>NZ_CM132211.1:590000-5066099 GCF_053667915.1 Priestia sp. JNUCC 25
TCGTCCGCTCAGGGTTAGTCGGGACCTAAGCCGAGGCTGAAAAGCGTAGGCGATGGCCAACAGGTTGATATTCCTGTACCACCTCCCCGCCGTTTGAGTAATGGGGGGACGCAGTAGGATAGGGTAAGCGCGCTGCTGGATATGCGCGTTCAAGCAGTTAGGCTGATGAGTAGGCAAATCCGCTCATCATAAAGGCTGAGCTGTGATGACGAGGGAATTATAGTACCGAAGTTCCTGATTCCACACTGCCAAGAAAAGCCTCTAGCGAGGCGGGAGGTGCCCGTACCGCAAACCGACACAGGTAGGCGAGGAGAGAATCCTAAGGTGATCGAGAGAACTCTCGTTAAGGAACTCGGCAAAATGACCCCGTAACTTCGGGAGAAGGGGTGCTCTGGTAGGGTGTATAGCCCGAGAGAGCCGCAGTGAATAGGCCCAGGCGACTGTTTAGCAAAAACACAGGTCTCTGCGAAGCCGCAAGGCGAAGTATAGGGGCTGACGCCTGCCCGGTGCTGGAAGGTTAAGAGGAGGGGTTATCCTTTGGGAGAAGCTCTGAATCGAAGCCCCAGTAAACGGCGGCCGTAACTATAACGGTCCTAAGGTAGCGAAATTCCTTGTCGGGTAAGTTCCGACCCGCACGAAAGGCGTAACGATCTGGGCACTGTCTCAACGAGAGACTCGGTGAAATTATAGTACCTGTGAAGATGCAGGTTACCCGCGACAGGACGGAAAGACCCCGTGGAGCTTTACTGTAGCCTGATATTGAATTTTGGTACAGCTTGTACAGGATAGGTAGGAGCCTGAGAAGCCGGAGCGCTAGCTTCGGTGGAGGCGTCGGTGGGATACTACCCTGGCTGTATTGAAATTCTAACCCGCGGCCCTTATCGGGCCGGGAGACAGTGTCAGGTGGGCAGTTTGACTGGGGCGGTCGCCTCCTAAAATGTAACGGAGGCGCCCAAAGGTTCCCTCAGAATGGTTGGAAATCATTCGTAGAGTGTAAAGGCACAAGGGAGCTTGACTGCGAGACCTACAAGTCGAGCAGGGACGAAAGTCGGGCTTAGTGATCCGGTGGTTCCGCATGGAAGGGCCATCGCTCAACGGATAAAAGCTACCCCGGGGATAACAGGCTTATCTCCCCCAAGAGTCCACATCGACGGGGAGGTTTGGCACCTCGATGTCGGCTCATCGCATCCTGGGGCTGTAGTCGGTCCCAAGGGTTGGGCTGTTCGCCCATTAAAGCGGTACGCGAGCTGGGTTCAGAACGTCGTGAGACAGTTCGGTCCCTATCCGTCGTGGGCGTAGGAAATTTGAGAGGAGCTGTCCTTAGTACGAGAGGACCGGGATGGACACACCGCTGGTGTACCAGTTGTCTTGCCAAAGGCATCGCTGGGTAGCTATGTGTGGACGGGATAAGTGCTGAAAGCATCTAAGCATGAAGCCCCCCTCAAGATGAGATTTCCCATAGCGCAAGCTAGTAAGATCCCTGAAAGATGATCAGGTTGATAGGTCAGAGGTGGAAGCGTGGCGACATGTGTAGCTGACTGATACTAATCGATCGAGGACTTAACCAAAACTTTAAAAGCGTAAGCTTTACTCAGCAAACTGTTATCTAGTTTTGAGAGAGCAATCTCTTGTCTGGTGGCGATAGCGAAGAGGTCACACCCGTTCCCATACCGAACACGGAAGTTAAGCTCTTTAGCGCCAATGGTAGTTGGGACTTTGTCCCTGTGAGAGTAGGACGTTGCCAGGCAATGAATAAGACCCCTTTTTATGCTCTTATAAAAGAGTCTAGGGGTTTTTTATTTGGCTCATTTATAAAAATCTTCTATACAATGAATATTGTGTATGATACGTGGAGGATTAGCTCAGCTGGGAGAGCACCTGCCTTACAAGCAGGGGGTCGGCGGTTCGATCCCGTCATCCTCCACCACCGTGCCGGTGTAGCTCAACTGGTAGAGCAACTGACTTGTAATCAGTAGGTTGGGGGTTCAAGTCCTCTTGCCGGCACCATTTATATCGGAGGGGTAGCGAAGTGGCTAAACGCGGCGGACTGTAAATCCGCTCCTTCGGGTTCGGCAGTTCGAATCTGCCCCCCTCCACCATTTTTATTGGGCTATCGCCAAGCGGTAAGGCAACGGATTTTGATTCCGTCATGCGTTGGTTCGAATCCAGCTAGCCCAGCCATAGAGAGCCATTAGCTCAGTTGGTAGAGCATCTGACTTTTAATCAGAGGGTCGAAGGTTCGAGTCCTTCATGGCTCATTTTAATAAGCGGAAGTAGTTCAGTGGTAGAACACCACCTTGCCAAGGTGGGGGTCGCGAGTTCGAACCTCGTCTTCCGCTCCATATAAAGCGCCCGTAGCTCAATTGGATAGAGCGTTTGACTACGGATCAAAAGGTTAGGGGTTCGACTCCTCTCGGGCGCGCCATAAACGGGAAGTAGCTCAGCTTGGTAGAGCACTTGGTTTGGGACCAAGGGGTCGCAGGTTCGAATCCTGTCTTCCCGACCATTTATGGGGCCTTAGCTCAGCTGGGAGAGCGCCTGCCTTGCACGCAGGAGGTCAGCGGTTCGATCCCGCTAGGCTCCACCAATTAAACTGAATAATTGTAACGAATAATATGGCGGTGTAGCTCAGCTGGCTAGAGCGTACGGTTCATACCCGTGAGGTCGTGGGTTCGACTCCCTCCGCCGCTATCATATAAGTTACATTTGTTATAAATATACGGAGGAATACCCAAGTCCGGCTGAAGGGATCGGTCTTGAAAACCGACAGGGGTGTTAAAGCCCGCGGGGGTTCGAATCCCTCTTCCTCCGCCATTTATTTATATCATATTCATATCATCGCGGGGTGGAGCAGTTCGGTAGCTCGTCGGGCTCATAACCCGAAGGTCGCAGGTTCAAATCCTGTCCCCGCAACCAAAGTGGTCCCGTGGTGTAGCGGTTAACATGCCTGCCTGTCACGCAGGAGATCGCGGGTTCGATTCCCGTCGGGACCGCCATTTACATAAAGGCTCGGTAGCTCAGTTGGTAGAGCAAAGGACTGAAAATCCTTGTGTCGGCGGTTCGATTCCGTCCCGAGCCACCATTTTAAGACGGCGATTGTGGCGAAGTGGTTAACGCACCGGATTGTGGTTCCGGCATTCGTGGGTTCGATTCCCATCAGTCGCCCCATCTTAAGTAACGCGGGTGTAGTTTAGTGGTAAAACCTCAGCCTTCCAAGCTGATGTCGTGAGTTCGATTCTCATCACCCGCTCCAAATGAAGGGCCTATAGCTCAGCTGGTTAGAGCGCACGCCTGATAAGCGTGAGGTCGGTGGTTCGAGTCCACTTAGGCCCACCATATTCCACAGTAGCTCAGTGGTAGAGCTATCGGCTGTTAACCGATCGGTCGTAGGTTCGAGTCCTACCTGTGGAGCCATACTGGCCCGTTGGTCAAGCGGTTAAGACACCGCCCTTTCACGGCGGTAACACGGGTTCGAATCCCGTACGGGTCATCTTAAAAGCAGTTTGCATATGCAAACTGCTTTTTTTGTTTGGAAACAGAGTTTATTCTTTTGTCTAAACTCTATTTTTCGTTTTTCTATGATTTCCTCGCCCTAAATTGCATTTCTTATAGCACATCTATAAACGCTTGTTCTAAATTTCGAAAAAAAACCTACAATAGTAATAACGGCATACTGTTTGTACAAAAGGAGGGGAATGCGTGAAAAAAATTGTTTGGTGGTCCATCGGAGTTTTTCTTGTGTATGGAGCGTGTATTTGGGTGTATTTATTCTATATAAGCGATACCTCTATTCCACAATCATTAAAAGGCACCAGCGTAGACCCGGCTACGTTTATGAATGCACGAGAACTTATGTTAACCGAAAAATATTCAAAAATTAGAGATGCGCTCTTTTTTATCCGAATTCCATATGAGTGGCTAGGGTTTATTTTAATTTTAGTGTTAGGTGTGTCTAAGAAAGTTAATAAGTGGTCTAAAGACGTCAGCCGTTTCAGTCTTCTCCAAACTGCTATTTATGTATTTTGGTTATCCGTTCTGCTGCTGATCTATTCTTTTCCTATGGACTGGATTAGCTATAAGCTTTCAAAGGCTTACCATATTACGACGCAACCTTTCCAAGGATGGATGAAAGATCTTTTTACAGATTTTTGGGTGAACTATGCCACCATGTTTTTAGTGATTGCTGTGTTATATGCATTCATTCGTAAGTTTTCAAAAAGATGGTGGCTGTATGCGTGGATAGTATCTATTCCATTTACGCTATTTTTGACGTTTATTCAACCAGTGGTTATCGATCCGTTATATAACGATTTTTATCCATTAAAGAATAAAGAGCTGGAGACGAAAATTTTACATTTAGCAGATGAAGCTCACATACCTGCTAAGCATGTATATGAAGTAAACATGTCTGAAAAAACGAACTCTCTTAATGCATATGTGACGGGAATAGGTTCTAATTCAAGAATTGTGTTATGGGATACTACTCTTAATAAATTAACGGAACGTGAAATTTTGTTTATCATGGCGCATGAAATGGGTCATTATGTAAAGAAACATATTTATGTGGGGATTGCTTCAGCATTAGTTTTATCGATCGTAGGCTTATGGCTAACGAAGCACTTAGCTCGCTTTGTGATTAAGAGATGGGGGAAAGCATTAAAAATTACTTCTCTTAGTGATTTAAATTCTTTACCGCTTATTCTACTTATTTTTTCTATTCTTACATTTGCTGTGAGTCCGTTAACAAATATGCAGTCGCGTCATCATGAACTTCAATCTGACACGTACGCCATGGACCTAACAGGAGATAAGCAAGCTGCTATTAAAACGTTTCAGGACTTAACGAAATCAGGACTGTCTCAGGTAAATCCGCCGTATTTAGTGAAGATTTTTCGATATGGTCACCCAACAATACTGGAAAGAATTTCATTTGTTGAGAAGTATGAAAGAAATGAATAAGTGATATAAGAAAAAGTAAAGGATATATGAAGCCTTTTATACGTAGGTATTAATAGAAAAGCCTCCTTGCGAGTAGGGAAAAAATTCTAAAAGGAGGTTTCATTTTCGAAAGTACTGTTATATAATAACGTATGTAAAATAAAATCTGTTTTATAACAATAGGGAGGAATAGTTATTTGTGATTGAAAAGATAGCAGTCTAAATTCTCAGCGTATATTCACCTCAGCTAAGTCTTACTACATGTCCTTCAACTACTTACTTATTTCATCTACGTTCTTGCTAATATTATGGCAAGCTGCTAATTTACTTCATCATGAAACAGACATATTCTAACTGCTGCGTTTTATATTTTTATGAATATAGAATTTTAAATTCATTAGGGGGTATAAAGAATGAAAGACATTCGTGTAAAAAACCTTGAAGAGAACTGGAAAAGCGATGAGCGTTGGAAAGGAATTGAACGTCCATATTCTGCAGAAAAAGTCATTGGGCTAAGAGGGTCCATTGATATTGAATATACGCTTGCTAGAAGAGGAGCCGAAAAGTTCTGGAACTTATTAAAAACAGAGCCATACGTTCATGCCTTAGGAGCTTTAACAGGAAATCAAGCAGTACAACAGGTAAAAGCAGGGTTAAAAGCAATTTACTTAAGCGGGTGGCAAGTAGCTGCAGATGCAAATCTTTCAGGAAACATGTATCCTGATCAAAGTTTATACCCGGCAAACAGCGTGCCGCATGTTGTGAAACGAATCAATCAAGCGCTGCAGCGTGCCGATCAAATTCAGCATTTAGAAGGAGAAGGGAATATCGATTACTTTGCTCCAATTGTAGCAGATGCAGAAGCAGGGTTTGGAGGACAGTTAAACGTATTTGAACTCATGAAAGGAATGATTGAGTCGGGAGCATCTGCCGTACACTTTGAAGATCAATTATCCTCTGAGAAAAAGTGTGGTCATCTCGGCGGCAAGGTATTGCTTCCAACTCAAACCGCTGTGAAAAACTTGATTGCTGCTCGTTTAGCTGCTGATGTAATGGGTGTTCCAACACTTCTGATTGCTCGTACCGATGCTGATGCTGCTGATTTAATTACAAGTGATGTTGATCCTGTAGATCGCCAGTTTATTACAGGTGAACGCACTGCTGAAGGTTTTTATCGCACGAGAGCCGGAATCGATCAAGCTATTGCTCGCGGTTTAGCATATGCGCCATATGCGGATCTAGTATGGTGTGAGACGTCTGAACCAAACTTGGAACAAGCACAAAAATTTGCAGATGCTATTCATGAAAAATTCCCAGGTAAAATGCTTGCTTATAACTGTTCACCATCTTTCAACTGGAAGAAAAAATTAGATAAGAAAACGATTGAAAAATTCCAAAGAGAAATCGCAAAAATGGGCTACAAATTCCAATTCGTTACGCTTGCTGGCTTCCACGCTTTAAATCACAGCATGTTTGAGCTGGCACGAGGATATAAAACAAGAGGAATGGCAGCTTATTCAGAGTTACAAGAAAGAGAGTTTGCTAGTGAAATAAATGGATATACTGCTACAAGACATCAGCGTGAAGTAGGCACGGGTTATTTTGATGAAGTGGCGCAAGTAGTTTCTGGTGGGACTTCCTCTACAACAGCTTTAAAAGGTTCAACGGAAGAAGAGCAGTTTCAAGCCCATAAATAACAAAAAACCTATGAGTGGAACGGTTGGTTACTTCCACTCATAGGAAAAATCCTAACAAAAAAGATTCTTACAGATGTAAGAATCTTTTTTTATGTAGTAAACACGATTTAACAGACAGCTGTTCTTCCTGAGAAGAAAGGATCTGCCTGTTAAACGTACATATAAATCATTAACATGAATTAAGTTTTAAAATATTAAGTAGATGTTTGAAGCAGGGATTGGTACTGGGCTGATAGCTCATAAAAAGCAATTTCATCACGTTGATCTAATGCCGTGTTAATGTTTGTTTCTAACAGTTCTTTTTGACGCTTAAAAAGCGATTCATCAATTACCATTTCGATATAAACATCCAACATACTCACAGTATCAATTACTTTTTTCTTGCGAGCGAGGGACTTCATCATTTCCGTGTACGATTTTTCATTGTTCATACCTCATCACCTCTGCACCCTTTTTATTATTATATAGATTAAAAGAAGAAAAAACAACTAATTTTCTAAATTTTTAGATTTTTATTTTTAGAAATGATAAAGTAAGAGGGAAACGCTACTTTCGTTTTTATCGATTGACTATTTGATTTAAAAATGAATCCTTGGGGGCGAAGAAATTGAATGATTTAAAAAAGCGTACGGTAACGATAGAGGATTTGTATGAATTGAAGTCTGTTTATAATCCTCAGATTTCTCCAGATAGAAAAAGTGTAGTTTATACGGTTCGAGAAACGAAGAAAATAGAAAACGCGTATGAAACGCAGCTGTTTATGTTAGATCTTGAAACGAAAGAAACTAAGCAATTAACGTACTACAAAGGAAATAATCATTCTCCAGTATGGTCTCCTGATGGCAAGTGGATTGCTTTTTTATCCGATCGCAGTCAAGCCGTTCAGCTCTACCTATTAGCAGCGACAGGCGGGGAAGCAGAAGCACTCACAGATCTTGAAAAAGGCGTTAGTAATCCGGTGTGGTCTCCTTATAGTGACGAAATTATGTTTTCTACAAAAGTAGGAGAAAAAGCTGTAAGAGTTGAACAAAATCATGAACATCCCCAGCCGTATGAAGTGGAACGTTTACTTTACAAATCCGATGTTAGCGGTTATTTAAAAGGTGAATATACTCACGTTGCTGTCGTTAAACTTAAAAATAAAGAAGTGACGTTTTTAACGGATGGACCTTATCATCACTCTGTTGGGTGCTGGTCCCCTGATGCAAACTCAATTGTATTTTGCAGCAGCCGAGGAGAGAATCCGGATTTATCATTAACTATGGACGTGTTTATTTTGCATCGCGATACTAAAAAAGTAACATCTATTACAGCAGAAACAGGATATTTTCATCAAGTTTCGTGGTCACCGGATGGGTCATACATAGCATACATTGGAAATGAACGTACATATGGATCAGCTTCAATGAATGACATATACATTTATCAGATCTCTAACCAAAAAACAGCTTGTATCACTGCTGGCATAGACTTAGAAGTAGGAGATATGGTAGCAGGAGATTTTCACTTTGGCAGAACCGCAGCGGGAATTATGTGGGGCAGTAATGAAGAATTTTATTTTGTCGTAAGTGAAAAGGGGTCTGTAGGCATATATAAAGGAAATGTGAATGGAAAGTTAGACCCTGTATTTATGGATAATGCTCACGTATATGGGGTATCTGTTCTTCCAAATTGTGAGAAAGCTATCGTGGCAATCAGTACATTTACACATCCCGGAGATCTTTATTCTCTAAATTTAAAAACAGAGGAATTAGTGAAGCTGACAAACGTTAATGACTCATTTTTAAAGCATGTGCAGCTCACACAAGCAGAATCTTTTTACGCGACTTCTACGGACGGTATACATATCCACAGTTGGGTAGTAAAAGCTGCTGCCACAAACCATGGATCTCCAACCATTTTAGAAATCCACGGAGGTCCGCATCTTATGTATGGTCATACATTTATGCTTGAATTCCAAGTACTTGTATCAAAAGGGTTCAATATCCTCTTTTCTAATCCAAGAGGCGGCAGAGGATATGGTCAAGCATTTACAGATGCGGTTCGAGGGGATTACGGAGGCATGGATTATACGGATTTGATGGCAGTGACCGACGAAGCAGTTAAGCGCTACTCTTATATTAATGAAGATAAGCTTGGCGTAACAGGAGGAAGCTACGGAGGGTTTATGACAAACTGGATTGTAGGAAGTACAAATCGATTTAAAGCAGCGGTAACGCAACGGTCTATTTCAAATTGGACAAGTTTTTACGGCGTTAGTGATATTGGCTATTATTTTACCGAATGGGAATTAAAAGCTGATATTTATGAAAATCCGGAAAAACTTTGGAACCACTCGCCGCTTCGTTTAGCGGAGAACGTTAAAACACCGCTGTTAATCTTGCATAGCGAACAGGATTATAGATGTCCAATTGAACAAGCTGAACAGCTTTATGTGGCACTGAAAAGAAAAAATAAGGAAGTAGAATTTATTCGTTTTCCCCAGTCTAATCATGAACTTTCTAGAAGCGGTAAGCCTAATTTACGAACGGCAAGACTAAAATATTTAACAAGCTGGTTTAAACGTTATTTAAAACAGTCTCAGTAAAAAGTGCATGGCTGTTCAACCAAATATGTGTGCGTAAATAAAGGCTGTATGACAAACGTAAAAGGACAGGAAAGGTAAAACGCTGTAAAACTTTTGTTTGGTAAAGGAAAGTAGTACAATAAGTGAAAAGTAGCACAGTTGTTTAAATAAGGAGAACATTCGATGGATTTTGAAACATTAAAGCATTATTTGACATTAGACGGCGTCCTCGAGTTATTAAAACAATATCAATCATTTGGAATCATTCCAGGGCTGCTGTTTCCTATTTTAGAAGCGTTCATCCCCATCTTGCCGCTTTTTGCGTTTGTAATGGCCAATGCTGCCGCTTTTGGCTTATGGTTAGGTTTTTTAATTTCATGGGTTGGCAGCTGCGTTGGATCACTGCTTGTCTTTTTGATTTTTAGAAAATATGGACAGGCGAGGTTTTTACATTTCATCAGCCGGCATGCGCAAATTCGAAAGATTATGATTTGGGTAGAAAGACACGGGTTCGGACCGCTGTTTATTATGCTTTGTTTCCCTTTTACCCCGTCTTCGGCGATTAATGTAGTAGCAGGGCTATCACGTGTTAGTATGGCTCAGTTTATGCTTGCTGTATTAGCCGGTAAAATGGTGATGATATTTATGATGAGCTTTATTGGGGCCGATTTTGTTTCATTTGTGAAACAGCCTCTAAAAGCAGTACTTGTTTTAGTCATCATTTTTGTTCTATGGCTTGTTGGAAAACAAATTGAACGAAGATTAAATGAAAAATCTAAAGTGAAACAGTATGACAAATAGTTTGTTTATATATAACAAATAGTGATGGAAGACTGCTTTTTAATAGGCAGTCTTTTGTTATACATACAGCCAAAAGGGGTATTGTAAACTATAGAAAAACCTTTTCTTATAGGGATACAACAGCATTTTTGAAAGGATCTTAAAATTTTTCTTAAAGAAGTTATTTGTCTGTTTATTCGGTTGGCAGAACAATGCACATGCAGAGTATCTGTCCAGTAATGAACAAGTTTTTTGTTTATCAATTATGAAAAATATGCTAAAATAAAAGAAAAAACTGGGAATAAATTAGACGTCTATTCCTAGTTGCACCTAAGTAATGAACCCTTTGTTTTCTAGAGATATACATGTTTTTTCTCAACATGTATTATCACCTCATGTATTTCAAAACGTTTTCTTAAAAATTATATGAATGATTTTTGAGCTTGACTACTAAGATGTAAGTAGAGGGATCATTACTAGAAAAGCACCGAATGATCATTAAGACGTGCTTGGCGTCGTTTTGAGGAGGGGAATGCGCTACTAAGATTCAAGCGACTTGCTGATTAATCGTTGTTAGTAAGCATCTTATAGCGCGGGTGACATGAGATTAAAAGATAAAGTGGCAATTATTACGGGTGCAGCAAATGGATTAGGGTTCGAAGCTTCTCGAATATTCGCACAAGAGGGTGCAAAGGTCGCTATGGTTGACTACGATGCAAAAACGGGAGAAGAACGAGCAGCTCAGCTAAAAGAAGAAGGCGGAGATGTAGCATTTTTTCAAGTGAACGTAGCGGATCGAGACAGTGTAGATGCAATGGTAGAAGAAGTAGTGAAACGCTACTCTAAAATAGATATTTTAATTAACAATGCAGGTATCACCAGAGATGGAATGCTAACCAAATTATCAGTTGAAAATTTTCAAGCAGTAATCAACGTAAACCTTACAGGCGTTTTTCACTGTACACAAGCAGTGGTACCGCATATGATTGCTCAAGGTAAAGGGAAAATTATTAGCACATCTTCGGTATCTGGCGTATATGGAAATGTTGGTCAAACAAACTATGCGGCGACAAAGGCAGGCGTAGTAGGAATGACAAAAACATGGGCTAAAGAGTTGGGGCGAAAAGGAATTAATGTAAACGCTGTAGCTCCCGGGTTTATTGAGACGGATATGGTGAAGGCGATGCCAGACAAAATCATTGATCAAATGAAATCCACTATTCCTTTACAAAGATTAGGTCAGCCTTCTGACATTGGTTATGCGTATCTGTATTTAGCATCTGATGAATCCAACTATATTAACGGTACAACACTTCATGTAGATGGTGGAATCATGATGTAAAAGTAGAAAATAATTCGCTTTTCTAAAACTTTTCAGTGGTCTTTTGACTACTGAAAAGTTTTTTTGTTGCATCCAGCATTTCACATATCGGCAAAGTGGAATTTTGTCTGCAAGTTCAGTAAAATAATAAGGAGAGAGATAGAGAGATTTAGATGATTATCACTATAAAATTTTGACGACTGCGTCACGTGTTTACGTGGCGTTTATCCATTTTGTACTTAAACAAATGAAAACATAGAGAAAAAAATGAAGGGGTGAAAACGTGGGGCTACAGTTTTTATTAGGACGTTCAGGAAGCGGGAAAACGGAATATCTTTTAAATAGCATGCGCCAAGAGCTGTTAAATGCTCCGCTTGGGCATCCACTTATTTATATTGTACCTGAACAGATGACATTTCAGTCGGAGTATGCGCTTGTTCAAACACCTGGGTTAGAAGGCATGATGCGTGCTCAAGTTTATAGTTTTACACGTCTTGCATGGCGTATCCTGCAAGAAGTGGGAGGTATTAGCCGCTATCATGTGGATCAAACAGGTATTCATATGATGCTTAAAAAAATTATCGAACATCAAAAAGAAGAGCTTCGACTGTTTGCGAATTCTTCAGAACAAGCAGGGTTTATTGAAGAACTAGAAAAAATGGTTAAAGAATTTAAACAGTACACAGTAGATGCCCCGTCTCTCGAAGAGATGAAGAAAAAGCTTCAAGCAGAAGATGAGAAAGTCCTTGCTGATAAATTACGTGATTTACATCTCATTTACGGAGAATTAGAAAAACAGCTGATGACGAAATATGTAGATGGAGAAGATTATTTGAAGCTGCTGAGTGAAAAAGTAGCGTCTTCTGCCTACCTTGCTCAAGCAACGATTTATGTAGATGGATTTCATCACTATACTCCTCAAGAATTAACCGTATTAGTAGAGCTGATGAAAGTTTGTAGAGAAGTAAAAATAGCGGTGACTTCTGATTATTCATATCAAGATTTTATTCCAAATGACTTGCACTTGTTTCGATTAACGAGCGAAACGTACCAAGAACTAATGGGCCTGGCGGCTGAAAACGGGATAGAGATTCAAGAGCCAATCGTATTTAACGAACAAAAAAGGCATCAAAACAGTCCAGAGCTTGCCTATTTAGAACGATATTATGATGAACGGCCAACGCCGGAATTTCAGTCAGAGCCCGAGAACATTCAGCTGCTGCCGGCTGTTAGCCGAAGAGCAGAAGTTGAAGGGATTGCAAGAGAAGTGCTTTCACTTGTTCGCGATCGCGGCTATCGCTACCGTGATATCGCCTTGATTGTTAGAAATGCAGAAGACTACCATGACTTGCTTCAAACCATTTTTCGAGATTATGAAATTCCGTACTTTATTGACCAAAAGCGAGCGATGTTTCACCATCCACTCGTTGAATTTGTTCGCTCAGTCTTAGAGGTGGTAAGCGGGTCATGGCGATATGAAACCATCTTTCGAGCAGTGAAAACAGATCTTTTATTTCCTTTGTCATCTGATGTGCACCAGCTTCGCGAAGAGATGGATGAATTAGAAAATTATGTACTTGCTTACGGTATTCAAGGATCTAAGTGGACGAGCAAGGAACCATTTACCTACAGAAAATATCGTTCACTTGAAGACATGAACCTTGGGAAAACGGACGAAGAGCTTGCTTTTGAGCAAAAAATAAATGAATTAAAAAATATGATTGTTCCTCCTATTTATTCGCTTCAGCAAAAATTAAAACAAGGGAAAATAGGAAAAGAAAAAGCAGAAGCGCTCTATCGTTTTTTAACGAATTTAGATATTCCACGAAAGATAGAAGCGCTGCGCAATCGATGTGAAGAAGAAGGAAAGCTTCAAGAAGCAAGAGAGCACGAGCAGGTATGGAAAGCAATTCTTCACTTATTTGATCAGTTTGTTGAAATGATGGGAGAAGAGAAAGTATCGATTTCTTTGTTCGCAGATCTATTTGAGACAGGGCTTGACAGCATGCAGTTTGCACTTGTTCCGCCTGCGCTGGATCAAGTGGTTGTGGCAAGTTTTGAGCGTTCGCGTTTATCCGATATCAAAGCAAGCTTTGTGTTAGGTGTAAATGACGGTGTGATTCCAGCTAAACCAAAAAGCGATGGCCTGTTATCTGAGAAGGAGAGAGAGCAGCTGCTTGAATCAGGTTTATTACTTGCGCCAACCGGAAGACAAAAGCTGTTTGACGAACAATTTCTCATTTATTTAGCACTTTCCAGCTCTTCGGAAAAACTTTATGTTTCGTATCCTCTTGCCAATGAGGAAGGGAAGACCCTGCTGCCTTCACTCGTTATTAATCGAGTAAAAGAGCTATTTCCGCTCCTGCAGGAAAAGCTGTTAATGACGGAACCTACAGATTTAGAAGAAGAAAAGCAAGTTGATTATATAACAAATCCTTTAACGAGCATCGCGCATTTAGCCAGCCAGCTGCAAGGATGGAAACGCCATTATCCGATGAGTTCCGCTTGGTGGGATGTGTATAATTTTTATGTGAAAAATCCAGATTGGAACTCATACAGTGAGAAAGTACTAAGCAGCTTATTTTATCAAAATGAAGCAAAACGGTTAACAAAGAAAACTAGTCAGCGTCTGTATGGAAAGCATATTCAAGCAAGCGTATCCAGAATGGAAAAATTTGAAGCCTGTCCATATGCGCATTTTGCTTCTCACGGGCTCAAGCTTAAAGAACGAAAAGTTTTCAAATTGGCGGCTCCTGACATAGGCGAGTTATTTCACGCGGCGTTGAAAATGATTTCAGACGAACTTCGCGGCGGTCAAAAAGAATGGAAGAACTTAACGAGAAAAGACTGTCAGCAGCTTTCTACGGCTGCGGTGCATGAACTTGCTCCGCGCTTGCAAAATGAGATTTTATTGAGCTCGAATCGCCACCACTATTTAACACATAAGCTGCAGCAAATTATTGAACGTGCGTCGTTTGTGTTAAGTGAGCACGCTAAGATGAGCGGCTTTGTTCCTGTTGGATTGGAGCTTGGATTTGGACCTAGCGCAGAGCTGCCTTCTATGCAGTTCACACTGCCAAATGGCCATACGATGGAACTCGTTGGCCGAATTGACAGGGTAGATAAAGCGGAAAGCTCAAAAGGACTTTTACTGCGTATTGTCGACTATAAATCAAGCGATAAAGCATTAAACTTAGTGGAAGTGTACTACGGTTTATCTCTTCAAATTTTAGCTTATTTAGACATAGTCGTGACGTATGCTGAACAGCTTCTTCATGATAATAGAGGAGCATTGCCTGCTGGCGTTCTTTATTTCCACGTTCATAACCCAATGATCAACAGTACTAAAGCATTACAGCCTGATCAAATTGAAGCTGAAATCTTCAAGAAGTTTAAAATGAAAGGACTGCTTGTAGGAGACGAGGAAGCAGTAAGGTTAATGGACGAAACGTTAGAATCAGGGCACTCACAGGTTATATCAGCTGGCATTAAAAAGACAGGGGGCTTTTATTCCAATTCTTCGGTTGCGAGCGAAGAAGATTTTACACATCTCCGTCAGTATGTGCGAGGTAAATTTGTGGAGGCAGGTACAGAGATTACAAATGGGAAAATTGATATTTCGCCTTATAAACTAAAAGATAAAACACCATGTGCGTTTTGTGAATACCGCTCAATTTGTCAGTTCGATGAATCAATGGAAAACAACGAATATCGTCAGCTTAGTACAGAGAGTCAAAGTGTTATTTTAGATAAAATTCGAGAGGAGGCCAAACGAGATGAGTGAAGATATACACGTAAAACCGGCCGACTCCCAGTGGACGGATGATCAGTGGAACGCCATTGTTTCATCCGGTCAAGATATATTAGTAGCCGCGGCGGCTGGCTCAGGAAAAACAGCGGTTTTAGTTGAACGTATTATTAAAAAGATTACGATGGGTGATGAGCCAATCGATGTTGATAGATTACTCGTTGCTACGTTCACAAATGCTTCTGCAGCCGAAATGAGAAATCGAATTGGAGAAGCATTGGAAAAAGAGTTAAAAAAGAATCCATCTTCTTTGCACTTGCGCAGACAGCTTAATTTATTAAACCGTGCGTCGATTTCTACGCTCCATTCTTTTTGTTTAGAAGTCATTCGAACGTATTATTATTTGATCGATGTAGATCCTGGTTTTCGGATTGCAGATGATACGGAAGCGGATCTTCTGCGTGAAGAAGTATTAGAAGAATTGTTTGAAGAACAGTACAGTATTGAACAGAACGAGCGATTCTTTGATTTAATTGATCGTTATACAAGTGACAGAAATGACTTAGATATTCAGCTTATGGTAAGAAAGCTGTATGACTTTGCAAGATCTAACCCTGACCCAAACGGCTGGCTTGAAATGATCGTGAGTCAATATGATGTGACAGAAGACTCTTCTATTGATTCACTTCCGTTTCTATCTTTTCTTCTACAAGAAGTAACAACGCAGCTGATGGGCATTGAGTCGATTTTAAAACAGGGCTTAGAGTTAACAAAGCTGCCAGGAGGGCCTGCTCCTCGCGCCGTTAATGCAGAGGAAGACCTGGCTCAAATTCATCGGCTGATCAGCGCTTCTAAGCATTCTTTTGCTGATTTGCATGAGGAAATGCAGAATTTGAATTTTACTCGTTTAAAGCCATGTAAAGGAGAAGCATACGACTCGCAGCTTTTAGATGATTTCGGAGAGCTTCGCAAAAAAGCTAAAACAAGTCTTGAAAAACTTCATGCTGATTTGTTTTCTAGGCCTTTGCACGGCTACATGGCTGATTTTGAGAAAATGAAGCCCGTTATTGAAACGCTAATCTTTTTAGTTCAGCGCTTCGGTGAACGATATGAACATATGAAAAAAGAGAAAGGGTTAGTGGACTTTTCTGATTTAGAACATTATTGCCTGCAAATCTTGAGTGTAAAAGAAGATGGAGTGCTTAAGCCTTCGTCCATTGCCCAAAAATATCGCACTCAGTTTGAAGAGGTGCTTGTTGACGAATATCAAGATACAAATATGGTTCAAGAAACACTGATTAAATTAGTGACGAGAGATAGTGAAGAACAAGGGAATTTATTTATGGTTGGAGATGTAAAACAATCCATTTACCGCTTTCGTTTAGCGGAGCCATTTTTGTTTTTAACAAAGTACAAGCGCTTTACACAAGATGGTCGCCAGTTCGGAAAACGTATCGATTTGAATAAAAACTTCCGCAGTCGTTCTCAAGTGCTTGATGCTACAAACTTTATTTTTAATCAGCTGATGGATGAAGAAGTAGGAGAAATTGCATATGACGATGATGCTTCTTTAAAATTAGGAGCATCGTATCCAAAAGTGGAAGGAATGGAAACGGAGCTTCTGCTCATTGCAAAAGAAAATGCAGAAGAAGGAGGGGAAGAAGAATCGGATTCTTCTCTCGTCGCTTTTTCAGAAGCAGAGCTTGAAACGGCTCAGTTAGAGGCAAGAGCAATGGCGCGTAAAATCAAAGAACTCGTTCAAAACCGCTTTCAAATATATGATCGCAAGCTCGATATCATGAGAAATGTGACGTATCGTGACTTTGTTATTTTGCTTCGTTCCATGCCTTGGGCTGCGCAGATTATGGATGAATTTAAGCAAGAAGGCGTGCCCATTTATGCCAATTTATCAACAGGTTATTTTGATGCTACTGAAGTGATGATTATGATGTCTTTATTAAAAGTAGTAGATAACCCGCATCAAGACATTCCGTTAGCTTCTGTTCTTCGCTCACCGGTAGTAGGGCTTTCAGATGAAGAGTTAGCTACACTGAGAGCAGAGCAAAAGAAAGGAACGTATTACGATGCGTTAAAAACGTACTTAGCGGTTTCAGATGATGAAGAACTTCGCGATAAAGTAAAGTATTTCTATGAGCAGTTAAAAGCATGGAGAACACAAGCTAGACAAAGCTCTTTGTCAGAACTGGTATGGCAAATTTACCGCGATACGGGTTTCTTTGAATTTGTTGGCGGACTTCCTGGCGGGAAACAGCGTCAAGCCAATTTACGTGCTCTTTACGATCGCGCTCGCCAGTACGAGGCAACTTCATTTAGAGGTCTGTTTCGATTTTTACGCTTTATTGAACGCATGCAGGACCGAGGCAACGATTTAGGAGCTGCTCGAGCACTGGGAGAACAAGAAGATGTGGTGCGTTTGATGACGATCCACAGCAGTAAAGGTCTTGAGTTTCCTGTTGTTTTTGTAGCTGGTCTTGCTCGCCAGTTTAACTTAATGGACTTGAATAAAGCATATTTACTCGATAAAGAACTAGGTTTTGGATCTAAATATATTGATCCAAAACTGCGTATTACGTACCCTACTCTTCTTCAGCAGACCATGAAGAAAAAAATGAAAAAAGAAAGCATGGCAGAGGAAATGCGGGTATTATACGTAGCTTTGACGCGTGCGAAAGAAAAACTTATTTTAGTTGGAACAGTAAAAGATGCACCAGAAAAGCTCAGACAATGGAGCTCCGTTATGGCACATGAAGATTGGACGCTTCCAGCTCACGTGAGAAGAGATGCAAAATGTTATTTAGACTG
Source organism: Priestia sp. JNUCC 25 (assembly GCF_053667915.1). Taxonomy (NCBI): domain Bacteria; kingdom Bacillati; phylum Bacillota; class Bacilli; order Caryophanales; family Bacillaceae; genus Priestia; species Priestia sp. JNUCC 25. The sequence continues at coordinate 607,874 of NZ_CM132211.1, forward strand.
GATTGGACCTTCTTTAATTCGTCACCAAAATGTTAGTCATATGGTTGAAGGAGAGGTCCAGCCGGCTGAGATGATTCATCAGCATGCTTCAAGCTGGAAACTTTCAACGTTATTAGCAGGTGATTTAGCCGAACAGCCTCTTGAAGAGCAGCAGCATCATGAAGAGCTTTTAAACGCTCTTCAAAAGCATGAGCCAGTTTCAGAATCGAGCGATTATAAAGACGAAGTGTATAGACGCTTAAATTGGTCTTATGATTATCGTGTAGCTTCCGTTCATCGTTCGAAGCAATCTGTTTCTGAATTAAAAAGGCAGCAGCAGCTGACGGATGCAGGTGGAAGCGACGATCTCGTTCGGGGATCTAAAGCACCTCTTGAAAATCGTCCGCTGTTTCTTCAAGAGAAATCTCTCACAGGAGCTGAAAGAGGAACAGCTACACATGCCGTTATGCAGCAGCTTCCATTAAATAAAGCTTATACCCTTGAAATGGTTCAAGACTTTATTCAATCAATGGTTACCAAAGAATTATTGACGCAAGAACAAGCGGATGCTGTTGATGCAAATGATGTAGCAGACTTTCTAGACAGTGACATTGCACAAGGTATTCGAACGGCTCGCACGGTTTATAGAGAGATGCCTTTTAGTTTAGGTGTCTCCGCTAAAGAAATCTATGATCACTGGGAGCAGGAAGACGAAACAATTTTAGTGCAAGGTATTATTGATTGTTTGTATGAAACGGAAGAAGGCCTCGTTTTACTTGATTTTAAAACAGATAATATTTCGGATCGTTTTCAAGGGGATTTTGAACGAGCAAAACCATTTCTAATTGATAGATACCGCATTCAGTTAGAGCTTTACGCAAAGGCCATTGAGCGGATTGTAAAACAACCTGTGCAGCATCGCTATCTGTACTTTTTAGATGGTGGACATGCTGTTGAAATATAAAAAAAGAAGAAGGCCCTAGTCTTCTTCTTTTTCAACAATAAGGAGAGAGTAACATGCGTTTATTACATACAGCGGATTGGCATTTGGGGCGAACGTTAGAAGGTCGAAGCCGTCTGGCTGAGCAAGCACAGTTTTTAGATGAACTGGCAGACATTGTGGAAGAAGAAAAGATAGATGCTATTCTCATGGCGGGAGATGCCTTTGATACGGTTAACCCTCCAGCAGCGGCAGAGCAGCTTTTTTACGAAAGTATGTCTAGGTTGAGCAACAATGGAAGACGTCCGATTATTGTTATTGCAGGTAATCATGATAACCCAGATCGGCTGTCGGCGGCTTCTCCATTAGCTGTTCATCAAAATATTACGCTTCTTGGTTTGCCTACTACCGATGTAGAAAGCATTCACATTCCTACATCAGATGAAATGTTAAAGGTTGCGGCTCTTCCTTACCCATCTGAATCAAGGTTAAAGGAACTGTTAGCAGAAGAAAATGATGAGCTGGCTCTTCGAAACTCATATGATGCCAGAGTAAAAGGTATTTTCGATAAAATGAGTGAACAGTTCACAACAGATAGCGTTAATATTGCCATGAGTCATATTTACGTAGCAGGCGGAAGTTCAACGGACTCAGAACGTCCAATTGAAGTAGGAGGAGCTTATACGGTGGCGGCAACTAGTTTACCTGCTAATGCTCAATATGTAGCTCTAGGACATTTGCATCGCCCGCAAATGATCAATCGCGCCAGCACCCTTGCAAGATATTCCGGTTCACCTCTTGCTTATAGTTTTTCAGAGTCAGGATATGCAAAGTCCGTTACCATTTTAGACGCTAAGCCAGGAAAAGAGATTGAGATGACTGAAATTCCATTATCTAGTGGAAAGCCTTTGGCACGTTGGAAAGCGAAAAACGGATTGGCAGAAGTATATACGTGGCTTGATGAGCAAAAAGATACGCAGGCATGGGTTGATTTAGAAGTTCACGTAGAAGATGCACTTTCACTAGAAGAAATCCATCGCCTTCGCAAGCTTCATCCAGGCTTTATTCATATTCGTCCGGTATTCAAAGCAGAAGAACTAGCACTTGAAACACGTTCACAGCGCGAAGTGCCGATCGAAGAACTGTTTACAAAGTTCTACAGCAGGCAAACCGGCGGAGGGGCACCAGATACTGAATTAGTCAAACTGTTTTTAACCTTGATTAACGATGAAGAAGTATCGGGAAAGGAGGATGAAAAATGAAACCTATTAACTTGACCGTTTCGGGGCTTCACAGTTTTAGAGAAAAACAAACTGTCGATTTTGAAGCGCTGTGTTCAGGCGGTGTGTTTGGAATATTTGGTCCTACAGGAAGCGGGAAATCTTCCATTTTGGATGCCATTACACTAGCTTTATACGGAAAAGTAGAGCGTGCAGCCAATAATACACAAGGAATTTTAAATCACGGGGAAAATGAACTGAAAGTATCGTTTACGTTCGAGCTGGAAAACGCTAATCATAAAAAACGCTATACTGTTGAACGAAGCTTTAAACGGACGGATGAGCTTCGTGTAAAATCAGCTTCAAGTCGATTGATTGAAATCGAAGATGAAACGTACGTATTAGCAGATAAAACAAATGATGTAAACCAGCAGGTACAGGAGCTTCTTGGTTTAACAATTGATGATTTTACAAGAGCTGTTGTATTACCGCAAGGAAAATTTGCGGAGTTTTTATCGTTAAAAGGAACGGAGCGTCGTCAAATGCTGCAGCGTCTTTTTAATCTCGAGCAGTACGGAGATCAGCTTAGTAAGAAAATACGCTATCAAGTTCAGCAGCTAAAGACAGACCTAGATAAAATCACGGCAGAACAAACGGGATTAGGTGAAGCTTCAACAGAGAAAGTAACGGAAGCGGAGCAGCTTGTAAGTGATAGCATTGTACTTTTGGAAAAACGAGAAAAAGAAGCGTCTGATTTGCAGGAAAGATACGATCAGCAGGCGTCTCTTTGGAAAGCGCAGCAGGAAAAAGCACTGATAGAAGAAAAACTAGTGCATGCTTCTAAGCAGGAAGAGGAGATTAGACAAAAGCAAGATGTGCTGACGAAAGCTCAGCAGGCAGAACGTCTTTTTCCCTATTTAGAAACATTTGAACAAGCTGAAAAACAGCAGAAGCTTTACGAAGATAAAGTAGAAAAATTAAAAGCACAAATTGTTCAAAAAAGTGAGGAATATAAGCGATCGAATAGTTTATATGAGCAGGCTCGCTTACAAAAAAATGAACAGCAGCCCAAATTAGTTGTTCAAAAAGAACAGCTTCAACAAGCATCTGATCTTCAAAAACAAATTAAAGAAGGACAGCAAGAAATAAAAGAAGGGGAAGTTTCTCTTCAGCAAAAGCAGCAGGCACTTCAAGCGAAAAATGATGAATTAATGGAAGCAGATAAGCGGTATCAGCAAGGCTTGACTCTTCAAAAAGAGTTAAAAGAAGCATTAACAAAAGTGGAGATTCAACCTGATTATCGGCAGGCTGTTCAGCAAGCATTTTACCGTTATCAAGTATGGAATAACGATAAAAAAAACCTAGATGAAGGTCAAAAAACGTATAAAGAAAAAGCCGAACAGCTTAAGCATTTGCACACACAAAAACAAACACACCAAGAGAGATATCAGCAAGCAGTAGAACAAAGTAAAGGGTTATTTTCAGATATTCAAGGCTTGTATCACACTGTATGTGAGCGGGAAAAAGAATTTCAGCAGCTTTTTCAACAAGCAGATCGTTTAATGAGCGATCTAAAAAGACGCAAAGAAAAAGAATGGTCACGCCGTCTGGCTCATCAATTAGCTGAGCAGCTGACCCAAGGTGAGCCTTGTCCAGTTTGTGGCTCTGAGCATCACCCTAACCCCGTGTTACACCAACAAGAAGATGACATCACAACTGAATCAGCGGATCAGTTCGAAGATCAAGTTAATCAATTGCGTGAACAGCGATTTAGTTATTCGTCGCTCAAAATGCAGCTTGAACAGCTAGCTAAACCTCTTGTTGAAAAAATACCTGAGTTAGCTGAGTTTATGAACGAAGCTGGCGAAGTTCCTGCTTTAGGAGAAATGGATACAGATGCCTTTGGCCATTATGCTAAGAAAATAGAAGTTGAAATCAAATCTCTTGAGCAGGATTATTTGCAGGTAAGTGAAAAACAGCAAGCAATTCTCGGGCAGATACAAAAGGTCCAGCAAAGTCTTGAAAAGATTGAATTAGAGCTTGCTCATTATCAAAAAGAACAAGCTGAATTAGAAGGAAAAGTAAATCAGCAAAAACAGGCGCTACAAGCGGGAAAAGAAGCTTTTCAACAAGACTATCCTTCCTTTGTATTTGAAGAGATGGAAAAAATTAATGAAAGGCTGACTGAAAGAGAAAAAGAAGAGCAGACAATAAAGGCTCGAATTGAAAAAAGCAGCGTATTTTTTGAAAATCAGCAAAAGAAAATCGAACGTCTAAAAGAAGAGAAATATGCGGGCGAAAAAGAATTTACAGAATTAAAAGCAATGCTGTCTCATAAACAATCTCTTGTTCACTCGCAAATTGAACGCTTGCGTACGCTTACAGATCAAGAAGATATTGAACAGGCGCTGCAAAAAACAGTTCTTTTACTTGCGGAGTTAGAGACGAATGAACAGCAGGCATATCAACATTGGCAGACTGTTCAAAAAGCGTATCAAACGCTGCAAATGGATGAAAAAGCAGCGAGCGAATCTCTAGAAACAGCTCATATGCAGTATAAAAAAGCAGCTGAAAAATGGGAAGAAGCTATAGGGAATTCTTTATTCAGCGAAGGAAAAGAAGTTCAGCAAGCTTTGTTATCACATGATGAGATGAAATTGTTGGATGAAACTGTTCAGGCTTATTGGGACAACATAAAACAGATGAAGTCATCAATTGAACAGTTAAATATCCAGCTGAATCACCAGTCCATAGAAGAGCAGCAATTTGAAGAAACTCAGCAGCTGCTTCATGATATAAAAGCGGCTGTGAAAGAAGCCGTTCAGCTCAAGGGAGCAGCTGAGCAAACGTTAAAAAGCGTCAAAGAACGACATGAGCGATTTTTAGTGCTTGAACAAGACCGTGAAGAAAAACAAGCGTTATTTGAACAGTATCAAAAGCTTCAAACAGTATTTAAAGGAAATGCTTTCGTGGAATACATTGCTGAAGAACAGCTGATGTCTGTTAGCCGAGATGCTTCAGAGCGTCTGGGTATATTAACACGTCAGCGCTATGCGATTGAAGTTGATTCCCAAGGCGGCTTTATTATGAGAGATGATGCAAATGGAGGCGTAAAACGTCCGGTTTCAACTTTATCTGGTGGAGAGACGTTTTTAACTTCGCTGGCTTTAGCCCTTTCATTATCTGCACAAATTCAGCTAAGAGGAGAATATCCACTGCAGTTTTTCTTTTTAGATGAAGGATTTGGAACGCTTGATGGAGAGCTTCTTGATACGGTTGTTACAGCGCTTGAAAAGCTTCAATCAAATAATTTATCAATTGGAGTCATCAGTCACGTTCAAGAACTTCGCGCTCGTCTGCCAAAACGTTTGATTGTTGAGCCATCCGAGCCTTCTGGCAAAGGAACTAGTGTAAGAGTAGAAACTTTATAGGGAAGGAAATCTATATGAAGAAAAAAGACAGGCGGATAGGAACATGCGAATTATGCGGAAGGCAGGATGTCTTGACGACCGTACATCATTTAACGCCAAAGGAAATGGGCGGAGCGTTTGAACCAACGGCAAACTTATGTATTCCGTGTCATAAACAAATTCATGCATTATACACAAATGATGAATTAGCCATTCGTCTTAATACGATTTCTTTATTACAAGCTGATTCTAAAATTAGCTCTTTTATTAAATGGATTCGTAAACAGCCTTCTTCTAAATTACCTAAAACCAAGAAATCAAACAGCCGAAAATCCAAGTGAATAAAAAACCCCTTATCCGCTTTAGTAGCAAAGATAAGGGGTTTTTTTAAGCATTTGCTGCTATATTTTGATCGAATAAATCTGGATCTAACGTATTTGTTCCGGAAATGCCGTTATTTGTATTAACAAAGTTACCTGTATTTAAAGAACCAGAGCCTGACGCTGTTTTAGCAGCGCTTTTTGGAGAAACATAAAACGTATCTCCAAACGTTACGACACCGCCTCCGACGCTCGTGATACTAACGGGTCCAATTATTGCTGGCATGAGATTCACACCCTTTTTTCGTGATATTAATTTAGTATATGAGCCGCTTTTTAAAAGGTTCACTCACTGCTGCTAGCTTGTGAAGAAGCACTACTTGATGTTCCTGCTTCAGCTTCCTTTGAAGGTTCATCGTTGATCAGTTCGCGAATATGCTTAATGCGAGCTTCTGCATAAACATTGCACGTTGAGCCAACATGAATAACTGATGAGAATGAGCATCCCTTTATATCAATTCTGTTAACACGGATCAAAGGTATTTCATTCCATGTTTGAACAGGAATAGGTTCGTAATCGCCATGAGGAATAGGCTCATTAAAGATAGCGTAATCATCAAAGTTTCCTTCTCGACCGTAGAAAAACGGATACTGTCTCCGATCAGCTAAAGCTTTATTAAGTAGATGAATTTCTGTTGAATCTCCAATTTGGCAAAAGGAGCTCGCCGACAAGGAATTAATTTCTATATAATTAACAGAAGATGTGCGTGAAAGCATAGGTAAGCTCCTTTATGATAACGATAATGGAACATAAGGGCCGATAATCAAAGATTCAGCCGGCGTATCAAATGTTGAGGATAGAGAGATGTAATTGGCATCACCAATTAAAAAAAGAGAAGAAGAAGATACGCCTGTAATACTAACGTCTCCAACAAGCAATTCGCGGTTTACAACGTTAAAGTTCATGAAGGGGGTCCACCTTTCTTTAAAGATTCAGGTAAATACGTTAAAAATGCGTCAATTCCTTTTTTCATATCTTCATAAAGTTTACCGATAATTTGAGGTTTGATTTGTTCAAAATTTCGTTCCATTTCTTCCGGCTGAACTTGCTGTATATAAAAAGTAATCCGCTGCTGCAGCTGCTTTTTAATATCTTCTAAAATAAACTCGTAGTACGATTCATCAATCATCATCGAGCGCTCATCAAGCACATGTTGAACCATAGAAAATCCATATTGATTAAGTTCAGCTAAAATCGTTTCGTGGATATCAGAGACCCACTGTTTTTCTAGCTGGCGGTCCAATGGTTTTAAGCTAGGATTTTGCGGTCCAGGACCTCCGGGTTGTCCCGGCTGCTCACCTTGAGGCTGCTGCCCTTGCGAAAACGTTACTTCTGGTTTCTCATTGATAATGATATCTTCTAAATTATCAGGCGTAAGAGGATTTAATCCAATATTTAATGTTCCATCTAATGAATCAATTTTTAACTGTTCAAATTTATATTCAATTTTATCAATTTTAATAGGTGGCTGTTCACCTAACTCTTTTATTTTTTGCTGAAGTTCTTGTACGTTTTTTTCAAGCTGAGCAATGCGTCCTTCTTGCTGTTGAATATACGAAGACATTTGCTGAACATACTGATGTACTTGCTGAATATAGTTCATGTTATCCACCTTCAATCACCTCGATTCCCTTATCTTCTGATAAAGAAAATAGTTATATATATACATATGGCGATGAAGGTTGTAACATGTCAGTCGTTGTCTCGAGCTGGAGGAGTTAACGACTGTGAAAAAGGAGCTGGGGCAGTGCCTGCGCCGGTTCCGGGAGTAAAGGTAGAAGGAGAAACAGATCCAAGAATGCCTTTTTTTGTTTCAGTAGGTGCGGCGCCTGTAAATCCTCCTGTATTAAAGAGATTTGAGTTTGGTTTAATGACACCGACGCTTCCAATTTGAAGTACCGAAGAGTTACTTACAGCACTGATTTTCATACTTTGAATACAGATACTTTGATTCACATAAAAGTTCATAAGCATCCTCCTGTATGAGCTTCATTTCTATTATAGATTTCCAGCGACATTTTGATCATTTACGTCATTGTCTGACGTATTGGTTGAGCTCTGCTGATTCACAACATATAATCCGTCACCTGTATTAAACGAACCTGCGCCAGCAAATGTTTTAGCAGTGGAAATAGGGGCTATTGTATAAACATCTCCAATATGAAAGACGCTGGCTGAACCAACACTGTTAAGATTAACAACACCAACAATGGCAGGCATAGGCAAACACCCTTTTAATTTAGTCTAGTAACAGCATATGAAGCCTAGACAAAAAGGTGATTAATGCTTTTTCTTTATCTATATGCCGAGAGTAAGCAAAACATTAAAGAGAGGAATGGAAATAGTAAACATTGAAGAAAAACTTTTGCGTTCGATATAATGTGAAAGCAATAATGAAATAATGTAAGGTGTGAAAGAATGAAACGTTTCAAAATGAACGCAGCTGATAAAGAACAGCGTATTGAGGCAGCGGATGTATTAAAAGGAATCGCGCTTATTGGTATTTTGCTCATGAACATGCCGAATTTTTATTCACCTGCTTCCTATTACGACCATAATTTGTTGGACGGTTCAAGAATGAATTATGTTGCTAATGGATTAGTTGATGTAGTTGTAGGGCAGACAGGCTACGCGCTGCTCGCTATTTTGTTTGGATTTGGTTTTATGAAAATGTTCCAGCGTACATACGAAAGGCAAGTAAGCTTTACTCCTTTTTATGTACGAAGAATCACGGCTTTGCTTCTCATTGGGGCTATTCATGCTTTATTTATTTGGCACGGTGATATGATTGTGATGTACAGCTTCTTTGCTTTGATCATGCTATTTTTTCAAGAAGCAAAGAAAGAAGTGTTATTAGCGTGGGGAACCGGAATATTTAGCATTTATGCTGTGATTATGATTGTTATTTTAACAGCAGCGGCTTTGGTTAATGAAGGAGGTACAGCAGCGGGAATTCACCAGCCTATTATTGACCAAGCACTTCAAGCATATGGACACGGAAGTTTTGCGTCAATCTTTCATCAGCGCTTGCTTGATTGGTACTACGCGTATAATTTAAATACGGTTCCTTTTCTGTTTTTATCGCTATTTCCACTGTTTTTATTAGGCGGTTTTATGGCAAAAAGCGAGTGGTTCGAAGAAATAGAAGAATATATAGTGGAGACAAAGTGGCTTTGTCTTATTTCATTCATCGTGTATGCAGCATCATCTGTATTGCCGTATGTTTTAGATCACAATGTAGCGACATCTTATATTCACGATACAATCGGAGGAACGGCAGGAGCAATTTTTATTGTAACGTTGGTCACATTAGCTATGCGAAGTGTATCTATTCAAAAAGTCATGCAGCCATTTGCCTTTTTGGGGAGAATGATTTTAACTAATTATATTGTCCAGTCCATTGTATGTACATTTCTTTTTTACTCATATGGGTTAGGATACTATGGACATATTTCAATTGTAGAAGGCTTGGCTATTGCGGGGATTATCATTTTTGTTCAACTGCTGGGAAGCTGGATATGGATGAGCCTATTTTCAGATGGACCCCTTGAAAAACTCATTCGGTATGCTACTTATGGACGCAGCCGCTAAAAATCCTTTTCCTTCCTTATATCATTGGTGAAGGAAAGGTTTTCATGATATGATATTTTCAGAAAGGACGTGAGATAAATGGCTCCACTACATATTCATGTAACGCTTTGGACATTATTAATTATCTCGTTTGTGGTTTCGTTGATTTTACATCGAGCAGGTAAAGCTAAAGGTCAAAAAATCCTACATATGGTGGCGAGACTCCTATACTTATTAGTATTAGTATCAGGTCTGCATATGTTAGCAGCTTGGTACCATTTTCAAGGCGCAGCGCTCATTAAAGGGATTGCAGGCGTGTTAGTGCTTGTGGGAATGGAAATGGTACTTGTTCGTACTGGAAAAAGAAAGCGTACAGGCGTTGCTTGGGCAGTTCTTGTAATTGCGCTTATCTTAGTATTCTATTACGGATATGTCGTACTAGGATAAGAAAAAAGCTATCTTGGATAAGATAGCTTTTTTCTTTTGCTTTAATCTAAAAAAAGATTCATTGAACGTTCTCCATCATTAACGGTATATTCAAATCGATCTAGGTGATGCGTCCCTCGTTCGAATAAATGCTGAACGGCACAAATTTTTTCCTCATTGTCATAAATGATAAAATTAGCACCTTTTGTATCACCGTCTGTCGGTAAAAAACATAATGTGTTGTGACAGTAAATACAATCATAAAGAGAGAATTTTAATGAATTTAAGTGCTGAGTGAATGATAAAAAGGTCTCTTTCGGTAGTGATTGAAGAAGCTGTTCGTATGCATAAGGTAGCTTTTTAGTCAGTCTTAGCTTATCCCCATTTCGCAATAAATACGTTCCATCGTGAAGCTTTATTTGACGGTCATCAACCATAATGGCTTTTTCCCAGCGTGTATCAATAAGAAGTTCTAATGTATCATCCATTACTTCATGGAGCATGGAAGCTTCGTCACTTTCATCTTCAAAGAAAATCCACTGTGAATCAACACATTCAACCGTACCAATCACGAAGGAACGCGGCTGATTGTTCAGAGCTTGTTGTTTAGAATAATGATTCATAATCAAACCTCCGTGTGAAATTTATCCATATTTTTTTATTGCCTAAAAAAGCTCTCTTTATAACTCGAAAGTGAAAATAAAATATAAGGACAATTCAACTGTAACTATTGCGTGCATACAATGGCATTATTTCATTCATAAACAAGAGCGTGAAAGAAAGGATGATAAACGATGTGTGGTATAACGGGTTGGGTCGACTTAAAGCGATCGCTTTTAAATGAAACAGCAACAATAACAAAAATGGCTGACACTTTATCGAAAAGAGGTCCTGATGACACCAACGTATGGACACAGCAGCATGTTGCTTTTGGGCACAAACGCTTAGTTGTAGTAGATCCTCAAGGCGGAAGACAGCCGATGACAAGAGAAAAAAATGAACAGCGCTATACGCTTTGCTATAATGGAGAGCTTTACAACACGGAAGATATTCGGAAAGAATTACTAAAAAGAGGTTATCAATTTCAGGGACATTCAGATACGGAAGTACTTCTAACATCTTATATAGAATGGAAAGAATCATGCGTAGATCATTTTAACGGTATCTTTGCTTTTTCAATCTGGGACGAAGCCAATGAAAAGTTATTTATAGCACGCGACAGAATGGGAGTGAAGCCCTTATTCTATCGATCTTATGAAGGTGGAATTCAATTTGCATCGGAATTAAAAGCGATATTAGCTCATCCTGAGGTGAAAGCCGAAGTAGGATTAGATGGATTAGCAGAAGTGTTTGGCTTAGGACCTTCTCGTTCTCCCGGCCACGGCGTATTTAAAGAAATAAATGAATTGCGCCCGGCTCACGCCCTCACGCTTACGCGTAACGGGTTGAAGATTTGGCGATACTGGAACGTAAAAAGTGAGCAGCATACAGATGATTTAGGTGAAACTACAGAAAAAGTTAAATTTTTAGTGCAAGACGCGATTGTAAGACAGCTAGTGTCCGATGTCCCGGTTTGTACATTTTTATCAGGTGGAGTAGATTCAAGCGCCATTACAGCAATTGCTGCAAATGCGTTCAAAGAAAGCGGCAAGGGCTCTCTTCATACGTATTCTATCGATTATGAAGACAATGATAAATTTTTTAAAGCAAATGAGTTTCAGCCAAATTCTGATGGAACTTATATCAAGCTCATGTCGGATACGTTCCAAACAAATCATCACCGCTGCATTATTTCAACGGAGGACCTTGTGCAGCATTTAACAGAGGCTGTAGAGGTGAGAGACCTTCCTGGAATGGCTGATGTAGATTCATCGCTGCTTTGGTTTTGCCGCGAAATCAAACAAGATTTTGTTGTGAGCTTATCAGGAGAATGTGCGGATGAAATTTTTGGAGGATATCCGTGGTTTCACCGAAAACATGATTTGTCTTCGGATACCTTCCCATGGATGCGTTCATTAGATGCTCGAATTGATTTGCTGCAAAGTTCATGGAGAAAGAAATTACAGTTAGAAGATTATGTGCGTGCAAGATATGAAGAAACATTAAAGGAAGTGCCTGAATTAGAAGGTGAATCGTTAGAAGATGCGCAGCGAAGAAAGCTGTTTTATTTAAATCAGATTTGGTTTATGACAACTTTATTAGATCGTAAAGATCGTATGAGCATGGGCGCGAGCTTAGAAGTACGCGTACCTTTTGCAGATCATCGCCTTGTGGAATATGCATGGAATATTCCGTGGGAGATGAAAATGACGGGCAATAAAGAGAAGGGGATTTTACGAAAAGCGCTTGAAGGAATTTTGCCTCATGATGTTCTTTATCGCAAGAAAAGCCCTTATCCTAAAACGCATAACCCAGCTTATACAAAAGCTGTAACTGTATGGCTTCAATCTCTTTTACAAGATAAACAGTCACCTCTTCATGAATTTTTTGATAAGCAGCAGTTAAAGCATATTATTGATACAGGCGGAGAAGGATTTAAAGCACCTTGGTTTGGTCAATTAATGACAGGACCTCAGCTGCTAGCTCATCTAGCTCAAATTCACGTCTGGTTTACTCACAATAATATTCAAATTGTTGAATGACAGGACCCTCTCAGTACAGAGGGTTTTTTTTATGAAATAAGTCATCTGTTTCTCTTTTTTGTACGTTTAACTAGAGAAGAAGACCGCAGTCTATTTTTGTATAACTTTACATAGATATAAAATAAAAGCTTGAAAGCACCGAATAAAGGGAAAGTGTACTGAAACCCTGGAAAAATGGTACAAACGTCATGTTTTAATGGTTTAGTTATTGGTAATTTTATGATTCGAATAAAGACAAGCAGTTTATCGTTGTGTTTAATAATAAAGATTTGTATAATGTTTGTATAACTATTGTATAGGATTAGGAGTGTATGTATGCAAAAAAACGTAATCGTGATTGGAGCGGGTCCAGGAGGACTAGCGGCAGCGATGCTGTTAGCAAGTCATGGCTATAAAGTAGATGTATATGAAAAGCAAGGATACGTGGGCGGGCGAAATTCAGCGATTAAAATGTCAGGTTATACGTTTGATATGGGTCCTACATTTTTGAGCATGCCACAGATTTTTGAAGAATTATTTCAAGCTGCTAATCGCAATGCGCATGATTATATGGACTTAAAACGTCTAAATCTCATGTATGAGCTTATTTTCGATGATGCGCAGATTCAGATGACGGATAACCATAAAAAGATGAAAGAAGAAATCGAACGTTTATACCCAGGAAACGGAGAAGGCTATGAGCGCTTTATGAAAGACACCGAAGCAAAGATGGCGGCTTTGCTGCCTTTATTGCAGGGCGAGATGGATCGTTTTCATCACTATTTAAAGCCTGAAGCAATTCGAGCACTGCCGCATTTATCCTTAGGTAAAACGCTCTATGATGTACTTGGCAAGTATTTCACTGATGAGAAATTGAAATTAGCTTTTACTTTTCAATCTAAGTACTTGGGAATGTCCCCTTGGGAATGTCCAGGAGCCTTTTCTATTTTATCGTTTATGGAACACGCTTACGGTATCTTCCATCCGATAGGAGGAGTAAACCAACTATCTCAAGCAATGGCAAAAGTAGTGGAAGAACATCAAGGGCACATCCACTTAAACCAAGGTGTCCAAAAACTATGGATTGAAAATAAGAGAGTAAAAGGAATTATTCTAGAAAATGGAGAGCGAATAGGGGCAGACGACGTCATTATCAATGGAGATTTTGCTCATGCCATGACGAATTTAATAGATGAAGGTACCCTTAAAAAATATGCAGTTAAAAAACTTGAAAAGAAAAAATACTCTTGTTCTACTTTCATGATTTATCTAGGCATAGACAAACAGTACAAAGATCTGCCTCATCACACGATTGTGTTCGCTGAAGATTATAAAAAAAATGTAGAAGAGATCACAAAAACGCTAGCTCTTTCAGAGGACCCTTCTATCTACATCCAAAACCCAGGTGTAACAGACCCAACTTTAGCACCAGAAGGAAAGTCTGCTCTTTATATTTTAGCGCCGGTTCCAAATAATTTCAGCGGTGTAAACTGGGATGAAAAACAAAAAGATTTTCGGGATGCAGTATTAAAAATTGTAGAAAAGAAAACGGGTTTCAAAGATTTAGAGAGTCATATTGAAGTTGAAAAAATCATTTCACCAAAGCAGTGGGAAGAAGACGTGCTGGTCTATAAAGGAGCGACATTTAACCTTGGACATCAGCTCACTCAAATGATGGTGCTGCGTCCGCATAATAAATTTGAAGAATTAGAAAACTGCTGGCTAGTTGGAGGAGGAACTCATCCAGGAAGCGGTCTACCAACTATTCTCGAATCATCTCGCATTACGACAAAGCTCATCTTAAAAAGAGACGGACAATTACTGAATGAGCCGTTTAAAACCATGAAGGAAATGGAGAGTGCATTATGAGAACAGCAATTGTTGGAGGCGGCATAGGCGGTTTAATTACCGCTTTGTTATTAAGCAAACGAGGATTTTCTGTTGATATTTTCGAAAAAGAAAACAAGCTTGGCGGCCGGTTGGCGTTTGTAGAAAAAGACGGTTATAAAATTGATGAAGGTCCCACGATTGTCTTACTGCCTTTAATGCTTGAACGTATTTTAGATGAAGCAGGCATTTCTGCTTCTCAATATGAACTAATACGCTGTGATCCACTTTATGATATTCATTTTCCAGACGGTACGACCTATACAAAAAAAGCGACTGAAAAAGATCAGTTAGAGGAGATTAGCCGTTTGTTTCCAGGCGAAGAGCAAAACTACCGGCGTTTTATGACTGAATTAAAAAAGCGATTTGAATTAGGAAGTAAGGCATTTTTGGAAAAAACATTTGTAAATAAACGAGATTTTTGGACATGGCAAAACATCAAGGCATTAAAAAAAATGAATGCAAATAAATCAATGAGAAAATTTGTTTCAACGTATTTCCATGATGAACGTCTAGTAGATGCCTATTCCCTGCAATCTCTCTATATTGGAGGAAATCCTTATTCGGCGCCAGCTATTTATTCCCTTGTTCCTTACAGTGAGCATGCTCATGGCATCTATTACGTAAAAGGCGGATACGCAAGTCTTGTGCCACTTCTTGAAAAGGCGCTGATAGAGCAAGGTGTAAACATTCATTTGAATAAGGCGGTTCAAGAGCTTTCTATATCAGGAGACAAGACGGAAGGGGTTATTGTTGACGAAAAACTTTATCCGTTTGATCAAGTTGTTTTAAATGGCGACTTTCCTAATATGGCGAAAATTGCTCGAAAAAAAGAAAAGAAGTATGTGCCTTCGTCCAGCTGTCTGCTGCTTTATCTTGGTTTGAAGAGAAAATATGATCATCACAATGTGCATCAATACTTTATGGGCAATGATTTAGCTAAACATATGGAAGCAGTGTTTAAGCATAAAACGATTCCTGAAGATCCCGCTATTTATACATTTAATCCCTCTGTTATTGATCCATCGTTAGCCCCTGAAGGGAAAAGTGTGCTATATGCACTTGTACCGGTTCCATCAGGTGGCCACATTGATTGGAGCAATCAGCAAGATTTTGTTGATGGAATCATTCGAACTTTAGAAAAAAAAGGGTTTGAAGAGCTTCGTAAAGAAATAGAGTGGGTAAAAGTACGCACGCCAAATGATGCTCAAGCATTTGGACTTTACGAAGGAGGAAGCTTTGGTATTGCTCCTGAGCTGTTTCAATCGGGCGTATTCAGACCCCAGTACCAGCCGTACGAATATAAAAATATTTTTGCGGTCGGAGCATCTATTCATCCAGGCGGAGGCGTGCCAATTGTTATGCAAGGAGCAAAAATGTTAGCTGATCATCTTATTGAACAATCATCTGTTCAAACGGTTGCAAAGCTTTCTTAAGATCTTGTAAGCCATAAGGAAATGATGGTTTATCCTTTAATAGAGAAAGGGGTCCTATATGATGAACATTTCGTTAGACAAAGCGTACAATCAGTGTGAAGAAATTATTAAAGAAAACTCAAAAACGTTTTACAAAGCTTTTTCCATGCTGCCGTCAAAACAAAGAAAGGCAGTATGGGCAGTATATGCATTTTGCCGTCAAGTCGATGATATTGTAGATGAAGGATGCAACCCTGAAATAGAGCTGCAGCAATTCGAATCAGAATTTGCCCGATTTAAAAATGGAGAACTATTAAACGAAAGCGCCATGTGGGTAGCTCTGCGCAATGTATTTGAACAATATGAGATGAATGTTCAAGCGTTTGATGATATGATTACCGGCCAGAGAATGGATTTAGTAAAAAAAGAATACGATACGCTTGATGAAGTGAAAACATACTCTTATCACGTAGCGAGTACGGTAGGGTTAATGCTTTTACCGATTTTAGCTCCAACTACTCATAAAGAATTAGAAGAAGAAGCAGTTGCATTAGGCATTGCGATGCAGCTGACCAACATTTTAAGAGACGTTGGGGAAGACTTAGAGCGAGGGCGCATTTATTTACCGAAAGACCTTATGAATTCTTACGGATATACGCACATGCTATTAGAGAACCGGTGGGTCACTTCTGAATTCATAGAGATGTGGGAGCACCTGGCCAAAGAAGCGGAAATGTATTATATAAAAGGACTTCAGTCGATTCATAAATATCCGGTGGCTTCTCGTTTGCCTCTTACAGGAGCGGCGCATTTATACCGAGCGATTCTTGATAAAATTCGAAAAGAAAATTATGACGTATTTACAGAAAAGCACTTTGTCACAAGTCAAGTGAAAAAGAAAATTATGACATCTATTTCTACGGGGTAACGCAAAGGAATTACTTTTCCTTTGCGTTACTTTTTTTTGAAAAGGTATGAAAGCGTTAACTATTATGTAAATAAGAAAAAAGTCTCATTTTTATCACGTATTAACTTGAATATTCAGAAAATTACCCATATGATAATATAAATAACATTAAAGGACATAATATTCTACTTGGCGCATTAGGTGTATTTATCCTCCGGTTTGGATGGTTTGGATTTAATGGAGGAAGTACATTAGCAGCGGATCCTGCCCTTGTACCAGGAATCATCGCAACTACATTAATGTCTGGGTCATGCGGAGTCCTGTCTTCTGCTTTATATACAAAGTTTCGCTACAAACGTATTGACGCTAGCTTAACATTAAACGGTGCCTTAGCTGGACTTGTAGGGATTACAGCTGGAACAGCAAACGTATCGATTCCAGGTGCGATCGTCATTGGGCTAATTGCAGGAATTATTCTAGTAGAAGCTGTGCATTTTATCGATAGCAAAATGAAGTTAGATGATCCAGTTGGTGCTATTACTGTTCATGGAATTTGCGGTATTTGGGGGACGTTAGCAGTGGGACTGTTTGATACAGCTAATGGTTTATTTTATGGCGGTGGCGTACAGCTATTAGGTATTCAAGCTCTTGGAATTATAGCTGTGATGGGCTGGACCATTGGAACGGTTGGGTTATTCTTATTTGTTCTCACGCGTTTTTCTTCTATTCGAGTATCAAGCGAAGAAGAAATTGCTGGTTTAGATTTTGCTGAACACGGTTCATCCGCATACGAATTTCTTGAAAGTTTCGTAGCGACAGGAGATGGTAACCTTCATCCTGAATTTGGTGTTGGATTGATTGATCGATTAAATAAAGTTGGTAAAGTATCGGATAAACCTCATATATCGAACGTAAATGAGACGGTATAGCAGTATATAGATGGAAAAAAGTGATTAAAAGTAAAAACTTTTAATCACTTTTTTTGTTTTTATCAACTTATTTAACAATAATGTAAGCGTTAACGTTATAATGGAAACAAAAGTGAGTTTGAAACAGTTCGTCTATAGGAGGGGAATAGATGAAATGGAAAAGGACAAGTATGCTACTTATACTATTATTGCTTTTTGGAAGCAGTGCCTCAGCGCAAGATCATAAAGATATACGTGATGAGGTAATATACTCATTGATGATCAACCGTTTTTATAACGGAAGTGAACAGAATGATCGAAATGTTAACTATGAACGCTCAGATGCCTATTATGGAGGCGATTTACAGGGAATAGCACAAAAGTTAGACTATATTCAAGAGATGGGATTTACCGCTGTTTTATTAACTCCTTTTATGGAAAATGATGAGACAGGCTATCATGGATATGCGGTGACCAACCATTATAAAATAGACGATCATTTTGGAACGTTAAAAGACTTACAAAATCTTGTGAAGAAAGCACATGAGCGCAATATAAAAATTATGGTCGAATTTCCTTTGACAATCAGTAACAATCATACCTGGGTAGCAGATAAAGGAAAACAAACATGGATAAGTAATGAATCCGGTACAGATAACGAAGTAATTAAAGCATTGCCTCACCTTAATTTAAAAGAAAGTGCTGTGCAGAAATACCTTATTAAAAATGCTGCTTGGTGGAGCAAACAAGCAGATATTGACGGATATTACGTTAAAGATATCGATCAAGCTCCTTCTGCATTTATTTCATCCTTTTCTAAGACGCTAAAAAGCATGGATCCTTCTTTTCTATTAATAGGAGAAATAAACGGGCAACCATTAAAAAAAAATGAGCAGGCTGATTCGTTAGGAGTAGATTTGCTTGTAGATAGAACGCTAGCCGAAGCCACTGCTGCTACGTTTAGCGGTACTAATCGTCCGCAGAAAATGTTGTATGACAAGTGGGGGAGAAGAAGTAATCAGCCTTTAGCCAATTTTTTAGATGATGTTCATAGCACACGTTTTACAGCACAAGCATTAAAGAGTGAAAATCATCCTGGAGCCCGAACAAAGCAAGGGCTTTCCTACCTTTATACTTCGCCGAGTGTACCAATCGTTTTTTATGGAACGGAAATTGCGCTGAATGGGGGAAAGGGAGCAGAAAATTATGGCATGATGAATTTTTTAGCTAATCCCGATATTATAGATCATTTAAAAAAACTGGCTGAACTTAGAGCAAAGTCGCCTTCTCTTCGAAAAGGAAGCTTTACCCTTGTGTCTGAGCAAAAAGGTGTGGCTGTATACAAGAGAAGGTATAAGGACGAAACGACGTTTGTTGTGATTAATAATACAAAGGAAACGTCGGTCATTAATGTCCCGCTTAAAAAAGTTGGAAAAGAAAATGAACTAAGAGGGTTAATAACGGAAGGAATTATACGACCCGTTGACGATGTATACAACATTTCATCGGAGCCTGAGACCACAAATGTATATAAAGTAGTGAAAAAGTCAGGGTTTAATATTGGATATATCGCAGCGGTTGCTGCTGTTTATACGGGATTTGGCATCTTTTTGTACAAAGCATCTTCAAAAAGAAGAAAAGAAAAGAAAATTTCTCAATCTCGTGAAAAGGACAGCGCGTCGTAGTTGTCAAATTATATTGGATAAGTATTAATGAAGAAAACATAATTAAGAGGTGGAATTATGGGTGTAACAATAAAAGATGTGGCAAATTTAGCAAATGTAGCCCCTTCGACGGTATCTCGCGTCATTGCAGACAGCTCAAGAATTAGTGAAAAAACAAAACAGCGCGTGCGATCGGCTATGAAAGAACTTGGTTATCACCCAAATATTATTGCGCGAAGTCTAGCAAATCAAACCACAGAGGCAGTCGGCCTAGTGATGCCGAGCTCAGCAGACAAGGTGTTTCAAAATCCATTCTTTCCCGAAGTGCTAAGAGGAATCAGCACCGGAGCTCACGAAAACAAAAGAGCGATTTATATGTCCACTGGAGAAACGGAAGAAGAGATTTTTGCAGAAGTTGTTCAAATGGTACAGGGGAGACGAGTGGATGGATTAATTTTGCTGTACTCCAAAGTTGATGATCAAGTACTTTCTTATTTGCAAGAACAGAGCGTGCCGTTTGTAGTTATTGGAAAGCCGTTTAAACATAGTGAAAGCATCACGTTTGTTGATAATGATAATTTTAAAGCTGGAAAAGAAGCGACGGAATATTTAATTGAATCTGGGCATGAGCGTATTGCTTTTATTGGCGGAAGCCTTGAATTAGTCGTTACCATTGACCGTTTAACAGGCTATGATAAAGCGATTCAAAAAGCAAACATTCCTTACCGGGACGAGTATGTGATTCATGAAGAATTTCTACAGAAGGGAGGAAAAGAAGCTGTTTGCGAACTTTTATCTCTAAAAGAACGTCCAACGGCTCTGGTAGTAGCAGACGATCTAATGGCATTAGGCGTTTTAAATACATTGGATGAAATGGGAATTTCAGTTCCTGAAGACATTTCGATTGTCAGTTTTAATAATGTTCTGATCGCCGAAATGGCTAGACCTGCTCTCACATCTATTGATATTAATATTTTTGGACTTGGTTATCAGGCTGTACGCTGCTTGATTAAGCAGATTGAAACGCCATATGCTGTTGCAGAACAAGTGCGCGTTCCTCACAAAATGATTAAAAGACAGTCCTGTAAAACTATTCAAATGACGAAGAGATAACTTTATATACAAATAGAAAAGAGGCTGGAACAAAAGTATTGTAGTTGAAGGAAGATCCGAACGAGTTTGATTCTTGATGGAGAATCAAACTTGTTCGGATTTTTTCGTTGGGACGGTAAACGTAGGTAGCTGCTTCTTAGCTGTTGATTGGGTTGATTTAGGTATGTCTCAATATATTCTTTATGCCAAAGATATTGGCATTTAAAGTGCAAAAAAAATATACATATGCCAATTATTTTTTCCTTTATCAAAAAGAAAGAATGATATAAGTGATGAAAACCTTGATGACAAACAGGCTGTAAAGTTTTATTAAAAGTTGGCACGCTATTTGCATAACTATAAAGTAAACAAAGATTTGCATACTAGGAGGTATATATCATGGTAGTTTCTTATTCTCATGAACCATTTACAAATTTTAAGGAAGAAAACAATAAAAAGGCATTTCAAGAAGCATTAACATATGTAAATACACAGCTTGGCAAAACGTACCCACTTGTGATCGACGGTGAAAAAGTGGAAACTGAAGAGAAAATTACGTCTGTTAACCCAGCGAATATAAAAGAAGTGATTGGATATGTCTCTACAGTAAATAAAGATCTAGCAGAGCAAGCGATGCAGTCAGCTTTAAAAGCTTTTGAAACGTGGAAAAAATGGAAAGTAGAACATCGAGCAGATATTCTTTTCCGTGCAGCGGCCATCATCCGTCGCAGAAAGCATGAATTTTCTAGCTATCTTGTAAAAGAAGCAGGAAAGCCTTGGAACGAAGCAGATGCTGATACAGCAGAAGCAATTGATTTTTTAGAGTACTATGCACGTCAAGTCCTGACGTTAAAAGATGGTTCTCCAGTACAGAGTCGAGACGGTGAGTATAATCAGTACAATTATATTCCGCTTGGCGTAGGTATTATCATTTCACCATTTAACTTCCCGTTAGCTATCATGGCTGGAACAGCAGTAGCAGCTATCGTAACAGGCAACACGATTTTATTAAAGCCAGCTGATGCCACTCCTGTAGTAGCAGCGAAATTTGTAGAAGTAATGGAAGAAGCAGGTTTACCGAAAGGCGTATTAAACTTTATTCCTGGTGCTACACCTGAAATCGGTGACTACTTAGTTGAACATCCAAAAACACGCTTTGTTTCATTTACCGGCTCGCGCGCAGTAGGTTGCCGCATTTACGAAAGAGCAGCAAAAGTACAGCCGGGCCAAAAATGGCTAAAACGCGTTATTGCTGAAATGGGGGGAAAAGATACGGTGGTTGTAGACAAAGATGCGGATCTTGATTTAGCTGCTTCTTCAATCGTATACTCTGCATTTGGTTTTGCAGGGCAAAAGTGCTCCGCTGGTTCTCGTGCTGTTGTGCATCAAGATGTGTATGATGAAGTGCTTGAAAAAGCAGTTGCGCTAACAAAAACATTAACTGTTGGAACCCCGGAAGAAGTTTCAACTTATATGGGACCTGTTATTCACGAGGCGTCGTATAACAAAATATTATCGTATATTGAAATTGGAAAAGAAGAAGGACGGCTTGTTGCGGGAGGAGAAGCAGACAATTCAACTGGATACTTTATTCAGCCAACTATTTTTGCGGATGTAGATGAAAAAGCTCGTCTCATGCAAGAAGAAATTTTTGGTCCGGTAGTAGCATTCTCTAAAGCGCGAGATTTTGATCATATGATGGAGATTGCAAACAATACAGAATATGCATTAACAGGCGCTTTATTATCAAACAACCGCGAGCATATTGAGCGCGCTCGTGAAGAGTTCCATGTTGGAAATCTGTATTTTAACAGAGGATGTACAGGAGCGATTGTTGGTTACCAGCCTTTTGGCGGATTTAATATGTCAGGAACGGATTCAAAAGCAGGCGGACCGGATTATCTTGTTCTTCACATGCAAGCAAAAACAACATCTGAAACATTTTAATTGGAAAATAAGGAGGAGTAAATATGACAACTGAAACACAAAAAACGGTGAAAATCATTGAGCAAACAGAAAAATTTGGGGCACACAACTATCATCCGCTGCCGATTGTAATTGAAAAGGCAGAAGGCGTATGGGTACATGATCCAGAAAATAATAAATATATGGATATGCTAAGTGCTTATTCCGCTGTTAACCAAGGACATCGTCATCCAAAAATTATTGAAGCATTAAAACGTCAAGCTGATAAAGTAACGTTAACGTCACGAGCGTTTCATAATGATCAGCTTGGTCCATGGTATGAAAAGATTTGTAAATTAACAAATAAAAATATGGCTCTTCCAATGAATACGGGAGCAGAAGCGGTGGAAACAGCCATTAAAGCTGCACGCCGCTGGGCTTACGATGTGAAAGGCGTTGCTGAAAATCAAGCACAAATCATCGCATGTGTGGGCAACTTCCACGGTCGTACAATGACAGCTGTTTCCTTATCGTCTGAAGCAGAATATCAACGTGGTTTTGGACCGATGCTTCCAGGGCTTCAAACCATTCCTTATGGTGATTTAGAAGCGTTAAAAGCTGCTATTACACCAAATACAGCCGCATTTTTAATTGAGCCAATTCAAGGTGAAGCAGGTATCGTTTTACCTCCAGAAGGCTTCTTAAAAGCTGCAGCTGATTTATGTAAAGAACATAATGTGCTATTTATTGCTGATGAAATCCAAGTTGGCTTAGCGCGTACAGGCAAAATGTTTGCTTGTGATTGGGAAGGCGTAGAACCAGATATGCTGATTTTAGGTAAAGCGCTTGGAGGAGGAGTTTTCCCTATTTCTTGCGTAGTCGCTAACGAAGACATTTTAAGTGTCTTTAACCCTGGCTCTCATGGTTCAACATTTGGAGGAAATCCGCTTGCTTGTGCCGTATCATTAGCTGCTTTGGAAGTAATTGAAGACGAAGAACTTCCAGCGCGTTCATTAGAATTAGGTTCTTATTTCAAGCAGAAGCTCCAAAGCTTAAGCAATCCAGTTATTAAAGAAGTGCGCGGCCGAGGTCTATTCATCGGGGTAGAATTACACGAAGAAGCTCGTCCTTATTGTGAAAAATTAAAAGACCAAGGTTTGCTTTGTAAAGAAACGCACAGTACGGTTATTCGTTTTGCTCCGCCGCTAACGATTTCAAAAGAAGAGTTAGACTGGGCAATTGAACGAATTGAAAAAGTATTTGCTGAGTAATCGGTTTAAAATAAATAAAAATAGTACGATATGTATATATCGTACTATTTTTATTCATATGCAGCTAAATGACGTTTTTATTTGATAGGC
Organism: Priestia sp. JNUCC 25; assembly: GCF_053667915.1. Lineage (NCBI taxonomy): Bacteria > Bacillati > Bacillota > Bacilli > Caryophanales > Bacillaceae > Priestia > Priestia sp. JNUCC 25. The sequence continues at coordinate 631,560 of NZ_CM132211.1, forward strand.
AGGAGGAATAGAAGTGTATATCCAACTCTCACAGCTAAGCATGGAAGAGCAAGTTGAATGTTTAACAAAAACGTTAGTGAAAATCAAAAGTATCAATGGGACAAGCGGCGAAGTAAAGATTGCTGATTTCATTAAAAACACGCTTCAAAGTTTTCCTTATTTCAAAGAAAACCCCCTTCACGTTTGGGAACAGAAAATTAATGGCGATACGCTAGGCAGAAAAAATGTATTTGCTTTTATTCAAGGCAGCAAAAAAAATGCTCAAACAATGATTTATCACGCTCACTTAGATACGGTTGGTATTGAAGATTTTGGTCCATTAAAAGACATAGCATTAGACCCAGAAGAACTTCAGCGCTATTTCTCTATGCATAACATTAATGAAGATGTACAGCGAGATGCTCGCTCAGGTGAATGGATGTTTGGAAGAGGAGCCGTTGATATGCAAAGTGGAATTGCTGTACATTTAGCCAATGTGCTGCATTTTACTAAGCATCCAAATAAATTAGAAGGAAACGTCCTTTTTATGGTCAACCCAGATGAGGAAAGTCAGCATGCTGGAATTATTTCTGCTGTTTCTGAACTGAACCGTTTGAAAAAAGAAAAAAATCTTTCATATGTAGCAGCGATTAATACCGACTTTATTACACCTCTTTACGATGGAGATTCCACGCGCTATATTTATACAGGAGCCGCTGGGAAACTGCTTCCATGTTTTTATATTTACGGAAGGGAGGTACACGTAGGAGATACGCTTGCTGGTATAGATCCTAATTTGATTGCATCTGAGATTACGGGAAGCATCCATAACAATATTAATCTAGCTGAAAATATTGAAGGAGAGCTGGTACTGCCACCTTCCTGTCTGTATCAACGAGATAATAAAGAGGCTTATAATGTGCAAACTGCTGTAAGCAGTCATTTGTATTTTAACTATTTCATCTATGAACGAACGGCAAAAGAAGTGATGAGTCAATTAATTGGATTATCAATCGAAGCATGTGAAAAAGTGGAGAAAAAACTTTCTGATTATTACGAACTTTTTGTTCAGAGAACGAATTTACCAAAGCGAAACTTGTCTTGGAAAGTGGATGTTGTGAGTTTGGAAGATTACCTGGAAGAATTGGATCAAAAAGGGATAAATGCTCAGGCTTGTATTGAACGAGCTTTCGAACAGTATGCGCATTTAGAACTTAGAACAAGGTGCTTTAAAGTAATTGAAGAACTTCAAAAGTTAGATCCGCATCAAAGTCCGCGCGTAATTGTCTTTTTTGCACCGCCTTACTTGCCTCATAATCACTTGAAGAAAGACGAAAGCAGAGATCAGCAGCTTCTTTATCCCTTGCAAGCAGCTGTGGAGAAGGTTGGAAAACAGACGGGAGAGACGTTTCAGTTTAAAAAATTTTTTCCCTACCTAGCAGATGGCAGCTTTTTATCTCTTCATGAGACAGATGAGGAAATCGATGCTTTTACACGTAACTTTCCGGGGTGGGGGATTGCAGGGGCGATTCCTTTCCGTGAAATTCGAGAGTTAAATATTCCGTCCATCAATATAGGAGTATATGGGAAAGACGGACATAAGTGGACAGAGCGAGTGTATAAGCCTTATTCGTTCGGAGTTCTTCCTAAGTTGATTCAAGAAACAACTGTTCAGATGCTAAAAAGTAGGCATGCTTGTACAAACCACATATAAGAAAATGAAGAACGGAGGTACCGATGAATAGACATACAGAACAAAACCAATTACAGAGAACAATGAAAAGCAGACATTTATTTATGATTGCGTTAGGAGGCGTGATTGGAACAGGCCTATTTTTAGGTTCGGGTTTTACTATTAGCCAGGCAGGGCCGGGAGGAGCCATTCTTGCATATATAATAGGCGGCTTCCTCATGTATTTAGTTATGCTTTGTTTAGGAGAGCTAGCGGTAGCAATGCCGGTTTCAGGTTCCTTTCAAGAATACTCTACAAGGTTTTTAGGACCTTCTACAGGCTTTATGATTGGATGGCTGTACTGGTTCAGCTGGGCAAATACGACAGGGCTTGAATTTACGTCAGCAGGAATTTTAATGCAGAGATGGTTTCCTGATGTACCTGTATGGTCTTGGTGCTTGATTTTTGGCGTCATTACATTTTTAATTAACGCTCTTTCTGCTCGAAGCTATGCTGAAACTGAGTTTTGGTTTTCGAGTATTAAAGTTACGGCTATTATTCTGTTTATTTTAATTGGAGGAGCTGCTGTCTTTGGTTTTATCGACTTCAAGGGAGGAGAACCCGCACCGTTTCTTTCGCATTTCACGCAAGGTGCAGGTCTTTTTCCAAATGGAATACTGGCAGTTCTATTGACTTTAGTAACGGTTAACTTTTCGTTTCAAGGAACGGAGCTTGTCGGCATTGCAGCAGGAGAAAGTGAAAGTCCTGAGAAAACGTTGCCGAGATCTATTCGAAACGTCATTTGGAGAACGCTGTTTTTCTTTGTGTTAGCTATGTTTGTTTTAGTCTCTATTCTGCCATACAAAACAGCAGGCGTCATTGAAAGTCCGTTTGTTGCCGTATTAGATCAAATTGGCATTCCATACGCAGCGGATATCATGAACTTTGTCATTTTAACAGCCGTTCTATCAGTGGCGAACTCCGGCGTTTATGCTGCTTCTCGTATGCTTTGGTCACTGTCAAACAGCAATATGGGGCCAAAATCTTTGAAGAAATTATCTTCAAAAGGTGTTCCAATTAACGCATTAATTGTGACAATGATTATTTCAGGGTGCTCGTTGATTACAAGCATCGTGGCTGCTGAAACCGTATATCTTTGGTTTATTTCGATTTCAGGAATGGTGACCATTATTGTTTGGATGTCCATTTGTGCCTCTCAATTTATGTTCCGCCGTCATTTTTTAGCGGAAGGAGGAGACATAAAGGAACTGAAATTTAAAACGCCGCTTTATCCGTTCGTTCCTATTCTAGGTTTTTGTTTGTATGGACTTGTATTAATCAGCTTAATTTTTATTCCGGATCAACGAATTGGTCTTTACTGTGGTGTCCCTTTAATCATTGTACTCTACGTGTATTATCACGTAGGAATCAAGAAAAATATTGATCAAAAACAATCGGATTCACCGGTTTATAAAGCAAAATAAAAAAGAAGTGCACTGTGCACTTCTTTTTTATTTAGAGCGGATGTTTAATCGTTTCATACGATACTGCAAGCTTTGTCTGGTCAGCCCTAGTATCTTAGCACTTTTTGAGATGTTGTGTCTGTGTTGTTCAAGCGTTTGTTTAATACATTCTGCTTCGAACGCTAACAGCTGTTCCTTTAAAGGAAGAGAAGGGTGAAAAGCGCTTGGGTAAGAAGGTGCGTCACTGCTTGCTTTATTTTCAAAATGTTCATGCTGCTTTAGCTGGAACTTCGTTCTGTATTGGAAAGGAAGGTGAGAATAGTGAATAACATCTTCGTCCATTACCAAGTTCATTGCACCTTCAATAATGTGTTCTAATTCCCGTACGTTCCCTGGCCAGTCATAAGAGAGAAAAGAAGACATGACTTGGTGATCTACGGTTTTTACATTCATCTGAAACAAATCATTGTATTTTTTGATGAAAAACTTTGTCAATTCAATAATATCTTCTTTTCGTTCACGAAGAGGAGGAATAAAAAGCGTCACGACGCCAAGTCGATAATATAAGTCTTTGCGTAATCGGTTTTCTGCAATTGCATCGATTGGATCTTCATTCATGTTCGCAATCACTCGAACGTTAACCGGTTTGTCCACTGTATCCCCAATTCTTCGTACGGTTTTTTCCTGCAGCACTCGAAGAAGCTTAGCCTGAAGATTTGGGTTTAACGAGTTGATTTCATCTAGCAGTAATGTGCCTCCTTGCGCTTGTTCGAAAAGACCAGGATTATCCATTGCACCTGTAAAAGCTCCGCGTTTCGTACCGAACAAAAGGCTTTCAATTAAATTATCCGGTAGCGCAGCACAGTTTTGTGAAATAAAAGGAGCAGAAGAGCGGCTGCTGCCATTATGTATGCTCTGAGCAAACAGTTCTTTCCCTGTGCCTGTTTCTCCAATAATTAAGACATAAGAAGGAGTTCTAGTTGCACGCTTGGCATCTTCAATCACATCGTGAACCGCTTGACTGCTTCCGATGATGCTATCAAACGTAAAGCGTGTGTTTCCTTTTTGCCTAATGTTTTGCCGGATTAGACGCTCTAGTTTCGTCACGTCCTGAGCAATTTCAACCGCTCCTTGAATGACCCCGTCTTTTAAAATAGGGAAGGTATTATTAATCGTCGTGATTTCTTGTCCTTGATTGTTGAAATACGTTTGCTTGACGTTAACCGTTTCTTTTCCTTTTTGCAGCGCCTGTACAAGTGTGCTTTGCTGATTTTCTTTGAACATAAACACATCTAACAAGTTTTTATGTAAAACGTCTTGTTCATCCATCAGCTCCATCTTTGTCATCTTTTCATTATAAATAATAGTTTTTCCTGTTTCATCGACCGCATGGATACCGGCATCGACTTTATTTAAAATGGTTTCATATATATGTTTAAGAGTGCTTAATGTATCGGTCATTCAAATACTCTCCTTTAGCGGTGTTCATATCTCTATTTAAACAAAAATAACTGAATTCTGATAGTGTTTCCACATAAAAATAAATGAATGACCGAAGAGAAATGTTATCCGTTTACAATGGATCCCCCATTAATGTGCAGAACTTGCCCGGACATATAAGAAGAATCAGAGCTTGCCAAGTATACATAGGCCGGTCCGAGCTCAGAAGGCTGTCCTGCCCGTTTCATAGGTGTATTAGACCCAAATGTCGCAACTTGCTGTTCGTCGAACGTAGACGGAATAAGAGGTGTCCAAATGGGTCCCGGAGCTACGCCGTTTACGCGAATGCCTTTTGTTGCGAGCGAAGCTGATAAAGAACGTGTAAAAGCAACGATAGCACCTTTGGTTGAAGAGTAATCAATCAGCTGATCATGCCCATGGTAAGCTGTCACAGACGTTGTATTAATAATAGCGCTTCCTTGTTTTAAATGAGGCAATGCAGCTTTGGTGAGATGAAAAATTGAGAAAATATTCGTTTGAAACGTACGAGTAAGCTGTTCAGTCGTAATATCCGTAATACTTTTTTGAGGATGCTGTTCAGCTGCATTATTGACTAAGATGTCTATTTTTCCGAAAGTCTGAATGGCCTTTGAGACGACTTCTTGACAAAAATGCTCATCTCCTATATCACCAGCAAGCAATAAACAAGAAGCTTCCATTCGTTCAACTTGTTTTTTGGTTTCATTTGCATCATCATGTTCATTAAGATAGGTTATGACAACATTTGCGCCTTCTTTAGCGTAATGATAAGCGACGGAACGTCCAATGCCGCTGTCTCCTCCGGTGATAATGGCTACTTTGTTCTGTAATTTTCCGCTTGCCTTATAGTCTGGAGCGATAGAGGTAGGGATTGGATGCATATCTTTCTCAATACCTGGCTGAGTTTGCTGATGCTGAGGAGGGAAGTTTTGTTTTTGATTTTGATTCATTGGTATACACTCCTTAATTAATATGAGTATGTAAGCGTATACTAGTATTTGTTAAGAAAGTGTATCTATGCATAGGAATAAGCCTGAACGAATAAAAAAAGGCTTTAAAAGAAAAAATGAATGCCGGGGCATCCATTTTTTTAGCGGTAATTAATAAATTGTACGTCAATAGGTAAATCAGCGCTGCGAATAGCTGAAATAATTTGCTGCAGGTCATCACGATTTTTACCGCTTACGCGAAGCTGATCATCTTGGATCTGGCTTTTTACTTTTAAACCAGTATTTTTAATAATTGTATTTAGCTTTTTAGCGTTGTCTTTGTCGATACCTTGAATTAGCTTGGCGCGTTGTCTAACCGTTCCTCCAGATGCGTTCTCAATTTTTCCATATGAGATATTGCGTGTAGGTACGCCGCGTTTAATAAGCTTAGAGATCAGTACGTCTTTTAACTGTTCAAGCTTAAATTCATCATCAGAAATAAGAACAAGTTCTTCGTTTTCAAGCGAGATTTCGCTTTTACTGCCTTTAAAATCGTAGCGGGTTTTAATTTCTTTTGTTGCCATGGTAATGCCGTTTGTTACCTCTGATAAATCGACTTGTGACACAATGTCAAATGAACTATCTTTAGCCATAATAACCTCCATATGTAAAGAGTTTGTTCTTTTATTATAAATAAAACACAAACTGTATACAACTGATATTGAATAGAGAGCCGGTAATTGATACAATACAAGTTATGCTTTTTGTTGTAAGCTATAGAAGCAGCTTTTTTAAACAATGCATGCATTTAAGTTGATTTGAAATTTAAAATGCTGTTCGATGCAAAGTGAGAAGGTATGTGGTGACGGAATAGTCACTACTAATTTATATAAAGGATGGATAGAACGATGAATGTAGAAGCTGGGATGAAAGCGTATTTAACAGTAAACCGGGAAACGCCGATTGGTTATATGTTAGCAGAAGGTGAAGAAGAAATTTTGCTACATAAAAATGAAACAACAAGAGAACTTGCTGAAGGAGAAGAAGTAGAAGTTTTTCTATACCTTGATCAGCATGACCGTTTAACGGCAACGATGCACTTACCTCTTGTTGAAGAAGGTGTTTATGAGTGGGTCGAGGTCGTAGATGTTAATCCAGGTTTGGGCGTGTTTGTAAATATCGGCATGAACAAAGATATGTTAATTGGTTCAACAGACTTACCTGCGCTAGAAGATCTGTGGCCAGAAGTCGGAAACAAGGTTTACTGTACAATGAAGATTTCAAAGCGCGGTAAGATGTACGGAAAAATTGCTACAGACGATGTGATGAAAGCAATGGCATTAGATGCTCCGCCCGAACTTTTTAATCGTGAAGTGAGCGGATACATCTATCGCGTACTGCGCGTAGGTTCATTTATTATGACAGATGAAGGATATGTTGGATTTATTCATGAAAGCGAGAGACGCAAAGAACCAAAGCTTGGTACGTATGTAACAGGCCGCGTAATTAATGTAAAAGAAGACGGAACGCTAAACGTATCGCTTCTTCCGCGCAAGCAAGAAAGCATGGATGAAGATGCACAAGTACTATACGATTACATGGAAAGCCGCGGTGGCGTTATGCCATTTTGGGATAAAAGCTATCCGGAAGATATTCGCGAGCGCTTTAATATGAGTAAAGCTGCGTTCAAACGTGCGCTTGGTAAACTGATGAAAGAAGGAAAAGTTTATCAAGAAGAAGGATGGACATATTTTAAAAAAGAAGAAAACTAAAAGGAGAAGCCGCTGAAAATTCAGCGGCTTCTTTTTATAAGTGATCAGTTTTTTTAGAAAATGAATGTTTTCCAAGCTCACGGTTATGCTTAGCTTGCAGATTCTTTTCGTGAAGCTTTGCGTTATTATCTTTTGCTTTTTTATCGTTATCGCTCGTTTTTGGCATTGTGATACACCCCTTTTTGATCGTACCTTTAGAATGCCCTGACCTCTTTAAATTATTCGATGGTTTCGTTCAAAAAGAATACTGCAATCGTCCCTGGGCCAGAGTGAGAACCTATGGCTGCACCAATAATATTAATAATAAAATGTTTGGTTCCAAAACGTTCTTGAATCATCTCTTTCAGCTGAAGAGCTGTTTCTAAATCATCTCCATGGCTAATTCCAATGATTTGAGAAGAGAGGTTTTTTCCTCGCTCTTCCATTACATCAAGCATGCGCTTAAATACTTTTTTACGGCCGCGGATTTTTTCGATTGGAATCAATTTTCCATCTTCCACATGAAGCAGCGGTTTAATATTAAGCAGACCTCCTACAAAAGCAGAAGCTTTGCTCACGCGTCCTCCTTGAGCAAGAAAATCTAAGTCATCGACCGTAAAAATATGTTCCATATGCAGCGCGTATTGTTTTATTTTTTCTGTCATCTCTACTAGTGAGAGGTTTTGTTGTAGTAATTGTGCTGCATAATAAGTAACTACTCCCTGGCCAAGAGATGCACATTTCGTATCGATTATCTCTAATTGGAAATCGGGATACTTTTCTAGGAGTTCTTCTCGAATCATCATTGCTGTTTGATATGTACCGGATAATTCTGAAGAAAAAGCTAAATAAACGCAAGAATCACCTGATTTAGCTATGTCCTCAAAGACTTCATACATAGTAGTTGGAGCCGCTTGAGATGTTTTTGGCATCTTGCCTTTACGGATGGCTTCGTAGACAGAAGCTGGTTCAATCGTTTGTAGATCTAAAAATTCTTGATTATCCAGGCTTACGCGAAGCGGTAAAAAGCCAACGTTATTTTCTTGAAAAAAGGATAAAGGCAAATCGCTTGCGCTATCGGTTAAAAGTTTAATTGACATAAATGTCACCTTCCTAATTGCATTTATAAAATATTAAATGAATTTGATGTATAAACATTGAGAAGCGTTATATACGACATAGTATTAGTGTATAAGCACTTTGAGGAAAATACAATTTTTGAATAAGTTTTTTTAATTCTGCCAAATCGTACATACTATATGTACTAACTATTTTAAAGATGCTGACTTTATTCATTTTATAAATGGGTATAGGAGAGTAAGAAGTTTTAAAAAAGCGGAGGTCGGTCATTTGAATATGTGGCTTGAAACAAAAAAAGCGATAGTCGTCTTGGTAGGAGCATTATTGAATGCGCTTGCGCTCAACTTGTTTTTGATACCTGCTAATGTATATTCGAGCGGCTTTACAGGAGTAGCGCAGCTTGTTTCGAGTATCGTGACAGATTACACCCCTTTTACTATTTCCACGGGAGTGCTGCTGTTGTTGTTAAATATTCCTGTAACTATTTTAGGGTGGAAAAAAGTTGGGAAGTCATTTACTGTTTACAGCTTTATCAGCGTTGCTGCAACAACTTTGTTTCTTGGAATTATTCCTATTCAAGCACTTTCTAAAGACATCATCCTTAACGCAGTTTTTGGAGGCGTTATTTTAGCGGTAGGGGTAGGAATTACGTTAAAATTTGGAGCTTCAACTGGTGGGCTCGATATTATTGCCCTGATTTTGTCTCGAGTAAAAGACCGACCAATTGGCACTTATATGTTCATATTAAACGCAATTATTATCGTGCTAGCAGGTCTTTTATATGGTGCTGAGAAGTCACTCTATACGCTTGTGACGCTTTATACAACTACTCGCGTCATTGATGTTATTCATACGCGTCATGTCAAACTCACAGCAATGATCGTAACGAAAAAAGGAGTGGAGCTAAGAAAGGCGATTCACGCCAAACTCGTGCGAGGGATTACGGCGGTGCCGGCTAAAGGCGGCTTTACAAACGAAGATAAAGAAATGCTAATGATTGTTTTGACCAGATATGAATTATTTGACTTGGAACGAGTGATTAAAGAGGTAGATCCTAAAGCATTTACTAATATCGTTCAGACAACGGGAATCTTTGGTTTGTTTCGCAAGGATTAAAAAAGGGTCCAGGTATTAATTACCTGGACCCTTTGTATTAATGTGTACCTTTTAAGTCATTAGAAAGTTCTTGAAGCTGAGCTTGTTCTTCAGGAGAAGCATTTTGCTGCGCATGAGACAGCATATCAGCTGCAATGTTTTCATCAGAAGCTGCAGACGTATGAGCTTGAGACGTTTGATGATTTTGACCAGCAGCTCCCAATGTATTCTGAAGCTGCTGAAGCTGAGCTTGTTCTTCAGGAGAAGCGCTTTGCTGTGCATGAGACAGCATATCAGCTGCTACGTTTTCACTAGACGTGTGAGCTTCACCGTGAGCATGAGGCTGACCGCCTTCTAAAGTGCTTTGAAGCTGTTCAAGCTGGCTCTTTTCTTCAGGAGAAGCATTTTGCTGTGCATGAGATAATATATCAGCTGCCACGCTTTCACTGGACGTGGGAGCTTTACCGTGAGCGTGAGACTGACCGCCTTCTAAAGTGTTTTGAAGCTGTTCAAGCTGTGCCTTCTCTTCTGGAGAAGCATTCTGAACGATATGAGACAGCGTATCAGACGTAATGTCTGCGCTTTTCTCTTGTGAATGTGATTCTCCATCTGTATCATACGCTTGATGCAATGAGTTTTGGAATTGCTTCAGCTGCTCTTGCTCCTCAGGAGAAGCGTTAGAAGCAATACTATTTAATACGCCTTCTGAAATATCAAGCTCACCATTGCCGTGCTTTTGACGGTGAAGCTGATCTTCTGAATGGCCGGATACTGCATTTCGAATCGCATCTTTTACTTGACCAAAAAGTGAATTTTTCATAAGTTACTGTCCTCCATGAGGAGTTTGGCGCTGCTGAGCTTGAAATGCTTCTGCCTCTGCCATAGTCATATGATAAGGAATTCGTTCATCATGTTTTTGAACTGCGTCTGCACCTTGTTTCACAAAACGTTTTGATCGATTGCCTCTGCCCATCATAAATTCCTCCTCGTAATATAAATAAAACCGACACCTTAAGAAGTGTCGGTTATAGTGTGTGCTAAATAAAAAAAATGATAGCGATAAAAATTTACCTTGCTTTTCAAAAAAAGCTAAGTTATAAATTTAACGTTTTTTCCAAATAATAAGCAATACCATCATTTTCATTCGATTTTGTTACTTCACGCGCTAGCTGTTTTAATTCGCTAATACCATTTTCCATGGCGATACCGTGTCCTGCAAATTTAATCATTTCAAAATCATTGTCTTCATCTCCAAACGCAATAATTCGTTCGCGTGGAATTTGATAATGATTAGCTACGCGCTCAAGACCTACAGCTTTATTAAGTCCTTTTTTTACAATTTCAACGACATGCCAAGGTGCTCCCCAGCGTCTATGTTCTAGTACTTCTGCATGAACATCTGAAAGGTGAGAGCGTATATCTTGTACATGTTCTTCATCTGCGTGAATTAAAATAGACGTTGGATCGTGCTGCAGCGTATGACGCAAATCACCCATTTGTAATTTAGGATCCCCTAGGCTAAGTACATCCATTAATTTTCGATCTTCAAAATGAAGATACACATCATCTTGTACTTCTGCCATGATATTGTTGATGCGATAGTCTTGCATAGCTGTCACAATGTCATGGACAGTGCGGCGGTTTAAAGGTTCGTGATGCGTGCCGAAATCAGGCTGAAGGGGGTGATGGACAAGCGCTCCGTTAAAGTTTACGATAGGTGTGGATAAATCTAATTCGCTGTAATACATAGCACTGGAACGATAAGGTCTACCAGTTGCAATCATTACAATATGTCCTTCTTGTTTGGCTTTTTCTAATACCCGTTTTGTTGTAGGTGAAATGGTTTTTTCATTCGTTAACAATGTTCCATCCAGATCTAAGGCGATTAAGTGTTGATCGTTTCTCATATAGGGCTCCTTTTAAATTGAAGTAGTTATACGATTATATTGAATTCTACTAATATTCATGCTTGTATTCCCATATTTTACACAACTTTTCCTTAGGAGCAAAGCAGAACGATTGACATGCAAAAGCTGTCTTGTTACGGTGTAAGACATAGTTATTGATTGCTTACGATAAATTGTTTAAGGGTATATTTAATACGTGAAGATAATTACGGAAGTAAAAGAAAGGAGAATGAATATGGATAAACAGTTAGAAGATAAAATCATGGAATCACTAGAAGAAGTAATTGATCCAGAGCTTGGCGTTGATATCGTAAATTTAGGCTTAGTGTATGGTGTAGAAATGGAAGAAAACAACACGGTTATCGTGACGATGACGTTAACTTCTATCGGCTGCCCGCTAGCTGGTGTGATTGGCGAACAAGTGAAAAAACAATTAATTTCGCTTGAAGAAGTAGAAAATGTAGAAGTGAATATCACATTTAATCCGCCATGGGATAAAGATCGCATGACGCGCTACGCTAAAATTGCATTAGGTGTTCAATAAGAAAAAAGCCATCAACGATGGCTTTTTTTCTTACTCAATTCTGCACAATTCCACAGGGCAGTCCTCACAGTCTATTTCTTTCTTTAAAAAAGAAAGCTTATGAATGATAATTTTTCCATCTGCCATTGAAATCACTTCGTTTTTTCGCAACTCAGCGAGCATGCGGTTGACCACTTCTCGAGATGTCCCGCATAGATTGGCGATTTCTTGATTTGTCAACGTTACGTTTAATAAAATACCATTTGGCTTCATTACTCCAAAGCTATTAGACATGCGGATCAGAGTAGAATAGAGAGCACCTTTTTTTCCATTTAGAATTAAGTCTCTAAATTTTGTCTGCATTCGCTTAATTTGTAGTCCCATCCACTTCATATACTCCATAGAAAGAGCAGGGTATTGTGCTAGTTCGTTTTCTAACACCCCTTTTTGAATACTGATTGCCGTACAAGGTTCAATAGCTTTTGCTTGAAGCATATGGGGAGTAGATCCGCAAAATAGCATGACTTCCCCGACTAAGTCTCCTGAACTCGCCAGCTGAAGCGTCAGCTCGCGTCCTTCCGGTGTCACTTTACCTACTTGCACGGCCCCTGACGTAATAAAAAATAAATGAGTTGAAGTCGAACCTTCTTGAAAGAGAAAGTCACCTTTTTTAAACGAAATTTTATGATCAAAGTTCATAAAAAATTGCTGCAGCTCATTCGAAAAAGAATCCGTTGTGATGTTCATCATGTTATCACCTTTTAATTAAAAATTTTTCGACTTCTACTTATTAATCTATTAAGTTAGAACAGTCTGTATATGCTGTACGTCCACTAGCCGTATAAAAAATATCATACGGATGATTTTTATCGATATTCTTATTATACACAAAAACAACCAGTGTTTTCCAAAAATATCTGTGAACAATTTCTAAACAAAAATAGAAAAGTTGTTATAAAAATAAAAACTTATGAATAAATAAAAATGTTTAAAAATATAGAATAAAGTGTTGGATTTTTTAAATATTCATTTGATTTTATTTTTATACGGTATTATAATGATAAATAATTCAAATAGATACGTGGAAAAAGGAGTTTTAAAATGAAAGAATACAAGGTAGGAATTGTTGGAGCAACAGGGTATGGAGGAGTAGAACTGATTCGTTTGTTAGCGAATCACCCACATTTTCATGTTTATGCAGTTTATTCATCATCTCAGGATGGGACAGAACTAGCAGAAGTTTATCCTCACCTTTCTAATACTGTATATACACTGCAAGATATAAACCCTAAGAATATGGCTGAAGAATTAGATTTAGTGTTTACAGCAACTCCGTCCGGTGTTTCTAGCAAACTTGTACCTCAATTAATAGAAGAAGGAATAAAAGTGGTAGATCTATCTGGAGATTTTAGATTAAAAACAGAAGCGCTTTATGAAAAATGGTACAAAAAGCCTGCTGCAGCCGAAGCGTTTTTACAACAGTCTGTGTATGGATTATCAGAATGGTTTGCAGATGAAGTCGAAAGCAGTACATTCGTTGCGAACCCGGGTTGTTATCCAACAGCTACACTGCTTGGGCTAGCTCCCCTCGTTAGTAAACAAATGGTGAAATCAAACTCTATTATCATTGATGCAAAGTCCGGAATCTCAGGAGCAGGACGCGGTCTTTCGCAAATGGTTCATTATGCTGAAATCAATGAAAATATGAAAATATACAAAGTTAATCAACATCAGCATATCCCAGAAATCGAATCTATTTTAGAAAAGTGGGATGAGGAAATTGGCCACGTTACGTTCAGTACGCACTTAGTTCCAATGACGCGAGGGATTATGAGTACAATATACGCTGAACTTTCTGAAGAAAGCTCAGTACAAGAACTTCATCAGCTATATGTAGATACATATCAAAACTCCCCGTTCGTTCGCGTTCGAAAAGCTGGTGAATTTCCGTCTACTAAAGAAGTAAGTGCATCAAATTATTGCGATATCGGTGTTGCATTTGACGAACGAACAAAGCGTGTCACGATTGTTTCTGTCATTGATAACTTAGTTAAAGGGGCAGCTGGTCAGGCCATTCAAAATGCCAATATCATGATGGGATTTGAACAGCAAGCGGGTATCGGGCTACTGCCTGTCTTCCCATAAAGACACAGCATCACTAATCACGATAAAAGCAGGAGGGAACGTATAGTGATTACGGTTAAACAAACGAAAGAAAAGATAAAGAAAATAGAGAACGGTACAATTGTAACGCCGCTAGGTTTTTCAGCAGATGGCGTTCACGCTGGTTTACGTTATGCTAAAAAAGATTTAGGAGTTATTGTAAGCGACGTGCCAGCTAATTGCGCAGCTGTTTACACGCTTAATGCCTTTCAAGCAGCGCCTTTAGCTGTTACAAAAGAAAGTGTAGCGGTGGAGCAGAAGCTGCAAGCGATCGTTGTGAACAGCGCATGTGCAAATGCATGTACTGGAGAACAAGGATTAAAAGATGCATACCAAATGCGAAATACATGTGCAGAAAAGCTTAATATCCTACCTCATCATGTAGCGGTAGCTTCTACAGGCGTAATTGGAGAGCTTCTAGATATGGAAAAAATTGTTAGAGGTATTAGGTTATTAAGTCCTTCGTCGAACAAAGAAAAAGCAGAAGAATTTCAAACGGCTATTCTAACAACAGATACAGTGATGAAGTCAGCTTGCTATGAAACAAAAATTGACGGCAAAGTAGTTACCATTGGCGGCACAGCGAAAGGATCAGGCATGATTCACCCAAATATGGCTACGATGCTTAGCTTTATCACAACGGATGCTAAGGTTGAAGCTTCAGTGCTACAAGATGCGCTAGGTTCTATTACAAATAAAAGCTTTAATCAAATTACAGTGGATGGTGATACGTCAACCAACGATATGGTTGTTGTTTTAGCAAATGGAAAAGCTGGTCACCAGTCGCTTACACCAGATCATCCTGAATGGAATTCGTTTTATGAAGCACTGCGCTTGACGTGTGAAGATTTAGCCAAACAAATTGCACGCGACGGTGAAGGAGCAACAAAACTAATTGAAGTAAACGTATCTGGTGCTCATACAAACGAAGAAGCAAATGTGATTGCTAAACAAATTGTGGGCTCGAACCTAGTGAAAACGGCCATGTATGGAGCCGATGCTAATTGGGGACGAATTATTTGTTCAGTTGGGTACAGCGGAGTAGCGCTTAATCCAGAAACAGTGAATGTTTCGTTAGGCAATATCCAGATGTTAGAAAACAGTCAGCCTGTTTCATTTAGTGAAGAAGAAGCAAAGGCTTATCTAGAAAATGATACGGTCGAAGTCTATGTTGACTTGCAGCAGGGAAATGGAATTGGCAAGGCGTGGGGCTGCGATTTGACTTATGATTATGTCAAAATCAACGCCAGTTATCGAACGTAAGGAGAGAGTGAAATGAGCAGTGAAAAAATCGTCGTTGTAAAATGCGGAGGCAGCATTGTCAATCAGTTAACAAGCGCTTTTTTTGAAAGTATTCAGCAGTTAAAAGCGAGTGGATATCAAATCATTGTTGTGCACGGAGGCGGGCCTGATATTCAAGATACGCTTACCAAACTTCACATTGAAACGGAATTTGTAGATGGGCTTCGAAAAACGTCCAAAGAAGCATTAGAAGTTGTGACGATGGTATTAGCAGGCAAGGTTAATAAGCAGCTTGTAAAAGAACTACAAAAAGCGAACTTAAAAGCGGTAGGACTATCAGGAATTGATGGATTATTGCTTAAAGCAGAGGCTATCGATGTTGAACGTCTAGGTTACGTTGGAGAAGTAAAAGGCGTAAATGATACATTATTAAAACAACTAACTGACAGTCAGTATATTCCAGTTATTTCTTCCATTGGAGCCGATGAAGAAGGCAATAGCTATAATATTAATGCTGACGTGGCAGCTGGAGCCGTTGCACAAGCAGTAAATGCTGAAAAGCTGATGTTTGTAACGGATGTAAAAGGTGTGTTAAAGGATGGAGCATTGCTTCCTGAGCTTACAAAGTCAGAGATTGATGCACTTATTGAAGAAAAAGTAATTTACGGCGGAATGATTCCGAAAGTAACATCAGCGGTAAATGCGTTATCTCCTTTGCTTGAAGAAGTTCATATTATTAGCGGAACTGATGGATTTTTAGATAAGGAAGGAAAGCTGATTGGTACAGCAATTAAATATAGTGGAAAAGGTGGAGAAGATAGCGATGAGTTCATTGTTTCCAACATATCAACGGTTTGATATCCATGTGGAAGAGGCGCAAGGAACAAAATTAATAGATAACAAAGGAAATGAGTATTTAGATTTTATTTCAGGTATCGCTGTTTGTAACGTAGGTCATCGTCATCCTGATGTTCAAAAAGCGGTCGAAGAGCAGTTAAATAAAGTGTGGCACGTGTCAAATTTATTTCATCAATCGATTCAAGAAGACGTAGCAGGTAAGCTTTTGGAACACTCAAACGGTGATGCAGTATTTTTCTGTAACAGCGGTGCAGAAGCCAACGAAGCGGCGATTAAATTAGCGCGCAAGTACACGCAAAAACACAAAATTATTACGTTTACAAAATCATTTCATGGACGTACATTTGCTACAATGACAGCTACAGGGCAGGCAAAAATTCATGATGGCTTCGGTCCTCTTGTTAATGAGTTTGTTTACGTGCCATACAATGATGAAGAAGCATTAAAACAAGAAATGGACGATAGCGTAGCAGCAATTATGGTTGAAGTCATTCAAGGAGAAGGCGGAGTGGTTCCAGGAACCGAAGCATTTTTATTAACCATTCAAGAGCTGTGTAAAAAGCACGAAGCACTGTTTATAGTCGATGAAGTGCAAACTGGAATCGGCAGAACAGGAAAACCGTTCGCTTATCAGCATTTTAACGTGTCACCAGACATTATTACAGCAGCCAAAGGGTTAGGAAGCGGAATGCCGGTTGGTGCGATGATTGGAAAAGGCTATCTCAAAGATGCATTTGGACCTGGTACTCACGGAACAACCTTTGGAGGAAACCCAATTGCACTAGCTTCAGCCAAAGCAACCTTAAACATTATTTTTAATGAAGCATTTTTGGCAGAGGTTACAGAAAAAAGCCTTTATTTTACCAATGCTTTGAAAAATAGCATAGCAGATTATTCATTTGTAACCGATGTTCGTGGAAAAGGTTTTATGATTGGAATTGAATGCGGAGAACATCAGTCAGCATTGCTTGCAGCTATGCGTGAAAAAGGATTGCTAGCACTGGGAGCAGGACCGCACGTAGTACGATTGCTGCCGCCTTTAACTGTAACAAAAGAAGAGTTGGACCAAGCGATTCATATCATTGAAGAAGCGTTTAGCCAAACAAAAATTACTTCATAATACAAATTTTTTTGAATATGTTTGTATAAAAATTCTGTTTTATAAATAATTATTCGAAGAGGGATGCACAATGAACGGATATTTACACTTAGCAAACGGCGATTCGTTCGCCGGACACATTGAACATACAGCAACGCACCAGGCAGAAGGAGAAATTGTTTTCTTTACTGGAATGACTGGTTATCAAGAAGTTGTGACTGATCCATCTTACAAAGATCAAATTATCGTCTTTACGTACCCTTTGATTGGGAACTATGGTATCAATGAAAAAGATTATGAAAGCAAAAAGCCTCATGTAGCAGGCGTTGTCGTATACGAATGTTCAGATGAAGGGTTCCATTACGAAGCGATGTACAGCTTTAAACAATATTTAAAGAAATGGAACATTCCGCTTATTACACATGTGGATACGAGAGCGGTCGTAAAACGAATTCGAAAAGAAGGTACGATGCAATCTGCCTTTTCGACATCTGCTGAGCCGCCAGCATTTACTGCTGAATGCGATGGATATGTAGTAAAAGAAGTATCAACAAAAGAGCCTGTTACTTACGGAAACGGTGAAAAACACGTTGTATTAATGGACTTTGGCTATAAAAAATCAATTTTACAAGAGCTGTTAAATCGAGAGTGCAAAGTAACAGTTGTTCCTTATTCTACAAGTTCTTCAAAAGTAAAAGAACTGCAGCCGGATGGCATTGTCTTATCAAACGGACCTGGAGATCCAACTCAAGTGAGCAGTCAGCTGGATGAATTAAAAGAAATTATTTCATCTTATCCAACTTTGGGAATTTGCTTTGGACATCAGTTAATTGGGCTTGCTTTTGGGGCACAAACCAAAAAGCTGGCGTTCGGTCACCGAGGAGCTAATCAGCCTGTAATTGATTTAACGAATAACAAAGTGTGTATGACGTCTCAAAACCATAGCTATGTCGTAGACGAACAGACGATTACGTCTACGCCATTAAACGTTCGATTTAAAAATGTGAATGACGGATCGGTTGAAGGTTTAATGCATAAAGACCTTCCTGTTATGTCGGTTCAATACCATCCAGAAGCACATCCTGGACCAAGTGACAGCACGTATATCTTTGATGAATTTATGACGAAAGTACAGCAAGTAGGGAGCGGAAAAGTATATGCCTAAAGACCAAACGTTAAAAAAGATTTTAGTAATCGGATCAGGACCAATCGTAATCGGGCAAGCAGCAGAATTTGATTATTCAGGAACTCAGGCATGCTTGTCATTAAAAGAAGAAGATTATGAAGTTATCTTAATCAATAATAATCCAGCTACAATTATGACGGACACTCACGTAGCAGATCGAATCTATTTTGAACCATTAACAGTAGACTGCGTGGAGAAAATTATTGCAAAAGAAAAGCCGGATGGTTTGTTAGCCACATTAGGCGGACAGACGGGTTTAAACTTAGCCCTTGAGCTTCATGAACAAAACATTTTGCCGAAATACGATGTGAAACTTTTAGGAACACCGATTGAATCAATCAAAAAAGGTGAAAGCCGTGAAGAGTTCCGTGCATTGATGAATGAACTGAATGAACCGGTGCCGGAAAGTGAAGTTGTCACAAAAGTAGAAGAAGCGTTAGCTTTTGCCGAGAAAATTGGTTTTCCTGTTATTGTACGTCCTGCTTATACGTTAGGCGGAACGGGCGGAGGAATTGCTCATTCTATGGAAGAGCTTGAAAAGCTTTCAGCGTCAGGTTTGCGTGAAAGTGCTATTACTCAATGCTTAATTGAAAAAAGCATCGCTGGATTTAAAGAGGTTGAGTACGAGGTTATGCGTGACGTGAACAATACGTGCATCACAATTTGTAATATGGAAAACATCGATCCCGTAGGCGTCCATACTGGAGATTCGGTAGTCGTTGCTCCTTCTCAAACGTTAACAGACGTGGAATATCAAATGCTTCGCTCTGCTTCAGTTAAAATTATTTCATCGCTTGGCATTATTGGGGGCTGCAACATCCAGTTTGCGCTTGATCCAAAAAGCAAGCAGTATTATCTAATTGAAGTAAATCCGCGTGTGAGCCGTTCGTCTGCTCTTGCATCAAAAGCAACGGGCTATCCGATTGCCAAAATTGCTGCAAAGCTATCGGTAGGCTACACGCTTCATGAGTTATTAAATCCTGTCACAGGAGACACGTATGCAAGCTTTGAACCTGCTCTTGACTACGTAGTAGTCAAATTTCCAAGATGGCCGTTTGACAAGTTTTTCTACGCTGAAAGAACGCTTGGTACGCAAATGAAAGCAACTGGAGAAGTAATGGCTATTGACCGTAACTTTACACGTAGCTTCCAAAAAGCATTGTCTTCTTTAGAAATTGACTTACAAGGATTAGAAGTAGAAGAACTGCAAGAACTTTCAACGGATGAATTAAAAAGCAAGCTTAGCGAACAAAGCGATGAACGTATTTTTGTTATCTTAGAGCTTTTACGCCGTGGCACAACGCCTGAGTATATCCATGAAGTAACGCAAATTGATTATTTCTATTTAACACACTTTGCACAGCTGATTAAAATGGAAGCCTCTTTAAAGGAAGTGCGTTTTGATTCGATTACAGCTGAACACTTCAAGCAAGTGAAAGAGCATGGATTTACAGATGCGTATCTAGCAAACGTATGGAATGTGCCTGAGCTTGACGTAAGAGCGAAGCGTAAAGCACTACATATTACGCCGAGTTATAAAATGGTGGATACATGTGCAGCG
Organism: Priestia sp. JNUCC 25; assembly: GCF_053667915.1. Taxonomy (NCBI): domain Bacteria; kingdom Bacillati; phylum Bacillota; class Bacilli; order Caryophanales; family Bacillaceae; genus Priestia; species Priestia sp. JNUCC 25. The sequence goes on from NZ_CM132211.1 coordinate 651,547, forward strand.
GAGTTTGAATCTTCAACGGCTTATTTCTATTCCAGTTATTACGGGGAGAGCGAAATTGAACCATCAACGAATAAAAAAGTTGCGATTATCGGTTCTGGACCAATTCGTATCGGGCAAGGAGTAGAGTTCGACTACAGCTCTGTACATGGTGTGCTAGCTCTTGAAAAAGAAGGATACGAAACGATTTTAATTAACAATAATCCAGAAACGGTAAGTACGGATTTTGAAGTAGCAGATCGCTTATATTTTGAACCTGTAACAGTAGAAGACGTATTAAATGTTCTTGATGCTGAAAATGTGAAGGATGTAATTGTTCAATACGGAGGTCAAACAGCTATTTCGCTTGTTAAAGGGCTAGAAGAAGCTGGCGTCAATTTACTAGGGATTACAAATGATGTCATTGATGCACTTGAAGATCGTGACTTGTTTTACAAGCTTTTAGATGAGTGTGATATCCCTCATATCCCAGGTGAAATGGCGAAAGATGAGCAAGAGCTTGTCCAAAAAGCAAAAGATATGGGATTCCCATTACTTATTCGTCCTTCTTACGTAATTGGCGGAAAAGGGATGCTGACAATTCAAAACGAAACAGAGCTTCAGGCTTGTTTACCGGCTATTAAAGCGTCTCATTTCCCAATGCTTATTGATGCTTACTTCCCTGGAAAAGAAGCAGAAGTTGATGTGGTAGCAGACGGAAAAGATGTGTTGATTCCGACAATCGTTGAACATATTGAAAAAGCCGGGGTTCATTCAGGAGACAGCTATGCGCTTTTACCAGCCAAAACAGTAGAAGCAGCACATAAAGAAAAAATGGTGAGCTACGCTCAAAAAATTGTAAACAAACTTCAATATAAAGGGATTATGAATATCCAATATGTTATTTACAACGATGAAGTCTACATGCTGGAAGTTAATCCGCGTGCCAGCCGTACAGTGCCTGTAGTAAGCAAAGTATGCAACACGCCGCTTGTTTCGCTATCAACTCAAATATTGCTTGGGAAATCATTGTCGGAAATTAGTGAAAAGCTAGGTTTATTGCCAGATCCGGCTTACACAACTATCAAGTTTCCAGTGTTTTCGACAAGTAAATTATCAGGAGTTGATCCACTTGTTGGACCGGAAATGAAGTCAACTGGTGAAGGAATTGCGATTTCTTCAACGATTGAAGAAGCAGCAAAAAAAGTATTCCATCAGTATGTGTTAAGTAAAAACGGTGCTGCGGAAGTATATATCAACGGAGAAGCGCAAGGTCTTGAAGCACTTGTGCAAAGCGCGGGCTTAACTCTTGTTAAAGATAAAGAAGTTAGTGAATGGGTGAAAACGAAAGAAGCTTTATTATACGTAAGCTTACAGCCTGAAGATAAAGAAAGCCGTATGTCAGCATTAAAACACGGTTTGATGGTCATGACGGAGGCAGAAACGGCATCGCTATTTTTCCAATCGTTCCAAGTCGATGAATATCAGGTTTCATCACTACAAGAATGGTTTCAAAAAACTAAAAAGGAAGTGACAGTATCATGAGTACAGTATCGGTAAATACCAATTTAAAAGGAAAAGATTTGCTTACGCTTAAAGATTTATCATCAGACGATATTATGTCACTTTTGGAAAACGCCATTGAGCTGAAACAAAAGCATAAAAATGGTGAAATCGTAACATCGTTAAAAGGAAAAACGCTGGGGCTCATTTTTGAAAAATCTTCAACAAGAACAAGAGTTTCATTTGAAGCGGGAATGATGCAGCTTGGAGGAAACGCCCTCTTTTTAAGCAGCCAAGATTTACAGATTGGACGCGGAGAAACGATTGCTGATACAGCACGCGTACTATCTGAATTCATCGATGCTATAATGATTCGTACGTTTGAACACAGCAAGATCGAAGAGCTTGCAGATTACGCATCCATTCCCGTTATTAATGGTTTGACAGATGATTATCATCCTTGTCAGGCTCTAGCTGATTTATTAACAATTTACGAGCACAAGAAATCATTTGAAGGGCTAAAAGTAGCTTATGTTGGAGACGGAAATAATGTAGCGCATTCGTTAATGATTGCATGTGCAAAAATGGGGATAGATATTTCAATTGGATGCCCTGATGGTTATGAGCCAAAAGACTTTGTAACAGCTTATGTTAACGAAATAGCTGCTACAACAGGTGCGAAGGTTACGATTACAAAAGATCCTGTAGAGGCTGTGAAAAATGCCGATGCTATTTATGCAGACGTATGGACAAGTATGGGACAGGAAGAAGAAGCACAGCAGCGCTTGAAAATATTTGCTCCTTATCAAGTAAATGAAGAACTAGCTGCCTATGCTAAGTCAGACTATTTATTTCTGCACTGTTTGCCTGCGCATCGGGAAGAAGAAGTAACAGCAAGCATTATTGACGGACCAAATTCTGTTGTCTTTCAGCAGGCTGGAAATCGTATGCATGTACAAAAAGCTTTGCTACAAGCCATTTTAGCTTAAGAGAAAAACCCTTTCTGAGAATATCAGAAGGGGTTTTTTGTTTAAAGGGAATTAATTGAGGGAACACCCATTGTATACTAAACAGAACGAAAGGTGATTTATGATGAAAGTATTAGTTGTTGGAGCAAACGGAACAACGGGAAAACAAGTGGTAGAAAAAGTTGCAAACAGCAAGCAGCACGAAGCTTATGCGATGATTCGCGACGAAAAGCAAGCAGACGCGTTAAAGAAGCTAGGTGCCAACGTTGTGCTTGCTGACTTGGAGCAAGATGTTTCAGATGCTTTAAGAGGTATGGACGCTGTCATATTTGCAGCAGGTTCTGGAGGACATACCGGAGACAAAAAGACAATCGCTGTAGATCAAAACGGTGCTAAAAATATCATTGATGAAGCAAAAAATCAAGGTGTAAAGCGCTTTGTTATGTTAAGTTCAATGGGAACAGACGCACCTGAGCAAGGACCAGAAGGCTTACAGCTTTACCTGCGTGCTAAAGCGATAGCGGATGAATACCTAAAGCAGTCTAATCTACAGTATACAATTGTACGACCAGGAACTTTATCGAATGATCAAGCTACTGGGAAAATTGATATCAATAATGATATTGAAGATAAATCTCAGACGATTCCCCGAGCAGATGTAGCAACCGTGCTTGTAGAATGCCTAAACGAAGAAGCTACGATAGGAAAAACGTTTGAAATGCTAGCTGGAGAAACTGAAATCGAAAAAGCTATTAAATTTACTCATTAATATAAAAGAGCGGATCTAAAGGTCTGCTCTTTTTCTCTTCCTAATATGAAAACATCTCCATTATGAAACAGAAATCTTAAGGGAATAGTATAGGAGAACATTTCATTTCAGGAATGAGGAGGCAGGACAATGGGACAAAATCGTCATTTTACACCGGGTCAAAAAGCTCCTAATAACGGAGTGTATATTGAAATTGGTGAAACAGGAAGCAACGTAAATAATCCTCAAAAGGTTAAATTAAAAGCAGGAGAGCGTTTTCCAGAGACGGCCAACGATGATCGCCACTGGACGTACATGCGCAAGCCTTAAATAGTAAAAAATAAAGAAGCCATTCTAAATTGAATGGCTTTACTTGTTTTCCTATTGCTGGGTATAATGAAATAAAGGTCAATAAAGGTCAAATGTATCGAAGGAGGATGTTCAATGGATATAAATAAAATGACCCAAAAATTGCAAGAAGGCGTGATGGAAGCACAGTCCGAAGCTATTAAACGAAATCAGCAGGAAGTGGATATTGCTCATTTGCTTTATACGCTCATTCATCAGCAAGATGGTATTGCTCCTCGCATATTAGATCATTTACATATAGATCATCAATCTTTTCAGCAGCAGGTAAATCAATTGCTTGCGAAAAAACCAGCCGTTACAGGAAGTGGTGCTGAAGCAGGGAAGGTTTATATTACGAATAAACTTCAGCAGCTGTTTGTTAAAGCTCAAGAAGAAGCATCTCGTTTGCAAGATGATTATGTTTCAGTTGAGCACATCTTTTTAGCATTAGCACAGGAACCGTCTTCTAGTGAATATGGCAAGTTATTTTCAAGTCACGGTATAACAAAAAAAGCTCTGCAAGATGTGCTTACCAGCCTTCGAGGAAATCAGCGAATTACAAGTCAAAATCCCGAAGTCACATATGAAGCGTTAGCTAAATATGGAAGAGACTTAGTAGCAGAGGTACGAGCAGGGAACATTGATCCAGTCATTGGACGAGACGGAGAAATTCGCCGCGTTATTCGCATTTTATCGCGAAAAACAAAAAACAATCCAGTTTTGATCGGAGAACCTGGCGTTGGTAAAACAGCGATTGTTGAAGGTCTAGCACAGCGTATTGTTCGCCGAGATGTACCTGAAGGATTAAAAGATAAAACCATCTTTTCATTAGATATGGGAGCTTTAGTAGCAGGAGCGAAATTCAGGGGAGAATTTGAAGAGCGTTTAAAAGCTGTTCTTCAAGAAGTTAAGAAAAGCAACGGTCAAATTCTTTTATTCATTGACGAGCTTCATACAATCGTTGGAGCAGGCCGTACGGATGGAGCGATGGATGCAGGGAATATTTTAAAACCAATGCTTGCTAGAGGAGAACTTCACTGTATAGGAGCTACAACTCTTGATGAGTACCGTCAGTATATTGAAAAAGATCCAGCGCTTGAAAGACGCTTTCAACAGGTGCTGGTTGAAGAACCTTCAGTAGAAGATACAATCTCTATTTTGCGTGGTTTAAAAGAACGATTTGAAATTCATCACGGCGTGAATATTCACGACCGAGCGATTGTTTCAGCAGCGGTTATGTCTGATCGTTATATCTCAGATCGCTTTTTACCTGATAAAGCAATTGATTTAATTGATGAAGCATGCGCAACCATTCGAACAGAAATAGATTCGATGCCATCAGAATTAGATGAAGTAACACGACGTGTCATGCAGCTTGAAATTGAAGAAGCGGCATTAAGTAAAGAAACAGATCAAGCAAGCATCACAAGGTTAGAGGCAATTCGAAAAGAAGTCTCTGATTTAAAAGAACGTGCAGATACAATGAAGCTGCAGTGGGAAAAAGAAAAGCAGTCGATTCAGACGGTGCAAGATGTCCGGGAGCAGCTTGAGAAAGCGAAGCGAGACCTAGAAGAAGCTGAAGGGAAATATGATTTAAATAAAGCAGCTGAACTTCGCCACGGACGCATTCCAGCTCTTGAAAAAGAACTAAAACAGCTGGAAGAAACAGCTGCTGAAAAAGCACAAGAAAACCGTTTGTTAAGAGAAGAAGTAACAGAAGAAGAAATTGCTGAAATTGTAGGAAGATGGACGGGAATTCCAGTATCAAAACTAGTTGAAGGGGAAAGAGAAAAGCTGTTGAAGCTTGAGTCAATTTTACAGCAGCGTGTAATTGGACAAGACGAAGCCGTATCCTTAGTGACGGATGCTGTGATTCGTGCACGGGCAGGCATTAAAGACCCGAACCGTCCGATTGGATCATTTATTTTCCTAGGACCTACCGGAGTAGGAAAAACGGAGCTAGCCAAAACGTTGGCACATTCTTTATTTGACAGTGAAGAACAAATGGTTCGTATTGATATGTCTGAGTACATGGAAAAGCATGCGGTCTCTAGGCTTATAGGAGCGCCTCCTGGCTATGTAGGATACGAAGAAGGCGGCCAGCTAACGGAAGCGGTGAGACGCAAGCCTTATTCAGTCGTTTTGTTGGATGAAATTGAAAAAGCCCATCCCGAAGTATTTAATGTGCTCCTTCAAATACTAGATGATGGAAGAGCAACAGATTCAAAAGGAAAAGTCATTGATTTTAAAAATACAGTCATTATTATGACGTCGAATATCGGTTCTCAATTTTTATTAGACGGTTTAACAAGTGAAGGCGAGATTACTGAAAAAGCCAGAGAGCAAGTGATGGCTCAATTAAGACAGCATTTTCGTCCAGAATTCTTAAATCGAGTAGACGACACGATTTTATTCAAACCGCTAACTGTTCATGAAGTAAAAGGGATTATTGATAAGCTATTGCTTCAGCTTGAAAAGCGTTTATCCGATCGTCATATTTCGTTAACGTTAACAGAAGAAGCAAAAAATTATATTGCAGCCTCCGGGTTTGATCCGGTATACGGAGCTCGCCCTTTAAAAAGGTTTATTCAAAAATATATTGAAACAAAAATTGCCAGAGAATTAATTGCAGGGAAAATTGAAGATTATAGTCAAGTGACAGTTGATGTAAAAGATGATGAGTTTGTTGTCAGCGTATAAGTTTTCTAAAAAGGCCATTCATGATAAATTGAATGGTCTTTTTTTGCTATTAAAAGCAGCTCTCTTTTTAAAAAAAATAAAAAGAAATAAAAGAAAAATACATGAGAGCTAAGCGTAAAAACTTATTCAGTTTTAGGTTGTAGAATATATCTAATTCATTTATGATAATACAAAATGGGCAAAGGAGCATGAATGAGCACATGAAGGACCGTATAGAGCTTATATATGACGAAGCATACGATTTTATAGATCAGGCATTAACTAAAATAAGAGCGCTGGATAAAAATGATCTTCAAGCTGAAAATGAAGAAGTGCAGGAAAAGGCAGAACGGACAGAGTTTGCACTTCAAGCTGCACGAGATATTTTAGAAAATATGATTATCCCGGGTAAAAAATTGACTTTTATTTACGAAAAAGGTTCTGTGGTAGTAGAAATTCCCGATAAAAAATAAAAACGACTTCCTTTTATGGAAGTCGTTTTTATTTTGGCAATGCAAAGTGCTCATCAATGGATGCATCACTTTTTCGATATTGTCCGGGTGTCATATTGGTTGTTTTGCGAAATACTTTTGTTAAATAATTGGCATTTGCATAGCCGACGTTTTCAGCAATTTCTTCGATTGAATACTTGGTTTGATGCAATAGCTCGGCCGCTTTTTGAATGCGAAGCTTCGTTAAATATTGAATCGGCGTAATTCCAGTTGTTTGTTTGAATAACCGGCTAAAATGATAGCGAGATAAATGAGCTGCATCTGCCATTTCATCCGGACCGATTTCTTCATGATAATGATTACGGGCAAATAAAATAGAGCTAATGATACTTTCAGGCCAATCTTCTGTAAAACTGTCCATGCTTTTAATATATTGGTACAGCTCCATTACAAAGCGGTAAGATAAGCTTGAGGCATGAAATGGATCTGCTATATGTTTTTCACTTGCCCGCTTATATATTTGAGCAAGCAGCTGAACAGGTGCTGATTCAGGATGAAACCTAATTACAGGGGAGTGGGTTGACTGAATATAATCCCAGCATTTTTGTACTTCATCTCCGTATAATGTAAGAAAAATAAACTCCCAGTTTTCACTTTCCTTTGGTAAGTAATAGCGATAATTTCCAGGTATATTGACGATGAATGCTTTACCAGCATCCACTTTATATTCTTGTCCATCTATTTCAATCATCCCGTACCCAGAAACCGTGTATTGAAAAATATATTTCCCTACGTCTTTTCGCTGATTTCCGCTCCAGTTATAAAGGGGAGAGAAAACTTCATCCCATCCAACCGACCATAGCTGCGCAACTTCATTTGTGCGGGATTCTAAAAACCTGTATGCGTACGTTGAATATTCTTGAGTTTGGAAATGTGAGAGCAAATTTTCACCTTCTTTTTGAAATAAAGCAGTACTTAATTCTTACTTTAACGTAATCGCTTTCATTTTTCTATAATTTTTTGAAAATATCGTGATTATTTTTAGGGAATGTCTCTAAATCTATTATTTTCTTATCATTTGCAAGTCAAGGCTCACATAAAGATAACACCTTTTTGGCGCAAGAGTAGTTCATCGTCAATTCAAAAGAATCATTTTTAAAGTGATAAGCAAAAAAGTACCGATTATCGATAGTAATTTTACCATTGAGGCAAGGAAAATTGGACTTTACAATGTACATATGAATCCGTTTCCAAAAAACTACTTAAAATAGGTGATAATAAATGCTGGGAAAATTAATCGAAGAGTTCAAACAAATATTTCATTCGTCAGAAGCTATTCGCTGCTTTTTTGCGCCAGGACGTGTCAATTTAATTGGAGAACATACTGATTATAATGGAGGGCATGTTTTTCCTTGTTCATTGAGTATAGGAACGTATGCGGTAGTACAAAAACGTCATGATCGAAAAATACGTATGTACTCTAAAAACTTCTCTGAAGCAGGCGTTATTGAATCCTCTTTAGAGCAATTAACGTACAAAACCGAAGATGATTGGGCTAATTATCCAAAAGGAGTAATGGACACCTTTAAAAAGCACGGATATGATCTTCCTTTTGGTTTTGATATCTTGTTTTTCGGCAACATTCCTAACGGAGCAGGGCTTTCATCGTCGGCATCAATTGAGTTAGTCACATGCGTACTTTTAAATAAAATTCTTGAATTGAATATTGATATGATGGACCTTGTAAAAATGGCGCAGCAAGCTGAAAATGAATTTATCGGCGTAAGCTGCGGGATTATGGATCAGTTTGCAATTGGAATGGGAAAGGAAAATCAAGCCGTATTGTTAAACTGTCAAACTCTTGAATACCAGTATAGCCCGCTGCAATTAACAGATGCTGTGCTCGTTATTTCTAATACAAATAAGCGAAGAGGGCTGGCAGACTCAAAATATAATGAACGCCGCATGGAGTGTGAAAGAGCGCTGTCAGACTTGCAAACTTCACTTTCCATTAATTCGCTTGGAGATTTAACCAAAGAGCAATTTGAAAAGCACAAATCTTTGATACAAAACGAAGTAGATTGTAAGCGCGCTAAACATGCGGTATATGAAAATGAACGCACAAAAGAAGCGGTTGCTAAATTGCAAAACGGTGATTTAAAAGGGTTTGGCCAATTGATGAATGAATCGCACTGCTCACTGCGAGATGACTATGAAGTAAGTGGGAAAGAACTAGATGCTCTTGTAGAAGCAGCTTGGCTGCAAGAAGGCGTGATTGGATCACGCATGACAGGTGCAGGTTTTGGCGGCTGTACAATTAGCATCGTACAAAAAGCACAGGTTGATAGGTTTGTTGAAAAAGTAAGGAATACCTATTATGAGAAAACGAGTTTAGAAGCTGAATTTTATGTGGTGACGGTTGGAGAAGGAGCGCGTGAACTCACATTAGAAGCAGTATAAGAGAAAACAGATAGAGAAAGGAACGAGTGTATGTCAGTCAACATTCATGAAGAAATCACCCGACTTATTCAATATGGTTTACAAAAGAATCTATTAACAAAATGGGATATAGATGTGGTGAGAAATAAACTGCTGGAAGTGTTAAGGCTCGACGAATGTATTATAGTAGAAGTCAATGAAGAACGTCTGGAACATCCAGCTGCTATTTTAGACAACATGCTTGATTGGGCTGCAGAAAACAATCGAATCGCCGAGAATTCTATCACGTATAGAGATTTATTCGATACCAAAATAATGGGATGCTTTGCAAGCATGCCTTCAGAGGTTAATCGGACATTTTATGATCACTATCAGCAAAGCCCTCAAAAAGCCACAAGCTATTATTATAAGCTGTCAAAAGACATTCACTATATTCGCAGAGATCGAATTGCTAAAAACGAAAGATGGGTAACAAACACTGACTTTGGAGAACTTGAAATTACCATCAACTTATCAAAGCCGGAAAAAGATCCAAAAGCTATTGCAGCAAGCAAATCATTGAAGGAAAGCAACTATCCGCTGTGCCTTCTCTGTAAAGAAAATGCTGGTTATGCAGGTCGCATTAACCACCCAGCTCGTCAAAATCACCGGATTATTCCTGTGGAATTGCAGGAAGAGCTGTGGTACATGCAGTTTTCACCTTATGTTTATTATAATGAACATGCCATTGTTTTTGCGAGTGAACATACACCCATGCATATTTCAAAGCAAACGTTTAAGCGGCTGCTTGCCTTCGTTGAACAATTTCCACATTATTTTTTAGGATCAAATGCAGATCTACCCATCGTAGGAGGATCTATTTTAACTCATGACCACTTTCAAGGCGGCTATCATGATTTTCCTATGGCTAAAGCAAAAATAAATAAATTGTTCTCTCTTAAAGCATATCCAGACGTGAAAGCTGGAATTGTTCATTGGCCGATGTCGGTCGTTCGTCTTCAAAGTTCGCGCCTTGCACCATTAGTGGAAGCAGCGGATTTCATTTCGAAGAAATGGAAATCATATAGTGATCAAAGTGCTGATATTTTAGCTTTTACAGATCAAACTCCTCACAACACGGTCACGCCTATTGCTCGAAAAAGAGGAGATTTGTATGAATTAGATTTAGTACTGCGAAACAATCGAACAAACGGCAAACATCCAGATGGCATTTATCATCCGCATGCAGAAGTTCATCATATCAAAAAAGAGAACATAGGTTTAATTGAAGTAATGGGGCTTGCGGTTTTACCCGGTCGTTTGAAAGACGAAATGAGTCTAGTGGCCAAAGGGTTAGTTCAGAATAACCTGAGCGAATTAGCCAGCAGACATGATCAAGTGAAAAAACACGTGAAGTGGGCCGAACAAATCAAGAAAAAATATCCACATATTGAAGCAGAAAATGTCCAAAGCATTCTCCAACAAGAGCTCGGTTTGGTCTTTGCAACTATTTTAGAACATGCAGGTGTATTTAAACAAACTGCTGAAGGGCAGTTCGCATTCAGTCGTTTTATGAATTCGTTAAATGAAGCGTAAATCATTAATAAAAACAGGCAGCTCGTAATGAGCTGCCTGTTTTTATACAGTTAGGGCATGCTGTTTTAAAAGGGTATACAGAGCCTGTGTTCCTTTATTATCATCGCCTTGTTTTTCGAGCTGTTCATAAAGCGATTTTGCTAATTTTAGCCCTGGTGTATACAGCTCCATTTCTTCAGCTGATTCAATGGCAATCTTCATATCTTTAAGGAAGTGTTTAATATAAAAACCTGGTTCGAAGTCTCCTTTAATCATGCGAGGAGCTAAATTACTTAACGACCAGCTTCCCGCTGCGCCTGTTTCAATACTTTTTAGAACAGTATTCGGATCTAATCCGGCTTTTTCAGCATAAAGTATAGCTTCGCATACACCCATCATATTAGAGGCAATAGCGATTTGATTGCACATTTTTGTATGTTGACCAGCACCAGCGCTTCCTTGAAGAACGATATTTGTCCCCATTTTTTCAAGTATAGGCGTAACGGCAGAGAATGCTTCAGAATCGCCTCCTACCATAATCGCTAATGTTGCTTTCTGAGCCCCAATATCGCCTCCTGAAACAGGAGCGTCAAGCGCATGAATGTGCTTCTCTTTTGCTGCTTGATAAATCTCACGAGCAAGTATAGGGCTCGATGTCGTCATATCAATTGTATAGCAGCCTTTCTTTGCATTATGTATAATGCCGTCTTTGCCTAAATAAATCTCTTTTACATCGTGAGGGTAGCCTACCATGGTGATAATAACATCAGATTGTTCGGCCACTTCTCGAACGGTTTCTTTCCATTTGGCCCCGTTTTCAAGTAATGCTTGAGCACGAGTTTTTGTTCGTGTATAAACAAGGACTTCATATCCTGCGTCAATTAAATGCCCGGCCATGCTTTGACCCATAACGCCTGTTCCGATAAAACCAATTTTTTCTTTAGTCACAGCAGTATTCACTCCTAAAGTTAATAGTTTGATTATTCTAAAATTATATAGTTAAAGTTTGGGATAATCAATGATTCCGACTATATACAAATCTAGAAAAGTACTCTCAGTCCTGTGTCTTGAATACGAGGTAAGGAAAGAAAGTACTGAGAAGAGCCTATGCCAAAAGATAAAAAAAGCGCTGGCTTTACAGCCAACACTTTTTAGTGGTGATTATTTGCTGGTTTATTCGGTACACCCAGTTCTCCAATCAAAATTACAACTAGCGTGAAAACTACTCCAAGGATGGAAGCGGTTGCGAAACTGTAAGTACCGCCCGTCATTGCAGAGATTACGTACACTGCCATATTCATTAGTAAAAAGCCCCAAACAAAAGCCATTACGACACGCATTCTATTCACCTCGTTTACAGTACAGTTTGATTTCATTTTAGCATATAGCAGTCAAATAAGAAATTGAATTTTTTATGAATAAATAAGGGGCGTGTTCCCACATAGAAACAAAAGAGCAATAAGTCAGAAATAGGCATTATTCTAGTGCGCTTTTTGATGGTTCTATCATACACTGTATGGAACAACTAGTAAGTTACGGAGGAAGAGCTATGATACATCGACGCTTTTTTAGCTTAGATACGCAATGGAATGTCGTACATGTCCCTGAACGACCGAATGGTTTCGGTGTGTTAGTATTGGGTGATAAAGATCATTTTGTTGAAAGTTCAACTAGCTTATGGATTCAGCACGGCGGAAGGTCACAGCTGTTGCAATGTTTACAAGATGAAGGATACACAGTATTTTATTCCAATTTATATGGCCGGCATTGGGGGTCCCCTGAAGCATATCACCTTGCAAAACAACTTTATCATTTAGTAATGAAACAAGAAATTTTAAATAAACGAATTCATATTTTAGCTGAAGGAATGGGGGCTCTGTTAGCGCTGCAGCTAATGGAAAATGACGGGAATACGTTCATTCGATCAGCTGGTTTACTAAATCCATGTATTGATCTTCATACGCATGCAGAACATGAAAAAAACAATAAATTCTTTTATAAACAATTCACGAAGGACTTGACTCAAGCTTATAAAGTGGAGCGGAAGCAAGTATCAAAGCTAATTAAGGAGTACCCTTCTGTTACAGAATTAAAATCAACGCTGCCCGTGAAGATATGGACCGCGCCTAATGCCTCTACTCATTATCCAATTGCACACAGTAAAAAATATGAACTACATCGTGAAGAACTTCACTCTCCGATTATGCTTTCACTTTATTTGCCGGAAAAAAACTATTTGTTTGAACGGTCCCTTCTCCAATTTTATAAACAGCATGAAAAAGTGTTATAAGCAAAGCTTCTATGATTATACATATCATAGGGGCTTTTTGTATAAGAGATAAAAGGAAAAAAAGAGTTCGTGATGCTTTTACAGATGAACTTCTTTGAAATAAGGAATGAGTACTCTCTATAACTATAGGGCTTTAAGCTTTTTGTTGAATAAATGATGAATGAAGAATTGGAGGAAGCGATATGGGAAATGTAGTAGTAATAGGGGCAAACCGCTTTATTGGTTTTCATTTATGTATGGCTTTTTTAGACGAAGGTACAGAAGTAAAAGGATATACACATTCTGCTCATAAAGAAGAAGATGATTTGCAGGAAGAGATGAAATTTTTCTTAGGGCGAAACGCTAATTATGCATCGACTGAAGTAGGAGAGTCATTAGATATGATTACCTCAGAAACGGATATTGTCTACTTCACGTATTTCGATGGAGGAGATTTTTATCATCCTGCTTTTTTAAGACAAGAAATGCAAAAAGCCCAGCAAGTGCTCATTCAAGCACTTAACAAATGCCGTCAATTCAACATTCGATTTGTGTTTGTTTCTACCATGCGCGTATTTGGAGACCAGCAGCGAAAGATTGAAGAAACAACGATTCCAGAACCGGACAGTAGTGAAGGAAGGCTATACGTTCATTTTGAGCGAATGATAGAAAAATATAAAGATGATGGATGGCCCATTATAATTGTCAGAACGCCGACTCTTTACGGACCTTGGCAGCCTTTGTCAATGTGCTATTCTAAAAATATTGCCGGGTACGAAGAAGCTTTTAACATTATGGAAGGCACGGATTTTATTATTTATATTGAAGATGCCGTCAGTGCACTTAGACTCTGTAAAACTGCTGCATATTCATATGAAGTGGTTCATTTAGTTGAAGAAAAGTTACAGCCTTGGAGCGCAGGAGCAAACATTACTCATATGGAGGTGAAGGAAGAAGCGGCTCAAGAAAAATATGAAATCAGCAGGAAAGCGAAAGAACTGCTGCATTTTTCTTCAAGAGTAACGGCTAAAGAAGGCATTTATCTGCAAAAAAAACATATGAGAACATTCTTTTTACCTCTTCATTAAAAGGAGAAAGTTGTACTTATAGAATAGATTCGCTAATATAAGGAGGAATAAATGTTTTTTAATAAAGGAGATTTCACTATGGAAGAGCAAAATATGCAATTCATGCAAATTGCAATGAAGTACTTGCCAGAAGCAAAGCAGATCTTAGATGAAACAGGCGTTGAGTTATCAATGGAACACGTGCAGCCGGTATTGACATTACTAACAAAAGTAATGAGCGACGCCTATGAGCTTGGCAAGCAAGATGCATTAGCTGAAAATGAAAACAACTAAAGAAAACAGCTCGGTAGAATCCGAGCTGTTATTTTTGTTTGGAAAATAAATCGACTAAAGGGGCAAACTGTTTAAGAAGAGGAGCTAGTTCTTCGACGGCGAGTACAATTTCATCGATTTGTTTAAATAATCTTTCCCACTCCTCTCGCTCTCTTTCTTCTCTTGATTTTCTGCCCCTAGCTCCAAACATAAAATCAGAAAAAGCTTCATTTCTTTGTCTTCTTGCCATGATACTCATTCCTTTCACTATTTTAATGGTGGGTAAGTTCTTACCTAATGTCCCATACTAGAGTAAGAGGGTCCCGTATGATTACTATATGTAGCATGATAGATACCTGAGTAGGACGAACACCTATATAGACAAAAAATAAAAAATGAAGTAAAATTAGTACCAACTCATAATAATTGATTATATAATCGATAAATGAAATGACGGATATAGGTTTTATAGGAATATAAGCCTTTTTATTTAAAGGAGAGGTTGATATGAACGCTGGTGTTCTAGGAATTGGACGTTATGTACCAGAGAAAGTTGTAACAAATTTAGATCTTGAAAAAGTAATGGATACATCAGATGAGTGGATTCGTACGCGCACAGGTATTCAAGAGCGCCGAATTGCAGCCGATAACGAGGACACATCTGATTTAGCTTATAAAGCAGCAGTTGAAGCTTTACATAAAGCTAACGTCGAGGCAGAAGATATTGACATGATCATTGTTGCTACGGTAACGCCAGATCAACCGTTTCCTACAGTATCATGTATGCTACAAGAAAAATTGGGAGCAAAAAAAGCAGCTTCTTTTGATGTGAGTGCCGCATGTGCAGGGTTTATGTACGGCATGATTACAGCTAAGCAATTTATTGAAACCAATGCTTACAAGCATATATTAGTGGTCGGTGTAGAAAAGCTTTCTAAGATTACAGATTGGGACGACCGTAACACGGCTGTTTTATTCGGAGACGGAGCAGGTGCAGTTGTAATGGGACCTGTATCAGAAGGACGAGGTATTTTATCCTTTGAACTAGGGTCCGACGGTACGGGAGGCAAGCACTTGTATCAAAACGAGCTTGATCATATTGTCATGAACGGACGTGAAGTATTTAAGTTTGCTGTTCGACAAATGGGGGAATCTGCTGTTAATGTAATTGAAAAAGCAGGTTTAACAAAAGAGGATGTTGATTTTCTTGTACCTCATCAAGCGAATATTCGTATTATGGAAGCTGCAAGACAGCGATTAGACTTGCCTGAAGAAAAAATGTCTAAAACAATCCAATACTACGGCAATACATCAGCAGCATCGATTCCAATTTCAATTGTTCATGAGCTTGAAGCAGGGAAAATTCAAGATGATGATTTAATTGTAATGGTTGGCTTCGGAGGCGGCTTAACATGGGGAGCTATTGCTATTAGATGGGGAAAATAACACTACATTTTTAAAGCAACTGAAGGAGATGAATGTACGATGAATAAAAAACGTGTAGTTGTAACAGGACTTGGTGGGCTTACACCAATTGGAAATGATGTAGAAACAGCTTGGAAAAACGCAGTAGCAGGCGTGTCTGGCGTTGGTCCTTTAACAAGACTAGATGCAGATGAATTCCCGGCTAAAGTAGCGGCTGAAGTAAAAGATTTTAACGTGGAAGATTTTATTGACCGCAAAGAGGCTCGTAAGATGGATCGCTTTACTCAATATGCAATGGTAGCTGCATTGGCGGCTGTTAAAGATGCGGATTTGACTATTACAGAAGAAATTGCTCCAAACGTTGGCGTTTGGATTGGTTCTGGAATTGGCGGTATGGAAACGTTTGAAAACCAATATTCAACGTTATTAGAAAAAGGTGCCCGCCGTGTAAGTCCATTCTTCATTCCGATGATGATTCCTGATATGGCAACAGGACAAGTTTCTATTGCTTTAGGGGCGAAAGGCGTGAACTCTTGTACGGTAACGGCATGTGCAACAGGTACAAACTCTATTGGTGATGCGTTTAAAGTAATTCAACGCGGAGATGCAGACGTGATGGTGACGGGCGGTACGGAAGCGCCAATCACGCGTTTATCTATTGCTGGTTTCTGTGCGAATAAAGCACTTTCTACAAATCCAGATCCTGCAACAGCATCTCGTCCGTTTGATAAAGACCGCGACGGCTTCGTTATGGGAGAAGGTGCGGGTGTTATTGTGCTTGAGGAGCTTGAACATGCACTAGCGCGCGGCGCACGTATTTATGCTGAAATTGTGGGCTATGGTTCGACAGGAGATGCTCACCATATCACAGCGCCAGCTCCAGGAGGAGAAGGCGGCGTTCGTGCAATGCGTCATGCGATTGAAGATGCAGGCCTACAGCCAAGTGATATTGATTACATCAATGCTCACGGTACAAGTACAGGATACAATGATAAATTTGAAACAATGGCTATTAAAGAAGTATTTGGTGACCACGCTCAAAAAGTAGCAATTAGTTCAACAAAGTCAATGACTGGCCACTTGTTAGGAGCTGCTGGTGGAGTAGAAGCTATTTTTAGTGTGAAAGCAATTCAAGACGGTATTCTTCCTCCAACAATTAATTATCAAACACCTGATGAAGAGTGCGATTTAGACTACATTCCAAACAAAGCGCGTAAGCAGGAAGTAAAAGCGGTGCTAAGCAACTCACTTGGATTTGGCGGTCACAATGCAACAATCATCTTTAAAAAATACGAAGCATAATGAAAAATTCTAGGCTGATGCCTAGAATTTTTTTATTTTTAATAACCAAAAGAGTAGCAGTGAACATATCATGAAACAAAAGGATGAAGAAAGTGAGGGGAAAACATGCCGATTGTTTCAACTTCTACTTGGACGGAGCCGAAAGAAATAAGCCGTTATCTTGCGCGCTATTTTAAGAAATTAAAAGAAAAAGAATATATGGAATTACTTTTTAACTATGGAATGTGTCCGCCTTCTTTAATGTTTATAAAAGAACTAGAAGAAATGAAGAAAAGACAGGTTTGGAAGAAAGTTAAAGCACATTACGAGAAGCTTAAAAAAGCATGGAATGGGCCCGATGTAGCGGTGTTATTGCTTCCAAGCAATCCTAGAAATCGAAAAATGCAGCGTGAATTTAACGGAAGAGCAGGTGTCGCTTTTACCGATAAATTATTTGTGTTTATGACAAGTCATACATCCGATGAAGAAATGTTAGCGGTACTTACCCATGAATACCATCACGTTTGCAGGCTAAAAGCCATTAATAAATCTGATGAAACGATTACTTTGTTAGACGCTATGATGATGGAAGGGTTAGCTGAAAGAGCTGTAGAGGAGTATTGTGGTAAAAAATATTTAGCTCCTTGGACAAATTATTATACCATTGAAGAAGCTAAAAAAATGTGGGAAAAGCATGTTAAACCTTATTACAATCTGCACGCTGACGAAAAGAAATATGATCAACTGTTATTCGGTCAAAATTGGTATCCAGAAATGATGGGCTACAATATTGGTTATCATCTTGTTACTTCATGTATGAAGCCTCACACTTTAACTACTACCCAGCTGCTTCCTCTTAGCACCAATACTATCTTAAAAAAATCTGCGTTCCAACTGTAAAAAAACAAGTTCTATATACCTGAAGTTGAAAATAGTAAATTTTATCCTATTTCCAACAAAAAATTAGGAGGTTTGTGCGTTAAAGTGCCGAAGAGATATTCAGAAATCATTATTTTAAAAATAAAAAATATAATTAATTTTCAAAATATATTGATTTTGTAATAAAATTGTAATAATATCTTATTCAAATATAACAATTTTTAGAAAAATGAGGTGTGCACTATAAATGGATAAAAAGCCCGTCGAATCAACACCTTTACTAGAAGTAAAAAATTTACAAACTGCTTTTTCCATTAATGATTCCTGGCATAATGCTGTGGACGACGTGTCGTTTCAAGTCGGACGAAAGCGAATTGTAGGAGTTGTAGGAGAATCTGGCTGTGGAAAAAGCGTATTGTCTTTATCCGTTATTGGGCTATTACCTAAAGTGAATAGTCAAATTAGAAGCGGAAGCGTTTTATTTAAAGGAAAGAATCTTACGCACTTATCAGAAGATGAGATGAATGATGTGCGGGGGAAAGACATCTCAATGATTTTCCAAGAACCGATGACATCCCTTAATCCTGTGTTAACCATTGGGTATCAGCTGCAGGAAGTATTGTTTAACCATATGAATATATCGAAAGCGGAAGCGCGTGAAAAAAGCATTGCGCTTTTAAAAAGCGTTGGTATTTCGAGATCTGAAAAGCTCGTCGATGAATATCCGCATCAGCTGTCAGGAGGAATGAGGCAGCGTGTCATGATTGCCATGGCGGTAGCTTGTCAGCCTAAACTTTTAATTGCTGATGAGCCGACAACAGCCCTAGATGTTACGGTTCAAGCTCAAATTTTAGAATTGCTAAAAGAGATTCAAGAAAGCAATGATATGTCTATTATTATGATTACACATGATTTAGGAGTAGTTGCTGAGATGTGTGATGAAGTGATTGTCATGTATGGCGGAAAAATTGTTGAGCATACAGATGTTGATACGTTATTTTATGCCCCAAAACATCCGTACACGAAAGCGCTTCTTCACTCAATTCCACGCATGGAAGATGATGTAGAAGTATTAAATACGATCAAAGGAATTGTGCCTTCTCTTGTAAACATGCCGCGGACAGGCTGTCGTTTCGTTAACCGATGTCCTCATGCAATGGAAGACTGCAGTTCCGTTACGCCTGTTCTTCGCCAGGATTCACAGGGGCATGATGTCGCATGTCTGCTGTATAAAAATAGCTATCCGTCAAAAGGAGTGAAGACAAGCTAATGACTAAAGCGGTGAAAGATGTATTGCTAGAAGTTCAGCATTTAAAAACCTACTATCCTATTCACGGCGGATTTTTTCGAAAGAAAATTGGTGATGTAAAAGCAGTTGACGGTATTTCTTTTGCTATTCGAAAAGGAGAAACGCTCGGTCTAGTAGGAGAATCTGGCTGTGGAAAATCCACGGCAGGAAGAACGATTCTAAGACTGTTGGAACCAACTAGCGGAAAAATTATTTTCGATGGTAAAGATATCACAGAAGTAAAAGGAACTTCTCTCCGTAAAATTAGACAAGATTTTCAAATGGTTTTTCAAGATCCCTATGCTTCCCTCAATCCAATGCAAATGGTTGGAGATGTTATTTCTGAACCAATTCGGAATTTTACAGGAAAATCAACCAATCAATTAAAATCAGAAGTTATGAATCTACTTACAAAAGTAGGGTTACCGGAAGATGCATACTATAAATATCCTCACGAATTTTCCGGTGGACAGCGTCAGCGGATTGGAATTGCACGTGCACTTGCACTTCGTCCAAAACTTATTATTGCTGATGAACCGGTATCGGCACTCGACGTTTCTGTCCAATCACAAGTTTTAAACCTTCTTAAAGAACTTCAACAAGAATTCGACCTAACCTTTTTATTTATTGCCCATGATTTGAGTGTTGTTAAACATATGAGTGACCGTATCGGTGTTATGTACCTAGGCGGTTTAGTGGAAATTGCTGATAAGAAAAGTCTATACGCAGAGCCATTGCACCCTTATACGCAAGCGCTTGTATCGGCTATACCTGAACCAGATCCGCGAAAGAAAAAACAGCGTATTATTTTACAGGGAGATGTCCCAAGTCCAATTGATCCGCCAAAAGGCTGTGCGTTTCATCCTCGCTGTATACATGCCATGGCAGAGTGCGCCCAAACGAAACCTGCCTTAAAGGAGGTGAGACCTGGCCATCAAGTAGCTTGCCATTTATATAACTCGTAAAAGCTACATACGAACAGATTATTAGTTAAATAGGGGGAACGTCATGATGAAAAAGAAATCGTTTTTATCACTTGTTTCCATTTTGCTTGTGCTATCGCTTTTTCTAGCGGCATGCAGCGGTGGAAGCAGTTCTTCATCTTCTAGTAATAAAGAAGGCGGAGAAACAAAAACTGAAGGTGCGAAAACAGACAAGCCAAAAGATGGCGGAACGATTACGTATGGGATTGACGGAGCGCCGGAAGGGCTTTTTGAGTACGCATTGTATGGTAGTGCATATGATAGCCAAATCTTAGAATTTATCAATGAAGGTCTCTTTACTTATGATAAGAAATTAAAGATTAAATCTGACTTAGCTACTTGGGACGTGAGTGGTGATAAATTAACTTACACGTTTAAATTAAAGAAGGGCATTAAGTGGCATAACGGAGATCCATTAACTGCAGATGATTTTAAATATACGTATGAAACGATTGCCAATAAAGACTATACAGGTCCACGCTATGTAAACGTTGAGCATATTAAAGGCGCTCAAGAATATCACGACGGCAAAGCGGATTCTATTTCTGGAGTTGAAGTAGTAGATCCGCAAACATTTAAAGTAACGTTTAAAGAAGTTCGTGTAAATAACTTAGACAATCTGTGGCCGTATCCAATGCCGAAAAAGTACTATGAAGGAATTGCTGTAAAAGATCTTGCAGAGTCCAAACAAGTTCGTAAAGAGCCTATTGGTGTTGGACCGTTTAAAGTGAAAAAAGTGGTAGCAAGTGAATATGTCCAAATGGAACGTAATGATGATTATTGGAAAGGTAAACCTCACCTTGATGGTGTTGTTGTAAAAGTACTGGATCCATCTGTTTCCGCCGGAGCATTGAAAAAAGGCGATGTCGACATTATGGATGTTCGCCCAGCTGATCTAGGGCAAGTTGAAAAAGCAGAAAACTTAGACTTTTTGGAAGGGAAATCAACTAGTTATTCGTATATTGGTCTACGATTTGGACATCGTGATCAAAAAGCTGGTAAAAACGTAGATGATTACGAAAAGTTCAAAGATCTAAAACTTCGCCAAGCATTGCTTTATGCAATAGATAGAAAAGCAATGGTAAAAGCATTTATGAACGACAAAGCGGTTGTTTCTAACACAGTTATTCCGTCTGTATTCTGGATTGCTGCTGACCAAAAAGATTTAACAAAGTACAAGTATAGTCCTGAAAAAGCTAAAAAATTATTAGCTGAAGCTGGTTATAAAGACAAGAATAATGACGGTTTTGTAGAAGATCCAAACGGAAAACCATTTACGATCTCATTCGGCCACTATGCTGGTCCAGCCAACTTCGAGGGTCGTGCGAAGGCTATTATGCAAGCATGGAATGATATTGGTATTAAAACAAAATTAGCAACGGGTTCACTTGTTGAATTTAACTTGTACAATGAAATGAAAGATAACGACGATAAGGCGTTAGAAGCGTTCTTTGGTTCTTGGGACACTGGTTCAGATCCAGATCCTACAGGATTATGGAGCTCTGATGCTGAATGGAACTATGGCCGTTGGGTAAATAAGGAATCTGATGAAATGCTTAAAGACGGTTTGAGTGAAAAATCATTTGATGATAAATACCGTAAAGATGTATATGTAAAATGGCAAAAATTCTTTAATGAGCAGCTGCCAGCACTTCCTTTATGGGAAAATATCAATATTTATGCTGTGAATAAGCGTGTGAAAAACGTAACTCTAGATCCATCAACGGTAGTTGTAGATCCGGAGAAATGGTCTGTAACGGAATAAGTATTTTACATGTAAAGGAGAGTCAACGATGCTGCAATACTCACTAAGACGTATTTTAGGGATGATTCCAATGTTGATTCTGATCTCCTTTGTTGTGTTTTCCCTGGCAAAAATGATGCCAGGGGACCCTTTTGGGGGAGAAATCAACCCTAGTAATACAGATCCAAAATACATTGAGGAAATGCGTGATAAGCTAGGATATAACGATCCTATCTACGTTCAATATTGGAACTGGGTAAAGGGAGTGGCACAAGGAGATTTAGGAAAGTCAACAACTCATAAGTTACCGACATTAGATATTATTTTAGAGCGTATGCCTAATACTATCTTTTTAGCTTTGACTTCGCTTTTGATTACGTATGTGTTTGCATTTATTTTAGGTATGTATGCAGGAAGAAAACCGTATACCTTAGCAGATAACTTTATTGCAGGATATAATTACTTTGCATTAGCGGTTCCATCGTTTATCGCAGGAATCGTAGGCATTTATTTATTTTCCTTTCAGTTAGGTTGGTTTCCATTTAGCGGTTCTGTTGAAGTAGGATTGAAAGAGGGATCATGGGAATTTATTCAAAGTAGAATTCATCACGTTATATTACCCGCGCTGATTCTTGGCTTGATGTCGACCGCGCAGTATACCCAATTTTTGCGCAATGATATTATTGAAAACAGTCGCAAAGATTTTGTACGCACAGCTAGAGCAAAAGGGACAAAAGAATCTAAAATTTATAATGTTCATATCTTACGCAACTCAATGATTCCGCTTATTACGTTTTTAGGGTTTGATCTTGTAACAATCATTAGCGGTTCTATCATTACAGAAACGATCTTTACGTATCCAGGAATCGGAAAGTTGTTTGTTGACTCTGTAGCAACTCGTGACTACTCAGTTATGATGTCGCTTACAATGTTGTTTTCAATTTTAACACTGGTTGGGAATCTGGTTGCTGATTTGTTATACGGCGTAGCAGATCCGCGTATTCGTTTGGATTAGGAGGAGAAAGTATGGAAATTGTAACGAAAAAAGATGTACAGACAGAAGTGAATATGAAAGCTCCTAAAAACCTTTCTCCATGGGCGATTGCGCGAAAGAAGTTTGTTAAAAATAAACTAGCCATGATAAGTTTAGCTTTTATGATTGTGATTACGCTTCTTGCCATTTTTGCACCGCTGCTTACAAAAGCAGATATTACACGTATCGACTATATGGCGATGAATGCAGCGCCTTCTAGTGAGCATTGGTTTGGAACGGATACTAATGGGCGAGACGTATTTGCACGTACATTGTATGGAGGAAGAACTTCGTTACTGATTGGAGTTGCTTGTACAACACTCGTTATTTTAATCGGAACTCTTATTGGTTCGATTGCGGGTTATTACGGAGGCAAAGTGGATCAATTCTTAATGCGTTTTACAGACTTTGTATTAAACTTTCCGCTAATTGTTTTCGTTGTAGTGTTAAATACAATCCTAATTGGAAAGATCTCAGGCGTTTGGACGCTTATCCTAGTTGTTAGTTTCCTAAGCTGGGGAAGTACGGCCCGGTTGGTTCGAAGCAAAATCTTGGCTGAAAAAGAAAATGAATATGTGCTTTCAGCTGTTTCCATTGGGTGCAGCCCGTTTAAAATCATCTTTAAACATTTGCTGCCAAATGTATTTTCAACGATTGTGGTTCAAGCCAGTTTGCAAATGGCGATCCTTATTGTGTTTGAGTCAGCGATTAGCTTTATCGGTTTTGGCGTGCCGGCTGATACGCCAAGCTGGGGGAATATGCTTACAGAAGCAAGGGAATCAGATGTGCTGCAGAATAAGCCTTGGATGTGGGTTCCGCCAGGTTTAGCTATTACATTAACGATCCTAGCTATCAACTTCATTGGTGAAGGATTAAAAGATGCTTTGAATCCCAAATCTCTTCGTTAAAAATCTATCACAAAAGTGTGATAGATTTTTTTAGGTTTGTCAGACCTCCTGACAAACCTATTACTATAGAAGAAACTCGGATTTTTTTCTGCTTATAGGGGTGGATATAGCTCATGAAGCCTTTAGTAATCATTAGCACTGGCGTTATATCTGAGCTTCGAAATAAGTGCATTTGAATAATAGCCAAAAACGAAGGCATTTTACAATTAATTTTTAGAAAAATAACATCATTTGGAATAAAAATTCCTTTCTCTGCCTATACTGATGGATAACAAACAGATAGTAAGTGAGGGGTAAATTATGCTATATCTTCATGATGTATGGGTTAATTGGTTTGAAGGCGAAGAAAACGGTTATAATGTGTGTCATTTCCATGAGTGGAGAAAAGACGATTGTGTAGAACTGCTCGATCAAGCACCATTATTAAAAGTAAATCCGCTTTTATTTCATTACATTGAAAATGATCTTTCCGAGCTACCTCAACAACTACTACAAGATGTCTATCAGAAAGCATACATTCGGAAAAATCATGAACGCACGCAGGTGGAATATTGTTTTATCGTTACAGATGGAACGAATATTTTAGCAATTGATACGATGGGATATCATATTCCGATTCGAAAAAGCCGCTTAATTCCAAGACAAGAACAGTTAGTCTATGAGATGATTGCGGATCAAGAAGAGCTAGAATATAAGTTCAGTGAAGACGAGCTGAATAAAAAAGAGCATCATATTCTTTCGCCGTCTCCTGAAACGATGAGAGGACTAACACGTAAAGAACGTCAGCTAAAACAGCTGTTATTTATGGCACTTGATCAGCTACATACAACAAAAAATACAGCTCAAATCCGCTACTGGTACACAGAGTGGAATCCAACGAAGTACGAAGACATTCAAGAGATGTCGTTTCAAGACGTATGGAATCAGCTATACGATGAAACGAAGTCAGGGTGGTCACCGAAGCATAAATTATTATGCGAGCGCTTAGTAAAAGGACAACCTTTCTTTGAAAAACTTTGGGAAATTGAACAAGAGCCAAAAGTTAATTAAAAAAACGACTGCATAGCAGTCGTTTTTTTAACGTTTACGGCCAATTCCCATTGCGTTTCGCATTTTGCGAAGCATTTTATTAGCCGTTGCATTTGCTTTATCGGCACCTTGATCTAAAATATCATCTAGCTCGCTAGAATCAACTAATTCATAATATCTTTCTTGAATTGGAGCGAGGGCCTCAGCTACTACTTTAGCTGTGTCAGCTTTAAAGTCACCATAACCTTTGCCTTCGTACATTGCTTCAATGTCTTCGATCGATTTATTGGCTAGGATTGAATAAATACTTAATAAGTTTGAAATACCTGGCTTATTTTCTTTATCATAGCGAACAATACCTTCTGAATCCGTTACGGCACTTTTGATTTTCTTTTCAATTGTTTTTGCGTCATCCAAGAGCGTAATGAAAGCTTTTTGGTTTGGATCGGACTTGCTCATTTTTTTCGTAGGATCTTGAAGAGACATGACGCGTGCGCCCACTTTTGGAATACGTACTTCAGGAATAGTGAAGATATCATTGTATTTTTTGTTGAAGCGTTCAGCTAAATCACGCGTTAATTCTAAATGCTGCTTTTGATCTTCACCAACTGGAACCAAATCGGTGTTGTATAAAAGAATATCAGCTGCCATTAATGGAGGATAAGTTAGTAATCCTGCTGATACTGCTTCTTTTCCAGCGGACTTATCTTTAAACTGAGTCATACGTTCAAGTTCACCGATATACGCTACGCACTGTAGCATCCATCCCGCTTCTGTGTGGGCGGGCACTTCCGATTGAATAAATAAAGTCGATTTTGCTGGATCAATTCCTACTGCTACATACAGAGCAGCAAGGCCGCGAATGTTTTTACGAAGTGCTAAACGATCTTGAGGCGTTGTAATCGCATGCTGATCTACAATACAAAAATGACAGTTATAGTCATGTTGAAGTTCAACAAATTGCTTCATCGCTCCAATGTAGTTACCTAAAGTGATTGTACCGCTTGGTTGAATACCTGAAAAAATTGTTTTCATCAAATCTTCCTTTCATCTGCACATATATGATGCTAATTTACGGATACAACATAAAAAGGCCCATCCGCTCCTAGCATAAGCTAGGGGCGAATGGACCGCGTTGCCACCCTAATTAGCACACATAATTGTGAACTATCTTTATTCATATAACGTTGAGGTCAACGTTCAAGCTTTGCACTTGAAAGCTCCAAAGTCCATTCTGCAGGTTTCAATGTTTGTTCTCACCAGCCACAAACTCTCTAAAAATGAAAATTCTGCATACTACTCTTTTTCACAGCTTTAATTATATAGTTATTCGTTATTATAACGCGAAAAAGCAGGAATTTAAACATCTTATCGCTAAAAAGTTTTATAAGACAATTTACTGGAATTTTTCAGCGGCAAAAAAAGACAAGAACCTTTTAATTAAAGCATTTCTTAATGAAAATTTGGTGGAGAATTTGGTAAAAATCTTTTATTTAGTATTTCTAATGGCTTTGTAATACTATTGTAATACCTATACTACAAAAAAGATTTTGGACGTCTGACAAGTAGGCACAATCCTTATAAGATAAGGTTTTTTCTCTCGTGACAAAAAAATACCATTAAATAATAGTATTGCAATAAATTTTTAAAATATTTATAATAGGCGTAACAAACATATTTTTTACAAAGGTATTACAATTTCTTAAGTTTTCAGAAAACACAAAATAGACAATGTTTTGTTTCAATTAGCGAATTTTGTAATGAATGAGTCTTCTACATATTAAGCGCATACATTGGATTTACAGCATGTAAACAATTGATGACAGTTTCATAGGGTAGAAGAATAATTTTGCAGTGAGGTCTTTAATGCTCTACTACGCGAAAAAATAACTGATTATTTTGTATTGAAAGAGGATTAAGAAATTAGTACATATCAAAAAAATATGGTTGCCACACAAACAAAATTTAATAGGGGGTAACACGCAATGAAGAAAAGGTTGTCGATTCTTTTCAGTTTGCTGCTTGTAATGAGCTTGTTTTTAGCTGCATGTGGATTTAACAAAGAATCTGGTGGCAGTGAAAATGCTAGCAGTGATGGCGGCGACAAGAAGAAAGAGCAAGAGCTTCGCGTAAACATTAAAACTGAGCCTTTTTCACTGAACCCAGGCTTAGCTAATGATTCAACGTCATCAAACGTATTATTACAAACATTTGAGGGTTTAACTCGTATCGGTAAAGATGGAAAACCTGAAAATGCAATGGCGAAAGATGTGAAGGTCAGCGATGATCAAACTAAATATACGTTTACTATTCGCGACGATGCAAAATGGTCAAATGGTGACCCTGTAACAGCAAAAGATTTCGAATATGCATGGAAATGGGCGTTAGATCCTAAAAACGAATCTCAATATGCATATCAATTATACTATGTTAAAAATGCACAAGCTGCCAATGAAGGAAAAGGTTCATTAGATGATGTTGCCGTTAAAGCAACAGATGATAAAACGCTTGAGGTAACATTAGAAAACCCAACGCCATATTTCTTAGAATTAACAGCTTTCTATACGTACTTCCCAGTGAATACGAAAATTGCTGAATCAAATGAAAAATGGTACACAAATGCAGGCGAAAACTATACGTCAAACGGTCCTTTCAAGCTTAAAACTTGGAAACATAATGACAAAATCGAGTTAGTTCCTAATGAAAACTATTGGGATAAAGATGCTGTAAAACTTAAAAAAGTTGAAATGTACATGATCAATGATAACAACACTGAACTTTCAATGTTCAAAAACGGTGAATTAGACTGGGCGGGTATGCCTACTGGTCAATTACCGGCTGATGCACTTCCTGAATTAAAGAAAGACGGTTCATTAAACATTCAAGAGATTGCAGGTACTTACTGGTACAAGTTTAATACAGAACAAAAACCTTTAGACAATGTGAACATTCGTAAAGCATTAGCTTATGCAATTGATCGTAAAGGTATTACAGAACAAATTACAAAAGACGGTTCAGTTCCAGCGATGGCGGCTGTACCACCAACAATGTTTGAAGATAACAAAAAAGGCTACTTCAAAGACAATGATGTGAAAAAAGCAAAAGAATATTTAGAAAAAGGCTTGAAAGAAATGGGCCTTAAAGATGCTTCAGAACTACCAGCAATTAAGGTTTCATACAACACGGATGAAAAACATGCAAAAATTGCACAAGCTGTTCAAGATATGTGGAAGAAAAACCTTGGCATTAAAGTACAGTTAGACAACTCTGAGTGGGCTGTTTACATTGAAAAGTTACACCAAGGAGATTATCAGGTTGGACGTATGGGCTGGTTAGGGGATTTTAACGATCCAATCAACTTCTTAGAATTGTTCCGTGATAAAAAAGGCGGAAACAATGATACAAACTGGGAAAACCCAGAATATAAAAAGTTATTAATTGACTCTCAAAAAGAAACAGATCCTAAAAAACGTCTGGAAATGTTGAAAAAAGCAGAAGGTATCTTCATGGATGAAATGCCAGTGGCACCAATCTACTTCTACACAAACGCTTGGGTACAAGACAAGCAGCTGAAAGATGTTGTGATGTCTGGACTTGGAGACATTCAGATTAAGTGGGCTCATTTTGAGTAAGTAACATCAATTGTGACAAAGGGTATATGGGGCCTGGTGCTCCATATACTTTTCTTTCTTGTGCGCGAATTTTGTAAAAATATGGAGGTGTGTCGGGGTGTTCAAATATATAGGAAAACGACTTATTTATATGTTTCTATCATTATGGCTGATCGTAACAGCGACCTTTTTCTTAATGCGTGCTGTTCCAGGAGGTCCATTCACATCAGAAAAGCAGCTTCCCCCTGAAATTCAAAAAAATCTAAATCAGTATTACGGTTTAGACCAGCCTTGGTACCATCAGTACTTTGATTATTTAACATCAATTTTAAAGTGGGATTTTGGTCCATCTTTCAAATATAAAGGCCAAACGGTAAATGATTTGATTAACGGCGGATTCCCTGTTTCATTCATGCTAGGGATGGAAGCTATTTTAATAGCAATTGCTATTGGTGTAGTACTTGGTGTTATTGCTGCTTTAAAACATAATAAGTGGCAAGATTACACGGCGATGGTTATTGCAGTTCTAGGAATCTCAGTTCCGAGTTTTATCATGGCAGCGGTATTACAATACGTTCTGGCTATGAAACTACAAATTTTTCCGGTTGCACGCTGGGAATCTTGGGCACACACGGTGTTACCAGCTCTCGCGCTTGCTTCAACCCCTATGGCATTTATCGCACGATTGACTCGTTCGAGTATGCTTGAAGTATTAAGCAATGATTATATTCGTACAGCGAAAGCAAAAGGTTTAAGCAGAGGCGTTATTACAGTTAAGCACGCCATGCGAAATGCGATGCTTCCAGTCGTATCCTATATGGGACCTTTAGTAGCAGGGATTTTAACGGGTAGCTTTGTTATTGAAAAAATATTTGGTATCCCGGGATTAGGTTCACACTTTGTACTCAGTATCTCAAACCGAGATTACACAACGATTATGGGCGTAACGGTGTTCTACAGTATTTTACTACTTTTTTGTATCTTGCTTGTAGATATTGCATACGGCTTCATTGACCCTCGAATTAAACTTACAGGTGCTAAGAAAGGAGAGTAACTATGCAGCAACTTCCGAAGATTCCTAAAGAAATGTTTGAAACAGCAGGGATTGACCGCGCTCAGGCAGAAAAGATTGAAAAACCGAGTCTTTCATTCTGGCAAGATGTTTTTATTCGTTTTCGCAAAAACAAGCTTGCTATGTTTGGTGTAGTACTAATGGTTCTCCTTGTTTTTATGGCTATATTTGGTCCATTGATGGTGAAATATGATTATGCAACCAATGATTTACTGAATGCTAATCAGGCTCCATCTTCTGAGCACTGGTTCGGTACAGATGAATTAGGGCGTGATGTTTTTGCTCGTACGTGGGAAGGCGCTCGTATTTCATTATTTATCGGGTTAGCAGCAGCTTTAATTGATTTATTCATCGGCGTAGTTTGGGGAAGCATCTCTGGATACCGCGGCGGCCGTACGGATGAAACAATGATGCGTGTTGCGGATATCTTATATGGTGTTCCTTACCTTTTACTGGTTATTATTTTAATGGTTATGCTTGGCCAAGGGTTAGGCACGATGATTTTAGCGATGACCATTACCGGCTGGATTAACATGGCCCGTATTGTGCGTGGACAGGTATTGCAGTTGAAAAACCAAGAGTACGTAATGGCTTCACAAACATTAGGAGCAACAACAAAACGTATTTTATTTAAACATCTTATTCCTAACGCAACAGGTCCAATTTTAGTAACAATGACACTAACGATTCCTTCAGCAATCTTTACAGAAGCATTTTTAAGCTACTTGGGACTAGGCGTTCCGGCACCGCTTGCAAGCTGGGGAACAATGGCTTCAGAAGGCTTACCTGCTTTGGAATACTATCCTTGGCGCTTATTTTTCCCAGGTTTGTTTATCTGTTTAACAATCTTAGCGTTCAACGTAATTGGTGATGGATTACGAGATGCGTTAGATCCAAAACTACGTAAGTAAGGAAGTGAACTCATATGTCACGTTTATTAGAAGTAAAAAATTTAGCTGTATCATTTAAAACATATGGCGGAGAAGTTCAAGCTGTTCGCGGCGTTAACTTCCACTTAAATAAAGGTGAAACTTTAGCAATTGTTGGTGAATCAGGATCTGGTAAAAGTGTAACTTCACAAACGATCATGCGCCTTATTCCGATGCCTCCTGGCCGAATCAAAAGCGGCGAAATGCTGTTTGACGGCATTGATTTAGCTAAGAAAACGGATAAAGAAATGGAAGCTATTCGCGGTAAAGATATCGGTATGATCTTCCAAGATCCGATGACTTCCTTGAATCCAACGATGAAAGTTGGGGCTCAAATTGGTGAAGTCGTAATCAAGCATTCCAAAGTGTCTAAAGCAGAAGCAAAAAAACGGGCAGTCGAGTTATTAACGCTTGTAGGAATTCCTTTTCCAGAACAGCGTGTGAATCAATATCCGCATGAATTCAGCGGCGGGATGAGACAGCGTGTTGTCATTGCGATGGCTCTTGCTTCTAATCCGAAGCTATTGATCGCTGATGAACCAACAACGGCGCTTGATGTAACAATTCAAGCTCAAATTTTAGAATTGATGAAAGACATTCAGAAAAAAACGGATACATCTATTATCTTTATTACCCATGATCTTGGTGTAGTAGCAAATGTAGCAGATCGAGTAGCCGTTATGTATGCTGGTCAAATTGTTGAAATGGGCACAGTGGATGAAGTGTTTTACGATCCAAAACATCCGTATACGTGGGGACTGCTAGCTTCTATGCCAAGCTTAGATAACGAGGCAGAAGAAGAGCTGGCTGCTATTCCTGGAACGCCGCCAGATTTAACGAATCCTCCAAAAGGAGATGCATTTGCAGCGCGAAATCCATACGCAATGAAAATCGATTTTGAGCAAGAACCTCCAATGTTCAAAATATCTGATACGCACTATGCGAAAACATGGCTGTTACATCCCGATGCACCAAAAGTAGAGCCGCCTGCTTCAGTTCAGCGCCGCATGCGTAAAGTTGATAATGTATACAGGACACCTGTACTCGTAGCGAAGGATGGTGAATAACATGACAGATAAATTATTAGAGATTAAAGGCTTAAAGCAACATTTTTTCACAAGTAAAGGAACAATTAAAGCAGTTGATGGTCTGACGTTTGACATCTTCCGCGGAGAAACATTAGGGCTTGTAGGTGAATCCGGTTGCGGAAAGTCAACGACAGGCAGAACGATTATTCGTTTATATAACGCTACTAGCGGTGAGGTGCTATTTAATGGCGAAAATGTACATGGTCGCAAATCTCGCTCAGAGCTTAAAAAATTCAATCGTAAAATGCAAATGATTTTCCAAGATCCATATGCGTCGCTTAACCCTCGTATGACCGTAGCAGATATCATAGCAGAAGGCATTGATATTCACGGTTTAGCTAAGACGAGAAAGGAGCGTATGACAAAGGTTCACGAGCTTCTTGAAACAGTGGGGCTTAACAAAGAACATGCAAATCGCTATCCACATGAGTTTAGTGGCGGCCAGCGTCAGCGTATCGGTATCGCAAGAGCACTGGCAGTAGAACCTGATTTTATCATCGCAGATGAACCAATCTCAGCTTTGGACGTGTCTATACAAGCTCAAGTTGTTAACTTAATGAAGAAGTTACAGCGTGAACGTGGACTAACATATTTATTTATCGCCCATGATTTGTCAATGGTAAAATACATCAGTGACCGCATCGGCGTTATGTACAGAGGTAAGATTGTAGAGCTTGCACCAAGTGATGAACTTTATCGAAACCCTGTTCATCCATATACAAAAGCGTTGCTTTCAGCTATTCCGCTTCCCGATCCTGACAGTGAAAAAACGCGTCAGCGCAAAATTTATGATCCAAGTATCCATGACTATAACGGTGAAGAACCAGAGCTTAGAGAAGTATCTCCAGGTCACTACGTGTCTTGTTCTCAAGCAGAGTTTGCCACATATACAACATAACAAAAACGATCTCACAACGAGGTCGTTTTTTTATTTAGTTATCAAAGAACACTAAGCTTCAAGTTGCAAAAAACATGTAAGAACAAGTAACATTAGCGCTTTACAGGTATTATACAGTAAAGGGTTGAAAAATACTATTAAAAATTTTCAGAATTTTATATTTAAGACAAAATATCTATGTATAAACCTTATAACTAAAGGAATATAAGTGATTAATAATGTTTTATTTTGAATAATAATTCAAAAATATAAAAAGAAGGTAGACGCATGTCTACCTTCTTTTTATAAATCTGCTAAGATATCGCCATCTTTACGATTTTTGTCAATTTTTAACACTTGATCTGCCGGCTGATAAGACGCACCATATATTTCTGTGTCTTTGTACGTATGAATTAACTCGTACGTTTTTTTCATTTTATTTAAAATGCTTTCCTCTGTTTCAGAGGTAGGAGACCAGTATAGAATTTCCATCTGGTTAATTTCATTTGTAGCTAATGACCGGCGGTTATAGCCAATTGTTTGAGCATGCTTAAAGTCTGCACGTTTATAAAAATGCAGTCGTTTTGCTGAGTCTGAATCTTTATAGTCTACAGGCTCTACTTCTAAAATAATTGGTTTGTTATGCTGTTTTAACTCATCAATTAATTTACCGCCAAGCCCTTGACCTCGAGCGTCTTTTGAAACAAAGAGGTAATCAATAAAGATAAATTGGTCTGTTTCCACGTACATTAATACGTGGTGAGGTCCTTCATTTTTATGATAAATATCGCTGCGTTCTTGTAAAAGCGTTTCGATATGCTTCTTTGATTTCATTTCTTCAATGGGAAAATATTGACTTAGTTTTTCATACCAATTCATAGCACCCTCCTACTGATCGTTTCATGATGATGTTCATAATAGTGTTTAAACAGTTATCTTATCTTTACCCTTTTTAGGGAAAAGTAAGCATCTATAATTGAAAATATAGAAGAATAATCGATTGATTATTCTTAATAATTAGATAATTATAGTGAGATAAGAACATATAATGAAAAAAATGGTTTTTATTATATTTCGATCGTAAGTTTATTTGTGAAAATCACAAAAAACTATCGCATTTTTTGTGATTTTTGATAAAATGAACAAAGTGAAGTTTTTTTAATATTGTATTTTATAGATGTGATAGCGGTAAAAGTGAAGGTGTGAAACTTGCAATATCAGATTATTAGTACATACACTGCCTAGAATTATTTGGCTGGAAAATAAGTTAATACCATACAAGTAGCCGCTATCGCTATTAAATGAAATGGATATGTTAGGAGAGAGAATTATGCAAGGGAACACGCAAGAAAAAGAATTAAGCCGTGGACTTGAGGAAAGACATATTAGCTTAATGTCTTTAGGTGCAGCTATCGGAGTTGGACTGTTTTTAGGTTCTGCATCCGCTATTCGGTTAGCGGGTCCTGGTATTCTTATCATGTATGGAATCAGTGGTCTTATTATGTTTTTTATTATGAGAGCGTTAGGTGAAATGGCAGTACAAAATCCAGTAGCCGGTTCTTTTAGTAAGTATGCTAACGATTATTTAGGGCCACTTGCTGGTTATTTAACAGGCTGGAACTACTGGTTTATGTGGATTATTACATGTATGGCTGAAATTACAGCTGTTGGAGTATATATGGATTTTTGGTTCCCAGGTGTACCTCAGTGGATATGGGCACTTGCAGCACTCGTTATCATGACAGGGGTTAACTTTTTAGCTGTAAAAGCATATGGCGAACTAGAGTTTTGGTTTTCTCTTATTAAAGTAGTAACGATTATCCTTATGATTGTGCTGGGACTGGGCATGATTATCTTTGGAATTGGAAATGGCGGTATTGCAACAGGAATCAGTAATTTATGGAGTCACGGGGGCTTTTTCCCGAATGGTATGAAAGGTGTTCTTTTATCACTTCAAATGGTTATGTTTGCTTACCTTGGTATTGAAATGATTGGGGTAACAGCAGGAGAGGTGAAAAATCCGGAAAAAACACTAACAAAAGCAATTGATAATGTACTGTGGAGAATTTTGATTTTTTACATCGGAGCTTTGTTTGTTATTATGTCTATTTATCCTTGGCCAGAGATTGGAACACAAGGAAGTCCATTTGTTTTAACATTTGATAAAGCTGGAATACCCGCTGCAGCAGGGATTATAAACTTTGTAGTGTTAACAGCGGCTTTATCTTCTTGTAACAGTGGAATTTTTAGTACGGGCCGTATGTTATTTAATTTAGCTCAGCACGGAGAAGCTCCAAAACGCTATGCTAACTTAACAAAAGGCGGCGTGCCTGGTGCAGCAGTTATTGCTTCAGCTGTTGTACTGCTAATCGGAGTTGGCTTAAACTATGTTGTTCCTGATAAGGTGTTCACGTGGGTGACGAGTATTGCCACTATTGGAGCAATTTGGACATGGGGAATTATTTTACTTTCTCAAATTCGCTTCCGCAAGGGATTAAGCGATCAGCAAGTAAGTGATTTAAAATATAAGCTTCCGTTCTTCCCGTATACGTCATATCTCTCTCTTGCTTTCTTAGCGGGAGTAGTAGTGGTGATGGGTTTTTCTTCTGATACAAGAATAGCCCTTATTGTAGGTCCGATATGGTTTATTTTATTGGTTGTTGTCTACTATTCAAAAGGTTTTCATAAAAGATAAAAAATAAGGCTCGGACAAAAGTAGTTTCGTTGAAGAAAGATCCGAACGAGTTGAATTCTTGATTAAGAATCCAACTCGTTCGGATTTTTTTATGGTGATGGTGAACGTAGGTTTACTGTATGTAGGGCTTCTAGCTGTTGATTGGAGGGCAAGGCGAAGACTCCTGCGGGAAAAGCGAGACCCCGCAGGAGCGGAAGCAACGAGAAGGCTCACCGCCCGCGGAAAGCGAAGTCTTGCACGGAAATCAGCAGCGGTGTAACAAGCGGGATCCATACGAACTCATATATCCCATTTGTTCGCCTTTAGATTGATG
The DNA here is from genome assembly GCF_053667915.1 of Priestia sp. JNUCC 25. NCBI lineage: Bacteria > Bacillati > Bacillota > Bacilli > Caryophanales > Bacillaceae > Priestia > Priestia sp. JNUCC 25. The sequence continues at coordinate 686,978 of NZ_CM132211.1, forward strand.
TAGTTGTGTTCCAGCCGCATTTTTTTCCAAAAGAAAATGAAGGATTTATTATTTCACTTTTTGCTTTAGTGTGCTAATATATTATATTGTTAAACAAATGAAGAGATGAATGAAGAAACAAATAATTTTTACGTGTTAATAGATTAGCATCGAGCTTTCTATCTCAAAAGTTTAAGCTTTTAGAAAGCAAAAGGAGACAGAGCAAATGAAAGATAAAAAATGGGGACTTTGGTTTTTAACAGCCTTTGTAGTTGGTAATATGGTAGGCGGCGGAGTATTTATGCTTCCTTCTAATTTAGCAAACGTATCAAGTCCAATCGGTTCAACACTTGCTTGGATTGCAACAGGTCTTGGCGTATTCATGATTGCTCTTGTATTCGGGAATTTAGTCATGAGAAAGCCCGAATTAAAAGGAGGGCCTCAAAGTTATGCAGCGAATCTTTTTTCATCGCCTAAAGCAGGTAAAGTAGCAGGATATAGCATGGCTTGGGGCTATTGGGCAGCTAACTGGGCTGCAACAGCATCTGTCATCATATCGTTTGCGGGATATTTAACAACGTTCTTTCCAGTAATGGAGAGTAAGGATATTTTATTTTCAGTCGGAAATTTTCAATTAGAAGCTGGAAAATTCATTACGTTTTTAGTATGTTCTATTGTCCTATGGGGAATTCAAGCTATTTTGCAGCGAGATATTAATAGCGCCGGTAATATTAACTTTATCACAACGGCAGCTAAAATTATTGGATTCGGCTTATTTATTGTTGTAGCGCTATCGCTATTTAGCGCATCCAACCTGGTCAGTACAGAATTTGTTAATTCAAAGGGGATAAATGTAGGATTGGGAAGTCAGGTCAATGGGGCAGCCATTGCTACGCTGTGGGCGTTTATCGGAATTGAATCGGCTGTACTGTTATCTAACCGTGCAAAATCACAAAAAGTAGTGAAGAAAGCAACGCTGCTTGGATTATTGATTTCAATGGTTATCTATGTGGGGATTACGCTTCTAGCTATGGGGATTCTTTCAACAGCTCAGCTTCAGCAGTCTCAAAAACCTTTGGTAGATACGTTAGAAATGGTGATTGGACATAAAGGTGCTTACGTAATGGCCATTTTAGCACTTATTTCTTTATTAGGTTCTACTGTTGGATGGATTGTTGTTAGTGCAGAAGTTCCTTATCAAGCAGCAAAATCAGGGTTGTTTCCACAGTGGTTTGCTAAAACAAATCAGAACAATAGTCCAGCCCGCTCACTAACATTAACAAATGGCTTAACACAGCTGTTTTTGTTTGCGACTATTTCAGGTACAGTTTCGCAAGCCTATAATTTCGCTATTGTTGTAGCTACTCTCGCTTATTTAGTTCCTTATTTCGTGACGACAGTTTATCAATTAAAGCTTATTGTGACGGGTGAGACGTACGATATCATTAAAGGATCGCGAGTAAAAGACGGAATCATTGCCTCGTTAGCACTTATTTATTCACTTTGGGTGATTAAGACAGGGACAGCTGATTTAAAAACATTTTTCTTAGGTATTGGCTTATTTGTAATCGGGCTGTTACTGTATCCTATCTTAATGAGACGAGGAAAAAGCAGCACATCAGCTATTAAATAAATAAGAGGTTATCTCAAAAGCTTTGCAGAAAAGTCAGTTCTTCTGCAAGGCTTTTTTAGTGACTGAAAAATTTGAGGAATTTGTAAAAGAAAAAAATAATAAAAAAATGAAACTAATCTACAGGTTTATTCGTAATAGTAGTGTGGTAAATAAATAATGAAGAAAATCGGCAATGAAAATAATGACAGTGAAGGAACGAACTAATGTACTAGTTCGCTTCAAAAAGTATATCATTCCGATGAAGTTTATAGTATAATGCAAATAGATATTATTTTTTAAAAGTAATTATAAAGTAGTATCGATTTTCATTATCAGTCATTAAATATTTACACTCGTTGAAGTTTGTATAAAACAACATGATTTACAGTTCATGTTTTAAATGTTATGACCGATTATGATAGAAGGAGTGAAGGAGTAAATGGTTACATTATATACATCACCAAGTTGTACATCTTGTCGTAAAGCGAAAGCTTGGTTAGAGGAAAATGATATTGGATATACAGAGCGTAATATCTTTTCAGAGCCGTTATCAATCGACGAGATTAAAGAAATTTTACGTATGACAGAAGATGGAACAGATGAAATCATTTCAACACGTTCGAAAACTTTCCAAAAACTAGACGTTCAGGTAGACGCTATGCCTTTGCAAGATTTGTATGAATTAATTCAGCAAAATCCTGGCTTATTGCGCCGTCCGATTATCATTGATGAAAAACGTCTACAAGTTGGTTATAATGAAGACGAGATCCGTCGTTTCTTACCACGTAAAGTGCGTACTTTCCAACTTCGCGAAGCTCAAAGACTTGTGAATGGTTAATTTTTATATTTGTCTGTTTAAGATTTAAATAAGAAACCAACCAAGTAACGTTTGCTTGAAGTTGGTATATAAAAAATAAGCAGCAGGGAGCCAAATGGCCTCTGCTGCTTATTTTTTGTCGAAATAGCAGGGGAAATGAAGTATATATGTAATTAGTAAAGAAAGAGAATATTTAAACATATAAAAGTGGTGGTGAACGGATTGGAGCTTTTACAGCTAAAATATTTCCAAGTAGTTGCTAGACTAGAACATATCAGTAAAGCGGCCGAAGAGCTATACGTATCTCAGCCTGCACTCAGCAAAACGATTTCACAGTTAGAAAAAGAGCTAGGCATTCGTTTGTTTGATCGAAACGGTAAATACATTAAATTAAATCGGTATGGTAAAGCATTCTGTGCCAAAGTAGAACTTGCTTTAAAAACATTGGAAGACGCAAAGCACGAGCTAAAGGATATGTCGAACGATCCATGTGAAGAAATTCGCCTTGTTGTATTAGCTAGTTCACATTTACTTCCAGAGCTATTAAGCAGATTTCGTGAGCAATATCCTCAGGTGCGTTTTCGACTGATGCAGCATTTGACTAATTCTAATTCACAGCCTGATTTTGATTTATGTATTTCAGCTTTTCCATTAACAACCCGTCAGATCGAACATACTCCTTTGCTTCGTGAATCGATTTTGCTTGCAGTGCCTCTTGATCATCCTTTGGCCAAACAATCACGTGTAAAGTTAAATGAACTTAAAAATGAGAAATTCATTGTGCTAAAGAAAGGAAAAGAGCTAAGGAAAATAACGGATGTAATTTGTAAGGAACAGAATTTTGTACCTCAAATTACGTTTGAAAGCGATGATCCAGCAACAGTAAGAGGTTTGATTAGAGCGAAGCAAGGAATAGGTTTTATTCCTGAAGTAACTTGGGGAGGTTCTACAGGCAAAGATGTAAAACTGCTGAAAATTGAAGAGGGAACATTTGAACGTACTATCTTTTTAGCTTGGAACAACGGGGGCTACGTGACGGATTTACAACAAATCTTCAGGCAGTTTGTGATTGATTATTTTAAACATTTACCCTCCGGTATGCCTCATGAATACATATAAGAATCATGACTAAATGTCATGATTTTTATTTCTTTTTCGAATAAACCTAAAGTGAACAGTAGAGAAAAACTGCATTATGTCATTTTTGATATAAGTATATAACTAAAAATGCATAGGTTATTCAACTTTTTTCCTTTACACTATTTTTAAATCATAAAGTAAACGCTTTCAATAATGGAGTGGGGAGGAAGTAATATGATAATCTTCGGTGTAGCGCTGCTGTCTATTTGCATGTTGATAGGGGTAATTGTAGGGGACGCATTAGGAGGGCTGATGGGAGTCGAAGCCAACGTTGGAGGAGTAGGGGTATCCATGCTTCTTCTTGTACTAGCGGTGGATTATTTAAAGAAGAAAAATAAGCTCCAAGTAAAATCCGAAGAAGGCATTGCTTTTTGGGGAGGTATTTATATTCCTATCGTGGTAGCAATGTCTGCACAGCAAAATGTTGTAGCTGCTCTTGATGGAGGAGGCATGGCGCTTCTTGCAGGGGTGGTAGTAGTCGTAGTAGGCTTTTTATCCATACCATTTATCAGCAGAATAGGAGAGAAAGCGAAGGTGAAAGAACAAGAAATAGAGCTTTCTATTTTACCTAAGGAGCAAATCAAATGATGAATATGATCAAAGAAGGATTAGAAAATAACGGGCTGATTACGGCATTTGCTATTATTGGGATTGTCATGTATATTGCTTATTTTTTATCAGATAAATTAACAAAAGGAAGAGTTCACGGATCTGCTATTGCTATTATGTTTGGATTAATCCTTGCTTATATCGGTGGAGTGAACACAGGAGGAGAGAAAGGAATTTCTGATATACAGTTATTTTCAGGAATTGGTTTAATGGGCGGAGGGATGCTGCGAGATTTTGCCATTATTGCTACTGCGTTCGGCGCCAATTTTAGCGAAGTCAAAAAAACGGGAATCAGCGGGATTACGGCCTTGTTTTTTGGGGTTTTCTATTCCTTTGTAATAGGTGTAATTATTGCTCTTTGTTTTGGATATAGAGATCCCGTTGCTTTGACCACAATCGGAGGAGGAGCCGTGACCTATATTGTGGGGCCGGTTTCTGGAACTGCGATTGGAGCCTCTTCTGATATTATCGCGTTAAGTATAGCTGTAGGATTAATTAAATCCATTTCAGTTATGATTTTGACACCGATATTTGCTAAGAAAATCAAATTAAACAATCCTCGTACAGCAATGATCTATGGAGGAGTTATGGGGACGACGAGCGGTGTAGCAGCTGGTTTAGCCGCGACAGATGTAAAACTTGTACCTTATGGAGCCATGACAGCTACATTTTATACAGGTCTTGGTTGCTTACTCGTACCATCTATTCTTTTTTTACTCACAGAGATTATTTTTTAAGTGTACAAAGTGTTTTATGAATAAAAGACTGCTGTGCTCATTAAACTAAAGAAAAGGCCATACTAAATAAAAATGTTTAGTATGGCCTTTTCTTTATCATTTAGTTGAACGAAAGCTATTAACAACCATGCCGCTTATCAGCACAACAGCAATTGTTATAAACGGAATAAATGTTCCTAGAGATGTATGGTCTGCAAAGAATGAATGTAAGTTCTTTTCATGTCCAATCATATTTCCAGCAGTATAAGCTAAAATAGCTGCCCCACCATAAACGAGCAGGGGAAATCGTTCCATCAAATACAAAATGAGCTTGCTTCCCCAAACAATAATGGGGACGGATACGAGTAATCCGGTGACAACCAAGGTAATATTTCCATGAGCTGCGCCTGCTACAGCTATTACATTATCTAGTCCCATTACAATATCAGCAAATACAATTGTTCTTACAGCGGCGCCTAATGTCACACCTGCACGGATTGAAGATGCATCATCACCTTCTGATACAAGAAGCTTAAAGGCAATGATCACTAATAAAAAACCGCCTATGAGCTGCAAGTAAGGAATAGTTAGTAAATAAACAGCTAAAATAGTAAGTACAATGCGAACTATCACAGCTAAGCCAGTCCCTAAAAAAATAGCTTTATTTCGCTGATATTCAGGTAAGTTGCGGCTTGCTAAGGCAATAACAATAGCGTTGTCTCCACCTAATACAATATCGATACCGATAATAAGAAGAATGGAGGTTATTAATTCTAAATCCAATAGTCTTCCCTCCCAATATGTAAGGATAAGTAGCTCATATTGCTTTATCTGTGTTCATTTTTAACAAAAAGCGTTCATAGGGTAAAGAGATTATGTATATAACAAAGTAAGGTGTAAGGTGGCTATGAGTTGTCAGAGTATTTTTTATTTCCTTTCTTTCGCATTTTGTCATAAAATAGATATACAAGGTTCACTCAAATAGTGTATGCTTGTATATCCCAAGTTAGAATGCTTTACAAAGTGAGAAAGTACATGTAATATTGCTTTAACACGGGGGTAAAATAGTCCCTTCATCGTTTAGGGGTAATGTTCGAAATGGCCGGATTACCTTCACTGATTTTTCCGAAGGGAGAGATGATAATGGAAATCGAACGCATTAATGAAAACACAGTAAAATTCTTTGTCACTTACGTAGATATTGAAGAACGTGGATTTGATCGCAATGAAATTTGGTTTAGCCGAGAGCGCAGTGAAGAGCTATTCTGGGAGATGATGGACGAAATTCATCAAGAAGAAGAGTTTGTAGCAGAAGGTCCTCTTTGGATTCAAGTACATGCGCTTGAGAAGGGGCTAGAGGTTATTGTAACAAGAGCACAAGTTTCAAAAGACGGTCAAAAGTTCGAAGTACCTGTTGGTGAAAATGATAAAATCGATATCCCTGTAGATGGAAAAATTGAAGCGTTGCTTGATCATCAAGCGAATCAAAATAAAAAAGCTGATTTTGAAGAAGAAATTATAGAAGACGAAGGGCTACAGTTCGTCGCACGCTTTCAAGACTTAGAACATTTAATTTCCTTAAGTCACCATTTAGAGTTAGATGATATTATCAACAGCATGTACGTGTTTGAAGGAAAATATTATTTATACGTTGAGTTTACAGATGATGAAGACTTTGTAGCTGAAATTGATAACATTTTAAGTATCATTTTAGAATATGCAAATGAATCAAATGTAACCGTTCATCGTTTAATGGAATATGGAAAAGAATTAATCAGTGAAAATGCACTTGAACAAGTAAAGCAGTATTTTCCTTTACGATAATAGCAGCCGATTTCATGTATATGAAATCGGTCTTTGTTTTGCCCTCTTTTTTGGAAATGCTCTCCGCTCATATCGAACAATATAGGTGGAAAAAGCAGGCGGCTGCTTCCTACACGGGAAAGTGTAGTGTTAAAATAACAAGTTTGAGGATAATAACGGCATAGAGACCTGTTATTAATGATGAAAGATTGGTTTTAGGATAGGTGAAAACAAGTTGAAAAATAGATTACAGCTTTTAATTTTTGTTATTGGTATTATTGCTTTGCTTTATTTTACAAAAGGGTATTGGGACGGTAAATTTATTGGCGTGCTAAGTATCTTAATTACGATTAGTGTTGTTTTCATCGGTCTTGTTATTTCATTAGAAAACCGTCATCCAACTCAAACGCTAACGTGGCTCGTAGTATTAGGCGGTTTCCCGGTAATAGGGTTCTTTTTTTATTTGTTATTTGGACGCAATACGCGAAAACGGCGTTTATTTGCTAAAAAAGCAAAGCTGGATGAACAGGTGCTTTTAAAGATGGAAAGAGATTCCGGTATATTAGAAAATCACTTTGAGCAGTTGGGCACCAGTAGAAAGCAAATGCTGAAGCTAGCCGTCAGGCTTAGCAAGAGTCCAATTTCTTTTTCATCAGATACGCGCGCATTGACGAATGGAAAAGAGACGTTTCACGAAATTATGGAATCATTAAAGCATGCAAGGCATCATATCCACTTAGAGTATTACATCGTACGACATGATCACTTAGGAGAACAAATTAAAGATATTTTAATTCAGAAGGTACAAGAAGGAGTTTATGTACGTTTCTTGTATGATGCCGTGGGCAGTTTTCAGCTTTCACCGCATTATATTCACGAGTTAAGAAACGCGGGCGTAGAAATGATTCCGTTCTTGCCGGTCAGACTTCCATTTCTCAATAATAAAATCAACTTCCGTAATCATCGTAAAATTGTAGTCATTGATGGAACAATTGGATTTGTAGGAGGTTTGAACATTGGTGATGAATATCTCGGGAAAAGTCGGCATTTTGGCTTTTGGAGAGATACCCATTTGATGGTGAAGGGTGAGGCAGTCCGTTCATTGCAGCTTATTTTCTTGCAAGACTGGTATTATATGACAGGTCAGACGATGCTTACTCAAACGTATCTATCGCCGGATTTAATTGACATTGATATGGAAAAGTGCGGCGGTGTTCAAATGATTGCTGGCGGACCAGACCGTGAGTGGGAAATTATCAAACACTTATTTTTTTCGATGATTACGTCTGCGAAAGAGTCCATTTGGATTGCTTCTCCTTACTTCATACCTGATGAAGATATTTTTACTTCCCTCAAAGTAGCTGCTCTAAGCGGTATAGATGTAAGGCTTCTTGTACCTCAGAAGCCCGATAAAAAAATTGTTTTTCATGCATCACGCTCTTATTTTCCGGAGCTGCTAGAAGCAGGTGTGAAAATTTACGAGTATAAAAAAGGATTTATGCACAGCAAGATTGTGATTGTTGATAGAGAAATCGCCTCTATTGGAACAGCTAACATGGACATGAGAAGCTTTCATTTGAATTTTGAAGTAAATGCTTTTTTATATCGCACAGCTAGTACTCAAAATCTTGTATATGAATATATGCAAGATTTAGAAGAAACTAATGAGCTTCACTTTAAAGACTTTGAAAAGCGGCCATTTATACAGCGGCTGTTTGAATCAACAGCCCGTTTGCTTTCACCGCTATTATAATCGCTGTAAACCACATTGCGTATGCTGTAATGTGGTTTTTTTCTGAAAGAAAAGGGTTTAGTAGAAAGGTGTCGAATACAAGGATATAGCTCGCTACTATAGGAAGGAGAAATGTACGATTGTTAGTTGCACAAACAGAAGAAGGCCTCATTTCACTAGCTCAGCGCTTTTCGCTTGAACAGCTTAAGCTGTGGAAAAAAGAAAAGCAGTTCTACTGTCCCTCTTGTCAATCCCCTGTACAGTTAAAGGCAGGTACAAAAAAAATCCCTCATTTTGCTCACCTGAAAAAAACATGCGTCGCTCAGCATGAAGGTGAAACAGATTATCATCTCGACGGAAAACGAAAGCTGTTTCACTGGTTTAGTTCTCATCTTGAAGTCGAGTTAGAAAGTTATCTTCCTGACATTATGCAGCGTCCAGATCTTCTTGTAGATACGCCCTCGCAAAAATATGCAATCGAATTTCAATGTGCTTCCTTATCTTCCTCAGCGCTAACCAAACGTTCTATTCATTATGAGAAAGGAAATTATATGCCCCTTTGGATTATGGGGGCAAAAAGAATGAAGCGCTTATCCACTTATATGTATCAACTTTCTTTTCAAGAGTGGCAGTTTCTTACTCTTTCCGATTATACGCCCACACTTCTTTATTTTTCACCTTCTACTAATCAACTGTTGAAACTTGAACATCTTATTCCTTTTTCATCTCAGATTTGTTATGCACAGCTTGTCGTGCTCTCTCCTCACGAGCATACCTTTCATGATCTTTTTTCTACACATACACAACCTCAATTTTTCTCTTCATGGATAAAGAAAAAGAAGGCATGGAGAACGCATTATATCCTCTATCCTAATCAGAAGCTTCAGCCTTTTTTACACGCTCTTTATGAAAATAATATTCCTCCCTCCCATATTCCAGCAGAAGCAGGCATGCCGCTGCCTTCTTTATACATGGTTGAAACGTCTGCTACTATATGGCAAACGTGGCTGCTTCTCGATTTAATGCAGCAGAAGCAAGTAGGGGATTTAGTTACAGAGAAAGAGTTAGGCCGGCTATGGCTCTACAGAATTCGTAAGAGGCATATTGTATTTCGGTCTTTGCCGATGGCCCCTGTTGCTGTGGAACAGCCCCTGTTTGAGTATATAGAGGTATTATGCCGGCTAGGGATGCTAACGTATATAACTTCTGGGGTATACAAAATCAGAAGGCCCTACACGATTCCAAAGCAAACATCTGATGCTTTTTTAGAAGATGGACAAATGATGAAAAGGTGGTTAAATCAAGCAAAAGAAGTGACATAATCACTGAAAATCAGTACGCTTAAGAAAGAATCCTTTTTTCAAAAGCGTACTGACTTTTGATTAATTCTTTTAAAACAACATACAATAACGAAAGAAATAAAAAGGATTCGCCTTAGAAAAAGCGAACAGTTATAGACAGGTAGAAAAAGATGGAGGGATGACCATGAGTGAACAATCAAAAGTAAAAAAGTTACCAAGTAGAAGCGAGATAAAAGTAGAAGATACGTGGAAACTAGAGGATATTTTTGCTTCAGATGACGCATGGGAAAAAGAATTTGAAGAAGTAAAAGCTCTTATTCCGCAAATGGAAAAATTCAAAGGGAAACTTGGAGAGTCCGCTCAAACTTTATACGACGCTCTTCAAGAGCAAGACGAGCTCACAATGCGCGTTAGTAAACTTTATACATATGCTCATATGCGCTACGATCAAGATACCACTAACTCTTTTTATCAAGGGTTAAATGATCGTATCAAAACACTTTATACCCAAATTGCAAGTGCACTATCGTATGTAACACCAGAAATTTTGTCTATTGAAGAATCAAAAATTAAACAATACATGGCGGAACATAAAGAGCTAAAGTTATATGCTCATGCATTAGATGAAATTACTCGCGAGCGTCCGCACATTTTATCAGAAAGCGAAGAAGCGCTTCTTGCTCAGGCTTCTGAAGTGTTAGGATCTTCAAGCAACACGTTTGGAATGTTAAACAACGCAGATTTAGAATTTCCTTCCATTAAAGATGAAAATGGAGAAGAAGTAGAAATTACACACGGGCGCTATATTCGTTTCCTAGAAAGCAGCGATCGCCGCGTACGAAAAGAAGCGTTTAAAGCGGTGTACGAAACGTACGGTAAATTTAAAAATACGTTTGCAAGTACGTTAAGCGGCACGGTGAAGAAAGATAATTTTAGCGCCCGCGTTCGTCACTATAATTCAGCTCGTCACTCAGCTCTTAGCACAAATAACATTCCAGAAGAAGTATACGATAACTTAGTTAAAACAGTGAACGATAATTTGCATTTATTGCATCGATATATTGATTTACGTAAGAAAGTATTGGGAATTGAAGACCTTCATATGTATGATCTCTATACGCCTTTAGTAAAAGACGTAAAAATGGAAGTAACCTATGAAGAAGCAAAAGATTATATTTTAAAAGGCCTGAAACCACTAGGTGAAGACTACCTTAACGTGTTAAAAGAAGGATTTGAAAACCGTTGGGTAGACGTTCATGAGAACAAAGGCAAGCGAAGCGGTGCTTATTCTTCAGGAACGTACGGCACCAATCCTTATATCTTAATGAACTGGCAGGATAATGTAAATAACTTGTTTACACTAGCCCATGAATTTGGCCATTCTGTACACAGTTATTACACAAGAAAAACGCAGCCATATCCTTACGGAGATTATTCAATCTTTGTGGCAGAAGTAGCTTCAACGTGTAATGAAGCGCTTCTAAACGATTATTTACTAAAAACGATCGATGATGAAAAGCAGCGCTTGTACTTGCTTAACCATTATCTAGAAGGATTCCGCGGTACGGTATTCCGTCAAACGATGTTTGCTGAATTTGAGCACGATGTGCACGTGCGTGCTCAAAACGGAGAGCCGCTTACACCTGAATTATTAACAAAATTATATTATGACTTAAATAAAAAGTATTTTGGAGACAACTTAGTAATTGACGAAGAGATTGGATTAGAATGGGCTCGTATTCCGCATTTCTACTACAATTACTACGTTTATCAATATGCTACAGGGTTCAGTGCAGCAGCGGCATTAAGCAAGCAAATCCTTGAAGAAGGAGATGCAGCTGTTGAGCGCTATGTAGGTTTCTTAAAGTCAGGAAGCTCTGATTATCCAATTGAAGTGTTGAAAAAAGCAGGAGTAGACATGACAACGTCTCAGCCTATTGAAGAAGCGCTAGCTGTATTTGAAGAGAAATTAACGGAAATGGAACGTTTATTAAATCAATAAAATTAAAATGAAGCAGGAGCTGTATCCTGCTTCATTTTTTAAATCCTCGAAATTTGTTGTGATTGTTAAGCAATGTAAAAATAATAAGAATAGCTAAAAATAAGAGAGGGCCTGCGATAATGAGAGGAACAAGCTGCATAAGAGATAAAATATAGAATAAAAAAGAAACCAAAAGAATAACAACCCCTAGAGTAATTCCAGCAATTTTCATAGTTAACACCTCTATTAAAAGCCTAATTGGTTGTACTATATGAGTGAATCTGGCTGTTTATGAAGTTTTTTTATAAAAAAGTGAATAAAATTGAAAAAAGGGGTTGCCAAAAGTCGACATAATTTGCTATAGTATTAATCGTGAAGTTTATCACAAAACAAACATATACCCCTTTGTTTGACCGTGAAAAATTTCTCCCATCCCCTTGTTGTCTTAAGACAAACGAAAAGACTTGGCGAAAGCCAAGTCTTTTTTGTTTATTTGATGCTTAGGATAAGCATCAACATTTAATGATTAACAGCTCTTTTCAGTACTTCTCCAAAAGGTGCCGTATTTGACAGGAACTCTCTCAACCACTTGCTGAAGCTGAAGTTTTTTCAATTCTTTTTCAGCCTCTTCTAATGATAAACCATACACAACCGCAACTTCTTTTGAAGCAACAAATTGAAAATAGCTTAAAAATGAACGAAGAGGCGGAAGACAAGCTGGATCTGGGTCAATTTCTAACATCTCTTTAATGATGTGTACATATGTTTCGTACGAATAGTATCCTGATATCTTAATGCCTTCTTCTTCAACTTTTTCGTTGAAGAACACAAGAGTTGGAATTTCATCGACATCCATTTCCGACGTGATTTTTAAATCACATTGAAAGGCCTTCGCAGCGTAATCTGAATGCAAATCTTTTACAAATTCATTAACATCTAGCCCCACATGTTTTGCACATTGTATTAAGACAGATTCTTCTGTAACATTTTGTTTTTCTAAAAATACTACTTCTTGAAGTCTTCTCAAAAAGCGAATGCCCTGTTTCTTTCCTTGCAGACCGGCCGCTTTAATCGCAATTGACGCAGCGTAAGGAGTATCGATTGGGTTTTCAAGCCACAGATTGCCGTCACATGACATACCGGAGCGGCTTCCAGTTTTCTCCCACGATTTTGCAATATGTTCAAATTTCTGCTGTGCTCCAATATTTAATTGCTGTAAGTTTCCGCCAAGCACATGCTTGAGGGATAACAGCTGACCATATTCTATTTGTAACTTCTTTAGAATAGGCTCGAGTGCCCAGCATTCCGGGCAAAGAGGGTCAACAAATACATAGATTTCAAGCGGTTTTTTATTTGAACCTTGACAAAGCTGATGCAAGGATGGGTATTGGCTATTTAGATTACTCAATGTGAAAATCCTTTCTCATCTGTCTGTTCCGGTGAATTAATCATGTGTTGGGCAGTTAAAATAAGACGATGATAAAGTTCATCTCTCTCAGGGCCTTCTAAATTAATTTCGTCCATTGCTTCATGCATACATGTCAGCCAGGCTTTGGCTCTTGACGGTGTAATTTCAAAAGGAAGATGCCTAGCTCTCAGCATAGGGTGACCATGCTCTTCAGTGTATAACGAAGGCCCTCCTAAATATTGTGTCAGAAATTGCTTTTGCTTTCGTGCTGTTTCTGTTAAATCATCAGGAAAAATTGGCGCGAGCTCAGGATGTTGTCCAACGCGTGTATAAAAAGCATCAACAAGTTTTGAAATCGTATGTTCACCGCCTAATAATTCGTAAGGGGAGTGGATTTTTTCTCTCATGTTGATAACTCCTTTGTTATAAGAAATATACGTCTTAACTCTTTGGTGTTTTTTACTTTCCTTAATTTTAGCAGTGTCATTTCGTTAACTCAAACTATCCGCTTACTTCTTCTACTGGAAAAGAGATAAAGTCGAATTTTACATAAGAAAAGTCTATGATGCTGTGGCAAATCACTAATTATGAGAAACAAAGGAATACTTTCACAAACGTTTCCTTCTATTTATATAGTGTAACCTCGACAAACTACAGCCATTCCATGTTCGAGTGGCGAATGCTTTGGCTCATTTACACAAGATAAGAAGACATAATTTTATTTACATATTTTTGCGTTTCCTGAAAAGGGGGTACTCCGCCGTATTTATCAACGTTACCTGGTCCAGCATTATAGGCCGCCAATGCTAATTTCACGTTTCCGTTGTATTTATCTAACATTTGTCGAAGATATTTGGCTCCTCCAAACACATTTTGCTTGGAGTCATACGGATCTTCTACACCAAGAGCTTTAGCGGTTGCTGGCATTAGCTGCATAAGCCCAGCCGCTCCTACAGAACTTTTGGCAGATGGATTAAAGTTTGATTCTTGTTTAATAACAGAACGAATAAGTTTAGGATCCAGCTGGTAGCGTGCAGCTGCTTCTGTAATTGTCGTTTGTACATCCTGAGAACTGGCCTTTGCCGTTTCATTTTTTTGTGCAGGTAAGGCAGCATTTGAAGCCGCTGCCTTACTTGAGGAAGAAATAGATGGCTCGGACTGCATTTGAACCGCCGTAGATGGAAACATCTGCGCTGCCTTCAAGTAAAGATTGGTACTCATTTGAGGCTCTTGATTGACGTAGTCTTGAAAAAGCTGAGCAAATACAGAGAGTAAAGTTGTACCAAGCATCACGTTAGCTGTTGGCATCTGGTTGTTAACTGAAAATGGCTGAGTTCCAGGAAATTGAACGGAAGACATGTAATTGTTAATATTCATGCTCATGAATTTATTCTCCATCCATTAACGTATACTTTCGCTTGTAAAACCGTCGAATTTTATTTTCCGTTGGTTTCTTTTTAATATCAAGCTCCGTAAGCAATTGCTCAAAATATTTTGCTCCTTCATTGGCATCGGTTACTTCGTATTCAAGTTCATAATCCTCAGCACCTAGATAAAAGCTATGATCGAGTACAAGTAACCCGTTTTTATATGGAATTTCTGCTCGACTTGTACGCAAAGTGCCAAAATAAGTTAGCGCATGGCTATCGACTTGTAAATCAGTAATAAGCTGTTGAATTGTTGACGGAATCTTGGCGCTGCCATCTCGCAATTCTTTAGCTTGTTCATTTGTTAATGCTTCATGTGTTTCTAAAAGACCCTCTTGATGAGGCTGTTTGAGCGTGAGAACGGACTTATCTTTTTTGCTTCTAATTCGCAGGGCAGCCCCGCAGTCTTTTAATGAGAAAGCAGGTGTATCAAAATAGTGGTTTTCTTGAGAAACAAACTGATCTTCAGTTAGTTGAAAGTGTGAGCGGAGACGATCAAACTCTTCTTTCGTTACTATATTTTTAAATTCAATTTCAATTTCTTGTTTCAATGAAATCATCCTTTTAATTTAGGTCTTTTGGTAAGGCACTTTCCATCTTAATTTATCACACTTTTTGAGACAGTAAAACTACATTTCCTAACAGGAATAACCATATGGGGAACTTGGAAAATGAAGAAATACGGATTGTTTAGGTTTTACCTTTATTAAACGTTCCTGGAATGTGTTAAAATAGTAACGAATTGTATAGTTGGAAGGAGTTTATTTATGCACAATCGAATTGACATCACTACCTGTGTGATGAAATCAAATGAATTACATTTAAAAGCAGACCCTATTGAGACGGAAATTGAACAATTGGAAGATACAAAACAAATGCTTGTTGACTCAGATAACATGTCATTTGTATATGTTGTAGATATTAATGATCAATTTATGTATGTTGGCCTTAGTGATAATATTTGGGCAAATTTAAAGCACGTCTTACATAAAGATATGAAAGTATTTTTAGAAATTAATAAGAAAGTAATTGAGCTATCAGCCGTTAAAGAAGAGCTATCTTATCTCATCAGTAACATCGAAGGAAATGTGAATTATGGAGACGAGATGGTAGCAAGAGTAGAGGAAGTTTTTTTAGATAAAGAAAATAAGTAATAGAGAGAAAAAAGGGGGGTGTTATTAATGATCAGGCATTGGGATTTATTTTTAGCACCGTATAAACAAGCCGTTGAAGAACTTAAGGTGAAATTAAAGGGAATTCGTTCACAGTATGATATGAAGTCTACACATTCACCTATTGAATTCGTGACGGGACGAGTAAAGCCTATCGCCAGTATTTTGGATAAAGCGACTCGAAAAGGAATTTCTCTCGATCGCTTAGAGGAAGAGATGCAGGACATTGCGGGACTCCGTATGATGTGTCAATTTACAGACGATATTAAAGCGGTCGTAGAGCTCCTTCGTCAGCGAACAGACTTTGAATTGATTGAAGAAAGAGATTATATTCTTCATAAAAAAGAAAGCGGCTATCGTTCATATCATGTGGTCGTATGTTATCCTGTTCAAACAATTAAAGGTGAAAAGAAAATTTTAGTGGAAATTCAAATTCGTACACTGGCTATGAATTTTTGGGCTACAATTGAGCATTCTTTAAATTATAAGTACAGCGGGAAATTTCCTGAGAATATCAAAAAACGACTTCAGCGTGCTTCTGAAGCGGCTACTCAGCTCGATGAAGAAATGTCTCAAATACGAGGTGAGATTCAAGAAGCTCAGGCTATTTTCTCACGAAAAAAAGAATCGGCGGAAGAATCTTAGGTATGACTCAGCAACAGCTTTGTACATTGGATGGATAGGGGGAGAGAATTAGGTGGAGAAAATAAAATTTGCTATTACATCAAAAGGCAACCAAATATCAAATACGCTTATGCAAAAAATGAAAACGTATTTATTAGATTTTCATTTAGAATATGATGAAAACCAGCCTGATATTGTAGTGTCAGTAGGAGGGGATGGAACGCTTCTCTACGCGTTTCACCGCTATCGAAACCGACTTGACAAGACGGCTTTTATTGGGGTTCATACCGGCCATTTAGGCTTTTACGCAGATTGGACACCTGATGAGATTGAGAAGCTGGTGATTGCTATTGCAAAGACACCCTATCAGACTGTAGAGTATCCACTGCTCGAAGTGATTATTCGCTACACAAACGGTGGACGCGAAGCTCGATACTTAGCTCTGAATGAATGTACGGTAAAAAGTGTAGAAGGTTCTTTAGTAATGGATGTGGAAATTAAAGGGCAGCGATTTGAGACATTCCGAGGAGACGGCCTTTGCGTATCCACTCCCTCGGGAAGTACAGCTTACAACAAATCCCTTGGAGGCGCGATTTTACATCCTTCGCTTCAAGCTATTCAAATTGCTGAAATGGCTTCTATTAACAATCGAGTGTTCCGTACGATAGGTTCTCCATTGGTTCTTCCTGGACATCATACAGCGCTGTTAAAGCCTGTCAACGACGCAGACTTTCAAATTACCATTGATCATTTAACTCTTTTACATAAAGATGTAAAGTCGATTCAATTTCGGGTAGCAAGCGAAAAAATTCGATTTGCTCGCTTTCGTGCGTTTCCTTTCTGGCAGCGTGTCAGAGACTCTTTTGTATGTGATGATTAAAGGCAGGGAAGAGAATGAAACAAGTTTTTACGTTGAGTTGGACCGTAGATAATTCTTTCGAGGGTGTAGCGGTTCGTGAATTTTTAAAAGAACATGATATTTCCAAAGCTTCTCTGACGGACATTAAGTTCAGAGGAGGAGCAATTGAAGTAAATGGAAAGCATGCAACGGTTCGATATATTCTGCAAAAAGGTGACGAAATCAAGGTGGCGTTTCCACCAGAAAAAGCAAGTGAAAGTCTTCTTCCTAGAGCTATACCTTTGGATATTGTATACGAAGATGAGTATATATTAGTTTTGAATAAGCAGCCAAACATGCCAAGTATACCTTCTCGAGAACATTTAACGTGGTCACTAAGTAATGCTGTGCTCTATTATTATGAGGAAAATAACATTAACTCGACTGTTCATCTTGTGAATAGGTTGGACCGAGACACATCTGGGCTGCTTATTGTCGCTAAGCATAGGCACGTTCATTACTTATTCTCTAAAGCACAAAAAGAACATGAAATTAAACGCGTGTACCGAGCTTTTGTTCATGGTAAGCTTGTTGGCAAAGAAACGATAGAGGCACCGATTGGCCGAAAAGAGTCAAGTATCATTGAACGGGAAGTAAGAGAAGATGGGCAGTTTGCTATTACACACTATACGGCGCTTCGTCAGTATTCTTCTTTTACAGAAGTTGCTCTTTCGCTTGAGACGGGGAGAACTCACCAAATTCGTGTTCATATGGCTTATAAAGGATATCCACTGCTTGGAGATACCTTATATGGCGGAACGAATCATCTTATTTCTCGTCAAGCTCTTCACAGCTATGAGCTCACTTTTTTTCATCCTTTTTTACAAAAAACTTTGTCTTTTACAGCACCTTTGCCGCCAGATATGCAGAAACTTCAAATCGTAAAAGAAAGTCGCTTTTTTTAATGAAAAGCGACTTTCTTTTTACACGAAGTGATTAAATTTTTCCTCTACGTAAGGCATAGATGAAGGCACCGATATAATATTCCTTTCAGGATACTGAAACGCCGTTAAAGCCCCTCCAAAAACTGCGCCTGTATCAATATTAATGGTATTATGAATTTTTCTGGCTTTTACTACGGGTGTATGCCCATACACGATAAAAGGTTTTCCATTATAATGTTGGGCCCAATCCCGTCGGACAGGCATGCCGTTTAGATGTTTTTCACCCGTAATGTCTCCGTATAGCACAAAGGTTTTTACTTTTTTATCCGTTCTGCCGATGTATTCAGCTTTAAGACCGGCGTGAGCAATAATTAATTGGTTTTGATCAAGCTGCACATATAGAGGCGATTGTTCATAAAGCTCAATGAACTTTTTCTTAATGAATTTCTGTTCTCTTGAAGGTAAAGCTTCGTACTCAGCAACGGTCGTTTCTAACCCATGAGTAATTTGCACTTTGTTACCGCAAAAGAAGCGATATAGCTTATTGCAGTGATTGCCTGGACAGTAGTAAGCTTGCTGATGCTTTATTACAAGTGACCATACGAGCTCAATCACTTTTAGTGAATGAGGTCCTCGGTCTGTTAAATCACCTACAAATCCAAGGCGCCGTCCGTCAGAGTGGACAGGAATCCCGTCTTGCCACTCATACCCAAGTTTTTCTGTTAACGCTTTTAATTCATCATAGCACCCATGGATATCGCCTATTATATCTACTTTCATCTTTTATCCACATCCTTAAAAGGTTTTTCCTTTGACGATATAAAATTACCCTTATATGGAGCAAACTATGTGTAGAACTTATATATTATTGGGAAAAGAGTAAAGAGCTGTGAGTTGAAAAAAAACAAAATTCATCATAAAGTTAAATGAGTTTTGTGCGACAGGGAGGTTGAAGACATGACAGATTCAATTGAAAAAGAAGAAAAGGCATGGTTCGCCGAACATTTATTATCACTTTTAGAAAAAAATGAAATTGATGCATTTCGTGAAGAATTTTTACATATGCATACGTATGACCAAGCTCAATTTTTTGAAGAATTAGATGAGCGTTCTAGATTTGCGCTGTACGAGATGTTATCTCCGGAAGAAATGGCGGATATCTTTGAAAATGTAGAGATACGAGAAGAAGATTATCAAGAAATTCTCTCAGAGATGCATCCCAATTTTGCAGCAGACATGCTGTCGGAAATGTCGGCGGATGATGCCGTTGACGTATTAAATGAATTGGATAAAGAACAAGTGGCGAGCTATTTAACGATTATGGATGAAGAAGCAGCCGATGAAATTAAAGAGTTGCTTCATTACGAGGAATATACCGCTGGAAGTATTATGACGACTGAGTTTGTGTCCATTCGTGAAAATCAAACCGTACATTCAGCCATGCACATTCTACGCAGGGAAGCTCCAGAAGCGGAAACGATTTACTATGTATTTGTTATTGATGAACAAAAGCATCTAGCAGGTGTTATTTCTCTTCGTGATTTAATTATAGCAGATGAAGATACGATGATAAGCGAAGTTATGAATGAACGAGTCGTATCTGTGTCAGTAGCAGAAGACCAAGAAGAAGTTGCGCGTATTATGCGCGATTACAACTTTCTTGCGCTTCCAGTTGTTGATTTTCAGCAGCATCTTCTCGGGATCATTACGGTTGATGATGTGATGGACGTTCTTGATGAAGAGGCATCGGATGACTATTCTAAATTAGCGGGTATTAGTGATGTAGATGATACGATTGACCACAATCCTTTAGTAGCGGCCAAAAAGAGGCTGCCTTGGCTTATCATTTTGCTGTTTTTAGGAATGATGACAGCGAGTTTAATTGGACGTTTTGAAGATACGTTGAATCAAGTAGCTATTTTAGCTGTATTTATACCTTTGATTGGCGGTATGGCTGGTAATACAGGAACACAGGCACTAGCCGTTGCGGTTCGCGGACTGGCGACGGGAGAAATCGAAGAAGAAAGCAAAATTAAGCTGTTAATCCGAGAAGCAGCTACCGGAATGATTACGGGCGCATCATGCGGACTTTTAGTTGTATTAATTGTTTATATTTGGCAAGGTGATCTTATTTTAGGCGCTTTGGTAGGCGTCTCTGTATTTTCAACATTGATTGTGGCTACACTAGCAGGAGCGTTTATCCCGCTTCTCATGCACAGGTTCAAAATTGACCCTGCAGTCGCATCAGGACCATTTATTACAACGATCAATGATCTTATCAGTATTTTAATTTACTTCGGTCTAGCGACAACATTTATGAGTTATTTAAAATAATGAAAGGACTTTAGAATTCGACATGAGTAATCATGTCGGATTTTCATTATCAGTTCATATAGTTGACAGAGAACCTTCAAGCTTTTATGATTAAGCTTTAATTTTGAATACTAACGTCTTCGTTTTATAAATAGCGAAGGTAAAAGGAGGGGAATCTAATGGAACAGCACGCGTCCTTTACATCACTTGTTATCGTCATTAGTTTGGCCTTTTTAACGCCTATACTGTTGCATCGGTTTAAACTCAACATTATACCTGTAGTCGTAGCTGAAATTATTATGGGATTAATTATAGGGAAAAGTGGTTTTGACCTTGTGGAGCAGGATATGTGGCTTGAAACACTTTCCACTCTAGGCTTTATCTTTTTGATGTTTTTAAGTGGTTTAGAAATTGATTTTTCTGCTTTTGCTGGAGGAAATTCAAAAGATAAAAAGGTATCAGGAGCGAAGGTGCCAAATGCTTTTTCCATTTCTATAATAGTGTTTGCAGCTATCTTTGCGGTTTCACTATTTTTGTCCTATGTTTTTGTATGGACAGGTTTTATTGATAACGCCTTTTTGATGACGCTTATTATTTCTACCATTTCACTAGGAGTAGTAGTGCCGACATTAAAAGATGCACAGATTATGAAAAAGCCGATTGGACAAACCATTTTATTGATTGCGGTTATTGCGGACTTAGTCACGATGATTTTACTAGCCGTATTTGCTTCCGTCTATGATAAATCAGGAAATAGCAATACATGGTTGATTTTAATCTTATTTGGAGTAGGAGTGATTTTATACTTCATAGGGAAGCAGTTTAAAAACCGATCGTTTCTTGAGACAATGTCTAAAGGCACAATTCAAATCGACACGCGCGCGGTATTTGCACTCATTATTATTCTGGTGGGTCTTTCGGAGTCAATTGGCGTTGAAAACATTTTAGGCGCTTTTTTAGCGGGATCACTCGTTTCTCTTCTTGCGCCTAACAAAAACTTAGTTCATAAATTAGATTCGTTTGGCTACGGATTTTTAATTCCTATCTTTTTCGTGATGGTAGGAGTGAAGCTTGACGTTTGGTCATTGTTCAGTGATAAAAAAGTGCTGATATTAATGCCTTTATTATTCATTGCACTGTTGATATCCAAGCTAGTCCCAGCGTTAATCTTAAGAAAATGGTATGATATGAAAACCGTTTTGGCATCGGGTTTTCTTTTAACATCGACTTTATCACTCGTTATTGCGGCAGCAACGGTTGGTGAAAATATTGGTGTTATTGATTCACAAATGTCCGGTGCGCTGATTTTGGTGGCGATTATTACATGTATTATTACACCTATTATCTTTAGAAAGCTGTTTCCAAAGCCAGAAATCAGTGACAGAAAGCTGAAGGTTAATATGCTCGGTGCAAATCAATTTACACTCCCGGTTATTCGAGAAATGGATCTTGATTTATATGATGTTACGATTTATCATCCTACTCAGGACAAAATTGAAAACCGTACGTCGGATTCCATTTTTAATATCGTCGACATCGATGGATATAGTAAGGAAACTTTAATACGTATGGGGATTTTAGATGCGGATGTATTAGTTGTAACAACAGGGGAAGAAGAAAGAAATAGCGACATTGCTCTATTTGCAAAAGAATATGGTACAGAACGGGTTATTGCCCGCGTAGAAAGTCCTGTATTAGATGAAAAGATGAAAGAAAATAACATTGAAGTTTTTTCTGTGCTGTTATCTACGACTGCATTGCTAAAAGCTTTAATCGAATCGCCAAATATTTTAAATATCTTAACAAATCAAGAAACAGCACTTTATCAAATCAATATGCGTAACCCTAAATATGAGGGGGTAGAGCTTCGCAAGTTCCCATTTACAGGAGATGTGATTTTTGTTCGAATTTTTAGAGGCAAAGATTCAATTGTACCTCATGGTGATACGGAACTTGAATTTGATGATCGTTTGATTGTAACAGGGTCTCGTTCGTATGTGAATGAATTGCGTATGCTTCTTGAGTATAAAATTAGATGATTAGGTGTGGACTTATCCTTCTACCTTATTGAATCAGTAAAAAGCGCTGCATATGCAGCGCTTTTTTTTGCGTTTCTTTCAATGCGGGAGACAAAAGTATAGTGCTGGTTTTACATCAAAAAAGGCTACTGCAAAAAAATAAACAAGTTTTTCCGTGTGCAAGCATACATTTTTAAAAGAACGATAACAAGCAATTGGAGGTATGCTTCATGACTAACTCAAAATCTAAGTCAGAAGAAAACGAGCCGCTAATGTACATTGTCCAGCCAAACGCTAAGCAAAATCAGCGTTCTATGCAATATTATTTTAGTTCAAAACAGCAAGACAATAAAGGAATAGAGAAAGAGCATGTATTAAAAGAAGAGCCCAGCTTTTCTTCTATTCAAGAAGTTAACGAGCCTGAGGTAGAAAAAGTGGAAGAAATTAAGCAGGAAGAAGATATAGAAATTAAGAAAGAAATTAAGCAGGAAAAAGATATAGGAATTAAGAAGGAAATTAAACAGGAAAAAGATATAGGAATTAAGAAGGGAATTAAACAGGAAAAAGATATAGGAATTAAGAAGGAAATTAAGCAGGAAAAAGATATAGGAATTAAAAAGGAAATTAAGCAGGAAATTAAGCAGGAAAAAGGTGTAGAACATTCAATTGTTCCTGTGAATATACCGCAATCAGAGACTCAAAAGCCAAATAAAATGTTTCAGTCTATGACGATCAAAGAAAAAATTGAGTTTCTATGCAGTTTTCCAGCTCATATGTCTCAACCTATTTGTGAAATTGTGTGTCAAAATCAAAAATATATAGGAACAATTTTAGAACTTAAAGAAGGAAGTTTGTACGTAAGCATCCCTCCTAATAAAGAGAAGAAAGTGTTGACATTTAATGATATTCAGACCATATCTATCATTAAAATTTAAGTAAGCCTAAAAGCTAACAGTGAAAAAGCACGTTAGCTTTTATTTTCATAAGCTTGGGAATGCACGGAGGAATGAAGATGACATGGATTTATCTAACGTTATTTGTCTTTGCGACGTTTCGGCTCACTCGCCTAATCGTTTTTGATAAAATTACGGCTTTTATTCGTAAACCGTTTCACAAAATTGTAGAAGATCAAGATGAAGAAGGAAATAGGATAACATATTTAGAGATAAAAGGTAAAGGGTTGCGGAGATGGATTGGAGAGCTGCTCAGCTGTTACTGGTGTACGGGCATATGGTGTGCAGTAGGAATTTATTTTAGTTATGTAGCTGTTCCGCACATTGCTATTCCTGTCATTACGATCTTAGCTATTGCGGGATGTGCGGGGATTATAGAATCTTTTATGAAATAAATGGACGAGTTAAAAGACATATTGAACATCAATATGTCTTTTAATAATTAAGGGAAATTTAGCACGACTTTATTTAAAAAAGGAATGCCTTCTTGCCACTCTTCACTATAGAAAAAGCCTTCGAGAATAAATGAGGTCGTATCAGAGGATAGAGGAATAACTACTTGGAAAGAGTCAAATAGTAATTTGTCCTTTGGCTTTAATGATGTTTGCTTAATAGGTTTGATCCAATACTCACCGTCATGTTGAATTTTTTCGTTCCATTTTGGATGAGCGTAGCGCCATTCTAAAGAAGAAGATGGAATACTAGAAGCTTCAATGCTTTTCTCATCAACAATCTTCCCGCTTAATGTGGACGAAGCGACGGGTTTCATCTTTAAACAGAGCACGGGAGAGTGTAAAGTACTGCTCGTTTGATTTTGAATAATTACGTTGCCGAATATCATCAGCTCTCTTTCACTTTGTTCTGGCAGCAGTATAGAATGTTGAAAAAAACAGAGGATATCACTCTTTTCAAACCTTTCTACGGGCTTTTCTACAACCTTTTCGATTATTTTTTCCACGATCTTTTCTTCAATAACCGGCTGTTTTCTTGATGCCTTCTCTCGAAATGCTTCGGCAATAATTTTTTGTTCGGAAAGCTCGTTTCTCAGTAAATCCAGCTCTCTTTCTAACCCTTCAATTTCTACTTCTTTTTCAGATGTAGAAAGCGTCTCAGCGTGTTTTTTCTTCCAAAATGATGTATTTTCTTTTTCTCGCTCTAAAGCTCGTTCATAGCTTTTTAATTGGTTTTGCACGTGCCGAATTTCCGATTTATAGTGAATGAGCTTTTGTTTTAATTGAGTTAAATCATCTTTAGGAGAAGGGGAGTTACGACTCATCTACTAGTCTCCTTTCCTGCTGAGCTATGAACCAGCTTTGTAAAACAGAGCTGCTCACAGCAGTTTTATTTATATGTATGCACAAAGCTTGTAAACGATGAAAAAAGAGGAGAAATATTCTCCTCTGAGGTTATCCAGTTAATCAAAGTCACTTTCAAAGTCACTTTCGAAGTCACTTTCATCAGAATCACGATAAGGTCTTCCAGGGAAGATAGCTTCACACTGAGGTGGATATTCAATCGGTGAGAAACCGCTGCTTGTAGAAATAACTTCGGGGCGAGGATAACAGAAGCTTCCTTCTACTTCAATCTTAACATCTTTTTCAATTTGCACACTTAGACCTAACACAAGGTCGAAGCTTAGCTGCTGTAAGTGAATGTCTGATAATCTAATAGAACCATCAGTTCCTTCAAAAGAATCAAGGTGTACAACAGGTTCTGTTCCTTCAGGTGCGCAAAGATAGAATGTTTGATGTATTTTCCAAGGAATAACACTAGATTCGACATCGCTGTATTTATGATGTCCACCTAAATTAATTAACCTAATTTTATAAAAACCGCTAATTGATAATTTTACTTCATGAAGAATAACAATTTCTCCGTCTGGTAAAATGACCTTCTTAGGTTTGCGACCACCTTGTGGTACAAGCTCAATTACATGATCGAGCGCCTCTTCATCAGAAACGTCTACCGAGTGTCCTTTACTATCAGTTAAAATAACTTCTACTTCTACATCATGGCCTAAATCTTCAAGCGCCTCTTCATCAAATAGTGAAGCGTCATTAGTAAAGATTTGTGGCAAAACTACTTGACGTCTGACCCAATCGTACACTTTAGGTACGCGGATACACAATGCTTCAAAATGTTCTCCCATTTTTAAACCTCCTAATTGTAATTGTCCTTCCTTTACGCTGTTCGTTACTAGGTATCGGACTACTATAGTGTATGAATGACTTACTTTTATGTTCCTTAGTAAAAGCGGAATTTATAGCAATAATTTCTGGATGAAGCGAGCATAAAAAATGAAGGAAATAATAAACTCAATTACAGCATATTCATGTTAGTAAAAAGTGTTATTCATCTTTAATTGATTTTCAGAGGTTTGTGCATTGTTTATAATGAAGGAGTGAGCAGCATGAGTGAGGAAAAAGTGAAACAAAAGATCTCTTCATTAAAGTCAGAGCTGGCTTTTTATAAGGAAGAATATCAAAAGTTCAAGCACCAAGAATTTGAATATGAAGATATGAAAGAAGAGTTAGCTGAATTAAAGGAAAAGCATGAACAAGAAAAAAGAAAGCTGCAAGAAAAAATAGATTGGCTTAAGGCATGTGTCAATGAACAAAAATCAAAAAATGAACAGTCTATTGTGCAGTATGATGATCATGATCATGCACGAGAAACGATTCAGGAGCTAGAGAGCAGGCTGGGAGAAGTAACAGAGCAAGAAAGGGTGGAAGCACCAAGAGCAAGGAAACCAAAAAGCAGCACCGATTTATTTTTGTCTATGCAGCGTAAAATGGACAAATAAGAGAGAACGTCTTTCTTTAGTCCTGAATATAATGTTATAGATAGGATGCTGTGAAAAGGAGGGAAACATGATGTATTATAATTATAATCCTAATCAATACCCTCAGCCACTGCCTTATCATCCACAACCTATGACAAAGCAATCGGTGAAGAAAGATCAGTCTATTTCTAAGCCAGTTCAGTACCCTTCTCCCAAACAAGATGGTTGCGGCTGTGGTTCAAAGTTACCAAAGCGATAAGCTCCAGAAGCATTGTCACCCTGACAATGCTTTTTTACATATAGTGAAGAGAGGTGTAAATATGCCGGATTTTTTTGATGAATTTGAACGGTTTTTTGAACAGCATATGATGAGAGAGCATCAAAACAGAATGAAAGAAGTAGAAAAAGCAGAAAAGCAGATGAATCAGCAAGAGAGGAAGCTGCAGCAAAATGTAAAAAAACTTGATGAGCAGGATGCTGAAGATCCGTTTGGACAATGAAATTTACAGAGAACAGTTGAAAAGCCCATACGAAATCATGTGATTGAACATACAGTATAGAGAGTCAAACATAGGGGGTGTAATATTATGGGCTGTGGATTCGGAGGATACGGCTACGGTGGTTGTGGTTACGGTGGTGGCTACGGCGGTGGTTTTGCGTTAATCGTTGTATTATTCATTCTATTAATTATTGTTGGTTGTGTTTGTTTTTACAATTAATCCCTTCTATGAATAAGGCACCGAAAAGTGCGGGTGAAGCTTTACTCGCACTTTATTTTTTTATTAAATGTAAAGGGCACCATCTAGGCACATGGTGCATACGATGAAGTATAAATAAAGGAGGTCATGCAAAATGGATAATAATATGTTTAAAAATATAGAAAAGAAAACAGGCGTTAATATGAAGGATATTTTTGAACTTGCAAATTCTGTACAAAATGCTAATTTTAAAGATGAGCAAACGGTGCGTAATATTGTGAAGCGAGTAGCACAAATTGCGAATAAGCCAATTTCAAAACAAAAGGAAGAACAAATTGTTAAGGCGATTGCAAACAATAATCAATCCATTGATTTTGCGACCATCGCTAAAATGCTAAATGAGAAAAAATAATTTAATGTTTTTATATAAAGCCCTGACACGTCAGGGCTTTTTTCCATTTATGCAATTTCATTTGTTTGAAACGCGTTAGAATCAAGATCAAACAGTTCCGGATGCTGTGCTAAGTAATTAATTTCTTTAATACGATGAGCGATAGGGGGGTGAGTTGAAGTAGCTTGATTCAACCACATAAAAAAACCTTTTTCTTGTGAGTGCGTATGAACAAATTCCTCCTGATTTACTTTTTTATTTAGACAATGACCAACCGCAAGTATAGTGAGTGCTTGAGTGGCAGCTTTTGCATCACCAATCGCAACGGTAGCTATGCGATCACACGTATATTCACAGGCCCTAGAGTAAGCTTTTCCTAAAAAAGGAACCCAAAGAGCAGGTAGAATAAGTGAGTGGTAGAGTGTATGCTTACGTTTGATATGAACTAATTCGTGGCAATAATAAAAGAAAGGTCTTTTTCTTGATTATCTTCAATCATTTCAACAATGTCCGAGTATAAAACGACAAAGTGTCGTCCAAAAAAACGTGTAGCAAACGCGTTTAACAAGCCGCCTGATTGAACAATATAAATATCAGGCAGCTCCAAATCCAGCTCTGAAGATAACTGTTTTGCCTGATGATAAGTGTGCGGGAACTGCTTTTCTGTCAATCTAACTCCATTATTGCGAATTTGAGCAATAGAGAAGCCGTGGAGTATAAATGTAATTAAAAAACCAATTACAAGGTAGATAATACCAATGAGTGAAATGATTAAAAAGAAATAGGTTAATAAGCTGATAACCATACACAGAATGAAAAAAATCTTTTCATTTTCATGAATAAGCTTTGTGTTCAATAATGGAGCCCCCTAAAATATAGTAGTACAGTACATAACGTAGTGTAACGCATCTATTTATGAATATCTACCTCTTGGTGGAATATTTGGTTAATAATAGAAGTTTAGACGTAACGAAATCAATCCAATTTAAAGACGAGCCAATTGGGTACATGAGCTTGTGTGAATCATTTGTTACACCGCTGTTGATTTCTGTGCAAGGCTTTGCTTTCCGCTGGAGTCTTCGCCTCACCCTCCAATCAACAGCTAGAAGCAACTAAACATATTAAATCTACATTTATATGACAATAAAAAATACGAACCGTTAATCAATAATTCTGATTAACAGTTCGTACTTCAATTTAACTAAAATACTTTTGTCCCAGCCTCTTTTTCCTTTATACTTTTTTTATAAACGACTTCAGGAATCTTGAAGGATAAGCAGTTTTACCTCTTCTAGTTTGCGGAACAGATAAGTAAAGTGAATTCTGTGCACGCGTCATTGCTACATATAAAAGGCGGCGTTCTTCTTGAAGCGGCACATCATCTCCGCCTCGATAAGCTTCGAGTGCATAATCATGAGGCAATCCGCCATCTACGCTGCTCAGTACGTATACATGCTTATATTCAAGACCCTTTGCTCGGTGAATTGTGGTTAGCTGAATACTTTCATTAAATTGCTTGCTTAAAGCTTTCATCTCTGTGTTCATGGCAATCATATGATCCACATGCTCTAAAAGTTCAGGTACGGTTTTGAATTTACGTGCTACAACTTTTAAATCCCGCACGTCATCCGAACCTTTTTCCATCATATTTCCTTCATTTCCGCGTTTTTTGACAAAATCATCGAATCCCATATCTTTAGAAATCGTCTCAAGTGCCAAAGAAGGAGACATTGATTTTAGCGACTTGAATAAAGGAATTACTTTCTTGAGCTTTTTTTGCTGAAACGGTTTTAAATCTTGAAGATATTCAAGTGCATCAATAAATGTACCATCATGAAGAATACTTGCTGCTTTTAAGTCATTGACTGCTGTTTTCTTTAAAAAGAGTGCGTTTACTAAATCTTGTAGCGAACTTGCGTCATTTGGATTCACGCTCAAGCGTAGAAATGAAAGTAAACTTCGAACCATTCGTCTTTTATAAAACGAATCCGCATCTTGTTCGATTGAAAATGGCAGGTTTGACTGCGATAAACGTTCAAAGATGGCGCGTGAAGAAGCGTGAGTTCGGTACAAGACCGCGAATTCAGTTGGAGAAGCCCCTTGCTTAATCTTTTCTT
This sequence comes from Priestia sp. JNUCC 25, assembly GCF_053667915.1. Lineage (NCBI taxonomy): Bacteria > Bacillati > Bacillota > Bacilli > Caryophanales > Bacillaceae > Priestia > Priestia sp. JNUCC 25. The sequence continues at coordinate 716,353 of NZ_CM132211.1, forward strand.
TCATATCCGTTACAATCATTGTTGCTTCTTCTTCTTCGTCGTATGGAAAGAAGAATGTAGGTGGCAACTCATTATCAAACTGGGCAGCCATTTCTTTTTGTCGTCGCGCTGTATTTCGTGCAATGACTTTATTAGCGGAAGAAACGATGGCGTGAGCTGAACGATAATTTTGGTTTAACGTAATAACAGTTGTATTAGCAAAATCTTTTTCAAAGTTTAAAATGAACGAAGGGTCGCTTCCGCGGAAAGCGTAAATTGATTGATCATCATCTCCTACGACACACAAGTTTTTAGAGTCTTCACTTAGCATTTTCATAATTTTATATTGAACTTTATTGATATCTTGAAATTCGTCAATTAAAAAATAGCGAAACCTTTTTTGATAACGAGTTAGTAAATCGGGATTTTGTTTTAGCATTTCATAACATCCATACAGCATGTCATCAAAATCGAATAGCTGTTTTTGCTTTTTGACTTCTTCATAGCGACGATATAAAAAGTGCACATCTTGTTCCCATTTGTCCTTTGGGCGAACGTCTTTCACGCCAACAAGCGTGTTTTTCCAATAGCCGATTTGCTGAAGTGCCTGATCAAACGGAAAATCTTTTTCATCCACGTGGAGCTCTCTTGCTGCTTCTTTCACAATCTGTTCTTTTTGCCAATCCCATTTTAGCAGGCGGTCCATTTGCCACGCTTGAGGATTATGATGAACAATCATACGTAAGAAAATGCTGTGAAAAGTTCCAACTAGCATTTGACGAAGATGTAAGCCGGACATCTTTGGGTATGTAGCCAATCGTTCTTTCATTTCTTTAGCTGATTTAGCCGTGAAAGTCACCAGCATAATGGATTTTGGATCAATTTGTTTTTCTTGTATCATATATGCGGTGCGAGCTGTTAATACACGCGTTTTTCCGCTGCCTGCACCGGCTAGAATAAGGAGCGGTCCTTCTGAATGTGTAACAGCTTTCCATTGGTTCGAATCTAATTCAATACCGCTCTCTTTGAATTCATTTAAATAAGGAGAGTCAGAGTGTTTAGGAACAGCTGGTTTTAAGCGAAAAGCAGGAACACTTGAAAAAGGTGCGGAAGACCTCCATGTCGCTTTCTCTTTTACAGTTGAACTTTTCTCACCAATAGCCCGTCCTTTAGGAATACGAAATCCATTGGTTTCTCTGTATTCAGCCGGATTTTCTTTTATTTGTTGCACAGCTGTTGTTTCTGATAGTGTGTCTGAACACTCTTCTCTTTCATGGGGAACTTGAGCATGATAAAAGTAAGGAGAATGCTCAATCCCCAGATATAATTTAACTGGTTCTCCGCAGTGAGCACACGTTATTTCTCCTCGAAGACTAGCTTCATATAAATATTGAAATCGGTCTCTAGCCGTTATAGCAAGATTAAGTATCTGATTTTGATAAAGTGCACGTTGCAAAAAACATGGCCTCCTTTTTAAAACATGAATAATCAATAGTAAATAGTAAATAAGAGGGAGTTAAAGCAAGAAGCCGCTCTCGTTCTACATCGATATAGATGTGTGTATACGCACAGTTTTTGTTTTATAGTCAAAGTCTATCATATCAAAATCACCTTTTTTTAAAAAGAGCACGGATATTTTTGGAGGGATAGGATGTAAAAAAGGGTATATATTGAATAAGACCTCGCATATGTTCAAAAAAGGCGGTATAGATACAATGCGTCATCTGTTTTGAACAAGTCTAAAGTAGAGGATTTAAGTGAGCTGTTTCAATTTCGATACTTCTTGAGAAAAATACTGAGGTCTGGGAGTAGAAGGTATCTTGAAAAAGAGGAGGGTTCATATGGGATATATACTGCCCGTCACGCCTTATCAATCTATTCAATATGCAAATCGCCTTCAAAAAAATAATGCTTCTTTTTCAAATCGTATTTGGCCTATTGAGAAAAAAAGCTTTGACGAAGAGTTTGAATCGCGTTCTCACTCACTGGAATTGACGCCAAGTTCAGTACAAAAGCGAAAAAAGCTTCAAGCAGCAGAGCGTGTATACAGCAAGCTGACAAATAAGGGCCTAGTGATTAATACACGGGCATAATAGAAAAAATCGTGAACGCAGCAGAATAAATGCGCTCACGATTTTTTCACAAAGTAATGAACAAGTAAAAAACACCTTAGTAAGATTCAATAAAAAGAGTACTGCCCTGCTGCCATTCAGCATAAAGCACCTGTTTATAATCGGTAAATCCCTGTTTTTTCAACTGTGTCTTTAGCCAGTCTTCATCAAAGCCTGACTGAATCAAGTTTTTCAAAAGCAAACGTCCATCACTGACGAAGGCGATAGATAAAACAGGTTCAGAAGGAGGGAGCTGCAGGTCGCTTCTTGTTGGCTTAGCATAATCAGATTTTGGCAATACGCTTAGTGATCCATCTGTTTCTAAAATCGCATATTCAACTTCACGAATGGAAAATATGTCTTTTGAACGAAGCATATGAAGAAGCTGATCGATATCTAATCGATTTTTGCTAAGTTCTTTGTACGAAATTTTCCCTTTTCGAATAATAATAGATGGCCGTCCTTCTAAAAACAAGCGCAGGCGAATATTTTTTTGAGTAACAACTTCGGTGACATAAATAAGCGCTCCCCAAAAGATAACAGCAAATAAAATTTTGCCTATTCCTACTTCTGAGTCATATAACGCATTTCCTACTAACTCTCCTAATACAAGAGCAGAGATAAAATCAAAAGTGGTAAGCTGAGTGATCGTCGCTCTGCCTAAAAATTTAGTTAAAATAAACAAGCAGATAAATCCGATAAAGAGTTCTAGTGCAATTCCGATAAGTTCATCCATATTTTCACCTAATTCACATGATTAGGTATTAGTATAAGCAAAGCGAAGGTTCTTATCCTTTAAAAAAGCAAAAACACCAGGTTCAATTCCTAGTGTTTTTTACTTAGTTTCTTTACCATCTCTACATGTGGAATTCCAGCATCCATAAATTCACCTGAAACCGTTACGTAGCCTAGCTTTTTATAAAATCCTTCCGCATGCGTTTGAGCATGCAGCTTAATCTTTTCAATCTCATGCTCCGCTGCGAGCTCTTCTAACTTATCCATCAAAAGCTTTCCTACACCGTCTTTTCGATAAGAAGAAAGAACGCAGATCCGTTCGGCTTTTCCATAGTCCTCTACCATACGGAAGCGTCCTGCACCAATTGGTGCAGTTCCTTTGTATACAACTAAATGCAGGGCTTCAGAATCGTATTCATCGATTTCTTGCTCTACATCAACCTGCTGTTCTTCTACAAATACTTTTTGACGTACGAAGTAAGCATCAGAATGATCTTGTTTGTTCGTTAGTACCTTGATGTTCACGTATCTTATCCCTTTCCAAGACGAAATGTTTCAAACACAGTCCATGTTTCATTTTCAAGCTGGTACATTAAATGAAAGCGATCCACTGTTTCTTCATGAGCGACATCCACAAGTTTCAACTGGCTATACACATCTAAGTGCTCATCATCTGAAAGGCGTTGACCAATTGTAATATGTGGAATAAATGAATATTCAGTTGGCTGTTCAAGATTGCCTTCATGAAGTTTATTGTAAAGTGACGTCAGTTCTGGCTTTTGTTCCACTTTTAAGTAAATAACGTTATTGGCTGGTGAAAATGAGCTTACTTTCGTTACATTTAATGTAAATGGATTTGTTTCTTCGGCAATTTTACGCAAGTTAGCCGCAATTTCATCAATTTGGTCTTCTGTAGCTTCAAAGACTTCTTTTAATGTAAGATGAGGCGGAATTAATGAATAGTGAGAATCATAGCGCTTTCGATAAGAATTCGCTACATCTTGCAATTTTTTAGATGGAAAAAGTACAACGCCAAATTTCATAAAAAATCCCTCCAAAGTAAGATCATAAAATATGTATAAAGCGAGCTTATTATAACAAATTTTCAAAAAATATGATATCTTTCTACTTCAACATATATTGAAGCGACCGCTTTACGTCTTTTTGCCAGTATTTCCACGTATGATTTCCATTAAATTCTTCGTAGAAAACAGAATATCCACGCTGCTTCATTTGTTCGTGCAACAGGCGGTTAGGCTCAATAAAATTCAATATACCATCTTGTGTTGTTTTGACAGCCGTTTCTTCAGTTCCAATAACATGATACAAATCCAGAAGTGAAGGAGAAGCAAATGAGTTGACCGTTTGTAATACAGCATCGTTCACGAAAGGAGAATGCATAATTACTTTCCCGAACGTGTGAGGATACGCAATGGCCGTCAGCAGTGAAACTGTAGCAGCAAGCGAATCACCAATTAGAACACGTGATTTTCCCATTTGATATGTAGGATATGTTTTATCCAAAAATGGCACAAGTTCATGTGCTAAAAAGCGAATGTAAGCATCTACTTGATTTCCTTCTGGATGATACTTATCACGTCTGTCTTCCACGCTTTTATATGGAATTCCAACAAAAATAGTACGATCGATTTCCGACTCGTTCATTAAATCATCAATTAAACGAGGTGTCCGTCCGTACATAACATAATCTTTTCCGTCTTGGGCAATAAGTAAGGAATACTTATAGAGCGTAGAATAGTTTGACGGCAAATAGACTAGTAACGTGACATCTTCTTGCAGTGCGTCACTATAAAAAGAAATTTCTTCTAACTTCCGCTTACTTTCTGACATGAATAATCGACTCCTATGCATTTGAATGAAAGCGTTACCTTTATTGTAACACATTTTCTAATAACCGTTCTTTATTTTATTGTAACGAATTTTTTAGCAAATGACGAGAAAGAGGCATGTGTCATTAAAAAAGCGCTTCAGAATCGACTGAAGCGCTTTTGGTTAATCTAATTTTTTCATTTTTTTAAACATAGCTTTTTCCGCTTGGCTGGCTTTTTCTAGCGGCTTCTTCGTATATTCTTCTTCTTTTTCATCAATCGAAACCAATTCTGTGTCATTTTTTACATAACTTCGGATATTGCGAGCACCGAAATAGCCGTTTACATCTTCTAAAATAGGCTTGTTTTCTTTTTGATCATAAAGAGTATATGAATTCTCTTCCTTAACGATAGCGTAGTGATTCCCTGCTAGAAGAGCTACGGCTTCTTTTTCGCTTTTTCCAAAAGTAGACATGAGAAACAGAACGATTAAGACGATAAAGAAAAGGGCTGTTGCGCCAATGAAAAATAATAATAAGCCTCTGCTAAATTTACTTTGTTTTTCTTCCACAGTAGACAAACCTCCTGATTAGATAATTTCATTATAGCAAGTAAATGTAATGAACGCCTAAAGAGATATGTGACGAGTTTATGAACTCAGGCAGATGAACAAAAAAGGTTTTTAGCGCCTCTCATCGAATTTAGTATAAAGAGAGACAACAACTTGAAAAGGAGAGAGAGACATGACAGCGAAAAAAATCCCAACGAGCAAAGAAGTAGCAAAGGCAACATTTGATTTGCTAGAAGAGCGTGGCGTAACAGTTTTGGATATTGCTGAAATTGTGTATGATTTACAGCTTCCTTATCATCCAGCTCTAACCATTCAGGAATGCGCTGAAAGCGTAGAAAGAGTACTGCAAAAGAGAGAAATTCAGCATGCGCTTCTAGTTGGAATCGAACTTGATAAGTTAGCTGAGCAAAATAAATTATCAGAACCTCTTCAAAGTATTGTAGAACAAGACGAAGGGTTGTTTGGTGTTGACGAAACGATTGCTCTTGGTGCCGTTTTAACCTATGGCAGTATCGCTGTGACGACCTTTGGCTATTTAGATAAAGTAAAAGTAGGCATTATTGAAAAGCTGGACTGTAAAAAAGAAAAAGGAGTTAATACCTTTTTAGATGATTTAGTAGCGAGCGTAGCTTCTAGTGCGGCAAGTCGTTTAGCTCACCGTCAGCGTGATGAACAAGAACAGCTGCAAGAAGGCAATCCGGCTACGTAATAAACTTCTTTTAGTATGTATATAAGCTGCGTAAATTAACGCGTCGAAATGATTTAGTCTTTTATTTGAATAACGGAGACTAGGCACGTATCACCTACGTGTCTAGTCTCCGTTAATAGAACGATTTATGGCTGTAGTGAAGTAGTCATAAGGTAGCTTAAGTTTTTCAGCCCCAGACTTTCATAAAAAGCACGTGCTTTCTCGTTAAATGCCCATACGGTAAGCTGGAGGTCATTTGCTCCTTTTTGTACAGCCCACTGTTTTGTAGCAGAAAAAAGACCTTTTCCGACGCCATAATTTTGAAAGCCTTTCTTAACGCCAAAATATTGGATGTACGCTGTGTAGGAAAGAGGAGCTAATGTGGTGGGAGGGTTATATTTTAATTCAACAACAGACGCCCCAATAATTTGATTTCGATATTGAGCTACAAGAATATCAATGGTTGCATAATAAAGAGTAGCTTGATATTGTTCCGGAGATAAAACAGCCATTTGATTATCAAACATAGAAGGAAGCGCATTTGCGTGGAGTTCTAGTGATTCCCCTAATATTTTATTTACTTCTGTATAATCATCTAGTTTTGCAGTGCGATAGATAATATCCATACACACTTCACCTACTTTTTAAAAGTTGTGCTTTATCATATGTAGTAACTTAGAAAATGTTAAATGAGAATTAAAACCTGAAAATTTTAAGCGAAGAACTGCACTAAACAGAGCATATATTCTATGCTCTGTTTGGTGTTATAGTTGAAGAATATATAAGGGCGAAACATTAAATTCTAGTTTCAGCAATGGCATCGCGTACTTTTTCAAGCGAGTGTTTAGAGGCATCTTTATTCGCAATCATTACATTAACGTACAAAGCATCAATGAGGCTTAGCTGTCCAATTCTCGAGGCAAGAGCTTCAGATCGATATTCTGTTTCTTCTGAACTCGTATAAAGAGAAACATCGACATTTTGGCTTAATGGAGATTTTGGAAAACCCGTAATACCGATCGTTTTGGCACCGTTCGCTTTTGCTGTATTTAAAATGTTCATCGTGTCTTTATTTGTTCCAGAATGAGAAATCACTACCGCTACATCCTGTTTTGTTAATTGAGAAGCGGACATAAGCTGGAAGTGGGAATCAATAAATGCAAACGTTTTAATTCCTGTTCGAACAAATTTATGAAAAGCATCCATAGCCACTACGGAAGAACCGCCCGTGCCATAAAACTGAACTTTATCCGCCTTCATAAGAAGTTTAACGGCTTTTTCAATAGCGTTGCTTTCTAGTATTTGTAATGTATTTTCAAGCGTTCGCACATTGGAGCGAAAGATTTTTTCAGCAATCGTTTTTTCATTATCCGTTTCAGCAATTTCCTCGTGAATCTGCTGAATAGGCGTCATAATTTCAGCAGCCAGCGCTATTTTCATCGCTTGATAGCCCTTGAAGCCAATTCGTTTACAAAAGCGAAAGACTGTTGCATCAGCTACATTTAAATCGTCTGCCACTTCGTTAATGGTACTGTGAATAATTTGTTCCGGCTGTTCTAAAATATAATTTGCTATTTTTTTCTCTTTTTCACTGAATCTAGCATAGTGAGAACGAATTTTTCCTAAGCAATTTTGCGTCATAACTGATGTTCCTTTCCACGAATTTAGTAGTAAAAAGAGTATAGCACAAAAATATGAGTGAAAAAAATTTTCTTGTAAACGATTGCAAAATGAAAAATAATTCGTATAATGGAGGTAATGTGAAATTTTTTTTCAAAGGGAGTTTGTAAAATGAAAATTGGATTAATCGGTTTAGGAAAAATGGGATATAATTTATCATTAAATTTAATGGACAACCATCATGAAGTAGTAGCTTATGATGTAAATAAAGAAGCGGTAGAAAAACTTTCAAATGAAGGAGCAACTGGCGCCTTTACTGTTGAAGAGTTAGTCAATGAACTTCCTCTTTCACCTAAAGTTGTATGGATTATGGTTCCGGCTGGAGAAGTAACGGAAAATGTTATTACAGAACTAAAAGAACTTCTGTCAGAAGGAGATATTATAATAGATGGAGGAAACTCTAATTATAAAGAATCTGTTCGACGTGCTCAGGATCTTCAGGAAAAAGGTATTTACTTCTTTGATGTAGGGACAAGCGGCGGAATGGAAGGCGCAAGAAATGGAGCGTGTACAATGATCGGGGGAGATGCGGAAGTATTCCGTACAATTGAACCAATTTTTAATGATATTTGCGTAGAAAATGGATTTATGTACGCAGGTAAAAGCGGAAGCGGTCACTTTTTAAAAATGGTTCACAATGGTGTAGAATATGGAATGATGCAATCCATTGCTGAAGGATTTGAAGTTCTGGAAAAAAGTCAATTTGATTTCGACTATGAAGCCGTAGCACGCGTTTGGAATAACGGATCTGTTGTTCGTTCTTGGTTGATGGAACTAACGGAAAATGCGTTTTCAAAAGATCCTAAACTAGACAGTATTAAAGGAGTCATGCAGTCTTCTGGCGAAGGGAAATGGACCGTAGAGACTGCTCTTGATCTTCAAACGGCAACTCCTGTTATTGCTTTATCGCTAATGATGCGCTATCGTTCATTAGAGGAAGATACATTTACAGGAAAAGTTGTAGCAGCACTTCGAAATGAATTCGGCGGCCACGGTGTTGTAAATAAGTAAAGTAGTAAAGTAGGGGGACAGCAGCATGAGCAAAAAATATGCAATAGGTGTAGATATCGGAACAACGAGTACAAAGTCTGTATTGTTTTCAGTAGACGGTACAGTCATTGCAAATCATGGGATTGAGTATCCATTATACTCGCCGACGCCCGCGATGGCTGAGCAAGATCCTGAAGAAATTTTCCAAGCAGTTGTACGTACAATTCAAACGGTTGTAAAAACGAGCGATGTAAAACCTGAGGATATTTTATGCGTTTCATTCAGCTCAGCTATGCACAGTGTTATTGCCGTTGATCAGCAGGGAAAACCGCTGACAAAATGTATCACGTGGGCAGATAATAGAAGTGCAGAATGGACGGAAAAAATTAAAAATGAATACAATGGTCATGAAATTTATTTGCGTACGGGTACGCCTATTCATCCGATGTCGCCGCTTTCCAAGCTAACATGGCTTTCTAATGAACAGCCTGAATTAGTGAAGGGAACGCATAAGTTTATTTCGATTAAAGAATATGTATTCTTTAAGTTGTTTAACGAATATGTTATCGACTATTCGATTGCATCAGCAACGGGTTTGTTTAATCTGAAAAATCTTGCGTGGGATGAAGAAGCACTTAAAGTAGCAGGTGTTACAACCGATCAGTTATCTACTCCTGTTTCAACAATGCATCAGTTAAAAGGGTTAAACCCAGAGCTTGCAGTTGACATGCATTTACTTCCGGATACGCCCTTTATTGTAGGTGCAAGTGACGGTGTATTATCAAATTTAGGCGTAAATGCAATTGAACCAGGCGTTGTTGCTGTGACAATCGGGACAAGCGGAGCTATTCGAGCAGTGACTGACAAGCCAGTAGTCGATCCTAAAGGTCGTATTTTCTGTTATGCGTTGACAGAAGACCACTGGGTAATTGGCGGCCCAGTAAATAACGGAGGTATGATTTTCAGATGGGCTCGCGATCAGTTTGGAGCGTCTGAAGTAGAAACAGCTAAACGCCTTGGAAAAGATCCGTATGAAGTATTAACGGATATTGCGGCTTTAGTGAAACCGGGAGCGGACGGCTTATTGTTTCATCCATACCTTTCAGGAGAGCGTGCGCCGCTTTGGGATGCAAATGCTAAAGGTTCATTCTTTGGCCTAGGTTTGCATCATAAAAAAGAACATATGATTCGTGCTGTATTAGAAGGCGTTATTTTTAACTTGTATACAGTATTATTGGCACTTGAAGAGTTAATTGGAGAGCCTACAAAAATTCAGGCAACAGGCGGATTTGCACGTTCCTCACTTTGGCGTCAAATGATGGCAGATATCTTTAACCAAGAAGTATCCGTGCCGGAAAGTTTTGAAAGTTCATGTCTAGGAGCAGTTATCCTTGGCTTATATAGCCTTGGCGAAGTTGACTCATTAAACGTTGTTTCTGATATGGTTGGAGCGACTAATCATCATTATCCAATCAAAGAAAACAGTGAAGTATATAAAGAGTTAACGGCTATCTATATTCGTTTGGCTCGCTTATTTAAAGAAGAATACGAAAGCATTACGGCTTTTCAAAAAAAATATGTACATTAAGTTTAAAAATCATCGCTTGAAGTTTTCAAGCGATGATTTTTTGTGTGTTAGGTTATCTAACAACAAAAAGAGTTGACACTACACAATATATAAAAGTTCCCTCAAATAATGTTACAATTTGTCCAGTGTATCCCCGTTTCGCATTAAATATAATAAGGGATAACGTTAGTATTTATCACATACTAGAAGGAATCGTCACAAACGCCTTTATATTTCAGAAAATTCAAACAAAATTTGTTTTTTGGAATGAACTTATTTTATGAAAAGGGGTTTTATGGATGAAAACACAAATTGAGCAAGATGGAATTGTGACGCTCACAGATGAGACGCACAACCAGCTGAGCGGCAGTGACCTTTGGAATGAGGATTTACGTCCGACTACGATGAAAGAGCATTCTTGGAAAGGAGTTAACTTTGCCACGCTTTGGATTGGGATGTGTTTGTGTATTCCAGCTTACACAATGGCGAGCGGAATGATGACGCTTGGAATGAACTGGTGGCAAGCAATTGGTACAATCTTTTTAGGAAATGTTATTGTTCTTATTCCTATTTTGCTTAATTCTCACGCTGGAACCAAGTTTGGCATTCCTTATCCAGTATTTGCCCGCCTGTGGTTTGGAGATAAAGGAGCACATATCCCAGCACTGGCTAGGGCCATTGTGGCTGCTGGGTGGTTTGGAATTAATACATGGATTGGAACGGAAGCAATTGATACGCTCCTAAGCGCTTCGTTTTCGTCTTGGAACGGTTTAGCTGGTCATACAGCCATTGTATTTGCTCTTTTTTGGCTTTTAAATGTAGGAGTAGCATATAAAGGACCGCAAGCGATTAAAGTGTTAGGAGCGATTGCTGCTCCGGTTATTGGTATTTCAGCTATTATTCTTTTTATATGGGCTTATACAAACTCGGGAGGGTGGGGCCCCATTTTATCTACGCCTTCTAAATTTACATCAACCAGAGAATTTCTAGCCGTATTTTTCCCAGCTTTAACGGGAGTTATTGCATTTTGGGCGACGCTCGCTTTGAACATTCCGGATTTCTGTCGATATGCTAGAAGTCAGAAATCTCAAATGGTTGCACAAACCTTCTCTTTACCGTTGACAATGAGTATTTTTTCATTTATTGGGATTGCTGTTACCTCAGCAACAATCGTTATATTTGGAGAAGCTATTTGGGATCCAGTGGCCTTAGTAGCTAAATTCCCTCCGTTTATCATTTTCTTAGGAACAATCGTTATCGTGCTTTCTTCTTTAACGATTAATGTGGGAGCAAATATCGTCGCGCCAGCTCGTGCAATTGAGAATCTGAATCCAAAGAAAATCACGTTTGCGATGGGGGCGCTAGTGACCGGTATTTTTGCTATTTTACTTCAGCCATGGTACATCATGTCTAATTTCGGGAACTATATTTTCGGCTGGCTTGGAACATACGGAGCGCTGCTTGGCCCTATAGACGGCATCGCCATTGCTGACTACTGGCTTGTAAGAAGGAGACAGATGGCATTAAAGGATTTATATGAGGTAAACGGTCGCTACAGTTATTCAACAGGTTTTAATAAAAACGGTATTTATGCATTAGTAATTGGCGTGGCCATACCCGTTTTAGGCTTACTGATTCCTGGACTGCGCTTTTTATGGGATAATGCCTGGACATTTGGTCTATTCATTTCTATCATCGTTTACACGTATCTCATGAGAGGAGATAAAAGCGTATTAGCGCCGGGGGAATATGAAGAAATAACGTTAAAAACAAGCGAAAAACCGATTATTGACAGTCAAACGGCTGATCCAACCATCACCAAATAAATAAGATGAATCCAATCATTAACATGATTGGATTTTTTTATGTGTTAAAATTGTATGGAAGAAAATTGATAAAATTTTTTTGAGTTTTTTTGTTGATTTAAGAATTTTTTTTTCATATAATTTAAGTAATAAAAAAATGAAATCGTTTTCTAAAATAATTGATGTAAACGATTTCGATAATTGGAACTTATTTTTAAAAAATTCACAGGGTGTAGAGCTTTTTTGCTACATAGAGAAAGCGTTTACTTAAAGGGAAGGTGGAAAGCAAGATGGATGCATACTTATTAGCTATTACAGTTGCCGCAATTGTTATTGTTATTGTAGGTGTTTCAGTTTTTAAATGGCATGCGTTTATTAGTTTAACGGTTGCGAGTTTGTTTTTGGCAATTGCTTCTGGGTTATCAATGGATAAAATTGTTGGCGCTTACGAAACGGGAGTGGGCGGTGTTTTAGGCCACTTAGTAGGAATTTTAGCGTTGGGAACAATTTTAGGTAAGCTGATGGCCGATTCAGGTGCCGGCATGCAGGTAGCGGATTATTTCGTAAGAATATTCGGTGTGAAAAGACTGCCATGGGCGATGCTAGTAGCAGGTTTCATTATTGGTATTCCTGTTTTCTTCGAAGTAGGAATTTTAATTCTACTGCCTTTAGTTATTTCCATTCATAAAACGACAAAACAAAATATATTATTGATTGCTCTGCCGGTTATTGCAGGATTATCAATTGTTCACGGTCTCGTTCCTCCTCATCCAGGAGCGATGGCAGCTATTAGTATTTACGGAGCAAATACGGGGAAAGTGCTTTTATACGCATTAATCATTTCAATTCCAGCTGCAGTTATCGCTGGACCAGTTTTTGCAAAATGGATTCACAAACGAGTGATTCCAGAAGGAGAACCTGATCTAATTCGTATTACGACAACATCAAAAGATCTTCCTGGTACAGGCGTTTCATTCTTTGTCATTTTACTGCCCGTTCTATTAATGGTCTTAGCAGCTATAGCACCTGTTATTAACGGATTGCCAAGCGGCGTAGTGAAGTTTGTAGAATTAATAGGAAGTCCATTAATTGCACTTTTAATTGCTTGTTTTGCAGCGTTTTACCTGCTTGGAAAACGTCAAGGTATGACAAAAGATGTGATTAAAAAACTAACGGAAGAATGTTTGCTTCCTGTAGGATCTATTGTCTTAATTATTGGTGCAGGGGGTGGCTTCAAACAAGTATTAATCGATAGCGGAGTAGGTACAACGATTGGTCAAATGTCTGAACATCTATCTCTATCACCACTTGTGCTTGCATTTTTAATTGCTGGATTAATCCGTATTGCTACAGGTTCAGCAACAGTTGCATTAACAACAGCGGCTGGTATTGTTTCACCAATCATTGAGCACATGTCCGGTGTTAACTTAGAACTGCTTGTTATCGTTACGGGTGCGGGTTCACTAATGTTCTCTCACGTTAATGATGCTGGCTTCTGGATGGTGAAGGAGTATTTAGGATTAACAGTGAAAGAAACGTTCAAAACATGGACCGTTCTGGAAACGCTTCTATCCTTTATTGCTTTTGCAGGAGCACTTATTCTAAATGCATTAATTTAAAAATAAGACTCTTTTACTCTATGTAAAAGAGTCTTATTTTTTTATGAAAGAAAAGAATTTACAAGAAAAATAATCAAAATATTTTATTTATTCGTTAAATTATGGCAAAATAGAAATAGAAGAATAATAGCTTCTAAGAAGGGAATGACAGAGAGTGAGTAATCAACTAGTATTTTTCACAAACTTTTCAGAAGGAAAATTAGATTCAGACGTTTCTTGGTATTGTCCACCAGCTCAATTTCAAATTGACACAGAAACGAATCGATTAGTGATTAAAACAGACGCTAAAACGGATTTTTGGCAGCGTACTCATTATGGCTTTGAAGCGGACAATGGACACTTTCTTTACCGTGAAGTAGAAGGCGACTTTGAAATCATGACAAAGGTGCATACATATCCAGTTAATCGCTACGATCAAGCAGGTCTCATGATTCGTGTATCAAAAGATACGTGGATCAAAACGTCAGTTGAATACAATCCCGATGGTCCTAACCAATTAGGAGCAGTCGTAACCAACCAGGGCTTCTCAGATTGGTCCAGTCAAAATTTTACTCAAAACAAATCAGCGCTTTATTTTAAAATTCAGCGCAAAAACGATGATTACACCGTTTGTTATTCAAGTGATGGAGATTCTTGGACTCAGCTCCGACTCGCTCACTTATTGAACTCAGCCAAAGAACCTGTTCAAGTTGGTATTTATGCCTGTAGTCCTCAAGGAGCAGGGTATGAAGCCCAATTTGATTTTATAAAAGTAGAAAAAATGTAAATAAAAACCACGATTTAGCCACAGCTAAATCGTGGTTTTTATTTAGAAAGCGCATTATCTAAAGGCTGTGTGGCAGAAGCGGATGTCGGTTGATTGTGTAAAGCAATTTTTTGCTTGAAGTAGCTGATGACAAAACCTGTAATCGCAATGGATATAACAGAGAAAATTCCTTTTGAAAGTCCAATTGAATACATGCTCGACAGCACGACAAGGAAATCAAATGAAAAATTCACTTTTCCAGGATCCCAGCCGAATTTTCGCTGTGCGAATAACGCTAGAATATTAGCACCGCCGAGAGAAGCTCCGTTCATAAATAAAATGGATAAGCCAAGGCCGGCAATTAGTCCGCCCGTAACAGCACCCATCAGGCTGGGAAGTGTAAAAGAAGGAAGCAAGTGATCGAGTGAAGTGAGAAGCGATAGCAAAGACACTGATCCTATAGTTGTGGCGGTAAATTTCCATCCCATTTGAAAGAAGGAAAAGAGATAAAAAGGAATATTAATGAGAAAAAAGATCACCGCAAACGATAAGGGAAGGGCATATGACAAGCTAAGAGACAGACCAGCTGTTCCCCCCGTCACTACGTGAGAGTGCCGCAAGATAAGAACACCAATACTTGCAATCGTACATCCAAGAATAATCCATAAAACTTTTTTCATAAATAAACCCCTTTGTTTGTTTTTTCGGAATTTTCATTTTCAATCATCTACTTTAATGATAGGATATTAAATAAAGAAAACACATGTATAAATGAAGGAAATAATACTTGTTCTGTTATCAACTTGAATAAAGATTTTATTTATTATATTCATTTTGAAAGGAAAGGTTTGTATGGATCAAATCGATGCACAACTATTGTCTATTTTGCAAAGGGACGGACGTATGACGATTAGTGATTTATCAAAAAAGCTGGCTCTTAGCCGTCCAAGCGTATCAGAAAGACTTCAGCGTCTTCAGGAACGAGGAGTGATCCAGCGTTTTAGCGCTACGGTGTCTCCGAAAGCTTTAGGAAGAGATACACAGCTGTTTATTCAAGTAAGCGAATTAAAAAGAAAACCGGAGGAATTTGAAGACTTTATTGAGCAAAATGAAGACGTGCTTGAATGTCATCGCGTAACTGGACCGGTTTCTTACTTTATCAAAGCAGCCGTGTCTGGAATGGATGGACTTAGAATGCTAGTGGATGAACTGATTCCTTATGGAAATGTGAATACCTCAATTATTTTAAAGTCGCCTGTAGAAAACAGGATGATTACTCCTGTACAAAAACCGGCCCCATAAGAGGCCGGTTTTTCGTGTAAGGAGATATTAATAAAATCCTTTAATAATATAAAAATGATTTTGTAAAATATCAGGTATTTCTTCTTCTGAAACGTTCCTTTTCGTCTTTTTTTCTCCATCTGTTACAGTTAGCGTTTCACCAGAGAGGGTAATGCGCCCTGTAGGGGTTGCGATCGTAACAAGACGTTTGTGTACAAACGGAGAATCGGCTGACGTTTGATTGAACTCACACATGGGAGTAAAGTCAGTCAGTTTCTTAGGAAGCGTAGACACACGGTACAGCGTTTTCCATACATCATCTTCCCATCGCTGCAAATCATACATATGCTCAGCAACGTTTGTCATACGATAAGAGCCGCTTACATCTCTTACTACTTCGCCATTTAGAGGCATTGGTTTGCGCACAGAATCCCCGAATCCAACGTCTACGATGTAAGATTGATTTTCAACCATCACAAGGTTTGTAGCGTGACTTCCTTCAATGGTCCACGTGCCGTCGGGTTTTTTGACGGTAGCTGAAACGTAAGAGACTTCATATCCGCTTTCTTTTAACAGCCAGCCAAATAGACCGTTTAATTCGTAGCAAAATCCTCCACGCAAATTTACAATTACTTTTTGAAAAATTCGTTCTAAATCAATTATGATAGGGGTTTGAGACAGAACATCTAAGTTCTCAAAAGGAACATGAAGCATGTGTTTGTTCTGTAAAGCAGCTAAGCTTTCATACGTTGGGCTATCCGGTTTCTTAGCTAAAAACCGACTAAAATAATAATTAATATTCATCAAATGCACCTCTTAGTAAATCATTTCTCTCTGTCTTTAGCAGAACGTTCATGGAACAGCGCTTTTTCGAGTGTCTCTTTGGAAGCGAATCCTTGAAATACACGGCTGCCAATTTTTAAAGTTGGTACTTTCGTTACATGAGCATCTTCATACGCATGAACTAAGCTATCTTTATGAACTTGTTCGAACGTCCGGTCTTTTAAGATACGTGTAAATATTTCTTGATCTAAATGCAAGGAATCAGCGATTTCTGCTAAGACTTCAATCTGGCTAATATCTTTTTCCTCTTCCCAATAAGCTTTAAAAACAGCATCTATATAGGCAATTTCTTGACCATGTTTTTTAGCAAAATGAAAGCCTTCATGTGCTAAATGAGTGCGCGGGACTGGAGGCATGTCCGGCATATTTATTTCTACGTGCAGCTGTTGTGCTAAGGGAGCTATCGATTGATTCCAAGGTCTCTCTAAAAAATCTTCTATTTGCTCCATCTGCTGGGCTGGCTCAGGACAAAGTTCAAAAGGCTTCCATTCAATCTCAGCTTTTTGTTCTTTAATGACTTCTCTTAAAGGCTTAGTGGCTAGAAAACATAGTGGACAGACAAAATCAAAATAAAATTCAATATGCGCTTTCATCCCGTCACGCTCCTTTATGGCATGTTTTTATTTTATCAAAAGTAAAGACGATCCTTCCAACTTGGGAACTGTGGAAAAATAGTTGACAAAATTGGATAACTCTTTCTATAATAAAGTCAATACATATCACGAGCGATTAGTTCAGTGGGAGAATACATCCTTGACAGGGATGGGGTCGGGGGTTCGAATCCCTCATCGCTCATACCAAAGCCGTTTTCTTATTAATAAGAGAGCGGCTTTTCTCTTTTGTTTGACAAATCAATGCTATATTAAATCTTGAGCGCGTATAGAAGAATTAAAGTATAATGAAACATAGTGCATCAGGTCATGATAAAGATAATCACTAATTTAAAATAAATGAGGGTACAAAATGAATCAAAGAAGTTTTAGTCAATATGGTCTTAGTGACAAGGTAGCTAAGGCGCTTTCTAGCCTGCAATACAATCATCCCACGGAAGTACAAAGCAAGGTGCTTCCCATCGCGCTAGAAGAAAGAGATGTGGTCGTGAAGTCTCAAACAGGAAGTGGAAAAACGGCTTCCTTTGGTATTCCACTGTGTGAATTAGTTAATTGGGAAGAAAATAAGCCCCAGGCCTTAGTGTTAACACCGACACGAGAGCTGGCTGCGCAGGTAAAAGAAGATATTACTAATATCGGCCGTTTTAAGCGAATTAAAGCAGCAGCTGTCTACGGAAAATCACCATTTGCCAAGCAAAAAGTAGAGTTAAAGCAAAAAACACATATTGTTGTAGGTACGCCTGGACGAGTGCTTGATCATATAGAAAAAGAAACGCTTGCATTAGAGAAAATTCGTTATTTGGTTATTGATGAAGCAGATGAAATGCTAAATATGGGTTTTATTGACCAAGTAGAAGCAATTATTCAACATCTTCCTAGTGAGCGTGTAACGATGCTTTTCTCCGCTACGCTTCCTGAAGATATTGAAGAGCTTTCTCGCAAGTATATGAAAAAGCCGGTTGATGTTGAAATCAAAGCAAATGGATTAACGACAAGTACGATTGACCATTCTGTTATATCAGTAGAAAACGAATATAAATTTGAACTGCTAAAAGACGTAACCACAGTAGAAAACCCTGACAGCTGCATCATTTTTTGCCGCACGCAAGAGCAGGTAAATACGCTGTTAGATGATTTAGATGATTTTGGGTATCCTTGTGATAAAATTCACGGGGCAATGGTGCAAGAAGACCGTTTTGAGGTTATGAATGATTTCAAAAAAGGTAAATTCCGCTATTTAGTGGCGACAGATGTAGCTGCGAGAGGAATTGATATTGATAATATCACACACGTTATTAACTACGATCTTCCGTTAGAAAAAGAAAGCTACGTTCACCGTACAGGAAGAACGGGACGTGCCGGTAAAAAAGGGAAGGCTATCACATTTGTAACGCCTTATGAAAAGAGAATGCTATCGGAAATTGAGGAATATATCGGCTTTTCAATTCCAACATCTACTCCTCCTTCTAAAGAAGAAGTACAGCAGGCAGCATCCGCTTTTACTGAAAAAATTAATGAGCGTCCAGAAGTTAAAAAAGATAAAAGCGAGTCATTAAATAAAGACATTATGAAGCTGTATTTTAACGGAGGAAAGAAAAAGAAAATTCGAGCGGTCGATTTTGTAGGAACAATTGCGAAATTAGACGGAGTAACCGCGGACGATATTGGAATTATTACGATTCAAGAAAACGTCTCTTATGTGGAGATTCTGAATGGAAAAGGTACCAAAGTGTTACAAGCAATGAAGAACAAGACAATTAAAGGAAAGAAATTAAAAGTTCATAAAGCGATTAAATAGCAGAGGGAAGTCCATCTTTTTAAAGATGGGCTTTATTTATACAGCCAATAAAGGAGTTGAGAGTATGAAGTACATAAAAGAAGCGTGTGTAGAAGGGTATGAGCAGGCAAAAAAAGCAGAGAAGCTAGGAGCAGACCGCATTGAATTATGTGACAATCTCAGTCAAGGAGGCACTACGCCAAGTTACGGCACCATTCAATATGCAAGCGAACATCTTGATACAGATATCAACGTGATTATTCGCCCAAGAAGCGGTGATTTTATATATTCCGAAGCAGAATTTCAAATTATGAAAAAAGACGTTAAAGCATGTAAAGACCTTGGAGTAAACGGAGTAGTATTTGGCATTTTAACAGAAGAAGCTGAAATCGATTACGGACGCACTAAAGAGTTAATAGCAGAAGCTCATCCTTTAAGCGTTACGTTTCATATGGCATTTGATGAGATTAAAGATAAATACAAAGCCATTGATATACTTAGTGAATTGGGAGCAGACCGTATTTTGACCAAAGGAGGGAAAGGATCTGCTTTGCAAAATCTGCATATGATCCGAGAATTGATCACATATGCTAATGAACGTATTATTATTTTGCCCGGCGGAGGAATTCATGAAGGCAACGCAGAGCGGGTTATGAAAGAAACAAAAGCAGCTGAATTACACGGAACAAAAATTGTAGGAGATTTATCTCCTTAAATAAAAAGAGGCTGGGACAAAAGCATTTTAGTCCAAGTGAAAAACGAACCATTAATCAATATGTTTGATTCGTGGTTCGTTTTTTTTGATGGTGAATATAGTTTCATCTGTTACGTTCCTTCTAGCAGGTGATTGGAGGGCAAGGCGAAGACTCCTGCGGGCTCAGCGGCCGCCCGCGGAAAGCGAAGCCTTGCACGGAAATCAACTGCGGTGTAATAAGCAGTCCAGCTCATCTATCTCATTTGTTCATCTTTAGGTTGGATTCATTTAGTTATGTCTCAACCTCTTTTATTTTGATGTATTTTCTTTTGCTGCTAAGCCGCTCGTCACTTTTGTACGCTGAAAGAAAAAAGAACCTACGACGAGTACAGCAATTAAAAGAGTTAAGAAGAACTGAGAACGTAATGAATCAATAAATGCCATGGCAATAAAAATACTAGTGATGGCAAGGATTGTAGCGTAAGTTAAGTAAGGAAATAACCACATTTTAATTTTTAATGCTTCAGGATTTTCTTTTTCATATTTTTTTCTCATTTTAATCTGTGAAAATGCAATAACAAGATATACAAGAAGCGCTACGCCGCCTGATGCATTCACTAAAAACAAAAAGATTTTGTCCGGTGAAATGTAGTTAAAGATAACGCTAATGTACGAGATAACTGTACATGCTAATATCGCACTAACTGGCACGCCTTTTTTATTTAATTTTGAAAAACTTTTTGGCGCATCGCCGTTTTGAGACATGGAAAACAGCATGCGAGAACTTGTATACAGACCAGAATTCAGACAGGAAAGAACGGCTGTTAAAATAATAAAGTTCATAATTTGAGCTGCGGCCGGTACATTTACTAATTCAAGAATAGATACAAATGGGCTTTTCATTATGCTTGACGAATTCCACGGAAGAACCGTTACTAAAATAAAAATAGAGCCTAAATAGAAAAACAAAATGCGATAAATAACGGTATTGGTGGCGATGGTAATGGCTTTTTCAGGCTGAGACGATTCACCTGCTGCGGTTGCGACAATTTCTGTTCCCATAAAGGAGAACATGACAAGGGCAATTCCTAAAAATACAGAGCTAATTCCATTCGGTAAAAAGCCGCCTTTGTGCAAAAGGTTGGAAGTGCCGGGAGAATCAATTCCTGGAATGAATCCACAAATAATAGCTATACCTAAAAGTAAAAAAAGAACGATACTGACGACTTTAATGAGGGAAAACCAATATTCAAATTCTCCGAAAGATTTAACAGAGTACAGATTGGTCATCGTTAATAAAAAAGTAAGAGCCAGGCTTACTCCCCAAGACGGCAAAGACGGGAACCAGTATTGAATAATATTTGCACCTGCAATAGCTTCAACAGCAATAACGATAACCCAGAAAAACCAGTAGAGCCAGCCAATCGTGTAGCCTGCCCAAGGGCCTAATGCCTCTTTTGCATAAGTGGAAAAAGAACCGCTGGAAGGATTTGCAGTAGACATTTCTCCAAGCATTCGCATGACTAAAATAACGAGCAAACCAGCAAACGCGTACGAAAAAATAGATCCCGGTCCAGCGGTGTTAATGAGTGATCCGCTTCCGATAAACAATCCAGCCCCGATAATTCCTCCAAGAGAAATCATGGTGATATGCCGGATCTTTAACTCTTTTTTTAACTGTGGCTGTGGATGGCTGTTCATTTGTAACCTCCTATATAACCTGAATTTTTAGTTAATATAGAGAATTATAGTATGTTGTAAGACGTATGGACAGAATGTTGTTAGAGGTTCTTTCATACAAAAAACGGATATGAATTGTTGCATTCATATCCGGCTTACTCTGACACAGACATTCATTATGCGTATAAAGTACCTGATTAGCGTTTTTTTTCTTTTTTATAATAAGCAATGTAGATGAATTTCTTATGAATGGTAGCTGAAAATAAGCTGAATGATTGTTTCAAATAAGTTAATCAAAAGAGGTATACATCCTATTAAAGGATAATGTGGAATGATATTCAAACTCTCTGCAAAGCGTTAAATGCGGGTTTCCCTTTCTGAAAACGGGTATATATAGTAGTAAGAAGTTTATTCTTTTGCTAAGTATAAAAGAAAGATGTGCTATAGAAACAGGAGGTTATAAATAATGAAACATGTTGAAGTAGTAGAAAGCGGAGCGGATATTAACGAAGCAATTAATCAATTTGCAGACAAAGGTTTTGAGAAAAATGAAGTATACGTGTTTACTTATGACAAGGAAGATTCTAAAAATTTAACAGAAGTAACGGACACAAATATTATTCGACTGTCTGAAGAAGGTCCTTTACATTCAGCAGCGAGTTTATTTTTAACAAGAGAAGATGAGCTTCGAACAAAAATGGCTTCACTAGGCTTATCAAAAGACGAAACAAAGAAATATGAAGAAGAGTTAAAGAAAGGCAGTGCGATTGTAGTGGCTGCTACAGGGGAGAGAAAAGACATTTAATTTTAATAGAGGCTAGGGCAAAAGTAGTTTAGTTAAAGGAAGATCCGAACGCGTTTGATTCTTGATGGAGAACCAAACGCGTTCGGATTTTTTGTGGGGACAGTGTAACAATTGATCTATACGAGCTTCTTTATCTCATTTGTTCGTCTTTAGATTCAATTGATTTCGTTATGTCTCACACTTTTTTTGTTTTTTCCACTATATGATTGATAAAACTAATGATATTAGTTAAAATAAAAACTAATACCATTAGTTTTTATTTTGATAATAGGGGATGAGGAAATGAGAATAGTTCGTGAGAAAATGTTGTATCAACTGACGTTTTTGCCTCGTTTTTTTCCAGTGAATTGTTATTTAGTTGAAGAAAAAGATAGCCTTACATTAATTGATGCAGCTCTTCCGTACAGCGCGTCAGGTATTTTGAAAGCTGCAGATCGAATTGGAAAACCGATTACGCGAATTGTTTTTACACATACTCATGAAGATCACATCGGGGCGATTGATACTTTGAAGAAAAGTTTACCGAATGCTTCTGTTTATATGTCGCAAAGAGATTATCGATTATTTTCAGGAGATTTAACACTCGATTCTGAAGAACCTCAAAACCCAATCCGTGGAGGAGTACCAAAGCTAGGAAAGATCTCAACTGAAGTTGATCATTTCATTGAAGAAGAGTCTTACATAGGCTCACTTGCTCCTATTTTTACACCTGGACATACACCTGGGTCTATGTCTTTTTTAGACCAGAGAACGAACGCATTAATTGCGGGAGATTCTTTCCAAGTGCGAGGAGGAGTTGCGGTATCAGGTCAGTTAAAGCCGCTGTTTCCGTTTCCCGCTTTTGGAACGTGGAGTAAGGAGCTGTCACTTAAAAGTGCAGAAAAGCTATATCAACTAAACCCGTCACTTCTTGCTGTTGGACACGGAAGACTCCTTTCTCGGCCGCTGAAATTGATGGGAAAAGCAATACAACAAGCAAAAGTGAAAATGGAAAAAAGGGGATGAAGGGATGTCGCCACGACAGGGACTAGATTTTAAAAAGGTTATTCAAACAGGTGGAAATTTGGCCAATCGTGAAGGGTTTTATGCTGTTACAATTGCTTCATTAGCCAAAGAATTAGATGTTCGTCCACCGTCTTTATATAATCATATAAAAGGATTAGAAGAGCTGCGCAAAGAACTGGCTTTAAGTGGACTGCAGCAGCTATATCATCTTTTAAAAAGTGCTGTTGAACATGCTTCTGCAGAAGACGCTGTTTAT
Source organism: Priestia sp. JNUCC 25 (assembly GCF_053667915.1). Classification (NCBI taxonomy): domain Bacteria; kingdom Bacillati; phylum Bacillota; class Bacilli; order Caryophanales; family Bacillaceae; genus Priestia; species Priestia sp. JNUCC 25. The sequence goes on from NZ_CM132211.1 coordinate 739,624, forward strand.
CAGCTAAGCAAAGCGTACGTTTCATTTGTAAGAAAGTCTCCGGGAATATACGAAGCAACAGCAACAGTAGCACCAAGGATACAAGATGAAGAAGTACAAAAAGCATCTGATAACATTGTGCTTTTAGTGCTGGATGTGTTGAAACCGTATCATCTTCCAGAAGATGAAGCCCTTCATGCTGTTAGAAGTCTTCGCAGCATTTTACATGGATTTGCTTCTTTGGAGCAAAAAGGGGGATTTGGAATGCCTTTAAGCACTGATGAGACCCTGGACTTTTTAATTCGTACGTTTGTATTGGGGCTACATCGGTATGAAGAGACCACATAAATTCTATTAATGCCACTAAGCCTAACGCTTTAGTTAAAATTGAAAAAAAAGAGAAAGAATGATAGATTACAAATAAAGACATTTATTCCTATTGTTTTAGGGTTGTTACTGATGAAGCAGGCAAAACCTAAGCTGCAAGGACAGAAAAGGTAGTTTCTGTTTGTTGCTGTTTAGGTATTTTTTGTTTTTGTTTAAAATAACCGGCCCTTTTGATTTGTTTTATAAGGGGGGAAATCTTCTGAGAATGGAGAGAAGCAAACATGCTTAATTCAAGAATGATCGTTATATTAAGAGAACTAATGTCCGTACAGTCTACATTATCAACCGTTACGAGCGAATATTTGGCAACAGTAAATCAAGTATCTTCTCGAACTATTCGAACGGATATAAAACAGCTAGATGACATTTTGTCTCAGTACGGGGCTAAAATTAAATCAGCTCGAGGGACAGGATATGAACTTAGCGTTTTAGATGAAAAACAGTTTCATCAGCTATTAAAAGAACTTTCAGCTAATCAATTATTTGATACAGCGTCTATTCCAACCGTTCCTGATGAACGCGTGCATTATTTGATCAAAAGATTGCTGCTAGCAGACGGATATTTGAAGCTCGAAGATTTAGCAGACGAGTTGTATATTAGCAAGTCAACGGTTCAAAACGATTTAAGAGATGTTAAAAAACAGCTGTGTAAGTATGATATCCTTTTAGAAAAACGTCCTAACTATGGCTTGAAAGCTAAAGGGGACGAAATGAAAATGAGATTTTGTATGTCTGAGTACATATTCAACCGAAAAGATAAAGAAGTAGATATGGTACACAATGAAATATCTATCCTGCCCCAAGAATCAATCTTAACGATTAAAGCCCACATTTTAAATCAAATAAAACGATACAATATTATGGTTTCAGACATTGGATTAAACAATTTAATCATTCATTTAGCTATAGCTTGTAAGCGAATACAAGAAGAAAATTTTATCTCTTTGTATTCAGAAGACCTGCTTGAGATTATGGAGCACAAAGAATATGAAGTAGCAGCTGAAATTGTACGAGAAATTGAAAAGGCATTCAAGGTTCGTTTTCCGAAGTCAGAAACAGCGTATATCGCCATTCATTTGTTAGGGACAAAAATGCTCAATAATGGCAATCATGAAGAAAAAGAAGTGAAGCAGTTTATTGATACAAATATTTATGAATTAACAGCGGCTATATTAGAAGCAATTGAAAAGGAGCTTCATTTAGAAATTAGTGAAGATTCAGAGCTGATCCTTGGTATGAGCTTGCATTTGAAACCGGCTATCAACCGCTATAAATATGGAATGAATCTACGAAACCCAATGCTTGAAGGGATTAAGAGCCATTACCCTCTGGCTTTTGAAGCTGGAATTATAGCTGGAAAGGTACTAAAAAACCGCCTTGAAATCGACATGCATGAAACAGAAATTGGCTATTTAGCTTTACATATTGGAGGTGCCATTGAACGTCGGAAAATTATCAATCAGCCTAAGCGCTGTTTGATTGTATGCGCATCGGGAGTAGGGAGTGCCAAGCTATTATCATATAAGCTGCAGGCTACGTTTGGATTAAATCTGACTATTTTAGGAACAACGCAGTATTATAAGCTTCACCAAATGTCGCTGCACTCTTTAGATTTTATTGTTAGTACCATTCCAATTCCAGATCATCTTCCTGTTCCTGTAGTACAAGTAAGTACTATTCTAGGAAACAGTGATTTTAAAAAAATTGATTGTTTAATGAAGAACAAACCGCAGCCTTCATTAGAATACACAAAAAAAGAATTGGTATATTTACAGCAAGAATTTCAAACAAGAGAAGAAGTGCTTCATTTTTTAGGAGAGAAATTAACTCATCTAGGACTAGCTTCTTCTCAATTTATAGAATCTGTTTTTGAAAGAGAAGCTGCATCACCAACAAGTTTTGGCAATCTCGTTGCGATTCCTCATCCTATGGTTCCTCAAACGGATACGACGTTTTGGGCCATTTGTACGTTAAAAAAACCGATTATGTGGGAAGGAAACCTCGTACAATTTATTTGCCTTTTAAGTGTAAAAGCGAATAATCAAGGCGATTTGCAGAAGATGTACAGTTTGTTAGTTCAAGTTGTAGATGATAAGCAGGTCGTGCAGCGCTTAGTAAAGTGCAAGGGTTATGAGGAATTTATAGAGGTGTTTATGAAAAATATTAGATAAAAAAAGAAGTCTAAGAGAGGGGCTTCTTTTTTATCTGAATGTTCAAACATATTTTTTCCGTTAGTAACGGAAAAAGGTTGTGTATAAATGTAAGCGCTTTTATTTTAAGATAAAACTATCAACAAAACAGATAGCAAAATAAAAAACGGGGGAATGACAAATGAATATTCTATTATGTTGTGCAGCTGGAATGTCTACAAGTTTACTAGTAACAAAAATGGAAAAAAGCGCTCAGGAGCAAAGCACGGAGTATAAAATTTGGGCGGTTCCTGGTGACTCTGTTCGCAACCATATTGATCAAGCGGATGTACTTTTATTAGGACCTCAAGTGCGTTACCTATTGCCGCAGCTTAAGAAGCTAGGTGAAGAAAAAGGAGTGCCAGTTGACGTTATAAATCCTGTTCACTACGGAACGTGTAATGGAGAACAAGTGTTAAAATTTGCAGTTCAACTAGTTTCAAAATAGGAGTGTGGACTACATGAGCAAATTTAATAGTATGCTTGAAAGCAAAGTAATGCCTATCGCTGGAAAAATGGCGGGTCAACGCCATTTACAAGCACTTCGAGACGGTATTGTTCTGACAATGCCGCTCATTATTATCGGTTCAGTATTTTTAATACTGTCGAATTTACCGATACCAGGTTATAACGACTTTATGGCAGGGATTTTCGGAAAAGAATGGGCAACAAAAATGGCCTATCCAGTTGGAGCTACATTCGATATTATGGCGCTGCTTGCTTGTTTCGGAATAGCCTACCGGTTAGCTGAAAAATACGGAGTAGATGCTTTGTCCGCAGGGGCTATTTCACTTGCTGCTTTTTTACTTGCTACTCCGTATAAAGTGTCCTTTCTCCCAAGTGGAGCCAAAGAAGCTATTTTAGTAGACGGCGGAATTCCAACCGCTTTAATGGGAAGTAAAGGACTCTTTGTAGCAATGATTGTCGCGATTCTCTCTACGGAAATTTACAGATGGTTTATTCAAAAAGACATTATCATCAAGATGCCTGATGGAGTTCCTCCCGCTGTTGGAAAATCGTTTGCTGCTCTTATTCCTGGCTTTACGGTAATAGCATTTATTTGGATTTTACGTTTGTTAGTAGAACAAACGCATTTTGGAAGTCTGCATAATATCGTTGGAGAATTGCTTGGAAAGCCTTTAGGTGTGTTAGGCGGCAGTTTAGGCGGTACGCTAGTTGCCGAACTTGTTATTATGCTCATGTGGTCATGTGGACTTCATGGAGCGAATATTGTCGGTGGAATTATGGCTCCCATTTGGTATGGAGCTATGGATGAAAACCGAATTGCATTTGCTAATCATGAAGCATTACCAAATATTTTTACACAGCAGTTCTTTGATATTTGGATTAATATCGGAGGCAGCGGAGCCACGTTAGCTCTAGTTGTAGCTATGATTTTAAAAGCACGCAGTCAACAAATGAAGCAGCTTGGTAAGTTAGGAATAGGACCAGCTCTTTTTAATATCAATGAGCCGATCATCTTTGGACTTCCGATGGTGATGAATCCAATGATGCTTATTCCGTTTATTATTACCCCTCTTGTGACGGTAGTAGCAACCTATATTGCGATGTCGACAGGACTGGTAGCAAAACCAGCAGGTATTGCGGTTCCTTGGACCATGCCTCCGATTATTTCTGGCTATTTGGCAACAGGAGGAAAGTTATCGGGTGCAGTTATGCAAGCTATTAATATCGGAATCTCTGTTTGCATTTATTATCCTTTCTTTAGAATGTGGGATAAACAAAAATTCACTGAAGAAAATGGTATACAGCCTGCAGCTGAAGGGGTACCAAGTGATACAAAGAAAGATATTGTGTGAGGAGGGATAAAGGATGGAAGGCATTCAAGAATATATTTTTAAATTAATCTTACACGGTGGAAACGGCAGAAGTTCAGCCATGGAAGCGATAGCAGCTGCCAAAAGCGGAAATTTTTCAGAAGCACGTGAAAAGCTTACACAAGCTGCAGAAGAATTAAATGCTGCTCATCATATCCAAACGTCGTTAATTCAAGGTGAAATTAGAGGGGAAAGCACAGAAATTTCTCTGCTCATGATTCATGCTCAAGATCATTTAATGAATGCGATGACGATAAAAGAAATGGCTACTGAATTTGTAGATTTATATGAAGCAATCAAAATTTCTGGGGGGATTACACTATGACAAAAGGTATTAAGATTGTAACGATTGGCGGAGGTTCAAGCTATACGCCTGAACTAATAGAAGGATTTATTAAACGATACGATGAACTTCCAGTTCGAGAACTGTGGCTAGTAGACGTTGAAGAAGGAAAAGAAAAGCTAGAGATTGTTGGTAATTTGGCGAAACGAATGGTGAAAAAATCAGGTTTGCCAATTAATGTTCATTTAACGTTAGATCGAAGAGAAGCACTAAAAGATGCGGATTTCGTAACGACTCAATTTCGCGTTGGTTTGTTAGATGCACGAGCGAAAGATGAAAGAATACCGCTTAAATACGGGGTGCTTGGTCAAGAAACAAATGGACCGGGCGGATTATTTAAAGGACTTCGCACGATTCCCGTTATTTTAGATATCTGCCGTGACATTGAAGAGTTATGTCCAGAAGCTTGGCTGATTAACTTCACAAATCCTGCAGGCATGGTAACAGAAGCTGTGCTCCGCTATAGTAACATTAAAAAGATTGTAGGGCTTTGTAATGTACCAATCGGAATGGAAATGGGGATTGCTAAGCTGCTTGATGTAGATCACTCCCGCATTCGAATTGATTTTGCTGGTTTAAATCACATGGTCTATGGATTAGATGTATATGTAGATGGTGTAAGCGTTAAAGATCAAGTTATTGATTTATTGAGTGATCCAACTAACAGCAGCTTTGTGAAAAATGTAGCGGGACTTGGATGGGAGCCAGAATTTACAAAAGCCCTAAATGCGTTAGCGTGTCCATATCACATGTACTATTATAAAACGCGTGAAATGGTAGAAAAAGAGCTTATTAATTATGAAAAAGGTGAAACGAGAGCAGAAGTCGTAAAACAGTTGGAAAAAGAGCTGTTCGAACTGTATAAAGATCCTAATCTAGACATTAAACCGCCTCAATTAGAACAGCGCGGCGGAGCCTATTATAGTGATGCAGCCGTTCGATTGATTACATCCATTTACACGGATAAAGGCGATATTCAGCCCGTAAATACTATCAATAATGGTGCCATAGCAAGCATTCCTGCTGATTCTGCCGTAGAAGTAAGCTGTATTATTACAAAAGATGGACCGAAGCCAATTTCAGTCGGCGACCTTCCTGTACCTGTACGAGGTCTTGTTCAAACAATTAAGTCATTTGAGCGTGTTGCAGCTGAAGCAGCAGTGACCGGAGATTATGACAAAGCTATTTTAGCATTAACCATTAATCCTCTTGTGGCTTCTGATAAGCTAGCTAAGCAAATTGTCGATGAGATGCTAGAAGCTCATAAAGATTACTTGCCTCAATTTTTTAAAACGGTTCAAGCTTAAAATCAAGCTGTGCGAATACAGTACGTATTCGCACAGCTTTTTTTCTATTTGTAAAGCTAGATTTCTGCCACCATCAATGTAACAATATAAAATAGAAACGGACAGCAAAGGGTGGCTAGAAATGATTCATTTATTAATTATGATGGTAGAACGAGTCGGAGTTATTGTCATCTTAGGTTTTTTGCTAGCACATACAAAAGTTTTTCGGCAATTTCTCCGTAAACAGCAAGGATATAAAGGGAAAGCTGTACTTATTTTTATTTTTTCTCTTTTTAGCATTATTAGTAACTACACGGGAATTGAAATTCAAGGAACAATTATTCGAAATGAAGACTTATTATTAAAAGTAGATCCATCAAGCTCGATTGCAAATACACGAATTATGGGTGTGGAAATGGGCGGTCTGCTTGGCGGTCCATTTGTTGGTTTAGGAGTAGGAATACTTGCTGGCGTTCATCGCTTTATGTTAGGAGGGAGTACGGCGTTTAGCTGTGCAGTTTCATCCGTTTTAGCAGGGGTGTTAACTGGATATATCGGCTATGCCTACCGGAAAAAACATCGAACGATTACACCGCGCTTTGCTGCACTTGTAGGCATAGCGATGGAAACGCTTCAGATGCTGATTATTTTATTATTTGCTAAACCGTTTGATTCGGCATGGACGCTAGTGAGTATTATTGCTATTCCAATGATTATTGTAAATGGCACGGGAAGCTATATTTTCTTATCTATCATTCAGTCCATTTTACGGCAAGAGGAACAAATGAGAGCGCTCCAGACACACAAAGTATTATTAATCGCGGATCAAACTCTTCCACATTTTCGTCAGGGTCTTACTAGTGAATCATGTGAAAATGTTGCAAATATTATTCATCGCTTCACAGGTACGGATGCTGTTTCGCTAACTGATACGCACAAAATTTTAGCTCATGTAGGGGAAGGAATTGATCATCACGTTCCTTCGCATAGTTTAATTACCGGGCTGTCTCACGAAGTGCTGAAGACAGGAAAAATTATGAAAGCAAAATCGAGAGAACAAATTGATTGTCAGCATAAAGACTGCCCGCTTCATGCCGCTATTGTGATGCCGCTTACTTCTCACGGTACTACCATTGGAACACTAAAAATGTACTTTAAAGATGCGAGCGGGTTAAGCCGGGTGGAGGAAGAGCTGGCAGAAGGATTGGCTAAACTTTTTTCAACTCAGCTAGAGCTCGGCGAAGCAGAGCTTCGAAGTAAATTGCTAAAAGATGCGGAGATTAAAGCTTTACAGGCACAGGTGAATCCTCACTTTTTATTTAATGCCATTAATACGATATCGGCGCTGTGCAGACAGGACGTAGAAAAAGCCAGAAAGCTGCTTTTGCAGTTAAGCATTTATTTTCGTTCCAATTTGCAAGGTGCAAGGCAGCTGTTGATTCCGTTATCAAAAGAGCTTGATCATGTCCACGCGTACTTATCGCTTGAACAAGCCAGGTTCCCTAATAAATACGAAATTGACATGTATATTGAAGAAGGGCTAGATGATGTCTTGCTTCCGCCATTTATTCTTCAAGTGCTTGTGGAAAATGCCATTCGGCACGCGTTTCCGCGTAAACAAAAGCACTGTCGCGTAGAAGTTTATATTGAGACAAAAGATAAATATGTATACGTAAAGGTAAAAGACAATGGACAAGGTATAGACACAAAACGATTGCAAATGCTTGGCAATCAGCCCGTTTTTTCAGAAAAAGGAACGGGGACGGCTCTTTACAATATTAAACAACGTTTGCATGGATTGTTTGGAAAAGAAACAACGCTGGAGTTTGACGTAACAGAAGGAACAGCGGTTTCGTTTGTTATACCAATTGAATTAAAAAGCGAGGGTATGTAATATGCTGCGAGTACTAATAGTAGATGATGAAATGTTAGCGCGAGATGAATTAAAATATTTATTACATCGAACGAAAGAAGTAGACTTCATTGAAGAAGCTGAAAGTATCGAAGAGGCGTTGGATAAAATGATGGATGAAAAGCCGGATTTATTATTTTTAGATATACAATTGTCAGATGACAGCGGTTTTGATATTGCTAAAAGGCTTAAAAAAATGAAAAATCCGCCAGCTATTATATTTGCAACCGCGTACGATCAGTACGCTTTACAAGCCTTTGAAGTAGATGCAATTGATTACATTTTGAAGCCTTTTGATGAAGAAAGAGTGATGCAGGCTATTCATAAATATAAAAAAATGCGTGTTCCTCATCCCGCTGTAAAAGAAGAAGAATCGATAGGAGAGTCTTCTTCTCAAACTGGAAAGTTAGCGATTTCTGTAGATGATTCGATTGTGTTGGTGAGTATAAAGGACATCTTGTTTGTAGGATTAATAGAAGGAGAAGTCACCATTCAGACCATAACAGAATCCTACCATACTGCTGATACGCTTGCTATGCTAGAAAAAAAGCTCCCTTCTCAGTCGTTTAGTCGTGTGCACAGGGGGTATATCGTCAACGTAAATCATATTTCCGAAGTACAGCCTTGGTTTAATTCTACGTATAATTTAGTAATGAAAAACGATGAGCGAGTTCCTGTCAGCCGTACATATGCTAAAGAATTGAAGAAACGTTTAGGAATTTAAGGAAAAAGCAGCTTGCGTATGCATTTTGGCAAGCTGTTTTTTGCATTTCAAGGCTCGATTTTTGTAAGTGAGCACAAATATTTGACTCTTTAATTTGAAAACGCTTTCTTATTGATTTTCATTTTATATAATGAAGTCAACAAACAGAGAGAGGTGAAAGAAATGAGTGCTAAAAAAGTGTATGGCTTTTTAACACAAGCATTTATTTTTTCCGTAATTATGTTGATTTCAGATTTTATTGCAGAGCATTTGCCTTTTCCAATGCCTGCTTCAGTCATTGGACTTGTGCTGTTATTTCTTGCACTCTGCTTGAAGATTATTAAGCTAGAGCAAGTTGAATCACTGGGAACGGCTTTAACTTCTTTGATCGGATTTTTATTTGTACCAGCAGGTATTTCTGTTATGAATTCATTAGGTGTTATGCAGCAGTACGGCATTCAAATTTGTTTAGTTATTATCGTGGCAACGATTATTTTGTTAGGCGTTACAGGCTTATTTTCACAGCTTATACTTGGCATGACAAAAGATAATAAAGCAAAAGAAGAAATAAAAGATGCAGATATGAGTGAAAAAACGAAAAAACAAGGTATTGCTTAACATCAATTATAAAGAGACAAGGTGGTTGGAAAGATGAATCCGTATTTTGGAATCGTGGTTTCTTTAGCTGCGTACGGCATTGGAACGTATTTATTTAAAAAGTCAAAAGGTTTTTTCTTATTTACTCCTTTATTTGTGGCAATGGTACTCGGAATTGCTTTTTTGAAAATTGGTCATTTTTCTTATGAGGAATATAGCAGCGGCGGGAAGATTATCAGCTTCTTTTTAGAACCGGCAACAATTGCTTTTGCCATCCCTTTATATAAGCAAGCCGATAAATTAAAAAAGTACTGGTGGCAAATTCTTTCTTCTATTGCGGTAGGGTCAGTTTGTTCGGTAGCGATTATTTTTGCGATTGCTAAAGGTATTCATATGGATGAAGTTGTGATGAAATCAATGCTTCCACAAGCAGCTACAACAGCGATTGCGCTGCCATTGTCTCAAGATATTGGAGGGATTCCTGCTATTACTTCCTTTGCTGTTATTTTTAATGCAGTCATCGTATATGCGCTGGGCGCTTTATTTTTAAAAGTATTCAAGGTGAAGAATCCAATTTCGAAAGGGTTAGCTCTTGGAACTTCTGGGCATGCGCTGGGAGTAGCCGTAGGGATTGAAATGGGAGAAGTAGAGGCAGCCATGGCAAGTATTGCAGTTGTTATTGTAGGCGTTGTCACAGTTGCCGTTATTCCACTTTTTGTTCAGCTAGTCATGTAACAAAAGCCTGAAGGAGTCAGAGATTTTCTGACTCCTTCAGGCTTTTGTTTGTTAATTAATACACCACTCCAAAATGTCGTGATGCGCAGTTTTGACAGGTTGTATGGTCAAAAAGACTCTCAGGAATGATAAATTCAAAACAAAATTGACATTGTTTGAATTGACTTTGTCTATAAAACATTGTCTCTAAGAAAATAGCTGTAATATGTTCAGTTATGTGCTTATGGGAACGTTGTTCTAAAGTGGACCATGGAATAGACTGATGCTCTATGTAAATCGGACAGGAAGTATAGGGTGTATCCCATTGAATGGCTTGATATCCAAACGTAAGGCCATGATGAGCTGCTGATGTAAATATGATTAGGTTTTGATGGAATTCTGGCAGAGGTAATTCTAGTTTTTGATCTTTAAGCGATCTCGTTTTGGAATGAAGGTTATGCAATTTAATTTGAAAATGAATCCACTGAGTGGCGTGAACGGTTATTGACATGTTTTAAACCTCCAATTCAGACTCTTTCTTTTATCATAATTGATTTCAAAATAAATAAATAGTAGGCAAAAAGAAGATAACAAAATTTTATATAGATTACTTATAAGGCGTAGGGAAAGGTGATATAAGCATAGCATCCTTTTTTCTACCCCTTTTTAAAGTATAGTAATCTTCTATATAAAAGCTTGCTTTCAACGAATGGTATCGGCGTATTCATACGCTTTAAACAGATTTTAATGTTAGAAGTTATAACAAGGTTCATTTCTTTTAGAGAAGTTTATGAAATAATAAAAACTGTATATTTTACGGTCTGAATCTATGTGTTGGAGGTTTTTATATGACAAAACAAAAGCTGGTATTAATCGGAAATGGAATGGCAGGAATGCGCTGTATTGAAGAAATTCTTATTCATTCTCCAGATTGTTTTGATATTACTGTTTTTGGAAGTGAGCCTCACGTTAACTATAATCGAATTTTATTATCAACCGTTTTACAAGGCAGTACAAAGCTTGAAGATATCAATATTCATTCTTTGGCATGGTATAAGGAAAATAATATCACTTTATTTAAAGGAGAAAGCGTTACGCACATAGACACCAAGAGAAAAATAATAAAAACAGATAAAAACAGAGGGACGAGGTACGACAAGCTTATTATTGCTACTGGTTCGAGCTCGTATATGCTCCCCGTTAAAGGGTCTGACAAAGAAGGTGTCCTCGGTTTTCGTACCATCGAAGACTGTCAGGAAATGATTGAAATTTCTAAACAGTATAAAAAAGCAGCGGTTATTGGAGGGGGTCTGTTAGGGCTGGAAGCTGCTAGGGGACTATTGAATTTGGGAATGGATGTTCAAGTCATTCATCATTCGGGTTTCTTAATGGAGCGACAGTTAGACAGAGCAGCATCTGCTATGTTAAGAGAAGAATTAGAAAAGCAAGGCATGAGTTTTCTATTAAACAAACATACGGATGAGATTATAGGGGGAAATCGAGCAGAAGGCGTCCGATTTAACGATAGCAGCAAAATTGCAGCTGATTTAGTTGTAATGGCTACAGGAGTGAGGCCAAATGTTAATCTAGCTAAAAAAAGCGGAATAGAAACAAATAGAGCAATCATCGTAAACGATTATTTAGAAACGAGCATCCCGAATATCTATGCAGTAGGTGAATGCGCTGAACATCGAGGGATGACATACGGCCTTGTTGCTCCTCTTTACGAACAAGGAAAAGTCTTAGCGCGACATCTTTGCCAAATAAAAAACGATGGTTATCGCGGGTCCGTTCTTTCCACTCAATTAAAAATATCAGGAATAGACGTTTACTCAGTCGGAGAGTTCAAGGAAAATCAAGGTGCAAAAGCCATTACGATTTCGAATATGTTAGATGGTATATACAAAAAAGTCGTTTTTCGCGAAGGGAAAATAGTGGGAGCTGTTCTTTTTGGAGATACCAGTGAGGCTATAAAGCTATCACAAATGATTAATGAAAAAAAGGATTTGTCGCAAGCGGAAAAAGTACAATTATTTCCTTCTCAACATGAAAAAGAAAATGCAGTAACTTCTATGCCACTTACGGGTATCATATGCAACTGTAACGGTGTAACAAAGGGAGCCATTATTGAAGCAGTACAGAAAAATGATTTAACGACAGTAGATGAAATAAAAAATTGCACGAAAGCTTCTGGTTCATGTGGAGGGTGCAAACCCCTTGTAACAGATCTTTTAACATATATTCAAAGCGATGAGTTTGATGAAATCATTGAACAAAAAACCTTTTGTACATGTACACATTTATCAGAAGATGAGCTGGTAAGAGAAATGCAGCAATATCAATTTGAGACGGTTCAGCAAGTAAGAGAAATATTAAAGTTTAAAGACATGAAAGGCTGTTCGTTATGTGAAGGCGGTCTTCATTACTATTTAGATATGATGAATCCTCATTATGAAAACAATCGACATTCTTTATTTACTACGGAGAATGAACAGGCCGTTTTGCTTCACGATGGGACTTATGCAGTGGTACCGCAAATTCACGGTGGTCTGACAAATGTACAGGAATTAAGGAACATAGCAAATGTAGCTGAAAGGTACAACATCTCTAATATTCGTTTAACAAGTGATCAGCGCATTCAACTTATTGGAGTGAAAAAAGAATATCTTCCGTTGATAAGTGAGGAAATAGATAGAGGACTTCAGCAGCTATATGAACGTACAGTTAAAAATGTATCTGTTTATATAGGAAAAGGAACGTGTATTTGTCAGTATGAACCTGCTCTTGCTTTATCAAATGAATTAGATAAACAGCTTGAATATGTAAAGACCCCATGTGATATCAAAATCAGTATTGCTTCGTGCTCTCACATTTCAGAGAATGTAACAACAAGTGATATAGGATTAAGAAGAATAGACAGAGGATGGGAAATATATGCCGGCGGAAGCAGCGCAGAAGCCAGAAGCGGGGAGCTGTTTTATGTGGCCGAAACAAACGAAGAAGCAGTAGAAATCAGCTGTTCTTTGATTCAATATTACCGTGAAACGGGGAACTATTTAGAAACTGTCGGGAGCTGGATCGAGCGAGTAGGAATTGTTCATGTCAGAGAAGTTTTGTTTGAGGTAGACAATCGAGAGTATTTAATGAAGCGGCTCAGCTCAGAACGCTCTCGTGCAATCACATATTTATTATAGGAAAGAAGGGTGACCTACGATGACTGAGATGCTATTGAAATATTTTCGTGAGCAGCAAAAGCAAGTTGAAACCGAGCGTATCTATAATACTCAGTGTCCTTACTGCAGCATGCAGTGCAAAATGCAGTTAGTTGAACAAACACATGTAAAAAGGAAAACGTATAAAACAATTGGAACAGATAACCCTACCTCTCAAGGAAGGTTATGTATCAAAGGAATGAATGCGCATCAGCATCCTTTGCATAAAGATCGGATTCAATATCCTTTATTAAAAGTAAACGGAGAGTTTGTAAAGATTTCTTGGAAAGAAGCTCTTCACTATATTAAAGAAAACGTTACAGAGATTCAAGAGAAGAATGGAGCAGATGCGCTAGGTGTTTATGGAAGTGCCTCTATTACAAATGAAGAAGCTTATTTATTAGGGAAATTTGCTCGAGTTGCGTTAAAAACAAAGTATATTGATTACAATGGACGCTTATGTATGTCGGCTGCTGCTTCTGCTGCTAGTAAAACATTTGGCATGGACAGAGGATTTACGAATAGCTTGCAAGAGATTCCGTTTACTGAATGTATTATGTTAGCTGGAACAAATATTGCGGAATGTCAGCCAACAATTATGCCTTATTTTGAGAAAGCAAAAGAAAACGGAGCTTTTATTATTGCAATTGATCCAAGAGAAACAGCTACAACTAAAATAGCTGATTTACACTTGAAACTTAAGCCGGGGAGCGACGCGGCATTAGCCAATGGAATCTTGAAGGTTCTTATCGAAGAAAATTATCTAGATGAACGATTTCTACAAGAACGTGTCAATGGATTTGAAGAAGTAATTCAATATGTGGCGTCTCTGGAATTTAATATCATTGAAGAAATAACGGGAGTGCCACTTGAAGAGATGTACCAAGCTGCCCGTATGTTTGGCCAAAGAAAAACGGGAATGATTTTTACCGCTAGAGGGGTAGAGCAGCAAACAGACGGAAGTGCTGCGGTGCAAAATTTTTTGAATATTCTACTTTCTGTTGGGAAAATTGGTAAACCTCGCTGCGGATATGGGGCCATTACTGGTCAAGGAAATGGGCAAGGAGCCCGAGAGCATGGTCAAAAAGCGGATCAGCTTCCAGGCTACCGTTCAATCGAAAACCACGAGCACCGGATGTATATAGCGGATGTGTGGAACATAGAGGAGAAAGATCTTCCTAGAAAAGGTGTTTCTGCATATGAGATGATTGAAAAAATTCATGATGGTGAAATTAAAGGGTTGTTTTTGATGTGTTCAAATCCAGCAGTTTCAAATCCAAACGCTAATTTTGTTAAGAAGGCTTTTGAAAAGCTTGAATTTCTAGTAGTAGCAGATATGTTTGAATCAGAAACGGCAAAATTAGCAAACTTGATCTTACCAGCATCTTCCTACTTGGAAGATGAAGGAACCATGACAAATATAGAAGGAAGAGTTACATTACGCGAAGCTAGCTTTCCATGCCATGGCGAAATCAAACACGACTGGGAAATACTATGTGAAATTGCTAAAGTTTTAGGAAAAGAGGAACATTTTTCATTTGCATCAGCTGAAGAAATATTTAATGAACTGCGAATAGCAAGTAAAGGAGGGATCGCCGATTACTCCGGTATTACGTACGAACGATTACGAGAGGAAAAAGGAATTTTATGGCCATGCAGAAGCTTAACAGATAAAGGAACCGAGCGCCTGTTTGAGACGCGTTTTGCTCATAGTGATGGAAAAGCGATGATGGTCCCTGTCTCGAATCAAGCTATTGTTCCTAAAGCAAAAATAACCGAAAAATATCCTCTCTATTTAACAACGGGGAGAGTGATGTCGCACTATTTAACGGGTGTACAAACGCGAAAAAGTGCGTCTTTATCTGCTAGAAATTTCGAATCTTTTATGGAAATCCACCCTTCAACAGCGAAAAAATATGAAATTTCGAATCAAGAATTAGTACAAATTGAATCTTCATATGGAAGGATTGTGGTAAGAAGCAAATTTTCAGAGGGCATTCGGCCAGATACCGTATTTGTTCCTTTTCACTGGGCGGATTCTCAAAATGTTAATAACCTTGTCTCTGAGAAATTAGATCCTGCCTGTAAGATGCCAGGGTTTAAAGTAAGTGCTGTGAATATTAGCCCTTCTGTAAAAAGAAGCAGCTATTAAAAATGCTGATGCAAAAAGCCTCTTGAAAAAAGAGGCTTTTTACATGGAATCAGGCAAGGTGCTTTTGGTTAATACGTACATCTTGTTTTTTGAATCCAGAATAATTCAGTAAGAGACAGAATAGGGCAAAAAGCGCTAGTAAGGAAAAACCGACAACGTAATCTCCGCTTGTATCTTTTATAAAGCCTAGCACAATAGGGGGAAAGAAGCCGCCTACTCCTCCGAATGCCCCTACGATCCCGGTAACAGCTCCAATATTTCCTGTTGAAACAGATGGGACCATTTTAAAAACAGCTCCATTTCCGATACCAAGAGTAATGGCTGCAAGTAAACAACCTACGCTAAATAAGGAGAAGGCAGTGATGGTAAATGCAATAAATAACCCTATTAGTAGCATTCCGGTAAAGACGAAGGTGAGTACTTTTTTTGCTCCGAAGACATCCGATAAATATCCTCCAAGAGGTCGTACAAACGTTGCTAGTACGACAAATCCAGCTGTTTTTAGCCCACTGTCTACAGTTGAAGCATTAAATTGATCATGCAAAATGGTAGGGAGATAGATGCTGAACGTTACAAATCCACCAAATGTTAAAAAATAGAAAATGGATAAAAACCACGTTTCTTTAAATTTTAATACCGATAAAGATTCCTGCAGCGTTTTGGGGGAAGCAGCAGAAGGCTGGTCTGAAGTTCCTACCCATAATAAAAGAGCCATTAAGGCTACCGCAATTGCTAAACTCCAAAATACCCAAGGCAAGCCAAAAGAAGAAAAGATAAGTGGAATACTAAAGCTTGCTACCGCCGATCCTAAGTTGCCCATCCCGGCAATTCCTAAAATAAAACCTTGCTTTTGAGGTGAATACCATTTAGAGACATATGTAATGGAAATAGCAAATGTTGTTCCAGCCATGCCGATAAAAAATGCCCAAAAGAGCAGCATGGAATAAGAATGAGTAAAGCCTGCACAAATGGTAGGGAGTAAAAGAGCCAGCATAGTCAAAGAATAGACTTTTCTTCCCCCGAAGCGATCTGTTAAAATCCCCATCGGAATTCGCATGAGGGAACCTAATAAGACGGGAGTGGCAATTAAGATACTTTTTTCAGCATTGGTTAATGAATACATCACTTGAATATCTGCAGCGATAGGCGCGAAGACAGACCATACTGAAAAAGCAATAATCATAGATAAAGTCGAGATAAGAAGTACAGATAAGGGCCGTTTAGAAAACATTGCTTAAAAACCTCCTTTTTTATATGCAGCGTAAAGCTGTTGCAATATGGTAATTATGATACTACGCTTTCTTTCTTATGTATCATTCTGTGTTAGGTTTTCTTCCGTACTTTTGCTGAAGAACGGACGCAGATAAAAGTGGAGAGATAACTTAGACTTACACTCTATCTAAGTGCTGATGAAGAAACGGTTAAAAAGCTTTGAAAGAACAGTAAGTAGAAATATTGTCGAAAGAATGGAAGAAAAATTGAAATTAGAAGAGATTAATAGAGTAAGCATCTATAAATTTGTGCTATCGAATTATAGCGAAATAAAAAATAATTCATATTTTATATAGAACACAAATTTTTGAAATAGAAGGTGGAAAAAGTGACAGAAAAGCATCCTCTTTCAGGTTATAAAAAGGATGATAACGGAGTGCTCTGGATATGGAGTTACGTTGGACAGGCTAGAGTGACAATGGGGTATAAAGTAAAAAGCCTGCTTCACTATGAGCAATCTTCCTATCAACAAATCAGTATTGTGGATACAAAATGGTATGGGAAAATGTTGGTGCTAGATGGTACTCCACAAATTTCAACAGGAGAAGGGTTTATTTATAATGAAATGATTAGCCATGTGCCAATTATAACGCATTCAAATCCCAAAAAAGTTGCGATGATTGGCGGAGGAGACTGCGGTCCTGCACGGGAGGCCATGAAGTATGACGGAATTCAACAAATTGATGTAGTCGAAATCGATCCAAAAGTTACAGAAATCTGCCGCACATGGCTAACTCCGGCTTCTTGTTATGATGGTGAAACCAGGCTCAATATGATACATCGCGATGGAATAGATTGGATTCAAGAACACAAGGGAGTTTATGATGTTCTCATAATTGATCGGCCTGACCCTGTTGGACCGGGAAAAAAACTATTTCAACCTGATTTTTATCAATATGTCTACAACAGCCTTAAGGATGATGGCGTGGTTGTTTTTCAATCAGGATCTCCTTACTACAATACTTCTACATTACAAGGCACAATTAAAAATCTAAAGGAGCTATTTCCAATTGTCCGCACATATTTAGTGACTATACCTCTTTTCCCTTGCGGCATTTGGAGTTTTACGATTGCTTCTAAAAAAATGGATCCTCTTCAGGCCGATTTGACGAAGCTAGAGCATACAGATACTCAATATATTGATCCTGAAATTTTCCGTGCATCATTTGTTTTACCTAAATATATAAAAGAAATAGTAGACGGAAAAGATTCCTAAAAACTAAGTAGCGACGAATGTTTGTTGAAAGTCATCAATAATCTCGGAAAATATATTTGTTATAGTAGTTCTGTGTTTGCTGCGCAGGGTCCGGGATAATTCAATTTGAAATGTATTAAAATTATGACTGTAACCTAAATAGCGGCTGTTGTCGCCTTTTCTGTGAAAGGCAATTGATTCGTTTCCAACAAATTTATTATCAAATATTACATGGATTTTCGGGAACGAATCTTCAGATTTTTTAGTCAGCGCCTGTTGAAACCAATCTTTAACTTCCTTTGAGCAAGATTGTCCATATAAAGTCCCCACTTCAATTGCATAAGGTCCGTAATGTGTATCCTTCATTCCATGAAAAGATAAATGCAAATAGGGCGTTAGAAGGCGATTATTACTATCTGCTATTTTTAAATATTTAACAATTTCTTGGATTGTTCTTCTATATTCATGTATCCCCTCATGGTTTGTTTCATTTAGATTTCTATTTAAATCTGCTATGGTTCTGGAAACCGTACTAACGATTCCTGCACATCCTGTTTTCTTGACTAAATTTTCTACAACTTTATCCGTAAATAAATCAGCAGCAGGTGGTTCTGCATGAAGTGCATCCACATGACAGCTTATAAAACCAGTTCCTTTGTTGTATTTTAAGTAGTTTCCATGAATGAATTTTAATGTCATTGACTATTTCTCCTTTTATATCGTTTGAAATCTATCCTTTCTATAATAAATGCAGTGAAAATAAAATCGGTGAATTATTACACGTGTTAAATACATACATAAAAAGTTTTTAGAGATGGTGGAGATAAATAGATAAATGTACAGGATTATTTTGAATAGTTACATACTATATGAGTAGCTGATTATTGTTATAAGGCATTAAAGTAGCAAAATACGATAGAAAGTTCTAATTAGGAGGCTTTAAAATGGATCCAATGAGAGAAGAGTTAGGGATATTATCTGATAAAGAAATGACGTTGCAAACTCTTAATCTGAATAATATACCGTCTGTTGAATTAGTTGACCCCAAAACCTGTTCATATCCAGTGATAGGGAGGAAGTATGGTCACCATAGCGGAAGAGATATTGTTATCGTAAATACAAAGGATCAAGCAATATATGAAGGATATGACTATTTTACGAAAATATATGCAATAGACAAAGAATATTGTCTAGAAGTAGAAGGACTGAGCGTAAAAACAGTACAAGTAGTGACCAGTGAACATGTTGTATTTAATGAAATACCCATTCGAACGCAAGCCTTCGGCTGGAAATTAGAACAGGTAAACGGCATGGATGTACCGGAAATGCTGATGAACGTAGCCATTCGAGCGCTCTACGTAACGGGAGCTAAAAGCGGCTTTGTCAAAATGGGGGTATTAGAAAATGGAGAGTGTATCGTCACAGATATTAACTCATCAGAAAGTGAATGGATAGAAAATCCATTAAAGCCTAGCGTTCCTTTTAGCATGGGTGCTGACGTTGAGTTTATGTTAAGTTGTGATGGAGAGCTTCTACCAGCTTCTACTTTTTTTTCTGTTGAAGGTCCGGTAGGCTGTGATGAAAGACAAATAGAGCAAGATAGCGGTGAGTATGCATTAGTAGAAGTTAGGCCTGAAAAAGCAAATTCATCAACAGAACTATTTGAGAATATCCAAAAGTTAATAGAAAAAGCATCTGCACAGGTACCATATGAAAATATTCATTTTCGGGCAGGCAGCATGCCGTTTTCAGGGTATCAATGTGGAGGACATATTCATTTTGGTATTCCGCTTTCTTTATCCTTATTAAGAGCTCTTGACCACTACCTTGCTATTCCAGTAGCGCTGATAGAAGAATCTAAGACCGCTAAACTCAGACGGAAAACGAACCATGGAGGTCTTGGACGCTATCGTGAGAAATCGTATGGATTTGAGTATTTAACTTTAAGCTCTTGGATTATCGACCCTAGAATTACTCTCTCCACTTTAGCTCTTGCTCAGCTAGTTGCTACCCATCATCATGAATTAAAAAGCGAATTTTTATTTCATCCACTTACGCAGCGTGCCTACTATCAAGGGAATAAAATCTTTCTTAAACGAATGTGGAAAGATATCAAAGCCAATCTTATGAAAACATCCAGCTATCCACACTATCAAAATGAACTATCTTTTCTATTTGAAATGATAGAAAAAGAAATTCCTTGTGATGAATCAAATGATATTCGCCGGAATTGGAATGTAAAGATTTCTAAAGAAATCTATGACCGCGGACATATTATCCAAATCCCCAAAAAGCTCCGTTTAAAATACGGCCTCAAAGAGGGGCAGTCTACGATGGTTAGTGCAGGAAAGGCAATATCAACTGCAACTGTTCATTCTTATCCTTTTTCATTTCGCCATCCAAATATGGTTCAACTCTCTAAATCTCTCCGTGATAAACTATCTCTCCCGAAAGATTGGTGCCCCAAGCTATCAGCTTCAGAAGGCATCATAACTTTAGGTCCTATCATTGGCATTCTTGCTAACCGTCCTTTTGAAAGACAAACAACCTATTTCCATCATCTATGTCGCTTAGCAAATGAAAAGCGAATGCTTGTATATGTGTTTGAACCCGAAGATATTGATTGGGAGAAAAAATTGGTTAAAGGAACAACCATTAACGGTGAAGGGCTTTTTCCTTTTCCTGCTGTTATCTATGACCGTTATTTCATAGATAGTAGAAAAAATATTTTAATAGATGAAGTAAGGGCAAAACTTCAGGCGATTTATAAAATTCCTTTTGTTAATTCTTCAAATTTGTTTCAGCTCACGGGAGATAAGTGGGCAACATATGAACTTCTTATGAAAGAATATGAAGAATTTCTTCCAGAGTCACGTCTCGTACAAAAATCTGCTGACATTGCAGAAATGCTTGATAGCTACGGAGAAGTCTATTTAAAACCGCTTGGCGGGGCCTTAAGTAAAGGAGTCATGCGTATCGTTCGCCGACCAACAGGCATCTTTTGGTTTGATCTTAATAAAAAAGAGCTGCATCAATTCAGTAATATGGAAGAATTATTTACTTTGCTCTCTCCTTTGATGAAAAACAATCCTTATCTTGTTCAAGAAGGAATTCGCAGAAAACAGCATAAAGATAAAAATTTAGAAATACGGGTTTATATGCAAAAAAATGAAAAGCAAATTTGGCTTCGAACGGGTATGGTTGCGCGTCTCACTGGTGAAGATGTGCTAACGGAAGATTCTGAAACGAATATGCGCCTCAGTAAAATATTAAACAGTTTATATCCCGATCCAACAGACAGAAGGCTCATTATAAACCAATTAGCTAAAATATCTAAAAATATTGTTGCAACAGTAGAGGAGAAAGTGGGTCCTTTTGGGGAGCTGGCGGTAGATTTATGTATAGATCAGTACGGTTCCATAAAGTTACTTGAAATAAATGCAAAACCAGATAGTCTATTCTCACAAATTAGAGCCTACAAGCTGCGTACTTTGGCGGGGATTCGCCTGCTCAATTATGCGTCTTCACTGGCTGGCTACGAAGAAGAAAAGGAGGATTTAACATGAAGCACTTCACATTAAATAAAATCCTTAAACAAACGGGGGGAGACCTTTGTTATGGATCAGGAAATCCTGTTATTAAACATGCTATAAACTACGCTAAAAAGGATATAGAGGATCATACACTCATCTTTCATTTAGATAGAGAACCGATTAGAGGGAAGTATTGGAAAGAAAATCATTCAATTGTCGTTATAACAGATCACCCTGAGCTGTGCACGAACTTAGAGGGAAATATTATTCTTGTTAAAACAGCTCAATTAGAAGAGGCTTATTGGAAATTTATCGAATACTACCGAGGGCTTTTTGATCTTCCTGTTATTGGTGTTACAGGAACTTGTGGAAAAACGACCACGAAAGAGATGATCCGACAAATATTAATTGAAGATTATAAAGTGAAAGCTACGTGGATGAGTATGAATTCTATGTCTGTAAATCTACGTTATTTAACAGGTATTGATGATACGACAGAAGTAGCTGTTTTTGAAATGCCGGTCGCTTATCCGGGCTATTTAAAAGTTGCGTGTCGCTACTTTCAGCCACAAATACGAATTCTATTAAATATAGGCGTGCACCATCTCGCTGATTGTGAAACACCTGAAGAATATATGAAAGCAAAAGCCGAAATTGTAGAAGGCTTAGATCCAAATAGCGGCATTTTGATTTTAAACGCAGATGATGAAAATATTAAGAGAGTGCTTGATGTTAGTCATCTTCAAGGTGTTGTATATATAGGTAAAGGTGATGATTCCCAATTTCAAGCAAAAGATATTAAATATGCTAAGGGAGGAATGGCTTTCACTTTAAAGTACCAAAACAAAGAGTACGATGCCTTTATCCCTGGATATGGTGAACATAATGTGTATAATGCACTGGCTGCCATTGCTGCAGTATTTTATGTGGGAGTTGATATTTCCGTTGCCATACAAAGACTTAGCTTATTTGAACAAGTAGAAGAACATTTGGAATTTAAAAGAGGACTGAATGAATGTACGGTAATTAACGACACATGGAACTCTTCACCTTTATCGATGGCTACAGCTCTTGGAGTTCTTAGTGATATGTCAAAAGAGAAACAGTCTATCGCTTTATTAGGCTACATGCCTCAACTAGGAGAAGGACCATATGCAATTAAACAATATGAAGATATGGGAAAAAAAGCAGCGGAATCCAAAATTGACATTCTAGTTGTAGTAGGAGATGAAGCAAAAGCTATTGGAACAGGAGCTTTAAAATGTGGAATGGACCCTAATAAAGTCTATTTTTGCAAGACTGGTGATGAAGTATACAATGTGCTAGCTCCATATTTAAATGAAAATACAATAATTTTATTAAAAGTAACGCACCGTGTTATGACAAAACCTACTTTTAAAGAATTAAGAAATAAACTTATTCCAGACAACGCAGAGTAAAAGGAGGATAGACATGAAGAAGACTAAACAGCTAAGAGAGTTGATAGAAAGTAAACAGCTAGAGTTTATTATGGAGGCTCACAGTGCGCTATCTGCAAAGATTGTAGAAGAAGCTGGGTTCAAAGGGATATGGGCCAGCGGCCTGTCATTATCTGCAGCACTGGGTGTAAGAGATAATAACGAGGCTTCATGGACACAGGTGTTAGACATCTTAGAGTTTATGAGTGACGCAACGTCCGTTCCAATTCTTCTTGATGGTGATACAGGCTATGGGAACTTTAATAATGCAAGAAGATTAGTTAAGAAATTGGAGCAGCGAGACATTCCAGGCGTATGTATTGAAGATAAATTGTTTCCAAAAACAAACTCATTTATTAAAGGTGAAGCACAGCCGCTTGCAGATATTAATGAATTTTGCGGCAAAATTAAAGCAATGAAAGATAGCCAAAATGACGAAGATTTTGTAGTGGTATCGCGTGTAGAAGCTTTTATTGCAGGGTGGGGGCTGAAGGAAGCTTTAAAGCGTGCAGAAGCTTATCGCCAAGCAGGAACCGACGCCGTTTTGATTCATAGTAAAAGGTCAGATATGACAGAGATTGAAGCTTTTATGAAAGAGTGGGGAAACAGGCTTCCGGTTATTATTGTTCCAACCAAATATTATTCGGTTCCAACTGATAAATTTAGTGATTTAGGAATTAGCTTGAGCATTTGGGCCAACCATAACTTAAGATCTTCCATTACAGCTATGCAAAAAACGTCCGCTCAGATTTATTGCGATAAAAGTTTGATTAATGTAGAAAAAAATGTCTCTCCGCTTGAGGAAGTTTTCCGTCTTCAAAAAGCTGAAGAGCTCGATATGGCAGAGAAACTTTATTTAAGCTCTGCCAATCATAGCACGAACGCTATGATTCTGGTAAAAGAATCAGCAAATGAAGCTTTGATAACCGAGCAGATAAATCAGTTAAAAAAAGTCGGCGTGACAAATAGTATAAAAGCAGGTTCTAACAAAGCTATGGAAGATAAGGCGTTTCCTAATAAAGGAGAATTATATCATCTCTATGCTGCAAGAGATAAGCTAGGAACGGCTACTTTAATAAGCGATAGTAACATCGTATATAAAACACATGTTTTTGAGGAGTTAATTCATGAAAGTGGCGATATCACTATCGTAGCAGGAGCTGATTATGAGTTAAAAGGGAATCAAACATCTTATGTAACTGCTAAACTTCCCTATTCCAAGCAGCTGTATTCTAAAACAGTAGACTTGATTCAAATGTCGTGCAATCCAAACTCTAACAACATTCATGGTGAATTCATTGGTCTTTGGAAAGTTTCTGGAAAAGGCACTGAGGTTGTAAAAAAAGCTTTGGAAGAACTGGCACAAAGAAAAGATTTTGCTCAGCTCACGTTTTCTGATTTCTTTAATTATATTAATCTAATTCACCCAGTTGCTGTTAAATATACGATGGGGTCATGGATAGATACCGAAACGTATACAAAGATTCAAAAAGATGGTGGGAAAAATGATTAGTACGCCCGTATTTGGAACTCAATTAAAAAAACTAGGTTTTCAATTTTATAGCGGGGTTCCTTGTTCCTATCTTAAACATCTTATTAACTACGCTATCAACGAATGTGAATATGTTGCAGCAGCAAACGAAGGAGAAGCGGTAGCGATTGCTGCTGGGGCATCAATTGCTGGCAACAAAGCGGTTGTTTTAATGCAGAACTCCGGATTAGCAAATGCTGTTTCCCCTTTAACCTCTCTTATTCATCCGTTTAAAATTCCTGTCCTTGGATTTGTCAGTTTTCGCGGAGAACCTGGATGTCCAGATGAACCACAGCATGAATTAATGGGAGAAATTACTCCTGCCCTACTAAATACGATGAAAATAAAATGGGAATATTTATCTTTTGATTTTGAGGAAGTTAAAAAACAATTACAGCGGGCTAATCAAGCTGTTGAAAATAATGAAAGCTACTTCTTTATTGTAAAAAAAGGAACGTTTGAGCCAGTTAAGCTTTTAGAAAAATCAATAAAAAACGTTACTCCTAAAATGAAAAGTGAACAGATAACAACCGACGAGTTACCTTCAAGGTATGAGGCATTACAAGTAGTTAATTCATTAAAAGACAACGATACTATTCAATTGGCCGCTACAGGAAAAACAGGAAGAGAGCTTTACGAAATAGAAGACGCAAGAAATAATTTTTATATGGTTGGATCTATGGGGTGCGTTAGTTCCATTGGTTTAGGCTTAGCTTTGAGCAGAAATGAAAAGAACATCATTACAATTGATGGAGACGGAGCGTTGCTTATGCGCATGGGAAATCTAGCAACCAACGGATACTACTGTCCAGCAAATTTATTACACATTCTTTTAGACAATCAAACCCATGACTCTACAGGGGGACAACATACGGTCTCTCATAACATTAATTTTGTAGATATTGCTTCTTCCTGTGGGTATCAAAATTCCATTCATGTTCATAACTTATATGAGTTAGAGACGTATATCAAACAGTGGAAAAGTGATAAAAAATTAACGTTTTTATATCTTAAAATAGCGAAAGGATCTAAAAAGAACCTGGGGCGTCCTGAAATGAAGCCTTATGAAGTCAGAGAAAGACTGCAGGTGTTTTTAGATGATTAAAACAGCTGTTATTCTAGCTGCAGGGATGGGGAGCAGGATTCGTAAAAGAGCTGGAAACCGCCCTAAAGGTTTTTTGATGATTGATGAAAAATCGATTATTGAACATTCCATTTCCAAGTTAATAGAAGCAGGAGTCAAGACGATTTTTATTGGAACAGGTTATATGAAAGAAGAATATGAAAAGCTAATGGTTAGATATCCTCAAATAAAATGTGTTTATAATTCTAGATACGAAACAACGGGAAGTCTGTTTACGCTGTATCAATTTAAAAATTATATTAAAGAAGATTTTTTACTATTGGAATCGGATGTAATTTATGAAAAGAATGCGTTGGAAACATTAGTAAATCATTCGAGATCAGATGTCATACTAGCGAGTAAATTGAACGGTGCTGGCGATGAAGTTTATATTGAAGCTGATGAAGATAATAACCTTAAGAATATGTCAAAACAAAAAGAAGAGTTGAATAGTATCTATGCAGAACTAGTTGGTTTAACCAAACTCTCTTATGCTACATTTCAGAGACTTTGTGATGAAGCAAATACGCTGTTTCAGTTTAATCAAACGATCGATTATGAATATGGCCTCGTTAAAATTTCCGAAAAAGCAAATGTGTATGTTCATAAACTGGATAATTTGGCATGGTGTGAAGTGGATGATGAAGATCACTGGGCAAGAGCAACTACTATTGTTTATCCGATTATTAAAGCTCGAGAAGGTATTCCACATACAGTTAAAAGAAATATACTCCTAAACCCCGGACCGGCAACTACAACAGATACCGTCAAATATGCTCAAATAGTGGAGGACATTTGCCCGAGAGAAAAACAATTTGGAGAGACAATGGAATTTATCTCTGCTGAACTAACAAAATTTGTTGGGAATCCAGAGAAGTATACTACGGTATTATTCGGCGGATCTGGAACGGCGGCAGTGGAATCGATTTTAAGTTCAGTAATTGATAACGGTACGGTTGTTATTATCAATAATGGTCCATACGGTGAAAGAATGTGTAAAATCGCTGAAATTTATGGACTGAATTATTTAGAATATAAAAGCTCCGCCCAGCAGGCTATTGATATGAACGACTTAAAAATTTTTATAAAAAAGATTTCAACGAACGTTTCCTATCTGGCGCTTGTTCACTGTGAAACTTCCACGGGGCTTCTTAATGATATTGAACAAATTGGGGAATTTTGTGCAGTGAAAAATATCGAAATGATTGTGGATGCAATGAGTTCGTATGCAGCTGTTCCAATTGACATGCAAAAAATGAATATAAGCTATCTGGCCGCAAGTGCAAATAAGAACCTTCAAGGAATGGCAGGCGTGTCGTTTGTTATAGCAAATAAAGACCGGTTAGAAAAAACGGAGCAAATAAAGCCTCGTAACCTTTATCTTCATTTATATGATCAGTATCAATATTTCCAAATGAATAAACAAATGCGTTTTACTCCTCCTGTTCAGACTATGTACGCCTTAAAGCAGGCAATTATAGAAACTCAGTGGGAAGGAATTGAGAAACGATATGAACGCTACTCAAAATCATGGACTACTTTAACGGATGGAATTACTCGGCTTGGGTTAACCTATTTGGTTCCTGAAACACATCATTCTAAAATTATTACCTCTATCATCGAGCCTTCCAATAGAAAGTATAATTTTGATATTATGCATGATTTTTTTTATAAACAAGGATTCACCATTTATCCTGGTAAAATTGATAAATTAGAAACGTTTCGAATAGCAAATATTGGTGATATCACATATAGAGATATAGAAAGATTTCTTCACCTTCTTGAACAATATCTTAAAGCTTTAAAAGGAGAGTGAGAAAAAGTTGAATCAAAAATTAGCTGTAGCAGTTATGGTGGTAAATCAAGATCATCACGTGCTTCTAGTCAAGAACCATAGACGGGGATGGGAATTTCCAGGCGGTTTTGTTGAAGCAGGTGAATCAATAAAAGATGCGGGGATACGAGAAGTTAAAGAAGAATCTGGAATTGTTATTGAAGTGACCAACTTTCTAGGAGTAGAACAAGATGTTAAACGATCTACTACTGTTATTTTATTAAAGGGAAAAGCGATTAGCGGAAAAATTTCTGTCTCCAATGAAACGCAGGATGTGGGATATTTTACGTTAGAAGAAGCAAAAAATATAATTAAATTAGATAACTTTAAGGATCGAATGGCTAGATGTCTAAAAGAGACTGAAATACCATTTTTCTATGTTTTAAAAGACACGGGCTCCTTTTACGTATAGGCGGAAGGTTTCTGTGTTGTGCTAGAAATGAAGCCTGAACGCGATTAAATAAAAAACGCTCATCGTCATGCGTGACGATGAGCGTTTTTTTATCAGTAAAAGTATGGTTGTTTATTCAGCCGTGGCAATTTCTTCTTCTACATCATGGTCTTCTAAATTAGCACTTAAAAATTCACTTGTTTCCGATAAATTGAGATTTAATTTCGTTTTTTTGCAGATTTGAATTGTAACATCCTGAACGGAGACATCTAAAACATGCCCCCCTTCTTTTTTATATTCATCAATAAAGTGCAGGTGGTAGCCGGGAACACCGATGCCTGAAGAATATTCTGGCGTGTAAAAACCTGCTAGTGTTCCATTTACATCTGAAGATGTAAATGTAGGCTGATCAGCAGCCGCATCTACCATGGAAGGATAGGGCTTCTCTTGCTTTGCAACCGTGCGCGTTTTTACTTCTTTAAACTTCCCGTCAATGCGAACTGCATAGAATAAATTCGGGCTAGGAATAAGCTCGTTCATTAAGGTTTCTAGTTGTTCACGATTCATTTCCTTTTCTACACGATAAGAGATATCTTCATAAAAGGTTGTCATAATGGCAAAAGGTGTTTTTGCATCTTTACTAATAGGTGAGGCTTTACCATCAGCAATATGATAAAATTCTCCGTCAAAGGCAATCATTTCACCATCCAATTGATTAAAGGTACCAATGCCGAAATCCCCTTTCTTAGCTAAATCCTTGTATGTGACAACACCGTCAAATACTCCGTCTAATAAAGCGATCATAGTGGAAGTTTGGTGAATCGTTAATTTTTCTTTATTGCTCATTCTTTACTCAGTCCTTTCAGTTAATTTGATCTGGCAGTAGCTGTGTATTTAATTTTTCATTATCTTTATAATCTACAGGAACATCGATGATAACGGGGCCCTGTTCACGAAAAGCGCTTGCTAGAGTGTCCGAAAATTCTTCTGGTGAGTTAACTCTAAATCCTTTGGCACCAAAACTTTCAGCAAGCGTAACAAAGTCTACACTGCCAAACTCTACTGCAGATTTTCGGCCATATTTAATCTGCTGTTGAAAGCCAACCATATCGTAGGTTTGATCGTTCCAGATAATGTGAACAATTGGTAAGTTTAAACGAACGGCTGTCTCGAGCTCCATAGCTGAAAATAAAAACCCCCCGTCTCCAGACATGGACAGAACTTTTTTATGGGGGCGAACGAGTGCAGC
The DNA here is from genome assembly GCF_053667915.1 of Priestia sp. JNUCC 25. Lineage (NCBI taxonomy): Bacteria > Bacillati > Bacillota > Bacilli > Caryophanales > Bacillaceae > Priestia > Priestia sp. JNUCC 25. Next base: position 768,521 of record NZ_CM132211.1, read on the forward strand.
TGAAATAGCCCAAGGCAAAGCAACACCTAGTGTCTGCATGCCGTTGCTGAATAGTAAATGCTGAGGTTCATAGGAACGAAAATAACGAGCCATCCATATGTAATGCGAACCAACGTCACATGTGATGGTAGTATCATCTTCAACAAAGTTCTGCAGAGCTTCAATTAATTGTAGGGGATGAAGGTGAGTGTCATTAGAAAACTCGTACTGATCGTCAGGTTGTTCAAGTTTGCTTTTTAGCATTTTTAAAAAAGAAGCACTTTCTTTTGAACGTATTAAATGTGGGAGTTTATCCGCTAATATGTCAATTGTGCTTGGAATATCCCCTACTAACTCAATTTCCGGCTGATAATGGCGGTCAGCTTGTGCTTGTAAATCATCTAAATGAATAATGCTTCTTTGACTTTCTGAGTTCCAAAGAGAAGGAGGGTATTCAACTGGGTCATATCCGATTGTTAAGACGACGTCAGCATGCTTCAATAACACGTCTCCAGGCTGATTGCGAAAAAGACCTACTCGCCCAAAAAAGTGAGTTTCAAGCTCTCGTGAAACAGCTCCCGCACCTTGGAACGTTTCCACCACAGGAAGGTCATGTTCTGCTATAAGCTGACGGATTGATTCCACTGCTTTAGATTTACTTGCTCTCATACCTAAAAGTAAAACAGGTAGTTTTGCTGTGCGAATAGTGTGTATAGCTTGGGCAACAGCGTCTAAATTAGCAGCGCCAATCGTAGGAGCTTTTAAAACGGATAGAGTGGAAGCTGATGTTTCGTTATCCATTACATCCTGCGGCAAGCTGACAAAAGATGCTCCTGAAGGAGAAGAAACAGCTTCGCGAAAGGCGTCTGTTATCACTTCTGGAACGTTTGCAGCGTCTTCTACCTCAACGCTGAATTTGGCGATAGATTTAAATAGTCCTTCATTATCCATTGATTGATGCGTCTTTTTTAATCGATCTGCTCTTGGAACGGCTCCTGCTAGGGCTACCACTGGATCACCTTCAGAAGTAGCAGTGACAAGGCCAGTGGCTAAGTTAGCGGCACCTGGACCTGATGTGACAAGGCAAACGCCCGGCGTACCTGTCAGTCTTCCCATAGCAGCTGCCATAAACGCAGCATTTTGTTCATGGCGGCAAACAATTACTTCTGGTCCTTTTTCTTTCAAAACATCAAATACGCCATCAATTTTGGCTCCTGGAATGCCAAAAATATAAGGCACATTCTGACTTGCCAAACTTTCTACTAGTAAGTCGGCGCCTTTTTTTGTTTGGGTAGTATCAGCATTACTCATCATGCACTCTCTCCTTTATATTTCTTAGATAGGTTTTAAGGCCTACTGATTGGATACCCAATTTGTATGACAACTAACCTAAGGAAAGGAGAAGGTTTAATTTTCTAAATAAAAAACTTCCCTATTAATTAGGGAAGCAGAGATATACCTATTGCGAATAAAACATATCTGTTTTATTTGTAGTTTATGGTACTTGAGGGATAGCAAGTGAAAGTCCTACGCGGCTCTTATTTGGTACGGTTAAAAAGCTTTTGGTAACTAACAATTTTTTGATCTAGCTTTTGACTTAATTTTAAAATCTCACCGTGAGAATAGCTGCTTGTTTTTTTAGCTAATTGGTAAATATCTGATTGTAAGGCTCGAATTTCTTTTTCTAACTGAGGTTGCTTCATTGAAATCCTCTCCAAGTCAGAATACTTCTATCTTCTATGTTGTATCTTTTATCTAATAGTATGAAATTCCTTCATATTTGTAAAATGTTTTTTGTTTTGAAAAATATGACATAGGTGAAGAGCTGCTGACAAGCTTTGTCGAACACTTTTTTTACCTGTTTTCAACAAGTATGATATACTGAGGCTAGGAAAAATGACAATCTGGAGCGCACGTTCAGTTATTCTTAACAAGCGAATGAATTCTTAGCTTTGACAAGTTTAGCTTGTAAGGTGAAGAAATTCATCACATAATCTTATTAGATCTGAACCTTGTTAGCCCGGATGAGGATTTGTCGAAAACGATTCACTAGAAAAAACCTTCGAGACCGCCAACTCGGAGGTTTTTTTATTTTTGTGTATGGGAAGTGAAAAAAAGACATAGACTAATAAAGAAAAAGGTCCCGCACCCATAATCGGCCGTAGTTGATTACACCTTGTCCATTTCTGCAAGGAAGCTGTCTTTTTACTATAGGGAAGTGCCGCCAAACACCATTCCCTAAAGACAATCAGCACACGAGCCTTATGGATGAAGAACCTTTTAGACGATACTTATCGGTGATTACTTATTTTACTACTGGAAAAATAGCAAAATAAGAGCGACTATGGCTCCTAAAAGCTCTACGTAAGCCGTTAGGAGCTGAACATTCTCAGCATCTAGGAAAAATGACTTGAGGATTCGTCTCAGACTATCCACCACCTTTTTCTTCCTTGCGTGAATTCCCAAGGGAAAGAAAGGGGACGACAGTGCTTCTTTATTTTAACAAAAGTAGGAAATGATAAGTAGATTTATTTGAAGTGTAAATTAAAAAAGCATGTAGAATACATGCTTTTTTAATTTGGATAAATTTCTTTTATGCGTCCGACTTGTCCATCTGTTAAACGGACTTTGATGCCGTGTGGGTGAAAGCTTGAATTGGTCAGAATGTCTTTGACCGTTCCGTGTGTAAGTTTTCCAGAACGCTGATCTGCTTTTAAAACAATGTCGACTTCAATTCCAGGAGCTACGTCTTTTCTATTTTGTCCGTTCATTATACACCTGTTCTCTTTCGCTGATTATTCGTTTTTTTTGTTTGTTGACTCGTCAGCTTTTTGGTTGCTTGATTGGTGCTGCTATTTTGAGCTTTACTTGAAGATTGATTTTTCTTATTAGCAAGCTGCTGTTTGATAGCATCTTGAAGACTAATTTTCTTTTTAAGTTGTTCTGTCATATGGGTTCCTCCTGAATATATACATCATCTGAAAAAACAAAGAAAGTAAGGGAATGAAAAAGCTGACTAGATAGTCAGCTTTTTTTAATTAGAAACAGTGACTTCTTCTACAGGCTGCATAAGTACAGCTTCTTTATCAGGATACGTTTTTTCAATATGATGTTCTCCCCAAGAGCATAATGAATCAAGAATGCTTTTTAAAGACCATCCGTAATCTGTTAAAGAGTATTCTACTCGAGGCGGCATTTCATTGTACATTTTTCTAACAATGATGCCGTCTGCTTCAAGTTCGCGAAGCTGCTGCGTTAATACTTTTTGCGTAACGCGCGGCATAATTCTTTTTAATTCTCCAGGGCGCTTTGTCCCTTTAATTAAGTGGCAAAGAATAACGACTTTCCACTTGCCTCCAATGACTTCTAGTGCCGCTTCCACTGGAATATTATATTTTTTCACGTTAACAACTCTCCTTGTTCTAGAGATAACGGTCAAATGCATGTTTTCGCATTTTTTCTGATGTTTATCATATCACTATAGAGCAAAATTTTCTAGGTGTAAGCATTTTTTTAGAATACCCAATAGTTCATGACTTTAGTATTTACGCTTATTGTAACCTCCAGGTGCCTATATCACTTGAAAGTGCGTACTTTTTCTTTGGTTTTACATCGCTCATAATAACAATTGTTGATGGCGAGTTAGCGAATATATGAAAGGTACCTAAGCTAATCAGCCGTAAGAGAAGCTATTATGAAGAAGTTATCATAACGAACAGGAGGCGTTAAGAAGTGAACACACTTTCACAAACACAACAAAGTAAAAAAAGCGGTGCTTTGCCGCTATTAGCGCTAGCTATTAGCGCCTTTGGAATCGGGACTACAGAGTTTGTTCCAGTAGGTTTATTATCATCGCTTGCAGATGATTTAAATATTTCCATTACACTAGCAGGGTTATTAATTTCAGGATACGCAATGGGAGTTGCATTTGGAGCTCCCGTATTAACAGCTTTAACAAGTAAAATGAGCAGAAAATCACTGTTGATGCTATTGATGGTTATTTTTATCGTAGGAAACTCAGTAGCAGCTTTATCAACAAGCTTTGGGCTGCTGCTTATAGCACGAATTATTACTGCATTTTCACACGGAATTTTCTTTTCCATCGGTGCGACTATCGCTGCTGATTTGGTGCCGGAAGATAAGCGAGCAAGTGCCATTGCTTTAATGTTTACAGGTTTGACAGTTGCAACTGTTACAGGTGTTCCGCTTGGTACATTTATCGGACAAGCTTTCGGCTGGAGAGCAACATTTTGGGGAGTAGCGTTACTTGGGGTTATTGCCATTATTGCAAGTGCTCTTTTAGTGCCTAAAAACTTAAAGGAAGCGCCGCCAGCAAAGTTTAGTGATCAATTGAAAATTTTGAAAAACGGGCCGCTTTTACTATCGTTTGCTATTACCGCCTTAGGGTATGGCGGAACGTTTGTAGCTTATACGTATTTAGCACCTATTCTTGAAAAACTAACAGGATACGCACCAAGTGCGGTTAGTATCTTGCTACTGGTATACGGTGTAGCAGTAGCCATCGGAAATACGATCGGAGGAAAAGCTGCGAATAAAAACCCGTTAAAAGCATTATTTTGGATGTTTTTAATTCAAGCAGTTATCTTAGTTATTTTATCGTTTACTGCATCGTTTAAAGTAGCGGGAACAATTACGATTTTTGCCATGGGCTTATTGGCATTTATGAACGTACCTGGACTGCAAGTACTGGTTGTGAACTTAGCTGAAAAGTATGTTCCTTCAGCAGTGAACGTAGCCTCTGCGCTTAATATTGCTGCATTTAACGTTGGAATTGCTATTGGTTCTTTTGTAGGCGGCCTGATTGTTGATTCGATTGGTCTTGTTCATACTCCTTGGATTGGGGGAGTTATGGTTTTAGGAGCGGTCTTATTAACAGCATGGAGCCGCTCAATAGAAGCAAAAGCAAAATAAAACAAGAGATCATCGCCTTTTGCGATGATCTCTTAGCTATAAAAGGAGAGGAAGCAAATGACTACATTTCAACATCATAAGGCATATCGTCGTATGTACAAGAAGAATGAGTTAACGTTAGGTTTGCATATGCCACTTGAAAATTATCAATATGCCACGCCTACGATGGAAAAACAAGTAGAGCTCACGCAGCTTGCAGAACAATATGGATTTACAAGCTTATGGTTCCGCGATGTCCTTCTTCAAGATCCATCATTTGGCGATCCAGCCACGGGTCAAATTTATGATATGCTTATTTATTTGACTTATCTGGCCAGTCAAACAAAAGAAATTGCTCTTAGTACAGCTGCTATTGTGCTGCCTTTGCGCCATCCGCTTCGCGTAGCTAAAGAAATGGCAACCATTGATCAGCTTTTTCCTGAGCGTTTGATTATGGGCGTATCTTCTGGAGACCGTCAAGCAGATTTTGGAGGGTTAGGTATTCCTCATGAAGAAAGAGGAAAGCGATTTGCAGAAGCTTTTCATTATTTAGAAGAAGCGTTAAATAAAGAATTTCCATCTATCCAGTCTGCTTTGGGATCCATTCAAGGAGCAAATGTCGTTCCTAAGCCAACGAAACGTATTCCAACGATGATCACGGGATACAGTCAGCAAAATATGGAGTGGTTTGCACAGTATGGAGACGGCTGGATGTATTATCCTCGTCACCCCCATTTTCAAGCAGAAGCTATTACACAATGGAGGAAACTGGTTGACATCTATCATCCAGGCGTTTTTAAACCTTTTACACAACCTATGCATCTAGATTTGGCAGAAGATCCAAATGAAATGCCAACGCCGATTCGTTTAGGATTTCGAGCAGGGCGCAATGCATTAGTTGAGCTTCTTTCTATTTATAAAGAAATAGGAGTTAATCACCTGTTTTTTGCTCTTTTTGATAGTAAGCGTCCGGCTGAGGAAGTCATACATGAGCTTGGTGAAGAAGTGCTTCCGCATTTTCCGTCTCATATGTAGCAAAAAGAGGCTGGGACAAAAGTAGTTTAGTTAAAGGGAAATCCGAACGATGAATCGAGATTCTTAATGGAGAATCTAACTCGTTCGGATTTTTTTATTGGTAGGATGAACGTAGCATTTATGTATGTAGTTGCTTCTAGCGGTTGATTGGAAGACAAGACGAAGACTCCTGGGGGGCTCACGGGCCGCCCGCGGAAAGCGAAGTCTTGCACGGAAGTCAACTGTGATGGAACAAGCGACCCATATGAGCTCCTTTATCCAATTAGTTCGTCTTTAGATTCCATTGATTTCGTTATGTCTCAATCTCTTTTTATATAGATTTCAAGTTATAGGATATATAAGAAATATGTATTAGAGTTATTGATCCTATGTTCTTTATAATAAAATTATCCATTATCTCCTTGGATGATATAAAGTCGAAAGGAGAAACACGATGAGTGTTGCATTTCTATTTCCAGGACAAGGCGCACAATACGCTGGTATGCTTCATGATATAAAAAATAAATGGGGATTATCCCCTACGTTTGAAGAAGCAAGTGAGGTTTTAAATCAAGACGTATTATCATTAGATTCGTCAGAAAAATTAAAATGTAATAAAAATGTTCAGATATGTCTTTTTATTGCAGGAGTGGCTACGGTTAGGTCGTTTAAAAACAAAGGATACTCGCCAGACGTGGTAGGAGGGCATTCTATAGGGGCGTTTGGAGCAGCAGTTGCATCTGAAGTGTTATCTTTTAAAGAAGCTCTTCTTCTTGTGGAAAAAAGAGGGGAATTGATGGAAAATGCTTATCCTGATGGTTATGGTATGGGGGTTGTGATGGGACTGCGTGAACATCAGATTCTCTCTATTGTACATGAACTATCAACTGATGCAGCTCCTGTGTACGTAGCGAATCTAAATTCTCCTGATCAAATAACGATTTCTGGCACCTTAAAAGCAATTGAGAAAGTTCTTGAAAAAGCATCTAAAAAAGGGGCTAGAAAAACTAAAATGCTTCATGTAACGGTGCCTTCTCACTGTCCTCTTATGGAAGGAGTTTCGAGTGAATTACGAAAAACCATAACGGAAGTGAAAGGAAAGGACCCGGCCGTTCCTTTTATAGGTAATTGTAAAGCTCGGAAATTATGGAAAGCTGCTGATATTAAGGAAGATTTGGCAGCGAGTGTTGCCCTGCCCGTCCGTTGGCATGATACGACGGAAGTTATGTATGAAATGGGCACAAGATTATATATTGAAATGGCTCCAGGAAGAGTGCTAACGGATTTGGCTGCTAAGAGTTTCCCTGAAGCAAGGGCTATTTCGGCAGCCGAATCTACGATGAAAACTTTGCTGATTTTAATGGAAAAAGAAAAAATGTAAGCGTATTAATTTAGAAGTGTCAGAAAGGAGATAGAACATGAGTGGCATAAAAAAAACTTCAAAATCATGGACAACTCGCCGAGATCAAAAAGCAGTTCGCCTTGCGAAAATAGACCATCTTCTTAAAGGAAAGTTATTGGGTAATGCACACATTATTGAAGCGTTAGAATTGCTTATATCACCCGGAGATAAAGTAGTGCTTGAAGGAGACAATCAAAAGCAAGCATCTTTTTTATCAAAGGCGCTGAATGAAGTAAGCGCTGATAAAATAAACGGCCTTCATATGATTATGTCTAGTATTTCACGTCCGGAACATCTCGACATATTTGAAAAAGGAATTGCTGAAAAAATTGATTTTTCGTACGCCGGTGCTCAAAGCCTTCGCGTGTCTCAAATGATTGAAGATGAGACGTTGAAAATGGGAGAAATTCATACATATCTAGAGCTTTACGGACGCCTTTTCATTGATTTAATTCCGAACATTGCCTTAGTGGCTGCTGACAAAGCGGATGCACAAGGCAATTTATATACAGGAGCAAATACGGAAGAAACACCAACCATTATCGAAGCAACCGCGTTTAAGGATGGAATTGTTATTGTGCAGGTAAATGAACTTGTTGAAGAACTTCCGCGAGTTGATATTCCGGCTTCTTGGATTGATTGTATCGTCGTGGCGGATCAGCCTTATCAATTGGAAGCTTTATTTACGCGAGATCCTCGTCATATTACAGAACTCCAAATTTTAATGGCTATGATGACGATTCGAGGTATCTATGAGCGCCACAGCGTACAATCATTAAATCATGGCATTGGCTTTAATACCGCTGCAATTGAGCTTTTGCTGCCTACTTATGGAGAAAAGTTAGGACTGAAAGGTAAAATATGCAAGCACTGGGCTCTGAATCCTCACCCCACGTTAATTCCGGCTATTGAAAGCGGATGGATTGAGAGCGTGCACTGCTTTGGCGGAGAAGTAGGAATGGAACAATACACAGCAGCGCGTCCAGATGTGTTTTTTACAGGACGCGACGGCAGCCTGCGCTCAAACCGTGCGATGTGTCAAGTGGCTGGTCAATATGCGGTAGATGCTTTTGTAGGATCAACTTTGCAAATAGATGGAGAAGGAAATTCTTCTACCGTCACATCTGGACGTTTGTCAGGGTTTGGCGGAGCGCCTAATATGGGGCATGACCCTAGAGGCCGCCGACATTCTACGCCTGCTTGGCTGGATATGATAAACGAGCAGCACGAACTAGCAAGAGGCAGAAAGCTAGTTGTTCAAATGGTTGAAACCTTTCAATCAGGAAATGAGCCTGTTTTTGTGGAGTCTTTGGATGCGATAAAGGTAGCAAAACAAGCAGGCTTAGCTACTGCTCCTGTCATGATTTACGGGGATGATGTGACGCATGTTGTGACGGAAGAAGGAATTGCTTATTTATATAAAGCACAAAGCTTGGACGAAAGAAAAGCAGCGCTTGAAGCAGTAGCAGGGGTAACACCTATAGGCCTGCGACATAACCAAAATAAAGTGGAAAAGATGCGCAGAGATGGCCTGGTGGCTTTTCCCGAAGATTTACAGATTCGCCGTACAGAAGCAAAGCGTTCATTATTGGCAGCAAGAAGTGTCGAAGATTTAGTAGAATGGTCGGATGGCTTGTATAATCCGCCTGCTAAATTTAGAAACTGGTAAGGAATATGCGTATTCAAAGTATTCAAGAAGAGCCAAGACCAGCTGTGTTTTACTCATGTCTAATAGCTAAAATGGCAGTTACCGCTCTGGTTGATGAAGCGGTGCTTACACCTAAGCCTGGGCTTGTGGATGCAGCAACAACTGGATCTCATCAAGATATGAATATTGAGACGCTGTTAACTTCTGCTTATGCTTTACAACCGACCTTTTTACAGATTGCATTATATAGTCAAGGAAAGCAGCCAAGTCAGATGCTAAGGGAAGAAATTGCTCGAATTGGACGCGAGGGCGAACAAATTATGTACGCGGCTACGGATGGTGTTAATACACACAAAGGAGCCATTTGGGCATTAGGCCTACTTGCGTCTGCAACAGCGGTTTGCGGCATTCAAGCATCACCTGCATCCATCACAGAAGCTGCAGGACAAATTGCTCGTTATGCAGATCGTTTTTGTCCTCTGCATTCATCTAATGGACTTCGTGTGAAAAAGCAGTATGGCGCAAAAGGGGCAACTGGAGAGGCGAAGCAAGGATTTCCTCACGTAATTCATATAGGCTTGCCTGCTTTACATAAAGCTCGCAAGCTAGGCATACATGAAACATCAGCAAGGATTGATACTTTAGTAACACTAATCGCCAACCTTGATGATACGTGTATTTTGCATCGTGCTGGTCCGGTTGTGTTAGAGGAGGTTAAAATGGCGGCATCCAATGTGTTAGAAGCTGGAGGGGTATCTACATCAATGGGAAAACAGCGGCTAGAAGCGTTAGATCATATACTTCTATCATCTAACGCTTCTCCAGGCGGAAGTGCAGATTTGCTGGCTGCTGTATTATTTTTAGATCGAATATCTCTTTTTAAAGAATCGTAAACGTCTGCAGGGAGGAGTGGCTAATGGAAACGTTAGTGTTTAAATATAAAGCCGATCGAAAGTTAACTCAGCGCGCACATGTAGGTGTTGTTGGTTCAGGGGATTTAGAAATTTTAATGGTTCCTTCTGATGAAGAACATGCTCACGTATCAGTACGAACAGGAAGTGAAGGGTTTAGCGAAACCTGGAAAGCCGTATTAGACCGGTTCTTTAGTGTTCATACCATTCAAGCGAAAATTGTAATTAATGATTTTGGTGCTACGCCTGGTGTAGTCGCCTTGCGTCTTGCACAAGCTTTGGAGGTGAGTGAAAATGGGAGTGAATAATCAAAGCTTTATTGAGTTAAATGGAAGAGAACGAGCGCAGGCAATCTTAGATCAAGGAACATTCTTTGAGCTGCTTGGGCCCTTTGACGGAATCGAATCGCCTCATTTACCTAAGCAAAATATTGTTCCTCAAAGCGATGATGGTGTCATTATAGCAGGTGGGCTGATAGCAGGAGAGCCAGCCGTTGTCATTTCAATAGAAGGAGGGTTTCAAGGGGGAGGCATTGGTGAAGTATCGGGAGCTAAAATTGCAGGAGCTTTAGAACTAGCCCTTAATAATCACAAAAAAGGTATTCCTGTTAGACCTGTTTTTCTATTCGATACAGGAGGGGTAAGGCTACAAGAAGCGAATTATGGACTTTTGTCGATATCTGAAATTGGCTCAGCTGTGGTTGCTTTGCGTGAGCATACACCTGTTGTCGGAGTTATTTCAGGAAATGTAGGCTGCTTTGGAGGAATGTCCATCACTGCTTCACTCTTTAGTTATCTCATTATGACAAAAGAAGCAAGGTTTGGCCTTAACGGCCCTGAAGTGATCGAACAAGAAGCAGGGGTTGAAGAGTTTGATGCAAGAGACCGAAGCTTAATCTGGAAAACGATTGGCGGTATTCAACGCTATGAAACCGGGTTTGCAGATGCCTTAGCACAAGATGATGTCACTGCTATTCAACGAGCGGTTCAAGAGACGTTTCAGAAGAAAGAAAAAGTAACTAGTAAAACAGAACAAGTAGATTTTTACAGACATTTGCTTAGTAAGGTTGATCCTTCAGAAAAACTGGCTTCTGATCAGTTTCAAGAATTGTATAAAGCAACAAAAAATGAACCTATCCCTTCAACAGTCTCTTATTCACTAAATGAAGTTCCAGGTAACATGCCCAACAGCCGCGGTCGCGTGTGGATCAACGCCTTAATAAATGATGAAGAAGCAGATTTTGAAATTCCTTCCGTTCTTTATAAAGACGCATTGCTAGGAAGAGAAAAGGTCCGATATATCTCCGTTGTACCTAATCCTTATAATCGTTTCTTACGTGCACGGAAAGGGGAAGTAGGACTAGATGAAGGCTGGGCAATTGCCAAGCACGTTCGTGAAGTAATAAAAGAAGATCGAAATCAATCTCCGCGCCCTATAATCGCCATTGTGGACGTACCGAGTCAAGCGTATGGCTATCATGAAGAACTTCTAGGTATTCACTATGCTTGCGGTGCTGCGGCTGATGCTTATGCATCAGCGCGCTTAGCAGGTCATCCGGTTATTACGTTAATTGTCGGAAAAGCAATTTCAGGAGCATTTCTGGCTCATGGATACCAATCAAATCGAATTGTGGCTTTAAAAGACGAAGGAGTGAATGTTCACGCCATGTCCAAACAGTCGGCAGCGCGCATTACTAAAAGAAGTATAAAAGAACTTGAAGAAGCTTCAAAGAAAGTCCCGTCCATGGCTTATGATATTGAATCATTTGCCTCACTTGGCGCTTTATATGAGCTGGTTAGCGGTATTCAAGCAGAGCAGCCCACAGATCGCGATGTTCAAACGATTCAAGATATTTTGACTGGAGCGGTAGAAGATGTACGCCGTGAAGGTGTGTACGATTTAAGCAGCCGGCTATACAGTGAGCAAGCAAGGAAGGAAGGGCGTAAAGCTTCTTTAGTAGTAAGAGGTGAGTTGGAAAGACAATGGAATATATAGCTCATGATTTGCTTCAGTTAAAAGAGGAAGCAAAGCTTATCAGTTATACACCTATCCCCGAGTGGGTGGAGCATTCTTTAGCGAAGGCTCCGTTTGTAGTTGTAAGGCGGGCTGTTCACCAAGATAGCCTGATACCTGTTGGAGTAAGAGGAGAAAGAAGAAATCAGCGTTTTGGAGCATTTGTATCTGAGCAGGCCGTTAAACAAAGAATTAGGCCGGAAGATCTCGTTTCTGTTTTTCAAAACGGGCACTTTAGAAACATGCCAGCCATAGGTGCTTTAAAAGAAGTCGCTATTATTTTAAAAGATTTTGCGTGGGGACCAACCGGCAGTGTGGGATTCGAATTTGCAAGTGGTGCCGAAGTTATTACAACAACTAGTGATTTGGATATACTTATTCGCCTTTCTTCTTATTTGTCGGTGGAACAAGCGCAACTGATAGTTAATCAGTTAAAAGAGTGTCCAGTTTCTGTAGATGTACAGGTAGAAACAGAAAAAGGAGCATTTTCTCTGGTGGAATATGCAAGGGGAGAAAAGACGCTGCTTCTGCGTACTGTATATGGACCTTCCTTAGTAAAACTGAATCAATTAGTATAAAAGACGGAAGAGGTATTTGCACCTTTTCCGTCTTTTCTGTCAATACCAGCTTTTTTCCTTGCTTAACAAGCGCTTTGCTTCAAAAAAGAATATTTGAATAAATTTTTTGGTGTTAATGCGAATCGGCAAAATTTTAGAATCTCCCTGTAATTCTTTCATTTTTTTACGAACAGCTGTAAAGTCAAAAAACTTAGAAGCATAATTTTCAAATTTCGGATTTGAAAAGTCTGTTAATCCAATAGAAGCAAAGTGATTTAGTGAGTGAGTAACTGCTCGTCTTATTCGCTGTTCACAGGCTTTGGTTTCGCGATTAATTTCAATGGAAGACGCGTGAGCTCCTAATTTTTTCTCAGCCACATTCACAAAAATATTTTTTAGAGAAGGGAAATATTTTTCCACACTTTCTCTTTGGTCATAAGTGTACAGAAACTGTAAAATATCCAGTAAATCTTTTGCACCATTTTCTCCTACAATACCTAACTCGGCTAATAAGAATTTACCTACATCGTATAGATGGGCTTGTTTCGTTACCGGCTGACTTGAAGGGAGGGGGTGATGAGCTGTCGCTAAACTATTCAAGGAGGTTTTAATATCATCGATTGATTTCTCAAGGGAGATTCGTTCCATTACTTTTCGAATAACCGTTAAAATTTCAATTCGGTTAATTGGTTTTGTAATATAGTATTCAATTCCTAATGAGTAGGCCTCTCCTATCAATTCTTTGGACTCTACCTGTGAAATCATAATCATTTTTCCTTTAAATGAATCTTTTAAATGACGGATCGTTTCGATTCCGTCCCGTCCTGGCATAAGTAAATCGATAAATAAAATATCAATTTGTTTTAAATTTAACGTAGAGGCATCTAAAAAGCTTCCGTCGACGACTTCTTCTACAACTTCTCCTAAATCCTCATCTTCAATCAGCTGACTGAGCGTTGAACGAATAGCTGAATCGTCATCTGTAATACAAAATCGCATAAACTCATCCTTTCTGAATTAGATTACGAAGGGGGATTTGAATGATAAACGTCATTCCGCTGTCTTCTTGTGTAGCTTTAATCGTACCTTCAAGTTCTTGAACAATATCTTTTACATAAGAAAGGCCAATGCCAGTAGAGGGGTTTCCAAATTGATCGTACTTTGAGGTGAAACCAGGCTCAAAGATAGCTTTTTCGTACTTTAAAGGTACTCCAGGACCGTTGTCTTGTACATGAAATTCTACATGTTCAGCTTGTCTATGTACCGATAAAACAATCCTTCCTTCATCTTTAATCGCTTCCACTGCGTTGGCTACCAAGTTATTAATGATCGATAAAATGGTGTAAACGTGGTAGCTGAAATGTTCCCCGTTTACAGAAGAAAAAAAGGTAATTTGTTTGTGAAGAGAATCGGCATATTTTTTGTTGATGCGTACGATCAGCTCGATTAATTCCTCTGCTTTCATATAATTTTGGAAACTTTCATTTGAAATTGTTTTAGATAAGCCCGCAAAAATACGCTGATTGTCTTTTTTTACTTCGTGAATATCTCCGGCAATCCGAAGCGCTTTTTTACTGAGCGTTTGGTTTAGCACAGAATGATCTTTTTCCTGCTGATTTAATACACGGTATAAATCGTACGAAGCTTTTGTAATCGCTTCTGTATTATGAAGGGTCTTTTTTAAATGAACGGTTTCTTCATAAAGGCTTGTAATGAGCATTAGCATGTGCTCATTTTGTTTGCGAATTTGACGTTCTCGTGACTGTGATTCATAAATCGTCATCATATTAAAAAAGCTAAGTACAATGAAGCTGTGAGCAAAAGCAATAACCGCCATGTCAGATAATGAATCGACATGGATTGTTGTGTGCAAAACTATATACTGCGCAGTTAGTTCCACTATATCAGCAGCAATTTCAATGATGAGTCCAATCAATCCAATTACAATAGCACTATAGTTCATGCGGCTTACCTTAAAAACAAAAAATAAAAGTGCATACGTAAAGTAGAAGAAAAACGTAGGGTAATGCGTATGTGCAGAAGCCGCAAATTGAAAATGATCGAGCATGATATAATCGAGCATGATGCGAAAGAGAACGACGCTTAAAGCGGTTAACAAGCCCCCGGCTAAAACGGTTTTCCGTTTTAAAAGCAACAGGAAAAAGAAAAATGTAGGAGCTCCAAATGTAATTCGAAATGTTTCATTTAACGGATAAAATTTTAACTCTCCCGCCAGGGGGACAGTAATGAGCATGAGCAATAAAATGTACGGATCTTTTCGAATGAAAGATTTAAAATTCAGATAATTTCACCTCCTGAAGTGATTCGTGAATTAGTATACATTGTGACAGCGTCCAGCACAATGGAGAAGAGTGCTAAAGATAAAAATATAATTCCAAAAAGTTTTGTAGGTTTTTGTATGCTCTCGTAGGTTGCATTGTACATTAAAAACGAAAATGAAATCTCGCTTTATGAAAGCGCTTTAAAATAAAAAGTTAATTAAGTGATGAGGTGATTTTAATGAAAAGAGAAATTGAACAGGAAATGTCTTACTTACAGGTCACTGCAAAAGAGCAGTTACATGAGTGGGTAGAGCAAATAAAAGAATTTTCTTCAGAAGGAAAAACGGCTGATTACATTCCAGCTCTGAAAGATATGGACTCGTCTCAACTAGGTATTTGTTTGATTGGTGCTGACGGTACTGTTATCCAGTCTGGAGATTATGAATCGGTATTTACTCTTCAAAGTATCTCTAAAGTTATTAGCTTTATAGCAGCTTGCTTATGCTGCGGCATTCCTTATGTGCTAGAGAGAGTGGATGTAGAGCCAACTGGAGATGCATTTAATTCTATTATAAGACTGGAAATGCATAAACCAGGAAAGCCGTTCAATCCTATGATTAACGCCGGTGCTTTAACGGTTTCATCTCTTTTATCTGGGGAGACGGCAAAAGAAAAATTAAGCTATTTGTTTGATGTGATAACAATGCTTACCGGGAAAACACCACTCATTAATGAAACGGTCTTTGAATCAGAATGGCAAACGTCTCATCGAAATCGTGCGCTTGCCTACTATTTAAAAGAAACGAACTACTTACAAGGAGAAGTAGAAGAGGTTCTAGAGGTTTACTTAAAGCAGTGCTCAATTGAAGTAACGACTGAAGATATTGCACTGATTGGATTAATTCTGTCATTAGACGGATATCATCCAGTGTTTCACAAACAAGTAATTCCAAAAGAAGTAGCTAAATTAACAAAAGCGCTCATGCTTACATGCGGTATGTATAATGCTTCAGGAAAGTTTGCGGCATTTGTTGGTATGCCAGCTAAAAGCGGTGTATCGGGAGGAATCATGTCATTGGTGCCGCCTAATACGAAAAAGCAGTCTCCATTTCCAGACGGATGCGGTATAGGAATATACAGTCCAGCTATTGATGAGTACGGGAATAGCGTAAAAGGCGTTACGCTGTTAAAAAAAATCGCAAAAGAATGGGATTTGAGTATTTTTTAGTCTATTTACGTACTCTTCATTCGCTTCAATAATATAAACACCAAGAGAAAAAACTTTCATGTTTTGCATTTGTTCTACCAAATTTTTTAATGAGGTGATAGGCATGCAACAAGCAGTTGAAAGTGTGATTAGCGTCATCAATGATTTTTTTTGGTCGAATTTATTAATTATTTTACTTGTATCAATTGGTATTTATTTTACGATTCGCTCTCGTTTTTTGCAGTTTCGCATGTTGAAAGAAATGGTACTTGTTTTGAAAGAAGGACGAGCGGCTAAAGGTGGAGGAGTCTCCCCGTTTCAAGCTTTTTGCATAAGCATGGCAGCTCGAGTAGGAACGGGAAATATTACAGGGATAGCGATTGCTATTGCACTTGGTGGCCCGGGTGCTGTATTTTGGATGTGGATTATTGCCATTATCGGTTCAGTATCAAGTTTTGTAGAAAGTACACTCGCTCAAATTTATAAAGTAAAAGGATCAAACGGGTTTCGAGGAGGGCCCGCTTATTATATGGAAAAAGGGTTAAATAAAAGGTGGATGGGCGGGCTATTTGCTGTACTCATTACACTATCATTTGGCCTGGTGTTTAACGCTGTGCAGTCTAATACGATTACGCTAGCATTTGAGAACTCTTTTGGAATGAGCCGCTTGTTGATTGGGATTATTATGACAGTTATATTTGCGATAATTATTTTTGGCGGAATCAAACGCATCGCCAAGATATCGGAATACATCGTGGTCGTATTAGCCGTTTTATACATTGGAATGGCTCTGTTCATTATCTTTAAAAATATTGATCAAATGCCTGCGGTTCTATCTCTAATTGTGAAAAATGCATTTGGGTTTGAACAGGCGCTTGGGGGATCAATTGGTGCAACGTTAATCAACGGAGTAAAGCGCGGACTGTTTTCCAATGAAGCAGGAATGGGAAGTGCTCCCAACGCCGCGGCAACTGCAGTGACGAGTCATCCAGTTAAACAAGGTCTTATCCAAGCATTTGGTGTCTTGACGGATACACTCGTGATTTGTACAAGCACAGCATTTATCGTTCTCTTATCCCCCGCCTATAAGCAGGGACTAAGCGGCATTGAATTAACGCAGGCTTCTCTTAGTACTCATATCGGCTCTTGGGCATCAGGGTTTTTAGCTATTATGGTATTTCTATTTGCTTTTAGTACGTTAATTGGGAATTATTATTATGGAGAAACGAATATTGAATTTTTAAATTCAAATAAGGTGTGGCTTTGGTCTTATCGTGTAGGTGTTTTAGCGATGGTTATTTTTGGATCGGTCGCTCAGCTTCAGCTTGTATGGAATTTGGCAGACTTATTTATGGGGATGATGGTAGTCGTGAACTTGATTGCTATTTTTCTATTATCGAAAGTGGCATTTTCTGCCTTGCATGACTATACTCAGCAGAAAAAGGAAGGGAAAAATCCAGTCTTTTATAGAGATACGCTAGAAAACAATCAAAATATTGAATGTTGGGAAAGAGAATCTACTCCATCCTCTTCTGAAAAAGAGAATATTATCTAAAAAAAGTTCAGCCAATTGGCTGAACTTTTTTTATGCGTTTTTCTTTAATTCAGATTGCACAGTGTCTTTAGAAAATAATGTTTCTTTCACACCGTTAGTTGCTGCTTTCGTTTTTACCGCAAAAATTGGATTTAAAATAACAACTACGAGTAAGTTAGATAACAATCCCCAAAACCCTTCATAAAGACCAAATGAATTTCCTGTGGCATGAACGGTAAACGTTACAACCAGCCCTACTACTAATCCAGCAATCGTACTTTCTTTCGATTGATTTCTCCAAAACAGGCTGATAACGATAGCCGGGAAGATTTGTACCATACCGGATACCCCTAGTAACTGTAGGGAAACAAGTGCTTGAGGGAATAATAAACCAAATAAAAGTGCCAGTCCAATAACAACGAAAACCATAGAACGAGTAACCATTGTTAATGTTTTACCCTGTACATTTGGATTAATTAAATCTCTAAATATATTATTTGCAAATAAGTTAGACGCTCCGATAGCCATGATAGAGCATGGAATTAATGAAGCAAGAGCAATCGTTGCATAAGCTAACCCTTGGCCAATGCCGCCATATGAATATTGAATTAAGGTTAATAATGCTAATCTAGGATCCGTCGTATCTTGAGGTAATACTTGATAAGCAATAAATCCTAAGAAGATGACTAGAATTAAAACGATATTGTAAAGCGGTAAGAAAATAGCATTTTTACGAAGCGAATCTGCACTTTTAGCAGTGAAAACACCTGTAGCAGCGTGGGCCCACATGAATAAAGCTAAAGCAGATACGAGTGATGCTGTAATAAACCATGGAATGCCTTTAGGTCCTTGTGTTGGGATCGTTAATAGCTGAGGTGCATCCTTTGCAACATTGTCGATCATGTTGCCCCAGCTTCCAAAATGCATAATTGGCAGAGAAACAACCATAAATAACATAATCGCCCATACTAAAATATCTTTAATAATTGCCGTATATGTGGGACCTTTAATTCCGCTGAAAAAGGTATAAAGAGCCACAAGAAAGAATGAAAGAATAACGACAGCTTTTACGTTAATGTAGCCAGTTCCTGCAACGCGAAGAGTATCTTGAATACCGCTAAGCTGAAGATCAATATATGGAATGAGCATCAATACACCTACTATGGCAATTAAAGAGGAGAGAAATTTACTGCTAAAACGTTCTCTGGCATAATCAGCAAGCGTAGTAAGTTTGTGCTTTTTAGCAACAGTCCAAAGCTTTGGAAGAAAAAAGTATGAAATTAAAAAGGCTAAAACAGAGTAAGGAATGGCAAAAAATGCGATGCTTCCTCCCTGATAAGCTGTACTCGTAAGACCTAGGAATGTATAAGCAGTATATAAATCTGCTCCTACTAAAAGCCAGACGAGCAGGCTTCCAAAACGTCTTCCACCTACAGCCCACTCTTCAACTGAGCTTCTAGATGATTTGTCACGTCCCGCTATAAAGCCAATTGCGATAACGACAAGAACAATTGCTGATGTGATTAAAAGTGCGGTTAAATTTCCTTGCATTATTCAATGTCCCCCCAAGATTTTTGTAAACGATAAATAATAAATGTACACACAGGCGTTAAGAAGACCCATAAAAATAACCATAAATGCAAAAGAGGTAATCCAAAAATAATTGGATGAATGTTATTTACAAAAGGTAAAAAAGCGAATTGAGCAATAAATGGAATGATGAATAAAATAAAAATTATGAATTTTCTGTTCAATTTTACTCCTCCTACTAAAAATTTATCTAACAATGTTCACTATGATAGCAAGTCTGACATGGTAAAGCAATAAGTTTTTTGAAAATTTAGTTATAATCTATGGAAATTTTTTTAGGAAAACAAAAAAGAGCTTATGGTGGGAGTATATTTGAAATGATTATGCAAGAAAAAAAGGGGGATAATCTAAGCGAAGTTGCTCTTGAAGCAAAAAAGAGAACGGAAAAGAAGAAATTTAGTTTTGACCGGGAAGTTTTTGTTATTTCGCTGAGATAAAGTATATTGCTATTGCATCATAAGAAAAGAATTTGTATGTTCAAATAGAGATTCATGGAAAGAATAAAACAAAGCAAATAAAAAAACTAGACAATAAGTGCTTGTCTAGTTCCACCACTCTGTCAATGGTCCTTTGTCGCCATAAACAGGATCTGTTGTAGGAATAGGTACTTGTGCAATTTCATCAAATACGTGAGGGCGATCAGTTTGTTTTCCTGTTCGTAAATTGTACTCCATGCCCTCTGGATAAGCTCCAACCACTTTAAAATCAGCAGTTGACTGCAGACGCATATGCCCTGTACCTGCAGGAAGTACGAGCACATCACCAGCATGCACCACGATATTTTCCCCCATATGTCCACCTAGTTTTAAACGTGCAGATCCCCTAATTACACCTAGTGCTTCATGAGAATTGCTGTGGTAATGGTGAAAATCATATATGCCGCCTACCCAGCTATTTTTCCAGTCGTGAGAATTAAAAATGCTCTCCACTTTCTCTTTCTTACTAATAAATACGTGTTCATACAACAAAACTGGAAGACGAGGGTGATTTGGAATGGTTCCGTCGTCATCAAAATAAAGAACTTTTACATTTGCATAATTCATAAGCATCCCTCTAACAATCTTTTTTTCGTAATTTTCCCTGTTTTTTGCTGGCGTAAACAGAGAAGTTTGCTCGAAGTACTTCATTTGTTGCGAAGTGCATGATATGTAGGTTTTAACGTTTTCCTAAAAGAAGTCTCCCACTTCAAGCGTAGCTATGTGGTGGGCAGTTCCCTTTAGTATCTTTTCTTCATATTGTATATAAGTAAAGGGTCTAGTGCAAGAATTCTATGGATATATAGCTGTTAATTCTTATTTTGTAAATAAATAATGTATATTAATATAATTTTTAGAAGGTGATCTGTTCGTGGAGTAAAAGAATCAAATAATAGAAAAAGTTAGGATTTTAGTTCTTTTTATAATTAAAAAGAGATTTTCAGAAGATTAATTCGGAATTTTACGAATAATTTATTATTTTTAGAAAAGTAATGTAAACATTTTTGTGTATTGAGTAATAGTAATGAATGTTATATACTGATAAAAAATATATTCCTATATGTGACTGGCGCAACATGGATGACCATGGGGGAGCATATAGCGTATAAGCCGCGCGCCTGGGCAAACACTTGAGAAAATTTCGCAAGTGTTTTTTTTATTTTCCTAGGGAAGAGGAGTAGATTTGGATGAGCAATATGCAAAGGAAGATGGGAACATTTGCTTTAACCATGACAGGCATAGGTTCGATTATCGGTTCAGGATGGCTATTTGGAGCATGGAAAGCAGCTCAAATTGCGGGACCCGCGGCTATTTTTTCATGGGTTATTGGAATGGTGGTTATTTTGACCATTGCTCTATCATATGCTGAACTGGGCGCGATGTTTCCACAAGCAGGGGGGATGGTCAAATATCCTCAGTATTCACACGGATCATTTATTGGTTTTTTGGCTGCTTGGGCTAACTGGATTTCAATCGCTTCAACGATAACAGTGGAGGCTATTGCATCTGTGCAATATATGAGTACTTGGCCGTGGAAATGGGCTCGCTGGACTCATGAATTAGTAGACAATGGCATTTTAACGTCCAAGGGCTTGGCAGTTGCGT
Organism: Priestia sp. JNUCC 25; assembly: GCF_053667915.1. Classification (NCBI taxonomy): domain Bacteria; kingdom Bacillati; phylum Bacillota; class Bacilli; order Caryophanales; family Bacillaceae; genus Priestia; species Priestia sp. JNUCC 25. The sequence continues at coordinate 789,650 of NZ_CM132211.1, forward strand.
CTTTGTTATTATTCGTTTACTTTTTTGTGAACTATTGGACGGTAAATCTCTTTGCTAAAGCAAACTCATTTATTACGATTGTTAAATTAATTATTCCTGGTTTAACGGCAGGGGCTTTATTTTTTGCTGGTTTTCATAGTGGAAACTTTTCAAGTGAGCATGGGGTAGCACCTTACGGATGGGCCAGTGTTTTAACGGCAGTGGCAACATCAGGTATTGTGTTTGCATTTAATGGGTTTCAAAGTCCTGTAAATATGGCAGGAGAAGCAAAATCACCTAATAAATCGATTCCGATAGCTGTAATTGGTTCAATCTTTATTGCAGGAATTGTATACATTATATTGCAAATTGTCTTTATCGGAGCAGTAAGTCCGTCATCAATTGCTGATGGATGGAATCATTTGAATTTCAACTCTCCTTTTGCTGATTTAGCGATTGCGCTTGGAATTAACTGGCTAACAATTGTGTTATACGCAGACGCATTTGTTTCTCCTTCCGGCACAGGTGCTACATATACGGCAACTACTTCTAGAATGTTATACGGGATGCAGCAAAATGGATACTTGCCAAAGATATTTGGTACTCTTCATCCACTTTACAATGTCCCGCGCCCAGCTATGTGGCTAAATTTAGCAGCGTGCTTCTTGTTTCTCTTTTTATTTAGAGGATGGGGTGTCTTAGCAGAAGTGATCTCAGTAGCGACGCTTATCTCTTATATTATGGGTCCTGTAGCGCTTATAACATTAAGAAAAACGGCTTCACACTTTTACCGTCCATTTTATTTAAAAGGGGCATCAGTTATTGCGCCATGCGGCTTCGTTTTTGCTTCCTTGACGCTTTACTGGGCAAGGTGGCCACTTACAGGTGAAGTGATCTTTATTATGGCAATTGGCCTGCCTGTTTATTTTTATTACCAAGCGAAAAATAAATGGGTGGGCTTTAAAAAAGAATTTTTAACCGGGGCTTGGATGCTTATCTATTTAGCGTGCATGATTTTTATTTCCTACATAGGAAGCGAAAAATTCGGAGGAAAAAATATTTTGCCTTTCGGATGGGATATGCTAGTGATTGCTTGCGTATCATTAGCTTTTTATTACTGGGGAATTAAAAGCGGCAAATCTAACCGATATATGAAAGAAGCTGAACAAATCAATCAAGAAAATTTTAAATCTAAATAAAAAAACACGAGCCCGTGCTCGTGTTTTTTTATTTAGGTGAGTAGAGAATTTAGACTTATTTTTTATCAAAATATTGTAAAAAAAATAGATTTTAAGGTTTAAGTATTTATACAGAGGGAACCTTTATTCGGGATAAAGTTCTAAAAAAACAAAATAAAGGGGATTAGGCAGCTGTGAAAAAAATGAATGTTTTGGCTTTGGCTTTTGTACTTATGCTAGTATTAGCGGCTTGCAACAGTTCTAAGGAAACGGGAGGATCCACTTCGGATAAAAATAAGGCGATTGAAGCATCCATTGACAGCGCATCTTATATTTTAGTAGATAGTGATGAAGGAGCTACAAGTGAAGAAAAAGGGCTGTTGAAAGTTGATTTAAAAGTGAAAAATGTATCCAAAAACAGTATATCTTTATCGGATTATGACGGTGTGTATTTATACGAAGGAGATGAACAGCTGTCTCCAAAAACGGGAGTGAACAGTCGTGAGCTTGGACTAGAAAGCAGTGCATCTGACAAGATTGGCGCTGGAAAGCAAAAAAATTTAACGTTTGTCTTTGAAGTCAAAAAAGATAAAAAGTACAAAATTGGGCTTCAGCCAAAATCATCTGATTATGATGAAGAGATTGACGAAGTGACATTAACACTGGATACGAAAAAGTACGCGAAAAGCTATAATAAGCTGCAAGAGCCAGAAAAAGCTCTGCAAGCTTACACAGAAGTCCTTTACTTAAACAAAGAAAACGTAGACTATGATAAATATGTAACAGCAGATAAAACAGCTGTCATAGAAGAACAGAAAAAAGCGTTTAATGAGGAATTAAAAGGTGCGTTTTCTAACAGTTTAACCGACAAAGCAAAAAAAGATTTTTTTAACATGTATAAAGATGTTTTAAAAGAAAAAGCAAGTGTGAAAACAAATGTGATTGCGAATGCAAATAATAAAGCCGTAGTAGAAGTGGAGTACACTACTCTTGATTTATCAGACTTATATTCATACGTATCGCAGCTTAAGCGAGCATACACAGATGAAACGAAAGATTACGATACACAACACTCTGAAGAGTTTGCGGCTTCTAAATTCAAAGATATTGTAAATGAATTAGAAACGAAAGAAGGAAGTCGTCCCCTACGAATTTTTATGGTGAAAGAAGATGGGAAATGGACTGTAAAGTCAAGTGACCTATACAGTGATTCTTTAGGTAAAACGTTTGGATCAAGCTATATTCGATAGACAAAAAAGAGAAGAATTTTTCTTCTCTTTTTTGTTTTCTGTAAATAAATCAACGAGTTTTTTGTAAAGCTAAATTTATCAAAATATGCTAGTATAGGTTCATTCATTCTTTTATTCTTATTATGATAGGCATCAATGGAGGTTCTTACTAATGAAAGCAAATTATTGTAAAGATACAAAGGCCGTTCGAACGAGCCGCATTTTTCCTAATGATATTAATAATCACAATACGTTATTTGGCGGAAAGTTAATGAGTGATATTGATATGATTGCGTCCATTTCAGCTTATCGTCACAGTCGTACAGAGTGTGTGACAGCTTCAGCAGACTCTATTCATTTTCTGCACCCTATTACGCCTCAGGATTCTGTATGTTTGGAGTCATACGTATCATGGACAGGTCGTTCATCCATGGAAGTGTTTGTGAAAGTGATTAAAGAAAATTTAAAAACCGGGGAGCGTCAAATTGCAGCTACATCATTTTTAACTTTTGTGGCAATGGATGATGATGGAAAGCCCCGCGCAGTACCGGAGCTTATTCCAGAAACAGAAGAAGAAAAATACCTATTTCAAACGGGGGCAGATCGCGCTGCCACGCGTAAACAAGTGCGTAAAAAAAGCAATGAACTAGCCTCGGTATTGGATTTAGGACAACCTTGGTAGCATAAAAGAGAGGCCGAGACAAAAGTATTTTAGCTCAAATGAAAAACGAACTATTAATCAAAATGTTTGATTAGCGGTTCGTTTTTTTTTGTTATGGTGAACGTAGGTTTCATCTGTTTCGTTTCTTCTAGCAGTTGATTGGAGGGCAAGGCGAAGACTCCCGGGGGGAAAAGCGGAAGCGACGAGGAGGCTCAGCGACCACCTGCGGAAAGCAAAGTCTTGCACAGAAATCAACTGCGGCGTCACAAGTGGTTCGGCTTATGTATCCCATTTGTTCGTCTTTAGATTGGATTCATTTAGTTATGTCTTAACCTCTCTTTTATATTTGATGAATCTCCTCTCCTGAACGAGAGGAGGAAATAAAATTATATGAAATTTATTTTCGTTCATGGTAATATGAATTTAATATAATTTTCTAAAAAGTTTAAAAAGTGCAATATTTATGAAGAAAGGTGTCGTGTCTAATGGTAACAGTAGAAGCAGCAGAAAGACAAAACAGCAGCACTGCCCTGCGCCGTGATGTAAAGTTTCTCGGTCAATTGTTAGGGAAAGTTCTGGTTCACCAAGGTGGAGAAGAACTGCTCAGCAAAGTAGAAAAAATACGCGAAGTAGCAAAATCACTTAGAGAAAACAAAGATGAAGTTATCTATAAAGAAATAAAAAATGAAATCGTTACTCTTGAACAGCCGATGCGCGAGCAGGTTATTCGGGCGTTTGCAGTTTATTTTCATTTAGTTAATATTGCAGAGCAAAATCATCGAATTCGTCGTAGACGCGAATATCAGCAGCAAGAAGATTCTATTATGCAGCCGGGCTCATTGGAAAGTGCCGTTGTTTCGCTTAAAAATAATGGCGTGGCGCCAGACGTAATTGCTAACTTGCTTCAAACTCTATCTCTAGAGCTCATCATCACTGCTCATCCAACAGAAGCCACTAGACGAAGTGTCCTTGATATTCATAAACGAATGGCTGAGCTTCTGAAAAACTTGGATAATCCAACGTTAACAAAACGTGAACGTACGGAAATTGAAGAAAGACTGTTTAGCGAAGTATTAATTTTATGGCAAACAAATGAACTGCGAGATCGCAAGCCGACTGTGATGGATGAAGTATCCAATGGATTATATTATTTTGATGAAACGTTATTTGAAGTGCTTCCTCAACTTCATCAGGAGTTAGAAAATTCATTGCAGGAGAATTACCCTGAAGAAAATTGGAAGGTGCCTAATATTCTTCGATTTGGTTCATGGATTGGCGGAGACCGAGATGGAAATCCAAACGTAACTCCTAAAGTAACGTGGCAAACGCTTGTCAAACAAAGGAAGTTAGCTATTCGTAAATATAAAGAGTCGCTTACTCAATTGAGACAAAGGTTAAGTCAGTCTACAAAAAGAGTCGCAGTTTCAGATAATCTTCTTGATTCTATTAATCAAGAAATATCGCTGCTGCCTGAGAAAAAGCGATGGAGAATCAAACACGAAGTATATCGCTGCAAGCTTACGATTATGCTTCATAAATTAAATTTAGTTGGAGAATCGGAAGCAGGCTATCAAAGGTCGGAAGAACTTCTACATGATTTATTTCTAATCAAAGATAGCTTGCAAAAGCACCAGCCTCAGGATTATCAGTTAAGAAGCTTATGTAAATTAATTCGCCAAGTTGAGCTGTTTGGTTTTCATTTAGCAACGCTTGATATCCGTAATCACAGCGGGGAACATGAAGCGGCAATCAAAGAAATTTTCCATGCTGTTTCTTTAGCTGAAGATTATTCAGCGTTAACGGAAGAGAAAAAAGTTGAGCTGCTAGGGAAAGTTCTTCAAGACCCAAGACCTGTGATATCATTTGTAGAGAATTACTCTAAAGAAACGCAGCAAGTAATTGAAGTATTTAATATGATACATCGAGCACATAAAGAATTTGGAGAAAGATCTATTGAAGTCTACTTAATCAGTATGACGCAGTCTGCAAGTGATTTATTAGAAGTCATGGTACTCGCCAAAGAAGCGGGTATTTATCGCCTTCATGCAGATGGCCGCATTGAAAGTAAGTTAAATATAGCTCCGCTGCTTGAAACGATTGATGATCTCACAGCAGGTCCTAAAATCATGGAACAGCTATTTCAATTAGATTTTTATCGAGAGCACTTAAGGAAACAGCAGGATTTGCAGGAAATTATGCTTGGCTACTCAGATGGAAGTAAAGACGGAGGAACGCTTACTGCTAATTGGAAGCTCTATAAAGCGCAGCAGGAAATTCACGATATGGCGAGGAAGTATCAAGTTCGTCTGAAGTTTTTCCATGGCCGAGGCGGCTCACTAGGCCGAGGAGGTGGGCCGTTAAACCGAAGCATTTTATCTCAGCCTGTTGAGACGCTAGGAGACGGCGTCAAAATTACAGAGCAAGGAGAAGTTCTTTCTTCTAGATACTCTTTATATGACATTGCTTACCGAAGCCTTGAACAAGCGGTTTCAGCTCTTCTTACAGCGGCAGCAAATGTTTCTCAAGAAGCTGAACAATGTGATATTCGTACACATGAATGGGAAGAAACAATGGACGAGATTTCAACTGCTTCTTTACGTAAGTATCAAGAGCTTGTTTTCAAAGATCCAGACTTTTTAACGTACTTTAAACAAGCTACACCTCTTCCTGAGCTGGGGGCTTTAAATATTGGGTCACGTCCAATGAGTCGAAAAGGAAGTGATCGCTTTGAAGACTTGCGAGCAATTCCGTGGGTATTCGCATGGACGCAAAGCAGACAGCTGCTTCCAGCCTGGTACGCTGCAGGTACAGGCTTACAGCATTTAGTAGAGAAATCCGGAGATATACAGCTTCTTCAGCAAATGTATAAAGAATGGCCATTCTTCCGCTCGACCGTCGATAATCTGCAAATGGCCTTAACAAAAGCAGATTTAATGGCAGCAAAAGAATACACGGAAATGGTACAAGATCCGGTTATTTCAGAGCGGATTTTTACCGCCATTAAAAAAGAGTATAATCTCACAAAAGAAATGATTCTTCAAATCACAGGTCAAAAAGAATTAATGGATCATCTTCCAACGATTAAAGAATCTATTAAATTACGAAATCCGTATGTGGACCCTCTAACGTTCTTACAAGTTAAGGTCATTTCCAAGCTGCGTGAAGATGAGGCTGGAACGTTAAATGAAGAACTTTTAAAAGAAGCGTTATTAACGATTAATGGCATTGCAGCAGGGTTACGTAACACAGGCTGATGATACTAAAAGACACCTCAACAAAATAAAAGAGGTGTCTTTTGTTTATTCTTCTCACATAAAGAACTGCCTGTCAGTTCCCTCTCTTTTAAAGAGAACTTCCGCTTGCGAAATAGGCATTGAGAAAAATCAATGATAGAATAGAGAAGGAATGGAAATATTCTACAAATGGGTGCGGGTGACGGGATAACTAGATTGAATATGGAGGACGAGGACAATGGTAAAAAATTCGCAAATCTTCATTGAAGCTGACTCCGAGAATTCTATATTTATTGGACTGGAATTTTGTGAGTATACACAAAAAATGAATCCTACTTGTTTGTCCAAACAGCATATAAATGTGTTTATTCATCCAGAAGAACTCACTGTGGAATTTAAGAAAACAAAAAGTGATAGAACTATCGACGATTTTCATCTGATGCATATCGTTCCGGTTCATTGCTTTAATTATTTATTATGTTCGATTTCGCAAGGTATTGTTACAGATGTTCAGCTGAAAGCGGTCGGTCATCAGGGAGAAACGTTGTTTGAAGAAAATCTTACATTGAAGTTTCATGAAAAAGCGACGGATTATGAAGAAACCCTCTCATTTTTCAAACATTTAAATCAAGAAATACAAAAGCAGACGAAAAAATATACAGCCAGTTATATGAGCTCATAATAAAGCAAGCTGCGGTTTTAAAAACCGCAGCTTTTATTCGTTTAACCGAAAAAATTATGTTAGAGATGCTTACAAAGCAAGAGATTTTTCAGTGGGAAATTGATAAAGTAAAACTAAGAGAAATCAGTGGACAGAAAAGCTTTTATCGGCTGGCCGCTCTTTATTCAATATATAAGGGTTAGATTTTAAGATTAAAAAAATAGCGATGAATACGTATTGTCATTGTAGATGAAGTGCTAAGGTCGCTCTATCTGCAATCATGTAGAATCTTCGCGCGCTTATAGTCTGTTTTACGGAACGAAAAAGCTGCGGAATTAGAAGCACTCCTTCTATTTCTGCGGTTTTTTTTATAAACAAGAAATAAATTTACTTATTGTACGGAGGCGATGTAGATGATTAAAGATTTAGTATTGGCTAAGGAATGGCTGCCTGCAGCTTATTCACATGATTTAACAGATCAGCCCTTGCAAGTAACGATTTTAGAAGAGCGAGTTGTGCTTTTTCGCACAACTAATGCCATTAAAGCATTTAAAGATTTGTGCATCCACCGCGGTGCAGCGTTATCTCTTGGAAAAGTGGTAGATGATTGCATTGTATGCCCTTATCACGGATGGAAATACGATGATGCCGGGGCTTGTGTGAAAATTCCTCAACAGCCGCCGGGAAGAGCTATTCCTTCAAAAGCAAAAGCACAGGTATATGCCTGCGTTGAAAAGTACGGGATTATATGGGTGAAGATGAACAGCGAGGCAGGTGATACTCCTCTTCCCTTTTATGATGAACATCTTAACTCCGGATTCAAAACGGTTTGCGCCAACCCTCATACTCTGCAGGCAGCAGCTCCTCGTGTCGTAGAAAACTTCCTAGATGTAAGCCATTTGGCTTTTGTTCACGAAGGAAGCCTTGGACACTCTGACTACGCTGAAATTCCTGATTATAAGGTGCATTGGAAAGATAACCGATACGTTTCTGATGAAATCGCTGTGTACGCAGATGCAGATGGTACGGGTAACTTTGCGACTATTTATTATACCTTTGAAATTCTTCGTCCTACCGTTGCAAGGTTGAAAAAAGTGAACTACGAAACGGGTGAAATCTTTTCAATGCTGTTTGCGGTTTTACCTGAAGAGGAAAGGAAGTCCACGGTGTTTGCGCTGGTTTCTAGAAACTATTCGTTTGATGCACCTGATCAATATTTCCGCGATTTTCAGCAGCTTATTATTGAACAAGATACCAGTATTGTGGAAAGTCAAAAACCAGAAGAGCTGCCGCTTGACTTACAAGCAGAGCTTCATTTGAATCCGGACCGACTGAGTATTGCGTATAGAAGATGGCTCGGCGATTTAGGAGTAACCTTTGGAAGTGACATAGGATCAGGATTAAAAAAAGCTGCTCAATAAAAAAAGAAGAAAGGAGTCTCCTTTCTTTTTTTATGTATGCTCACGGATAAGCTGCTGATAGCTATTAAAAAGGGTAGGGTATGTTAATCGGCTTAAGATGACGCAGGAAAGCGTAGCAGACGCTAGAATAGTAAAAACGATAAGCAGCTGGAATTTGACAGCTTGTATCGGATCTGCCCCTCCAATAATCTGGCCTGTCATCATACCCGGAAGCTGAACGAGTCCAATTGTTTTTTGACTTTCTACAGTAGGAATCATGCTAGCTTTGATTGCGGCATTTAAAATACTATGAATAGCTTGTTGAGGAGTGCCGCCAAGCGCCAGAATCAATTGAATTTCGTCTCGTCTTCTATTTACTTCAGCATCTAACCGATTTAAAAATAAATTGGCCAAAATCATCGAATTTCCAATAATCATACCACTGACAGGAATGATATATCGCGGAGTAGCAGGGATAATATGTAGTCCGAGCATAACGCTTTGGGTCAGGATTTCTACAATAAAAAGAGTGACAAATACACGAAAGAAAGCTTTAAATCCCTGCTTTTTTTTCTTTACAACATTTTGGGAAGCGACCGTCAGCATAACGAATAAAATGAGAATCATAAAAGCAGGGTGATTCGCGTCAAGAATAAAAGATAAAACATATCCTATCACTAACAGCTGAACGGCTGCTCGAATACTGGCAATGATAATATCTTTTTCGAGTCCTATCCGAAAAGATTTTGATAAAAAAAGAGCAATAAAAACAAAAATGATTGTAAAAATCAGTGAAAGTGAACTCATAGAAAGGCTCCTTCAATAAATTGTTTTGTTTCAGCTTTTACAGGAGCATGAAAAAAGGTCTCCGTCTTCGCTTTTTCTACAATCACTCCGTTCATTAAAAGCCAGACTTCCTCTCCTAAACGTTTCGCTTGATCTAAATTATGGGTAACCCAAATAATCGTTTTATTCTGCTCTTTATGTAAATGAGAAATAAGCTGCTCAATTTCATGAGCAGAAGTGGCATCCAAAGCGGAAGTGATTTCGTCTAAAAGTAAAAGGTCAGATCCGTTCGACAGCGTGCGGGCTAATGATAACCTTTGTCTTTGACCACCGGATAAATCTCTTGCATCCTGCTCTAACAAGTCAGGGGAAAGACCGGTTAAGGCACAGAGTTCTTCAGGCATAATATCCTGCTTGCCATGCAGTTTTTGAACAAGCATCATATTATCACGCACTGTTCCATCAATAACAGGAGCTGATTGAAAAGCAATGCCCACTTTTTTTCGTAAATCAGAAATATTCCATTTGCTAATGTCTTTTCCATATACTTCAATGCTTCCTTCATCAGGTGCGGAAAGTAAATTGCACATGGAAAGAAGGGTGCTTTTTCCGGATCCTGATGGTCCTACCATCATGACGAGCGAGCCTTGCATCACTGTACCCGATATGCCTTTTAAAACACTATGTTCTTTATCCTTAAATGTTTTATGAACGTCTGTAAATGTGATAGCAGGTATTGAATTGAACGTGTTCATAGTAACTCCTTTTTCATTCGTTTTGTTTATTGTAGCATAAGCGAAAGTATAAAAAGTTATTGGATGATATAAAAAAAGCTGTGAAAAATCACAGCTTTTAAACAGTTGTATTCACTTTTTGGCTGGCTTTTAAGGCATAATCTAAATCTTCAAGAAGGTCGTCGATTGCTTCTGTTCCAACCGATAAACGAATGAGTTCTGGCGTCACACCCGAAGCTTTTTGTTCGTCTTTAGATAGCTGTTGATGAGTGGTGCTTGCCGGGTGAATAATGAGTGATTTAGAGTCGCCGATATTGGCTAAATGAGAAAATAACTGAACCGAATCAATTAACTTAGCCGCAGCGTTTTTTCCTCCCCTTACACCAAAGGTTAAAATTGCTCCTTGCCCTTTAGGCAAGTATTTTTGTGCCAAAGAATAGGAAGGGTGGGAAGGAAGCCCCGCATAATTTACCCATTCTACTAATTCATGCTGCTCTAAAAATTTCGCTACCTTTAATGCGTTTTCGCTGTGACGCTCTAATCGCAGATGGAGTGTTTCTACCCCTTGAAGGAGTAAAAAGGAATTAAAAGGTGATAAAGCAGCTCCAATATCTCGTAAAAGCTGAACGCGCGCTTTTGTAATATAAGCAGCTTCACCGACAGCTTCTGTGTATACAAGGCCATGGTAACTTGGATCTGGAGTTGTTAAGTCTGGAAATTTCCCGCTCGCTTCCCAATCAAATTTTCCACTGTCTACGATAACACCCCCAATTGCTGTTCCATGTCCTCCAAGAAACTTAGTAGCAGAATGAACGACAATATCTGCTCCGAAATCGATGGGACGAAGAAGGTAAGGGCTTGGAACCGTATTATCAATAATAAGAGGAATTCCATGTTCATGGGCAATGTCTGCAACTGCTTCGATGTCTAGCACATTTCCCTGCGGGTTTCCAACGGATTCAGCATAAATTGCCTTTGTTTTGGAAGTGATTGCACTTCTAAAATTTTCTGGATTATCGGCGTTTACAAATTTGACGGTAATGCCCAGTTTAGGAAGCGTAGACGAAAAGAGGTTGTATGTTCCCCCATATAAACTGCTTGCTGATACAATTTCATCTCCTGCGGAAGCGATATTCAAAATGGAAAAGGTAGTAGCTGACTGACCCGAAGCTACTCCTAGAGCACCTACCCCGCCTTCTAACTCAGCAATTCGCTGTTCAAAAACGTCCGTAGTAGGGTTTACAATTCGAGTGTAGATGTAGCCTTGTTCACTTAAATTAAATAAAGATGCAGCGTGCTCCGTATCTTTAAAACCAAATGAGCTTGTTTGATAAATAGGTACCGCACGCGAAAAAGTAGCCGGGTCAAGCTGTTGGCCAGAATGGATGGCTTGTGTTTCAGGACGAAATGGTTTCTTAGCAGACATTGAAACTCCTCCTTAAATATAAAACTTACAAAAAACATAGGAATAATAAACTTTAATCATAATATACGAATTATATTGAACGATGTCAAATTATAATTAGAATATTTAGAAAATATAAATAAAATTAATACTGTAATTCAGCATTAAGACATCTCTTTAATTTCTAAAAATACCATAAAAAATATAAAATGTAAGAAAAATGTAAATTTATTTGTATAATTATGTTAGAATATTAGGTGTTTGAGAGTTTCTTAGAGAGAGCCGATTTTGCTAGAAGACTTTAAAAAATAGTAAAAGACGGGTCTTAAGAGCTAATAACGAAACAAAATAAAAGGAGTTTGATTATGAGCACAGAAGTCAATGTATCTTCGGAAGTCCAAGAGAAAGGAAAGCCTTCTATTTTTGGTTTTATTACGAGTCCGGTTGTACAGTTTGAGAAAATGAAAAGCAGCCCGGTCATCTGGGGACCTCTTTTTCTTATCCTCATCTTAACAGCTGCAACAACGATTCTAGCCGTCTATACCCCTCAGGGACAAGAAGCGCTGCAACAGCAAAAAGAAGCTGGCATTGAAGTGAATTCAACATTTAGTATGATTGGCGGAGCGATTGGAGGAGTTATTGCAGTAGTTGCTACACTGGCATTCACAAGTTTGATTCTGTTTTTAATTGCAAAGTTAGGGACTGGAAAAACAACTTACCGCCAAATGTTTAGTTTGAATTTGTTTGTTACGTTCATCACAGCAATCGGTCAGCTAATTAATACGGGAGTAGCTGCACTAGCCCATACTTCAGCTAATGTGACTTCGTTAAATGGAATGGTTGGTGCTAAAGGTGCTATGGGAGGAGTATTTACTTCCATTGAAATCTTTTCTATCTGGGGACTTATTCTGACAGCAGTAGGACTACAAAAAGTGGCAAATGTATCAAAAGCTGCTTCTATTATTACAGTGATTATTTTATTCATCTTAGGAGCCGCTATTTCAGGAGTTGGAGGAGCTGCTTCAGAAGCGCTTAAAGGAGCAGGGTTGTAAATGAAAAAAGGAATAATTATTACAGCTGTAGCAGTTGTTATTGTTGCGGTTATTGGGATTAACGTATATCGTGCACAAAGTGTAAGTGGGAAAGCAGTCAATGTTCACGTAGCAAATATAAAGGAAAAAAAGTTAAGAAATACAGTTATGGTTCCGGGTACGTTAAAGCTTGCTGATGAACAATATGTCTATTTTGATGCTGAAAAAGGCGAGGTTGAACGATTTCACGTAACAGAAGGCTCTCGTGTACAGCAGGGCACCTCTCTTGTAACATACGAGAGCGATGCGCTTGATTTAGAGCAAGAACAAAACAATCTAGAAAAAAATCCAGTCAGCTGCAAATTGACTCAGTAAGTAAACAGCTTTCTAATTTAAATAAAAAACAAAAAGAATTGGAAAAAGAAATGAGTAAGCAAGAAGCGAGAGATCAAATCGATACAGAGCGTACGCAGCTCAATCTCGATTTAGAAACGGCTAAAATTGATTTAGAACGAAACAAACTAGAAGCCAAATCAATTGCTAAAAAAGAACGTAATTTAGACGTAGCGAGTGATATTAATGGGACGGTGCTAGAAGTAGATAAAGAAGCGGTTAATAACACAAGTGACGTTCAAAAACCGCTTATACATATTGGTAATACCGATGAATACTTAGCTACTGGCGTGCTGTCTGAGTATGATGCATTAAAAATTAAAACCGGTCAAGCTGTTAAAATTACATCAGATGTGCTGCCTGATAAAGAATGGGCAGGGAGCGTCAAACAAATTGACTATCTACCTCAGCAGCAGGCATCAGCAGAAGCGGGCAATGATGCGGCTAATCAATATCCAATTGAAGTAAAAGTAGATGACCAGGATATCACGATGATTAAGCCGGGATTTAAGTTGCTGCTTGAAATTGAAACAAGCAGTAAAAAAGCTTCATCTTTGCCGATAAAAGCAGTTGTAAATGAAGACGGAGAAAAATATGTATATGTAGTGAAAGATAAAAAGGCGGTTCGTAAGGAAGTAAAGATTGGAGAAACAACAAATAAATTTATTGAAATCAAAAGCGGCGTATCTTCTAAAGACAAAGTCATTACAAATCCTACAAAGAACTTAACTGACGGTGCGGAAGTGACTGTTCAATGATTGAGCTTGTGAATATTCATAAAAGTTATCATCTTGGCAAAGAGGAAGTGCCAATTTTAAAAGATATTAATTTGAAGATTTATGACGGTGAATTTGTTGCGATTATGGGACCTTCTGGCTCAGGTAAATCAACGCTAATGAACATTATCGGATGTTTAGACCGTGCGTCTTCAGGGTCCTATTTATTAAATGAACAAGAAATCTCTACTTATAGTGATGAGCAGCTTGCAAAAGTAAGGAATATTCATATCGGTTTTGTTTTTCAGCAATTTCAGCTGTTGCCGCGTTTAACAGCGGTAGAAAACGTAGAGCTTCCAATGGTATACGCCGGTGTAACGCGTAAGGAAAGACGAGCCAGAGCAGAAGCTGCGCTTGAAAAAGTAGGGCTGAGTGAGCGGATGAAACATTTACCGAGCGAGTTATCAGGAGGGCAAAAGCAGCGTGTTGCTATTGCTCGTTCTATTGTTAATAATCCGACGCTTATTTTAGCGGATGAACCGACAGGAGCTCTAGATACAAAAACAAGTGCTGATATTATGGAACAATTTTCTAAACTTAATGCAGATGGCACAACAGTGGTAGTCATTACCCATGAACCTGAAGTGGCAGAATACACATCGCGTACAGTTATCGTTCGTGACGGTAAAGTGCTAAGTCATAGCGATAAGGAGAACGATAGCTTATGAGTTTGATAGAAAATATTCGTATGGCTCTCTCTTCGGTTCTTGCTCATAAAATGCGCTCTATTTTGACGATGCTTGGTATTATCATTGGCGTAGCGGCTGTTATTATCGTTGTAGCCATTGGTCAAGGCGGAGAACAAATGATTAAGTCGGAAATAACAGGAGCAAGCAATACAGTTGATGTATACTATCAGCCTCCTGAAGACGAGATGCAAGCTGATGACCTTTCAATGACGGGTGAGCCCATCTTTACAGAGGATGATATTAAAGCTCTTTCGACTATTCCCGGAGTGAAGAATGTGGTGGCTTCTAGCTCAATGGGAATGGGGATAAGATATAGAGACAAGGAATCTGATACGACTGTTAATGCTATTAACGAAGGATATATTGAAGTTAATCAGCTGGAAGTTTCAAAAGGAAGAATGTTAGACAGCTCTGACTTTTTATCAGGTAATCGAGTAGGTGTTATCACAAGCGATATGAAAAAAGAGCTATTTGATAAGAAAGAAGCTCTTGGGCAAGTAGTATGGGTTCAAGGACAGCCTATCAAAATTATTGGTGTCACAAAAAAGGCAACGGGCTTTTTAGCATTTGAAATACCGACCATTTATATTCCGAATAATACGTATAAATCAAGCTTCGGTAAGCTCGATTACACCAACCTTAGTGTTCAAGCAAAAAGCTCTGATCAACTAAAAAAAGTAGGCAATGACGCAACGGATTTGTTAAATAATTTGCATGATGCGGAAGATGCTTACCAAGTGCAGAACTTAGAAGAAATAGCAGATAGCATTGGAAATGTAACGCGAATTATGACAACGATTATTGGATCGATTGCAGGCATTTCCCTGCTTGTTGGCGGGATTGGCGTTATGAACATTATGCTGGTTTCTGTAACGGAACGTACAAGAGAAATTGGTATTCGTAAAGCGTTGGGAGCATCTAAAAGACAAATTCTAACTCAGTTTTTGATTGAATCCATTACCCTCACGTTAATTGGTGGTTTGCTTGGAATTGGCCTCGGCGCGGGCGGTGCAGCTCTTGTTTCGTTATTTGCTGGCTGGCCGTCATTAATTTCGTGGCAAGTAGTACTTGGAGGAGTGTTGTTTTCCATGACGATTGGCATTGTATTCGGCATGCTTCCTGCAAACAAAGCGGCAAAGCTAGATCCAATCGAAGCATTAAGATATGAATAAAGACATGCGTTCGCATGTCTTTATTTCAATTTAACGAGAACCAAGAAGATTTCTCGTTTTTCTTATTTATTACTTACTAGGACTGATGCGGGCTACGTTAATAATATCATGTATTTTTTCTACCAAATCGAGCATGAGAAATCCGTTTCCTTCAGAGCTTTTTCGATATCCTAGAGGAAGCGTCCTTTTTACAAGTTGAGCATAGATTTCAGCTTCAATTAAAGACCGGCCAAATTCCTTCTCACATAAGTTAATCAATAGAGCTAAAGCTCCAGCCACGTGGGGAGTTGCCATTGAAGTTCCTGAAAGAGTAGCATATTTACCTTCTAAAAAAGTAGAGATGATGTTAACTCCGGGTGCGACTAAGTCTACTTCTTCATTGACATTGGTAAAAGGAGCTAAACTTAAGCTGCTGTCTACAGCTCCTACTTGAATGACTTCGTTATAACTTCCCGGATATGAATATTCAAAGGTTTCTTCACGGTCATCACCTTCATTTCCAGCTGCAACAACAACAGAAACGTCTTTATTCACAGCGTTTTGAACAGCTTCATGAAGTTCTGGAACGTCCTGTGGTCCGCCGAGTGACATGGAAATAACTCGTGCTCGTTCATTGTTAGGGCCCCGCCATTCGACGGCGTAGTTAATAGCGTCAATAATCCATTCGTAATTTCCGGATCCTTCACTGGTAAGTACTTTTAAGCTGAGAATTTTTGCTTTGGGTGCCACTCCTACTACCCCTTCATTGTTGAGCGCAGCAGCAATGGTACCAGACACGTGAGTACCGTGCCCATTATTATCTTCAAATACAGAAGAATCTCCGTTATGATCCGAAGTGAAGTTTCTTCCTCCGATAATACAATCTTTTAAGTCAGGATGATTTGTGTCAACACCAGTGTCGATAACTGCAATTACAATGCCTTCTCCTTGATTGCTTTGTTCCCAAATAGCAGGTGCTTGAATTAAGCTTACTCCTTTAGGCGTTTCGTTTGTTGAGTCGATAATCGACTCAATTGTATAAGGAATTAATTTGACTTGTAACGGTTGTTGAGTCATAGTCATCCTCCTTAAAATGAATTCCATAAAAATGGAAGTTACTTAATTATAAATTCCCAACTATTGCTATAAATTAAACGCTTTTCATGCGAATCCTTTCTTTTTGAATAAAAAGACTCACAAAAGATATGAGAAGAGGAAAAAAGACCCTAAAGACAAGCCCGATAGAGATTTTTAATGTTATCTGTGTATTCACTTTTAATGTTTATCTCACACTATAGAAGAAAGAAACTCCAAGAAAAATCACATAGGACTGGTGACTTTTGATATAATTACGAACGGTATGACATTCTCAAAATACATGATATTTATAAATATACATCAATTTGCAAATTACGAAGGGGCTGAGGATAGTGTCAACTTTAACGTCTCAATCCGTCATTAAATGCGGAAAGTATGAACTTAATTATGCAGACCGTACGCTTATTATGGGGATTTTAAACGTAAACCCGGATTCATTTTCAGATGGCGGAAAATACTACGATGTAGATAAAGCGGTTGCTCATGCTGAGGAAATGGTGAAGCAAGGAGCAGACATCATTGATATCGGGGGAGAATCAACTCGTCCTGGTTATACAAGAATTAGCGATGAAGAAGAGATTAAACGGATTGTGCCTGTTATTTCTGAAGTGGCTAAGCGCGTAGAGGTGCCGATTTCTGTAGATACATACAAGTCGGAAGTGGCCAAGCATGCGCTAAAAGCAGGAGCACATATTATTAACGATATATGGGGCGCAAAGGCTGATCCCAAAATGGCTCAAGTTGCAGCTGACTATAATGTTCCTATTATTTTAATGCATAACCGTCATGAGCCCAATTATACAAATCTGATTACAGATATGATAAGTGATTTGGAAGAAAGCATATCAATTGCAAAAGCTGCAGGAGTTCGAGATGATCAAATTATTTTAGATCCAGGCATTGGCTTTGGAAAAACGGCTGCGCATAATGTAGAAGCGATTCAGCATCTAGATCAGCTGACAAAGATGGGCTATCCTGTCCTGCTTGCTACTTCTCGTAAAGGATTTATTGGGCAAATAGTCGATGCTCCTCCTACGGAAAGAATGGAAGGAACTGCAGCTACTGTATATGCAGGGATTGCACAAGGCGTTCAAATGGTTCGAGTTCATGACGTATTAGAAATCAAGCGCTTTGTAAAGATGGCAGATGTACTGGTAGGAAAACATTTATTTAAGTTTTAATAATCATTTAAGCAGACGCGTAAGCGCTGCTTTTTTATTTTCCTTGATTTCTCCAGATTGAATACATGCCTTTAGATAAATTTAAGTAATATGAAGTTTGTAAAAATGGAGGGTGAAAATGAGAGCGGTAACGTATTAAGGGCCTAATCAGGTAAAAGCAGCAGAAGTAGAAGATGCGAAGTTAGAGAAGAAAGATGACATTGTCATTAAAATAACGTCAACGGCTATTTGTGGTTCTGATCTGCATTTATATCAAGGAAGCATGCCATTGCCTCACGGTTATATTATTGGTCATGAACCAATGGGGATTGTGGAAGAAGTAGGACCGGATGTTACAAAAGTAAAAAAAGAGATCGCGTTATTATTCCGTTTAACGTAGCATGCGGACAGTGTGCGTACTGTAAGGATGATTTAACGAGCCAATGTGATAATTCTAATCCATATTACGATTCTGGCGGCTATTTTGGTTATACTGAAAAGTTTGGAAATCATCCAGGAGGTCAAGCCGAATATTTAAAAGTGCCATTTGGAAATTTTACACCATTTGTCATTCCGGTTATGCCGAAATTGTATGATCAAATTGTAAAAGGAGAATTCGATCCAAAAGAAATTATTACTCATAAAGTCGCTTTAGAAGACGCAGCTGATGCCTACAAAATCTTTAATGATCATCAAGATAACTGCATTAAAGTCATTTTAAAACCTTAAAATGCCATTTCTATTAGGTGAAGATTCCTGAGCAGTGAAGCTCGGGAATTTTTTATGTATGTAAAGTGGTGGAGGAAAATAATGCACGATTGGATGGTTGATTTTACATAATTTAGCTTTATGATAGAAAGAGAAGATATAACGCTTTCATATTCTGATTAAATCGTGCTGCTTAAAATGAAATAAATAACATCATGGTATTCAGTCTTATTCAATCACCGAAATATGGAGGAGAGAATGAATGAAATTAGCATTGCTTCTTGTCATTATTATCGGCGTTGCTGCCCTTGCAGGTACGATCAGTGCTGCAAAGAAAGTAGATGAAGATTACGGAAAATCTAAAAAGAAAAGTATAGTGAATTTATCTATTATTTACGGAGTCGTATTCATAGGATCAATCGTAGGAGTAGCGTGGTATATTGCAGTGAGACCATAAATAAAACGAACACTTCCGTGTTCGTTTTATTTTGATTTTAACGTTAATTCTCCGCTTGAAACAGCTACATCAATAGGATATTTTCCATTTCCATGCTTTCCTTTTAATACATCTTCTGTTACGGTTGCATTGCTTAACTTAAAGTCATTGTTTATATCACCGCTGCTTACTTTTCCATTCACTTTAAAACCAGCGCTTTTCGGAAGAACCAGCACGGCATCTCCAGATCCTACATCTACAGAAACGGCCTCTTCTAGCTTTTTAAAATCCATATAAAGATCACCAGATCCAATGCGCGCCTGAAGTTTTCCTTTATAGTTTGTTCCTTTAATTTCCCCAGAGCCTACAGCAAATTTAGCCGTTTGGCTTTCAACATCACTCAGCTGTAAATCTCCAGAATTGACATCCGTGCGAAGAGAGGTGCTAATCAAGTTTGAAATACTTGCATTTCCAGAACCTACTTTAATCGAAACATCTTTCAGCTGAAGCGCTTGCTCAGGCTGTGCAGCAACTTGAAGGTCCCCAGAACCTACCGTAAGCGCAAGGTTGTGGTGATAATCTCTAGGAATGTAGATTGTCACTTTTGTGTTTGAAAAAATAGAAAGCCATTGAAAAGGACTTTTTTGATAAGTGATGACTAGGGTGTCTCCATTTTGCTTTACATCTACTTTTCCTTTCCCTTCTACTTTTGTTTTAATATCTTGACGATCTTGCGGCACGACAGTTGTACTAATGCTTGGAGAGTCAATTTGAATATGCTGAATATCACTTGATAACGCTGCTTCAGACTTGGACGTCTTGAATGAACTTAACGACCAAGAGGAAGGTGCAAACGCAGTAGAAAAGAGGACTGCCGTACCACCTATCACTAAAATAAAAGCCAATATTTTTTTCACGTTATAACCCGCTTTCTACCTAAATTAAATTTGTTTTCCTCTACCATAAAGTGTAAATTGAAAAGCGGTTAATTTCAACGAACAGCAGGATTATTTTTTTCTACGTCTCAAGTCGTAAAAACGAAACATTTTTTTGAGGAATTAAATGAAAAGCGAAGTAGATATTTAAACATACTCATCAAAGAATCAATTTCTTTGCTTCAAAAATAGGAAAATAATTGAGTTAAAAGAACGACTAAATTCAC
This sequence comes from Priestia sp. JNUCC 25, assembly GCF_053667915.1. NCBI lineage: Bacteria > Bacillati > Bacillota > Bacilli > Caryophanales > Bacillaceae > Priestia > Priestia sp. JNUCC 25. Next base: position 809,520 of record NZ_CM132211.1, read on the forward strand.
TTTTTTTGTGTGATTTTGGGATAAGTAGTTCAAAAGAAGTGATAAATAAATAGAATTTTCATACCAATTTTATTATTCCGAAAAACTTTTAAAGTGTTGATTATTAAAAAAATAAAGGGTAGAATTTGTTCATATCAATTGAATACAGCTAAGATTACGATCTTGTATATTATCAGTAATATGGTCTGATAGTCTCTACCTAGTAACCGTAAAAAACTAGACTACAAGAAAGTTTGGATATAAGCAGCAAAAAGAAGGGCGTATTATCATAGATACAGCCTTCTTTCAAAGCTCTTACTTTTCATACTTTCTGTTATTGTCAGAATTTATGAAAAGTAAGAGCTTTTTTTGGTTTTCAAATACACACCTGGGAGTGGCTTGCATGTACTTTTTATTAAATTTATTAGGCGTTTTTGTAGTAATGGGTGTCGTCTTCTTATGTTCTCCTAAAAAGAAAGAAATAAAGTGGCGTCCTATTGCTTCACTGTTGGTCGTTGAAGTGCTCATTACTTGGTTTATGTTAGGAACTTCAATCGGAACATGGATCATTAATAAAATTGCTTCGTTCTTTACTTGGCTAATTTCCTGTGCTAACGATGGAATTGCTTTTGCGTTCCCATCCGTAATGGGAAATGAAACGGTTGACTTTTTCTTCAGTGCATTACTGCCTATCATCTTTGTCGTGACATTTTTTGATATTTTATCTTACTTTGGTATTTTAACGTGGATTATCGATAAAGTAGGCTGGGTCATTTCGAAAGTTTCTCGTTTGCCTAAATTAGAAAGCTTTTTCGCTATTCAAATGATGTTTTTAGGAAACACGGAAGCATTGGCTGTTATTCGTAATCAACTTTCTGTGTTAAAAGACAACCGTTTGCTTACGTTTGGAATTATGAGTATGAGCAGTATTAGCGGGTCTATTATCGGTGCTTATTTAACGATGGTTCCCGCTACGTACGTGTTTACAGCAATTCCACTGAACTGTTTAAACGCGCTTATTTTAGTGAGCTTATTGAATCCAGTTCATGTTACAAAAGAAGAAGATATGATTTACGTACCGCCAAAGTCGGAGAAAAAAGACTTTTTCTCTACCATTTCAAACAGTATGTTAGTCGGAATGAACATGGTAATTGTTATTTTAGCGATGGTTATTGGATATGTAGCTCTTACATCTGCGCTTAACGGTATTTTAGGCGTTATCGTAGACGGCTTGACTGTACAAAAGATTTTCTCTTATATCTTTAGTCCATTCGCATTCTTACTAGGGCTCACGGGGCATGATGCAATGTACGTAGCTCAGCTGATGGGTATCAAGCTAGCAACAAATGAATTCGTCGCGATGATGGATTTGAAGAAAAATCTAGATACACTTCCACCGCATACGATTGCAGTTGCTACAACATTCTTAACATCTTTTGCTAACTTCAGTACGGTGGGTATGATTTATGGAACGTATAATTCTACGTTATCAGAAGGTAAATCAACGATTATTGGAAAAAACGTATGGAAACTGCTTGTGAGCGGTATCGCTGTTTCATTATTAAGTGCTATGATTGTTGGATTGTTTGTTTGGTAAAAAGTGTGAAAAAGCTGTGCTTTCGTCTTCGAAAGCACAGCTTTTTTCTTGTTGCATCCTCTATTCATTTGAAGAAAAGCGGTTATGAATATCAACAGTAAAAGAAAATTACACTATTCAAGAAAAATTCATTTTACTTTTGCAGAAAAACATTTTAAATCTAGTGAGCATTATGTTAAGATTACAAAAGGCTGTTTCATTTAAATTGAGAACACCGCATAAATATGTAAGTAAATATGCATAGAAAACAAAGGTTTATTAATTTTTTTCTAGGTAATATCTCGTAATAAATAGGTTGAAAGGAAATGTCGTTAATATGATAGAAGGACAACAGCAAACAAATGAATTAAAAAAGACGATGAAAAGCAGACATTTGTTTATGATTTCGCTCGGCGGGGTTATCGGTACCGGTTTCTTTTTAGGAACAGGATACACGATTAGCCAAGCAGGAGCGATTGGAGCTATCCTTTCGTTTATCGTAGGTGGCTTCATTATGTACTTAACAATGCTTTGCTTGGGGGAACTTGCAGTAGCAATGCCAGTTTCCGGTTCGTTTCAGACATATACAACAAAATTTATTGGCCCTGGTGTTGGTTTCGCTTTTGGATGGTTATATTGGTTGGGCTGGGCTGTAACGGTTGCATTAGAATTTTTGTCAGCAGGTCAGCTCATGCAAAGATGGTTTCCTGATTCTCCTGTATGGATCTGGTGTGCTATATTTGCACTTTTATTATTCTCATTAAATGCACTGTCAGCTAAAGCGTTTGGTGAAGCGGAGTTTTGGTTTGCCAGCATTAAAGTGTTAGCTATTATTTTATTTATCGTGCTTGGTGGAGCTGCTATGTTTGGTTTTCTTCCATTAAGTAATGGAGACAGCGCACCGCTTTTCTCTAATTATACGGCTCACGGCGTGTTTCCTCACGGAATTAGTGCCGTGTTGATTACCATGATTACAGTTAATTTTTCATTCCAAGGCACGGAGCTTATTGGTGTAGCGGCTGGGGAAAGTGAAAACCCAGACAAGACTGTACCAAGAGCAATTAAACAAACGGTATGGAGAACACTTGTATTTTTTGTACTAGCTGTAGCTGTCTTAGCGGGTATGATTCCGCTTGAAAAAGCAGGCGTAGTTGAGAGTCCGTTTGTTGTTGTATTTGACCAAATTGGTATTCCATATGCAGCAGATATTATGAACTTTGTTATCCTAACGGCACTGTTATCTGTAGCTAACTCAGGTCTTTATGCAGCAACGCGTATGCTGTATTCATTGTCAAAAGATAACATGGCAAGTTCAGCTTTCATGAAAGTAAATAAACGCGGTGTGCCGATGAATGCCCTGCTTTTAACATTAGGCATTGCGCTTTTATCTTTACTTTCAGGATTCTTTGCTCAAGAAACAGTATTTGTATGGCTCATTTCTGCAGCGGGTTTAGGTGCACAAATCGGCTGGATTACGATTGCTGCATCACTGCTTGCATTTAGAAAAAGATATATCAATCAAGGAGGGCAAATCGAGGATTTAAAATTTAAAGTCCCTCTTTACCCGGTATTACCTTTAATCGCATTAGTATTAAATACAATCGTATTGGGAAGCATGGCATTTGATGCAGAACAGCGAATGGCACTGTATGTTGGTATTCCACTAGCGCTGCTGTTTTATGCTTATTATCATGCACGTGTAAAAAAGAAAGTTGATTTATCTATCAGCCGTCAAGAAGTGCAGCTTAAAGACGACAAAAAAGTAATTTTATAAAAATCAAAAGACGCAAAAGCCCAGGTTTTTGCGTCTTTTTTTATTGTTTATTTGTAAACTTAAAATAAAATTAAGTTGACAAATAAAAAGAAATTATTGCAAACTTAAAGCAACGAAAAGAGAAAGGAGGGTGAATATGAAACCGAAAACAATGGCGTATGTTTCCTTATTTGCAGCTTTAACGGCGATTGGTGCATTTATAAAAATTCCTATTCCCTACATACCGTTTACTCTTCAAATTGTTCCTGTTTATTTAGCCGGTGCGCTGTTAGGTCCGCGTTTAGGCTTGTATAGTCAGCTATGCTACATAGGTATTGGTTTAATCGGTGTTCCGGTTTTTGCAGAAGGAGGAGGTTTAGGGTATATCTTCAAACCAACGTTTGGCTATTTAATTGGCTATGCTGCAGGTTCATTTATGAACGGCTATCTTATTCAAAAATATGACTTAAAGAAACCTTTTTCTATCTTTTTAGCTAATTTATCTACGTTAGCTATTGTGTACGCAGTCGGCTGCTTCTGGCTTTACGGAGCAATGAAATGGATAATTGAAAAGCCTCTTTCACTGAGTGATACACTTCTTTTTGGAGCTGTTTTGCCAATGCCTGGAGATCTTTTATTGTGTATTTTATGTTCAGTGCTGATTCACCGAATGCAGCCTCAATTTAGTCGTTTGTCATCAAAGCGGGTTAAAGCAGGGTAACTAAGACATAGAAAAAAAGGAGAAAAAAGAAAATGGGCAAAGCGTATTTTATTACGGGAACTGGAACAGATATTGGAAAAACCCTGGTTACAAGTATTTTGTATAAAGTACTTGGTCGTCTAGGAATAAAAACGACAATTTGCAAACCATTTCAAACCGGCTACCAAGACGAAATTGGAGGTTATCCGGATATTCACTGGTTTGAAACAAGGCTCGGAGTAGCAGATACGGGTATTTATCAGTTAAAGCCGGAGACGTCTCCTCATTTGGCTATTGCACTGAGCAACAAGCAAGTAGAGCCTTCAATCGTCTTAAAACGCATTAATGAATTAAAAAAGAAATTTGATGTAGTGCTCGTGGAAGGAGCGGGAGGTCTTGCCGTACCTTTAATTGAGGAGGAAACAACATTCTATATGACAAAAGATTTGATCATAGATGCACAAATGCCGGTTATTGCTGTTGGAACAACGGGGTTAGGAGCCATTCACGACGCGCTTTCTACCTTTTCATATGCAAGTGAGCATCACCTTAAAATCAACGGACTCATTTTTAATCGTTTTAATCACAGCAGTATCATTCATAATGATAATGTTCGAACGATTGAAAAGCTGCTTCAAATATCATCTTTAATGACCGTTCCAGTATTCACACATATCGATGAAGAGTTAGATGCATATATTGAGAAAATGATGAGGCAAAAAAGTGTTATTCAACATATTCAGGAGGTGTTTGACTGTGCCGTATCAAAAAGCTGAGCTGGAGAAATGGGATAAAGAATATGTATGGCATCCGTTTACACAAATGAAAGCTTACCGTCAATCGAATCCTCTTATTATTGAAAGAGGAGAAGGAAGCTATTTATATGATGTAGAGGGAAACAAATATTTAGATGGATACGCTTCTCTATGGGTGAACGTGCATGGACATAATGATCCGGAATTAAATACAGCTTTACATATACAAGTGGAAAAATTAGCGCATTCTACGCTGCTTGGATCCGCAAACGTTCCATCCATTTTGTTAGCCAAAAAGCTAGCGGAAATTACTCCTGACAGCTTATCGAAAGTCTTCTACTCTGATACAGGCTCCGCCGCTGTCGAAATTGCGTTGAAAATTGCCTATCAATATTGGCAAAATCTCGACTCTGTAAAGTACAAAAACAAAAGTAAATTTATCTCATTGAATGAGGCATATCACGGAGATACAATTGGGGCAGTCAGTGTGGGAGGCATGGATTTATTTCATCGCATCTTTAAGCCTTTGCTGTTTGAACGAATTCCCACACCTTCTCCTTATACTTACCGTATGGAAGGATTCGAAACGGAAGAGCAAGCTTCAGCTTACTGTATTCACCAGCTAGAGAAGCTCTTGCAGAACAAAGGAGAAGAAGTAGCCGGTTTGATTATTGAACCGCTTGTGCAAGGAGCAGCGGGTATTATTACACATCCTCCTGGTTTTTTAAAACAAGTAGAGCGTTTGTGTAAAGCGTATGGGGTATTGCTGATTTGTGACGAAGTAGCCGTTGGATTTGGACGAACAGGAACGCTGTTTGCATGTGAGCAAGAAGATGTTGTACCGGATATTATGTGTGTAGGAAAAGGGATAACAGGAGGGTATATGCCGCTTGCTGCTACGTTAACAACCGAACAGATATTTAATGCTTTTTTAGCTCATCCAGATGAAAATAAAACCTTCTTTCATGGACATACGTATACGGGAAATCAATTAGCCTGTGCAGTAGCGCTTAGAAATATTGAACTGATAGAAGAAAGAGAGTTAATCCGTAGTGTAAAAGAAAAGGCAAAAGTTTTTAAACGTTATCTATTAAAGCTTTATGAACTGCCTAACGTGGGAGACATTAGACAAAGAGGATTAATGGCAGGAATCGAAGTTGTGAAAGACCGCCAAACAAAATCTGTTTTTGAAGATAAAAAAGTGATGGGAGACATTATTTTAGCGGCTCGCCAAAAAGGTTTAATTATTAGAGAACTAGGTCCTGTGGTTACAATGATGCCTATTCTTTCAATGACGGACGAAGAATTAAAAAGAATGGTTGAAATTGTATATGAATCAATTAAAGAAGTAATCGCACGCTATAAAGTGAGCTAAATAAAAAGAGGGTAGGACAAAAGTATTTTATTTAATTGAAAGAAGATCCGAACGATGAATCGTTCGGATCTTTTTATGGTTATGATAACGTGAATTTACTCTATTTAGCTGCTTCTAGCGGTTGATTGGAAGGCAAGGCGAAGGCTCCTGCGGGAAAAGCGGAACAGGTGAGAACCCGCAGGAGCGTAAGCGACGAGAAGGCTCAACGGCCGCCCGCGGAAAGCGAAGTCTTGCACGGAAATCAACCGCGGTGTAACAAGCAGTCCAGATCATTTGTCCAATTTGTACGTCTTTAGATGGGATTGGTGTAGTTATGTCTCAATCTCTTCTTTTTTTATCAATAAATATTTTTAATACTTGATAGGCGAAGTGATCGTACATGCTGATTTTCATCTTTTAATAGAAGAGTTTGTTCAAGTAAGTTTAAGTTTTGAATATAACCTTTTACCGTTTGAACAAAACCGTTGTTTTGATAGTTAATAGTTAATAATTTATTTGTTTTTAGCGCTTTTAAAATCATACCTATTTTCTCCCTTCTTATGTCGTAGCTGTCGAAAAACTACAAAATAACGAAGAAGCATTGGAGGCTTGTATTATTTATAAAAATTACTCTATTTTTTATAAATGCTCTCCTGCTACTAATAGTAGAGGGTGATGGTGAAAAATAGATGAAAGATAAAGGATAAGGTTTGATTTATTGTAATGAACTGACTTTTCCTTTACAAATCCCTATTTCAAATTTCTTTTTAGTGATAAAATACTGTTATTGAAATAACTACTTCTCTTCATTAAAGGGTAAGAACGGGTTATATTGATAGAGTTTTAGTTCTCTATTTCTAGTAATGAAATAAGAGATAGAGAAATAGACTAATAAAAATCAATCAAGGAGTTTTTTTATGGATCAGAGTTTTATTTTAAATCTTTTAGAAATTTTACTGATTAACATTGTACTGAGTGGCGATAACGCAGTCGTGATTGCTTTAGCTTGTAGGAATCTTCCGGACGAGCATCGAAACAAAGCGGTTGTTTTCGGTACATTAGGAGCGGTTGTATTACGTGTAGGGCTAACGTTTGTCGCTGTATATTTATTAACAATCCCATTTTTAAATTTCATCGGAGGCCTGCTTCTTCTATGGATTGCGATTAGTCTTTTAAAAGGTGAAGATGACGGAGATATTAAAGCGAATTCAACTCTAGCAGGTGCTATTAAAACAATTATTATAGCGGATCTTGTTATGAGTTTAGATAACGTAGTAGCGGTTGCGGGTGCGGCTAACGGCAATATTCTACTCATTATCCTTGGTCTTGTTATCAGCATTCCGTTAATCATTTGGGGAAGTCAGCTTTTAATGAAAATCATGGAAAAATTCCCGATTATCATCATTGCCGGAGCAGCGCTTCTTGGCTATACTGCTGGTGAAATGATTTTTAAAGACAAAGCGGTGGGACATGTATTAGAAGGATTAAATCCGCATTTGCATATGATTGTTCCTATTTTGTTAGCTATTTTAGTTGTTGTTGTTGGGAAACTTAGCGGACGTTCTAAAAAAGAAACGCATTAATCCTAAAAAAGAGGTTGGGACAAAAGTATTTGATGAAGTGAAAAACGAACCACTAATCAAAATGTTTGATTAGTGGTTCGTTTTTTTGTTGTGGTGAACGTAGGCTTCCTTTGTTTAGCTGCTTCTAGCAGTTGATTGGAGGACAAGGCTCATCCCTTCCGCGGAAAGCGAAGTCTTGTACGGAAATCAACTGCGGTGTCATAAGCGGTTCAGCTCATGTATCCCATTTATTCGTCTTTAGATTGGATTCATTTCGCTATGTCTCAACCTCTTTTTTTATTACTTAGCTAATGGAGGTGCGGAATTAACGTCTTGTATCGTCTCTACAGGAGGATGAAATTCATTTTCCATTTTCGATACAACTACAGTTGCTACACCATTTCCAATTAAGTTTGTAATGGCACGAGCTTCCGACATAAAGCGGTCTACCCCAATTAACAGCGCGATTCCTTCAACTGGAATCATCGGGAATGCAGCAAGCGTAGCTGCTAGTGTAATAAATCCAGAGCCAGTAACTCCGGCAGCTCCTTTAGACGTTAGCATTAAAATACCAAGTAGCGTAATCTCTTGCATTAACGACAGGTCGACTCCATACGCTTGAGCGATAAAGATAGCAGCCATGGATAAGTAGATGGCTGTTCCATCTAGGTTAAATGAGTAACCAGTTGGAATGACAAGTCCTACCACAGATTTTGAACATCCGTACTTCTCCATTTTGTCCATCATTTTTGGCAGTGCAGATTCCGAAGAAGACGTACCTAATACAAGTAGAATTTCTTCTTTAATAAAAGCAATGAATTTAAAAATATTAAATCCATAAATCTTAGCAATGGTTCCAAGTACAAATACAATAAATAAGAACATAGTAATGTAAACAGATCCCATTAAGAAACCGAGTTTTTGAAGAGAGCCTATTCCAAAGTTACCGATCGTATAAGCCATCGCTCCAAACGCCGCAATAGGTGAAAGTTTCATAATCATATTAACAATTCCAAAGAAAATATCTGTACAGCGTTCAAAGAATGTAATGACAGGAGCCGCTTTTTCACCGAGTGTAGCTGTAGCCATTCCAAATAGTACGGCAAAGAATAAGATTGGCAATAATTCACCATTTGCCATTGCCCCAAATACGCTGTCTGGAATAATTCCCATGATAAACTCCATAAAGCCATGCTCCGCTTCAGCTGCTTGCTGCGTATATTGAGTAACATCAGCTCCGCTTGCACCATTGATATTAAATCCAGCCCCAGGTTTGATAAAGTTTACAACGATAATTCCAATTGCTAAGGCAAAAGTAGTGACAATCTCAAAGTATAAAAGAGCTTTACCTCCAATTCGTCCCACTTTCTTTAAATCTCCCATGCTTCCGATACCGATGACCACTGTTAAGAAAATAATTGGGGCAATCACCATCTTAATTAATTTAATGAAGATATCAGCCAATACTTTTAATTTAGCTCCAAATTCAGGAAACATGAAGCCAATTGCAATACCAAGAAGGATACCGATAACAACTTGAACAGTTAGATTTTTAAAACTTAATTTCATACGTAATGCTCCTTTCGAGAGTGTTTTTTTGTTAACGCTTACATTATTCTTATCCTTATATTAACTGATAATTTTAACTATTTATATTTCTGGTGATAATGTTCTTTTTGGTCATTTTGGTCAAAAAAAGTGATGACTATATAGTCATCACTTTTTGCTTTCGATATTTTTTATTTGTTGAATGATATCAAGCGTTTGTTTTGTTGCATTGTTTTCAAACGATTGATAAAGAGAGTTAAACTGTTTTTTCCATTCGGCTTTTTGTAAATCATTTAAGTAATAAACGCGCATGCCAGATTTATTTTTTATTTGCTGCAGCTGTTCATCGTTCATCATTTTTGATTGAGTCCAAATCCAGTTAGTTGTTTCTACCATTGCATCACTTAATAGTTGTTTTACATCTTCAGGGAGGCTGTCCCAATACTTTTCATCCATTAAAACAGCGTAGCCCAAGTATCCATGGTTGCTGATGGTCATATATTTTTGCAGCTCGTACAAACGTTTTGAATAAATATTAGAAATGGTATTTTCCTGTCCATCAAATTCCTGTCGTTCAAGGGATTGATATACTTTATTAAACGAGACAGCCTGAGGCTTGGCGCCAAGAAGTTCGAATTGTTTTTTGATTACTTCACTTGGCATAATGCGAAACGTTTGACCTTGAAAATCTGCTGGATAGAGCAAAGGCTTCGTATTGCTAGTCATTTGTTTAAAGCCGTTGCTCCATAAAGCAAGCCCTTTAATGTTTTTCTCTTGCAGCGTACTTAACAAATCCTGTCCGATTTTACCGGTAAACACTTGTTTTGCCTCGCTGTAATCATCGAAAATGAAGGGAAGATCAAAAAGTTGCCACGTAGGGGAGAGGTCGCTTAGCTTGGAAATGGAAGGTGCAATCATTTGTACATCATTTCGGCGAAGGGCGGCAAGTTCTTCGTCGTCTGAATACAATACACCGTTTGAATATACTTCAATTTTAACTTTACCATCCGATTTTTGATTAACGATTTCAGCAAATTTTTGAGCGGCTAAGCCTTTTGGAGTGTTTTCAGCTACCACATGGCTAAAATTAATCACAATTTGCTTATTTAATCCTTTTTGCTCATCGTCATGATACACATTATCCTGATTTATAACCGTATACTGCAAAAAAACATAGACCATCAAGAAAACGCTGACAATTATACTTGCCCCTATAAACATCTTCAAAATGTCCAACCCCGCGATTCAATAATTTTTCTCTACAAATATTCTAACACGCAATTTCTCAACGTGGTAAAATTAAAATAAACTTCAATCAGCAGTAGGTGTTCCGCTATGATGCGCTTATCGATGCAAACGAAAATGACGGGGTTAATCTTTTTTATCGTGGCCTTTTCGTTGTTTTTAGCAAGTATCGTGGTGATTAATAATTTTGTACAGTCAAAAGAAAATGATTTAGAGCAAAGGGCTTTAATCACTTCGAGAACAGTTGCTGAAATGCCTGAAATTCGAGAAAAAATTGAAAAAGATAGTAAGAACATTAATCAAATTGTAGAGCCGATTCGCATTATTCACGGTGCTTATTATGTAGTAGTTATGAATATGAATCATGAACGTTTGTCTCACCCTTTGCAAAGCATGATTGGAAAAATCTCTAAAGGAGATGATGAGGGACAGGCGTTTGCAGAACATACCTATACCGATAAAGCAAAAGGAGAAGGCGGAATGGTCATTCGCTCTTTTGTGCCCGTTGTAAACGATCAGCATGAACAAGTAGGAGTGGTTGTCTCAGGCTATCTTCTTCCGAAATTTACAGAGGTCATTTTAAGTTTAAAAAAAGAAATCTTTCTTATCTCAGGTCTTGCTCTTTTTTTTGGAGGATGGGGAGCGTGGGCGCTTGCATCTCGTATCAAAAAAGAGATGTTTGAGCTTGAACCTCATGAAATTGCTCGTTTGTTCGTAGAACGAACGGAGACCTTTAATGCCATGCATGAAGGAGTCATTGCCATTGATAAAGAGGAGAATATCACTATTTTTAATCATAAAGCGAAAATTATGATGGATGTACCCGATGAGGTAATTGGAAAAAAGATCTATGATGTGATTCCAGATACAAGGCTTCCAGAAATTCTGCAGCTCAATCAGCCTGTTTATAATCGAGAGCTTCAAGTTCGAAATTTGAATATTTTAAGCAATCGTGTGCCGATTAAGGTTAATAATCACACAGTCGGTGCGGTCGCTATTTTTCAAGACAGAACAGAAGTTAAAAAATTAGCCGAAGAGTTAACAGGAGTTAAATCATTTGTAAGCGCTCTTAGAGTTCAAAACCATGAATACATGAATAAACTTCATACGATTGCAGGGCTTATCCAACTTGGAAATAAAGACAAGGCTCTTCAGTATGTTTTTCAAGTGTCTGAACAGCAAGAAGAGCTCACCCAATTTCTTCATAAGCATATTAAAGATGAAAGTATATCGGGATTGCTGTTGAGCAAAGTCAGCCGTGCCAAAGAACTTGGAATTGAGTTAGCTATCGATCGCCACAGCGAGCTTCACTCATTTCCTCCTTACTTAGATCATCATGATTTTGTGATTATTATTGGTAACTTAATTGAGAACGCTTTTGATTCGTATCAACATATGGAGCGTCGTGAACGGAAGATCTATATAAGTATGGAACAAAATGACGGCATTCTTTCTATACTAGTTGAAGATAACGGGTGTGGCATGAATGAGGATCAAGTAGAGAGAATCTTTGATGAAGGTTTTTCAACCAAAGCAAAGGAAAATAGAGGAATTGGTTTGCATTTAGTAAAACAAATTGTTGAAAAAGGAAACGGTCAGATCGAAGTAGAGTCAGAATTAGATGTTGGAACGACTTTTATCATTACATTCTTTTTATAGGGGGAGTGGGAAATGAATAAAAAAGAATGGACGGTGCTTCTCATAGAAGACGATCCTATGGTACAAGAAGTGAACCGCCAATTTATTGAACAAGTTGAAGGATTCATCGTTATCGCTGCAGCTTCGAATGGTTTAGAGGGGGTACAGCTTATTAAACAGCATCAGCCTGATTTAACGATTATTGATATGTATATGCCTAGTCAAGATGGCTTAACTACCTTACAGCAAATTCGAGCAAATGGCTATAAAACAGACGTGATAGCAGTTACGGCTGCAAGTGATATTGAAACCGTACGGAAAGTTCTTCAATACGGCGCGGTAGATTATATTATGAAACCGTTCAAGTTTGAACGAATGAAGCAAGCGCTTGAGCAGTATCGTTCGTTTCAAGTTAAAATAAGTCAAAAAGAACATATTACTCAGTCTGAATTAGATTCTATGCTGTTTCAGCAATTTGAAGAAAAAGCCGATTTGCTTCCAAAAGGGCTAAATGCGGTTACGCTAAGGAGGATACAACAATATCTTTCCGAACAAAATCATCCAATTTCTGCTGAAGAAGTGGCGGACGGCGTAGGAATTGCGCGTGTTACAGCAAGAAGGTATTTAGAGTTTTTAGAACAGGAAAACGAGCTGAAATTATCAGTTGAATACGGCAGAGTAGGGAGACCTATTAATCGCTATATGTTAAAAATAAATTAAATGATACAAAACAGCTTTTATTTGGAAAAGCTGTTTTTTTGCGTTAGAAAGTATATCTTTTTCTCTCCTAGAACAAATTAAGGTATACAGTTTTCGATATCCAAAGAATATTTCGTGCGGTCATTAATTCATAAAATGTCCCTGAAAAAGGATTAATGGCGGAAAAATTGGGGAATATGCACTTTGACATTTAATTTTAGCACAGGAAGGTTTTGAAACATGGACATATTTTTAGCTGTCTTACCAGCCATATTTTGGGGAAGCATTGTGCTTTTCAATGTGAAACTAGGCGGAGGACCTTATAGTCAAACGCTTGGAACCACATTGGGAGCTTTGATTTTCTCCATCGGTATTTATATTTTTGTACACCCTACGCTTACACCTTTAATCTTTGGGGTTGGAGTTGTATCGGGGCTATTTTGGGCAGTTGGACAAAGTAATCAGCTGAAAAGTATTGATTTAATTGGAGTTTCTAAAACGATGCCTATTTCAACTGGGCTTCAGTTAGTTTCCACTTCATTATTTGGAGTAATTGTGTTTCACGAGTGGTCTACAAAAACTTCAATCATTCTTGGTGTGCTCGCTCTTATCTTTATTATTGTAGGGATTGTTTTAGCATCACTTCAAAGCAAAGAAGAGAAAGAGGCTGAAGAAGGAAAAGGAAACTTCAAAAAAGGAATTGTTATTTTATTAATTTCAACCGTTGGTTATTTAGTTTATGTTGTAGTAGCCCGTCTATTTAATGTAGACGGATGGTCGGCTTTATTACCTCAAGCAATTGGTATGGTTATTGGAGGAGTATTGCTGACGTTTAAGCATAAGCCATTTAATAAATATGCAATTCGCAACATTATCCCAGGTCTTATTTGGGCCGCTGGTAATATGTTTTTATTCATCTCACAACCTAAAGTAGGCGTAGCGACAAGCTTTTCGCTTTCTCAAATGGGAATCGTCATTTCAACATTAGGCGGGATCATCATTTTGGGTGAGAAGAAAACGAAGCGTCAGCTAGTTGGGATTATTATCGGGATTATACTGATCATCATAGCAGGAGTCATGTTAGGGCTCGCCAAAAGCTAACTAGGAGGTTATTAACAATGTATAAAGATTTAGAAGGAAAAGTAGTTGTCATAACAGGTTCATCTACCGGTTTAGGAAAAGCAATGGCGATTCGTTTTGCGACAGAAAAAGCTAAAGTAGTTGTGAATTATCGTTCGAAAGAAGAAGAAGCTAACAGCGTTTTAGAAGAAATAAAAAAAGTCGGCGGAGAGGCAATTGCGGTTAAAGGTGACGTAACAGTTGAGTCTGACGTGATCAATTTAGTTCAATCTGCTATTAAAGAATTTGGAAAGTTAGACGTTATGATTAATAACGCAGGAATGGAAAATCCGGTTTCATCTCATGAAATGTCTTTAAGCGATTGGAATAAAGTAATTGATACGAACTTAACGGGAGCATTTTTAGGCAGCCGTGAAGCGATTAAATATTTTGTGGAAAATGATATTAAGGGAACAGTTATTAACATGTCGAGTGTTCACGAGAAAATTCCTTGGCCATTATTTGTTCATTACGCAGCAAGTAAAGGCGGAATGAAGCTCATGACCGAAACACTTGCATTAGAATACGCTCCAAAAGGTATTCGTGTAAATAACATTGGACCGGGAGCGATTAATACACCGATTAACGCTGAGAAATTTGCTGATCCTGAGCAGCGTGCAGATGTAGAAAGCATGATTCCAATGGGATACATTGGAGAGCCGGAAGAAATTGCAGCGGTTGCTGCATGGCTAGCTTCTTCAGAGGCAAGTTATGTAACAGGGATTACGCTCTTTGCTGACGGCGGTATGACACAGTACCCATCATTCCAAGCAGGACGAGGATAAGAAAAAACGCACTCTATAATAGAGTGCGTTTTTTAGTTTTCCTGAGCTTTTTTTTGGTTCTTAGGAGCTGACTGGTGTTGAATTCGTAAAAAAAGCAAAATCAAAACGATGCAGCCAGTGATGCTGTACATCCCAAGAATAAGCGGCTGCTGTGTATCTGTTCCAGAAGTAATGCCGTGATACAGTGCGAGCAAATAGCCTGGAAAAGCAAGAAAATGAATGGCTTTCCAAGTTTTTCTCCCCAGCTGTTTTATAAAATCGGATGTAATAATCAGTACGAATAAAATGTAGAGTGAAATAGTACCAAGACCTGTGCTAATTGGTTTGTAATCGGAAGTGAACGGAATTAAAATGTCATAAAGTGGAAAATGAATCGATTGATCAAATGATAAAACAAGTCCGTGAATCATGCCAAATAATAACCCGAACCACCCTGATGATTGATGAACCAGCAAGAACTGTTTTTTTCGTTTTGGTTTAAAAAACGAAAAGCTGTGAGAAATGCCAGCGGCAACCGATACAAACATTAGTAAATAAGAAGTTAAGCCGGCTGCCCGAATGGTATTCCAAACGGGAAAGTGGGCACTAAATTGCGCGAGGAGAGTAGCCATAGTGGTATACCTGACCTTTCGCATTTTTTTCGATTAACACCTTGCCTTCTTTTGTAACCGCAATTACCTCTAAAGAAGGGTGATGCATTTTAGCTAATCTTAATCCGGCGTCCCATCCGAGAATAAGCATGCATTTTGCATAGACTTCAGAAACGGTCAAGTCTTCTGAAACAACCGTTGCTTGCAGAAGCTCTGATGAACTAGGCTTGCTGATTCTGCCGTCAATAATATGATGGTGAGTGTGTCCGTTTACTTTCCACAATCGCTTGCCCACACTGCTTGTGGCAATGCCACTGTTGCTCTTTACTTTAATGCTCATGAGATTTTTTGATAAATCAAATGGATGAGAGAGCGCGATAGACCAGTGCTTGCTAGCAGGCCCCCACGTTACAATATCACCGCCTCCATCGATTGCCCCAAGTGAAGTTCCTTTTTTCTTTAATTGATTCGCCATTTGCTGAATGCTCCAACCTTTTGCGATTCCGCCTAAATCCAGACCGACATTAGAAGCAAGCTGAATACTTCTCATTCCTTTATGAATCATAATAGGGTTAACAGCATCAAAAGCTGCTACTTCTTGAGGAAGCTGATTGTTAGGCAGTTGTTCAAAACTTTGGTCATATCCTAGAGTTTGAATAGAATGATACAGAAATGGGTTGAAAATTCCGTTTGTCTCATTGTAATAGTAAGAGGTCGTTTTTACAGCTTCATACAACATTTTTGACGGTAAAAATAATCTTCCGTTCAGCGAATTAAGCTGTGAAAGCTCGCTTGTTGGAAGAAAGCGGCTTAGCGTTTCTTCTACAAGATAACACCAGCTCTCCACTTTTTGGCTGACAGGTGTTTCAAGCTGGTATACGTTAAATGTAGTATTCATTGCTTTAAATGAGTAGCTCATTACATCACATCCTTAAGAAGGTCTTGACTGCATAGAAGAATCATCGTTATTGCCCCAATTATCCTGACTATTTCCGGAATCATCATTAGACCACTGATCTTGCTGGCTACTTGAATCATCGTCTGACCATTGACCACTTTGTTCACTAGAACTGTCATTTGACCATTGATCTTGCCCGTTAGTTCCATTGTCCATATTGGAGTCGGATCCTGAATCTGGAAATAGGTCCGTCTCATCTTCCGTTTGAGTTTGAGATGAATTATCGGCTGATGTATCGTTATTTAGTGCTGTAGCTGTTGAATTTGTTTGATCATATTTTTGAGAAAGTCCTACAAAAGTGGTAAATGCAGCAACGCTCGATAAACCAACCATCCATTTTGTCCATTTATTAGCTGCCATTGATAGGCTCCTTTTATCTTTCATATTTTGCAACTGAACACTGAAGAAAAACTGCAGTGGAAGGTAACATTCATCGTTCAATTGTTATAGTTCAATATAGACAGAAAAAATGAAAAAATAGTGAAATAGATGTAGGTTGGATTATTTTTGTAGGAAATTCAGTGAATTATTAGATTAAAAAAGGGTTGTTCTTTTTAGAACAACCCTTTTTTAATCAGCGATAAATCTTACTAATTGATACGTAATAAACCGTTAACTGCACAAGAGAAAGAAGCAAAAGAACGGCAATGGGATAGAAGCTAAAAGAATTAGGCAACAGCGGATAAAAAGCTATTAATATAGCACCTATAGGAATAGAAAATAGGAGAAAAACAAAGGCTTTTTTACAAGCTTCTGCTGTTATCATCTTTTCACGTTCATCTTCTTCTGCAAATTCAAAAGGAAATAATAAAGGCGAAACGTTCTTCGTCTTTTTACGCGCGCGGTAGTAAAAAAATGAGACAATTAAAAGGACAATTAAAGAAGCAAAAGAGCCTATAGACATAGTAATTTCCCACGGGGGTTCAGGGTCGGTCATAACTTCACTAAATTGAATATTTAGGCTTAAAAAATCATATAAAAACCACCCTACGCATAACAGAGACACTACATTCAATAAATAAGATTTAATAACATTACTCAATATTTTTCTCCTCCTTTTGAAGTCTAAAAACATCTTCCATTTTTAATTGAAAGACATCACAAATTGTTAAACCAAGTAGTAGGGAGGGAACGTAATTTCCCTTTTCAATAGCTGCAATGGTTTGGCGAGTGGCTCCAACTTTTTCAGCTAAATCTCCTTGTGTATATCCATGTTTAGCTCTAAGCTCTTTTACGTGATTAATAAGAGTCAATATGATCACCCGCTGCCTTTTTAATAAATTTGTTAAGTTGATTTAACATTATGTAAAGTTAATTTAACACCAATGGGATGATTTTTCAATAAGTAATGGATAAAAAATACAAAAAAGATCCTAGAAGAATTCTTCAGGATCTTTTTTGTTAATAAATTTCTTTAATGCCAGACAAACGAATGGAAAAAATGTTTTGTTTTTCATCTCGTAGGGAGAGGGTTTGGTCGGTTAGGTTTAAATTTTGGATTTTTCCTTTGAAGGTTTGAAGCAGGCCATTTTCGTAATAATTCACGGTTACATGTTTGTTTTTCTTTAGCGCTTTTAAAATCATTTATTCATCTCCTTTCATGTGTGCATCTGTTATGAAAAGAAAGCTGTGGCTTAAGCATAGGAATTTGGAGAATGCTCAAGGCAGAATTATTATTATACAGCAAGATGAGAATAGTTTGTAGATAAATTGTGAAAAAATGCACAAGTTTGCAGTACGGGTGTTGCAACAGAATACAGTATATGAGGGGAGAAGGGGTTTTATGATAAAAAAAGGTGATTTTAGTTTATTTATTTGTGGGTATTAGGTAAACTAGTAGATGAATTTAAAGAATCTATCTATAGTTGTGAAGGCTAGGATTTCATTTAATTTTCATTTTCTATGAGTATAATGATAAAGGTTTTCTATATGTTCTTTGTGAATCTACTCATAAACTAATCGAGAAAGGAAAATCAAAATGAAGCGAATCGTTTCTAAGCCGCTGCACTATTTCATATTAGCCGCTGTTTTAATGTGGATAAAGTCGTACGTGGCTTATAAAACTGAATTTAACTTAGGCGTAAGCGGCGTAATGCAGCAAATACTGCTGTTCATAAACCCTGTGAGTTCAGTGCTGATTTTTTTAGGAATCGGCTTATTTTTTAAAGGAAAGAAAGCAGGAGCTTGGATTCTTGCAGGCAGTTTCATTATGACGCTGCTGTTATACAGCAACATTCTCTACTATCGTTTTTTTAACGATTTTGTAACGCTTCCTACACTATTGCAGACAAGTAATGCGGGAAGTATGGGCGGAAGCATTATGGATTTATTAAAAGCACATGATGTTTTTTATTTTGTTGATTTTATTATTTATTTTTTCTTCTTTTTTAGTAAAAAAATTGACTGGCATAATGAAAAAGTATCGGTTAAGAATGCTGTAACTATTCTTTCTTTAGGATTCATGGTCTTTTCTGTCAACTTAACATTAGCAGAAATTGATCGCCCGCAGCTTCTATCTCGAACTTTTGACCGCAATTATTTAGTAAAGTATCTAGGCGCCTATAATTATACGATGTATGACGGTGTTCAAACTGCTCAAAACTCTAAACAGCGAGCTTTTGCAAGCAGCAATGATTTAACAAACGTCGTTAATTTTAAAAACAGTCATTATGCGGAACCTAATTCTGTTTATTTTGGAAAAGCTAAAGGGAAAAATATTATTAAAATTCATTTGGAATCATTTCAGTCTTTTTTAATTGATTACAAATTAAATGGCCAGGAAGTGACACCTTTCTTAAATTCGTTGGCCCATGGAAATGACTTTACGTATTTTGATAACTTCTTTCATCAAACAGGACAAGGAAAAACATCAGATGCTGAGCTGATGATGGACAACTCTCTATACGGCCTTCCTCAAGGTTCTGCCTTTGTACTGAAAGGAAGCAATACGTATCAGGCAGCACCAGCTATTTTAGATCAAAAAGCTGGCTATACGAGCGCTGTGCTGCACGGAGACTATAAGACGTTTTGGAACCGTAACGAAATTTACAAGCAGTTCGGTGTAGATAAGTTCTTTGATGCAAGTTATTACAATATGACGGGTGAAAATAAAATTAATTATGGCTTAAAAGACAAACCGTTCTTTAAAGAATCTGTTCCAATGCTGCAGTCTTTACCACAGCCGTTCTATGCGCATTTAATTACGTTAACAAATCATTTTCCATTTTTACTTGGAAACAATGAGGCAAGCATACAGCCGGCTAACACAGGCGATGCAACAGTTGACCGTTATTTCCAAACGGCTCGTTATTTAGACGAATCATTGCAATCTTTCTTCCAAGAACTGAAAGCTTCTGGGCTTTATGATAATTCTGTAATTATGATTTATGGAGATCACTACGGTATTTCTGAAAATCATAATGCGGCAATGGAAAAAGTAATGGGAAAAGAAATTACGCCTTATGAAAATGCTCAGCTGCAGCGTGTACCTCTATTCATTCACGTTCCTGGAGTGAAAGGCGGAGTTAATCATACGTACGGTGGAGAAATTGACGTTGTGCCAACTCTTCTTCATTTAGTAGGGATTGACAGCAAAGAGTTTATCCAATTTGGCACAGATTTATTTTCTAAGGATCATGATGATGTAGTGGCATTCCGCAATGGCAACTACGTATCTCCGAAATATACATTAGTGGATGGAACGTATTATGATTCTAAGACGGGCCAAGCGCTTAAAGAAAATAATCAAATGAAAGCTTATAAACAGAAGGTAGCGAAAGAACTGGAATTATCTGATCAAGTGCTTTATGGAGACTTACTTCGTTTCCACAAGCTGAAGGATTTCCAAACAGTCGACCCTTCGAAATATATGTACGGGAAAGAAGAAACAGAAACATCAGCTAAATAAAGCTAAAATCAAAAGAACATGATGACTTCTGCAAAACAGAATGAACATCATGTTCTTTTTTACTGTAAACTATTCATCAATAAATTTCTTTAATTCCCGATAAGCGAATAGAGAAAGTATTTTGCTGTTCATCTTTTAATGAAAGCGTTTGGTCTGTTAAATCTAGGCGCTGTACTTTTCCTTTAAACGTTTGAAGCAAACCGTTTTTATAATAGTTAATTGTAACGGCCCCGTTTTTTCTTAATGCTTTTAAAATCATTTTCAAAACTCCTTCCATATTTAAAATGTGTATGATTAACAAGCTGTAACATTCATTTTCATTTGCATATTTTTATTATACACAAAAATAGAAAGCGTTTTCACTTAAAGTTTGAACACTTTGTGAAAACTTTAACAGAGAATGTGACAAATACATACATAAACTGATTTATTTGTCGTATTCATCATAAAACACATTTATGAAAGGAGTGTTAAGAACGTGTTAAAACTTTATGGATGGAAGAATATTATAAAATATCGTTTGAAATGTCGTAGTGAATCCATTCATCGTTCGTTACATTTCCGCCCATTTTTCTGTAAAGCATTTGGGCTCTCGTATTATCATAAGCCGTTTCCCAAGACATAGCTGCATACTGATGTTCTTTTGTATACTGATGACTGGCCGAAAATAACTTTTCTCCAATTTTTTGTCCTCTTGCTTTTTCAGTAACGTACAAGTCATTTAAGATCGCTACAGGCTTTACACGCGTGGTGCTAAATGTAAAATAAAGCGTCGAAAACCCTACTGCCTCGTCATTTTGAGTCGCGATAAACTGAACGCCAGCATCCGGATGGTGAAACAAGTGATTAATTAAATTTCTCAGCTGCTTTTTGGTAGGCTGAGGGCGCTTGTAAAAATCAACAATGTATTCGTTCATTAATGAAATAAGTGCTTCCATGTCAGCGGCATTAGCTTGACGAATTGTAATAGTAGTCATTAAATCTTCTCCTTTTTAATCAGATGATCTACACTTATAGTAAAAGAAATGTATCCCCTCTAAAAGAGCCAGATTTGAAAAATAAAATAGGGACAGATGAAAGGAGCTAGCGTGAAGTTCACACCTTTATTAAACCGCAAAGATGATATGCCTTTGTATCACCAGCTATATGAATATATAAAAAAAGAAATTGTATCCAGCAGGGTTGAAGTAAATGACAAACTGCCGTCTATCCGGTCTCTTGCTGATTACTTGAATGTAAGTCGAAATACTGTAGATATGGCCTATCAGCAGCTTTTAGCTGAAGGATATGTAGAAAGCAGGCCCAAAAGTGGACTGTACGTAACGAATACACAGTTTGATTTACTGCAAACAGATAAAAAGCCGACTGTATTTTTACACCCTCACTCAGAAACAAAGTTGTGTACCTATGATTTTCGGTATGGAAAAGTTGATAGCCGTTTGTTTCCCTTGAATGAGTGGAAAAAACGATACAATGAAAGTCTTCAAACTTATAGAGAAGCGCTGTTCACGTACCAAGAAAGTCAAGGAGAAGAATCACTGCGAGAAGAAATTGCGACGTACCTTTATCAGTCAAGAGGAGTGGTTTGTTCAAAACATCAAATTATTATTGGAGCAGGTACGCAGCAATCACTCAGTTTATTAGCGCAGATGTTAAAGCAAAGCATCAGAGATATTGCCTTTGAAAATCCTTGTTATGACGGGGCTAGCTTTGTATTTAAGCAGCATGGATTTTCCTTAAAACCCGTGTCGCTTAATAACAAAGGTATAAACATCCAAGAGCTTTATGATAGCCTAGCACGAGCTGTTTATGTTACACCATCTCATCAGTTTCCATACGGAATGATCATGCCTGTTTCAAGAAGAATAGAGCTTCTTAAATGGGCGAATGACCGCAACGGGTTTATTATTGAAGATGATTATGACGGAGAATTTCGTTATAAAGGCTCCCCCATCCCTTCATTGCAAAGCTTAGACACTAAGGGGCGTGTCATTTATACGGGTACATTTTCAAAATCTTTTATGCCTTCTTTAAGAATCAGCTACCTTGTACTACCTGAAGTTCTTCTAAAAGAATATCATGAACGTTTCTCTTTATACGAGCAAGCTGTTCCAACTCTCCATCAACAGACGCTCGGGCTGATAATGAAAAATGGAGAGTGGAGTAAGCATTTAAGAAGAGTGAGAACTGCTTATCAACTGAAACACGGTACTCTTTTAGCAGCTTTACAGAAGGGGTTTAACAAAAACATCACGGTGTCAGGAGAATCTGCAGGTTTGCATATACTTGTACGCGTGCACAACGATATGAACGAACAGCAATTAATTAACGCAGCTCGAAAGCAAGATGTCTCCGTCTACGGTACCTCTCGTTATTGGCTTACGGAAGTACCTAAACAAAAGCCTCATATTTTGTTAGGCTTCGGGAGTTTAGGGAGAGAAGAAATAGAAGAAGGAATAAAACGATTAAAAAAAGCTTGGTTATAAATCCATGCTCGTTTTTTCGGTTTCTTGACAAAAGTTGCCTAGTCCTTTAGACTTTTTTGCATATATTTTAAATTATCTGAAAGGAGGATAGGGTAATCGAAGCTAACTGCTAGTGGACAACCCTAGATTAAACAATGAATCCTATCCAACAAATTTTACATACATTCCCTGTGATTGTACTAGATGGTGCAATGGCAACTGAACTTGAAAGATATGGCTGTGATTTAAACGACAGCTTATGGTCTGCAAAAGTGTTGATGGAGCAGCCGGAACTGATTAAGAGAGTCCACCAAGATTACTTTGCAGCGGGAGCTGACTGTGCAATTACAGCAAGTTATCAAAGTACATTTGAAGGTTTTGCTAAACGTGGTTTGAGTGAAGCAGAGGCTCGCGAGTTAATTCAAGCATCTGTAAAAATTGCGGCTGAAGCAAGAGATGAATTTTGGCAGCAAGAAGAGAATCGTCGTAATCGTCCAAAACCAATTGTCGCCGCTTCGGTAGGGCCTTACGGAGCATTTTTAGCAAACGGATCGGAATATACTGGACAGTATGACGTAACAGAAGAAGAGTTAATGGAATTTCATCGTCCTCGTATGAAAGCATTAATTGAAGCAGGAGCGGACGTGTTAGCTTGTGAAACCATTCCTAATGTAATGGAAGCAAGAGCCATTGCGAGGCTGCTAGAAGAGTTTGAAGGAGCGTACGCATGGATTACGTTCAGCGCAAAAGATGATCTGCACATTAGCAGCGGAACATTAATCTCGGAGTGTGCACGCTACCTGGATTCCTATGAGCAAGTAGCGGCCCTTGGAGTTAACTGTACGCCGCCTCAATATATTTCTTCACTTATTAAAGAAATTAAATCTCAAACGGATAAGCCGGTCATTGTGTATCCAAATTCAGGGGAGCATTATGATGCTGAATCTAAAACATGGAACGGGACATCTGCGGGCGAAACGTATGGTTGCAGCGCTCACAGCTGGTATGAAGCAGGTGCTCAGTTAATCGGAGGGTGCTGTCGTACAACTCCAGATGATATCAAAGGCATTACAAAATGGGCTAGAAAATAACAGATTGAAAGAAAGAGAATGTGAGAAAAGTGTTTCGCTAACGTTAAACACGAACGATCTATCAAAAATAGATAGTTCGTGTTTTTTATGGTCATGGTGAACGTAGGTTTCGTGTGCGCAGGTCCTTCTAGCTGTTGGTTG
This sequence comes from Priestia sp. JNUCC 25, assembly GCF_053667915.1. Lineage (NCBI taxonomy): Bacteria > Bacillati > Bacillota > Bacilli > Caryophanales > Bacillaceae > Priestia > Priestia sp. JNUCC 25. The sequence continues at coordinate 833,385 of NZ_CM132211.1, forward strand.
GAGGGCAAGGCGAAGACTCCCGCGGAAAGCGGAGCCTTGCACGGAAATAAACAGCGGTGTCACAAGCAGTTCAGCTCATTTATTCCCATTTTCCGTCTGTAGATTGGATTCATTTTATTATGTCCCAACCTTTTTTTTTCTGTAAAATAAAAGAATACAAGTTGAAAAATCTTTATTTGAACGAAAGAAGGGATGATGAAAGTGAAAGATATTAAAAATATTTATTGTGTAGGCCGGAACTACGCACTGCATGCAAAAGAATTACATAATGATATTCCAACATCACCTTTTTTATTTTCCAAACCTACTCACGCTCTCGTTGAAGCAGCTGGACAATCAATTACTCTTCCTAGCGACCAAGGAGAGGTGCACTTTGAAACTGAACTTATTCTTCATATTGGACAATCTTACAAAGAAGGCATAACAGTGGATGAACTTGTTGACGAGATGACGATTGGATTAGACTTGACGCTTCGAGACGTGCAGAGCGAATTAAAACAAAAAAAGCACCCTTGGCTGCTTGCAAAAGGATTCAAACATTCAGCGGTCGTGGGAAACTTTATTCCATTTGAAGGAGTAGAAGCATCTAAGAAGAAAGACTTTTCGCTAGTGAAAAACAATGAACGCGTGCAGCTGGGGAATATTAAAAATTTGATTTTTGACTTACAAACGATTATTGATTTTACAGGAAAACATTTTGGTCTTGATAAAGGAGATCTTATTTTTACAGGGACACCTGAGGGAGTAGGTCCGCTTTCTCATCATGATGAGCTTTCACTTAAATGGGGACAGCAAGAGCTTGGTTCCTGCATCATTTCCTTTCGTTAACAAAAAGAGGCCGGGACAAAAGTAGTTTAGTTGAAGGAAGATCCGAACGATGAATCGAGATTCTTGATAGAGAATCCAACTCGTTCGGATTTTTTATTGTGATGGTGAACGTAGATTATATATTTGCTTCTAGCTGTCGATTAGAGGGCAAAGCGAAGACTCCTGCGGGGGAAGTGGAATGGATGAGACCCTGCAGGGGCGTAAGCGACGAGGATGCTCAGCGGCCGCCCTCGGAAAGCGAAGTCTTGCACGGAAATCAACAGCGGCGTACCACGCAGTCCAAATCATTTATCCCATTTGTTCGTATTTAGATTGTCTTGATTTCGTTATGCCTCAATCTTTTTTTTTTGCGAAGTCTTAATTTTTTAGCCTTCAGAATGAATTTAATATTCAATGGGAAAGCTGTTTCTATCTCCTGTAGAAAACGAGGTCCTCAGCATGATGCTCTTAATCCTTACAACGGTGATTTCTATTTTGAGCGTACTAGTTATGCCAAAACGTATCAGCTGGATAGAAATGTACACAACTTCTTTGTTTGTCATGTTTTTAGGATCAGTAGCAGATGTATATCTTGATGTTAAATATAATCTTTATGGATTCTTTACAAAAGGAGTACCCAAACAGAAGTGTTTTATTATAACGAATGGAAGACGCTATACTCATTTTTTTGCTATCCTTTTCTTTATATAGCAATGGTTTTAAATTTAAAAATGATACGCAGGCTTCAGATTATCGATAAACAAAAATAGAAATAAAAAAAAGTAATGATAAATCATAAAAAAATGATATTTTATTAATGGCTACATATGTAATATAGTAAAAATAGAAAATAAACGAAGCAGCATATAAGCAGGGTTAAAAAACATCAAAACGGGAATCTTGACATTAACTTCATGTTTTTAACCATGTATTGTGAATGAATATACTTATTGCTAAATAATATGTTGTAGAAGGAATTTAGCAAAGGAGGCAAGAAGATGTTTAAGCGTAGTGAAAAAATCCAAATTCATGGCGTAACATTTCATGGAGTCATGAGTGCGAAGCAAAAAGCCGTCCTGCAGGAAATTGCTAATGTAACAGACGAAAAAGACTGGGATGGGCTAAAAGGTGTATATTGCTTAGGCAGTGTAAAGGTGCAAGGAAAAGATGTGCTAGGTGTGTACTATGGCCAATTTAATGATAACCTTCCAAAAGAGAAGCGCAAACTTCAGTTTGAAATTGACTATATTAAATATACAGTAACAGAATGTCCTATTGTCTTTATCGATACAACAAAAAATAAAAAGCCTCATCAATTTGCTTTTATCATTCTGCATGAATTAGGCCATCATGTGGATCGTATGACAAATGGAACGCTTTTAAAAGAAGGAAATAGAACGCAAGAAATGTTTGCTAATACGTATGCTTTAGAGAAATATTCAAAAATAGAAAAGTTCCAAACAAAGAAGTTGAAAAACATTCCATTTTTAGAGGAGTCTCTTACTCAATGGAATAAAACTCCTCATCCTGGAGCTTATTCTCTTAGAGTTCAAATTGAATAATTCACGAGAATAGTTCCTCTCTCTCCGTTTTTTATTTTCCTATCTTTTTTCCTCTTCCTTTCTTTTATCCTTCCAATGAACAAAAAGGATTTAATTACCCATAAAGTTTTAAAAGTTTTTATAGTACGAATTATTTACACTATACCCTCCTGTAAATTATGATTATTTTAAGAAAAAACAGAAAATTTTAAAGTTTTAAGGTACAACTTAATAGTGAACAAGCGATGTTGTAATCGTATAGACGAACTGGCATACATATGCGAGTCATACATACAAACGAATCGCTTCCACTGTTATGAAAGCGGATTCAAAAATAGGAGGGGTAATAATGTTAGCTATTCTTGGGTTTTTGATGGTTTGTACATTTATGTTTCTAATTATGACAAAACGATTAACGCCGCTTATTGCTTTAATGGTTATTCCAGTATTGTTTGCCATCATAGGGGGATTCACAAGTGATATTGGAGAAATGGCTTTAAATGGTGTAAAAGAATTAGCACCTACAGGCGTTATGTTAATGTTTGCTATTTTATATTTTGGAATTATGATTGATGCTGGTTTGTTTGATCCAGTTGTAGGAAGAATTTTAAAAATCGTAAAAGGTGATCCACTAAAAATCACAATTGGTACAGCTATTTTAGTTCTTATTATCTCATTAGACGGAGACGGAACAACAACATATATGATTACGCTTTCAGCGATGCTTCCGCTTTATAAAAAGCTAAACATGAAGCCGATGATTTTAGCCTGTATCGCTATTATGGGTAGTGGAGTTATGAACTTAACGCCTTGGGGCGGACCTACTGCTCGTGTGATGAGCGCATTGAAGTTAGATGCTTCACAGGTGTTTACACCACTTATTCCAGCCATGATTGGTGGAGCTGGTTGGTTATTATTCACGGCTTACTATTTCGGGAAAAAAGAGCGCCAGCGCTTAGGTGTTATTGATATTCAAGACGTCACAAATGCTCAAGTAGCTTTTGCAGAAGCAGCCGCTGCTGAAGGAATCGAGTACAAGCGTCCGAAGCTTTTATGGGTAAACTTTGCTTTAACAGCTCTATTATTAGTAGGACTTATCACAGCAGTTATGCCGCTTCAAATTCTATTTATGATTGGATTTGCAATCGCTATCATGATTAACTATCCAAATTTAGAAGTTCAAAAAGAGCGTATTACAGCACATGCTGGTAATGTACTTGCTGTTGTATCTCTTGTATTCGCAGCAGGCGTATTCACAGGCATTTTATCTGGTACAAAAATGGTAGATGCAATGGGTAATAGTTTAGTAGGATTAATTCCAGATGCGTTAGGGCCTTACATGTCTGTGATTACAGCCATCACAAGTATGCCATTTACGTTCTTTATGTCAAATGATGCTTACTACTATGGGATTTTACCAATTATTGCTCAAGCAGCTTCAGCATACGGTATTGATGCTGCAGAAATTGGCCGTGCTTCATTGATTGGTCAACCTGTTCACTTACTAAGTCCTTTAGTTGCTTCTACGTATCTATTGGTCGGTATGGCAAAAGTCGAGCTTGGTGAATTCCAGCGCTTTACTTTAAAGTGGACGATTGGAACAGCGATGGTGATGCTTTTATTAGCTATTATTACAGGAGTTATTACGCTGTAAAGATCATGAACCTAAAAACTTATCAATTCCGCTTTTGGGATTGATAAGTTTTTTTGTCTAAAAAGCTTTTGGAATAAGGAGCGGATATACAAAAAATTTTGATAAAATAAAAGAGGAATAGAACTATAAGGTAAAGGCTAAAGGTGCGATGAAATGAAAAAATGGTTTCAAGTATCGCTGCAAACAAAAATCGTAGGTTTATCCGCAGCATTAATCATAACTGTTATTGTTCTTTTAGCGAGTATTTTCTCTTACATGCAGTTTGTAGAATCTAAAAGGCAAGCCGAGCAGCTGGCTCTACAAGCAGCCAAATCAATATCATTTATGCCCGAAGTCAAAGCTGCTTTTCAAAAAAAACAGCCGAGTCGCTATATTCAGCCGCTTGCCGAGCAAGTGAGGGAACAAATCGGAGCAGCAAGTATTGTGGTTCAAAACCGTGAGCAAATCATCTATTCTCATTCTAATCAAAAATGGATAGGAAAGAAAAACAAAGAGGCGGTTAACGATAGAGCACTATTATTCGGCGGATATTATACGCTTGACGGAGAGGGAACCACAGGTCCTGCTATTATGGGGAAAGCGCCTATTGTCATCAGTCACGGAAAGTATACGGAGGTCGTAGGAGTAGTGACAGTTGAGTTTTTAAAGTCTCATGTTCATGCTCAGCTTATTACGCGTATTCAGCAAATTATCCTATTTTCACTAGCTGTTTTATTACTTGGTATGATCGGAGGTATTTTTTTAGCTAAAAGTATTAAAAAAGATACTCTCGGTCTTGAGCCCCATGAAATCGCTTCTTTATATCGTGAACGAAATGCGATTTTACTTTCGATAAAAGAAGGAATTATTGCTATTGATCATCAAGGCTTTATTACGATGATGAATACATCAGCTAAAAATATGCTAGGGCTACAGGCGGAATATTTACATCATCATATCATTGAAGTATTTCCTTATACGAATATGATTGAAGTGCTAGATACAGGAATAGCCCGAAGCGACCAAGAGATTTTTCTAAATGAAAAAACGTTTATCTTAAACTTAACACCTATTATTGAACATCAACGAATTGTAGGAGTGGTCGCTAGTTTTCGTGATAAGACAGAATTAAAAAGCTTAATCAATACGATTTCAGAAGTACGAAGGTATTCAGAGGATTTACGGGCTCAAACGCATGAGTTTACGAATAAGCTGTATGTTTTGTCGGGTTTGCTGCAGTTAGGGCAGTACAAAGATGCATTTGAGTTTATTCAAAAAGAATCAGCCGTACACCAAACACAAAATCGTATTCTATTTGATCAGATATTAGATTCTAAAGTCCAAGCAATATTGCTTGGGAAGATTGGAAAAGCATCTGAAAAGAAAATTCACTTTTCGGTTGATTCGGAGAGTACACTCGATACGCTCCCAGAACATATTGAAATTTCTCATCTCATTATCATTATTGGGAACTTAATTGATAATGCATTTGAAGCGGTGAGTCAGCAGTCTAAAAAAGAAGTGTCGTTTTTTATTACCGATATTGGTCATGATTTAATTATTGAAGTGATGGATAACGGACCAGGTATATCAGAAGAAGTACTAAATCAAATTTTCACAAAAGGTTTTTCAACCAAAGGTACAGATAGAGGATACGGACTGGCAAATATAAAGAAAATGGTAGATGAACTTGGAGGATCTATTGAAGTGTATAATCAGCCAGAAGGAGGAGCCATTTTTTCAGTTTACCTTCCAAAAAACTGAATCATGAGAAGTAAGGGGAGAGTCGAAATGTTACGAGTCGCAATTGCAGAAGACGATTTTCGAATTGCTCAAGTTCAAGAGCGATTTTTATTAGAAGTAGATGGTGTAGAAGTTGTAGGCAAAGCGTTGAATGCAAAAGAGACGCTTGAGATGTTAAAGGAGAAGAAAGTTGATTTACTTCTTTTAGACATCTATATGCCAGATGAAATGGGAACGGATTTACTGCCAAAAATTAGAGCGCAGTTTCCACAAGTTGACGTTATCGTGGTAACGGCTGCAACAGAAAAAAACATTGTAGAAATCTGTTTGAGAAACGGCGTCGTTAATTATTTGATTAAGCCCGTTATGATGGAATCCTTCATTAATGCTATTAAACAGTATCAAGAGAAAAAGGAACTGTTTAGTACGCATGAAGAAGTTGATCAATCATTTATTGATGCGTACTTTGGACATGTCAGAACAAAGCCAAAAGCGGATAAATCTCTTCCTTCAGGTATTGATGGTATCACATTACAAAAGTCAAAAGACATTTTAAAAAGCATCAAAGGAATTACAATCGAAGAGATGGGGCAACAAATGGGAGTATCTAGAACGACAGCTAGACGATATTTAGAGTATCTAGTATCAACTGGTGAATGTCACGTTGAATATGATTATGGGATTATTGGACGGCCGGAGCGCAAGTACTATTTAGCGTAGCATTAGCCTTGAAGGATGGTATATATGATCAAAAAGCTCATGATAGTGTTTATAAGTGTATTGCTTGTTAGCTGTTCTTCTCCCTCTAAAAAAGAACGTATTGATATGAAAAAAATTGAAATTGTGGCAGCCGGTGCAAAAGGCGGAGGAGCAGATGCAACAGTAAGAGCCATTCAACAAGTGCTAACGGAAAAGAAGATTGTGAAGGTACCCGTTTCTGTTAGTAATAAAATAGGTGGGCAAGGTGAAGAAGGATGGAAATATATTAAACAGAGAAAAGAAGGGAATATTGTTTCCGGAAATTCCAGTTTGCTGATTACAAATAATTTGCTAGGGCAAAGTCAATTAACCTATAAAGACTTTACTCCGCTCGCTATTTTAACATCTGAATGGGAGGTCATCGTAGTCCCTGCTAACTCTCCTATATATAATTTAAAACAGCTCATACGCACGTTAAATCAAAGTGAATCCAGTATGAAAGTGGGAATATCACCTCGCTTAGGAAACGACGATCATTTATCGTTCATGCAGCTAAATAAAAAAGCAGGCGTAGACTCTTCCAAGCTTGAGTTCTTCGTTTACAACAGCAGTCATAAAGTGATCGATGCGCTCGTTCATCATCAGCTAGATGTAGCACCTATGTCATTATCAGAAGTAAAAAAGCAGTACGAACAAGGGCAGGTAAGAATACTCGCCGTTTCTTCTCCCAGCAGGCTAGAAGAGCTAAAAGAGATCCCCACGTGGAAAGAAGCGGGAATTGACGTAACATTTAGCCATTGGAGAGGTCTAATGGGACCGCCTAATATGACCAAAGAGCAGGTAGCATATTGGAATAAGACAGTGTATGAAATGGTTCATACAAAAGAATGGGAACAACTGCTTAAAGATAACGATTTAACCTCTTTTTATAAAAATAGCAGCGGTGCTAAGGTATTTCTTGAACAGCAAAGCAAGCTGTATTCTGACTTAATGGGTGGAACAAATGATGAATAAATACAATAGAAAGAGGTTGGGACAAAAGAATTTTAGACGAAGTGAAAAACGAACCATTGATCAAGATGTTTGATTCGTGGTTCGTTTTTTTGTTGTGTTAAGCATAGTTTCATCTGTTTCGTTCCTTCTAGCAGTTGATTGGAGGGCAAGACGAAGACTCCTGCGGGAAAAGCGGAACAGGTGAGACACCACAGGAGCGTAAGCGACGAGGAGGCTCACCGGCCGCCCGCGGAAAGCGAAGTCTTGCACGGAAATCAACTGCGGTGTCAAAAGCAGTTCAGCTCATATATCCCATTTGTTCGTCTTTAGATTGAATTCATTTCGGTATGTCTCAACCTCTTTCTATCAGTGTACATCCTTTAAATCCAAGTTTTGAATGAACTCAATAAAAGCTTTTACGATGTTAATTTTTAATGAATCCTCATGATAAAACATCCATGTACTGCGTGTTAAAGGCTGCTGGTCTTTTGTTTTTAACGTGTATCTGTAAATCTCTGCTGCGTCATCAAGCAGCATACTCGGCAAAATCGCATAACCGAGTCCGTTTACAACCATCTTTTTGCATGTTTCTGCTTTATCCACTTCAATACTGACAAGGGGAGGCTGAGAGTAATTTTCAGCCCACCAGTTATCAACAGATGTTTTTAAAAAACGATCTTGGTGATAGTCAATTCGAGGTATATTGGGAAGGTTGTTTATGTCAACAGGCTGTGCAGACGCAATGCAAATCGTTTCTTTAAAAAGCAACTCTTTCTGATCCTGCCAGTTATAATCACCTTTTACAAACGCAATATGAACATCGTGCTTATAAAGTAAGTGGGCCATGTCACTGCTCCATCCGGTCGTGACTTTGAATTCAACGTCAGGAAATCGCTCTTTAAATAACCGTAATAGTCCAGGGAGCTTGTAGTCAGTGAAAAAGTTAGACACTCCTAGACGTAAAGTACCGGTTAATTGATCATCCATGTTTAACACATTTTCTTTTATTTTTTGAAGCGTGAGCAGCATTTCTTCTGCGCACTTCACTAAATATTCTCCCTGCGGTGTAAACTGAACTCCGCGGCGTCCTCTGTTCACAATCTGAACATGAAATTCCTTCTCCATCTGCTGCAGTCTATGCGTAAGCGCAGGCTGAGAGATAAACAGCTCCTTGGCTGCTTTTGTAATGTTTTTTTCTCGATACAACACTTGTAGAATAAGCCAATCTCGATCGTCCATACTACCCCTCCAGGAATAAAAAAAATGAATGGTTTATAATAAAATTTCGATATTTTAATTATCTCTAAAATTATACTATAGTTAAGAAGAGGAATGTTCGGTGTAAGAAAGAAAAGCCTTGTAGAAGGAAGGAAGTAGATATGAACGCAAGAATTATTTTTTTACAATCTATATTTTTTATTTTATTAACAAGCGTGGGAGGATTTCTTTTATCGTTAACAGGCTTATCCATTGGCTGGATGCTTGGGACCCTCATTTTAGCTGCTATTCTAGCTTTCCGAAAGCCGGGTTTTTTATCTCAAACAAGCAAAAAAGGTATTCCAAAATATTGGCTGTACGCAGGACAGTGTATTTTAGGAATTGAATTAGGTCAAAAGATTAACTTGTCTGTATTAACTACGTTTCAATCTCACTGGTCCACCATTACGATCATGCTTTTGCTGTCCGTTGTTTTTTCTCTTTTATCCGGTTATTTGCTATGGAAGTTCAGTTCCACAGACTTATTAACAAGCTTTTTCGGCACGACTCCTGGAGGAATGAGCGCAATGCCAGGCATGGCTGAAGAGGTAGGGGCCAATACGGCAGTTGTAAGCATCATTCAAACGATGCGCGTGTTTTTAGTTGTGCTTGCTGTTCCTTTATTTGTGGTCTATTGGGGAAGTAATACAGGTCGGCATGCAGTGTCAGCTACTCCAAGTATTTTTGGGTGGGAATCACTGCTATGGACAGGCGTTTTAATCGTTACAGCAGTAGTAGGCTATTATATAGGAAAAAAACTAAAATTTCCTGCTCCTTGGTTAGTAGGGGGAATGCTTACTGTTGCGATTGTTCAAACAGCTGCTTCATCGTACGCGGGCTATAATCTTCAAGCATACTGGCCTCATTCTGTGATGGTTTTATCGCAAATTTTTATCGCGTCAAGCATTGGTTCTCGCTTCCATAAAGAAATGTTTATTGGCGTAAAAAAAATTATAGTTGTTGCGCTTATTAATACAATCGGCTTAATTGCTGCTATGTTTGTTTGTGCACTATTCGTCTCCAAAATAACTGGAATTGAGCTTATTACGTCTATTTTAGCTTTTGCTCCTGGAGGCATTGCAGAAATGGCGACTACATCCATTGTATTGCAAGCCGATTCGACGTTGGTAGTAGCGGTCCAAGTGCTTCGAATTTTAACCATTTGGCTGCTTCTTCCTCCGCTGTTTCGCATGTTTCATCAATGGGGAGAAAGAAAAAGAATACATTCACACGTTTCATAATAAATATGTGAATGCACTAGGCAAAGTAAGAGAGAGTTTTAAAGAGGGAAATGGGGGGGAGAATAGATGAGTAATAAAGAAATGGTGGTCAGTCAGTTCGGGGGGAATGCTGGAAAGTACGTCAAAAGTAAAGGTCATGCGAAAGGCAAAGATTTAGCTGTTTTAGCGGAAATTGCTGAAGAAAATAGAGGAGGAAAGCTGCTTGATGTAGCAACAGGAGGAGGACACGTGGCAAATAAGCTAGCACCTGTCTTTCAAGAAGTAACGGCTTTTGACTTAACTCCTCAAATGTTGCAAAGTGCTGAAGGCTTCATTACAGGAAATGGTCATGAAAACGTATCTTTTGTTCAAGGAGATGCTGAAGATATGCCATTTCAAGATGACGAGTTTGATACTGTAACGTGCAGAATTGCACCGCACCATTTTCCAAACATTAAACAGTTCATCAAAGAGGTATATCGAGTGTTAAAGCCAGGCGGACAATTCTTGCTCATTGACAATGTAGCCCCGGAAGTGAATGCTTATGACGAGTTTTATAATCGAGTTGAAAAGACAAGAGATCCAAGCCATTATCGTGCTTATAAAAAAACAGAGTGGCTTTCTATGCTTGAAATGCAAGGATTCCGTATAGAAGTGCTGACAACTTTTCCAAAGCGCTTTTTATTTGATGACTGGTGTGGGATGATGAATGTTCCGGAAGAGACAAAGCGTGATCTTACTCAATATATGCTGAATATACCAAGCGGATTTAAGCAGTTTTTCGAAATCAAAACGAATCAACAAAGAATTGAATCGTTTCAAGGAGAAGCAATCTTTGTAGCTTGTTACAAGAATAAATAAAAAGAAGCCAACTCACCGGAGTTGGCTTCTTTTTTACTTATGCTCGTTGTTTTGAACGATTTCCAAAATATTGAGTAATACGGTCTAAAATAATCGCTAAAATAACGATTGAAATTCCGGCTTCAAAGCCCGTGCCAACTTCAAGTCGAGAAACTGCACGATATACTTCCGCACCAAGTCCCGGAGCACCTACAAGAGAGGCGATAACAACCATTGAGAGAGATAGCATGATGCTTTGGTTAATTCCTGCCATGATTGTTTTTGTAGCTAATGGAAGCTGTACTTTAAATAATTTTTGTTTTGTTGTTGAACCGTAGGCATTTGCTGCTTCTACTAAGTCAGCGGGTACTTCACGGATACCTAAGTTCGTTAAGCGAATCGTTGGAGGCATTGCAAAGATAACAGATGAGATAACACCTGGTACCACACCGATTCCAAAGAAGAAAAGTGCTGGAATCAAATAAACAAATGCGGGCATTGTTTGCATAAAGTCTAAGATTGGCGTAATAATTCGAGCCGTCTTTTCGCTTTGAGATGCCCAAATGCCTAGCGGGATTCCTACTATAATCGAAATAAATACGCTTGTTAAAACGAGGGCGAGTGTGTCCATTGTTTCTTGCCAGTAGCCAAGGTTAAGAATAAATAACAGGCCAATCATCGATAAAATAGTAAACGACCATTTTTTACTTGAAAACCAAGCAATGATTCCGACAATTAAGATTAAAATTAATGCTGGGGGAAAGGTTAGCACTAGTACAATAAAACTTACAATACCATCGACAATAGCTGAAATAACATCAAAGAATCCTTTGATATTGTCATTTAAAAACGTGACAAAATGGTCAATCCAATTGCCAACGGGAATTTTAGGGATACTATTCATTTACGTTCACCTCATTACTATCAGTACCGGCGAGTGCTTCAATCACTCGTTCTTTTTTTATGATGCCGCGCAGACGATGGTTTTCATCTACAACTGGTAGCGGAAAGCGACTGATAACCATTTTGTCGTACAAGTTTTCTAGTAGCGTATCTGTTGTAACAGTCGGAATATCCGTATCTAATACGTCTGCTGTCAGTTTATCTTGTTTAATGGCGCGGCTAATATCATCTGCAGTTACAACTCCTAGAAGAGTTTTTTTCTTGTCTACTACATAGATGCTTGAATAACCAGCTTCTTGCATAATTTTAAGCGCCACGCGCGGACCTCGGTCTACGGTAATGGATTCGGCACGATTCATCACGCTTTCAGCTGTGTATACTTTAGCTACATTAACGTCTTCGACAAAGCGCTCGACATAATCATTAGCGGGATTTGTCATAATTTCTTCGGGTGTTCCTACTTGAACAACACTGCCGTCTTTCATTAATACGATTCGATCTCCGATTCGAAGGGCTTCATCAAGATCATGGGTAATAAAAATGATTGTTCGTTCCATTTTTTCTTGAAGCTCTAGTAAGAAATCTTGCATATCTTTACGAATAAGCGGATCTAATGCACTGAATGCTTCATCCATTAGTAAAATGTCAGGGTCATTGGCAAGCGCTCGAGCGAGTCCGACACGCTGCTGCATACCGCCGCTCAGTTCACCAGGATATTGATTTTCGTATCCTTTTAAACCTACTAGTTCAAGCGCTTCTTTTGCTTTTTTTTCACGTTCGGCCTTTGGTGTACCTTGAACTTCTAATCCGTATTCTGTGTTATCAAGAACTGTACGGTGAGGGAATAAGGCAAAGTTTTGGAAGACCATGCTCATTTTTTTTCGGCGCATGTCGCGAAGTTCCTCTTTGTTCATTTTTACTACATCGGCACCGTCTAAAATAAGGGATCCAGATGTTGGTTCAACAAGGCGATTAAACATACGAACTAAAGTGGATTTACCACTTCCAGACAGTCCCATAATAACGAAGATTTCACCGGATTTGATTTCGAAGTTTGCTTGATTAACTCCGATTGTCATTCCTGTTTCTTCTAGAATTTCTTTTTTTGTTTTTCCTTTTTGAAGTAAATCAATCGCTTTTGACGGATTCTTACCAAACACTTTGGTTATATTTTTTACTTTTAATTTTACGTGTTCCATATGTCCACCTCAATTGTTGTTTTCTTTTACGTTCATTAATCTTTTGTCCAACTGTCGACTAGCTTTTTATGCTTTTTTACCCATTCTTGCGCTGCTTCTTCAGGATTGGAAGATTTTTCGACTTGTGACAGAAGAGGACTGATTAATTTATCATTCATCTGTGCATTATTCATCAATTTTATGACTTGAGGATTTGTCTTTTTAAATTCCTTGCTTGTCATTGTGTATATGTTGTCAGGGTCTCCAAACGAATTTTTAGGATCTTTTAAGTATTTGATATCAAAGTCTGCAAAAGCCCAGTGCGGATTCCACATAGTAACAACAATTGGTTTTTTGGCATCATAAGCTTTGCGCAGTTCACTGAGCATAGCTGCTTCAGACGATTTTACAAGCGTATAGCTTTTTAGGTTATAATCTTTTAACGCTTGTTCGGCTAATCCGTTAATACTGGAGCCTGGGTCAATTCCAATGACTTTGTTATCGACATCGGAAGCAACTTTAGCAAGGTCTTCCGTTGTGTTCACGTCTTTCATGTAGGCGGGAACTGCGAATCCTAAGCGTGCGTTTTTAAGCCAAGGGTCTTCAATGTTCACTTGATCTTTATATTTTTTGTAAAAAGGCGCATCTGTTGTAGGGAGCCATGGTGCAAATGAGATATCAATGTCGTCATTAGCTGTTCCTACCCAAACACCAGCTTTCTCTAAGAAAACAGTTCTAACCTTGTAGCCTCGATCTTCTAAAATGTGTTTCCAGACGTACGTGTAGGCGATGTTTTCAGTATAGTTATTCATGCCGATGGTAATGGTTTTTTTATCTTTAAATGCTCCATTACCGTTACCGCAAGCTGAAGTAATAACTAGAAGAAAACAAGTCATGCTGATTAACAATAGTTTCTTCATGCAATGTAACTCCTTTATAAAGTTTTAAATCAAACTGATTAATATGTAAAACGGCTACTAAACACAACGAAATGTATACCCGCTTTTTCAAATGATAAACCTAGAAAATTTAAAATGTGAAATAAACATAGTGGATGATTTTAGATGATGTAAAGTTATTTTTAACTAAAAATGTACATCGTAGTTAAGAGAAATTATGGGAAATAAATGGATGGAATAAGTGACTGTTGAATCAGTTTTACATGTTACCACTCTTTTTTTTACTCCGTCAACTTCAAGTCAAGAGTAATTAGACGATCAAGCTGTATAAATAAACGCGAAAAAGTATCTTTCTAATATAGTTATTTTTCCGGAAGAATAGGTGCTTAAAGAGCGTTGTATCAGCTTTTGCCTTGAATTATAAAAGGAAGGGAAATAACAGTGAGATATATAAGAACCCTGAAGGGAAATTGATAAAATAAAAAATATTTTGGAAGCCGGCATACGACCAATTTTTTAATTAAATTTAAAGATTCAGAAAATTTTATCTTGCGTAATTCTGGTTGCTTATAGTAAAATGAATGAAAGTCATTCATTTTATAGGTGGAGGGAAAGAGTTGGTTACAAGCACAAGTGAAAAATACGATAAAATCTTACAGGCAGCGATTGAAGTTATATCTGAAAAGGGGCTTGATAAAACGTCAATTTCAGACATTGTAAAGCGTGCAGGCGTAGCTCAAGGAACTTTTTATCTTTATTTTAGATCCAAAAATGCCCTTGTTCCTGCTATTGCAGAAAACTTACTTTCTTTGTCGCTTGAAAAAATTAAAGAAAGAGCTAAAGCAGCAACAAATTTTTTAAGTACATTAGAGGTAATGATTGACGAAACGTATAAAACAACAGATGAATATAGAGATGTTCTTGTTTTATGCTATTCGGGGCTTGCTTTTGACTATTCATTAGAAACATGGGAAGCTATTTATTTACCTTATTACAACTGGTTTGAAGAGGTATTAAATGAGGCTGTAAAAAAAGAAGAAGTCATCAAGCAGCTTAACGTTAAATGGACAGCTAAAACGATGATCAATTTGATTGAAAATGCTGCTGAACTTTTTTATATCGGGCGAGAGCAAGATGTCACACTTGAGCAATCGAAGGAAGAACTTTTTCAATTCTTAAAGCGTTCTCTTGTGCCATCCGTGTAATATTAGCGCTGCTGGTATTACACCTATCAAAATGACTGACATTCATTCAAAATATATAATCAATTATCAGAATTATAAGTTTTTAAAAGTTTAAAATGACTGACAATCAGTCGTTATTTAATAAGGAGGTATCTTATGGATCGTACAGCCGTTAAAACGTTAACTTTGAATATGTACATAAACGGAGAGTGGAAAAAAGCAGAGAAGCAGCGTCCTACTGTTAATCCAGCTACAGGTGAAGTGATTGGATATGCTGCAGAAGGCAGCATAGAAGATATGAAAACGGCGATTGGAGCAGCACGAGAAGCTTTTGACAGCGGAATTTGGTCTGAGACTTCTGCATCTGAAAGAGCAGCTATCTTATTTAAAATTGCCGATAAGCTTGAAGAAGCGAAAGAAGAATTAGCAGCGCTAGAAACAATGGATAACGGAAAGCCCTATCGCGAAGCTGAGGCTGATGTGGAAGATGCAGCTGCTTGTTTTAGGTATTACGCTGGATTAATTACAAAGCCAGACGGTCAAACGTACAGTGTTCCGGCACCTATGCAAGCAATGGTTATAAAAGAACCAATTGGGGTGTGCGGACTGATTGTACCTTGGAATTATCCGCTGTTGATGAGCGTGTGGAAAATTGCACCTGCTTTAGCTGCAGGAAATACGATTGTATTTAAACCTTCTGAAGTGACACCGGTTACTCCTACAAAACTTTTTGAGATTTTAGAAAGCGTAGGATTGCCAAAAGGAGTAGCAAACCTTGTTATGGGAGCCGGAGATACTGTGGGAAATACGCTTATTCAAGATAAGCGTGTTGATAAGATTTCCTTTACAGGAGGAACGGTAACTGGAAAACACATTATGCGTCAAGCAGCAGAGAATGTAACGAAAGTCTCTTTAGAACTTGGAGGAAAGTCACCGAACATTATATTTGCTGACGCTGATTTTGAAACAGCTGTAGATTATGCCTTATTTGGAATTTTTGCAGGGAGCGGCCAAATTTGCGCTGCAGGTTCTCGTATTTTAGTAGAAGAAAGCATCGCTGAGAGATTTATCGAACGTTTTGCAGAGCGTGCTCAAAAAATTAAAGTAGGAAATGGAATGGATCAAGAGATTGAAATGGGCCCTCTTGTAAGTGAAGAACATATGAAAAAAGTATTAAAGTACATCGAAATCGGAAAGCAAGAAGGCGCCCGCCTTGTATGCGGAGGCAATCGAATCACTAGCAGTGGATTGGAAAAAGGATTCTTTGTAGAACCTACGGTTTTTAGTAACGTTACGTCAAATATGAAAATTGTGCAAGATGAAATCTTTGGACCCGTTGTCGTTATTCAAACGTTTAAAGACGAAAAAGAAGCTATTAAGCTTGCAAATGATACGGAATATGGTTTGGCAGGCAGTGTGTTTACAAACGACGGCGCAAAAGCTCTTCGGGTGATTAAAAAGCTGCGTGCAGGCATCACTTGGGTAAACACATATCATTTTACATTTAACGAAGCGCCTTGGGGCGGATATAAGCAGAGCGGAATTGGTCGAGGACTGGGCACGTTTGGATTGGAAGAATTTCAAGAAGTAAAACAAATTAATATTAATTTACAAGTAGAGCCAATCGGCTGGTTTAAAAATTAAAAAGTAGAGAAGGAGCGATATAAAAATGAATACAGTGACGAAAAATCAAGAGGTAAACAAAGCATATGGTGAAGTAAACGAATATATCAACAAAGTATTGGGGCTTATTGAAAAAAGCCAAGTGTCAGCTGAAGAAGCACAGTGGATTACGAAAGAAACAGTAGACGGATTTCGTGAGCATGTCAACCCAGGCTTTTTAGAATATCGCAAAACAGTAACGGTGGATACGCAGTTTGCAGCTGTTGAATGGTCAGATGAAGGCTCTTGTTTTACGGATGTAAACGGTAAAAAATACATTGATTGTTTGGGCGGATTTGGAATTTATAACGTGGGGCACCGCCATCCTAAAGTAGTCAAAGCTGTTCAAGATCAGCTTCAGCGTCAAGCGCTCCATAGCCAAGACTTATTAGATCCACTTCGTGCGATGCTTGCGAAAATTTTAGCGGATATTACACCGGGTGATTTGAAGTATTCCTTTTTCACAAACAGCGGAACAGAAAGTGTAGAAGCCGCTTTAAAATTAGCGAAAATGTATAGTGATCGAACAACGTTTATTTCCACAACACGTTCTTTTCACGGAAAAAGTCTAGGTTCTTTATCAGGTACGGCAAAAGGAATGTTCCGTAAACCATTTCTGCCGTTAATTCCAGGTTTCCGTCACGTGCCGTTTGGTGATATTGACATGATGCGTAAAACATTTGAAACGTGCGCGCTTGTAGGGGAAGATGTGGCAGCTGTTTTATTAGAACCGATTCAAGGAGAAGGTGGCATTATTCTTCCTCCTGAAAATTATTTAAAAGAAGTGCGTGCACTATGTGATGAGTACGACGCTATCTTAATTTTTGATGAAGTTCAAACAGGTATGGGACGTACCGGTGAAATGTTTGCATCAGAACTATATGATGTTGTACCCGATATTTTATGTCTTGCTAAAGCGTTTGGAGGAGGAGTTATGCCTGCTGGGGCAGTCGTAGCAAAAGAAAAAGTGTTTTCAAGCTTCTTTGATAATCCTTTTATGCACACAACAACGTTTGGAGGCAACCCGCTTGCCTGCGCAGCCGCTATTGCAACCATTAACGTGTTGATTGAAGAACAGCTGCCAAACCGTGCAAAAGAGCTGGGAGAATATTTCCTTGCTGGTTTAAAGAAAGCCGCTGAAAAACATGGAGATAAAGTACTTGAAATCAGAGGGCAAGGTTTAATGATTGGAATTGAGTTTCACCAAGATGAAATTGGCTACGCGCTTTCTAAAGGTATGTTTGATGAAGGGATTCTAGTAGCCGGGACGCTTGTAAACTCTAAAACAATTCGTATTGAGCCGCCGTTGACTATTTCAGCGGAAGAAGTAGATCAAGTCATTTCTACATTTGAAAAAGTATTAAATGAGCTGAACCACCAATAAATGTAACAAGGAGCAATGAATATGAGTCGGCAAACGTTTCTTATTCCCGTATTGCTTTCAATGATTTTAGTAGTGGAAATGCCTAGCGACTAACTGAAATCATTGAAACGGAGGAGTAAATTATGAAATATCCATTGTCCCCAGATGTCAAACCAGAATTTTGTACAACGGGCTCATTTATGAGGCTGCCAGCGGAAAGAGAAAATGCAAAAGTAGGGCTAGTAGGGATGCCGTTTGATACGGCAGCATCTTTTAGAGTAGGTGCGCGCTTTGCACCTCAGGCAATTCGGCAAGCTTCCATGACGCTGTTTCCTTATCACCCGGTACACGACGTATATCCATTCGATGATACAAATGCTATCGATATTGGTGATGTGCCCGTTATTCCGCATAATATTCACAGAAGCTATGAATTAATGGAGGAAGCAGTAGGCACTCTTATGGATAGAGGAATTGTTCCAATTGGAATTGGAGGAGATCATTCGATTACCTTAGCAAGCCTTCGTGCTGCTGCTAAAAGATATGGTCCAGTGGCTATGATTCATTTTGATTCTCATACAGACACGTGGGATACGTATTACGATGAAAAATATTGGCACGGATCTCCTTTTATACGCGCATATGAAGAAGGGCTAGTAGATCCAAAGAAGGTCTTTCAAATTGGTATCAGAGGAACATTAAATCATCCGGGAGATGTTCAAGAAAGCAAAGACCTTGGTTATCATGTAGTAACGGCAGGGGAGCTTGAACATCAAGGATTTTCAGTGATTTTAGAGCAAATGAAGACAGCGATTGGAGATACGCCGTGCTTTTTAACGTTTGATATTGATTTTGTTGATCCTTCTTGTGCACCAGGAACAGGAACGCTTGAAGTAGGAGGATTCAGCAGCAGAGAAACGCTAAAAATGATCCGTTCTCTGACGGAATTTAACTATGTTGGATTTGACCTGGTGGAAGTGCTGCCTTCTTATGATCCAACTCAGATAACCTCGTTGCTTGCAGCTACAATCATTCATGATTTTGCTAGTTTAGTTGCAGTGAAAACGAAAAGAGAGTCATTAGATACGATGATTGAATAACGGCTTGTAAGCAGAAATCCCTCTTATTCAGAGGGTATTTCTGCGTTGATATAGCAGGAGATTAGGAACATATAGCTATTTAAAATAAAGCGCTTTCATAATATGATAAAAGAAAAAGAGAGTTTGTTAGCAACCCTTACTAACTTAAAGAAATAAATCATATATTTGTTATAGTAAATGTAACTACTCTTTATATAAAAATGAATGAAAGTCATTCATTTTTATATAAAGAAATTAAATACAGGCATTTATGGATTTAATTGTCAGAATGTTCTTAATAAATAGAAGGGGGAAGATAAATGAAACATGAAACAGTAACATTAAAAAGGTCGTTGAAATTATGGCAGATTGTATTAATGGGGATCGGATATATGACTCCGATGGTAGTGTTTGATACGTTTGGGATTGCGTCTGATATGACGAATGGACACGTTCCCACGTCTTATATAATAGCCCTTGTCGGGATGCTTCTCACGGCAGTAAGCTACAAAAAGATGATTCAAGTGTTTCCAAATGCAGGGTCAGCTTATACATATACGCAAAAGACAATCAATCCGCATTTAGGGTTCTTAGTTGGCTGGTCTGCACTAATGGATTATCTCTTTTTACCGATGGTTAACGCACTTATTTTTCAAATTTATTTATCATCTATTTTTCCTTCGGTACCATCGTGGATTTGGGTTGTCAGCTTCGTCATTATCGTTACGCTGCTAAATTTACGAAGCGTTAATTTCACCGCCAATTTCAATACGTTTCTTGTTATATTTCAAATGACGATTTTAGTATTGTTTGTTGCTGTTTCAATCAAAGCCTTGCTAGGAGGAATGGGAGAAGGTACTCTTTTTTCTATGAAGCCTTTCTTTAATCAGAACATGACGTCATCAGGGCTAATAGCGGGAGCCACACTTATGTGTTTTTCCTATTTAGGATTTGATGCAGTGGCTATGTTATCAGAAGAAACGCCCAATCCTAAAAAAACGATTCCGCAAGCTATTTTTTTAGTTGCATTAATCGGAGGAGTCATGTTTACCGTGACATCTTATTTTATTCAAGCGGTTTTTCCAACGTTAGAAGGATTTAAGCATCCAGACGCTGCGGCTCCTGAAATTGCTATGTATGTGAGCGGTACGCTGTTTCAAATTGTCTTTTTAGCTGGAGGAATTGCAGGAACATTATCATCAGGCATGTCATCGCATGCAAGCGTTTCGCGTTTATTATACGTAATGGGACGCGATCGAATTTTACCTCAGTCATTTTTTGGTTATGTTCATCCTAAGCTGCGCACTCCCTCTCGAAATATTGTATTAGTCGGATTTGTATCAGCAACTGCCATTTTCTTCAGTCTGGCAACGGCTACGTCATTTATTAATTTTGGAGCACTCATTGCGTTTTCTTTTGTTAATATTTCGGTTATTGCGCACTATGCTGTTCATCAAAAGCAGCACCGGTCGGCTAAGGGTTTTTGGTCATACATTATTATGCCACTATTAGGAGCAGCGGCGATTGGCGTTTTATGGCTTAACTTGGAGCGCAATTCATTTTTACTTGGTATTGGCTGGGCGATTGCTGGTTTAGTTTATTTAGCGTATGCAACGAAAGGTTTTAGAAGGCAGCTGTCTTCCATTGAGTTTAAGGAAACAGAAGAAATGTCACCTTTGATGAAAGTCGGAGAAAAGTAAGGATAGAAACTACCTGTTTAAGCCTATCTTATTAAGGAAGCCACATTTATGGATTACGTATTTTGAACGTGTTACTATGTAAGAACGATAAGATAGAAAAAGGTAGGTAAATTATGATTAAAGCAGTTGTGTTTGATTTTGATGGATTAATTATTGATACAGAATCAGTGTGGTATGAGGTATACCGCGAAATGTTAGAAGACAGGGGAGTAGATCTACCGATTGCAACGTTTGCTTCTTATGTAGGAACGGATGCTACAGCACTTTACGATTACTTGCTTCAGCAGTTTAACAATGAGTTCACAAAAGAGGAACTAGCTCAAGAATCGTTAAGACGTCATCAAGAAAAAATGAAATCATTAGTAGCCCGAGAAGGTGTAGCGGAGTACTTGGCAGAAGCAAAAGAACTTGGATTAAAAATTGGTTTAGCAAGCAGCTCATATCGAGACTGGGTAACAGCATTTTTAAAAGAGCTAGATTTGCTGCACTATTTTGAAGTCATTCAAACGCGCGATGATGTAGAAAAAGTGAAGCCAGATCCGGCTCTTTACCGAAATGCAATTGAAAAGCTAGGAGTAGAGCCCTCTGAAGCTTTAGCATTTGAAGATTCTTCTAATGGTGCGAAAGCTGCTATGGCAGCAGGCTTACGCTGTGTGATTGTACCAAATCCGTTAACTAAACATCTGTCATTCGAGAGATATCACTTACACATTGAATCGATGAAAGAGAAAACTTTAAAAGAAGTAATTCAGTATCTTTGTATTGAAGACTAACGCTAAAAGCGCCACATTTTTCAAAAGAAAATGTGGCGCTTTTTTTATTGTTTTACTGTTTCTTCAGTCAAATCAAAAGGATTATCTACAGGGTTATAGACGCCGTCGTAATGCTTTTTAATATATGCTTTCATTTCTTTTGAGCCATATAATTCAACTAGTTTTTTAATCTGTTTATTGTCTTTGTTTTTGGGAGTGACTGCCGCAAATGTTGCAAACTTATCACTGTCTTCTAGGAACAATGCGTCTTTTTTAGGATTATATCCATTTTGCAATGCATAGTTGCTAGGTATGATAGCAGCATCCAAGTTTTTTAAAGTAGGTGCTAACATTCCTGCTTCGAGTTCTTTAAACTTTAGGTTTTTAGGATTTTCTTCAATGTCTTTTATGGTTGCTTTGCTGTTTGTACCGGGTTTTAATGTAATAAGACCGGCGCTTTGATAGATAAGTAAGCCTCTCCAAAGATTAATTGGGTCATTTGGGATGCCTACTGTGGCGTTTTTTGGAATATCTTTAATATCATTGTATTTCTCAGAATAAATAGCTTGAGAGCTAGTATATGCTTTAGCGATTGCGGTGATATTTGTTTTGTGATCCTTGTTATATTGTTCTAAAAATTGACTTGTTTGATAAACATTTACGTCGATTTTACCTTGTACTAGAGCTTGATTAGGTAAAATATAATCATTAAACGTAGTGACTTTAACAGTAATACCTCTATTTTTTGCTACTTCTTTTAGTTTATTTGCAATTTTTTCAAAAGGACCAGATGTAACTCCAATATTAATGATTTGCGTTTTCTCAGAAGTCGCAACAGAATCCGGTTTGCTACATCCTGCAACTGCAAAAATGATTAAAATAACAATTAATAACCTTACTAGTTTGTTATTCACTTTGATTTTCCTCCTTATTGGTAATAATTAGCTTTATTTTCGCTGCAATTTTTTAGATAAATAATTACCGCTAGATTGAACGAGTTGAACAATTGCGATTAAGATAATAACAGTAATAAACATTATCTTTAAATCCCACTGTTGATATCCATATCTTAACGCCAAATCACCAAGTCCCCCGGCTCCAACCGCACCTGCCATAGCAGAAGCCCCAATTAAACCAATAGTTGCAATAGTAAGACATAAGATAATACCGGATCTAGATTCGCGTAACATGATTCGAAAAACAATTTGTACTTTAGAAGCTCCCATTCCTCTATAAGCTTCGATGACTCCCCAATCTACCTCTAATAAAGTAGTTTCCATCAAACGTGCAATATAGGGGGCAGTATATACAATTAGCGGTACAACAGCTCCTTTTATACCAATAGGAGTACCAACTATAAAAGTGGTAAATGGAATAATAGCTACGAGTAAAACGATAAAAGGTACCGATCTTAAAATATTTATAATCGTGTTGAGTATTGTGAAGATATATGTATTAGATAATAAGTGGTTTTGTCTAGTGATAACCAGAAGAATTCCTAAGGGTATTCCTATAAGAGTAGAAAGAATGAGTGAAATCAAAACCATAACAATGGTATCAATGATACCTTGAGAAAATAATGAGTATAATTCTTGCATTAGATATTCTCCTTTAAATGATTATGAAGTAATAGACATTCCTTGGTTTTTTAGTTGAGGTTTTGAAATTATTTCTGTGTAAAAAACATGATTTTGTATATAGTTCTTAGCATTCGCTATATCTAGGTGTGGGCCGTTGATTCGAAGAAGTAAAATGCTTAATGGATAGCCTTTAACGGCAGTGATGGTACCAGATAAAATAAACGTAGATACATTAAACTGTTGTTTTAATTCTTCTAACAATGTAGCGGTATTATGTTCTTCTCTCATGATAATTTTTATTATTAGCGAATCTTTAAAGCTTTTATTAACAGTTGAAAAAGAAAGTTCCTCATTAAAAATGGTCTTTACAAAACTTTTCGTAATAGAGTGTTGAGGATTACTAAATACGTTAATGATGTTTCCTGATTCTACAATTTTTCCTTTATCCATAACAGCAACCTTATCGCAAACTCTCTTTATTACTTCCATTTCATGCGTAATAAGTACTATGGTTAAGTTGAACTTTTTATTGATATCTACTAAAAGTTGTAGAATAGATTCTGTTGTTTGAGGATCTAATGCTGAAGTTGCTTCATCACACAAAAGTATCTCCGAATTAATAGCAAGCGCTCGTGCAATACCAACACGTTGTTTCTGTCCCCCAGAAAGATTTGCCGGATATGCGTAAACCTTATCTTCTAAGCCAACAAGCTTGAGGAGTTCCATTACGCGTGAGTTGATTTCTTTTTTAGGGTAGTGATGAATTTTTAGCAGTTCTGCGATATTCCCGTAAACATTAAGTGAAGATAATAAGTTGAAGTTTTGAAAGATAATTCCTATTTTCTTTCTGGCCTTTAATAATTGCTTTTCAGTTAAGGTAGTTAGGTCAAGGTTATTAACAAAAACATGTCCATTATCCGGACGTTCTAGTAAATTTATTGTTCTTAACAAGGTACTTTTACCAGCTCCGCTTAACCCAATAATCCCGTAAATTTCTCCTTTATCCACCTTTAAATTAATCTCGTTTAAAGCTTGAACAGGTTTGTTTTTTATAAAAAAATCCTTATTTACATTTTTGAGTTCAATCATGTTATCAACTCCTTTAATTATTGTATAAACCAACTAAATTTATTGGTATAGTTAGTTAATTTACAGTTATTAGAATCATAAGTCAATAACCTTTAAAGAAATCCTAATTCAGCATTAGTAATGGCTTCATTTATTTTTCATTATAAAGAGAGAAGTTTCATTGACACTCTGGAAGAATATGTTTTAAGATTACTTCCAAACAGATTTAATTCTTAGTTAATTTATGTATTTAATTAGTTTTGGAGGTTTCTATGGGGAAACATATTTATTTAAATGCGTTTGATATGAATTGTGTTGTACATCAGACACCTGGTTTGTGGACGTACCCAAGTGATCAGGCGGCCGAATATAAAACGTTAGATTACTGGGTGAAGTTAGCTAAGCTATTGGAAAAAGGAAAGTTTGACGGTTTGTTTTTAGCCGATGTATTAGGTGTTTATGACGTTTACAGGAAAAGTAACGAAGGAGCTCTTAAGCAAGCTGCTCAGCTTCCAGTGAATGAACCAACTGCGCTTATTTCCGCTATGGCCTATGCCACAAAGCATTTAGGGTTTGGGGTAACGGTGTCTACTACTTATGAGAAGCCTTATGCGTTTGCGCGAAAATTTTCGACGTTGGACCATTTAACAAATGGACGTATTGCATGGAATATTGTGACTTCATATCTTGAAAGCGGGTCAATTAATCTAGGATTAGAAGAACATTTTACGCATGCAACCCGCTATGATATTGCCGATGAATTTTTAGAAGTTTGCTATAAATTATGGGAAGGAAGTTGGGAGGAAGGAGCTGTTGTAAAAGATAAAGAAAAAGGGATCTTTACACTTCCAGACCGGGTTCATCCGATTAATCATAAAGGGAAGTGGTTTAGTGTTCCTGGTGTACATTTATCAGAACCTTCCCCGCAGCGAACTCCAGTTTTATTTCAAGCAGGGGCTTCTGCCCCAGGAAGAGCATTTGCCGCCAAACATGCTGAGTGTATCTTTACAAGTTTTCCTACTAAAAAAGTAGCCGCAGATTATGTGAAAAAAATGCGCGCTCAAATCGCTGCAGAAGGCAGAGACCCACAGAGCATATTAATTTTTAATTTATTTACACCAATTGTTGGACGAACTGAAAAAGAGGCTGAGGAGAAGCTTGCTCAGTTTGAGAGCTATGTCAATTTCGAAGGAGCAGCTACGCTGTTTAGCGGCTGGACGGGAATCGATGTTTCTGCCTATGAACCAGAACAGCCTATTGAATTTATTGCGACGAATTCAGTTCGTTCCGCTTTAGAGAAATTTACAATAAGTGATCCCGATAGAAAGTGGACGGTAGAAGAAGTA
Organism: Priestia sp. JNUCC 25; assembly: GCF_053667915.1. Classification (NCBI taxonomy): domain Bacteria; kingdom Bacillati; phylum Bacillota; class Bacilli; order Caryophanales; family Bacillaceae; genus Priestia; species Priestia sp. JNUCC 25. The sequence continues at coordinate 858,832 of NZ_CM132211.1, forward strand.
GTGAAATTTGTCAGTATCGGAGGAATGGGACCGGTTACTGTGGGAAGTCCGGAACAAGTAGCTGATTTTATGGAAGAGTGGATAGACGATACAGGCATGGATGGATTTAATATGGCTTATGTGACCACGCCGGGAACGTTTGCTGACTTTATTGATTTAGTGATTCCTGTTTTGCAGGAAAGAGATTTATTCAAAACAGATTACAGTGAAGGAACTTATAGAGAAAAGCTATTTAAAAAATCACATTTCTTGCCTGATGAACACTATGGCGCTCAGTATCGAAAGACGAGCCAAAAGGAGAGTTTAACATGACTGCAACAACTGTAAAGGAAGAAATTTATCTTGATCAAGCAAAAAAGCTGTCCGTTTTTTTTGCAAAGGATGCAGCACAGAGAGATAAAGAAGGCGGAACACCTAAACAGCAAAAAGATGCTATTCGCCAAAGTGGGCTGTTAAATTTATTAATTCCTCAAAAATATGGCGGAGAAGGCGGGAGATGGTCAACGGCTTTAGCTATTGTTCGAGAGTTGGCGAAAGGCGATGCAGCATTGGGTCATCTATACGGCTATCACTCCTTGTTTGTCTCAGATATTCGAATCAAAGGCACAGAAGAACAGCAGGCCTATTTTTATCTTTTATCTGTTCAGCAGCAAGCTTTTTGGGGAAATGCCTCTAATCCTTTAGTAGAAAGCCTAAAAGGTGACAAGCAATTACAAGGTTATCTGTTAAATGGAACGAAAGCGTTCGGTTCTGGTTCACCTGATTCTCAGTACTTATGGCTATCATTTAATGACAGAGAAACAGGGCAATATTTAAACGGCGTCGTGCCTACTGACAGAACAGGCATTACCGTCAAAGATGATTGGAATGCGATGGGACAAAGACAGACGGGAAGTGGAAATGTAGATTTTAAAAATGTACGAATAGAAGAACATGAAGTGATTCGAGATTTTGTTGAAAATCCTACTCCTTTTTCAACTATTGGAGCCGCGCTGTCGCAAATTATTTTAACGAATGTCTTTATAGGAAGCGCTTTTGGAGCAATTGAAGAAGCACAAAACTACACGGCTTCTAAAACAAGGCCTTGGTTAACATCAGGAGTAGAAAAAGCTTCTGATGATCCAGGTATACTGCGAAAATACGGTGAACTCTGGATTCAAGCAAAAGCAGCCAGTGCACTTGCAGATGAAGCAGCTCTCATATTGGATGAAGCGTGGGAAAAAGGCAAAAAATTAACGGAAGAAGAACGTGGAAACTTAGCAGTTCACGTAGCGGCTGCCAATGTTTTTGCTGGTAATGCTGCACTGGATATCACAAGTAAGATATTTGAAGTTATGGGAGCGCGTTCGGTTCATGCTGAATACGGATACGACCGATTCTGGCGTAATGTAAGAACTCATACTCTTCATAATCCAGCTGAATACAAGCTTCGAACGGTTGGGAACTGGGTGTTGAATCAGCAGTACCCTATACCTAATCCATATGCTTGATTTAAAAATAGTAAAAAATGAAGCTATCAGACAACTGAGGCTCCTTATTGCAGTTTATTTGTAATAACGGAGTTTTTTTATGTAGCTTTAAAAAGGGGCGAATACAAGTGGAGTTATTTTGGTTTATTCCAACGTATGGAGATGGACGTTATTTAGGAAGCCATGAGGGAGCCAGGGCTGCAAGCTATTCTTATTGCAAACAAGTTGCACAAGCTGCGGATGAGCTAGGCTATAGCGGAGTTTTGCTTCCGACGGGAAAATCATGTGAAGATGCATGGATTGCTGCCTCTACTTTAGTGCCAGTTACTGAAAATCTGAAGTTTTTAGTAGCGGTACGCCCGGGTTTAATGTCGCCTACACAAGCCGCAAGAATGGCTGCAACGTTTGACCGCTTTTCTAAAGGAAGGCTCCTTATTAATGTCGTAGCAGGAGGAGATCCCGTTGAGTTAGAAGGAGACGGAGTGTTTTTAAACCATCACGATCGCTATGAGCTGACAGATGAATTTTTGACAATATGGAGAAGGGTATTAAATGAATCCGATGTTCACTTCGACGGAGACTACTTGAGTGTTAAAGGTGGCGACGTGCTTTATCCGCCGATCCAAAAACCGTATCCTCCCCTTTATTTTGGAGGTTCTTCTCCTGTAGCGATGGACGTTGCTTCAAGGCATATAGACGTCTATTTGACTTGGGGAGAGCCTCCTGCACAAGTCAAAGAAAAAATTGAACGAATGAAAGAAAAAGCAAAGCAGACAGGAAGAGAAATTCGATTTGGCATCAGGCTTCATGTCATTGTTCGTGAAACTGAAGAAGAAGCCTGGAAAGCTGCAGATGAACTGATTCAACATGTAGATGAAGAAGCTGTTAAATCAGCCCAAAAAGTATTTTCTCGAATGGATTCAGAAGGTCAAAAACGTATGAGCGCCTTGCATCAAGGTGACCGTTCAAACTTAGAGGTAAGTCCTAACCTATGGGCTGGTGTAGGGTTAGTTCGAGGAGGAGCAGGGACTGCTTTAGTAGGAGATGCTGATACGGTGGCACAACGAATCAAAGAATATGCAGAGTTAGGTATCGAAACATTTATTTTATCTGGATATCCTCATTTAGAAGAAGCATATCGAACAGCAGAGCTTTTGTTTCCAAGGCTTCCAGTTAAGTGTAAGCACGATGAGAACGAGCGCACATTTATCAGTCCATTTGGTGAAGTGAAAGTGAATGATAAAGCACCCGCTAAAAGGTGAGAAAGGAGGGTAATCATGAACAACACCCAAACGATTGCAGCGTCTCAAGAGAAGATCCTTGAATTGGCTAACCAGTTGGCTAAAGAGTTTTCCAAAACTGCTGTAAAAAGAGATAGAGAAGGTGGAACGCCTCTACATGAGCGTAATCTGCTTAGAAAAAGCGGTCTTTTAGCCCTCCCAATTCCTAAGGAATACGGAGGTTATGGAGCCGGCTGGCCGATTGTTTTTAAAGTCGTGAATATCATTGCGAAAGCAGATAGTTCACTTGCACACTTGTTGGGGTATCATTATTTGACGGTTTGTTCAACGTTTCTGTTTGGAAGTACTAAGCAGTACAAAACTTTTTACAAAGAAACAGCCTCTCAGCAGCTATTTTGGGGCAATGCCTTTAATCCTAGAGATTCAGGACTAAAAGCAGTTCGAGAAAATGGACGATTAATGCTCAGCGGAAGCAAGAGTTTTTGTTCCGGGGCAACGGATTCAGACCGTTTGTTAGTGTCGGCTCAAGAAGAAGGAAGCGATGAGGTATTGCTATGTGTACTTCCTACTCATAGAGCCGGAATCGTTACTGAAGATAATTGGGACGGATTTGGACAGCGCCAAACGGATAGCGGAAGTGTAAAGTTTGAAGATGTTATCGTTTATGAAGAAGAAATATTGTATAAAGCAGCCGAAGAGCAAAAGGTTTTTCCTACGGTACGAACGCATTTGGCTCAGCTTATGCTCACTCACTTATTGTACGGTATTGCTCAAGGAGCTTTGGAGGAATCAAAAGCTTATGTGAAGGCTCATACAAAGCCGTGGATAAGTTCGGATGTTGAAGCAGCGGAGCAAGATCCTTACATTATTCAGCAATACGGTGAAATGAGTTTAAATCTTCATGCTTGTTCAGCACTTATAGAAAAAGCTGTTGCAGAATTTGATCATGCATGGAAAAAAGAAGATGCGCTAACGAAACAGCAGCGGGGCGAGTCCGGAGTTGCGATTGCGTTGGCCAAAACATTTACTGTCAAAACGGTCTTACATATTACCTCTACTATATTTGATGGGATGGGAGCGAGAGCCACGTCTGATCAGTATAAATTTGATCGATACTGGCGCAACGCCCGGACAATTAGCTTACACGATCCTATTGCTTATAAGCTGCGTGACATAGGTAAATGGTGTCTTAGCAGTGAACTGCCGCCTATTACACCATATTCATAGAAAGTCTGCTAAAAAGAGGCTGGGAGAAAAATAGTTTAGTTGAAGGAAGATCCGAACGATGAATCGTTCGGTTTTTTTCATGGGTAGGGTGAACGTAGGTTTCGTATATTGAGTTGCTTCTAGCGGTGTCTCAAGCAGTTCAGCTCATATATCCCATTTGTTCGTCTTTAGATTGGAATGATGTAGCTATGTCTCAATCTCTTTTTTTGTAGAATAGATATAATTTTTTTAATTAAAAAATAACGAATCAGCTTGTTTAAATAGATAAAACTGATATAATGATAACGATTATCAGTTTCAAGAGTCGATTATCTACATAAAGATACAAGCAGGAGGAATGACATTTGAATAAGAAAAAAATAGGACTGCTGGCTTTTATTACAATGCTGGCAATCGGAATGCTTATCGGCTGCAGCAGCACGAATAAGGAAAATTCAGCTGATGAAAAAAGTGAAAAAACAAGAGTGGTCAAGCATGAGCTTGGAGAGACAAAGGTAAAAGAGAATCCAAAGCGAGTAGTCGTATTAGAGTTAGGCTTTATTGATGCATTGTTAGATGCTGGTATCAAACCTGTAGGAGTAGCTGATGATGATAAAGCAGAACAGCTTATTGATAAAGATGTACTAAAAGAAATCAAAGGATACAAATCAGTTGGCACGCGAGCGCAGCCAAGCTTGGAATCGATTAAACTGCTGAAGCCCGATTTGATTATCGCCGATTCAGAACGTCATAAAAATGTATACAAAGAATTATCGGAAATTGCGCCAACGATTGAGTTAAAAAACTTAAATGCTAATTACGATGATTTACTAAATACAGAGTTAAAAGTAGGAGAAGCGGTTGGCAAGAAAGCAAAAGTTGAAAAAGTGGTAGAAGAGCATAAGCAAAAAATGAAGGATTTAAAAGCAAAAGCACCAAAAAATCCGGGCAATGTACTTGTTATCGCTGATGCAAATGGTAATATTAATGCTAGAACTTCAAATTTCTTTACAACGGGTGTTCTTGAGCAATTAGGCTTCAAAAATGCATTAACAGATCCTACAAAAGAGTACAGTGTAAAAATGACAATGGAACAGCTCGTAAAAGCAGATCCGGACAAACTCATTGTTATGCGAAATGAAAAAGGTCATACGCCTTTAGCAAAACAGCCATTATGGAAAGAGCTAAAAGCGGTTAAAAATAATCAAGTGTATGAAGTTGATGTATTTAAATGGTCTCTTCGCCGAAGTGTACAAGGTGCAAATGGTATTGCAGATGAAGCAGAAAAGTTATTATTTGAAGGCAAATAATAACGAAGAAAAGAACAATCCAGCGGGATTGTTCTTTTCTTTTTATTGAACTTTCAAATGAAAGGAGGCGCAGTCTACTATGAAAGCTGTTCACGGCTTATCCAAAAGAAACAAATCTCCGCTTCGTATAATAGCTATTTTTCTTGCGGTTATTATTCTTTTACTGATTTCAATGTTTTTATCTATTTCCATCGGTTCTATACATATTTCTTTTGGAACGATTAAGCAAGCTATACTAAATTTTGACGGATCAAAAGAACAGTCTATTATTCAAAGTGTCCGTCTGCCTCGCTTACTGGTAACCGCATTTGTTGGCGCTAATTTGGCTGTCGCTGGAGCGTTGATGCAAGCATTAACTAGAAATCCATTAGCTTCTCCTGGTATTTTTGGTATTAATGCCGGCGCATCAGCGGCAATGGTATTTTTAACGGTTTTAGTGCCTAGTGTAAGCATGATTGGCGGGGTATTCGGTGCATTTTTAGGAGGCGCATTTGCTGCTGTTATTGTTTATGTCATGAGTTCGTTGATTAAAGGAGGCGACAGTGATGTAAAGCTTGCTTTAACAGGTGTTGCTATACAAGGTATGCTTATGTCTCTCACGCAAACACTGCTGATTTTTAATGAAAGCAAAACAGAAGGCGTTATGTTCTGGCTCACCGGTTCAGTTATTGGGCGAGATTGGGGACATGTTCATGTATTGGTTCCTTTTAGCATCGCGGGCCTGCTTATTGCGTTTGGTCTGGGAAGAGCGTCTTCTTTATTGTCTTTAGGAGATGACGTAGCTAGAGGACTCGGACAGCGAGTCTTTGCCATTAGAGCGTTCACTGCAGTTGTTGTGATTGTATTAGCAGGTGTTTCGGTGGCAATTGCGGGTCCCATTGGCTTTGTAGGGCTTGTTGTTCCTCATATGGTACGCTATTTAATAGGTGTAGATTACCGGGTCGTTTTGCCAATGAGCGCGCTGCTTGGTGCATCTTTATTGCTATTAGCAGACGTATTATCACGATTTATTACATACCCGTATGAGACTCCTGTAGGTGCAGTAACAGCATTGCTCGGAACGCCGTACTTTATTTACTTAGCGAGACGCAAAAAAACAGAAAGGAAGGCATGAGTTATATGCAGACTGTCAATAAAACAAAAAAGCAGCCATCTCGATTCAAGTCTGTCGGCCTGTTTATCATTCTTTCTGTCTTAATTATAGCGCTGAGTGTCATAAGCCTTAGCTTAGGAGACATTAACATACCTCCTCTAGACATTATTACGTCTTTTATTGGTATTGGCGATCCTGACTTGACGTCCATTTTAGTAGAATTTCGTCTACCTCGTATTTTGCTGGCTATTTTAACAGGAGTCGGCCTAGCTGTGTCCGGAGTCGTCGTACAGTCCATTATGAGAAATCCGCTCGCTAGTCCAGATACATTAGGTCTATCAAGCGGATCAGGATTAGCAGCTGTTGCAGTCACTATTTTACTGCCTTTAGCAAGCCCATCTGTTTTATCCGCCGCTGCGTTTGCAGGAGGATCGCTTGTCTTTGTCATCGTCTATTTGCTTGCTTATAAAAAAGGAGTAGAACCTATTCGATTTGCATTAATAGGTGTAGCAGTCAGCGCTTTTTGTTCATCCGGTATTCACTTGTTAATTTCAAAAGCAAATCCAAACGTAAATGCGGCACTGATTTGGCTGAGCGGCAGCTTATGGGGAAGGACATGGGATCAATTAATTGGTTTACTTCCCTGGGTCGTTATATTAGTACCGCTGATTTGGCTGTTAGCTGCCCGATTAGATTTAATTCATTTAGGTGATGAAGTGGCTCGAGGACTAGGGGCTAGAGTAGAGTTAATTCGTTTAGTATTGCTAGCAAGCGCGGTGGCAATGACGGCTGCGGTTGTATCGGTTGTTGGCACCATTGGCTTTGTAGGGCTTATTATTCCTCATGTGGCCAAACGGTTAGTGGGACCGAGACACAAAAAATTGATTCCTATAGCCGCTTTGCTTGGCGCTTTGTTTGTACTAGGAGCAGATTTAATTGGGAGAGGAATTGCTCCTCCGATTGAAATTCCGGCCGGATTAATCATTGGCATTATCGGCGCTCCGTATTTTCTTTATTTACTGTGGAGAGAATCTAAAAAATGAGGCTGTGACAAAAGTAGTGTAGTTAAAGTTAAACACGAACTATCCATCAAAAATGGATGAATAGTTCGTGTTGTTTTGTAATCATGGTGAACGTAGGTTTCACAAGCAGTCCAACTCATATATTCCTATTGCTCGTTTTTAGATTGGGTTCATTTCGTTATGTCCCAATCTCATTTTTATTCCAAATGAATTTTTGGGAATGGAATATGAGGAGGCTCTTCTAGCCATCCTTGTTCAATACTTATTCTTGATACTTCTTTGGCGTATTCCAAAATTTCATTCGTGAAGTTTGTATAGTTTAAAGCGAGATCTAAACGCGGGCTCGTTGACATCGCAAGCCCGTATCCACGTACATTTTCAGTAATCATCGCGGCTAGGTGAAACATCATGAGTTTTTCTGAAAATGGAGGAATGGAAGACTTTTCTACTCCGTAATCCCACTTCATTGTGACCGGTATGTTTTCTACCATTAGCGGTTGTGACAGGGATTCAATGTGCTGCTGTACCTGCTCTCTACCTTTTAACAAAAAAGCTTGAATTTCCTGAGAAGGAGCTGTTTGAGCAAACCCTAAAATTAAATCCTTTGCAATTAAGTTCGTCTGTATGCTTGACACGATATGAGAAATTTCAATGACGGTTAACGGCCGCTTTTCATCAAAATAGCTTCCCAAGAAGAGTTCTTTATCGTTCATATCAGACGCATCTGCAATAGGAATAGGAGGAAGCTCTATAAAAATTTGTTTTTCTAACAGCAAATCTGTAATCGTTTGGTTAAGCTTTTCTGCTTTTAATAGCAAGCTGCGAAAAAAAGATCGTACATCATTTCTTGCGGCAACATCGACACCCGTAGTTGCTGATAGCAGAAGGACATTTGAAATATGCTTCAAATAAAGCAAATAAAAAGAATCCGAAAATAATTTTGGAGCTTCAACATCAAGGTCTTCTTCGCCGAAACCGAGCGGGATTGGCATATTTTCTTTTAAAAAGATAGCAGTGAGCGCATCACTGTTTTTTGTTGTGATGTGCAGTGTACATTGAATCGCTTTTTGAATATCTAAATCGTCTACATGACACAGAAAATGTTTAAGCATACAAGAAATTGCTTTATCGTTCATATATTGCTTCCAAATAACAGCCATCTCGGCGGCTGATAGTGGAGAAAATGATTGATTGTTCATAATAAACTCCTCATATATAGATAATTAACAAGTTTCTAAAAGGTTATCAACTAGTATAAGTCAAAGGAAGTAAGATAAGCACTATAGAAAGTAAAAAAAGGTATCAACATTTTACTATAAGAGTAACCGTCATGCATAATTTAAAGGTTCTTTTAGGAAAAAAAGAGTTCAACCGCTTCTTTCTTGCAAAGCAGAAATAAAACCGAAATAATAAATGAAGAAAGTCAGGCAAGAAAGGAGTTTCATTATATGCCAGAAGGTCCAGAAATTAGACGAGCAGCTGATGAAGTGGAAAAAGCGATTATCAGTCTTCCCGTTAGAGAGATATGGTTTGCTTTTCCATCTTTACAGCATTACGAAGAAGTATTAACGGGTGCTCGTATTAAAAGGGTAGATACAAAAGGGAAGGCTATGCTTATTCGTTTTGACAACGGCTATACCATTTATTCACATAATCAGCTTTATGGAAAATGGTATGTACGTTCGTCTTACAATTATCCATCTACAAACAGACAGCTGCGTCTTGCTATTCATAATGAAAAGAAATCAGCGCTGCTCTATAGCGCTTCTGATATTGAAGTATTACGTGATGAAGAAGTTTCTGCTCATCCTTTTGTATCAAGAGTAGGTCCGGATACTTTAAGTGAAGAAGTAACGGCAGATGAGCTTTTAGATCGCTTTTACTCTAAGCCATTTTACCGCAGAAAATGGGCGTCGCTGCTGCTAGACCAAAGCTTTATAGCGGGGATTGGAAATTATTTGCGCAGTGAAATCCTATTTGTAGCGGGAATTAATCCTGCTGCTCGTCCAGTAGACTGCACGGAAGAACAGCTTAAAAAGGCAGCTGAAGCAACCATTTCTCTTGTAAAACAGTCCTATGAAACAGGTGGCATTACAAATGATGTAAAGCTTGCTGAAACGTTAAAAAAGAAAGGCCAAAAGCGCTCTCAATACCGCCACTGGGTTTTTAACCGTGAAGGAGAAGCTTGCCGAATTGACGGCACGCCTATCTTAAAAGTGCAAGCTGCTTCTAGAAGGCTTTATTACTGTCCTACTTGTCAAAAATAGCAGGATATATTTATTCTGCTATTTTTTTGATGTGTAAATGAATGACTGTTCATTTTTGTGATATAGTTAAAAAGTAAAGTCATAATCTTAAGGGGAGGGATAAGATGGAATGTAAAGCAGGAGATACATTTACGTGGCAAAGAACGTTTCAAGAGGAAGAAATCATGCAGTTTGCGGAGATGACTGGAGACCGGGGCAAACATCATATAGAACGTGACGAAAAAGGGCGGCTAATGGTGCATGGACTTATGACTGCTAGTATTGGGACAAAAATAGGAGGAGACTTAAACTACATTGCAAGAGAAATGGTGAGTGAATTTCTTCGTCCAGTTTTTGCGGGAGATACAGTTACCTGTGAATGCATATTAACTGAAGTAGAAAAAGCAGATGGTTTTCAAAAAGTGAAAATCAAATCAGTGTATCGAAATCAACAAGGTAAAGAAGTACTGATAGGAACAAGTAATGGAATTATTAGAGATTAAAATGAAAACGCTAACAAGAAATAAGTTATGAATGTTGTTAGAAAAGTCACGGGTTCGTGACTTTTTTATGTTGTTTTTTAAAACGAAATTTTAAAAAGAAAGAAAATTATCGAAATTATATTTTAAAGAGATTATAATAACCATAACTTTACTACAAGATTAAAAAGGAGCTAAAAAGATGAATGAACAGCTTACATTGTTAACCACAGAGTCTCAAAACGAGTAGGCAATGAAGGTAGATGCGGCTAGTAAAAAAGAAATTTTAAACGTAATGAATAAATGGTAATTCTCTTATTGGAAAAGAAGCGGACCATAGTATTGAGGTAGTAGTAGGTCCGGAAGTGCTAACAGGTTCCACAAGGTTAAAAGCAGCAAGCGCTCATAAAATGATTCTCAACATGATTTCTACAGCGGCTATGATTAAAGTAGGAAAAGCGTATGAAAACTTAATGATAGATGTTCATGTGAGTAATAAAAAGCTTAAAGAACGAGCGATAGGTATTATTTGTAAAATTACAGGTGTTTCTTATGAACAAGCAAATCAAACGCTTGAAGAAGCAAATAATGAGGTGAAAACAGCAGTGGTTATGATCAAAACAAATGAAAATTACGACACTGCGAAGATGTTACTGAATGATGCGGGCGGTTATGTGAGAAAAGCGATTGAACATTACGTATAAAGGAGAGAAACGATGTCAACAGGTGGATTAACAATGATTAAAAACACGGTGGCAAAGCTTCCTGATTCGGAGAGGAAAATTGCTGAATATATTTTAAATAATCCGCATACTGTGGTAAACAGTACGGCTGGGGAATTAGGTAGACTAGCGAATGCTAGCAGTGCTGCTGTTATTCGTTTGTGTAAATCTATCGGGGTTAGCGGGTTTCAAGAATTAAAGGTAAGAGTAGCCGGAGATTTAGCTAGAGATACGGAGCAAGGATACCGCGATATTGAAACAAATGAAACGATTCAATCTATTGTCAAAAAAACGGCAAGCAACAGCATTCAAAGTCTAAGTGATACGGCCGAGCTTGTGAATTATAAAGAAGCAGAGCGGGCTGTTTTGGCACTGATTGAAGCCAAAAATATTCATTTTTTTGGAATCGGTGCTTCACATATTATTGCTATAGATGCGCAGCAAAAATTTCTTCGAATTAATAAAAATGCTACGGCTTTTGCAGATAGCCATCTAGCAGCTACACTCATCGCAAATGCAAGTAAAGACGATGTAGTTGTGGGTATTTCTTTTTCAGGGGAGACTCCTGAAGTAAGCAACGTCTTATCTTTAGCTAAAAATCGCGGAGTAAAGACGATTAGCTTAACCAAGTATGGACAGTCTACCGTTTCGTCTTTAGCTGATATTTGTTTGTATACGTCTTGTTCTCAAGAAGCGCCGTTTCGAAGCGCGGCTACATCGTCTCGTTTAGCCCAGCTTTATGTGATTGATGTGTTATTTTTAAGTATTGCAGCGCAGCAGTATGACCAGACGATTGAGTATATTGATAAAACAAGAGATGCCATTCAGTTTTTGAAAACTAAGAAATAAAAAAAGAAAGCGATTACAAAAAGGGGATTTTGTGGTCTGTTTCCTCAGTACCGTATCCATCTAAGAGGAAAATACAAAGGGGGATTAACATGTCTTTAGATAATCATCAATTAGCAAAGGTTATTTTGGAGATGCTTGGGGGAGCATCGAATATTGAAGCGTATACGCATTGTATGACTCGGCTGCGGGTGACTGTAAAAGATGATTCAATTGTAAAAAAAGCAGATATACGAAAGCTTGAAGGCGTGCTCGGATTAGTTGAAGAAGAAACGCTGCAAATCATTATTGGTCCTGGAAAAGTAAACAAAGTAACAGAGGAATTTGGAAAGTTAATTGATGAATCCGGCGGTATTAATTTAGAAAATCGTGCGGCTCAGCGGAAATCGGAGCTGAAAGAAAAAAATGCAACTCCGTTTAAGCTCTTGCTTCGCCGAATTGCGAGTATTTTTATTCCGTTAATACCTGCTCTTGTAGCATCCGGACTTATCACCGGAGTGACAAAAGCAGCTGTTCAAGCGAAGTGGCTTCCGGCAGATTCACAGATTGCTATTCTTTTAACCGTTATCGGGAGCGGTTTATTTGCCTATCTTGGTATTTTAGTAGGTATTAATGCCGCAAAAGAATTTGGTGGTTCGCCGGCTCTAGGAGGCTTAGCAGGCATTTTAGTCATTAATCCTGCCGTAGCTGATATTAAACTTTTTGGTGAAGCTCTTTTGCCGGGGCGTGGCGGCTTAATAGGCGTGTTGCTTGCAGCAATCTTTATGGCCGTGGTAGAAAAACGAGTACGTAAATTTGTCCCTCAGTCACTGGATATTATTATTACACCAACCGTTACGGTGTTAATTACAGGCATTATTACGTATGTAGTATTCATGCCAATCGGAGGCTTAATTTCAGATGGAATCACAAAAGGTCTTTTAGGAGTTCTAGAGGTTGGAGGAGTTGTAGCAGGCTTTGTTTTAGGAGCAACGTTTTTGCCGCTCGTTATTACAGGACTGCATCAAGGTCTTACTCCTGTTCATTTAGAGCTTATTAATTCAATTGGAGATGATCCGCTTCTTCCTATACTAGCAATGGGCGGAGCCGGTCAGGTAGGTGCAGCTTTTGCTATTTATATCAAAACAAAGAAAAAACGTTTAAAGCGAGCAATTGGAGGGGCACTTCCTTCAGGTCTGCTGGGAATCGGAGAGCCGCTTATTTTTGGAGTCACACTTCCTTTAGGGCGCCCATTTTTAACCGCTTGTCTTGGAGCCGGAATCGGAGGAGCGTTTCAGGCGCACTTCCATATTGCAACTGTAGCAGTGGGGGTATCCGGTTTGCCGCTTACGTTTTTAGTTCATGCGCATCAAATTCTTCTTTATTTACTTGGATTAGTTATTGCTTATGCAGCAGGGTTTATTTGTACCTATTTCTTTGGATTTAACGATGAAATGGCGAGGGAGTTTGAATGATCGGTATTTCGTTTTATTTAAATGATAGTGATGCCCAAAAAAGATTAATAGAAGCGAGTGAATGCGGAGTTACACGCGCATTCACTTCGCTTCACATTCCAGAAGAAAAAGGAGATTTGGCTGAACGGGCAAAAGAATTGCTTCATGTGGCTAGAGATTGTGGAATAAGCGTGTATGCAGACGTATCCAAGCATACGCCGGTTCATTTAGGTATTGAAAGCCTTATGACGCTATCTTCACTTGGCGTATCGGGTATTAGACTAGACGATGGCTTTAGTGTAAAAGAAACTCTTTCGCTTGCGAATGAATTTTATATTGCTGTTAATGCAAGTACGTTATCCAAACAAGAAATAGAATCGCTGTTATCTGCAGGCCTTCATCATCATCAGCTGCTTGCATGGCATAATTTTTATCCGCGGCCTGAAACAGGACTTGAAGAAACGTTTTTTCAACAGCAGACAGATTTATTTAATGAACTTCGTATCCCAGTCTGCGCTTATATTCCTGGAGAAGGCGAAAAAAGAGGCCCTGTTTATCAAGGTCTTCCTACTAGAGAAAAAGACCGTAATAGATGTCCTTTTACCTCTGCAGTAGATTTATACGGATGCGGAGTAACGGAGGTTTATATTGGAGATCCATACGCCGGTTCAAGTTTATTAAAGCGTTTAGTTCGATATCAAGAAAACCGCATTATTCCGCTGCGCATTCGTTCACTTCATATAGAGGGAACGTACAGCGTGCGTCCGGATGTATCAAGAGACGTTCTGCGGTTGGTTGATACTCGATCTGTAAAACCAGTGCCGCCATTTCGTACAGTAGAACGCAGAATCGGAGCAATTACAATGGACAATGATGGCTACGGACGCTACAGAGGAGAGGTTCAAATAGCTAAAACGAATTTGCCTGCAAATACTAATGTTAACGTGATTGGGTATGTGATAGAGGAAGATCATGAGCTACTTTCATTAGTGAGACCGGGGCGAAAACTTGAGCTTGTCACTGTCTAAATGGAAAAATCGTGTATTTTTAAAAAAGCCGATAGCTAACTAGTAAGCTTATAAAAGTAAAGAGCACACACTGCTTAAAAAAGGTGTGTGCTTTTTATTTTACTAAAAAGGAAACTATTTTCATTGCTGAATCATGAACCTTTCTATTGAATAAACCGCTTTACTATGATAAAACTATTAAAGGTAAACATATGATAATAGTTTAATTTCATAGAGATACAACACCACTAGGGGTGCTTTCGAAGCTGAGAGAGACGAGAAGTCTTAACCCTTATAACCTGAACTAGGTAATACTAGCGTAGGAAAGAGGTATTGTAATGGATGTTTTGTATGGGATTTCCTTACGAACTCGTTATAATAATTTTGTGTATATAAACAAAAACACTTCTTTCCTGCGAAAGAAGTGTTTTTTTATGCATAAAGGAAGGTGTCATACATGGAAGAAACAATTGATTTGCTTGTCAAACAGGTAGAGGAGCGCAAAGGGGAGCTAATCCAGTTATTAACAACGCTTGTTTCATATAAAACGCCGGCGCCTCCTGCACGAAATTCTCATGAAGCGCAGCTATACGTAGCGGATTTCCTTAAAAACTGCGGTTTTTCCATCGATATGTGGGACTTATATTCCAACGATCCCATCGTAGTAGGTACGTTAAAAGGACAAAAATCAGCTGACTATCAAAGCTTGATTATTAACGGGCATATGGATGTTGCTGAGGTACAAGAAAATGAAAAGTGGGGGACAAATCCGTTTGAAGCTGTGGTAAAAGACAATATGATAATCGGACGCGGAGTTGCTGATATGAAAGGCGGCTTGGCAGGAGCATTATTTGCAGTGCAGCTTTTAACGGAAGCAGGAATTGAACTGCCGGGAGACTTGATTTTTGAATCCGTTGTAGGAGAAGAAGTGGGAGAAGCAGGTACGCTGCAATGCTGTCAGAAAGGATATACAGCTGACTTTGCGCTTGTAGCCGATACGAGTGATTTACATATTCAAGGTCAAGGCGGAGTAATCACAGGATGGATTACGATAAAAAGCAGCAAAACCTATCATGACGGTACACGCCGAAGCATGATTCATGCTGGAGGAGGGCTGTTAGCTGCGAGCGCTATCGAAAAGATGGCAAAAGTGATCGGAGGGCTACAAGAATTGGAGCGCCACTGGGCTGTTACAAAGAGCTATCCAGGATTTTTGCCAGGAACAAACACGATTAACCCAGCAGTAATCGAAGGCGGAAGGCATGCTGCGTTTATTGCAGATGAATGCAGGCTGTGGATCACCGTTCACTATTATCCTAATGAATCATACGACCAAGTATCAAAAGAAGTGGAAGAATACATTTTAGCTATTGCAAAAGCAGATCCATGGTTAAAAGATAATCTGCCAACCTTTGAATGGGGAGGCACATCAATGATTGAAGACAGAGGAGAAATCTTTCCGTCATTAGAAATTGATGAAGGTCATGCAGGAGTGCAGCTGCTTGCACATACTCACGAACAAATTGAAGGGGAAAAGCCTCCAATTGATGTGTCAACTAGCGTAACAGATGGCGGTTGGCTAGCTGATGCGGGTATTCCAGCAGCTATTTACGGTCCTGGGAATTTAGCAAATGCACATGCTGTGAACGAACAATTAGATATCAATCAGCTTATTCAATATACAAAAGTGATGGTGCAGTTCATTTATACGTGGCTGCATACGCATAAGGAGTGATCATCATGAAATTTAGTGAACGATTATATGAAAAGCTGCAGCCGATTTGGCGCCAAAATCATAATCATCCCTTTGTACAGGGAATGGGAGACGGAACGCTTGAAAAGGAGAAGTTTCGCTTTTATATGATTCAAGATTATCTTTACCTAATTGATTATGCTAAATTATTTGCGATTGGAGCCATGAAAGCTACCAATGTTCAAACGATGGGGAAATTTGCTGCACTTTTAGATTCTACATTAAACGAAGAAATGAGCCTGCACCGTGAGTATGCCAAGAAATTTGAAATCAGCGAAAAAGAATTAGAAAAAGCGCAGCCATCTCCTACAACGCTTGCATACACACACTATATGCTGCACGTTGGTCAAAGCGGAACATTGGCTGAATTAGTGGCGGCTCTTTTGCCTTGTATGTGGAGCTACTGGGAAATAGGAAAAGAACTCAGTGAAAAGCCTGGAGCTAACAATGAGTTTTATCGTGAGTGGATTGAAATGTACAGCTCAGAAGAATTTGGAGAACTAGCGACGTGGTGTATCAACTTATTTGACTCACTTACTGAAGACAAATCAGAAGCGGAGTTAGAAAAGCTCGAAGAAATTTTCTTAAACACAACGCGTTTTGAGTATATGTTCTGGGATATGGCTTATAACGAAGCGATGTGGCCAATTTATGAATAAGTCTGTGTTATCTTTTCAAAACGTAAGTTTTACGTACAAAAACGGTGATCAAGCGATTTTAAAATCATTAAATTTAGACGTGAAAGAAGGCGAGTTTGTAAGTATCGTTGGAGCAAGCGGATCTGGAAAAAGTACGTTGTTTCGTCTCATTACAGGTCTTGAACAGCAGAGTGAAGGCGATATCATGATTAACGGACAGTCTTACGAAAAACGTCTTGGAAAAGTAGGCTACATGCCGCAGCAAGATTTGCTTCTTCCGTGGCGCACGATTCTAGACAATGCAGCACTGCCTCTTGAGCTTCACAATGTGTCAAAGGCAAGTGCTCATAGGCAAGTATCTCAGCTGCTCGAAGAGTTTGGGTTAAAAGGGTATGAAAACCGTTTTCCAAGTGATTTATCCGGAGGGATGAAGCAGCGTGTTTCTTTTCTGCGAACGGTATTAAGCGGTTCTAACGTGCTGCTTTTGGATGAGCCTTTCAGTGCGCTTGATGCCATTACGCGTCTATCGATGCAGGAATGGCTGCTTGAACAATGGCAAAAGCGTAAACACACCATCTTATTTATCACTCATGACGTAAACGAAGCGCTTTTTTTATCAGATCGTATTTTTATCTTTTCAGACAAGCCGGTAAGTCATCTTGAAGAGATTCAAGTGCCGCTTAGCAGACCTCGAACGCAAAAAGATTTGAATCAACAGCGTGTGCTTGACGTGAAAGATTATTTAATTGAACAGCTTAGATCGAAGGTGAACACATGAAAAAGTACGGAGCTTCAGTGATATTAGTAGTCATTTTACTGGCTGCTTGGGAAATTGGAGCACGCATTGTAAACTATCCGTTTATTTTACCAACGCCCACCGGTATTTTAACAAAGCTTTGGGATTTGCGAATGGATTTATTGTTTAAGCATTTACCAGCTACGTTATCTATTGTCGTAATTGGGCTGCTTATATCCGTTGTGCTAGGGGTTCTGCTGGCCGTGTGGATGAATTGGAGTCCGCTTATTGAGCGTGCTTTCTATCCGCTTATTATTGCGTCACAAATGATCCCGACCATTGCCATTGCTCCTGTATTTGTTCTCTGGTTTGGCTACTCCATTTGGAGCAAAGTGATTGTGACCGTATTAATTACTTTTTTTCCTATTACGGTTAGCACATTCGACGGGCTTCGTTCCACAAACAAAGAGTTAAAAGAACTCATGTTAACGATGGGAGCAACAAAAAAAGATATTTTCTTTAAGTTGAACATTCCTTCTGCACTGCCTCATTTTTATTCAGGGCTCAAAGTAGCGGTTACCTTTAGTATAATAGGTGCTGCCATTGGGGAATGGTTAGGTGCACAAGCAGGCTTAGGATATTTCAGTCGTCGCATGATGACACAGTTTGATGCAGCTGGTGTATTTGCACCAATTGTGATTTTATCCGCGCTTGGTATTTTATTCTTTATTATTGTAGTAGGTTTCGAAAAACGTTCATTAAAGTGGAGGAAAACAGAATGAAAAAATGGTTTGCGATTGGGTTAAGCCTGATGCTTGTTTTGATGCTCGCTGCTTGCGGCCAAGACAAGGAAAATAAAGCTGGTGACAGTAAAAAATTAAAAGACGTTACAATTATGCTTGATTGGTACCCAAATGCAGTGCACAGCTTCATTTACGCTGCACAAGAAAAAGGATATTTTAAAAAAGAAGGGCTGAATGTAAAAGTACAGTTTCCTGCTAATCCAACAGACTCGCTTAATTTAGCAGCTGCGGGGAAAGTTACGCTCGGCCTTTACTATCAGCCTGATGTAGCAATGGCACGAGCAAATGAAGATGTGCCGGTAAAGTCGGTAGGAGCGATTGTAAGGTCTCCGTTAAACCGAGTTGTGGCGCTGAAGGATAGCGGTATTACGCGTCCTAAAGATTTAGAAGGAAAAGTAGTAGGCTACAGCGGAACACCATTAAGCGAGTCTGTTCTAAAGAAAATGGTAAAAAGCGATGGAGGAGATCCTAATAAAGTAAAACTAGTAGACGTAGGATTTGAGTTGAATTCATCGCTGATTAGTAAAAAAGTAGATGCCGTAATAGGTGCGTATATTAACCACGAAGTACCATTGCTTCATAAAAAAGGATACAAAACGGTTGACATTGATCCTTCAGATTACGGTGTACCATCTTATTATGAGCTAGTGGCAGTTACTGGGGATCAAACGTGGGCAAAAGATTCTGATACGATTAAAGCGTTTTGGCGTGCTGCGACAAAAGGGTATGAGTACACAGAGAAGCATCCAAAAGACTCACTTCAAATTTTGTTAGATAACCAAGATAAGTCAAACTTTCCTCTTGAAAAAGACGTGGAAACAAAAAGTTTGAATATTTTACTTCCGAAAATGAAGTCTGAACACGGATTTGGCAGTCAAACGAAAGAATCATGGCAGTCAAATGTGGACTGGTTAAAAGAGTCGGGATTAATTAAGAAAAAGCCAAATGTAGATGAAATGTTTGAGAATATCGGAGAATCCAAGTAAATAATTTAAGACAAATTTAAAAAAACCTTCTTATACTGAACGTAACTTTCTGAACGAGAAAGTGAAAAGGTAAAGGAGGTTTTTTTTATGGCTTTTACGATAGTAGATAAGGAAACATGTATTGCTTGCGGAGCATGTGGAGGAAGCGCACCAGATCTTTATGATTATGATTCAGAAGGTCTTGCTTATGCCGTGTTAGATAACAACGAAGGAACAAAAGAAGTTCCTGAACATCAGCAAGATGAGATGATGGAAGCGTACGAAGGATGCCCCACAGAATCGATTAAAGTTGCAGAGCAGCCCTTTTATGGAGATGCACAAAAATTCGAATAGGGCTTTTGAAAAAAGTAAATAATGATAAAGTACATTTAGTTTCTATGTGAGATAAGTTAACATTTCGGCATGTTCAGTATAAGGTTTCAAAACAAAAAGGTCTTGCCTAGGCAAGACCTTTTTTTATTCTAAATTTGCATGCTTTCCGTACATTGTATGGGTATCAAGTTCTTTCTTCTCCATGAAGCGAAGAATCAGCGCATCGTAAAAGAGAAGAAGCGTTTGTTCAAACAGTGACGCCATAGGCTGCACTGTTTGATAACTGCTTTGTTCTTGATCCTTCGGAGCACCGGGCAGCTTCACGATAAAGTCAGCCAGCTTGCCAAGCGTGGAGTCGGGAGAAATTGTGACTACTCCAACTTTTCCCCCAAGTTCTTTTGCTTTTTGAGCGATAGGAATCAAGCTCTTCGTCTCGCCAGAACCTGATCCGATGATTAATAAATCATCCTGCGTGAAAGTGGACGTCACGGTTTCTCCAATGACATAAGCATCAATGCCCATATGCATCATACGCATAGCAAACGACTTGCCCATAAGGCCTGAACGGCCTGCTCCTGTGACAAACACTTTTTTAGATGAGATGATGCCATTTACAAGCTGTTCAGCTTCATCGTCAGCGATTAGAGCTGTTGTTTGTAAAAGCTCATTCATAACCGTTTTTAAATGTTCGCTCGTCTGCATAGAAAGCTCCTTAATTTGTAATAAGCTCTTTCATTTGAGAAGCAACTGATTTTTTATCGTCTTGGCTCGTGATTCCTCCGCCAACGATAACAAGATCAGGCTGTGCTTTTACTACTTCAGGTAAAGATTCTAATTTAATGCCGCCAGCAACGGCTGTTTTTGCATTTTTTACAACGCTTTTGATTGTTACTAAATCTTCAAAAGAGTTTTGGCCAACTGCTTGAAGATCGTATCCTGTGTGTACACAGATATAGTCAACGCCAAATTCGTCTAGCTCTTTTGCGCGTCCTTTAATATCTTTTACACCAATCATATCGACTAGAATTTTTTTACCTTGTTTTTTGGCTTCTTCAACTGCACCTTTGATTGACATATCTTCAGCAACACCTAAGATGGTAATGATGTCTGCTCCAGCTTGAGAAGCTTGCTGTACTTCATAGCCAGCTGCATCCATAATTTTTAGGTCAGCTAATACTTTTAAATTAGGAAATGCTTCTTTAATTTCTTTAACGGCGCGAAGCCCTTCATTGATTACAACGGGCGTACCGATTTCCACGATATCAATATGTTCTTCAACTTCTTTTACTACCTCTTTTGCTTGAGAGATATTAACAAGATCTAATGCTAATTGTAATTCCATTCTACTCCACTCCTTACAGAAATCTATAAATACCTTTTGTGCTTTTTTACATAAAAAGCAGCTGGTGTAGTTATTGTACCCGCAGTTTGAGGTTCTTAAAAGTACGCACTTTTCCCACAAATAGTGTGGGAAATGATAGTATACAGAAGTATACTAATGGACATATCAGTCTTGTAACCGCTTAATTTTCATTAAAAATACGAATGACATTGAGTAACATCATCCGCATAAAAAAATAAAAACTATGGAATAGAAGGAGTAGTTTCCATCATTTAATTAACGTTTCCGCCTTTTGTTCTTGATTGATCAGCACTGTATCCCGGTAATTTTTACCCCAATCATACATGGCTGTCAAAATGGGCATTAAACTTTCTCCTTCTTTTGTAAGTGAGTATTCGACTTTAGGTGGTACGACAGGGTAAACTTTACGGTTAACAATTAGATCTTCTTCCAGTTCCCGCAGCTGGTTAACCAGCATGCGCGGCGTAATATCAGGAATAAGCGATTTTAGTTCCCCGAACCGTTTTGTTCCTTCACGTCCTAAGTGCCATAGTATCAGCATCTTCCATTTTCCACCGATAATAGCAAGCGTTAATTCTTTTTCACAGTTAAATTCCTTATTAAGCTGGCTCAATTGCTTCACCCCTATGACCAATAGTATAAAATTTAAAGTACTACTTATTATACCGGTGCTGACAATCCTTTTACAAAAATCCGGCTTGTATCTTCCCATTAAAAAGCTCAGCTTTTCTTACTATATAGTTATTCTTGACTAGTGAGGTGTAAAAGGTGGCCTTTAGTCATGTTTTTTATTTTTAAGGAATTCAATTGTTTAAATATAAAAAAAGATGGGAAATCACTCAATAACAATGCTAAAGGAGGCAGTAAAAATGGAAAGAAGCCGATCTGAATTACAAAACCCTGCTTTAAGCAACAGCGCAGGCATTAATAACGACGTAGGAATCAATAACAATCCACAGACAGCTAATAGCACTACTGCTGTTAGCGCTGGAAAAAGCTGCAGCAGCAAGCTAGTAAAAGGTGTTGTTGTCGGGGCAGTTGTGGGTGGATGTATAACATTGCTTGATAATAAAACTCGTTCATCTGTTAAAAGAAGAGCCGTTACATTAAAGGACTCTTCTGCAAACATGATTAATCAAGTAAAAGAGAACCCTCAAGAAACAAAAGAAAAAATGGTGCAACAAATGAAAAACGCATCGAATCTTTTAAAAGATGCAATTAATGATGCTAAACATTTGTACGAGCGTGTAAATGAAGATTTCTTTAAGCAAGCAGAAGATGTGAAAAGCGTTACGCATGATGCAAAATCGACGGTAGAAGATGCTAAAAGTGATTTACAGCAAATTGGTGAAAAAGTGAAAGATGCAACTTCTGAAATAAGTAAAGAAAAAATGACACCAGACGAAAAACCAGAAGCTGAGCGTGAAAGAACATACCAGTCTATTCACTAAAAAGGAGATGTTAACTGTGAGTCAAATGAATGAAGGAACTACAAAAGACATGAATAAAATTGAAGAAACGGCAGATAATTTAGGGACGGAGAAAAAAGAAGCAATTTTGCAGAACTTTGATACGTTTACTGATTATTTGAGTCAAAAAGTTCATGTCGGTAAAAAGCTCGGGTTAAGCGAGGAACAATTAACGGCCGCTACAAAAAAAGTGGCTAGCTATTTAGCCAAAAATGAGGAGCCTCGAAACCGAGAAGAAAAAGTCCTTCATGAGTTATGGAAAGTCAGCAGTGAAGAGGAAAAGGAAGTCCTTTCTCATCTCATTTTAAAACTAGTTGCGTAACATTAAAAAAGCATCCCATCTATCAGGATGCTTTTTTAATGTATTAAGATGATTGATTTTGAGCCTCTTGAATCGTTTTATCCCAGTCAATACCGCAATCATCCGTTGTACAAGAAGATTGCTGTGCGCAGCTTGCACATTTTCCCTGAGTACTCTTGCGGAAGAATTTTGTCATATGATAAAGGGCATATCCAAATATCAAAACCCCAATTAAAATGTTAATAATCAATATTATTCACTCCTTTTAAGAAAAACCAAGTACTTTTCCAATAGTGTGTACAAGCAAAGCTACGAGATAAGCGACAACCAAAGGGTAGGCCACAGCAAATGCTGTCCATTTCAATGAGCCGGTTTCTCGTCGAATAACAGCGACGGTTGCTAGACACGGAACATAAAGAAGAACAAACACCATAAACGTATAGGCTGTTAGCGGTGTAAAGAATGTCTTCATTGTGTCGCCAAGCTGTCCTTCTTGTACTTTATAAATGATGCTCATAGTTGAAACAACCACTTCTTTTGCTAGGAAGCCTGTAATCAGTGATGCTACAGCTTGCCATGTCGCAAAACCTAAAGGGATAAATAGAGGAGCGATAGCACCTCCAATAATAGCCATAAAGCTATTTTCCATATCTACTCCAAAACCGCCAGGGCCAGCGTAAGATGATAGCCAGATAAATACAGAGCCAGCTAAAATAACCGTACCTGCTTTTCGGACGAAATTTCGGCCTTTTTCCCACGTGCTTCTCCAAAGAGTCTTGGCTTGAGGTACGCGGTAAGGAGGAAGTTCGACAATAAAAGTTGATTGTTCGTCTTTAAGAAGCGTTACTGATAAAATTTTCGTTACAACAAGTGCTAAAATAATGCCAAGCAAGTACATAGAAAACACCACAGCTGCTCCGTTTTGCACAAAAAACGCACCTACAAACAAAGCGTATACAGGAAGGCGTGCTGAGCAGCTCATAAATGGATTTACTAAAATGGTCATAAGGCGCTCTTTTCGCTGTTCAATTGTACGCGCGGCCATGATCCCCGGTACGTTACATCCAAAGCTAATAATCATCGGAATAAATGCTTTTCCGTTCAAACCGAAAAATTCCATGATACGATCCATTACTACAGCAATTCGAGCCATGTATCCTGAATCTTCAAGCAGTGAAATGAAAAAGAACAGGACAAAGATTTGTGGTACAAATACTAGTACGCCGCCTACGCCTGCGATGATGCCGTCCACAATTAAATCATGAATAAATGGAGCAGCACCAGCTGCATTTAGAAGAGAATCAGCGCCTTTACTAAGCGTTCCGCCAAAAAAACCGTCCAGTTTATCAGAAAGAGGAACGCCAATCCAAGTAAACGTAATATTAAAAATCAAATACATTAAGCCAAGAAAAATAGGGAGACCAAGCCACTTATGCGTCACAATTCGATCGATTCGATCTGTGAAGGTTAGAGGTGTTTCACTGCCCTTTACGATACACTCGCTGGAAATGCGCTCGATAAATGCTGTACGCACGTCGAAGAAATGCTCGCTAAGCGGCTTGGTTAATTTTTGTGCAGCTGCTTTTCGAAGCTCAAGCAGCTCTGAGTAACTCGTTTTTTCTTTTAATGTTGATTCAATTACGCTATTTTCAGCTAAAAATTGAATGGCAATCCATCTGCTGACATCCGCTTTTGTTTGAATCATATGAATTGCGTGTTCAGCGGTTTCCCCGTAATTTAGTTGAAATAACGGGGCTTTTAAATCTTGCTTCAAAGTGGAGAGAAGCTCATTAATTCCTTTTCCATTGCGGGCAATAATTGCAGAAACCGGAATATGTAATGATTTGCTAAGCTTCTCCAAATGAAAAGTCAATCCGCGTTTTTCCGCTACATCAATCATATTTAAGCCGATTACTAATGGCTTTCCATATTCCAATGCTTGAATAGTGAGATGCATGCTTCTTTCAAACTGAGAAGCGTCTACAATATTCAGCATACTGTTAAATTCTCCGGTTAACAAAAAGTTAGTTACCACTGCTTCATCTGAAGAAAGAGGAGTAAAATCATACACACCCGGCAAATCAACCAGCTGGCTGTTTTGCTTTTTAATAGACCCAACTTTCTTTTCAACGGTTACACCGCTCCAGTTTCCTACGTATTCATAGGAATCTGTTAATATATTGAATAAAGAAGTTTTTCCTGTGTTTGGATTTCCTAAAAGTGCAATTGTACTCATGCTGTCTCAACCTCAATTTTAGCTGCATCGCGTTTTCGGATGCTAATCATTTGACCTTGACATTCAATAATACAAGGTCCTCCTAAGATGGTTTTTTGCTTCATGCATAGTTCGCAGCCTTTTTTTACTCCAAAAGAAAGAAGGCGGCGTTCTAATGATCTATCTAAAAATTCAATGTTTTTAACTTTTACTTTGTCGCCAATACTCACGGTAGTTAAATTCATCATTCAGCACTCCTGTTAATGATAATCATTTTCAATTTGTATCTATCTCGATTATACATAAGGTTCTAAAATCAATCAATGCTTCTAGAGCGTTACAATTAAAAATATATATTTATAACTATATTTTTCAGGTGAAATTATGTACGATTTTAGCAGCAAATTGTCAGGAGGGATGTGAGTGGAGGTAATCATTCGCAAAATGAGAAAAGAAGATATTACGTCTGTTCAATACGTCGCAAAGATGAGCTGGTATGATACATATGAAGGAATTATTCCTAGAAGCGTTCAGAATCGGTTTCTTTCAGAAGCATACTCCAATAAAAGGCTGCTGTGGCGCCTGCGCAATTCGTTCATTTATGTAGCAACTATTGATGAGAAAATCGTAGGATACGCTAACTTTTTCCGACTACAAAACAGAGGGGAAATAGAACTAGGATCTATCTATATACTGCCTGCTTATCAAGGAAAAGGAATCGGTTCGCAATTGTTAGAAAAAGGAATGAAGCGCTCGAAGGAATTAAAAATCGTTTACATTAACGTAGAAAGGGAAAACGGAATAGGCCGTGCTTTTTATCAATCAAAAGGTTTCCAGCTCGTGGGTGAATTTGATGAGGAATTTGAAGGGCATTTGTTAAAAACGATGCGGATGAAGTTAATGATTTAAGCCTATAGCATGAACGTTATCTTAAAAAAGCTGATTTTAAACTTTCTGCTAAAATCAGCTTTTAATTACAGAATAACGATTGACCTTATTCTTGTGAATATGGTAACATTAATCAGAACTTAATGACCGAAAATGTTTTTCGGTCAAACAGTCAGGCGGAAGTAAGGATTATTGGAGGCTAAAAAACATGAATATGATTAAAGGAGAATGGAAAAAAATCTTTTCCAAACCAATGACTATTGTTGTGATTTGCGGATTGTTATTTGTTCCATTACTTTATAATGTCATCTTTTTATCTGCTTACTGGGATCCATATGGAAAAACAGATCAAATTCCAGTTGCAGTGGTAAATGAAGATAAAGGTGCTACATTAAATGGAAAGAAATTGAATGTCGGTCGTGATTTTGTTGATGATTTAAAGAAAAACGATAAATTTGACTGGAAATTTACGAACAAAGAAAAAGCGTTAGAAGGTTTAAAAAATGAGGACTACTATTTAGTTTTAGAAATTCCAAAGAATTTCTCCAAAAATGCAACAACATTAATGGATAAAGATCCTAAAAAAATGAAATTTATCTATCATACAAATGCCGGAAAGAACTATTCAGGCGCTCAAATTAGCTCAAATGCAGTGGCTAAAATCAATGATCAGATTAAAGAAGCGGTCACAAAGCAGTATGCTGAAACGGTATTTGACAGCTTTAAGCAAGTAGCGGACGGTCTTCAAAAAGCAAGTGACGGTGCAGAAGAGCTCGAAAACGGCTCAAAAACGCTGCGAGATAACATGAAGAAATTAGCAGACAGCACGGTTACATTCGAAGACGGTACAGCTAAATTAGCAAACGGGTTAACGGATGCACGAAAAGGAGCAACAGATTTAAATGCTGGTGCAGCTAAGCTACTAAACGGTGCGGACACAATTAATGAAAACTTAGGCAGCCTAAACAGCGGTTTAGGAAAGTTAGAAAGTGGGAGCGGACAGCTTTATGCAGCTTCTAAAGAACTTGAAACAGGTGCAGGAAAGCTTAGCAATGGATTAGGACAACTACAAGACGGAACTGCAAAACTGCAAGGTGCGACACAACAGCTCAATGAAGGAACAAAGACACTTCAAG
Source organism: Priestia sp. JNUCC 25 (assembly GCF_053667915.1). NCBI lineage: Bacteria > Bacillati > Bacillota > Bacilli > Caryophanales > Bacillaceae > Priestia > Priestia sp. JNUCC 25. The sequence continues at coordinate 885,506 of NZ_CM132211.1, forward strand.
GGAAATTACCGCAGTTTACAAGCGGCTTAAATCAAGTGGACGCTGAAGTGAGCAGTGTTACGCAGCAAATTAATCAAGCGGAACAGGAAATTACGCAGATTAAACAGCAGGTCGATTCAAAAAAATCAGAGTTTGAACAGCAGCAGCAAGCCCTCATTGACAGCATTAACAGCAACGAGTCCATTCCTGATGAGCAAAAACAAACGCTGATTGCAGGAATTAAAAAACTCACGTCGCAGCAGTTTATGGATGAACAGCAGCAAAAAGCAGAGCAGTTAAAAGCAAAAGTAGATAAAGTGCAAGAGTTATCTGCGGCTCTTCAAAAGCTGTCTAAAGGCGGAGAAGATATTCAAAGCGCTATTAATAAAATTGCTGATGGACAAAGTCAGCTGTACAATGGCCAAACAAAATTATATAATGCCCAAACTCAATTATACAACGGTGCTGTTAAACTAGCAGACGGAGAAAAGCAGTTCAACAGCAAATTTGCAGAGCTAAACAGCGGTATTGCTGACGCTCATACAGGAGCTGGAAAGCTTGCTGACGGGCAGCAGCAAATTGTGGATGGGCTTAAGAAGTCTGAACAAGGAAGCGCAGCGCTAGCAAATGGTTTAACACAGCTAGAAAACGGGGCAACCAAGTTAGCAAATGGTTCTAAAGAGTTAACAAATGGTTCGTCCAAACTATATGATGGTTCATCTAAATTATCAGATGGAACGAGCGAGCTTCATTCATCTTTAGCAGATGGTGCAAAAGATGCAAAAGATGTTAAAGCGGATGATAAAACATATAGTATGTTTTCAAATCCAACGGATTTAAAATCAGATAAACAAAACAACGTAGATAAGTACGGTGTCGGATTAGCTCCATACATCTTATGTATTGGCTTGTTTGCGGGAACATTAATGTTTTCAGCGGTATATCCAATGAAAGAGCCATCAATTCGACCGACATCAGGCATTTCGTGGTTCTTAAGTAAGTTTAGTGTCATCACTATTGTAGGTATGCTGCAGGCAGCGATTGCTGTTACAGCTCTTCTATGGGGCTTGCATTTAAACGTAACAAGCATTTGGCACTTCTATATCTTTACCATGATTACAGGTGTGACGTTCTTTACACTTATCTTGTTCTTAACAACAGGGTTAGGAAAAGTAGGGCAGTATTTAGCCTTCATTATTCTGCTGCTTCAAATTGGGGGCAGTGCAGGTACATTCCCTAAAGCACTTGTGCCGGAATTCTTCCAGGCAATTAATCCGTACTTGCCTATGACCTATGCAATTCGCGGTTTCCGTGAAATCATTTCAATTGGTGATGATTTCGGCTATGTATGGCATCAGGCTGGCGTACTTGGAATCTTTGCAGCAATCTTCATCACTCTTTCATTGATAATGTTTTATATCAATGCCAGAAAAGAGAAGCATCACACAGAAGAAGAGGCAGCAGCATAATTTAACTAATACAAAAAGAGAGTTCCAGTTTAAAAAGGAACTCTCTTTTTCTTTATGATAGTATAGGTTTACGTATATAAAGAGGGGAACGTGAATGCATGCAGCTTACAAAATTTTCGGTATATGAAAGTGATCGTGTAAAAAAGTGGCAGGAAGGGCTGAAGGAATGGGACGGTTCAATATCGGAGCGGATGATAAACGACCGAGCTGAAGATGAATTTTGGCAGCAGTATTTAGAGAAAATGTCTTTTAATTCAGTAAATGACCCTGTAGTAAAACAGCTTCAACAAGAACTTCTTGCTTTTTTGAATCCAAATGACTCTGTTATGGAAATTGGCCCTGGCTGGGGGAATTATACGTTTTCGATTGCTGATTATGTAAAAGAACTTACGTGTATGGATTGTTCGCCAAGCATTATTCGCTACTTACAAACGCAATCAGATGCCCGCTCTAATCTAAAGTTTATAGAAGGTAAATGGGAGTATGAGCGTCTAACAGATAGCTATGATGCCGTAGTAGGAATAAACTGTTTTTACCGTATGCATAATATTGTCGATGGTCTCTTAAATATGAATGATTCGGCTAATCGTTTAGCGGTTATCGGCATGTCAACGGGTCCAGAAAAGCCTCATTACGTAGAGTTACATAGAAAACTTGGGTACGAGATTAAATGGCGCCGTAAGGAATATATTGACTTACTAAATATTTTATATGAACTGGGTATTTACGCAGATTGTAAGCTGGTTCCTATAACCAAAACGGTAACCTATGAGACGTACGAAAATCTCATCAAGAAGAACTCGACAAAGGTGCTTTCTAAAGATATTGACAAGTTAGAAATTGAGAAGATTATTTTACAGCATGTAAAGAAAATAAATGGCAGATATGAATATACGTATCAATATCATATGGCTTTTATTTATTGGAAACCGATAAAAAGAACCCGTTGAGTAAAATCAACGGGTTCTTTTTAGTAGTGATAAAGCTGTAATTTAGAATAAGCAATATTAAAATCGTCGCCGCTTAGAAGAACTTTCAATTCCTGCTTCTTCACGGTATTTAGCTACTGTTCTTCTTGAAATTTGAATTCCTTCGCTGGAAAGAAGAGACATGAGCTTTTGATCTGAAAGAGGTTTTAATTTATTTTCTTCGGCAATTAATGTTTTAATTTTTTCTTTTATAAAGGCAGTAGAATTGCTTTGTTCGCCATCAGTTCGCTCTAAAGAATTGGTGAAAAAGTATTTTAACTCAAACAGCCCGCGTGGCGTTTGAATATACTTTCCGTTAGTCGCACGGCTTACCGTTGATTCGTGACAGTCTACTTTTTGAGCAATATCTTTTAAGGTAAGCGGCTTTAGCCCCGAAATACCCATTTCAAAAAAATCTTGCTGATGTTCCACAATGGCTTTGGACACGTTGTAAATCGTCGCATTACGCTGCTCAATACTATTGATTAGCCAAGTAGCTTCATGAATTTTTTCCTGTACGTATCGATCGGTTGTTACGCATGCAGAGCGATGAACCAGCTTTTGATAGGTACCGTTAATTTCGATGGGCGGAAGCAACTCGCTATGAAGAATAACATGATAGCGGCCGTCAACTTTTTGTACCGTTACATCAGGCGAGATGTACTTCGTAAGCGGGACGTGGAAATCTCCTGCTGGACGAGGATTTAATGTCCGCAAGCAGTCAACAATTTCTTGTACTTCACGCATCGAAATAGAGTATTTTTTTGAAATGTTCCGATATTTTTTGTTAGCAATATCTTCAATATCGTGTTTTACCACGTCGTATAAAAGAGGAGGCTTTGACGTTTTGGCCTTAATTTGAATAAGCAGTGAATCGACAAAATTTTGAGCGCCCACGCCAATCGGATCAAAGCTTTGTAAAACGTGAATCATATCGTTGACTTCGTTAATTGAAACATTCAACAGTTCGGCTGCCAGTTTTGGCTCAATTGCTAAAAAGCCGTTTTTATTTAAGTTTCCAATTAGAAATTGAACGATGTGTTTTTGATGTGAGTGTAAATGATTTAGCATAGACAGCTGCTCTAATAAATGACTCTCTAATGTCACAGTTTGATCAGATATATAATTAAACGGATTATACTCGTCGTCGGTATAACCTTTTGAATATGAACGCTGTTCTCGAGTATCAAATGAATCTTTTTGCTGAGAGTCGCCAGCAGACAGTTTAATTACAGGATTTTCATTGACTTGCTGATGAAGATAATGAACTAAATCGGCCGTAGAATAATTTAAAATGTTGATAGACTGACGTAATTCAGGTGTCATGGCCAATTTTAATAGTTGTTTTTGGGATAAATCTAAACCTAATTGCATCATTGAATCACCTATCATTCTTGAGTTTTATTTCGACAATTCTGGCTGCATCGTTCGACATCATCATAGCTGAAAATGCGAAAGAATTCTATAGTGTTGTCAGATGTTCTTACACAGGGACCAATCGCAAGAAAGAGTAGGAGAATAGATAAAACAAAAACGAATAGCTCCTGGCAATAGCTATTCGCTTGTTTTAACAGAACCGCTAGGAGAACTTAGCTGCAATTTGGGGTGTTTCCCATTCTTCTATCTCCCCATGCGCACATCATATTTAAAATTTCTCGTAAGGTTTCGCCTTCTTCACTGAGTGAGTACTCTACTTTAGGAGGAACTTCATTGTATACTTTTCTATTAACCACACCGTCTTTTTCTAATTCTTTTAGCTGTTGGGACAGCATTTTTTTGGTAATAGCAGGCATAGCTCGCTGAAGTTCACTAAAACGTTTTTCGCCTTCTTTTAATAGGCATAAAATAACGACTTTCCATTTCCCGCCGATTACTTCAAGCGTTGCTTCAACAGGTACATTATAGTGGGGTGCTTTCACCGTTAATCCTCCATTCATAAACAGATATGAAATATGGATATAATAATTTAATATCCATAGACCTAGGTTACCGGGAAGGTACCTGGTTACATGAAAGTGCCGTCTTTTGTAAACAACATGTATTTATTATACTGAAAAAGAACTTTTAATTGAAGGAAGAAATGTAAAAGGGGAGATCTTGATGAAAGCTTTACTGCTAGAAGGCAAAGGGAAAGTAAGTGAGATGAAAGTCGGAAATATCCAAAAGCCGCATCCAGCTAAAGGTGAAATTTTAGTTAAAATTAAAGCTACTGCCCTGAACCCTGTAGATTATAAAACAGGAAACGGCGGCAATCCTAGTTGGACATATCCTCACGTATTAGGACTTGATTCAGCTGGCGTTGTCGAGGAAGTGGGAGAAGAAGTCACAACTGTCAGAGTCGGAGACCGCGTTGTATATCATAGCGATTTATCAAAAAAAGGCGGGTTTGCACAATACGGAGTGACAACAGCCCACACAGTTTCTCTTATTCCACAAGGAGTTTCATTCGAAGACGCTGCGGCTATTCCATGTGCGGGATATACAGCATATCAAGCATTGTTTCACAAAATGAACGCTTCAAAAGGCCAAACGATTTTAATTCACGCAGGTGCTAGGGGTTGGAGGGTTTGCCATTCAGCTTGCCAAAAATGCAGGCCTTACAGTGCTCACAACCGCATCTTCTGCCAATCATGAGTTTGTAAAAAGTTTAGGTGCTGATTATGTAATCGACTACCGTAAAGAAGACTTTGTGAAAAAAGTGCTGGAGCTTACCGATGGAATCGGTGTAGATTTAGTCTTGGATACCGTTGGACGAGACAATGCAGACGAGTCGGTAAAGGCTCTTGCTTTTAATGGTCAAATTGCATTCATCGCAGGACCGCCTAATGTAAACGATGCGATTTCGTTTGTGCACCCACTATCGTTTCATCAAGTTGCATTAGGAAGTGTACATCAGTCTAATAACGTAAAAGAACAGCGGAAGCTTGCTGAGATGGGAAATAGAATGCTTTTGCTTTTACAAGAAAATAGGCTAAATGCACTCGTGGAAAAAGTCATTTCACTAGAAGAAGTGCCAGCAGCATTAGATGAACTGGCGACTCGTCGAGTAAAAGGGAAAATTGTAGCTGTAATAGATAAATGATAGAACGAAAAAGAGATTGAGACATAACTACATCAATTCAATCTAAAGACAAACAAATGGAATAAAGGAACTCGTATCGACCATTTATTACACCGCTGTTGATTTCCGTGCAAGGCTTCGCTTTCCGCGGGCGGCCGATGAGCCTCCTCGTTGCTTGCGCTCCTGCGGGGTCTCATCTGTTCCGCTGTTCCCGCAGGAGTCTTCGCCTTGCTCTCCAATCAACAGCTAGAAGCAACTAACTGGATGAACCCTACGTTTACCAACACAATGAAAAGGTCCGAACAATTACTCGTTCGGACCTTCCTTAAACTAACATACTTTTTATTTTACCTCTTTTAAATCGTAAACTGCTGCGTATAGAGCTTGTGATAAAACCCTTGTTTTTCTAGCAGCTCGCGATGATTTCCTTCTTCAATAATTTGTCCGTCTTTTAAGACAAGGATTTGATCTGCATTTTCAATCGTTTTAAGGCGGTGGGCAATCACAAAGCTTGTTTTTCCTTTTAATAGATTACTCATTCCTCTTTGAATATCAATTTCTGTTTTTGTATCAATGTTGGAAGTAGCTTCGTCTAAAATTAAAATATCACAGTCAGAAAGCATGGCTCGAGCAATCGATAAAAGCTGCTTTTGACCTTCACTTAAATTTCCTCCGCCAGCTGAAATCACGGTATTGTATTGCTGCGGCAGATGCTTGATAAACGAATGAGCATTGGCCATCTTTGCGGCGCTTTTAACTTCTTCGTCGCTGGCATCTAACCGGCCAAATCGAATATTATCCGCAATCGTACCGGAAAATAAATAGGTATCTTGAAGAACAATGCCGATTCGGTTTCGTAAATCATGGATGTTATAGTCACTGATGGAACGTCCGTCAATTTTAATGTCTCCGTTTGAGATGTCATAAAATCGTGTGAGCAAGTTAATGATTGTTGTTTTACCAGAACCTGTCGGACCGACCAAAGCAACCATTTCACCTTTTTTTGCTGTCAGTGTAACATCTTTTAAAATCATTTTTTCATCGTTATAGCCAAATGATACGTTCTCAAAAGCAACGTCTCCTGCAAATTTTGTAACAGAAAGAGCGTTTGGTTTGTTTGTGACGTCCGGCTGCTCATCCATAATCGCAAACACGCGCTCTGCGCCGGCAATAGCCGAAAGAATGGTGTTTACTAAGTTTGCCATTTGACTGATTGGGCGAGAGAACTGACGTGAGTAGTTAACAAATGAAGCGATCATCCCAACTGTAACGCTACCTTGAACAGCCATAAATGCTCCCGCTCCAATCACTAGTGCTAAGCCTAAGTTGTTAATAAAGTTTGTGACAGGACCTAAAAAGCCTGAAAATGTTTCCGCTTTTGTTGCTGAACTTCTCAGCTGTTCATTTCGTTCATTAAAAACAGTTAAAAAGTCTTTTTCCTTACTAAAAAGCGTAACAACTTCTCCTCCAGAGATTGCTTCTTCTACAAAGCCGTTTAGCTCACCTAAATCTTTTTGGCGTTTGACAAAATTTTCACTGCTTCGTTTTAATATTTGTCGAACGATTATAACCATCAATGGAATAACAATCAGCGTGATAATGGCAAGAATCCAGTTGAGCGAGAACATCGCAATGGTAATGCCTACTAAAGACAAAATAGAGGACAGAGCCTGAATAACGCTTTGACTCAGAGCGTTGTTTAGATTATCAATATCATTTGTGACTCTGCTCATTAACTCTCCGTGAGCTCGTTTGTCAAAAAAGCGAAGGGAGAGAGTCTGAAGCTTTGCAAATAAATCTTGGCGGAGCATTCCAATAGTCGTAAACGAAACGTTCACCATTAAATAGGTTTGCAGCCATGTTAATAAAGATGTCGTGATATAAATTCCTGCAAGAATAAGGGACATTCGTATCGTCCCGCTGATATCTTTAGGAATAATATGCTCATCAATAATAACCCCAATTAAATAAGGGCCTAATAAATTAAGCAGGGAAGTCACAATAACTAAGATTATCGCAGCTGCAAGCGGAGGTTTTCGTTTCCCCATATATGACCAGATTCTGTACAGTGTTTTTTTCGCATTCTTTGGCTTAACTACAGGGCCTTTCATCATTCCTCTAGGGCCGCGAATAGAGCTCATTTGATTTTTACCTTGATTATTCACTAGGCAACACCTCTTTTCCGCCTTGTGCAAGATAAATGTCGTAATAAAGAGAGCGATAACGAAGCAATTCTTCATGAGTCCCTTGTTCAGCAATTTTGCCTTCATCCATGACGATAATATGATCAGCGTGGAGAAGAGACGAAATTTTAGAAGCAATGATGATAACGGTCGCATCAGCAAACTCTTCTTTTAAATGTTTTAGTACCTGTGCTTCTGAGACAGCGTCTAATGCCGAAGTTGCATCATCGATGACCAGGATAGCGGGCTTTCTAACAAATGCACGCGCGATTGAAAGACGCTGCTTTTGCCCTCCTGATAAATTGGTCGCCCCTCGCGTTAAAGGATACTCATATCTTTCTGGGAGTTTTTCAATAAACTCCGTTGCGCATGCAAAATCCGCAGCATCTTCAATTTCTGAGGAAGAAGCATGATCTTTTCCCATTCGAATATTCATATCAATCGTACCGGTAAACAGCGTAGCTTTTTGAGGAATAAACCCAATGGATGAGCGAAGCTCTTTTACGTCATAGTCCGTAAGATTTTTTCCATCTACAAAAATTTCGCCGCCATCGGGATCATATAAGCGGGAAATAAGTTTTGCAAGCGTCGACTTTCCGCTTCCAGTAGAGCCAATAATGCCAATGGTTTCCCCGTGTCTAGCAGTAAACGAAATATCTTTTAATACGTTTTCGCCATTTTTACTATAGCTGTATGTAACGTTTTGAAACGATAGATCACCTTTAAGTCTGTTGATTTGAGCAGCAGAGTTTGCTGGAGGAATGTCTATTTTTGTTTTTAAAACAGAATCGATTCGTTCAGCTGAAGGGAATGCGCGTGTAATTTGCATCAGCACCATGCTGCTTGACATAAGTCCGTTTAAAATAATCGTTAAGTAATTAATAAAAGCTAAAATCACACCTGCTTCAATTTTTCCTGCTTCGACTTGAAGTCCTCCCAGCCATAGAGTAGCTACCATTCCGATATTTACTACAAATAAAATAACGGGCATTAAAAGCGAAATAAGCTGAACAGCACTCATATTAGCTCGCGTCAAGGAACTGTTTGCTTCTTTAAACTGATTGATTTCATACGATTCTCTTACATACGCTTTTACTACACGCATCCCTGATAAGTTTTCTTGGACTTTTGTGTTTACACCATCAACGCTTTGCTGAACTTTTTTAAAAAGTTTTCCAGCTTTCGTGATCACAAACCAAATGCATAAAAATAAAATAGGGACGACCACGACGATAATAGGAAACAAAGAACGAGCGGTTAATAACACGATGACAATACTTCCTGCAAAAAGTAAAGGACCTCTAACTAATACTTTGAGCGTCATATTCAATGCGTTTTGAACACTCGTTACATCATTTGTGATGACGGTAATTAAGTGACCAGTCCCTAGTTTGTCTCTGTTGCTGTTTGAGAGGTTTTCAATCTTCTCAAAAAGCGATTTCCGAATATCGGTAGAAAAATTTACTGCCGCTTTTGTGCTAAGGATGGCGCAGACGATACCGGCAGCTAAACCAATGAGTGCTAACATGAGCATAAGGATACTTCGGGTGATAACATATGTTTGATTGTTGTTTGCAATGCCATAATCAATGATATGCTGCATAATAGTAGGCTGAAGAAGGTCAGCTAACACTTCAATTACCATCAATAGCGGGGCAAACAGCGCGAGCCATTTGTAAGGTTTTAAGTAAGGGTACAAAGATTTAATTGTATTCACACATTGTGGCACTCCTTTCTGTAAAAAATATGGTAACATAGAATAAGTTTAGAAGTTTGTTTCAAGCACCATTTATTATACGCCAATGCAAGCAGAAATCCACTTTTTGAGAGGGTCAGGTATGCAATGAATCAAACATTACGAGTACATCATCCACTTTTTGGATCTTTGTTATATGACTCGGCCTGGGTTGGAGAAAAACAGGTCACTTTCTTTGGACAAAAACAACAAGTGTTGCTGACAATTGATGGAGATAAAGAGAAGCCATTTCAAAAACGACAAGAAGAGGCCTTTCAAGCATTTTGGCTTCAAGGTGAATTATTGTTAAAGAGGACGGAAAAAGCTCTTTTTGATTATTATCAACAGGTGCGAGATGAATACAGAACTCAAGTTGAAAAAGACGTGGTAGACTTATTAGTTCCGAATGTAAAAAAGCGAAAAGACATCGGTTTTTTAGTTGAGTGTATTCAAATCTTTGTTCCTGAAGCACCTCATGATACAAGAGAACTTGGTTTGTTTTTTGAATGTACGTGGGAAGAAGAGCATATGTTAGCTGTAAAGTTTAGAAATGAACAAATTTCCGCTATTGGTTTACAAGAAGATTTATTCTAGTAAAAAGCCTTGAAGCAACCTGCTTCAAGGCTTTTTGGCATTAATGTTTGACAGGCTCTTCGATTCCCATACCTGTATTTGCTTTTACTAAAATCTCATCAAATTTCTTTTCGTCTGCTTTTTTAGACGAAAGAAGTGTTCCTATAAAAGCAGCTAAGAAGCCTAGAGGAATAGAGATAATGCCAGGGTTTGTTAATGTGATGAGCGGTTCACCTACAAAGATAGCAGCTCCAGGATCAGGTGCCCACACGTTTGGACTAATGGCAACTAAAAACAGTGAGCTGAATAGTCCAACCAGCATGCCAGTGACTGCTCCTGCTGTATTAAAACGTTTCCAAAAAATAGTAAGAAGAATAATTGGCAAGTTAGCGCTCGCTGCTACAGCAAAGGCAAGTGCAACTAAAAATGCTACGTTCATGTTTTGAGCAAATAATGCAAGAATAATAGATAGAATGGATACCCCAATAGAAGCCCATCGTGCAGCCACTACCTGTTCTTTTTCAGTTGCAGCTCCTTTACGGAGAATATGACTATAGAAGTCGTGCGCGAATGCTGAAGCTGCTGAGAGCACCAGCCCAGCTACAACAGCTAAAATCGTAGCAAAAGCTACAGCTGAGACAAACGCAAAGAGAAAGTCTCCGCCAAGAACTTGAGCGAGCAGGGGAGCTGCCATGTTTCCTGCTGCATTTGCTTTGATAATATCATCGTACCCTACAAATGCAGCAGCACCGAACCCTAAAAAGATTGTCATAATGTAAAAAACGCCAATGATCCACGTTGCATAAATAACAGACTTTCGTGCGGTGATGGCATCTTTTACTGTAAAGAAACGAATAAGGATATGAGGAAGGCCTGCTGTACCAAGAACAAGAGCTAAATTCAACGAAATCATGTCCAGCGGATTTTTGAATTTATTTCCTGGATTTAAAAAGCCGTCACCAAGAGGAGTTGCGGTTTTCATCTCAGAAAACATTTTAGCTAAGCTAAAATCAAATTTTGAAAATACAATAATGGAAATAATGAACGTACCAATCATCAGAAGCAAGGCTTTGACAATCTGCACCCAGCTGGTCGCCGTCATCCCTCCAAATACAACGTAAACCGTCATCAAGACGCCGACAATCAAGACAGAATACACGTAATCTAGACCAAGTAATAAATGAATTAATGCCCCTGCTCCAACAAGCTGTGCAATCATATAAAAAATGGAAATGGTGATCGTGTTTAACGCAGCAACTCCCCGCACTTTCTTTTCGTTAAAACGAGCTGCTATCATATCTGCCATCGTGTACTTTCCTAAGTTGCGAAGTGGTTCAGCTACAATGTATAACACGACGAGATAGGCAACTAAAAAGCCGATGCTGTAAAAAAAACCGTCAAATCCAGAAAGCGCTACCATTCCAGCTATGCCTAAAAATGACGCAGCAGACATATAATCTCCGGCAATCGCCATGCCGTTTTGCCAGCCGGTTAAACTTCCATCTGCTGTATAAAAGTCACTGGTCGTTTTTGTCCGCTTGGATGCCGCATACGTAATGATTAGCGTAAGACCTACAATGGCTAAAAAAAGTGAAAAAGCTAGTACGTTCATTCATTTAACCCCCTATTCAATTTGCAGCTTCTTTTTTTATCGTGTCAACAAGTTCATCAAATTTCGAGGCTCTTTTTGTGTATAGAATGCATAGGGTCCAGGTCATCACAAACTGTGCGAAAGCAAATACCCATGCCCAGGTCATAGAAGCAAAAGCTGGTTTGTTTAAGACGGTTGTGTAAGCCGTTAAGATAGGCAAGGTAAAATAAAAAGCAAGAAAAAACAGAGAGAGCGGTAAAATAAAATTGCGTTTTTGTTTCAAAAGCTTTTGAAATGAAGCAGACTGTACAATTTCTGTGTAATCAGGAGAGGAAGAAGCATTGTTTACCTTCTTTAAAGAATTTTCATTCATCGCCAAGCGGAATTCCCCCTTTGATAATAAATAGATGAAGCGAAAAGCTTCATATCACTTGAATTATATTATTTTCGGAATAAAAAGTAAATTCTGTCTTTTTGCGAGAATGGTAACTGTGTAAGTTTTTTAATATACTGAAGGTTCACAATAAATGCATACTGCCATAATAAAAAAAGAACAACATTCAATACAAAGGAAAAATCATTCGCAAAAGAAATGTTGAAATTCATCCTTAGTTTCTTTTATATATAAGGCTTTTCTTTATTATTTAAACGTTATTTGGTTGTTTGATCTTTTGAAAAAGAAGAGAAGATGATGATAAAATCATAAGCACACAATAATGCTTAGAGAGGAAACAGGTTGAGAAAATAAGCTATTATTTAGAGATGGTTATAAATAGACAAGATATTATGAAAGATTTCTATATGAATGATATTTTTTCTTTATAGTAAACAAATAATGTGACTACTTATATAAAAGAGAAAAGGTGAAAGAATGGCATTTGGAATTAAACGCCCGGAACTAAACGCATGGAAAGCGGCTGTTAAGCGAGGAGAGATCGCATTTTTAACTCATTATTGGCTTGATGAGCGTTTTCCACATGCAACTACCGTAACAAAAGTAGGTTGCAGTGACTTAAATAAGCTGATTAAGTGGGGAAAAAAGTATGGTATTCCCGCTAAGTATATTGATAATCGATCCGGCTATCCTCATTTCGATTTACTAGGCGAGCGTCAGAAAGAAATTATGAAAAAGGAAAATCAGCTGGAGCAGCTGAAGCGATTTGAAGAAGTTAATGAGTGAGAAGCAAAACTAATTTAAAAAACTGTAAAAAAATTCTATTGTTAAGGCTTTTTTTATGTTTAAATAGAAAAAACAGTGGAATAGATTAAGAAGAACAATTACGTCATGTATTCTCTCTTATAGGGAAAATAAATTAGAAAAGTTTCCTTATTTGATACAATAAAGAGCTTTGCTTTATAATAAAATTGTTGTTCGGATAAAAGGAGGAAGAAGGGCATGTCCGAGGTTGGAACTTTAAAAAAAGGATTAGATATCTTCTCTTTGCTTTTAAACCGTCCGAATATGACTATTCCAGAAATGATGGAAGCGCTCGGTTTTAATAAGAGTACGATGTATCGTCTTGTGAGCACGCTTGAACAAAATGGATTTATTGTAAGAAACCCGTCTAACCGCTATACGGTTTCACCACAACTGGTGCTGGCACTCGTGCAAAATACGATGCATACGAACTATGAAATGAATTGGCTGTCTGTTCCTGCTATGCAGAAGCTGAGTGAAGAGACCAATGAGACCATTTACGCGGGAATTCTCCATCATAAACAAATGGTTACAACTCAGGTGGTGAACGGGCAATATAGCACTCGTACGCATTCCGAAGTAGGAAATAAAAAGCCGCTTCATGCAAATGCTATTGGGAAGTGTATTCTTGCTTATCAAGAGGACAGCGTGCAAAAATCTATTCTTCACGAACTTTCGCTTGAAGCTTATACAGATCGAACGATCACCGAGCTGGACGAGCTTGAAGCTGATTTGGCTTTAAGTAAGGAAAGAGGATATGCTGTCGATGATGAAGAACGGGAGCCTGGCGTTCGCTGTATTGCAGCCCCTATTTTCAGAAAAGGAAAAATAATGGCGGCTATTGCTTTATCAGGTCCATCCGTTCGTATTTCACAAGAGAAAGACGAAAAGCATGCTGCACTTGTTAAACAGTGCGCAGAACAAATTTCACAAGCAATTACTCTTTACGAATAATTCAACAGTAAAAAGGGGATGAACAGCAACATGGAAAACTTACAGTCAACGACGACCTTAGCAAACGGCGTTAAAATGCCTTGGTTAGGTTTAGGTGTTTATAAAGTAGAAGATGGTCAAGAAGTTGTAGATTCAGTTAAATATGCAATCAAAGCTGGATATAAAAGCATTGATACGGCTAAAATTTATGAAAATGAAGAAGGCGTGGGACAAGCGATCAAAGAATCAGGTGTTTCTCGCGAAGAACTATTTGTTACATCAAAAGTGTGGAATGCAGATCAAGGATATGACACAACTCTTCAAGCGTTTGAAACAAGCTTAAACAAGCTGGGTCTTGAATATTTAGATTTATACTTAATTCACTGGCCAGTTCAAGGTAAGTATAAAGATACGTGGAAAGCACTTGAAAAGCTTTATAAAGACGGGAAAATTCGTGCAATCGGCGTATCGAATTTCCAAGTTCATCATTTAGAAGACTTAATTGCAGATGCAGAAGTCAAGCCGATGGTAAACCAAATCGAATTTCATCCACTTTTAACACAAACAGAAGTGCGTGAATACTGCAAAAAACAAGGAATCCAAGTGGAAGCATGGTCACCGCTTGCACAAGGTGAGCTGCTTGATAACGAAGTGTTAACTCAAATTGCTGAAAAGCACGGAAAATCAACTGCTCAAGTTATCTTACGTTGGGACTTACAAAACGAAGTAGTAACTATTCCTAAGTCAACAAAAGAACATCGTATTATCCAAAATGCAGACGTATTTGATTTTGAATTAAATGCAGAAGAAGTTGAAAAAATTAACGCATTAAATCAAAATCATCGCGTAGGTCCAGATCCGGATAACTTTGACTTTTAATTTTAAAGCAAGACTAAAACGTCTTGTAAGATAAATAATAAACAAAGCGCTATTGTCATTCATGCAGTAGCGCTTTGTTTATTAAAAAGTAAATGTGACGGTTGAACGAGGAGGAAAAGTAATGAAAATGTCAGGAAACACTCTTTTAATTACGGGCGGAGCATCCGGAATTGGGTTGGCGCTTGCAGAACGTTTTTTAAATGAAGGAAATGAAGTCATTATTTGTGGAAGAAGGGAATCAAAGCTGCAAGAAGCAAAAGAAAGATTCCCTTCATTACATACAAAAGTGTGCGACGTATCAATGGAAGAAAGCAGAGTAGAGCTAGTAAAATGGGTGACTGAAAGGTTCCCAAAATTAAATGTTATTGTGAATAATGCAGGCATTCAGCAGCGCGTAAATCTTTTACATATGCACGAAGAGTGGCAGTATTACGAAAAAGAACTAATGAGTAATGTAAGTGCTCCTATTCATTTAACGTCGTTATTGATTCCTCATTTCGTTCAGCAAGAACGTGCTGCGGTTATTAACGTAACGTCCGGGCTGTCTTTAACACCTGGAGCATGGGTGCCAATCTACAGCGCAACAAAAGCAGCGTTAAGGTCGTTTACGATTAGTTTAAGACATCAATTAGAAGAAACAAATACCGAAGTGATAGAAATTCTTCCTCCAGCCGTGAACACGGATTTAGGAGGACCGGGACTTCATACATTTGGAGCACCGCTTGATGACTTTGCTGATTCGATATTTGAAGAATTGAAAAAAGGTAAAATCGAAATTGGCTATGGAGATAGCGCTAAGAGGCTTCAAGCTTCCAAAGAAGAAATTGAGAAAGCTACAGCACAGGCTTGGAATGGATTTTTGAAAAATAATCCTGAATTTTAAAGGCAGCAAATAAAAAGCTTCCTAAACTCGTCAAGAGTAGAGGGTCATAAAAAGCGTGTGTCCATAAAATAAATGAACACACGCTTTTTGGCATTAACGATCCACAGTTTGTCTAATTCGTTTTTCCATTTTTTCAAGCATGCGGAGGTACTCATCCTGTTCTTCAGGAGTTAGAGCAAAAAGCATGTCTTGCCAAAATAAATTTCGCTGCTCAATTACATAGTTCACTAATGTTTCGCCAGCCTCTGTTAAGGATATCCATACAATCCGGCGGTCTTTTTGGTCACGTACGCGCTTAATGAGTGCATCATCTTCTAATTGATTTAATAAAATGGTAGTAGCCCCGGAGGTTAGCTTTAGATTTGAAGAAATTTCGGCTACCATACGTTTAGAGCTGGCTCCAATGAATTTTAGAATTAAAAATTTCGTAATGGTCAAATTATAGGGCTGCTCACTGATTTTATCTTCCAAGAGCTTTCGCTTGAGTTCAAATAATGAGGTTTTAACTTGGTCAAGTTTTTCTAGTTTATCTATTAACCGCTGATCCATTATAATCACCTTTTCTTTATTATTATAGGTGTTAAACAATTGCTGCTAGTTACCTATTGTGGTTTATGTATATAGGGAGTTTGTTCCAAAAAAAGGAGCTGTTTTTGTGTATAATCCTATGCTTATATATCTAACTTTAAAGTAAAGTAAAGTACTTGTAAAGAAACCAAAACTTTTAAGTTGTATTTCAGTTAAAGATGTAGTAAAGTATTCAGTCGGGAAAACTTTATGAAACATAAATGTTTAGTTTTAAAAATAAATTAAAATCAAAGTTATTTACAACTAAATATCTTTGTGATAAAGTTATCTAGCGTAATACTTAACTGAATGAAATATTAAGGAGGTAAAATAAATGTCAAGAGGGCGTTTAATTTTAATGAACTTTATCGGAATTATTGTAGTATTAGCTTTAATTATTGGTGGGGGATACTATTATATTCAAAAATCTAATTATGTATCCACAGACAATGCAAAAGTGTCCGGCGACCTTTATACAGTAGTAGCGCCAGCGGCAGGTAAAGTAGCAAGCTGGAACGTTGAAGAAGGTAAAGATGTTTCAAAAGATGATGAGGTAGCTAAAATCCAATCAGAAGATGGAGAAAAAACAGTTACAGTACCAGAAGACGGTAAAATCATCAAAACACAGGTAAAAGAAAATCAAATGGTTCAAGCTGGTCAACAAATTGCTAGCGAAGTAGATATGAATAACTTATTCATCATTGCAAACATTAAAGAAGACAAATTAAAAGATATTGAAGCTGGCGATGACGTTGATGTAACAGTTGACGGAGATACTAAAACAACAATCGATGGAAAAGTAGAAGAAATCGGTTATGCAACAAACTCAATTTTCTCATTAATGCCAAGTTCTAATTCAGACGGCAACTATACGAAAGTATCGCAAACAGTTCCTGTTAAAATCTCTATTTCTAACTACTCTGAAAACGTACTACCAGGTATGAACGCAGAAGTTAAAATCTCTAAAAACTAAGAACGTACATGATTAAGAAGAGAAGAAAGGAGGAAGGAACTGATGTCAGCAAACACGATACAACCAGAGGAAAGCTCAGTTAAAAAGCATATTCCGCTGCTAGTCGTACTTATGCTTGGATTGTTCTTAGCAATTTTAAACCAAACGCTGCTAAATGTTGCGATTCCGCATCTGATTACAGAGTTTGGTGTTACGGCTAATACGGCACAGTGGTTGCTTACAGGATATATGCTTGTAAATGGTGCGCTTATTCCATTATCAGCCTATTTAATTGAACGTTTTGGAGTTCGTCGCTTATTCTTATTTGCAATGGCCTGCTTTACAATAGGGGCACTTATCTGCGGAATTGCGCCTACTTTCTCGATTATGCTAATCGGACGTCTGGTTCAAGCAGTCGGAGGCGGAGTGCTAGCACCTCTAGTTATGACCATTATCGTATTTATTTTCCCTCCTCATATGCGCGGAAAAGGAATGGGTATCTTTGGTTTAGCCATGATGTTCGCTCCGGCAATTGGACCGACGCTTTCAGGATGGGTTATTCAGAACTATGACTGGCACATTTTATTTACGGGAATGGTGCCACTAGGTGCGATCGTACTTATTATTGCAGCTTTTAAATTAAAAGATATTAAACCACCTCAAAATGTAAAAGTAGATCTAATTTCTGTGTTTACATCTCTTGCAGGTATGGCTTTACTTCTATACGGCTTCAGTGAAGCTGGAAACGATGGCTGGACGGATTCAGTTGTATTGTCAACGATGATTGGCGGTATTGTCTTATTAATCATCTTTGTCGTGCAGCAGCTTCGACTTAAGAGTCCATTACTTGATGTGAGAGTATTTAAATACAGTATTTTCTCATTATCTAATATCATTAGTATTGCCATCACAATTAGCATGTATGCTGGTATGTTCTTATTGCCAATTTACTTGCAAAATATTCGTGGCTATTCAGCATTTGATTCAGGTTTATTAATCTTGCCTGGTGCACTTGTTATGTTAGTTATGTCACCAATTTCTGGTACACTGTTTGATAAATTAGGACCGCGTCCACTAGGGATTGTCGGGATGTTGATTACGGTTGTGACAACATTTGAATTTACAAAATTAACGCTTGAAACACCGTTTAGTCATATTGTTATTATTTATATGATCCGTGCATTCGGTATGTCATTATTGATGATGCCAATTATGACGGCTGGTTTAAATCAGCTGCCGGCAAAATTAAGCAGCCATGGTACATCAATGGCGAACACGCTTCGTCAGGTGAGTGGTTCAATCGGTATCAGTTTAATGACTACAATCTTTACAAATCGCACAACATATCATGTGAATGAAATGAGCAGTTCAATGACTACATCCGATCCATTCTTTATGAATAACTTCCAGGTATTTGTTCAAAAGATTGCTCAAACGCTTCACCTTTCTCAAACAGAGGCGCAAAAACAAGCTTTAACAACATTAGCTGGAAAAGTTCAAGCGCAAGCAACTGTACAAGGAATTAACGACGCGTTTTACTGGACAGTTATTATTGCCATTATTGGATTGATTTTAAGTTTCTTCCTACGTGATGTTCGTAAAGATGCAGTAGTAGAAGTAGAAGAGACAGAAAAAGAAACAACAGACGATATTCGTATGTTACCGGCACCAAAAGATATGAACTCATAAGCAACGGAGGGATAAAGGATGAAAATTTGTATCGTATATGATAGTGAAGGCGGACATACAGAGGCATTAGCAAAAGCGATTGCTTCTGGCGCCGAGCTGTCTGGAGAAGCAACCGTATATGTAAAGCATGTCGAAGATGCAGATGTACGTGAACTGCCTGAAATGGATGCTATTATTTGGGGCTGCCCAGGGCATTTTGGAACAATTAGTTCAGGGTTAAAAACGTGGATCGATAAATTAGGTTATTTATGGGCAGAAGGTAAATTAATTAATAAAGTAGGTGCGGTGTTCTGTACAACAGCTACAACGCATGGTGGCTTAGAAGCGACGCTTTTAAATTTAATTACACCTATGCTTCATCAAGGTATGATTATTGCTGGGTTACCAGGTAACATCCCAGAAAATGCGCTTTACGGTACTTATTACGGTGTTGGAATTACTTGTCCAATCGAAGGTGACGAATTATTAACAGAGAACGACCAAGCGCTAGGTAAAGCATTAGGAGAACGTGTTGTTCAAGTGACTAAACGAATGACACAAGGACAGTAGGTGACGGTATGTTAGGTATTTTACTGATCGTTGTAGCTGTGATTCTGGTTGTACTAATTATTACAATGAATGCCAAAGCATCATCTTCTAAGCGCCAGCGTACAGTTCCACCTAAAAAAGAAGCGGCTGCTTCAAATGCTCCTAAAGAGCCGAAAGTAGAAGAGAAAAAAGTAGCAGAAGAAAAACCTGCAGCACCAAAAGAAGAGCCAAAAGAGCCGCAGACGAAGACGGAAACAAGAACATCTAAACATAAGAAAGAAAAAGATGTCATGAACGATGATATGTATCGTCAAGTGCTGCAAAAGTTTAGAGAAGGCGAAAAAGACGACACGGTTTTTACAAAAGAGGAACGTGACGTTATGAATGATGACGCTTTTCGTAAGGCTTTAAGATCGTTTAAGAAAAACGATAGTGAATGAGTTTCTTCTATTATAATAGTACGGAATAAAATAGATAGAAAATAGGTTATAAGCATTCCGCGAAACCAGCCGCTCTCCCCAGGCTAGGTTTCGCTTGGAGTGTAGCAGGGGGCTGACATGTTAACATCGACTCCCTGATTATAAGAAAGGGGACGTCAAAACATGGAACAGCTCACATTTATTGAAGAGGTCCAGAGAATTTCGATATCCCTTAACAAAAAGGTAATGACAGAGATAAAAGAAAGGTTACTTTCACAAGGGATTACACCTTTTCAATATCATATCTTATTAATTATCGGTAAGTGCAGTCACATTGGGGTAACCAAGCTGGCAGAAGAGATGCGCGTCAAGCCTAGTGCGATTACTCCTGTTATTAATCGTTTAATAGACTTAGAGTTAGTTTCACGCTATCACTCTAAAGAGGATCGCCGTAAAGTAAACATTGAGTTAACAGCTAAAGGTGAACAAGTGATTGAAGAAGCAAATGAAATTGTGCAAAAGATGATTGCTCATTTCTTTTCTTGCTATGAACCGAAAGATCAAGAGCAATTTTTGAAATTATTTAAGAAACTAGACGCTAATATCTAATGAAAGAGAAATCACTTCTTAATGAAGTGATTTTTTTTAATAAAAAGATTGTCAACTTCACTTTTCCATGTTATCATTTGTGTAAACGGTTACATATATGAAGGGAGGGAAATAAGGTGGTAACAATTCGCGATGTAGCAAAAGAAGCAGGCGTATCCGTTGCGACCGTTTCGCGCGTTTTAAACAGTACAGGATATGTAAAAGAAGACACGCGTGTGCGAGTAATGAATACAATTCAAAAATTAAACTACAGCCCTAACGAGGTAGCCCGTTCGCTTTATACACGTGAATCGCGTTTGATTGGTCTCTTGCTTCCAGACATTACAAACCCTTTTTTCCCTCAGCTTGCACGAGGAATAGAAGATGAAGTACATAGCCATGGATTTCGTTTAATTCTTGGCAATAGTGATGAGCAGTTAGAGAAAGAATTAACCTATCTCCAAACGTTTACGCAAAACCATGTAGTAGGGATGATCACGGCAACAACAAGTCTAGCTCAGAAACTATATGAAGGTCTTACATTTCCCGTTGTGTTTTTAGATAGAAGTTCTGATCAGTATCCATCCGTTTATGCTGATGGTTTTGAAGGTGGAAAACTTGCTGCAGAAGAAATAATTAAAAGAGGAAGTAAAAGAATTACACTTATCAAAGGTCCAGTAAATGTAAAGCCTGCCCAGGAACGTTTTCAAGGCTCTCTGTCTGTTTTGAGTCAGTCTGATGCAGACTTTTACGTATTAAATACAAATTCTCTAGCGTTTGACGATGCGCAGAAATGGGCAAAGGAAATCTTTCAAAAGTACCCGGAAACAGACGGGATTATTGCAAGTAATGACATTGTAGCCGCAGCCGTTTTACATGAGGCGTTTCGATTAGAAAAAAGCGTGCCTGATGATCTGCAAGTAATTGGTTTTGATGATATTCCGCAAAGCCGCTTTTCGTTTCCAGCGCTGTCTACAATTCGTCAGCCTGCTTATGAAATGGGCAAGCAAGCAGCATGTCTGTTAATGAAATGCATTAAGAAAGAACCTTTAATTCAAAAGCAAGTACAACTACCCGTTACGTTTATTGAACGAAATACGACACGAAAGGTTGAGGAACATGGCTAAAGTAACTGTGATTGGAAGTTCATCAATGGATTTAGTAGTAACATCAAATATTCGTCCTGGAGCTGGAGAAACAGTGTTAGGAGAATCATTCAAAACCGTTCCTGGAGGAAAAGGAGCGAACCAAGCTGTTGCAGCAGCCCGTCTTGGAGCTGATGTGAGTATGATTGGGTGTGTGG
The DNA here is from genome assembly GCF_053667915.1 of Priestia sp. JNUCC 25. Classification (NCBI taxonomy): domain Bacteria; kingdom Bacillati; phylum Bacillota; class Bacilli; order Caryophanales; family Bacillaceae; genus Priestia; species Priestia sp. JNUCC 25. The sequence goes on from NZ_CM132211.1 coordinate 907,004, forward strand.
GCGAAGATCATTACGGAAAAGCAATCCTGGAGAATTTCAAATCAAACGGTGTATCCGTGGAAAATGTGAAACCGGTTACAGATTCAGATAGCGGAACAGCTCACATTATACTCGCTGAAGGAGATAACAGCATTGTAGTTGTCAAAGGAGCAAACGATTATATTACTCCAGACTACGTAGAAAAAGCAAAAGAAAAAATTAAAGAAGCTGATATCGTACTTATTCAGCAAGAGATTCCAGAAGAAACGGTTGAATATGTTGCTCAGCTTTGTCAGGAACTTAAAGTACCGCTTTTGTTAAATCCAGCGCCTGCAAGACCATTAAAAGCAGAAGTGATTGAACAAGTTTCTTACATCACTCCAAATGAACATGAAGCAGAGCTTTTATTTGAAGGAAAAGAAAAAGAAGAAGTATTAAAACAGTATCCAAATAAATTGTTTATTACAGAAGGAAAACAAGGTGTACGCTATTTTAACGGCGAGAAAGAAGTATTGGTTCCTTCTTATCAAGTAGAAACGATTGATACAACAGGAGCAGGAGATACATTTAACGCAGCGCTTGCTGTGGCACTTGCCGAAGGAATGGGTTTTGAAAAAGGAATTCAGTTTGCTAATCGCGCAGCTTCGCTATCCGTCACTAAATTTGGTGCGCAAGGCGGTATGCCGACTCGAAAAGAAGTGGAGGAGAGTCTGTAAATGAAACGTCACGGAATGATTAACAGTCATATTACGAAAATACTAACAGATCTAGGTCATACAGACACTATTGTCATTGCAGATGCAGGGTTACCTGTTCCGAGTGACGTGCCTAAAATTGATTTATCTTTAAAGCTAGGGGTGCCTAGCTTTGAAGATGTAGTAGTAGCTGTGTTAGAAGATATGGCTACAGAAAAAATAGTGATTGCTTCTGAAATGAAAGAAAGAAATCAAAAGGCTTACGAGCTGATGGAGAAGCAAAACATCTTAGTAGAAGAAGTATCGCATGAACAATTAAAAATGCTGACAAGCAAAGCGAAAGTTGTGATTCGTACAGGAGAAGCAACTCCTTATGCAAACTGCATTTTACAAGCGGGAGTTATTTTTTAAAAGAGGTGAACAGCATGCATATTGCAATGAGAGGGATTCATAAAGCCTTTGGAGCAAACCGTGTACTAAGGGGCGTGGATTTTGAATTACATGAAGGTGAAGTTCACGCACTAATGGGGGAAAATGGAGCGGGGAAATCTACGCTGATGAATATTTTAACCGGCCTTCATAAAAAAGATCAAGGGCAGATTCTGATTGATGGCAAAGAGACGTATTTTCAAAATCCAAAAGAAGCAGAACAAAACGGAATTACCTTTATTCATCAAGAGCTGAACGTTTGGCCTGAAATGACGGTGCTTGAGAACTTATTTATCGGCAAAGAATTAAAAACGCCTTTAGGTTTTTTAAAAACAAAAGAAATGAAAGCGTTAGCAAAGAAGCAGTTTGAAAAATTAGCTGTGACCATTCCTCTTGACCAAGAAGCGGGACTTTGTTCTGTAGGACAGCAGCAAATGATTGAGATAGCCAAAGCGCTGATGACGAATGCAAAAGTCATTATTATGGATGAGCCAACCGCAGCGCTTACTGAAAGAGAAATTCAAAAGTTATTTGACGTAATTAATGCGCTGCGAAAACAAGGTGTATCGATTGTCTATATTTCACATCGTATGGAAGAGATTTTCGCTATTTGTGATTCCATTACGGTCATGCGTGACGGACAGACGGTAGACAAAAAGCCGATTCCAGAAACTAGCTTCGATGATGTTGTTCGCAAAATGGTAGGAAGAGAACTAACAGATCGATTTCCTGCTAGAACTTCTCCTAAAGGAGACGTTGTATTTGAAGCAAAAGGCTTAGAGAGAAAAGGTGTCTTTCAAGACGTTCATTTTTCAGTGCGATCAGGAGAAATTGTTGGCGTTGCGGGGCTAATGGGAGCTGGCAGGACCGAGATTATGCGCGCTATCTTCGGGCTTGATCCGTTAGAAAAAGGCGAAATTATCTTAAATGGAAAGCGTGTCAACATCACAAAGCCCGATCAAGCCATCAAATTGGGTCTCGGCTTTATTACAGAAGACCGTAAGACAGAAGGGCTCGTCCTGGATTTTTCTATTCGAGAAAATATTGCGCTTCCAAGTCTATTCAGCTTTTCGCCAAAAGGATTTATTGAACAAAAAAGCGAGCAGCAATTTGTAGATTTACTTATTAAACGTTTAACGATCAAAACCGAGTCGTCTGAGACGAGTGCGGGTAACTTATCGGGAGGAAATCAGCAAAAAGTAGTTATTGCCAAGTGGATTGGCATTGGACCAAAAGTGCTGATTTTAGATGAACCAACTCGAGGAGTTGACGTCGGGGCAAAACGTGAAATTTATCAGCTTATGAATGAACTGACAGACAGAGGCGTGGCCATTATTATGGTGTCTTCAGAGCTTCCCGAGGTACTCGGCATGAGCGATCGCATTCTTGTTGTGCATGAAGGAAAAATAACGGGTGAACTGACAAGTGAAGAAGCAACTCAAGAAAAAATTATGACATTTGCAACAGGGGGTCAGTAAAATGAAAGCAAACACAGCGATAAAAGAAAATCGCGTTGATAACGTGATGCAAAAGCTAGGTCCGTTACTAGGTCTATTTATTCTTATTGTCATTGTATCAATTTTAAATCCAAGCTTTTTAGAACCTTTAAATATTTTAAACTTGCTGCGTCAAGTAGCCATTAATGCTTTAATTGCATTCGGTATGACGTTTGTCATTTTAACGGGCGGAATTGATTTATCGGTTGGCTCTATACTTGCTCTGTCAAGTGCGTTAATGGCTGGTATGATAGTGTCAGGCGTAGATCCTATTTTAGCTATTTTAATAGGATGTGTGTTAGGAGCTGTAATGGGTATGATTAACGGCTTGCTTATTACAAAAGGAAAAATGGCGCCGTTTATTGCGACGCTAGCGACGATGACAATTTTTAGAGGGTTAACGCTTGTTTATACAGATGGAAATCCGATTACGGGCTTAGGCGAAAACTATTACTTCCAGTTATTTGGTCGCGGCTATTTTCTAGGTATTCCTGTTCCGGCGATTACGATGATACTAGCATTTGCTGTCCTATGGGTGATTTTGCATAAAACGCCGTTTGGCCGCAGAACATATGCAATCGGGGGAAATGAAAAAGCAGCATTTATTTCAGGAATTAAAGTACCAAAAGTTAAGGTTATGATCTACTCACTAGCAGGATTATTGGCAGCGTTATCAGGAACGATTTTGACTTCTCGTTTGAACTCTGCTCAGCCAACGGCAGGTACGTCTTACGAGTTAGATGCTATCGCTGCAGTAGTACTGGGTGGAACAAGCCTTTCTGGAGGACGTGGACGCATTGTTGGAACGTTAATTGGTGCGCTGATTATCGGAACGTTAAACAACGGTTTGAACTTACTCGGCGTTTCGTCATTTTACCAAATGGTCGTAAAAGGAATTGTTATTTTAATCGCGGTATTAATTGATCGCAAAAAGTCAGCTTAGGAGGGAAAAACATGAAGAAAATTTGGCTCGTGCTATTATCATTTTCATTATTACTGTTAGGGGCTTGTTCACTTCAGCCTCCTGAGTGGGCGAAACCATCTGAAAGTAAAAATTTAAAAGATATTAAAATTGGTTTATCCGTTTCTACATTAAACAATCCGTTCTTTGTTTCGCTAAAAGAAGGGGTACAAAAAGAAGCAAAAAAACTTGGCATGGAAGTAGTTGTAGTAGATGCTCAAAATGATTCAGCCAAACAAATTAACGATGTAGAAGATTTAATGCAGCAAGGTGTTAACATTCTGCTTATTAACCCAACGGATTCAGCTGCTATTTCAACAGCTGTACAATCGGCTAATAATGTAGGCATTCCAGTTATTACGCTAGATCGTTCAGCAGAAAAAGGAAAAGTAGAAACACTGGTAGCTTCAGATAATGTAAAAGGTGGTCAAATGGCTGCTGATTACATTGTGAAAAAAGTAGGGGAAAAAGCTCAAGTAGCAGAACTTGAAGGCGTGCCGGGAGCTTCAGCAACTCGTGAACGAGGAAAAGGGTTCCACAACGTTGCAGATCAAAAGCTAGATATTACGGCTAAACAGTCGGCTGATTTTGACCGTACAAAAGGCTTAAACGTTATGGAGAATGTTCTTCAAGGAAATCCTGGTATCAAAGCCGTATTTGCTCATAATGATGAAATGGCATTAGGAGCTATTCAAGCGATTAACAGCTCAGGAAAAGATGTGCTAGTAGTAGGGTTTGATGGAAACGACGATGCAATTAAAGCGGTAAAAGAAGGGAAGCTAGGAGCAACTGTAGCCCAGCAGCCTGTTTTAATTGGTAAACTTGCTGTAAAGTCTGCTAAAAATGTTCTTCAAGGCAAAAAGGTAGATAAGCAAATTCCAGTGCCTTTAAAACTAGTAACCTCTGACAAATAATAGTTTTATACGTGTGTAGAAAAAAGACGCTCATTTGATTTATGGGCGTCTTTTTATGTATATAAAGTGTAAAAAAGAAGTGAAAAAGTCACAACTTTATAAATAGTGTAGGAATTATGTAGGTGGAATTTATGTAATAAAAAGTAAAAAACACCGAAAAAAGACGGTAAAACACATAATTTTCTGTGAAAAATTTGTAATATACCTGTAATAATAAGCGTTTATTTCTATTTTCAAAGAGCAATTTTGCCCTGTTTATGACAAAAATATATCTTTTTTAATAAACAGTAAACCTCTCTATCAAGGGATTCTGGGGATGAATTCCCAGAAAGAGATTCTTGGTTATACAGATTATGGGAAACTTTTAACTGTATTGTAACATAAACAGATAGTTTTTTATGGTATAACTATGTCTATGAGGAAAGGGGACTATTACTTTATGAAAATTTTTAAGCGTATGACTCTTGCAGCAGTCACAGGAATTTTCTTCATGACCGGCATCACAGAGACTCACGCCCAATCGAATGAAGAAGCGCTCCAGAGTACTGAAAATAAAATTAAAGAAACAGAAAAGGCTGTTCAACAAAAAGAGAAAGAGAAACAGTCTATCAATTCAGATGTTCAAAACATTCAATCACAATTAAATTCATTACATACAGTAATCTCTAGCAATAAAAAAGAGTTAGCATCGACTGAAAAGCAGATTTCAGAAGCGAACAAAATGATTGAGAAAAAGAAAAAAGAAATCGTTTTGCTTCAGGAAAAAGTGTTAAGTCGTAAAGATATTATTGAAAATCGATTAGTTGCTTTACAGCAAGACGATAAAACAAGCGTTGTTATTGATACATTAATGAATGCTGATAACTTTGGAGATTTTGTTGCACGTATGGGTGCTGTCACAACTTTATTGTCAGCAGATAATGATATTTTAAAGCAGCATCAAAATGATTTAGATCAAATTGAAAAAGATAAAAAAGAAATTGATAAGCAAGAAAAAGTATTAGAAGCAGCAAAAGGTAGCTTAGCGGCTAAACAAGCTGAATTAGATAAAAACGTTGCTAAACAAACAGCAACGTTAACAACTATGCAAGAAAAATACAGCACGGTCGTAAATGAAATCGATGCAGCTTCTTCAGAAAAAGCAAACCTTCAGTCTGAATTAACAGGCATTCAAGATAAGATTGCAAAAGAAAAAGAAGCAGCTCAAAAGCAAGCTGAGCAAGTGGCAAAACAGCAGGCAGCTGAAAAGGCTGAGGCTGATGCAGAAGCAAAGCGTCAAGCTGAACTGGCAACAGCTAAAAAAGAAGTAAAAACAGAGCCAAAACAAGAAGTAAAAACAGCTGCGGCTACAGAGAAGAAAGCATCCGTTTCTTCAGAAGCAAAAGAAACGAAAAAAGAAGAAAGCACACAAAAGCATTCTGGAAAAGAAATGTATGTAGAAGCAACAGCTTATACAGCTAATTGTGCAGGCTGTAGCGGAGTAACAGCCACTGGACAAAATGTAAGTTCAGGCACTCATAAAATTATTGCGGTAGATCCATCCGTTATTCCATTAGGTTCGAAAGTATATGTAGAAGGATACGGAGTGGCAACAGCAGGTGATACGGGCGGTGCGATTAAAGGATATCGAATTGACGTATTAGTACCTTCCGAGTCAGCTGCAAAAGCATTTGGACGTCGTACAGTGAAAATTACGGTGTTAAATTAAAGAAATAGACTGGAACAAAAATATTTTAGTTGCAGGAAAATCCGAACGATGAATCGTTCGGATTTTTTCATTGTTGTAGTGAACGTAGGTTTCATCTAGTTAGTTGCTTCTAGCTGTTGATTGGAGAGGAAGGTGAAGACTCCCGAGGGAAAAGAGGAAGTGATGAGACCCCGCAGGAGTGTACGCGACGAGGATGCTCATCGGTCGCCCGCGGAAAGCGAAGCCTTGCATGGAAATCAACAGTGGTGTCACAAGTGATCTATACCAGCTCATTACTTCCATTTGTTCGTCTTCGGATTAGGTGGATGGAGTTATGTCTCAATCACTTTTTTGCATGTTTGGTGAGCAAGTTGCTAGCTAATCTATACTCTTTTCGTTACTATACAATAAAGTAAATGGAAGAAAAGGAGTGGGTAAAATGAAGATAGTCGATCCAGCGGTACAAAGTGCAAAAGACAATTATCATTTGTTAACAGGTGTCGTCATTCCCCGGCCGATTGCGTTTGTTACAAGCCAAAACGATGACGGTGTAGTGAATGCCGCGCCGTTTAGTTTCTTTAATGTAGTTGCGGCAGAGCCTCCGCTGATTGCTGTTTCGGTTTCGAGAAGTGAAGGTCAAATGACGAAAGATACGGCCAAAAATATTAGTGTATCTAAAGAATTTGTAGTTCATCTTGTAGACGAAAACTTAGTGGAACAGGTGAATCAAGCGGCATCTTCTTATCCTTCTTCCGTCAGTGAAGTCGAAGAAACAGGATTAACACTAGCACCGAGCAAAAAAGTGCAGGTTCCTGGAATTCAAGAAGCCAGCATTCGGATGGAATGTAAGCTTCACCAAATTGTTCCATTAGGAACGGATGAGGCATACAGCTCAGATTTATTTATCGGTGAAGTTGTGATGTTTCATATTAGTGAAAAAGTGATAGAAAACGATCGCGTTTCTGCAGAACGTGTGAAGCCAGTCAGCCGACTTGCGGGTTCTAACTATAGTAAATTGGGGCAATTATTTTCCTTAGAACGTCCCAAATAAGCAAGAAAGTGTTACTTATGTAGCAAAAAAATAGTATACATTGGATTTTTTTAAATAAGCGATTGTGTTCTGTTTCAACAACGACAGTACATTCGCTTTTTTTCATGAACGAAAAAGTTAATAGAAACCATAATAACAAAATCAATTTAGAAAAAGGCAAAAATGTAAGGTTTTTGCCTTTTATATTTACCATTGAGGAAAAGGGTATTCATTCATATAATTTAGATTAAGTAAATTGTATACGCTTTCAATATACAGAATTATTTTTCAATAATTCTCTCGAGAAAGAATCATGAGCGTTTACAAAAAAACTTGCCACGCTAGGAGACGAGATTATAGGAGGGGTATTCATTGAAACGTTGGTTTAGTTTAATCAGTTTTGCACTCATTTTAACCCTAGTACTTGCAGGATGCGGAGGAAAGTCCGCTAATGAAACAAGTGGTAGCGGTGGAAAAGAAGTTGTTGCATGGGCTTGGAATATTAACGTACCGGTATTAAAGAAAGCAGCAGCAGAATACCAAAAAGAGAATCCAGGGTTTAAATTAAAAGTAGTGGATATGGGACGTGAAGACGTTTATTCAAAATTAACAACAGGATTGCAAGCTGGCGGAAAAGGCCTTCCTGATATTGTATTAGTAGAAGACGATCGTTTCCAAGGATACTTGGATGCATTTCCAAAAGCATTTTTAAACCTATCTAAAAAAGGATTTGATAAGCAAGAAGATAAGTTTCCAGAGTTTAAGAAAGCTCTTTTATCAAAGGATGGGGACATGTACGGCTTCCCGTTTGATGCAGGTCCAACAGGCGTTTTCTACCGCACAGATTACTTTGAAAAAGCAGGCGTAGATCCAAACAGTATCAAAACATGGGATGATTACATTGCGGCTGGTAAGAAAATTAAAGAAAAAGTTGGCGTTGATTTACTAGGTTTAGATTTTAATAATGACGATGGCTTATTCCGAATGGCGCTGACGCAGCAAGGTACGTTCTATTTTAATAACAAAGGAAAGTTGAATTTAACTTCTAAAGAAGCGAAAAAAGCAATGGAGTTAAATAAGAAGTTAAAAGAAGCAGGCATTGTTAAAAATACAGTGGGTTGGGATGCTTCAATCAGTGCTTTAGCAGAAGGTAAAGTAGCAAGTTCACCATCTGGTGCTTGGCTATCCGGTTCTATTACGCAGCAGGCTCCGGATTTAAAAGGAAAATGGGGAGTGTTTTTATTACCTTCGTTTGAAGAAGGAGGCAACCGTGCTTCTAACTTAGGCGGAAGCAACTATGTGATTTCAGCAACTAGTCAAAAAGCAGATGAAGCGTACAAATTTATGGAGTATTTCTCAACAACGGATAAAGTTCAAGAAGAAGCGATGAAGGGCGGATTATTCCCGTCATTAAATACCGTATATTCTTCAAAATTATTCACTGCACAAGATGAGTACTTTAACAATCAAACGATTTGGAAAACATTCGCAGATGAAATGAAAGATATTAAGCCGGTTAACTTTACGGGCAATTACTCAGTTGCAAACAGTGAAGCAGTCAAAGCTGTGTCAGAAGTAACAAATGGTAAGGGCGTTACAGACTCGCTTGAAGCAGCTCAAAAACGCTTAGAAAACCGAATTCAAAAATAATCAAGAAGCATAGAAGGTGATTTCTAGAAAATTGCCTTCTATCTCTTCTTCTTGCGGTACTAGGAGGTCATCATGAAGATAAATAAATCGTTGCCTTACTTATTTATTGCTCCAGCACTTTTTCTGTTCGCGCTGTTTACAATCTACCCTATTTTTTCATCGTTTGTTTTAAGCTTTCAGAGTATGGAAGGCGGAAAGTATGTATTTACCGGGTTATCAAACTATACACGTTTGCTCGGAGGTGATATTTTCTGGAAAGCGCTTGGAAATACGGGTATTATTTTAATCGTTCAAGTACCCGTTATGATTTTATTAGCGCTTGTACTAGCTAACGCTTTAAACAGTCAGCTTTTAAGACTAAAAGGTTTTTTCCGAGTTTCTTTTTTCTTGCCGGCGGTAACGTCACTAGTTGCCTACTCTATTTTGTTTTCAATCATTCTTCAAGATGAAGGAATTATGAATACTATTTTAGGATTTTTCGGTATTGATGCCATTCAGTGGCTGGGAGATCCATTTTGGGCTAAAGTCTCAATCATCGTTGCGATGACTTGGAGATGGACAGGTTATAACATGGTTATTTTTCTAGCAGCTCTTCAAAGTTTATCTCATGAAGTTTACGAAGCAGCTGATTTAGATGGAGCAAATCGTATTCAAAAGTTTTTCCACGTAACGGTTCCACAATTAAAACCCGTTATCTTGTTCGCTACTATTTTATCGACAATTGGTACGCTTCAATTGTTTGACGAACCTTTTAATTTAACAAAAGGCGGCCCTGCTGATTCAACGATGACGCTAGGCTTATATATTTATCAAAATGGCTTTAAATACTTTGATTTTGGATATGCTTCAGCCATTGCGTACGTTGTTGTATTATTAGTTGGTATTTTAACGTTCTTCCAATTTAAATTTACGGGTGATAAATCATGAGTGTATTAGAGAGAGTAGAAGCAACCGCAGTAGCTACCGTGCCTAAGGTTAAAAAGAAAAGTAACATTATGCGCAAAATAGGATTATACAGCATGCTTGGGCTGTTCACGATTATTTCTATTTTTCCTTTTTACTGGATGATTATCGGCGCTACGAATGAATCAGGAAAAATGTTTACAAACCCTCCAACGCTGAAGCCTGGCGATCAATTTATGACAAATCTACAAAATTTAAATGCTTCAATTGATTTAGGGCGCGTCTTTTTTAACTCAGTATTTGTTTCAGTCGTGTATGTGATTGTAGCTTTAATGGTCTGCTCCACAGCTGCATATGCGCTATCTAAATTTGAATTCAAAGGCCGAAACGCAATTTTCACTACGCTTTTATTGTCTATGATGATTCCATATCAAGCAACGCTCATTCCGCTTTTTCAGCTGATGTCGAATTTTAATTTGCTTGATACGTATTTTGCACTTATTGTTCCGCAGCTGTGCTTTCCGTTTGCTATCTTTTTATTACGTCAGAACTTTTTAGCTTTTCCAACAGAACTTATTGAAGCAGCTCGTTTGGACGGAGCTGGAGAGATGAGAATCTTTTTAACCATTGTGCTTCCTTCTATGAAGCCTGCTATGGCTGCAGCAGCTATTTTCTTATTTATGACACAGTGGAATAACTTTATGTGGCCTCTAGTTGCGACTACATCTAACGAAATGGCTACATTGCCAGTTGCTCTTTCAAGCTTAATTGGCTTATCGATTATTGATTACGGTCAAGTAATGATGGGGGTAACGATTGCAACCATTCCAATCATTGTATTTTTCCTGGCACTTCAGCGTCATTTTATTTCAGGAATGCTTGGAAGTGCAGTAAAATAAAAGCAGAAGCTCCTACTATAGGAGCTTTCTCAATGAACAGGGGGAGAGAAGATGGGAGAAATACCTGTAGGAGTTCAGCTTTATACGCTGCGTGAAGAAACGAAAAAAGATTTTAAAGAAACTCTTCAAAAAGTAGCTGCATTAGGATATCAAGGAGTAGAATTTGCAGGGTATGAAGGACATACAGCGCAAGAAGTAAAAGCATGGTTAACGGATTTACAGCTGAAGCCAGCTTCTAGTCATGTCCCGCTTGAACAATTAGAATCTAATTTAGCACAAGTGCTTCACTTTGAACAGCAAGTTGGCAATTCACATATTGTTTGTCCTTATTTAATGCCTGAACGTCAAACGGAAAAAGGGTATTACGAACTTATTGATTCTTTAAATGATATTGATACGTATTGTAAAAAAGAAGGCATGTCGTTTAGCTATCATCATCATGATTTTGAGCTGAAGAAATTGTCAACTGGAAAGTCAGCTCTCCAAACAATCTTAGAAGAAACTGAGGTAAACGTAGAGCTGGACATTTATTGGCTGACTAAAGCAGGCGAAGATCCAGTGGAATGGATGAAGCATTATCAAAATCGGACGCCTTTCATCCATTTAAAAGATATGACAACAGACGGCGAGCAATTTTTTGCTCCTCTTGGTACCGGAGGAGTAGATGTGAAGGCTGTAATGCAAGAAGGACATAGAGCAGGCGTAAAATGGTGGATCGTTGAACAAGATCAATGCAAAGAAAGTCCTCTTAGCAGTATTAAAAAAAGCTTAGCATATATCAAATAAAAAACGAACAGACAGCGTCTGTTCGTTTTTTTATTGATAAGCTGGAGTCCACTCAATTTCTCCGCACTTATTCGTATAATCAATATTTACCTCAAAGTTATGTTTTTCATAAAAATGAATTAATCTTTCGAGATGATCCCAATCGCGCTCAGCGATATCGCCTTTAATGACATGAACATTTTGATCAACCGCTACTTCTTTTAAATAATTCATACATACAGAGCCATATCCCTTATTAGCGGGCCCTTTAATGTCACCAATAAAAATCGTGTGATTATCTTCATATACGCCATCGATGGCAAAATCCCAAGCCCCTCTATAGGCTTTTGTACATTCATTTAGCATAATTTTACATGCGTTTCCGTCATTTTGTGCCGATACAATAACTAACTGATTATCTTCAGGCTGATCGACACCAATAACTTCATACTTTTTAGCAATTTCTTTTAAATTATCCTGCATGCGAAATAGCTGAAACTCTAAATCATCAAGTGTTTCTTTTAGTTCTTCTGCATTCTGGTTTTTTTCTGTAAGCTGAGTAAACATTTTATACTCCTTTCCGTCTGTTTTCGGTCTAAGTGCGCCTATGACAAAGAGGACACGGTGTATAAAGCGAAACTTTATTTAGCAAAGTATCTACCTTAGTAAAAATATAAAAAGGAAAGAACCTGATTTGATTGATTATTCATCAAAACGGCTGCTTTCCTTAACATTCACTTTTAAATTTTTCACAACGTGTATAAGGGTAACAAAGACTCATTAATTTTGTCAATAAGGTTGTAAGTCTATTTATAAAGAAGATAACAGGACATTTTGCTTATTGGGAAGAAAAAATAATGAGTGAAAAAAGAATCATTTTAAAGTAAAATCATTGGAGGAAAAGTATGGTTAAAAAGGAATTGCTTTTCATTTTAAAAAAACATACTTAAAATAAAAGTAAGAAAATATTTCATTTACTTACAAAATATTATAAAAAATGGATGGAGTAATATGGGGTAAGTGTTAACTATATCGAACAAAGGGTGTATAAGATGGATAAATATCAAATTGCATTATTAGCTAATGTGCGTAAGCAGCTGCAAGAGTGGACCGATCAAAATGAAGAAATACCTCATGAAGAAGTGTACCGCTTTTTGCATTCAATTTCTGGAACGTCTGCAACCATTGGACTGAATTATTTAGGAGATCGTTCCCGCGAGTTAATGGAAGCTGTTGAAAAAAATCAGAAAAAAACCTGGAATTACGCGGAGTTGAATACATTTTTATTAGATATTATTAAAATTTGTTATCAAGATGAAATTCAATCCGTAGAAGATATAAATAAACCGATAGAAATTAGTGAACAAACAGCTAATGTTTTACTTGTGGATGATGATCTTTCAATGCTGATGTATTTAAAAGAACAGTTTGAAAAACAAGGGTGGTACGTATTAGCAACTGCCTCTAAAGAAAAAGCCATTACGGCTTTTTACGAATTAAAGCCGGATTGTTTTGTTGTTGATGTACATATGAAAGACTGTACAGGCTTTGACATTCTTTCATTTTTACGTGATAAAACAAAGCAACTGTTCGTCCCCATTGTCATGATGAGCGTTGATAATCAAAGAGAGACGCGTTTGAAGGCTTTTAAATTAGGGGCCGATGATTTTTTTGTTAAACCTCTCGATATGGAAGAAAGTCTACTTCGAATTGGTCACCATATTGAACGAAAGCAGATGTTTAACTCCTATTTAATGTTTGATGAATTAACAGGAGCCTATAACCGAACGTATTTAAAAGAAATCTACAGTCAGCAGCTATCCAGCTACGACCGCTTAAAAGATCCTTTTTGTTTAGCGATTTTAGATTTAGATTTCTTTAAGAGAATAAACGATCAATATGGACATCTTATGGGAGACCGTGTGCTGCAAGCATTTGTAGAGTATATGAAGCATGAAATTCGTCCAACAGATCACATTTTTAGATATGGAGGCGAAGAATTTATTCTTTTACTGCCAAAAACCAATATAAAAGAGGCAGAAACAGTATTAAATAGACTGTTGGATTTGTTTGTGAAAAAAGTGTTCACACATCAAAGCAATTCGTTTTATTGCAGCTTTTCCGGCGGAGTTGTAGAAGTTCATAACACTGAATGGCCGTTAGAAAAAGCTCTTCATCAAGCTGATGAGGCATTATATATAGCGAAGGAATCAGGACGTCAAAAAATTGTAGCTTCTTCTCAAAGCAAGCTGGTCAAAAAGCGAACGCTTCGTATGGCTATTATTGATGATGATTCTATCATTCGAACGATGCTGAAAGAGCTTTTAAGTAAGATTGATGTAGGAGATCGCTATGAAGTGAAAATAGAAGTGTTTAAAGATGGCATCGAATTTTTTGAGTCCCAATGGATTCATTCTAGCGATCAGTACTTTGTTATTTTAGACGGAATGATGCCTAAGATGGATGGCTTAGAAGTGCTGCAAAAATTAAGACAGCATAAACGTCACGATCAGTACACGGTTATTATGCTTACATCAAGAAACAGCGAACAAGATATTCAAAGAGCATTAGAACTTGGGGCAGACGATTACATGACAAAGCCATTTAAGTTAATGGAGCTTGAAGCGCGCGTGCGTCATTTAATGAAGAAGGTGAAATAAATGGCGATGTCAATTCAAGTGGTATATGTCTTATTTGGCGGATTGCTATTGCTTTTAGTCTGTTTTCTGAGTTATTTACTTATTCAAAAAGCGCGTTTAAACGCTTTTCGAGCAAAAGTAGAATCCTATAAAGATAGTATGAAAGAATCTCTTTTTATTTATTTATACAGAAAAGATGAAGAACATCGGGTAGAGCCTAAAAATAAAATAGAGCTGGCGGGCGTAGAGGAACTATTGAGCAGTTTTTCTGCAGCTGTGCAAGGCGATGAAATTCTAAATAACATCACGCTCTATGCGGAGAAGGTTTTTACACCCAAATATAAAAAAGAGCTGCATCATTCTAGATGGAGTGTCAGAATGAATGCCCTTTATGCTATCGAAGACTTTGGTCTAACTACGCTAACACACCAATTAGTAGAAATGTATGAGAAAAAAAATAGTACAGCGGCTGAAAAAAATCAAATTTTAAAAATTTTAGTTAAGCTGAACCGCCCTGAGTTTGTTGTGTACATGACGAACGCTTCTAGACCGCTGTCTGAATTTATGTACCGCTCTTTGTTTGGAACTATGAACAGTGAGCAGTTTCAGCAATTTATTAATAAATTTGAACATCTACAAGAAGAAATTCAGCTGCCTCTTATCGATATGATAGGTATCAATCATAAGTTAGAGTATATAGATTTCTTAAAAATGCACATGAAAAGTTCATCAGAAGAACTGCGAATTCGTTCGTTGAAATCACTTAATGCTTTATCTTTTCCATTAAGAATAGAGGAGCTCACGAAACATCTTCAGTCAGGTATTTGGCAAGAAAGAATGATGGCTACAAAACTAATAGGCAAAACGAGAGATGAAAAGGGATTGTCACTTCTTGAGCAGTCGCTAAAAGATTCTCATTTTCTTGTGCGTTCGAATGCTGCTCAGTCAATGATGAAAATCCCAACAGGTAAAGAATATTTAGTTCATGTATACAAAACGACCGATGACAAGTTTTCGAAAGATATGGCAGCAGAATGGCTTGAAAAAGGAGGAGTTACGGTTGTGGAATAGTGTTTGGCATCTTTTATTGTCTATTTGCGGATGGGCTGTATTTGCTTATATGATTTTTGTGCTTTGTTTTTATTTTATGATGTTTATCATCTCTGCTTTTCAACTGCGAAAGCAATATCAATTAAATGATGAAGAACCTTATGAAGATTTGCTTGCGGTTAGCTATACAACACCGTTATCTATATTAGTTCCCGCTTATAACGAATCTGTCGGGATTATTGGAAGCGTGCGTTCGCTGCTTGGAATTGAATATCCGGAATATGAAGTAATTGTAGTAAACGACGGATCTTCAGATGATACGTTAGAAAAGCTAATCGAGGAGTTTTCTCTTGTGAAAATGAATCGAGTTGTGAGAAAGCAAGTAGAGACGAAAGAAGTAAAAGCTGTATATCGTTCTAAATTATACGATTATTTATATGTAGTCGATAAACAAAATGGGGGAAAGTCAGATGCATTAAATGCAGGAATTAATTTATCCAACTATCCTTATTTTTGTTCGATCGATGGCGATTCAGTGTTAGAAAGAGATGCTTTTTTAAAAGTTATGAAGCCAATTATTGATTCAGACGGAGAAGTAATTGCTTCAGGGGGAAGTATTCGAATTGCAAACGGATGTAAAATCGAAAACGGTGCGGTCGTATCGATTGGACTTGATACGCAGCCGCTTGTTGTGATGCAGATTATTGAATATTTACGTGCCTTTCTTATGGGGCGCATTGGTCTCAGTCGCCATAATTTATTACTTATTGTGTCAGGAGCATTTGGCGTATTTTCTAAACGCTGGGTGATTGAGGCTGGGGGTTATTCTCATACAGTCGGCGAAGACATGGAACTTGTTGTTCGCCTGCACCGATTGATTAAACAGAAAAAAACCAACAATCAAATTGTTTATATTCCAGATCCCGTATGCTGGACAGAGGCACCCGATGAAATCAAATATTTGCGAAGACAGCGGAACCGCTGGCACCGCGGTTTATTTGATAGTCTTTGGAAGCATAAAGAGATGCTGTTTAATCCGAGATACGGAAGTATCGGAATGATTTCTATGCCTTATTTTGTGTTTATTGAACTAATCGGTCCGGTCATGGAAATGTTAGGCTATTTGTTTATTGTTATTTCTCTAGTTGTAGGCGGGATTTATGTAGAATTTGCTTATTTGCTTTTTCTCTTGATGGTTGTATATGGTTCTCTTTATTCGATGGCGGCCGTTTTGCTAGAAGAGTGGAGCCTTCGCAAATATCCAAGAGTATCCGATATTGCTAAGCTATTTGTCTTTTCCCTGACTGAATCCTTTTGGTATCGCCCTCTAACTGTTATATGGCGCTGTCATGGATTGTTGGATGTTATTCGCAATAAAAAAGGCTGGGGAGACATGCAGCGAAAAGGAGTTTCACAATGAAAAAATGGTTGTTAATTGGCGGCATTATTTTGGTTATGGCAGTAACGGCTTCTCCATTTCTTATTTGGCAGCTAAAGAAACCAACTGATTTGAATATGCTTGTCATTGATAAAACAGTGCCGGATCAAACGTTTCGAGAGCATCAAGGTTTAATGTGGATGCTGAATCAAGCGAAAGTACGCAAAGACGGGAAGCCTTATAAAATCTCAAAAGATTATGCAGGGTTTTACCCAAAAGGAGATAAAACATACAGCATTAAATCTCTGCCAAAAACAAACTCTGCAGATATGATTTATATCACGGACACGTATGGCGTATACAAAGAAGATTTAGGCGTAAAAGCTAAAAGAGGAGATCGCTCTCAATTGGTGTATGGTGGCATGACTTCTGAAGACGTGAGCTACGTTAAGAAAGCTCTAAATGGACGTACAAAAACGCTGATTGGAGAGTTTAATACATTTGGGAGTCCTACTTCTTTAGACGTTCGCAAAGAATTGTATGAATTGTACAATGTTACGTGGTCCGGCTGGATTGGACGCTATTTTGAGGAATTCGGCAGTGAAGAAGTTCCTGCTTGGGTGAAAAGTGCTTACAAAAAGCAGTACAACAAAGAGTGGAGCCTTACAGGAAAAGGCTTATTATTCGTTAATGAATCCAATAAGCTCGTTATTATAACGGAAAAAGAATTAAAAGAAAATCCAGTATGGTTTCAATACACAAAACAAGGAAAGAAAACATTGAATTTACAGGATGAATCTGCTTATCAATATTGGTTTGACGTAATTGCACCGCAGCAAAAAAGTGATGTGCAGGCTCAGTTTGTCTTTCACTTGGATTCTGAAGGGAAAAACAAGCTAAAGGAAAATGGTATTCCTTTGTCCATACCAGCAGTCATTCATCATAATAAAGAGCGATATGATACCTATTACTTTGCAGGAGATTTTGCAGATCAAGGAGAAATACCTTCCATTTATCAAACCTCTTTTTACCCGCTGTGGAAGAAATGGACAGAGAAAATCGGAAAAGAAGATGAGTCTTCTTTTTACTGGACTGTTTACCTGCCTCTTATGAATAAGATCATAGATCAACAGCAAAATGAATCGCAGCCTGCTTCTGTTACTTTTAATAAAAATATGGAAATCTATGAAGATGCTGACCTTAAAGTAGCAGGGAAAGTAGGAAAAGATTATTTGCAAATTTATCAAAACGGCAAGTGGCAAGATGTGCTGATTAAAGGAGTAAATATGGGCATTAGTAAGCCAGGCCATTTCCCTGGTGAGACTGCTATTTCGAAAGAAGAATATTTGCGCTGGTTTAAAGAAATTGGAAAGATGAATGCAAACTCAATCCGCGTATACACCATTCATCCTCCCGCCTTTTATGAAGCGCTTGCTGAGTATAACCAAAAAGCCAAAGAACCCATTTATCTTTTTCATGGGGTATGGGTGAATGAAGAAGTTTTCTATGATTCACAAGATGCTTTTGCAAAGGAAAATACAAAAGAATTTGAAGCTGAAATGAAAAGGATTGTAAACGTTATTCACGGAAATGCAACACTGCCAAAACGGACAGGACATGCAAGCGGAACGTATACAGCAGACGTGTCTCCTTATGTTTTAGGCTGGATTATAGGAGTTGAATGGGATCCCACGGTAGCCCTTTCGACAAATGAAAAACATAAAGGAATGAAAGATTTTAAAGGGCAGTACATCTATACCGAAAAAGGCAATCCCTTTGAAATTTGGCTTGCTCAGCTTATGGAAAAAACAATTTCCTATGAGCAGGATAAATATGATTGGCAGCGGCCTATGAGCTTTACGAACTGGGTGACGACGGATTTGCTTACTCATCCATATGAGCCTTCTGAAGACGAAGATAAAGTGTCTGTTAATCCTAATTTAATTCACACAACTAAAAAATTTGAGCCGGGCTTATTTGCCTCTTATCATATTTATCCGTACTATCCTGATTTCTTAAACTATGAACCTCGTTATCTCGCTTATCGAGATCATCGAGGAGAGAAAAATAACTACGCAGGCTATTTGCAAAATATGAAAGAAGTTCATCATATGCCCGTTCTTGTTGCTGAATTTGGCATTCCGGCTTCGCGAGGACTCACCCATAGAAACGTATACGGGTGGGATCAAGGCTTTCATACGGAACAAGAACAAGGAAAGATTCTGTCACGCTTATACGAAGACATTGTTGAAGAAAAAATGGCTGGCGGTATGGTCTTTACATGGCAAGATGAATGGTTTAAGCGAACGTGGAATACGATGGAGTACGACAATCCGAACCGCAGGCCATTTTGGACGAATTTGCAAACGGGAGAGCAACATTTTGGATTGCTGAGTTTTGATCCAGGAACGAAGCTGAAAGTCAAAGTAGACGGTAAATCAGATGATTGGAAAAAGCTGAACAGCAAGTCGGTATATAAGCCGTCTAAGAAGTTAAAAGCATTGAACATTACAAGTGATGAAGGTTATCTATATCTACACGTGAGTGCAAAAAAACTGGAAAATCAAAAGCTTTATTTCTTGTTTAACACGATTAACAATCAGGGACAGTCAAAGATTCCTCAAATCCCTTCCTTAAAAACAAAAGGAATTGATTTTGTAGCAGAATTAAACGGAAAAGAAGACAGTCATTTATGGATAGACAGCTATTACGATACGTATTATTTTTCATATGCTCATCAGCTCCAAATGATTCCCGCGGTAAAAGGAACCGATACAAAAGACAACGGCATGTTTAATCCAATCAGGCTCGCCCTTAACAAAGAGTTAGCGATTGGAGAGGGGAAAAACAAGAGAACCATTCCTTTTGACGCCTATGAAACAGGGAAGCTCCAAGAAGGAAACAGCGATCCTAACTCTTCTTCATTTGATTCGCTAGCAGATTTTAAAGTGAATGAATCAAATGGAATTGCTGAACTTCGCATTCCCTGGGCGCTTTTAAATGTAAAAGACCCGAGTCAAAAAGAAATAATGGGAGATATTTGGTCCAAAAAAGGATTAGAATCCAGCGAGAAAATAAAAGGAATTCAAGTGGGAGTCGTAGCTGTTAATAAGAAGAGCAATGACGTAGAAGATACGTTTCCGACTCAGAAAAAAGGCGAACTTTTATTAAAAGATTTTTACTTATACAAGTGGAAAAATTGGGAGTATCCAACTTTTCACGAACGAATAAAGCCGTCCTACTTCATATTGCAAAAAACGTATGGACGACTACAAGCGGAGGAATAACAATGGCAAAAATTTTATTAGCGGAAGATGAAGAAGTGCTTCGTATGTTAGTGGTAGATACGCTTGAAGATGAAGGACATGATGTGACGGAAGCAGAAAATGGCGAAGAAGCTTTGGAATTTATTAAAGAACGTGATTTTGACTTAATTATTTTGGATTATATGATGCCCGTGTTCACCGGGCTTGAAGTCATTCAGCAGCTGAAAGAAATGAAAGATAAGCGCCATACAAAAGTATTGATGCTTTCAGCTAAGAGTCAAGCTGCTGATCAAAGCCGAGTGTTAGAAGCAGGGGCTGCGTATTTTATGTCTAAGCCGTTTAGTCCCCTATTACTAGCTGAACGTGTCGAGGAAATTTTAGATGAACAATAAACTAAAACGAAAAAGTATCTCAACCCAGTTCATCCTCTTAGCAAGTATCCTTTTACTTGCTTTTGCGGCGGGTTCAACTGTACTTGTTGTACGGCAAAAAGAAATTACAGCTGATTATGCCCAGTACAGGGCACAAGTACGGGAAAAGGCACAGCTGCTATCTACAATTGATAAATCAATGAACAAGGCTTTTTTGCAGGCTCGTGGGTTTATTGCGTTTGATTCAGAGGATATGTATAACGAGGCTGCAAGTCAGCAAAAAATTATCGAAGAAAATCTTGACCGAATTTCAGGTCTAGCCGCAGATAGACGTGAGCGTACGTTTGTAAATGAAGCGACGGTGATGCTAAACACGTATTTTAATCAAACGCTTCCTTATTTTAAAGATATTTACGACAAAAAAGGTATTGAAGGAGTCCGCTCTAGTCCTGAGCGGAAGGCTGCTTCTAAATCAATAGAACAAATGCAAAAAGAACTTGATGACTACCAAAATGAATTAACTAAAGACTTAAATACACAGTACGATGATACGTCGAGTGACATGCAGAAAAGTCAAACATTCTTTATTTTATTTTTAGCGTTTACAGTGGTCATTTTATTATTGCTTACACGGGTACTGCTAAATAAGTTTGTAAAGCCACTGAGTCAGCTAGCATATACCGCAAGCGAAATTGCTGCCGGAAAAGAAATGCCTATGACATTTGATGAACATAGAAGAGATGAAATTGGTATGCTATCGCAAGCCTTTTACAAAATGGTATCGACTTTGCAAAATAATGAACAGGAGTTAACGGCTCAAAATGAGGAGCTGATTGCACAGCAAGATGAATTGCACAGTCAGCAAGATGAACTTCAGCACGCATTAGAATTGACAAAGGAACGAGAAGGGGAGTTAGAATTGCGCAATTTATTTGTGCATGGACTAACAAATTCTCTTCACAAGCAAGAGGTTCTCACGAGTGCTGTCACAAACATGAGCCGGGTGATGAAAGCTGATCACGGGTTTATTATGCTAGCCGATGAAAAGACACATGCTTCATTTGGTCTATCTTCATCAAGTGTTCAACAGATGGTGGCAAATCTTCATAATGATTACGTTGATCATGTGCAGAAGACGAAAAAATGTATGGTAGTAAAAAGAGAGTGTATAGAACATGAGCGCCTATATCATCAGCAAACGTTTTATTTGTATGATGTTATCGTACCGGTGCTGTCTTCACAGGGAGATATGCTAGCCTATATGTTTTACAGCCGCTACGCTGATGAATACACAGACCATGAATTACAGACATTTGAAATACTGGCCAAACAAATCACGATTGCTCTTGAAAAAATTTATATTTACGAAGAGTCTGAGCATGACCGATTGCTATCTCAAGATATTTTAAATTCGATTCAAGAAGGAATGCAGCTTGTAGATACAAGCGGTACGATTCTACAAGTGAATACGAAGATTAGCGAATTGTTTCAATATGAGCATCAAAGCGGGCTTCTTCAGCTCTCTCTCGATCAATGGCTAGATGCTCTCTCTCAAAAAGTCGAAAATATACAGCAGCTGAGACAATACGTTGAAGCCATTTGTAAGGGAGAGCAAGTAGAAAAGTCTTTTGTTTATTACCTGTACACGGAAGGTAAGCGAAAAGTTATAAAAGTTTATAGTGAATACGTATATCGAAACCGTCAGATGTTTGGCGTATTGTTCGTTCATCGGGATATTACGAAAGAATTTGAAGTTGATCAGATGAAGTCGGAATTTGTAAGTACTGTGAGTCACGAGCTGCGCACACCTTTAGCAAGTGTATTAGGGTTCACTGAGCTTATGCTAAACAAAACATTAAAAGAAGAAAGACAGAAGAAGTACTTAACTACTATTTATCAGGAAGCACAGCGGTTAACGTCTTTAATCAACGATTTTCTGGACGTCCAAAGAATGGAAGCGGGGAAACAAACCTACGACAAAAAGTATCAAGACATTCTGCCGCTTATTAAGCAGGTGATTGAGGTCCAGAAAATACAAACAAGTAAGCATGAATTTGATATGATTTCCGATCAAGAGCATTTTACAGTAATGGGAGATAAAGATAAGCTGCTGCAATTGTTTAATAATGTAATTAGCAATGCAGTGAAATATTCCCCCGATGGAGGGAACGTTACAGTTAAAGTATATCAAAAGGAACACGCTGTTTATATTGATATTCAAGATGAAGGAATTGGTATACCAAGTGAAGCGCTAGGTCAATTGTTTACCAAATTCTACAGAGTAGATAACTCCGATATGCGCAAAATTGGCGGAACAGGTCTAGGATTAGCAATTGTAAAGGAAATTGTAAAAGCTCATGGTGGAGACATTACTGTACAATCGGAATGGAAAAAAGGAACAACATTCACGGTTGTTCTCCCGCTTCTATATGAAGTTCAGTACGATGAAGAGATGATAAGTACGAATGATAACCGTAAAAGCGTAGTGATTGTAGAAGATGATAAAAGTTTAGCGACGCTTTTACAGGTAGAATTAAAAGAAAGCGGTTTTCACGTTCGGTATTTTAACAACGGAGAAGACGCATTAAACTCTATTCATCAGCAAAAGCCTGAAGTGGTTGTTCTAGATATTATGTTGGGAGAAAATAAGTTAGACGGCTGGGATGTTTTAAGACAGCTCAAAGAAAATACAGAGACAGAAAAAATTCCTATTTTAATCTCATCCGCTTTAGACGAAAGAAGCAAAGGGTTAGAGCTTGGAGTGTGTGAGTTTCTGATTAAACCCTATCAGCCTAGTAAATTATCCAAAACGATTCTCCAGCTGCTTTTGAAAAAACAAGAGCACGAAGGAGAAATTATGATTCCATCAGATAAAGAAGAGTAGAAATTTGGTGAGGCTTCGTTATATTTGCGGAGTCTCATTAAACGAAAAGAAAATTAGCAAAGTAATATAAAAAAATATTGAAAACGCTATCAAAATGTGGTTTTATAGAAAGTAGGCATAACATGATGACCTTAGAATTACCTTTTTCCACCTCCTTACATGCGTAAGGAGGCTTTTTTGTATAAATATAGTAAGATAAGATAACAAAACCTGATGCAGAATCGTTTATTGAATTTCAGCTAGTTAAGAAACTGCTCAAGAAAGTTTGATAGTGAAAGGAGTGAAGCTCTGGAAATCATTTCACAAAGGGAGGATAGTCTATCCTAGAAGTGAAGGTAGTTCAATTTTTATAATCATAGTATAATAAAAAATACGGTTATAAAAGTTGTGTTTGTTATACATCTTTTATATAGAAGGTAAGATTGAATTTTATATTTGCTTAAAGGAGGTCTTTCCTTGGATATTGCGTATATAATTGCTGAAGAAAGAATTAGACAAGCAATAAAAGACGGTGACTTTGATAAGCTGCCTGGGGAAGGAAAACCATTAAAGTTAGAAGATTTGTCACACATACCTGAAGAACTGCGCCAAGCGTATAGGATATTAAAAAATGCAAACATGATAACGGATGAACAAGAGCTAAAACGAGATATGGCTACAATAGAAGAATTGATTTCTATATGCACGGATGCTAATGAAGAACAAAGGCTAACAGAGATGCTTACGGAAAAGCGTTTGCGCTTTGAGCAGCTCGTTGGCAAGAAAAAGATGACAAGTTCTGCAGCTTACAGGACGTATCAGAATAAAATTTACTCCAAATTTTTTTATTAATGAGTGTAATGAACGAGACGATCGGAGGGTGAGAACTTGCGGCTGTTAATTTTATTGATCAGTATCATACTATTTATTTCGCTTTGTTTTTATATTTTTGCCCCACAAATAAAACGAGGTGCCCAATCGAAAAATGTGCCGGTTTTATTTATTCATGGCTATTTAGGCAGTCAAAAAAGCTTAGGGAAAATGATTAAACGATTTGAACAAAACGGATGGGGAACTAAAGTAGGTTACTGCGTTGTTCAAAAAGATGGAGCTATTCAGTGGAAGCATATTATGAAAGCAAAAGAGGGAAAACTTCCGCTTATTCATATCGTTTTTAAAAAGCCAGATGCCAGTATTGCACAGCAGCAAAAATGGATTGAAGCTATTATGCAAGATGTACGTGATACATATAAAGCATCTTCTGTTGATTTAGTTGGACATAGTATGGGAGGAGTAACAGCAGCAGCTGTTAGTTTGTCTAACCCTCAGTATATTCAAAAGTTAGTTACGTTAGGATCGCCAATTCAAGGATTAGATTATCAGGAATTAATGGAGATGTATCCTCATGCACGCAATCATATTGAATCTATGGGTGCTCGTGATTTAGCTTTTCACTCTATAGCGTTAAACAAGCTGTACGAAAGTCGTCAAGATTTCTCAAAAGAAATCGACGTTTTTTCAGGAGCAGGAGATGTGGGAGATAAGACAGATGGAGTGGTAACAGTAGAAAGTGCGTACGGGCTGCAAGAGTTCACCGAACACATTCATCTCCAAACGTTTCATGAAGCACATTCAGATTTACATGAAAGCTCAGAGGTTGATAAAGCTGTCTATCAATTTTTAAAACGGGATTAAAGGGGGATTACGATGCTTTACTTAATTAGGCACGGCCAAACAGATTGGAATAAAAACAAACTTATTCAAGGGCATGCTGATATTCCGCTCAACGAAGCGGGAAAGCAACAAGCTAAACGCGTAGCGGAACGTTTTCGAGATATCCATATTGATGTAATCTATACAAGCGATTTGCTTCGTGCGCAGGAGACGGCTAGGGAAATTGCAGCAGCTGCTAAAGTAGAGAAAGTCGAGGTTTGTGAGCAGCTGCGTGAGCGCTCTTTTGGAGAACTAGAATCAAAGAACGTAGAAGTTCTGCATGAGCTTGTGCCAAACTATGCGACAAATTGGGGAGAAGAACCTTTATATAATATCGAAACACTCGAAGCCGCTCAAGAACGGATGGTTCAGCGGTTAACGGAAATTATGAAGAAGTCTATCGGAAAGAAAGTAGCAGTTGTTAGTCACGGGGCGGCAATTAATACATTCATTCATCATGTAACAAGCGGAGAACAAGGAACAGGGACTACTATTTTACAAAATACATCGATTACAACTTTTGCTTATGAAAGTGGAAAATGGCGCCTTGAAACGATTAATGATGCCAAACATCTTGAATAAATATACTTAAAGAGGCTGTGACAGTAGTATTTTAGTTGAGGGAAGATCCGAACGATTAATCGTTCGGATTTTTTTATGGTGATGGTGAACCTAGGTTTCATATATGTAAGTACTTCTAGCAGTTGATTGGAGGGAAAGGCGAAGACTCCTGCGGGAAAAGAGGAAGGGATGAGACCCCGCATATTAATTTTATATATAAATATTTATACAATTGATTTTAATAAAAATGCATAGTAAAATAAGTTTTATTACTATTCTATTAAAGCGTTTAGTATAACTGAATTTCCTAATATTGTTTAATAAGTAACTATATTTCGGAATAAGATTAATTGATTTGTATAATTTCAAGGAGGATGTAGTATGTCAAAAGATTGGAGTCACTTATTTGAAAGAATGCCTGAATTGCTAGCACCGACGATGGCTAAAGACCATCCGAATTTGCCCGTTGTGAAGGAAGAAGGATGCTATTATTATGGATTGGATGGTAAAGAATATCTCGATTTTACTTCCGGAATCGCTACGACAAATGTAGGACACAGACATCCGAAAGTAGTAAAAGCAATCAAAGACGGAGCAGATCAATTATTGCACGGTCCTTCAGGTGTTATTATGTACGAATCGATATTAAATTTAGCCGATGAGTTAGGAAAAGTAACGCCGGGCAATTTAGACTGCTTTTTCTTTGGAAATAGTGGCACCGAAGCAATTGAAGGAGCCTTGAAATTAGCGAGACATGTCACAAAGCGTCCGTATGTTATTTCTTTTTTAGGGTGTTTTCATGGCCGCTCGATGGGAGCTTTAAGTGTTACAACCTCGAAAAGCAAATATAGACAATTTCAGCAGCCTTCGGGACTGACGTATCAGATTCCATATGCCAATCCAAAAGAGTGCCCTGCGGAGCTAGACAGCGATGTGTACTTTACTGAAAAGCTTGAAAAAGATTTTGAAATACTCTTTAAGCACCAAGTCACGCCTGAAGAAGTGGCTGCCGTTATTTTGGAACCAGTATTAGGAGAAGGCGGCTATATTATTCCTCCGAAAAGTTGGATGAAGAAGTTAAGAGAGATTTGTGATCGTCACGGAATATTACTTATTTTCGATGAAGTGCAAACAGGGTTTGGCCGTACCGGCGAATGGTTTGCTGGACAAACGTTTGATGTCGTGCCAGATATTATGGCTATAGCAAAAGGAATTGCTTCTGGAATTCCGCTTAGTGCAACGGTAGCTTCTCAAGAATTAATGAAGCAGTGGCCCCTTGGCACACATAGTACAACATTTGGAGGAAATCCTATTGGATGTTCAGCAGCCCTTGCAACTCTTGAAGTGATGAAAGAAGAACAACTGCTGGATAACACGAAAAAAATGGGCGCTTATGCGTTAGAAAAGCTGCATCTTTTAAAGGAAAAACATTCAATTATTGGGGATATCCGTGGTTTAGGACTTATGATTGGAATTGAAATTGTTAATCCGGATACGGGAGAAGGCGATGGAGACGCCTTATTCGAGATTTTGGACTTAGCTTTAGAAAAAGGCGTGTTATTTTATTTTTGCGGAAATGCAAGTGAAGTTATTCGCATGGTACCTCCGCTTACTGTAACAAAAGAACAGATAGATGACGGCATTCGCATGCTAGATGAGGCTATCACTTCTTTTGAGAAAAAGTCAGCTGTAAAAGCGTGATGAAAAAATTATATATTTGTAACCTAGTTGTCATAGTAATGGTAGCGATATCATAGTTTTAGAGGGAAAAGAATTTTCTGAAAAGTAGTTGACATCTGTTTGTGCAGCATGTAACATAATATTTATCTTATCAACAATTATCAACAAAATTCGACAAACTTCTTATCAAGAGAGGTGGAGGGATAGGCCCTTTGAAACCTCGGCAACGGACTTTATAGAACCGTGCCAACTCCCACAAGCAGTGCTTGAAAGATAAGAAGAGACCAGGCTTACTAACAATTGTGATCCCAACCTCTTCTTACAGGCACTTAGACACTGTAAGTGGAGGTTTTAATTTTATGACAAGAATATGACATTTAGATAAAAAACAGCAGGCGAAATTACCTGCTGTTTTTATATGCTGTAAAATGATAAATAACCTACCAGAATTCCTAGTAAAAGTACTCCAATCGTAATACCAACAATCCACCACATCATTTTTTTCATTATTTCTTCCTCTTTATCAATTAACTGTAGCTGTTGATCCGCCTGAAGCGCCGGAAGCTGTACCGTAAGCAGTTTGTCTTTTGATTCCGGCATTTTTAGCTGCAATTTTCCACTGCCAGTCAATTCGCCCGTAGGCTCGATTATTTTGCACCCAAGATTTTGAGCTCTTTTTTGAAATAGACACAAGGGGGTTTACATTTTTCGTGACGACGCCTCGTACACTTTTGACTGAAGTCACCGATGAGTTTTTCGTGTAATAGTCTACATACACCGTTAGTTTTGTTGTTGTAAATCCAGCCGCTTTATAAGAAGCCGTATAAGCTGCTGTTTTGAATAAAGGTGAAGCCGTTCTTGCTCCGTATGCTGCTGTACTTGCAGCTTCGACTGTGCCGCTAGTCTCTTCAATATCCATTTTTAACAGAGATGGATCCTTTAGTGATTGTACAACTTTTTGTTTTTGTTGACGCGACAGTTTTGAAAATTCATACAGTGAACTTTTATCACTCTGCGCTTTCAAGAACTGCGTGTAAGAAGCAAGCGTTAAATGTGCAGGTTTTTCACTAGCCATAACAGAGTTTGGTACGACTAATAGACATAATAACGCACTTATCAGGAAAAAAGAAAAAAACGTTCTTTTTGTAGCCATATTTATATAAATCCTTTCTAGTATTCTATCTTTATAAATAGATAAGAAGTAATTTATCGTTTTGAAGAAGGACTGTGTGCTGACATATTAACTGTCATCACGACACGAGCTTGCTGTACAGATTTCATAAAACATTCGTATAGAGAAGCGAATACTTTATCCACATCTCCTTCTAAAGCTGTTGCAAAAGGCACGGTTTCGGCAAATACTCCCTGTTGTTTAACTGCGCCAATTCCGCTTTTGATGATGTCTACATAATGCGGCGTATCTAATGGATACAAAGAAAATTGAGTGGATACAGGGAACGAAGCACAAAACTGTTGGTTTGAAGACATGTTTTCTTTTGGTTTTATTTTTCTTTCTTCGAAATATTCTTCGTGCTGCCCTGTTGAAAACGTGGCATTCAGCACAATATGCTTTCCTGATTTTCCAGCACTTTTATAAACGGCTTGAACAACTTCAAATACGTCTTTGGCAGTTCCTTCAATAAACGTACTAACACGGTCTGTTTTTCGCTGAACTTTAGACATATCCACTTCGTTTAGTGCGCCTAAAATAATATCGATAAAGTTATCACTCATAACGGAAAGCGTAAAACGGCAGCCAACATTTATTTTTTCCAAGTTAATCACCCCTAAAATATAGATTTGTAGTTTTTTAATCATACAAATCATAAAATAACTTTTCTGTTTTGTATAGAAACAGAAGATAGATTCTTTATTTTTAGGAAATATTACATAGAAGAAACGAAAATAAATTGCATAACATGAAAAATAAGGGTGTTAAGAAAAGTCACATAATAAAAAAGAATAAAAAAACAATGTTAGAACTTCTGACAAAAAGCTGGTATATAGACTGAAAACACCATATTATAAATACAAGATCACATTATTCTCCTGCGATTTCGTATAACCTCTTGAAAAAGGGACTTGGGATTTTATCATAAATCCAACCTCCTAGCTGTATAATCAGCTAGGAATTTTTTTTACCCAAACTCTCTATCGCGCATGAGGTTACCTACACTTATTCAACTCAGAGCATACACCATATATATTTAAGACCAGTGTAAGAAAGATTGCTTGAAGATGTTAGTGTTCGGCTTGAGCTAGAAATAGATAGATGTTACGAAAGAGGGGAAAGAAGGTATGACGCACACATTAATTAAAAATGCAGAGATTATTACGATGAATGAGAAGAATGATATTATTTACGGTGACCTTTATATTGTTGGAAATCGTATTGCAGCCATCGGGAAAAACCTGCATCCGGAAAAGGTAGATAAAGTCATTGACGCAGCAAATAAAACAATTGTGCCGGGCTTTATACATACTCATATTCATTTATGTCAAACGCTTTTTAGAGGGCAAGCAGATGATTTAGAGCTGCTAGACTGGCTAAAGAAGAAAATATGGCCGCTTGAAGCTTCACATGATGAAGAATCTATCTATTATTCAGCACTGTTAGGGATCGGCGAACTCATTCAAAGCGGGACTACAACAATTGTAGATATGGAAACTGTTCATCATACGGACTCTGCTTTTCAAGCTATATCTCAAAGTGGAATCCGAGCTCTTGCAGGAAAAGTAATGATGGATAAAAAAGGCGATGATCTGCCAAAAGCTCTGCAGGAGACAACGGCTGACTCGATCAAAGAAAGTGTAGAGCTGCTTGAAAAATGGCATAATTCAAATAACGGTCGTATTCGATACGCATTCTCCCCAAGATTTGTGCTGTCGTGTACGGAAGATTTGCTGCGTGAAGTGAGCCATTTATCAGCTGCCTATAATGTTCATGTCCATACTCATGCTTCTGAGAATCAAGAAGAAATTCGCATCGTAGAAGCTGAAACGGGTATGAGAAATATTATGTATTTAGACCATTTAGGATTAGCCAATGAGCGCCTTATTTTAGCGCACTGTGTGTGGCTAAATGATCAAGAAAAGCAAATTATTAAGAATCAAGGAGTAAAAGTCAGTCATTGCCCAGGATCAAACTTAAAACTTGCATCCGGAATCGCAGATGTGCCCGGTTTATTAGAGCAAGGTGTATTTTTAAGTCTTGGCGCTGATGGTGCTCCTTGTAATAATAATTTGGATATGTTCAACGAAATGAGGCTGGCGGCTACGATTCATAAACCCTCGTACGGACCAACGGCCATGAATGCAAAGCACGTGCTAGAAATGGCTACAATCGGCGGAGCGAAAGCAGTTGGGCTTGAAAAAGAAATTGGAAGTTTAGAGGTCGGGAAAAAAGCGGATCTTGCTATTTTAAATTTAAATCAGCTTCATACCTTTCCATCTTACGGCGTAGACCCTATTTCCAGAGTTGTGTATTCAGCAACGCGAGGAGATGTAGAACTAACGATGGTTGATGGAGAAATTGTGATGGAAAATCGCGTGCTGAAAACAATTGACCAAGGAATTGTATTGAAAGAAGCAAATCATTCGATTGATCGTCTTTTAAAAAGAATCCCGCTTTTAATTTCATAATCATAAGATGTAAAACAAAGAAGAGGCCGGGATAAAAGTATTTTAGTTGAAGTAAAACTCGAATTATTAATTAATAATTCGAGTTTTTTGTTGTCATGGTGAACGTGGGTTTAATCTGTTTAGTTGCTTCTAGCTGTTGATGGGAGACAAGGCGTAGAATCCTGCGGGAAAAGCGGAAGGGATGAGACTCCCGCAGGAGCGCAAGCAACGAGAAGGCTTATCGGCCGCCCGCGGAAAGCGAAGCCTTGTACGGAAATCAACAGCGGTGTCACAAGCAGTCCAGATCATTTATCCAATTTGATCGTCTTTAGATGGGATTGATTTAGTTATGTCTCAATCTCTTTTTTTGTATAAATGATTAAAAAGAGCACTCTTGCCACAGACTAAAGGGATAGAAGAAATAAATTTTCAAAATTCCAAACTAACGGAAGATAAAAATTTTTATAATGATAGCGTTTTCTACCTTTGCATATCTACAAATTAAGACTATAATAGGACAAAAGATTTTACTTTGTAACGTAAAATCCTCCTAAATCGTGTCCTTTTTAGGACATTTGAATAGGTAGGGTTTTTTATTTTTTTTAGAAGTAGGGAGGCGCGCGTGTTGGAGCGTAACGGAATATTAGAGCGCTTGTTTAAACTATCAGAGCGCAACACAACACCAAAACAAGAAATACTAGCAGGACTTACAACTTTTATGACGGTCAGTTATATGGTAATCGTCAACCCCATTATCATGTCTGACGCGGGTATCCCCCGTGAAGCGGCTCTTGCAGCTACCATTTACGCCATTGTATTTAGTACGTTACTGATGGCCCTGTGGGCAAACTTCCCGATTGTAACCGGTCCAGGGATGGGTTTAAATGCGTTTTTTACGTATTCAGTAGTATTAGGACAAGGATTGTCATGGCAAACGGCACTTGGAGCAGTTTTTATATCCGGGGTCTTATTTTTTGTTTTAACGGTAACAGGAATACGTGGAAAGATTATTGATGCCATTCCGAACGTATTAAAGTCTTCAATAGCAGTTGGAATTGGTCTTTTTGTTGCGTTTATCGGTTTGAAAAACGCTGGATTAGTTGTGGCAAACGAGTCTACTTTTGTAGGGCTTGGAAATGTCATGGATAAAGGCCCCTTACTGGCTATTTTTGGGCTGATATTAGCAGCTGTGCTGATGGCTAAAAATGTAAAAGGCGCTCTCATTATAAGTATTTTTGCTACGACAATATTAGCGATGATTGTAGGAGTACAAGCAGTTCCTCATTCGGTGAAAGACGTCTTTTCAGCTACGCCGCCAAGCGTCGGAGAAACATTCTTTCAAATGGATTTAAAAGGTGCAGTTGCCTACGGTATTTTTTCAGTTGTATTTTCTTTCACCATCGTAGAATTATTTGATACGCTAGCGACATTGATTGGACTATCTAAAAAAGCAAACTTAGTAGATAAAAACGGTAAAATTCCAGGATTAAACCGTGCGCTTGCAGCGGATTCAATCGGTACAATGGCGAGTGCTATTTTTGGAAGCACAGCGTTAAATACGTATATTGAAAATGCAACAGGTATTGCAGAAGGAGGACGTACCGGCTTAAAGGCATTAACGGTTGCCATCTTATTTATATTTACCTTGTTTTTTGCACCGCTCATTCAATTTATCCCAAGCGTTGCTACTGCTCCAGCACTCATTATTATTGGTTCGCTTATGCTAAGTGACATTCGAAATGTTAACTTCGACGATTTTACTGAGGTTGTTCCCGCTTTCTTAACAATTGTCATGATGCCGTTAACCTACAGCATTGCAGAAGGGTTAGCATTCGGCTTCATTTCATACACAGCGATTAAACTGTTTACAGGACGCCATCGCGAAATTCATTGGATGATGTATGTAATCACCATTGCCTTTTTTATCAATTTTTATATGAGTTCCCATTAGGAATGAAAAAAGACGTAGCATTAAGCTACGTCTTTTTTTGTTACTGAGTCCTTGTCAGGGAACATCGTGAAAGAATGAAGCTTTTCTTTTATTTTAGATAATTGTAAAATAATTATAAAAGGTGCGTTATAAAGGGTTGGTGGAATAAATTGAAACAAAGTAAACGCAAACGTGTAACCTTACAACAAGTGGCAGAACACGCGGGAGTATCTCGAGCTACCGCTTCGCTTATTGTGCGAAATAGTCCAAGTGTTTCTGAAAAAACAAGGAGAAAAGTTCTAGCTTCGATGAAAGAGTTAGGATACGTATATGACCGAATTGCAGCAAATTTAAGATCTCAAACTTCATCAACAATCGGAGTTATTATTACGGATATATCTAATACGTTTTTTACAGAATTGTTAATTGGAGTACATGAGGAGCTCGAGAAAGACGGGTATACGGTGTTTTTAGGTACGACGTTTGATTCGGATAATCGACAGGATCAGCTGCTTTCTACGATGCTAGAGCATCGGGTAGGAGGCATTATTTTATGTCCTGTTGCGGGTACATCGGAAGATACGATAAGAAAAATTCAGCATTTAGATGTTCCTTCAGTACTAGCAGTAAGGGAATTGCCTGAGGTGGAGTCAGATTATGTAGGGGTAGATTATAGCTTAGGCGTTCAAAAAGCGGTTCAACATCTACTTCAACAGGGACACAAAAGAATTGCATTTTTAGGAGGAACAACGGGTTCTACAACGTGGAAGGAACGAATGGAAGGTTACCGGTTGGCTCTGGAGAACGCAGGGATTTCTATTGATGAAGAGCTTGTTATTCCGAGCGGTCCGACAAGAAGCGGCGGTGTAGAAGCTGCTCATCAAGTATTGAACATTTCTGAACCTCCAACAGCAGTTTTTTGTTTTAGCGACTTAGTCGCATTTGGTGTTATGCAAGGTTTAAAAGAGAAAGGGATTGTTCCGGGAGAAGATATAGCGGTAGTGGGATTTGATAATGTCATGGAATCATCCGTATGTCACCCTACTCTAACAACCGTCTCTTCTTTTGCAAGACAAATAGGAAAAGATGCTGCACGGTGTCTTCATAACCAAATTGTTGATAAAAAAGAACATCATCATCGCATTATTTTAACGCCTCAGTTAGTTGTTCGAGAATCGTCATCAAAAAAAAGAAGCAGTTAATGAACTGCTTCTTTTCCTTGTGAATTATTTAGACGGTTCATAAATATCCCAAGCCATTTTCAGGGAATCAACAATATAATTTGCTACTTCTTCAATATCCAAATTGTCAGTTTCTACTTTGGAGTGGTGGTTGGAATAAATTGCTTGTCGCGTATAGAATAATTCTTCAATATCCTCTAGACTTCTTCCTTGTAAAACAGGGCGACTGTCAATAATAAGGCTGATGCGCTCTTTCCACGAATCCCATGAAAGGTCTAAAAAGAATACAATACAATTTGATAAGCATATTTTTTGAATTTCTTCTTGAAGAAATGCGCCTCCGCCAACGGATATAATTTTTAAACGCTGCTGAGATAACTGGCTAATTACTTCTTTTTCTTTATTTCGGAAAAACTCTTCACCAAACTCTTTAAAAATTTGTGATGTAGGCATTTGAAACATTTTTTCAATTTCTTGGTCTATATCGACAAAATCTCTGTATAATTTCTTAGCGACTAGTTCGCCGATTGTTGTTTTACCTACGCCCATAAAGCCAATAAATACAATGCTTTTTTCTCTAAGAGACATCTCGCTGTAAGTCATTTTTCAAAGCCTCTTTCTGTTTTTAACAATAAAAAACTTATTATTTTGTATTTTAGTTATTAGAATTATAATACAAATTTTACTGTTTGTAAAAACAGTGAAAGGTATATTATGTCCTAAGAAGCAAGTATCAGCTCACGTTTATAAAATTTTTGTTAGTCAACAGATGGTGATACGCTGTAACGAAAACAAATAAGTAATAGTTAAGCTCGATCACAATCATAAATCTTTGTCATATTGACAGTGCTGCTATCTTACATACTCCTACAGTGTATGTAAGAAAAAAAAAGAAGTGAATGTGAGACTACGTAAGCGAGTATAGGCAAACTGAACTCAGGATCAATGAATATTTTTAGAAAATTCTTTAATTTTCTATTGCTAGATTAAAATTTCTGTTGTAGGATTATGATAACGTTTACAAAACGAGTTATTACTTTAAATCAATAGGATTTATAGAAAACTGCATTAAATTTTAGATCGATCTAAATATAAAAATAGATCGATCTAAAAATAGCAGTCAGGTCAATTGTTAAAAGGAGAGATAACAATGAGCTTTAGACGAGCAAGGCCTTATGTAAATAAAGAATGGCTTGAAGGTAATCGATCAGCAGTAAGTATTAAAAGTCCGTATTCGCAGGAAGTAATTGGTGAGCAAATTATAGCAACGCCAGAAGATGTTGAACGAGCGCTATCAGCCGCCTATGAAGCTAAAAAAACAATTGCGAGTCTGTCTTCTTATGAAAGGGCCAAAATTTTAAAAGAAGCAGCACGGCTTTTGGAAAAGCAAAAAGAAAAGTTTGCTTCTCTCATCTCAAATGAGTTAGGAAAACCGTTGAAGAATACGTTGGATGAAGTATCTCGATCTGTAGAAACATTAGAACAATCTGCGGAAGAAGCAAAAAGGCTTATCGGTGAAACGATACCAGGAGATGCTTCCGAACGAGGGGGAAAAGCGATAGCTTCGACATTCCGTGTGCCTGTCGGGGTTGTTGCTGCTATTACTCCTTTTAATGCACCTTTGAATTTAGTATGCCACAAAATTGGACCAGCTTTTGCTGCTGGCAACAGTGTTATTTTAAAACCGGCTCCGCAAACAACCTTAGTTGCTTCAGAATTTATAGCTCTATTATTAGAAGCTGGAATGCCTGAATGCGCTATTAATATGGTTTTAGGGGGAGTAGAAACAGGACAGCAAATCGTAAAAGATGACCGTGTAAATATAATTTCTTTTACCGGTGGAACAGTGGCAAGCAGAAATATATGTGAACTGGCTGGAATGAAAAAAGTGCTTCTAGAATTAGGAGGAAATGCTTCAACGATTGTTCATGAAGATGCCGACATTAAGAAAGCTGCTGAAATGTGCGGGAGAACAGGGTTTAGCAACTCCGGTCAAAGCTGTATTTCAGTTCAGCGTATTTATGTACATGACTCAGTTGTTTCTGAATTTACAGAGCTTCTGAAGAATGAGGTAACGTCTTTAAAAGTTGGTGATCCTCTGCTGCCGCAGACGGATGTTGGATGTTTAGTAGATGAAAAAGCAGCAAACCGAGTTTTGGCTTGGATTGAAGAAGCAGTCGCTCTAGGTGCAGAGCTGATATGCGGCGGCAAAAAGACAGGGGCTTCTATAGAACCTACTGTTCTATTAAATCCTCCTAAACAAAGCAAAGTAGTGTGTCAAGAAGTGTTTGGGCCTGTGGTAAGCATTATTCCTTATCAAGATATTGAAGAGGCTATTCGGGAAACAAATGATTCATCATTCGGTTTGCAAGCAGGGCTGTTTACAAATCAAATGGATTTAGCTTACCGTGTTGCTGAATCTTTAGAAGTAGGAGGAGTTGTGATTAATGGGACCTCTAATTTTCGACTCGATCATTGGCCGTACGGCGGGATAAAAGACAGCGGCGTTGGTAGAGAAGGACCTCGATTTGCGATTGAAGATATGACAGAAACAAAAATGATTGTCCTGCAGCTATCGTAGCTGAATTTATTACCTGAAAAAATATATAGTGAATTTAAAGGAGGATATACAATGGAAAAATTAATATCACATCAATTAGTAAATTATCTTGAGAAACGAGGCATCGAGCATATTTTTGGGTTGTGTGGTCATACAAACATAGCGGTACTAACAGCCTTAGAAGAAAGCAAAATTAAATTTATCAACGTTCGACACGAACAAATTGCAGCGCATGCAGCTGATGGCTATGCACGTGTGACGAAAAAAGCAGCAGTAGTATTAAGTCACTTAGGTCCTGGCTTAACAAATGCTGCTACAGGTGTAGCCAATGCAGCGTTAGATTCAATTCCAATGGTTGTCATCGCTGGTGATGTTCCTACTCATTATTATGGAAAGCATCCGCATCAAGAGGTAAATTTACATGCTGATGCTTCGCAATATGAAATTTATCGTCCATTCGTTAAGCGTGCATGGAGAGTTGACCGTCCAGATTTATTTCCAGAAATATTAGAGAAAGCATTTTTACTAGCGGAAAGTGGAAATCCTGGCCCCGTATTAGTATCTGTACCTATGGATATCTTTTCAAAAAAGATCGATGTTTCTTTATTTGACCGATTGCATCGCCAAACGAAATCTTTGCAAAAACCTTCTATCGATGATGAAACGGCAAAGAGTATTGTACAAAAATTAATTAATGCTAAAAATCCAGTGTTATATGTAGGCGGAGGCATCCTATTAGCAGATGCAGCAAATGAATTAAAAGAGCTTGTGGACCACTTGAACATTCCGGTAGCCCACTCCTTAATGGGCAAAGGAGCACTTCCAGATGATCATGACTTGACTCTAGGGATGACTGGTTTTTGGGGCACGAAGTTTATTAATGAAAAGTGTCGGACTGCTGATTATATTTTAGCATTAGGAACACGATTTGCAGAAGCAGATTCTAGCTCCTGGGAGCCGGAATATACGTTTGATTTTTCACAAACAAAATTGCTTCATATTGATATTGATCCTAGCGAGATAGGGCGTAATTACCCTGCCGAAATCGGTGCAGTGGCTGATTTAAAACAAGCCCTTAAAGTCTTAAATCGCGTAGCTAAACAGCTTATTCCGGAAGGAGTAAAAAATGAAGCATTAGTCAAAGAGATTGCTTCTTATCGTGAAGAGTTTAAAGCTAGCAATGAAGAATATATTCACGACAATTCATTCCCAATGCAGCCGCAGCGAATTTTAAATGAAGTTCGCGAAGTCCTGCCGAAAGATGCCTATATTACTACTGATGTAGGCTGGAATAAGAATGGGGTAGGACAGCAGTTTCCAATCTATGAAGCTGGAAGTATATTAACTCCAGGAGGCTTTGCCACAATGGGATTTGGAGCGCCGGCAGCTTTAGGAGCAAAGGTAGCTCAGCCTGATAAAGTAGTTGTTTCTCTAGTAGGAGACGGGGGATTCGGCCAAAATCCAGCTGTGCTTGCTACGGCAGCCGAAGAGAATATTCCTGTGGTTTGGATCATTATGAACAACTTTGCGTTTGGTACGATCGCGGGACTGCAAAAAGCACATTTTGGAACCACTCTAGGCACGATATTTGAAAAAGATGGAGAGGTATATTCTCCTGACTTTGCAAGTATCGCTAAAGCTTATGGAGTAGAAGGCATAAAAATTCAATCAGCCGAAGAGTTTAAACCGGCACTTCAAAGAGCTGTTGCTTCTAATAAACCAGTTGTAATTGATGTAGCGATGTTAAACAATCCTGTACCAACGTCAGGACATTGGAACATCATGGATATTTACTCACCGGATAAGAAAGTACACCATGTATCTGTTTAACAAGTATGGAACAAATGCTGAAATGAAAACGGAAACATTTAACTTTGATAAAAAGGAGCTGTTCCTATGTTAGGACGAGGAGAAGGAACTCATTCTCCATCTATTTGTACGCCTTTAGTGGGCAAAGATCGCAAAGAGCTTTTAACAGAACTAGCGGAAATTCTATTAAAAAAACCGGATATAATTGAATGGCGCTTAGATTTTTACGAAGAAATTCAAGATATAAACAGCATCCTTTCTGCAGCTAAAGATATATATGAAAATGGCGAGCGCACGCCTATTTTGCTTACTGTACGTTCTCAAAAAGAAGGGGGGCAGCCTATTTCCTTATCAGAAAAGGAAGTAGTAGCGATACTTGCAGAGGTATGTAAGCATCCATATGTAGCAATTATTGATTTTGAAGTATCAAATCAGCCAGAGCATATCCGCTATTTACGTGAAGTTTCCAAGGAAAATAATAAGAAACTTGTGCTTTCTTATCATAATTTTTCTTTTACTCCTCCTAAAGCGGAAATTTTTAAAAGCTTATTTCTAGCTGAATTTTACGGAGCAGATGCAGCGAAAGCAGCTGTCATGCCTCAGAACAATCAAGATGTTTTAACTTTATTAGAAGCTACAAGAGAGGCTGAAAAAGAGCTCAGCATTCCTCTCATTACCATGTCGATGGGAGGGTTAGGAGCTATTACCCGAATCGTCGGGTGGATGTATGGCTCTTCTGTTACTTTCGCTGTAGGGAAAAGCAGCTCAGCTCCTGGGCAAGTTCCAATTGATGAATTACGAAAAATAATTCAGTTAACAAAAAAAGTTACGGATCCTGAGAACTATCATTCCCATCAAATTGTTTCGATGTAAAATAAAAAGCACAAGAGCATGCTATGCTCTTGTGCTTTTTATTTATCCTTTAAATGCATGGAAAGATACACCCGAGTATCTTTTTTGCGCTCGTACTTTGGATTAGCGCTTCGCGTATATTCTTTTGACTGATGTTCTATATGGTAGTTCTGTGCAAACTGTTTGATCGCTTCATTAATTTCTTCTTGTTTTCCCATTAATCTTACTTGCAGCATTGTAACGTCTCCTTTCATATACTTTGCTTTTTGACTATATCATGAAATGAAAAAGAAGTAATTTTATTTTTGTTGACGATCTTGTATATACAGGTTAGAATAAAAACATAAAACTTGTATATACAGGTTTGCGGTGAGATTTATATGGGGGATAGGAAATACAGGAGTAAAATGAAAACGGAAACAAGGGGGAAAAGACATGAATCGAGAATCTGTTGAACGCATTGTAGAAGCCGTTGGCGGAAAAGAAAATATCTCTGCTGCAACGCATTGTGTAACGCGTCTTCGACTTGTTTTAAAAGATGAAGGTAAAGTCAATCAACGTATGCTAGATGAGCACGAATTAGTAAAAGGATCTTTTTCTACAAACGGCCAGTTTCAAGTTGTTATTGGTCAAGGCACGGTTGATAAAGTATATAAAGAAATGGTGACGCTTACAGGAATAGGTGAACTGTCAAAAGAGGAAGTGAAAAACGAAGCGGCTAAAAACTTAAATCCTCTGCAGCGCGCAATAAAAACATTAGCTGACATTTTTATTCCCATTTTACCGGCTATCGTAACCGCGGGTTTATTAATGGGAATCAATAATGTATTAACAGGAGCCGGAATTTTTTACGATGATAAATCTATCGTAGATGTTCATACACAGTGGAAAGACTTCGCGAGCATGATTAATTTAATTGCTAATACGGCTTTTGCCTTTTTGCCGGCTCTTATAGGATGGTCAGCTGTTACGCGTTTTGGAGGAAGTCCTTTATTTGGAATTGTCCTTGGGCTCATGCTGGTCCATCCTGATTTGCTAAATGCCTGGTCTTATGGAGAAGCATTAAAAAAAGGAAGCATCGATACGTGGAATTTATTCGGTCTGCACGTTGAGAAAGTTGGCTATCAGGGGCAGGTTTTACCTGTGCTAGCTGCTTCGTTTGTGTTAGCTAAAATCGAATTGTTTTTACGAAAACGAATACCGGATGGTTTTCAGCTTTTAATTGTAGCGCCTGTAGCTCTTTTAGTAACAGGGTTTCTCGCTTTTATTGTGATTGGTCCGATTACATTTGCAATAGGAAATGTGATTACAGGTGCAGTTGTATGGCTGTTTAAAACGGCTCCATTTATTGGAGGGCTTGTATACGGAGGCTTATATGCTCCCCTTGTTATTACAGGCATGCATCATACATTTTTGGCTGTAGATTTACAGCTGATTGGAAGCGTAGGAAGTACGTTCTTATGGCCGATGGTAGCATTATCTAATATTGCACAAGGCTCTGCGGCTTTCGCGATAATGGTTCTTTCAAAAGACGATGAGAAATTAAAAGGACTGTCTTTAACGTCAGGGATTTCAGCGTGGCTTGGCATTACGGAGCCTGCAATGTTTGGCGTGAATTTACGCTTTAGATTTGCTTTTATTTCTGCAGTGATTGGTTCAGCTATTGCAGGTGTCGTCATATCCGTAGCGGGAGTGAAAGCAGCATCGGTGGGAATTGGTGGTATCCCAGCTCCGTTATCGATTGTTCCACAGAGCTGGTCAGCTTTCATTATTGGAATGGTAATCGTAATTGTGGTGCCGTTTCTTTTAACGTTAACACTTGGAAAGCTTCAGAAAAAATCAACCGTTACATCAACTGTCGCGGCTACAGAATCGTTTCAACATAATCCAAAGAATTAAATGGTGGTGTTAAAAATGCAAGAACCTTGGTGGAAAAAATCGGTTGTCTATCAAATTTATCCTAAAAGCTTTTACGATACGACTGGCAACGGCGTGGGTGATATAGCTGGTATTATTGAAAAGCTAGATTATTTGAAAAAGCTTGGTGTAGACGTTGTGTGGCTAACGCCAATTTATAAATCGCCGCAGCGGGATAATGGATATGATATAAGTGATTATTTTGTTATTCAAGAAGAATACGGAACAATGGAGGACTTCGATCGTTTAATAACAGAAGCGCATAAGCGGGATCTTAAAATCATCATGGATATTGTCGTTAATCATACGTCAACTGAACATGAATGGTTTCAAGAAGCTAAAAAATCGAAAGATAACCCGTACAGAGATTTTTATATTTGGAAAGATCAAAAAGAAGATGGAAGTGCTCCGACGAATTGGGTTTCAAAATTTGGAGGTTCGGCGTGGGAGCATGATAAGTTGACAGAACAATCCTATCTGCATTTGTTTGATGTCACGCAAGCGGATTTGAACTGGGAAAATGAGCGTGTGCGCCGCAGCGTGTACGATATGATGACGTTTTGGTTTGAAAAAGGAGTAGATGGATTTCGTCTGGACGTTATTAACTTAATTTCAAAAGATCAGCGCTTTTTAGATGATGATGGTTCTATCGCGCCAGGAGATGGACGGAAATTTTATACCGACGGTCCTCGCGTTCACGAATATATGCGAGAAATGAATCAAGAAGTTTTTTCAAAATACGATAGCATGACCGTTGGGGAAATGTCGTCGACAACGGTTGACCACTGTATTCAATATTCTCATCCGGACCGGGGCGAGCTTAGCATGACGTTTAATTTTCATCATTTGAAAGTCGATTACCCAAACGGAGAAAAGTGGGCGCTAGCAGATTTTGATTTCATTAAATTAAAAGAGATTTTATCAACTTGGCAAACGGAGATGAATAAAGGAGGGGGATGGAATGCACTATTTTGGTGCAACCATGATCAGCCTCGCGTTGTTTCCCGCTATGGAAACGATGAACTCTATCATAATAAATCTGCCAAAATGCTCGCTGCAACGATTCATCTGATGCAGGGAACACCTTATATTTATCAAGGGGAAGAAATAGGTATGACAAACCCGAAGTTTTCCTCTATTGATGAATATAGAGATGTGGAGTCATTAAATGTGCATGAGATAAAACGTGCACAAGGAATGAACGAAAATGAAATTTTGGAGATTTTAAAACATAAATCAAGAGATAATTCCCGTACACCGGTGCAATGGAGCGATGAGCCAAATGCAGGTTTTACAAAAGGAACTCCATGGATCAATCCGGCCGATAACTACCGTGAAATTAATGTAGAAAAAGCGTTAGATGATGAAGATTCAATTTTTTATTTTTATCAAAAACTTATTGCATTACGCAAGCAGTACGACATTATCACCTATGGAAACTATGAATTGATTCTTGGAGAAGACGAGCAGATTTTCGCTTATATCCGAAATGGAGCAGATGAAAAGCTGTTGGTGTTAAATAATTTCTACGGCAGCGAAACAGCCTTTGAACTGCCAGAAGATATAACTTTTGAAGGATATCATAGTGAAATATTGCTGTCTAACTACAAAGATTCATCAAAGGAATTCAAGCAAGTCTTACTTCGGCCGTATGAATCAATCGTGTATCATTTAAAAAAATAGAGAAAAAAGTAAAAAGAACGATGGGTGACAATCTATCGTTCTTTTTATACAATTGGGTATATATAGAAAGTAAAATAGGTGATGGCAATTGA
The DNA here is from genome assembly GCF_053667915.1 of Priestia sp. JNUCC 25. NCBI lineage: Bacteria > Bacillati > Bacillota > Bacilli > Caryophanales > Bacillaceae > Priestia > Priestia sp. JNUCC 25. The sequence continues at coordinate 949,578 of NZ_CM132211.1, forward strand.
AAGAAAATAAATTTATCAGTATTTACGAACAGTTAGTCGATAAAATTAAACGTGGTGACTGGCGTCCTAATACAAAACTTCCTTCTGAAAATGAGCTTGTTGAACAGTATCAAACGTCTCGTGAAACGATACGGAAAGCGTTAAATTTACTTTCACAAAATGGGTACATTCAAAAAATGAAAGGAAAAGGCTCATTTGTATTGGACGTATCACGCTTTGATTTTCCAGTATCAGGACTTGTTAGCTTCAAAGAAGTGGCGGAAAAGCTAGGGCATACATCGACTACTATTGTAAAAGAATTTGAATTAGTTAAGGCCGATCAAGATCTGTGCACACAGCTTGGGGCGACGAAAAAAGATCTTATATGGAAAGTGGTTCGAGCGCGGGAAATCGATGGAGAGAAAATTATTTTAGATAAAGATTTTTTTCATAAAAAGTATGTTCCTCACCTCACAAAAGACATATGCAAAGGCTCTATTTATGAATACTTAGAAAAAGATCTTGGGCTGAAAATAAGCTTTGCCAAAAAAGAAATTTCCGTTGACGAGCTGACGGACGAAGATAAGTGTTACTTAGATTTAAAAGACTATGAACATATTGTGGTAGTAAGAAACTATGTGTATTTAGAAGATGCAAGCCTTTTTCAATATACGGAATCACGTCATCGTCTTGATAAGTTTCGTTTTGTAGATTTTGCTCGAAGAGGTATATAATGTTTTACTGCCCATGAGTTTTTCCTTTTTGTACATGTTTACAAAAAACTGCTTTAGTATAAAAAACAAAGCAGTTTTTTTATGGGGAAAATTGAAAAAACGTGATCCTTTTGACGATAAAACTTTAAAAAGGTTGAATTTTTCTTTGGAGTTTGTTTTAGTAGAACATAAGATTATTTTATATTTGTATAATGTTATCCATACAGGATAGGGATTTATTGTTCTTTTTTTTATTAGATATATAAGAAAATGTTATTTAAAAACAACAATTCCATTAGTAATTCTAATGAATGTATCTAACTACAGCATTAAAGGGAGCTGCTCAAACAATATTAAGTAAAAAGGAGGAGACGGAATGAGTCACGATTATCGACTTTATCCTCTTGGTGACAGCGGCATTGTCGTTTCATTTGGAGACGAAATTAATTTCGGCATACACAAACGTATTCAGCAATTTACTGAGGTGCTAGAGCAATCATTATGTAAGGGAATGATTGAATATGTGCCGGCTTTTGCAACAGTTACAATCTATTATGATCCTTGGATAATGAGTGGAAAAGGAAGAAGAAATCCTTACACAGCAATATCTACATATATTGAAGAACTGCTTTTCCGCCAGGAAGAAAAATCTGAAGCGGTCGCTAGACAAATTGAAATTCCGGTGTGTTACGGAGGAAAGTACGGCCCGGACTTAGAGAGAGTAGCCGCTTTTCATTCATTAACGCCTGATGAAGTTATCTCCATTCATACAAATGGAGAATATTTGGTGTATATGATAGGCTTTGCTCCTGGTTTTCCTTACTTGGGAGGGATGAGCGAAGAAATTGCGACTCCAAGAAAAGAATCACCGAGAAACAGCATCCCAAAAGGGTCAGTTGGCATCGCAGGAATGCAAACCGGCGTGTACCCAATTGAGACACCTGGAGGATGGCAGTTAATCGGGCGTACTCCTCTTACACTATTTAACCCAGAAAAAGATTCGCCAAGCTTGCTTCAAGCAGGTGATCGCATCCGATTTGTTTCCATTTCTGAAACGGAATATGAAGCCCAAAAGGAGGTGGATGAAGATGAGTATTAAAGTGATACGTCCCGGTTTATTAACAACGATTCAAGATATCGGCAGACATGGATATCAAAAGGACGGCATGATTGTCAGCGGGGCAATGGACAAAGTTGCTTTAAGGATTGCCAACTTATTAGTAGGAAATCAAGAAAACCAGCCGGTTATTGAAATTACGTTAATGGGACCAAAAATTGAATTTCAGCAAGATGCTTTGATTGCCCTGACAGGAGGGGATTTATCGCCAACTGTTAATGATGAAGCCGTAAAGATGTGGCGGCCTTTATATGTGAAAAAAGGGAGCGTGCTACAGTTTGGTGTTCCGGCTTTAGGGTGCCGTTCTTATTTATCGGTTTCCGGTGCTTTTAATGTTCCTGCAGTTATGGGAAGTACATCTACTTCACTTCGCGCTCGGATAGGCGGGCTGCACGGTAAAGCATTACAGTCAGGTGACGAAGTATTAAGCCACCCTCCTACAGAAACAGGGGAAGCAATTATAAAGAAACTGGTGAAAAAGCAAACGGACCGCTCTTTTCAGCAGGCTTTTTGGACGATTCATCCTAAACTTCTTCCTTCATACGAGACGTCTATTATCCGCACGATGAAAGGTGCGGAATTTGATTGGTTTACAAAAGAAAGTCAACAACATTTCTTTAATCAAGAATTTGACGTTACCCCTCAATCTGACCGCATGGGCTATAGGCTAAAAGGGAAGAAATTAGTCCTTGGTCAAGAAAAAGAGCTGCTCTCTAGCGCTGTGACGTTCGGTACGATTCAAGTACCAAAAGAAGGGCAGCCCATTGTTTTATTAGCAGATCATCAAACGACAGGAGGATATCCTAGAATCGGACAGGTAGCAACTGCAGATTTTTCAGCGCTGGCGCAAATTTCCCCAGGGAAAAAGGTTTCTTTTCAAGCAATTTCACTGGATGAAGCGCAGCATTTATATATGGAGCAGGAAAAGAAAATAAATCATATTAAAAGAGCACTTCGAATGAAAATATAAGGGGGAAGAAGATGGCTACCGTTGATTTGAACTGTGACTTAGGAGAGAGCTTTGGGAACTATAGATTAGGAAATGATAAAGAAATTTTACGCTATGTAACGTCAGCAAACATTGCTTGTGGCTTTCATGCCGGAGATCCTTCGGTTATGAGAGAAACAGTAAAGCTGGCTTTGAGTGAAAATGTGGCGATTGGCGTGCACCCCGGATTGCAAGATTTAGCTGGATTTGGACGTAGATATATGAAAATTACGCCTCGAGAAGCTTATGATTTAATGGTGTATCAAATGGGGGCTCTTTCAGCTTTTATACGTGCAGAAGGAGGGACCCTTCATCATGTGAAACCTCATGGCGCTTTATATAATATGGCTGCAGGGGATCGAGACATAGCTAAAGCTATTGCTGAAGCCGTTTATAATGTTAGTGAGGAAGCTATTCTATATGGTTTGGCTGGAAGTGAATCGATTAAAGCCGGAAACGAAATAGGCTTGCGTACGTCTCAGGAAGTATTTGCAGATCGAACCTATCAACAGAACGGCATGCTGACGCCGAGAAACGTTGAAAACGCTGTGATTCAAGATGAAGAAGCGGCTATTTCTCAAGTAATTAAAATGGTCAAAGAAAAGAAAGTATTCACTGTGCAAAATGAAGAGATTCCCATTCAAGCAGATACCGTTTGTATTCATGGAGACGGTGCACATGCTGTTGAATTTGCCAAAGCTATTTGTGACAAGCTAAAAGAAGAACAAATCATTATTCAACCACAATGAGGTGACATCATGAAAAAAGAACGCAACTGGAGCGTGCTGCTTGGAGCAGCATTTTTAATGGCTACTTCAGCAGTGGGTCCAGGTTTTTTAACTCAAACAACGGTCTTTACACAAGCTCTCGCCGCAAGTTTTGGTTTTGTCATTTTACTGTCGATTTTATTAGACATTGGCGTTCAGCTAAACGTATGGCGTATTATTGCCGTTTCAGAAAAAAGAGCACAGGATATCGCTAACAGTGTTTTGCCAGGTCTCGGCTTATTTATTGCTATTTTAATTGTAATCGGAGGCTTAGCATTTAATATTGGAAACGTAGGAGGAGCGGGTCTTGGCTTCAATGCGCTATTTGGTATTTCTCCTAAAGCGGGTGCAGTCATTACAGCCATCATTTCTATCGCAATCTTTTTAGTCAAAGAAGCCGGAAAATTAATGGATCGTTTTGCTCAATTAATGGGCGGAATATTAATTGTTTTAATGGTTTATGTTGCAGTTTCTTCCGCTCCGCCATTAGGAGAAGCAGTCTCTAAAACATTTTGGCCGGATCACATTGACGTAATGGCGATTGTTACTCTTGTAGGAGGAACAGTAGGAGGATATATTACATTTGCAGGAGGTCACCGTTTATTAGATGCAGGAATTAAAGGAAAAGCCGCGATTCCTGAAGTAACAAGAGGAGCAGTATCAGGTATTACGATTGCTTCGATCATTCGAATTTTTCTATTTTTAGCGACATTAGGTGTGTTGAGTCAAGGGTTAAAACTGAATCCTGATAATCCACCTGCCTCTGTTTTTCAGTTAGCCGCAGGGGATATTGGCTATAAATTATTCGGTGTCGTCATGGCAGCGGCGGCTATCACTTCAGTTATTGGTTCGGCATATACATCGGTTTCCTTTATTAAATCCTTCAGCAAAAGGATTGAGAAATATGAAAACTGGATTATCATTGCATTTATTACGATTTCAACCCTGGTTTTCTTAACGATTGGTCAGCCGGTCACTCTGCTTATTTTAGCTGGAGCATTAAATGGGTTAATCTTACCTATTACACTCGGAACAATGCTTATAGCGGCGTATAAAAAGAAGATAGTAGGCGATTACAAGCATCCGACTTGGCTTACCGTTTTTGGCGGTTTTGTGGTCGTTATTATGGCTGTGCTAGGAGTCTATACGCTTGTGACTCAAATGGCAAAACTGTGGTAAGGAATTCTATAACCAATTAAAAAAGGGCCTTCGGGCCCTTTTTTAATTGGTTATAGGCAATACATATAAAATGATTGCTAAAAAGTGGAGTACGGTTCCGCCAAGAACAAACATATGCCAAATCATATGATGAAAACGAAATCCTCGCCATACGTAAAAAACGGCCCCGATTGTATACAACACGCCTCCAACTACGAGAAGGACAATTCCTTGATGGGCAATGTTTTGAGTTAACGAATCCCAAGCAAACACAATCATCCATCCCATAAATACGTAAAGAATGGTGGAAATAAAAAGGAATTTCTTTACAAAAAAAGCTTTGAATACAATTCCTGCAAGAGCGATGCCCCATACAATTCCAAACAGTGTCCAGCCGGTGGTTCCTTTTACTGCGATAAATAAAAATGGAGTGTACGTACCGGCAATAAACAAATAAATAGAAGAGTGGTCAAATATCTCAAAAAGATCTTTTACCTTACCTTCCGGAAAGCTATGGACAAGCGTAGAGGAGACATAGAGAAGCAGCATAGTTACTCCGTAAATAGTAAAACTGATAACATGCCAAGGCGTTCCTTCTAACGAAGAAAGTACGATTAAAAGCGTTAATCCAACAATGCTGAGTACGGCTCCAACGCCGTGTGTAATCGCATTTGCAATTTCTTCTCCTCTTGTAAATGTGTGTGTAGTAGCCATTTACAAAATCCTTTCTTTACACAAATTTATCTTCTATGTTCTCAGAGGATCAGTTTTGAACATACCTGCTGAGAAAAAATCCGTAACTGTCAAAAACATGAGTGAAAAGGTCATTGGTTATTTCTTTATTATAGACCATTCTTTTGATTTTATCTATTTTGACTGGAGGTCCGAAAAGAGGAAAGATGTATATGTGAATGTTCAATAGCTGTAAAAAGCATGTATAGAAGAAAAAATTGCTTTTTGAAAAAATGGAAGAAAAGTTGTCATGAAGGCATGATTTTGAAATACATATAAAATAAAACTTTTAACAGTCAAGGTTACGATTACTGCTTAGCTCATTTGCAATAGATAAGTAACAAGATTGTAAGAAGGCAGGGGGATGGAAGCAGTGAAAAAAGAAGTTATTTTTGATGAAACAGGCACATACAAATACTCTCTATTATGCAAATGGAGTGAAGTAAACGAACGTAAACTTACGTTTATCTTGTCATTTCCAGAAAATACGTATGAATACAGCGATGATACAGCTGTATCCAAATGCATAGAACTGGCGCAAAAGTGGGGATTTGGAGTCTTAGAAATCGTTTATTTATTCAGCTATCAAACCGACCATGTTTCGTTTTTACGCATGCTTTCAAAAGAAGAAGCTGTTGGAACAAGAACAGGTGAATATATTCAAAAAGCAGTGGAAGATGCTGAACTGGTTGTGGTAGCTTGGGGTGATCATGGAAGCATTTATAACCGGCAAGAGGAAGTAGAACGCTTTTTGAAACACAAGCCGGTATACTGTTTTGGAAAAACAAAGCAGCAATTTCCTCGCCATATTTTATCCGTCGTGCACCGTACAGAATTACAAAAATACGAAATGCCAGCTAATCGTGAAGAGTCAGAAGAAGTTTCTTCATTTATTGAAGACATAGATCAAAGTTTTGGTGGAGAGGATTATTCTCCAATTAAACAACTAACAGAAGAAGAACCGCTTATGTTTATTGAAGATATTGCCAGTATGTATCGGTGAAAAGAAGAAGCGAGGTTTATATTCCTCGCTTTTTCGTTAGTATAAAACATCAAGTTTTGTCATATGGTTGTATCAAGAAGCGTGTGTGAAGGGGGAACTTTATGAAGTTGAATGAAGTGTTGCACCGCATCACAACTATTTATAATGAGTTAGAAGAAGAGTGCTTTCAATATATAGGGGCTGTGATCAACGAAAATGCAGAGCTGGATATTTCTCGTCTAGAAGAATTAAGTACGCTGTTAAACTTCGTATATGAATGCTCGCAGGATGTATTAGTAAGTTCTATTTTAACAAAATTGGATTATGGACAACCCATTTATCAATTTGCTATGTTAAAGCCTATTTCCCTTGAAGGAAATGAAGATAAGTTAGATATTTTATATGAAGAAAAGGTAAAAGTAGAAAGAGCTATTCTAGATGTGTATACAGCTCAGCGAAAGAAGTTATTGACTCAAGCAGCTGAAGACTTAAAAGAACTGCACTACGAGCTGCAGACCTATGTGTATGCTTGCAACATATAAGTGAATCTGTTGAACTGGCAAGGCATATATACAAATAAAAGGGAACATGTTAGGATAAATAAAAAGAACTCCTAATCAAAGAGTTCTTTTTATTGTAAAATATATGATTTTGAACTAGTAAAGCAAAGCATAAAGACGGTGGTAATGGCAGTTACCCTTTTCTTTGTGCTTTTTTTATCCGATTGTGTTGATGATACTGCTTACTGCGTTAAAAAAGTTCATAAGTACCTCGTTTAGCAATGTAATATGCCTCCTCTCTTACTAAATATGTACAATCAAATTATCCAATAGTGTTAATGATGCTGCTTACCGCGTTAAATAAGTTCATTAAAACGTCGTTGAACATGTTTGCAACCTCCTTTATGATAGATTCATATAGTAATACGAGAAAACATAAAGTTTGGATCACATTTTTTTAATGTTTTTTTAGAAAAATAGTTAAAAAGAGAGTTTAATGGAGGTTGAAGAAGATGAACTCGTTTACAAACGACGAAAAGCAAGCGGTATACAAAGCGATTTACGGAAGAAGAGATGTACGAACATTTTTGTCTGATGAGATTCCGAATGAAACGGTTTATAACATTCTACAGGCTGCTCACAGCGGACCTTCCGTCGGGTTTATGCAGCCTTGGAATTTTATATTAGTATCTGATACAGAAGTGAAAAATAAACTTGCCTGGGCAGCAGATAAAGAGAGAAGAGCACTGGCTATTCATTATGAAGGTGAAAAGAAAGAAGATTTTTTAGGACTAAAGATTCAAGGATTAAAAGAAGCGCCGTTAACTATTTGCGTAACGTGTGATCCAACAAGAGGGGGCTCTCATGTTCTCGGAAGAAACTCAATTCCAGAAACTGATATGATGTCAACTGCGTGTGCGATTCAAAATATGTGGCTTGCTTCATATGCAGAAGGACTGGCAATGGGGTGGGTAAGTTTTTATAAGAAAAATGATGTACGTGACATTTTACATATTCCTCCTCATATTGATCCTGTAGCGCTCATGTCAATTGGCTATACAGATAAATATCCTGAGAAACCAATCTTAGAACAAGCAAACTGGGAAAAAAGAAGGGATTTAGACAAGCTAATTTATCATAATGTATGGGAAAATGAAAAAGAATAGCGGAGAGAAAATAAAGACATACTAAAAAGCGCCGAAATATAGTAAAATTTGAATATTAAATGATACACTATATATAGCGAAAGCGGATATGAGCGTCTAGCGTATCCGTTTTATTTATATGTATACAAATGACTTGGGAAAAAGAGAGATAGGAGAATTGAAGGTTTCATGAATATTGCAAGAAGTTGGCTTCACAACAAACTTACTGTTCGCATCATTACGCTTATTATCATTACAGTTTTACTTGTCAGCATTAGAAGTATGCTTCAGCTGCTGTTATTTACGTTTATTTTTACCTTTTTAATTGGTCGTCTTCAACAAACGTTAAGAAGAAAGCTTCCGCTTAATTCAACGCTTATACTCATCGTCATCTATATCGCACTGATTGGGGCCCTCGGTATTGTAGGGTATGTATATATCCCGGTTATTATGACGCAAGTTACCGAGCTTGTACAGAAGCTGATGTATTTTTACAAGCATCCCCCTGATAATACATTCGTCACCTATATTATCGATAATCTAAAGAGATTCAAATCACCAGAAAATATTCAGCAGAATATTGATTTAGTATACAGCTATTTATCTAATATTGGAAAAGTAAGTGCACAAGTTTTCTTAGCACTCCTGTTAAGCCTATTCTTTTTACTTGAAAAGTCGCGGATTCACCGATTATTTGTCCAACTGGAACAATCTAGGCTGGGCTGGTTTTTCAAAGAAGCTGGCTACTTGGGGAGAAAATTTGTTAATTCCTTCGGCAAGGTAATAGAAGTTCAGTTTATTATCGCTTTTGTGAACAGCATTTTATCCGTTATTGCGCTGTGGGTGTTAGGGTTTCCTAATTTGCTTGCACTTGGCGTTATGGTCTTTCTACTAGGGCTAGTGCCGGTTCTTGGGGTATTTGTTTCACTCATTCCACTTTGTACAATCGCTTACAGTTTAGGAGGCGGTGTAAAAGTACTATCTGTGTTAATTATGGTGGTAGTACTTCACGCACTTGAAAGCTATGTATTAAATCCAAAGCTCATGTCATCTAAAACAAACTTGCCAACGTTCATTACGTTTATCATTTTAGTGTTTGGTGAACACTTCTTGGGCGTATGGGGGCTAATTCTTGGCATTCCTATTTTTATTTTCTTTTTAGATTTAGTAGGAGTAGATTCAGCACAGAAACTGTCAAAAAAAGAAGAGGCTGGAACAAAATGATTTTAGACGAGGTGAAAAACGAACCATTAATCAAGATGTTTGATTAGTGGTTCGTTTTTTTTGTTATGGTGAACGTAGGTTTCATCTGTCTTCGTTCCTTCTAGCAGTTGACTGGAGGGCAAGGCGAAGACTCCTGCGGGAAAAGCGGAACAGATGAGACCCCGCAGGAGCATAAGCGACGAGGAGCTCAGCGCTCGCCCTCGGAAAGCGAATTCTTGCATGGAAATCAACTGCGGTGTCACAAGCGGTTCGGTTCATATATCCTATTTGTTCGTCTTTAGAATGGATTCATGTCGTTATGTCTCAACCTCTTCTTTTTTAGCGAGCGTATCGTTTTTTGAATAGTAGGATGATCGCCATGCTTAAGTTTATAAGCAAGAAAGATCTGATTTTTTACTGCTAAATGTTCAAGTTCGATTTTCACTTTTTTTTCTCGAATCGCTTCTTGAATTAAATAGCGGGGAAGCAGGCTGATTCCCATGTGATGCTGAATGGCTTTTAACACCGTTTGAAGATTTGGAATTACATGATGAGGCTGAATTTCAGGTCGTTTTTTAAAATGTTGCCGCCAAAATCTCCTGATAATAGGAAGTTCAAGACCATAGCTAATCCACCGCTGATTATATAAAAAATCTTCTACGTCTTTACTAGCTGTCATTTCAAAAGAAGGAGGGACGGTTAAGACAAACTCTTCTTCTTCAATGACCGTATATTCGACTCCTGGTATTTGCAATCTTTGGGTTGTAATAGCAATATCAATTTCGTCGTTTTGTATCTTTTCAAGTAAAACAGAAGCAATACCAAACTGGCTGTAGCAGCGGATACCTGCATCTTTTATTCTTTCTAAAGCTTGTTCGGTAAAATACTCTACGGGAGAACCAATCTTTACGACCGGCAGCGCGTCGGCAGATGAAGCGGTCATTTTTAATTCAATTGAAGCAGCTTCTAGACTTTCAATTAACGGGACAATACGCGTGTACAGTTCTTTACCTTTTTCTGTTGGAATCATCTTTCTCGGTGCACGGATAAATAAACCTTCGCCTATTTCAGCTTCTAAAGCAGCTAAGTGCTGACTCATGGCCGGCTGAGTTAAGATCCTCGCTCTGGCTGCTTCAGAAACGGATCTATATTTGTAAATGCTTATAAAGCTACGATACCATTCAAAATCAATCATTTATGCTATCCTTTCTTATAATTTTATTTATGGATATCTATTTATTTTCTAATTTGTATTATAGACAAGCTCTCTTTAAAATAAAAATAGTAAGCAAATCATTTTTAGATAAAATAATAAAAGCAACGCTAGGAAAATGATTTAAAAAGGAGAGTTAGACTGTGAAAGCATTATTATTGCAAGATAAAAATAAATGGACAGAAATGAAAGTAGAAGAAATAGAAAAACCTCTTCCAAATAAAGGGGAAGTAGTAGTTGAAGTTCACGCAGTGGGACTTAATCCCGTAGATTATAAAACGGCTACTAACGGAAACCCTCATTGGACATATCCTCACATTCTGGGTTTAGACGTAGCTGGGACAATTGATGCAGTTGGAGAAGGAGTAGTTGACTGGAAAAAAGGAGACCGCGTTGTCTATCACGGGGACTTTATGAAAAAAGGCGGATATGCTGAATATGCGGTTACAACTGCTCATTCAATTTCGCGCATTCCTGATGCTGTTACATTTGAAGAAGCTGCTGCTTTGCCTACTGCAGGTTACACGGCGTATGAAGCACTATTTCGTAAACTTCCAATGAACCATATTCAAACCATCTTAATTCACGGAGGAGCTGGAGGTGTAGGGGGCTTTGGCGTGCAGCTTGCTAAAAACGCTGGAAAAACCGTTTTCTCAACAGCTTCAGCACATAATCATGAGTATGTGAAGTCGTTAGGAGCTGATTATGTAATTGATTATCGCGAGGAAAATGTCGTGGAAAAAGTATTGGAGCTGACAAATGGCCGCGGCGTAGATGCTGTGCTTGACACGGTGAGCGCAAAGAACGCAACGGATTCTTTAGATATGATTGCCTATAGAGGACATTTAGCACATATTGCTGGTGCACCTGATTATACAAAAGTAAAGCCTTTTACAAAGGTGATTTCTTATCATGAAGTAGCTTTAAATGCTGCACACCACATTGATGACATGATTGCGCAAGCGGATTTAGCAAAAATGGGCGATGAGCTTTTAGCATTAGTAGCAGAGAAGAAAGTAGCTCCGATGATTGAGCGCATCATCTCGTTAAAAGAAGTGCCAAGTGCATTAGAAGAGCTTTCAAAACGCCATGTGAAAGGGAAAATTATTACTAAAGTTAAATAATAGCAGGACAGAAAAGACTCTTTTATTACAACTAATAAAAGAGTTTTTTTCTGCTATTTTCTTTTTTTGCGTTACTTCACTTATGAACTGCATATGATAGAAGATAATCAAATATAGCAAACGGGTGCGTATGAGCTTTTTTTACTAGTAAAATTGCTTTGAAATCGTGAAATTTTGAATAGTTTGAGTTATGATGAAAGAACGTGAAATTTGTATGATTGAAAGGAGAAAAAAGGTGCAGGGGTTTATTGATTTTGTACAAAATTTAGGCATAGTGGGCATCTTTATTGCTACAGCAATCGAAGCTGCGGCAATTCCTTTTCCGTGTACGTTATCGATTTTGCTCATTGGCTCGGTGCTGCAGCTCTCAATATGGAAAATCCTTATTGTTTCAGCTGTCAATACCGTTATTTATATCGCATTCAACTATATTCCGTTCGTTATGGGATACAGGTTTGAATCTATTACCAAGCGCTGGTTTGGTGAAAAAAATATAAAGCGTGCCCAAAAATGGTTTCATAAATATGGAAAATGGAGTATTACGATTTCTCGTCCCATCAGTATCGCAAACTATATAACCTATTTGGCAGGCCTTAGTAAAATCAAATCTAAGGACTTTGTTTTATACAGCACCTTAGGCATTTTTCCGTGGTTTGTTTTTTTGCTCTATGTAGGAGGACTTGGAGATATTGAAAAAATCCAAAAATATTTGCATGATGTAGATCGTTTAATAATTGTTATTCTTATAATCGGAGTGACAGTTGGTGCAGGCTGGTGGATGAAAAAGAGAAGAGAAAGCCACGCTCAAGAATAAAGCTATAATTATGGTTATAGCTTTATTTTAATATAAAGAAATTCTTTAAATAAAAAGATTTTTCTGAAAAGTAACAAAAAAACATTTTTCCTTTTAAAAAAATGTGATACTATGATACATAAGGTCGCTAAGAGTTGTCTTGGTTCACCGGGTGTTTAATGCAGTCATTTAATAAAAGAATCTAGGTATAGGTGAAAGCTTTGTTTCTAGTAATGTTGAGAAATGCTGCCTTGTGAAGGGAGGTAAGACGTACAGTACGTGTCAAACGTATGTTATTAAAACCGTAAACTTGTAAGCGATTTCTTGTTTTTTACATGTGAGTAGAGCAAATTTGGTTTTGAATGCGGCTTGTCAAAGGTTGGTGAATAATAAGTATAGGTTAAAATTAGATCGATCTAATTATCTGTATTATATGAATGTGAAATGTGTTTGATCGTAAATGAAAATAAGCTTAAAAAGTACAGGCTAGGTACCACAAGTATTTCTGAAATTTTAATAAAACAGGAGGTAAAATCATGAAAAGCGTAGGGCGTATTAATGGCAAAACTCAGCTCATCGGCCTTTTAGCAACTCCAATTGGACATTCATTATCACCATCTATGCATAATATGGCCTTTAAGAAACTGGGATTAAATTATGCTTATTTAGCTTTTGAGGTAGGAAATGACTCGTTAGAAGATGCGATTAAAGGGCTGAGAGCGTTAAATGTTAAAGGTTTTAATGTATCCATGCCCAATAAGACAAAAATTCTCCCGTTTCTTGATGAATTAGCAGACAGCGCCAAATTTTCAGGAGCTGTCAATACCGTCGTAAACGATAATGGCGTACTAGTTGGGCATAGCACAGACGGCATGGGCTACATTCGAAATTTAAAAGAGCACGGCGTAGATATCACAGGGAAAAAAATGACGTTGATCGGTTCGGGTGGAGCAGCGACGCCTATTGCTATTCAAGCGGCTTTAGAAGGACTTGAAGAATTAACAATTTTTGCTCGTGACGATGAATTTTATTCAAAAGCTGTAGAAAACGTAAAAATTATTAATGAAGAGATGAAACATGTTTCATGTAAAGCGAAGCTGTATTCTCTTGAGGATACAGACATGTTAAGAGAAGAAATTAGAACGAGCGATATTTTGACAAATGGAACAGGAGTGGGAATGAAACCGTTAGAAGAATTCAGCATTATTGAAGATATATCAATGCTGCGTCCTGATTTAATTGTAACCGATGTCGTGTATATGCCTATGAGATCAAAACTGTTAGAACAAGCTGAATCAATTGGATGTCACACCATTAATGGAATAGGAATGATGATCTGGCAAGGGGCCATGGCATTTGAATTGTGGACAGGAAAAGAGATGCCTGTGGAGTATATTAAGGAACAAATGTTTGAACCGAGCTTACAGTATTAAAAACGCGTATTTTTTAACTTTGCTAGAAAGTTGTATGAATGAAGTGGCTATATCTTCTTTTTCTCTAGCAAAATAAAAAAATGATTCTAAGTCCAGATGATTAATATATAAAAGGTTTTGTTATATTAAAAAAGTGTATATTTTTAATTTTCTAAAAATTAAAAATATATATTGCGCAGAGAAATGTAATTCAGTATACTAAAACTCAAGTTTGAATTGATTTTATATTAGGCTGTGTCAAACGACGACGCTTAGTAAAAAAGGCAGGTGTTACAATGAGAAATTAAAAAAGCAGACGTTGATCATCATGTTCGGATATTTGAGTAGATCATAAAATATACAGCACCGTTCCGCAATATGTGAAGAGATTCCCGCTGGAATTAGATCGTTCTAATAAAAATTTATTAGATCGTTCTAATTAGAACTTTCTATTAATCTTTTTAATTCCACTAATAAAATGTTTTTACGAAAGGATAAAAGAACAAGTAAATAGCTAGAGGATTAGGTTTTCAGCATTGCCATCTTTCAACTTTAGTTCAGACAGACTTTATGTAAGCAAGCAATTATAAATGGGATCTGAGCAAAGAAATATTTTGTAAAAATGAAAGCGCATACTTAAAATCTTATGAGTGAGGGAAGATAATGAAAAAACATCGTTGGTCGATTGTATTCTTGATTGCGGTTGGTGTAGTTGTAAACTATTTTGATCGAATTAATATGTCCATTGCTATGCCATTGTTACAAAAAGAATTTAACTTGACAGCAGGTCAGATGGGGATTTTCCTATCAGCATTTGCATGGTCTTACGCTTTACTTCAACTTCCTATAGGGCCTTTGCTAGATAAAATAGGCGTAAAATGGGTAACGCGTGTAGCGACCGTGATATGGACAGTAGCTTGTCTTTTAACTGCAGTAGCAAATGGATGGGGGTTAATTATTTTATCTCGGGTGCTGTTAGGAGTTGGAGAAGCACCATTCTTTCCATCTGCTGCCAAAGCAGTTAGCCATTGGGTTCCGCGTCAGGAACGCGGAAAAGCTATCGCAGCTTATGATTCTCAATCCAAACTTTCCAACGCCATCGGGGCGCCTATATTAGCACTAATTGTAACAGAGTGGGGCTGGCGAGGCGGTTTCTTAGCAACTGCTATTCTTAGTTTCATATATGCTATTGTTTATTGGATCTGGTATCGTGAACCTCATGAAGATGAGCGTTTGACGAAAGAAGAATATGACTACATTGTTCAAGGCGGTTCTCAAAGTTCAGAAGAAGCGAAAGGCAGTGCAATGGAGAACATTCGATATTTGCTAACTAAAAGAAAAGTCTGGGCAGTATTCATTGGGTTTGCGGCATACGGCTATTCATGGTTTTTGTTCTTGACTTGGCTTCCTGGATATTTAGCAACAGAAATGAACATGTCTATTTTAAAATCAGGCTGGTACTCGGCTATACCTTGGATTGTAGGTACCATTACTGAAATAGTAATCGGGGGCTGGCTTGTTGATCGTCTTATTAACAAAGGGTATAACCGGACGCGTGTCAGCAAGTTTTTTCTAGTAATAGGTATGGTATTTGGTTTGTCAATTATTGGAGCAGCGTTTACTCACAGTGCGAACGTAGCTGTATTTTGGATTTCAACAGCACTTGGAGGTCTTGTTGTCACATCTGCTGTTGCCTACAGTATTCCTACATTTATTGCACCCAAAGGAACGGTAGGAACATTAACGGGACTTTTAACATTTGGGAATAACTCGATGGCTATTGTTGCACCTATTACGACTGGGTTTATTGTTCAGGCCACGGGTTCATTTATGTATGCTTTCCTTTTAGCAGCTGCTTTTTTAGTGATTGGAATTTTAAGCTATACGTTTCTGCTAACAGATTTAGACCCGATTGAAAGCAAAGAGTCTATCCTATTAGAAGAAAAAGAGTTAACTTTAGAAAAATAAATAATCTTAATATTTTGACTACTATCATTGGTTTTTAACATACAAAAGGAAATCTACAAATTAATTATCTTAATTAACTATGCAAACAGTTATTACCGGAGGGGATTCAACGTGTTGACCAAAAATTATGGACCTTTAACAGGAGTTCAAATACTAGATATTTCTACTATGATTGCTGCTCCCTTTGGAGCTACTTTACTAGCGGACTTGGGGGCGGAAGTAACCAAAATTGAACTTCCGGGAAAAGGAGATACACTTCGGACTGTAGGGCCTTGGAAAGGGACTGAACCCTTAAGGTGGCCGGGACTTGCTCGCAATAAAAAGTCTGTTACGCTGGACATTCGGTCAGAAGAAGGAGCAGAAATTTTCAAAAAGCTAATTAGTGGAGTAGACATTTTAATTGAAAATTTTCGCCCGGGTACACTGGAAAAATGGAACTTAGGATATGAAGAGCTTAAAAAAGTTAACCCTAAGCTAGTAATGGTGCGCGTATCAGGTTATGGACAAACAGGTCCTTATCGAGAAAAAGCTGGATTCGGTACACCAGGGACAGCATTTAGCGGACATACTTATTTACAAGGATATTCAGATCGTCCGCCCGTCAGTCCTTCTTATTCTTTACTAGATTATGTAACGGGCATATACACTGCGTTCGCTTGTGTAAGCGCTATCTATCATAGAGATGTACACGAACAGCCGGAAGGTCAAGTAGTAGAAATGGGATTATATGAATCTATTTTTCGAATGATGGAGTTTTTAATCGCTGAATATGATCAAAACGGAAAAGTAAGAGAAAGAAGCCCTGGACTTGCAGGTCACTCAAGCCCTGCAGGCACATATGAAACAAAAGACGGAAAGTTTGTTGTTTTAGTATGCAGTACAGACTCTACCTTTGATCGTCTTGCAGAGGCAATGGAAAGAAAAGATATGTTAAAGGATCCGCGATACTATACCAACGTAGAGCGTCTAAAACATGATCATGAAGTTCAGGAAATTGTGTCAAATTGGATTAAGTCCTTCACTCAAGACGAGCTGCAGGCAAAGTTAGATTCATTTGGTGTGCCAGTTAGTCCTATCTACAGCATTGAAGATATATTTAACGATCCTCAGTATAGAGAACGAGAAAACATTGTAGAAGTAGAGCACCCCCGCCTAGGAAAAATTAAGGTTCCGGGAGTAGTACCAAAGTTTTCACATACACCGGGAGCAATTCGTCATCGTGCCCCTGAATTGGGAGAACATAATGAAGAAATTCTAGGCGGAAAACTGGGGTTATCAAGTGAAGACTTAGCGGTGTTAAAAGAAAAGGGGGTTATTTAATGAATACTATTCAAAAAATAGAATTACCGGAAAAAGTCATAATCTGTGAAGTAGCCCCAAGGGATGGGTTTCAAGCTGAACATGAGTGGATTCCTACAGAAGAAAAAATATCTATTATCCGTCAGCTAGCCAAGACAGGCATTCAATCAATGGAAATTACATCTTTTGTACATCCGAGAGCGATTCCTCAGTTAAAGGATGCCGAGCAGGTCGTAGAAAGTGTTCAAGATTTAACAAATATCAAATTTCGCGCGTTAGTGCCGAATGTAAAAGGTGCACAGAGAGCCATTGATGCCGGAGTGAAAAAGTTAAAGCTTATGCTTTCAGCTACAGATTCTCACAGCTTATCTAACGCAAATTGTTCTGTAGAAGAGGCCCAAAAAGGTTTTTATCCTATTATCGAATTAGCGGAAAAGCATAACGTTAAAGTGGGAGGTTCAATTTCGGTAGCGTTTGGATGTCCTTATGAAGGAAAAGTTGCTATAGAACGCATTTCTTCTATTGTAGAACGATACAAAATGATGGGTGTCGAAGAAATTTCTTTAGCGGATACAACGGGGATGGCAAATCCTCAGCAAGTGTATCGTATGCTAGGGTTTCTTAAACAAAATTATCCCGGCATCATTTTCTCCATGCATTTGCACAATACGAGAGGAATGGCATTTTCTAATGTAGTGGCTGCTTTGCAGCAGGGTGTTATTCATTTTGATAGTTCTATTATCGGTTTAGGAGGGTGTCCCTACGCTCCAGGCGCCACTGGAAATATAGCTACAGAAGATCTGGTTCATGGATTAAGTGAAATGGGAATTCATACGGGCATTGATCTTAACAAGCTTATTGAAGCAGCAAAAGAGGTGAAGCAAGTAATTGGTCATGACGGTGGAAGCTATATGCTGCAAGCAGGTCCTTGTTCACAACTTCATGCCAAGCCAAAGGTTCAAGAGAAATTAGTATAACTAAGCCGTGAACATGATAGCCTTTTAGGAGGTGATGAGAGCGTTTAAATCAAAAAATTAGATCGATCTATTTTCATCTCATGTAAAAACGTTCAGGTCTTGTCTTATATAAAAGTTTGTTTAATAAAAATGAAAAGTTGGTGCTAAATATGATAGAAACTATTGAAAAGAAATCACAGCCTTATATTAACGGTGGATGGATTATTGAAAATCGAGAAGTTGCTTTAATAAAAAACCCCTATTCTGGAGAAGTCATAGGTGAGCAGCTATTAGCAAATGAAGAAGATGTTGAAAAAGCATTGGCATCAGCCTATGAAGCAAAAAAACATGTCGCCGCCCTTTCTTCTTACCAGCGTTCTAAAATTTTAAAGAAAGCGGCTCTATTACTAGAACAAGAAAAAGAAAAATTTGCTCGACTTATTTCTTTAGAATTAGGAAAGCCTTTGAAAAACACGCTGGACGAAGTGGCCCGTTCAATCGAAACGTTGGAACTGTCAGGGGAAGAGGCAAAAAGATTGATTGGTGAAACATTGCCTGGCGACGTTTCAGAACGAGGTGCACAAGCTATTGCATCTACTTTCCGAGTGCCCGTTGGTGTTGTAGCGGCTATCACACCGTTTAACGCCCCTTTAAATCTTGTATGCCATAAAATTGGGCCGGCTTTTGCTGCTGGGAATAGCGTGATTTTAAAGCCATCTTCCCAAACAACTTTAATCGCAACAGAACTCTTAAAGCTGCTGCTGCGGGCGGGATTCCCTAAAAATGCTGTAAATATGGTGCTTGGTCGAAGACAGGTTGCACAGCAAATTGTAAAAGATGATCGTGTGAATATTATTTCATTTACAGGTGGAACAGTAGCTAGCAAAAACATCTGTGAGCTAGCTGGAATGAAAAAAGTATTGCTCGAACTAGGAGGAAATGCTGCAACGATCGTCCATAACGACGCAGATTTAAACCGTGCTGCAGCTATGTGTGCTAAAACCGGATTTAGCAATTCCGGGCAGAGCTGTATCTCTGTTCAGAGAATTTATGTACATCAATCCGTGCTCTCTGAGTTTACCAATCTTTTAAAAGACGAGGTGCTAACACTTAAAATCGGAGATCCCTTATTGCCTGATACGGATGTAGGGTGTGTAGTAGATGTCCATGCAGCTGAACGAGTGACGAGCTGGATTGATGAGGCCGTACAGTCAGGGGCACAAGTGATATGCGGAGGAAAGCGCCGCGGAGCTACGGTGGAACCTACCGTTCTACTAAATCCTTCTAAAGAAAGTAAAGTTATTTGTGAAGAAGTATTTGGTCCTATTATTAGTATTGTCCCGTACGCTACGATTGAAGAAGCTATTGAAGAGACAAATGATTCTGCTTTTGGTCTTCAAGCAGGGATTTTTACGAACAAAATGGATTTGGCTTATAAAGTGGCTCATTCTCTTGAAATGGGCGGTGTAGTTATTAATGGAACATCTAACTTTAGATTAGATCATTGGCCATATGGCGGAGTGAAAAACAGCGGTATTGGCAGAGAAGGTCCACGTTACGCTGTTGAAGAAATGACTGAAACGAAGATGATTGTATTAAGACTGCCTACAGAGAATTAAAATCAAATCAATATGCAGGACGTTTATAAGTATATATCGCCATTTTAATTAGATCGATCTAATTCGTTTCAATAAAGGAGGAATTTATAAAATGCCTAATCAATTTTCCCTTGCGTATCTTACTGTTCTTGGATGTTCGCCACCTGAAATGACGTATATGGCTGCGAAGGCAGGATATGATTTTGTTAGTTTAAGGCCTATTTACATGGGGTTGCCTGGAGAGCCTAACTATGCGTTAACTGAAAATAAGCAGCTGATGCGAGAAACAAAATCTGCTATGTCAGAAACAGGAGTGAAGCTTCTTGATATAGAGTTAGCACGTATCTATGAGGGAGTTGATCCAAAACGTTACTTACCTGCAATGGAAGCAGCTGCTGAACTTGGAGGACGCCACGTCCTTAGCAGCATTTGGACGGACGATCGCAATTTTGGTATCGAATGCTTTGCTGAACTCTGTGATCTAGCTAAGCCTTTTGGGTTAACCATTGAATTAGAATTTGTTCCTATTGCGAGCGTATACAACCTTAAAGGCGCAATGGATGTTCTTCATACGGCTAATCGTGAAAATGCAGGTCTTATGATTGATATCCACCATTTTCATCGATCAGGAGATAAGGTGGAAGATTTGGAAGACGTGCCTCGTGAGTGGTTTCGCTATCTTCATCTTTGCAATGCTTCTGCGGAAATTCCGAGTTCAAAGGAGGAGATGACTCGAGTTCTTAGAGAAGAACGATTGTATTTAAATGAAGAAGGCATTGATGTTGCAAGTATTATTAATCGTATCCCGCAGGTTCCTTATTCCATAGAGTTGCCAAATGTAAAACGTGCCAACGAACTAGGATATGAAGAGTTTGCGCGCCAATGTTTACAAACTGCTAAACAATACTTAGATAAGCATCCGCGCAAGAAGTATGTTTCTCATGACGCTGTGGGACAAGATCAGCTGCGTTTTCATTCTACACGATAGGTTCTTGTATACCCTTTTAAGTCTAACTGATGTTAGATAGTTTAACAAACTTTTTAAAAAAGTAAACTTTTGTAAAAGGCGAACTATATATAATTTTATTAAAAAGATTATTCGTTTATAGTTGACTTACAGAAAGACCTATAGTATATTTGTAGACAAGAAAAAGCTAAATACGGTTCACTCATATATGTTTGAGAATATGGCTCAGACGTTTCTACCTTATCACCGTAAATGATAGGACTATGAGTAAAAAGTGAATCTAGGTTCCCATTTCTACGTTAGTAGAAAGTTTGGTCCAAGCGATTCACATATTCATTTTTGAAGTGGATATGACACCGAAGGGATAAAAGCCCAGGCGGGTAGGTTTTTGCTCATTGTATTTGAGAGACCTGCCTTTGTTTGGGCTTTTTCTTATGTGTCTATTTGCAGTATGAGCGAGTGATGGAAATTTCTTGTTTGTATCTGCATTGCTTTCTGGGGAGAATAGCGATGCAAAGCATGAAATCACTCACTGAAGCTTTATCTGTAAGCCCTCATTTAACCATGGGAAGTACATTCTATCTATTTTCTAGCATTTTTTCTTTGATGAGCAGCGTGGGGACGCTGCTCCTTTTTTTGTTCTTGCTTTTTTCTCTGTAAATAAAGGTCTCTAAAGAGAAGGTGATTTGCGAAATTTGGCGAATTAATGCTTTAAACAATAAATGATAGAGAAGATAAAGCGGTCTATGAAAAATGAAGAAGTTGAAAAATTGAGGAGGGAATTATGTTGCTTCACTTAATTAATGTTCGTTTGCCAATTATGCACGATCACGCTCTTTTTGAAGTGAAAATTTCAAATGGAATGTATACTTCTATCGTTTTACAAAACGGTTATCTTGAAGGTGACGAGTTTTTTCCGCTGCACGCGGCCGTGTTAGGAAAAGAAACGTCACTTGATGCACAGGGTCGTGTGCTATTACCAGGATTTGTAGATATGCATATGCATTTAGACAAAGCTCATTCGCTTCCTCAAGTGCCCAATATATCTGGAACTCTTCAAGAAGCCATTAAAAATTACAGCAGCAGCCTGCCGGCATTTCCAGAAGAAGAAATTAAGCAGCGAATGTTTAAAACTGCTTTGCAGGCATTAGCTAACGGTACGACTACGATTCGAACGCATATTGATTTTGACTGCAGCATGGAAGAAGATAGTTTATTTCGAAGTTTACAAGCGGCTGTCGAAGTGAGAGATGAATTAAGCCCATATATGGACATGCAGGTTGTTCCGCTATTCTCTAACCTAGACATTGATGATATGCATAAGATGAATAAAATTGAACGAGCATTCGATCTTGAAATTGATGCAATTGGAGGCTGTCCTCATTTAGCTAGAAATCCAGAAAAAGAGATTGATGCTCTATTTTCGCTGGCTCAAGCCTACAATAAACCTCTTGATTTACATGTGGATGAAAGCGATGATCCGTCTGTTGATACAATAATTAATATTGCTCAGAGAACAATTGAACTGAATATGGAAGGAAAAGTGGTAGTGGGGCATCTTTGCTCGCTTGGAGGAATGACTGATGCAAAAGTGAAAGAAATCTTAAACCTTTTGAAACAGGCGAAAATTGGAGTTGTCACATTACCTGCTTCTAATTTATATTTACAGGGAAGAGAAGATAAAGGAATTGTAAGACGAGGCGTAACGCGTATTCGCGACATACAAAAAGCAGCGATTCCAATTGCTACTGCATCTGATAACGTGAACGACCCCTTTCATCCGTTTGGAAAAGCAGACTTGCTGCAAGTAGGGTTACTAACTGCCTATGCTGCACATATGGGAAGTCCGGATGATCAGCGGCAGTTGCTCCGAATGATTACAAGTATACCAGCCCGGCTGATTGGAAAAGAAAAGTATGGAGTGGAAGAAGGAAACGAAGCAAACTTTGTTCTATTAAATGTCCAGTCTGTACAGGAAATATGGACTGAACTTCCCGAAACTCGCTTTGTTTTCAACAAGCATCGCTGGCTTAGCGTAAAGGAGACGCATCAGCGGCTCGCTGATACGAACTTAACTAACCTTTGGCAGGAAAATCAAATTTTAATTGGTTAAATAGACATAAAAAGAAGCTGTCACATTAGTGACAGCTTCTTAATCAATTACTTTTGAACGTTAGCAGCTTGTGGTCCACGAGCTCCATCTTCGATTTCAAATGTAACTTCTTGACCTTCTTCAAGTGATTTGAAACCTTCGCCTTGGATAGCTGAGAAGTGTACGAATACGTCGTCTTGTCCTTCTACTTCGATGAATCCAAAACCTTTTTCTGCATTAAACCATTTTACTTTACCTTGTACCATTGTAGTACCTCCTGTGTGGAAAATCCACGAATATATTACTATCTCTGCTCAATTTCAATAAGAATCACTTTAAAGAAAGTCTTTCTATTTGTTAACACCGAACAAGAAATAATATACCTAGTATAACACTTTTTTATAAAAAAGAAACCTTTTTTCATAAAAAAGTACTCTGAGATAAAAATAAGTTGAAAATATGGATATATTTTGAAATGGCAAATAAGCTATTGTTTTGTGGATCTTTAGCAATCACTAAAATCTTTTATCTCGTAAAAAAAATGAATAGCGAGGTTGACAAATTGAATAATGTGTAACTATAATGGTTACAACAAGCTGAGAAGAATTAGCAGTGCTATAAAAGGCTCAAATTTTTTGTGTTTTATGTAACTATAATGGTTACAACGAAAATAAAAGGAGAGAATAAAAATGAAAATTGGTGTTATTGGAGCAACAGGAAAAGCAGGTCAATTAATTATGGAAGAAGCAAAACAGAGAGGACATGAAGTAACAGCCATTGTTCGAAATGCTTCTAAACTAAAAAATCAAACAAACGTAATGGAAAAAGATATTTTTGCCATTACTTCAAAAGATATTGAACAGTTCGATGCTGTGGTAGATGCATTTAATGCACCTCCTGGAAGCGAACAGCTCCACGTTGAGTCTATACAATCACTTATTAAAGTATTTCAAGGTGTTCAAACGCGACTCGCAGTAGTGGGCGGAGCGGGAAGTTTATTTGTAGATGCAGAAAAAACAACGCCTTTAATGAGCACAGAAGGTTTTCCAGCAGCTTATTATCCAACGGCTTCAAACATGGGGAAAGGTTTAAAAGAACTTGAAAAGTCGACTGTAAATTGGACTTATTTAAGCCCAGCAGCCTTTTTTGATGCAGAAGGTGCTCGCACGGGAGCCTATCAATTAGGAAAAGATCATGTGATCACAAATAGTCAAAATGAAAGTTATATTAGCTATGCTGATTATGCGATTGCTTTAATAGATGAGTTAGAAAATAAAAACCATGTGAATGAACGTTTTGCTGTAGTGGGTGAGAAAGCATAAGCTTACGTTTGAGTCATATTGAAAAACAGCTTACATTTGTTGTGAGCTGTTTTTTATATAAAACAAAATAGATATAAAGCAATGGAAAATGGTATAGAATTTTTATTATTTCTTCGTTTTTCTTTTTAAAAACGATACAATACAACATAGATGATAAAAAGGAGATGAAAAGATGATTCGTTTTGGCGTAATAGGAACAAACTGGATAACAGATCGACTGTTAGAATCAGCTCAGTATGTAGACGACTTTCAGCTTGCAGCTGTTTATTCTCGAACCATTGAAAAAGCAGAAGAATTTGCAGGTAAATATGATATTCCTCATATATTTACTGATTTAGAGGAAATGGCAGCGAGTGCTGAAATTGATGCAGTGTATATTGCTACTCCAAATGCTTATCATGCGGAACAAGCTATCTTATTTT
Organism: Priestia sp. JNUCC 25; assembly: GCF_053667915.1. Lineage (NCBI taxonomy): Bacteria > Bacillati > Bacillota > Bacilli > Caryophanales > Bacillaceae > Priestia > Priestia sp. JNUCC 25. The sequence continues at coordinate 974,028 of NZ_CM132211.1, forward strand.
TGAAAAATAACAAGCATGTACTGTGTGAAAAACCGCTCGCAGCCAATGCAGCAGAAGTAACCCGCATGATTCAAACAGCCAAAAATCACAAGGTGTTACTAATGGAAGCGATGAAATCAACCCTTCTTCCTAACTTCAAAGTGATTCAAGAGAACTTACATAAAATTGGGCCAATTCGGAAATACGTTGCATCTTACTGTCAGTATTCTTCTCGTTACGATAAATACAAAGAAGGTATCGTGCTTAATGCCTTTAAGCCAGAGCTTGCCAATGGTTCACTGATGGATTTAGGTGTATATTGTCTTTATCCTCTGATTACGTTGTTTGGAGGGCCTCATAAAATAAAGGCAACGGCGTTTATGCTAGAATCTGGAGTAGATGGAGAAGGGTCAGTTGCGTTAGAGTACGAAGATCGCGACGCGGTCATCATGTATTCTAAGATTACAAATTCGCATTTGCCAAGTGAAATTCAAGGAGAAAAAGGCAGTATGATTATTGACAAAATACATACCGCTGAAAAGGTAGAAATTCGATACAATGACGGACGGGTAGAAGAGTTAACGGTCGATCAGCCTTATCCTGCTATGTACTATGAACTAAATGAATTCGTAGAGCTGTTAAAGCAAGGAAAGATGGAATCAGACACAAATTCTTATGAGAATTCATATTTAACAATGCACGTGATGGATAAAGTGCGAGAGCAAATCGGTCTTGTATATCCAAATGATGAGAAATAAATAACAGAGGCTGGACAAAAGTAGTTTAGTTGAAGAAAGATCCGAACGAGGTTGATTCTTGATGGAGAATCAACCTCGTTCGGATTTTTTCATGGGTAGGGTAAAAGTAAGTTTCATGTATGAAGTTGCTTCTAGCTGTTGCACGGAAATCAACAGCGGTGTAACCAGTCATCCATACTAGATCATTTTCCAATTTGTTCGTCTCTAAATTGGTTTGAGATAGTTATGTCTCATTCTCTTTTATTGTGGTTATAAAGAGCATAATTGAGATTCGAAATCTTGCTACAGCACATTTTAAAAGCAAATATGTTGAAACAAGGGAAGTTTTTTAGTATCTTCTATCTTTATTCATCCCTGCATACATAGGATTAATCAAAGTAAAGAATAAAAAGAGTGCAAAACATTCGATAATTAATCCTAGATTAAAATGATTATAAAAAAGTATTGACTATAATAATAGCTCGTGTATAATAAAGAATGTAATCAATAGTCATTACTAGTTTATAATGATACTAATAATCGTTATCAAATAGAAACTGTCATTGATTGCATTAAAAATAATACATACAAGCATAAGCTTGTGAAATACATTGTACAAGGAGAGGTTTTGACATGGCAGAACGTATGGTAGGAAAACAAGCACCACGCTTCGAAATGGAAGCAGTACTTGCAAATAAGGAATTTGGAAAAGTAAGTTTAGAAGAAAATATGAAAAACGGTAAATGGACAGTATTGTTCTTCTATCCAATGGACTTTACATTCGTATGTCCAACAGAAATTACAGCTCTATCAGATCACTACGAAGAGTTTGAAGATCTAGATGCTGAAGTTGTAGGCGTTTCTACAGATACAATTCATACTCACTTAGCTTGGATTAACACAGATCGTAAAGATAATGGACTTGGAGATTTGAATTATCCATTAGCTGCAGATCCAACTCATGCAGTAGCACGTGATTACGGCGTGTTAATTGAAGAAGAAGGCGTAGCGCTTCGCGGATTATTTATTATTAATCCAGAAGGTGAATTGCAATACGCAGTTGTAAACCATAACAACATCGGCCGCAGCGTAGAAGAAACATTACGTGTACTTCAAGCCCTTCAAACTGGCGGACTTTGCCCAGCTAACTGGAAACCAGGTCAAAAAACACTTTAATAAATAGCGGTGGAGTAGAGGAGAAATTCCTCTACTGCTGCCATTAAAATAGAAAAGATAGTTTTCTAACTATAAAAGACAGAATATTCAGTTTTTATTAATAAGGAGGATTTTAAAATGAAATTACGTGAACAAATGCCTGAATTAACTGGAGCAACATCTTGGATTAACGACGAAGTAACAAAGGAAGACTTAGTAGGTGATAAAGCAACGCTTATCCACTTTTGGTCAGTAAGCTGCCATTTATGTAAAGAAGCAATGCCTGAAGTTAATGATCTTCGTGATGAGTATGATGATCAATTGAATGTTGTAGCGGTTCATATGCCTCGTTCGGAAGATGACTTAGATATGGGTGTTATTGAGGCAATGGCCATGGGACACGATATTACTCAGCCAATTTACGTAGACAGTGAGCATAAGTTAACAGACGCTTTTGAAAATAAATATGTACCAGCATATTATGTATTTGATAAAGAAGGTCAGCTTCGTCATTTCCAAGCGGGTGGAAATGGAATGCCGATGCTTCGCAAACGTATTAACCGCGTCTTAGGCGAAGAATAATCTCTACATGAAGAAGAAATAAAAAGGGCCGGGATAAAAATATTTTAGACGAAGTTAAAAACGAACCACTGATCAACATGTTTGATTAGCGGTTCGTTTTTTTTTGCTAGGCTGAACGTAGATTTCATCTGTTTCGTTCCTATAGCAGTTGATTGGAGGGCAAAGCGAAGACTCCTGCGGGAAAAGCGGAACAGGTGAGACCCCACAGGAGCGCATGCGACGAGGAGGCTCACCGGCCGCCCGCGGAAAGCGAAGTCTTGCACGGAAATCAACGGCCGTGTCACAAGCGGATCAGCTCATGTATCCTATTTGTTCGTCTTTAAATTAGATTCATTTCGTTATGTCTCAATCTCTTTTTTATTTTTTACTGAGTCATTTCAATCATTAATAAGCCTTTCATCATATTGACATAAAAAACCTAATATAGTTAAATTTATATAAGAACAAATGTTCGTTTTGGTGTTGTTATTTTACTCTTTTCTCCCTTTTTAATAAGTATAAGAAAAAAAGGAGGAGATTTGCACAATGACTCAGCTCTATTCGCAGCAAGAAAAGCGGCACGACAAAGAATGTACCTTTCATACATTTCTTACAAACCACAGCGCAACTCTTCAGACTCATATAATGAATACATTTTTGACACCAGAACGCTATGAGCGATTACAAAAAGCGGTTGTTAAAAATGATACAAAAGAACAAATACTTCTAAACAAAGAATTTCATCAGTTTTATAGCGAAGTTAGATTGCTTCATTATATTAACAAGCTTTGCAGACATTATTCCAGAGATGTTATGCGTGTCAAAGAAAAAGAGCGTTCTTATATTCCTCTTCGCCTGCAGCAGCCGGCTGCGCTAGATGGAAATCGAACAGTGGAAGATATGCTAGGAGTACAGGACGGGGCTGTATGGGAGCATGGATTTTTAGGAAATCAACTCGAAAATCGTATTCTTCATCATGCATTTCGCCAATTAACGGCCAAGCAGCAGTGTATGCTGCACTTGATTATTGTCGAACGCTGGACTCATAAAGAAATCGCTGCTTATTTTTCTATTTCTCAGCAAGCGGTTTCTAGTCATTATCAACGTGCGCTAAGCAAGTTAAAAAAAATTATGAAGGTGAGTGATAGATATGTTTGATCCTCAGTGGCTTCAACTTGTTGGAAACGTAGGATTTCCCGCTGTCCTTTCTTTTTATTTATTACTGCGTGTAGAAAACAATATAAAGCGACTTGAAGAAAAAGTGGAAGAATTAACAACTGACTTAAGAAAGAAGTGAAGAAATGGAAACTCTATATGAGCTTGTAAATAAAGTGAAAGCTGGAGATGAAGAGGCGTCAAGGCGTTTATTAAAAAAGCTGGAACCAAAACTAAATAAAGCTGTTCAAAGCTTTTCGCTGCATGAGAGAGAAGACGTAAAGCAAGATTTAAAGATTAAAATTCTTTCCGCTGTTAAGACGTTTGATTTTTCCAAAACGCCAGGACTTTGGGAATTTTTACGCCATAAATAAAAAAGAGCGCTCGTTGTATCGACGCTCTTTTTTTATTTTTGCTGCAGTTTCACTACTTACCTTACAGTGAAAAATCCAAAAAATATAAAATGGATAAATATTAAAAAAAAGGTAAAAAGTGATGTGTGCAAATAGAGTTTAGTAGTATACTAACAAGTAGAATTTCTTGTATAAAAGGAAGATAATCACTCTTCATATAGAGAGGGTTGTCGGCAACGAATAGAGGATAGAAGAGTTTTATTTAATGAAGGAAAAAATCGTGCTGTTCGATAAATCAAACAGCACGATTTATAAAAAAGCGGCAGTAAATAATATGTAAGCTAAGAAGCCTATTGTTTTTTGTTTTAGCTTTTGGAAAGAGGTGAAGAATAAAGTGAGTCAACTTCTCTTTAATATCACGTTAATTATTTCTTTCATGTTTGCTGCGAGTATAGTTCGAGAGCAAATCATTTATAGAGTAGAAGGAATAAACCGGTACAAAATGTATCGCTTAATTTATTACGGATGTTCTTACGGCCTATTAGGCAGCATTTTAATGATATATACAATTAAAATAGATTCTACTATTATTCTTGACCTTCGCTTTTTAGCGGTGACAATTGTTTGTCTTTATGCAGGAATGGTACCGGCTATCATTGCGGCTTGTATTATAGGGGTAATGCGTCTGCTTTTGTTTGGAATTACGGCAAGCGGAATAATAGGCGCTGCTACAATTATCGTAATGGCTTTACTGTCTGGGTGGACGGTTCGCTTACCTTATCGTCCATTTATTCGTTTTCAATTAATGAATTCTATTAGCTTGCTTTGCGTATTCTTCTCATTGTCCTTTCTTTTTAAAGATATCAAGCACGCTGCTACAATTATCATTTATTTACTGCCTGCTTCTTTTATAGGTGGGTGTTTGGTGTATCTGGTAGGTAGATATATATATGTATCTCGAGTAACGACAAGTCAGCATAAAAAGCTGTCTAAAATGTTTTCGGTTATGGTTCAAAATGCAAAGACAGGTACCATGATTGAAACGCCAGAGCGCGAAGTAGCCGTTATTAATCAAACTTTTTGTGACATGTTTGATATACCCGGACCTCCTAATCAATACGTTGGATTGAAAAGTAATCAGCTGTTTTTATCTCACGCTCCTATGTTGAAAGATCCTGCTAGGTTTTTAAAAACGGTAGAAAGCACCGTTTATTCAAAAGAGTCAATAGTAGATGAAGAAATTACGTTTATTAACGGTAAAATTTATGCGCGGGACTACATTCCAATCTATGAAGGTCATGTGTATATTGGTCACTATTGGGAATATCGAGATATTACGGAGAAAAAGAAGGCTGAGTGTGATCTTCGCAAAGCCAATAAAAAGCTTGAAATGCTGTCTATGAAAGATGGCTTAACAGGTCTGAACAACCGCCGATCTCTTGATAAACAGCTGGAAATTGAGTGGGGATACGCAAAGAAAGAAAAAGAGCCGCTTTCTTTTCTCTTATTTGATATTGATTATTTTAAAGCGTATAACGACACCTATGGCCATATTCAAGGAGACGAATGCTTAAAAGAAGTAGCGAATATTGCTAAAAGCGTTGTTTTTGATGAACCGGCTTTTGTCGCAAGATACGGAGGAGAAGAGTTTGGTATATTGCTTCCTAGAGCTAATCAATATGAAGCGATAAAAATGGCAGAAGCTATTAGACAGCAAGTGGAGCAGCGTGGAATTATCCATCAAGCTTCTGACGTGTTTAAGTGTGTCACAATCAGTGTTGGAATAATGACAGTCGTTCCATCCGAAAACATACCCCCCATTTCAATTGTCCATCAAGCAGATCAGGCTTTATATGAAGCAAAGCGTACGGGTCGAAATCGAATTTCAGTATATTCTCACCACAAAGAAGCTGACTCAAACGTTTGAGTCAGCTTTTAAAACAGATATAAGCCTCTTATTTAGGAGGAGCTTTTTCTTTTTCGTCTTCTTCCATAATTCCTTTTGTAGCGTTTTTAAACTCTTTTAACGTTTTTCCGGCAGCTTTGCCTAATTCCGGCAGTTTCTTTGGGCCAAAAAGCAATAGAGCGACAAATACAATTAAGGCAATTTCTCCAAACCCAAGGTTCATTGTCATCGTCTCCTATTTTTTGAAAGTGTTTACAAGTTTAGTATAGCATGAAAAGAGGGGAAGTAGTACACCCTTATCCAGTGATTTTAAGGCCGATTACACCTGCTACAATACAAAAAATAAATAAAATTCGACGCATATCTTTTGCTTCGCGAAAGAAAAACATGCCAAGAAGTACGCTTCCGGCAGCCCCTACTCCCGTCCATATACCGTAAGCTGTTCCAAGAGGTATTTGCTTTAATGCTAAGGAGAGAAAATAAAAACTTCCTGCACCGAAAAGGATAAATCCAATCGAAGGAAACAATCGCTTAAATCCATCTGAAAGTTTTAAGAAAATCACAAATCCCACTTCGCAAAAACCGGCAGCTATTAATGCAATCCAAGCCATGTTAAGATTCCTCTCTTTCTGTTTCTTCGGTAGAAATTAACTTTAAACCAACGATTCCAAAGATCATTAATCCTAAAAATAAAATCTTTCCAATATTTGCGCCTTCGTCTAAAACGGTCATTCCAAGTATCGCTGTGCCTGCAGCTCCTATACCAGTGAACACTGCATAAGCTGTTCCGACAGCAATTTTTTTTAAGGCATTTGAAAAGAAATAAAAGCTGATGACAATTGTGACGATCGTAATAATTGTTGGAGTTAATTCAGTGAATCCGTGTGAATATTTTAAGCCAATTGCCCATACAATCTCGAGTAAACCAGCGATAATAAGGTAAATCCAAGCCATTTTAATTCCTCCTTACATAATAATAAGCCCTTTTTACAGGGCCTATTTAGCACGTATGCCTTCCCAAAATATTGTCCAAGCATCGTGGATTTTTTGGTCATAATACTCTGGTTCATAATAAAAGCGCTGAATGAACAGTCCGTCGGTTAAACAATAAAAGCTATTGATATACAAATCAATCGGACGTTCAATTATTTCGCCTTCAGCCATTCCCTGTGTAAAAATAGCATGCAGAATTTGATCAGACAATCGTTCGCTTCTTAAGAAAATAGCTTTTACTTCCGACTGTAAATGTTCAGGTGGAAACAAAATAAGACGACGGTACATCTGGCCAAAAGAATCTTTTTCAATCATCGTGCAGAAATCTACAACAAAGCAGTGAAGCTGTTCTTTAGCAGACTTTGTTTTATGCTGTTCGTATATAACAGATAACTTTGTTAAAAATAAATTCATTAAATCATGCACGGTTAGTAAAAATAAGTCGTCTTTGTTCTTAAAATGAGCGTACAGGGAAGGTTTTTTTATGCCTACTTTTGATGAGATATCAGCAAGCGATGTTTCTGTATAGCCTTTTTCTCCAAAGAGCTCCATTGCTGCAGCTCTAATTTTTTCTACAGTTGATAATTCACTCAAGAAAAGCTCCTCCTCAATCTAACTAACGGTCGTTAGGTAAAAGATATCAAATATAAAAAAAAGAAGCAAGGGAATCGCTTCTTTTTAATGTATTTTCATTAAATGACGCTGAGTTAAAAATAAAGAGAAGATAAAAATAAGCTCAAACGTATTTGTTACAGCTGTGCTTGGTATAGGAATTGACACGGCACTTCCTACAATCATCACGGCTACTCCAATCATCATACTGCTCCAGCGCGTCTTGCGAAATAAGGAAATTCCAACAAAAAGCAAAATAATCGCCACAATGAGAACCATAAGGGGTGGACCGGATGATCCCACTAATGTATAGCGAACAATGCCATATTCACGTACAACTTCCATACGCTGACTAATCGTCTCGAGTGTTTCATAGCTAATTAAGGCAAACGTAGTTAGCAAAAAAAGAATGCCGGCAACAGGTTTTTTAGCCCATGTAATCGTCGAATATTTCGCTACGCCATACGCAAAGAGCACCAAAGTAGGGGTAAATAAAGCGTGAAACCAAAAGCGAAGCATGCTAAGTGAACGTAAAGTATCGCCTTCACCGATAAATGAACCAATCCCAATCATTATATTATCGTAAATTAGTCCAGCTATTACTAAAGGAAGAAAAAGCATGTAAAACGGCGAAGTGTTTTTTCGCACTACATATATGCTAAAGAAAAACAGGACAATATAGCAAAAAGAAAATAGAAAATAAAGGATTGTATCAACCATTGTTTTCCTCCTTTTGATGATACTTCTTCTTTTTATGATAGCATCATATGCCAAAAAAGTGAGAAATCATGCATTTTTCTAGGAAATCTTAACGGACGAAAGACGCCTTTATCGGTAGAAAGATTCAGAAAATATTGAAATAAAAATAGGAAAAGAGGCCATAGTCAAGAGATTTAGATTTACTGAATTGATTATTAAATAAAGGAAATCTATAAAATAACAACAAAAGAACTAGGAATACATTGAGTCTAAATGCTTATATAATTAGAAAAAAATATTTAATGTCCTTTCTATTTAAGTAAGTTAAATGTAAGCATAAAATGATAAATAAATGTATTTTTCTTACTTTTATATCTATCTATCATCCTTACAGGTACGGTTGTTAGACAAATCCAATTGGTATATCCATAAAAAGGAATTAATGGGATAAAATATTTTTTATCCCACCTTTATATTACAAAACGTTTTCTAAAGTTAAGAAATTTTTAATTACGTAATAATTCCGTGTGTTAATTGTAAGAGTGGTGTATAAAATATTCCTGTTATTATGGTAAAAAAAGGTATCGATGGAATTTTTCTAGGTAAATAAACTTTAGACCTATTCTGTAAATTTCAAATAAAACGATGAGTTTTTAATTCGGTGAATAGACAATCGGAATTGTAAGAATATATAACATTTGAGCTATTGACCACTAATGAGCGCAGATGATAGTTTTAGAGCTGTTGAAATTGGTACTCGAGTCCATTTTTCAAAGCAGGTGTTTTAGCAGCATGCTAGCGCTGTTAATTGATTTAGCTCCCATACATATATATAGGGAGTGAAACTATGAAATCGTATATCTATCATTATGAATCAAAAGCATTCATAACGTATCCAACAGGAGAAGTTTGGAAGGAGAAGAATGAAACATGATCTTAATTATCCTATGCTGCCTATTTTTAGTAGGGTATGGCGTTTGGGAGTATCGCAGACATTTACGCAAGCTGCATTCAATTCCTGTACGAGTGAATGTTAATGGTATTCGCGGAAAATCCACCGTTACACGATTGATTACAGGTATTGTAAAAGAAGCAGGTTACAAAACAGTAGGGAAAACGACAGGAACACAAGCGCGTATGATCTACTGGCATACAAGTGAAGAAGAACCAATTATTCGTCGTAAAGAAGGTCCGAACATTGGAGAACAGCGACGAGTGGTAAATGAAGTTGCCGATATTGGCGCGGAAGCTCTTATTTGTGAATGTATGGCGGTACAGCCTGATTATCAAATCACATTCCAAAATCAGCTGATTCAAGCTAAGGTAGGCGTAATTGTAAACGTACTAGAAGATCACATGGATGTAATGGGTCCAACTCTAGATGAAGTTGCTCAAGCGTTCACTGCTACTATTCCTTACGATGGCCACCTTGTTACAATTGAAGGTCCATATTTGGAATACTATAAAAAAATAGCCGCAGAGCGCAACACAAAAGTTATTGTAGCTGACAATGATAAAGTATCTGAAGAGTATTTACGTGAATTTGATTATATGGTTTTCCCTGATAATGCTTCCATCGGTTTAGCAGTAGCAGAAGCACTTGGTATCGATGCTGAAACAGCGATGAGAGGAATGTTAAATGCTCAGCCTGACCCAGGAGCTATGAGAATTACAACGTTTGGCGATGAAAAAAATCCAGCATTTTTAGTAAATGGATTTGCTGCCAACGACGCTTCTTCCACGCTTCGTATTTGGGAACGTGTAGATTCAATGAACTATAGTGAAAAGCTTCCTATTGTCATTATGAACTGCCGTCCGGACCGTGTAGATCGCACGGAGCAATTTGCTGAAGATGTAATGCCATACATTGAAGCGGACGTAATGATTGCAATTGGTCAGACGACCTCACCAATCGCTGCAGCATATCAAAGAGGCGAATTGCCAACAAAAGAATTCTGGGATATGGAAGGCGCTTCTACAGAAGAAATTTTAGAGCGCATGAAGCCTTATTTAAAAGATCGTATCGTATACGGTGTCGGAAATATCCACGGTTCAGCCGAGCCGCTTGTTGAAGCTATTATTGAAATGAAAAAGATGAGAAAAGCAGTTTAATCTAGGAGGCCATTTCATGTTCGGATCAGATTTATATATCGCCCTTGTGTTAGGGGTTACACTAAGCTTAATTTTTACAGAAAAAACGGGCGTATTGCCAGCCGGTCTTATCGTACCGGGGTATTTAGCTCTTGTATTTGATCAGCCAATTACCATTTTAATGATTTTCTTAATTAGTATTTTAACGTATGTTATCGTCGTGTACGGAATCTCAAAAGTAGTTATTTTATATGGACGTCGCAAATTTACAGCGATGTTAATTACGGGTATTGTGATTAAAGTTGCATTTGATTATTTCTTCCCGATCTTGCCGTTTGAAGTGTTTGAATTACGCGGAATTGGTATCATTGTACCGGGCTTAATTGCAAATACAATGCAAAAGCAAGGTCTTCCTTTAACAGTTGGAACAACGGTTTTATTAAGTGGTGTAACATTTGGAATTATGCAAGTTTATTATTTATTTTAATACACAAACAAACCGCAGCTGGTAAAGGAAGGTGAAAGCGTTGAAAGAGAAAAAATTAAACTTTCAAGAAAAAGTATTGATGTTTATAAAGAAAACAAAGCCTACCACGGGCAAGCAAGCTCTTATCTTAACGCCAATTTTAATCGTAATTTTAGCTCTTTCAGGATGGATGGAGCGTTCGGATGCTCTTGAAAACCCTGAGACGGCTAATCCAGAGGCCAATAATGATTTAACGATGACTATGGTCGGAGACATTATGATGGGTCGCCATGTAAGAGAAGTAACTGAACGCTACGGAGAAGATTTTGTATTCCGCAACGTGGAGCCGTTCTTTAAAAATTCGGATTACGTAAGCGGGAACTACGAAACGCCGATTTTAACAAATGACGTAGATTCATATAAAGCAATGGAAAAAGGTATTCATTTATATAGTAAGCCTGCTGATCTAGCGACTGTTAAAAATGCAGGTTTCGACGTATTAAACTTAGCGAACAACCATTCAATGGACTACAGTGCAAAAGGGTTAGAAGATACGATCTCTACTTTTGAAGCAAACAAATTAGATTTTGTTGGTGCTGGCCGTAACTCTGAAGAAGCAAAGCATATTTCGTATAAAGATGCTGACGGTATCCGCATTGCAACAGTAGGTTTTACAGATGTACATTCAGACGGAATGTCGGCTGGAAAAAACAACCCAGGTATTTTAAAAGCAGATCCGGATCTTATTTTCAGCACGATTCAGCAAGCGAAAGCAAATGCTGATTTAGTTGTAGTAAATGCCCACTGGGGTGAAGAATACGATGCACAGCCAAGTCCTCGTCAAGAAGGACTAGCAAAAGCGATGGTAGACGCTGGTGCGGACATTATCATTGGTCACCATCCGCATGTTTTACAGTCATATGACGTATATAAAGGTTCGGTTATTTTCTATAGCTTAGGAAACTTTATTTTTGACCAAGGGTGGTCAAGTACAAAAAATACAGCGATGGTTCAATATCATTTAAACAAGCAGGGACAAGCTAAAATTGATGTTATTCCAATGGTTATTAAAGCAGGTACACCAACTCCAACAGATAACCCTTGGCGCATGAAGCGTATTTATAACGATTTAAACAAGTTTTCTTCAAACCCTGAACTGTTAGAAAAAGAACGAAACAAGTTTGAATTAAACTTAGATCATTCTCGCATTATAAAACATGCAGAGGAGCGCAAAAAGAACGAAGCGCAAGCTAACTAATAGCCCGTCATACACAGAGGAGGTAAAAGATGATAAATAAACGTAATACAATTATTGTTTCCATTGTCATCTTTTCACTCATAGTAGGTGTATGTGTTTATCAATTTATGTTTCCAAAACAAGAATATGCAGTAAGTACTTCAGATCCTCGCGCCACAAAAGTAGGTATGGAAATTCTTAAACAAGGCGGTACAGCAGTTGATGCAGCTATTGCCATTTCCTACACGCTTGGTGTTGTGGAACCGTACGGATCAGGACTTGGGGGAGGCGGCGGAATGCTGATTGATCCAGCAGATGCCTCTCCAACATTTATTGACTACCGAGAAATTGCACCTAAGAATGATAAAGAAGATGAGATTGGCGTACCAGGGTTCGTCGCTGGTATGGATTATATTCAGCACCACTACGGATCTATGTCGATGAGCAAACTAATCGACCCGGCCATTAACTATGCCGAGAATGGGTACAAAGTGGACAAAGATTTGCACGATAGGCTGGTTTCATACAAAAGTAATGTGAATGAAGATGAAATTCCTAGCTTTTATCCAGATAAGGACGCCATTAACACAGGTGAAATTGTCAAACAGCATGAATTAGCGAACACGCTGCAAAAGATTAAGGAAGAAGGGCCAAATGCTTTTTATAGAGGAAAAATTGCAGACGATATTACAGAAGAAACAAAAGTAAGTCACAAAGACTTGCGAAAGTATGCGCCTGTTGAACGCAAACCTCTATCGACAAATTATAAAGGTCATCAAATTATTTCAGCACCTCCGCCTTTTGCTGGTGCTACGCTTATTCAAATGTTAAAAATGACGGATCAAGAAGATATTTGGAAGCTGAAGGAATCGCATCCTAGTCTTTATTATCATTTTCTTGGTCAAATTTCAAAAGTAGCTTATCAAGACCGCTTGAAAAAAATTGCTGATCCGGCTTTTATAAAAGAAACGCCAAATGATTGGATCGACGATCATTACGTGCATTTACTTCGTAATAAATTAAATAATACTGAAACAGATCATACCAAAGTAAGCGATGTCGAAGAACATGAAAGTACCACTCATTTTGTTGTCATGGACGGTGAAGGAACCGTTGTATCAACAACGAATACGCTGAGTAATTTCTTCGGCAGCGGTGAATATGTAGATGGATTCTTTTTAAATAATACGCTCAATACGTTTGGGGAAGGAATTAATAAGCGTCAACCTGGTAAGCGTCCAAGAACATTTACAGCCCCTACCATTATTCGTGAAGGTGATGAATGGGTAATGTCCATTGGCACACCGGGAGGAAATCGCATTCCTCAAGTGTTAACGCAAGTAATTGGGGATTATTTTGAAGACAAAGATTCCATTAAAAACGCAGTAGAAAACAAGCGTGTCATTTTTGATTCTCATAAGTTTTATTCAGAAGCTAAGCTTAAACAGTCAACTAAAGATGGTTTAAAAACGTACGGCTATGACTTAAAAAACAATGATAACGCGATGTTTTACGGAGGCGTTCAAGCACTTGTGAAAGACTTAAAGAAAAATAAGATTCAAGGTGACGCTGATCCGCGCCGCCACGGTTTATGGGAAAAAAGTACAGACTAACTTAATTGGAGGAATAGAAAATGATCGCAAAACGAATCGTAGGGATTGTAGGACCAATTGCTATTGTAGCAGGAGTAGTAGCAGGACTTGGAGCTTTAAAACATCCGGCTACTCTTTCAACAGATGAACAGCAAAAAATTGAAAATAACGTAAAAATGATTGAACAAACAAAATCTGCTGCTGCAGATGCAGTAAATGATGCTGCAGCAGTGTCTGGGAAATAAAACATATATAGTGATAAAAAGGCATCGTCCGGGGCGATGTCTTTTTTGTGTCCAATGTATTTTATGGATAAAAATGAAAGCGCTTCACAAAATATACATATGAGTAAAAATGGAGGGGAATGTGTGAATAAAAAATTACTGTTATTTAATATTGTTGCTGTTTTGTTGTTAATCGGCGTTATAGCCGTTTTCTTTATGACTCAATCAAGTACAGAATTTAATCCTAAAAAGCTCCTAAAAAAAAATAATGATCATTCTTATGGTGTGAGCTCTTCTAATTCTCTGGCAGCAAATGTAGGGATGGACGTATTAAAAGAAGGGGGGAATGCAGTAGATGCGGCCATTGCTATTTCGTATGCCCTCAATGTAGTCGAACCTTTTGGATCCGGAATTGGTGGAGGTGGAGGTATGCTGATTGCCAAAAAAGATCAGCCTGCTACCTTTATCGATTACCGGGAAACCGCTCCAGCTTCTATGAACGGTAAAAACGGCGTGCCGGGATTTGTCGCTGGTATGGAATATATTCAGCAGAAGTATGGTACAAAATCAATGAATGATTTAATTCAGCCGGCTGTTGAATACGCTGAAAAAGGGTTTGAAGTAGACTCTCTTTTATCTTCTCGATTGTATTACTCTAGAGGAAGGATGGATGTAGACGATCTATCCGCTTTTTATCCGAAGGGAGAAGCAATCGAAGAAGGGGAAACGCTGTCGCAGCCCGTGTTAGCTAAAACGCTAATCAAGATTCAGCGGGAAGGTGCATCTGCATTTTATAAAGGAGACGTGGCACAAGATCTTGCTGATGCAACGCCTATTTCTAAAAAAGACTTATCTTCCTATCAAGTGACAGAAACCAAGCCTGTCGTTTCTGCTTACAATGGAACGGAAGTGATTTCAGCGCCTCCGCCTTTTTCCGGAATTACGCTGATTCAAATGTTAAAAATGGCAGAGAAAGAAAATCTTGAAACAATGCCTGACAAAGAATATTACGAAACGATGAACAGAATTAAAAAAGCAGCTTACTCCGACCGGTTAAAACAAATCGGCGATCCAGATTTTCATAATCAAAACTCAAGTGAATTAGTTAGTGATGATTATATAACAAACTTGGTCAATCACCCGACACGTTCTTCAGGTGAAGGCGATGAAGAACACGAAAGTACAACACATTTTGTGGTTATTGATTCAGAAGGAACCGTCGTATCTACAACCAATACGTTGAGTAACTTCTTTGGTACAGGCGAACAAGTTGACGGCTTTTTTCTTAATAACAATGCTGATACCTTTGGAAGCAAAGAACCGAATAATCGCGAGCCGGGAAAAAGAGCAAGAACTTTTACGGCTCCAACTATTATAAGAGAAAAAGGTGAGTGGGCGATGGGAATAGGTTCTCCGGGCGGAACGCGGATTCCTCAAATTTTAACTCAGGTACTTTCTAAAAACCTTGAAGGAAATGAACCGCTTCAAGAAGCTGTAAACGAACCGCGATTTATTTTTGACGATTCGATTATTTATGTAGAGCCCGATTTAAATACAAAAAATATTCCTTCTGCGTTTCGAATAGAAACAAAGGAAAGCGACGTCTTTTATGGAGGTATCCAAGCGTTAACCATTAATTTTCAAGATAAACAAATGGAAGGAGCCGGAGACCCTAGAAGAAATGGAGTTTGGAAAACAGGAGATTAACGAAGTAAAGATTCCTTCTCATATGCTTAGGCATAGTGAGAAGGCGTTTGAAAATATCGAATGGAATGAAAATCTTTGTCGCTGGAATGAAAATGTACGTAAATAGGCGAACGATCTAAAGCAGGGTGAGCGTTGAAAAACGTGGCATCACCGTAGCGCAAAGCTTTTAGCAAGTAAGGCATTTCCTGTTTGAAAATAGCATATCGTATGGCTTGAACGGATTTTTCCGTTTGTTCATTTCCAATAAATACGTATACATACAGCGTATCAACACCGTCTTTGTGGAGCCATTCGGCAAAAAGCTCATTTCGCTGCTCATTTAATTGATCAACAGCAAACTTTTCGTCGATCCAAAGAAATAAATCGTCTGTTTGTTCAGAATGTGTGAGCGTATAGCGTCGCCCAATAAAAGGAAAGGTAGGCGTGCTTCCTTGCCGGTATGTGACGCTAAATTGCTGAGGATTAAAAGCAGACAAAGGGCATCTTCCTTTCACGCTTTTAAGTAGTTTATGCATAAAAAAGAGAAATTTCACACATTCGTCAAGAATTTTAAGCTGTTTTTCTTACATGCATACTTATGAAAAAGTTGTTACACTGAAGAAAAGAAATAGTGGGTGATAAAAGATGGAGCCGCTGTATATTGTCTTATCAATTTTTTTAGCAGCGATGCTATCGTATGATATTGCTAAATTTGTTCGAGGGGACCGGCCAGATTGGAAAGAGGGTTTCGTGACGGGCCTTGTGTTCGTGGGCTTTTTAGCAGCCATGCAAATGGCTTTTCACATTGTATAGCGACGAAAGAGGCTGGGACAAACGTAGTTTAGTTGAAGGAAGATCCGAACAATGAATTGTTCGGATCTTTTATGGTTAGGGTGAACGTAGATTCCATTGATTTCGTTATGTCTCAATCTCTTTTTTAAAGATATGCCGGATAAGTTTAGTCCGGCAATACTAAAAAGCCCCGATATCGAATAAGCTGTTGTATACTGCATTTTTGATAAAGGGGCTTTTTACTTGTATCGAAAAAAAACACTGCTTTTGAAGCGAAGTTTAGGAGTAGCTGTGTTTCTTTCTGTTATTGCGCTGGGAGTTTGGATGTTTCAATTTACATTTTTTTCTCCGAGTCATCAAGCCAAATCTGCTGTAAAAGAATTTTATACGCTAGAACAGGAAGGGAACTTTTCGGAATCATGGGATCTTTTTCATTCATCCATGAAAAAGAAGTGGACAAAAGGTGCATACATACAAGATCGAGCACACGTATTTCTCAATCATTTCGGGGTAGACACTTTTACGTATTCCATTGAAGATGTTGAAAAAAGAAAGAGCTGGAAGATGGAAAATGATCGTAAAGCGTTTCCTGTGGTTTACGAAATGACCGTTATCCAAACGTATAAAGGGAAATATGGAAACTTTGATTTGGTGCAAAAAGTGTATGCTGTTCGTGAAAAAGGAGAATGGAAAGTCGTGTGGGATTATAAACAGTAGGAGAGCCTGCTGTTTTTTTATCTTCATAAGAAATGAGCATACCTCAGCTGTTAATAGGCCTCTTTTTTAACAGAAAAAACGTTATGTTTTTTTGCGAGTGGGTAAAATGAAAGAAGGAGGCGAACACAGATGAAATTTAAAACGATTTTATTTGATGCATATGGAACACTGTTTGATGTACATACCGTTATTGAAACGTGTGATAAGCTGTATCCGGAACGAGGAGAAAGGATTAGCCATTTATGGCGTTTGAAGCAAATTGAATATGCAATGCAATATCAGCTGATGGGACGATACGTTGACTTTTATACATTAACAAATCAATCCCTGAAATATGCAGCAGAAGCAAATGATATTGATTTAACGGAACACGAAGAAAAAATGCTGATGAGTGCTTACATGAAGCTGAATGTCTACGATGAGGTCAAAGAGGTGCTCGCCTATTTAAAAGAAAAAGGATATCGTCTGGCTATTTTTACGAATGGTCCTAAGCACATGATTGATCCGCTTGTTTCTTATCACAACATGAATCATTTATTTGAAGACGTTATTTCCGTAGACGAAATCAAACAGTACAAGCCTACGATGGCAAGCTATCACTATGCAAAAAATAAAATGAACGCAAAAAGAGAAGAAGTATTATTTTTGTCATCGAATACATGGGATATTGCCGGTGCTAAAAACTACGGGTTCGCAACGGCTTGGGTCAACCGAAAAGGAAATGTAGCTGAACATAAAGAATTGCAGCCAAACGTAATCATTAAGAGCTTAAATCAGCTTACTAAATAAAAAAAGAACGAGCATTAAGCTCGTCCTTTTTTATTTATTGCTAAATGTATCTTTTGTTTCGCCTACTGCTTTTTGAGCATTTCCTTTTGTTTTCTCAGCTTTTCCTTCACGCTGAAGGTCGCGGTTATTCGTTGCATTTCCCACTTGATCTTTTACTTCACCTTTAGCTTTTGATACATTTCCTTTAATTTTATCTCCTAAACCTTTACTCATTTTAATCTTCCTTTCTATTAGTAATTAAGTAGTGTTACTTGTCTGTTCCACCATTAGAAAGAAATTAAACATATTTTCTGATTTTAACTTAAACAGAAGCTAAGCGTACGATATTCAGGAGTAATGTTTAGGCACTATCATTACTATTGTTCGGAGGTTTTAAGCTCCCAATCATCATAAATCTGAGATTCATAAGGCCATGATAATAAGCTCAAAGATTCCACTGCTTTTAGAACAAGAGGTGAAGCATTATTGATGTTGAGATCTTGCGTTGCAATCCACAATGCTTCCAAAGAATCCTGTCCTTCAAACTGTACGGGGTTGGAAAGAAGCTCACCGCCGGCAATGTCTACGTAATAAAATACGGCAATGTGATGCACGTGAGTAAATTCTTTCCACTTACAGGGATACTGAAAATCTGTTGTACCCGCTTGAGAAACAATGTTAATCTCAAAGCCTGTTTCTTCCACAAATTCTCTTTTCATCGCTGCCGTTAATGTTTCACCGTGCTCTAGCTGTCCGCCTGGCAAATCAAAACGATGAATATACGGACCTCTATTTTTTCGAATAACAAGCATCTTGTTATCTCGCATACAAATTCCATATACGCCAAAGGCGCGATCATAGTTTGGTTCCATCTTTTTTTCACTACTTTCTATAACAGAATGGCTTGATAAAGCATAGTTTGATTTCTTTATCCTACCATACATTTTGCTATAGAACCTTTTTTAATGAGATGCTTTTACAGTAAGCGTGCGGGAAACGGCACTTTCGTTATGCAAACGGTCAACAGAGGTTACAACATATGTGTATGTTTGATTTTTGAGTGCATTTGGATCTACAAACAATTGTTTTTCTCCTGTTTTTCGAACGGTTGTCAGCAGGTTTTCTGCGCCGTTAATGTCGCCTTTTTTATTGCCTTGAAAGCGATAAATGGCATAATAAGCGGAATCATTCTGCTGGTGATCTCGAATTTCAAATGCTGCTTCTTTTGTATGAGGGCCCGCATTTTTTAATTTTGGTGCTTTTGGTGCCGTATTATCAAGCCAAGGCATTGCTGGAATAAGCGCAGGGTGTTTATAAATATCGTTTTGCAGCTTGTCTTTTATTCCTAGCGGGTTTCGGTTCAAATCTTTCAGGCTAAAATGCATGCTTCCCTGTACTTCTGGAAACTGGTGATTTAGAGCAATTTGCCTTGGATACTCATCGGGATCAGACCAAGCTTCCACCGCGTTGTTATTAATTTTGTAAGCAGCTTGTCCAATATAAAGGTGGACTGGCTTTCCGCGCACTTCATCTCTCCACCAGGTGAGCAGCGTATCGTAAGCAGCGGGTTCAAATCCGATATTCCAATAAATTTGCGGAGTGATGTAATCAATGTATCCATTTTGAATCCACTTACGCGTATCGGCATACAAATCATCATAGTTTGTTTGTCCGGCAGTCGTCTCAGAGCCGGTTGGATCATTAGCGATGTTTCGCCATACGCCGAACGGACTGATGCCAAACTTCACGTATGATTTTGTTTTTTTTATAGACTTATTTAAATCCTGAACAAGCTGATTCACATTGTCACGCCGCCAGTCTTCAATATTGGGAAACGTTTGAACACCGTAGGTTTCATATGTTTTTTGATCTGGGAACGTTTGACCTGCAATTTTGTAAGGATAAAAATAGTCGTCCATATGAACAGCATCAATATCATAGTTTCTTACGACTTCGAGCACTTCTTCAATAATAAAGTTTTTTACTTCTGGAATACCTGGGTTGTAGTAGAGTTGTTTTCCGTAGGAGACGACCCAATCAGGATGTTGTTTGGCAGGATGATTATCGGCTAGTTTGTTTAAATCAGTATGATTCATTGTAATGCGGTAAGGGTTAAACCATGCGTGGAATTCTAAGTTGCGCTTGTGTGCTTCGTCTACCATAAAGGCCAGAGGATCATAGCCGGGATCTTTTCCTTGTGTACCGGTTAAATATTCTGACCACGGGCCATATTTTGACGGATAAAAGGAATCGGCGGTCGGTTTAATTTGAACGACAACAGCATTCATCCCCATCTTTTTGACTTCATCTAGCAAATAGGTAAACTCTTTTTTCTGCTGTTCAACCGGAAGACCAGGCTGAGAAGGCCAGTCAATATTGTATACGCTTGCAATCCAAGCGGCTCGGAGCTCCCGTTTTTGATATGTGGTAGGTACGTCTGCTTTAGCAGGCAATGTGCTCGAACAAAACAGCAGCAAAAACAAGATGCCTCCAACCCATTTTTTAATATGCATGTTCGTTCCTCCTTCTTTTTTGGTTGAGATAAAATTTCTTTCATAATATAGCATGCGGTCGTTATATTCACAATAGATTTTAATGAAATATTCTGAAAAATAAAATAAAGTTTTAAAAATATCAGAAAAATATTGAAATTAAACTTCAGAAAAAATATAATAATGGTAATTTAAAGAATGTTTTAGAAATACGTTACTTAACGATGGAGGAATTCATGCGCCAATTTTCCGTACTTACTTTAATCGATGCACAAATGAATCATTACAGTCCCGCTGAAGGAAGAGTAGCCGATTACGTTCTAGAAAATCCCACGACCACGTTGAACTTAACGACCAAACAGCTAGCTAAGCAGTGTCAGTGCAGCGAAGCTACGATTATTCGCTTTTGTCAGCGTGTAGGCATTAATAGTTTTAAAGAATTAAAGATTGAATTAGCAAAAGATGCTCATAAGGTGAATACCGAACAGCTGCCGAATCTTCCAGTTAATTTTGAAGATGAGACCGATGCTGTGCTTGAAAAAGTCATAAGCAAAAGTATGAGCGCACTGATGAATACAAGTCGATTAGTGAGCACTTCTGCAATTGATGCAGCTGCGGAAGCTATTCATGGAGCGAAACGAGTGTTTTTATACGGAGCGGGAGGATCAGCTGTAGTTGCACTAGATGCTCAGTATAAACTGCTTCGAATTGATATTTCGGCTCTGTTTTCATTAGATAGTCATGTTCAAATGGTGATGGCTACAAATATGACAAAAGATGATGTGCTGTTTGTGGTATCCACTTCGGGTCAAACAAAAGAAGTGGTAGAGCTGATGCAAATAGCCAAAGACAAAGGAGCAGCCGTCATTTTGCTAACGCAGCACGGATCATCGCCAGCTTCTAGATTAGCTGATATTCTGCTGACTATTTCGGTAGAAGAACAGCATATTCGAATTGGAACGATGAGCGCTCGTATTGCTCAGTTAGCCATTGTAGATGCGATGTTTATACGGTTATGTATTCAAAAAGGCAATCAAGTGTTTGAACGCATAATCGATACACATAATGTAATTCAAAAAATAAAGAGGTAGGGGGAAACGAGAAAATGAAGGTATTGTTTGTATGTTCTGGAGGAATGTCAAGTGCGATTGTGGTAAAAGCATTAAAAACGGAAGCACAGAAGCACGGAACGGATATGGAAGTGCTGGCAATTGGAACAAATGAAGTGGCAGAGGAAATTCAAAAGGGCTGGGACGTTGTAATGGTTGCACCGCAGATTCGTCACCGGTTTAACGCAGTTAAAGCAGAAGCGGATAAAGCTTCCGTTCCATGCGGACCTATTCCGCCGCAGGCTTATACGCCGCTTGGAGGTCCAACGCTTTTTAAAACGGTTCAACAGCTCGTTAGCTAAGAAAAGCAGGTGTATTCCTGCTTTTTAAATAGATAAGGGGTTTTATTTACACAAGGGGAGAATATAGAGGGGGAAAGGGTATATGAGCAAATTTGTGTCGTTTTTAGAGAACAATTTATCAGGACCTATGGCCAGGTTATCGGAACAGCGGCATCTTCAAGCCATTCGCGATGGTGTAATTTCCGCTTTACCGTTTATCATTATCGGAAGTTTTTTCTTGATTCTAGCATTTCCGCCTGTGCCGCAAGATAGCACAATCGCGAAATGGGCAGCTGATAACAGCGCGAATATTTTAATACCGTATCGCGTAACGATGTTTATTATGTCTTTATATATAGCCTTTGGGATAGGATACAACTTGTCTAAAAGCTATAATCTCGATCCGCTGTCAGGAGCGCAAATTGCAGTAGCTGCACTACTTCTTACGGTGACTCCAAAGCTGATTGAAGAAGAAGGCTTTATGCTGCCAATGACAAACCTTGGAGGTCACGGTTTATTTGTGACGATGATTGTATCGATTTTATCGGTCGAGATTCTCAGGTTTTGTAAAGCAAAAAATGTCACCATTAAAATGCCGGAACAAGTGCCTCCTTCAGTATCACGGTCTTTTGAAGCGCTGATTCCAGTGGCTATTGTTGTTGTACTTATGACAATTATTACGATTGTTTTAGGTATCGACCTTCATCATTTAGTTGATAAACTAGTTGCTCCGCTTGTGGAAGCTGGAGATAGTTTAGCAGGAGTGTTAATACCGGTTTTCTTAATCACGTTTTTCTGGTCATTCGGAATCCACGGCGTCTCTGTTGTTGGAACAGTGGCACGGCCTGTATGGGAAGTGTACTTAGCAAAAAATGCTGAAGCGGTAGCGGACGGAGCTTCCACACTTCCGTATATTGCACCTGAAACGTTCTTTCAGTGGTTTGTTTGGATTGGAGGATCTGGAGCGACGCTAGGTCTTGCCTTAGCGATGCTGTTTTTCTCAAAATCTAAATATTCGAAAGCGCTTTCTAGGACATCTTTTATTCCAGCGGTTTTTAATATTAACGAACCAATTATTTTCGGTTTGCCAATTGTCTTAAATCCTATTTTAATTATTCCATTTATCATTATCCCGATTATTACAACGATCATTTCATACGCAGCAACGGCGACAGGTCTTATTACGCCAACCTACGTAATGGTTCCATGGACGCTCCCGGCGCCGATCGGAGCTTATCTATCAACCGGAGGAGACTGGCGGGCGGTTGTGCTAGTCATTATCAATATTGCTATTTCTGTTGTCATTTATCTTCCGTTCTTTAAAATGTACGACCGAAAGATGGTCGAAATGGAAAAAAGCGATGAAGCAACGGTTGCACCATCCGATAGTTCAGTTCAAATGTAAAGAAAGAGAAGCCAACTTGTTTGGCTTCTATCTCTTTAGTAGGAGTGAGGGTCAATGTTTGTTCGGTTTCGATATAAAACTGTGTTTTTATTTCTGCTAACCATGGTTCTTTGCAACGTTATTTTTACACCTCTGCTGCAGTATGCTGGTTTATCAGCGCAGCATAGTTTATTTGCCATTACAAGTCTATCAGCAGCGCTGCTTACAACATTTATTTCCATTCGGCTTTCAAACGCAGCTTTATCTAAAACCGCCGTTTGTATACGCTTTGTTTTGCTTGGAATAGGGTGCACAGCCGTTACATATTTAGCCGTTTTTTAACAAGGAGGGACAAAAAATGAAAGTAGTGACAATAGGGGGAGGATCAAGCTACACACCGGAATTGGTCGAAGGGTTTATTAAACGATATGATGAGCTTCCAATTCGAGAGCTATGGCTTGTAGATATTGAAGAAGGAAAAGAGAAGCTTGAAATTGTAGGAGCACTTGCGAGAAGAATGGTCAAAAAAGCAGGTGTTGATATGGAAATTCATTTAACGCTTGATCGACAAAAAGCGTTGATAAATGCTGATTTTGTAACGACACAGCTTAGAGTAGGTCAGCTTGATGCGCGTATTCAAGATGAACGCATCCCTCTTAAGTACGGAATGATTGGTCAAGAGACAAACGGGGCGGGAGGATTATTTAAGGGCTTGCGAACGATACCCGTTTTGTTGAAAATTGCCGAGGAAATACACGAAGTTTGTCCAAACGCCTGGCTTATTAATTTTACAAATCCTGCAGGTATGGTAACGGAGGCACTGCTTCGCTACGGAAAGCATTCTAAAGTAGTAGGAGTCTGTAACCTGCCTGTACATATGACAAACTCCATCGCCAGCTTGCTTCAAATAGAAAAAGAAGATGTTCACATTGAATTTGCAGGGTTAAATCACTTGGTATATGGACTGCATGTGTATGCAAAAGGAAAGGAAGTAACGCAAGAAGTCATTCGGCGATTAAGTGATCCAAAGTCCCAAGTAACAATGAGAAACATAGCTCCTATTCCGTGGCAACCGGACTTTTTGGAAGCTCTTGGCGTGATTTTATGTCCTTATCACCGCTACTACTACAAAACAAACGAAATATTAGCAGAAGAGCTTCTGGCCTTTCAGTCAGGTACCACACGCGCTGAAGTGGTCAAAGCATTAGAAGCCGAGCTTTTTGAACTCTATAAAAATCCAAATCTAGAAAGTAAGCCACCGCAGCTGGAAAAACGAGGAGGCGCTTATTACAGCGATGCTGCATGCAATTTAATTTCATCCATTCATAACGATAAAGGCGATATTCAAACATTAAATGTAAAAAACAATGGCGCTATTTCCTCACTCCCAAACGAATCTGCGGTTGAAGTAAACTGTGTAGTAACAAAGCAAGGGCCGGTACCACTCACTGTCGGTGAACTTCCGGTAGAAGTGAATGGACTTGTGCAGCAAATTAAATCGTTTGAACGAGTAGGGGCAGAAGCTGCGGTTACAGGATCTTATGAAAAAGCACTGGTTGCGCTGAGTATTAATCCGCTTGTTCCAAGTGACGAGCTGGCTAAGTCGGTCTTAGACGAACTGCTTCAAGCTCATCGCGAGTATTTACCTGCTTTTTTTAAGGAAGTGAACGCATAGTATGTATGCTGTTGGACTTATGTCAGGAACGTCGCTTGATGGAATTGATGCAGCTCTTGTTCAAATTGAAGGAAGCGGCTATGAAAGTAAAGTTAAGCTTCTTCATTTCATTACCATGCCTTTTTCACCTCAGTTAAAAAAGGAAATTGAGCAGGCGCTTTCTTTTGAACATTCAAATGTCCAGCTGATCTGCAGCTTGAATTTTAAACTTGGCTATGCGTTTGCAGATGCAGTGAAAAAAGTGTGCCAAGAAGCCCGCTTTTCTCTTGAACAAATAGATGTTATTGGATCGCATGGGCAAACCATTTACCATCAGCCTTATGCTTCGGGAAGTACAGCGATGTCTACACTCCAAATTGGAGAGCCGGCTGTTATTGCCTATGAAACCAAAACGAAGGTAGTAGCAAACTTCAGAGTGATGGACATGGCAGCAGGCGGGCAAGGTGCTCCGTTAGTTCCTCACACGGAACGGATTTTGTACAGCCACAATAATTATACAAGGCTGCTTCAAAACATTGGAGGTATTGGAAATGTAACGTTGATTCCTCCAAAACACCCTCCTATACCGGTAGTAGCTTTTGATACGGGGCCGGGAAATATGATGATAGATGAAGCGTGTCAGCAGCTTTTTAATGTTTCATTTGATGAAAATGGGCGTTTAGCAGCTGGAGGAAAGATTATTTCAGAGCTTTTAGAAGACTGTATGAATCATGATTACATGAAGCTTTCTCCTCCTAAATCGACGGGAAGAGAGCTGTTCGGTACACAGTACACAAAGAGACTGCTAGAGAAATATAGCAAACATAAAAAGAAAGATCTGCTAGCTACGATTACTATGTTCACGGCATCATCCATTGTACATCACTATGAAACATTTATTTTTCCTGCCTATTCTATTGACGAAGTGATTATTGGAGGAGGCGGAAGTTATAATAATACGCTGATGAATATGATTAAAGCGCAGCTCGGGAAGCGCTGCAGGGTGTATACACAAGAAGAAATAGGAATGTCTTCAGAAGCAAAAGAAGCCGTAGCATTTGCGGTGCTTGCAAATGAAACACTTTCAGGTTATCCAAGCAATGTACCAAGCGCAACTGGCGCCTTGTCTCCTGTAATACTAGGAAACATTACGCCTGCACCACTATAAAAAAGGGGATGGAAGAAATGACAGAAGCAGCAAATATGGAAAATGAAATTTTTGAACTTATTGCATATGGAGGAAATGCTAGGTCACTTGCATATGAAGCGTTAGAAGCAGCTGAAGACTATGATTTTAATAAAGCTGACGAGCTTTTAAAGCAGTCTCAAGAAGAGCTCAGTCATGCTCATAAAACGCAAACTGCGCTTATTCAACGTGAATTGAACGGAAAAACAATTGAAAAGTCACTGCTTTTAATTCACGCACAAGATCATTTAATGACGGCTATTTCAGAGCAAAAATTAATTGAACATATGATTAAGCTTATTAAAAAATTTAAAAAAGAAGGCGAAAATCAATGAAAAAGCTAGGTATTGCGATTTACCCGGAACATTCGACTGTCGAAAAAGATAAAGCGTATATAGCACTTGCGCATCAATACGGATTTACCCGCATTTTTACATGCTTGCTTTCTGTTGAAGGCGATCAGAAAAAAGTAATGGCAAATTTTAAAGAAATTATTGAGTTTGCCAATGAGCTAAAGATGGAAGTAGTAGTGGATATTGCTCCTCGCGTATTTGGAGCGCTTGGCATTTCTTATGATGACTTATCTTTTTTTCACGAATTAGGGGCTTATGCTATTCGCCTTGATCTAGGGTATACGGGAAATGAAGAGTCTATTATGACTTTTAATCCATACGGCTTAAAAATTGAAATTAATATGAGCAATGCGACGAAGTATGTGGATAATATTTTAAGTTACCAGCCAAACCGAAAACAGCTATTGGGGTCGCATAATTTTTATCCTCATCGATACGCAGGATTGTCGTATGATCACTTTGTAAAGTGTTCAGCATTGTTTAAAGAACATAACCTTGAAACAGCAGCCTTTATTAATTCACCAAGCGCTACGTTTGGACCGTGGCCTGTTACTGAAGGGCTTTGTACGCTTGAAATGCATCGCACGCTTCCGGTCGACGTGCAGGCTAAGCATCTTTTTAAAACGGAGTTGATTGATTGTGCAATTATTGCCAATGCTTATGCATCAGAAGAAGAAATGAAGGCGCTGCGTGATGTTGTTCAGCAAGAGCGCTTTACTTTTAATGTGACGCTGTATGATACGATTACTGAACTTGAGAAAAAAATTGTGCTGGAAGAGTTTCATTTTTACCGCGGAGACGTATCCGATTATTTAATTCGCTCTACGCAAAGCCGAGTAAAATATAAAAAAGAAGAATTTAAGCCTACGCATACTCCTTCCATTCGAAGAGGCGATATTTTAATAGAAAATGAACTCTACGGACAGTACAAAGGAGAGCTGCAAATTGCGCTGTTAGACATGGAAAACTCAGGTAAAACAAACGTAGTAGGACGCATTGCAGAAGAGGAAATATTCTTACTAAATGAACTGCAGCCATGGGACAAATTTGCTTTTTGTGAACGGTGATAAAATGGACTATATTATTGGTATCGACGGGGGCGGAACAAAAACAGAAGCCGTTGCTTACAGCTTAAACGGTCAAGAGCTCGCTGCTTCAAAAAGCGGCTATGGAAATTTACTCATTAATTACAATACGGCTATTACTCATATTGATGAATGTATTACGGCGTGCAAAACTGCGCTTACTGGTTATACATGTAAAGGCATTTCACTAGGACTTGCTGGAAGTAAAGCATTATCTAAGGAAGAAATAAAAAGATATTTTTATGATCGTTATCAGGTAGAAGTAGGTTTATATGATGACGCCATGATTGCACACGAAGCACTACTGCATGGAAAAGACGGGATATTAACCATTGCAGGAACTGGAGCCGTCAGCATTGGAAAAAAAGACGGGGTATACGAATACGGAGGAGGGTGGGGACACCTTCTTGGAGATGAAGGAAGCGGATATTGGATTGGTCTTCAAGCACTGATATTGCTGACGAAGGAGCATGATCAAAGCCGTCCGTACAGCAGCCTTAGTCAGACAATCTTGCAACATGTAAAAGCAGATACCATACACGATATAAAAAAGTTTGTCTATTCATCTCCTAAATCAGAAGTTGCTTTACTCACTCCGCTTGTTGTAAATCAAGCAAGAAATCATAAACAAGAAGCAAGTGACATTCTTCAACAAGCTGGAAAGCACCTTGCAAACATGACTCTTCATTTATATAAGAAACAGCGGTTTGAAGGGAGCTGCTTGCTGGCATGCAAAGGCAGCATTTTAACGGAAGTTCCAGAAGTGTTTGATGTTTATAAAAAAGCATGTGAGAAAGAAATAA
Organism: Priestia sp. JNUCC 25; assembly: GCF_053667915.1. NCBI lineage: Bacteria > Bacillati > Bacillota > Bacilli > Caryophanales > Bacillaceae > Priestia > Priestia sp. JNUCC 25. Next base: position 1,002,098 of record NZ_CM132211.1, read on the forward strand.
AGCATATCCAGTGGGCAACACAGCGAGTATCATCTGCTAAAGGAGCTTATCAGCTGTTCATGAACGAGTATAAATAGAGAAAAAATGATGGTGGAAAAGGCAGGGGATCACAGTGAACTTAAATCATATCTTAACTGAAAAACGCAATCCGCAAACCTTAAACATTGATGAATTATCAAGTCTGGAAATTGTAAAAAAAATTAATGAAGAAGATCATCAAGTGCCTCATGCAATCAATAAGGTGCTGCCTGTTATTGCTTTGTTAGTAGATGAAATTGTCAGTGCTTTTAAACAAGGCGGACGTCTTATTTATATCGGAGCAGGGACAAGCGGGCGGCTAGGTGTGTTAGATGCATCTGAATGTGTACCAACATTCGGTACACCTGCCGAACAAGTAATTGGGATCATAGCCGGGGGAGACAAAGCGCTCCGTCATGCGTTAGAAGGAGCAGAAGATAACAAGAAACAAGCGATAGAAGATTTGAAAGCGATTAATTTATCAAATAAAGATATTCTTGTAGGTATAGCTGCAAGTGGAAGAACTCCTTATACACTCTCAGCGCTTGCGTATGCAAACAGCCTGGGGACAGTAACGGGCTGTGTTGTAAATTCTCCTCGATCACCTATGGAACAAGAAGCAAAATATGCAATAGTAGCAGAATCAGGGCCGGAAGTTGTAACAGGTTCAACAAGAATGAAAGCCGGAACTGCTCAAAAGCTTGTTCTTAATATGCTGACGACCGCTTCTATGATTCAAATCGGTAAAGTCTACAGTAATCTAATGGTAGACGTACAGCCGACTAACGATAAACTCGTACAGCGTGCTAAAAATATTATTGCGGAACTAACAGGCGTCTCACCAGAGGAGGCAGCGGAAAGTTTACAAACATACAAAACGCCAAAAGCCGCCATTCTTGCGCTTCTTACTTCTATAGAAGGTGATGAGGTGCATCGGCTGCTTGATAAACATGACGGACATTTAAAAAAAGCCATTGGAGAAGCAATGGAACAGCAGATTAAAGATTAACCCTTAAAAGAAGTGCATACAGCACTTCTTTTTTTTGTTGAGCACATTTTTTGCACAATGTATGTGGGTGAATTCGGTCTAATCATTTTGCAAGCCCCGTAGTATAGTAAAAGCATAAAACATAGTAAGTATTTCAATTTGTGCACGAATTGGACTGAAGGTGATTCATTTGTTAGACAAACGCAGTACGGCCGTATTGCAAGTTTTGCTTCAAGCCGCAACATTTATATCAGTACAAGAGTTAATGAAGCAGTTTCAAGTGTCAAGACGTACCATCTATTATGATATTGAGAAAATTAACGATTGGCTGTGTCAGCAAGAATTAGAGTTTGTTCAGTACACATATGGAAAAGGCTTTTTTCTAAACGATCAAGCAAAGGACCAAGTTGCTAAACAATTTTCTCATGTTATGCCATCTGCTTACTTATCAGTTGAGGACCGTCAAATATACGTTGCTTTGATGTGTATACTTCGAGGGGGAAAAATTGGAACTCAGCAGCTCATGGATGAAACAGAAGTTAGTCGCAACACTGTATTACAAGATATTAAAGACTTAAAAAACAAGTGGGCAAAGAAAGGCATATCTTTGACATACAGCTATAAAGATGGGTACGAGGTAAAAGGATCTGAAAGCGACATTCGAAATTTGCTTTATATACACATTACAGAATTATTAAGTCAACATCAAGAAGAGTTGTTGAAAAGGGTTATGAAAGCAGATTACGAATATTCACTGATTTATAACTGGCTTGTAGAGTGTGAAGATAAACTGGGAATGGCGTTTACAGACAAGATGCTGACGCAATTAGCCTATATGCTCACGTGCTGTATTCAGCGTATTGGAGGCAAGCGCTATGTAGACGCCTTGATTACTAGAAAAGAAGAATTAGAAAAAACCAGGCAGTACAAAGCGCTGCAAGAAATTGAAAGCGTTTTAGGATTTGATTTTCCACCTCATGAAAAACATTATCTGGCCACGGTTTTACTAAGTGCAAAAGTAAATGTAGTAAATCAAGCAGATAGTGATGATTGGATGAGAACCATTGTAAAAGAAATGGTATCGCGGTTTCAAGCATATGCTTGTGTGGTATTTGAAGATCGAAATCGTCTTGAACAAAATTTATATATTCATTTGAAGACGGCTTATTACAGGCTTCTCTATAATATTCACCTCCCTAACCCTATGCTTTCGGCTATTCAAACAAAGTATCAGGATATAGTGGAACTGACAAAAAAAGCGTTGCTTCCTTTGGAAAACAGCCTTCAAACACGTATTAATGAAGACGAAATTTCTTATTTTGCTCTTCATTTCGGAGGGTGGATGAAAAAACAAGAGGGAAGGCAAAAGCAAAAGCGTATTGTTATTGTTTGTGCCAATGGAATTGGAACGTCCCGTATGCTTCAGTATCAGCTTGAACAACTGTTAACAGATGCTGAATTGATAGGGCCAATGACGGTAAGAGATTATGAGCAGTTTAAAGAAACCTATGATTTAGTTATTACAACTACGCCATTAAAAAAGCGAATGAACGTGATGCTTGTGAATCCTATTTTAACGGATGATGAAAAGCAGCGGTTAATCGACTTAGTTGAACCAGCTTCTTCTCAGCTAACCACTCAAGCCATCATGGGTATTATTAAGCAGCATGCAAATATTCAAGATGAACCAGCTCTATTAGCTAATTTAAAACTAGTGATACAGCAATCTAAAAAAATGGTAAGAGAGGATAAAAAGCCAATGTTGCATGAAGTATTGCAAGAGCCATTCTTGCAGCTTACAGATTCAGCAGATGATTGGAAATCAGCTGTTAGGCTGGCTGCCAAGCCTTTGTTGAACTATGAATATATTGAACCTTCTTATGTAGAAGCAATGATCAAAAGTGTAGAGCAGTTAGGCCCTTATATTGTTATTGCGCCAAAAGTTGCGCTCCCTCATGCAAGACCGGAACAAGGTGTAAATCGTGTGGGTATGAGCATGCTTCGTTTAAAGGAGCCGGTCTATTTTTCTACTGAAAAACAGCACGGAGCGCAGCTTATTATCGTACTTGCTGCTACTGATAATGAAACCCACTTAAAAGCACTGTCACAGCTTTCAATGATGCTATCTGAAAACGATAATATTGACAAGCTTATTGCTATGAATACAAAACAAGAAATGCTTGCGTTAATTGAAGCTTACTCAAATTAAAAGGAGAGATAAAAAATGAAAAAGATTTTAGTTGTATGCGGAAACGGTTTAGGAAGCAGTTTTATTGTGGAAATGAATGTAAAGAAAATTTTAGTAGAGCTTGGTGTTGAAGCACAGGTATCTCATACGGATTTAACAACTAGTAAAACGGAGCAGGCAGATATCTATTTAGGATCTGCAGATATTGTAAATCAATTGGATGATGGCACTCGCACGGTCGTGGCACTGCAAAACATTTTAAATCAAGCGGAAATTAAAGGAGCACTGCAAAAATACTTCGTGGAGGCGTAAGCCATGTTTGATTTAATTATGAAAGATATATTAGGAACACCGGCTATTCTAGTAGGGTTGTTTGCGCTCATCGGTTTGTTGCTTCAAAAGAAAAAAAGTGCAGATATTGTATCAGGCACGTTAAAAACAATTATGGGTTTTCTTATATTAGGAGCAGGAGCTAACATATTAATTGCTTCACTTGAAGCGTTTGGGAAAATGTTTAATAAAGCGTTTTCCGTTGAAGGGATCATTCCTAATAATGAAGCAATTGTAGCTGTAGCTCAACAAACGTTTGGTACAGAAACAGCGATGATTATGCTTTTAGGTATGATTGTAAATATCATTATCGCGCGCATCACGAAATTTAAGTATATCTTTTTAACTGGGCATCAAACCATGTTTATGGCTTGTTTGATTGCAGCAATTTTATCTACCGGCGGGTTAACGGGAGCACCTTTGGTTTTGATCGGTGCACTATTATTAGGTATTTTAATGGTTTTATTTCCTGCACTGCTTCAGCCGTATGTGCGTGAAATTACAGGGTCAAACGATATTGCCGTTGGTCATTTTGGTTCCTTAGGCTATTTAGTAGCAGGATTTATCGGCAAGCGAGTAGGAAATCGCGAAAAAACAACAGAAGAAATTAAAGTTCCTCAATCCTTAGGATTTCTTCGGGATACATCTGTTTCTGTCTCACTGACCATGACCGTTTTATTTATTGTTGTTGCACTTTTTGCAGGTCCTGCATTTATCGAAACAAAATTAAGCGGGGGTCAAAACTTTATTGTGTACTCGCTAATTCAAGCAATCACCTTTGCAGCAGGAGTATATGTCGTGCTGGCGGGTGTTCGTATGCTTTTAGCAGAAATTGTACCAGCATTTAAAGGAATTGCTGACAAAGCGGTACCAAATGCCATTCCAGCTCTAGATTGTCCAACGGTGTTTCCATTTGCTCCTAACGCAGTGGTCATTGGATTCTTTTCAAGCTTTATCGCAGGTCTCATTTCAATGTTCTTTTTGCCTCTATTTGGTCTAAGTATTATCGTGCCAGGCCTCGTTCCGCACTTTTTTACGGGAGCAGCTGCTGGAGTATTTGGAAATGCGACGGGGGGAAGAAGAGGAGCAGTGGTCGGGTCATTTGCCAATGGAATCTTAATTAGTTTTTTACCGGCTATTTTACTGCCTGTTCTCGCGTCGTTAGGTTTTAAAGGCACAACATTTGGAGATTCGGACTTTAGTGCGGTAGGTATTCTTCTTAGCATGCTAATTAAATTATTTACGTAAAGATAAAAAACTCATGTTACGCTAGTAGCATGAGTTTTTTTATGATATTGGAAGTGGAGGAGCAATGAATGAAAATTGGATTAGCGCAAGTGAGATTTCCAAAGTCAGCCGCAGAGGGTGCAGAAACGGTAGAAAATTGTATGAAACAAGCAGCAGAAGAAGGATGTAACCTTGTATGTTTTCCAGAATCAATTGTGCCGGGACTTAGAGGAGTTGGTTTTGAAGTTGAGACATACAATCACGAAATTCAACAAAATACGCTTTATAAAGTTAAGTTGTTTGCCAAACAGTTAAAGCTCAACGTAATTTTACCACTGGAGTGGCGCGACGAACTTGGTATGCATTTAACTGCTTTTGTAATTGATGAAAATGGAAAAGAATTAGGGTATCAAACTAAAAATCAAATTGATCCAGCAGAAGATCAATTTGGTTACAAGCCTGGAAATGGCCGCCAGTTGTTTGAAATAAACGGCGTGAAATTCGGTATTGTTATTTGCCATGAGGGATGGCGCTATCCTGAAACTGTCCGATGGGCTGCTGTAAGAGGAGCAAGCATTGTGTTTCATCCACAGTTTACTGGTGAAGTACCAGATCCGCAATTTTATGATTATGCAATGATTGCAAGAAGTACGGAGAATGGTATTTACTTTGCAAGCGTGAATTATGCCTTAGAGAACCAAAAAAGCACGACTTCTCTTCTTTCTCCAAAGGGTGAATGTTTGATAAAAGCGAAAGCTGAAAAGCAAGAACTGCTAACGTATACGATAGAGCCCGGTGAGGCTAACCGCCTGTTAGCTCAGCGTCTGTTATCAAATTTACTATTGTAAAAAAGTTTATTTTTCTAGTTAAATTAGCATGTGCGCTCTGATAATCCTTTGGTTATTTCTCCTTATGACGATATAAACATCAATATGGTATTATCGAAAGTTAAAGGGGTATTAAAAGGTGTGTGGAAACAATGGATCGAAAAAAAGCCGCATCAGTAGCTGGAGCATTGGTCATTGCCGTAGGAATTTGGCTGTTTCAAAGCGGGAAATTTAAAAGTGAAGCGCAGGCAGATAAGTTTACGAGTACATTTTTGGTCGATCACGAACAAACAGACAATGGATTTGAATTATTTACTTCGGATACCAATCAATATAGGATGTGGTTTCCGCTTCAGTATGTTATTCATAAATCTTCTTATAAAAGCAGTGAAGATGAAAGTGAAGTATGGACAGCATCAACGAAGGAAAATGATTCATACAATGCTGGGAAAATAACGGCTTTATTTTCTAAGAAAAAAAGCAAAGCAGCTCAAAATAAATTGGATGCATTTCAGCCTGATTACATGTTAAAAGGTAAAAATGCAACGATTTATGTGAAAAAACAAACAAGAGATGGAAAGTATAGCATTTATCATGCTTATGTGAATGATGATTATTCAGACAAGTATATTTACTATACGTTTGAACTAAAAAGCAGCGAACAGACAAACAGTACAAAACAGCAGTATTGGGTAGAAAAAATTCTTCTAAATACACAGTTTCAAAAAAACTCAGCTCAATAGTCAGCTGAGTTTTTTCGTAAGGGTTCATAATACTTTTTCTTTTTTATGTAAACGGGTACAATATGAGTAAGGAGGCCTTTGTATGATTGAAAAACAAGCAGTTGGTGAAAAAGCAGCACAATTTGTGGAAGATGGAATGATTGTAGGGCTAGGGACAGGTTCAACAGCTTATTATACAATTGTAAAACTAGGTGAACGAGTAAAAAATGGATTAAACATTAAAGCGGTTCCTACTTCTCAAAAAACAGAAGAGCTGGCAAGGAAACTAGGTATTCCCATTGTTACCTTAGCGGATGTTGAATATATTGATATAGCAATTGACGGAGCGGATGAAGTGGATAGCGAACTTTCTTTAATTAAAGGAGGAGGAGGCGCGCTGCTTCGAGAAAAAATGATTGCGTACGCAGCGAAGCGGTTTATTGTGATTGCGGATTCTAAGAAAATAGTGAAGACGCTAGGAGCTTTTCCTCTTCCTGTTGAAGTTATACGTTTTGGCTGGGAAATGACGGCGAAGCACATTCGCAGTGCAGGTTGTGTACCGCAGCTTAGGCTTTTAGATGATCATACCCCGTTTATCACCGATAACGGAAATTACATTCTAGACTGCCATTTTTCAGAAATTGAAAATCCTGCTGAGTTGGAAAAACAGCTGATAAGGATCCCGGGCGTAGTAGAGAGCGGTTTGTTTGTAGGAATGACGGAGGAAGTCATTACCGTACAAAACCAAGATGTTCATATCATAAAAAAATAGAAGCTTTGGCGTCGGGCCTAGGCTTCTATTTTTTAATTGGAAAGAACGTTCCAATTTTTCTCTAATTGATATATGTATTGAGACGCGTTCAGTACATTTGGATGAACGAAAGTATCAATTGTTTTTTGCGGACAAGCAGATCCGTATAATGAAAAAATGACAAGCTTGCTATGCTCGATTGGTGATACAACGTGAGATAAACAGCGATAAGAAGGATTTATCAAGCTTTTTACCATCTCATGGATATCTTCTTTGTCGTAAAAATCGACTTCAATTTCCGTCTTTACTAAATAACGGCTTTCAATGGCGCTGCTTCGATAATAATTGTAGCGTGCTCCTATGAAGTAGGACGGATCTGATGTTGAAACGTCCAAATTCGTATATGTTTGATCCTGCTTGCTTTTATAAAAAATAGAATCATGAGTATGCTTCATGAATTCTTGATAAGTTGTTCCATCTTCCCACAGAGCTAGAATACAAGCATCTGTTTCATCTTCCACGTTCCAACCCCCTAATTGGCCAATGAAACCATTCACGTGTGCAAGAGCAGCCCAATGCTGTTGCGTATATGAAAAAGATGCTTTTTTATCAGTCGGTATGCTGCATTTCACAATTTTTGTCAACATTCTCCCATCACCTCAATTAATTACTTCGATAAATGAAGGAAAAATCCTTCTAAAAAGAGGAAAATCATAGACATATCCCCCCTTTAAAAGCCATACATTTCAAATAGGACAATGTTAGGGAAAGAAGGGGAAATGAATGAAAGTTTTTCGTGCAAAAGCCTGTCAATCTCCTATGCGAAAAGGCTGGTCAATTATGTTTCAGCATCCGTTTAAAAAAGATGAAAGAGGAAGATCGAACCCGTTTGTTAAACGGTTTATGTATACAGAGCAACACGATGAAATTGACATTCTGGTTGAAGAGATGAATGAACTGCTGAGAGTGCAGGATTTTTGGACAAGTACTGCAAAAGGAAGAGCAAAAGCAAGATATGATGAACGAGTAGTGAATGCTTTTTATAACGATATTGAAAAAAGAACGAGCGAACAAATTGACAGCAAGTATGAGTACATTCATGTAATCGGAGAACAAGGAAGCGGAAAAACAGCCTTAATCCGCCAGCTTCTTGGTATAAAAAAGGAATGTGGCTTTCTAGGAATAGGCAGTAAAGGAGCTTATTCTGCTACGTATAAGGTGAAGGATTCCCAACACTATGAAGCTGCTGTCTCTTTTTTTACGCGAAGTGAAGTGCAAAGGAAATTGGAGAATATCCTACTAAGAAGCGCTGAAGTGTATGCTGAAGGAGGCACGGATTATGACTTGGTCTTTGAGTTGTTACACGGAGATTCCTCTTTCAATCTGCGCGCTCTTTTGGGAGATATCCCATACAAAGCCCGTTATTTTAATGACGATGTTCCTTTAAGAATGAACGACGAAAATAGTTCATTCAAACAATTTGTAGATGCAATTAAACGAGAAAGTGAAATAGTAAAAGACGCTGTTGATCAAGAAGGAAGAGATTTTGCAGAGGGATGGCACAAGCGGCTTGAATGTAGGAAAATCACCGAGCAAATGCTTCTGGCCATTGAATCCCGGTTGAAAGAATACAAGGAAGGAACATGGGAAATAGGAGAAGACGACTGGCCAATATCCTGCCGTCTCACAGCAAAAGAGCTGTCTTCCCTTGGTCCGCTAACAAATGAAGAAGAAGAAAATAACGGACGTCTTATTTATCCATTGTTTCGTAGAATTGAAGTTTGCGGCCCTTTTTCTTTTAAAAAAGGGTTAGCGATTTGCGAGCATCCGTATTTTGAATATACGAGCACCATCCACGATTCTTTTAAAAAAGCAGCTTCTATTTTATACGTACATCATGGGCTTAAAGAATTAGATATTCAATTTCTTCAACAGCTCATCGTACATGGTCATGGCGCTAAAGTAAACGTTTGTGTTACACACGGAGATTTGCTTACCTCTCCAAGCTGCCGTACGGATTATGCTAAAAAACATGCCATGGCTAAAATGATAGATGGTGCGCTTAAAAGCGTTTCACCTCTTATGAAAAAGCAGCTTCACTACTATTTAACAGTAGGGAATACGACTATTTTAGAATGTGTACACGAGGAATTCAAAGAGAGTCACCTTCTGTATAAAGACTTAAAGGCAGCTTTAGTATCAGAAACGAGAAAAAAGCAGCAAGAGCTGCATCCTATTTATTTAAACTTGACTGTCTCTCAGGCTTTTTATGAAGCGATGGAGTCGCTGAACATTCCTTATATGGACAGAGAAACGTGTTTGAACATTTCCTTAGGAGAGCATGAAGGGCCGGTGCCAGTCATTACGTCCGCTTTTATTTCATCTGTCTACGAGCATTTTCTAAGCCAGCCGTCTGGGTGGTCAAGTACCTATCATTCGGTCACCGACCGACAGCAGGTTATTCAAGAATTGGCAGGTGAGTTTGCAACCGTCGTTTATTCCTATTTCAATGAACAGTTGCTTGAAAAATCTCGTAATGACTGGCTCGCTCTTTATAAACAAAAAGAAGACGATCAAGCCTACAAATATAGCAGACTGATAGAAAACGTAATTCCTGCCAAAAATGATATCTATCAGCAGCAAATTCTTATGAGAACGGTTTATCATCTGATTAAGTATGTCGTAGAAAAGAAAGACGGCGTACTGGTTCATTAAGGGGTCAAGGCGCGATGTAAAAAAGAGGTTTATCAATAAAAAAACAGAGCCTGAAATCAGGCTCTATTAGCGTTTGGAAATAGCAGTTAAAGTATTAGGTCCGGCAATGCCGTCAGCTGCTAGCTTATTGTCTTTTTGAAAATTACGTACAGCAGCTTCTGTATTGGCACCGAAGATACCGTCCGTACCTTTTGTATTATAGCCAATCGCTGTTAATTTCTTTTGAAGAGCTTGAACATTGCTGCCTTTGCTTCCTTTTTTAAGCGTTTGTTTTGTGTTAATTGTTGTATCTGCTGGTGGATTTGTTGGGTTTGTTGGTGTCGTCGGGTTCGTTCCTGAACTTCCTAAAGCTTTATATGTTGATGGGCCAACAATGCCGTCAGCCGTTAAGCCGTGGTCTTTTTGGAACTTACGAACAGCTGAATCTGTATTGGCACCGAACACACCGTCCGTACCTTGTGTATTATAGCCAAGTGAAGTTAGTTTCTGCTGAAGCTCTTTAACTGCATTTCCTTTGCTGCCTTTCTTTAAAACAGTTCCTGTAGAAGGAGCTGGAGTAGAACCTGAGTTTCCAGAAACGTTGTATCCGTTTGCTGCTGCAATGTCGTTAAATGATTTAGAAGAAGTTGTAATCACAACCGGTGTACCGACGGTCACTTTACTAAATAACCATTCTACTTCTTCATCGTACATACGAACGCATCCGCTGCTTACATATTTGCCGATGGAAGCAGGATTATTATTTCCGTGAATAGCATACGTCGTGCCGTATGTACCTCTCGCATTTAGGCCTAGCCAGCGATTGCCAAGGGGATTTCTAGGATCTCCACCAGGAATGTTCCCTTTGTAATAAGGGCGATTGACGATTTTATTTACTACTTTGAAATGGCCTTCTGGTGTAAGAGACTGCGTGCGTCCTGTTCCTACTGAAAACGTTCGGACAAGTGAACCATTTTGGTAATAAGCGAGTTTATTCGTCGCTTTGTTAATGATAATTAAATGAGATGGTGTTGAAGCAGCTTCTGTTTTTGGAACTCCTACAAACAAGCAGGCTAGAGCTAAAATAGCTGCTATGAGTACGATTGCTGTTCTTGATATTCTATTTGCCATGTGCTGCGCCTCCTTAGGCTGCATTAATGAAAAACGTATGATGCTTTGGGCTGTGCTATAAATTCTTCACTAATAAAATAAAAGACGAATAGCTGCATTTTCTATCCCTGTATGTATGCGCTTAATAAGGAAATCATTAAGTAGAAAGACTTTACTAGCGGGAATTTATAATAATAAGAATAACTAAGTTTTTCTTAATTCTTTGTACAACTTTAGGAATATAAGTTTACTAATCTAGCGGATTCACATTTACATAAGCATCACATCCTTTCCAGTTCTTCATTTTTGTGTAAAGAAATGAAAGCGTTATATAGATTGTTTTGTAATCGTATTGTAACATAGTTGTATTTTTTGTACCATAAAAAGACATAAAATAGTATAAAAATACTTTATATGGGTTTTATGTACAAAAAAATCAAAAGTTCAGGAGAACGAAGCTATTATTAGATATACGAAACTGGAAAAGAAGTATGCGTAGTTTTGTGGAAATAGATAAATATTCTTATTCGAATATAGGGAGGGAAAGAGTAAAAAAACTACTTGCAAAGAGACAAGTAGTTTTTAAACCGTTATTTTTGAGCATACATTACAACAAAATTAAAAAATTTATAGATGCAATCCACCGTGCTGAACCCGCTTGCTGTTAACCAATTTAACTGATCGTGCAAAGTTGCCATTTTATCTAACTTCGTACGTTCATGAGCAGCCTCAATTTGCTCATGAGTTAATCCGCTTGCGGCAATTCTTTCGCTCCAGTCTTTTTTATATAACTCTTCGATAATAGAAGAAGGGCCTAATACTTGATCGGCATTAATAAATATTCCTCCTGTATGCAGCAAATCATAAATTTGTTCATACAGCTTTTGTTTTTGTTCGTCTTCTAAATGATGAATAGCAAGTGAGGAAATCACAATGTCAAATGAGTGCTCAAATTTGTAGCTTGTTATATCTGATACGATAAATTCTATATGCTGTTCATTTTTAAAGCGTTCCTTTGCTTTTTCAAGCATTTGATCTGAGACGTCAATCAACGTGAAATGCGCATCTGGGTATTTTTCTTTAACAAAAGAAGAAAACAAGCCTGTACCTGCTCCCATATCAAGTATGCGAAGCGTCTTTTTTGGAAAGTGAAGAAGCGAAACGGGAATAGAATAAAAATCAAAAAAACAAGGAATGAGTTTGCGGCGCTGCTCATCATACTGAGAAGCATGAGCATTAAATTTTTCTTTAACGTTATTTTTCATTTTTACAGCTCCTTTATTTGGTAATATTGAGATACATATATCGTATAGAAGTTTAATAGAAAAGAAAATAAACAAAAATAAGCAGTATTGATTCCAGTTTGTTATGAATAGAAAGAGATGGAGAGAAGAGAATGGAGATCAAATGGTTAAAAACATTCATCATAGCGGCTTCTTATGAAAATTTCAGGCAAGCGTCTGAAGATTTATTTTTAACACAGCCTGCTGTATCAAAGCATATTCAGCGACTGCAGCAAGAATTAGGAGATGAGCTTTTTGAAAAAAAAGGTAAATATATCGTGCTGACTGAGGCAGGACGCTTTTTTTTGCCTCATGCTCAAAAAATGGTGAGAGCATATGAAGAAGGAGTAGGGAATTTTAGGTTATGGAAGCAAGGATATAACCGAAAACTGACTATATCCGCTGCTCCTCAAATAGCAGCATCTGTTTTGCCGAGTCTAATCAAACAATTTGTAGAGAGATATCCACATATTGAAGTAACGGTTAATATCACAAATTCGTTTCAAGTGGGAAAAGACATCAGCGACAGAAGGTCAGATATTGGATTAACAAGGATGCTTCCGGGTCAGGCAGACGTTTTTTATGAGTTAATTCATAAAGAAAAAGCAGTCTTAGTTGCCCCGTTTTCTGCAGGAGCACGTACGGAACAGGAGCTGTTATCTTCCTACCGGCTCCTTACGAATAATCATCCTGTTTATTGGGAAGATTTACTCCTTCAAATCAAGGCTTGTTATCCTCACATTCAGCTGCTTCCTGTGACGCAAGTAGAAATTACAAAGCGCTTTATTGAAGAAGGCCTAGGCGTATCTTATTTGCCATTTTCTATGGTGAAAAAGGAAGTTGAAAATCAAACGTTAAGCGTAATTTCACAGCAAAAAATTATCCGGCCTTCTTCACATACGTATATCGTAACAAAAGGCGAAACAGAAGAAACAAAGCAGTTTAAGCACTTTGTGGCTGAGACCTTAACAGAAACGAGTTGAAATGATACCATAAAAAGGAAGGGGAGATGGCGATGTATATATTGGTCATGCTAGTAGCAGCAGCAGTCTTAGTAGATTTTATTTTAAGAAAAGTGCTTGATATACCTCGTAGCAAATTTTGGGGTAAATATGAGTATGAAAGTCTAGCTTTAGGACGATGGGATAAATATGTGACGATAGCTTTTGTTCTTTTTCTAGTACTCGATATGATCTTTATATTTGTCCAGCCTTATATCGTGTCTTGCCTATTTTTAGTTGCGGCTATTTTGCTGAAAGGTATAGATGAATGGAAATATAAACAAGAAACCAAAGAGTACATAACAAGCTTTGTACAGATGGGATTCTTCCTTACGGCTTTTGTTCTATTAACCAGCGGAATTGTATAGAAAAAAGAGCTTTACCTATGGCAAAGCTCTTTTTATATTATTTAAAAATATGATCAATGTCTTTAATTTCCGAAGAAGTGAGCTGAACATCTAATGTTTTTAAGTTATCAAGTACTTGATCAGCGCGTTTTGCCCCCGGAATTAATACATCAATTGAATCGCGCGTTAAGTACCAAGCCAGAACAAGATGAGCTACTTCTACGCCTTTTGCGCTAGAGATTTGACGAAGACGCTCTACTTTTTCTAGATTTTGCTGAAATGCTTCCCCGATAAAATGAGGCATATCTTCGCGCAAGTCATTAAACTTTGTGTTTTTATCGTATTTCCCAGCAAGTAAACCAGCAGCTAGCGGGAAGTACGGAATAAATGAAATGCGGTTTGCAGCCGTATAAGGTAAAATATCGTTTTCTGCTTCTCTTTGAATTAAGTTATATTGCCCTTGCACCACGTCTACATAACCATCTTTATTTGCTTCTTTTAACTGATCTAACGAGAAGTTTGATACGCCAATAGAACGGATTTTTCCTTCATCTTTTAATTCTTTTAACGCACCGACCGCTTCGTCTTTTGGTGTGTTTTTATCAGGGAAATGAATATAATATAAATCGATATAATCTGTTTGAAGGCGTTTTAAGCTATCTTCAACCGCCTGTTTTAAAAACGCAGGAGAGTTGTCTAGCAGTACCTCATCTCCAACAATTTTATGTGCTCCTTTTGTGGCGATAACCACTTCTTCACGATTTCCACGTTCTTTTAGCACTTCACCAATTAGTTCTTCAGAGCGTTTTGGACCATAAATGAACGCTGTATCAAGGAGGTTTATGCCATTATCTAGCGCCTTATGAACAAGGTCTTTGCCGACTTCTTCGTTTAGGTTAGGATATAAGTTATGTCCTCCTACAGCGTTTGTTCCAAGTCCAATAGGATTAACATATAATTCGGATTTTCCAATCTGTACTTTTTCTGCCATGTCTAACGTCCATCTCCTTTTTTATATCTTCTTTTTTACTATAGCAAAATATACCATGAATCAAAAATAGTACGCTCATATCAAAAGCAGCCTTAAAAAAGTATTGGAACTAGAGCTTCATATAAATGACGCTTATATTCTATAGGGCTTCGTCTTCAGCGGCAAAAATAAAAAAAGAACCTCTTTTAAATAAGAGACTCTCTTTTGGTCAGGGTAATATGATAACTTTTTGACAGCTGAAATGTTTCAGCGAGCTGCCTGCGTCCTTGCGCTCCTTGTTCGCGTACATACTCTAATTCGTTTGGTGTAAGAAGCTTCATGCTAATCAGTTTAATAGATTCGTAAGGTAAAGAGAGGCTAACTGAAACAGAAGGAGACTGAACGCCTAGCAATACACCAATTTCTCCATTTTCATTTACAAAATGAGACGGTACGTCCAAATCAGTAAATTCAATTGAAAGAATATCGTGCTTCATGAATAGTTCTAGCATATTAGGATGAGCGGCAGCATTTTGACTCATTTGATAAAGAAGGTCAAATGCCCAGTGATCCTGGATATCAGATAAAGGTCCGCGCAGAGATTCATCATCGCATTCGATATAGAATTCTAATCCTTTTCCTTGCTTTCGGCTCTTTTCTTCGGGGGATTGAAACGGATCGGACAAGCCGTCGCTTGCGAGAATAACCGTCTCTGTTTTTTGAACACGAATAAATGTTTGACGTCCAGATGGCCAAGCAGGTCCGCCAAAAAACATGGGATTTAACAAATGAGTTAATACGTCTCCGTCTACATGTCCAATTGTGTTCCAGTAGTCTTTTCTTTTTGAGATTGATTCCTCAAGAACACGCTCTACTTCTTTTTCCTGCTTCTTTTGCTTCCACTTTAAAAATAATGACAAGTATCCCACACCTCTTTACGACTTCATAGTACCCAATATATACCTCATTAAGGGAACTCGTAAACCATTATTTAGTGCATGAAAGTAAATTATTCCTTTAAATTATAAAATTCCCAAAGTTTTCTTAGGAGAGCATAGTATTTTGTCTTTAATAAATCAGGTGAAAAATCAAATAAGCCACATACACGGCCTGTGCGAAGAATAACAAACCCCAAAAGCGTGCTGAAAGATGGGTCAGCTGCTTTAAACTCGTAGCGTCACCTGCATCGTTTGGATATTTAATACTTAATACAAAGATAATAAATGCAGAAAATAGAGATTCTACAAGCAACAGCGCACCAACAAACATCATACTGTAGCGCATAAGCTGTGGATCTTGCAGATAATAGATGCCTCCGAGGATCAAACCGATAGAAAAAAGCCACACAATTCCGTATCCGTTACGTACCCAAAGCAGTAAATTAATAACAACAACACTTCCTAACCCGTAAAAAAGCCAGTCGTAGTGATGGTGAACGAGCAGGTAGAAAAACAAATAAGCCATTGCTGAGCTGAACGGGTAGCCGGCTAAAGCAATAATGACGCGCGGCAACCATCCACGGGATCCCGCGTAGGTGGCAGTCACAGCTACACCTTCATTATTGGTATAAAGCTCAATGCGATTGACGCCTTTTCCGACAATAAGCCCCATTAACGCGTGGCCATCTTCATGAAACATCGTATTTAAATTTGAAAAATAACGTCCAATATGCCGAAGCAGTGTATTAATGCTAGGAGCAAGTGAACCTATAAATGGAATACCTCTTGTTAGCACAAAAGCTAATAAAATAAATAAAAAAAGCGTAGTAGATTGTTCCATCGCGATAGTCCTTTTCGTAAAATGATATGTTTCTACTTTACTCGCAAACGTGCTAAAAGGGAAATAAAACGGCTAGTTTCTCTAGGGAAAGGGAAGCTGGGAGATCTACATAATATTAATGTTAACAGACCTGACACATTCATTGACCAGCTTATTCCAAATTTTATATTCTAAACAGATATAAGAAATGAGGAGATGGTTGAATGAAAGATACGTGGAACGCATTTGTAGACAGTGATCTTTACGTACCTCCAACGGGAACGGGAATGTTAAATAACTTGAGTTTTGCGTTAAAAGACGTATTTGATGTACAAGGACATATATCAAGTGCAGGAAATCCGGATTGGCTCGCCACGCATCAGCCTGCAAGCGAACATGCAGACGTAGTAGCTGCTCTTTTAAAAGAAGGAGCTGTACTGAAGGGAGTTACGCACACCGACGAGCTTATGTACGGACTAAATGGTGAAAATGCACATTACGGAACACCTATAAATCCAAAAAGCGCAGATCGAATTCCGGGAGGATCTTCGAGCGGATCAGCGGTTGCTGTGGCAGCGGGAATAACTGATTTTGCAATTGGAACAGATACGGGAGGATCGGTTCGAATTCCTTCAAGCTACTGCGGTATTTTTGGGTATCGTCCTTCTCACGGACGCATTTCTACAAACGGTCTGATTCCACTTGCTCCAAGCTTTGATACAGTTGGTGTAATGGCTAGAGACGGCCACACTCTGCAAAAAGTAGGAGCGGTTTTATTGAATTCAACGTCGCGTGCTAGTGGATTTACACGGCTGTATGTACCAACAGATGTGATGGAACTTGTGGATGAACAAAGCATGCGAGCTCTTGCGCCGTCTATCAACCACGTAATGGAGTCTTTCTCTACTATAGAAGAGATAGCGATTGCTCCTCAGGGTTTTTCTACATATATGGAAACCTTCCGTCTGCTGCAAGGAAAAGAAATCTGGCAAACGCACGGAGAGTGGATTCAAAAAGAAAATCCAACGTTTGGAGAAGACATCGGAAGCCGCTTTCAATGGGCCAGCACTCTTACATTATTAAATATGAATTATATAGAAGAAAAGCGTCGTGAACTTCGCTATTTTATGTACTCACAGCTTGGGGAAGAAGGAATATTAGTACTTCCTACAGCTCCAGGACCAGCGCCTGTAAAAGATGCAAAAGGGCCGGAGTTAGAAAACAGAAGATTGCGAACACTTCAAATGACGTGTATTGCCGGCCTAAGCGGTCTTCCTCAAGTTACGATACCTGCAGGAGAACTAGACGGTTTGCCAATCGGTTTATCTTTTATTGCAGGATACAACCAAGATGAAAAATTATTAAATTGGGTAAAAGAAAACAGCGATCGTATCATTCAAGCATCGGTAAGGAGCGTATCATGAAATTAGTAAATATAATAGAGCAAGGGAAAGAACAAGCAGCCATTTTAGACAATGACAGCATTCTGCTTATAGAAGATATCAATACTAAATATTTAACAAACTGGTCTACAACAATTTGGGATCTTATTCAATATAAAGAACTTCGCCACCTTGAAACATGGTATGCCCATAATAAATTTGGTATGAACAGCTCTTTTCCCTTAATGCACTTGCAGGGCAGAAAAACAGCTCCTATCATTAGTAATCCGTCGAAATTATTAGGCATTGGGTTTAATTATGCGGCTTCTGAAGAAAAACTAAAAGACTACGACCGTGCCATTGATCCAGTTAGTTTTTTAAAACCCGCGACCACCATTATTGGACCAGATGACAGCATTCGTATTCCAAAGCAGTCCTACAAAACAACGGCTGAAGCAGAACTAGCGGTGGTAATCGGCGAAACGTGTAAGGATATAGAGCCAGATGAAGCCATAAACGTAATTGCTGGTTATACGTCAGCAATTGACGTAACCGCAGCTGATATTCATGCGGCGAATCATCGCTACTTAATGCGAGCGAAAAGCTTTGATACATTTTGCAGTATAGGCTCAGAATTTATCACAAAAGAAAGTATATCAAACGTGAAATCACTTCAAGTGCGCACATTGCTAAACGGAAACGTACAGCATGAAAATACAGTGTCTAATATGATTTACGACATCGCATACTGTGTTTCATTTTTCTCAAAAGTCATGACGCTGCATCCAGGTGATATCATCCTCACCGGAACGCCGGGACCGGCTGTTATTGAAGACGGGGACTGTATTGAATGTCAGATTGAAGGGATGCTTCCATTAAAAAATAAAGTAAAAGATATGAAGAAAGTGCCTCAGCAAATCTAAGAAGAAAACCCGTTGCTTACACGCGCGGGTTTTTAAGTAGAAACGAATATCTTCACACTCAGTTCACAATTAGTAGATATACTAATTAAAAGATAGCATTTGCGTTATCATATACTGAAAAATGAAATATTTACAAATGGAAAAGAAACGGGTACGATATCTGTAGCGACACTTAATAAAAAGGAGCTGACTGACAGTATGATTTTAGTCATCGGAGGAGCAGGCTATATCGGAAGCCACCTAGTAAAAGAATTAGTGAAAACAAATGAAGTTGTGGTACTTGATAATCTATCAACGGGTCATCGCTGGGCAATCGATGAAAAAGCGGTATTCGTAGAAGGAAATCTAGGTAATGAGAAAGATTTAGAAAGCGTATTCACAAATCATAAAATTGATGCTGTCATGCATTTTGCTGCTAATAGTTTAGTAGGGGAGTCAGTAACAGATCCTCTTAAATATTATCAAAACAACGTAGCTGCGACGTTAACCCTTTTACAAACGATGATGAAGCACAATGTGAAAAAGTTTATTTTTTCATCTACTGCTGCTACATATGGGATTCCTTCTGTAGATATCATTACAGAAGATACGGCAACAAACCCAATTAATCCGTACGGACGTTCAAAGTTAATGATTGAACAGATTTTAGCTGACTTTGCAAGTGCTTACGATATGGAATATGTGGTGCTTCGTTACTTCAACGCAGCGGGTGCTTACGAAACAGCAGAAATTGGTGAGTGCCATGATCCTGAAACGCACTTAATTCCAATCATTCTTCAGCACCTGCTTGGTGAACGTGAAAACATCTCTGTATTCGGTTCAGACTACGATACTGAAGACGGAACGTGCATCCGTGACTACATTCACGTAACGGACCTAGCGAATGCTCATATCTCAGCGCTTCAAGCCCTGTTAGACGGCACGAAGAAAACAGCAACGTACAATCTTGGAAACGGCCTTGGCTACTCTGTAAAAGAAGTGATCGAAACGTGTGAAAAAGTAACCGGTAAAAAAGCGAATGTCGTTATGGCAGACCGCCGAGCTGGAGATCCGGCACGCCTAGTTGCATCTTCTGATAAAATCCACGCAGAATTAGGCTGGAAAGCGCAAATTTCATTAGAAAAAATCATCGCATCAGCTTGGAACTGGCATCAAAACAGCGCAAAAGTAACAAATTAATAAAAAGTGCCTCTTTTCTTTTTGAAAGAGGCTTTTTTGTTACAATCAAACTGATTTATGTTCTAAATAATCATTTTGAAAAGCCAGTGGTTTAGCCCATGGACAAGCCTTCTCCTTTTCGGACATTTTCCCTAAACAAGCACGACTTTTGTTCTTTTCCATATGATGTAGGTAAATATACCATTCACAACTATCCCGTTTATAAAATAGTCCGCAAGGAGGTTATGATATGTATTACTGTGTAAGATGCTCCAAATTTCATGACGAACAGGAAAAAGAAAACATCTTTCAAAATGGTTTTTACATTGATCCCTATTTGCTTCAAAAAGTTCATCTGGGCATGTGCGTACACAAATCCCCGTCAATCAAACAAATGAGAGCCGTAGAACGATTCGAAACGAAAAAAATGTAGAATTCACATTCACAAATAAGAAGCTAGATCTAACCAGGTCTAGTTTTTTCAGTAAATAACAGCTTTCTTCAGCTATCTTTCATGTAATATTAAGAGAAATTTAAGACAAGCCCGCTATACTAGTTAGTAGACGTATACATAGGATATGGTACGTTAAGAAATTGAAACAGCAGTCCGTTTTATAAACTAGAAAGGATGGCGTCAAATGATTTCTGAAAAACGATCACTTTTGTTGAAAGAACAAGCAAAGCTTCTCGCATTAAAAGAATATAAAGGCATTGTCAAATCCATATCGCTGAGTAAAATACTCACTCTTCCTATTTATATAGTAGACATCCTTACGTTAAACGGAGAAGAGCATAAAGTAAAAATTAACGCCCAAACCGGCAGTATTTTGAAAGAAAAAACGATTCCTTTAACCAAAAGCCGTGCAAAAGCATACGCGTTAAGACAGCATAAAGGCATTATTGAATCGGTTGTTCTTGCTAACAAGCAATATGAAATTGTGATTCTTGGACTTGATGGAAAAACCCATAGCGTGAAGATTGACGCTGAAATTGATGTGCTGGCGCAAGAAGAGCGAACCGTTCAGTAAACGTCTTATATTATGTAATCAACCTCACTTTTTTGAAAGTGGGGTTTTCTTTATTGGGAGAAACCATTAATAAAAGTAACAATAATAATAAAAAAGAAGAAGCAATTATTTCTTTAATAGAAAGGGTAAGTGATAGTGAAAAATAACCACTTCCTAATTATGGTTCTTTGATTCGTTCTGCTTATGACTCTCCCATTATAAGTATGATAGTATCGAACATGTATAAAACATAGGTTATAACATAACTAAAAGGGTGTGCGACAATGAAAAAACGTACGAAGACCATTATTGCAGTCATTGCTGGAGCTGCTATTTTAATAGGAGGAATATGGATGATAAACGAAAGCCGATACCCAAACGTCCCTGCTTTTGATGATCACTTTACGCGTGAATTCTTAAACAAAGATAAAAAAGTGGACGATGGATTTTATGAATTTAAGTCGAAGACCGGGCAGTATACGATGTGGTTTCCGGAGGAGTATCAGTTGTTGCATGAAAATGAGCAACAGTATGTAAGGGATGGAGATTTTTATGAAAGATGGAAAGCTTCATCAGTTAAGAATAAAGAAGAAAATCAGTTGAACTATTTACAAGTAAAGTTATCAGAGAGCAATCCTGATGATGAATCTATTTACGTGGAGAGTTTATTTAAAGATGAGTTTGGAGTAAATAATCCTCAAAAGTGGGAAACAGCTAATACACGTATATACTTTGATACAGGATATCTTTATTTTAAGGGAACAGAAGAACATGTTATCTATGATAAAAATAAACATGCTCCCAATACATATATAGCATACGTAGCAGATAAGAATTCTAGTAAAGTAATAGAATTATGGTTCGATGACAGTCTAAATAATCAAGTTGGTAGGGAATCTGACAAAAAAGATTGGTTTGGAAAAGTACTGAATAGTATTCATTTTAAAGAGGGAAAGAAGCATGAATGATAAATGCATTTTAGATGATAGTTTAAGAAATAAAATAACTCAACTTGAATATAAAAACTTATCTAATAAAGAAAAAGAAATTAAAGAGATATACAAAAAACATACAGGGAGAGAAATTCCTAATTTTGAAATTTATAGTAGCTCAGAGATGGGGATTGGAAAAAAGTCTGGATTTGACGGAGCTGCTATTCATTTTTATGATAAACAAAGAAATATTAACGAAGTCTATTATATTTTTAGAGGCACTGAGCCGTCTAAGGACTTTGGAGATGTTGTTTATGATGCTTTAGGTGTTGGGGCTGGAAAAAATAATGCACAGATTAACGATGCAGTAAAGATGTATAAAAAAGTAGAGGCAAATTTAAAAGGCTCTAATGTGAAAGTAAAAAGATATGGCGATGGGCATTCTTTGGGAGGCCACCTTATAGTAACATTGAGCTTGATAACGAAGAATTTTACAGGTGTAAGGGGCCTAAATGATGCACCTGTTAATGTAAAGCAACTAGTGGAGCTTGATCAGACCTTTGCAAGGTACGTGGAGCATCAAGTAGGCAGAGAAAATAAAATATCTGCTAAAAGGCTAACAGAACTAGCCAACATCTACTATGAGAGACAAAAAGCTGCTATCAGCCATACTTGGGTGAAAGGTGAACCAATGCATGCCCAATCGTTTCCTGGCAGCTGGTATGCAGGCAATAAAGTAACCATGCTTGGAGATTTAGATACAGAAGAAATGATTAACATTGGAAAATATCCTTTTCAGAAAGAAGCAAAATGGAACCCAGTGTATATGATAGACCAATTTCGCTATAATCTTGGAGTGAAAACGATACTAGGTGGCTTAGGCTTTGCAAATGATCATGTAAAACAGGAAACGTTACTCGACCTTCCTAATAAGAGTGAGCAATACCTTGAGCATATAAAAAAGTATCCTTTTCTCCATTTAGGTGAGATAAAAGCTGGAGTTGCTCTAGGTGCAGCAGGTGGAGTTAATTTACTAACTAGTCCCGGGGGGTTCTCACAGGTTTATAAAGGAATATCTTAAAGAGATCAAGCAAAACTCCACGGAATTAATTATGTTGTCAAATACACAGAAGCTAATGCTATGAAGACGTATTATCAGGTTTTTGATTCAGGATCTCAGGAAGAAATCTTGCTAGATTATGAACAAATGAAGAAGTTTGTTTATTACTGTGCTAATGCCATTAAAGACAAAGAGGCAAACTTAAATGCACTAAAGCAGTATTTACATAGTGAAATTAACGAAGTCTTCGAAGCTAAGAAGAAAAAATTAAAAATGAAAATATCCAGAGAAGAAGCTTCTCCCCAGTCATTTATGGAAAAGGCAGATAAAGACGAAGCTACTCTCGCTTGGTTTGGACAAAAGCGTGTGGCTGAAAAAGTGACGTTTGACAAAACGTTTGATTCGCTAGACGATAGTGTATTTACCCCTGTTGAAGAGATTATTTCTTCTATTCAAGAGGAAGTTACATACTATCAAAAGTTTCTTGAAGCGTTCTTCCAAAATTTCGAGAAGATGATGGAAGCAGACGAATCGGTAGCTTCAGATATTAAAAGCATGAAAGAAGTAGTAGGGGGGATTTAATTGTTTGATTTTGATTTTACACACACAGGAACAACGAGCGGTAAATATACGTTCCAATTTGATAGTGATGACTTTAAGGACGAGCAGGCAAAAAGGATTAAAGAGTTAATCAAAAAGGATTAAGAAGTAAATGAAAAGCTTTGGCATGCTAAAAGCTATTTAGAAAACCAAACGGGTGAGTTTGCTGATGCTGTTAAAAGTAAATTAGAAGCAGCTGAGCGGGGATATACGCTAAGGGCTCAGCAGTATGATACTGGAGCATTTCAGCATATTATGAGTTTTATGCATTCTATTAAAGATATGTATAAGAGAGAGTACGAAATTCAATATAAAGAATCAATGGATGAAAGTGAATTAGCATAGGGAATACTGCTATTCCTCAGACAGCGGTCTGAGGAATTTTTATATGTTCAACAATTTACATTAAGTCTTATTTATTTCAAAAGAATAAAGGGAGTGTATGACCATGAAAAAACGTATAAAGCCCCTCCCTGCAATCATTGTAGGAGCAGCTATTTTAATAGGAGCAATATGGTTCATAAACGAAAGCCGCTACCCCAACGTTCCAGCTTTTGATGATCACTTCACGCGTAAGTTCTTGAACAAAGATAAAAAAGTGTCCGATGGATTTTATGAGTTCAAATCAAAGACAAATCAGTATACGATGTGGTTTCCAGAGGAGTATCAAGTTTTACATAAATACCGCGAAGATTATACTAGAAATGACGAATCATATGAAAATTGGTCAGCCGCTTATATTCAACCCTACGAAAATGATAAACAAACGTACGCTATCAAGGTTGAATTTTCGGAGAACGACACAAAATCAGAATCAATTTATGTAGCGAGTTTATTTAAAGAACAATTAGACAGTAAAAAAACTAAACAGGTAGAAACCTCTAATACAAGAATTTATTATGATTATGCCTATACATATTTTCGTGGTACTAACCAACATATAGTACATAACGATAAGAGGTTATTGCGCTAAGTATCTGGTAAACGTAGATTTTATGTATATAGGTGCTTCTAGCGGTTGATTGGAGGGCAAGGCGAAGACTCCTGCGGGAAAAGCGGAACAGGTGAGACCCCGCAGGAGCATAAGCGACGAGGAGGCTCAGCGGCCGCCCGCGGAAAGCGAAGCCTTGCACGGAAATCAACCGCGGTGTCACAAGCAATCTATACTAGTCCCTTTATCTAATTTGCTCATCTTTAGATGGGGTTGAGTTACTTATGTCTCAATCTCTTTTTTGGAACATCCTTTACAGCCTATCTATCCAAAAGCATAAAAGTCTCTAAAACACTTCTTTGTTGCTATCATAAGCCTCCAGCAAGTCTCGGAATACCTAAATCGCCTAATGGAATATCTTACTTTTAATGGACAATTATCTGTTTTTAGGATATATTTTTATAAGTTTAGGTTATGGAAGAAATAGTATATTGAAAACGAAAGGTGATTAAACGAAAGAATGGATGCTCATGTTTTAAAGGAACTGACGTATGAAGACTTTCAGTTTGTATATCAGCCTATTTATGCGTTGAATTCGTGGAACACGCTAGGTTTTGAGGCTTTGCTGCGCACGGCTTTCGCAAAAGGGCAGATTGAAGAGTTGTTTTCACTGGCAAGACGCCATAATTATTTGTACAAGCTTGATACGATGGCAATTGAAGGGGCTATAAAGAACTTTCCGTTTGAGGTATTGAAATCTGAAGATTTATTTATCAATGTGTTTCCATCTACTCTTCTCCACCCGCATTTCCAACTGTTTTTAACATATCTGTTGAACACCTATAAAAATGCGAAACATCGTATTGTATGGGAGTTAAATGAAACGCTTCATGAAAAGATTTTATGGGAATCGTCTGCTCTTTTTGCCCGAGTAATGAGTTTGAAAGAGGCCGGTTTCAAAATTGCGATTGATGATTTTGGAGCAGGAGCCGCAGCGATGAGACAGGTAAGCATGTATGAGCCTCACTATATGAAATTGGACCGAAGCTATGCTGAAGGGCTAGCCGACTGCAAGCAAAAGAAAGATCTGATTGATTTGCTTGTTAACTATTATCCGCATACGAATCTCATTTTAGAAGGCGTTGAACGAGATAAAGATTTAGCCGCAGCGATTTCGTTAAACCTACATGCTGCTCAGGGCTATTTGCTGGGCATGCCGCAGTCGATCTCTTCCTACTTAACTTATAATAAGTACCGCAGTTTATTCAGACGAGAAAGGCTGCTGAACTCTTAAACCATACACTTCACTAAATAGATAATTTATCGTAATATAGGAATAAGCAATTAGACCTATATGCAACGCAGATGTCTTGAATTTTTATAAAATTATGTGATTTTATGCGATTGTTAAAATATTTTAAGGGATAAAGAAGACGTGTTGGTTTGGAAGAATGAGTGAATTGCATATCAAAACAAGACGTTTAGTGAAATTCCAAAGGCAGATGGAGGATATTTAGTATGTATAGTGAAGGGGTATTCCGATTTTATTTTATGAATATGCCGCAGCCTGTGATTTTAATCCAGCAAGAAAGACATCAGCTATATTATAAAGAATGTAACAAAGCAGCTCAGCAATTCTTTGACAAAATGGAAGACAAGATAATCAATAAAGCAGAAAATCTGCTTTTTTACACACTTTGTGAAAAAGCTATTGCCACGAAAGAACCAATTCAATATCAATACATACAGCTTTTCCAGCCCGACCGGCATGCATATGAAGTAACATTTACCCCTCTTTTTAATCAAGCGACAACCCCTTCACATGTCCTTGTCATGGCTCAAGAAATTCATTGTAAAAAAACGCAGGAAGAGAGCACGCGTTTACTCGATGCGTTTCTAGAAAACACGGTAGATGCCATTCTAATTGCTGATTGTGATGAGAAGGTCTTAACAGTCAATGGAGCATTTGAAAAGCTATTTCAGTGGAGAAAAGAAGAAGTTATAGGAAAAAGCCGTCAAGAGATGAACATCGTGTCAAAGAAAGAGGAAAAAGAAAACCTTAAATTAATAGAAGAATTAAAAAGTGGTAAGACGCTGCCTCCTTATGAAACAGTCAGGTACACAAAAAGCGGCGAAAGCGTGTGTGTATCTGTCAGCTGTTCACCGATTTATGACTATCAAAATCAACTGGTCGCCTATTCGGTGATTTACCGAGATATCACAGCTATTAAAAAATTAGAATGGGAGCTCATAAAAAGCAAACAGTGGTACAAATCGCTATTTACAAACCACCACCACGCGGTTTGTATGCTGAATTTGGACGGCACGATTTTAAATGTCAACAGCGCATTCTTAGAAACGCTGCAGCTTTCTGCAAGCGATGTGCTGTATCAAAATTACCGAGATATTGCTAAAAGACTGGGAGCCTGTAATTACAAACGCTGGAATGTATATGAAGAAATCAGCTACAGCACAGAGCTAACATTTCGTAGAAGTCAACATTCCGCACAGCACGTGTACATTACAACGATTCCTGTTAAAGTAAATAATCAAACGGTTGGCGCCTATGCCATCTTACACGATATTACGCCTCAAAAAGAAGCAGAAGAACAGCTGGCTTATACGCTGAAAGAACTTGAAAATATAAAATATGCGCTCGATGAATCAGCTAGCGTTATGATTATAAATGCAAGTGGAACTATTACCTATGTAAATGATATGTATGTACAGTATTCAGGTTATGAAAAAGAAGATTTATTGGGGAAGTATTATCGAGATGCAGGGCTTCATCATAACCACGATGAGCTGCTTGAAACAATAAAAAGCGGAAAGGTATGGCGAGGGCAGCTTGAAATGGGGACGAAGCATCATCAGTCATACTGGGTATCGAAAACAATTGTGCCCCTAAAAGATATAGACGGAAATATTACTCATTATGTATCTATTCATAATGATATTACTGAACAAAAAGCGCTAGAAAATAAACTTCATTTTGAAGCCACTCACGATAGTTTAACAGGTCTTCCCAATCGGGCGATGCTGTTAAAAGAGTTAAACAAAGTAATTGAAAAAGGGCAGCGGAAAAGCGATGAGTTTTTTGCGCTTTTGTTTCTCGACTGTGATAATTTTAAACAGATTAACGATGAATATGGCCATCATATAGGCGACGAATTTCTAAAAGCATACACGAAGAGATTAAAAAGCTGTGTACGGAAAGGCGATCGCATTTATCGTTTGGGCGGAGACGAGTTTATCATTATTTTAAACGTAACAAATGGAAGGGAAATTGAACAAATTGCTAGGCGGATTCATGTATCTCTTCAGCAAAGCTGGAATGTACGGGGCTATTGTTTGCGCACAACAACTACCATTGGCGTATCTATTTATCCAGAGGACGGGGAATCGGCTGCTTTATTATTAAAAAATGCAGATGATGCGTTATACAAAGGGAAAAGAGAAGGGAAAAATAATTATATCCTCTATCAAACGTAAAAAAGCCTCACTGGAGGCTTTTTTATTTTATCCATGTTTTTGCCCACTTACTGACGGGCCCTAAGATCATACCAAGCTCTGATCCTTTTTTGGTTAAGATATATTCAATGCGAACGGGACGTTCAGGAATAACGTGCCGGATCACAATTCCTTCTTCTTCTAACTCTTTCATTCGTTCGGTTAACATTCGTTTACTTAAAGAGGGAATGCTGCTGTGAATTTCACTAAAGCGTTTAGGACCGCTCATCAGGACATAAATAATTAACCCATTCCATCTTTTTCCTATTATATCAAACGTTTTCCACACTTTTGGACATAACTCATCAAATTCATTCATTGATGTCACCTACTTTATCGTATATAGGATATTAAAAGTAACTCTTATAATGTTATTATATACTAGCATTTGGATAATGAAAAGGCTATCTTTTTTTATTTTCAAAACTTTCAGTAGCTTGGAAACGCTGTATTGTAAAGTTTTTAAAAAAAGTCACAGAATCGACATATTATTATTGACGTATCAAGAAAAAAGGTCTAAGATTGGTTACATAAAGTTACCTAGTTAAATAAAAGGTACTTTAAATTTACAATTACATCAAGAGTTTGAGAAAGAAGGTTAGTATCAAATGGATATCCTTTTGGCTATTCTTCCTGCGATTTTCTGGGGAAGTATTGTCCTGTTCAACGTTAAATTGGGCGGAGGTCCTTACAGTCAAACGCTTGGGACTACAATTGGTGCGCTGATCTTTTCAGCCGTTATTTACTTCGTAGTTCATCCAGTGTTGACGCCGCTTATTTTTATTGTCGGAATCGTTTCAGGATTATTTTGGGCAGTTGGGCAAAGTAATCAGTTGAAAACGATTGATTATATTGGTGTTTCAAAAACCATGCCAATTTCAACTGGTATGCAGCTTGTGACGACATCATTGTTTGGTGTTATCGTATTTCACGAGTGGTCAACAACAACAACCGTTATTTTAGGCGTGTTAGCTCTTATCTTTATTGTTATTGGTATTGTGTTAACATCACTAGAAAGCGAAAAAAACCCAGAGCAATCTGGACAATTCAAAAAAGGGATTATTACCCTTGTTATTTCAACAATTGGATACTTAGTGTATGTAGTTGTCGCTCGTTTATTTAATGTAGACGGATGGTCGGCGCTATTCCCACAAGCTATTGGTATGTTAATTGGGGGACTTATACTTACTTATAAACACAAACCGTTTAATAAATACGCAATTCGCAACATTATTCCAGGGCTGATTTGGGCAGCTGGTAATATGTTCTTATTTATTTCTCAACCTAAAGTAGGGGTTGCAACAAGCTTCTCATTATCACAAATGGGAATTGTTATTTCAACGCTTGGCGGTATCTTCTTATTAGGAGAAAAGAAAACAAAGCGTCAGCTTATTTCGATTACGATTGGTATTGTGCTCATCATTTTAGGTGGCGTATTCCTCGGAATGGCTAAAAGTTAACGTTTACGTAAAAGTTAATGATAGTATGTATGAATAAATGAAAACACTAGGAGGATTTTATTATGTATACAGATTTAAAAGATAAAGTAGTTGTAATTACAGGTGGATCAACAGGTTTAGGACGCGCAATGGCTGTTCGTTTCGGTCAAGAAGAAGCAAAAGTTGTTATTAACTATTACAACAATGAAGAAGAAGCTTTAGATGCGAAAAAAGAAGTAGAAGAAGCAGGCGGACAAGCAATCATCGTTCAAGGCGACGTAACAAAAGAAGAAGACGTTGTAAATCTTGTTCAAACAGCTATTAAAGAATTTGGTACATTAGACGTTATGATTAATAATGCTGGTGTTGAAAACCCAGTTCCTTCTCATGAGCTATCTCTAGATAACTGGAACAAAGTTATTGATACAAACTTAACAGGTGCATTCTTAGGAAGCCGTGAAGCAATTAAATATTTCGTTGAAAACGACATTAAAGGAAACGTTATTAACATGTCTAGCGTTCACGAAATGATTCCTTGGCCATTATTTGTTCACTACGCAGCAAGTAAAGGCGGTATGAAACTAATGACGGAAACATTAGCTCTTGAATATGCGCCAAAAGGTATCCGCGTAAATAACATTGGACCAGGTGCGATGAACACACCAATTAACGCAGAGAAATTTGCAGATCCTGTACAACGTGCAGACGTAGAAAGCATGATTCCAATGGGTTACATCGGTAAACCAGAAGAAGTAGCAGCAGTTGCAGCATTCTTAGCATCATCACAAGCAAGCTATGTAACAGGTATTACATTATTTGCGGATGGCGGTATGACAAAATATCCTTCTTTCCAAGCAGGAAGAGGCTAATAGTTTTTAATCGATGTAGAAAAAAGAGACATGGCAAAATTGCCATGTCTTTTTTCTATACCTAAGAGAATTTCACCCCCCCTTTCTGGGGTGGTGAAATTCTCCTAGGTAAAACCTTTTAAAAGCTTTTTGTACTTCCCTTATAAGTTTTATTGTATTAGCCAGCCATTTTTTTGTTAGAAGAAGGCTGGTTTTTGTCTTTTAGTTTGCTAAAGATAAAGGCTAGCACTGAGCCTGAGATGTTGTGCCAGACGCTGAAGATGGCGCTTGGGACAGCGGCTAGTGGCGAAAAGTGAGTGGAAGCGATAGTGACGCCGAGCCCTGAGTTTTGCATGCCAACTTCCATTGCCACTGCTTTTTGTTTGGCTAGATCCATTCCGCATAAGCGGGCAAAGAAGAAGCCGATTGTGAAACCAAGAATGTTGTGAAGAACAACTACGGCAAAAATGATACCGCCTGTTTTAGCAAGCTGTGCTTGGCTTCCTGCCACAACGGCGGATACAATCAAGACAATCGCGACTACTGAAACAAGGGGAAGGGCTTTGGAACTTGCTTCTGCAGCTTTTCCAAAAAACTTTTTGATCGTAAATCCAAGAGCAAGCGGAATGATGACAACTTGTATAATGGAAATAATAAGAGACATGATATCAATATCGACCCACTTGCTTGCAAATAATAAAATAAGAAGCGGTGTAACAATCGGTGCTAAAATGGTTGAGACAGAAGCGATAGCAACTGCGAGCGCAACGTTTCCTCGAGCCAAAAAGACCATTACGTTTGATGATGTACCGCTTGGACAGCAGCCTACTAAAATAACGCCCACTGCTATTTCTTTTGGTAAATCTAAGCCAATCGCCAAACCGAATGCAAGAAGCGGCATAATGATAAAATGTCCCACCACGCCTAGTGCTACTTCTTTCGGTCTTCGAAATACTTCACTGAAATCAGACGCTGACAGCGTTAATCCCATTCCAAACATGACAATTCCTAAGAGCGGAACGATGTACTTTCCAATCCATACAAAGTGCTCTGGGAATGAGTAGGCAATAACGGAAATTAAAATAACCCAAAGCGTAAACGTTTTTCCTGCAAATGTACTGATTTTCTCTATTGTTTTCATCTGTACGATACCTCCTGCGAACTATAGGAAGAAATTATACTATTTATTCAGAAAAATAAAAACAGTATTTTTGTAAAATAGTACAGAATATTTTATCTTTTGGAGATTATTTCAGTTTAAATGCAAGCATTCCTTCATTGAATACACAGAATATGTGGTAATATAAAGAAGTTAGTTTTAGAAAGTCGGAGGAGTTTAGTCATGAGATTTATCTATATTTTGTCTGTCCTTCCGTTCGTAGGCATATTAGGTTTTCTCCCTTTTGTTAATCGAGTGACTCCATTTGTTCTCGGTATGCCGTTCAATATGTTTTGGATGGTGATATGGGTAGTGCTTACGTCCATTATTTTAGGGGTTATGTACAAGCTTGATCCCAGAAATCGGGAAGGGGAAGAAGAATGAATAGTGCACTTATTATTATTTTATTATTTTTAGTGGCAGCTATTTTTCTTGGCATACGATCAACCAAAGGCAAGGATATGAACTTGGAGCAGTGGACGGTAGGCGGACGCGGTTTCGGGGCTGTTTTAGTGTTTGTGCTGATGGCCGGAGAAATCTATACAACGTTTTCGTTTCTAGGCGGAAGCGGATGGGCTTATGGAAAAGGAGCACCTGCACTTTATGTCTTAATTTATATTAGCTTATCATATGTCTTATCATACTGGCTTCTTCCTGTTATTTGGAAGTATGCAAGAGATCATAAGCTCGTCTCGCAGCCTGATTTTTTTGTAAGCAAATATAAAAGCCCTTATCTTGGTGTGCTTGTAGCTGCTGTAGGAGTGATTGCTGTCATTCCTGTTATTGTTGTGCAGTTAAAAGGATTGGGGATTATTGTATCACAGGCATCATACGGCGCCATTTCAATGCCGGCAGCCATTTGGATGGGAGCTATCAGTTTAACGCTGTATGTTATGATATCCGGTATCCATGGTTCTGCATGGACGGCCGTTATTAAAGACATTATGATGCTTGCTGTGATTGGATTTTTAGGCATTTATTTACCTTTTCATTATTACGGAGGATACGGTCCGATGTTTGAAGCGGTGAATACAGCGAAGCCAGGGTTTTTAAAGTTTCCTGAGCAAGGATTAAGCGTCACGTGGTTTATTTCGACCGTTATTTTACTAGTACTTGGTTTTTATATGTGGCCGCAGGTGTTTAGTTCAAGCTATACAGCGAAAAATGCAAAGGTATTTCGTAAAAATGCAATCATTAGTCCTCTTTATACGCTGATGCTGCTCTTTGTATTTTTTGTTGGATTTGCAGCTATTTTAAAAGTTCCTGGTTTAAGCGGAGGAGACGTGGATCTTGCGCTATTACGGATCTCAATCCAAACCTTTGATCCTTGGTTTATTGGAATTATAGGAGGAGCGGGTTTGCTGACAGCGCTTGTGCCGGGGTCGATGCTGTTAATGAGTGCGTCAACGCTGCTGGCTAAAAACATATACAAACCGTTTGCGCCTCAAGCAAGCGAAGCGCGTATTGCTCGTTTAGCGAAAAGTTTTGTACCGGTTGTGGCTCTCATTTCCGTTTACTTTACGCTAAACGGAGGAACGACGCTGTCAACAATTATTTTAATGGGCTATAGTCTAATGACACAGCTGTTTCCATCTCTGCTTTTCAGCTTGAAGAAAAATAACTTTGTAACGAAACAAGGAGCAGCGTGGGGGATTGTTGCTGGAATTATTGTAGTAGCCTATATTACAATCAGCGGATCTACTATTGGTACGTTATTTCCATCACTGCCTCAGCAAATGAAAGATATCAACGTCGGATTTATTGCGCTGCTTGTCAACTTTATAGTAATGTTGGCAGTCAGTATGCTCACGAAGAAAAACAGCGTTTCTGCATAAGAAGCGCTGTTTTTTTGATCAAACAGCAAAGAGCCAAAGGAACAGGATCATCCTTTGGCTCTTTACGTGGCTTTTAACCGGTAATTTGTAAACTTCCTACATCAACTGATTTACGCTAAAGCGGGAACTCGGTCGTTATAGTAAATAACTTCCGATAGGATCTTACACCCTTTAATCTCCTGAAATGTCTTTTTCGCCTCTACCTCTGATTCAAATTCAAACATAGTCGGACTTTGGTTTTTCGAGTAAACGGTAATGATCCACATTGTAAAATAAGCTCCCCCTATAAAATAATAGTTTTCCTTTTTAGTGTAGCTATCAGGTGATGTAATAATAATTGAATAGTTGTGATACAGCCTCACATTTTAAAAGGTACTTCTACTATACAACAAAAATTACAAAATAAAACAAGAAAATCTAAAAAACTACAGAGAATAATGAAAGAGAATAAATAACCGTTTATATATGGGCTATATTTATAAATGGAAGTAGGAACGCAAAAAAATATGGGGAAGAGCGATTGTCTTTTAGATTGCTAAACTATATACTTATGTTCAAAAAGTGCAGGAAGTGAACGATGAAAGTTGATACGGTAGTAAAAAAAGATGTTTTACTCATTCTGGTGATGATAGTCGTTGTGCCGCTAGCAGGAGAGCTTAAATATTATCCTTTTCATGATACGTATAGAGTTAGCTTTGCTGTGCCCATTTTTTTCTTTTCACTGCTGCTTTTAAGAAGAGTTTCTCCTGTTATACCAGGTATTTTAGTTGCTGGTGCTATAGTGGGTTTTCGGATGTGGCTTGATTGGTATAGCTACGAATCATTTGATTTTATTCATTCGTTGCAGATCAGGTGTTCAGCAGGGGTCTATTATCTCGTTTATGCAATTGCTTTTTCTTGGTTTAAAATTAACGATTTTCATTCAAAGCCGTGGATTATTGGCATATGGAGCATCATCATCGAAACGGTTTCAGGCGGAATGGAATTGTTTTTTATGTATGTAATGGTTCAGCATCATATTGTGTTTCCGGAGTTCATGCAAATTTTTATTGTAGGCGTCTTTCGAAGTTTCTTTGTTTTATGTCTGTTTAGCATGATCAAACTTTACGAAGGGCAGCTGAGAGAACGACAAATCTCTCAAAAAAATGATCAGCTGCTTGTTGTGCTTTCAAATTTATATGAGGAATCCATTCATTTGAAAAAAACGCTGCAGGACGCTGAGAGAATTACGAAAAAGTCGTATGATTTATATGAAGAATTACACGAAGCGAATATAGAACAGCTTACTTCGCTGCACGAATTTAGCCAAAAAGCATTACAAATTGCAGGAGAAGTACATGATATTAAAAAAGACAATCAGCGGATATCAGCAGGACTGTCCAAGGTCATTACAAAAGAAGAATTTTCTGAGTATATGGAAATCGAAAGTCTGCTTCAAATCGTCATGCGCAGCAATGAAAAATATGCGGTGATGTTAGCAAAAGATATTCATTTTTCATATTCGATTCTAGGAGAACACTCTCGCTATCACGTGTACTTATTTTTGTCATTAATTAACAACTTAGTAACGAATGCAGTTGAAGCAATTGAAAAAGAAGGGACGATTATTATCGACGTATGCCGAGAAGAAGACCGAATCTTACTGTATGTGAGAGACAGCGGTCCCGGCGTGAAAAAAAGGCATGAACATCTCATTTTTAAAGCGGGATTTACATCCAAATACGCAAAGGACGGGACACCTTCTACGGGTCTTGGGCTTGTCTACGTTAAGCAAATGACCGAGCAGCTGGGAGGGAATATTCAGTTTATTAATCTGTCTCCAAGCCCCGGTGTTCAATTTGCTATAGATTTACCTATTTCTACGTTAATGGGGGATAAGGACTAATATGCGATTTTATATTATAGATGATGACGAAGTCTTTCGTTCAATGTTAGCTGAAATCATTGAAGATAATGATCTAGGGGAGGTTATAGGAGAAGCAGAAGACGGGATTGTGTTAAACGATCAGTTTTCTCTATTGCAACAGATCGATATTTTATTTATCGATTTGTTAATGCCCATTCAAGACGGAATCGAAACCGTGCGCAAAATAAAGGATAGTTTTAAAGGGAAAATTATTATGATGTCACAAGTAGAAACGAAAGATTTGATTGGGAAAGCCTACTCTCTTGGCATTGAATACTATATTACAAAACCGCTCAATCGTATGGAAGTGCTTATGGTCATTCAAAAAGTAATTGAACGAATTCATGTTCAACAATCAATGGAGAAAATTCAAGAATCGTTAAATACCATACTTAATGTAGGAAATCAGCAAAAAACACCTTCTTTTGGTAAAAAAGAAAGCGATCCGGCAGAAGCGTGCAGGTTTCTTTTAAGAGAACTGGGTATTTTAGGAGAAAGCGGAAGTAAAGATTTGATTGAAATCATCAATTACTTGCATCAAACGGAAAAAAGCACGATGTATGAACAGCATTTTCCGTCTCTCAAAGAAATATTTGAGAAAATTACTGTGAGAAAGCTTGGTTCATCTTTTTCAGAAGACGTGCTGCAAAAAGAAATGAAAGCAGCCGAGCAGCGAGTAAGAAGAGCCATTTATCAGTCTTTAAATCATTTGACCTCTCTTGGTATGGTTGACTTCTTTAATCCTAAATTTGAAAATTATGCTTCTAAGTTTTTCGATTTTTCAATGGTGCATCAGCGCATGAGAGATATAGAAAAAGGGACGGGAAAAAGCAGTACTCCGAGTCGTATAAACGTAAAAAAATTTATCCAAATGCTCTATTATGAAGTCAAACAAACGCTGTAGTAAAAAAACTACAGCGTTTTCATTTTGTAATTTTCTAAAAACTTTTTGTTAGTTTCAGTAGGTTTTTGTTAGATTTTGTGATGCCTGTGATAATGTAATCTTATGAATAAAAGAACTACTTAATAAACAGTTCTTAATGGGATTGTATCTGTTGAATACATTAAGTTCAAATAAACAGCTTCAAGCTGTTAGAAAAAAGAAGGAAGGTGCAAAGATATGTTCAAAAAGCTTGGATTAGCAGGACAAATTCTAATTGGTTTGATTGCAGGTATTATTGTAGGGGCTATTTTTTACGGAAATCCTAAAGCAGTTGAGGTGCTCCAGCCAATTGGAGACGTATTCATTCATTTAATTAAAATGATCGTGGTGCCGATTGTTATATCTAGTATCATTGTGGGCGTTGCGGGTGTTGGTGATATTAAGAAGCTTGGTAAATTAGGCGGAAAAACAATTCTTTACTTTGAAATCATTACAACGGTTGCCATTGTTGTAGGCTTATTAGCAGCTAACTTGCTTCACCCTGGTACTGGTGTGGACCGCAGCGGTCTTGAAAAATCAGATATCAGCAGCTACACATCAACGGCAGAAGCTACAGAGCAAAAAGGATTTGTAGAAACATTTGTTCACATCGTTCCAACGAATGTATTTGAGTCAATTGCTGCAGGCGATATGCTGCCAATTATTTTCTTCTCGGTCCTATTTGGACTTGGAATTGCATCAATCGGCGAAAAAGGCAAGCCGGTTTTAAGATTCTTTGAAGGCACGGCAGAAGCGATGTTTTGGGTAACGAATTTAGTTATGAAGTTTGCACCGTTTGGCGTATTTGCATTAATCGGTGTAACCGTATCAAAATTTGGACTAGCGTCTCTGATTCCGCTTAGTAAGCTTGTAATTGTTGCTTACGGCACAATGATTTTCTTTGTATTAGTTGTGCTAGGACTTGTAGCTAAATGGGCTGGCGTTAACATCTTCCACTTATTAAAAGTGCTAAAAGATGAACTGCTACTGGCATTTTCAACTGCAAGTTCAGAAACAGTATTGCCGCGTATTATTGCGAAAATGGAAAAGTTCGGATGTCCTAAAGCCATTACATCTTTTGTTATTCCGACGGGATATTCGTTTAACTTAGACGGATCTACTCTTTATCAAGCGCTTGCTGCGATTTTTATCGCGCAAATGTACGGTATTGATATGAGCATCACACAGCAAATTTCACTGATATTAATTTTAATGGTTACATCTAAAGGAATTGCAGGAGTTCCGGGCGTATCGTTTGTTGTACTGCTTGCAACGCTTGGATCTGTAGGACTTCCGGTAGAAGGGCTTGCTTTTATCGCTGGAATCGACCGTTTGTTAGATATGGGACGTACAGCGGTAAACGTAATTGGAAACTCACTTGGTGCGATTGTCATTTCGAAGTGGGAAGGTCAATTTAATGATAAAGACAAGGAAGCTTATATTAACGAAGTAACAAAAAAAGTATCGTAACAACAAAGAGTCTGGGACAAAAGCATTGTAGTTGAAGAAAGATCCGAACGATTATTCGTTCGGATTTTTTTCATGTTGATGTAGATTTTATCTGTGCAGTTGCTTCTAGTTGTTGATTGGAGAACAAGGCAAAGACTCCTGCGGAAAGCGAAATCTTGTATGGAAATCAACGGCCGTGCAACAAGTGATCCATACCAGCTCATTTATCCAATTTATTCGGCTTTAGATGGAATTTATTTAGTTATGTCTCAATCTTTTTTCGTTTGAATTTGCTTTGAAAAATTGGGAATAGTAACTAAAGATAAAAAACAAATGATTGATACAAGGAGGTCTCAACATGGGAAGAGCAAATAATCACAAATCATCACATAATAACAAAGGGTCACTGCCTCAAACACCAAAAGAGTTAAAAATTGCTCCGGATCAAGCAAATGAAGAATTTTCACGTGAGTTAGCGCAGCATCACGATGCTAAAGCGAAACAGGACTTAATTTTGAAACAGCAAAAAGAAAAGTAAGAGAAAAAGAGGTTGGACAAAAGTGTTTTAATTGAAGGGAAATCTGAACGATGAATGGAGATTCTTGATGG
The DNA here is from genome assembly GCF_053667915.1 of Priestia sp. JNUCC 25. NCBI lineage: Bacteria > Bacillati > Bacillota > Bacilli > Caryophanales > Bacillaceae > Priestia > Priestia sp. JNUCC 25. The sequence continues at coordinate 1,039,982 of NZ_CM132211.1, forward strand.
AGAATCCAACTCGTTCGGATTTTTTTGTGATGATGGTAAACGTAGGTTTCGGGTATGTAGTTGCTTCTAGCGGTTGATTTCGGTATGTCTCAACCTCTTCTATATATACCGCAAGATAAAAATACCTCAGTAACCATTTTGTAACATTATTTAATCATAGCGTAATAGTTTTTGAGGCTTTTTTCATTATAATTAAACCGAACATATTGAAAAATAAGTTCATAGAAACGTAACGTTCGGTTACATAATGGAGGAAAAAAATGAAAAAAGCCATCATTGGGTCTATAACGGCAGCGGCAGTCTTATTTAGTGGAGCCAGTCCGTTTATTGCACCTGCTCAAACAGTAGAAGCAGCGTCATATTCATACAAGGACACGGCTATTGCTACTGGTAAAAAATTAATTGGTGTTCCTTATAAATGGGGAGGTACAACAACAAAAGGTTTTGACTGCTCAGGATTTATTCAATACATTTTCAAAAAGGCTGGAAAAACACTTCCGCGCACAACGGAACAAATGTATCGAGTAGGGACAAGCGTTTCAAAAGCAAAGCTTCAAAAAGGAGATTTGGTTTTCTTTCAAACGTATAAAAAAGGTCCTTCACATGTAGGCGTGTACTTAGGAAATAATCAGTTTCTTCAAGCTTCTACGTCTAAAGGCGTGACGATTACATCTCTTAGCAACAGCTACTGGAAAGCACGTTATATTGGTGCAAAACGGATTTAACCATCCGTCATTTTTTTGGAAAACAACACTACATTATGTAGTGTTGTTTTTGTTTGCATATACATAACATATTGCCGAAATTATTTTTAACGTTTTATACAAAAAAATCCATATTCTGTGAGATAATAACGTTAACACATTTTGTACTTTAACATAAGGAATATCCCACTCTATTCGAAAGTTTGGTGAGCGAAGATGAAGCGCTTAGTATGGAGTTATGGAATAGGTATTGTTGCATTAGTAGCAGTACTCTCATTTTTCTTTATGATGAAAGGGCAAACAGAGAAAGCCGTCGTTAGCGGAAATGTACCAAAAGATCATGCGCAGGGAGAAAGAGTGAAGCAGCCCATCTCACAGTCCCAAGCAGTACAGCCTCATGAAGCAGGTAATGAAGTGAAAAATGTAAAAAACAACATGCCTGAAAAAGCGGATCCTCCTCCTTTTTTAGTCTACATTGACCCAGGTCATCAATCTCAGGCTAACCTAGAGACAGAGCCAATCGGACCGGGATCAGCAGAAGCAAAAATAAAGGTTTCCGGAGGCACATCAGGCGTAGTGACCAAGAAGCCGGAATACAAGCTGACGTTGGAAGCCTCTATGATATTAAAACAGCTGCTCGAAGAAAAAGGCATAACGGTAAAGCTTACTCGCAGTTCTCACGATGTGAATATCAGTAACCGGGAACGAGCGGAGCTTGCGAACAATTCGAAAGCTGATCTGCACGTACGTATACATGCAGATGGTTCTGGAAATGCTTCTGTAAAAGGATTTTCTGTGCTTACTCCTGCAGAAGATAATTCGTATACAAAGTCTATTTATCAAAGCAGTCTGCAGGCATCTCAGGCTATTCTGACAGAGGTGAAAAAAGATCAGTTTGTCGAAGCAGACGGCATTCGTTATCGCAGTGATCTTTCGGGATTTAACTGGTCGACTGTACCTGTAACGCTAGTGGAGCTCGGATATATGACGAATCCAGAAGAGGACCGGAACCTGTCTGATCAGGCTTACCTTACAAAGCTGATGAATCATGTTGCAGACGGTATCGTGGCATATGAAGAAATGAAAAAATAAAAGGTGAAAAGACCTATAAAAACGTGCGACTAAATCAATTGATTTATGTCACACGTTTTTTTTGTCGTTCATATGATATAAAAAAGCATCTTTTCGACAAAAAATGGACGAGCAGAAAAGAAAACTAGGTAAAATGCTTTAATTTTTATAGAACTGTGTCGATATAACGATTGATATTAAAATGCGTTAGACAGTACATGAAAATGGGGGAACAAGATGAGAAAGTTAACGGCATTTGCTTTAGTACTAAGCGTACTGCTGTTTCAATTCACGCCGCTTGCTAGTGTGAAAGCTGAAACGGTAGAACCAGTTGTGTCTGTAAAATTAGTAAACTATTTAGGAGATCATCATGCAATTACAATTAAGCCGTCTTATTTATACACTATTAAAAACTCGGATTTGGTCTTAAAGGCAAATACAGAGTATACGGTAGCAGCAACAACTCAAGGTGTCACTCTAAAACAAGGAAGCAATGTCTTAGGTGATTTTACAAGCTTTGAAATTACACCGTCTCTTTATAAAAATCCCGTATCTATTAACGGCAGACAGTACTTAGGGGACGTTGCGTTTACAAATGAAAAAGGAACGTACGTCAGACCTGTTAATACGCTGCCGATTGAAGACTATTTAAAAGGTGTTGTGCCAAATGAAGTCTATACATCTTGGAATCTGCAAGCTTTAAAAACTCAGGCAGTAGCAGCGAGAACATACGCAATGAGCTATGCAGGAAAAGTGATCAATGACACGGTAAGCTATCAAGTATACGGTGGCTATACGTGGTACGACAGCACAAACAAAGCAGTAGATGAGACATTCGGACAAGTAGTCACATACAACAATAAATTAATCAACGCCGTTTTCTCATCAAGCAACGGGGGAAGAACCGAATCAAACAGCAATGCTTGGGGAGGAACTCAGCTTTCTTATTTCCCAGTGAAAGAAGATCCATACGATAAGCAGACGCCGTGGACGTTAGCTATTCAAAAAACGCAAATTGATTTAACAGGAAAAGATTTAGCTAACTATAGCGCTTGGTGGAATACGGTTTCTGAAAAAGATAAAACTGTTACAGATAATTTGAAGTCATGGTTAGTAGCCAATAAGCATCCTGGTAAAACCATTAAAATTACGTCTATTCCAAAGGTGAGTTTTTATGCTCCTTCATCAGGAGGCCGTGTGACTAAAGGTGCGATTACAGTGGACTACCTTGTTAAAGGAGATGTAGACAGTTCGCAAAAACTAGTGGTTCATCATTTGGAATTAACAGATTTAACATCGACGAAGCTAAAATCGATGTTAAACAGTCGTGCGATGCTTAGCCTGCTTGTAACGGAAACAAATGAAACAAGCACATCAACAACTTTTAATGGTAAAGGAAATGGACACGGTGTTGGAATGAGTCAATACGGTGCTCAAAAAATGGCAAGCCTAGGAAAAGACTATCGTGAAATTTTAGATTTTTATTATCCAACAACTACTCTTTTAAGTTTTTACACAACAAAATATCCGCGAAAAGAGCAAGAGCAAGAAGCACCGAAAGATACGGTTGCACCTAATGCACCTTCAGTTAATGCACTAGCAGACAATGAAACATCGCTTACGGGTGTAACAGAACCAAATGCTTCTGTTATTGCAAAAGTGGAAAATGAAGTAATTGGAACAGGGCTTGCTGATGAAAGTGGAAAATTTGCAATTACGATTGCCAAGCAGCCAGCAGATACAAAAGTGTCGGTAACGTCTAAAGATGCAGCTGAAAATGAAAGCACGGCCACAGTAGTGACCGTAACGGATCAAACGCCGCCTTCTGTTCCAATTGTAAATGAAGTAAGTGACCAAGATACGACCGTAACAGGCGTCACAGAAGCAAACGCTGCCGTAACGGTAAAAGCAGGCGATGCAACGTTCTCTGCAGTAGCGGATGGTAACGGTACATTTACTGTTTCAATTCCAGTACAAATAGGTGGGACAACAATAGCGGTAAGTGCAAAAGATAAAGCAGGAAACGAAAGTCAAGCTCCTTCTTTTACGGTTAAATCTACGTTAAAAGCACCGCTTGCACCAAAAGTAAATGCAGTAAGTGATCAAGACACAATGATCAAAGGAACGGCTGAAGCAAATGCGACGGTCATCGTTAAAAACGGAAGTCTTCAGCTTGCAGCAGGCAATGCAGATGCTAAAGGAAATTACAGCATCTCAATTGCGAAACAAAAAGCAGGAAGCACGCTGTCTGTAACAGCTCAAAATGCAGGTGGAACAAGTTCAGTCACTGCGGTAACCGTACAGGATAAAACGGCGCCAGCTGCGCCAAAAGTAAACGCAGTAAGTGATCAAGATACAAAAGTTACAGGTACAGCAGAAGCAAATGCGACGGTTACTGTAAAAGTGGGAACAACAACTGTGGGAACGGCTAAAGCAGGTGCAAACGGAGCGTTTTCTGTTGCCATTTCTCTGCAAAAAGCGAATACAAAGCTAAGCGTACAAGCAAAAGATGCAGCAGGAAATAACAGCTCTGCATCGACTGTAATCGTTACAGCAAAGCAAAAAGCTCCGGTAAAACCGACAGTTAATGAAGTGAGTGATCGAAGTACAGCTGTTACGGGTACAGCAGAAGCAAATGCGACCGTTATCATTAAAAACGGAAGTCTTCAGCTTGCAGCTGGTAAAGCGGATGCCAAAGGAACATACAGCATCTCGATTGCAAAACAAAAAGCAGGAAGCAAACTGTCTGTAACGGCTGGAAACACAGCGGGCGTAAGTCCAGTTGTAACCGTAACCGTGCAGGATAAAACAGCACCCGTTACACCAAAAGTAAACGCTGTAAGCAATCAAGATACAGTCGTAAAGGGAAGCACAGAAGCGGGCGCAGAAGTGCATGTGAAAATTGACAAAAAAGTAATTGGCAAAGGAAATGCAAAATCGGATGGAACGTTCAGCATCACCATTCCAAAGCAGCCTGCTTCTACAAAATTAGCTGTTATTGCAAAAGATGCAGCCAATAACTACAGCTCCAACACGTTTGTAATGGTCAGTGCCGCGCAGACAAAACCAGCGCTTCCAACCGTTAATACGCTTACTGAAAAAAGTACAGCCGTAACGGGAACAGGAGAAAAAAATGCGTCTATTTATATTAAAGCAGGCGGAAAGATTATTGCGAGCGGTAAAATTGATGGAAACGGCAAGTTCAGCGTAAAAATTCCTGCTCAAAAAGCAGGAACAGAAGTAACGGCCGTGCTGCAAAATAAAGTAGGATACAGCCCGTATAAAATTGTAAAAGTGCAAGACACAACCCCGCCGGCACCTCCGGCAGTGAATGCCGTTACGTCTTTGTCCACCTTTATCTCTGGAAAAACAGAAGCAAATGCCGTGATTACGATTAAAAGCGGTACAAAGCTGATCGCATCGGGCAAAGCAGATGGCAAAGGACAGTTTAAAGTAACTATCCCAAAACAAAAACCAGGCGTAAAGCTGGCTGTGACGGCAAAAGATGCCGCTGGAAATACAAGTTCAGCAGTCAATATAAACGTTAAATAAAAACAAAAAAGAATTCTCTGCGGAGGATTCTTTTTTTAGTGATTTTTAAGTGGGATAGAAGGTTACTAAAAAGTTACCTTAGAACTTTGAAGTGCCTAACTTACTTTAAAGTGGGTTCTATCTTTTTCTTTTTTTCTGTTTCATAATAACAAATGTAAAGAAATTAGCAGGGGGTTTTTTATAATGAGTAATCATTTGCAAGATACAGTCACACTTCACAACGGAGTCAAAATGCCTTGGCTTGGACTAGGTGTATTTAAAGTAGAAGAAGGGCCTGAATTAGTGAACGCGGTGAAAACAGCTATCGTCAAAGGCTATCGCAGCATTGATACGGCAGCTATTTATGGAAATGAAGAAGGTGTAGGAGAAGGAATTCGCCAAGGTCTGAAAGAAGCAGGTCTTTCACGCGAAGACATTTTTGTTACATCAAAAGTTTGGAACGCAGATTTAGGCTATGAAGAGACGCTGGCTGCTTACGAAACAAGCTTACAAAAGCTTGGCTTAGAATATTTAGATCTATACTTAATTCACTGGCCGGTAGAAGGTAAGTATAAAGCAGCGTGGAAAGCATTAGAAATGCTTTATAAAGAAGAAAAAGTAAGAGCTGTGGGCGTAAGTAATTTTCAAATTCATCATTTAGAAGACTTAATGAAAGATGGAGATGTTAAGCCTGTTATTAACCAAGTGGAGTATCATCCTCGTTTGACACAAAAAGAGCTGCATGCTTTTTGTCAAAAGCATGATATTCAGCTAGAAGCATGGTCTCCGCTTATGCAAGGAGAATTGCTAGATAACGATGTGTTAAAAGGAATTGCTGAAAAGCACGGTAAATCAGTTGCTCAAATTATTCTGCGATGGGATCTGCAAAACGGAGTTGTAACGATTCCAAAATCGACAAAAGAACATCGTATTGTTGAAAATTCATCGTTATTTGATTTTGAATTGGATGCTGAAGACGTAAGTAAAATTAATGAATTAAACCAAAATCACCGAGTAGGTCCAGATCCGGACAACTTTGATTTTTAATAGAAGAACTAAGAGGCTGGGAAAAAGTATTTTAGCCCAGGTGAAGAACGAACTATTCATCAACAAGTTTGATGAGTGGTTCGTTTTTTTTGTTATGGTGAATACAGCTTCATCTGTTTCGTCCCTTCTAGCCGTTGATTGAAGGGCAAGGCGAAGACTCCTGCGGGAAAAGCGGGACAGATGAGACCCCGCAGGAGCGCAAGCGACGAGGAGGCTCAGCGCCCGCCCACGGAAAGCGAAGCCTTGCACGGAAATCAACGGCGGTGTCATAAGCGGTTCAGCTCATGTATCTCATTTGTTCGTCTTTAGGTTGGATTCATTTAGTTTTGTCCCGGCCTCTTTTTATGCATTATTACATAAATTTAACATTTTCTTCACAGTAAGCTAAAGGACGGGCCTTATGATAAAGAAAGGTCGTGAAAGATAGAGAAATCATTTCATTTTTAAGTGTAAAATAGGCGGTGTAACGATGACAAAACAAGCTTACTCTCACATACAATGTAAAAAAACATCAATGATTGATTTATTGCTGGATGCAGGGGTTTATAAAAAAGGAAACAAGCAGCTATATGAGCTTACGCTTCAAGAGCTAGAAACAGAATACGAAGCTATTTCACAACAGCGCATATCTCGATGAAATTTTGATACATTGCTAGAATTTGTTATAATAGAGGAAAGGATAGGAGTTGATTTATATCGAAAAGCACCCGACAGACTCGCAGCCCATCCGTATGGATATCCTCGATTCTATATTTGCTAAAATGGTATTAAATAAGGCTATCCGAGATTTTAGAAGAGATCAAATTTTACGTGAAGTCGATCAAACATTAGAAGAAAGAAACAAAGAAAAATTTTTTCAATTAATTGAAGAATTAAAATCAATTTCGTAGAGGGCGTTCGCGCGATAGAATTTGATTTTATCATTTTAGCATATAAAAACAGGTAAGAAGCGGCATGCTTAGTTACCTGTTTTTTTGTTGTCTTATTGTAAACGAAGGCCTCACATAAGAAATGAACCTTATCACTGAACAGACAAAAAGAGCAAGTCTAATGTACTCACTCTTTTCAGAAAGGTATGGGTGTTACTGAGAAAATGAATGTCACTCTCTAAATGTTGCGTGTGGGGTTTAGAAAGTTCTATGCAACTGCATATTTTCTAATTCATTCGCTCTATGTATTGTTAAAGTAACAATATAACCATATCTTATCACATGAAGGAAATTCGATTCAATATATTTATTGATTTTCTTTTTAAATTGTTCTAAATAATTAGTGAATGTAAAAAAATGTTTTTATTGGGTGAATGTGTATCTATAAAAAAACAATAGAAAAATATAGTTGGTTTTTATGAGAGACATTTGTTTGTTTCTGACGGACTGTAAGCTTCAAAAGAGTACAATCCGTCCTGTAAATCAGTATTAAGAAAAAATGAGCTGAACCCAGTAGAACAGGAGGAAAAGAGTAACGATGGTGGTAAGCGGGATAACGATAAGTGATACCTTTAAATAATCTTTCCATTTTACCTTGATATGATTTTCTTTTAAAATATGCATCCAAATAAGAGAAGCCAGTGTTCCAATCGGCAATAAAAGCGAGCCCATATCACTTCCAATAATATTAGCAAGGTAAATAGTTTTAAGAGTAATAGGATCGAGCCCCATTTCAGTCAAGGTAATGGTTCCGACCATTAAAGCAGGGTGATTGTTAAACAAGTTAGAGAGAATGGAAACAAGTCCTCCCATGATAAAGCTTGCTTCAAAAAGCCCTCGATTCACAATTGGTTCGCAAATTTTTACAAGTAGTTCCGTCAATCCTACGTTATGCAATCCGTAAATAATAACGTACATTGAAAATGCAAAAACGAAAATGTGCCACGGCGTTTTCTTTAAAATATCAATCGGGTTTGTACGTAAGTGATACCATCTCCAAATGAGTAAGATCAGTGAGCCCAGTACAGCAACCAATTCGATTGGTATGCCGAAATAAGAGGCGACAAATAGGAGACAGCGCATAACAAACACAAATAATAAAACTTTCAGCATAAATTGTGTGCGTTTACGTTTTGTTTCAACAGAAATGCTTCCTTTTAAGGGGTGAAACTGTTTCGTAAAGAAACTCTCTTCTATATCTTTTGAAGCATGCGGCAGTTTTTTTGGCAAATGGCGTTTTAAGACCGTATACATGAGCCAAGACATAAATAATAAACCAAGTGTCGCCGGTACAAACATCATCGCAGTGTGCATATAAAGCGACATATGAACAATTTTTAAGGCAATCAAATTGACAATATTACTTACACCTATAGGCGCGCTGGAAGCGGTAGCAATAAGCGCTCCACTTAAAAGGTAGGGGATCTGCTGGTGGGGTTTTAGCTGAAGGTTTTTCAAAAGTAGAATTAAAATTGGAGTGGTAATTAAAATACTGCCGTCATTATTAAATAGTAAAGTCATTAAAAAGCAAAGCAGTTGAATGTACCAATATAATCGGTACCCTGAGCCTTTGGATAAACTCACTAGCCGTGCAGCTGCCCAGTGGAAGAATCCGAAACTTTCTAATATGACGGCCATGACAATGGTGGCAATAATGGTGATAGAAGCGCCGCTTATCTTTCCGAAAATATCAACAATGTCTGATTTGGATACAATGCCTGTAAGGAGGATAATGGCTGCTCCTATGGATGCCGGCCATGCTTCGTTGATGCCGTTCGGCCTCCAAAAAATGACGAGCATTGTCATTGTAAACACGAAAATGGCAATTCCAATTTCAATATTCATCAGTATGCTCCTTTCTTCTAAAATTTGTAATGAATATACCCTTGCATGTCCCTTACACTCTATTTATATTCATTTATTACTAGAAGGATTGTGCATAAGACCATTTTTGCTAATATGTTTGTTTATCTTGCCAAGGCACGTGTCGTATCGGGAGAGACGCCTATGAAAAAGAGGCTGGGACATAACTAAATCTATCCAATCTAAAGAAAAATCAATTGGATAAAGGAGCTAGTAGGCATTGCTTTATATTGCTGTTGATTTCCATGCCAGCCTTTTCTTTCTGCTTGTACCGCAGGAGTCTTCTTCTTGCACAGATAAAAGCCACTATATACATGAAACCTGCGCTCACCATATCAATAAAAAAATCCGAACCATTCATCGTTCGGATTTTCCTTCAGCTAACAAACTTTTGTTCCAGTCTGTTTAAGATTAGCAAGTATAGACTTTTTCGTGTAAAGTTAGCGCTTTTATCTGATCGTGATCAGGTTCGTAGCCGATGCCTGGTGTATCAGGAACGGAAATAATACCGTTGTCGACCGCGATTTCCGGATGAACGATATCACGCGGCCAGTATTTAGATGATGCGGCCGTATCTCCGGGAAGCGTAAAATTAGCAAGTGTGGTAATGGCAATATTATGTGCTCGTCCGATACCCGATTCCAGCATGCCACCGCACCATACGGGCACACCGTGAGTTTGACAAAGGTCATGAATTTTTTTGGCTTCTGTTAGTCCGCCTACTCGTCCAATTTTAATGTTAATAATTTGTGTGCTTCCAAGTTTAATAGCTTTTCGAACGTCTTCAGCTGAATGAATGCTTTCATCTAAGCAAATGGGCGTGCGCATGCGGGCCTGCAGTTCAGCGTGATCAATTAAATCATCATGAGCCAATGGCTGTTCGATCATCATTAAATCAAACTCATCAAGCTGAGCAAGGTAATTAGCATCTGCAAGCGTATAAGCAGAGTTCGCATCAACCATCAGGGGAATAGAAGGGAACTCGTTTCGAACTGCGCGCGTCAAGTTAAGATCCCAGCCCGGCTTAATTTTAATTTTGATCCGCTTATATCCTTCATTCAAGCCGGCTTCAATTTTTCGAAGCGTTTCGTCAATCGTAGGCTGAATGCCAACGCTGAGACCAACTTCAATTTGACTTTTACTGCCTCCTAGCGCCTTAGATAGAGAGAGGTTTTGCCTGCGCGCATACAAATCCCAAACAGCGCCTTCTAACGCCGCTTTTGCCATGTAATTGCCTCGAATATGAGCAAAGCGTTGAGATACTTCGTCAGGGTGCTGAATTTCTTTCTCTTGAAGCAAGGGAATTAAAAAATCCTCCATAATGTGCCAGTTTGTTTTGAGCGTTTCTTCTTTATAAAAAGGATCCGCGCACGCTACGGATTCAGCCCAGCCGGATCGTCCGTCTTCGTCTTGAATTTCTACTAAAATAAAATTTCGATCCACTTCTTTTCCAAGGCTTGTGGTAAACGGATGAAGTAAATCCATTTTTAAATGCCGTAAAATGACGTGTTTTATGTTCATTTTTGCACCTCTTTTTTCGTTAAAATATAAAAATGAACGGGTGCGCTGCTCTCTGGATGCTTCATGAAGTCTGTTACTTCAAATCCTTTTGCAAAACACGTTTGAAATACGCGTCTTGTTCGCATACGCCAGTCCAATGCCAGAGAAGGAGAAGCTTCTTTCATTTGCTGAAAAGCAGACGGAATAGCTACAGCTACAACGTCATCATTTAACAGTTTTTCGTCAATATCTCTAACAGAAGGAAACCTTTCATCCGTTAACGTCCATTGAATGAGCGATGCGTCCATTATTTGTTCTGGCGTATAAAGAGGCTGAGCTCGTTTTGTATCTTCTGCGGATGCCCATTCTACAACGAATCGATCAGAAGGCAAGTCAGCATTTAACGGATCGTTCATGTCTCCGTAGCAGTTTTCAATATACGTAGAACAAACGGCTCCAAGCTTTCCAATATTTAAATACCCATTGGCGCTTTCTAGAGGATCATACGTCCAGCTAATATATGAATAACCCTTTTTTTTACTTTCTTGTCTCTGCGCATGCTTAAGCTTGGCACCGATACCCATGCTGCGATAGGCAGGGTCAACTGCTAATATATGAGAACATAAATAGACGCACGTTCCGTCAAACCCGGGAAAACTATATTGAAAGCCAATCAGCTTTTCATTTAGAAACGCACCGAGAACAAGACCTCCATTTTTAACAGCGGTCAAGGTTTGATGGACAGGCGTGGCTTCTTCTTCTCCCCAGACGCGGCTTTCTAATGCGCGTACCTCTTCTAGTTCAGTGGTTGTTGTAAGTGAACGAATCGTTAAGGCTTCAGTCATTTGCTTACTTCCTTTCTATTATCTATTCTAAAAAGATGCCTTGCTCGGCATAGAGTTTTTCCAAGTGTTCTTGTCGTTTTCCAGCCGTTTTTTCATCTCTTTTTTGCATGCTGCTAATTACAACTTGAGATAGGGCAAGAAGCGATAAAATATGTTCGGTTGTTCCGGCTAAAAGCGTGATATCAGCGATTTGGCCTACCGGAGACAAACGGCGGTCTGTAATGGCAATTACTTTCGCTCCTTGTTTTTTAGCTTGCTGAGCTACTTCGAGCGCTTCTTTTGTATAGCGCGGCAGTGAAAATACAACAACAGCAGATTCACTAGTAAGATTGCATAGCGTTTCAAGCAAAAATCCTGTTGGAAAAGATAAAAGAACATGATTGCGAAGCTGATTCATTTTATAATACAGCCAGTAAGCCGCCGTATGAGATTCACGGAAACCTGCAATATACACTTGATCACTTTTGATAAGCGCATCTACAGCTTGAGATAATTCTTTTTCGTCAACAGGGGAAAGCCATTCACTAAAAGGTTTCTTTTCTTCCGCTGCAGAATCAGCTGCAGGCTTGCTAGCTGATTCTTTTGATTCGGCAGAAGAAAGCCATTCTTTTCGCATTAGCTCCTGCAAATCGGAAAAACCATTTAACCCCAGTGCGTAAGCTAGACGAATAACGGTTGTTTCACTGACACCTGCTTCTTTGCCAATTTGCTCAGCCGTGTACAGCGAGCCTTTTTCCGTAAAATTAACGAGAAACTCAGCTACTTTTTTTTGACCGCGAGAAAGGTCAGGGAATTTATGTTTAATTAATTCTTGAAATGATTGCTTCATATAGCCTCCTAGAAAAGAAGTTATAACTTCATAAAAATATATTAATGCATTTTTAACTTCATTTCAATTGCTGTTTCAAAATAAAAAGAAGTCCTTGTGATATAATAAATTGATTATTCAAAAATAAATGCCGTATTCAAAAACGAATTGTGTTTTATTCAAAAATGAATAGAAAGCGGGGAGCATGCATGAATTCAGAATGGAATGAAAATCAGTGGATCCTTCATTCATTAAAAGATGATTTGCTTGTGACGGATGAAAAAGGCATCATTGTGCGAATACATGAAGGAACGGGAAACATTTACGATGTAAAAGCTGAAAAACTGCTGGGAAAGTCTGTTTATGAACTTGAAAAACAAGGGCTTTTTACACCAATCGTTACCCCAATTGTGCTTGAAACAAAGAAGAAAATTACGCTTGTACAAACAACTAAACAAGGCAAGCAAGTGCTCGTTACGGGCATTCCTGTCAAAGATGAAAAAGGAGAGATTAAAAGAATCGTCAGCTATTCTCACGATGTGACGGAGCTTATGGAAATGAAGACATATCTTGATGCGATGGAAGGCGAAATGCAGCGCGTAAAGAGCGAGCTTATGCTGCTGAGAAACCAAAACCTATCAACTGAAGGAATTGTATGCAACAGCGATAAGATGCAGCACGTTCTTCGTACGGCCGTTCACGTTTCGAACGTGGACGTAAATATTTTACTTTTAGGGCAATCAGGAGTAGGAAAAACGCATTTAGCCAAGCTGATACATAACAAAAGTACAAGAAGAAAAGGGCCGTTTATTGAAGTGAACTGCGGGGCGATTCCAGATCATTTATTTGAGGCTGAGCTGTTTGGCTACGAAGCGGGTGCTTTTACCGGTGCATCGAAAAACGGAAAGGTGGGACTGGTCGAATTAGCAGACGGGGGCACGCTTTTTTTAGATGAAGTGGGAGAACTGTCACCGGCTCATCAAGTAAAAATCTTAAAGCTCATTCAAGAAAAACAGTTTTATTCCGTTGGAGGAAGAAAGCCCAAAACCGTGGACTTTCGCTTAATTGCAGCGACGAACAAAGATTTAGAAAAAGCCGTCGCTGAAAAAGAATTTCGAGAAGATTTGTATTTTCGTTTAAGCGTCGTACCGATTACCATTCCATCTTTGAACGAGCGCCCTGAAGATATTTTTCCGCTGCTCACACATTTTGCCGAGCAGTTTGAAAAGAAATATAATCGAAAAAGAACGTTTGATAATGCGGTTATTCACGCACTGCTTTCCCACGAGTGGAAAGGAAACGTACGAGAGTTAATCAATGTGATTGAACACGCCGTGGTTGTATCTTCACAAACGCTGATTACAATGGAGCATTTGCCGCATTCTCTGCATAGAAAAAAACGGGTTCAGCACGTTGAAGAACATGGGGAAATGAAGCTTAATGACGCGTTAAACGAGCTGGAAAAAGAGATATTAGTAAGAGCAAAAAAACAGTATAAAACGACAACAGAAATAGGTGAAGCACTCGGAATCAGTCAGCCTTCAGTTGTTAGAAAATTAAAAAAACATTCCGTTTTTTAACGTCTTTGGCACGCTCTTTGCATGTAAAATAAGTACAAACACATTACTTGATAGATTGCGAGGAGGAAGTCAGATGACGCAGACATCACTTACACAGTTAATGAACAGTTTACCGGATTTATTAGCACCAAGCATGGCGAAAGATCATCCTAATTTACCGGTGGTAAAAGCAGAGGGCTGCTACTACTACGGAGCTGACGGAAAAACGTATTTAGATTTTACATCGGGTATTGCAACAGCTAATACAGGTCATCGTCACCCTAAAGTTGTACAAGCGATTAAAGATAGCGTTGATCATCTTATGCACGGCCCGTCAGGTGTGATTATGTACAAATCTATTTTACAGCTTGCTGAAGAATTAAAAACAGTATTGCCAAGAGGCCTGGACTGCTTTTTCTTTGCCAACAGCGGAACTGAAGCAATAGAAGGAGCGTTAAAGCTAGCAAAGTACGTGACGCAAAGACCTTATACGGTTTCGTTTATGGGCTGCTTTCACGGCCGTTCTCTCGGAGCGCTTAGCGTGACGACATCCAAAAGCAAATACCGTAAATTTCTTCAGCCATCGGGCTTAACGTATCAAGTGCCTTATGCAGACGTGACTCAGTGTCCAAAAGGAGAAGATCCGGAAATCTACTGCGTGGAAAAGTTAGAAAAAGATTTTGACACGTTGTTTAAGCATCAAGTAACGCCGGAAGAAGTGGCGTGCATGATTGTAGAGCCGGTTCTTGGAGAAGGCGGCTACGTAATCCCTCCGAAAGCATGGCTGCAAAAAATAAGAGAAGTATGTGATAGACACGGCATTCTGCTTATTTTTGACGAAGTGCAAACAGGGTTCGGACGTACCGGCGAGTGGTTTGCAGCTCAAACGTTTGACGTGACGCCTGACATTATGGCAATCGCAAAAGGCATAGCATCAGGACTTCCGTTAAGTGCTACCGTAGCTTCTAAACAGCTCATGGAAAAGTGGCCGATTGGTACACACGGAACAACTTTTGGAGGCAACCCCATCGCTTGTTCAGCAGCACTTGCGACGCTAAACGTACTAAAAGAAGAAAAGCTGATTGAAAACTCAAAAGCAATGGGGAAATATGCAGCGGATCAGCTTCAGCATTTAAAGGCGAAGCATGAAGTTATCGGAAGCATTCGTTCAGTAGGACTAATGATTGGAATTGAAATTATTAATCCGAAAACAAAGCAAGGTGACGGAAATCTTCTTCTTGAGATTTTAGACAAATGTTTGGAAAAAGGGGTGCTGTTTTACCTTTGCGGAAATAGCGGAGAAGTGATTCGAATGATTCCTCCTTTAACGATTACAAAAGAAGAAATTGATTCGGGGCTTCGCGTTTTAGATGAAGCGCTAACGGAAATCACAAGTCTTCACGTGATTTAAGTAAAATCAAGACAGCTCTTGGCTTCAGTGAAAGATAGATTGACCTATACGAAGGAGGAATCTGTTATGAACGGACTGGATATGACGGTTATGTTTGTCTATTTTGGCGTATTGGTTGTAGCGGGTATTATTGGCTCGTTAAAAGCAAAGTCATCAGAAGATTTTATTTTAGCCGGAAGAAACTTAGGGATGTTTATGTATTTAGGATGTTTATCAGCCGTTATTTTAGGCGGAGCGTCAACGATTGGAACGGCTCAGCTTGGCTACGAGCACGGGCTGTCTGGCATTTGGTTTGTGACGATGATTGGACTTGGAATCATTACGCTTGGCACGATTTTTATTAAGCGGATTTCGTCGTTGAAAGTGACGACTATCAGTGAGCTGCTAGGAAAAAGATATAACGCTCAAGCGCAAATTATCAGCGCGGTTGTTGCCGCTATTTATACACTCATGGTATCAGTCACTCAGGTGATTGGAATGGGAACGATCATTCATGCGTTGCTTGGATGGAACATGACGGCATCGATGTTAATTGGCGGTTCGATTGTTTTGTTCTACACGATTTTAGGCGGAATGTGGAGCGTAACGGTTACTGATATTATTCAATTTGTTGTGATGACGGTGGCGATTTTTGGATTTATGCTTCCAATGAGCGTATCAGAAGCAGGAGGTTTTAAAGCCCTTACCGGAGATTTACCATCATCGTATTTTGATTTTTCATCGATTGGATACGGTCAAATCTTTCAGTATTTCCTCTTGTATACGCTTGGTATGGCAGTATCTCAAGATATTTGGCAGCGGGTATTTACGGCGCGAACAGAAAGAATTGCGCGAAACGGCTCCATTTTTGCAGGGGTGTACAGCATTGCCTACGCAATTGCGGGAAGCGTAATTGGAATGTGTGCGTATTTGCTGCTGCCAAACGCAGAAAGCAGTCAAAGCATTTTTGCGACGCTTGCGATTCAAATTCTGCCTCAAGGGTTATTAGGTCTCGTACTAGCGGGCGTTTGTTCGGCGCTGATGTCAACTGCTTCAGGAACGCTGCTTGCGTCTTCTACGCTGATTAGTAACGATATTATTAAAAAAGTGTGGCTTAAAAATATTTCAGAGAAAAACTATTTAGTTTTAACCCGTGTGAATACACTTATTGTCGGCGTACTTGCTATTATTTTTGCTCTTTGGATTCAAGACGTGCTTGTTGCTCTAGACGTGGCGTATGCGATTTTATCAGGAGCGATTTTTGTTCCGTTTGTTGTGTCGCTGTTTTGGAAAGACATTCATCCAAAAGCAGGAGTTTCAGCGATTGTTGTCAGTACGCTAGTAGTACTTGGAGGTCTATTAATTGAAGGGCTTTCTTCTACCACGCCAATTCTATACGGTATTTCAAGCAGCATCATCGTGATGGCTGGATTTGCGGTTATGGCTCGAAACAAAGAACTGTCTGACCAAGAGCCGGTAAGCGAAGATGTAAAATAAGAAAAGAAAGGCTTCTCCTTTACGGTGAGAAGCTTTTTATATTCCTGCTTATTATTTTAGCCAGTAATCGTACATACTAATGGATATTCCCAAAGAAAAGAGTGTTACAAATGGAACGAACACTGCTAAAAGGGCTAACTGTGTTGTGTACAGTTCTTTTTCCTTTTGTTGTAAAAAAATCGAAATTTAAAGAAAGGCTGATTGTCTTTTTTGCAAAAGGGATTTTGGCCACGCTTATTGATGCTTATGCTGTAAACACGAATCGAATCAAATATCCTGTTCGGCCGTATCCTCGCATTTTTTCAACTAATATTTTATATGATCTGCTGTTTTTTCCTTTGCTAAGTATGGTTTGGGTTAGACAATCTTATGAAGACAAGCTTCCTGCAATCTTACTAAAAAGCTTGATGTGGAGCGTTCCGATGAGTATCAGCCAGTGGTATTTAGAGAGAAATAGCAATCTGTTTAAATGGAAAAAGTGGACCATCTTTCATACATTTGCAAGTATTAGTTTTACATTGCTGACAATCAGGGGGTTAGCTGGCCTTGTCAAAAAAGCAGATAAAAAGCTATAGTTCAGCTTTTTATCTGCTTTTTTATGCACAAATCTAGACAACATCTATCAAGCAGGAGTAAACTAAATGCTCAGATTATACAGATAAGGAGATTGTCAAATGAAAAGCAGAACGTCCGTAATGGTTAGTATTGTGCTGGCAATGCTAGTGGCTTCGCTTGATTCAACGATTATGAATACGACGATGCCCGTTATTGCAAAAGAGCTTGGAAGATTTGATTTGTACGCGTGGTCGTTTGCTTCGTACATGATCGCAAGCACGATTTTATCTCCAGTAGCGGGAAGATTATCGGATTTATTTGGCCGCAAAAAAGTATTTGGGTTTGGAATTATTGCTTTTTTAATTGGTTCGATGCTTTGCGGCGTGGCAAATACGATGATTCAGCTTGTTCTTTTCCGTGCGGTTCAAGGAATAGGAGCAGGGTTTATGGTGGCGTTTCCCGCTATTATTGCCGGAGACTTATTTCCCGTAGAGAAACGAGGGAAAATTCAGGCGCTGTTTACAACGATGTGGGGATTATCAGCTGTGTTAGCTCCGCTTTTAGGCGCTTTTTTTGTGGATTATTTAACGTGGAGATGGATTTTCTTTATTAATTTACCGGTATGTATCGTTTCATTTCTTACGTTAATGCCGTACCAAGAAAGCTATGAGCCGAAAAGAGCAAAAGTCGATTACATCGGTGCCATTTTGTTTGGAGCGGGCGTTACGTCGCTGCTGCTTGTTACGGTAGTGGAACAGAACCGAGTTGTGTATACAGTCGCGGGACTTATTTTATTAGTGATTTTTTATCTCCATGAACGAAAACATGCTTCTCCGATTGTACCGCTGTCCATGTTCCAAAACAAAACGCTGTCATGGATTAATATCAATGCGTTTATTGGAACGGTGGCCTTATTCGGTACGTCAAGCTACATTCCGTTATTTTTACAGCGAGTAGCGCATCTGTCACTGTTTATGAGCGGAGTAGCGCTGTTAGGGACGGCGGTCGGATGGATGTCTGTATCCGTGCCTGCAGGTAAATGGATTTTAAAACATGGCTACAGAAAGCTGTTGTTAATCGGGAATGTGCTGCTGGTTGGCTCGGGAACACTTCTGCTTATGCTAAATGAAAGTCACGGTTTCTTTTATGTGTTTTGCGTCATGATTGTGCAAGGACTATCGTTTGGTCTGCTTTCTACGGTTGGAGTCATTGGTGTACAGCAATTAGTAGGAGGACATGAAAGAGGTATTTCAACGTCGTTTTTTATGTTTTGCAGAAACATGGGAACAGCAATCGGTGTTACCATTATGGGTGCGTTGCTGACTTCAGGCGGAAGCTTTATGGGAGGCATTCATCACTTGTTTTTATTTGGCTTTGCAGGAAGCATCGTGGCTTTATTGACTTCCTTAAAAATTCAAAACGATACGGAATCAAAGCACAGCCGAGCTGCTAGTTGAGGGAATTTATGCTAAATATGTTTATTTCATAAAAAAACGGGAAGAAACCAAGTAAGGTCATAGAATTGCCTGAGAAATCGTAGGCATATTCTTCTTCTTCTTTCACTTACTACATGTGGGACGCCGGGTATCGGCGTCTTTTTTTTGTGCTGTAAAGGAGCTGCTTATATTATCCATAAATAATCTTGTTCAAATAATGGGACTTTTTACAAAAATAAGTCTTTAAATGGTAAGATAGATTAGGTATAATTTAGTAGTTATTTAGCATATTCTAGAAATGTTTGGCTAAGTTTGTACGAAAAAGTGAAAGGGGAAATTTCATGTCTTGGATCACCAAATGGTCGTTTAAAAATAAAGCGGCTATCACCATTATGTCTATTTTAATTTTAGCTTTAGGAGTCATTAGTTATTTTACACTTCCGATGGAATTCCTGCCGACCGCTGATCAGCCTCAAGTGTCAGTAGTGGTTATGGGGCAAGGAACGGATGCAGACTCGATGGAAAAACAAGTGACGTCACCAATTGAAGAAGCGGTAGCCGGTGTTAAAGGAAAAAGTAACGTGTATTCGACGACGGGAGACGGCTATTCCAAAATCGATATTTCATTTGAATCCAAAACGGATATGAAAGAAGCAAAAACAAACGTCCAAGAAGCGCTGTCTTCGGTGCAACTTCCAGCCAGCGTATCAGAGCCTAATGTTATTCAATTAAATACCTCAATGATTCCCATCGCAGATATTTCACTCACATTTAAAGAAGGATTAACAAGAGACAATCTGGATCTTGCAGAGAAAAAACTGATCCCTAAATATAAAGACGTTAAAGGCATTGCGAGTGTTCAAACGTATGGAACAGCGGATTCCTACGTGTCTATTAAAGTTGATAATAAAAAATTGTCACAAAAGAACGTGACGATTGATAAAGTCATCAGCGTGTTAGAAGGAAAAAACACGTCGCTTGCAGTTGGAGAAAAAGTCATTAATAACAAGTCGAGCAACATCAACGTAACTGGTAAAATTGACAGCTTGGATAAAGTGAAAAAGCTGACGGTTGCACCGAATGTAACGCTAGGGGACCTTGCAAAAGTAGAGGTGAAAAAGCCTGAAGGCGTCGTGACGCATATTAACGGAAAAGATGCACTTTTACTTATTGTGACAAAAGACAGTCACTCAAACGCCGTTAGCATTACAAAAGAAGTAAAAAAACTGTCTCAGCAAATTAACAAAGACTATAACAATGTGCACGCTTCTGTATTTTTTGCCACAGGAGACAGCGTGCAAAACTCTGTTCATTCCATGATGAAAGAAGTGTTGCTAGGCGCATTTTTTGCGACCGTTGTAATCATGCTGTTTTTACGCAGCGTTCGCTCTACGTTTATCACAATTGTATCCATTCCTTTATCGCTTTGCTTTACGCTTTTCCTATTATCCAAATCAGGTGTCACGCTTAATATTTTAACGCTTGGAGGAGTAGCGGTAGCGATTGGAAGATTGGTAGATGATAGCATCGTTGTTATTGAAAACATCTTTCGAAAAATGCAAAAAGAAGAATTTTCGCTTGGCTTGATTATTGATGCGACAAAAGAAGTAGGCTCTGCTATTACCGCTTCTACGCTAACGACAGTGGCCGTCTTTTTACCAATCGGCCTTGTAAATGGAGGTCTTCAAGACTTTATGCTTCCGTTTGCTCTAACGCTGACGTATTCGCTGCTATCTTCATTAATTGTGGCGCTTACCGTTGTACCGTTAATGAGCGCCGGATTATTAAAAAATGAAAAACTTCGCAAGCACAAACAGCCGGTTCGTTTTACAAAGGTTATTACGTGGTCGCTTAATCATAAATGGGTTGTGCTGCTGCTTTCGCTGCTTTTATTTGTCGGATCTATTGGTGCCTACACGATGATGCCTAAAGGAGCGGTGGATAACTCTTCATCTGACTTTGTAGGCACGACGTTAAGCTATCCAAATAATACGCCAATTAAAACCGTAGAAGAAAAATCACTGCAGCTTGAACGCTATATTTTAGCTCAAAAAGAAGTGAAAGATGTATATATGCAGCTTGGTAATACAGACGAAGGAGCAAAGTGGGGAGACGTTGGGTCGCCTACTGAAGCTACGTATACGATTATAGTAAAAGACAGTGAAAACATTGATTCGCTGATGAAACGAATCCAAAATCAAAAGAAACTCTATGACGGAGGGGACCTTAGCGTCAGTGCTGCTTCACTAATGGGAGCTTCCACTACTTCCATTACCGTTGATGTGATTGGAAACGACATGAACAAATTAGAAAAAACAGCAAGCAGCATTAAGAAAGAAATCAGCGATATAAAAGGAGTAGACAAAGTTTCTACCAACCAAGACGAAAAGAAAACCATTTACTCTTTAGATGTAGATCCAACAAAAGCGAACACTCAGCAATTAGCGCAGCAGCTTGGCGTTATGCTGAATAAAACGCCGATTGGAGCGATAGATTTAGAAGGCAAGCAAGCAAACGTACTTCTTGAATCTGTCCTAAATCCAACATCACCAAAAGAGTTAAAAGATATTTCTATTATGACAGAGGCAGGACCGTCACCTGTTTCAAAGGTGGCTTCACTAACGCAATCTGAAAAGCCAACAAATCAGTTTCATAAAAATGGAGACCCGTATATTCAAGTAACAGCGGATGTCAATCCAGAAAAGCTTTCAGAGATTAATAAAGACATTCAAACAACGATTTTTGGAGACGGTAAGAATAAAGGACTGTCCATTTCAAAAGATGTTGACGTTGTAATCGGCGGAGCAAGCACTCAGCAAGGAGAAGATTTCTCTGACTTGTTCATTACAATGCTCGTGTCAATTGGTATTGTGTTCTTAATTATGGTGATTACGTTTAAAACGATTCGCACGCCGTTTGCGATTTTATTTTCACTTCCGCTTGCTGCAATCGGTGCCGTGTTAGGTTTATTAATCAGCCGTATTCCAGTAGATATAACGGCTTTACTTGGAGCATTAATGCTGATTGGTATCGTTGTGACCAATGCAATTGTACTTCTAGACCGCGTGAAGCAAAATGAAAAGAAAATGATTATGCGCGATGCCATTGTCGAAGCAGCCGCTACGCGTATGCGTCCAATTGTCATGACGTCCGCTGCTACGATTTGTGCAATGCTGCCGCTTTTATTTAAACAAAGCGAAAGCGGAAGCCTTGTTTCTCAAAGTCTAGCAGTCGTTGTAATCGGAGGATTGGCCGTTGCGACTCTGCTTACACTTGTAGTCATTCCCGTTGTATATGAACTGCTTCATTTCAGAAAATCGAAAAAGCAAAGAATACAGCAAAAACAGCAGGAAGACGTAACGCCGCTATAATGTTTAAAAGAGGTTAGGACATAAGTATGTTAGGTGAAGGAAGATCCGAACGATAAATCGTTCGGATTTTTTTATTGGTAGAATGAACGTAGGTTTCATGTCTGTAGTTGCTTCTAGCTGGTGATTGGAGGGTAAGACGAAGACTCCTGCGGGAAAAGCGGAACAGGTGAGACCCCGCAGGAGCGCAAGCGACGAGGAGGCTCACCGGCCGCCCGCGGAAAGCGAAGTCTCGCATGGAAATCACCAGCGGTGTCACAAGCGGTTCAATTCATTCCTCCCATTTGTTTGTCTTTAGGTGGAATTGATTTGGATATGTCTCAGGCTCTTTTTTATGAAACCCTTTGGCTAGTCAAACGTATAGTTATATAAAGAAATGGAGGGATAGTGTGTTTGGAATAAAAGAGCTGTGCTCTGTTTGTCAAAAAGAAATTCAGCCTGGTGAAGAAGTATGGATACGGATGAAGTATCCAAGTAAAAGAGGCATGACTGAAATTAAAGCTTTTTTACATCAAGAAGCGCAGTTTGTATGCATGGACTGCTTTGAAAAAACAAAAAAATGAGTCAAATGCAGATGTTCTCTTTTCAAAATATTGACATAGTATATTCTATAGTTTAATATTTAGATAATTATCTAAATACTTAAATATGATGGAGATGAACTTCAATTGAATGAAACGTTTAAAGCCCTGGCGGATCCCACTCGCAGGAAGATTTTAGAGCTGTTAAAAGAACGGGATTTAACCGCAGGAGAAATTTCCGAGTATTTTAACATGACCAAACCAAGCATCTCAAATCATTTAAAAATCTTGAAGCAAGCGGACCTCGTTCAAGATGAAAAAAGAGGGCAGTTTGTGATTTATTCGCTAAATACAACCGTTTTTCAAGATTTAATCGGCTGGTTTTTCAGCTTTCAGAAAGGAGAGAGTTAAATGAAAAAGCATTTATTTCCTTTAGGCATTACCCTTTTAACACTGGTTGCATGGCTGATTGCACTGCCGCACCTTCCAGCTACGATGCCCATCCACTGGGGGGCAAATGGAGAAGCAGACGGATTTGCAACAAAGATAAATGCAATGATCTTAACAGTAGGAATCATGGCACTGATTTATTTTATCATCGCATTTGTTCCGCGAATTGACCCGCGTAAAGAAAATTATAAGTACTTTTCAAAAACGTATAACATCCTGTTAAACGCCGTACTGCTATTATTCTTTTTTGTAAATATGAGTACTATTTTACAGGGGCTGGGCTATAACGTGCCGATGGCGTACATTGCTCCGATTATCGCTGGACTCGTTTTTATCATTATTGGAAACTACTTGCAGCGCGTGCGCTCTAACTATTTTATGGGGATTCGTACACCGTGGACATTGAGCAATGAAACCGTATGGAAAAAGACGCATCGGTTATCTGGAAAGCTCTTTTTTATCGGCGGACTGCTAATTCTTATTAGCGCTTTTTTACCTGATGGATACAAGTCAGTTATCATGTGGGGGAGTATCGTTCTGTGCGTGGCGATTCCTTATCTGTATTCGTACCTGGCGTATAAAAAAGAAATGAATATGTAAGCATACCAAAAAATCCGGTGAATCCACCGGATTTTTTTATGGATAACATATCGGCCGTAACGCCACCGTTCGTGTCACGCCGGCTGATGGGAATAACTAAAGCATAAAGTATGAAACGCGTTTCAGGTCAAGACTTACGATGAAAAACTTACACTTCTTTGCGGTCGCTTGCTTCAGGCGGCTTTTCAATCCACCCGTTTTTAATCATCACTTCGCTGCAGCGCCCCGCTACTTTTAAGTCTCGTAAAATACATGCTTCACAGTGACCGACAATATCAAGCCTCATGCTGGTGGTCATCGCAGTTGCATAGTATGTAATGGCTACCTTGAACATTGCTCCTGCGTGAAACGTCATCAGCTTTTCTGAAAAAGGCGCGTGTGTAGATGTTGTGATTTCATTATCCAAAAGCGGAGGAGTATGAAGGTTTTCTTCGTGCATAATGGAAGAATAAAGTTCAATATGCTTGTGGGCTACATCAAGCCCCGTCTCCATGACTTTCCGCACGTCTTTTCGTTTACTTACTTGTTTAAACGCAATTAAAAGAGCTTTGGTTACCATGCTTTTACGTAAATTAAAATAAATATTTCCGGCTTCATTTGCGTTTAAAAGACGCTGCTTTCCGACAAAATCAAGAGCGTAAGACAAATCTGTGATCGACTCTTGTTTTTTCGGATTTAAAAAATAAGGAGCCGGCACATAAAGATTTTTTGCTAAAAGCAAATCGAGCGACCGATTGTAGATTTCCATCGCATCTAAATTACATTGATGATAATAATCTCGAATATCCCGGCGAATCGACACGCTAAACGAAATGCCGTACCCTGACAAGCCGTGAATCGTCATGTCGTGAAGATATTTCAGCCAAAACGAGTCTGTAAAAAGCGGAGGTGCGTGCAAGTCCACATCTTCATCTGTAAATCCGTTTGGCAGCGGAAAATGTTCGGCCCGAAAAATGGCAGTCAGCAGCTCAATATGCTTTTTCGATAACTCCAGCGAAAAGCCAAACAGCGACCGAATCTTGGCATCCGTCACCGTTGCAAGAACGTGTTTCGCGACACAAACCGCCAGCGTATCCTGATGGTACTGCGCGCATAGACTCGTTATTTCAGTTGAAGTCAAACGCTTGCTTTCTGCGTTCAATAGGCTTTCCTCCTATCTATAAAAATGTTACGTATCTATGAAAAAACAGATAAGTATAGTGTGGACAAGGGTGTGTTAAATTATTCCATAGGTCAATTTGGAAAAAGAAAATAACGGCTAGGGTATACGTCTAGAGAAACATTGTTTTTTCGTTTTACTGTTATGAATAGGAACTACCAAAAGAATTTTTCTCAACTCTGTACTCTAACAATTTCCTCTATCTGTTTTCCAAAACTACCCAATATGCTAACATAAAGATAGAACCCCTAAATGGACAAGTGATGGATAAGATGTAAAAGGAGAGTTTCGATGAAGTTTTTTGATGAAGTTTTTTAAGGATGCTTCTAAACGGGAGCATCAAAATTGGAATAAAGCTGTGTCGGCAGGTTTTTATATACTTTTATTGCTGCTGTTTGTGAACATAATAATGTATACCTATAAAGGTGCCGAGTTAGTGTCGTCATCTTCTATGTTTTGGACAGGGATCGTTGTGACGTTTGGCTATCAGTTTATTTTAAATAGAAAAAGTGAGAAAAAATGAATAAACAGCCTTGGCACCGTTCAGAAAAATTTCTGCTGCTGCTGTGCTTTTTTGCACCGCCTATTGGTTATGTGGCTGTGATCGTGAATAAGAAAAAGCTAAGCCGAGAACTGTGGCTGAGTAACTTAACGGTAGCTACTATTATAATGTCCATATGGCTGCTGAAGTTTTTACCTCATCAGTGGGGAACGATTATTTTATTAACGGGCGTGGGAATCTATTGATATCATCGAATTTTGAAGAAGTTTAAGAAATAGGGGCAGGAATAAAGAAAGTTAAATTTTCCCCCTTTGATATTTTGAAAAAAGAAGTTAAAATATTATAGTAATACAAATTTGTTCTACCCATGTAAATAAAAGTATGTATTTAATATGTTTTATAATTAGTTAAGAATAGAGCCAACCAAAGCGGTTGGTTTTTTGTATGAGTTCATTCTTTTTTTGTGGAAATTGAAGAATAGTATCCGATGTAAAGCTAGAGCATATAGGCAGGTGTTAAAACTGTCGGATCCGTTCTTTAAACAGGAGGCAGCCAACTAGTGTCGATAAAGAAAAAGTTATCCGTATTCTTTACTTTGCTGGTATTGTGTATTCTACTAGCGAATAATACCTTGCACTACATTCGATCAAAAAATAGATTAATAGAATTTAACAAAAAAGAAATCACGCTGGTAACAGAGGAAATTGCGTACGAAGTCGAAAACTCAAAAAATAGTGCTTCCTATATGGAAAATCGAATGGCACAAGAATTAAGAACGGCTTCGGTTGCGATTCAGGATTCTTTGCCTGCTGATTACCATGACGTCAGCAATGACGAGTTAAAGCGACTGGCTAAAAAACTGATGATATCTCACATTACATTATTAGCTCCTGCGGGAGATGATATTATAGGCGTAAAATCTTCTGATCCTAAGGAAATCAATATGTCTACAAAAGAGTGGGGCTATTGGTATACATCTTTTCGGCAGCTGCTTTCTCAGCAGACGATTACTACCAAAAAAGGAGTGACTCTACCTCACTTTTGGAGCGGTCCGATTGAAGTAGCCTCCAGCAACCCTAATCACATTGACAAGTGGGGCTATTATTACGACGGGTCTACTAATTATATTATTGATCCTTATTTCCGTGATCGGCACGTACTGGATTTTGAAAAAAGGTTCGGTCCTACGAACGTGATGAACCGCTTCACAGAAAATCTGGAAGGCGTTCTTGAACTAACCGTTTTTAACCCCAAAAATTTCGGGAAAAGAAATCAAAACGTATACTTAAACGGCAATAAATATATTAAAATAAAAGATCAGCCGATTTGGTACGGAACATACACGTACCGAAATACCGAACGGGATAAAAAATCCATACAAGAGGTCTTAAAAACGGGAAAATCACAAAGCTATCTTGCTGAAATTAACCATAAAAAAGTATTAAAGACATTGGTACCGATTAAAGAAAAAAACACTCCAGCTTATGTAATAGGCGTAGTGTATGACTACGGACTTATTGAAAAAGAACTGCAGCAAGAATTAATTAAACATTTATTATTGTCTCTTCCGTTTATCTTTATTGTCCTTATTATAAGCTTTATCTTCTCTACATCCATTACGCGGCCGATTAAACATATTATGGAGCACGTGAACCAAATCGCTAAAGGTAATTTCGGCAAGGTGCTGAATACAAGAAGAAAAGATGAGCTGGGAGGACTTGTAGCAAACATCAACCACCTTTCTCACTTTTTAAAAACATATGTAGATGATTTAAAGAAAAGTCAGGAAGAAAGTGAGTATCATGCGTACCACGATTTTTTGACAGGATTGCCGAACAGAAGATATTTTAAAGAACAATTAAACAGGCGCTTAATTGAGTCGAAGGAAAAGTCCATTCGTCACGTAGCCGTGTTATTTATGGATATAGACCGGTTTAAAGATATTAATGATACGCTAGGGCATTCAAAAGGAGATCAGCTTATACAGCTGATAGCTAACCGAATTAAAGAATGTCTTCCTTCTGCTAACAGCTTTCTTACAAGGCAAGGAGGAGACGAGTTTGTCATTTTATTCAGTGATTTTACACCGGAAGAAGTTAAAGGTATCACCGAGAAGATCATGGCGTATGTTCAACAGCCCTGCTACATTGACAACGATGAAGTGTTCGTCAGTATAAGCAGCGGATTAAGCTTTTATCCCGAGCATTCTACGAATTTAGATACGCTTATTACGTATGCAGATGTTGCCATGTATGCTTCAAAAAGACAAGGCGGCAGTAAAGTAAGTATCTATCATGACTCGTTAAATAAAAAACAAGCTGAAAAAGTTCACATCGAAACGCGCTTGCGAAAAGCAATTCAAAAAGGCGACATTGACGTTTACTATCAGCCGAAAATAGAAGCAAAGCGCAATGTAATCACCGGCGTAGAAGCATTAGTTCGCTGGAATGACGCAGAGCTTGGATTTGTTTCTCCAGAAGCGTTTATCCCTATAGCAGAAGAAGCTGGTTTGATTCAATACTTATGGGAAGTTGTGATGAAGAAAGCTTGTTCTCAAGTCAGCGAATGGAATAAGGTCTCAGACGAAAAAATGACACTGGCGGTCAATTTTTCCCCGCGGCAATTTCAAGATCCGGTTGTTTTGGTTAATGAAATTAAACACTTTCTTTCGCTGCATAGATTTGATCCCGCTTGGTTTGAAATGGAAATTACAGAAAGTACACTGCTTATGAACGCGGAAGAAACGATTAAAGCTTTACATCTGTTAAAGAAATATGGTATATCAATTTCTATCGATGATTTTGGAACCGGATATTCTTCGTTGAGTTATTTAAAAAAATTACCAATCGATTGTTTGAAAATCGACCGGTCTTTTATCCAAGATATTCAAGAAGATTACAGCAACAGTGAAATTGCCCAGGCGATTATCAGCTTATCTCAAAGCTTAAAGCTGGAGGTAATCGCAGAAGGTGTAGAAGAAGAATATCAAAAAGCGTTTTTAATGAAAAATGGCTGTGATCACATGCAGGGATACTTGTTTAGCAAGCCTCTTGCTGCAGAAGATTTTGAAGAAGCGTTTTTAAATAGCTGAAGCAAAACCATCATTTAAAAATAAACTTACTAAGAAAAGGGAAGAGGACATAAAAAGATGGCACTAAGTACACAAAATTTAATTGCTCAAAAATTTTTAGAAACACTAGGCACGAATTCAACTGAAATAGATAAAAAAATAGGTCAAGCTGACACATTTATGAATGCGGTGAAAGAGCTGATTGATTTATGCGGAGACAATCCGGAAAGAGACGGCCTTGAAGAGACGCCGTACCGCGTGCTAAAGGCGTTTTTAGAATACACGGAAGGCTACCGAGAAGATCCGAAAGCTCATTTGGAAAAAACATTTGATGTGAATCACAATGAATTGGTGTTAATACGAGACATTGAATTTCACTCAATGTGTGAACATCACTTTGCGCCTTTCTTTGGCGTTGCCCACGTTGGGTATATACCGGATAAAAAAATTACAGGTTTATCTAAAATCGCTCGTACGGTAGAAGGATACGCAAAGAGATTTCAAGTTCAAGAACGTCTAACAAATGAAATCGCAGATGCAATCGAAGAAGTGTTAGAACCGAAAGGAGTTATGGTGATTATTGAAGCAAAGCATATGTGCATGTGCGGAAGAGGAATTAAAAAATCTTCAGCTTCTACAGCCACTTCATCCGTTCGAGGAACATTTATGGAAAAACCAGAGGTTCGTGGAGAATTTTTATCTCTTTTACAGCGACAAATGTAAAGAAACAAAAAGCCATATAAGCTGAGAAGCAGAAGCGAGGTGAGCTGTATGCAACATGTTGACGTACTGATTATTGGCGGAGGACCCGCTGGTATCTCTGCTGCCGTGTGGTGTAAAAGGCTAGGCGTTGATTGCTTGCTTCTTGAAGAGCAGGCACAGTTAGGCGGACAGCTGTTTACTATTTATAATGAGATTATTGATTATCCCGGAATACAAGCGGAAAATGGAATTGAGATGCAGCGTAAAATGGTTCAGCATTTTATCGATATGGGCTGCCTATATGAAGTGAATACAAAAGTAATTTCCATTGATGAACGTTCTAAAACAGTAAAAGTAAAGCAGCAAGAAACAGAAAAGGAAATTGGCTATACGTATCTTATTTTAGCAACGGGCTCTAGTCAGCGAAAGCTCGGAGTGCCTGGTGAGCAGCAAATGATTGACCGAGGAGAAGTATATTCAGCTTCAGCAGACGGAGAACGGTTAAAAGGCAAAAGGGTTGCTCTCATTGGCGGAGGAGACCGGGCTTTTGAAGGAGCACATCTTTTAGCATCACAAGCAAAACAAGTATATTTGATTCATCGTTCTACGCATTTCAAAGCAAGAGAGCAATACGTTGAAAAAGTTCTTTCCGACCCCGGTGTTAAGGTAATTACAGATACCGAAGTGACGGCTATCCACGGAAAGCATCACGTCACATCGATCGATTTAAAAAGTAAAAACAGTGAATGTAAGAACCTATCGGTAGACGCAGTGCTGATTAGGCTAGGCATAGCACCCAATGTTGAACTTATTAAAGAAAAAGTCACCACTACACAAAGCGGGCTCATCGTCATCAATGAAGTGCATCAAAGCAGCGACCCATCTATCTATGCAATTGGAGACGCGTGCACGACTCCTTTGTTTTCTAGTATCAGCTCTTCAGCCGGTCAAGGAGCGATTGTAGCCAAGTATGTATCGAGCCTTTTGAAAAAGTCATGAGATCAAAAGCATCTATCAAATCGATAGATGCTTTTTTTACGTAACGTAGTAGAAAAAACATAGCAGAAGTATATTCACAGGCAGACAAATCGTTTGGAAAAAAGCAATGTAGTTTTTAGGCACAGCGCTGATTCTTTTTACTAGAATACACTCGGTAATGAAATTAAAAAGAATAATGATAGAAGCGACCGTTATATACGCCCAGACGTTCTGCTGAAACAAACGAGTAAAAAGAGGCGAGAAAAGAAGTAGAAAAGCAGCGGTTTGAAAGGAACCTCTAGAAAATAAGTCATATTTTTTAGGACTTTGAGTCACGCTATCCCTCCTTTATATGTTTTATTTTACCAAACTAAAAAGACTTTAAAAACGTTTTCAGCTATCTTTACCTGAGATGTTCCTCAATTGGGGAAAGTAAGGTAAAATATATGTCAAATATAGCTTATAATAATATAAAAGAAATAGATAAAAGGAGGCGCCATGAGATCTTGCCGGATAAAAACACGGAGAAGGAGCAGTCGATCATGATCATGAAACGTCTTGATCGTTTGAATACGCAGCTTTTAAAAGAATACAGTGAAGGTATTTTTTTTATCAACTGTGAAGGCGATATCATGTTTAGCAACGAAGCAGCCTTCAAGCTAACGGGAAATGAACACAAAGAAAAAAGCCAGCAGCTGACAGCTCTTATACATACGTCGAAACAACAGCAGGCACAAGATTTCTTTCAACGTGCTTTACAAGGGGAAAAAGTTCAGTTTTCGACGACGATTAATCACAACACAAAAAAAGAACTTCATTTGGATATTACTCTCATTCCTATTATCGTAAGTGAGCAAGTAGCAGGAGTCTACGCCGTGTGCCGAGATGATTCAAAAGAACAAGAGCGCTCTAATCACATTTCTAAATTAGAAACGCATTTAAAAATGGAGCAAAAGCTTGCGAATGTAGGAAGCTGGTATTACGATGTGCGGGAAAATAAAAGCTATTGGTCGCCTCAGCTGTATAATATTTACGGATTAAATCCTAATCAGCACTTTACTCCTTCTTTAAAGAACGTTCTTCAATTCGTCAATCGCTGTGGCCAAAAAAGATTAGAAAAAGCCGTTATGGAGGCACTTTCGACGGGAGGAAGCTACACGATTGAATATACACTGCTGCGGCCGAGCGGTGAAGAACGTACGGTGTTTGAGCAAGCGGATGCACTAGTAGATGAGCAAGGGAACATCGTACAGCTGATTGGCGTTGTGCACGATATTACCGAATCAAAAGTAATTACGAATGAATTAAAGCAAAAAGAACAGCAGTTTCAAACGATTTACAACAATTTGGATGCTGGAATATGGTCCGTTGATGTGCAGAGCAATGAAATGATTGTCTGCTCTAGTGGTGTTAGCAACATTTACGGAGAAGATGCGGCTAAATTTTTAGGAAATAGAGATCTGTGGGAAAGCTGTATTCATCCAGAAGATAAACCAGCTGTGGCAAAAGGGCAGCATCAATTACAAAAAGGAAAAATGATTCGTCAGCAGTATCGAATCTACACAAAAACAGGTGAGATGAAATGGGTAAAAGATCGATGCATTCCCACGCTTGACGAAAACGGCAAGCTGATGCGCATAGACGGCATTGTTGAAGATATTACCGCAGAAAAAAAGTACATGGATCATGTTGAATATCTTGCAACTCATGATCATGTGACAAACTTACCGAATCGAAGAAAGTTTGAAAGAGAATTAAAAAATTTCATTCGACAAATGAAAAAAGAAAGAGATTTATTAGCGGTTTTTTATCTAGGACTGAATCGCTTCAAACATATTAATGACACATTAGGCCATGACGTAGGCGATCGCCTGCTGCAGCGTATCGCCAATCGGTTAAAAAAGTGCGTTACGCCAGATGTGATGCTAGCTAGAGCAGGAGAAGACGAGCTTGCGATTTGTTTTTTATCTCTTGCACATATCAATGAATGTCAAAAGCTAGCTGCTGCTCTTTTACAAGAAATCGAAAAAGAAATTACCATTGACGACTTTTCTCTGTACGTTACAGCCAGTATAGGAATCAGCATCTATCCGCATGACGGTGAAGATGCGAAGATGCTACTAACGAATGCTAACCTTGCTATGCGGCGTGCAAAAGAAGTCGGACGAAGCGACTGGCAGCTGTACTCTCCGTTAATGGACAGCGAGACGTATAAAAGCTACCATCTGGAAAAAGGACTGCGCAACGCACTTCTTCAAGATGAGTTTTTTATTGAATATCAGCCAAAGGTTCATACAAACAGCAGAGAGATTGATAGTATCGAAGCGTTAATTCGCTGGAATCATCCGGAATGGGGACGCGTATCACCGGAAGACTTTATTCCATTAGCAGAAGAAACTCATTTAATTATTGAACTCGGCGACTGGGTAATCCAGCATGTGTGCAAGCAGCTGCAGCAGTGGAAGAATCAAGGATTACAAATCGTGCCCGTTTCGATTAACGTCTCGTCTAAACATTTGCTGAAACGCGGATTTGTAGAGCACGTTCAACAAACGTTAGCTCATTACAACATCGATCCTTCATTCATTGAATTTGAAGTGACGGAAAGCTCCATTATTCAGTATGAAGAACACGTAAAAAAAGTCATGGATGAATTAAAGAAAATTGGCGTAACGTTTGCATTAGATGATTTTGGCACCGGTTTTTCTTCGTTATCACATTTAAAAGACTTCGAATTTAACACGCTCAAAATCGATAAAACATTTATTCAACACGTGACCGATAAAGGAAAGCAGCAGGCGATTACAAAAAGCATTTTATATTTAGCTCATGCTCTTAACATGAAAGTAATTGCAGAAGGCGTTGAAACAAAAGAGCAGCTTGCCTTTTTACAAAAGCATGAATGTACATTTATCCAAGGCTATATTGTCAGCCAGCCGGCTGCTCCTCAAAAAATTGCTGAATATTTAAAGAGGCGATTTCTATAAAAAAGTGATGTCTCCGTCGAGACATCACTTTTTTACGCTTGAATAGGTTTTCGAAGCGTCCAAATTTGGTAAAACATATAAAGAGACTGATAGATTGTCAAATACGTCAGCAAGATTCAGCCGTTCATTAAGTACGGATAAATGGCTTGCTATACAGAGTAGATTACTGATAAGGCATGTAAACTGGGAGGGGTCAAGAGAGGGAGGTTCAGAAATGATTGTTAAGCTAGCTGAAGAAGAAAATGAAGTAAGTTATAGCAGAATCTTATGGAAGTACTATAGGTAAATTGTTTTAAATATGTTAAAAATTCTGACAAAACCAAAGACAAAGAAAACGTTATCGATTATAATAGAAGAATAATGAATGATAGTCATTCATTATTCTTCTTGCTGTTTATAAATTTCCATCACATTAATCATAAATGAATGATAGTCATTCATTTATGCGCATCAAAATAGAAGGGGGTGTGTATGAGAATTATATTAGTTGAATGGAGGAAACAAGATGGAAGGTAAGCCAAGTGCTACATTTGTTCGTACGCTAACGCTTCGATCACTCGTCATTTTAGGTCTTGCATATATGGCTCCAATGACGGTTTTTACTACATATGGAGTTGTAGCTCAAACTACGCATGGCATGGTTTCTATGGCATATGTCCTTGCCCTTGCAGCGATGCTATTTACCGCATACAGCTACGGGCATATGGCTAAAGAATATCCTTTATCAGGCTCGGCCTATACGTATACGCAAAAATCTATAAGTCCTCACATAGGATTTCTTGTCGGCTGGTCTGTGCTTTTAGATTATCTTTTTTTACCAATGATTAATTTTTTGTTAGCGGGAACTTTTTTATCAGCTGCGTTTCCGTCTATTCCATCGTCTCTTTGGATTTTACTTTTTATTGTTATTATTACTTGTATAAACGTGTTTGGTATTCAAATGACAGCAAAAGTGAACGGGATACTTGTTCTTTTTCAGTTTCTTGTAAC
Source organism: Priestia sp. JNUCC 25 (assembly GCF_053667915.1). Classification (NCBI taxonomy): domain Bacteria; kingdom Bacillati; phylum Bacillota; class Bacilli; order Caryophanales; family Bacillaceae; genus Priestia; species Priestia sp. JNUCC 25. Next base: position 1,074,044 of record NZ_CM132211.1, read on the forward strand.
AGCTCTATTTGTTGTCTTATCGATTAAGAAAATGATAGAAGGAGAAAGTGATATTCTGTTCTTTTCTTCTTTACAGCTCTTCGATTCAGGGAATTCTTTTTCTTTTGTTCTTTCAGGAGCTTCAATTCTTTGCTTATCTTTCCTTGGATTTGATGCTGTGACTACACTTTCTGAAGAAACGGTTGATCCAAAGAAAAATGTACCAAAGGCTATTTTTCTTGTAGCATTTATAGGGGGAATACTTTTTATACTCGTTTCGTACATTACCCAGCTTGTTTATCCAAACTATCATTCATTTAAAGTTGTAGATTCTGCTTCGTTTGAAATAGCAGCCTATATTGGAGGAACGCTCTTTTCATCTGTTTTTCTTGCCGGAATTATCACTTCAACGATTGCATCAGGAATTTCTTCACACGCCAGTGCTTCGCGGCTGCTTTATGCAATGGGCAGAGAATCAATGCTGCCTAAAAGACTGTTTGCCTATATACATCCCAAATATAAAACACCATCGCGAAACGTTATTTTTATTGGAGTACTTTCATTAAGTGCACTTGCAATGGACCTCGTTACAGCTGCTTCCTTTATCAATTTTGGCGCGTTAATTGCATTTACATTTGTAAATATCTCAGTTATCTTTCACTATTATATCCGTGGAAAACAAAGAGATGTTAAAGGCACATGCCGTTATTTAATCAGTCCCATTATTGGAGCAGGCTTTACAATTTGGCTATGGACAAGCTTAGATATAAAATCTATTTCGTTAGGGAGTGTTTGGGTTGTTATAGGCTTTATTTATCTAGTATACAAGACGTCATTTTTTACAAAAGCACCGCCCCAATTTACTTTTGATGAAAAAACAGAGCCAAACCAGCTCAAAACCGAACATATATCTTGATAAAGTACGTTAATAATTATCTGAAATTTCTAATATAAAAGGAGAGGTTAAAATGAAAGAAACAGTAAAAGTTGGTCTTATTCAAGTTAAGTGTGAAGAAAGCGTTGAAGCTAATATTAACTACACGTTCACAAAAATTAAAGAAGCCGCAGCGAATGGAGCTCAAATTATTTGTCTACAAGAACTATTTAACGCTCAGTACTTCCCTCAAAGTGTTTCACCGGCAGGATATGAGCTGGCTATACCAGCAGAGAGCTCCGTATTAAAAGAAATGGCAGAACTTGCAGAAGAGCTGAAAGTTGTATTAATTGTTCCTTTTTATGAAAAAGCAGCTAGAGGCGTTTATTTTAATAGTGCAGCCGTATTCGACGCAGACGGAACTTGCTTAGGAATTACAAGAAAGAACCACATTCCTGATGGTCCGAACTATCATGAAAAATATTATTTTGTTCCAGGAAATACGGGATATCCTGTATATGAAACGCAATATGGAACAATCGGAGTAGGAATTTGCTGGGATGAGTGGTTCCCAGAAGTAGCACGAATTCTGTCCCTGCAAGGAGCGGATATTCTATTCTATCCTTCTGCGATTGGTTCAGAGCCTGATCATCCTGAGCTTTCAACTCGTCCTGCATGGGAAAAAGCTATTTCAGCACACGGGATTTCAAATGGAGTCTTTGTTGCTGCGGTGAACCGGGTGGGAACTGAAAAAGAGATGACCTTTTACGGAGGAAGCTTTGTAAGCAATCCAATGGGAGAAATTCTACAATCTTTAACGGATGAAGAAGGGATTCTGATTCAAGAAGTTGACTTAAAAGAAATTGATTCAACACGTAATCTGCTTCAGTTTATGCGTGACAGAAGACCAGATACGTACGAATTATTATTAAAAAAAGAAGCATTCCGCGCACCTTTAAATATATGAGCTTGATTTCTAGTATAAAAAGAAAGGAGCCAAACAGAATGATACATAAAACAAGCTGGATTTGGGATGATCGATTTTTACGCCATGACACGGGCAAGATTCAGTATGTATTTGAAGGTGGAGAAACAGTAGAGCCTTGTGACGAGTTTGAAAACAAACATCGAATGAATGTAATCAAAGAAATGATTGAAAAAAGCGGTTTAGTGCATCACTTAGTTAGACAATCACCTTATGAAGCATCAGATGAAGATTTACTTCGGGTTCATACTAAAAACCATATCGGGCATGTTCAAAAAGCATGTGAAGCGGAAACAAGGGAGGTTGGACCTGAGGCCTATGCATCTGCTGAAACGGAAGGGATCGCGAGGCTATCTGCAGGTGCCGTCATGAAAGCGGTAGATACGGTGATGGAAAGTGAAACAATAAGTAAAGTCTATGCTCAAATACGTCCGCCAGGGCATCATGCGTCTTCAGACCAAGCAATGGGCTTTTGTTTTTATAACAATGTAGCTGTAGGCGCTGCCTATGCAATTGAACATTACGGGTTAAAAAGAGTCGCCATCTTGGATTGGGATGTTCATCACGGAAACGGAACGCAAGACATCTTTTATGAACGTGACGACGTACTCGTTATTTCGATTCATGAAGAAGATTATTTTCCATTAGAATCCGGTCAGGTACATGAAGCCGGACAAGGAAAAGGGGAAGGGTATAATGTAAATATACCCGTACCTTCCCTGACCGGAGATGAAGGCTATCGATATGTATTCGAATCCATCATTGCACCAGTTATTAGCCAATTTGAGCCGGAGCTTATCATAATATCAGCGGGGCAAGATGCAAATGCACTAGATCCTATTTCTCGCTTAATGGTGACAAGAGAAGGATTTAAATATATGGCAAACAAAGTGCGAGAATTAGCAGAAACATATTGCGAAGGAAGGCTGATTGTAGCACAAGAAGGAGGATATAACCTAGCATATCTTCCTATCGCCACCATGGGAGTTATTGAAGGACTTACCGGTGTAGATGTGAACTGGAAAGATCCGCACGTTTTGCCGCACAGAACAACACCGACTGCTCTATTCCAAGCAGTAGATAACGTTGTAAACTATCAGAAAAGGTTTTGGAAGTTTGCTGAGAAGGAAAGCTTTTGTTGAGGTAAGGTTATTAAAGCAATTAATAGCGTCGATATGTTAGAAACAAATAAATGAAATCACATGACAAAAAAGAGTCTCCGTAACGGAGACTCTTTTAAAATACCAATTAACGTAACAATTGAAGTACGTTTTGCGGCTGCTGGTTAGCTTGACTTAACATAGCTTGAGAAGCCTGAGATAAAATTGAATTCTTTGTTTGTTCCATCATTTCTTTCGCCATCGCGCGAACATTTGCTTTTACAAATGACTAGACTATATCTTCACCCTCTCAAAAAAAGTAGGGGTTGGGCACTTCGGATATAAATAAGCGGAACAGCAGATTTTTATCCTACAGATTTCATCGTCATAGCAGGCTGCCTTAGACGGTCTATCTTAGTCGTTGAACTTTCTCCAGAGTTTCCTCACAGGAGCTTAGCTGCTGATTGCCCAATCTTTTCTTTTTTTAAACCGTTGCGCCTGTTGTTTCCAACTACGCTGTGGTAAGAAAAGCTCTTAGGGGTTTCCAGCAATTCACCCAATTATAATCACTAGCCGTTACCAGCTAGGACGACTGTGCTTGTTGCTGCTTAGGCAGCTAAAGCATAATCTACGTCACGGATACGTGATTCCGCAGCTGTTAGGTTTTCAGATGATGTGCTTAGGTTGTTAATCGTGTGTTCTAAACGATTTTGTTTAGCACCAAGTTGAGAACGCTCATCTGAAACATTTTTAATTGCTGTATCGATTGTATCGATTGCAGCAGTAGATGTAGCAGCATCTACACTTAAATCAATATCTTTAACTCCTAAACTAGTTGAGTCCATTTTAGCAAACGTTACATCAATTTTTTGATCTTTATTCGCCCCAATCTGAAAAGTGAACTTCCCAGCATTTCCACCTGTACCGTCTAATAACTTCTGAGTGTTAAATTCTGTGTCGGTAGCAATTCTATCTACTTCACTTATTAGGTCAGTCACTTCTTTTTGAATTTCAGCTCTATCATCTGTAGTATTTGTATCACTACTTGATTGAACAGCCAATTCACGAACACGTTGCAAAATAGAATGCGTTTCGTTTAATGCACCTTCCCCAGTTTGGATCATTGATACTCCATCTTGAGCATTACGAGAAGCTTGATCCAATCCGCGAATCTGCCCGCGCATCTTCTCAGAAATTGCAAGACCTGCTGCATCATCAGCGGCATTGTTAATACGCTGGCCAGAAGATAATTTCTCCATGGATTTTGCTTGTGCATTGTTAGCTGTGTTGTACTGACGGTACGTGTTTAAAGCTGTAATGTTGTGATTAATTCTCATTTTCCTTACCTCCGTATAATGGTTTTACTTCTTGGTTTACATCCTTGTATGCAAGAAGTGTCCCGCTTTGAGCCGGGATAAAAGCAATCGAACATCTTTGGAAAATATGTTCATACTATATATCGACTGAGAGGTGAGGTTGTTTATACTTTCCATTAATTTATTAAATAAAAAATTTGTGCGTATATAAAAAGAAAAACCAGTTCTCTATATGAACTGGTCTTTAGCATTAATGAGTAGCTCCGCCTGAAACTAAAATATCATCTTCCGTTACAATTGTGGTTTTTGCGATGGAAAGCAACCCTTGCACAATCAAATCCAACGACATACTCGCTTTCCCTGGATGATTCACGGCTTGTTCAGGAAGGTAAGGGATATGAACAAATCCACCTTTAATACAACAGTTTTGAATCATGTTCATGAGTCCGTAAAACACGTGGTTACAGACAAAGGTTCCAGCAGTTTGAGAGACGCTGCTTGGAATGCCTGCTTGGCGCAGGTTTTCGACAGCTGCTTTAATTGGCAGTGTCGAAAAGTATGCGGCAGGGCCGTTTTCAATAATAGGGCGATCAATGGGCTGCTGGCCAATATTGTCAGGGATTCGAGCGTCGTCTACGTTAATAGCAACGCGTTCGACCGTAATTCCTTCTCTGCCGCCTGCTTGTCCAACGCAAATGACGATGGAGGGGCTTATTTCTTCTATATAAGTATGAAGCTTTGAGAGTGATTCACCAAAAACAGTAGGGAGAGGCTTGGCAATAATTCGGTAGTCTTCAACAGCAACACCGTCTAAAGTTTTTACAGCTTCTAACGATGGATTAATGCTTTCGCCTTCAAATGGTTCAAACCCGGTTAATAATACAGTTGTCATTCTATTAATCTCCTTTAAAAGTGATATACAAGGTAGTACATCAGCAACGTATTAATCACAAAAACTGAAAGAGCAATTGGTACTTGTGCTTTAATGACTGCGTTTTTGTCTTTCAATTCAAGCAGCATGGCAGGCACGACGTTAAAGTTCGCTGCCATAGGTGTTAAAAGCGTTCCGCAGTAACCCGCAAACATCCCTAACGCCGCCATAATAGCAGGGTTCCCTCCGTGCATATGTACAATCAGCGGAAGTCCAATGCCTCCAGTAATAACGGCAAACGCCGCAAATGCATTTCCCATTACAATCGTAAATAACAGCATCCCCAAGCAGTATGCAAGTACAGCAACAAATGCATAGTTAGTCGGCAGTACATCACTTACAATATCCGAGACTACTGTTCCAACGCCTGATTTTGAAAAGATACCGCCAAGTGCTGCCAGCATTTGCGGTAAAATAACTGCCCAGCCGACTGCTTGAAGCAAGCGGCTTCCTTCTTTAACAGGCACGTCCATTTTCGCTTTTGTGACGCCCATTGAAGCGATAAAAGCAATGACAGCAGCGATTGCCAGTGAAATTAACGTGACCTTTTCTGGATCAATTAACGCCCAGTTTCCAAATTTAATTTTGCCAAAAAGAAGGGTACCGATAATTGTAAAAATAGGAATAAATAAAGCTGGTAAAAAGATTTTATTCTTTAATCTTTGTGCGTGAGCCACTCGTTCTTCAGCAGGTGTTTCCGCTTCATTGGATTTAGTCACGCGGTTAAACGAAGCAAGCAGCACCATGATAATAACTAAGCACCCTACATAAAAAGGCGGAATCACGTTGCCAAATAAAAACGTAATGGAAAACAGCGCCCAGAATAGGGAAGATCCTAAACGGTTAGGATGGTTAGGGTCACGCGCAATTCGAATCGCGATAAAAGCGACAATAATACCGAGTAAGTAGTAAATCGTATCAAGTGTCAGGATGCTTTTCATTTAACTCGCCTCCGTCTTTGAAGATGATGTTGGTTTGTGCTTCGTCATTTTTTTGTGAATACGTCGGTCTAATTGACGGAAACGAATAGCGCTGATTACTAGAGCTGATATTGCAGTGGGAATACCCCAAAGCGCCATATCCCAGACGTCTACGTGAATGCCTACTGAGTCAAAGAAACCTTTCATTAAGAGAATTCCACCCGTTGCAATAAAGATATCTTCTCCGAAAAACCAGCCTGTATTTTCAGCTGCCGCTGCGTGGGCGCGAATATCTTCTTTTACTTTAGGAGGAAGCTCTCCGTATTTTGCACGAGCTGCCCCTTCAGACATAGGTGCAACTAACGGACGCACGGATTGAGCGTGTCCGCCGATATTTAAGCCGACTGCGGCTGAGATTTCACGGATGAAAAGGTATATAAGTAAAACATTTCCAGAAGAAGCGTTTTTGGCTTTTTTGATCAGCACTTCTGCTTGTTCTTTTAACCCGTATTTTTCTAACACGCCGAAGATAGGAAGAGTAAGTAAAATAGCCATAGACATATAGCGGTTATCTACAAAGAACTGTCCAAACATCGTGATTACTTCATGCAGCGACAAGCCTGATACAAGGCCTGTCACGATGCCTGCAACAGTCACCACAAGCAGTGTATTTAGACGAAATAAAAATCCCACTGCCACTAACAAAACCCCAATTAATTTCAACATAAAAAAATCCCCCCTGAGTATGTATAAATCGTGCTGTAAATTCACCTCCATTGCTTTTCTAAAAAAACAAAGATGTTTTGAGTATAAACAATTCTGAAAATTAAAACAAGATAGTTAAGACATAAAATAGTTATATTGGTGAACTAAAAGCATAAAAAGAAGGTTTATACACAACATGCATGTAGAAATAAAAGAGAGAATTTTGCCAAGAAGTTTGGGCAGAAACTTTTTAAGCTGATCTGCTGAAAACACCTCTCCTGAAATACCAAAAATGGTGTATAATGCTAAAAGGTAAGAATATAGAATTATATAGATTACATATAGGTAAAACTATATGACTATGTTTTAAACAATTTATTGAAGGGGGAAGGAGAATTTGAATTGTTCAAATTGCGGCCATCTTAATGATGGAGGGAAGTTTTGCGTGAAATGCGGTCATAAATTACAAGAAGAGGCAGCTGTAAGCCAGACGGCAGCAGCATCCGAATATCAGTCTCAATCTCAGCCGCAAACAGCGTATGTGCCTCAACAACCTAATCAGCGTGTTCGTCAGGCGAAAAAAGTGTCAAAATCATTTTTTAGTTATTTTACAGAAGGAATTAAAAATCCAACAGCTATAGCGCACGCAGCAGGTGAAAGTCAATTCGTTAATGCTCTTATCACGGTCATTCTTTATGCTCTTAGTATACCTATTATGCTGTATGTAGGCTGGAAGCTATTATTGATTCAATTTGTTCGAAGCATGTTCAAACTTCCTATTATCAGTGAAGAGCTGGCTCCATCCGACATGGAGGATTTTAATACGGGCACTGATTTAATAAAAGCCACAGATATCAATAGCATTATTCATTTTAATTTTACCGATTTTGTCTTTAAGCAAGGGATTTTCATTTTTATCGGACTCGCGGTTATTATTGGAGCAACATATGTTGCAGCAAAGTTTGGAAAAGTAGACGTTTCCTTTAAAGAATTTTTCTCACGCTTTGGCACGTTTATGATTATTCCAACAGCGCTTCTTCTAATTGGACTTGTACTTGCATTTCTTCATGTGGAATACTTCTCTTATTTTATGAATTTTGGTTTATTGAGTATTTTCCTTGTCGTTCCATTTACGATTGCCAGCTTTAAGCAAAACGGAACAAATGGGCTTGATCGTATCTATAGCACTCTTATTGTGTATGTAGTAATTACGATTGTGCTGACGTTTATTGCGAATGGTTTAGGAGAAGAAGCCAAAACCATTATTACGAGAATGGGAAACAGCAGTGAATTGAATGATCTATTTTAAGTCGACAGAAAGCATCGTATACAGCGGTGCTTTTTCATACCATTATAAAAAAGGAGTGTAGAAATTGGGATATTGCAGAGAGTGTGGCCATCAGTTAACAAATGAGCATGAATTTTGCCCGGAGTGTGGACATCCCGTCGAAAGGAAAGCGGCTTCTAGTGAAGGAGCAGCATCACAGCGTTACGCAGAACCTGCATCATCTTCAGTAGAGGAAGGAAGACAATCGGTAAAGCCTTCAAACAAAAAAACAAAGGTTATAACCATTTCAGTTATAGCAGCAGCTGCTATACTTGGCGGTGCTTATTACGGAATAGATAAAACAATGATGGCTCCTAAAGCCGTGTCAGAAAAATTTATTGCTTCAGTAAAGGGCAATGATGTTGACAAAGTAAAAAAATATGTAAATGATGGTCAAATTCAACTAGAAGCCAACGATGAACAAACAAAATCATTTATTACATATTTGCACGAAAATCCGGATGTAATGAAATCAATCTCTGAAGGACTAGCGGCAGATAGCAGAGCGCTTGAAGCAGGAGTTCCAAGCGAAGATCACTCTTCATACGCTAAGCTAGAACAAGACGGAAAGAAGTGGGGAATCTTTGATCATTACACGGTACAAATAAACCCTGTATATGCAAAAGCTCAGTCTACAGAAGATGCGACAGTAGTATATATTGACGGTCAAAAAGCTGGAACGGTAAGCAGTGACTCTTCTAAAAAGGTTGGTCCATTTTTACCTGGTACGCATATTGTAAAAGGTGAAGTGCAAAACGATTATGGAAAAGTTGAAAACGAACAAGAGATTGAAGCCACTAACGGAGAAGATGTGGACGTTGAGTTTGATTGGTCAGATCATGCGGTGTACATTTCTTCAGATTATGATGATGCGACGCTGTTCGTTAATGGTAAAGACACAAAAACAGAAATTGGCGATATTGATTATTTAGGCCCACTGCCAATGGATGGTTCTATAAAAATATATGCAAAACGTAAATTTGATTCTGGAGAAAAGAAAACGGAAGAAGTGTCAATTAAAAAAGGAATTGAAGATGTTGCGCTTAATTTTGACGAAGAAAATACGACAGAAGCTACGGCAAAAGCATCGGCCCCTTCTAAGAATCAAGAGACGACGGACAAAGGTTCAGAAGTTAATTCTGGAGTATCTACTAGTGAAGTTTCTAGTTTTATTGAACAATATATGTACGCTACAATTTCATCAATTAACAGTGGAGACTTTTCTGTGGCAGAGCCGTATATCGATACTAACGGACCAAAATACAAGGAACAAAAAGATTATACAGCTTACCTAATCAAAAAAGGCATAACAGAAGATTTATTAAGCTTTAACGTAAATAGAGTAACAAAAATTGATAACTCTATGTATAAAGTATATACAACAGAAGAGTATGACATTTCGTATGGAGACGGATCTGTGAAATATAAAAAATTCAACAGTATTCATAAAGTAAAAGAGTTATCTGATGGAAGTTTAGGTGTTTATCAGCTTATTAGTTCAACTGAAGTAAAGTAATAGCTAATAAATCACCCCTGAAACAGCAAATAACACGGTAGGTGAAAACAAATAAAAAAAGACGTCTTCTATGAAAAGACGTCTTTTTTTATGAATGAATCCCGATATCAAACCCAATACCTGGGATACTGCCGATCTTGAAATAAATTATTATACACGGTAGAAATCAATACAACCACACATGCACAAATCATAATAATACCTAAATATCCCCAGCCTGCTTGAGTATTAATAGCTACAATTGCGCTCGCCGCCGCGGGAGGATGAACGGTTTTGGTAAGAATCATTAAAATAAGAACAAAAGCAAGCACAATCGCGATAGTGATTAGACTTCGATGAAATAAACTCCAAATAATAAGTGCTGAAACCGTTGCGAGTAAATGACCTCCAAGCACGTGGCGCGGCTGTGATAAAGGACCTTTGTGAGCTCCGAAGACAAGTACGCAGCTTGCGCCAATCGGAGCAAGCGCCATTGGATAACCAAGTGCTAGTGCAATGGCGCTGCTGATGATAATCGCAATTAAGCCTCCGATAGAAGAAACGACTGCGTCTCTATAATTGATTTTCGGTTCTTCTTTTAGTTCTCCTTTCATCTTTTTAGCATAAGAGCTTAAGTAAGACAGAAAGGGGCTTTTTGTTTGTGAAAAACTTTTTTCAAATTCCATTTCTTATTTCCTTTCTCTTGTGTGAGTAAAAGTTATATGTCAAGTTGTATGTCAGAACATCTGCTATATTAAGTTAGTTTATAAGAAAAGAAGGATTACTGGAAGAGGAAAAATATCTTTTTTTAGTGGAAATTCTTTTTATGAACGAAAAAAGGTGGGGCAGGCGGTAGAAGGGTCTCTATGTGCAGTAAGGGCAAGAGAGATGTATAATAAACCTAGAGGTGACTAAAATTATGTATCTAGTAGACTACCATCATCACACAAACAATTCATTTGACTCACAGGCAGTCATGAAAGAAGTGTGCGAGCAAGCTGTAAAAAACGGCATAAACGAAATTTGTTTTACCGAACACTTTTCATTAAATCCATTAGCGCCAACGTACGGTCATATGGATTTCGATAAATATGAACGAGAACTAGCGGAATGCAGAGATCAGTTTCAAAATCAGCTAGTGATTAAAAAAGGAATTGAAATTTGTGAGCCGCACTATTTAAAAGAGAAGTATCAAGAAACGATGAAGCAAGAGAATTTTGATTTTATATTAGGGTCGGTGCATAACATTAATAACATCAAGCTTCGCAAACATTTGGAGCTGAACGATAAAGAAGCAATTTACCGCGCTTATTTTAATGAAATGTATAAGCTAGTAAGCGAAGCGGACATTGACGTGTTGGCTCATTTAGATTTAATGAAACGCTATGCGTTTGAGCAATATGGCATATATGACTTCCATCAATTTAAAGATATTCTTGCAGATATTTTGAAAAAAGCAATTGATCGTAATATTGGAATTGAAATTAACACTTCCGGTATAAGAGGGAAGCTGGGCGAAGCGCTGCCGGCACTTGAAGTCGTTAGGTTGTACCGCGATTTGGGCGGAGAAATTCTAACAATTGGATCTGATTCACACTTTTCCGAAACGGTAGGAGCACATATGAAAGAAGCAGTTGAAATGGCAAAACAGTGCGGATTTACGGAGATTTATACGTTTGATCAACGTAAGCCAAAAGGAATTCGTATTTAATAGAAGTGTGTTTCACTTTCTTCTAGAATAATAATAACTGAAAAAAGCACGCTCTAATTTGAGCGTGCTTTTTTAATTTAGTTCTGCTTAAGCTCCGATAAAAATCTCCGGACGTCTTCGATAGTCAGCCCCAGCGTGCGAGCTGCTTCCATAAGACTTACCCACTCTTGATCGATTGACAGTACATTTTCTTTTTTCATTACGATTCATCCACCCTTTGCCAGGGAACCCAGCTGTCGTAGCCAAAAATGGCCTTAGACCTGAAGCTTTGCGTCACTATTTTTCAATAGTTTTGCCCTTATCTGGATAATTTGTAATAGTATTCTTAATATACGGCTATTATACAAAATAATATTTGTAAAAGGTGTCGAAATAGGTCGATAGTTATAGAAAAATTACAAATCAATTAATTGACGTATCAGTTTGTTCTTCGGAACTTTAAATAATACTGAAATTCAATAAATTCTTCTTTTGTCATGCCGTCTTGAACGGCTCGTTCAATTAATTGAAGCCATTCTAGGTTGAGGACTGGCTTTGAAGTTAGAGCTGGACAGCTGATATCTCCCTCAATTAATTCATCAATCGTTGTGTGAAGAGAAGACGCGATTTTATCGAGCATTTGAAGAGAAGGATTATTATTTAACCCTTTTTCTAAATGAGACAAATACGATTTTGAAATATTGGCTTCTTCAGCCAAGCGTGTAATAGAATAGCCTTTTTTTAGTCGCAAATTCTTAATCTTTTCCCCTATCACATTCAGTTCATCCTCTTCTTATAGGTTTTTTGTTCATTATAACGCATATTTGTGCATCTTGTGTACATGAAAATATAAAATAAATAATATTTTGTTCTTTATAAAGAATAAAATAGGCTTAAATACCTATTCTTGATGCAGGTATATCATGCTATAATTCACTTACAAATTGTTCTTTATTAAGAATATTTGTCGATATATAGTATTTTTTATTCATTATAATGAACGTTCTGCCGAGCGTACAGAAAGAGAATGAACGAGCCGAATTACGTGATCTAAAAGAGTGATCGCGTTGTGCTACTACATTTTAGACAGGGGATTGTATGAAAAAGCGTTACGTAGAACTCGACTCTGTAAGAGGATTGGCCGCTTTATTTGTTGTGATTAATCATTACCTCATGATTTTCCCAAGTTTCAGTGAATACAGCTATCAAATTCATTCTTCTTTCCTGCTGTACGTGTTAAAAGAAAGTCCGCTACGGTTATTTTTTAGCAGCGGCAATGAGTCGGTTGTTTTGTTTTTTGTTTTAAGCGGTTTTGTATTAGCTCTTCCGTTTTATGAAAGCAGTTCTTTTCGTTACGGAGAATATGTAATTAGGCGAGTGTGCCGGATCTATCTTCCATATCTGTTTTCTGTGTGTCTTGCGATTGGATGTAAAGTACTTTTTGCTCAAGGAGGAATCAATGAATTAAGTCTATGGTTTAACAATTCTTGGAACATAAGAGAATCGCCAAGATTACTAATTGAACATTTCTTTTTAATCGGGACATACAATACTGATGCCTACAACAATGTGATTTGGTCACTTGTTCATGAAATGAGAATTTCTCTTTTGTTTCCTTTAATTTTGTTGGTATTAGTTAAGCTATCTAGTCAAAAAGTAATGAGGCTTTTCTTTTTCATTTTTGCATTGTCATCTCTGTTGTTATTGATAAATCAATCTTCATTAGCACCTACGAGTTATTTACTTTCATTTCATTATTTGCTTCTTTTTATGGCTGGTGCCATAACAGCTAAGTACAGAGATACTCTAATTCATGTATACCGTGCAAGAAGCTGGATGCAAAAAATAGGGATTATCACTATTGGCTTTGCACTCTATCTTTCTGAAGGCGTACTAACAAACTATGATATTACAAATAACTTTTTATGCCGAAATGTATTAGTAATGGCAGGAAGCTGTATTCTAATCGTTCTCGCATTAGCATCACCAGCTGCTTCTAAAATGTTGAAAAAAAAGCTGTTTACTTTATTAGGTGAAATTTCATATAGCTTATATTTAGTCCATTTAATTGTCTTATTTTCGTTTATTTATCTTCTGCATGGACGGTTGCCGTATGAAATAATTTTATGTCTTTGTTTCTTTGCATCATTTTGTTTGGCTATTGGAGTTAACCGTTTTGTTGAGAAACCTTCATGCAAATTTGGAAAGATGTTAGTTAAAAATAAGAATATAGCTTTAAAAAATAATAGAGGTACAATTAGCCGCTATTAAGGCATTCTGAGTCATAAATGATTAGTTGGAGGGACATTATTATGCAAGATAAGCTTCAGCTTAAGGACTTCTTTTACATCTTAAAAAAAAGGTGGCTGACTGTTTTAGCCACTATGCTGTTAGCCAGCACAAGTATTGCTGCGGTAAGTTTCTATGTGCTTAAGCCAACATATCAAGCTTCAGCTCAAGTGCTGGTAAATCAAGCAACTTCTAAAAATGTAGATGAAATCGCAAATATTACACAGCTGAACACACAATTGATTTCTTCGTACATCGATTTTATTAAAAATCCTATTGTGTTAAAAGGAGTAAAAGATGAATTGAGCTTAAAAAGCTCAATAAAAGATTTAAGTGATGAAATCACCGTTCAGCACAATGAAAACTCTCAGTTTATTAATATTACAGTCAGAGATCACGATTCTAAACAAGTAAGTGAAATTGCAAACAGAGTCGCTTTTCTATCAAAAAATCAAGCTGAGAAGCTGATGAAAGGAAGCAATATTCAAGTGCTGACAGATCCTTCTGACAGTGAACAAATTTTCCCCAAGCCGCTTCCTGTAGCAGCCATAGCAATTGTCGTAAGCTTCATGCTTGGAATAGCGATTGCTGTCCTTCGTGAATACGCAGATGACTCACTTCGAAATGAAGATGAAATTGAGAAGCTTATCGGTCTCCCTGTCATTGGGCATATTGAACTCCAACCTCGAAAAATGAAGCGAAACCAAAAGCAAGGCAGTGATCAGCCAAAGAATAGGAGGGAGAACCTTGAGTTTTAAACGAAGAAAGTATCCATTTTCACTTTATCAAGATGCCAAAACTATCAACCAAACAAATATGATTCGAAAAAATGTTGAGGTTCTGCTGAATAGTGAAGCCAAATGCCTGACAATCACATCAGCGGAATTGAATGACAAAAAGCCTCTTATAACGGCAAAGTTAGGACTTTCATTTGCCGAACAAGGGAAAAACGTTCTTCTTATTGACGGAAACGTGCATTGTCCTTCTCTTCATCAGCTCTTTGACCTTGGAAGTTCAGAAGGATTAACGGATGTGTTAGTAAACGGGAAAGGCCGGCATGTACCCATTAAACAAACATCATACAAAGGACTGGACGTGCTTACGGCCGGATCTCACTTTCGAAACGCATCCACGCTGTTTGTTTCCAAGTATTTTGATGAGCTCATAAAAAGATGGAAAGAAGAATACGATTTGATTCTTTTTGAAACACCTCAGTTTTTAGAAGAGACAGATTCTCATATTCTTGCAGCAAAATGTGATGCCACCATGCTTGTTGTGGAAGAACGCAAAACAAAAGCAGATGCCGTTGTCAAAACAAAAAATATGCTGGAAAAAGCGCGGATTCATGTACTAGGCGTTATTTGGAGTCCGTCTCACTAGCTCCTCACTTTATATAGAAGGAAGTGAAACGATGAATCAAATTGTCTCGAAAACGATTAGTGATTCCGACGTGCTAAAAAAAGAATTTACACTTTTTTACTCACTGTGTAAACGCATGTTTGATATTGTGATTTCGTTTATAGCTCTTGTGGTTTTGCTACCTGTTATTTTGTTGTTTGCGCTTATTGTGATGATTGAAACACCGGGTTCACCTTTCTTTCTTCAAGAGCGTCTGGGTCAAAGCGGCAGGCCATTTACCATCATGAAGCTGCGTTCGATGTACAGTGACGCGGAAAAAAACGGAGCGCAGTGGGCAGTTAAAAATGACAGCCGCGTTACCAGAGTAGGAAAGCTGATTCGCCAAACGCGAATTGATGAACTGCCTCAGCTGTGGAATGTATTAAAAGGCGATATGTCGATTGTCGGTCCAAGACCTGAAAGAGCAGTATTTATAGAAGAATTTCAAAAAACACTTCCTTCGTTTAGTCAGCGGCTTGCTGTTAAGCCTGGACTAACAGGCTGGGCGCAAATTAACGGAGGATATGAGTTAACGCCAGCAGAAAAGCTGGAGCTCGATCTTTACTACATTCAACATACGAATATACGGTTTGACGTGAAGATTATGATAAAAACGCTAAGAGTCATTGTAACAGGAGACGGATCAAGATAGGAGAGGGATAACATGAAAAGAGTATTAGTTACAGGCGGATGCGGTTTTATTGGGTCACATATGGCAGAGCTTCTTTATCAAAACGGATTTGAAGTAAAGGTAATCGACAATCTATCAACGGGAAAAATAGCAAACTTAGAAAATCGAGGCATTTCTTTTCACTACGGAGATATTGTGAGTGAAGAATTAGATAAAGTATTTGCCGAGTTTAAACCTCATTATGTTGTTCACCAAGCGGCTCAAGTGAGCGTGGCTCATTCCGTTACTAATTTTCATCATGACGCCAATGTTAATATTCAAGGAACGATCAACATTATTAATGCATGCAAAAAACACGGAGCTGAAAAAATCATTTTTGCTTCATCAGCTGCCGTGTACGGAAATACGAACGTTACTTCAATTACGCTTACTCATCCAACGAGTCCAGCTTCACCTTACGGACTGTCAAAGTTTACGTCTGAAGAATATTTGAAGCTTGCCAAACAGCTGTATGATATTGACTACGTTATTCTTCGCTACAGCAACGTGTACGGTCCACGGCAAAATTCGCAGGGGGAAGGCGGCGTAATTTCAATCTTTTTTGACCGGTTTGTTACGAACCAGCAGCCGATTATTTACGGAAGCGGCCGTCAAACAAGAGATTTTATTTACGTAGAAGACGTGAGCCAGGCGTGTTTACAAGCCATTCAGTATGAAGGATGCGGCACGTTTAATATTTCCAATAACAGCAGCATCAGCATCAACGAACTCTTTTTTACGATGAAAAGCATATCCGGCAGTCACTTAACACCTGCTTATCACAGCGTGCGTGAAGGTGATATTGCAGACAGCAGACTGTGCAATAAAGAAAGCATCAAAGTGCTGAAGTGGTCGCCTGCTTTTACGCTTGAAAAAGGCTTGGCCAAAACGTATGACTATTATCATGAAACGCTAGCTCAGCGATTTGCTAAAACGATGGAGTAAGAGGGATGTATGAAGAAAAATTCCATTTGGAAAAACATTGTTCACTTATTTATTAGTACCGTTGTATCACGTTTGTTAAATGCAGCTGCGCTTATCGTACTGGCACAGTATTTAAGCGCAGCTAGTTACGGTAGATTCAGCGTAGCGCTAGCTTTTGCAATGATATTAGGCTACTTTACTGACGTTGGCTTAAGCAATACGGTTCTTCGCGAAGGCTCTAAAAAGCAGGCGGACGTGGATCATCTTTTGTCATCGTATGTGAAAATGAGAATTCTGCTTTTGCTTGCGACGTTTGCAGGAGCGTATATAGTGATTTCCTTGTTTTATCACGAAGCATCACTTGTAAAGATGATGTATTACTTGATTGTGCCGATGGTGACAGGACTTGCGATGCAAAGCATCGGGATTACGTATTTTCAGCTTACTGAACAAATGCATCACTTAGGAGCCATTCGGATCTATTCAGCTCTTTTGCTTGTTGTTTTACTCACAGCTGGGATGCTGATGCATGCAAGCGCGTTTTTTATTTCGTTTTTGTTTGGCTTTTCCTACTTTTTAGCAGGAGTGTACGGTCTGTGGATGGTTGAGAAAAGAGTATCGTTTAATTTTAAAAAGCGAATTCAACGGGGGCTGCTGAAAAATATCGGCTCATTTATTGTAAGCGGACTGCTGATTATGCTGCTGCCGCAGCTTGGTCCAATCGTATTAGAAAATACAATTCCGCTTGCAGCCGTCGGCGTGTTTGCCGTTGCGTACCGCATTCCATCGGCGCTGTATCAAGTTCCAGGAATTGTAGCAGGTGCGTTTTATCCAGTATTATTTCGCCACTATAATCATCAGAAGACAGACAAACATTTACAGTTAAATATTCTTCAAGTGAAGCTTATGAGTTTAGTAGGAATGATAACGGCGCTACCTTTTTATCATTTATCCGATCTTGCCGTGTCTTTATTGTTTGGAGAGAAATGGGCTGCGGCCGGAGATGCGTTAAAGTGGCTGTCGCTGATGCTGATTTTCCAAGGCCTAAGTGTAGCATTAGCGGACGGTTTAACAACAAAAGGACTTCAAGGAAGAAGAACGGGCGTTCAGCTGGTTGCTGTTATAGCTGGAATTGCTTGTTACTACTTTTTAAGCGCTGCTTATTCTGTGATGGGAGCTGTGTATGCCGCGCTTTTAATTGAAGGCATTTTATTTATCGGCTGCTGGTTATGCAATCCAGAAAGAGTCATTATCATGCGTAAAACCTTTCCAATTTTTGTTTTATTATTTGGAAGCACGCTTGCAATTACCACGCTGTTTTTTTCAAAGCATCCGTTTATCGCGCTATGCGTAAACATGCTGCTTGTGTTTGTATTAACACTGCTAGATAAAGAGATTAGAAATCAAGCGCTAGGCTACCTGCAAAAAAACAAACCAGTAAACGTAGAGAACAGAAAGGAGGCACAAAATGGATAGTGTATATGTACAGAATCGAAAATCGCCCGTTTTGTTTTGCCTTTTTGTTCTTGTCACGCTAAGCAAATATAACGTCAATATTGGTTTTGCATTAAAACCGTACATGATTTTTTTATTTGCACTTCTGCTGCTTAGCTTTGCTTCTTTTTACGTCTATAAGCTTCAAGCATATGAAGTGCTGCTGCTTTTATTTTATCTTTTTTACTGTATGACCGGAGCGTTTTCTCTGTATCCAGAAGCGAGTCTTCGTATTATGCTAGGAGTTTTGCTTATTCTCGTTTGCTACTTTTTAATGAAATATGTCATAGCAGAGTTTCATAGCGGCAGCATCAAACGTGCGTTAACCGGAGCTGGCATTCTTTTTAACGGCGTGAGTTTGCTGCTTTATATGGCGGGTCTTCAAGCTGTTCATTTTCAATTTGCCTCCGATGTAGAAATTATCAAATGGGGCGTGATGATTGACCGCAGCTATCCGCGTTTGATTGGCGTGCTGGATGATCCTAATATTTATGTATTTTATAATACGCTGTTTTTCACTTACTTTTTAACGAATAGCGGTAGTACTAAAAATAAAGTCGGACTTTTACTTAGCACATTAGCAAGCGTTTTAACGTTCTCGCGAGGCGGATTAATTGCCATGGTCGCTGTGTTGATTCTGTATTTGCTCATTACTCGATCGCTTAACAGTCTCAAAACAGTTCTTTCGTTTGTGTTTTTATTTGGTTTGCTTGCTCTTATCGCCCATTTTATGACGAATTTTAACGTGTTTACAATTTTAACGGAACGGGCCGATGATTTTTTACATGACGGAGGAAGCGGAAGGTTTTCGCTGTGGAATCGGGCATTTGAGTTTTTTTCATCGCATCCGTTTGCCGGAATCGGCGCTTTTAACTTTTTAGAGTACAACTCGTTTTACTACGGTGAAGCGCTGTACGTTCATAACACGTTTTTAGAGATTTTATCAGAGACGGGTATGATTGGTTTTTGCTTATATTTCAGCTTTTTACTTCTTGTGTTGCTTCAGCTTTTGAAACAAAAAATTCATAAACAAGAACCTTACTTATTTTTAACGTTTGTTGGTTTTTTGCTTCAAATGATGTCACTTTCGTTAATTGTAAATGAGCTGTTCTTTTTATACTTAGCGCTGCTGTCAGGCTATTTACGAAATCATCAAAGTGAGGAGAGTGCGAGATGAATCTTTTAAACTTTCAACAAAATCAGCCCCTCGTTTCAATCGTTACACCTGCCTATAACTGCGCAGCCTTCATTTCATCCACCATCAAATCCGTGCAGCAGCAAACCTACCTCAACTGGGAGCTGCTTGTGATTGACGACTGTTCAACAGATGAAACGGCTGAAGTAGTAAAGAAATTCAGTAGAAAAGATCAACGTATTCAGCTGCTTCAGCTTACAAAAAATTCAGGAGCCGCAGCGGCACGTAATGAAGGTATAAATGCAGCAAACGGACGTTTTCTTGCCTTTTTAGACAGCGATGATGTATGGCACGCAGAAAAACTTACAAAACAAGTGGCATTTATGCTTGAAAAAAACTGCGCTTTTTCCTATACAGGCTACAGCATCATCAATGAAAAAGGTGAAAAAACAGGCGTTGAAGTGAACGTTCCTAAAAGCGTTGATTACAAGACGCTTGTGGGAAACACCATTATCGGCTGTTTGACGGTGATGCTTGATAAAAAACAAATTTCCGCAATTTCAATGCCAAGCATTCAGCCAGAAGACACGGCACTGTGGCTGTCGCTGCTGAGAAAAGGCTATACTGCGTACGGTCTTCAAGAGTCACTTGCTTATTACCGTCTTGTATCTCACTCGGTTTCTAGAAACAAGCTGAAAGCAGCGACAAGGTATTGGAACCTTCTTCGTAAGCAAGAGCGGCTGCCTCTATGGAAAAGCACGACTTATTTTGTGCAGTACAGCGTGAATGCGTATGCCAAAAGTAAAAACCTCTCAAAATCGTAAAGGATGTGAAGTCGTGAAAAACGTACTTTTAATTACGGATAAATTGATTACAGGCGGAGCAGAAACGTATTTTTGTAAGCTCGAAAATCAGTTGAATCATCCGGATATCACCGTATACACAGCAGCTGCAATGGGAGAACTGTACAACAAAATTCAATATAAAAAACGGTTTACGCCTTTAAGCAGAAAAAATCATCTTCACAACCTTTATGTACTTTGGAAAAAAGTGCGTGATTGTCAAATTGACATCATTCATGCCAACAGCCTGCGCATGGTGATGTATGCAGTATGCGTAAATCGAATGCTGCAAAAAAAAGTAAAAATACTTTATACAAAGCATAATGTAACGGTGCTTGAACAAAAGGCAAAAAGCTTTTTTTGTAAACTCGTAAACTCTTATGTGCATGGAGTGATTACGGTCAGCCGTTTTGAACAAGAGCAGTTGATGAACCTCGGCGTGAATAGTGGTAAAGTAACAACCATTTATAACGGAGTGGATTTGAATCAGTTTGTATTTAAAGAAAAGTCTGCTTCACTCGACTGTCATATTGGCCTGTTGGCACGAGCTTCAAAAGAAAAAAATCACGAGCTGTTTATCGAAATTGCATCATTGCTCCGAGATCATGAACATATGAAGTTTCATATCGGAGGAGGAGGTCCTGAGCTGCAGCGAATTCAAGAGCTTATCCAGCAGCAAGGCTTGTCTCATAAGATAAAGATATGGGGAGAAGTAGAAGATCCAGAAGCGTTTATTGCAAAAATGGATATGCTTCTGTTAACTTCTCACCGTGAAGTCTTTCCAATGGTTGTTTTAGAAGCAATGGCCGTCGGTACACCGATGATTTCAATTGATGTAGGAGGCGTGAAAGAAGCAATAGCAGACGGAGATACGGGCTATTTAATCCCGACTTATTCACCTCAAGCATTTGCCGAAAAAATAACGGAACTGTACGCCGAGCAAGAACAAAAGCAGCGTTTTGCGAAAGGCGCTAGAAAAAAAGTCGAGCAGCACTTTACATCGAGTCAAATGATTGCATCCACTGCTAATCAATACGTAAACGTGAGCGGAAAAAGCTTCTAACACAGAAGCTTTTTTTCTATGAAAACAGTGAACCACAAGTAGTCAAAAAGCATAAATTAATAGAAGCAGTACATGCTTTACACCTGCTGAGAAAGCGAGATGAGTTTAATGGAAAACTGCAGTGAAGAAAGAATAGTAGACGCCGTTTGTTTCGGTATGAAAAGAGACGGCGTGACGGATGATGCCCCTGCGATACAGCAAGCAATTGATTACGCAGCTAGCAACAATTTATCACGCGTACTACTAACAGGAAACTATACGTACGCCATCGCATCACCCATTGTGATTAAGCCGTCTATTTCGTTTGAAATGGACAGCGGAACCAAACTTAAAGTAACGGGAAACTATCATGTATTTACGCTGCAAAAAGATGCGTCGATTTCAGGTGGAACAGTTGAAGTGGCCGACCCATCATTTACCTCTTCGGTCATTTACCTTCACGGATCGCAGCAATTAGAAACAGGAAACAAAACGACGATAAGCAACATCAGCATGATTAATACGTCTGGTGCTTATAACGGAAAAGGCATTTATTTTTACTGCCAAAAGGCATGGGATTTTATTAGCTTTGTGAACGTATCATTTGTACACCTTCGCAATTTTGAAAGGGGTGTGCTGCTGCAAACCGAAAAAATCACCAACATCAATACGCCTGCATGGATTAACGCGAATAACTTTAGCTATTTATCAATTGACGGCTGTCAGTATGGAATTGACGTAGCTGGCATTAGCGACGTGCCGTATGAAACGTCAGGAAACAGCTTTAGTCATTTTCAAATGCAGTGCCGCAGCCAAACGAAACGAGCAATTAAATGTTCAGGTGCTTACAACACCTTTGAAGGACATATTTGGGATACGTATTTAATGAACGGCGGAGAACCGCCCGTAGAATTTACGAGTATCGCACATCGAAATCAGCTTGCCTCCAACCTTTTATCCACATCTATTTTAAACAACGGACAGTATAATGATATTATTTCTCCTTTTGAACAAACCCGAAACATATTTGCTCCAGGTCTTCCAGGAAAACCGGATATAATCGGCAATCAAGACGATATTTTCGTACAAGCTGATAAAAAATATACCGTCAAGCAAATTGCTGGAAAAGCCCCGTACGGAGGAAGCATCAGCAACTGCTTCAGCTTAATTGATGAACAAAGCATGAACTACCTCGACGTGCCGGCTTCAGCTCCTGTTGTAATCGAAATGGATTTTAGCTCGAATCCAATTAAAATGCTGAATATGGCAGGCGTTTCATTTGGATGGGGTGAGTCGCCTAAAAATATTAAATTTGAATATCTAACAGCACTAGACGGGGCATGGACAACAGCAAAAGACGTAAAAAACAACTTAGGAAACACGGTAACGGCAGAAGTGCGAGCCAATACGCTGTATAAAATGAGACTTACGCTAAGCGAATATACAAAAGACCACAAACGCTTTCGAATTAACCGCATATTCGGTACGTCTTCTATGATGCCAGGTTCCTCTTGGGTGGCAACGTCCGGAAGCAAAATGTATGGAAACCTCGAGTTTCAGCAAGGAAACAGCCTGATCCTTAAATCTCCTGACGGACAAAGCTGGAAGCTAAGCGTCGATAACACAGGGAAAGTCTCCGGGACAAAAATCTAAGTAGAGAAATTATTTTTAAACCAGCTTCTTTTTATGAGAAGCTATTTTTTATGTCAATAAAAAGTCATGAATGTACTATGGATAGAACAAGCCCTATGACCGATGAATACAACGAAGTGAATCAAGTGCTTTACTCAGGGAGGCAAAGAATCGCCTCTTTAAAGTTTTTTTCTTAATATAGTAAAATCATCCACCCAGTATTATAATGAGTGGTTTTATTTAGTTTTTGTTCCTAGTTATAAAAACTTCTTGAAGGTTGAAAGCTTTACCCGTAGATATGTTAAAGAGGATTAGTTTATATTTTTTTAGCAGGCAACTTCAATAATGGAGGAGGATGAAACCCTATTTAGACAACGTCAAGAGAATTGTCATTATAATTTAACTATATACAGACATAGGTACATACGATTGTAATATGGTTATTAATGTAATTTTTAAAGAGGATAATAATGAATTTGTTGGTCACAGGAGGGTTAGGCTTTATTGGAAGTAATTTTATTAAATTTATGCTTGCAAGTTACAAAGAATGTAAGATTATTAATTTAGATAAAATTACTTATGTAGGAAATTTAGATAACTTAAAAAAGGTGAAAAGTAATAGTAGTTATAAGTTCGTTCAAGGGGATATATGTGACGCGAAGTTAGTAGAAACTGTGATTAAAGAGAAAGAAATAGATGTAATTGTTAATTTTGCCGCTGAATCTCACGTCGATAGAAGCTTTCTAACGCCTCATGTATTTGTTCAGACTAACATTATGGGAACACAAATATTATTAGATTTAGCGATGAAAAATGATATTAAGAAATATGTACAAATATCTACAGATGAGGTGTACGGTGAATTAGGGAATAATGGTTATTTTAATGAAAAAACCTCTTTATCTCCCACGAACCCTTATTCAGCCAGTAAAGCAGGAGCAGATTTTATAGTTAAAGCTTACCATGATACCTATGGAATTGACGTGAGCTTTTTGCGCTTTGCCAATACTTATGGACCATTTCAATACCCTGAAAAATTGATTCCAATGACAATTACAAATGCTTTAGAAAATAACTATATTGCTGTACATGGTAATGGAGCAAGCATACGTGACTGGTTATTTGTAAAGGATAACATACGTGCCATTGATTTGGTTATTCATAAAGGTAAAGCAGGAAATGTATATAATATAGGAGCTCGAGAAGAGAGGAGCACTATAGATGTGGTAGAGACAATTTTAGAAATATTGGATAAGCCAAAAAGTTTGATACATTTTGTAGATGACCGGCTATCTCAAGATTATCGATATGCTAATGATCCCTCGAAAATTATGGAAGAATTAGGATGGTTTCCTACTTACGATTTTAGAGAAGGGATTCTCGAAACAATTAAATGGTATGAACATAACAACACTTGGTGGCAGCCCTTAAAAGATATAGGAAAAGAGAGTTTGTTATTACGTTAAATAAGTATTTGTCTGATAATCTGTTTATTAATCAAGAAACTAATAAAAATATATTTAACGAGAAGATAAAAACGAATGTATAGATAATGAAATGCCTTTTTGAATATGGTTTCTTAGTGAATATATACCTATTTATCTTAAAGTACTTCCTTTGTAACCAATAATGTAGTATTTTGAAGGTATTTGATAATAATGGAAAGGAAGTTATATTAGATGACAGTTATAGATAAAGCATTTGCAGTAACTAAGGGGAGTTTACTAAAGTTTAAGCTTTCGAAATCAGGTAAGTTGCCACGATTAAGAGGAGGATGTTCAGTAAAATCTCAAGGCCAGATTGTAGCAGGAGACAACTTGTCAATTACAGGGCGTCCCATAAAAGTAAGCTTGAATACCGAGAACAAAGAATCGAAAATAGTATTTGGAAATAATGTGTTTATTAATTACGGTGTAGATATAGGGTGTGCTAGATCAGTTAGAATTGGGGATAATGTAAAGATAGGTCCATTGACAAATATAATTGACAGTAATTATCATCTTGTAGATTCTAATGATTCTCTAAAGAGTGAGCAAGTAGTAATTGAAAATAACGTCTGGATTGGACGAGGTTGTTCAATTTTGAGCGGCGTAACAATTGGTGAAAATTCCGTTGTGGCAGCTGGAAGTGTAGTAAATAAAGATGTACCGCCTAATGTGCTAGTAGCCGGTTCCCCAGCAAAAATAGTTAAAAATTTGGAAATAAAAGACGGATGGATCAGAGACTAGAAAATTATAGTGTTTACATAGAACATCCCCATCAATTATTGATGGGGATGTTCTCATATAGCTATTCATAAGTTTGAAGGTCAGGAAGTTCGTCAAGTGTAATGACATAAGGGCTGTTATACACCCTCAATAAATGCTCTCGGCTATTTATAATACCATCTTTCAAGTATTCATCTTTCCAAGTAAGAAACCAACTCCATGAGATATGGTAATCCTTCAAATCAGTTGGATCAGGAATAGGTCCATTTTCTGATAAGCTTACAAGTTTTTTGTTGCTTACAAGTGAATTCAATCGATCATATTGCAAACTTATCGCATTGTAGTTCCCAGCCTTAGGATAGGAATCATAGCTAACAATATCTACATATCTATCACCTGGATACCAATCTTCAGATACAGAATTCCATACCCAAATAATATTGTTAATTTTATGATAGTAAGTTATTCGATCATACATCAGTTTGTATAGCTGCTTAGCTGGTTCAGGACCCTTTGCACCCCACCAAAACCATCCGCCTTCAGCTTCGTGCAACGGTCTAAATAGAATTGGAACTTTGGCATCTTGCAGTCTTTTTAGCTGCACGGCAATTGCGTCAATATCCCGTAAAAGCAAACGGTAATCTTCGGAGTCTTTATGTTCCATAGCATATTGAAGATTAAAGGTCGTTGCACTTTTATAGGAACCTTTGTACCACTCTTTTCCGGGCTGCTTAACAAGGTCTTTAGGAGCATTCCAATGCCATGAAAATGTAACGATTCCTCCTTGCTGATGCCATTTGATTGCTTCTTCTACTTGACTTGATTGACGTCCGTAGGCAACTTTAGACGGAGAATAATCAGTAAAATCAAACCCTGCAACGGCAGGCTTCTTACCAATATTATTATTTAGCCATTGAACACCGGACATATCCTGTTGGCCAGATAAAATTTTCGTTCCATATTGATCTACAAGAAAATTCATTAATGATTTAGTTTCTCTTGTTGCATGTTGATTTACAGGTTCTTTATTAATCGAAGCTTTATTACTTTTATATGTGGAAGTGTTCGATGCAGACTGTGGAGTAAGTTTAATATAATCTAAATCGTAATAGCCCCATCCGGATCTTATTTTTATAGTGTTTTTGCCTTTATACAACAGTACTTTCCCCACGTTCAATTCTTTAAATTTATCAGATTCTTTTAATATTATTTGCACAGAAGGTTCACTATTTAAATTTATCGCAGCGTGTTTCTCCCCATTTCCGCTTGAAACTCTATAGCGTATAGCTAATTTATACAAACCTTCTCGAGGTGCATCGATAATAAAAATAGCAGAATCATCTTTTTTATGAAAATTAGTTACGTATCCATCTCCGGAATAACCGCTAACTTCTTTGCTTGTTTTTGCTCCGTTTAATATAGATTTTTCAGCTTCATAAATCTGACTGGTGTTAGTTTTTTGTATGGTAGGGGGGTTATTAGGCTTATTAGTAACTACATAAATAATTCCGATTAATAATAGAGTGAGCAGCAGATAAAGTGCAAGCTTCTTTTTCAAAGTTTCATCTCCTTACAATTGATTTATTAATTATAAAACAACGATAAATGTATGTATGAATTCAGTATCTACTAAAATAGATACAGTAATATTATCATAAAATGGAAATGGATCATCAACTTTATAAAATTAATTTAGTGTGAAGTTTTAGTGCGGATAATCCATGATAATTGAGAAATCATATTGGAAATAAACGTTCATATTCATCTATTGCTGATTAGTTAGTAAGCAAGACCAAGATAAAGTTAAATTTAAAACCCCTTGAACACGTCTTTCACTCAAGGGGTTTTAAGAGGAATAGCTTCAATTTAAATTGGAGACTTTACTCGTTTTTTTATTTCTAAAGTTATACAAGAAAAATAAAAATAGGGCTCCTCCAAATGAATCAATCATTACATCAGCAATACGTCCATCACGGCCAATAATAAATGCTTGATGAATCTCATCTAAAAAAGCAAAAGCGGCTAGCAGAAGCCATGCTTTTAAAAAACGTCCCCGTATTTCTTTTAAATTCCAATAAAATAATAGAGCCAGTATACCGAAAAATGAAATATGAGCCAGTTTACGCAAAATAAATTCTAAATCAAACCCATAGGAATAAGCGTCATAAAAATCACTGCCAGGTTTCAAAATGTCCCATAACGTTGCATCATGATTCCATACAGATGAATTTCGCCACGTGCTAGGGTCTGTAATTAATAAGTGGGGGGTATGGGAGAAATGTGCAATGCTTAACATCATTAATAAAAGTACTATTTTTTTTATCATACAAAAAATTCCTTCTTTATTAGACTATTCACATATAGTAAGAGAAAAAGGCCTGAAATGCAAGTTATTTTCTAGTGCATACTTTATAAAAGAAAATTTTTTTATAAGCTTTTTCTTTTTATATAAGTGAAATCTTAAAGGGGATTTTAATATCTTTGTTTAGAGCTGACGTTTGTTTAAATATTACTAATTTACTATTCAGAATATTAAATAGGTCAAAACAACTAAAGTCGAAAAACCATCTTTTGAGGAGCTTTTTAAGTCATTTTATGCTTTTTAGAATACAGATGACAATATTCGACAAAAAACTCATATCCAACAAAAATTCTATATGATAATATTGATTTCGAGATAATTCTAAAGTATTAATAAAATCCAATTTTTAAACATTTGTTGATGAACAATATTATTACTATGGTACAAAATAGTTTAAAAAAAGACCCTTGAGAAGAGTCTTGCTTTTGTTAAGTAAACAATGAAAAAAACTACACAGCCAGTATGTTTCGGTATTCACCGGAGCATACTGGCTTATTTTGTTTGAAGTCTTGGTGACTAGTAAAATTAGGTATATACCTCGGCTGCTTAAACCAATTTATTTTCTATCTTATGTAAAGAAGAGGGTAATTCCTCTGTATTAAGCTGAGAAAAAACGATCCTAAATAAATGATGCCTTAATCTAGAAAAAGATAAAAATCAGAGACTTCTCATGAGTTCGCTAAGATTTTGTAAAACTTCTTTTTTATATTTTGTAATATATATGAACTTGCGCCGTAGTCGCTTTCTCCGTATGATATTGGCAGGACTTTCGCCAAAATACAGATATTCTTTCTTCCAAAAGTAAAATTCCCGCTATGTTATTCTTCGTCCACCTGAACCTTTACTTCATTTTGTCTATCCTTATATTTTTATAACAATTGAGTTACTTCCTTCTTTATAATAGTTAAACGAATATAGTAGTTATCTATCTTAAAATAGAAGCAAATAATAATCCTTTGTGTCACTTTTACAGGTATAATTATATTTTGTAACATTCATGTTTTTTCAAAACCGATATCTTTTCACTTGGGATAGTTGAAAGGAATTAATTGCAGTAGAAATTACAAACAGTAAGCAATTAAGGGAGGCTTAAAATCCTTCTTTTTTCGTCTTGAGGTAAAAAAAGACTTCTAAGTGCCGATAATATTAAAGTAAATTACCTTTCATTCAATTTTCACTAAAAAGACATAGGGTATATACATAAAGGGCAAGAACTAAAATATAATTTATAGGAGAAATAACGTGTTTTTTACGTCTAAAATATTTTATCACTGGCACCGTATTAGATTAGCATTTTTGGAACTATTAATAGAAGGCTGTGTGGACCGGAAAATAAAAAATAAATTAAAGAGCAAAATTAACTATCATAAGCAGAAAATGAGAGAGTATCAAAAGACTAACTTTAATCCTCTCGAAAGAGGGAAATAGTACAAAGAAATACTACATAAAAAAAGCTATAGGAGATTGCAAGGAATGTTTAAGCGTAATGTAATTAATGCTTTATTTTTAGGTTCAATTCTATTTATTATTGGTTTAACGATGTTTCCAGAAGCTTCGTTGGGTATCGGTGTAGACCAAGGGGGCATTAATCTTGTGCCCTTTTATACAATTGGAGATTTATTACTTCATCGCTCTTTTGGCGATTTTATAATAAATAATATGGGGAATATTATTTTGTTTGTCCCTTTTGGTATCTTGTTACCCTTTAAATTCCATAGTATAAGTAGTTTTTCAAAAGCGTGCTTAATAGGAATGGCATTTTCATTGCTGATTGAAATTGTTCAACTGTCCATGCCTAATAGGTGGACCGATATAGATGACGTTATTTTAAATACTTTAGGAACGGGGATCGGTTACGGCTTATCTAAATTATTAAAAAATATTTCGAAAACAGCATAGAAATATACAAGCAAGAGAGTGTATACCAGTTCTATCTTTATTGAGAAAAAGGTGCGATTTCTAATTTCTAGGAAGGCAACTATGCGAATTTAAACAAAATATAGAAATAGAAGAGCGCTAATTTCTGCGCTCTTTTATTTGCGAAAATAAATAATTTAAAATATATCTTTTGTTCCTTAATTGAAATAAAATTATTCCTTAGATATGTTCTAGTAATTTAGCAGACCTAACTTTATTTGTAAGTTTCAGTGTATTTTTAGTATATTTTCATGGTTTTTTCATTTTTCATCGCTATAATAACTCACGTGAAAATTCCTATACAAAAATCAAAAGATTAGGATGGAAAGCTAACAGTCTAAGTTAAATAACTATGACAGCTGGAATGTCTGGTAAAAGGGGAACTTAAAGTGATAGAGTTTTTTAAAAAGATTTTAAAGTGTAAGATTAAGGAGCAACATAAAGTAGAAATTTCTTCTGGTAGATGTATTCGATGTGGAAAAGAAATCGTTAAGTAATGTCTGATTGAGAGAAAAGTCCTTCCAAGATTGGAGGGGCTTTTTTATGCGCACTCGTTATTATAAGTAAGAAATGTCAGGCACCCATAGTGGAAAAGCAAGAAGATAAACATCCTAATATTGAGGGCTATAAGAATTATATATACAGATTAATTAGGTGAAATTGCTGAAGGATATGATAATTTTAATAGTCGCACATTCAAAAGCATGAGGGTAGTGATGATTCTCTTTGAGAGTATATCAATTGGTTGGTAGATAAATTATTTAACTAAAGACAAATGCTGATCTAATAAAACAAAGAATTTCTGCTTAAAAGAATTATATATAAAGAAAAAATTGGTTTATCTACTAAACTATTTAGGTTTTAAAAAATCTTTGATTATATTAAAATAAAATCCTTCTATGGTAAAATATACTTCATTAACTAGATTGGAGAATGAATTAATGAAAGTAATTTTAATGGGCGTGGCTTTATTAACATGCTTAGCACTAGGCTGGTTTCATGGAGAGGCATTTGCAGAAGTTGAACAACCCTCTCAATGTGCCTCATATGGTGAAATTAAGCAAAAACAGAATCCCTCACTGCAGCATGTAAATTGTTTATTGACGAATGCAGCGCTAGAAGCAAATATCCCTCCAGAAATCGTAAAAGCAGTAGCTACAAAAGAAAGCGGAGCAACAGAAGAGAGTCGTATTTGGAGTCAATTTGACAACGAAGGTAAGCCTAGGATTTCTCAAGATGGTGGAATTGGGCTTATGCAAATTACCAATCATTCAACCTATGATCAAGAAAGATTAAAATATGATATTTATTACAATATTCAGGCAGGTGTTCAAATACTCAGTAATATGTATAGTCGAACTGATCTTCCTAAAATAAAAGGAGCGGGAAGAGAAACTATTGAAAATTGGTATTTCCCAGTAATGGCTTACAATGGGATCAAGCCGGTAAATAGCCCTCTTTATCAATTCACTGGTGAAAGAAATACGGAAGCGTATCAAGAAAAAGTTTTTGCTTTGATAGAATACTACAGTTTTGTAGATGACCCTAAACTTAAGTTAGGAAAATTTCCTTTTGCTACAGAAGATTTTTCCTACGATGTATCTCAAGATGAAAATATTAAATTCCTAAAAAAAGAGTATACTTTAACTGATGAGTTGCATTCATCAGCCTACAATTTTGTATTAGGTAATAAAGTAACGGTAACAGGTGATGTCGCTAATTTAAGGTCACAACCAGGTACGCCATCGGATGCTAGCAAATTAGTTAAAGGTACAACGTTGATCGTTGATGGAGATTTTAAATATAATCAAGATTCAAGCAGTGAAAGGCAATTTGTATGGTATCCAGTTAGTACATTAGATCAGCAATTAACGGGATATATTTCATCAGCCTACCTTATGAAAAGTTATATTCCAGGGAAAGTTACGAAAGTGAGTATGAGTACAGACAAGGCAAGCCCTCAAACAGAAGGAACACCTATAACTGTGACAGCAACATCTGAAGGAAGCAGTGACCCGGAATACCGTTTTTATGTGAGAGATGAAAAAGGAACTCTTACGATGCTACAGGAGTATGGAACAAGTAATAAAGTAACATGGACCCCTCAAAGTAAAGGAACCTACACCTTAATTGTGCATGCCAAAGATAAGAGTAAATCAGGCGCAAATAGTTACTATGAAGCACGCGCAGAGAAGACTTACCAAGTAGAAGCAGGAAAAGTTACGAAGGTGACTATGAGTACAGACAAGGCAAGCCCTCAAACAGAAGGAACACCTATAACTGTGACAGCAACATCTGAAGGAAGCAGTGACCCGGAATACCGTTTTTATGTGAGAGATGAAAAAGGAACTCTTACGATGCTACAGGAGTATGGAACGAGTAATAAAGTAACATGGACCCCTCAAAGCAAAGGAACCTACACCTTAATTGTGCATGCCAAAGATAAGAGTAAGTCGGGGGCAAATAGTTACTATGAAGCACGCGCAGAGAAGACTTACCAAGTAGAAGCAGAAAAAGTTACGAAGGTGAGTATGAGTACGGACATGGCAAGCCCTCAAACAGAAGGAACACCTATAACCGTGACAGCAACATCTGAAGGAAGCAGTGACCCGGAATACCGTTTTTATGTGAGAGATGAAAAAGGAACACTTACCACGTTACAGGAGTATGGAACAAGTAATAAAGTGACATGGATCCCTCAAAGTAAAGGAACTTACACCTTAATTGTGCATGCCAAAGATAAAAGTAAGTCAGGCGCAAATAGTTATTATGAAGCTAGGATATATACTGCTTATACTATAAAATGACTGACATGTAACTCTATCATTGAAAAATGATAGAGTTTTTTATTGACCAAAGAATTCAGACTCGGTTGTTATCCAATAAAGTTATTCATGTCAGATTTTAAACAATTAACGACATATAATTTTAAAGAACGTTAATATATTATGGGTCTTTAGAATTATATTTATATAGATATAATAACCTATTCGTGTTATTTCTTACGAAGTTTAGAGATACTAATAACTTTATATTAGCAACGATGGAAACGATATCAAATATTTTTTTAGCAAGTTCGGAAAAATTAAGATTTTTTCATATAAACAAGTCTGTTGGCTCAAGAAAATATAAGATATTATTGGTAAAATTTTAAATAGATAATTTTGGTCAATACCCTATACATTTACATTTATTTTATGACGTTAATATTACATTGTTATAATTTTGAAATATATTTACTATAATTTTAATGAGTAATATGACCTGTTTGAATGATAAAAAGGATATTAAAGACACACAAAACTGGTATTCGGGGTATTTCGACAAAAACAGACATTGAACCTATAAAAAAGCTATGCTAGTATTGATAATGTTTTTATAGGACTTTTGAAGGACGGTGAAGTTGAGCGTGATAGATATACATTGTCATATATTACCTAGTGTTGATGATGGTGCAAAAGATATAGCATCGAGCATTGAAATGGCTAAACAAGCAATCTCACAAGGGATTCATACTATTGTCGCTACACCTCATCATCAGAATGGAAAATACATAAATGAAAAAGCAAGCATTGAGCAGCAGGTAGGCTTATTAAATCAAGTGTTGGAAGAACGGGAGTTGCCTCTAACCATTTTACCCGGTCAAGAGTCGCGTATCTTTGGAGAAATGGTGGAGGAATATCGTGCTAGCCGAGTTCTTACGCTAAACAATACAGGTAAATATATATTCGTAGAGTTTCCATCTAGTCAAGTGCCACGATATACAGAACAACTTTTATTTAATCTTCAGTCAGAAGGGCTTACACCCATTATTGTACATCCAGAGCGAAACAGCCGTTTAATTGAAGAACCTGATCTTCTATATAATTTTGTTAGCCGAGGGGCATTAACACAATTAACCGCTTCTAGTCTAGCGGGTGATTTCGGTAAGAAAATTAAAAAGTTTTCTCACCAATTGATTGAAGCTCAACTAACTCATTTTATTGCTTCAGATGCTCATAATGTAACTGGAAGGTCTTTCAGGATACAAGAAGCGTTAAGCATAGTAGAAAGAGAGTACGGCATCGACTTAGTTTATCAATTTAACGAAAATGCAGTATGCGTGGTAGAAGGGAAAACTTGTTTTATAGAGCCACCAGAACGAATTCAGCGCAAGAAATTTTTAGGGATATTTTAGTCAAGGTATGTTAAAGCTTCTTACAAGTTTGTTAATTGTTTAGATTATATCGTTTATTATTCAATATTAGAAATGAAATAGTAAGGTAATGTCTCCTAACCTTTATCAATGGAGATACTCGATTGTACTGTGGGTGATAGACACCTTAGACGCTTGTCGTCAAAAGTACGGTGTGAGGGTGGGTTAGATGCCCAATTTTATTAAATAAATACTTACGATAAAGTTACTGTTAGTAACTTTATCGTAAGTATTTATTCTACTATTACATAATTAAATAATAAAGAAGAAAGAGGTATAGAAAGTATGAAGAAAATACGTAAAGCTATAATACCCGCAGCCGGTTTAGGAACCCGCTTCTTACCAGCCACAAAGGCAATGCCAAAGGAAATGCTGCCAATCGTTGATCAACCTACTATTCAGTACATAGTGGAAGAAGCAATTGAGTCTGGTATTGAAGATATTATTATTGTAACGGGCAAAGGAAAACGAGCGATTGAAGATCATTTTGATTATGCACCAGAGTTAGAAAATAATTTAGTAGAAAAAGAGAAGTTTGAATTATTAGAAAAAGTTCGTCAATCTTCAAACGTAGAAATTCATTATATTCGACAAAAAGAACCAAAAGGGTTGGGCCATGCTGTATGGTGTGCTCGTAAATTTATTGGAAATGAACCATTTGCTGTGTTATTAGGCGATGACATTGTCCAAGCTGAAACGCCTTGTTTAAGACAGTTAATGGATGAGTATGAAAACACATTATCTTCTGTAATTGGCGTTCAAACTGTAGCGGATGAACAAACGCACCGTTATGGAATTGTAGACCCAATTTCGAAAGAAGGAAGACGCTATCAAGTAAATACATTTGTTGAAAAGCCAGCAGCAGGTACTGCACCTTCTAATTTAGCAATTATGGGACGCTATGTATTTACACCGGAAATTTTCATGTTCTTAGAACAGCAAGAGGTAGGTGCAGGCGGCGAAATTCAATTAACGGATGCGATTCAAAAGTTGAATGAAATTCAGCGTGTTTTTGCTTATGATTTTAAAGGTACGCGTTACGATGTTGGAGAGAAATTGGGTTTCATTCAAACCACACTAGAATTTGCACTGCAACATGAAGAAATGAGAGATGAATTGCTGGAAGTGATGACTTCTATTATTGAACGAGAAAGTAAGAAAAAAGTGAATATTAATTAATCATACTACGGTGGAAAGGGGATTAAACATTGTCAGAAATGGTAGAAAATAAAGCTGTTTCAGATACATCTGTTGCTAGACAATATCCAAATGTAATAGTAAATAATAGTATGTCGTTTCAATTTGCCAAAAGAACCCTAGATATAGTGCTTACTATTGTGGGGTTAATGCTTCTTTCAATAGTTTTCTTAATAATTTCCATAGCGATAAAGATTGAAGATCCTAAGGGGCCTGTTTTGTTTTCACAAAAAAGGATCGGCAAAGACGGTAAAGAATTTAATATGTATAAGTTTCGCTCAATGGTTACAGATGCTGAAGCGAAGCTCCAGGAACTATTGAAACATAACGAAACAAGCGGCGCTATGTTTAAAATGAAAAATGATCCTCGTGTAACTAAAGTAGGAAGATTTATAAGAAAGACCAGTATTGATGAATTGCCTCAGTTGTTTAATGTGTTGAAAGGCGATATGAGCTTAGTTGGTCCTAGACCACCTTTACCTAGGGAAGTTGCAGAATATAATGAATATCACAAACAGCGTTTACTTGTAACTCCGGGCTGTACAGGTATGTGGCAAGTGGGAGGCAGAAGTAATATTGGATTTGAAGAAATGGTTGAATTAGATTTGTATTACATAGCAAATCAAAGCAATCTGTTAGATTGTAAAATAATATTAAAAACATTTAAAGTACTTTTTGGCTCCAATGATGCTTTTTAAATGTTAATGAGTATATAAGGTGAAAATAAATGAATTCTTTAACTATGTTTATAAAAGAACGTAATAAAACAGTACTTATTCTATTTAGTGTTTTGATAAGCATCTTTCTTGTTGCTTTTTTATCATTTGTTGCTTATAAAAATTTTTTAATCGGAGTAGGTATGTTTGCTGTTATTTTGTTAGGCTCAATCATGCTCTTTTTACTCAATTTCTCAGGTATTAAAAAGACATTAATTATTTTATTCTTTTTTACTCTAGCTTTTAATATCGAATTTCCTTTGTATCCATTTAATGGAGGATTTTCTGCAAGTCACCCGGGTGGATTAAGAGGAGCTTTAGTTATCAATCAGTTTTTTCTAATACTTCTTGCTTTATTTCCGGTCTTTTTAAAAGAAGTTACAGATAAGCATTTAGCTTCACACAGACAATTAAGCTCTCTAGAAATTGTATTGTTTGTATCATTTACATTGGTTTCAATTATCTCCTTTTTCTTTGCGGATAATAAACCAGCAGCATCTTACACTGTTGTAAGGTTAATATTTATGACGC
This sequence comes from Priestia sp. JNUCC 25, assembly GCF_053667915.1. Taxonomy (NCBI): domain Bacteria; kingdom Bacillati; phylum Bacillota; class Bacilli; order Caryophanales; family Bacillaceae; genus Priestia; species Priestia sp. JNUCC 25. The sequence continues at coordinate 1,109,917 of NZ_CM132211.1, forward strand.
TTTTTGTATTTATGATGCTTAAATTAAATTTTTCTTCTATATGGGACTTCTTTTTAAAAGGGGTTATTTTACTTTTGCCAGTACAATTTGGAATTGGAATTACTCAATATATTACTGGTCAATATGCAGGCTTCCGTATACTTGGAGAAAGTAAAAACCCATTTCGGGCAGAAACTGTATTTGGTGCAGCCGAAAAAGGTTTAAGTGGTACGCTTGGGCACCCTGGTATATTAGGTGCTTTTTTAACGCTTGTAATGCCTTTTCTTCTTTTATATTATTTGAATTCAGAAAAGAAAACAAAGATCAGAAGTAGTTTAGTGTTTTTCTCAATTTTGCTTTGTGCATCGTTAATCATATTAACAAATGCAAGAACGTCAATTGTAATTATGTTAGCAACTTTCTTTCTGGGATTTGTAGGAACATCCATTATTCGGTATAGAACGGATGAGCCTGCAAATAAGCTGCTGTGGTATCTATCTATTTTTACGTTGGCCATTTTAACATTCGTCTTTGTATTTTCAGATGCTTTGATAGAGAGATTTGGAGACTCAGATTTATTATATCAAGCGAGCTATAGAGGCAATTTAAGTGTTATCAGCTGGAGTATTATAACTGATAATTTTAAGAACTTCTTTTTAGGAGTAGGCCCTAATAATTATACAGATACAGTAGCGACAATGGGAAGCGGGTTTGCGTATACTCAGCCCGTTCACAATATGTATTTATTATTATTTGCTGAAGGCGGTATCTTTTTTGCTTTGTGTTATGTGAGTCTATTGGGGACTGTGTTATTTAAAATGACAACAGTAATTGTTCAAAAAGGTAAACATTCATACTATGCATTAGCAGTAGCCATAAGTATAATCAACATCTTTCTTTATAACTTTACTGGCTGGGCAAATAATAACAATCAAAGTTTTATTTTATTTGTGATAATTTGTATATTCTCTATAAAAATTTATGAAGAACATAAACAAACAAGGTTGGGACAGTTATGACTTTAGGAACTAATTTTTTAAGTGTTGTTGATAGAGGCAGTGAAATTACTCTTGTAGGTTATTATGGTATGGACAATTTTGGCGATGACCTTATGTTAAAGAGTTTGTTAGATGAATTCGGAAAGCATGATTTGAGAGTCAATATTTTAGCTTATCGAGAGGTGAGCTGGTTATTAACAGAAGCCTACCCTAATGTGAAAGTCTGGATTTGGCCTGATTCCAAGCTCGGGAAATTTCAGCTCTTTAAAAAAGCTTCCCAAAACAGCAAAGCAGTTTTTTGGGGCGGGGGCACCTGCTTTACGGATGAAGATGGAGACGGATATTTCAAGTACATGCTTTATGCAAAACTATTAGGCAAAAAAGTTGGCTATTTAGGGGTAGGAATTGGTAATCTTAGCAAGACTTCGAGATTATTTAAGACTAAAAAGCTCATTAACATTTCAAGCATTTTAACGTTTAGAGATAAAACATCGTTAAAGAAAGCTTTAAATTGGAAAAAGAAATCATCAAAAGCATCAATTGAGCTAGTAGAAGATCCTGCAAATCAAACGTTAGAGGTATTGGCGAGTTCTTTGCCAGTGCAAACAAATAATAATAGTCTTGTATTAGCATGGCGTGACTTAAGCGACTACTCGAATACTACAATAGGTTCTGAATTATTGCCTGTATCAGAAATGGCTATTAAATTATGTGAAGCTCACGAAATGAATAGAATTGTAATTATGGATACTGATTCGGTAAGAGATAAAGAGCTGAGTATCTCTTTAAAAGACAGCATTGAAAAGCTTAATAGCAATATATCTGTTGAGTACAATGACTGTACAAACTATGAAGAGAAGCTTGCAGTAATAAATGAAAGTAAAGTAGTTTTCACTTCTAGGTTGCACGTAGCTGTAGCAGCTAAGTATTTAAATAAAGAATGTTTTGTATATAATTATTCTCCTAAGATTAGTTATTTTGTTCAAGAGGAAGGCAATAATAAAATTCAGCTGATTGATAAAGACTTAACTATCAAATCGGCTTAATTGGAGTTTTTTAGATGTCATTAAAGAAAAAGTTAGCTAGTAGCAAAAATAAAAATATCCTAGATATCTCTGTTCTATGGATATCCCAATTCGGGGCTGTGGGCATAGCCTTTTTCACCCAATTATTATTAGCACGTATATTAAAAGTAGAAGATTACGGTTCGTTTACTTCAGCTATTAATATTGTAACTATTCTAGGAGGGGCAGCTGCCTTTGGAGCTGGATCGAATTGGTTGCGAGCCTTTGGAGTTGAGGGATGGAAGGCACATAGATGGGTAAGGCCTACAATTAAAATTAATCTAATAATTGCAAGTATCGTTATCATCGGGCTACTAGTTTCTACGTACTATATGTCTGTATCAGATTCAACGAAAATCCTTACAATTATATTTATTTCAATTTTATTGTCTTTAACTTTTTCGACTGCCGCTGAGGCTGTATATCAATTGGAAGAAAAATATCAAAAACTTTCTTTGCTAAAGTTTTCTGTTCAGGGCTTGAGATTTTTAGTAGTACTCGCTGCTTCTTTTATTGGTGCAAACCTGTTATTCATTGGAATAGGTTATGCATTAGGTGCTTTTATATTAATTTATGTTTATTTTAGAATAATAAGAAGATTATATAAGCGAAAAGTAGAATTGAAAGGACATGCGCCATATGGAAATCGGACCATAAATGATAAAACTAGTACGAAAACAGCGTTTAAGTATTTATTACCCTATGGTTCAACAATTGTCTTTTATTCTATTTACTTTCAAAGCAATATATTTATTATAGGTCTAATGAGCGGAGAAGAAAGTGTTGCACTATATAATGTAGCCTTTACTATACTGAATGTCATTTATCTGTTTCCTACCACTTTTTATCAAAGTTATCTAATTCCTAAAGTTCATAGATGGGGAGAAAACAATGAAGAAAAAATGGCATTGTTATTTAAGCAAGGAAGTAAGATTGTTTTAACAATTGGGGTTATTATTATGCTTGCAGTTGCAGGCTGTGCTTCATTTGTCGTTCCATTGTTATTTGGAGAACGTTATGCAGAAGCGAGTTTAATATTGATGCTTTTATCGATAACGATTCCATTTAGGTTACTTTGTAATAACCTTGGCAGTATTTTAGTGACAGAAAAACATGTGGTGAAAAAAGCATATTATCAAATGACAGGTGCAATAGTAAGTATTGTTTTAAATGTTATTTTCATAAATCTTTGGGGGGTTTATGGAGCAGCTTTTGCGACAATCATTACAGAATTCATTGTTATGATTTTATTTATAATAGGTGTAAATTCCTATGTGCCAGCGATTAAGAACCATAAATGGAAGAATACTAAGAAATTCACCAACCTACTGTTAGTTACAACATTATTAGTTATCTATTATTTTTATGTTTTGTCTAATAATGTAACTGCCTTTGGATTCTTTATACCAATTGTAGTAATTGGTATATTTTTAATCTATTCACTAGTTAAATTAATAAAAAATGATTTAATTGTTTCAGTTAAAAAACTTCTACTTTAAATTTAAAGTAGAAGTTTTATTGTCAACGAAAAGATTTAGGGAGAAGTGAGACTTATGAAAAAGATTCTTTTCATCACAAACCTCATTCCTTACCCGTTAGATAATGGTGGGAAGATAAAAAGCTATAATACAATCGTAGCTTTATCAAAAATTTACAATATTGATTTACTTTGCTTTGCTAACTCACAGGATGAGTTAAAACATGTAGATGCTTTAAAAAATATTACCGATAACGTAGATGTCGTTGTTAAAACTTTAGTTAGAAGCTCCTCTAAATCAGCTTTTATAAAAGATTATGCAAGCAGTCTTTTTAGTGCATGGCCTTATAGTATTAATAAGTTTTATGATAATCGCTTTAAAGAGTATTTGTTAACTTACATAAAGAAGAATACCTATGATTTTATTTACGTTGATCATTTGCCGATGATGGTATATAACAAACATTTTAATGATATTCCCATATTACTAGATCAGCACAATGTAGAAAGCTTAATCTTTAAGCGTTTTATAGAAACAGAAAGCAGCCCTGTGAAAAAGATACTAGGGTCTTATGAATACTCAAAATTAAAAAAATTCGAAATTCAATCTATGCATGAATCATCTCAGATTATTTGCTTAAGTAAAAACGATCAGCAGGAGTTTCATGAATTTGGAGTTTCAACAGAAAAGCTTTCAGTTTTACCAATTCATATAAAATTAAATAAAAGGTATGAACCTAAAAAGCATGAAGGTGGAAAATTTAAACTATTATTTTTAGGGTCCATGTCATGGTATCCCAATCAAAATGGCTTGAAATGGTTTATGGAAAATGTATGGCCAAAGTTAAATCATTCTGAGTATGAACTTTACATTGTGGGAAGTAAGCCTCCTGCTTTTATTCAGTCCTATCATAATGGAGAAAATGTCTTTGTAACTGGCTATGTAGATGATGTAGATGAATATATCGAGTTATGTGATATCAGCATTGTCCCTCTTTTTGTAGGAAGCGGGCAACGTGTGAAAATTATTGAATCTTTCGCAAAAGGTATACCTGTAATTTCTACGTCAATTGGTGCGGAGGGACTTATCTGGGAGAATGGAAAAGAAATATTAATAGCAGATGATAGTAGTGAGTTTATAAATAAATTAAATACTATAAAGTCTAATCCAAATATGTTAAAAGATTTATCAGTAAATGCCATGAATACATTTGAAACACACTATTCATCTGATAAGTTACCGAGAAAAATAGAGAAAATTATACAAAGAATGGATATAAAAGGATGAGTGTATTGACAACTAATCAAGTTAAATTATTTGATATTAATTTTGATAATTTAACCATGCTAGAAGCTATTAATAGAATTGAAGACACAGTTGAAATTAATAAAAAAAATAACCAATATAGTTATGTTGTTACTCCAAATGTTGATCATATTGTAAATACTTATAAGAATGAAAAATTCAAACAAGTGTACGATAATGCAGACTTAATTTTAGTAGATGGGATGCCTATCGTACAAGCGTCTAGAGCGCTAAAGTCGGAATTGAAAGAAAAAGTATCCGGTTCAGATCTAACTCCAGAATTATTTAAATTAGCCCAAAAAAAACAGTTTAAAGTTTTTATTTTTGGTTCTAGAGAAGGTGTAGCAGATTTAGCTATACAAAAAATTCAAAAAGAGTTTAATTATGATTTTCCAATTAAGGGTTTTTCACCACCTTTTGGATTTGAAAAAGATCCTATTGTACTGCAAGAATGCATACAGAAAATCTTAGATTACCAACCTGATATGTTATTAGTGTCTTTAGGTTCTCCAAAAGGAGAATTTTTCATTTATAATCATCTATCAGAACTAAAGGTACCTGTCTCTTTACAGATAGGTGCTTCAATTGATTTTATTGCTGGTACTGTAAAAAGAGCACCTGTATGGATGCAAAAGTCCAGTCTAGAATGGTTTTATCGTTTTATCAAAGAACCTAAACGCATGTTTAGAAGATACTTTATAAATGACAGTTTATTTTTTAAGATTTTTATTCAAGAATATGTTGCGAAGAAAAGAGGGAATTAAATGAAAACGATACTTTTATCAGGTGGTTCAGGAAAAAGACTATGGCCTTTATCAAATGATGCTAGATCTAAACAATTTTTAAAAGTGTTAGAAGATGATAATCAAGAATTACAATCTATGGTACAACGTGTTTGGAAACAGTTAGAAAATGTTGAGTTAGCTGATTCGGCAGTATTAGCTACTAGTAAATCACAAGTGGACATGATTCATAGTCAATTAGATAACAAAGCTGATTTAATTGTAGAACCTTGTCGTCGAGATACTTTTCCAGCTATCGCTTTAGCTGCTACATATTTATATAGTGTACAAGACACGGGGCTAGAAGAAGTAGTAGCTGTTTTACCTGTAGATCCTTATGTGGAGAATCGCTTTTTTAACCGTGTAAAAGACTTAGAAAAAGCTGTACATGATAGCGATGCTCAACTTGCATTGATAGGAGTAAAACCGACTTATCCTTCAGCTAAATATGGCTATATTGTACCAGCAAATAGCGAAGGTAATAATGAGTATTTGCCAGTAAGTCGTTTTACAGAAAAACCATCCGAAGATAAAGCAGCAACCCTTATCGAACAAGGTGCACTGTGGAATTGCGGTGTATTTGCGTTTAAATTAGGTTATGTCATTTCAATCTTAGAAGAAAAAGGCTTGCCAATTCAATATGATGAGTTGTTAAAACAGTATGAAGGGCTTCCTAAAATCAGTTTTGACTATGAGGTAGTAGAGAAAGCAGAAAAAATCGTTGTTCTTCCATACGATGGATACTGGAAAGACTTAGGTACTTGGAATACATTAACAGAAGAAATGGCAACAAGCCAAATTGGTAAAGGTGTTATTAGTGAGGACAGTACAAATATTCATTTAATTAATGAATTAGATATTCCAGTTACCGTGTTGGGGGCTTCTAATTTAGTTGTAGCATCTAGTCCAGATGGCATCTTAGTCTCTGATAAAGAAGCTAGTCCAAGAATTAAAGAACTAGTGGGAGAATTTGATAATCGTCCTATGTATGAAGAGCGTCGTTGGGGATGGTATCGAGTATTAGATTATACGAAGTTTGAACAAGGAAAAGAAGTCTTAACAAAGCGAATTGGCGTAGATGCCGGTAAAAACTTAAGTTATCAATTACATGATTATCGTGATGAAGTATGGACTATTATCAAAGGCGAAGGAGAGTTTATCTTAAATGATAAGCTTAGCACTGTGAAACCTGGCGATGTTCTTCGAATTCAATCAGGAGACAAGCATGCTATAAAAGCCAATACTGATTTGGAAATCATTGAAGTTCAAACGGGGTCACAATTAATTGAAGAAGATATTGTCCGCTTATTCATGACTTGGGAAGAAATAACTGAACATGTATTGAGTTTGAAGAAGGCCTAATTATCCTCAAGAAAGAGTAGGTATTGTTAATCCTACTCTTTCTTTGGTTTATCATTTAACTCCAGCATGTTCTATAACTTATAAAGTTGAAAATTCAGTTATGAATTTAAATAAGATTATACATACATTTTAGCAAACAGTATTAGAGGAGATGTGTAAGCATTGAAACAACCATTATTTTTAAAGCCCTTATTTCAAGAAAGGATTTGGGGTGGAGCGAAATTAAATGAGCTTTATGGCTATGAAATTCCTTCAAACCAAACAGGTGAATGCTGGGCTATTTCAGCTCATCCAAATGGTCAAAACATTGTTGAAAACGGTGAATTACAGGGGAAAACATTAGGACAGTTATGGGAAGAAAACCCAGAAGTTTTTGGCCATTTTGAGAGTGACCGGTTTCCGCTATTAATTAAAATTTTGGATGCAAATGATGATTTATCAGTACAAGTTCATCCAGACGATGAATATGCAGATGAGTATGAAAATGGCGAGCTAGGTAAAACAGAATGCTGGTACATTATTGATTGTGATGAAGATGCAGAGATGATTTTTGGTCATCATGCAAAATCACAGGAAGAACTGGTTAAATTAATTGAAGAAGGAAACTGGAATAAGCTTTTACAAAGAGTAAAGATTAAACCAGGAGACTTTTTCTATGTTCCAAGTGGTACTATACATGCTTTATGTAAAGGAACATTAGTATTAGAAACTCAACAAAGTTCTGATACCACATATCGCGTATATGATTATGATCGCCCTGGCCAAGATGGGAAATTACGTGAACTTCATCTAAATAAAGCAATTGAAGTGACCACGGTCCCACATGTAGCAGAGAAAGTAGAATCTGCAACTGCAAAAATAAATGGAGGAACAATTACAACATTTGTAGAGGAAGATTATTTTACTGTTTATAAGTGGGATGTTCAAACTTCCTTGGAACTAACGCATGGTGTACATTTTATATTAGCAAGTGTTATTAAGGGAGATGGAATGCTTATTACAGAAGAAGGCGAGTTTCCTTTGAAGAAGGGTGATCATTTTATCTTGCCGAATGCAATAGATACTTTTGCTATTATAGGAAATGTAGAACTAATTGCTTCACACCCTAATAACAAAGGAGGACATAACTATGACATGGCAAACACAACTAGAGAAATGGTTAACATTTGATCATTTAGACAGTGAATTAAAAGAAGAGCTTTTATTAATGAAAGAAAACCAGAAAGAAGTAGAAGATGCATTCTATAAAAATCTTGAATTTGGAACAGGTGGTATGCGAGGAGAACTAGGACCAGGTACGAATCGTTTAAACTTATATATGATTCGTAAAGCAACAGAGGGATTGGCTAATTATATTGAAGAAAATGGTGAAAAAGCGAAAAAACGAGGTGTAGTTGTTGCTTATGATTCACGCCATAAATCCCCTGAATTTGCCCTAGAGGTTGCAAAAGTACTAGGACAACATGATATTAAGACATATATATTTGAAGAATTGCGACCTACACCTGAGTTATCATTTGCAGTTCGTCATTTAGGTGCATTTGCTGGTATTGTTATTACAGCAAGTCACAATCCACCGGAATATAACGGGTATAAAGTCTATGGAGAAGATGGAGGGCAAATTCCTCCAGAAGTTGCAGATACAATTATTAGTTATGTTAATGCAGTAAAAAACGAATTAACAATTCCAGTAATGGAAGAAAGTCAACTGCTCGAAAAGGAATTGTTAACGTATATTGGTGAACAGATAGATTCTGCTTATATTGAACAGTTAAAAACGATTCAACTTAACCGAGAAATGGTTGAAAAGTTAGGAAAGGACTTAAAGGTTGTGTTTACGCCATTACACGGCACAGCTAACAAACTAGTTCGTGCAGGATTAGAAGCTTTCGGCTTTAGCAATGTAACAGTTGTTAAAGAGCAAGAACTACCTGATCCAGATTTTTCAACAGTTAAATCACCTAATCCCGAAGAACATGCAGCATTTGAACTGGCGATTAAATATGGTAAAGAAATTGAAGCTGATATTTTAATGGGAACAGATCCAGATGCAGACCGTTTGGGTATTGCTGTGAAAGATAACAATGACAATTATATTGTACTAACAGGAAATCAAATGGGTGCACTTATGCTTCACTATTTACTGTCTCAAAAGAAAGAAAAAGGGATGCTACCTGAAAATGGCGTTGTGGTTAAAACTATAGTTACCTCTGAAATTGGACGTGCAATTGCCGAAAGTTTTGGTCTAAATACAATTGATACGTTAACTGGTTTCAAATTTATTGGTGAAAAAATTAATGAATTTGAACAAACAAAAGAATATACATTTGAATTTGGTTATGAAGAAAGTTATGGATATTTAATAGGGGAATTTGTACGTGACAAAGATGCAGTTCAGTCAGCAATTTTTGCTGCGGAGGTAGCTGCTTACTATAAAATGCAAGGTAAGTCTTTATACGAAGGCTTGCTAGAAATCTTTGAAGAGTATGGCTTTTATAAAGAATCACTTCAATCAATAACTTTAAAAGGAAAAGATGGAGCAGAACAAATAGGCAATATCTTGACGTCATTCCGAACAAACCCGCCAAAAGAGGTGGCTAGCGTTAAAGTAGTAGCAATTGAGGATTATCAAATTAGTCAAAAGACAATTTTAGAGACTAATATTACTGAAACAATTCATTTACCAAAATCAAACGTATTAAAGTTCTATCTAAAAAATGGTTCTTGGTTTACAATTCGTCCATCGGGAACAGAGCCTAAAGCGAAATTTTATTTTGCAGTTAAGGGGAATTCTACCCAGGATAGTGATACAGCAATTGAACTACTAGAGTCTTATGTCATGGGAATGGTGGATGAGATAGTAGGTTTAAAGAACTGAAAATTAATACTTTTTATTTTTAATAGGTTTTTTAGTGTGAAAAGATTCATTTTAACCTTAATATCTTGACGTTTTTTTCTATTTTTATCTAAAATTTATAAAAAATTATAGATGTTGTATAAAAACTCTATTATAATAGAAGTTATGTGAATTTATCTTTTTTATTGGAGGTCATCATGGAAGAAACACTTACTTTAAAGGAGTTGTTTCAGGCTTTAAAAAAGCGTCTTTGGCTTATTGGGCTTATTACAGTTATTACTGCCATAGTTAGTGCAGTACTTACTTTTTTCGTCTTAACGCCAATGTACGATGTGAAAACACAATTACTTGTAAACCAAACTAAGTCTGAGCAACAAATCTATAATACTACTGAATTGCAGGCAAACGTCCAATTAATTAATACTTATAATGTGATTATTAAAAGTCCGACTGTTCTGGATAAAGTACGTAAAAACTTAAACCTAGAAAAAAACACGGACGAGCTTAATAAACAAATTTCAGTGACAAGTGCTGAAGAATCTCAGATTGTTGAAATAGTAGTAGAGGACAAGTCACCAGAAATGGCTGCCAAAATTGCTAATGAAACAGCCAAAGTTTTTAAAGCAGAAGTATCTAAGGTTATGAACGTAGATAATGTAAATATATTATCTAAAGCTGTAGTAAAAGAAAATATTAAACCGGTAAAACCAATACCAGCTTTAAATATTTTAATTGGTATTGTAATTGGTTTAATTATAAGCATTGCGACTGCATTTATATTGGAATTCTCTGATAAATCAATTAAAACAGAAGTAGATATTGAGAAGTATTTAGACCTCCCAGTTATGGGTGTTGTAGCAAATATTGAGGACATTCCGGTCTCTTCCTCTAGATCATCTCGAGTTTCTAATCAAGCTAGTAGTAGAGTAAGGGGGGAATCAATTGGCTCGTAAAAAGAATCAAGTCAACGATAAAACATTAACAGTAAAGCGCCGATTAGTTGCTCATACTAATCCTAAGTTACCAGTAGCTGAACAATATCGTACAATACGTTCCAACATTCAGTTTTCTAGTCTAGACGAAGACATTCGCTCTTTGGTAATGACGTCTTCTGGTCCAGGAGAAGGAAAATCAACAACCGCTGCTAACTTAGCTATTGTATATGCACAGCAAGGTAAGAGAGTCTTGTTGGTTGATGCCGACCTTCGTAAGCCCACAACGCACTTCTCATTTAGATTAGAGAATCACATTGGTTTTACAAATGTCTTAACTAAAAAAGCGAAATTATTAGATGCTGTTCACCAAACTGATATTCCTAACCTATCAGTTTTAACAAGTGGTCCAATTCCTCCAAATCCTTCGGAGCTTTTGGCCTCTAAAAATATGGATGAATTGTTGCAAACAATGCATGACAACTTTGATTTTATCTTATTTGATACGCCACCTACTTTGGCTGTAACGGATGCTCAAATTTTGTCTAACAAGGCTGAAGCTACAATTTTAGTCGTCAGCAGCGGTACAACAGATAGAAATGCTGCTCAAAAAGCTAAAGAATTATTAACTAATGCTAAGGCTAGATTATTAGGTGTTATTTTGAATAACCGCAAAATTGAGTCAAAAGATTATTACTACTATTACGGTAGTAATTAAATTTACAAATAGCGTGGACCTTTACCGACTTCGTAGAGGTCCACGCTATTTTAAGTTTCTTTGAACTCATAATTATCAGTGGAGTATTATAAAATAAATAAATTATTATGTAACTATCAATACTAATAATATGTTCATTTATAACAAAATCCTCTTATATCATACTCATAATTTAAATATGGTATAAGAGGATTTTTTAAATTTATTTATTTTAAATTTAAATTCTCTTTTAAAGTCTGTGAAATCTTAGTACGTTCCGCATCCGGTACTTTATAGTAGTAAATACCATTGATTTTTTCACCTGTACCGTTAATTTGGATATGCTCCACATCATTACGGGCTTCTTTATAGTTTGATTGAATTTCTTTCATATCATTAAACGTAAGGTTGGTTTTAACATTATTCCCAATCGCATCTAGAATTGTACCATAATTCGTCAGAGATTTGATGCTTGCTCCTTCATCAATAACGGCTTGAATGATTTGCTGCTGACGAGATTGACGACCAAAGTCACCACGTGGATCGTCATAGCGCATACGAGAGTACTTCAGGGCGTTTTCCCCATTTAACTCGAGCGTTCCTTTTTCGAAGTGATGGCCTTCATATGTGAAATCTAGCGTGTTATTTACCGTGACGCCTCCAACTGCATCTACAATATCTTTAAAGCTTTCCATATTTACTTGTACATAGTAATCAATGGGTACATCTAAGAAGTTTTCAACCGTATTAATTGACATATCAATGCCACCAAAAGCATAAGCATGATTAATCTTGTCTTGTGTGCCTTTTCCCACAATTTCAGTGCGTGTATCACGAGGAATACTTACCATTTTTACAGACTGTTTGTCTGGGTTTACCGTTAACAGCATAAGTGAGTCTGAACGTCCCCGATCAGCTCCGCGCTGGTCAACACCAAGTAATAGAATTGAAATTGGATCGTGTTTTGCAAGACTTACTTTTTCAGAACGTTTTTCTGATTTTTCTCGGCTTAGTGGTTCATGTGTGCGATTTAGGGTATTTGCTACTGAACTGTAAACTGAATAACCATAAATTCCTATGCCAAGAATAAGAAGTAGAATAATAGCTAAAGCAATTTTAAATCCTTTTTTCTTTTTAGGTTTACGTTTTCTACGCTTTCGCTGCAGATCTTGTTCTGTTTCCATTTTTATCGTCCTTTACAATTTTATCGGGTATATAGTTCGTGTCTTCCATTATGTGATAAAGTACACAACCATTCTTATATTCTATCAAAAAATTGTCAGTTTTAATCATTTTTTATAAAAATTAAGTAAAAAATATATTATAATGGAAAGACAAGTAAAAAATAAGGGAGTTAGTTTATGAAAGTAATGGTAAATATTATAGCAATTGTTGTGCTTATCGGGACTATTGTCGGAGGTAAGTTATATTGGAATAAGCAAACATCTGCGGAAACGTCAAAAGTAGAAACTATAGTTACATCAAACAAGATGTCAAGTGAAACAAAAAATAGAAGTTGGGAAGAATACACTAAAAATCTTCCAAAATCTATAATAGCTAAACTTAAAGAAGCAGAAAAATCAGGAAAACCAATGAATTTATTAATTGTGGGTTCACAGGCGACATCAATAGATTCAACAGGCTGGCCTGCCATGCTCAAAGAAACATTGAAAAATACATATGGTTCACTTATTAATGTGAAAGTATTAGAATATAAAGATACTACAACATTAGATTTTGTTCGAAATAGAGAATATGAAGATATTATAAAAGAGAAGCCGGATGTATTACTATTTGAGCCATTTCTACTAAATGACAATGGTATAGTAGGTATTACAAATACGCTGGATAATATAAATGTTATTATGTCTCACGTGACAAATGCCAATTCAAATCTTGTGACGATTCTTCAGCCTTCACAGCCCATATATAATGCCAGTAATTATCCGAAAGAAGTAGATGCCTTAAAAGATTTTGCCGAAGAGAAGGGATATGAGTACTTAAACCACTGGAGTGCGTGGCCTGATTATAGGTCAGACAAAATACTAGATTATTTAATACAAAAACAGCATGTTCCGACTAAAAAAGGTAATAAAGCATGGGCAAGCTACTTAAAAGAATATTTTACAGCTTCTTAAACCTGTCGAACGACAGGTTTTTTTATTGTATATAAGGGAGTAAAAGATGAAGGGAATAACTAATATATATATTTTGTAGATGACTAACATGTAAAAATTATGTAAGAATAATTGGGATTTATTGAAAATTATTAAGGGAAGTATTAAGATAATACATATTAATCTATAGCATAGTTACTAAAGGAGGAATCACTGTGGTAGATTTGTATACTCATATCTTACCTAACGTAGAAAAAGGTCCGCGTGATGTGAATGCTTTTTTAACAATGGCAAAATCGTTAGTTGATCAAGGTATAAAGGCTGTGGTGGCTGCCCCCACTTATAACGGACAAGATTTAGAGAAACAAAATATTATGCTGTACGTTGACGCGGCGAATAAACACTTGCAGCATGCTTTTATTCCTCTTACTATTCTTCCTGGACAGAGGATAACAATTCATTACGGTCTTATTCAAGCATTTGAACAGAATGTACATCTTCCGATTAACCACTCTACGAAATACATGATTTTACAGCTTCCCAACGAACACACGAACGTTTTAAATGAACAAATTCTCTATGAGCTTCAGCTAAAAGGTGTTGTCCCCATTATTAATGAGCCAGAACGTCATCCAATATTTCTTGAGGACCCTGATCAGCTTTATGAAATCGTAAAAAGAGGAGCTATTATTCAGTTATCATCAGATAGTATAATTGGTGAAAATGGTCGAAAAGAGAAGAAAGCCGCTTTAACTTTTATTGATAAAGGCCTGGCACATATAATTGCTTCAGGTGTATGTGCGGATACTTATGAGAGCTATACTTTACCTAAAGCCTACGATATAGTATCCAGACAGTTTGGAACACAGGTACTTTATAAGTTCATGGAGAATGCAGATTATATAGTCGAGGGTAAGGCTATCTTTAAAGAACAACCAGAGCGGGTAAAGAAAGGGAAATTTCTAGGTATATTTTAATTCACAAAAGCCTATTTGTTATAAATAGGCTTTTTGTTATGGTCCTAAAGGTTATTATTCAGATAAGACAAATGTGCTAAAATAATGAATATAATGTTATAATTTCCAGATAATTGTCTAAAATAAGGAGAAGATTTTGTGATAGATATTTATACCCACATGTTACCAGGAGTAGAAGGCAACAAGCAGAAGTTTTTAGATGCCGCTAAATATTTAGTTAGTCAAGGCGTAAAGGCAGTATCGACAACTTTAGATAAGGAAACGAATACTTCGCTTTCTCTCTATGTAAAAGAAGCGAACCAAACATTAAAAGATAACAATATTTCCCTTACAATTGTTGGAGGGACAGAGGTGATAGCGGATCGTACGTTTGCAGCCTCTTATCATCGCCGGGACATTATGCTTCCTTCAAATGAAACATATATGATTTTAACGATCCCTGAAAAGGAAGAGCCAGCCTATCTTGAGCAGTTGTTATACGAAATTCAGTTGAATGGAATTTTGCCAATTATCAGTCAACCAGAATGTCATACCTATTTTTTAGAGAATAAAGATGTGTTTTATAAGATTGTGAAAAAAGGTGCAATTTTACAATTATCCTCAGATAGTATTATCGGGAAAAATGGAAAGCCTGCTAAAAAGGCCGCGATGCAATTTATTGAACACAATCTTGCTCATGTGATTGCCTCTGGCGCAAGCTTGGATAACTATAAGCAGCATTCACTGCGTCAGGCTTATGATGTAATTGCAAAAGAAAAAGGAGCCGAGAAGGCTCAGCTATTGATACAAAACGCTGAATCTATATTTAATGGTCGAGGCGTTCAAATCCTACCGCCTGAACGCATCAAAAAAACAAAATTCCTAGGAATCTTTTAAATTTTCCCTTTGTACCCTGATTAACTTCTGTTTAATCAGGGTATTTGCATACAAAGACCTATTTAAATCCCTTCTTTTATCATCATTATTTGGAGTTATTTTACAAATTATGTTTGCGTTTTCACATAGAGTGATAGTAAAATATTGTTAGTTGAGTAGATGACAGGAAAGTACGCGATTTTCCGGGGTTCGTGGTGGTAAATGTCGAGAAGAATACATAGTTTCACACGAGAAATCGTCGTAGAATAGAGCTATACAAAACGCAGGGAGGGAAATAAAGTGATTGATATTCATACGTACATATTGCCTAATATCGATAGCGGACCTGAGGAAGTAGACGGCTTTTTGAAGATGGCACGCTCCTTAGCGGATCAAGGCGTTCAGTCCGTTGTGGCTACGCCGCTTTATGACAGCGATCAAGAGTTTATGAAACACCATTTATTTCTCTATGTGAACGCAGCTAATGAATGGCTTACAAATTCATATATTCCTCTTCAAGTATTACCAGGTCAGCTTGTCCCTTTATCGCCTCAGCTTCTGCGAAACTATGAGCGAAATCAGCTTCTTACGCTTAATCACACCGATAAATATTTGTTTCTTTCACTGCCTGACTATGATGTCTCACCTTATTTTGAAAAGATACTGTCTGATCTTCTAACAAAAGGCGTTGTGCCTATTCTTCGTTCACCAGAATGTCATCCAATTTTCCGAGATCATCCCGAGCGTTTGTATGAGCTTGTTAAAAAAGGCGTACTCGTTCAGCTAAGCGCGGCTAGTATTCTTGGTTTAAATGGAAAAAAAGAAAGAAAAGCGGCGTGTACATTTATTAAATACCGCTTAGCCCACGTGATTGCCTCTGGCGTTCATGCTCGCAATTACCACGACTATTCACTTTCAAAAGCGTATGATTATATTTCCGATATGTACGGTGCGTCAGAACTTTATTTTTTTATTGAAAATGCAGAAGCGATTATCGACGGTCGTCCGGTTCATCAATTAGAGCCTGAGCCGATGAAAAAATTTAGTTTATTTAAATTATTCAGCTGAAAACAAGGGACTTTTCCATAAAAACGGGAAAGTCCCTTGTTTTGTCTTTCTCTCATTGTGGTATGGAATAGAAACAAAGTTAAAGAAAGGAAGGCTGAATATGATAAAAACTACAGCTGGAAAAGCAGCTATGTCGGTATTAAAAGAATGGAAGATTGATCACATTTTCGGTATGCCGGGAGATTCCATCAATCATTTTATGGACAATCTGCGCAGTGAAAAAGATGAAATTGAGTTTATTCAAGTCCGTCACGAGGAAGTAGGTGCGCTGGCGGCATCTTCTTACGCTAAAATTACAGGTAAAATCGGCGTGTGTCTGTCAATTGGAGGGCCGGGTGCGATTCATTTGTTAAATGGCTTATATGATGCCAAAGCAGATGGTGCACCGGTGCTAGTGCTAGCGGGACAGGTGCCGCGTGCGAAGCTTGGCAATGAATCATTTCAAGAAGTAAACTTAGAACGTGTTTTTGACGATGTGTCGGTGTTTAATCACCGAGTAGATTCGCCTGAATCATTTCCGCACCTTCTGCAGCAAGCCATCCGAACAGCTTATGCGAAAAAAGGCGTCGCGGTATTAGTCATTCCAGATGATATTCCGTCTTCAACGATTAAAATTGATGAAAAAACGCCAATTGCGAATGTATCAAAATCGATTTCTCACAGTGATCCGGAAGATGTAGCTAAAGCGCTTCTAGCGATTAAATATGCAAAAAAACCGGTTATTTTAGCAGGAACAGGTGCAAAGCATGCGAAGCTCGAACTAGCGCAGTTTGCGGAGAAAATTGCAGCGCCGGTTATTTTTACGCTTCCCGCTAAAGGAATACTGCCTGACCGTCACCCTTATAATCTAGGCCAGCTCGGCCAGCTCGGGACGAAGCCTGCGTATGAAGCAATGGAAGAAACCGATTTGTTAATTATGGTTGGGACTTCGTATCCATACCGTGAGTTTTTACCAGATGGAGCCGAAGCAATCCAGCTGGACTCAGATGCCACACAAATTGGCAGACGCTATCCTGTATCGATCGGCTTAGTCGGTGACTCTAAAACGACGCTGTCGCAGCTTACGCATAATTTAGATTATCAAGAAAACCGCCGATTCCTCGAAGAGTGTCAAGTTAATATGGAAAACTGGTGGAAGCACGTAGAAAAAGAAGAAAACGAAGTGAGTACGCCAATCAAGCCGCAGCAAGTCATTTCTAAGCTGCAAAAAATCGTTGAGGATGATGCGATTGTATCTGTTGATGTCGGGAACGTGACGGTATGGATGGCGAGACATTTCCGCATGACAAATCAAAAATTTGTGGTTTCAAGCTGGCTGGCAACAATGGGCTGCGGACTTCCGGCAGCCATTGCAGGAAAGCTTGCCCATCCTGAAAAACAATCAGTAGCCGTATGCGGTGACGGAGGCTTTACGATGGTCATGCAAGACTTTGTAACGGCTGTGAAGTACAAGCTGCCGATTGTTGTCGTCGTCCTTAATAACAGTGAAATTGGGATGATTAAATATGAACAAGCCATTCAAGGTCACTTAGATTATCAAACGCAGCTTGGTGAAATGAACTTTGCGAAGTTCGCTGAATCATGCGGAGGAATTGGCTACCGCGTTGAAAAATACGAGGAGCTCGAAACAGCGTTTGAAAAAGCAGCGCTTGCGAATGTTCCTGTTGTGATTGATGTCGTTATTGCGGATGAACCGCCGCTCCCAGGCAAAATTTCATTCGGACAAGCGGCCAATTATTCGAAGCACATCATGAAAAAGTTTTTCAAAGAACATGAGCTCGAAATGCCGCCGCTTCGTAAAGGACTAAGCAGAATGCTTTAATCAGTGACTCTCCTTACAGGGGAGTCTTTTTAGGAGGGATATCATGGGAGTGTTTGAAATCATTTTACTTATTTTTGGCGCGGTAATGATGCTTGTGATTACAGTGCCGGTTATTATCGCTATTATTCTTTGGATGAAAGATGAAAAACAAGAAGAGCATTCGGTTTTGAGAAACTATCCGCTGCTCGGGAAAATGCGCTATATTTCTGAGAAAATGGGGCCTGAACTGCGTCAGTATTTATTTTTAAATAATAATGAAGGCAAGCCGTTTTCTAGAAATCAATATGAACAAACCGTTAAGTCAGGTAAATACTTGAACCGAATGATGGGATTTGGCTCAGAGCGTGATTTTAGCGAACCGGGCTATTATATTCGAAATGCAGTATTTCCAAAGCAGCGCGACGAAATGAAAGCGGATAATACGCAAAAAATTAAAACGAAAGTATATAAAATGGACGCGGATAACTTATTCAGCCGAAGAGAGCACCGCGAAGAAAAAGAAGCGGATCCGTTTTATTTGCGGGATGAAGATGCGGTCGTCATAGGTCCTTCATGCAAAAATCCGTTTGTTGTAAAAGGATTAATCGGCCAATCCGGCATGAGCTTTGGAGCACTTGGTGACCATGCGATTACCGCTTTATCACTAGGATTAGGACGAGCAGGCGGCACGTGGATGAACACGGGAGAAGGCGGACTGTCACCGTATCATTTAAAAGGAAACGTGGATATTATTTTTCAAATTGGTCCAGGGCTTTTTGGCGTTCGGACAAAAGAAGGCGAATTTTCATGGGAAGAATTTAAAAAGAAAAGTGAAATAAAGCAAATCAAAGCGTTTGAAATCAAGCTCGCCCAAGGAGCTAAAACGCGAGGCGGTCACGTGGACGGTTCAAAAGTAACGGAAGAAATCGCTGAAATCCGCAACTTAAAGCCAGGAGAATCTGTAGACAGCCCAAACCGTTTTAAAGAGTTCGCTTCGTATCCTGAAATGTTTCAGTTTATTGAAAAACTTCGAGATATAGGCGGCAAGCCAGTAGGCATTAAAATGGTTGTCGGAAATACAAATGATCTTGAAGAAATGGCGGCGTATATGAAAGAGACGGGAAGCGGACCTGATTTTATTACGATCGACGGAGCAGAAGGAGGAACAGGCGCATCGTTTCAAGAATTAGCAGACGGAGCGGGCGTACCTTTGTTTTCAGGACTTCCTTTTGTGGATGAACTGCTTAAAAAGTATGGCGTTCGTGATGAAGTGAAGCTTTTTGCATCGGGCAAGCTGTTAACGGCTGATAAAGTTGCAACGGCTTTATCGCTGGGTGCCGACTGCGTTAATATTGCCAGAGGCTTTATGTTTTCTGTTGGCTGTATTCAAGCGCAGGTTTGTCACAATAACCGTTGTCCAGTAGGCGTAGCCACAACAGATCCAAAGCTGCAAAAAGCGCTTATTATTGAAGAAAAGTCATACCGCGTGTGCAACTACGTGCTGTCATTACGTGAAGGATTGTTTAATTTAGCCGCCGCCGCCGGTATTGATTCGCCAACGAAGTTTTCAAGGAAACACGTGGTGTTCAAAAACAGCAGCGGACAGTTAGCTGATATTTCTGTAAAGGAAAAGATGTACGTATAAAAAAGCTGCCGATTGGCAGCTTTTTTATTGTCTTCTCTGAAGCAAATGCAGGCAAAACTCTAAGTCTTTTTGAAGATGCTCTTGCATTAACGTTTGTGCTTTTTCAGCATTGCGTTCTTTAATAGCGTTATAAATGTCTTCGTGTTCATCAATTAAAAACGGGCGGTTGTAAAATACGACCGTATGACGGAATAAGTAAATGATCGACTGCATGCGGTCGATGATATTAATCATTACGTCATTGTTGCTTGCATTCACAATAATGGCGTGAAAACGTTCATTCGCGCTCATGATTTCTTCAAACGAGCCGTTTCTTCCGATGTCTACGCATTCCTTTAATTCTTCTAATTCGTTATCAGACAAAAAAGTCGCGGCAGCTTTAGAAGCTGAGCCTTCTAGCAGCATTCGCACTTCAAACAAGTTGCGTAAGTCTTTTTCTGTCGGCGACACCACTTTTTTTCGAACGATCAGTCCTTCATATTCTAAGCGTCTGATGGAATCACGAATCGGCGTTCGGCTGAATCCAAGCTCGCTCGCTAATTTTTCTTCGACGATTTTTGTACCGCCTTCGAGCTCACCGTTTAAAATTTTATCTCGAATCATCTCATAAGAAGGGTGATGAGACGAACGAGAACCTTGATTTCTTAACATACTCTACTTCACCTCTAGCATTCGACACGAGGGGATCTCGTCTCTTTCTCTCTTTATTTTTTATCATTTTGTACGCGTATACCCAAATCATACTATAACTTGCGAAAAGGTGGGACGGAAAGTTTCGCTTTTGGAAATAAATTTCATTTAAAAAAAGTCTAGACAAATAAATAAAATGCGAATATGATGAGTGTATACAAAATTATTAGAAATGTATACAAAAAATATTTTAACGTATACATTATTTTTTAAAATGTATTTGAAAACGTATACAACAAGGGGAGGAAACGAAAATGACAAAACGCGTTGGATTTATTGGACTTGGAATTATGGGAAAACCGATGACACTCAATTTATTAAAAGCAGGTTTTGAGGTAACGGTTTACGATATTAATAAAGCAGCAGTAGAAGAAGTAAAAGCAGCAGGAGGATTTGGAGCAGAAAGCCTTGCGGAAGTTGCAGTGAACAGCGACGTGATGATCACGATGCTTCCGGCTTCACATCATGTAAAAAGCGTGGTTCTTGGAGAAGAAGGGTTAATTCATAGCACAAAAGAAGGAAGCGTTATCATTGATATGAGTTCAATTTCGCCTGTAGCATCAAAAGAAATTGCGGCTGAACTTGCACAAAAAGGAATTCACATGCTAGACGCTCCGGTTAGCGGAGGAGAGCCAAAAGCAATTGACGGCACGCTTGCGATTATGGTCGGAGGAAATGAACACATCTTTGAAAGCGTTTCACCTATCCTTCATGCGATGGGAACGGAAGTAACGCTTGTTGGAGACAATGGAAGCGGCGTAACGGCTAAGCTTGCAAATCAAGTCATTGTGAACTTAAACATCGCAGCGATGTCTGAAGCACTTGTATTAGCAGCCAAAGCAGGCATTGACGTTGAAAAAATGTATCAAGCGATTCGCGGCGGATTAGCAGGAAGCGCTGTATTAGATGCAAAAGTACCGCTTATTTTAGACCGCAACTTCGTAGCAGGCGGACGCATTGATATTAACTTAAAAGATATGACAAACGTGATGGAAACGGCTCATGACATTGGCGTACCGCTTCCGCTTTCAAGTCAGCTTGTGGAAATTTTCCATGCGTTAAAAGTAGACGGAAAAGCAAGCGATGATCATGGCGGAATTGTACAGTACTATGAAAAATTAGCAAACGTTGAAGTGAAAAAGAAGGTGGAAGCATGATTAAACAACATGAAAAACGTCTTGTAAGCGATGTGTTTAAAGACATTCCAGCGGTTGATGAAGCACTTGTACAAGAAATGCTAGACGCAGAGCTTCTGACGTTTAATCAAAAAATCATTGTGCTAGATGATGATCCAACGGGTGTTCAAACCGTTAACGGCATTTCGGTCTATACAGACTGGAGCAAAGACAGCATCAAGCAAGGGTTTTTAGAAGAAAATTCAATGTTTTTTATTCTAACAAATTCACGTGGATTTACCGCTTCTGAAACGGAAAAAGCCCACGCGGACATTGCCGCTGTTATTACAGAAGTAGCGGCTGAAGTAGATAAAGAGTTTTTAATTATCAGCAGAGGTGATTCGACTCTTCGCGGTCACTATCCGCTAGAAACAGAAGTGTTAAAGAAAACGGTTGAACAGCATTCCAATCAAGTGCTTGACGGCGAAGTGATTTTTCCTTTCTTTAAAGAAGGCGGACGATTCACAGTTGATAACATTCACTACGTGCAAGATGAAGACTACTTAGTGCCGGCAGGAGAAACGGAGTTTGCAAAAGACCGTACGTTTGGCTACAGTAAGTCTCATTTAGGCGAGTGGGTAGAAGAAAAGTCAGAAGGGAAATTTAAAGCAAGTCATACGACGTATATTTCGCTCGGGAGCATTCGCTCACTTGATTTAGTGACGATTACAAATCAGTTAATGGAAGTGAAAGACTTTAACAAAGTGATCGTGAACGCAGTGGATTATGTAGACGTGAAAGTTGTGACGATTGCGCTTCTTCGCGCGATGAAGCTTGGAAAGCACTTTATGTATCGCAGCGCTGCGGCTCTAACAAAAGTGATGGGCGGCGTGAGCGACAAAGACCTTTTAACAAAAGAAGAGCTCATTAAAGAAAAGTCGTCAAACGGCGGATTAATTATGGTTGGTTCGCATGTTAAAAAAACGACAGAGCAGTTAGAAGAATTGAAGAAATGCAGCTTCATTGAATTTATTGAATTTGACTGTCATCTTGTCTTAGAACCTGAAAAGTTTGAAGAAGAAGTGAATCGTATTATCAATGAAGCAGAGCAGCTTATTTCACAAGGTCAAACGGTAGCTGTGTATACAAGACGCGAGCGCTTAGATCTTGGCGAAGGCAAAAAAGAAGAAGAGCTTAAATTATCGGTAAAAATTTCAGATGCGGTTACAAGCATTGTTCGCCGCTTAAACGTTCGTCCAAACTTTATCGTTGCAAAAGGCGGCATTACGTCAAGTGATATTGGCGTAAACGGCTTATCCGTAAAGCGTGCGACGGTTGCTGGACAAATCAAGCCGGGCATTCCGGTATGGGTAACGGGAGAAGAAAGTAAGTTTCCGGGCATTGCGTACATCATTTTCCCTGGAAACGTCGGAGCCAAAACAACGCTTCGTGAAACGGTTGAGTTATTAAGTAAATAAGCAGAAGTGAACGTACGAGGTGCGTTCACTTTAAAAATTATTTGAAAGCGTATACATTATTTGGATGTACGTACATGAAAAATGGTCACACTAAGGGGATGAACATATGAATTCAGTATTCGGATTAAGTCATGAAGCAAGTCTTTTGCTGTATGCAATTGTATCGATTGTCGGACTAATCTTTTTAATTGCTAAGTTTAAAACAAATCCGTTTGTAGCACTAATTGTCGCGGCTTTGTTTATGGGTCTTATTTCAGGAATGAAGCTGCCTGATATCGTAACGGCTTTCCAAGAAGGAGTAGCGAGCGTCTTAGGATTTATCGCGATTGTTCTTGGTCTTGGAACGATGTTAGGTAAGATGATGGCAGAGTCAGGCGGAGCCGAGCGTATTGCCCGCACGTTAATTAAAGTATTTGGTGAAAAGAACGTACACTGGGCAATGATGGTTGTAGCCGTTATTTGTGGTATCCCGGTCTTTTTCCAAGTTGGTGTTGTGTTATTAATTCCGCTTGTGTTTGTAATTGCCAAGCATACGGGTACGTCACTTATTAAAATTGGTTTGTCGTTAATTGCCGGCTTAGCCGTTGTTCACAGTTTAGTACCTCCGCATCCGGCAGCGATGCTAGCAGTGGATATCTTTAAAGCAGATTTAGGTAAAACGATTTTGTATTCATTAGTTGTGGCATTTCCAGCTGCAGCCGTGGCAGGTCCGATTTATGGGTCGTTCATTTCACGCCGTGTTCACGTCGAGCCAACGGGTGAAATTATGGAGCAGTTCACAGAGTCGAAGCATAAAGATCTTCCTGGCTTCGGCATTACGTTATTTACAATTTTACTACCGGTACTATTAATGCTTTTAGCAACAATTACTGGGTTTGTTTATCCAGAAACAAGTACGATTCGCTACGTAACAAACTTTATCGGAAGTCCAATCGTTGCGCTGTTAATTTCGCTAGTGTTTGCTTTTTATTCGTTCGGTTTTGCAAGAGGGTACAACAAAGATGATTTATTAAAATTCACAAACGAATGTCTTGGACCCGTTGCTTCGATCATTCTAATCATTGGTGCAGGCGGCGGTTTTAATAAAATTTTAACAGCAAGCGGTGTAGGTGACGCGATTGCAGGATTTGCTCAAGATGCACATCTTTCTCCTATCGTGCTAGCGTTTGTGATTGCAGGGTTAATTCGTGCAGCAGTTGGTTCAGCAACAGTAGCAATGACAACAGCAGCAGGTATTGTAGCACCAATTGCAGCAACAATGCCAAACGTAAGCCCGGAGCTGTTAGTACTAGCAACAGGCGCAGGTTCTGTGATGCTATCGCACGTAAATGATTCTGGCTTCTGGTTAATTAAAGAATTTTTCAATATGTCAGTGGCTCAAACGCTAAAAACGTGGACAGTGATGGAAACGATTCTATCATTTGCAGCGTTTGCGATGGTTCTTATTTTAGACATTTTTATCTAAGAGAAAAAGCGCTGCAATCAGCGCTTTTTTCCTTGTTAACATAAAAATATAAAATATTTCAAATAATGAGAAAAAAAGACTAGATTTTCCCCTTTTTGATAGTATAGAATAGTTATAAAGTAGCAAAAGGGGGTAGATGTATGACAAATGTTGAAAATTATCAAATTGGTTTGACGACAAAAGCATTAATTCCAGTGAATGATCCTATACACCGCACAAAGGTACTGGATGCAGCAGGAGAATACATGCTAAGCAAGACGTGTAAGCAATTATTAGAAGAAGCGTGCATTCGAGAATTAAGTACGTTTAAGGGGTCCATTGCCGCCGTTCGAAAAATGTTTCCGTACAAACAGCTTACGCCGCTTGTTATTAATCGTTCACAAGCCATCATTGCGTTTCCGACATCTTCGCCAAATGACTATGGCTGCGCCTGGATTTTTGCCTCTCATGTTCATACTTCACACACGCTTGCTTCAGTTCATTCACCCTCTATGCTGATTCACTTCAAAGACGGAACGTTCATTCCAGTGAAGCTTTCTTATTATAGTTTAGAAAAAAAGCTGGCCAGAGCGGCTGTTATTCGCAATTACTGTTTAGAAAGTCCGGTTGTCTTGGCATAATGCGTTCGATTTATTGAACAAACTTGTATTACATATGAACAATCGTTTGGACTACCCATATGAACGGAAGGAGGAAGCTTATCATAAGCTTCCTCCTTTTCTTACTCCCTAAGAAGTGAGGCCTTTAGCTTTTTGCGGGCTGCTTTTCCCCAGTTTTTAACGGCTCCCGTGGATACTCCGTATTTGTAAGCAATGTCTTTATACGAGTAGCTTTCTAGCAGATGTTCGATTACATAGATTTTTTCTCTTTCCGTTAAGTGTTCGATATGCTGCTTGATGATTTCACTTTCTAGAGGAACGGGTAGAGCGGGATCTTCGTTTAGTGAAAGCAGGTTCTGCTCAGCCGGTGTTTCACGTTCTTCGTATAAAATGGTGCCTTTTAAATGAGAAAGGATCGTACCGCGCACGGTTGTGTAGGCATAAGCAGAAAAAGATCCTTTGCTTTCATCAAATTTTTGATACGCTCTCCATAAACCAATCAACGCAATTTGATAATATTCGTCGTAGTCTTTGTAAATATGAAATTTTTTAATCATCGACACAATTAATGGATGAAAAGATGAAGCGATTTGATCAAACGAGCTTTTTTGCATGCAGCATTCCTTTTTCAAAAACGCGTTTTTGCTGTATTCCGCCGGTATCTCTACTGTACAAGGGGAAGATCACATGTGCGAATGAACGTACATTATGTTTTCTTTTTAAGAAACGTGACGTAATTTCCCCGGAAACTTCACGTTTCGCTAGGAAATATGCGAAGTATATATGTATTTGTAGAGATTTTACGTACGAAAGGTCACCCATTCCAAATTCTACTAATCTATACTATTTATATATCTATTATCGATGTAGCAACTCTACCATCAGGGAAGAGCGGTGATGGTAGAGTTGCTAGACCTATCCGGATGAGACCCTCCCTTGCGGGCTGGTCTCATCCGGATAGGTGAACCTTTGAGGGTATATTCGCAGGAGCGACTAATTTTGAGTTCTTCTTTACGAAAGCAAGTTGCTGAGATTGTAAGAAGAACTTGTAAAGGGGAGATTGAATGAAGGCGATGGTTGGGGTAAATGTGGCGGCGGCTGTTTTGTGCGGGGCTGTGATGTATGCAGGGACGCAGCACTGGCAAGAGCAAACGGAAGCGCAGGCAAGTGAAGTAAAAACTGCTGTTGTACATAAAGAAAAACAGTTTTCTGATGTATCTGCTTATACAAAAAATCTTCCAGACTTTATTACAAAGCAAATCCAGTCATCTATCGCAAATAAAAAGCCTCTGACTCTTGTGGTTGCCACATCCGCGAAGGAAGCAGGGTGGCCTCAGCAATTAAAAAAAGAGCTAGCAGCTACATATGGAAGTGATGTATTTACAGTTAAAACACTTTCATACGGCAGTCAAACAACGGATGAACTTTTATCCTCACATATTGCCGATCAAATTGATCAACTTCAGCCAAACATTATTCTGTTCGAAGCACCTCTTAAAAATGACTATCAGCACCTTACGCTAGATGAGACGCTTGAAAATACAGACAAGCTGATTCATCAGCTCAAAGACTTGAAAAAAACGCTTATGATTCAGCCGTCACAGCCATATATTTCACAAACGGAGTCCTATGAAGAAGGAGTAGAAGCGATTAGGGGAGTTTCTGAAGCAAACTGGGTGTATTATATGAACCACTCACTCATTTGGCCGTTTCATTTAGGAGAGTATATAAATAAAGACAGCGGTAATTTAACGAAAAAAGGAAATGAAGTGTGGGGAGAGTACGTTGTGAATTGGTTTACAGGAAAATAAAAAGACAAGCCCTATTTCAAAAGGAATAGGGCTTGTTTTCTATAATTTTATTAGATTATGATTTTTCCTCGTTTTATAGTAGTAGCTTTTTGTATCTCTACACTTATAAAGCTTAAAGCCAAAGATCTCTAAAGGAGTCCAAAGTTTTTTAATGTTTACGAGTGGCATTCTAATTCTCCGTTCTGTTCTTTATAAAGGTCTATATATTCATTATAAAGAATATGAGAGTAATAGTAAATACTATAAAGAACGGTTTATTTTAAAAATTCTTTATAAAGAATTTTTGAGATTTTTATTTTTGGCTTATCAACATTTAGTAGTGATTTTTATCATAGCTCAGGTTATTTATTCTTGCTAAATTAATGTTGTGAAAAATATCACAAAATAAAATGCAAAGGATGATCCAAATTAAAACGTAATTAGATCACTTATTTTTTTTGCTTACTGTTAAAGCAATGGAATCGCATACATACCATAACTGTGTTAGATAATCTAACACACAAGTTGAACGATTCAGAAAATTCATATATCTTAAATATATCTTTAAAGATGCATAGAAAATATATCTTTGAAACAAGCAGGTATAGACGCCAGGGGAGGAATGGAAGATGCAAAAAAAGAAACTCGTATTGATTGGAAATGGAATGGCTGGAGTTCGAGCGATTGAAGAAGTATTGAAGGTTTCAAGCGAAGCGTTTGAAATTACGATTTTCGGAAGCGAGCCGCATCCGAACTATAATCGTATTTTACTATCAAAAGTGCTGCAAGGAGATACGAATGTTGAAGACATTACGTTAAACGATTGGAACTGGTATCAAGAAAACAATATTACATTATATACGGGCGAAACGGTTACTAGTATCGATTCGATAAAAAAAGAAGTAGCGACAAACAGCGGCAGAGTAGAACCGTATGATGAGTTAATTTTAGCAACGGGTTCTCTTCCTTTTATTCTTCCGATTCCAGGGTCTGATAAAAAAGGAGTGACGGCTTTTCGAGATATAAAAGACACGGACGAAATGCTGCAGGCATCTCAGCAGTATAAAAAAGCAGCGGTTATTGGAGGCGGACTGCTTGGATTAGAAGCAGCGCGCGGACTGTTAAATCTGGGAATGGACGTATCTGTGATTCATTTAGCTCCGTATTTAATGGAACGTCAGCTTGATCCAACAGCCGGCAAATTGCTTCAAAACGAATTAGAAAAACAAGGCATGAAGTTTTTGCTTGAAAAACAAACGGCGGAAATCGTTGGGGATGAGCGAGTTGAAGGATTATCTTTTAAAGACGGGACGTTTTTAGAAGCTGATTTAGTCGTGATGGCCGTTGGAATTAAGCCAAACGTTCAGCTTGCAAAAGAAGCGGGACTTAACGTAAACCGAGGAATTGTCGTGAATGACTATATGCAAACGGACATCCCAAACATCTACGCCGTTGGAGAATGTGCAGAGCATAGAGGAATGGTATACGGACTGGTGGCACCTCTGTATGAACAAGGAAAAGCATTAGCAAAAGCGATTTGCGGGGCAGAAAAAGTACCTTATGAAGGATCGGTTTTATCCACCCAGCTAAAAGTATCAGGTGTTGAAGTGTTCTCAGCAGGAGACTTCACGGAAGATGAAGAGAAAAAAGCGATCAAAGTGTTCGATGAACAAGACGGCATTTATAAAAAGCTTGTTCTGCGAGGCAATCAAATCGTCGGAGCCGTTCTTTTTGGAGACAGCTGCGACGGAAATCGACTGTTTTCAATGATACAAAAGCAAGAAGATGTATCCGATGTCGCAAAAGTGTCGATTTTACAGCCGTCTGGCGGTAACGCGGGTGAAAGCTTAGTAGCAAGCATGAGCGCGGATGATATTATTTGCGGCTGTAACGGCGTAACAAAAGGTACGATTGTGGAAGCTATTCAAAAGCAAGGATGCTCATCGGTTGATGAAATTAAAGCTTGTACAAGTGCCTCTCGCTCCTGCGGAGGATGTAAGCCGCTTGTAGCGGAAGTGCTTCAGCATACTCTTGGCGCTGATTTTGACGCGGCGGTTCAAAAAGAAGCGATTTGCGGCTGTACGACTCTGTCACGAGATGAAGTTGTCGAAGAAATCAAAGCAAAAGGACTTTCGCATACGCGTGAAGTTATGAATGTACTTGGGTGGAATAATGAAGAAGGCTGTTCGAAATGCCGTCCGGCGCTGAACTATTATTTAGGCATGGTGAATCCGACCGGATACGTTGATGAACGCGAATCACGATTTGTGAATGAACGCATGCACGCAAATATTCAAAAAGACGGCACGTATTCTGTTGTTCCTCGCATGTACGGAGGCGTCACAAATGCAGAAGATTTACGAAAAATTGCAGATGTTGTTGATAAATATGAAATTCCGCTCGTAAAAGTGACGGGTGGTCAGCGTCTTGATTTGTTTGGTGTTAAAAAAGAAGATTTGCCTAGCGTATGGGAAGAGTTAGATATGCCTTCTGGCTACGCGTACGGTAAGTCGCTGCGGACGGTGAAAACATGCGTCGGCGAACAGTTTTGCCGTTTTGGCACGCAGGACTCAATGGGCGTTGGAATTGCGCTTGAGAAAAAATTTGAAGGATTATGGACGCCTCATAAAGTAAAAATGGCTGTATCTGCTTGTCCGAGAAGCTGTGCTGAGTCAGGCATTAAAGATATTGGCTTTATTGGAATCGACGGCGGCTGGGAAATTTACGTGGGCGGAAATGGAGGTACGCATCTTCGCGGCGGAGATTTGTTGTATAAAGTAAAAACAGACGAAGAATTAATGGACATCACAGGAGCTTATTTACAGTATTACCGAGAAACGGCTAATTACTTAGAGCGTACGTCTGCATGGATTGAGCGCATGGGACTTTCGCACATCCAGTCAGTGCTTGATGACGCTGAGATGAGAAGAGAGCTGAATATGCGTATGGACGAAGCGTTATCTACGTACCGTGATCCTTGGAAAGAAATCGTCGAAAGTAAAAAGACGAAAAAAGAGCTGTTCGAAACAGTTGTCACATCATAAAGCTGGGGGGAAATAAAGATGGTGAATAAAAACATTACAAAAGTATGCGTAGGATCGATTCATGATTTTCCGGTAAGCCTAGGTAAAACAGTGAAAGTAAACGGAAAAGAAATTGCGGTGTTTAAGCTATCAAGCGGAAAAATACGGGCAATTGAAAATCGCTGTCCGCATAAAGGCGGGGTGCTCAGTGAAGGAATCGTGAGCGGCGACTCGGTGTTCTGTCCGATGCACGACTGGAAAATTTGCTTGCATGACGGCAACGTGCAAGAGCCTGACAGCGGATGTGTAGACACGTACAAAGCGTCTGTTGAAGGAGATTTACTGTATCTTTTAATTGAAGAATAAATAACGGGGCGCGTTGATTTTCAACGCGCCACAAAAATTTAAGGGGACACACTAAAAGGAGCGAAGCAAAAATGAGAACAGGAAAAGTGTACATTGTAGGAGCCGGACCAGGAGATCCAGATTTACTAACGATAAAAGCAGCCAAATGTTTAGAAAAAGCAGATGTTATTTTATATGACCGATTAGTGAACCCTGTTCTTCTTCAGTATGCAAAAGAAGGAGCCGAACTCGTCTACTGCGGGAAAAAGCCTGGTGATCACTGCGTTTCTCAAGAAGATATTCATGATTTGCTTGTATTCTACGCAAGAAAAGGAAACGCCGTCGTCCGGTTAAAAGGCGGAGATCCGTTTATTTTCGGAAGAGGCGGTGAAGAAGCAGAAGTCCTTGTTCAGCATAGAATTCCATTTGAAATCGTTCCAGGTATTACAGCGGGAATTGCGGCGCCGGCGTATGCTGGAATTCCTGTGACGCATCGTGAGCTGAGCCGTTCGTTTGCCGTTGTGACGGGACACTGTCTGAGCGGCAAGCCGGAAAGTATTCGCTGGGAGCATTTAGCAAAAGGAGTTGATACGCTTGCTATTTATATGGGCGTTAAAAACTTGCCTTATATTTGCCGTCAGCTTTTAGACGCCGGAAAAAGCGCGGATACGCCGGTCGCTCTTATTGAACAAGGCACGTCGGTTTATCAGCGCACGGTTACAGGCACGCTTGGCACAATTGTAGAAACGGCTGCCGAGCAGCAAGTCAGCAATCCCGCGATGATTGTGATTGGTGAAGTGGTGAAGCAAGCTTCTGCTCTTTCTTGGTTTTTGGAAAAAACAGAAGAAAAAGTATGCGTCTAAGATGAATAAAAGGAGGAAACACTTTTGTTTAAGAATTCACTGCAGTCAATGAATGAGTTAGCCCGAGAAAAAAAGAAGCTTGTTAATGATCATTTGCCGAGTTACTTGCTGTTAGCGGTGCTAGCGGGTGCTTACGTAGGACTTGGAGTTATATTAGCTCTATCGGTAGGAGCGCCTTTAGCCTCTGCTTCTTTACCGGTCGTTTCTCTTGTGATGGGGTTATCTTTTGCTGTTGCTTTACTGCTTGTCGTATTTGCAGGAGCCGAACTGTTTACCGGAAATCACATGGTGTATACGGTGAGTACGCTATCGGGAGTCACCACATGGAAAGATACGTTTAAAAACTGGACGTGGTGTTTTATCGGAAATGCGATAGGTGCGTTTGGGCTTTGTTTGTTAATTACCGGAACCGGTTTGTTTAAAGGAATTGAACCCAATCATTTACTTATGACGCTGGCAGCTAAAAAAATGCATTTGCCGGTCAGTGAATTATTTTTTCGCGGCATCCTTTGCAACTGGCTTGTTTGCCTGGCAATTTGGACGGCTGCGCGTACTAAAAGCGATGCGGCAAAGATCATGCTTATTTTTTGGATGCTGTTTGCATTTGTTGCTTCAGGATACGAGCACAGCGTGGCAAATATGACGTTTCTTGGTCTAGCTTTATTGCTTCCGCATCCTGATGCGATTTCGGCTGCTGGACTATTTCATAATTTAATTCCTGTTACACTCGGGAACATAGCAGGGGGAGGACTGTTTGTAGGAAGCCTCTACTGGTTCGTGAACGCTAGGCAGCTAAAAGAAGCTAAAAAACAGCCGGCTGCTCTCTCAGCTGACTTGGATTCTGCTAAACTGTCTAAATAGCAAAAAACCGCTCTTTGTACCATATAGTCTGCTTTTTAAAGCTATCATCACGGTATTTTAGAGCGGTTTCTTCTATATAATATAAACTGCTTAAAGCGTATTCACATCTATACGTATCGAACAAGCAGTATCGTTCTTCATTTTATAGAAACAGGATGTCTGTGAGAATTGAATCGGACAGATTCTGTTGAAATGAATGTGTGAGGGTGCAGGTATCATCGAAGAGGCAGAGGGCATCTTAGAATTTTAATGTTGTTTGGCATTTTATGCTCTTTTTGAGCGTCCTTAAAGCAGTTGTACATTGCTTTGCTGCCTGAATGATTAGCGGAGTGAATCGTAATTCGATCGGCATATAAATGATGCTTTACCATAAAATGCACGAGCATTAATCCATTCCGTGTCTTACTCAGTAAATCGTGATCGAGTGATAAATGTTCAACATCGAATGATCTTAGCAGATCAATACATTCATCAATCGTTTCGGCTAAAACATGACCGTCAGGGCATTTGCGATAGTCGTCTAGAAAAACATTGATTTTCATGACTGATTCTCCCTTCCTTGCCTTGTATTTAGTGTAACATACATAATGTCATATACCTACCTAAGTCTATTCGACACATTTTACTGCACTCCTTCTTAAATAGGGGTAAAAACACGAATCTTTATCATTATTTGCATATTCGCGGCGAATAAAGAGGGAATAAGGAAAGAGATGTCGAACGAAAAATGAATAAATAAACAGTTAAAACTGGACATTGCTTTTTTTATCCCTCTATCTTTATGTAAGAAGGTCATTTTAATCCCAGATTTTACAAGGGATGGAAGGGGATTAACCAATAAAAGATTGTCAGAAAAAAACTATCATTTACGATTTTTTTTAAATAAATTGGAAATTTCTCTTTACGAAAAAGATGGTTGGGACGTATAATTTGATTTAAGGATTTTTTGGAACATAGTATGACAGTATGACAATATGACAAAAAAGAAAAGTAAGGTGAATAGAATGGGTAAGTTATTTAGTATCGGTGAAGTATTAATTGATATGATTCCAGCTCAAAAAGGTCTTCAATTGAAAGAAGTGGAATCGTTTACGCGTGTGCCAGGGGGAGCGCCGGCAAACGTTGCGGCAGTTGTTGCTACATACGGTAATGAGTCAGCGCTTATTACAAAAGTTGGAGAAGATGCGTTTGGAGACTTTCTAGTAGATACGCTTCGTGAAGTAGGAGTAGGTACTGATATGGTCTATCGTACAGAAGAAGCAAACACAGCTTTAGCTTTTGTTTCCCTGCGTGAAGACGGAGAAAGAGATTTCAGCTTCTATCGTAATCCTTCAGCAGATTTATTACTAACAGAAGACGAAATTAACCCTGATTGGTTTGCAAGCAACGATCTTCTTCATTTCTGTTCGGTTGATTTAGTTGAAAGCCCTATGAAATACGCTCATATGAAAGCGATTAAAAGCATGAAAGAAAAAGGCGGCGTTATCAGCTTTGATCCAAATGTACGTCTTCCGCTGTGGAAAGATCATGAGCTATGCCGTCAAACGATTTTAGAATTTATTCCTCAAGCGCACATTGTCAAAATTTCAGACGACGAGCTGTCGTTTATCACCGGCATTGAAGATGAACAGAAAGCGATTCAGTCTCTATTTACAGGTGACGTTCAAGTAGTTGTGTTCACAAAAGGAGCAGAAGGCGCAACGCTTTATACAAAACAAGCTGTCTATGAATCAAACGGTTACAAAGTAGCGGTTGTTGATACAACAGGTGCGGGAGATGCGTTTATTGGCGGATTCCTTTATCAGCTATTAAGCCGCGATGTGTCACAAGAAAACTTAACGGCTATCCTTGACCGCGACCACGATGCTATTTTGCGCTTTGCAAATGCAAGCGGTGCCTTAACGACAACTGGAAAAGGTGCGATCAGTTCAATTCCAGCCAAAGAAGTAGTAGAGCAATTTTGTAAGCCTGTAGCTAACTAAAATGAAAAGGCTTTATCTCTTCTTATTTTCAATCAGCAGAGGCGTCCGTTTCTGCTGATT
Source organism: Priestia sp. JNUCC 25 (assembly GCF_053667915.1). Classification (NCBI taxonomy): domain Bacteria; kingdom Bacillati; phylum Bacillota; class Bacilli; order Caryophanales; family Bacillaceae; genus Priestia; species Priestia sp. JNUCC 25. The sequence continues at coordinate 1,144,105 of NZ_CM132211.1, forward strand.
GCAGATCACATAAGAGGGAGAAGCGAGCTGTGGAGTAAGAAGAAAAAAATTTTTTCTTTTTTTAAAAAATAATCAAAAAAATTTCTAGCTAAATAATAAATGTTCGTGTTAGTATAATACGAGCAGCAAGAAATAGCAGTTTTACCACTATTTATGAAAACGTTATATATTTATCGATGTAGAAAATTTAATAGGATCAAAGAGCGATCCTATTAAATTTTCTAGACCTTTTGGGGAATATTCAAGGGAGTATAAGTGCTTGGCCCTTAGCCCTTGATAAAAGAAAAGCAGCAGGTTATTACGTATCACGTACATAGATTAGAAATAGGAAAGTAGGTTAAGAGAAAGATGGATATTTTGCTAGGTGTTCTTCCTTCCGTTGCGTGGGGAAGCATGATTTTAGTTAGTATGAAGATGGGCGGTGGACCTTACAGTCAAACGCTGGGAACAATTATTGGAGCTTTGATTCTTTCATTTGTTCAGTTTATGATTGTGCAGCCGGTGTTAACGCCAACGCTCGTTATTGTCGGAATTGTTTCAGGTTTGTTCTGGTCAGTAGGTCAAAGCAATCAGTTTAAAAGTGTTCCATACCTTGGCGTTTCAAAGTCAATGCCGATTTCAACGGGTATGCAATTAGTATCAACAGCTCTTTTTGGTGTTATTGTATTTAAAGAATGGTCAACGCTTCAAACGATTGTACTTGGGTCTATTGCGATTCTTTTAATACTAGCAGGCGTTGTGCTTTCTTCATTAGACGGTAAAAAAGAAGGGGCACAAGGGGCTCCGGGACAAACAAAAAAAGGAGTTATCACTCTTATCATTTCAAGTCTTGGATTCTTAGTTTACGTAGTTATCGCACGTATCTTCAACGTAGACGCATGGGCAGCTCTATTCCCGCAAGCAATCGGTATGTTAATTGGGGGCTTAATCATTACATACAAACATAAGCCATTTAACAAATATACGATTCGCAATATCTTACCAGGGCTAATCTGGGCATCTGGAAACATGTTCTTATTCTTATCTCAATCAAGACTAGGCGTAGCAACAAGCTTTTCATTATCGCAAATGGGTATCGTTATTTCAATTTTTGGCGGTATTGTCTTCTTGGGAGAAAAGAAAACAAAGCGTCAATTATTTTATGTATCTCTTGCGAGTGTACTGATTATTTCAGGCGGTATCTGTATCGGCCTCGCAAAAGCACACGCTTAATTTATCGATGTAGAAAAACCCCCATGGCTAGAGTGCAGCCATGGGGGTTTTTCTAGATCTAAGGGTTTGAGGCACCCCTTGCGGGGTAGCCTCAAACCCTTAGTCAAAGTCAAGATCAAAACCTTAGTGCTCTTCTGAATTTCAAAGCTGTATGTTCCTGTTGAGTGTTTCTCGTTCTTAAGACTGATGATTTTTCATTCTTTGTTAGGAAGCTGTTTGGTGTGAGATGGCTTATAGTAGGAGAAAAGGATGGAGGGAAGGCTATGATTAAGAGTATTTATGAGACGCATGTGCAGGTTCGGAATTTGGAGGATTCGATTGAATTTTATAGACGTCTTGGGCTGACGTTTGTTCATAAAATTGAAGAGAGGCGCTGTGCTTTTTTCTTTGTTGGGGAACAAAAGCAGATGCTCGGGCTTTGGGAAACAGATGAAAAAGAGTTGAAAAGGAGTCATTTTGCTTTTGGAATTGAAGCAGCAGATATTCATGAAGCGTTAACGTGGCTGCGTTCAAAAGGCATTGAACCTGAAGAAACGTCGTTTGGAAAGCCGCAAACAGAGCCGATCGTTCATACGTGGATGCCGGCAGCGTGCGTGTATTTTAATGACCCTGACGGTAACCGCTTGGAATTAATTACGCTTTTGGATGATAAGCCCGTTGTATCTAAGGATTTTCCATATTTAAGTGAATGGAACAAAGAGAACCGGAGGGGATTATTTTAGCCGAAGTGAAAACGAACCATTGATCAACGTGTTTGATTAGCGGTTCGTTTTTTTTGTTATGGTAAACGCAGGTTTGATCTGTTTTGTTCCTTCTAGCAGTTGATTGGAGGGCAAGGCGAAGACTCCTGCGGGAAAAGCGGAACAGGTGAGACCCCGCAGGAGCGCAAGCGACGAGGAGGCTTACCGGCCGCCCGCGGAAAGCGAAGTCTTGCATGGAAATTAACTGCGGTGTCATAAGCGATCTATATGAGCTCATGTATCCCATTTGTTCGTCTTTAGGTTGGGTTCATTTCGTTATGTTTCAACCTTTTTTGTGTATCATAAACGAAAGTTTGACATAATAATAAACATATAATATATTTGTTTATAAATTAATAAACAAAATAGAAAGGTGTCTATTCAAATGGTAAACGATTTGTTTTGGGAATCATCTTTTGAAGATATGAAGAAAGGGTACGGGGAAAGCGAAGATTACTACCACTGCTTACTGTGCGGTGAAAGCATTGAAAAAGGCATTATTTATCCGGTGGAAGGTGTTTTTTATGAAGCAAAACGCTATATGAAGCTTCATGTGGAACAGCAGCACGGGTCTGTGTTCCAACATTTAATAGCGCTAGATAAAGATGTAACCGGTCTTTCTGATCATCAAAAAAATTTAGTGAAGTTTTTTAAAGAAGGAAAAAGTGATAGTGATATTCAAAAAGAAATGGGAATCGGCAGTTCATCGACCATTCGGAATCACCGCTTTACGTTAAAGAAAAAAGAGCGTCAGGCAAAAGTGTTTTTAACGCTGATGGAACTGTTAAACGACGGGGAAGAAGAGAAGGCGGTACCCGTAACAAATACTGCGCCTGGAAGAAGTCAGCGCTACAGCGTCAGTGATGAAGAGCGTGAAAAGATTTTAGCGAAGAATTTTCCGCAAGGTTTAAACGGACCTCTTCGTACTTTTCATTTGCAAGAAAAACACCGTCTTGTTGTTCTTGAAGAATTAAGCGGGCATTTTGATTTCGGTAGCACATATACCGAAAAAGAAGTAAATGATAGGTTAGCACCTTTTTATGACGACTATGCGGTGCTGCGACGTTATTTAATTGAGTACGGTTTTTTAGAGCGCAGCGCAGATGGAAGCAGCTACTGGAGAAAAGGAGAGACAGGGATGAGTATGGACTCAAAAGACTATAAAAAGCAAATGAAGCAGCTAGCGAAAGAAGTAAAAACAGAAGGCGGCGTATATCAAATTAAAAACCTTCACAACGATAAGATTTACATTGGCTCTACGCCTAACATCAAAACGTTAAACGGCGTAAAGTTCACGTTAAAGACGAACACTCATCAAAATAAAGAGCTTCAAAACGAGTGGAATACGTACGGGGCGGATGCTTTTTTAATTGAGATGCTGGAAACGATTAAAAGAGAAGAAGAAAAAGCACTTTCAAAAAAGGATTTGCTGAAACTGGAAGCGAAATGGTTAGAGAAGCTGCAGCCTTACGGCGAAAAAGGCTATCATTCGCCGAAAGCTGATACAAAGGAGAAATAGGTGTGAAGAATCAAGATGCTAAAAGTGAAGTAGTGGAATCAGAAAAGTCCGTCAGTAAGCTGATGCTTGTGTTTTTGATTCCGCTCATGTTAAGTAATGCCATGCAGTCCGTTGGGCAGCTGGCGGGGAGTATTATTGTCGGAAGAGCGCTTGGAGTTGATGCGTTAGCCGCTATTTCCGCTTTTTTTCCTCTGTTTTTTCTGCTCGTGTCGTTTTCGATTGGAATTGGTTCAGGAAGTTCCATTTTAATCGGGCAAGCGTACGGGGCGCAAAATGAAAAACGAGTCAAAGAAATTATCGGTACCACGCTCACGTTTACATTTTTAGTCGGGATTGTGCTTGCTGTTTTGGGAAGCATATTTGCTCCGGATATTCTTCGGATTATGGGAACGCCGGCTAATATTATTGACGTAACGGTTCACTATGCGCGCATTTTGTTTGTGGCAATTCCTGTTTTGTTTTTATACTTTGTTTATACGACGTTTATGCGCGGAACCGGAGACTCTAAAACGCCTTTTTACTTTTTAGTTGTGAGTACGGTCTTAAACATCATTTTCCTTCCGATTTTAATTTTTGGATGGATCGGAGTGCCAAAGCTTGGAGTGTACGGCGCTGCGTACGCAACGGTGTTTTCAACCGTATTAACGTTCATTATTATGATTATCTATTTACGCAAGAAAAATCATCCGTTAAAGTTTGACTCATCTATTTCATTAAAAATGGACGGAACGCTTTTAAAGCTGCTTATGCGTTTAGGGATTCCAGCTAGTATCAACATGATTTTAGTTTCTCTTTCTGAAATCGCGGTCATTACGTTTGTAAACGGATTTGGCTCAGACGCTACAGCAGCGTACGGAGCGGTGAACCAAGTGGCAAGCTATGTACAAATGCCGGCAATCAGCTTAGGGATTGCGGTTTCTATTTTTGCGGCGCAGTCGATTGGTGCCAATAAATTTGAGCGTTTAAAAGAAGTTATTCGCTCTGGAATTATGCTGAATTACGTTATTGGTAGCGTATTAATTTTACTTATTTATCTCTTTTCTAATCAAATTTTAGCTTTGTTTTTAACAAGTCAGCACACGCTCCATATTGCCGAAGAGCTTTTAGTGATAACACTTTGGAGCTATTTGATTTTCGGTCATGCGCAAATTATTACCGCTACAATGCGAGCAAGCGGTACGGTGCTTTGGCCTACGGTATTTAGTATTATGGCTATTTGGTGTGTAGAAGTACCCGTAGCCTACGTGTTATCGCAGTTTACACCTCTTGAAATCAAAGGGATTTGGATTGGATATCCAGCGGCGTTTGTTGTCAGCTTAATCCTGCAGTACAGCTATTATCAATTTGTATGGAAGAAAAAGAAAATTGAACGTCTTGTCGGATAAAAAACGAGCGGAAACGCTCGTTTTTTATTTTTCCTAATTAAAACACCCTTAGCTAAGAGTTTTAATAGGATAGTGCATATAACTTTTTGATGAAAAGAGGGTATGACACTATGAGTAAATCTGGATTTGTACCGGATAATTCAAATATTAAAAAAAGCTCAGGAACGCCTAATCTGTCAGTGAACTATAAGCAAAACGTCCTGTTCAAACGAAATGATCAAAATATAGCGTATCAACTAACCTCAACTCAGCTGCCTGCTATGCTTGGAGGTGCTTTTGTTGATTTATATATGACGAAAGGGCATATGAGAGAACCCCACTGGCATCCAAACGCGTGGGAATTAGATGTCGTCGTTTCAGGTGAAGTGCAGGTGTCTGTCTTGGATCCTGATACAAGCAGCATGCACAATTACCGGATAAAACAAGGGGAAGTTGTGTTTATACCGATGGGCTGGTGGCATTGGATTGAGCCCTTATCGGAAGAAGCGCATCTTCATCTCTTTTTTAACAATGATCAATTCGAATCTACAGAAGGATCCGACGTGCTGCGCTTAACGCCTCCGATCGTGTTTCAAAAAGCATACGGAGTAAGCGCAGGCGAAGTAGCAGAAGCCGTAGCGCCAATTACGGATACGGTTGTGATTGGGCCGCCTAATGATCATTCTTCTTATAAGAAGGGCTATGAACGTGATGAAAAAGTTGTTATTAAAATAAATGAGAAAGTAGTGCCTGCTGAAGATAAGTAGCATAAAAAACCATTGAGCCTATGGTCAATGGTTTTTTCGCGAGGCTTTTTTTATAAAAACAGCTCGTTGCGTTCTAAATGCTTATACAGCCGCGTTGTGACTTGTTTTTGGTTCCATTCGTTTTGCGGAAACTGCTGCTTGTCTACGTGAGAAACGGCCGGTTTGTAGGTTTTTTGAATCCGTTTGATATCATTAAAGGTTGCGTTGGTTTCAATGTGATCAGCGAGCGTAAATACAAGAGAGTGCAGCTTTGCAACATTGGGAATCGTAGCTGCTTGGCTGAAAATGGCTTTCGCGACGGACAGCTGTCTTTCATGCGCAGTAAAGATATCTTGCTCATTACGCTCCTTTAAAAAAACAAGCGCTTCTTCTCCGTTAAGGCGAATCGATCCTTTTGGAAAAACAATGTTGCTATGTTCAAAAGCACGTTTGTTTGTGACGATAATGCCGCCTAATTTATTTACAGCATCGACGACTGACTGCTGATCCATTTTGACATAATAATCAACAGGAAGCTTTGCGTACGTTTCGACGTTCTTTACGACAGCATTCATATTTCCTCGGTGATAAATGGTTCGCAGTGTTTCATTGCCGAGCTGAGTTGACCCTGGCAAGTGGGTCATTTTTATTGATTCATGCTGTTTATTAACAGTCATATACACAAATGACGTATTTTGATGGTTTTCTTGAATTAAAAGCAGGGAAAACGGTTGCCCTTTTTTTAAATTGACGTGTGTTTTGTTACCATGCTCAAGCGGTACATACGTTTGATCAACGGCAGCTTTCACCGTATGATAGCCTGCAAATGTGATGCTGACAAAACTGACGAGTAAAAATAGTACGAGACCGCCAATCCACTCTTTTTTTGCTTTGCTGCTCATCGCCTCACCTTTTTCTATCGAAGTCGTTCGTAGTATTGCCATCTTAAAAGGGGAGTAAAACAAATGAGCGCTATTTTTATTGTGTATCTCGCTTTTTCTTGGCGTAGGTTTTGAGCTCTGTAATTAAGATCGCTTGTTCTTCCACATCGTTAAACGCTTCGATGCCATAAAGGTATTCGGTGTGCTGTTTTTCTTTCCACACGCAAAGTCCGGTAATATGGATGGGTTTTTCATTTAAATAAAAGCTGATTTTTAGCTGAATTTGATGGTTGAAAATAGGTAAATCAAGCGGCGTAATTATTTTGATTCCTTTCGGTGAAAGGTCGATAACAGACAAAGGACCTGGCTTAGAATCGATTTCTTTGTTGTCGTATTTAGCAATGGAAAACGTTCCAACAATGGGAGTCTCAAATAAAAAGCGAAACGGTTCTTCACGTTTAAAATGCATGTATTATCAGTCCTTTTCGTAATCTAAGTTTGTTAAGTAAGTATTCGATGAAAGTCTAAAAATTCCTACACGTTTTTCCACATCACCCATATAATGTTTATCGGTGTAGAAAATCTCATATGACCACAGACCGGTCATGTGAGATTTTCTAGACCTTTGCGGGAGGATTCAAGCGGTCTTAGTTATCGATTGCCGATTATAACTGCTTTTATAGTATCGGAAGTTTTGTTTGAAACTTTAAATAGAGAGGGAAAGGTTTTGAAAAAAGCGCTACGCTAGAGTTGGATTGTATGTTAAAATTAAACTTTGTGAAGTAGCTGTATTACAAGTCAGCGTTCCTTCAACTAATTAGGAGGTGAGATGAATGGGCACTGATGACCCCATTTCGATGAAGGTTACTGCAAAACAAGATAGGGGCAACAAAGGTGTATATGTTCCTCTCATTTCAACGAAGGAAAATACTCCTTAATGCCTCAATGATGTGAGGTGAAAAATCAATGATTAAAACATACTTATATGATGATGAAACAAAAGAAATGGTAACGAATCTTGATTTAGGAGACGTGCATGAAAAATTGCGCAATCCTGATAATTTGCTGTGGATTGATTTGTATGATGTCCACGGACAAGAGCTTGCTCAAATTGCTAAATTATTCGATTTTCACCCATTGGCGATTGAAGACTGCTTACACGACAGTCCTCGCGCTAAAATGGATGATTACGAAGACTATAAATTTTTCGTTTTTCACGCGCTTCGCTATAACGAAGAAAGTGATGATGAGATTACGACGCTTGAGTTAAATGCCTTTGTCGGATCAAATTACGTAGTGACGATTCATAAACATAAAATGGGCTGGCTTCGCAAAATGGATGCTGTGTGCTCACGCTATCCAAAGTTTATGAACCGCGGCGCCGACTTTTTACTGTATGCTTTGATTGATGGCATCACGGACGAATACTTTCCGATTTTAGATCGAATTGACATGCGTATTGATGAATTAGAAGATGAAATCTACAACAAAGAAGTGCGCGGAGTGACGGAAGAGTTCTTGGCGTTAAAAAGAACGATTATCTTAATCCGTCGCGTTATTCTGCCTCAGCGCCGAATTTTCTTAACGGTGAATGGAAAGTGGAAATTCGACATACGAGAAGAAAATGTTCCTTTCTACATTGACTTGCTTGACCACTTAGAGCGTATTGTAGACTCTGCTGAAACATTTAGAGACCTCGTAAACAGTGCACTTGATACGTATTATTCTATTACCAATGCAACTTCATCTGAAAAGCTGAACGTCTTAACACTGATTTCAACGATTATGCTTCCGCTGACGTTCGTAACCGGATTTTTTGGGATGAACGTACCGATTCCATATCAAAATTCCCACTGGGCTACTGCTGTTATTATCGTTATGTTAATTGTGTTAACGTGGGGAATGTGGAAATACTTTAAAAACAAACAGCTTTTATAACCAAAAGGCACTTGGCCATAAGCCAAGCGCCTTTTTTTTTTATTTTGTCACCGTTTTTGCTGTTGCTTTACTCGTATTGTTCGCTTTGTCTTTTGCGGTTACGCTTAAGACTGTTTTTTCTTTTTGCTTTTTAATTTTTACTGAGTATTGCCCTTTGCTGTTAGCAGCAGCAGAGCCAATGCTTTTTTTGTTTACTGTTACCGTTACGGTAGCATTTGCTTCTGCTTTACCTGTTACAGCCGTGCTTTTTGTTGTGACAGCATTTACGCTTGGTGCGACAGGGGGAGTTTTATCGCTCACTTTTACAGTCGTAGCTTTACTTGTGTTGTTGGCTGCGTCTGCTGCTGTTACGCTGATTGCTGTACCTGCTTTTTGTTTTTTAATTGTTATGCTGTACTGACCTTTTGCATTGGCTTTTGCTTTGCCGATTTCTTTGTTGTTCACTTTCGCTACAACAGATGCATTTGCTTCAGCTGTTCCTTTAATAGTTGTATCCGCGTCGCTGACTTGATTTACTTTAGGGGCATTTGGAGCAATAACATCACGCACCGTTACTTTTACTTCTTCACTTTCTTGTTTTTGGCTGTTTGTAGCCGTGATGTACAAGACTGTGTTTTCTTTTTGTTTTGGAATTTTCACTTTGAACGCGCCTTTTGCATCAGCTTTTGCTGAAGCAATCACTTTCTTAGCGCTGTTTTTAACATTTACCGTAAAATTCGCTTTAGACGTTCCTGTTACGTACTCATCTTTATTCGTTACGGCTTTTACCGCTGGTTTGGCAGGTGCTTTTTGAACAACTGCACGAATGCTCGTACTTGCTTTTCCATTTGTGACAACCACTTGTAAAACGGTATCAGCTTTTTGAGCTGGAATGTTCACAGAGAACGTATTTTTTGCATCAGCTTTAACTGTGCCAAGTGTTTTTGAGCCGTTCATTACTTTAACAGTTGAACCGCTTTGAGCTTTACCTGTAACAATTTTTTGCGTGCTGACAAATGTATTTACCTGCGCTTGCAGCTGTTGTGCACTTACCGCGCTGTACGCATTTAAACGTCCCCATCCTGATACGTAATCGTAGCCTGGAGCAGGGGGCTCTAACGGACTTTCTTCATCATCGTATACAGGAGCATCTTTTTCATCGAATTTAATATCTTTAGCTGTATCCGTTAGGCGTTTTTCAACGTCTTTTGGCTTTAAGCCTGGGTTTTGTGATAGTAATAATCCCGCAACGGCTGCGACGTGAGGTGTTGCCATTGATGTTCCGCTTAAATAAGTGACGTTCCCGTCTGGAACAAGACTTGGAATATCAGAGCCAGGAGCTGTAATATCTAATCCTTTTCCATAGTTTGAGTAGTCAGATACGATATCTAAACGGTTTGACGCGCCTACTGAAATCGCATAGGCAGATGAAGCAGGGTAAGAGAGCTCTTCCATACCGTCGTTTCCACTTGCAGCTACAACCGTTACGTTATGATCGTATGCGTATTTTAACGAATATTCAAGCACGCGGCTGTAAGATCCGCCAAGGCTTAAGTTAATGACTTTTGCACCGTGATCAACCGCGTATTTAATACCGTACGCAATTTGTTCTGTATCTCCGCTTCCAGATGCGTCTAGAATTTTAACCGGTAAAATTTTAGCGTGAGAATTAATGCCGGCCATTGAATAGTTATTGTTTGCAGAGGCTGCGATAATACCTGCTACGTGAGTTCCGTGTCCGTTGTCGTCAGTTGCATTCGACGAACGATCCACGTAGTTATAGCCTGTTTTTGTATCCACCACGCCTTTTAAATCAGCTAGTGATGAATCGACGCCCGTATCCGCAACGGCAATAACCGTATCTTTTAATTTTTGACCGTTTAGTAATTTTTCAAGCGATTCGTATTGAATATCGGCATGTTGCGTACCGTCATTTTTACCCGTATTGTTTAATGACCATTGATACGGATATTGTGAATCCATTGAAAGAGCGTGGTACTCTTGAACCGGCTCGATAAATTCAGTTTCAGGAAGTGCCTGAATTTGTTTTGCCGTCATTTTACCTTGAGCAGATGACGTGCTGAAGCTTTTTGCATTGCTGTCATCTAATTGAATAACAAACATATTATCAAAAGAAGCAGCTGATTGTTTTAATGGATTAATAGATTCAATGCTTGCTGATTTTGACTGTGCTTTTGTTTTGAATGATTTAGCATTTGCACCATCTTTTAATTTAACGATATAGCGAGTTTCAGCTTTTGTTGAAACGCTGTTTGCGCTGACTAACTTAGCTCTTACTAATACAGACGATACATTTAAGTCCGTTACGTCTTTTAATTTTGTTTGTGCTGCTACTTTTTCTAAGTCTTTCTTTAAAGCAGTCGGAACGGATTTATAAGCGATGCTGTATAAATCATTGATTGCTTTTTGATCAGCACTTGTAATCATATATGTGCTTGATGCGCCGTTTTTCGCCACATCTGTAAATAGACCCTTTAGCTGAACTAAATCTTTGTATACTTGTTCGCGCATCGATTTATCGATAATCATTTTAGAGCTGATAAACGGAGCGGCTTTGTAGTAAAGAGAAGAAAGGTCTTTTCCGCCTGCTGTTTTTGAAAGCACAGCGTCGCGAATCGTACGCAAATCTTTTAAAATACCTTTTCCGTTTTCTTTTTGGCTTGCACTTAATTCAGCCGGGCATTCTTCTTCCATCATTTGAGAAGGAGGAAGTGAAGCGCCTTCATAGCTGATTGTATATGGAACTTCTGTTTTTTCTTCCGGCTGTGGTTCTGGAGAAGTTGAACCATCTTCCGCATCTTCTTCAATCATGCCGTCTTCGCTTCCATAATACTCAACTTTCACGTAATAAGGGCCAGTCCAAGCGATTGGAAAATCAAGCTGAGCAGGCTCATCTTTGTAGGAGTATCCCATATAACGGTCAAATGCCACGTTGTTTTTGGCATTTTCAAGACTAGAGTAAACCGTGATGTTTACTTCATCATCACTTTGAAGCTTAATTCGGTAGTGTGAAAACTTTGCTACATCTTGCTTAGAAGGATTAATTTTGTACCAATGTGTTTGTTCTGGTTCTGTAAATGTTCCTTTTGCTGCTTTACCGATGCTTAATGTTTTTTCATTAGCAGGAGGATTGCCTGCCGCTTGTGTTTTCAGTAAGCCTAATTGGCTAAAACACAAGGTGAACATTAAAGCAAAAGCAATAAAACGATAAATTGACCCTTTTTTCATGTTAAACCTCCAAAAAAATATAGTAAAAAACAGGAATTACATACCTATTAAACCATAAAGTTTAAAAATTTGTAAATAATTACTGTTGCTTATTTTATTATTTTGTCAAGTTATTAATCTTGCATAAGAAATGGTGAGATAAGTCCTAGTTGCAAAAAGTAGAAAAAATTGGAATAATAAAGATTGAGCCTGTTTATAAGAGGCGAGAGTACGCTGAAAAGGGAAGAAGGGAATGAGAATTATTTTTCAAAGCAGAATTCACTGGAGAAAATCTGGTCGGTTTCTTTTTACCTGTGTTTATAAAGAGGAAATCGGGCTATATAAATAAAGATTGGAAAAATTTTCAGTCTAATTAAGTTCATTTGTAGCATATAATACGAGCTGGATTTCTTTTATAATAAACAAAAGCAAAGAAAGAGCAAATGGTGAAAAGGAGTGAAAGAAGTTGTCAAATGTGATGCAACGACAGGAAAAACGAATGAAGTTTGATGCCGAACAGCTTGCACCCCTTGATATTGATAAAGAGACAAAGAAGTTGCTAACAGAAAAAGGATTGCCCAAAGAAGCTTCACCATTTCTAGAGTTCGTTTCATCCAAAGGAAAGCTAATAACGCTATGCGAAACATTTGAGTTATCATCTCGCTACCAGCACTATTGGTTTTTAGGAACAACAGGCGCTGGAGATCCAATTTGTCTTCATCAAAAAAACGGTTCGGTTGTGCTGCTCGATACGTCCAACGATGACTGTGAGCGTTTTATTAATACAACTTTTCCGCAGTTTTTAGCATGCTTAGATGTGTTTGAAGAGCTAGTAGAAGAAACGATTCAAGCTAACGGAGAATCTGCATACTTAGAGAGACACATTCCTGCTGAGGTGCTGCAGCGATGCAAAAAACGTATGAATGAAATTGATGAAGCTTGCTTAGCCCCTTATTCTTTTTGGTTCAAAGAACTTTCTTTTTAATATAGTAGAAAAATAGACATGACCGTTTTGGTCATGTCTATTTAGTTGTGGCTGCAGGGCTAGATAGAATAAATAAAAATGATAGTATATAATGGATATAAATTCCTTTTTTTGAAGAGGGAGGAAGGTGTAAATGATTTCTTTATTTGGATTAATGGGTGCTTTCTTTGTGCTGCTTGCTGGTGCGTCGTATTTCTTCTATAGAAGGAACTCGCCCGTGCAGTACGGAATTTCACTTAGCAGCATGCTAATAAGCATATTTCTATTTCTATATAGCATATTTGGAGTTGGCGGCTTTGAAGGAATGGGTCTTGGTGCTTTAGCGGCTGCTTTGTTCTTGGCGTCGGTTCTGAGCTTGTTCGTCAGTGTTCTTTTTAATATCATAAATAGACACGGGAAAGGTGCTGTTTGAAATGAGAGAAATAACCTTTAGAGAAGCAGTGCGGGAAGATTTAGATCAAATTGTTGGAATGCTCGCTGATGATATGCTTGGCAGCAAACGAGAGCGCTACGAATTACCGCTTCCAGACTGTTATGTTCAAGCATTTCAGGCAATTGATGCGGACCCAAACAATGAACTGATTGTCGCATGTAAAGATAGTGAAGTAATAGGTGTTCAACAAATAACCTTTACGCCCCACATTGCACGACAAGGCGGGTGGAGAGCAACGATTGAAGGAGTTCGAACCGCTTCGTCAGAGCGCGGAAAAGGAGTTGGATATCAGCTGATTACATGGGCGATTGAACGAGCGAAAGAACGTAACTGTCAGTTAGTACAATTAACAACCGACAAGGAACGGTCAGAGGCTTTGCGTTTTTATCAAAAGCTTGGATTCACAGCTTCTCACGAAGGATTAAAGCTTCATTTGTAATTCGCTGTTAATGGTTGTATCCCTGTGGTAAGAATTTTTTGATTAAAATGAATTTTTTAGTTTAGTTCAATTGAAACGTGGTATACAAATAGTACAGAGCCGATAGAAATTTTTCTAAGGCTACTGTGAAAGGTAAATACTTAGCTTCATGAAGGGACTGGTTTCGTTTTGGAATACTTAACAGCAACTTCAGCAAACGTATTACCTCACATGAAAAGCAGATATTCTGATCTGACAATTGGCACTCTCGTTATGAACCGATATACGTAGCGAAAGGGCCTCACAAGGGCAAATGAACATGAAATAAGTAGCATGATATGAAGGGAAGAACCTGCATCAGTTTTGATGCAGGTTCTTTTTTGTGAGATGCAGCAGAAAATCTTATACAAAATTTTGGCAGAAAGCTACAGATAAAAATTTATAGATATGGTAAACTATTTGAAATTGTGTCGGCATGAAAAAGGAAGGAGGAGTTCTATGGATACACGCGAGCTCTTTTATTACATTTATCAAAAGAGTGTCACAGCGGAAAAACATTATTTACCATGGGCACTTTCTATGCTGGAACATGAACAGGATTCTTTATCTCTTTCTATTTTAGCTTCTCTCCGCCCACCTTATAATCTCTTTGAAATAGAAGATTATTTTCAGCGTACTTTAAAAGAGCTTTCCTTATCGGAACCGAGTGAACAGGAATGTACAGATTACCTGATCTATATGCGGCTTCAAACAATTGTGCAGCATGAAGAAATGGCGCTAACAGAAGCCGATCACTTATACACCATGTTCATTGAACTCGACTGTCCGAGGGAGTTAGTAGGTTGGCTTGAAATTAGTGATATGATAGATGACTATCAGTACGGAGACAATTATTTTAACATCACGGATGAAATCATACATACAACAATTATGAAAGAAGCTAAAAGTCAGCTGGAACATTACCGTAAGAAAATCTTCAAATGAATGCACTACGAAATTTCTTATAACTTATTTGACACCTAAGGTATAAAAGAGTATACTTATGTTAAACATAGTAATTATGTCGGATAAGTAGGTTATGGTGCTGTGAACAAGACTTCTACTGATAAAGAGGAGATCTAGTCCAAATCGTACAGTCCGACTTTGATGAGATGCTTTCAAGCATCTTTTTTTTGTGCAAAAAACAGCCGCAGGGGCTGTTATAGGGCAGTAATTCTTCCTTTGTAAGCATCAATCAACCGCTGGTTATGTTTATCTGAACCTTCCATGTTTCCGCTTAAAAAGACAGGAGGCGTAATGCCGCGGCTGAGCAGTTTTTGAATGGCTTTAGATAGGACGTCATTTAGGATAGCGCCTCCAATTACAGTGGAACCAGAAGCAAAAGAAATGTCTTGCTGATGAAGAAGAACGTCTCCTTTTGGAATGTGATTGTTAATAACAAGATCCACGACATCATGAAGATATTTTCCGCTTTTATGTCGCGAAGCCCGGCTCGTGGCATAAGAAGGAGAGGTAAGCCCGATAACAAAGGCGCCTTTTTCTTTTGCAATTAAGGCCACATCAACCGGAACGGGATTTACGCCCGACGTAGAAATTACAATCATGATATCGCCTGGTACGATATCTTCTTTTTCCATAAAGGTAGAGGCATAGTCGTTTTTACGCTCTAGCTGCGAAGAGCGCGAAGCTCCTTTATGAAGCATCAGTTCTTCTACAAAAATAGGGTGAATCGGCGCAAGCCCTCCGGAACGGTAAAACACTTCTTCCGTTAAAATATGAGAATGACCGCACCCAAATAAATGAATGAGGTGATGAGAAGCTAATTGCTGTGAGATTTTCTCGGCTGCGGATTCCATGGCCTGCTGTTCATGCGCCTCCACTTTGGCAAGCAGTTTTGTTAGTTCCTGTAGATATAAACTAGACATAAAAAAACTCCTTAGTTAAGATCGTGTCATATTAATCGTAAACTTATAGCGGTCTGCTCGGTACGAAGACTTCACCACTTCAAGCGGCGTGCCGTCTTGCAAATACGTATTTCTTTGAATCAATAGAACGGGTGAATATGAGCTGATTCCAAGATGCTTCACTTCGGTTTCAGAAGCTAAAATGGATTCTAACGTTTGATTGGCTTCGCCGATTTTCAGCCCGAGCTCTTCTTCAATATAGCGATAGAGCGAGTCATTAACAATGGATTCTGTTAAGCCTTTGACTAAGTTAGCGGATACATACACGCTTTCAAGTGCCATTGGCACGTCGTCAGCTAAACGAATACGCTTGATTTCATAAACAGGTGCATGAAGAGAAATTTGCAGCTGCTCGGCAATTTTTTCTGAAGCCGCAATAATTTCAAAGCTCAGCAGCTTACTGCTTGGCACCATTCCGCGCGCTTTCATATCTTCTGTAAAACTCGTTAATCCAACGAGCTGCTGCTCCAGTTTTTTTTCAGACACAAAGGTGCCCCGGCCTTTTTGACGGTATAAATAACCGTCGTTTACTAAATTGTTAATCGCTTGGCGAACGGTCATTCTGCTGATTTCAAATCGTTCTGCAAACTCTCGTTCAGAAGGAAGCGAATCATTTGGTTTTAACTCTCCGTTTTCAATTTGTTTTTTCAACTGTTCTTCAATTTGATAATAAATCGGAAGAGGTGAGCTTTTATCAATCACTTAAGTTCTCTCCTTTATGTAAACCTCCTCATCTAAAAAAGACGAGGAGGTATGTTATCTATATATACTCTAACTAATAGCCAGACACCTTTCTTTCATAAAGACGGATTGATTATAGTCGGGACAGCCTACTTGACTATTCTTTCAAAGGCTCACTTTAGCTAAAGCTTCTTGGTCCGCAATAATTGTAACACAGTGATGCTTCTTTAAAATAGAAGCAGGAAAGTCTTCTGTGATTTCTCCGTTAAGCAGCTGATACATCGCTTCTGCTTTGGCTTCCCCGGAGATAAGCAGTAAAATTTCTTTACTTTTCATAATCGATTCAATTCCCATTGTAATGGCCTGAGTAGGCACTTCGTCAAGAGAATTAAAGTAGCGCGCATTCGCTTTTCGCGTTGACTCTTCTAACGTCACAATATGAGTAGGAGAGTTGAATGACGTACCAGGTTCGTTAAAGCCAATATGTCCGTTTTGGCCGATTCCAAGAATCTGAAGGTCAATGCCTCCGTGATTTTGAATCATTTCATCGTAGCGGCGGCATTCTTCTTCAGGCGTATCAGCTAGGCCGTTAGGAACGTGCGTGTTGCTTACGTCAATATCAATATGATTAAATAACGCATCTGCCATATAGTAGTGATAGCTGTTTGGATCTTGCGGCTTCATTCCGACATATTCATCTAAGTTAAATGAAGTAACGTGTTTGTAAGACGTGCCGTGCTCCTTATGATCTTGAATTAAACGATCATATAATCCTTTCGGCGTGCCTCCCGTTGCAAGTCCCAGATTCATATTTGGTTTTTCATGAAGTTTGCTAATCAGCATATCAGCTGCTTTTGCGCTCATTTCACTGTAATTTTTCACTTGGATGATATTCATTGTTAGTCCTCCTTTTTAAAGCTCAATGTGCCTCGGCAAAATGTCATTTCAACATCTAAGTTTTCATTTAACACCACGATATCCGCATCTTTTCCAATTTTGATGCTTCCTTTTGTATCAAACAGATTAAGCTGTTTTGCTGGGTTTTCAGCAGTCATTTTTACGATGTCTTCTAATGAACAGTTCGTAAAGCTCACCGTGTTTTTAATCGCATCGTTCATCTTTAAGATGCTTCCTGCTAATGTTCCATCTGCAAGTGTAGCGGTTGTGTCGTTTACGTGAACAGGCTGCCCTCCTAAATCATACGTACCGTTTTTTAGCCATTTGGCACGAAGAGAATCCGTGATAAGAATCATGCGTTCACTTGTAATTTGATCGTACGCAAGCTTGACCATTTCAGGTCGGCAGTGGATGCCGTCTGTAATCAGCTCTACAAATAATTCATCTCTCAAATACGCGGCCCCTAATACGCCCGGCTCTCTATGGTGAAGACCGCGCATGCCGTTATATAAGTGCGTAATATGAGATGCTCCTGCTTCGATGGCTTCACCAACTTGATCGTATGTGCTGTCGGAATGGCCAATAGAAGCGACGACGTTTGTTTCTTTTAAATAAGAAGTAAGCGCTAAGCCGTTTGGCTGCTCCGGAGCTAATGTAACAAGTTTAATATGTCCTCCGGCTGCTTTTTGCCACTCTTGAAACAGTGTCACATTCGGATCTTGAATGTGAGTAGGCGGCTGTGCGCCCGCACGTTTTGGTGAAATAAACGGACCTTCTAAGTGAATACCAACTACTTCAGCATCCGCATCTGTTTGCTCTTCGATATAAGTGCCGGCATTGCGAAGCGCTTTTTCAACCGCTTCATTCGACTGCGTCATAGTGGTTGCTAAAAAGCTTGTTGTACCTTCTTTTGGGAGCGTGCGCGCCATTGTTTTTAATGCTTCTGCTGTACCGTCCATCGCATCGGCATTGTTAACGCCATGAATATGCACATCAATGGCACCCGGAATAACTTTATAGGAAGGAGAAAGTTCAATTACATGGTCTTTTGGCTGACGTACGTATTGATGTATCTCTCCGATTTCAGTGATTTTTTTGTTCGTTAGTTTAATATACCCGTTTTTTAATGTCTGATTTTCACTATAAACGGTTACATTATAAATAATGATGGATGAATGTGTATCCATACATACACTCCTTTGCTCGTTGTATTGATTTAAGTGTAACGCTTTTTGGAATAGTTGTCTAGACCAGTTGATTTTTTTTTGTGAACTAGAAAGTTTTGTAAGGGCTTTTAACATTGATATAGAAAGGTTTTTAAAAAGAAAATTGGTATAGACAACTATATATTTTATGTGCTAGTATGAGTCCATGCAGTAAAACCGCCGTTATGTCAGCTGATGATGTAATCATAGGCCGGGATGAATGCGGTAACTTGTCATCCGATAAATATTGTTACGAAAATCCTTGCTCGTAACATCGGGTTAAATACGTTATACAAAGGGGATAGAAACATGCTGAATTTTTTACAACGTATTGGTAAATCGCTTATGCTGCCAATCGCAGTATTACCTGCTGCGGCATTGCTTCTTCGTTTGGGTCAAAAGGACTTATTGGATATTCCGTTTATGGCTCAAGCCGGAGATGCGATTTTTGCGAATTTAGCACTACTGTTTGCACTCGGAATTGCTGTAGGGCTTTCAAAAGATGGAAGCGGCGCAGCAGCACTTGCCGGAGTAGTCGGTTATTTTGTTTTAACAAAAGGGACTGTAGCTATTGATAAAGATATTAACATGGGTGTACTGGGCGGGATTGTCTCAGGGGTAACGGCTGGTTTACTATACAATCGTTTCTCAGCCATTAAGCTGCCAGAGTGGCTCGGCTTCTTTGCAGGAAAGCGGTTTGTACCGATTATTACGTCAGTCGTTATGCTCGCGCTTGCAGGAATCTTTGGCGTTATTTGGCCGCCGATTCAAGATCAAATTAACAACTTAGGAACGTGGATTACAGGAGCAGGAGCGCTTGGTGCAGGTATATACGGATTTTTGAACCGTCTGTTGATTCCAATTGGACTGCATCACGTGTTAAACAGCTTAGTATGGTTTGTATTCGGAGACTATCACGGCGTAACGGGAGATTTGAACCGCTTCTTTAAAGGCGATCCAACGGCAGGAACATTTATGTCTGGATTCTTCCCGGTTATGATGTTTGGTTTACCGGCAGCTGCGCTTGCGATGGTTGCAGCAGCTAAAAAAGAAAAACGCAAACAAGTCAGCGGTATGTTAATCGGACTTGCTGTTACTTCTTTTTTAACGGGAATTACGGAACCAATTGAATTTTTATTTATGTTCGTAGCACCGCTATTATACGTTATTCATGCCGTTTTAACGGGAATTTCGATGGCTTTAGCCGTTGCACTTGGTATTCACGCTGGATTTGGATTTTCAGCAGGGGCCATTGATTTCTTCTTAAACTACGGAATTTCACAAAAACCGCTGCTGTTAGCAGGAATTGGAATTGTGTATGCAGTCATTTACTTTGTCATTTTCTACACGCTGATCAAAGCATTAAATTTAAAAACACCGGGACGTGAAGATGATGAAGAAGTAGACACATCAAACGAAACGGTTGTGGCAACAGGCGATAAATATGTGGATATGGCGTCTTATTTTATTGAAGATTTAGGCGGAAAAGAAAACTTAACCGTAATTGATAACTGTGCGACTCGTCTTCGTTTACAAGTAGCTGATGCCGGCAACATTAACGAAGCTGCCTTAAAGCGTCACGGAGCGAGAGGAATCATGAAGCTCAGCAAAACAAATGTTCAAGTCATTGTCGGAACAGAAGTAGAGTTTGTTGCAGACGCAATGAATCAATTAGTTAAATACGGCACAGCGTCAACCGCTGCACCTGTTGAACAACAGGCTGTCCAAGCAGACGCACACACAGAGTTTGTGTTACCGTTTGAAGGCGTTGTAAAGCCGCTTAGTGAAGTAGAAGATCAAGTGTTTTCACAAAAAATGATGGGCGACGGTTTTGCGATTGAACCTATTGAAGGAACGCTCGTATCACCGATTGACGGTGAAGTGATGACCGTATTCCCAACAAAACATGCGATTGGATTAAAAACAGCAGAAGGAATTGAAATCCTGATTCACGTTGGATTAGATACGGTGAATTTAAAAGGAGAAGGATTCGAAGCGCTTGTTCGAGAAGGTGACAGCATTCAACAAGGAACGCCGCTTTTACAAGTGAATTTAGACTATGTTAAAAAGC
The DNA here is from genome assembly GCF_053667915.1 of Priestia sp. JNUCC 25. Classification (NCBI taxonomy): domain Bacteria; kingdom Bacillati; phylum Bacillota; class Bacilli; order Caryophanales; family Bacillaceae; genus Priestia; species Priestia sp. JNUCC 25. Next base: position 1,164,366 of record NZ_CM132211.1, read on the forward strand.
ATGCGCCGTCTATTGTGACACCAGTTGTATTTACCAACTTGCCTGCAGATAAAGAAGTGAAGCTGTTAAAAACAGGCTACCAAAAGCAAGGTACAAAAGACGTTATTACATTTTAATAAAAAAGCATAAGCTCGTCTGAGCTTATGCTTTTTTTCTTTTCTTCATAATTGAAAGAATTTTGTGTTAAAATTTAGTGTGTTTGATACAGCTAGTGCGGAGCAGAGAGGAAGTAGAGCAAATGAAAAAAGAAGCGGTATTATTTGCAGTAAAGGTGACAACATGTTTATTATAGGAGCATTAGTAAATGGACTAGCGATTGTTGTAGGAACATTAATGGGCAAGCTTGCTCACCGCATTCCTGAAAAGGTAAGCGTGACGGTGATGCAAGTGATGGGTTTATCGGTTATCACGCTCGGTCTGCAAATGGGCTTTAAAAGCCATCAGTTTTTAATTGTAATTTTGAGCTTAGCCATTGGAGCGGTTATTGGTGAGTTCATCGATTTAGATGAAAAGCTAAACCTTTTAGGTAATATGATTGAACGAAAATTTCAATCGCAGCAAAACGAAAAGCAAGCATTCAGTATTTCACAGGGCTTTGTGACAGGAACTTTAATTTTTGTTATTGGAGCGATGGCGATTGTAGGAGCATTAGACAGCGGAATACGAGGCGATCACAGCGTATTGTTTACGAAAGCGGTGATGGATGGATTTATCTCATTATTATTAACCACTACGCTTGGAATAGGCGTTATTTTCTCAGCGGTGCCCGTGTTTCTGTACGAAGGCATCATTTCGTTATTTGCTACGCAAATTAATGCGGTCGTGCCGCAAGATTTAATGAATAGTATCATTGCCGAAGTAACAGGAGTAGGCGGCGTGCTAATTTTAGCAATAGGGATTAATTTATTAGAAATTATTAAAATCAAAGTTGCTAATTTATTGCCTTCGATTTTAATTGCGGTTGTGATTGTAGTTGTGCAGCATACATATTTTTTATGAGGAAAAAGCTTGTGAGCATGACTCACAAGCTTTTTGTGTTACAGTTATTAGCTTATACGTTTTGATTTGCAAATCGTTTTGAAAGTTCGGCAAGCAGAGCAGGTTTATCGTCTCGGTGCATCATAACTTCAATAAATACGAGATGTTGATAATTCTGTTCGGCCAATATTAAAGCTTCCTCCAGCTCTATTTCTGTACGAACTTTAAAAGTTATACTCCGGTCTTTAGGGCCTAACACAGCGGGAAGCTCTTGATAATTCCACATTTGAATGTCATTATATACTTGATTTTCGCCGTGAATCGCACGTTCTACCGTATAGCCGTCATTATTAATTAGAAAAATTACCGGTTTAATATGTTGACGCAGCATAGTTGACAGCTCTTGTGCTGTCAATTGAAATGAACCGTCGCCGATAAGCAATACGTTGCGTCGGTTTTTGTCGGCAAGCTGTGATCCTAAAAGAGCAGGGAGTGTGTAGCCGATAGATCCCCAAAGCGGCTGGCCGATAAATGTTGTGTCTTTTGGCAGCGGCATGGTTGCTGCTCCGAAAAAAGATGTTCCTTGTTCCGCCAACAGTACATCATTTTCATGAAGGAAAGCAGCAATTCGTTCAAAGAACCTTTCTTGCGTTATCTCGGTTTCAGCTGCAGTATATGATTTAGCAGCTATCTGTGAAGTGAGAGAAAGAATATCCAAATCTTCCGCTTTTCTTTTTGTAATTGCACTGCTTAATGCGTGTAAAGAATCAATCATTGTAGCAGGTGCATATTTTGTGCTGTTAAACTGAACGGAAAATGGGTGAATATGAATAACATTGTCCTTTGAAAATTGGTGAGAAAATCCGCCTGTTATTGAATCCGTTAATTTTACTCCAACGCTGATGATGCAATCTGATTGATCTATACGTTTTTGCACATAAGAAGAACTTAAATCTCCGTTGTAAACACCGATAAACTGAGGGTGTGCTTCATTAAAAGCACTCTTTCCCATACTTAATGTTGCAACAGGAAAACCGGTTTTCTCAGCGAATTGCAGCAAAGCTTTCTGTGCTCCGTATCGAGTTACTTCAAAGTCTGCCAGTATAACGGGCCTTTTGGCTGAATTGATTCTTTCGGGAACGTCTACTATCATTTGTTTCAATGTTTCTTCGTTACTTAAAATGGCACTGTCTAATAATGAGTTGTAGGGTTTGCTAATGGGCTTATCATATACGTCGGTTGGCAAATTAATGTGAACAGGCCTTTTGTCAGTCCAGCATGTAAGAAGTACGCGGTCAATTTCTTGAGCTGCATTTTCCTGTGTAAGGAACGTTTGAGCTACAGTTACTTCTTTATACATAGTTGAAAAATGATCGAACTTTCCGTTTCCAAGCGTATGGTGAACGTACAAACCATTATCCATTACATTTGTTGTAGGAGTTCCCGTAATTTTAACGACGGGTACACGTTCAGCGTAAGATCCTGCAATACCGTTAACAGCACTTAATTCACCGACACCAAATGTTGTAATGAGCGCGGCCATTCCATTAACTCTTGCATAGCCATCAGCAGCATAAGCTGCATTTAACTCATTACAATTTCCGATCCATTCTATTTCTTTATGATCAATGACTTCATCTAAAAAAGATAAATTATAATCGCCAGGTACACCAAACATATGGTGAACACCTAATTCGGCTAAACGATCTAATAAATAATGTCCGATTGTATAGTTGCTACTCATACTTCATCACCTCGAAATAATATGTCAACATAGTTGACTTAAATAAAGTGTAGAAGAATAAGTGTTTTTAGTCAAGTATATTGACCTTTAGCGCTATAAGTTCAGAATATAGTATACTGATAAGAAGATACTCAGAGCGTAGAGAAAGCAGGTGACATAAATGGACGAAAATAAGAAGCAGCAAATGAATGATGTGCTGGCTTTATTTTATTTTGCCTATAAAACGTTTACGGAGGAGCCGGATCAAATTATTCAAAAGTATGGAATTCAGCGCGTTCATCATCGTATTTTATTTTTCATTGCGAGGTTTCCGGGACTTAGTGTGAACGAGCTGTTGGCATTGCTAGAAGTCACAAAACAAGCGCTGCACGGTCCAATGAAAAAATTGGTTGAAAAAGAATTAATGATTAGTGAAGAAGCAGCGCATGATCGTCGAGTAAAGCAGCTGTTTTTGACGGATGAAGGACGGGAATTAGAAAAAGAATTAAGTAATCGACAGCGTGAGCAGTTATCGGCTATTTTTTCTGAAGCTGGTGAAGGTCATGAACAAGCGTGGTTCGATATTATGGAAAAACTATCAAAAACTCGTTCCGGCTATGAAGCATGGAATATAAAAAAAGAAAATAAGTAAGGAGAAACTAGAGATATGAAAGACAATCAACAGATTACAGCTCTTATTGCTGCACAAGTGGAGAAGTTAGCACGTCAATTTGGCTATGACTTTTTATCTGAAAAACAAGGGAATCAAACGCTTTGTCAAATTCTTCAGCGAGATGAAGACGGATCTATTTTGGCAACGCCGCTCAGTTTTCATTTACATATGAATGAAGACAAAGGAACGGGAGATATTATTTACTATCATGAACAAGGAGAATTTAAGCGTCAGCAGGTGAATGTATATGAAGAAAATAGCCTTGTGAACGTGTTGTTATTTATCCAAGAGCGGTTAAAGGTCAATCGATAGAAGCGAGTTTACTAACATATGCAAGGAAAAAAAGCAGGGAAGTTCCCTGCTTTTTTCTATGAATTAATATAGCGCAATCCTACGCGGTTATTAAAGATTTGGTTGTGATTTTTGAAGACAAAAGCACCTGCTGCGTGATCAATCACCAGCTCATTGTCGTATACTTCTTCCATGTCATCATCAACAATAAATTCTAAGTCTTCAACCGTTACAACTTTTTCATAGGGTTGAAGGCTGCGCTTTGAGATGATCTTCATTTCATAAATTGTATTAACAATATCGCAGCTTCCTCGATCAAAAGAAAGCTGAATCATTTGATTTTGTTCTACGTTCTGCAACGCTTCTTTTGCAGAAGGAGTGACGCGTATATTCATAATGATATCCTCCTTTTTCTATCCTCAAATTAAATTGTGTAAAATATATTTAACAATACTTTATTCGATTTTTATATCACCGGCAAGAAAAAAGCTTTCTTATATTTATTATTTCCCTTTCGAACTAGAACAAAACGCTGCTTTTTTATCATCTTTTCATAAAGGCGTACATAGATATCACCTGTATGTTATTAAATGAAAAAGAGATCGACTATAGAAAAACGCCGATTCGTAATTCTTAGGTGTAAATGCTTAAAAATAGGAATATGTTGTAAAAAAATAAGAAGTTAAGTCATTTACCTATTTTAATAGTTATTGAGATAGTTTTGAATAATTGGTTTTATTTTCAATATATTGGGTACTTAAGTAGAGTGCTTTGCACACGATATTGCACCGAAAGACATCGGTTTATCGGACTAATTATTGTCTTATTTTGTCGAAATAGTAGAATTTATGGAAACCATTCCTTATCATGTACAAAGTGACTAACAAAATACATAGGAGGTTCTGGTGTAGATGAGTGAGAAAGATCAAAACAGAACAACAGACGAAACAGCGGCTTCGCTAGAAACAGCGCCCGCTCCCAAAAAAGCGCCGGCTAAATGGATTATCATTTTAGCAGCTTTAATTGTTATTATTGGAGGAGCAATTACATTTGCTACGGTATTTAAAAAATCTCCTAAGCAATTATACTTAATTTCTGAAGTAAATACGTATCAAAAAGCAGCTGATGAATTAGAAACAAAGTACAGTGAAACGATGGCTTATCAGGAAAAAGCGATGAAGCAGCCTTCTGCTACAAATGCTACTATCAAAGGCGGCTTTAACATGGATTCACTTTCGTATGATCCAAGCTTTAAAATGATTCAAGATCTTATCAGTAAAGCTGAAATTAAAATTAAAGCGGAACAAGATCCGAAAAAAAGTGAAGGATACGGTTCACTGGCTCTTAATATCGGCGGTTCAAAAGCGCTTGACCTAGAAGGTTTTCAAACGAAAGAAAGAATAGGCTTTAAAGCCCCGATTCTAGCAAATGAATATTTCTATTTAAACTTAGACGAATATGGACAGGTAGCGCGTAAGTTCGATCCTTCTTATTCTGGTCCTGAAACGCTTGATATTAACACAAGCAACGTGAGTTTAGAAGACTTAAAGTTAACGGAAAAAGAAAAGACCTACATTGCAAAAGAGTACGGAACGTTCATTTATGATGAGTTAGACAGCGATTATTTTACAAAAGAAAAAAATGTGGATTATAAAACAAATGGCAAAACGCTTCAGTTAACAAGCGTGACGCTTAACATGTCTGATAAAGAAACAAAACAATTTATGGATAAGCTTATTGCGAAAGTAGCAAAAGATGACAAGCTTCATACCATCTATGCAAATCACGTATCTAAGCTGTTTAAATCTTCGGCAGCAACGAATCCAGAATTAAAAGATATGGCAGATCCAAAAGAATTGAAAAAATCAGTAAAAGAAAGTCTTCAAGACTTCCAAAAAGAAGCAAAAGATACGACTTACCCTGGCGGTGTGAAATCAACTGTGTACGTTCAAGATGATGTTGTGGTAGCTCGCGATATGAACATGGGCGTAAAAAATGCTTCTAACGATAAAGGCAAACTTAACGTGGTGACTAAAAATATTCCGTATGAAGATAACAAAACGGCTAAGCAGTTTAAAGCAGTTCTAGCGGATAGCACTACCGATGATGCGTTTACGTTTGATATGAAAAATGACGTAACAACGGAAAGTGAAAAACGAAAAGAAAACATGTCTATTCATTTGTTAACAAAAGATTCAAAAGATGAAGACACGAATATGACGTTTAAAATGAATTCGGTAATCAATGGTAAAACCGATGCGAAACAAACGGCTGACCGTACTTTCTCTTTAGACTTAGGTGATCAAGAAGATCTAGTAGTAAACGGGGAAGTAAAGCAGAATCAAGCAATAAGTGCTTCAAAAGGAAAAGCAGATTATTCGTTTGATATTCGTACAAAGATAGGACCAAAAGCAGATCCGGCAAACGTTACGTTAAAAATTGACTCTGCTTCTCAATTAAAAAAAGCAGCAACTATTCCAGAGCTTGACGCATCTAATGCAACAAACGTAAAAGATGTAACGCCTGAAGATATGCTGTCGATTCAAGAAAATTTCGCTAAAAATGTTCAAGGTCTCATGATGAATATGGGAACCGCTGGTTACTAAAAGGTGCAAAGCAGATGAAGATATATTTCTCTTTGACTCTTTTTACATGTAAAGCTCTATTGAAAAATATAAAATCTTTCATACTGCTAATAATGATCCCTGCTCTGTTTTTACTTGGAGCAGGGATCATTATTAGTCAGACCATGCAAGGTGAGGAGAGAGTAAATCGGTTCCCCGTGGCAATTGTGGATAAAGATGATACTGCACAAACGAAGTACGTCATCGAACAGCTGACTGAAGGTAAGCTTCGCAAGATCATGAAGCCTCTTTACACGAATGAACAGAAAGCTAAACAGCTGCTGCAGCAAAATAAAGTGGCAGCCATTGTGACGCTGCCAAAAGGTTTTAGTCACGATATTGCTCATGGAAAAAATCAGCCTTTACACGTCATTGGAAATAGCAATAAGCCGCTTCAGTCACAGCTGTTTCGCTACGTGATGGAAAGTGCAGCTGACTACACGTCAGCTGCTCAAAGCGGTATTAATACGGTTGATGCCTTTTTAGAAAAAGAAAATGTTTCCGATAAAAATAGACGCGCAGAATTTAAGAAGAGCTTGGTGACGTTTGGGCTTCACGTACTAGATAGAGGAAGTTTATTTGATGAACAAATAGAAACGAGTTTCTTTCAGCAGGATATGAAGCAATATTATGTCCTGTCTTTTGCTGCTTTGCTGCTTATGATTTGGAGCTACGGCGGATGGCTGCTTGCTAGTGAAACGCAGACTTTTCCCGTGCTGGCTCGAATGAAAACAAGAGGTGTATCGTTTGTTCACATTTATTTAGCACAGCTGACGGCTCTGTATGTTCTTTTGCTACCGGTCTCTGTCGTTTTGTTTGGAAGTCTCATTAAAGAACTGAAACTGCCTGTAACCGGTACGTACGGAGAGCTTTTTTTAGGGGTAAGCGGAAGTTTGTTTGCTTTTTTATGTTTGTTTTTACTGCTTCGGGTTCTTTTTTTATCACAAAAAGCTTATCAAATAACCGGTTTGCTGTTTATTTTGCTGAGTGCGATTTTAAGTGGACATGTTGTGCCGGTCGTCTATTTACCGGACTGGGCGAGTGGTTTTCAGAAATGGTCACTCAACACCAGAGTCTTGGAATTGTTATTTTATGAATTTGATGGATATAACACAAACGAAGCTTTTCTTTACCTTAAGCCTATTCTCATTACGGCAACAGGAAGTTTTGTTCTTGCTGTTGGCTACGTGATGACTTTGCAAAGGCGGTGGAGAAAATGATTAGTGAAAAAATAAAGCAGCTGCTGAAGCGCCCTATGCTTGTTATCATGATTTTCTTTTTACCTTTAATAGGAACGATTATTAGCAGCTCATTTTTAGCAAAAGTACAAAGTGATTCAAAAATACCCGTTGCTCTTGTCGATCAAGATCACAGCAACATGTCTAAACAAGTGATGGATCGACTACAGAAAACAACAGAAATTCAGTTTCTTTCTCTGAACGAAGAACAAGCGAGAAAGGAGCTGGCTAAAAATAAAATTGACAGCATTTTTATGTTTCCTAACGGATTTCAACAAGAAGTAGAAGAGGGGAATTATCAAGGAGTCATTGATTTGCTCACGCTGCCTTCTTCAGTTGCCACAGAAGCGGTTCGAGAAGTCGTGGCGAGTGAAGTGACAAGGTTAACGACAAATGTTAAAGCGGCAAATGAAGTGCGTTTTTTATATAAAGTTTATAACATTCATGCGGGACCGGATTTATGGAAAGAAGCGTATCGTTATACCGATAACCAGTGGAAGCCAAAGCCGCTGATGACAATTGATTACGAGGCGCAAGGAACGAAGCGTACGAAGCAAGGGAACGTTCAAATGACCGGATACGTGCCGCTATGGGGATTCTTTACGCTTTTACTTTGCTGCATTACATCAGATTGGATGATTAAAGAGCGGAGGCACCTTTTCAAACGAATGAAAACGATGCAAAAAGGACTTTACGGTTATATTCGAAGCGTCAGCGCTGCTTATGCTGTGCTATACGTGCTTCAAGCTCTCATAAGCTTTGCTCTATTTAAATGGCTGTATGGAGTAGAGTCTTACGGTGTGCTGCTGTATATGTGTATCTATGTGATTGTGTGCGTTGCTTTTAGCACATGGCTTGCAAGTGAAAGTCAGCGAGTTGGATCTTATTATATGATCAGCGTTGTCATGGTCACAGGACTCAGTATAATAGGAGGGAGCTTTTTCCCGGTAGGAGAGCTTTCTGCAACGATTGAAAAAATAAGTCAGTGGCTTCCGCAGCATCTGCTTCTGTATCAGCATGCACTGCCGCTTACGTTCATTTGGAAAGAGATAGCTGTTTCCATTGCATGTATATGTTTGTGCGCATTTAAAATAGTGTGGAATGTGAGGAGCATCAAATGATTGAAATTAACAATGTTAGCAAAACATACGGAAAAAAACGTTCGTTAGCAAATGTTACGCTGACCGTAGAAAGTGGAGAAGTCATTGGTCTTTTAGGACCAAACGGCGCTGGTAAGTCGACGCTTCTGTCTATTTTGTCTACCATTACGGCTCCTTCAAGCGGGAATGTCACGATTGGAGGCTTATCGCTTAAGAAAAATCAAAAAGCGATTCGAGAAGTCATTGGCTACGTTCCACAAGACATAGCGCTGTGGGAAGAGCTTAGCGTAAAAGAAAACATGAAAATGTGGAGCAAAATGACTTCACGCTCTCTGTCGAATGAACAGCTTCAGTCTCTTTGCTCAGCTGTACAGCTCGAAGGAAGATGGAAGGAAAAAGTAAAAAATTTATCAGGAGGCATGAAGCGAAAGCTAAACATAGCCGTTTCACTTATTCATGAACCGTCCGTTTTGTTAATGGACGAGCCGACAGTCGGAATTGATTTGCAGTCCAAGCTTGAGATCATTCGTTATATTAAACAGCTGGCGGCAAAAGGAAAGACGATTATCTATATTACCCACGATTTGAATGAAATCTTAGACGTGTGTCATCGGTTTGCGGTCTTAAAGGAGGGAAAGCTGGAATTTGTCGGCACCATGGACCAGGCGAAGGAAAAGACTGGGGAAGAGGCAGAAGAGAACGTTGTGTATAAGCTGCTACATGATTAAGATAAAGCAATAATAAAAAAAGAGCCGGTTCATAAAGAAGCGGCTCTTTCTATTATGCTTGTGTAACTTCTTGTTCTGGTGAATGACTTTCAGACTGCACGCGTTCTTCTTCAGGAAGGGCACGTACTTCTACTTCTTTCATTTGGTGACCGTCCATTTCTTTTGCAATAAACTCGTATCCAAAAAGTTTGAACGATTCGCTTTCCTGGATATCGATATTTTGCATTAGCATCCAGCCGCCGATTGTATCGATATCGTCGTTTTCAATTTCGATATGAAGCACTTCGTTAACTTCTTCAAGCAGTACTTTTGAGTTAAAGACAAAATGCTGATCGCTGATTTTTTGAACAAGCGGCTTTTCATCTGTATCAAACTCATCTCGAATTTCTCCAACGATTTCTTCTAAAATATCTTCAACGGTAACGATACCAGCCGTACCGCCGTACTCGTCAATCAACACAGCCATATGCGTACGTTTCTTTTGCATCGAGCGCAATAGGTCTTGAATCGCTACAGTTTCAATTACTTGAATAATAGGATTCATATAAAGCTTCACGCTTTGCTTTTTTAACGCATCGTTAATTACGACATCGTTTAGAATCTCTTTGACGTTGACTAATCCAATAATGTTATCTTTGTCTCCGTCAACGGTAACAGGGTAACGGGTGTAGCGATCTTCTACAGCAAGCTTTAAGAAATCTTCAATGCTGTCGTCTTCAGAAACAGCTGAAATTTCTGTTCTTGGTACCATGATTTCGCGAGCAACACGGTTATCGAATTCGAAAATGTTGTTCACGTACTTATATTCAGACTGGTTAATTTCCCCGCCTTTAAAACTTTCTGATAAAATGATGCGCAGCTCTTCTTCACTGTGCGCAAGTTCATGCTCTGAAGCTGGCTTTAATCCAAACATTCCAGTTAATAAACGGGCAGAACCATTTAGTAACCAAATGAAGGGGAACATAATTTTATAGAATAAAATTAACGGACGAGCAAACAATAACGTAACTGTTTCAGCTTTTTGAATCGCAAATGTTTTTGGCGCTAATTCACCAACTACTACGTGAACAAACGTTACAAGCGCAAATGCGATAATGAATGAAAGAATATGTGTTAAAGATGCAGCAACACCCATTTTGTCAAACAGGGGTTCTAAAATCTTCGCAACAGTCGGTTCTCCTAACCAACCGAGTCCTAAAGCAGTAATCGTAATACCAAGCTGACACGCAGATAAATACTCATCTAAGTGTGTCGTCACGGTTTTAACCGCATTCGCTCCTTTTTTTCCTTCAGCAACAAGTTGATCTACCCGTGAACTACGAAGCTTCACAATTGCAAACTCTGAAGCAACGAAAAAAGCAGTGAGTACAATTAAAATCGCAAAAATAATTAAGTTAATGGTTATCAATGAATATACTTACTTTATAGTGCTATAAAGTAAGTAAACACCTCCTGTAAATAATAAATTTACGACAGCAGCAGCAGTAAAGAGTGCAAAAGAGTGACGCTTTCTGGTGAGAGCCGATTCATCATTACTTTTCGATCTTCTTCATTAAGCTTTTCCATAAGCGGTGCAACTTCTTTTAAACTGTCGTTTAGTACGTAAAATTTGGATGCTAATTCGTCTTTGGAGTGGCTATTCTCGGATTGCTCTATAGAAAATAGAGAAGAAATCTCTTCAAGAGAACGGCCTTCGCTTTTTAATTTTTCAATTAAGTAAAGACGTTTCAGCGCTTCTTCGTTATAAAAGCGATAGTTAGAAGCAGAGCGTTCTGCTTTTAACAACCCAATGTTGGTATAATAGTCGACCGTGCGTTTCGTTACATGTGCCATCTCTGCAAGTTCGCCAATTTTGTATGTCGCAACCCCATCAGAATACCACCTCCTTTAACTATGTCAACCATCACGTGATGGTTTTCATCTACGTAACTATTTATCTTTTATCCTATCGTAATTAAGTATACGCGCGTAAGATCAAAAAGTTTCATTTTTTTATTAGCATTCAGTATATCTTAAAATAAGGTAATTTGACAAAGATTTTATAAAAAAACTCGCTTATATTAAGCGAGTTTTTTGGTAGGATGACGTACGATAATGTGCATGCGTTCATACACATATTGAATACGTTCAGTATATTCTATGAACTCAGGGCTCATTGGAGATAGCTGATCAGCAATACGGTGCATAATAGCAGCTTCTTCTTTTAACGAATCTAAATTTTGAGTTCGGTCAATTCTTGCTTTAAATGTTAACGAAATCATGTTATTCACCTCGTTGTTATGTTACTTGTTATGAGGCGCCATGTCCGTGACTTTTATCACTCTAGTCAAAGGTGATAACGTAATTATTTGATGTTTGCCGGCATTTTGTGTAGGATGATTAGAAAAGGGTTTTTATGGGAGAATGAAATGAATTTAAAACGAATGCACCACGTAGCCATTATAGGAAGTAATTATGAACGTTCAAAAGCTTTTTATGTAAATGTGTTAGGATGCAAGATTATAGAAGAAACATATAGAAAAGAAAGAGATTCATATAAGCTAGATTTAGAAGTAGCTCCTGGCTATCAAATTGAGTTGTTCTCGTTTCCAAATCCGCCACAACGTCCTTCAAGACCTGAAGCGTGCGGCTTACGCCATTTAGCTTTTGCGGTTGAAAGCGTAGAGGATTCCAAGCGTGAACTAGAGCAGCAAGGGATTGATGTGGAACCTATTAGGGTAGATGAACTAACGGGAAAAAAATTCACTTTTTTTGCTGATCCGGACGGGTTACCGCTAGAGCTTTATGAAGAGAAAGAGGGGGAATAAGGAGTATGTGCAATTATTTATTTGTATACGGAACGCTTCTTGAAGGAGAAGGTAATCACGGATTGCTGCATCATGCGCGCCCTATTGCCAAGCAGGCAAAAACGAAAGGGAAATTATATGACACAAAGCAAGGCTACCCTATGCTCGATATCGACAGTGAACATATTGTATACGGAGAAGTATATGAAGTGACCGATCAGCTTATGTGGAAGGCTCTTGATGAATTGGAAGGATACATTCATGAAAGTCATAAAGACAATGAATATGATAAAGTTGTGCAAACGGTTGAAACGGACCAAGGTGAATTTGAAGCCGTTGTTTATGTGGCAAGCGATCGTTCGCTGCTGCACGAATTTATCCCGAGCGGAAACTGGCGCGTGTGGAAAGAAGATTTATTAGAAGGTATGCTGTATTTTGCTTACGGTTCATGTATGGATAACGATCGTTTTATTAAGCACGGGGTGGATCAGCATTTCCAAGACTGTCTTGGCAGAGCTGTTTTTAAAGGCTATACGCTTCGATATAACCACGTTATTCATGACGGAGGACGTGCAGACATGGTTGAAGAAGGCGGAGTCGTTGAAGGTAAACTATACCGCGTCCCGCCTGAAGCCATTACGTACCTGTATGGCAGAGAAGGCGTAGATAATAACGGTTATCGTCCTGCTATTATTTCTGTCGAGCATGAAGGTAAGATGGTGGATCATGTTCTTACTTTTTTTGTGTTAAATAAAGAAAAAGAAGTCGCACCTCCGGATCACTATTCGACTGAAATTATTCGAGGAGCAACAGGTGTACTCAGCGAAGAATACGTTCAGAAGCTAATAGAGCAAGTCCATGCGCTAAAAAATAGTGATGTTGTAAATAACTAATATAAAAAGAAGCAGAGACAAAAGTAGTTTAGTTTAAGAAAGCTCCGCACGAGTAATCGTTTGGAGCTTTTCATTATTATGGTGAACGAAGATCTATTTAACTGCTTCTAGCTGTTGATTGGATTGATTTTGTTATGTGTTGCATTAGCTAAAGGAAACAGAGAACTCTGTTTGAAATACACCGTCTTTTGATAAACGGTTGATGCCTAATTTTTCTTTAAAATTTCCGTTGTGATCATGCGTATCTGCAATTCCAAACCAAGGTTCGATGCAAAGAAAAGGAGCGATTGTATGATTTTCTGCATCATACTTTGACCAAATACCGACATACGGGAAATCATTGAATTGAACGTTAATTTGATTTTCATTAACCGTCGATTTAATCGTAATTCCGTCAATATCACTAAAAATTAACGCATCATTTGCAAATAAATCTGCGCTTAGCGGCAGGTGGTGCAAATTTTCTGCAGCCCCTTTTTCATGAATAAGAGCGTCTTTTAATACAAATTCCTTTGGCGTAGTTTCAGAAGGCTCTATTTCTAAAAAGTAATCAGAAATCTGCTCGTTTTCACGTAACGGAATACGAAAAGCAGGGTGGGCTCCAATTGAAAAATACATATCGCCTTTATCTTCATTTACTACTTTCCACTGAAACGTTAATCGGTTGTTTTCCAGACGATAGCTGATTTCAACTGAACATTCAAACGGATATACGTCTTTAAAGCGGCCATTTGTAGCAAATTGCAGCCGTGCTGTTTCGTTTGTTTGTTCGATCACGCTGAAAGTAGAATCACGTAAAAAACCGTGCTGAGGCAAAGAGTATACGCGCTGATCAACGGTATACTGATCATTCTTTAATCGGCCTACAATCGGAAACAATACGGGCGATACTCGTCCCCAATAAGCGGGGTCGCCGCTCCACATAAACTGCAGGTCTTTTTCTTTATGAAATACTTCTACAACTTCCGCCCCTTTTTCTTGAATGCTGACTTTCATTTCGTTGTTTTCTAGTACAATCATTACAACATCTCCTAAATTATTCTTGTACGCTAGAGCAGTCTCAAACGTACTGGCTTTGCTTATATTATACCCTTCTTGGCAAAAAAGGTATTAATTTCCCTATTTTTGTTCAAATTAAATAGAAAAAGGAGGGTTCAAATATGAATCATGCAACATTATTGCTCATTAAATTTGCAGCGGCACTTATTGCGTTTGGTATAGGCCTTGATTTGTTTTTTGATGCAACCATCGGAGACATTATTTCCTTTAGCTTGCTAACGACAGTTGTGACATATTTAGTAGTGGATCGAATTGTACTGCCTCGAGTGGGCAACCGTGATGCCATTATTGTTGAATTTGTTCTAACCTATATGAGCGTATGGATTTTTGGCACATTGTTATTAGACAGCTACGTTCAAATTGCTTGGGGAAGTATTATTTCTGCAGCTATTATTACATTCGCTGAGGTTTTTGTTCACCGCTACTTATTCAACCATATTGAAACGAAACATACAGCAAGAACGCGTCCCGCTTTTAAGCGAAAACTAGCATATGACACAGAATTTGCTGAAGAACAGCATGTAGAAAACAAGGAAAATCCAAAATAAAAAGAAAGCTCACTTTCGAGCTTTCTTTTTTTTTGTTAATGCATAAAAGTCATTTCCTTTAAAGGCCAGTATTTCATATTGACTTCTCCCATGATCGAAGAAATCGGAGTGAGGCCGAAATGCCTGCCATCTCGGCTAATGCGTCTGTTGTCACCTAGCACTAATACGTATCCATCCGGTATCGTGCCGTCTGGAGACAGTTCGTAAGTTGAAAAGTTTTCAGTAAATCGCTCGTAAGCGGGTACTTTGGATAAATATTTATGAAGATGCGGCTCTTTTTTGACTTTGTTATTTATATACAGAACATCATCTTTGTATTCCACCGTTTCTCCTGGTAAGCCCACAATACGCTTTACTAGAAAATCACTGCTATAGGGAGCTTGTAAAACGACAATGTCAAAGCGCTCCAGCTTGCTGTGTTTGTTAATAATAATTCGATTGCCTTCGTGTAAAATAGGCTTCATCGAATCGCCTTTTACAGTGTAGGGCTGAAACCAATAGTGCTGAACAACAACAGAAAGCAAAACGGTGCCGAGGATGACGCTTGTGTATGTAAGAATTTCACGCTTTATTTTTTTATTGACCATAATGGATGAACACCTTCTTAACGGTAAGACTGTCAATTTAAGTTTTTCATAGAGATATAACAGTGTTGATTGTACCACTCAGAACTAAAGTTTTCCATATCTATCTGTTTATGCGTGTATGCCAAAAATATGCGTGAGGGAACAAAAAATGAAAAAAGCCGTTATTCTAGAGAATAACGGCTCTTCTTTATTATAACTGAGCGCGCTCAGTTCGAGTAGCTGGTTGATTTGGTTCTTCTTCCACAACAGGCTCAACAGGCTTATGCTGCTTGATGTCTTCTTCAAGTTCAGCAATTCGCTTGTTTTTCTGCTTCACTTGTCCTCTTAGTTGAACAATTTTTACAAAGCTCAATGAAGCAGCAACAACTCCTCCAAACACGGCCGTTGTTAAGATAATTAAAATAAGAGGCCATTTTTGTGAACCAAATACATAGTTAAATTGTACCGGATCGTTGTTAATTACAGCTAAAACAGCAATGATAAGAGCAAATATAAGTCCTAAAATAAAAAAGCTCTGTCCTTTCATAAGCTGCACTTCCTTTCTTTACATGGTCATTACAACTTTTATAGCGTAACCACTCATCTTAAGTGTTTGCTATCTTGCTTATAGGTATACGTATCCACATTTAAACAAAATCAAACATTTTCTTGATTATATATATCTTTCTTTTAAAACACAATATATCGATTGGTGTAGAAACTTTGACATGTGCAAAGACCTGGTATGTCGAATTTTTGGAATAAAGAGCTCGCGTATCCTTTTTTGCTTAAGCAGAGGGAGAGACTTGCATTTAGCTCATATATGTACAAAGAGACCTTTATCTATTAAAGGTCTCACTTTTAATAAAGGGGTATATAAACACAAGATATAAATCAGTACAGAAGCTGAGACTTTGTCTTAAGTGCATTAAATTATTTCATTATCTATCGCCCGGAGCAGGGTGGTCTACACCTTTGACATGATGTCGATGCTGGTTGTCTTCGCTGGTATAAAAGTCATAATAGTGAACGTGCATACCGTTGCCAATGGGAATAGCGGGACCAGAGTAGGCTTTGTAATGATGTGTATGTCCGTCTTCAAAAACAACATAGCCTTCTGTATAGTGAATGTGGCTTCCATCCTCGCTTTGAATTGGAGGAGACGTTACATCGAGGCACTGATGGACATGTCCTGACGCAACAGAAGTGTAGTCCACTGAGCCATGATTATGATGAGGAACAAACCCTGAAATAAAATCATCTTTGCCTATTTTTTTCATTTTACTTCCCCCTACAAATTCAATTTAAAAAAACTGTTTAAGTAAATTCTTTAAATGAGCATCTGAATTTCTCTTTTTAGTTAAATTCAAAAATACATGCTATTGATATGAACAAAGAAAAATAAATATGACTTTTGATAATCAGGATTTATAAAATGGGTAGTTTTCCTATGTGTTTGCCGTTTCTACTTGATAACTTTCACATATATTTATTAAGGAAGGACAAGTTATTATAAGAGAGGAAGTCAGCATAATGAGTTGGGAAAATAAAAAGGTCTATGTCAGGATCAGGAGTTTGCGAGAATTCTAGGTGGACAAGGCAGTTTAGATGAAAATGGCGTTTGTTTGGTACAAAAGTTTCGGACGATTCGTTTTAAAATTTTAGGGCGTCCAACACGCTCTCCATTAGTTACTCCTCAATTTTTCACTTTTGAAGATTTAGATAGCAAAGGAAGAGCGCTAAATCTAGGTGAAACCGTGCTTTTGCAAGAAGAGGTAAATCCATTATTAACGGAGCTTAGAAAAAGAGATATTAAGGTTACGGCCGTTCACAACCATTGGCTATTTGAAGAGCCGAGAGCAATGTATATGCACTTTGAATCCGTAGAGCCACCGTTAGATTTTGCACGAAAAGTAAGAGAAGCGTTTAGAGTATTAAAAGGATAGAAAGCAGTTTTTAATAGAATAAGTTTAGTCTTACTTACTGCTTTTAAAATTAGGTTAATAAAACTTTAAACATGTATATTATATATTGGTTTATAAGATGCACTTGAATGAACCTATCAGGTTAACTAATTTTTGAGCAGTGAGATTATTCGAGTACTTCTATCAAAATAAAAAAAGCACGCGTTCGCCGCGTGCTTTTTTTATGTATAAACTTAAAATGCGTTTAGGGTGTTATCGCTTAACCACTGTTTGCGTTCAGCTGCATCTTCGAATAACTCATCTGCATTTGTAAATTGAGAAGCAATGACATATTCAATTGTTGCAAGAGGAGCTGTTAGCAAACGCCAGTTTAATACGATTGTATTATCTTGAGTCGTAGCGTATTCTTCACCTAACTCGTCCCACTTAACAGATTCAGGAGCATTGTCTGCTGCTTTTTTAACAGATTTCAAAGCTTCTTGGAATTTTTCACCTGCGCGGCCTTGGTACCATTCTGTTAATAGTTGTCCAATACCTTCATTTATTTGCTGCTCGTTCCAGCTCTCAGGTACTGTAGCAATAAATTTTGCACGGAATGTCATTTCAGCCTTTGCTACATCTCCACGAACGATGTTTAAGCGGTATTGACGTCCTAGGTAAGGGAATTTGTCTCCTTCTTCAAAAGAACCAGTTTTAGCTGCAGAAGCTGCTGCTTTAGGAGCCTCTTTTTTAGCTGTTTCTTTTTTTACTGCTTCTTTCTTTGGAGCAGCTGGCTTTTCCTCAGCTGGCTGTGAACCGTTTAGTTGTTTTAAAATCCATGTTGCTTTGCGTGCGATGATTGAACGCACATTATTTTCATTAAGACCTCTCGGGATAATAACTTTTACCCCTTCTTTGTCACAAATTTGCACCGTGATATCGGTTCTATTTGGAACGACTTCAATTTTGTAGTCAATTGTTTGATTGCCTGTTTGATACGTATACATAAAATTTTTCGTACTCCTTTCTACAAATCTTCATTTTATAAGCAAAGGTAGAGGTTGGTCAAATAAAAGAATAATCAGACAGTTATCAACTGCTGTTGCAGCGCCTTGCAGAATGATATGTATTCCAATATTTAGTGGAAAAGCGCCAATAATAATTGCTTCAATTTTTCTTTAGTTTTTACAAAAACATATAAAAATATGCCGATACTACTAATATAGATTAGACATTCTATTTCTTTAGATGGTATAGGAAATGAAAAATAAAAAAAGCGTTTCAAAGTTTACATGTGAAATGCTATATATGATGGTCATAACACTTACTGTAATTGAAGTGACAAATTATTATCTTATTATGAAACAAGAGCAAGCAGCCTCGATTATGCTAGTGATTACATTTCTGTTTGCTTTTCTTACAACTACCGTGTTCTATTTTATCATACGTCGCTCTATAATTGCGGTTGAAAATTTAACGAAAGTAATGAAAGGGGTTTCGTAAGGGGATTTATTGATATTTGTTCAGTATAAGAAACTGTAAGTATTGGTTTTTATGATAGCTTTCATAGAAAGAGATAATGAAAATTGACACGTTATAAAAGCAGTTGTATAGTGAGTACGCAAGGCGGCAGTCTGTCTTTTTTAATTCTTAGTAAACTTATAAGTTAAATAAAATATTTAAACACTGCATAAGGAGACGAAGAGATGAAGAATGAATTCCGTTTGGCAACAAATGACGACGCAGATAACTTATTGAACTTAACTCTACAAGCATATAAGCCTATTCGAGAGCTAGGCATTCCTTTCTTAGCAGCTACTGCTGATCTTGCTCTCGTTAAGAAAAATATTTCTCAAAACCTTTGCTATGTATATGAAGAAGATAAAAAAATCGCTGCTACTGTGTCTATACGAATGCCTTGGGGAGAACATCCAGGTCCGTTTGCTGTTCCGCATCTTTGGTGGTTTGCAGTGGACCCGTCGTTTGCGAGGAAAGGCGTTGGATCTAAGCTGCTGCGTCTAGTAGAGGAAGAGGTAATAAAAAATACGTTTAAATCACCGGGTGTGTCTTTAGGAACAGCAAAAGAACATCCTTGGTTAGTTGAGATGTATGAACGAAAAGGATATGTTCAAGCTAAAGAAAAGCACCTTGCAGAAGGTTATACGACCGTATTTCTTTATAAAAAATTCAATGAGTTACATTCTTTGTCGTAAAAAATAGAGAATTATTCCAAATTAAGGAATGTGAAAGAGTGATAAATATGACAGATCAATTACTACTAAATAAACTAATAGACATACGTCGTGAGCTGCACCGATTTCCAGAGCTTTCAATGAAAGAATATGAAACAACTAAACGTATTAAAAAGTGGTTAAAGCATTATGATATTTCTATAGCAGATGCATTCCAATTAGACGTAGGAGCAGTAGCAGAAATTGTGGGAGGAAAGCTGGGACCTACTATTGCTATTCGAGCTGATATTGATGCGCTGCCAATTGAAGAAAAAACCAATCTGCCATTTGCATCTGAAGTGAACGGTGTTATGCACGCATGCGGCCATGATTTTCATACGGCTTCTATAATCGGAGCAGCCATTCTTCTTAAACAGCGTCAACAGGAGCTTTGCGGCACGGTTCGATTTATCTTTCAGCCGGCTGAAGAAACGGCTTCTGGGGCAAAAATGCTAGTTGAAAAAGGTGTGCTCGAAGGAGTAGAAGCGATATTTGGGATGCATAACAAACCGGATCTTCCTGTAGGAACCATTGGTATCAAATCGGGATCTTTAATGGCAAGTGTTGATCGTTTTGAAATTGACGTCAAAGGAGTAGGAGGTCACGCAGGTATCCCTGAAAAAACAATAGACCCAATTGCTGCTGCTGGTCAAATTGTTACTAGTTTACAAACCATTGTCAGCCGTAATCTCAGCCCCTTTCAAAATGTTGTTGTCAGCATAACTCAAATCCATGGAGGGAGCTCGTGGAACGTCATTCCTGACAAAGTAACGCTTGAAGGAACTGTGCGTACCTTTCAAGAAGAAGCGAGAGAAAAAATACCGGCTCTTATGAAACGAACTGCTGAAGGGATTGGCGCAGCTTTCGGGGCTTCAGTAGACGTTAAATGGTATCCATATCTTCCTGTAGTAAACAATGATGATACGCTGGAAAAATTAGTTACTAAAGCGGCAGAGGATCTTAGTTATCAAGTCGTAGAAGCTGAACAATCGCCTGGAGGAGAAGATTTTGCCGTATATCAGCAGCATGTACCAGGATTTTTTGTATGGATGGGTACAGCTGGAGAATATGAATGGCACCATCCTTCTTTTTCATTAAATGAAGAGGCATTACTTGTAGCAGCTTCTTATTTTGCTAATCTAAGCTTTCATTTTTTGAATTCATTCCATTACCAAAAAAATTAAAATATTTTTATTTTTCTATTTACGGGGATGGAATTGTTTGATAAAATAAATTTTAAATTAAAAAAGTTATCACGAGTGGACGAGAGATCTGGCTCTTTGACTCCACAGCAACCTACGAATGTAAGGTGCTCCTACCAGCAAAGCATGTGCTTTGGGTGATAAAACGGGTGAAAAACTCATTTTGCATCAAAGCAAAATGAGTTTTTTTATTTTTCTAAAAGGAGAGGGTTTTATGAGCCATACAGCAGTTGCAGCACATACAGGAGAGAAAGCATTAAAGGAAGCAGTGAAATTATTAGGAAAGCATTATCAAGTAGCTTATCGGGAATTAGAAACATTTTATGAAATTGTGGTCGAAAACCATGTTCGTACATATGCTGTAGGCATAGATATTAAAGATGTACAAAAAGCAAATGAACTAGAAATTTATTCATCATGCTGTTCCAAGCTTGAGCGAGTAGGCTGTCTTTTATAGAAGAAGTCTGCTCGCGCCTCTATTTTTTAAGTGTTTTTAAATAGAAAGCATGGTTTTTGACAAGCAAAGAATCTGGTGGGTATAATCAATACTCAACAGGTTTTAAAATTAATCATAAATTGTCGAAATTTTTACACAAATTAAAGGTTACATTCGAAATGAATTGTGGTATGTTATAAAACAAGAATATTTTATGAAAGGAGCATTGAAATGGAAATGTCTCTTGAACACGGAAACGATGCAGGAAGCGAACAGCTTATTGATCGTATCCTAGACTTTTTAGAAGATGACGAAAAGTAAAAAAAGAGTGTGCGGTGCTATCCCTAGCCGCACACTCTTTTTTTATCATGTGCGTAAAGGCAGCGCCATACTATGATACATAGGGATAGAATGAAAGAGTCTCTGTCAAAGGGATTGACGAATGGTTTTGTTTGATAGAAAATTTAGAAAAAGGAAAGAGATGAAGGTTATGTCGAACAAAACATCTTTGTATCAAACAAAAGAACAGTTAAAAAAACTTGTAAGCGAATTGGTTTCTATACCTAGCGTGACAGGAACGATGGCAGAAGTGGAAATGGCTGAATCGATAGCGTCTTATTTATTGAAGCTGCCTTACTTTCAAAAAAACGAGCAAGTCGAGCTTCATTCAACAGGAGACGGGCGATCGATTGTCACAGCTTTTGTTCAAGGGAAAAATACGAATAAAACAGTTGTACTAGTAAGTCATTACGATGTAGTGGATGTACAAGATTATGGAAAGTGGAAAAAGGATGCTTTTCACGCTGATACATTAACGAGTACTTTTTATAGCCATATGGAACAAGTTCCGGCGCACGTACAAAAGGATATGATAAAAGGAGACTGGCTTTTTGGCAGAGGAACGATGGATATGAAAGCAGGCATTGCTCTGCATATCAGTATGGTTGAACGAGCATGCAACGGAGAGTTTGACGGAAACATCCTGCTGCTGTCGGTGCCGGATGAAGAAGTAAATTCGCTTGGGATGAGAAAAGCAGTGCCTGTTCTTTTAGAACTTGCCCGCAAACATCAGCTGGATTTTTCTCTCATGCTAAATGCAGAACCAGTGTTCAGCCGCTATCCTGGAGATCAAACGAACTATGTGTACTCAGGATCGATTGGGAAGATCATGCCAAGCTTTTTGTGTTATGGAAAAGAAACTCATGTAGGGGAACCGCTAGCTGGTTTAAATGCTAATTTACTAGCTTCTTATTTAACAAAAGAAATAGAATTAAACGTTGATTTTTGCGAAAAAGTAAGAGAAGAAACGAGTCCACCTCCTACGGTGCTGATACAAAAAGATTTAAAAGAAGAGTATTCAGTTCAAGTTCCGCACTCTGCCGTTGTATTATTTAATTTATTTATGTTAAACCGCTCTCTTAAAGAAGTAACAGATCTGCTGTTGAAATCGGCTGACAAAGCGGCTTTGAATGTGAAAAAACACTATAATAAAGCCGCTAGGCAGTACGCTGCGGGAATGGAGGGTTCATCTCTTGACGTGAACGTATGGACGTATGAAGAACTTTATACTCATGCAGTCAAACAGCACGGTGAAAAATATGTGCAAGAAATGGAAGCAGCACTTTTGGCACAAGAGGATGATGATAGAAATAAAACCATTAAATTAGTAAACTCTTTAGCTGGTTTATGTAAAGAAGCAGCTCCGATGATGGTCTTATTTTTTACGCCGCCTCTTTATCCGGCCGTTTGTTCACATGATGATCCGTTTGTACAAGAGATTTTGTCAAACGTACAGGCAATTGCCAAAGAGCAATTCCAAGTGGAGCTAGTTGAACAAAGTTATTTTGGCGGAATTTCGGATTTAAGCTATGCCAGCCTGCAGCATCCGCTTCATACATTTAACACGTTGGTAGCAAATATGCCGCTATGGAATAAAGGGTATCATATCCCGCTAGAAGAGCTAGAGGAGCTGAAGATGCCGGTGCTGAACATTGGACCGCTGGGAAGAGATGCGCATCAATGGACCGAAAGATTAGCCGTTCAGTATTCCTTTGAAATTTTGCCTCATTTCATTTATCAAGCTATAAAGGAAGCACACAAATAAACATCCGTCTGCGGATGTTTATTTGTTGAATTTAAAAGAAGCTCCTTGTACGGTAATTTGTTGCGGTGTTAGAGCGTGATCTAATTCAACCAAAAATGGACGCTCTCCAACTTTTTTTAATGTATCATGGACAACACCTTGTGTTCCGCTGCAAAAAATAAGGTTTCCTCCATTGACATATAGTTTTTGACAACGTGCATTAAGTAAAGAGTCTTTGTAGCTTTCGGCAGACTGAATGTCCAGCAGTTTCGTCCACTTGCTGATGGATTCTTCGAGGTTATGTACAGCACAGTAAATATTTTTTAGCTGCAGCTGACCAGCTTGGTGAGAAGAAAGAGCCGCTAGCTTTGGCTTGCGTTTTTCTTCTGGTTCACCCCATTCAATAAAAAAAGGAAGAGGCAGGGAATCGTGGTCAGCTTCAATAAAACACATTTTCCATTCAAGTCTTTCTCCATCATTGGTTTGACGAGAACCCGCTACAGGACCTTTTACAGTGACATTCTTGCTTTCCAACTCTTTTATTAGCAAATCCATATCATCTGTACGGAGTGCAAATCGACCAAAATGACCAACCGGTGTATGTTCGTTAACAAGCTGCTGAATAAGGTCATTATCTGTAACAGTTTGAGCTAACGCGATATCTCTAAGCCCAAGCCATTCAATATAGCTGAGGTTAAAATAAGCCAACGTGTTAAAAGTGCCCCATTTTTCATGGATGCCGCCTTTAACGACATTTATTCCGTATTCGTTTAGTTCTTTCTGAGCTTTAATAGGATCAGGTGAAAAATGAACAAGATGATCAAAAGATAAGTGCATGGATAGGCCTCCTTTTAAGAGAGATTCTTTCCCATTATTATACGTTGTTTTCTTTTTTTAGAAGAGTAAAACGAATGATTATGTAAAACAAAAATCTTAAAAAAGCAAGCCGCGTATGTTTTAAACTCGACTTGCTTTAGATTTATTTAGCGACGACAGCCATGCCCTTTAAAGCAGCCAAATGATTTATTAAACCATGGATATGAGCAGCAAGGTGAACCGCAGCGACAGCGGCGACGGCTAGAACGACGAGTAGAACGACGAGTAGAACGGCGGGTAGAACGGCGAGTAGAACGGCGGGTAGAACGGCGAGTAGAACGACGAGTAGAACGGCGGGTAGAACGGCGAGTAGAACGGCGAGTAGTGCGGCGAGTAGTGCGACGAGTAGAACGACGACGAGAGCATCTGTGACGAGCAGTTGGCTCTTGGTACATAAATGTTTCAAGCTCAGTAGAAGCAATCGCTTCTGTTGCTTCTCTAATTCTTTCAGCATTGATATGCATATAAACACCTCCTGGCTAATTCGGTACATAATACAATATGTACAAGGAAGGCGTTTGGATATAGTGAAAACATGGAATTAGTCTAAATTTGTGAAAGAAATGGAGTGGTTTTCATGCTTCAAATCCTCGAACATCAAAGAGTGGATATCGCTCTTCAAATAGTAGCTGTGCAAGTAGAAGCTTATCAAGAAGAAGCAAGGCTCATTGGTTTTTCAGATATTCCTCAGCTTACAGAAAGCAAAGAAGATATTATGAAAAGCAAGGAAGTGTTTATCGGAGAAATGATTGAAGGTAAGCTAGCAGGAGTGCTGTCGTTTGAAAAAGAAAATGAGCGATTAACGATTTGCCGCCTCGTTGTGCGTCCTCGGGACTTTCGAAAGGGAATCGGAAGCCGTCTTTTAACACATGTACTTCAAAGATATTCTGAATGTGAATGTATCGTGTCTACAGCCGAAAAAAATACACCTGCGATTAAGCTATACGAAGCTCATCGGTTTTCAATTATAAAACGTACTGCAGCTGCTGATAATCTTGTGTTAGTAACGATGAAAAGAGATTGAGACATCGCTAAATTAATCCAAAGACCAACAAATGAGCTACATGCGCTAGTAGGAATCGGCTGCTGATTTCCGTGCAAGACTTCGCTTTCCTCGGGCGGCCGCTGAGCCTCCTCGTCGCTTCCGCTTATCCCGCAGGAGTCTCCGCCTTGCTCTCCAATCAACACAGCTAGTATACTCATAACAATAAAAAAATCCGAACGCGTTGGATTCTCCATCAAGAATCTCGATTCATCGTTCGGATCTTCTTTCAACTAAAATAATGTTTTCCCAGCCTCTACGATGAGAGTGTTTGCTCAGAATAATCTAGAGCTGTATGGCGCTGAATCAGCAGTAAAGCAGCTAAAGTGACAACTGCTCCGATAATAAAAGGCAGCGTCATATTGAGTTTAAAGGCAAATGCACCAAGCAGAGGGCCAAAAATACGCCCTAAGCTATCCATTGAGGCGGTTAGCCCCGAAGCAGAGCCATATCCTACTTTGGTTCTCATCGTAATTAATGAGAGGACACAAGGACGAATAAGGGCATTTCCTGCTGTAAATATGCACAAAAATAAGGTAGCATTAACGGCACTAGAAGATAACAAAATAGACGTAAATCCTATTGCTGAAACCAATAAGCCAATGGCCATCAGTTTTTTTTCATTTCCTTTTTTAAATCGCTGCAGCACACCGCCTTGAATCAGCGCTTGAGTTAAACCGCTCGCCATAAACATCCATCCGATTGTCGTAGGAGTAGCATTAATTTTCGCTATTTGAAAAAATTGAAAAGTAGCTTCTAAACCAGCGAGCGTAAAAGTCGCTAAAAATGAAAGAACATATAAATACTTCATAGCTCCTTGAAAATCTGACGTGAAGTCATGCCATCTCGATGTCTGTACTTTGGCAGCAGATTCTTTTCGTAAAGATTCTTTTAACGTAAAGAATGAGAACGCTGTCATAATCAGTGACAAGATACCAGAGATAACGAAGGGAACAAACAAGCCGAAAGATGAAAGGACGCCGCCTAATGCCGGTCCAAAAATAAAGCCTAAGCCAATCGACATTCCTAACAGTCCCATTGCTTTCGTGCGGTTTTCTTCATCTGTACTATCAGAAGCATATGCAAAAGCACAAGGAATAACAGCTCCTGCGAACAAACCTCCGATGATGCGCGACGTATACATTAAAGTCAGAGAGTTTTCTGCCACCGAAAAAAGAAAAAAGCTTGCGCTGAAGCCGAGTAAGCCCCAAAGTAATATGGGACGCCGGCCTTTTATATCGGAAAGCTTCCCCCAAAAAGGTGCAGTAATAAAAGATGCGATCGAATAGCTAGCCATTAGTATTCCTAAATTGACCGTGCTTGCACCCGTGGCACGAATAACTTCAGGTACGATGGGGATGATCACTCCAAAGCCGACAAATACCATAAAAATAACAAACATTAACGTTCCAAGCTGTTTGTTCATATGCAATTAAGCCCCTTTCTCTGTAGAACATGCCGTGAGTTTAGTATACCAAATACAAAGAAGTTTTTTACGTATATTTGGTAAAAAGCGTTTTATTTACAAATGGATAACTATGTTAATATTTACCTGTTGTGCTGAGAATGATACAATTAAAAGAAAAAGGACGTGAAGCGATTGCCAATATGGATTGTATTTGCTGGGATCATAGGCGGTCTTTTAGGGTTTGGGGCGCTAGTGGATTATATAGCTAAAAAGAGAAGTATCGAGTTAGATCCAGAAGAAGGAATAAAGAATGCTTCTGATGCAGAACAAATCTATGTGGAAAATTATCTTTATCAAACAAAAGAAAATAACAATCACTTTCAATAAAAAAAGCTTGGAGACGAATCTCCAAGCTTTTTTAATGCGGTAAAAAGATGAGCTGATAGAGAAATAAAACAGCAAAGACATACACAAGCGGATGGACTTGTTTGCCTTTTCCTTTTACCAGCTTCATTAACGGATAAGAAATGAAACCAAGCGCAATTCCTGTGGCAATACTTGATGTAAGAGGCATCGCTAGAACAACTAAAAAGGCAGGGAACGCTTCATCAAAGTCATTCCAATTAATTTTAGCTACAGCGCCCATCATCAAGCTTCCGACAATAATTAATGCAGGTGAAGTAATAGCTGCTACGCCAGAAACCGAGCTTACAACCGGACTAAAGAACGCTGCAACAATAAATAAAATGGCTACCGTCACACCCGTTAGACCTGTACGTCCGCCTGCTGCTACACCAGATGAAGATTCAACGTAAGCTGTTGTTGGGCTTGTACCAAATAAAGCTCCAATCGTTGTACCAAATGAGTCAGCAAGCAATGCTTGACGTACGCGAGGCATCTTATTACCTTTCATAAGACCGGCCTGTTGAGCTACTCCTACCATTGTACCTGTTGTATCAAAAATTGTAACAAGTAAGAAAGAAAAAACAACTGTGTACAAATCATGATGAATAACATCTCCAAAAGCAGCAAAAGGATTTGAAATCATTAAGCCGTCTGGAAGGTGAGGAGAAGCAAACAAACCTTTATCAAATGAAAGCTGTCCTCTAAAGAAAGCAATTAATCCCGTAATAATCATACCGAAGAATAAAGCGCCGTTTACATTTAGCGTATATAAAATGATTGTAATCGCAAGTCCAATCAGTGTTAAAACTACTTTTTCAGACTGCAAATCACCAAGTCCAATTAAATTTGATTTATTTGCAACAATAATACCTGCTGAACGAAGCCCGATAAAAGCAATAAATAAACCGATACCAGCACTAATCGCGTGCTTTAAATTGTTTGGAATAGCTTCAATTAATTTTTCACGAAACGATGTTAACGATAGGATGATAAAGATAATACCTGCTACGAATACAGCTGAAAAAGCAGTAGCATAGTCGATGCTTCCATTTGAACCAACAACTAAAGCAGCAAAGTATGCATTCATTCCCATACCGGGAGCAATAGCGATTGGATAGTTAGCTGCAAGAGCCATCCATAGCGTAGCTACGACTGCTGAAATAATAGTAGCTGTAAATACTTGATCAAAAGGAACGCCGGCGCTGGACAAAATAACTGGGTTCACAATGACGATATAAATCATGGTTAAAAACGTTGTAATACCAGCTAAAATCTCCGTTTTAGCATCCGTGTTATATTCTTTTAACTTAAACATAAGTAACCTCCAAAAATAACGAACATTAAAAGCAACATGATATATAATATTCGTTTTTTACTTGAAATGCAATAGATTTGCATATAAAAAATCAAAAACTAAAAAAGTGACGATAAAAGAGCTAAAACAAGTGTGAAATATTTCTTATTTTCGGTGCTTTTTATAGTGTGTGCGTATCGAAGAGGCTCATACGAAAAAAAGCCGCTTGGGCTACAGCGGCTATGTTGCTTGTTTTGAGGCAACGACTATCGGAAATTTTATTTTAATGGAAAGAGTTAAATCGTGATACGTATATTCCAAGCGTCCGTGGTAGTTGGAAACAAGTTCAGAAATGATCCACGTGCCAAGGCCTTCGTGGCGTTCTTTCTTTTCTGTAACATGAAAAGAAGTAAACAAGTGATCTTGACGCTCTCGTGATAAAGGAGCGGTAGAATTGCTGACTTCTAAAATGTAAATGCCACTTCGAATCATACTCGAAACAGTTATCTCTTTTTTCTCAGAAGAATGAGCGGCTTCTAAAGCATTATGCAGTAAATTCATGATGAGATTCATTTGGTCAAGGTGCTTTAAAGGCAGCTGTGATAACGGTGAATCTAATTGAACATTCATATGTATTCCCCACGTATGTGCTTGATTCTTGCATTGATGTACAACAGAAGCGACGTGCGAATGTTCACCTTGAATATATGAATGTGTATCATTCAAAGCTTCAACGTAATCTTGAATGTACTCTTGTGCCTGCTGTCTTTGATTTGTTTCTAGAAGATAGGATACGGCACTGACATGTTTGATAAAATCATGTCTTTCAGCCCTTAACGCTTGAAAAAGCTCATTGTTCTTTTGAATTTCACGCGAAGCACTGCTTTCCCGGTTGGTTACAAATATGTATTGTTGACAAGAAGAAAACATGTCGGTCATGTAACCAATCATTGCGATAACGGTTAAGCCAATACTAAAAGGTGAAGATAGGCTAAATAAAAGCAGGAAAAAAGACGTGATCGTGATTACGATTGCTTTTTTTATATTTATTAAAGGAGCCGTTTGATATTTCTTTCTCCATATAAAAAATGAACCAATTATAAAAGAACTAAGTAGGAGATGTAAACTAACAGGCAGGTCTTTAAAAAAGAGGAGCACGAAAACAGTTAGTAAAACTAGTATGTAAAATAGTTTCATTTTAGATAGTCCCTCCTTTAAAAGTATTCTTTTTGCAAGATGTCTAAATTTGTTTTCGTGATTAAAGCTGTTTTTTCGGTGCTTTGAAACATCACTGAGTAGGAGTGCTTAGTATACAGGGAGAAATTTTGAATATAGGAAATGTTGACGATAAAAGCTCGATGAGACCTTAGAAAATGACTCCCTGTTAATTCTTTTTCAATTTCGTTTAATGATTGATAGGTACTAAACTCTCCATTTGTCGTTATGATTGTGGTAGAGCGACCCGTTCGTTCTGCAAATATAATATCTTGTTTGTTCAGCACCTGCATTTCGGTTTTTTGTTTTAAAATAAGCTTATCTCTTGTGTCAGTTGATTGTTTTTTTTGATGAAAACGCTGAATGCCTTTTAACAGACGCTCTTTAGAATAAGGCTTCATAATGTAGTCTAAAACGTTGAGTTCAAATGCATGAACGGCAAAGCCGCTGTGCCCAGTGACAAAGATGACTTGAATATCAAGTGCGTAAGCATTGATAAAGTCTGCAAGCTCATAACCTGATAGCTTTGGCATTTCAATATCTGTAATTAATAAATCAATTTCATTTTTTTTAATTTTGTTATAAGCTTCCTCTGCGCTGCTAGTCGAAAAAAGTATGTCTATATCATCTTCTCTTTCTAAAGAAATCCTCAATTTCTCTAAATCATATGAATGATCGTCCACTAATCCTACCTTCATAAATAAAAACCCTCTTTGTTTCATTCTATTGGATATTACCACACTATTTTACCATTATTTTCAAGATGGAAAGGACGTTTCGCGACATAAAAAACCCTCTTTATGACAAGATGGAAGATGCTGTATGAAAAATAAGCTAAGATATAGTCAATCACAGTAAAAGGGGAGAGCGGATATGATTGAAATCAAAGGTGTTACGAAATATTTTAAAGAGAAAAAGCAAACAATTGCAGCTGTTCAAGATATTCATGTAACCATCGCACAAGGAGAAATTGTAGGGCTATTAGGTGAAAATGGAGCAGGGAAAACAACTCTTTTACGTATGCTGTCGACTGTACTTGAACCATCGGAAGGTAATATGTTCATTCACGGAATTAACATTCATAAACAGCCCGATAAAATAAAACAAAGAATTGGCGTGCTTTTTGGCGGTGAAACAGGCTTATACGACCGTTTGACCGCTCGTGAAAACTTAGCTTATTTTGCCAAGTTTTATGGCATGAGCAAACATGAAACAAAGATAAGGGTTGAGGAACTGGCCAAACGTTTTGGAATGAAAGACTACTTGGATCGCCGCGTCGGAGGCTTTTCAAAAGGAATGCGTCAAAAAGTAGCCATTGCACGCACTATTCTCCATAACCCGGACGTTATCCTATTTGATGAGCCGACTACAGGATTAGATATTACATCGGCAAACATGTTTCGTGAGCTTATTAAAAGTCTGCAAAGAGAAGGGAAAACGATTATTTTTTCCAGTCACATTATGGAAGAAGTGGAGATGCTGTGTCAGTCTATCATCATGATTCATAAAGGGAAAATGATTTATCAAGGAACAAACGAACAGCTGTATAAAGAAGAGGAAAGCACAGATTTAAACTACATCTTTATGTCGCGTATCGTGAGGGGGGCTTAATATGATTTGGCATATTTATAAAAAAGAGTTAATTGATTGTTTGCGAGATCGCAAAACGATTATCTTTAGCGTGTTGATTCCGATTCTGTTAAATATAGGGATGCTGTTTTTTGTAGATAGAATGATGTCTAGTAATCAACCTGATGGTATGTCCATAGCTGTTGAGAAAGGCTCAGATACAAGTGTAGTGGAATGGTTAAAGGAAGATAGAAACCTTCAAGTTGTGGAAAGCGAAGATCCACTTCAAACAGTAGAAAAAGGCAAAGCATCAGTAGCTTTAAAGGTTGATAAGAAATTTTCTGATAAAATTCTCCATATGCAATCGCCGGACGTAATGATTTATACAAGTCCAGATAGCGTAGAATCTTCACATACAACAGAGTACGTTACAGCTATATTAAATAAACAGAGGGACGGCATTATAAAAGAACGTTTAACACAATTAAATATTAATGATCAAACGATTCAGCCCTTCTATGTCAAGGAACAAAGCCTTTCAAATAAAGATAATAGTTCATTAATTATGGTGGCAATTTATGCTCCTATGATTATTGCTATAGGGGTGTTAGGAGGTATTGTACCTTCCGCTAATGATATTTTTGCAGGAGAAAAAGAGCGAAAAACGATGGAAGCTCTACTCATGGCTCCTATTAAAAGACTACATTTACTAATAGGGAAGTGGTTCACTATTTCTACATTTGGGGTCTTAAGCGGAGTGCTTTCTACTATTTCATTTGTGCTTTTTGTACGCTACTTTACCGTGACGTTAAATGATGCCTTGAACCTAAATAATCATCTCATTGCTTTTAGCGCTTCATTACTAGTGGCTATCACTTTGTTTGCCTTATTAGCAGGGCTAATTCTTTGTATCTTTAGTCTCTTAGCAAGTTCCGTTAAAGAAGCGCAAAGCTATACATCGCAAATTGTTACAGTAGCGATACTGCCATGCTTTTTACTGATGGGAAAATCCGTAAACGAGCTGCAGTCCAATGTCTTTTTAATTCCTATTTATAACGTATTTGCACTCATGAAACAGCTTCTCTACGGCGTCTATGACATGCAAAGTCTTACTTATACAATAGGCAGCTTGTCGGTTTGCATTATTGTTTTATTTACGATTGGTTATACGATGTTTACGAAAAGCCGCTGGGTGCTTGGTAAAGGTTAAGAGACTGGGCAAAAGTAGTTTAGTTGAAGGAAGGTCCGAACGAGTAATCGTTCGGATTTTTTTATTGGAATGGTGAACGTATGTTTCAAGTATGTAGTTAGCTGCTTCTAGCTGTTGATTGGAGGGAAAGACGGAGACTCCTGCGGGAAAAGCGGAACAGGTGAGAACCCGCTGTAGCGGAAGCGACGAGGAGGCTCACCGGCCGCCCGCGGAAAGCGAAGTCTTGCACGGAAATCAACAGCGGCGTAACAAGCGCTTCATAACAGCTCATTTACCACATTTGTTTGTTTCTAGATTAAAGTGATTTCGTTATGTCTCTTATCCTTTTTGTAGGGAAAGAGCAATCAAAAGAGAATGTAGAAAGAAAGGAGAGTGAGACAGTTGCAGCCTATTCCTATTATAGTAGAAGAAATTCCTGACTCTATAAAAAAGTATGTGAAACAAATCGAAAAAGTGACGTTTCCAAAGCAGGGATGTACGTCGGATGTTGGTATCCTTCATACCGCTAAAGGAAGGTATGTTTTAAAGCGGACAAAAGGGGAAAAGTACAGAAAATGGTTATATAAGGAATATTATGTATTAAAGAATATACAAGCACTGACAGATTTTCAAAGCCCGAGAGCTTACAAGTTTGTTCAAACAGCAGAACAAAGCTGGCTGCTGCTAGAATTTTTTGAAGGAAAGACGGTAAGAGAGTATTTAGAGAAAGAAGATAATGAAAAAAAGCGCGAGTACATTGTCTATGAAATGGGGCGTCTTCTTGCTCGTATTCACGATGCGAAGTGTCCAGAACAATTAGTGAGTAAGCAGCTGTGGATCCACCGAATGCTGCAAGAGGCAGAGTACAATTTAATCCACTATAAGGTAGACGGAAATCAACAGCTGCTAAAACAACTGCAGAAGCAAAACATGATATGCAAACAAGAGGTGCTTATTCACGGAGACTACACGATTGATAATGTACTTGTGCACGACGGTCGGATAACAGCTGTTATTGACTGGAGCGGAGGAACTTGGGGAGACGCTCGTTATGATATGGCGCTTGCTGTGCGCTTTGAAGACGGAATTTTCACAGGTAAAGAACGCTCGGCTTTTTTTAATGGATACGGCAAGGGGATTTCACAGCACGAATTTTGTTATTTTGCAGAAGGATTGTACGAGTTTTTCTAAGCAATAATGACATCATTTTCTTCATTTGTTGAACGTCCACTTTCTTTGACGAATTCATACTAGTTTTGTCACGTATGAAGGGATTTAAAAATTTCTCTCGAAATGGCTAGTAAATGAAAAAAATGGAGGGATGGAACATGACGATGAAAACGGTAGATGTGGCAAAGTCGCTGGGAATACATCCAAGTACGGTATTAAAATGGGTTAAAATAGCCGATATCGAGCTAGAGA
This sequence comes from Priestia sp. JNUCC 25, assembly GCF_053667915.1. NCBI lineage: Bacteria > Bacillati > Bacillota > Bacilli > Caryophanales > Bacillaceae > Priestia > Priestia sp. JNUCC 25. Next base: position 1,197,849 of record NZ_CM132211.1, read on the forward strand.
GAAATGAGTCGGGACACTGTGAGTTTACAGAAGAAAATGTTGAAGCACTTAGAAAGTTTCAAAAAAACCGCAATCGTCAAGCCGTCGTCAAAGTGGTAGAAAAAGTAGTAGAAAAAGAGGAAGTCGTTATATCTGATGAACGTGCGCAAGACATGCAAAAGCAGCTTGATCAGCTTTTTTTAAGGCTGATTGAAAATGAAAAGCGTACAGAAGAAAAAGCAGGAGAAGTAGTGACGTTTCAAATTTTAGAGCATCGTTCAGAAATCGATCGATTAAATAAAGTTATTACGAAATTAGAAAATCGAGTAGTTGAACTTGAAAGTCAGTTAAAAAGTGAAGATAGCTTAAAAGCCAAAAAGCCTGTTCCTAGATGGAGAAGCTTTTTAACCGGTATTTTTAGCTACTAGCAGCGATTTACCATAACGGTAAATCGCTTTTTTATGGAATTTTATGAAAAATACATCAATTCGTACAGGTTTGTGGAAAAAAATCTCAATAATAGTTGACGAAACGCTTAGTAATTTGATAAAACTAATTAAGTTAAGAAAGTGAAATACTTTCGTAAATACATATTCGTTATCATGTGATAGCGTTAAGGAGAGTGACAAGTGAAAAAAAGAGAAGAGCTCGTTCAAGAAATGGAGACGCTGTTTCGCTTTGTGTTCAGACAGCTTCGCCAAGAAATTAATGAAGTATACAATTCAGAGCTATCAACAAATGAATTTATGGTGCTTCGTATGCTGGTTGATTCCGGCAGGCAGCGATCAACTGATTTATCAAAGTATCTTCAAGTGTCAGCAAGCCACATTACGGCAGTAACCGACTTGCTTTTATCAAAAGGCTACATTGCACGCAAACGGTCTGAAAACGATCGGCGTATTATTGATATTGAACTGACCGAGGAAGGACAGGATATTTTTAATGCTATTCAAGAGAAGAAACGAGCCTATTTCCTTGAGCGTTTTGAGCACTTTACAGATAAAGAAATTGAAACGGTAAATAAACTGTTTCACAAAATTAAAGGCGATCAAAAATAAAGCGCTTTAAATACGGAAGAATAATCAGTGAGTATGAGCTTCACTGATTATTTTTTTGTTTTAAAACGCAAAGAGTATAAAAGGCAAGTTAGTTGGTGAGAACATAAAATCAGCGTATAATAATAGAAAGAACACATGAAGGAGGTCATCTTTTTGACAGAACAATATGAAGTAGCAACTTTTGCCGGAGGCTGTTTTTGGTGTATGGTGAAGCCATTTGACGAACAGCCAGGCATTATAAAAGTTGTATCTGGCTATACAGGCGGTCACAAAGAGAACCCGACGTACAAAGAAGTATGCTCAGAAACAACGGGCCATTATGAAGCGGTCCAAATTACATTTGACCCAGAAGTTTTTCCATATGAAAAGCTTTTAGAACTATACTGGCCTCAAATTGATCCAACGGATGCAGGCGGACAATTTGCGGATCGAGGAGATTCATATCGAACAGCTATTTTTTATCACAATGAACACCAAAAGACACTAGCTGAAGAATCTAAGCAACAATTAGAAACAAGCGGCCGTTTTTCTGAGCCGATTGCTACACAAATTCTACCGGCAAAACCGTTTTATGAAGCGGAAGAATACCATCAAGGTTACTATAAGAAAAATAAATTCCGCTATGCTATGTATCGACGCGGGTCTGGACGTGATCGTTTTATTAAAGAAAACTGGAAAGACTTTGGACGCGACGAGCAGCTGAAAACGACATTAACGCCTATTCAATATGAAGTTACTCAAAATGACGCAACGGAACCTCCGTTTCGCAATGAATTTTGGGACCATACAGAAGATGGTATTTATGTAGATATCGTATCAGGAGAGCCGTTGTTTAGTTCAACTGATAAATATGATGCCGGATGCGGATGGCCGTCTTTCACAAAAGCGATTAATAAAGATGAAGTAAAAGAAAACATGGACGTTAGTCATAATATGGTTCGTACAGAAGTACGCAGCAAAACGGCTAACTCTCATTTAGGCCATTTATTTGATGATGGTCCACAAGATGCAGGCGGCTTGCGCTACTGCATCAACTCAGCGGCTCTTCGCTTTGTTCCGAAGGAAGATTTAGAAAAAGAAGGATACGGGGAATACGCTGTTTTATTTAACAAATAAAATAATATGAAAGAAAGAGCGTGATTCAACTTAAAGTTGGCTCACGCTCTTCTTTTTGTGCTTTCTTTTGTTTTATTTTGGCTCGAATAAGGCTATAGAGAAAAAGGAAAGGAATGTAGCCATAAATAAAGTAAAAGCCGGTCATGGATAATCGTGTATTAAGCTGATCGATGGTTTCTCTATCATCAAAGAAAATAGAAAAGCCAAGAAGAGCAATAAGAACTAATATGAGAAAAATCGTAGGCGGCTTATTAAATGTTTTACTAAATCCACGAATTGTACACCATACGCTGACAGCAATAGTAGGAAGAACGACTAAAAGCCACAGAGAAATTAAAATATATTCAAAACGCTGTAAAAATGGGATTTCAATAATTTTAGCCATTGTTAAAGTTGGCCAGATGGTATGGCCTAACTGTCCTTGACTAAAGTAAGCAAATGACACTAATGCTGTGCACAAATATAAAAAAGTACTGAACAAAACGCCATATTGCCCCCACTTCTGACTAGTAGCGCCATTTTTTATAAATGGATAGAAAAAAAGCACGGATTCAAATCCCAAATTCTCAAAGGTCATCATTTTAGTTGAAATTAAAAATTCCCATATTGTGTGGTCAAATAAAGGAAATAAATTATTAAGGTGCCCATACTTTAACGGATAGAGTAAGGCAAATACGAGCGGCAAGGGAAGCATGATTCCAAAAAAGGCAATTCCAGTAATCACACGAAATCCACCGGAAACTGTGTAGTAAATAATAGGCAGGTATACAAGTGATACCACCCATGTTTCTAACTGTGGAAACATCCATATTTGCAAAATCTCTACATATGTTCGGTAAATCGTTAATGCAAAGATAAAATAATAAATGGAAGCGGCAAGGGTTAAAGCCCCTCCAAGGTATTTTCCAAAATATAGCCGGTGAATATCAATAATATCGCTGTTTTCACGGGTTAAAATATTAAAAATCATTGCCAATAAAATACAGGTGCTGATCGCTGCAAGGATGATAGATATCCATGCTTCATATCCGGCACCTTTAATAATATAACGCTGAAATCCTAGTATTCCAACGCCAATCTGAGTAGAGTGAACTAAGAAAAAAAGAAAAGAAGGGGAAACTTGATTTTCTTCTTTAATTGTATTGTGCATCTTTTCTTCCTCCTAGTTGCTAATACCGGTTTGAATAAGATGAACGCGAGATTTTACTTCAATATTCATATCCGGATATTGCGATTTGAATTTTTCACTGTTAAACCCGCGTGTTTTACTTCGAACATAATCTGTAAAACAAATGGGATCGATTTTGTGCTGCTGAAGCTTCTTAATAAAGGCATCCCCATCTTTTTCAATATCTTTTTGAAGCATTTTTTCAACCATTTTAATACTAGCCGGGTCTGTTAAATCTATCCATCCGGGAAACTCTTTTACAAGGCCGTCGACAGTTAAGTGTGCAACAATACTTGGATGTTGATGATTTCCTTTAATTTCATACTTTGTTTTGGTGCGCAAGTTTTGAAGAATGATCTCGCCCTTACGGTCACTCTCTTTAATTTTTACTGAGTAGCGGCCGTGCTTTGTTCCGCTTGTTAGCAGCTTAAATAAAAACGTTTCTTTCATTCCGATAGTTGTAACGACTTTTTGTTCTTTAAATAGCGCCAGGCCCTTTAACTTAATGGCATCCTTTTCCTGAGCTAAAACAGGAAGGTACGGGTCGCGGTCGTCACTAAAAAAACTAAATAAAAAAATTTGTAAATTGGTGTTAGGTAAATTTTCTGTGCGGATATTTTGTTCAATTAAATTAGAAATAAACTGATAGTCCTTAATTTTCTTTTTGGTAACGGAACTCAATAATTCATGTGCGTTGCCATCTACAATGCTTAATTTAATATTACGTCCAAGGTCTGGATTTCTAGCAATTGTGTTTACTAATTCTTCCACGCCATGTGTTGCAAATTCTTTTCCCATGACGATGCTCCTTAACTGCCCAAAAGCGACCGGAAGAGATGATTTATTGTTTAAGCGAAGTGGAATATCAAACGATGAATTAGCAGTAGCCGCAATGATACTTGGCTCTTCCGTTGGGCCGTATTTATAGATAGGGTATAAAATGGTTCCTCTGACTTTATTGCTTTGAGGAATATAATCATATCCTATGGAGTTAACTACTTGAATTTCGTCAATCGTTTCACGGTCTGCACAGCTCGTTAAGAAAGTAAGGCAAGTGCATAAAATAAGTATTCTCTTCATAACGTTTCCCCGCTTTACTCATTATCTAAATTACTTTTTCGTCTAGTCTTATTCGCTTTATTAGGGTTATAGCGAAAGCGTTCTAAAGGACGCAAGTAACTTGGACGCTTTGCTGTATGACTATAGGGCAATCGCAGAAAGGTATCCCTATACTCTGTTGGACGAAACGGAAAAAGCGGAACAAGATAAGGCATGCCCAAAGATTTTAAACGAAGCAAGTGAACCAGCAAGAAGCAAAAGCCAAAGGTGATGCCGACTAAACCAAACGCAGTAGCAAACAAAATAAACGGAAAACGTAATAACCGGATGGTATTAGACATTTTAAAAATAGGCGTTGTAAAAGAAGCTAAAGCTGTCAGTGAAACAATAATAAGCAAAATATTGCTTGTTAACGCCGCTTCGACTGTTGCTTGCCCAATAACAATCCCGCCTACGATTCCCAGCGTTTGACCTACTTTTGTTGGAAGCCTGGCTCCAGCTTCTCGAAGCAGTTCAATGGTGATTTCTAAAAAAAGTACTTCGATGACCGGTGGAAAAGGAACGTTTGTCCTTGAAAAAATAATAGGACCCAGCAAATCTTTTGGAAGCATCTCATAATGATACGTAACAATGGCTACATAAAGAGGCGTAGCAAAAATAGAGAAAAAGACGCCCAAAATACGAATAACCCGGAAAAATGACCCTAGAACCCACGGTAAATAGTAGTCTTCAGGTGAAATAAAGAAGTCAAGCAATGTTGAAGGTCCCGTAACTGCGTAGGGTGAACCACTCGAAAAGAAGGCAACTTGCCCGTTTAACAGACTAAACAAGACTCGATCAATCCGCTCTGTTGTTAAAAAAAGCGGAAACGCCGTAGAAGAATTATCGGAAATTAATTGATCAAGCATTGTACTATCAAAAATGACATCGAAATCTATATCTTCAAGGCGCTGGGTCATGGTGTCTACGTGCTGAGGGTTCGTTACGCCTTCTAAGTAAACAAGCACCACGCGCGTTTTCGATTTATTTCCTACGGTGAGTTCTTTAAAAATAAGGTTTTCGGAAATGACCGTTTTTCTCATTAAATAGAGATTGACATCTAAATCCTCTACAAAACCAATTTTAGGACCAACGACGCTGAACTCATTTTCTGTTTCGTTTTCTTTTCGAAACCCCGTATCAAAGCTTTGAACTTTAATAAGAGCTACTAGCTTATCGTCTTTATGCAGTTGAAACATCACATAGCCGCGCAGCATCTTTTCTAAAATTTCTTTTGTATCTTTTGTGACTGAAATATCTTCAATCGGCAGAACATTTTCAACTTCATATATACTGCTTAACGTGAAGTCTAGTTTTTGAAAAGGCTCAAGTATTTTATCTTCAACACTTTGCATGTTTACGAGCTGTTTAAAATAAGTAATGATGTATTTTCGGTGCTGCGAGCCAATGGCTAATGTTGTAAAATCACTTGATTTTTTGAATTGGTTAATCAGTTCATCCAATGATTTTTTGGGCTGATCGTCTGCATTTTTTCTTTTAAATAAATGTTTAAACATAACCGTGCCCCTCGCTTGACTTTCTATTACTGGTAGTTTGTTCATGTACTTCCTTTTTATTCGACTATTTTTTCTTAAGAAGAAAGGAAGAATATAAAGACAAACTTTACACTCTTTTACAGCAGATAAACAGTGGGTTTACGTTTGAATGGTAACTTTAGACATGTCGAAGACAATTAAATAAAGGAGCGGGTACATTTATATGAAGAAAAAATTAGCAGGTATTACACTGGCAGGAGCAGTAGCATTGGCCTCGTTTGGTGTAGGAAACTCACTTATTCAAACGGAAGCAAAAGTGGAGCATAAGTCAGCTAAGAAACCTCAAAATGTCATTATGATGGTAATGGACGGGACGAGTTCAAATGCTACTACACTCGCAAGATGGTACAAGGGAAAACCGTTACATATGGATCAGCTGATGGCCGGGGGAGTACGTGCGTATTCGGCAGAATCTGCTATTACAGATTCCGCTCCGGCAGCTACTGCTTTAGCAACAGGAAATAAATCAAATTCAGGTTATGTAGGTGTGCTTCCTTCAGTAGTGAATACACCTGGGGTTAAATCCGTAGAAAAAGAAAATCAATTTCGTCCCGTAGCAAATGTTCTAGAAGGAGCAAAGCTTTCAGGGCGCGCGACAGGAATTGTGGCTACTTCTGAAATCCAGCACGCCACACCAGCTGGTTTTTCAGCCCACAACTATAGCCGTGATGATTTTCAAACGCTAGCAGAGCAGCAAGTGTATCAAAACATTGATGTAGTGCTTGGAGGAGGTAAGCAATCTCTTCTTCCAGGAAAAGAAGAAAAAAGCCGGAAAGACGGTGAAGACTTAGTCAATGTATTGAATAAAAGAGGATATGACTTTGTAGAAAATAAAAAGGAATTAGAGCAGTCACGCGCCAAAAAAATCTGGGGGAGCTTCGCCGACAGAGACTTAGCCTATGATATGGACCGACCGCAGACAAAAGCAGAACAGCCAAAGTTGTCCCAGATGACAAATAAAGCAATAACAACACTATCCAAAGATAAAGACGGTTTTTTCTTATTTGTTGAAGGAAGCAAAACCGATTGGGCAGCTCATGCAAATGATCCAATAGGAATGATTAGCGATGTACTAGCGTTTGATGAAGCAGTGGGCAAAGCAGTAGAGTTCGCTAAAAAAGATGGAAATACGATGGTTATTGCGATTGCCGATCACGGAAACAGCGGTCTTTCAATTGGTAATGCAAATACAACAAAAGGATACGATACCACACCTGTTTCTGCTTATATTGATCCATTAAAAAAAGCAAAAATGACGTTAGAAGGTGCTATGTCTAAATTAAAAGAAGATTTATCAAATAAAGAAGAAGTAGCTGCTTTGTATGGTTTATCAAATCTAACTTCAGAGGAAAAAGCGCAGCTGACTAAAACAAGAGATAAAAAAGAAATCAGTGCTACACTATCGAAGTTATTAGCCAGCCGAGCAAACCTTGGATTCACAACAGGCGGTCATACGGGTGAGGATGTATTTCTGTATTCATACGGCGTAAATCGACCAACGGGGCACTTTGATAATACGGATATTGCCAAACATATGGCTAAATCAATGAATATTAACTTAAATGAGTTAACAAATGAATTATTTATTGAAGCGAATAAAGCTTTTAAAGGCTCAAAGGTAGCGGTTGACTCAAAAGACAAAAACAACCCTGTGCTGGTTGTTACAAACAATAAGCGAACGGTGCGTTTCCCAGTAAATAAAAATATTGCTATTGTAAATGGAAGAGAAATTCAAATGGACAGCGTAGTGGTACAGGATAAAAAGAATCGCTTCTTTGTATCGAAACAAGCACAGCAAATTGTAAAAAATGAAAAATAAGAAATGAATGCAAAACAGGCCGGGTTATAACTTTAGGCCTGTTTTTTTACAAATAATAGCTGGTTAATTAGGTTATGTAGCCGTTATAGAGGAATGAAGCTATTTATTTTACAAATAAATAGCTTGGAACACTTAAAGAAATGGAAAGTCTTCACGTTTAACTATATGTGATTTATACTATGAAATGGTATAATAATCATAGTTTTAAAGGGAACTAGTTCGGAATACATATGTAAGTTCATAACTTTGTATGCTAAAATTTTTATAATAAAATGAATAAAAAATACATAAATTCTTCTGGATGAAATCACAAAGTCAAGGTTATTAAGGACATTATGCAAGTAATTACCTTGAAAAAAAGTAAAAAATTAATAAAAGTATGAGTGAAAGAGCGTGCCGCCTTTATCGAAAATGTTAAATAAAGATTTTGGCATGCTGATTTACAGATTATAAAAAGGGTATTAAATCATTGTTAGGAAAATAAATGATAATAGATAAACGGTTTTTATGTCTTCTTCTAGAAAACCTACAATTATTGCAATATTCCCCATGAACAATCGTTGTGCGTTCCATTAACGATTAGCGTCCGTGTAGATCATTCATCTCAACATAAAAACACTATAACTATGTGTAGACATGCATAAACCAGAATGGGCAATAGTTCGTACTATACTTTAACATTGTATCCTAGGGGGAGTCAGGATGAACAAAATTAACTTAATTATTGCCGATGATAACGAAGATTCGGTTGAAATTTTAGATTATTTTATAGAACAGCTTCCGGAATTTGAAGTGATTAGCATCTGTAAAGACGGAGAGCAGCTTGTACAGGAAGTGATGGCTAAGAGTCCAGACCTTTTGCTCGTCGACATTAATATGCCTACGATTAACGGTGTAGATGCAATAAAAAAGTGCCTGCGCATTAAGCCGAATTTAAACTTCATTTTTATCACTGGTTATGATGAATTTGCGGTGAAGGCATTTGAGTTGTCAGCATTGGATTACATTGTAAAACCGATTGAAAAAACAAGGCTTTATATGGCGTTAGAGCGGGCAAAAAACTCCATTGGAATTGATAGAAATCAGTCAAAAAAGCCAGGTGAGCAATTAAAAAGACTGCCTGTAAAATTTAATGGATCTACTTACTACATTCCAATTGATCAAATTATTTTTATCGAAAAATCCGGAAAAAAATGCTTGATCTATACTCAATCACGTGTCTATGAGACATATGAAAATATTAGTGATATCTATACGTATTTGAACCCTTCTGTATTTAGTCAAACACACCGTTCTTATATCGTGAATTTACAGAAAGTTTCGCACATCACACCAAAAAACGAAACATATCTTGTTTATTTCTTAGAAATTGATGAATATGCTCATATCTCAAAATTAAAAATACAAGACGTTCAAAAACAGCTGCATCAGTTAATGATGAATTAAGAGATGCTGCTGCTTCTAAAATAGCTATGCTGATGAAAGGACGAAGCTTATGTAAGTTTCGTCTATTTCATGTGTCTGCTTTCGGAATAAATGATCGTAATATAGTTCTTATGAGGAGAGTTAGATAGAAGAAGTAACGTTGAAGTGAAAGGAAAGAAAATGATTTCAATTACTGGTCACTATAATGAATTTACCGTATTTCTTGCTGTCATTGTAGGAATTCTTGCCTCTTATACAGCACTTGATATTATGAGTAAAATGATGAAAAAACAGCGGAACAATTATTTATGGCTTACACTGTCAGCGGCTTCAATGGGAATTGGAGTGGGGGCGATGCACTATATTGCGATGCTTGCTTATTATGTGCCTGTTAGCTTTCATTTTAATGCTGTACTTTCTGTCATTGCTTTAATAATAGCGATTAGCGGATCACTAGGTGCGTTTTGGACATTTTGGAAATGGGGCACGTCGGTATGGTCAGGGCTCATTTTGGGAAGCAGTATTCTGGGTACACATTATATCGCCATGGCAGCAATCGAAACAGAAGCACACATCCATTATGCCGTGCTATCTGTTTTGCTTTCCATCATCATCGCCCTGGTCGTTGCATTTTATGCGATGCACTTGTTTTTTCGTTCGAAAAGCGTGAAAGCTAATCCGTTTCTCAAACTTGTTAGCTCTATTTTGCTGGGCATTGGAATTTCAGCTATGCATTTCATCAGTATGTATGGAATGAAGCTGCATATTGAACACTCAGTTGTCAGAAGATGGGGCCAGTGGCTGCCTTATCAAGCGCCATTTTCCAATATGATTGCAAGTATCACGATTACGCTACTCATTGTCTTTTTGCTCGTTGCTGCTTTTAAGCGCCAGGAAGAAGTGAGGGATAGTCAACTAAAAGAAGAGTATTATCAATCTCTTTTTAACTACAATCCCAATATTGTGTGTGCGGTTGATTTGTACGGCAATATTCAAACGATTAATCCAAAAGGAATAGAACTAACAGGATACACGTTGCATCAAATGGAGAAAATTCCGTTTCCCTATATGTTTAGAGAAGCTGAAAAAGCTGAAGAATATATGTGGAAATCCCTGAACGGAGACTCTGTTTATTATGAGGCAACGCTCATTCGCAAAGATAATCAGCCTGTATATGTTGAAGTAACGCAAATGCCTATTATTGTTCATGGTCAAATTAAAGGCAGTTACGTCATTGCCAAAGATGTGACAGACCGAAAAAAGGCGCAACAGCAGCTTCTGGATTTACAAGAAGATTTAAAACGCACGCTTTCACAGCAAGATGGCGCTATTTTTAAATTTGTGAAAAACGATGAAGGGTATATTCATACCATGTGCGAAGGCAAAATGATTCGTGAAATGGGATATGAGGAAATAGATGTTGTCGGTAAAACACTTGAAGAATTTTTACCTGAATCCTACGCAAAAGAAAATAAGGAGTACTATGAGAAAGCATGGGCGGGAGAGAAGGTATCGTATGAAGTACTTTTGAACGATTTTGCTTACTATACGAAGTTAATACCTCATATTTACAAAGGAGAAGTAAAAGAAGTTATTGGTTCTATAGTAGATGTTACCGATCTTCACGAAGCAAGAGAAAAGCTAGCTAAAAGTGAAAGCATGTATCGCTCCGTTCTTTCTACGATGTCAGAAGGGGTTGTGTTTCATGATCTTGAAGGAAACTTAATTGCTGCTAATGCGTACGCTGCTAAAATCTTAAACGTGCCTTATGACCAAATATTATCGGTTAACCCGTTTGGTTTAGACTGGGAAATCATTCATCCTGACGGCACACCTTTTGCACTGGAAGACATTCCATCTGTTCGATGTCTTCGTACAAAAGAGCCTGTGCGAAATACAGTTATGGGCATTTATTTAAATGAGAAAAAGTTGACTTGGCTTTCGGTGAATGCTGAACCTCTTCAAGAAAGCAAATATTATAAAGGCGTAGTTGTCACGTTTTATGATATTACAAAACAGCAGGAACAAGAACAAGATTTGCTTCATTCTAATCAGCAAATGATTATAGCAAAAGAAGAAGCTGAAAAAGCAAATCAAGCCAAGTCTGAATTTTTATCAAAAGTAAGCCATGAGCTTCGTACGCCTTTAAACAGTATTTTAGGTTATGCACAGATATTGGAAGAGCAAGGGGAAAAAGATTTAACAGAAAAACAATTGAATCGTATACGAAAAATTTTAAAAGCAGGTAATCATCTTCTTTATTTGATAAATGAAACGCTTGATTTATCGAAAATTGAATCAGGTCACTTAGCGATTAACCTTGAACCGGTGTCGGTAAAAGAGGCGATTGAAGACGCGCTTAAAATTATGAAACCATTAGCAAAAGATAAGCATAGTATACTTTATACTCGCTTTCATGCATACCAAGAAGTCTTTGTTGAAGTAGATGAACTTCGGTTTCAGCAGATCTTATTAAATCTGCTTACAAACGCCATTAAATATTCGCCCGCTTATCGCGATATCACTATCTATACCGAGATCACTCAGCATCACGTAACCATATTGATTGAAGATAGGGGCTTTGGAATTCCAGCTTCAGAATTGAATCGGATTTTTGAGCCTTTCTACCGTGTAAATAGACTAGAAAAAGACGGAACAGGGATTGGATTGGCGCTTGTAAAGCAGCTTGTTGTATTAATGAATGGTACGTGCGGAGTGCGAAGTGAAGAAGGAAAAGGCAGTACATTTTGGGTGCGTTTTCCCTTAGTACATCCACCTGTTCCTAAACGATTATCCAGTGAAGGAGAAGCCGAGCCGTTTTTAGGTTTTTCCATGCCGACATCAATTGTATATATTGAGGATAACGATACAAATATTGAGCTTATGCAATCGATTCTTTCTCCATATAAAAACGTTAAGCTTTTAGTTGCCAAAACAGGAGAAAACGGCATCGGGCTAATCAGGTCCATTTCACCGGATATGATCTTAATTGATATTGATCTGCCTGATATGAATGGTTTTGAGGTATGCACACAGCTGCAGCTAGAAAAAGAATTGAAGCATATTCCGCGAGTCGCCCTGAGTGCAAGCGCGATGCAAAGCGATATTGATCAAGCTTTTTTAGTCGGCTTTAGTGAATACGTAACAAAGCCTATTCATATTTCAACGTTTTTGAATGTATTAAAACGCTTAACAAAAGCTTAACAAAAGTTTAGAGGGCTTTTAATTGACTTATTAGTGAACCTTTTATAAAATAAAAACAACTTAATACATTTACTTCTTACGGAGTAAAGGGGAGTAGCGTCAGGGAAACCTGAAACAAAGTCGTCATTACATGGAGTATTCCATCGGCTTTGTTGGCATAATGATTATGCTTAGCAAGACCTTTGCCATATTTGGCAAAGGTCTTTTTGTGTTTTATTCCGGTAATGAGGATAAATAAACTTATATAAAGAAACGAGAGGGGATTTTTATGGATGCATCGCTTTTGTTAGAGTATGGATGGGTATTGCTAGTTCTGGTTGCATTAGAAGGAATTTTGGCGGCGGATAATGCTCTTGTGATGGCCATTATGGTCAAACATTTACCGGAAGAAAAACGTAAGAAGGCATTATTTTACGGACTAGCCGGTGCCTTTATTTTTAGATTTGGTTCATTGTTCTTGATTTCATTTTTAGTCGACGTATGGCAGCTTCAAGCTATAGGAGCCATTTACTTGTTGTTCATTTCCATTAATCATATTGTGAAGCGATATGTGAAAAAAGACGATCATGAAAAAGTGAAAGAAGCAGACGAGAAAAAGGGCTCAAGTTTCTGGATGACGGTTTTAAAAGTAGAAATAGCAGACATTGCTTTTGCCGTTGATTCAATTTTGGCCGCTGTGGCTCTCGCCGTTACATTGCCAACAACAGATCTTCCTCAAATTGGCGGACTCGATGGGGGACAATTCTTGGTGATTTTCGCCGGAGGAATTATGGGATTAATTATTATGCGTTTTGCTGCAACTTGGTTCGTCAAGCTATTAAATACGCGCCCAGGCCTAGAAACGGCGGCTTTTGCTATTGTAGGGTGGGTAGGGGTTAAGTTAGCGGTTTATACCCTTGCTCATCCGGAGTTAGGTATTATTAATGAACATTTCCCTGAATCAAAAGTGTGGAAAATTACGTTTTGGATTGTGTTACTTGCCATAGCAGCTTCAGGCTGGTTTCTATCTAAAAATAAAGAACAAACTGATCTTGAAGGCTCAGAGAAAGAAAAAGAATCGTTAAAAAAAATTGAAAATCAATAATAAAAAACGTACCTTCAATGCTAATTGAAGGCGCGTTTTTTATTATTGAGACAAAATGCCTAGTTTAGATTGTTTAGATAAAGGGTAAAAGAACTAACTACTGTTTAATTACTTTATATCCGAATGTTTTGCTTTTTCGTTCATATTCTGTAGAGAACAGAAGCATCCGTGAGTAATTCAGTTCAATGAAGTTTATTTCAGTTTATAAACATATATTTCAAATGTATGTTAATTGGTAAAATTGAGCTATTATGGGTTATAATAAAGGGAAATTAAGAGGAGCAGAGCGCTTCTAAACCCTGTTCGTCATCAAAAGAATGGATATTAACATGGTATAAAGTAATTGAGTATAGTAAAAGAGGTGAAGCCAATGCTCACAAAAGTTCAAACGCCTCCATCGCTTGAAACGCTTGTACTGACGATTCAGCAAGGGGATAAACAATTACATAACGAAATGATTCAACAATATAAACCGTTTATTGCTAAAGTTGTTTCAGCTGTATGTAAACGTTATATAAGTGAAGCTGACGATGAATTTAGCATTGGTCTGATTGCATTTAATGAAGCCATTGAAAATTACACAATCCAAAAAGGCAGATCCCTTCTTGCATTTGCGGAACTTATTATTAAAAGAAGAGTAATTGACTATATTCGAAAAGAAAAGAGAAATCAAACGCTGCTCTATAACCGAATTGAAAATGAAGGTTTTATTCAAGGTAAGGTAGAAAGGGATATATCGCTTTCTAACTATAAGAGGCAAAGTGAAACTTCATATATTCAAGAGGAAATGACTTATTTTTGTCAGACGCTAAAATTGTTTAAATTAACTCTTGAAGACATTATTAACACGTCTCCTAAACATAAGGATGCAAGGGGAAATGCAGTGGAAGTTGCATCCTTTATCGTCAAGGAAAAAGAATTAAAAGATAAGCTGTTTTTAAAGCGGCAGCTTCCTATTCGCTTGATTGAAAAACATGTGAAAGTCAGCCGGAAAACAATTGAAAGAAACCGTAAATATATTATCGCGATGGTTATTATATTAGCGGGGGACTACGTGTATTTAAAAGACTATATTATGTAAGAAAAAGGCACACGCAGGTGCCTTTTTTAGCCATGTTATGAAATTATGTTTTATTTTTGTGTGCTGCCGCTTAAGTGAGCTTGAGCTTGTTGCACCAAGCGCTTTGTGATTTCTCCGCCTACTGAACCGTTGCTGCGTGCAGCAGTGTCAGAACCTAGAGTTACCCCAAATTCTTGAGCGATTTCATACTTATATTGATCTAAAAATTGTTCTACACCTGGTGTTAATAGTTTATTTGTTCTAGCCATGATTAGTCATCTCCTTTTTTAGTGGTACAGCAGTTTACTGCTGTACCTGTATTATTTGTTGTTTCCTATTTTGCATACTGGTAATGGTTTGCAAGAAAGTATAAAAAAGCCCAGCTTTCAAAGAAGCTGGGCTTTTTTATATATTATTTTACAACTGCATATTGCTCAAGAGACTGAGCAAATGACTTTTGAAGAGATTTTACTTGTTCTACGTATGCATCAGATACGTGTTGGAATTCTTGGCGCGTTTTCTTTTGCTCTTCTACTAATTGTGTTACTACTTGATGATATTGTTCTTGAGCTTGCTTTACTAAAGAATAGCTTGATTTGCTTTGGTTAAGAGAAAGCTCTTGTAATTTATTTAATGCTTCATGCGTGCGGTTTGTCCATTCTTCATAAGAATCGGCAACAGCGTTTCCAGCTGTTTTACGTAAGTTTTCAACTGTTTTTTGTTGAAGATCTTCTAATTCAGCTTTCCATTGTTTGTCTGTTGCTTGAAGTTGTTCAACTGCTTTTGTTACAAATTCTTGCTGTTGCTCAAGTGCTTTTAACGTCCATTGCTCAATTTGTTTGTTTCCTTCTGCAATGTTTTGTAACCCCTTTGTCCATTGTTCCCACATTGCATCAATTACTGTATCATACTTTACTGTTGACATAATCAAATTCCTCCTTGAATAATTTGGTCTGGCGAACAGTTATCGTAATGAACAAAACGTTAAAGAAGAAATTCGTAGTTGTGTGATAAACCTAACATTCCGCGCTCGCTGGTTGACCGTGAAATTTAACATTATATTAGGAAACGCAGATGTACTGCGTGAATCCCTTTAATCGTTTTCTTCCTCTTTTGATTCTTTTGACTTTTTAGAAGAAGAAGAGCTAAAAGGGAACAACATGTCGGTATACATGTGAAAAAATGAATCTAACATGTTTTGATACTGTTCAAGTGAATTAGCCCACATGCTTAAATATTGTTCGCCGGCATCTGTTAATGAATAAATCCGGCGTGCAGGTCCTTCAGCTGACGTATCCCATTGCGATGTAATCAAGTTGTCTTTTTCAAGCTGTCTCAGCGTGCGGTAGACATTTCCCTGATCAACTGATGTGAATCCAAAGCTCATTAGTTGCTGAATGAGCTTGTAACCATGTAGATTCCAACCTCTTAAACTTAAAAGAAGAAAAGGAACCATCAAGTTTTTTGGTGCACCGCTAATCGATTTTTCTAAGTTGTTTGAATTAGAGGTGTTATCTTTTTCACTTGATCCCAAGGTAATCACCCCTTCGAAAAAAGAGAATTTGTTTTCCATATGTGTAATTTACACCTAGATGAAAAAATTGTCAACACTTTAAAACAGGTCTTTCAAATACAGGAAAAAAGAACGATTTTTTGGATTTCGACAAAAAGCGTCAAAAAAATTCAAAAATAAACAAAGATTTAGAATTGTTTATTTCGGAAAACGTATTTATAATAGTACATGTAGGTAATTTTTATAACATTTATAATTTGTTGGTAAGTGAATTGTGAAAAGATTTACATTATCCAATAAATAAACGCAAAATTGGTTGCGTTTACTTAGAGCTTCTAATATGTCGCTTGTCACATTAAGTGTCCATATTGAAAGCCATCACTTTTAACGTACACAAGAAAGGAGATGGAGTTTTGGAACAGCAAAAAGTATTTGATCCGTTTCAAGCATGGAAAGACGTATATGACAAAACCGAATCTTACTGGGGTAAAGTTATTGGGGACAATATGAATCGTGAAGAATTTTCCCAGCTCATGGGAAATGTGCTAAATATGAACCTTCAATATCAACAAGCAGTAAATGAAGTAACGGGGCGCTATCTGCACCAAGTAAATGTACCAACAAAAGAAGATGTAGCAAACGTTGCGTCATTAGTCATTAATGTGGAAGAAAAAGTAGAATTATTAGAAGAGCAATTTGACGATCGTTTTGATGAATTAGAAGCACAGCAAGAAAGCGCATCTGCTTTGAAAAAAGATGTAACTAAGCTGAAATCTGATGTCAAATCGTTAGACAAAAAACTCGACAAAGTTTTATCTCTTCTTGAAGGGCAGCAAAAAACACAAGACGAGTTAAAAGAAACTATTCAAAAACAAATTAAAACTCAAGGTGAGCAGCTTCAGGCTCAGCTGCTAGAAAAACAAGAAAAATTAGCTGAAAAGCCAAAGGCAGAAGCTAAATCTGAAGCAAAACCATCAAACGCTCAAAAAACTGAGCAGCCAGCTCGCAAGTAAGGTATAGGGGATTTTATAACAACATTAACTGCTGTATTTACAGTAAAAATCATAGCTGAAGAAGCAAGGGGGAAATTTTTCATGACAACATTACAAGGTAAAGTAGCAATCGTAACAGGCGGATCTAAAGGTATCGGGGCAGCAATTACACGTGAGCTTGCTTCTAATGGAGTAAAAGTAGCAGTAAACTATAACAGCAGTAAAGAATCTGCAGAAGCAATCGTAAAAGAAATTAAAGACAACGGCGGAGAAGCTATTGCGGTTCAAGCTGACGTGTCTTATGTAGATCAAGCAAAACACCTAATCGAAGAAACAAAAGCTGCGTTTGGCCAATTAGACATTCTAGTAAACAATGCTGGAATTACGCGCGACCGTTCATTCAAGAAGTTAGGTGAAGAAGATTGGAAAAAAGTAATTGATGTAAACTTACATAGCGTATACAACACAACATCAGCTGCGCTAACGCACCTTTTAGAATCTGAAGGTGGTCGTGTTATCAATATTTCATCAATTATTGGTCAAGCGGGCGGATTTGGTCAAACAAACTACTCAGCTGCTAAAGCAGGTATGCTAGGATTCACTAAATCATTAGCTCTTGAACTAGCTAAGTCAGGCGTAACAGTTAATGCAATTTGCCCAGGATTTATTGAAACGGAAATGGTAATGGCAATGCCGGAAGAAGTTCGTGCAAAAGTTGTAGCAAAAATCCCAACTCGTCGCTTAGGCCACGCTGAAGAAATTGCACGTGGAGTTGTTTACTTAGCAAAAGACGGCGCGTACATTACAGGACAACAGTTAAACATTAACGGCGGCTTATACATGTAATAAATGCTGGCCCTGACTTTTGTCGGGGCTGTGCTTGTTAACTAACTACTAATGAAATGAAAGGGTGTGTATATTCGTGGCAATTCCTTACGTGCAAGAGTGGGAAAAATTAATCAAATCAATGCCAAGTGAATATAAAAGTTCTGCAAGACGTTTTAAGCGTGCATATGAAATTATGACAACAGAAGCGGAACCGGAAGTTGGATTAACACCAAAAGAGGTTATTTGGAAAAAGAACAAAGCGAAATTATACCGCTATACGCCAGTAAAAGATAACCTGCATAAAACACCAATCTTACTCGTATATGCATTGATCAATAAACCGTATATTTTGGATTTAACACCTGGAAACAGCCTTGTTGAATACTTATTGAACCGCGGTTTTGACGTGTATTTGCTTGACTGGGGAACTCCTGGGCTTGAAGACAGCAATATGAAGCTAGATGATTATATTGTAGATTATATTCCAAAAGCAGCGAAAAAGGTGCTGCGCACTTCTAAATCTCCTGATTTGTCTGTTCTTGGTTACTGCATGGGCGGAACTATGACATCTATTTTTGCTGCATTAAATGAAGACTTGCCGATTAAAAACTTAATTTTTATGACAAGTCCATTTGATTTTTCGGATACAGGTTTATACGGAGCATTCCTAGACGATCGCTACTTTAATTTAGATAAAGCAGTAGATACATTCGGAAACATCCCTCCAGAGATGATTGACTTTGGAAACAAGATGTTAAAGCCAATCACGAATTTCTATGGCCCATATGTAACGTTGGTGGACCGTTCGGAAAATCAGCGGTTTGTTGAAAGCTGGAAGCTAATGCAAAAGTGGGTTGCTGACGGAATCCCATTTGCTGGTGAAGCTTATCGTCAGTGGATTCGTGACTTCTATCAACAAAATAAATTAATCAATGGTGAACTTGAAGTTCGCGGACGCAAAGTAGATTTGAAAAATATTAAAGCTAATATTTTAAACATTGCCGCTAGCCGTGATCATATTGCGATGCCGCATCAAGTGGCAGCTTTAATGGACGCTGTTTCAAGTGAAGATAAAGAGTACAAATTGTTGCAAACAGGTCACGTATCTGTTGTATTTGGTCCAAAAGCAGTGAAGGAAACATATCCTTCAATCGGCGATTGGCTAGAAAAACGCTCTAAATAAAATAAAGACGCGGCTGGTACAAAAGTATTTTAGCCGAAGTGAAAAACGAACCACTGATATTAGTGGTTCGTTTTTTGTTATGGTGAACGTAGGTTTCAAATATGTCGTTGCTTCTAGCTGTTGATTGGAGGGCGAGGCGAAGACTCCTGCGGAAAGCGAAGTCTTGCACGGAAATCAACAGCGGTGTCACAAGCGGTTCAGCTCATGTATCCTATTTGTTCGTCTTTAGATTGATTCATTTAATTATGTCGCAACCTCGTTTTTTTGTGAACAGACAATATTGAGTGACGATCCTTTATGCGGGCTGCTGGGATTTATGATATCTAATGACAAGTGAGGTGACTTCTTTTATACTAATGTAGTCACCTTCTTGAACATGGGATTTTTTACATGGATATTGCAATCCGTGTAACAATGAGTATGCTTTGGGAAGAAAGAAGAAAACTATTAGTATTATAACAAAAAAGGAATGTCAGATTATGCCGCAACCATGGAAACGACGAGTAAGGCAGATGTCTTCAGCTCAAATTATTGTTACATTTTACATAGTGGCTGTTACGCTTGGATTTCTATTACTTAGTATCCCAGAAGCTTTAAAGCCGGGAGTGAAGTTAGCATTTATTGATCGCTTATTTATTGCCGTCAGTGCGGTAAGTGTAACAGGGCTGACACCTGTCTCTACTCCGGATACATTTAGTACGACGGGCTATTTTTTGCTCGCTTTTATTTTTCAAATCGGTGGTATTGGTGTAATGACACTCAGTACATTTATTTGGATGATTTTGGGTAAAAAAATCGGTTTAAAGGAACGTCAGCTCATTATGACAGACCATAACCAATCCCGTTTATCAGGATTAGTTGACTTGATGAGAAATATTTTATTTATTATTTTTGCCATTGAACTAGTTGGCGCCATTATTTTAGGATTACATTTTCTCCGTTATTACTCAAGCTGGACAGATGCTTTTCTGCATGGGTTCTTTGCTTCTGTCAGCGCTACAACAAATGCTGGCTTCGATATTACAGGATCTTCATTTATTCCGTATGCCCATGATTATTTTGTACAAGTGGTAACCGTTATTTTAATTACGCTTGGAGCGATTGGATTCCCTGTATTAATTGAAATTAAGCACTATTTTTTAACATTTAAAGATAAGCGTAAATTTCAATTTTCGCTATTTACGAAGCTAACGACCATCATGTTTTTTCTGCTGTTAGCAGGGGGAACAATCTTGATTCTTGTGCTAGAGCATTCAGGATTTCTAGCAGATAAGTCTTGGGATGAATCGTTTTTTTATGCGTTTTTCCAATCTGCTGCCACAAGGAGCGGAGGAGTTGCGACCATGAATATTAATGAGTTTTCGCTTCCTACGTTAATTATGATGAGTGCGATGATGTTTATCGGTGCTTCACCGAGCTCAGTAGGGGGAGGAATTCGTACGACGACGTTTGCATTAAATATTCTTTTCCTGTTTTATTACGTAAGAGGAAATAAGACGATTAAAATCTTTCGCCGCGAAATTCATGAAGATGACATTATTAAATCAGTAGCTGTATCGATGTTAGCCGTAATCATTTGCTCGATTTCGCTTCTTATTTTAAGTATTACAGAACATTTTTCTCTCATTGAGCTTATTTTTGAAGTGTGTTCAGCTTTTGGGACAACAGGTTTATCAATGGGAATTACAGGAGGGCTTTCTGATATCGGTAAATGCGTTATTATGATTTTAATGTTCATTGGCCGAATCGGCATGTTTTCATTTATTTTAATGCTTCGCCGTCCAACGTCTGGACCGGATTATCACTATCCGAAAGAACGTATTATTATTGGATAAAAGAGGCTGGGACACAAATATTTTAGTTGAAGGAAGATCCGAACGAGTTTGTTTCTTGATTAAGAATCAAACTCGTTCGGATTTTTTTATTATGATGGTGAACGCAGGTTTCATGTAGCTGGGTCACAAGAGGGTCAATCCATTTATCTCATTTGTTCGTATTTCGAGTAAAATGATTTCGTTATGTTTCAACCGCTTTTTTACAGCTTTTTCTGCTTATATTACGCATCAGAAAGTGTATTCTAAGAAAAGGAAGTTCAATGGACTTCCAAGCATAGGAGGGATATATGATGGCAAAGCGTAAAGTAGGGTACAAATCAGCACTGACTAACAATAATACACCAAAAGAGAGCCTTTCAGATGCAGAATTTGCTGCTGAATATGCTGGCGGCGAGGAGCCGGCTAAAGGCGCGAATCGCAATTCGAAAAAAGGAAAGCAAGGTAAATAACGATGAGCAAACATAAACAAAATAATAAGCATATCGCAAGCACTGAAGCAAAGCAAAAACAGTTACTGCAAGAAGAGTTCGGAGCGGAAATGGGCGATCCCAACGCAGCTAAAATATATGAATCCTTAGGAAAGACAAAGTCTGATAAAGAGCAAAAAAAGAAAAAAGAATGTTAAAGAAAAAAACCTCGGGTATCCGAGGTTTTAGCTTACAACTGGAAGGCCAAATGCCTCTACAGGTGCTGAATAAAGTTTTGTATCATTTGCTTTTTGATCATAATAAGCAAGAAGAACAGATGGTTGTTCATTTATTTTTCCTGTTTGTTTATAATACATATAGTCAAATGGAAGAATTTCTAAAACGGTGTGTTTGTATAATTCTTTTTCAGCAAGCTGTTCAGCTTCAAAAGCCTGTCCCATAATAGAAGGATTAGCAAGCATTTGCTGATAGTAATGAGAGCGGACTTGTTTTTCTACTTTATCGTCCCACCAAGGTTTACGAGGCTTATGCTTTTGGTTTTGTAAATAATCAATTTTCATAAACCCTTCAATCATTTCTTCATTTGAAAAATTCTCTGTTTCAATATACTGTCTAAGGCGTCTGAATAAATCTTCAAGCTGATGGCCGATTCGAACCCAGCCCATTTCATCCCAATACGTCCCGAAGTTTTGGAAGAAATCAAAAGGTGTATCGTAGCAGTGCTCTACTAAAAACTCTATTGTTTCATCCATTCGATGGTCATTCCAAAACTTTTCTAAAATATCTTCTACATGTTTGATACGTACGACATCTGAAAATGGCAAGACGTTATTGCTTAAAATTTCATAAGGCGATTGATCCATGTATTGATAATTATAGCGAGATGCACTTAAGCGTAAGCCGGTGCCGCGAAGCATTTTTAAAAAGCCCAGCTGAAGCTCTTCAGGACGAAGTGCAAATACATCATTAAACGTATTTTTAAATGAGTTATAATCTTCATCTGGAAGTCCCGCAATCAAATCTAAATGCTGGTCGATCTTTCCGCCTTCTTTTACCATCGTTACGGTACGGGTTAATTTTTTGAAATTTTGTTTGCGTTTAACTAATTCATTAACGGCATCATTTGTAGACTGCACGCCAATTTCAAAGCGGAATAATCCTTTTGGCGCATTGTCGTTTAAGAACTGAATGACTTCAGGGCGCATAATATCGGCCGTAATTTCAAACTGAAATACCGTACCTTCACGGTGTTCATCAATTAAAAATTGGAACATTTCCATGGCATAGCTGCGGCTGATGTTGAACGTGCGGTCTACGAACTTAATGGTGCGCGCTCCGTTATCCATCAAATAGCGAATATCCTCTTTTACTTTTTCTCTGTCGAAATAACGAACGCCTACTTCAATAGAAGAGAGACAGAACTGACAGCTAAACGGACAGCCGCGGCTTGTTTCAATATACACAACGCGTTTTGAAAGTTCTTGGCGGTCTTCTTCAAAACGGAAAGGAGAAGGCATTTCGCGCAGGTCAATTTTATTGCGCTGCGGGTTAACAACTGGTTTGCCGTCTTTTCGGAAAGCCACGCCGCTTACATTTTCAAACTGACGGTCTCCGTGAAGTTCATCTAAAAGCTGCTTGAATGTTTCTTCTCCTTCACCAATAGCGATAAAGTCAGCTTCAGGAATGCGCTCTAGCCAGTGAGTCACATCATAGGTTACTTCTGGTCCACCGAATATAATGATGAGCTCGGGGTTAATTTTTTTAAGCATTTGTGCGACTTTAATTGTTTCTTCAATGTTCCAAATGTAACAGCTGAAACCAATAATATCAGGGTTGCGTTTATATAAATCCGTGACAATGTTCATAGCAGGATCTTTAATCGTATATTCGGCCATATCCACTTTATAGTCAGGCTCGGCATAGGCTTTTAAACATCGAAGGGCTAAAGAAGTATGGATATACTTCGCATTCAATGTACTGACAACAATGTTCATTCAAAAAGCTCCTTTTAACTCGTAATATGAAATCAATTTACTATTTTAGCACATTTGAGAAATAAAGTATAAATACCTTGCCACTTTTGTTGTGGAGGGGAAAGGATTTCGGTAAAATGTAACAGAAACGTAAAAGAAGAAAAAGTCTCGGTTAATGTAAACCTTGGTGAACGAAAAAAATGAGGTGGAAAACGTGGAATATAAGCGAATTAAGCCAAAAAAAATATACGAAGAAGTAGCCGAAACGCTTCTTGAGAATATAAAAGAAGGCAGTTTAAAGCCTGGTGACCGTTTGGATTCAGTGCAGCAGCTGGCGGAAAACTTTCAGGTAGGGCGCTCAGCTATTCGTGAAGCTCTTAGTGCTTTGCGGGCGATGGGGCTGCTCGAGATGAAGCAGGGGGAAGGCACATTTGTACGAGAGTTTAACTCCGATATGCTGTCTTTGCCTGTAACTAGCGCTGTATTAATGAATAAAAATGATATTGAACATTTGCTTGAAGTGAGAAAGGTATTAGAAATTGGGGCTGTTCGTGCTGCAGCTCAAAAGAGAACAGATGCGGACCTCAAGCAGCTGTCCGATAGTCTGGAACAAATGAAAGGAGCGTTTGGCAATGAAGAGCTGGGAGAGAAAGCAGATTTTGCTTTTCATTTAGCCATTGCTAAAGCCTCGCAAAACCCTCTTTTAGTGAAGCTTATGAATAACGTATCAGAAATGATGATTGAAACGATGAAAGAGACAAGACGCATCTGGCTTTATGCAGAAGAGAAAACGGCTGAACGGATTTATAAAGAGCATCAGCAAATTTATGAAGCTATTCTTTCTCAGCATGCAGAAGACGCTCAGCATTTTATGATGAGTCATCTTGATAATGTTGAACATGTGTTAATGAAATACATACCCGAAGAGAAATAATTCCATTTCAGGTAGAAAAGTGTGCACCAAATAACAGAAAAACTAAAATTCAAGCACCTTCTGATAATTTATGCTTGCTCTATTGTGAAAAGATTTACATAATAGAAACTAGGATTGTCAAATGGAGGGTTACAAAGTATGAAAAAGCAATATAGAGATGATAGTTTAGCTTTGCATACAGATTTATATGAACTGAATATGGCACATACGTATTTTAAAGACCATATTCATAAACGCCGTTCTGTATTCGAAGCTTACTTTCGTCGGATGCCGTTTGAAAGCGGTTATGCTGTGTTTGCCGGGCTAGAAAGAGTAATTGATTTTATTGCTAATTTTAGGTTTAGCGAAACGGACTTAGATTATTTATATGAAGAATTGCATTATGAAGCGGAGTTTATCGACTATTTAAAGCAAGTTCGCTTTAGCGGTAATGTTCGTTCGGTTGTAGAAGGCGAAATGATTTTTGCTAACGAACCAATTCTGCAGATTGACGCTCCTTTAGCGGAAGCGCAGCTTATTGAAACGCCGCTTTTAAATATTTTAAATTTCCACCCGCTGATTGCGACAAAAGCATCGCGTATTCGCCTAGCCGCGGGAGAAGATAATTTATATGAGCATACGGGTACGAATCAGCTTATGGAATTTGGTTCAAGAAGAGCACACGAGATGGATGCTGCATTTTACGGGGCAAGAGCTGCTTATATTGGAGGCTTTGATGCAACCAGTAATGTAAGAGCGGGGAAAGTATTTGGAATTCCCGTGTCTGGTACTCATGCTCACGCGCTTGTTCAAGTCTATCGTGATGAATACAGCGCGTTTAAAAAGTATGCGGAATCACACCGTAACTGTATCTTTTTAGTAGATACATATAATACGTTAAAATCAGGTATTCCCAATGCTATTAAAGTAGCAAAAGAAATGGGAGATCGCATTAATTTTATCGGTATTCGATTAGATAGCGGAAGACTTCCATATCTTTCTCAAGAGGCAAGAAAAATGCTTGATGAAGCTGGCTATCATGATGTGAAAATTTTTGCTTCGAATGACCTTGATGAGTACAGCATTCTAGATTTGAAAGCGCAAGGTGCCAAAATTGATGGATGGGGAGTTGGAACAAAGCTCATGACCTCTTTTGATCAGCCTGCGCTAGGAGCTGTGTACAAGCTGGTTTCTATTGAAGATGATTATGGAAACATGGTGGATACGATTAAGCTGTCAGAAAATCCAGAGAAAATTTCAACTCCCGGCCTAAAAGAAGTATATCGAATTGTAAATCAAGTGAACCACAAATGGGAAGGCGATTATATTACGATGCAGGACGAAGTGCCGAACGAAGAGCAGCATTTAAAAATGTTTCATCCGATTCATACGCACGTCAGCAAGTTTGTAACGAACTTTAACGCACGTAAAATTCACCAGCCAATCTTTGCACAGGGAAAGCTTGTGTATGAGCAGCCTACCATTGAAGAAATGAGAGCCTACTGCTTACAAAACTTAAAGCATCTATGGGATGACTATAAAGTTATTACAAAGTCGAACGAAGATGTATTTCGTCCTACAGAGTATCCGGTAGACTTGAGTACGAGCTGCTGGGATAACAAAATGCAAAATATCGAAGAGACTAGAAGCAAGTTACTATCTGATACAGTGCTTGTGTAGATTCCATCAGCTAGTAATGAGAGGAGAGTTTTTTTATGAAAGAGCTACAAAAGCAAATTATTGAAGAAATGAACGTACAAAAAGAAATTAATCCCGTGGAAGAAATTCGCCGCAGCGTTGATTTTCTGAAATCCTACATGAACAAATATCCTTTTTTACGTTCGTTTGTACTAGGTATTTCCGGCGGCCAAGATTCTACGTTAACTGGAAAGCTGGCGCAGCTAGCGGTTAATGAGTTGAATGAAGAGGCCGGAGAAGAGCGCTATCAGTTTATTGCTGTTCGTCTTCCATACGGTGTGCAGGCAGATGAAGCAGACTGTCAAGATGCACTTGCTTTTATTCAACCAACAAAATCTATTTCTATTAACGTAAAACCAGCAGTAGATGCTATGCTTTCTGCTGTTGAAGAAGCGGCAGATGATAAAGTTTCCGACTTCAACAAAGGAAATGTAAAAGCACGTGAACGAATGATTGCGCAATATACGGTAGCGGGCATGTACAGTGGAGTCGTACTCGGAACGGATCACTCTGCTGAAGCTGTTACAGGATTTTATACAAAATTCGGTGACGGAGGAGCTGACTTAGTCCCTATCTTCCGTCTGAACAAGCGACAAGGAAAACAAATGCTAAAAGAATTAGGCTGTCCCGAGCATCTATATATGAAAAAACCAACGGCTGATTTGGAAGAAGATCGTCCACAGCTTCCGGATGAAGAAGCGCTTGGCGTAACGTATGAGCAAATCGACGATTATTTAGAAGGCAAAGATGTAGGTGAACATGCTAGTAACGTCATTGAAGGTCACTTCTTAAAAACGCAGCATAAACGCCAATTGCCAATCACAGTATTTGATGATTTTTGGAAATAAATAAGTAAGAAGCTAAGACAAAAGTAGTTTAGTTGAAGGAAGATCCGAACGGTGAAGATTCTTGATAGAGAATCTTCACCGTTCGGATTTTTTTAATGTTATGGCAAACGTAGGTTTCACGTGTTTCGTTTCTTCTAGCGGTTGATTGGAGGGCAAGACGAAGACTCCTGCGGAAAAAGCGGAAGGGATGAGACCCCGCAGGAGCGGAAGCGACGAGGAAAGCGAAGTCTTGCACGGAAATTAACCCCGGTGTAACAAGTAATTCACATTAAATCATTTATCCAATTTGCTCGTCTTTAGACTGAAATGATTTAGTTATGCCTCAATTTCCTAGTTTTTATGAAAAAAAGATAGCAAACAAAGAAAGGTATTTTTGAAAAACTAGTGAAATTAGAAAAACATAGGAGTATAATAGCATTAAGTCATCTGATGACCTGTTAACTAAAAAGAAGTAAAATGATCAGCTTGGAGGGAGCAAATGATGAAAGTATCTTTATTTGCCACATGTTTGATTGATATGTTTCAAACAAATGTAGGAAAAGCGACGGTAGAATTGTTAGAACGATTAGGCTGTGAAGTGGATTTTCCAAAGAGTCAAGTTTGCTGCGGGCAGCCTGCGTATAATAGCGGTTACGTAAAAGAATCAAAAGAAGCGATGAAAAACATGATAAAAGCGTTTGAGCATGCAGAGTACGTTGTATCTCCGTCTGGATCGTGTGTGACAATGTTCAAAGAGTATCCTCATCTTTTTGAAGGTGATGCTGCATGGCATGAACCTGCCGTGAAGCTTGCTGATAAAACGTATGAGCTAACAGATTTTATTGTAAA
Organism: Priestia sp. JNUCC 25; assembly: GCF_053667915.1. Classification (NCBI taxonomy): domain Bacteria; kingdom Bacillati; phylum Bacillota; class Bacilli; order Caryophanales; family Bacillaceae; genus Priestia; species Priestia sp. JNUCC 25. Next base: position 1,225,455 of record NZ_CM132211.1, read on the forward strand.
CGTTTTAAAAGTGGAAGATGTAGGAGCCAGCTTAAATGGGAAAGCCACTTATCATTCTTCCTGTCATATGACGCGTTTGCTGAACGTAAAAAAAGAACCTTTTACACTATTAAACAATGTAAAGGGTCTTGAAATGGAGAACCTTGAAAACAGTCATAACTGCTGCGGATTCGGTGGGACGTTTTCGGTTAAAATGGGGCAAATCTCTGAACAAATGGTCGATGAAAAAGTAGGCTGTATAGCTAAGACAAACGCAGAGTACTTAATTGGAGCTGACTGCGGCTGTCTTATGAATATTGGAGGAAGAATTGAACGAAAAGGACAGCCTGTAAAAGTGATGCATATCGCTGAAGTATTAAATAGCAGAATGTAAAGAAAGGAGAATACCGAATGTCTATGAAAATAGGAAATGATCAGTTTAAAAAACGCGTCGATGATGGAGTCAATAATGCGTTTATGCGCTTTGCAGTTTCAAGTGCTCAAGAGCGCTTAAGAAGCCGTAGATTAGATGCGGCAGAAGAGCTAGGAAACTGGGAAGAATGGAGAGCGCTTGGCGAAGAAATTCGTCAGCATACGCTTGAAAATTTAGATTACTATTTAGAGCAGCTCACTGATAATGTAGCTAAACGCGGAGGCCACGTTTTTTTCGCTCAAACAGCTGAAGAAGCGAATGAGTACATAAAAAATGTAGCGAGGAAAAAACAGGCAAAGAAAGTGGTTAAATCCAAGTCAATGGTTACAGAAGAAATTCATATGAACGCTGCTTTAGAAGAACTAGGCTGTGAAGTTATTGAAACGGACTTAGGAGAATATATCCTGCAAGTAGATGATCACGATCCGCCTTCTCATATCGTAGCTCCTGCGCTTCATAAAAATAAAGAACAAATTAGAGATGTATTTCAGGAAAAGCTTTCTTATAAAAAGACAGAAAAACCTGAAGAACTAGCTCTTCATGCCCGGGAAATGCTGAGAAAAGAATTTTTATCAGCAGATATTGGCATCACAGGATGTAATTTTGCGATTGCAGAATCTGGATCTATTTCACTTGTTACCAATGAAGGAAATGCAAGGCTAACGACCGCCCTTCCTAAAACGCAAATTACGGTTATGGGAATGGAACGAATTGTGCCAACATTTGAAGAGTTTGAAGTGTTGGTAAGTCTGTTAACTAGAAGTGCAGTAGGTCAGCGGCTTACAAGCTACGTAACGGCACTTACGGGACCTAGACTTCCAGGGGAAGTAGACGGACCGGAAGAATTTCACCTAGTGATTGTAGATAACGGACGATCTGCGATTTTAGGAACTGAGTTTCAATCTGTTTTACAGTGTATTCGCTGTGCGGCATGTGTGAATGTATGTCCCGTGTATCGCCATATTGGAGGACATTCATATGGATCTATTTATTCAGGGCCGATTGGAGCTGTATTATCTCCTTTACTTGGAGGCTATGAAGACTACAAAGAGCTTCCATATGCCTCAACGCTATGCGCAGCCTGCACAGATGCCTGTCCGGTCAAAATTCCGCTGCATGAGCTATTGCACAAGCATCGTCAGCGAATTGTTGAAAAAGAAGGAAAAGCACCTATTTCGGAAAAGCTGGCGATGAAAGCATTTGGCTTGGGAGCAGCTTCTTCTTCTCTATATACAGTGGGCGCTAAAGTAGCACCGGCAGCTCTTACTCCTTTTATGTCAGGAAGTAGTATTTCCAAAGGGCCTGGTCCATTAAAAGCGTGGACGGAAAGCAGAGAGTTTCCAGCGCCTACAAAAGAGCGCTTACGAGATTGGTTTGATAAAAGGAGTGATGATGATGAACGGAAGCATTCAAAATAGAGACAGTTTTTTAGACAATGTTGCTGCTAATCTTAAGCGAAGCAGGCGAACAGGCGGTGTAGTAAAGCCACAATGGAGGCATGCTCCTCAGCATGAGGTCTACCGCAACTATTCGCCGGATCAATTAAAGAAAGAGCTTGAAAACCATTGCGAACGTATTCATACTCGCTATGTAGAAACCTCATCACAACACTTACCAGATGCCCTTGAGGAAGCCGTAGCGAACTATGGAAATGGTCTTGTCTGCACGTGGAATGATCCCAGGTTTTCTGAATATGGATTGAATCCGCTGATGGAGAAATGGGAAACAAACCGTAACCTTCACGTATGGAATTCAGTAAAAGGCGATGAGAATGTTAAACTAGCTGAACAAGCAAACGTCGGCATCACGTTCAGTGATTTGACGCTAGCGGAATCTGGAACAGTTGTTTTGTTCAGCAGTGCTGCAAAGGGACGAGCGGTAAGCTTGCTGCCCGCCACTTATATTGCAATCATACCTCAAAGTTCAATTGTCCCTCGCATGACACAAGCCGCTGAAATGATTCATGAAAAAGTAGAGCGAGGAGAAACGATTGCTTCTTGCATTAACTTTATTACGGGACCGAGTAATTCAGCTGATATTGAAATGAATTTAGTAGTTGGTGTGCATGGGCCTATTCAAGCAACTTATATTGTAGTGAATGATCGATGAGGCCGGGACAAAAGTATTTTAGCCCAAGTGAAAAACGAACCATTAATCAACGTGTTTGATTAATGGTTCGTTTTCTTTGTTATGTTGAGCGTAGGTTTTATCTGTTTCGTTCCTTCTAGCAGTTGATTGGAGGGCAAGCGACGAGGAGGCTCAGCCGCCGCCCGCGGAAAGAGAAGCCTTGCACAGAAATCAACGGCGGTGTAACAATTGATCTATACTAGGGCGCTTATCCAATTTGTTCGTTTTTAAATTAGATTGATGTAGTTATGTCCCAGCCTCTTTTATTCATACTTTCTTTCTAAATAGCGGGATAATGTGAAGAAATGTCGCATTTTGAATAAACGTGCCTAATTTTAAAAAGGTAAAAAGCAAATCTTGTAGAATACTAAGTCTATAGATAAAAGGTGGGGAAATGGGAAGTGCAAAAGAAAGGAGCAATGAGCATGTCACCACATAGAGAATTAACATCTGAAGCTGCGCAAAAGCAGCAAGGTGAATTACAGCAGCTACGAGCTATTTTTAATGACGTATTAGATGCCATTGTCGTATTTGATGAGTATTTTCAAGTTATAAATGCAAATGAATCAGCCTGCGGGCTGTTTGAAAAAACAAAGGATGAGCTATTAACGCATCAAATGAAAGATTTTCTGATGTATTTTCCGTATGACATGATTGAAGCGTATTATCCTGCACTGTTAGAAGAAAGCTATTTCAAATATGAAGGCGCGATGACGCTTCGAAGCGGCATGATGAAACATGTTGAATTTACTTCACACAAACATAGTCACATGTCGGGCATTATTGTGTGTACATTTCGAGATATTACGCAGCACAAAATGATGGAAAATGAACGGTTTATTAGTCATCATATGTTTATGGATGTATTTAATGAAGCGGTAGACGGAATTGTCATTTTTGATCGAACGGGTCAGCTTATCGACGCGAACCCTTCATTTTGCGAACGATTAAATTATACAAGAGCACAGCTTCTAACCAAAACATTAGAAGAGCTTGTAGAACCTACTTATCATTATAAGGTGAAAAAATTATGGAGAACTCTGCATCAAGAAGGAAAGACAAGCGGTGAGCTACCGATCAGGCTCGAAAATGGAGACGTTACTTTTTTTGAATTTACCACAACGGCTAATATATACAGTCAATACTATATGTCCATTATGAGAGACGTGACGGAAAAACGGCTGATGGAGCAGCAGCTGTTGAGAAGCGAAAAAAATTTCAGGGCTATTTTTGAAAATGCGATTGAAGCGATCTTGATTTGGGGAGACGATGGTGAAATCTTGAACGCTAATCTTGCTTCTTCGCGTACATTTGAGCTGCCGTTAAACAAATTAATTGGAAGCAATTTGTATACGTTTATCGATACAAAAAGCTTTAGTGCGTTAAAGGTGCTCCAAACGTTTCAAACAAAAGGAGAAATTCGCAATCAGCTTCCTTTTTACATGCCAAATGGAGAAATCAAACAGTTGGAATTCACAGGGAAAAAAGGCATTATAGAAGGAGACCATTTAACGATTTTTCGAAACATCAGTGAACGTACAAAAATTGAACAGGAGCTTCGGAATAACGAAGAGAAATTCAGACAGATTTTTAATGGTTCGATCGATGGGTTAGTTTTATGGGACGGCAAGCGAAATATTATTGATGTAAATTCTTCTCTTTGTGATATTCTAGAACTCAGCAAAGAGGAGATTTGTGCGCACTCCATGGAGGATTTTATTTCTTCAGCGAATTTAGATGTGGTCATTGAGCATAAAGAAACGATTGAGCAAAAAGGGGAAGCTGAAGGAGAGATTACGTACGTTACGGGGAACGAAAAAGTTAAAAATATCGAATTTTCTACGAAAAAAGATATCTTGCCAGGTCTATATATGACGCTTTTAAGAGACGTAACGGAACGAAATCAAATGCAAGAGCAGATTCGGAAATCGGATACGCTTCAAGTAGTCGGACAGTTAGCAGCTGGGATTGCGCATGAAATCCGCAACCCGATGACGGCTTTAAAAGGGTTTGTTCAGCTGTTAGAAAGCAGCATTCAAGAAGATCACTCTCTTTATTTTGATATTATTAAATCTGAATTAAAAAGAATTGAAACCATTATTACAGAGTTTCTAGTACTCGCTAAGCCACAGGCCGTAAAGTTTGAAAAGAAAAATCTAGCTGCGGTTGTTAAAGAAACGATTGATTTATTAAATGCTCAAGCGCTTTTAGAAAATATTCAGTTTGAACTAAGTGTGTCTCCTCAGCTGCCAATGGTGTACTGCGAGCCTAACCAGATTAAGCAAGTACTAATAAATGTAATTAAAAATGCAATTGAAGTCACGTCAAACGGAGGAAGAATTATTGTTGAAGTTTACTCTACAGAGCCGCACTACGTGACGGTCTCCATTCGAGATCAAGGAGACGGAATGCCCGAAGAGCGCATCAAGCGCTTAGGAGAACCATTTTATACGACAAAAGAAAAAGGAACGGGACTCGGTTTGATGGTCTCATATAAAATTATCGAAGAACATAAAGGGCGAATTGAAGTGGAAAGCAAAATAGGAGAAGGCACAGCTTTTCATGTTATTCTTCCAGCTTAATTAGAAAGGATAAAAAATATGTACTACGGAGAAATGAATTTATTTTCTGATTTAAAAATTTATATTGTAGCCTCGGAAAAAGGGGTTCAACATATTTGGTTTGATAGCGATGATCATAACGAGCAACTTAAAAAACTTGTCCATGATGAGGATTATCACCATGTGAAAGAAGCAAAGAGACAGCTGCAGGATTATGCTACAGGGCGCACGCTAACATTTGATTTGCCTTTGGATGTAAAAGGAACAGACTTCCAAAAAGAAGTGTGGTTAACGCTTAAAGGTATACCTTATGGACAAACGTGGTCTTACAGTGAGGTAGCGGAGTCTGTTAATCGCTCTAAAGCCGTAAGGGCTGTGGGACAAGCGAATCGTCGAAATCCACTGCCTATTATTTTACCTTGTCACCGTGTGATTGGAAAAAATGGAGCATTAACAGGTTATGCAGGCTCCCAAACTCATATAAAAGAGAAACTATTAATGCTTGAAAGAAATGTAGCAAAAGGCGCTCTGGAGTTGAAATAACTATTCACCGTCTAATTTCCAGCCTTCTCCTTGCACAAAAACACCGTCAATTTGTTGAGGAGAAGGGAGGGAATTTAGTTCTTCATCTTTGGATAAATCGAATAGCTGATATTGCTGCTTACGATTCAGCGCTTTGTTTTTATCCGTTTTTTGCTCTGAACTCATATTTACTCCCCCTTATTCAAAAAGAATCCCCTATAATATATGTAGAAAAAGAAGAGAGTACTGTTACAATTGTGTTACAAATGCAGTTGAAAACCAGTGCTCAACAAAAAAAGCCGCTGCTATGCGGCTTTTTTTATTGAGCAGATTGCAGCAAAACTTTTTGAATGGATTCAAAAGACGGAGAATGGATAATTCCATGCTCTGTAATAATGGCCGTAATCAGTTCGCTTGGCGTCACATCAAAAGCTGGATTGTACACAGAGATTCCGTCTGGAGCAATTTGTGTATCTCCAATGTGCGTTACTTCTTTAGGTGAACGTTCTTCAATAGGGATGCTGCTGCCGTCTTGAATAGATAAATCAAATGTGGACTGCGGCGCTGCTACGTAAAATGGAATACCGAATGCTTTCGCTAAAAGAGCAAGTCCATATGTTCCAATTTTGTTAGCCGTATCGCCATTTGCTGCAATGCGGTCAGCACCTACAATAATCCCATTAATTCCTTTTGTTTTAATTGTATGAGCGGCCATATTATCCGTAATCAGCGTCACGTCCACTCCCGACTGCTGAAGTTCCCATGCTGTTAAGCGAGAACCTTGAAGAACGGGTCTTGTTTCACAGGCAAATACTTCAAGCGGAATATCGCGCTGCTTAGACAAGTGAAAAGGTGCTAATGCTGTTCCATAATAAGCTGTAGCAATTGAACCAGCATTACATATTGTCATGATTTTATCTTTCTTTTTAAATAAAGAAAGAGCATGATCTCCAATTCGGTAGCACGTTTCTTCATCTTCTACTTGAATTTGAATAGCTTCATGAACAACTTTTGTTTTAGCTTCATTAACGGACGAAGCGGATTCAGCGCTTTTCGCTACGCGCTCCAATGCCCAAAATAAATTGACGGCAGTAGGGCGTGAACTAGCTAAATACTGTTGATCAAGAGCTAGCTTTTTGTTAAATTCCTTGACTGAATCTGTGTCATAGCTAAGCGCAGAAAGAGCAAGACCAAAAGCCGCCGTAATGCCAATTGCAGGGGCTCCGCGTACTTTCAAGGTAGTGGTAGCATCCCATACGTCTTTAATGGTTTGCAGCTTAATATATTCAACTTTGCCAGGAAGCTGCTGCTGATCTAATAAAGTAATATATGATTCATTCCATTCCACTGAGCGCGGAAGTGATAGTGTATTTGTCATGCTGATACCGATCCTTTCATTGTGTACATTATTGGTTATCGAAGTAAATGTTCAAATTCATTTGGTGAAACGTCTTGTTGGTGCAGAAGCAAATAACGTCCAATTTTTAACGCAGTACGTTTAGCGTTAATTTTTCTTTCCTCTGAAGAAATTTCGTCTAAGTCCGCCACGTGAGCTAAGCCAATCGTACGTCGAATGATTTCACATCCTGCATATCCAACAGCATCTTGCCACGTTTGCGTTAAAATTTCATGTAATAAGCGCTCATCTTTAGCGAAAGGTTCAGTGTTTTCAGAATGCCAAAGCGCAGTAAAGGTATCTTTGAATACGTTCCATGTGTTCGTAATGTGTGCAAATAACGGTTCGCGATTTGTTTCTCGAGAAAGAGCATTTAAAAATAAATTCGCAACAAATTGCCCTAAATCGAATCCAAACGGACCGTAAAAAGCAAACTCTGGATCAATCACTTTCGTTTCTTGACTGCTAGCAAAGATGCTGCCTGTATGTAAATCACCGTGGATTAGGGTTTGCGCATTTGTTAAAAATTTATATTTTAATTTTGCTGCTTGTAGCTTTACATCACCATCATTCCACAATTCTTCTACATCAGGACGCAGTGCTTTTTCAAATTCATTTGTATCAATATCAAAAAAAGGATCTGTAAACACTAAATCTTCCGTAATATTGCATAAGTCCGGGTTGCTGTACTTAACAACTTCTTCTTTTTTATCCTGAGGCTTTAAGGCGAAATCAGACGTTTTGAACGCAATATGTCCTAAAAAAGAACCGATATGCTGTGAGAGCAGAGGATAACTTTCACCTTGAATAAGTCCGGCGCGAGAAATCGTTAAATGAGACAGATCTTCCATGACCGTAACAGCAAGCGTTTCATCGTGGTAATAAACAGCGGGCACAAGTTCTGGCGTAAATGCACCAAATTGCTTGAGCGCATTGCTTTCAATTGTGGCACGGTTCAATGATAGAGGCCAGCTTTCGCCTACAACTTTTGCATAGGGAAGTGCTTGTTTGACGATAATGGATTTATTCGTTTGATCATTTATGATGTGAAAGACGAGATTTAAGTTGCCGTCACCAATTTCACGGGCAGTCAGCGCTTCTGTGGCATCAAAAAGACCTAGCTTTTTCACAAGTTTGATTGCTGAAATTTCTGTTAAAGGCTGATACTTCTCTGTTTTTGTTGTTGACATCGGAATCCCTCCATAGTTTATTAAACTGATTTGTTTACTAAGTTAATAGGTTTAAGAATATATGGAGGCTTTTATAATTTTAGAAAATATAAAAGCCTCTTTCGTTGGAAAGAGGCTTGATTGTAGTGTTCAAACCTCTTATCTGCCAGAAAGAATTACTTTCTGTTGGAATTAGCACCGTGCCTTTGTAAAACATGTTTTACGGGTGTGATCCATCTTAGGATGGAATGACGGTCGGTTGCTGGGCTTCACAGGGCCAAATCCCTCAGCCAACTCTTGATAAGAGTACGATTACTTATTCAATTTTGATTTGTTTGAATATTTTATGATATCTGGTGAAAATCGTATCATGCAAAAAAACGGCTGTCAATATATAATTAATAAAATTCTGTGCGGCGATCTGTAAAGACAGGAATTTGTTTACGAATTTCTTTTACAAGTTCCAGGTTAACGTCAGCACTTAAAAGTTCTTCGCTATCGCCAGCTTCAGCGATTATTTCTCCCCACGGATCGATGACTAAGGAATGTCCGGCAAATGTGTTATTAGGATCTTGGCCTACACGATTACACGCAATTACATAGCATTGATTTTCGATTGCACGGCTAATGAGCAGGGCTTTCCAGTGGGCAAGTCTTGGAGCCGGCCACTGAGCGACAACAAACAAGACTTCTGCTCCGCTGCTAGTATGAACCCGAATCCACTCTGGAAAACGAATATCGTAACAAATAACTCCTGCGCACAGTGACTGTTCAAGTGTAAAAAGATTTTTTGCTGTTCCTGCTTCGAGATAGAGGTGTTCATCCATTAATTTAAATAAGTGCAGTTTACTGTATTCTGATACTTCACGACCTTTTCGGTCAAAAATATACATCGTATTCGTGACGCCTTGCTCTGTTTTTTTTGCAATCGAACCTGCCACAATATTTACTTCGTTTGTTTTAGCAAACTGAGAGATTAATTGCTTGGCTTGCTGCCCTTCATCATCTGCAATTTCGTCTAGCCGCGTCAAATCATAAGCTGTATCCCATAGCTCCGGAAGCACAAGGATATCAGGGTTTTCTTTCAGGGCTTCCGTCATTTTTTGTTCGATATATTTTCGGTTTTTAGTTGGGTTTCCAAACGCAATATCAAGCTGCAAACACGTAATTTTTACACTCACTTTATCATCCGTCCTTTTTTTAGTAGTTGAAAAAAATGACTTTACAAGTTGAGTATTACAATATATTATTTGTGACTAGAATTTCAAGAATTTTTTGAGAAGGTGTGCGATGATGAAACAATTTGAGCAATCGGAACTATTAAAAAGTTTACCAAAACAATTTTTTGCATCACTTGTAGGCAAGGTAGGAAAAGTAATGGCCCAAGGGCACGACGTTATTAACTTAGGGCAGGGAAATCCTGATCAGCCTACTCCTTCACATATTGTAGAAACACTGCAAAAAGCAAGTGCTAATCCTATGCATCATAAATATTCTCCATTTCGGGGGCACCAGTTTTTAAAAGAGGCTGTGGCGACTTTTTATAAGCGAGAATATGGCGTTGATGTGGATCCTGAAAAAGAAGTAGCTATTTTATTTGGCGGAAAGGGTGGACTTGTTGAAATCCCGCAGTGCTTGTTAAACCCTGGAGATACGGTGCTGGTTCCGGATCCTGGATATCCTGATTACTGGTCTGGAGTAGAGCTTGCAAAGGCAAAGATGGAAGTGATGCCGCTCACGGATGAAAATCATTTTCTACCCGTATACGAAGAGATAAGTGAAAGTGCTAAAGAACAGGCAAAACTCATGTTTTTAAACTATCCGAATAATCCTACTGGTGCAGTGGCAACGGCAGAATTTTTTGAAGACACCGTGGCATTTGCTGCCAAGCACGATATTTGTGTGGTACACGACTTTGCCTACGGAGCAATTGGATTTGATGGTAAAAAGCCAATCAGCTTTTTACAGACTTCTGGTGCAAAAGAGACGGGAATTGAAATTTATACTCTTTCTAAAACGTATAACATGGCGGGATGGCGAGTTGGATTTGCTGTAGGAAATGAAAGTGTAGTAGAAGCTATTAATCTTCTTCAAGATCATATGTATGTCAGTCTCTTTGGGGCGGTTCAAGAGGCAGCAGCCGCAGCTCTGTTGGAATCTCAACAATGTGTGAATGATTTAGTTAAGCGCTATGAATCTAGACGCAATACCTTTATTCAAGGGCTTCGAGAAATTGGTTGGGATGTTACATCTCCAGCAGGCTCCTTTTTTGCATGGCTAAAAGTTCCTAAAGGATATACTTCCGAACAGTTTTCAGATTTACTTCTTGAAAAAGCGCACGTTGTAGTTGCGCCTGGTGTAGGCTTTGGAACATATGGTGAAGGCTATGTGCGCGTAGGACTGCTGACGGATGAAGAGCGCATGAGAGAAGCTGTATCTCGAATAAAAAAATTAAATTTATTTTAAAAACGCATTGACAACTCTTTTTGAGTTGGCTTAATATGTAAGAAGTTAACGAGATTAATAACCTATAAATCCTAGCGGTATTTTTTATTTAGTATATAATCTACGAATTCAATTTAAATAAATAGCAACTTTCTTATTAAGAGTAGGTGGAGGGACTAGCCCGATGAAGCCCGGCAACCGACTTAACGCATGTTAAGCACGGTGCTAATTCTTGCAGCAGCAGCTGAGAGATAAGAAGAGCAACGAAAGCCTCTTCTTAATCACAGAAGAGGCTTTTTTATTAACGATATTAAACAGCAAGGGAGTTTTTAGCATAATGAGCGAAATCGTTGCAAGCTACTTACTACATGATAATAAAGGGAATTTTCATAAAAAAGCGGAAGGAATCGCTTTAGGACTAACCGTCGGCTCATGGACAGATCTGCCGCTTTTAGATCAACAGCAGCTTCAAAAGCATAAAGGGCGCGTCGTGTCAGTAACTGAGCTTCAAGATTGCGAACGTGTAAACGGATATTTAGGCGGAGAAATTAAGCAGGCTATTGTCAAAATTGCTTATCCAACTGCCAACTTTTCAAAAGATTTACCGGCTATTTTAGTTACGGTTTTCGGAAAACTATCACTTGATGGAAAAGTGAAATTATTAGACTTGGATTTTCCTGATGAATTATTAGCTGAATTCCCAGGACCGCGCTTTGGAATAGAAGGTATCCGAGAGAAATTAGGCGTTTATGACCGTCCGCTTGTGATGAGTATTTTTAAAGGCGTGATTGGAAGAGATATGACGTACTTAACAACTCAGCTGCGTGAGCAAGCGCTTGGCGGAGTGGATTTGGTTAAAGACGACGAGATTTTGTTTGATAGTGAACGAACGCCTTTTGAAGCTCGTGTTACAGAAGGGAAAAAAGTACTGAATGAAGTATACGAAAAAACGGGACACCGCACGCTGTATGCTGTTAATTTAACGGGACGAACGTTTGAATTAAAAGAAAAAGCGAGAAAAGCAGCTGAGCTAGGAGCTGATGCACTTTTATTTAATGTATTTGCTTACGGGTTAGACGTACTGCAGGCGCTTCGAGAAGATGATGAAATTAACTTGCCGATTATGGCTCACCCAGCTGTTAGCGGAGCGCTTACGCCATCAGAGTTTTACGGTTTTTCAAATTCATTACTGCTTGGAAAGCTATTACGCTTAGCCGGAGCAGATTTTTCACTGTTTCCATCACCATACGGAAGCGTAGCGCTTTCTCTTGAAGATACGACAGGAATTGCCTACGAATTAACGCGTCCTGTATACAAATATAAGCAGTCTTTCCCGGTTCCTTCAGCAGGAATTCATCCTGGAATGGTACCGCAGCTTATGAAGGACTTTGGAATCGACAGCATTATTAATGCAGGAGGCGGAGTTCACGGTCATCCAGACGGAGCTATCGGAGGAGGAAAGGCATTCCGTGCGGCGATAGATGCAGTACTCTCTCATCAAACACTAGCCGAAAAAGCGGAAGAATCAAAAGAGTTGCAAAAAGCCTTAGAACTATGGGGAACAGTAGAGGTGAAAGCATGACATCGTTAAAAATCTTTTGTGACTTTGATGGAACAATCACAAATAGCGATAACATTATTGCTATTATGAAGCAATTTGCTCCTCCGGAGTGGGAAAGTATTAAAGACGACGTGTTGGCACAGCGCGTCTCCATTCAAGAAGGAGTAGGGCAAATGTTTGCCTTGCTCCCCGTGGAATTAAAGGAAGATATTATTTCTTATATTTTAGAGACGTCTGCTATTCGAGATGGATTTGATGATTTTATTGCCTATACAAAAGAGCACCATATTCCGCTTTATATTGTAAGCGGAGGAATTGACTTTTTTGTAAAACCACTTTTGGGAAATCGAGTTGCAGAGGAAATGCTCTACTGCAACGGATCTGATTTTTCCGGTGAGCGCATTTCCATTACGTGGCCTCATACATGTGATAAACAGTGTACAAATAACTGCGGCTGCTGTAAGCCAACGATTATTCGCCATCTTGCAGATGAAAGAGATCATACGGTTGTTATTGGCGATTCCATTACGGATTTGCAGGCTGCCAAATTAGCTGATACGGTCATTGCACGTGACTTTTTAATCAAAAAATGTGAAGAGCTATCTCTACCGTATCGTCCTTTTTCTACTTTTTATGATGTGATTCATCATTTACAAGAATTAACAGAAGAGGTGAAAGCATGAGTATCATGGCTCAGCAAAGATTGCATGAGCTTGCGGATATAAAAGATGAGCTGGCAGAGCGCGATTGGTTCTTCGGTACAAGCGGAAACTTAGCAATTAAAGTGGATCAAAATCCGACAACTTTCTTTGTATCAGCAAGTGGAAAAGACAAAAGAAAACGTACAAATGAAGATTTTTTATTAGTTGATCAATACGGAAAGCCTGCAGAAGACACGCATTTAAAGCCTTCTGCTGAAACGCTTTTGCACGTTAAGATTTACGATTTAACGAATGCTGGGTGCAGTCTTCATGTACATACAATCGACAACAACGTGATCTCTGAACTGTACGGAGATGAAGGCGTTATTTCATTCAAAGGTCAAGAAATTATTAAGGCGCTAGGCATTTGGGAAGAAGATGCGGAAATTACTGTTCCGATTATTCCGAATTACGCAGATATTCCGACACTAGCAGAAGAGTTTTCTCACCATATAAAAGGCGATCAAGGCGCGATTTTGATTCGTAACCACGGGATTACGGTATGGGGGAAAAATGCATTTGAAACAAAAAAAGCGCTAGAAGCCTATGAATTTCTATTTAGCTACCATGTCAAATTACTGTCACTTAAAGGCATTAAGCCAAAAGTGCATTTATAAAAGGAGGAAACAACAATGGCGCAAATTCGCTTACATGTAAACAATAAAAGAATTGAAACTCAAGAGGAAGTATCAGCTTTTCTGGCAAACAATGAAGTTATTTATGAAAACTGGGATATTACAAAACTTCCAGAAAATCTTCGTGAAAAATATGATTTAACTGATGAAGAAAAAACAGAAATTTTAAACGCTTTTGGTGAGGATATTAAAGATATTTCTGAACGCCGCGGCTATAAAGCTCAAGATGTTATCTCGCTATCGGAATCTACACCAAATATTGATGAATTGTTAAAAAACTTTCAGCGCAAGCATATTCATACAGATGACGAAGTTCGCTTTATTGTAAGTGGTCATGGAATTTTTGTTATTCAAGGAAAAGACGGCGAATTTTTTGATGTTGAATTAGAGCCGGGCGATTTAATTTCAGTACCAGAAAACATTCTTCATTACTTTACACTAATGGAAGATCGTAAAGTAGTCGCTGTCCGAATTTTCGTGACAACTGAAGGATGGGTACCTATTTACGCATAACAATTACTTGTAAAGCATAGGTCATCATCACCCCGCTTTTACATCTAAAAGCGGGGTATTCTTTGGATTATTATAAAACTAACTATTTTTATGTGAATAATAAGTTTAATGGGAGGAACACCATGAAAAAGAGTAAAAAAATGCTGTGGCCACTTACTTTGCTCGTGCTTCTAGTCTTTGCGCTGGCTGCCTGCACGAAAGAACAGCCAAGTCTAAACGAGAAAGCACAGGCAGCTCCAGCGCAGCAAGCGGCTTCTGCTAAGCCTGTACAGCAAGAAGGAAAAAAGGTTACGAAAGATACAAAAATTGCGCTTATTTCTGAATTTACGTCAGGCACTCATGCTGCTCAATATATAACAGGTGTGACAAAAGCGGCTAAAAAAGCAGGAGTACAGCTATCCGTTTCTGATTCAAACAATGATCAATCCAAAATGGCTGCTTATTTAGACACGGCTATTAACCAAAATGTTGACGGTATTATGATTGACCACGGCCGGGCTGAAACTCTTGAACCTGGTGTGAAGCGCGCGATTGCAAAAGGAATTCCCGTTATTGCAACAGACGTAGAATTAAAAGTAGAAGGCGTTACAACCATCGATCAAGACGATTATATGCTTGCGCTCCAGGGCTTGAAACAAATGATGCAGGACATTAACGGAAAAGGAAACATTGTATATGCGTTTGTTGGAGGCTTTGCGCCGATGGAAAAGCGCGACAGTATTTATAAAATTATGATGAATCGCTATCCAGATGTAAAACAAATTGCCACGTTCGGAAGCGCAACGGACAATACCTCATTAGACACACAAAATAAAATGGCAGCTGTGTTGAAGCAGTATCCAAATAAAGGAGACATTGCGGCCGTTTGGGCACCTTGGGACGAATTTGCAAAAGGAGTAACAAGAGCGATTAAAGAAGCAGGACGAGACGAGATTAAAGTGTACGGAGTAGACTTATCTGATGAAGATTTGCAAATGATGCAGGCAAAAAACAGCCCGTGGAAAGCGTCAGCTGCCGTAAATCCAGCTTCAGTAGGAGAAAAGCAAGTTGATCTGCTTCTTAAAAAGATTTCCGGTCAAGACATCCCTCGCTATTATTCCTTTGATCCCGTTTTAGTCAAACAAACAGATTTGCCTAATCAAACGATTAATATGGATCAGCTTAGTCAGTACGTAGAAGAATGGGGTAAAAAAGAATAGAAGTGGAGGGATAGAGATGACGAACGAGCTTTCAATGAAGAACATTATAAAAAACTTTGGTTCTTTTCAAGCCCTGAACAAAGTCGATTTTACTGTTCAAAAAGGGGAAATTCATGCTTTATTGGGAGCCAATGGTGCCGGTAAAAGTACGTTGATGAAAATATTGTGCGGAGCTTACGACGAATACGAAGGAAAGATCTACAAAGACGGAGGTGAAATCTCCATTTCTTCTCCTAAAGAAGCTAAGCGCCACGGCATTGGCATTGTGCATCAAGAAGTCGATGTAGCGCTGATTCCTTCGCTATCAGTAGCTGAAAACATCGTGCTAGATGTGCAGGCTTCTAAGAAAAGTAAGACATTTGTAAACTGGAAATCTATTTATAAAAAAGCGGAAGAAGCTCTTGCTTTACTTGGTTCTTCTCTATCCGTTAGAAAAAATGTTGTTGATTTAACTCTATCAGAGAAGCAGCAGGTGCTTATTGCACGTGCAATTGTACAGAACGTTGACTATTTAATTTTGGATGAACCAACCGCACCTCTTAGTGTGGAAGAGACGAAACAATTGTTTTCTGTGATGAGAGAGCTGAAGAAAAATGGAGTAGGTATTATTTACATTTCACATCGTCTTCAAGAAGTGGTAGATATTTGTGACCGCTTAACGGTTTTAAAAGACGGACGCTATGTAGCCACAAAAGAAACTTCACATACCTCGATCGAAGACGTGATTACACTTATGTTAGGAACGGCTTCTGTAAAGCAGTGGGTCAAAAAATCAGTAGAAGTTGGAAACCAACTTTTACACGTAGAAGCATTATCTCTTCCAGGGCGGCTTTCTAATATCTCTTTTCATGTAAAAGAAGGAGAAGTAGTAGGTATTGCAGGGCTTGTGGGAGCAGGAAAAACGGAGCTTTGCCGAAGTCTATTTGGATTGGAGCAATATGTCAGCGGCAGTGTTGAGTTAAAAGGCAAGAAATTAAAGTTGAATAAGCAGCCCTATTATTATATTGCACAAGGTCTTTCTCTTGTTCCTGAAGAACGAAGAAAAGAAGGGATTTTTGTTCATGAATCGATTGCGGATAACTTAGTTTTGCCAAGTCTGTCCCGCTTTACAAATTATTCGTTTCTAAAGCGAGGAAAGATCAAAGAAAAAGCGCAGAAAACGACTGGGCAAGTTGGAGTAAAGTCTCATTCTATCGAGCAGTCAGTTGGAACGTTAAGCGGTGGAAATCAGCAGAAAGTAGCAATCGGAAAATGGCTTGTTACGGACTCTGACGTACTGTTGTTCGATGAGCCAACTAAAGGGGTCGATGTAGGCTCCAAGCGAGAGATATTTGATTTAATTACAAATCTTGTGTCACAGCAAAAAGGAGTTGTTTATGCAACCTGTGAATTCGAGGAGCTGCTAGGGGTAGCGGATCGAATTTATGTTATGTACAACGGAAAAATCGTGAAAGAATTATCCAAAGAAGAAGCAACTAGTGAAAAATTATTTTATTATACAGCAGGAGGAGTAAAAGGATGAGTGCGGAGTATGTAACAGAACCTGTAGCGAAACCAAAGAGAAAAATAAGCATTTTCGACTTTTTTTATAAATATGGGACAGTCTTAATGATTTTTATTATTATGATTATTTTTTCCATTGCCACACCTAACTTTTTAACAGGAGAAAACATTAGTGATATCCTGCGCTCTATTTCCATTGTTACCTTAATCGCGCTTGGTGTAACAATATCGTTAACCGTCAACGGACTCGATTTATCTGTAGGGTCTACGGCTGGATTAGCCACTATTTTATCAGCCTCTATGCTTGTTTTACACAGACAAGAAATTGCAGTCGCTATCATTGTTCCGATTATTGCATCGCTTCTTATCGGGTTAGTAAATGCTTTTTTAGTAGTGAAAGTAAAGATTCCTGATATTTTAGCTACTCTTTCAATGATGTTCATCGTACAGGGGATTTTATTAACGTATACAAAAGGCTCAGCTATTTATACCAATATGCCTTTACCAAGCGGAGACAGAGCTCCGGGAATTTTTATTCCATCTTTCCTTGCGCTAGGGCAAGGTCACTTTCTAGGTATTCCTGTTCCTGTTATCATTATGCTGCTGACTGTGCTGCTTGTTCATATCGTTTTTTCCTATACGAAGTTTGGGCGTTTTTTCTACGTAACAGGAGGGAACATAGAAGCTGCAAGACTTTCGGGTGTACCGGTTAACCGTTACCGTATGTATGCCTATATGTTTTCAGGTTTGCTTGCTGGAATTGGAGGAGTCGTTTTAGCTGCCCGTATTGGAGTAGGAGAAGTGAACGCCGGCTCACCATTTTTAATGGATGCCGTAGCTGCTACATACATTGGCTTTTCCGTATTTGGAGCAGGGAAACCAAATGTATTCGGGACGCTGATTGGCTCTATTTTAATTGGTGTGCTGTTAAATGGGTTAACGATGCTAAATGTTCCGTATTATATGCAAGACATTATTAAAGGAGCTGTATTAGCAGGAGCCTTGGCTTTGACGTATTACCGCTCGAAACAAACATCTACGGCTGTGTGAACAGCCGTTTTTTTTCGTTTGAAATCGGGAAGAATAAGGAAAAACAATAGTATAGCCTATTATTTATGTAGAAAGAGGGAGTATAGATGAAACGTGTCGTCATTATAGGAGGAGTAGCCGCCGGAATGAGCGCAGCTTCACAGCTTCGCCGGATGAAAGAAAAAGAAGAAGTGGAAATCCTTGTGTTTGAAAAAGGTGGAGATATCTCTTACAGCGCATGCGGCATGCCTTACTATCTGTCAGGTGTTGTAAAAGAAAAAGACGATTTGATTGCTCGGACGAAACAAGAATTTGAAGAGCGAAACATCTCCGTCCATCTTTTTCACGAAGTTAAAGAAGTAAATCATACAAAAAAATACATAGTAGTGCAAAATGTAAAGACGCAAACGGAAAAAGAGATAACATATGATGAACTCATCATTGCAACTGGAACAACGGCTGTTAAACCCAATTTTATGAGTGATAACATGCCGAATGTATGCACATTAAAGTCATTAGAAGACAGCGAAAGAATCTATACATATCTACAGGCTCACTCCGTAGAGAAAGTCACCATTATCGGCGGAGGATATGTCGGAATGGAAGTAGCTGAAGCAATGAAGGCTTTGGGAAAAGAAGTACGGGTTATTGAACAGGGAAAGCAGATTCTATCTATTTTAGATCAAGAAATGGCAGAACATTTACAAAAGCAGTTAGATGACGATATTTTATTTCATTTCGAAGAAGAAGTGGAAGCATTGCTGCATTCAGATGGTTCCGTCACTCAGGTTCAAACAAACCGTCAAACGTATCAAACAGATTTAGTGATTGTAAATGTAGGAGTTCGTCCGAATACGCAATTCTTAGAAAGAAACGGACTAAGGATGCTTGAAAATGGAGCTATTTTAGTAAACGAGAAGTTGGAAACCAACGTGCCTCATATCTACGCAGCAGGAGATTGTGCAACGAGCTATCACCGCGTATTAAAAAAAGATGTTCATATTGCTCTTGGAACCATTGCCAATAAGCAGGGAAGGGTTCTTGGTTACCGATTAGGGGGAGAAAATAGAGAATTTCCGGGTGTTGTAGGTACAAGTATTGTCAAAGTGATGGACTATGAAATTGGGAAAACCGGCATTTCAGAAAGAGAAGCAAGAGAAAATTCTCTTTTATACAAAGCCATCACGGCCGAAGCTCCGAGTCATGCGTCTTACTATCCAGGAGCTGAAAAGATTGTAATAAAACTTGTTTATCATCCTGAAACAAAAGAGATTTTGGGGGTTCAAATGATTGGTAAAGAAGGAGTAGCAAAACGAATCGATGTATTTGCGACAGCTATTACTTGCCGCCTCACAACAGATGAAATAACCATGCTAGATCTTTCGTATGCTCCTCCTTTTGCTACGGTATGGGATGCTGTACAAATTGCTGCTCAGAAAGCTGAATAGAAAAAGATGCAGGGACAAAAGTATGAAGATCCGAACAAATTGATTCTTGATTAAGAATCAACTTCGTTCGGATTTTTTTGTGGTGATGGTGAACGCAGGCTTCATATATTTAGCTGCTTTTAGCTGTTGATTGGAGGGCAAGGCGAAAACTCCTGCGAGACAAGCGGTTCAGCTCATGTATCCCATTTGTTCGTTTTTAGATTGTATTGATTTCGTTATGTCTCAATCTTTTTTCTATTCGACAAGCAGCATCTTTTGTCGAAAAACAAGTTGTAAAAAAAAGATAAATGGTATTCCTATAATAATGTAAGCGTTTTTAAAATCCGACAAAATAATTTTTTTGCAAAAAAAATGTCTATTATTGCGACTCTATTTACATATTTAGTAGAATTTGTAATAATGCGTTATAAGCTAATTTTTTTGTCATAGGAGAGGATTTTGTGTTTGGAGTGAGAAATAGAACGAAATCAGAGAGATTATTAGTAGAAATCGTCCAAAAAAGACAAAAGATGGTGCAGATCGGAGAAGAAAAAGGTTTGACTAATGAAGAAACCGTTACCTGTAGTCAAGAGCTTGATCAGCTCTTACTCGTTTATCAAAAGCAGCGTTTAAAAGAAGAGGAAGAAAAGACATCGTTTGCCACACTGATTAGCCGCTTTTTATCTTTTTCAAAGCTGTAATGCAGGACAAGCATTCGGGATCGGGCAGTAAAACAATTATGCTGCCCGTGGCCTCTCTTCACCTTTAAAAAATGTTAATTAAAAAGATCATAAACAAAATACCAAAAATAAACGAATAAGTAGCAAATCTTTCGTTTCCATCGCCGTGACTTTCTGGAATCAACTCTTTATAAATAATAAAAAGCATGGCTCCAGCAGCAAAAGCTAATCCATATGAAACGAGAGAATCAACAAAATTAGTTAAATAAAACCCGAGTAAAGACGTTACAATCTCAACGGAGCCTGTAAGGGTAGCAATTAAAAATGCTTTTATTTTATTGATATTTTGCTGAGCTAAAAATAGCGCGACCAACAGTCCTTCAGGTGCATTTTGAAGACCGATTGCAAGGGCGATTAAGTTCCCTGTATTTTCAACATTTGAAGCGTAGCTAACACCAACAGACAGTCCTTCAGGAAGGTTATGCAAAGTAATAGCGGAAACAATTAAAAGTGCTTTTTCGTCAAACTGAATGCCGGTTTTAGAATGCTCAAGGTCAATGTGAGGAATATTCTGCTCCAAGAGTGTTAATGTTACAACTCCAAGCAGTAAGCCAATGGCTAAGGGAAAAAATCCGCCGCTTTGAAGAGATTCAGGAATCAAGCTCATAGTAGAAGCAGCTGTCATAATACCTGCAGTGAGCGCAAGAAGTATATCTTTCCACCGATGAGTGAGTTCTTGATTCAAAAACAGAATAGGCAAAGCGCCTACTCCAGTCGATAGTGCAGAAAGAATGCTTCCAATTAGTACCTCAGTCATAAACCGTCTCCTTTTACGTATTCTTCTTTTTATCCTCAATTCACATCGTTCTTTTAGTGTATGTTTTTTTTGTTTTCTATGAGCATGACTATTTTAAAAATGAATAGCTTTATGCAATAACCTTACAAAAAAAGTTGAACCAGTGAAGGTTCAACTTTTTAGGTAAAGTACAGCTCCTGAACTTGGTTAGCAATGTGCTCAAGCTTATTGGAAACTTGAGGAATGCCATATCCTACATACAAAGGAGATGTGGCAAAGCGAGGAATGATTTTCGCCGCAATTTTGCCGTTTTTAAGATTATAAAAAAATAAGTTGTAGCTCGTGCAGCTACGATGAAAATGATTTAATAAATAGTGAGCAGCCGTTTGAAGATAATCTGCAAATGCGTGCAGCTCTTTGTCAAGCTTATCCGTTATCACGTTAAATTCAAAAAAGCCCATTCTAGGTTTTACAGATAAATTAAATGTGACGTGTTCATTTTTGGCAATTGTGACTCCTTCAAACTGCTCTAGCTTCACATTTTCATTTACATCCATCTCATTTAAACCAATAATTTGCATATGAGGATGCCGTAACGATCCTCCGGACATAGGTCCATGGTTTTTGAAGAAAAGAACAGAAGCATATTCACCGCTGTTCATCATAGATATCCATCGTTCAGTAGCGAAGCTCAGCAAGGTGTACAGATGTTCTTTTGGATAAACAGATAGTTCCGAGGAACATTCATCGGTCTCAATAATAACCGTCTGATAAGCATCTTGCAGAACAGGAAATTTATTCTTTAGCCAAATGATAGGTCCTTGTTTTTCAATGATGCCTGTGAGAGATTCAACGTCACAAAATGGACAGGGATTTTGCCGGTTAACGATTGTTTCAGGCTTTTGTGAACCAATCGCGGAATTAAATAATAAATGGGTTGGTTTCATAATCATTCACCTTTTTATGTAATGGTCATATGTTTATTGTATTAAAAGCATATGTATAAATCCACTTATATACATTTTTTATCAAAAAAATTGTACAAGCGGAGAGAATAACCGATGAAATAAGCCTGCTTTGATTGACTTTGAAGGGAAATTTTAGTATTATCTTGATATCAAGATAATATTAAAGGAACTGATTAAAATGACGAATGATGTAACTAGAGAAGAGTTAGACCAATCTCTTAAATTATTTATTGTACTATCTCGTGCCAATCGTTCAATTAATGATCATGTGCATAAATTTATTCAACAGCATGGAATGAATCCAACCGAATTTGCTGTCCTAGAGTTATTGTATCACAAAGGTCAACAGCCTCTGCAGCAAATTGGCGGAAAAATTCTACTCGCAAGCGGCAGTATTACTTATGTAGTAGACAAACTTGAGAAAAAAGGCTTCTTAGAGCGCGTTGCTTGTCCGAACGATCGCCGCGTAACCTACGCAGCGATCACTCCGCAAGGCAAGGAAATGATTGAAAGTATGTTTCCGAGTCATGAAAAAAGAATTCATGATATTCTATCCGTTTTATCTAGCGAAGAAAAGGAAGTTGCTATTTCGATGCTTAAGAAACTGGGGCACTATGCAGATGAATTTTTACCGGAATCGACTAATTAATTAAGGAAAGCTCGTTTGTTTCTGTTGAACAAACGAGTTTTTTCTATGACTTCTTTCATAACCAATCGACATAAAAAATAAAAAGTTACAAAAAATTGAAATTTACAGGAATACAGCTGGATAAAAACGAATTAGGTTACATACAGACAATAGTGGAAGGGGAACAAATGATGAAATTTGAGAATTATACATATACGCGACCTGATATGAATGAAATTGAAAAGCAGTTTGAAAAGGCCATTACACATTTTACGGAAGCAGCATCAGTCAGTCAGCAAAACGAGGCAATTCGTCTAGCAAACGATGCGTATTCTCAGTACAGCACAATGGGGAACATCTGCTATATTCGTCATTCTATCGACACAGCGAATGAATTTTATAAAGAAGAACAAGACTATTTTGATGAAACACAGCCGCTTTTAGAAGGATATGTAGAGAAATTTTACAAAGCGTTAATCTCTTCGCCTTTTAAAGAGAAACTAGAAGAAAAGTGGGGCAAGCAGCTGTTTTCTCTTGCTGAAATGCAGTTAAAAACGTTCTCTCCTGAAATAGTAAAAGAGCTGCAGGAAGAAAATAAGCTATCGTCTCAATATACGAAACTAGTGGCGTCAGCCAAAATTTTATTTGAAGGAGAAGAAAGAACGTTAGCTCAGCTCGATCCGTTTATGGAGTCACCTGATCGAGAAATGAGAAAAAAAGCAGCAGAAGCGAAGTTTCAATTTTTCACCGATCACCAAGAGGAATTTGATGATATTTACGACAAGCTTGTAAAAGTGCGGACCAAGCTTGCTGAAAAATTAGGCTATAAAAATTTCGTAGAAGTGGGCTATGCTCGTATGTCTAGAATAGGCTACGATGCTGAAATGGTTGCCGCTTTTCGCAAACAAGTAAAAGAGTATATTGTTCCCCTTACTGAAAAACTAAAAAAGCGTCAGCAGGAAAGAATTCAAGTAGAGAGCTTAACTTATTATGATGAACCGTTTCAGTTTGAAACAGGAAACGCAGTGCCAAAAGGTGATGAAAAGTGGATTATTGAAAATGGACGGGTAATGTATAAGGAGCTTTCTAAAGAGACGGACGAATTTTTTTCATTTATGCTTGAAAATAATTTGATGGATTTAGTCGCTAAAAAAGGCAAAGCAGGCGGAGGCTACTGTACGTTTATTGAAGAATACAAAGCGCCGTTTATTTTTTCAAATTTTAATGGAACATCAGGCGATATTGATGTGTTAACGCATGAAGCAGGGCATGCTTTTCAAGTGTATTCCAGCCGAGATATGGAAACCAATGAGTATCACTGGCCTACGCATGAAGGAGCTGAAATTCATTCGATGAGCATGGAGTATTTTACATGGCCTTGGATGGAGTTGTTCTTTAAAGAAGACAAAGATAAATACCAGTTTTCTCATTTAAGCTCAGGCTTAACTTTCTTGCCTTACGGGGTAGCGGTAGATGAATTTCAGCATGCTGTATACGAACGCCCTGAGATGACGCCTTCGGAACGAAAACAAACGTGGCGAGAAATCGAAAAGAAATATATGCCTTCTAAAAACTATGACGGCCATCACTATCTAGAAAGCGGGGGCTTCTGGCAGCGCCAGCTTCATATTTACACGTCTCCGTTTTATTATATTGATTACACGCTCGCTCAAATTTGTGCATTTCAATTTTGGAAAAAAGATCGAGAAAATCACGAACAAGCATGGCAAGATTACGTTCATTTGTGTAAGCTTGGCGGAAGTAAGCCGTTTTTAGAATTAGTAGAGGAAGCGAATTTGATCTCTCCATTCGAAGAGGGCTGCGTGCAGTCTGTAGTAGATGAAATTGAAAACTATTTAAATAGTATTGATGATAAAAAGCTATAAAAAAAGCCGCGTTTGCGGCTTTTTTTATTGACATGTTCCTTCTTTCCATAGAGGAATCGTAAGGGTAACGCTGGTTCCTTTGCCAACAGTGCTTTTAATCTCAAATGTTCCTTTATGCTGATACAAAATGTTTTTAATCACAACAAGTCCAAGACCGGTACCTGAGGGCTTCGTGGTAAAAAAAGGCTTTTGAATGTGCGTAAGCAAATGTGAAGGAATGCCGACTCCTGTATCTTTAATGAAAATAGTAAGATCTTTAGTATGCTGAGTAACGTTTAAATGGATTTCTCCTCCGCTAGGCATAGCTTCGAGCGCATTTTTTAATAAATTAATGAGTACTTGCTTAATTTGATTTGCATCACAGCAGATGTATGTATGCGGGGCTTCCACCTGCGTTTTAACTACGACATTTTTTAATATACATTCTGATTCATACAGAAGAATAACGTCATTTAAAATAGTAGAGAATGCCTGCTTTTTCATAACCGTATCATGAGGTTTAGCGAGCAATAAAAATTCTCCAACGATTGAGTTAATACGATTCAGTTCGCTCAGCATGATGGTTGTATAAGAATGATAGCGGCTGCTGTCTTCATGAATAAGCTGAATAAACCCATTCAGAGAAGTAAGCGGGTTTCGAATTTCATGAGCGATTCCCGCTGCCATTTCGCCGGCTAAAGATAACTTATCGGTTTGGCGAAGAAATTTTTCTGTTTCCTTTTCTTCGGTAAGGTCCCGTGAAATACCAAAAAGCGCAACGACCTGTTTATCACGATTAAAAATAGGTGAAACAGTGATTTCTACATCAATTATTTTTCCGTCTTTTCGCTTATCTTGGGTTTCAAAGGCTACCAGCTTTTCTCCTTTTTTAACCCTTTTCAATCGGTTTTCAGCGCCGCCTTTTGAGCCAGCAGGAATAAATGGAATGGCTTTTCCGACAATTTCTTCCGCTTTCCATCCGTATATTTGCTCAAAAGCATCGTTTACTTTAATCACTTTGCCATCTAGGCTGAACACGGCAATGGCGTCGCGATTGTATGTAAAAAAAGATTGTAAATACTCTTGAGCTGAGTACAGTTCATCTTCGGTTTTGTTCATTTTGATCGTGGTAATAGCAATCAGCTTTTTAGAGAAATGAGCACAGTACAACAAAATAATCATTGTGATCAGCGTAAACAAAATAAAATAAACAATATCTAATTTTACGAAGGTCACAGATGTAAAAAGAGTGTTGCTTACATAAAAGTACAAAACAATCACAATAGACATCAATGTAGAAATTACAATAGCGATATAGCTATAATAAATAAAGCTAACAATAATTCCAAGAAACAAAAATAAATAATTAATAACAGCAGGTTCAATAGATGTCATGTACGCAATATAGGCATAATAGCATATAAAAAAAGAATACATAATGATGGTAGGATGAAAACGAAAGTAATACATAGCCGTCACTACCAATAATAAAATTCCTCCGCTTATAAAAACAATCAAATGAGGGTCAGCTGCAATGAAGTGGTATAACACAATGTGGACAAAATATAGCAGCCAAAAAATAAGTAAAAGAATAAAATTCCGTTTTTTTATGAGGTTGTGTGATTCCATAAAAAATCCCTTTCTTAAATGGTGAATAATTTTATAGGAGAATAACTTTATAGTCAGCTAGTTGCACGATATAGTAATATATCACTCATATTAGCATAGTTACAACTGTGTGAATAGCCGAATTGAGCACTTAGACCAAGGAAGATAGATCTAGAATGTAGCTGGTCATAAACTATTAAGGAAATATGAGGGGAATATGGACGAAATGAAGGGGATGTAAAGCTTTTGTGATAACCTTGTAAAAGTGAACTTTTTTCTAATTGGATAGGCTATACTGCCAGTAGAGCCATATGAATGGTAACTACATAGAGGCTCAGATGATTCGAAAGGAGACGGTAAAATGAACAAAAGTTTATTAGTCAAGTTATTTGGATCACTTCTAGCAATTATGTTAATCACAGCATGCAACTCACAAACGGATGAAAAAGATGCCACAGAACAGCAAACAGAACAGTCGGATGATACTCAAGCGGAGGATACAACTACAGATGATTCACAGGAAACAATGAAGCAAGACGAAGTAGATGATTCATCTGGGGATGAAGCAGCTGATGATCAAGAAGAATCAACGGATAGTGCTGACGAAAAAACAGATGAAAGTAAATAAACGTAAGTATTTCTATAAAAAAAAGCGACTCAAGTAGAGTCGCTTTTTCTATTAGTTTTGCACGGTGATTTCGCTTGCTTCATTTAACGTTACGTTCACTGTAGATACGTCTGCGTCATCTAACAGTAAGTCTGTAATTCGATCTTCAAGCTGTTCTTGAATTGCTCGGCGGAGCGGTCTAGCACCGAATGCAGGGTGATAGCCAAGTTCAGCCAGTTTTTCTTTTACCTCAGCTGCTACGCTCAGCGTGATGTTTTGTTCTTGTAATGTTTCTTTTAATTCAGCAAGCATAAGGTCAACGATTTTAATCAAGTTATCTTTTTCAAGGTGATTAAATTCAATGATTGTATCAAATCGATTTAAAAACTCTGGTTTGAAATAAGATGAAAGTGAATCTAAAACGGATGCCTGTTTAAGTGCGTCATTTTTTGCGTCAAATCCAACCGTAATTTTCTTTTCACCTACACCAGCGTTACTTGTCATAATGATAACTGTGTCTTTAAAGCTTACTGTGCGACCTTGACTATCTGTCAGACGTCCGTCTTCTAGAATTTGCAGAAACATATGCTGAACGTCTGGATGAGCTTTTTCAATTTCATCTAGTAAGATGATGGAATAAGGATTACGACGTACTTTCTCTGTTAATTGTCCTGCCTCTTCGTGACCTACGTAGCCAGGAGGTGAACCAATTAATTTAGACACCGCGTGTTTTTCCATGTATTCACTCATATCTAGACGAACCATAGCATCTTTTGAGCCAAATAGTTCTTCAGCTAATGTTTTGGTTAACTCTGTTTTACCGACACCTGTTGGACCGACAAATAAGAATGAACCAATTGGGCGATGCTTCGCTTTTAATCCAGCGCGAGAACGTCGAATCGCTTTTGCTACTTTTTCTACAGCTTCCTGCTGTCCGATTACTTTTTGAGCTAAGTGCTCTGCTAGATGCTTCATTTTTGCTGATTCATTTTCTTGAAGTTTACCAACAGGGATACCCGTTTTCTTTTCAATAATTGCTTGAATGTCAGCAATATCCACATTCATTTTTTGCTGTTCTTCGTTCAATTGTTTTTCAAGAGCAGCTTCTTCATCGCGCAGTTTTGCCGCTACTTCATATTTTTCATTCTTTAACGCCTGCTCTTTTTCTTTTGTAATTTCTTTTAAGCGAGCGGCCGCGTCGTCTTTATTTGTAATGCCTGCCTGTAAATTCATTTTTGAGCCTGCTTCATCTAGCAAGTCAATTGCTTTATCAGGCAAGAAGCGATCTTGAATGTAGCGGTGTGATAAATTTACACAAGCGCGGATCGCTTCATCTGTATAGCTAACGCCGTGATAATCTTCATATTTACTTTGAATTCCTTTTAGAATTTCAACGGCTTCTTCTACAGACGGTTCGTGAACCATAACCGGCTGGAAGCGTCGTTCAAGAGCCGCATCTTTTTCAATGGAGCGGTACTCTTTTAAAGTTGTAGCTCCGACTACTTGAAGTTCGCCTCGTGCAAGAGCTGGTTTTAAAATATTGCTTGCGTCCATTGAACCTTCCGCTGAACCAGCTCCTACAAGAAGGTGAATTTCATCGATAAATAAAATCACGTTTTTTCGCTGTTGAAGCTCAGAAATTAACTGCTTCATGCGCTCTTCAAATTGACCGCGCACGCCCGTATTAGCTACGAGAGATGCTACATCTAATAGATATACATCTTTATTTAACAGCTTGGCAGGAACTTTTCCTTCCGCGATTTTTAAAGCTAACCCTTCGACTACAGCCGTTTTACCAACACCGGGTTCTCCGATTAGTACAGGGTTGTTTTTGTTTCGTCTATTTAAAATTTCAATGACGCGCTCTACTTCTTCTTCGCGGCCAATAACAGGGTCAATCAATCCCGTTTTCGCAATTTGAGTTAAGTTTCGACCGAACTGGTCTAAAAATCCGTTGCCGCCATTTCCTTGCTGCGGCTGTTCCGGTGCAGCTTGTTCTTGTGACATTTGCTTGAATAAATCATCGATGTTCATAAAGCCGCCACCTCCAAAACCTGATGGGATTTTATGTTCGTTCATTAGTGCTTGATAACATGTATGACATAAACGATATTGAGATTTTTGATTATTTGTTTGTACATTTAATTGAATAGATGCTTCGCGTTTATTACAGTTTTGACAAATCATTTAATTAGCCTCCCTAAATGATTTTAATCGAAGATCAGCAGGTGTTTGACCTTTATTGACCTTTCGTAATCTCATTATACTTTGACCTTTTTTGACTTTCAAGTCTTTTGCTTAAAAAATTTTTTGAGGGAAGTTCCTCTCTTATGTACAAAAGGTAGTACATTAAAAAAACGTGTGTTTTGTGTGTACCCGTTTTATATATGTAAAAACATTAGAAGCATTTTGTACAATAATTTGCTTAGATAGAGAACAAATATTAATAAGAAGAAAAGTGGACAAAATGAGTGCAGAGCTTACCGTTGGATAAAATAAGTTATTGACAGCAAGAAGGATAAAAATTATACTCAAGAAGGTTTGCACTTAACTGCGTAAAAGCATAAAAGCGTTTAAGTGAAAAAGAAAGATAGAAAGGGAATACCTCATGAAAAAAGAAATTTCATTTATACAATCAATAGCGGTGGTTTTGGTGCTATTAGCTATTATTTTTGTTTCATTATTTACGTTAAAGCTGCCGCCTCATATTCCGCTGATATTTGGTGTAGCATTTATTAGTGTGATTGGCTTTTTGTTGAAATATAAGTGGACAGAAATGGAGAAAGGGATTTTAGACGGTGTTAGACTGGGCATTAAGCCTATCCTTATTTTAATGCTGATCGGGATGCTTATTGCGATTTGGATGGTAGGAGGAACGATACCGACGATTTTATCCTACGGCTTCCACTGGATTTCACCGCAGTACTTTTTAATTAGTGCTTTGGTTATTACCGTATTAGTTTCAACATTCACGGGAAGTTCATTAACAACCGTCAGTACGGTAGGGGTCGCTTTATTTGGGGTAGGAACTGCTATTGGTGTACACCCAGGGCTAGCAGCGGGGATGATTGTTTCAGGAGCTGTGTTTGGAGATAAGATGTCTCCCTTGTCTGATACAACAAATTTTGCTTCTGGCATCGTTGAAGTGCCGCTTCCTAAACATATTCAGCACATTACGTGGACGACGGTTCCAAGTATTGTTATTACCGCAATTATTGCATTGGTCATTGGGATGAACGGAAATCATGAAAGCGTCAATTACGGGGAAATCCAAGGAATTCAAGACGCATTAAAGCATACGTTTAATTTACACGTGTTAACGTTGCTTTCTCCACTTTTAGTTCTTATTTTTTCCATGAGAAGAGTCGATGTATTGCCAACGTTAGTTTTAGGGATTGTCACGGCCATTATTACAGGAATGATTACACAGCATGAATTTACGCTGAGTCAATTGCTAGGCGTTCTTCAAAGCGGGCCGGCAGTAGAGTCAGGAAATAAAGTAGTCGATGCGATTGTAAACAAAGGCGGATTACAGTCCATGATGTTTTCTATTTCTCTTATCATGATTGCCTTGTCGCTAGGTGGCTTGATGAGAGCGGTTGGAATTATTGATGCGTTATTAGAAGGATTAGCAAAACAAATCCGCCGCAGCGGAGACGTTATTTTTGCTACGCTTCTATCTTCAATTGGAGTGAACGTTATTACAGGCGAACAGTATTTATCGATTCTTCTGCCTGGACAGACGTTTAAGCCACTGTATGAAAAGTGGAACTTAGACCCGAAAAACTTATCACGAACGCTTGAAGACGGTGGAACGGTTATTAATGCTATTATTCCGTGGGGTGTCAGCGGCGCTTTTATTTCAACTGCATTAAATATTCCCGCGGCTGACTATATTCCATTTACATTCTTTAGCATTCTCTGTCCGATCTTTTCAGTTATTTTAGCATATACAGGCATTGGTATTGCCAAGAAAAAAGCTCAGTCTTAACTGGGCTTTTTTCTTTTTGAAAAAGGACAGGTAAAAAACGACAAAAAAAGTATCATTCCACTTTTCAAATCTATAATTTAATAATACAATTTACTATACGTCTTTCTTGTTAATGTATTTGTATGAATTCTTATTTCTTTACAGATGAAGAAATTTGGGTTTTGCGGTATGATAAATAAGCTGTATTGGCGATGGGATGAATGCCCTTTTTAGCAAACATTTAAGAAGGGTAAAGCCAAATGAAAACACTCATTATAAAAGAGAAAAGATATTTATTGAGGAGAGGGTTTCTGTTGAAAAAATGGGGCATCATTGCATTAATCACTGTAGCTGTGCTCGGTGTGACAGCGGTTTTCAACCGAGCTGAAAGTGATGATGTAAATAAAGAAAAATTGAATTTATTATCGCCTTATTCAAATAAAGTAGATGTATATAGCATTACGTATCCTAGTGATAATTTAAAGATAAAAGGGTTTTTAGTACAGCCTAAAGACATTGCAGACAAACATTATCCGCTTTTAGTATATAATCGCGGAGGAAATCGCGAACATGGCATGATTCGCGCAAAAACACTTCAGTATTTGTCATACTGGGCAAGTAAAGGCTACGTCGTTGTTGCGACTCAATACAGGGGAAATGGCGGAAGTGAAGGAACAGAGACGTACGGCGGTAAAGATATTGACGACGTATTAAATCTTATTAAATGGGGAGAACAGCTTCCTTATGTAAATCACCAGCAAAAGGTAGCGCTAGGATATTCACGCGGCGGCATGATGACGTATTTAACGATGAAAAACGGCGTTAAATTTGATGCAGTTGTCGTACAATCAGGTATTACCGACATGTTTCAATTCTATGATCAAAGAGGGCCTGAAATGAAACAAGTGCTGCGGACAATTGTAGGAGATCCGGCGCAGTATCCAGAGAGGTATAAAAGTCGTTCTGTTGTCTATTGGAGCGATAAAGTAAATTCACCTCTTTTAATTTTACAGGGTGATCATGATCGTAAAGTTCACCACACTCAGGCTGAAAAGCTTGTGAAACAACTAGATGAGCAGGGAAAAGAATACAAATACGTACTGTACAAAAACGGAGACCATCCGCTAACTGCTTATTATGATCAATATAACGCGGAAATTGATAAATGGTTTAAAGTACATTTAGCTAAGCAGTAAAGAAATTGGAAGCAGTTTTGATGAATGGAAAAGAGCACCTTGTTTTATCCTACTACATGTAAGCATTTAAAAAGGGGATGAAGCAAAATGACTCAGTCTAAAAGTCAAAAAGAGCGTCAGTGGAATGTACGAAAACAATCACAAAACCCATCGCATGGAAAAGTAAAATCTTTTGAAGAACTATCACAAGAAATCACGCCTAAACGTAAATAAGGTAACCATCATATAAAGGAAGACACAAAAAAGGAGAGCTGAAGCTCTCCTTTTTCTATGTTTGTTTATGGATTTGTGGACCACATGCCCGCAGATTTGATAAAAATACGCGGATGCAGTTTTAATTGTGCTACCATAATTTCTGCTAGGTCTTCAGGCTGCATCACTTTATCAGGATTGCCATCCGTTAAGTTTTCTTTATATGCTAATTCCGTTGCTACTGTACTTGGTGTTAGCGCTGTTACACGAATATTGTGTTTGCGCACTTCTAGCGCTAGAGATTCAGTTAAGCCGAGCACGCCAAATTTTGAAGCGCTGTAAGCACTTGTAACGGGAGCGCCTTTTTGACCAGCAGTGGATGAAATATTGATGATGTCTCCACCATTTTTTTCGATTAATTGAGGTAGAACGGCGCGCGTTACGTAGTAAACGCCCATTAAATTCACATCAATGATTTGTTTCCACTCAGCTGGGTCTAGCTCTAAAAAGCTTCCGAATTTACCGATTCCTGCATTGTTGATTAAGATATCCGTTGCCCCTAATTTTGTATGTAGATGCTCAACTGCTGCGTTTACTTCTTCCATAGAAGAAACATCTGCTGTTGCATAAGCAACTTGTACATCAAATGCTTCTAGTTCAGAAGCAACAGCCTTTAAATCTGACTCTGTACGAGCAATTAAACCGATATTTACGCCTTCTTTTGCTAATTCAATCGCAGTTGAACGACCGATACCTTTTCCTGCTCCTGTAATAAGAGCTACTTTGCCTTTAAGTGATTGTGCCATGTATAGACTCCTTTCAATGTTCCGCATAAACATTCTTCATAATAACAAAGAATTATCCATTACTATCCTATAGAAATGCACAAATGATGTCAAAAATAAAGATTATTAAAATGGCTTCAAGTATAAATTTCCTTTTCATACAAAAACTATAGAGACTAAAAAGAAGAAATTCGGTTTCTTTTCGTTCAATGTAGTGGAGGATGAACAATGCGTATAAAAAAACTATCTGAGTTAACGAATAAATCCAAGCAGCGGAAAGAAAAAGCTGATGAATCCAAGGACTCTAAGGAAACTAGTGCTTCTTCTACACAGGAAGAGCAGAAATTATCGGAGAGGGTGGGAGATAATTTATCCCGCATGAAAAAAGCACTGGGACAGAGCACGGATTTAGTTGTGCGAGAGTTTCGAATTTCGATTGAAGAA
Organism: Priestia sp. JNUCC 25; assembly: GCF_053667915.1. NCBI lineage: Bacteria > Bacillati > Bacillota > Bacilli > Caryophanales > Bacillaceae > Priestia > Priestia sp. JNUCC 25. The sequence goes on from NZ_CM132211.1 coordinate 1,258,394, forward strand.
AAATTCACTTTAGGTGTTGCTTACATCGACGGATTAGTAAATAAAGACGAAGTTGAACACTATGCGCTGGACTCCATTATGCACTATCACGATGAACATTTAAAACATGATGATGGCATCGTTAATATGTACGAATTGATTAAAAGCTATAGTTTGGCAGCGGGTGAAATCATGGAAGCAAAGACATTGGATGATGCTCTTCTTCATGTTTTATCAGGAGATACCGTACTGTTTTTAGAAGGGTATCAAACGTGTATTGTGGCAAGTACAAGAGGGTGGAGAGACAGGGCTGTTTCTGAACCACAATCTCAGACCGTTGTAAGAGGGCCTCGAGACAGTTTTACAGAAACACTGCGAACGAATACCGCATTGATTCGGCGCCGAATAAAATCTCCAAAACTTTGGATTGAATCTCAGCAAATAGGAGAGTTTACAAAAACGGATATTGCGCTCGTTTATATAGACGGCATTGCGGATGAACAGGTCATTCAAGAGGTAAAGGAGCGTCTTTCTAAAATTGATATAGACGGTATTTTGGAGAGCGGATATATTGAAGAGTTGATTCAAGATGAAGATTATACACCTTTTCCTACTATGCATAACACGGAGCGTCCAGACTCTGTGGCAGCAGGTCTTTTAGAGGGACGAATAGCCATTTTAGTAGACGGTACACCTTTTGTATTAATGGTTCCTGCCCTATTTATTCAATTTTTTCAAGCGGCCGAAGATTATTACCAGCGCGCAGATATTAGTACATTGATTCGCTTAATGCGCTACATGGCATTTTTCTTAGCCCTTTTAACACCTTCTGCTTATATTGCTTTAACTACTTTTCATCAAGAGATGCTTCCTTTTGCTTTGTTAATTAGTATTGCAGCTCAAAGGGAAGGTGTTCCTTTTCCTGCTATTATTGAAGCGTTTATTATGGAAATCACGTTTGAAATTTTGCGAGAAGCGGGAGTACGATTGCCTCGAGCAGTAGGTTCAGCTATTTCGATTGTGGGAGCACTCGTTTTAGGAGAAGCCGCCGTACAAGCGGGATTAGTTTCACCTGCAATGGTTATCGTTGTATCCATCACCGCTATTAGTAACTTTGTGTCACCTGTGTATGATATGGCTATTGCAGTAAGGATGCTGCGCTTTATTTTAATGGTTTTAGCAGCTACTTTTGGCTTGTTCGGTATTATCCTGGGGTTAATTTTAATGATTTTACATTTATGCAGCTTAAGGTCATTTGGAGTCCCTTATATGACACCTATGGCTCCATTTGTGAAGCGTGATCAAAAGGATGTTCTGATTAGACGTTCGATCAAAAAAATGAAAACAAGGCCAAAGCTGATTAACGAGAAGAATATTTCACGTCAAAAGACGCAAAAAAACTAAACTGTGTAAAGGTGGCCGTTTACTATGAAAGCATTTCTAATGTTATGTATCTGTTCATTGCTATTAAGCGGCTGCTGGAGCAGTCGAGAGTTGAATGAGCTAGCCATTACGGTTGCTGTCGGAATTGATAAAGCAGAAGATGGCATCATTGTTACAGTTCAGCTGATTAACCCTGGTGATATTCAGGCCAAAACCCCTACAAACGGGCCTTCTGTTACCACATTTTCTATTAAGGCTTCGTCTGTAATGGAAGGGCTAAGAAAAATAACGACGAAATCCCCGCGGAAAATTTATCTTTCTCATTTACGAATGCTAGTCATTAGCGAAAGCATGGCGGAAGAGGGTATTGCTGAAGTGCTTGATTTCTTTGCTCGGGATCATGAAGTGCGTACCGATTATTTTGTTGTTGTTGCTAAAAATACGAAAGCATCGAGCGTTCTGAACGTATTAACAACAATAGAAAAAATACCAGCTAACCATATGTTTGCTTCATTAGACGTGTCACAGCGTATTTGGGCACCTACTAGAGGAGTAAAGTTAAATGAACTGATCAGCAACTTAACCAGCGAGGGAAAGCAGGCGGTATTATCAGGGGTATTGGTGAAAGGCAATGTAAAAAATGCAGGAGATATGTCGAGCATTTCTCGCACCAATCTTTCCACACTGCTCAATTTCAAAGGATTAGGTGTCTTTCAAAATGATAAGCTTATCGGCTGGTTCAATGAAGACGAAAGTAAAGGATATAACTATATTACAGGAAATGTAAAAAGTACGTTGATTGTTATTCCATGCGAAAAAAAAGAAAAAAAGCATGATATTATCGGAGTAGAAATGCTTCGAACGAATGTCAAGGTGACAGCTACTATGAAAAATCATAAACCTCATATTCACGTTGATTTAAAAGGAGAAGCTAACGTAGCTGATGTAGAGTGTCAAGTAAATTTACAGGACCCAGCTGTAATCAATATGCTCGAACGAAAAACAGCAGCCGACGTAAAAGAAAAAATGAATGATGCAGTAGAAAAAGCTCAAAAAACCTATAAAAGCGATATCTTTGGTTTTGGCGAAGCGTTTTACAGACAAGATGTAAAGAGATGGTACAAAATGAAAAGAGACTGGAACAGAATTTACGCAGAGGATTTAACCGTCGATTTAGATGCAAAAGTTCAAATCCGTCGCTTAGGCACGTTAAATAACTCATATATGAAGCAAATGAAGCATTAAGGAGAAAGAAAATGGAGGGATTTATCGCCTTACTTGTACTGCTTGCTTATTTGACTAAAAAAATAATGATCAACTTCCGAAAGGAAAATTATTATCGTGAAATAGTCGTCTACCTTTGTCTCATAGGTTTGGGTCTATTCTTTTGGGGAGCGATTACACTCCGTAAAGAAGTTCCTACGCCTCTGTACTTTTTAGAGGCACTAATTAAGCCTCTTACTAGAACCGTTCATCATCTGTTATTCACGTGAGCAAGCATGTAGGAGAGAAGGTGTGTATGATGCAAATAAAAGAATTTATTAGTCCGAAACAATTTCTTTTTCTAATTTATGTTTTTTGTATCGGAAGCGCCATCTTGGCAGTTCCGGCTACATTATTAGAGACGAATAGACAAAATGCGTGGTTTTGCGGTGTGCTTGCTATTGGCTTTGCACTTTTAATCGTTGCGGTGCTTTTATGGCTGATTCAGCGTTACCCTCAGCAAACATTCATTCAAATAGCTAAAAAGGCGCTAGGTCGTTATGCCGGAACGTGTATTTCTCTTATTTACATTTTCTTTATGTTCATTCAATCTACGTTTTCGCTTCGAGACATCAGTACATTTATGACGACTCAAATTGTCCCTGAAACGCTGCCTACGTGGATTCATGCGCTTGTTCTTTTAGCTGTTATATACGGAGGGTATCTAGGTATTGAAGTGGTAGGGAGAACCGCGGAAATCTTTTTGCCGTGGATTGCGGTCCCCTTTTTATTGTTAATTGTTTTAAATATTCCTCAAATGAAAATTGATCGTCTTTATCCTTTTTTTGAATTCAGCATGGGTGATTTAGTATTAGGGACCACTTATTTTTTAGGAAACCCGTTTATGGAATTGGTTTTTATTCTAATGATTACGCCTCATGTAAAAGGTGGAAAAAAGGTAAAAAGAATGTTTGTTATCGGCACTGTCGCATCGGGCTTGACGATTACGATTGCAGTTGCGGCTTGTATATTAGCTCTTGGCGCGAATATTGCATCGATGCACAGCTACCCAGTTTATTTATTAGGAAAAATGATTTCGTTAGGTGCAACGATTCAGCATGTTGAAGTATTAGTAGCTATTATTTGGATGTTATCTATCTTTTTTAAAGTTGTCATTGTGTTCTATGCTATTCAGTTAAGTATCGTCCAACTGTGTAATTTACGGGTGCGCAATTTTTTAAGCTTTCCTTTAGGTCTAATTATTACAGGTGTGGCGTATTACATTATTCCCAATACAGCGTACTTCAATTATTTTGAAAAATATTACTGGCCGTTTTATTTATTTGTACTAAGCGTCTGTTTTCCGTTGTTATTTATTGCGCTTTCTTATATAAAGAAAAATAAGGCAGCTAAAGGAGATAGAAGCCAACAAACATAGCATTATTTATACGCATGTGGTATAATACGATGACAATTCAAGAAGAAACTCCGTGCACGTTTGTATATGTACGGGAGAGGTTCGAAAACTCCCTCTATAAAAAACTAAGATCATCGTTGATGACAAAAGACACGGTTTTAGCGTGTCTTCTTTCACGTGCTTTTCTATCAACGCGTCTTTTTGACGTGTATGCTGGCGAGGACGTGTATCTTAGTTGCTTTTTAGGGAGATTGCTGGAAAAGAGCAGTCTCTTTTTTGTGTTATAAAATTAGTCACAAAGGGAACGAACGGTTCAATAAAGTTTCTTCTTCTTTTGATTTCAATCAAAAAGGAGACGAACAATAATGATGAAAAATGAAAAAGCTATTGTTGTATTTAGCGGAGGTCAAGATAGTACAACATGTCTATTTTGGGCTTTGAAAAACTTTAAAGAAGTAGAAACGGTTACTTTTCAATACGGTCAGCGTCATAGTCAAGAGATAGAGGTAGCAAAAGCTATCGCAGCTGATTTAGGTGTGAAGCATACCGTACTAGATATGTCACTTTTAAATCAATTAGCACCAAATGCCTTAACGCGAGATGATATTGAGATCGAGCAAAAAGAAGGAGAGTTGCCTACAACGTTTGTGGACGGCCGCAATCTGTTATTTTTATCATTTGCAGCCGTACTGGCTAAAAACAGCGGAGGCCGTCATATCGTAACAGGCGTTTGTGAAACTGATTTTTCGGGATATCCAGACTGTCGAGATGTATTTGTAAAATCGTTAAACGTCACGCTTAATTTATCAATGGACTTTGAATTTGTGATTCATACGCCGCTTATGTGGATTGATAAAGCAGAAACGTGGGCGTTAGCGGATGAGCTAGGGGCGCTTGAGTATGTGCGTGAAAAAACATTAACATGCTACAACGGTATTGTTGCTGATGGATGCGGCGAATGTCCCGCATGTCAATTGCGAAAACGCGGGTTAGATCAATACATGCAAACAAAAGAAGGAGGAGAGGAATAATGCTGCAACAAATGTATCCTCAAGTATTTCATGACTATGAATATGAACTGAACAAAGATATGCAGTTTGCTGCGGCACACTTTGTTCCTCACACAGAAGCAGGAAAATGCCGTCAAGTCCATGGACATACGTATTTTGTAAACTTAACTGTTGCCGGAGATACATTAGACGAAGCGGGCTTTTTAGTAAACTTTGCGCTATTGAAAAAAATTGTTTCTGGTCAATTTGATCATACATTATTGAACGATCATTCTATCTTTAACGAAGAAAATCCAAATGATTTTCCTACAACTGAAGTTGTTGCTCGTAAAATTTATGAGTTGGTTCAAGAATATCTAGACACACTACCAAATAAGCCTTCTTGCGTACAAGTATTCGTGCGGGAAACGCCGACAAGTTACGTAGTTTACCGCCCAAAGAAGGTGAAAAAACGTGGCTAATACAATTCCAGTACTTGAAATATTCGGACCAACGATTCAAGGGGAAGGAATGGTTGTAGGACGTAAGACGATGTTTGTTCGTACCGCGGGCTGTGATTATTCCTGCAGCTGGTGTGATTCAGCTTTTACATGGGATGGATCTGCTAAAAACGATATTCGTCAGCTAACAGCAGAACAAATTTGGACGGAGCTAAAAGAAATTGGAGGAGAGTGCTTTGATCACGTCACCATTTCTGGAGGAAACCCTGCGCTTATCAAGGCGATTGGTTCACTTGTAGAGCTTTTGCACAGTCATGGGGTAAAAGCAGCTCTTGAAACACAGGGAAGCCGTTATCAGGATTGGTTCCTAAAAATCGATGATTTAACGATTTCTCCTAAGCCTCCAAGTTCATTAATGAAAACAAATTTCTCCGTATTAGACGATATTATAGAGACATTAATAAAGGAAAAACGCATGGCGCATATAAGCATAAAAGTCGTTGTATTTAATGATGAGGACTTTGAGTATGCAGCCTCTGTTCATGAACGTTATCCTGAGGTTCCATTTTTTGTTCAGGTAGGCAACGAGGACTTAACGACAATCGATAATGCGTCGTTAACACAAGAATTGCTTAAGAAGTATGAGTGGTTAATCGATAAGGCAGTGGCAGCTAAAAACATGAACGATGTAAGAGTTCTGCCGCAGGTTCACGCCCTTGTTTGGGGAAATAAACGAGGCGTGTAAGCGCATAGCAAAAAATTTACAAAGAAAAATAAAAACAGATATATACAAAATAAAAAAACGCTGTTAGAATGACAATCGTAGAAAGAGAGGAAATGCAAATGAGCGGTCGAAAAGATGAAGAATTAGAAGGTGTATCACTCCTTGGAAATCAAGGAACAAACTATTTGTTTGAATATTCACCAGAGATTCTAGAAGCATTTGATAACAAACATCCAAATCGTGATTATTTTGTGAAATTCAACTGTCCAGAATTTACGAGCTTATGTCCAAAAACAGGTCAGCCGGATTTCGCAACCATTTATATTAGTTACATTCCAGATGAAAAAATGGTGGAAAGCAAGTCGTTAAAGCTTTATTTGTTCAGCTTCCGTAACCATGGAGATTTCCATGAAGACTGTATGAACATTATTATGAATGACTTAATTAAACTGATGAATCCAAGATATATTGAAGTATGGGGAAAATTCACACCACGCGGCGGAATTTCAATTGATCCATATACAAACTACGGCCGTCCCGGTACGAAGTATGAAGAAATGGCTAATTATCGCCTGATGAATCATGATTTATACCCAGAAACAATTGATAATCGTTAATTCGAACAAACAGGTTGTGTATGCAACCTGTTTTCCATTGCAAAAACAACAGGTGAGAAGGTGAAAGAATGTCACAGAGATCAGCATTAGTATTAGGTGCAAGCGGACTTGTTGGTCAAGAACTTTTAAAAATGTTATTAAGCAACAGCTTATATAACCATGTGACAGTGTTTGTTCGAAAAAAGCTACCAATCGAACACACAAAGCTACGTCAGCTTGAAATTGATTTTTCAGAGCTTGATAAGCACGAAGAATGCTTTGCAGTTGATGATGTATATTGCTGTTTAGGCACGACAATGAAAAAAGCAAAAACAAAAGCGAAATTCATTAAAGTGGACTACGAATTTCCTTTAAAAGCGGCTAAATGTGCAGAAAAATATCGCTGCAAAAACTTTTTAACGATTACAGCAATTGGTGCTGATCTTCGTTCGCCATTCTTTTACAGTAAAGTAAAGGGGCAAGTAGAAGAAGATATCGCAAGCTTGTATATCCGTTCTACTCACTTTTTCCGCCCATCGTTATTATTAGGAAAGCGCCAAGAGTTTCGCCTATTTGAAAAGATTGGGGGATACACGTTAAAGTCGTGTTCATTTTGCCTTGTAGGAAAGTGGAGAAAGTATCGTCCAATTAAAGCGTATAACGTAGCCAAATCGATGATGAAAGCTGCCCTTGAAGATAAATGTGGCGTTCATGTACATGAAAGCCAAGACATTTATACAGGTGAATGCTATTATTCGTTTACCAACGGTAAGCGAGTATTATCAAAATAAAGAAAAGCCTCTTCATAAGAAGGGGCTTTTTTTCTATCTTCCGTCACCATCCGCATCTCCACCGCTATCTCCATCGCCATCATGATCGTGGTTAGAAGCAGATTCACTCCAGCTTGTGTAGGAGTTAGAATCTTCTTCGGCATAATTCATGGGTTCAACGGATGTTTTTTTATTTGAAGTTTGTTTGCGTTTAAAAACGAACTGCAGGATGAAAAAAAGAATGACAATAAGAGCAACGATAAACAATACAGTATCAAACATGCTAGTAATTCCTTTCGGTAAGAAGATAGTAGTAGCTTGTTCTTATTGTCACACGAAAATAAGCCCCTTTCAAGAAAAAATGGGGCCTGTTTTTGTTTCTTTAAGGAAACTTTTTTTATCTTAACCATATATTATTGTATAAAGAAACATTTTAGAAAAGAGGGAGTACAGTGAAAAAAAGTTCGAAGGATGTTAAGGTGCAACAGTATATTTACCTCATGTATAAGCTGGGGATTATTACAGAAGAACAAAAGAATCAATTCTTTCAAAACCAATAAAAAAGCAACCGCTTTTTCTTTCCGGCTGCTTTTTTCCTTTACATAGCTGGATTAATGATGGTGTAGTTTTTGTGGTTGACAACAGTTCGCTGTTCTAAGTCTAAATCGCGGTAGTTTGTCATGTAAGTCAAATCTACAATCACGGAGTTTTCATTTACTTTTTCGACAATGCCCTGTAAGCCATTTTTAAATTCTATCAAGTTTCCTACCTCTGCTATTTTCATGATTCATCGCTCCTTTGTTTTAAATTAGTTCATTATAAATTTTTTAAATAATTTTAATTTTAAAAATAATAAAACTAGTTAGCGTTTTCTTTTTTACAATTTTGCCTTAAAACTGGGAATTAGTAAAGGGTTTTTTGAAAAAATATAAAATAAAATTGAAAAAATAAGTAAAATGTGCTGAGAAATAAAAGGAATTGGTAGCTTTAACGAAAGAGAGAAGCAGGACAGTTCCATCTTTGTTCATCTTTCGTTATAATAAACGAGGTATAATCTTGTCATAAATTATAAGAATTAGAAGGTGTAGAAATTGAAAGATACTGGACTCGTGCTCGAAGGAGGCGGTATGAGAGGCCTTTATACAACTGGAGTTTTAGATTACTTTATGGAAAGAAATCTGTATCTTCCGTATGTAATTGGCGTTTCAGCCGGCGCTTGTCATGCCACTTCTTATTTATCTAGACAAATAGGAAGAAGTCGCAAAGCTAATTTAGATTTTTTAGAGGATCCTCGCTACTTGTCGTGGAAAAATTATTTTAAAACAAAAGAGATATTTGGGATGGATTTCGTTTTTGATGAAATTCCTAATCAGCTTCTTCCATTTGACTTTGAGGCATTTGCTGAGCGTACAGAGAAGCTTGTAGTAGGAGCAACGGACTGCGTGACGGGAGAACCTGTTTATTTTGATGAGTATGACCGGGACATTTTGACAGCGGTTCGCGCTTCTAGTTCCCTTCCATTTTTAGCACCTGTCGTTACATATAAAGGAAAAGAGCTGTTAGACGGAGGAATCAGTGATCCGATTCCAATCAAAAAAGCAGTGCAGGATGGATATAGAAAAAATATTGTTGTGCTAACGCGAAACGAAGGATATCGAAAAAAGAAATCAAATATGCTTTGGTTATTGAAGCGCAAATACCGTCATTATGATGGGCTGACTCGTGCGCTTGAGAACCGCTATAAATTGTATAATGAAACATTGTCATATATTGAAGAACAGGAAAGACAGGGGAATATCTTTGTGATTCGTCCGCAAACCCCTCTTGTAGTAGGGCGAATTGAGAAGAATCGTGAGCGTCTCGACGCTCTTTACAACCAAGGATATAAAGAAGCTGAAGCTCAATTTGCATCTCTGCAAAATTGGCTGAACAGTTAAAAGCGAGGTGAAACTGAATGGATGAACAAACAGCAATAAACATGTTGAATGAGTTAAGTGAAGGAAAAGTAACCGAAATTAAAGTTAAAAAAGAAGACTTTCTTGCTTTTCGCCCTTTTTTAGTAAATCGCCCTGATTTCAAACATTTTCGTGGAATAGCTGGACGCGGTGGAGATTTCACCTATACGTATCTAGAAATTCCTAGGAGCTAAACGAAATGATGGCATTATTTGATTATGCCTTATATAATGGATGTATGAGCCTGTACAGTAGAGAATATACTGTTACAAGTGCTTGTGCGTTTATTTAGTAACGTACGGTAAGAGCGAATAAACGTGTTTAGTTATAGGAGGGATATTATGGATGAGTTTCGAAAAAGTACAGCACCTTTTTATTTTGCAGATCATATATGGAAAGATAAAAATGGAATGACGACTTATGGGATGCTGTTAACGAACCGGCCCGAAGATGACGGGGACTATGACCTCCATTCGTTATTAGAAGAAGCATATGTAGATCATAAAAAAATTCTAATTACTACTGTTTACGACAACAGTGAACAGCAGTTGAGCGGATACGTGATACATTTATCAGATGATCAAGACGTCTTTACGTTTATGGATGATACGGGTGCTAAGCTAGTGATTGATTTCTATGATGTTGTAGAAATTGAGATCGAAGATTAAAAAGAGCTGAATGTTGATTACAACATTCAGCTTTTTTGTGTAAAAGTAGATGAATTTAAATGTTTATCATAAGAATTATAAGGGAAAAACAAATGAAGAAATTTCTGATTAAACTGAAATAAAGCGGGAAAATATACCTGTATTTTAGAAAAATTACCGTGATTATGACAAAAAACAAGGTACAATGTCATAATTGTGTTTCGAACGTAATTTTGTTCATCAAACTTAAAGAAATGTAACTGAATCGTTCGGTGAAACCCCTATATAGCTATGATAGAGTAATACCATACGAAATTTCAGGAGGTATTACCTATGAAACATAGTTATATGAAATCAATGGTAGTAGCTTGTTTAGCTACTCTTTCATTTATAGGTTTTAATGCAACAGCTACGGCTGCAACTAATTATAAAGTAGTCAAAGGCGATAGTCTTTGGAAGTTAGGTAAAAGATATAGTGTAACAATTGACGATATTAAAAAAATAAACAATCGTCAAGGAGATATGATTTATATTGGTGAAACATTAGCGATTCCGAGTGAGACAAAAGTGCTGGCTGCTGAAACAACGGAACCTTCAACGGCAGCACCGGCTAATAAGGTTAAGCCAGAAGCAAAACCTGCAGAGCAGGAAACACCTGCAGTTTCGATCTCTGCAAGTGAAAAAGATTTATTAGCTCGCTTAGTAGAAGCTGAAGCAAAAGGCGAATCATATGAAGGAAAAGTAGGGGTAGCAACAGTGGTGTTAAACCGTGTAGATTCTCCGAAGTTTCCAGATACGGTAACAGGAGTTATTAAACAAGTTGTCGGAAAAGCATACGCTTTTTCACCGGTCCAAAACGGATCAATTAACAAACCTGCTTCAGAAGATTCGAAAAAAGCAGTAGAGCAAGCATTGACTAGAAAAGATCGTTTAGACGATTCCATTTACTTTTATAATCCAAAAACAGCTACCGATAACTGGATTCGTTCACGTGCTGTAATTAAAACAATTGATCATCATGTATTTGCCAAATAAAAAAGAGCCGTTCTGGCTCTTTTTTTTAGTCTAAAAAGATATCTCGTTCCAAACTGCCTTCAGAACCTGTTAAAACCAGACCAATATCGGTATCAGCTTCTAAGTTCTGAACGATAGTAAAAGGCACTTTATGTTGGTTAGCCGCTTGAATATAGGGGGAGAGGTATGAATAAGACAAGGAGCCATTTAAAAACAAATGACCGTCTTTCACTTTTTTTAAAAGAGGCTTTATTTTTGCTGCATCCTTTTTCATGACTTGCCCTTTTTTTAGCGCAATTTCAATATTTTCACGTAGAGCAGTTAGGAAATATCTTCTTTCGTCTCTTTTTGTTTCCTTTGCTCCGTACATTCCTCGTTCTAAGTATTCTTCTAGTTGATCAGACATTGCGTCACTTCCTTTCGTTATAAACTATAAACGATTATGGCTATAAGTAAAAGGCTTAGGAAAAAAGGAAAATCACTGTGCTATATCACCTGTTTTTTTGCTGAGTACAAAGAAAAACAAAAAATGTGTTGAAATTTAGCCTGAAATATTGTTTAATGTAAATAGATAGAAAATCATATCGGTTTTTTATTAAAGGTTTGTAAGCGATTACAGATATACATACATAGCAGCGTTTGGGGAGACGCTCCTATGATTTTATGTTCAAAGCGCATTGTATAAAAAGGGGATTATATAGCTTTAGGGCATATACGGTCAAGCAAAGGGTCAGATAAATTAATAAAAAATCGCTATGTATTTTCATAAGAAGAACGGTCAACATTTTTGTTGAGCGTTCTTTTTATGCGTTCATATTATGTTTATTCCTCATTGCAGCAGGTGCTGAAAATTGTAAAGGTGCATTCCTCGTTTCATCTCTCTTATTTTACATAAGTTACATGTAGTATGTTTCAAAGACTTAAAAAATATATGTCTGTACGCTTGTTTAATCCTAATGAGGTGGTAGAAAAGGAATATTTTTTAAGAAATCACAAAAAAAGAGGCGATTGCCTATGCAAGAAGTAGGTGAATAACATATGTAATAAAGAGAATGAAATATAATTTGAGGAGGCATGTATCATGCAAGAATTTGATATTAATGACATAAGAAGACCATTCGGTGGTTTTGGAGGATTTGGAGGCTTTGGTCGTCCAGGATTCGGTTTCGGTCGCCCAGGTTTTGGTTTCGGTCGTCCTGGTTTTGGCTTCGGCCGTCCGGGGTTCGGCTTTGGCTTTGGTCGCCCTTGGGGTTGGGGCTTTGGAGCTCCATTTCTTGGAGGATTAGTTCTTGGAAGTGCACTAGGAGGTCCAGGTTATTACGGTTATCCAGCCCCATATTATCCGCCGTACCCACCATATTATCCTTATTATTATTAAAACAGTGAGCGCTGATAAAGCGCTCTTTTATTATGTCCAATCCAAGGTATATATAGAATGAATGCAAGACGTTACGTTTAGAAAATGATAACAGTTTTAAATAAGGAATGAACGCTTAAGCTAAAGGAGACAAGTTTTCCTTGCAACAATTGTTGATTTTGCTATAATAACTTCGGTGGCATTTTTGGTCACTGGGTGGGCGAGGGATAGATGAAAAGAAGGAAATTAGATTGAACGCATTATTTGAAAAGTTGTTTCGTTTAAACGACCACCAAACAACTGTCGGAAAAGAAAGCTTAGCTGGGGTCATTTCATTTCTTTCCATCGTGTATATTATTGCTGTTAATTCAACCATTTTGTCTGATGCCGGTATTCCGCTTGAAGCAGGAATATTTGCAACAATAGCTTCGGCTTTTGTAGGCTGTGTTATTATGGCTTTTTGGGCAAATGCGCCTCTCATCCTGGTGCCAGGTATGGGGATTAATGCATTGTTTACGTATACGATGGTTCAATCAATGGGGTTATCTTGGCAAGAAGGGTTATTAGCAGTAGTGATATCCGGCTTTCTTTTTATAGCATTAGCTTTTTCACGACTGTCTGCCAAAATTGTCTCTTCGATTCCGCATTCGCTAAAAGAAGCGATAACAGTCGGTGTTGGCTTATTTTTAACATTTATCGGTTTGCAAAAAGGGAAGCTTGTAGTTCCAAGCGAAAACACTTTTGTAGCACTTGGAGACTTGTCAGATCCGTTTGTGATCAGTACGCTGTTGACGTTAATTATCACAATCGTACTGTTTATCCGAAATGTGAAAGGTAACTTTTTGTTAAGCATGATTGCTGGATCAGTCCTTGCCTTCTTACTTGGTGTAAGAAGCGGTGCAGAAAAAGGACAGTCGGCTGGGAGCGTGAACGACTTCTTTAGCAGCTTTGGCACATTGTCTTTTGGAGCTATTGGAGACGTTGCGTTTTGGGCAGCTGTCTTTTCATTAACAATGGTATTGATTTTTGAAAATATCGGTTTGCTGCATGGTCAGCTAGGTATGATGAATCAAGATAGCAAATTTCCGCGGGCCTTTCAAGCAACAGCCGCCTCAGCTTTGCTAAGCGGCGTGTTTGGAACAAGTCCAACGGTGTCTTCTGTAGAAGGAGCATCTGGTATTGCAGCTGGAGGGCGAACGGGTTTAACATCGCTGATTACAGGAGTTTTATTTTTAAGTTCACTTCTGTTTATTCCATTTATCAAGCTGGTTCCAGATAGTGCTATTGCACCTATTCTTATTGTTATTGGAGCATTGATGATTCAAAATATCAAAAACATCAATTTACAGGACTTAACAGAAGGTTTCCCTGCATTTTTAATTATTGCGCTTATTCCTCTTACGTACAGCATTGCTGATGGAATTGCATTTGGGTTCATTGCGTATCCACTGCTTAAATTATTCCTTGGTAAAATGCGTGAAGTATCGATGTTTATGTATGTAAGCGCGCTGTTGTTTTTCTTGAATTTTGTGCTGCATTATATTGCTTAAAATAGACAGCTGAGTACTTTTGCTCAGCTGTTTTTTGTGTTTGCGGTAAAGAATCCTCTTTTTAGATATCATACTCCGTATTTCGTGTCCTTTGGCTAATCTGCCGCTTCTAAAATGACGTTTCCTGCGTAAAGTAGTACAGAAGTCGGAGGGGGATATAAGGGGGAGAAAACGATGGGAATTAAATTAATTAAAATATCAGCCGTTTATTTTGGAATTGGCATCATATTGGGGTATTATATGTCAATTGTTCACAGCTACGCTTTGACACCTGTTCACGTGCACATCAATTTATTAGGATGGACATCGCTTACGTTAGCGGGAATTATTTATTATTTGTTTCCTGCGTTTAGCGAAAGTAAATTAGCCAAACTGCACGTATGGTTGCATAATATAGGATTACCGGTCATGATGATTGGTTTATTTTTCATGATCGTACTAGAAAACCAAGCTTTTACACTCGTAGTGGCAGCAGGAGCAACACTTACGGCTATTGGCGTTTTAATTTTCGTATATCACATCCTTAAAAATTTGAAATCTGAACGATGAACGAAGAAGGTCGTTGACGATGGCTGCTAATTTCAAAAGGAAAAAGAACCAGCTATAGCGAATATACATGTAAACAAGGTGAAAGTGTGATTTACATAAAGATGTGCTAGGCATCTTTATAAGGAGGGGTAAGCTGCAGGGATTTCTAGCTCTTATAAAAGCCAATAAAAGGGCTGATTATAAGTTTCTTGCGGCGGAGATACTATGGGAGAACATCAACAATTAGTGCGTGTTAGGGAGCTAGCAAATGAAATTATTCGACTTCGTCTTCAAGACCGTACGACTTATGACGAATTAGAGTTGCAAAATAATGTAGAGTTGTTGTCTCGTTCTGTGGTTGACTTAGTAAACATTATGTTAGCCGAAGATGTGGATTCGTCTACGTCTTTAAAAGCTACAGCTTCTAAAATGAAAATGGTGTATAATAACATGCATCAAGCTGAGAAAAAAGATTATTTGCATTTCTAATTGCTAGGCTCCTTTTCGCCACAAACGAAATGGAGGTGTACGAGGCAGATGCTATCGTCACTAACGACTTCTGAAGCTATTGTAGCATCCGTTCTTGCACTGGTTGTCATTGCCGTTTCCATTATCTTTTTTGCCACTCTTATTATGGTTGTTGTTCGACGAGAAAGAATCAGCAGCTTGGTTAATCACGGAGAGCATGCAGATGGGAAGCAAAAAAGCTTAGGTGAATTTTTTCGTTCTTTACGAAAAAAATAACTACCGTTTTCTTATTAAATAGATAAAAGCGGTCAATTTAAACGTTGACCGCTTTTTTTAGGTTGTTTGCTTATTTTTTTCTAAAACAATACGCGCTGCTTCACTAACTGATGACACAACAGCAGAGGCGTGGCGCTGAACAGCTTCAGGAGCTGTAGCCATAGCGAAACTGTTCGGCGTTAATTGGAACATAGGAATATCATTAAATGAATCCCCCACACATGCAATTTCCTCTGGTTTTAGCTGAAGATGATTTAATAAAATTTCAATGGCATTTCCTTTGCTGATATGTTTAGGCATAATATCCAAACACTGCTTGGCAGAAATATATGTATCAATATAATCACCAAACTCTTCGTTCACTTCTTTTTGCAGAGCTACCATTTCATCATGATCTCCAAGAACCGTGATTTTAGATGGAGAAAGAGCGTGACCAAATGAATCTGTCATTTCAATTTGTTCTTCGATAGGGAAAAACATGTGAGTTTCAATTGCTTCAATAATTTCATTTCGCTGCTCTACATAATTGGTGTCGTTTGAACAGACAAGCGTAATACGGTTAGGATCTATCGTTTTTTTATAAAGTTGAACCGCTAAATCATCTTCAAACACTTTTCCATGAAGTTCTTGATTTTCTTTGGTCCACACAAATCCTCCGTTTTGGCTTATGCGATGAAATGTATTGTTAATATCAGTAGAAATTTTTAAAATTTCCGTATCCATTCGTCCAGAAGCAAGACAAACCTCTACTCCTTGGCGCTGAAGTTCACTAAGTGCGTCTGCATTATGCTGTTCTACGTATTTTTCTTCGTGTAAAAGAGTGCCATCTAAGTCGCTTACAAATAATTTGATCATTTCTTGAAAATTCCTTTCCCTGAAAAATTTGCTGTGATAAGAGTGTTACAAATTTATTACATTCCTTATTCTATCAGTGTTTCCCAAGAAACTCATAAAAAAAGCTCAAACCGGCGGTGAATTCAAAGAGATTGAGACATAACTACATCAATTTTTCCCGCAGGAGTCTTCGCCTTGCCCTTCAATCAACAGCTAGAAACAGCTACATGAAATCTAGTTCACCATCATAATGAAAAAATCCGAATGGAGTTGATTCTCAGTCAAGAATCTGAATTCACCGTTCGGATCTTTCTTCAGCTAAAATACATTTGTCGCAGCCTTTTTTTCAGATTTGTTCACTGTAAAAAAACAGCCGCGGTCTAAAAGACCGCGGCCATATTTTATAATACGTTAAAATATTTCGCTTCAGGATGTGCAAAAACAAGGGCTGTAACAGAAGCTTCTGGTTCCATCATGAAACCGTCTGTTAACTGAATGCCGATGTCTTCAGGTTTAAGTAATTTAAACAGTTTTGCTTGGTCCTCAAGGTCTGGACATGCAGGATATCCGAATGAAAAACGCTGACCTTGGTATTTGGCTGAAAAACGCTCCGCCATTGTAAAGTCAGGCGAATCGGGGAATCCCCAGCGGTCACGAATTTGCTGATGAACACGTTCTGCTAATCCTTCAGCTAGTTCAAGCGCAAGAGCTTGGAACACGTGACTCTTTAAAAACTCGCCGTTTTCTTTGAATTTCGCGGCGCGTTCGCGAATGCCTGTTCCTGCTGTTACAGAGAAGAAACATACATAGTCCATCTCTTTTTCTTTAGGTTTTGCAAAATCAGATAAGCACAGGAACTGTCCTTTTGCTTGTCGAGGGAAGGTAAAGCGTTCAATTTCTGTTTTTTCATCAGCAGGATCATAAATAATTAAATCATTTCCGTCTGCTTGAGCAGGGAAGAACTGATAAATAACCGCTGGCTTAATTAAGTTTTCTTTTAGTGCCAGTTCGAGCAGGTCATCAACGGTTTCTTTTAATTGAACAGCACGCTCGTCTTTTTCAGCAAGCAGCTTATTCACTTTTCCTTTTAGTCCTAAGTGATGGCCTAAAAGCATCTGCCAGTTAATATACGGAAGAACCTGTGCCAAATCGTAGTGTTTGACAACGTGCCGCTTTAAATCAGCCGGTACAAAAACAGGAGCGTCCGTTGAAATGGCGGATCTTTCTAAAACAGCCGTAGCTGCTTGAGCGGTTTGAGGCTGGCGTTCTCGAACCGTTACTTTCTTTTCTTGCCGCGTTTTTAAATCTGCTAAAAGCTGAATAACTTCTTCTTTGTTCTGCAGCTTATTTGCTAACGCTAATCCGTCCATCGCATCTTTGGCGTAGAGGACCGCACCTTCATATTCCGGGGCAATTTTAAAGTCAGTAAATTTACGGGAAAGGGCAGCGCCTCCTACCATAATTGGAACATCAATGCTTGATTGTGTTAAATCTTGGGCAGTCAAAACCATTTGCTGAGCTGACTTTACTAGAAGACCTGACAGGCCAATGATGTCTGGCTTTTCTTCTTTTACTGCTTCAATCAGCTGCTGCGGCGTTACTTTAATCCCTAAATCAATTACTTTAAAACCATTGTTGCTTAAAATGATGTCTACTAAGTTTTTACCGATATCATGCACGTCGCCTTTAACCGTTGCAAGAATAACTTTGCCTTTTCCAGAATCATTTTCAGTTGCTTCCATATGAGGTTCTAAAAAGGCAACGGATGCTTTCATCACTTCCGCACTTTGAAGCACTTCTGCTACAATCAGCTGGTTGTCATTAAACAAACGTCCAACTTCCGCCATGCCCTTCATAAGCGGTCCGTTAATAATATCTAACGGATCATCATATTGAGCTAAAGCCTGTTCTAAATCAGGAAGCAATCCTTCTTTTGTACCTTCGACAATATACATTGCCAATCGTTCTTCGAGTGTTAACGTAGAAATTTCTACTTTTGCTTCTTTCTTTTTATCACGATAAAAGTCGGTAAACGTGCTTAACGTTTCATCAGTTGTGTTAAATAATAACGCATTAGCCAGCTCAATTTCAGCTTCTGGAATAGAAGCATAGCGCTCTAACTTTTCGGTATTGACAATGGCATAATCGAGTCCAGCCTGCGTACAGTGATAAAGGTAAACGGCATTTAGTACTTCACGTCCGACTGGAGGAAGACCGAATGACACGTTACTTACGCCAAGAATGGTCAGGCAATCAGGCAGGGCTTCTTTAATCATTTTAATTCCCTTAACTGTTTCTTCAGCAGAACCAATATATTGTTCATCACCAGTCCCTACAGGAAACACAAGAGGGTCAAAAATAATATCTTTTGGATTAAAGCCATGTTTTTCAACAAGCAAATCATGTGAGCGTTTAGCAATCTCTACTTTTCGTTCTGCAGTAACGGCCATGCCTGTTTCATCGATTGTACCGACAACCAGAGCTGCACCGAATTTTTTTACTAGCGGTAAGATTGCATCAAAACGCTCTTCACCATCTTCTAAGTTAATGGAGTTAATAATGACCTTACCTTGTGAGTACGTTAAAGCTTTTTCAATAACTTTCTCGTCCGTTGAATCGATTACAAGAGGAACCTTCACTTTTTTTACAACTTCTTGAATAAATTCCTCCATGTCTTCCATTTCTTCACGGTCTGGATCTGCTAAGCAAATATCAATAACGTGAGCACCATTTTTAACTTGAGCACGCGCAATTTCAGATGCTTCTTCAATTTTTCCTTCTGCAATCAGACGCTTGAACTTGCGAGAACCGATTACATTCGTACGTTCTCCCACAAAAAGAGGGCGCATAGAATCGTCATATACAAGTGGTTCAATACCGGTTACAGCATGGTTATGCTCGGAGCGATCGAGCGAACGAGGCGCAACCTCTTTTACCGCTTCAGCCAGTGCTTTAATATGAGCAGGCGTTGTACCACAGCATCCGCCTACAAAGTTCAGCCAGCCTTTATCAGCAAACCCTTTAATTTTTTGAGCAAGCAGCTCAGGGGATTCATGATAATTGCCTTCTTCATCCGGAAGTCCAGCGTTTGGATAACAGCTAACTGCTGAAGTGGCTAGGTCTGAAAGAGAGCGAATATGATCCGTCATAAATTCAGGGCCTGTCGCGCAGTTAAGTCCGACTGAAAGAGGCTTCATGTGTTCCAGTGATAAGTAAAAAGATTCGATATCTTGACCAGCGAGAGTTGTTCCCATAGGCTCAATTGTTCCTGAAATCATAATAGGAACTTCGGTTTTTAGTTTTTCAAACGCCGCTGTAATCCCTAGAAACGCGGCTTTTACGTTCAGCATGTCTTGACAGGTTTCGACTAAAAGTAAGTCAACGCCGCCGTCTAACAAACCCCGAACTTGCTCTTCGTACGATTCTACTAACTCAGGGAATGTAATGCCTCCGGTAACAGAGAGAGTTTTAGTGGTAGGACCGATAGCTCCAGCTACGAACCTAGGCCATTCGGGAGTTGAATATTTATCGCGGGCTGCACAAGCAAGCTTCACAGCTTCGATATTCAATTCATAAGCCAAGTGACCTAAATCGTATTCATCAAGTACGGTAGATGTTGAGCCAAACGTATTGGTTTCAATGATGTCGGCACCTGCTGCAAAGTACTCTTCATGAATGCGCTGAATCACATGAGGCGCTGTTCGAGTCAAATATTCGTTACAGCCTTCATATTCTTCGCCGCCAAAATCTTCAGCGGTTAAATCAGCATCTTGAATCATCGTTCCCATTGCTCCATCGATGACGAGTATTCGCTTCTTTAGTTGTTGTTCGATAAGTGAGCTCATTTATATCTTCCTTTCTGATGTAACAAGTTGCTTGTCATGAATATAGCGTGTTAGAATCTCGGTCATTTCATAGCGCATAAACGGCGTAATTAAGTAAATACCGTCAAATAACTCATATGCTGTATCAATTAAGTTCTTTGCAATCGCAAGACCTTCGACTTCACCGCGAATCCGGTCATTTCCCGTTGCATCCATGCGTTCTAGAATATCTTCTGATAATTTAATTCCAGGTACTTCATGGTGAATAAATCGAGCATTTCTTGCGCTTGTTAACGGCATGATCCCGATGTATACCGGTGTTGTTAAATGTTTGGTTGCTTCATATACCTCTTCAATTTGCTTAGTTGAATAGAGAGGCTGAGTAATGAAATAGTGAGCCCCGCAGTCGATTTTCTTTTCCAAACGCTGAACGGCTCGGTCTAAGTGACGCACGTTTGGATTAAAGGCAGCTGCGATGGAAAAATTGGTTTTTTGACCAAGCGGTTTACCGGAATAAGATAGTCCTTCATTAAACTGAGCGATTAAACTAATCAAGTCAAATGAAGATAAATCGTAGACCGAAGTGGCGCCAGGGAAATCGCCAACTTTTGACGGATCACCGGTAATTGCAAGCACTTGATTCATTCCTAGCGTATGAAGTCCCATTAAATGAGATTGAAGTCCAATTAAATTTCGGTCGCGACAGGTAATATGAATAAGCGGTCGTGCTTTTGTTTCTTGCTGCATCAGTGTTGCCATTGCCAAGTTGCTGATGCGAGGTGAGGCAAGAGAATTATCAGCTAATGTAATAGCATCTACGCCGACTTTATCAAGTGCTTTTGCGCCTTCTAAAAATTTCGTCGGACCAAGCTGTTTAGGCGGATCTAGCTCGACGATAACCGAGCGGCGTTTCTTCACAATTTCATGCATATGAGGTTTATCCTGCTGCTCACGCTCTTGAACCGTAACGGCTGGTCTCATTTTAACGACTTTGCTTGTAATCGGAGGCAGGTCTTTTAAGGCAGATGACATTGCGCGTACGTGAGCTGGTGTTGTACCGCAGCATCCTCCAATTAAGCGAACCCCTTGTTCGCGGAATAAACGCGCGCTTTCTACAAAGTAGTCTTCATTAGTTTCATATTCCAGCTTTCCTTCCACATACGCCGGAAGGCTGGCATTAGGGTAAGCAGATAAGAAAGCACGATCAGGAAGCGGTACTTCTTCAAGAGACTGAATCATATGATAAGGACCTAAGCGGCAGTTTAGCCCGACAACATCTGCTCCCAACGCTTCTAATTCTTTTAATGCATCTGCTAAAGGACGGCCATCTTGCAGCACGCCAATATCATGCAGGGAAACGTGGGTAATAATAGGCTTATCCGTTTCTTTTCTTGCCAGTGTAAGAACGGTCTTTAATTCTTCGAAATCATAGTATGTTTCAAATAAAAGGCCATCCACGCCTTCATTTAAAAGCCAAAACATTTGTTCACGAATGCTTCGCTTAACCTCTTCTAAACTAATAGCGTTTTTTTGGAAAGAACGAATTCCGCCGAGTGTACCAACCACGTAAGCCTGATCTTTTGCAGCTTGTTTCGCTAATTTTACACCAGCAACATTGATGTCTTTGACTGAATCTTCTAATCCATAACGGGCAAGTTTTTGATAATTAGCAGCGTACGTATTTGTTTGAATAACGTTTGCACCAGCTTCTACATAGGCTCTGTGAATACGAGAAACCTCTTCTGGTTTGGTGATGTTTAGTTCTTCAAAACAGCTGTCAATACCGTGTGAGTAAAGGAGGGTACCAGTGGCACCATCCCCAATTAAAATTTTAGACTTTAAATCTTCAAGTAACCCCATGTCAAAACCTCCTTAAATTGTTCCGCTTCTATTTCACGAGTGATTCGTTTTATGCAATATGCCGATAAAATAGAAAAAGTCTTCTTAAGAAGAAGACTTTTTTCGCCTTCTTATCTTCCAAGCAATAAATTGCTTGCTGGATTTAGCACCATGTCTCTAACGACTGGTTGCTGAGGTTTCAAAGGGCCAGTCCCTCCACCTCTCATGATAAGAATCAATTGTATATAATTGAAACATATTTTTTTAAATAGAAAGAATACTTATTTAATAATTTATCTGATTTTTAGAAATTATACAACAGTAAATTGTGAATTTCCAGCAAATATTGAGGGAAATTTAAAAGCTGAAGGGAAAATATCCGTATATTTTGTTTAAAAATGACTGTTATGTTAGGGGTTAAGGAGTTTTTTGTGAGAAATACAAAAAGAAAATGAAAAATAAAAAATAAACGAAAAGGTACAAGCGCTGGGATATGCGTAGATTTACACGTAAAAAGGCTCGTCTTTTTTTAATCGTTTCTACATATAGTGAACTATGAAGGGTAGAAGGGTGATGGGCATGAAAAGGTGGAAACTCACGCTGCAGGTTGCTGCTACGTATGTAGGCACCGTTGTAGGAGCCGGTTTTGCAACAGGCAAGGAAATCGTTCAATTTTTTACACAGTACGGGGAACTTGGAATGGTCGGAATTTTGGTCAGCGGCTTGTTTTTTATTTGGCTAGGTTCAAAAATGATGCTGCTTTCGCACGCAATTGGGGCTTCTTCTTATCAGCAGCTTAATACATATTTATTTGGTGATGTGCTTGGAAAAGCGGTAAACGGTGTAATGATTGTCATTTTATTTGGAGTAACTTCAGTCATGCTAGCGAGTACGGGGGCAATAGGAAAAGAACAGTTTGGACTGTGGCCTCCTGTTGGGATGATTTTTACAATTGTTTTAACTTATATATTTATCGCAAAAGGAATTAACGGTATTTTAATGGTTAATTCTCTTGTTGTGCCGATGATGCTTTCATTTGCTTTTATCATCTTTGTACCAAATATCAGCTATTTCTCACTGATTCAAACGAAGCCGGATTTAACGCTCGTCACGCAGTGGAAGTGGGCGGTTAGTCCCTTTTTATATATTTCCCTAAATCTAGCTTTGGCTCAGGCCGTTTTGGTTCCATTAGGAAGCTCCGTGAAAGATAGGAGCGTGATTAAAAAAGGGGCCGTAATAGGAGGGTGTGTACTTACGTTTATGCTTGTTTCTACTCATCTTGCCCTTTCCAATTTGCCTTATTCATTTCAACTTGATATTCCGATGAGTGCCGTTGTTAAAAATATCTCAGCGTGGGTGAATGTTTTATTTACGGTAGTTGTGTTAGGCGAGATTTTTACTACATTGATTGGAAATGTATTTGGAATCGCTAAGCAGCTTCAGTCATTTCTTCCCCTGAATGACAAACAAGCTTTTGCGTTTATTATCTTGGCCTGCTTTATTATTGGGCAATTCGGATATGCCCAGCTTCTTGAGTTTTTGTATCCGATATTTGGCTATATTGGACTAGCTTTTGTATGGATGCTATGTATTAAAAAAGAAAAAATAAGCTAAAAGCTGGATTTTAAAGAATAGATGTGAAAAAACGAAGTTAAATGATGTGACAAGTCGATTTTACTTTGCTATAATGTAAAACAAATAAGACTATAGCAGTCGAATATATTATCCTTCGGGGTCGGGTGTAAGTCCCAACCGGCGGTGATAAAGCGTATGCTTTTAAGCCCGTGACCCGTTTTCATACGATGTATGTTAGCGGTGGATCTAGTTAAAATCTAGAGCCGACAGTAAAAGTCTGGATGGGAGAAGGATCAGGAAGCACAGTTGTTTTTTTGTGTTGAATTAATAAGGGACACGTTTGCCTTTTTTAAAGCTACCCTTGTTTTTGTACACAAAATATAACTGTTTATTTCGTATACAATTAGCGGAATTTTGCATAGATAAAACTGATTCAGCTCAGCCGACCCCTTGGACATTTGTTCAAGGGGCTTTTTTATTTTCAGTGGTTGGGGGAAAGATAAATATGAAAAAAAAGCAGCTGCTATTTCAAAACGGTATAAGAAGTTGGAATAGCGCCAAAGCAGGTGAAGAAAATGTTCACAGGTATCATTGAAGAAATTGGAAAAATAAAACGTATTCAAAAGGCCACAGAAGCAATTGTTCTTACGATTGATGCGAAGACCGTGTTAGAAGATGTGAACTTAGGGGACAGTATTTCAGTTAACGGCGTTTGTTTAACCGTAACGGCTTACTCTCAAAATGAATTTACGGTCGATGTCATGCCGGAGACGATTAAAGCAAGTACCCTTCAGCTTCTAACCGTTGGATCACGTGTTAACTTAGAGCGGGCGATGGCTGCAAATGGCCGGTTTGGAGGGCATTTCGTTAGCGGACACGTTGATGGAATTGGAACCATTGTAAGCAAAACACGTAAAGGAAATGCCTTTTATTATGAAATTCAAGTCGATCCCGAACTTCGTGAATTTATGATGTTAAAAGGGTCTGTTTCCGTAGACGGAACAAGTCTTACTATTTTTGATGTCAGCAACCAATCATTTACTATTTCTCTTATTCCTCATACGGTGCTTCACACAGTCGTTGGAGACAAACAGCGAGGAGACAAGGTAAATATTGAATGCGATATGTTAGCTAAATATATGCATCAGATGATGACAAATAAGTCAACCCCTGGCGCCTCGAATCGTTCAGGTAACATGAAGGATTTATTGCAGCAGCATGGTTTTACAAATTAACAGTGAGGTGAAAGAGATGTTTCATAAAGTAGAAGAAGCCATTGAAGAGTTAAAAAAGGGAAAAGTGGTTATTGTATGCGATGATGAAGATCGAGAAAACGAAGGAGATTTTATTGCATTAGCCGAAAAAACGACGCCTGAGGTTATTAACTTTATGGCTACTCATGGAAGAGGATTAATTTGTACACCTGTTAATGAAGAAATTGCGCATAAATTGAATCTTCACCCGATGGTAGCGAACAATACGGATGTACATGGAACAGCATTTACAGTAAGTATTGATCATATTTCAAGTACAACAGGTATCAGTGCATACGAACGCTCTGCTACGGTTATGGCTCTTGTAAATGAAGCGACGGTAGCAAGTGATTTTCAACGCCCAGGACATATTTTCCCATTGATTGCAAAAGACGGGGGCGTTCTGCAGCGTGCAGGTCATACAGAGGCTGCTGTTGATTTAGCAGTATTAGCAGGAGGAAAGCCTGCGGGTGTTATTTGTGAAATTATGAATGAAGATGGAACAATGGCACGTGTACCGGATTTAACAAAAATTGCAGAGCAATTTGATTTAAAAATGATTACAATAAAAGATTTGATTGCCTACCGCCGCAAACATGACCAGCTTATTAGCCGTGAAGTAGAAGTGAGCTTACCTACGGCATTTGGTGAGTTTAAAGCTGTAGGATATACAAATAAACTTGATAATAAAGAACATGTGGCTCTTATCAAAGGTGATATTGATCATAATAGCCCCGTTCTCGTTCGCGTTCACTCTGAGTGTTTGACTGGAGATGTGTTTGGTTCTGAACGCTGCGACTGCGGTCCTCAGCTTCACGCAGCTCTTACGCAAATTGAAGAAGAAGGACGCGGCATTCTGCTGTATATGCGTCAAGAGGGCAGAGGTATTGGCTTACTAAATAAGCTAAGAGCATATAAGCTGCAGGAAGAAGGATACGATACCGTAGAAGCGAATGAAAAACTCGGGTTTGCGGCGGATCTGCGAGAGTATGGAATCGGTGCTCAAATCTTAAAAGACCTTGGAGTCAAACAAATGAAGCTTTTAACGAATAACCCTCGTAAAATTACTGGGCTAAAAGGCTACGACCTTGAAGTGATCGAGCGAGTGCCTCTTCAAATGCCGGCAGTGGATGCCAATAAAAAATACTTAGATACAAAAGCTAAAAAATTAGGTCATTTATTACATTTATAATTTTACACTTTTTTTCGTTATAACAAATGAAGCTAATTCATGAAAAGAAATGTAAATAACTATATATTAATACTAGCAGGAGGAACAAAAGATGAATCATTTATATGAAGGAAATTTAGTAGGCACAGGATTAAAAATCGGAATCGTGGTAGGGCGTTTTAATGAATTTATTACAGGCCGTTTACTTAGTGGAGCAGAAGATGCGCTCAAACGTCACGGCGTAGCTGATGAAGACGTAGACGTGGCTTGGGTACCGGGCGCTTATGAAATCCCATTAATCGCCAAAAAATTAGCTGAATCTAAAAAATATGATGCAGTGATTACGCTAGGAACCGTTATTCGAGGAGCTACTCCACACTTTGATTTTGTATGTAATGAAGTAGCAAAAGGCGTTGCATCTCAAAGCTTACAAACAGGCGTGCCAATTATCTTTGGTGTATTAACAACTGAAACAATTGAGCAAGCAATTGAACGTGCAGGAACAAAAGCAGGAAATAAAGGATGGGAAGCTGCAGCATCAGCTATCGAAATGGCTAACCTTTCAAAAATGATTGAAGGATAATAGATACCATTCCAGTTTTTATAAGCTGAAGAGTTAAAAGAGGCTGAAACAAAAGTATGTTAGTTGAAAGAAGATCCGAACGATGAATCGTTCGGATTTTTTTCATTGGCATGGTGAACGTAGGTTTCAGGTATGTAGTGGCTTCTAACTAAAGGGTAAGGCAAAGACTTCTGCGGGAGAAGCGGAAGAAAGACTTCTGCGGGAGAAGCGGAAGCGACGAGGAGGCTCAGCGGCCGCCCGCGGAAAGCGAAGTCTTGCACGGAAATCAACTGCAGTGTAGAAAGCGATCCAAACTATCTCATGTATCCCGTTTGTTCGCCTTTAGATTGGATTGAGGTAGTTATGTCTCAAGCTCTTTTGAATAGAAGCTAGCTATGTATAATTTGGCTAAAACGTCTTACTCTAAGTAATAATTAGGTCGTAAAAGGGAGACGTCTATGCCTCATTATACTGCTTTTTTTGCATTGATTATTATCAGCACAGCCGTTTTGCTTACAGTATTCATACGTAAAAAAGATAAAAAGCTAGTCGTTTTGCTTTTTTTTATCATTGGAATGGCTTATGTACTAGAGTATGTTGTATTTGTGTTGTTTGAAAGTTACGATTACGATCCTGATTTTATGACCAATGAATATTTTGATAATTTGTTTGGTTCCTTAACTTCTCAAGCGTTTGCTTTTCCAATCATGGCTATGGTGGTAGCTGCTTATCAATTAAAATTCCGCTATATTTTATTCATTTCAGCTATATTTATGGGGATTGAAGAATTATTTTTACACTGGGATATTTATACACATCACTGGTGGAAAACAATTTATACAGGCGTTTTAATGACCATAGGCTTTAGCATTTCAAAGATTTGGTATGTATGGCTAACAGAACGGTATATGACATTTGTGCATTACGCTACATTTTTTCTCGGGATGCTCGCCATTACTTCTACTATTATGTTTATGCTGTTAGCATATTTTCATAATAATTGGTTTTATACGGGATGGTTTGCGTCGGCTACTCATGATTCCGTAAATGCCACGATGATTTACGTTTGTATTGTTACGATTCTCCTCGTTTGGAGTGTAGCCAAAGAATTTTTTGTTGGAGCTGGAATGATTATAGCGGGGCTGCGTATAGTAGATATTTTGCTGATTCACTATGGGGTTTTGCTGGTATCTATTACCACTTCACTTGTTCTTTTTACGCTTTTACAAGCGGGTGCATTCATTCTGAGCGTTATGCTTCAAAACTTTATTATGAAAAATTGTTATGGGACGAGCAAAAAAGACGTTGCGTTTCCAGCGAAGAACTACTAAGATAATACGTAACTCAAATAGTTTAGTTCAATAATATTTGAAACAAAGAAAAATGAATTGACGGTTATGCGTATTATTTGTAAGATAGGAAAGCAAATAATAGAAAGCCGAAACAGGGGAGTGAAGGATTCGTGAAAGAGTCCTTTTTTGTAGAAAAGGTACTTAATAATAATGTATTAATTGCTAAACACCTTACCTATGATGAAGTTGTGCTAATTGGGAAAGGAATAGGGTTCAATAAGAAAAAAGGCGATGAAATCGATGCAAAAGCCGTGGAGAAAATGTTTTTGTTAAAGAGTGAAGAAGAGCAAGAACAGTACAAGCAGCTTTTAGCTCAGGTAGATGAAGACGTGATTGAAATGATGAATGATATTGTAACGCACATTCAAAAGCGTGTTAACATTCCTTTGAATGAGCATATACACATTTCATTGACGGATCATATCGCGTTTGCGATAAAACGTTTTCAGCAGGGAATGGGGCTTAAAAATCCATTTTTACTTGAAACAAAAGCTTTATATCCAGAGGAATATACGATCGCATCTGAAGTGGTAGAAATTATTAGTCGCAAAATAGGCGTGCAGCTTCCGGTAGGAGAGATTGGTTTTATTGCGCTTCATATCCACAGTGCGCTGACTGAAAAAAACCTGCTGGAAGTGAATCAAGACTCGCAGCTTATTCAAACGATTATTAATGTGATTGAAGAATCGCTTCATCTGCAGGTAGACAAAGAATCTGTGCACTATATGAGATTGATTCGTCATTTGCATTTTGCTATTGATCGAGTAAAAACAGGAGAAAAAATAGAAGAGCCAAAAAAAATTGCTTTGCTATTGAAAGAAGAATATCCCCTGTGTTACAATGTGTCTTGGAAAGTGATAAAAGTAATGCAGCAAGCGTTACATTTACCTGTATATGAAGCAGAAGCAGTTTACTTAACGATGCATCTGCAGCGACTTATAACAAAAACGGATTTATAAAATCATTTCAATACGTGTTACTGATACGATCAGGCATGAGTGAGAAATGAAGCGATGTGTAATTGGATGAGTGTATCCATTTATCGTTTCTTTTTCCTCATGCCTTTTTTTGTTATAAGAAAGCGCAATCATTTAAAGCTTAGGCTTCAGGACACCAGGAGATGTAATGAGTTTTCTAGTTAAAGAAAGCGTTTTATGAAAGCGCGTTAATGATTCACGTATCAAATAAATAGCTTGTTGCACACTAAATATATAAAAGGAGGTAAGCGCCATGTTTAAAAAACTTTTTGGAGTATTACAAAAAGTCGGAAAAGCGCTTATGTTGCCGGTTGCGATTTTACCGGCAGCAGGGATTTTACTTGGAGTAGGGACAGCGCTTCAAAACCCTACATTGTTAGATGCAGTACCGGCACTTGGTGCAGACTGGGTTCAATTGGTTTCAAATGTTTTGTCGCAAGCGGGTCAAATTGTATTTGACAACTTATCGCTATTGTTTGCCGTTGGTGTTGCCGTTGGTTTAGCTGGTGGTGACGGTGTAGCAGGTATTGCTGCAATTGTAGGCTACTTAATTATGAACAAAACGATGAGCACAATCTTAGTTGCTACAGGACAACTAGATCCTGACAAAATGGGTGCCAATCCAGCTTACACTAGCATCTTAGGAATTCCTACGTTAGCTACAGGTGTATTCGGGGGTATCATAGTAGGTATTTTAGCTTCATCCATGTATAATCGTTATTTCAATATTGAATTACCATCTTATTTAGGGTTCTTTGCAGGAAAACGATTTGTACCAATCATTACTGGGGTATTTTCAATTGTTTTAGGTGTTATTATGATTTTCATTTGGCCGCCAATTCAAAGCGGATTAAATGCTTTCTCTACTAACATGATTGATGCAAACCCAACTTTATCAGCTTTTGTATTTGGATTGATTGAACGTTCATTAATTCCATTTGGACTTCATCACATATTCTACTCTCCGTTCTGGTTTGAGTTTGGTGATTACGTTAATAAAGCAGGTCAACATATTCACGGTGACCAAAAGATTTTCTTTGCTCAATTAGCAGATGGCGTGCCTTTAACAGCAGGAACATTCCAAGTTGGTAAATTCCCGTTCATGATGTTCGGATTACCAGCAGCAGCTCTTGCGATTTATCACGAAGCTCGTCCTGAAAACAAAAAATATGTAGCTGGTATCATGGGTTCAGCTGCTTTAACATCTTTCTTAACGGGTATTACAGAGCCGCTTGAGTTCTCGTTCTTATTCGTAGCACCAGTACTATTTGCAATTCACGCAGTATTTGCTGGTTTATCATTTATGGTTATGCAATTATTAAATGTTAAAATCGGTATGACGTTCTCAGGTGGGGTTATCGATTACGTTCTATTTGGAGTTATGCAAAACCGTACAGCATGGTGGCTAGTTATTCCAGTAGGTTTAGTTCTAGCAGTTATTTACTACTTCGGTTTCCGCTTTGCAATCCGTAAATTTAACTTAAAAACACCGGGTCGTGAAGATAAAGAAGAAGGAGAAGAAGATGTAAAAGTAGAAGCAGCAGAGCTTCCAACAAATGTTTTAGCTGCACTTGGCGGTAAAGAAAACATTACACATTTAGATGCTTGTATTACGCGTTTGCGTGTATCAGTAGATGATGTAGGTAATGTTGATAAAAACCGCTTGAAAAAACTTGGAGCAGCTGGTGTTCTTGAAGTTGGTAACAATATTCAAGCTATTTTCGGTCCGAAATCTGACACGTTAAAAGGTCAAATTCAAGACATTATGAATGGCAAAACACCGGTTGTCACAAAAGAAGAGACAAAAACAATTGAAAAACCTGTTGCAACATCTGAAGTAGGAAGCGATAATGGTAATGATATTGTTTCACCGATTGAGGGAGAATTGGTACCTTTATCGGAAGTACCAGATCAGGTATTTTCACAAAAATTAATGGGTGACGGTTTTGCGATTATTCCGAAAACAGGCACGGTAGTTGCACCAGTGGACGGAAAAATAGTAAACTTATTCCCGACGAAACATGCTTTAGGTATTGAATCAACGACTGGACGTGAAATTTTAATTCACGTTGGTATTGATACAGTTAATTTAAAAGGCGAAGGTTTTGAAGCTTTAGTTGCCCAAGGCGATGAAGTGAAAAAAGGACAGCCTCTATTGAAAATTGATTTAGACTTTGTAAAAGAAAATGCGCCATCGACGATTACGCCGATCATTTTCACGAATTTACAAGCTGATGAAAAAATTGATATCTTAAAGCAGGGCCAAGTTTCTCAACAAGAAGCAAATATTATTAACATTTCAAAGTAAAAAGGAGATTGATTTAACATGGCACAAAAAACATTTACAGTAACAGCAGACTCAGGAATTCACGCACGTCCAGCAACAACTTTAGTACAAGCAGCAAGCAAATTTGATTCTGATATCAACTTAGAATTCAACGGTAAAACTGTAAACTTAAAATCAATCATGGGCGTTATGTCTTTAGGTATTCAAAAAGGCGCTACAATCACTATCTCTGCAGAAGGTTCTGACGAAGCAGATGCACTTGCTGCTCTTGAAGATACAATGAGCAAAGAAGGATTAGGCGAATAATGACAAAGGAAATTCAAGGCATTGCCGCTTCTAGCGGCATTGCTATTGCTAAAGCATTTCGTCTAGAAAATCCAGAATTAACCGTTGAAAAAAAATCAGTAACTGAAGTTGAAGCAGAAGTAGCACGTCTAGAAGCTGCGCTAGAAAAGTCAAAATCAGAACTTGAAATTATTAGAGAGCACGCTCGTAAAGAACTTGGAGATGACAAAGCAGAAATCTTTGAAGCTCACTTATTAGTTCTAAGCGATCCTGAACTTATTAATCCAATTAAAGATAAAATTACAAATGAAAATGTAAACGCTGAACATGCACTTGATGAAGTAGCGGCAATGTTTATTAATATGTTTGAGTCAATGGACAATGAATATATGAAAGAACGTGCTGCTGATATCCGTGACGTAACAAAACGTGTATTAGCTCATCTTTTAGGTGTAAACGTTTCAAATCCAAGCTTAATCTCAGAAGAAGTTGTCATTATCGCAGAAGATTTAACGCCGTCTGATACAGCACAGTTAAATCGTAAGTTCGTAAAAGGATTTACAACAGATATTGGCGGACGTACTTCTCACTCAGCAATTATGGCGCGTTCAATGGAGATCCCAGCTGTTGTAGGTACAAAAACAGTTATGGAAGACATTCAAAACGGTGTATTAGTAATTGTTGATGGTTTAGATGGCGAAGTTATCGTTGATCCAAGCGAAGAAACAGTAAAAGCTTACGAGAAAAAAGCCGCTGAGTATGCAGAACAAAAAGCTGAGTGGGCTAAGCTTGTGAATGAAAAAACGGTTTCAGCTGATGATCATCACGTTGAACTTGCAGCTAACATTGGTACACCAGAAGATGTAAAAGGCGTATTAGAAAACGGCGGCGAAGGCGTTGGCCTTTATCGTACAGAATTCTTATATATGGGTCGCGAAGATCTTCCGACGGAAGAAGAGCAGTTTACTTCTTATAAAACAGTTCTTGAACGTATGGAAGGCAAACCAGTGGTTGTTCGTACTCTTGACATTGGTGGAGACAAAGAGCTTCCTTATTTAAATCTACCAAAAGAAATGAACCCATTCTTAGGATTCCGTGCCATTCGCTTATGTCTAGAGATGCAAGACATGTTCCGTACACAGCTTCGTGCGCTTCTACGTGCAAGCGTATACGGTAATCTGAAAATTATGTTTCCTATGATTGCTACTGTTGATGAGTTCCGTCAAGCAAAAGCTATTCTTTTAGAAGAAAAAGCTAAACTTCAACAAGAAGGCGTACAAGTTTCGGAAGACATCGAAGTAGGGATGATGGTAGAGATTCCTTCCTCAGCGGTAATCGCAGATTTATTTGCTAAAGAAGTAGATTTCTTCTCTATCGGAACAAACGATTTAATTCAATACACGCTTGCTGCTGACCGCATGAATGAGCGCGTGTCTTATTTATACCAACCGTATAACCCAGCGATTCTTCGCTTGGTGAATATGGTAATCAAAGCGGCTCACAAAGAAGGTAAGTGGGTAGGCATGTGCGGAGAGATGGCAGGAGATGAGATTGCAATTCCAATTCTTTTAGGTTTAGGCTTAGATGAATTCTCAATGAGTGCAACATCTATTCTGAAAGCTCGTTCTCAAATCCGTCAATTATCAAAAGCTGATATCGAACCTCATTTAGATACAATTCTATCAATGTCTTCTACGGAAGAAGTTATTGAGTTCGTAAAATCAACTTTTCATATTGGATAATAAAAAGGTGTGATCATATATGATCACACCTTTTTTATCTTTTAAGCGAAAATAGTAGGCAGAAGCATATTCGCAAACAGCATTGTAAGAAGTGCTGCTACGATCATGCCAAGGCTAGAAAAAGTACCTTCAATTTTTCCAAATTCAAAAGCTCTTGCTGTACCTGTCCCATGAGAAGCTACTCCTAAAAGAAGACCTCTTGCTAGAGAAGAGTGCAGTGCGAGGAGCTTAATCAGTTTTGGAGCGACCATACATCCTACTACACCGGTTATAATCACAAACATAATGGTGATATTTGGATCTCCTCCTAGCGTCTGAGATACATTAACAGCAATAGGAATCGTAACCGATCTTGGAATCAAGCTATGAACCAGCGTTGATTGTAAATGAAACACTAATGCTAACAGCATGGAAGATATCATGGCAGCAAACGTGCCGAGCCCTACGCTTAAGCTGATTTCAACACGATGTTTTTTGAGTAAATCAAAATACTTAAACATAGGAACAGCAAAAGCAACGGTTGCTGGTCCAAGCATAAAGCTAATAGCACTGGCACCTTGCTTATAATGATCATAAGAGCCATTCGTTACTAATAAGATACCAATTAAAAGAATGGGGGCTAGTAAAATAGGGGAAACTAGCATAGACTTATATTTTTTATAGAGCACTTTTGTGCCGACATAAACGAGCAGTGTAAGCGGAAGAGCAATCCATGTGAGTAATGTCATTTTAGCGAACCTTCCTTTCTTCTTGAAATATGTTCTGCAATGATTCCCGTTATAGACATCACAATAATCGTACTGATTGTGATAATAATCACAATCTGGATTCCAAAATGCATCAATACATCTCCATAATTGATGAGTCCAACGACGGCTGGTATGAAAAATAGTAATAGTTCTCCCACTAACAGTGTTCCACCTTGTTCAACCCAGCTTAATTTAATTACTTTAAAGTACAGTAAGAAAAACAGTAAGAAAAATCCGATGATACTACCTGGCACTGGGAGGTCAAACCACTGTGAAATACTTTCTCCTATTAAAAACAGAGCCGTTAGTAATAAAATCTGTAAAATCACCATAATCAGTTTCATGATTAGCCTCCTTTATTTATGTTTTTATTCATTCATTCCTAGTTTGTTGAGACAATAATGGAGTCGTCTATGCTGAAAAGACGACTCCATCATGGGAAAAGAGAAACTATTTGGATTTTGCAAATGGGGATACAACTTAAGTAAATGAATGCTACACACTTATCTTACAAAAAAACGACTATAATATGAAATATATAATAACTATGATAACTATTCTTTTTAGTTATAGTTGAAAGAAATCTCTTTACAAATGCGTTGGTAACCTTTTCAAAAAAAGAGTTTGTGAAATATAAGGTCTAATTATTTAATAAAAGGTAATTAAAAAAAGAGATGGAGACATGCTTAAATCAATTCAATCTAAAGACGAACCAATGGGAAAAGTGATTTAGCATGAATGACTTATTACACCGTTGTTGATTTCCATGCAAGGCTTCGTTTTCCGCGGGCGGCCCCTGAGCCTCCTCGTCGCTTCCGCTTTTCCCGCAGGAGTCTTCGCCTTGCTCTCCAATCAACAGCTAAAAGCCGCTACATATATGGAACCTACGTTCACCACCATAAAAAAATCCGAACGAGTTTGATTTTCTATTAAGAATCAAACTCATTTGGATTTTTAATTAAACTACTTTTGTCTCAGCTTTGTTAAACTGTACTTTTAATATAATCAATAAAAGCCTGTGTAGCATAAGAGATATAGCGATCTTTTTTAACGATTAAAGCAATTTCCCATGGAATAGCATTCTCGAGATTAATTACTTTCACATGCTCCAAATCAAGCTTTTCACATAATGAATAAGGGAAAAGAGCAATGCCGAGATTAGCAGCTACCAACTCTCCAATGAAGTCCCACTGAGAGCTTTTAAAAGCAATATTAGGTGTAAATCCATTTTTTAAACATTCGTTATAGACCATTTCATGCATGGTGAAGTCTTCATGAAAGGAAATAAGCGTTTCGTCTTTTAACTCTTTTAATGAAATCGTAGAATGCTGAGCTAACGGATGAGATTTATGAACAAC
Organism: Priestia sp. JNUCC 25; assembly: GCF_053667915.1. Classification (NCBI taxonomy): domain Bacteria; kingdom Bacillati; phylum Bacillota; class Bacilli; order Caryophanales; family Bacillaceae; genus Priestia; species Priestia sp. JNUCC 25. Next base: position 1,293,519 of record NZ_CM132211.1, read on the forward strand.
AAGCTGCAGTGTTTCTCGGGCTAAAGGAGTCGTAAAAAACATGTTTTCATCAACTGGAAGTAAAACTACGCCCACATCCACTTCTCCTTGTTCCACAAATTTTTGCATTCTTTTAGCGCCATATTCCACTAATTGAATATGAATCTCAGGGTATTGCTCTCGAAATGCTTTAATAATAGTAGGAAAAAACAATGTACCAATAATAGGGGGAATGCCTATTTTGATGGTTCCTCTTTTTAAATGCATTAAATCATAGAGGGAATCCGATAAATCTCGGAGAGAAGATAAAATGCTTTCTGCTTGCTCGTACACAATTATTCCTGCATCGGTAAGCTGAACTTGTTTGCCAGCGCGATCAAACAAAGGTGTGCCGAGCTCTTCTTCTAATGATTTAACCATTTTACTGAGAGAAGGTTGCGAAATATGCAGCGCTTCAGAAGCTCTTGTGAAATTTTTATGTTTAGCCACTTCTGTTAAGTAATGCAAATGGCGAACATCCATTTTGTATACCTCCGTGTTCATACATGCTAATTAATAAGATATACACATTCTACCACATTCACAATCAGCTCTATACCTTTCTTTCCTATCAAATAAAATGATCAGTAGAAGAGGAGTGAATACGAAAGAAATTGCCAACAATATATATTTACACATTGTTTATTTTAGAAGTATAATATATAAATCAGTAGAACGGTTACATATCGATCACAGAATCAATCAATAAGGTGGTTAGAACGGTTGAGTAAAGCAGATGAAATAAGAGATATCGTTTATATTAATGGCCATGTAAATAAAAAATGCTTTATTACATATGGAATTGAATTTAAAGAGTTTTATCATTCCCTTCCTACGCCGCTTGCAAATATATTATTGTTAAAGCACGGTTTTGAAGACAGTGATTACCATTACCAAACCCATATGGACTACGTAGAAGAAGAACAAATTCATCTTTTAGCAGAAGATGATGTTTATAATTATGGTGATTTTTGTTGGATTGATTTTGAGGATGTATCTTCGTTGGATTTGTTAGAACCTCAAGATATTGCAGCGCTGCTGTATTTAGGTCATTTAAAAAAACCGCTCAACTCGCCATTTAATAATAAACTCGGTAATCAATTTGTTTATTTAGCTCATGATGATGGATTTTACAACAAAATCTATTTTCGAGACGTGTATGATATGAAGCATATTTTAAGCCGAATCATTCCGTTGAAAATGTCAGAAATTAAGCAAAAAAGATTTGTATTTAGAAGGAAAAAGTTAGAATATCCAATATTGCCTCTAGTGTTAGCAAATACGCTTCTTACTTTAACGAATGACGGTTTGTTTATTGATTTTGAACACATGGTGCAATCCCGTAGAGATATTAAAATTCCTTTGTATACAATCGGTGACTTTGACGACATGAATGAAATGTATAATGATCGGTTTGAGCACAAAGAGATGAGTAAATTGCAGGCGCATCTTGTTCTCACTCATAAAGAGCTAGAGTGGAGCATTGAAGAAGTTCAATAATCTAAAAAGAGGTTGAGACATAACTAAATGAATCCAACCTAAAGACGAACACATGTGATACATGAGCTGGACTGCTTATTACACCGCAGTGGATTTCCATGCAAGGCGTCGCTTTCCGCGGGCGGCCGCTGAGCCTCGTCGCTTCCGCCCCTATAGGGTCTCACTTCCCGCAGGAGTCTTCGCCTTGCTCTCTAATCAACTGCTAGAAGGAACGAAACAGATAAAACTATATTCACAATCACAAAAAAACGAGCCGTTAATCAAACCTGTTGATTAACGGTTCGTTTTTCACTTGGGCTAAAATACCTTTGCTCCAGCCTCTTTTTGAATAGCCGTATAAAATGGATTTTTCCATTCCATTAGTACGGCGTAGTTGTGTGAATCTTCATCTTCAATATAGTTTGCTGCGAGACCAATAGGCGTTCTGCCACAGCGCATTAAAAAGGTCATAACCGGGTCGTAGAGAGTTCCGGCTGATACAAGGTTCATGTATTCAACGGGCGTGTACAAGGAAGACACTGATGCGTATCCAGGGATGCGGCACCCGCCGAGCAGCCTTTCTAAATTGTAATGAATCACGACTTCATATAAAGACTGCAAAAGCAGCTTCCCAAGCCCAATCGATCGATGCGAAGGAATGACGCATACGTCCACTACATAAAGCGTATTACCAGAAGGGTCGTGCGTATGAATATATCCGCTTCCTGTTACTTCATCCCATGTGTGAGCCTCATTTCCTTCCACTGAAACAATCGCGCTTGTGATAGATCCGCATATTGTCCCGTCTATCTCCACGCATAGCGCTCCATCCGGAAATAGGGAAACATGGTTATTTAACTGAGCTTTGCTCCATAATAATTCAGAAGGGAAAGGAGGGGGGAAACTTTCTTCTTGAATCCGAATCAGCTCATCGAAGTCATTTGATGTATATGATCGTACCGTACATGTTACAGGCTTATTTTGATGAAAGACAAAGCATTGCTTTTTATACACTGCTTTTTTGCCTCCTTTAAGAAATAATTTTCAGATAATTAAGTATACCATATGGAAAAAAGAAATTATTTCATATTTATTGAAGAATTTGACGAGAACGTGATAAAGTTAAAAAGATTCAAACTATTAGACGAGGTGAAAGAAATGGATGTTGAATTAAAAGGAAAAACAGCGCTTGTATTTGCGGCCAGCCAAGGGCTCGGCAAAGCGATTGCTGCCAGGCTCGCAGAAGAAGGCGCAAACGTTATGATTGCAAGTCGTTCAGAAGAGAAACTAATCCAAGTAGCGGAAGAGATTTCATATCTTGGAAGCGGACAAGTGTTACATAAAACGGCAGATGTCACGAAAACTCAAGACATTCAAGATGTTATTCAATATACAGTAGATACGTTTGGAACCATTGATATTTTAATTAATAATACAGGAGGTCCTAAAGCTGGGAACTTCCTTTCGTTAACAGATGATGATTGGAAGCATGCATTTGAGTTAAATCTCCTCAGCTATATTCGTATTATTCGTGAGGTAGTGCCCGTTATGAAAAAGAGCGGAGGACGTATCGTCAATATTGCTTCTTCTTCCATTAAAGAGCCAATTGCTGGACTTATTCTGTCAAATACCTTCCGTACAGGAATCGTGGGACTTACCAAAACACTTGCTTCAGAACTAGCAGAGGACGGTATCTTAATTAACACGGTTGCGCCAGGAAGAATTGCAACAGACCGAGTGAAAGAGCTAGATACCATTCGTGCTGAAAAACTGGGAGTAGACGTTTCAGAAATTGAAGAAGAGATGAGAAACCAAATTCCTCTTAAACGCTACGGTCAGCCTGAAGAGTTTGCTAAAGCCGTTGCTTTCTTTGTTTCGGGAGCGAATTCATATATGACAGGCCAGTCATTTCTAATCGACGGAGGCATGGTGAAATCCATTTAGTTACATAGAAAAACCCTGCAGTTGCAGGGTTTTTTGTTAAATCCAAGTTGTAACTTGATCTAATGGTAAACGATCGCTAGCGTGAGCTTCTTTAGCCGCTTTTCCCACTGAGATAAGCATAACCGGAATGTATCGATCCTCAATTTTAAATTCTTCTACAAATTTTTGAGCGTTAAATCCGCCCATTGAGCAAGTGTCTAATCCTTTTGCTTTTGCTGCAAGCATGAATGTCATAGATGCAAGAGAAGCATTCGTAAACGCTGCATCCCGGGCAAAAGCACCGTTTTTATAAGCGCCGTTAATTTGTCCTGACAAAATATTTTTTACGTCTTCTGTCATGTGACCTGCTTCGACTAGTGGATTGTACACCTCATCTACATTTTTATTGGCTTCTAAATCACCTAAGACAGCTACTACAGCGCCTGCTTCTGTAATTTGTTTTTGGTTGTAAGCAATTGGAAGTAGACGTTCTTTCGCATCTTGGTCTGTAATAACAACGAAATGCCAGTGCTGTAAGTTCCAAGCTGATGGTGACTTCACTGTTGCTTCTAAAAGTTCCGTTAATTCTTCTTTGCTTAATTTAGCTGAAGAGTCATATTCTCGAATCGATGTACGTTCATTTACCACATCAAAAAAATCTTTTGTCATAATAAAAACCTCCGTTAAAAGTATGTATTTCTTTAGTGAATCGATGCACATTTTATAATGATACACTATTGAAGTCAATTTATATGCTTCTAGTATACCCGCTCTTATGTGCTATCACTCACAAAAAAATGCATACACTTCTTACCATCGGCTTAACGTGATTGACGAGAGGTAAGATAAGCTTCAATTCGATCACAGGCTGCATGCAGCGTGTTCATGGAATACGCATACGACAGGCGTACATATCCTTCACCGTGGGAAGAAAAAGCGCTGCCGGGTACTAGTGCAACACCCGCTTCTTTTACTAACTCCAGGGCAAAATCAAATGAATTACTGTGGAAGTTCTGAATAGAAGGGAAGATATAAAAAGCACCCGTCGGCTTTTCTACGTCAAATCCCATGTTTACTAGCCGGTCATAAACATAATTCAGTCTTTGTTCGTATTCTTTTTTCATATCTACCGCATCATTTTTGCCTGCTGTCAGTGCCTCGAGTGCAGCTGCTTGAGAGACAGAAGAAGCACAGCTCACGTTGTATTGATGAACTTTTAAAATATGTTTGGCTAAATAAGAAGGAGCAAATAAAAGGCCAATTCGCCAGCCTGTCATGGAATGAGACTTTGATACTCCGTTAATAACAATTGTTTTCTCTCTCATAGATGAAATGGAGGCAATGGACTGATGTTTTTTATCAAAAACGAGCTCGCTGTATATTTCATCAGATAGTACAAAAATATTTTTATCGCTTAAAAGAGCAGCAATTTCTTCTAATTCTTGCTGTGACAACGTCACGCCTGTAGGATTAGACGGATAAGGTAAGATGACGCATCTTGTTTTAGACGTCAAATGTTGTTGGATTAAATCCGCTGTTAGTCGAAATCCTGTTTCGGTTGTATCAATATGTACAGGTTTAGCGCCGTTTAACCGGATAAGCGGTTCGTATCCTGGGTAAACAGGTCCAGGTAAAATAACTTCGGAGTCTTCTTCTAAAATGGTGCGAAGAGCAATATCAATTGCTTGACTAGCTCCAATGGTCACAATCACTTCATCAGCTGGGTTATAGTGCAAGTCATATTTTTCTTTGACAAATTGAGCTGCTGCCTCGCGCAGTTCTATCGTTCCAGCATTGTGGGTATAAGAAGTTTGGTTATCATCAATTGCAGATTTTGCCGCTTCTTTTACATGCTGTGGTGTTAAGAAGTCAGGTTGTCCAATTGTGAGGGATAAAACATCTTGATATTGTGAGACCATATTATAAAATGTACGTATTCCTGATAATTCAATTTCTTTGACACGTTTATTGATTAAGTGCTCCATAGTTTCAAATCCTTCCGCGTATTTTCAACTCATTTTATCACAATGAAAATAGGTAAAAAACCACTATTTGCGCATTTTGCAAATAGTGGTTTTAAGTTAGGTATTATACAGCTTATTATAAGCTGTTGTTAGTTCATAAAATTGTTCTTCATCTCTGTTATCTAACGCATCGTCGATAAGAGATTTCAAATGCTGTTTATTAAAGTTTGTACTCATAGTCGTTAAAATACGATCAGCTTCTTTCGCGTAATAGTGTTGGTAAGGTGTGTACTGAGATGAGTGAGGATAGTGATTCATATTTTTTCGATAAGAACTCATAACATAAACCTCCTTTTTAAAAATAAAACGCAGCTTCTATTACTTGAAATGTACCCTTTCTATATAGTTGTTAACCCTGTTTTTTAGCTGCGAATGTGCTAAGGTATGTGTTAGGAAATCAGAGGTTCCTCGCTTCACGTTCAATTCTAGATTCAAAATAATAAGCGCATAAAAAGACCTGCATATATATGCAGGTCTTGTATATTAGTCAGTGTGTATTTGGCCTTCACGCCAATAAACGGGGGAAACGTAGCCAAAATCAACTTCATGATCGTCCAATGTTACAACGCAGTGATCAGAGCCTTCTTGTTCTTTAATATCTTGATATACAGCTTCTTCTACGTTTTCAATAATGGTCATTTCATTATCGTCATTAAAAAGAATGACGGAGCCTTTCATATTACGAACACCTTCTTTTAAGATTATTCATTCACTTTGTGTAGTATAAACCGTTTTGGCTGTAGAGTCCACAGCTATCTTCGATTTCTTGTTAAAAATTTGTGAACAGGCTTTTAGGAATGAATAAGAAACCCTCTAAATAGAAGAGTAACCGACTTGTCTATTCTTTCTTGAAGGGTAGTAGAGTCGGGGTGGTTGGTACACCAGTAGAGAAGTGTGCCAAAAAAATTAAGTATAGCAATGGAAGCCATTTCTTCGGCAGGAATATCGACTATAAGTTCACCTCGGTCTTGTCCTGTTTGAAAAACTTTTGTAAAATGAGCGCGCATTTTTTCAATTTGAAGAATTTCAGATTGTTGAAAGGAACTGTTGGTAATAGCAATATGAAACCAAGAACGGATTAGGTGAGGGTTCGCTTCTTCGTTTGATTGCGCTAGTAATAAAAACAGTTGTTTAACAATAGAAGCAGTTGATTCTTCTGTTTGAAGGAGCTGTTCTAATTTATAGGAGATACGGTTTGTGAAATTAATTCCAAGGTAGTGAAGAACTTCTTCTTTTGTTTTGAAGTAATTAAAAAATGTACCCTTTGCTACACCCGCTTCATGGGTAATTTGAGACACAGTCGTTTTTTGATATCCCTGCTGTTGGAATAAAGAAATAGCGGCCTTTTGGATGCGTTTTTTTGTTTCTTCTTTTTGTAATCCTCTGTTCATAAATTACACCTCGTTTTAATAGGAGTAGTCGTTTGACTCAAGTTCATAAGCTAGTATAGAGAAGTAAAGTAGAGCAAGTAAAAAACTGAGCAGAGGATGAGACGAAAGGGATCAACGCTCATGTTTTTATATAGTATATAATATTCTGTCAATTCATAAAACAATATTTTATGTATATGTTTTAGGAGAAAAGGATACCAAAATAAGAAAATTTTTCTTTACGGATATAAGAGGCGGTCACTATAATAGGAAATATGGACTATTAGATAAGCAGGTGAGATGAGAGGAGTAAGTATATGAATCGAGATAAAGGAATTTTGTTGGAAAGTGGCACAAACGAACTGGAAATTGTCGAATTTGAGATAGGAAATGTTTGGTTTGGCATCAATGTAGTAAAAGTTAGAGAGATTATTAATCCCGTATCTATTACACCTGTTCCAAATGCGCATTCTTACATAGAAGGTATTACAGAGCTAAGAGGGGAAGTACTTCCTGTTGTTGACATAGCAAAAGCGTTAAAAATGGAACCTTCAAATACGCCGGAAAAAGATAAGTTAATTGTTACAGAGTTCAATCAGCAAAAAATTGTCTTTCATACCCATGCAGTGACGCAAATTCACCGTATTTCTTGGAAAGAAATTGAGAAGCCTTCAGATTTGTATCAAGGTTTGGAAACACAGATTACTGGAGTGGTGAAATTAAACGGTCAAATGATTCTGCTGTTAGACTTTGAAAAGTTGATTTCTGACGTGAACCCTGATGCGGGTATTAATCAGTCGAAAATAAAAAAGCTAGGGGCTAGGGAACGCTCTAATAAAAAGATTGTCGTGGCTGAAGACTCGCCGCTGCTGCGCCGAATGATTGAAGATACTCTTGCACAAGCAGGTTATGAGAACACGGAATTTTTTGAGAACGGTGAGGAAGCATGGAACTATCTAAGCTCGGTGATCGATGAAGGAGTGGAAATCAGTGATCAAGTCCAGCTGCTTATTACAGATATAGAAATGCCGCAAATGGATGGGCATCATTTAACTAAAAAAGTAAAAGAAAATCCTCAGCTTTCTGTACTTCCAGTCATTATCTTCTCTTCTCTTATCACAGAAGATTTACGTCACAAGGGAAAGATGGTAGGAGCGGAAGGACAAGTAAGTAAGCCAGAAATCGGAGAGCTTGTTGAGTTGATCGATCTTTATATTTTGTAGAATCACAAAAAAGTGCCTGAAAGCAGATCGCTCCACTTCAGGCACTTTTTTTAAAAATAACTTTTACCCAGCGGTTTAAACACAGGTGCTTGCCGTTTTCTTGGAGTCGAAACAGGGCTTTTAGCCGGCTGTACGAGATGACCCGTATATTTAGATAATAAGCGCTTCGCATAAGATAATGACATAGTCGTTTTGGGATTTCGATACTGATGGTTTAAATGGCCGAGGTGTGATAACTCTTTGAAGTCTTCTTTCTTTGGAGGCATATGGAAAAAGTAGTCTCCAACTGATACAAGTACATCTGATTTTTGTTGACTTTTACCAGGGTTTGGCGAAAAGTGAAGTCCTTCTTTTTTGGCTTTTCCTTCTAAAATTAGTTGATCTAATGCAATTTTCTTTAACGTATATAACTGCTTAGGATCAGGAGCAGCTTTTGCGTGACGATTTACAGTGAAAATAGCTTGTGCAATCTCAGATACAGACGGGGTCAAAGAGCCTTGTCCATTTGCTTGAGACATACGTTCACTCCCTTTCTATCATATCAGCTGTTCAACCTATAAGGTGAAAGCTGATACGTTCATTATAGCGTGTCTTGTCCCATTTGAAAATAATTACACGAAGAAGTATTTTGGTAATTAATGAAATTTCCTATGTATAGGGTTTGTTTTGTTACGCTTCCTTATACAAGTAAAGTGGAACAGCAAGCCATACTTTCTATTTTAAAAAAAATGCTGCTCCCACAGTTAAACAATTATTGACTAGTAAATCCCGAACTATTGAGCCATTCGTCGAGAAGGTCGAATATAAACACCAGTCCCATTTGGCACAATTTTAGCTAGCTCATTTACTTGGGCATTATACATGCGAATGCATCCTTTGGATACGGCTTTTCCAATAGAACTTGGATCATTTGTTCCGTGAATGCCATATGACTTTTTAGACAAGCTTAGCCACATTGTGCCAAAAGGCCCCCCGGGGTTTGGCTCCCGGTTAACGATAATAAAGTCTCCAGTAGGGGTTGCGCTCAGCATTTTTCCTGCTGCAATGGGATAGACTTTTTGTATGATATTATTTCTTCGTAATTCAAGCTGCTTTTCAGCAATAAACACGTGGATCGTGTAAGGAATGAGCTCTTTATCAGGGAGGTGTGGAATGATGATTACTTGCCCAGGCTTCAGCGTACTATGGCTTACAAAAGGATTAGCCATCCACAGGTCTTCAACCGGAATCCGGTAGTCACCTGAAACGCTTTGCCAGGTTTCACCGCGCTTTACTATATATCTCATTAACTTCGCTCCTTTGATATATGACTATGTTGTAACAGTATACGATTGAAAAAAGTAAAAGTGACTTTTGTGAGCATAAAGTTATTTTGAAAAAGGTGTTGAAATTACATTGACTTATAAACATGGACTGATTGATATAGGTTCAAATACGATACGCCTTGTTATTTATGAATACAAAAAAGGCAGAGGGTTTAAGCAAATTGAAAACGTGAAAGTAGCTGCACGGCTTCGAAATTATTTAAGTAAAGAAGGAGTGTTAACGGCTAAAGGAATATGTACCTTGCTTGATACGCTTGAAACGTTTGGAGTTATTACCAAGCATCAGCAGCTGCCGCACGTTACCTGTGTGGCCACAGCTACCATCCGTCAAGCGGCTAATGCAAAAGAAGTTCTAGCGCTTGTAAAAAAAGAAACGGGCTTTTCTATTCAACTATTGTCTGAATATGAAGAAGCGTATTACGGCTTTGTTGCCGTTATTCATTCCACTTCGATCGAAGAAGCCATTACAATTGACATTGGTGGGGGAAGTACGGAAGTTACGTATTTTCGCAATCGAGAGTTAGTGCAGTACCACAGCTTTTCGTTCGGTGCCTTATCTCTGCGTCTGCAGTTCGTCAAAGGCAATATTCCCACTGCAGAAGAAAAAGTAAAAATCCGCGATTTCGTGATCCGGCATTTCCATACTGTCCCATGGCTTTTAAATCGCCAAGTTCCGATTGTAGCAATTGGAGGAAGTGCAAGAAGTATGGTGCAAGTGCATCAAGGTTTTATCCACTATCCTCTCGCCGGGCTGCATCAATATGAAATGAATTTAGCTGATATATTGCATGTGAAATCTGCTATAGGCTCATTGTCTTATCACAATCTTCAAAAGCTAGACCGCTTGTCAAAAGATCGTGCGGATACAATTTTGCCAGCGATTGAAGTATTTCAATCATTATATGAAACAGTCAACGCGACTCGTTTCATCTTAAGCCGCAAAGGCTTAAGAGAAGGGGTGTTATTTAAGGAGGCTTCTGATGCTAATATCCAGCCAATGTACCCCGATGTCATACAGCAAAGTTTTCAAGAAATAATGGAAGAGTTTGAAGTAAATAAAGATTATGTCAAACAGCTTACGCGCACAGCTATTATGATGTTTCAGCATCTTAGGGAGCAGGGACCGGTTGATTTAAAAGAGGATGACTTAGCGCTTCTTATAAAAGCTGCGCAAGTGTATGATATAGGAAAGTATATTGATGCGGAATCAAGCAGCCAGCATACGTTTTATGTGCTTGCTAATCGTACAATCGATGGAATTTCACATAGAGAACGTTTAAAGCTGGCACTTGTTTCTTCATATAAAGGGAAGTCTTCTTTTAGGCAATATGTTGCTCCTTTTAAAAAGTGGTTAACAAAAGAAGAACAAAAAAAAGTCCAGCTGCTCGGTGCGGTTTTAAAAATAGCTGACGGTTTACATGCAACAAAGCGAAATGTTGTTCAACATATTGACATGAAAAGCAATGAAAACACAGTTACGATTAAACTATTATGTACAAAAACCTTTCGTCCTGAACAATATCAGGCTGAAAAACAGAAAAAGCATCTAGAAAAAGTAGTGAAAAAAAATATTGTTCTTGAATTTACTAAGCTTTAGAATAACGCTGGATCGGTTAGAATATTCAGTATAGCTAACTAGATTAAATCCATTATCCTGGAAGGTGAGGCCAGTGTTAGAAAGTAATCGCACTTATAAGCAAACCATACAAGTGGCTGATTCAGCTTATTACAATAATCGTGAATTGAGCTGGCTGGCTTTTAACAAGCGGGTGCTGGAAGAAGCAGTAGATACGAAAAACCTTTTGCTTGAGCGGTTTAAATTTCTAGGGATTTTCAGTTCAAATCTGGATGAGTTTTTTATGATTCGGGTAGCCGGATTAAAAGATCAAGTGAAAGCTGGATTTAGCAAACCTGAAAACAAAGCAGGCTTAACTCCTAAACAGCAGCTATTTTCTATCTCCAAACAAAACCACGATCTAGTCAAGCAGCAGTATGATACGTATATTCATACACTTCTTCCTGAATTACAGAAATACGGCGTGGAAATCATTACGGTTGAAAAGCTGGAGAAATCAAATCTAGATAAGCTTAAACAGTATTTTGACGAGCAAATCTTTCCCGTATTAACTCCTATGGCTATTGATACCTACCGGCCGTTTCCTATGTTGATGAATAAAAGCTTGAACTTAGTAGTCGTCCTTTCAGAAAATTTAAATGATGAGCAGCAAATTGCCGAGATAAAAGAAAGACTAGCTATCGTTCAAGTACCTTCGGTGCTAACGCGCTACATTGAAATAGCCACGTCAGATTCTACCCGTCTATTTGTATTGCTAGAGGATGTAATTGCCTATTTTATTAAAAAGTTGTTTAAGGGATACCGCGTTTCATCCGTTTCTCAATTTCGAATTACCCGCAACGCAGATATGACTATTCACGAAGAAGACGCTCAAGATTTACTAAAAGAAATTGAAGAAGAGTTACAGAAGCGAAAATGGGGAGCGGCTGTTCGGCTTGAGATTAAGAGTCCATATGATCAGGGTGTACTAGCGTATTTAAAGTCAGTACTTGAAATTGACGATGAAGATGTGTATGAGATCGAAGGACAGCTGGATTTAACCAGTTTATTTTCGTTTTATAGATTACTTAAATCTACGCATGAAGAGTTGGCTGACAAAGCCTTTATTCCTAAGCTTACAACAGAGTTACATCCGGATCAAAATGTTTTCGACCAAATGATTCAAAGAGATATTTTGCTTCACCATCCTTATGAATCGTTTAAGCCGGTACTTGATTTTGTTAACGGTGCAGCAGACGATGAAAATGTGCTCGCTATTAAGCAAACGTTATACAGGGTAAGCGGAGATTCTCCCGTTATTAAAGCATTAAAACGAGCAGCTGCAAAAGGTAAACAAGTGACGGTACTAGTTGAACTAAAAGCGAGGTTTGATGAAGAGAATAATGTGCAATGGGCTAAAGAGCTAGAGCGGGCAGGGTGCCACGTGATATATGGAATGACTCATTTAAAAACGCATGGTAAAATTACGCTCGTGGTGAGAAGAGAAGGAGAGCATATTAAACGGTTTGTTCATCTTGGTACTGGGAATTACAACGATGCGACGGCAAAGATCTATACGGATATAAGTCTTTTTACTGTCAATCGAAACATCGGGATAGATGCGGCCAATTTTTTTAATTACTTAAGTGGCTATACGCAAAAACCAGTATATCATCATTTATCCGTTGCACCATTTGATATAAGAAATGATTTTTTGCATCTCATTGATAAGGAAATCCATTATCACAGACGGTATGGCAATGGAAGAATCATTGGGAAAATGAACTCATTGACGGATAAAATTTTAATTATGAAGCTATATGAAGCTTCTATAGCTGGTGTGACAATCGAACTCATTGTTAGAGGAACGTGCTGCTTGCGCCCTCAAATTCAAGGCGTTAGCGAGAATATAAGGGTAAGAAGCATTGTCGGACGATTTTTAGAGCATAGCCGAATCTATTATTTTCATCATAATAAACAGGAAAAGTTTTTCTTGTCATCTGCAGATATGATGACAAGAAATATGGTGAAACGAGTAGAAATTTTATTTCCTATCTTGGATACACATTTGAAAAAAAAAGTGTGGAAGTGGCTTGAAGTTATGCTTGCTGATAATGTAAAAGCACGAGAACAAGATCAAGAAGGGAATTATCATTACGTTATAAAAAAAGAACATGAGCTCTCTATTAACAGTCAAGAGATCTTTTGTCAATATGCTCTTTGCGACGACCAAGAATAACATAAAAAAAGCCGAGTGCTCGGCTTTTTAGTCATGTTATTATCTAGGAATGGGACCACCAGGACCGTATCCAGGTCCGTAGTATGTGTTATAAACAGGGGCACCGCCTCCATAACCGGCACCAGGGTAGCCTCCTCCAGAAAATCCAACGCCTCCATAGCCGGCACCAGGATAGCCTCCTCCAGGAAATCCACCGCCGTAAAACGGAACTGGATAAGGATAAGGTGGTGGACAGCACCCAGGTCTGCCTCCAAAACCGCCAACAGCTAGTCCGCCAAGCAGCCCACCAGCTAAGCCAGCAACAAAAGGAAATCCAAAAAAGCGCTCGTCACCATTTGGAATATTACGATATCCTGTATAGGGATATTGATAGTACATAATTTAACCTCCTTGTCAGTTGTCTTTGTAGTGTATGGCTGAACGGAAGCTTTTGAGCCTGGTTTATTTCTTTAAGACTAGAATTAGGCGGTCATGATCAGCTAAAAAAAGACAAAAAACATAAAAACGCCCCGTAAGGGCGTTTTTATGTTTTTTGCAAGGTGAAAAGCGTAATTTCAGGTGTAGCTAAAAAACGAAAAGGAATGCGAGTGGTTCCTAAGCCTCTGTTCACATAAAGCTTCATTTTAGAATCTCCAACTTCGTACATTCCTTCAGGGTAAACCGTCCCAAAGGGCGGTGTAATCAAAGGACCGTAAAAAGGAATTTGAATTTGGCCTCCATGACTATGGCCGGAGAGCTGAAGATCTACTGGAAAAGGAGCTGCTTTGACAGCAACATCAGGTTCATGAATCATAGCAATAGAAAAGATATTCGGCTGTAATTGCCCTAGCGTTCCCTCATATTGTGGATTCCCAAGCATAATATCATCGAGTCCACAAATATGAATGTAGCTTTTATCAGGCATGGAAACCGTATCAACTTCATTTACTAGAAGTCTAAATCCTGCGTCTTCAATGGCTTGTTTGTAGATATTTGTTCCATACCCTCCATGATCATGGTTTCCATATATTGCGTATTTTCCAAGAGGAGCCTGAAGCCTCTGTAAAATTGGGGGGATTCTTTCTGGATGCGGGTATTCATTAGGTACATCCATTAAATCTCCGGTAAATAATATAATATTAGGCTTCAAATTATTTATGGTCACCATAAGCTGTTCTAGTTGTAATAAATCGTAAGAGAGTCCAAGGTGAATATCACTAAATTGTAAAATTTTTATTCCGTTAAAGCTTTTCGGAATGTTTTTAGAAGTAATTGTATGACGAACAATTTGCAGACGTCTAGGCTCAATATATTTGGCATATGTATACCCAAAAGACGTGGTGAGCAAAGACCCTAACGAAATAGACGCTAGTCCTTTCAAAAAAGATCGTCTTGTATACGTCTTTTTCATGCAAAATCAACCTATTCCTTATAGTTTTCAAGTTTTCATTATAGCATTGTTTTTTTTATCATCACAACGAGAAGTCTGCTTTTAAGTTAAATAGATAAAAGTTTCACTTTATTCAGAAAAAATAGTAAAATGATAGTTGTAAAACACTTATATTTTGGGGAGGAAGATAAATTGAAGAACAAGGTCGTAATTGTTACTGGCGGTTCAAGTGGAATGGGAAAACATATGGCGAAGCGATTTGCAGAACAAGGTGCTCATGTGGTAATCACAGGTAGATCAGCCGATCGATTACAAGAGACAGAAAATGAAATTAAAAAGTTTGATGGACAGGTACTTTCAGTGGTAATGGATGTACGCAATCCAGAAGATGTGGAACGTATGGTTCAAGAAACAGACAAGGCATTTGGACAAATTGATTTTTTAGTTAATAATGCTGCAGGCAATTTTATATGTGCAGCTGAAGACTTATCCATTAACGGATGGAACAGCGTAATTAATATCGTATTAAATGGTACATTTTATTGCAGTTCCGCAGTAGGGAAATATTGGATCGATAAAGGTACAAAAGGGGTCATTACAAACATTGTGGCTACATACGCCTGGAACGCAGGAGCAGGCGTTATTCATTCAGCTTGTGCCAAGTCAGGAGTTTTAACCATGACGCGCACGCTTGCAGTAGAGTGGGGGAAGAAATATGGTATACGGGTGAATGCGATTGCGCCAGGACCGATCGAGCGAACAGGAGGAGCTGATAAATTATTTGAGTCAGAAAAAATGAAAGCGCGTACATTAGATTCTGTACCATTAGGACGCCTTGGAACTCCTGAGGAAATAGCAGGATTAGCCAGTTTCTTATTCTCCGATGAAGCGTCTTATATCAATGGGGAATGCATTACAATGGACGGGGGACAGTGGCTAAATCAGCATCCTTTTTAAAGGTGGGTACGCACTAAAAAGTACAAAGCAAACTGAGAAGGACTAGCAAAATTATGCTATTCGTATTATACTAACGTAAAGTGAACAAGGAGAGGGGAGAGTTGAGTGGACCCGTTAGATGTATTAACAAACATAGAGAAAACTCTTCCGTATTATCAAGCAATTTTTAGTGCAGATGGACATAGAGTAATTGGCTATGAAGTGTTGGCCAGGTTTCAAAATGAAGGGGAAATTGAAAGTCTCGGCCCATTCTTTCATGATGATGCGATTCCGGATGAATATCGCATAGAAGTTGATTATGCTGTTTTAACACAAGCGCTCGAGCATATGTTGACCCAGGAAGAACAATTTTTAATTTTTATTAATCAGAACCCTAATTTATTAATGAACGATCATGGAGAATCCTTGCTAGAATTATTGCAACTTTTCGAAAATAAAGGATTATCTCTTGATCGAATTGTTCTCGAAATTACAGAACACAATTTTAGTGGAGATTTGGAATCACTTCAACACTTACTAAAGTATTATCAAACATATGGTATTAAGATTGCAATTGATAATATAGGAAAAGAAAGTAGTAATCTAGACAGGATTGGGTTGCTTTCACCAGATATCTTAAAAGTAGATTTACATATTCTGAGACAAACGGACATGGCGCAGTCGTATCAAGACGTATTGTATTCTTTATCTCTGTTAGCAAGAAAAATGGGTGCTACGCTTCTATACGAAGATATAGAAGCCTCCTATCAGCTGCAATATGCATGGAGAAACGGAGGCAGATATTTTCAAGGTTATTATTTACATAAGCCGGCTGCTGAACTTGTCGATCCGAACATCTTAAAGGATAAACTAAAGGAACGTTTTGAAATGTATATCGCTCACGAAAAGAAAAAGCTGCTTGCTGTTTACCAGCTGACAGAACGCTTTCAAGATAAAATGCAGCAGGTAATGACAAAGTGCAGAAAGCTAGAAACGTATGACGATATGCTGCCTGTTATTGCAGAAGAACTATCCAACGTGTGTTTTCGCCTTTACATCTGCGATGAAAATGGATTTCAAAAGTCTTCTAACTATGTAAAGAAAAACGAGGATTGGATTCTTGAACCTGAATATGTAAAGAAAAATTGGAGCTGGCGCCCATATTTTCTTGAGAATATTATTCGAATGAGCTATGAAAAAAAAGGCATATTATCAGATTTGTATAATGATATTGAAACAGGTGAGAATATCCGAACTTTTTCGTATCCGATTGATAATATGCACTATATATTCCTTGATATTTCATATTCTTTTTTATACGAAAGAGACGTTTTGTAGAGAATAAATAAGTTGAAGTTAAACCGGCAACCTGCAAAAGTGGTTGCCGGTTTTTTATGTTTTTTTAGAGGAGAAGGACAGTCGGTTATAGAGATATGCATAGGCAGAGAAAATTTCGGAATTCTAATAAAAAAGAAGTTAAGGAGCTGATTTAATTTGAAGAAAATATGCTTACTTGTCTTTTTGCTGATTGTCTTGTACTCAGGAAAATCTGTTCATGCAGAAGTATCAGGAGAGATTAGGCATGAAATCTTTATAAATTTGCAGGACGCTTATCAGGCTCAGCTAAGAGCTGCGTCTGCCCATACTAATCAAGACGCTGTTGTTCGTGAGCTGAAATTGTTTTTAGATGATGAGTATGCATCTGTGTTTTTTAATGAGGCTCTCTTACAAAAAGCTCAAGGGTATGTTGGAGAGGGACCTGAATATTTAACACACTACATCCCTTTCTTTTCTTTTGATGAACAGACGAAGGTAGCTCTTCATTCCGACCAAAACAAAGCTTATGTCTATCAATTTTTTCCGGCTGTGCATAATGAACGGGTAAAATACCAAGATCATTACGAAATGATCACGTTAGTAAAAAAACAGGAGAAATGGAAAGTGCAAAAGTTTATATATAGTAAGTAACACTCAAAATAGCCGAGGAAAGCTTATTTTGAGTGTTTCTGTTACCCGATGTTAAGAAGCTTCTCAAGCGCTTGAAGGTCAAATCCTCTGATAATTTCCTGGTCAACACGAATGGTCGGAGTGGAATAAGACTCTAACTCAGTAGTCATTCGTTTTCGAGCAGAAGCATCTTTAGATACGTCAAATTCTTTATAGGAAACGTGATGATGCTGTAAAAACTGTTTAACAATTTCGCAAGGTGGGCAAGCTGGTTGTGTGTACAACTCTATAGATCTCAATGAAAGCACCTCCCTATATTAAAATGAATGGTGTTAAAGTAGAATGAAGTTTTGTATGATACATAGTATATCGCTATGTTATTATAATAAAAAACGACATATATCGCTATAATAAGGCATTTTCTTATGAAAAATCACGTAAAGTACTTGTGTTTTTTTAGTATGTGGCATATAGTGAAATGGTGTCTTTTAAGTATTAGTTTAGATAAAGTATTTATTTGAATTGATATTGTAGAAAAGTCGAATGCGTAATGATGTAATAGGTGAAAGGAGAGATTATATGTCACAATTACAAGGTATTTTAACTCGTCTTGTGAATCTCCGTGAGCAAGCAAGTGGAAGTGAAGCGCCACAACGCTTCTTCGAAGTAGAGGGAAAAAGAATTTGCAGCGTGAAATATCATGCAAAAACTGAAACATACGAACTTGAAGTATATCAAGATGGTGAAAAGCCAGCCGTTTATCAATTTGATAACGTTGATATGATTGCAATTGAAATTTTTGAACTTATTCATTAAGGGATAAAGCAAAACGAATGCCGCAAAGGATTTTATACTTTGCGGTATTTTTTTGTTACTGCGTATGGAGTTTTTGCGGTGGCTTCTGCCCTATTTTCCCGAGAAATATCGACAAAGTCATAGCGGATTTTCTGATAAATGGAAGGAACGGGTCGAATGCTGTAAAAAAATCAAAATAAAAAATTCAGATAATTATGAACTTTCGTTGACACTTGTTTTAAAAAAATCTAGACTTAACATATAAGGGAGAACATCGAGTGTGTCTGCTTCTATTCCCTCTTAAAAGTTCGCATTTACGTAAGCAAGCTATTTTCATTTTGTAGCTTGTTCTTTTTCTCTTTACACACGTGGAAGTTATGAGAAATGGAAGGAGAATGTATAAATGATTGATATTGATCACAATCAGTTAAATCAAATTGAACTTCGAGATTTGCTTGTCACTTCTGATAAAGTTGCTCATGTTCAAGTGGGAAATAATTTAGAACATGCTTTGCTTGTGTTAACAAAGACTGGCTATACGTCCATTCCCGTATTAAATCCAAGGTTTCAGCTGCAGGGGTTCGTGAGCATGACGCTTATTTTAGATTCGATTTTAGGATTAAAGCGCATTGAATTTGAGCGATTAGAAACCATGAAAGTAGAAGAAGTTATGAATCAAAATGTTCCTCGTGTCTCCATGAAAAAATCCGTATTAAAAGTCATAAATGCCATGATTAACCATCCTTTTTTGTGCGTTGAGAATGAAGATGGCATTTTTGAAGGGATTTTAACACGAAGAAATTTGTTAAAGTCATTAAGAAGGCAGTCCATCATTCTCCCGAAAGAGTCATTTCAATAATTTTTTTAAGAAATCGTGTTTCAGCCTATCTTTCTCCGTTTTTTTCTTATATGATAAAGGTAAAATGAAAGTAAAAAGAGGCTTGAAAGGAATAACTGAATGCAATTAATAGAATGTCGAATGCTCGTTGTATTAGCTCAAGAATTAAATATGAGAAAAGCTGCAGAGAGATTATTTGTATCGCAACCAGCTTTATCACAGAGGCTGCAAACCATTGAAAAAGCATGGGATACACAAATCTTCATTCGTTCGCAAAAAGGACTGTCATTAACGCCTGCTGGAGAAAAGATTGTTCAATTTGCAAAAGAAGTGGTAGAAAAAGAAGATCGGGTTCGTGAGGACCTGCATCATTTAGATAATGAAGTATATGGTACACTCAAATTAGCGGTGGCTTCGATTATTGGACAGCACTGGCTGCCGGCGGTTTTAAAACGCTATATGGATCGTTACCCACATGCTAAAATCTCTCTTGTAACCGGCTGGAGCAGTGAAATGCTTCGCTATCTGTACGAAGATGAGGTACATATTGGAATCATACGCGGAAATCCGGATTGGAAAGGTGTCAAAGAACATTTGTTTACAGATCCTCTTTACCTAGTTGATTCAGAAATTGAAAGGGCAGCGGAAGTAGTAAATACTCATCGACCATTTATTCAATTTAAAAGTGACTCAACGTATTATCAAGAAATTTTAGAATGGTGGCATCGAGAGTTTCATACTACACCGAAGCGTACGATTGTAGTGGATCAGATTGAGACGTGTAAGCAAATGGCTTTAAATGGTCTTGGCTTCGCTATTTTACCATCGATTGCTATTAAAGAAGCTGGAAGCCATATTCACCGGACGCCGCTTCTGAAAGCAAATGGAGAGCCAATTACTCGAGACACTTCTTTAGTTGGATATGAATCAGCGTTTAAACTGAAGCAAGTTCGAGCATTTGTTGATATTGTACGTGAATATGTAAGAGAAACGGTCTAAAGCGAGCCTAGATGCTCGCTTTTTTTATTTGCAATCGTTATCTTTTTATTAAAACGATAATGATGCTTGTCATTGTGAAAGCATTTTGTTACATTAAATGAGACATTGCTTACTTAGGAGGAATACATAATGAAAATGATGGATGCTAATGAGATTATCTCATTTATTCAAAACAGCACAAAATCAACACCGGTAAAAGTTTACGTAAAAGGTGAAGTAGAAGGAATTGACTTTGGTTCATCTTCTAAAACATTCGTAACGGGCAACACAGGTGTAGTATTTGGTGAATGGAAAGAAATCAAAGCTGCTATTGAAGCAAACGAAGGAAAAATTGAAGACTACGTAATTGAAAACGATCGTCGCAACTCTGCGATTCCTTTATTAGATATGAAAGGAATTAAAGCTCGTATTGAGCCAGGCGCTATTATTCGCGATCAAGTTGAAATCGGCGACAACGCTGTTATTATGATGGGTGCATCTATTAACATCGGCTCTGTGATCGGTGAAGGAACAATGATCGACATGAACGTAGTACTTGGTGGTCGTGCGACAGTAGGTAAAAACTGTCACATTGGCGCAGGTTCTGTATTAGCTGGTGTTATTGAGCCACCTTCTGCAAAACCAGTTGTAGTAGAAGATGATGTAGTAATCGGTGCTAATGCTGTTGTTCTTGAAGGTGTAACAGTAGGTAAAGGTGCCGTAGTTGCTGCAGGTGCAATTGTGGTAGAAGATGTAGCTCCTTACACAGTAGTAGCAGGTACGCCGGCTCGCGTTATTAAAGAAATTGACGAAAAAACAAAGTCTAAAACAGAAATCAAGCAAGAATTGCGTCAATTAAACGAAGAATAAGAAAAACGATCAGTTTGCGCTTTTTCTTTGCTGAATTAATAGGTTTTAGCGATTGGGATACTGAATCCTTGAACGTATCATATGGACAAGTTGGAAGCGTGGGCAACCACGCTTTCTTCTTTATTTCGTGAGGAGGACATACACATGGCTGAAAATGAATTTGTGAAAATAAGAAGAGAGCTACATAAAATTCCTGAATTAGGGTTTCAAGAGGTGAAAACACAGCGTTTTTTGCTTGATTATATTAACACTCTTCCGCAAGAGCGCTTAGAAGTAAAGACGTGGAAAACAGGACTCTTTGTTAAAGTACATGGTACAAATCCAACTAAAACAATAGGCTACCGAGCAGATATTGACGGTCTTCCTATCACGGAAGAAACGAATTATTCTTTTCAATCACAGCATGAAGGACTCATGCATGCCTGCGGACATGATATGCATATGGCCATTGGGTTAGGCGTATTGACTTACTTTGCTCAGCATGAAATCAAAGATAATGTACTGTTTATCTTTCAACCTGCAGAAGAAGGTCCAGGAGGAGCACAGCCAATGCTCCAAAGCGACATCATGAAAGAATGGCTTCCAGATTTCATCTTCGCCCTTCACGTAGCGCCTGAATATCCGGTTGGGTCGATTGCGCTGAAGGAAGGGTTACTATTTGCTAACACGTCTGAGCTATTTATTGATTTAAAAGGAAAAGGCGGCCATGCTGCTTATCCACATACAACAAATGATATGGTAGTTGCGGCATGCCAGCTCGTTTCACAGCTTCAAACTATTGTTGCTCGCAACGTTGATCCGCTAGACAGCGCTGTAATTACAGTAGGAAAAATTCAAGGCGGGACGGTTCAAAATATTATTGCGGAGCGAGCTCGCATAGAAGGAACCATTCGCACGCTATCTCCTGAATCAATGACGCGTGTTAAAGAACGAATTGAAGCGATTGTTAAAGGAGTAGAAGTAGGGTACCAGTGTGAAACAGCCATTGATTATGGTTGTATGTATCATCAAGTATATAATCACCATGAAGTCACGCGAGAGTTCATGGAATTTGCCAAAGAGCAAACGGACGTGGATGTCATTGAGTGCAAAGAAGCAATGACAGGCGAAGATTTTGGCTATATGCTAAAAGATATTCCTGGATTTATGTTTTGGCTTGGCGTTCAGTCTGAATATGGGCTTCATCATGCAAAGCTGCAGCCTCATGAAGGCGCAATAGATATTGCGATTTCACTTATTACAAAATATTTTGAACATAAAGGCAATCAATAAATCGTATAATCATTTTTCCTTATGGCTAAATTAATACCATGAGGAGGTGGGCAACGATGGCACGAATTGGTGTAGAATACGGTTTAACAGATGTACAGGCTGCACTTCAGCAGCTCGGACATGAAGTGGTACAATTACGCAACGAAAGTGATGCACAAGGGTGCGATTGCTGTGTTGTAACAGGACAGGATTCAAACGTAATGGGGATTTCTGATGCAGTAACGCAAGGCTCAGTTATTACAGCTAGCGGGTTAACGGCAGAAGAAATTTGTCAGCAAGTAGGCAACAAGGTACAAGGATAAAAGAAAGCCGAAGGAATAAATCCTTCGGCTATTTTTTATGCATGCTGAGGCTGCTTGACATCTTCAGGCTGCTTTTTATCAATATTTACTTGATGAGGGAACGGAATATCAATACCGTTTGCGTCAAACGCTTCTTTAAATTCTTTGCGAAGCTGACGTTCAATCCCCCACTGTTCACCGTTTTTAGCTTTGCCAACTACACGAAGCACAACGTCCGATGCGCCTAGACCTTGAACTCCTATCACGTTTGGTCCTTCTACAATATTTTCATTTGTTGCAGCAACGCGCTCGCATACTTTTTCTAGTACGGAAATAGCTTTGTCAATATCATCATCATACGAAATGCCAATATCAATTAACGCGCGCATATTGCCTCGGGAATGATTGCTTAAGCTTGTAATTTCACGGTTAGGCACATAGTGCAGAGTTCCATCAAACCCGCGAATTTGAGTAGTACGAAGACCTACTGATTCGACAATTCCTGAAAAACTTCCGGTTGTTACATAGTCGTCAACATCAAGCTGTTTTTCAAGAAGTAAAAAGAAACCTGTTACAACGTCGCTAACCAGTCCTTGAGCACCGAACCCGATTGCTAGACCCACAACTCCGGCACCAGCTAATAGAGCCGTGGCATGGATATTTACTGCTTCAAGCAGCATAACGACAAAAATAAAAATAAGTACATATGAAAACACATTAACGGTTAAACTTTTGAGTGTGAGCATACGTCCGCGCGTAGCATTTTCGCGCTCACTCATTTTTTCAAAGGAACGTTCAATAACTTTTTTACCAATTGCTCGTACAAGTAAAAATACAATGGTAATGGCAATGAGTTTTAACACAATAACTCCAGCATTGGTAAGAAGCTGTTCCCAGTTGATGTCTTGCATCTTAAACATTAGTTGTTCATCCTTCCTATGTTCTGTTTCAATATTAATAAGTGGGAATTTATTCTGTGGAAAAGATTTTGTAAGAGTATGAGCACATTTGTTTATTCCCGATATTAGACATGCTAAACTGAGAAGGTAAATAAATGCAACCCTTTTATAGCATTTTTTTGCTGGAATCAGGGTTTAATTTGTCCTAAAGGCGGGCATAACAACTATGTCACCATTATAAGATGTTGTTTAAATTCATTCTTAATTAATATTGACTAAAAAAACAATATCCATTATAATGAAAACCGTTATAACAGTACATAAGTGAGAATGTTTTATACATTTTCTCATTTAATAATTATTTGGAGGGATCATGTATGCCAGAACGTATGGTAGGTAAACAAGCTCCACGCTTTGAAATGGAAGCTGTATTATCAAACAAAGAATTCGGTAAAGTTAGCTTAGAAGAAAATATTAAAAATGACAAATGGACAGTATTATTCTTCTATCCAATGGACTTTACATTTGTATGTCCAACAGAAATCACTGCACTTTCTGACCGTTATGATGAGTTTGAAGATCTTGACGCAGAAGTAATCGGTGTTTCTACAGACACAATCCATACACACTTAGCTTGGATCAACACTGATCGTAAAGATAATGGTTTAGGTGATCTTAAATATCCATTAGCAGCTGATACAAATCACGTTGTCTCTCGTGAGTACGGCGTTTTAATTGAAGAAGAAGGTGTAGCACTTCGCGGTTTATACATCATCAGCCCAGAAGGCGAATTACAATATTCAGTTGTAAACCACAACAATATTGGCCGTGACGTTGATGAAACTTTACGTGTTCTTCAAGCGTTACAAACTGGCGGACTTTGCCCAGCTAACTGGAAACCAGGTCAAGCTACTTTAAACGCGTAAGCACAACGTTTAAAAGGTCTAACGTCCACGTTAGGCCTTTTTTTCATCGGATAATAAAGAACATATAGTTAATAATAGTGAAAATAAGGGAGGCTTTTATTCATGAAATTACGTCAGCCAATGCCTGAGTTAACGGGCGCTACAGAATGGTTAAACGGAGAGGTTACAAAAGAGCAGCTAATCGGCGAAAAGCCAACGCTTATTCATTTTTGGTCAGTAAGCTGTCATTTATGTAAAGAAGCAATGCCTCAAGTAAATGAATTTCGCGACCAGTACAAAGATCAATTAAACGTAGTAGCAGTTCATATGCCGCGCTCTGAAGATGATTTAGACTTATCAAAGATTAAAGAAGTAGCAGCAGAACATGATATTACGCAGCCAATTTTTGTAGACAGTGAGCATAAATTAACGGATGCATTTGAAAATCAATATGTACCGGCATATTATGTATTTGACAAAACAGGTCAGCTACGCCACTTCCAAGCTGGTGGAAGCGGTATGAAAATGCTTGAAAAGCGCGTGAATCGTGTATTAGGCGAGAACGAATAAATACAGGCAGTTGTAACAGGTGAAAAGCATTCGATGCTTAGTAGAACTTGCATCGAATGTTTTTCTTTTTTGTGTGTAGGAAGTAACTGATAAAGGAAATATAAAAATGTGGATTTTTTCTTGTGAGTTTACACCATACTAACACTAACAACATGATACGAAACTTACTATTGGAGGTAATTTACATATGAAATTAGGTATGATTGGCTTAGGGAAAATGGGAGCAAACTTAGTATTGAATTTACTAGATCATAACCATTCTGTGGTAGCATTCGATGTGAACAACGAAGCCGTACAGAAAGTAGCAGAAAAGGGAGCAGAAGGCGCTTCTTCCATTAAAGAATTAGTGAGCAAATTAGAGAAACCACGCATTGCTTGGGTCATGGTTCCGGCTGGAGAGCTCACAGAAAAAGTAATTTCTGAGCTCCAAGAACTACTTGAAGAAGGAGATATGATTATTGAAGGCGGTAATTCCAAGTATAAAGATTCTGTACGACGTGCTGCAGCTTCTGCTGAAAAAGGAATTCACTACTTTGACGTCGGAACAAGCGGCGGAATGGAAGGTGCCCGAAACGGTGCTTGTATGATGATTGGGGGAGATAAAGAAGCATTTGCTACAATCGAACCTATTTTCCGCGACATCAACGTAGAAAACGGCTATCTTTATTCAGGTGCAGCAGGAAGCGGCCACTTCTTGAAAATGGTTCATAACGGAATTGAGTACGGCATGATGCAAGCAATTGCTGAAGGTTTTGATGTGTTAGAGAAAAGTGAATTTGACTATGACTATGAAGCTGTAGCCCGCGTATGGAATAATGGCTCTGTTATTCGCTCATGGTTAATCGAATTAATGGAACGTGCATTTTCAAAAGATGCAAAACTTGACAGTATTAAAGGAGTTATGCATTCTTCCGGTGAAGGAAAATGG
The DNA here is from genome assembly GCF_053667915.1 of Priestia sp. JNUCC 25. Lineage (NCBI taxonomy): Bacteria > Bacillati > Bacillota > Bacilli > Caryophanales > Bacillaceae > Priestia > Priestia sp. JNUCC 25. Next base: position 1,319,263 of record NZ_CM132211.1, read on the forward strand.
ACGGTTGAATCAGCTTTAGATTTACAAGTGCCAACGCCAGTTATTGCTCTATCGTTAATGATGCGCTATCGCTCACTTGAAGACGATACGTTTACAGGTAAAGTAGTTGCCGCTCTTCGCAATGAGTTCGGCGGACACGCAGTAGAAAAACAATAAAAAAAGAGGCTAGAACAAACGTATTTTAGACGAATTGAAAAACGAACCATTGATCAACATGTTTGATTAGTGGTTCGTTTTTTTTGTTATGATGAATAGGTTTGTCTGCTTAGATCTTTCTAGCAGTTGATGGGAGGGCAAGACGAAGACTCCCGCGGAAAGCAAAGTCTTGCACGGAAATCAACTGCGGTATCTCAAGCAGTTCAACTAATGTATTCCATTTGTTTGTCTTTAGATTGGATTCATTTAGTTATATCTCAGCCTCTTGTTTATGACTATTTACCTTTTTTTGAAAAAGTATCTAAAAATTATGGTAATTTATTTCGGGAACCGATATATTTAAATATGTGTGCCACATTTTTGCTAAAGGAAGGACGGGGTATATGGAAACGTTTAAAAAACTAAAAGATTTTTATTTGCCGTACCGAATGTACTTTTTTTATTCTGCTATTTGCTTGTTGTTTGTAACCTCCATCACTGTGATTTACCCTATTGTGCTGCAATATACGATTGATCATATTGTGTTAGGAAAACAATATCAGCTAGTCGATAATGTAGCATTTATTTTTATTGGGCTGATGATTGTCAAAGGAATCTTTACATATATTCAGCAATATTACGGCGACTTATTTGGAATTAAGTCCGTGTATACTCTTCGCAATAAACTTTACCGCAAACTTCAGTATTTACCGTTTTCTTACTATGACAATGCTAAAACAGGGGACTTGATGTCCAGGTTGACAGCTGATGTAGAAGGATTTCGTTTTTTTCTATCTTTTGGCTTCTCAGAATTAATTCGCTTCGTTATTTTACTTACTGCCAGTTTTTCCGTTATGTTCTATTACTCTATTTCACTCACTTTTGTCACAATCTTCCTGCTGCCTTTTTTGGGGGTAGCTGTTTATCGTTTTGATAAACGCGTTCATCCAGCGTTTCGCTTAATTCGCCAATCGTTTGGGGAACTTAATACAAATGTTCAAGAAAATATAAGCGGCATACAAACGGTCAAGTCATTATCAAGAGAAAAATTTCAAACTTCTAAATTTAACGACTCCAACGGAGTTTATAAAAATCGAAACATTGAAACCGCGAATGTGTGGGCAACTTATTTCCCGTTAATGGAGTTTATAGGAAACTTATCTATTGTTGGTCTCCTTGCGTACGGAGGAGCACTTGTTATGAACGGAAGTGTACGTCCGGGAGAGCTTGTTGCTTTCTTTAGCTTAACCTCTTATTTAATGTGGCCTATTATGAATCTAGGGTTTGTTATCAATATGTTTTCACAGTCTAAAGCTTCAGGTGAAAGGCTGCTAGAAATTTTAGAAGAAGAAGAAAAAGTCCATGAGCATGCCGGAAGTTTCTCTATTAATGGAACGGTCGAATTTCAACATGTTAGCTTATCCTATCCAAACGAAGAAAAAAAGTCGCTTGAGAACATATCATTTTCTGCTTCTAAAGGAAAAGTAGTAGGTTTAATCGGAGCAACTGGAGCCGGCAAAACAAGCTTAACACAGCTGCTCACGAGGTTTTACGAACCCACTTCAGGAAAAATCTTAGTTAACCATCGTCCGATTAAAGAGTATCCGCTCCCTGTTCTTCGGAAAGAAATTGGCTTTGTACTTCAAGAAACGTTTTTGTTCTCAAGCAGTATAGGAACCAACATCTCCTATGGCGTGCCGGGTATTTCTAGAGAAGACATTATTGATGCTGCAAAAAGAGCGCAGGCGCATGACTTTATTATGGAGCTTCCAGATGGGTATGACACGATGCTGGGAGAGAGAGGCCTGGGGTTATCAGGCGGACAAAAGCAGCGCATTGCGATTGCACGAGCGCTTATCTTAAACCCTAGCATCTTAGTATTAGATGATGCCACGAGTGCTGTTGATATGAAAACAGAAAGAGAAATTCAATTGGCTTTAAAAGAAGTGATGAAAAATCGTACTACGTTTATTATCGCACACCGCCTTTCTTCTTTGCGACATGCCGATGAAATCTTAGTCTTGCATGAAGGGCAAATAAAAGAGAGAGGAAGCCATGAAACGCTCATTCAAAAGCAAGGGATTTATAAAAATATTTATGACATTCAATATGAAAGCAATACGTCAGTGATGAACGTATAACAAGGGAGGAATAGAATGGAAGCCGAAAAAAATAAAGTTGTGCGAGAGCGCTTTTATTATCAAACAGATCAAATCATTGATAAGATGTTTAACTGGAAGCAAATGGCCCGCTTGTTTCGTTATCTTCATCCATATCGAAAAAACTTGCTTCCTTTCTCGTTTCTTATGGTCATTATCACGACGGTCATTAGACTCGCTATTCCTATTTTGATAGGTGTATATACGCTTGATCATGCTGTAAAAGATAAGAATAGCACGCTGCTCATGCAGTTAGTTTTCATAATCTTTAGCTTGTATGTACTATCTTATATTTCGAATATCTTTCGAATTAAATGGATGAACCAACTCGGGCAGCACGTTATATATGATTTAAGAAAACATTTATTTACGCATATTCAAGGGCTGTCGCACCGGTTTTTTGATACGCGTTCAGGAGGCTCTATTCTTGTAAGGATCATGAATGATATTAACTCTCTTCAAGATTTATTTACTAACGGGGTAGTTAACCTGTTTATGGACCTCTTATTGTTAGTTGGGATTGTAGTTATATTATTTTCTCTCAGTCCTGCTTTGACATGTGCTGTTTTAATCATTTTACCGATTATGTTCTTGATTTCCACAAAGCTGAGAAGAAGAATTCGTCGGTCTTGGCAAGTTGTTCGTATGAAGCAGTCAGTATTAAATTCACATTTAAATGAGAGTATTCAAGGCATTCGCGTCACTCAATCATTTGCTCAAGAACAAGAAAATATGCTGTTTTTTGAGCGCATAAACAGTGAAAATTACGAGAGCTGGAGGCAAGCTACTCGAAAAAATGCCATGTTTCGACCGTTTGTAGAACTCACAAATGCTGTCGGAACGGCTATTTTAATTTGGTTCGGTGCTGTACTTATTCAAGATGAACGGCTAACAATTGGTATTTTTGTATCATTTGCTTTTTATCTTGGAATGTTTTGGGAACCGATTTCTCGTTTAGGGCAAGTGTATAATCAATTATTAATGGGAATGGCTTCATCCGAGCGTATTTTTGAATTTCTAGATGAAAAACCTCTCGTCGCAGATTTGGAAACCGCTACGTCTTTAGAGGATATGAAAGGAAAAGTTGAGTTCAAGCACGTCTCATTTTCTTATGATGGGAAGCGGAAAGCTCTAAACAACGTATCAATTGACATAAAAGAAGGCCAGACGGTTGCTTTAGTGGGGCATACTGGATCTGGAAAAACATCCATTGCTAATTTAATCACACGTTTTTATGATGTAAACGAAGGGCAGATTTTAATTGATAATATGCCTATTCAAGATATTACGTTAGCGAGTTTACGAGCGCAAATTAGTATTGTGCTGCAAGAAACCTTTATTTTTTCAGGAACCATTATGGAAAACATTCGGTTTGGAAAACCGGATGCTACTGATGATGAAGTGATTAAGGCCGCAGAAGCGGTAGGGGCTGCAGATTTTATAAAGCGTCTGAAAAAAGGTTATGATACGGAAGTAGAAGAGCGAGGAAACGTCTTATCCGTGGGAGAGCGTCAATTGATTTCATTTGCTCGAACGCTGTTGGCTGATCCTCGTATTATCATTTTAGATGAAGCGACAGCAAGCATCGATACAGAAACAGAAGTGAAGATTCAACAGGCGCTTAAAACGCTGTTAAAAAACAGAACTGCCATCATGATTGCTCATCGGTTATCTACTATACGAGAAGCAGATAACATCATTGTATTAGATCACGGAAGCATTATTGAAACAGGGAATCACGGGGAACTAATGCAGCAAAAAGGCGTATATTATTACCTTGTTCAAACCCATGCTACAGCTTAAAAACAGAGGGAGCTGATCCTTCTGTTTTTCTATGAGTGTGAGAAATAGTAAAGAGATATAAGTGTTAACGGGAAAATGAGGTTGATACAAAAGAATTGTGGTAAAATAACGGTAGTTCAGATTTTTTCCTGTACATAATGGAGGAATTCAAATGAAAAAAGAATTTGCAGTCATCGGATTAGGTAGATTTGGAGGAAGTATTTGTAAAACATTAAGCGATCAAGGAATGGAAGTTCTGGCGATTGATATTGATGAAGAAAAGGTAAATGAGTATGCTAACGTTGCTTCCCATGCAGTAGTAGGCGATTCAATGGATGAAGGGGTTCTAAAAAGTTTAGGAATTCGTAATTTTGATCATGTTATCGTAGCTATTGGTGACAATATTCAGGCAAGTATTTTGACGACCCTTATTTTAAAAGAGCTGGGTGTTGAAAAAATAACGGTAAAAGCGCAAAATGATTATCACGCCAAAGTATTATCAAAAATTGGCGCTAATTTTATCGTGCATCCCGAACGAGATATGGGACGAAGAATTGCTAATAACATGATTTCAAACAGCGTTCTAGATTATTTAGAGCTATCTGAAGAACACAGCATTGTCGAATTAATAGCGAGCAAAAGAATGGCTGGCAATACGCTGATTGAGTTAGACATTCGTGCAAAATATGGCATTAACATTGTAGCCATTAAGCGTGATCGAGATATCATCGTTTCTCCTCAGGCGTCCGAAACGATTCAAGAAGGGGACGTGTTGATTGTTATTGGAGCAGATGCAGATATTAACCGCTTCGAAAATAAATTTGCCAGTGCTTAATAAAAAAGAGCAGATGCAATTGCATCCGCTCTTTTTCTTTTATTAAACCTCCATAATGATTGGTAAAATCATTGGACGGCGCTTTGTTTTTTCGTAAAGGAATGGAGCCAATGTGTCTGTGATTTCATTTTTAATCTCAGACCATTGTGACGTACGACGTTCCATCACTTTGTTCAAGTGTTTTGTAATGAGGGACTGTGCATCATTAATTAAGTCGCCAGATTCGCGCATATAAACAAAACCACGAGAGATAATGTCTGGACCAGCAGCGATCTTGAAGTCTTTCATATTGATGCTTACAACCACAATAACAAGACCTTCTTCAGATAAAATGCGGCGGTCACGAAGTACGATATTTCCAATGTCACCAATTCCGCTTCCGTCAATATATACAGAGCCTGAAGGGATTTTGCCGGCTACTGAAGCTTCGCTGTCGCTTAAAGCTAGCACCTCTCCATTATCCATAATGAAGCAGTTTTCTTCAGGAACTCCACAGTCTGTTGCAAGTTTGATGTGCATCTTCTGCATGCGATACTCACCGTGAATTGGCATAAAGTATTTTGGTTTCATCAAACGGAGCATTAATTTTTGCTCTTCCTGTCCGCCGTGTCCAGAAGTATGGATATCGTTTAGAGCACCGTGAATAACCTCTGCTCCTGCACGGAATAGCATATCAATTGTTTTGCTAACACTTACTGTATTTCCTGGAATAGGTGAAGATGAGAATACAACCGTATCTCCAGGGATAATTTGAATTTGGCGGTGAGTACCGTTTGCAATTCTAGATAGCGCTGCCATCGGTTCACCTTGGCTGCCTGTACATAAAATAGTCACGCGGTTAGCTGGAATTCGGTTAATTTGAGAAGGCTCAATGAACGTATCTTTTGGACATGAAATATATCCAAGCTGTTGGCCAATCTCAATAGCTGCTTCCATACTGCGTCCGAATACAGCAACTTTACGGTTATGCAATACGGCTGCTTCCACTACTTGCTGTAAGCGGTGAATATTTGAAGCAAACGTTGCAAAAATAATACGGCCGTCTACTTTACGGAAAATGTCATGAATGCTGTCACCTACGCGGCGCTCAGACATCGTAAAGTTAGGAATTTCACTGTTTGTGCTGTCTGAAAGCAAGCATAGAACGCCTTCTTTACCGATTTCAGCCATTTTTGTTAAGTTAGCCGGTTCGCCCACTGGTGTAAAATCAAACTTGAAATCTCCTGTATGTACGATTTGTCCGTTTGGTGTTTTTACCACAATTCCGTAAGAATCAGGAATACTGTGAGTTGTGCGGAAGAACGTTACCGATGTTTTACGGAATTTAATTACGTCATCTTCAGTAATTTCATGAAGCTGAGCTGTACGAAGCAACCCATGCTCGTCTAATTTGTTGCGAAGAAGCCCAAGGGCTAATTTCCCTGCATAAATAGGAATGTTTAATTCTCTTAATAAGTAAGGAATTCCGCCGATGTGATCTTCATGACCATGTGTAACGAAAAGGCCACGGATTTTATCTGCATTTTTTACTAAATAACTGTAGTCAGGAATAACGTAGTCAATTCCTAAAAGCTCATCTTCAGGGAATTTAATTCCTGCATCAATAAGAATAATTTCATCTTGAAACTGTACGGCATACGTATTTTTACCGATTTCGCCTAGTCCACCCAGGGCGAAAACTGCCGTTTGATTATTTTTTACAAATTTCATTTTCATCATATCTCCAATACTTTAAAATCTTCATGCTGTTGTTCATATTCTAGATAGTCTCCAGTCACTGCTTGAACAAACTCAATATTAATTGAACGCGCTTTTAACTTTTTACGAACGTCACGCTCAGAATCTGCGTTCACATACACAGTTTTTGTATTTTCACGTACAGCTACTTCACTCATTTTTTCTTGAAAATAAACTTTAAAAATCATAACAAAAATCTCTCCTTAATTCCGAAATTCAAATAACTTATTTTATTATATTATAAAATGTGTATGTATTTCATGTATTTTCTAAAGAAACTTGCTTTCACTACATTTTAGTCATCTAAATATAACAAGTCAATTAATTATAGAATAATATTAATAGGAAACGGATACAAGACTATATTTTCCGGGCGTATAAAAAATAAGGGCTATTCCATTGTACGATGCAGACACACACTCTGCAAATTTTACAACAGAAAGCCCTAAAAAAATCGATTATGCCATCGTTTTTTTACGCAATAATTCATTCCAGCGTTTTAGCAGCCTTTTTCGAAAATCTTTTAACATGATTTTTCAGCTCCTTTGTTTTTTTGCGATACCTGCCTGTCTCTCTCTGTACTTTTATTATATGATGAAAAGGGAGAGGTTTCTCGTGGTTAAATATGGAAAAAATGTAAATTGGACCGTCCATTTATAGAGAAACCAGGGCTTGTTTGATATAATTGGAAAGGCTTAACAAAGAGATAAAAAATTATAAAAAATAAGGTGATAAACGTGGAACGAAAGATTATTTTTTTTGATATTGATGGAACGTTATTGGATCATGATAAAAAACTGCCTGCTTCTACAAAAAAAGCTGTCCGGCTGTTAAAAGAGCAGGGGCATGAAGTGGCAATTGCAACTGGAAGGGCTCCTTTTATGTTTAAAGATCTGCGTGAAGAGTTGGATATTCAAACATATATTAGCTTTAATGGTCAGTACATTGTTTTAAATGGAGAAGTTCTTTACAAAAACCCGTTAAATAAAGAAGAGCTTCAAGATTTAACAGCTTTTGCTGTTGAGCATGATCACCCTGTCGTATACATGGATCATGAAGATATGAAATCAAACATTGAATTTCATGACTATATCGAATCCAGCATCAGCACGCTGAAAATTGGATTTACCCACCCTCACCACGATCCTACTTATTTCAAAGGGCGTGAAATTTATCAATCCCTCTTATTCTGTACAGCGGGAGAAGAAGCTCCTTATGAAGAAAAATTTAAGAAATTTGACTTTATTCGCTGGCATGAATTTTCAACTGATGTTCTGCCAAAAGGTGGATCAAAAGCGCGAGGAATTGAGACCATGATTGAAAAGCTTGGCTTCGACAAAAAAGATGTATATGCATTCGGAGACGGCTTAAACGATATCGAAATGCTGGAATTTGTCGGAAATGGCGTAGCGATGGGAAATGCGGAAGAAGTCGTGAAAGAAGTTGCTAATCTTGTTACAAAAGATGTAGCAGAAGATGGTATTCTCCACGGATTAGAGCTAGTAGGATTATTAAAGTAAGAAAAACGCGAGCTCTAGCTCGCGTTTTTTAGCGTTCATATGGAAAAGCATTTTCAGGTTCTTGAAATGGATTTTCTTTATTAATGTAATCATAAAACATAATGCCGTCTAAATGATCAATTTCGTGCTGAAATACAACAGCAGGAAGACCTTTCAAACGAATTTTCACTTCTTCGCCTTCCAGCGTTGTGCCTTTTACTGTGATACGTGCATATCGAGGAACAAATCCTGGGATATCTTGATCGACAGACAAGCAGCCTTCACCGCCTGTAAGGTATGTCTTTTCAACTGAGTGGCTAATGATCTTAGGGTTAAATAATGCATAGCTGTATAGCTTGCCTTTTTCATCCGTAACGTGTACCCCAATCATTCGTTTTGATACATTAATTTGAGGAGCGGCAAGCCCGATACCAGATCGCAGTCCATATTTAGCAGCAATTTCAGGATCTTGGCTGTTTTTTACATATTCTAATAAGCTATGTAAAATCTTTTTGTCTTCTTCAGAAGCAGGTAACGGTACTTCTTTTGCTACTTCTCGCAGCGTTGGGTGTCCGTCTTGAATAATATCGTTCATTGTAATCAACTTTCACATCTCCCTAGGCTATTTTATAGGTATAAAGTGTACCAAATCCGTATAAAAAAGTCATTACCTCGACCTTGAACACATAAATGTTTCTACTAATTATATGTATCACGCATATGGAAAAACATGTATAAGAAAAAATAAAAGCGACCGTTAGCCGCTTTTATTGTATAATTACCAGCCGCCACAGCTGCAGCCAATAATAACTAATAAAATGAACAGTACGATTAATAAAACAAACCCTTTATTAGAACCGCCGTAGCCATATCCACCGTAACCCAACATAATATAACCTCCCGTAGTTATCAATCCCAAGGTAAAAAGTCATAAACTCCCTTTTTTTCACGATTGGGTTAGTATAATATATTAAAAGGTGGAAAAAGGGTGTAGAGAAATTGCTAATTTCCTACAAAAATTGTATAATGACCCATGAATAAGGGAGGATTTACCAGATATGAAATGCGTCGGAAGATATATAATTATCGGCATTGCTGCTATGTCACTAGCAGGCTGCGCAGAAGGCTCATCGCCTGAACTTGAGGTATATAATGGATTAGAAAAAGTGGTAGCACAAGAAAAACAATTTGCTGATCAGCAAAAACCGTTAGCTGATTTAGAACAGCAAGAAAATGCGATATACGACCAAATTATTGAGCTAGGGATTAAAGATAAAAAGAAAATAAAAAATAAAGCACAAAAAGCGCAGCAGTTATTAGATGAGCGTGAAAGTAAATTACAAAAAGAAGAAAAAAGCATCAGCGCTTCGCAAAAACAATTTGAAGCGACAGAGCCAAAGATCCAAAAACTAGAGGATGGCAAAGCAAAAGAAGAGGCGCTTGAACTATCTTCGTTAATGAAGAAGCGTTATAATGCCTACCAGTCCTTACATGATGCCTATCTTCATTCCATTGAATTAGATCGTCAGCTATATACGCTCTTTGAAAAAGACAATGTGAAATTAGAGAATCTTGAAACACAAATCGCTTCGATCAATGCTACTTATAAAGAAGTTGAAAAGAAAAAAGAAACGTTTAACACATTAACAGCTGACTATAATAAAGCCAAAGAGGATTTTTATAACAAAACGAAGTTAAAGGTGAAAAATAGCGAGGATAAATAAGAAGACCTGTGAAGTTTACAGGTCTTTTTTTTGGCTGAAAAGGAAGGTTTTCTGAAATAAAGAAAGAGTTTCGACATGATTCAAGTGAAAATTACAAAAGGTTATTGTTTTAAAAAATCGTTTATTTGTGGCAAGATAGGAGATGTGCAGACGTAAAAAAAGAGAAGGTTATTATAAAACATATAATACAGTTTGTATCTGTGTAATAGTACAGCATGTCTTTTTTATGTGTTTTATTTCACAAACTAAAAAAGCGTAATTTCTTGATGTAAATGCATTGACGAACTGTTTTAGTGTATTGTAAACTAGGTAGCGTAGTAAGTGTTGTATTAATCATTTTTGCAAAATAATTAATACAGTTTAACGAAACGTTCGTTTCGCTTAAACTTTCCTTTTACGTAAATGTTTGCACAGAATTCGCTGGGGAATACATAGAAATGTTAAGGATTAGCGAATTCAAAAAGCTACTCGACAAAATATGACTTTTACTTGTCCATTTGGGACATTCTAAAAGCGTGTATGTTTGTTTGATTAGTAAAATGAATTTATACGGCTTAAATGAAAGGAAGAGGTGACTTAGATGGCTGCTAAAACTAAAAAGACTATTATTGATGTATCAAAGCAACTTGATAAAATCGCTGAGCAGTACCAAACGTTCCAAATTCTTAATGAAGAGGGCGAAGTAGTAAATAAATCAGCGTTGCCAGATTTATCTGACGAAAAATTAAAAGAGTTAATGACTCGCATGGTATACACTCGTATTCTTGATCAACGTTCAATTTCATTGAACCGTCAAGGTCGTTTAGGTTTCTATGCACCAACTGCTGGGCAAGAAGCTTCTCAAATCGCTTCACATTTCGCATTAGAAAAAGAAGACTTCATTTTACCTGGGTACCGTGATGTGCCTCAGTTAATTTGGCATGGTCTTCCACTATATCAAGCGTTCTTATTCTCTCGTGGTCATTTCCACGGTAACCAAGCGCCAGAAGGTGTAGATGTACTTTCTCCACAAATCATCATCGGTGCACAAATCGTGCAAACTGCTGGTGTGGCACTAGGTCTTAAAAAGCGCGGTAAAAAAGCAGTAGCGATCACTTATACAGGTGACGGCGGAGCTTCACAAGGTGACTTCTACGAAGGTATGAACTTCGCAGGTGCATTCAAAGCTCCAGCAATCTTTGTTGTACAAAACAACCGCTTTGCAATTTCAACACCAGTTGAAAAGCAATCTGCAGCACGTACAATCGCTCAAAAAGCAGCGGCTGTTGGTATCCCAGGCGTTCAAGTAGACGGTATGGATGCACTAGCAGTATACGTTGCAGTAAGCGAAGCTCGTGAGCGTGCAGTAAACGGTGAAGGTCCAACTTTAATTGAAACATTAACTTACCGTTATGGTCCACATACAATGGCTGGTGACGATCCAACTCGTTATCGTACAGCTGAGCTTGACACTGAGTGGGAAAAGAAAGATCCACTTGTTCGCTTCCGTAAATTCTTAGAAGCTAAAGGCATCTGGAATGAAGAAGAGGAAAACAAAGTAATCGAGCAAGCTAAAGAAGATATCAAACAAGCTATTAAGAAGGCTGACGATTATCCAAAACAAAAAGTTACAGATTTAATGGAAATCATGTACGAAACTATGCCTTCAAACTTACAAGAGCAATATGAAATCTACAAAGAGAAGGAGTCGAAGTAAGCCATGGCGCAAATGACAATGATTCAAGCGATTACTGATGCGTTACGCACAGAAATGAAAAACGACGAAAACGTATTAGTTTTTGGTGAAGACGTTGGCGTAAACGGTGGAGTATTCCGTGCGACTGAAGGTCTTCAACAAGAATTCGGCGAAGATCGCGTATTCGATACGCCATTAGCTGAATCTGGTATCGGTGGTCTTGCTGTGGGTCTATCGACTCAAGGTTTCCGTCCGGTTCCTGAAATTCAATTCTTTGGTTTCGTATACGAAGTACTTGATTCTGTATCAGGTCAAGCTGCACGTATGCGCTACCGTTCTGGCGGTCGCTGGAATGCACCAATCACATTCCGTTCACCATTTGGTGGAGGCGTTCATACACCAGAACTTCACGCTGATAGCTTAGAAGGTATCGTAGCATCTCAACCTGGTTTAAAAGTTGTAATTCCTTCAACTCCATACGATGCAAAAGGTCTTTTAATTTCATCAATTCGTGATAACGATCCGGTTGTATACTTAGAGCACATGAAGCTTTACCGTTCATTCCGTCAAGAAGTACCTGAAGAATCATACACAATTGATTTAGGTACAGCTGATGTGAAACGTGAAGGTACAGACGTAACGCTTATCGCTTACGGTGCAATGGTACACTCATCATTAAAAGCAGCTGAAGAACTAGAAAAAGAAGGTATCTCTGCTGAAGTAGTGGACTTACGTACAGTTCAACCTTTAGATATCGATACAATTCTTGCATCAGTTGAAAAAACTGGTCGCGTAGTAGTAGTTCAAGAAGCTCAAAAACAAGCTGGTATCGCAGCTAACGTTGTAGCTGAAATTAACGATCGTGCAATCTTAAGCTTAGAAGCACCAGTATTACGTGTAACAGCACCGGATACTGTGTTCCCATTCTCTCAAGCTGAGGGCGTATGGTTACCAGACCACAAAGATATTGTTGAAACAGCTAAGAAAGTACTTGAATTTTAATTAGCATTTTACTGTGATAGAAATCAGCTTTGTGCTGATTTCTGTCTTAGATAAAATAAACACTAACAAATTGAACGCAACTAACTAGGAGGGTGAAGACACGTGGCATTTGAATTTAAACTGCCGGATATCGGTGAAGGTATCCACGAAGGTGAAATTGTAAAATGGTTCGTAAAAGCTGGAGATGAAATTGATGAGGATGATGTACTAGCAGAAGTACAAAATGACAAAGCTGTTGTTGAAATCCCATCTCCTGTAAAAGGTAAAGTATTAGAAGTAAAAGTTGACGAAGGTACAGTAGCTACTGTAGGACAAGTTATCGTTACTTTTGATGCTCCTGGATACGAAGACTTAAAATTCAAAGGTGACGATCATGATGATGCACCAGCAGAAGAAGCTAAAGAAGAAGCTTCAACTGAAGAAGTGACTGAAGAAGCAACAGCTCCTGCAGCACAAGCTGATGTTGATCCTAACCGTAAAGTAATTGCTATGCCTTCAGTGCGCAAATATGCTCGTGAAAAAGGTGTAGACATTAAAGCTGTTCCTGGTTCAGGTAAAAACGGACGTATTGTTAAAGATGACATCGATAGCTTCCTATCTGGTGGTTCTACAGCTACAGCAACTGCTGAAGCTCCAGCTAAAGAGGAAACTGCTTCAGCTGAACCAAAAGCAGCAGCAGCACAAGCTATTCCTGAAGGCGACTTACCAGAAACTCGCGAGAAAATGAGCGGTATCCGTCGTGCAATCGCAAAAGCTATGGTTAACTCTAAACACACTGCTCCACACGTAACATTAATGGATGAAATCGATGTAACAGCTCTTGTTGCTCATCGTAAAAAATTCAAAACAGTTGCAGCAGATCAAGGTATTAAATTAACATTCTTACCTTACGTGGTAAAAGCGTTAACTTCAGCACTTAAGAAGTTCCCAGCTCTTAACACTTCAATCGATGACTCTACAGATGAAGTAATTCAAAAACATTACTACAACATCGGTATCGCTGCTGACACTGAAAAAGGTCTTTTAGTACCAGTTGTGAAAAATGCTGACCGTAAATCTGTGTTCGAAATTTCTGATCAAATTAACGACCTTGCTGGAAAAGCACGTGATGGTAAATTAGCTCCTGCTGAAATGAAAGGCGCTTCTTGTACAATCACAAATATCGGTTCTGCTGGTGGACAATGGTTTACTCCTGTTATCAACCACCCAGAAGTTGCAATTCTAGGTATCGGACGTATCGCTGAAAAACCAGTTGTACGCGACGGTGAAATTGTAATTGCTCCAGTATTAGCATTATCACTAAGCTTTGACCACCGTATTATCGATGGCGCAACAGCTCAAAACGCTCTTAACCAAATCAAGCGTTTATTAAATGATCCAGAATTATTATTAATGGAGGCGTAATAAATGGTAGTAGGAGATTTCCCAATCGAAACTGATACTCTTGTCATTGGTGCTGGCCCTGGTGGCTACGTTGCAGCAATTCGTGCAGCTCAATTAGGTCAAAAAGTTACAATCGTAGAAAAAGGTAACCTTGGAGGCGTATGCTTAAACGTTGGTTGTATTCCTTCAAAAGCATTAATCGCTGCAGGTCACCGTTTTGAACACGCTAAACATTCTGAAGACATGGGGATTATCGCTGAGAATGTAACAGTTGATTTCTCTAAAGTTCAAGAATTCAAAAACGGCGTTGTAAACAAACTTACTGGCGGTGTTGAAGGCCTTCTTAAAGGTAACAAAGTTGACATCGTAAAAGGTGAAGCTTACTTCGTTGACAGCGAAACTGTACGTGTAATGGATGAAAATTCTGCACAAACGTACAAATTCAAAAATGCTATCCTTGCAACTGGTTCTCGCCCAATCGAGATCCCTGGATTCAAATTCTCTGAGCGCGTAATCAACTCTACAGGTGCATTAGCGCTTAAAGAAGTTCCTAAAAAATTAGTTGTAATCGGCGGAGGTTACATCGGTACTGAGCTTGGTACTGCTTTTGCTAACTTCGGTACAGAAGTTACATTTGTAGAAGCTGCTGATGAAATCTTAGCTGGTTTTGAAAAACAAATGAGTTCACTTGTTAAACGTAACCTTAAGAAAAAAGGAAACGTTGAAATCTATACAAAAGCAATGGCTAAAGGTGTTGAAGAAACTGCTAACGGCGTACAAGTTACGTTTGAAGTAGGCGGAGAGTCAAAAGTAATCGATGCTGACTACGTATTAGTTACTGTAGGTCGTCGTCCTAACACTGATGAGCTTGGTCTTGAGCAAGTTGGCGTTAAAATGACTGACCGTGGTCTTATCGAAATCGATAACCAAACTCGTACATCTGTAAGCAACATCTTTGCAATTGGTGATATCGTAACTGGACCTCCACTTGCACACAAAGCTTCTTACGAAGGTAAAATCGCAGCTGAAGTAATCGCTGGCGAACCTGCTGAAATTGACTACTTAGGAATTCCAGCAGTTGTATTCTCTGAGCCTGAGCTTGCATCTGTAGGTTATACTGAAGCACAAGCGAAAGAAGAAGGATTAGCTGTTAAAGCTTCTAAATTCCCATTTGCTGCTAACGGACGTGCGCTTGCACTTAACGCTGCAGAAGGCTTCTTAAAGCTTATCACTCGTAAAGAAGACGGAGTAGTTGTTGGTGCTCAAATTGCTGGACCTAGCGCATCTGACATGATTGCTGAGCTTGGTCTTGCTATCGAAGCTGGCGTAACAGCTGAAGATATCGCATTGACAATTCACGCTCACCCAACATTAGGTGAAATCACAATGGAAGCTGCTGAAGTAGCTATTGGAAGCCCAATTCACATTGTAAAATAATGTTTTTAAAAAGCTGATGCGTATGCATCGGCTTTTTTTTTTGAAGAAAACGGTTTTCCTAAAGTATCAGATGCTTGTCATACAGTTTTTGTTGCTGATGAGTATACTCTTTTAGAGGAAACGTGTAAAAAGCGCTGAGGCAGTCTTAAATGAGCTCTAGATGCATACATATGAAGTGGGACGTGCTTTCCTTATAGGTAGATAAAAAATTGCTCTTTTGGATAACGAATGAAAAGGCGGCGAAGGGGCTATGAAGACGTATTTCGTTTGGAGCTTACACATTGTTATTTGGATAGGTTATTCACTGGTTGAATTGCTATCAAAACGTGATCAGTTGACATCTAAAATTATTTTATTTTTAGTATTTGCTTATTTAGCTTACGGCATAGCAGAAATGAACGTCAAATCTAAAAGACTGGCGCTTATGATGACGGGTACAACTTCAGCTGTCTGCTTGGCATGTTATCAACTAATTTTATTTTGCACGGCGTAAGATTGCATAAAAAAAGCGTTAGCTTATATAAGCTAACGCTTTTTTGTCTTACACAGATTTCTTTTCTCTTTTCAATGCGCCTTCTTCTTTAAATGCTTTCATTAATGAGAAGACCGTTAGCACCAGCACAATTGAGAATGGAAGTGCTGCTATAATCGCAGCTGTTTGGAGCGCATCCAAACCACCTGTCCAAAGCAGAATGATTGCTGTTAACGATTGAATTAAGCCCCACGTAAGCTTAATAGAGCCTGAAGGATTTAGATCACCATTTGTTGTCTGCATTCCTAAAACAAATGTAGCTGAGTCAGCTGATGTAATGAAGAATGTAGCAATTAAGCAAATAGCGACAATGGACATGAACGTACCAAATGGAAACTGTTCAAGTACATAGAATAAAGCAACTTCTGTTCCTTTATTATTAATAACATCCATAACAGGAAGATCCTTGAAAAAGTCTAAATAGACCCCAGAACCTCCTAATACGGAAAACCATAATCCACCAAATACGGTCGGAACAGCTAGTACACCAATTAAAAATTCTCGAATGGTTCTACCACGTGAAATACGAGCAATGAACGTACCCACAAACGGTGCCCAAGCGATCCACCATGCCCAGTAGAAAATTGTCCAATCTTGAACCCAAGTACTGTTATCAAACGGGCTCAATCGAAAACTCATCGACGGCAAGTTTTGAATGTAGCTGCCAATTGTTGTAACGAATAAGTCCATAATAAAGTTGGTTGGACCTGCAAATAACAAGAATAGCATTAACAGAATAGCTAAAACAATATTAATGTTACTCAAATACTCTTAATACCTTTGTTCAAACCCGTCTGTGCTGACAGCATGAACAAGAACGTCACGATAATAATTTGAATAGCGCCCAGTCCTAGAGATGTTGCCACCCCAAAAACAGTTGCAAATACGGCGATGACGTTTATGATCGTTCCAAGAGGTCCATCAACACGTTTTCCTAATAGTGGACGTAAAATATTACTGATTATGAACGGGTAACCTTTTCTAAATTGAAAATATGCAAGGGCCAGTGCAAGAACGGAATAAATAGCCCAAGGATGTAAACCCCAGTGGAAAAACGAATAACGTAGAGCTGCGCGAGCTGATTCTGCTGTACCGACTTCACCACAAGGTGGAGTATGAAAATGATTGATTGGTTCTGAAACACCCCAGAATACAAGTCAAATCCCCATACCAGCACTAAATAACATGGCAAACCATGAGACATAACCATACTGAGGCTTTTCGTCAGGTTTACCTAGTTTAATATTTCCGTACTTTGAAAAAATTAAGTACAGCGTAAAAACTAAGAATAATGTAGCTGCTAATAAGTAATACCAGCCAAATTTCTCGATGATAAAACTATGTATTGCCGATATGACAGGTGTAAGCGCTGCGCTTCCTAGCACAGATTCCGGAATAACACCCCATACGATAAATACTGCAGCAATAATAACCGAAATGATAAAAACAGGAGTCAGTTTTTTCATCGATTATCACTTCTTTCCTATTCTATTTTACATAACATGTTTTCTCATATAACCTTTTTAGCTATACATGAAACCACATGGTTATACATTCTAGTAAAGTTTGTATGAAATGTCTACCCTATTAGTAAGAAAAAACGGCAAGAGCTCAAATTCTTATTTTTCGTAATTATTTTAAAGTGCTGAAATAGATGTGAAATTAGACATTGTTTTTTCATATAAATAGAGATGATGCTAAGCGTTCAGCTTTTTGAAAACAAATATAACATTTATGAGAAAAATATTTTTAATGTGACATACTAATTAGTTGTTGACATATTTAATGTGACATAATAATATAATATCAAGAGTTGTAAAACGCTTATAAAAAAAGACGGTTAAAGGGGAGTTTACAAAATGGGAACAATCGTATGTCAAACATGTAACTGCACAATTGATCATTTCGAAGATGAGAAAGTGACGCGATTATACTCAACATGTAAAAGCGGAGAATGTCAAAAAGCAGATGAAGATTTAGATTAATTCAATAAAAAAAGGTGCGAAAATTCGCACCTTTTTTTTATTGAATTGCTTTATGTTCTTTAATGACACGAAATGTTTTTAATTCAAAATCTTCCGGACCCTGCACTGGTAAACCTGCCTCTAAGTTTGTTTCAATGTAGGTTAAATTTTCCTCAGTGATGATTTCCCCAGGAATAAAAATAGGAATACCAGGAGGATAGACCATCACAAATTCCGCAATAATACGACCTGCCGACTCATGAAAAGGTACCACTTCTGTTTCAGCGTAAAAAGCATCGCGAGGTGTTAAAGCCAATACAGGAATATCAGGCAATAAAATAGCCGGTTTTGCCGTTGTTTCAGAAAGATTATGGAATTTTGCAGATAATTCACGCAGAGCTGTGACCAGACGTAACAGATCTTCTTCTGTATCTCCAGGCGTGATAATACATAGAATATTATAAAGGTCAGACATTTCAACTTCGATATTATGAGCTTCACGCATCCATTTTTCTACGTCATAGCCCGTAATTCCTAAATCTGAAACAGAAATAATTAATTTAGTAGGGTCTAAATCATACGTAGCTTTTGTCCCTAAAATTTCTCTGCCTATACATCGGATATGCTCAATTGTATTAATTTCTTTTCGTGCTTTTTCAGCAAGAGAAATTGCACGTTCAGCCAGCTCTTTTCCTTCTGTAGCTAAACGTTTTCGTGCAACATCTAAAGAAGCCAGCAGCAGATAAGATGTTGATGTTGTTGTGAGCATGCTTAAAATAGACTGTACACGTTTTGGAGAAATTAAGCCTTCGCGTATGTTTAGAATTGAACTTTGCGTCATAGAGCCCCCTAATTTATGCACGCTTGTTGCTGCCATATCTGCACCGGCCTGCATAGCAGACAGAGGCAAATCATCATGGAAGTGAATATGAACGCCGTGAGCTTCATCAACAAGTACAGGCACTTGATACGAGTGGGCAATTTCTACGATTTTACGAAGGTCTCCAGAAATTCCAAAATAAGTTGGATTGATAACAAGCACTGCTTTTGCTTCAGGGTGCTGCTTTAAGGCTTTTTCTACAGAGTCCGATGTAATACCGTGAGAAATGCCAAGATTTTCGTCAATTTCAGGGTGAATAAAAATAGGCGTAGCTCCTGAAAAAACAATCGCACTCATAACAGATTTATGCACGTTTCTAGGAACGATAATTTTATCTCCAGGACCACATGTCGCCATGACCATTGCCATAATTGCTCCGCTCGTTCCTTGAACAGAGAAAAAAGTATGGTCAGCACCAAATGCTTCTGCAGCTAAATCCTGCGCTTGTTTGATAATGCCTTTTGGCTGGTGAAGGTCATCAAGAGGACCGATATTAATTAAATCAATGGATAAAGCATCATCGCCAATAAATGAGCGGAATTCAGGATCCATTCCATTTCCTTTTTTATGTCCAGGGATATGGAATTGTGTTGGGTTTTTCTTAGCGTGATTAACCAATCCAGTAAATAATGGAGTTGAAAATTGAGAAGACAACTTTGCTATACACCTCTTTTATCATAAATTGTCAGTCCCTCTAAGCAAAGCTTAGAGGGACTTTGATTGTTTTTTATCAAATTACAGCATTCAATTTTATATACCAAAAACTAGTGGCTGTTGAATTCTACATATTAAAATATCAGATCTTTTTTCTATAAAAGAAATTCAACAGAAATTCTACTCGGCAGTTTTCTTGATTTTAACCATTATATAAATGAATGAAACGTGTATGTTTACTACTGTTTGATAATATAAATACAATTTTTAGTTAAAAAAATACAAGTAATTGTAAACTGTTTATTACTTATTATTTTATAGTTCTTTATGTTTTGAAAATCCCCATAAAACAAAAGAATTATAGCACTTATTAACCCATTTGCAAAGATATTTTAAAGAGAAAATAAAAAGAAAAAAAAGGAGAAATTCTTTTGTGTGAAAAGAGAATAAATTTTGTGTACATTATAGATTGTGATAGAGTTAAGAATATAGATATACATAGATTGAAGAAATAAATGGAGTGATGAGAAGTGGAATATCAATACCCTATCTCCCTTGATTGGAGTACAGAAGAAATTATTGATGTAGTGAAGTTTTTTGAAAGCATTGAACGAGCTTATGAAAAAGGTATTGAGCGTGATCACCTAATGGCAGTCTATCGCCGATTTAAAGAAATTGTGCCAAGTAAAGCAGAAGAAAAAACAATCTGTAACGATTTTGAAGATCAAAGCAAATATTCTTCTTATCGAACGATTCAAAAAGCAAAGGCTGCTTCTTCTGGAGACATCATAAAAATGTAAAAAATGGAGCCAAGCTTGGCTCCATTTTTTTTATATCAATTCGTTAAAATTATGCATATGCTTTTTTAGTTAGTTCATATAATGGAGTTACCGTATGAAATGTTTGTTCAATACGAGCTATCCATTCTTCGCCGTTCATTGCAATCGCTTCTTCTTTTGGAATTGTAATGCCGCATAGGATCTCAGCTTTTTTAACCGTCTCTAGACGTTCAAACAAACTCTCTAAGTCTTCAGAAGATAAGTCGCCCATTTTGTCACTATCAGGTTTTGTATGATCTTTCGACCAAACAAACGAGGCTGGGATATTTTGACGAATCTCCTCAATGTTTTGTTTTAGCAGCTTTCCAAATTGTTCTTTAATAGGTGATTCGTAAATGACGGCGAACCACACAAAGACATGTGTTTCCCAAAGGCCAATTTGAAAATGAGGGAGCTTTTTATACCCGCGTTTACTGTTAGCAAAGGCTACCCACGTATCTGCTGGCGGGTTAACTGTTCTTCGTGCATGTTTGGCAATGTGTACGAACATTTCATCTCCACAAAGTGAAGAAAGAGTAGGAGCAAAATGATTGCTCAATTGTTCGAATTTTGGGCGTATCGTTGTCTTGATGGCTTCCATACGTGCATCAAGTCCCTCGATACGGAATACGTTAAAGTCATCTTGTGAAAATCCTGAGAATGCCATGTGAAACCTCCGTTTTTTAGTGAATATGTATAGCTGCTGTGCATCTATGCAAGTAAGTATGATTTACGCGAAGATTCTACCACATGAAAAGCATAAACACCAATTAATTCGCATATGCTTGTCAAAACGTGTCTATCATTTTTTTATAGGTAATCACACAATTTAGTTACATGAGATTAGGTTTCGACATAGACTATATCAATCAAAATATCTGAAAATTTAGTTTTCTATAAGCGGGTTCAATAATTTGAGAGGGGTGTTTGAAACATGAAACAAGTGGTGAATATGTATAAGAAGAATGATGGACAAAAAAGATTAGGTGTAATTCGTTTGGAGTTAGATTACGAGTTAGCAACGTTATATGAAGCCATGATGGAGAATAATGAGGAACAAAAACAAAAATGTAAGCGAAAGCTCGAGAAACTTCGTGAAGAAATGATATCTCTTCAGTAGCAGATACGGGAATAAAATAGAACAAATAAGGGTAAACTGTAAAAAAGGATTAAACTGAATGAGCAGATTCATAAGTGGTAACAGAGCACGTGGGAGAAGAAGCGGCAGTTCTTCTCCCACGTGCTCTGTTAATTGACATCTTGCAGAGGTTTTTTTAAGCTTAAATAAGAGACGTATTTTTGAGGGGGAATTGAGATGACGCAACGCTGGAAAGAAATTGATACATACGTTAAAGAGTGGCTAAAAGAAGCTGGACAAAAAATTCAACAGTCGTTTAGTAAAGAACTTCTCATTCAAACGAAATCTAATCCAAATGATTTAGTAACAAATATGGATAAAGAAATTGAACAGTTTTTTATCTCAAAAATCAATGAAACCTTTCCGGAACATCATATTCTCGGAGAAGAAGGATATGGAGAAGAGCTTGAATCAGACGAAGGAACGATTTGGATTATCGATCCAATCGACGGTACGATGAACTTTGTTCATCAGCAGCGAAATTTTGCTATTTCCATCGGCATATTTGAAGATGGTGTAGGACAAGCAGGTTATATTTACGATGTTATTCATAATGAGCTGTATCATGCTTTAAAAGGACAGGGCGCGTTTATGAATAACATCCAATTGCCGAAACTTGAACCTGTACCAGTTGAACAAGCTATTATTAGCCTAAATGCAACATGGGTGACGGAGAACCGCCGTATTGATCCTTCCGTATTAAGTCCGCTTGTGCGTAAAGTAAGAGGGACCCGTTCATATGGATCCGCAGCTATTGAGCTTGCTTACGTAGCGGCTGGACGCTTGGATGGATACATTACTTTACGCTTGGCTCCATGGGACTTTGCTGCCGGTAAAGTATTGATTGAAGAAGTTGGAGGAGTTATGACGGATTTAGAAGGAAAGCCGTTAGAGATTCTTGAAAAAAGCAGTGTATTTGTAAGCAAACCAACATTACATGACGAAATCTTTCGTACGTACCTTGAAGGAAAGTGGAATAAATAAAATAGAAGTGAAGACTTACGTGTAGTCAAAGAATTTTGTGATGAAAAAACGTCATGAACCATTTTGATGTTGCAAATGGCCATGACGCTTTCAATCATCGCAAAAAAATTACAGCTGCCCTTTTTCTCGCATTTTTTTCTTAGTCGTAAAGCCAAGGCCCATTACAACAATTAAAGCTGCGATAGCTAAAATGACCCCGAGAGCGCTTCCTTCTCCGATAAATATGCCGATTGACATAATTGCCGCAGTTGCGATAAATGCATATAAAACAAATACCCACTTAATGTTTCTCATGTTGATTCCTCCCATTTATAACGGATATTTATAGTGTACAACAAAATCATTCTGCAATTCTAGAGTTAGTGTGATATAATAGCTTAGTTATTACAAGCATAGGAGTGAAATGCGTGAACATTCGTAAAGATTTACGTAATATTGCCATTATTGCCCATGTAGACCATGGGAAAACAACGTTAGTAGATAAATTATTACATCAGTCCGGAACATTCCGTACTAATGAGCATGTTGAAGAACGTGCGATGGATTCAAATGACCTTGAGCGTGAGCGTGGAATTACAATTTTAGCGAAAAACACAGCTATTAATTATAAAGATACGCGTATCAACATTATGGATACGCCAGGACATGCTGACTTCGGTGGAGAAGTTGAGCGTATTATGAAAATGGTAGACGGTGTTCTACTTGTAGTAGATGCATATGAAGGATGTATGCCTCAAACTCGCTTTGTATTGAAAAAAGCATTAGAGCAAAATTTAACGCCGATTGTTGTTGTTAACAAAATTGACCGTGACTTTGCTCGTCCAACTGAAGTAGTTGATGAAGTAATTGACTTATTTATTGAACTAGGTGCAAGCGAGGAACAAATTGAGTTCCCTGTTGTTTATGCTTCAGCAATCAACGGAACGGCTAGCACGAACCCTGAAAAGCAAGATGAGAACATGTCATCTCTATTTGACTCAATCATCGAGCACATTCCAGCACCAGTAGACAACAGCGACGAACCACTTCAATTCCAAGTGGCAATGCTTGACTACAATGACTATCTTGGTCGTATCGGTGTAGGTCGCGTATTCCGCGGAACAATGAAAGTAGGCCAGCAAGTTGCATTAATGAAGCTTGACGGTACGGTAAAACAATTCCGTGTAACAAAATTATTCGGTTTCCTAGGCTTAAAGCGTGTTGAAATCGAAGAAGCAAAAGCAGGAGACCTGATCGCTGTATCAGGAATGGAAGACATCAACGTAGGTGAAACCGTATGTCCGTTTGACCACCAAGATGCACTGCCAATTTTACGTATTGATGAACCTACTTTACAAATGACGTTCTTAGTAAACAATTCACCGTTTGCTGGTCGTGAAGGTAAATTTGTTACATCTCGTAAAATTGAAGAGCGCTTAATGTCTGAACTTGAGACGGATGTAAGTTTACGCGTGGAAAATACTGATTCACCGGATGTATGGGTTGTTTCAGGACGTGGAGAACTTCATTTATCTATTTTAATTGAAAATATGCGTCGTGAAGGATATGAGATTCAAGTATCAAAACCTGAAGTAATCGTTCGTGAAATTGATGGCGTTCGCTGTGAGCCAGTTGAGCGTGTGCAAATCGACGTGCCTGAAGAACATACGGGTTCTATTATGGAATCAATGGGTGCTCGTAAAGGTGAAATGGTTGATATGATTAACAACGGCAGCGGTCAAGTTCGTCTGATCTTTATGGTTCCTGCACGTGGTTTAATCGGTTATACAACTGAGTTCTTATCGTTAACTCGTGGATTCGGTATCATTAACCATTCATTTGATAGCTACCAGCCAATGCAGCAAGGTCAAGTTGGAGGTCGCCGTCAAGGTGTGCTTGTTTCTATGGAAAGCGGTAAATCATCTACTTATGGAATCCAAGGCGTAGAAGACCGCGGCACAATTTTCGTTGAGCCAGGTACAGAAGTATACGAAGGTATGATCGTAGGAGAACACACTCGTGAAAATGATATCGTTGTTAACATCTGTAAAATGAAGCAAATGACGAATATGCGTTCTGCTAATAAAGATCAAACAACAGGTATGAAAAAACCTCGTATTATGTCTTTAGAGCAATCACTTGAATATTTAAACGAAGATGAATATTGTGAAATCACACCAGAATCTATTCGTCTACGTAAAAAAATTCTTGATAAAAATGAACGTGAAAAAGCAGCGAAAAAGAAAAAGTACGCTGACACGAAATAATAAAAAAAGTAAGTCGTTAGCTCTATCTGCTAGCGGCTTGTTTTTTATCTATTATATCAGAATTTTCTATTTTTGAAAGCGTTTTATAAATAAGGAATTTGGAAAGGAAAAAGGTGGCTTATATCGAATAATGTAAAGTAAGGAATAGGGGGAAGAAGTATGGATGTAAAAGAACACCTTTCATTTTTTGCTGCTCTGTATCAAGTAGATGAACATGCAAAAATAGGAATGTGGCTGTTATACTTTACCATTTTAGGGCTATCTGTTCTCGTGTACAAACTCGGGTTTGCAAAGAAGCTGCCGCTTTTAAAATCTGTGGTTATTTATCTATTTTTAGCTTTTGGATGTACGATCTTAACGTTTTTAGGCATTTTTTTACCTGTAGCTGAAGGGCTTGTGGTTGCAGCGCTTGTATTAATTATTTATAAAATACGGCTGTATCAGGCTAAAAAGCAAAACTCCACGTTGGGTTCATAAAAGACTACATAAAAAGACGCTTGTAGCTACAAGCGTCTTTTTAGTATGATATAGCCGAAGACAAGAGCGGCTGCGAAAATTAAATGGCCAGCTGTCCAATAAAAAATCGCTACTGCGTCATCCACCGCAGGCGTAGGCTTAAGCGCAAGCAGCGTCAACGGAAAATACAAAGGAATGGTTGGAAGTGTTAATAAAAAGGAACACAATACGATTTTTCGAATAGACATATTATTTAATTTACCTACTATGTAAACAAAAACGATCCCAATTGCAACGGCAATGAGTAAATGAAAAACAAACTCTACCCATTCAGGCCATTGAATAGGGCCAATGATAGGAATAAAATCAACATTTAATAAAAGGGTATAAACTTGTTTGCCGGTTAGCCATTCTATCCATTTTAAACATAACCCAAGGATAATCCCGCTTAACATGCCAATACTTATTCCTAATCGGAGCACCTTACCAATCCTCCTCTGTCTTTTTCGACTCATATAGTTTAAAGTTACCAGTAGCTATGCGTTCTTTTGTTCGTTTTTCAATCCGTTCAGAACATTCATTGCACATATATGTATGGATAGGACGGTTGCGCAGTCGTTTTGCCACAAGCGTTTCATCCTCAATTGTTTCAATTTTATCGCACATGACACATTGTACTCTCATTTCTATCACCTCAACTTCTCTATACATCATTCTAGCCGAAAATTCTTGTTTTATAAAGTTTTTTTGCGGTGCTATCTCTCAGTAGAAAAGGAACGATAGGAAAACATTCCTAAAGAAGCAGGTAATTTTGCTTGTTAGCTCGAAGATAGTAACTAGTAAGTACATAAACAGTAGGAGGGATGAAAATGGCCAACGAAGTCGAGACTCAATTAGTAGATGCATTATACGATGAGCTACAGACAGAGAGATTTGCAACCATTTCAACTATTGATTTTGAAACAAACGGTCCAAATGTTAGTGCCATTTCGTGGTTAGTAGCTCCGACTAAACAAAAAATTCGATTTGCCGTAGATGTCAAATCGAGGATTGTAGAAAACATTAAACATACGAATAAAGCAGTGGTAAATATTCTTGCTAATGAATCATGCTACTCAATCAGCGGAATAGCTGAGGTAGCGCAAGAAAAGTTAGAAGGAGTAGCTTTAAAGCTGGCGCTAATTGAACTAGATATTAATGAAGTAAGAGATGTCATGTTCTATGGTTCTAAGATTTCAGTAAACCCTTCATATGAAAAGACCTATGATCCAGTAGCAGCTGCTAAACTCGATAAGCAAGTAATTGAAGCGATAAAAAAAGCTTAGCAGCAGCCTGCCGCTAAGCGACTTTCTTATTCATTTTTTTGAAGATGATTATTAGATTGTTTTTCCTGCTCATTCTTTAAATTTTGCTCTTGTTTATTATTTAATTTTTGATTGTTTGTATCTGTTGAGCTAGGATTTCGGCGAATTTCTTCTGCAAATTCAGGCATCACTCGGTTTACAATGGCTGCTAATTCATCTAAAAATCCTGTAACTGGCCGACCTTTGCGAATTTCATTTCCAATTTGTTTTAGCCGAGCGACCGTATCAGGATCTGCAATAACAACAGAATTAGCGCCGTACGGATCAGCTTTCAGACCTTCGGCAACTGTATATTTGATTGAACTTACCTCTGAACGATCAATATCTTTGCCGACGTCAATGCCTACGATTGCATACTTACCAAGCACAATGGCAGTAGCATCATTTACATTCGGAACGCTTGAAGCCAGTTCAACTAAATGAGCTGATATTTCATTAGCAGTACGCTTGTGAGAGCGTTCAGGAGATGAATTTTTGACCTGTACAATTCGATCTGTTTTTTGTCCTTCTTCAACGTCTGCTTGGTTATTGTTACAGCCGGTTAGTGTAATAAAACATAAGCTAATGGATAGAAAAAATTTGTTCATGTGGGAGACTCCTCCTTATGAATGACTCATTTTTTGTAGTAATTTGTATTTAGTTTCTAATAGTTCTTCTATCTTTATACACGTGTTCATATATTTAAAGAAAATGGTCCGTCCATTTAAGGTCACTTCACACATGTGCGTTACATAGTATATAAATGGATGGGTGCCTTGTTTCACTCCTTACAGGAAAAACAATCGGAGTAGGAGGCTGAATTATTGGGAAAAATTTATGTATTAGATACGAATGTTTTATTACAAGATCCGCATTCAATTTTTTCATTTGATGATAACGAAGTAGTGATTCCGGCCGTTGTGCTAGAAGAAGTTGATTCGAAAAAAAGAAATATGGATGAAGTCGGACGAAATGCAAGGCAGGTATCCAAACTCATTGATAACTTGAGACAACATGGAAAGTTATATGAGAAAATCCCTTTAGAAAATGGGGGCCATTTGCGAATTGAACTCAATCATCGCTCTTTTCAACAGCTTCAAGAAATCTTTGTGGAAAAAACAAATGATAATCGAATTTTAGCGGTTGCTAAAAATCTATCTCTTGAAGAGGAAACAAAAGAAGATGGACGTGAAGTGATACTAGTGAGTAAAGATGTGTTGGTACGTGTGAAGGCTGACGCAATCGGCTTAAGAGCAGAAGATTTTTTAAGTGATAGAGTAGTGGAATTCAATAGTATTTATACAGGCTTTTCGGAAGTCTATATTGCAAAAGAACTGCTGAGTCAATTTTACGAAAAAGGAGAGCTGCTAACGTCTCAAATTGCGAACCACTCCTTTTTTGCAAATCAATTCTTAGTGATGAAAGATGCATTTGGGGGATCCGGATCAGCCATCGGCATTGTCGATCAGACAACAACGAAAGTAAAAAAGCTTTTATTTGAATATGATCATATCTGGGGAATCAAACCTCGAAATGTTCAGCAAATTATGGCTTTAGAACTTCTTCTTAGAGACGACGTTCAACTGGTCACGTTAATTGGAAAGGCAGGTACGGGTAAAACGCTGCTTGCTTTAGCTTCAGGACTTATGCAGACGGAAGATCTAGGATGTTTTAAAAAGCTACTTGTAGCTCGTCCTATTGTTCCTTTAGGGAAAGATATTGGATTCTTGCCAGGAGAAAAGCAGGAGAAGCTTCGTCCATGGATGCAACCAATTTATGATAACCTAGAGTACTTATTCAACACTAAAAAGCCTGGAGAACTGGATGCGATTCTAGCGGGGCTCAGTTCAATAGAAGTGGAAGCCTTGACGTATATAAGAGGCCGAAGCATTCCGGAACAGTTCATTATTATTGATGAAGCGCAAAATTTAACGAAGCATGAAATTAAAACAATTTTAACAAGGGTAGGGGAAAAGAGTAAAATTGTCCTTATGGGAGATCCGGCTCAAATTGATCATCCTTATTTAGATGAGTATAACAACGGATTAACGTACGTAGTTGAAAAGTTTAAAGAGCAAAAAGTATCGGGCCACGTTCGGTTAATCAAAGGAGAGCGCTCCGGGCTAGCACAATTAGCAGCTGATATTCTTTAAAAGAAGCGGGGTTCCTTTTGGAACCCCGCTTCTTTTATTATGTAACGATGATTTCTTCCACATATTTAATAGGGTTATTTCGGTTAGATCCGTCAGGTAAATAGACATATATAGGCCCATCTTCTCTAAGAGGCTTTCCATCTTGGCTGAAACCAAAGATTAGTTTTTGAGCTTCTTCTAATGAAAAAGAAATCAGCGCGTCTTTTGTTTTAAATGAAACGTTGGTAGCTTCTTCAGTAGGTGAAGCGTTTGCTAGAAAAGGTGCAAATAAAATACCAAATGTTCCATTTACTAGCTCCTGTTTTTTGAATTTCTTTTCGGTTTTTAACGTAGGAGGAAAGACGGCTCCCTCTTGAATTTCACGGTCCCAATGCTTCGAAACAGCCTTTGTGTACGCTTCTGTCTCGTCTTTTTTCTCCGGTGGATGTTCAAAGAAAACGTCCATATCGAGCTTGCGGTCATCGAAAATCCACACGCTTGGGTCGAGTGTCAGCGTATATTTTACTTTTCCTTTTAACATAATAATTGAATTCATCATAAATGCCCCCTTGCTAAAAGTATAAGCGCTTTCTACTTATTTGTCACTTTGATGAAAAAATTTAGTTGAGAGTGATTCTCGTATGATATAATGTAAAGGTCAACGAAAGTGCGAAATTTCCTACATCTATGGTAACGGTTTTGAGAAAGTAACAGTATAAAAAAGACGGCCAGCCTCACGGACATGTTTATCCTTGCTTTTTTGGAGCATAGCCTTTAAAATTGAGAGATAGATTAGGTAATCGCTCGCGAACGGAGGGATTGAGTTTGACGCCTGAGACAATGATAGATCATCGTGAAAAAGCGTATGCGTTGTTAAAAGCTGATGCAGATAAGATTTTGCAATTAATTCAAGTTCAAATGGATAACTTAACAATGCCACAATGTCCTCTTTATGAAGAGGTTTTAGATACACAAATGTTTGGTTTATCAAGAGAAATTGATTTTGCAGTTCGTCTTGGTTTAATTGATGAACGTGTTGGAAAAACATTGCTAGACCGCCTCGAGCGTGAACTTTCTGCACTGCATGAAGCGTTTACAAAAAAATAAAAATCACGCGATCGAAACTCAAACTATATACAAACGTAGTTTGAGTTTTTTATTACAGGTGGTTGAAATTTCCTAATTTACTTAAATTTGTACATAAAAGATGAAACGAAACAGAAACACGTCATTTTTAAAGGAAGAGGGTTATGGTAAAAAAAATATTTAGGCATTTTGACTATTCAATTGTAATTCCAGTGCTGCTTCTTTGTGCGGTTGGACTAGTTATGGTTTACAGTTCAAGTATGATTGTAAGTATTACAAGATATCATACGTCAAGTGATTTCTTTTACAACAGACAAAAAATGTGGCTTGCTTTTACGCTTGTATTGTTCATTTTAACAATGCTAACACCTTACAAGCTGTATCCTAAAATACTGCCTTATGCGATTCTGGGCATTTTTGTACTGCTTTTGCTTGTGTTTGTAATGGGGCATACGAGTAACAATGCGCAAAGTTGGCTGCAGCTTGGCGGGGCAAACATGCAGCCGGCTGAGTATGCCAAGCTTGTTGTCATTTTATACTTATCGTATGTTTTGTCTAAAAGGCAAGAGTATATTGACAACATCAAAAAAGCTTTTTTTGGACCTATGGGTCTTGTATTTCTAATATTAGGCTTTGTAGCGATTCAGCCTGACCTTGGAACGGGATCAATTATTTTTGCTATTGCCGTTACCATTATGCTATGTTCGGGAATCTCTAAAAAAACCTTTTTCCGCATGCTAGCACTAGGTATCATTTTACTTACGGTAATTATTACGATTGGTTTTTTTACAGGGCAGTTTACTACCAATCGAATTGGCCGTTTTACCGGTGCATCAGATCCGTTTGCCAATGCTCAAGGAACCGGTTATCAGCTGGTTAATTCATATTTAGCAATAGGTACAGGAGGCTTAAAAGGCCTTGGTTTAGGAGAAAGTGTACAAAAGTATGGTTATCTTCCGGAGCCTCATACCGATTTCATTATGGCTATTATTGCAGAAGAATTAGGGTTCTTTGGAGTTATGCTCGTGCTGGGCCTTTTAGGCTTCTTAATTTTCAGGATTTTAATGTTGGCTAAAAAATCTCAGGATCCGTTTGCTAGCATGATTTGTATTGGAGTAGCCAGTATGATAGGTATTCAGACAGGCATTAACCTTGGAGGGCTTACGGGACTCATTCCGATTACCGGCGTCACGCTTCCGTTTATCAGTTACGGAGGGTCTTCGCTGCTAACGCTGATGGTATCTATGGGAATTATTGTAAATATTTCGTTTTTCGTAAATTATCAAAATAAAAAACAGAAAAACACGGAAAATATTGTGCTACATCCGAACAATACACCAACAACAAGCGATTGATTTTCGTAAAAAAATGTGTAAAAAAAGCAAAAATTTATTGGAATTTTATCATTTTCCATTGATTTTTGCTTTTCTTTTATCTAATTTTGCTATATATTGAAGTTTATACGAAATTGAGAGGAGATTAGCAACATGAGTTTTGTAACTAAAAAAATCAAAAAAGTATTAGTAGCAAACCGAGGAGAAATTGCAATTCGTGTATTTCGAGCATGTACTGAACTGAATATTCGGACTGTTGCGATTTATTCTAAGGAAGACGCAGGCTCTTATCACCGTTACAAAGCGGATGAAGCCTATTTAGTAGGAGCGGAGAAAAAACCGATTGATGCTTATTTAGATATAGAAGGCATCATCGACATTGCTAAGTCTCATGATGTAGATGCTATTCACCCTGGCTATGGTTTTTTGTCAGAAAATATCCAATTTGCGAAACGTTGCGAAGAAGAAGGCATTATTTTTATTGGCCCAAAATCCAAGCATCTTGATATGTTTGGCGATAAAGTAAAAGCACGTCATCAGGCTATTCAAGCAGATATTCCCGTTATTCCTGGTACGGATGGTCCTATTGATTCAATTGACGAAGCAAAAGAATTTGCTAATCAGCATGGATATCCTCTAATGATCAAAGCGGCTTTAGGCGGAGGCGGTCGAGGCATGCGTATCGTTCACGATGCAGACAGCCTGAATGAATCTTATGACCGTGCCAAATCAGAAGCAAAAGCGGCTTTTGGTAATGATGAAGTGTATGTCGAGAAATTAGTTGAAAATCCAAAACATATTGAAGTGCAAATTTTAGGTGATGAACAAGGAAATGTTGTGCATCTTTATGAACGCGACTGTTCTGTGCAGCGTCGTCACCAAAAAGTAGTAGAAGTAGCACCAAGTGTTTCTATAGATGAAGGCTTACGTCTCCGCATTTGTGAAGCAGCTGTGCAGCTGATGGAAAAAGTGCAGTACATAAATGCTGGTACAGTAGAATTTTTAGTATCAGGAAACGATTTTTATTTTATTGAAGTAAATCCACGTGTTCAAGTAGAGCACACAATTACTGAAATGATTACAGGTATTGATATCGTTCAATCGCAAATTTTAATTGCAGACGGTTACGCGCTTCACAGCAAGGAAGTGTCTATTCCTGCACAAGATCAAATTCACGTACATGGATATGCGATTCAATCTCGTGTAACGACAGAAGATCCGTTAAACAATTTTATGCCGGATACGGGTAAGATTATGGCTTATCGTTCTGGTGGCGGTTTTGGCGTACGTTTAGATACGGGAAACAGCTTCCAAGGTGCTGTAATTACGCCTTATTATGATTCACTGTTAGTAAAAGTAACAACATGGGCATTAACATTCGATCAAGCCGCATCAAAAATGGTACGGAACTTAAAAGAATTTCGTATTCGTGGAATTAAAACAAATATTCCGTTTCTTGAAAATGTAGTGAAGCATGATAAGTTCTTAACAGGTGCTTATGATACATCATTTATTGACACAACGCCTGAACTTTTTGTTTTCCCGAAGCGAAAAGACCGCGGAACTAAAATGCTTACATACATTGGGAATGTTACGGTAAACGGATTCCCAGGTGTATCGGAAAAGAAAAAGCCGATCTTTACGAAACCGCGCGTTCCTAGTGTGGATATAAGCAAACCAATTCAAAACGGAACAAAGCAGATTTTAGATGAAAAAGGTGCAGAAGGTTTAGTAAATTGGGTGAAAGAACGCAAGGAAGTGCTATTAACGGATACAACCTTCCGTGATGGCCATCAGTCTCTTTTAGCAACGCGTATCCGTACAAACGACTTAAAACAAGTAGCTAACCCAACTGCACGCTTGCTTCCAGATTTATTTTCTATGGAAATGTGGGGGGGAGCAACGTTTGATGTCGCTTATCGATTCTTAAAAGAAGATCCGTGGGATCGCTTGCTTACTTTACGTCAACAAGCGCCAAACGTTCTTTTCCAAATGCTTCTTCGCGCGTCAAATGCGGTTGGATATAAAAACTATCCTGATAACGTAATTAAAGAATTTGTTGAAAAATCAGCTTATGCAGGTATTGATGTTTTCCGTATCTTTGACAGCTTAAACTGGGTGCAAGGAATGACTCTTGCAATTGACTCCGTTCGTCAAACAGGAAAGATTGCAGAAGCAGCGATGTGTTATACAGGTGATATTTTAGATCCCACGCGCCGTAAGTATGATTTGGATTACTACAAGAACTTAGCAAAAGAGCTTGAGCAGTCTGGAGCACATATCCTGGGCATTAAAGATATGGCGGGTCTTTTAAAACCACAGGCAGCTTATGATTTAGTATCGGCTCTAAAAGAAACGGTTGATATTCCAATCCACCTTCATACGCATGATACAAGCGGAAACGGTGTATACACGTATGCAAAAGCAATTGAAGCAGGTGTAGACATTGTAGACGTAGCCGTAAGCTCAATGGCAGGCTTAACGTCTCAGCCAAGTGCTAACTCTCTTTATTACGCATTAGAAGGTGCGGACCGCAGACCAAATCTGGATATTAAAAATCTAGAACAGCTTTCTTACTATTGGGAAGACGTGCGAAAATATTACCAAGACTTCGAAAGCGGCATGAACGCTCCTCATACGGAAGTGTACGAGCATGAAATGCCAGGGGGTCAATATAGCAACTTACAGCAACAAGCGAAAGCAGTTGGTTTAGGAAACCGCTGGGATGAAGTAAAAGATATGTATTCACGCGTGAATTTGTTATTTGGTGATATTGTAAAAGTTACGCCATCATCAAAAGTAGTTGGAGATATGGCATTGTTTATGGTTCAAAACAACTTGACAGAAGAAACGCTGTTTGAGCGCGGTGAAACGCTTGACTTCCCGGATTCAGTTATTGAATTGTTTGAAGGGTATTTAGGGCAGCCTCACGGGGGATTCCCTAAAGAGCTTCAGCGCATCATTCTAAAAGGCAGAAAACCTATTACAGTTCGTCCTGGAGAATTGTTAGAAGATGTGGACTTCGATGCAGTGAAAGAGAAGCTGTTTAAAGACTTAAATCGTCAAGTAACGAGTTTTGATGCCATTGCTTATGCGCTGTATCCAAAAGTATTTATGGATTACCACAAAGCAGTCGAACAATACGGGGACATTTCTGTTCTTGATACACCGACTTTCCTATACGGCATGCGTTTAGGAGAAGAGGTTGAAATTGAGATTGAAAAAGGAAAAACCTTAATTGTCCGCCTTGTATCCATTGGAGAACCGCAGGCAGACGGTACGCGAGCGGTATACTTTGAATTGAACGGTCAGCCTCGCGAAGTCGTGATTAAAGACGAAAGTGTCAAAACAACCGTTACGGCAAAACAAAAAGCCGACCAAGGAAATCCGGCCCACATCGGCGCTTCAATGCCTGGAACCGTTATTCGAGTAGTAGTAGAAAAAGGCGATAAAGTCTCAAAAGGTGATCACTTAATGATCACAGAAGCAATGAAAATGGAAACAACCGTGCAAGCACCATTTGACGGCGTGATTAAACAAGTACACGTGTCGAGTGGAGATGGCATCCAGCCGGGAGATCTGTTAATTGAATTAGAAAGCTAATTAAAAAAGGTACGAGCTCTGAGCTCGTACCTTTTTTGATCAATTATGTGTATGACGCGTTGCAAGTAAGGTTAAGTAGCTTAATACACCGAATAGGAAAGAGATAATTAAAGAATGAGCAAGCGCGAGCTCTAGCTGCAAACGTGTGACAACAACAAGCATACCGGAAACCGCCTGAAAAATAACTAGAATGAGAGCAGTTAACCATCCGTAAAAAATATTTTTTTGATGGCGATAATATTTAACTGCATGGATAAAGGCAGCTAAAATCCATACAAACGTTAAAACAGCAGCGAATCGATGTCCCATTTGAATCCACTGATTCAAATCAACAGGTAGCCAACCGTTTCCGTTTGAACAAAATGGAACGTCTGGACAAGCCAAGCTAGCTTCTTTATGGCGAACAAGCGCGCCCGTGTACACAACAGCATATGTGTACAAGATAACCCCGTAAATGTGTTTTTTCATTTTAGAGCCTAGCTGTATATTAGTTGCGTCGAGCTTTTGATCCACTTCAAAGATAATAAGTGTTAACAGCAGCACAGAAGCAAACGAAATAAGGGAAATACCAAAATGAAGAGCAAGCACTGCATCTGATTGCCCCCACATAACGGCAGCAGCCCCAATTAATGCTTGCAGTACTAGGAAGAAAAAAGAGATAAATGCTAAAGGTCTAACTTCTTTTATATGTCCTAGTGAAATCCATGCCCATACGCATAAAGCGAGCACAAGAAAGCCCGACACGCCAGAAACTAAACGGTGGCTTAGTTCAACAACGGTTTCAAATGTTAAAGGGTCAGGAATGAGCTGTCCATTACACAGAGGCCAAGAATCTCCGCACCCGTCTGCTGAACCAGTTTTCGTGACAAGGGCACCGCCAAGTAGAATAAGTAACATGGCCATGCTCGTCACAACGGATAAAGATTTTAATCCAAGTCGCACAATAATCACCATCCTAAAAGCAAAGTAAGTAATATAACGAGCTAAACAATTTATCCTAATCTTTTTGTATATTAAACATAAATTTCATTTATTCTCCATAAACTTGATTGAATTTGTTATAATGGTAGAAAGTGTAAGGTTTATTCATGAGTTTGACTCTGCAGATATGTAAAAGGTACCGTACAGAAAACTATTTTACTTGCACAAATATCTTTTAACAAGTGACAGGGACATGCATTTAGCTCATGTCAAAAAAAATCCATATTTTTTTCATGAATTCTTCACAAAGTAGCGGCAAAATATGGTTTAATAAACATGAGAAATAGATATTTCTCTACTATTTTATCGTTTACATGTGAAGCTTTTAAGTAGCTTTGGTGAGAGGAATATGACTTCTTTGTGAACAAAGAGGAGATTTTTGTAAAAATATGTTGAAAACGCCTTCATTTATAGACTCTTTATTTACTAGATAAAAGTCTGTGGATGAGTAAAGGAGGACGCGCCATGGAAGATTCAAAAATGGTGGAAGATTCAACGCTTTCTGCATCGCCTAACACAGCTCATGTAAGCGAAAATAGCTCCATTTGGTCAGATTTTTTAGCTACGATTAAAATTGGAATAGTCAATTCAAATTTCATCACCACCTTTACTGGTTTTTGGCTAGCTCTTTTCTTCAACGAACAACACTTCTTAGAAAACCTGGATAAAGCATTTTTTACTTTAATAGGTTCTTCACTTATCATCGCCGGTTCATGCAGTTTGAACAATTACATAGATCGTGACATTGACCCTCTAATGGAACGAACAAAGGGACGACCTACAGTGACAGGAAGTTTTACACCTTTGACGGTCCTTGGGATTGGAATCGGTTTTACGTTAACCGGCTTGCTTATGCTACTAGTTGTTTCTTCCGTAGCCGCTCTCATTGGATTAGCAGGAATACTTACATATGTAGTTCTTTACACCATGTGGTCCAAAAGACTATACACAATTAATACAGTAATCGGAAGTATATCAGGCGCTGTCCCTCCTTTAATTGGATGGGCCGCTATCGATCCCAACTTACATGTAGTGGCTTGGGTGTTATTTTTAATCATGTTTATTTGGCAGCCGCCTCATTTTCTAGCTCTTGCTATGCGAAGATGTGAAGAATACCGGGCAGCGGGAATCCCTATGTTGCCTGTTGTACACGGTTTTGAGCTTACAAAACGACAGATTCTCATTTGGATTGCTTGTTTGTTGCCATTACCTCTTTATTTATACGAATTAGGCACTCCATTTCTAATTTTGGCCACTGTTTTAAACATAGGATGGCTATTTTTGGGAATTGCTCAATACAATAAACAAGAAGACACAAAGTGGGCTAGCATGATGTTTGTCTACTCACTAAACTATTTAACTATTTTATTTGTCTCAATGATTGTCGCAACGCTTTTTGCCTAGATAAAATCTTTCACTGAATGCGACACTGCACAAGGGGGATTTCTTCTACATGTAGAATTCATTATAGAAGGAATAAGTTTTATGCTCAAGAGGGCATAGATGAAATCACGTCAATGAAAGAGAGGTTGGGGAATGGTATGAAAAAATGGCGATTGAACTTTCGTGTTTTGTCGTTATTTACGCTGCTTGCATTCGTGTTATCGGCCTGTGGAAAACCGTTTTTGTCAACACTTAAGCCTGCAGGTGAGGTAGCTGAAGAACAATATTCGCTTATGCTGCTTAGTACAGCCATCATGGTTTTAGTTATTATTGTTGTCACCATTATCTTTATATTTGTTATTCTGCGCTTTCGTCGTCGCAAAGGCGAAGAAAATGTGATTCCAAAGCAAGTAGAGGGAAGCAGAAAGTTAGAAATTATATGGACAGTGATCCCTATCTTGCTGCTGATTATTTTGACTGTTCCAACGGTCATCTCAACATTTAAGCTAGCGGACGTAAAAGGAATGAAGGACAAAGATGCTGTCGTAGTAAATGTGCGCGCTAACTTGTACTGGTGGGAATTTGAGTATCCTAATCAAAAAATTATTACATCGCAAGATCTAGTTGTGCCAACGGATAAAAAGGTCTACTTTAATATTAAAGCTTCTGACGTCAAGCACTCATTCTGGATTCCTTCAGTTGGAGGAAAGCTCGATGCTAACACAGAAAATGATAATAAATTCTGGCTAGTGTTTGATTCTAAAAAATCGAAGGAAGCTAACGGGGTTTTCTACGGAAAATGTGCTGAGCTTTGCGGTCCATCTCATTCTCTTATGGACTTTAAAGTACGGGCTGTATCAAGCGGTGAATTTGATACGTGGGCAAAAGATTTGAAAAAGGCAAAGCCTGATGTAGAAACAGCATCCGCAAAAGCTGGTCAAGAGGTCTTTAATGAAAGCTGTATCGGATGTCATGCTGTTGACGTCAAAGACAATCGTCCAGAGCAAGCTCGTCAAGCACCAAACTTAGCCGGTTTTTCTGAACGTGAGCGTGTAGCTGGGGTGCTTCCTCACAACAAGGAAAATATCAAAAAATGGTTAAAAGACCCTGAAAAAGTTAAGCCGGGTAATAAGATGAGTGGTACATATCCTGACTTAACAGATGAACAAGTGAATGAGCTAGCAGACTATTTAATGAGTTTAAAAGAAAAATAAACGTCCAGTCGTTTTTAAAAGGGGAGGTTTAGCGATGAGTACACTCAGTCAAAAGAAGGGTGTAGGTGGAACAATTTGGGACTTTATGACAACCGTTGACCATAAGAAAATTGCCATTCTTTATTTAATTGCCGGCGGTATCTTTTTTCTAGTCGGAGGAGTGGAAGCGCTATTTATACGTATTCAGCTGGCTATACCAAGCAATGACTTTGTCAGTGCAGGAACGTATAATGAAATTTTAACAATGCATGGAACAACGATGATTTTCTTAGCCGCAATGCCGCTTCTTTTTGCCATGATGAATGCAGTTGTTCCGCTGCAAATTGGAGCTCGAGATGTAGCATTTCCATTTTTAAATTTGTTAGGTTTTTGGCTGTTTGCCTTTGGGGGACTCTTTTTAAATCTAAGCTGGTTTTTAGGAGGAGCACCTGATGCAGGTTGGACATCATATGCTTCGCTGTCTATTGCATCACCTGGTCACGGAATTGATTTTTATGCGATA
The DNA here is from genome assembly GCF_053667915.1 of Priestia sp. JNUCC 25. Lineage (NCBI taxonomy): Bacteria > Bacillati > Bacillota > Bacilli > Caryophanales > Bacillaceae > Priestia > Priestia sp. JNUCC 25. The sequence continues at coordinate 1,357,881 of NZ_CM132211.1, forward strand.
GGTTTGCAGATTTCGGGAGCCGGGACATTGATTTCAGGTATCAACTTTCTCGTGACAATCATTAACATGAGGGCGCCAGGTATGACTTATATGCGTATGCCGCTGTTTACGTGGACGACGTTTGTTGCATCAGCTCTTATTTTGTTTGCGTTTCCAGCACTAACGGTTGGATTGTTTTTAATGATTTTTGACCGCTTATTCGGTGGAAACTTTTTTGACGCCACAATGGGTGGAAACACCATTATCTGGGAACATCTTTTCTGGATATTCGGTCATCCGGAAGTATATATTTTAATTCTTCCAGCGTTTGGTGTCTTCTCTGAAATTTTACCTACTTTTTCAAGAAAGAGATTATTCGGGTACTCGTCGATGGTTTTTGCTACCGTATTAATCGGATTTTTAGGGTTCATGGTGTGGGCTCACCACATGTTTACAACCGGACTTGGTCCGATTGCAAATGCCATTTTTGCTGTCGCTACGATGGCTATCGCCGTTCCAACTGGAATTAAAATTTTCAACTGGCTGTTTACGCTTTGGGGAGGAAGTATTGAGTTTACGTCTCCAATGCTGTATGCTGTCGCCTTTATTCCATCATTTGTTATCGGGGGAGTAACAGGAGTTATGGCAGCTGTAGCACCTGCAGATTATCAATTTCAAGATTCTTATTTTATCGTTGCCCACTTCCATTACGTTATCGTAGGCGGTGTCGTATACGCTATATTAGCGGGTGTCACATACTGGTGGCCAAAAATGTTTGGGAAGATGTTAGATGAAAAGTTAAGCAAAGCAACGTTCTGGCTCTTTTTGATTGGTTTCCACTTAACGTTCTTTATTCAGCATTTCTTAGGTCTAATGGGGATGCCTCGCCGCGTATGGACGTTCTTGCCTAATCAAGGTCTCGACCTTGGGAATGCAATCAGTTCATCAGGAGCTGCTTTCATGGCGGTTGCTACGCTCATTTTACTGTTTAATATTATAAAAACAACTGCCAAAGGACAAAAGGTAGGAGGAGACCCTTGGGGAGACGGACGTACATTAGAATGGGCTATTTCATCTCCGCCTCCAGAGTATAACTTTAAACAAACGCCGCTTGTACGCGGTTTAGATGCATATTGGATTGAAAAAATGGCAGGAAATAAAGAAATGACGCCAGCCGAACCTCTTGGTGATATTCATATGCCAAACTCGTCGTTTATTCCATTTATGATCTCGCTTGGAATGTTTATTGCAGGGATTGGATTTTTGTATCGAAATGACCATGCGTGGGGAGATATTGTGGGGATTATTGGAATGATCGTCATGTTTTTATCGATGTTCTTCCGTTCATGGATTGATGATCACGGCTTTCATATTCATAAAGAAGACTTAGTTGATGATGACAAGGAGGCGAAGATGTAATGGAGACTGAACAAAAGCTAACTGCTGAAACTTTCCCTGCTTCGCCTGAAAAAGCAACGCTCGAAGGGAAAAATAAATTTACTGGCTTTTGGCTCTTTTTAGGCGGAGAGACGGTTTTGTTTGCTTCACTTTTTGCTACTTATTTAGCTTTGCGCAACTCAACGATGTCAGGACCTAAGCCGGAAGAATTGTTTGATATTAAGCTTGTTTTTGCAGCCACGATGATTTTATTAACAAGTTCACTAACAAGCGTATATGCTATGTATCATATGAAAAATTTTGAATTTAAAAAGATGCAGCTATGGTTAGGCGTTACGTGGCTTTTAGGTTTAGCTTTCTTAGGATTAGAAATTTATGAGTTCAGGCATTATGTTCATGAAGGGCATACGTTCACAAGCAGCGCATTCGGTTCTTCTTTCTATGCGCTAGTTGGAACTCACGGAGCTCACGTAACGTTTGGATTGCTTTGGATTGGTTCTTTAATGATTCGAAATGCGAAGCGGGGGTTAAACTTATATAACGCCCCAAAATATTATGTAGCAAGTTTATACTGGCACTTTATCGATGTTGTGTGGGTCTTTATTTTCACGGTTGTATATTTAATGGGAATGGTGGGATAAGCTGATGACGACAAATCAATCAAACTCAGATAACCCAAGGCTCAATTTAGAGTATCGCAAAAAAAGAAATGCAGAAGATATGAAAATGCAAGTTGTCTCTTTTGCGATGATGCTGTTTTTAACACTAATTGCTTTTTTTGCGGTTTATCAAGAGTTTAGCGGATGGTACATTATGCCGGTGATTGTGCTCTTGGCAGTTGTTCAAGTCATCTTTCAACTTTATTATTTCATGCATATGAACCACAAAGGACATACCATACCAGCATTTTTCTTGTATTCAGGCGTATTGGTAGCTCTTTTAACCATTTTAGCTTTTGTAACCATTATTTGGTGGTAAAGAAAAGGGCTGGCATGCGCCAGTCCTTTTCATCATCTGTAGAAGGAGGAATAGACGTTGATTAACAATTTGCGGATGTTTGGTTTTGAAGCACTTTGGAGTCCTTATTATTTTCTAACTATTTGTCTGGTGACCGTCTTATATTTTTTCATCGTTGGTAGATGGAGAGGGAATTTTATGGGAGCGGAGGCCGTAAACAGAAAAACAAAAGCGTATTTTATTATTAGCATGGTTCTTTTATATATATGTAAAGGAGGACCCGTAGATTTACTAGGGCATTTTATGTTTAGTGCTCACATGACGCAAATGGCCATCGTTTACTTGGTGATTCCTCCGCTTTTTATTTTAGGAATTCCGCCGTGGCTAGCTCGTTCTGTTATTTATGTAAAAGGGGTTAAACATGTTTTTAAATTCTTTACAAAGCCTTTAATTGCTCTGCTATTATTTAATGGGTTATTCTCTTTGTATCATATTCCGCTGCTTTTTGATGTTATTAAAACGAATATGATGCTCCACGGAATCGTGAGTGTTGTATTATTTATCGCTGCATTTTGCATGTGGTGGCCACTCGTTAATCAGCTAGAAGAAGAACAAACGCTAAGTTCTTTAAAAAAACTTGGATACATTTTTGCAGATGGTGTACTCCTTACTCCAGCATGCGCGCTGATTATTTTTGCAAATCACTCTTTATATGCGACGTATACAGACTCAAGCGCTTGGGTACAAGCTCTTTCCCTTTGTGTACCACCTTCTATGATTGCAAATTTAGGGCAGCTTGCTCCCGAGATGTTTAATACGCTGCCGCCCGTGGAAGATCAGCAGCTAGGCGGTGTTATTATGAAGATCATTCAAGAAATTGTGTATGGAACGGTTTTAGGATTTATTTTTTTTCAGTGGGCTCGAAAAGAACGAGAGAAAGATACGTACATGCTCGATTTTACTGAGCCTCAAGATATAAAACCAAAGGAATTTCCGTCTACTCCTCCTTTGAATTAAAAAAAGCGCAGTGTGATTACTGCGCTTTTTCTAATTCTATAGCTGAACGGTTTCAAGCTGTGATTTGATTTGTGTTAATATCTTTTCACACTGTTCTACAAGGGATGGCGGAAAGTATTCGCCGTCTCCATATTCTACACCGTGAGGATAATAATGTTTGCCTAGTAGAGGTGTCATAAGATGAATAACAGCATGCCTGCCCCCTACATCGCCTGAAATAGCATGTCCTTGGACTCGCAAATAGAAGGTATCTCGCTGAAATTCGAATTTTCGATCGTACGTGACGCGTTCATAATCCCATTGTCCGGCGCGGACCAGACCAAATTGATGCATAATCTCATCTAATAAATCTAAATCAACCTTTAATGAATCAAATTTTGCATATTCAAATTTCATATGAACTCCCTCCCAAAACAGATATACCCCAATTAAATCATAAGCCGAATGGATAAAACTTGCAATATCTAATAAGGAAAAATGTAAACGTTATCTATTTTTATTTAAACGTTTTAAATATGAAAGTTTACTAAAAAGTTGGTCACACTATAAAACGAACACACGATGTAAAGGAGGATAAAACAATGAAAACTGTACAAGAGGTAATGACAGCTGATACGGAAACATGCACCACGCTTGATAACGTATATGAAGTAGCAGTGAAAATGAAGGAATGGAATGTAGGAGCAATTCCAATTGTCGATAGAGATCAGCTAGTAGGAATGATTACAGATCGAGACTTAGTTATAAAAGGCATTGCAGAAAAGAAGCCAAATTCAAGTAAAGTAACGGATGTTATGAGTGAAGAGCTTATAACTATTACAGCGGAAGCCTCTGTAGAAGAAGCTTCTAAGCTTATGGCTCAACATCAAATCCGTCGTCTTCCCGTTGTGGAAAATCAAAAGCTAGTAGGGATTGTATCGCTAGGTGATTTATCAACGTTTCGCTATGCAAATGAACGTGCAGGAGAAGCGCTCTCAGACATTTCACAACAAACGCATTAAAAAGCGAAAGCCAACTGTTTGCAGTATATTCGTAAATAGTTGGCTTTTTCTTTTGTTTCCTTCATACCGATAGCTATTTTTTTTTGAATGCATGTATAATAGAGATAAAAATAAGTTAAACAGGTAAAGAAAACAGGTGTAAGGAGAGGAAGAAAAGCTGAAAAAAGTTATTTTTATTCTCGTATTAATAGTGGCATTTGTATACGCGGAGGATTATTTACCTCAGCTAGAAAAATATCTAACGGGTCAAAATATTGAGCAAAACCAAACGGATTCCAAAAGTCAGCCCACACAAGAAGTGGCTTCTTATGAAAAACAAAGTGAAAATATGATGAGGCTTATTGGAGATCATTCAGAACAGTTAATTGGAATGCTTGGAGAGCCGGATCGTATTGATTCTTCTGCATATGGCTATGACTGGTGGATTTACAAAAAGAATCGTCAAACGTATGCGCAGGTAGGAGTAGAAAATAATCAAGTCGTATCTGTATACGTCATTGGCTCAAAAACAAATACAGATCCTTTTGAGATTGGTGAGAAGCGAGAGGAAGTAGAAAAAAGAGTTTCACTTTCATCCGAACTCACGCTTCAAAAAGACGGAAATGAATACCGATTTCGTCTGAGTGAAGAGGATATGAAAATGCGTCCCATTATTAAATATGGAGATGTATACGTCCAACTATATTTTGATCAGTTCCTTAATACAATCTCAAGTATTCGAATTATGGACATGGACACGCTATTAAAACAGCGCCCGTACGAAATTGTTTATCGCGGCGAGCTTCCAACAGCTCCGTCATTGACATCGGAGGAGTGGAAAAGTGTCCAAGAAGGAGAAGAGCAGCAAATTATCGATATTACAAATGTAATTCGAGACCGGTTTCAGCTGTCACCTTTAGCTTGGGACGAAGCCACTGCTGGAGTAGCTTATTTACACAGCAAAGAAATGAGCGACTTAAACTATTTCTCTCACGTTTCACCAGCACAAGGTGATTTAGGCAACCGTCTGCAAAAAGGTGATGTAGTATATCGTATCGCGGGCGAAAATATTGCCTCGAATTATCAGGATGGAATCGCTGCGGTTGAAGGGTGGCTTAATAGTGAGGGACATCGTAAGGCTTTACTCAATAAAGAGTTTACGCGTCTTGGTGTAGGTGTATATGAGAAATATTACACGCAAAACTTTATCACTCCGATGAATGAATAGTAAGATTAAAACTTCCTTTTGAAAATAGGTCTACTCTTGTCCTCTTTCTCATAAGTTTTAGTAGAGGTTAGAGGAGGGACGAGAATGAAAGGAAGAATAGTAGGAATATTGCTCGTACTTTTCTTTGCATATACGACTACTGTACATGCAGCTGAAGGGCAGTGGGAAAAGCTTGATAACTTATCTGATCAAACGCTATCGCTTGTAGAGCAAAAGGAGTATAAAGCAGCCCAACATTTGTTCAGAAACTTTTCGAATGAATTTACCAGTCTCAATACAGCTTCTTTGGGCGTATCGGCCGAAGATATACGTATTTTAACTCTTTGTTATGAACAGGTAGAAAGGTCTCTTTTATCTTCTGATTCCAGTGATGAAGAACGTCTTCAAAAAGCTACTCAATTTCGATTGTTAGTCGATGCGCTGCACAGCAAGCATCAGCCTATGTGGACTGAGCTCGAAGGCAGTATGCTAGCAACATTTAAAGAGATGCGAAATGAAGCGGTAAAAGGAGAACAAGCGGCTTATGAAGCGCAGCTTAAGCAATTTTTGAAGGAATATGATATGATCTTACCGAGCGCGCAGGTAGACGTGTCGTCTCCCTACGTACAGCGTGTGAGCGCGGACGTTCACTTTTTACAAACTGAAGGAACGCCAAGTGAGATTAACGATGAGCAGTTTAACCAAATGGAACAAAACTTAAAAGATTTTTTTGAACAAGTAAAAGAAAATCGTACAGACCCGTCTTTTATTTGGGTTACAATTACCACCGGAAGTATTATTATTGCTACACTTTTTTATGTAGGAGCGCGAAAATATTTTGCTGACCAGAAAAGAAAGTCAGCTAGAGGGCGTAATGATTGACGTAAAAGCGCAGAATTGTCTAAAATAAAAGAGTAGTCAAACACATAATGAAAGGTGTGGGTAAATGAGCTTTTTGATTTATTTTCTCATTATTATCCTTGTGCCAATTTGGGCACAGTTTAAGGTGAGAAGTGCTTACAAAAAATATTCACAAGTAAGCAACTCATCAGGAATGACAGGCGCAGAAGTGGCAAGAAAAATTTTGGATGAAAACGGGTTGTACAACGTTCACGTAGAGCCTGTAGGCGGATTTTTATCGGATCACTACGATCCTCGTTCAAAAGTAATTCGTTTATCAGAAGACAACTATTACGGAACGTCTGTTGCGGGCGCTGCCGTTGCGGCTCACGAAGTGGGACACGCGATTCAAGACAAAGAAAACTATTCGTTTTTACGTCTTCGCCACTCCCTTGTGCCGGTGGCAAGCCTTGGATCAAACGCTTCTTGGATTTTAATTATGATTGGAATTATCGCGTCGATTAAGCCGTTGCTATTGTTAGGTATTATTTTCATGGCAGCAGCGGTCGTATTCCAAGTTGTAACACTGCCTGTTGAATTTAACGCTTCAAGCCGAGCGATGACGCAAATCGTCTCAGTCGGAGCGATTCGAAATGACGAAGAGCGCGAGACGCGTAAAGTGCTTAACGCAGCGGCTTTAACATACGTAGCAGCCGCAGCAGTAGCAGTTCTTGAGTTGGTTCGTTTAATCATGATTTATACAGGAATGAATAACGACGACTAATAAAAAAATACCGCATTAGCGGTATTTTTTTTATCTTTCAAGCGGTTTTTTATTTTCATCAAGGGTAAATCCTTCGCCTAAGACATCATGAACATCCGTAACTGCAACGAATGCGTGTGGATCTACAGAAGTAATAACTTGCTTTAAACGGAAAATTTCATTTTTACTAACCACGCAGTATAGCACGTTGGTATCTTGCTTAGAAAAAGAACCTTGTCCTTTTAAAATCGTCACGCCTCGATCCATTTCTTTCATAATTTTATCCGATATGGCTTCGTTATGATTTGAAATGATCGTTGCTCCTTTCGCGGCATACGCGCCGTCTTGCATAAAGTCAATAACCCGTGCAGCGACAAAGACTGCAACAAGTGTGTACATAGCTTCTCGGTAGGATAAATAAATGAGAGACGCACTAATCACAATAAAGTCAAAAAGAAACATCGTTTTTCCCATATTCCACCCGATATATTTTTGAACAACACGTGCGATGATATCGACTCCTCCTGTTGTTCCTCCAAACCTGAAAATAATGCCAAGACCCACTCCAATAAAAACACCGGCAAAAAGAGCTGCTAGAGTCATATCATGACGCAGGGGCATATTCACCGGGAAGCGCTGGAATATCCATAAAAATAGGGATAAGCTAACGACTCCGAGCATGGTATAAATAAATGCTGTTCTCCCTAATAGTTTCCACCCTACAAAAAACAAAGGAATATTTAACACTAAGTTAGAATAAGAGGGATCAATGTTAAATAAGAAAAATAAAAGCAGGGTAATGCCTGTGAATCCACCTTCAGCTAAATTGTTTTGCATGTTAAAATTAACAAGTCCAAACGCAAATATGGCAGCACCAAGCAGTATAAAAATAATATTTTTTAATCTGAGACCTTTCATACTTACAAACCTCCTATGACCGTTTTTGCACTACCTTATCATAAAGGAATATATTTCATTTCGTAAATAACTATCGAAAAGATTTTTGAAAATAGTAAAAAGTGATGATGTTTCTTCTAGTGCTATGTATTAGTAGTATCCTCAATTCGTAAAATATAGACAGATTTTTGAGAATTAAGGGAAACGTGAGGAATATTGTGAAAGAGCATCTGATAAAGGCTTGGTAAGAAGAAGTAATTACACTAAATAATTTGAAGTAAAGATGTTATAATAGTAAGCTGAGTGTACTTCTAAAAGAGGTGAAATAAAAAGATGTCAAAAAAAACGATGGAGCAAATGCAGCAAGAAGTTGATGCATATATTAGCCAATTTAAAGAAGGATATTTTAGTCCTCTTGCTATGCTTGCGCGCATGTCGGAAGAAGTGGGCGAATTATCGCGCGAAATTAACCACTATTATGGTGAAAAGCCGAAGAAAACGACTGAAGCAGAACGTACGGTCGAAGAAGAAATGGGCGACATTTTATTTGTATTAATTTGCTTTGCAAATTCATTAAATATTGATTTACAAGAAGCGCATGATCGCGTTATGAATAAATTTAATACGCGTGACAAAGATCGCTGGACGAAAAAAGAAGACTAAGGAGAGAAAAAGAATGGACAAAATTCGAATTGTACTTGCAGGACCAAGAGGTCGTATGGGAAAAGAAGCTGTATTATTAATAGAAGAAACAGAGCATTTTGAATTAGTAGCAGCGGTAGATCGTATCAATGAAGGAAAATACATAAGTGATATTGAAGGAATGCCAAATGTACAGGCACCAATCTACACGGATATTGAAAAATGTTTTCAAGACGTTAAGGCAGATGTTTTAGTTGACTTGACAACACCTGAAATTGGGCGCGTTCATACTAAAACAGCCCTAACATATGGAGTAAGACCTGTTGTAGGAACAACTGGCTTTTCAGAAGAAGATTTAAAAGAATTACAGCAGCTTGCTGAAGAGAAGGAACTTGGCTGTATCATTGCACCTAATTTTGCAATTGGCGCTATTTTAATGATGAAGTTTTCACAAATGGCAGCTAAGTACTTTGATGATGTTGAAATTATTGAAATGCATCACGATCAAAAGTTAGATGCACCATCAGGAACAGGCTTAAAAACAGCGGAGCTTATCAGTGAAGTTCGTGAAGCAAAAAAACAGGGTCATCCTGAGGAAAAAGAATTGCTAGAAGGGGCGCGCGGTGCAGATTATGAAGGAATCCGCCTACATAGCGTACGCCTGCCAGGGCTGATTGCTCACCAAGAAGTGATGTTCGGAGGATTTGGACAAACATTAAAAATCCGTCATGATTCATACAACCGTGCTTCTTTTATGTCAGGTGTGAAGCTAGCTGTTGACACAGTTATGAACGTAGACACACTTGTATATGGATTAGAAAATATTATTGACTAAGGAGCGAGAAAAATGAAAATCGCCTTAATTGCACATGATAAAAAGAAAAATGATATGGTACAATTCACAACAGCCTATCAAGCGATTTTACAGGAACATTCGCTGTTCGCAACAGGAACAACAGGAACGCGTATTTCAGAAGCAACAGGTTTGAAGGTTCACCGCTTTCAATCAGGACCGCTTGGAGGAGATCAGGAGATAGGAGCTTTAATTGCTCAAAATGAAATGGATATGGTTATTTTTTTCCGAGATCCGTTAACAGCTCAGCCTCATGAACCTGATATTTCAGCTCTGATGCGCCTATGTGACGTCTATGCGGTTCCTCTTGCAACGAATATGGGAACAGCAGAGATTTTAATTCATGGACTTGAACGAGGCGATTTGCATTGGCGTTCAATTATAAAAAAATAGGGTGAAGATAATGAAAGAAACAATAGATATCCTTGCCTTTGGTGCTCATGCCGATGATGTAGAAATCGGCATGGGTGGAACCATTGCAAGAATGAGTGAACAAGGTTTGAAGGTAGTTATTTGCGATTTGACGCAAGCTGAACTTTCTTCAAATGGAACGGTTGAAATTCGAAAACAAGAAGCGTCTAAAGCTGCTGATGTCTTAGGTGTTCATGAGCGAATTCATCTGCATTTACCAGACAGAGGTTTGGTTTTAAAGGCAGAGTATATAGCTGAAATAGCCTCAGTCATTCGCACGTATCAACCAAGGATTATATTTGCTCCTTACTTTGAAGATCGTCATCCTGATCATGGAAATTGTGCAAAGCTTGTAGAAGAGGCCATGTTTTCCGCTGGCGTTAAAAATTATATCGATTATAAAAAGCAAAAAGCTCATCGTGCTGAGTCTCTTTATTTCTATATGATAAATGGATTTCATAAGCCAGATTTTATCGTAGATGTATCAAGCACGTTTCAAAAGAAAGTAGCTAGTCTAGAGGCTTATGAAAGTCAATTTATAAAAACAGCAGATACGTTTGATACGCCGCTGGTAAACGGATATATTGAAACGGTAGAGAGCAGAGAGCGATTATTTGGCAAAGAAGTCGGGGTAGCCTACGGTGAAGGTTTTTTATCTAAAAAACCGATTTTGATGTACGACGATTTAGTAGGTGGAAAATAAATGAAGTTGAAAATTGGTATTACATGTTATGCTTCCGTTGGAGGTTCAGGAGTGGTAGCAACGGAGCTAGGGAAGCTGCTGGCTGAAAAAGGGCACGAAATTCATTTTATTTCCTCTAGCATGCCTTTTAGATTGACGAAAGTATATCCAAATATTTATTTTCACGAAGTAGATGTAAATCAGTACTCCGTCTTTAAATACCCTCCGTATGATCTGGCTTTATCCAGTAAAATGGCTGAAGTGGCTAAAAGAGAAAAGCTTGACATTATTCATACGCACTATGCAATCCCCCATGCCGTTTGCGGGATTTTAGCTAAACAAATGGTGGAGCACGAAGTGAAAATTGTGACGACTCTTCATGGGACAGACATTACGGTTCTAGGAGAGGATCCATCGTTAAAAGACTTAATTAAATTTGGAATTGAGAAATCAGATGCAGTGACGGCTGTATCTCAGTCACTTGTTGATCAAACTCACCATTTGATTAGTCCAGATAAAGAAATTGAAACGATGTATAATTTTATTGATGAACGAGTTTATCATAAAAAAGAAGTGCAGTATTTAAAAGCGGAGTATGGCATATTAGAAAATGAAAAAGTCGTTATTCATATTTCAAACTTTCGTCAAGTCAAACGAGTTACAGATATAGTCAAAACATTTGCTATTATTAATAAAAAGCTTCGGTCTAAGCTGCTGCTTGTAGGAGACGGCCCTGAAATGACGGTTGTGTCTCAATTAGTAAGAGAGCTAAATCTTCAAGATTCTGTATTATTTCTTGGGAAACAAGAAAATGTAGCAGAATTATATTCGATTAGCGATTTAAAACTGTTATTGTCTGAAAAAGAAAGCTTTGGGCTTGTACTTTTAGAAGCTATGGCTTGTGGTGTTCCATGCATCGGAACAAATATAGGCGGAATTCCTGAAGTAATTGAACACGAAAAAACAGGATATATTTGCGAAGTGGGAGACGTCGAAGACGCAGCGAGCAAAGCAATTCAGCTACTTGAAAATGAACAGCTGCATCACCAAATGAGGGAAGCGTCTCTAAGCGCAGTTAATCATAAATTTCATTCAACAGAGATTGTGAGTCAATATGAAAAACTTTATTATAAATTGGTACAGGGTTGAAGAATGGAGGAAGTTATGAAAGAACCGTTCATTCATCCGCTTTATGTTATTGAAAAACTGGAGACAGCCGGTTACGAAGCGTATTTTGTTGGAGGAGCGGTTAGGGATCTCATTTTAAATCGGACGATTGGAGATATTGATATCGCTACGTCAGCTAGGCCTGAACAAGTGATGGAACTCTTTCCTAAGACGATTCATGTAGGAATCGAGCATGGTACGGTTGTCGTTGTCCATGAGAACGAGACCTATGAGGTAACCACTTTTCGCTCTGAGGGAGAATATGATGATTTTCGTCGTCCCTCGTCCGTTACGTTTATTTCGTCTCTGATAGAAGATTTGCAGCGTCGCGATTTTACAATCAATGCAATGGCTATGAATGCAAAAGGAGAAATTATTGATCCATTTAATGGAAGAGAAGATTTACGAAACCAGTTAATTCGTACTGTCGGAAATGCTAAAGAACGCTTTCATGAAGATGCTCTTCGTATGATGAGAGCCGTTCGCTTTGTCAGTCAGCTGGCGTTCTCGCTGTCTGATCAAACTAAAAGAGCCATTCAACAATACGGTGAACTGCTGAGGCATGTTTCTATTGAACGCATTACAGTTGAATTCGAAAAAATGCTGAGCGGAAAGCGTCCGTCTTTAGCATTAGCACTTGTAGCAGATACGGAGCTGTATCGCTACTTGCCCCAATTGAATGTAGATCCGCAAAAATTCCGATCTGTTTGTGCACACGATTGGATGATGCTTCAGCGAGTATCGGAGTCATGGACACTTCTGGTACATCTACTCGACATTCAAGACAAGCAGGCATTTTTTAAAAGCTGGAAATTATCTAATAAGCAAATTAAAGATATTCAGCTTCAGTCTATTGGTCTTCGAGACGTGTTGGAAAATGGATGGTCAAAACGCATCATGTATACAATTGGAGAGCAGGCCAGCGTAAGTGTGAATCGTATTTTACAACTTCTTCGAAGCAATGAGTATATGAATGAACATGAGCTTCTTTACATCTATAGCGAGCTGCCTATTCATTCTTTAAAAGATTTAGATATAAATGGTCAAGATCTTTTAGTGTGGACAGGTAAAAAGGGTGGTCCATGGGTGTCTCAACTGTTAAAAGAAATTGAGGAGAAAGTTCTATACAATGAGTTAATGAACACGAAATCTTCAATAAGAAAGTGGGTGCAGTCTTGCAGTCAGATATAAGAAGAACGCTGCTTGAAATGTTTACGAACGCAGATGGGGACTATGTCTCCGGACAAAAGATCAGCGATTTATTAGGCTGTTCAAGAACAGCTGTATGGAAGCATATCGAAGAGCTGCGAAAAGAGGGCTATGAACTTGAAGCTGTTCGTAAAAAAGGCTATCGTATTGTTGGGAAGCCGAACAAAGTAAGCAGCAACGAGCTTTTATTAGGGCTCCAAACAACAAAAATCGGTCAGTATATTCATTATGAGGAAAGCGTGCATTCTACTCAGAAAATTGCTCATCGAATCGCTCAAGAAGGAGCAAAAGAAGGAACGGTTGTAGTTGCTGAAGAGCAAACCGCAGGGAGAGGAAGACTTGATAGAGCGTGGTATTCCCCAAAATATACTGGTGCCTGGATGAGTATTATACTGCGTCCTTCTATCCCTCCGCAGCAGGCTCCTCAGCTGACTCTACTATCAGCAGTGGCTGTTGTACAGGCCATTCAAGAAGTGACGAACCTTTCTCCAGACATTAAATGGCCTAATGATGTTTTATTAAATGGGAAGAAGCTAGTTGGGATTTTAACAGAAATGCAGGCTGATTTTGACCGGATTCATTCGGTCATCATTGGAATCGGCATCAATGTGAATCAGCAGGAAACGGATTTTAATGAACAAATCAAACACATTGCCACATCTTTACGTATTGAAAAAGGTGAAGAAATTAATCGTGCAGCTTTGATGCAAGCGTTTTTCTTAAAGTTAGAAACCCTTTACGAAGAATACTTAAAAAATGGCTTTGGTTTAATTAAAGTTCTTTGGGAAACGTATGCAATTAGTATTGGCAAGCGAATTATAGCGCGCACGATGACAGCCAACATTGAAGGCTTTGCAAAAGGCATAACAGATGAAGGCGTTTTATTGATTGAAGATGATGAAGGAGTTATACACCGAATTCATTCTGCAGATATTGAGCTCTCTGCTAAAAAATAGTAGAAAAATAAAGAAATTTTTATTATAATACGAGTATCAAGGTAGTATCGCAAGAACTTCACTTGATACTCGTTTGTTTATTTTTAATACGACAATAAATCTGCCTTGATCCATTAAGGACTAGGACAGAGGGATGACGCATAGGTAAGCACATTAGGTAAAGTGTGCTTTTTATAGATGAAGTCTGTCAAAGTCCTTCTTCCTTTTATAGGTAGAAGGGCTTTTTGTGTGCAGACGTGCGCTCATCTCCTCTGAGAAGGAGGAGAAAGTTAGTGAAAACAAAATTAGATTTTTTACGTATGAAACAAAACAATGAACCAATTGTGATGCTGACTGCGTACGATTATCCGTCAGCTAAGTACGCTGAGGAAGCAGGCGTAGACATGATTTTAGTAGGCGATTCTCTAGGAATGGTCGTTTTAGGATATGACTCTACGATTCCTGTAACGGTAGATGACATGATTCATCATACAAAAGCGGTTAAAAGAGGAGCTGCTGATACATTTATCGTCACCGACATGCCATTTATGTCCTATCACGTGTCGAAAGAAGACACGATGAGAAATGCTGCTCGCATTATGCAGGAAAGCGGAGCTCATGCTTTAAAAGTAGAAGGAGCAAATGATGTTCTTTATACAATTTCAGAATTGACGCAAGCTGGTATTCCGGTTGTTGCACATCTCGGGTTAACACCTCAGTCTGTCGGTGTTCTGGGCGGTTATAAAGTGCAAGGGAAAGAAGCGAAAGAAGCAAAACAGCTAATCCAAGACGCGATCAAGTGTGAGCAGGCGGGAGCTATTGCTGTTGTATTAGAGTGTGTTCCTAAACAAGTAGCAAAACAAGTAGCTGAACGCTTAAGCATTCCTACAATCGGAATCGGAGCAGGAGCTGACACGGATGGTCAAGTACTTGTATACCACGATGTATTAACGTACGGCGTAGAGCGTGTGCCCAAATTTGTTCAGTCATTTGCGAAAATAAATGAGCCTATTTCACAAGGGCTTTCACAGTATGTAAGTGAAGTGAAAAAAAGAGAGTTTCCGAAAGAAGCACATACTTTTTCAATGAAAGAAGAGCAGTTAACAGCACTGTACGGAGGGAAATAAGATGAAAGTCATTACAACAATTAAAGACATGCAGCAGGAGATGAAAAAAGAAAAGCAGCTTGGACGCTCAATTGGATTTGTCCCGACGATGGGCTATTTGCATGAAGGCCATGCTACTTTACTTGGAGCGGCCCGCACAGAAAATGAAGTAGTGGCGCTAAGTATTTTTGTGAACCCGACTCAATTTGGGCCGAATGAAGATTTTGATACGTATCCAAGAGATTTTGAGCGCGATGAGCGCGTGGCAAAAGAAGCTAACGTCGACTATTTGTTTTATCCTTCAGTAGAGGAAATGTATAAGTCAAGCCGTTCAGTTGCTATAACCGTGACAGATCGTGTAGACGTATTGTGTGGACAGAAGCGCCCCGGCCATTTTGATGGAGTAGCCACGGTACTAACAAAGCTTTTTCACATTGTAACACCAGATCGTGCATACTTTGGTAAAAAAGATGCACAGCAAGTTGCTGTAGTAGATAGCTTAATTGAAGACTTTAATTTCCCAGTGGAGCTTAGAGCAGTAGATACGGTGAGAGAAGCAGATGGCTTAGCTAAAAGTTCTCGTAACGTATATTTAACAGATAAAGAAAGAGAAGAGGCACCTGTTTTATTTAAGAGTTTACAAAGCGCTCTGCAGCTGCTTGAAAGCGGAGAGAAGCACGTAGAAATTATTAAACAGACCATTGGAAAAGAAATTGAGCAATATACGAGCGGTAAAGTGGATTATATCGAGGTTTATACGTATCCAGAGCTAAAACCGATTAAACAAGCCGCTGGCAAAATCATTATTGCTTTAGCTGTTCAATTCTCTAAAGCTCGTTTGATTGATAATGTAATTGTAGACGTACAGGGGGATAACTAAATGTTTCGCACGATGATGAACGCTAAAATACACAGAGCTCATGTAACTGAAGCCAACTTAAATTATGTTGGCAGTATCACCATTGATGAAGATATCATAGACGCAGTAGGAATAGCGGCAAACGAAAAAGTGCAAATTGTAAACAATAATAACGGAGCTCGCTTGGAAACGTACGTGATTCCCGGCGAACGCGGGAGCGGCGTAGTTTGTTTAAATGGAGCTGCTGCAAGACTTGTGCAGCCTGGAGATATTATCATCATTATCTCTTATGCGCTCGTAGCAAATGAAGAAGTAGCCCACCATCATCCAACTGTAGCGATTATGAATGAGCAGAATAAAATCCAACAATTGCTTAAACAAGAACCAGCTGGTACAATTCTATAAGAACAGTCCCCCTTTATGAGGGGGATTTTTATTTGAATACATACGCTAGTAAGTGAACGGTATAAACCTCTATACACACTAAAGTAAAACTTCTATGTATGAAAGCCTCTCTGTTTTTCACGAGAAGGAGTTGCGCTTTTAAAGCATATAGAGCAGGCTTTCACTTTATACTATAAAAAGACAGACTTGCGAGGTGTTGACCGTGAATAAACGCTTTGTTGTGGTAGATCTTGAAACGACGGGACATTCTCCAAAACAAGGAGATAAAATGATTCAATTTGCTGCTGTCATAGTAGAAGACGGCAAAATTGTTGAACGTTTTTCTAGTTTTTTAAATCCGGGTATGGATATTCCGCCTTTTATTACACAACTAACTAACATTCAAAATGATATGGTGAAAGATGCGCCTTTATTTGAAGAAATTTCACCTAAAATTATAGAATTGCTAGATGATGCTTATTTTGTTGCACATAATGTGGCATTTGATTTAACTTTTTTACAAGAAGAACTCTATCAGTGCGGAAGGGAGACACTTTATAATTCAACCGTAGATACCGTCGAACTGGCCCGGATTCTGCTGCCTACAGTTGATGGGTACAAACTTAGCCAATTAGCTGAGTATTTACATATTGAACATGAAAACCCTCATCAAGCAGATAGTGATGCAGAAGTAACGGCACGTATTTTACTATTACTAATTGAAAAATTAAAGAAGCTACCTCTAACAACTTTAAAGCAGCTGTATGCGCTAAGCTTGCACTTTAAAAGTGAAATTGGAGAACTGATTCAACAAGTTATAGATGATAAAAGTTATGCCGAGGATGATTGTTATGAATTTATACATGGCATTGCGCTAAATAAATATCAGCCGCATTCAGCTAATGAAAAGCAGCACTCTCATACTTACGAAATATTTGAAGCTGAAAAGCAAAAGCTGTTCCATCAGGCTCTGCCATTGTTTGAAGAACGAAAAGGGCAGTGGGAGATGATGAACTTTGTACAAGAGTGCTTTGCAGGTAATGAGCATGCTTTAATTGAAGCCGGGACCGGTATTGGTAAAACCTACGCTTATTTAGTTCCTGCTGTGTTTTATGCTTCTGTTCATCATCAACCAGTCATTATCTCAACTAACACGGTAACGCTTCAGCAGCAAATCATCGAAAAAGATGTGCCCATTCTAGAAAAGATTGTTCCGTTTCCTGTTACAGCAGCTGTTTTAAAAGGAAGAGAACACTACATTAGTATAAGAAAGTTTATTCAGCTCTTAAAAGAGCGCAATAATAATTACGATGCAATCCTCACAAAAGCGAAGCTGCTTATTTGGCTGACGGAAACGGAAACGGGCGACAGCGATGAAATAAACCTGCCTTCTGGCGGCAAACTTTTTTGGGAACAGCTAAATGAAAGCAATCCGTCTCCAAGTGATTTTAAGCATCCTTGGAAACTTTATTCTTTTTATGAACGAGCGCAGAACAGAGCGCAAAATGCCCATATCGTAGTGACAAATCATCGCTTGCTGTTGATGGATGTGATGAGTAATCATGAGCTGCTGCCTGATTATGAACAAATTATTATTGACGAGGCTCATCACTTAGAAGACATTGCCGGAGAAGAACTGGGAGAGCGCTTAGATTATTTTGCAGTTCATGCGCTATTAAACAGAATCGGAACTATTCAAGACAAAGGGCTGTTAAAAAAAGTTCATCATACGTTTGTAAAATATAGCATCGAGCTTAACACTGAACTTCTTCAAAACCTGTTTGTGCAGCTTCATTCTGAGTGCGATGACTTATTTCGCTTGATTCATTCTTTTGTCCAAAAAAGAATCGGCAATCAGCAGGGCGAGATTGGAAGAAGCAGCTATCGATATAAAGTGGAAAAGGAGCATGGGCATTACTGGACGGCTATTCAAGAAGCAGCGTCGCGCATTCGTTTTTTAATTCACGATCTTTTTACATGGAATGATGGGGCAAAACATTCCTTTGACGAACTATATGACAAAGTCACAAAAAATGAACAGTCGTCTCTTCATGAATTTCAAACGGCTGTTAAAGGATTTGAGCATATATCTCAGCAAATAGAAAAGCTTTTGTTCAAACAGCAGAGTCATCACGTAACGTGGTTTGAGATTGAACCAAAAGGAGCAGCGAATGCTACGTATATCTATAGTCAGCCTACCTCCATTGCCGATACGCTGGCTGATGAATTTTTCGCTAAGAAACAAAGCGTTATTTTAACATCGGCTACATTGACGGTGAATGGAACATTTGATTATTTAATTCAAGAGCTAGGGTTATATGACTTTCAGCCTGCTCAACTCATTCTCCCTTCCGAGTTTGATTATGAGAAGCAAGCTAGAGTCTATATTCCTCAAGATATGCCTGCTGTTAACGAAGTATCATTATATGAGTATAGCGCTATGATGGCAGAAAGTATTCTTGACGTAGCTAAAGTAACAAATGGTCGTATGCTGGTGCTTTTTACTTCATATGACATGTTGAAAGCTACGTATGGTTATTTAAAAGAGTTAAACGATCTTGAAGAGTTTGTACTGCTCGGTCAAGGAGTCACAACTAGAAATCGTAATAGACTGCTAAAGGACTTCAGCCAGTTTGAGCATTCCATTCTATTAGGTACAAACAGTCTGTGGGAAGGAATTGATCTGCCAGGAGATTTATTATCATGTCTCGTAATTGTCAGACTTCCTTTTTCATCTCCAAATCAACCTCTGCTGACAGCTAAATTTGAGCAGATGAAAAAAGAAGGAAAAAGTCCTTTTATGAATTATTCACTTCCCCAGGCCGTTATCCGTTTTAAACAAGGATTTGGACGGTTGATTCGTTCCAAAAGTGACCGAGGAGCTATATTTATTTTTGATAATCGTATTACGCGAACAGCATATGGGTACCATTTCCTTCACTCACTTCCAAAAGTCCAGGTTGTTCAAAAAACGTTTTCGAATATATTACTGGACTACAAAGAATGGTGGAATGAAAAGACTTGAGCATACGCTTAAGTCTTTTTTTTATGCATACTGTTTCTTCACTTGAGAGACGATAGTAATATACTATGATAAGCAAATGAGGACAGTGTATGATTAAAATATTAATAAGTGCTGTACTGTTTTTTAGTTTTATGAACTGTTCGGTTTCAGCAGCCGTCATTAAAAACGTAGATTTTGGTTTACAAGCTGATGAAGTAGTGATCACCTTTTTACCTCTTTCAGCTGGAGAAGCGAGTCTGATTCAAGACGGAAGCGGTGAGACTATTTTAATAAATACCGGGAATGCATCTTCCTATCCCGAGCTAAAGAAGTGGTTGAAGCGATATAAAGTAAAAAAAATCAACCAATTAGTGATTACGAAACAGCAAAAGTACTATGATTCAAATGTTCAGCGAGCTGTGAATGATTATCATATAGAGCGTATTATTGTCCCGGCTGAGTACCAGGCGGAATTTCAAACAGAGAAGTGGAAAGAAAGTGATTTATTTCAGTTAACAAATAATATACACGTTGATGTCTTGCATGCATCGAAGCAAAAAACAGCGGCTATGGATCTATTATTTACAATCGGAGAACATCGGATTCTATATGCAATGAGCAGCTCAGATGAAGTAGAAGAAAAGTTTTTACGCATTCCTCTTACCCATGTAGATGTATTGAAAATTCCTAATTTTGGAGAGGGAACGTTTTTTTCGAATGCATTTTTGAAGCAAATAGATACACAGCTTGCGGTTGCGTTTACGAAACCAGGCCGTTCCTATTCCCCTCGACTGCTTTCAAATTTAACAGCTGAATGGATTGAATTATATGACGTAAGAGAGGGGAGCGCTTACTCTATTAAAATGTCGCTAAAATCCTATGATGTGATGAAATTTTCTGCAAAATAAATAAATTTCCTTTTGCAAAAAGAGGTAAATTCCTTATAATATTATATATGTTTACTTATTTATTCGGTTTTTACGCAAAACGTACAGATTGGATTGATGAGTGAAAAAGATGACGATGGTTTTTGATACCTGTTATAATACGGATATCGTCATTTTTGCGTCGTGATAGACGAGCTAGGAGGTTTACAATGGAAAGTAGGATTGAAGTATTATCAACTGTCCGCGTGGAAAATTCCTCGGATTTATATAAAATTGTTGATAGTTTGAATCGCACGTTGAAAAAGCAAGATTTGATGTTCGGATTAGCGTTAGATGAAGAAGATCAAAGCAAAGCTGTATTTACAATTTATCGTACATAAGTAGGGATTTTATGAAAAAGTTAATTATTGTAGCGGTAGCTGCTGTGCTTTTAATTATCGGGGGCATTTCTTTTAGCATTTATCACTCGTCCGTGAAGGATGTGCAGTCTGCTGAGGAAAAAGCAGCATCCCAAGCAAAAAAAGAATTTAATTTGAAATCTGTCACAAGCACCCAGCCATATTTCGGCAATCATGCATTTTATGTAGTAGAAGGTACAAACCGAAGCAATCAAAAGGTAATTGCTTGGATGCCTAAAAGCAAAAAACAAACAGCTGTTTTAAAGAAAGCAAGCAGCGGGATCACAAAAGAGAAAGCCATTTCCATTGTGAAAAATGATAAAAATCCGCAGGAAATTAAGTCGGTGCGCCTAGGCATTGAAAATAAAAAGCCGCTGTGGGAAGTAACATATGTGGATAAAGATAAGAAACATTTAACATACTATTATCTTGATTTCTCTAGCGGTGAATTTATAAAACGATACAGCTTATCTCAATCATAAATCGTTTATACCATATGAAATACCATATGTGTCATAATATAAGATTTCAGCGCTTTATGAAAATGAAGCCAATTTTTTATCTATAATCAGCCCGCGGGCTGATTATAGCTTTAGTTCATAGGGGGAGATTTTAGTGAAGTTAGCAAAACGTGTATCAGCATTAACGCCATCATCAACATTAGCGATTACAGCAAAAGCGAAAGAATTGAAAGCGGCTGGTCATGATGTGATTGGACTTGGAGCAGGGGAACCTGATTTTAATACGCCGCAGCACATTTTAGAAGCGGCTGTTACAGCAATGAATGATGGTCAGACAAAATATACGCCAGCAGGCGGCCTTGCACCATTAAAAGAAGCGGTAATTGAAAAATTCAAACGCGACCAAGGCCTGACGTATTCACCTTCTGAAATTATTGTTTGTACAGGTGCTAAGCACGCACTGTATACGTTATTTCAAGTTCTGTTAGACGAAGGTGACGAAGTGATTATCCCAACTCCTTACTGGGTAAGTTATCCTGAGCAAGTAAAGTTAGCAGAAGGTACACCAGTATTCGTTGAAGGTTCTGAAAATAACGAATTTAAAATCACACCTGAACAATTAGAAGCGGCTATTACTGCTAAAACCAAAGCTGTTATTATCAATTCACCAAGCAACCCAACAGGTATGATTTACACAAGAGAAGAGCTACAAGCTTTAGGAGAAGTTTGCTTGAAGCACGATATTTTTATCGTATCAGATGAAATTTATGAAAAGCTTGTGTATGGTCAAAATGAACATGTATCGATTGCACAGCTTTCACCAGCGTTAAAAGAAAAAACAATTATCATTAACGGTGTTTCTAAGTCACATTCCATGACGGGCTGGCGCATTGGATATGCAGCTGGTGATGCTACAGTTATTAAAGCGATGACAAACCTAGCGAGTCACAGCACGTCAAATCCAACATCTATTGCTCAATATGCAACAATTGCTGCTTATAACGGCACTCAGGAGCCGGTGGAAATGATGCGACAAGCTTTTGAAGAGCGTCTAAACGTAATTCATGAAAAGCTGATTAACATTCCAGGGTTCTCATGCTTAAAACCACAGGGTGCTTTCTACTTATTCCCTAATGCAATTGAAGCTGCAAAGTTAACTGGTTTTGATACAGTTGATGCATGGGTAGAAGCTATTTTAGAAGAAGAGAAGGTAGCGCTAGTGCCTGGTTCAGGATTCGGTTCACCTGAAAATGTACGTCTTTCTTATGCTACATCACTAGATCTGCTAGAAAAAGCAGTGGAACGCATCCATTCATTTATGACTCGTCATATGAAATAAAAAAGATTATATTTAAAAACAAAGGAGCCTTTTAGCACAAATCACACGTGTTAGAAGGCTCTTTTTGTTTGTTACTTGTTATTATGTTTGTCGAAATGTATAATAGGATGGCATACATAATTACGAAATGTAAGTTTTTTGGAGGGATATTAATCGTGAAAATTACGATTTCAGAAGCAAGCAAGCATGTAGGAAAAGAAGTAACAATTGGTGCTTGGTTAGCGAATAAACGTTCAAGTGGTAAAATTGCCTTTTTACAGCTGCGCGATGGATCAGGATTCATGCAAGGGGTAGTTGTAAAAGCTGAAGTAGAAGAAGAAACTTTTAAATTAGCTAAATCTATGACGCAAGAATCATCACTATATGTAACAGGTGTGGTACGTGAAGATGAGCGCTCACCGTTTGGCTATGAGTTAACAGTTACAAGCCTTGAAGTTATTCATGAAGCTGTTGATTATCCAATTACGCCAAAAGAACATGGAACAGAGTTCTTAATGGATAACCGTCATTTATGGCTCCGTTCTAAACGTCAACATGCTGTTATGAAGGTTCGTAACGAAATTATTCGTGCAACGTATGAATTCTTTAACGAAAACGGGTTTACAAAAGTAGATCCGCCAATCCTAACAGGAAGTGCTCCTGAAGGAACAACAGAATTATTCCACACGAAATATTTTGACGAAGATGCATATCTTTCTCAAAGCGGACAGCTTTATATGGAAGCAGCGGCAATGGCGCTCGGAAAAGTATTTTCATTCGGTCCAACGTTCCGTGCTGAAAAATCTAAAACACGCCGTCATTTAATTGAGTTTTGGATGATTGAACCAGAGATGGCTTTCTACCAATTCGAAGATAACTTGAAAGTACAGGAAGAGTATGTGTCTCATGTCGTACAGTCTGTTTTAACAAACTGTAAGTTAGAGTTAAATGTACTAGGCCGTGATACATCTAAGTTAGAACAAATTAAAGCGCCATTCCCTCGTATTTCGTACGATGACGCTCTTAAATTCTTACATGAAAAAGGATTTACAGACATTCAGTGGGGAGATGACTTTGGAGCACCGCATGAAACGGCTATCGCAGAAAGCTATGACAAGCCGGTATTCATTACACACTATCCAACGTCATTAAAACCATTTTATATGCAGCCAGATCCAACAAATGAAGACGTAGTATTATGCGCAGACTTAATCGCACCAGAAGGCTACGGAGAAATCATTGGAGGCTCTGAACGTATTCATGATCAAGAGCTTTTAGCTCAGCGTGTAGAAGAGCACAAATTAGATACTGAAACGTATAAGTGGTATTTAGAGCTTCGTAAGTATGGCTCAGTTCCACATTCAGGATTTGGTTTAGGCCTTGAGCGTACGGTAGCATGGATTAGCGGCGTAGAACACGTTCGTGAAACGATTCCATTCCCACGCTTATTAAACCGTCTATACCCGTAAGGAAGTGAAAAAAGTATTCTGACTCTTGTAGTCAGGATACTTTTTTAGCGTTCTTTATGAATCATAAAAAGAAAAGAAAAACGAGGCTTTTACTTATATCATAAGGAAACAAAGGCAAACATAGAAAAGAGTCTAACTTAAAAGGGAGTTGCAATTCTCGAAAAAATAAGTTAGTGTAATATTCTTGGAAGGAAGTCATCGTTCGTATATATTTTATATGTGCAGAGCAATGGTACGGTTTCAGCGGAAAGTTTTACATAGAAGCTTTTTTAGCTTCGAATAATTATTACTTTGACTATAAACTTCATGATATACTAACTACTGAGGTGTTCGGATATGAAAAAAGAAACGTTAATTGAATGGTTTGAACAAGGCACAGTTTCAATTCCGAAGCTGCTGTTTAATCACTATAGCGATTTGGGAATGAACGAAACGGAATTCATGACGTTAATGCATATTTATGTTTCCATTGAAGGCGGTGAAGGTTTCCCGACACCTAACGAATTGGCGGCAAAAATGAGTATTTCAAGTGCTGTCTGTATGGATACGCTGCGAGCATTAATTCAGCGCGGCTTTTTATCTATTGAGCAAGATCAACAGCAAAACGCCCTTATTTGTGAACGTTATTCATTAAAACCGCTTTGGGAAAAGCTTATTCATCATATGATGCAAGAAACAAGAGAAGTAGAAAAAAGCGAAGAAGAACAAGAAGAGCTTAATTTATATACAATGTTTGAAAAAGAGTTCGGCAGAGCATTGTCTCCGTTTGAATGCGAAACGCTAGCGATGTGGATTGATCAAGATCATCATGATCCCATTATTATTAAAGCGGCACTAAGAGAGTCGGTGATGTCTGGAAAATTAAACTTCCGGTATATTGATCGTATTTTATTTGAATGGAAGAAAAATGGTATTCAAACCATTGATCAAGCCCGCAAGCATAGCCAAAAATTTCGTCAAAATCAACAGCCCAAAAAACTATCTTCTGTTAACCCTTCTCAGTCTACATCAGCCATTCCTTTTTTTAACTGGCTAGAGCAATGACAGGATAAAAAGCTGCTTCAAGATCCAAGTAATTGAATCTTGAAGCAGCTTTTTTAAAAGAATATGGACAAAAGTAGCATTTGACAGGAACCCTATTGTAAAATAGGAGGGAACTACCTGTAAGAAGAAGGAGAACTAGTATGTTAACGTTAAAACAAATCAGACAGTGCCTAGATGCTATGGCAGAAATGTTTCCTGACGCCCACTGTGAGTTAAATCATCGGAATCCCTTTGATTTAGTCATTGCTGTGGCGCTATCTGCTCAGTGCACAGATGCTCTAGTCAACCGCGTAACAGCGGATTTATTCAAAAAATATCAAACGCCTGAAGACTATTTAGCCGTTTCGTTAGAAGAGCTGCAGCAAGATATTAGATCAATCGGCTTATATAGAAACAAAGCTAAAAATATTCAAAAGCTCTGCCGTATGCTCATTGATGAGTACGGAGGAGAAGTTCCAACAGATCGTGATGAGCTGACCAATCTTCCAGGAGTAGGGCGTAAGACGGCTAATGTTGTTGTATCCGTAGCTTTTGGAGTACCGTCAATAGCAGTAGATACGCATGTAGAACGTGTAAGTAAGCGCCTCGGGATTTGCAGGTGGAAAGATTCTGTTTTGGAAGTAGAAAAAACGCTGATGAGAAAAATTCCGAAAGATGAATGGTCTGTTACGCATCATCGACTTATCTTTTTTGGACGCTATCACTGTAAAGCACAGTCTCCTCAATGTCATGTCTGCCCGCTTCTTGATCTTTGCCGAGAAGGAAAGAAACGAATGAAAGGAAAAGAGAAGAAGACAGATGTTACCGATTGAAGTGCCGTCACATTTCATATGCGAACCATTCTATTCAAAAGAAGATCGGGTTCTTGAAGTAGATGAAAAAAATGGAAGAAATTATTTTGCTTATGATATTTTATACGATGTACATAAAGAAACGAAAACACCTTGGAGGGATGTTCAAAAGAACATACGGCCATTTTTTGAAAAGTGGGAAACTCAAAGGGAAGAACTGTATACGCTTTTTTCTGTGCGAAAAGCAAAAGAAGCAGCCCCTTGTATGAAACAAGCTGCTGCGATGTATATTAGTTTACTGTTTTGGATTAACGGACAGCCCGTTCGGCGTTTAAATCGGCTGCAAGAAGATATAGCGGACCTAACCTATAAGCCTATTAACTGTGCTGAGAGACTTATGTTTTTGCTGCAGCGAGTTTCTTCTTATCAAGCGTATATTCAGCTGACAGAATTATTTAATGAGCTGCGTAAGCAGTATGCAAAAATGCTTATTCTTCACAAGAAATAAAGCCCCTACACGTGTAGGGGCTTTTTACTGCTACGTTAATTTTCAGTTGTTGGCTCTTGCTGCGGTGTAGCAGGTGTTGCCGGCGTCGATGGCGTAGCAGGGGTTTGTGGTGTTTGACTTCCTGAGTCACTTCCACCGTTGTCTGCTGGAGGAGTTGTTGTGCCTCCGTTATTACTGTTGTTGCCGCTATTACCATCGTTAGCATTGCCGCTATCATTATTGTTATTATCGGTATTGCCGCTATTGTTACCGCCGTTATTGCTGCCATTATTGTTGCCATTATTGTTGTTTTGGTTATCATCCGGCTGAGTAGATGAATCGTCACCTTGATCAGAGCCGTTGTTTTGATCAGTGTTGCTATTGTCTTCATTTTGATTATCGTCCGTTGTTCCGTCATCTTCAGGCTTAGTAGAATCATCTTCGGTAGCTTGATCTGATGAATCAGGGACTTTTACAGAAGAACTAGCGCTTTCGCCCGTATTTGTTGTTACGGTGAAACTATACGTTGCGCCTGGTGCTGGATTGGAAATTGTCTTTCCACCGGCTCCTGCGCCAGATGCGAGTTGTTCAGAACCGTTAGGAGATGACATTGTGACTGTAAAGGTCGTATCACTGGCTGCGTTTGAAGCTGACCAGTTAACTGAAATTGCTCCTCCGCTATACGAAGCAGTAATTTTTGGCTTCACATCTTTATTGTCTTTTTTCTCTTTTTTGTTCTCTTTTTTATCTTCTTTCTTTTCTTCTTTTTCTTTCTTCACAAACGTTTGAGATACTTTTGTCGGTGCAGTACCGCGTACAAAGTATTCCTTAGTAATTAAGCTCGAAGGAGTAGAGCCGCTTGGGCGTTTTAAGTCTTTGCCCGTTGGTTTTTCCACGGAACGTTCAACTACGCTGTCCGGCTGCTTGAAACTTCCTTTAGGTTTGCCTTCAGAAATATGAGTAATAACATGCTTAAAGATATTTTTTGCCATGCCTGTTTCATTAGGACTTAAAATATAGCCGTCTTTAGGAGTTTCATAGCCTGTCCATACGGAAATCGTATAGTTAGGCGTAAATCCATTAAACCAAACGTCTTTTTCACCAGCGTCTGGAATATTGTATCGTTGCTTGTCTGCCGCACTAAAGTTTGAAGTTCCCGTTTTACCCGCGATTTCTAATCCTGGTGTACGAACAGCACGAGCTGTACCATATGATTCGTTTACGACAGATTTCATCATGTCCGTCATCATAAATGCCGTGTAATCTTGCATTGCGCGTTTTGGTTTTGGCGTTAAATCAATTTCTGTTCCATCAGGGAATTTTACCTTTGTCACTGTATGCGGTGCATTGTACATACCTTCATTTGCAAAAGCGCTATAGGCTCCAGCCATTTGTAGAGGTGTAACACCTGTACGGAATCCTCCGATAGAATAAGATTCAGAATAAGCTTCGCCGTCTTCTTCGTCTAATTTTAGCCCAAGGCCCGTAGCGAACTCTTTTGCTTTGTCCGCACCGGTTGCTTGAAACGCTTTTAAAGCAGGGATGTTCAGTGAGCGTCCTAAAGCTTCACGCGCTGAAACCCAGCCTTTATAGTTTCGTCCGAAGTTTCGGATTGGCGTGCCGTTTGAATAATGATATTCTTCATCTTTTAGCGGTTGTCCAGTGGACCACTTTAAGTTCTCAATCGCTGGGCCGTAATCTAAGATCGGCTTAATTGTTGAGCCGGGCTGGCGTCTCATATTTGTTGCAAAGTTTAAGCCGCCTGATACACGATTACGTCCGCCTCCAATTGCTTGAATACCGCCTGTTTCATTATCTACAACGACAAGACCTGCTTGGAATTTATCGTTCGGGAAGTTGACTACTTTGTTATTCATCACATCATCCACATAGTCCTGAGCATTAGTGTCAAGCGTTGTATAAATTTCTAAGCCCGCAGAAAATGGATCCGCGTCTGTTTTCTTTTTTACTTCTTCGATTACTTGGTCAATAAATACATCGTACTTAGATGTTGATTCAGTTTGTTTAGCTAAGTGAGCCTGTACATCTACTTGTTTTGCTTTGTCGGCCTCGGCTTGTGTAATGAAGCCGTTTTTAGCCATTAAGTTTAATACTGTGTTACGGCGTTTAGTAGCATTCTCTGGGTTTGTAACTGGGTTATAAGTAGTTGGCGCTTTTGGTAAGCCTGCCAACATAGCAGCTTCATCAAGAGTTAAATCTTTTACGCTTTTAACTCCGTAAAATTTCTCAGCTGCTCGTTCAATACCGTATACTTCACCTGATGCGAAATATATTTTGTTTAAATACATTTCAAGAATTTGTTGCTTGGAATATTTACGCTCAAGCTGGTAAGCTAACCACATTTCTTGTACTTTACGTTTAACCGTCTTCTTTGGTGATAAGAACGAATTCTTTACCACTTGCTGAGTAATGGTACTACCGCCCTCAGCACCGAAGCCGTTTTTAAAGTTCGCCATTAATGCTCCGCCAATTCGGTAAAAGTCGACGCCGTGATGTTTATAAAAACGAACGTCTTCCGTAG
The DNA here is from genome assembly GCF_053667915.1 of Priestia sp. JNUCC 25. Classification (NCBI taxonomy): domain Bacteria; kingdom Bacillati; phylum Bacillota; class Bacilli; order Caryophanales; family Bacillaceae; genus Priestia; species Priestia sp. JNUCC 25. The sequence continues at coordinate 1,386,568 of NZ_CM132211.1, forward strand.
CGATAAATGCGTTTTTGACGACTTGAGGGATTTCATCGTATTGCACATATGTACGTTTTTGAGCTCCAATTTCTTTTACAACTGTCTTTCCATCGTTTGCATATACTTTAGATGAAAAAGAGTTTTTTAATACCGAGTCATCAACTTTTGGAGCATCACTTATCATAGCAAAAAAAGTTCCCACTCCGGCAATGAGCCCGATGATTCCTATCAGTAAAACTGCGGCAACAATTTTACGAAATAGGCCTCCTTTTTTCTTCTTTTTCGGTTTTCCTTGAGATTTACCTTCTGGTTTGTTGTCATTCATAGCTCTTCGTCGTTCTTCACGAGAGCGATAATTATCTGACATAAAAACTCCTACCTTTCAACGCATTGTAAGAGAATGATTTCCGTAAACATATATATCATACTCTTAAAAGTATAATTTATCTATAGTTTTTATGTAATCGATTCTCGGATGGTAACCAAGTTCCATGAAATGTCCTTTTTTTTCAATATCTGCCTTAGGGATTGATTTTCGTCCATCTTTTTTCATGGCATCCCAATAAGGAAAAAGGAACTGTGCTTCGAACAAGTATATTTCTTGTAAAGTAGAGAACATTAATATAACGAAACAAATCCCGTTTTGTTTCACAATTTGCTTCATATGTTCAATTTGATGTTCATGAAAATTACGCAGCGGAAATGAGGTTTTATTTCTCGTTTCTTTTGCTTCAAAGTCAAGGTGTTTTCCTTTATAGACTCCATTATAGTCTGTAGTAGAAGCCTGTTTAAAATAAGCTTCTTTAATAACAGCGGCACTTCTCTTCGGATAGTCTACTTTTACAATTTGAACAGGGGTTGGTTTTTTGTGAACAATGGCTATTCCTTTTGAAACATAGTATTCATTTGTTTCGTTTAAATCGTCCTCCAGCGTCATACCACGATTGCTATAGCTAGCTTCTAGCTTTTTAGGGGAAGGACTGCTGGTATTCAATGGCTTATAGGCCTTTCCGTTAGGATAGCGAATCATAACCATCACTCCTTTAGTGTAAATCTATTAAACAAACAAATTCTATTATACCAAATCCTACAAATAAAAATAGATGAAAGAAGATGAAGAGATGTCACTCAATAGTTCGGAACAAGCGCTGTTGACGGCGATTAAAAAAACAACAGACAAGCTGAATATTGATAATATATCAAGAACCCAAGCTTATGCAACTTTTTATCATAGATATCCTGAAGTAAAGTGGGCATTTCTCGCAAGTATGGTATCCCGAAACGCAGGGTGGAATATGTGTGATTTGCAAGGGAAAACCATGAAAAAAGCGTTATCAAAGCAAACGCGCGATTTATTATTTTTGACGTACGAAAGAGCAAATTGGCTTATTTTCAAAGATGCCTTCCCGCAATTACTATTGTATGCTGTTTCGCGTAAAAAACATGTCTCTTACCTTCATTTACTTCCCTATTTAAATGTTTCATCTTTTATCGAAGAGAAGTGGAGGCAATTTATGCAGAAACCTTGTGAACTGGAGCTTATTCATGCGTTAATTGTGAATGAGCAGCACGTTATTCAAAAGCCCGTTATTGAACAGCCTTTTTATCAAGATAAAGTGTTTAAAAGTATGCTGTTTTTTTTTCAAGATATATTCCACTTTAGCTCCGTCCTTTTTCCTACTACAAAAGGGGAGCTATACGGTTGTTCTGTTCATGATTTTACAAAAGTAAATAATCGGATTGATTTGGGGAAGAAATTAGCGGCTTTATTATTTCATGAAAAGTATTATCCCTCGTTTTATGAATTTTCTTTGAAAACAAAGCATACGGGTTCGAGATACGATTATGAGCAGTATTTTGTGGATGAAACCAGTTGCTGTACACCTGCACTTCGAAAGGTGTATCCGGCTATTAGACATCATGAAAAAAAGAGAGAAAAGTGGTTTTTAACAAAAAAAGAGGAACAAAAGCTCATGAAAAAGCCGCATTTTCCAAAGAAAGTTCATTTTACAAAGTGGTATCTTCAAAAGCAAAAGCAGCTGCATATATTAATGAAAGTAGCGCAAGTAGTTAATGTAAATAAAAACGGTCACAAGTGACCGTTTTGTTCTTAAGTAGAAGGCTGGTTAGGACCGTTTAACTTTTTAGGATCACCGTAGGTTTTTGTTTCAGGCTTATTTTTAGGCTGTGATTTTTGCTCTTTGTTGGCCATATCTAGGCACCTCCTATCATGTTGTAATGAACGTTCAGCAGCAGAATGTATCCGCTTAGCTGAAATGTCTATACTAGTGTTTTCAATATGTTCTCTTTCGATTCACCATAAATGAAAATGTCGAAAACATCTTTCTTTGACGAATAGAAACTAGTTTTGTCATGTGTGAAGGGACATTAAATAAAAAAGAGAATACGTTATGCAAAGGAAAATTTGGAGGGATGGCGATGAAACAAAGTATGGTTAAAACAAGCGAAATGATGACTTTATTAGATAGCTTACTAGAGCAAGTAGATTTAGTGGATAAAACGATGTCTACATCTATAAATGAAGCATTTACACATTGTGAAGAAACATATATGGAACAAGTTCATCGCATTGACCAATCACTGCAAGAAATTGAAGTAGCTGTGTATGAAAGCATGCCTTCCGAAACAGAATGGAGTAGAAGCCGAAGAGAAATGGTTCTTCATACAGTATAAAGATTGTTTATGTTACAATAGTCATCGTAGAGGTGACGAATAACGATGAATGAAGATGTGAAAAAAAGTACGGAGATCATGTTTCAATATAATGAAGTAGCTGTAGAACGATTAGCGTCTATTCAACAGGAAGAAAATTATGAAGTGAAATTTTTTGAAGAAGTAAAGCCTTATGGAGATATTTTCTTCAAAGAACTTGATGAATGGGCTAGTCTCGTAACGGAATGGCTGAAGAAAGAGCGACCAAAATATATTCATGTTAATCAAGTAGAGACGTTAAAAGAAAATTTACAAAACGTTGTACTACAGTCATTTTATCCCGAGACGCGAGAAAAGCGATTTAAAAAGATGTATCACTCAAATAAGTATGTGCTCGAGTCGATATTGAATAATTAATCCCGGCCTTCCGTTAAGATCTACAAGGTGGGGATTTTCTATGTATGAAATGGTAACAAAAGTATTTTACTCGAAGTGAAAAACGAACTATCGATCATTTTTTGATTCGTAGTTCGTTTTTTTGATGATCAGCATAGGTTTCATCTGTTTCGTTCCGTCGAGTAGTTGATTGGAGGGCAAGGCGAAGACTCCTGCGGGAAAAGCGAAACAGATGAGACCCCGCAGAAAATGAAGCCTTGCACGGAGATCAACTGCGGGGTCATAAGCGGTTCAGCTCATGTATCCCATTTGTTCGTTTCTAGATTGGATTCATTTTGTTATGTCCCAGCCTCTTTTTATCATGATCAATAAAAAGTTAATCAAAATCTTTTTGAGATTGGATAGAAACAGCTGGGTGATCTTGTGAAGCGACTGTATCGATATGATAATCAACTTTTTCGGTATGTTTAGAAGCAACGGCGTTATTTGTTTTATTTACTGCACTTTGTCCCTGTTTTTTGTGATCAAAATGTTTTCCACGACTCATGAGATAGACCTCCTTTATTGAATACTACGTTAAAGCTTTTATAGTATAAACAAGTCAAAAAAGAAGTATGTGTCCACTTTAAAGGAAACAAAGAAACCACCGATTTCTCGGTGGTAGTAAAAAAAATTAATCGTCTTGTGCACTAAAATCGGGCTTAGTAGCTCCAATTTGTTCGAGTTCACGTACAGCGGCTTTGTAATTCATAGGAGTTAAAAAACCTTTTAAATACTGCTGCTGAGCAAAATCGAGTAATTCATTACTTGACTGCGGCTCATACTGTTTCACCGCTATAAAAGCTTCTTGAAGTTCGTTCACATACATGTAAATTCCCTCCTAATCCCCATTTGTGCCACTACGTATCGTAGTATCACTTGTTCTTATCGTACCATATATTTAAATAATCTCGTTTTTTTGAAAAATTTAAACTTTCGACAGAAACCTACATATTTTTGAATGCGTTCTCCAAAAGTACAAGTAGACGAACGTCACCTCTTATTTCTGCATACATACTATATATTATGTAATATTAAAAAGGAGGTATTGATTTTGCATGTATACAAGTAAGCACTATCCGTATTATGAGCAACATCAACCAGAACGTTTTGATTTAAGTCAGGTACATCCATTTCCGCAGTATCATCAGCAGCCATGGACGGAAGCTTATATGCCGCAACATCCGTACGCTCAGCAACAAATGCCTTTTGGTCCTCAGCAAATTCCCTATATGAACGGAATGTACCAGCAGCCCATGTACAATAATGCAGGTGCGCCTTTTAATCCATACCCTAAAGCTCAGCAACAAAAGCCTCAGCCTTCTCAGTTTCAGTCATTAATGTCCCAGTTTAAATCAAGTGATGGCAATTACGATATGAACAAGATGATGAATACTGCAGGGCAGATGATGGGAGCTATGAACCAATTAACATCCCTAGTAAAAGGATTTTCCGGGATTTTCAAAGTATAAGGACTAGAAGGTGTTTTCTAGTCCCTGCTTATTATTTCTTCTTTTGATTTTTCAAATAGTTTTCTCCAAGAAGTGTAAATACTTCATTGTAAGTTAATCCAGACTGAGCATTTAAACGTTTGACTTCTTCGATATCTGTTGTTGATGAAGTTGAAATTTGATGTTTGTTTTTTTTCATAAAACCTCTCCTTTTCTATGTAAAATGAATAACGCTCCATCTTAGTATATTTCCAAATGTTCCTCTTCTATAAGTGGAAAAAAACGCCGAAGACGCTCATGGCTCTTCGGCGTTTTTTTTCAATAAAGATGAGCGTTTAGAGAAATTAAGCACGGCGAGAGCGGCGAGTTCCACGAGAAGAACGGCGGGTACTTCGGGAAGAACGGCGAGAAGAACGGCGAGAAGAGCGGCGAGTAGAACGGCGAGAAGAGCGGCGAGAAGAACGGCGAGAAGAGCGGCGAGAAGAGCGGCGAGTAGAACGGCGAGAAGAGCGGCGAGAAGAGCGGCGAGTAGAGCGACGAGAAGAACGACGAGTAGAACGGCGAGTAGAACGGCGAGTAGAACGGCGAGTAGAACGGCGAGTAGAACGGCGAGTAGAACGGCGAGTAGAACGGCGAGAAGAGCGGCGAGTAGAACGGCGAGTAGAACGGCGAGTAGAGCGATGAGAAGAATGACGAGAAGAACCACGAGAAGAACGACGAGAAGAACCACGAGAAGAACCACGAGAAGAACTACGAGAAGAACTACGAGAAGAACTACGAGAAGAACGGCGACGTCTTGTCAGAGGGCCGGCAGTCGGCTCTTGAAACATAAAAGATTTTAATTCTGTACACTCCAGGGCCTCTGCAGCTTCTTTAATTTTTTGAGCTGTAATATGCAATTAAAAAACCTCCTATATATTGGACTAGGTATTGTCTTAATAGGATACGTTGCAGTATTGATTTTTGATATAGGGCAAAAGTGGAATTTACATAAATAGTTGATAGGATGAGGTATCACGGTGAATTTGAGGTTCATATAATTTATTAATTGAAGAAAGGTGGTCAAGTAATGAAACAAAAAGAAATTCCTCAATACGCTTTGTTTGTAAATGTAAAAGATTTAAAAGAAATGCACAGAGACATTTGGTCAGAAGAAGTCGTTCAGGCAACGATGAAATTTAACAAAAAGCGCTACGATATTGATTTGTTGCTAAGAGGCTCACATATTCGGAAGATGAAGAAAAAGTCATATTTTATTGAATTTTATTCCCCAAAAATCTTTCAGCATTCTAAAGAAATACATTTGAACGCTGAATACAAAGATCCATCCCTTATGCGTAACAAATTATCCCTCGATTTTTTCTCCTCCTTAGACGTTTTATCTCCTCAGTCTCAGTTTATAAACCTCACAATTAACGGTAAAAATGAAGGAATATATCTTCAGCTCGAATCGGTAGATGAACTATTTTTGAAAAAAAGAAATTTGGCGGATGGATCCATATTTTATGCAGTAGACGGAGATGCTAATTTTTCTTTAATGAGTGATTTGGATAAAAAGCCGAAAACATCCCTATTATCAGGTTATGAAGATAAAGTAGTGAAACAAGGAGATAAGGAAAAATTAGAACAGTTTATATTTAATGTTAATACATGGACAAATACAGAATTCGAACAGAATATTGAGAAGTATCTAAACGTCGACCGGTACTTATCTTGGTTAGTTGGTATTATTTGTATGCAAAATTATGACGGTTTTGTTCATAATTATGCTCTCTATCGAAACCATGACAGTGGACGCTTTGAACTGATTCCATGGGATTATGATGCGACTTGGGGAAGGGATGTAAATGGAAAAGTAATGGAAGGAGATTATGTCCGTGCACAAGGATTCAACACGCTTACAGCTCGTTTATTGGCAGTAGATGGAATTAAAAAGCGTTATATTAAAAAGATGAACAATGTTCTAAATAATCAATTTACAGTGGAATATATGAAACCCATCGTCTATCAAATGCACGAAGAGCTTAAGCCTTATATTTTGAAAGATCCTTATGTAAAAAACAATATAGAACAATTTTATGAGGAGCCGGCATTTATTTTATCCTTTATAAAAGACCGAACAGCATATATTAAAAATAATCTTCTTACTTTTTAGATACCATAGAATGATAGGCAGAAGTGGAATTTGTTAATAATAGGCAAATGTACGAAATCAATAGCTGTACATGATACGTATATATACAGTATGAATGACCAATATGGATGACTAACAAGGAGGAAAAAGAATGGAAAACTATTATTATTATTATGGGCAAAATCAAGGTCAAGATTCAAATCCAAACCGAAAACGCAGCCACAGCAAAAATGCAAATCGACCTGATAAAGGCTATTCTTCGCAGTTTAAACCTTTAAAAGGAAGAATGGTGACAGTTTATCGAGGAGGTCCTGAATCAAAAACAGGTTATTTACTTGATGTTCAGTCTGATTATTTAATATTAGCAGTAGAAAACGATAACAATAATAACAATGATGAAAATAATAATGAGGGAAATAGCAACCAAAACAACCAAAGCAACCAAAATAATCAAAATAATCAACAAGAATATACTGTTGTATATTATCATTTATCCCATGTTAAGAGTATTACGGAAGATGCTATGTCAAATTCAGCACAGACGTTTACCGGGTTTGATAATGAAGGTACTTTAGAGTTGTATAGAGGCAAGACATTTGCTAGTACTTTATCATTACTGAAAAGTAAATATGTTCAAATAAATCAAGGGGGTCCTGAGAAAAAAGCAGGCCAGCTCCTTGACGTATTAGGTTCGTCAGAGTCTGCTTACCTTGTATTACTGTCGGAAGATGATGGTATCGTCTATATCAATGTTGAACATGTAAAAAGTATAAGTGAATATCAAAACAATAATAACAATAATAACAATAATAACATTCAAATGAATAATCAATTTGCTACAAATCAGGAACCAACTTATATGAAATCAAAAAACTTTAATAATTTATTTACTCATCTATCACACAAATGGGTATCGATCAACGGCGGCGGTCCAGAAGCTGTAGAAGGTGTATTGGTGCAAAGTCGGAATGGTACTTTTACCCTTGTTCAGGACAATCAAGTATTACGCTTACAGCCAAGACATGTTAAAACCATTTGTGTAGGAGCAAAAGGATCTTTTAAACAAAATAATAATCAAGATGATGAGCAGAAAGAGGAAAATACAAATACTGAAGACGGAGGATCAACGGAAGGCGTTCCAGAAGGTCGTACAGGAAGAAGCCGCCGCACAGGTTCACACTCGTCAGGAAAAAGCCGCCGCACAGGTTCACACTCGTCAGCGTCAAGAGAGCAAGTCATCCAAACAAAAAATTATCGTTGGAAAGCATAATGAATAAGAACAAAAAAGGTGCTTATAAAGCACCTTTTCTGTCATATAGGAAAGAGGGAGGAGAATGAGTATAAATCGTTATATTAATAAAATTGTAGAAGTAGATATTTCAGGGAAAACTAATTTTATTGGCAGACTTGTTGACTTAGGGTTAGATGTCATGATTTTGTATAATGGACATGATTATTTGTATATTCCTCTTTTACACATGCATCGTTTGCGAGAAGTATCAGAAGAAGACTATACGGTTTTACGTGAAATAGAAGAGAACTTGATAGAAGAAAGTCAGCGAATTTCTTATCGTAATATTTTACAGCAGGCAAAAGGGAAATTTATTGAAATTTATGTAACGGGAGGGAAATCATTGCATGGCTATATCACAAGCGTGCTGAATGATTATCTTGTGTTTTATTCTCCAGTGTATAAAAATGTCTTTGTTTCTCTACATCATTTGAAATGGCTTACCCCTTACAGTAATGAGTTAACCCCTTATTCTTTAAGTGACAAAGAGCTCCCGGTAAGGCCCGCCTCTGCACCTTTTGTCAGAAACTTTGAAGAGCAGCTTAAAAAATATGAAAATCAACTGGTCGTATTAGATTTAGGGGATCAATCAGAAAAAATTGGCGTACTTAAAGAAGTTTCTAATAATATTGTTGAACTAATTACGGCAAATGGAGAAAGTATGTATTGGAAGTTAGCTCACGTAAAATCTGTGCACTTGCCTTAGAAAAAGAGACCTGGCTGTCGTCTCTTTTTTTTATGTGCTTATCAGGACAAGTATATTGAATAAACAAATGAGATGATTTGAATTTTTTAGAAAATTATGTTGACAATAAAGAAAATCTTTATTAAAGTTATTAACAACAAATGTTAACCACCAACAATTATATAGAACTCTTATCAAGAGTGGCGGAGGGACTGGCCCTGCGATGCCCGGCAACCATCAAATGAAACATTCATTTGAACGGTGCTAATTCCTGTGGAACATCAGTATTGTTCTAACAGATGAGAGAAATCGTGTATAAACGAACACTCTTCCATCTGTGAAGAGTGTTTTTTATTTTGAGTTAAGGAGAGAAATAGATGAAAATTGAAACTTTATTAGTTCGTTCAGGAGTAGGTCGCGACCCTTCAACAGGTTCTATTACAACACCCATTTATCAAGCATCAACATTTGCTCATCCTGCTTTAGGGCAAAGTACAGGATTTGACTATGCACGTACGGCAAATCCTACTCGTACAGCATTGGAAGAAGCAATTGCTGCTTTAGAAAAAGGAGAAGTAGGAGTAGCATTTGCTTCAGGAATGGCGGGCGTAATGGCAGTTTTAGCACTATTTAAAAACGGAGATCATTTAATTGTATCAGAAGATTTATACGGAGGAACGTACCGAGTACTAAATGAAATCTTTTCAGAGCAAGGAATTACTGTTTCGTACGTCAACACAGCCCATCTCGAGCAAGTAAAAGATGCGCTTCGTCCCAACACGAAAGCTTTATTTATTGAAACACCTACAAATCCAATGATGCACGTGACTGATTTGCCCGAAGCAATTGCGTTAGCTAAACAGCATGATTTGCTTACTATCGTTGACAATACATTCATGTCCCCTTACTATCAGCGTCCTTTAGAGCTTGGAGCAGATATTGTGATACATAGTGCGAGCAAATACATTGGGGGGCATAATGATGTAGTTGCTGGTCTTGTAGTCGCTCGATGTAGTAGCTTAGGAGAGAAAATTCGTTTTTATCAAAATGCAGCTGGGGCAATCTTAGGTCCACAAGATAGCTGGTTGTTGTTGCGCGGTGTTAAGACGCTAGCGCTTCGTATGGAAAAGCATAACGAAAACGCACTGGAAATTGCAAATTGGCTTACTGCTCATGATCTCGTAGAAAAAGTGTATTACCCTGGTCTTGAAACACATCCAGGCTATGAAATCATGAAGAAACAAGCGACTGGATTTGGAGGCATGATTTCTTTTGCTGTCTCACACCCTGACATCGTGTCCACGCTTTTGGAAAATGTTAAAGTTATTACATTTGCAGAAAGCTTAGGAGGCGTGGAAAGTTTAATGACATTCCCAGCTCGTCAAACACACGCTGATATTCCCGAGGAAATTCGAAATCGTGTTGGAGTAACAAACTGTTTACTGCGATTATCAGTTGGAATTGAGCACGCAGATGATTTAATTAAAGATTTGAAGGAGGCATTTGATGCATACCAACAATAATAAACATAGATTCGGTACGAACTTAATTCATGCAAATACAGGAATTGACGGTCATTTTGGAGCGGTTAACGTACCTATTTATCAGGTATCTACATTTAACCAAGAAGATGAGACGAACAACGGCCGCTATGACTATTCTCGTTCAGGAAATCCAACTCGTGAGGCTTTAGAAAACACCATTGCTCAGCTAGAAAATGGATACGCTGGTTTTGCTTTTTCATCAGGTATGGCTGCTATCTCATCGGTGTTATCTATTTTTGAATCAGGGGATGAAATTTTAGTTTCACACGATACGTACGGCGGGACATATCGTGTATTAACACGGTTATTTTCAAAGTTTGGTATCAAAACAACTTTTGTTGATACAACGAAGGTTGAGAAAGTAGAAGAAGCAATCACAAAAGATACGAGAGCTATTTATATCGAAAGCCCTTCAAATCCATTTTTACAGGTAACGGATATTAAAGCAGTAGCAAGTTTGGCGAAGGAGCGCAATCTCCTTACAATTGTAGATAACACGTTTTTAACACCTTATCTACAGCAGCCGATTGACCTTGGTGTAAATATTGTGATTCATAGTGCTACAAAATATATCAGCGGTCACAGTGACGTCATTGGCGGTCTAGTTGTGGTAAGCGATGAAAAGCTAGCAGAAGAAGTAAAGTTTGTACAAAATGCTTTTGGTGCTATCTTAGGACCACAGGATTGTTTTTTACTGCTTCGAGGAATTAAGACATTAAAAGTTCGTTTAGATCAGCAGTTAAAAACAGCGCTGCAGTTTGCAAAGTGGCTTGAAGAACAATCTCTAGTAAGCTGTGTATACTATCCAGGCTTAGAAAGTCATCCAGACCACAAGCTGATTTCAGAACAAGCAAATGGATACGGAGCTATGATTTCTTTCCAAGTACAGGATGAAAAAGTAGCACGACATATTTTACAAGGAGTGAAATTGGCTTCAATTGGCGTTAGTCTAGGTGCAGTTGAATCCATTCTAACGCATCCTGCAACAATGTCTCATGCAAGTATCCCAAAAGAAGTACGTGAAGAAAAAGGAATTACTGATTCACTTCTTCGCCTTTCAGTAGGGTTAGAGGAATTCGAGGATTTGAAGCAAGACTTTGACGCCGTTTTTCAAAGCTTAGAAGAAAAAGCGTTAATTAAATAAAAAAAGGACTTCCATCAAGGAAGTCCTTTTTATCGTTATATACAGCTATCTAAAAGGTTTGTGTATAGGAACGTAAGCGCAACTTTTTCATCAGAGGAGAGACTGCTGTTTAGAATTCTTTTTATGCCAAGATGATATTTTACATGCGGTGTTTGCCGGACGCGTGGATGAGTCATTTCATCCTTTAAATCTTTCATAATGGCTTCGTGAAGCTGATCTTCACTTGTCATGGCTTGTTTAGAAGCGAACGAACGGTTCAACCATAGGGTTTGATAAGCTGCTAGTAAATGTTCAGAAGTCATTGTGCAAAGTGCTCCTTTAGATTAGTTTCTTCATTATAATAATCTATAGTTTACCATAAGTATTAATACGTGTACGTAACTTTTACAGAAGCAGATACAGTCAAGGACTGAGCTTGAATAGGGGGAGAGGCCGCTAATAACTTAGGCGAGGAGCCAGATGACTGATAGACGGATCCTTCTTCGATTAAAATAGGGATTTGGTTAATAGGAAGCTGCAGCGTGTTGGCAATGGTAAAGGCCTTTTCCTTAGCGTTAAGCAAAGCTTTACTTATCGCTTCTTGTTCATATTTATCATCATTTGTAACGTGGAATTGAAGGTCTTGCGCTACGTTGGCTCCGCTCGAAAACGTAGCGTTATAGACGTCGCCCGCTTGTTTTACATCTTGTACTCTTACTCTAAATAAGTGCTGTACTTCGTATCCTGTAAGAGTCGATTTTCCATCGCTATAATCATATTTAGGATTTATGGTGAATGAAGCCGTTTCAATTTGCTGGTCATTAATTCCAAGGTTTTTTATCTCTTGCAGCAGAGTATTTGAAACAGCTGAATTTTCTTTTAAGGCTTCTTGAACGTCTCGGTTTTCCGTGCGCGTTCCAATCGTCATGGAAATTTCATTTGGAACTGCTGAAACACTTCCTTCACCAATTACTTTAATTTCTCTATTTTGTGTATCTACGCGCAGTTGCTGTGTAGGTTCATACGGGAAATAAGAATGTTGCATACCAAAAACCTCCTTTATTGATCTTTAGTATATATATGATAAGAAAAGGAGATTAAAAACAAAAAGAGATTGAGACATAACTAAATCAACCGCTAGAAGCACCTACATACATGAAACCTACATTCACCATACCAATAAAAAAATCCGAACGAATTTGATTCTTCATCAAGAATCTAGATTCATCGTTCGGATCTTCCTTCAACTAACATACTTTTCTTCAGCTTCTTTTTGTTTATTTCGATTCTTTTATTAAGATTTCTTTCATTTCAATGAATTGATTTTGAACATCGTTTGACGGTTTCTTTGTTAGTAAACTTACAATAATAACAGCTAATAAGCTTAAAAAGAACCCAGGAATCATTTCGTAAAGGGCATCCTTCAATGGAGTATTTACCCAAATTAATACTGTAGCAGCACCTACAATCATCCCTGCAAGTGCTCCCCATCGAGTCATACGCTTCCAGTAAAGACTTAGTAAAATAGCAGGACCAAAAGCTGAACCAAATCCAGCCCAAGCATATCCAACCAGCCCTAAAATCGTATCACTAGGTTTTAAAGAAAGCAAAATGCCAATAATTGCAACACCTAAAACCGCAGCTCTTCCAACCGTCACAAGCTCTTTGTCAGAGGCCTTGCGTCGGAAAAATGTTTTATAAAAGTCTTCTGTAACAGAGCTTGCCGTTACAAGCAGCTGAGAAGAAATGGTACTCATAATTGCCGCTAGTAAAGCTGCATATAAAAATCCAGTAATTAACGGATTGAAGAGTATATCCGCAAATTTAATAAAAATAGTTTCAGGATCTGCTAGTTTCATACCCGTTTTTTCTACATATGCAATTCCAACAAGCCCTGTCAGCATAGCACCAATAATAGAAATAATCATCCAGCTCATTCCAATACGACGTGCGGGTTTTAACTCCTTAACAGAAGAGATAGCCATAAAGCGCACGATAATATGTGGCTGTCCGAAATAGCCAAGTCCCCAGGCTAAGAAAGATATAATACCTAAAACGGTCGTACCTTTAAAAATGTCAAGGTATGCTGGATTAATGTCCTGTACAATATCCATTGTTGTGTTAACGCCTCCAACATTGGTAAAAGCTACAATGGGTACTAAAACTAAGGCAAGAAACATAATAACACCTTGAACAAAATCTGTTAAACTAACGGCTAAAAATCCGCCGAAAAGAGTGTAGGCAATAACAACAGATGCTGTTACGAACAAGCCAATTTGATAATTTAAACTAAATGCCGATTCAAATAATCGTCCACCTGATACCATACCAGCTGAAGTGTAAAGAGTGAAGAAGATAAAGATAACGATTGCTGATACTGTTCGAAGAACCTTGGCATGGTCGCCAAAGCGATTTTCAAAAAAGTCTGGAATTGTAATGGAGTCGTTCGCTACTTCCGTATAAGTGCGAAGGCGCGGAGCAAGGATTAAATAGTTTAAATAAGCACCTATAGACAATCCTACTGCTAGCCATACGCTAGAAAGGCCCGTTACATACATGGAGCCAGGAAGACCCATTAACATCCACCCACTCATATCCGAAGCGCCAGCTGAAAGGGCGGTAACGGCTGGACCTAGCCCGCGTCCTCCTAACATATAGCCAGCTACATCTTCAGTGGTTTTTGTATAGGCATACCATCCTATTCCGAGCATTCCTACAAAATAAATGCCGAGTGAAATATAAACCCCAATATCCACAAAATCTCCCCTTTATGCATTTTTTATGCACGGGATAAGCAACACATCCCATGAAAACGTCTTATGGTTTTTAAAACTAACAAACTTTTCCTATACTATCAACCCGTAAAATCGTAAATTTTCTAAGTCTAAAATCCCCCAAACCTTTATACAAAAGAAATGAAATCGTTTTCAAAATAAAGTAAAATAAAAATATTCAGATATTTATCAGCGTATTTTTTATGCAATATTTTATGCAATAGGTAAAATAAAAAGAGCATTTTATAAAATGCTCTTTTGACATTCATGTATATTAGCGTGAATTCGGGAATACGCGTCGAACAACTTCGGAAAATTCGTTAAACAGTCCAGAAACTGGTTTGCCCGTTTGAAGCTTGTCTACATATCCGTTCATACGGTTTACAAAATCAGGGTTTGTTGATACAAACACTCGATGAACACTGCCGTCGGCTTTTCTCACTTCATGTGCAATCTTATGCTCCATATCTTTTGTGAGATTACCTTCTTTGTTATCGTCTAATACAGCTGCTACATAAGCTGTATGATCGGTTACGATTACATTAGCATCTTTTACATTTTTTAACGCTACGATACGATCAGCCGCCACATCGGCTACTCTCATTCCGCCGGACTGATTATACTGTTCTTTTTCGTTACGCTGTACGTCTTGCGTATCGTTTACGTCATTCATTTTCGTTTTATTGTTCCCATTTTCATATGTGACGTTGCGGACTGTGTCATCATCAATGACGCCATCTTTACCTTGATCTGCTGTGCTGCAGCCGAATAAAGAAAGGGTCGTCATGCAGCCTACAACAAACAAAAACGATTTCTTCATGATAGTATCACTCCTTATAAGTTTTAACCTTTCTTATAATTTGTTAAAAACGTGTGAAGCATACATGAAAAATATAAAAAAGCCTATACTATCGAAAAAGGAGGAATATGTATGAGTGGAATCCAACAAAGCATATTTGTGCTTCATACAAAAGAAGAAAACCATGAAGAAACAACAACGTTTGCACTAACTTCAGAAGAAGCTAAGCTATTATTTGAGACCCTGCAAAATAAACGAAAAGAAATTATCGACGCCCATATTGATAACATGCTGACGTAAGGAAGATAAATATTTTGCAAAACGGATGAGCCATATGTTAAGAATGGCCCAATATTTGCATTCTACATATAGGTATAGTATAATGTAAACGCAACCAAATTTAATAAATGTAATGAATACTACGTTTGACCATATACTCGAATTAGATTTAGTGAAAATTCACTTGTTATAAAGGAGATCTACTTCGCGTAGGTCTCTTTTATAATATGTGAATTTTTTATTTACGGTATAAATGTAAATATAGAGTAACATATTAAAATTTTTACATTTTTTGGAGGTTTTTTACATGGCTACTACAGGTACAGTAAAATGGTTTAACAGTGAAAAGGGCTTCGGTTTTATCGAAGTACCAGGCGAAAATGACGTATTCGTTCATTTTTCAGCTATCCAATCTGAAGGCTTCAAAACATTAGAAGAAGGCCAAAAAGTTGAATTTGAAATCGTTGAAGGTCAACGTGGACCTCAAGCGGAGAATGTTGTAAAATTATAATTCAACGCTACATATGAAAGCTGCCGATAGGCAGCTTTTTTTTATACAAATTTGTTTTATTTGTATGATTAAGAAAATAGATTAAAGTAGGGGAGAAGGGAAGGCATGAGTTCATTTCATTGCTGTGCCACATGTCAACATTTTCAAAGCATTAAATTGGATAAGGGAATGAAGTATCTTTGCAAAAGACTAGGCTATGAGACCCGACCTTCTTATCAGTTTACATGCTGGGAGCCAAAAGAAGTAGTTAAAAAACTAATGGAAAAACGAAATCAAAAATAAGCTCTTTTTAAAGAGCTTATTTTTGATTATTCCTCGTTATTTGTACCTTCCTCTGAAGGTAAATGCTTCCCGCAAAACTCTTTTACAGCTTCTTCTTCCTCTTCTTCAAGGTCGAAGTCTAATACTTTATTTGTTGAAACTTCGTAGAAATGAGTTTGGGCAATAGAAGTGTTATCTTCGCCTTTAATATATACTAAGCGTAGTGCTAGGTCGTTGCCCGTATATAATTCATCATCTTCTTCTACCTCAATGTATAAATGAAATTCATAGCGTTCACCTAGAAGGAGACCAAATGGATCCTGCAATTGTTCAGCTGTATATTCTTTAATTGTAAACATATGTACGTCCTTTCCATATATCAGTAAAATACTTGCATCATCTATTATAGTTTTTCTTTGCAAAGAAAGAAAGTGCATGCGTAATTCATGCACGGATTTATTCCTTGATCATTCTATTTAGCGAATCGATGGCGCAAGGACTTCGATGATTTACTTAAAGGCGGAAGAAACGCGCGTATGTTTTTGCTTATACATGGCAGCATCTGCTTTTTGAATTAATGTATCTAGGTTGGTGTCGTCTGAAGGCGCACATATAATAAATCCGTAACTCGCAGACAGTGCATATGGCTTATTAAATTCTTTCTTTTTACCTTCTAGCTGCTCATTAATATTTTGCCACAGCTCTTGTACGTATTCTTCCGTTTGTTCAGGAGCAATTAATAAAAACTCATCGCCTCCGTAGCGAAAGAGCGTGTCATCTTTGCTAATATAACCACTAATTGATTCTGCTATTGTTTTAATAAGCCAGTCGCCTTCTCTATGACCGTATTGATCATTTATTAGTTTTAAAGAATTAATATCGATAAAACATAATAGAAAAGGTGTATCATTGGTTTTTGCTCTCAGCAGCTCCAGGTGCAGTTTTTCCATTCCACTTCTTCGATTTAAAATTCCGGTTAGCATATCAGTTGAAGCATGCAAGCTCAATTCATGCTCAACCGCTTTTAAATCGGTTATATCGGTAATACCTGCGAGTATGCAGCTTTCGCTTTGATACTCTAGTAATTCATAATTGATCATAACCCACTTAGAATCTCCATATTCCCTTGCTTCTAGGATGTAGTTTTTTACATATTTCTCTTGTTGAAGACGTTTTAAAATCTCCTCTCGATCTTCATCGGTGGGATAGATTATAAATCCGTCTATTTGATCAAGATCTTGAGAAGCAAGATTGTAAAAATGAATAGCTTTATTGTTAATGAGCAGCACTTTGTGGTCGGATAATCTTGTTAATAGTAAAGGGTAGGGATTAATTTTGAACAGCGTAAAAAAATTACGTTCGCTTTTTTTTAGCTGTAAATGACTCATATATTCTTTGTGACGGTATGTATAAAGAATGTATGAAATAAGTAAAGCGATAGCAACTGCTGCAGTTGTATTGATCTGCTTTGAAATAAGAGAAAAAGAATCCGGTACATATCGTGATAAGCCGTATAGTAAAAAAAGATGGTTAGGAATAAAAATGATGCACAGCTGTTTTAATTTCATAGGACACAAAACAGCTGTGGAAATCAACAGCATCATATATACGTCTACGCGACCTGTGAAAAGCTGACTGTTAATAGTAGAAAGTGCTGCAGCAAATACGTAATAAAATATATAGCCATATACAATGGTGCTTAAGCAGTTAGCAAACCGCTCTTTTCTCTTACTAACATAATAGAAAAATAAATAAAGAGAGGAGAGAGCAAAACTAGTGAAATGAATACCAATTAGTGTATGTCTAAACTGAGATGTTCCCGCATGTTGAAGTAAAGAAAAACCTATATAAATATAAATAGGATAGGAAACTACAAGAGCAAGTGAAACTAGCTTGACTCTTTGTTGAAGCATTTCTACATTCGTTTTATCGAACATTTTATCTTCATTAACTTCTCTTCCAGAAGGAAAACGAAATTTCTTCAAAAAGGAGAAAGGTAAAAGAGAAAGAAGGAATGACATGACCATCATCTCCATATCTTTTTTAGGTATTTTAGCATGTTTGTATAAGAAAAGACATGAATTTTTTAGATGAAAATGTCTGCTTTTTGATTAAGAAAAAGCATAAAGATTTATATGATTAAAGGTGAGGACAAAGAGCCTCACCTTTTTTATTGAAGTTTATTCGATTCAGCATGCCGTACAAACATGGTCTCATCTTCTACTAAGCCGCAAGCTCCGCACTGAATGCGTTTTTGCGGTCCGTTATAAGCAGCATGAAAGGCATCGAGTGTATCGTTTGTGTATTCTTCTACGACGTCTCCGCTTCTTGGATCCATTTTTACAGGTTTTGCATTTTGTTCAATGATATTAAAGCGCGTTCGATTTGTTTTGCAGCTAGGGCAAAGATAAGGGCTTCCCATTTTTAACATCTCCTTGAAAAATTTACTGTATTAATACCATGTCCGAATCCACCAAAAACATACAAAAACTTATGGTTTTCTATCGAACGTTCATTCGTTAAAATAGAAGCAGGTGATGAAAATGAGAATACGAAAAAACTTACAAGAAGTAATGGATATCTTGCAAACGAATCCGTCATATCAGCAAAATATCGTTCATTGGCATACAATCGAAGAGAAAGAAGCTAAAACTGCGCCATTTCCAGCTTCTTTGCATACGAAACTGCGGCAAGCACTTGAGAATCGAGGAATTGGTTCGCTTTATACGCATCAAAAAACAGCGTTTGATTTGGCGACAGCTAAGAAGAATGTTGTGGCTGTGACGCCGACAGCATCAGGGAAAACATTGTGCTACAACTTGCCGGTACTCCAGAGTATTATGGAGAATGATCAGGCTAGAGCTCTTTATTTGTTTCCAACAAAAGCGCTTGCCCAAGATCAAAAAAGTGAGTTAAATGAAATCATTGAAGAAATGGAAGTGCCAATCAATAGCTACACGTATGATGGAGATACTCCGGCAAACATCCGTCAAAAGGTGAGAAAAGCAGGTCATATTGTTATTACGAATCCAGATATGCTTCATTCAGCTATTTTACCTCATCATACTAAATGGGTATCACTGTTTGAAAACTTGAAGTACATTGTGATTGATGAACTTCATACGTACCGCGGTGTTTTTGGAAGCCATGTAGCCAACGTTATACGCCGGTTAAAGCGAATTTGCCGCTACTATGGAAGCAATCCTATCTTTATTTGTACATCAGCGACCATCGCTAACCCAAAAGAACTCGCTGAACATTTAACGGGAGCTCATGTTATGTTAGTAGATAACAACGGAGCGCCTAGCGGCCGCAAGCATTTTATTTTTTATAACCCTCCTATTGTTAATAAACCGTTAAACATTAGAAGAAGTGCTACGCTTGAAGTGCGAAATATTGCAGGAGAGTTTTTGAAAAATAAAATTCAAACGATTGTATTTGCACGAAGCCGAGTACGAGTGGAAATTATTTTAACGTATCTGCAGGAGCTCGTAAAAAACCAGCTTCAAAATAAGTCTATTCAAGGGTACCGCGGAGGATATTTGCCGAAGCAGCGACGCGAAATAGAAAGAGGACTTCGAGAGGGAAGTATTTACGGGGTAGTCAGTACGAATGCTTTAGAGCTAGGAGTGGATATCGGGCAGCTGCAGGTGTGTGTGATGACAGGTTATCCAGGCACGGTTGCAAGCGCTTGGCAGCAAGCAGGACGAGCAGGGAGACGTCACGGAGAAGCCGTCATTGTGATGATCGCAAGTTCAAGTCCGCTTGATCAGTATATGATTCAGCATCCGGACTACTTTTTTAGCAGAAATCCAGAAACAGCTCGAATTAATCCTGATAATCTTGTTATTTTAGTCGATCATTTAAAATGTGCGTCCTATGAGCTGCCGTTTAAGCAGGGAGAAACATTTGATGGGGTAGAAATTGAAGACGTCCTGGAGTTTTTGCAAGAAGAGCGAGTGATTCATTTTAGCGGAGACAAATGGTACTGGATGAATGATTCGTTCCCAGCTCATAATATCAGTCTGCGCTCTGCATCCCAAGAAAATGTTGTCATCATTGATCAATCGGACGTTGCAAATGTGAAAGTAATTGGAGAAATGGATCGCTTTAGTGCCATGACGCTTCTTCATGATGAGGCGATTTACTTGCATCAAGGCATTCAGTATCAAGTAGAATACTTGGACTGGGATGAGAAAAAAGCGTATGTTCGTGAAGTGGATGTAGACTATTTCACCGATGCAAACTTAGCGGTTAACTTAAAGGTTCTAGAAGCTGATAAAGAACGGATGGAGAGAACATATTCAATCGGTTATGGCGATGTAATGGTCAGCGCTATGGCTACGATATTTAAAAAAATAAAGTTTGAGACGCATGAAAACATAGGGTCAGGTCCCATTTCACTTCCGGAAGAAGAGCTTCATACAAATGCCGTGTGGCTAAGCTTTGAAAAAGAACAGTTTAACGAATCTGAAGAACGATTGGAACAAGCGCTCATTTCCGTGGCAAATGCCCTTCAGTCAATTGCACCGCTTATGGTGATGTGCGATCCGTCTGATTTACATGTAGTGCCTCAGATAAAAGCGGTGCACAACGAACAGCCGACTATCTTCTTATATGATCGATACCCGGGAGGCATTGGGCTAAGTGACAAAGTATACGAACAAATGAATGATGTGCTAAATCAAACCAATCAATTAATTGTAAATTGTTCTTGCGAAAGCGGCTGTCCGTCTTGTATCGGTATGGAAGCACAGGGAGAATACGCAAAAAGCGATGCGCTCGTGCTGCTACAACAACTGCAAAGTAGGTGAACTCGTGTCTTTTAAAAATAAATTAAACCGTATGAAAAAGCATCTTCATGTTACAGAAGCAAAGCCGCCGGTTGAAAGCAACCCGCAGCGACCTAAAAGCGCGTCTATTCCCTATGAGCAGGAATGGAAGGGAAATTATGCTGTTCCTTACTTTGCCGAAGACAGCTACTGTATGATCAGAGAAGTGGTTTACCCGCTCGACTACAAGCATGGACATTATGAATTTAATGAGCTGAAAAAAGTAGTGGAAGTATGGAATCGGTCTACAGTTGCTCATCCGCTTTCATCAAAAGGCCGCACATATTCAGATTTATTTTTCTTTGATACGGAAACGACGGGGCTTAGTACAGGTACGGGAACGACTATCTTTTTGCTAGGATATGCAAGGGTGCTAAAAGATTCCGTCGTTTTTCGTCAGCATATATTAACAGAGCCAAGTGGAGAAGTAGCATTTTACGAAAGTTTCTTAAAGGAAGTAGACTATACGACGCTTGTGACTTATAATGGAAAATCTTTCGATTGGCCTCATGTGAAGACTCGTCATACGCTATTGAGAGATCATTTGCCCAAGCTGCCTAAGTTCGGTCACTTTGATTTACTGCATGCATCAAGAAGGCTGTGGAAACATAAAATGAATTCGGTTAAGCTTGCGAATGTCGAAAATGAAATACTTGGAATTGAACGAGTGGATGATATTCCAGGTTTCTTAGCTCCCATGATTTATTTTGATTTTATTGAAACGAAAAATCCAAGAGGCTTATTCGACATTATGAAACATAATGAACATGATATTTTATCACTTATCACCTTATACATTCATTTATCAAAACATCTCCTTACTAGTGAGGAGTTTACAGAAAAAGAAACATATGAAGTAGCAAGGTGGTATGAGCAGTTAGGGGAGAATAAGCACGCTTTCTCTCTTTATCAGGGCGTAGCGGAAAAAGAAAAAGAGGAGCATGAAAAAGCTCAGCTAGCGATGGCTTATCATTATAAAAAAGAGAAGAGTTGGAAAGAGGCAGTGGACATGTTTGAACCCTTGGTTCAAACATGTGAAGGTGACGTCGCTATAGAAGCATTGGTTGAGCTAGCTAAAATTTATGAGCATCGTCTCAAAGATGTTCATCAAGCACTTCTATATACTGAACTGGCCTTGGAAAAGTGGAATCAATTCAGAGAAATGACTAAAAAAACGTCGAAGGAAGCGCTTGAAAAAAGACTTGTTAGACTAAAAAATAAATCAGCTAAAGCATAGACTTCAGCTGATTTATTTTGAAATATTCAGAAATATTATTCTTTTGTTTTTGTGGATGTTTTATATTGTTCTATTTTTCAGTCATTGATAAAATTAGTCAATGTAAGACTTATTCTTACAGCTTAAAAACAGAACTTTGGTGAGATGGAGAGAGGCCTCATGAAAAATGTGATTTTAGTATCATTTTTCGCATTAATTTGTTTAACAGTAATTGTCTTAAACAGTTTGAAAAATTCGTATAACTCCTTTATGTAGGCCAAAAATAGGTGTTTGTCTTAGTACATGTACACTGCCCTTCACATATTGTAATAGTGTAATAACTAAACAGTGAAAGGGGAAAAAGGATATGTATCCAAGACCAACAAAATGTATGCCACCAATTGTGCATCCAACAAAATGCTGCACGCAGTTTACTTCTCAGGAGGTAGTTGTACCTCACATTCATCCAAGTCATAATACATTGGTGAATCATACAAATGTGAAGCACGTGCATTACTTCCCGCAAACGCAATCTGTTGTAAATGAAACTTCAAATCAACAGTTTTTTGGCGGTGCGCAGCAATATCCAACTCAAGTAGGGGGAGCAGGCTATCCAGGTCAAATGGGAGGCTACCCAGGTCAAGTAGCAGGTGCTGGTTATCCAGGTCAAGGAGGCTACCCAGGTCAAGTAGCAGGTGCTGGTTATCCAGGTCAAGGAGGCTACCCAGGTCAAGTAGCAGGTGCTAGTTATCCGGGACACAAAGGTTGCGGCCAAGGAAGCTGTCATACAAAAGGCGCGCATCAAGGACCTAATTCAGGGTATTTTAGATAATGTACTGTACGTTAATAGGAGCTGATTACATCAGTTCCTATTCTATTTTGTTACAAAGGAGTTATATAATGAAGGTGCTAACGGTTACTGGTTATAAGCCATTCGAACTTGGGATTTTTAATGAAAAACATCAAGGCATTACATACATAAAAAAAGCGCTCTATAAAAAATTACAGGAATTAGTAGAAGATGGATTAGAATGGGTATTGATTAGTGGCCAGCTAGGAGTAGAGATTTGGGCAGCAGAAGTGGTATTTGATCTCCAACTCGATTATCCCGAGCTTCAGTTAGCTGTTTTAACACCGTTTTTGGAGCAAGAAGAAAAATGGAATGAAGTCAATAAAGAATTGTATGAATTCGTCTTAAGTCAAGCAGATTATGTAGATAGCATTACAAAAAAGAAATATGAAAGTCCAGCACAGTTTCGGTTAAAAAATCAATTTTTAGTAGAAAAAAGTGAAGGTATTTGTTTAGTTTACGACGAAGAGCACGAAGGAAGTCCTAAATATATGTTAGAAACGGCTAAAAAACGTGCTGAACGAGAAGAATACCCTATTATAATGGTGACGTCTCACGACTTACAGGATATCGTGGATGAAGAAAAATTTTCATCTTTTTAACGCCACTTGGCGAAACATTTTAAAAGATAAATTGACATTTGAAGCTATTTTTGAAAAAATGAATTATAATAAAGATAAGGTTTATCGTATTCGAGGTGATAGAGATGTTAGCTGATAAAATCCGTTTAACGGCCAAAGAAATTTTAGAAAAAGAATTTAAAACAGGCATGAGAGGCTATAATCAAGAAGAAGTAGATAAGTATCTAGATTCTGTTATTAAAGATTATGAAGCATTTCATGAAGAAATTGAAGCATTACAAACTGAAAATTTACGCTTAAAAAAGCAAGTAGAAGAATTATCTAAAAAGCCGCAACAACCTTCGTTTACCCCGCCGCCGGCTCAACAGCAGCAGCAAGCGGGTACGACAAACTTTGATATTTTAAAACGTTTGTCTAACTTAGAAAAACATGTGTTTGGAAGTAAATTATACGAATAACCTAAAAATAGGAGTTGCATTCAACTCCTATTTTTATTATACTAAGGAAAGTCGTTATCAATAACGTTCGGGTAATTGCTGCATCACATATGAGGATGTAGAGGAAAGTCCATGCTCGCACAGACTGCGATGTCTGTAGTGTTCGTGCCTAGCGAAGTCATAAGCTAGGGTAGCTGTTAAAAGCTAACGGCGGGGAAAAAGCCTAAGTCTTTTTAAGATATGGCTTGACTACTCTGAAAGTGCCACAGTGACGAAGTCTTATCAGAAATGGTAAGAGTGGAACGAGGTAAACCCCTCGAGCGAGAAACCCAAATAATGGTAGGGGAACTTTCTGGAAGGAACTGAACGGAAGGAAGGACAAAATGGTTACATTTTGTAGATAGATAATTGCCACCGGAGTACGAGGTAGCTAGCCGCTTGCAGTACAATGGTACAAAACATGGCTTACAGAACGTTATTGAAAAGCAATCGACACTTGTTGTTATACACTATATTTTAATCCAACCCAGCTCTTCGTATAACGGAAGAGCTTTTTTTATGTCAAAATGACAGCTTATCATAAGCTGTCATTTTTTTGTACAATCAGACTGAGCTTGTTGTCAGCCTCAGGTCTTAGGAGAAAATAAAGCTCTAGCTCGTTTTGAAAAAACGTCATAATCCTTAAACTAAGTATATAGATAAGCGAAAGGAGGAGACAAAATGAAAAAAGTTGGTTTGTTTTTGATTGGAGCGGTAGCTGCTATCGTTCTTCTTGCAAATGCTGGTCCGATGGTAGGACTTGCACTTGGCTTGGTTATTTTGTACGTAGCATTTAAAGGGTTTGTTAAAGCAGAGGCCCCCTTTAAAAAATGGCTCTGGGGATTTATTGGTGTTGTCGTACTCTTAACAACTGTTTCAAACCTCCCGGCCCTTACTGGTATCATCGCAGCAGTAGTACTTTACATTGTATATAAAAAGTGGAACAGCAGCAGCCCTATAAAAACGGAAAAAGAAGATCCGTTTAAGCATTTTGAACGTCAGTGGGCTGACTTAAATCAAAAATAATAAAAGTTTACTTTATTATCTAAGGAGATGAACAAAATGAGAAACTTATTTACTCGAATGAAAGAAACGATTTCTGCAGATCTTCATCAATTGCTTGATCACAAAGAACAAAAAAATCCAATTGCTGCACTAAACCACTATTTGCGTCAATGCGAGCAGGAGACCGAAAAGGTAAGGCAGCTTGTTGAGCGACAGCACACGTTAAAAGAACAGTTTAATCGCGAATACCATCTGGCCCTTGACATGATGAAAAAACGTCATGAGCAAGCACAAGTAGCACAAGCAGCTGAAGAAGCGGAATTACATGAATTTATTTTAAAAGAACATGCTCACTACGAAGAGAGAGCAAAGCGTGTAAAAGAATCTTATGAAGATGCATCCAAGCAGTTAGAAGAGCTTGAACAAAAGTATGAAGAAATGAAGCATAAGGTAAAAGATATGCATATTCGCCGTATGGAACTAATGGGGCGCGAAAATATTGCTCGTGCGCATCATCGTATGAATTCAGTAATGAAAACAGAAGCATCTTATACGTCCTACAGCCAGTTTGACGAAATGGAAACCTATATTGACCAGCTTGAAAATCAAATTAATACAAATTACTATAGACAAACGGTAGACAGCAAAATTGCTGAATTAGAAAAAAGAGTAAAATCATCGTAAAAAATCAGTGTTTCTGCATAAAACATGGTATTCTAAAAAAGGCGTAGGTTTCTGCGTCTTTTTAAGGTGAGAGAACAGATACCTGCAGAGCATCCAAAGAACGCTATGTCATCTACGAGGAGAAAGGAGAGAGAGCTGTGCAAAGCGTAAACAAAACAGAATCTCTTATGTTCATTTTTATTTGCAGTTTATTTGTCCTGTTTATTGAAATTATGTTTTTTCACAGCGGCTTGATCTTTTCTGTATTAATTGCCGGTGCGTTCATGTATATTGGGCGAAAAAAAATGAGAAGAAAACTAGGGCGCATTTTATTTTGGATTGGCGTTATTGGGCTTGTGTTGAATATATTTAATACGGTTGCCTTTAAGTTTTTAGTTATTGCTCTTTTTCTGTATTTTTTACTTAGATTTATTCAATCAAGAAAGCATCCCGTTGAATTCAGACCGACTGACGAATTTACCCAGCAGCCAAACCAAAGTTTGGTGCAGGTCCGGCCGGTTTTGACGAATAAACTTCTTGGTAGTCAAAGAACCGAAGACTCCGTATACGAATGGGATGATATTAATATTCAAAGCGTATGGGGAGACATTGTGGTTGATTTAAGCAATACCGTTCTGCCAAAAGGCGATGCGGTTATTTTTATTCGTCAAGCGTTTGGAAATATTAAAGTGCTCATTCCTTACGAAACGGAAGTATCTGTGAATCATTCTAAACTAGCAGGAAACGTAACGGTTTTTGGACATCAGCGCGGCTTTTCGTTCAATGAAAATTTGTCTATCAAAACAGAGGAATTTGATCAATCTGCTCATAGGGTGAAGATTGTTACAACTGTTGTGATTGGAGATTTAGAGGTGCAAAGGATATGAGTATTCTTCAACGGCAGTTATTATGGGGGATTTTCTTAAGTTTTTTTGTATTTGTATCCGTGCTCCTTACCGTGTTTTTTGCATATCCTGTTTTTCAACTTAGCGACTTATGGAAAACAAGCGTATTTGGCATGCCTTTTGTGCTGTTTTCCTTCAGTTTAAGCCTTACGATTGGAAGCGTGATTGGAGGAATCATGGGGTTTATGTGGAGACAGCAGTGGACATATGTTGAAAACCGATTATATGAAATAGAAAATGGCCACCGGCATATGTCGGCAAATGAACCGCTTATTCAAGAAACGTCTCGAATTATAAGCCGTTTAAATAAAGTAGATCATAAAATGATTCTTCAAGCACAGCAATCTCAAAAGATGGCAACGGAAAAAGTGGAAAATCAGCAAAAGCAAGTGCAAGAAATTGTTTCTCAGGAACGAAATCGGCTTGCTAGAGAACTGCATGACTCCGTTAGTCAGCAGCTATTTGCCGCTTCGATGCTTATGTCTGCTATTACGGAATCCAATCTTACGCTACAAGACTCTGAAGCTAAGCAATTAAAGATGGTTGAAAAAATGATTAATCAATCACAGCTTGAAATGAGGGCTTTGCTTCTTCATCTTCGTCCTGCAGCATTAAAAGGAAAATCGCTACAGGCTGGAATGAAAGAACTGATGAATGAGCTTGCTCAAAAAGTACCGCTTGAATTAAATTGGAAAATAGAAGGATTTGAACTCGATAAAGGCATTGAAGACCACTTGTTTAGAATTTTGCAAGAATCCGTATCAAATACGCTGCGTCATGCCAATGCAACAGCTTTAGATGTGCTGCTGATTAAACGTGATTTTTCCATTATTTTACGTATTGTTGATAACGGAGTTGGTTTTGATGTAGAAAAGGAAAAAGTCGGATCGTACGGCCTGCAAAATATGTACGAACGCGCAGTTGAAATTGGAGGCCTATTAAAAATTATTAGCTTGCCCGACAAAGGAACAAAGCTAGAAGTGAAAGTACCGTTAGTAGAAAGAGAGGAGAAGCAAAATGATTAATGTACTGTTAGTAGATGATCATGAAATGGTTCGTATTGGCGTAGGAGCGTATTTGTCGGCTCAAGCAGACATTCATGTGATAGCTGAAGCAGCAAATGGCCAACAGGCCGTTGAATTAGGGCTTCAGCTGCGCCCGGATATTATTTTAATGGATTTAGTCATGGAAGAAATGGACGGGATTGAAGCAACGAAACAACTGATTAAGCAGTGGCCAGAAGCGAAAGTGATCATTGTCACTAGCTTTCTAGATGATGAAAAAGTATATCCCGCTCTAGAGGCAGGGGCAACAAGCTATTTATTAAAAACGTCTAAAGCAGGAGAAATTGCAGCTGCTATTCGCCGTACATATGAGGGGCAATCTGTATTAGAGCCCGAAGTAACCGGTAAAATGATGTCTAAAATGAGAAAACCGTCTTTACCTCATGAAGAACTAACAGCTCGTGAAATGGAAATTTTATTGCTAATGACGCAAGGCAAAACAAATCAAGAGATTGCAGACGAATTATTTATTGCGCTAAAGACGGTAAAAACACATGTGAGCAATTTATTAAGTAAGCTGGATGTACAGGACCGGACTCAAGCAGTCATCTATGCCTTTAAACACAAATTAGTGCAGTGAGAATCGTTATTCAAAAGAGAATAACGATTTTTTTTGTGAAAAACCTATTTTTTTGCATGTATTCATTATAAAATAGCGATATGCGTAAAGGCGAACGCTTACGTAAAAGCACTATTTTGAGGGGTTGAGCACATGGAAAAGAAATGGTGGAAAGAAGCTGTTGCGTATCAAATCTACCCGCGAAGCTTTATGGATTCAAACGGCGACGGAATTGGTGACATTCAAGGGGTTATTTCAAAATTAGACTATTTATCTGATCTTGGAATTGATGTCATTTGGATTTGCCCGATTTATCAGTCTCCTAACGACGATAATGGCTACGATATCAGTGATTATAAAGATATTATGAAAGATTTCGGAACAATGGAAGACTTTGATGAGCTGCTAGATGAAGTTCACCATCGCGGAATGAAGCTGATTATGGATTTAGTTATTAATCATACTTCAGATGAACACCCTTGGTTTTTAGAATCCAGGTCTTCTAAAGAGAATCCATATCGTGATTATTATATTTGGCACGAAGGTAAAGATGGAAAAGAGCCAAACAATTGGGAATCTATTTTTAGCGGATCAGCTTGGGAGTTCGACGAAAAGACAAAAGAATATTACATGCACGTATTTTCTAAAAAACAGCCTGATTTAAACTGGGAAAACGAAAAAGTACGTCATGAGCTTTATGAAATGGTTAACTGGTGGTTAGATAAAGGAATTGACGGCTTTCGTGTAGATGCTATTTCGCATATTAAGAAAGTGGCTGGCTTCCCAGATCTACCGAACCCTGAAAAGCTAGATTATGTGCCATCGTTTGAAGGGCATATGAATCGACCGGGAATTCAAGAACATTTAAAAGAGCTAAAAGAAAATACGTTTGCCAAATATGATATTATGACGGTTGGAGAGGCAAATGGTGTAACATCGGACAGCGCAGATGAGTGGGTAGCTGAAGATGGCGGAAACTTCAATATGATTTTTCAGTTCGAGCATATGGGACTGTGGGATAAAGGAGAAGAAAAACCGCTTGATTTAATCGAGTTAAAAACGATTTTAACTAATTGGCAAAATGGTTTAGAAAAAATCAACGGCTGGAATGCTTTATATTTAGAAAATCATGACCAAATTCGTTCTGTAAATAAATTCGGCAGCGTAGCTTACCGAGTGGAAAGTGCAAAGTGCTTAGCTGCACTATACTTTTTAATGAAAGGAACACCGTTTATTTATCAAGGACAAGAACTTGGAATGACCAATGTTAAGTTTGATTCTATTGACGATTATGATGATGTTGGTATGATTAACTACTACCGTATTCAGCGTGAAAAAGGCGATACACATGACGAGATTATGAAAGTGATTTGGGAAACAGGCCGCGATAATTCAAGAACGCCAATGCAGTGGAATACAGAAAGAAATGCAGGATTTTCTACTGGTACCCCTTGGATGAAGGTGAATCCAAATTACGTAGATATTAACGTAGAAGAGCAGAAAAGTGATAAAAATTCGGTGCTGAATTTTTACAAACAGCTCATTAAAATTAGAAAACAGCATGATGTGCTGGTGTATGGAACTTATAAGCTATTGGCAGAAGAAGATTCCGCTATTTATGCGTATATGCGAACATTAGAAGGTAAAACCGCTGTTGTTATTTGTAATATGTCACCGAAAAATCAAACGTTCGAGTTTCCTTCAGAGAGCTCATTTGTAAACAGAGAAGTGCTGATTCATAATTATCCGTTGGATAAAAACGAAACGCTTGAAAAATGTACGCTGCACCCATATGAAACACGTGTATACTTACTTTCATAAACAAGTTGAGCAACCGATTGCGCAATTTTAAAGTGGAAAGCTTTTAAAAACACATTTATATGCGACATAGGTGAAGAAACTGCTGGCTCTATCAAGAGCGAGCAGTTTTTGCATTTTAATAAAAAGACGGAGAAAGCTTTGACTACGGCGCATGTATATGGTACTTTTACACTTAGTGTAGATAATTAGAAACAAAATGAGGTTGAAAAATGGCGAAATATAAAATTATTGCAACAGCAGCAATGGGAATTGAAGCACTGGTCGCTAAAGAAGTGCGTGCTTTAGGATATGACTGTGAAGTAGATAATGGCAAGGTTATCTTTGAAGGAGACGAGCTCGCAATTGCTCGCTGCAATTTATGGCTTCGTACAGCAGATCGAATTAAAGTGCAGGTTGGACAGTTCAAAGCTCGTACGTTTGATGAGCTTTTTGAACAAACAAAAGCATTAAATTGGGGAGATTATTTGCCCGTAGATGCACAGTTTCCTGTATCGGGAAAATCAGTTAAATCTAAATTGTTCAGCGTATCAGATTGTCAAAGCATTGTGAAAAAAGCAATTGTTGACAGCATGAAAAAACATTATAACAAAACAACAGGCTGGCTCGAAGAAACAGGGTCAACGTTTAAAATTGAAGTAGCGCTATTAAAAGATGTTGCTACATTAACAATTGACGCAAGCGGTGCAGGACTTCATAAGCGCGGTTACCGCGTTGGACAAGGAGAAGCTCCTTTAAAAGAAACGCTGGCAGCGGCTCTAATTATGCTAACGCCGTGGAATGCGAATCGTCCGTTTGTCGATGTTTTTTGCGGCTCTGGTACAATTGCTATCGAAGCAGCGCTTATCGGTCAAAATATTGCACCAGGATTTAACCGTGACTTCTTATCAGAAGAATGGCCATGGATGTCAGCAAGCATTTGGGACAAAGCGCGCGAAGAAGCAGAAGACTTAGCGAACTACGACCAAGTGCTAGATATTGCTGGTCATGATATTGATCATCGTATGGTAAAAGTAGCGGAGCAAAATGCATTTGAAGCTGGACTTGGAGATTTAATTCAATTTAAGCAAATGCAAGTGCGCGATTTTACGACGCCGAAAGAATATGGAATCATTATTGGTAACCCTCCGTACGGCGAACGTTTAAGCGATCGTCCTTCTGTTGAAAAAATGTACGCTGAAATGGGCGAAGCGTTTTCTAAACTTGATACGTGGTCGATTTATATGCTTACATCTCATGAACAATTTGAACAATACTACGGTAAAAAAGCAACGAAAAAACGCAAATTGTTTAACGGGTTTATTAAAACAGACTACTATCAATACTGGGGACCTCGTCCTCCACGCAACGATCAATAAATACAAAAGCCAAGCGGTGTAAAAACCAGCTTGGCTTTTGTACGTTATTTTTTTTTCAAACCTCGATAAGCTAGCATTCCAAACATGCCTATACCGAGCACGACAATTAATAAAATAAACCAAAATGTAGCATTAAGCAGGTATTTATATAGTCCGTCATAATAATCATGCATATACTCACCCCATTATGTTTTTTATAGTATGGGCGAGTAGCAGGGCAATATATGTATTCATTTCTTTTCAATAGCAGGCTTAAAACGAGAAATGATTAGCTTATTTCTAACATATTTACGAAAGGGAAATCTCATACTAAAACCTAAGAGGTGATAAAATGAGAAAAAACCGATCAGCACGGATTTTTGGGGGGATGATGCTTCTTTCATGGTTAACCATCCCTTTTATAGGACGACAGCATATTAAGCGCTATTTATCATCTACTATGTTTATTTCCTTTTTAATTATGGTTGAAAGCTATATTGCTGAAAAAAAGAAGTGGTGGATATTCCCTAATCCTCCTCATCCATATCTAACAGGTGAAGCTGCTTTACTTTTAGGTCCATTTTTAGCAGGTTCTTTATGGATTAAAAAGTTCACATACGGCCATTTTGGAAGGTATATGTTATTAAATGCAATCGTAGATACATTTTTTGTTTATCCTTTTCAACGAGCTATGAGCCGTGCAAAGCTTTTTAGCGTAGGCACATTTAAAGAGTACCATTTGCTAGGTATCTTTCTGTTGAAAGCTGCTTTAATGTACGTTTACCAACATCTAGTAGTAGAGAAACCGAAACCTCAGCGTGCTTTAAAAAATAATCCTATAGAATAAAGGGGCAGGCAGGGAAGCGTGATTTTCTTGCCTGCTATTTTAATGCCCCAGATGTCATTCCTGAAATGAAATGCTTTTGCAAAAACACGTACGCAATCAATAGTGGGATAGAAGAAAGAACGACTGCTGAAAACAGCATAGGGTAATTAGTCAGAAATTCCCCTTGAAAGTCCAGTAGTGCAATAGGCAGCGTTTTTACTTCTTTAGATTTTAACAATAGCAAAGGGAATAACAGATCATTCCACACAATCACAAACGAAAAAATTCCCACTGTAGCCATTGATGGTATTGAGAGTCGAAGAGCGATTTTTGAATATATTTTCCATTCTGACGCTCCGTCCATGCGAGCAGCTTCGAATAGTTCCCTTGGCAAAGTTTTCATAAACCCCGTGATAATAAACACACCGATGGGAAGCAAAAAGCTTATGGAGACGATAATGACGCCTGTTAGCGTATTGACGAGCCCAAGCTTATTCATCAGCAAAAAGACAGGAATCATATTGACTTGAGTAGGGACAATCATTCCGCAAACAAAAAAGCCGTATACAATCCATCCAAGCTTTTGAGGTAGCTGAATAATAGCATAAGCAATCATGCTTGAAAACCATAGAATAAAAAACGTGCTAAAGACGGTAACAATCACGCTGTTTTTAATATAGCCAAAGATGGGTTCATTGACGAGCAGCTGTTTATAATTTTCAATATTCCAGCCTGCTGGTAATCCGATTGGGTTGCTGTAAAGTTCAGGCGTTGTTTTAAAGGTTGTTAATAAAACCAAGCTTAAGGGCAACAGAATGATTAAACCGTATATCCCTAAAATCAGTTGTCTGAATGGGTTTTGTTTCATAAAAGAATCTCCTTTTACATTTTGGTCAAGCGAAGTACGCGAAATTGAAGAAACGTTAAAAGAGCAATCACAATCATAAATACAACTGAAATGGCAGAGGCATAGCCGAAACGAAAATTAATAAAAGCTTCGTGATAAAGAAGCGTCGAAAGAATTTCAGTTGAATTGGAGGGACCTCCATTTGTCATTGCAATGATTAAATCAAATGCTTTAAAACTTTGTATGGTCGTATAAGCTACAACCATTGTCGTAGCTGGAGCTAAAAGAGGCCACGTAATGCGCTTGAATTTTTGCCATCTTGTTGCTCCATCAATACTAGCAGCTTCATATAACTCACTGGGAATAGCTTGAATTCCAGCTACAAAAATAATAAGCATTTGACCAGTATGTGCCCAAAATTGTACAAAAGCCAAGCTGTAAATTGCGATATGCCCATTTCCAATCCAAGACTGGGTCCAATGCTCAAGGCCTATTTTACTTAAAAATAGGTTAACTCCTCCAATGTTGGGGTCATACATAAAGTTCCACGTGAAAGCAATCGACACGGACGAAATAATCGTCGGTACAAAAAAGAGTGAGCGATAAAATGTATTCCATGCAGAATTTTTATAAAGTAAGAGTGCAAAGCCTAAGCTCAATAACGTTTGAAAGATCAGCACGCCAATTGTGAACTTTAAGTTGTTTGTAAGAGACTGTGTAAAAATAGCATCGTTTGTTAAAATTTCTTTGAAGTTTTGAAACCCTACAAATGAGAACTGAGAAGATAATCCATTCCAATCAGTTGTGCTTAAAAATAAAGCAGAAAGCGTTGGCAATGCAAAGAAAAGAGTATATATGACAAAACCGGGAAGTAAAAACAACCATAGATGTCTGCTTTTAGAGATACTTTTAAATGAAAAGAGAGGAAAAGAGAACGAAGGGGTTCTCTTTTCTTCTTCTTGAATAGACGTATTAGTTTTTAGCGACACGTTCTACCTCTCCTTGTGCTTTTTCAGCAGCTTTTTTCGCTGACATACCGGATAGTACGTCCTGTACAGATGTTTCAACAGCTTTTGATACGCGCTCATTTAAAATTGTGAATCGAGGTTGGAAGACCGTTTTTTTGTCTTTCCATTTTGCGCTTTCTTTGAGTTCAGGTGAATCATATTTCACGTCTTTGACCGTTAATAACTGGCCAGTAGCATTCGCATACTCAGAAGAAATCTTTGGATCTGCAAGGAAAGTTAAAAATTTCTTAGCAGCTTCTTTGTGTTTTGATTTTTCAGCAACACCTAATAAGAATGTCGTGGTATGAACACCTTCGTATTTTGCTTTATCTTGATCCACTGTAATCGGTGCAAGCAAACCTTGATCAATCTTCGGATTTTGCTGTTTGACTGTAGCCATCATATAAGAACCTTGAGCAAGCATTGCGCCTTTTTCCTGAGCAAAAAGTGCTGCAGCACTTTCTTTTTTCGTACCAAGAGCATCTTTTTGGAAGTAACCTTTGTCATTTAATTCTTTAATTTGAGATAGGGTTTTGATAAACCATTCATCAGTTAGCTTGCGCTTGCCCGTTTCTACCTCGTGAAGGGCGTTGTTTGTAGGTTCGTTATTCATAATCATTGGATTAATAAATTGAGAAGGACTTACGTCTCCTGAAAATAAAATCGGCGTGTATCCATTTTTCTTTAATGTTTCAGATGTTTTTAAAAAGCTACTCCAATCTTTAGGAATATCTAAATTTAGTTTTTCAAAAATGCCTTTGTTATAGACAGGGATGTTATAGACTAGCTGATAAGGAAGAGCATATTGCGTATTATCCGATTTACCCGCTTGGATTAGCTTTTCGTCAAATTTGCTGAGTAAGTTTTGGTCGTCCAGCTTTGCAAAACCATTTGCTTTGCGAATCGTTTCAAATTGACTTCCTGGAAAACTAGCAAATACATCGATACCTTCTCCAGATAGTAGAGATCCTTGAATTTGTGATTGATATGAATCAGAAGGAAAGACGGTCATTTCTACATGAATATTTGGATTTTTCTTTTCAAATTGCTCAATGATAGAATCAAAAGCTTTCGAATCTTCTCCTCGCCAATGCGTAAAGTTAATGGTTACTTTTTTAGAAGAGTCGCTGCTGTCGCCGCTTGTTGAACTGTTTTTGCCGCAGCCCGCGATGATCACGGTGAGCATTGCTAACAGAATTAATAATTTTTTCATTTTAGTTCCCCCACTTATAGAATTCTTTTTAGATAGTTATTGGTCAATTTTGATACGGTTGGTAGATGCTTGGTCAAAGAAATGAGCATGATTCATTTGAAAATGAAATGGAAAGTACTGATGAACTTGAATATGTTCATCCCCAGGGATTTTAGCCACAAAGAGCTGGTCTCCTAAACTACTGTATAGTATGTACTCTGCTCCTAATAACTCAGACACATCTACCAGTAATGAAATATGAGGAGCATCAGAAGAGGCGCGCGTAACATGCTCAGGTCGAATTCCTACAGTAATAAACTGATTGTTGTAGCCTTTTTCATGTAACGAATGCATTTGATTTTCTGTCAGTTGAAACTCATGTTCACTGATGTGCAGTTTGCTGTTCACTACTTTTCCTGTGAAAAAGTTCATTCCCGGTGATCCTATAAAACTGGCTACAAACGTATTCTCTGGAGCATTATACACTTGCATAGGTGAACCTATTTGCTGAATTTTTCCGTCTTTCATAACTACGATTCTGCTTGCCATCGTCATCGCTTCTGTTTGATCGTGGGTTACATAAATAATGGTCGTCTGCAGCTTCTGATGAAGCTTACTGATTTCAGCACGCATTTGTACGCGAAGCTTCGCATCAAGATTAGATAAAGGCTCATCCATTAAAAAAATTTGGGCATTCCGTACAATGGCTCTTCCTAAAGCCACCCGCTGACGCTGCCCTCCTGATAACGCTTTTGGCTTGCGTTTTAAATAGGGTTCTAAGTCCAAAATACGAGCCGCTTCACGAACGCGCTCATCAATTTCTTGTTTTGGGACTTTGCGGAGCTGCAAGCCAAATGCCATGTTGTCGTAAACTGTTAAATGAGGGTAAAGCGCGTAGTTTTGAAACACCATTGCAATATCTCGGTCCTTAGAAGGCAAATCGTTTGCACGATCTCCATTAATAAGCAATTCTCCTTCTGTTATCGATTCAAGGCCGGCGATCATTCGAAGGGTAGTGGATTTGCCGCACCCTGAAGGTCCTACAAATACAATAAATTCTTTGTCTTGAATATGAAGATTGAAATTATCAACTGCAAGACTATCTTTTCCGTATTTTTTATACACATGCTGTAACTGCAGTTCTGCCATTTTTTCTCCTTTCAGCAGGCTTTTTAAAAAATAAAAGCCTCTAATTGCACAGACGGATTGTACGTGTATCTGGCAATTAGAGGCTATCGGTTGACCGGTAAGCCTGTATTATGTAGTTTTGAGTGATTGAATATGTAAGTAATTTTAAAATATATTATTCCTATACGTCAAGTGAGAATTAAAATATTTTAATAAGTTAGATTATTTTTTTAAATGAAAGAATCCATTTATTAAGCCAGAGATGCTAGTTTTGAGAATAAAATAAACAGCTGGTGTATAGAATGATAGTATTCACTTTTATAGTAAGCATTACAGAGAGAGGATGTTTATAAATGGATAGAAACACGCAGTTCACTATGATTCGTCAAGCGTTGGAAAACAGCTATCATTTAATGCAGCAGGGAATAGAAGTGAGCGGAGAGACGCTTACTCAGCTGGAACAAGCAAAAGCCGAGTATGAAGCGGCCTTTTTATTGTCTCAGTCCACGGACTCAAAATTCCGCTGTAATTAATTTTTTAATAGCACTTATTCCGTTTGCGTTCTATACACTCAGCTTTTATACAAAAAGGTTCTGTCCTTACAGGCAGAACTTTTTTATGTTCAGCTCTTTTTATTGACATTTTAGATAAAGTAGTCAATAATTAAGTTTTGCTTACATGAGAAATTTACTAGATAAAAAGAAGTGAAGCTAATTTTTATTGATAGATATTTACATAAATAAAGGAGTCAGTATCGATGATGAGAGAGCGGTTGCCTTTTACAATTGAGCGGGATGAAAACTTTTTTGACAAATTAAATGAATGGATAGGTGATGTTTTTTATGATCATCTTCCAGACGCAGGGTTAGAACTTCGGGATGAACAAATTTTTATGGCTTTTCAAATCGAACGAGCTTTTAAAGAAAAAAATGTAATATTTGCAGAAGCAGGTGTAGGAACAGGGAAAACCATTGTGTATTTGCTGTACGCTATTTGTTATGCAAGGTATATTGGCAAGCCAGCTATTATTGCCTGTGCGGATGAAACATTAATTGAACAGTTAGTAAAAGCCGAAGGAGACATTGCAAAGCTCTCTGGTATTTTAGATATTAACATGGATGTTCGCCTAGCAAAATCTCAAGATCAGTATCTGTGTTTAAAGAAATTAGATGCTGTGACAGCACGAACAGATAATGAAAACATTGAAGAAATTTACGATACGCTTCCTGATTTTGTTCATGATCATAGCGGTATGCAGTCGTTCTATCACTACGGAGACCGTAAAGAATATCCTCATTTAACGGATGAGGAATGGAATCAAATTAACTGGGATACGTTTCAAGACTGCTCTTCCTGTGAGCAGCGTCATAGATGCGGCTTAACGCTTTCACGTGAGCACTATAGAAAAGCACATGACTTAATTATTTGCTCTCACGATTTTTACATGGAGCACATTTGGACATATGAAGCCCGCAAGCGTGAAGGACAGCTTCCCCTTCTTCCTGAAAGCAGCTGTGTTGTATTTGATGAAGGTCACCTGCTGGAATTTGCTGCACAAAAGGCTTTAACATATCGCATTCAAGAAGATACGTTAGAAAACTTGTTAACGCGTCTATTAGAAAATGACGTGCGAGAAGAATTTGCTGTGAAGATCGAGCACGCTATCGATGTATATGCAATGTTCTTTGACCGTTTAAGTGAAGCAAGCACAGAAATCGTTGGTTCTAGCCGTAAAGAAGTAGCCCGCACAAACGGATTACAAAGTGTAGGAAAAGAACTTTTATCGCTGCTTGAGCATATCGGAAACGAGCTTGTGTTTGAGAGTGAGACCTATACAGTAGACGAATATACGCTGCGAATTGTAGATGAGTACCTAGATCAAATTGATTATTCGCTGCGCTTATTTATGGACAACGAAAATGCCATCTACTGGGTAGAAGAAAATAACTGGCAACTGACGTTGGTTATTATGCCGCAAGCAGTAAAAGACGTCTTAAAAGAACGAGTATTTGCGAAGAAAATACCATATATTTTCACTTCTGCGACTCTTTCAGATAACCAATCGTTCGATTATTTAGCATATAGCTTAGGAATTGCAAAGCCGCTTTCTTTTTCTGTTGAATCGCCATTTGATTATGATGAGCAAATGAAAATTGCGGTAAAAAATGTTTCGGATGATCAAGAAGAAGCGTTTGCTGAAAAATTCGCCTTTGCTGTTGCTCAGCTCGAAAAAACGAACGGACGAGCACTTTTATTGTTTAATAGCAAAGAAGAACTAGAGATGTTCAAAGAAGTTTCCAAAGAGTTAAATCAGTACACATTTTTATTTGAAGGCGATCAAGAAATCAGTAAATTAGTATCTCAGTTCCAAAGGGAAGAAGAAACGATTTTATGCGCTGTTCATTTGTGGGAAGGATTGGATATTCCTGGACCTTCGCTATCTAATGTAATTATTTGGTCTCTGCCATATCCGCCAAATGATCCGGTCTTTGAAGCAAAGCGCAATCAAGTAGTCGATCCATTTTGGGATGCAGATATGCCGTATATGCTTCTTCGCTTAAAGCAAGGAGTTGGAAGACTGATTCGCTCTCATAACGATAAGGGTCTAATCACGATCTTTATGCCAAAAAGCACAGATTCAAAAGTGCGTTCAATCATTGAACAAAATGTCCCAACAAAAATAGAAAACGTATAAAAAAGCGCGGTTGTAGCCGCGTTTTTTTATATGCATAATAGATTGAATATTCAGTTATATACACACCGTTACTATTATGATAAAATAATTTATGGTGAAATAAGGAAAGTAAGGAGGAAAAACAATGAGAGAAGACATACAGAAAATTGAGAAACAGTTTTATGAATACATGAATAAAATCAAAAGTTATCACGAGGCAATCGGAGTGATGTACTGGGATTTGAGGACGGGTGCTCCAAAAAAAGGGGCGGATCAGCGTTCTGAAGTTATTGGCATGATGTCATCAGAAGCGTTCAATCTTTCTGTTTCTGATGACATGGCAGGTTTTATTGAGAAATTAACGACCCCTGAGTCACAGCCTTACATAAACGATATTACGAAAAAAGCAGTGGAAGAATGTAAAAAAGAATATGACTTAAATAAAAAGATTCCTCCGCATGAATATAAAGAATACGTTACATTAACTTCAAAAGCTGAGTCGGTTTGGGAAGACGCAAAAGAAAAAGCAGATTTTGCTTTATTTCAACCGTACCTCGAAAAAATTGTAGCTTTCAATCAGAAGTTTGTGGAGTATTGGGGGTATGAAGGAAACAAATATAACCGTTTATTAGACCTTTTTGAACCGGGGATGACGGTTGAAATCTTAGACGAGGTATTTGGAAAGCTACGGGAGCATATTGGGCCTCTTGTTCAGCGAATCGCCGGGTCGAATACAAAGCCAAATACGGAATTTTTATTCCGTACTTTCCCAAAAGAAGCGCAAAAGCAATTTAGTCTAGACGTGTTAAAAACGCTTGGCTACGATTTTGAAGCGGGGCGACTTGATGAAACAGTCCATCCTTTTGCTACTGGCTTAAACCCGGGAGATGTGCGCATTACGACTAAGTATGCTGAAAACGATTTCCGAACGGCTATTTTTGGAACGATTCACGAATGCGGCCATGCTTTATATGAGCAGAATATTTCAAAGGATCTTGTGGGTACGGTTCTATGTGAAGGTACTTCAATGGGAATTCATGAATCACAGTCGCTGTTTTTTGAGCAGTTTGTCGGGAAAAATAAAGCATTTTGGCAGCATCATTACGACGTACTAAAAAAGCATGCGCCGGGACAATTTGACGATGTAGATTTAGAAGATTTTTACCGAGGAGTAAATGAGGCGAAACCGTCGCTTATTCGTATTGAAGCAGATGAGTTAACGTATCCTCTTCATATTATGATTCGCTATGAGATTGAAAAAGGATTAATAAACGGAGAATATAAAGTTGCAGATTTACCGGAAATTTGGAATGAGAAATACGAAGAATATTTAGGAGTTCGTCCAAGTCACGATGGAGAAGGCGTGCTTCAGGATG
The DNA here is from genome assembly GCF_053667915.1 of Priestia sp. JNUCC 25. NCBI lineage: Bacteria > Bacillati > Bacillota > Bacilli > Caryophanales > Bacillaceae > Priestia > Priestia sp. JNUCC 25. The sequence continues at coordinate 1,426,866 of NZ_CM132211.1, forward strand.
TACACTGGGCCGGAGGAAGCTTTGGGTACTTCCCTTCCTACGCTCTTGGCTATATGTACGCAGCGCAGTTTAAGCATACCATGTTAAAAGACTTGCCCAATTATGATGAACTCCTCGAAAAAGGAGAAATTTCGCCGATCACAAATTGGCTAACAGAACATATTCATCAGTACGGAAAAATGAAAAAGCCTCTTGAAATTTTAAACGATGTAACGGGAGAAGGCTTAAATGTAGATTATTTAATTCAGTATCTAGAAAAGAAATATGGAGAAATTTATCACGTATAAAAGGCGCTATAAACGAATATTATGTTTTGTATCACAAGTAAATGTTCGAAAATATCGTTTTTAGATATTTTCAAATAAAAGATTTGCTGATATAATACAATTAACTCAATAACGCACTCATATAATGACGAGAATAAGGCTCGTAAGTATCTACCAAACTACCGTAAATAGTTTGACTATGGGTGAGCGATGAAGTTTGTTTTTCACTTTTGTGCGTAAAAGCTCAAAGACATTGCTCTACTCATATACGAGTGCAGCTATGTTTTTGAGCTTTTTTAATACAAACGTTGGAGGAACGAACTATGAAAGCTTTGCAAAACAAAATTTTAACAGATGGTATCGTATTATCGGACACGGTTTTAAAAGTAGACACATTTTTAAACCACCAAATGGATCCTGTATTAATGAAAGAAATTGGAGAAGAATTCGCTTCGCGTTTTGAAGATGCAGGAATTACGAAGATTTTAACGATTGAATCATCAGGAATTGCTCCAGCGATTATGACCGCATTGAAGCTAAACGTTGAGATGGTGTTTGCTAGAAAAAGAAAATCTTTAACACTTCAAGACGGACTCATTACATCAAAAGTATATTCATTTACAAAAAAAGAAGAAAATGAAATTTCAGTTGCTGATAAATTTATTCAAGAAGATGACGTGATTTTAATTATTGATGACTTTTTAGCAAACGGCCAAGCTGCATTCGGCTTGATGGATATCGTGCAAAAAGCAGGTGCTAAAGTAGGCGGCATTGGTATTGTTATTGAAAAAGCGTTCCAAGATGGAGGAAAACAAATTCGTCAATCAGGCGTTAAAGTAGAATCATTAGCACGCATTCAGTCTTTATCAAATGGTAAAGTGACATTTGTTGAAGATAAACCAACAGTGGAGGTTTAATATGAATAAAGGAAAAGTCTTTTCACTTGGTTTACAGCATGTTTTAGCTATGTACGGAGGTGCGATTGTTGTTCCGCTTATTGTTGGAGGAGCCATTGGCTTGACTCAGCAGCAGCTTACGTATTTAGTGGCGATTGACTTATTTATGTGCGGTGTGGCAACGCTACTGCAAGTATGGAAAAATCGTTTTTTTGGAATTGGTCTTCCAGTTGTATTAGGGTGTACGTTTACTGCCGTAGGACCTATGATTTCAATTGGAGGTTCTTACGGCGTTTCCTCCATATATGGTTCTATTATCGTCGCTGGTTTACTCATCGTCCTTCTTTCTGCTTTTTTAGGTAAATTGGTTAAGTTTTTCCCTCCTTTAGTTACAGGTTCGGTTGTAACGATTATTGGAATTACGTTAATTCCCGTAGCGATAAAAGATTTAGCCGGAGGAGAAGGAAGTAAAGATTTTGGGAGCTTGAGCAATTTAGGTTTAGGTTTTGGCGTTTTACTATTGATTATTGTTCTGTATCGATTTACAAAAGGGTTTATGCGCTCGGTCTCTGTCTTATTAGGATTAGTTGTTGGAACAATTGCTGCGTCTTTTATGGGGAAAGTTGATTTTTCCGGCGTAAAAGAAGAAGCGTGGGTTCATATGCCACATGTGCTGTACTTTGGGATGCCAACTTTTAATATTATGGCCATTCTGACAATGTTCCTTGTTTTACTTGTTGGCATTGTCGAGTCAACAGGCGTTTATTTTGCCGTTAGTGATATTTGTAAAAAAGAAGTGGATGAAAAAGATTTATCTAAAGGCTATCGTGCAGAAGGATTGGCGATTTTATTAGGCGGATTTTTTAACGCATTTCCTTATACAGCGTATTCTCAAAATGTAGGCCTTTTACAGTTGTCAGGTGTTCGCACAAGAAATGTTGTATTTGCAGCGAGTGGAATTTTAATCATTTTGGGTTTCCTACCTAAAATCGCAGCCGTGACGACAGTTATCCCGAGCTCTGTACTTGGAGGAGCAATGGTAGCTATGTTTGGAATGGTAATCTCTTCAGGTATTAAAATCCTTAGTCAAGTTGATTTAGCAAAACAAGAAAACCTTCTTGTGATTGCATGTTCGGTTGGCATGGGTCTAGGGGTGACGGTTGTACCTGAACTCTTCAAAAACTTACCAGAGAGTCTTCAAGTTCTTACTGGAAGCGGTATTGTAATGGGGAGTTTTACAGCAATCTTTTTAAACATTGTCTTTAATATGATGAAATCACCACGTGCGCAAGTTGCAGAAACAAAGTTAACAAATGAAGTAGTATCGAAATAAAAAGAGGCTAGAACAAAAGTATTTTAGTTGAAAAGATCCGAACGATTAATCGTTCGGATCTTTTCATTGTCATGGTGCAACAAGTGATCCATAGTAGATCATTCATCTAATTTGTTTGTCTTTCCTATTAAGATCGTGTTTTGAAAAACAGCGTATAAAGCATTTTTCCCACGTCAGGGTTTTTTGCCACTAATGAAATTTCTCTTTTGAATTTGAAGTCTGTGATGGGTAAAGCTTTAATGTTTGAGCTTTGTAAATGGCGCATAAAAATTTCAGGTAGAATTGAAATACCTAAATTAGCTGAAATAAATCCCATAATGCTTTGAGCAAATTCAATTTCATTGGCAATGGGAATCTTTAAGTTATGACGATTGTACGCTTTTTCTACTAGTGTCCGAACATCGCACCCTGGGGGGAGAACTACAATGGGTTCTTCTTTGAAATCTTCAAATGATACGCTTTCTTTTTCGGCTAACGGGTGCTGATCATTCACAAATAAATAAAAGTCTTCTTTGAACAATAGTTTTGACCAGTAAGTATGTTGAATCTCTCGATCATCAAATAAAGCCCCGTCAATTTTATTGCTTTCTAACTGCTCTAACAAATCATAATAGTGATGCGAGGTTTTTATATCAATATGGCGATTGTGGTCTTCAGCAGAAGCCAGTTGATAAGGTAAGTAAAAAGCAGCCATACTCTGCCACGTTCCGATAGTTAAATCACAAGCTTCTTGCGTAGCCACTAATTTTTTTTGAAGAGCATGAACGCTTGATAGTATGGATTCACCTTCCTGTAAAAGAATTTCACCTGCTGAGGTTAATTCTACTCCTGTAGCGGAGCGAATAAATAATGTTACTCCTAAATCTTCTTCTAGTTTTCTCATTTGCTTACTAAGTGCAGGCTGCGTCATATGCAGCTGTTCGCTTGCTTTGCTTAAGCTTTTTGTTTTGGCTGTTTCAATAAAAGACTTAAGCCATTCTGTTTTCATATTTATCACCTATAACCTTTTGTTATACCCATAGTATAGAAGGGAAGTTCTCATAAATCAATGAAGATGCTAGTGTATATAGTGTAGTTAACACAGCACAAAGAAATTCACACAACTAGGAGGATGAATGATGTATCCAAACAAACTATATATTAACGGTGAATGGACAACAACTGAAGAGAAAATTGATGTGATTAATCCAGCAACAAAAGAAGTTATAGGACAAATTCCAAAGGCAGGCGCAAAGGAAGCAGCACTTGCCGCTGATGCAGCGGCTGCAGCTTTTAAAACATGGTCGAAAAGAACCGCTCAAGAGCGCAGTGCTATTTTAATGAGATGGCATCAACTAATTGAAAATCATAAAGATGGACTAGCAGAAATTATGACAACGGAACAAGGCAAACCATTTGCAGAAGCAAAAGGTGAAGTGCAGTATGGGAATGATTATATTGCTTGGTTTGCTGAAGAAGGAAAGCGTGTATACGGTGAAACGATTCCAGCTCATCATACGCATAAACGTATTACGGTTAAAAAACAGCCTGTCGGCGTTGTAGCAGCTATTACACCATGGAACTTCCCTGCAGCAATGATTACGCGTAAAGTGGCCCCAGCTCTTGCAGCAGGATGTACAATTGTTCTCAAACCATCTGAAGAAACACCATTTACAGCATTTCGTTTAGTAGAGCTCGCAGAAGAAGCGGGAGTTCCAAAAGGTGTGATCAATGTTGTTACTGGAGATGCAGCAGCTATTGGCGACACATGGCAAAAAGACGGACGCATCCGAAAATTAACATTTACTGGTTCAACAGCGGTTGGTAAACATTTAATGCGCGGTGCTGCGGATACTGTGAAAAAATTATCGCTGGAATTAGGCGGTCACGCACCGTTTATCGTAACAGAAAATGCAGATTTAGACGCTGCTGTAAACGGCGTAATTGCTTCTAAGTTTGTCAACGCAGGTCAAACGTGCATCTGCACAAACCGCGTATATGTACAAGAATCCATTGCAGATGCTTTTGTTGAAAAATTTGCAGCAAAAGCGGCGGAATTAACAGTAGGAAATGGATTAGAAGAAGGTACACAAGTTGGACCGTTAATTAACGACAAAGCGGTTGAGAAAGTAAAAGCACAAATTGCGGATGCAAAAAGTAAAGGAGCTAAAGTTGTGGTTGGCGGACAAGCTATAACAACTAAAAACGGTTTCTTTATGGAACCGACAATTATTACAAATGTAACTGATGACATGAATTGCATGTTTGAAGAAACGTTTGGACCATTGGCACCTGTAGCAACATTCAAAACAGTAGAAGAAGCCGTAGAACGAGCAAACAATAGCCCTTATGGTTTAGCCGCTTACGTATTTACAGAAAACATTAAAGAAGCAACGTTTGTATCTGAAGAGTTAGAATACGGCATTGTAGGAGTAAATGACGCCTCCCCATCTGCAGCTCAAGCTCCATTCGGCGGCTTTAAAGAAAGTGGTCTTGGACGTGAAGGAAGTCATTACGGCATTGAAGATTATTTAGAAGTGAAATATATCTCAATGGGACTTTAATAAAAAGTAGAGGCTGGGACAAAAATATTTTATTCGAAGTGAAATACGAACTAGCAACTAATAATCAAAATTATTGGTTGTTAGTTCGTATTTTTTTGTTGTTAAGATGGACGTAGCTTTCATGTGTTTCGTTGTGTCCCAGCCTTTTTTTATGAACTTTTGTAAAGAAAATTTGGAATAATAGTTCTTTAACGCAATTAATTGCATTTCTAGGATGTCTGTGCAAGAATAAATATTTCAAAAATGGTTTAGCTTTGTTTAAAGCGTGGGTAATACAACAAATGCACATGATTGCTTGTTAGATGAAATGAAAAGCGGAACTTTACCACTGATAAATTACGCAAGCTAGAACCAAAATAGTAGTACTGAATAGTGAAAAATATAGGAGTTGATATAGATGATTACAGCAGAGAAAAACATAGTGAAATTTAAAGCAAAAGACGGACGTGAAGTCACTATTCGCCCCGCACAGGCAAGTGATGCGGAGCATATTACAACAGCGGTAAGAGAAATTATTGAGGCTGGGGAATTTATTCAAAAAGATGAGCCGCGCACAGTCCAAGAAGAGCAAGATTTTATTGCATCAGTAGAAAAGAACAATCACATGTACGTTGTAGCTGAAGTCGAAGGTGAAGTGCTTGGAATTGCACGTGTTCTTAGAGGCGAAATTAAAATGAAGCGCCACACGGGGCTCTTCCGTACATGGCTTATTTCAAAAGCACAGGGAATGGGGATAGGAAAACAATTTATGAATTATACACTAAACTGGTGCAAAGAAAATAATCTTCATAAACTTTCTTTAACTGTGTTTGCTTCGAATAAAGTGGCATACGAATTGTATAAAAAGGTAGGATTTGAACAAGAAGGCGTTATGAAAGAACAAGCTTATTTCAACAATGAATATGTAGATGAAATCTATATGTCCATTTTCTTTTCATAAAAAATAAGCACTTATTTTCGTCAATCCATAAATTGTATCTGTACATTCAGATTATTTGCGCTATAATAAAAGTGCACAACAAACATACACTTCTTCAAAACGTAGACTTTCCTGAGTTACAGGAAAGTTTTTTTGTGTTTCGCCTCCATTCCACTAAAAAAGAATTGAATAAATCCCCAGCTATTACAAATATTAAATGTAACGCAATCAAAGAGGTGAAGTGTATGCCAAAGATTATCTCAGTTGGATTTGGAGTTCCCCCTTATGAATTAACTCAGCAAGACACGCTGCTATTTGCAAAAGAACTTTTTTCCGAATCGTTTAAAGATATTAATCGTCTGCTAACCGTTTTTCAAAATGGCCAAATTGAGAAACGTAATTTTGCCAAAGACTTATCTTGGTTTCAAGAAGATCATACATTCGAAGAAAAAAATGATGCTTTTATAGAATCTGCTGTTGAATTAGGTACAAAAGCAATTGAAGACTGCTTAACAAATAAGAACTATGTAAGTACCCCTTTGCCGTGTGGAGAAATTGAGGCTATTTTTTATGTTTCAACAAGCGGCTTAGCTACGCCTAGCATTGAAGCGCGAATTATGAATAAGCTTGCGTTCTCAGACCATACAAAAAGAATTCCTATTTGGGGATTAGGGTGTGCTGGAGGAGCGTCTGGGCTTTCAAGAGCTTATGAGTATTGCAAAGCCTTTCCGCGTGCCAAAGTCCTTGTTTTATCCATTGAGCTTTGCAGTTTAACTTTTCAGCGAAATGATCGTTCAAAAAGCAACTTAATCGGTACATCTTTATTTGCTGATGGAGTAGCGGCTGCTTTAGTCGCAGGTGACGAAGCTGACACCACTTTTGCCCTTGCAAAAAGCTATCCTTACATTTTACATACACAATCGACGCTCATGCCCAATTCAGAAGATGTAATGGGGTGGGAGATTAAAAATGATGGACTATTTGTTGTCTTTTCAAAAGATATTCCCACGATTATCGATTCGTGGTTAGGCGGAGAAGTTGAGTCATTTTTACAAACACAGCATTTGACCAGTCGCGATTTGAAGCATTTTGTTGCTCATCCTGGAGGAAAAAAAGTGCTTGAAGCATATGTATCAACGCTGTCGTTAAACGAAAATATGATTGCTGATTCCCTAGATGTACTTAAAAACCATGGAAACATGTCTTCGGCAACCGTTTTGTATGTGCTAGACCGCTTTATGAAGAAAGAAATTTCGAGTAAAGAATACGGTTTATTAACAGCTCTTGGCCCTGGATTTAGTTCTGAAATGCTTCTATTAGAGTGGAGGTAAAGCGATTGTTTTTTTATAGCTTTTTTGTATTTATTATCTTACAGCGTCTATGTGAATTGGTTATTGCCAAAAGAAATGAAGCTTGGATGAAGAAGCAGGGAGCATACGAAGCTGGTCAAAGTCACTACAAATGGATGGTAAGCATGCATGCCGCTTTTTTTGCTGCTCTTTTTACGGAAGTGTATGTGTTAAACGATGGAATGTATCACTTTTCTTTTTTGTTGTTTAGCTTTTTTGTGCTTGTGCAACTTGCAAGAATATGGGCTATTTCTTCGTTAGGAAAGTATTGGAATACCAAAATTATCGTTTTGCCTAATGCGAAGGTTGTGCTAAGAGGTCCTTATCGTTTTATGAAGCACCCTAACTATGCAGTAGTAGCGGCAGAATTGGTGTTAGTTCCGCTTATGTTTCAGGCATACTGGACGTTAGCTATTTTTTCTGTTTTCAATTTGTGTATATTAGCCGTCAGAATTCCCTTAGAAGAGCAAGCGTTAACGAATGAAACAAATTACGGCGAAGTGATGCAAAACAGGGGACGTTTCTTTCCTGTAAAAAAATCTTAAAACTAATTGAAAATGATTATCTTTCATGATAAGATAAAACAAATGATAAAGATTATCAATTTCATCAAGTAGAAACGGTGGTGGACGTAATGGTTAGTCTTTTTGTGATCGGAGCACTTGCTACATATGTTGGCGTCACAACGTATGTAATGAAAAATATTGAAAAAGCCCAAAAGGCGTAACATACATGCGATGAATAAAAAGTACGATGCAAAGCTGTCAAATTATTGACAGCTTTTTTTATTGTTTTTGTAACTAAAAATTCAGTTTTTTATGGGAAAACGCATGCGAATCAAGTAAAATAGAGAAAGAATAAGCAGAAATGAATATGGATAGAGAACATTTAAATACAGTCTTGAATGAGGCAAAAGGGGTAGAGTAATAATGGGTAAAGTGAGTGTGAAACATCAAGAAAATCTCCGATTGGAAGCATCTCTTTTTCATTTACATAAGCAATTTCAAGCAGCTGGAGATGAACAGCAGGCAGCAAAAGCAATACAGCTGTTAAAAAAGTGGGTGAACGGCGAATTTGTTGTAGCATTTTGCGGACATTTTTCGGCTGGAAAATCGAGCATGATTAACGAATTAATGGGGCAAGCAATTTTGCCTGCAAGTCCTATTCCAACAAGTGCAAACTTAGTATCAGTAAAAGCTGGGGATGAGCATGCAACCGTTTATTACCGCAAACAGCGGCCGGTGCGTTATGAAGCGCCTTATGAGTATGAGCAAATTAAGCAGTTTGCTGTGGATGGAGATGAAGTAGAGTCCATTCATTTATCGATAGATACAGATGCTATTCCTAAAAGTGTTGTGGTGATGGACACACCGGGAATTGATTCAACAGATGATGCGCATCGTGTATCGACCGAGTCAGCTCTTCACTTAGCGGACGTTATTTTCTACGTGATGGATTATAATCATGTGCAGGCAGAATTAAATCTTCAATTTGCAAAACAGCTGCAAGAAGCTAATAAAACGCTTTATTTAATTGTAAATCAAATCGATAAACACCAAGAAGATCAGCTAACATTTCAAGCATTTAAAGAATCTGTAGAAACGTCATTTTTAAAGTGGAATGTGAGACCAGAAGGAATCTTCTATACGTCGTTAAAAGAGCCAACAAACCGTCATAATGACCTTTCGTACGTAAAATCTCTATTACTTGCTATGATGACGGAAAAAGAAAACCGACATCAGCATATTCAACATGCGATGCAAATGTTAATTGACGATCACCTTGCCTTTATTGAGGACCAAGAAGAAGAAAAGTTAACGATTCATGACGAGCTGCGCCATAAGCTGACGCTTGAGAACCATGAAATGAATAAGCAGCAAAAAGAGCAGCTTCTCGAAAAAGAAGCGGAAATGAGGCGTGCTGAAAAGCAGCTAGCAGAAACGTACCAACAAGAAACAGGTAAGATACTAAGCAACGCCAATTTAACACCATATGAAATGAGAGAAAAAGCTAGGCTGTTTTTAGAAACGACAAAGCCTGATTTTAAAGTAGGTCTTTTATTTGCTAAGAAAAAGACCGAGGAAGTAAAAAAAGAGCGGCTGACGTTATTTTTTGATGATATGAAAGAACGAGCAGCTTCTCAGCTGCAGTGGCACTTGCAGCAATATGTGCAAGAGCTGGTGAAAAATCAAAATCTTACCGACCCGGATCTTATACGCCAGGTTCAGCAGTTTGAAATCCCGTTAGAGCCGCATGATTTAATTGAAACGGTAAAGGCAGGAGCTACGATTAATGGTGATTATGTTTTAACGTACGCAAAAGATGTAGCCGATCATATTAAGAAAAAAGCGACGCGATTATTATACGAGCTTTATGCGCAAATCGAACAGAGCAAAATCGAGCAAGATGAAGTAATGCGTGAAAAAATTTATCAACACTTGCAGGAATGTGAAGTATTTGAAGAAGCGTATACATCTCTTCAGGAAATGAAAGCAAAATTGGCACGTACAAAAGCTTTGCTTCAATCTTTACAGCAAACTGATGACGACCTAACGGCAGAAGATACAAACGAGTTGTCATATATGTTACAAGAAGAATATGAAACGGGCATCATGAAAGCTGAAGAAAAGCAAGAAGCTGTGAGTGAGCAGCAGTTAGTTTCACAGTCTGAGGAAGCTGTGCATAAAACAGGAACAGAAAAGGTTCTTCAAGATGTATCAGCTGTTCTCGAACAGCTTCGTTCATTTGGAAAGCTAGACCGCTTTATTAACAGGCTTCAAGAAAAGCGTAAAAAGCTATCAAATCAAACGTTTACCGTAGCTTTATTCGGAGCATTCAGTGCCGGTAAGTCATCTTTTGCTAATGCGTTGATTGGAGAAAGATTACTTCCAGTATCTCCGAATCCAACAACAGCAACCATCAATAAAATTATGCCTCCAACAGAAAAACGGCCGCATAAAACAGCTGTTGTGCAAATGAAAACAAACGAGCAGATGATCCAAGATTTAAATGGTGCACTTAAGCTGTTTCATCATGAAGTAGAATCAATTGACGAAGCGCTAACAATTATTCCAACCCTGCAGGCAACAGAAGAGCTGCAGCTGCATTTGTCGTTTTTACAGGCAGTAGAAAAAGGCTACGGCGAAGTCAAGCAGCATATCGGTTCAGAAGTAGTAGTGGATACAGAAGGATTTCATGATTATGTAGCCAAAGAAGAAAAAGCGTGTTTTGTTCAATTTATTAACCTGTATTATGACTGTGAATTTACTCGCTTAGGCATTACGCTCGTTGATACACCCGGAGCTGATTCAATCAATGCGAGACACACGGGAGTAGCGTTTGAGTATATCAAAAATGCAGATGCCATTTTATTTGTAACGTATTATAATCATGCGTTTTCAAAAGCTGACCGCGAATTTCTTATTCAGCTTGGCCGTGTAAAAGATGTATTTGCGCTTGATAAAATGTTTTTCTTAGTAAATGCAGCGGACCTAGCCAGTTCGGATACAGAGCTGCAGTTAGTTCAGACGTACGTAAAAGAGCAGCTTGAACAGTACGGTATACGCTTTCCGCGCTTATACCCGGTATCAAGCTTGCAGGCTTTGCAAAACCACGAGGATAAAATGTTTCTGCCATTCAAAAATGCGTTTTACCGCTTCATAAATTATGAATTACCAGAGCTGGCTATCCAAAGTGTTTATGCAGATTTCGAACAAATTTTAGCAGTTGCCAATGAAATGAAACAGGTGCAAACAAAATCAGAAGTGGATAAAAAGCGATACATTCAATCTCTTCACATAAAAAATGAGCAGGTAGCAGCAAAACTGCATGAAATTCATTTTGAATATGAACAACAGCAGTTTGACCGAGAATTAGAAGAGCTTTTATTTTATGTAAAAAAACGTCTGTTTGTGAGGTACGATGACTTCTTTAAAGAAGCCTTCAGTCCGGCAAACTTAAGGGATGATCGAGGTGAAAAGCAAAAGCAGCTGCGCCTGTGTTTGCAGGAGCTGTTAACGTCTATTTCCTTCGACGCAACGCAAGAAGTGCGTGCGACCACTTTGCGAATCGAAAAATACATCGTAAAATTAATCGAAGACTGGCATCGAATGATCATTACAAAGCTACAGCGCTATGAACCGACGTTTACTCCAACGTTGAACTCGTTAGAGCCTCCAAATGGCAGTGAAGTTGTGACAAGTCATCAATTTGATGAGAATGAATCGTATCAAAAAGAGCTTTCACTGTATAAAAACAATAAAAGCTTTTTTGAAAAAAATGAGAAAGTAAAGCTTCACGCTGCTTTACTAGAACGTATTAAGCCGGATGTTAATCACTACATTGCGAAAGAAGAAGCCGCTCTTCATTCACACTATACCCATTTAGTGAATCAGTACGTTTTAGCGCATAAACAGTCTGTATCTGAAGAATGGTATGATTATTACAAACAGCTGCAAGCGGCCGTGTCTGAAGAATTTCCAATTCAAGAGTTGGTAAGTACAATGACGGTGCTAGAACATGTATTGGAGGAAAGAAAGGGTCATTAATTTTTATGTCTACACACATAAATAAACGTTTACAGGAAATTGAAAAAGAATATAATGTGGAAATTTTGTTTGCATGTGAATCAGGCAGCCGTGCTTATGGACTCGACACGTCAGCGAGTGATTTTGACGTCCGCTTTATATACAAGTATAAAGCATCATGCTATCTTCATCTCAATAGACCTCAAGAGGTCATTAATGTAGCAGAAGGCAATTATGATATGCAAGGGTGGGATTTGTACAAAACCGTTTATTTGTTTACAAAATCAAACCCTTCGCTTTATGAGTGGCTATGGTCGCCTTTTGTTTATTATCAGAAGCCATCGTTTGCTGAGCCACTGCGGCAAATGATGGCTCAATCATATTCCTTAAAAGCACTGGGGTATCATTATTTTAAAATTTTAACGATAAATAGTAAAAGAAATCTGACATCTTCTGTTACAATAGAGGATATAAAAGTGATGCTTCAACTGATTCGTGCATTTTTATCACTGAAAGTAGTAGTAAAGCAGCGCAGTTTCCCTGTCATTTTATTTGCCGATTTATGTAAGCAGGCAAATCTCGACGATAGGCAGCAATCCATCATTGAGCAATTTGTACAGTGCAAGATAAGCGGGAAAGTTGCTTTTAATGAAAAGATGAAAAACTTTTTGGACAGCATTAAGAAAGAAGCTGCAGCGATAGAAAAAAGCTTAAAAGAATTACCGGAAAAGCAAATCAGTTATGAGGACATTAACTTATTTTTACTAACTCAGCATAATATAATGGAGGAACGAACATGAGTGTACATAAAGAAATTTCAGCCCATTCTAAAAAACAACACGAATTAGTACGTACTTTTGCCAGTTTAGAAGCTCGACGCGAGCAAGCTATTGAAGCAGCTGTGCTTCTTTGCAAAGAAGGGAAACCCTTTTCTGTAGACGGTATTAATGCTGTAACAGCAGAAATTAATGAGCTGTCTCAAAAATATACCATCATTCCAGGCCGTAAAGTAGTGACAGAAGAAATGGTTAAAGAGTACGTAGCAAGAATATAAACGTGCTAAGCTCTGGTGTTTTTACCTTAATTTGAACAGGATATGACGTGCCGCTTGATCCATACTAATAGTGTACCAACGAGGTACAAATAGGAGGAGATAGCGATGGGTCGTCAAAAATTAGGTAATAAAAATGCGCAAGCGAATAACAATGCAAAGCATAATTATAACCAAGAGTTCTCTTCTGAGTTTAAAGCAAATCAGGCTCAAAAAGCAAAGCGTGCAAAAAGTGCAAATGACACTTATGCTGGGGAGTTTGCTTCTGAGTTCAACGTGCAACAAAACCAAAACAATTCTGTTAACAAGAAGTTAGAAGCTAATAAAAGTGCAAATAATCAATATGGCCAAGAATTCGGCTCTTATGCTGAAGTTGAATCTGCCAAAATGAATAATGCTGCACAAAAAAAGCGTAAAAAATAACAGAACTGTTTCCAAAAGCGCCTGGATTAGTCTGCTCTGTCAGCAGATTAGCCCGGCGTTTTTTGTTGGGCAATATTTGCTTGGGTACGAGATGTCAATCCATCGCAAACTATAGATGAGGTGAAGCAATATGAATAAAGGAATTGTCATTGCTCTTTCATCAATCGGTTTAGCCCAAGCCTTAAAAATCCCAATTAAAAAGTATCAAACAGGAAAATGGGATATGCGGATGATTGCTGCGTCGGGTGGAATGCCAAGCTCTCATTCAGCCGGCGTATCTTCTTTGGCTACCTATGTAGCGTTAAAAAGAGGTGTTTCTACGATTGACTTTGCGTTAGCATCTGTTTTTGGAATTATTGTGATGTACGATGCACAAGGAATTCGAAGGCAGACTGGCGAAATTACTATTAAAGTGAATACGTTAGATGAAGAAATTGAAAAGCTTGCGGGTCTTCCAGACGGAGGCTTTCACGATTTGACGGAACAGCGCTTGAAAGAAATGCTTGGGCATCAGCCCGAAGAAGTGATTGGCGGAGCCATTTTAGGAGTAGCACTTGGAGCAATTGGCTATTTTTTAGAAGGGAAATCATAGTCAAATAGCCAAAAGTAAGCTAAGATAAAGAAGAACCTTTGCAAAAGGATGGGACGAAAAAGTGACAAAAACAGTTCAAACCGTTGAAGAGTATCTTCTTTATCTTGAAGAAAAAGGCTTTCATTTAGCAGAAGATGCACGTGGATTTATTTCATTTGGTCAGCAGTATACGCGTGCAGCTGACGAGATGGTCATATTTACAATTGAATGGACACTAAAAGTACAAAAAGAATTTGACGGCAGTTTTTTTGTATCGCTCCTCGAGAATTTGACATCAAATCGTATTAGCAATCAAAAACAAGCCATTCAATATTTAAAGTCATCAGGTATGATTTAAGCAGGATTACATTCCTGCTTCTTTTTGATTAATGGCTTGTCTGGCCAGCTGATCAGCACCTGCATTTTGAGAGCTAGGGACCCACTTTATAAAAAATAACTCAAATTGACTGGACAATTTGAGGGCTTCTTCCAGTAAAGGAGCAAACGCTTTATTTTTAACGTATTCTTGGTTCATTGCGCGGTCTACTAGCTGAGAGTCCGTTCGAAAAGATACGCTCGTATACTTTTTTTCTAAACAAATTTTTAATGCATGAAGAAGTGCATGGTACTCTGCTTCATGATTCGTCATTATCCCAAGAGCAATAGCGTAACGATGATGTTCACCATTTCCTTTAATTAAAATACCAGCTCCAGAAGGACCAGGGTTGCCAGCAGTGGCTCCGTCTATATAAACTTCAATCATCCTACAGCCTCCTTGTTAAAACAATATAAGCTTAAACCATGTTTTTTCATCAATAGTATTGTATCATAAGTACTTCAGCTATTTTATATTAGCACGTATAAACGCTAAAATCCGCTTATTAGGTAAGAAAACTGTCATGAAAAGACATAATAGAAGATAAAATACAAAAAAGCAGAAAAAGTGTTGAATTCAAAATTGCTGATGAAAGGAATGCTCGTTATGAATTTCCAAATTGAATGGCATTATAAATCCTCGAAACAAAAACAGTTAATTTTCGCATCCGATTTCACAGATGCGAATGAGGCGCTAATGATTGTGGGTGATTTAGAAAAAACAGGTCGAACGAAGGAAATTTTTCTACTTGATGAGCAACAGCAAAAATGGACTGTAAAAGAAGCGAAAAAGCTCTTACAGGAAGTACAGACAGAGCCTCACGATATTGTGGCATATTTTGACGGAGGCTATGAGCATGATACGCTCTTAGCGGGGCTTGGGGTTGTGATTTATTTTAAACAGAACAACAACTCTTACCGAATACGACGCAACTCAAGGTTGCAAGAGATTGAATCAAATAATGAGGCAGAGTATGCTGCTTTTTATTATTTAATACAAGTGCTTGAGGAACTTGGTGTTCATCATATACCTGTAACGTTTAGAGGTGACTCTCAGGTTGTATTAAATCAGCTGGCTGGGGAGTGGCCTTGTTTCGAAGAAGAGTTTAATCGGTACTTAGATCGAATAGAAGATAAAATGCAGGAACTTGGTATCCGACCCGTATATGAGCCTATTTCAAGGAAGGAAAATGAAGAGGCTGACCAGCTTGCTACTCAAGCTCTTCAAGGGATACCAATTGCTAGCAGGAAGCAAGTGTAACACACAGAACGAAATGGAGATGAACGAGAGTGGAACGTAAACAATTATTAGAAGAAGTAACGGAGTTATTGGATTACTACTGTAGTGATTGTTTTGTAAAAAAAACGTTTAATAAAGAAAAGGGCAAAACATACGCTCAGACGTTTTGTATTAAAGAGTGTACCGTAGGAGAAAAAATTAAGCAGTATGGAGATTTGCTGACTAAAAAGTAAGCGTGTATAATTTGCCGGCAGCAGCTTCATTCTATCCATATGGAGGTGTTCTTTCAATGGATAAGTTTTCAAATGAAGAAGTAACAACAGGATATAATGATTTAAAGCAAGTAGAAGTGTCTATTCAATCTGCTCAAAAGATGATTGGGACAGCTACGATGAGTATGAGTCCCCAGCAGCTTGAAGAGGCAACGAATGCGCTTAATGATGCAAAAGCACAGCTTCAATCTGCCAAAGCTCATGACACAGGAGTAGACGAGCAATTTCTTCAGCAGTGCATGCAGTCTATTCAAACATGTGAACAGCAGCTTACTGAGGCCAAACGCTAGGTATAACAAAAAAGAGACTCGGAAAAGAGTCTCTTTTACTATAAAATAAAAAGATCTATTTATGATAGCTTAGTGACATTAGCGGCTTGCGGGCCTCTATTGCCTTCTACAATTTCAAAAGATACCTCTTGGCCTTCTTCCAAGGATTTATAACCTTCGCTTTGGATGGCAGAAAAATGTACAAACACGTCGCTGCCGCCTTCAACTTCAATAAAGCCATAGCCTTTTTCATTGTTGAACCATTTTACTTTACCATTTTGCATAACTTGAATCCCCCTAGTACTGTGCAGCCTCATGCTGCTGAAACTCGAATTATCATTTCCAATAGAGGTAAATGATTGTTTATATTATATAATAAGAAGAAATAAAATTTCAATATTAAAATTTAACTTTTCTGAAAATTTAATTTTTATTTAACGTGGACGTAGTACAATTATAACTAAAAAAATTTCTTATGAGATGAAAAATAACTGAAAATTTAGTTTATAATAAAAGTATAGTCAGCATAATTTTAAAGCGGTGATAAGGAGTGGGTCGTGTATGTATCGTACACAAGTAAATGGAAAAGAAATCATTTTGTTATTTTCAACGCTCGAAGCAGCAAAGAGCCGCAGCAACCTAGAGAAAGAGCAAATTTATAAGCGAGTATTGCATTTAAATGAGCAGCTGCTAATGTTTCAAAATGGAACAAGCTTCACCATTGGCGATCCGTTAGGATTAATTGTAGCTCAAGTGAAAAAAAGTGATTTGACAACCATATATATCGAACATATCATTGATAAACAGTTTATGTATGATGGAGATGGTCATCGAGGTGAAGTAGTGTAACAAGATGACACCTATATATGAAGAAGCGTACGGAGATACTCGTACGCTTCTTCATATATAGGATTAAAAATATGCGATTTTACAAGTATTAACAGGGATAAATAACAAAGTTCAATAAATTAAAGAAGAACAGTGAAACCATGAATAGCAATCACCTTTTTAGCTAAAAAATATAGATACACATCATCTTATGTAATGAGATAGTTAAGCTTTAAAATCAATGAACACGAGAGGTTTTATAAAGCTTAAATTGAAAAACGTGTGATTGTGACGTTAATTAGAAGTAAGGTTTGGAGGACGCTATGGAAAGTAGAAAAAAATTGGATTTACTTGCTCTTGCTTCTGTGCCACTTATCATGACCCTCGGAAATTCAATGTTAATTCCGGTATTGCCGGTGATTGAAAAACGTCTACAGATAAGCTCGCTGCAGGTATCCATGATTATCACGGTCTACTCAATTTTCGCTATTTTTTTAATCCCGATTGCTGGTTATTTATCAGATCGATTTGGCCGCAAGAAAATTATTATTCCCAGTTTGCTGCTTGCTGCAGCAGGAGGGGCTTTAACAGGCTGGGCTTCATGGCAAATGGCCAATCCTTTCTGGGTTATTTTAATTGGCCGCGCGATTCAAGGAATAGGTTCAGCAGGAGCTATGCCTGTTGTGATGCCTTGTGTAGGAGATATGTTCAAAGACGAGCAAGAAATTACAAAAGGACTAGGTTTAATTGAAACAGCTAATACGTTTGGGAAAGTACTAAGCCCAATACTGGGAGCTTTTTTAGCGGCTATGATTTGGTTTCTTCCTTTTTGGTTCATTCCTATTCTTTGCCTTATTTCGATTCTTTTGGTTATCTTTTTAGTAAAAGTTCCGAAAAATGATAGTTCTTCTGAATCTGAACAAAAAAAGAAAAGTATTACGCAGTTTTTGAAGGATTTGAAGAAAACGCTCAAAGAAAATATTGGATGGCTTATGGCTATTTTTATTTTAGGCGCCATTATTATGCTTGTATTATTCGGTGTTTTATTTTACCTATCGACCATACTAGAGGAGCGTTATCATATTGTGAATACGAAAAAAGGTTTAGTGATGGCTATTCCTTTGCTTGCTTTATCTATTTCTTCTTTTGTGGCGGGGAAAAAAGTTGGAAACAATAAAATCGTTATGAAGTGGTCTGCTTTTTTTGGCTTTTTATTGTTAACGTGTTCTTTCATCATTTTATTTTTTAATACGTCTCTTTTTAGTATTTTACTCACTTTAGTGCTTGGTGGAATTGGAATTGGAGCAGCTCTTCCTAGTCTTGATGCGCTTATTACAGAAGGAATTGAAAAGGAAGAGAGAGGAACCATTACGTCTCTTTACAGTTCGATGCGCTTTGTCGGAGTAGCAGCTGGCCCTCCTCTTTATACATTGCTTATGAAGTGGTCGGACATGGCTGTGTTCCAAACGTCTCTAGGGATTAGTGCAGTAGGTGCCATTTTAGTTTTAAAAGCTATCAAACCAAAACCTGAAGGCGGCGTAAAACTGAAGAAAGCTGAAGTGTGATTTTATGGAGCTGTCTTATGATAAAAGACAGCTCTTTGCTATTTAAAGACCCGTCAATATGCTTAAATTTATATTGTGTCTAGAAAAAATCCTTGAAATTTCTTATACTTCAATTTATAGACAGCAGATGCAATAGTTCTTATTTTATTGAATAAGGTGGTTTTGAATTGAGTATAAATTATCAGAAATTAAAAAGCATGGTGGATCATTATCAAATATTTGATCTTGTAGCGTATATAACAGAAGAAGTACAAAGCCTTCAATCAAAGAGCCTTGCGGGGATTGTGAAAGAATGGTTAACAAACTTACAAACGGAAGAAGAGCTGTACGAGCTTATCCGCTTTTGTGATGAAGCTTTATTAAATCGTTTAAGTCGAATGTTAACGACATATGGCTATCGTCGATTTGGCTCGATTCGAATGGTGACTCTTTATTGTGATGATCTCCTGCGAGAAGGCAAGATACTCGACGCTGATGATAGACTTTCTGTATTAATTTCTCAGCTGGATACGGAATCAGTTAAAGAGGAACAGCTTGAGAAAATCTATTTTTTAAAGGTAAGAATTCTTTTAGAAATGAAACAAGCGGATGAAGCTTCTAAGTGGATGAAACAAGTAACGTCACATAATCAAAAGGGTATGGCTGACAGATGGGGATATTTTTATTTGCAGCTCAACGACAGAATAAAAGCTGAATCCTGCTTAAAAGAAGGAACGACATATAAAGAGAATGGAGATTTTTGCTATGCAATGCTCGCAGACTTATATGCGTATGAAGGGAAGCATAAACAATCGCTTGAAACAATTAACGAGGCTATTGTCCGCTATCCACAGCTTCCGTCTTTATATATGGATAAAGTGATGCGATTAAAAGATTTAAAAGAGTATTCTCTCTTGCTTGAAACCATTGAATTTATCAACTCAAAGTTACCCTATCACGATTATCAAGATTTTTTTACGCTGCTGCGCGCCGACATTTATTTTGAGCAGCAGCAGCAATCTCAGCTTACGCATCTGCTCTCGACTAAGCGATGTTTAAAAGATTCACCCTACCAAAAATTAATCGGAAAGCATACAGACGATAGAATCAGTACAATCAAGCTTCCTATTGTACCAATTGTTCAAAAAGATAATTATTGCGTGCCAGCTAGTATGAGTATGATGTTAAGGCTTTTACATACCGAAAAAACACAGGATGAGATTGGAACGCGTATTTACGGAGGCTTAGGATCCAAACTGTCAACTGCGGTGAGCTACTTTGAATCTCTTGGCTTTGCAGCGATGTTTTTTACAGGCACAGTTGAACAGTTTAAAGAACTATTAGACAAAGGGCTGCCTATTTTGGTCAGTCTGGAATTTGAACAAGCTTCCCACGTTCAAGTTGTATTTGGCTATGATGATGAACTTGAACTTTTTCATGTACAGGATGCTAATTTTCTAAGTCCAACGTATGTAGAATATAAAAATTTTGATCAGCATTACGCTAATTCGGGGTTTTTATCAATTGTTGCTTCTAAAGCGGCAGCGGATCTCGCTTCACTTTCTAAAGAGCAAGATGTGTTTATTCGTCAGCTGTATGACTTAATCGAACTAGTTGAAGCGGATGAAGAGGCACACATTAACGATCTCGTTTCTTTATTAAAAGCAAATGAGCATGTTCCATTTGCCTCTATTTACAGTATGAAGCATTTGTACAGAAAAGAGCATGAAGCCTATATTCGTACGTGTATTAATCATGTGTTAGAGAAATATAGCAATCAAGATTATCTTAAGCTTCACGCCGCATATGCCTTTTTTAAACTTGACGACAGTAAGGCAGCATCTTCCTTGTTACACCACGTAGATAACAAAAAGCATAGCTCTTTTTATCACTATCTTAAAGGAAGAATTGCGCTGGATGAAGAGAAATATGATGAGGCTGTTGAAGCACTGCGCAGCTCGCTGCAATTAGACGTAGAGCAGCACTTGAACTGGAGCTATTTAGCACTTGCATATATGTACAAAGGAAACCTCGAAAAGGCTTTTGAATGCTCGACTATTTCCTTAAATATGTATGGCGATGAATCTTATACACAAATGAATCACGGACTTATTTTAATGGAGAAAGAAAGATACGCAGAAGCCAGAAATCTTTTCGACGCGTTATTAAAAGAAAACCCAAAAGATGCGCACAGCTGGTTTGAAAGAGCCCGTTGTGATGAACATTTAAAAAAGTTTCGTAAAGCTTACCGGGGATTTCAAGTAGCTAAACAGCTTTTGCCCACTGTCCCTTATCCATATCTTTCGATAGCTGATTTGCTACAATATCAACTAGAAAAAACAGACGAAGCTGAAAGCTATCTCAAAGAAGGCATGAAGCATCTCCCGAGCGACATGACAATTCGAGGAAGACTAGGCGATTTATACGTCGCGAATCAAAGGTACGAAGAAGCTATTGCTCTGTATAAAGAAGGCTTAAAAATAGAAGAAGATGCCCTTATGTATTTGGGCTTATCTTATGCGTATCTGGAAACAGATGAACATTTAACGGCAGTTGATACGCTCACGCTTATTGCGCAGAAGTTTTCATCGAACAGCGACGTCATGTTGGATGCAGGCAGCATGCTTTTAGATGCAGCAAAAGAGAAGAAGCTTGACAGCCAAACGATAGAGTTTGGATTTGCTCTTTATGAAGAAGGAATTCATTTTGCTCAAACAGCGCTAGATGAAGTGTTAGAAGCATATACGAGTTATTTAGAAGACACGGCTTTACTGACTCGTGGAATTAAGTTCTTAACTGGAGAACATCAAGAGCACCCTAATGAGATTTTGTACATGTGCTATTTAGGTATATTATACGAACAAGCCAAGCAGCTAACAAAAAGTGAGAAACTTTATCAGCAAGCGCTTCGTATCAAGCAAGATGCTTTGCCATATTATCGGTTAGGTGAAATATATCAATCAATGAATCGCATCACTGAAGCAAAAGAGGCCTTCCAAAAATGCTTAACTCTTGATAAAACATTTGAAGCCGCTTGTATGAAGCTTGCCGAAATGGCTTGTGAAGAACAAAATCGAACGGCTGAAAGGAATTGGCTGCTTCAATGGATACAGCTGAATCCTATGGAAGTAAACGTTGAGCACGCAGCTTCACTTTGTGAAACAGAGAAAGAGTATGAAGAGCTGTTAGAGGTATTAAAAAGCGTAGAGGAAATTGTGCTGCCCCAATGGCTCGCTGACAGCCAAGCTCATGTGTATCGCCTAAAAGGAGACATTTCACAGGCTGAAACGTATTTAGAGAAGGCGCTTGAACTAGATCCACAGAATCTTGTTATTCGCCATCATCAGGCAAAATGGCTCATCATAGAGCATAGATATGAAGAAGCTAGAACAATTCTTACAGAGCTACTAAGTGAGGATCCGGAAGATTACGCTCTATTTCAAACGTTCATGTCTAGCTTTCCAAATGGAAAAAAACTGTCCGGGCTTACGGCAAATTTAAAAAAGATAAAAATGGAAAAACGAAGCAAAAGCATGCTGTTTAAAAACGCAGCGGAGGCTTTAAATGAGTATGCCGATTCGATCGTAGAAGAGCAGCAAGGATCTATCTTCAAACGAAGCTTAGCAAAGTTCAAAGCAAAAGCAAAAACGGTTACGCTACTTGGCTTAACGATTGAACTGTATGAACTGGCTATAAAAACGGATCGGAATAATAAAGAGGCTGTGCATGCATTTGCGGCTTTTTACGAAGAGAAAGGATTGATTGAAGATAGCATCACCGTGCTGAAAAAATGGCTGCATCAAAGCTGGGATTTTGATGTTGCCTATCATTTAGCCAATATACTCGTTAATATCCATGAAAATGAACAGGCTGCACATGAAGCGCTAAACTTAGTTCAAAAACTTCTTGAACAGCAGCCATATCATATAGATTTGCAGATATACCGAGCATTTATTTTGAGTAGCCTTGAAGAGGTAGAAAAATCGGAGGCAGCTTTTCAAGAATTACTTCAGCAGGAGATTTATCAGCCTGACATATATGCAGGATTAGCAAAACTATATAATAAAACGGAACGTTATCATGAAACTGTTCAGCTTCTTCAAAAAGCGATTGAACAGCGTCAAGAGTATGAAGGGATGTATACCGATTTAGGTATCGCGTATCATTTAGAAGGTGAAACGGAAGCAGCAGCTTCGCTTATGATAACCAGAGTAGAAAGTGGAGACGAAGATCTTTTTATTCGCTATAACTTGGCATGCTATCTAGCTGTTCTTGGAAAAACTGCTTCTGCTCAGGAAGAGTTGGATTATGTTTTAGCGCACGATGAAACAGGAGAATTTTATGAAATGGCTATGGAAGACGATGAACTAAAAGGATTAACGGTAAGAAGGTAAAAAAAAGAAGCTGGGTTTCAGCTTCTTTTTTTATCCCTCTTTTGCACCTTGTCTTTTCAAAGAAATGGATTCGGAAATTTCCAGTGTAAGAATGATAATGGTGCCAAGAACTAATCCGTTGCTTAAAAACGTAGTAACTAAAGGAGGCAGTGTTGAAAAAGCTTGAGAAGGCAAAAACATAACCCCTATCCCCGACAGCAACGCAATACCGGCTTTTTTCATTGCTTTTTCGGGCTGTTTGGCATGCTTGAATTCTCCAATTCCAAGAGCCATCATACCTGTAAAAACAGGAAAGATTGCCGCGTATCCGACGGCAGGAGGAAGAGCGGACATAATGGACGTTAAAGGAGTAAAGATACTCAGAAAAAGCAAAAGACACGATGCTACAATAAAAGGAACTCGGCTATAAAGATTTGTAGCTGAAATAAACCCACCGGAACCTGAAATAGGAACGGCACCGACACCTGAAAACAATCCTCCAAGCAGCTGACTTATACCCGAAACCATCCCGGAACGCTTAATATTGTCTTTTTCAATTTTTTCTCCTTTGTGCTTATAAACAGACTCAACAACACGAATAGAAGCGAGCATGTTTGTAATTAAAATGAGCGTCACAAAAAAAGCAGTAACAACCATATTCCATTCAACGCGAGGAGCTCCAAATACGAACACTTTAGGTATGTAAAATAACTGCGCCTGAAACTCGATAGGTTTAGCTAACCCTAGTATTGCAAATACTCCCCAGCCTACACCAATACTAATAATAATGCTAAGCTTATTTAACGTCCGGTGCGATAATAAATAAAAAGTCAGCAGCAAAATCGCAGCTGAAGCCAGCGCAATTGGAAGTTTAATAGCTGAATTCATTTCTGTAATGCCAAACATTCCTTTTAAAAAGGAACCGCTTAGCTGCGTCACTAATAAAATTAAATATGTACCGGTAACTGTCGGGGTAAAGTATTTTGCTAGTTTATCAATGAGACCAAGCAGGCTCATCAAAATAGCAATTATCCCGCTTATAAGGAGGGTGAACTGCAGCACGCGGAGCGTTTCAGAGTGAGAACCAAACAGAACGGTTCCAAGGCTCGCATACAGAGAAAAGACGCCCCACCAAACGCCAGCTGGCCCTTCCATGATTGGGTATTTATGCCCTATAAATACCTGCAAGAGCCCGGATAAAGCTAAAATAAATAACGTTCGCTGTAAAAATTGAATAGAATCCGCTGCGTTTAAATGAAACTGAGAAGCAATTACAATAGGAACAATCATACTATTAGAAATCATAAATAAAAACCATTGTAGTGAAGCAATGGAAACTCGAAACATTCTTAACACCTCAATTAATGCCGACGAGCGGCTGAATGAACCAACAGGCTGCTCTATTATTTTACCATGGGATTTCCAATTTGTAAGCGATATCTTGTTAAAAGGAAGATGAATAAAGTGTCAAAAAATTCAATATATTGTTGTGAAAAGAAGAAAGATAATTTATAATTTTCTTACAATTATAAATTATAAACATAAGAATAATTTATAATGAACTGACTAACAGTCAAGGAAGGAGGAGGAATAAGACAAATGAAACTATACCTGTCGGTTGATATGGAAGGAATTACGGGACTCGTCGATCACACAAATGTTCTGCGACAGAAAGAAAATTATGAAAGAAGCCGCAAAATAATGACGGATGAAGCAAATGCAGTAATTTATGCAGGATTTAGAGAAAAGTGCTCAGAAGTTGTGGTAAATGACAGTCATTCGAGTATGAATAATCTCCTTGTTGAACGGCTTCATCCAGAAACTCAGCTTATTTCAGGGAGCGTAAAACCATATTCAATGGTACAGGGATTAGATCAGACTTTTGATGGTGCTATGTTTCTAGGGTATCATGCTAAAGCATCCATGCCTGGTGTCATGTCTCATTCAATGATATTTGGTGCTCGCAATATGTACATAGACGGTACGAATATTGGAGAGTTAGGCTTCAACGCATACGTCGCAGGCTATTACGGCGTGCCAGTTTTAATGGTAGCCGGTGATGACCAAACGGCGCTGGAAGCACAGCAGCTTATTCCAAACGTGACGACCGCTATCGTCAAACAGGCCATTTCACGTTCTGCAGCCAAAACATTAACCCCTAAGAAAGCAGAACAATTACTTCAAGAAAAAACAGCCGCAGCTATTCAACACAAACACCTTGTTAAACCTTTAAATCCACCTAAACATCCAACCTTACGAATAGAATTTGCAAATTATGGTCAAGCAGAGTGGGCGCATTTAATGCCGGGAACAGAAATTGAGCCTGGAACGACGACCGTTCGGTTTCAAGCAAAAGATATTTTAGAAGCTTATCAGGCCATGCTTGTTATGACTGAATTAGCTACGCGCACAACATTCTGTTAGAAGGTGGGATAAAGGTGAAAAGTTATATTTTGAAACGATTTTTATCCATGCTTGTTACGCTGTGGGTAATTGTGACCTTAACCTTCTTTTTAATGCATTCGATTCCTGGATCTCCATTTAATGAAGAACGAGCGACAAGCGATGCAGTTCAAAAAAACCTGGAATCATTTTATCACTTAGATGAGCCGCTAGCTGTGCAATATATTCTTTATTTAAAATCCATTGTTACCTTTGACTTTGGTCCTTCCATTAAACAGCCGTCTCAAACGGTTAACGACCTTTTAGGAAGAGGGTTTCCCGTGTCATTTGAACTTGGAATGGTGACGTTAATTCTTGCGGTGATTTCCGGTATTACACTAGGCATTATCGCTGCTCTTAGAAGGAATGGAATAATTGATTACATGGCGATGAGCATAGCAGTTATCGGATTGTCGGTTCCAAATTTTGTTATGGCCACATTGTTAATTCAACAGCTTTCTGTCAATTTGAAAATTTTACCTGCCGCTACGTGGACAAGCCCTTTACATATGATTCTTCCGACTCTAGCTCTTGCCACAGGTCCTATGGCTATTATTGCACGTTTGACTCGCTCAAGCATGATAGAAGTACTAACTCAAGATTATATTCGAACAGCGCGTGCAAAAGGGCTTTCGCCAGTAAAAATTGTATTTAAGCATGCGCTTAGAAATGCTTTAATGCCCGTTATAACAGTTCTTGGAACGATTGCAGCCAGCGTATTAACCGGCACATTTGTTATTGAACAAATCTTTGCTATTCCTGGCATGGGAAAATATTTTGTGGACAGTATTAATACGAGAGACTACCCGGTAATTATGGGCACGACGGTCTTTTACAGTTCGATTCTCATCATTATGCTTTTTTTAGTAGACATTGCTTACGGAATACTTGATCCACGAATCAAACTGTATAAGAAGGAGGGATAACGTGCTGGAAAAACAGGAGTATAAGCAAATTCCTGATGAGTGGTTTGTGCCAAAGAAAAAAAAGAAATCTGAAGCTGAAGCAGTTGTAAGGCCGAGTCTTTCTTATTGGCATGATGCTTGGCGCAGGCTTGTAAAAAACAAGTTGGCCATGCTGGGTCTCTTTTTTTTAGTCATTCTCGTTGTGATGGCTATATTCGGTCCTATGTTTTCACCCTACAGTGTAACGAAAGCTTCTTTTACAGAGCAAAACCTTCCTCCTTCAGCTAGTCATTGGTTTGGAACGGATGACTTAGGCAGAGATATGTACACTCGGACATGGTATGGAGCTAGAATCTCTTTATTTGTAGGACTGATGGCAGCGCTTATTGATTTTATCATCGGTGTCATTTACGGGGGATTCTCAGGCTACAAAGGTGGAAAAACAGATAATGTCATGATGCGCGTAATTGAAATTTTATACGGTCTTCCTTATTTATTAGTGGTGATTTTACTAATGGTAGTCATGGGCCCCGGGCTTTCTACGATTATTGTGGCACTTTCCGTTACAGGTTGGATCGGGATGGCGAGAATTGTACGGGGGCAAGTATTGCAAATAAAAAACTATGAATACGTGCTTGCATCCAAAACGTTTGGAACAAAAACTAGTCGTATCATTAAGCGAAACCTGCTTCCAAATACGATGGGGCCGATTATCGTTCAAATGACACTAACCGTACCAACTGCCATTTTTGCTGAAGCTTTTTTAAGCTTTTTAGGGCTGGGTGTACAGGCTCCTTATGCCAGCTGGGGAGTAATGGCAAACGATGGTTTATCAACGATTCTATCAGGCTATTGGTGGCGTTTGTTTTTTCCCGCTTTTTTTATTTCTCTTACCATGTTTGCTTTTAATGTCCTTGGAGACGGACTGCAAGATGCACTTGATCCGAAATTAAGGAGGTAAGCAAATGGAAAAAATGATCCAAATCAAAAACTTACACGTACAGTTTTCAACTTACGGAGGGCGAGTTCAAGCTGTAAGAGGCGTTAGTTTTGATTTACATAAAGGAGAAACACTAGCGATTGTCGGAGAGTCAGGGTGCGGAAAAAGCGTAACATCTCAAAGTATTATGAGGTTAATTCCGACACCTCCGGGCAGGATCACAAGCGGATCTATTTTATTTAAAGGCCAGGATTTAACGAAACTATCAGAAAAGAAAATGCGAGACATTCGAGGCGCTGATATTTCGATGATTTTTCAGGATCCTATGACTGCGCTTAACCCAACTCTTCGCGTAGGTGAGCAAATTGCAGAAAATATTATGCAACATGAAAACATTTCAAAAGAAAAAGCCAAAGAAAAAGCATTTGAAATGCTGGAGCTAGTCGGAATTCCAAATCCTAAAGAACGCCTAAAGCAATATCCTCATGAATTTAGCGGGGGAATGAGACAGCGTATTGTCATTGCAATGGCTCTTGTATGCAATCCCGAAGTGCTCATTGCTGATGAACCTACCACAGCTCTTGACGTCACGATACAAGCGCAGATTTTAGAATTGTTTAAGGATATTCAGCAGAAAACGGATGTCTCTATTGTTTTAATTACCCATGATTTAGGTGTAGTTGCTCAGGTAGCTGACCGTGTTGCCGTAATGTATGCAGGAAAGATTGTAGAAATTGGAACGAGAAGAGACATCTTTTATACGCCGCAGCATCCGTATACAAAAGGATTGCTGCGTTCAGTTCCTCGGTTAGATTTATACGAAAGTGAACTTGTGCCTATTGCAGGATCGCCTCCCGATTTATTTGCACCTCCATCCGGATGTTCGTTCGCACCTCGCTGTCCTTACGTAATGGAAGTGTGTGACCGCATGTATCCTGCGTCGACAAAGCTGAAAGAAAGTCACCAAGTGCACTGCTGGCTTCAAGATGAGAGAGCCCAAAAATTTGTAACAACTATAAGCTAGATTTATAGATGAATAGAGAACTTATGAAAGAGGGGGAAATGATGAAAAAAATAGGGTCTTTACTAATGATGTGTGTACTTATATTTGCACTTGCTGCCTGTACGGCCACAAAAGATTCAGGCGCGGAGCCAGAAAAGAAAAGCAGTACAGCAAAAGAAGACGGTAAGGTCCTTTATATGAATAATGGCGCAGAACCTACGTCTTTTGATCCACCTATTGGATTTGATTCATATTCATGGAATATGCTTAATAACTTAATGGAAGGGCTGACTCGTTTAGGAAAAAGCGATGAGCCTGAAGGAGCAATGGCCGAGAAATGGGATATCTCTGAGGACAAAAAGGTCTATACGTTTCATTTACGAAAAGATGCTAAATGGTCAAATGGAGATGACGTGAAAGCAAGTGATTTCGTATTTGCTTGGAAGAGGCTGTTAGATCCTAAGACGGGTTCTCCAGCGGCATTTTTAGGTTATTTCATCCAAGGTGGAGAACAATTTAATACGGGTAAAGGTAGTGCTGATCAAGTAGGGGTAAAAGCGCTAGATGACAAAACCTTTGAAGTTACGCTTAAAAGCCCTCAAGCCTATTTCTTAAGCGTAGTTTCCAATCCAGCGTTCTTCCCAATTAATGAAAAAGTAGCAACAAAAAATCCGAAATGGTTTGCAGAAGCAGATTCGTTTGTTGCTAATGGTCCCTTCAAATTAACTCAATGGAAGCATAACAGTAATCTAGTCATGGAAAGAAACGATCAGTATTGGGACGCTGAAAATGTAAAGCTCGACAAGGTAAAATGGGTAATTGTTGAAAATACAAACACAGAATATCAAATGTATCAAAATGGAGAACTAGATGTTTCTGAAATTCCATCGGATTTAAGTGAAAAGCTGCTGAAAGATGGAGATGTTCATATCGAAGACCAAGCGGGAACTTACTTCTATCGCTTTAACTTAGATAAAGAGCCCTTTCAAAACAAAAATATCCGTAAAGCATTTGCAATGGCTGTAGATCAAGATCAAATTGTTAATTTTGTTACAAAGAATAAAGAAAAACCAGCTCGTGGGTTCGTATCTTATGGATTTAAAGATGCAGATGGAAAGGATTTCCGAAAAACGGGCGGCGACTTATTAAAAACAGATGGCAAAGAAGCAAAAGCACTTCTGAAAAAAGGAATGAAAGAAGAAGGATATAAAAAGCTGCCAGCTATTACGCTAACATACAGTACAGACGATACGCATAAAAAAATAGCAGAAGCACTGCAGCAAATGTTCAAAGAAAATCTAGGCGTAGATGTGAAGCTTGCCAATATGGAATGGAATGTTTTCCAAGAAGAACAAAAAGCGTTAAAGTTTCAGCTGTCACGAAGTTCATTTTTAGCTGATTATGCAGATCCAATTAACTTTTTAGAGAGCTTCCAGACGGGTCATTCAATGAACCGTACAGCTTGGAGCAATAAAGAATATGATGAGTTAATTAAACAAGCTATGAACGAAACGGATAATAAAAAACGTTTTGAGCTTATGTATAAAGCAGAAGGTATTTTATTTGATGAGATGCCGATCATTCCTATCCATTTCTACAACTATGTGTTTTTAATCAAAGATAACGTATCTGGAATTGTTCGTCATCCTGTTGGCTATTTAGATTTGAAGTGGGCAGATAAACAGTAAAGTGGAACTTTTCGTCAGAGGGGATTTCAATTCCCTTCTGACCCAAGTTTCACTTTCTTCATTTCTTTACACAAAAGGAGTGTAACAAATGATAAAACCAAAACCATTACAAAAAGGTGATACAGTAGCTGTTATTGCACCTGCTAGTCCGCCTAATCAGCACAATCTAAAAAAAGGAATAGAATATTTAAGGGAAATAGGATTAAACGTAGTAACAGGCGCGCATTTATATAAAAAAAACGGGTACTTGGCAGGGACTGATGAACAGCGAGCAGCCGATATACATGCGATGTTTGCCAATAAGGAAGTAAAGGCAATTATCTGTGCATGCGGAGGCTACGGGACTGCTAGGCTTGCCTCGCAATTAAACTACGATTTAATTAAGCGAAACCCAAAGGTTTTTTGGGGGTATAGCGATATTACGTTTTTACATACGGCTATTCATCAGCGCACAGGTTTGGTTACCTTTCACGGGCCAATGCTTTCGTCGGATCTCGGAAAAGAAGATGTTCATATAGAGACGAAGCAAGCTTTTTATCAATTATTTTCTCACCGTTCTTTGTGCTATACGGATCAAATTAGTCCGCTCGACACTATTTGTGAAGGAGAAGCAACTGGTCAGCTGATAGGAGGAAATCTTACTTTGCTGGTAAGCACGCTTGGCACTCCATTTGAACTAGATACAAAAAATCGAATTTTATTTATTGAAGATATTGATGAAGAGCCGTATGAAATTGACCGCATGATGACACAGCTGTATATGGCCAATAAACTGCAGGATGCAGCGGGAATTATTATCGGAGATTTTCATAACTGCTATCCTAAAAAACGTAAGGAGTCGCTTTCATTAGAAGAGGCATTAACAAGTTACCTGACTTCTTTAAAAAAGCCTGTTATGAGAGGGTTTCGCATCGGGCATTGCTCTCCTCAAACAGCTGTGGCGATTGGAAGCTATGCCACGATGTCGACTTATGAACGAATGGTGGAATTTGAATCCGGTATTACATTACCAAAAGATAAAGTCGAACGCTGAAGGTTAAACCTGCGGGGAGGATAAATAAGTGATGGATAAAAAAGCGTATTACGTTTGTGTAGCTGTGGCGACTGTTTGGACTTCCTATGACTCTAGCAGAGAAATAGATGACAATGCAATAAGTTTCCCAGTAAAACTGGATAAATGGCTAGAACAATTAACGTATACACGCCGGTTGGAGCTTTGTGAGAAAAATTTAGTTCAAACGCAGCTGTTACTAGGAGAAGAAGTATATGTAACGGAAATGAAAGGTAAATGGGCAAAAATCGTTATTCCTTCTCAGTTTTCTTCTAAAGATGAAAGAGGATATCCCGGGTGGGTTCCTTTCCACCAACTGATTTCTCAAGCCGAATATTTTCCATTGAATAAACCAACGGCAGTGGTATCAGCAACGATTGCGACCCTGCACCTAGCGGAAGAAGCCTGGCAAATTAGTTATCAAACGCAGCTGCCTCTTTTAAAAGAAGATAAAGAATGGCTACAAGTTCAAACGCCGGTTGGCAGTGGGAGAATAAAACGTCAAGATGCTGTTGTAATAGAGGATAGAAACCGTAAAGTAAAAGGAACTGGGGATATGATTATTGCAGCAGGAGAACAGTTTTTGAATCTTCCATATTTATGGGGTGGCATGAGTGCCTGGGGATATGATTGTTCCGGGTTTGCCTATGCTACTCATAAAGCAAACGGATATCTTATTCCAAGAGATGCAACCGATCAAGCAAGGCAAGGAAAAGAAGTAGGGTTAGCCTCTATTCAACCTGGAGATTTGCTGTTTTTCGCTCATGAAAAAGGTGAAGGGGCTATCCACCATGTTGGTATTTATTATGGTAAAGGAAAAATGCTTCATTCACCTAAAACAGGTAAAACCGTTGAACTGATTGAATTAAAAGGAACGCTTTATGAAGAAGAGCTGTGCGCAGCCCGGCGCTATTATTAGGAGGTGGCAGTTATGACAACGAAGCATTTGTTAGAAGTAAAGCAGCTGAGCAAATATTTTCCGATTACGAATAAGCAGGTTTTGAAAGCAGTAGACGGCGTGTCTTTTCATATTTCAAAAGGAGAAACCTTTGGACTTGTTGGTGAATCCGGCTGCGGAAAATCAACTGCCGGGCGAACAATCATTGGATTGTATAACCGTACATCAGGAGAGGTGCTCTATAAAGGGAAAAACGTGCATGAGCTATCAGAGAAAGAAAAATTTGCTTTTCATCGTAATATGCAAATGATTTTTCAAGATCCATATGCTTCACTAAACCCTCGTTCTACCGTGAAGGAGATTATCTCAGAACCAATGGAGGTTCACGGACTTTATTCGAATAAAAAAGAGATGCTGAACCGCGTGTATGAGTTGCTAGAAGATGTCGGGCTAAATCGTGATCATGCCAATCGCTATCCTCATGAATTCAGCGGCGGGCAGCGCCAGCGTATAGGGATTGCAAGAGCTTTAGCACTAAATCCAGAATGCATTATTGCAGACGAACCTATTTCTGCTTTAGATGTGTCTGTACAGGCTCAAGTAGTTAATTTATTAAAAAAACTCCAAAAAGAAAAAGGATTAACTTATTTATTTATTGCACATGACTTGTCGATGGTAAAGCATATAAGCAATCGTATTGGAGTTATGTATTTAGGGCATTTAGTAGAATTAACAACAAGTTCGGAGCTGTATCAAAAACCGCTTCACCCTTACACTCAAGCTCTACTGTCAGCTATTCCTATCCCTGATCCTGACGTTGAGGATAATCGGAAGCGGATTGTTCTTAAAGGAGAATTACCGAGTCCAATTAACCCGCCCTCTGGCTGCGTGTTTAATACGCGCTGTCCTCTTGCAGTAGCAGCCTGTAAGACTCAAAAGCCAGAGTGGCAGGAAGTTGAAGACAATCACTTTGTAGCCTGTCACTTATACAATCAAAAGATAATGAGTAACAACTATATTGAAACAGCTGCGACAAAATGATGGAAAGAGCGAGAATGAAAATAGAAGATGCAGTTACTACATGGAAGCGGAGTAATAATGGACTTATACGTATTCATATTGAAGGAAAAGAATCCATACAGATTAATTCTTTTATCCAACAACGAGCAGCAAGTACAATCAAGCTGCTGCTTGCAATAGAAGCGTTTCGTCAAATTGATGAGGGCATCTTGGCTTTAACATCTGTCATTCAAAGAATGGAAAAAAACACGGTTGGTGGAGCAGGTGTACTTAGAGCTCTTCCGCGGTTAACACATATTAAAGTGGAAGAGCTGCTTACCCTTATGATAATTGTTTCTGACAACACAGCTACAAATGAGCTCATTTCTTTAGTAGGATTTGAAAAAATTAACGAATGTGCTAAAAATCTAGGATTAAAGAAAACTGTTTTAAACCGCTATATGATGGACGAAATCGCTGTTGAAAAAGGGATTGATAATTATACGTGTGCCTCTGACGTAGTAAAGTGTTTAAGGGAAATATATGAAGGAAACCTTTTGCAAAAATCTAGTCGCGAAAAAATAATGAGAATGTTAGAAATGCAGCAGTTTCAGCATAAGCTTCCAGCACGTATAGGATCAGCGTTTCAAGCTGCGAATAAGACTGGAGAACTACAGGGAGCAGAACATGATAGTGCTATTCTCATGCGAGGTAACGAAACGTATTATGCCGTTATTTTGATAGATGGACTAAGTGACAATGAACAGGGAAGGAGATTAATTGCTGATATTGGATACCTTCTGTCATCTAACATCTAAAAATCTTTTAACCGTATACTTCAATAAGCGAGATTGGTTTGCTCCCTTTTATTTAATGTCTTCTATCAAAGAAAAACTCACATTTACTAATAATAAATGCTTGTCTTCTCAGATTTTGGCGAGGCCGTTGTTTGCTGTGCTGGATTTGTGCTAGTAATAGATAAACATGTTCTTTTTCATGAAATTTTATGAAAAAATAATGATAAATCATTCATCCTATACCAACTTATTCGTATTTTTTATATAATAGAATAATAGTATATATTTTAAACGAATAGTGAATGTCTATGCAAAGCAGCAAGGAGCATGAAATTATTCGATTCATAAATGGTGGTGTATGTATGGCAAACGAACATGTAATGATAGATATTATAAAAGCATTTAAACGCAATTCAACTGAATCCATTGCCATGGATTTAATTAAGGAAGTGCGAGGGACATTTAGTCCATTACCTAAATATATAGCGGATTTAATTGATGAGCTGAGAAAATTAAATTTAAAAGACGAAGTGATCAGTGTAATCTTGTATCAATCTGTATATGTGGCAGATCATCAATTTAATATTAAAGATACCATTACCAATCGTCAGTTTGTAAAAGATACGATTGAAATGGGCAGAAGATGGGTGCATCAGTACGGCCGAATTGAAACAGTAGAAGAAGCAATTCATATTGCAGAGCAAGTGTCTACAAAAGAGGACTTGCCTCATCATTTGCAAACAGCAACAATTGACGAAAAAATTACGCTTGAGGTGCAGCTTGATCATCAAACGTATGAAATGTTAAAAAATATAGCGGTTTATTATGATCATCATTCCTATGAACAGTCAATGACTGTAGCAATTAATCGTTTATATACGCAGCTGCGCGATGCACAATCAAAGAATAGTTAAATGTCAAATCTCACATGTTCCGTGCACCATGTGAGATTTTTTAAGATGTGAAAGAGGCGCAGATGAAAATGTCTTGCTCCATCATTCACCAAAAGGAGGGAGAACATAGATGAGGGTATATTTATCTCCTCTTCAAAAAAAAGATGCTTCTAAAGTTTTTGCATATTGGTCGGATGAAGAGGTTACTAGATATATGAATATTGAGCCCTTTACGACGCTTTATCAAGCGGAAAGCATGATTGCACTTCTCCAAAATTTGACGAAAGAAGGGAAAGCAACACGCTATGCTATTCGATTAAAGACTTCCGATGAGATCATTGGAACCTGCGGTCTAAACCGTATTGATTATGTTAAAAAGCAAGCAGAGATTGGGTATGATTTAGGCAAACCTTTTTGGAAAAAAGGCCTCATGACAGAAGCGCTCTGCCTTTTGCTAGAAAAAGCTTTTGAAGAGTTTCATATACAAGAAATTGAAGCAAAAGTTGATCCTAATAATAAAGATTCAATTACTCTTTTAAAAAAATTTTCGTTTCAACTAGAAGAGGAGTATGAGTCAGATGATTGTACTTATTTATACACCGTCAACAAGGAAAAAGTGAGCGCGATATTGTCAGGACGTTCAAAAGGTAAGAAGTAAATCAAGCATAAGTTCTGCATAAGTTCTTTTGAAATAGTAAATATTTTTAGGCCTTAACCGATAACAAAGAAAAGAACGAATTGAAGGAAGGTCATGAATGAATCATCATACACATTTACTAGAAGGGACGTACAATGAGTTACTCGTTACACTCTCTTTCCTTATCGCTATTACTGCGGCGTACGCTTCTTTTGGGTTAGCTAATCGTGTGAAAATTTCCCGGGCAAAATTTATTCAGTTTTGGTTAATCAGCGGGGCATTTACATTGGGAATAGGCATTTGGTCAATGCATTTTATCGCCATGCTTGCTTTTCACTTGCCCGTAGATGTTTCATATAATTTATGGTTTGTTCTTCTCTCAATTTTGGGAGCGATAACGGGATGTTATATAGGCCTCTACCTCATTCACAAACAAAAGAAAAGTATAAAAGCACTTATCATTGCAGGGAGCTTTATGGGAGCTGGAATTGTTTTTATGCACTATTTGGGCATGATGGCTATGGAGCCAATTATGATTTCATATGATCCATTTATCGTTTTTCTCTCTATTCTTATTGCTGTTGTTGCTTCTAATACAGCTTTGTGGCTTGGTTTTTATTCAAAGCTAAATGAAGGGAAGCTTACCGTTTTTGCTAAGGTTATTTGTTCTACTATTATGGGCATTGCTATTGCAGGTATGCACTATACGGGCATGCAGGCAGCTTCTTTTTCAGGAATGTCAATATCTGAACACTCAAACGGCTTTGCCTTAAATCCAATATATTTATCCGTCGTTATTGTTTTTTTTATTGTCTGCCTATTTACGGCTGTGTTTTTAACCATTTTTATGGATCGACGCGTACAAAAACAAGAAGTTTTAAAATGGGCTTTTTTTGAATCCGCCCTGGATGCTATTTTGGTAATCGATGAAAAAAGACATGTTTTATCGCTCAATTATGCAGCGGAAACGCTTTTCTCTCTTAAAGCATCAGATGTAATCGGGAGTAATGTTGTTAAGCTGCTGCCCTTCTATGAATTTTCTTCTCTACAAGATGGACGAACTGAGCACTCCCTTTTGATAAGTAATAGAGAAGTTACGGTTGAGATAACGGTGATGGCGGTAGGAATTGAAGAGACGGTTGAGTATATGCTGTATATCCGCAATATGACGCAAGAGCGCGAAGCGGAAAAAACGTTGATTGAAGCAAAAAATCGCTATGAAAACTTGTTTTACTCCTCTCCATTGGCAATTATGGTCCATCGAGAAGAAGAGGTCGTGTCTGTGAATGATGCTATGATTCAGCTTTTAGGAGTAACGGAAGACCAGCTCGTTGGTAAATCGTTATATGATTTCTTTTCATCTGAACAAGTTCCTGATATTAAAAAAGGATTGAAGGCAGTAAAGGATAGAAAAGATGAGCCAAGATCTCCATTAGCTCAGTTGAAAATGTTTAATGCGTTAGGTAAGGAACTCTTCTTAGAAGTAAAATCTACGCTCATTCAAATTAATGGAGAGACGCTTTTTCAGACAGTAACTAGAGATGTAACGGAACAGAAAAAAGCTCAAGAATCGCTTCAATACATGGCTTTTCACGATATGCTAACAGATTTACCAAATCGAAGTATGTTTTCAAGCATTGTAGAGAAATCCATTGATTCAGCAGCTACTTCAGGAAAAAAGCTTCATTTCTTATTTTTAGACCTAGATCGTTTCAAACAGGTAAATGACACGCTTGGTCATCATGCTGGAGATCAGCTTATGCTTCAGGTTGTTGATCGAATGAAGAGCTGCCTAAGAAACCAAGATGTGCTTTCGCGTTTTGGAGGAGATGAGTTTTTAGTTTTACTGCATGATAGGACTGATGAAGAAGTGAAAAAAATCTGTCAATCATTAAATGACTGCTTATCCACTCCTTTTGTAGTGCTATCGAGAGATGTTTATTTAGGGGTAAGCATCGGAGTTAGTTTATTTCCTAAAGATGGAAAGTTGCTTGAAGTGCTAGTTCGCCATGCTGATTTAGCGATGTACGAAGTCAAAAAACAAGGGCGTAATCATTATCTGTTTTATCAAAAAGAAATGCAGGTTCATACTACGCGACGAATGAGAATTGAAGATGGGTTACGCAAGGCTTTTGAGCTGGGCGAAATGGAGCTTCACTATCAGCCGAAAGTCAATATTCAAAGTGGCCATATTGTTGGAGTGGAGGCTTTAATCCGGTGGACTCATGCCGAGATGGGCGTCATTTCTCCCGCAGAATTTATTCCGATTGCTGAAGAAACAGGCGTTATTGTTACACTGACGAAATGGGTATTAAAAAAAGCGTGCCATCAAAATAAGTATTGGCAGCTTCAAGGACTTCCTCCCTTAAAAATGAGTGTGAACATATCAAGCGTTGATTTTGGTACAACTGATTTTGTTGATTATGTGTTAGGTGTCTTGCGTGAAGTAGAGTTAGAATCACGATATTTAGAACTTGAAATTACAGAAAGTGTAACGATGAAGCATGTTGAGCAAACAATCGAAAAGCTACAAATCTTAAAAGATGCAGGAGTATTTATTTCGATTGATGATTTTGGCTCAGGATACTCCTCGTTCAGCTATATTCAGAAGCTACCTATTCATACGCTGAAAATTGACCGGTCTTTTATTAAAGATTTAGATCCTAATACAACGGAAGTATCGATTGTCAGAGCCATTATTACACTAGCCAAAAGTTTGCAGCTATCCGTCGTAGCAGAAGGTGTAGAAGAAGTTGAACAAGTAGAACTTCTTCATAAAGAAAAATGTGATGAGGTGCAGGGATACTATTTCTCCAAACCGATTTCAGCGGAGGAATTTTATGAGAAATTTCATAAAATCGAAGAGAAAATGGAATTTGTTCATTAATGTAAAAAGCCGTTCTTATTTAAAAGAACGGCTTTTTACATTTAAGGTCAGAGCTAACAGTTTATACAATACATAGATTCCAAGGTATGCACCGGTTAATAAAAAAGCTGAATTTAAAAAGATTGCATGAATGCTCGTCATAAAAACAGTATGGTTTTTTAAGATACGATAGATAGAAGCAGCAGCTATATTTCCAAATACTAGCGCTGAAAGAAGGGCTAGCGTATTAAAAACTGGCTCTGCTCCTTTCCATTTGAGTGAGAAAAAGAGCATGATAATAGGAATAATAATACTTCCAGAAACTAACAGAAAAATCAATGGACCATCTCCAATACGTTATCTTATTACAGTTACATACGATAATGTTTTTGCTTATTTTTAGATAGTCTTCCCTTTTTATAGTCTGTTAAGCTTTTTTCTTCCATTTTTTACTTATATAAAAAAGTAAAATGATGGATAAAACCATTAAAATGATTTTGCCTTGCATAGATCCTTGTGAAATATGATAAACCGAATAAACTTCAATAAAAAGCGCTGGAATTTTTCCAAGTGCGCTAGCAGAAATGAATACGGCAAAGGAGCCTTTTCCTACAGCGCTGAAGAATGTAATGAGGCCTGATGGAACAAAGGGAAGTAAACGCAAAGAAAGAATCAATATAAAACTCTCTTTCCCTTGTACGCGCAGCAGCTTTAGCGACTTGGAGTGAGAAGGTGTTTTTGTATGAACAAGTGTACGGAAACCTTTTCGATACAGCCAAAAAGAGAGAGCTGCACCTAAAACTTCTCCAATAAAAGAAAGTAAAAATCCGTTCCAAAAACCAAATAATTTTACGTTTACGAACGTAAGGGGTGCGCTTGGAAATACGCCCGTAATGCTAATAAGAATGTTCAAGAGAATGCTGATAAACTCAGCTGCTTCTAAATGTTCAAGCAGAAATGTTTGAAGATAGTCAGTCATGGTTATACTCCCATTTATGTTTTACTTGTAGGGCTATTTTAGATGATTTTCTACTATTATATAATTTTTGGCATGAAATAAGTAGGTAAGCAGTTTATAAAAAACGAAACAGGGTAAATACTTACTAATGAAAGATGATTTACTGATTTGAAGGGATGGACAACTCATGTTGAAATTTTTGCTTGTTATTGTAGTTGTATTATTAATTATTATGATTTTTAAACGCTTTATCCGAAAATAAAAATGCTAACTAAGCAGCTCGTGAGATCTTTCTCACGAGCTCTTTTGCGGAGCTATTCAGTAGCTCAACAATACACTTTTTACCTGTGATGAATATCACTGCAGCTAGAAAAATGAAGGGGTAAGATAGAAATGGGAGGGAGGTATATGGAATTATTATTCTATCTCAGCACTTATTTATCAGGGGGAGCTATTGCATTATGGTTAATTAATGCAGCATTTAATGGATTATTAAAATAACAGAGGGAGAGAAAATGAACGATTCTAAAGGTATATTTAACGATAAAGAAAGAAAGCTTGCTCGCTATTTGGAGACGTACACAACTGAGCAGATTTTAACTGAAGCAGGCATGTCTTCGTCTGCTGCGCTATATGAGTTGAAAAAAATAAGATTACCGCGGGCAGTTGCTAATACGATTGTTTATTACGTACTGGCAACAAATAATCAAAAGCTGGTTATGTACAAACTGCTCATGTTAGCTGGTGTTTGTAAAAAGCTTGGCATTCAAGATGCACAGGCAGCCCTCACTTTTATCAAAAAATATTACGTTTGTCATCAGCATTTACACTAAAAAGTACATCTGTCTGAGGGGGGAAAGAGATGAATATTGTCCCATTTAAGCAGCGTTCATCTGCAAAAAATGATCAAGGCAGAGAACAGCCGTTTCAATGTTTCATTGAGGGAGATCGATTTCAGTTAGATTTGTATATGACATATTTATTTCATCGCTGCCATTCTAGCAGGTATAGATATAACCGTGCTAACAGAAAGGGTAGGATGTAATGATAAGATACCAGTGGTAAGCGGCTTCATTTTTCCTGATGGAATAATGAAGCCGTTTGTTGTGTTAGAAAGAATGATTTACTATGATGTAGTTAATGATAAAAGAAAAAGGAAGGGAAGGAACGTAATGGATTTACATAAGTGGGAATATTGGATTTCAAAGCTCGAGCTTCAGCCTCATCCAGAAGGAGGGTTTTATAAACAAACCTATCGCTCCAATGATGAAATTTCTGATAAAGAAGTGTCATCGCAGTTTGATGATAAACGATTTCTATACACGAGTATTTACTTTTTATTAAGGTCTCAAGATGTATCGCATTTCCACCGGCTGCAATCAGATGAACTATGGTACTATCATGGGGGAAGCCCTTTAACCATTCATATTATTTACCGCGACGGAACCTATCAAGAAGTAAAACTAGGTACAAACTTAGAAAATGGAGAAGTTCCTCAATTTTTAGTTCCAAGAGATACGATTTTTGGTTCCTCTGTGGCAAATGAGAATACGTTTTCTCTCGTTGGATGCATGGTCGCACCAGGTTTTGATTTCCGTGACTTTGAATTATTCACAAAACAGCAGCTGCTTGATGAATTCCCCGAGCATGTTGTGATCATCGACAAATTAGGGTACGATAAATTGCCAAATGATTAAAAAGCATGCATCTCGGTTTGATGCATGCTTTTTTCATTTGAACCAGCCTTTTTCCTTAAAGCGAGTAATGGCTTCAATGCGGTTCTTTACTTCGAGTTTGTCCAGAATGGTAGAAATATAATTGCGCACCGTTCCAGTCTTAATAGATAGTTCGTCAGCAATTTCTTTTGTGTTTTTTCCATCAGCTACTAGAGCTAATACTTCTTTCTCTCTAGCTGTAAGAGGACTGGTAGATTCACTATATAAGTCATCCACTAATTCTGGAGCATAGAGGCGCCTGCCTGCCATCACGCTTCGAATGGAATTTGCGAGTTCTTCACTTGGACTATCTTTTAGTAAGTATCCGCTTACGCCTGCTTTCAAAGCTCTTTGAAAATAGCCGGAGCGAGCGAACGTTGTCAAAATGATGACTTTGCAGTTTAAATCTTTCAGTTCCTCTGCAGCTTCAAGTCCAGTTTTAAGAGGCATCTCGATATCCATTACGCATATATCTGGCTGGTGCTGCTTAGCAAGTGATACCGCTTGTTCCCCATTTGAAGCTTTTCCGACAACTTCCATGTCATCTTCTAAATTTAACAAAGAGCCTAAAGCCCCTAACATCATTTGCTGATCTTCGGCAATGACAATTCGAATCATAATTGTTCCTCCTTAATATGTTTAACGATGTTTGGAACTGTAATATGAATAATCGTCCCCCCTTGACTGGAGATATCAAGATGGCCGTTTACAAACTCCAGCCGTTCTTTCATTCCTAAAAGACCGTTTCCTTTCCAGCAGGTTTTCTTCGTATTAATACCAACTCCATTGTCTTCTACCGTTATGCCTACTTCTTTTGCAGACTGATGTAAAGTAATCGTGCAAACGGTGGCTTGACTATGTTTGACCACATTGGTTACAGCTTCTTTTAAGCACATGCTAAGAATATTTTCAATTAGCAACGACACATTCTCTAATGAAATGGCTTCTTCTCCTACAAACTTAATTTCGGCAGCTTCTAAAAGCTCCTGAACGCGTTTTAGTTCTTCACTAAGGCGGATTCCACGCATTTGAGAAACCATGTTTCTCACTTCATTAAGAGCCGTGCGCGCTGTTTGCTGGACATCTTTTAATTCTGATTTTGCTTTTTCAGGATCTTTTGTAATAAGTTTTCTTGCTAAATCACTTTTTAGACCGATAAGAGACAGCTTTTGTCCTAACGTATCGTGCAGATCGCGAGCTATCCGCTGGCGTTCTTCCTGTTTTACAAGCTCAGAAATACGTTTATTTGCATCTTCAAGCTGTTCTTCCAGCCGGTCTCGCTTCTTCCGATTATAAATGCTAAATGGCAGTACAATCACACTGATGGAAATTACAAAAATGAAAGGCAGCTGTTTTAAAAAGATCTCTTCTTGCATAACAACGTTAAAGTTTACCGAAATAACGGTGCTAATTAAATGAACAGCATACAAAGTAAAGAAAGCGAGCCGTTTTTGGATATTTCCAATAAAATAAGCGATAAAAAAAGCAAAGTAAAAGGCAAAGTAAATATAATTGAAAATAGTTGTCAGGGCTAAGGAAATAACGATTAACAAAGCCGTCCATACGTAAACGGACTTGTCCGTTGAAACAAATGCAAAACGATAGAAAATAAAAAATAAGATGGTGAGTAACGAACCAACAATAATGTGATTCATGGATGAAGACTGTAAGATAAAATAAAATGGTAAAATGGCAAATACCGTCCATATGTAAGGAGATAGCCCAGTGATTTTTTGGAAAAACGTATATTTTTTCATAAAGAACCTCGTTTACTTGTTAAAATACACTATTAGTTTACCACAAAGTAGAATGAAATAAGTTTAGACGGATAGATAAAACAGTCAAGCTTTTGAAAGCTTGACTGTTTTGTTTTATTAAAGTTCTGCTTTTGTTTGAGATGACATTCTGCTTGCTTTTGGTACAGCTGAGCGTGTTTTTATTTCTTTAAAGCTCACAAACATTTTGTTTTCTTCATCCCATAGACGGAATCGAAGAGAGCGAAGACTTGTTGCGAGTGTAATGGTTGGTACATTTTGAAGAGGCTGTGTGTGTTGATGAACAGCTTCAAGCTTATAGTTGGGCACTCTTGGGCTTAAATGATGTACATGGTGAAACCCAATATTGCCTGTTAGCCATTGCAATAGTTTTGGAAGCTTGTAAAATGAACTTCCTTCAACGGCTGCTTTTACATAATCCCAGTGCTCATCTTCTTCAAAATAAGAGTCTTCAAACTGGTGCTGTACATAAAACAGCCAAATTCCAATTGAACCTGAAATGAAGAAAATCGGTCCTTGAATTAATAGGAACGCCTGCCAACCTACCAACCAGCAGGTCGCTGCCGCTAATGCAACGATCAATACATTTGTAAGGTACGTATTCATTCTTTCATTTTTCTTCGCATTTTTTTGATTGAATCGGTTTGTAATCAAAAATACATATATAGGTCCCACGCCGAACATAATGAACGGGTTGCGATAGATACGGTAAGCGATTTTTTTCCAAATAGAAGCTTCTTTATATTCTGTTACGGTTAACACCCAAATGTCACCCGTACCTCTTTTATCTAAGTTGCTGCTTGTTGCATGGTGAATTGCATGGCTATGTCCCCATTGACTGTAAGGGAACATCGTTAAGACACCGGTAATTGTTCCGAGAATTTTATTGTGTTGTCTACTCTTAAAGAAAGAGTAGTGACAACAGTCATGAAAAATAATGAATATTCTTACTAAAAACCCTGCTGCGATAACAGTTAGCGGAAATGCTAAAAAATAAGAAATTGAAAGGCTCTCATAAGCGAGAAACCACAGTGTGAAAAAAGGTAAAAAAGTATTGATCAATTGTCTTATGCTGTCTTTCATTACTGCTTTTTCAAAAGGTGCAACTTGTTTTCGTAAATTCTTTTGTTTTTGTATAGTCATATGAAATTCCTTTCATCACCGTATATTACCCTCAGTATAAAGGGATTTTTCTGACTATTTAAGACATACGTGTCATATAGAAACTATGACACTTGTCATATATACGTAGGGGGAAGCTGTAAAAAATGAAAAAAAGCGGTATTTAACAGTCTTCGGTTCTGATAAAATTATACAGTGAAGGCTTATTGTTACGGAGCATTTAAGAAGAAAAAAGGAGTTTGAAATGAGTAAAAGAAATAGATGGGTATATCTGCTTCTAGCTATTGTTATCATGGGAGCAGGCCTTTTATCAAGAAAACTTACCGCGTATCTTCCTCACATCGTAAATATATATGCGGGAGATTCGTTATGGGCCTTAATGATTTTTGTCAGTGCGGGTTTTTTGTTTCCTGCATGGAA
Organism: Priestia sp. JNUCC 25; assembly: GCF_053667915.1. NCBI lineage: Bacteria > Bacillati > Bacillota > Bacilli > Caryophanales > Bacillaceae > Priestia > Priestia sp. JNUCC 25. Next base: position 1,470,753 of record NZ_CM132211.1, read on the forward strand.
GACAAAAACGATTGGTATGTTTGCTATAGTGTTTTGTTACTTCATTGAATTTACACAGCTGTATCACGCTCCGTGGATTGATGACATAAGAAAAAATGCGCTAGGAGGGCTCATTCTGGGGTATGGCTTCTTATGGAGAGATATACTAGCCTATTCGATTGGAGTCGCGGCAGGAATGAGCTGGGAGTATTATAGATATCGATTTAAAAGATCCGCCTAGCAAATACGGTTCAACGAATCTTAGAACTCAGCTGAGGATGGAATAAGCCGTAAGGTTATGAAGCAGGATGTATATACATAAAAATAAACTTATGCATAAAAATTTTTTATTTAAAACCAATTATCTATTCGTTGAACGAGAGGAAGAGAGGGGATTATTTGAATTTAATAGCCTGGATGATTATTGCATGTGAAATCGCTTTTTGGATAGTCATCATTTTAGGATTAGCAACAAGGTATATGTTTAAAAAACAAAAGCTCAGTTTTTTTATTTTAGCTCTAACACCTGTTGTTGATTTTTTTCTTCTGATTGTGACGAGTGTAGACCTTTACCGAGGTGCTACAGCGACCTATGCTCACGCTATTGCAGCCGTGTATATTGGAATTTCGATCGCTTTTGGAAAAAGTATGATTCAATGGGCAGACGAACGCTTTCAATATTATGTGATAAAAAGCGGGGAGAAACCTCGTAGGCGCTATGGAAAAGAATATGCAAAGCATTATTTTAAGTCATGGATACAGCATCTTGTTGCTTACGCTATTGGAGCAGCTCTTTTAGCGGCGATGATGTATATAGTACCAAATGGAAAAACCAACGTGCTGCAAAATGTAGTGGAATTTTGGACAGTTATTGTAGGAATTGATTTTTTATTATCTCTTTCTAATTTCGTTTGGCCTAAAAAAGAAAAAGAGTCCGGTTATACCAACTCATAAAAAGACATCGTCATGCGTGTAAAACAAAAAACCTCCCCGTAGGGAGGTTTTTATTTTACCATCCAGGGTATAGGTATATGAATGATGCTTGTCTGAGGTAGTTCAGTTTAGTTGCTTAAGCGGCTAAACTGCTTTTTGTGCAAATATATGTACATTTTATGTAGCATGCATGATAAGAATTCTGTGTATTCCATATACTACCTCATATGAAAGATAGACAAGTGATACAATACAGTTTGTTTTTAGGAGAGCTTTTATGAAAAAACGCCGGTTGGACTTTATTTTTTTATTTATTATTTTACTTTCCATTTATGCTTTCTTTTTTACCTCTATTGATGTTCATTGGAAGTATGCCTTAGTTGGATTATATGGTGTCATTATTTTCATTTGTATGTATTCACTTATGCTTGAAAATCGAACGCCTGAAAGTACGTTGGTTTGGATGTATGTCCTCTTTTTCTTCCCTGTTGCAGGCTTTTTCTTTTATTTGTATTCAGGACAGCTCTATTTAAAGGGGCATATGTTCAAAAAAAAGCGTATGCATAACCGAGAGATGCTTAGAAAGATGGCAGATAAAGAAACGACGCCTGATCTATCGCCGCTTCAATCTCATCAGCGTTACTTTGCTCAGTATCTTCAATGTGTATCTTTGACCAAGATGAATGTTCATACAAAAACCTACGTCCTTAAGAACGGGCAAGAAACGTTTAATGAAATCAAAAAGCATTTGCAATCAGCAAAACAGTTTATTCATATGGAATACTATATGTTTCACTCAGATTCTCTAGGAAAAGAAATCATTGATATTTTAATAAAAAAAGCAAGCGAAGGTATAGAAGTGCGCTTTACATTCGATACAATGGGAAGCTTTACACTATCGGGTTCAGATATTAAACGAATGAAAAAAGCGAATATTAAAGTGCATCCTTTCTTACCTATTAAGTATGGGTTTTTTAATCAAAAATTTAACTTTCGAAACCACCGTAAAATAGTCGTAATTGACGGGGAAGTAGGTTTTGTAGGGGGATTGAATGTTGGGGATGAGTATCTAGGAAAAAACAAAAAAATTGGTTTTTGGAGAGATACTCATCTGATGCTAAAAGGAGAATCTGTTCAAACCTTGCATTCAATCTTTATGTTCGATTGGGAATACGTTTCTGGAGAATGCTTAATTAACAATGAAGCATATACAAAGCCTCATCCCGTCGAAGGCGAAGGCTTTGTGCAAGTGGTGGCGACGGGGCCGGATACGCAGGAAAATATGAGTGATTATTACTATACTATGATTACAAGCGCGACGAAATCAATCTGGATTTCAACCCCTTATTTTGTTCCAAATGAAGCCATAAGAACCGCCCTTCGTATTGCGGCTAGAAAAGGTGTAGAGGTACGAATTATGGTACCAGAAATTAATGATGGCTTTCTGACTCAATATGGAACGAGGTCATATTTTGCTGAACTTCTTCGATGTGGAATTGAAGTATATTCGTATAGAAAAGGGTTTTTGCATCAAAAAATTGTGATTATAGATGGAGATATGGCTTCGGTCGGTACTGCAAATATGGATATGAGAAGTTTTCATCTGAACTTTGAAGTTAATGCATTTTTAATTGAGGGAGAGACGATTCAAACGCTCATCAAAAATTACGAAGAAGATATTGAAGACAGTCATTTGATCAAACCAGTAGCATTTTACAAGCGAAGCTTAGTAGAACGTTCGAAAGAGTCATTTGCACGCTTATTTTCAGGTGTTTTATAAAATAAAGTTTGTTTTCAAAAAGCAGGAGGAAACGTATGGGTGAATCTCCATTTGTTAAAAAAGATACGTTTGGTCGAAAGTTACATCGCTTAAAAGAACGTACTAAGCCATTTGTCGTGCGTTTTTCACGGTTTGGTCATGTGGCTCAAGGTGTGGTCTATTTTATCATCGGTATATTAGCGATTCAGACAGCTTTCGGATTAAAAGGCGATTTAGTTACTTCTCAAGGAGCCCTACACACAATTGCAAAGCAGCCGTTTGGATTTTTAATTTTAATTGTTTTGGCAGTAGGTTTAAGTGGATATGCGTTTTGGCAAATCATTTCTGCTATTTTTGATCCTCACCACGTTGGGCATGGGGGAAAAGGCGTTTTTACTCGTTTAGGCTATTTAGTTGTAGCCACGTTTTATATTAGTCTTTGTGTGAGTTCGGTAAAAATTTTGCTTCATGCTCACGTTCATACGTCAGGTAAGCATTATCAAACGGTATCGGCCAAGTTGTTATCTTATCCCTTTGGGCAAACCATCATTGCGCTTACAGGTATCGGCGTTATTATCTTTGGGATTGGACAAGTATATTGGGCTCTTTCAGGACGCTTCCTAAAAAAACTAAAGAAAAACGAAATGTCAAAAGAAGAGTGGCGATGGAGCGGGCATATTGGAAAAGTAGGTATTATTGCTCGAAGTATCGTCTTTGGCATTATTGGTTTCTTTCTTATTCGCACGGCTCTTCAAGCGGATCCAGACGAAACGAAAGGGTTAGATGGAGCCCTTGCTGAAGTAGCACAGCGTCCTTTTGGGTCTGTACTGCTGGCTATCGTATCAATAGGGCTTATGGCATACGGAGTATATATGTTTGCAGAATCAAGGTATAAACGAATTGATCCTTAATAAAATTAAAAAGATGAAAAAGCTACTTTTTGGCCTTCTGCTCATATCATATAGCAGATAGATAATGAACAGGAGGAGAGGCAGATGCCATCGGTAGTAGGAGCCGTAAATATCTCGAATGTATTGGTTTCATCTTCAGTGGAGTTTGGTGATTGTCTGGCTATTAAGCCAAAAAGTACAGCTTTTACAACAGTCGGTTCTGGCAGCGGGAACACAGGGAATTTTATGAATATTACAAGCAGTTCCAGTACCGCTAATACAATTGATATGGATATTAAGGATCAAAATGTAGTGGGAAATGCATAAGAAACGAAAGCTTATCGTCATCGGACGGTAAGCTTTTTTATTTGAATTTTACGTATACCCAGACGTTGCTTTACCACAATGTACCTCTAGGATTCTATCTTATAGGAGTAGTAAACTAGACAGGTGATGTCAAAAAGTGGGGAGGCGAAATTATAAAATGAAGAAAATATGTATGAGCCTGATCGTTCTCTGTCTTTTAAGTGGAGGATTGGCCCCGATGAGTAAAGGAGCCGCTGCTTCTTCAGTGGGCACTGTCAAAGGTGACAACGTAAACGTATATCGTTCTCCTTCCTTACATTCTTCTATTATGCAGACAGTGAAAAAAGGAGAAGAATTTCCTGTCATTTCATCTGAAGCTGGAGATGCAGCTCAGGTTACTACTCATACGGTAGTGCCGGGAGATACACTATGGCTACTAGCTAAGCAATACGGTGTAACAGTCAGTGATCTAATAAAACAAAATCAGCTAAAAAAGACGGAGCTGATTCCAGGACAAACGCTGAAAATACCACCAAAAGGCTTGTTACATAAAGTAGTATCAGGAGATACGCTTTGGAAAGTCTCCGTAAAGTACGGTGTAAAAGCGAATGAATTAACAAAGTTAAATCAGCTATCCTCAACAAATATTAAGCCCGGACAAATGCTTATTATTCCTGATTACTATGTACAAGTACAGCTTTTGGAAGGGAAAAAGGGCTGGATCAAAAAATCTGATTTAGCGCAAAGGAAGCATCAGCCTGTAGTTATGGGTTGGAGCTTTAATGAAAAAACAGCAGGCTATACAGAATCGATGAAGCAAAAGAATTTAGACGTTGTTTCACCTCGTTGGTTTACGCTAACGTCGAATGACAAAGTTGTTTCATCTTCTATAAATGAATCATATGTTCAAACGGCTCATAAAAACGGCAAAAAAGTCTGGCCGCTTATTGGTAACAATTTTGATGATGTACTTACACGTGATGTGCTAAGCAACAAAGCAAAGCGGAAAAAGCTTGTATCATCAGTAGAAAGTTCGCTAGTAAAAACAAACAGCGATGGGATCAATGTTGACTTTGAAAACATTAATATCAAAAACAAACAAGATTTTGTTTTATTTATTAAGGAATTAAAAGCAGCGTTAAAACCTCATGGTATGACTATTTCAGTAGACGTAACAAGAGAAAATAATGATCCTTTTTGGTCGGGAAGCTTTGATAGAAAACAGATTGGTCAAGTGGCAGACTATGTCATTATGATGGGATATGAAGAACACTGGGGAGGGAGTCAGGTTCCAGGATCTGTTGCTTCACTGCCTTGGGTGAAAGAAGGCACACAACTTCTTATGAAAGATGTACCTGCACACAAAATCCTTCTGGGAGTTCCTTTTTATACGCGAGAATGGAAAACGGACCTATCGACCAAAAAAGTTGTCACAAAAGACTTAACGATGAAAGAAGCCGAAGCTGTTATCTCTTCTAAAAAGTTAACTAAAAAATGGGATAGCCAAGCCTCACAGTACTATGTAGAATACACGGAAAATGGTACGAAGCATCAAATATGGCTCGAAGACAAAGCATCTATGCAGCGTCGGGTTAAATTAATTAATGACTATCATTTAGGTGGGGCGGCAGCTTGGTATATTGGTTCAGAAACCTCAGATATATGGGAGTTATACACCTTTTAAATAAAAAACACACCTCTTGCTTGATTTAGTGAGGTGTGTTTTTTATTTGCATCATAATGAAGCGCATACATCTATTTACAAACAAGATAAATTTTACAATATTTGTTTTTCTTGAGTTAGTTTATAACTATATTCCAAAATGAGCCTATTTAACCTTTTTTTAGTTGAAAACGCTTAATGACTTTACGATAAAGATAATTTATAGTAAATTCAGTTTCTATACAATAAATTTACTAAATGAACAATTAAGCTATTTAATTATTAACTAAGTGAAAGGAATGAATGTTATGGGAAAAGTATTAGTAATAGGCTTTCCAGGTGAAGGGCATGTGAATCCTTCTTTAGGAATTGTAAAAGAGTTGATGGCTCAAGGGGAAAAGGTCGTCTATTACGGCATTGAAGACTATGCTGAAAAAATTCGGAAATCAGGCGCGGAATTTCGTGAATACGAAGATTTTCGTCCAAGTCTTGATATGAGCAACCGGATGACAAACGAAGAGTCTTATGACCGCTATGAAATAATGAATTTGTTTTTAAATGAATCTGAAAATATTATTACTAAAATTATGAGTGAAACGAAACATGAAACATATGATTATGTACTTTATGATTATCACCTTTTAGCAGGTTCCGCTGTGGCCGACCTTCTTCAGCTTCCGAAGGTTTCTCTTTGTACAACATTTGCGTTAAATAAAGAGTTAGCAACTTGTATGATGCCAAGTGGTCAAACAGAACCTGACCAATCTTCCTTTTATCCTCAATTCGAAAAATCATTAAATAAGTTCAACAACCAATATAATACTCAGTTAAAAGATTCCATTGACATTATGTCGAATCCAGGGGATATTACGCTAGTATTTACGTCAGAATTCTTTCAGCCAAACGTATCTGAATTTACGAGTGAGTACAAGTTTATTGGTCCTTCAATTGTTAAACGATTAGACATTGAAGATCCTTCTTACTTACAAAATGAAAATGAAAAAATTATTTTTGTTTCTATGGGAACTATTTTTAATCAGCAGCTAGAAATCTATAACTTATGTGTAGAAGCATTAAAAGATTTTGAGGGTAAAGTTATTTTATCTATTGGTAAAAATACAAAACCTGAAGAATTAGCACACATTCCAGAAAACTTCGTTGTGAAACAATACGTACCGCAGCTAGAAATTTTAAAACGTGCGGATTTATTCATTACTCACGGCGGAATGAACAGCAGCAGTGAAGGTTTATACTACGATACGCCCCTTGTCGTTATTCCAATGGCAGTGGATCAATTTATGGTTGGCGATCGCGTGCAGGAGTTAGGAGCAGGTGTAAAATTAGATAAAAATAATGTATCTGCTGAGCTAATCAAAAATACAGTTAACGACGTTTTAACTACTCACACATATAAACAGCATGCACAACAAATTGGAGAATCACTTCGCTCAGCGGGAGGATACAAGCAAGGAGTGAAAGAAATTTTCAATGTGGTGCCTGTCAAAGCGTAATAGATGTAAGGCAGCTAGATAACTAACAGAGAGGAGTAAATATAATATGCAGACTATAAAAAAAGCAGTTATACCAGCAGCAGGGTTAGGTACTCGTTTTTTACCCGTTACAAAATCTATCCCAAAAGAAATGCTTCCAATTGTAAATAAGCCCGTAATTCAATTTATTGTAGAAGAAGCCTTAAAATCAGGAATCGAAGATATTTTAATTGTTACAGGAAACGGGAAACAAGCAATTGAAAATCATTTTGATCACAATATTCAACTGGAGCACTTGCTTCATCAAAAGGGAAAAACTGAACTATTAGAAGAAATGGAGCATATCTCTGAACTAGCGAATATTCATTACGTTCGTCAAAAAGAAATGAAGGGCCTTGGCCATGCAATTGGCTGTGCTCGACAGTTTATTGGAAACGAACCGTTTGCAGTTTTACTTGGAGATGACTTAACAGACCCAGACCAGCCTTGTTTAAAACAGCTGATTGACCAGTATAACCAAACGGGATCGTCGGTTATCGGCGTACAGCGCGTAGAGGAAGAATCCGTTCACCGTTACGGGATTATAGATCCAAAAGCAAATAAAAACCGGTTATACGAAGTGAATGGTTTTGTAGAAAAACCATCAGTCGAAGAAGCTCCGTCTAATTTAGGGATTATTGGACGCTATGTATTTACACCTGACATTTTTGATTATCTTGAAACGCAGGAAGCTGGAAAAGGCGGGGAAATTCAGCTAACGGATGCTATTCAGCGTATGAATATAGACCGTTCTATTTATGCTTACGAATTCGAGGGCGAACGTTATGATGCAGGAGAAAAATTAGATTTTATTTTTACGACCCTTGCTTTTGCATTAAAGGATGAAGAATTAAAAGCACCTCTTTTAACTAAATTCAAAGAGCTGATCAACAAGGAAGAACAAAAAGAAAAAATTGCTGTACCAATTGGAAAATAACCTTCATTTACACACCTTTCTTCTACTGTTTCTGGAAGAAAGGTGCATTTTTTTGCGGAAATTGAACGTTTGACAGCTGGATAGAAAGGGTTGAAATGAGTTTATGTCGAAAACAGAAAATTCGTTTGTATCAGGCATAAAGATTGTATTTACAGACCGGGATTTTCTAACGATTTTTATTTCATTATTTATTATTGGATTATCTGTTGGCGGCTTTATGCCTTATTTAACGGTTTGGGCAACAAATACATTGCATGCGACTTCTTTTCAAGCAGGATTTTTATTTGTGCCAATGAGCATTATTGGTTTAATCGTATCGTTTTATTTAGCTTCGTTATCAGACAAATGGGGGAAACGAAAGCCATTTATTATTTGGGCGTTACTGATTGGAACCATTTCAAGAGTGCCGTTAGCGTTTACGCATTCTTATACAATAGCACTCATTTTACTTGCTATAGGAGGGTTTAATGCGTTTTCTTTTTTCTTTGCCCTGCTGAATGATTTTATTGTTAAAAAGCAAGAAAGCAAATCGCAGGCAGGTACGATTACTGGTACCGTGCGAATGGCTTTTTCACAAGGCTATATTTTTGGACCTATGCTTGGCGCTTTAATTATTGACCACGGAGGGTATACTCTTTTATTTTTATTATCAGGGTTGTTATCGCTAGCAACTTTAGGGTGGGTTCTTTTTGCGCTTAAAGAAGACAGTATGCCTCAAACTTCAGCTCATGCATCTTCAAAAGCGCCAGCCGGTATACCTTCTGTATTAATAGCTGTATTCGTAGCAGCTCTTTTCATTTTTGCGGGTGATTCCGGGCGTTCTATGTATTTGCCGCTCTACATAACGAATACGTTAAAACAATCCGTTTCGATTGTAGGGATTCTCTTTACCGTTACATCTGTTTTTGAGCTAGTATTTATGCCGTTAGGGGGCTATTTTTCTGATAAGATCGGAGTTAAACGATTCTTTATCATTGGAATTGCTTGCCAAGTGCTTTATTTTATTTTAACGAGTCTTCACTTACCGCTGAGTGGGTTAATTGTGCTTCAAGTATTTTATGCTTTTATTCTGTCCGCTACAATGGGAGTGGGAATGGTGTATGCTCAGTCACTGGCTCCGCGTCAAATTGGACTAGCCACAACGGCATATATGACGGCTATACAAACTTCAGCAGTTGTCAGCAGCTTAGCTATGGGGTCGCTAGTCAGCGTGATTCCGCTGCCTTCTACTTTTTACATTTTAGCTGTTTTCGCGGTTATTTCAGGTGTGATGTTCTTGTTTATGAAGCAAAAATCAGCTGAGGAAATGAGTTGAAAAGTTAAGAAGAAGGTGAAAAAAAAGTAGTTTCATTAAATTAAAACACGAACTATCTATCAAAAATGGATAAATAGTTCGTGTTTTTTTATAATCATGATGAACGCAGGTGCTTTTAGCTGTTGGTTGAAGGGCAAGGTGAAGACTCCTGCGGAAACAGCGGAACAGATGAGACCCCGCAGGAGCGCAAGCGACGAGGAGGCTCATCGGCCGCCCGCGGAAAGCGAAGCCTTGCACGGAAAGCAACAGCGTTCGAGCAAGCAGTCCAGATCATGTATCCAGATTGTTCGTCTTTGGGTTGGATTCATTTCGGTATGTCCAGCCTCTTTTTTTATGAGGCTGTTTCTTGAATTTGTTCTCTGCGATTTTTATTTAAAATTTTGCGGTAGCGGTAATTAACAAAAGCTGCCGCTGCCATACCTACTACTGAAAGCATCGCATCAAAGATAAAGATAATTGAAATATGCCCAGTTTTAGACATGAGCCCTGTTGCTAAAGGCAATAAAATAGCAGCTAATCCAGCAGCCGTGGCTACAATTCCAGTAACCGTTCCTTTTTTGTTCCAGAAAAGCTCGGTCATAACAGTAATCGCTAATTGAAAGACCCCAGCCGTAGAAAACCCCATGAAAAAAGCAGCTACAATTGCAATAGCAGGTACTTTAACAAACAGAAGCGTAAGTACGGCTATAAGAGTAATCATCGGGTAAACGAGAATAACCGTTACAGGACGAAGCACTTTGCTTAATAATACAGCTAATACTAAAACAGAGATTAAAGCTCCGATGCTGTAGTAGCTTAAAAGGCGAACCGAGCTGCTTTCAGCCATACCTAATACTTGTTGACCATAAGTAGGGAGCCAAATTTGAGCCACTGTAAACAGCGCTGTAGAAGTAAATCCAATCACAATAAGAGCAATTCCTTCTTGTTTCATTTTAGGAGGAGAGATGAATTTATTCTCCGCTGTATTTTGTTGTTGAACTGTACTCTGTTCGCGTTTATGATTGGGAAAAGGCAGTTTGAACATAAAGATCATATTTAGTAAATAAATAAGAGCCGGAAGGAAAAAAGCATACCCATAAAACAAATCACGATCCGCAAAAAAGGCAATCATAAACGGAAGAAGTGCCGCTCCAGCTGAAATAAATGCTTTTACAAGAACACTGGCTGAACCTGAAGATTTAGGAAAAACTTCAATCAAAGCAGGGTACGTTCCAGCGTCCATAGCAGAATTTGCAATACCCGCAATAATGGCAAAGATAAAGGCTGTTGGATAATTTGGCGATAATGGAATGCCAATTAAGAAAATAGCCATCGTCAGAGACGAAACAAGAATCAAAGGCTTTCGTCCGAATTTATCAGACAAGATGCCTGATAGAGAATATGAAAGCAGCTTTCCAATTCCGATAGCAGAAATAATATAGCTGATTCCGGCACCGTCGGTATTTAATTGTTTTGTCAAAAATGACATATTTGATGCAAGCATGATATTTACCATGCCAAGTAGAAAGTAGTTAATATACATACCTGAAGCTGACAGCATGTACTTATTTTTCATCGTTTACACATCCTTACGTAAATAAAGCTTATATGAAATGGATAAAAGTAATCACCTGTTTCTCCTTTTTTCTCCGTCATTTATAAACCTACTTCCATGATAAGTTTATGAAGACATTACCTTTACCTTTTATCATTGGATTCATTCAGTTCTTTTTAGTATGTGACTAAATGCGTGCATCTAGTGCTTTAAATCAATATGGAATCTATTCTAACATGTTTTTAGTGCTTTAAACCAAAAAAGTGATATTTTATAAAAAAATCCTGTCTTCTTTCGCGGCTTCACTAAAGAAACCCCACAAAAAATGTTCGCTTTAAAGCCAGGCTATACAAGAAATGCCTCCTAATGGTGGTTATTAAAAAGGGGAAAAGGGTATTTATAAACTAAGGAAAAAGAAACAAAGGAAGAAAGGTGGAAACAATGAAGCACAAAGTATTTTTTGATGCGGAATGTCCTTTATGTTACAACGTAAAAAAAATAATTAAAGCGCTGGACTGGACGAACCAAATCCAGTGGATTCCAGTTCAATACATTGAACGAACAGAGTATAGTTATTTAAAAAAAGAAGGAAGGGATTTGTATGACCAAATTCATATGGTAACCAAAAAAGGTGAAGTGCTAGCAGGATTTGAGACGGTTAGACGGCTTTTAACTGTTTTACCTCTTACATTTCCAATCGGCGTACTTCTGCATTTACCATTGATGAAAAAAGCGTTCAGTCCGCTATATAAATGGGTCTCCACAAACCGATACGACTGGTTTGGACGCTACGATTCGCCGCGAACCACATAAACATATAAAAGGGACGAGCTTTGAAAAAGCTTGTTCCTTTTGTTTTGAAGACATTATACTTTATACATACCTTAATTTTAAAAAAACGTTAATTTAGTGTGACTTAGACGCTTAAATTCTAGAAAAACAGCTATAGCTGAAAGGGAGAACTTATATGATAACAAAATGGACAGCTGAACGAATGCCCGATGTAACGGGAAAAACAGCCCTTATAACGGGAGGAAACAGCGGTATTGGATTTGAAGCTGCAAAGGCTCTAGCTGCGCGCGGAGCAGAAATCATTCTTGCTGTGCGTAATGAAGCAAAAGGGAAAGAGGCTGAAAAGAGAATTAAAGCGGCTAACGGGAATGCTAAAGTGACGATTATGTCATTAGATCTCAGTGACTTGAGCTCTATTCGACATTTCACCAATCAATTTCTTCAACAATACTCGTCTTTGAATCTTCTCATTAATAATGCAGGCGTGATGGTGCCGCCTCACAGCAAAACGAAAGATGGATTTGAACTGCAGTTTGGCTGTAATCATTTAGGGCATTTTGCATTGACGGGTTTGCTTCTTCCTTTGCTAATAGAAACTCCACATTCACGAGTCGTAACGGTAAGCAGTATAGCTGCTAATTCTGGAGAAATCTATTTTGATAATCTAGACGGGGAAAAAGGCTACAGTCCAATGAAGTTCTATAGACAAAGTAAACTCGCCAACCTGTTGTTTGCAAAAGAATTGCAAAACCGCTTAGAAGCAGCTGGATCAACGACAATTAGTGCCGCTGTGCATCCAGGCATTTCGAATACTAACCTATTATCACGCGGTTCAGGCAAAGAGCCAAACGCTTTGTTGAAATTTTTAGTCAAGCTATTTAGTCAATCTGCAGAAATGGGCGCGCTGCCTACTCTTTATGCAGCCACTGAATCAATAGAAGGAGGTGCGTATATTGGGCCAGACGGAAAAGCTGCTAAAAAAGGATATCCTGTAAAAGATATGATGGGAGATGTTTTATTTAAAGCGAACGTAGCGGAAAAACTATGGAGCGCATCGGAAGAGTTAACAAAAGTGACATATATATTCAAGAAAAGGTAAAAACCAGCGGCTATTGGCCGCTTTTTATTTTTTTTGAATTAAAACATTATAACGTTATATTTACTTATTTAATTCTTTATGTTATTCTACATTTGTAAAAGCAGAAAAATAATTAACATTAGTGTAAGCGTCATCATAAGGGGAGTGAACGAAATGGAGAATCGGTTTCTATTACGGAATGTCAAATCGGTCACTGAAAAAGAGTTTGATATTGTTATAGAAAATGGAAAAATCTCTGAGATAGCAAAAGCTGGTGAAGGAAAAGCACCGCTTGTTTATGATTACTCAGGAACCTACATATCAAGCGGATGGATTGATTTACATGTTCATGCATTTCCAGATTTCGAGCCGTATGGAGATGAGATAGACGAGATAGGAGTGAAACAAGGAGTAACAACACTTGTAGATGCAGGTAGCTGCGGTGCTGATCAAATAGCAGATTTAGTTCAAAGCCAATATGCAGCAAAAACTAATTTGTTAGCGTTTTTAAATATTTCGCGTATTGGTCTAAAACGCACAGATGAGCTTTCAAATATGGAGTGGCTAAAAGCGGAAAAAATTTTGGAAGCCATGAAAGCATATAGAAGCATTATTGTAGGTTTAAAAGCCCGTATAAGTAAAAGTGTAGTAGGTAAAAGGGGTATTGAGCCTTTATATTTTGCTCGAAAAATGTCTAGTGAAATTTCACTTCCATTAATGGTTCATATCGGATCTGGCCCTCCTGCTATTGAGGAAGTTGTTTCGATTCTAGAAAAAGGAGACATTATTACTCACTATTTGAATGGAAAAGCTAATAATCTATTTGATAATGAAGGAAAGCCGCTTCCACTCCTAATGGAGGCCATCCAACGAGGTGTTCATTTGGATGTAGGGCATGGAAATGCAAGCTTTTCGTTTCAAGTAGCAGAAGCTGCCAAAAAGCATAATGTTAAATTCGATACAATCAGTACAGATATTTATCGGAAGAACCGACTAAATGGGCCTGTATATAGCTTAGCTCATGTATTATCTAAATTTCTTTATTTAGGATACAGCCTTGAAGAAGTAGTTAATGGTGTTACTGTTAATGCGGCAAAATGGCTTAACAGACCCGAGTTAGGAAGGATACAAGTTGGAGAGCGTGCCAATTTAACTCTCTTTACTATAGAAGACGAGCCTGTTCTGTTTATTGATTCCGAAGGAGAGCAGAGAGAAGGTAAGCAAATAATTAAAGCAAAAGGAGTAGTTGTAAATGGAACGTTCATTGAATGCTAAATATGGCTTGAAACGAGTAATTAATGCGAGCGGCCGAATGAGCATCTTAGGAGTATCAGCACCAACTGATACAGTAATGGATGCAATGAAGCAAGGAGGACAAAATTACGTTGAGATTGCTGATTTAGTTGATAAAGCAGGTGACCATATTGCTGACATTCTAGGATCAGAAGCAGCTGTGGTTGTTAACTCAGCTTCAAGTGGAATTGCTCTCTCTATTGCTGCTCTTGTTACAGAAGGAAACCGCCGTAAAAGCGAGCGCCTTCATCAAGAAGTCATCTCAAAAAATGAAATTATTATGCTGAAAGGTCATAACGTACAGTACGGGGCCCCAGTTGAAACCATGGTTTATTTAGGTGGCGGAAAGCTTATTGAAGTTGGCTATGCTAATGAGGGTAGAGCAACTCATATTGAAGAAGCGATTTCCGAAAATACAGCTGCTATCCTTTATGTGAAGTCTCATCACACTGTTCAAAAAAATATGATTTCTGTGGAAGAAGCGTGGGAAGTTGCACAGAAGAATAATATTCCATTGATTGTGGATGCCGCGGCAGAAGAAGACCTTCAAAAGTATGTAAAATACTCAGACCTTGCGATTTATAGTGGTTCAAAGGCAATTGAAGGTCCAACGTCTGGAATTGTTGGTGGTAAACGTAACTACATTGAATGGTTGAAAGTTCAATTACATTGCATTGGAAGAAGTATGAAAGTTGGTAAGGAAACAACGTTTGGATTACTTCAAGCTCTTGATGAGTATCGCGAGAAAAAAGATAAAAGTGAACAAGAAAAAGAAAGTTTACAAGCATTGATGTCATTAAAAGATATAGAAGGCGTGAATGTGACAATTGTACAAGATGAAGCAGGTCGAGCTATATTCCGTGCACGAATTCAAATCAGTCCAGAACGGGCTAATACAACTGCGAAAGAGGTTGTAAAAGAGTTGTGTGAAGGTGAAATTGCTATTTATACACGCGATTATGGGATAAGACAAGGATATTTTGACATCGATCCCAGACCTTTAAAGGGCGACGATATACATGTAATTGAGTCTAGAATACGCGAAATTGTGGGAGGAAAGTGACATGTCAAACATTACAAAACGTTTTTATAAAGAGCGCGCAGCGTTAAACGTATTAGCAAACAGTATCGAAAATGCCAAAGAAGTATTTGAGGCTGCAGAAGGGCATGTCTTAGTAGGCGTGTTATCCAAGGATTATTCTACTGTCGAAGAAGCAGTAAAAGCAATGGAAGAATACGGAAAAGAAATTGAAGAAGCAGTATCAATCGGTTTAGGGGCTGGAGACAATCGTCAGGCAGCTGTAGTAGCAGAAATTGCAAAGAACTATGCTGGCAGTCATATTAATCAAGTATTTCCCGCTGTTGGAGCAACACGTGCTAATCTAGGTGAAAAGGATAGCTGGATTAATAGTTTAGTGTCCCCAACTGGAAAAGTCGGCTACGTAAATATTTCGACTGGTCCAGTTAGTGCAGCGCATAATGAACAAGCTATTGTACCAGTAAAAACGGCTATTGCCCTAGTACGTGACATGGGAGGCAACGCGCTCAAGTATTTTCCTATGAAAGGGTTAAGCCATGAAGAAGAATTCCGAGCTGTGGCACAAGCATGCGGCGAAGAAGGATTCGCTCTAGAGCCAACTGGCGGAATTGATAAAGAAAACTTTGAAACAATTTTGCGTATTGCTTTGGAAGCGGACGTCCCAAAGATTATTCCACATGTCTACTCGTCAATTATTGACCAAAAAACAGAAAAGACAAAAGTAGATGATGTACGTGAGTTACTTGAAAAGATGAAAAAGTTAGTTGATCAGCATGGCTAAGAATTTTGCAGCATTTGGCGAGGTAATGATGCGTTTACAAGTACCAGGATATGAATTACTTTCTCAAGCTAATACATTAAGCTATTCGTTTTCTGGTACAGGGGTAAATGTAGCGGCGGGATTAGCTAACTTCGGATATACGGGATATTTGATTTCTGCTTTACCGGATAATGCTGTGGGAGATGCGGCTTTATCTTATCTTAAAAAGTTAGGTATTTCACAGTCATTTATTAAACGCAGCGGAAAACATGTCGGTATGTATTTTTTAGAAAATGGATTTGGGTCCCGGTCTAGCCGGGTTACATATACCAACCGTTTAGAAAGCAGCTTCAACAGAGCTCCTGAAGGCATATATGATTTTGAGAATATTGCAGAGAAAGTAGATGTGGTGCATTTTTGCGGAATCTCTCTGGCAATGAATGATTCCGTCCGGTCCCATATGAAATCCTTTGCCAAAGCGGTAAAAGAACGCGGTGGTACGGTCGTATTTGACTGTAACTACCGTCCGTCTCTATGGGGAGATGGAGGATATGAAAACGCAAAACCTCATTATGAAGATATGCTGTACCTTGCAGATATCGTAATGATGAATGAACAAGATGCTATGCACATTCTTAAGATGGAAACAGAAGAAGCAAGCAGAAAAGAGCAGCTGATGAAACTAATTCCAAAGGTAGCAAAGAAATACGGCCTTTCTGTCGTAGCCGGCACGCACCGATCTATTAATAAGGACAATAAGCACTCTTTATGCGGTTTTATATATAAAAATCATACATTTACATTTTCTGATACGATTACTTTTTCTGTCTATGATAGAATAGGCGCAGGAGATGCCTATACAAGCGGCATTTTATATGGCGAGTTGGAGAGCTTTTCAGCAGAAAAAACTGTTGCATTCGCTGTAACAGCGGGAGTGCTTGCTCATACAATCGTAGGCGATACTCCTATGTCATCTCAGTATGATATACAAAAAGCGATGACAGAATCAGTAGGCGATGTAGAAAGGTAGAGGATGTAATAGTGAACGTATCTCGAAAAAAAGGACCATTGTATTTGCAAATAAAAAATATCTTAAAAGATCGAATTTTGCATGGCGTGTATCCCATTCAAACAAATATTCCTTCTGAACCGCAGCTGGAAGAGGAATTTCAAGTAAGTAAAATTACGGTTCGAAATGCTATCAAAGAACTTGTGAAAGATGGATATTTAGAAACAAAAAGCGGTAAAGGAACAAAAGTTATTCGAAATACATCCATTTCAAGGCTGTCAAAAGGAAAACGCTTTACCGAAGTGTTGGTGGAAAAAGGGCATATCATTCAAAAAAGGCTGCTTGGGGCAGAGACAATTGAAAATGCACCAGAAACAACTTTATATACGCTGTTCGGTGAGCAATGCATTCGAATAGAACGTCTTTACTATTTAGATAATGAACCTTATATTCATTACACGCATTATTTAACCATGCAGCGCATGGAAGGGATAGAATTAACACACTTAAATGCACAATCGTTATACGATTTGATTGAAGAACAGGATATTTCATTGGAGAAATTTCGAGATCAGTTTGCTGTTGCAAAAGCTGATTCTTATGTAGGAGAAAGACTAAATATGCAGGCCGGAGAAGCGCTATTAAAAAGATCACGATATTCATATGATGAAGAAGGAAATATCATCGAATACAGTGAGGGCTATTATAATACAGAGATGCAGCAATACATTGTGAATTACGATATTTAAGAAGTGCGAGAAGAATACATATTCTTTTCGGCTGAAAAATGAGAGCGTTTACTAAATGGGGGAAAAGAGGAATTTAGTATGGATATGTATCTATTGCTTGTGACATGCCTAGCAATTGTTATTGTTGTATTAGGAGTCTCTTGGTGGAAGTGGCATGCTTTTATCAGCTTAACCGTTGCCAGTTTATTTCTGGCTATTATGTCAGGGCTTTCGATGGACAAAATTGTGGGAGCTTATGAAACAGGAGTGGGCAGTGTTTTAGGTCACCTTGTTGGAATCTTGGCGCTTGGAACGATTTTAGGAAAAATGATGTCAGACTCAGGTGCTGGCATGCAGGTCGCGGAGTTTTTCATTAGGTTTTTTGGAATCAAAAAGTTGCCATGGGCGATGCTCTTTGCTGGTTTTATAATAGGCATTCCGGTTTTTTTTGAAGTCGGAATTGTTATTTTACTGCCGTTAGTAATTTCTATTCATAAAACAACAAGACAAAATATTCTATTAATTGCACTACCTGTAATTGCAGGACTATCGATTGTACACGGTCTTGTTCCCCCCCACCCGGGAGCGATGACAGCCATTGGAATATATAATGCAGACTTAGGAAGAGTTTTGCTCTATTCATTGGTTATTGCTCTTCCAGCAGCAATAGTAGCAGGTCCCGTATTCGCAAAATGGGTGCATAAACGTGTGATTCCTGAAGGGGAACCTGAATTAATTCGTGTCAGCACTTCATCTAAAAAATTACCTAAAACAGGTATTTCATTTTTCATTATCTTATTACCTGTGTTATTAATGGTGTTATCTGTTATGGCTCCGTATATACCGCTTTCTAGCTTTTTAACTAAATTTTTTGTGTTTATCGGCAGTCCTGTCATCGCACTTTTAATTTCTTGCTTTGCCGCATTTTATCTTTTGGGCATGCGTCAGGGAATGAAGAAAAATGTGATTAAAAAATTAGTGGAAGAGTCTTTACTTCCGGTCGGATCTATTATTTTAATTATTGGAGCTGGAGGGGGATTTAAACAAATTTTAATTGATAGCGGTGTAGGTACATCAATTGCTCAAATGTCTGAGCAATTATCGCTTTCTCCTATTGTCTTAGCATTTATGGTAGCAGGATTAATTCGTATTGCTACAGGATCAGCAACCGTTGCATTAACAACAGCCGCCGGCATTGTTTCACCAATCATTGTGCATATGTCTGGAGTTAATCTGGAACTGCTGGTTATTGCGACAGGAGCAGGATCACTAATGTTCTCTCATGTAAATGATGCAGGTTTTTGGCTAGTAAAAGAATATCTTGGTTTAACAGTAAAAGAGACGTTTAAAACTTGGACGGTCCTAGAAACACTGCTCTCGTTTATTGCTTTTGGAGGCGTTTTATTATTTGATATTTTTATTTAAAAATTGCCTCCTTCTAATTATTTTGGAAGGAGGTTTCCTAGTTGACTTGAAATATAGTATTTGTAGAATAAGGGGGCAATGTATATGACGTGGTTAAAAGAAATACTCGGAACGGAAAAAGCTATTATTGCTATGTGTCACTTGTTACCGTTGCCGGGAGATCCATATTTTAATAATGAAAAAGGCATGGACTATGTGGTAGAAATGGCAAGAAAGGATTTGCATGCTCTTCAAGAAGGCGGAGTGGATGCCATTATGTTTTCAAATGAGTTTAGCATGCCATATTTAACGGATGTTAAAACGGAAACTGTAGCTGCGATGGCCCGAATTATAGGTGAATTGATGTCGGAAATTAAAGTGCCCTTTGGGGTAAATGTATTGTGGGATGCTAAGAAATCTTTGGATTTAGCGGCTGCTACAGGGGCTAAATTTGTTAGAGAAATTTTTACAGGCGTATATGCAAGTGATTTTGGTACTTGGAATACCAACGTTGGAGAAACAATTAGACATCAGCATCGAATTGGGGCACAAAACGTTAAATTATTATATAATGTTGTTCCTGAATCTGCTGCGTATTTGGCTGAGCGGGAAATTGAAAGTATTGCTGCATCTACGGTATTTAATAATAGACCAGATGCACTATGTGTATCTGGATTAACAGCAGGGGCCAAGACGGACGTGCAGTTATTAATGCGCGTAAAGGAGGCTGTTCCCAATACAATTCTACTTGTTAATACAGGAGTTAATTTCACTAATTTCAAAGAACAGTTATCTATTGCTGATGGGGCAGTTGTAGGTACAACATTTAAATACGACGGCAAATTTGAAAACCATGTGGATGTTGATCGTGTAAAAAAATTCATGGACAAAGTAAAAGTTTTTCGTGACAATCTTTAAACGAAAGAAGGGGTAAAGATGAATCAATTAGCTTTTATTTTTGATATGGATGGCGTAATTGTCGACAGTGAACCTGTATACCGCATCCGTAATAAAGACATCTTTAAAAAGCTGGGAATAGAAGTAGATGAGGATACACAGCTCAATTTCATTGGAGGAACAGCTAAAAGAAAATGGACAATATTAAAAGAGCAATTTTCACTGTCCCCACCCAATTTGGAGAATACAAACTCTCTGGTCAATTAACTTTTATTGTAGCAACGATTTAATAAAAAACGAGCCTTTTCATATTAATTAGAATCTTAACTATACAAATTAAACGTAAAAACAGCTCTGTAATCGGAGCTGTTTTTTGTTGCCTGAAAAGCTGTTTGTTAGAGATTTAAATAAAAAAAAGAATGTTGGATAGCATAATGATAAGTAAATGTACAATGAGTATGCTCTCTTTTCAAAGAAGCAGACGTACTCAACAAATCTGAAGAAGCGGAGGGAAGTAACAGTGCCTGACAAACCTAGTATTACCTCAAGCGAAATTGGGACGCTGTGGATGACATATCAGCAGAAAACGTTAATTATTTGCTTGTTAGATTATATGATTGAACATGCGGATGATGAAGATGCTAAAACAATTATGACGGACTTGCGTGAGCAGCTTATTATATACATACGGAAAATAAAAACAATATTTGAAAAAGAAGGAGCGGTAGTGCCAACGGGGCTTTCATCTCAAGACGTAAATGTACAGGCTCCAAAACTATTTACTAACGGATTTGATATTATGTTTCTTCGTGTCATCAAAGAAATTAGTATGGGGATGTATACATTAAGTTTAGGCAAGGCCTACAGAGAAGATGTGGTGAAACTTTATCAAGATTTAACAAAAATTACGCAAGAGTGCTACGATTCCTGTACGCAGTACTTATTGAGAAAAGGAATTTTATCACGCCCACCCTATATTCCAATGCCAACTACCGTTGAGTTTGTTTCGGATAGAAAATATCTGAGCGGCTTAAATGTATTTGCGGACAAAAGAGTATTAAATACGATGGAGCTAGCGCAGATTTATCATGGAGTCGAAACAAACATTGTCGGGATGAAGTTAATGAAGGCTTTTTCTCAAACGGCGACAGATACCGAAGTGAAAAAGCATTTTTTGAAAGGAAAAGAGCTCAGTAAAAAAATTATTACACGACTTGAAGAAATAATTATACAAGACGATATTTCACCTTCTGTTGCCTCAACAGGAAGCATAACGACTTCTGAAACGCCTGCTTTTTCGGATCGTTTGATGCTGACATGCGATATTTTACTAAGTAACTTCAGTATCGGAAGTCAGGCGTTTGGAGCAGCATTTAGTTTTCGAAGAGATATTGTGGCTAAAATGATGCTGATAGGAGAAGATGCGTTTCAATATGCAAGCGAAGCAACAGAAATTATGATTAAAAAAGGCTGGCTTGAAGTTCCGCCAAGTATTGATTAGCTAAAAGGAAAGCCTCTTTCATGCATTGTAAATGGAAGTTTATATATTTTTACACACCTTTAACCTTTTATTCAAGTTGATTTAACAGACTGCGTGTACAGTTAAGTTATGTCAATAATAAACAGTAAAGGGTGTAAACAATGAAAAAACGTGCAATTGGAGCGGCAGTATTATCAGCGGTAACTGTAGCAGCGCTAGCATTTGGAACAAATTCACCAACAGATGCTAAAGCAGCTAAAGGCGTAAATAACCAAAAAGCTAAAAATGTTATTCTTTTTGTTGGAGACGGTATGGGTACCGATCATCGTGATGCGATCCGACTGGCCGCCGTAGGAGCAAATGGAAAGTTAGCAATGGATGATATGCCGGCAGTAGGGAGAGTCCATACATCTTCAGGAAATTCATTTGTTACGGATTCTGCTGCAGCTGCTACAGCCATGGCTTCAGGAGTTAAAAGTTATAATGGCGCTATTGGCGTAAATATGAAAGGAAAGCCTGTTCAAACAGTTTTAGAAAAAGCAAAATTAGCTGGGAAAACGACGGGGCTTGTGACAACAAGTCAAGTAACAGACGCAACTCCAGCTGCTTTTGGCGCACATGTTAAAGATCGAAGTGCTCAAAGTGACATCGCGAAGCAGTATCTTGAAAACAGTAAAGTAGATGTGATTCTAGGTGGCGGAGAAGATTATTGGTACACAAAAGGAAATGAAGGTGCACATCCAGATGCCCCGCCAGAAGATAAAACTGAAGGAAGCAAAGGAACGCAAGGAAACTTAGTAAACAAAGCACAAAAACTTGGGTATACGTACGTTAATAACGAAAATGAATTAAAATATGCTAAAGGAACAAAATTGCTTGGTCTGTTTGCTAATGAAGAAATGTTTCAACAAGCTCCTGAAGGCCAAGGTGATGTGTACAACCCTCAAGTATCTCTAAAAGACATGACAAAAAAAGCAATCAATACGCTATCACAAAATAAAAAAGGGTTCTTTCTTGTAGTAGAAGAGGAAGCCATTGATGAAATGGCTCATAATAATAATGCTGAACTCATGATTAAAGCAGGTAAGCAGCTTGATGATACGGTGAAGATGGCTAAAGCTTATGCTAAAACACACCCAGACACTCTCGTATTAGTAACAGCTGACCATGCAACCGGAGGTTTAGCACTTGAAAAAGTAGACAATAAAGATAACGGTGGAGATGAAGCATCAAAAGAAGATGGGCCATTTGCAATCGCTCATTCAAAAGAGCAGTTCGTTGCGGATTGGACAACTGAAGAGCATACGTCATCAGACGTTCCTTTAAATGCAATGGGTGCCGGCTCAGAAAGATTTACTGGAGTATACGAAAATACGTATTTACATGATGCTCTTCTAAAAGCAATGAATTTAAAATAAGTGAGATAAAAACACGGTGTTGATTTAATACACTTAGTATGTAAATCAACACCGTGTTTTTTGCTTTGTGTGAGCAAGTTATGATGGAGTTTCTTCAAAGGTATGCTACGATAAGAATTATCTTGAATTGAAGAGGTGTCACGATGAAAATAGAAGTATGGTCAGATTTTGTCTGTCCTTTTTGTTATATTGGAAAGCGCCGATTAGAGCAAGCGCTTCAGCAATTTGCACACAAAGATGATGTGCAGGTTGAATTTAAAAGCTTCGAGCTGGATCCAAACGCCCCAGTTGATACTGGCAAAACGATTAATGAAGCTCTTGCTGCTAAATATGGAATGACGATTGAACAAGCGAAGCAAGCAAATGAAGGAATCGGACAGCAGGCAGCTAGTGTGGGCTTATCCTTTAATTTTGACGATATGAAGCCAACTAATACATTTGATGCTCACCGCTTAGCTAAATTTGCAAAAGCTCAAGGAAAAGAAGCAGCCATTACAGAAAAACTCTTATATGCATACTTTACTGAATCAAAACATCTAGGTGAAAAAGAGACGCTGGTTGCTGTTGCAGAAGATGCAGGTCTTGACCGAGAAGAAGCACGTCAAATTCTCGCGGATAAAAACGCATACGCAAATGAAGTGCGCAGTGATGAAGCAACGGCTCAGCAATATGGTATTAGCGGTGTTCCATATTTTGTTGTTAATCAAAAATATGCGATTTCAGGTGCACAGCCAATCGAAACATTTGTAGGAGCTCTCCAACAAGTATGGGAAGAAGAAAATCCGACTCCCGCTTTGAAGAGCCTTTCTCCAGAAGGCGCAGATGATGCCTTTTGTGCAGATGGTCAATGTGCCGTTCCTGATTCCTCTAAAAACCAACAATAAATAAAAAGCAGAGGCGGAAATTTCGCTTCTGCTTTTTATTTATTTGCAAAAAAATTTACAAAAATACAAACATGCGTTCTGTTTTTGTGTTATAATAAGTTTAGAAGTAACAAACCTCGATGAGTAAGCTCCAAAAATAAGCGATTAAAAGTGATCCAACCATGAACCAGCTTCCATTTAATCCTGCAGGGGGAATCTGAATGAAGAGCAAAGTGCGCATTATCCCATTTCAAGTAGTTGAACAATTGAATCAATTTAATGAAGTCCCAGAAGGAGTCGCTCTAATTGGAGCAGAGCAAGTATGGAAGCAAACAAAGGGACGGGGAATAACCATAGCGGTTTTGGATACTGGCTGTGATGTTACACATCCAGATTTGCAGGAGCGAATTATTGGAGGAAAAAACTTTACACAAGATGATCAACAAAATCCAGATATTTTTCAAGATTATAATGGTCACGGCACTCACGTAGCAGGCACAATTGCAGCAGCGCATAATGGAACGGGTGTTGTAGGAGTGGCTCCTGAAGTGGGCTTACTTATCCTAAAAGTACTTGATGGAAATGGTTCAGGTCAATACGAGTGGATTATTCAAGGTATTAACTACGCCATCGAGCAAAAAGCAGATATCATTTCGATGTCGTTTGGAGGTCCGTCGGATGTGCCTGAGCTACATGAAGCGATTCAAGATGCTGTTGATCAGAATATTTTAGTTGTCTGCGCAGCGGGAAATGAAGGAGATGGAGAAGGCTCCACAGATGAGTTTGCGTACCCAGGGTCATATAATGAAGTGATTAGCGTAGGAGCTGTTAATTTAGAGAAACGATCTTCGTTGTTTTCCAACTCAAACAACGAAGTAGATGTAGTGGCTCCGGGAGAGAAGATCGTATCAACTTACTTGAATGGAAAGTATGCTGCACTGAGCGGAACCTCTATGGCAACACCTCACGTAGCAGGGGCCTTAGGATTGATAAAAGTTCTTTCAAATGAAATGTTTGGAAGAGAACTTACAGAACCAGAGCTTTATGCACAGTTAATCAGAAGAACCCTTCCATTAAATGAATCACCAAGAGAAGTAGGAAACGGATT
Organism: Priestia sp. JNUCC 25; assembly: GCF_053667915.1. NCBI lineage: Bacteria > Bacillati > Bacillota > Bacilli > Caryophanales > Bacillaceae > Priestia > Priestia sp. JNUCC 25. The sequence goes on from NZ_CM132211.1 coordinate 1,495,467, forward strand.
TGTGCACTTGACCGTTGTTGAAAAGCTGTTGCGTGAAATTCAACGTCAAATGACTTCAGAGGTGATCGGATGAGAAGCAGTTTAGATATGTTAATGATGGAAAAGCAGCAGGCAAAAGCTCTTTATCACGAATACGCAAACAATCGAAGTTATTATGATGAAAAGACAGATGAAGAAAATAAAAATCTTTATTATCAAGATACGCTCTTTGAAAGAGAAGCCATGCAAACTTTGTTAAAGGAAACGCATCAGCATTTGCTAAGTTATTCGCCGCATAAATATGTATATCCATGGGTGGATCTACAGGAGAATGGGGAGCTGAAAAGTCTATACTCAGGGAAAGGGATGGATCCGTTAGAAACTATACAGCAAGATATTGATCAACTTCAGTCGCTTAGTAACTCCTCTCTTTCAAGCAATGATATACTGCTAAACTGTGAGCACGTTGTCCCGCAATCTTGGTTTGGGAAACAAGAGCCTATGAGAGGCGATTTGCATCATTTATTTGCGTGTGAACCTTCTTGTAACAGTCGAAGAGGTAATTCTTCTTATATTGACTTCCCCGATTATACGCCGGAAGTAAAGCAATCAGATGTGAAAGAAGGATGTGGCAAAGCAGAAAAAGGTAAGTTTGAACCCGAATATGGAAAAGGAATTGTGGCTCGATCAACTCTTTATTTTTTAATTCGCTATCATAATAAAATTGACTCTTCGCGAGTAGATCTTCCTCTTTTACTAAAATGGCATGAAGAATTTACTGTTTCACTTTATGAAAAACATCGCAATGCAGCAATCTTTGAGTTGCAAGGCAACCGAAATCCTTTTATCGATTTTCCTGACAAAGCAGCTGCACTAATAAATTCTGCTTTCTAAAATAACAAAGAGCTCCGTTTCTATTCGAAACGGGGCTCTTTTAGGTATCCTAATATGAAAATCCATATTTATCGCTTAAGAGGGCATCCATTTTATTTAATAAGCGAAAATATTCTTCCTGTTCTTCTACAGTTAGAGCTGACAGCATATCTTTTAAAAATCCATTTCGCTTCTCTGTAATTATTGAAACAAGTTTCTTTGATTCATCGGTCAATGAAACCCACACGACTCTCCGGTCTTTTTCGTCTCGCACGCGCTTAATGAGAGATTCTTCTTCCAATTGATTTAATAAGCTAGTTGTAGCGCCCGAGGTTAAGTGAAGTTTATTTGAAATATCTGCTACCATATACTTTGTGCCGCTGGCAATGTAGTTTAAGATATAAAATTTAGTGGGTGTTAAGTGATAAGGCTGTGTTTTTAATGTTTCTTCGACTAAATGTCGCATATATTGAAAAAAAGATGTGTTAATTTGATAAAGGTGTTCAATTTTTGACTCTAAATTGTTAGCCATGCTAGCTTCCATCTCCTTGTACACTACCGACATATATAAACTAACTCTAAAATAAAATGAAACAATTGTAAAGGATGGCAATGATTATCTTTAACCACCATTATTATTTTTAAATTAATATCTTTACGAAAAAATATCTTTATGATAAAGTTATTTAGGTGGTTAACCAAATAGATGATTATAAAGAAACATATCTCATAATAGATGGGGATAATATCTTTATGAAAAAGCTATATAAAAAAGTAATTTTATTATTGAAGTATTAAGGAGGAGTAATGAATGTCTAGAAGTCGCTTAATGGTAACAAATTTTATTGGAATCATCGTTATTTTAGCTTTATTAATTGGAGGAGGATATTATTACGTTCAAAAATCGAACTATATTACAACGGATAACGCTAAAGTATCCGGAGATGTATACAATGTAGTTGCACCTGCAGCAGGTAAAGTAGCAAGCTGGACAGTAGAAGAAGGAAATGATGTATCAAAAGATGCTGAAATTGCTAAAATTCAAGCTGAAAAAGGGTCTGTAGCTGCTACAGTACCAGCAGATGGAAAAATTATTCAAACAAACGTAAAAGAAAATCAAATGGTTCAAGCTGGACAGCAAATTGCAACGGAAGTAGATATGAAAGACCTATTTATCGTAGCAAATATTAAAGAAGATCAGCTTAAGGATATTAAAGAAGGCGACGATGTAGATGTAACGGTAGACGGAGACAGCAGTGCAAAAATCGACGGTAAAGTCGAAGAAATTGGATATGCAACCAATTCACTTTCATCTTTAACATCCAACTCAAGCTCAGATGGAAACTACACAAAAGTGTCTCAAACGGTTCCTGTGAAAATTTCTATTTCTAATTATTCAGAGCATGTTCTGCCAGGTATGAACGCCGAAGTGAAAATTTCGAAAGACTAATTCTTACTACAACAGTTCAAGAAGGGAGGAAATATGATGACAGCCAGTATAGAAAACACAAGTGATGGATCCATCAAAAAGCATATTCCGCTATTAATTGTTTTAATGCTTGGTTTGTTTCTTGCAATATTAAACCAAACGTTACTAAACGTAGCCATCCCGCATTTGATTACTGAGTTTGGCGTAACGGCAAATACAGCTCAGTGGCTGTTAACTGGATATATGCTTGTGAACGGGGCGTTAATTCCGCTTTCAGCTTTTTTAATTGAACGATTTGGTGTACGTCGCTTGTTCTTATTTGCAATGTTTTGTTTTACAGTAGGATCATTGATTTGCGGAATTGCACCTACGTTTCCCATTATGCTTACGGGCCGTTTAATTCAAGCTATTGGCGGAGGTGTCTTATCGCCTCTTGTCATGACTATTATTGTGTTTATTTTCCCTCCTCACATGAGAGGAAAAGGGATGGGGATTTTTGGATTGGCCATGATGTTCGCACCGGCTATTGGTCCAACTTTATCTGGATGGGTTATTCAAAACTATGATTGGCACATCCTTTTTAACGGCATGGTGCCATTAGGTGCCATTGTACTGATTATTGCTTTCTTTCAATTAAAAGATATTCAGCCTCCAAAAGATGTAAAAGTACACATGCCTTCTGTTGTGACATCACTTGCAGGTATGGGGTTATTGCTTTATGGATTCAGTGAAGCTGGAAATGACGGCTGGACGGATCCAGTTGTTCTTTCTACAATCATTGGCGGGGCAGTGCTGTTAATTATATTTGTCCTTCAGCAAATTAAATCTGAAAAGCCGCTGTTGGATATGCGGGTATTTAAATATAATATCTTTTCATTATCGAATATTATTAGTATTGCAATTACAATCAGTATGTACGCAGGTATGTTCTTACTTCCAATTTACTTGCAAAACATCCGCGGCTATTCTGCTTTTGATTCAGGACTCCTGTTACTTCCTGGAGCACTTGTTATGCTGGTTATGTCGCCAATTTCAGGTACATTGTTTGATAAAGTGGGACCTCGTCCGCTAGCAATCGTTGGTATGCTCATTACATCTATTTCAACGTTTGAATTTACGAAGCTGACGATGGATACACCGTTTAATCATATTTTAGGGATTTATATTATCCGTTCGTTTGGTATGTCACTTTTAATGATGCCGATTATGACAGCCGGTTTAAATCAGCTTCCGCAGCGACTAAGCAGTCACGGAACATCAATGTCTAATACGCTTCGTCAAGTAAGTGGTTCAATTGGTATTAGTTTGATGACGACGATTTTTACGAACCGTACAACGTATCATGTAAATGAAATCAGCAGTTCCATGAATACGTCAGATCCATTCTTTATGAATAGCTTTCATTTATTCGTCAAAAAAGTGGCCGCTACTTTGCATTTATCACAAGATCAAGCTCAGCAGCAAGCGCTCACGATTTTATCTGGAAAAATGACGCAGCAAGGTACGATTCAAGGTATTAACGATGCCTTCTACTGGGCAACAGCGATTTCTGTTATCGGTTTGATTTTAAGCTTCTTCCTTCGTGACGTACGTAAAGATAAAGTAGTCGAAGAAAAGAAATCAGAAGCTCAAGAGGAAGATATTCGTATGCTTCCAGCTCCCAAAAGTATAAATTCATAAGGAGCTATAGAAATCTAACGTTCATCATAAGACATGTTAGAGAGAAAGGGGCGGTGAGGTGGATGGATCCAATGATATTTGGTGAAGAAATTCAAAAAATTTCAATATCTTTAAACAAAAAAGTAATGACAAATGTAAAAAGTCTTTTACAGCATTACGGAATTACCCCTTTTCAATATCATATTTTACTGATTGTTGAACGATCACATACAATACCTGTTACCAAAGTGGCAGACGAAATGAAGGCGAGTCCAAGCGTTATCACAGCATCGATTACACGTTTGTATGAACTGAATCTTGTGGAGCGCTACCATTCAAAAGATGATCGGCGTAAAGTTATGATTGAACTTACAAACAAGGGGAAACAAGTCATTCGAGCTGCTGAGAAAGACATGCAGCAAGAAGTTGAAAAACTGTTTGCATGCTATAAAGAAGAAGAACAGCAGCACTTTCTTACGCTCTGTCGGCAGCTAGATGAACATGTGACTTGAACTTGAATAGACAAAAGTATATTGAGTTAAGCGGAGTGAGTGTAAATGGATAAAGAGATGGTAAAAAACATTCGGAAAAACTACAATATGAATCAGCGCAGCTTTGCTCAAGCGGTGAACTGCAGTTTTTCTTTAATTGCACTGGTTGAAGTGGGTAAGCGAAGAGTAACAAAAAACTTGGAGGACAAAATTAAACAAGCATTTCAATTGAATGATCATGATTTAAAAACACTGCAGAGCTAATACAAAAAGTAGGTGTGTGAAACGAGCGCACCTACTTTTTTTCGTCTTGTTTTTTTGTAAGAGGATCTACGGTATGTTTGTAATCATAAGCTTTCGAAGTAGTAATTACGCATAGCAGTAAAATAACAAATACAATGATAATAGAGAGCGTAATAATGACAATCATCTAAACCATCCTTTCTTTTTCTCGTTATGTATGCTTTCGGTCTTATTAGTAAAATTCCTTCTTTCCCCACATAGTGCAGAAATGACAAACGCATACTAATAACAGTCTAGAATAAAGGAGTGTTTATAATGAATGAAAAAGAGTTGAAAAAACAATTAAAAAAGGTAGCGGATTATCCTGCATCTAAAGCAGATGGAGTAGACGAAGAGTTTTCTCGTGAATTAGCAGACCAAGCCGATTTAGAAGCACAGGCTAGAGCGAACGCTGCAGATGAAAGACAAAAAAATAATAACTGAGGCTGGGATAAAAGTATTTTGGCCCAAGTGAAAAACGAACAACTAATCAAACATTTTGATTAGTTGTTCGTTTTTAGATTGGATTAATGTTGTTATCTCTCAGCCTCGTTTGTTATTTTTTCAAAAGCAAATAAACAAAATAAGGAGCACCGATTACGGCGGCGACAATTCCTGCTGGTACACCGTTAGGATCGGCAATATTATGTCCTATTGTGTCTGCAATCAGCAAAAGCCAACCGCCAAGTAAAATAGCGACGGGAATAAAAAGCTGATTTCTCGGTCCCACTAAGCCTTTAGCAATATGAGGAGCAAGAAGTCCAATAAAAGCAACGCCGCCCGTCACTGAAACTGCCGCTGCCGCTAATGCAACCGCGGCTAAAAGCAATGTTATACGTTCTTTCTCCATAGAAATGCCGACTCCAATAGCTGCAGCTTCATTTAAATTAAAAATGTTTAATGAGTTTGCTTTGTACAATATAAAAGGAATCAAGACAAGAAGCCAAGGTAGAAGAGCCCATATAAAAGGCCAGTCTGTCCCCCAGATGTTCCCTGCAATCCATTTAGCAATAAAATCAACTTTAGCGCGATCAGCTGATGACATAATCATCACCATCATTCCAGAAAGAGCCATCGAAAAACCTACGCCTGTTAAGATAAGCTTTACAGGCTGCAGTCCTTGGCTTTTACTATATGCACAAAGATAGATGAGACTAGCTGTAAACAAGGCACCGATGAACCCTACTAGCGGAAGGGCATAGACGAAAGAACCAGCTTCAATTGGGGCAAATAAAAAGAATACAGCAATTGCGACTCCTGCTCCTGAATTAATTCCTATAATCCCAGGTTCCGCTAAATCATTGCGCGTAACACCTTGTAAGATAGCTCCTGATAAAGCTAGAGCCATTCCTGCTAGAAGCGTGATGATAATGCGCGGAAGTCGAATTGAAAAAAGGACGAACTCATCTGCAAAATCACCTTTGCCAAAAAGAGTAGGAAACACTTTATTATAAGGAAGGGGTGCATCACCGAGCGCCATTCCTATCACAACCGTTCCAAGAATCAAAACAGTGAGCAGCATCATAATTATTCGTTGTTTTCTAATAAGCACTGGGTGAATCATGAGAATGCTTTTCCTCCTTTACGAACAATGACTAAAAAGAAAGGTAAACCAATCATCGATACAACTGCTGCTATCGGTGTTTCATAAGGAGCACTTACTGTTCGAGCCAATGTATCAGCAAGCAGCATAAACGCTGCGCCAGTGATAGCGGACATAGGGATGATATAACGATAGTCGGTTCCTACGATTCCTCGTACAATATGAGGAATCATCAAGCCAATAAACACCATGTTTCCGACTAGCGCAACAGAAGCGCCGGCAAGAAGAATCATGACGACAAATAAAATGATTTTGACTTTTGTTGTTTGCTGGCCTAACCCTACAGCGACTTCTTCATTTAAGCTCAAAATAGTAAGCTGCCGAGAAAGCAAAAGGGCAATGAATATACCGCCGACAATAAAAGGAACGATGATTTGAAGCTGTTCCCAAGAAGTGCCTACAATTCCGCCAGCAGTCCACATGGATACATCTTTTGAAATCTTAAAATAAATACCGAAGCCTTCTCCAATGGCATATAGAAATGCTGAAACGGCAGCCCCCGCTAGTACAATTCGAAGCGGAGAAAATCCTCCTCTTTTTATAGCAGCAATTCCAAACACCAGGATTGCGCCAACCCCGGCTCCTATAAAGCAAGCAATCGTAATACCCAAATAATTTATAGAAGGGATCAAGGCAATTGTTACAGCTAAAGCCGCATTTGCGCCAGACGTTAGCCCTAAGAGTCCTGGATCTGCAAGAGGGTTTCTTGTCATACCTTGCATAATTGCTCCTGATACGGATAAAGCAGCGCCAACAAAAACAGCGGCGATTTCACGGGGTAAACGAATATCCCGGATGATCGAGATGTGTTCGTTTACAGTGCTTGATGAAAGTGCTAACCACACATCTTTTATAGATATATCAGCAGCGCCAAAAACCATTGAAGAAACAAACATTGTGATGAATACGAACAGCATACCTATTAATTTATATAAAAAGGGAATGAAACGCTGATTGTCTTTTTTCATAAAACACCCATCTTTTCATGTGAGAATAAATTTAGTAACACAAAGCAAGAGGAATCCTAAAAAGAATTCCTCTTGAATGAATTACTTACCAAGAAATTTTTGAGTAAAGAAATCTAGTTGATAATCTAGTGTGATTGGATCATTAAAATAAAATTCTTTTGCATTTGCTTCAAATACGTGATTGTTCTTTACAGCAGGAATATTTTTGTACGTATCTGTTTTCTCAAATGATGTATCTCCATCTTGGTTTTTGCTAAAGATTAAATAATCTCCGGCATATTCAGGAAGAACTTCCGGTGAAATTGCATAGTACCCATCTTTCAAAGCCATTTTTTTTACCTTCTGCGGCATTTTTAATTTCATTTCTTGATAAAGAATCTCCGTTCCGCGTCCCCAGTTATTCCCAAACACATAAAGCTGTTTGTCAAAGTTCTCAATAACTGAAACCGTGGCATCTTCGCCAATTTTAGCTTTGATGTCAGAACCAGCTTTTGCCGCACGCTTTTTAAAGTCGTCTACCCATGATTGTGCTTCTTTTTCTTTATTTAATAGCTTTCCAATTTCTACATGCTGAGTAAGGTAATCTACTTTATCGTATGTATACGTGACAGTAGGGGCAATTTTTTTCAATTTATCAATGTTTTTTGTAGTAGATAAGCCAATAATTAAGTCAGGCTTTAATTCAATGATCTTTTCTAAATTTTCCTCTGATACTTCTTCGACGCCTTTTAATTTCTTTTCAAAGCGGGGATTCATTTTAGACCATGAGTCCACTCCGACAATGTTAACACCTAAAGAAAGTACGTTACCTGCATAGGAACCTAAAACAACAACACGTTTCGGATTAGCCGGAACTTTTACAGGGCCGTCTTCAGATTGATATGTGATCGTCTTGGATTCGCTGTTTTTGCTAGAATCATTTTTACTTTCAGTTGAACCGTTGCTGCAGGCACTAATAAGTAGTACGAATATAAGCATGAATGGAAGCAGTAATTTTTTCATTTAGTTATCTCCTCTTAATAAGTTATATGTGATGCACATTGGTTTATTTGTTCTCGGATCCCGCCCAATTTCAGCGTCGATATGAAACACTTTTTTTAGAACGTCCTGCGTAATGACTTCTTCACATTTTCCGGCTTTGACAATTTCTCCATCTTTTAAAGCGATAATATAATCCGCAAAGCGAGCGGCTTGATTTAGATCATGAAGCACCATTACAACTGTACGTTCTTGCTCTTTGTTTAGTTTTTGCAGGAGTTCAAGTACTTCTAACTGATGAGCCATATCCAAGTAGGTAGTAGGCTCATCGAGGAATATAATATCGGTTTCTTGAGCTAAAGCCATCGCAATCCACACTCGCTGGCGCTGACCGCCTGAAAGAGAGTCAACGGGACGAAACTTGTAATCTTTTGTTCCGGTTACTTCAAGCGCCCAGTCAATCATTTTATAGTCTTCTTTCGATAGACGCCCAAAACCTTTTTGATAGGGAAATCGCCCATAAGATACAAGTTCTCCAACAGTTAGGCCGCTGGCACTTTCTGGTGTCTGAGGGAGAATCGCCATTTTTTTAGCGAGTGATTTTGTATGTTCTGTTGAAATGTTTTCGCCATCTAAAATGACGGAGCCAGATTGATGGGAAATAATGCGGGTGATGGCTTTTAAAAGCGTTGATTTGCCGCATCCGTTTGAACCAATAATCGTGGTAATCTTTTTGTCTGGAATGTTAACGCTTAAATTCTTAACTATTAGACGTTCACCATAACTAATATGTAATTTCTCTGTATATAGGCGAACCATATTTGCCCCTCCGTTTGCGTTTAATACAACGATACTTGATAATGATTATCAATGTCGTTTACTTTACATACTATAATTCGAACGTTTTCAGATGTCAATAGTTATTTTTATTGTCAAAACGGTGAAGAAGATGTATATTCAAATGAGAATGATAATCAATAACGATTAATTGCAAGGAGTGGATGTTTATGACAAAAAACGAACTGTTTGACGTGACAATTATAGGAGGGGGGCCGGCTGGCCTTTACTCGACTTTTTATAGTGGACTAAGAGAAATGAAAACAAAGCTAATTGAATATCAGCCAAAGCTAGGCGGAAAGCTTCACGTTTATCCTGAAAAAATGATTTGGGATGTCGGAGGCCAAACTCCTATTACTGGTGCGAAGCTTATTGAACAGCTTGTTGAACAAGGGCTGACGTTTGCTCCAACTGTTGTTTTAAATGAGAAAGTTGACTCCATTTCCCGCTTAGAAGATGGTATTTTCCAGCTGACGAGTTCTTCAGGGAAACATCATTACTCTAAAACGATTATCCTTGCTGTGGGAGGAGGTATTTTAAATCCGCAAAAGCTCAAAATCGAAGGGGCAGAACGATTTGAAGTAACAAACTTAAACTATACGGTTAAATCTCTGCAGCATTTTAAAAATAAAACGGTGATTGTTTCCGGAGGAGGTAATTCAGCCATTGATTGGGCAAATGAGCTAGAGCCCGTTGCTGAAAAGGTATATATTACGTATCGAAACAGTGAACTAACTGGTCATGAAGCACAGGTGAGACAATTAATAAACAGTTCAGCTCACTGTCTGCTTAACACATCTATTACAAAATTAGTGGCTGATGCGACGCATGAATTTATTGAAACAGTTGAGCTGACTAATCATCAAACCGGTGAGATTTCTTATTTGCCGGTTGAAGAAGTTATCATTAATCACGGTTATGAAAGAGATACAGAGCTGTTAAAAAACAGTAAACTACATATCAAAACCATTGATGACTATTACATCGCAGGTAATGCAGCAAGCGAAACGTCTGTAGAAGGCGTATATGCAGCGGGAGATATTCTCATGCACGAAGGGAAAGTCCATTTAATTACGGGTGCTTTTCAAGATGCTGCTAATGCCGTAAACAAAGCAAAACAATTCGTTCAGCCTTCTGCGGCTAAGACAGCTATGGTTTCTTCTCACAATGAAGTATTCAAAAAGCGTAATTCAACACTAATTAAACAAATGATGAAGTAAAGCGAGATGCAGGGTGCATGTCGCTTCTTTCTCTACGGTAGAATTATCTAAGTAAGGAGGAAGGGAACGAAAAAAGAAAAGAGAAATATAATAAAAGAAAACGCTTACATTTTTAAAGATGACACAGCGCTTGTTTGCATAAGGGGGAAGTCGTATGAACGAAAAAGAGAAATATCAGTTTGAAACAAAAGCCATTCACGCAGGGTATGAATCAAAACATCATTTTGATAGTTTAGCTCCGCCTATTTATCAAACGTCTACATTTACATTTTCATCTCTAGAACAAGGTGCAAACCGGTTTAGCGGAGCAGAAGATGGTTATGTATATTCCCGGTTATCTAATCCAACGATCACCATTTTAGAAGAGCGTATGGCACAGCTTGAAGAAGGAGAAGCCGCTTTGGCATTTGGATCGGGAATGGCTGCAGTATCGGCTGTATTGATTGGACTTACAAAAGCAGGCGATCATATTTTGTGTTCTAAAGGAGTGTATGGATGCACGTTTGGTCTCTTAGAAATGCTTGAGGAAAAATATCAAATCCGTCATTCTTTCTCCAACTTGGAAACTGAGGAAGAAATTCTTGCTGCTATCAGAAAAGATACAGCATGTATTTATATTGAAACACCGATTAACCCGACTATGACTTTAGTAGATTTAGAGTTAGTTACTTCTATCGCCAAACAAAAAGGAATTCCTGTGGTAGTAGACAATACCTTTTCAACTCCTTATTTGCAGCAGCCGCTGAAGCTTGGATGCGACTTAGTCATTCATAGCGCAACAAAATTTATTGGTGGACACGGAGATGTTGTCGCGGGAATTGTAGTAGGGAACGAAGAGGTTATTTCCGTACTGCGCAAAACGACGCAAAAAGATATCGGAGGCATTCTTTCACCGTTTGATGCTTGGCTGTTACTCCGAGGCTTAAAAACGCTGGCCGTTCGAATGGATCGTCACTGTGAAAATGCTGAATATATCGCAAAACAATTAAGTCTCCATCCCAAGGTGAAAGCCGTTTATTATCCAGGTGATAAAAAGAGCACTGCTTATTCTCTCATGCAAAAGCAAATGAAAAAAGGAGGGGGGCTTCTCTCCTTTGAAGTGAAAGGAGGTTATGAAGAAACCGTAAAAGTGGTTAATCAGCTTAAGCTCATTTCCATTGCGGTGAGTCTTGGAGATGCTGAAACACTTATTCAGCATCCTGCCTCGATGACGCATGCAGTTGTGCCGGAAGAAGCTCGAAAAGAAATGGGAATCTCAAACGAACTCCTTCGCTTATCAGTTGGACTGGAAGCATGGGAAGATATTATGAGAGATTTACAGCAGGCATTAGATAGTATATAAAAAAACAACGCTTGAAGTATCTTAAGGATATTTCAAGCGTTGTTTTTTGAATATCAACCGTATGTCATCACTCATACATCCTTTTTTGCGAGTGGAACTTTACCTACATCTTTAGACAAATGTCCTAGACAGAAGAGATGCCTTTCAATAGACTAAAGGTTATCTGTGAAAATACAATATTTAGGTAAGGAAGGTGCTCTGCTATTATGCTTCATAATCCAACTGGGAAAAAACGTCTAGGATTGGCGTTTCTTCTCAGCACGCTTGCGATATTAGGTCCGCTTAATATCGATATGTATTTGCCAAGTTTTCCTGCTATTGCTGATCATTTAGATGCGCGAGCTTCACTTGTTCAGCTTAGTTTAACATCGTGTTTACTAGGCCTTGCCGTTGGTCAAATCGTGATTGGTCCAATCAGTGATGCGAAGGGAAGAAAAGGACCTTTACTCATTTCCATCTCTTTATTTATGCTATCGTCATTGCTCTGTGCGCTGGCTCCTACTATCACGGCTTTAGTTATCACACGCTTTTTGCAGGGGTTTACGGCTTCGGCAGGAGTTGTTCTTTCTCGAGCCATTGTCAGAGACGTTTTTAGTGGAAGAGAGCTTACGAAGTTTTTTGCTCTGTTAATGGTTATCAATGCCTTTGCACCAATGATAGCACCAATGGCCGGAGGTGCTATTTTACTTCTTCCTTTTGCAAGTTGGCATACTATTTTCTTGTTTTTAAGTTTAATAGGTCTTTTAATTGTTTTAACAATCTCAATGCGTTTAAAAGAAACTTTGCCAATTGAAAATAGAACGCCAAGTTCAATTGGTCATTCCGTTCGCACAATGGGCAGTTTATTACAAGACCGTTCTTTTATTGGTTATGCCTTAATTGTCGGACTGGTCCACGGAGGAAGCTTTGCTTATGTATCAGGCACTCCATTTGTCTATCAAGGGATCTACCATGTTTCTCCGCAAGTTTTTAGCATTTTGTTTGGGATTAACGGCTTGGCCATTGTGACTGGAAGCTTTATTATTGGGCGCTTTAGCGGAATTCTTCATGAAAGAAGCCTGCTTCGCATTGCCGTGATTACGGCTGTAAGTGCTACTAGCGTACTTCTTATCATGACCATGCTTAAAGGGCCGCTGGCTACGATTGTTATTCCCATTTTTATTTACATGATCTCTATAGGAATGACGATCACAGGCTCGGTGACATTGGCAATGAAAAATCAAGGACATAGAGCAGGAAGTGCGAGTGCCGTGTTAGGCATGCTTCCACTAACTTTAGGATCAATTGTTTCTCCTTTAGTGGGTATTAACGAAACCACAGCGATTCCGATGGCTGCTATTTTATTTAGTACGGCGCTTTTGGGTTTTGTAGCTTTCTTTACGTTAACTAAAAACAAGAAAGAAACAGAAAAGTGCGACGTTAACGAGTTTAAAACGGAAGTTTCTCCGTAATCACTTTTTTGATTGTTTGAAAGCATCACTCCTTTGTGAAAATGAGTGATGCAAATTTATTCAAGTATTGGATAATATATGCTAACCTTAGGGCATGATCGAAAGGAGTGGATAATAATGAGTAAAGTAGTTCCTGAAATAACCCTTAATGACGGGGTAACCTTGCCTGCTATAGGCTTTGGTACATACAAACTTAACGGAAATGAAGGAGTCAACGCTATAACGAGTGCGATTGATGTAGGGTATCGTCTAATTGATACGGCTTATAATTACGAAAATGAAGGCACCGTGGGCCAAGCTCTTCGAAGAACGCCGGTTTCTAGACAAGAACTATTCGTTACGTCTAAACTCCCAGGGCGATACCATACGTATGACAAAGCAATTCCTACCATCCAAGAATCTTTATATCGCGCGAATTTAGACTATTATGATTTGTATCTTATTCATTGGCCTAATCCTAAACAAGATCATTATGTAGAAGCTTGGCAAGCATTGATTGATGCGAAGCGCTGGGGCTTGATTCGTTCAATTGGTGTTTGCAATTTTCTTCCCGAGCATGTTGAGCGCTTGGAAAAAGAGACCGGCATTTTACCAAGTATCAATCAAATAGAACTGCATCCTTTTTTTAATCAACATCAATATCGAAATTGGTATCAGGAGAAAAACATTCAAATTGAATCTTGGAGTCCACTAGGGCGAGCAAGTGCTGTTTTAGAAAATGAAGCAATTAAACAAATTGCCGACCGTCATAATAAGACAGTTTCACAAGTGATTTTGCGATGGCATTATCAGCTAGGGGCGATTTCAATTCCAAAATCGTCATCTCGCAAGCGGCAGCTTGAAAACATATCTATTTTTTCATTTTCTTTAGATGAAACTGAGATGAATATGATTTCAGAATTGAACCGCGAGGATGGAAGACTTAATAATCAAGACCCCGCTGCTTATGAAGAATTTTAACTATAAGGCCTCACTTATTTTTTAAGTGAGGCTTTTATTCTATGGTTTTTCATTATTTAAGAGTGAAAATAGTCCGTTTAGTTCTAACGATTGTAGGAGAAAATGTGTTAAAATATTCCGAAAAAAGGAGTGGTGAACCATGGAAGAAGTAGTAAAAGCGATTCAAGACGAATATCCGGATGATTTTGCATGGTGTTACGGCTGCGGCCGATTAAACCAGGACGGCTATCATTTTCGCACAGGATGGCTAGGAGAAAAAACTATTACCCTTTATACACCTAAGGCTGAACATACAGCTATACCAGGATTTGTTTATGGCGGACTTCTTGCATCACTGATTGATTGCCATGGAACAGGCTCTGCATCTCTTGCTCTATACCGTAAAAATGGCTACGAAATAGGAGATTCAGCAGAGCCGCCGCGGTTTGTTACCGGTTCTCTCCACGTAGATTTTAAAAAACCAACGCCACAGGGTGAAGTACTAAAAGCGATAGGAACGGTTGAAGAAATTCACCCGAAGAAATGGAGAGTTAAAACAGAAGTATACGCGAGTGACATCATTGTTGCGACCGGAGAAGTTGTGGCAGTTGTTATGCCAAGTACGTTTAAACGCAAAGAAGACTAAAAAATGCAAAACAGTTACATAAAAAGGGAGGAAAAGGTATGGGTAAATGTAATTTAGACCACTCGGTAGAAGATGTACAGCAGAAGTTTAACTCGCAGTCACAATGGCTGCCAGAAGATATTCGCTCGTTATTTCATGAGTTTCTCGTACGAAATCCTTCGCAAACAACATTAAACGAGATGTTTCATTTGCTGAAGAAATATGATTTGGTTGATGAACAAGAAAGAAAAGAGCGAGATCGAAAAATCAAATGGCTGATATTAAATAAAGAAGAGACGAACAACTAGAAGCAACTACATACAGTAAACCTACGCTTACGACCACAATGAAAAAATCCGAACGAGTTGGATTCTCCATCAAGAATCTCGCTTCATCGTTCGGATCTTTCTTCAAATAAAATACTTTTACCCCAGCCTCTTTTTAACGAGATTAAAAGTAATCACCACCACTTAAACCCGTCGTCTTCTAACAAATGATTTGAAGCTGCTGGTCCCATCGTACCCGCAGGATAAAAATGAAGAGGAAAGCGTTCATCATTAAAAACTTCTAAAATAGGTTGCACCCATTTCCAAGATAATTCAACTTCTTCCCAATGAGCAAAAAATGTGGAGTCTCCCTGTAAAGCATCAAATAACAGCAGTTCATAAGCTTCGGGTACTTCTTTTTGATTTGTTGAGAAATTGATAAAAATCGGTTCGATTTTATTGTCATTCAAAGGGTTTTTGCTGTTTAATTGCAGTGATATACCTTCATTTGGGCTGATTTCGACAACCAAAAGGTTGGGAATAACTTCTTCGTCTGTATAAACATCCTTTAAAGGATGTTTAAATTCAATGACGATACGCGTGCATTTTTTACTCATTCTTTTTCCTGTGCGAAGATAGAAAGGAACTCCTTTCCAAAGCTCATGATCAATCCATACCCGGACTGCTATAAATGTGTCATTAACGGAAGCAGCATTGATGTCGGGCTCATCTTTATATCCTATAACGGAACGATTTTGGATTTTTCCCGCTTCGTATTGACCTCTTATGACGTTAGAATGGATAAACTCTTTTTGTAGAGGGCGAAGGCTTTTCATAATTTTTATCTTTTGTTGGCGAGTCTTTGCGATGTTAAGTGTCTTTGGCAGCTGCATGGCAGTCATCATAAGCATTTGAAGCATATGGTTTTGGAACATATCCCTAATTGCACCGGACTGATCATAGTAATGCGCTCTTTCTTCTACACCAACTGTTTCACTAGCTGTAATTTGGACATTTGCAACGTAGTGATGATTCCATAGTGCTTGTAAAATAGGGTTTGCAGATGCTAGAGCCTCCAAATTTTGAATCATTGGTTTTCCCAGATAGTGGTCGATACGATAAATCTCTTCTTCATTGAACGTTTCAGTAAGCTTTTGATTTAACACTTGAGCAGATTGTAAATCGTGTCCGAAAGGCTTTTCGATAATAAGGCGTTTCCAGCCTTTTGTAGATCCCAATCCGCCGCTATTTATATTTGAAGCAATAACGTCTACAAATTCAGGAGCCACTGATAAATAGAAAAGACGATTTTCAGGAATATTTAATTCTGCTTCGCCTTCTTGAATAGCATGCAGCAACTGGTCATATCCATCACTATTGGTAACATCCATTTTATGATAGCGAACTGTCTTAAGAAATTCTTTTATCTTGGATTCACCTTGGCTAAAGCGCCTTGAAAAAGTCTTTACTGATTCTTCTACATATATTTGAAAGGCATCATCAGACCAGTTGCTTCTACCCGTACCAACAATAGAAAAGGAAGAAGGCAGCTTTTTATCTAAAAATAAATTATATAACGCAGGAAAAATTTTTCTTTTAGCTAAATCTCCTGTTGCTCCAAATAAGATAAAGGTCATGGAATCCACTTCTAACGCTTGTGGTGAATGAGACTTGAGACAATTATCACGTGAACGAGCTACACTGCCCAATTGATCTCCTCCTTTATTTTAACGGTCTATTGCAGTGAATATAGTCTTTTACCACCTTTACAGATTACAGTATAGCAGGTACAATTTTCCTTTATAAGTAGACACTTTATTTTCATATAGTGTCTAAAACTATACTATTACGCATAAAAAGGGAGGAAAAAGGATTGAGCAGACTTTTTAGCAAAACGTTTAACTGTGAAAAGGAATTAACGTTAACGATTATTGGAGGCAAGTGGAAAATGTTGATTATGTGGCACCTAGGAAAAGAAGGGACGAAACGATTTGGGGAGTTAAAGTCCATGATGCCGGGAATTACTCAGCGAATGTTAGTAAGTCAGCTGCGAGAATTAGAAGAAGATCAAATCGTTCACCGAAAAGTCTATCCGGTTGTCCCTCCAAAAGTTGAATATTCCTTGACTGAACACGGGAGAAGCTTGATGCCCATCCTTGAGAGCATGGATGAGTGGGGAAAAAATTATATGGAAACCGTTATAGAGCCTGAAATGAATAATTCCAGCCATATGGGTTAAAATCTTTTGTTGAAAAGGATAAAATTACACTTATTATTCAGAATTTTCTAACATAAATACGAATGATACGCTGCATTGAAGCGTCCATAGTATATTTTTAGTGACTATATGTTTTAAAAGTGCCTACTTTTTTTTTGAAAGTAACGGTTTTACAATGAATTCATGCTAGACAACCCCATTTAATGAAGGAGTGAAGTAGGTATGGAACTTCAATTAGCATTGGATCTTGTAAATATTTCAGAGGCAAAAGAAGTAGTGCAGGAGGTTCAAGAGTATATCGATATTGTAGAAATTGGAACTCCAGTTGTGATTAACGAAGGGCTAAAAGCAGTCAAAGAAATCAAGGAAGCCTTTCCGTCTTTAAAGGTATTAGCTGATTTGAAAATTATGGATGCAGGTGCTTATGAAGTAATGAAAGCTTCTGAAGCGGGTGCTAGTATTATTACCATTCTTGGCGCTACTGATGATTCGACTATAAAAGGCGCTGTAGAAGAGGCCAAAAAACAAGGAACACAAATTCTTGTTGATATGATTAATGTAAAAAACCTTGAACAACGTGCAAAAGAAGTCGATGCACTCGGTGTTGACTATATTTGTGTACACACAGGGTATGATCTTCAAGCTGAAGGAGAAACCCCGTTCGAGCAGCTTCAAACGATTAAACGAGTTGTGAAAAATGCAAAAACAGCGGTGGCAGGAGGCATTAAACTGAATACACTTCCTGAAGTTGTGCAGTCACAGCCTGATCTTGTGATTGTAGGCGGGGGGATTACAAGTGAAAAAGACAAAAGAAACGTTGCAGAAGAAATGAAAAAAGTAGTCAAACAAGCAACTTTGGTCTAAAAATAAGCAAAAGTATTTAGGCCTTCAAAATTAATTAATCGGTAAATGGTTTAAAAAGAAGATAGCTAAGTTATTTTAGCTATCTTCTTTCCGTCATTTTTAGTATAACCATTCATTGATAAGAGTCATTTTGACAGATAGATAGTTTCTTTAAAATTCGTTATTCAAAAGAAAAAGACGGCGGTTTTTCTGGGATTTTAAAGTTAAGAAAGCGTTATCCGAACATTAGCGGAAGAAAGTGCAAAAAAATCTATGTCACACTTTTTGACAAAATACTTTGAAAATTATGAATATTAAAAATATAATTAACTATCGACAATATTTAACATCTTTAAACCAAAAAAGGAGGGAGATATGAAGTGATGGAACATAAGAGGATAGTAGTCATAGGAGCTGGAATTGTCGGGTGCAGCATTGCCTACTATTTAAGTAAAATGGGGCAAAGAAACATAACAGTGATTGAGCAAGGCCCTTTGTTTGAAACGGGAGGATCTACTTCTCACGCTCCGGGGCTTGTATTTCAGCTTAGCTTTTCAAAAATCCTGACAACACTAGCTTCTCAAACGGTCGAGACCTTTAAAGAGTTGAGTACAGATGAACAGCGCTCTTTTTACCCGGTCGGCAGTTTAGAAGTTGCCCGTACATCCGAGCGATTAGAAGACCTAAAGAGAAAGGCTGGTGTTGCCAGCTCATGGGGAATCGAAGCTTTTCTTCTTTCACCGCAGGAATGCGCGGAAAAAAATTCGCTGATTTGTCCTGAGCGTATTTGCGGAGGTCTCTATGTTCCGTCAGACGGTATTGCCAAACCTTTGCATGCCGTTGATAAAATGACTCGTTTTTCTAAAGAGTGCGGAGTAGAATTTTACGGTCATACAGAAGTGACGAATATCGAAGTGACAAATGGTCAAGTAAAAGCAGTGTACACGAGCGCTGGAAAATTTGAAGCAGATGTAATCGTGTGCTGTGCCGGATTTTGGGGACCTCGCATCGGAGAAATGGTCGGTGTAACGATTCCTCTTCAGCCGATGGCTCATCAATATGTGTTTACAAATGATTTACTTGAATTAAACGGAGAAACGGAAGAAACCGCGACTCCTCTTATTCGAGATCAGGATAATGCAATTTATTTTCGTCAGGTAGAGAAAGGGCTTGGGATTGGATCATATCAGCATGAGCCGTTTCCAGTCGAACTCAGTGACATTACAAAATACGGAGAAACAAAAGAAATGCCTTCTGTTAAACCCTTTACACCAAAAGATTTTGAAAAACCGTGGGAAGATGCAATGGAATTAATTCCGGCATTAAAACAAGCAGGAATAAAAAAAGGAATGAATGGCATTTTTTCATTCACACCTGATGGGATGCCGCTGCTTGGCGAATCACAAGCAGTAGGGGGATTTTGGGTAGCGGAAGCCATATGGGTAACGCACTCTGCGGGTGTCGCTAGGCAAATGGCCGAATGGGTGATGAATGGTGCTCCGACTGTGGATTTGGAGCTATGCGATATTAATCGTTTCGATACGTATGCATGCAGCCCTGTTTATTACAAACAGCGGTCTATTGAAGAGTATGAAGAGGTTTATAGCATTCATCATCCATTTATGCAGCGAAAAGTATCGCGAAACATGCGCGTAAGTCCATTTTATATGCGTCAGCAAGAACTAAAAGCGTATTTTAACGAAAAAGCAGGGTGGGAGCAGCCGCAGTGGTATGAAGCTAACTATCCGCTTATATCCACATATGAAAAGAAGATGGTAA
Organism: Priestia sp. JNUCC 25; assembly: GCF_053667915.1. Taxonomy (NCBI): domain Bacteria; kingdom Bacillati; phylum Bacillota; class Bacilli; order Caryophanales; family Bacillaceae; genus Priestia; species Priestia sp. JNUCC 25. Next base: position 1,515,249 of record NZ_CM132211.1, read on the forward strand.
TAAGAAAGGGGTGGTCCGCTGAATATTGGTCACCAATTATCGAAGCTGAACAGTTGCATACTCGTCAGTACGCAGCGATTTACGATACAACGGCAGCAAAGAAAAGGTTGGAGATTAAAGGGGAAGGAGCTCTCCAGTTTTTACAGAAGCTAACGACAGGAAATATAGACATTACAGTAGGTCAAAGCATACGTACGTGTATGTTGCATGAGCGAGGCGGCATAAAAGATCAAATAACGGTTATTCGCAAAAATATATCCACTTTCTTGATTGTTTGTACGGGAGCTGTAGAAGCAAGCTGGATTCAAAAACACGTGCCTCAAGACGGTCAAGTTGTTTTTCAAGATGTAACGTCAGGGACATGCAGTATAGCATTAATTGGTCCTAAAGCTACAGGAGTAATGAAGTCCGTGGTTCAACGCTCAGACCTTAGCAGCACTTGGCTTCAAGGGCAAGCGAAAACCCTGTTTATTGAAAATAGTTCAGTTCTTGCTCTGCGTGATTCCTACGGGGGAATGGAGAGCTGGGAGTTGATTACGACTTCTGATCAAGGCCTGAATTTATGGGATTTATTAATTGAACAAGGACAGCCTTATCAGCTGATTGCCGCGGGAGACCGAGCTCTTGAAAACCTTCGAATTGAATCTTTTTCGTTAAAAAGCGGGAAAGACTTTTGGAGCGAGCATCATCCATATGAAGTTAACCTTCATGAAATGGTTGATTTAACAAAACCAGTTTTTATTGGGAAAGAGGCATTGCTTGATCGTCAGCGAAAAGATTCTGAAACAGTATTAGCGACGCTCATATTAGATGATCCTTCAGCGATAGTAATGGGATATGAACCGGTCTTTTATGGGGAAACAGCCCTCGGATTTGTTACAAGTGCCGGCTATTCATACAGCTTAGGAAAAGGAATTGTATACACTTTATTATCTCAAGCTGTACATGAAGAAATGGTTTTAGAAGTTGAATACTTTGGTCAGCGTTATAAAGCAAAAATGATGACACACTCCCCAGCGGTAGTTTAATTGATCAATCGAAAGACAGGAGGAATGCAGATGTCAACACATTATGATGTCATTATTATCGGATTAGGAGCTATGGGGAGTACGGCTGCTTATCAGCTCGCCAAAAAAGGTCAGCGGGTATTGGGGTTAGAACAATACGGTCCCGCTCATGACCTAGGATCGAGTCACGGCGGTTCTAGAATCATTCGACAGTCGTATTTTGAAGACCCTGCTTACGTTCCATTATTGCTTCGCGCCTACGAATTATGGAATGAAATTGAAAGAGAAAGCGGTCAAGAAATTCTTACGGTTACCGGTGGACTTATGATGGGACCTCCTGATAGCTTGACGGTTTCTGGAAGCATCGAAAGCTCTAAACAGTGGAATCTTGCGTATGAGATTCTAGAAGCAAAGGATATTTACAAACGGTTTCCGGCGTTTACACCTTCACCTGCTACGGTTGCTCTATATGAAGAAAGAGCTGGATTCGTTAGGCCGGAAGCGAGCGTATATACTCACCTTCTTCAAGCAGAAAAGTACGGAGCTGAGCTTCATTTTTTTAAGGAAGTGGTGTCGTGGGAAGCTCATCCTTCTGGTGAAGGCGTGCGCGTTGTAACAGCTAATGGAATATACGAAGCTGGAAAAATCATTATTTCTGCAGGCGCTTGGGCACCCGATTTATTACGGGATTTAGGTGTTAGCTTACAAGTAGAGCGTCATGTGCAAATGTTTTTTGAACCAACACAAGGAATAGATGTTTTTTCAGTGGGAAAACAGCCGATTTATATTTGGGAAGCAGATGATTATGTACAGTTGTATGGTTTCCCTTCTTTTGGATTAAAGGCTGAAGGAGCAAAAGTGGCGTTTTTCCGAAAAGGAACAGCGTGTACGCCGGAAACGATTGATCGAAATATATATGAAGACGAAGTGAACATGATGCGGCACTATTTAGCTCAAGGTATTCCGCAGCTTAACGGTCGATTTTTACAAGGGAAAACGTGCATGTATACCAATACACCAGATGAACATTTTGTCATTTCACTGCATCCTGAATATCCTCAAGTAGCGATTGCAGCGGGATTTTCTGGACATGGTTTTAAGTTTGCAAGCGTAGTAGGAGAGATTTTAGCAGATTTAGTGATAGAGGGAAAAACTAATCACCCAATTGATTTGTTTACTCCGCAGCGATTTGCGGCGAATAAAATAGTATAAATCGTCGTCAGCTCTTGCGAATGGTTCTATTTAAATGTTTCTAAAGAAGCGAAGGAGGAATAGTAGATGGTTATGGAACATGGTTTAGTGAATGATAATGGGAGACTTGAGCCCACGTTGAAAGGAGAGCTGTATACATCTTCGGACATTTTTAAGTTAGAAAAAGATCATATATTTTCTAAATCATGGAGTTTAGTTGCATTTGAATACGAAATAGCAGAACCAGGACAATATATTACGACGAGAGTTGAAGGCGAAAATATTTTAATTACTAGAGGAAAAGATCACGTGCTGCGTGGATTCTTGAACGTATGTCGGCATCGAGGAGCTAAGCTGTGCAGCCAAGCATCCGGTAAAGCAGGTGTCATTCGCTGTCCATATCATTCGTGGAGCTATAGCTTAGATGGTGATTTAGTAGGTGTTCCTAACACAAGCCACTGTCGAGAAGAACTCGTGCATAATGAAAATTACGGACTAACATCCGTTCACATTGAAGTGTGGCACGGCATGGTTTGGGTTAATTTATCTGACAATCCTATGTCTGTTGAATATCAGCTAGACGCACAAATTTTTGATCGGTTTGGAGAACTTTATACGTTTGCTAGATATGAAATTCAAAACTTGAAATCCGCTCATCGTGAAGAATATGAAGTCGAGGCAAACTGGAAGCTTATTGTAGAAAACTTTCAAGAGTGCTATCACTGTTCCTCTATTCATCCTGAACTTACGGCAACGCTGCCTGAATTTCGTTCGGGAATCGGCACTCAAAGTTCCGTGGGAGGCGGAGCTAAGTTTGGGAATGAATTAGAAGCTTTTTCAATCAGCGGGAAAGGAAGCCGTCCTATGCTAAAAGGATTGCTTCCTGAAGATGACCGCACGTATTTTGGCATTACCGTTCTGCCGCTTGTATTTATCAATTTAACACCGGATCACGTTATTATTCATCGTATTATTCCAATTAGTGCGGAAAAGTCTAAAGTGATTTGTGAATGGTTATTCGACCCGGAAGAAATGGCTAAGCCTGATTTTGACCCAAAAGATGCCGTGGAATTATTTCACCGCGTTAATTTACAAGACTTTGAAGCGTGTGAGTGGTGTCAAGAAAATATGAGCTCAAAATCTTATAAAGAAGGAGGTATTTTAGTACCTATCGAACAGCACGTTTCTCATTTTTACAATTATGTATTGGAAGCAATCGGTATGAAGGTCGAATAGTAAGTAGAAGTGGTCTGATACGTTACCTTAAGGTGTCAGACCACCTCTAACAATCTACTTTAAAATAAGGGGGAAATAAATTGAGTACAAGTTCTAAACTAACAGAACCCATTATCCGCGTTACCGATGTTTCAAAAGTATTTGGTCGCCAAAAAGAACAGGCTCTTAAGCTACGAGAAGCTGGAGAAAGTAAATATGAAGTCGAACAAGCTACTAAGACAACCGTTGCTATTTACAATGCTCATTTCGAAGTAAAAAAGGGAGAAACCTTTGTGTTAATTGGATTATCAGGAAGCGGGAAATCTACTTTACTTCGATGCTTGAACGGGCTTGTAGAACCGACGGAAGGGACGGTATATCTAGAAAACACAGATATTTCTCATATGCCAAAAAGACAGCTTCAGGAAGTCCGGAGAAATAAAATTGGGATGGTCTTTCAAAATGTGGGCCTCCTTCCAAACCGCACCGTGATTGACAACATTACGTTCGGTCTAGAGATACAAGGTGTATCAGCAAACGAAAGAGAAAAGCGAGGGAAAAAAGCGCTTGAAATGGTGGGCTTAAATGGACAAGCTTATAAAAGAATTTATGAATTATCAGGAGGTATGCAGCAGCGGGTTGGATTAGCCAGAGCTCTTGCTTCTGAACAGGAGATTTTGCTGATGGATGAGCCTTTTTCAGCTTTAGATCCTCTTATTCGAAGAGATATGCAAAAGCTATTTCTTGATATTCAGGGAGAAGTACAAAAAACAGTTATTTTTGTGACGCATGATTTGGATGAAGCATTAACTTTAGGCCACCGGGCTGCCGTGATGAAAGATGGGGAAATTGTACAGCTTGGAACCGCTGAAGATATTTTAAGTCAACCGGCAACTGGTTATGTAAAGCTGCTTGTTCAAGACGTTAATTACGGCAAAATTCGCCTTGCTAAAGACGCGGTGGTTCCGGTAGAAACGGCTGCCTATGAGTATGAATCACCGCAAGTCGTATTAAGAAGAATGAGAACCAATCATTTATCTACTATTTTTGTTCTTGATAGTGCTGACCGCTTATTGGGCTTAATAAGCATTTATACGGTGATGGAGCTGATAGAAGCTCATAAGCATGATTTAAAAGGAAAAGAAATGACACAGCCGCATTGTGTTAATCCGGATATGTCTTTACAAGAAATGATTCCTTTATTTACAGACAGTCATTCGCCTGTAGTCATTGTTGATAATCATCATCGCCTACAAGGTATGATTTCCCCAAACACTCTTATTGCAAATCTCACTGAGCGTACTGCAGTGACCGAGCAACAAGAAGTTAAGTCATATCAAATGGAGGTCCGATAAATATGATGGTAAATTCCGCGACGATTCCTCGTATCCCTTTAGATAAATGGGCAAACTCATTTGTTGATTACATGATTGATAGTTTTTCAGGTGTATTTACTGGAATCAACCAGATAATGACCAGCTTAATAAGCAGTCTCGAATGGGTATTGACCGCTTCTCCTCCGCTAGTAACGGTCGTTGTTTTTGTTCTATTAGCGCTATGGTTAACAGATTTGAAGATAGCTGTATTTACGTGTTTTGGTTTACTTCTTATTATTAGCTTGAATTTATGGGAAGCATCGATGCTGACCTTATCTCTCGTTTTAGCTTCTACTATTATCTCACTTCTATTTGGCGTTCCTTTAGGCATATTATCACACCGTTTTAACAAAGTTGGAGCAGTGATAAAGCCCATTCTTGATATTATGCAAACAATGCCTGCTTTTGTTTACTTAATTCCGTCCGTACTTTTATTTGGATTAGGGAATGTTACAGCTCTTATTGCTACTTTTATTTTCGCAATGCCGCCTGCCGTTCGTCTGACGCTGCTTGGACTTCAGCAAGTTCCCCAAACCACTTTAGAAGCGGCAGAAGCTTTTGGAGCGACGGAATGGCAAAAATTAATTAAAGTCCAGCTGCCGCTCGCTTTGCCTATGATTATGTCGGGTGTAAACCAGGTTATTATGCTATCTCTTTCGATGGTTGTTATTTCTTCAATGGTCGGTGCAGGGGGCTTGGGTGCTGAGGTATTAAGAAGCATCAGTATGTTGGATGTAGGCTTAGGATTTATCGGTGGGATTGCAGTTGTCATTATTGCCGTTATTTTAGATCGTCTGACGCACTTTTCTACTCAAAAAAGAGAAGGTATTCAATCAAGTGAATAAAATGAATAAAGGTGGGAGTATATGAAACAATCAAAAAAAATTTCTTTTATTATGCTAACAATCGTCATTATGCTGCTTGTCTCCGCATGTGGCAATAGCAATACGGCAAGCAGCACCACGACTAAAAAAGAAATTACAATTGGATACATACCATGGGACGAAGCCGTAGCTGTTACGTTTCTATGGAAGGAATTATTAGAGGAAAAAGGTTATAAAGTTAAAGCAGTTCAAAGCGACGTAGCTCCGCTTTTCTCAGGAGTTGCTCAAGGAAACATTGATTTATTTTTGGATGTATGGATGCCGACCACCCATAGTTCTTATATGAAAAGATTTGGAAAACAAGTTGATGTGCTCGATACTTGGTATGATCAAGCAGATAGCGGATTGGCCGTTCCCGACTACGTAGATGCGCAGTCACTAGCTGATTTAAAAAATAAGAAAGATGAGTTTAACGGAAAGATTATTAGTATTGAACCAGGATCTGGAATAAACGGTCTTACTAAAGATCATGCGATGCCAAGCTATGGGTTAACAGACTGGAATTTAGTAGAAAGCAGCACAGCCGCCATGTTATCGGAATTAGATAAAGCCATTGCTAATAAAGAACCCATTGTTGTTACGTTATGGCGCCCGCACTGGGCTTTTGAAAAGTATAATCTCAGATACTTAAAAGATCCCAAAAATACGATGAATCCAACTGGACCTGAAAAAATACAGTCGATTAGCAAAAAGGCATTTAAAGAAGATTATCCAGAAGCAGCAAAGTGGCTGAAAGATTTTTCTATTAGTGCTGATCAATTGGCATCGTTGGAATCAGAAATTAACAGTGCAAAAGACGAAACAAAAGGCGTGAAAAACTGGATTTCTAAAAATAAAAAAGTGACGGAAAGCTGGGTAAAATAATAAAAGGAAAAGAAAAGGCTGTCTCATAAGTGAAGCTATTGACTTAGAGACGGTTTTTTTGTGGGAGAACTTTTTATCTGCAGCTTTTCTAACGGATCAAGGTCGGTAAAAGCTCAATAAATGAAAGTTTTTTAACCTGATATGTAAATTAAAAAAATATATTTAAATTTAAAAAAGTGGCACTGCTTTCTATTATCCAAGTACAATTTAAATAATGAATGCTTTACGTTTCGCATGTAAGTATTTATTTATACCTATGTTGTCATAATTTATGTGATTCCCCAAAGCATAAATTACTTTTCATTACCTTATTGTGTACAAAAATATTGTAAGATAGGCTCATGCTTTTAACAGCATGGGCCTATTTTTACAGACAGCTTGAAAATAGATATTTACAAACTGGAAAATTAATCTTTCCCTCTTGTACAATAAATATTCTTCTGTACAAAAATAGAGTGTATAATAGGAATGTTGAATTGATAGGAAAAAGAGAGAAGCCCTATCAAGTAAAGGAAGATGGAGCGGAGAGTGTGTACTGAAAGTAAAATTGTCCAGCGGCAAAAATAAACATGTTTTTCGAATGCTTCTAGAAGAATATCTAGAATGAAAGTAGGAACATTATGGAAAAGAAAATGAGGTTTGGCATCAAATCCAAAATTATTATTGGATATTTAATTGTTATTGTCTGTTTATTTATTGCATTTATTGTTTTAAACAGTCAAATTTCATCTTTGCAAAAAGAACGAAATTTTATCATTGATCATGATATTGAAGTGCATGATCTGACCAATCGAATTGAAAAACACCTGCTCGATATGGAAACCGGACAAAGAGGCTATATTATTACAGGAGAAGCGAGTTACTTAGAACCTTATAACAGCGCAGCATCAAGTTGGGAAAAAGATTATAATGCACTGTATCAGCTTCTAAATAATAATCCAAATCAGCAGGAGAAACTGGAGAAGATTAAAGGAAGCATTCAAGACTGGATTGAAGCTGCTGGTGAACCGACCATTGCATTAAAAAAAGAAAATAATACAAAAGAGCTTCAGCAGTTTTTTGAGAAAGATCCTGGGCGCCAGTATATGGACGATATACGCAGCCAGTTTACTTCTTTTAGAAATGTAGAGAAAAAATCGACTGAAACAAGAGCAACAGAGTTAGACGAGAAAAATCAAAAAATTAAAATTGGACTTTACGGTTTGCTGTTATTTGTTACGCTTATTTCACTTGCTATCGCTATTGTTTTGTCCAAGTCCATTGTGAATACGATTAAAGAAGTTACGCAAACGATCAAACGAATTACGGCTTCAAAAGGCGAGTTAAAAGGAAGAATTAAAGTTCGATCTAATGATGAAATTAAAGATTTAGGGATAGCCACGAACGCGTTGTTAGAAAATATTGAAGAGCGAAACTGGCTTCAAACGAACATTGCTCATGCTGTAACGATGTACCAAGGCATAGCATCTGTAGACAAGCTTGCGGAAAAATTTCTCTTTACGGTTTCAGAAATGACAGGAGCTTCTTTCGGAGCATTTTATGTTCGAGAGGAAAATGATAAAGGAGATCTATTCGTCAAACAAGCTGCTTTTGCAGATAGAAAAGGCGACGCGGGAAGAGAGAGCTTTTTGATAGGCGAAGGGCTCATTGGACAAGCTGCTTTAGAAAAAAGAACCCTTGTCATAAACGAGGTACCTGACACGTACCAGCTCATTGCTTCAGGATTAGGAGACGTAAAACCTAAGAGTATTTTTATTGTACCCGTCTTGTTTGAAGATGAAGTAATTGCAGTTATCGAGCTGGCATCGCTGCACGAATTTACAGTTTTAGAGCAAGAACTTATTAGTCAAGTGATTGAAACGCTTGGTCTCACTATCAATGGTGTAATCAGACGTATGGAAATTGCCCGTCTATTAAAAGAATCTCAGGCGATGACAGAAGAGCTCCAGGCTCAGTCTGAAGAACTTCAAACACAATCAGAAGAACTGCAAATGCAGTCTGAAGAGCTGCGTATGATTAATGAGCAGCTAGAAGAAAGAACAAAAGATGCAGAAGAAAAATCGTTTGAATTAGAGGCTGCAAAAGAAGATTTAGAAGAAAAAGCGCATCAGCTGGAATTGAATTCTCAATACAAATCTGAATTCCTTGCTAATATGTCGCACGAGCTTCGAACACCGCTTAACAGCATTCTTATTTTGTCTGAAATGCTTGAGGAAAACGCGGCTAAAACGCTATCTGAAGATGAAGAAGAATATGCTCGTATTATTCATTCTTCAGGAAAAGACTTGTTGGCATTAATCAACGACATCTTGGATTTATCAAAAGTAGAGTCTGGAAAACTAGATGTCTTGCTTGCTGAGATGAATATGAGTGAGCTTCCAGATCAAATTGAACGTAATTTCAGCCACGTTGCTGAACAGAAAAAAGTACAATTAAAAATTAATAAAGCACAAGATGTACCGAACATCATTCACACAGATGAAAAGAGATTCCAGCAAATTGTGAAAAATCTTTTATCAAATGCATTTAAATTTACGGAATCGGGATCTGTCACAGTATCCATTCAACGAGTGGCTGACCATCGTCTTACAACAGCTATGCGTACAGTGGATACGGATTGCTGGCTAGAAATAGCTGTAGCTGATACAGGGATTGGTATACCAAAAGAAAAGCATCAGCTTATTTTTGAAGCGTTTCAGCAGGCGGATGGAGCTACGGTTCGCAAGTACGGAGGAACGGGACTTGGCTTATCTATTTGCAGTGAGTTTGCAAAATTATTGGGCGGCTGGATTTCCCTAAGCAGTGAAGTAGGAAAAGGAAGTACGTTTACACTCTATCTTCCTAGTCTCTCTAACGGTCTTGTTGACTATGAAAAAGTAAATTTTGCATATGAAGAAGTAGCAGTATCTATAGAAGAAGCTGAACCTGAAGCAGAAATAACTGAAATTGACCATCCTGTACAACCAGTTGAACCTTCATTGCCAGATGATGAAAATGTGTTTCAGGATAAGCGAGTGCTCATCGTAGATGATGACCAGCGCAACATCTTTGCCTTAAAAACTGCGCTAGCTAAACAAGGTATGACCATTATGACAGCTCATAACGGAATAGAGTGTCTTGAAATGATGAAGAATAGTGAACCATTTGATCTCATTTTAATGGATATTATGATGCCGCAAATGGACGGATATGAAGCGATGCAGAAAATTAGAGGAGAGCTAAAGCTTGGTGATTTGCCTATTATTGCACTAACCGCTAAAGCGATGAAAAATGATCGTGAAAAATGCTTGGAAGCTGGAGCATCAGATTATATCAGCAAACCTTTAGATTTAAATCAGCTGTTCTCCGTTATGCGTGTATGGCTAGTAAATTAAGCGGGGTATGAAACATAAATGGATATGAAGCACCTAGATTTAAGTGAAGACTTAGTTATGAATAAAAAAACAGATTTAGAGATTGATTTACTGCTGACGGCTATTTATCGATTAACAGGATTCGATTTCAGACAGTACGCTAAATCTTCTATCTGTCGCCGGGTCTATAATCGAATGAAAATTGAACGTATTCCAACCGTATCTCGATTGTTAGAAAAAGCGATTCATGAAGAAGAATTTATGAATCAGCTTTTAAATGATTTTTCGATAAATGTAACAGAGATGTTTCGCGATCCAAGCTTTTTTAAAGCATTTCGCACAAAAGTGATTCCGGTATTAAAGGATTATCCGGAAATTCGCATTTGGCACGCTGGCTGTGCAACGGGTGAAGAGGTATTTTCTATGGCGATTCTTTTAGAAGAAGAAGGGTTAATGGATAAAACGGTCATTTACGCAACCGATATGAACGAAGATGTATTAGAAAAAGCAAAACAAGGTGCCTTTTCTTTACGTAAAATGAAGTCATATACAAAAAATTATATTCAAGCCGGTGGAAAGAACGCCTTCTCGGAATATTATCAGACGGACCATCACTATGCATATTTTCATCCGTCGCTGTTAAAAAATATTATCTTTGCTCAGCATAATTTAGTCACGGATCAGTCATTTAATGAATTTCACGTCATCATTTGCCGAAACGTCCTTATTTATTTTACAGCTCAGCTGCAAAATCAAGTGTATAATTTATTTTCAGAAAGCCTGTGTGCAAAAGGATTTCTTGGGCTTGGTGATAAAGAAACGCTTCGCTTTGCTGAAGGAGCAGCTTCTTATATCGAGTTTGCAGGGAACGAGCGCATCTATCAAAAACAATAAAAAAAGACCTCATTTATGAGGTCTTTTTTTATTCTGCTTGTGCTTGAATCATAAGCACGCACATGTCATCAGGCTGATTTAACTTTTGTTCTTCTGAAAAAATTTCATTCATAAATGTCTGCGGATTTGTCCATTTTTGTTCAGTAAGCTTTTGAAGACGAAGAGCAGATTCATTTTCGCAAGGGCCCATTGATTCAAGAGCTCCGTCTGTAAATAGCAAAATTTGCACATCGTTTTCAAAGCTGACAACAGATTTCTGAACGTCCATTTCTTCAAAAAACCCTACAGGACAGCTTCCTCGTTGAAGAGGAACGAGCGTATGTTCATCCACTAACATATAACCTTCTGGATGCCCGGCATTCACATATTCTACTGTCTTAGCTTCCGTATCAATCACTAAATAAATAGCAGTGAAATAGTAAGGGATTTCATCTTTTTCGCTGTGCAATAATTCCATGTAGCGATTCAACTCTGTAATAACCTGCTCAGGGTCTATGAGAGACTTGATAGCTTCTCTGAGCACAGACGAAATAAACATACAAACAAGCGAGGCAGAGATGCCGTGCCCCATCATATCAAAAAGAATAATTCCGTACCGATGCTCGTCAATTTTGTGCCAATAGTACATATCACCCGCTAATTTAAAAGAAGGATAATATGAAACTTCCATTTGAATATCTTTCTCTCGTAAAGGGGGACTGAGTAAGTTTTGCTGTACGTGCGTAGCTAAATCTAACTCAGTTTGAATTTTCTTTTCATGTTCCGTGTGCCAGTCAATTTCTGCTTTAAGGCGTAAGGCTACCCGCATACGAGCCAGCAGTTCCACTTTATTAATCGGCTTTGTGACGTAATCTGTTCCGCCGGCGTCTAGAGCTTCTACTAATTTGCTGCTGTCTTCTAGAGCTGTGACAAAGATAATTGGAATATGTTTTAAGCGTTCTACCTGTTGAATTCGCCTGCAGGCTTCAATTCCATCAATTTCGGGCATCATAATATCAAGTAAGATCAAATCGACCGAATTCGTTTTTGAGTTCTCATCGTCCAGGTTAAGATAGTCGAAAAGGGCATGGGCAGACGTAAGAGACACACAGTTATCGTAGCCAGCACCTTTTAAAATTTTTTCAATCACAAATAGATTGACTTGATTGTCATCTACTAGAAGAATGGTCATGCTTTATTTCCCCTTATTATGTTTGAAGACTAATGATTGAGTATGTAGTTTTCAAGCATTTTTATACTTTTTCTGTTTTTCTATTTATCTATTATACAGAAAAGACAGCGTTTAGGGTATTTTTTAAGATTATTCTTTTTTATCAAAAAAGTAATTTACTCCCATAAAAGGAGACGGATTACTTTTTATAGCAACTTGTATAACGCAAATATCCCGAAAGTCAGTACAACTGCTCCCGAAATACGATTTACCCAGATCAAGCTGTTATTCGTAAACTTCGACCGGGCAAGACTAATAGCAAAACTGAGCGAAAGCCACCAGCAGGCCGATCCTAAAAATACGCCTGCAACCATTGTCAAAGCAGAAGCAACATCAAATGCTGATTTACTAATGCCTACACCAGAAAATACGCCAATAAAAAATAAGATCGTCATTGGATTCGTAACCGTTAAAAAAAGAACGGATGTATAAGAACGAAGCAAACCCCCTCCTTTAGCAGCGGCAGCGTGCTCTGCAGGTTGAGAACGAAAGGTTTGTACACCTAAATAACATAAAAATAATCCCCCAATCAGCTGAAGCCAAATCTTTTGGGTTAGTAAAAAGGTTGTAATGAACGTTAGGCCAAACGCAGCGATGCATCCATAAAGAGCATCTGCTGTAGCTGCTCCCAGCCCGGATACAAATCCGTGTAATTGCCCTTTAGATAACGTGCGATTAATACATAAAATACCAATGGGGCCGACGGGAGCAGCAACGGAAAAACCGATCACTAACCCCTTTAGAAAATAAAATAAGTTCATCTTTTACGTTGCTCCTATGAAGTTTTTCTTTAGTATAGTACAAAAGCAATCGTGAATGAAGCCAATTTTGAGAAAGTTGTTAACACATGTTTTTAGTCTGTTCGGGTACATCATGATGGTGTTATAAAAAAACATCCCTAGTAAATTTGTTTTAATCATTAAAAAGTTAAAAAACTAAATTATTTTACACAGAAAATTAAATGTAGTAAAATAATTCACTGTTACATATATAGAAAGATCTACCACTAAAAAGTAGTCATTCGTAATGAGATAAAGAGAGGTTAGTCATCATGAGTAATCTGTTTGCAAAAAAAGATGTTAACAAGCTGTTAGAGGAAAATGCAGCAAAAGAATCAACTAAGACACTAGGGTTATTTGATGTGATTTTGATGGGAGTAGGAGCAACTATTGGGACAGGAGTTCTGGTTATAGCAGGGTTAGTTGCCGCCAGGGATGCAGGGCCCTCGGTTTCCATTTCCTTTGTTATTTCTGCAGTAGCCTGTATTCTTGTTGCGCTGTGTTATGCAGAATTTGGTTCAGCTATTCCAAGTTCGGGAGGCGCATATACATACATATATGTTTCACTAGGGAAATTTGTAGCGCATTTAATAGGGTGGTCCATCGTAGGCTGCTATACGGTATCTTTAGCTTCAGTAGCGGGTGGATGGTCATCTTATGTGAATAATGTGCTTACTGAATTTGGTATTAGACTTCCTGAATCGTTCACGGCCATACCGAGCAACGGAGGTATCATTAACCTTCCGGCAGTATTTATTGTGCTGTGCATGTCGTTTTTATTAACGAGAGGGGTAAAAGAAAGTAAAAAAATAAATAACTTAATGGTTTTAATTAAAATAGGCATTGTTCTTTTATTTGTAGCCGTCGGCGTCTTTTTTATTAATACAAATAACTGGCATCCATTTACTCCTTTTGGTGTGAAAGGAATCTTTGCAGGCGCCGCTTCTGTCTTTTTCGCTTATAACGGATTTGATGCTATTTCTACGTCGGCAGAAGAAGTGAAAAATCCGCAAAGAAACTTGCCGCTAGGTATTTTGATTGCACTAAGTGTTTGTGCAGTCATTTATGTAGTCATTGCGTTAGTATTAACAGGGATGGTTTCTTACAAAGAGCTAAACGTAGGCGATGCGTTGTCATATGCGCTCAATAGTGTTGGGCAAGAATGGGCAGCTCTTATTTTGTCTATAGGAGCCGTTATTGGTATTATGGCCGTCGTGTTTGCTTATTTGTTTGTTGTGCCTCGCGTACTGATGTCAATGAGTCATGATGGATTATTGCCGTCTCTTTTTGCGAAAGTAAACCGAAAGAACAGTGAACCTGTCATATCGACATGGCTTGTCGGGGCGTTAGGGGCGATTGTAGCTGGTTTTATTGATTTAAAACAGCTGGCGGATTTAGCAAATATGCTAGCGATTGTTACGTTTGCTGCCGTTTCATTTTCAATTTTGGCTCTGCGAAAAACTCAGCCTAATTTAAAACGCGGTTTCAAAGTACCTTTTGTGCCATTCATTCCGATTATTGCTATTCTTTGCTGTATCTTTCTTATGTTTAACTTATCAATGAAAACGTGGATATATTCAATCGGCTGGATGCTGATTGGCGTCTTTATTTACGTTGGATACGGCAGAAATAAAAAGAGCGTTTAGCAAAAAAGACTCTAAGCGAACAAGCTAGAGTCTTTTTTGTGTATATATTTATCTTGAAAGTGAGCTATGAACATAACGTAAAAATTAAAAATTTATTTGAGACATATGTCCTTTTTATTTTAGGAAATGTTATTGTTTAATAAAAGAAACCGTTATGATGGAGAGGAAAACATGAGGGAAATTACGAGTGAGAAACAGCTGCTGGAGTATATAAATACTTATAAATTAGAGTCGGTTTTCAAAAAAGAGTTACTACCGCATTTGTCATTGTATGATGTCGAGGCAGGGGAACGTCTTTGTTCTCAAGGAGATGCGTCTCACTGTTTGTACATATTGATGAAAGGCAAGGTTAAAGTTTATACCATATCGCCCGAAGGCAAGACGCTTGTTCTTTCCTTTAAACAGCCCCTTGAAGTAATAGGCGATATTGAGTATGTACAAGATGTTGATATTATGAATACGGTTGAAGCCGTTTCACCTTTAGTTGTTATCGGTATACCATACAAACGATTAAAACAGCATGCGAGCAATGATCCACAGCTGCTGACGTTTTTACTGGAAATGCTCACAAAAAAGTTTTGCGCAAAATCGAACTCGCTAAGCTTTAATTTAATGTACCCAGTTGAAGTGCGGCTGGCTAGTTACTTGCTCTCTATTTTTTGTGAAGAATCGCATTTGGTTATGAATCAAAAAACAGAAAGCTTAAAAGATATAGCTAATTTAATCGGAACGACTTACCGGCATTTAAATCGTGTTCTTCAGAAATTTGTAGCGCAAGGAGTTATTGAAAAAAAGAAAGGCTCCATTATTCTTAAAGATAAGGAAAAACTGAGCTGTCTAGCAAACGACAATATATACGAGTAGACAAAGTAATAGATTAGTTGAAGGAGAGAGAGAAGAATGAAAACGTACCGAACGCTGCTATTTGACATTGATAATACGCTTTTAGATTTTAACGCAGCCGAAGAGCAGGCTTTACAGCTTCTTTTTGCTAACCACGATATTCCGCTGACTGAGGAAAGCAAAAAACGTTATAGCTTGATAAACCAGGGGTTATGGACAGCTTTTGAAGAAAATAAAATAAGCCGTGAGCAAGTTGTAAATACTCGCTTTTCTACTCTATGTAAAGAATATGGAATAGAAAAAGACGGAAAGCTGCTTGAAGTAGAGTACCGAACGTATTTGAACAATGGTCATCAGCTAATTGACGGAGCAATTGAGGTAATTAAAAACCTGAGCTGTCACTATGAGTTATATGTTGTTACAAATGGCGTATCGGCTACGCAATATAAGCGCCTTCAGGACTCGGGTCTATATCCTTATTTTAAAGAAGTATTTGTTTCAGAAGATACGGGCTTCCAAAAACCTATGAAGGAATATTTTGATTATGTTTTTTCACGTATAAAGGAGTTGTCCGTACATGAAACATTAATTGTTGGAGATTCTTTGAGTGCAGACATTCAAGGCGGGCAGCTAGCGGGTATTGACACGTGCTGGTTTAATCCTCAGGAAAAAAAGAATGATACAAATTGGAATTCAACCTATGAAATAGGAAGGCTTCAAGAGCTTTATGACCTGCTGAACGTAAATAATGAAGTAGCTTCGGTACAAGTGTAAAAGTGTATAAACGTTAGAGAACGCAAAAAGTGCTAACCTTTTTTTAAAACAAAAAGGGTTGGCGCTTTTTCTATTTTATGGCTTTCAAAGGCTTAAAATACGCTAGGGATATTGGTCTATAAATAGGATGGCTAAAGTAATCAATACAAATTTAAACAGTTTTATCACAAAAGCAATAGGGTATTTTACCAATATCCCAGATAAAGTAAGTAACTAGGAGGTCATAAAAGATGATTAATGGAAAAAGTTTATCTCGTTCAGGAAAGAGTTCATATAGAAGAGAAACAGCGGTTGGAAAAACAGGAATGGTAGCCAGTGCTCATCCAATTGCAACAGACGCCGGAGAACAGGTGCTAAGAGCTGGAGGCAATGCAATTGATGCAGCAATTGCCGTTCAGTTTGGGCTCAACGTTGGAGAACCGATGATGACCGGTATTGGAGGCAGCGGCTTTTTTATGGTATACCACAATGAAAGCAAAACAACTAAAATTTTTGACGGTCATTCGCAGGCTCCTAAAGCAGCTTATCCTGAAATGTTTCTTGATGAAAATAAAGAAGTTATTCCGTTTAGAAAGCGTTCTACTCATGCAACAGCAATTGGAATTCCAGGGATTTTAAAGGCGATGGAAGCAGCCCGTAAAGAGTATGGAACAAAACCCCTTGCAGAATTGATTGAACCGGCTGCCAAAGCAGCAGAAGCAGGTGTGGAAACAAACTGGGTTCTTGGAGATATTTTAAAAACATATGCCTACCGACTAGGAGAACATGCTAAGCAGCTATATTCTCCAAACGGCAAGCCGATACAAGAAGGAGATATGATTAATAAAAAAGATCTTGCTAAAACATTTCGCATTCTTCAGGAAAAAGGTATCGAGGCTTTTTATGAAGGTGAAATTGCAGAAGCCATTATTTCAACGATCAAAGAGCACGGCGGTTTTATGGAACTGTCGGATTTGAAAGAATACCAGATTAAGATCGATGAGCCAGTGTGGGGAGATTATAAAGGATACCGAATTGCTTCTTCCAACATGCCTAGTGCAGGAGGAGCCACCGTGCTGCAAATCTTAAAGCTATTAGAAGACTTTGATGTGTCTCAGTACGACGTGAAATCTTGGGAAAAGTATTATTTGTTTGCAGAGGCTATGCGCATTGCATTTTCAGATAAAATTGCATTCTCTGGAGATCCAGCCTACAGTGACATTCCATTAAAAGGGCTTTTAAATGACGAATATATAAAGGAACGTCAAAAATTAATTAATTGGAAGCATAAAAATGAGAAAGTTGATTTTGGCAACCCGTGGGATTATGAGAAAGGCCAAAAAGTGAACGTTGTGCGTCAGCCTTATGAACCTGAACGTGAGCTTAGTGAAACAACTCACTTCACGGTAGTTGACCGCTGGGGCAATATTGTCGCTTGTACATCGACTGTGGAACATCCTTTTGGTACAGGAATTATGGTTAAAGACCATGGATTTTTACTCAACAACGAGCTTACTGATTTTGATGCTGTTCCTGGAGGGTTAAATCAAGCGGATGCAGGAAAGCGTCCGGTTAGCTGTAAAAGTCCCACCATCGTTTTTAAAGACAGTGAACCTGTACTCACTTTAGGGTCTCCAGGCGGACCAACGATTGTAGGGTCTGTGTTTCAAACGCTTATGAATGTCTTAGACTATGGGATGGATATAAAAGAAGCGATTGAAGAACCAAGAATTTTTAATAGTACAGGATCACTTATCGGTTGGGAAGCCGGAGTGGATATGAATGCCAAAGGAGAGCTAGAAGCCATGGGGTTTAATTTTGGAGATGGGCCATTCCCAATCGGAAATGTTCAAGGTATTCAAATTGATAAAGAAAACGGCCGTTTATTTGGAGCAGCTGATTCCAGCCGTGAAGGAAAAGCGACTGGCTTAGACTCTTAATATTTAAAAAATGCATTATACGCTCTCTCTTTTGTAAAAAGGGAGAGCGTATAATGCATTAAAAAAGATAAAAATAAGTAGGTAAAAAGAAGGAAAATTTTTTTCTGAAAACATACTTTAGACCTTTATTATTATCAGCCTAATCTTCAGAAAGGAAAAAGAATAGAACGTTTTCATGTCCGGATAATAAAAAAAGGTACTAATTTTTCAAGAGATTGAGGAAAACGAAATGATCGGAAAGTATAAAAAACGGAATAGCGTTTTCAATGCTGGAAAGATAAAGTGTTTAATCATGTAGAAAGTATAAAACGCAACGTCTGGAAATCGTGGTTTGAAATGTAAAAAAGCCGTCCACTTTTGTTGGAAAAACGGTTACATAAAAAAGGCTCTTACACGTAAACTTTGGTCCTAGTTACAGCTCAATGAAAAAGATGAAAATGAGAAATAGCTACATTTGGCATGTTTGACTTTCGTCATTTATCCAAGTAATCTTTTGGTTGAACGGAACCGGTTCTGTTTTCGGATTTTTGATAGCTAATTGAATTAATAAATTTATATTCTTTACTAACACAAAAGGAGAAAACATATGAAAATGAAACGAGTTGCTAAGCATACAACTGCTGCTACATTGGCTGCAGCCCTACTAGTAGGCGGGGGATATCAAACATTTGCTAAAGGAAATGACAGCAAAGACTTTAATAATAGCTACGGAATTTCGCATATTACTCGCGATAATATGGTGAAAATTCCACAGCAGCAAAACAGTGATCAGTTTAAAGTTCCTGCTTTTGATGAATCAACTATTAAAAACATTGCTTCTGCTAAGGGAAAAGATGCATCGGGAAATACAATTGACTTAGATGTATGGGACAGCTGGCCATTACAAAACGCTGACGGAACAGTGGCGACTTATCATGGATATCAAATTGTGTTTGCCCTAGCAGGTGATCCAAAAGATTCGAATGACACGTCTGTTTATATTTTTTATAAAAAAGCTGGAGACAAATCTATTGACAGCTGGAAAAACGCTGGAAGAGTGTTTAAAGACAGCGATAAATTCGTTCCGAATGACCCGCATCTTAAAAATCAAACACAAGAATGGTCTGGTTCTGCCACGTTAACAAAAGATGGTAAAGTTCGTTTATTCTACACGGATTATTCAGGTAAACAATACGGAAAACAAACGTTAACGACAGCTCAAGTAAACATGTCACAGCCCAACGATAATACGTTAAAAGTTGATGGAGTAGAAGATTACAAGTCAATCTTTGACGGTGACGGAAAGATTTATCAAACGGTTCAGCAGTTTATTGATGAAGGCGGTTATGACACAGGGGATAACCATACGCTAAGAGATCCTCATTACATAGAAGACAACGGACATAAGTACCTTGTTTTCGAAGCTAACACTGGAACAGAAGATGGCTATCAAGGCGAAGACTCTCTATATAACAGAGCATACTACGGAGGAAACAATCCTTTCTTCCAATCTGAAAAGAAAAAGCTTCTTGAAGGATCTAATAAAGAAAAAGCTTCTTTAGCAAACGGGGCTTTGGGCATTATTGAGTTAAATGATGACTATACGCTTAAAAAAGTAATGAAGCCGCTTATTACTTCAAACACAGTTACAGACGAAATTGAACGTGCAAACATTTTCAAAAAAGATGGAAAATGGTACTTGTTCACTGATTCTCGCGGATCTAAAATGACGATTGATGGAATCGGACAAGATGATGTGTATATGCTAGGCTATGTTTCAAATACGTTAACAGGAAAATATAAGCCTTTAAATGATACGGGATTAGTTCTTCATATGGATTTAGATCCTAATGATAAAACATTTACGTATTCTCACTTTGCTGTACCTCAAACAAAAGGCGATAATGTCGTTATTACAAGCTACATGACAAATAGAGGCTTTTATGAAGACAACCACTCTACATTTGCACCAAGCTTCTTAGTAAATATTGACGGTTCAAAAACATCGGTTGTAAAAGATAGCGTTCTTGAGCAAGGTCAGTTAACAGTGGATGAAAACTAAGTGCTTTGCAATAGCAACAAAAGAAAATGGTGATTGTAATCACCATTTTCTTTTGTTTTATTCGATGTAGACAAAAAAGAGAAAGGCGGGGTTTGTTTGAAGAAAAAAGGTGCTTATAAATGGATAATGCTTGCCGTTCTTTTAGTTGTAATAGCCGGACTCATTATAGCAGGCGTATCCAAAAAAGAGGATACAAAAGACCAAGGAAAAGAAAAAGGGAATAAAAGTGAATCCACTTATCGCCCGGTGTATCACTTTAGCACGCCTGATAAATGGAAAAATGATCCTCAAAAGCCTATTTATTTTGACGGGGAGTATCATTACTATTACTTATACAATCATGATTACCCTAAAGGCAACGGGACGGAATGGCGACATGCAACGTCTAAAGATTTGGTTCACTGGAAAGATGAAGGAGTAGCTATTCCAAAGTATACAAATAAAAATGGCGATATATGGTCCGGATCCGTTGTAGAAGATAAAGAGAATACAGCAGGCTTTGGTAAAGGCGCAATTGTAGCGATTATGACCCAGCCTTCTGCTGATGGACAAAAGCAAGAACAGTATCTATGGTATAGTACCGATAGAGGAAAAACCTTTAAATCATATAGCAAAAATCCTATCATGCCTAATCCAGGCACCAAAGATTTTAGAGATCCCAAAGTCATATGGGATAATGAACATGACAAGTGGGTTCTCGTCATGTCAGAAGGTGAAAAAATCGGATTTTATGAATCTTCTAATCTAAAGGATTGGACGTATACGGGAGGATTTGTAACTAAAGATATTGGCATTACCGAATGTCCAGATCTTTTTCAAATGAAGGCAGATGACGGGACAGTTAAGTGGGTTCTCGGGACAAGTGCAAATGGAAAAGAAAGCGGAAAGCCAAACACCTATGCTTATTGGACAGGAAATTACGATGGAACAACATTCACTCCCGATATGGATGAGCCACAATGGCTCGATCATGGCTTTGATTGGTACGGAGCAGTCACGTTTGAAGACGGTAAAAATAAAGGTTCCTTAGAAAAACGCTACGCTTTTGCATGGATGAACAACTGGGATTATCCAGATAAGACGCCAACGATGAAAGAAGGGTTTAACGGCTTCGATTCAGTAACCCGTGAAGTTACGCTTTCAAAACAAGACGACGATCAGTACAGCCTGTTATCAAAGCCTGTTGAAGAATTAAATCAGCTAACTGATTCAACAAACTCTCTTGAACAAGTAGAAGTAAACGGAGAGAAAAAGTTAAAGATAAAAGGTGAAGCTTATCAGCTTGATACAGATATTTCATGGTCAGATGCAGAAAATGTAGGCTTACGACTTCGAGAGTCCGCAGATCAAAAGCGGCACATTGATGTGGGCATTTTTGCAAAAGATAACGTCTCGTATGTGAACAGAAGCTATAGCAATCAGCCTGATCAAAGCAAAAAGTATGTGGAAAGCCGTGATTATTTTGATGCAGGCAAGAAAAATGTTCATTTGAAGATATTGGTAGATAAAACAAGCATTGAAGTCTTTGTTGATGATGGAAAAACCGTGCATTCTAGCGAGGTGTTTCCGCGTCACAACGACCAAGGAATTACGCTTTTCTCTCAAGGAGGAACGGCTCTCTTTAAAAATATAGAAATCAAACATCTTCGCTCCATTCAGTAATTTCCCTACTTTTAAAAAGAAAGAGCAGAATATCGCCTTATTGCGGTTTAGGACTAGGTAGAAAGGGTACATGTCTACTAACAGCAAATGAAAGGGTGTTTATTCAAATGGAAGAGAAAATGAGACAACTAATAGAGGGACTTAATACCGATTTAGCGGGTGAATATTCGGCGGTTATTCAGTACACTTACTATGCGTCTACAGTAACCGGCCTAGAATATCAAATTTTAAAACCTTTCTTTGAAGGAGAAATTCCTGACGAGCAAGGACACGCCCTTTATTTATCAGAAAAAATCAAAAACCTTGGCGGTGAACCAACAACAAAGCCGGCTGAGGTGAAGCACGTTTCAAACGTGACGGAAATGCTTAAAGAAGCGAGCAAGGCTGAAAAAGAAACTATCCAGCGCTACGAAGAGCGTAAAAAGCAAGCCGAAGAGTTAGGGTTAACAGAGCTTGTTGTAAAGCTTGAAGATATGATTGCAGATGAAACAAATCATATGGAAGAAATGGAACGTTTATTAAAAGATCCCCGACTAAGCTAATCATACAAAATTACAAAAAAGCATCCCGTACCAGGTATTACGGGATGCTTTTTTGTAATTTAAAAAGGAAATAAAACATCATGTAAGCATGTTTCTATCAATGAGAGGAAAGTCATATTTTTGAAATTATCTATCGCTTTGAAAAAATTTATAGTAAAATAATTATTTGGCTGCATATGGCAGCAACTATATGCGGGGCATCACATACATATAAAGGTTAAAAGGGTATCCGTATATTGAAACCGCTTTTATCTTCTATAAGAAAAACCATGGTATGCCCGCAGTTGCAAGGAGAGAGAAAGATGAGGAAACGAATCATGACAGCGCTGCTGCTTGTCACTGTTTTAGCTGCAATGGAAGGAACCATTGTCAGTACGGCTGTTCCAAGAATTACAAGTGATTTGTCGGGCATTGAGCTAGTTAGTTGGGTATATGCCATTTATATGCTGACAACTGCTGTATCTACACCTATATACGGAAAGTTAGCGGATCTATTCGGCCGCAAAAAAGTTATGCTTGTTGGAATCATTATTTTCTTAATTGGATCGATACTTTGCGGACTTAGCTTTTCAATGCAGCAATTAATTGTCTATAGAGCTATCCAAGGGCTGGGCGCCGGGGTCGTTATGCCGCTTACAATGATTATTATTGGCGATTTGTATGAAGAAGCAAAAGAAAGAGCCAAAGCGCAAGGGTGGATTAGCGCAGTTTGGGGAGTTGCGGGAGTTCTCGGGCCTCTTCTTGGGGGATTCTTAGTGGATACGCTGTCTTGGCGCTATATTTTCTTTTTAAATATACCGTTTGGACTAATGGCTTTTTTTGTTCTTTTAGTAAACTATAAAGAAGAAGTGGTAAAAGAAAAACGCTATATCGATTATATTGGAGCGGTGACGTTTTCAGTGGGAACAATTGCGTTTTTATATGCGCTTTTAACCGGAAGTCAGCATCAAAACTGGGGAGATCTCACCATTATAGGGTTATTTGTTCTAGCTGTTCTAACATTCATTGGCTTTATTTATATAGAAAAGAAATCTCCCGAACCTCTTATCCCGCTTGAACTGTTTTCCATTCGAAGTGTATCTGTTATAAACTTATTAACACTTCTTGTGGGATCAGTAGTTATTAGTATTACGGTCTACCTTCCAATTTGGAGTCAAGGAGTGCTGGGGAAAAGTGCAACCGCTGCTGGTTTTGTATTAATGCCTATGCCAGTATGCTGGACGATTGGTTCACTGCTTTCAGGGAATTTAGTAGGGCGTCTTAAAACGCACTCCATCCTTACGCTGGGCACGGCAATTGTAAGTACGGCTTGTTTTATGCTGTTTTTAGTTTCCACCCACTCACCCGTATTTTTAATTTATGTAGCCGTTGGGGTCCTTGGGTTAGGAATGGGTATTATTACGCCTATTTTTATGCTAGTTATTCAATCAGCGGTCCCGGCTAGCAAAAGAGGAGTAGCGGTGGCTCTTAATACGTTTACAAATACATTTAGTCAAACGCTAGGTTCTGCGGTGTTTGGTACAATCTTTAACTTAGTGACACTTTCACAAGCAAAGAAATTAGGGCAAGAAAATTTAAATGCTTCGTTTGAGACAGGTGGAGTACCAGCAGAAGAACTGTCAAAGCTGCATGAAATTCTTGCATCGGGTGTTCACATTATTTACAGTGGAACGTTTTTAGCTGCATTACTAAGCTTTGCTGTTTCATGCTTATTAGTAAAAAACGAACATAAAAAAATAAAGACCATATCTATGCAAAAGTAACGGAAGAGGCTGTTACAAAAGTATTTTAGTTGAAGGACCATCCGAACGAGTTTGATTAAGAACCAAACTCGTTCGGATTTTTTTATGGGTATGGTGAAGGTAGGTTTCATGTATGTGGCTGCTTCTAGCTGTTGATTGGATTGATTTCGTTATATATCAGTCTCTTCCTTAAAAGAATTATCAAAGAAAGAAAATAAAAAAGATATTGTCTGATAACGTTCCCGTAAACTCATTCATAATAAGAAAGATTCTTATCAATGCAGAAAATTTTTTATTTTTTGTTTTTTTAGTATGGACATTTACCTAGTTGTTTATTATTATGAATTCTATAAGTATTGAATTTTAAGCGCTTTCAAAAGAAACATTTGTCTTTCTCAGGAATACACTTGATTTTCAACTCATATACTGTAAGTGCTTAGATTAATCTTTTAATGGGGAAAAGAGAAGTTTATAAGACGTGTTGAACAACAATGAGGGGGTATGGAAGATGACAAGCAGACGTTTAAAAGAATTCTTGAATAATAATTTAGAAGATTTAAAAGATAAAGGATTATACAATGTCATTAATCCGGTAGAGGGGCCAAACGGACCTGTGATTCAAATTGAGGGAAAGCAATTAATTAATTTATCATCCAACAATTATTTGGGTCTTGCTACAGACGAGAGGCTTATTAATGCGTGCAACGAAGCCACTGAAAAATACGGAGTGGGGGCTGGAGCTGTCCGAACGATTAATGGAACTCTAGATATTCATATTAAGCTAGAGGAAAAGCTAGCCGAGTTTAAGCATACAGAAGCAGCTATAGCTTATCAGTCTGGCTTTAACTGTAATATGGCAGCCATCTCCGCGGTTATGGATAAACATGATGCGATTTTATCAGATGAGCTGAATCACGCTTCAATTATTGACGGATGCCGGCTATCAAAAGCAAAAATTATTCCTTTTAAGCATTCAGATATGGAAGATCTTCGTGCAAAAGCAGGCGAAGCACAAAAATCCGGTTTATATAATAAAATAATGGTAATTACCGATGGTGTATTCTCAATGGATGGAGACATTGCTAAGCTTCCGGAAATTGTAGAAATCGCAGAGGAATTTGACTTAATCACATACGTAGATGATGCTCACGGGTCGGGCGTATTAGGGAACGGCATGGGCACAGTCAAACATTTTGGCTTATCTGAAAAAGTAGACTTCCAGATTGGAACATTATCAAAAGCGATTGGAGCTGTAGGTGGGTACGTGGCCGGAAAAAAAGACTTAATCGACTGGTTAAAAGTAAGAAGTCGTCCGTTTTTGTTTTCGACTGCTATTACACCAGGCACGGCTGCTGCCTGTATGAAAGCAATTGAAATCCTAAGCACAAGTACAGAACTGCAGCAGCAAATGTGGGAAAACAGCCGGTATTTAAAGCAAGGATTAAAAGAACTAGGCTTTAACATTGGAGAAAGTGAAACACCTATCACTCCGTGCATCATAGGAGATGAAAACCAAACGCAGATTTTTAGTGAGAGATTAATAGAAGAAGGGGTATACGCTAAATCAATTGTTTTCCCAACCGTTCCAAGAGGGACAGGACGCGTTCGCAATATGCCGACGGCTGCTCATACGAAAGAAATGTTAGATGAAGCACTTCGTATCTACAAAAAGGTAGGCAAGGAAATGAAATTAATCTAAACGTTTAATCTAGGCAGTACACGAGGAGGATATTGACATGAAAAAAGTATTAATAACGGGCTCTTTAGGGCAAATCGGTTCTGAGTTAACGACGAAAATGAGAGAGATATATGGTTCAGAAAATATTATTGCCACTGATATTCGCAAAACGACGAGCGATGTCGTGACTTCAGGTCCATTCGAGATTTTAGATGTAACGGATCAGACTGCGTTATTTACGATCGCTAAAAAGCATAAAGTTGATACGATTATTCACTTGGCTGCGCTGTTATCAGCGACAGCCGAGCAAAAACCGCTTCTAGCTTGGAATCTAAATATGGGCGGATTAGTAAACGCGCTCGAAGCAGCACGTGAGCTTCAGTGTCAATTTTTCACTCCAAGTTCAATTGGTGCATTTGGTCCAACGACTCCAAAAGACTGGACGCCGCAGGATACAATTCAACGTCCTACCACGATGTATGGTGTTAACAAAGTAGCGGGTGAATTACTTTGCGATTACTACCACCATAAATTCGGACTAGATACACGAGGGCTACGTTTTCCAGGCTTAATTTCATACGTAACGCCTCCGGGTGGAGGAACAACGGACTACGCTGTTGAGATTTATTATGAAGCCGTTAAGCATAAGCGATATACCTCTTATATTGACAAAGGAACATATATGGATATGATGTATATGCCTGATGCATTAAATGCTGTTATCCAACTAATGGAAGCAGACGGTTCTAAGCTGAAGCACCGAAATTCATTTAACGTTTCTGCCATGAGCTTTGATCCAGAACAAATGGCGACTGAAATCAGAAAAACGATTCCGGAATTTGTGCTGAATTACCAAGTAGATCCTGTTCGACAAGCAATTGCTGAAAGCTGGCCTAACCATATAGATTCCAGCTGTGCGATGGAAGAGTGGGGATTTAAAGCAGAATATAACCTGGAAAAAATGACGAGAGAGATGCTGGGAAAGTTAAAAGTTGAATCACAGCTTGTCTTAACGTAAGTAGAGAAAAATGATTTCTTCCTTAGAAATAAAGTAAGCGCTTACTAAACGGTGGGTTACTTATTTATGCAAATTCTACTTCGTAACAGTGGTGGACAGTACACATAGATCTCCTAACCCTTTAAGTGAGCGCTCGTTCGTTGAATAATCAGCACCCTTTTAGGTACCGTCTGTTAAAATAATAAGGGGATAGAAGGGAGGGAATGACAGTTGAGTAATAAATTTCAACAAGTTAATGATTTTTCAATGGGAAGATTAACATCTTTACTCGTTCTTTTACATAATACGGAACTAGCTGAAGGTATTGAAAAGGAAATCAATGAGAGAGGATACAGCTACACAGTAGGAAAAGTGGGAGCGATGGAGCTGTCTAAAGTCGTGGCGGCAATTGAAACGAGCGCCAAGACAAATAAAATTATTAATGCCCAGTCGTACCGGGAAGTTCACGCTCTTTATCATGCTATACTTGAAGCCATTCAAGGAGTTAGTCGAGGAACGCTGCAGCTGGGTGATATTTTACGGACGGTCGGACTCACATTTTCAATCGTACGAGGAAAAATTGAGTTTTCAGGATCAAGCGACGAATGGATTAGCGTTTGTGTGTATGGAACGATAGGTGCGCCTAAAAAAGGTTTTGAACATGATACATTAGGCTTTGGTTTTAACCATATTTAAAAAATAATGAACGAAATAGTATGAATGTAAAAAGTGAGAGATGTACATAGCTGCTTTAAAGAAGATATTTTTCTTATTGAAAGGTTCTGTGCGGCGTGTTAACATAATGATTAATATAATAACTGCCTTTAAGACGGTCCAGAGAGGCCGAAAAGGACGGATCACTTATTTACTGCTTCTATGCCTATCTGTGCCCTTTTGCCCTCTGCGACAAAAGGGCTTTTATGTGTTACTTACCTCTTTTAAACGAAGTCCAGAGAGGCTTCAAAAGAGAATGGAGATATGTTATTTATCCATTCCTTCAAAAAAGAAAGAGCGTTGATACAGAAAGAATACACTGGAGGGTGGAACAACATGAATTATCGTAACAAGACAGTTGTAGCATCAGTAGCAGGTTTGACGTTAGAAGGGATGGACATTATGTTTATCTCGTTTGCTATGTCAATGATTATTGCTGAATTTCACATTGATTTAGCAACAGGTGGACTTATTTCTTCTATTACGAATATAGGAATGCTGATAGGTGGAGTTATCTTCGGAATTTTAGCAGATAAATTTGGAAGAGTGCGGGTTTTTACCTACACGGTTCTTCTATTTGCAGTGGGAACGGCATTGACAGGTTTTGCAGCAAATGTTGAACAAGTGTATGCTTCGCGATTTATTGCCGGAATTGGGGCTGGAGGAGAGTACGGGATCGGTATGGCTCTTGTAGCAGAAGCGTGGCCGAAACATAAGCAAGGACGAGCTTCATCCTATGTTAGTATTGGCGCACAATTTGGAGTGATCCTTGCGGCGCTTTTAAGTTCTCTGATCCTGCCGATTTTCGGATGGAGAGCGCTGTTTTTTGTCGGAATTATCCCCGTCATTTTTGCTTTTATCGTACGAAAAAATTTAAACGAATCTCCTGAGTGGCTACAAGCTCAAAAAGAGAAAACAGCGGTTGTTAAAAATAATGGTAAGCTTCGTCAATTATTCGCTACGCCTAGGACGGCGATGACGACTATTTCGCTGGCAGTGATGGCTACAGTTCAAATTGCAGGCTATAACGGACTCATGATATGGCTTCCGTCTATGCTTCAGCAATCACAAGGCCTCTCTGTTTCAAGTTCAGCTCTTTGGACAATCAGTACAGCCGTTGGAATGATTATAGGAATGCTAACATTTGGTCAATTTATGGATCGTTTTGGTTCGAAACGTACTTTTGGAATCTTTCTTCTCGCTTCAGCTTGTGCGGTATTTTTATACTCGTATGCCGAAGGAAGTGCATGGCTGCTTATAGGAGGAGCTGTAGTCGGATTTTTCTCAAACGGAATGTTCGCGGGATACGGAGCATTGATCAGCAGCCACTATTCAGTAGAAGTGCGCAGCACTGCAACGAACACTATTTTTAACTTTGGGCGAGCGTTGGGAGGGTTATCACCCATTCTTGTCGGCTATCTTTTGCAAAGCTATGATATGACAGTAGCGATGACGTACTTGGCGGGGCTGTACTGTATTTCGTTTATTTTTATGGTAAGTCTTAAAAGAACGGGAGAAAAGAAAGTGAAACAAATGAACGCTCAATCTGTTCTTTAAAATAAAAGACAGATTCTATGCTTTTCTGGAAAAACCGCGCTTACTCAAAAGGGCGGTTTTTTTGAGTGTATAAAAAATAAGTTCAGGTGTTATATGGTTGTTTCTTTCGGAGATGCTTTATTAACAATGACACATTATCTATAAAAATATTTATGGATAAGTAGATATTTTCTAATTTGTATTATAGTAATTCCTCTTTTACAATATAGTGTGTAAGGCGGAAACAGAAAATACTATCTTTATTTACAGGAGGACGTTACTATGTCTAAACATATATTAATGGTCGTAACAACGGCTGACAAAATGAAAGAAAATCATCCAACAGGCCTTTGGCTTTCAGAATTTGGTGAAGCGTACGTAGAGTTCGAAAAAGCTGGATTTACGATTACGGTAGCAAGTCCTCTAGGAGGAAAAGCGCCGGTGGATGCTCGCAGCCTTGAAGGGGAGACTTCTCAAGAAATCTTAAATACAGCTAAGCATCTAGAGAATACCCTAAAACTTGATACAATTACAGACAGTGCTAAATTCGATGCTGTTTTCTTACCAGGCGGTCACGGCACAATGTTTGATCTGCCAGATAATCAAACGCTCCATGCTTTAATTCGTGAACTATACGAAGGAGACAAAGTAGTAGCCGCTGTATGCCACGGACCCGCAGGCTTAGTAGGTGTTACATTATCAGATGAAAAGCCGTTGGTCGAAGGAAAAGATGTCGCTGCGTTTACAGATGATGAAGAACGTGAAACAACATTGGACCGCTTCATGCCGTTTCTTTTGGAAACACGTCTGCGTGAACTTGGGGCAAATGTAGTAGCTGCTCCAAACTGGACAGATAATGTACAAGCAGATGGCAACCTAATAACAGGTCAAAATCCTCAGTCAACAATCAGTGTAGCAAAAGCAGTCGTAAAGCAATTATTGAAATAAGATGTAAAAAAGCCTGTAGGCTTATAGCCTACAGGCTTTTTTATCAACAGCATCAAGAAAGACCGCTGTAGATAACATGGATGTTTTGCTGTCTTGGACTAGAGAAATCAATCATCATACAAAAAATATGATGGTCAGTGTAATAAATACAAAAAGAGGGAAGCTTTTTATAGGAAATATTTTTTAAAGAAATGAGGAAAAACGATGTCAGAAATTATTATTAACGCCATTTTGAAAGCCAAGCCAGGAAAAGAAGAAGAGCTTCGATCAGAGTTAGTAAAAGTTATTGAACCATCAAGAGGAGAAAAAGGATGTATTCAATACACTCTCCACCAGGATACAGAAAAAGCAGGCACATTTGTTTTTTATGAGAAATGGGAAAGCAAAAAAGATATTGAGGCTCACATTGAAACACCTCACTATCAACAATACAGACAGCAAACAGAACCGTTAATTGAAAGCAGAGTGGTACATCGTTTACAAGAAGTACGTTAATACAAAAGAGGGGAAAACAAAAGTGTTTTAGTTAAAGGAAGATCCGAACGAGGAACCGAGATTCTTGACGTAGAATCAAACTCGTTGGGATTTTTTTGTGGTTATGGTGAATATAGGTTCCATTTAGTGAGACCACGCAGGAGCGTAAGCGATGAGGAGGCTCATCGACCGTCCGCGGAAAGCGAAGGCTTGCACGGAAATCAACAGGGGTATAACAAATAATCCATACTAGCTCCTTTATCCCAATTGTTCAGCTTTAGATGGGATTGATTTCGTTATGACTCAATCTCTGTTTGTTATAAAGAACTAAAAAGCTTCAGGGGGAAAATAATTTCAGCTGCGAAAAGCGGATTGGAAAAGGGATAAGGCAGTGAAAGAAACAAAAATAATAGAAGCGGTGTTTGAGAAGCAGACAGGCGGGTAGATAAAAACTAGATGACATAGTTCAACAATTAACAAACTAAAAGTAACAAACTAAAAGGAGAGATCAAATCAATGCGTACAAATTTAAAACACTTCATTAACGGAGAATGGATTGAATCAACAGGAAACGAAACGTCAGATGTGATCAATCCTGCTACTGAAAAATCAATTGGTAAAATTAGTTTAGGTACAAAAGAAGATCTAGATAAAGCCGTGGCAGCAGCTAAAGCAGCTCTTCCCACATTTTCAAGAACAACAAAAGAAGAGCGAATTAAAATGCTTCGCAATATTGCAAAAGGATATGAAAAGCGTAAACAGGAGCTTATTGAAGTTATGACTGAAGAGCTTGGCGCTCCTTTAAAGATTTCAGAAGAAGTTCACTATGAAATGGGACTTAGCCACTTTAAAGAAGCAGCTAATGCACTTGAAGATTACACATTTGAAAAAGATCATGGAAGCTACAAGGTCGTGAAGGAGTCTATTGGAGTAAGCGGACTTATTACCCCATGGAACTTCCCAACAAATCAGACGTCTACTAAAATTGCAGGAGCTATCGCAGCAGGAAGTCCAATGGTATTAAAACCATCAGAACTTACACCGTATGCAGCGATGATATTAGCAGAGATCATTGATGAAGCTGGTGTACCAAAAGGTGCCTTTAACCTTGTAAACGGAACAGGAAGCACAATCGGTGACGGTATTAGTTCTCACCCGGACATTGATTTTGTATCATTTACAGGATCAGGTGCTGTAGGCGAAAAAATTATGCAAAATGCGGCTAAAACAATCAAAAAAGTAGCGCTTGAGCTAGGCGGGAAATCACCGCTAGTTGTATTAGAGGATGCGGATGTAGAAGAAGCGGCTAAAATAGCAGTTTCACACATTGCAATGAATACAGGGCAAGTATGTACGGCAGCAACGCGCATTATCATTCCTGCCTCTATGAAAGAAAAATTTGAAGAAGCAGTGAAGAAGGTTCTACCATCATTCCCTGTGGGTGATCCATTAAATAAAGACAACGTAACTGGACCGCTCGTAGCGGAAAAACAGTGGGATCGCGTACAGGATTATATTAAAAAAGGAATGGACGAAGGTGCAAAACTTCTTACTGGCGGAACGGGCAAACCAGACGGCTTAGAGACAGGATACTTTGTTAAACCCACAGTCTTTACCGACGTTTCAAATGATATGGTTATTGCACAAGAAGAAATCTTTGGACCTGTAACAACTATTATTACGTATAATGATCTAGAGCAAGCTCTTGAAATTGCAAATGATACAATTTATGGACTTGCAGGCTATGCGGTCGGAAAAGACCAAGAAACACTTGACTATGTTGCTAAAAATATTAGAGCTGGTCAAATCATCGTCAACGATGCCGAGCAAGACAGAGCTGCACCATTCGGTGGATTTAAGCAATCTGGTATTGGACGCGAGTGGGGAGCATTTGGTATCGAAGAATATCTAGAGCCAAAAGCGATCATGGGCGTTAAAGTTCCGGCAAAAGTATAATTGGTGTAAAAAAAGAAAGGAGTTTTTCTCCTTTCTTTTTTTATGGATACATAAAAGAAAGCCAGTTAAAGAAAGAATAACGAAAGCAAAGGTGGATAGCATAAACGTGTATCACGTATACGAAGTGACACGTTAAAGGAGGGAATTATAAATTGAATAGAGAGATGCACGGAAGTTCATCAACGGAAAGTTTCATTCCCATGAGCTCTATAGCCAGTGGAAAAGGAGTCGAAGTGGCGCCGGATATCTACAGCTACACTACACAGATTGTTAACGTATGTTTTATAGGAAATCCAGACAAAGAAAATAGTTTTGTACTTGTGGATGCGGGAATGCCTAATTCGGCTTCTATGATTATCAAAGAGGCAGAAGAAAGGTTTGGAAAAGAAAAAAAACCAAAAGCAATTATTCTTACACATGCACATTTTGATCATATTGGATCTATTATTGAACTAGTGGAGAAGTGGAACATACCGGTATATGCACATCCACTTGAACTTCCATATGTGACGGGTAAAAAAAATTATCCTACACCAGATGGTACAGTGGAAGGCGGGCTCGTGGCAAAGCTTTCTCCACTATTTCCAACGGAAGCCATTGATTTAGGCTCTCACGTGCAAGCTTTACCAGCCGACGGCTCCGTACCTCATATGCCGGAATGGGAATGGATTCACACCCCTGGTCATTCTCCAGGACATATTTCTCTTTTTAGAAAGCAGGATCTGGCGCTTATCGCAGGAGATGCTTTTGTTACCACTAAGCAAGAATATTTACTGGATGTACTAGAGCAAGAATTGGAAATTAGTGGACCTCCTCGTTATTTAACTACGGACTGGGCATCTGCCAAAAGATCAGTTGAAGTGCTTCAGTCACTTTATCCATCTGTGGCGGTGACCGGACATGGAAAACCAGTTTCGGGAGAATGGCTTTCAACTAATTTATTGAAGCTTACGAAGAATTTCGATGAAATTGCTCGTCCTGATTACGGAAAGTATGTATAAGGCTAAAGAAAAAATGATACTCTTTACGCAGCTCTTAAAAGCTGCAGGTGAAGATCAAAAGCTCTACGAACTCAGTGAGTTCGTAGAGCTTTTTTAGTTTTTCGTATAAAAGTAAAAAAAGTTATAACTACCCTTATTAAAAATTTTGCTGAATAGCCTGCTGGGCTTCGCGTAAATGTCTTAAGTGTTCTTCCATTCGTCTTAATTCTTTATCACCAGACGCCGCTTCTTTTTGTTCATTAATTTGCTGCTGAACCATATTCAAATGCATTTGAGCTTTTTGAAAATTGGCTGCATCCAAATTCATCTGCCCTTGATAAACAGCCTGTTCAGCTAATTGTAATGCTTCTTTAATATGAGTGTATGAATTCATGCTTCTCATCCTTCTGTATAGTATTTACAGTTAACATGCGCTGGTTTTTCGCAGGTATACAAACGGATTTAGAAATAAAATAAAATTTACGTAGTACAAGCTAAGCAGGCTGCATACATTTATCATAGTTCAATTTATAAAACCTCAGAAGCAGGGAGGGATGCATGTGGGAGCTTTTTTCAGCTATATGTTATTAGGGCTATCGTTAGCCGCACCAATCGGTCCAATTAACGCCGCTCAGCTTGATAAAGGAATCAAAAATGGTTTTTTACATGCTTGGTTCTTAGGGATAGGAGCAACATCGGTTGACGCTCTTTATATGCTTGTGGTTTATTTTGGGTCCGTTCATTTTTTAAGCAGCGATTTTATGAAAACGTTTCTTTTTTCGTTTGGGTGCTTTGTATTAATTTATACAGGTGTTGAGGGGCTAATGGGCGCAGGGAGGATTACACAGCATAGAAAAACAAACGGTGATTCTGTGTTAAAGTGTTTTTTCTCAGGTTTTTTGCTGTCATTAACGAATCCGCTTACAATTCTCTTTTGGCTTGGCATTTATGGCTCTGTTTTAGCAAAAACAGCTAATACATATGAAACCGAACAGCTTATCTTATATAGCTGCGCTATTTTTACGGGAATTCTGTCCTGGGATATTGCGATGGCAGCTTTAGCAAGCACGTTTCGACGATACTTAGCTGCGACGTTTTTAACTGCCGTGTCCGTTGTATCGGGGTTATCTTTAATAGGGTTTGGCCTATATTTCGGCTGGCAAGCCGCACAGCAATTAGGCTAAAAGAAGTGCTAAATCTAAAGTGTTTTCAGTACGTTGAAAAATAATAGAAAAGGTGCTTCTTTTACGCATAAATTTTTCAAACTATCACACACTACATCGAAGTGTGAGGAGTGATAGAGTGAAAAAGAAAATAGGCTGCGGAAGTCAAGTTGAAGGGAAATTAAAATGGTGGCAGCTGTCTTTAATCGGAGTAGGATGCATAATCGGTACAGGCTATTTTTTAGGATCAAGTATTGCAATAAAAGCAGCCGGCCCCGCTGTATTAATCGCCTTTTTATTAGCGGCAGTGTGTACATTTATTGTGTTTGATGCGCTTGCTAAAATGAGTGCTCAAGATCCTCAAAAAGGTTCTTTTCGTTCCTATGCTAAAAAGGCTTATGGAAGATGGGCAGGATTTAGCAGCGGATGGGTGTACTGGAGTTCAGAGATGCTGATCATGGGGAGTCAGCTCACTGCTTTATCTCTTTTTACACGTTTTTGGTTTGACGGTATTCCACTTTGGGTCTTTGCCTCTATTTATGCTGTTTTAGGCATTGCTGTTGTATTAATCGGAACAAAAGGCTTTGAGCGAATGGAAAATGTATTTGCTGTCACAAAAGTGGCTGCCATTTTAATGTTTATTGTATTAGCTAGTCTCGCTTTATTTGGATTTCTTGATCAAGGTGCCAAACAAGGAGTGCCGCGAACGATAAGTGAAGTATTTCCTCATGGATTTTTAGGTTTATGGGGCGCTTTGCTTTATGCCTTTTATGCTTTCGGCGGCATCGAAGTTATGGGGATCATGACGGTTCGTTTAGAAAAAAAAGAAGACGCACCGAAAGCGGGAAGAAGTATGCTTATTCTCCTTGGAATTATTTATATCGCTTCACTGAGTTTAGCTATTTTAATTGTGCCATTTCATGATTTTCATGGAAATCAAAGTCCATTTATAACGGCTTTAGAAACATACCATCTTCCATTTTTTCCTCATGTTTTTAATGGAGCAATGATTGTTGCTGGATTTTCAACAATGTCGGCGTCTTTCTTTTCTGTAACAACAATGATTGTCACTCTTTCAGAAGATGGAGATGCTCCTGCATTATTTTCAAAGCAAAAAAAGAAAAAGCTGCAATTTCCTTTACCGGCTTTACTTTTAACAACAGCGGGATTAGTTGTTTCTATTGTTCTTTCCTTGCTATTGCCCGGGGAAATTTATGAGTACATTACAACAGCAGCGGGACTGATGCTGATTTATAACTGGTTCTTTATTTTAATTTCTTTTCATCGCCTAATGGAACAAACCGTTTGGGATAAAGTAAAACAAGCTGTTGGTCTCTTATTAATCCTGCTAGCGGTAAGCGGTACGCTGTTAGAATCTGCAAGCAGGCCAGGTTTCTTTGCA
This sequence comes from Priestia sp. JNUCC 25, assembly GCF_053667915.1. Lineage (NCBI taxonomy): Bacteria > Bacillati > Bacillota > Bacilli > Caryophanales > Bacillaceae > Priestia > Priestia sp. JNUCC 25. The sequence goes on from NZ_CM132211.1 coordinate 1,551,039, forward strand.
AGCTTAGGCTTCTTAATTGTTATAAGCCTTGTTATTTTAAAACTGCGCCCTAAGTGGAAAGAAGAAGAAGCCGCTAGCTAACATATATTTAATCTTTATGAGGGATACTATGCACGTTGTACAATTACAAAAATAAAAGGTGGTTATGATCATGCCAAAAAACAAGCAGACTCCTTCTTCACAAGTAGATCAAAAACAAATAGTAGATGACAAAGCAAAAGCGCTACGAGAAAATAATTATGAAGATGGTCATATTCGCAAGATAACTCAAAGCGGGGCAGACGGCCAATAATAAAAAATAAAAAAAAGACGCGTTCGCGTCTTTTTTTGTTGAAGTGTACCCTTACCAACGATGAGCTTTTGCATTACTTCGCAGGATGATGTTCGTTTGAGACATCTCTGTATGTCCATTTACTTGGGACTTTGAACGCTTCGGTCTCGTCCAGTTGTGGCGGAATAGTTCTGAATGCTGATCTACGTGATTTTTATCATTCATCATAATCACCTCAAGGATAGGATACTTTCACAAGATATTTGCGGTGAAATATCTCTCTTATAGAATGGGATAAAAAAGAAGAAATACACCTAACACTTTTAACCATACATATAAAAGCAGTGCCTATTCATAAACTACAGAAGGCCACTTCTAACTTTAGGTTAAGCTTCGGATTTATAAAGCAAAAACTGCCTTAGTGGGGACTAAGGCAGTTTTTGCTGGAGGGATTAAACTTCAATAATGATGGGAAGAATCATAGGTCTTCTTTTCGTTTGGTTATATAAGAACTGTCCAAGGGTGGTCTTAATTTCTTTTTTCATAATATTCCATTGGTGAACGTGCGCTTTTTGTAATTGGTTTACGATTTTAGTCACTTGTCGATTAACGTCTTTTAATAGCTGCTCTGAGTCTCTTGTATAAACAAAACCTCGCGAAATTGTATCTGGACCAGACACAATTTTTCCTTCCGTTTTATTTAAAGTAATCACAATAACCAGCATGCCATCTTCCGAAAGTTGTTTACGGTCACGTAAAACCGCGTTTCCAACATCGCCAATGCCAAAACCGTCTACATATACATTGCCTGCAGGGATTTTTCTTGTTTGAACAGCTGTTCCGTCCTTGATGTCAACAATATCACCGTTATTTATAATAAAAATGTTCTCTTTTTCCACCCCGACGGATTCTGCTAATAAGCTGTGGTGATGAAGCATTCGAAACTCACCGTGAATCGGGATAAAATACTTCGGCTTCATCAATGTAGTCATTAGTTTTAGCTCTTCTTGATAGCCATGTCCTGATACGTGCATACCTGTTGCGCTTCCTGAACCGTAAATCACATGAGCCCCGAGTGTGAAAAGACTGTCGACAATACGAGAGATATTACGTTCATTGCCAGGAATAGGCCCTGCTGATAAAATGACCGTGTCTTCAGGAAGAATCTCTACTTGTCGGTGATTTCCACTGGCTAACCTAGATAAAGCGGCCATCGGCTCGCCTTGGCTTCCAGTGCAGAGAATAGCGACTTGCTCAGGCGCAAGTGAATGTACTTCATAAGGTTCAATTAGCATCCCTTCAGGAATGGTTAAATACCCTTTCTCTAAGGCAACTGATACAACGTTAACCATGCTTCTTCCAAGAAGCGCAAGCTTTCTATTCGTTTTAATCGCTGCATCTACAATTTGCTGTACGCGGTTAACATTGGAGGCGAAAGTAGAAATAATCACTTTTCGCTTTGCTTTACGAAAAGCTTCTTCTACATGTTTGCCAACTAGCTTTTCTGAAGGCGTAAATCCAGGGCGTTCAGCATTTGTGCTTTCTGATATTAAAGCCAGTACGCCTTCACTGCCGATTTTCGCCATTTTATGAAGATCTGGATATTGGTCGTTAACAGGAGTTAAATCAAACTTAAAATCTCCCGTATGCACAACAGCTCCTTCAGGGGTATGAAAGACAATGCCGAGACAATCTGGAATGCTGTGATTCGTTTTAAAAAAAGAAAGCGGAATATTGCCTAATGTAATTTCTGACTCTTCGTTGATTTCAATAAGCTCCGTCTCTGCAGATAATTGATGCTCCTGGAGTTTAATGTCAATTAATCCAAGGGTAAGGCTTGTTGCATAAATTGGAAGGTTCAACTGTTTTAAAAGATAAGGAATACCTCCAATATGGTCTTCATGACCATGAGTCACAACCAGTGCGCGAACTTTTTCTCGATTCTCTTGTAAGTATGTAATATCAGGTATGATCAAATCTATTCCTAATAAACTTTCATCAGGAAATTTAGACCCGCAGTCAATCACAATGATGTCATCGTCATATTGAACGGCATACATATTTTTTCCTATTTCATTAATGCCGCCTAAAGCAAAAATGGATAGTGTATTGCTATTTGTACTCACGCTTATTTCCTCCTATATTTTCAAAATAGACACATACAGTTTCTACTCTTAGTATGAGCAGTTATTTCTGGTGCATTCTGTTAAATATGGAGATTTTATTTTTATTTAATAGGAGGAATACAAGCAAAAAGAAAAGAAGGTCATTTTCCTAATACTACCTCTTATTTTCTTTTCATAACTCCATAAAATATAGACGTTACACATGGAGGTGGATGTAATGAGTAAACAAAATAAAAGCAAAAACCAAGGAATCAGCAGCAGTGCAGCTGCTGTCGATAATGTGAATAAAAGTATTTTATCAAACGATATTCATACAGATGAGCTTCAAAAAGCAAAAGTAAGCCGTCATAACAAATAAAAGAATAACAACCAAAAGAGCAGCTTTGAGCTGCTCTGAATAAAATAGAGATAGGGAAGTGAAAAACGTGTCCGAAAATAAAAATTATCATTATAAAGAAGAAAAGGTGTCAACTCCTAATCGTCCTCTTGAATATAAAGAACGCGCAAACGAATCAAAAAGTACACGTCAAATGCTGCGCAGTATTCTCGAATATTCAAGTCGTTATCGTTAACAAATTTTACATATAATCATGGGCATATTTAAAAGGGCTCGTCTCGACAAATATAAGGTATAAAGAACCTTTTTTGAAAAAATATATATTATTTACAATAAATTTAAAAAAATCATAAATGAACCTGCTATAATCCTCTTGAAAAGACAAGCTTTGCAAAAATTTGAGAGGAGCATTTTATATGCGAAAAAAATATACTCGCGTAGGTTATGCCGTTTTAACAATGTGTACAGCTTTATCTATCTCACTGCCTTTTACTACTCATTCAGCATCAGCAGAAAGCGCTGCTGACCCTGCACCAGAAATTAAAGCCTCTGTCGTAAATGAAAATAACGGTAAAAAAATCTTGTTTGATAATACCCATGGTCAAACTGCGGGTACAGCAGATTGGGTTATTGACGGAGGTTTTTCTGATTTTGGGAAAGGACTGGCTGGTAGCGGGTTTGATGTAAAAGAGCTGCGAAAATCTACGCCGATTACATACAGTGACCTCAGTGGCTATAGCGTGTTTGTTGTGCCAGAAGCGAATATTCCGTATAAATCTTCTGAACAAGCCGCCCTTTTACAATATGTTCAGAGCGGGGGAAGCGTCTTTTTTATTGCTGATCATTACAATGCAGACCGAAACAAAAACCGGTGGGACTCTTCAGAAGTTTTTAACGGATACCGTCGCGGAGCATGGACAAACCCCCAAAAAGGCATGACAACGGAAGAAGCAACCTCCGATGCAATGCAAAACGTAACAAGCTCTGACTGGTTAGCGAGTAACTTTGGTGTTCGCTTTCGCTATAATGCCATTGGTGATGTGACAGCCAATGATATTGTAGCTCCTTCTCAGGCATTCGGTATTACGCTAGGTGTTTCCACCGTTGCTATGCATGCAGGTTCTACGGTTGCTATTACGGACCCAAACAAAGCAAAAGGAATTGTGTATCTTCCTAAGACAACGACAAAATGGTCAAATGCTGTAGATCAAGGAGTGTATAATGGAGGAGGAAGAGCGGAGGGACCTTTTGCTGCTGTTTCAAAAGTAGGGACAGGTAAAGCTGCTTTTATAGGAGATTCTTCACCGGTTGAAGATGCTACACCAAAATATAAACGAGAAGATACAGGATCTTCTAAAACCACATATGACGGATTTAAGGAACAAGACGATTCTACACTGCTTGTAAATATGGTCAATTGGCTAGCGAAGAAAGAAAGCTATACGTCTTTGAATCAAGTATCAGGACTTCAATTAGATCAGGCTACAGCATTACTTTCGTCGGAAACGCCAAGTCAGTCCACTGAGCCTCAGCCAGAGCCATGGTCAGCACCTACATCAGGCTATAAATGGTACGATACGTCAACTTTTGCATCTGGTTCATATGGTTATAAAGGTGGAACCACACAGCCCCCAGCTGCTAGTGCTTACGTATTGGAACATCAAGCCATTTTACCAACGAGCGGCGTATTCCAAATACGCGTAAAGGTAAGCGGGCTTTCAGCTAACACTACGTACAGCACGTTTAATCTAGGTGCATATAACGGATCGGGAACTCAAATTGCTAAAGTTCAAAACGCAGATGGAAGCTGGCCTTCATCGTATGGATACAGCAGCAATTTTTCAATTACAACGGACGCAGCTGGAAATGGAGAAAAGGTTTTGAATGTCCAATTAAATCCAAGCGCAGCGGGGAGTGCCAATCTTCGCTTACGCCACAGCGGTACGAATGCATATACAGAAGCTGTAACGGTAGGGAACGTAGCGGTTCAACCATTGCCTTAATAAGAGCGGAAGCAAGCACTTGTGCTTGCTTTTTTATTGTTGTATTCTCTATCTTTGAGCGTTAAAGAAGCGTCAGACGAGAGGCTTATCCATAAAGGAGAAATATGATATCTTAGAAGAAAGAAAGAAGTAAAAGGAGTCAGCTAATATGTCTAAATATAAAGAATTAGAGACGGGTTATCTAATGGATAAGATTAAAGAATACAAAGAATTAATTTGGAGAGTAGGGCCAGGAAGTGAAAGAACTATAGAAGCTGTTCAAGAGATTCAAGGAATGGAAAAAGAGTTAAAAGCACGCAATGCAGAATTTGAAACTACGGATTGGAAAGCTTTTACTCGGGAAATAAAAGAAAACTACGATTTTACTTATTAAGAAGACACATTCATAATAATGTGATAAGGAAAAATGTCTCCAAGTAGAAGGCTTTCTGCTTTCTACTTGGAAACGATAGAAATAGTATGAAGACGATTAAGAAAAATGATCTAGTATCAGTGAAGCAAGTAATCCAAGTGCAGCAATTAATCCCGTAATAGAACCTCCTTCTTCATAGGCCTCTGGCATCATTGTAGAACCTACCATAGCAATAATACCACCGCCGGCAAAAGCAGCAATAGCAGCCATAAGTGTCTCAGATGCATGGTCTAAAAAAACAAAGCCTGTCCATGAGCTAAAAGCTGAAATGAACAAAACAGCTGCCCATAGTAAAAAAATTTTCTTTTTAGAGAATCCGCTTTTCAATAGACCTGTCGTACTGGACAGTCCTTCAGGAATATTACTTATAAAAATAGCGATAACTAGAAGCCAGCTAACGGTTGCATTTTCAAGTAAGCTAGCCCCAATCATAATGGACTCTGGGATTGCATCCATTACGGTTCCTATAAATATAGCAATTCCAGAACTATTCGCAGCCATTTGTTTGGTAGACCTCTTTCTTTTATTCGCTCCTTGACGTGAAATTAGATAGTCTAAAAAAGTAAAAACGACAGCCCCGGCAAGAAAACCAAGGGAAGTAGCTTTTAAACCACCGTTATGAACCGAGTCTCCAAGCAGCTCATAGGTAGATGCTCCGATTAATACACCTGTCCCAAAAGCCATAATATAACCAATTATCTTTTTGCCGATAGGCAAAAAAACTGCTGCTAAAGCACCAAGAAGGACAGCTGATCCTGAAATTCCGCCCCACATCGCAGCTTGCCACATGAAAAATCCCTCCTCATCTCTATTTTCTATGGATACTTTCCCTAAGAAGAGAAAGAAAAAACGTAAAAGTAGAAGAAAGGAATTTTTTCGATTAAGTAGTGGTTTCATTTCGTTATCCTTAAGAAATAGAGTGTTCCGGCACCCTGCGTCTATATCTGTTTTTAATATTCATAAAATTTAAATTATACTGAAATAAAAAACTATTTCACTGAGATGACTGATTTAACAAAGGTAAATGGTTTACTTGAGTGTTTTTCTGAAAAAAACAATTGTATTTCTGAGGGAAATTCATTATCATAAAATAAGTAATTATACAGTCGAATAGCTAAAAATAGAAAAAATAGTTTAGTTGTAAAGGTGCTGGTTAAAAATGGAAGGTTTTAAAAACGATAGCTGTTCCATCAGACACAAAAAGTATCTTTCCTAACAGAGCTATAACAAGTTTAGGAGGAGGAAATGGAATGGCAGACAAAGAGCTAAAAAGAGGCTTAGAATCCCGTCACATTCAAATGATCGCGCTAGGCGGAACAATTGGCGTTGGATTATTTATGGGATCAGCAAGCACCATCCAATGGACAGGTCCATCGGTATTGCTTGCTTACGCAATCTGCGGAATGTTTATTTTCTTTATTATGCGTGCCATGGGCGAAATGCTGTACATGGAACCAAGCACAGGTTCATTCGCTACATTTGGCCACAAATATATTCATCCATTAGCAGGTTATATGGCTGCGTGGAGCAACTGGTTTCAATTTGTAATCGTAGGTATGTCTGAAATTATAGCGGTAGGAGCATATATGCATTACTGGTTTCCCCATTTACCAGCTTGGGTGCCTGGTATTATCGCCATGTTGATTTTAGGCACAGCAAACTTAATTTCAGTAAAATCATTTGGAGAGTTTGAATTTTGGTTTGCGATGATTAAGATTGTAACAATTATTTTAATGATTATCGCAGGACTTGGGTTAATTTTCTTTGGATTTGGAAATGGCGGAGACGCAATCGGGTTATCAAACCTTTGGGCACACGGCGGCTTCTTTGCAGGTGGATGGTCAGGCTTTTTCTTTGCGCTATCTCTTGTTATTGCAGCTTATCAAGGAGTCGAGCTAATTGGTATTACAGCTGGTGAAGCAAAAGATCCTAAAAAAACGTTAACAAGCGCAATTCAAAGCATCATTTGGCGAATCTTAATTTTTTATATTGGAGCAATTTTTGTCATCGTGACGGTATATCCGTGGAATGAGTTAGATTCTTTAGGAAGTCCATTTGTATCTACATTTGCTAAAGTTGGTGTTACAGCAGCTGCAGGTATCATTAACTTTGTAGTTATTACAGCAGCGATGTCAGGCTGTAATAGTGGAATTTTTAGTGCAGGACGCATGCTTTATACGCTTGGTGTAAACGGTCAAGCACCTAAATTCTTTACGAAAATTTCTCGTAACGGTGTTCCAATTTACAGCACACTCGCTGTTATGATTGGGTTAGTAATTGGCGTTATTTTAAACTACATCGCTCCACCGAATGTATTTGTTTATGTATACAGCGCTAGCGTGCTTCCAGGAATGATTCCTTGGTTCATTATTCTTATCAGCCAAATTCGTTTCCGTAAAGCTAAAGGTGCTGAAATGAACAGTCATCCTTTCAAAATGCCTTTTGCGCCTGTAACAAACTATATAACTATTGCTTTTTTACTTATGGTGCTTGTAGGCATGTGGTTTAATGATGAAACGCGTATTTCACTTATTGTAGGGGTTATTTTCCTCGCTCTTGTTGTCATTAGTTTTTACGCATTCGGAATAAATAAGCGTATGATACCTGATACAGAGAACGGTCAAATAAAGAAATAAATATGCTTTTTCATAAGTGAAAGGCAAAACAAAAAAACGGCTGAGAAAAGCCGTTTTTTTGTTTTGTTTAAATGAAAGATACAAGAAAAATGTCATTGTACGCTGATAGTTTGGATAAACTATATTCGTTCATATAACGTAAAGGGAGCGAATATTATGAGAAGCCACAGATATATTATTAAAGATTCACTAAAAGCTGAGGAAGTTGCCCGAGATTTGGAACTGCAGCTGGATATAAACCGAATGTCGGATGTCAGAATCCTTTCGGTAAATGCACAAAACGAAATACTCGTTCAAATGGAGGAGGAGAACGAAGAAGCAGGAGATGTCATTGATGTATTTATGAAAGAGTATAAAACCGCAGAAATTATTGAATAGCATGTAATTGAGAAGAATATTGAGGGGTTTCGTTGAATAAATAAAAAGAAAACACCTTTACTTTTTATTTAAAAAGGAACGCACGAAGAAAACTTCTTGTTTATCAAGAAGTTTCTTTTGTATCTGAACATTTGTTTGTATAGGTAGGGAGAGGTGATGAAGGTGAAAAGAAATGGTGAGGGTCACGTCTTTTTTATTATTCTCGGAGGCCTGTTTATTTTAATAGGCACACTCTTTGCAAATACTTCCGTTTATTTTCTCATCTCCGGATGGATAGCAGCTGTCTGTTGTTTAGGAATCAGCGCTGTACTAAAGAAAGGAAAAACAAAATCAGTCAGTAAAGAGGAGGAAGAATAATAATTTTTATATAAAGATGGAAAGTAAATATATGAAAAGGAAGAATGGATATCCATTCTTCCTTAAGTCATGGTGTGTATGAAATTGTCTTAGAAACGTCCGCCGCCAAGTTGTTGCTCAGCTAATTGTACAAGACGTTTTGTGATTTCGCCGCCTACTGATCCGTTTGCACGTGCAGTAGTGTCAGCTCCTAAATTTACTCCGAACTCGCTAGCGATTTCATATTTCATTTGATCGATTGCTTGTTCAGCTCCGTATACTAATAATTCATTATTATTGCTGCTTTTGTTGTTTGCCATTGTATTCAACTCCTTTCTGTAACGTTAAGTTGTGAACAAAGGAAGAAGAATATGCAACAAACTGATATTTATTTTATAAAAAACGTATTTTTACGTTGTTTGTCCCTCTAGAAGCTTAACGGGAAGGCAGATTTCACGAGGTATATTGCTGAATTCTCCTTCAATTTCTTTTAGTAAAATATCAATGGCTGTTTGAGCAATCGATTCAATGGGCTGTTGAACTGTAGTTAGACCAGGTAACAAAGTCTGACTGGCCTCCGTTCCGTCATAGCCCACGATTTTTAAATCTCTTGGGATGTTTTTTCCTCTTTTTTGTGCTTCCGCAACTACTAAAGCTGCAAGTAAGTCATCACTTGCAAAAATACCATCTACTTCCGGATGTTCTTCGAAAACCTTAGAAATAGTTTCTCGCTGAATGTTGCGGTCAAAGGTATTTGAAATTTCATACGTGATAGGCTGTTTTCCGTCCTTTTTCATCACGTTTTCATAAGCTTTCCTTCTTAAGTTAGCTGGAGTTTCAAGTTTAAGGGGGCCGTTAATATGAACAATATGCTTACAACCTTTTGAAATGAGCAATTCCGTGGCTTGTTTTCCTCCAGAATAGTTATCAGAAGATACGGTAGGAATATCTTTCGATAAATAATGATCCACTGCTACCACAGGAAGACTTTGACTTTCTGAATCAAAAATACCTCTATTATAAGTAACGGCAATAACACCATCTACCTGATTTCTAATGAGCATCTCTACATATTTTTTTTCTTTATCAATTCGATTAAGACTGTTACAAAGAAGTACTTTGTAGTTAAGAGAAGCACATATACTTTCAATGTGAAAGGCTAACTCTCCGAAAAAAGGGTTGCTCGTTTGCGGGACAATCATACCGATTAAATTTGTTCGCTTATTAAATAATGAACGCGCAATATCATTTGGGAAATAATTAATTTCTTTCATTGCTTTATAAACATTTTCTCGCGTTTCTTTGCTTATGTAACCACGGTTATTTAATACACGAGAAACGGTAGTCGGTGAAACACCTGCAATTTTTGCTACATCACTAATTTTGGCTTTCATCTAGTTTCCTCCTAATTTCTCCAAAGCATTGCTTTTATAGTATATATCAGACATGTAAAAGCCTTAAAATAAATGCAATCAAGCAAGCAGCTTTCCAGTCGTTACGTTTTATTTTAATCGATAAAAATCTATGTAAGAATTGTAAACGGTTTATTAAACAATTTAAACATACCACAAAGCCCACTTTTACACCTAATACAATCTTTTTGCAATATAAAGTATGAAACCGGTTGACATAAAATCAAATTGAAAGTGCTTTCATTTTGTTAGATAAAAGATTTTATATCTTAAGCTAAAGGGGTAACTAAAATGAAAAGTTCAAAAAGTTTATATTGGAAGCTGAGTGCATATTTTTTCTTCTTCTTTTTTACGTGGTCGTCTAGCTACTCTTTATTTTCTATCTGGTTAGGGCAAGAGATTAAGTTGAACGGATCAGCTACAGGCTTAATCTTTTCTGTAAACGCTATCTTTGCTTTGTGTATGCAGCCTTTGTACGGATATATATCTGACAGGATAGGTTTAAAGAAACATATTTTATTTTTTATTAGCTGTCTTTTAGTGTTTGTAGGACCATTTTATATTTTTGTTTATGGACCTTTGCTTCAATACAATGTGTTGATAGGAGCTATTATTGGAGGCTTATATTTAGGAGTAGCGTTTTTGGCGGGCATCGGAGCGATTGAAACATACATAGAGAAAGTCAGCCGAAAATATAAATTTGAGTACGGAAAATCTAGAATGTGGGGGTCATTAGGCTGGGCTGTAGCTACATTTTTTGCAGGACAACTATTTAATATTAATCCCCATATTAACTTTTGGGTGGCATCTGTTTCAGCGGTTATCCTAATGGCTATTATTTTTTCTGTAAAAGTAGAAATGAGCAGCTATGAAATGGAAAAAGCTGAATCCGTCACGCTGAGAGATGTAGGTAATTTATTCTTATTGAAGGAATTTTGGTTTTTTATGATTTATGTTGTTGGCGTTACGTGCGTGTATGGGGTATACGATCAGCAATTTCCTATCTATTATGCATCTTTGTTTCCTACTGAATCGATAGGTAACCAAGTATTTGGCTACTTAAATTCGTTTCAAGTATTTTTAGAAGCTGGAATGATGTTCGCAGCACCGTTTATTGTAAATAAGATCGGTGCAAAAAATAGTTTAATTTTAGCAGGATTTCTAATGGGGTTTCGTATTATTGGGTCAGGGCTTGTTGTTGGTCCAATTGGAATATCTTCGATGAAACTTATTCATGCATTAGAACTTCCTATTATGCTCATTGCCATCTTTAAATATTTGGCAGCTAACTTTGACACGCGCCTATCTTCTATACTTTATTTGGTTGGATTCCAATTCGCTTCACAAATAGGTGCTTCAGTTCTTTCACCTATAGCCGGAGGATTATATGATAGCGTAGGTTTTTCCCGTACCTATTTAATTATGGGAGGTATGGTTTTGGTATTTAACGTTATTTCGATGTTTACACTACTAAACTCTAAAAAACACAAGTTTATGAGAAAAGATGTACAAGAAAAAACGCAGATTATATAGGGGGATATGATGATGTTAACGATAAATAAAATCGAACAAGCTCAACATTCATTAAATGAAGCAGAGAAAAAGGTAAATCATCAATACCGGTTAGGGTATCATATTATGGCGCCAGCGAACTGGATTAATGATCCGAATGGGTTGGTTCAGTATAAAGGAGAATATCATGTTTTTTATCAACATCATCCATATGACGAGAATTGGGGACCGATGCATTGGGGACATGTCAAAAGCAAAGATCTTGTTCATTGGCAGCATTTACCGATTGCTTTAGCTCCTGGAGATACATTTGATAAAGATGGATGTTTTTCTGGAAGTGCCGTAGATAACGAAGGAGAGCTTACGTTAATTTATACAGGACATAATTATATAGACAAAGAGCTGGATACTTTTTTTCAAAACCAAAATATAGCTGTTAGTAAAGACGGCATTACCTTTGAAAAAGCAGAGACCAACCCAGTTATTGCTGAGCCGCCAGCAGATAGCTCTCATCATTTTCGGGATCCTAAAGTATGGAAGCACGAAGATTTCTGGTATATGATTCTAGGAAACTCAACAAAGAAAAAAGAGGGACGTGTTATCTTATACCGATCTTCAAATCTACGAAAATGGGAATATGTTGGTGTTCTTGCTAAAAGCGATGGAGATCTAGGGTATATGTGGGAGTGCCCAGACTTCTTTGAGTTAGACGGAAAGCATGTGTTAATGATTTCTCCTCAAGGGATAGAAGCAAAAGGTGATTCTTATCACAACCTTTTCCAAACAGGATATTTAGTTGGAGAATATAATTATGAAACCAATACATTTCATCATGGGTCATTTACTGAATTAGATTACGGCCACGATTTTTATGCTGTTCAAACGCTTTTAGATGATAAAGGGCGGCGAATTGCAATTGGCTGGATGGACATGTGGGAAGCTAATATGCCAACGAAAGAGGATGGATGGTGCGGCGCGCTAACGCTTCCGAGAGAACTAACTTTAAGAGAGGATAAAGTGTTAATGAACCCCGTCCAAGAGCTTACATCACTTCGGAAAACTCAGTATAATATGCTAACCAATAAAGCTCTTTCTAACAGCTATGTAGTAGAAGTAAATGAAGACTTGCTAGAGATACAAGCTGTATTTGATTTAGCGGACTGCCAAGCTTCATCGGTAGGAATAAAAATTCGTGGAATAAACAACGAAGAAACGCTTATGTGTTACAACCTTAATGAGCAAAAGCTATTGCTTGACTGTACTTACTCGGGAAAAGAAGATGGAGTGAGGAAAGTAGCGTTACAAGCAGGTGAGACACTAGCTTTACGAATATTTGTGGACCGTTCTTCCGTTGAAGTATTTGCAAACGAAGGACAAGCGACCATGACGAGCCGTATTTATCCAAAAGAAAGCAGGCTCGGAATTGAGTTATTTACTGAAGGAGGAAACGTAATCGTAAAAGAGTTAACGTATTGGAATTTAAAAGATATTTGGGGGTAAAATACAGAGGAAGAAGTATATTAATACTTCTTCTTTTTTGAGCATTTAATAGCCCGTCAACAAAGTGGAGGTATATAAATGGATAAGGCACTTTAGATTAAAAGCACGAGCAAATACGATATAATAGTAAAAGAGATAATGAATGAAAGAGAAACTGTCCTGCTCTAAGATGCCCAGAAGAAAGTAGGACAGAGAAGGGCTACTGCGCTTATAAAACAACGATCAGTAAAGAAAGAATTATGTTTTAAGACACAAAAAGAAAAGGAGATACGATGACTAATCAAAAAGAAACAGGATGGAATTTACGTAATAGCTATGCGGAGTTACCAAACATCTTTTTTACGCCTCTTGATCCTAATCCAGTGAGTTCACCTAAAATAGTTAAATTTAACGACTCTTTAGCCGCATCTCTAGGGTTACAAAAAGAGCAGCTGCAAAGCCCAGAAGGAGTTAGCATTTTGGCTGGAAACAGTGTCCCAAAAGGTGCTTTCCCGCTTGCACAAGCTTATGGGGGGCATCAATTTGGTCACTTTAACATGCTAGGAGACGGCCGGGCTATGCTGATAGGGGAGCAAGTTACGCCTTCGGGTGAGAAAGTAGATCTTCAGCTTAAAGGCTCAGGCCGAACTCCGTATTCCCGCGGAGGAGACGGTCGTGCAGCTCTAGGACCTATGCTGCGTGAGTATATTATTAGTGAGGCCATGCATGCTCTTGGTATTCCAACTACTCGGAGCCTAGCAGTCGTAACAACAGGCGAATCCATTGTTCGTGAAAAAGAACTGCCGGGGGCGATTTTGACGCGTGTAGCTTCCAGTCACCTTCGTTTTGGCACATTTCAGTTCGCTGCAAAATGGGGAACGGTCGAAAACCTTCAAGCTTTAGCTGACTATGCATTAGAACGTCACTTTCCCCATATAGAAAAGAATGAAAAAAAATATTTATCATTGCTTCAAGAAGTGATTAAGCGTCACGCTACCCTAGTTGCCAAATGGCAGCTTATTGGTTTTATTCATGGCGTCATGAATACGGATAATATGACAATTAGTGGAGAAACAATTGATTATGGACCATGTGCATTTATGGATACCTATGATCCAGAAACTGTATTTAGTTCAATTGATGTACAAGGGCGCTACGCTTATCAAAATCAACCAGGCATTACAGGGTGGAATCTTGCGAGGTTTGCTGAGGCTTTATTACTGCTATTGGATCAAGATATAGAAAAAGCAGTTGAAATAGCGCAAAGCGCCGTGATGGAATTTCCAAAATTCTATCGGGAAAACTGGCTGGCAGGTATGCAGGCTAAACTTGGGCTTTTTAACGAAGAAAAAGAAGATGAAGCATTATTCCAAGAGCTTCTTACAATAATGAAAACCTATAAAGCTGACTATACAAATATGTTTCGTGCATTAACTTTCGATAAGCTAGAAAATAGTGATCTGTTTAAAAGCAAAGAGTTTGCACAGTGGCATGAGCTATGGCAGAAAAGACTAGGTAGACAACAACAATCTAAAGCGGATTCACAAGAGCTTATGAAAAATAATAATCCGGCTGTCATTCCTCGAAATCACCGAGTGGAAGAAGCGTTAGACGCAGCACAAAAAGAAGACTACAGCGTCATGGAAACCCTTCTTGAAGTGCTTTCTAGCCCATATGAATCTCCGGGTCAGCCAGAGTATTGTACACCGTCTGCTCCGTCTAATCAGCCTTATCAAACGTACTGCGGAACTTGATTCATTTAAATAAGAACTGCTATTTAAAAACAGCATAAATGATATCAAAAAGAGCTCTTTATAAAGAGCTCTTTTTGATTTTCTGAAAAATGTATTATTGATTATTAAAATGATAACGATTTCTCGTGAAAAGCTACATAAAATTTAACAGGATAAAAGAATCAAATTGAAAAGTAATCATCTAATTCTTTTGTCTCTTATTATTGCCAATAGGAACTATTATATAATAAATTATTCCACTATTTCACAAAAAATACATTAACGATATTTTTTTGAAAATGGCTTACTTTAACAGCTGTAGAAGAGCTTATAAAAAATAGCAGGTTAAATATGATGATGAATTTGCCCATTTAATCAAAAAGTTGAAGGTTTAAGACTTTATAACCAAATAAAAAATACAAGGGGAGAAAAATGAGATAATCACTCCATTTTACCTATTTGACTTTTCAATATTATGCAAGTAATCTTGGAAAGGTAATGGAACCGGTTCTGTTATTTCGCCAGATTGATATTACTTCTCGATACATAGAAAATGAATTGCTTGTGAGTGACACAAGAAAAGGTATTATACAAAAGGGAGAAAAACAGATGAATATTAAGAAAATCGCAAAGCAAACTACAGCTTTATCTTTTGCTACAGCTCTGTTAGTAGGTGCTGGATCTCAAACATGGGCTGCTGAAAGCAATCATAAAGATACCAACAATAATTATGGAGTTTCCCATATTACGCGTGATAACATGCTGAAAATTCCTCAGCAGCAAAAAAGCGAACAGTTTAAAGTTCCAGCTTTTGATAAATCAACAATCAAAAATATTGCCTCTGCAAAAGGGTATGATAAATCGGGCAATTTAATTGATTTAGACGTATGGGACAGCTGGCCTCTGCAAAATGCTGACGGAACAGTAGCCAACTATCATGGTTACCAAGTTGTATTTGCACTAGCAGGTGATCCGAAAGATGCTGATGATACATCTATTTATGTGTTTTATCAAAAAATCGGTGAAGATTCGATTGACAGTTGGAAAAATGCAGGAAGAGTGTTCAAAGACAGTGACAAATTTGTACCGAATGATCCTCATTTGAAAAAGCAAACACAAGAATGGTCAGGATCTGCTACTTTAACATCAGACGGAAAAATACGCTTATTCTATACTAACTTTTCAGGTACAAACTATGGAAAACAAACCTTAACAACAGCTCAAGTAAATGTATCCCAGCCAAGTGGAGATACGTTAAAAATTGAAGGTGTTGAAGATCATAAATCCATTTTTGATGGTGATGGTAAAAAGTATCAAAATATTCAGCAGTTTATTGACGAAGGCGCATATGGTTCAGGAGATAATCATACGTTGAGAGATCCTCACTATGTAGAGGATAAAGGGCATAAATACCTTGTGTTTGAAGCAAACACAGGAACTGAAGATGGTTATCAAGGTGAAGATTCCCTTTACAATCGAGCTTACTACGGTGGAAATAATCCATTTTTCCAATCAGAAAAAGAGAAATTACTTCAGAGCTCTAATAAAAAGAAAGCCTCTTTAGCAAACGGTGCATTAGGCATTGTTGAACTAAATAACGATTATACCTTGAAAAAAGTAATGGATCCACTGATTACTTCAAACACGGTGACAGATGAAATTGAACGCGCAAATGTATTTAAAAAAGATGGGAAATGGTACTTATTCACAGATTCTCGCGGATCTAAAATGACTATTGATGGTATCGGCCAAGATGATGTATATATGCTAGGGTACGTATCAAATACGCTGACAGGAAAATACAAGCCGCTAAATGATACAGGACTTGTTTTACATATGGACCTCGACCCTAATGACAAAACGTTTACGTATTCACATTTTGCAGTTCCACAAGTGAAAGGAGACAATGTCGTAATCACAAGTTACATGACAAACAGAGGCTTCTATTCAGAGGAACATTCTACTTTTGCTCCTAGCTTCTTGTTAAATATTAAAGGATCAAAAACAGCTGTTGTGAAAAACAGTATTTTACCACAAGGGCAATTAAGTACGGATAAATAATTTTTAAAAACGAAAGAAGATGGCGACAACTGCTGCTGTTTTCTTTCGTTTTATTATTTAATCAAAAATGTGCTGTAACCGCAGCGGTGATTAAAATAAAAAAGCAGTATCTACATTAATAGTTATTTAAAGAAAATGAAACATTCAGACAGACTATAACTTTAAGAATGAAACCGGTTGACATGCAGGTTTGACTAACTTAATATATTTACATATAATGGTTTGAAGCGTTTTCATAGATTAGTATGACATGAAGGTACTTGTAGATGAAATAGCTTGTAGTAGTAGGGAATGATCATTTCTTTGAAAGAGAAAATCCCAATCGTGAACTGAAAATAAAGAAGGTGCTTCTAATGAAACGAATTGATAAGGTATACAATCAGCTGTTGAGTAATTTTCAAGAGTTTACAGAAGTGGAACTTTTACATAAACAAGGAAGCTCAGCGATTGAAATTGCTGAACAGTTAGATTTAGAGAGATCTAATGTAAGTCTTGAACTTAATAAACTTGTCCGCATGCAAAAAGTAATCAAAATTAAAATGTTCCCCGTTCGCTACGTTCCGCTAGAGGTTGTCGAAACCATTTGTCGTCAAAAGTGGGATACGAATAAGATGGAAGTAGAAAAACTAGAGCAGCTATCTAATGTGGGAAAAGAAGAAGCTCTTCCTGCTAATCCTTTTGAATTAATGATTGGAGCTACAGGCAGTTTGAAAAAATCGATTTCTCAAGCAAAAGCTGCTGTTCTTTACCCGCCTAATGGATTACATATGCTGCTATTAGGTCCCACGGGATCGGGAAAATCTCTTTTTGCAAAACGAATTTATCAATTTGCCTTATATTCAGAGAGGCTAAAAACAGATGCCCCGTTCATTACCTTTAACTGCGCTGATTATTACCATAATCCTCAATTACTTCTTTCTCAGTTATTTGGTCATAAGCAAGGGAGTTTCACTGGAGCAACTGAAAGTAAAGTAGGTTTAGTAGAACAAGCAAATGAAGGGATTCTCTTTATGGATGAAGTACACCGGCTTCCTCCCGAAGGCCAAGAAATGCTTTTTTACCTCATTGATCAAGGTACGTACAATCGCCTAGGGGAAACAGATCACAAGCGAACGTCTAAGGTATTAATTATTTGTGCTACAACTGAAAATCCCGGTTCAGCCTTACTGCAAACTTTCTTAAGAAGAATTCCGATGACTATCCATATTCCCTCATTAGAAGAGAGGTCTTTAAAAGAAAAAATTCGCCTCACCACGTTTCTTTTAGAACAAGAGGCTAAACGAATTAATAAAAAGCTAAGTGTCCACATTGATGTATTAAATGCTTTAATCCACACTGAAAAATTCGGGAATGTAGGGCAGTTAAAGTCGAATGTGCAGCTCGTTTGCGCACACGGATTTTTAAATAACCTTGATAGTAAACATATGGTGGAACTTACAGTGCGAGATCTGCCTGATGATATTAAACGAGATTGGATTTCGAATAGTAAAAATATGGAGCGCAGCAAAAAAATTTCTGAATATGTAAACCTTAAAACGATTATCTCCCCGGCTATGGAGAGCCAAGAAATAAAAATGGAGGAAGACGTATCATTTAATTTATATCAGTTAATAGAAGAAAAAGTAGATGTTTTAACAAAAGAAGGTTTATCTCAAGAAGACATCAATCAGTATATTCTTACCGACATTCATTTGAATGTTCGGAGCTTTTTTAATCAAAAAAATGGCCAGAGCTCTAATTTAATGAAATTCGTAGAAGACGATGTGATTCAGCTTACAAAAGAATTAAAACAGTTGGCTGAAAAAGAATTGAACTGTAAATTTGATCGCAGGTTTATTCATTTTTTAAGTATGCATATGGAATCCTTTTTAAAGCGAAAAAAACAAGTAGACGTATTAAATACAAAGGAGATAGATGAAATTCGCGAAACATATCCAAAAGAATATGCGGTAGCACTGCTTTTTAAAAATCGAATTGAAAAGTGGTTTAACATTAGCGTGCCAGAAATAGAAGTCATTTATCTCACAATGGTTATTCAATCGATTCGAACGTTAGAAGAAAATAAACGAGTAGGGATTGTAGTTGCTGCGCATGGAAACAGCACGGCAACTTCTATGGTTGAAGTTGCTACGGAGCTTTTAGGAAGCACTCCTATTATAGCTATTGATGTGCCTTTGACGGTATCTCCGGTTGAAATTGTAGACAGGTTAATCCAAGGAATTAAGAAAGTAGATGAAGGAGAAGGCGTATTAATGCTTGTGGACATGGGCTCGCTTGCCATGTTAGAAAGCAAGTTGGAACAAAAAACAGGGACTAAAATTAAAACCATCAGCAATGTGACGACGTCTATGGTGTTAGACACTGTTAGAAAAGTAAATTATTTAGATTTAAATTTATATGCCATATTTGATTCGGTGCAAAAAGACTTTATGGAATTTATAGATAAGCAGCAGCACGTGTTTGGAAAAAAGAAAGCACTTGTTTCTATTTGTACAACAGGAAGCGGTACAGCAAAACAATTAGAAAAAATCTTAACGATTATTTCACGCAAAGTATCTCAAGAACCTATTAAAATTCTAACCGTTTCTTCTATTAAATTAGCAGCAAACATTCGAGAAATTCAAAAAGAATATGAAATTGTTGCAACAGCAGGTACTAAAAATCCAAGGATTGATGCGCCTCATGTATCATTAGAAGTCCTCATTGAAGGGCAGGGAGAGCGAATACTTCAACAGGCAATTACAAAAGAAACGATACGCTATGATGACGAGAAAACCGAAGCGAATATTGTGGTGCGTGAACTTTGCGAAGAAAACTTGCGAAAGTACCTTCTATTTATTAATCCGTACCTCATAAGTGAGATTCTGTTAGAGTGGTTAAGTCATGTACAAGATGAGTTAGAAATGGAATTAAGCAACACTGTTATGATTCGAATTGTGATGCATACAGCCTTTGCTTTAGAAAGAATGATAAAAAATGAACCTCTTACTTTTCCAGAGGATGAAGAAATCACTCATCAGTTAGAAAATATTTATCAAAAAACGGAAAAAACAATACAAGCCGTCGAAAAAAAGCTGAAACTTACCTTAACAAGAGATGAAAAATTATTTATTGCCACCATTTTTGCGGATGAAATGTAAAAATCATATTATAATTCTGAGAAACTAGTTTGATTTATATGCCACTAGTTTCTTTTTTTATCCCACTTTTTAAATAACAGAAAAACCTGTATTAAAACGCATGACGTTTTGATACAGGTTTGTTTATTTTAAGAAACCTGTATCAACAACACAGAAAAAGGTATTGAAAAATAAATGAAAGCGCTTAATACTCTTTGTTGGCACGATACTTGCAATAAATAAGTGTAGAACGTAAAAGAGAGGAGCAAGTGTACATGATTTCAGTCATTATTAGTGGACATGGTGATTTCGCGCCAGCGTTAGAGGGGTCTTCCAAAATGATATTTGGTGAAGAGAATCACGTAGTAGCCGTACCTTTTCTAAAAGGAGAGGGTATCCAAACCCTTGAAGAAAAATATAAACAGGCACTAGAGGAAATGCCCTTAGAAAATGAAGTGCTTTTTTTAGTCGATATTTTCGGAGGTACACCCTACAATGCGGCTACTCCATATATCCTTAAAAATAAAACAGCGGATATGGTATCCGGAGTTAACTTGCCTATGCTATTAGAAGTGTTAGCCATGAGGGAACACGTTACATTAAAAGAGATGCTAGGAAGATTAAAGCAAGTGAATGAAGAAAGTTTTCAAGTGTGCAGTGAACATTTGGAGAAAATCCAGCAAGCAAACCAAATCGGAGAGGATGGATTATTATGAAAATCGTTTTAGCAAGAATTGATGACCGCTTTATTCACGGGCAGGTATTAACAAGATGGATCAAAACAAATGCAGCAGATCGAATTATCATTGTTTCAGATGAGGTGGCAGCGGATGAAATGCGAAAAACGCTTATTCTTTCTGTGGCCCCTTCGAATGTAAAAGCGAGCGCTGTCTCGATTTCTAAAATGACAAAAGCATTTCACAGCCCTCGTTATCAGGATACAACAGCCATGCTGCTGTTTGAAAATCCCGCAGACATTGTCGCTCTTGTTCAAGCGGGCGTACCTATTGAGACAGTAAACGTAGGCGGCATGCGTTTTGCTAATGACCGAAAACAAATCACTAAATCTGTAAGCGTTACCGAAAAAGATATCGATGCTTTTGAGAAACTGCAGGAACTAGGCGTAAAGCTTGAGCTGCGCCAATTACCTTCAGATTCTAGTGAAAATTTTATTCAACTACTGAGAAATGAAACAAAAATCAAATAAGGAGATGAGTTTATGTCTTCCATACAAATTATTTTATTATTAGTCATTGCAGCGGTAACTGGCATCGCAAGCGTGTTGGACGAAGGGCAATCCCATCGTCCTCTCATTGCCTGCACATTAGTAGGCTTGGTGCTTGGAGATTTAAAAACCGGCATTATTTTAGGTGGAACACTGGAATTAATGGCTCTTGGATGGATGAATGTTGGATTGGCGATGGCACCTGATACGGCTATTGCTTCTGTTATTTCAACTATTTTAGTTATCACAGCTGGTCAGGGTATTGGTGAAGGCATTGCGGTAGCCATAGCTTTAGCAGCTGCAGGGCAAGTGCTCACCATTTTTGTTCGTACCATTACAGTATTTTTAATTCATCGAGCTGATAAGTATGCGGAAGAAGGGAATTTTAAAGGAATTGAAATTATGCATATTACTGCTATGGGTTTTCAAGCTCTCCGCGTTATGATTCCAACTTTAATTGTTACATTAATCAGCGTAAGCGCCGTGCAAACTTTCCTCGGAAATATTCCGGAAGTTATTACAAAAGGCCTGCAAATTGGAGGAGGAATTATCGTGGTCGTAGGATACGCCATGGTTATCAATATGATGAACATTCCTCATTTAAAGCCCTTTTTCTATATCGGGTTCTTATTGGCGGCATTTACAGGGTTTAACCTGGTAGGATTTGGAGCGCTGGGTCTTTGTTTAGCACTTCTTTATCAGCAAGTAATGCAGCAGCGAAATCAAATGCAGCCGGCAGGCGTTCCCGCAGCTACAGGGAGCGAACAAGTATATGATGATGACGATGATTTAGATGCCTAAACGGCGAACTTAAGGGAGGGATAGAGATGGAAAATGAAAAAAGATTAACGAAAAAAGATATCTTTAGCATGTTCATTCGTTCGAATTTTTTACTCGGTTCATTTAACTTTGAGCGTGTTCAAGCAATGGGCTACTGTTATGTTATGATTCCAGCAATCAAGCGCTTATATGGACCAGGAGCTCAGCGAAATGCAGCATTAAAACGTCATTTAGAATGGTTCAATACACACCCATGGATTTCCGCACCTATATTCGGCGTCACGGCAGCAATGGAAGAAGAAATGGCAAACAAAAAAGATTTTGATGAGAAAGCTATCAGCGGAATGAAAATTGGATTAATGGGCCCGCTTGCTGGTGTAGGAGACCCTATTTTCTGGGGAACGCTTCGACCAGTTCTCGCAGCCCTAGGCGCATCGCTTGCGTTAGGAGGGAATATTGCCGGGCCACTGCTGTTTTTCATCTTAATTAATGCAATTCGATTAAGTACAAAATATTATGGATTAAAATATGGCTACTTAAAAGGAACAGAAATTTTAAAAGATTTAGTAGGCAATCGAATTCAAAAACTGACAGAAGGTGCATCCATTTTAGGACTCTTCGTAATGGGAGCGTTGGTTTCGAAATGGACCACTATTAATATACCAGTGGTTGTTTCTAGGATCAAAGATGATTCTGGTAAAGTTGTGGTAAAAACCGTGCAAGACGTACTTGATAGTATTCTACCGGGGCTACTTCCTTTAGCGCTAACTTTATTAGTAGCATGGATGCTTCGAAAAGGTACAAATCCGCTGCTTATTATTTTCGGTATTTTCTTAATTGGTATAGGAGGTTATTGGATAGGCTTTTTAGGTTGATAAATAAGAGGAGTCATCTATTCTTCTAACATCTGCTGGTGAAAATGTTTTACATAACCAGTATGCAAATAAAGGAGGAAAGGAAGATGAAAAGAACCGTTAAAAAGTTATTGATGATTGGAGTCGCTTGTTCTATAAGCTTGTTTTCTGCATGCCCTGTATTAGCTGATAATACAGGGTATTATCAAGAAAAATACCGGAATCAATTTCATTTTTCTCCAGAAGCGAACTGGATGAACGATCCAAATGGAATGGTTTATTATAACGGAGAGTATCACCTTTTTTATCAGTATTATCCTTACGGTACCACTTGGGGACCTATGCACTGGGGGCATGCGGTTAGTACAGACTTGGTGAAATGGAAACACCTGCCGATTGCTCTTTCTCCAGACGAGAACGGAGAGATCTTTTCAGGAAGTGCCGTTATCGATTGGAATAATACCGCAGGGTTTGGAAAAGAAGCAATGGTAGCTATCTTTACACACTCGGGCAATAAAGGACAAGTGCAAAGTCTAGCATACAGCACGGACAGCGGAAGAACGTGGACCAAATATGAAGGAAATCCTGTTATGCCGAATCCCCCAGTTCCTGACTGGCGCGACCCAAAAGTGTTTTGGCACGACCAAACCAAGCAGTGGGTGATGTCTTTAGCTGCTAAAGATAAAATTATGTTTTATACATCACCTGACTTGAAAAATTGGAAATACGCAAGTGAGTTTGGACCTGATGGAGGCATCCAAGCAAACGGTCAAAGTAGTGCCTACTCATATACTTTATCCGAACAAAAAGGTCAATCCTTTACTCTAGAGGGAGAAATTACGCTTGTAGAAAAGAATGGACGCGCAGGCGCAGGCGGTCTTGTTTTTCGTTCTAATAAAGACGCAACAAACGCATATACCGTCAATTTAGATGCTGAAAAGAACCTCTTAACACTTAACAAAGTAGAGAAAGGAAACGTAACAACCGTTGTTTCAAAGTCGATGAGGCTTGATACATCACAAGCATATCATGTAAAAGTAGAAGCAAACAGTCACTACTTTAAGGTATTGCTAAACGGCAAACAGGTTCTAGAAGGCAGTGATGCATCTTTTGAAAATGGTCAGTTTGGATTAACAGCATGGAATTCCACAGCTGTCTTTCGTCATGTTAAATTTACGAATCAATCTAATTTTATAACCAATCTATCTAACTGGAAACCTATTACTGGAACGTGGAATGATACTGCTGCTGGAAAACTTGGTAAATCTGACAGCGATGGATATATCATAAGTGAAGAACAGGGAGATCAGTTCATTTTCAAGTCAAATATGACATTTTTAGATGCAAATGGTTCAGGTGCACTACTCTTTCGAGCAGACGCGGAAGCCAAAAACGGATATATAGCTAGCGTGGATGCTTCTAAAGATACAGTCAAACTAGTAAAGCTTCAAAATGGCATTTCAACTGTCCTTGCCGAAACAAACGAAAAAATTGATACGAGCAAATCACATCAAGTAAAAGTAACTGCATCGGGAAATAAACTTGATTTGCATATAGACGATAACTTCACCCTTACTGCAAAAGATGAAACTTTTTCAAAAGGATTGTTTGGACTACACGTTAATCAATCTTCAGTCCAGTTTCAAGACGTTAATATGACTAAGTTTATTGATACGGATGAAAAAGAAATTAAAAATAAAAGTTTTGAAACAGGAGATCTCACCGGCTGGAAAACGATAAAGGGAAATGCATTCACAAACGATCATGTAACGGATGCAACCGCAAATTGGAGCGGTCTTTTTGAACAAAAAGGAAAGTATCATTTATGGGGTTTTTCTGATAAGCAAGATGGCGATAATGCCACTGGAGAATTACATTCGTCTTATTTTAAATTGAGCGGCTCAGGTGAAATCAATTTGTTAATGGGAGGCGGAAACGACTCCACAAACCGCTATGTCTCCTTAGTCAGAGCATCTGACGATAAAGAATTGATTCGTCAAGCGAATACAAAGTTTGCAGATGAAAAGTATCAGCCCTACGTGTGGGATGCTTCTAAGTATATAGGAGAAGTACTGTACATTAAAGCCGTTGATCAAGCTGTAGGCGGATGGGGGCATATTAATCTAGATGATGTTAATGTATTTAATACAGAAAAAATGCCGGATAAAGTAGACAGTGTAGCAAAAGAACCGGAGGAAGTTAAACAAAGGGAAGGCGGAGAGCTTTCAGATTGGAATACTGTGTCAGGAGAATGGGTGAAATCAACTCATGGAAGCAACGGAGGGATTTGGGAGTGTCCTACTTTACTTGAACTGCCGGTTGATGGAGACAGCACAAAGAAAAAATGGGTGCTGCAGGTCAGCATCAATGATGGAGCGGCAGCTGGAGGTTCAGGTATGCAGTACTTTGTTGGTGATTTTGACGGAAAAACATTTAAAAATGAAAACCCGCCAGAGGAAGTGCTTTGGACAGATTATGGTGCCGACTTTTATGCTGCTGTAGATTGGAGCGGAGTTGAAGGAGATAACGGAGAAAAGTATTGGCTAGGCTGGATGAGCAACTGGCAATATGCCAACAATACCCCAACTACTACTTGGAGAAGCTCTATGTCAATCCCAAGAAAAATAGAACTCACCAACACAGCAAAAGGGCTTCGTTTAAAACAAATACCTGTTTCAATTGATTCAATTCGCAATAAGCAAGAAAAAAAGGTGTTGAAGAATCTGATGGTTACTGAGAACAAAAATCTTCTTTCAGGCATACAGGAAAACAAATATGAAATCATTGCAGAATTCGATGTTTCAAATACAGATGCACAAGAATTTGGTTTTCAAATTCAAAAAGAAGGCAGTGAAAATACAAAAGTCAGCTATAACGTAAACAAGCAGCGATTATTTGTTGACCGAACAAACTCTGGAAGTTTTGATTTTGGTGAAAATGTGAAAGACAAACACTCTGTTTCCATGCTTCCAAAAGACGGAAAGGTTAAGCTTCATATGTTTGTAGACCAGTCATCTGTAGAAGTATTTGGTAATGACGGCACTGAAGTAATAACAGATCAGCTCTTTCCAAAGCTTTCAAGCAATAAAATAAGGCTTTATAGCAAAGGAGGAGGTGTAAAATTGAATTCTCTAAAGATGTATCCATTAAAATCTATTTGGAATAAAAGTCCTGTTGATACAAACTTATCAGGGTGGAAAAGCATTAGCGGACTATGGGCCGATACGATTAATGGAAAACAAGGACGAAGCAAAGAAGATACCTTTGCTTTATCATCAGAAAAAGCAAAGAATTTTATATATGAGGCAAAGATAAAGGTGTTAGCCGATTCTGTTTCAAATTCTACAGGAGCAGGAGCGCTAGTATTCCGTTCGGATGAACAGGCAAATAACGCTTATGCTGCGAATGTAGATGTGCTTAATAATCAAGTAAAACTCATTGCGTTTAGAGACGGAATAGGCAAGGATCTCATTATTTACGATGATGGGGGAAAGTTGGATTTAAAGACAAATACGGATTATCGCTTGAAAGTAACGGCTGAAGGAGAACACATTCAAGTTTATCTCGATGATAAGCTTGTGATTGATGCAGTGGACCATACCTTTTCAGAAGGCTATGCGGGGTTGAATGTGTGGAATTCTACTAGTTTGTTTAATGAAGTGAAGCTTGAAATAGTGGATTAAGGGATTGTGAAAGCTGCCGTTTACTAAGGCAGCTTTCTTGATGAGTTTATAGTAATTTTTCTAGGGGGACTAAGAAGCTGAACGCACTTCTTCTCTTAATTCATAATAACTAAGCTTTTTCTCAATGACTACAAACAGCCTTTCAAAGAAAAAGCAAAGAATCCAGTAAATAAGTGAAGCGACCAGATACATTTCTAAATATCTATACCCATCATTGGCGATGACCTTAGATATCGCCATAATTTCAACTACTTTTACCGCAAAAGCAAGAGAAGTGGCTTTAATTAAACTAATAAAAATGTTTCCAAGGTTAGGAATAGCGGCTACTAAAGATTGGGGGAAGATAATTCTTTTAATAGCTTGAAAAGTAGTCATTCCTATTGAATATGCAGCTTCAAATTGACCACGGTCAATGGTTTGAATAGAAGAACGGAATACCTCTGATTGATAAGCAGAGGTATTTAATGTGTACGCAATTAAAGCATAAATTAAAGGTGAAATAGTATCCCCACCTAAGTGCCATCCTTGAGTCTCGTTTAGAAATTCTATAAAAATAGGGATTCCGTAGAAAAATACATAGAGCTGTACGAGCAATGGGGTGCCTCTCATAAATGAGACGTATATAACAGCTATTTGCTTTAGCAGTGGAATTTTATATATTCTGCATACCGCAATGAAAAGACCAAAAATACTTCCTAACGCCATTGAAATGATCGATATTGTTAGTGTTAAAGGCACACCTTTTAAGACTTCAGGAGTTTGCTCCAAAGCAAATCGCAAATCAATAATAGGCAATCATGTTCACTCCTTTACTAGTGCAGGTTATTTAGAGATGCTGACCCTGCCTTTTTTAAGATGTTTCTCTAAATAACTGACTATGATTTCAATTACGATACACATGCTCCAATAAACAAGTGAAATCGTAACATAAATTTCAAACATTCCTATTCCATAGTTGTTGCCCAAAATAAGGCGAACTTGCCCCATAATATCAATAATCCCAATGCTAAAAGCAAGTGCAGTATCTTTTAATAATGAAATCGTAGCATTTCCTAAATTAGGTAGTGCTGCTACAAACGCTTGAGGAAGGATAATTCTTCTTAAGGATTGAAAATAGTTCATGCCTATACTATACGCTGCTTCGAACTGCCCTTTATCAATCGAGAGATATGCTGAACGAATAACTTCTGATAAAGGAGCGGCAGTATGTAAGGAAAAAGCAATCACCAAGAAAGTGATGCGACTCCAGCTGTTAATGTCGATATGGACAAGGAGCAGCAGCTGAGGAAGGCCAAAGTATACAAGAAACAGCTGAACAAGCAGCGGTGTACAGCGCATAAAAGATAAATAGATGGTAGCCATTTTAGAAAGAACAGGCTTTTTTTGAATGCGTATCAGGGCAATCACGAAACCTAAAAGCAACGAAAAAAGTAGAGAAAGGCCTAACATAAATAGTGTTAAAGGAAGTTTATCTACCACTTGCCACAATAGTTTTAACCAATCATGAAAATCAGTACTAATCATATCTCACCCCGCCTTAATGATGAATTCTTATACTCATTTAATCTTGGAAATTGAAGTTTTGCTGATTAATATACTTTAAGTCTTTAAAGAAATTTACTTTAAACCATTTTTTAGCCAAGTTTTCTAGCGTCCCGTCATTTTTTAATTTGACTGTCGCTTTATCAATTTCATCAGCAAGTTTTTGATTATTTTTATTAAAGACTAACCAAGTTGGTTCTTTTGATACAATGCCTCCTACTTTTAAATTTAATTTGAGCTGTTTTTGTACTTCGTTAAATGTTGTTACGTTTAAAAAAATAGCATCCGCTTTACCTTTATCCACTAACTTTAAGTTTTCTGCCGTAGAAGGGTTATCAATGCTTTCTAATGTTAAAGGCTTAGTGGCATGTTCTTTGTTATAAGCATTCAAAATAGCGCGCAATCCACCTGTAGCAGATACGGGTGGAAACTTTTTATCTGCCATATCGTCAAGTGTTTTGATATCATTCCGTGATTTTTGTGTCACTAAGGCCGTTAAAGAATAACCATATTCATGTGCAGGATAAAGAAACTTTTCTTCACGTTCAGGGTTTTTAAAGAACCAGTTGATGGCGAAATCATATTTTCCCGTCGAGACACCTACCAAATTTGTTTCTTCTTCCCCAAGCGTATATTCAAATTTGTATTCCGGAAGCTTTTTTTCAAGCTGTTTTAAATAATCCATATCATATCCAATAGGCTCATTCTGGTCGTTCGTAAATAGAAAAGGCGGATTTACTTCATCACTCAAAGCAACTTTGACTACTTTTTTATCGCTATTTTCTGAGCTAGAGCTTTGAGAGCATCCTCCTAAAGCCATAATAAGTCCAATTGCAAAAGCTAAAGTAAAGTATAATTTTTTCATCGTTTTATTCCTCCCGATACTAATTTCTGTGTGATGAATAATAAAAAAGCACCGAAAAAGCTGCTAAAAAGCTTTTTCGGTGCCATTGGTGATCCAGTAGGCAGTGAACATATACTTACTACTACAATAGAGGAAGTATATTCTAACAGTAAAAAATTTTTAAATGAGATTTGGAATTCCATAAACTATATATTACCGATAGAATTAATATGAATTATATCGATGTATTCCTGTTTTTGTCAATGTCATAAATGCAAAGAAAAGTATTCTTGCTTAAGTAATAGAAAGCTATTCACTATATAAGAATAAGAAAAGAGAAATCATAAGTTATACAAATCATCTTTTAATTGAGTTTTCTTATATAAATCTTTTATTATTCCTATATTGAAAATTATATTAAAAATAAACATTGACAATTTTCGGATAATAAAGTTAAATTAATGTAAATAAAACTTTATAAAAACAACTCTTATCAAGAGCGGTGGAGGGACTGGCCCTTTGAAGCCCGGCAACCCAACAATACACGTATTGTTTTGGTGCTAAATCCAGCAATGTGCATATTATGTGCATTGGAAGATAAGAGAACCGATCGTAAACTATCGCTTCTCTTAATCTTTAAGGGAGGCGTTTTTTTATGAAGAAAATAAAGGAGAGAATAAAAACATGAAAAAAGTAACAAAAGCAATTGGACTTACTTTAGTGGCAGCATCGCTGTTGGTGTCAGCGGCCTGCAGTAAAACAGAAGCACAAGCATTAGATTCGAAAAAGATTACAATCGGTGTAACGGGTGGACCTCACCAGCAAATTGCAGATCAGGTGAAAAAATTAGCCAAGAAAGATGGTATTGATATTACGGTAAAAGTCTTTAATGACTATAACACTCCTAATACAGCATTAGATCAACATGATTTAGATAGTAATAACTATCAAACCCTGCCTTTTCTAAAGCAGCAAGTGGAAGATAAAAATTATAAGATTACAGATGTGTTCAAAACAGTAGCATTCCCGATGGGTATTTATGCAAATAGCTTAAAAAATGTTAGTGAGCTCAAAAAAGGAGACAAAATTGCAGTACCAAACGACCCAAGCAACGAATACCGCGCGCTAAAACTATTTGAATCTGCAGGAGTTATTAAATTAAAAGATGGTGTGAAAACAACGGCTACTAAAAAAGATGTTGCTGAAAATAAGCTTGATCTTCAAATCGTAGAACTAGAGGCGTCTCAACTTCCTTCTCAGTTGGATGAGGTAGCTGCAGCAGCCATTAATACAAACTTTGCAATGGGAGCGGGTTTATCGATTAATGATGATGCAATCTATCATGAAAAAATAAAAAATAATCCATATCCAAACTATTTTGTTGTCCGTACAGAGAATAAACAAGATAAAATTATTGATAAACTAGAAAAATATTATCATTCAGATACAATTCGTACATACATAGAAAAAGAATTTAAAGGTTCTGTTGTACCGGCATTTTAAGGAGGGGTTAGAATGATTGAACTGAAGAAAACTTCTAAAACCTATAAAGTGAACGGAAAAGCGGTAGAAGCTGTTAAAGATGTTTCGTTAACGATTAATAAAGGTGAAGTATTCGGTGTTATTGGCTATAGCGGAGCTGGAAAGAGCACATTAATTCGCTGCATTAATTTATTGGAAAAACCGACTTCTGGAGAGGTCATCATTGATGGGAAAAATCTATCAAAGCTAAGTAAGCAAGAGCTGCAGAAAACGAGAAGGAAAATCGGCATGATTTTTCAAGGCTACAATTTATTAAAAACGGCAACAGTTTACGACAACATAGCGATTCCATTAAAGCTAGAAGGCGTAAACAAAAAATTAATTCAGGAGCGCGTAGAAAAATATTTATCAATCGTAGGACTTTTAGATAAACAAAATCATTATCCTTCACAGCTTTCCGGCGGGCAGAAGCAGCGTGTTGCTATTGCTCGTGCGCTAGCGCATGAACCTGAGATTTTATTAAGCGATGAAGCAACTAGTGCACTTGATCCGGAAACGACCGAAGCCATTTTGTGCTTACTGTTAAAGATTAATAAAGAGCTTGGATTAACAATCTTTTTAATCACGCATGAGTTAAATGTGGTACAACGCATTTGTGACCGAATTGCAGTTATGGAAAATGGATACGTCGTAGAACAAGGTACAGTCGTTTCCCTTTTTACTAACCCTAAGCATCCGACAACAAAGCGCTTTGTAGAATCTGAAAATACTTTCACTATTCCGTCTGAAATAATGGCGTCTTATCGCAGTACCGGTAAGCTGGTTTCTTTGCACTTTGTTGGAAATGAGCTTTCAGAAGAACCAGCTTTAGCTTTAGTTTCTCGGAAATTTAATGTATTGCCAAGCATATTAGCAGGGGGAATCGAACAGCTAAAAAACCACACTCTTGGTAAGTTACTCGTTCATTTACGTGGTGAAAAGGAAGAATATGAACAAGCGATTACATACTTAACAAATCAAGGCGTAATTGTAGAGGAGGTAAACTAAATGGCTGCTTTCTTTAATGAGTGGGGAAGTGTAATTTGGGAAGGTTTATTACAAACCGCTACGATGACCATTATCTCGTTAATTATTGCCATCATCATTGGTTTACCAATGGGAATTTTTTTAGTAATGACAAGACCAGGTGGGCAAGCTGAAAATGTGTGGGTATATCGAACGTGCAACTGGATTATTAATATTATTCGATCCATTCCTTTTATCATTTTATTATTTTTCATCCTTCCATTCACTAAACTAGTTGCAGGTACTACAATTGGCGTACAAGGTGTTATTGTCCCTTTAGTTGTGTATACAGCCCCTTATATAGCTAGGTTAATGGAATCTGCATTACTTGAAGTAGATAAAGGTATTATAGAAGCTTATCAATCAATGGGAATCTCAACACCAAAAATTATTTGGTATGTTGTTGTTAGAGAAGCACGTTCAGGTATTATTCTTGGGCTGACAATAGCTACTATTGGTCTTATTGGGGCGACGGCGATGGCAGGGCTTGTTGGAGCAGGAGGGCTTGGAGACATTGCTTTTCAATACGGACACTTACGTTTTGAGCCCACTGTTATGTATACAACCATTTTAATTTTGATTGTTATTGTTCAGTTGATACAGTCCTTGGGGAATTATTCAGCAAGGAAATTAAAAAAAGACAGCTGACTATAAAAATAAGAAGCTCACGCATTCTAGGTGCGTGAGCTTCTTATTTAAATGGAACAAATCTTTAGTTCTTCTATAACTAACGGGTGAATGACAGATAATTGTTCATCACTATTTCCGTTGAGTGCTGAATGGTTCTAATGGATTTATAGCAGAAGCTTTAGAATTTCCTTTTCTTACTTTAAACCACGAGTAAACTAAACTGACTATACATACTGCTAATATTGCCCAAGGAAAGTAACCCGTTGGGAGCGGCTGACCAGGTTGAACCATAGCCCAAATAGGAAGGCTAATACTTACTAATCCTAAAATTGGAAAGATAAATTTACGGTGAAATGGCCATCTTTCTTTTTTATTAAATATA
Organism: Priestia sp. JNUCC 25; assembly: GCF_053667915.1. Lineage (NCBI taxonomy): Bacteria > Bacillati > Bacillota > Bacilli > Caryophanales > Bacillaceae > Priestia > Priestia sp. JNUCC 25. The sequence goes on from NZ_CM132211.1 coordinate 1,583,341, forward strand.
ACAGCTAAGTTAAGCATTAAATAAATTAGTAGAATAGGGATGGTACCTAGCGTGCTTACGTAACCAAATCCAACGACCCAATTTTCACTGAATATACCGAAGAGGATTGCTAGCACTAAACCTATTCCCATAATTAATGTTAAAGTTCCAATCGGCGTTCCCCATTTAGATACCTTTGAAAATTTGGTAGAAATTAACCCTTCTTTAGAAGAATTAAAAGCAATTCTTGAAAAGGCATTTAAGCAAGCAATGGACATCCCCACAATGCTAGTAAACCCAGCGATAATCGCAAAGATAGCAAGTTCATTTAAATACCTGTTTGCCAATTCCATAAATGGATTTGAACTTTTGCTTAGAGCAGAAGCACTATTAGAAAACCCTTGAATCACACAATATGTGACAAATATATAGAAGATAGCCATAATTGCAATACTGGCTAAAACAGCTCGAGATGTATTACGTTCTGGATTTTCTGTTTCTTCTGCCAGTGCTACAGAGTTTTCGAATCCAATAAATAGATAAACAGCTAAAGGGAAACCTAAACCAATTCCCGCGAGTCCACCTTTAATAGAAGATAAATGAAATGGTTCTAAAGATAATGGTTCAGGAGGATAGAATAAAATCAAGATAGAAACAACTAATAGAACAATAACTTCTATTATTAATGCTACAGAAGCAATTTTTGTAGAACGATCTATTCCGACTATTGTCAATCCCCATATTAATAAAGTTAAAAGAATCGTAGGAATAATCCAGTGAATATGAATTCCGTATAGCGCTAGCGAATCGGCTGTCCAACCACCTAATTCAATAAATGCTGAAGCGGCAAGAAAAAATGTTCCAACTATAAATATGATTGCTGAGGCAGTTCCAACTACGCTGCCAAACGTCATACCAATATATTTTACAAGTGACCCGCTCGAGGGATACTTCTTAGAGAAGTTCGTTAGACTTAACCCGACCATTGCTACTGCTAATGCGGCAATTAATAATGTGAGGGGAGAGCCGGTACCTGTCGCTAGAAAAATAACTGGTAATCCATAATAAATGGCTGCTGCTGGAGCAATTTGAGCCAATGTAGAGTTTACTGCATCAAATAATGTTAGTCTTTTTTTCGGAGCTAATTGTGACGTTATCTTAGTACTCATATTTTTCCTCCACCGTATAATAAAAAGGATTTATCTACAATAAGAGGCTCTTTCTCAATGAATAAGAGAGTAGGAGCCTCAGGTTGACCATTTAGCCAATATTTTAAGTCTGAATTTTTTATGTTTTAGACGTAGCGGTTTCCTTTGAAAAGTAATGATGATACTGACGTCCCGGGTGATGATCTGGCAGCTGATCGTATCCGAATAAATTTTTCCGAAAAGAACCTGATTCATATTCTTTCCGTACAAGGCCGCGTTCTTGCAGTAGAGGAACAACATATTCAACAAAGTCTTCAAACGTACCAGGAGATACAGCATAAGCAATGTTAAACCCATCTACATCCGTTTCATCAATCCACTTTTCCATCTCGTCTGCAATTTGAGCCGGTGTTCCAACGGCTACTGGACCAAGGCCGCCTATTCCTACGAAATCAGCCACTTCCCGTATGGTCCACTGCTTGTTTGGATCAATTTTTGTAAAGGTCTCAATAACAGATTGAATTGCATCGCTTTGTATATACTCTATTTTTTCATCAGGAGCATACTCGTCAAAATTGATGCCAGTCCATCCTCCTAAAAGTGCCAAACTGCCTTCATAGCTAGTATGCTGTACGTAATCATGGAATTTGGCTTTTGCTGCTTCTTCAGTTAGCCCAATAATGGGTGTAAATACAGAAAGGACTTTAACTGTCTCAGGGTCCCGCCCGCTGATTTTGGCTTCTTCACGTATTTTTCGAACATAGTTTTTTGCAATCGAAGCTGTCGGCACGCTAATAAACATGAGTTCAGCGTGTTTCAAAGCAAATGCTCGCCCTTTTTTAGAAGCGCCCGCTTGAAAAAGAACAGGGGTTCTTTGCGGAGATGGTTCGCATAAATGAGCTCCTGGAACTTTATAATATAAACCATTATGTTGAATATCATGAACTTTATTAGGATCTGTATATACCTTGTTAATTTTGTCTACAGATACAGCATCGTCTTCCCAACTTCCTTCCCATAGCTTATATACCACTTCTAAATATTCATCCGCTATTTCATAGCGTTCATCATGGCTTGTTTGTTGATTCAATCCAGTGTTAACAGCGGCACTGTTTAGATAAGAAGTAACAATGTTCCATCCTATACGTCCTTTTGTTAAATGATCCAAAGTAGACATACGTCGTGCAAATATATAAGGATGTTCATAACTTGTGGACACTGTTAACCCGAAACCTAGATGTTTTGTTGCTTGTGCCATAATGGGAATTAAAAATGCAGGGTCATTAACTGGAAGTTGTGCTCCCTGGCGTACAGCAGGATCGCGTGAACCTTGATACACATCATAGGTTCCTAACACATCAGCAAGAAAAATGGCATCAAAGTGTCCTTTTTCTAATACTTTAGCTAAATGCGTCCAATATTCAGCATCTTTATAAGTAGAGGATCTATCATCAGGATGTGTCCATAGTCCAGGAGAATAATGTCCGGCGCAATTCATTTCAAAAGCATTAAGGTATATTCGTTTTTTAGTCATATCCATTTCTCCTTATTGTTTTTGTCTTTTAAAATTTATAGAGTTATTAAGAATAATCAGTAGGTGTCGGGTATTCTCCTGTTAACACCCAACGTCCAATGTTCTTTCTTTTATACTCAATTGGATTATGGAGAGAATGAGTACGTACATTACGCCAAAACCTGTCAAAATTATTTTTTCTTGTAGCCGAGCGGGCACCCATTACCTCGAACATACTGCTTGTAACGTGTAAAGCAACCTTTGTTCCGAATACATTTGCTGCCCCTGTAGCAAGAACCACTTCTCCACGCTCTTCTGCAGATACGGCTTTGTCTTTGGCCCAAGCTTCATCCAGTTTTTCTCCTGCTCTTTCTACCAAGGTGACAGCAGCTTGAATATCAACCCAAAAATCACCATAGCGACGCTGAATAAAAGGATCTTCAACAGCTTGTTCATAATCACTCAAATACCAGGGACGAGACTTTTCTCGTGTATAACGACGGGCTTCTTCCAATGCCCCTTCAGCACTTCCAACAAAAACATTTGCTAATACAATTTGAGATATAATAGCGTCAAATGTAGAGAATGCAGTCCGTTCTGAATCTGTTAAGTTGATAATTTCTTCAGCATGTATGATTACATTTTTAAAAGTAACTGAGCCGCTATCTGTTTGTCTTTGACCCATACCGTCCCAGTCGTCGTTTATCGTTATGCCTGAACGTTTAGTTGGAACTATACCTACGTATGGTTGACCATTCTCTTCCCATAGAATTAACAGACGGTCAGAATCTTGGGACCCTGTACTAAAGGTATTACGTCCGTTTAAAATGACTGTATCTCCTTCTGTTTTTCCTTGCAAAGTAGGTTCAATTGGATTAAATGAATTTCCCCAAAACCAATTATGGGCAGCAGATTCTGTATAATAATATTTCTTTTGCTCATGAGATCCGCAAAAGTGGGGAGTTGTTAAGTGAAGAAAGTGATACCCATATAAATGTGCTAATGCAGCATCGGTTTTGGCTAGTTCCCGAACAATGCGAAGCACAACAGACCAGCTTTGACCTTCGCCTCCGTATTTAATAGGAATTAAAACCTTAAGTAAGCCGCTGTTACGAATGGCATCTTTTTGTGCTTTTGCCGTTCCGCCTGCTTTATCGCGTTCAGCGGCATCTTTAGCAAACCCTTCAGCGAGTAAAGAAGCTTTTTTTATGTAGTAAGAAGATTCTTGTACAGTTGCATTTGTCATTTGTTTTCCTCATTTCATTTTTAAAATTTTAATACTTGTCTACAAAACAAAAGAGGCTCCTCAAACGCTATGGATACGTTTGAAGAGCCTCCGGTTGACCAGACGGCCTGATTAATATGAAGTCTATATTAAGTTAATTATTCCTATTTGTAAAGTCAGTTTTTTGGGTAACATAAACATTTTGGTTAGGTTTTTTAGACTTTCTATCTAATGCTCGATTGAGGCACTCAAGTACAGCCAGCACAAATAAAATATGTAATCTCAAGGTTTAAAAATACTAAATTGACAGTCAAAAAGATGTTTGGTATATTTTTCAAAAGATTTAAAATTCTTATTGGAATTATCGGATTTAAAAATGTTTGTTAAACCTATAGCGGAAATAGAACAGTCGACCAGACGAATGGAGACAAAAATGACGGGGATTACCTCAGATTTTTTGTCTTTTTTAGTGGCCGCAGATTAACGCCATATGTTTAATACATCACAAATGATGGAGGTAGAGAGAGAAATGAAGAAATTTGTATGGCTTTTTGCATTATTAGCAGTGATTACTGTTGTGGGAGGGTGTGGAAATAAAGAAAAAGCATCTGGCCAAAATAGTGACAAGAAAGAAGATATAGTTCTTAAAGTGGGAGCAGCTTCCACGCCGCATGCCGAAATTTTAAAGTATGTGGAACCCGATTTGAAAAAAGAAGGTATAAAGTTGGACATTGTAAATATTAAAGACGGCATACAGACAAATGAACAAACAGCAAATGGAGAATTAGATGCCAACTATTTTCAGCATACGCCATACTTAAAGCAAACGAATAAAGACAGTGGATTAAATCTTGTCAACGTGACAAACGTTCATATTGAACCGTTTGGAGTGTATTCTAAAAAAATAAAATCAATTGATGATTTATCCAAAGGAGCAAAGGTTGCTGTTCCTAATGACCCGGTGAATTTTTCACGTGCACTAGAGCTATTCCAGGCTAATGGAATCATTGAATTAAACAAGAAACCTAGTGGTAGTTCTTATACGGTTGAAGATATTTCAAAGAATAAAAAGAAGCTAGACTTTGTTGCAGTAGACGGTCCGCTCCTTGTCCGCTCTCTTGATGATGTAGAAGCTTCAGCTATCAATACGAATTACGCTCTTGAAGGCGGATTTAAACCAACTAAAGATGCGTTAATTATTGAAAAGAAAGAGTCTCCTTACGTGAATATTTTAGTGACTACGAAAGAGAAAAAAGATGATAAAAATATTCAACGTTTAGCAAAAGCACTTACGACAGACAAGGTTAAAAAGTTTATTAATGACAAATATGATGGCGCAGTCGTTCCAGCTTTCTAAGTATAGGAGTAAAAGAGAAATAGGAATGACAGTTTGAAAGAAAAGGAGGGGTTCTTTTGATAAAGTTTCAACGTGTTTCAAAAATATTTGAGAGTGGTTCAAAGAAAGTTGAAGCCCTCAAAGACATTGAATTAACGATACAAAAAGGAGACATATTTGGGGTAATTGGATTAAGCGGGGCGGGGAAGAGCACACTGCTTCGAACGATTAATCTGCTGGAGTACCCGACGTCAGGTGAAGTGATCGTAGATGGAGAAAACTTAGCAACGTTGTCTGAAACGGAGCTAAGAAAAAACAAAAAAAGAATCGGCATGATCTTTCAACACTTTAATCTATTAAATTCGAAAACAGTGTTTGAAAATATAGCAATGCCCCTTATATTAAGTGGAAAACCAAAAAAAGACATAAAGCTACGTGTAGAAGAACTTCTTCATTTTGTAGGTTTAGAAGACAAAGCTGGTGTATATCCTGATCATCTATCAGGAGGTCAAAAACAGAGAGTGGGCATTGCGCGTGCATTAGCAACGAACCCTTCTATTTTATTATGTGATGAAGCAACTTCGGCATTAGATCCGCATACAACAGAATCTATTTTGAAATTACTGAAAAGAGTTAATGAAGAATATCAAATTACGATAGTAATAATTACACACGAAATGGAAGTCATTAAGCAAATTTGTAATCGTGTCGCTGTGATGAAGGACGGGAAGATTATTGAAACAGGAAATGTATTTGATATTTTTTCAAGTCCACGTACTGAAATTGCTAAAAATTTTGTCCAGTCGGTTGTTCGAGATGACATTCCACAAAACGTGTATGAATTAGTTCAAACTACAAATTCAAATCAGAAGATTTTTAAGATTAACTTTCTCGGCAGTAATTCGGGTCAATCTGTAATTTCAACTTTATCTAAGCGCTTTAATGTACAGGTGAATATTTTACTTGGAAATATTACAGAGTTACAGGGGATTCCATTTGGTCATTTAATTATTGAATTAATTGGCACACAAGAAGAAATAGATCGAGCTGAACTATATGCACTGCAGCAAAATATAAAAATAGAAGAGGTGGTTGAGAATGTTAGAAGTAAGCCAAGAGTTGATATTAGCGGCTTTGTGGGAAACACTGTACATGGTTAGTGCTTCCCTGCTTTTCGGGGCTTTAATTGGAATTCCTTTAGGAATTCTACTTGTTGTAACACGCAAGGGTCATATTCTTGAAAATCGAGTTATTTTTTCAATTTTAAATCCTATTGTAAATATTTTTCGTTCGATTCCGTTCATTATTTTACTTGTAGCGATCATCCCATTTACAAGGTTCATCGTCGGAACGACTATCGGTACAACGGCGGCTATTGTTCCGCTTGTTTTACATATTGGACCTTATATGGCTAGACTCGTTGAAAATTCTTTGCTTGAAGTAAATGAAGGTATTATTGAAGCAGCGCAAGCGATGGGTGCTTCTAAAACTCAAATTGTATTCCGTTTTTTAATTCCAGAGGCCTTTCCCTCTCTTATTTTAAGCTTAACAACTGTCACAATTGGGTTAATTGGAGCAACGGCAATGGCCGGTGCTATCGGAGGCGGAGGGCTTGGCGATTTAGCTATTACTTACGGCTATCAGCGCTTCAGCACGATTACTATTGTAGTCACCGTCGTGCTTCTTATCATTATTGTTCAAGGTATTCAATCTTTAGGGAACATCATAGAACGCAAGATTAGAAGAGTGTAAAAACGTATTAGAAGCAAGCTTTTTAAAAGGGGAGTTATAAATGAAAAAACCGATATTTCTGCTTCTGCTGTTGTTCATCCTCGTCATAACAGGATGTTCTAATTCCTCATCCAGTGCCAATAGTAAAGAAGCTAAAATTAAAGTAGGCATTCGAAGTTCTGAACTTAGGACGTGGGAATTTATAAAAGAGAAAGCAAAAAAACAAGGCCTGGATATAGAACTTGTGAATTTTTCTTCAGCTTACGATCCTAATCAAGCCTTAGCTCAAGGAGAAATAGATGTAAATGCGTTTCAGCACGTTGCTTATTTAGACTCATTTAATCAAAAGAACGGAACGGATATTGTGCCAATTGGAACGACCATCATTGCCCCTCTAGGTCTTTATTCTGAAAAATATAAATCATTAAAAGACATTCCAAACGGTGCTCAAATTGCTGTTCCAAATGATCCTTCCAACTGGGGAAGAGCACTAGTTTTACTGCAAGAAGCAGATTTAATTACAGTGGTCGAAGGCTTTGACGGTAACGGAGGAGAGGATAAAATTAAAAGCAACCCTAAAAATTTAAAGATTGTTCCCGTCGATTCTGCAAGCACTCCCCGCGTTATGCAAGATACGGCGGCTTCCATTATTAACAACGGTGTAGCTGTGGAAGCGGGTCTAAGTTTAAAGGACGCACTCATTCATGAAAATAAAACAGCGAAGCCCTATATTAATGTCATCGCTGCAAGAAAAAAAGATCAGGATAAAGTGTATTTAAAGAAGCTAGTAAAAGTGTATCAATCCAAAAGTACGGCTGCCTTTATTAAAAAAACATACAAAGGAAATTATATTCCGACGTTTATTAGTTTGAAAGAATTGAATACGTACAAAGACACGTATAAAACAAAATAAGTACAAAATAGGAGTGGGAAAATGGCCAAGGAACGAAAAATGAAACTTGCAGCATATTTGATTGGCACAGGTATGCATGTAGCTTCATGGCGTCATCCTGATTCAAAGCCTGACGCAAGCATCGATGTTTCTGTGTATCAAAAGCTTGCACAAACCGCTGAAAGAGGAAAATTTGATATCGCCTTTATTGCCGACAGTTTAGCAGTAAATGCAGAGTCGCACCCTCAGATTTTAAATCGATTTGACCCTATTGTAATCATTACAGCAATGGCAGCAGCTACTGAAAAAATTGGCATTGTTGCCACATCTTCAACTACTTATAATGAACCTTATACACTAGCGCGTCAGTTCGCCTCTGTCGATCATGTAAGTGGAGGAAGGGCGGGCTGGAATGTTGTGACGACAGCAGATGCAACAGGTGAAACGGCGTTAAACTTTAACCGTGATACTCATTGGGAACACGATCACCGTTATGAACGTGCGGAAGAATTTATTGATGTTGTTCAAGGGTTATGGGATTCGTGGGAAGATGCTGCCTTTTTATATGATAAAGAAAACGGAGCGTTTTTTGATGCTAAAAAGGTACATGAACTTAACTATAAAGGTAAGTATTTTTCTGTAAAAGGGCCGTTAAATATCGCTCGTTCCGTCCAAGGACAGCCCGTTATCGTTCAGGCCGGTTCTTCTGAGCCGGGACAGCGCTTAGCGGCAAGAACGGCAGAAGTGGTATTTGCTCACCGAGATAACATAGAAGAAGCCAAAAGCTTTTATAAATCCCTTAAATCAAGGCTTTCTGAATACAATAGAACAGAAGCGGATTTACATATTCTTCACGGTATTTCCCCTATTGTAGGAGGAACAGAAGAAGAAGCGGTTCAAAAATACAGCGATTTACAAAAGCTAGTGAATCCATATGAAGGATTAAAGTTCGTTTCTGGGTATATGGGGAACGTGGATTTTACCAAGTATGCCCTAAATACTCCTGCATCAGAGGTGGAATTTCCAGTCGTGAATGGCATTCAAAGTCAGTTTGATGAGATACTAAGAATTATAGCAAGGGAAAAACTTACGGTAGGAGATCTTTATACGCGATTTTTCGGTGCTGCAAGGAAAGATAACTTTGTAGGAACCCCCATTCAAATTGCGGACGAAATGGAAAGATGGTTTCAGGAAAAAGCAGCGGACGGATTTATGCTGCAGTTTCCTTTGCTTCCATCTGGCTTAGATGATTTTGTAAATCTTGTTGTACCAATCTTACAAGAGAGAGGTTTGTTTCGGTTAGACTATGAAGGAAGCACATTAAGAGACCATTTGGAGCTTAAAAAACCTGGAAATAAGTTTGTTGATGAAGGTGTAAGGCCGATCATGTAGAAAGAAGCAAAATTATTTTGTTTAAAGGTAAATCCGAACGATTAATAAATTTTATTAATCGTTCGGATTTTTTGTTGTTGTGGTGAACGCAGGTTTCATGTATGTAGGTGCTTCTAGCTGTTGATTGGAGGGCAAGGCTCATCGGCTGCCCGCGGAAAGCGAAGTCTTGCACGGAAATCCACAGCGGTGTAACAAGCGGTTCAGCTCATGTATTCAATTTGTCCGTCTTTAGATTCGTTTGATTTAGGTATGTCTCAACCTCTTTTTTTGTGGATTTAATTGGTTAAGAAACAAAAGTTTAGCATATGATAAATATCTTACTAGTCTAATTAATCGTACATTTTAGTTCTTAAAAGGTCTTTTGAAAAATCCTCATAAAAATATGATAAAATCGGATAGGATATATATTTCGAGGAAGGAAAGTGTTTTTTATGATTATTGGTAACGAACAAGATTTAGAAAGTTTACGCAAAATTGGACGCATTGTTGCACTTGCGCGCGAAGAGATGAAAAACCAAGCAAAAGCAGGCATGACCACAAAAGAGCTTGATATGATCGGTAAAAAAATATTGGATGAACACGGTGCTATTTCTGCACCTGAAAAAGAATATAATTTCCCAGGTGTAACGTGCATTAGTGTAAACGAAGAAGTGGCTCACGGTATTCCCGGAGACCGAGTATTAAAAGATGGCGATTTAGTCAATGTGGATGTATCTGCCGTACTTGATGGCTATTATTCAGATACGGGTATTTCATTTGTTATTGGGCAAGACGAAGAAAAAGAAAAGTTGTGCCAAGCTGCAGTAGATGCATTTTGGGCAGCCATGAAAAAAGTAAAAGCTGGTTCAAAACAAAACCAAATTGGTCGTGCTGTATCTAACTTTGCACATCAAAACGGATATGCTGTTATTGAAAACTTAACGGGTCACGGTGTGGGCCGCAGCTTGCATGACGCTCCTAACCATATTTTAAACTATTATGATCCAATGGATAAAGCCCTTTTGAAAAAAGGCCTTGTTATTGCTGTAGAGCCGTTTATCTCTATGAAAGCTGATCATATCATTGAACGCGGGGACGACGGCTGGACGTTTGTTACACCTGATAATAGTCTTGTAGCACAATGTGAACATACGATTGTTGTAACAAACGGTGAACCGATTATTTTAACTGAACTATGAGGGTGCAGCATATTACCCCACGCACCTGCTAATTTCTAAAGATTTTATTAGCAAAAGCTACCTCACTGCAATGATCGTTCATTGCAGTGAGGTGGCTTTTTTCAGGAAAACTTAAAATGTAACTTCTTATTCAAGTGGTCTGCTCCGCATCAAGTAGACACTAGTAAAAAACTACACAGATATTTCGATGTTCATTAATCAATAAAACTCCCTTCGTTCGAATAATAGACAGATATTATATACTTTGTTCTCGGAACCTGTGTTTACACGTTACCTGTTAAATAACGATGGATAGAAGTAAACACTTTTTCTCTTATCAGCTCTTTTTCATTAAATAAATGATGTTTTCCATTCTCTATAAGTTCAATATCTATATTTGGAAACTTCTTCAGTAAGAAACCAACATTATACCTCCAATCCACTGTTGTATCTTTTTTTCCTTGAAGGATGAGAATAGGAATAGGACTAGGGCTCCCTTCCTTAATTAATTCATTCCATCTTATCAAGGCTTCTACCCAACCGAGGGGGAGCTGATCATACTGTAACGGATCATTCTTCACAAAATGCAAAAACTTTGAATCTGATGAATTGTTTCGAATTATCCTTTTCAAATTCGTGGTGAACACTTTTAAGAACTTTATACAAATGGTGATTGCATTCCAGTGATAAGGACGAACGAGGGGACAGACAAGGACCGCCTTTCGAACCTGAGATGCTTCATGGTTATTCAGTATATAATCGACTGCAGCAGCAGCGCCAGCACTATGAGCTACAATATAGATAGGTAGAGAGCTTGAAGACAGGTGTCTACGCATGACTTCTCGAATACTTTCTACATAGAGAGAAAACTCCGATACGGCTCCTCGTTCTCCTGTTGACAATCCATGTCCTGGTAAATCAAATGTCAACACATGAAACCCTTTTTGAATCAAAAAACGAATAACCGTACTTAGTACTCCAGCATGATCATAATAGCCATGAAGAAGGAGTATATGAGCTTTTATCTGTAAGGGACGAAAAGATTGGATAAACAACCGTTCATGAGCAACCGTTTCAAATCCGTAGCGATACATTAGCCCCTCTGTTGGAAGATTGTAAAACTCACTGTAACGTTTCATATTTTCAGCCATGGGGCGTGAATCGTATGTAAAAGGAAAATGCTGATCGTTTTGAATGTTTTTAATAACTTGTTTCATATTCCACCTCTGTATCTCAGTAATTTATCTCATCGAATAATATTATATTCCCCATTTAATTACAGAAAATGAAGAACCAAATGATTGTATTAGAGAATAAAAAGTTTAAGTAAGTTTGAAAAGCCCCTAGATTTAACAAAAATCTAGGGGCTTTTATTTTTTGTAATCAGCATGGTGAACTATTAATACAGGTGTACATTAAATATATTATTCCCATAATTAAACTGATCGTTAGTCTTTAATTTATATATCGTAGAGAAAGTATGCGTGTCTATTATTGGTTAGATAAACCGTTTTTCATTTGGCTTCTACTCTTCATTGTTTGCATGGTTGGAGATGCGATTTTGTTCCCCGTCCCTCTTATTAGCCAAATGGCCAAAGTCCCAATTCCTACACCTAAAAGTGAAAGTAGTATGACTCTGTTATTATTTCTCTTTCCAAACATTCCATTAAAATTAAATAAAGAAGTTAGCCCCTGTAAGTTGTTCATTATGCAAATCCCTCTTTGATAGTTGTTTGAAAGAAACTGTTCTTCCAACGGCTTTATTTTTTGACGATGTTACTTATATATACGCGGAAAATGATACTATCCCTATTTGGGATTTTAAATTATTACCTGTAATTATTAAAAGAATAATGTGGATCTTAATAGATATACGACTACTGTAAGGGGTGAAGAATAAGTGAAGAAAAGAAAATATTTATTTGGTCTCCTATCAACCATTTTATCAGTAGGGTTTCTTTTTGGTTGTAATGATAAAAAGGATGAAGCTGAACCTGATCCAACTTTATTAATACGTTGATTAAATGTTTTTATTTTAAGCCTCGTCCATTTATGGAGCGCCGTGTCGGTATACTCATTCCTTCAAAGATGGATTCTTCATTCTTAAGTAAACATACGTTGCTTGCTTTTGCTGTATCCACTTCTATCTTTCTCCATAAACGTATTCTTGGGTCAGTTATGTTGGGATTGTCCTTGTTAACGGGATTCTCAAGGATTTGGCTAGGACATCATTATCCTTCTGATAGTCTTCCTTGGTAGCTTGACAAGCACTATCGTTGACAAATTCCCAGGTGCTTTAAAGGTAATGAAACGAAAAATAAAAGTATCATCATGTTCCAATATATAAATGAAGCGTTTTGAATATCTAATTGTGGTAGACTCGGTTCTGGATTAGCTTTATAAGTCACATTGTTTATCCTTTTAGTGATTATTATATAGTTGTTATGGTGGAGACTTTTGTGGATAGTGATGATAATAAGCTAAAGCGGCTAAGGGATTTTCCGAAGCGTCTTATTTTTAATTGTGAAATATATATTCAGACTGATGAGCTGAGCAACCTTATCAGTCTTCGTAGTTTATCATCCGTTCTTATACATATGGGATTTTAGGATTCTTCATTTTTCAAGTGCCTTTTAGCTTTATAAACTGGATTTATTTAAGACAAACCCTGTAATTAGTTCATTAAACTGAATCCCTTTTTTTGTAGGCAGTTGGTGACCCTGCTGTGTAAAAATAAAGAATTCAGCATGTTTACATTTATTTTTATACTCTTTCATATAGCGGATAGTCCAATCCTTTTTTCCACCATACATAAACAACAAAGGTACTGTTAAACGATGAAGTTTGTCTAAACAGTTATATTGTAATGAATGATTATAATACTGATACCATGATTCTTGATCGGCTTTTTTCATATAATTAACTAGGTTTCTTCTTAGTGTCTTGTCTCTGGTATGACTTCTAGCAATGCTTGTTATTAATATATTTAGGTGTTCTCTTACCATATATAATCCTATTTTATGTAATAATTGTCCAGGCATATCTCTTACTATAGGATATGCTCCTGAGAAAATTAATAATTCTATTCTATCGGAATGATAAATAGCAAGCTCTTGAGCAATTAGACAGCCAGCAGAATAGCCACATATAATGGCCTTGTTTAAATGTAATGCATCCATAAAGCGTAATATTTCGTTTGCGTAGAAGGGAATTGATACAGTTTGTGCAGCTTTTGGGCTTTGTCCATGACCACTTAAATCAGGAAAGATGACTCTCATATGCTTGGATAAATCGTATTGATAGTAAAACACTTTATTTCCCATCCCAGGTGGATGAATAAAGATGATAGGTATACCCTGTCCATACTCTTCATAATACAAATATTGATTAGTGTCTATTTCAACAAAAGGCATGCTTATTTCTCACTCCAAAATCGATTAATAACTACTTTTTAGTTAAAGTTAATTCGGTTGATGAAAACTGAAATTTTTTTTTCATCTTACATTTAACTTAATACAATTAACTATTTGTTCTGTATTGTTTAATCTCAAATAACTTCTTTTAGTATTTAGTATGGGATTAGTATAGTGGCACTATACACACTAAAAAAGATTTAGATTTAACAATTACTAATAAGATTTCCTATAATGTCCATTATACAGATTGGAAATAAATACTTTATACAGGCTAAAAATAGAAAAAACTGCTCTTATCTAAGCTTTACTATCTATATAATTTGTAACGAAAAAACATACAAAAAGAGTTAAGTTTAAATAATCAATGAAATTTTTAACTAGATATAATAATTTTGGAAAATACAACAAAAGATAAGGATAGGTTTCATTACGCTTTTCTATGCAACCTTACATAAAAGGAAGGAGCTGTCTATGTTGTTTCGAAAGGTTCGAAGAAGATTCCATAAGCTAAAACAACTCTATACGGATCAACAGATTAACGAGCAACAAGTACTGCTTTCTTTAGACTTAGATGAAAACCTACAGGTTCTTCGCTCCATCTATCAGGACTGTTTTGATGTAGTCTTTCGGACGTTTTTAATAGGTGGACAAACAAAAGCCGTCCTTATCTATATAGAGGGTTTATCTAATATTGAGGAGATTGATGAGAATGTTCTCGCCCCACTTACGTCAGAAACAGAAGAAAGGGTTCGTAGTTTACGTGAAATGTTAAAGAAAAAGATACACATTTCAAAGATGAAAGAAGTTAAGACGTTCGCAGATTGTATAGAGAATATCTCCATCGGGAACCCTGTGCTTTTCGTACAACATGAAGCATCTGGACTTGCCTTGGGGTTGGCAAAGTGGGAAAAGAGATCGATTGAAGAACCAACCGCAGAAAGTGTTGTACGGGGACCAAGGGAAGGTTTTGTGGAAACATTAGGAGTCAGTACTTCCCTCCTCCGACGGAAGATCAAAAGTCCTCACCTCAAAATGAAATCGATGAAAATCGGGAGTTATACTAACACCGATGTTGTAATTGCCTACATAGAAGGACTTGCGGATCACACCCTTATTGAGGAAGTCGAAAATCGATTGCAGCGCATCGAAATAGATAGTGTATTGGAAAGTGGATATATTGAAGAACTGATTGAAGACAATTCCTATTCTCCTTTTCCTCAACTTGTCAATACAGAACGGCCGGATGTAGCTGCTGCTAATCTCTTAGAGGGGCGTGTAGTGATTCTAGTGGATGGTACTCCTTTTGTCTTAATTGCGCCTATTAGTTTTTTTTCCCTACTTCAGTCGCCTGAAGACTATTACCAACGCTACATGATTAGTTCAATTATCCGCATTTTACGCTTTGTATTTATGGTACTTTCTCTTCTTTTACCTTCGCTCTATGTAGCAGTCCTTACCTACCATCAAGAGATGGTGCCGACGGCCTTGCTGATTAGCGTGGCATCTTCACGGGAAAGTGTTCCCTTTCCAGCACTTGTTGAAGCATTAATGATGGAGGTTACATTTGAAGCACTACGTGAAGCAGGAGTCAGACTTCCAAAACAGGTCGGTGCCGCTGTTAGTATTGTCGGCGCTTTGGTCATCGGTCAAGCTGCAGTTCAGGCCGGTCTGGTTTCTGCTCCAATGGTCATTGTTGTTGCGATTACAGGAGTTTCGTCCTTTATGGTGCCACACTATACGCAAGGAATTGCGTTAAGAATGCTACGCTTTCCTATCATTCTGCTTGCTGGAACGTTGGGTTTGCTTGGAGTTATGCTTGGGGTGATTACAATCGTCGTTCACCTATGTACGTTGCGTTCTTTTGGGATTCCATACTTGACACCAATCGCTCCGGTGAAGGGGCGTGAGTTGAAAGATGCCTTGATTCGAGCTCCATGGTGGAAAATGGACACACGCCCCCATTTAACCGGGGAGTTCAACTCATACCGACAGTCCCCTAGCCAAAAACCAAATTCCAGTAAAGGAGACGAATAGTAGAGTAAATACATGATGAGAAGGATGTGAACAAGAATGAATCTCTTTCTATCTCGAAACGTCATAAAAACGTTGACCATTCTTCTCTTTTTTTTGGCTAGCTTTCTACTGAGCGGTTGCTGGGACAGAAGGGAAGTAAATGACACAGCGCTTGTGTTAGGGGCTGCTATTGATAAAGAAAAAGGGGGGGGAATTAGGCTTACTGTTCAAATTTTGATTCCTAAGGCTGTGAATGGTCAGCAGCAGGGAGGAGGAGCATCAGGAACAGGCTCCGAGAGTTTGGTGAGATCGGCAATTGGAGAAAATATAGCAGATGCTATGTCAAAGGTGCAGACAAAAATCCCACGTAAAATCTTCTGGGGTCACTGCAAAGCTTATATTATCGGTGAGAAGTTTGCTAGAAATGGTGGTATTCATAAGCAAATTGACTATTTACTTCGCCATCCAGAACCTCGGGAACGTGCTCATTTGTTTGTCAGTTATGGAGAGGCAGCCGATGTTCTAGCATTACAGCCACCTTTAGAATCATACGAGGGAGAAGTGCTGCGAAAGTTATCTGAGATGAAGATTGGTATGGATGTTACAGTGAAAGATTTTGAACAGATGTTAACAGGGGATTCTGGAGTGGCTCTCCTACCTTTAATTAAAAAGTTACCGCCGTTTCTTGGGAGGAAACCACAGGAAACGATTGCTTATATAATGGGGACTGCTATTTTTAAGAAAGATAAAATGATCGGTCAAGTTGATATTAAGGCTACCAGAGGACTTTTATGGTTACGAAATGAAATCGAAGTGACTTCGGTTACAGTAAATCCTAAAAAAGGAGAATCCATCTCGCTAGACCCTATTCGACAAACGACGAAACTCATCCCTACCCTTAAGAATGGAAAATGGAAGATCCTAGCGAAGATTACATCGGAAGGGACAATTGTGCAAAATGGCAGTGATCTTGATGTTATGAGTCCACAAATTACGAAGAGAGTGGAGAAAGACGTAGAAAAAGATATCAAAAAACGCATTAACCAGTCTCTTAAACAGGTGAAGAAAGGGATGAATGTGGACGCATTTGGTTTCGCAGATGCGTTTCATCGAAAATACCCTAAAGAATGGTCGAAAGTCAAAGATCATTGGGATACAGTCCTTCCGGATGTGGAAGTGAAAATAGATATTAAAACGCGTGTACGCCGACCTGGTTTATCTACTACGCCGGCGGGCTTGAAAGAAAAAGAGGTAGAAAAGAAATGAAGTGGATAACGGTAATAGGAATAACCGTATGCGTGGTTCTTATCTTTTTGTATGAATGGCCAAAAATGGATCGAAATCAGAAAAAGGAGAAAGCAGCCTTTGTGATCTTAACAACGATGGGATGGCTGCTTGCCATCCTCCTTCTGTTCTTTCCGGATATGCCAGGTCCTACACAGATGATTGACATGCTTTTCAAACCACTTGGTAAGATGTTGGAGAAATAGCAGGGGCATAGAAGTTACGGAAAAAGAAGGAGAAAAGAGAATGATCGAAAAAGGGAAAATTTCTTCATTTCAGATGGCGCTTATGATCGTACCAACGATAGTAGCAACCGCTATTCTTACCATCCCAGCCATTACGGGCAAGTATGCAGGGCGTGATATGTGGATTTCGCCAATTTTAGGTTCACTCAATGGATTTTTTACGGCGTTTATTGTGTATCAATTACATAAACTCTATCCGAAGGAATCGATCATCCAATACAGTAGACATATTATTGGTCGGATTCCGGGAAAAGTGCTTGGGTTTGTCTACTTGTTCTTTTTTTTGCATATATGTGGCACCATATCCAGGCAGTATATAGATTTCATTATTAATGCTTTTTTGCCTAAAACCCCGATGATTGTAGTTATTGGGAGCATGGTTCTTGTATGTGCTTTCGCTGTACGAGGCGGCGTGGAAGTATTGGGAAGATCTGCCCAACTGTTCGTTCCAATCTTTATACTTCTTCCACTGTTACTATTTATACTACTCATACCTCAATTCAAACCAGAGAATATGTTTCCAATTATGGAGCATGGTATGATGCCTTCGATCCTTGGAGCAGCTGTACCACAGTCTTGGTTTAGCGAAATGTTTCTTATCTCCATGCTTCTTCCTTTTTTGACAGATCATAAAAAAGGAAAGAAGTGGAGTATGATCTCGGTGGTTATCACTATGTTAGTCATGGTTTACACCAATATAGTGAACATATTCTTATTTGGAGAATCAGCAACCAGTTATATCTATCCGGTGTTTACTGCTTTCCGATACATTAGTGTTGCTACTTTTTTTGAACATCTTGAAGCCTTTGTAATTACTATTTGGGTAATGGGAATATTTATTAAACTTTCAGTATTTTACTATGCACTTGTCTTAGGAACGGCCCAATGGCTACATCTATCTGACTACCGCCCCCTTGTATTTCCACTTGGTTTTCTGGTGATTATATTCGGTATATGGGTAACTCCTAGCATGTATGAATTAACTCGATTTTTAGGTAATATATTTCCTTTTTACGGAACATTCATTATGACGTTCATTCCGGTTTTACTACTACTCATCGCTACTATCCGGAAAAAATAATTAGAAAGGAAAATGTAATCATATGCCTATAAATCAATAACATACACAATATTTTGTCGATTTAAATATTTGTAAAAGATAATAAAAAAATAGAATGGGGTAAAAAGAAATGATTGAAAAAGGGAAAATATCATCTCTTCAGATGGCGATGTTACTATACTTTATTGTATTAGCTACAGCTATTCTGACTCTTCCATCAGTCGCCGGAAAAGATGCGAAGCAAGATCTTTGGCTATCACCAATATGGGCCTCCCTCATTGGTTTTCTGACATTAGGTATTTTTTTAAAATTAAACAAGTTTTATCCTAATGAAAATATTATTCAGTACAGTGAGCGTATTATTGGAAAGCTTGCCGGAAAGACTCTTGGATTTATATATTTGTTTTTTCATCTTTATTTGAATGGTATTGTTCTACGACAGTACGCGGAGTTCATTGCAAACTTTCTTCCGAAAACCCCTATACCTGTAGTAATAGCCAGTATGGTGTTAGTTTGCATGTTTGTTGTATACGGAGGAGTAGAGGTGCTAGCACGTGCCACACAAGTTTTTCTTCCATTATTTATTCTTCCTCTTCTTCTGATGGTACTTCTACTGCTACCTGATATAGAAATTGATAATATATTTCCTATCATGGGGAATGGTATTTTACCCTCTCTACAAGGAGCTACTTCTATTCAGTCATGGTTTAACGATTTTTTTTATATTTCTTTTTTTCTTCCTTTTTTGAAAGATCGAAGTAAGGCAAGAAAATTGGGTGTGATTTCTATTGTAGCTGTTGTACTAACTATGGTGATTACAAATTTAATTACCATTCTTGTATTAGGCAGCACTACTCAAGAATACATTTATCCCGTAATAAGTGTTTCAAGGTATATCAGCATAGCTAATTTTTTTGAACATGTCGAATCAATGGTGATGGCAGTCTGGGTTACAGGTATTTTTGTTAAAGTTTCAGCCATTTATTATGTACTTACACTTGGGACAGCGCAGTGTCTAAACGTACGTGATTATAAGCCATTTGTGCTTCCATTTGGTTTTCTCCAAGTTATAGTTGCTTTGTGGATATCTTCCAATTTTCAACAACTTGTTTCCTTTTTGTCTACAAGTGGCATTGTTTTCTTTTTTTCTCTAGAAATTGTAATTCCACTTTTTCTCCTCCTTATTGCTTTTATAAAAAAAGGGAGAAATGGGGGGCTTAATAGCAATGGAACTAAAAATCAAAAGAATCATTAGCGAAGATTTGGTAAAGCAGCTGCTTTCTGCAGAAACCCGGCGCTTTGCTTCTACACGTTATAAAAGAATTGAAAAATAGAAAGACCAGAAAAATCCATGAAAAAGTTATGCGGAAAAAATGGTCAAGAGACGTGAACTACGTGCTTCTACTTCCTCGATTCTCCAATCCTTGTGTTTCCACGCAATTCCGTAATCCTCTTCATGTAAACAGATTGCATCAGAAATCGTTTTATAGTGCCTTTACTACCTGGCATCTTAGTGTCGAAATAGCGAATTCCCTCTAGACAGCCACAGCCAAGCATTAAAGAATCAGCTACTTGCTCATCTTAATTTTTTAACTCTTTATAAAACCTTAAAAGTTAATAATAGGGTCATTTTGCTTGATATTTGTTTTATACATTTAATGAAATTGATTCTTACTTTACACTAGATAAGAAGAAAATTTATTCTAAACAAGGTTAGTATATTTATTTGCTGAGAAACGGAGGGAGTTAGATGGCAAATGTTCTTTTTTTTAACTTTCCCGGTGAAGGGCACGTTAATCCTACCATTGCATTAGTAGAAGAGCTTGTGAAAAAGGGAGAAGAGGTGGTCTATTACTGCATAGAAGAATATAGAAACAAGATTGAAAAAACAGGCGCTTTATTTCGTCCTTATGAAAACTTTCTACTCCATATAAATACAGAAAAAGGATGGCAGAGAAAATAGATCCTCTTGAAATGCTTTTGCATATGGGAAGGGCTATGGATAAGATTATAGAAGAGGTTTTAAAAGAAATAAGAGCGGAAAAGTACGATTATGTTATTTATGATAATAATTTCGCTGCCGGATGGATTATAGCTGATATATTACGAATACCCAAAGTATGTTCTTGTACAACTTTTGCAATTAATGGCCAAATTTTTTCTATGTTTATGAAGAACAGGGGAGAAATAGATAAGGAATCTCCAAGATACATGGAAATTGAACAAATTTCAAAAAAGTGGAAAGATCAATATGGAGTTATTCTTACTGATAGAAAAATACCATGACGTGTCCTGGAGATATAACGATTGTATTTACCACCAAGCTATATCAACCCATGGCCGAAGAATTTGACGACTCTTTCATATTTGTTGGCCCTTCTATTGCGCTACGTAAAGATGTCGAAGCTTTTACGTTGGAGAACATTCGACAAAACAAACTCATCTTTATTTCGATGGGAACGGTATTTAATCATCAGCCTGAATTTTATACTACTTGCTTTGAAGCATTTGGAGATACTCAGGTCACAGTCATTCTATCTGTAGGAAGGCAGACAGATATTTGCCAATTTAATAATATTCCCCTTAATTTTATAGTGCGTAATTATGTACCCCAATTAGAAATTCTACAACAGGCAGATGTTTTCATTACCACGGCGGAATGAACAGCTCCAGTGAAGGACTCTATTTTGGTATTCCTCTTGTTGTCATTCCTGTCATGGCTGATCAATCAATAGTAGCCAAGAAAATTGAAAATTTAGGAGCTGGATTACAGCTTAATCGTAAAAAGTTAGACGCTGCTACATTACGAAATACAACAGAAAAAGTGTTACTAAATCCATCATTTAAAGAAAGCAGCTGCAAAATTGGAGAATCTTTAAAAGAGGCTGGAGGATATAAAAAAGCAGTAGAAACAATTTTAAAATTCAAGAAGGGCATTAACAAAAACACCTCTAGTTAACGAAATAAAGTGTATTAATTTATTTTTTTATATCAATTATCAATTATAAACAAATGTGCATTTTGAATGAAGAATCCTTTGGTAATAACGTTTTTTTCCTAAATTAATATAATATTATTAAAACGAGGAATAGCAAAAGTTTTAAAAAACTTAAAATCGCTTGTAATGGGTTATCCTGCTGTTCCCACAGAGTATGGTCTTTATTTATATGTGAAAACGAAAGTTTAATAACGATGAGAGTTATTATAAAGCGTTAATCCGTCATATTAATAAATAGCCTGTTTTGATCAATTTTTTCAAAGCAGGCTTTTTTATTTGTTCTTTTATCAAGTATGAGTAAGATAACGAAATTTTTCTTTAAATTAGAGAAAAATAAAAAGGTCTTTGTATTACATTTTTTGTAGTCAAATGCAAAAAATAAGTATATAATCAATATTAAATTTGTACCTATAAATTTAATATATTGGAATGAATTTAAAAAGTCAGTATGAAAATAAGGAGTGCTATAATGAAATTCGCAAAGGATTTTTTATTTGGAGCTGCATCAGCTTCTTATCAAATAGAAGGAGCTTGGAATGAAGATGGTAAAGGCGAAACAAACTGGGATGTTTTTTCAAAGATTCCTGGAAAAACATATAAAGGCACAAATGGAGATGTAGCTATTGATCATTACCATCGCTACAAAGAAGATATTAAGTTAATGGCAGAGATGGGACTAGAATCGTACCGCTTTTCTATTTCATGGGCACGTATCTTGCCAACTGGCGATGGAGAAGTGAATGAAAAAGGCTTGGAATTTTATAATCAAGTGATTAATGAATGCTTAAAGTATGGAATTGTTCCATTTGTAACGCTGTATCACTGGGATCTGCCTTTGACGCTTGAAGAAGACGGCGGATGGACGAATAAACGAACAGCCGATGCTTTCGTTAAGTATGCAGAGGTTTGTTTTAAGGCATTTGGAGACCGTGTTAAACATTGGATTACGTTCAATGAAACCGTTATGTTTTGCGGATTAGGCTATTTAAAAGGAGCACATCCGCCTGGTATCCAAAACGATGAAAAAAAGTACTTTCAAGCTACACATTATGTGTTTTATGCACATGCAAAAGCCGTAGAGATCTATAAGCAGCTGGAGCAGTATGGAGAAATTGGTATTACACATGTCTTCTTACCGGCTTACAGTGTTGATGATAAAAAGGAAAATATCTTAGCTGCTAGACACGCGAATGAATACGAAACGTTTTGGTATTATGATCCGATTTTAAAAGGCGAATATCCATCTTACGTCGTACAGCAATTAAAAGAAAACGGATGGACCCCAAGCTGGACGAAAGAAGAGCTAGATACATTAAAAAGAAATGCCGAAAACAATGATTTCATTGGTCTTAATTATTATCAACCGATTCGAGTAGAGAAAAATCAAGAAGCTGTTTCGTCTATGGAGCACTCGAGGGAAACATCTACTTTAGCTCCTGGAAATCCATCGTTTGACGGCTTTTATCGCACAGTAAAGATGACAGATAAAACCTATACAAAATGGGGATGGGAAATTTCACCTCAAGGATTTTTAGACGGGCTGCATATGTTAAAAGAGCGTTATGGTGATATTAAAATGTACGTAACAGAAAATGGTCTTGGTGATGAAGATCCGATTATTGATGGTGAAATTGTAGACGTTCCCCGTATTAAATATATTGAAGAACATTTAAAAGTGATTAAGCGCGCAATAAAAGAAGGCATTCATCTAAAAGGATATTACGCTTGGTCTGTTATTGATTTATTAAGCTGGTTAAATGGTTATAAAAAACAATACGGATTCATTTACGTAGATCACGACGATAACTTAAATCGAAAGAAAAAACTGTCGTTTCATTGGTACAAGCATATTATTGAAACGAGAGGAGAAGAGCTATAAGTAAAAAGAAAACCTCTTGATTTTGATCAAGAGGTTTTGTGTATAATAGAAGCAGTAAATGATTGAGAATGTAAACTAGGGAGATTATATGGCTATAAAATATAAAGAAATTGCAGATCGTTTAGAAAGGGAAATTCGAGAAGGGACGTTTGATCAAACAAAAAAGCTACCGACGGAAGAAGAATTGATAAAAAAATTTGAAGTGAGCCGTAATACAATTCGAAAAGCAGTGACTCAGCTCGTCAATCGCGGCTATATCTATCAAGTCCAAGGAAGCGGCATGTTTTTGCGTGAGGAATCAGTCACAGATTATATTAATTTAGGCAGTCTTAGAGGATTAACGAAAGACTTAACGTCGAAAACAATTGAGACAAAAATTCTTTCTTTGCACGTGGTAGAAGCTGATGAATTAACCGCAAAAGGTTTACGGTGTGAAGGCGGAACCAAGCTATATTATGTGAAGCGGCTGCGAATTGTAGATGAAGAACCTTTTTCTATTGAAATCAGTTACTTTAAAAAAGATGTGGTACCTTATCTAAATGAAGATATTGCATCAAATTCTATTTATAGTTACCTGATAGATCACTTAAAATTAAACATTGGGTTTGCTGACAAAGTCATCAACTGCGAAAAAATTGATGAAGAAAGTGCTGAACTCCTTCATATCGACCCATTCGACCCAGCACTGATTATCGAAAATACGGTGTGCTTAACGAACGGAACGATCTTTGAGTTGTCAAAATCTATCTTTCACTTTCAAAAAGCAAAAATCTTAAATCGTATCAATTTTAAATAACATCAGCATTAACCGGTTAAGTTTATTTTTCTTAACCGGTTTTTGATTGTTTAAGAATGAAATGAGGTCGTGGATATGAGGGTCTTTTCTATGATAACTAATTGGAGATACGAAAGAGAAAAATGATTTTTCTTTACAACAAGGTAAGAGGAGGTAGATTAAATTTCTTTATATCAAATGACAAGCCGTAACTTCTTTAATGCCGATACAGGGGAAATTTCACATAATGAATGGTTTGAAATATAGTGTAATTGAATATGCTCAAGGGAATGCTAAACATAAATCAAAATGAAAAGGGGTATAAAATGTGGAATATGTAAAAAGAGAAACGGCTATAAGTGAACTGACTCATCATATGGATGACATTTTAAACAAATATAACCTTCAAGGCGTCTCCGTATATGAGGAAGAAGGAGAAGGTAATCACTATTATCTTGGCTACACAGTAAAAAAGGATGATCATGTGTTTATGCTTAACAGACCTTATATAAAAGATAAAGACGGGAAACTAGCAGTAGAAAAGCAAGAATGGACCGTTCAAGGTAACGAAGGAGAAACAAATGGATATACTTCACTTGAAGATGCATTTCAAAAAATTGATGAAATCATACATTAAATAAATTTGATGAATTTCACTGCGGATGCTTTTCTTTGAACGCTTGAGTACGAACAGTAGAGGAGCTAATAGGTGACGGGTGTCTTTCATCTATACTATCTAAATTTTCTTTGCTTTGAAGTCTAGAAAATTATATAATAAAAAATTGTTTTTTAAGGTTTTACTATATAAATACGGGGTACACATATAGTACAGCAGCTATCATGCAAATGGTTGTTGTGAAAGGTTAAATACTTAGTGTATGAAGGGACTGATTAGTTTTGAAAGGCTTAACAGCGACTTCAGCAAATGTATTACCGCAAATTGAAAGTAGATATTCGTATCTCACGCAAGGCACTTTGGTTATGAACCGATATACGTAACGAAAGGGCCTGACTAGGCAAACAAAGGAAAGACTGAATCAACGAGAAGAAGCCTGCATCTAAAAATGTAGGCTTCTTCTTTTTTACAGATGAAACTAAGATGATGGATGAGTACATAGCGGATATAAATTGAAAAGATTCACATTCAATCAATTTTCCGTGCACGTTTTTCTTGAAAAAAGGTCATAAGTTGAAGATACTGTATATAACTATGTAAAAGAATTTTTGAATACAAAATAGTAAATCTGCTTGAGGTGAAAATGATGAGAAAAGCAAATAAAAGTGAATTTCTGTGGAATACGTTAGACGGCTGGCTTTTTATCCCTAGGAACATTCCTTTACTATTTCTTTTTGTATTTCTCTTAGGGGTTTCTTACCTAGGTTGGGTTAAGCTGTTTCATAAATTCGTTTAGATACACCAATGAGCTGAAACAAAAAACTGTTTCAGCTTGTTGGCGTGCTGATTTATTTATTTTATGTATAGATGTACCGTAATTTACCTAAATTATTCATTCCATCCTTTGCAGACATCAACCCACTTTAAGCATTTCGAAAATTCTTCTAGTTCAGGTATTGTTAATTCGATTGCACTATTTCCACTTCCACAGGCAGGGAAAACGGTGACGAAACGTTTCAGAGATTCATCTAGATACACGTGAACACCTTCATTAACGGCAAAAGGGCATACTCCGCCTACAGCATGACCAATCAGCGTTTCTACTTCACTTGCTCCAAGCATTTTTGCTTTGGTTCCGAACTCTTCTTTATATTTTCGGTTATCAATTTTTGCATCTCCTGCTGCCACAATCAATAGAACAGTTCCTTCGGCGTTAAAAGAAAGACTTTTTGCGATGCGTTTCGGCTCGCATTTCAAAGCTTGCGCTGCCAGTTCTACAGTAGCACTGGACTCATCCATTTCGATAATTTGATTCTCCATACCATATTGTTTAAAATATGCTTTTACTTTTTCAATCGCCATTTTTTATATCCATTCCTTTCGTTAACTCTTGCAAATATGTATGATTGCCTTACAGAGAATGTGCAGTTGTTCTTTATAGTGAAAAAATCTTATTATTTTAATATACAGAAATTATACACAACTTTGAAGGTAAAAGCACATATTCGTTTTAACTAAAAAAGTTACGTAGGTAAAGTATTTTTAACTGATTAAAGCAGGATTACGGAACCCTTTGACGAATGTAACTATGTCGGCTGCGAAAACATAGGCATTAGAGCGAAAGATAAATGATGAAATTGAAAAGGCGCAAACGTTCTAGTGAAATGAGGAGAAGTAATGCCAAATTTACACACTGTCGTCAGTTTTTTTAGCAGTACATGTATGGCAACGATGAGTATGATTTATTTGTTTTCCCTTGTGCCGCGCGCATGGTCTTTTGAATTTCGATTTGGAGCCATGATTATAGGAATCCCAGTCGGCATTATAATGGGACAGGTTGCTATGCTGATCGGCTGGCACCATCATTAAAACTTTGAACTTTTTAACAAAAAAGGAGACGTGTAAAATGAATATTGTTACATTAAACAACGGTTTAAAAATGCCTCAGCTTGGATTTGGCGTATGGCAAGTAGAAGATAACCAAGCAGCATCTGCAGTGTCAAAAGCAATTGAAGTTGGGTATACCTCTATTGACACAGCCATGATTTATAAAAATGAAGGAGGAGTAGGTCAAGCGATTAAAGAATCTTCTGTTCCTCGAGAACAGCTGTTTATTACAACAAAAGTTTGGAACAGCGATCAAGGCTATGAAAATGCATTACGTGCATTTGACGAAAGCTTAGAACGATTAGGACTTGATTATGTCGATTTATATTTGATTCACTGGCCTACGCCTCAATATGATGAGTATGTGGAGACGTATAAAGCATTAGAAAAGCTTTATCACGATGGAAAAGTAAAAGCAATTGGCGTCTGTAACTTTGAAATTGAGCATTTAGAGCGCTTGTTAAACGAATGTGATGTAACACCTGTTTTAAACCAAATTGAGTGCCATCCGTATCTAGCTCAAAATGAATTAAAAGAGTTTTGTGCCAAACATAATATTTTTGTGGAAGCATGGAGCCCCCTTGATCAAGGAGGAGAAGTGTTACAAGACGAAGTCATTCAAAAAATTGCTGAAGTACATAGCAAAACTCCGGCTCAAGTTGTATTGCGCTGGCACTTACAGAACAACACAATTGTCATCCCTAAATCAGTTACACCGTCTAGAATAGAAGAAAACTTTAACGTGTTTGATTTTGAACTCACTGCCGATGATATGGCAGAGATTAATGAGTTAAACAGCAATCGCCGCAAAGGTCCGCACCCAAGTGACATGAACGTCCGATAACGTTTAAAGAAATAAGAATGTGCAGCCGTGAATCATCGCTGCTATAAGAAATAAAGATTTTATTTCAGATTATTTAAAATTTTCTTAAATAATAATTGACAAATGATTAATTCAGCGTAATACTTAGTGTAGGTACCCTAGTTGCTTTAAGTTGTACAGCTTAAAGTGTATAGTGATTTAGTCATTTAGCGATTGTTTGTATGTATAAGGTGAAGTGCTGATTATTAATAAAAGCCCATAGTGTAAGTAGGTTAGTTTATAGGGGGCTATATCAAAAGGAGCTTGTTTCCTCTTTGATATAGCCCCTTTTTGTGTTCAAAAAGAAAAGGTAGTATACAGTTTAACAAGGGAGCGAGTATGATGTTTATTCAAATCGATGGAAATTCACTGACGTTCGACCAAATCTACAAAGTTATTTACCAAGGATACTCCGTGAAAATTAGCGATCACGCAGTTGAACATATACAAAAAAGCAGAACGTTGGTTGAAGAGAGTATTACGAACAACAACGTAATTTACGGAGTAAATACTGGATTCGGAAAGTTTAGCGATACGGTTATTTCAAAAACGGACTTAGCTGATCTGCAGATTAACTTAATTCGCAGTCATGCCTGCGGACTAGGAGAACCATTTTCTTTAGAAGTAAGCAGAGTGATGCTGCTGTTACGAGCGAATGCATTGGCTAAAGGGTATTCCGGCATACGACTGGAAACCTTGCAGCTGCTTATCGATTGCTTAAACCAAAATATAGTGCCGGTTATCCCAAGTCAAGGTTCACTTGGAGCTAGCGGTGACTTAGCTCCATTATCACATCTAGCGCTGCTGTTAGTTGGAGAAGGAGAAGCTGTATATAATGACCAGCGAATGCAAGGAGAAGAAGCTTTAAAGCTAGCTGGGCTTAAACCTATCCAATTACAAGCGAAAGAAGGGCTAGCTTTAATTAACGGCACTCAGGCAATGACAGCTGTAGGAGTAGTTTCGTACCTTGAAGCTCAAAAGCTAGCAGATCTTGCTGACGGGATTGCAGCACTGACGTTAGAAGGTCTGCAAGGCATTTTAGATGCATTCATGCCCGAGTCTCATGCGGTAAGACCTTATCCGGAACAACAGCAGGTAGCTGCCCGAATTCTTTCGTATTTAGAAGGCAGTCAATTAACTACTTCTCAAGGTCAAATAAGAGTGCAAGATGCGTATTCACTGCGCTGCATTCCTCAAGTTCATGGTGCTATTTATCAAGTTTTAAATTATGTAAAAGAAAAGCTGTTAATTGAAATTAATTCAGCAACCGATAACCCGCTCATCTTTGCCGACAGCGGCAAAGTAATTTCTGGAGGGAACTTTCACGGGCAGCCCATTGCGTTTGCTATGGATTTTCTAGGAATTGCAATGGCGGAGCTTGGGAATATTTCTGAACGGCGCATCGAACGAATAGTAAACCCTCAGCTTAGCGGGCTGCCAGCATTTTTAAGTGCAGATCCTGGTTTAGAGTCTGGACTCATGATTACTCAATATGCTGCTGCTTCATTAGTTTCCGAAAATAAAGTATTAGCGCATCCATCAAGTGTCGATTCCATCCCATCTTCAGCGAATCAAGAAGATCATGTCAGCATGGGAACGACTGCTGCACGTCACGCTTATCAAATTATCCAAAATACACGAAGAGTTTTATCAATTGAAGCAATTTGTGCGGCTCAAGCGGCCGATATTCAAGGAGTGGATAAACTTGCTTCAGAAACAAGAAAAATTTACTCAAGAATTAGAAAAACCGTACCAATCATTATTAAAGACCGAATTTTCTCACGCGATATTGAGGCGTTAGCAGCTGATTTCAAAACCTTTGTGCAAGATACTAATTATGAACTAGCGCTGTAATAAAAATGTTAGTTTAACAGTTTTTCATTTTTATAGAGGAGGAAAACAAAATGGAGACAAAACAAAGTGGAATGAAAGCACCCCGTGGAACAGAACTAACGACCAAAGGCTGGGTGCAAGAAGCTGCTCTTCGCATGCTTCTAAACAATTTAGATTCCGAAGTAGCGGAGCATCCGGAAAAGTTAGTCGTATACGGAGGAATCGGAAAAGCAGCCCGTAACTGGGAGGCGTTCGATCGTATTGTCGCAGCGTTAAAAGAGTTAGAAGAAGATGAAACGCTTCTTATACAGTCCGGCAAGCCAGTTGCGGTTTTTAAAACCCACAGTGATGCACCGCGTGTTTTATTAGCGAATTCAAATCTTGTTCCTGCTTTTGCAAATTGGGAGACGTTCCATGAGCTTGATAAAAAAGGGTTAATGATGTACGGACAGATGACTGCAGGAAGCTGGATTTATATTGGAAGCCAAGGCATTGTTCAAGGAACGTATGAAACATTTGCTGAGTGTGCCAACCAGCATTTTAACGGAACTTTGAAA
This sequence comes from Priestia sp. JNUCC 25, assembly GCF_053667915.1. Lineage (NCBI taxonomy): Bacteria > Bacillati > Bacillota > Bacilli > Caryophanales > Bacillaceae > Priestia > Priestia sp. JNUCC 25. Next base: position 1,613,139 of record NZ_CM132211.1, read on the forward strand.
GGAACGATTACGCTAACAGCTGGATTAGGAGGAATGGGAGGCGCACAGCCACTAGCTGTTACGATGGCAGGCGGGGTTGTAATTGGAATTGATGTTGATCGCACGCGTATTGAAAAACGTATCGAAACAAAATATTGCGATACGGTAGTCGAAAGCGTAGCTGATGCGATCACGTTAGCTGAAGATGCAAAAAGATTGGGCAAAGCGCTTTCCATTGGATTAGTTGGAAATGCAGCCGAGATTCTTCCTGAGATGATAGAGCGAGGATTTATCCCAGATATTGTGACGGATCAAACATCGGCACATGATCCGCTTAACGGATATTTGCCGATTGGAGTCAGCTTAGCAGAAGGAGAAAGATTGCGGAATACAAATCCAAATGAATATATAAAACAATCAAAAGCAAGTATGGCTATTCACGTTCAAGCCATGTTAGAGATGCAAAGAAAAGGCGCGGTTGCTTTTGACTATGGCAATAATATTCGCCAAGTAGCGTTGGATGAAGGTGTCACGAATGCATTTGATTTCCCGGGATTTGTCCCAGCGTACATCCGTCCGCAGTTCTGTGAAGGAAAAGGACCGTTTCGATGGGTCGCTTTGTCAGGAAACCCAGAGGATATTTATAAAACAGATGAAGTCATTTTACGTGAGTTTTCGGATAATACGCATCTTTGCAACTGGATTAGAATGGCGAGAGAAAAAATTGAGTTTCAAGGATTGCCGGCTCGTATTTGCTGGCTAGGCTACGGAGAAAGAGCACGCTTTGGAAAAATTATTAATGATATGGTGGCGTCCGGAGAGCTGTCAGCGCCTATCGTTATTGGCAGAGACCATCTAGATGCCGGTTCTGTGGCTTCGCCAAATCGGGAAACTGAAGCGATGAAAGACGGCAGTGATGCAGTAGCAGACTGGCCGATTTTGAATGCATTAGTAAATACGGCAGCAGGCGCAAGCTGGGTATCTGTTCACCACGGAGGAGGAGTAGGTATGGGGTATTCTCTTCACGCTGGAATGGTTGTAGTAGCAGACGGGACGGAAGAAGCCGCCAAACGTCTAGAACGTGTTTTAACAACAGACCCAGGCATGGGAGTTGTTCGTCATGTAGACGCCGGCTATGATAAGGCGATTCAAACTGCAAAAGAAAAAGGAATACAAATTCCGGCGTTAAATGAATAAAAAAGGAGGGATACGTATGACTATTACGTATATCAAATGCGCTGCACAAGTCATTACGGTTAAAGGAGGAAGTCAGCCTAGACGAGCGGAGGAAATGTCAGATCTAGGAATCATTGAAAATGGCAGCGTACTCGTGAAAAATGGAAGAATTGTATTTGTTGGGCCTGACGTCAAAGCGCAGGAATACCTTGAGCATATCCATGAACCTATTAATATAATTGATGCCGAAGGAAAAATCGTAACGCCTGGGTTGATTGATCCCCACACTCACCTTGTGTTTGGCGGCAGTCGTGAAAAAGAATTAGAAATGCGCTTAAACGGGGCAAAGTATATTGATATTTTAAAAGCGGGAGGAGGAATTTTACAAACAACCGTTAGTACACGACAAGCAACAGAAGAGGAGCTAATCAAGCAATCTACAAAACGTTTAAATAAATTTCTGCAGTACGGAGTTACAACTGTTGAAGCCAAAAGCGGGTACGGTTTAAATCTTAAAGATGAAATCAAACAATTAAAAGTAGCGAAGAAACTGAATGAACAGCATCCAGTAGATGTTGTTTCAACCTTTATGGGAGCTCATGCGGTGCCAGTCGAGTACAAAGGAAATGAAGATGAGTTTGTTCGTTTCGTTATCGAAGAAATGATACCAATCGTTGCAAAAGAAGAGCTAGCGGAGTTTTGTGATGTATTTTGTGAAGAAGGCGTGTTTACAGTTGAACAGTCAGATCGTATTTTACAAGCTGGAAAAGCATACGGACTAAAACCTAAAATCCACGCCGATGAAATTGTGTCTTTTGGCGGGGCAGAATTAGCGGCTAAAGTGGGAGCTGTGTCTGCGGATCATTTGTTAAAAGCATCGGATCAAGGAATTAAGCAAATGGCTGAAAGCGGAGTTATAGCCGTTCTATTGCCGGGTACTGCATTCTTTTTAATGGAAGAGCCGGCGCGTGCTAGAAAAATGATCGAAGCAGGAGTGCCGGTTGCTTTGTCTACAGATCGAAACCCAGGATCTTCTCCTACGGAATCGCTGCCGTTTATTATGAATTTAGCTTGTTTAACGATGAAGATGACGCCAGCAGAAGTTTTAACGGCCTGTACGATCAACGCGGCTCATGCCATTTGCAAAGGGAATCAAATCGGAAGTATTGAAGTAGGTAAAAAAGCCGATTTAGTGCTATTTGACGCTCCCAATTACCAAACGCTGCAGTATAACTATGCCGTAAACCTTGTAGACACGGTATTAAAAGCTGGAAAAGTTGTGGTTGAAGGCGGTGTTTTGCATGAACTATCCGTACCCACAGCTTGATCGACCGCCTTTTTGCTGGCAGCGTCAAAGTACTCCTGACCCAAAAGTAAGTGATTGGATTCAGACAGTTGAAGATGGAAGCAGCGTCGACTTTACATCGATAGATATTACGGTCTTGGGCGTGCCTCTTTCAAGATCTTCCATTAGCGCTTCTGGAGCCAGTGAGACGCCAATGGCCATGAGGAAGCTCTGGAAATCCTTTAACCCGTATCATATTGAGTATGATACGGATTTGACTTCCTTGTCAGTGTTGGATTTAGGAGACGTCAAACAGCACGTAACGGATATAGGGAAGTCTCATCAGTATATAAAAGAAGCGATGATGTCTATGCGGAAATGTCATCCGCATGCGCTACCTATTATGCTTGGAGGCGATCATTCTATTACAGCTATGTTAGTAAAAGGGTGGAAAGAGTCACATCCCGAACAGAAAATAGGGATTTTACAGTTTGATACGCACTTTGACTTACGCAGCTTAGAAGATAACGGTCCTTCTAACGGAACCCCTATACGAAATTTAATCGAAAGCAATACTATTGATGCAGCTCATGTATGGAATATCGGACTTCACGGGTTTTATAATTCAAAATCGTTAAAGGAATATGCAGATAGCAAAGGCGTTCATTATGTAACGTTACTGCAAGCAAGAAAAGCAGGAATAAATCATACCGTGAAAGAAGCATTAAAACAGCTGAGCAAAGAGGTAGACATGATCTATTTAACAGTTGATATGGACGTGTTAGATATCGCTTACGCACCGGGAGTTCCAGCAGGAACGACAGGCGGAATGAGGACAGATGAGTTGTTTGAAGCAGTATACACCGCCGGGAGTCATCCACTTGTTCAAGCAATGGATATTGTATGTCTAGATCCGCTGCGTGATGTAGGAGAAATTACCGTGAAAGCAGGCGTACACGTGTTTTTGAATTTTTTAACGGGCGTTGCAAACAGAAAGTAAGGAAGTGTGCTTCCTTACTTTTTTATATGGCTATTTTTATAAGATTAATAAACGATTGTTGAGAGTGGGATAAAATAACTTTAGAAGTGTGTATGGATTTTAGTAAATATATTTTTACTAAAATAAACAATTTTTATTGTTTTTATTCGAATTTAGTAATAATATATTTACTAAAGAAGGTGGACATCTTATGGAGGGAAATCTGGCTAAGGAATATATCGCTTTAATACCGGTTTTATTTGAAAACTTCAAGAACTTAAACAGGAATGAAGTGAAATTAACACATTTACAAAATCACGTAGTTGAATTTATGTATATGAAAAAAAGAGATTTGAATATTAAGGAAATTAGTAATGGATTAAATATTGCCAAACAACAGTTAACGAATGTTATCAGTGAATTAGAAAATGAAGGATATTTAATCAAAATGCCTGATCCGCGAGATAAGCGTGCAGTTTTAGTCTCATTAACGTCTAAAGGAAAAAGTATTCAAGAAGAAAAATGGAGAGGGATTTATAGTAACTTTCATACAAATCTTGCGAAGTTAAATGAAGAAGAGCAATTAGACCTGCACTTCGCTCTTCATAAATTAAATGTTTTATTAAAAAAGATGGAGGGATAAACCATGAATCAAAGAGAGCGAATTTCACTTATTGGTGTAGGCGTTATAGGCGGGACAGTAATGGGAGTAATTTATAAAGATCTATCCAACTGTTTAATTACAGGTGTTATTGTCGCTTCAATCATTACGGTAATGCTCAATCAAAAAGCGAAAAGAACAGCTAGATAGTATGAATAAACGTAAGACAGCACCAGCAAGTCACCAACTCAGCTATGGTGCTGCCTCTCGTTTATAAAGTTTATTTTCTAAATGAACATTACGAAGCTGAATATGATTTAAGAGCTTCAAGCATCAGATCCCAAAATCCATCCACATCAAGGGTTAAACCAAACTTCGCATTTGCTTTCCTTCCTGTAACTCCAAGCAAATCAACTGAAGTCGTTCCAGCCGTGTATTCTCCGCGTGTTTCTACCACAATATTAACTTCCTTTAGCGTAAATAGTTCTGGAGCTATGCAATAAGCAACGGTTAATACATCGTGAACAGGAGGAGCATCAAAGCCAAACGTTTCTTTATAGGTAGATTTAAAAAATGCTAATAATTCACCCACCTTTTTTGCTACGTTATTATCAATGTTCATCACTTGGTTAATAACATTATCTGTTGCAACGGCTTGATGCGTAATATCTAACCCCATTACTATCAGTGGAATGCCGCTATCAAACACTTTTTTAGCCGCTTCTGGATCTGCCCAAATATTAAACTCAGCTGTTGGCGTCCAGTTCCCGAAGGTTCCGCCGCCCATAAGGATAATCTCTTCAATATTTTCTTTAATTTCTGGAGCTTTTATTAAAGCTAAAGCAATGTTCGTTAATGGACCGGTAGGCAAAAGCGTAACGGGATCTTCTGACTCTTTGACCATTCGTATAATAGTATCTACTCCGTGTTCTTCGCTCCAGCTGCGAGAGAGAGCCGGGAACTCAGGGCCGTCTAATCCTGAATCACCGTGTATACTAGGCGCGTTTTCACGTCTGCGCATCATTGGTTCGCTTGCTCCTTTTGAAACAATCACGTTATGTAACGATACTAAATCACACACCTTCAAAGCATTCAGCGTCGTTTTTTCTATTTCTGCGTTTCCTGAAACAGTTGTAATCCCTAAAATATCTAATCCTGGTTGTGCAGCAGCTAAAATAATTGCAATGGCATCATCATGACCTGGGTCACAGTCCATAATAATCTTTCTTTTTTTCATTATTGTCACCTCTATAGAATGGATAAATTAATGTTATTTTTGCAGGGAATTTACTCTATCTAAAATAGCTTCTGTAAAATCCGACGTAGAGGCATGTCCGCCTAAATCTTTTGTTTTCACTTCATCTTGGAGCGTTTGATAAAGAGCGCAGTCTACTGTAGCAGCCACTTCTGGAAGTTTGTGATCCGTATGTTTTTCAGCCAGCCATCTCAGTAGCATAATCCCCGAAGAAATAATACCGGTTGGGTTTGCTATGTTCAAACCTGCGATATCTGGCGCAGAACCATGAGCTGTTTGTGTCATAGCCATATGTTCATTTGCATTAAGAGAAGGGGCTAATCCTAAGCTCTCTACAAGCTCGCCGGCTAAATCTGAAAGAATATCACCGTACATGTTTTCGGTTACAATGACATCAAAATCGGCTGCACGGCGTACTAGATGAGCAGCCATAGCATCAATATGATAGTCGTCCACTTTTACTTCAGGATATTGCTCAGCTACTTCTCGACAAACGTTTAGAAATAGTCCGGTACTTAATCTTAAAACATTTGCTTTATGTACGATTGTTACTTTTTTACGACGCTGCATAGCCAATGCAAAAGCTTCATGCGCAATTCTTTCTACGGCTTTTCGCGTAAATACGCCCGATGTCACCACAACGTCTTTTGTAATTTGCCATTCCCCGTGTCCAGAAAACATATTACGATCGGCACAAAATCCTTCTGTATTTTGCCGGCCAATACCCCTATACGATAAACAGTCATTGATTTGAACACCCTTTCATTATGCGCAATGCTTTTATAAATAGATTGAAGTTTTATAGTATTAATCTACTTAAAGGAAAGACAATAATAAAATAGTATTTTTTTATGTTTATAGATTAAATTCTTTTATCTTTCTTTTTGCTGCTTTTTTTAAAAAGAATTAGCTAATGCTTCGTGCTCCAGATTTTCTATTAAACAGCTTCTTAATTGGTGATATTAAATTTAAAAAAACACCCAATTACCACCTAAAACATGATTTAATTATATCATAATTCAGAAAATTAAACGGTTATCCGTTGGCACGAAAATTGCTTGTACTGTATATGAGGAATACAAAAGAAAGGAGCAATATGTAGTTGCAGATAAGGAAGCTGCTTTTAAAGAACGAGAAGTCTGTTTAAAGTTATTATTTCACAATGAAGGGGAGAAGAAGAATGAGTGAACCGCAAAAAGAAATGAGTTCATTAAATCAGGTAAGGAAAAAAGAGAGGAAAATAAACGTTTTTGCTTTATTGTTAGGCTTTCTTGTGATTGCTACTATTTTAACGTATATCTTGCCAGCCGGAGAATACGCACGTGTAGAAGTAGACGGACGAACAACGGTAGATCCTCAGTCGTTTAAATGGATTGATTCTACGACAGTTGGATTCTTTGATATGGTCAAAGCGATACATACAGGAATGGTAGAAGGAGCCGACATTATCTTTTTTGTATTAATTATCGGCGGTTTCTTTGGTGTACTAAGCGCTACGGGTACAGTAGATGTATTAATTACAACGATGGCTAAAAAGCTTGCTACCCGAGAAAAGTTATTAATTCCTGTTATGATGCTATTTTTTGCGGTAGGAGGATCTTTAATGGGAATGGCGGAAGAAACGCTAGCCTATATTCCTCTTTTAATTCCGCTGGCACTTGCTCTTGGGTTCGACGCATTAACGGGAACTGCCATTGTTTTAATTGGAGCATCAGCTGGTTTTACTACGGCGGTTATGAATCCGTTTACAGTGGGTGTTGCACAAGGAGTAGCAGAGCTTCCTATGTTTTCTGGAATGGGCTTTCGCCTTATCTTATTCGTAGTTGTTTACGCTGTTTCAGTATGGTTTGTCTACCGATATGCAATGAAAGTTAAAAAAAGTCCTTCGATTGGAACATACGGAAAATACAGCATAACTAATGCAAATAAACTTTTAAACTCCGATGCCAAGTTAACTAGAAAGCATAAATGGATTATGGCAGCATTTCTTGTTAACTATGTAATTCTTGCTTTTGGGGTTATTAAGTATAAGTGGTACATTACCGAAATTGCCTCTCTGTTTGTCATTTTGACTATTGTGATTGGGGTTATTGGAAGACTGTCTGTTGAAAATACAGTTAAGTCGTTTACAAACGGGGCAGCAGCATTAGTTGGAGGAGCGCTAGTTATCGGAGTTTCTCGTGCTGTTCTTGTTGTTTTGAATGAAGGTCATATTGTAGATCCTATGCTTCATCAAGTATCTGGAGCCATTCAACATATTCCGGGATATTTAAGCGTTATCGGAATTTATAACTTCCAAGCGCTGATTCACCTTATTTTAGCATCTGGAACAGGTCATGCGATGCTGACAATGCCAATCATGACGCCGCTTGCAGATTTGCTTGACATTACAAGACAAACAGCAGTATTATCTTTTTCTTTTGCAGACGGCATCGGAAACATTATTTTCCCGACGGCTGGAACATTAATGGCTGGCTTAGCGATTGCGGGAATTTCATGGACAAAGTGGGCAAAATGGGTGCTGCCGTTAGTCCTTATTCAATATGTGATTGGTCTAATAGCCGTTGTGATTGCTTATTTTATCAATTACGGACCATTTTAAGCATTAAAATTATATAGAAAAATATTATCCGCAAGTCGAGCTTACTAGTAGGAGGAATAGAAGTTGTTAACCTTAATCAAAAACGCAGAAGTATATGCACCACAGCCTTTAGGAAAAAAAGACGTATTACTTGCAGACAGCAAAATCATCCTTATAAAAGATTATATTGAGCATTTAAATACGTCCATTCCTATTGATGTTGTAGACGCCGCTAATCACATTATAGCTCCAGGCTTCATTGACTCACATGTTCATATTATTGGTGGAGGAGGAGAAGGTGGATATAAAACACGCACTCCTGAACTAATGTTAACCGATGCAACGACTGCCGGTGTTACAACTATTGTAGGTGTACTTGGAACAGACGGTACAACAAGAAGAATGGAAAATCTTCTGGCCAAAGCAAGAGGATTAGAAGAAGAAGGGATTAGCTGTTTCATTCACACAGGTTCCTATCAAATACCGGTAAAAACGTTAACCAGCAGCATCGAGGAAGATCTTATTTTAATTGATAAAATTATTGGAGTAGGTGAAATTGCGATCTCTGACCACCGTTCCTCTGAACCGACATTTGAAGAACTGGTAAAGGTGGCTTCCGCTGCCCGCAATGGAGGGATTTTATCAGGAAAAGCTGGAATATTAGAAGTTCACGTAGGAGATGGAGAACGAAAATTATCTTTATTAAATCAAATTGCAGATAAAACAGACCTGCCAATTCGTCAATTTCATCCTACACACATTAATCGAAATGAAGAGCTGTTTAAAGAAGGAATTCAATTTGCAAAACGAGGCGGATATGTAGATTTGACGACTAGCACCATTCCCCATTTTTTAGAAGAAGGGGAAGTGAAGTGCAGCAAAGGGTTACGCATCATGCTTGAAGAAGAAGTTCCGATCTCAAGTATTACGTTTTCATCCGATGGAAACGCGAGCCTGCCGTTTTTTGATGATAACGGAGATTATAAAGGTCTTCAAGTTGGAAAAGTGTCTTCTTTATTTCAAGAAGTACGAGATGCAGTATTAGAGGAATCAGTACCGTTAGAAACAGCTCTTCAAGTTATTACCTCTAACCCTGCTAAAGTATTAAAATTGTACAATAAAGGGCATATTCAACCTGGAAAAGATGCAGATTTAGTCCTTTTAGATAAAGAGACGCTAACGATTAAAACAGTTTTTGCTCAAGGTAAGATGATGCTAAAAGATGGTGTTCCTCTTGTGAAAGGAACGTTTGAATAACAGATTTTAGGCTCTAAGCAGCGAAGCATCATTTAACGAACGTATTGTGGAAAGGATATGAGCTAATTAGAAAGAGCTATTGAAATTTGCGTGAAAAGGGGCATTCCAATGAAAAAGAAACTTGTTTCATGTCTGATCAGCTTTACATTACTTTCTTCTTTGAGTACACCGCTGCTTGCAAAAGCACAAGACAATACTCAGGACATTAAAGGCAACCTTGTTATTGCAGGCGGAGGTGTAGGAACATCTAATCACGACATATATGAAAAATTCCTCTCGCTTGCTGGAGGAAAAGAAAAAGCCAAAATAGGGATTATTCCAGCTGCTAGCACAACGCTGCAGTCTTCTGAAACGTTTAAGAAAGACCTCGTGAAATACGGAGTAAACTCAGATTCTATTCAGATACTTCCCGTTTCAAATCACGATTTTTCTGACACACAAAGGGATGAATCAACTTGGAAGAGCCAAGTAAACGATAAGAAGTTATCCGGTACAATTAAAGGACTAACGGCAGTTTGGTTTGTTGGAGGAGACCAAACAAAAATTGTAGATTCCCTTCGGCAAAATAATGGAAGCGATTCCGAAGCGTTAAAAGCTATTTGGGATATTTATCGTAAAGGAGCAGTAATTGGAGGTACAAGTGCAGGAGCTGCAATTATGAGTGACGTCATGATTACGGGGGGAGACAGTCTAGGAGCTTTAAAAGAAAGTATAGGAAACAAGGCAAATAAGCATGTAAATGAAGGGGAAGACGGTAAAAAAGAGTACGAGCCTTTATCAGTTCAAAAGGGGCTGGGTTTTTTCCAACACGGCATAATCGATCAGCATATGGATGAACGAGCACGACTTGGGCGACTTGCAGTAGCTGCGTATAATTTTGAACGCGACAAAGAACAAAACTTTGCATACGGTGTGGACGAAGATACAGCTATGGTTGTTAATAATAAAGATCAAAAAATTGAAGTTGTTGGACGAAGTGGAGTAGCTGTCTTGGATATGAGCGAAGCTAAGCTAAAATCAGCTTCAAACTATACATCTAAGCAAAAAGCGCTTTCAGGCTTAGCGAACATAAAAGTTAGTTACTTATCTCCTGGAGATCAAATTGACTATCATTTAAAATCATTTGAATTTCCAAAAGATAAAGTAGAAACGAAGGGATTTGAATATAATTCCTTTAATGCACTGCCTGCTACGGGTGTTTTTACACCCTATGGAAGATTAAAGGCTTATTTATCATATTCTTTTGTTGACAATAAATCGATGAAATCTGCTAGCAGCTATGTTTATGACAGTAGAGGGTCTGGTTACGAAATTGCTTTTCAAAAGGATAATGACACAAACGGTTACTGGAGATATACTGACGGACAAAAAGATGACTATTCCATTGTAAATGTAAGAATGGATATTACGCCCAAAACCGTCAAATTCCAGCCGGATAAAAAAACTAGTTTAACTTATAAAAAATCTACTTTTTCTTTATCTGAAAGTCCTGCATACGATTCGATCAAAGGTAATCTTTTAATTGCAGGCGGAGCGCTTGGCAGCAGCAATTCAAGCGTGTATAACAAGTTTATTGATCTTGCAGGAGGAAAAGAGGCCAAAATAGGAATTGTGCCTGCAGCGAGTACTAAGTTCGATTCCTCTAGTCAGTTTAAAGGCGATTTAGTTAAATACGGAGTGAAGGCAGAAAATATAGAAATTTTACCTATTTCAAACCATGACTTTAAAGGAACTTCTGAAAACGAGTCGAGTTGGAAACCAAATATGAACAATGAAAAACTAGCGCAAAAAGTTAAAGGGCTAACAGGCATTTGGTTTGTAGGAGGAGATCAGACGATGATTACGGGCTCGTTGCGTAATGAAAATGGTTCAGACTCAAAAGTCTTACAAGCTATATGGGATACGTATAAAAAGGGAGCAGTACTTGGCGGTACGAGCGCCGGAGCTGCAATTATGAGTAATACTATGCTCGCTGGCGGGGATAGCTACGGAGCTCTTTCGTACGGGTTTACAGACACATATGATAATATGACTCAGCAAGAACAAGGGCCTGCTTATTTAGAAAAAGGCCTTGGCTTCTTCCAATACGGTCTTGTAGATCAGCATTTTGACAACAAAGCAAGATTGGGGCGGCTTATTGCAACAGCATATGAAAAAGGAAATAAAAATCAGCTTGCGTACGGAATTGATGAAGATACTGCCATGATAGTGAACAATGCAGAAAAGCAAATAGAAGTTGTGGGAAGAGGCGGCATTACGCTAGTTGACTTAGCGAAGGTACAGGCAAATGACAAATTTCCGAGTGATTACAAAAATATTCTTATCTCTTGTATTACGCCAGGCGATAAAGTAAATATCACAACAAAAGAAATCGTCATAAACCCAGCTAAAACATCTACTAGAAAAAATGAATACTACAGTGAAAAGGTTGGACCAAATACAGGTCTTTTCTCTCCGCACGGTGTATTAAGAAAGTTTTTAGCTTACGATCTTATTGATAATGCTCAGAGTAAAGAAATAAAGAGCTATGCGTTTAACCAAAACAAAGGTTTTGAGCTTACCTTCCGAAAAAGCGCTGAAAGCAATGGTTATTGGGCTTATACAGACGGTCAAAAAGACGATTATTCCATTGTGAAAGTTACGTTAGATATCAAACCAATAAAAGTAGCTATTAAATAAAAAGAAAACAGAAAGTAATTAAATGCATGTAGAGCTTTGACATAGCGTGCCTCCATCTATTGAAGTGGAGGTTCTTTTTTCTACTTGTTTTATTTGTAATAGGGACAAACGTCCGCTAGATGAAATGCGCAGCAAAGTATAAAATGATAGGTATATATTCCATAAACTAATCTCTGAAGGCAAGTCAAGTTAAAGGCCTGTAGAAAGGTGTCCATACGATGAAAAAGAAATTAGTTTTAATAACAGGAAGCAAGCAAACTAGAATCATTTTACATAATCAACTAAAAGAGTTGTTAGGAGATTACATTTCTATTGAATGCTTTGCGATTGATGAAGAATTACCCGGAAAAATTGATGGCGATGTTGTCCTTTATTCATCGGAGAGTATAAAGCACGAAATGAAGGACAGATTAGACGTTCAGCATGCACATGAAATCGTAGGAAATAGAACGATTCACCATAAACATATAAATGAATTGCTGAAAATCCCTGCCCATACAAAGGTGTTAATTGTAAACGATGATGATAAAGAAACTCTTAAGTTAATAGAGTCTCTCTATCAAGTAGGGATTAATCATGTTCAGTTTATTCCTTTTAAAAAGCAAAAGACCTATTACGAAGGGGTTGAAATTGCTGTTTCTCCAGGTGAGGTTCACTTATGCCCGCCATATGTAAAACATGTAATTGATATAGGCGTTAGGCTTTTTGACATGGCTACCATTTTTGAACTTATAAAATCATTTGGTTTTAATCAGTCTAATCATTCAATTATTTGGGATCGCTATTTACGAAATATTATTGAGCTGCAAAAAAAACTAATAGAAGCAGAGGGGCAAATGAAAGAACTTCACCTGCATGTAAAAAGTGTTGTAAATGTAGTTGAAGATGGTATTCTTGCCGTGGATTTCAATAAAAGAATTACGTTATTTAATAAAAGGTTAGAATCATTGTTTCAGCTATCTTCTTCTGATGTTGTAGATCATGAAATTCAAAATGTAATTTTCGACGAAGGCCTTGTGGAGTTTATTACTTTGTCGGACGAGAAAAGTCAGTACTTTAACATAAACGGATACGAAATGGTTATCTATAAGTCAATGATTCACGAAAGCAATACTACTGTAGCAACGTTTAAAAGTGTTAATCAAGCTGTTGAAATAGAAGGGAAAGCGCAGTCAGAACTTAGAAAAAACGGTTTTTCTGCTAAGTATAACTATCAAGATATTATAGGAGAACACCCAGCTTTGCTTAAAACGATTGGAATTTCCCGAAAAATGGCGGTTACTGAGTATCCTATTTTAATTCAAGGAGAAACCGGTACAGGGAAAGAGCTGTTTGCTCAGGCTATCCACAATTATTCTACACGTAAAAATGGACCGTTTCTTGCCGTTAACTGCAGTGCCATGACTGATACGCTGCTAGAAAGCGAGCTGTTTGGGTACGAAGAAGCCAGCTTTACAGGAGCGCAAAAAGGCGGTAAAAAAGGGCTGTTCGAGAGCGCTGATAAAGGCACGATCTTTCTAGATGAAATTGGTGATATCAGTCCGCGTTTGCAGACCCAGCTTTTAAGAGTGCTTCAAGAAAAAGAAATTAGGCGGGTAGGAGGCACAAGAGTAATTCCTATCAATGTAAGGATAATAGCAGCCACTCACAACAATTTAATACATAAAATGAAAGAAGGTGTGTTTCGAGAAGATTTATACTATCGTTTACATGTATTATCTTTAACCATTCCTCCTTTAAGATATAGAAGAACCGATATTCCTTTACTGATTCATCATTTTATTTCTAAATCGAAAACGTGGACGCATATCCATCCAGAAGCGATGAAGCTGCTTATCGAATATGAATGGTTAGGAAATATAAGAGAATTAAAAGGAGTCATTGAGTATTTGCTTACCGTCTGTGATGAAAACGAAGTGAAAGCAAAAGACGTAGAATATAGGCTTAGTAGTCAAAAAGAGGATCATTCTTTGTATGAAATTGAAAATGAATCGTTGGACTTGATTGAACTTCAAGAAAATCATGCTCTGTTAGAAACGATAAAACAGTGTAATGATACAGGAAAAGCAGCAAGCAGAAAGTGGATTACACAGCATTTAAAAGGCTTTATTCTTACAGAACAGCAGGTGAGAAATCGTTTAGATGTACTAGAAGAAAAAGAGTATATTATAAAGCGCAGAGGCAGAGCAGGAACAAAAATAACAGAAAAAGGACTGCATTATCTATATCATTTAAAAACAAAACAGCACTTGATTCATCCTTGATATACAGGGGAAAGGGAAACTTAACTAATTAAGCTTCCCTTTTTTTATAAAATAATGTAGTCATAAACTCGGCGTTTACGGCTGATTTCCGCCGTAAACTTTTCCTGTAGAAGAAGTAATAACACCGCCGTTTACGTTTAAAGTATAAGCTAATCCTTCAGAACCTGTCCAAGTGGAAAGATTAAAAGTGCTGCCATTAAATAGTTTATAGATAGAAATATTATTAAACGTCAGAGGCTGACCGCTTATACAAGTAGTAGGCGCCTTATTTGTTTTAGCCAGATAAACAGCAGCATTTGTAGAGCCTGGCTGTGTTGCTACTTTAGCTGAACCATCTTTTTCTACCAACAGTGCTGACTGTTCATTAACAGCAATTCCTTTTGCGCTTGTTCCAGTTTCTTCTCCGTCTTGGATATTACGTGCAAGAAATGTTAAAAAGCGCCCCATTCTATCTTGTTGTTCAAAGTGAGTGTCTGTTTGAATGTTGTTATTATGCGGTGTTTGAATCAAATAATCTGTAAAAGAAATAAGAGAACTATACGGGTTGTTTAGCGCTGTTTCGAATCTAAAGTTGTAGAGCCTGCTGAGATAGAATCATAAATGTGATCACCTTGAATCATGGTGCCGGCACTCGTTCCTCCAAAAGGAATGCCCTGCGTAATACGGTTATTTAATGCTGTAAGAGCCGGGGAGCCTTCTAAGAAATCTACGTAATCAGCTTGATTGCCTCCAGCAAAAAAAATACCTTCTGCTTTGTTAATTTTATCAATCAAAGAAGAGTCTGAGCCTGCTCTTATTAAATCATCAACGACAATTGTGCTAACAGAGTTAAGGGGCTTACCTATACTTTTTGCTAGGTTATAGATATATGAATTATAGGCGTCAGTACCCGTCGCTCTTATAACCAAAAAATCTCCGCCGTTTGCCTTTTGAATCATCCATTTGAACGCTTCATCTACATCGGTGCTTCCTCCCATATAGACTTGTCCAAAGCTTGTACTAGTCGCTTTGTCTGCGGTACTTCCGACTTGATAAAACGTGTAAGGTGCAGAAGCAGCGGAAGTGGAGATTGGAAGTAAAAGAGATGCCGCAAGAACAGCACAAGTAATGACCTGCTTTTTAATGTTTTTTTACGTTCAGCTTTTTTCATAAAGTTCTCCTCCTTTAATAGGAGTTCATAGTTGAACATGCAAGTTTTATACCAACTTATTGAACACCGGCAAAACAGTGAAAGAAGAATTTTTTTAAAGCTCTATGTCTAATATAGGTTATTTATGGGTCATTATTAAGGTTTTTACACCCGAAAAATAGCGAGAACGACTCTAACTCGGATGCCTAATAGTGAAAAGAAAATTGCAAAAGGTATACAAGATTACATCCCTCATTGAAAAATAACGTTTAAAAACTTAAAATTATGATAGAAAGGAAAAACAAGGATAAAAAGAAGATCTGGCCGCAATAGCGCCTTATTTATCAAATAGACCTTCATTCTATCAACATCTTCATCTCTTAAACGTTTTATACCAGCATTTCTACGCAGAAAAAATTATACATGAGAGGATCTGTCAAAATGAACAAACAGGAAAGTAGTTACAGATGGGTTGTTTTTGGAACCGCTTTATTAGCATATTATTTGATTGTCAGTCAACGAACAGCCCCTGGACTTATTACAGAACAGTTAATGAAAGATTTTCACGTTTCAGCATCTGTTATAGGGTTAATGACTAGTATACAATTTTTAGCATATGCAGGCCTTCAGATTCCTATTGGTTTACTTTCTGACCGATACGGTCCCAATCGATTTTTGATTATAGGGTCGCTTTTAACTGGAATAGGAAGTCTTATCTACAGCACGGCTCCTAACGAATATGTGTTAATTTTCTCTCGTTTACTAGTCGGTACGGGAGACTCAATGATTTTTGTGAATTTAGTGTTAATTTTAAGTCAGTGGTTTAAGGGAAATGAGTTTGTAAAGCTATTAGGTTTAATTGGGCTGGTAGGAAGTTTAGGTTCATTATCAGCTACCGTGCCTTTGTCTATGTGGATTTCATTTTCAGGCTGGAGAGTTCCTTTTCTTAGCATAGGTCTAGTTTTAATGGCGGTATCCTACCTGCTTTATGTCGTTTTAGTGATAAAACCTAAACGATTATTTCAAGAGGATGCTAAAGCAAATAAATCCTCTGTTAAGACTCCGGAAAGCGTATGGGGGATCCTAAGGAGAGTGATGACGACTCGCCAAGCCTGGGCAACATTTCTTTGTCATTTTGGTGTAGTCGGTACATATATCGGTTTTATTGGTTCTTGGGGAGTTCCTTATGGAATGAATGTGTTCCATTTATCCCGCGCTGATGCAAGTCAGCTTATTATGTATGGTCTGTTTGGCGCTATGATTGGTGGCCCTTTAATCAGCTGGATAACAAGCAGGTTAAATTCCATTAAAAAAATCTATTCACTTATTCACCTTATTGTGGTGCTTAGCTGGACTGGATTATTACTATCCGGCGTGAAACCTTCATTCATGCTAGTCGTTATTTTGCTTTTTATCATCGGCTTTGGAAACGGGGCAAGCGCTTTGACATTTGCCGTAGTACGTCAATCCTTCTCCGTAAAAGAAGTAGGAGTTGTATCAGGATTTGCCAATATGGGAGGCTTTTTAAGCGCCGTATTATTACCTAGTATTTTCGGAAATGTTCTGGATTTATTTCCCGAACGCTCGCTGCACATCGGGTATCATTATGCTTTTATGATTCCCATTTTGTTTTCAATGATGGGGTTGTTAGGTGTCTTACTAATTAAAGAAAAAGGAAAAAAGGAGCAGAGCGTGCTGAATGCTTCTTAATTCACAATGACTGTTTCATTTACAGTGCAGAAAAATTCATATCTTTATTATAAGGTTCATTTTTATACTTTCAAGCAGGCAGAAGATAATCGCTTTTATAAGTGGTTATCTTTTTTAGTCTATCCCATTTTTTAGAGTCATATAGAGCTATACTTCTAAAAAGAATAGTATAACTGAGCATTCTACTCCAAATAGATTTTACTCATATCAGTAATACAAAAATTTTTATAAGACAGCACGCTATTAGAATTTACTACTTAAATAAAGAGCCACATCGCGAATTGCTTTATCAGTTTCACTTTCTATGAACTCTCTGTCCTTTGTATACGAATAAACAGTATCACCGTGAAGAAGGAGATCTGATAAATTTAATAAGCCGACAGCGCGCTTGTTGAATTTATGAGCAATGGCTAAAGTGGTAGCTGTTTCCATATCCACCCCGAGAAAATCTGCAAGCGACCATTCTTTTACCATGTCATGCGTCTCGATCAGCATGGCACCCATACTGACCACATGTCCTTTTATATAGCTGTAGCCTTTTTGTTCACAATACCTACAGGCGGCTTCCACTAACTCTTTGTTAGCTTCTACAAGCGTTTGTTCTGGTAAATACCAGTGTGATACGCCATCTTGCATTTTTGCTGCAGATACAATTAAAATATCGCCATATTGTATAGTAGAAGATAAACCTCCAAAATATCCCGTTTGAATAAATAAGTCGGTTCCGCTGCCAGCAAATTGATGTACAATGTTTGACGCCATCGGACTGCCGTATACATTCGCAAATCCTATATTTCTGTTTTTGAACTTACCTATTACCGTGTTCCATTTAGGCGTATGAATATCAGTAGATAAGATCTCTTTCCATAAATTTATATTATCTTGGAATTCCCACTCACCATGAATAATAAATGCATTAGGCAGCTCTTTTTCAGATAAATTTAATACGTTTAGCCAATCTTCTTTTTCAAAATCCCCATATAGTTTCATATCGTTCTCCTTATTCTTTTCATTTAGACTAGTTGGAGAAGAATTCTTCATTACTAGCTTTTATTCCTTTAATTTTTAAAACGAACAACTACAAAATAAATGACGGTTCTGATTTGGAAATGAAGTTGTGTGTGCTTTTTTGCTTGTTTTTGACAAATATTTATGACTAAAAAAGGAATTCACCAATAATAAAAGAAATTCCTTACTAACGCTTATTTAAATTAGATAAAGCTGTGAGAAAAGCTCCGTTTAGTTAATGAATGAATAAGAGGAGGGAAGGTACAGGTGTCAAATTATTTTCCCATAATTAAAACAAAAAGGCTTATCCTAAGGGAAATTGTAGCAGAAGACGCAGGCAATATTTTAAAATACCTATCCGATAAAGAAGTAATGAAACACTACGGTCTAGAGCCTTTTACAACGGTTAAGGATGCTTCAAATGAGATTGCGTGGTATAAATCGATCTTAAACGAAAAATCTGGAATAAGATGGGGTATTACTCTTAAAGAACAAGACGACATTATTGGCAGCTGCGGGTTTCTTAATAGAGTTCATAACCATTGCCGTGCAGAAATTGGATATGAGCTAAGCAAAGATTACTGGGGGAATGGGATTGCTAATGAGGCATTGGAGGCTGTCATAAAATATGGTTTTACACATTTTAATTTGCGGAGAATTGAAGCATTAATAGAGCCTACTAATGCTGCTTCACAAAAATTAATAAAAAAGAATGGCTTTATAAAAGAAGGCCTATTAAGAAGCTATGAATTTACGTGTGGAAAATTTAATGATTTGTACATGTATTCTTTATTAAAACAAGATGTTGACAGGCTTCAACCACATGAAGGGAATATCTAGACATCGTTATTAAGAATACATATAGCATAATGACAGATAAGGGGAAAATGTATGGCCCATTTTAATGTTGATATTGTTCACTATCATCCTCAATTTGCTGAGCAAACGGTAAAAATGTGGAGAGATAGTAAAGAAAAAGCGATTGAACAAAAGGAAATGCACAGTTTTGACCGTCATGTCTATTTTTTAAATCATATATTGTCAGCACACTATAAAATTGAATTAGCGTTAATGGATGAACAAATAGTAGGAATGATTGCTTATCATGCTGACGAAATTAGCCAACTGTACGTTCATGTAGATTATCAAGGAGGAGGAATCGGACAGCGTTTACTCGAAAGAGCCAAGACAGAATCAAATGGAAAATTAATATTAAGTACATTTGAACGAAATAAAAATGCCCAGAGGTTTTACGAGAAACACGGCTTCAGTATTATAAAAAGAGGATGTGAAAACGAAGAGAAACTACCCGATATTACATATGAATGGACAAACAAATGAAGCATACGTAATTTTAATAAAGGAGCGGTTAGTGTGAATACGTTAGCACATGAAACATAACAACGCTGTCTATATGTCCGTGGTCCGCCTTTTACTAGTTTAGGATAGATGATTAATGCTAGCTATAAAAAGGAGGAGTTTAATATGATAACGGACAAACATTTTTTAAACGCTGTAAACAATACAATTGTTGATTTTACTGGATGGGATTTTTCTATTATTACTCGTACTGGTCGTATGGATAGCGACATGCTTTCGTGGTCATACGGAAGTGAAGCTTTTCGTCTTATTCAAGACTCTAATGCCGCTTGGTGTCAAAGTTGTTGAACGAACTGAAGACGAAAATTTACCGTTTAAAGATGATACATTTAATTTGATTTTGAACCAGCACGAATCTTTTTGTGCTTCGGAAGTACACCGAATTTTATCAACCCAAGGCACGTTCTTCACTCAGCAAGTAGGCGGGTTAGACTGTTCACGAATCAATGAATGTATAGGGGCTCCAATAAATAAAGAGTTTTCCAACTGGAATTTAAAGAAAGCAATAGAAGAGCTTAAACAAAGTTCTTTTAACGTCATTTCTTGCAAAGAAGAGTTTCCTGTACAGAGATTTTATGATATCGGAGCGCTCGTCTTTTATTTAAAGGCAATTCCTTGGCAAGTTCCTAATTTTGATGTAGAAACATATATCGAAGGGTTGTATAACATACATGGAATTATACAGTCTAAAGGTTTCTTTGACGTAAAACAACATCGTTTTATTATTAGAGCTGAGGCAAATAAATAGATAATCACACAGAGAAAGCGGGTCTCTAACTGGAAACCTGCTTTCTCCGTTTTAATTATGTAATTGTTTGCTAGATAAATCTAGCTCAAAAAGAAGAGAGTTTCGATCTGGATAATCATATTGAACTGTCAGATCCTTTTTGGCCACTTGTTTAAACCCAGCTTTTTTATAGAAATTATGTGATCGAGTAGCTTGAGATGGAGTATCTAAAATAATTTTAGAAAACCCGTGCTTCTGCACAAAAAGAAGTAAAGAAGCATAAAGATTTTTTCCTATTCCAAACTCTTTTCCTCTATAGTGCTTGTATACAAAAAATTTCTTTAATATGCCTATTTCATTGGTTTTCTTTTGCAACCCAATACATCCTACTACTTCTTGCTTATCATTCAAAGCTACCCGAAAGTTACCGCCGGTATGGAGATAGTTTGACTTAATGTCTAAAATATCGGGCTGTTCTTCAACTCTAATACCTACACCAGCTTCTACATTTTGTACATGCAATATTAGTTGAATAACTGCTTCTTTATACTTATCTTCATACAATACAATCATTGATTAATAATAACTCCTTTCCTTCATTAAATGTTTCCTCCTCATTGCTCTTATTATATCTAGTACTATGGTGCAAATATATTATGATAGTTGAGTAATAAAAATGTATCTATATGGAACGCTTGTTATCTTGAATATGATTTTGTGAGGTATGAGATTTTGGTAATATGCAGTCTAATGCTCTTTTAGTAATGGGCATAAAAAAATTAAGCAGCACGCCGCCTAAAAACACGGTTAATAACGTTCCTACACCAATTGGTCCGTTTAAAAGCATCGCAGCTAGTAAAAATGTGAAGTAAATCAATGTTCTTGCGAGAAATAAATTTGTTTTAACTAGTTTTTGTATGATTAATGTTAAGCGATCAATTGGAATGGGTGCAAAATTTGTATGTAAATAGGCTGAGGTTCCTACACCTATAATGATTAAGCCAATTCCAAAACAACATAATTTGCTGTACCACATTTCAAAGGGAGCCCAATTCTGTAATAAAAAAAGCCATAAATCAATACCAAGACCCGTTATGAATGCTGTTAACAGTCCCAGTACTTCCGGCTTTTGTTTGCTTAAAAGGGCATTACCACAAATTAAAACACAGGCAAGTATAATTTCCCAGCTTCCAACGCTAAGACCTACGTTTAGGGATAGTCCAACTAAAAGCGCATCAAAAGGTGAAGCTCCTAGGTTGGATTGGATCGTCAAAGCAATTCCCAGAGTTAATAGTAAAATTCCTCCTACATAAATAGCATATTTCACTGTAATCAGCCCCTTTACTCATTTTTTTGTTGCAAATGCAACTATTTCAAGGTACATTAAACTTATATTATTTTTATTGTATTTGCAACAAAAATATGTACAAAGGAGATATTTATGAGTGAAATTCTGCGTGAAATTGGAATGATAGCAAGAGCATTGGATTCAATTAGTAATATAGAATTTAAAGAGTATGACCTGACTAAGGGGCAGTATTTGTATTTAGTGCGAATATGTGAAAATCCCGGAATCATTCAAGAAAAGTTAGCTGAGATGATAAAAGTAGATCGAACAACAGCGGCTCGGGCTATAAAAAAGCTTGAAATGAATGGTTTTATTGAGAAGAAAGACGATCTCCACAATAAAAAAAATAAAAACCTTTTTCCCACTGAAAAAGGGAAGAACGTATATCCGTTTATAAAAAGAGAAAATGATTATTCGGATAAAGTGGCATTAGAAGGTTTTACCCAGGAAGAAGCAGATACCATTCTTAAGCTGGTTCAAAGAGTAAGAAAAAATATAGAAACAGATTGGGAGTATGTCAAAAAAGGAAACAAGAGAAATTATTGATGATATAAAGGAGAGGCGCATGTCAGTGATGATGGATATAAAAAAATGTACTCTTGAAGATGTAAATCACCTTCAAAATATTAGCTACAAAACATTTAATGAAACGTTTAAAGATCAAAATTCACCTGAAAACATGAAAGCTTATTTAGAAAAAGCATTTACAGTCGAACAGTTAGAAAAAGAACTATCAAATACGTCCTCGCAATTCTTTTTTATGTATGTTAATCATGAAATTGCAGGTTATTTAAAGGTTAATACGGATGATGCTCAATCTGAAGAGATGGGGGAAGAAGCGCTTGAAATTGAAAGAATTTATATAGGTAACAGCTTTCAAAAACGAGGGCTTGGTAAACATTTATTTAATAAAGCAGTAGAGATAGCAACGACACTTAATAAAAAGAAAATTTGGTTAGGCGTGTGGGAAAAAAATAAAAATGCGATTGCTTTTTACAAGAAACAGGGATTTGTTCAAACTGGATCTCACTCGTTTTATATGGGAGACGAAGAACAAATAGACTTTATTATGGTTAAAACACTTTTATAGTTTTTTAAAAGATAAATAAAGTATAACTTCGTGAGCTAGGCGCTGAGTTTATTGCAAAAGATAATTGGACAGATCATATTGAAGTAGACGGAAAACTTTTAACAGGGCAAAATCCACAGTCTACAATCAGCCTCGCAAAAGAATTTGTACGTGCTTTAAACGCATAAAAGTATCTATAACCTTAATGGGGATGTCTCATGATTGATTGAGACATCCCCATTTCTTTAGGGTGAAATAAAATGAGAATTAAGGAAAACAAAAAGGGCGGCTATCTAAATAGCTGCCCTTTTATTTATTAGAAGATTTATTTCTGAAAATGTATGTAGTAATTCCTGTCACAATGATAACAGCCACAATACAAATGATCAGACGAACAATCTGTGTCACAAAGATATTATCTGCAATACTCATGTGTTTCGTTAGAATTAACGTTCCATAAGCAGCTAAAACAGATAAAAACATATTGACGATTCGTTGAGCCATGTTGTTGTTACTCCTTTCGCTTCACTACTTTACACTTTAACATATGTGCTCACTGTAAAAAATATCGAATTACAAGTATGTCAGAAAATCAGCACTCCAGGAAAAGAATCTACTTGTAAGGAAGTAGCTGATATTATATTAGTTATGGCGACTAAACGCAGTTCAGGGAAGGAAATGAGATTCCTTTAGTCGAATTTAACATGCTTATATTCTTTTTTTAGATAGGTGGGAAAAGCTTGTTTGATAAATTGAAAAAGCTATTTATGGATAAACAGGATCAGGAAGCAGATGGCAAATACATTTTAGTCCCTGAGAGTGAAATAAATGAGACTTTAAAAAGAGATATAGTGAAGTTGGAAGAAGTAGGAGAGGCATACTGCAAAAGTCTTCAGCACAAATATAGAAGTAAATTTGAACGTGATGGTAAGCAGAACTTAAAAATATGGGTGTGCCGAGATATTGATGGCGACCAACTGCCAAATCTAAGTTCGAAGCAGTGTTTAGAAAAAGAATATCGTTCCCAAGTGGCAATAAACTTTGATGGATTTACAGATGAAGAAGATGCATATGTTTATTACATCCAGTTGTGGTATTACTTTGGTGGGTATTTTAAAGGGTCAGGCACTTTGTATGATTTGTCAAAAAATCGTTTAGAAGCTGATATTGAAGAAAAGTTAGAAGAATTACTGAACCAATTATAGATTTCTACTTAGCACTGAGATTATTTGTTAATACACAGGGGGAAGGAATATGAGGGGGCGGCCCGAGTTAGAAATAGAGAGGGGAAAAATTTATAAAACGAAAAAATCCTAATGGAACATTTATAGAGCGGGTTGTTCAAGTGCCTAAGGAAGAAAATATGTTAGATTTTATTCTGGAAATCAAAAATTTAAAGAAAAAGGAACTTTCTTATAAAAGTTTATTGGTACCGACTGAAAACTGGTACGATTCTTTTCGTCTTGCTAGAGGAGATCTGAAATGGGTATCTTTGCATACAGTAGCGGTATGAGACTTGATTTTTCGTTATCTAGCTATGTTATCAGGATTAGGAATAGCTCTTTATTAAACCTTTTTGATCCTATAAATCAAGGGATTACGCGCTGGTTGATGGTTATCTGCGGTTTATTCATCTTTAGTAGTCATTTAAAATTCATCTTAGATAAGAAATCGAAAACAAGGGATAATCAAAAGAAGACCTACTAATAAGAATTTCTTTTGATGTTGTAATGTTGATAAACAGTATTATGTAAATGAAAAACCTATGGAATACGTAGGAGAGAAATAAAAAAGAAAATTATATGTTATAATAATCTTAAATACCCAAATAAAGGGATTTTGTGTTGTTATGAATCGTAAATTTAATTCTCTATTTATAGTCTATCCTATCGTTTTCTTTGTAGTGCGTACTGTTTTTTCTTTTGTGAAAAATAGCGCTGCGGAATCTGTCTATGAGACGTTAGCTATACTTGCCATGTATTACTTTGCAGTTAGTGTTTTCTATTCGATTGACTTGTATATGCAAAAGAAAAATAGTTAATAGATTAGAAAATGCTGAGAGTCAGAGTAAAAACAAACGATATAAAGGAGTCTAACAGTGCGCATTAAGAATTATTTTGTGTTTATTTTTCTACTCGTTTTACTATTAGTAGCTAGCTGTGATCCATCTTCTACACCTAAAGAAAAATACTATTCAAGCACCAAAAGCACAAACCTTCAATCAGAAAACGTTAAGTCAGTATCAATAGGAAGTTCTAAATATGACATAGCAATTGGTTTGAAGAAGAAACCAAAATTTATAGAGGTTACAGAACAACCTCCGTATACTACCTACATTTACGGAAAAAGTAAAGAAAAGTATGACGCTGAATTTAAAATTGCAGATAATAAAGTCAGCAGATATTATTTGCTTAGTGACAAGTATGCTACAGAGAAGGGAATACATACTGGTGACAGCAAACAAGATGTCAGTAAGGTATACGGAGAAAATTATTACGAAAGAGAAGATACCGGAGCCACAATAATAGGTTATTTTGATAAAAACCATAAACTCAATATTGAGTTTTCTTTAGATGATAATAGTAAAGTTGGAGGTATTTTGGTTCAAAAAATAAATAATTAGGATGAGTAATAATGATCTATTTGCAAAATGAAAAAGAGCACCTATAAATGATTAGGTGCTTTTTTGTGCTGAGAACATTCATTATGGTTTTTAACAACTGCAGGTTTTCCTTTTTATGGTATTATATATAAATACATATTTAATACTGCCGAAAGAGGGAGATACTTAATGTTGCAATCACTGATTTTTGATATGGATGGAACGCTGTTTCAAACAGATAAGATTTTAGAATTATCACTTGATGATACCTTTAACCATTTGCGTGCACTCAATCAATGGGATACTGGCACTCCTATTGATAAGTATCGTGAGATTATGGGTGTACCTTTACCAAAAGTATGGGAAGCTTTATTACCTATTCATTCAGATGAAATGAGAAAGTATACGGATGACTATTTTTTGAAAAGCTTAGTGGAGAATATAAGAAAAGGGAAGGGTGCTTTATATCCCAATGTAAAAGAGGTCTTTAGCTATTTAAAAGAAAATAATTGTTCCATTTACATAGCAAGTAACGGTTTAAGGGAATATTTAGAAGCGATTGTAGATCATTACGATTTGAATAATTGGGTGACAGAGACATTTAGTATTCAACAAATCCAAACTCTCGATAAAGGAGAGTTAGTCAAAACGATTATAAAGAAATACGATATCAAATACGCTGCAGTAGTAGGAGACCGCCTATCTGATATCAATGCTGCAAAGGATAATGGTTTAATGGCAGTGGGGTGTAATTTTGATTTTGCTCAAGAAGCTGAACTTGCGCAGGCTGATGTGGTAATAGATGATTTGAAGGAGTTAAAAACTATTGTATCTAACATAAATAGTAGCTTGTCAATCTAAGATCCTCTTACATAACCATTATAGATGGTTAATGTCTCAATTATAGACCTAAATCTACTGAAGTTGAAACATAAATAATGAGCGGTTCCCTTGCAATTTAAAATGTTTACATAATCTTTTCTTGTCATTAATAAATGGTTTACAATACTGAGCTATGCTTAGGTTAAGATTTCCAAAATAGTTTTATATTAAAAATAATTCTATGAGAAAGGAGATTTTTGATTATGACTTCGCATATGATTCGTAAATCTGATAGCGCTCACTTATGTATTAGAGGGTATAAGATAAAATTGACACTCAGCCAGTGGAAGCTTGTAAGCACTCGGAGATAATGGTTAACCCAACTATTAAAAGAGGAAAACCTCCATCTTAATTTAGATGGGGTTTTTTGCATTTCTTTTATTAACCTTTTAATTGGTTAACTATTTAGACTTTATAATAAAAAAGACTAATAAAAGTTAAAAAATGTAATAAAAAAGAGGAATATTATTTAAGTGAAATTAAAATAAAGCACAACTAAATATGCATTTTTTAAATGTTTTACCACTTTTTATTGACCATAAAAATTTAAAAGAATTAAAATAAATATAAAGTAAGTAATTACTTACATTTTAAAATTGTTTTGTAGGAGGATGAATATTTTTAATGTATAGTTTAAGTTTTCAAAAGGTGGACGAGGCGAATGAAAAAGTTGGAGCAAAAGCTTTAAACCTTATAAAAATGAAAAGAAAAAATTTACCGATTCCAGATGGGTTTGTTATTCAAACGGAAGCTTTAAAGCGATATATCGAATGGAATGAGATTGATCGTCAAACAGATAATATACATGAGAGAATTTTACACGGGGAAATTCCTATTGAAATTGAATCGGATCTCGTAGAGGCATTTCGAAACCTAAAGTGCTCTTATACGTCAGTAGCTGTTCGTTCATCATCCAGTGCTGAAGATTTAGAAGGCGCATCTTTTGCTGGCCAGTATGAAACCTATCTTAATGTGAAAAGTACCGAGGATTTTTTGAGTAAAGTGAAAGCGTGCTGGGCCTCATTTTTTACTGAAAGAGTCGAACAATATACTCAAAATATGTATGCTGATTTTGATGAAGCTTCAATGGCAGTTGTTGTTCAAGGGTTAATTGAGTCCGAAACATCGGGAGTCATATTCAGTCAAAACCCCGTCACTCATAATACAAAAGAAATGATGATTAATGCCAGCTATGGACTAGGAGAAGCAATCGTATCGGGCTTAGTAACACCTGATGTTTACCTGGTTAATAAACAAACCTTTGAGATAGAGAAAGAAAAAGGGCTAAAGGAAGTAAAAATAATTCCACTTGTTGAAGGCGTTGAAGAAATCGAAACAACGGAAGATGAGCAGCAAAAGTTTTGTTTAACAGACGAGAAAATCATTGAATTGGCCGAAATAACAAAAGAAGTAGAAGCTCTTTACCAACATCCCGTAGACATAGAGTTTGGTATTCAAGACAATCAAGTATATCTATTACAGGCAAGAGCGATTACCACGTTAACAGAGGCCAAAGAATTAACTCCTTTCCAAAAAGATATATCTTTAAATTTCGAGGATATGGAAGAGTTTTGGATTTTAAATGACACAAGTTTTTCTCATGCTGTTAGTCCTTTGTACGCTTCATTTATTATTCCGGCATTTTCTGAAGGAACAGCTTCTAGTTTTCAAAAGTTAAACTTTATATTTAATAGACTTAATTTAAAAGTGTATAAAGGACATATCTACACAAGAACGGAGCCTTTTAAAGGAGATTCTGATAAGAGAAGCCGAGAACATAAAGAATTAATGGAAAGTATTTATCCAGTCTTAACAAAACGAATGAATCAAATTATTAAGGAACAATTTTTACCTTACTATGACAAATTAGATAGCTCTACCTGGGAAAATCTCAACCTTCAGAGAGGAAAAGAGATTCTTCAAAGTTTGACTGATTTTTATAAAACGGCATATGATTTGCATTTTGACATTGTTATGCCTCAAATGTCTTTAAATACTATAGTTGAAGAATACTATAAAAACCTTACAAATAAAAAATCCGGACATGATGTTTATGAGCTATTAACCGGGAAAATGAACAAATCGTTGGAAACGGATCAACAGCTTTCTAGACTTGCTTTAACAGTTAAAGGCGATGCGGAACTTACTAAGATCTTTCAAGAAGAATGCACAGAAACTTTATTAAAGAAATTAGAGGAAAATAAAGCAGCAAAAAGCTTTATGGCTGAAGTAGATGCTTTTCTAAAACAGTATGGATATCGAAGCGTTGTAAGTCACGATTTTGTAGGAGAAACTTGGCTAGAGAATCCTCTTCACGCATTATCGATTATTCAAGGATATGTTAATGACGGTTACAACTTTGATGAGAATTTCAAACAGACGGTCAAAAAACGTGAACAGAACTATAATGAATTATTGATGCAGATAGAGGATAGCCAACATAAAGAAGAATTTAAAAAATATTATCATTGGGCATTAGATGCATCCGTTATAAGAGATGACCATCATTTTTATATCGATGCAATGTTGGATGCAAAAGCCCGTTTATTCCTACTCAAGCTAGGTAATTTACTAGTACATCATCATGTTTTTCTAGTGAAAGAAGATATTTTCTTCTTATATCTTGATGAGCTAGAGTCTCTTTTAGAAAATCCTGTAGACATGACAGAATTAATTGAGAAACGTAAAAAAGAACACGCAGAACATGAGAAAATGTCTAATTTGCCTAAATACTTCGGCGTCCCTGAACCAGCTCAGCTGAAAGAAGCTGAGAAATATATGGGAGCTATTGAGGAAAATGACGCTAACAGCGAACATTCTATTAAAGGGTTAGCCTCTTCCTCGGGAACATATACTGGAAAAGTAAAAGTCATTTCAAATACGAAGGAATTTTCCAAGCTGGAAAAAGGTGATGTTTTAGTATGTAAGACCACTACTCCACTTTGGACTACTTTATTTCAGACTGCGGGGGCTGTTATTACTGACGCTGGAGGTATTCTTTCTCATTCGGCAATAATTGCACGTGAATATGAAATTCCTGCAGTGGTTGGTACGAAAATAAGTACGGATAAGCTAAAGGATGGCGATATGGTTATGGTCGATGGTACGAATGGAATTGTCACGCTTTTAAATGAATAAATAATTCTCTTCGCTTCCATTTGACAACAGCTCTTTTTCCTTTATATACTGCCTAATGGAAAGTAAATACTTACATTCAGGAAGCATAAAGGATGATTAACATGAAAAAAGATGAAACAAAAAAGAAGATAACAAAAGCTACAATAGAACTGCTTAAAGAAAAAGGCTATAAAGGTACTACCACTAGAGAAATTGCAGAACAAGCTGGCGTTAATGAATTAACTGTTTTTCGCCACTTTGGCAATAAAGAAGGCATTATTCAAGCTATTGTCAAAACAACAAGCTTTTCGCTTGAGATTTTTGATAAATCAATTGAATGGGAGCTTGAAAAAGATTTGACGAATTTCGGTTACCTGTTACTAAAAGACTTTGATAATAACCGAGACATGATTTCAATTGCTTTAAAGGACCCTTTAATTTTCTCACAGGCGCACGAAGAAATTTTAAAAAAAATTAATGATACGAAAGAAATACTAAAAGAATACTTTGAAGAAATGCAAAAGAAAGGATATATCAAAGAATTAGATTGCTGTACACAAGCGGAGATTTTCCTAAGTACGTATTGGGGATATTTTATGTATAAACTAAATTTTGGAGACAAAGCCTTACATGCAGATTATCAAAATATGATAAAAAACAGTATAAAAACGTTTATAAAAGGAATTTCTCTCCATTAAAAGGAGGCAATAATGTTTGGGTAAACATAAAGAGCTTATCTTGATTATTTCATTACTAATTGGGACATTTCTTGTACCAATAAATTCGACAATGATTGCCGTTGCTCTATCAACCATATCAGCTCATTTTAATGAACCACTTGCAAATATTTCGTGGGTAGTAACTATTTATTTAATTGTAATGGCTGTTACTCAGCCTATCGCTGGAAAGCTAGGAGATCTATATGGAAACAGAAATATCTATTTATGGGGCGTAGTGTTCTTTCTTATAGCATCTTTAGGCTGTATATTTTCAACTAATCTCATTTCCCTTATTATCTTTCGATCACTGCAGGCAGTAGGAGGAGCTTTACTTACTCCAAACACTATAGCAATCATTAGATATGTGGTGCCAAAAGAGAGGCTTCCTAAAATTTTAGGTGTATTTGGAATGGGAATGGGCTTGGGTGCTGCAATTGGACCATTGCTAGGGTCTGTACTGCTTGAAAACTTCAACTTGGAAGCTATATTCTGGGTGAATGTTCCTTTTCTTTTCTTAGCTTTAATCAGTGGAATAGTTATGATTCCTAAATTTAATGTTAAAAAGCAAACAAGCACTTTAGATATTCAAGGCTCCATTTATTTAGCAATTAGTATTTCTTTATTGATCTTGTTGACACACGGTATAGAATTTACTAAGGCTTTAATAATGGGAATAATATTTATTTTATCTACAATCTTGTTTATCAAAAGAGAAAATACGACAGAAAACCCGATTATCGATTTTTCTTTATTTAAAAATTCCACCTTTACAAGCGCTAATTTATCTATTATGCTTAGCAATTTTGTTATGTATGTGATTTTGTTAATTATGCCTCTGTTAATGAAGTCTCAATTTCATTTATCTACAGCGCAAACAGGGCTTGTTTTATCAGTTTTCTCGATTTCAATGTCTCTAAGCGGCTGGATAGGAGGATTATTAAACAATAAGTTTAGTTCTAAAAAAGTGATTGGATTTTCTTTTGCTATGATTATCGTCTCTAATATTCTTTTTTTATCTTTAGAGAATGTTGGATCTATTCTTTTTCTTATAGTGGCTTTAATTATTGGAGGTTTTTCTACAGGAATAGGTTTAACAAGCATGCAGGTTGCCTCGCTGGACTCCGTAAGTAAAGAGCAATCTGGTACAGCCTCTGGCATTTACTCAACGTTTCGTTATTTCGGAAGTATTGTTTCATCCACGCTTATTGCTCTCGTTACAAGCTATAACTACATCTTTATTATTTTAGGAGTATCGGGGATAGTAGGTATACTAGTAGCTAAAAACATTAAATCTGGTAGCCAAGACATGATAAGCAGCAATAATTCCAGTGCAAAAGCATAGTTGTTTTTTGATAAAGCTTTTGGTTATATACACCAGTTACTAATCAATCAATAAAAAATAAGTACTGCTTCTAAAATAGGAGCAGTACTTATTTTTTTGCTTAAAAATCTTAGACAAAATGGCAGATGAATTCATCTGTTCCTTCAAAAATGACTTGTTTTAAATAAAAAAATTCTAATAATTCAATCTTGTTATTGACGAACTCACATTTCAGATGTACACTTAAGTCACAAAGCTACTTAGTATACAAGTTACCTAAGTATACTGAATTATATTTTAATGAATATATCATTTAGAAAACAGCAAGTCATAAATTAATGAGGTGACTAAAATGAAAGAAATTAGTATTGAAGAATTAAAAGAAAAAGCCATTCAATTAAGAAAAACAGCTCTTACAATGATTTATGGAGCACAGTCTGGCCATCCAGGAGGTTCACTTTCTGCAGCAGATATTATGGCAGCGCTTTATTTTAAAGAAATGAATGTTGATCCGCACAACCCTAACTGGGAAGATCGTGATAGATTTGTACTTTCTAAAGGTCACGTTTGTCCCATTCAATATTCTGCTTTAGCTTTACGAGGATTCGTTCCCTATGAAACGATATACACGTTAAGAGAATACGGTTCTCCGTTTCAAGGGCATCCAGATATGAAAAAGTGCAAAGGTATTGATATTTCAACAGGCTCACTAGGACAAGGACTTTCGTGTGGCGTAGGTATGGCAATCGCAGGGAAACGAGATTTTAAAGACTATAGAGTTTTTTCTTTAGTAGGAGACGGAGAATGTCAAGAAGGACAAATTTGGGAAGCTGCTCAAACAGCAGTTAAGTACCAATTAGATAATTTAGTTGTATTTGTAGATAATAACAGACTTCAAATCGATGGATTTTGTGATGAAATTATGCCATTGCAAGATTTAGAGAAAAAATTTGATGCGTTTGGTTTTGAAACAAAGCGAATTAATGGACACTCCATGGAAGAGATTGTAGAAACATTGGATGAAGTAAGAGTAGCGAAGAATGGAAGACCAAAATGTATCATCTGTGACACGGTAAAAGGTAAAGGCGTTTCGTTCATGGAGGATGTGGCTGATTGGCACGGGGTTGCTCCTAATGAAGAACAATATCATCAAGCAATGGAAGAAGTAGCAGGAGGTTTAAGGTAATGAGCATACTAGAAAAAGATCTTACAGTAAAAAAAGCTACGAGAGAAGCCTTTGGAGATGAAATCGTAAAATTAGGGAAAGAAAATAAAAATATTTATGTCATTGATGTAGATATTGCAAAGTCGTGTAAAACAGTAAACTTTATCAAACAATTACCCGACCAGCATATTAATGTTGGTATTGCAGAGCAAAATGCAGCTGGGTTAGCAGCTGGACTTGCTACGACTGGTAAAATTCCTTTTGTAAGCACTTACGCGGTTTTTGGTTCGTTAAGAATGCTTGAACAAATTAGACAAGAAGTCTGCTATCCTAACTTAAATGTAAAGATTGCTTGTTCACATGGCGGTTTAACGCCAGCTAATGATGGCGGAAGTCATCAAGCTATAGAAGATATGGGAGTATTAAGATCGGTTCCAAATATGACCGTCATTATGGGAGCTGACTATTATTCTACTAGAAAACTAGTAGAACAAGCTGCTAAAGTGTACGGACCTGTATATCTTCGTTTTACCCGCGATACGGTTCCAATGATTTACGATGAAAATGAAGAGTTTACAATTGGAAAAGCCAAGAAAATTAAAGATGGAAGTGACATCGCTATTATTGCCAACGGTGATACAGTACGACTCGCTTTAGAGGCAACTAAAGAATTAGAGAAACAAGGCATATCTGTGAAATTACTAGACATGCATACTATTAAGCCTTTAGATCGAGAAGCAGTGGTTGACTGCTTAAATATCGGAAAAATCATTACGGTTGAAGATCACAATATTCTAAATGGCCTTGGCAGCGCCGTATGTGAAGTAGTTGCGGAAGAAGGAAAAGGTACAGTTCGAAGAATTGGTGTACAGGATCAATTTGGACAATCTGCGCCTTATGAAAAACTATTAGAGTTAAATGGAATTACTGTAGAAAATATTGTTAAAACAGCTAAAGAACTGATTTAAGACTAACTAAATTAAATAGAAGAAGCTAACAAGATGGGGGAAATATAATATGTTTGATTTAAAAGAGAGAGTAGCAATTATTACTGGTAGCGGTTCCAAAAAAGGTATTGGACGTACAATCGCCCTGACACTTGCAGAGCAAGGAGCGGCTGTTGTTATAGCAGATATTAATTTTGATGGTGTTCAGGATACAGTAAATGAAATAAAAGAAGCGGGCGGCAAAGCCTTAGGAATAGAGTTAAATGTAACAAGTAAAGATTCTTGCGATGCGATGGTTAAAAAAACACTTGAAGAATTCGGTAGAATTGATATTTTAATTAATAATGCAGGGATTTCTCAAAAGGTTACCGTTCAAGATATGACGCTTGAAGACATTACGAGAGTGTTTAACGTCAATATGTTTGGGTTGTTTCTATGTACGCAAGCAGTATTAGAAACAATGAAAGATCAAAAGTACGGTCGAATTATAAGCCTGTCTTCTGTTTCAGCTAAAAGAGGTGGAGGCGTGTTTGGGGGGCCTCACTATTCGGCATCTAAGGCAGCAGTGCTAGGTTTTTCAAAGAACTTAGCGCGCGAGGTAGCCTTAGATGGCATTACGGTTAACTGTGTAGCTCCTGGATTGGTTAATACAGAAATTTGGAAGTCCCTTCCTGAAGAAGATGCAAAGTCTGTGATTGATAGTATTCCTATGGGTAGACCAGGTGAAGTGAAAGAAATCGCGGCTACAATTGCCTTTTTAGCTTCAAAAGAAGCTTCTTATATTACAGGAGAAGAAATTGATATAAACGGTGGCTCACATATGGATTAATATTCAGGTTCGTTATACAGGCATGCCATTATGGTATGCCTGTATAGCTGTTCATTGATAAAATCATTAGTAAAATGAGAAACTGACTACATAAATAAGGATTTTTTTGCTAGAAGATGCTAGGCTTGTTGCCCCTAAAAATAGAACAGTATATAATAATTATGTCTACTTAATTATGAATAAAATGAGTTAATAATTATAGAGAGAAGTGATTTCCATTAGTTTTAATCCAGTTTCCAATAATAAATTATATATTCAAATTTATAATCAAATTCTTTCTGAAATTCAATCTGGAGCGTTTCAAGTAGGAGATAAGCTCCCTGCTGAAAGGGAGTTGTGTGAACAATTTGGTGTAAGCCGAGTGCCTGTTAGACAAGCCCTTAGCGCCCTAGAATTGAACGGTTTTATTTATTCTCGTCAAGGAGAAGGTGTATACGTTAAAGAGTTTCAAACAGAAGCTGAAAATTCTCAATCAACACTTTTAACGGAATCTACCTCCCCTGAAGACATTGTAGAAGCAAGAATGAACATAGAGCCTCTTATTGTACGTTTTGCAGCTTTGAGAGCTACAGAAGAAGATATTAAGGACCTGCGCGCAACAATTGATAAGATGGAGGAAGAAACGAACGCAGGGGTGTATGTACCTGAAACAGATGAAGCCCTACATAACGGCATAGCGAAGGCTTCTCATAATGATTTATTTATTAGTATTATGGCAGCTATTAGCAATGCAATGAAACAGCAGGAAATGTGGAAGTTTATAAGAGATCGAACCGTCACTAGACCTGACTATCGAGAAGTTAATTTTAATGAACATAAATTACTTATTAATGCAATTGAACAACATAATGAAGAAGAAGCTGTGAGAATCATGAATTTTCACATGCGAAATTTGTATGATCGCTATTGGAAAGCTTAATTCCAACTAATTTTTTATTAAACTAATACCAAATATAGAGTCAAAAGGCAGCTAAAGTGTAGCTGTCTTTTTGCTGTTAAAAAGACAGCATAAAATGGGCAAGATTCAGTGTTTTCTTTCCAAACAAACTGTATATTTCTTTTCGTTTTTAATAAAATTCAGAAAATATTTAATCTAATAATTATATTGACAATTGATAGGTATGTAAGTACACTGTTTATGTAAGGTAACTTAGTATACAAGTAGCTAAATCTATAAAACGGAGGTAATGTAAATCTTAAAATTCATTATTCTTTACATTCTTTACAGCTCGATATTTTTTGAAGAGATTAGCAGAAGGGTTCGAAAATGTAAGCGTTTTTTACCGTTATTGTGCATTACAAATGTTTTGGATTATTAGGATAGAAATTAGAAAGTAGATTTATAGTGTTTTCATATCGCTAGTAAGGTTTTGGTGTATGATATTTTCTAATAGTTCTTACTTTTTTAAAGGATAAATAATACAGGGGGATACTTCGCTTTTCATTTTTTTATATTTCCATATGAAAGGGATTACAGAAGTAGGGACTAGATTTACTTAGACTTAGAAATAGATCAATCATCTTTTATATAAACTTTTAATTCTTTCTGTCAATTAGCCTAGAGCAAATACTCAGGTCAAAGACCGAAGAACATGAAGAGGAGAAAGATGGTAACCCAGGGAGGAATTATTTTGGATCCAATTAACTTAGAACGTTCAACTACTAAAAAAGTAACGTTAAGGCTCATTCCATTTCTATTTTTATGTTTTACCATATCTATACTTGATCGAGTAAATATTGGGTTTGCTGCATTACAAATGAATGAAGATTTAGGTTTTTCTAATGCTGTTTTTGGATTAGGGGCAGGGATTTTCTTTCTTGGCTATTTTCTTTTAGAGGTACCTGGCAGTGCTATGATGACGAAGGTTGGGGCTAGAAGATGGATTAGTAGAATCATGATTACATGGGCAGTAATTGCTATTTTGATGGCTTTTATCCAAACACCATGGCAGTTTTATACAGCAAGATTTCTTTTAGGAGTTGCTGAAGCTAGCTTTTATCCTTGTATGGTCTTTTATCTAAGTGGTTTTTATCAAACAAAACATCATGCAAAAGCAATTGCTGGATTTATGATTGCAATCCCTGGTGCTAATGCAATAGGATCTCCTCTTTCTACTTATTTATTAGGTATTGACTGGTTAAACATGGCTGGATGGCAGTGGCTTTTCATTTTGGAAGCGATTCCAGCTTTAATCCTAGGTATTATATGTTTCTTCTATCTTGACGATAAGCTTGAGGATGTAAAATGGTTAACTAACGAGGAGAAGAAATGGTTAATCGACGTTACAACAAAAGAGAAGTTAGAAAAACAGGAAGCCAAACACTATACATTTGCTCAGGCCTTAAAAGATCGTGACGTATTAACTCTATCTTTAGGATACTTTTTCTGGATGGTTGGCTACTATGGCATCGTCATGTTTTTACCGACAATTTCAGAAGGGTTATCTAAAACTACTTCTCTTAGTACACATGCTATGGGGTGGATTTTAGGAATAATGTATGTTTGTGCAATGGTAACCATGATGTTGGTTAGTAACCACTCTGACAAGAAAAATGAAAGACGCTTTCACGTAGTTGCTTGTTTAGTAACAAGCGGCGTCGCATTGATTATTAGTAGCTACGTTGCAAGTACGAACATTGTTTTATCATTTGTATTCTTAACGATCAGTCTTTGCGGAGCGTTCGGAGCATATTCTCCGTTTTGGGCAATTCCACCGTCTTTCTTAACGGAAGCTGCTGCTGCAGGTGCCATCGCTCTTATCAATAGTATTGGTAATCTAGGCGGTTTCTTCGGACCATATATCGTGGGATACATCAAAGATCTAACAGGATCTTTTAATGCTAGTATGACATTTCTAGGTATTAGCATGTTCGTAGCGTCCTTTATCGTAGCTTTTTTATTAAAACAATCAGGAAGAGCTATTAAAAAAAATACAGTCGATCGATTAGAAAAAACTAGTTGATTCTTGTTTGAAAGAAATTTGTACTACTAGGAGGGGCCGACAATTAGTTTCTAGAGGCTGTCGGCCAACTTTCTTACATGGATAAGAATAACAGGGGTGTATGGCAATGATGAAGCTAGGAGTTTTAACAAGTGGCGGAGACGCTCCAGGAATGAATGCTGCTATTAGAGCAGTAGTAAAAACAGCTGATTATCATAACATAGAGGTAATGGGAATCGAGGGTGGTTACCAAGGTTTAATAGAAGGTAAACTTCATAGATTAACCTCTACGGATGTAGACTACATTGCGGATAAAGGAGGGACATTTTTAAAAACCTCCCGTTGCGCAGAATTTATGAAAGAGTCGGGCAGAATAAAAGCCTTAAGTATATTAAAGGATTATAGAATTAATCATTTAGTAGTAATCGGCGGTGAAGGCTCTTTTAAAGGAACACAGAAATTACACGAATTAGGTGTAAATGTCATTGGTATACCGGCAACGATTGATAATGATTTATCTTACACAGATTATTCACTTGGATTTGATACTACTTTAAATACGATATTAGAGTGCCTCGGTAAAATTAAGGATACAGATTTATCTCATGAAAAGACGACGATTGTGGAAGTAATGGGAAGATATTGCGGCGATTTAGCCCTGTACTCTGCTTTAGCAGGCGCAGGAGAAATTATCTCGACACCGGAAAGAAAATTAAGTTTTGAAGAGATATGTTCCAAACTGAACGAGAAAATTAAAAGTGGCAAAAAAGATAACCTAATTCTAATTACTGAAAAAATGTACGATATTCAAGACCTACAAAAATATGTTGAGGATCGATTAGATGTTAGCGTAAGGACAAGTATATTAGGTTTCATTCAAAGAGGAGGGCAGCCATCCGCATTTGATCGTATATTAGCAAGTAAAATGGGGATTACAGCAGTAGAATTATTACTAAAAGGGTATTCTGGTAGAGCCGTAGGAATTAAAGAAAATGACTTGATTAATGTAGATATTGAAAAAGTTCATTCGAAATTATCTAGTAATGATGATAAATACAGCTTACTGGATACCATTCTAGCTTAAGGATATCTTTTCTAACATACAATGATTTATCAAAATAGAGATAAAACGAATTTGTCTCTAAGGAAATGTATTTGAATACAAACGAATTTTTCTAATAAAAAGGAGGAAATAGACATGAATAAGCAGGTTAATGTAAAACAGGGAACTATCGTTTGTCAAGTATGTGGGAAAGTTATTGAGAATGTAGACAACTCTGAAGGGGTTAAAACATGGTACGGGAAGTGTTCTGAGGATTGTTCTAGGAAATAACGTATCGGTAAAAAGAGACTCCAAAAATCATTAGAATTTTAATTAAGACTATAGCTGAACGAGGAGAGTAATCTTATGAAAGTCATAATTGCTTCAGATCATGGCGGAATAAACATTCGTAAAGAGATTATAAATCTGCTAGGTGAAATGTCCATAATATATGAAGATCTAGGCTGTGAATGCAGCAGTTCAGTCGATTATCCGGACTATGCGATTCCAGTTGCCAAAAGAGTAGCAAATGGAGAAGCCGATTTTGGAATTTTAATCTGCGGTACGGGAATTGGCATGAGTATTGCCGCTAACAAAGTAAAAGGAATTCGTTGCGCACTCGTTCATGACGTTTTTTCAGCTAAAATGACGCGTGAACATAACGATACGAACATTTTAGCTATGGGGGAACGAGTAATTGGACCAGGTTTAGCTCGCGAAATTACGAAGACTTGGTTAACAACCCAATTTGTCGGGGGCCGTCATGAAAATCGCATCTGTAAAATTACAGAATACGAAAATGTATCAGAATCTTCTCTTGAAAGAAAATAAAGACAGAAAAGGCAAGAATCAATTTGATTCTTGCCTCTTCCTATTATTTCACTTACTGATATGATGATTATATATCCTATCAGAATAGCGAAACTAACCATTCCAATTCTCATACCAGTTAACCTTCCGTAAAAGCAGCTTATTATGACAACACTGAGACTAATTATTTTTGCAATTAAAATAGATATAATAAAATATGCCTGATTTATTCTTGGGAGTTAAAGAAGTTTGTTTGCTGATGAAGAAATCTGTACGGTTAGTATCTATATATAGGAGGAAGCGAATATGCAGGATAAAACGATTATAACAAAAGTTATGGCTTACATAACTAGGTTTAATGGTCATCATACAGAGTTATTAGTTTACAAACACAAAGATTATCGAGAAGCAGGAGTTCAAGTTCCAGCAGGTACTGTAGAACAGGGAGAAACAATTGAAGAAGCTTTATATAGGGAGGTCAAAGAAGAATCTGGATTAATGGAGTTTTTATCAGTAACAAAATTGACAACATATGTTTATCATCATGAAGGTAAAAGTCAGTATCATGAACGACATGTTTTTCATTTAGCAGTTAGCGAAGAAGTTCCAGAACACTGGGAATATGAGGTTAATTCTGAAGGTGAAGATGCAGGACTAATCTTTTCGTATTATTGGGTTCCTATTCAAGCTGTTCCCAAACTAGCTGTAAATCAAGATGATTGCATTAATCAGTTACTTTTATAGTTCTAAATTTATTAATAAGAGAAATATGCAGGTATCAAAGGGAATAAAAGTAATTTTATATTACATAAAACCGTCCAGATATATAGCAAAGGAGAATAGGAAACATGCTTAATCAATTAAAGCTGTGGGCTAAAAAGTTAAAAAAGCAGCTATTTATCTTATACTTAGCTTATAAAGATGAACGAGTATCTTGGTATACCAAAGTATTTACTGCTTGTGTTGTTGCATATGCCTTCAGTCCAATCGATTTAATTCCTGATTTTATACCGGTTTTAGGCTATATTGACGATATAATCATTGTTCCTTTAGGAATTATGCTTGCTTTGAAGATGCTACCTACAAGTATTATAGAGGACTGCGCAATAAAAGCAGAAGAGCTCATTCAAAATGAACGACCTAAAAATTGGGTTGCGGGTTCAATTATTATCATAGTATGGCTACTTATTTTTACTTGGAGCTGTTTTACTGTTTTTAAATTATTAAATTGAATGAACTCTTATCAAGAAAAAATATATTAGGTTTACTATCGATCGTTATGATACAAAATGGTAAATGATATATATAATTGAAAGGAGTACATTAGAGCAAATGCAGCAAATTGATATCCAAGAAAAAAAGATAGACAGAGCTCTCTTTCAATTTGTTTTCCCTTTTTCCTTAAAGCAAGGAACAGAATCTACTATCTCCTCTTTTTTAAAAAAGAGCGGATTTAAGCTATTTCAGTTAAATCAACTAGAAGACGAATGTGCATATTACGGCGATTTTAAAGTCTCACATCGTGATATGGAGGCGTATTATTTGTCTTTCACTAATAAGATACTCTTTCCACATTCAGAAAAAGAAAAAGGCCTTCATAGATATTCAAAACCTTTAAATATAAGAGGTAAGCTAATTACAGATACAGAGTGCATTCCTTTTCAAATACACTCTGTTGATTTAACTACATGTCCTTATGAACTTGGGTTTTTAACCATTCGAACTGAGTTGAAACCCTTTACGTCTATGTCATTGTCTCATTCTTTAGAATTCGCAGATCGCTTTCGCGTATTAGAACCACGAACACGAAAAGATAGCAGTACAAAAATTGAATGCGATGGCAAGATATACAAGGGAGCAGGGGAATTTGTATTTAACAACCTCTTTGAGGGGCTCTCCCGCTTTTTTGAAGGTGATTCAAAGGAAAATTCTTATTTTGAAACCTTTTCTTTTTTTGAAGATGAAAGAATGTATGTCCAATCTTTAGTGGCGTTAGAGAAAAATGAAAAAATCGATGTAGTTGATGTTTATCGAATGGGAAGTCTTTGCGGCTTAACTGTAGAGGGGAAGCCATATGTTCATGCTAATAACCTGCCTTACATTCAAGAATATTTACAAAAACATGCTTATCAGCGCTGGGCTCCTAGCACTTATTTTCTGATAGAAGAACATATTTTTACTTGTATAACGATTCAAGATGAACGTACAACTCCTGATCTAGCTAATCAGTTTTATGGAGAATTTTACTACGGGCTTGTATTAAATCTTTTTCACAAGATCGTTTTATTAAAATTAGCTAATACCTATACAGAGCTAAATATTGAAAAAGACGTGAAAGAAATGGAAAAATTAATTTATTCCATTAATTCGTTTACCGCCAATTATTTTTCGCTTGAAATAGTATCTCAGTCCCGAAGCCGTGATATTTTCTATCTTCTTAGGAAAAATTTCAATATTGAGTTGTTATATAAGGAAGCTAAACAATCTCTAGAGAGTTTATTTAGATACCAGGAAAACGTTAACGCGAAAAAAGACAGCCTGTTATTGCTGATTTTGACTCTTTATTCCGTAGTAGGTCAAATGCTTGGAATGGGGCTTGTAGTAAATGATTTTATCGGAAAAATCACATGGAGAAATATACTTGCGTACAATCCTGTAGAATATTTTGCATTAATCCTGGCAGCTAGCGGTGTCATAATTTCTCTGATACTAGGTATACAAAGTTTATATCAATGGATAATTGACCAAAGAAATCGAAAAAAATGGGTGAAACAAACTGTATTATCTTCAACAAAGGAATGAGAGCAGTCCTTTATTTCCTCCATATTTATCTTAAAACAGAAACAACGATCGTATAGCCCATAATTGATAACCATAGGTATCAATTATGGGCTAATTTATCTCTATGCCTTTTTAAAAAATGTTCAGCTATATCGCTTTACAATTAAAAATAAATGTTGAAATTGAGCTAATTATCCGTTTTTTTAGTGTGTTTTTTTACTATCCATTTCTTATAGATGTAGTGTAAGAGGAAGCCTCTGTACTGATTTATAATATAGTAACTAACAATATAGAGTATACTTCCAAACAAAAAGCTATTAAGAAACATTCCCGTTAAAAAATTCTTTCCTACTTTCGCTCCTAGTTCTAGTCGATTGTCCAAATTTTCATCTGCACTTTGAAATAAAGTTTGATCAAGGTCGATTGGAAATATATATCCTCCCACTACTGTATTCAAGTAAAACATCAACGGAAAGGCCCACATAAAAAACATTCCACCAATGAGACCTGCTATGCTGTTTCCTTTACATAATTTAGCTAAACCTACGGATATTATAAGGCCCAATCCAAAGGTAGGAACAAAGTTCACAACAGAACCTAGACTAAAACCTAGCGCAACTTTATGTGAATGATCTTTTAATCTTAATAGTTTAATAAGTAAGTATTTAAACCGGCGCTTCAAAAATACTAATTTGCTCATATTATTCCTCCTATCTCTTCGCGCTGGCATCCTATCTTTCCTTTTGGTGTCCACCATTACAGAAAGGTGTTTTATTGTATTTAAGATTTAGCGTCACATAATTAAAAAGAAAAATGAGATTCAAGAACAACAGGTTTAACCATTATAAGTATATTTATACTTTATATGACAAAACAAATAATTACCTCCTAATAAATCAAGTGATTTTTGAAAATGTCACAAAAAATTCATAAATAGGTTGTTTCTTTTCTCTTTCTCCCTGCTAAAATTTTATAGTCAAGAACAAGAAAAATATAACATCGGGGGATATACTTAGTGAAAAAGATAATTTCTTCATTAGCTCTATGCTCGTCATTGATTGTTTTACCAACAATAAGCCAGGCAGCTTTAGGAGACAAGCTATTAAAAGAAGGTATGACAGATCCAGACGTAAAAGAATTACAGGATGTTTTAAGACAGAAGGGGATATTTTCAGCTACTTCGACTGGCTATTTTGGTTCAATTACAAAAGATTCAGTTTTAAGCTTTCAGCGTTCTCATAGTTTAACCGCTGATGGAATTGTAGGATCTAATACATATCAAGCGTTAATAGGTAATTCAACAAGTACGGTTACAAACGGTACACTTTTAAAATATGGAATGACTAGTAATGAAGTTGAAAAAGTACAGCAACTGTTAAAGGACAAAGGTTACTTTAACGCCACACCAACAGGATATTTTGGTACAGTTACTCAAACTGCGGTTATGAATTTCCAACGGGATCATGGCTTAGCCGTGGATGGAATAGTAGGTCCGGCTACTTTAAATGCCTTAAATAACGCATCTAGCAGCTCCACTGGTTCTTCAACTGTCAATAGTTCAACGCAAGCGACAGCTAGTGATATTGTTGCTTATTCCAAAAAATTCATAGGCGTACCATATGTTTGGGGAGGAACGTCTCCGAGTGGTTTCGATTGCAGTGGTTTCATTTATTATGTATTTAAAAATGGAGGTGGAGTAACTGTACCGCGAACAGTAGCTACCTTGTATCAGTCAGGAAAAAATACATCTATTCCAAATGTAGGAGATATTGTGTTCTTTGATACTACTGGAGGTCCTTCACATGCTGGAATTTATATTGGAAACGGGCAGTTTATTCATGCTGGAAGTTCAACTGGTGTAACTATTGCATCGTTAAGCAATTCTTACTGGGCACCTCGTTATTTAGGAAGTAAGTCTGTCTTCTAATAAACTACAAAGCACTAGTTACCAAGAACGAGAAGGCTAAGATCAAGGTTAAGAATTAAAATTTTTTTGGAGATTACCTTTTTATTTTTATGAATATTGAGCTTTATGATACGATATGAAGTGAACTTTTTAAATGAGGGTCTATATGCAAAAAATTAAAGGTAAAAGGATAAAAATTAGTATATTTATGCTGGGATTAGGGATTATTTTTTTTCTGTTTGCCGGGAAAGAGCTTGTGGTAAACGAAAAGCCGGTAAAATCTGATGTGATTATTGTGTTAAGTGGTGATAATGATCGACTGGAGAAAGGAATTGAATTATATAAAAAAGGCTATGCGGCTCATTTAATCCTTTCGAATGGTCAAGAGAATAATTTTTATCATCAAGCCAAGGAATCAGGGATACCTGAGGATTCAATTATATTAGAAAATCACGCTACAAGTACTACGGAAAACGCTAAATTCACAAAAAGGCTAATGATGAACTATCATTTTCAATCCGCTATCGTTGTTTCTTCCAACTATCATATGAAAAGGGCAGAAAAAAACTTTAATAAAGAATTTAAGGATACCCAAATACAATTAACCTATTGTTCTAGTGGAAGTCGCTATTATAATCCACAGAGGTGGTGGGAAACTGCTTTAAATAGAAAAGTTACCTACACAGAATACGTC
This sequence comes from Priestia sp. JNUCC 25, assembly GCF_053667915.1. NCBI lineage: Bacteria > Bacillati > Bacillota > Bacilli > Caryophanales > Bacillaceae > Priestia > Priestia sp. JNUCC 25. The sequence continues at coordinate 1,657,323 of NZ_CM132211.1, forward strand.
AAGCTTATTGGCAATTATTTTGGTTTTAGCGGAAAGAAATCTAAAGAATTATTAAGAGAATTTATCTAACAAAATCGTATAAAAAGTCCATAGGGGATGCCTCTATGGACTTTTTGCTATTTAAAACTACGAGTAGTTGAACGTAATCTTGTAAGCTCATATGAAACGGAATGATAATGGATTACTTGTTTAACATAAAGGAAAGCACGGTGCCCCATATAAAGATTACTAAATAGAATAATCTTTGCAGCAGACCGGTAGGCATAGGAACAAAAAATACAAGCATGATGAGTATGAGGATGACTAGTAAGGAGACTAAACAGCCATAAGTCCAATACTTGCCGCTGGTTAAAGAGGATGCATATATCCAAAGACCAGCTAAAACAGTGATCATGCCAAGTTGAGCGAATATTGAATGCCAAAATAAATTTATATCAGCCGGTATAAGGCCTGAAACAATGTTACCTAAAGCTAATATAAGAATAAAAGCTGTTGCTAGTTGGGTTATTTTTGTTTTCTTTAGGTTTTGTGAAATGTACAGAACACCAATTGAAAGTGTTAATCCGTTTATAATAAACAATACGTTCATCCAGAAATGGTCAGGAGAGCAAATTTCATGAGGTGCAATTGAATAGGTGTAGGTTCCACAAGAAGTTACGCCAAGATCACTCATTGCGTGATTTAAAACACTGTAGGGAGCAGTTGAAGTCAAAATAAAGAAAGGTTCAACTAAAAAATACAAGCAAGTAGCAAACCAGCTTAAAATGCCAACCTTTTTTGATATATACAGAATCATCACCTCTTAAAAAGCGTTATATACGAATTGTATATCCAAATAATGTTAAACAGAGTGGTCTTGAAGCCTATTTTTATGTAGGGCTTGAGGTTGATGTGAGGAGGGAGGACAAAGTGTTTAAACTTAGAGATGCTTATAGTAGGTTAAGAATAGAAGGACCTCTTTACTAATTTTTTGTAGGAGTAAAGAGGTCCAAAAGCGTCTTAATTAGAAATGAATAGATGCTGATTATGCACCCATACGTAAAGTTAATGTATTCTAAACGCGGTGAAATTCAGGACGTTTTCTCTAGAATTTTATAATCTGATGTTTTTTGAATATCTACATCATATTCATGTGCAAATCTTTCTAATTCCTTAAAAACATTTGGTGGATTAAATAATGCTATTCGCATATTCCACCCGTTTTCTACTTTTACTACTGCTAATTTTGTTTTCCAACTTAACCGTTTAAATACAATTTTTTTAATGTCCGTTGGTTTAACTGTTTTTGCATATACTTTAAACCATAATATATATGTTCTATAGGTTAAAGTATCTTTGTCTATCTGAAATTCATATCTGAGGAAAAGGGAAAGAAACGAACAAAGGATAGCAAAAAGAAGTAAAAAATCAAGTGCTTTATATTGAACTGCTTGAATGAGTAATAAATTATTTAAAAGTAATAAAGGAAAAACAATAGTTTTTTGAGCAGTAGCTTTAAATAACATAGAATCTCCTTTCTTTAGTAAATAAGCCAACTGGTTTTTTCTATGATATTATTTAAGTGTTAATTTAGATTAGATTTATATTAGGAGGTTTTTTACATGTATAACACCATTTCAGATTTTATCAAAGAATGGAACAGCGAAGCCACGCTAACTCAAAAAGTTTTGGATAGCTTGACAGATGATTCGTTGAAACAACAAGTTTACCCTGAAGGACGTACGTTAGGAAGAATCGCTTGGCATTTTACAACAAATATTCCAGATTACCTAACTGAGTTTGGATTAAGTATAGACAGGATAGAAAGTACAGCAAGCGTTCCATCTTCTGCCCAGGAAATCGCTATAACCTTCAAAAATGTAAGTTCTCACGCTGCTAAAATTATTGAACAGCAATGGACAGATGAATCTTTAGAACATACGCAAGAAGCGTTTGGTAGAAAGCAATCAAATGCGGCAATCTTAATGGGACTAATCAAGCATATTGTTCATCACCGAGGTCAAATTACAGTTCTTATGCGTCAAGCAGGCCTAAAACCTGCTGGAGTTTATGGACCTCCAAAAGAAGATTGGGTTCATTTAGGTGTGGAAAACCCACCGCTTTAATAATATCAGGTAAATAAAAAAGAGGCTGTCCACAGAAAATACTATAAAATTATTTTCCAGGCAGCCTTTACGTAAAACCTAATTAATCAGTTAGTACTTACTTTGAAAAAGCTTTTGAGTAATGCACAACACCTTGCATATTTTTTAATAATCCTCTGTTAACTCTAAGGCCATAAAGAATTCTTCAGGCACGTCAAAATATTCTTTCTTATCGCTGTATTCTTCATTTAAAAAAGCGCTTTTCACAACTTCTTCAGTTTTATTATATTCTTCAGTGAGTTCTTGTTTAATTAAGATATCCATAATTAGTATGTATATATTTTATAGTGTTATATTTTATGAGTCCACCTTTAATACATAATATTTGTAAATTATTTATGGTAAAATATACTATATATGTTAAATTAGAGTGTGTAAAGAAGGGGTAATATCTGATGTTGCACGTATTATTTATATGTTTAGTAAGCTGCTTCATTATTTATATTGGGAAACGTGTATGGAAAAAAGGTAATACTAATTTCATTGCTGGGTATGGAAAGATATTTACACCTAAGGATGAAAAACAGCTCGCTAAAGGAATTGGCCTTATTATTATGTTATTTGGCTTTGAATCTATAATATTTTCTATTCTCTCTTTGTTTTTTGAAGGGCTTGGCTTTTATTATGGATTGCTGATTGCATTAAACTTCTTCTCTATATTTGGACTTATGATAAAGGATCAGGTGCAGGGAAAATCCTAAGGGGGAGAAAAAGATTAATAAAAATATTCGGCTTATGATTGGTTTAATCAGCACTATTATCCTGTGTTTTTATGGAGTAAGAGGTTTATTCATACATGAAACAATACCGTTTTCTTCTTATCTCTTTGCGGTAGGTGGAGCTATTTCCACCATTGCTCTTATCTGGGAATTAAAAAAGAAGGATGCAGCTTAAATTGAAAGGAGTCATGATGTGAAAAGACGATAATATGTTTAACACAAAGCTTTCAAGCGATACGTATGGAAATTATGAATGTACGGAGATGGCTGATCAAACAAAGTATGACTCTAAGAAATATTTTAGAGCCTTTGGTAAAACACAAAATGAGGATTTTGTTTATGCTATTAAAGGTGATCCTAAGCATAAACAAGCGTTGCTAATTGAAAACACGGAGATGCCTATGTGGTTTTTATATTCTCGTCAATAAAGACGCTAAAGTGTCTACAAAATCCATTATGTTAATTAAAGAGGGTGTATTATTTTTCTCTTGAAATATAGTTGGAATAAAGAAGGGGCTGCGTTATGAAAAAGTTCTCTCTTAGTTTATTTATTGCTTTTCTAGTATTTATAATTTCTGCTTGTTCAAATACAGAGTATGTAAACAATGTCGAGCACTTAAAATTACAAAAAACAGAGGTAAGGCTAACAGATGATAAAAAAATCGTTGGGGAGATGATAGTACCTGATAAAAAGAATAAAAGTAAACGTATCGTTCCAACCGAGTTATACTATACATTCACGATTGAAAACACGTCCAATAATATTATGGCTCTCTCTGATCTTGATAAAACAAAACTTCGCATAGAACCAGATAAGGAGTTAGTATCAGCTGTAAAAGAAGCAATTGGTTCAAATATTTATGATATGGATAACAGTAAGTTAGGGTTTGGTATGAGTATAGGAGAGATCCCATCTAAAGGAACCAGTAAATTTACTCTTAATTATACCTTAGGAGCAAAACAAAAAAATAATGAATTACCTCTTTTGCCAACTGAAGAAAAACTAAAAAAGTTACAAGCTAATGCGTTAAAGGGTACACTCATTATCTCCCAAGATGGAAAGGATATTGCCAAATTCAGATTAGATTCAAGTCAATAAACATGATTTTAAATTTAAATAGGCTAATAGCTCGCTAACTCTGACGATATACAGAGTTAGCGGACTATTGTTTTTATATTTAAGCGCTTGTAGGTGGATTTATTTTATATAGCCTTTTTAACCAAAAATAAAATTGATTAGCCTTACTTATTTAGTTATGATAAGCGCTCGAATAATTTCATTCCAATAGTATTTGAAGTTTTTTTCACTTGTATCTTTTTGTGTTAAACTGATTGATTCCTTTTTATTCTCTTTTCTTGTAGTCATTATGATTTCCCCTTATCTCTTTATATTTAGTATGTTGTGGTTTGATTTACCATATTTTATAATGAAATTAACAATCGTTACAGATGAACATTACGATTGAATCAATCGTAATATCCGATTACACAGAGGTGAGGACAATCGAAATAAAACAACTAATTACATTTAAAACAGCTGCAGAAAATTTAAATTTTACATATACAGCTAAAATTTTGAACTTTGCTCAATCAAGCGTTACCGCTCAAATAAAAGCTCTTGAGAATGAACTTGAAACGCCTTTATTTGAACGTTTAGGGAAGCGCTTGGTTTTAACAGAGGCAGGTAGAGAATTTAAAAGATACGCTGATAAAATGATTCAATTGACTAAGGAAGCAAAAAACGCTGTAAGTGGAGTGGAGGAGCCTGCGGGTACACTTATTATTGGATCTTCTGAAAGCCAGTGCACGTATAGGTTACCTCCAATATTAAAAGAGTTTAAGGATCAATTTCCAAAGGTTAAAATGATTTTTAAGCCCATTTACTCTCAAGCACAAACAAGAGCGCAGCTACTAGACGGCACTCTTGATATCGCCTTTACAATGGAGCCTATTCAGCATCATGATGCAAATCTACATACACAATGTCTTGTTGCAGAAGACTTAAAAATTATTGCTTCTCCTCAGCATCCTTTAGCTGATAAAGCGGATATCTACTTAGAAGAGCTTGAAAATGAGACTCTTTTGTATACTGAGTCGGGGTGTTCATACCGGGTAGTATTGGAAAACTTGTTTCGCGAGGCGGGTATTTGTACATCAACTAAATTTGAATTTGCAAGCGTGGAAGCTATTAAGCAATGCGTCATGCTAGATTTAGGTATTGCCATATTGCCCGAAGTAGTAGTAAAAGGAGAGCTTGAGAAAGGCATATTAAAAGAATTGGCTTGTACTAAAGTTGATACGCCTCTTTATACACAAATGTTTTGGCATAAAGATAAATTTATGTCTCTTCCTTTACAATCTTTTATTCAATTGGCTTGCAGTACTTTTGGTTTAAATTATATAGGTATCGAAAGTAAAAAACTCTAGGTGCATTATGCTGACTAAAGAATTAAACAGGATCCATAAAATAATCTAATATCTTTCCCAATAAGATAAGAGGTGAAGGAAATCTTCATTCCTTCACTAATATATAGATGAACCTTAATAAACTAGATTTTAATTGGTGAAATCTGAGTTAGGAGTTGATCTGATTTGGAAATGAGAGTAAATCAAATCGAACTAAATGGTTTAACATTTCAATATCGAGAGGCGGGTGAAGCTTCGGCACCCGCCATTATTGCACTTCACGCTTTGGGAATGAGTGCAGAGTCTTGGGATGAAGTAGCAGCTGTATTAGGGAAGGAATATTGGTTTTTAGCTTTAGATCAGCGAGGACACGGTGGAAGTGAGAGAACCGGCACCTATACGTTTGAACTTATGTGCGATGACTTACTTCAGTTTGTAAATGCGATGAATTTGGAGAGCTTTACGTTGATTGGGCATTCTATGGGTGGTACGGTGTCCTATCTTTTTTCTGAAACATTTCCAGAAAGGGTAGATCAATTGATTGTTGAAGACACTCCTCCACCTTTTACAGGAGAAAAGTTTGAAACTCCTGCCAAACCGCCTGGTTCTTTACCGTTTGACTGGGAGGTTGTACCTTCAATTCTTCAACAGTTAAACAACCCCAATCCTAAATGGTGGGGAAGTCTTACAGAGATAATTGCACCTACTCTCATCATAGGAGGAGGATCCAGCCATATTCCTCAAGATAAATTGCAGGAAGTTTCTAAGCGCATTCCAAATTGTAAATTAGTAACGATAGAAGGGGCTGGACATGAGGTGCATGTAGGAAACTTATCCGCTTTTTTAACTGCTGTGAAAAGCTTCCTTGCTTCGTGACTTTCTGGATCTTTTATTTAATTTGAAAGACTGTTTAAGTAAATAGCATTTTTAAAAGTTATTAAACTTTTATAGAAAGGGAGACTATACGTTAGTCTCCCTTTTAATCTGTACATATGTTAATATATATCTTATATGTAATAAAATTCATAATTAAATAATTTTTATGGAAGATAAATAAATGCCTTTTAATAGCTATAGGGAATGCTATAACTCATTAAATGAGCATTTTTGAAAGGAGAAGAGTTTCTTGTTGAAATTTATAGAAAAAGGTTTTTTCTATGGCCTTATTTTAGGAGGATCAATGGGTTTCTTTGTAATCCCATATAAAGAAGTTGAATCAGTCGGTGATGGTGCAACAGAAACAACTTATTTAAACCTTAGTGATTTTATTATTCATTTAATTCCTTTTAGTGTAGTTATAGCTGTAGTCGGAGCGGTAATAGGTTTCTTTCTTTATAGAAAAAAGAGTTTGGAGTGATTCATCCAAGCTCTTTTTCTACCGATGATTAAGTACATTATAGTAACTGATAACTAAATGGGCCATATAAACATGTACCTAGTTCAGTGAGGACCAAATTGGAAAAACGTTTTAGTCAATATTCACTGTGGTTATCGTTGCTTGGAATGGTTGTTGGTGTTGGACAATATTTCACACCCATACATAGATCCAAAATTTTGTATGTATTACTGTTTACTTAATAGGATTCTCATTTGGAATAATAGCTTTTGGAAAACAAGAAAAAGGGCTAATGAAATATTTTAGTTTAATCTCTTTTGTAGTAATTCCAATATTTATTATGGCGGGCTTTTTATTTTTTGCAATGAATTTTGGCGACAAATAAAAGAAGGTAGTGATATTAAATAGCTTTATGTTAAAATTTGTATATAAGATGTAAAAACACAATTCGCTTGGTAGTCCGGATGCATTAATATATTAATGTCAGTGACCTTCCCCTCCTCGGGATGTCCATCATTTCATAGTATGTTTAGAGGAGGGAATCGTTATGTCACTAACGATTTACCATGATGGTCAGTTTTGGATAGGAATTATTGAAGTTGTAGAAGGCGGTAAGTTAAAAGCATTTCGTTATGTATTTGGAGCAGAACCAAAAGATACAGAGATATTAGACTTTATTAATTACAGATTGCTAGAGGTGATCAATCAATCAGTTCATGCAGGTCTTGATGTAAAAATAAAATCTAATAAAAAGGTAAATCCAAAACGCTTACAGCGCCAAGTAGCAAAAGAGATAAATAATGTTGGTATTTCGACTAAAGCTCAAGAAGCCGTGAAGAAGGAGTACGAAGAAAAGAAAAAAAGTAGAAAAAAGAAAGCTAAACAATATCGTGAAGAGCTGAAGGAACAAAAGTATTTTATAAAAAAACAAAAGGCAAAAGCCAAGCACAAAGGCAAATAGAAAACAAATAAAGAGCCTTGCATAAGGCTCTTTATTTGTTATTATTTTTTTATGATAGGAACATTCTTAAAGAATTGTTGTCGAATAGCTGCCGATTTAGCTGTTTTATTTATCTTTTCTTTATTATAATCTATAAATTGCTGTGCTTTTTCTTTATCAAATAACTTATTGCTATCTGGTAAAGTTTGAATGTTTTTGGAAATGAATTGTTTCATTTCTTGCCTAGATACTGAGAATTTCTGATCATCTATTTTAAAACTGTACCCTCCAGCATTAGGTATTAGTATCGTTAAATAAATAGCATTATCCAGTTTATTTTTAGGAGCTAATCCCTACAATTGATTGGATAATTTGTTCCCAGTCCTCGCTGTGAACTTCATGTCCTGTACCTTCAAGAGCTATTAATTTAGCATGAGAAATAGCTTTTGCAAGAGCAAGCCCATGTTCATACGGCAGTGCGGGGTCTTTTGTTCCATGAATGATCAGCGTAGGTATGTTAATTTCACTCAGCCTGTCATAATATTGTCCGCCTCCTTGAAGCAAAGCATGATTAAATCTACTCGGCAGCTGTTTAGCACGGGCAGCTTCTCTTTCTGCTAGCTTATACATTCTTTCCTCTTCATAAGGTTTTGTCCCACTTAAAATTTCCCATCCACCTGCAAGGTAGGGAACGGTTTCCTCTTGATTTGACCAGTCTATGGAAGTGCTCTTTGTGTGGTAATCAAGTATCTGCTGATCCATTGGGGGCAATTTTTCCGCCTCCGTTCCAAATACGCTTGATGCAATTAAAGTAAGGGAGTCTATGCGATCCGGATATCTAAGAGCAAGAATCTGACCTATCATTCCGCCCAAAGACATTCCAACAATATGAGCTTTTTCTATAGAATAAGCGTCTAAAACACCAATTGCGTCATCAGCCATATCCGTTATTGTATAGTTAGAAGTACCGGGTGGATAAGTGGTAGATCGCCCTAAATCACGATGGTCGTAACGAATAACAAATCTCTCCCGTTCGGCAAGACGAAGACAGAAGTCTTCATCCCACCAATCTAACGAAGACATTGCTCCCATTATTAGCAGTACAGCCGGGTTGTTAGGGTTTCCAAAACTTTCTGTACAAATTTCCACTTTGTTAATTTTCAGTATCTGTTCATTCATTGGTGTACCTCCTTTTAAATGTTAGAGAAATGAAAAGCAGCCCTTTATTAAGTTCTCTAAAATAAGGATATTTCCTTTTGAAATTTTATTTAGGAAATCCATTATTCTGTCTACCTCTTTACCTTTTTACTAAAAAGTAAAATATAACGTTCTTGAAAATGTAACTAAGAAAAGAGCCTAAACTTGTTGGAGACTAGGGGGGATACAGCTTTTACTGTTTGTAACATGTTGATAAGGCAGGAAAGTTGAATGCATGTATGGAAAAATACTTATGTGAGGTGAAATAAGAATGAATGATTAATATGGAGAAAATACCTTTTAAACTTTAATTACATTTTTTCATTTATTACAACTTGATAGATTAATATACATATACAGGATTGCTGAATTCGTGTGCTATTGGTGAGCATATGAATTCAACGTTCTCATGAGGAGATGCTTTATGAAGCGGTTAATAAATAAAATTGCGGTTGTTACTGGTGCTAGTCGGGCAAAAGGTATTGGTACTGAAATATGCAGGGAATTAGCTAGAGAAGGCGCAGATATTTTTTTCACTCATTGGTCAAAGTATGATCGTTTAATGGATTATTGCAATGAAGATGATTTTAAATGGTCGAAACATCTTATGGAAGAGATTCGCAGTCTGGGAGTGCGATGTGAATCAATGGAATTGGATTTATCGCAACCCGATGCACCAAGAAAGCTGCTTGATGAAGTTCAAAACAAACTAGGTTCTCCATCAATCCTTGTAAATAACGCAACACATTCTGTGGACGTAGATTTTCGTTCTATAGATGCTGATATTCTTAATGCTCATTATAACGTGAATGTTAGAGGTACGTGTCTTTTGACTGTTGAGTTTGCACGTCTAATAGAAGGTAAGCATGGCGGTCGAATTATTAATATGGTTTCAGGTCAAGATAAGTCACCTGAGCCTGGGAATTTGGCTTATGTTGCAACGAAAGGGGCTGTTTCTACGTTTACTAAATCAGTTGCTATTGAATTAGCACCTCTTAAAATTACTGTTAATGCTGTAGATCCTGGACCAATTAACACTGGCTGGATGAGCAGTAAGTTAAAGGAAGAGTTACTGCCAAAGTTCCCGATGGGGCGACTTGGTGAGCCCCGGGATGCCGCAAAATTAGTTATCTTTTTAGCAAGTGAAGAATCAGAATGGATTACCGGACAAATTATTCACTCAGATGGAGGCTTTTGGTGATTTAACATAGTAGCGGCCTTCCACTTTTTAGCGGATTTTTGTATGAAACAAGCAGTTAAAAGGATCTTCGAATGAAGATTCTTTTTTTATTATAATGTAACGTAACATGACGATAACCTAGTTTCTACAACTTATCAGTCAGGCCCAAAGGATTGTTGATCGGCTACAAAAGAAAAAGTACGGGCTTTTCTAAATCATCAGTAGTAAAATGAGATATTTCATTTATGACGAATGCTTTATCATTTTCACTTATTGACGACAAATAGGATATATTCAGGAGGAATGTTTATATGTCAAGCTTTGAGGACGAAGAAGTGCTAACAGGAGGGAATGTCTCTAACGTTTATCGCTCGGGAGATACTGTACGACGAGAATTAAAATCAGATAGTCATAAATTTCATAAGCTATTAAAGCATTTAGAGAACAAAGGTTTTAGTTATGCACCAAAATTTTTAGGCATTGATGAAAAAGGGAGAGAGGTCTTGTCATTTATTGAAGGTGAAGCTGGTAATTATCCCTTGAAGAAATATATGTGGTCTGACGATGTTTTAATAGAAATAGGGAAAATGCTCCGTCTTTATCATGATTCAGTGAGTGATTTTTCATTTGATGATAGCTGGAAAGCAATAGATAACACTCCTAAACCATTTGAGATACTATGTCATAATGATTTTGCCATATACAACATCATTTTCAAGCACGAAAGACCAGTAGGCATCATTGATTTTGATGTTGCTGGGCCCGGTCCAAGAATTTGGGACATTGCTTATACTCTTTATACGTGCGTCCCCTTAAGTAGATTTTATCTTTCTGAAACAGGTGGGAGGATCTATTATAATTCATTGCAGCATGCTCAACATATAAACCAAAGAGTGAAATTATTCCTTGAAGCTTACGGCGAAGAAGTACAAGAAGGTTATTTGGAAATGGTATTGCTGCGATTAGAAGGGTTATGTAAAACAATTACAAGAAAAGCCAGCGAAGGCGACAGTGCGTTCCAGAAAATGATAGACGAAGGGCACCTTGAACATTATCAAAATGATATTAAATTTATTCATGAACATAGGAAAGAATGGACTTGAGGATAGGTTTTAATTGAAGAGGCAACAAACTTTCCTTGAAAGGACGTCTATAACATCTTTATGTAATGTAAATCATGAGTTTTATTTTTGGTAGAGGAGCACTTGTTATGCGGATTATTAATATTAGAGAACAGGTAGAGTACGCTGATGATTTATTCCTTATTTTCTTTTTATAGAATATTTTTAGTTGTTTCAACCAGTAAACAGGGGGTATAAGTTGATTATACAAGCGTAGTGCCCCCCAGGAACATGCATGTATATTTCTTTTTCTTACTTACCCTGTTTGAATCCTCTTTTTATGGAGGGTTCTTTTTTTGTGTTTAAAAGATATAACTTTTTAAATTATATATATCACACACTTTAATCATATATGTATTTTGTACTCAATGAATCAATGCAACAACAGTAATACAAGATGAAAGAGATTCAGTGTGTTTTTAAGTTGCAGCAACAAAAACGATCGTTATGCACTAAGAGCTAGCTTTTTATATGTGTTCTAGAAAGAGGCATTATGTTGAGTAGGAATGAATGTAAGAGAAATTGCAGAAATGCTAAGGACAGGCATGACCAAATTTTCAATTTGTAAAATATTGTTTGTGCTTTTATGCGCTTTGCTTATGCCAATTTTCGTTTTTTTCATAGTATGTACTATAAATGTATAGAGAGGTAAAGTTATGCCAGGACGTTGTAGTGGAGATCGTCGTACATCTCAATCTCGTTCTATAGTAGATAATTTTCGAAGAGGAGATAAAATTCAAGTTTTTTCTGCTGGAAGACAGCTTGATGGAAATGGTACGTTTATTCGAGCAGAAGGCGGATTTTTAGTATGGGAAGATAATTCAGGTAATAGAAATACGACTAGTTTAGAAAGTATCAGCGTTCGCAGATTAAGAAAACGTAGTTGCTAATAATTTGGACAGGCTCTGATTTTATATAAATAAAAAAAACACCTTCAAGCTGATAACTGGGTATGGAGTACCGAGCAATCACTTGGAGGTGTTTTTTCTCATAAAAAACTGGTGATTCTGTTTTGAATGTATCCAGTAGGCAGCATTTTTAAAAATTAAATATTGATAGTTGCTGCCTCACTAGTGGTACATGAGCTAATTTATATAAAAGCGACATACTCAGTTCGTAAGGGGAAAAGTAACTTTAATCTCTGTTCCAGCATGTTCTTTGCTTTGTATATCAATTTCTCCTTTATGGAGGTTCACAATATTTTTAGCAATAGCTAATCCGAGTCCACTTCCTCCCGAATCCCGTTTGCGGGCTTTGTCTACTCGATAAAACCTTTCAAAAACATGAGATTGTTCTTCTTCTGGTATGCCAATGCCATAATCTTTTATTCGGAGAATTCCCTTATGCTGATCACTTTCCAAAAAGACCTCAATTACATCGGTACTATACTTTATGGCATTATCTAAAAAGATAATGAGCACTTGTTTCAGCTTCAATTCATCTCCCTTGATGAAAATGGAGTGGGAATTTTTATGCAGGATAATAGGTCGGTCATGAACTTGCATGAACTGAGTTACAAGGGCTGTACTGAGAGAGACAAGGTCAACTGATTTTATATCAACAGGTTCAGAGCCCTCTAATTCAGCTAAACTTAATAATGTTTTAGTCAAATTTTTCATTCTATTTGTTTCTAAATAAATAGCCTCAATTGCTTCTTTTGCTATTGTTTCATCTTGTGTTCCATGCCTTCTAAGAATCGTAATAAAACTGCTAATAACAGTCACAGGTGTTTTTAACTCATGAGAGGCATCGGAAATAAATTGCCTTTGTTTATCTGAGTTTTCCTTCAGTTTACTAACCATACGGTTAAATGTAGCTGCCATTTTGTACACTTCATCTTTTGTTTCAGTTTGTATACCGATCTTTTTCAGCGTTCCACTTTGTTCAATATCCTCCATTGTAGAGATCATTGATACAATAGGCTTCATAATGATAGCTGATAACCATCTGCCAGCTAGAAAAGAGAGAAGAACAGAAACAACGGTAACAGTCCCCATTATAGACAAAATAACATCTTTGCGACTTTCTAGTCCTGATAACCGCTCACTTATTTCTAACGTACCTATTACTTTGTGATTCTGATGAATCGGTACGTGAACTACTAAATTTTGATGTTCTTGAAAAGGTCTAAGTTCAAAGTTCTTTTCTGTTGAAAAAGTAGGGGAGATTTTCTGAACAAGGACTTTGTCGTTAGTGACTTGATTAATAGTTGTAGAGTTCGGCCCAACGATTCGAATAAAAGAGTGACTAGGCATGTAAGAGTTTAAAAGGTTTTTGTCTAGTGTTAAGGATTCAGAAATGTGGTATTTTTTCAACATTTCATTCGCATTTTTGAAGACTAAGTGTGCTTCCATATTAACGGTCGTTTTCATAAATAAGAAAAATACAATCGTATTTACAATGAGCAAGCTGACTAACAGAGAAACTGTAATAAACAAGTTAACCTTGGTAGTAATTTTCATATGGTTCCTTTCTTATCACATATCCTACTCCTCTGACGGTGCGAATCAAGGGAGAGTTAATCTCTTCTTCTATTTTCTTTCTCAAATGTCCAATATACACATCTACTACGTTTGTTTCTCCTTCATAATCGTAGCCCCAAACGGTCAAAAGGATATTTTCTCTGCTCAGTACGATATTTTGATTTTTCAGTAAATAAACAAGCAAATCATATTCTTTCGGGGTTAGTATAATCATTTTGTTTTTTCTTATCACTTCTCTGGTCTCTAAATTTACAGATAAATCTTCTATTGATAAATGAACATCTTTTTTTTCAATAGCTTCTTGAATGATAGCTCTATGACGAAGACTATTGCGCACTCTAGCTAATACCTCTTCTATTTCGAAGGGCTTGGTGATGTAATCATTTGCTCCATGATCTAGTCCCATCACTTTATCTAACGTGGTGTCACGGGCTGTCAAAAGAATAACAGGGAGGTAGGCGTTCTTTTTTCTGATTCTTCGAAGGACTTCGATACCGCTAAGTTCTGGAAGCATGACATCTAATAAAACTAGATCAATGCTATTATGTAAAGCAGCTTCAAGGCCGCTTTTTCCTTCGTGTTCTACGAATACTTGGTATCCTTCATGCTCAAGCTCAATTTGAAGAGCTCTCGCAATCATTTCTTCATCTTCAACGATTAAAATACGGTTTTGCATGCAGGTTCTCCTTTCGCATCGTTCAAAATATAATAAACGCCATTTGGACAAGATAAGTTCCTGTTTAGTTAGACCTTTCTTTTGAGTGAACCACTATAGATTAATACCTTTCATAAGACGGAAGGTTTCAAGAAGCAAAACGTTTAAACCTAGCCATACTCCTCCAAATACATATCCTGCTGCAATGTCGCTGGGATATTGGATACTCAGATACAAACGACTAATCGCAATAAGCAATAAAATAAGAATGGCCGCTATTGGTGCTAATGTAGGAATCCATAACCTTCTAGAGTGTCGAACCAGCATAAATACAGCAAATCCATAAATAACAAAAGCCATTAATGATTGCTCACTTGGAAAGGTGTATGAAAGCTGCTCTGTAAACGATTTTGTAATAGGGGAAAAATGATGAAATATTCGTCTCAGGCTTTCTTCGTACACCTCTCCGCCGCCTGCAATAACTACCAGAGATAAGAATTCGATTTTTTTATCCCTGCCTTTCCATAAAATCCATACAAGTGTAAAGAAAATTAATGCCACTAGCACTTGCCTGGATCCCAGCATGAAAAATATCCGCATTGGTACATTCCAATCTTTATTAAAAAGGGCTGTTATTAATAGACTCGTTATTTTGTTAAAATCTCCAAACTCGTTTGCGATAAAGTCTTGCGTCATTCCAATTGTAAGCAGAATAAATCCTAATGTAACTAATGCTGTAAATATAAAAACAAGACCTGCCCGTTTCCGCGTATGAAACACATTTACTATCCACTTGAGGAAATTAATTGCTATCTTTTTAATCGTTACTTTGAACTTTTTATAAATGTAAATAGCAACGAACAAACTTACAGCTACAATCATCCCAATGACAAAATACTTCTTAATAGAATGATGAAACTGTTCCCACTGAGGTCCTAATAACTTTCCTAGAGTAATAAATGTGGTGACCCAAAGAAATGATCCACTATAGGCGTACAGTGCATACGTACGAAAGGGAAGCCGAGTAATTCCTGAAAAATATCCTGTAATATGTCTAATAACTGGGAGGAAATAAGCAATAATCAACAGCTTGTTTCCATGTACACCAAACCATTTTGACATTCTTTCAATTCGCTCTGGTCCCATATGAAGGGTTTTTCCGTATTTATCAAAAAAAGGAGTCCCTAACTTATAGCCTACCCCGTAAGCTATGGTCATTCCAACCATACTCCCCATACCAGCCACCAGGATACTTCCCACCCAGCTTAAATGTCCTTGAAAAGCAAGAACCCCAGCGTAGCCCATGAGAAGCTCCCCTGGAAGAGGAAGTGCAAGAAGTTCCAGCATCAATGCTAGAAACAGCACGATATATCCGTATTGATTTATATAAGATGTGATAAAATCCATGGTTTGTCCTTCTTTCATAATATGTATTTGCCTAAAGCATAGTGAATAACTCAAATATGCTTGAATTTGATTGAAAATAAGAGGAGGAAAAAGGTTAATTTCACCTTTGCTTTTCTTTTAATGTAGCACTATTTATAAAAAAAACTTTCTTTTTCATTGATTTTTAATGTTATTTTTAGCCTATTTTTAATTACAAACCGTAGACTGAAAATGTGGTATTTGAAAGGTCAACATAAGAACGTTTATTTTTCTAATAAATAGTGTAAGGAGTTCCTAAACAATCTATGTAATGGAGGAGAAGAAAAGATAAATCTTACAAATTAATTGAAAAGGGTAACTACCCATTATTAATTTTTTATAACGCTTACTCTTTTCCAAGTAGAGTAATTCTTTAATCGTATAAACAAGAGAACAAAAAGGTGTGGGAAACAGCCCAGGCTTTACCACATAGCAAAAGCATACAAACTACAAGGAGGGAAAAGTCATGAACAATCGTGAGAAGGATAAATACCTCATTCTTTCCGCTACATTTGGAGAGGGGCATAAACAAGTGGCTAATGCGATAAGCGAGGCGGTAAATGATATGGTTGCTGATGCTGAGCCTATTACCATGGACATCATGGAATGGATTCATCCAAATCTTTATCCAATCAGCCATTATATTTACAAAAAAAGCATTAAGAAGTTTCCTCAAGTGTACAGCTTTTTGTATAAAAAAACTCGTGTAAAAAATTCGTTTTCCATCAAGTTAAATTCGATTTTTTTGTCGGGAATGCAAACCGTGCTTAAAATTATACAGAAAATAAAACCGAAAGTAGTGGTCAGTACCTACCCATTTGCCGCCGGGATTATATCAAAATTAAAAGAGCAAGGGTTAATTGATATTCCAGCAGTAACCATCATCACGGATTATACAGATCATTCTTATTGGATTCATCCCTATACAGATCAATATGTGGTAGGTTCTGCCCAACTGCGTGATCAATTAATTGCGTTAGGAGTAGAGGCAGACAAAATTAAAAACACTGGAATACCTGTACGGAAAAGATTTATGGATGTTCTTCCAAAAGACCTTCTCTTAGATAAATATATGATCAATCCAAATATGTTCACCCTGCTCATCATGGGAGGGGGCGACGGATTTTTTGGAAAAGGGATTTCAACCTTTAAGGCACTAGAATCCATTTCCACACCGATTCAACTTTTTATAGTATGTGGTAAAAATAAGAAATTAAAAACACAATTAGAGTGGGAATTAAAAGACTCGAAGCATGAAGTGAGAATTCTTGGATACTGTGAAAAGGTCGAGGAATTAATGGCTATTTCAGATTTAATGATCAGCAAGCCCGGGGGAGTAACAACCTCTGAGGCAACGGCGATGGATTTACCGATATTAATTTATCATTCGTTACCAGGACAGGAAGAAGACAACGCGGATTATTTATGTCGTTCAGGATTCGCACTTTCTGCAGAGTCAGAAAAAGAGTTAATTGCGCAAGTTGAAAATCTTGTCTGCGATTCAGCACCTTTAAAATGGATGAAACAAAGAATGAGAAAATCTCAAACCAAAACATCATCCATAGACGCTCTCCATGTCATTGTCGGAGCAGCAAGAAGCGGTCCATTACGCAACGTAACAAGTAGTAAAACGATACAAAAGCAAAAGGAGATA
Source organism: Priestia sp. JNUCC 25 (assembly GCF_053667915.1). Lineage (NCBI taxonomy): Bacteria > Bacillati > Bacillota > Bacilli > Caryophanales > Bacillaceae > Priestia > Priestia sp. JNUCC 25. The sequence continues at coordinate 1,674,583 of NZ_CM132211.1, forward strand.
GAGGTGAGTATATAATATGGGATTCATAATTTCTGCTATTATTTTTTTAATTTTATTATACAGCGTTATTCCGTATGTCCTATCACGTGGTCTAGGAGTGAACGTAGTTAAAAGGGGAAGGGACTTATCCAAAATTGCTTTTACGTTTGATGATGGTCCGAATCCTGTTTATACGCCAATCCTTCTTGATTTACTGAAGGAAAATGAGGTAAAGGCCACCTTTTTCGTGGTAGGTACTAAAGCAGAGAAATATCCTGAACTGATTCAGCGCATGCATAATGAAGGCCACTTAATCGGAATTCATAATTACGTCCATCATTCTAATTGGTTTATGGCGCCTTGGAAAGTTAGAAATGGACTTAAGAATACAGCCAAGGTGATTAAATCTATCACTGGAGTTACACCTATTTATTATCGCCCACCTTGGGGAATGCTCAACCTTTTCGATTTTATGAGAAGAGGTAAATATAAGATTATTCTATGGTCAATCATGGCGGAAGATTGGCGAACCTCTGGCGGAAGCGAAAAGATTAAACAACGCCTGGCCAACATAAAAGGCGGGGACGTCATTTTGCTGCACGACTGCGGAGATACGCTCGGGGCGGAATCCGACGCTCCAAGAAACACAATTAATGCGTTAAGAGATGTATTAAAAACAGTGAAAACAAAAGGATTCACTTGTGTCCGTGTTGATGAAGTTGATGAATTGGTAGAAAAGCTATAGGTAGTAAGAAGATTATCTTTATTAAAGCTTGCGAATGAAATTTTAATTCTTGTTATTACCGTAACTAAATATCTTGTCTGTTATAAAAAAAGAACCTCTATTTTAAAGAGGTTCTTTTTTATGTCCAGCAAAAATATATGGTAATATAATCATATATTTGTTATATTTTCAATTTCATGATTTTTAAAATCTGTGCTGAATCAGCAGTCAATCTAAACGACATCTATGAAAGTAGGGTAATTCTTGAAAATAGTTATTTGGAAATTATTGGTATATTTTTTCAATCTTCTTTGGAGGAAACTTAATGATTAATATTCTGTTTACCTCTAATTTTGATCTTTTACCAGCATTTTCAACCGCTTTTGGAGTTTCCTTTGGGATTGCTATCTTTGAGTATTATACACATAAAAAAGGCAAGGTAGCATAAGGTGCAGTGTTTTTCACCCAATACATAAAAGATTTTATTAGAAACTTAAATATCATAGTATTAAATTATAAAAATTTTGAGGTTTGAGATGGGAAATTCTTTAAATTACATTTATTTTTTTGTTGCTATTTTAGTTGGCTTGTACTTTTTTATCACCAATAAATACTCTAGAAAGCCACTATTCATGTTGTTACTATCGATGCTTTCATTTTATAGCAGCGCGTATTTTTTTTTACTATAAGACTTACCCAATTAACTTACTCAGTACATTATCCATACTTGTGTTTTGGTGGATCATTCTTTTATTACTAAGAGAGATTTATTCTAGAGAAGAAAATATTTTCTGGAATCTTTGTTTAATCTATGTAGCGCTATACCACTCTTTGCATTATGTTTTTGATTCATTGGCTCAAAAGAACTTTTTGTATGGATTTATCTTTTATGTTTATACAAATGTAGGATTACTTCTGCTTGGCTTGTACTATTTCTTAAGAGTCTATAAAAATAGAATCGTGCATTAGAATGAACAAAGTTCCTTGGAGATCAATGTCCACAATTCTTGTTGCGTTAAATTTTTATAACAGATTGCTTTGCAGAAAATCAATTATTTTTCATCATTTAATAAATATTATTAAATCTCATGGACGTCTTGTATATTTTTATATTATTTACCGCAATTTAAAAGAAAAAGGTGAGGCTGATATAATGGCTAAAATAATTCCATCCTTATGCATTTTGCTCGGGGCTTATGTTCTTATTGTATTCATCGACGTTTTTCAGGGAAACTATATGTTTCAATCGTTTTATAACCTAAAACAATATTTTGTAATTGCCCGTGGGGAAGATTATTTTTTGGTTATTTTATTTGCTTTAATATTCCTTGCTGTTAGCATTTTTCCTGCTTTAAAAAAACAATAGCCTCCCTTCTCATGAAAGGGTAGGCTTTATTTTTTGTTTTATATATGCTGTAATCAGCAATAGGATGGGAATTGCTATATGAAAAGGGAGGTGCAATAAATAAGGAACAATTTTGAGTCCTTCATTTATATGAGCTTGGTAACTAGGAGCAATCATCAGTGAGGAGAAAAAAATAACACCGCCAATTAAATAAATGTTTGTAACAGAAGGTTTCATTCGAAATAAATCAGCCGCGCCAATCACTGCACAAAAGAAATAGATAGTTATTTTGACAAAACCTAAAATGACCATGAGAATAAGAATAAAGGTATCCAGTCTTTGAATAAAACTAGCTATGTTAATGTAACTCACAGCTGTAAGAGCCGGGAAAGAGGATCTTAAAACAGTCTCTGGTCCGAGTACACACAAAAGAATAATTGAATTAATGGTTAAGACAATTCCTCCTATTATAATGGCGGACAAACCAATTGTTGCGGCCTGACCTTTTTTATTTAAATAAGGAAGAATCATAGTAAAGGTAATCAATTCCCCGAAAGGTACAGTAATGCCAAGAGGGACTAACTCTTTCCCTATGTTTCCCCATCCATTCGCTAATACGGGTTGAAGGTTCTCCACCTTGATGTAGCCTCCTACTATATACAAAACATTTAATATAAAAAGAGTCAGTAAAATAACAACAAAACATAAGCATGTAACTCGTGCGAATGCTTCTATTCCTAAGTGAATACTATAAATTAACACAAAGGTCATGCATATGCCCAGCGTAATAATCGATGTAACATAGTAAGAAGAGCTAATTAGTAATTCTTCAAAATCTCGTAGTACTCTGGAAGCAATATAAACAAAATAGATAATATAACAAAAGCTGATAGCACTGCCTACGTATTTACCCCAAATTTTAATGATATAGCCAGTCAAAGGCATATTGGGATATTTCTTATATAAGGAGATATAGACTAAATACAGTAAACAGCCAAAAATAGTAGCCAAAAGGGGGACTATCCATGCATCTTGCCTAGCAGCCTTTCCAATATCTAAAAGTAACGTACTGCCTAATATAAAGATAAACATCATACAAAATAATTGAAATCCATCGATTTTTATTTTAGTCAATGCTTTTTCAGCTCCTCATCTAATTTACCTCATAAGGATTTGTTCGCATGCCAGTATTTACAATACTAACGTTCACATTCATCGATATCTTAGCGCTTGAAAATAGATTCTCCCAGTTCTGTTTATGCTGACCCCAATAACTAGGATTGGTTCGAGATAAGCTATCACCAAAGCCGAATATGTCTGACTTTTCTTTTTGTGCGATGGTAATAGCCTTTGTAACTTCCTTTTGTAGTTCATTTTCTGCCTCTTTTTCCAACTCTTTTAATACTTTAGGGTTGCTTAAATCTTTCCGGCATGATGTTTCCGTAATTTCTCCCATGACGTTCAAATCTGTATGAATAACAGGTTGTCCATGGCGGATTTTTGTTTTTATTTTGCTTTTTATTCCGGTCGTTGTAAGTGTGCTATTTCCATTTATACTGCAAGGGAAAACAAGAGCCGTACCTTTCACTTTAGACGTAGCAAGCTGGATAGATCGAGCCTCTTCATCATCCAGCCACCTCACTAACTTTCCATTTCGAAATATAGCTAATCCTTTTACCTGCATCGCACTTGGGCTGGTACTTTCTAAATTTCCTGCTTCTTCGCCGTTCTGGGAGGGCTTGTTAATGCTGATTCCAGGAAGAGATAAATCTTTTCCCTCACTCACAAGCATAGAAATAACTTCATATGCTTGTACGTTGCTAACTATTCCGTACACTTTTTGAGCATTTTGACTTGTGCTTATGATGCTTTTAACTGGAGTAACCTCAAAAGGTTCAATCACACCAAGCAATTTTTCCGCAGTCCCATCACGTGCAATAAAAACTGGAATACTGGTACGGGCTTGTTTGCCTCGATCCAAAGCATCAAATAATGAGCTAAGGTCACTTCTTGCTAACTTTTCACCTACAACGATAAGCGAAAGATGTGAAGTAATATGTTCTCTTGGAATGACGACGGAAGCTTTTTTTAATGCCTCAACTAGCGTTTTAGCAGTTACTGTGTAGTTAATGATGGGAAGACCCTGTCCTCCTGACGAACTGCCTTGTGATAAACCACTTGGATTAATGACCTGATAGGTTACTTTATAAGGTTGTTCCGAATTCTTATTCTCATCAATTCCCAATCCTATAATGACTCCTATTTGGTTTAATTCTCGATAATTTGAACATCCTGAAATGCATAAACAAATGGCCGTGATCAAAAAAAGTGAAAGGTATGTTTTCATTTTTTATCCTCATTCATCTTTATATGACTTCTATTTATTTTGATGTTTTTTTAAAAGAGATGGCAAAGAGAATCGAACTAAAGTATCCTGTTGCTTTTTAAAATCCAAGGGAGCAAAAGGTGAAAAGTAGGGGATACCGAAAGACCTTAGGCTACTTATATGAAGCCATATACATAAGGTCATAAGCAAAATTCCATATAAGCCAATAAATGCTGAAATTAGAATCAAGATAAATCGAAAACCACGGGCCGCATTGACAATACTAGTAGATGGCAGTGTGAAATTGCTGATGGCAGAAATAGCAACAATGATCACAACAGCTGCTGATACGAAACCTGCTTCTACAGCTGCTTGTCCTAAAATCAGTGCTCCTACAATGGAGACTGCTGGTCCAATTGCTCTAGGCATTCGAATTCCTGCTTCTCGTAACATCTCAAAGGCTAGTTCCATCACTACTATTTCTACAATGGCAGGAAAAGGAACCCTTTCTCGTTGAGCCATTAAGCTGACCATTAATGTGTTTGGAATAAGTCCCTGATGATGCGTAATCAATGCTAAATAGATAGCAGACGCATACATAGAAAGAAAAAAAGAACCAAATCTCAAGATCCTTAAAAAGGAAGAAATATAGTCATTTTGATAATAATCTTCGGGAGACTGGAAAAATTGAGAAAAAATAGCAGGCGCAATTAATACAAAAGGTGTTCCTTGTACAATAATAGCAATTCGGCCTTCTAATAAATTTCCTACAACGGCATCAGGTCGTTCCGTATTTAATAGAAGTGGAAAAATAGTGGTCCTATCATCCCGGATAAATTCCTCAATATAGTTCGACTCAAGGACCCCATCTACCTTAATCTCTTTTAAACGTTCTTTGATTTCCTCTACAATACGTTCATCTGCATTCCCTTGAATATACATGATCCCTATATCTGTTTGGGTTACGCTTCCAATTTTCATGCTGTCTAAACGTAAATTAGAATCCTGAATTCTAGCTCGTATTAAAGAAGTATTAGTTCTTAAATTCTCTGTAAAGCTATCTTTAGGTCCTCTAACAACAGTTTGACTGGTTGGTTCTGTTACTGCGCGGGACTGAAGTTTTTTTGTATTGCCAATAAAAATTTTAGAACTTCCATTCAGTAGTATGACCGTATCACCAGTTAAAACGGCTGACATAAATTCATGCCAATTCTCTTTTATAGTCAATTGAGATACAGTTAATATCTGGGATATTTGTTCTTCTATCTCTTTGACGGTTACTACTTGATTACTTTCCTTAAGCCACTGAATAAGAGGAGTCATGATATTCTCATTTATAATGTTTTCATCTGCTAATCCATCAAGGTGGACAACAGCTGCTTTTGCCGTTTTTTGGTATGGAGACTCCACTATTCGAAATGACACATCAGAACTATTTCCTAGTTCGTTCAATAACCGCTCTATATTTTTATTTACATCATCATATAGAGGAGTTACCGAATAATTTATTGTCTTTTTTTCCTTAGATTCTCTTAGAAGATGTCTTTGTCGCACTTTTTACCACCTTTTATATGAATGAATATTTGTGTATGCAATGAGCACTGTTATTGTCTCTATAATTTGTAAAAAATATGTACATGTAGGAACTTTAGTATCTTCTTTTTTCGCATTAGTTGGGTATCAAAGTAATGCTAAGGATCTTTTAGAGCGTTTAGGTGAAAGACAAAGCTAGTCAGCTAATATGACTTTATATTCAGTGACAAATCAGGAGGTATTTTAAAAAAAGTTAAGTAATTCGATATAAAAAGCAGCCCATATTGCTTTGTATACTTGGAGCTTTTTATATCGGTATTGTAAAGGAAGCAAATATCCACGTTGATGAATTTCAAAATTTCTAATGTGAAATAACAAAAAGCCCTATCCTAAATTTAATTGCTTAGAGATTGGGCTTTTGTATAGAAATATTTTTAATATGATAGATAAATTTCTATTTACATTACTTCTCTATTAAGAAAGGGTACTCTCTTTTATGCTTTAACGGTCTGTTTTTTCACAGGAATATAGATATCAATCTCTTTGTTTTCCGAACCATAGCATCTTTTGTCATACAATTCAAATTCCATTGATCCGTAGTGCTCATAACCTGATTCAGGGAACCATTCTGTAAAAACATAATTCCATGTGGACTGAATGGAAGAAGTAAAAGATTCTTCATTTGATTTTGGTGTAGTAAATACAGCATATTCTAGTTCAGGGAAGCTTCTGTAAACTGTTCCTTCAGGCGCTGGAGTGCCTTCCTCTACTTCCATGCCAATTACATAAACAAATTCACCCGTTTCAGGATTAAAATCAGTGCAAATGCCAAGCTCCGCGTTTTCGTTTAGGGGATTGGGGATTTTAGAGCCTAATCCATTTTGCATGTACTGTTGCCAAAATTCAGGAATGTCTTTATTATTCTGGCCACCTTCGTTTTTTGTTTTTAGCTCATATCCAATGACATAAAAAGCAGGTTTAGTGACTAGCTTTGGTTCCATCTTATTTCCTCCTGACAAAAGTGTGATAGTTAGGTAGGCTTTTCCCCGCAGCGGTCCAGATATTCTCCTTGCGTTACGGTATTGCTTCGGTGAAACATCATAAAACTTTTTGAACGCTCTGTTAAATGATTCTTGGTATTGGAAACCAACATCAAGTGCGATATCAATGACTTTTTCATCTGTGAAAAATAAGCGTTCTGCTGCGCGTGTAAGTCTTCGTTTTCTCACATAATTCATCACTGATTCTCCAACCATGGCTTGGAAGACACGGTGATAATGAAAAGGAGAAAAACAAGCGATTTCTGCTAACTTTTCTAAAGTAATTTGTGTCTCCAAATTCTCCTCAATGTAATCTAGCGTTCTCTGTATACAAGTTACATAATTCATTTACATCCACCTACCTTACGTTCACTATAACAGCAAACAAATCTTTGTTCTTAACATTTTTTGCTACATTCAGTTAGGTGAGGATGTTTTTGTAATGTACGCCTCTGGATGTATAGCCCTAAGGGGATTTTAATGTTGAAATTTTCTATGTAAATTAATGGTATGATTACATTATTAAAGGGAGCGTTTGAATTGAAGAAATTTTGTTTTAGCTTAATGATTATTTTTTTATTAGGTGCTTGTTCTTATCAGGAAAGTACAAAAGAAGCTAGTGAAGAAATTGTATTACCAACTTCCACATTTAGTTCATCAAAAAATAATGCCGTAATTGATGAAAAGGAAATAAAAGAAAGTATAAAGACTTACTTAGATGCTAACGAGGATTTACTCAACACCAGTGATCAATTTGAAGAAATGATGGATTCTGATCAACAGCTAACTAAAGCTGAAGCGAAAAAACTTGAACAACTAAACGATCTGGTCAAAGAAAATGATCGTAACTTTTCCACATATATCTCGCACAACACTCTACCAGAAGGATATAAAAAAGAGTCAGAGAGAATTAGCCGCTTTATTACGGGTTCCAATCAAATTTTGGATGAACTGGATCAAGCAATCGATGACATGGTTGAGCGTATGAGCGAAGGAGATTTTTCTGAAACAGAAATTGAGTCACTTATGAATAAAAATGAAGGTGTAAATGGAAGGGAACAGAAAAAAATAGAGCATTTTCTAGATGACAAAAATATTGATACAAAAGCTTTTGGACGAAAGAGTTAAAATAATTTAATAGATTTGCTTTGGTTAGGGGGAGTTTACTATTGGAATAGTTAAGTCTACAAACAAACTTGCATTTTCTATTATCTATTTAGTCTTCGGTACAGCTTTGGGGATAGTAGCCAAATATTTAGATACCATCGCAGGTGTTGATGGAAGCTGGTGGATGAATATTCTGCCGTGCTTTGGGGATTTGTGTTCTAGGGCCGGTATTTGGGTACTGATTGCTACCCTTATAGCCGCGTATAGTAAAAGCCAAATTAGTGCGGCTCTTAATACATTCATGTTCTTTATAGGAATGCTAACAGGCTATTATATATATTCCGCTTTTCTATTTGGATCTTTTCCAACTAGTTATTTTTTACTGTGGGGAAGTATCGCACTAGCGTCTCCGTTTCTAGCAGCTATTGTATGGATGGCTAAAAATAATTTACGTCTAGCTTGGATATTACCAGCGTTGCCTATGGGGTTATTGCTAAGTCTTTCCTTAGCGGTTGGAGTATTTTATATATATGTAAGTTATATTGAAGAATTCATTATGTATGCTGTTTTATGCGGAGTCTTTTACAAAAATCCAAAGCAGCTAGCGGCAATAATTTCTGTTTCGTTTATCATTTCGTTTATTATCAAACAAGTAAGTCCATTTCACTTTTAATTTAGATTAAGATTAAAAAAAAGAAAGTTTACTATGTGAAAAGGGGATTTCGGTAACTAACTATAAATACAATTTAAAACGGCTTTTACATATATATTCTTTAAAATACAGTAATTAGGAAACTTTTGTAGAAGTAATTCGTATAAAAGGTAGGAGGTGATGGATATTAACACGGAAAAACGTCTGGATGAAATTGAAAGAAAATTAGATGATTTACATAATAAGATAAGTAATCAAGAAAATAGAACAAAGTATAAACCTATCTTTACAGTTGTGCTCATTTTATCTGCAATTCTCATATTTTTTGTGCTAATAGGTGTTGTAAGCTTTTTTACAGGTTAATTTTTTTTACTAATCTCTCAGAATTATTTCTGGGAGACCCTTCATTATTTAAACTAACGACAATTCATTTTGTATAAACTTGTATATAATATACCCGCTTAAGATAAAAGGGGATAAAGTTATGATGGGAAATGAAAAGAAACGTTCCACATTTAGTGCGGCTTTCAAAACCTACGAACAGTTATTAAAAAAGATCTTAAATATGTTCTTTGTTAGATAATATTCTACGCCATGTTAACTAAAGATATATATTCTAATAAAATATAAGGTAGTAAAAATGACATTATGGTGTTTACATGGAGGAAGAGCATGAGAAAGTTTTATATTGCTTTATTTAGTCTTTTCTTTTTTATTTCATTAGTTGGATGTCAAAGTAAAGCTGAGGATCCTTTAGAGTTTTCAGGTGAAACTCAAAGCTGGTCAGCTACTACTACGTTATATTCCGTTGAAAATAGTAAAGAAATAGCTCAAATGAACTTAAATTATCTAGGTGGTGAGGTAGAATCCGTAGGAGATTTTGGGATTAATTTAGACACTTCAAATAATCAAAATGGAATTGCAGTGAGAGACGCAAGGTTAAATAAAGAAGGGAATTTCAAAGAAAAAGTAAAGGTTGATGCTAGTAAAGATGTAATTAAACCTGAATATATGATTTTAACTGTTAAATGGAATCATGTTTGCTCGTGATTAGCAGGTCAAGAGAAGTATAAAACGAAAAGTAGCAGAGACTTTATAAATAAAAATAAAGCCGCAAATGGAAGGGAAGAGGAAAAGATAGAGAATTTTCCAGATGAAAAAATATTAATATGGAAGGATCTTGGACGAAAAAGTTAAAAAATTTAATAAATAGAAGTGTTTAGTATATTTTAAATACTTATATAGATAAAACATACGTAAAAAACGAGCTCTTGTTTATGAAGGGCTCGTTTATGCATCATTGATATAGAAAGACTTTGATTATGTTTAAAAATTTCCTCTTTGTTGCGAGATTAATTCTATAAAAGGTAAAAACTGAAGCCTATCGCAATATAGGTACCAACAAGTAAAACACCTTCGAACCAGTTGGAATCACCGTCGTTCACAACGGTCACCGTCATGAGAGCGGCAAGGATCATCGCAATCATTTCCGCTGTATTAAACACAAGAGGCAAGAAATCATACAAGTATGAGAACAGAACGAGTATAGGAGCAACAAACATAGCCGTTTGGACGGTTGAACCAATGGAAATCTCCACCATTACGTCCATTCTGTTATTATAGGCCATTGCAATTGCTGACACGTACTCTGCAGCACTTCCCACTATGGCCACAACAATAATTCCAATAAAAACGTGACTCCAGCCTAAGGCAGCACCTACTGGCTCAATGGTGCCAACAAGTTTTTCACTAATATAAGCTAGTACAATTGTGGCCAGTCCAAGTACAACGATTGCTTTCTTTTTTCCCCATTCTGGTTCCTCTCCATTTTCTTCTGCGTTTCCAGTAAAAATCCCCTTATGCGTGACAAGTTTAAAAAGAAGAGCAAGCAGGTAAATGGTCAGCATCACAATGGCAAAAGAAGTTGATAGAACCTGCATATCTTTATCATCCAGGCGTTTTGCAAAGATAAATGGCAATACAAAAGTTACGATAATAGCAAACATTAAGAGGGAGGTATTATGTCGTGTTTTAAACACACTAAATTTTTGCTTTTTAAATCGAATTCCTCCAACAATCATTGATATTCCGCTCGCGAAAAGTAGATTAACGAGAACTGCTCCAGTAATGGAGGAAATGACGATTGTATTTAGTCCTTTACTTAATGCAAAAAACGAAATAATAATTTCTGCAGCGTTGCCAAACGTAGCATTAAGTAATCCCCCTGCTGTTGGACCTACTACAACGCTAAGGCTTTCAGTAGAACGTCTGATGTAATTAGCCAAACTAATTAATGTCACACAATAAATAAAGAACATGAAAATATAATTCCAATTAAAAATGCTGCCAATAATTGAAAGAGGTACACCAATAATCATAAAAATGAAAAAGACTTTATTCATATTTTCCTCCATGGTCATTTATAGATCCTATAGCAAGAAGAGAAGCTTTATATTATCTTAGCGTTTTTATTAATATAACTCTTAAGACTTTTGTTATTCACATGGAGAGTGCAACTAGCAATTAACTCGACGCATAGAAAGAGAACATACTTAATAGCTGGTGCAAAAGGGGGCTAAATTAAAAAAGAAAAGAATCTTACAAGATAAAGCGCTATGAACTCCTCAACATAAGCTTCAAAGTATATTGAATAGTCTGCTCTGAATAAGCAATATGTATCTTTTACATGCTAAAAAGATATGAATTTTCCAAACGCTCATAACTGACGTTTGCGTTAACGTTAATTATGGGTAATGTAGTTTATAGAATTAAAAATAATTAGAATGAAGCACCATTTAAATATGATTCAAACTGGTCATTATCATTAAAGGAGAGAGCTATCATGTATACACTTGGAGAACTATTAGAGCAAAGGGCTACACAATCTGCTGAAAAAGAGGCTTTAATTTGGAGTACATCTTTCCATACATTTAAAGAATATAATGAACGTGTCAATCAACTCGCTCATTACCTGTTAAGCCATAACGTTAAAAAAGGGGATCGAATTGCAATTCTCTGTCAAAACAATCATCCGTTTCCTACCATTCTGCTAGCCGCATTAAGAATCGGAGCCGTAGCGGTTCCTATTAGCTGGCAGCTTACGAAGTATGAAATTATTGATATTTTAGATAGTGCACAACCTAAAGTTATTTTCTACGACCAAAAATTTCATGAGGTTATTCCTTTTGATTTTGAAATATTAAATGACGTTATTACTTTACAAGTAGGAAGAAAAAATAGTGTGGAGACAGTTGAAGAATATAATGAAATTTTTTCTGCGTATTCTATACTAAATCCAAATATACAGGTCTCTCAAGATGACATAGCTATGCTTCTTTTTACTTCTGGAACAACTGGCAACGCAAAAGGCTGTATGATTGAGCATGGTCATGTGTATTCTTATATACAACCATCTAGTCAACGAATCGATTATGAAGAGGATGGTCGTTTTCTTGCCTCGCATCCTTTTTATCATATGAGTTCTATTAATAATATTTTGAAATCTGTTTCCAACGGGATGGGGTTATTTCTGTTGTCAGATCCTACACCGGAAATCATTTGGGAAACGATTGAAACTCATAAGATCACTATGATGTTAGCGTTTCCCTCTATGTATATGCAAATGCTCGAAGTAGTGAAAAATGCAGGGTCAAAGAAATCTTCACTAAAGGTTGCTATTGCTGGAGGGGCAAAAGTTCCTGCTTATCTTATTAAGGAATATGAAAAATTAGACATCAGCATGATACAAGGTTATGGAAGTACAGAAGCATGGACAGTAAGTGTATGGACACCAAATATGGGAAATGAAAAAATTGAATCAGCAGGTAAGCCTCTTTCTGGTGTGAAAGTAAAAATTGTTGATCCTGAGTCAGGACAAGAAGTGAAAACAGGAGAAGTTGGAGAAATTATTATAAAAAGCCCCTATTGTTTTAAAGGCTATTGGCATAATCAAGAGGCGACTGACAAAGTCCTGAGAGATGGTTGGTTCTATATGGGGGACGCTGGAAAGATAGATCAAGACGGCTTTTTATATATTATGGGACGCTATAAAGATGTTATCGTATACGGCGGTGATAATATCTATCCTGATCAGGTAGAAGAAATAATTGAGCAAATAGATATGGTTATAGAAGCTGCTGTAGTAGGAGTAGAAGACCCAGTTTATGGAGAAAAACCTAGAGCGTATGTGGTAAAAGATCCTCATGCTTCTTTAACAAAAGAAGATATCCTAAAATATTGTAGAGATCGTCTAGCAAGCTACAAAGTTCCAGAAGTTTATTTTATTGATAAACTTCCTAAAAATCAGCTCGGTAAAGTATTAAAAAGAGAACTAAAATGAAGATAGTTAAAAGCGTGGGCTGAATGCAGTCCACGCTTTTAGGATGGAAAATTATATATCTAAAGCAGAAATGTTAAATAGAAAGTCCTTTTATATCAGGATAACAAACACGAAGTGTATTCTCATACTCAGATTCGTATCCTGTAAATACCAGCTTTTTTTCTTTATTCTCATAGTGAAATCCGAATTTCTTTAAATCATTTTTCAATATATCTTCCCTAATTTTCATGGAAGAAGCAATATCTTCATAAGTAGCACCATTATTTAGCTTCTGAATAATCTCACCTATTAACAAGTTACAACCTCCAGTAGTATACGTTTCTTAAGTAATAATTTATCCTAAACAGCTGCTTTTATGAGATACAAAACCTCCAGTAGTATACGTTTCTTAAGTAATAATTTATCCTAAACAGCTGCTTTTATGAGATACAAGTAAAGATTAACACTTTAAGTGAGGGCTATATTAAAAGAAGTGTAGAAAGCTGCATGTTTTTAATGGTAAATTATTTCTCTTGTCCTTTATCATAAAATTTAATTGATCCTGAAAAAAGCAAAGAGAATATTCTCTTTGCTTTTTTCTTGGCTTTAATATTTACTGCTCTTTTTCTGGTGCCATTTCAACTTTACCTGGCCAGAAAGCAAATTTTCCTAAAACCGTAGTAATCGCAGGTACAAGGAATGGTCGCACAATAAATGTATCTAACAAAACACCTAAAGCTGTGATAATTCCGAACTGAACCAGAACTTGAATAGGCAGTGTTGCTAGAACCGCGAAGGTAGCAGCTAAAATGATTCCAGCTGATGTAATAACACCGCTTGTTTCGCTTACGCCTTCTTTAATTGCTTGCTTTAATGGCATGTGCTTCTTTTTCTGCCAGATGCTTGAGATCATAAAGATATTATAATCCTCACCTAGCGCCACTAAAAATACAAATGCGTATAAAGGAATCGCTCCTTGGATAGCATCTGCCCCCATGATGTTGTGAATAATGAGCCAGCCTAATCCTAAGGCTGCACTGTAGGACAAGATAACCGTTCCAACCAAGTAAAGCATGGCTACAATGGAACGCAAGTAAGCTAATAGCAGGAGTGATATAAAAATAATAATTAATGGGACAATGATACTGTCGTCTTTATCGCTCGTGGTCATCGTGTCATACTGTGTAGCTGTTTGACCGCCGATCCATACTTTGGATTTGACTGCGGAAACTCCGGACTGTGACAGTGCCTTTTCAGCTGCATCTCTCAAGTCTGGAATAGCTTTTATTGCTTCTATACTATATGGATTCACATTAAACGTGACGTCATATACTTTTAAATCCTCATTATTTGTACCACTTTGAGGTGCAGAAACGGTACTAATAAGGTGGTTTTTCTTTAATGCTTTTTCAAGGTCAACCGATTTTCCTTCCGTATCAATGACTACTTGTGCCGGTGCTAGTTCACCAGGAGAGTAAGCATCAGAGATAATGGTAAATCCTTCACGAGAAGGCATATCTTCAGGGAAAGAAGACAATAAATCATATGTGTACTTGATTTGACTTGAGTAAATGGACAAAGCTCCAAAAAAGACTAGACAAGCTACAATGATTGTCCATGGTTTAGTCGTAACCACATTACCAATCCAATTCCCGAAACGGTTTTTCTCTTTTCGGTCACGCACCGGTTTTCCTTTCTTTTTCGCCGATTCCTCTTCCATTTCAGGAGTACGAGGAACGAAAGGATAAAAAGAACCTCTTCCCATAACCGAAAGCAGGGCGGGAATAAGTGTTAAACTTGCTAATCCCATAACTAGAATAGATAAGCTAAAAGGGATTGCAAAACGGTGGTAAGCACCGTATTTTGCTACAATCAAGGCCAGAAGAGAGATGACAACTGTAAATCCACTCATAGCTATAGCACCTGAAGCACCTTTAAAGGCGTTAATAAGTGCTTGTCTCTTATCTTTTACTTTGCGAAGCTCATCCCGATAATGAGAAATTAAAAATAAACAATAGTCTGTTCCTGCTCCAAATAACAAGACCGTCATAATGGATATGGACTGCGAGTCAACCGTAATCCATTCTTTATCTGCCAAAATACCGAGAATCGGACTCAGAACCCCATAGGCAAAACCTACACCGATTAAAGGAATAATCGCTAAAATTGGGGAACGATAAATTACAAGAAGTAAAATTAAGACTAATAAAACTGTCGCGATTAGTAAGGAAACGTCTGCTCCTTCAAATAAGCTGGTTGCATCTACTTGAATTCCTACAGGTCCGGTAACGCGCGTGCTTAGCTTATCTTTTGCATCGATATCTGTAGCAAAAGAATCATATGAAACCTGTTCTTTTACTTGTTTTTTAATCGTGTCTAGATTTTTTTCTAGTACATCCGTTTCAACGTTTTCTTTAAAGAAAATGGGCTGTACAAGCGTTGTACCGTCCTTCGAAATCATATTTTGTAAAGCTGCTAACGGTAATTTGTGCAAAGGCGGAGTAGACGTTTGTTCTTCTAACGGTTTCTTTTCTAAATCTGCCGCCACTTGCTGAATAGATTTTAAGTCATCGGTATTCAAACCTGAATCTTTATGCCATGTAAGCAGGGCAGGAACCCCTGAAGAGTTAGGGAATTCTTTCTTTATGAGATTTTCAGCCTCTACAGAAGATGAATTCTCACTTAAGTTTGGTGCATTGTTCACTTCCGTTTTATTAACGGCAGGCCAAGCAATTGTTAGAACTGCAGTTGCCAGAATCCATACGGCAATAACAACCCAACGACTCACTTTTCCAGTCATCAATCGGCTGAATGTTGCTAAAAGTGATTCTTTCATTAATTCTCCCTCATTTCCAAATCTGTTTGTTTCTATTACAATATATATAGAACCTTCAATAATTATATATACCAGAAGGTTAATTAATCAACTAGTTTAAATGTGCCAATTTCTTGAACTAGAAGGAGGGCCCTTATGAATACGAATCAGACGCCGAAAAAAAAGCCTGGCAGACCTAAAATAACAACTGAAAATAATATAACAAGAGAGCAAATTTTAAAAACAGCTGCCCATCTCTTTATGGCATATGGATACGAAAAAGTTTCAATGGAGCAAGTGGCTGAAGCAAGCGATGTGACCAAGGCCAGCGTTTACTACTATTTTAAAAATAAGGCAACTTTGTTTACCGTTTCGGTATCAAGTATGTTCCAACGTATCACAAAACAGACAGAGAAATTATTACAAAACTCCAAAGGGCTGAAACACAGATTATATGAGGTAACCTTGGATCATTTAAAAAGACCGCATATTGATTTTGAAACATTATTGCAAGAAGCGACTTCTTCGCTTACAGAAGGTCATATTCATGAAATTCGTGAAGCGGAGAAAGCGATACATGAGGCATTAGAGAACGTATTCAAGCAAGCTGCAAACAGCGGAGAAATCGTCGTAGCAAGTCCAAGATTGCTTGCGCATACATTTTCCACGGTAACAATGATTCGGAACAAAAAAGAATTAATTACAGAATTAGGAGGCCCTGAAAAAACGGCTCAGGCTCTAGTGGATCTTTTTTGGGTAGGGATTAGTCCTAATTAATTTTCTTATTCCACTATAAAAACCGGCTGTAACATATTGGTTAATATGTTACAGCCGGTTTTTTTATTGTTCACAGGTACTTCTTGAGAAAAGGGGAAGGGCATAACAATAATAGGGTGACTTTCTAACCTATGTAAGTATGTTGACATAAACTATTTACTGACATACTGGAACTCGTGTTTATGTTTATCTTAAGAGATGTTCAATTGTTGATTAGTGTTAAAAAAATGAAAATCTTATCTTTTAGAGTTTACTGTAGCATATATGGTTATTCTATTGTAAACAAAACCTTTAGTATACCAGCTTACATTTTGGAAAGGAGAAAAATGGATGGAATCTATTTGGCTCGAATACGTATGGGCATTATTGATTCTAATCGGGTTAGAAGGATTATTATCAGCTGATAATGCTCTTGTACTAGCAGTTATAGCTAAACATTTACCCGAGGATCAGAAGAAAAGAGCGATTAATTACGGAATTCTTATGGCATTTATTTTTCGATTTGGAGCTCTTTTTGCCATTTCATTTATCGCCAACGTCTGGTGGATACAGGCGATAGGAGCAGCTTATCTTCTGTATTTAGGTTTAAAGCATGTCATTAAGGCACGGTTTGGGAAACACAATGAGAATATTCATAATGATGATGAAAAGGAGTCTGCTGGAAAAGGGTTCTGGCCGACGGTGGGGAAAATTGCGTTAGCCGACCTAGCTTTTGCCATTGATTCTATTTTAGCTGCGGTTGCTATAGCTCTCGGACTTCCGGATTCACAGTTTGGAGAAATCGGCGGTATGGACGGAGGGCAGTTTGCAGTTGTAGTTCTTGGAGGGATTGCAGGTCTTATCTTAATCAAGTTTGCAGCGACCTGGTTTGTAAAACTCCTTGAAAAGCGACCTGCTCTAGAAACGACAGCATACGCCATTGTTGCCTGGGTAGGGGTGAAACTTGCTGTTATTACTTTTGCGCATAAAGATATTGGTGTCTTAGATCCTCATTTTCCTCATAGCACTATCTGGACTCTAATTTTCTATGGAGTATTAGTTGGTATTGCTCTATTAGGTTGGTTTGCACCGGGCAATAAGTCATCAGAAAAATCATCGGCCTAGAAGGTAATCGAGTGTAATGCGCACCCTGAATTCACCAATCATCCTTACTCTTTCCGTCCAAATGGATCCTCATTTCAGCATTTAAAAGGATGTTTAGATTCTATAGAAAAGTGAGTTTTGTTGTTTCAAGCGTAACGATCAAGTGCGTTAATCCAAGCCGGGTTAACGCATTTTTTAATTGAAACTATTGCGCAAGCGAACCGGATTATTTTATTTATTATTTTTGTTAGTTTTAATATTCCTGTTTCTCTTTCTAAAATTTCAAAAAAATAATCAATACTTGTTTAAATGGAAATGGTTTGGGAATATAATTCACAAGTCAAAAAAATGACAAGGAGGATGCAAACATGGCAAAGGGACTAGCTATGCACGAAACGCTAGAAGTTCATGAAATCTTAACGCTTAAAACATCATGTGTAACAAAAGGAACAGCTATGTTGGAATTGGTAGAGGATGAGGATTTAAAAAAGATTCTTGAAGAAGATGTTCAAACATCTACTGAAGCGATTAAAGAATTGAAAAAAATCTTAAAGAAAGCTCAATAAATAGGAGGGGTAGAAAAATGGCCACTAAAAGTACTCTTACTAAAACGTTAGATGATCTTGCTATCGCGACTGATTTATTATTATCAGCTAAGAATGGTGTACGAACATACGCGGTAGCGCTTACAGAAACGGCGACGCCTGAAGTTCGAAAGGTATTAAAAAAGCAATTAGATAAAGCCATCGAGCTTCATGAAAAGATTGCCCAATATATGATTGATAATGAAATGTATCATGCCTATGATGTAGAAGAACAAGTAAATCACGATTTAAAAAAGGCAGATAAAGCGTTAGATTTAGCGAAAGGTTAACTAAAATTCCCCCTCTGACAATAGAGGGGGAATTTTTTCAAGGTTACATAAAAAGTTCTCTTTCGATATTTCTACAAAGGAAAAGAAGTCTATATTTTATTCTCTTAGAAGTAGATAATTTACCCCATTTTATACAATATTTAGATGATATTTTATAGTCTTTTATCCCATATCCGAATAAATTGGTTTTAATTGGCTGCTGAAGGATACACCTATTAGTAGAACGACATATTCTATGGGGATAGAGGAGGAGAAAATAGTGAAGGAAATTAAAGTAGCAGAAAATAGTGGTCAGGCAAATAAGTTTATTGAAGAGTTTTTTGCCAACGGGTTTAGTAAAAGTGAAATTTATTTATTGACCTATAATAAAGAGCGCTCGGAATATTTAACAAATACAACAAATACAAAAGAATATCGAGCTTCTGAACAAGGAGTTTTTGAATCTGCAGTTAATAAGTTATTTTCTCGTGAAGATGAACTTCATTCTAAAATGGCCTCGTTAGGTTTAACCCAAGAAGAAGCTAAACAATGTGTCGGTGAAATGAAACAAGAACGTATAATCATTATTGCAAAAAAAGATGTGTAATGATTTTTCCTTGCAATAACTTTCGAAGAAACTAAGTGATCGAGAACTATTAGTAAATCATACTAGCATGTTGCTTTATATATAATATTTGTTCTTCTGTACGAAGGGTTTATGAATCGGAAAGATACTGAACGCAAAGTATATTACTAGAGTCGTTTACTAATCTCATATGGAGGTGAAAGGATAATGATTCAATTTTTTGGTATCCACATAGGGACGTTATACTTTCCTACAAGTATCCTTCTAATTACTTTATTAGTTTTAGTAGGTTTTATTATCTATTTTCTTAGTAGAAGAAAAAGAAATAGAGATCAAACGATTCATTCAAATGAGAATAGGGTAAAGGGGAAAAGATAAAACTCTGTAAATGATCTAAAAGAAGAATTAATATATTTCGTCATCAAAAAGAATTCCCGTTTGAAGTGAAAATAAATTATCCTAATCCTACAGTTCCTGATACAGCCTTACACCATGATTTAACTCGTGAGAAAGTATGATTTAAATAAATGCAGAGAGGGCCCTTGAATTTCTAAGGGCTGTTTTTATTTTTGTTCTGTAAAGGACAGACGACCTTTTAATCTTCTATTTTCTTACTATTTCTTATTTATAACTTCAAAAGAAACTTTATTATCGTTTTTTAAGATCTTAAACAAGCAATTGAACCCTTGATAAATTTGAAATAGTAGTCTAACCTTCATATTAAGGAGTGAAAATTATGAATGAAAACATTTCGGGTATTGATTATCAGGAAGTCATTGAATATGCGTTAGATCCACTCATTATTCATTCAAATCATAAGATTATATATGTTAACCACGCAGCTGAACATTTTTTTAGAGGAAAAAGGGAAGATATTATAGGTGCAAGTCCCTTAGATATATTTCAAGAAACATCTAAAGCAGCAATAAGGAAAAGAATCCAATCTGCTTATGAACGCCCAGCAGAGCTCATTGAGGAAACCATATTTAGATTGGACGGGACAACTGTTAATGTTGAATTATATTGTCATCCCTTGCTGCTGGGGGATAAAAAAGTAATCCAAACCTATGTGAGAGATATTACGGTAAAAAAAGAGAGTGAAACAAGACAAAAAGAAATAATAAAGCAAATAAATGAACTGTCTACAACCCTTGTTCCTCTTTTAGAGGGAATCGCTGTACTTCCCTTAGTAGGATCCATAGATGAGGAAAGAGCAAACCAACTTTTAATGGCCGTTCCAGTAAAAGTGCAGACGCAAAATGTAAATTGTTTAATTATAGATTTTTCCGGTATTTATACATTGAATTCAATTGTAACGGAGCATCTTTTTAAAATTAATAGCGTTATGTCACTACTTGGAGTGCAATGTATTTTAACAGGATTAAGGCCAGAATTATCTCGCTCTGCTGTACAGCTAGGTATTAATTTAGATTCTACCCGGACAATGGCTACTGTAAAAAATGCACTTCATTTTTTAGGAATTACTTCTAGTAAATAATCTGTAAAATGAAAATAACTAAAGCCACTTTTACGTTTTTAAAGATACATATGATATGAATCTTTAGATGGTGCTAACCCTTTCAGAGGAAGTTTCTAATTAAAGAAATAGTGGCATCGTCTTTCCGGTTTCGTGCTGTTTTAAATATTTTTAGATGGTTTTTTAAATTAGATTTGTATTTTGTATACATTAGAAAAACCAAAGAAACTCCTGAACATATACCAGGAGTTTCTTTGGTTTAAAATAACATATTGTGCAATCGCACGTTTGTTAAATAAAAGATAGAAGAATCATTGAATCGCTTTCTTCAGTTTAAGATCTTGTATAAAGCTTCAGAAGCGTTATCTATATCATAATCGTTATAATTTAAGGTTTTTTGATCCGTAAGTGTAGTGATTTGAAAAATCTTAGATGTTTTACAATACGACAGTTCCAGTACTTGAGGAATGGTATGAGTAATAGCACTATCCTCGTATTGAACAAGAGTATAAAGCGTTTTTTTTATTTCAAGTATATTCATAAAAGTACCTCTTTCCATTATAAGGAAACTCAGGGTACAAAGAGACCATATAATTTTAATTTATGTTCTTTCTCTATTGTAACATATGAACGTATAGAAAAATACCTGCCGAGAACAGACAGTATGATAACTGCAATTGTAAATTCTATGCACTTCTAATCCTGCTAGCTGATCAGTTAAAAAGGCGGCTATCAACAGAACATGTTCTTCTTATAATAGAATTACCTTAAATAGATTTAATAATAAAAAAAGAGTAGATTATAATCTACTTTATTGCTTTATAAACAACTGGTGAGGAAAGTTTAATCAATGTAGATGGCTGCCCAAAAGCCATAGATTCATCAATGAATGTTTCAAGAGATTGAACGGAATTAGTTAAAACTTTTACTAAGTAGTTGTATTGACCTGCCAAACGATGACATTCGATAACTTCAGGGTGTTCTTTGCAATATTCTACGAATTGCTTGCATTTTGTATTGCTGTATAAAATAAAAGCAGTTACAGGTTTATTAAAATTTTCAGGATTAATTATTGCTCTATATCCATCTATTATATTTTTTTCTTCAAGTTTTTTTACCCTTTCATTAACAGCAGGGGTAGATAAACCAACCAGCTTTCCCAACTGTGGAACGGACAAACGAGCATTCTCTTGTAGATGTAGTAATATATTTTTATCAATTTCATCCATAAAACATACCCCGCTTTAAATTATAAATTAAAATAGTAGGTTTTCCGTCAATATTAAAGTTATTACTTAGTAATACAATGAGAAACATATGTAAAAATAGAAATTTATAGAATACAATTTAATTATATCAAAAGGAGGGATTTAATGGCTTTAGAAATGAGAAATACATGCGAAAAGTGCAATAAGAAACTCCATAATAGCTCTGTTGCTTATATCTGTACACATGAATGTACATTTTGTGATAAATGTAGTGAAAACGCGATGTATATTTGTCCTAACTGTGGAGGGGAACTAGTTAAAAGACCAAGGGGTAAAGAACATTCGTTAAGTTGCTCACTGAGCTTGTCATAAATTTAGAGACAACACTGTATAGATAGTGCAGTCAAAACAGCTACGATCAATGGGGTGGGCATTCAGCAGCGAGCCGTAACAGGTTTAAGTACGGAACAAATTATAAAGCATCATAGTGAAAGTTTACATGTTCATTACAATGTTGTACACTTTTCAATTGTCAGAAATGCAGAAGAAGACTTGTTTCGTCAGACACATTATTCTTATAGGTAACTAATTGCACGAAGACAAAGATTTTTAGAGTGCTGAAAATCGAATTCAGTAATCGATTGATTTATAGATAAAACAAAAGGTAATAGCACATAACTAAAATAAAGCCCTAAAAGTGTCTAATCGACGCTTCTTAGGGCTTTATTTCTGCCAATCATTGTGTCTCAATCGGTTTTTATTAAGCAGGAAAGCCTCCTGTTGGCGGTGGCCATGCTCCGTTTAATCTTCTCATAATGACAATTTCACCTAGATGATAGCTGTTGTGAGAAGCAATATTACGCAGTAATCCCCCTGGGGTCTCACTTGGCCAAGCATCCAGAGGTTCTTCGATTGCTAATGTATCAGCTAAGTGACAAGCTTCGTCAATTCCATCACAAAAATGCTGGATCGTCTTTTTCCATTCTTCCTCATCAGACGGAGCTGGATGTTCGGGCCAGCTTTCACTCACACTTTTCGGTTTTTCGGGGTTTTCTCCTTTAGCAAGGGCAAGTAAAAAGTCTTGCCAATAGCTCATATGCTTCACTAATTGATAAATAGAATAAGGTAATTCCTCTTGTTTATGTGAAGCAAGCTTCATATTAATATCAGTTATTGCGTTAATCGTCGGAAGATGACCTCTTTCACCTCGCAGTGATTTGATAAGCGCATCACGAAATGCTGTATTCGTTTGTGTCATGTTTTTTCCGGCCTTTCTTTTTCAAAGTATTAAGCTTGTAACAGTTTAACACAAATCAGTTTAATATATGTACTTCTGTGATTAACGTTTTACTATAACAAAGCCACTAAAATAAATAGTATCAATCACAATTTTTTGTTTGTAAGTCGCCTTTAAATGACGAAATATGATTTAATATAAAATATATAGAAATAAATAGAAAAAGGTACCCTTTATGGAAAGTGAAAAAGATTATGTGATTTTGAGAAAGACGATAACAACTCTTTCTACAAGCTTTATTTTAGCTTACCTTTTGGCAATAACAGGTCTGGTTCAACAGCTAACTGATGGAGAAGAACTATTGTATCATACTGGAAATGACATGGCAGGGTGGTTCCTTGTATATCTTTTTTATGTAGGTGCAGTTATTGCTGTATACGGAAATTTTGTCTCAGTTATACTGGACGCTATTCGAAAGAAATGGCTTCCCAACATGAGGTGGCTATTTGTCTTCTTCCACGGCATATTAGGCTTAATTAACGGTTTGTTTTTTCAAGATACATATTTGGCTTATTACGGGATGGCAGCTGCTATGTTATATGCATGTATAGATTGGTGGGTAGAAAGAAGAATTGACAGGGAAAAAAGTACAAAAGTATTGCTAATTATACCTCTTATTCTTTTACTTCTCAGTTGGAGTATATTGGAAGCGATATCACCTAGTCTTCCGCCATTTACCAAAGAAGATGCCATAGAGTTTGTGACAACTGGTGAAGGAACAGATATTGATTTATTTCCTGATACAGTTGGAACATGGAAAGGAACGTTTGAGGGATATCACGTTCAAAGAAGCACTCGTGCTAAAAAAATAAATAAAGAGTTATACCTTGTGACCTTTGAAGAAAACTGGACCAAAGGGAAACGAAAAGGACACTATGTAATGTCTTATAAAGTAGATCGCAGCAGTGTCTCAGGGTATGGCGGAAGTGGCACAACACCTCCTTATTATGAGAAGGTATTACAACAATAAAATAGTAAAAATTAAGTTTATGAATAAAGGAGCTTTGATCTATGTCTAAAATTTCTCTAGCAGAGGCTGTGAAATTGAAAAGTGTATTACCAAAACGAATACATGAATTAGAAGAAGAGATGGACCGTGTTGCATTGGTGCCCTTACTTATAAGTTAAGTAAGGGCCTTATTTATCTTATTTTTATTAGAAAGCTTTCAGTATAATAACACCTGTAATAATAAGAGTAACCGAGATAATCTTTCTTTTGTTTTTTGATTCCTTAAATATATAAATACCTAACAGCGTTGTACTAACAATCGTCAGCCCTGCCCATATAGCAAAAACGATTCCCATTTCAAAATAGTGTGTCGTTAGAGAAATAAAATAAATACAAGCAATGAAGAGTAGAAATGCGCCTATCGTGGGAACAGTTTGTCTAAAGCCTTTAGATAGTTTTACACACATTTGCCCTGCAATGCCTAAAACTAAGCCAATCGTTAAAAATACGTATCCCATTACGCTGTCCTTCTTTCTTTAGAGCTCCCTTTAATGTTAAGAGAAACTGCACCGATTATAATAAGAGAAACACCTAAAATTTTAGATAAGGAAATAGTTTCATCAAAAAAGATGATACCTGTGACAACAACAAGTACGGTTGCTCCTCCTGCATACAAAGCACTTGCTACTCCTACTTCACCTTTGGCGTTAAGTAGCATATAAGCAGCAATTGAAGAACAATAAAATAGTATGGCGAAAACAGTAGGAACAAAGTTTGTGAATCCATTTGTAAGATTAAGAAAAAATACTGCGATTACCTCCAAGATGATGGCAAGAAACAATAGTAAATAAAACAATCAGATTTCCTCCTTTCAGTCACCTCATTTTAAGAACTTTACGTAATTGCTACTAAATAATTGCAGTAGCAATCAGATGTCATTATTTTATCTAGAGCTTGATATCTTGTAAAATAATGATAAATGATTGTAGATATCACTATTATTAATACCTAAATGAATGTAAGTGGAAAGGAGGATGTTTATGGAAGTAGAAGATATACGCATATTTATGGCTGTAGCAGAATACGGCAGTGTAAGCCTTGCCGCTGATAAGCTAGGCTATGTCCAACCAAATGTAACAGCACGTATTCGGTCTCTTGAACGAAAAATTGGACACCCATTGTTTCATCGTCACAGACGAGGAATGACATTAAATGTAGAAGGTCGAAAACTTTTAACATATGGAGAACAAATGATGCGGCTGATGGATGAAATACAGAAAGCATTTCAAGATGAGCGTAACCTTGTTGGATCATTATGTATTGGGTTAGTTGAAACGGTAGTAGGGTTTCCTGAAATCATTTCTTCCTATCATAATAAGCACAAAAATGTGGATATTTCTTTAGTATCAGGAGTAAGTACACAATTAATAGAGAAAGTTCTTAAGTTTCAGTTAGACGGGGCATTTGTAGCAGAACCAGTAAATGTGTCAACGCTTGATCAAATTCCGGCTTTTGATGAAGAAATTGTACTTGTATGCAGTGCAAATGAAAAAGGGAAGAAGCAGATTCAGTCTGCCAAAGAGTTACTACACTTACCATTCATTTTATTTAATGAAGGCTGCCAATATAGAGAAAGACTACAGCAATGGTTAAAAGACGAACAAATAATATCACCAAAAATTATGGAATTTGCTACACTTGAAACGATTATGGGGACAGTAGTTTCTGGTCTGGGTGTGACACTTATAGCCCGGTCATTAGCGGAGAGATATGAGAGGGAAGGGTTAGTACAACTCTTTCCAATACCTGAACCTTACAGAAACCTCAGGATTGTGTATGTTCGTCGCTCCGACTCCTATCTAGGAGTAACTGAGCGTGAATTTATAAAGACAATCAGCGAAGTAAGAGAAGGGGAAAATCAGCGAACGAATTGAATCGATTATAGAAGATATAAACGAACACACGATTGTAGAAAGAGTTGACTCGGACGAAGTAGGAGGGCTAAAGATCTTTTTATCTCAAGGTTATTTATTAGAGGTGTTTCCGAATACGTCAGAAGACGATGAATATAGTGAGTTCTGGAGACTTTTCAACCGGAAGGAAGGCAGCCCTCACTTTGTTGACACAGGAAATGGTGTTAAAAACGAGTAATCGCATAATTAAAGAAACGAAAAAAGCACAAACCCGTTGGAACCAAACGTTTTTGTGCTTTTTTCTTATTTTATAATTGAGTTACATATAATCATAAGCGGAATCATCAAAATAGAGCCAGTGATAATATTCAACCTGCGGATCTGTCATCTTCGAAACTTCTTCTTCATTGAATTTTTGATACTCAACTAATTTCTGCACTTTAGAATTTCTTTCCACTTGGCTCATTTTAAATCCTCCTTATAGTTTGAGAAGTAACAATGTATTTAAATATAGAAAGCGTTTTCTTTTTCTTGTTTTTATTATATATCTCAATATGAGATTAAAACAATATCAATTATAGATGATTTTTCAAAAAACAATATAGAAATGGTATTATGGCATCCGATTGGGACAACAAGGCTTCTGCAATCAAAATTAAATAATAGGTGATTCCCAATGGCAAGGCTAAAAATTTTTTGTTAGTATTGTTGCTTAATCCCCAAAAAACATTATGATAACTAGCTCTATAAATTAGAAATAAAGCTAGCTGTGTTAAGCTAGCTTTATATTTTTTATGCTGTTTTCCAGAGCTGTAAATTTTCAACTGTCGTTCACTTTGTTATAAAAACTCTTTAACATTTTCATCATGTTACGCCCTGAAGTTCTTGACATTTGATTATTATCTTCATCATCATGAGTACTCAGGTACCAACTTCCTTTGTTATCTTCATTTAATCTATATACCTTATTGGTTCTACTATCTGTATAAAAGTTTCCATCCTTAAGTCTCACACAATCCCCCCTCTACCAAGTGTCTATCCTGTATTATGCCCAAGATATCAATTTTATGAAAAATTTCATATACACAAAAACAGCAGGTTTCTTAATGCGCTTATTATTTTGTAAGTAATCTACAGAGGTGCAAAAATGGTGAAAGTCCATTGAATTTATGTACTGCTAGTAAACCTTAAATTAGTTCTTAATGATATACATATATTTCCATTTTAAAATTTTATCTATTTTTCTGTATTTGCTATCTTCGGTTCTGTGTGTTACGCTTAGGTTAATTATTTTTGTTCGGTGTAGGATTGAGAGAAGAGAAATCTCTTCCATAGAAATTTTCATCTTAAGATAGTATGGTTGGACAAGGGTAGTAATACAAGTGTGGACTATTCCACACCAGGAGGCACTATTATGGAACAAGGTACAGTAAAATGGTTTAATGCAGACAAAGGCTTCGGTTTTATCGAAATTGAAGGCGGAGACGATGTATTCGTACATTTCAGCTCTATTCAAGGTGAAGGCTTTAAATCATTAGAAGAAGGTCAAAAAGTAACGTTTGACATCGAACAAGGCCAACGTGGAGCACAAGCTGCTAACGTTCATAAAGTAGCATAATTAAAATGAGTAAAAAAGACTCCACCTAGGAGTCTTTTTTTACTTTTGATTTCACTAGCTAGCAAAAGACATATTATATCTCATTTTAAAATCTCGTTATAATAGAAAAACCAGCGTTTTAAGTCTGGTTTCTGGGTCATACGTAGGGTACAAGGTATGAACTAGTTAACCATACACTAGAAATACAAAGCAAATATGGCATGTTTGTTTGGTAAGAAGTTTACTTTCAGTTAAAGAAGTGCCGTAATTTTTTTATAGATTTATACAACAGATGGACATGAATTATTTTTGATGGGGATTAGGAGACGCATCTAAAAGCCGTTCTCCTGTTCTCATTTTATGGCCACATAAAGGACACTTTTGCTGTTTTTGATAAGAGAAATTTTTTCTCATCCAACCATTACATTCTTCTGATTCACATTCCCAAATCTCTATTTGTTCTTTAGGTAAGGGCTCTTGATTTTTTTTCCTATGGTTATAATACATAACTACATCATCCCTCCTCCTAAATAGTATACCTTTTAAAAAAGAAATAGTGAGAACCATATCTTTCTAAATTAAACCACACTTTATAGATCCTATAAAAATTTATAAATACACGGAAGCGCGGATAAAATAAGGCATGAATTCGCCTTGTATAGATACGCTAAAATAAGATGTTCGTGAATAATAACACTGATTTCCAATACGCAGAAATGAATAAATAATATCTCTCGTTAAAGAGTACTTTTCTCATTTCTGAATTTAAGTAAGAGAAGGAGCACGAAAAAATGAAAAAATTTTCTGATTTTAATTTAAGCAAGGACATTGAAAAGGCAGTTCATAACTTGGGTTTTGAAGAGGCTACGCCGATTCAGGCTGAAGCTATTCCGATAGCTATGACGGGTAAAGATCTAATTGGACAAGCTCAAACCGGTACTGGAAAGACAACAGCTTTTGGTATTCCCCTTATAGAGCGGGTTGAGCTTGGTGAAGAAGGGATTCAGGGAATAGTCTTAGCACCGACACGTGAACTGGCTATTCAAGTAGCAGAGGAGTTAAATCGAATTGGACAGGTAAAAGGAGTTAAAACGCTACCCATTTATGGAGGCCAGGATATTAATCGTCAGATTAAAGCCCTTAAAAACAGACCGTATATTATCTCGGCAACCCCAGGACGCCTTAAGGACCATATGAAGCGAAGAACCATTCGTTTAAATCATATTCGTACAGCTGTTCTGGATGAAGCAGATGAGATGTTAAATATGGGCTTTATTGAAGATATCCAAACGATTCTTGGTGGCATCTCTTCTCCCCATCAAACTTTACTATTTTCAGCAACTATGTCGAAGCAAGTACAAAGTCTAGCCCAGAAATTTATGAACGATCCTGAACTGGTAAAAGTAAAAGCGAAGGAGTTAACGGTAAAGAACATTGAGCAGCAATATATGGAAATTCCAGAGAATCGAAAATTTGATGTTCTTTGTAATCTTGTAGACCTTCAATCACCAGACCTTGCTATTGTGTTTGGACGCACAAAAAAACGTGTGGATGAACTTGCTGAAGGACTAAAAAAGCGTGGGTATGCAGCAGAAGGCATTCATGGAGATCTTACACAATCCAAACGTGCCGATGTAATTCGTCAATTCAAGAATCATACGATTGAGATTATGGTTGCAACCGACGTTGCAGCAAGAGGACTTGATATTACAGGTGTTAGCCATGTCTATAATTTTGATATTCCTCAGGACCCTGAAAGCTATGTTCATCGTATTGGCCGAACAGGACGGGCAGGTACTAAGGGATTGGCAGTTACCTTTATAACTCCAAGAGAACGTAATCATTTAAAAGTGATTGAAGATGTCACGAAAACCAAAATGTCTAGACAATCACCTCCTACTTCTAGTGAGGTAATGGCAGGGCATCAGGAAGCAATCATTCACCAGGTTTTGACCGCTATCGACAAAGGGGAGTTTGTGGAATATAAGCCAATGGCGGAAAAGCTATTAGAAGAAGTGGATTCTGTTTCTTTACTGTCAGCCACTTTAAAGCTCTTAACAAAAGAATCAAATATGACCTCTGTCCAATTGACTGAAGTGGCACCACTTCGTAATAAAAAGGCAAAAACAGAGCGTAAGA
The DNA here is from genome assembly GCF_053667915.1 of Priestia sp. JNUCC 25. Lineage (NCBI taxonomy): Bacteria > Bacillati > Bacillota > Bacilli > Caryophanales > Bacillaceae > Priestia > Priestia sp. JNUCC 25. The sequence continues at coordinate 1,704,301 of NZ_CM132211.1, forward strand.
GAAATAGAGGGAGAAAAGAAACAGTAGGCCGTAAAAAAACATATAGAAAATAATACCTGATTATTTTTGATGCGAGAAAGGATAATGGCTATGAGTGAGAAAATATTTAGTAATGGAGAAATAGTAAATATAAGAGTATCAAATGAATTAGTGACAATCTTAAAAAGTCATTATGTAAAAAACATGAAAAGATACTCTTATACAGTCGACAAATACCCAAGTACCTTTTTCTTTGAAGAAGAGTTAAAAAAACGTGAACTATAATTATTGATGAATAAGTGTTGATATAAAAATCTTTTTAAGTAAAAACAGACTCTGAAAATAGAGTCTGTTTTTTAGTATGGTTTCTTATGCTTTATTTACGTTTGTCGCTTGTGGTCCACGTTGTCCCTGTTCGATATCAAAAGTCACTTCTTGACCTTCATCCAAGGATTTAAAACCTTCACCTTGAATAGCTGAGAAGTGAACAAATACATCTTCTCCACCTTCGCGCTCAATAAATCCAAAACCTTTGTCAGCATTAAACCATTTCACTTTACCGTGTTCCATTTTTTATTGCCTCCTAAAATATAGAAAATAAACCAGATTATCATTAAATCTAGCTTATTTATTATATTATCCCAATAGAGACATCTTAAACTTAAATTAATTTGATCTTTTTAACTTTCTTTATCATCACTCATTCCATTAAAATGTAATAAGGGTATGACTATATACATCATAATGAGGTTCTGGTGCAAAACCTTCAAAATATTTATAAGTGATCTTCTAAACATGGAAATGATAGAAGTCGAGTATTAGCCACTGTTCACACAATTATTAAGGGCATTGTATTCATAAATATGAACCTAAATTAGATGAGAGAGCACAATGGAACCGGTCTTTCCTAAAGAAAAGGAAGTTCACTCAAAAAAATTTTGAATAGTGGCGTAAAAATACATTCTATTAGATAGGAATCTATATACCTTTTTCATATAAATACAACCTTCGCACTAAAATCCGTAAACTTGTTTCCAAATAAAAAATGACGCCGTTTTAGGCGCCATTTTTTATAGAATAGAGAAGGACACACCCTAAGCACGGGCGGTACTCTTAACACATCGTCTTGATTTGATAATACCCAGTGTTTAAATTTAATAAACCTTTGGTTATGACGCTTTATGCAGAATATCTACGTTTACCTTTTTAGTAAACATAAGGTTTCTTAGAGTCATCAAGTAAAAGAGCCCTTACAGGTGCAGTGTTTTATGAAGAAATTTCAAATAATACTGGATATTATTAAAATTATTTATTAAATTTCTTTGGAAACTGCTTCACAACTCCCGCAGATATAGTATCTGCCATTAAGATAATATGTGAGACTCCTTCATCAATTGCAACGATTCTTGCCTCCCAATCTTTTTCTAAGCTTGCAGATAAATCATTTGTCACTAATTTTAGATGCATATACAGTAATTTTTTCAAATCTTCATTTTTTAAATAAGGGTTGGCCTGGCTAAGGAACGCTGCTATATCATCAGCATTTCTATACCATTCTTTGTTTAATTGGTTCACCAAGGCTTTCTTTCCCGTTTTAGCCGCATCTACAATCTTGCCAGCAATCACAATATGTTCCTTGAGCAAATCCGTAAGTTTATTCCCAGCTTTCTCTCCGTATATCGGCTTTACAGCATTCCCGATATCTTCTTGATTTTTTAATAACCTTGCCAACACCTGTTTTTGGTCTTCTGACCCTGCTGTTGTTGCACTTGTAATATAATTGCTTGTCCACAATACATGATCCATCCAAAGACTTCTGAATTCATTTTCAAACTTTACCTGAGATTGACTAACACGATGTTCTTGTGTTTGAGCACGAGTACTACTTGGGTCAACCAGCATGTTTAGCGAAAATAACAAAATAAATCCCATCCATAACAATTTTTTCATAAAAGCTGCTCCTTCCAATCTAAATAATCCGTCTTATTATTTGTATATGGCATTTTTCACATTCCTCAAAATGTTATTTTCTAATAATAATTCTTTATAGAGTACTACCACACTCCCAATCAGCTCACACGGATGAAGGGTTACAGAGGATACCTTTCTATAAGGTGATAGTAGAGAATTCGAAATTTTAGGCTCTTGTATTTATACATTCATAAATATTATTGCTTGTCTCATATGTTTATATAAAACTCTAGAAGAAAAAGAGGTGAAAAATGTGAAGCATATGCTAATGGTATGTAATCAGCATGTGAAGGAGGGACTTATTGGTCTTAAAACCCCCCATGTAAAGAAGATTCACTACTCTACATGTACCTGTTCTTTTTGTGAGAGAAGGGCTAAAATCAAAATCTTTTATTCCATTCCTCAAAAATATAGTAAAACCAATTTTTATGTGAGCTTAAGCATGTCCAGACATAAAACAGAATAACTTAGAATGAAACTAATTTACAATTATATATAGGAGGATTAATAATGACTAATGCATTTGTTGCACAATCCTTAGATGAAATTCGTTTTTGGTCAAGGATTATGAAGGAACACTCATTGTTTCTTCGATTAGGTTTTAGATGTGAGGATACACAATTAATACAGGAAGCGAATCAATTTTATCGTTTGTTTGAAGATATTGAACAACGCTCTCATTCATTTACTAATCAAACAGATCCGGAGCAAATGAGAAGATTTAATTCGGAAGTCCAACAAGCAGCCACAGGTATATTTGCATTTAAGAGAAAAATTTTAGGTTTAATCTTAACCTGTCAACTACCGGGCTCAAATAACTTTCCTCTTTTGGTTGATCATACTAGTAGAGAAGCCAACTATTTTAGAAAACGATTAATTGAATTAAACGAAGGGAAATTGAAGCCGCTAGCTGATGCCATTATAAAGGAAAATGTCTTCTTTTTAAGAATTATGGCTGATCATGCCCAATTTATAGGCCATCTTCTTGATCCATCAGAAAGAAAACTTGTAGATATGGCGAGAAACTTCAGTCACGATTTTGATCAATTAGTTTTTCAAGCAAGAGATTTAGAGTCTATGAAGCCTCAATCTCAAACGGTACCTCTTTTGGATCAATTTCTTGATCAGAATCGTGTTTCCGTGGCTTCCCTTAGAGACTTTAAAAAAACAGCAAGAGATTTAATTGAGGAATGTAGAATTAAAAGTATTATTCATCCTCTTTTAGCTGATCATGTTTTTCGAGAGGCTGAAAGGTTCCTTCATATTATCGATATGTTTGAAAAGAATCTTCAAACACAAAAATAATACATTGATGTTTCCTCTTTACAAATCTTAATGACTTAATTTAAAAGGCTTCAGCTTTTGAGGGAGCCTTTTTTTGTTCACTAACAAAGAAACAGTCATTGAGGTTTAATTTCATTCCAATTTTTTTGACTCATCCAATTATTTATACATTCTCTAAAAAATGTATTTAACATAAGAACCTAATGGCAACACTATAAACAATAGTTAGTGAATAGGATAGTTAGTGAATAGGATTTCCTTGCATATATTTGGGATTTTTGCGAGTTAAAACTAAAAAAATGAGATAAAGATTAATGAGCTATTCCTTTCACATAAGCTTGTCACAATACTATCTAAAGAGAGGTCGAACAATATGAAAGTGACCGACACACTTGTTCAATGTTTAGAAAATGAGGGAGTTGAATATATTTTCGGAATACCCGGTAAAGAGACCTTGGATTTTATTGATTCTTTATCAAGCTCTAAACAGATTCAATTCGTGAATGTGAGGCATGAGCAAGGAGCTGCTTTTATGGCAGATGTATACGGAAGGTTAACAAACAAAGTAGGGGTATGCTTATCAACATTAGGCCCTGGAGCTACTAATTTATTGACAGGTATATCTAGCGCAAAGCTAGACCATTCCCCTGTTGTTGCTTTAACAGGACAGGCTGCTTTGGGAAGGCAGCATAAAGATTCGCATCAGTATATGGACATTATCAAAATGGTGGAACCGGCAACGAAGTGGGGTGTTCAGATAAAAGATGCACAAACGCTTCCTGAGATTATTCGAAAAGCATTTAAAATTGCACAAATGGAAAAGCCAGGACCCGTAGTAGTAGAATTGCCAGAAGACTTAGCAACTCAAATCGTTCCCATTAAACCTATTTTACCTACATCTATACCCGTAAGCATACCTATATTGGAGTCCATTCAGGCTGCCAATACTCTTATTAAGCAGTATAAGAAACCTTTTGTTATTATCGGTAACGGCGCTGTTAGACAGGGAGCCGTGGATGAGCTTCAACCATTTATTGAACGCCTTCAATCACCGGTTACCCATAGTTATATGGCTAAAGGTGTATTGTCTAAAGATCATCCACAAAATTTCTTTACGTTTGGATTTAATGAAAAAGATGAAGTGCTCGCAGGCTTAAAGGAAGCTGATCTACTTATTGTAATTGGGTTTGATTTTGTCGAAAGGTTACCCAAAGAATGGAACACGGAAAAAACACCAATTTTACATATAGATACTTTACCCGCAGAAATAGATGAATATTATCCTATAGAAGTGGAATTGGTTGGAGATATAAAGCAGACTTTACGAGTATTCAATCAGCTGGATATTCCTTCTAAACCATGGATTCCCTCTGGCAATCTCCAGAAACATATTAAGCAATCCTATCACATTGAAGAGAAAAAGATAGACAGCAATTTGCTGCCTTTGACAATCGAGAATATCTTGCATATTATCGACAAGCTCTCTTCAGAGAAAACAATTGTGATTTCAGATGTAGGAGCTCATAAAGTATCTATAGCCCGAACTTACCAACCCAAAAACCCTAACAAGTTTATTATATCAAATGGTCTAGCTTCCATGGGTATTGCTTTACCAGGCTCAATTGGAGCTAAACTAGCCTGCCCTAATGATCCAGTTATTTGTATTACTGGAGATGGAGGAGCTTTAATGAATTTTGCTGAAATAGAGACGGCAAAGCGCTTAGGGCTTTCATTCATCATTATTGTTTTAAACGACTCTACATTAAAAATAGAACAGGAAATGATGAACAAAAAGTTTGGTAAGAGCTATGGAGTAACTTTTACAAACCCGGATTTTGTTCAACTGGCAACCAGCTTTGGAATTAAAGGAGAACGGGCAAATAGTTTAGTTGAATTTGAAAATATAATGAAAAGAGCCTTAAAAAATTCAGATAAGATTGTCCTAATTGATGTTTTTCTAAAAAGCTGATTGCGATTTCTCCATTATTTTAACGAGTTATCTCTGTTACGGGATTAATTTGTAGATTCACTAGGAAATAAATGTTTTTGATTTTTTAAAATAAGCTAAGCTGAGTTCAACCCAAATCCAACTATAGAGGAAATCAAATAAAAAAATAAAGCCAGCAGTAGAAAGAGAAAAATTCTTGGAAATCACGGGACCTAGTACTGGGAATTTGAAAACGCACAATAAGGTAATAATCCCAACAGTTAATAGGGTGGCACCACTTATAATAATGTACAATCTCTTTTTAAAAAAGTAAAAAGATGCTCCTATGCCCATTCCCAATATTCCTGTTGTAAAAGGAAAAATAATAAGTTCACTTGGCTGGATAATCAGAAGAAGCAGATTTGTTAGCGTATAAGTAATAAATCCTAGAGGGAGCGAAAGTATAAAACAAAAAAGAATGGGTGCAGTAGACAACGGACTAATAAAAAATCCTATTCCTGGTAAGAAACCTCCTGCTGATTGAAAAAAGGCTGCTAAGCTGGCGAAAAGAGCGCCTGATACAAGCTGCTTAGTTTTAGATAGTCTATTAAAAAAAAGCTGCGCAGATTTTACTTCATTTGAAAGAGACTTTAAAAAGTACATGAATTTCACCTCGGTTAACTGTTTTTACATTATAAGGGGTTAAAGAATAAGGGGTTAAAGAGAGATTTAGATCATTGTCCGATATATCAACTCTTACATGTAATATGCGAAGAAATTAAGAGGGAGGACTAATAAGTCGCATTTATTTTTACAGGAATAGGTCGCATCCATTAAGATAAATTTCTTTATCTTTCTAAAGGTATGTACTGTAGCCCATAAAATGAATCTTTTATGGGCTTTATTGATTAAAGGCTTTCTTATTTTCTAGAAAGTTCATTTGTTCATTCCTATAAAATAACTGGTGAAAAAATTAAGCTGTAATTTTTGGAAGAAAATCAATGCCCAGTCGAATTTTATAAATATAAATCATGGAACAATTTCAAAAACAGTACCTTGATTAAAGTCAGACACTTTCATAGAGTCATAAACTCCTAAATAAAGCCTGGTTTGATCCAGGTTCGTTCCCAAACTAACGTAGTAAGCTGATTGAGAACCAAAATTATAATCAATTTCCACAACACTAAAATCATTTAGCTTACAATCTGTACCTGCCCTGGTACAAGCCAAAACTCCTCTAACTGGGGATTGAGATTCTTTAACCTGTGCAATATCCGTAAACATAACGCTTCCTGTTAAGTAAGGGATTTTATTCCCCATATATGGCTGAACTCCTGTAAGGGAGGTCCCCAAAAATTTATTGGGGCGGGGATCTTTATGAAAATAACTAGTTAAAGGCTGAAGACGTCTCACTGAAGTTTTTACCGCTTCATTGTAATAAGCAATTATTTTCTCATCCAAGGCCGGATTTTCAGAACATCTTTTTATAAACGAAGTTGGAAAATCTCCTTCCCATCCCCGCCACCCAAGGTTAATAAATCCTTCTTGGCTGGGTTTAGCTCTCATTAAAGAAGCTTGAACAAGTTGAGGAACAGGTATTGGCTTATACTGAACAAATGAAAAAATCGACTCTACCACGTCTTGTCCAACATTTCCCACATATTTGATGTACTGATTATAAAATTTTTGAAATGAAATGCCCGTTATATTGCGAACACCCTTAGCAATGAGCGTAAGAGTTTCCTGAATAGGTGAGGGGAGTTCACTAAAACGTGTGACTGCGGGTGGATTATGGATAAATGTATTCTTACCTACATCAATTTCAATTATTTTACCGTAAATTTCCATATCATCCTGACTTAAGTTAAAGGGGGCATAGCCTGATCCGCCATCTCCGATTGTTAAGATAAGTTTTCCAGTTTCAGGTGAAAAGTTTAAGCTGTTGACACCATTATGATTAAAAAATGGTCTTCTTAAGTTAAGTATCGTCCGTCTTTTTTGAGGCTGAGCATTTGGTTGGAAAACCCATTCTTCCACTGTATCAATATGATCATATTGAGTTTCTCTATTTATCCACCTTAAGTTTGAAGTTTTAGGATCACACGGGTTAGGACTATAATGTTCGGAAAGTGCACCTGGGCCTTGTGTTCCAGCTACTGAGTAATAAAGATAAAACAGACCGTTATAATAAAATTCTGGATGAAACGCTAGCCCTAGCAATCCTCGTTCATCATATCCTCCGCGAGAAACACCTGGTTCAGACGTACCTAATTTTATGATTCGTGAGCGAATATCTAAAAAAGTCTGTATAGCTTCGTCTCTTATGTAAAAGATCTCTCCTACTTGGGTTGCAATAAATAAGCTTTCAAATGAGTCACCAGGAAGTATAGCTGTTTTCAACACGGTAGGTAAATTTATCTTACTAACAATAGGCCGTAAACTAACCTTAGCTTTTATCAACTAACTTGACACTCCTTTTTATTGTTTTCTTTTATAAGAATATGATTGTAACTGTTCTATTAGTATCAATACTATTTTATAAAGTTAGGTAATTTAACTAAGAGACCTAATTGAGAGGCTCTTTTTATAAAAATTATCCATTCCTGATTACGCCTGCTATTTTCTTCTCTTAGCACTCACGCTTCTCTCAACGTTCATAACTATTTGTGCTTTCCAGAAATTGAAATTAAGGAAAAATAATACTTCATTCACAAAAAAATAGTGATATTATTTTATGAATTGGAAAAGAATATGGCTTATGAAAGGAGTGAATGCAAATGTCTATGAAAAAGTGGTTAATGGGATTAGTCGCTTTGTTTGCGATGGTTATCGGTGTGATGACTTCAGGATCACTCGGCGTTTTGGCCGAATCCGACGTGGTAAGACAGAAAGCCATAGAGGTTCAGTTGAACGATGATTACTTTAATCCAGAAACCATCACTATCCCGAGTGGAAAAACGACAACATTGATATTGAAAAATGAAGGTCAGAAAGAGCATACCTTCACAGTAGAAAAACTCGGAATTGACGCTGAAGTCCAGCCTGGAAAAGAAAAAACCATTACCGTGAAACCACAAAACCCCGGTACATATGAACTGATATGTAGGTATCATTTTAATAGTGGAATGGTGGGGAAAGTGATAGTCAAATAACAAGCAGGGCCAATCGATCTCTGCTTTTCGAAGTGAATATAGCATTATTTTTCCATAGAAATAAAAAAAGGGCTTTAAATTTAAAGTCCTTTTTATGTTTCGCTGATTTAATTGAAAAAACTAATTCATTCATTTTATATTGGAGTTAAAATTCTTTATTTTTATTAGCATAAACATTGCCTTTGTTCTCCTAGCTTTTATTATTGGAGCGTTTGTAATGGACTCACTAGGTAGTACTATGACAAATGAAAAAGGCAGCCAAATACGTGAGTGCCTTTTTCACAAGGAAGAGGTTTTGAACGTTTATAATTAGGTTAAACATATTGTAAAGATTATTTTTTATTTATTCTGCATATTTAAATTATTCATTGGTAATGGTACAATAAAATGATGGAAAGAGGATATGATGCTTCTTTCTTAATAAAGGATGAAGAAATATGGATATTAAGGCTCAGCAAACAAAATTGGCGAATAATTTGGGCAAATTGTTACGAGATAACTTTGGAAAAGGCCCCGAAGCTGTTCATGTTACAATTTATGAACCTTATGTTGTTATTTATGTCAGCGGGTTTGTATCGCCGATGGAACAAGTACTGTTAGACCAGAATGAAGAACTTCAGGTGATGACTACAAGAGAGCTTTTAGTAAAGACTCTTGAACCTCAAATTACTGGGCAAATTAAAGGGATTACAGACCTTGACATACAGCACTTATATTATGATTGGAACTTAGATCATCACTCTGGAATTTTTGTGGGAGTTTGTCTAGACGATTTGAAAGCTGATTTGACTGAGGGCGACCCTTACCCAGGAAAACAAGAAATTCATGATCGAATTACAAAGATGAGTGAGATTGCACAAAAAGGACCTGAAAAAATCTCTTCATATAAACTAAGTGATCGCACATTGGTCGTCGTACGAGAAGGAATACTGGTAGCTATTGAAAAGCAGCTAATTTCGTTAGGTTTTGATGACACCCTGCGCATTTCTAAGCGTCCTTTGGAAAAAGGAATCTTACGACAAAACGATGACTATGATGAGATATTAAATGCAGACATTCTTGATATTTTTGTAGATTGGGATTTTGAAAAGGATAATAGTATTATTACGCTTATCCTAAAACCAAAAAATTAATGAGGCAGTAATGAATTGGACACACTGTGCCAAACATAAGCCGAGGAAGCAAAGGACATACCTTTTCTTTTTCGGCTTATTTTTGTTGTCTAAAAAGAGTAAGTCCTTTTGTAACGGAATAATTCCCTAAAACAGCACCTAAAAATAGGATGTGCCAACAGAAAGGATTTGGTCGGGATGGCTGATAATCATGAGATTGTATTGTTTATAAAAGAGCTTCGCCGATTGTTGCAGGATTACCAAAAGTATGACAATGAATTATACAAAGAAGAAATTAGCAAGGATATAATACTTTTAAGTACCATTATCTATGGAAGTAAAATTGGAATTTTAAATAAAAGAAGAATCTTTAAACACAGGAAATACAAAGCTAAACAGAAACCAATCTATTAAAGGTATACTAGTATGCCTCGTTTACACTTTATAAAAAGTGAATTCTTATTGCCGAAAATGATCTTATGATGAAGAAGGATTTTTCATAAAACATCACGAATAGTATACCTTATGAAACTAGAAACTAGGTGCACCATCTATGGATAAAACGAAACTGGAAAAAGAATTAAGTAGCTATATGGGAAGGTTACTTCGTGAAAACTTTGGAAGAGGTCCTGGAGGTGTATTCACCGTCATTTCTCCTCCTTTTATAACCGTTTATTTTAAAGCCTTTTTATTACCTTTAGAAAAGGCTTTGTTAGACAAGGGACAAGTTATCTATGTTCAAAAAACACGTGATTTGTTAATGGAGACTTTAATTGAAGAGATAAAAGGATATATACAATTAAATATACATTTAGATATTAAAGAATTTTATTATGATTGGAATTTAGAGCTGCAGTCTGGGATGTTTGCCATGATCCATTCTGATAAAGAAAACATAGCTAATCATTCCTATAAAAATCAGAAATTGCTGCATAAAGAAGTTGAGGAAGTAACTCAAAAAGCAGAAAAATTCCCTCACGATGTTTCTTCTTATTTATTAGATCAGAGAACACTTCTTATAATCAGGGAAGGTATTATGGTAAGTATAGAGAAAGAATTAGTTCAATTAGGATTTGAAGAAAACCTTACATTGGCTAAAAGAAATCTCGAAAAAAGGCTACTTCATGAACATAGTCAATCATTAGAAATAATTTTAGATTCAAAGGTAACAGATATACTAGTAGCATGGGACTTTCATAAAGATAAAAGTACAATTCTTCTGATTTTAAACCCAACTTCATAAAGGCACTGATAAGCTAGGCACTGAACTAGATGTAGGCCAAAAAGAAAGGTTATCTAACCTTTCTTTTTGGCCTATTGTTTTTTTACTACTATTAAAATAAAGAAAGTGGTGATACTTATGCTATTTCAATCGGATGAAGGAAAGGAACCTCTAACTGTTCAGATACACACGGAAGGGGATATAGTAGAAGCCCGTCAGAAAGGGCGGATGTTCTCTAATTGTTTAGGCTTCAGTACACTCGATCAAGCCCGAATTATTACGACTATTTCAGAATTGTCCAGAAATATATATAAATATGCCACTACCGGAAAAATTATAATGGAAATAATAGAGAAACAACCTGAAATAGGACTCAAAATAATAGCTATAGATAAAGGACCAGGCATTAAAAATATTCAAAAAGCGCTGGAAAGTGGCTATACAACGTCAGGAGGGTTAGGCGTTGGTTTATCAGGGGTGAAAAAATTAATGGACGAATTCACCATATCATCTCAAGAAGACCATGGCGTTAACATCCAGGTTATAAAATGGAAAAAAAGAAATAAATAAAAGAAAACGTTTATCTAGATTATGTAGGAAGATGTATGGACTTAGTAGCAGCTAAAAGAAGAAATATCTAGATAAAGAAGCCGAAGAAAGACTGCATTCCCTCTTCACGAAAGAACCCTCCACTAAATAACAGGTATCTCCTGAAGAATATGATCCCCTTGATTTACTTTGGCCTATGGTCTAAAAAAACTGAGATTAAACTAGTAACTCTATTCTCAGTTTTACGCTTTATCCTACAAACTCCCTTGGTTTTTATATAAGGTATGTATTACAGTCGCTGATTACAGACAGATTTATGTAATAATTTATTAAAAAAGTAATTATTTTCAGATTGTCTCATAACCATGATTTCTGAAACAGTTCTCTATTCGTAGTTCATCAAAAGCTTTAGAGCAATGGAGGAGATAGGGTATGTACGGACACTTACCATCACTTAACTCAGTTATATAAACAAACAACGCTCATATACATTTATTGAATGGCTTTTTTAAACTTGTCGCGGATGAAAATATAAATGGATAAAGAATACATAGGAGGAGAAAACATGTTTGTTCATATAGTTCAACCTGGTGATACGTTGTCTTTAATAAGCAGTAGATATGATTATCCCATTGCGCAGCTTAGGAGTGTGAATGGGTTAGAAGAAACGAATATTGTTCCAGGTCAAGCCTTACTTATAGCTTCTTATGTATACAGAGTTCAACCTGGTGATACAATGAGCAGCATTGCTAAAAAAGCTTATGTGTCCCTAGAACAATTAAAAAGGGCTAATCCTTCAGTCCATTATAATTATTTGCAGGTGGGAATGAAAATAAAAATTCCTAACATATCAAACTACATTGCAGGTACACTGCAATACTATGCTGTTCGAAATCCAGAGTTAGATCGCAGTTTAATTACTGATTTTGCAACTTATTCCTCGTCCATTTCTATCTTTGAATATCATTTTGGCAGCAATGGAGATATCATGAATAATTTAAACGATTTAGTAGCGATTGAAACGACTTGGAAAAACCGAGTTACACCGTTAGTTACGATTACTAATCTAACTTCTGAAGGATTTAGTTCTGATCTTGCCCACCAAGTTTTAAACAATCCTCAGGCAAGAAACAATCTTGTGAATAATATTTTTTATTTAATATCTAGAAAAGGCTACGGCGGGGTGAATATTGATTTTGAACGTGTAAAGGCCGAGGATAGAGATCTTTTTACAGGATTTTTGCGTCAGCTGGGTGAACGTTTAAAACCTGCCGGATACGTGCTGACCATAGCGGTTCCAGCCAAGACAAGCGAAGATATTCCTTGGTTAAAAGGATATGATTATGGGGGAATAGGTGCCGTTGTTAACTATATGTTCATTATGGCATATGATTGGCATCATGCAGGCAGTGAACCAGGGCCTGTTGCACCTATTACTGAAGTAAAAAGAACAATAGAATTTGCGATAAAAAGTGTTCCGCGAAGAAAACTTATCATTGGAGTCCCTTTGTATGGATATAACTGGTCAATTCCTTACAAGCCTGGCACAGTAGCATCCGCTATATCCAATCAAAATGCAATTAAAACAGCGATGAGATATCAGTCTCCCATCCAATATTCTAAGGAGTATAAATCACCATTTTTTCAGTATAGAGATCAAGCGGGACAGATGCATGAAGTATGGTTTGAAGATGTAAGAAGCATGAGTGAAAAAATGGTGTTAGTTCGTAAATTTGGTTTGCAAGCAATAGGAGCTTGGCAATTAACGCTTGGATTTACGCCAGGGCCTTGGCTTTTAAAGAAATTTTTCACTATTAGAACGGTATAAATAGTACTAATTTTTATGGATCAATTTAGATATTTTTCAGTTAACAGTTATTCGATATACGTGGTTAACAATAAAAAAATTCTATTTATAGTAACTTATAAGAAGTTGGAGGGAGTGCTATGGCAAAAAGGATAGATGTCTCAATAAAGCAGCATCAATTAAAACTATATGATGGAGCTAAATTAGTAAAGACATATCCTATTGCTGTAGGGAAAATGATCACTCCAACTCCAACTGGAAAATTTAAAATTATTAATAAAGATACTACCCCTCCAGCTGTATTTGGTCCCTTATGGATGGGACTGTCAAAACCTACATATGGAATACATGGGACTAATGATCCAGCTTCTATTGGCAGAGATATGTCACATGGATGTGTCAGAATGGACAATGAAGATATTCTAGAACTTTCCTCTGCAGTTCCTATTGGAACGCCGGTTTATATACATAAATAATAGTTTAAGAAGAGCACGACTGCTTACATTTAGCTAATTGTCGAGATCGAGGGTATCAAAGTTTAAGTATATGCTATACAATCATGGGCTTTTTGTACGAAAACAAAAAAGTACCCCGATTAACAGAGGTACTTTTAGCATTTTAACTTATTTTGATGCTGGAGACGTAGTAACTTCTGGAGACGTTACTTTGTCATAAAAATCTACGAATTTGTCACGATCCTCGCTATCACGGTAAGCCATAGCAACACGTGGATGTTCATTCAGTACACCAGAAATCATGTAAGGAATGATATAGCCCCATTCCCACTTTTGACGCATTTCAAGCATATGCTTTTCAATTACGCCAAGAATCGGTTTCATCTCATAGCTTGGTTTTGGTATGTAGCTAACAAGCAGCTCTGTGTTACAGTTACCAGCTGCACGGCCCATACCATAAACAGATGAATCAAGGAATGTAACGCCATTACGCATCGCAGTTAATGTATTAGCAAAAGCTAGCTGCATGTTGTTATGCGTATGGATACCAAGCTGTTTGCTAGGAATCATGGCTTGAAACTTTTTCACTTGATGCTCAATATCCGCAGGGTCTAGGCTTCCAAAGGAGTCAACGATATATACAACATCTACAGGGCTTTTCTTTACCATTTCAAATGCTTCAATAAGCTGATTTTCCGGTACGCTAGATAGTGCCATAATGTTAAGTGAAGTCTCATAGCCCAAATCGTGAAACATTTTTATAAGCTCTAAGCCTTTATCTACTTCGCGAATATAGCATGCCACTCGAATCATATCTAACATACTTTGTTCACGCGGCAGGATGTCGTTTGGATCTACACGCCCAATATCTACTAAGGCAGATAGCTTCGTAAACTTTTTCTCAGGGATAATTTCTTTGAGAAAGTTATCGTCAAGAAATCTCCATGGATTGGGCTCGGTTGCTTGAAGAAGCTTAGGTGAATTTTTATAACCGATCTCCATATATTCAACGCCGGCTGCGCTTAGGCCGTTATATAAGTCTTGCACAAATTCAACGCTAAAATTCCAATTATTAATTAAACCTCCGTCACGAATGGTACAGTCTATAATTTTGCCATTATGTTCCATGTTAGTTGTTTCCTCCTATGTATTCATTTATATGAGTATTATTTTAAACTTTATCGCTTTTATGCTTTTAAGCACTAAACTCTCCTATTGTGTTTATACCATGACTGATTCAGAGGCGTCAATGTATTTTCTAAATGTGTCTCTGTTTTACTGTATTCCATGGGCAGGAGATGCTTTGGCTTTTCATCCGCTTGATGCTCTTAAAACAACATCAAGTTCAGCAGTACAACCCCTAGTATATACAAATACAGCGCATCTTACAGCACTACTTACTGCAATAAAGATTGTTTTTTAAGTGAAACTGTTTATTAGAGAGGGAACTACCATTAGTATTTAGGTTATAGGTTTAGAGTTCTCTATAATTAATCCATAAATTTGGGAAGAGATTTAAAACATGATAAATAAGAAACTTTTTTCACATTAACAGTTGTATAGGAAGTATTAGTTGTTACTTAATTATTCTAATTTACTTATCTTTACATCGTCCAAAATGTAAGGAATGATAAGAGTATAGAGGTAATAAACATCGCAATCAACGGCTTTAATGCTTTTGTTCGAAGAGCCTTCATACTTACATTTAACCCTAAGCCGACCATAGCCATTGTTAAAAGAAAGGTAGTTAGAGTTGAAATATCATTCATAATCGTTTTAGGTATTATAAGGTGCTTACCGACGACATAACTCCCAAAAATACTCATGATTATAAAACCTATTAAAAACCAAGGGAATTCAATCTTCGTATCCTTTTCAATTTTTCCTGTTCGCTTCATCCAGTACATTAAGATAAAGCTTAATGGCACAAGTAAGAGCACTCTGCCTAACTTAGCCAACAGTCCAATAGCTAGGGCATCGCGTCCAGCCGGTGCTGCAGCTAGAGCTACATGGGCAATTTCATGGAGACCTACGCCTGACCAAATTCCATATTGAATATTTGTTAAATGTATATAAGGTCTTAAAATGGTATATCCAATCGCAAATAGGGTTCCCACTAAAGCAATAACACCAGCTCCGATAGCTGTATCTTCTTCTTTTGCTTTTACAATCGGAGAAACAGACGCAATAGCTGCGGCACCGCATATTCCTGTTCCTATCCCTAAAAGAAGGGATAAACCACTATCAGCCTTCATCCATTTGGCTAGAAAAACCGTTAAAACAATCGCAAATACAGCCGTTCCCACATCGCGAAGTAACAATCCTAACCCGTGATGAATAACAACATCAATATTAAGCTTTAGTCCATATAAAACAATCGCATAGCGTAACAGCTTTTTAGAAGAAAATTCAATTCCAGATCTTATTTTTTCAGGGTACCCCCAAATTTGACGATAAATGACTGCCATTATAATTGAACAGGCTAGTGGACCGATATGATTAAACCCTGGGACTTTCGCTAAGCCATAAGCAAGTAAAGCAAAAAGAAAAGTAAAAGCAACTCCTCCAGTCCATAAAGAAACAGTAGATGATGTTTTAGCATTTGTTCGTGAAAATAGATTCTGCTTTTGGGCTTTATTTATAGTTATCATACATTTCATCTCCAATATGAATTCTTATCAAGCGCAGCTTCACACAAGAAGTGTATATTTTAACTATAAAAGACGGTTTATTATTAGTAAAATATAGATAAATGATGATTATAATTAAAAATATTAATGAACAATACAAAAAAACAGCAAGTTGATTTTCAGTGACTCTGAAGATCAACTTGCTGCTTTTGTTGGTTTTTATCCCTTAATACACGTTTTGATATCTGGTTTAAAGGTTGTGTGTGTTGGTTCATGTTTTTTCTCCTTTACTTCATATCGGTTTTCTTACATTTTTTTAGAGTAATATTAAATTAGATTGCCTTTTTAGTTATCTAATTAGATAAAGAAAGGACAACTTTTGGTTACGAGCGGCCACTATTTCTTTGCCTAATTTAGTGTAACAGAATAGTCTCCTTAGAATTGTCAAAATTAAAATAAGATAAAAAGCAACCTCTGGTGATAGGGAGTTTGCTTTTTTATTTGTTCACATAATCCGAATGTTTCTAAAATAAAATAGACAATATATTGACTAAATTCTCGAAGTGTAATACTCTTATTTTAGACATTATATTGTCTAAAATGGAGGCTGAATATGGATATTTATAAAGAGCTTTTCTTAATGCAGCAAACTTACGCTACTTTATTTTCTCTGGCAAATAAAATCCAAGTAAAAGGTGATAAATCTCTTGAACTTTTAACATCAAGACAGCATATGGCGATGGTGGCAATTGCTCATTTACCTGAAGATGAAACAACATTGAATAATATCGCTCGAAAATTAGGAACCACAAAACAAAGCGTCAAACAGTTAATTACCATTATGGAAAAGAAGCGTTATGTTGACGTAGTTCCTAGCAGTAAAGACAAGCGTGCAGTTAACGTAAAAATTACAAAAACGGGAAAAGTGGCACTGCTTGTTGTCTCAGAAAAAGGAATTTTCTTTTTGGAAGAACTTTTTAAAAAGTTCTCAACTGAAGAGCTGGAAATAATGTGGAAGCTTTTAAAGAAACTCTATAGCTTTGATGGGGAAGAACATGATGGATTTGAAGAAGAAGGCAACATCAAAATGGATGATGATCACAATGAATTACAGTTGAGAGTAATAAGGGAGCTTGAAAGTCGAAGAGTTCAAGCAATTGATAATATGAGAAAGAATATATAAAAAAACTCGATAGGCTAATCTAACTTAAAGCATATCGATTAATCCTTTTAAAATTTTAAAAATAAAGGATAAGGGAGAGCAATCATTATGTTTGAAATCAGCGATGAAACTTTTAGGGATTGATAAAGAAAAGAAAGTTGCGTCCGTCGTTTTAGCTAATTATAGACTAGGTAGAAATAATGATGAACATATAGGAATGTCTTTATTAGAAAGCCTGCAAAAGTCAAAAGATATATAAGAATAGTCTACAAAAAAACGAAGAAAATTAGTCTATTACAGTTCACCTTACCCCTTTAATTTCAATTAATTGAGAGATTATCATCAATATACCCAACTTCAAGAAGCATAGATTACGCTTCTTTTTTTGATGAAACCGTGCTATTATCATTAAGGTTTATGAAGAACAGAAGATCTTTGTTTTTACGTGCATTCTTTTGGTATAGTGTTAGAAATAAGGAGTGGATAGGTTGGTTTTTACTGAATTCTTCCAGCAGTTTCCCGTAAAGGTTTTAACGGTAGCGCTGCTGATTATACTTATCGTTTATTTTATTCGCAAATTCATTAAGCTTTTCTTTGACAAAACGAGCTTCTTAGATGAAAAACGAGAAGAGACGCTGATGCATTTTTCTAATCAGGTGACAAGAGTAGTAGGCCTGGCTTTTTTCTTTATTTATGTGCTTAGCCATTTCTTTGACTTCGGAAAGATACTCACTAGTTCAGTAGTGTTGGCCAGTGCCTTGGCAATAATCCTCCAGCATATTATCCGTGATTATATAATGGGACTGACTTACTTGTTTGAACGCCAGATCCATCACGGAGATTATGTTATTCTCAACGGAAACCGCCAAGGGAAAATAGAAGAAATCACCATGCGCTACTTAAAGATTCGTCAGTATGACGGTTACCTCTATACAGTCTCATATAGCAACATTACGGAACTACAGAACGGAACCCGAGGAAGACGCCGGGTAAACGAAAGTCTTATTCTCAACTATAGGCAAAATCCGGACGATGCCTTCAAAGTAATGGAGCAAGTAGCACAAACATGTAACGAGAAATATGGTCAATATTTGTTGAAAGATGTGAATGGAATTCCTATAGAGAGCTTTCAATTCAATCAAATTACTGAACTGAACGTAGATTTTAAAGGTCACCAATATTCATTATCAGGACTTGTGAAGGAAGCAGATTTTGTAGAAGCGGGTCAAAAGGTGAGATATGAACTCGCAATGGCTGCCTACAAAAATGACCTAATGATGGCTGAAAGCTTCGAGACAAGTCATTAAAAATAAAACTCGTATCTTGTTTATATACAAGCTTTTATACTTAAGATAAAAACACCCTTTTAATTTTTTAAAAGGGTGTTTTTATTTTTAAAAATATCTATTAAGTACTTCTCCAGTACAAATTAATTATCTGAAACAGAAAAAATTAATTTGTACATCTAAATTATTCTTCTAGTGACATGGTAAAATTAAACAAAATACTAAAAAAGGTAAAGGGGGAGTAACTATGTCACAAAAAGCTGATTATACAAAAATTAACTCAAAAATGTGGGATGAGTGGGCTTCAGCTGGAGGAGAATGGTCATTAGCTATTAATCATCAAGACTTTGTAGATGCAACTCAAGGTGTTTTTGATATTTACTTAACACCTTGTAAGCCTGTTCCACATAACTGGTTTATTCCATTTAAAAAAGCAAAAATATTGGGACTTGCTAGCGGAGGAGGACAGCAATGCCCAGTCTTTGCAGCACAGCATGCAGAAGTTACAGTGTTTGACTACTCTGATAAACAATTAGAATTAGAAAAAATGGTGTCCGCTAGAGAAGGCTATTCTATTGATTTAGTTAAAGGCGATATGAGTAAGACATTTCCCTTTGAAGATGAGACGTTCGATATGATTTTTAATCCCGTATCAAACTGCTATATTCAAGATGTTGAACACGTTTGGCAAGAATGTTTTAGAGTTCTAAAAAAAGGTGGCGTTCTGCTATCTGGCTTTGCAAACCCTGCTCTTTATTTATTTGGAGAAGGTGAGAAAGCATTACAAGTGGTTAATAAATTACCTTATGATGGAACTAAAAACACGGTAGAAAATGATGAAGAACTTATAAAGAATGGCGGTGTACAGTTTAGTCATTCTTTAGAAACTCAAATTGGAGGACAGCTAAAAGCTGGATTCACCCTACAAAATCTTTATGAAGATCATCACCACAAGGGGAAAATCACTGAATATATGCCTTGTTATCTGGCAACTAAATCCATTAAATAATAGTTGGTTATCATGTTGAATGAGCTACCTCAACTTTTTTCAATACGGCGTCACAGTGGAGTGGTGGCTCAAAAATGAGATGCCATATTCACCGAGAGAAATAGCAGAAAAAGTAGGGAGCTTTTAGAAAGAAACTTATAAGCTTAGGTTTAGTTGAACAAAAGCTTTAAAAGAATAAAATTATCCATCTCCTATTCTTAATTATAGTATCTTTTTTGTTTCGATTTGGTAATAAAGGGTAAATGTTCTAAGAATCACCTAAAAATAGGAGGAGATCAAATGAGAAAAGCGAAACAAGCTGTTGTAGCTTCTGCCGTAGGTTTAGCTGTGTTAGCGACGCCATTAGCTCTACCGAATTTAGGAGGTTCTGCAGGCTCCGCAGAAGCTGCAGAAGTTGGAGGAGACGTAACAGTTGATCCCGTAGCCATAGGACAAGCGATTGCAGATGCGGCTAAAACAGCCGACAATCGAAGTGGGTTCGTTAAGGGAGCAATGGAAAAAGCATTCTTTGAATCAGGTCAACAATATAATGTAATAGTTATGAATTTGAGCCAAGGGTATAATTCAGATCAATTACAAGGTGTTCAATATTTTGATACCGTAGATTATGATGGTATTACGTATGGTGTCTGGGTATTTGAAGAAGGAACATTTATTAATGAAGGCGATGGAGGTTATGATAACTGGGCTTTCAGAGGATGGTTTGAACGAACAGGAGATGACGAAAAAACAGTCGATTTTCATAGACCTTAATTAAAAATGAAGATAAAGATAACAAGAGATTCCCATCAGGGAAGAGCGTATGAAGAGCCTTTACCGTCATGGTAAAGGCTCTTCTCATTTAATAAGTTTTCGTTTTAATTAAAGGAGGTGGAGTTAGTATAGTTTCATGGACACCACTTAATTAAGTCCTTACATTATAAAAAACAAGGCATCATTAAAAAGAAGTAAAATATAGTTAAGGAGTTTATTTAAAGCGTTAAGATTTTTTTAATTCTTCTTCCTGCTGACTTATATAAGCATTGCCCCACTTCTCTAAAGATTTTAGTATTGGAACAAAACTTTCTCCAAGATCTGTTAAATAATATAAAACCCTTTTAGGGTTATCGTTTGTTTCTTCCCTTTCAATCAATCCGTTTTTTTCCATATTCCTAAGCTGCAGTGTAAGGATGCGCTGGGTAATACCCGGTATTTCACGGCGCATTGCATTATAATACATGGGTGATTTTGATAACAAAGATAAAATAATACCTTTCCATTTACCACCCATAATATGCATCGTTAACTCAATTGGACAAGCATGTTTTACAGTTAACGTACAAGGACCGTATTGATCACTTTTAAAGTCTGACATTTTCTCACCTCAATGGCTAGTAACAAAATTGTGCCTTCTTGTTACGTCTATTTTTTCTTACTAAACTTATATTGTCAAATAAAACAAAAGAAGGTGCATCAATTGGAATTTGTCCAAATCTCTAGCCATATTTACAAACTTACTTACAAAACCATTGTGGGAATTCCAGTCAAAATCAATACATGGTACGTGCTAGATGGTGAGAATGTTCATATCATTGATACCGGAATGAAAGACTATGCACATACTCAGTTAAATATAGCAAAATCTTTAGGTATCCCCAAAAGTATCTTACTGACACATGGCCATTTAGATCACATTAATGGCGCCAAGTATTTAAGAGATAATTTAAATATTCCTATTTACGCACACGAAATTGAAACGCCTTTTATCAATGGTGAAAAGCCATATCCAAACAAGGCAGAAAAGGAAACAACAGGCGTGGAACATCAAGTTGAAAGTTTAAGTGACAACATCATTAAAAAGTTACCTTTAGATGTATATTTAACGCCCGGTCATACACCAGGACATGTGATATACCATCATAAAGATGACAATGTGCTGCTAACTGGAGACTTATTCTTTTCTAATGCTGAATCCTTACATCCACCGATTCGAAAGTTTACAGTTGATATGGGTGAAAATATCAATAGCGGGCGAATTATAGATGAAATTAAACCTTCTATTATTTCTTCATCACATGGCGAGGATGTCAAATATAACTGTGATTTATATCCTATTTATAAATTTATATATGAATAAGAGGGAGAAAAATGAAAATACAATTATTTCAAATGGAGATTATAGAAGGAGAAGTTAAGCAAAACGAAAACCGCATTGAGTCCTTATTTGAAGAAAAGCTTCATATAGATACTGAGATTGTTGTGATACCTGAAATGTGGAATACGGGTTATGATTTAAAAAATATAGCAGAAAAAGCAGATATTGATTTAAAGAGAGCTTTTCCTTTTATTCAACGTTTAGCAATTAACCATCAAGTGAATATCATTGCAGGTTCAGTTTCAAATAAAAGAAATGAAAATATTTATAATACAGCCTTTGCTGTATCAAAAACGGGTAAGCTGCTCTATCAAAAAGATAAGATACATCTCGTGCCGATGTTGGATGAACATCATTATTTAA
The DNA here is from genome assembly GCF_053667915.1 of Priestia sp. JNUCC 25. Lineage (NCBI taxonomy): Bacteria > Bacillati > Bacillota > Bacilli > Caryophanales > Bacillaceae > Priestia > Priestia sp. JNUCC 25. The sequence continues at coordinate 1,726,343 of NZ_CM132211.1, forward strand.
CAGGGGGAGATGAAGTCCCAGATGTCTTTGAGATTAACAATATAAAAGCCAGTCAAATTATATGCTACGATTTACGTTTTCCAGAAATCACACGCTACCCAACGTCTCAAGGTGCAAAAGTCATATTCTACGTTGCACAATGGACTACCAGAAATATAAACCATTGGAGAACACTATTGAGGGCAAGAGCTATAGAAAATTGTGTTTATGTCATTGCATGTAACAGTGTAGGAAATGTAAATAATAAAAATCATGTTGGCAACACATACGCGGGGCATTCAATGATCATTGATCCAAATGGAAACATTGTAGAAGAGGGGGGAGATCAAGAAGAGATTATAACTGCGGAAATCCATATACAGAAAGTTACAGAACAACAAAAATACATCCCAATATTTGAAAGCCTGAGACCGGATGTTTATAAGCATGCAGAATAGAAATTTGTATATCATATCCAGCTTAAAAACAGAAAAAAATGGGTTGCAAATGCCCAAGTTCTGAAAGCATTCTAATTGTATTTTGTTCCAAAATGTACTAACAACAAATAAAAAGTAAATACGTGAAAAAAGAAAGCAATCTCATTCACAGGTATTAAAGTGAGGTTGCTTTCTGATCTATTAACAGATTAATCCGTTAATAGATCATCATCTCAATTTTGAGTGTTATCAGAATATCTTATGAAAGTTTACTAAAAAAAGAGGCAATTTCACCTGGAAATACTATATTTTTTAAAATTAACATATGTATAAAAGGTGCACTTCTTATACATTAGGTTCTCATCCACCTACTGAGAAAACGTTGATCAGTCAACAATGTATAAAAAGCTGCATACTCCGGAAAAAGGGACCTTGGCAGTCCCCGTCCTTCATCAAGGGTTCTTTTTTATGATGTTTTCTGAAAGAGTGATTATGTTAACAGATTATGTATGAATTATATATACGTCTTTATAAGGATTTTAATATATAATTAAGGTTAAAAAAGAATTATTTTAGGAAGAGGAAAATGTGTGAAACGTAATCGATTGTTGCTTTTATCGTTAATTAGTAGTTTGTTAGTTATTTTAGTGTCATTGTTCCAGTGGGATCTGATTGATATTATAACAGAATTTTTAATGTTACCTATTTGGTTATTTGTATATGCTTTCTTTATCATAATGACTATATGGACATTGATTCATCTTTTAAAAAATAGAAAGTGGCAGCCGTTTTTTATTCAGCTCATTACTATCTTATTATGGTTTTTCTTTCCATTCAATCAAATCAACTTAGATCTCAACTTTAGAATCCATCAAGATAAGAGAGAAGAGGTTGCAACTAAAATAGAAAATGGTGTTATTAAACCTAATGTACCTAATAGTCCATCACTTATTCAATTACCTAAAGAGTATACTCAATTGTCTAAAGGTGGGGGCGACATCGTAGTAGAAACAAAAGGAAAGGCTAAATCAATTCTTTTCTTTACATACCGTGGGATGATAGACAATTTTTCGGGATTTGTATATAACCCAAACGATAATAAACCTTCAAAAAGCGATTTTAACGGGGATTTTAAACAAATAAAAAAAGTACATAAAAACTGGTATTATGTATCTTCTTATTAAAAAAACCTACTGTTTTGATAGTAGGTCCTTCTTGTTACTTATTTCTTTTTTAACCTTTTAACAACTTTAAAAGCTAGGAATCCTATTAAACCAATAATTATTAAGAATAATAGCAATCCCATTGGACTAAATGTACTCATAATACCATCCTTATGATTTCTATAATTTACAATGTTATCATATTTAAATGGTTTGCACATTTCTCCTCCAGGATTTTTCACCCCTATAGCAGAAGCCTAATTTCATTCTTTCTTCTTTTTTTAGTGACCAGGACTCTTATACTAGTTCAACTTTAGTTTTTATTTTTGGTTTGTAAATATTCTTTTTGAAACATACACATTCTTATAGCGTTATGATAGCTTCCATCAACAAAAAATTCATCTTTTAACTCGCCTTCAATAGAAAAACCAACCTTCTTATAGATATGAATTGCTTTTTCATTTTCCTTGTCTACAATTAAGTAAAGTTTATGCATATTCAATACCGAAAAGGCATAATTCATTGCTAGGTTTGTGGCAACCATGGCGTAACCATGACCTTGATACGTAGGGTCAATGATAATTTGAAACTCTGCTCTACGATGAATATAATCAATTTCGACTAATTCCACTAACCCAAGCATATCCCCGTCCTTTTCAAGTATGAAACGACGCTCACCTTGATCGTGAATATGTTTATCATATAAGTCCTGTAGCTCTACAAAAGCTTCATAAGGCTCTTCAAACCAATAAGACATAATGTTTGCATCATTATTAAGTTCATGGACAAATTTTAAATCTTCTCTTTCCAAAGGACGTAACTTAAGTTCCTTATTCATTTCTCAAACCTCCACATTCTAGCATTACTTTAGCACTTTCTGTTTTAAATGTAAAAATTGTTGTAGTTTTAAAAAATAATAAGACATAGTGCGATTATTTCCATCCTTATTAAAAGAACCATAGTATAATTTAAAAATCTTGCAAGTGAAATTCATTAACTTTAAGGAGGATCTTATGAAAAAAGCAGTTGGTATTCTTCTTATTTTACTATGCTGTATAAACCAAAGGGTTGAGGCAGCTAATCAACCTTCAGCAGCTCCTATAATACATCATGAAATTTATGTTTCTCCTACAGGGGATGACAGAAACCTAGGTACTAAAAGCAAACCTTTTAGAACATTAAGAAAGGCAAGTGAAGCAGCTCAGCCCGGAACTACCGTTTACATCAGAGGCGGTATCTACTATGAACAATTAATTATTAGCCGTTCAGGTACTAAACAAGAGCCTATTATCTTCAGGAACTATAAAAGTGAAAAGCCCCTTATTAGTGGAGAAAAAATAAAAAGCCGTTCTACAGATGGAGGGCTAGTTAGCATAAAAAATAAGAGCTACATAACAATTCAAGGTTTGAATATAGGTCATTTTTCTACTTCTAAGGAACAAAATACACCATGTGGTATTTTAGTAGAAGGAAGTGGAAAGAACCTTCGAATTATTAATAATCATATTTTCGATATTAAGACTGCACATAAAAATGGAAACGCTCATGGAATAGCTTTTTATGGATCCAAAGCGCCGCGTTCATTAGAAAACATTAAAATATCGCGAAACCTACTTGAAAACCTGACCTTAGGTTTTAGTGAAGCGCTGACTCTAAATGGGAATGTTAAAGATTTTATCGTCAATGCCAATACAATTCGAAACGTTGATAATATTGGGATTGACGTAATTGGCTTTGAAAAAGTAGCTCCTATTGAGAAATATGACCGAGCCCGTGAAGGACTCATTAGTGAAAACCATATTTACAACGTCAGCAGTTATTCAAACCCTGCTTACAAATATGAATACTCCGCTGGTGGAATCTACGTAGACGGAGGAAAAGATGTTATTATCGAGCGTAACGTTTCAAGTCATAACGATCTAGGAATAGAAATCGCAAGTGAACACTATGGTAAACAAACTAGCAATGTTCAAGTTATACGGAATATGATTTATAAGAATCGTTTTACAGGAATTTCAATTGGAGGCTATGATAAAAAACGTGGAGGGACGATAAATACTCTTATTGAACATAATATTTTATATGGAAATGATACGATGAACATGGATGGTGGCCAATTACTGATGCAATATCATGCAACTCATAACACTATCAACAATAATGTTATGGTTTCAGTAAAATCTAATTTGCTTCTGGCCAATCTTCATTACTCAAATAAATATAATCAACTTAATCATAATGTGTACCTAAATAAAAGTAGAGATAAAGCGAATCGATGGATATGGAAGGGGGCAGAAATAGAAAGTTCTACTATCATATCACCTAGGCTTTTTTAATAAGAATTTCTTTTTAGAAGATATTCTTTATTTAGTTACTCGCTGGGATTCTATTTGAGGCCGAAAAATTATTCACTTCACTATCTGCTGATTATACTTTTTATTTCATTGAAACAAAGAGACAGGTGCGTTCGTTGTAAATATACCAATGGATTGCAAGAAGATTCATGCTGTTTCTCTATATGAGTAGTGTTTATTTAGGTACAAATCAATAGTCTTGACATAAAAACCCCCCAATCATTAGAGTTTTTTTATCTAATAATGGGGGGGGGCAGTTCAAGCCGTGGGAAAGGTGTTTTATGCTTTTATTGGTTTTCTTTTTCGCTATCGTTATCGTTATCGTTATTAACATTATCACTATACTTGAAATCAATAATTCTTTTTCTAATTTCTTCTCTAATTTCAGGGTTTTCTTTTAAGAAAATCTTAGCGTTTTCTCGTCCCTGTCCTAAACGCTCCTCATTATATGAAAACCAAGATCCAGACTTTTGAACAATGTCTACTTCAGAGCCGATATCTAAGATTTCTCCTTCTTTTGAGATACCTTCTCCATACATAATATCTACTTCAGCAATGCGGAAAGGAGGTGCCATTTTATTTTTGACTACTTTAATTCTTGTTTTATTACCAACTATGTCATTTCCGAGTTTAAGTTGTTCAGCGCGGCGAACCTCCAGACGAACGGAAGAATAGAATTTTAGTGCTCTTCCACCTGGCGTTGTTTCCGGATTTCCAAACATAACGCCTACTTTCTCCCTGATTTGGTTGATGAAGATGGCAATGGTTTTAGACTTATTGATTGCTCCAGATAGTTTACGAAGAGCTTGAGACATCAAACGAGCTTGTAAACCTACGTGAGAATCTCCCATTTCTCCTTCAATTTCTTTTTGTGGAACTAATGCTGCTACTGAGTCAACAACAATAATATCTACAGCACCACTTCTAACTAATGCTTCAGCAATTTCAAGTGCCTGTTCACCAGTATCTGGTTGAGATAACAGTAACTCATCAATATCTACACCTAGTTTTCTTGCATAAACCGGATCAAGTGCGTGTTCAGCATCAATAAAGGCAGCTCGACCTCCATTTTTTTGTACTTCTGCAATTGCGTGTAAGGAAACGGTTGTTTTACCTGAACTTTCGGGCCCGTAAACTTCCATAATTCTTCCCTTGGGATAACCATTAATTCCAAGAGCTATATCTAAAGCTAATGAGCCTGAGCTAGATGCCTCAACTTTTGTATGTGTGCCTTCTCCCATTTTAATAATTGATCCTGTACCGAATTGTTTTTCAATTTGTTTTAGAGCCATATCTAATGCTGCTTTTTTATCATTCATAATTTGAAACCTCCGATTGTTATTACGTTTACAATAAACGCCAAGGTATTTCGATAAATAATAAGAGTTGGCTCAAATGTTTTTGCTCCGTGCGAGAAAATTTTGTGTTTAACTGTCTTAGTTTGTTCTGGTGTTCCTTCATTCATCTCTAAACCCTTAGCATCGAACAAATGTTCCTGTTGTGTAATCATACAATAAACGCATCTAATTGTAAAGGCGAAAGTTTTTCTACAAACTAGCTAAAAGAATATCTTATATTTATAAAAAGTAAGTTTATACTTTTACTTTTATATAAGTTAAATTAAATAAGTAACAATAAGTGACGCTTTTTATAGAAGTAGAATCGATTACAATCTGCATTTTTAAATTTGTATGTATATGAATCTACAAATCTGGTTAGACTAATAACGTATTCCTCATATTCCCAGTCTACTATAAAACAGATTTCAGGAAGAAATAAAGCAGTCTACACAAATAGACTGCTTCTTGATTAATTATTTACCTGTTTCAGCAAAACGCTGAATACGTTCAGCGATTTCATCACGTACACGCTGGAAAAACGCCCATTTTTCTTCTTCTGTTCCTTCAGCTTTTGCTGGGTCATCAAATCCCCAGTGTTCACGCTTCACATGGGGAGGCGTTACTGGGCAGTGATCTGCTGCATGGCCACATAATGTAACGACCAAATCTGCATTATTTAAAATTTCAGGATCAATAACATCAGATGTTTGATTTGAAATATCAACACCAGCTTCTTTCATTGCTTTTACAGCATTCGGATTTAATCCATGAGCTTCTAATCCTGCACTGCGTACATCCCATTCATCGTTATTTAGATATTTTTTTGCCCATCCTTCAGCCATTTGGCTACGGCAAGAGTTACCTGTACATAAGAAATAAAGTGTTTTTTTAGACATGTGTAAAATCTCCTTTATAATATGTTAAGAAATAATTGATAACCAAATATATAAACCAACAAGCGTAATAAACAATGTTGGGATGGTTAAGATGATACCTGTTTTAAAATAGGTTCCCCAAGAAATCTTAACTCCTTTTGTCGAAAGAACGTGGAGCCATAAGAGAGTGGCTAGAGAGCCAATAGGTGTAATTTTTGGTCCTAAGTCCGAACCAATGACATTTGCATAAATCAAGGCTTCTTTAATTGTACCTGTTGCAGAAGTTGCATCAATGGCCAAAGCATCAATCATCACGGTTGGCATGTTGTTCATAATCGATGAAAGAATGGCTGCAATGAATCCCATGCCAATAGTTGCTGCAAACAATCCATGGTCAGCCGCTGTTTGAATAAGGCTTGCTAATACTTCAGTTAGCCCTACATTACGTAATCCGTAGACAACCACATACATACCAATGGAAAAGAAAACAATTGCCCATGGAGCTCCTGCTAACACTTTTTTAGTGTGAACAGCGGGACTCTTTCTCGCTATTCCTAAGAATAAAATTGCAATAATTCCTGCAATAATTGAAACGGGAACATCGAAAAACTCACCAATAAAGTAACCAAGAACTAAAATGAATAAAACGATTCCTGATAAACGGAACATTTTTTCATCTTTAATAGCCTCAACCGGTTTCTGTAAGTCATCTAAGTTGTATTTCTTAGGAATGCTTTTACGAAAGTACAAATATAAGACAACAATACTTGCCAAAAGTGAGAACAGATCTGGCACAATCATACGTGATGCAAATTCAGAAAAGCGAATACCAAAGAAATCAGCTGATACAATGTTGACCAAGTTACTTACTACAAGAGGTAACGATGTTGTATCTGCAATGAATCCACTGGCGATAATAAAAGGAAAGACCATTTTATCTTCAAATTTCAGTGCTCGTACCATGGCAAGTACAATAGGTGTTAGAATTAAGGCTGCTCCATCATTTGCGAATAATGCGGCTACTACAGCTCCAAGTAGGGATACATACACAAACATGCGAACGCCATTTCCTCCTGCAGCTCGTGCCATATGTAAAGCTGCCCACTCAAAAAATCCAATTTCATCTAAAATTAAGGAAATAATAATAACTGCAATAAACGTTAATGTTGCATTCCATACAATTTGAGTTACATTTAGCACGTCATGGAAATCAACCACACCCGCTAAAAGAGCTAATACTGCGCCTCCGCATGCTGACCAGCCAATAGACAAGTTCTTCGGCTGCCAAATGACAAAAATCAATGTCACTAAGAAAATGAGGGAGGCTACTATAACTGATACCACTTTACAAACCTCCTATTATTAGCAACAACTAATACGTAATCCTTGCTTTTCTAGTTCTTTTAATCGTTCATCTTCGCTTGGCAAAGAATCGAGTATATCAAGGACAAACTGATAATAGCTGTTTCCTTTATTTAAGGAATAGAAGATCCAATGTCCTTTTCGTCTTTCACTTACAAGTTCGATATCTCTTAATTTACGTAAGTGTTGGCTAATAGCCGGTTGACTTGCTTTATAAATTTCAACTAGCTCACAAACACAGCACTCGTTATTTTGAAGCAGCTTCATCATTGACAATCTTGTCTTATCCCCAAGCAGCTTCAGTATCTGTACTGCTTTTTCCACTTCTACCTGCGCTTTTACATCCATTATGACTCGCCTCCTTATTTTCAAATATAATTATATAAGTATTTTATTATATTTTCAACGAAAATATACATTCTAAATATTAATCAAAAAAAGTTGATGAATACCTTGATTTATCTAAATTTTCCAGTTATGATGAATACATCAAAAAAAATTGATTTATAAAAGTGAGGATGAAAGCAGTGAGAGTCAACAACTCTGGAAACTTATCAGTTACGTACTTTCGAGCCTATTTTCATTTAGTTATGAACACTCAAGGGATGAACCATAAGAAAGCACAAAACCTAATCTTTCAGCGTTTTTTTCATCAAGATCCTATGCTAAGAGGGGAAACTACATATAGTAACTTTAAAAAAGCTGCCGAAAGCTTTGAAATTTAAATCAAAAAAAATTGATGAAGGGGAATGACAATGGAAAAAGTTAATGAAGAAAAGCACCCATTTAAACAGTACGAACAAAAATTTAAAGCTCTTGCTGATCAAAAGAGATTAGAAATTATGTATGAGCTCTGTCAGCGAGGACAGACATGCGTATGTGATCTAACTGAATGCTTTGGAATGTCTCAATCTAAACTTTCCTATCATTTAAAGATTTTATTAGAAGCAAACCTCATCACAAAAGAAACGAAAGGGACATGGAGCTATTATGATTTAAATGATAAAGAGGTAAATCACCTGTTATCTGAGGAGCTTTGCTGCTTGTTTAGAAAAGATACAAGTAAAAGCGGCTCATGCTCGTAATTTACTACATTCAAAATAATATTGTTTATCATGCGAAGGAGGAAGTGTAAATGAAATATGTTCATGTAGGAACTAATGTAACAAATCTAGAGGCGTCCATTGAGTTTTATCAAAAGGTATTTGGCGTTCATCCTGTGAAAACGAAAGTAGATTATGCTAAATTCTTATTAGATGAGCCAAGATTAAATTTCACTTTAAATGTACAGGACGAAGTAAAGGGTAATCAAGTGAATCATTTCGGCTTCCAAGTAGAAACTCCCCAAGAAATCCATTCTCATAAATCACGATTAGAAAAAGAAGGCTTCTTTGCCCGTCAAGAAATGGATACAACTTGCTGCTATGCTGTACAAGATAAGTTTTGGGTAACAGATCCTGACGGGAATGAATGGGAATTCTTTTATACGAAATCTGATAGTGAGGTTCATAAGGGTGAGGATAGCGTTGGGCCAAATGAAAAGCTACCTGTAGATAATGCTTGTTGTTAATTCTCCATTTAAAAATACAGATCTTATTAGAGAGGATTACAAATTTGATTCTTGAACAAATTGTCCAAGATCCTCCAACACGTCAACCTATATGATAGATAATTCTTGTAGTAGAAAAACTCTCTACGGAAATAGAGAGTTTTTTTACTTTTGAAGTGAATATCATCTACAACTTTAGTTAACATAAAACCGATTTTAGATAACCAAAAGGAATATAAAATTAATAAGTCTTTATCTATTTGCTAAATAAAGACTCGTATGTCGTAACAACCTATTGCAAATCAATCAACTTTTTTATTAATTAAAAGGTGTAAGATTACATGTGATGCAAATAAAACCCTCGCCACAAATATAGATGTGACAAGGGTTTTATTTTTTAGCCAATTAAATTTTTTTAATGATATATTAGACCACACTGTGGCATATAAAACATCATTAGCTTTCATAATCACTTTTAAGAAGTAATTCTTTGGGAATTTCTGTACCACGTGAGCCTCGAATATCTGTTTCCTTCATTTCTGTTGGGTAGAACACGATGAAGTTTTCAAGATTCATCGAAGCTAGCTTTTTAGGTAATGTTTCTAATTCCGGGTGCCATGCCACAGTACCTTTTCTAGCACTTAATAAAATCACAAGATCAGTTGACTTAATATCATTCAAACCATTTTTGTAAACGGAATTCCAGCAATCAATGGATTGGAACTCGACTTCGACATTAGGGTGTACCTGTTCCGAAGCTTTTCTATAAGCTTCTAAGTCATCACGAATGACAAGACCTTGAATTGTCGCATTGAGTTGGGATACAATACCTTTAATAATTGCAATTGAATCTTCAAATCCTGGCTTGTGTACGATATTATTTGGCAGAATAAGAATCACTCGTTCCATCGTATTCAACGGATGCTTAATTGTTGTAATGAGTGAGCGTTGATAGGTATGTTCAAGGAAATTATCAATAACTCTACCAAAGACCTTTTGGCTTTCTTTCACTGAACCATCCCATCCTACGATAATTGTTGTGATTCGTTCTTCTGTAGCAGCACGTTCAATACCCCATCCAATATTATGATCTACGCGTGTCAATAACCTAACGGGAACATCTGCTCCTGATGCATACGTGAGAGCGTGTCCAAGCATTCTTTCAGCTTGTGCTACTTCATGATCCGCTTGCTTTAAATCCTTTTGAATAACTGTTAGGGGATAAATCGGTTCTTCTGTCTTTTTCGCCTTCTTAAGAACAAATCCTAAATCAAGTAAAGATTCTATTGTGTCTGAATTCGTAATGGTTATTAATATACGTTCTGGAAGTGTATCATCCAGTGATTCTTTATCTTGTGCAACAGCTAGTTTTCTTCCATATTTTTCACACAAGTAAGGGCCAAGAATACACGTAACTAATATAACAATAATTACAGCATTGATGATCTGTTGGTCAAATAATCCAAATTCATATCCAACAAGTGTGATGGCTAGTGTTGCTGCTGCATGAGTAGTGGAAAGACCAAATATAACGTTACGTTCAGTCTTGGAATAACCATATACTTTACTGGTAACCCAACTGGCAAGTAGTTTGCTTCCAATTGCTACAATGGTAATTAATGCGATGGTTAACAATGTTTTGGGACTGGATATAAGAACGCCAAGATCCATCAACATACCTACAGATAACAAGAAAAATGGAATAAATAAGGCATTTGCCGTAAAACGAATTCGATTCATTAACGGACCATGGTCATAAATGTACCGATTTAAAGCCAGACCAGCCAAGAATGCGCCGATAATTGGTTCTAATCCAACAAATAAAGAGATTGCTCCTGCAACAAATAAAATGGCTAGAACAAAATTAAATTCTGTTGTTCCTTCATTATTAGAACGTTTAAAGAACCACTTTGTCAGGTAAGGAGTTAAGAATAGAACAACTACCGCAAAAAGAGCCGTTGCAACAATCAAGTATACAAAAAATCCAACTGTTAAATGACCTTCAGACGCCCCTGTTATGACGGCAAGAAAAAGTAATGCCAAGCTATCGGTTAATAATGTACCGCCAACTGCTGTGGTGACAGCTTGGTTTTTCGCCACGCCTAGCCGGCTAATGGCAGGATATCCTAAAAGGGTATGGGTAGAGAAAATACTACCGAATAGAATGGCTGAAAGCATGCTGAGATGAAGCCATAACCCTATGAGTACTCCAAGAACTAATGGAATTAAAAACGAGAGCATTCCAAACAAAATGCTGCGATTTCGGTATTTTTTGAAACCATCAAGATCCAACTCAAGCCCTGCTATGAACATGATAAACAGCAATCCAACTGTTCCAAGCAATTGAATAGTCGAATCTCGTTCTAATATTTCTAGCCCATTTGGTCCAACGATAATACCTGCAATAATGGGACCAATAATAGCAGGTATTCTTAATTTCCCCATGAGTATAGGGAACAATAAAAAAATTAATACAGCAAAACCAAATATAAGAACTGGTTCCTTAAGAGGGAAGTGCATAGATATTTCGACCTCACTTTCTACTTCCTCACTTTATCATGAGCTTTTTCAGAAACACCAATAGTACTATATATAATTTAAAAGCTCTAGTCTTAAAACTTATTTTATAAACATTTGTTTTTCTCCTTAACTTCTCCTAGAAGTATAATTTTATTTATAAAATTCAATGTCTTGAGCAAACTATTTGGGACGCTGGGAAGTGTCTATTTGGAAATTTTCATTCTGTTTTCGAGTTGACGACATGCATTCATTGCAAAAAAAGCCACTGATATAGGACAGTTGCTTTTTTCTTCTTAAAATGTAAATACTATATATTTTTAGTTAACATAAAACGGATTATCGGAAATAATTTTGTAGTAAAAGAAGCTTATTTCATAAGATCAATCCCAAAAGTTGAACATAACTTCTCCAACAGTATTTGGTTTCCAATAAAAGATTTGTTCTAACTCACTGCTGTTCAGGTTATTCTTATTTTCTAAGCTTACTTTTCCTTTGCTGTTTCTTATATCTAAAGGTTCATTAAGTTCTTCTTTACTTAGAACTTTATAGAATGGCATAAAACCCTTTGATAACACAGGATCATCAATAAAATTAATATGTTGAAATTCAACAGTAGAAGCAAGAGCGAGAAAAGGATAATATGCATTGAGTAACACATATATCTCTCGATTAAAAACATTTACTTTTACCTTTGAAAAATTACTTGTTAAATTTGCCTCATCAATCTTTAATATCTTCCCTTGATTTCTTCTGATCAAATCGAAGCAGATACTTTTAAAATGGTTCTCATCTATTTCATTCGGTTTATTATCTATTGAACTATAAAAACCCGTTACTCCATTAGGAAGATTCATTAAATAAATAACTCCTTTCAAAATGCTTAGATACGTTTATTTTAAATATATAAGGCGTTCAATTCTAGTTACCATAATGTGATCTCTAGGAACCAACCATAAAAAAGAACCCTTGTCACAAGGGTTCTTTTTTATCTTGACGTTTTTAATTTATTTTAAATTTTAATTATCATTCAAATTACTGAAGAACGGTGAAATGGTGTAATCACTTTCCTTTTGACAGTTTCTTGAAGTTAGAATATAATGAATGACAGTCAGTCATTTTTAAGGAGTGAGTAAAATGAAATGGTTATTGGTCGTCATTGCTGGGATTTTAGAAGTTTTGTGGGCTTCAGGTCTTAAGTATGCCGATACCCTTTTAGAATGGATTATCACCTTTATTTTAATTTTAGTAAGCTTTATTCTACTAATTTATTCATATAAAAAGATCCCAGTTGCTGCAGCCTATACTGTATTTGTAGGCATCGGAACGGCAGGAACTTATCTTATTGGGGTCTACTTAGGTGAGCCTTTCTCTATTACACAAATTATCTTTTTATTAATTTTACTAACAGGAATTGTCGGAATGAAAACATTTACTAACGAACACGAGAGCAGGGGTGAACAATGATGGCCTGGGCATTATTAATATTAGCTGGTATTGAAGAAGTTATTGCTACAGTTGCAATGAAGTATATGGATGGTCTTAAAAAGAAGGGGCCATTGTTCGTTATGGTCATTGGTTTTGCTTTTTCTTTTTATTGTTTATCTAATGCTATGCGCATACTTCCTGCTGGAGTCGCTTATGGAGTATGGACAGGTGTTGGAAGTGTAGGAATTACTTTAACAGGCATCTTATGGTTTAAAGAAAAATTAGGGATTTATCAACTTATATCTCTTTGTTTTATTTTAATAGGAGTGATTGGTCTAAAAATGGCTAGTTAATCATTAAGGTAAGTTTCATAATGAAATTTAATATTTCATCTCATTTGAAGATTGCTTATAAAATAAAAACCCAATTAGAACTGAATAGATTTCTAGTTGGTTTTTTATTTTACATAATCAAAATTATCGGAAATGATATGCTAAAACCCCCTTTTTATTAAGAAAAAATTCATATCTATTACTAAATTAGTGAATATTATTCAAGAGGTGATAATGTGGATAAAAATAAGTTAAAACTCACATCTTCCGAAATAGGAACACTATGGGGAGAGTATGTAAACGGAACGATGACAGATGTAGTAAATCGATATATGTTCTCTATTATTGAGGATGAGTCAATAAAAATCGTTTTTGAAGATGCTATCAAGACCTTCGCAAAACAAAAGAAACAAATCGTAGCTTTTATAGAAAAGGAAGGGTTTCCAGTTCCAATTGGATTTACTGAGTCTGACCTTAATAAAGGTACTAAAAGATTATTCACTGATATATTCTGCTTGAATTATTTACATATCATGACGTTACATGGCTTGCTAGGACATACAACTTCATTAGGTGTTTCTGTCAGAGAAGACTTACGCCACTTCTACGATACATGTGATAATGATGCAAAAAGGATGTATCATCAAACGATTGAATTATTACTTGAAAAAGGAGAGTTTCAGAAGGATCCTTATTTTTATCCGGCTACGAACCCTGAATATATTTCTAGCCAGGATTTTACGGATGGGTTTTTCGGAAAAGGCAGACGCTTAACGGCACTAGAAATCATAAGTATTTCTTTCAACCTTAAAAAAAGCATTATGGCTAAAACTCTTTCTATTGGATTTAGTCAGGTTTCTCAATCAAAGGAAGTAAGAAAATTTTTAGAGGATTCGGAGAAAACAGCTGATGATCAAATACAATCCTTTTCAAAAATCATGCACGCAGATAATTTACCAGTTCCTAAATCGTGGGAGACAGAAGTAACAACTTCAACAGATTCTCCTTTTTCTGATAAATTAATGATGTATCATATTGGTTTCTTGTTCCAAGCTGCACAAGCATATCACGGAACAGGTTTAGCATCAGCCATGCGAACAGATCTTGTAACAATTTATGAAGGCACCATTCTCAAAAATCTAATGGTAACAAAAAAATGGTTTAACATTATGGTGAAAAATAAATGGTTAGAACAACCACCACTTGCTCCTAATAGAAAAGAAATTGCAAAAGAAAAATGAGTAAATTCTTATATAGTGAGCAAACTACTCAAGAAACTGATAAGGTTTCAACCCTTTGGATAAATAAATGTAGCAGGAAAACTCCCTTAACGCTCTGGGGGAGTTTTTTCTGTTTTTGGACTGTATACCATATACATTGCTAGTTTACATAAACACTCTTTTAGGAACACACCACTAAGAGAACCCCTTGTGGCAGTGAGGGTTCTCGATGAGTAAATTTTATACTTCATGCAGCTTTTATAAATATGCTAGTTCCTATAAAAATAGTCTTTTTAAAAATTACGCCATAATTTATTAGAAACAGATTACATTTTAAGCGTTCCTTATAAGCTGCCTCCCTTTAATACCCCGAGGTAGCTTGTTTTATTTACACAATAATGTTTAACTCAATCTAATCTTCCGATAAACCATATCTCATCCTGGACCTTATCTTCATAGTCAGTATTGCATGGTTTGTATCCTTTAACACTTAATCCTTCAGATATATTTATTCCCCATTCTGCTTCAAGATTTTGAGTGTGATGTAAGTGAATATAAGGTGCCTCTTCTATCTCTGTGCTAAAAAAACCCTGATAAAAACTTTCCATTCCTTTTTTAGTAAATAAAATTAGAATACTAGAACCTTCTAGATCAGATGAATTAAAGATACAAAAGATACGATATTCCTTTTGTTCCTTTGTTCTTAGATCAAGAAGGTATTGGACTCTATTAATAATTTTCTGGACAAAGAACCTTTTTGCGTTACTTGGAACTTTCTTTGAATTCGTAAAAAACATAGCAAAAGAAAGGTGAAGAGATGTATAACCTGTATAGTAAGGATCGATATTATCCGGAGTCGGAAGAGAATCTAGCTGTTCATCAATATATTTTGAAAAAGCACGATATCTTCTCCCTAATCCCCTTACGTTCTTTTTTGAATAACTATTATGCGTCCATTGATTCATGTTGTAATTTTCCTCCACTCAATTCTTTCCTTTATCTATAACTCGTTTTTATAAACTTTTACATAGGTATAAGTGAAAATGTGTGATAAAACAGCAAAGTTACACTATTATACAATACACATCAACATTTTTTTCTTTTAACTCTCATGATTCTAATTTTTTCTTTGGATTTATTACCTGAAAGCATGCTGTAAAAGATAAAAGTAAAAAGCTATCTCCTAGAATGAGATAGCTTTTTATAGGATTGCTAATTATAAAGTACCAAAATATAACCGCAAGTAAACAATAGCACATTCTTGCCACAATGGCTATTTTTGGATGAATCGACATATGTATAAAGGGTAGTCTTTTTATACGCCTTTTCTTCAAACATACCTGGAGAGATCACCATCATATCAATGGTGTATAAAAGGCTGCATATCCGATTAAAGGCATCCATGAGAGGACCCTTTTCTTGTAAGGGTTCTTTTGCTTTCTTGCTTCCTTGAAGAATGTTTATGTAAACTAGCTTTGAATATTGTATTCATTCACTTTTCTATCTTTCTAATGTGATAAAATGTAATTATAAGGAAAAAAGGAGATGAGGAAATGGAATTTATTATGACTTTATTCGTTTTTCTTTTTCTGCTTGCGATTAGTTCAACCTTAAATATACTTTTGAAAATGACAGATAAAAAAGACTGGATCATCTCTTTGTTATTAAGCACTGTTTTATCAATCACAATAGTTGCAGTTTTGGGGGCAACATAAAGATAAGAAGCCGTAAGGACTCCTTGTTCCCACGGCTTCTTATCTTTATGTTTATATATATTTATTAGATTTAACTAACTTCTACTTCCATGTAACGTATGCCAAAAAAGGTGTAATATGTGACGCGATAATTTTCAATTGATTTTTGCTCTACGGTGTTCCACTGATGTCCATTCGATTTAGCTTGGTAACTTTGCACCATAAATTTGTCCAGTGGTCTAAGTGACCATTTTCGGAAATCTCCTTCAAGTTGTTCTACCTTTTTTTCTTCTTCTGGCGAACTCAAACCCTCTGCTTCATTACTTATTGTTCGTGGTATACCAATAGCCAAAATAGTAGTAATTCCAATGATAATGCTCCAATTCAACAAGCGTTTTTTCATTTTGGATATTTCTCCCTTTTTATTTCATTATATTATATCTGTTGGTATATCACTAATACATTATTCTAATTAAACTCGTAATCGTTCGTTATTAGATTTCTTCCTCTAATTGGTATTATATAAACTGAATTTGTATACTTTATACACTGAGTATCAAAGTGAAACTGATATAATAAATAGAACTTATAACATACATGGGAGAATTAAATATGGATTCTAAACAGTTATTTTTAAGAGAACTACATAGTATCATTAAGGAATATGCAGAAGTCGGGGACCAATTGAAACAACCAGATAAACAATTATCCTGGGAGGAATTTGATCTAACTGAAGATGAAATAAGTGCTTTAAATTCTCAAAATTTTACTGACGAAAGTATTATTGCAATAGAAAAAATCGTAAGAGATAACATTATGGGTGCTTTTCATAGTGCTTTTTGTTTACTAGATGGGGTAAGTGATCCTGTATTAGAGAACGAAGAAGATATATGGGTTGGTTTAAAGTTAGAAGAAAAACAAGATGAAGATGAAGAATTTTTACATGATGAACTGTATAGTTCATATTGGGATTGGCACGACTTAAATAATAAAGACAAATAGAGCAATAATAAAATTCTTTAAGAAATACTATAAGGTAATGAGAAAAGGAGCACTTAATGTGCTCCTTTTGGTTCCTGTAACTGTGATTATGTAAACTAATAATGAATGGAGTATACAAATTCTTAAATGTAATTTATGTTGGGTTATAATAAAGCTAACAATTATATAAAAGTGAGGACTTATAATGATAAATGAACCTTATGGACAGCATTGGAAGGGTCATAAAGGCTTTAGAGCCATTGAAGGCAATGATGTTTATAATCATCGTTTCGGAGGACAAGAATGGAATGTACCAAAATGTCAGTTATGTGGCGAAGATTTACATCAAGTTTTATGTTTTGATCTAAAGGATGATAGATTAAGTGAACTAAGAACTTCTAAACTTGAAGAATTACCTTTAATATCATGCTTAAATTGTTCTACTTTATGGGAGCCTCAACTATTTCAATTAAATCCTACAACAAAAAATGTTACTATTTTAATTCAAAATGATAAAGAAGAATGGATTCAAGATGAAAAAGATAAAATACCAGTTCCACTTCCTTATACGAAACTCAAACTTATCAATATGTCAGGAGAAGATATACCCGTCAATGAAGATGCCTATTATGATGCATTTGACTTTTTTGGTCAGGAGTATATATGTAGAGTGTTAGGAGCGCCTCTATATGTCGAGAAGCCAAACGATATAAGCTGTCCAATTTGTAATCACGACATGAAATATGTTTCCAGTGTTACTCAGGATTTTAATGCAGATCTTATATCAGTGGTGGACCTCTTTCTGGGAGAAATGATTATATATTTTTATTTTTGTAAGGAATGTTTAACGCTCAAAACAGAGGTACAAGGTACATAACAACTACGTTAGCCATAAAAGCCCTTAAAAGGGCTGTTTTACTTCTACCGATAAAATGTTTAATGTTAACTAGAAAGACTACTTAACATTAAATTTATAAATAAAAGCTTACTTCTAATTTGGTTTTTATTACAGATGGAAATCGTAAACGATATGGAATACATTGCGACATTGTATTCCATAAAAAAAATTGTTAATATAAAGATACAATTATGAGAGGACTGATGAATGGACAATGATTAACTAATCTATATTTTTATTTGAAATGAATAACTTCAAACTACAAAATATAGGGTTAGTCTATCCATTTTTATAAATCAGTTTATACTTCATTTGTCATTATTCCGATGGCAAATAAGCACTTATTTAACATAAGTGAAAGACTAATCCTTCCAATTACAAATTGGGAGGATTTTTTATGCTCTCATAGGTAAGCTTAATATTTTTTAATTCTGCAACTTAATCTGATGAATAGAGGAGAGAGAGAAATGAGCAATTTAGACACTATTGTTACGCATGTAATACTCTGTATAAGTCGTTAATATCCATCAAACTTATACAGAGTAATTTAGAATAGATGGATGTGCCGACTTTGTATAAAAAGTAAAAAGTGTTGATATACAAAGGAGGAATTATTATGTCAATGATACAAGTTCAAAATTTAACTTTTTCTTATCCAAGTAGCTTTGACAATATTTTTGAAGATGTAAACTTTCAAATAGATACGGATTGGAAACTTGGATTTATCGGTAGAAATGGACGAGGTAAAACAACATTCTTTAATTTATTATTAGAGAATTATGAGTATAGTGGGAAAATCATTTCCTCGGTAGAATTTAATTATTTCCCTTATCCAGTTTCAGATAAAAACAAGTATACTCATGAAATCTTAGAAGAAATCTGCCCCCAAGTAGAAGATTGGGAAGTTCTTCGTGAAATATCCTATTTAAATGTTGATGCGGAGGTCATGTACCGACCATTTAAAACATTATCAAATGGGGAACAAACAAAGGTGTTGCTTGCAGGACTTTTTTTGAATGAGGGTCAGTTTTTATTGATTGATGAACCAACCAATCACCTAGATACTGATGCACGAAAGATAGTCTCTGATTATCTAAGAAAGAAAAAAGGGTTTATTTTAATCTCACATGACAGAATGTTTTTAGATGGATGCGTGGATCATATCTTATCTATCAATAGAGCAAACATTGAAGTTCAAAATGGGAACTATTCTTCGTGGAAATTAAACTTTGATAGACAGCAGGAGCACGAAGAGGCAAAAAATCATCGTCTACAAAAAGACATTGGAAGATTAAAACAATCTTCAAAGCGTGCAACAGGTTGGTCTAATCAAGTGGAATCTTCAAAAAATGGAACAACAAATTCTGGTTCTAAGTTGGATAAAGGTTTTGTAGGACATAAAGCAGCAAAGATGATGAAGAGAGCAAAGAACCTTGAATCAAGGCAACAAAAAGCTATTGAAGAAAAGTCAAAGCTGTTGAAAAATGTGGAAAAAACCGAGTCGTTAAAATTAGAACCATTAGAATGTCAATCAAACGAATTGATTAATTTGACTGATGTATCTGTTGAGTATAATGACCAAATAGTAAACAAGCCAATTAGCTTTAAAGTTGAACAAAGTGACCGTATTGTACTTGATGGAAAGAATGGAAGTGGAAAAAGTAGTATTCTAAAACTAATTCTAGGAAAACCAATACAGTATACAGGCTCAATGAATTTAAGTTCAGGCCTCATTATTTCTTATGTCCAACAAGATACCTCTCATTTGAAAGGACGATTATCGGACTTTATTGAAGAATATGAGATTAATGAAACGTTATTTAAATCCATCCTACGTAAGATGGATTTTGACCGAATTCAATTTGAGAAAGATATATCTTCCTATTCTGGTGGACAAAAGAAAAAGCTGCTTATAGCCAAAAGTTTATGTGAAAAAGCTCATTTATATATTTGGGATGAACCATTAAATTTTATTGATATTTATTCGCGTATGCAGATTGAGGAGCTCATTCAAAGCTTTAGTCCCACAATGGTTATCGTTGAGCATGATCAAGCATTTCAACAAACAGTTGCAACAAAAATCATCTCTATGTAAGCAGATATGAAGAATTAAAAGAAACTATTAGTAAACTTGAAAACCTTTAGTATATATTTAACAAGACAAAACCCTTTGTAAAAAGGTTTTGTCTTGTTTTTGTACAGATAAGCAACATTATGTTAACTTTGTATATTATATTCATCTTAAAAAGAGAAAAAACTACTGGGACTAGCCAATAGTTAAAGAAGACATCTTATAAAGCCTGTCTAATACAAGGTAATAACGTGAACCCCACTCTCTCTTTTTAATATAAAGAAAAGGAGAAAATGGCTATACTTTCCGATAACTTTGTTATATCATTTTGTCAAATTCAATTTTTTACGCCCACATGTTCAATTATTCGCTTCATTGCCTGAATCTGTCCCATATGAGTGGCTTCATGCATCAGTGTAACACCCGCAAGCTCTCCAAAGGTTTTACATCCTAGAAATGGCTTTTCTAAGGTATTGTTTAACTGTTCAGCAGGAACTTGCTGAATACGAGCCAATTGGTCTTTTAGCTGTATCATAAGCTCATCCATAGTAGGCACATCTCCCTTCCAATCGGCTGGTTTCGTACCATTTCCGAACAATTCCATATAGTTTGCTGGAAGATGGGTTGTTGCATGAGGAAAACCAAACATAGTTTGTTCAGTAACTGTCAAAACGTGACCTGTATGCCAATGAATTGTGTTGTTAAAACCATCTGGCTGCACATCAGTTTGGTCCTCAGACACAGCCCCTATAATTTTGAGGAAGTACTCTCTTCCAATTTCAAATTGCTTGAATACAAGTTTGTTCATCTCTTTCTCCCCTTTCACTGATACAATCATCCATATTATACCACCTATAGGGAGAGAAGAATATAACTTAGTTACCTCTAGTGCTTCAAAATATTCGTACCCAGTTAACATAACTTATCTATTCTTGTCATTTATACTGTTATTAACAGATTGTCTTTTTCTCTTTCTAAAGGAGTAAATTCTTCTTCTTTTTCACTTATCCTCTTAGTGCAATATCTTTATAAACAAGAATAATTATTTCATATCTAAATCATAAAATAAGTTTATAAAACACAATACTTTAATAAGTAAATATTAACTTATTTTATGTATTATATTAGTTTTTCTATTTACAAATATAAAAGATAAAGTTCTATGACATATAATAAAAAACAAAAGATACAATATTATTTTATATAAATGTAATTTAAAGTTATTAATAAGAATAATACCTAACGTATTTTATTAAAATTAACGTTAATTATTACATATCTTGTAGAAAAATTATTATTTTGTCTTCAATAAGTGTGAAGTTTAAAACCATAAATATATCGTAAATAATTTATTATTTACATATCTAATATTGTACTACTGGACAAATATAATATAATTCATAGTAAGAAGGAGAACCCTTTTTCTGAACCTTAATTATGACAAATTTAATCTTTTACCCTTTTAATCTCTCCGTGTGTTGGCGCAACTAAAAAAGGATTTCCATGACTTCTAAATCGTTTATAATGCTTCGAACAATAACCTAAACTCTTGTGTTTACCATTGCACCCTTCAACCTGACAAACGCTTTTTGTTTGGCTTTTCGGAAAATAAAGTGGATCCCAGTATTCGGTAGTACTTAGAATTTCGCGTGCTTTTGTAAAATATACATACTTCATATCACTATAAATATTAATTTTACTTACGCCTAGTTGAATCGATTCACCAGTTGAATTCCTTCCGTTACGTAAACTTCCACAATTGGTATAAAAAACCACATTAAATCTGTTCGTTTAAAGCTCCAGGCTGCTTTTCATATTCTAGCCCGCTTGTGAACTGGGTCACTACATGTGTAAGTTCGTGCCCAATCACATCTAGTGAGTTTGTAAAACCTAACAAAAATAGTTCGCTGATTAATATATGATATTAATGATCACTGGTCATGACTCATGCCTCATAAATTAGATCTCCGTGAACTGATATTCTGCCTTTTGCTCATAATATTCCTTTAAAGGGACACTCTATAATCAAAATAAACTTCTATAGGTTGGAGGCTGTCAGAATGAAGGTTTTATCAATGATCCAGCCGTGGGCAAGCCTTTTTGTCCTTAGAGAGGCAACATATGAAACAAGGTCATGGAGAACGAATTATCGGGGGCCACTTGCCATTCACACAAGTAAAAAAATAGATAAAGACGTCTCTAACCATATAGCCATAAAGTCGTTGCTTGGTAAGCACGGATACACACCAGAGAATCTTCCAACTGGCCAGATCATTGCTGTATGCAAACTTGTAGATTGTTTGAAGGTAACTGAAAACAATGAGACATGGGCCATTCTGGAGGATGGTCGAATCGTATCAGGGAATGACTATTTTATGGGTAACTTTATAGTGGGAGGTTATGCTTGGGTAGTTGAGGATATGCAGATGCTGGATGAATTTATTCCAGCAAAGGGAAAGCTAGGATTATGGGAGCATGTTTTAATTTTATAGGAGCTGATACATTGCACACGATGGGCTGAATCAGCTCCTTCAGGAACCCACTTTTCACGCACAAAATCTTCTAGCTTCTTTATTTTTTCAGACATCTATATATTTTGATTCGTGAATTAATAGAAAATAATAAAGTTTGAAAAAGTATACCTTTACGAACTTTACTTTCAGATATAAAATCCATTACTCTTAACGTTCACTTATATTTAAAATCACTTTACAAACGTTCTTTAAAAACGACACACTTTTACGAACACTTTTGGTAAAATAAAAGAAAGAAACTCGTCAGAATAGTTTATGTTAAAAGCCTCTATATAAAAATTGAAATGTATTATTAAAAAAGTCTTTCTAAAATGCTTATATTTTAGAAAAATATTCATTTATCGTCAGTAAGAGTAATGATATAAAATAGCTTTTTAAAAGTCAGTTTTTAAATTCACTTTAAATTTGTTAAAGTTTACGGTGAGCGCATTACGATGCCTTTAACATAAAAGTAAACAAGGTATGCTTAACCTTGTTTACTAGTGACTCTAGTATTACGTTGTTCAATTCCCTTTCTTTTCCCCTCAGGTAACAATTCATAAATTTCATCAATTTCTTTTAATTGTGTAATCATTCTATCTACAACAAAGTTCAATAGTCTAAATAAAGCAAATGCAACATTAGCGTTATCCTTTATATCTATAGTACCTGGATGCACAGCTTCGTTTCCTATTACTCGTAGGTTATCTAAAGCCTTTTCCACCTCTTCTGGTAATCCTTTTCTTACCAATTGTCCTATCATGCTATCAATACTCCCTTTTTTATTGCTATTACAATGTTAATTTTTTAGTTGTTGTTAGTGCTTTAGATAATGCGTATTCATTATGAATACGCATTAAATGTAATTTGGGTAATAAAAGATTATTCCCATCCCTTAGAATGTTCCCTTATCAATTCATTCATTTTTAAAATAGCTGGTGAGAGCCATTTATCTTTGTGATAAGCAAGGAAAGTAGAAATGGCAGGATGATCTGGCGGTACTTCTTCACCCGACAATTTGTTTGTCATTAGCTCTTCTTTTACTGAGAAATAAGGAACGAGCGAAATACCAAGACCACTTCTAACACACTGCTTTATAGCCTCAATACTTTGAAAATCCAGACTCTCTTTTACATCCATTTGCTTGTAATTTATATAGTGTTCAAAAACAGATTTATAACTGCATGATCGCTCGGTATATAGTACTGTACTAGAGTCTTCAACGTCGTTAGGGCGTATTAGAACCATTTTTTCTCTTTTCAAATTCTCCGTAAAAAGTTCTGGAAGGGATAAATCATCTTTCTCGAGTATCAATGCAAGATCAATATCTCCGTTTTGTAAATATGATGTTACATCATAATTATCAATTGATTTTAAAGAGAGACTAACCTTCGGATATAATCTCTTATATTCAATTAGTATTGGGGGGATACGGTCTATTGTGAGTGATTCAGAAATACCTATAATGAGGTTTCCAATCGGCTCATCATTGGTGTTTAAAGCTTGTGAATATAAATCAATGATTTTGGCCGCATACGGTAAAAAGTGGTGACCATATTGAGTCAACACCACTTTTTTACCTAATCGATCGAATAAGGGTTTTCCCAATTCTCTTTCTAATTCTTTAATATGGGTGGTAACAGACGATTGAGCATACCCGAGATGATCAGCTGCTCTTTTAAAGCCATCTTTCTCTACAATCGTTTTAAATGTGACCAGGTGTCTAAGCTCCATATTGCTTCTTCCTTCCTTAGTTCAATTTTATTGAACGTTACGTTCTGATATATCTATTTTACTGATTATATATTGTATATTATTATAAGGGCATAACAAGTTTGTTATCAATAGTAACAAATTAATTATGTTAAGGAAGGCGGTATTATACGTGACGGTAAAGATAAAGGTTTATTCTGATTACGTTTGTCCTTTTTGTTTTCTAGCTGAACAGCCATTGGAGGCAGCAATTAAAGGAAAGGATGTAGAAGTAGAGTGGATGCCTTATGAATTACGTCCTTTTCCGACTGAAACTTTAAAGCCTGAAGGGAGCTATCTACAGAGCACTTGGAGACAATCTGTTTACCCTATGGCAGAAAGAATGGGAGTTAATATAGTACTTCCAAAAGTTTCTCCTCAACCATATACTCATTTGGCATTTGAAGGCTATCAATATGCAAAGGAAAATGGGAAAGGAAACGAATATAACAAACGTATACTAAAAGCTTTTTTCCAAGAAGAACAAGATATCGGTGATATTAATATACTGACCAAGCTAGCTGGCGAAGTCAATTTAAATACAGATGAGTACCGATCAGCTCTGGAAACGAGAAAGTATCGGGAGACACATCAAAAGGCACTTCAACATGCATATAAAGAAGCAGATATCTCTGCAGTGCCCACTTTTATTATTGGTGATACCAAAATAGCTGGTATTCGTTCTAAAGAATCTTTTGAAGATATTATTGCAGAAGAAATTAATAAAAAGCAGCCTGATTTCCCAGAGGGTATGGCGTGCGGAATTAATAGGTGTTAATTCAACAATTTATCACCATATATAATTTTAAATAAAGAAGGAGTATATATTATGCCAAACAACAATTTACTTTTGGACACAGTGAAATTAGGTAGTATTACAATTGACAATCGCGTAGGTGTTGCCCCAATGACACGCACAAGCGCTACACCAGAAGGTGTAGCCACTGACGAAATGGTTAATTATTATGCGAAATTTGCTCGTGGAGGATTTAGTTTAATCATAACTGAAGGAACATATCCAGATGATGCTTATAGTCAAGGATATTTCGATCAACCTGGTATCATTAATGACGAACAAATTAAGGGTTGGAAAAAGGTTACAGATGCTGTTCATCAAGAAGGCGGAAAAATAATCCTTCAATTGATGCATGCAGGTGCTTTATCTCAAGGAAATCGATTTGTAAAGGACTCAATCGGGCCATCAGTTGTTGAACCAAAAGGAGAACAAATGAAGGTTTATGGTGGTAATGGTAAATTCCCAGTACCTAAAGAAGCAACAAAAGAAGATATTAAAGTAGTAATTAAAGGATTTGCTGAGGCTGCAAAGAATGCTAAAAAGGCTGGTTTTGATGGAGTTGAAATCCACGGTGCAAATGGGTATATCCTAGACCAGTTCTTAACAGATTATGCAAATAAGCGAACTGATGAATATGGTGGCACTACTGAAAATCGTGTTCGTTTATTAGTAGAGGTTTCAGAAGCAGTGCGTGAAGCAGTTGGAAAAGACTATCCAGTTGGTATTAGAATTTCTCAAGGTAAAATAAATGACTATTATCATAAGTGGGCCGATAAAGAGAAAGACGCTGAAATTATTTTTGGTCAGTTAGGACAAGCAGGACTAGACTTTATCCATGTAACAGAATTTGAAGCATGGCAACCTGCATTCTCTGAAGGCGAAGGAACTGGAGCTACTCTTGCAGCATTAGCTAAAAAGTACAGCAAATTACCTGTTATCGCAAACGGAAGCCTTCATGACCCAGAAAAAGCGAAAGAAATTATCGAAAAAGGTGAAGCAGATGTCATCACTTTAGGTCGTGGAGCACTTGCTAACCATGACTGGGCAAACAAAGTGAAAAATGGAGAACAACCAGACGAATTTGTACCAGAAAAGACATTAAGTCCTGACGCTAAAATCAAAGGATTTGAAGTGTAGATATTCTCCGTGCATTAGTAATAGTGCCTTATTTGAATAAGAAAAAACCAAATTTTATAATTAACATAGTAACGCATAATGAATAGGGTGATGAATTAGATAAAATTCATCACTCTATTTATTGCTTGAGTCTTTGGCTACAAAAAAGTTTGTGAATAGAAGAGTCCTTACATATTATACATGTCTAATATGTAAGGACCCTTATTTTAACTATATTATTTGAATTTCAGTCTCGATAATAAGATAAGTGTTCGATGCGACAATTGCAATTCAGCTTACTTCAAAAGTTCCGTAAAAGGTGGCGTTTTCTTACGTGAATGTAGAGAATGCGGAATGAAGAAGAGTATATAAAATAAAAATGTGTAGTTTCAATATATAGTATCTGGGTCCTTAAGAACTCAAAAGGGCCTATATCTGTTTTTATTAAGTTTTACTAATAGGTTTTTGAGTTTAAGTGAGGAGGTTAAGAGCATTCAGGTATTATGGTTTAGGCTCAATGTAAGAAGGAAACTCAGAAGGATGATGTGTGTCTATTATAAGTAATATATAGATAAACATAATCAATATAATACTTATCGCAATTAATGCAATGAAACGGAAAACCTTCTTAATTTTTTTATGTCTTCGGAATTGATAAAGATCAATAACATTATTCATATAAATCCTCCCCGTCTTATTTTTTAGAAACACAGAATAAAAAAAGGAAGATAAAACCTCCTCACTTATAACTCATAAGGTAGTTTTATCTCCCACTATACCATTATTTCACCTTTATTATACTTATAATTTAAAATTATCTGTTATTTACAACGTTAGCAACATGATACACAACATTGAGAATTAGATTGTGTTACATTGGGATTTCTAGATGCAGTACTTTTTTTTAAAAAAAGTTTCTTCAGTTGATAAATTAGTATCATGTCTCTGTTGATGGGATGCATGATCAATTACACGTTGTTCTTCTAGGATTACGAATTCTAATTCATACATCATAATCAATCACTCCTTTTTAAGCCTCGTTCTTTCGCTCTTTATTAGCCTTACTTGAACAACACTCAACATCTCCTATATGAAATGAAATCAAATCTTACATCACTATCTGCCCATCCCTACTGCCGTAAGAATTCTTCTTTATTTTTTGAGTGGATATGCAATGTTACCAAAGTGCTTACGTATCTACTACAAGCTTGTTAATTTTCATGAGAATATTTTCTTCGTTTTTTAAATTTATTTGACCTTTGGCTGAAGCCAAAAAATGTTTCTAAGCCAAAATTCCCACTCGTAATTTTAATATTTTTAGTCATAATTGCCATGAGACTTAGCATACATAAGTGTTGTGTTGTATTAAAATAATTGAGTTGGTCATATAGGAGGTAGGATTATGGAAGAAAACAAGAATACGGAGAAAAGTAATAAGTTAAAAAGTCTTAGGTCTACACAATGGGCAGAGGATATACCAGCAAAATTTCATTCGCAAACTATAGGTGAAAGAGGTCCAATACTAGAGCAGGACAGTATTTTGCATGAAACAATGGAAACGTTTGTTCATGAGAAGATTATAGAAAGGCCGGTACATGTGAAAGGGTTTGGCGCTTTTGGATACTTTGAGACACAGCATTCTATGTCCGAATACACAACACTTTGTTTTTTACAGCAACCTGGCCAACAAGTTCCCACCACAGTAAGGTTTTCTCTTGCTGTAAGTAATAAGGGTACTCCAGATACCTCTCGTAATGTGCGTGGATTTGCTACTAAATTTTATACACAAGCAGGTGTTTTTGATCTTGTTTTTAACCATATTCCCGTGTTTTCTGTGAGAGATCCTATTCGTTTTCCAGAGTCCATTAAGGCATTTTTACCCTCATCAGTAAATAATTTAATAGACCCTGAACGATTTTGGAGCTTTGTAGCTAGAGCCCCTGAATCAACTCATTTCCTTGTTCGACTTTACTCGGATGCCGGCACAGTGAAAAGTCTGCGTCATATTTCTGGTCATAGTGTAAATACCTATGTATGGAGGAATGCACGAGGAACTCGTCATTATGTCAAATATCGTTGGATTCCATTTGCTGGTGAACAGTATATTGACCGTCATGAGGCACATCAGTTAGCCTGCGAAAACCCTGATATTGCTGGTAAGGATCTATATGATACCATAGCAATGGGAAAGACGGTGGAGTATGGGCTCTATGTACAGCTTATGAAGCCAGAAGATGA
This sequence comes from Priestia sp. JNUCC 25, assembly GCF_053667915.1. Taxonomy (NCBI): domain Bacteria; kingdom Bacillati; phylum Bacillota; class Bacilli; order Caryophanales; family Bacillaceae; genus Priestia; species Priestia sp. JNUCC 25. The sequence continues at coordinate 1,754,958 of NZ_CM132211.1, forward strand.
AGCTATTCTTTCTTTCGATCCTTTAGACGATACCAAGGTATGGGATGAACAGCAATACCCCTTGTTACCGGTTGGACGATTAGTATTGGATCGTAATCCAACTAATTTTATGGAACAAGTAGAGAAAATAGCATTTTCACCGTCGAATCTTCTGGAGGGAGTTGAATTATCCGACGATAAAATGCTTCAAGGGCGTGCAAATATTTATTCGGATTCACAACGTCGGCGCTTGGGGCCAGATTTTCGTAAAATTCGAATCAACCATCAAGAAAATTGGTCACCTGACTCCCTCATGACTAGTGGAAATGGTAGATGGGTAGAGGGACGACTTATACGATCGGACTTGCCTGAAACCGATGATTTTACGCAGGCTGGTGAATACTATTGTTCTCTTTCTCCTGTGCAGAAAGAACATTTAGTGGACAACCTCTCCACTGATCTTGCTGGCATATCAAAGGATACACAAAATATTGTATTAAGCTATCTATGCAGTGCATCAGAGGAACTTGGGAAGAAGGTTACTCAACAAATTGAAATGCAAACAAGAAGATAGTTTTAAATTTTATTGTCTTTATTTCCTTCAAATTAGCAAAACCAGCCCAATAATTATATAGCAAAAAAGAAGGGTTTCAATCCTTCTTTTTTTGCTTTGATTGCTTATTTTAGAAACTGAGATATACAATTTGTTGTGGTGCTATTGATTTCAAAAGGACAACCTTCAGTATATAAGAAATGAGCACATCCTGCATAACCACCTACTCCTTACCTACTGCAGTAAGGTTTATCTGTCATTTTTCGAGTGGACAGGCAATCTTACTCTAGTAGCTACATAGTATCTAAAGAATTCCGATTCCCTTACCTAATTGGTATCTATTTCGGTAGCATAACACATTCACATTGCGTAATTGAAGCTATTCTAAAAGGGTGGATTTTTAAAAGGATTTTAGGTTTTTAAGTCCAAATAATAGGTTAATATTTACTTATAAAGCAATTGAAGGGTGTAGAAATGGAGGGGAGTAAATTGCCTAACAAAGAATATCTATACTACCTTATAAAGTTAGGTAAGTTATATTATGTAAATGAATCATGTAGAAACGTAAAAAGGAAAGAAATCTCTAGTTACGAATTTACAAATGATGAATTGGTCTCGTTTCCCTTTGACACACAATCCATTGCAAAACAGACCGCGGATGAATGTGGTGGTTATATTGTAGTTAGAAACGCTACGTTTGAAGATTATATTAGAGAAGGAGATCGTTGGAGTAAATATATAGATTATAAAGAGAAATATGTATGGAAACTCTATAATGTTAAGTAAATAGTGAAATACTTTCGCTATAATAGTTTTTACATTTATATAACTTGTAGAAAAAGTAGATTGTTGGCCATACTTTTAATAACTTCACCCATTGTAAAAGGGGGAAATAAAAAAGTTATGATCTGTCATAATGTATTGATGTAATTGCTGCAGAGTAGTATCCAAAGTACAAGATAAAGAATCAGCAGCATATGCACAAACTGAAACCATACCTTCCTCCTTAACAAAATTATCGGCAGTTGATTCAAATTCTTCTAGTAAAAGAACATCTGGTTTCTCTGAAGCCCATTCTACGTGAGCCCATGTTTTTATCATTGTATTTTCATTTTCAACATAGACAAATCTTCTTGAAAATGAGTAAGAATAGTTTTGGTGTAAAAATCACCATTTGCCAAGTAATAATCAAAATTATTAATTAAACGAATAGATTCTTTTTGTTTATGATTAAACTTTTTATCAATATTAGCTTTTATTAGAGGAAGTGCCCTCATATTCTCAATTATCAATATACGTTGTTTACTCTCTAATCCATTCTTAATAAAACTCATTAAATTATTTATGTAAAATTGTTTATCTTCAAAACGGTAAAAGACATGACCTATATCAAGTTTTTTAGAATTAGATATAGGATTAACTGTTTTCATAGTTCACCTCAGAGTGATTTTAGCAAAAAAAATTAAAAACCTATAGAATAATAAGATATTCTTATTTGTGTTAATTTTACATATTCCGATGTTGAACGTCCTTTAATATATTGAGTAAACTATTCAAGTTGCCGTAGAGCATCAGTTTAACGTCTATTTTTATGATGTGTATAACATACAAGATTTCTATTTATTGGATTAATCATATCATAGCAGACGAATTCGACTTTGATTTTTCACCCTTTGTAACAAATTTGTATAATAAGTACTAAAGATGATAATAGAGAATTTTATACTAAGAAATTAACGAAAAAATAAGTATTTTGACACGTGGTGGTATAATTAATATAAAAACTAAATAATAGCCTCAACAGGCTTTTCGGAGGAAAAGATGGAAGATGAAATAGGATTTTTAGGGGATAAAATCTTAGAATATAGATTTAAAATCGCTAATGAGGTACATGAGAGTAGAATTAGTGGTATTACAGAAGAAGAAAAGAAGAAAAGAAGAAATTGGCTCCTTTTGAAGTTGAACTTATTAATATTCGTGCTCACTTTATAAGTCTATTTGGTGAAGTTCTTAGGGATCATCTAGATGAAGAAACAGCACTCCAAAAATTTACACAATGGGGAAAAGAAACAGGAGAAATGTTTTTCAATTTGAAGGTTTCATTGGATGAAGCGTTAAAAGATACAAAGTATTATCGAACTTTCTTATGGGAGACACTAAAGGAAGTAATAAAGAAAGATAAGATGTCAATAGATACTGTATTTGAAGTAGGCGGAATTATTGATCCTCTTCTCGATCATGCAGCTTATTCCTTTAGTTTAAGTTATGTGCATTTCTATCAATTAACTCTTGAACGTGCGCAAAGTACATTTCTTGAATTATCGGTTCCTGTGGTACCTTTAGCCAAAGAAATCGCTGTGTTACCTCTTATTGGAAATATAGATATGGAAAGAGCCAACTATCTAATGGAAGAAACGTTGAAATCAGCAAACAGACTGCAGCTTCAACGTTTAATAGTAGATTTGTCGGGTGTTTATATTATAGATACCATGGTAGCAGATCAAATTTTTAAAGTGATAGACTCTTTAAGATTTCTCGGTGTAGAAACAATTTTGACAGGAATTCGTCCGGAAGTTGCACAGACCATTGTAAGTATAGGTATTGATTTTAGTAGCTTGACTATAAAATCAAGTTTACAAAAGGCGATAGAAGATCTACTTATTCGTGCCAAAAACAATAAATAGAGAAAGCAAGAGATAAAATGACTAACTAAACGTATTCATGAATAAGAAGATGAGGAAGTGACAATTATTGAAAGGGATTATAGGCGTTGCTAGATACTTAAATGATAACGCAGAAATGTTAGCAAATGAAATTGTTCAAAAAATTTCTCAAAGCCCTAACTTTGAGGCTCTAAAGGAGGAGCTTGAACAAGCAATTATCGTCTATACTGAATTTATTAGGTTTTTAGGAAAAAGTCTCCATAGCAGTGAAAACAACGTACCTGAAGGACTTGTTGAATGGAGTAAGACCAATGGTAAGCGTACAGCATCTCAAGGGGAGAGAGTCTCTATTATTATTACACGCTATCCTCCTACGCGCCTAGTCTTCATCGATTACCTTACTAAAATAAGTATAGAGCATGGACTTTCTTCAGAAGAATTTGTATTTATTAATAAGCGATTTAACTATTTGCTCGATATAAGTATTAATGAAACGATTGTAGTATTTGAACAAGTGAAAGATAAAATTATTCAAAAGGCGCAACAAGAAGTATTGAAATTATCTGTTCCTGTGGTCCCCATTCAAGATAAAACCGCTGTTCTCCCACTAATTGGCTCTATTGATTCAGAAAGAGCTGAATATATCTTAGAGAATGTTATCTTGAAAATTATTGAAATGAAGGTAGAGTATCTAATTGTTGATTTTTCAGGTATTTTAAATATAGACAGTATAGCTGAACGTTACCTCTTTGATATTTACAGTGTTCTTCGCTTACAAGGTATTGAGGTAGTGATGACAAGTATACGACCTGAACTTGCCCAAACAGTTGTTAGAAATGGCATTGATTTCTCCTCTATTAAAACTTATGCAACTGTTAAACAAGCAATAGCAACTCAAGAAAGCTAGGAGATTAAAGTTCCTAGCTTTCTTGAGTTAAGTTGATTTAAGATATATATCATATAAGAGATTAGTTACCATAAAACGAATTATACGACCCATAGAAACAAATAAATTTATGATATATGGATTATTTTTATATAGGAAATTCATATGGTGAATAGGACTAGCACTTAGTAACTATTTAAAGAAATCTGTGTGAAATTTTCTACTTAACTGAGAGAAAAGCCTCCAAATAAGAAAAAAATCCCACGATTAATTCGTCTCATTTAGGGGTAAAGTCAACTAAATCTTTTAACAAGGAGACGATTCTTAATGGAAATACTATGGATGCTAATTGTCGGAGGGATTATCGGTTGGCTTGCTAGTTTAATTACAGGCCGAGATGTCCCTGGAGGAATTATCGGTAATATTATTGCTGGTTTTATTGGTGCCTGGTTAGGTGGACTTATCTTAGGTAATTGGGGACCAGTCGTAGGTGGATTTGCAATTATCCCAGCTATTATTGGATCGATTATTTTAGTGTTAATTGTAAGCTTTATTATGCGCAAAATGGGTCAAAACAATACTCATGGTCATCATGCATGAGAAAGAGATAAAATGTAAATTGGAGTGACTAGTAATACTACTCTAATATTATCTGACTTTATTGAAGAGAAGCAATTCAAATTAAATTCTTACCTTATTTATTTGCTCAGTATAATTGATATACATGTTAAAAATGAGACGAGAGTTTGATAAAAAAACAATTGCTTTGCAATAAAAGAACGGAAAAAATACAAAAATTGAATCAGAATTTCTTATAAGCGACCTTATAATTCTAATTGAAATTAATGAGGTCGCTTATTATTGGTGTAAATCTTTAAAAACTATGAGTCGGTACATTTCCCTACAATCAATGTTAATGATTAATAAATCCATGATAATATTTGTTTATGTACATTATTTATCGTGATAAATAGTGAAAAGTGACGTTCCCTTTTTATAGTTTGTTATAATGAAAGTATGTATGATCCGGGGAGGGTAGAGAATTTGAGTATGATACTTATTAAAAACAGCGAAGAAGTAATAAGAGAAGCAAAACATCAACTTCATACAACCATGGATGATTATCAAACCAAACTTATCTCTATTTTTGATAAACACCATATTCTAATGAATCAACGAATTAGATTAATGATTCTGCTGTCGGATATAAAGGAGCAGGCTGTATTAATTGGAAAACATGCTGCAGTCAAAGGGAGACTAGAGTATGAAGGGCAGGATCAATTAATTACAGAAGTTATAGATGAAGTTCCTTTCCAGTACAGTAAAGAAACAGTAACCGATTTGGAAGATAACATACAAATCAGTAAAAAGGGGATTGAAGATATAGCAAAAGAGTGTGGGTTAGATACTGAAAAAATAGTTAACCTAAAAGCTCTTTTACTTAATTTAAAGGTATCTAGTTACATAAATGGACACTATGAAATGTATGTAAAAGATAACACTTTATCTGGCAAAAGATCTTAGAACGTTAGGATAATACGAATAAAGTGTTAAATATACGTAAAACTAATTAAGACGTCATGAGGCATCAGTACTTAAACATAAAATATGTGTAACAGAAAAACTAATGTACGGGAGCAGTGGTTTTTCTATTTTTAAGCTTTATATGATATACATGTTTAGTTAAGTCGGGTAAGTTAGGGGCATCACGCCCCTGCCTCCCCTAAGAACCGTGCGAGTCCCTTTCAACACGCATCGGCTCAAGCCTCCCATTGCAGGTCCATTTGATGTCGTATCTTCTTTAGGCACCATAATGGATTTTATCAGAAATCACATGCAAAAAATCCCTTTTATTAAGGCTTTTTTGTTGTTTTCTCACTTTTATCAAAGATACTATTTTGAAGCTAGATTTTCTCTATCTACAGCTTCGGGTGGGATTTCCATCCATTCATTCTCTATCAGAATATTTGATGCGTCCTTAACAAAATTTGCTATATTCATTAATGACTTTCCATATAGTAACGCTAAATCATGTCTTCCATTTACAGCTAGTGAATTCCCAAATGCTCGTATTTTCATGGAAAACATATCGACCTTATGAAACAGCATTAATTTATCAGAAAAAGGTGCAAAAGTTGAAGTGGTGACTAAATGATCAATAAATCCTGGAGCTGGTAAGCTCTCATAGTGAAGTTTTTCCATGTAACGTTCAACTGCTTTATTTGTAATGTCTTTCCCTTTTATAAATATGTCTCTAACCTTTTCCCTTTTGGCAACTTGACTAAAGGCCATGATTAAGGCTTTGCTTGTTACGTTATTTTCAATATTATCGTATAAATGAGCTATTTCTAATGCGTGTAGGGGACGAACGTCTCCAACAAAACCACTCAAATAATCAGTGTCGGCAATTCTTACTTGTTCTGGAGCTGGAATAATAGGTGGTTCAATAATAAGGCTTTTATCCATTAAAATTGTTTTAATTTCTTCCACTAATTCCATTGTCGAGTTCATACAATAAGTTAAGAAATTGCGTACATCTTCTCTATACATCAAAGGTATAGCAATGCTATAAATGCTAAGTCCTGCTTTTGCTGCATATTTTAAGTAATGTACATAGAACTCGTCTGCAAATAATCTTGGAGCACCTAGATTAACGTCATCCTCCGTAAAACCATGTGGAAGAGGTATGTTTTCTTTGATAAAGATTTCCTTTACACTCCTTTGAAATTCTTCAGTTAATCTTTTCGCATGTTCTACTAGTTTTTTTATGTCTTGATCTTCAACATGTTTTAGGAAATAATTTAAAATACAATTAGACATGCTGTTACCCATATAGGTTGCCCAAAGTTTTCCCATTTCTGGTGCTGTCAATTTTTCATTGAAATTTGACTTTTTTGAGCCTATTTTAGTTGGTTTAATTGTTCTCATGTATAATCTCCTAAGCTTATTTTTCCTTAGAGTTGCCTTTTATATCATTTTTATTCTTTGTAGTCTTTAAACATTATATTGCTACTTTATCCAAGCCTATTAAGTAAATTATAACCTTTGTTATTTGTATAAGAACAAAGTTCACTCCTCAAGGCTTCATTAGCTTTTTCTATCTTTTTTCATAAAGTTTATTTCTTTAAATAAACTACTTAAGACGGATTGAATCATCACTTTACGACTACCTTTCAATAAACAAAAAAAACCACTGAATAGGCCCAGCGTTTTTTCTGTCCTTAAGCTGTATATCTTATACATGTTTAGTTAACATAATCACTCTTTTTGGAATAACTTTATAAGATTGAACACCAACAGGACAGTTATACCTCTTAGAAAAAAATGAAATTATTGCAACAGAACCCTTTTTTCTGTTGTTGAATGTTTTTTCCTTAGAGTAACAATTCATTGAAATGACTTTTATAAATAGTAATGGCCTTACCAGTTATATAAGCTAAATCATCTTGATAATAACTGAATAACTCTCCAGCTTTTTCAGAGGATTGGAAAGCATATAACTGTTTTTTACTTAATCTTTGACTCGAATAAGGAGCTAGATCACAATGGGCTGAACCCGTTACAAAATTTTCTTCTATTCCAATTCTAGGAGCAAAATAACGAGGAATAAAATCATACTTAGTTGCAGGACTGGTTACGACTAAATCCGTAATAGGCAGAGTAGCAAGGAGGTTTAAATTAGGAACAAGTCCTTTCAATAATTCTTCATTTGCTACTTCTATAAGGTATCGATCACTATTTTTGGCAACCTTTAAGAGAGGTTTATTTACTAATTATTGGATAGCAGATGTAATAGGTACATCAGTAGAGAAAGCTAATTGAACCCTTTTTCCACTAAGGTGAGCAAATTCATCTTCACCGGATTCTTATTTTTTACCGAAAGTAGAAGGTGAAATTTTGATGAATCGAAATCCAGATAGCGGTGCTTCTCCCTTTAGATTGGCGTCTGATGGTATAGCAATTTCTCCCGATGGAAAGATTTTATTTTTTTATCCACTTACCAGTTGTCATCTGTTCTCAATCTTAACAGAATCCCTAAGAGACAGAACGATACCGGACATGGATTATATCATGTGGAGTATTGGGGAGAAAAAGGTGCGTCTAATGGGGATGATCACAGGTGCAAAAGGAACCGTTTATGCTGGAGACTATGAAAACAACAGTATCCGTAAGATGTTGCCGAATGGCATAATGGAAACAATCGCATATGATCCGAGAATTTTGTGGCGGGATACTTTTTCAATTGGTCCGGATCAATATTTGTATGTCATTTTGACTCAATTACATCTGCAGGCTAGATTTCATTCTAGAAAAGATTTAGGACAGAAAACTTATAGTTTACTTCATATGAAAATTGATTAATTTCCTTATACTACTATTTGGTATAAAGAATAATTGGTTCATTTTTTAATCTTTGAACGGGTAAACATGAAGCCAATAGTTCGTAATTGGCTTCATTTATCTCTAATTCTAAAAGAAAAGACATCAAATTTGTAATCGTAAAAGAAAATGGCCAGTGCAATCGTATATTTCCATTATTTAAATATAAATGGTTTATTAGGAACAGTTTAGGTTGGTAATGTTAAACTGCTCCTATTTTATTTTTATAGAGTGGGTAAGTTCAATGCTGTATCGATATTATTTAAATCTAAAGTGATTTGTTCGTTTGTATCCCAAGCATGGTACCATCCTTTTTCTACCATGTATGCAGAAATTTGTTCATGCATATCAAGAGCTTCCACTAGATGGCGAGTGAGCATTTCTTTAATTTCAGGTGTTCCTGCCTCTGTAACTGCCATGGCGTAATTTCTAACTCCACTTTTAGCTGCAATCAATAAATCCATTGCAACCACTTGATCCGATAGTGCATTCATGCCAGTTAAATTTTCAATAATTGGATTCATGTTCATTCATCTCCTATTTTACTGCTTAGCGTTGGAAAGGATAGAAGCATATTCTTGTAATTGTCTCGCAGATACATCAATATCTTGTTGCATAATATCTTTTAATTGCTGATCTGTAACTAACCCTCTCATCGTTTTGGACTTAGTCAAACAATTGGTCTTAAATGCAGCCATTTCATGGACCTCAAGAACTTCATGTAAGGCGTAATTCATTTTTTCTACCTCCTTCCTCAAGGTTTTAACAAGACTTTTATACAATTATCCATTTTGGTGTCAAAAATCTCATAGCCACGCTTTGCTTCACTAAGTGGAAGTACATGACTCACGACATCTCCTGGATCAATTTTTCCGGTCGAAACTAATTCAAACATATATGGCATATAGTGAATCACAGGTGCTTGTCCAGAGCGAATATTGACGTTTCGGTTCATAATATCTCCCATTGGGAATCCATTATATTTGCCACCGTAAACGCCTGTAACTTGGATTGTCCCGCCTTTACGTACTGCTTGTGAAGCCATGATAAACGCACCAAATGCTCCGCCCTGCAGTTTCATTCCACTCGCAAGGAACTCCATATCAGTCATTTTAGCGTCCATACCAACTGCATCAATGACAACATCAGCGCCGCCCTTCGTCATTTCTTTCAAATGCATTCCTGCATTTTCAAAATGTTCAAAATTTACAATTTCAACTTTGTTGGTACGTTTGGCGTGTTGCAAACGATAATCTACATAATCTACGGCAATGACACGCTTTGCTCCTTTTAGCCAACAGAATTTTTGAGCAAAAAGACCAACCGGACCACAGCCAAGAACAATAACTGTGTCTCCACCCTTTACGCCTGCATTGTCAACACTCCAATAACCAGTAGTCATTGCATCGGCAATAACTGCTAACTTTTCATCTGGTTCTTCACAAGTCTCTGGAATTTTGAAATGAGTAAAGTTGGCAAATGGTACTCTTAAATATTCAGCTTGCCCACCTGGATAGCCACCCGTCGTACCAGAATATCCGAAATAGGCACCCATATCACCATTATCATTGGAATTATCACATTGGCTTTCTAAATGGTTTTTACAGTAAAGACATTCACCGCATGCTATATTAAAAGGAATAATGACACGATCTCCCTTTTTTACCTTCGTCACATCTGGACCAACTTCTTCGACGATTCCCATTGGTTCATGGCCAATCACATAGTTTTCTTGCAGGTTAGGAATCATGCCATGAATTAAATGTAAATCAGATCCGCATATAGCTGTACTGGTTACTTTAATAATCATGTCATCTCGTTTTTGAATCTTTGGATCTGGAACTTCTTTGACTACAACATTTTTAATGCCTTGATACGTTACTGCCTTCATGATATATAGCCTCCAGTGTTAGTGTTCATCAGGTGTTCGGTCAAACAGACCTTTTCTATTGGTCTCAACAGGAAATAGATTCATTTTGCCAATCATCAATGTATTGTTGGCAGAAAGTTGGTCTAATTGATATTGTTCACTTAATTCGTATGGATGGAACCATTTTTTACTGATCATTAGTTCTGTAATTTCTTGGTGCATGGCAATTCCTTGCATTAACTGTTTTCGTAAGAGAGTTCTAACATCAGGTGATGCGGACTCCGTTAATGCGACTGCGATATTGCGAACACCTTCCTTGGCACGAAGAAGAAAGTCCATCGCAAATGTGGTATCTGCGAGCTCTGGTACGTGTAGCGAGTTTATAGGATCTAAATAGTCATGATTCAATGAATTTACCTCCTTTTTAATTTATTATTGGTGTTGGCCGGTTTTGAGGAACAGGGGCTTCAAAAGGTGCACGTTGATAAATTGCCTGTAATTCTCCCAGCGCTTGTATCGATTGTTCAACATCTTTTTGCATCAATGCTCTCAAATCATCATCAAATACAAGTCCTTGCATTAGTTTTGATTTCGCTAAGCAAAGGGTTTTAAAATTAATAACTTCATGTAGATCCAATGACTCATGATCGGCTAATTTCTGAATATCCATTTCTGATTACCCTCCTTTTTACGTAAATACAATGTTATTGTTCCGAATATAGGAGAAAACATTCTATAATTTTTGTATAGGTGAATTATATTGGTTTGTTTAATATTCTAATAATTAATAAAATTAATTCATTTATGATAGCAGAGGCTAAACGCTTCGATAGTTTTTTTCTTGTTAGCTAACTGATAGGTTAGCTGAACAAGAAACCCTTTTAATTACATCAAATTTTTTTGATTTAAATATGGCATGGCAGAAAGTTGGGCTAAAAAGTGCTGGGCTTGAAGTTCATGCTTTAAATCCTAATGCCATAAAAGTAATGAAAGAGGTAGGAATCAATATCTCAAACCAAACATCTGATGTAATCAATCCTGAAATTCTTAATAATCTGCTTTAGTTGTGACACTATGCGGACACGCAGTAGAGCATTGATCTGTAACTTTTCTACATCTGAAACCAGTTCACTGGGGCTTTGACGAGCCGTCAAAAGTAGAAGGAACAGATGCAGAAAAATGGATTCATAATTCGAAGTCTTTATATAAAGCTCCATAGAAGGGTTGACGACATAAATATCTTTCCTTTCAGTAATGTCAAAAAGACGACTCCTTGTTTTGATCCCTTCCTTCTTTAATAAAGGTTTGGCAGCCCCATGGGTAAGTATTGTTAGACTAATCAATATAGTGAAGCTTATAATAAGAAAAGTATAATTTGTAAAGCGATTACAATAATCATTACAAATGAATAATTGGTTTCAAATTAATCTTTAAGCACTGTAAAGAACGTAAAGTAAGGGATTCATCATATAGAATCCCTATTATATTTTTTTAACTAACTAGGGGCGAAACAAATGAAGGATTCCAGATATATTTCACAACCAGGCTTTACTGATACCGGGATGATTTTTAAGTTTGTACAAAGAAGTAACGAGTTTATTCATACTTTTGCCGAGGGAGAATTACTGTATAGATTGGGGTTTAATCGAGAGGATATCGTTGGAAAGACGCTTCATGATTTTTATTGGGATGATATTGACACTGCCAATTTACTAAACGGTTATTACAAAAAAGCATGGGAAGGACAGTACATTGAATATGAAGGTAAATTTAGAGGTATTTACTATGTAATTTATTTAAGACCTTTATTTCATAAGGATAAAGTAGCTGAAGTAGTGGGAACTTGTGTGGACATTACTAACAAAAAGATTATGGAAGAGGATATTCTTCAAAAAGAACAAGAACGAAAATTAATGAATTCCTATGCATTCCAGCGTAGTTTGATTGATCGGTTACATAGTGGGATTGCAGTAACAGATTGCAATAAAAAAATAAGGATCTTAAATAGGAAATTTTATGAGCTTTTCCAGTTGAAGGGGGAAATTGATTGCCATATTGGGATGCACGCTTCGGATTTACATTACCTTTTTGATAAAGAAATTAATAAAATTAAGCTCGAAAATAGAGAAAAACGAACGAGAACTACGAAAGAAATTAAAATAGATACAGGTATGACACTACGCTACAATTGTTTTCCTTTAAATGAGGAAAATGATTTTGTAGGCTACTTGTGGGAGTTTGAGGATATCACAGAACAAAAAAAAATGGAAAGAGTTATTATTCAGGCAAAAGAAGAAGCTGAAAAAGTGAACATGGCCAAATCAAGTTTTTTGTCTAAGATGAGTCATGAACTGCGTACGCCGCTGAATGGAATTCTGGGTTTTGCTCAATTATTGGAGATGGATGAATCTTTAAATGAACAACAGCGTGATTTTGTACAGGAGATTTTAAGTGGAGGAAGCCATTTATTAAGTTTAATTAATGATATTTTAGACGTGTCAAGAATAGAAACAGGAAATTTAAAGATTTCTGTAGAGGAAGTTCATCTTCTAACTGTCATCAAGGAATGCATCAATATTGTACAACCATTGGCTAAGAAGAAGAATATTAGTATTTATAGCCAACTGGATCAATGGGAAGATATGATCGTTCTTGCTGATCCTATACGTCTTAAACAAATATTGCTGAACCTACTTGATAATGCTATTAAATACAACCAAGAAAATGGAAAAGTCATCGTTTTCTGTCGTTTACAAGAGAATAAGCAGTACATTCATATCGTAGATACAGGTGTGGGTTTTTCTGTAGAGGAATATACTAAAGTGTTTGTTCCATTTTATCGAATTGAAAGTACAAAAGAAGAAGGTACAGGGATTGGGTTATCTTTAGTTAAACAGCTGGTGCATCTAATGGGAGGGGAGATTAATGTAACAAGCAATAAAGGAACAGGAAGTGAGTTTTGCTTTAGTCTTCCTCTTCCAAATGATTTAAAGACTTTCATACAATGGGGTGAACAAACTGAATTTCCTCCAACAAATAATAGGAAGGAAGATAACTATCGTTTGCTATATATTGAAGATAACGAATCCAACTTGCACTTAGTAAGTAACATCATTAAATCACAGCCTTCCTATACGCTTTTATCAGCTTGTACAGGAAAAGAAGGAATAGAAATTGTAGCAAACGAAAAAATAGATTTGGTTCTTCTTGATATTAACCTCCCAGATATTAACGGATATGAAGTATTTGAAATTTTAAAAGCAGGCAAAGAAACGAAAGATATTGCTGTCATCGCTGTAAGTGCAAATGCAATGCCAAAGGATATTCAATATACATTGGATAAAGGATTTGATAACTATTTAACAAAGCCCATTCATGTACAAGAGTTTTTGACAATCCTAAGTGAAACGCTAAACAATACAATTAATCAAAATATTCCAGATCATAAAATTTTAAGTACAGGACCACATGGCGAGGAAGCTGTCTCAGCAAAAACACTTCGGTTATCTTTGAAAGAGCTAAAAAAAATTAAGAAAAAGAAATATAGGGCTGCTATTGCCATGCATTATACTGGAAGTGATTGGTCAAGGTCTCAATTGGAAGGAATGCAAACTACTTTTGAGAAAATGGGCATTGAGGTAGTAGCCGTGACAAATGCAGAATTTAAATGGAAAAAGCAAGTAGCCGACATTGAAAGCATTTTAGCCAAAAACCCCGATATCCTGGTGAGCATTCCAGTTGATCCAGAATTGACTGCAAGCGTATATCAAAAAGCGGCCCAAGCTGGTGTGAAGCTGGTGTTTATGGACAATACACCGAATGGTTTGCAGCATGGGAAGGATTATGTAAGTATTGTTTCAGCTGACAATTATGGAAATGGCATTGAATCGGCCAATATCATGGCTGAAAAATTAGATAGAAAAGGTAAGGTTGGGATTATCTATCATGATGCTGATTTTTTTGCAACCAAACAAAGAACGGAAGCATTTGAAAAAACTATAAAAGAAAAGTACCCTGACATTCAAATTGTCGATCGCAGGGGCATTACTGATTCGAATGATGGAGAAAAAGTGGCATCCGCTATGATTGCTGAACATCAGGATTTAAATGGTATTTTTGTTGTATGGGATGTACCGGCTGAAGGAGCTTTGAGGGCAACTCGTACTGCAAAAAAAAGCAATTTAGTCATTACGACAATGGATTTGGGTATGAATGTCGCCTTGGAAATTGCACAGGATGGACCTATTAAAGGACTAGGTGCCCAGCTACCATACCAGCAAGGAGTCGCCGAAGCGATTCTAGCAGGGTACGGCCTACTTGGAAAACAAGCGCCACCTTATGTAGCCGTTCCGTCTCTAAAAGTAATGAAAGAAAATGTAATTGATGCTTGGCAGCTCGTTTATCATGAAGATGCTCCAGATATTATTCAAAGTGTTGCGAAATCAAGAAGCGCTAAGGAAAAGGGGGAACAACAAGATGAAAGTATTGATCGCAGACGATGATGTTACCTCAAGAAAATTGTTAAGGTACTTTATTGGGAGTTTATCCAAATATAAAATTGTCGGAGAGGCCGCCAACGGTGAAGAATTGATACACTATGTTACGAAAGAAAAACCGGATCTTGCTTTAGTAGATATCGGAATGCCCTTATTGAATGGGATGGAAGCGGTTAAAGCATGTAAAGAACTTTTCCCGACTTTACAAGTTATTTTTATTACGGGCCATGATGATTATGCACTTGAGGCATTTAACGTAAAGGCAGTGGACTATATTTTAAAGCCAATTGATAGAAATCGTTTATATGGTGCTTTAGAGAGAGCCTCCCAAGTGTCTATTTCACTAGTTGATAAAGAACATTCATTTAAAAAGGATTTAATGATTAAACAGCAGAAAAATATAATTTTTATTCCATTAGAAGAAATTATCTTTATTGAAAGACTTGATCGGAAATCTGTCATTCATACTAAAAATGGTAAATTCGAGACAAATGAAGCTTTAACTAGCTTGGAAGGTGCCGTTGATTCTAGGTTTATGATATCTCATAGATCTTATATTATAAATGTAGAACTTTTAACAAGAATCGAAGCAACGGGTCAAATGTATAAAGCCTATTTTAAAGATTATAAGGAAACTGCAAGGATTTCCAAGCATAAAGTAGACAATCTGCAAAGGTACAAATTATTATAAAGCATGGAGCTCAGCAATAAGTGCTGAGTTTTTTTAATTTGTTGTTTTTTTGTTTATATGGATAAAAACGACGCTTAAAAGGAAATTTAAAGAGTTTGAATCTCAGAAAATGTTGTCTGAATCCAATTAGACAATATTTTTGTATGCGATTACAATTCTGTTATAGAGAAGAACAAGAAAAGAGAGTCGTAAAATGGTGCGAATAATAGATGTAGCAAAAAAAGCAAATGTTTCAACTGCTACAGTGTCAAGAGTACTAAGTAAACCTAACACTGTAACGGAAGAAACGACTGAGAAAGTATTACAAGTAATTAAAGAATTAAACTATCAGCCAAATGCATTAGCTCGCCAGTTAAGAACATTAGAAACCAAAACCATTCTAGTCATTGTACCTGATATAACAAATCCTTTTTTTTCTAAGGTATTAAGAGGAATTGAGTCTGTAGCCGTCATAAACGGATATCAAGTTCTGCTTGGGGATACGGGCAATGATTTGGAAAGAGAAAATGGGTATTTAAACATACTTCTCCAAAAAAAAGCTGATGGAATGGTTTTACTAACGGCGAGAATGAAATCGAAGAACATTGAGGAAATGGCTCTCAAATATCCTGTAGTTTTGGCATGTGAATATATAGAAGGTTCAGCCATCCCCACCGTTTCTATTAATAATATCAGTGGGGCTCAAAAAGCAACAGAATATTTGGTTAAGCTGGGACATAAAAGAATAGGATTTATATCAGGTCCTCTAGATGGAGTGATAGGCCAGGATCGATTAAAAGGATTTTATCAGACAATGGCACGATACAACCTTACAATTGAGTCCGTTCTAGTGCAGGAGGGTAATTTTTCTTATGAAAGCGGTTTTAATATAATGAATCAATTTTTGGATCTTAATCATACTCCAACAGCCGTGTTCGCAGCCAATGATGAGATGGCATTTGGAGCTATAAATGCTATTTCTTCAAAAGGATTAAGTGTTCCACATGATATTTCCGTAGTAGGATTTGATGATATAAAATTTTCATCTATTTTCAAACCGGCTCTTACAACCATCTCACAGCCAGCTTTTGAGATGGGAACGATGGCAATGAAATTACTTATAAAGTTGATGAATAAGGAAGAAATTGAAAGACATCAATACCTAATGGAAGATCAGCTTATCATACGTGATTCATGCTCAACACATATTTCATAAGGGAATAAGAGTTCTTTTGAAAATGTATCTGATGATTTAAATCTTCTTGTTTTTTAAAAATTAAGATGTAATCGATTACAAATGGTTGGAAAAAGAATTATTTAATATCCGATTAAAAAGGGATTTTTAGTTTAGATTTCTGATAAGTACAATCAAGTACAAGTACAGGTAGTAAAAACACCTTCTTCTTATAATAAATTAAAAAATACAGTCTTTGTCTAGAATACTTTGTAATCGATTACATGTATTTTGGTTCAATTATTTCTTATCTAAATTAATTTAGGGAGGTGATGAAATCCCAGTATTAATACACTATGCACTCATAAGGAATCTTTAAAGATAGGGGAGAAACCATGAAACTAGGATATCAGACAAATACGTGGGGCGGGGTAGTAGGGCACCCTGCCGGAGTCACTTCGATAAAAGACCTTTATTACCTTGCAAATGGATCAACAGAAGAAGCTTTAAAAGATATTGCAGAAGTTGGATATAAAGGATTTGAAATGTTTGACGGAAATCTAATGGAATTTAAAGATAGAAAAGAAGAATTTAGAGCATTGCTGAACCGTTACTCTTTAGACTTTATTGGAGTTTACACTGGAGGGAATTTTATTTTCCCGGATATTTTGGAAGAGGAATTATTAAAAATTGAAGAGGTTGCAGCTCTTGCTTCTGAACTAGGAGCGCAGCATCTAGTAATTGGCGGAGGGGCTATCCGTACGAATGGTATTTTAGAAAGCGATTACGCTGATTTAGGCAATGCGCTTAATCGAGTAGTAGTAATTGCAGAGAAATATAATCTTATTCCAAGCTATCACCCGCATTTAGGAACAAACGTAGAGGCCCCAGACCAGCTGGACAAATTAATGGCACTAACAACGATTAATTTATGTCCGGATACAGCGCATATCGAAGCAGGTGGAGGGAATCCGGTAGAAGTAATTAAAAAATATGCAGATCGCATTAAATATATTCATTTCAAAGATTATTATAATGGAGAATTTCTTCCTTTAGGAGAAGGACATCAAAAGTTTGACCAGATGATCCAAGTGCTGGATGGCATTGGGTATGATGAATGGCTTACAGTAGAATTAGATAGCTATAATGATCCGAAAAAAGGAGCAGAAATCAGTTTTAACTTTTTATTAAGTTTTGAAACGGCAAATAAGTCTTAAGGTCAAGAAGAAAGTAACAGAGATAATATATTAGGAACTTGAAGCCTAATTTACCATAACGATATAGCAGATGTTATTTAAAAGATAGTAGTTCCGAATAAATAGACTACTTTCATAGGAGGAGAATAAAAATGAAAAAGTTAAACGTAGGTATGATTGGCGGAGGATTTATGGGGAAAGCGCATGCACTTGCTTATGCAGGTATGCCAATGTTTTTTTGGCCGGCACCAGCAATTCCTCAACGACACACAGTCGTTGATGTGACCGAAGAGTTAGCAAAAGATGCAGCAGAACGTTTAGGATTTGAAAACTATTCATCTGATTGGAGAAAGGTAGTAGAAGACCCTGAAATTGATATTATTGATATTGTAACACCAAATGACTCTCATGCAGAGATTGCCATTGCAGCTGCCAAAGCAGGTAAACATATCATTTCAGAAAAACCGTTAGCACGAACTGCAGCAGAAGCAAAAACAATGCTTGACGCAGTAAAAGAAGCAGGTGTTAAACATATGGTCGCATTTAACTATCGCAGAACACCAGCCGTTGCTCTAGCAAAAAAATATATTGAGGAAGGAAGAATCGGAAAGATTTTAAACTTCCGAGGCACATACCTGCAAGACTGGTCTGCGGATCCTAACTCGCCTTTATCATGGCGCTTCCAAAAAGAACGAGCTGGTTCAGGTGCATTAGGTGATATCGGAACACATGTGATTGACTATGCAAGATATCTTGTGGGTGATATTTCAGAGGTAATGGCTATTGCAAAGACATGGATTGGTGAAAGACCGATTCAAAGTGGTGCTGTAGATAAACTAGGAACTGTAAAAGCAGAAGCTGATGTACCAAAAGGTAAAGTTGATGTAGACGATGAGTTTTCAACTTTAATTAAATTTGATAACGGCGCAGTTGGGAGTATTGAAGCGACTCGTAATGCCTGGGGCCGCAACAACTTCTTAACATTTGAAATTCACGGAGAGAAAGGTTCATTATACTTTAACTACGAACGCCGTGATGAGCTTCAAGTATGTTTCTCCGATGATCCAAGTGATAGCCGCGGATTCAGAACGGTTTATACAGGACCTGCACATCCATATGGAGAAGGTCTATGGCCAATCCCAGCATTAGGAATTGGGTACGGGGAAACAAAAATTATTGAAACATATGATTTCCTCAAATCAATCGCTGAAGATACAAGCGTATCACCAGATTTTGAAGACGGTTATCAAATCGCCGTTATTTCAGATGCTATCCTTGAATCAGCTGAAAAAGGTGTATGGGTTAATCTTACAGAAAATTTAGTGAAAGCTTAAATAATAGTTTAGTAGTGGCTAGTCCTAGTAGACTAGCCTTTATTAGAAATAGAGTTGTTGATTTGTGATTCGGATCAATAGAGGCAAGTCAGCAAGCGGCTATAAAGGTTTTAATTCTCTTTTTAGCTACTACGTAAGTAAAAGAAATCATGGAAAATACAGTTTATTAAGGTGGAGAAAGAAATGGAAAAAATAAAAGTTGGAGTTATTGGGACAGGGTTTATTGGACCTACTCATATTGAGGCTATCAGAAGACTCGGTTTTGTAGAAGTAGTTGGATTAGCAGAACATGGCCAGGAAGTAGCAGAACAAAAAGCGGTTGAACTTGGAATTCCGAAAGCTTATGGGGATTATCGTGACATGTTAAAAGACAGTGAGATTCAAGTTGTTCATAACTGTACACCTAATCACCTTCACTTTCAAATTAATAAAGAAATTATTCAAGCAGGCAAACATGTGTTATCGGAGAAACCATTAGCTATGTCTAGTGAAGAATCAGCCGAGCTATTGAAATTAGCTAAAGAGCACCAGGTCGTACATGGCGTAAACTTTAACTACCGCCAATTTCCGATTGTAAAACAATTGGAAACGATGATCAGAAACGGTGAGTTAGGGAAAGTCAACTTAGTGCACGGAAGTTATTTACAAGACTGGTTATTGTTCGAAACAGACTTTAATTGGCGTTTAGCTCCCGAAGTCGGAGGGAAATCACGGGCGGTAGCGGATATCGGTTCTCATTGGTGTGATACAGTTCAATATGTAACAGGTAAAAAAATTGTCGAAGTTTTTGCTGATCTAGCAACTGTTATACCAGTAAGAAAAAAATCTACTTCTCAAGGATCTACTTTTGGGGGACAAAAAGGACAAGAAGAAGCATATGAAGATATTCCGATTAACACAGAAGACTATGCATCTGTTCTTGTACGTTTTGAAGACGGGGTAAAAGGCTTATTTACTGTGTCTCAAGTAAGTGCAGGGCGAAAAAATAGGCTAAGCTTCGAAATCGCTTGCAGTCAAAATTCTGCTTTTTGGAATCAAGAAGAACCAGAAAAGCTGTGGATTGGCTATCGAGATCAACCAAATCAAACTCTTCTTGCAGATCCTGCTTTATTTAATCCTGAAGCAAAATCGTCCATTCATCATCCTGGGGGCCATAATGAAGGCTGGCCAGATGCATTAAAAAATGGGTTGTTGAATTTCTATACCTTTATTCGAGAAGGTAAAAATCCTTTAAGTGATAAAGCCACTTTCGCGACATTTGAAGATGGACATATGTCCATGTGCATTACCGACGCCATTTTAGCAAGTCATGAACAACAAAAATGGATGAAGGTGACGGTAAAGCAGGAGGTACGTGCATGAAATTAGGGGTGTTTACAGTTCTTTATCAAAACTTACCTTTTGAAGAGATGCTGGACAAACTATGTGAAATGGGTGTAGAGGCCGTTGAATTGGGCACAGGCAATTATCCAGGAAACAGTCATTGTAATCCCGATGAATTACTAGAGAACCCAGAGAAATTAAAAAGATTTCAAGCTGCCCTTATAAGTAGAGGACTTACAATAAGTGGTCTAAGTTGTCATGGAAATTTACTGCATCCAAATAAGATGGTTGCCAAAAAGGCTCATGATGTGTGGAGAAAAACAGTTTTATTAGCTGAACGTTTAGAAGTGCCGGTGATTAATGAATTTTCTGGGTGCCCAGGTGATCACCCAGGTGCCAAAAATCCGAACTGGGTAACCTGTTCTTGGCCGCCGGAATATACGGAAATCCTAGATTGGCAGTGGAATGAAGTAGTCATTCCTTACTGGAAAGAGGAAGTGAAATTTGCAGAGTCACACGGTATCCATCAAATTGCGCTTGAAATGCACCCGGGTTTTGTTGTGTATAACCCTGAAACTCTCTTGAAATTAAGAGAACATGCTGGGCCAAGTATTGGAGCTAATTTTGATCCAAGCCATTTGATTTGGCAAGGGATTAATCCAGTAGAAGCCATTAAAAAACTTGGTCGAGAAGAGGCTATTTTTCATTTTCATGCAAAAGATACGTATTTGGATCAGGCAAATATTAGTGTTAATGGAGTATTAGATACAAAACATTACAGTGATACTTTGAATCGTTCGTGGACATTTAGATCCGTAGGATATGGGCAAAACGAAAAAGTATGGAAAGATATGGTGAGTGCGCTTCGTGCGGTAGGATATGACTATGTGATATCCATTGAACATGAAGATATGCTAGCTTCGTTAGATGAAGGATTAAGTAAGGCCATCTCTTTATTAAAAGGCGCACAATTTAAAGAACAATTAACTGAAATGTGGTGGGCGTAACAGTATATTTCCTATATGGTTAATGATAAATACTCGGCTGGGTATTTATCATTAACCATTAAAGAGAACCATCTAATGAGTAAATGTGACTATCAGCATTGTTAAATATATAATTTTGAGGTGAGTAAAATGAATGCGATTTCAAAAAGAGAGCAAAACACCAAAGGTCTTCCATCAGCTATGATTTGGGGCTATATCGCAACTCTAATTTTTATGGTAGGAGATGGTCTAGAACATGGTTGGCTTTCACCGTATCTTATTGAACATGGCTTAACCGTTCAACAATCTTCTACTCTCTTTGCAGCATACGGAGCTATATTAGCAATCGCCTCCTACTTTTCGGGTGTCCTTACAGAAGCATGGGGACCAAGAAAGGTTATGATAGCAGGCTTGGTTATCTGGTTAGTAGGTCAAATTCTTTTTATTGAATATGGTCTAAAACCGCATAATTATGCAGTTATGTTACCAACTTATGCTATTCGAGGATTTGGTTATCCTTTATTTTGCTATTCGTTTTTAGTTTGGGTTACGTATCGCAGTCCTGACCGTATTTTAGCTACAGCAATAGGGCTATTTTGGGCAGCATGGAGTGGGGGTCTTTATGTTGTTGGAAGTTATTTTCCAGCTTATATGATTCCGAAAATCGGATATATCGGATTAATGTGGAGTGCGGTCGTATGGGTGTTAATCGGTGGATTAATTGGAGTTGTTGTTGTAAAAGGCCAAGTACATGAACGTGAGGGTAACGGCAAGGAAAAATTGAAAAATTTACTCAGTGGACTAACTATTTGTATTGAAAAGCCAAAAATTGCAATAGGAGGAGTTGTTCGTATAATAAACTCCACCGGCGTAGGTGCTCTTCCAATCTTTTTCCCTCTATACTTGTCCTCTGAATATGGATACAGTACAGAAGAATGGTTACAAATATGGGGAACTATGTGGGTGGCCAATATCTCTTTTAACTTAGTCATTCCCTATATCAGTGACAAATGGTTAGGTTGGCGAAAGACAATTATGTGGATTGGCAGTTTCGGTTGCGGTGTAATGACTCTGGTTATGCTTTATACTCCTCAAATGTTCGGGCATAATTTCTGGGCATTAACTGTGGTAGGCATATTTTTTGGAATCGTTCTATGTGGTTATGTACCACTCTCTGCTCTAGTAAGTTCACTAGCACCTGAAAAGAAAGGCTCAGCTATGGCTATTGTAAGTTTTGGGGCTGGAATGTCTTACTTTATTGCACCTGCAATTGTAGGAACATTCATTGGTAGCATGGGTGTACACGGAGTCATGTGGATATTTGCTGGTTTATATTTTGTTAGTGCTATTTTGATGATATTTATGAAATTACCAGGTGAAGAAAAACAAAACAAAAGCAATTATTCACCTGAGAAACAAGTGGGTTGAAAGTAAGGATAATCAATATGGCAGACAGGCTTTTATACTGTTTTAACGAAGTACTAAAGTGAGTAGATATCATATAACAAACATAATAAAAAAGTCCTTGAAATTCAAATAATTTCATGGATTTTTTTATTTTCCTAATGGACAAGTTAACAGGTAAATTCTTTAGAGATGTTAGCAATGCATGAGGTATTTTATACTCCCATTTAAAGAATCTCTGCCTAAAGTGTATGAATCGAATGAGATAATTGCAGAAATAAAGTATCCATCGTATTAAGGTTGTTCATATGCAAAATTAATAAATAACTCTTCTTTCTTAGCCCTTCTGCTCTAATTCTTAGTCAGCGATTTCCTCCACATTTAATACAGCAAATACCTATTTGCTCTTGTAGAGTAAAGCTCATTTTTTTGACGTGTTTCTTCTATTGATGATAAAGAAAGAATAAATAAACTCTAAGATTGTAGCTAAAGCTAGAATAGGCACAGTAACTTTAATTATAATACCAAAAGTACTTGCTGTATCAACTGATAAAAGAAACAATCGAATTGTAACTACATACAAAATTATCGAAGTGACTAAAGAAACTATTGATACCTTTAACGCATTAAAAAAAGTTCTCCATATAACTGACCGTTTTTGGTGTTTATTAACAGAAAATCAGTAGGATATTTAAGTTAATGTAGAGAAGAAATTGTGAATAATTGAAACGAATATGCAGATTTAATCATTCTTCAAATGTCCCTATATTCTTTTTGACTCTTATTATTGATTGACAATCTCTATCTAAGATAAATCGTACTTATTATTGAAGATAAGTCTTATAACAGACATTGTAAATCTAACCAATAATAAGGAAAAAGAGAGAGAATAAAAAGTAGTTGTCCAATTCCATCCATTTTTATATTTAATAAGACGTGTATTTTTTTGTAACCATAGCTCAGCAATAGTCATAGGTATACTGAAATACAGAACTTTTAAAAGGCACTGAATGATGCGGGAATCCTTAGTTAGTTGATTATAAAAGACACACGTAATTGGGAAAAGTATGTAATCAAACAACACGCTTGTTTTAACTTGTTTTGGAAATCGGGTGGGATATTGAACATAGCCTCTTTTTACAACCAGATTATCGACCAATGATGCATAGTAACTTTTTATAAAGAAAACAAGGAGCCATTCCTTTGCAAGTGGTTTTTTTATTAAATATATAAAAGAACTAATACCAAAGAGATAAAGGAATTTTATAAGGTTTATTTCAAATTTTCGACCCAATGTTTAGCACCTCCACAAAGATAGTTTATCTTTGATGTAGGAGGTTATACTAAGGAAATTCCAATTTTAGATCAGTAAACAGTGAATAAGCAAGGTTCTATTTTGATATAAAATTGTTTCCTGGTTATGAACATTTTCACTTAAATTAACGGCTAGCAAATGCTTAATATGTACAATCGCTTTCTCACTTATTTGAAATAGAAACGGTCACCGTGAAAAAGAGCTCAATTTGGGTTCCTTTTTTTCACTAAATTAATTACAGAAAACGACTATACCATTGTACGGAAATGCCTGTATTATAAGCGATGTGAACGAGAAGTACTTAAAAGTAAAATTAATTGTAGGGGTTTGCGATCTATGAGATATCGATTTTATATGAATGGGGATGAGTCGGGGAAATTGAACGGCAGTAAGCCCAATTTTGACATCATTGATGATGTTGTCATGGGCGATGCTTTCTTTGTTGGTGGAGGAATGTACTTAAAGTAATGGGGCAGGTTAGTTGAAGAAGGAATGCTTTCCTTGGCTATGAATAACAGGTGTTGTAAAACTATGCAGAACCCGAAGGAACAAAAGCGGAAGCGTGTAGATGAGAGGCGTGACTCCAGACAAGCTAGCGAGAAGGTTTGCTCTTTAGTCTTCTTGACGGATTGGCTTATACCCGTGCTGGAGCTGGACATTCTATAAAATATAAAAGAATAATCACAGGGACAGCTCTACTTTTTCAAAGAGGAAAGGATCCGTCCCTGTGATTAAAAACTTATTTTCTTTTGAGAAGCCAGTCTTTAAAATCGGTGGCAACTACTCTTTCACCTGTGATTCCCTCTGCAGCAGCTGAGGCTAAAAAAACAATCGGCTCGGCCATAACCCTTGGATCTAATAGCTGGAATTTTGATTCAATCTCTTTTCGAACTTCGTCCGGAATCATCCCGGTAGTAGTGGCACCACCCGGTAAAAGCATATTCACCATAATTCCATATTCCTTTAAATCTTTGGCCATTATATATGAGAGTGATTCAGTGGCTGCCCTCGATGGTCCATAAGGTACAAAACCCTTTCTTTTCATAGTCTCATGATTCATAGAAATATTAATGATTCGCCCATGACCTTGTTCCATCATTAAAGGAGCAAACCCTCGAGCTACTAAAAAATATCCTGTGAGATTGGTATCAATTAAATCTCGAAACCCCTCTGGTGTTACTTTAAAAAATGGCTGAGGCTCGACTAAAAAACGCGGGTTTACTGTCCTCATCCCAATTCCCGCATTATTGACGAGAACATCGAGCTTCCCCCATTCTCTTTTCACCCATTTGATCGCATTATTGACGGATTGTTCTGATCGAACATCCAAAGGAATTCCAACAGCAGGATAACCTTCGCGCTTTAATTTCTCTACTGCTTGATCCAATTTAGTTCCAACTCTAGAAGCTAACGCCACCGTGGCTCCAGCTTGAAGCAAAGCCTCCGCCATGGAAAATCCTAGGCCGCTTGAAGCACCTGTTACGAGGGCATGGATATTTCTTAAGTCTTTTGTATTCATTGGCATTTTTCCTCCGAAATGTTATTAAACTACTGACTGATACAGTATTCTATGTAATCATCACTTTATACGAAATTTCTTTAAAAAGCAAAGCTATGATAAAAGATTAGTGGACTTAAATTGCTAAAGGTTGAAGTGCTTATTGTGCTAAAGAGGCAGTTTAGCTTAAATACATTTCTTCATAAAGTTAAAAAAGAAAATTTTCCTAATTTCTTATTTATAACAGCTTAATGTTGATTCGGGAATATTGAACTTCGCTACCTGCTAATTGAATTCTACTTCATCTGGAGACCTTTAAATTAAAATGTTTCCTTTCTTCTGACAGACTTATTAAATTTCGAAAACAATCAATTCAATCATCTTTTCGTATAGAAAAACTTATTAAGAAACATGCATTAGAAAAAATATAAACCATATATATGAGATATCCCGTTTGAATGTTTGAGGAGGATATTATGAAACCTATGTTACCTAGTGAAAAATATTTCGGTAATTTAGAACTAGTTTATGCATTTTATGGGGCTATGCCTACAGGTGTTACTGTTTCAGAAACCGGTCGTATTTTCATTTGCTTTCCGAAATGGGGAGACGATGTTAAATTTACAGTGGCGGAAATTGTTCAGGATAAATTGCAGTCTTATCCTAATTTACAAACCAATTTGGTTAACTCCGAAAATATCACAATGACTTTCATCAGTGTCCAAAGTGTAGTTGCTGATGGAAGGGGAACGCTTTGGATATTAGATACAGGGGCACCCAATTTTTCTGAACCTATTAAAGGGGGAGCAAAATTAGTCGCTGTTGATTTAGAAACCAATATAATAAGAAAAGTATATACCTTTACAGAAGATGTTGTTCTACCTACAACTTATCTGAATGATGTCCGTTTTGATTTTCGCGTTGGAAAAGCAGGTTATGCCTATATAACAGATTCTTCTTCAAGAGGACCAGGAGCTATTATTGTCGTAGATTTATCAAATGGAAACGCATTTAGACGGTTAAATGGAGTAAAATCAACTTCACCCGATCCCTATTTTTTACCGAAGGTAGAAGGTGAAATTTTGATGAATAGAAACATAGATGGCTCAACTTCCCCATTTAGATTGGCTTCTGATGGAATAGCAATTTCTCCCGATGGCAAAGTTTTATTTTTTTGTCCACTAACCAGTCGTCATCTTTTCTCGATTTCAACAGAAGTTCTAAGAGACCGAACTATACCCGACAAAGATTTAATTTATCATGTGGAGTATTGGGGAGAAAAAGGTGCGTCTGATGGAATGATCACCGATGCAAAGGGAACTGTTTATGCTGGAGATTACGAAAACAACAGTATTCGTAAGATATTGCCAAATGGCATAATGGAAACTATCGCACATGATCCGAAAATTTTGTGGCCGGATACTTTTTCAATTGGCCCGGATCAATATTTGTATGTCATTGTAAACCAATTACATCGGCAGCCTAGATTTCATTATGGAAAAGACTTACGAGAGAAACCTTATAGTTTACTTCGTATCAAAATTGATGAATTTCCTGCTCCAACCTTTTCATAATAAAAATAGTCAATTAATTGTTTTCATTATATAGTGTAAAACAAACACGAGTAAGCAAGAAGTATTAAATTTATTTACTTCTGCCAAATAAAATCAAAATGGTTTAATAGAAACAGTTTATTTGGTTAGTGTTAAACTGTTCCAGGAAATTTTTTATAATATCGGTAAATTCAATGCTGTATTGATATTATTTAAATCCAAACTGATCTGTTCGTTTGTATCCTAAGCATGGTAATCCTTATAAGCTTATTTAATAACATCAATACCGCATACATATCTAGTTAACATGATCATTACCGGAAGAGTATTAGTATAAATCTTTATAAAGTAAATTTTTTGATAAGTATTACCTAATATGTTAATTCTCGTGCAAACATTACTCCTAGCAATAGACCTTTTAGATAAGTAAAATAGACTTTTATCGGGGGATTGAAAATAATAATTTTATGTTATAAAATGAAAGCATTCTACAATAAGGAGGATTATTAAAAATGACTGCTTCAATCAGATTGCGTATCCATACTTTGAACAAGTAATTTAATATGTTCAAAGGCTCTGTTTAATACTTGCAGAGTAAACAGGATCAGTCTGTCCATTTTTAATAATCTTCAACGGACATAGCAATGTGTGACATGAGGAAAGGTGGGTTCATCTATCTTTCTTTTGTTATACCTAACCTAAAAATGCACTCATTTACCTTGAACAATCTACTGTTATGGTTTCTTCGAGGTATTACTGAGTACATGGAGGTTGATACTTGGTTACTTTAAGCTGCAGACAGAGATTTCTGCAGTTTTTTTGTGTTTCTAACTGTTGATTTATACTGATAAATAGCTATTAATTGATAACATTAGTTGTGAGAAGAAGAGCTGTAGAGAATAAAAAGGGCAACGAACAAAGTAAAAAAAATTGAATATTTATGGAAGGATAATTAAGATGAATAAACTAGAAATTAAAGAATTAGCAAAAAGAAAAGGCCTAAATGTAATCGAAAAAACAATGAAATTGAATGAATCAGGCTTAGATTTTCAAGTTGCCCATGCAGAGGATAAGCAGGGACAAAAATGGATTTTACGAATCCCGCGCAGACTAGACTCTATGGCAAAAGCTAATCAAGAAAAGATGGTTTTAGATGCTGTAAATCGATATACAACCATTCAAGCACCCAATTGGGAAATTTCCACCGATGAACTCATTGCTTATAGATTATTAGACGGAGTGCCTGTGGGTACCATTAATCCTAAAATTCAAAATTACGAGTGGGTTTTAGATATAGAAAATATTCCATCCACATATTACGAATCATTCGGACGCATGTTAGCAGAGTTACATCAACTGCCAACAAACGTAGTAAAGAAGGCTGGTATTAAGGTTTATACGGCAACGGAAGCAAGAGAGTTAATGAAAGAAAAAATGCAAAAAGTAAAAGATGAATATGAGGTGCGTAATAATTTGTTGAATCGTTGGGAAGCCTGGGTAGCTAATGATGATATGTGGCCAAACTATACCGGCCTTAGCCATGGTGACATTCATCCGGGGCATATTTTAATTAATCACCAATCAGAGGTCACTGGCTTAATAGATTGGACCGAAGTAGCCGTTACAGATGTATCTCGTGATTTTCTTGCTCACTATTTATTTACTGGAGAAGGTGGATTGGAAAAAGCTATTACTGCATATGAGAAAGCAGGGGGAAAAGCGTGGCCACTTATGAAAGAGCATATCGTAGAGTTAGCAACAACACAGGCAATTACTGTTGCTGAGTTTGCTAAAAGCTCTGGGATGCAAGAGTATAAAGATATGGCCCAACAGATGCTTGGTCCAATTGAGTAATAAAATAACTTTGATAAAAACTTATATAATGAGCAAACTACTTAAGAAGTCTTTTAGGACTCCACTTACAACCTAATTTATTTATCAGTAGAAAAAGCCATCTTCCCCAAAGGTAGCTTTTTCGCCTTTTAGTTACCATAATGGATTCTCTAGGAACGAACCATAAAAGAGAACCCTTTAGTCAATCTCAGAATTATTATAAGGGCCTTTTAAATTTATAAAAATCAAGAAAGTGCAAAAAATGGAGGATAGAAGATACTAATTTTATAATCCAAATTATTCTTTTTTAGTAATTAACGAAGTCGTCATTCCACCTATGAAAATTGTCGAACATGAAAAAAGAAACGTTTTAGGTCCTAATAAAGGAAGACCTGCTGTTATGATAAAACCATCTATAATTAAAATAACCATCCCTATGTTTAAAGAAAAAGCTTTTGATATAAGTTGTGCTAGTAAATCTGTTCCTCCTGTGCTTGTCTCATATCGAAGCATAAGACCAATCCCCGTCCCAATACACACTCCTCCAAGAATTACACTAGGAAAAACAGGAAGTTGAAACTGGTCTTTAATAGGTTCTAGCCAATCAATAAATAAAGAAGAAATAACTAAACCATAAAAACTATTATAAAAATAATTTCTTTCATAAACCCAAGCAAACCAGCATAATGGAAAACCCAAAATAATAATCATCACACCTGTAGGAAATTCAAAATAATAGTGAAGGATGAGAGCAATCCCAATTGTTCCCCCATCTAACAAATAATGAGGAACTAAAAATCCATTAATTCCTATACTTAACAATAAGCTTCCGACTAGAACAACCAGTATTTTCTGAATAATAATCACCTTTTCAGTCAATTTATCTCTTACTATATGTATAAGCTTTAGCTAGCTGTCATGAATGTTTTTATCGGAAAAGCGCTTTTTAATTTTATAGATCAGGGAAGTTATAAAAAATACGGATTCAGAGCTGAAAGTATTCTGACTACACTATATGTTTTCATTCTTTATCAGGCAACTTGCCTAAATTGAATACTTTTTTATCATTTGAGCAAACTACTCAAGATGTCTGAACGGCGTCTTCCACTGCAACCTTGTAAGAAAGAAAGCTGCCCTCCCTGGCAGCTTTCTTTCTTATCGATTATCTAGGAATAAAATTCATTAGTGTAACTACACTATTCATGATGATTAAAGTCATCAATAAAAACATAGTTTGCACTAGAAAAAACTACTGCTGTCCCAGTAGTTTTTTCTATTTTTAGGTAGTTTGTTTTTTAAAGGTCAAAAAGTCATAGCACTTTAAAAACAGGCATATGATTTATAAAGACCTCAACGTGCTTATAAATTGAATTAGTAGATAACCCTTGAATGTATTGATTCAAATGAAAGGGTGTATATATGAAAAAGTTACTATTTATCGTGGTATCTCTCTTAACTATGATTGCTTTGTTTGCATGTAATAAGGATTCTGAACATAAGCAGATGAAACACGACATGGCAAACATGGACCATAACGATTCTTCAAAAGAAAAACAACAAGTTGCAGTACAAACCGATTGGAAGTTCAAACATTATCTTCAGGCTAATACAACCAACAGTTAACAATCACAATCAAAGATAATAAAGGGAAGCCTATTTCCGAATTTGAGGTAAATCACGAAAAGAAAATGCATCTGATTGTTGCAAGCAAAGACTTGTCAAAATATCAACACATCCATCCTACTTATAAGGGAAAAGGTGTGTTCACAGTACCTGTTACGTTTACTCAGGGAGGATCATTTCAGTTAATTGCTGACTTTGTACCGAAAGGACAATCGGATACAGTTCAAATGCATACGGTTTCTGTTAAGGGAAATACACCAGCTCCTGTTAGCCTTACACCTGATAAGAAATTAGTAAAAGCTGTTAATGGGAATCAAGTGTCTCTTAAAATAGATAGCCAGCTAAAAGCGAATCAGGAAACTATGCTAAATTTTCATTTTGAAGACGCTCAAACCAAACAGCCTATTCAGGATTTACAACCATACCTTGGAGCTGTAGGACACGTTGTCATTCTAAATCAAGACGCAACAAAATATCTGCACGTACACCCGATGGATGAAAGGGTAAAAGGATCTAATGCTATGTTCCATACAACCTTCCCTTCACCTGGCATCTATAAAATTTGGGGAGAGTTTCAGCGCAGTAAAAAAGTCTTTATAGTTCCATTCGTAGTGGAAGTTAGTAAATAACTAAAAAAGAATCTATCTCTGTGAGTTATTCGTCAATCATTCTTTCTGTATAAACTACTTCAGATAAATTAGATCACCCAAAATACATTTATATTACAGCAAGGAATTACTGTTGAGGGACAGTAGTTCCTTCTATTTTTTGACTCTATAACCTATGAATGTTCAGTTAACATAATACCTCTTTACGGTACACAACCTAAAAAGGAACCCTTATGGGAGTAAGGGTTCTAACAGAGTCATTTTTATAGAATATGCAAATTTTTATACATTCTTTATGTATCAATGTTTCTCTCTAGGCTAAATGGTAATGGGATGCATAAAAATCTTGTTTTATATACACTTATAAAAATTAAAATGAAAATAATCCATTAAATATTGAAGATACGGATTGAGTAAACATGAACAAAGACTGAAAGAACAAATCAAATTTACCTATTTTAAAATAAATCCTTACGCAATTCTCGTGTTCGAACCCCATCTTCAATTTTTTCTGCGATGTCCATTAACCTTTCAATGTCGGAAAAGGAATACATTCGGGTACCTGAAGAGTTTCGTTTCGGGAAAATAAGCTCTCGCTCTTCATAATAACGAACTTGCCTTTCTGATAAACCTGTCATTTCAGTAACGATTTTTATAGTCATAACTTTCTCATCTAAATATGGATGATTTTTAGTCAAGAATATCCTCTCCTATTTCCATGCTTTATCAGTATATATGTTATTAACTTTTGGATTGTATATAGAAATGAAGTTTATTAAATATAGCACGTTATAAATACTTCTTGATGAAAGGCGTTTGTAGTTCTTGAGAGTGACATTAGGTTAACTAATTTCAAAAAGCAAGTGTTTCAAAATCAATAATAAGAAGAAAATAAGAGCTTCTAAATTGCTCAAATTTATGTCGAACCATTTATTATATGTAAAACCAAAGTTCATTCCCTCAGAGAGCGTTTCTCTGTATATTTGAAATATATTTTAATTTGATTACTAATGAAATATGTGGATACGGTGCAACCTATATCATTCTAGTCATTTTCATTCCGATAAATAAAAAGACTTGCTTTAGATAGAAAGCAAGTTGAAAGAAGGATAATCACTTTGGTAATTCCATTATAATCCAATGATTATATTGAATCATTAAAATATGGTTAAAAATAAATTAAAAGTAAATTAATTCATAAAAAAGTATTAATTAACCTTTTATTTGAGTTTCGTTAAAGCAATTTTATTAATTCCAATAAATTTTTTAACTTTATTCCTTTAGTGTTTGAATAAAGTATAGAATTAGGAGTCCGAAAAAGTATACTTTTTCGGATGGGATAGCTGTTTTTTAAGTCATTTTTTCACAATCCCAAAAAGTGTACTTTTTGAGACTATCTATATTGGGCAACCTTAACCATAAATTAACTATACATAGTTAAGGGGATTTTGGTGCATAAGTGTTGAAATGTTGTACTGATAAGCTACCAGAAGAAGATATTCTTTATTTCGCGGGTCATTGTCCACTCGTTGCAATTCTGAGCGTTTCTCATAATACTGTTTTTTGTGAAGGAATGGAAAAAAGCAATTATTTGCTATGAATATCTCTATGTGTTACACTATACTTAACTTATTTTTGTTCGGTATAAGATTGAGAGAAGAAAAAACCTTAAACAGAAGTTTTTATCTTGAAATAGTATGATTGAGCAAGAGAGGTAATACATTTGTGGAGTATTCCACAGCAGGAGGCAATATTATGACACAAGGTACAGTAAAATGGTTTAATGCAGACAAAGGTTTCGGTTTCATTGAAATCGAAGGCGGAGACGATGTATTCGTTCATTTCAGTGCTATTCAAGGTGAAGGTTTCAAATCATTAGAAGAAGGTCAAAAAGTTACTTTTGATATCGAGCAAGGTCAACGTGGAGCACAAGCTGCTAACGTTCACAAAGCATAATTAAAAGTGATAACCAAAAGGACTCCTTATGAAGGAGTCCTTTTGGTTATGGTCTTATAATTAGAAAACCATGATTTATCTACTATTAGTTCAATAGAAAACCCAGGCTTTAAAAAAAGCCTGGGTTTTAGACAAGACGATCGATACAAGGTATAACTAGTTATAACATACAATAGAAATAGAAAGCAAATGCAAATGAATTAACTATATTTTCAATTAAATTAAATAATTTGGTACAAATTATCTTCGATGGGGATTAAGGGGGATTTTATTAATAAGCCGTTCTCCAGCTTCCATGTGATTTCCACACAAAGGGCATTTTTGGTGGTTGTCGTAAGAGAAATCTTTTCTCATCCAGCCCTTACAATCTTCTACCGTACATTCCCAAACCTCTGTTTGTTCTTGAGCTAAAGGTTCTTGATTTCTTTTGCCGTAATAATACATACTAACATCACTACTCCTCATATTACATTATAGCTTATAAAGGAGTAATAATCATTTATATGAATTGGTGTTTTTTTACCACTTTATTTTCATTGAATAATGCACGGAATTTGTGATATGAGAATTTCTAAACACTTGGTAATAATATTCATATCTTCTTCTTTTGCTTTTTACTTGTAACACTTACTGTAGTAGTACATCCCTAAACTAAGCCTCCAACGTAATGAGGGTTAGTTTAATGGTGGAATCATTTCGCTTATCACCGGTAATCAAGTTGTTATTTATAGGGACTTTCCAGAAGTTTCGTGACTGGTTGGAGACTTTTATTTCGAGTTATTATAAATAACAAAACTCCATTTTACCTCAAATTAAAATATATTGTCAATGAAAAATTTGTAATATTTTCAAAAAATGTTATAATAGTTTTACAATTGTTTTTTCGATCGTATTCCAAATTCCGCTGTGTTTTTTTCAGATAGAATTATGGATACATTTTTTCAATACTTTTTTAAACTAAAAAAACTCAAACAGTTGTGTGAGCTTTAAAGGTAAGTTAGTTGAATAAAATTATTAATTTACTATCTAATAGTAACCGAGTTTTTATTCTACAAGGAGGTCTAGAATAATGAATCTAATCAATAAGAAAGTTACACACAAGCTTTTTGGGATAGGTAGTATAGTTAAATATAATGATTCTAGTATTGAAATACATTTCGCATCGGAAAATAAAAAGTTTGTTTTCCCCGATGTATTTGGAAAGCATCTAAAACTGCATGATAAAAGTGTTGCTCATTCACTCGAAAAAATTATAGAAAAAAAGGAAATGGAACACAACGAGGAAGAACGGAAGAAGGAAGAGGAAAAAAAACTACAACGAAAAAACCAAGAACTTCGCTGGGGACTTGAAAAACTTATGAAAAATCATAAACTTCATTCGGAATCACAAATGGCTTTTTGGTGTGACACAGAAGAACAGAATAGTTCTCTTTTAGAGTGGAAGGTTTTTTCAGGCGTAATAAAAAGCGGTAATAACAAGGGGAAGCCAACCAAACCCATCCGTTTGCACCAAAATAGTGCTGTCTTGTTAACAGCAATAGATTCCAGTATGCCTGAAAAAGACAGACGTATCTTAGGCGTCTATATGGTGAATGAAGGTTTTATCGGTAAGCTTTGTGAAGATGGATATATTCCTGCTCATTCAAAATACAGACTCCAACTTACAGAACAGGAATCGGATCAGATGCCTTTCTGGAAATATTATGTAAATGAAAGGTCATCCCAAAAAATGACATGGAATACAGGCAAATACCGTTATTTTGATAATTTATGGATGGCTCAAATTTTGCTTGATATAGCTGAGTTGAAAAGTGACCCAAAGGAAAGAGAGCTGGCACAACAATTTTTTGAACATTTTTGTAAAATGAATCTGATAACAGCTGAGGAGTTACCAAAGCCTAATGGCGCATTGATGCGTATGTAAATGTTAGCCCAAAGATAATAGGAATGACTAGGGACTGACACATTTTTTACACCCATCATTAATAGCGAACATTCCTTGGCTCTGTTCGCTAATAAAAAGGCAAGAGCAGAACGTAGGAGAGGTAGAAAAGTGACAGTAGGTCATAAAAAAATCTATATAAAATAATCCTTTACTATTTTATAACTATATACTTTTTGAGCCCATATACCAGAATGAGGAAAATCTATACGGGGTGATGTAAGCTTTTCTCAGCTCTATTATAAGAATAATACGATAATCTTATTATTCTTAATAGGAGAGAAGATGAAGGATATAAGCGTGAAAATATTTAGTAATGGAAAAACAGTAACTATAAGAGTATCGAATGAATTAGTAACAATCTTAAAAAGTCATTATGTAAAAAACATAAAAAGATACTCTTATACGGTTACTAAATATTCAAGTGTTTTTTTCTTTGAAGAAGAATTAATGAAACAAAAATAATAAGTAGATAATGAGGAGATACACCTATGCTTAAATTTAAAGTTATTTTCGAATTTATAAATGGCAGGACAAAGGAATTAAAATTCGAAGCCACATCAAAGAAAGAAGTCATTAGTCATATAACAAAATATGAAAGATTCATTTCGAATGAAAAAGAGCTAGTGCACATCAATTTAAATAACGTGGTACAGTTTATGATTACAGAAGAAAAATAATAATAAAAACTAGGCATCTATTAATTGAGGTGCTTTTTATTTTAATAAATAGACTGATTTAGATTTAAATGACATTTCTGAGAGTAGTAATAAAATTGAGCGGTTAATTAAAGCTCTTCTTAGCTCTTCACTAGATAAAGAGAAAGTTATAGAACAATTAATTGAAATAGAGTTAGAACTTGACCATATTAATTGGCACTATAAAAGCTTACAGGACAAGCAAACGGCAATGTTATTAATATTTACGGCTACCTTCAAAACAAGAATTCTGTAGCCTATTTATAAATAGCTAATGCACCTCACAATATTTATTATGTTAGGTGAAAGTTTATTTAAACTAAGAGATTCAATGAGAAAATATATAGCTTTAGATATACCTATAAACAATGTTAAGAAAGTTATGATAGTTCAATTTAGAGATGAAGTAACTATTTTAATTTTCATGATGACATAGAATCGTTTGATTTAAATGAGAACAAATGGATTGATAGTGAAGAAAAATGGTCTAACTAAAATAGTAACTACATCGTACATGTGGGAAGAAGCCACTAAGATAGCGTGGCTTCTTTTTCATAGTCATAAATAGCATTATATACATGTTAATTAACTAAAAGGTATAAAGGATACAATCTATAATTTACTTTTTATATTTAAATTCAACCCCATTGATGTTTGTTCAGGATGAGTTAATAATTGAATGACAATAGATTGTTGTGAGAGGTAGAAATGATAGGTATGCTATCGTAATAACCCCAAAATATTGTGCAGCCTTTTTTAAATGTAAGATCTATTTCGTCTTCATCTTTTGCTACACTAAGATTTTATTTGTGTTCAGAACCCATTTCTAAGACTTCTTCCTCGAATTTTTGATAGGCATTCTGTACGCCCATCATCACTTTTTTCATTTTAAAGTAACCATTTGAATAGGCATATGTATCACGAATTTCTTCCCACATAAAATGATACATTTTTAAATCTGATGTTCCACAAAAGATGAAATCCGTATAAGTACCGTCTCCAAAGGCATCAGCGTCAAAGAACTTCACTTTAACGTTCTCGCTGTATTTTTCGATTATTGAATATAAATCCTCTGCAAGCTCTCTTCTTTTTTCACGAGGTAATGCTAACCAAGTTGGATAAAATTCTAATAAAATTATAATGCCATGATTTAAGGTGTTTTTTGTCATTGTATTGTCTCCTGTGGTTTCATTATATATAACACTCATTTCTAGTTACCATAATCATGAATGTTCTAATTTTATAAATGATCAGAATGAGGTATAGCTGCATACATTTGTAGTTGTCTTTTTGACACTTAAACTTAATCATTCTAATGGCCATGAAATAATGAAAGGGAATATTGATAAACATAAATAATTACGAATCCTAGCGAAATTAG
Source organism: Priestia sp. JNUCC 25 (assembly GCF_053667915.1). Lineage (NCBI taxonomy): Bacteria > Bacillati > Bacillota > Bacilli > Caryophanales > Bacillaceae > Priestia > Priestia sp. JNUCC 25. Next base: position 1,792,279 of record NZ_CM132211.1, read on the forward strand.
TAGCCATACATGCAATTTCCTGAAGTGCTTGATGGTATTTCCAATTATTTCATGAAAGATAACAAAAGACAGTGTACCGATTGCTGCACCAGTCGATAAAGCTTGTAGTTTAAGTGAGGAAACTTGTACACTTTCACCAATAAATAAACTGCCTCCTAAGGACAGCGATAGAAGGGCTATAATTAGTAAAAAGAAGGTGTTCGGTATTTTTGCTATAGAGAGGACTGTCATAATTGCCATCCCCTCTGGGACCTGATGTAAAAGGGTAGCTGCGAATACAGAAGCTGATTGGTGCATATCTGTTATTCCAAAGGTAATACCTGTGATGACATTATGAAAAAAGATAGCAACCGTTAATAAGATAAGTGCCTGTAAGGGTGAAATTTCGCTGTTTTGTTTATGCAAAAAGAGATCAATGCATAGCATGATGATATATCCGACTACAATTCCTAATAAAACGCCTCTTAAATCATATAGATGCCAAGTAGACGGAAGGATATCAAAGAACAATAAGCCCAATAAGATTCCACCGCATATAGCATACATAAATTGGATTCTTCCCCTTGCCAGATGGTTTACTAATTTGAGAATTCCTCCTCCTACTAATAAACCCAGTAAAGAACCTAAAGTAAATAAGATATTCATTTCTATATGCATAATTGCTACTTCCTTTCGGCTATATGGTTTTTTACAACTAACCTATTCAAAGGAAAGGCAATCATACCTATGTTTTATAAATGGTTAAAAAAATAAAAGTACATGATATTAACTTAGGAGTAATTTTTAGGTAAATCACTAATAAAAAAGGACATACTAACGTTATCTAAAAAAGAGGTGTTACTATGGAATCTCCTTTTGAAATGATAACCAATGTGGACAAGGTCGAAAATGCTTATTATATAGAAGTGAAACCAGGTGAGTACAATGCAAAGTATTGGAATAAAGAATCGGTCTATTTTGCTGATGAAGCTTTTGCTTATTTCTACACCACGATTTGCAAGTATGTGCCACAGTATCAACCTACCCAAGTGACAGAAATCAAAGCAGAAACATGGCTGAGGATCAGTAATCAGCTGCAAGAACTCGCGTATTTTTTGAGCACTAATCCGCCTATGATTAAACTAAAGAAATGGATTGATTTTAGCAAAGTAGAGGAAACGTACAAACAGTTTGATCATCACAAAAACAAGTACATTAGTGAGTTAATTAACATGATTAACGAATTTACAGTGTGGATAACAAAGGTATGTCAAACACAATCGTACATCACCATTTTGGGCACTTAATGGAAATCGATGTTGCTTATTTTAATCTACAAGCTATGCAGAAAATGAAAGAATTGTTCAAAACGAATATGGCATATTACGCTAAAGGAATAAACTACAATCACAGCGAAAACAACTATAAGGAGATGCAAAGAGTATCTTGCACTTAACAGGCCTTGAAACCTTAGAGGCTTGGAATGAAGAGCAAAAATCCCAAAAACAAATCGTGAGTTAAATCACTAAAAATGCTCTCAGATGAAGCAAGTGATTCTATAAATCAAAAAAAGATACTTTATAAAGTATCTTTTTTTGATTTAAGTTTTTGAAGAATGTAAAATCTAATTGGTATCATTCGGTACTTCAAGAGAAGTAGGTTTGGTGTTCCTTTTGAAAAATGAAAGAATTACCATTACAAGAACGAATGCTACACAAACTATAGAGCTTAACCTATTCGCACTGTCTATGAGAAAGACTATGAAGCTAATAATTAATGTACATGCGGCAAAAAGCGTTAAATAAGGGAAGCCCCAAAGTTTAAAATATGGTTTTTCTTTATATTGAGGACGTAGCTTTAGCTGAGCTAAGCAAATACTAATCCATATAAGAGAAACTGTAAATCCAGGAATAGCTAATAAATAAGAAAAAGCTTTTTCAGGATATAAGTATACGAGGTACGTTCCCAATAATAAAAATAGGACACTGAAAGCTAAACTGTAAACAGGTACGCCTTGTTTATTTACATAGGACAAACTTTTAGGAGCATCTCCGGACTGAGATAAAGAATGAAGCATCCTTGTACAGCCATAAATACCTGAATTGGCTGCTGAAAGGACAGCTGTTAATAAAATAAAGTTCATAACATGAGAAGCCCCTTGAAGCCCGGCTGTTTCAAATACTTGGACAAAAGGGCTAGCATTTGCATCAATTTTATCCCATGGTATCAAGCCACAGATAATAAAAATAGGCAAAGTATAAAACAGAACTACTCTCCACATAACGCCTTTAACTACCCCTGGCAATACCTTTTCAGCATCTTTCGTTTCTGTAATAGTTAAACCAATGAGTTCTGATCCTCCATACGAGAAAATGACTACAAGTAATGTAGAGAAAACGGCTTTCCAGCCATTTGGCATAAAATCACTATAATTATGAAGATAATGAGAAGATGAATTATTGCTTGGCATAATTCCAAATAGTATCGCTATACCTAATAAAATAAAAGCAATAATAACAAAGATTTTAATACCAGCAAACCAAAACTCAATTTCTCCAAAAGACTTTACGCTTGTAGCATTAATTAAAATAAGTACAATTGAACAAATAAGACAAAGAATCCATAAGGGGATAGAAGAAAACCAATATTGCAGAAAACTACCTGCAGCGATGACTTCAATAACGCATACAGTAAGCCACATAAAGCAATAAGTAGCTCCCATTACAAAAGAAAAACGTCTTCCAAAAGCTTTTTGAATTAGATCTTTCATATTGTGGGATGGGTATACAATAGCCATTTCAGCCAAAGCTCCCATTACAATAAGAAGCAATAGTCCAGCAAATAGATACGAAAAGATAACCGAAGGTCCTGCTAATCCAATTGTATCAGCACTCCCTTTGAAAATCCCTGTCCCAATCATTCCTCCAATAGCAATCATTCGAATGTGTCGCGGTAATAATTGCTTTTTTAACGTATTCTTTGATGCAGTATTTTCTTTCATGATGCCCTCCTTTTAACATAAAAAAGTCCCTGCTGAATTATTCAGCAGGGACGAAAATTTCGCGGTACCACCCTATATTGTAAAAACATCTTACCTCTTAATTAGCATAACGGTTTTATCCGTCCTCTCTAAAACACCATTAGAAGAGGAAGCTCTAGGAGTGAATTTCATCTCTAACCTTTGTACTGACTTCCACCAATTATCAGCTCTCTATAACAGGGAGATTAGAATTACTTAAGATCCTATCTTAGCTTTTGTTTATTAAATTAAAGTGTATGTAATGTATATCATATTAGTTAGTTTGAAATTAAATGTCAATATGTTTTTTATCTACTTACAGCTATAAGAAGAGTTATTAGATTTTACATAAAGATAACAATTATCACTATTTAGTAGTTAATCATTCCTTTTCCAATCATTTGTACTGTGATTGAATTGTACGCTTTTCTATAATAGAAAACCTACTGTGCAAACAAGAGTACAGTAGGTTTTCAAATCAGAATAAAAATGGTGAGAATATATCTCAGTATTGTATTTTATCCTAAAGAATATAACAAGGCAAGAGTTATTATCCTTTTAGGAACTTTTCTTTTACAACATTTGAATTACAAATATACAAAAACCTTTAATAATAGGAATTTTAAAGTTTTGTTACTTCTTATAATTTATCTTATGTAAACTTGCAAAAGAAATAAGCTCTTTTTTATTTGATATTTTGATTGGAGTTGCAGCCAGAAGACTGAGCAGCCCTCTTCCTTTCTGTCATGTTAATTACACCTGTTCGCTATGTATTTTTATCAAACCATACTTGTATCATACAGTTGGCAAGCACTCATGAATTTTTCACATAGAAAAAAGCACCCTCATCGTTAATGGCATTGGAGAATAAGGGTACTTTATAGGAAGGCACATATTATAATTTAGGAGATACTAAGATTTTTGAATTAATTTAATCATTTATTATATTGTCCATGTAATAAATGATTAAAGGGGAGAAAAATGAACATTACAGTAGTTGAACATGATCCAAATTGGAAGTATGAATATCTAAATGAAGAATACCTAATTTAGGGTGTTTTTTTAAATCAACGTATTTTAAAAAAAACTGTGATTTTATTAAAGCTATAAGCTTGATTATTAACAAACTGTTGAGTCACTTATTTTGTTAGGACATCTAATAAAATTAGGAAACGAAGAAGACTTTACTTCCTTGCCCCGTATACTTTTACCTTATTGTAAAATGTCTCTTTCTTCATGCCTACCTCTGATTTAAAAGAAAAATAGGCGCTATCATAGAGCTTATTATTGCTGTTATACTGTTTAACTTTAGTACGTTTAAAACAAATAAGTGATTGATAGCAAATTAAATCTTACATATCATCTATGTAAAAAGGACAAACAAGTCATCATGTTTGTCCTTTTTGTCATTCTGGTGGTAGGATAAATATTCAATTTCTAATTTTAAAATTGAATATCTCTATGTTAATTATAAAAAAGTCCTCATAAATTGAGGACTTTTCTTAACTATGAAATTAGGAATGGAAATTTTATTTGCATCTACAAAATGTATTATAACACGCATTCGATATAAAAAATGAGCTATTCAAATCCTAAAAAGGGGATTCCGAGCTTTTAATTGGATTTTACAGGAAAAAACATTGTTGGAAAGCCAAAATATAGTTAGTGTTAAATAAAAAAGTAGCAACTTAGAGCAATAGGTGATTAGGTAAGTGCAAGTATATATAAAGAACAATTTTTAATAAAAGCTTTACTTGTAGATATAGAGGTAGGAAGAGAACTTATGATTCAAGTTGTTTTAGAGGAAGGATTCACCAGTGAAAATACCATTGTAATTAGCCAATCCATTGATCAATTGCTAAACCAATTAAAAGAGGCCTCTACGGCTGATTAGTTCTTATTTTTTATAAAAAAAGTATAAGACACCTCGATATTGGCAATCAAGGTGTCTTTTTGTATGGGTTCATTTATGTGTGATATGCTCCCAATGAAGTGGATGGAGTAAATAAAAAATTTGTTTATTTAATATGCTGCTTGTTTATTTCTTATTTTACTCAGATAAAAATCAATCGTGTTTCCACTTAAAGAGATTTTGCTTTTACATACTGAGAGTATCCCTTTTTAGAGTAATAGTATCAGTATGGAAAAGTTATATATATTTCTTACATCAGGACTGAAAATTCTACAGCTTTTCTTGATAATATTTCCGATAGACGTTAGGAGTTATATTTTCATATTTTTTAAATGTCTTGATGTAATACCCGGGGTCGTTAAAACCTAATTCATCGCTAATCTGTGCAATAGACAAATCCGTTTTTTCTAATAATTGTTTGGACCACTCTATTTTTTTGAGAGAAATAAAAACAGAAAAATTCATACCCGTTTCTTTGGTAAATATACGGCTGAAATAACCTGTACTAATGTGACATAAATCGGCCATCTTTTGTTGAGATATTTTTTCTCTTTTATGTTTATAAATGTAGTCAAAGGCTGGCTGTAATACTTTGTTTTTACAAACTAAGTGATCGTTAATAGACGTTTTTACGTAAGCATTAGTAACTGTGTTGGCTAATTCCTTTTTTATATTTTGAATATTATCTAGAGAATAACCGTAAGAAATGTCTTCAGTAGAAAGGTCCTCTTTTACTGGAGCCATCTTTTCATATACTTCTAAAATTAAGTTTTTATTCATAGCTTCCTCTACAATGTAGTTACAAAGCCTATATAACATTTGAGCAGCGTCGTTAATTTCTGTATAGGATAGAGTAGGAATAGAATCATATAGACGCTGTATTTCCTCATTATTATTTAAATTCTGTTCAAATCCCTTTGATGGAACAGTAAGCATTTGTTCCAAGGGAGGATGTTTGTCACCATCCTTAATTTTCACTTCTCCCGCCATGATGGCACCTACATATTTATCATCAATTATAATGGGAATGGCAATATCGACAATATTCCAGTGGCATAAATAGATATAAGGAGCATTGGTTCTGACTGCCTCTAGTCCTCCCCGCGCATCGCACTTTTCACAAAGTTTTGCTGTATTAGGATTTTTACGCATAGTCTCACAAAATGGACGTACGCTACTGTGTTGAGAAATGGGCACTCCTTTATAGTTAACCGTGACAATCGCTAATTTTGTAACAAGAGCAAGCGAATCTTGAAGATTTCGCCACTTTTTTAAATCTAGTATTTTATCTAAATTCATGTAAGTAGTTTTCAATGATGTTTTTATCTCCCTTACTTACCTTGTGGTAGTTTAAATCAACTATTTGAGAATACTTTTTCTTTATTCTTTAGTTCATGAAATAAAAGAGTTCTTAGCGATAAAGGTCATCTCTGCTCAACATGAACTTGGTAATATTTTTACCTGAAATAATGTCATAATAATACCATATTAAATGAAGAGAGCAAAAAAATACGATAAAAGGTTGTAAAAACTCGTCATTTAAGACTAATGTAATCTTGGACAAAAGATAGTAAAATTCCAATTGTAAGGGATTACAAAGTCAATTAGGAGGTTTTAGTTATGAGGAAAGCATTTATTAGTCCTTCAAAATACATTCAAGGTGAAAATGAAATTTTAAACCTAGGTTATTTCGTGAAAACATTTGGTACTTCTGCACTTTTAATAGCACATCCTGAAGATATTAAACGTGTACAAGACAAATTAGATGCAACAGCAGAAAAATATGGTATTACATTTTTTGAAGGCGGATTCAATGGCGAATGTTCAAGACCAGAAATTTCTAGATTGCAGGAAATAGCAAAAGAAAACAACTGTGATTGTACAATTGGTTTAGGTGGCGGTAAGGCAATTGATACAGCAAAATGTGTGGCAGAGGGAGAGGGATTAATTATCGTCCCAACAATCGCTGCTACAGATGCACCTACAAGTCATTCCGCAGTTATATATACACCAGAGGGTGCTTTCGATGATTACGCATACTTTAAGCAAAGCCCAAGTGTTGTATTGATTGATACAACAGTGATTGCTAATGCACCTACTAGATTCTTAGTATCTGGTATGGGAGATGCATTATCCACTTATTTCGAAGCAAGAGCAACAGCACGTTCTTTCTCTAATGTAAATGCTGGATTACCTTGTGGAGTGCGTGAGGACTTATGTGCACCAGCAAAAGGTACAAATGCAGCGTTAGTTTTAGCAAAACATTGCTACAACACTCTATTAGAGGACGGGGTTAAAGCAAAAGCTGCAAGCGATCATAATGTTGTTACTCCAGCCTTAGAAAACATTATTGAAGCCAATATCTTATTATCAGGATTAGGGTTTGAAAGTGGTGGATTAGCTGGGGCACATGCAATTCATGATGGACTTACTCTTTTAGAAAGTGCGCACCACTACTTCCACGGTGAAAAAGTAGCTTTTGGTACATTAGCACAATTGGTATTGGAAAATGCCCCAACTGAGGAAATAGAAGAAGTGTTAGATTTCTGTTTAGCAGTAGGACTTCCAGTTTGTCTTGCTGATATTGGAGTAGAACAAATCACACAAGAAGAGTTAATGGAAGTAGCTAATAAAGCTTGTATTCCAGAGGAATCTATTTATTCTATGCCATTCCCTATTACTCCAGAGTCAGTAGCTGCAGCTATCATCGCAGCAGATCAAATTGGAAATGATTATAAGAAGAGGTTAATATAAGATGAAAAAAATTATTAATAAACCAGAAGATGTCGTACTTGAAATGTGTAAAGGAATGGTTCTAGCACATACTGAACTGAATTTAATTGAAAAATATAAAGTCATTAAAAAAGAGCAAATTAATAAAAACAAAGTAAGTATAATTAGTGGGGGCGGTAGTGGACATGAACCTGCTCACGCTGGATATGTTGGGAAGGGCATGTTAGATGCAGCAGTTTGTGGTGATGTATTTGCCTCACCTTCTCAAATACAGATTTATCAAGCCATTAAAGAAACAGCAAGCGATAAGGGAACTTTACTAGTTATTAAGAACTACAGTGGTGACATGATGAATTTCAAGAATGCTGCTTATCTGGCAGAAGAAGATGGAATTCAAGTGGATTATGTAAAAGTAGATGATGATATTGCTGTACAGGACAGTTTATATACAGTTGGAAGACGTGGAGTAGCTGGTACTGTTCTTGTCCATAAAATAGCAGGTGCTGCAGCAGAACGCGGATATGATCTACCAAAAGTGAAAGAGGCAGCGGAAAACGCTATTGCGAATGTTAAAAGCATTGGTATTGGGCTAACTTCTTGTACAGTTCCTGCTAAAGGAACTCCTACGTTTGAGATTGCAGAAGATGAGATGGAATTTGGGGTTGGCATTCATGGAGAACCTGGTATCCGTCGTGAAAAAATTATTTCAGCAGACGAACTTGCAGAGCGCATGGTAACGGCATTATTAAAAGAAATAGGGATAGAAGATGGAAAAGGAGAAGTGGCTGTCCTAATTAATGGATTTGGAAGCACACCTCTTCAAGAACTATATTTATTAAATCATTCTGTCATTCGTGAATTGTCACGTAGAAAAGTAACGATTGCAAGAACGTTTGTCGGAAACTATATGACAGCCATTGATATGGCCGGTGCTTCTATTTCAATTATGAAATTAGATGAAAACTTAAAGAGTCTCTTATCTGAAGAGTGCGATACTCCTGCGCTAAGAATCAAAGGTGAAGTACCAGCTGTCACTTATGATGAAATCATCGGTACCGTGGAGGCCCCGAAAGTGTCCTATGAGGTGCAAACCAACAAAGAATATTCCGTAGTAACGGAAAATCGATTGACGTTGAATAATATTATTTTTATGGTTGACCAAATGAGTGAATGTATTATTAGAAATGAAATACCATTCTGTGAATTAGATTCCCATGCTGGTGATGGGGACTTTGGAATGAGTGTTGCTAAAGGATTCAAACAGTTGAAATCTGAATGGCACGAAATTCTAGAAAATAAATCAAATGATATTGGCAACTTTTTAGAGGCGTGTTCTATCGTTATCATGGAGCACTGTGGTGGAGCATCAGGACCTATTTGGGGATCAGCGTTTCGTGCGGCTGGAAAGAACACCGAATCTAAAACCGAACTCACTTTAGCAGAATTTGCTAAAATGGTCCAAGCGTCTGTAAAAGGAATTCAAGCAACAGGAGAACGTTCTTTTGGACGTGGAGCTGTTGTGGGAGATAAAACTTTAATCGATGCCTTAGTACCTTATGCAGATACGTTAACATCAAGTGCTGCTGAAGGTGAAAGCTTGAAACATGCTCTTGTCAAAGCAGCAGAAGCTGCTGTTGAAGGAGCAAAATCAACCGAACAGATTGTTGCACGTATGGGACGTGCTGGTACGGTTGGAGAAAGAAGTCTTGGTTATCCGGACGCAGGTGCACATGGCTTAGGCGTAATTTTTACTGAAGTAGCCCAAGTAATGCGAGAAAATAAGTAAAATTTGGTATTATCCCCTCTAAATATAGTGTGAAAAAACTACTCTTTGAGAGTGAGGGTTACACTATACGTGGAGGGGAACTTTTTATGGGTCACTAAGGACAATCTCTTACAATCTCGTTTAAGCTATAAGTGGTAAAAATGTACAATAACCAATGGTATTTCAAAGATAAAAAAGAAAAACAAAAAGTGAACGATCCCTTGATTATGAACTGAACCCAAAAAGTTAGACAATTTATATTTAAGCAACATAGTTGGCATGAGTACGGTATTCGACTGGACTCATGCCTTTCAATTTTTCCTTAATTCGAGTGTTATTGTAGTAATGTATATATTCTTTTAGCTCTCTCTCAAAATGGTCCATATCTTTAAATTGTTGAAGGTATAAAAGCTCTGACTTCAATAAGCCAAAGAAATTCTCTATGACGGCATTATCTAGACAGTTGCCCTTACGGGACATACTTTGAATAATATTATTTTGTTGGAGTGCTTTTTTGTACTTTGACATTCTATAGTGCCAACCCTGGTCTGAATGGAGAATGACTTTTTCTCCCTGTTTTAAGCATTTTAATGCTTGATCAAGCATCTTACCTACCAAAGGATAGATAGGCTTTGATTCGATGTGATAAGAGATGATTTCACCGTTAAAAAGATCCAGTATAGGGGATAAATAAAGCTTTTTACCAAACAGGTGAAACTCTGTCACATCCGTTACCCATTTTTGATTAGGGTGAGTAGCTTGAAAATCACGCTGCAGGACATTAGGAGCTGTTTCTCCAACATTTCCTTTATAAGAACGATATTTTTTAACTCGCACTAAACATTTTAATCCTAGTTCTTTCATTAAACGACGTACAGTTTTATGATTTAGTACATAGCCTTGGCGTCTGAGTTCTAGCGTAATACGACGATATCCATAACGTCCCTTATGATGATGAAATATATCTTGGATAAGGTTTTTCATATCTCCATATTTATCAATACGATTGGAAGAAGCATTTACCCAATAATAATAGGTACTGCGCGCAAGGTTAGATACAAGTAGTAGTAATTTTAAGTCAAATTGCTTCCTTAGTTCGTGTACTACTTCTGCTTTTTCTCGTGTTGAGATGTTTTCTGAACTAAGGACTTCAACTTTTTTAAATAAGCATTCTCTGCACGTAAATATTCTAGCTCAGCTTGTAGAGCATCAATTGATTGAGTAGTAGGGTTTTCTTGTTTATTCTTTATCTTCTTCATGGATGGACGCCTCTTTCCCTTAGGTTTTAGGGCATCAATACCACCATTCTCATAAAGAGTTTGCCACCTTTTAAGCGTTCTTCTAGATTTAATATTGAAGATGGCAGCTGTTTCTCTTATTGACGTACCCTGTTCTTTCATATAGGTGAGTACATCTAGTTTATCTTTTACTGAGTACCTTGCATAGGAATTTTTAAACGTTTCGTTCCCATGATATTGAAAGCGTTGAACCCAACTGCGCACATCTCCTTCATCTGCCCCTATAGAATCTCCGATTCTTTTAAAAGACCCTTCATTAGATAAATATTTTTTCACAGCCATTAGTTTCTCTTCTTCTGAAAATCTCCTCATAAAAACTGCGCCTCCAATTGGTTAGATTATGTCTAACAATTGGGGCGCAGTTCATTATCAAGGGATCGTTTTTCACATGTTTTCTGGAAAGAGTGATTATGTTAACTAACTTTGTATATGATATTCAAGTTTCCCAACTCAATTTTGATATATAATTAAAATATAATAAACCTGTGATTTAGTCTATTCAGATGGCAAAATATAAAGGTTATAAAGGAAAATATAGAGATGAATGTAAATAACAAATGGTTTTTAGCTAAGTATGAGCCAGCATCCAAAGTAGGAGCTTATAAGTGGGACTACAAGTTTGATAATAGTGCAATCCAATAGAACTTCCATTTGCTAAAGAATTGGTACACCAACGTAAGTATAACTGGGATAACCGCAAAATCAACGGAATTAAACCGATGGGTAAACACTAGGAATTGATGAGGGTAGCTCCATACATCAAAGAACTTTCCCAGTTCATCCACAATACCTACTAATACAAAGCTAATGAAAAATACTAAGAGAATAAATACCATTCGTTGTCGGTCAACTAGCAGATAAAAAATGAATAGAAAGAGCGCACTTAAAATCACAATTAGCCACCATTGGGCACTAAATAAATCGTGATGAAGCCAGTAATAGTATTGTTTATCATTGACATACTGGGTAAGAACTTCTAACTGATTAACCATAAACACCACCTCCGTACGAGTATGTGCGAAAAAGGGGGTGTTCATGCAATCAGTCACTTCATTAGATTTTTCCTTTTTATGAATTTTATAATGTATTAAATAAAAAAGAAAATCTACAGGGCTTGTTCTGAACTTACGTTATTTTGTTTAAATGTTGTATAAATCATAAAGGCAATAAGAATGGAGGCTAGGACTAGAGAAGATCCTGTCGTACCTAAGTCCAAACCACCTTTTTCATGTGGCTTTGTCAAAAGATCTCCAAATGTTGCTCCGAAAGGGCGAGTTAAAACAAATGCTACCCAGAATAAAAATACACGAGAAATCTTTGTATAGAAGTTACATATAACGATGAATGCTAGTAAGCTGCCGATTAAAATAGCTCCACCTATGTACCCAAGGCCAGACGTATCAGACAAAAAATCCCCTAAAGCTGTACCTAATGTGTTTGAGAAAAGAATGGCAATCCAATAAAGTACTTCAGCCTTGCGATTTCTAATATAATTGATATTTAATGAACGCTCGCTAAAATACCAATATGCAAATATCGACAACAATATAGTGATTAATATCATCGAGCCTTTTGCGTAACCTAATGCCAGTGTACGGTCCATAAAATCAGACATTGTTGTGCCAGCTACGCTAGTTGACAGAATAACAGTCCAATAAAGGGCCGGAATATATCTCCTAGAGCTCAGTTGAGCTACAAGTGTAATTAAAAATATGCTAAAAAAGATTAGCGTACTAACTGCGTATCCAACTCCCAGTGTTTGTGCTAATAAGTCACCTGCGGTTTCACCTAGTGTCGTAGCAGAAATCTTCATAATCCAAAAAACAAGGGTGATTTGTGCAATTTTATTCATTGGCGAAGATGCTTGCATTTTTAATTTTTCTCTCCTTCTTGTGCTAACTGTTTATTCTCTTAAATAAACGGCACACATACCTAAAGTTTTTCTGAAAAATTCTTTAAAAGCCTTATCATTGCAATTCAAACTGTACAGTCTTTTTATAAAATGAAAATGAAAAGTAAATAAGAATTTAATGAGATTTCTATAAAAAACTTTTCATTGAATTCTCATTTAAATTTCATTTAAATTTCATTACACAGTATTAAATTTAAATCATATGAGCCAATTTTTTTAAACATAACGTTATGCCTTCAGCTTCTGAAACCAGAAAATAAGTACAATTCATTGAAAGAAGGAGAACGTCAAACAGCTATTAAGAGTTCAAAGATGATAATACTTAAGAAGTTTTTAAGAAACAGCTAATAATATTATAAATAGCATGACTATTAGTAGGAAGGTGCCATTTTGATACGTTTTCAAAGAAAGAAGAGAAGACATAGATATATTTTGATAGGAGGGATTCTTGCTATAGGAGGATTCATTGTTGTTGGGAGCTTGTACAAAGATAGCTTACCTTTTCTAGACAAGGTTTCTTGGAGTGAACCTCAACAAGTGAGTCAATTATTTTCCACTTACCGGGAAAATGTTACCTTAAAGAATAAACTAGCCACTGAAAATCAGGATGAAGCAAATGTTTATAAGTTGGAATATGAAAATAAAGCATTTAAAAAAATTCTAAAAACAGAAGCTAAGGTGAAAGCCTATAATCCTGTAACAGCTACCGTAATTGGTCGCTCAACGAACAATTGGAACAATGAAATAACAATTGATAAGGGAAAGAATCAGGGGTTAAAAATAGATATGAATGTGCTAGGTACAAATGGAGTCATTGGGAAGGTATCTAAAGTTTTCTCGTCAACCTCTATAGTAGAACTAATTAGCTCAAACCTTAGGACAAATCGCATGGCGGTAATGTTAAAGGATAAGAAAAACGTAAATGGAACATTAGAAGGCTATGATGATAAAAAGGGTAATTTAATTATTAGAAAAATTCCTAGTGAGGCTGAGGTTAATGTAGGAGATAAAGTTCAAACCTCTCCTATCAGTTCAATTTTTCAAGGGAAATTAGCTTTAGGAAAAGTAATTAAAGTAAAACCCGATGAATATGGACTAACACAATTGGCCATTTTAAAACCCTCATCCAACTTTAATGATATTAGTGAAGTAATTGTTATTAAAGCAAAGAACAATGGGTAGGGAATTTGATATCACATCTTAATAGCAGTCTTTTATCTTATGTTTTTATGTTCAGCACTTAAAATTTCCTATCTTTCAATGAGGTGTTGGTTTGTGGTAGCTATATACTTCTCTTCGTTATGGGAACAACGATATGTAAAAATCTAGAGTTTGAAAAGAGGGGTTCGATGAAAGAAAGCATTCTAATTGTGGAAGATGAAGTAGAAATAGGAAACATATTAAAAATGGAACTTGAACATGAAGGTTACCAAGTGAAAATAAAAAACAATGGAAGAGATGGTCTCGAAACAGCCTTATCAGATTTGTTTGATTTAATTCTACTTGACATTATGCTGCCGAAAATGAGTGGTATAGAGGTCTTGCGTAAATTAAGAAAGAGAGAAAATTACGTGCCTATTATTCTTTTAACAGCCCGTAATTCAACTCTAGACAAGGTAATGGGATTAGATCATGGAGCAAATGATTATATAACTAAGCCATTTAAAACTGAAGAATTGCTAGCTAGGATACGTTCTTTACTAAGCTATAAGCATCTTGTTATTAGAGATAAGACAGAAAATGAATCATTATTATTAATTAAAGATGTAGTTATAAATACCGAATCAAGAGAAGTAACTAGAGCTGGGCAAAAAATCTGCTTAACACCTAAGGAGTATAATTTATTGGTTTATTTAGTCCTTCATAAAAATAAAACGGTTACGCGTGAAGGTATCTTACTGAATGTATGGGGATATGAATACGATGGCGACACAAATGTACTTGATGTTTATATAAGTTATTTGAGAAAGAAAGTTGAAGAAGGATTTAGTACCTCACTCATTGAGACTGTTCGAGGTATAGGATACACCATTAAAGAAAGTTAAATTTTAATAGTAAGAATATGCACAGTTCACCATGACGTTTGACATCGAAGGTTCTAAGGGGAATCTCGAGAGTAGCTTTATATGATTGATTAAAGAAGATTAAGAAATAATTTCATTTATTCTTAATCTCTTTTTTATTGAAATCTAATTTTCACTTGATAAATTGAAGAAAAGGTTTGAAGGAAGAAGAGGAATTATAGAAAAACTCAGTTCATCTTTTTTATTATTATCTTTTAAAATCAGGGTACATAGCATCAGCATTCATTAATGATAGAAAAAGTTTCTATGTTTTTTAATTTTTAGACAAAGGAGAGTATCTTATATGCAAAAGGTACTAATTATAGAGGATGAAGAAGGATTAGTAGAATTTTTAGAACTAGAACTAAAATATGAAGGATATTTGGTTGACGTAGCTTATGATGGGCGCGCTGGTTTAGATAAAGCAACCAAGCAGAATTACGATATTATATTACTTGATTTAATGATGCCTGGATTAAATGGAATTGAAGTATGTAGAAGACTAAGAACAACTAAGGATACTCCTGTTATTATGCTCACAGCTAAGGATAGTGTCATGGATAGGGTAATGGGGCTTGATAATGGGGCCGATGATTATTTATCGAAACCATTTGCAATTGAAGAGTTATTTGCAAGGATGCGAGTCATTTTTAGACGTCAAGAAAACAACAAGATGTTGAATCAGAAGCTACTATTAACATTTAAAGATATTGAACTTGATTTGGAATCAAGAACAATGATAAAAGAAAAAAAGCCTATTGAACTCACGAACAAAGAATTTGAACTTCTAGCCATTTTTATGCGTAACATTAATAAAGTATTGACGAGAGATATACTGTTAGAACAAGTGTGGGGGTACGATTCAGTTGTTGAAACGAATGTTGTAGATGTATATGTCAGATATTTAAGAAATAAATTAAGTGCAGAGGACAAAGAGTTATATATTCAAACTATTAGAGGAGTTGGGTACGTGATGCGTGAATGAGAAAAGAGATAACATATATAAAAGATTTACCTATAAGATGGAAGATAACTTTATGGTCTTCCATGTTTTTATTTTTTCTTTTTCTCTCTTATAACCTCTTTCAATATATTGTGATTGATAACGGTATTTTAAATTACGAGAAGCAAAATGGTATTCATCAATTAAAAGAAGTTCTAGCTTTTATTCAATCTGATGATGAACCTTTATCTTTAAACCAAATTGAAAACAGTGAAGGATACTTATCAAAAATTAATGAGAAGAATCAGCTGATTCGGATTCTTGATACGAAAGGAAACGTTATAACTAGTACCTCAAATAATGTTTCACCAAACTGGCAGCAACCGAAAACAGTGAAGCATCAAGAGTATAAAGTGATTCGAAAGAACGACGAACGTCTACTCGTTCTTCGTTCTCCTATCGTCACCGACAACTTCTCTGGAACGGTTGAAATTATTAGAAATATGGAGATGTCCGATGCCTTTATGGATAAGATTTTCTTATTAATGATTGCTGCAGGGATAGGCTCACTAATCTTTAGTATTCTAGGTGGAACCATTCTAGCAAAGAAAATACTATCTAACGTTCAAGCGTTAACATTGACGATGAAAAAAATAAAAACAAATGGCCTTGAAGAACGGGTTCCAGTTAATGAAAAAAACGATGAATTTGCTCAATTAGGCAGTTTATTTAATGAGTTAATGGATAGCCTCGAAGACTCCTTCTTACAGCAAAAACAGTTTGTAGAGGATGCTTCACATGAATTGAGAACTCCGTTAGCCATTATCCAAGGACATTTGACATTGTTAAATCGCTGGGGGAAAAATGATGCAGCAGTACTAGATAAATCCTTGAAATCCAGTCTGAAAGAAGTAGAGCGTTTAACGAATCTGGTGCAAGAATTATTAGAGCTATCCCGAGCTGAAAATAGTCTGATAAATCCTATAGATGTTGAACCTATTAACGTATTGGCCACTGTTCAACATGTTGTAAGGAATTTTGAAGTACTGTATAACAACTATGAGTTTAAAATAAAACATTCACATAAAAATCTTTATGTGAATATTTCTTCTCGACATCTAGAACAAATATTGATCATTTTGTTAGATAATGCAGTCAAGTATTCTAAGAAGGAAGAGAAAGAGGTAGTTATAGACTGTTCTCTAATCAATGAAAAGGTATCCCTTAAAGTAATGGATAAAGGAATTGGAATTCCAGAAGAAGATATACCCTATATTTTAAATAGATTTTATCGAGTGGATAAGGCAAGGAGCAGAAAACAGGGAGGGTTGGGCTTAGGGCTGGCTATAGCCAAACGCTGGGTTGAACAGTACCACGGCATTATTAACATTGAAAGTAAAGAAGGCGAAGGAACAAATGTAACGATTGTATTGCCTCTGTTTAATAACTCTTTATAAATGTGCATATAAAACAAGCTCTTTATTTTTAATACTCCTAACTGCAAAAACAAAGAAACATTAAAATGTAAAAATAAAAAGACCTTATCACATTCCATCAAAAGTAGCTTGATAAAGGACAGAAATTAGAGGTGTCTAGTATGAAGTTGAAATTCCAATTTACACTGGCTTTTATGTTAAGCATATTCTCCCTTCTTTGTTTTAGTGGGATGGCTATTTTAATTAGTGGATCAAAAATTGAGGCATCCGATCATTCTATTATATCGTTTATTCAAGGATTCGAATCTCCTGGGTTAACGGCTATTATGAAGTGTTTTACTTTCATTGGCTCTACACCATCCGTTGCAGTGATTTCTCTCTTTAGTTTATTTTTTCTTTATAAAGTATTAAAACATCGAACGGAGCTTATTTTATTTATAGCCATTATTGTAGGCTCTCCAATTCTTAATGAATTGCTAAAACTGCTTTTTCATCGTGCACGTCCTGATTTTCATCGATTAATCAAAATAAATGGTTATAGTTTTCCAAGTGGACATGCTATGAGTGCCTTTGCTGTTTACGGCGTTCTTTCATTCTTGCTCTGGCGTCATATTCCTACTCGCTGGGGACGTACACTTTTAATCGTTACTAGCATTATAATGATTCTGACAATAGGTATTAGTCGTATTTATTTAGGTGTGCATTATCCTAGCGACGTTATTGGAGGGTATTTTGCTAGTGGTTTCTGGCTTGCTATCGCCATTTGGTTTTATCAACATTACCTGGAAAAACGTTTTGAACAAACAGAAGCTAAGCAAAGTAGAGAGTGAATACACAATGCACTTATATAAAGACATGAAAGCACAACAATAGCTATTAAGTGGGGGAAGAGAATGAAGCATTAAAAATCAAAAGTGTCTATTTTAGGTGAAATTCACATTTAAATCGGCTTTTGTATTTAAATATGATAATAAAAACCTGTCTTTGAAATAAAAAAGGAATCGCAAATCGCGATTCCTTTTTTATTTATTAGCTGCGTTTAGGACACTTAGCGAATTATTAAGAGCTGATTTGCACTTATTATCATCAGGATTAGATGAACGAGCTGCTGCTAATACCACATCAATAGTTCCATCAATTTTAGTCCATTTAGAACCATCTACTTTTCTAAGTTTAGCTTCCGACGAGTCCCATTGATGTTCTAAATCGTCTGCTCCTTTTTTCATTGAAGTAAAGTTTTTTGAATTCACATCCTTGAGCATGTCAATTTCAATTTTAATAAAATCCTTTAATTGCCCAGATAATGTAGCTTGTGAAGCAGTGGATTGTGATGCTATATCATTACTGCGCCAGATATAACCACCTATACTTAGAAATAAGAAAAGGCAAAGCACTACAATGGTTTGTGTCAAAATATTTTTCTTACTTGCACGTGTTTGGCGTGTATCCACTATTTCACTTTTTGAAGTTATATCAATTTTTGTAATAGCAAGAAAAACGATTATTGCTAAAATAGCTAAAAGAAAAATAACACTAGTAACAGTTGTTCCCAAACCTAACCCACCATTAACTTTTGTTTGTGATAGGTAATCTCCTAATGATGCTCCCAGTGGACGAGTAAGAATATAGGCAATCCAAAATGCTAAAATCCCATTAAGTTTCGATTTGTATGCCAAAAAGATACAGCCTATGATAATGATGACTGTTACTCCCGTTTTAAGATATCCAAAACCTAGTTGTTCAGAATATAAATCACCTACTGCTGTTCCAAGTGCAAATGTGAATAGAATAGTAAGCCAATAGAAAACTTCTCTTTTTCTTGTATAAATTGAATGTATAGAGAGTGTTTTTTCACTCAGGTACCAAAAAAGAAAAGTTAATCCAAGTAGAACGGAAAAGACAATTGTACTAACTTCAAGAGGTACTCCCATTGCATCTGTCAAATTATCAGTTACTAGTGTTCCAAATACACTTATAAGCACAACCGTTGTCCAATAAATCCCTGGGACATATTTAGTTGCTTTAAATTGAAGATACAATAAAATAAAAAATGCTATTCCCATAATTATAGTAGTGAGAGTTAACCCAAATCCAAGGTTGAAATTTAGAAAATCAGCAAATGTTTCACCTACAGTTGTGCATAAAACTTTGATTATCCAGAAGAAAATTGTGACTTCTGGCACTTTATTAAGTGAAATACCCAATTTATTTTGGTTCTCTTGCATACACATTCCCCTTCTTTACAGTGGTTTCCCACAACTTTTTTTACAGAACAAGCTGATTGTTCTTTAGCATTGCCATACATTTTAGAATTCAAAAAACGAGTGCAATTTACTCCATGAATTATTTACTATTATTTGTTTTTGTTGAAAGTAATTTTTGTCAAAAAAAACCTCATATCCAATATGTTTTTAACGTTAAGATAATTGTATGGCAATACTCTTAAGTATCTATGAAAAATAAATTAATAATTCATTAGAATAGTTAATATATTTTTTAATTTATACATACTACAACGAAGCTAATGAAAAAGACTAAGAGAATAAATACCATTCGTTGTCGGTCAACGAGCAGATAAAGAATAAATAGAAAGAGCACAATTAAAATTACAATTAGCCATCATTGAGCACTAAGTAAATCGTAATGAAGCCAGTAATAGTATTGTTTATCATTGACATGGTGGGTAAGAACTTCTAACTGATTAGCCATAAACGCCATCTCCGTACGAGTATGTACGAAAAAGAAGGGGATCCATGATACTTTAAAATAAAATTTAATTATACTTAGATGGATCTTACTAACCTGATACCTTTTTAGTTCAATAAGGTATTTAATGTAGTTGAAAAAACCAACTTTTCACCAACTACCTATTATCATCAACTTGTGATGGATTTTTCTAGGTAACACCGAATTTATCGGTTACTTGTCGATATGGTGGGCTCCAAAAAGTTTCTTGAAGTGGCATTCCTACTTGACTACCTTCTTTTAATTTTTTTACACTGTATGAGGGTTTCTTACAGTAGTAAAGAGTCTAATAAAAAACAACCTTAAACATTTTTCTCTATTAACGTTAATGGGGTAAAAGAGGAATAAATGCAATAGTAACCTAATTGAGATTGTGACAAGTCATAATAATTTTTAGTATGATGATCATGACAACTAGTTGATTTTCTTTTGGACATTTGCAAACACGTTCTACTATCTTATAAAATAAGAGTAAGAAATAAGAAAGATAGGAAGAGAAATTCATGTCCACAAAATTAGTGAATTTACGAATTGATTTCGCTTTTAAACAGTTATTTGGTACCAAAGGCAGCGAGGATATCTTAACAGATTTTTTAAACGCTGTTTTAGAAAAGTCTCTAGAAGCACCCATTACGTCTCTTCAATTGTAAGACCCACACCTTCACAAGGCTCACGAAGATGACAAGTTATCTATCTTGGATTCACTAGCCACATTGAATAACGGAACACAAGTGAATATCGAGATTCAACTTCGTAATACCCATGATATGGTTAAGCGCTCTTTATATTATTGGAGTAAATTATATACGTCACAAATGCAAGAGGGGGATGCCTTATCGTGCTTTACGAAAAACCATCACCATTAATTTATTGGATTTCATTTTATTCTCTTCAGATGAAGAATTTCAGACGACAGGTCAGCTGTGGGACACAATAAAACAACGTGTTTTAAGCGATGATATTGAAATTCATTTTGTGGAAATTCCAAAGCTTGTGAAACAATGGCGGGAAGAAAAAGTCAACCTGCGGGAAAATGCATTCGTTCGTTAGATATTATTACCAGCTCATGAAGATGAACCTTTAACTCAAACATTTAAGATCCAATTTTACAAAAAGCGATGGATAAATGGGAAACTATGAGTCACGATTCTTCTTTCCGAAGCGCATATGAAGCGCGTGAAAAATTACTACTTGATGAACAAGCTAAACTAGCCCATGCCCGTGAAGAAGGATTAGAAGAAGGAAAAATCCAATTGATTCGCAGCATGTATGAGAATGGTATACCTTTAGATGATATTGCAAAGTTTACCGGTTTAAGTATAGAAGAAGTAGGAAGAGTAATACGATAATATAGAGGGTGACAAAAGCTTTGAGAAAGGTTTCGTAAAGCTTTTTTTATTATATAATTATTCAATTTTGCGGTGACTTGTGATGCGCAATGGGAAAACGAATAAACAGTAATTTTTACATTTTTCTATCTAGGTAGGAAAGTAAAGGGAAATAAGTTTAATGATATTTGTAAAAATAAAAAAAGCACAAACCCACTCTGTATGGTTTGTGCTTTTTAGGCTAAGGAATAGCAACTAAAAGATTGTCTTCTAACACAATAACAATTTAACGCTTTAAAGTAAAGCTTTGAATTATTCTATTAAATTATTTTCTATCTTTAATATAGATTATTTTATTAAAGATAAATCAAGTATAAATACTTATAAATTTTATATTGAGTTATATCAAGTATAATAATTTATTAAAAGGGAAGTAAAAGATAGATTGGTATAGGGTGAAAATATAAAACTCCCAAATTTAAAAGGGAGTTTTATACTTATCTGTGGGTAGAAATAAAAAGCAATAATATGCTTGGTTACAACAAGAAACTTTATATTAACTAGATATTACGTATCTTACGTCTAAAAACGAATATAAGAGTCTGTCAACTCGTGTTTGATCTGCCTTCGTACATTCATTTTATGAACTAATATTACATGTACAACGGAACTTCATTTTCATGAGCAGTCACGATATTTTTAGAAGAAGCAGATTCATCATAAATATGTCTCTCCTTTGAACCAATATCTGCTCCGTAAAGATGAATGGTAATGGCCGGCTCAGCAAATGGATTACGGACACTATGTATATCTTTGTTCGGAGGGTAAACATAAGAAATATCCTGAGCTTTTGCTGTTACTACCCCTACTTTCTTTAATTTATAGCTATCTTTTTCGCTTTTAATTCTTTGATATCTAGTTTCCTCAATTGCTCCTTCATATACCCCAACCAATCCCCATACTAAATGGTCATGTATAGGAGCAGTTTGTCCAGGTCCCCATACAAAGCCTACAATCGAAAAAGCCTCATCTTCTGGCTTGTACAACAAAAACTGGCTGTATTTATCTTCCTTAGGCTGTTTATATGTAGTTGGTAATAAATCTTTTGTTTTTAAAAATAAATCAAAGTGAGGCTTAAGTTGTTCTACAATCTCTTTTTCTAAACTTGTTTGCTGTAAGACATTACGAATAGCAATTTCTAATTCTGCAATATATGTTGAAATAGTCATTTATCTTCCTCCAAGTCATAAAAATTCTTGTAATTTTGCAGTGTCCAACTACCAAGCCGTTGAATTTCGTAATCAATAGGTGCGTGCATAGACAGTGTTCTAATATTTCTCCAGAAACGATCGTAGCGATACGTGTTGGAAGTCGCTCTGCTACCCATGACGTCAAAGATCCTCGAAGTGATATCCAACCCTGCTTCAGTAACAAATGCTTTAGCTATTCCAATGGAATTTTGTATACTAATTTTCTCTTCTTCCGTAAGGTTCCAGCCATTATCCCAAGCCTTTTGAAATATAGTAGTTGTTTGAAGAATTAAGGATTCGGCTGCTTTATATTGAATATGAAATTGTCCAAGATGTCTTTGGATATAAGGGTCATCTACAGCAGATGAGTTTTGTGCAAAACGGGGCCTTGTCTTAGTTGATACGTATTTTAGAGACTCATTTATGGCGCCTTTTATGATTCCAAGCATAATGTGGGTGATAAGAAAGTTGGCAATTGTAGATCGAACTTTTAAAAATTCTTTATTGGGTGGAACAGCTGCTAAAATATCTTCGTTATAAACAGGAACGTTCTTAAACGTGATGGATCCACTGTCCGTTTGTCGTTGTCCAAAATGATTCCAATCATTGTTAACCTTGATGCCTTCCCGGTTGGTTGGTATTACTGCAATTAATGGAGCTTCTGTATCTTTAAAAACAGTTGATACAATTAAATAATCAGAGTCTGAACTTCCAGAGCAAAAGGTTTTTTGACCATTTAGCATAATGCGTCCATTCTCTTCTGTAGCAAAAAGATTCAAGTCAACAGGGTTAAAGGCATTTCCCCAAAAGAGGTTCTGCTGAACTGTTTTTTTGTAGTAAAAAGCTGTTTGTTCGGGCGTTCCATAAAAATAGGGAGTAGTTAGATTAAGAAAATGATAGCCGTATACATGTGCTAATGAACTGTCTACTTCAGCAAAAATCCGCACAATATCACAAACATCAATCCACGTCTTTCCCATACCGCCTATCTCATCAGGAATTAAGAGGTGCAACAATCCACTGTTCCGAATGAGATCTCGCTCCACTTTTGGATTCCCACCATCTTTATCCCTTTCGATAGCTGTTTTTTTAAACTCTGCTGCTAATAGTCGTGCTTGTTCTTTTATGGATTTTTTCATAGAGGTACCAATTGGCATATGTTATTCCTCCTTAAACGTTAGTGAGTAGAAACATATCATGTGAAATTAAAAACTTAACTAACATGATAAAGGCAAAAATCAATTTTGTATAATTGAAAAAAAAGAATTGATCATTCATTAAAAATGAATTGTTTCATTTTAATACTTAATTTAAACGCAATTTTTGTGGACATTTTAGGAACTTGACTTATAAATTGAATAATAAGAATGCATAAAAATTCATTTCTTGCTTTTTAGACCTATGACATTTTCTAGAACACATGCATAGGTTTTTTACGTTGACCATAGACAAGGAGGTAGTTGGCAAATGGATTTACGAACGATAAAAACATTTCAAACAATTGCACGCTTAGGAAGTTTTCAAAAAGCAGCAGAAGAGCTTAAGTACGTGCAATCAACGGTTACGATGCAAATACAAAAACTCGAATCAGATTTGGGCGTAAAGCTCATTGAACGAGGAAAAAAAATACATTTAACAGAAGCAGGGAGGCTTTTTCATGAGAAAGCAGACCTTTTATTAAGAGATTTGGAGTACGTACAAGATACTATGCAGCAATGGCTTCATGGAGAAGCTGGTAAAGTACGGGTAGGAGCCATTGAGCCCATGGCGATTTTTCGCTTGCCGAGCATCTTACTGCCGTTTAATGAAAGATACCCTAATGTTCAATTAAGTATCCAAATTGATAATACACAGAACTTAACAAAGATGATTAAAGAAGGAGAGCTTGATTTGGCTATCTGCAATACGCCTAATTTGGATCATACAACATTATTTGAGCCGCTTTTTATTGAAGAAGTATCCCTGTTAGTACCTAAAAACCATCCGTTAGCTTTGAAAAATCAAGTAGAACTTGCTGATTTCAAAGGAGAACGCCTTCTTTTGAGCGGGTTTGTGTGCAATTACCGAATCAGTTTGGAGAAATCGTTGGTGGAAGCTGGTGTTAGTCCTGACATTCGACTTGAAGTGAACAGCATGTCCGCATTAAAAGAATATGTGCAAGTAGGATTTGGAATCGCTGTAGTACCTGATGTTATGGTAAGAAACCCGCCACCCGGAACGGAAATAAAAAAGATTTACGACCTCAAAATTGGCGTAACAACAGGTATTTTAAGAAAAATTAATGCTGTAACCAATGGAACGGCCGTTGAGAATTTAATTCGGCTTATAAAGACCCACTTTTAATGACTCTATTTTTTGAAGTTCATTTTTTTTGAATCAACTATTCGGATTTATCAATTATACAAATCTAGGAAAGTGAGATATACTTTGTGAAAACATAGTAAGTTGATTGATTAAGTTTAATTAAAAATGAGTTAAATTACGAAAAGAAAGGAAAAGTGAAATGAATTTACCTAGTAACCAACCGCTATCTGGTATACGCGTTCTTGAATTCGGTCAAATTGCAGCCGGTCCATATACTGGAATGCTGTTAGCTGATTTAGGAGCCGATGTTGTCAAAGTCGAAAATCCAAATGGTGGGGACGGCATGAGGCTTTGGCCGCCATTTGTAAGAAATGAAGAGGAAGAAGAGTACAGTGCTAACTTTTCATCTCTAAATCGGAATAAGAGAAGTATATGTATCGATTTTAAAGATGAAGATCAATTAGCAACTTTAAGGGAGCTTTGTTTACAAGCTGATGTAATTGTAGAGAATTTTCGTCCAGGAGTATTAAAGAAGTTTGGACTAGATCACGAGAGTTTATCTAGTATTCATCCCAAGCTAATCTATTGCTCTATTTCAGGGTATGGACAGGAAGGCCCTTATGCTCATAAAGGAGCTTTTGATGTAACAGTTCAAGCAATAAGCGGATTAATGAGCGTCACAGGTGAAGAAAATGGAGAAGCAGTTAAATGTGGTGTGCCGGTAGCCGATTTTGCTGTTGGACTGTACGCCGCCTATACAATCACAGCAGCTGTTTTAAATGTTCAAAAAGGAGGAGAAGGTACTCATATTGATTGCTCCATGTTAGGAAGTGTACTAGGTATTTCAGCTTTGCAAACGAGTGAATATTTCGGGAACAAGCAGCCGCCGAAACGGTTAGGAACTGCGCATCCCCGCAATGCTCCTTATCAAGGATTCTACGGAAGTGACAAACCATTTGTCATTGCAGCTGGTAATAATAAACTTTGGAAAAAAGTATGCGAAGCAACCAAATTAGAAGAGTTGTTTACAGATCCTAGATTCGTGGACCAAACCGCACGTGCTAAAAATCAAAAAGAGCTTGCAGCTCTTTTACAAAAGGTATTCAGCACAAAGCCAGCTGAATTGTGGATTTCTGAATTAGACCAAAGAGGCGTTCCATCAGCTCCGGTAAATGATTTTTCGGAGGCATTAGCCAGCCCTATGGCACAGTCATTGAATATTGTTAGAGATTTACCACTACCAAACGGTTCATCTATACCAACAGTAGGATTTCCTGTAAAAGTTAAAGGTTATGAATTTTCCGTGTATCGAAAGCCTCCTTTACTTGGTGAACACACAAATGAGGTTTTACAAGAATGGAAAAAACTATCCATAAAGGTCTAAGTTCACTTTAAAACCGACTATTTATATAAAAAAATAAGATATTGGAGGAATAAAAATGGTTGAAATACTTACAATGTCTCCTACAGCAGGGGACGGAAAATATGTTGGAGTTCCATGGGACATTGAACCCTCTTTTAAATACAATCATCAAATTGCGCAAATGGCTGAGCAGACCGGATTTTCAGCGCTACTTCTCCCAGTAGGAGCAGAATGTCTAGATGCATCAATTGTAGCTTCCTCTTTAATACAATCAACTAAAAATTTAAAGTTTTTATATGCAGCAAGGCCAGGCTTCATTAGCCCAACAGTCTTTGCAAAACAATTTGCTACACTTGATTATTTATCAAACGGAAGAGCTATCATTAATGTGGTTACTGGAGGTTCACAGGCTGATCTAGAAAGAGATGGCGATAGTCTCCCCCACCAATTACGCTATAAAAGAACCGAAGAATTTGTTCATATTTTAAAACGTTTATTTACTGAAGATGTGGTAAATTATCAAGGGGAATATTACTCCATTAAAAAGGCATCTCTTTTTCCAAAGCCCGTCCAACACCCAAGACCTGAAATTTTTATGGGTGGTGCATCTGAAGCTGGTAAACAAGTAGCTGCTAAATTAGCAGATGTCTACATGTTGTGGGGAGAAACATTAGAAGATACAAAGCTTCGAATCGAAGAGATGAAACATCTAGCAGCCAAAGAAGGCAGAACGCTGAAGTACTCAGTTTCTCTTCAAGTTATTACAGCAGAGACAGAAGAAAAGGCATGGGAGAAAGCCCGCAATCTAATTAGCAAAGTAAGTGAAAGTAGCTTAGAAAGTAAAAAGAAATTTAGATTAAAAGATGAATCTGTCGGTCATAAAAGGTTAGATAAATTAATGGAAGAAGCAAAAGAAAAAGATTTTATTATTGGGCCCAATCTTTGGGCTGGATTAACCCAAGTTTTAAGCGGTAACTCTATTGCATTAGTAGGTACGCCAGATCAAATAGCTGATCGAGTTGTAGAGTATGTAGATTTAGGGTTTGAAAAAGTATTACTAAGAGGATTTCCTCATTTAGAAGTCATTGAAGCTATTGGGAAAGAAATTATTCCAAAAGTTAAAGGTCGATTAAAAGAAAAGCAAGCAAATGTTCGCTTGTAAAATAGTAAAGCAAAGGAGGTCTAATTGTGAATAACAAGCAAGCAAACATTTATAGCAAACGAGTAGCACCTTGGGTTTTACCAATTCTATTAGTTGTATTCTGGGAACTATTTTCGGTTACAGGCATTGTATCAAAAGAAACACTTCCTTCTCCACTTGATATTTTATATAGTGCAATTCATCTAGTTCAAACTGGAGAGCTGTTTAATCATATCAAAGTGAGCTTTAGCCGAGCGTTTATTGGTTTTGCCATTGGGGGAAGTATTGGGCTTATTTTGGGAATTGTAAACGGAGTATATCCTGTTGCGGAAAAACATTTGGATACAACTATCCAAATGTTTCGGAATATTCCGCATTTGGCTCTTATTCCACTTGTGATTTTATGGTTAGGAATTGGAGAAGAAGCCAAGATTTTTTTAGTAGCGATTGGCGTATTTTTCCCTATCTATGTAAATACGTACCATGGAATCATTTCAGTTGATAAATCGTTAATTGAAATGGGGAAAGTGTATGGCTTAAGCAAAAATAAACTTCTAGTAAGAGTGATTTTTAAAGGGGCTCTTCCATCCGTTTTAGTTGGTATTCGCTATTCATTAGGGATTATGTGGCTGACATTAATTGTAGCAGAGACTGTAGCAGCTGATTCCGGCATTGGTTACATGGCGATGAATGCCCGAGAATTTATGCAAATCGATATTGTTATTGTTGCTATCTTGCTATACGCCATCTTAGGAAAAGTTGCTGATTCTTTAGCCAAGCTATTAGAAGTAAAGCTATTGAAATGGAATCCAAACTATCAAAAATCGTAAAGTAAGGAGTGATCAAATATGAAACATAGAGGTGGAGGAATTCAATTACAAATACAGCATTTAAAGAAATTCTTTGGAGATGTCGAAGTCTTGAAAGGAATTGACTTAGATATAGCGCCTGGTGAATTCGTTGCTATCGTCGGGCAAAGTGGGTGCGGGAAAAGTACGTTATTAAGGCATATTGCAGGGTTAGAAAAAGAAACAAGTGGACAGATCATACAAAATGGGGAAAAGTTACATTCAATCAATCCCTATGCTCGATTTATGTTCCAAGATTCAAGGCTACTACCATGGGAAAAAATTGTGGCAAACGTAGGTGTTAGTTTAGGGTTAAAAGGCGAGTGGAAAGAGCAAGCGTTAACTTCTCTTAAGCAAGTAGGGCTAGAGAGTAGAGCAAATGAGTGGCCGTCTGTTTTATCCGGTGGGCAACGCCAGCGAGTCGCACTTGCTCGAGCATTAGCCACTCAGCCTAAGCTGCTGTTGCTAGATGAGCCGTTGGGTGCATTAGATGCGTTAACACGTATTGAAATGCAGGAACTAATTGAAGGAATATGGCAAGAACAGCGCTTCACGGTTCTTTTAGTAACCCATGACGTGTCAGAAGCTATTACGCTGGCTGATCGAGTTATTTTAATTGAAGAAGGAAAGATTGCGATGGATTTACGCATCCCTCTTTCAAGGCCCCGTGAAAGAGGAAGTCATTCCTTTGGAAAACTAGAAAGTAAAGTGTTAGCAAGAGTTATGAAAAAAGAAACGTCGTCGCTTTTAGAAGATGCTACGACCGTATAAAAGGAGAAGAGTATGTAATGCAAGTAGCCGTTGTAGTGAATAGCAAGACAGAAAAAATTGTTCCCATTGTGGAAGGAGACATTATCCGGTTATACGATACGGAAACAGAAAAAACGGAAGATTTTACAAACCCCTCTATTTATTTAAGCCAAGGAAAAAGAGGCGCGGTTGTCAAATGGGCTGAAAGTCAAGGTATAACAGTTCTAGCAGCACCGCCTGGCATGCTTTGTGAATTATCTTACGACAGCGCTAAGTCGAAAGGTTTTCATTATTACCGAGTAAGGACCAATATTGGCTTTGCAGAGTTTAAACAGCTGATAAAGAACAGAGATATTCAGTTAGTCACCGACTTGCCAATGACTGAAATCGAGCCCAGTGCGATTGTACTACCTAATGAGTAAAGGTTAAGAAGGAGAAGCTATGAAATATGTCAACGTAACGGTGAATCATCAGCCATCATCTAAAAAAATTGTTATTTTATCCTTACACGCACCTCGTAACCTTAATGCTATTAATCAAGAGTTATATGAAGAGCTCAAGCAATCCCTAGAGAATATTTCAAAAGATAAAACAGTAGGCGCACTGATTTTAAACAGTGAAGTATCTAATGCTTTCAGTGCAGGCGTGGATTTACAGTTTATTCAAAGCTTAAGCAATGAAGAAGCGAGCAATTTTTTCACTAAACTATCGAAGCTGTTTGATATGCTGATTCATTTACCTGTTCCCACGATTTCTTTTGTACATGGATATGCCTTCGGAGCAGGAGCTGATCTTGCCATTTCATGCGATGTACGCATTGCTAGTAAATCAGCATACTTTCGATTTCCCGGTCCGCAGTTTGGCTTGGTTTTAGGGACACAGCGCTTGGTTAATGAAATCGGTTCTTCCAAAGCTCGTTTTTTAGCATTGTCAGGTAAGAAGATAAGTGGACAAACAGCTTTGGAGTATGGCTTAGTTCACGAACTGAGTGCGGATGAAGAAGCTGGCCAAAAAAGTAGTTTAAAATGGGCAAGGGTCCTAGCAAATGTTCCATCATACACGACTCAAACAATAAAAGAGGTTTGTCATTCAGGTAGGTCTTTTCATGAACTGACGCGTGCTTCGGTGCTAGAAGGAGATTTTATCGACCGATTCAGTCAATATGTGCAAGATAATAAGAAAAAAGTACGGCACTAGGCAAAATAAATGCTAAAAAGCTAGAGGAGATTTAAGATGATCCCAAAAAAAAGATTTTATGCAACAACCATTATTCTGCTGTTGCTCCTAGCTTTAACCGGATGTGGAGGAGGTAAAGAAACAACAGCAGGCAATCAATCAGTAGAAGGAAAAGGTGTCGTAAAAGTAGGATATCAAAAGTCTGCACCTATGCTGCTATTAAAGAAAAAGCAGCTGTTGGAAAAGAACTTAGGGAAATTAGGATATAAAGTGAAATGGTATGAGTTCAATACGGGAATTGCAGTAGCAGAAGCGTTGAATGCAGGGAGTATTGATATTGGTAGTTTAGGTGATTCTCCTTCTTTATTTGGAAAAGCAAGGGGGCTTGATTTTGTATATATTGCAAGTGAACCTTCTGTGCCTGAATCCGAAGGCATTTTAGTAAAGAAAGATTCGTCTATTAAAACTATTAAAGATCTTAAAGGTAAGAAAATTGCTTTTAATAAAGCTTCAATCTCCCAATACTTGCTGTTAAAAACGCTGAAGTCGGAAGGAATGACAGAGAGTGATATAAAGCCAGTCTATCTTAATCCACCAGAAGCCAGTGTTGCTTTTTCACAAGGCCAAGTAGATGCATGGGTTATATGGGAGCCCTACTTTACAACAACTGCAAATAAAGGAAATCGCGTGTTATCAGATGCTACTGGTCTTGTTTCCTTTCGTTCCTTCTATGTAGCTGGTGAGGATTTTGTGAAAGATAATCCGAAAGCAACAAAACGAATCGTATTAGAACTTCAAAAGGTTGGAAAAGAAATTAATAAAAATCCTAAGGAAGCAGCTGAATTAGTATCAGATGCTACCAAGATTCCAGTTGACACTTGGAAAGAGATTTTAAAGAAAAAGCCAGCTGACGTTCAATTTATGAATCAAAAAGCTGCAGATGATCTTCAAGATCAGGCAAATGACCTTTTAGAAATGAAATTAATTACAAAACAAATTGACGTTCAAAATTCGTACTGGGCTCCTTAAAAATGAGAAGAGAATATGAAAGGAGCGTGTAATAAAGTATGAAGGTTAAAGGGGTGACCAGTGTTCAAATGAAAAAACGAGCTTTTCGTCTTCGATTCCTGCTTCTCTTGCTAACTATCTTTATAGGATGCTTGATGACTGCTTGTGATCAAAAAAGCTCTGCTAGTCAACCAGAAAAAAATGAACTCTCTGATGTAACGTTACGAGTAGCCCAAACAGGATGGAGCAGTATTGAAGAGGAGTTAAAGTCTGCTGGGCTAGACAATACACCATATAAAGTTGATTACAGTGTATTTCAAGGTGGAAACCTTCAGCTTGAAGCAATGGCAGGAGGCCATATTGATTTTTCGCTATCCAGCGAAATTCCTCCTATATTTGCTAATTTATCTGAAGGAAATGGGAACTTCAAGGTAGTTGCTGTACAAGAGGGCAATACATTAAATCAAGAAGTAGTTGTTCCCAAAAACTCTTCAGTAAAAAACGTAGCTGACTTAAAAGGAAAAAAAGTTGCTTATGTAAAAAATACAACGGCTCATTATTTTCTACTCAAACTGCTAAAAGAAGCTGGATTAGAGTGGAAAGACATTAAGCCAGTGGAACTTTCTACATCTGATGGGCTTACAGCACTTTTAGGAGGAAATGTGGACGCATTCGCAAGCTATGGTGTATCTATTATATCTGCTCATGAAAAAGGAGCAAAAACGATAGCAAGCGGTAAAGACATTTTATCAGGAAACTTCCTTATTGCTGTGCCACCTAAGCTCCTTGAAGATAAAAATAAAAAAGCAGCATTGGTTGACTTGCTAGATCGATTGCAAAAAGCTCATAAATGGACACGAGAAAACGAGGAGGAGTGGGCAAAGGTTGTCGCAATAAACACACACCAGCCAGTTAGCCAGGCACTAATAACACTGAAAGAAGGAGAAGAACAGCGTCCAAGTATTATTACTCCTATTAACACTCAGCAAATTAAGTCGGAGCAAGATGTAGCAGATACATTTTATTCAGAGTCACTTCTAAAAGAAGAAATAGATGTCAAGAAGTTTTGGACAAATGAATTAAATAGTGACGTAGAAAAAATACAATCGAAATAAAAAACGGAATATTCGGAAAGGAAGATGATTATGTCAACGAAAGCAGCGTCGATTTATAACCAGCCAACATTTCACAATGTAGAGGAAGAGCGTCAACATCGTAAGGAAAGACTAGCAGGTGCATTTCGAATTTTTAATCAATTTGGATTTGAAGGGGTCGCGGGGCATATAACAGTTCGAGATCCTGAAAAAAAAGATCATTACTGGGTGAATCCACTAGGTGTACATTTTGGACAAATGAAAGTTAGTGATTTGCATCTTGTTAATCACAACGGAGATGTCGTCATAGGAGATCGTCCAATTAACAAAGCAGCAATTGCAATTCACTCGCAAATTCATCAAGCAAGACCAGATGTAATTGCTGCTGCCCACTCTCACTCCCTTTATGGTAAAGCATGGTCGTCTTTAGGAAGGTTACTTGATCCTCTTACGCAAGACTCATGTGTATTCTATCAAGATCACGGCTTATTTGATGATTTTACTGGAGTAGTATTAGAGAAAAGTGAAGGTGAACGCATTGCTGATGCACTTCAGCAACATAAGGGCGTTATTTTAAGAAATCATGGACTTCTTACGGTTGGAAATAGCGTAGATGAAGCAGCTTATTGGTTTATTGCTATGGACCGAGCTTGCCATGCTCAGCTTCTTGCTGAAGCAGCAGGAAAACCTATTCCAATCGATCATGAAACGGCTGTTTTGACGCACTCTCAAGTAAGCAGTCCGTCGGGAGGCTGGTTCAACTTTCAACAGCTATGGTATAAGCTACTTGATGAAGAACCGGATGTATTAAACTAAATAAAAGAAAGAGCTTAGGCATTGATATAAGAGTATCAATGCCTAAGTAAGTATGATGCAAAGGAGAACAAGTATATATGAACATCCTTCAAAAAGCTTTAGGTTGTGTGAAGAAAAACCTATCTAAGAGGATTTTAGTAGCAGGCATTCTTACTATAGGAAGTATATCTATTTTATCTGGCTGCAGTGAGGCAAAGGAAACAGCAGGAAAAAAGAAGGTAGATTTGTCAAAAGTAACGATTGTGTTAGGAGATCAAGCTGGAATGACGAAGGCCAAAGTAGAAGCTTCTAAAGTACTAGAAGGTACACCATATAAAGTAAAGTGGGCGAGCTTTCAAGGCGCGGCTCCTTTGTTTGAAGCGTTAAAAGCAGGGTCAGTAGATACAGCTCCTGCCGGAGATACGCCGGTACTCGCAGCCGCAGATTCGAAAGTGCCATTAAAAATTATTGCTACTAGCATATCTTCTCCCGAAGCTGTGGGAATATTGGTTAAGAAAAATTCCTCAATTAAATCGATAAAGGATTTAAAGGGAAAGACAGTCGTAGTTTCGTCTGCAAAAGGTAGTATTGCGCAATATTTATTAATTGAAGCGCTAAAAGAAGAAGGCCTGTCTACGAAAGATGTTAATGTTAAGTTTGTTCTTCCTACTGATGCCGCCGCAGCTTTCAAAGCTGGCCAGCTAGAAGCATGGGCTACTTTTGATCCGTATTTAGCGATTGCTGAGAAAAACGGAGGAAGGGTATTGCGTACTGGCAAAGGCATTAATACAGGATTAGGGTTTATCACAGCTTCAGACAAAGCACTACAGGATCCTGGAAAAAAAGCAGCACTTCAAGACGTCATTAAACGAATTTCAAAAGCATGGGAGTGGGAAAATCAAAACAAAGAGAAGTACATTAAACTGTATTCTAATATCACGAGGTTGCCTAATGACGTTTCACGAACAATTAATGGACGAGTAAATGCTGAAGTAAGACCTGTTGAAGAAAAGGATATACGTGCTGTACAGACAGTGGCAGACGTATTTAAAGAGGAAAATGTATTATCAAGAGAAGTAAATGTAGATAGATTGGTAGATAAAGAAATTTTTACGGCCAAATAAAATTAAGAAGTCTTTATTCTCTAAAGTCTTTCTAATACAGTGAGTATCCGGTAACAATGAAAAGCAGAACTTTGATTAATGTTCTGCTTTTTTCCTTTAATAAAAATTAAAGTTAGTGACCATACTGTACTTTCTAAATAGCAGAAAGAAACTAAATAATCCATAAATGGGATGTTTTTTCTTTGCAGTTAACATAAAACGTATTATAGGAAACGAAAACAAGGAGTGCATTTGAAATATTATAGTATTTGTTTTTGTTTCCTATAAATTTTTAGTTATAGCTAAATATTAGTTAATAAATAAGTTTATTCTATTCGCAAAATAATTTTACAAAGTAGAGTTTTATAAAAAATCATTTAATTACTAGGTATTCACTCCATATCTTCAATTCAATGATATATAAGTTTTACACGAGAACAGCATTTTAAAAAATATAATATTATTTATTTTCAGAAAATATGTTGACTTTATATATTTCCATAAATTAATATGTATCTATGGAAACGTTTCCCGGAGGTAAGATATGATGAATAAAAAACAGCCTACTATTGTAGATGTAGCTAAGAGAGCTCAAGTAGCAGTATCTACCGTATCAAGAGTACTAAATAAAACTAGTTATACCAGTGAAGCTACTCAACAAAAAGTTATGAAGGCTTGCGAAGAATTGAATTACATTCAAAACTATGTAGCAGGAAGTCTTAAGCGTAAAAAAACAGGTGTTATAGCATTATTGGTACCGGATATTACAAATCCTTTCTGGCCTTTAATCGCAAAAGGAGTAGAAGAAATTACAAAGCAAGCCGGTTACAATTTAATATTGACTAACACAGATGGAGAACTAGAAGAAGAAATAAATAACCTTGATATGTTATTAAAGAGAAGAGTAGATGGAATTATTTGTGCTACTATTCATGACAAACATGAGATATTTGAAAAAGTAAAAAGTGTCGTTCCTATGGTAATAGTAGGGAAAGTAGAAATGGATATAGATATGGTTTATGTAAACAGCATTAAAGGAGGATTTATTGGGACAGAATATTTGTTAAATCATAATCACAGAAGGATAGCTTTTATAGGAGGTCCGGCCGATGGAGTTTCTTTTAAAGATAGAATTAAAGGATATAAAACAGGACTAGAAAGTTTTGAAATAAAATATGATCCAAATCTTGTTCTAGTTGGAGACAGTGTAAATTACCTTCCCTCTTTACAGGAAATTAAAGAACTTCTTAAACAGAAACCGACTGCTATACTTTGCTTAAATGACCTAATTGCAATGAAAACGTGGACCTATTTAGAAGAGCTAGGCATGGAGGTAGGGAAAGATATTTCATTAATGGGATTTGATAACTCCCCATATTCTGAATTCTTTAAGAGTGGTTTATCTTCAATTTCTCAACCAGTAGAAGAGAGAGGAAGAATTTCTGCAAAGTTGGTAATAGATCGAATTGAAAATAATACTGAAAAAAAATTTGAGAGGGTTATTTTGCAGCCAGAGTTGGTAATTAGGAATTCTACCTGTAGAATCTAAGGACGTTTTATTAAACGGTCTTAGATTAGTTTAATACTTTTGTGGAAACGTTTCCACATTATTATATAGGAGGTTTACATGATTAGGGTAAGAGTTTTAAAAAAAACCTTATTGTTAATCACTACTATTTTGTTGGTTGCTGGATGTAATCAAAAAGTTGACACTTCATCGTCGACTAACAAAAAAGTTGTGTTAACAGTTTGGCATGATAAAGGTGACGATGGAATTAAATATATACAAGAGTTAAGTCAAATTTATCAAAAAACACATCCAAACATCAAAATTGTATCTACATCTTTTCCAACAAATCAGTGGCAACAGAAAACGCTAGCTTCAATATCTACAAATAATGCTCCTGACTTAGTATTTAACGATGCTAGTCGAATACTAGAAATTCAACAAAATACTAAAGGTTTTATTAGCTTGAATAAGGTTATTAAAAGTTCAAAAGAGAAAAAATTTATCACACCAGAGGATAATTCATTTATTAATTTTAACAACAAAGAAATTGTATATCCTGTGAATAGAACATTAGCAGGTCTAGGAATCAGAAAAAGTTGGTTAAATAATGTAAATGAAAAATTCCCAAATACTTGGAACGACTTTGTAAGGGTGGGTAAGAAGTTTTCAACAGAGGATCCAGATGGCAATGGGAAACATGATACTTCAGGATTTATTATGCACCTAGGAGTAGATCCAGGGCAAATGTTTAGCCTTTTTATAAATGGAAGCGGTAACAGGAACGTTTGGTTAAAAGATGGTCCCAAGCCAACAGTTGTAGATAAGGAAAATATAAATAGATTTTCTGAAATATCCCAGCTTTATACTAAGAATCGCATTATGCCTAAGGATGCTATCACTCAAGATTTTTCTGAGATGTATAAAGTTATTGAGAGTGGAACAGTTGGGATGTTTCGTGTAGGAAATTGGAATGTGAAAAAATGGGATGATACTCCTATTCTTAAAAATGATTATATCGTAGGTCCTTTTCCTAAGATGAACAAAACAGACAGTAACAACTTTGTTCAACTTAATGTTCGAGGCTTTGCAGTCCCTAAGAATTCTCAGCATGAAAAAGAATCTAAAGAATTTCTTCAATTTTTGTTATCAGAAAAAGCTCAAAAACTAAGCTTCAAATATTTTTCTTCAACTATTAGAACAGACTTAGCTTTTAACGCGTCTGATACTTTAAAACCGTTTCTTGATCCTAAAACCAACATTACGGCTGTAGACACATATTTTTCAAAATACGAGTATTACAGAAATATGAATGAAAAATATGAGCAAATGTTAGCTGAATTAGTAAATAGTAACCCAGAAGATTCTAAAGATATTTTAAAACGAGGTTCCAATAATATAAACGAAGTTATTAAAATTAGAAAAAATTAGTAGTTCAATTGATTTTAAAACCAATTTTTAATTAATTTGTAGAAGAGGTGAAATTGATGGAATCCAAGGTTATAGATGAGTATCCAAATCCAGCCCCCAAACCAAATTTCAGTAAAAAATTCTTATCTTCAAAAAAGATAGGGGAAATCAAAAAAAATAGGATACTTTATTTATATATGTTGCCCTTTTTACTAATAACAGTAATTTTTGGAGTTTGGCCTGTTGTAGAAAGTATTCTTCTCTCTTTTGTTGATTCGTCTACGGCTCTAACTAATCAAAGGGAGTTTGTTGGGCTAGATAATTACCTGCTTATTTTTAAGGATAGTTACTTTATTAATTCGCTATACGTTACTATTAAATACACTGCCCTTTCTGTACCATTAAACATCATTTTAGCGTTAGGGCTCGCTGTTTTATTAAGTAAGGTAAAAGTTGGAGGCTTATTTTTTAAGGTAGCTATATTTACACCAGTAATTGTTCCTGATGTAGTAGGAGCTATCATTTGGCGTTGGTTATTTAACAATGATGTTGGCCTTATTAACAAGTTACTTACAAGTGTGGGGATAGAACCAGTAGGATGGCTTACTGACACAGGAATAGTCATTTACACACTATTAATCGTAGAATTATGGAAGCATATAGGATTATATACAATTATATTTCTGACAAATTTTCAATATATTGACGATTCTAAATATGAAGCGGCTTATATTGATGGTGCAAATAAATGGCAGCGCTTTTGGTACATCACTTTACCTGAGCTAAAACCTGCTTTGTTATTAAACTCTATATATGCATTGATTCAATTCTTAAAAACTTTTACGGTTGCTTTGATTATGACACAAGGGGGGCCTAATTATTCCTCTAATTTTATATCGTACTATGCTTATCAGAAATTCAGTACCTTGCAGTATGGAGAAGCAACTGCAATGGCTACAGTATTATTTATAATTGTAGTTTTAGTTACCTTATGTACTTACATAATTACGAAGAAAAGAGGTGAAATGTAATGATTAATAAGCATAGCAAAATTAGTATGGTGTTAATCTATATAATTCTAACTGCCATTTCTATATGTATGATATACCCATTTATATGGATGATCATAAGTTCTTTCAGACCCTCTAGTGAAATATTAACGTCTCCTTTTAAAATTAACTTTTCGTCTTTTACTATGGAAGCATACGAGAAGATTTCTTTGTTAGGAGGTTTATCTATCTGGAAATATGTTTTAAACAGCTTAATTATCACTGTTTTAGCTACACTTATTATTATAATAATAACCTCACTAGGTGCATATGCCCTTTATCGCAACCCGTCATTACCAGGATTTAGGGTTATAGAAAGCAGTTTTTTATTAACCATTATGTATCCAGCTGTGTTATTACTAATTCCACTGTATATAATAGCTTTTAAACTTCATTTGTTGGGAACTTATAAGGGAATTATTCTAATTCTTGCTGGAGGAGCTTGGGGAGGAGCTTTACCATTTTTTCTTTTTAGGCAATTTTTCGGGAAAATTTCCAAGGAGATTATTGAAGCTGCAGAAATAGATGGAGCCAGTGAATTAAGGATTCTAAGCAAAATTATTGTTCCTCTAGCAATGCCTGTTTATGCAACAGCTACTCTCATTACATTTATGTTGACATGGGGGTTATGGTTACCAGTATTACTGATTTCTAATGATACAAAAACATACACCTTAGCAACTGCACTAGTAAACTTAAATTCAGAATTAGGAATTGATTTTCAATCCACCATGGCTTTATCAACCTTAGTAACAGTACCCATTGTTATTATCTTTTTACTGACGCAGAAACGTGTGATGGAAGGTATAAGTGCTGGAAGTGTTAAAGGATAAAGGAGGTAATCATACATGAATATTATAAAAGAAAAAGATAGTACTAAGGATATCCTAACTCAATTAAGAAGAAAAATGCTTCAAAATTCTCATAAAATATCTACTAATTTTCCACACTTCACAAAGGGAAATCGTTACTCCTATCGTAACGATGGATTCTGGACAACAGGATTTTGGCCAGCATTAAATCTATTAGCCTATCAATATTATAAGGATGATTTATTTCTCAAGACCTTTCAGGATTGTAGTAATCACTTAATAAAGTTGCTAGATAGAGAGGATATTCTTGATCATGATATAGGATTTATATATATTCCTACTTTTTTAGGGCATTATAAGCTATTTGGTGACGCCAAAAGTAAGGAAATTGCGTTAAAAGCTGCTGATATGTTAAAAAATCGTTTTAATTCTAAAGGGAAATTTATAAGAGCATGGAACGATTGGGAAGATGATACAGCAGATTTCAGGGAAGAAAAAAAAGGTAAAGTGATAATAGACAGTCTAATGAATATCCCTCTGCTGTTTTGGGCCTCTGAACAAACTAAAAATGATGATTATTTTATAGTAGCTAAGGAGCATGCTGAAACAGTAATGAACTATATTGTAAGAGAAGATTTCTCAACATACCATACGTTTAACTTTGACCACGTAACTGGTACTCCAAAGAAGGGGAAAACACAGCAGGGCTATGCAGATGAATCATGCTGGAGTAGGGGACAAGCATGGGGCATTTATGGGTTTGCTTTAGTCTATCAATATACAAAAGAAGTAAAATTTTTAGAGATGTCAATGAAACTAGCAGACTATTTTATTGAACGTTTACCTGAAGATTCAGTTCCTAGTTGGGATTTTGATGCAGTAGAAAACAATAATATTAAAGATTCTTCTGCAGCAGCGATAGCTGCAAGTGGATTACTGCTTGTTAGTGAACTAGAAGAATCAGAAAAAGAAAGATATTATCTTAAGGCATTAGAAATTATTAATTCTTTATGTAGGGAGTATCTTTCCTGCGAATCTGATTTTGAAGCATTACTAAGAAAAGGTTGTTCAGACCTCCCTAGAGGAGCTGGAATTGAAAGTGGAATCATCTATGGAGATTATTTCTTTCTAGAATCCCTAGTTAAATTAAATAATGTAAAATCTTTCTTTGAAAGGTAAGGAAATATGGACAAATTCACAAATACTCTACAAGAATATGTAAAACAAAGAGCAATTCCGTCCGGAAAACCCGGATTTTTCACTCGAAATAAAGATATTAAAACTGATGTTTACGCAACATGTGACGTTGTAAACATCTTATATACAATCAATAAAATGGAGCTTACGATTGGTGAAAAGTTAGAATTTGCAGATGCTATTAACAGTTTCCAAAACCCCTTAACTGGTCAATTTGATAAAAGCGATCATCGTAGTGAATACCATTCCACAGCCATGGCTGTATCAGCTTTAAAATTATTAGGGGCACAGCCTAAGTATCCTTTAGTTTTTTTGGAAGAATTGAAAGGTGAGTGGGAGGCAATTATTTGCTGGCTTAATAAAAGGGACTGGGACATAAATCCATGGAACGGTTGCGGACATGATGTTCCCGCAGTAATGTCTATCTTTGCAAACTTGGAGCTTGTAAACCTAAAATGGTTTGATAAGCTCTTTAATTGGCTAGATGAACAGCAAAGCCATAGAACTGGAATGTGGCCTAAGAACTCAGCAAATAATTTATCTATTAATCATCTAGGGTCAGCTTTTCACTTCTATTTTATGTACGAACATTTTAAACGTCCTATTAACTATGCTCCACAGATTATTGAATCTACTTTGTCTCTTCAAAAAGGAAATGGGAGTTGGTTAAACGAATGGCCAGCAGGCTTTATAGATTTAGATGCCACATTTACTTTATCTAGATTAAGCCGTTTTAATCAAGAATTACGTTATAAAAGCATACCTACTTTAAAAACAAATGCTATGTACACTCTATC
This sequence comes from Priestia sp. JNUCC 25, assembly GCF_053667915.1. Taxonomy (NCBI): domain Bacteria; kingdom Bacillati; phylum Bacillota; class Bacilli; order Caryophanales; family Bacillaceae; genus Priestia; species Priestia sp. JNUCC 25. Next base: position 1,833,016 of record NZ_CM132211.1, read on the forward strand.
GAAAATCCAAAATAATGAAGAGTTAAATATATTGTTAGAAGATACCCATAATACGTTGGGAACGTTACAAAATCTTGCCGTACTTCAGGAAATGTTCCCTAATTTAGTATCCACTTATCCTCAATTAAGGTTGGTATTAAATTATTCACCATTTATTTAAGAGAGATTCTTTGCCGAGAGGGGATATAAAATGAATACTCCTAGTAATACTATTTTAAAAAAATATGCTGTTACGACATTTATTCCCTTTTTTTTAGCTTTTTTATATTTTTATTTTAAGGAAGGATTCTCTCATACCCTAACTAGGTACTGTTTTATTATATGTCTATTAACAGGAATTTCTTATGTAGTAAGGGACTACCTAAAATAAGAATGTTTTTTATTTAAGCATATTGAATTAAAGCTAAATAAAAGTGTTATCTATTATGTTTTATATTTAAGAATAAAAAGGAAAAGGGGAAATAACTATGCAAACACATTATGCCAATCATCCAGAGGATATGAAAAAATATACAACTGAAAAATTAAGAAACCAATTTTTGGTGAAAAAAATCTTTGAAAACGATCAAGTTAATTTAACATATACGCATGTAGATCGTATGATTTTTGGTGGTATTACGCCTGTAAAAGAAAAGTTATCTATTTCTTTGAGCAAAGAGTTAGGTGTGAATTATTTCCTAGAACGTCGTGAAATGGGAGTAATAAACATTGGTGGGGAAGGTATTATGATTGTGGATGGAATTGAGTATGATATGAAATGTAGAGATGGTTTATATATTGGAAAAGGAACAAAAGAAGTTTATTTTCGTTCTAAAGATATAAATAATCCTGCCAAATTCTATATCAATTCAGTACCTGCACATCATATGTATCCAACTGTAAAGATAGATATTAATAATATTGAACCCCTTCGTCTAGGGGAACCAAGTCAATTAAATCAACGTGCAATTTATCAATATATACATCCTAATGTTTGTCAGAGTTGCCAGCTTCAGCTTGGTCTCACTATGTTAGAAGCTGGTAGTGCTTGGAATACGATGCCATGTCATACACATGAACGTAGAATGGAAGTGTATCTATACTTTGACATGGCCCCTGAAACACGTATTTTTCATTTTATGGGAGAACCTAGTGAAACTAGACACCTAGTAATTAAAAATGAGCAAGCTGCTATCTCTCCAAGTTGGTCTATTCATTCAGGCGTAGGTACAAGTAATTATACATTTATATGGGGAATGTGTGGAGAAAACATTACGTATGACGATATGGACGCTGTTAAAATGGAGGACCTAAAATAGAGAGGAAAGAGGAGAAAAAATTATGGGAGATCTATCACAATTCTCAATGGATTTTTTTCGCTTAGATGGAAAAGTAGCTATTATAACTGGAGGTAATACAGGTTTAGGCCAAGGGTACGCAGTAGCGTTAGCAAAGGCAGGGGCTGATTTGTTTATTGTCACTCATGGAACGAATTGGAATGAAACGAAAGCATTAATTGAAAAAGAGGGAAGGAAAGTTACCTTTTTTCAAGTAGACTTAGAACAGAAAGAAAGCATTAATAATATTGTAAATGAGTGCTTGGACAAATATGGAAAAATTGATATTCTGGTCAATAATGCAGGTACTATTCGACGTTCTCCACTACTTGAATATACAGAAAAGGACTGGAGTGATGTAATAGACTTGAACTTAAATTCACTTTATTTTTTAAGCCAGGAAGTAGCAAAAGTGATGGCTGAACAAAGAAGTGGGAAAATTATTAATGTGGCATCTATGTTAACATTTCAAGGCGGAAAGTTTGTGCCTGCGTATACAGCTAGTAAGCATGGCGTAGCTGGATTGACGAAGGCGTTTGCAAATGAGTTAGCTGTTTACAATATACAGACCAATGCAATTGCTCCTGGATATATTGAAACTAAGAATACCGCACCAATACGAGAAGATGCTAATCGTAATAAAGAAATTCTGAGCCGTATTCCTGCAGGTCAATGGGGAAAGCCATTTGACTTGATGGGGACGGTAGTATTTTTAGCGAGTCAAGCTTCTAACTATATAAATGGTCACATTTTAGCAGTAGATGGTGGATGGTTAGTTAGATAGTACAATATTCTTCAGTAAATCCTCGTTAGTTAGAAAGCTCTAAAAAGGAAGATAAAAATCATTATATAATAAATACAAGAAACTGATATTTCTTTATCTTTAGAATTATACTAGTAGCTTGTAACATATAGACTCACGAAACAGGAAAAATACTGGGTTAGCCTACCTAGTTTTTTCCTGTTTGTTTACATAAACTCGTATCTTTTAAATCGTATGTATTTTTTATTAAAGCTAAAATTGAAGATTATACACAATTTAAAGTCGTTATGCCTTTTTTATATAGCCAAGGAAGTATGAATTGCTTTGCTGCTTGGTCTCTGTCAGAAGATTTATTTAGCTTTGAAAAACGGGATATGAAAACCTTATTTGGAAGAAGAAAGGTTCAAATGCCTATTGTTACATTACGAAAAGATTGCACAATGTTTTGGGTTTTTTACGATGGTGCATCTGTTGTTTCCCTATCTAATGACGATTTATTTTCTTCAACTAATTCAATTATTAGCTCCTTTCCCAAAAATATTAAATATTAAAGGGGCTGAAGTTGAATATGAAGAGTGATCCTTATATTTTATAAGCTCTACAAATCTAGTTACCATAACTGGGATTATAAGAAGCATCTAAAAAATAAAAGCACTCTCCTAAATCAAAGGTGAGTGCTTTTATTTGGTTCTCTATGACACAATGAGGTTGTTTATAATTATACGTCGTTAATTACCGTAAACGTTAGTATAAGAGGAAAACTTTAAAAAAATAATAATTAATGTGCAATAAAATTTTTAGGTACGGGTGAATTAGTCATACGTGCATATAGAAACAACTGGCCTTTATGATGAATCTCATGTTCCAGCATAAAATCAAGAATTTGAGCTATAGTTGGGTTAGAACCAAATATAGGATTGTTCGTCTTAATTATAGTTTTCAATTGTTCGTCAGATAAAGAATTCAATGTATTAACTGTTTTATCAGAAAGAGAATGAGCCAAATCACGAACAACTGATATATTAGAGACATCTGGAGAAGAAGATAAATCTGGACGCTTTATAGTTCCTGTAATAGCTATATTTGCAAAAAAGTCAGAAGCTCCAATTGTGTGTAACATTAGTAATCCAGCAGACATAGCACCTTCCCATGGTTTAAAAGTTACATCTTCAATACAATCAATCAGTTCTAAAGTAACAGATCTATGATTTATAAATCTCTGTAAAAATTGTTCTACATTTTTCATAGTGACTCTTCCTTTCTTATTATGCAATAAATTAAGATAATCATTTTAACAGAAAACAAGCACGCATTCTACATTTAGTGATATTAAAGATATACTCTTTTTTAGAATTCAGCTACAAATTTATCTTTGTATTAAATAAATAATAGGAATTACCTCTCGAACTAGATACTGTTTACTAACGAAACATTATTTGTGCATACATTTATGGAAGAAGATCCTTATAATTCATGAGAAAGAAACTAATTGGTAAATATAAGTTGTACAAACTTGAACAAACTACTTAAGAAACTGGTAAGGTTCCAATCCTTTGGATGAATAAAATGTAGCAGAAAAACTCCCTTAACGTATTCAGGGAGTTTTTCTAATTTTATGGTGTATATCATATACAAAATCAGTTTAGTCGGGTAGGCAGGCACTCTCACGAGCGCCCGCCCCCCTAAGAACCGTGCTTGAAAGTTTCCCTTCACACGGCTCAAGCCTTCTTTTTATCCGAACATCTCTTTTACTTTATACAGGGTACATGTACCAATTTAGTAACTTTACCTGTAGTAACTTCTAGATTTCGTACCGTAATCGTTTCTCCATTTTGAAGAGTGTGTTTACACAGTGCACAACGATACCCTTGTTTTCTTGCAAGTTTCATCCTATCTAGGGTATTTTCATGATTGAAGACCTTTCGGTCTCGCTTTTCCCAATATTCATTTAGACTAGGATCATCTGGGCTGTTTTTGTAGGCTACCATGACATGTCGTTCTATTTTAATCCAGGACATCTTCATCAATTGAATGTTAGTGATTGGACATGTGAGAATCCATTTATCATTTCCTCCATGGTGGGGTTTCTTAAAATAACGCTTTCGAATCCACTTCCACGACTTCCTTGGATGTAATTGTTTAAGGTGTTTTCTTACCTTTAAGAAAAGATAATTGTCCATGTAACCAAATGTCTTCTTTGATACGACATGTTTCCAATACTGTCCGTAACCTCTAATAATAGGGTTTAAGACACGTATGATTTCTTTTACTGGTCGGCCTCGCATCACTGCGAACGTATCTTTTATCTTGCTTTTTGCTTTTCTGATGCTGTCTTTACTAGGCTTGATTAGTAGCTTATTGCCTTGCTCCGTTTTGTATTGGCGAAGTGAGAAACCCAGGAAATCAAATCCACTCTCAATATGTGTAATTCTCGTTTTATCCGTGCTCAGTCTAATTCCTCGTTTTTGTAAGTAAGGAGTAAGTTTCTGATACATACTTTCAGCTTGTTCCTTCGTTTCTGTTACGATGACGAAGTCATCTGCGTAAGCGACACGTCCCATCTTACACTTTGGATCAATCTTGTAGCTCGCGCCTGATTTGTATGTCTTTCGGTAAACAATACCAATCTCTTTTTCCATTCCATCTAGCGCTATATTAGCTAAAAGAGGAGAAGCTACACTTCCTTGGGGACTTCCTTCCATTGTGTTGTGTAACGTACCTTGTTCCATATATCCCATCTTGAGCCACCTTTTGATGAGAGTGTTTCCTGGAAACATAGACGTTTTTTCTACTATCCAATGATGATTAAGATGGTCAAAACATCCTAGAAAATCTCCTTCAAACACCCACTTTTTCTTACTATTCGTATTAAGCTTGTTAAAGAGATTACTGATGGCATCATGAGTGCTTCTCTTAGGGCGGAAACCGTAGGAACTGGCTTCTAACCTGACTTCCCATTGCGGTTCTAGGGCGTTCTTCACAACACTTTGATAAATTCGATCTCGTATTGTCGGAATACCGAGAGGTCTTAATTTCCCATTCTTCTTAGTGATAAACGTTCGTTTCGCTGGCTTTGGGCGATGCTGAAAAATATTACGTTTTAGCAGTTGTTGATATAGCTTGATACGTTCGCTTGGTTTTGAGGCCGTATAGCCGTCTACACCAGGTGTTTGCTTACCGGTATTTTGTTGCGTCACTCTGCGAATGGAGAGTAATAAATTGGCTTTACTCCGGAGGAGTAAACGTTGAAGTTTCCTTACTCTTCTTCGTTGATTTTGTTGTTCGGCACGATAAATTCTTTGTCGTAACTTCGTTACATATTGTTGTATAGTATTCCAATTAATAGAGTACCAACCTTTATGTGAGACGTGCGCCGACGCTCGTAGAGAGGTATTCATAACAGCACGCTCCTTTTCGTTAGAAGATAGCCACAAATTTATTTTCGTGTTGAAGACCAATGAAAAGTGGGCACTCTTTCGAGCCTGTCATTGTCCATAAAGACAACAGTATCCGTCCAGTTATACAGTGTTCCTGCTTTCCTGTTCTCTTTCGAGATAACGGCTTTCGCTTTTTCTCATATCCCATACCCTCTGCCACATCGTTTGACTTTGCAGTCATCCTACTGTTTTACACAGATGACATAGGGCTTACCAAGTTCCACATTCTACAGATGCGATAGGGGTAGGTAGGTTCTGTACTCCGGGCAAGATGCGGGACGCATCAGAGTAGCATTATGATTCTACTTTTCCTCTTGCCAAGACCCAAGCAAAACTATGCATTATCTTGAGCTAACACTTACGAAGCTTACAAACCTTCACTTTCGTTTACCATACCTATCTTCTCCTAGCAGTATTCCGGACCATGCAATTGTCCTCTGTTTCCGCATCTCCTCATGCAACCGACAGGCTCGTTACCAAACATGCCGTTTCGGATGGAGATCATCTTCGCGTCTAGATGAGTAGCGTCAGCTACACTGTAAGAAAGCGACTTCTTGTCGCACCATAATCAATGTTACCGGAACCTATAAACAAAAAGAGAAGATCATGCTTCTGAACTCCTCTTTTTTATTTTTTATATAAATGAGCAAATTTACATGTATTGAGCAAACTAATCAAGATGCTAAAATTATTAGTTTATTTACCTTTCATTTCCAATATACTCGATTGAGTATATATGTGTTTTCGCTAGATCAATGACTTCGTGAATAAATTCGTCTGGATTTTGCTTAAAGCCATTCCGAATCCAATTCTGAAGAAGCCCATAAAATCCATAGGCTGTATAACGTTTAAAATACTCCATATTAACTGCTATATTGTTGATGGTTTCAAAAATAAATTGTTCCTTATAGATCTTTAAGATCATTTGAGGAAACTGTATATGCAACCCCGGTAAGGTGTCATCGTAATTAATGAGTTCAAAAAAATTTCGGTTTTTATAAATGTAGAAAACGATGTTCAAATACGGTGCATTTAGCTTAGTTGTATACACTTTACGACCAGGTACATATGGACTGCCTACTGAAGATTCTAACCCTTGAAGCATGGAAGCAAGCAAATCTTTAGCAAGTTCAATTTTGTCAGGGTAATGAATATAAAAGGTACTGCGATTATAAGAAGCATAATCAACAATATTTTTTACAGTTACGGTATGGTAGCCCTTCTCTTTTATGAGTTCAATCAATGCCTGTTTTAAATGTTCTTTTGTACGATTTTGACGTTGAGATGTTGTATTTTGTTCATTATGCATGAAAAAACCTCCTTTAAAGTAGACAGATTTATCATAAGTGTCTAGTTAGTGGACACTTAATGATATCTTAATGATTGTTAAATATGAACAGAGTAGTACAATTAAATTATGAACAAAAAAGCACAGATATAAAATATATCTAGCATTTTTATTCTAAATATGGTAGATGATTTTCAATAACTAGGAGGATTTAGAATGGGAAAATTACAAGATAAAGTAGCTGTTATCACTGGTGGAGCATCCGGTATTGGGGCAGCAACGGCACGTTTATTTGTTTCAGAAGGAGCCAAAGTAGTTCTTGTAGATTTAAATGAGGAAAAAGGAAAAGCTTTTGAGAAAGAGTTAAAAGAGCTTAGCCAAGAAGTTCTTTTTATAAAGGCAAATATTACGAGTGAAGAAGAAGTCAAAAATATTTTCAAACAAACTGTTGAAACGTTTGGTAAAGTGGATGTTGTTTTCAATAATGCGGGTATCGGTCGGGTTCATCCATCACACGATTTAGAGTACTCAGAATGGCGCAAAACTGTCAACGTGGACCTAGATGGAGTCTTCTTGGTAGCACGTGAGGCCATTCGTGAAATGTTAAAAACAGATGGTGGTACCATTGTTAATACAGCGTCTATGTACGGTTGGGTTGGATCACCCGGTTCAGCTGCCTATAACGCTGCAAAAGGCGGCGTGATCAACTTAACTCGTTCACTTGCACTTGAATATGCAGAACAAAATATCCGTATCAACGCATTATGCCCAGGTTTTATTGATACACCAATTATACCAGAAGAAGACAAACAAGCCTTAGCTGCAATTACACCATTAAAACGTTTGGGTAAAACAGAAGAAATGGCAAAAGCAGTATTATTCATGGCCTCTGATGACTCTTCATATATGACTGGTAATAGTTTAACCCTTGACGGTGGATATACAGCTCAATAATAAATTTAGAAGGTGAACCCTCTTGCTTTTTGAGTTTTAAACAGGAAATAGTTAGCTTTGCCGGATTAAATGTACCACTTGGGTACTAGTAGATGACTTACATGATTATATATCTTTATTTCAAGATATTTTAATTAAAGGAAACATAATAGAATATCTATCATAAATTATTTTCCATTTTCTACGAGAATAATAAAGGAGGAATTTTCGATGGTTAATCGTTTTGATGGGAAAGTAATATTAATTACCGGTGCAGGATCCGGTTTGGGTCAAGCTTCTGCCTTACAAGTAGCAAAAGAAGGAGCAAAACTTTCACTCGTTGATCTAAACGCTTCTTCATTACAAGAAACAAAAAATAAAGTGTTAGAAGTTGTACCGAACGCAGAAGTGTTACTTATCACTGCAAATGTGTCAGATGAAAAAGAAGTAGAAAACTATATAAATAAAACAGTTAAGAAATTTAAGAAAATCGATGGTTTCTTCAACAACGCAGGGATCGAAGGAAAACAAAGTCTAACAGAGGATTTTGGTATTGAAGAATTTCAAAAAGTAGTTAATGTTAACTTAAATGGTGTGTTTTATGGCTTGAAGAACGTATTGAAAGTCATGAGAGAGCAAGGTTTTGGTTCTATTGTTAATACTGCTTCAGTTGGTGGTATTCGTGGTTTAGGAAACCAATCTGGTTACGCAGCTAGTAAACACGGTGTAGTTGGATTAACAAGAAACTCGGGAATTGAATATGGTCAATACGGAATCAGTATCAAAGCCATTGCACCCGGTGCAATCATGACACCAATGGTCGAAGGTTCATTAAGACAAATTGATTCAGAAAAATGGGAAGAAGCAGGAAAACAATTTGTTGAGACAAACCCGATGAAACGATTTGGCAAACCAGAAGAAGTGGCTTATTTAGTCGCATTCTTATTGTCTGATCAAGCAAACTTTATAAATGCAACTGTTATTCCAATCGATGGTGGTCAATCTTATAAATATTGAAGATTTTTGCGAAAACTAAAGTTACTGCACGATCATAATTTCATTTATAAATAAGGTAATAATAGAGTGAATTATCATAGAACACATAAACCACGTATAAATAATTAATAGAAGGAATGATACATCATGGGAGATTTCTCAAATAAAGTTGTTTTAATTACGGGTGCTGCTGGCGGTATTGGTATCGCTACGGCAAAAGCTTTTGCTAAGGAAGGCGCAAAGCTAGCATTAGTTGATTTAAAAAAGGGAAGCTTAGAAAAGGCAGTTAAAGAAGCAGGGATTAACGATGCTTTATTATTGACTGCAGACGTAACGAATGAAGAAGAAGTAAAAAAATATGTTGATGATACTGTTGAAAGATATGGAAGAATTGATGCATTTGTAAACAATGCAGGGATTAATGGGGATTTTGCAAATATTGTGGATCAAACCGTTGAAAACTTTAAAAATGTATTAAATATTAATGTCATTGGAGTATTCTTAGGTTTAAAATATGTCATGAAAGTAATGATGAATCAAAAAGAAGGTTCAATTGTAAATATGGCATCTAATGGTGGATTGCTAGGTGCACCTGGAATGAGTTCATATGTAGCATCTAAGCACGGAGTGATCGCTCTTAATAAAACAGCAGCACTTGAAGGTGCAGAATATGGCATACGTTCTGTTGCAGTTTGTCCTTCGGGTGTTGATACTCAGATGATGCGTTCTATTGAAAAAAATGCAATGCCAGGTAAAGAGGAAGAAGCCAAATCCGTTTTTGAAGCGTCAGTACCAATGAATCGTTATGCTGAGGCTACTGAAATCGCCAACTTAATCACATTTTTAGCTTCTGAAAAGGCATCATTCATATCAGGTTCTTATTATCGTATTGATGGTGGACAAGGAGCTACATCGGTGTAAAAAAGACTGTCCTAATAGACTGAGGTGAATATAACTTTTATCTAACAATCAGGGCTCTCCTCATAATAGTCTATATATAAAGCCGGCTTTTCTATTTAAGGGAGAAGTCGGTTTTATTATCAAATACTTCTTTTAAATAAATATACACTGTAAACTAGCAACAAAACTAATAAAGATAAGGCTATCCAATAAATACTCATTAGGCTGTTTGGTAAGTAAGTAATAGCTCCGTATAAAAGAAAAGCAGTTATTAGAAAAAAACAAATAAATCGACCTAAATAACGTATCAAAAACCGAACAATCTCTTTCACTTAGTTTCCGCCCTTTTAAGTCTTTTTTTCATTTTCGTTAACTCCACTCTCGTTATTTTCCTTATAATTACATTTTATCAGAGATTATGTATCAGTTCAGGATGTATGCTATAGTTAGTTACCATAATGTACCTTCTAGGAACTAACAGAACCTTCTAGACCATTTCTAGAAGGTTCTGTTGTTAATTCTTCTTTAATTTCTTTATAAAATTAAAAATAAAAACTCCAATTCCAAATAAAACTACCAGGTTAAAAATCTGCCAAGCAATATCTCCCCAGTTAATACTTGTTACGCTCACAATACCGCCTCCCATAATATATACGAATAAATCCCATAAAAGTTACAAATTTACATGATTTAAGCTTATATATTCTAGGAAATCTATTACACATGATATACAAAGATAGTTAACATAATCACAGTTATCCGAAATTAAATAGGCGATTCTTGTTGAACTAATACCTTTGTTAGTTCAACAAGATTTTTGATATTCATATGATAGTTTATGTCCTACAATTAATTTTGAATCTAAATTTTTTCGTCCCTTTTTGACTAGAATAAATATATATTTCTAACCTTTAGTGGATTATGTTCATCTTCTTTTACTTTCAAAAATGTATTGAAATCCATACAGGAGAAAGGCCTTGTAAAAGAAGTAAAGGAAGAATTGAAATGCATTAAATCGAACTAATTTAAATAATTTTATTTTTACAAATAAAGTTTTAGCTAAAAATGCAAAAGATAATTGAAAAAGAGCATTTAGAGTAATAAACTTTTTAAAATTTCCGTATGTCCATTTTAATGACCATAAAGCCACCGCCAGCATTGGACCTATTAAAAAAGGAAATTCATTATAAATAAAGGAATGTGGTTTATTATAAAAAGACCACCATCTAAATTTCTTTCCAACAGGAACATCAATACAATTTATTAAAAACACAAAAATAAAAGCCGGGAAAAATCTTTTTATACTACGCCGGTCCAAAAAAGATATTGATACCCAAGAGAATAATACCATGGCAATATTAAATAACCACTTATTTTTCATTGACATATTTAAACTTCCTTTTATTTCTTTTTATTTAGAATTTCTTTTTTTGAAAGAAAATATGCATTTATGGTTAGTTAATACCAAATGCTTTTTAAACTAATCTGTTCGGTTTGTTGAAGAAGATAATACATATGTAAATAGCCCATAAATTCATTAGTGGACCATTTATTTTTTTAATGAATATGATATATATGTTTAGTTACCATAATGGATTTTCGAGGAATCTTTATAATAAAAAAGATTTGGAGGAGAATACTATGTAAAACAGTAAAGGTGGCTTCAACCTAATATGTATCGAAAAATAAATAATAAGCTAAGCTTTATTTTAATTATGGGTTTTATATCTATGATAGCAGCATTTGCCCAAACTCTTTGGTTACGAAACACTTTAGAAGATCTAGAAAGACGAATAACTAAAAAGTTCAATAATTATAATTAAAAATACATACTATTATGCATCTTAAGCAAACTACTCAAGACGCTGTGAAGCATCCATTTGGAAATCCTCATGGTTTATAGAGTTGACAACATGCATCGCAGAAAACCACTGATATAAGCCAGTGGTTTTTCTGTTTTTAAGCTGCATATCTTATACATCTTTAGTTAACATAATACAGTTAGGAACAAAACAGCCTATACGACTTTACTTATTACTTTTTCTTACTCCTATGAAATAGGTATCTATAAATATTTGTCGAACTAATTAATACCTCATTAAAAAAGAGTCAAAGTAAAAAATACAATAAAGGGAGGAATTAATTTGCAAACTATGTTCCATTATAACTGGTTGGTTAGAGAAGAGTGGTATCAATGGTGTGAGAATATTCCACTAGAGGAATTACTTAGGAAGCGAACAGGAGGGGTAGGAGGAATACTACATACTCTCTTTCACATTGTTGATGTAGAGTGGAGTTGGGTTCGTATTCTTCAGGGAAAAGATGATTTCCAAGAGATTTTTGAGGAATATCAAAGCTTAGAAAAAGTTCGGCAGCTAGATACAAACTTTCAGCTTGAGGTAAGAGAGTTTGTTAGGTCTTGGAATGTAGAAAAAGAAAATAATATTCTTTATGATCCACAACCAGATGGAAGTATAGTAACTGATACTTGGGGAGAAGTTATGCGTCATATGATTGCTCACGAGATACACCATATTGGACAATTATCAGTATGGGCTAGGGAAATAGGAAAAAAACCGGTTTCAGCCAATCTTATTGGTAAAGAGCTTAGTCATACGCTGCCAAAAACTTAAATTAATGAACTTTATTGCTAGATTTCATGGCTTATAGTTAAGAGAATATGGGCTTTTAAGTTTCGGCAGCTTCCATTATACGCGATACTCTTTACTAGTTACAGTAGGAAGGTACTCTTAAGAATACCCTCACTAACTATATGATATACACCTTGCTTATGCAATTAAAGGATACTTGAAGAAGGGCTCCTCTAAATTTCAAGGAACTAGTTATCAATGAATATAACTTCAATAAGATATTTGGAATGGTGAAATGAATGGAGAAACAGATTCATAATTATATAGACAAGAAAACAGAGGAAATTATAATAAAGAAGCTTAGAACTGCCGGTTGTGTTTTTGCAGAGAATGAGGCCCGGTTACTTATTTCAGAGGCTCAGACATTGGACAAACTCACCGACATGGTGGAACAGCGAGTAACTGGTCTTCCCCTCGAACATATTATTGGTTGGGCAGATTTCTGCGGTATTCGAATAGAAGTGGAACAGGGAGTCTTTATACCACGCCCGCGCACCGAGTTTCTTGTTAAACAGGCAGCTTTTCTTGCTACTCCAGGATCCATCATAGTTGACTTGTGTTGTGGTACGGGTGCAGTTGGAGCCGCGCTGGCCAAAGTCATAGGCCCCATTGAGCTGTATGCAACCGACATCGACCCAACTTCAGTAAAGTGTGCACGTCAAAATACTACTTTCTTTGGGGGGAATGTGTATGAAGGTGACCTCTACCATCCCCTTCCATCCGCATTACATAACGGTGTCGATGTCTTGGTTGCAAACGCCCCCTACGTGCCTACGGATTCAATTGAATTGTTACCTCAGGAGGCACGTAAGTATGAGAAAAGGGTAGCACTCGATGGAGGGATGGAAGGTCTAGATGTCCAGAAACGGGTAGCTTCTGAAGCACTAATATGGCTGGCGCCCCGTGGTTATTTACTTGTCGAGACTAGCCAGAAACAGGCCTTTCAAACGGCTGAGATACTTGCTCAAAATGGACTAATTCCCAAAGTAACACATTGTGTCGAACTAGATGCTACAGTTGTAATTGGAACTCGGATCAGTAGAGTAAACAAAGCTTGTAAATAACATAAATCACATTGATTCTGTTAACTAATTTGGCATCTATTAGTGTATATATAAAATAAAGACACATATGAGGTTTTGTATAGTCTCTCTTTTCTTTCTATCTGAATATTCTTTTTACCCTTTGCTTTTTCGACATTTTTTATACCTTCTCTTTTTTATAATATAAAGTGCATAGAAAGCATAAGACAAGAGGAGGAACGCAAATGAACATATTAGCCAACGTAAAACCAAGAGAAGAAAAGACAATTTTAAGTGATGAAGAGAGTGTTCAAGCGTTTCAACTGGGCGACCAGGTTGCTTTCAACCTATTAGTAAAGAAATATGAGTATTTAGTCTGTTCGAAGGTAAAAGTATACTTCTTATTAGGAGGAGATCGAGAAGATCTCTTACAGGAGGCAAAGTTAGGATTATATAAAGCTGCGCGAGATTTTAGAATAGAAGGGAAAAGTTCATTTAGAGGCTTTGCGGAGCTATGCATAACACGTCAACTTATTACAGCTATAAAGGCAGGGAATCGTCAAAAACACTCGCCTTTAAATAATGCTCTTTCTTTAAACATATCTAGAAATTCAAAACGAGCAGAAGATGACATAACCCTTATGGAGATACTTCCTCATCCACAAACAGTATGTCCGGAAAAGGCGGCTGTAGAAAGTGAGAATAAAAGAGAGAGAGAACAAATCTTGCAAGAAATATTATCAGTCACCGAACAAAACGTATTTGCCCTATACATGAATGGACAAACATATATGCAAATCTCTAAAAAACTAGATCTTTCCCACAAAACAGTAGATAATGCACTTTGCCGAATTAAGAAAAAGATGAGGCATCGAATGAAATACCTTTATTTATAGGAATCATCCTGACAAACACGGAATAAAAGAAGAAAGTTACTGTAAGCAATGATGTTTAAAGGGGGAAAACATCTAGTACATAGGTGTTTCTTTTTTTATGGGTTCTTTTGATTTATCATAAAGATAATATTGATTAATCTAACAGAAGATGATGGCAATGGAAGAGCAACAAATCGTTAAACAGGTTTTAGGGACAGTGTTTTTTCTTTTCTAGATAAAATAAACAATATATTAAGTGAAAACTCTATAGAGATATCAGTTTCTATAACAGTAAGTTGAGAAGAGCTAAAAGTTCATTATATTTACTCACTTATAATTCTAACTAAAGTGTTGAGTTATCAAAAGGGAACATGGTGCATAAACGATAACTGCGTAAAGGTGAGTGAGCTCTTGAAGATAAGAGCTCATTTTTGCTAGGGTTCTGCAAACTATATAAGCCAAAAACAAGATATAGATATTTTTTAAATACTTAACATCAAATTCAACTTGTTATATATTTAAAGATGTTGCTTAAAAAAACAAGTGAGGAGAAGTATGGAGAAATTAAATGATCAAACATTGTTAGCATCGTACTTTAAAGCAATTGAATTAAAGCTAGATAAAGATTTCATTCTTATTCTGGAAGAAGAATTGAAAAGAAGGGGTCTACCCTTCGTTCCTAAAACAGATAGGAGTAATTAATTCAGATTACGCTTCTATCTGTTTTTCCTTTTTTACAACCCACATTAGAAATTCCTTTTCTTGATTAGTTAGCTTTCTATTTAAGGATTGTTCAAACTTTAAAACTAACTCTACAAAACGTTGCATGGTATCCATTTATGTTATAACTCCTTGAGTTTATTATTAAGTATAGAATAAGATTAAGGTTTTTATTTTGTCAAATTTTGTTTGGTTTTAATACTGAAATTTTTAAAAAGCATAAAAAACAAATGAAGACTAATGATTTTATAGAAAAGAAAAGCCCCAAAGCAGTTTTGAACACTGACAATAGGACTTTTCTTAGAAAAAGGTTAAGATGTATATTCTTATGTGTTATGCAACGTTGGACTTTTGCATAAATCTATTTTAACACAAAAAAATTAGGTTAGTAAATGTTTCAGTTAGTGAATGTCTTTAATTTAGAAGTAGAATAAATAAGTTAGACCTTGTATAAGAAGGCCAATTTTGTGCAAAGAGATGAAATCTACACACCTTGAAAGCACATGTGAATCGGCAATATATAAAAAACTGTACAATAGAGGGGGAGTGAAAAACACATACAAATAAACAATAATTGAGGGTTGCTATGTAACTCTTTCATTTTAAATATCTTGTTAATATCATAAATAAAAGGAGAAATGGTTAATGATTATTGTTACAACAGAAAATGTGCCAAACTATAAAACAGTAGAAGTAAAGGGTCCTGTGTTTGGATTAACTGTACGAGCAAGAGGGATTGGAAATGAGGATTCTAAAAATTTTAAACTCCACGATAGAGGAGGTAAAAATTGGTTGAGTATAGATGGATACAAAGATAATTTTGGAAATATTGATAGAAATTTGTTTCAAGTAGAAGAAGCTTAATGAAGAAAACTATAAAGAGCTCCTGAATAAACAGCAAGAGTTTTTTATAGTTGTACCTTAAATAAATCCAAAAGAGTTGAATGAATAGTTATATATCCTTATTTACCATAATGTACCTTATAGGAACATGAAAAAAAGGCTTCTTCACAAGATTTTCTCTTCAATATTCCCAATTACTCTAAACCATAAAAATCTTTTAGATTTAGCCATGTTTCATACCAAAATGTCTTAGAGCGCAATGGTTGAATTAATTTTATTTCCTCTTCATCTTTTAACAAATATACTGAATTACCTTCCACTGATAAAGTATCGCCAAATTTAAACACGATTTCTGAACAATATTCTGTATAGTCTTTTTCTCTCTCGTTTGAATACTGAGCTTTTTCAATTGAAAACCTTTTGTTAAGCATCTACATCTTTCCTTTTAAACTATTTTCCTTTATTATCTCATGCATTCAATACATAGATATAGTTCACATAATCACCGATATCGGAAGCGAAGAAAACCTTATGGAAACTTACTCCTATAAGATTTTCTTCGTTTCAAGTCCCTAAAACTCAATATTTATCTACTACTGCTCCTAAACTAGCTGCTTTAACATATGGTTTAGTTCGCAAGGAAAGCAGTTCTTCTTTTGTTCCTGTAATAACTACGCCTATAATCAGTCCATTTTTCTGTCTGTTTTTTAAATTTTTCGACTCCCCTGGATCTGTTTTTTGGAGCTTATTCAAAAAGTCTGCTTCTGTTTTAATTTTAGTAGTCGTTAGTTTTGCTCCTAGTTGTGGTGATGGTTTAGAAATACCTAATAACCATTGTCCATTTTCTGGCTCACCTCTGTAACCAGTAGACTTTGCATAGTTATCTACCCAATACCATGTTTGGTGAGCAGATGTAGGCAGCATCTTTTGTACTTCTTTCAATGTGTAATTTTTATTGAAAGATATGGCCATCTCCATGTATTTGTCATTTGGATAATCTTTAATCATGTCAAAGTCATTCGCATACAACTTATATTTGTATTTGGGTACGTAAAATAACATCTCACGTTGCCCATTAGGAATATGATAAATTGTCGTGTCATTGACAATTGTACTACTCATGGAGAATGATGCATTCAAGTTTCCAAATAAATCGTACGTTATTTCTTCTGTCCCCCAAGGTATCACTTTGTCTTCAATTACTTTAAATGCTTCACTTTTAATAGTTCCCTTTAAAACTCCAATTGAAATACTATCAGTGTTAGTGTATGTGTTTGGAGACATCCTCACCTGATTTTCTGTAATTAACCGATCAGCAAGTTTATCCCCTTGTTTGTTTATAAAATAACTATTCCCTTTTATTAGTACGGCAATTACAAAGCTAACTACGAGTGCGGAGATAAAAACTGTTCGTAAAATTGCTCTATACTTTGCTTTTTTAAGCGTTCTATGTAAAGACTTTTCATCAAAAATAGAATCTAACTCATCATTCGTTTTTTTCATTACATTCTCTCCTATACATCTCTTTAAATGTTTTTCTAGCACGAGCTAAATACGTTTTCACGGCTTCAGGTTTCATATCTACATATTCCGCAATTTGTTTATAAGACCACTCTAGCTCGTACTTTAAAAGAAGTAGTTGCTTAAAGGTGGGAGACACCTTTTGAAGTATGCTTCTTACTAGAAGCTGATTTTCTTGTACAATCATCATCTCTTCAATTAATCGTTCATTGGTAATAAGGTAATCCTCTACTACCACGTACTGAGATTTTTTTTTCTTTCGACAGTAATCGTAATATAAGTTTATAGCTACTTTAAAAAGCCATGATTTATATCTATCGGTATCAATCGATTCAAGATGAAGAAGTAGTTTACAAACAGCTTCTTGAACAATATCTTTAGCTGTTTCTTGGTTTGCGCCTTGTTTGATTAAATATAAGTAAAGTTGATTCATGACAATTTTTAATTGATCGTTTGATAACCGATTTTTCAAGTGTTTTTTCCTCCTTCCTGTCTTATAACGTATGAAAAGTGAAAAAGTATACAATCATTTCATATTTTTCTATAAAAAAGAAAAGTAATTGCTTTTTAGGCAATTACTTTTCTTAAAAACTCAATTTAGTTAACATAAAACGGATTTTCGGGACCCTTTAAAACAAAAGGAGAAAAAAATTCATATATTGATATAAACATTGATATATATATATATATATATATGTTTATGAGGCTTACTAAGAGGAGAGAATGACTGATATGCAAATGGATTTTAACTATTATAAGGTGTTGTTTTTCAAAAAATTAAGGATTAAAAACAACACAAATACAAAGTTAAAAGATACAATTGTTTGTAATTTAAAGTGATGGATTTTCAAAAATTTGATCTTATTTTATAAAGATTGTATAAATAAAACTATTAATATTTCCATTCGAAAGTGGTGAATAATTTGAATGACCTTTACACAGGTCCTATAACTATAAATGAGAGAATATCCAGTTTAGATATTCTACGTGGTATTGCTTTATTCGGAATTTTAACAATTAATATCGCATCGTTTACACCTGGTGGGCCTCCTGGTTTTACCCATAGTCCCAATAGTGTTGATAATTGGATAACGACATTTTTGTTATTATTTGTAGAATCAAAGTTTTTTACGCTATTTTCTTTTTTGTTTGGATTAGGATTTTCGATTCAATTAATTCGTGCAAAACAACGCGGTGATGGGTTTGCACTTCGTTTTAGCCGAAGGTTAGGAGCATTATTTATATTTGGTCTCTTACATATCGTCTTATTATGGGATGGAGATATATTAGTGGTATATGCAATAGTAGGGTTTATCTTATTATTATTTCGAAACTGTAAGGAGAAAACATTACTGAAATGGACCGGTATGCTATTACTTATTCCTAACGTTATTGTAATCATTGGATTCAGTAGTATTGAGATTCTTCGTAGTATGTCACAGTATGCAAATCAATTTCAACAATTCGATATTTCATTTGTGAATGCATTTAAAAATGGACAACAAGATACTTATCAAATTCTGAGCTCTGGTAGTTTCGCTGAACTTATTTCTTCTAGAGTAACTGGATATATAGAGGTATTTCCTCTTCTATTATCACGAGTTCCAACAATATTAGCAATGTTTTTATTAGGTTTTTATGTAGGCAAAAAAGATATTTTACGAAATATCTCACGCTATCAATCTCTACTGAAAAGACTAAGTCGTTGGGGAATTGGAATAGGTTTAACTACTAACATTATTATCATAATATTAACCAAAGTACTTCCTCCTATTCCAGGAGTTGTTATCCTTCTTTTAAATCAAACACTAACAGGACCTATACTTTCTCTTAGTTTTTCAGCTGTTATTGTACTTGGATTGCAAAACAATAAAGTAAAATATCTATTATCTCCATTTTCGAATATAGGACGAATAGCTTTAACAAACTACATTCTACAATCAGTATTGTATTCGTTTATTTTTTATAGTTATGGTCTAGGTCTTTCAGGGGAAATTGGTACATGGCAAGCATTAATTGTAGCGATTATATTTTTTGTGTTACAAATATGTTTGAGCAATATTTGGTTAAAACACTTTCGTTTTGGACCACTAGAATGGATATGGAAGAGCATTTCTTATTGGAAGATGCACTCGATTAAATAAAAAATATCTCCAAATTCGTTTAGGAGATATTTGAAAGAGATTTGAATAGTTTCTTCTATTCTTGCGCTGTATATCGTATGCAAACGTAGTTACCATAATGGATTTTATAGGAATAAAAGTATTTTAATGTTTATATATAAGTGGTTTAATAGAACAAGTAAATATTTCAGAACAAGAAAGTGAGAACAAATGGACTTTATTTTTAACTTTATAGGTAATTTTTTTGAAGCATTAATTATAATTTGGCTTGTTTCGTTTGCATTAGAGAAACTTAATGGCTATCGGATAGAAAAGAAAGCTAAATTAAAATTAATTCTTAAACTCTCAATTATAGGAAGTATTATCGTTTCAATAATTGACTTATTTTGATATGCATATCATATACAGAGTTAGTTAACATAATCACTCTTTCCGGTACACATCACAAAAAAGAACCCGTATGGCAGAAGGACTCTGACAAGGGTTCTTTTTCCGGAGTATGCAGCTTTTTATACATCCTTGATTTATCAACGCTTTCTCAGTAGGTGGTTGAGAAACTAATGTATAAGAAGTGCACCTTTTATACATATGCTAGTTCTTTAAAATATATTATTCTTGTTGAAAATATGTTATTATGTGTCTGCACATGCATTTTATAGTAAAAAGCCACCTGTCCTGCAAATACTGGGTGGCTTTTTATTTTGCTTTTTTAATAGAAGTTAAGTTTCCTATAGAGTATAATTATGTAATATTTTTATAGATTTAGGAGAGTGTACGGTATTGAATTCTTGGAGAGTAACAAAGTATAACCCTTTACATAGAAGCAACGAGGGAAGTTACCTTTATGATGATTGGACTTCTTTTCATGAAGTAGGAAACAAGCTTAGCTTATCCGATTATTTAAGAATAGAAGGAGCTTATATTCACGCGATTGTAGCTTTTATGAACGATATGAACATTAATACAGTTTATATACATGCTTTAGAGCTTTCCTCAAATGAAATACAAAACCAACATGTATCTGACTTCACGTCAAACCTATGGATTGGAAAAGGGATTTCAATTGAAGAAGTTAAAGAATTAGCTAAACTAACCCTAAGAGAGGCAGTTTGGTGTAAATTAGGGATTAAAAATCTCTTTTTTATTCATTTCGGATACGACTATTACATGTATATAGGTGCAAATAGCAATTGCCACGGAGCTCGTAAAAGCGTTAAATCATTGGGGTTATATGTAGAAGAATTCGAGTCACCTTATTAAAACAATTCATATCTATATTCGGTACTTCATTTGTTAAATGGGCGGAGGAAAACTTTAATCAGTAGTTATTTTAGGAGCTCAGAGCTTAATAAGGTAAGTATAACAGTAGCTAAAAATATAGATAGGGGAATGATAGATATTGGTGACACTACATTTATATGATTTAACAATTATAGATGATGAATGGGGAGAGAATCATAACGATTTTTACGTCAAATTAGAAGCTGACATTGGAATAAAAGGACATAAAAGCCCAATAGAAGTATTTTCAATATATGTTAAGAGCCCCTATAGACTAAGTTCAATGCTAAAAGACCAAGAAATCGAAACAGGCAGAGGCTTATTTATTATGAATGACTTTAATATTAAGGCTGTAGAAGATCGATTTAAGAAATTACTCCTACATTGCAGCAGACCAAGTTGGGAAGAATGCTTACTTGCAGTTAGTAGATACGCTATTAGAGGGTGTGAAACGTAAAGTTCGGATAAAGTGGGGATTGTAGCAACCCCCTAATTAAAAAGGAGAACAAACTTTTAAATGAAACGCGTGCAATGTCCATGTTGTAAATACTTAACTTTAGAAAATAAAGGCGAATTTGAAATTTGTATTCTATGTAATTGGGAAGACGATGGCCAGGATGACCCTTATGCTGATGAAATTTTTGGAGGGTCAAACGGAGAATATTCTTTAACGCAGGGACGAAAAAACTTTCAAAGTCATGGTGTTATGTATGACACCATGGAAAAGAATCCGTCAGTTAAAGAGAAGCATATAAAGAAATTATTAATAAGTGCTTTTGAAAAGTTAAATCCCGATCAATCAAGTAACAATGAAGAAATTTGGAGAGAGATAAAACACTATGAAAATTTCTTACTAAATGAACGAGGTTTTTGAAAATAATTGTAAAAGGAAAGAAAAATGAAACTATAATGTAATCTAAATAGGAGCTAGAAGTGAAAAAAAGATATATAAGGTTACTAAGTGTATTAAGTACTTTGATGGTTATAGGATTTATTTGGTGGTTCCTCTTTGCACCTAGTTATCTTCAATTTGTACCAAAGGGAGAATATCCTTCACAAAGTACTTCACCTAAAGGTGATTATATTGTGAAAATTTATCGTTCAAATGGTGGCGCCACCACTCCCTTCGCTATAAGGGGAGAATTAATCAATACAAACAAAACTTTCAACAAAAGAAAAAATATCTATTGGAACTATCCTCAAGAAACAGCTACAGTAAAGTGGATAAATAACGAAACAATTGAAATTAGTGGTCATACATTAAACGTTAAAAAGGATACGGTTAATGCTAATGACATAGATAATTAAAATCTATTTTCAAACAATCAAGGGCAATGAGAAGGAGGAGAAAACGATGATTGATAATAGGGTCTTGAAGATAAAAAATCATGAAATAGACGATTCTTTATCTGAACTTACAGATACAAAAATTTTGCTGAATTTTCAGCAAGCAATTACAAGCTTATACCCACATCTAGTACCTATACATGCCCATGCTTATTATGCTTGGGACGATATTGTCATGCCCTTGTTTTATGAAATGGTTTATAAGACTTTTACTTATAAATACGGTATCGAGATTGAGCCAGATGAAACACATACCTATATGTTTAGTTTAAAATACTATCAAGGTATCCATCATATTGAATGTTTTCCGAAAACATCATCTTTTAAAGGCATATTAGATAATGAGTATTTTGAAGTTAACGAAGAGGACTTAAAAGGAAAAAGGCTTATTTTTAAGTCTTTTGGAGATAGTATTCACTGTTTAACAACTGGTTTGGATATTGAAAATGCTCATGCTGTCAATTTTGAGTTAGTTGAAATAGATGTTGTATGCGGTCAATCCAATAGCATTACAGATATTCATGGATGTACTACATTTTTCATTCATAAAGACGATATAGAATTTGTATTTATTGCTGAGACCTTCAACCAAAAGTTACAAAAATAAAAAGAAGTGTAGAACTTTTTTTGTTATCATAACAAATTGGAAAAGAATTAAACTAAAAGTCCGTAAAAGTATACCTTTACGGACTTTTCTATTATATAGAAAACCTATCATTTCCATCGTTCGTTTAAATTAAAAAACGAATTACGAACGTCTTTTGAAAACTCTACACTTTTACGAACATTTTTTTAGAATGATATAGATATAAGTTTAAAATAAGTATAAAAATGGTAAGAGGACTTACCTAAATATGTAATAAGAGCTTTTAAATAAATGACTGAATTATTCTTAGATTAATTTATAATTAATTTCAAAAAGCTAAGATCTTTAAGAGATTTGATTGATCTTTACAAAAAAGGGGGATATAGAAGCTTGTTTATGTCTAAAAGCAGAAATCTAATAATATTTTATCAAAAACATATATAATAAAAGCAACGCGTAAAAAGAGTCTTTTACTTCGTATAGTAAAAGACTCTTTTTACATTTGCTTTATTATTTAAGAGAATTTTTAAGTGATTCATCTTCTTCGATTAAATTTTCTTTAATCTTATCTAAATACTAACGCATCCATACAACTATAATTTTGTGACGTTTTCTCCATAGTTATATTCCTTATTTAGAAGTTAATTGAAGCTTCATTTTATACTAAGTACCAAATAGTAATAAAAGTAGGCTTCAAAGTGTTCATCTAAATGCTTTAATTTATCCAGAGAATTAAAGTAAATTTATTTATTTAACCTTGTTGATTTAGAAGTAAATTGCTCTTTATTTTTAAACAAGTTAACTCCATAACCTGCAAGACCTCCAATAATCGCAGGGAATATCCAACCTAATCCAATATGGTAAAGAGGAAGATAGTAAGTAAATAATTGGTCAATACCAGGGATGTGTAAGCCAAAATCATTTAATCCATCTACCAGGCTTACAACAAATGTTAAGAATAGGCTACCTTGGTATACCTCAGCACATCCTTTAAATAAAGAATGAAGGAAAGTCAAAAAGATTAGAACAATTGCTAATGGATAGAGAACTGTTAAAACAGGTACTGAAAAAGAAATTAAATGATTTAATCCAACATTTGCGATGATTGCGCTAAACACGGATAAGCTAATCGCAATTTTCTTATAAGAAATAGAAGGTAATAATTTATGGAAATAAGAAGAGCATGAAGTAATAAGCCCTACGCTAGTTGTCAGACAAGCTACTGTGATCATTAAGCCTAGTAGTAATCCTCCATATTCTCCAAAATAATAATCAGAAACTTTCGCTAACACCGTACCACCATTATCTAAATGCCCAAGCTTTTCTACACTTGAAGCGCCCATGTATGAAAGGGCAGAATAGATAGTTGCAAGAATAATAGCAGCAATTCCCGTAGCTTTTAGGCAAACAGTTATAATTTGCTTCTTTGTTTTAGCGCCTTTCTCTTTAATTGCATTGATAATAATGATTCCGAAAACGAAAGATGCAAGAGTATCCATTGTGAGATATCCTTCTTGGAACCCATTAAAAAAAGAGTTTGTTACATATTTTTCTGTGGGTGCTTGAAATTTTCCAATAGGATGAATAAAAGCAACTAGAACTAAAATTCCAATGAATGTTAATTTAATTGGCGTTAAGAATTTTCCAACAATATCGACAATTTTCGCAGGATTGAGAGAAAAAAAGCATGTAATACTGAAAAATATAATAGTAAATACGAGTAAAGCTATAGAACTAGAGCTTTCAGAAATGAAAGGTTTAAGTCCGATTTCAAAAGAGACGTTACCTGTTCGTGGGATAGCAAATAAAGGTCCAATAGCTAGATAAAGAACAGTTGTAAATACTAAACCAAAGATAGGATGTACGCGACTTGCTAATGATTGTAAATCTTCCTTTCCGGAGAATCCAAAAGCTAGTACACCAAGTAAAGGCAAGCCTACTCCAGTAACTAAAAAACCCGCATTTGCTGACCAGATATTTGCTCCCGCTGACTGGCCAAGCATAGCAGGGAATATTAAATTTCCAGCTCCAAAAAATAATGCAAATAACATTAAACCAATGATTACTATAAAAGAAAACGGTACTTTGTTTGACAAGGTGAAACCCCCATTAATAATATTCTTCATAAAAAATTAAATTTTCAGACAACTTAAATTGCAAATAACTTATCTTTTTTGTATTATAAACAGTCAAATTACATATTTCAATATAAAAAATAAACTTTTTTGATAAAATTTAAAAAATTATCAATTTTCCGTTCATTATCCATTATTAAAATAAAAATAATATTAAAAACCCAGATTTTTATTCAAAATGCGTACGTTAAGTAGGTTAATAACGGTATTATTTTTAAAAAATTATAAATCATATTCAAATCGCGTATATTATCCTTTTAATTAATTTGATTGAATGATATGCAATTAAGTCAAGAAAGTTTGTAAATATAGTACTACGAAACTTATAAAACTTTTTAATATGAGCTAAACATCTAAAAGGAAAAAGTAGTTGATTTATTACTTCAAGAAATGGAGCGTTCTAAGTCTTATAAAGAACGCTTACTTTTATCTCCTGAGCTAGTGATTTGACAATCAACAGCTTATCTCTAAACAAAGTACTTTTCTAATGTAAAATTACTGTCTAGAATCAAAAATGTTTCTGTTTCCTTTGAATCATTATCTTATGGTACCCCACTCAAGCAGTCAGAGGATAAGTAATAATGACCATCTTTTCTTTTTTAAAATATGTCATAAATTTTATATATACTGAAAAGACCTTATTAACAAATTAATTAAGGTCTTTTTATCTTTATTGCTTATTACGATTAAATTGAATGATATATATTACCTTAAAAGCACTTTATTTAACCTTATCTTTTTCTTTTGAAGCCAAAACTCCCCATATAAGCTATTACTAAGCAGATAACAGCAGCAATACTAATTTTTATGTAAGAAACCTCTAAAGCCCAAGGACCATATTTCTTTATATTTAAACGATACATAGACCACCACTGTCCATTTTCACCTTTAAAAAATGAGAAGATAATCCATAAAAGAACTAAAAACAAAAACCATGATAAAAAGATAATATAATTAGGCATTTTTCTATTCATAGGTCACCCCTCCATTCTTCCGATTTATATGCGATGTTCTTTTCTCTTATTAGAGTAACAATAATCGGGAAAAATTTAGAGTTTTTATTGAATAAAGAACGTTTGTTCGTATATAATAGAGAACAAACGTTCTTTATTTGAGGAGTTATTCCAATGGATTATGAATATCTACCAAACAGAGTCATTATTTGTATTGATATGAAAGCATTCTTTGCTTCTGTTTCATGCGTGATACGTAGGCTAGATCCATTAAAAACAAAGTTGGCAGTTGTAGGAGATACAAAGCGGTCGGGATCAGTTGTGTTAGCTGCCACACCCTTATTAAAGAAAGAAGGAATCAAAACAGGCAGCCGTCTTTTCGACATTCCTAGAAGGAAAGATATCCACGTCGTAAACCCATCCATGGAAAGGTATGTCAAGGCTTCGAACTATGTTTCTAGTTTAGTATTACAGTATGTGGCTCCTGAGGATTTTCATGCGTATAGCATTGATGAGTTGTTTATTGATGCCACAGCTTCTTTGCATTTATTCGCTCGCACACCAGAAGAATTAGCCCATAAAATCATCAACGAGATTTATCGTAAAACACGGCTGACAGCTACTGCAGGCATAGGTCCGAATCTCTTACTGGCTAAGGTGAGCTTAGATCATGAGGCCAAGAATAGCCCAACAGGGGTAGCTTATTGGCGATACGAAGATATTCCTTTTAAATTATGGTCGATTCACCCAATGAAGGATTTCTGGGGAATCTCATCCGCTACGGAAAGGCGCTTAAATCGTTTGGGCATTCACTCCATCAAAGAACTCGCTCTTTCTTCAAAAGAGATGTTACAAAAAGAGTTTGGCATCTTGGGAGAAGAACTCCACCAACATGCAAACGGAATTGATTTTAGTCGCATTTCTAACGTGTATATTCCGAGCTCTCGATCATTCGGGAAGAGTCAAATTCTGTTTCAAGACTATACAAATCGAAAAGAAGTGGAATTGCTGCTATTAGAGCTGTTAGACGATGTGTGCTTTCGTTTACGTATGCATCAAGTCGTGGCACAAACTATCCATTTATCCATTGGATATAGCAAACAAACAGGTGGGGGCTTCTCAAGGCAAAAGA
Source organism: Priestia sp. JNUCC 25 (assembly GCF_053667915.1). Taxonomy (NCBI): domain Bacteria; kingdom Bacillati; phylum Bacillota; class Bacilli; order Caryophanales; family Bacillaceae; genus Priestia; species Priestia sp. JNUCC 25. The sequence continues at coordinate 1,859,838 of NZ_CM132211.1, forward strand.
AAATGGGAAGAGCTTCGAATTTAAGCCAAGATATTTTCCCTTATTGTTTAACGATTTTACATACGTTTGATAGCGGAATGCCAATTCGTTCTATTGGGATTTCATTATCGAACACCCTTATTCAAGAAGAGGAGCAAATGAGTTTATTTGAAGATATTGACCAGCGCGAAAGAGCCTATGCACTTGCTAAAACGATTGATGAAATACGGATGCGTTATGGGAAGAATAGTGTTTTGCGAGCTTCAAGCCATCTCGAGCATTCAACAGCTCGTTATCGAAACGGCCTTTTAGGAGGTCATAAAGCATAAAGGAGGAAGATGATATGCAAAACAGAGGAATGAAAAAATGGCGACCATTCGCCACTATGCCAGAGCAATACAGAGGATTACAAGAAGTTATAAAAAAGCAATCAGAAATACCTCAACCTTTTTTAACAGAAGATCAAATGGAACAAGTTAATTTTACCTTGATCGAAGCTCTTCATACACATAAAAAAGTATACCTTACGTATTACAACCACGGGCAATGTATAACGGAAACAGGAGTTATTCAATTTGTAGATTCCCTTGGAGGTTTATTTGTATTTATAGATGAAGGATGTAAGCAAACGAACAAAATGAGGTTAAGCGAGCTAATTGATGTTCGTTTCATGTAGTAGAAAATAATAAAACAGTTTATTTACATAAGATTTCCATACATAATTAGTATAAGTTTAAAAAGTATCTAATCATTTTTCATAGATTCATTTAATGACGTTATATAAGGAGGCTCCTAATATGAAGCAGGTTTGGAATGAGTTTGAACAGTGGTTGAAGACAAATCGACCAAAAGCAGTAGGAACACTTAACGAAGCAGCTGGTGAATCAGAAATTGCAGCGGTTGAACAAAAGATGGGACTAACATTTCCCAAAAACCTTAAAGACTGGTTAATGATACATAATGGACAGCGTGATGAATATATAGCAGTTATTGAAAATTATACTCTATTACCTTTAGAGGAGATTCTGTATACGTGGCAAACATTAAAAGAGCTTTTAGACGGAGGAGAATTTGAAGATTTTCCAGAAATTGAACCTATTGGGCCAGTAAAAAAAGAATTTTGGTGGAACCCACGTTGGATTTCGATTGCCACGAATGGGGGAGGAGATGATATTTGTATAGACTTGGATCCTGATGAAGGAGGGAAAATTGGCCAAATTATCACCTTTTGGCACGATTGGGAACAGCGTGAAGTAATAGCAGACAGCTTAGAAGAATGGGTAACAGCCACGATAAGTCATACAGATCATTAAAGGGGAGAAGCAAATGATAAAACCTGATATAGAGAAAATCTATAAAATTCTTAAAGAACTTCCAGGTACGTCAGTGAAAGTAGAATTTGAAGATGAAGTGGGAGAAACTCTTTCTACTCCTTATTATATCTACCTTAAAAGCGAGTTTTTAGATGGACAATTAGGCTACAGAGAAGATTTAGAAGCAAATTCCCTTATAGGAAATCAAGAAGGAGATTGGCAAGAAAGCTGGTTTGTCATAGGGTATGATGAAGAAATAGGCGGTGACCCGCTCTTTATTGATATAGCGAATGTAGATTACCCAGTTTTCACAGTTGAACACGGAATGGGGGAATGGGACGCTTTAGAAATGTATGATTCTCTAAAAGAGTTTGTAGAAGATGTTACTTAATTATTGCTTCGTTAAAAGATTTGGATAAAAGTACGGCCAGAAGAGGACAGATAGTAGTTTAATATATACCTAGCTGTCCTCTTTTTTAGTACCTATTAAACTTAGAAAGAATGTAGAGGAAGGAAGGGACTGATGGTAGGAATTGATTTCTATATTGCCGATAATAAGAAAGAAGCAGCTTTTTCTACTAAATGTGTAAAATTTGAGGAAAGAGTACACGACTACCTGTTAACAAGAGAATTCAGAGATTCGTTTGAATTATTGACAGGATTAGATCAATATGGTGACAAGTTGTTTTCTGTACAAGAAATAAATCAATTAATCAAGGTATGTGAAGCATTACAGACTATCTGTAGACAACCAAAGCAGATAGATCTGAAGACGAAAACATTTGCTGAAGCATTAAAGGGCCTTTGCTTAGAGGCACTAAAGCTAAATAAATTAGTATTTGCCTCTGGCGATTAATGTAAAATTAAAACTGAAATCAATGTTGTAGTTCCATCGCTTCGATAATATGAATTAATAAATTCAAGGGAGAAAATGTCTTTAAAAAAACATTTCTAAATAAAAATAAAACACTTATAGGGTTAGGATATGAATTTCTAGTCGTTTGTCCACATTGCGCCTCTTGTGCAAAAGTCATAGCTTTAGATGATTGGAGTCCCTACGTCGCTAACGTCAGAAGAAGGTTTGTTTGTACTACTTGCGGAACTACAAAAGACAAAGTTATAAAAGCAAACGGTTACGGACAAGCAAGAGTATCGTATGAACCTAAAGCTGATTATGAAGTAATTTTAATTAGAAATCCCTGCGACTGGTATTTTCAACTTCTGCTCTATTTACAAATTGAATGTAGTGGAAACACCTTATGGACATTAAACCTGGAACATTTAAATTATATCGAAAGCTATATAGAAATAGAAGCTGAACTCAGGGAGTCACATCCGTATTATTTAAGTGTCGAGAGTCGACTGCCAAAGTGGATGAAGTTTGCTAAGAATAGAGAAGATGTATTAAAAGCTATTCAGAAACTAAAGGTGAAGACTTATTAGATGCTTTCGCTGATTCGTTATAATTGCCCGTATATCTTTCTAATCAGCTTATAAATTAAGCTAAAGACTTCTGCAACTGAAGGTGACTGCTAAATAGCCTAAGGACGGGAAGTTGTTCCGGGAGAGAAATACACGCATATTCGTCACTATAGTCTTTCTGAAGCCCCTGGAAAGGATTATTATCGAATCAGTGTAAAACGAGAAGATGCGCATGACGGTGCGCCAGCAGGAATCGTGTCAAACTATTTACATAAACAAGTTCAGACAGGAGATACTCTTAAGTTCTCAGCTCTTGCTGGAGATTTTGTACTTGATCACAGTGAACTTCCCGTTGTGCTAATTAGTGGAGGTATAGGTATTACACCTTTGCTTAGTATGCTGAATACCATTGTAGAAAAACAACCTACATGTAAGGTTACCTTTCTTCATGCAAGTATTAATGGTAAAACGCATGCTTTTAAAGAACATGTGGCTCAACTAAATAGAAATAACGAAAATGGTACCTCCTTCATCTGTTATAGTTCGCCTAATGAAGGGGATCGACTTGGCACTGATTTTGATAAAGAGGGTTATATTGATTTAGAATTGTTACAATCCGTTGTTCCTTCAAAAGAAGCTGTCTTTTATTTCTGTGGATCGATTCCGTTTATGGAAGCTATTCTTAAAGCATTACGTAGATGGGATATACCAAACGAACGTATTCATTACGAGGTGTTTAGCCTTGTAGCCATTTTAGGAGAAAAATAAAGAAGTAATTGTTACCAGTAAACAGAAAATGTTCGATTAAAACACACGTCCTGTTTAAATAAATATGCTGTAAAAAAGCACTCATAAGCGTGCTTTTTTACTTTGCCTTAAGGAATGATTCTAAAAACGATCATGATACATATAAGTATTTCTACACTCTCTGCGTACAAAAAACTGGAAAAAATTCTCTTCGGTAATTTATAATAATAGAAAACTATGTCGAATCCTAAATATTGGAGATATTACTATATGAGAAGAATACTTCCTTTTATAATTTTTACCATGTATTGCATTCCATACGTTTATTTATCTATGCGAAAAGATTTTGAGGATGATTCAAAGGTAAACTATATAATCATGGCCATAGTTACAGTAGCACTGTCTTATCTAAGTGGGCTTATTAGAGCGGATTTATCACTTATTTTAGGAAATATAATTTCTTTTAGTACTTCATATTTTTATAACGCATTAAGGCTTCCTGGTTCTAAATGGGAGAAATATTTTTCGCCCTTTAATTCTGTCGAACAAGTAGTATTGATAAGCCTTGCGGCGCTTGTCCTGCAGGTAATTATTTATACACTTGCTAGAAAACGAGCAAAGAGATACATTCGTAATACTATGGTTTCGGAATAGTTCAAAAAAAGAGAGTTAGTCATCTAATGAGCTAGACTCTTCAGGTGATCAAATGAAAGAAGGGTTAAAATGAGGAGAGTTGCTGAAATTTTATCCGCTAAAAAGAAAGTGCTAAATGAGGAAGATCAACAAATACTTCAAACGTGTACTTACCTGCTTTAAAAAGGATATGAATCAATTAGATAAGTTAGTTATACAACTTTTAAATATGTAACAGCAAACAAAAAGGTATGTACTTCTCTTCCTACTTTAATTATATCACATAAAAAAACGTCAATATAGACTGTTTATTCTCATTTACTGCTGGTAAAATCAATAAAACATTACCGGTTAGGAGAGATGTTGAATGAACTCTTTAGTTCTTAGCTTTCAAGAAATAAAAGATACACAGCTTTCACTTGTTGGAGGAAAAGCCTTGAATTTAGGGGCGTTATCAAAAATTCAAGGAATACAAGTGCCGGACGGATTTTGTGTGACAGCGACCGGGTATCAAAAAGCCCTTGAACACAATGAAACGTTTCAAACGTTACTGAACCAGCTGACAATGCTAAAAGCTGATGACCGAGATCAAATTGGTGAAATTAGCGAAAAAATTCGCCAAATCATTCTGGAAATAAAAATTCCTTCTGACGTTGTAAAAGCAGTTATTCATTCTCTCTCTCAGTTTGGGGAAGAGCATGCTTATGCAATTCGTTCAAGTGCGACTGCTGAAGATCTGCCACATGCTTCTTTTGCTGGTCAGCATGACACCTATTTAAACATCAGAGGCAAAGAAGCCATCCTTGAGCACATTAGCAAATGCTGGGCTTCCCTGTTTACAAATCGCGCGGTAACCTACCGTATTAAAAATGGATTTGACCATAGTCAAGTGCACGTATCGGTTATTGTTCAACGAATGGTTTTTCCACAGGCTTCAGGTATTTTATTTACCGCTGACCCAATTACTTCTAACCGAAAGCTGTTATCAATCGATGCGGGATTTGGACTTGGAGAAGCGCTAGTGTCAGGTTTGGTCTCTGCCGATTGCTATAAAGTACAAGAAGGAGAAATCGGCGATAAAAAAATAGCAGCTAAAAAGGTAGCTATCTACGGATTAAAAGAAGGCGGAACAGAAACGAAGGAAGTTCATTTCGATCTGCAAAAAACGCAAGCGCTCACTGACTTTCAAATTTTACAGCTAGAACGCGTTGGAAGACAGCTTGAAGCTTATTTTGATTGTCCTCAAGATATTGAATGGTGCTTGGCTGATGATACATTTTACATTGTCCAAAGTCGTCCAATTACTACTTTATATCCAATTCCTGAAGCACATGATCAGGAAAATCGCGTTTATGTATCTGTTGGACATCAACAAATGATGACCGATGCCATGAAACCACTGGGATTGTCTTTTTTTCTGTTAACGACTAATGCACCGATGCGTACAGCCGGTGGAAGGCTGTTTGTTGATGTCACCCCTATGCTAGCTTCACCTGACAGCAGAAAAATGATGTTAGGTGCCATGGCACAACATGATCCGCTCATGAAAGATGCACTTACAAGCATAATAGAGCGAGGAGACTTTATAAAACCTTTACCAAATAATCAAAGTTCCGGTAAAAGCAATAAAAGCGTGCCGCCTACGAAGCCTAAGGCACAAATCGAAAACGACTCGACCATCGTTTCTGACTTGATCAAGAAGAATCAAGCATCAATAGAAGAGCTAAAGCAAACCATCCAAACGAAATCAGGGTCGGAATTAGTCGATTTTATTTCAGAAGATATCGGGACATTAAAGAAGATTTTATTTGACCCACAAAGTTCAGCTGTGTTTATGGCCGCTATGGATGCTTCATCATGGATCAATGAAAAAATGGAGACGTGGCTAGGTGAAAAAAACGCAGCAGACGTGCTTTCTCAATCTGTACCACACAATATTACTTCAGAAATGGGTCTGGCGCTATTGGATGTCGCAGATGTGATTCGTCCTTATCCAGAAGTAATTCATTATTTAAAACATGGAAAAGATGATAACTTTTTGGAGAAACTGGTTAAGTTTGAAGGCGGAGAGAAAACTCAAGACGCTATCTATGATTATCTCAGCAAATACGGAATGCGGTGCCCCGGCGAAATCGATATTACGAAAACTCGCTGGAGCGAAAAGCCGGCTGCACTTATCCCCGTGATTCTTGGTAATATTAAAAACTTTGAGGCTAACGCTAGCAAGCAAAAATTTGAAAAAGGCCTGCAGGAAGCCTTGAAAAAAGAGCAAGAGCTACTAAACCGCTTGAAGCAATTGCCGGATGGTGAACAAAAAGCAAAAGAAACAAAAGAAAAGATTAATCTCATCCGAAATTTTATCGGTTATCGTGAATATCCCAAATACGGCATGATTAATCGCTATTTTGTTTATAAGCAGGCTCTGCTGAAAGAAGCCGCTCAGCTTGTAAAAGCCGGTGTTATTTCTGAAACAGAAGATATATACTATCTGACGTTTGACGAATTTCAAGAAGTCGTGCGTACACATAAAGTGAATGATCAAATCATCACCAAGCGAAAAGAAGAATACCGATTATACAAAAAGCTAACACCTCCGCGTGTCATCACGTCTCATGGCGAAATTGTTACAGGTGCGTACAAACGAGAAAATCTTCCGTCCCAAGCAATTGTAGGTTTACCGGTTTCTTCAGGAGTGATAGAAGGGCGAGCGCGCGTCATTTTAAATATGGAAAATGCTGATCTATCAGAGGGAGATATATTAGTCACTTCCTTTACTGACCCCAGCTGGACCCCGTTATTTGTAGGGATAAAGGGGCTTGTTACGGAAGTTGGCGGACTGATGACTCATGGAGCAGTCATTGCACGTGAATACGGATTGCCAGCGGTTGTCGGAGTAGAGAATGCTACTCGGCTGATAAAAGACGGACAGCGAATTCGCGTACATGGAACAGAAGGGTATATTGAAATGTTGTAAAAGCTAAAGATGATTGCGCTGTTTTTCTTCTTTATTAATAGATGAAAATTTGTGTAGATTTCTATGCGTATCTTCAGGTAATACAAAAAGGCAGGCCATTAGAACGGCCTGCCTTTTTGTATCGGTGACGCAGTAGATTAAAACGTCAAATGCTGACTTTTTTTACAGCCGACTGCTGCACATGCTCCATAAGCAGTTTAAACAAGTTTAGCATTGAAGTATGTTCTTTTGCCATCATTTCTGGATGCCACTGGACGCCGACTACAAATTGTTCTCCCTGTTTTTCAATGGCTTCAATGACTCCATCTTTTGCCCATGCAGAAACTTCAAAACCTGGCGCTACGTCTTTAATAGCTTGGTGGTGAAATGAATTAATAAGAGCTTGATTACCATAAAGACTATGTAGCTGTGTTCCGTCTTTAATCATGATGGAATGAGAAGGGTCGCTTGTATTGTTGTATTGATCATGTTTGATAAATGACTCTTTAATGTCTGAGATGTCTTGATAAAGAGTGCCTCCGTAAGCAACGTTTAAAATTTGTAAGCCGCGGCAAATCGCTAACACGGGCTTTCCTTGATTAATCACATGCTTTAACAATAGCTGTTCAGACTGATCTCGTGCTAAAAAAGGTGAACCCGTTTTGGTTGTCGGTTCTTCTCCGTATAAAAGGGGATTAACGTCTTGTCCACCTGATAAAATCAACCCGTCTATACTTTCTGCCTGCGCTTTAATCATTTCTTCGTCTTTTAGCACTGGCAAGATAAAAGGAACTCCGCCGCTGAGCGCTGTTGATTCGATATAGTCGTTATTCACATACGCTCGCTTATAGCCTGGAAAGCGTCCTCCTTGATCCACAATAATGCTTCCTGATATACCAATTAAAAATCCCACTGTTGTTTTCTCCTTTTTTGTTAAATTACCATTTCTTGAGATATTTTTTCTTTTTCCTGCGTTGATAAAGTGTGTTCAATCTCTTGCTTTATAAGAAATAAATGGTTCTTTTGTTCAACTATTATACATATATACCATATTTATTTAATAGAAAATGGTATGATAGCCTCTGTATGTTAAAAATACTAATTGCCAAAGGTAGAAGGTAGTGCTACAATTGTTCACATTCCTACTATTCTTCTTATTATAGTCGGATTAAAATTTTATACAAGGAAATAGGAGTGATTTTAGTGAAAAGGACTTATTTACTTTTCATTTCTCTTTTAACCATTGTCCTCATGGTAGCAGGGTGCAGTGGTAACGCAAGTAAAAATACTTCAAGTGAAAAAGAAGGAAAAGAAGGCGGAACGCTAAACGTCGCGTCTCAAAGTGAGCCAGCAACGCTGGATGCTCAAATCACTGGGGACTCCGACGTGAAAGACGCAACGCGCAGTATCTATGAAGGGTTGATGATTTTAGACGACAAAGGAAATCCTAAGCCTGACTTAGCGTCTAAAGTAGATATTAGCGATGATAAAAAAACATACACGTTCCATTTAAGAAAAGGGGTTAAATTTCATAACGGTAAAGAAATGACTGCAGATGACGTTGTCGCTTCTATTAACCGCTGGATTAAGCTATCATCCCTTGGAAAAACAAACTTCTCTGGTGCTGAAATGACAAAAACCAATGATGATACGGTGGAGCTTCATTTACCATCACCAAACGTTAACACGCTATCTTTATTAGCTGATCCAATCCCTGCAGCAGCTGTTTTACCAAAAGAAGTGGTTGACAATGCATCTGATGAAGGGATCAAAGACTACATAGGAACAGGTCCATATAAAGTAAAAGAATGGAAGAAAAATCAATATCTTTTATTAGAGAAATTTAAAGATTATTCTTCGAAAGGCCGCGAAGTTAAGAAAACTCCTCACGTCGATGAAATTAAGATTAGTTTCGTAAGCGATGAGTCAACTAGGATTTCTGGTATTACAACCGGACAATTTGACGTTGCGCTATCTGTATCGAGCGATAATGCCAAACAAGTTGAAGGCAGCCAAAATGCAAAAGTAGAAACATCACCAGGCGGATTTATGGGACTTTTCTACAACGCAGATAAAGGCGTCTTTAAAGACATCAATGCACGAAAAGCAGTTAACGCAGCTCTTAACTCAAAAGATATCTTAGACAGTTCTTACGGAAGCTCGGATTATTACAAGCTTTCTTCATCCATTGTGAACAAAGAGTATCCAAATTACTACAGTACAGCTGGAAAAGAAGAATATAACCAGCATGATAAGAAAAAAGCAAAAGAATATTTGAAGAAATCTGGTTATAACGGAGAAGAAATTCGCTTAATGGCGTCTCGTGATTACCAAGATCAATACAATACAGCTGTTGTGGTTCAACAAGAGTTAAAAGACATTGGTATGAATGTAAAATTAGAAGTATACGACTGGGCGACATTCAGCGATAAAATGAGTGATACAAGCCAATGGGACATCTATCCTGTTGACTGGAATGCTCGTTCTACCATCTTCCAAGGATTCTGGACTACAAAAGGTACATCAGTTGAAAAATCAATGGACTACTTAAACAAAATTAAAGCTGCTCCTTCTGTTAAAGAAGCTCGCGGTGACATTGATGCAATTCAGCAATACGTATGGGACGAGCTTCCGTTTACGCTTATTGGTCATAAAGTGAACATCAATGCCGTTTCTAACAATGCAAAAGGCTATGAGTATAATTTAGGTCCAATTTTCTACAATATGAGTCTAACAAAATAATATCTTATTATTCTAATAAACAGGGAGCTTATGCTCTCTGTTTTAGAAAGGAGTTTACGATGGGAGCTTATACACTTAAGAGACTTTTTGCACTAATTCCTGTTTTATTCATTGTATCTATTGTTGTGTTCTTAATTACGCGCTTAACGCCTGGGAGTCCCGCAGCAATCATTTTAGGACAAGGCGCAAGTCCGGAACAAATTGCAGCGCTGAGCAAAGAAATGGGATTGGATGAGCCTGTGGTAAGTCAATACTTTATCTGGCTATCTAACATTTTTCACGGAGATTTTGGCTATTCCTACTTTTTAAATAAACCTGTGCTCGGGGCAATTTGGGATAATGTAGGTCCTACGGTTTCTCTAGCTATACTCGCGCAAATTTTTGGTGTGGCCTTTGCTTTACTATTTGGTATATATGCAGCTAAACATAAAGGAACGATTCGTGATGAAAGCATTATGGGAGCCAGCCTTTTAGGTATTTCCATTCCTAGCTTTCTTCTCGGTTCATTCCTTATTTTGCTTTTTGCGGTACAGCTTCGAATTTTTCCTGTTTCAGGATACGTTCCGTTAAATGCTGGATTATTTGAGTATTTAAAGTACTTAGTTTTACCAACGATTACACTTGGAGCGATTCAAGCTGCATTAATTACGCGTATGACGCGTTCATCTTTGCTCGATACCATTTCTGAGAACTTTGTTAAAACGGCAAAAGCAAAAGGATTAAATGAACGCACAATTATGCTTAAGCATACGCTGCGCGTGAGTTTTTTACCGATTTTAACAGTTATCGGAGAATCATTTGCGGGGCTTGTGACCGGAGCGGCGGTAACAGAATCATTATTTAACATTCCAGGGCTAGGTCAGCTGATTGTTTCATCAATTGAACGCCGAGATTACGCGCTTATTCAAGGAGCCGTACTTTTAATTACGGTTGCTTATGTGGTCATCAATTTAGTTGTTGATTTGCTGTATGCAGTGATCGATCCGCGTGTACGCAATTCTTATCATGATTAAAGGAGGGTGATGAATGTGAACGCACAACAAAATACAGAGACCATTTCAGTAACTGCAAAGAAAAAAAGAAACCCAGCGGTAGCGCGCTTTTTCTCAAATCGTTTGTTAGTAAGAGGAGCGATACTTATTTTATTATCGATTTTGATTGCTGTTTTTGCTCCGCTCATTTCTCCTTTTGGCAGCTTACAAATCGACCCTGCAAATCGATTAGCACCGCCGTCAAGCACGCACTGGTTTGGAACGGATAACTTTGGACGAGATGTATTTAGCCGCACAATGTACGGCGTCAGAATATCATTAATGATCGGAGCCGCAGTAACGATTATTGCTACTGTACTTGGTTTAATCGTTGGACTTTTATCTTCTTATTATAAAATTCTTGATTATATTTTAATGAGAATTTGTGACGGCTTGTTTGCTTTTCCATCTATTTTACTAGCAATTGCCATTATGTCTGCTTTAGGACCTAAAACAAGCAACGTTATTATCGCATTGAGCCTTGTATTTATTCCTTCGATTGCGAGAATTGTTCGTTCAACTGCGCTTGTTGTAAAAGAAAAAACGTTTATTGAAGCGCTAAAAGCTCAAGGAGCAAGCTCACTTCGAATCATTTGTTTTCATATGGCGCCAAACGTCTTATCGCCTTTAATCGTTCAAGTAACATACGTGTTTGCCGTGACGATTTTAACAGAGGCTTCGCTAAGCTTTTTAGGAGCCGGGATTCCTGCGCCGACACCGAGCTTAGGAAATATGCTGTATGACGGAAAGCTTGCGATTTACAACGCGTGGTGGATGACCGTGTTTCCGGGTGTATTCATCATTTTAATTGTACTTGGCCTTAATTTATTTGGTGACGGTCTGCGCGATTGGTTAAATCCGAAAAACGTAATGCTGAAGAAAAGGAGGAAAAAACGTTGAGTAACGCCCTTTTAAAATTAGAAGACTTACAAGTAACTTTTACAACGTATAGCGGAGAAGTAACGGCTGTTGACAATGTATCTCTTCAATTAAATAAAGGAGAAGTATTAGGGATTGTCGGTGAATCAGGATCTGGAAAAAGCGTAACATCCGAATCTATTCTTCAGCTATTAGATGAAGACCTCACAAGCTACGATGGCAAGATTTTGTTTGAAGGAAAAAACTTATTAGACATGTCTTCAAAGCAAATTCAAAAGCTAAGAGGAAACGAAATCTCAATGATTTTCCAAGATCCAATGTCGTCATTAAATCCCGTTATGCCCATTGGAAAACAAATTGCTGAAGTGATTCGTCTGCATCAGAAAGTCTCCAAAAAAGAAGCGCAAAAGAAAGTCGTAGAGCTTTTGAGACTAACTGGCATTCCGTCTCCAGAACAGCGAGCAAAAGAGTATCCGCATGAAATTTCCGGTGGAATGAGGCAGCGCATTATGATTGCGATGGCTTTAGCCTGTGAGCCAAAGCTTCTTATTGCCGATGAGCCAACAACAGCTTTAGACGTAACCATTCAAGCGCAAATCCTTGACCTCATGATGGATTTAAAAGACAAGCTCAACATGGGCGTGCTTTTCATCACCCATGATTTAGGCGTTGTGGCTAATATTTGTACAAAAGTAGCCGTGATGTATTTAGGACAAGTGATGGAAGAAACGGATGTTAAAACGCTGTTTTCAAAGCCGCTTCATCCTTATACAATGGGCCTAATTAAGTCGGTTCCTCACTTAGATGGCGACAGAACAGAAGAGCTTTCGTCCATTCCCGGAACGGTTCCGCCGCTTTCAAACGTGCCAGACGGCTGTCGTTTTGCACCAAGATGCCCATTTGCAACGGAAAAATGCCATAAAGAAGTACCTGTTTTAGAGCATGCCGATGATACACATCGCGTTCGATGCTGGCACTATGAAAAAATTCAAGAAGGAGAGGTTGCGTATGTCTAGTGAAGCAAAGCAGCAAAGCGCCAAGCCCTTGCTTGAAGTTCGCAACCTGCAAAAATATTACCCGGTTCGTTCTGCTTTGGGGAAAGCAAAAGGCCAAATCAAAGCAGTTCAAGATTTATCCTTTGATATTTATGAAGGCGAAACGTATGGATTAGTAGGTGAATCTGGCTGCGGGAAAAGTACAGCGGGGCGCACGCTTTTAAAATTAGTAGAACCAACGGGCGGAGAAGCACAGTTTAATGGAGAAAGTATTTTCGAATCTAAAACATCACGCTTACGAACCATTCGTAAAGATTTGCAAATGATTTTCCAAGATCCGCATACTTCCCTTAATCCAAGGAAAAAGATTGGTGCTTCCATTCAAGAAACATTAACAATTCATAATGTAGGCGCAAAAAGCGAACGAAAGCAGCTTGTCATTGAGTTATTAAAAAAGCTCGGATTTAACGAAGAAGATTACAACCGCTATCCGCACGAATTTTCAGGCGGTCAGCGCCAGCGCATAGGCATTGCGCGTTCATTGATTTTAAACCCCAAGCTTATCATTTGTGATGAGCCGGTTTCAGCGCTGGACGTATCCATTCAAGCACAAATCTTAAACCTGCTGCGCAGTTTGCAAAGAGAAATGAAGCTTTCATATCTTTTTATCTCCCACGATTTAAGCGTCGTAAGACATATTGCAGACCGCGTTGGTGTGATGTATTTAGGAAGATTAGTAGAAGAAGGGCCAACAGATGAGATTTTTTCAAATCCTCGTCATCCTTACACAAAACTTCTTTTATCATCTGTCCCGGCAATTCACGAACATGAAAAACGCGAAAAAATTGAGTTTAAAGGTGAAATTCCTTCTCCTCTTAATCCGCCTTCAGGCTGTGCGTTTCATAAAAGATGCCCGTTCGCATTTGACCGCTGCATGAAAGAAACACCTGAAGATACAGTGATTGACAGCCAGCATAAAGTAAAATGTCATCTTTATAATTAATTTGAGAAGCTGTAGAGATATAGAAAGCAACGTAGTAATGCAGCAGCATAATGGAATAAATAAAAATGAAAAAGTCACTAGTACCTCTAGTGGCTTTTTTTCTGTGAAAAAAGCGGGTTCAATGGGTTGAGAAAAGTCATTATTCAGCATATTAGATTCATTTTTATATAAAAGATATGAATAATCCTTACTAACCTACCTATCCTAATATATGGAGATATGAAAACAAAACGTGTTATGATAGTATCGGTGATAATTATGGGTAAAAAAGCAGATAAAACGAATGTCATGCGAATTTTAGATCAGAAAAAAATTGAGTACAATTATTATTCTTATGAAACTAAAAATCTGAGTGGGGTACAGGTAGCTACTTCGCTCGGAGAGGATCTTGCTAAAGTCTTCAAGACACTGGTGACCGTAGGGAAATCAAAAGAACATTACGTCTTCATGGTACCCGTTGAAAAGGAGCTTGACCTAAAGAAAGCGGCAAAAGCAGCTGGTGAAAAGTCCTTAGAAATGATTCCTCAAAGAGAGCTGTTGCCCCTTACAGGATATGTTCACGGCGGGTGTTCTCCTATCGGAATGAAAAAGCAGTTCACAACCTTCATTGACTCTACAGCAGAAAACTGCGAAACGATTTACTTTTCAGGTGGACGTGTAGGTCACCAAATACAGTTAACGTTAAGTGACTTATCAAAAGTAATTCGCATAGGTTTAGCAGACATCACAAAAGATAGTTGAAATGTAGTTCCCTTGAGCGAAACGCACTACGACATGAGCGTTTCGCTTTTTTAGTTCCCTTAGTTTGTCATATAAATTAGAAAACCGAACTTTGTAAAATTTTTGTATAAATAATTAGAAAATATTATATTTTCTAATAAATAAATAGTACAATATATAAATAGAAGGGAGGATTAACACTACATATGTAATAGACAGTAGCCGCTTTTAAAACCGCTTATTTTGTTATCTATAGATGATATTGAAATGAATTATCCAACCTTTTTTAAGCGCTCTCATTATATAAGTAATTGGTTGAACAGGTTTTATAGAAAGCAATACAGTCTAGCTGTTTAAAAAGATTTGCTGGTAAATTACTTACTACTTCATGTTACAGAAGAACCAACATTAAACACTCAAAGAAAAGAGGGATCAATCATGGCTCATACCAGTGAAGCTGCAAACAACAGGCGTGTTACAAGTAATATTTTTAAAGGATCTGTTGGGAACTTAATTGAATGGTACGATTGGTACGTTTACTCTGCTTTTGCCGTCTATTTTTCATCGCAATTCTTCCCGGAAGGTGATTCAACAAGTCAGCTGCTTAACACAGCGGCAATCTTTGCCGTCGGTTTCTTAATGCGTCCAATCGGAAGTTTATTAATGGGGCGCTATGCGGATCGATACGGTCGTCGGGCTGCGCTTACCTTATCTATTACCATTATGGCGAGCGGTTCTTTTATTATCGCCTGTACTCCTAGCTATGGCACGATAGGGTTATTATCTCCTATTATTCTAGTACTAGCGCGTTTGCTGCAAGGAATCTCCTTAGGAGGAGAATACGGAACGTCTGCAACTTACCTTTCTGAAATGGCAAGCAGCGGGCGAAGAGGGTTTTATTCAAGCTTTCAGTATGTGACGCTTGTTGCTGGTCAGCTGGTGGCATTAGGTGTTCAAATTATTCTGCAAAACGTTCTTAGTGAAGCAGATATGATTTCATGGGGCTGGCGTATTCCTTTTGTCATTGGAGCAATCGGAGCGCTAAGCGTTTTATGGCTGCGCCGTACAATGGATGAGTCAGAGCAATTTTCTAAAATGGACTCTGAAAGCCGTGAAAATGCAGGAACTATTAAAGCACTTATGAAGCATCCTAAAGCAGTGTTGACCGTTATTGGCTTAACACTAGGAGGAACAGTCGCTTTTTATACGTATACGACGTATTTGCAAAAATTTATGGTAAACAGTGTAGGGCTAGATAAAGGAGTCGTAAGCTGGATTAACTTCTGTGCGCTGCTTGTATTTGTTGTTATTCAGCCAATAGCAGGTATGCTATCTGATAAAATTGGACGCAGACCTCTGTTAATGAGCTTTGGTATTTTAGGAACATTACTGACAGTACCGCTTTTTCTTTTTATGAAACAAGCACATAACCCAGTCATGGCTTTTTTATTAATGACAATTGGACTTATCATTGTAACAGGTTATACATCGATTAACGCTATTGTAAAAGCCGAGCTTTTCCCAACAGAAATTCGAGCTCTTGGTGTTGGGTTACCGTATGGACTTACAGTTGCCATATTTGGAGGCACTGCAGAATTTATCGCCCTATGGCTGAAAAGTATCGGCCATGAATCACTTTTCTTTTTCTATGTAGCAGGATGTATCGCCATCAGCTTTCTTGTTTATTGGCGTATGGGAGAATCCTCTAAAGATTCATACATAGAATCCGAGTTGAAAACAGATGACAAAGACGACAGCATCCCGCCAAATAATGTAAGTTTTTAATTTTGTTTAAACCAATAAGCGTTCGATAACACAAAAAGGACTGGCTTTCTATAGCCAGCCTTTTTTTATTCTCTTAAAAGACAATTATTTTGTAGTCGGTTCGGAATATGGAAAGATAGGTTCTTTTAAGCTAAACTCACGCGTGCCTTCTTCGATAAGACCCACTGTTTTATCGCTATGGTAAAGGGCTAGCCTTACTAACCTATCCGTGCTGCACAACTTTTTTCTGTAGTAGGATTTTTGTCTATTATTTGGTGGTAATAAGGGCTTGAATGATCTTATTCCAGTAATGTTTAAAACCAGGCTTTACTTTCGGCATTTTGAACACTCCCTTTAAAATTTCCCCGATTGGATAGTCGTTATATTAAGTTTAATAAAATTAACTAAAGTTGTTATCCAGCGCAGAGCGTAACTTACTCTATGAATTTGCACCACTAAAGAGTGAAGAAAAAAATAATGGAAGACATATAAGAAAGATGAGATACATAATAAAAGGATTATTTTGTGATATAACGAAATAAAGAGTATATACATCAGAAATAGAGAGAGGGTAAACTCCGTGAATACTTTATATTCCTTTTTTACGAACCCGGTTTTAACTGCTTCTACGTTTTTAATAGAATTACAGAGCGTGTTCTTTCAACCTATTTGGAAAAAGTATAATTATGATGATTATTTTACCTACAAGGTGTATGTTCCAAGTACATATACTGGATTAAGTAAAGTACCATTAATCGTTATGCTTCATGGATGTCAACAAGATGCAGATGATTTTGCTGCAGGTACGGAGATGAATAAGCTAGCGGAAGAAAAAGGCTTTATTGTTCTCTATCCTCAAATGAATTACTTTGCTAATTCCAACGGGTGCTGGAATTGGTTTTATGAGTATAACCAGTTTCGCGGTAATGGAGAGCCAGACATAATAAAAGATATGATTGATCACATAACCGCTAAATATGCGATTGATTCTACTAATATATACCTTGCTGGCATGTCAGCTGGAGGCTTTATGGCAAATGTGATGGCTATTGCTTATCCCGATGTATTTAAAGCGGTAGGCATTCATTCAGCAGGCAGTAATGCGTATGCTGTAGACCTCATCACAGCTGGAGAAGTCATGCTATACGGCTCTTTAAATCCTGAACTTGACGGTGATGAAGCTTATAAAAAAATGGGACCTTATGCACGGCCTGTTCCCATCATTACGTTTCATGGTCAATCAGATACAACAGTCAATCCAATTAATGCGTCTACATTAATTCAGCAGTGGATTTATACCTATAAGAATTTCGGTATAAACTTACATGAAAATGCTGCTTTTTATACGTCACAAGACAACGGAAATCATTATAGCTACATAATGTCTGACTACATAGATGCAGAAAATAAAATCTGGATGAAAAAAATTATGGTAGAGGATATGGGGCATGCATGGTCAGGAGGAAATGACAATGGATCAGATACTGATTCAAAAGGTCCTAATGCTTCAAAAATGATGTGGGACTTTTTTGAAGCACAGAATGATTGAATAGAGTATGAACGAGCGATCAAGATGTACTACTAAATAACATTAGCTTTCATTTTTTTTGAAACAAATAATTGTCTACCAACAGCAAAAAAGGATCTTATCGAAAGATCCTTTTTCTGTTATCAACGAACATGTTTTAACAAGTAGCTTCAAACCGATTTAACAATACATCTAGATCCTGACTGATTTTAATCGTATTACTACTTGTAAACCCTTCTTCTAGAGCAATCATCATCATCATTTTTCGTATAAATTCTATCTTTATCAGCAGTAGTCTACATTTGAAACACATTAAGTTTCCTCCACTTGCCACGTCATTTTAAAGGCTTAAATTGTTGAATTATTTATGTAAAAATGGTTCCAATCTAAAAATAGAACCTAAAAAATATAGTAACAAATAGATAGTGTCGAAGTCTGTCGTATTTTGAATTCAGATATTTTCATTTAAAAAGAATTAGCTCTTAAACGTTTTGCTGGAAGCTGTGCTCTATCTTAATTGTGATTGTTCCCCGGTTGTAAATAACTCACAGACCAACAGAGCTTATCCTGTTTTTTGGATATAGGCATAATCCGATTACATTTAGGCATGTTAACATAAGAAAGGAGAATTTACTAATATGCCCAATGTCATCAGAATTCTTCAATTGTTTCTTCCGTGGATTTCCCTTGTTTTTATGCCAAAAAATCAATGAGAACCTATTTTCCCGCTTCTCTTTTTGTCTCATCTTTAGTAATTGGAATGTGCTCATTAGCTATTCCTTACAAGTGGTGGAGTGTAAAAGGAGGGTAGAAAGGAAAAATTTTAAACGATAGTAGTTTTATTTTTGGACCCTTTTTGGTAGGGACACTGTGAATCTTTCATTTTACGTTTGGCAGCTTTTAAAAAAATTTTTTCGTTTATTAGTTTCTGCTTAACTATTTATGGCTATCAGGCACTGACAAATAAAGATAAATGATAGGTGAGGGCTGTTTCTAACCGCTATAGACTTTGTAAAAAGCGCAACAAAAAAGCGTCTGTTAAGACGCTTTATATATAATACATATACTGCTCATCTTTATTAACATTTGTTGTTTCATGGATTATTTCTTCCGGGATATTGGACGTCCGGTTAGTAAAAAGCATAAACAAAGCAATAATTGATGCCGCAAAACCTAAAGTAACAATCACAATAAATCCCTCCCTTTAGAATATATATTCTACTTTTATCTTCATTTTCCTATATTTATTATATACCCTTATTTTATTTTCTCAACACATAGAACAAAAAGAGTAGTGCATCTCCTCAATATCTCCCTCAAAATAAATATAATCAAGGGAGCTTATCCCATTTTCCCTAAAAAAGTAGGAAGCCATAAATTTTTTTCGTATGGGGGATACAAATCATTAAAATTATTAATCGTTGAGATAACTTTTTTGTATTGTACGAATGAAAGAAATTTATATATATTAAAAATACAAAATATTCATTAAATTATATGATGCTTTGGTTTTGAGTCGAAAAGAGAAAAGCTGCTGCTTTAAAGGCAACAAGTTTAAGGAAGTTACAAGCGATATAAAAAGTTATAGAAATGGATGCATCTAGAATTCTTTTTGCTCAGATATTCACATAGTTTTCATTCGTAAAAAAGACTGAAAATTTTGATAATAATTTCACTTTTGTTAAGGGGGACTTTTTATGACAACAACGGTATTAAATGTATTAACTTATTCTTTTTATCTTAACGGTGAGTGGAAAGAAAGCAAATCAGGTCAGACAATCGACATTGTTTCTCCATACCGTCATGACGTGATTGGAAAAGTGCAGGCTATCACAAAAGAAGAGGTCGATGAAGCAGTACATGCCGCGCAAAAAGCTCAGAAAGGGTGGGCAGAAATTTCTCTGCAAGAACGTGCCAAATATTTATACAACTGGGCGGATGAGCTGGTAAAAATGCAGAGTGAAATTGCCGAAATTATTATGAAAGAAGTTGGAAAAAGCTTAAAAGATGCAAGGAATGAAGTAGTGCGCACAGCAGATTTCATTCGCTATACAGTTGAAGAAGCCCTTCATATGAACGGAGAAAGCATGAAGGGAGATAGTTTTCCAGGAGGTTCTAAGTCTAAAGTTGCCATTGTTGAACGCGTGCCTTTAGGGGTTGTACTCGCAATTCCTCCTTTTAATTATCCGGTAAATTTAGCAGCTGCTAAACTGGCGCCTGCGCTTATTTCAGGAAATGCAGTTCTTTTCAAACCCGCAACGCAAGGAGCGATCAGCGGTATTAAGATGATTGAAGCTCTTCATCAAGCAGGTATTCCACAAGGTCTTGTAAACGTCGTAACGGGCCGCGGATCTGTTATTGGGGATTATTTAGTTGAACATAAAGGCATTAACATGATTTCATTTACCGGAGGAACAAACACGGGTACTCAATTAGCTAAAAAGGCAGGCATGATTCCTCTTGTACTAGAACTTGGAGGAAAAGACCCGGGTATTGTATGTGAAGATGCAGATTTACAGGAAGCAGCAAAACATATTATAAGCGGAGCATTTTCTTATTCCGGTCAGCGCTGTACAGCTATTAAACGTGTACTTGTGCATGAAAAAGTGGCAAACGAGCTCGTAAATATTTTAAAAGAAGAAGTACATAAACTATCAGTCGGTTCTCCTGAAGATGGATGTACGATCGTTCCATTAATTGATAGCAAAGCAGCGGACTTTATTCAGATTTTAATTGCAGATGCACTAGGAAAAGGTGCAACAGTTGTGACTGGAAACAAGCGTGAAGGAAACCTTATCTATCCTACGCTTTTAGATGACGTGAATGATACTATGCGCGTGGCATGGGAAGAACCATTCGGTCCTGTGTTACCAATTATCCGCGTCGCTTCTGATCAAGAAGCCGTTGATATAGCAAACGAATCAGAATTTGGCTTACAAGCAAGTGTTTTTACAAAAGATATTAATAAAGCCTTCTCAATTGCAAACAAAATTGAAGTCGGCTCCGTTCAAATCAACGGCCGTACAGAACGCGGTCCTGATCATTTTCCTTTTATCGGCGTAAAAGGATCCGGTATGGGTGCTCAAGGCATTCGTAAAAGTATTGAATCCATGACTCGTGAAAAAGTAACGGTATTAAATCTTCAATGATTGAATTCCAAGAGCTCTCCAAATCAAGCCAGTAGAGGGACTTATAGAAAAAAGCCTGTGCTTCACAAAGCACAGGCTTTTAAACATCTTATTTAATCGTTACTCGATTCCATCTTTATAGTTCTTATGCCAGTTTTTATCACCTTTATGCTCGATATCCTCAACGGTTTTTTCAAGCTCTGACATAATGAGTGTTTTTACTTGATAAATGGTATCAAAAAAAGCTCTCTCTTCATCCGGGTTAGGCTTTATTTTGGCTGCTGCCGAAATATCAACGTATCTACGATGCTCAGTTGTTAATTTATCAAGCGCATCAAAAATATGAGAGGTCAGAACAGCAACTTCCTTATGATTATCAGGCAGCTTTTCTTTTAATGTTTCAATTCTTTTATCCATGTTAAAGTCCCCCTATAACGTGTTGTATTTATGTAACTTTCCCACTAATAAAAACGAATAACCTCAAATAGTAAAAAATTATGGGAATTAGTACGTGAAACAAAAGTATACTACAGGATATCATGTTAAAGTGAAAAAACGGTGAAATGAGTGGGTATATTTTCAATATAGAGAAGTTTGTACTAATAAAAAAAGAGGTCGTTTAGCAGGTAACCCTTGCCCGTGTTTTCAAGCCTTGCCTATATTTAATCGACATAAGGCTTTTTTTGAAACATTTGTAAGTTGATTCATTTTGCATCAAAAGAATTTTTTGGTATATTATAGATGTGTTTAAAAATGCAACAGAAGGTGATTGAATGAAAGTACTGGCTATCGCTCCTTATAACGGTTTAAAAGAGCTAATGGTTACCCTAGGAGAAAAAGAAGAATTCGAGTTGCAAGTAGAGATAGGTGATTTAGAAGAAGGCCTGACTCTTGCTAAAGATGCAATACATAATGGCATAGATATCATCATCAGCCGAGGAGGAACGGCGGAACTCATCCAAAGAGAGTTAACTATCCCGGTTGTTGAAATTGAAGTTTCTGGTTACGATATGCTTCGCGTGCTGACGCTTGCTAAGGGTTACCCAGGAAAAAAAGCAATCGTTGGGTTCTCTCCTATTTCAGAAGGAGCTTCTACAATTTGTCAAATACTAGATATCAATATGTCTGCATACAAAGTCAAAAGCGAGAAAGAAATCGAGCCTATTTTAGTTCAATTACAGCAAGATGGATATACAAATATTATTGGAGATGCCATTACGGTAAAAATAGCTGAAAAGCTTGGACTCAATGGTATATTGCTGACTTCTGGAAAGGAAAGTGTTTTAAAATCTTTTCAAAATGCAAAGAAAATATATGGATTTCTTTCGTCTTTCAAAAAAAATTACTTGATGTCTTATGATATTATTCAAAATGAAAGGGAAGGAATTGTTGTATACAATTCAACGTCTCAAGCTATTTTTTCTAATCCTTATTTTAATAAGAATTTCAGTGACAGCTTTAAACAAAACCTCAATGTAGAAGAGGCTATAAAGACTGTATGTAGCACAGGTTCTTTTGAAACAGTTTTTAGTAGGGATGATGACTTTTGGACAGTAAAAGGATATCCTCTGGAAACCTCACATTCAAAATTGATTGTGTTTCGCATTAATCAATATAAGTCCGATGAAAATCAAGGTATAGATGGAATCTCAATTGTGTCTTTACAAAACGAAGTAAGCTCTGCAAGTAACCTTACTACTATCGTCACAAAAAATGAGAGAATGAAAGGCGTTTTAAGAGCTGCAACTATTTATGCTAATACGGAAGAGCATGTATGGATTAGCGGTGAAGAAGGAACTGGAAAAGAACGACTAGCAAAACTTATTCATGTTAATAGTGAAAGACGTGAATATCCACTGCTTATTATAGATTGTCAAGTTCTCTCAAAAGCACAATGGGCGCGCCTTCTAGACAAAAGTTCCTATGATGATTTATTAGCCCATAATCCGCATGGAAGCGTTATTTTAAACAATATAGATTTTTTAGAATTGGATACTCAAAAACAATTAGCGAGTTATTTAAAAAAGAATTCAACTACGTGCCGTTTTATAACTTTATCGCGTAAAAGTATCGAATACTTAACTGAAACACAGCGTTTTGATCAAGAGTTGTATTATTTATTAGCTAGTTTAACCTTGGACCTTCCTTCATTAACAGAAAGAAAAGAAGATATCGAAAGCTTAGCTCTTTTCTTTATCGGAGAATACAATATAAAATTCGGCAAGCAAATCGTAGGGATACGTAGCGATGCAAACGAAAACTTAAAGAATTTTGAATGGACTGGTAATGTAAAGCAGCTAAAACAGATCATTAAAGAGAGTCTACTATTAGCTGAAGGGGCTTTTTTAGAGCTTCATGATTTAAAGAAAGTAATAAGTACAATTCGCGTTACAAGTGACAATCAGGAAATTGATTTAAACGGAACGTTAGAAGAAATCGAACGAAAAATCATAAAAAGAATATGGTTAGAAGAGGGTATGAATCAAACAAAGACAGCTGAAAGGTTAGGTATAAATCGAACCACTCTGTGGCGGAAACTAAAATAAAATTTCCTATATGTATTCTATTGAGTCAAATTTAAAAACCACTTTATCTATAAGTTAGTAAAGATAAAGTGGTTTTTGTTGTTTAATTTTTAAACAATTTAGAAAATATTAAATTTTATTTTCTTTAACTGTTGATTAATTAAACATTTATGTATATAATTCGAATTGTAAACGTTTTAAAAAAAGTAAATTGTACATATACGTTGCAAAAATAAACAATTAACTAAATGCAAATAGATACTGTAGGGAGGAAGGAATATGGAGTTAAAAGGAATTATTCCAGCGTTATTAACGCCTTTAACAAAAGAGCAGACAATAAATGAACCGGTACTGCGTCAATTAACTAGTCATCTTATTGAATCTGGTGTGCACGGCATTTTTGCTTTAGGAACAAATGGTGAATTTCATCTCTTCACAAAAGAAGAAAAATTAAAAATTGCTCAAGTGATCATTGATGAGGTCAAAGGAAGAATCCCTGTAATTGTTGGTACGGGAGGGAACAGTACAGAAGAAGTTATTGAATTATCAAAACAGATGGAAAACCTTGGAGCAAATGCTCTTTCTGTTATTACTCCTTACTTTGTTACACCAACTCAAGAAGAAGTGATCGTTCATTTTCAGCGAATAGCAGAAGAAACATCATTACCAGTTCTTTTATACAATATTCCTTCAAAAACGGGAATGAGCTTAGAGCCCGACACTGTCGCCAAGCTAGCAGATGTTCCTAATATAGTAGGAATTAAAGATAGCAGCGGCAGCTTCGAAAATATCAAAAACTATATTCATGTAACAAAAGATAAAGATTTTTCCGTGTTTGCGGGAACGGATTCTTTAATACTAAAGACCTTAGAAGCAGGGGGAGTAGGAGCAGTTGCAGCAACTGCAAATATGGTCCCTGATATTGTCGTATCTATTTACACCAGCTGGTTAAAGGGATTTAACAACGAAGCGGAAGAAGCTCAAAAAAAATTACAGCCTCTTCGAGACACATTCCAATACGGGACGCTTCCATCGGCTTTGAAAAAAGCTGTAGAACTATATGGAATTCCGGTAGGCCCTCCTAAACTGCCAGTCTCTGAACTATCAGGAGAGGGGCTTGAAAAGGTAAAAGAAATGGTTGTGGGCTATAAAAAACAGAATGCACTTTAAAATAAACTAACTATAAGGAAAAGAGGTTAAAATGATGCAAAAGCTTTATCAATTTCAAACGGCAAATCATCTTATCGCAGGACCAAATTCAATTGAAAAAGTAGGAGAACACCTTTCTCTATTAGGTACAGAAGTCAAGTCAGCCTTAATTATTACTCAACCATCGATGAAAAGGTTAGGTTTTGTCGAGAAGCTTATTCATCAGTTATCTGACAAAGGCGTATCAGCCTATGTGAATATTGATGTTCTTCCAGAGCCAACGGTTGAAAACATTGAAGAAGTTTTTCAAGCCATTAGCAAAGAACAGTATGATGTATTAATTGGATTTGGTGGAGGAAGCGTGCTTGATGCAACAAAAATTCTTTCAGTCTTACAAACAAATAACCAATCTATCCGTGAACTATTAGGTACAGATTTAGTTAAAAACCCAGGTACACCAACTATCTTAATTCCAACTACTTCAGGAACAGGTTCGGAAGTAACGCCTAATGCGATTGTTACACTGCCCGATGAAGAATTGAAGATTGGAATCGTAAGTAAGTATTTACTGCCTAAATTAGTGGTACTCGATCCAGTTCTAACATTAAGTTTGCCAAGACCTATCACAGCTGCAACCGGGATGGATGCATTTACTCACTCATTAGAATCATTCATTTCAAATAAATCAAATTTAATAAGCGATATGGTTGCATTAGAATCAATTCGTCTCATCTCGTCTAGTATTATAGAAGCTTATCAAAATGGGAATTCGGTCGAGGCGAGAGAAAAAATGCTTGTAGGTTCTATGTACGGCGGAATGGCTTTAACAAGTGCAGGTACTGCTGCGGTTCATGCATTAGCATATCCGCTAGGCGGAAAATTTAAGATTCCTCACGGTGTAGCTAATTCGATGCTTTTACCTCATGTGATGGAGTTTAACATGGATGCCATTGAAGATCGGTTGTTCCTCGTAGCTGAGCCTATGGGAATTAAAATAGAGGGTTTTTCAAAGACGGAAGTAGCTCAAAAAGTAGTAAATCGTATTGTAGAGTGGACAAACGTTTTAGAAATCCCACAAAATCTAAAAGAATATGGAGTAAAGGAAGAAGATGTTCCAGAGCTAGCTCTTTCCGCTTCAAAAGTAACGCGATTATTAAATAATAATCCTAAAGAAGTAAGTTTGAAAGATATGGAAGGAATTTACCGTAAATTACTTGTTTAAAAAGGTGATGACATTCTATGAAAATATCCGTTATTTCTGATGATTTAACAGGCGCAAGTGATTGCGGAGGACAATTAGTTCGTTATGGGTTAGATGTTTCTGTTGTTTTAACCGATGACAATAGTAATTTAAGTAAAAAAGAAGCTTTTATATTTAATACGGATAGCCGCGCTGTTTCAGGGAAAGAGGCTTACGAAAGAGTTAAAAACGTTTGTGAAAGAATTCAAGGTGAAACATTTGATGTTATTTACAAAAAAATTGACTCCACAATGAGAGGCAATATCGGACAAGAAATTAATGCTGTGTACGACGTATTTCAACCTGATTTTGTTTTTATCGCTCCAGCCTTTCCAAACGCCGGAAGACAAGTGATTAACGGCGTACATTTTCTGAATCAAAAACGTTTAGATGAAACTGAAGTAGCGAACGATCCTAAAACTCCCGTAAAGGATTCTTTAATTGCCCGACTGGTTAAAAACCAAGCGCAAAAGGAAGTGGGCCATCTTTCGTACAAAGATCTTCATGCAGGATATGAATTTATCTTCAAAAAGCTTAAAGCATACAAAAATCAAAACATTTCATACATCACAGTAGATTCAATTCATGAATCAGATCTTAAATGTCTCGTTGAAACGATAAAAAAGACGGAATTTTCTGTTGTATGGTCCGGTTCAAGCGGGTTAATTAACTATTTACCTCAAGCTTATGGACTACAGCCATCCACAAAGAAAGTCAGTTTTCTAAGAAATGATCAACCTGTGCTATTTGTTATTGGAAGCGTAAGTAAAGTTGGAAGAAATCAGCTGAACCAACTATTACTATACTCTGACACCATTAGTGTAGAAATGAACCCATCAAAAATCATTTTAGACGGTGTTTCCAGACAAAAAGAAATAGATCAGGTAATAGAGAGGGCTTTAACATTTCTGAAAACAGGAAAAAGTATTGCTTTATTCTCTTCAGAAGAAGTAAAAGAAACACAAGAGATTGGTAAAAAACAAGGCTATAGCGCTATTGAAATAAGTGACTATATTTCAATGACGATGGGAGAAGTAGCTGTAGATCTAATTAATCAATGTACTATTACTAATCTTTTTCTTACGGGAGGAGACACGGCTCAACAAGTGTTAAGTCAATTACAGGTTCATAGACTTCATTTGGTTGACGAAGTGGAGCCTGGTATACCACTTGGCAAGTTAGATTATAAAAGAGAGATTTTTGCTGTAACGAAAGCAGGAAGTTTTGGTACAGATGTAGCTATGCTTAAAGCTAAATCGAAGCTGCAGGGGAAAAAAGATGTTTGGGAACCCTCTGTAAGATTAAGCAAATAATTAAACAGTGCAATAAAAATTGAAGTGAATTTTAAAGGAGGAATATGATGAAACCTGTTATCGGAATTACAATGGGCGATGCAGCTGGAGTAGGTCCAGAAGTTATTGTAAAAGCACTAGCAGATCCATCGGTTTATGAAGCGTGTCGTCCTATTGTCGTAGGAGACGCTAAGATAGTAGAAAGAGCGATCAAAATGACACAAACCTCGTTAACTGTCCATCGCGTTAACGAGGTAAATCAAGGAGAATTTACTCGTGGCGTAATTGATTGTCTTCATTTGGACTTAGTGCCGGAAGATCTTCCAGTTGGAGAAATCTCATCATTAGCTGGGAGCGCAGCTTTTAAATTTATTAAAAAAGCGATTGAATTAGCAAAAAAGCAAGAGATACAGGCCATTTGTACGGCACCTTTAAATAAAGAAGCGTTACATAAGGGCGGCTACACTTACCCTGGCCATACTGAAATTTTGGCAGAGCTTACGAATACAAAGGATTATTCTATGATGTTATCTTCACCAAAACTAAAAGTCATCCACCTTACTACTCATGTAGGATTAAAAAAAGCAATAGATGCTATTACACCGGAACGAACATACACCGTTATCAAACTTGCTCATGAAACATTAAGTCGCGCAGGGTATAAAAAACCGCGAATTGCCGTTTGCGGAATTAACCCTCACGCTGGAGAGAACGGTTTATTTGGAGAAGGAGAAGAGGAAGAAAAGCTAATTCCTGGTATTCAAATTGCAGCTTCTGAAGGGATAAATGTTACAGGTCCATACCCTGCAGATACGCTATTTTTCCGTGCAGTTCGCGGAGATTTCGATATTGTCATCGCTTGTTATCACGATCAGGGACATGTGCCTATTAAAGTCCTAGGGTTAGAAGAGGGCGTCAACATTACAGTTGGTTTAAACGGCGGCGTTATTCGCACTTCTGTCGATCACGGTACAGCATTTGATATCGCAGGAAAAGGAATTGCTGATGAAAGAAGTATGCTAGCAGCTCTTCAGTCCGCTGCAGAACTGTCGCCTAAAAAGATTTTAAATAAGTTTTAAAAATAGTATTGTTATAAAGTTCTTATAAAATGTCTTCGGAGCAACTTGAATATCTTTTACTGTGAGTATAGTAGTTGCAATAACGTGGATTGTAACTAAAGACTCCGAAGACAATGAGTTATAATTTGTAATGTTTTATCCTTCTTCACAGAACAAGAATGAAAGCGCTTAATAAATGTCCGCATAATGACCACTGACCAATGACGGATCTCTTTAGGACAGAAAAAATGGTAGAAGCATAGAGAAAAACAAATCGTAAAATATTGAAAATTTTATCGCCATATATCAAAATTCTGTTGTTATTATAGGAGGAAATTTGTAATGAAAGCATTAAATCCTTCAAGCCTGATTTTTGTTTTAGCAGTAATTGTTGTATATATTTTATTTACCACATGGTTAACAATGAGACTAAGAAGTAAATCCAGCGCGGAATTTAATAACGCAGCCAAAACATTGCCTGCTCTTGTAGTTGGAATTTTATTAATGTCAGAGTTTATCGGCACTAAATCGACAGTAGGGACTGCTGAATCATCATTTACTGATGGTATTGCAGCTTCTTGGTCACTTATTACGGTAACAATTGCTTTTTTCCTCTTTTCATTCTTTTTAGTTAATAAATTTTATGGAACTGGGAAATATACCATTTCCGGTATAATTGAGCAGAAATTTGGAAGATCTACAAAAACGGTTGTATCGATTATTATGATAGCTGCTCTTTTACTTGTAAACCTAGGAAACTACCTCAGTGGTTCTGCGGCCATTGCTTCTCTTTTAGGTTTACCGTTGATGACATGTGCTATTATTACAGCCATCGTCAGTACGTTTTATTTTACATTCGGAGGAATGAAGGGAGTAGCTTGGGTCACCATTCTTCACTCATTTGTAAAATATGCGGGTGTCTTAATCACAGTAGGAGTTGCATTGTACCTTTGCGGTGGGTTCAAGCCTATCGTGCAAGAACTGCCAAAAAGCTACTTTACATGGGATGGAACGATCGGTGGAGGGACCATTTTTGCGTGGCTTATTGGAAATATGGGAGCTATTTTCTCTACACAATTTATTATTCAAGCCATTACGTCGTCAAAAAGTGCAAAAGCAGCTAAAAAATCAAGTTTATATGCAGCACTATTATGCCTGCCGCTTGCATTGGCAATCGGAGTGATTGGGGTATGTGCACGATATTTGTATCCAAATATCGATCCTATCTATGCGTTTCCAGTATTCTTAGAACATATGAATCCAGTATTAACAGCAATTGTAGCAACGTCCTTAGTAGCATCCATTTTCGTTGGGGTTTCAACCGTGGCTTTAGCTACAACAACATTAATTGTTGACGATTTTTATGTTCCAAAAGCTAAACCATCTCCAGAACAACAGATGAAGATGACTCGAATTATTTCTGTAGTTGTTGGTATCATTCCTTTACTTGGTGTGGTTTTAGCCCCAGAACTATTAACTTTATCTTTTTTCACTCGTGCATTGAGAACATCTATTGCTGTGGTAGCTGCAATGGGATTTTATCTTCCATTCTTTAGTTCAAACCGAGGTGCAACTATCGGCTTAGCAATGTCCGGTATTTTCACAACTGTATGGTATTTGCTAGGAAACCCTTTTGGTATTGACAATATGTATGTCGCTGTCATTACCCCATTTATTGTGATGGTAATTGACCGATTTATCGGTGGAAAAGATAAAAAGTCTGAAAATACTGAATATAACACTGTAGAATATATAGATGCAAAGTAGAAAATAGTTTAGTTTAAGTTAAAAGGAGAGAAATGTAATGAGTAATCAATCAACGAGTATTGTAGCAGATGGAAAGTTAAAAATGTGTCCAGACGGATTGGAACATGTAGAGGCATATATTCCTTCTGATTGTATACAAAATCACGCTTCTAATTTACTTGTACTAGACAACGGTGACCTGTTATGCACTTGGTTTGGCGGCACACAAGAGGGAATAGCCGACATCCACATTTATCTATCAAGACTTAAAAAAGGCCAAAAAGAATGGAGTAAAGCTGTAAAACTTTCAGACGATCCTACTCGTTCTGAGCAAAACCCAATTTTATTTCGTGCCCCAGACAATAAATTATGGCTATTGTACACGGCACAAAAATCCGGTAATCAAGACACAGCGATTGTAAGATATCGTATTTCGGAAGATGAAGGTTATTCGTGGGGACCTATTGAAACTTTATTTGATCAGCCAGGTACTTTTATTCGACAGCCTATTGTTGTATTAGATAACGGTGATTGGCTTTTACCTGTTTTCTATTGCATTACGCCTCCAGGACAAAAGTGGACAGGAAATAAAGATATAAGCGCAGTAAAAATCTCAAAAGATCAAGGTGAGTCTTGGGAAGAGTATGAAGTGCCTAATAGCTTAGGGTGTGTTCATATGAATATTGAAAAATTAGATGATGGTACGCTTTTAGCATTATTTCGCAGCCGCTGGGCTGATCATATTTATAGCAGCCGTTCAACTGATTACGGGAAAACGTGGAGCGAGCCGATTCCAACGCAGTTACCTAATAACAATTCTTCTATTCAATTCACAAAATTAAATAACGGGGATTTAGCGCTCGTCTTTAACAATATGAACGCCGCTAATTGTACGGAGCGCAGGCTGTCGCTTTATGATGAAATTGAAGATGAAGAGGATACAGATATTCTGCCTGCTAATCAAGATACACCTGAAAAAGATGATGAAGGCAGACAAGCATTTTGGGGAGCACCTAGAGCACCGATGACAGTTGCGATTTCAGAAGATGGAGGGAGAACATGGCCATATAAAAAGGATATTGAAATAGGGGATGGCTATGCAATGACCAATAATTCAAAAGAAAAATTAAATAGAGAATACTCATATCCTTCTATTAAACAAAGCGCTGATGGAAAAGTTCATATTGCTTTTACGTATTTTAGACAAGCTATTAAATATGTGTGTGTGTCAGAAGAATTCATAAAGTCTTAATAGCTTCATATACTTCGGAGGGATAAAGTATGCTGTTGGAAAACAAAATTGCGATTATTACAGGAGCTAGTAGAGGTATTGGAAAGGCTATCGCTTTAACTTTAGCTAAAAACGGTGCCTCATTAGTTATACACGGTACGAATCAGACTTTATTAAATGAATTAGCTTTACAGGTTGAGGACTTAGGTAGAGAATGTATTGTAAAAGCTGGGGATGTAGCAGATCCAAATGTTGCAACCGAGGTTGTAAGAGCTGCTGTAGAGCGTTTTGGAAAAGTTGATATTTTAATAAATAATGCGGGTATCAATATGCGCAGCTCAACACTAGAAATGACTTTAGATGATTGGAAAAAGGTATTAGATGTCAATTTGAATGGAACTTTATATTTCTGTAAAGCCGCCTTGCCTTATATGATTGACAGAAATTACGGGAAAATTGTCAATGTAAGTTCTACAACAGCCAAAACAGCGCATAAAAATGCAGCGCCATCTTACGGAGCTTCAAAAGCTGCGGTTAACTACCTTACGATGCATTTAGCTTTAGAAATGGCGCATCATAATATTTTTGTAAATGCCGTATGTCCAGGTCCTGTAGAAACGGACATGAGTAATCAATGGACAGATGAATACAGGAAAGAAGTAACAAAGCGAATTCCGTTAAATAAGTTAGGAACTCCTCAAAATGTTGGGGAAAGCGTTCTATTTTTAGCTTCAAGTATGTCTGATTTTATAACGGGTGAATCCATTAATGTGAATGGCGGAACGTACATGAATTAGGGAATGAAAAGCCTAGAGAGTTGACTATCTAGGCTTTTCAATTGTTTCTCTAAAGAATAGAATATAAACAGGTGATTAAAATGGAATTTTTAACAATCCTATTACCTATTTTCGGCATATTTACACTAGGTTTTATTGGGCAGAAGAAAATAGGGTTCGATACAAAAACGATATCCACCATGGCGCTTTATTTAATGTCTCCGATATTAGTTTTTAGAACGTTTTATACGACAAAATTTCAGGTGGATTATTTATATCTTATTTTTTATACATTTGCCCTTTGCTTTACTTTAATTATAGTTGTATATATTGTGGCGTTTATTCAGAAGTATTCCACTCGAGAGACATGCGGGATGATATTAGCTTCTTCTTTTATGAACAATGGGAATTACGGTACTCCTGTAATTTTACTAATCTTTGGAGTTTCAGGACTTGACTGTGCAATCATTTTAATGGTTATTCAACAGCTGGTAATGTGTACAATTGGGGTCTACTACGCCGCAAAAGGAAGTGCAGAAGGAAATGGTATACGTTCAGCTATTCGTGCTGTTCAGCGCATGCCTGCTATATATAGCGCCTTTTTGGGAGCGTTTTTTCAATTTTTCAATATTTATTTAGGGAAATCAGTCCTTGAAGCGGTAGATTTAGTTGCGAATGCAGCAATTCCTACGGTTATGATTGTACTCGGCATGCAGCTGGCAAAAATATCAGTTAGAAATTTAGCCAAGAGCAAAGTTTCTTTATCACTTATAATTAAACTGATCATTTCTCCTGCCGTTGCTTATTTACTTACTTTGTTTCTTCCAGTTGATGACATGGTTAAACAGATTATGATTACTACGGCCGCTATGCCAACAGCAACAAACACGACAATGTATGCGCTTCAATTTAATACTGAGCCAGAATTTGTTTCAAGTGCAACCCTTATTAGTACATCGTTGAGTTTAGCTACTTTACCCCTAATTTTTACAATTGTACTGTAAAAATCTTTTATGACTACGTAGTTTTTATGTCCCATGAACTTTTTTGACTAATTTTTAGGATTTTATGACTTTTTTTGAATGAATTTGATTGTTTTTGATGTTTTTTTGAATAATCTGATATATAATGAAAGCGTAAACAGTGAAACATGTCGGTTGGTTAAGAAAAACATCCACAAAAACTGGATTCGTTATTACATAAAATCAGGCCTCTGTTTTTTTATAAAAATAAATAGAACTTGAGAAAAGGAGAATGAGGATGGACATATTGGATGCAAAAGTAGTGAATACAAAGTACGGTTTAGAAACATATCTGGATGTATCAGAAAGCGTAGAAATAAAAGAAGTTCATATGCCGAGTTCAGAGAACCAATCTCATAAAATTAAATTTGGAATCAAGTATTTTCTTTTAAGAGAAGGAAAGTATTACGATAGCCAAAAAGGTTATTTTTGGCTTTGTATGAATCACGATTTTAGCAGCCTTATGCTGAGTGAAACGGAAACAGAGAGTTTGTTTGCAGTTAAAAGTGAAGAAGAAAGAGAAGCAACAAAAACGCTGTTAGCAGAATGGTTTATCCAAACGAATGCGTACAAAGAAGTCATCAACGAATGTATCCATCAGATTAAAACGGAGAATATTCGTACAGAAGAAGACATTGAAGACCGAGTGGACGCTATACAATTTTTAGAAAAATTAAAGGTATTAACTGCAAAAGAGATTGAAAACGCTTCTATAGAAAATCTATATGCTCTGCAGCAAATTGGCTAAGCTATAGTTCGCATACGTGGAAATGCAGATTGATGTATAACAATAAGGAGGAAATAGTGAGATGAAATTTTTTATTGATACAGCAAACCTTGAGGATATTAAGAAAGCATACAAAGTAGGTGTTCTAGCTGGTGTGACAACAAATCCATCTTTAGTAGCAAAAGAAGGCGTAAGATTTGAAGACCGCATCGAAGAAATTCTTCAAATGGTACCGGAAGTTGAATCCGTTTCCGCTGAAGTAACTCCTGACGCACTTTCTGCTGAAGAGATGATTGCTCAAGCTGAAGAACTGATTAAAATTAACGACGGAGATAAAAATATTACGATTAAGCTGCCTATGACATTGGCTGGCTTGGAAGCGACGCGCTACCTTGCTAAAAAAGGCGTAAAAACAAATGTAACCCTGATCTTTACAGTAAACCAAGCGCTTTTAGCAGCTCGTGCTGGAGCGACGTATGTTTCTCCATTTTTAGGACGTCTTGATGATATTTCAGAAGACGGAGTACAGCTGGTATCTAAAATTGCTGAGTTATTCCGCGTTCAAAACATCGACTCTCAAATTATTGCGGCATCTGTAAGACATCCGGATCATGTAACGCGTGTAGCACTTGCAGGAGCTCATATTGCCACAATTCCATACGCTGTTATTGAGCAATTAGCAAAACATCCGTTAACTGACCAAGGAATGGAAAAATTTGCAGCAGATTGGGAAAAAGCAGTTAAAGCTTAACAAAAAGTCATATCAATAAAAAAAGCTTGGAGTAAGCATAGCTTATTCCAAGCTTTTTATCGTTTAACTAACTAGTTTCTTTTTACGTAAACGCTCTAAGCGTCGCTGCACGCTATTTCTCGAACGCCCAAGCAGCTGCCCAATTTCTCGCTGATTGCGCTTTTCCTGATAAAACATACGCCACAATCTGGCATCTTCTTCTGCTGTCCACTTTTTATGCTCGTATTTAGGGCGCTTTACATAGTCTAGTTTTCTTTGTTCATTCACCCACGCTGGTTCTGGAATAAGCGTATTTTTAGGTATTTTAAAAAAGTTAAGGCACGATTTATTTTGTTCAGCCCACTTCCAAAAAGATTGAATGTCAATTCCCATAAATGTTCTGGTCTTGGCGATGATCATTTTGTACGGTAGATTCTCTTTATGAATCCACTTGTAAATTGTATGAACATCTACTTCAAGGCAGGCTGCTAGTTCACACGCTGTAATATGTCCTACGTGTGCTTTGGCTCCATACACTTCTAAACGGTTCAACCTCGATTCTAGCGCTTGCACACTTCGCTGTAATTTAGCTGATATGTGTGAAAGAGGTTTTACCCCGTAATACCTTAGCAAATATTCGTCTTCTTGCAGCGTCCATCTTCGCATCGCCGTTTTTCGTGTTAGTCCCAAAACTTTTATGCGCGTAGCAATAGAAGAAGGACTTCTGCCTAAGGAATGTGCCATTTCACGGTTATTCATGACATCAATGTTCTCCTGCAAAAACGCATCTTGTTCAAGCGTCCATTTTTTACGTAAAGCTGTATCCGAAGCACGAAGATTTAATCGAGTAAGTCGTTTATTAACCGATTCCTTGCTTCTATGTAAATGCTTACCCATCTCTTGAAGCGTCATAGCACCATAGTGTTGGATAAGAAATCTATCTTCTTCTTTTGTCCATCGCTTTTGATTTTTACTCACTGTTGTCTCACTCCAATTCACACGAAAAGCTCAAGATGAAAAAGTTGCTAGCAATCTATTTTACGAATGAGCAGTGCCTATTCAGACTGATACTCACTGCGTTTTAGTCTATATATATTTTATCATATTTTTAGAGAAAAACCAAACATGTGTTCTTGTTTTGTTTTAGTCATCATAAAAGGAATTAGAAAAATAGTTGGCTCCTTTAATAGAAGCGAATTATGGTAAAATTGACTATAATCTCTAAAGGATTCACATAACTGACAGCTCAGCATCATTACGTTGAGAAAGGGGAATTGATATGAATTTTAATTTAAAAGAAGCGTTTGAAATACTTGAGCATACGCCACAAACACTTGAAAAACTTTTGTCTGGTCTATCTGCAGGGTGGCTGCAATGCAATGAAGGAGAAGGAACGTGGAATACCTCCGAAGTCATAGAACATTTAATAGAAGCAGAAAAAAACAATTGGATACCAAGGCTAGAATTTATCCTTCAAAAAGGAAAAGAGGGAGTTTTTCCTCCGTTTGACCGCTATGCCCATTTAAACAAGGAATCTGCTAGTTCTATTGAAGAGAAGCTTCTTGAATTCAAAAAGATAAGAATACAGAATTTACATCAACTAAAGCTGCTAGTTAAGCATGAAAAGCACCTTGAAGTGAGAGGAGAACACCCGGCGTTTGGGGAAGTAAAAGTCAGAGAGTTGCTCTCGACTTGGGTTGCTCATGATTTAACCCATATTGCGCAAATTGTTCGAGTAATGGCAGAACGATATAGAGAAGATGTAGGACCTTGGGAAGAATACTTAGGAATACTAAAGAAATAGCAATGACACACAGTGGCCAGCCTTTATCATTCAAGCTTGAATTAAGAAATGTACACGATTACAATAAAATGAGAATAATGAAGATTCAGGAAGTATTGCAGAGGGAACTATAACAACATATCCGATGTTTATAACATGTAGGATCCGTTAAGCAATTTACGAATAAAAAGAGGATTGGACTGATTAAAAGTGAAAGTGAACTCAGAGAAATTTGGCGAACTAAACAATCAAGCTGTACATGCTTATACCTTATTAAATGATGAAGGGCTTAAAATCACCTGCCTTGACTATGGATGTGTGATATCAAATATTGAAATGCCGGATTCTGAAGGGAAGATTGAAAGTGTTGTATTGGGATTTGATTCAATAGAAGAATACCAAAAGTATTCTCCTTATTTCGGAGCTGTGGTCGGACGCGTAGCAGGGCGTATAGGTGGAGCATCGTTTGAGCTTAATAATGAAACCTATCGTCTAGAGAAAAATGAAGGAAACAACCATTTGCATGGCGGAAAAGAAGGATTCAGCCATAAGATATGGAATGCCAAAATAATTGAAGCAAGTGACCATGTAGGTGTTGAATTTACATATGTAAGTAAAGACGGAGAAGAAGGGTATCCCGGCAACCTTGAAGTGAAAGTTACGTATACATTAACGAATAAAAATGAGTTCCATATTTCTTATGAAGGAACAACAGATCAAGACACTCTTATCAATTTAACAAATCATACGTATTTCAATTTAAGCGGAAATCTAAAAGAAACGGTCTTGGATCATGTTTTGAAGCTGAAAAGTAACGAATTCTTAGAGTTGAATGATGATCTTTTACCTACTGGAGAAACGCTAAATGTCACAGGTACCCCATTTGATTTTAGAGAAGGACATAGTCTCAAGGAAGGTGTGGAATCCACACATCCGCAAAACATATTAGTGGGTAAAGGGTACGATCATCCATTTCTTTTAGAAGCAGAAGCTAAAAATCAGATGTCATTATTTGACCCTGCAAGCGGCCGCAAAATAGAAGTCAAAACGGATCAGCCTTCAGTTGTTCTCTATACGGGAAATCATCTAGACGAAGAATTCGAAATTAGAGGAGTTCACTCAGAGAAATACCTCGGTGTTTGCCTAGAAACACAAGGTTTACCGGACGCTATTCATCATAAGCATTTTCCTTCTTGTGTATTAAAGCCCGGTGAAAAGTATGAAGCATATACTCACTATACATTTATAACTGATCGCAGCCTGTAACAAAACGGGATGATAAAAAGGATTGCAACCGAGCCTCTGCCGATTGTAATCCTTTTTTATTGTTACTTTTTCTTTTGGCTTTTTGCACGATTAGCGTCAAGCTCAGCTGCATATTCTTCTTGAGACTTTCCTTGCTTTTGACTCTCAGACTGAATCTTTTTAAATTTGTTATCGTTTAAATTTGGCATGTTAGCACCTCCTTGCAGACAGGGTTATTTTGTACAAGCATTAAGGATTTATATGCTGAAAAGTTTTAATGAACTTGATTAGAAATTTCGCTTAATGCTGCACCGGCTTCATCAACATATACGTTCACTGTCGCAAGGTCGCCGATTGCACAGATTCCAACCATATTATTATTCTCCACTACAATAATGCGGCGAATTTGATGGTCAGCCATCATACGGGCACACTCGTGAATATCCGTATCCGGAGAACACGTAATTACATCTTTGGTCATACAATCATGGCAATGCACAGTGTTGCAATCTTTTCCATCCGCCACGCAGTTTAATACGATATCACGGTCTGTGATCATTCCCATTACTCGATTTTCTTGACACACCGGCACAGAACCACAATTAATATCACGCATTAATTTTGCAGCTGCTGTTACTGGGTCGTGCGGTGCACAAGCTTTCACATCTTTAGTCATAACTTCACGTACTGTAGTCATTTTTATTTCCTCCTTTTAAACATTCACCTCCGTATTTTCTCCATGCACATGCAGAATATGAGAATCAATAATTTCCTAAAAGCAAAAAAGTACAGGATTAAAATAAAGAAAGGAAAAAATTTTGTAATAAAAGGTGAATAAAAGAACTAACGCAGTGTAATAAGCACATAAAAAAGAGCCTATTACACAAACTAAAGAGGATATGATCTAGCTTACATTTTCGTAACGGCAGGAGTTGGGTACATAATGAAAGGTAAATTAACGCTTTTGGCAGTACTTTTATTGCCTTGGCTGTCTATAGTAAAAGTTGATAAATTTGTCTTTAAAAGATACCTACCTGTTTTGACGTTTAGTTCATTGGTTATTGCCTTTATCAGTGAGTTATCTAAAAGCTTTACTTGGTGGAAAGTGAGAAAACCTCTTTTTCCTAAACTTTCAAGCGACATTTCTTTTATCTTTGGACCATTTTTTGTAGCTAATTTTTGGGTATTCAAGCTGACCTATGGGAATTTCAAAAAATATTTGCTGATTAACGTTCTATTTGATTATCTATTTGCTTATCCTTTGACGAGTCTGGCAGAAAAACTAAAGGTATACAAAATGGTCAACATGACGCGTTTTCAACTTTTTATCATCTCGATTGCGACTGCTCTTATTAATTATTTGTATCAGCATTTTATAGAAGATGTATTAAGGCAGGGAAGACAATAGCTGATATTTCGTTAACCGGCTCATCGTCACTTAAATTTCGATACTGTCAGTTTTAAATCATATTAAAGGCCTCCTAAACTTGGTACATAAATAATTAAACGAGATAATAAAAGAAAAGAGAAACATGAGAGAAGATAAACCTCTTTCACGTTTCTCTACTTTGGCATGCACATAGACTTTATCTGTACACCGTCATCGGCAAATATGTTAAAGATTGCCCCGTAGCTGAAGCTGTTAAATGCGACTCTAATTCAAAATCTTCAAATGGTTCGATGTGAGAAAAGGCCTCTAAAAATGCTTCTAATATGATTGTCATTTCAAGTCTAGCAAGAGGGGCGCCTAAACAAAAATGAGGTCCGTTTCCGAATGTTAAGTGCTTTTTATTAGTTGGACGGTGAATGTCTACAGAAAAAGGGGTTTTAAACATATTTTCATCCATATTACATGCACTCATCCACGCAATAACCACATCTCCTTTTTTTAGCTTAACGCCTAATAAATCGTTATCTTGTTTAACCGTCCGATCTCGTCTGGAGATGTGAAAACGATATCGAAGCATTTCTTCTACTGCTTTTGGAGCTAATTCTCTATTGTTTCTCAGCTCGCTGTATAACGACTCGTCGTCATATAAAAAAGAATAAAACATATTTGCAATAGCGTGACTTGTGGTTTCAACGCCTGCACCTAAAAGCAGCATGGTAGCGTGTACAATTTCTTCATCTGTGAATGTTTCACCATCAACTTCGGCTTGAATTAAGTCTGAGATAATATCATCAGAAAGGTTGGAGCGCTTTTCAATGACAATGGGGTAGAGGTATTGAAAATATTCAGCTCCTGCACGTTGCTTTTCTTGTTCAATCTTTTCTAATCTTTCTTGGTCATAAGGCTGAAACAGAATATCTACCCATTTTTTGAACTGATATCGGTCTTTTACCGGTACGCCAAATAGATCTGCTATAACTAAACTAGGAAAAGGAGAAGATAAATCGTCAACAATATCAATAGTTAAATTCTTTTGTATCGCTTCTACAAGCTCTGCTGCAATTTGTGTGATTCGCGGTTCCCAGTTCTTTAAACTGCGAGGAGTAAAGGCTGCAGCAAGCAAAGATCGCGCTTTCCGGTGGTCAGGAGGATCTAAGTTTGTAAGATTGGTAATTGGAGATGTGCTTTTTTTCTTACTATTATCTCCAACAAAAATAGTGGTTCTTTGTCCATCGCTTGAAAAAAATTCGTAGTTGCTCAAGACCTGTTTAACATGGTCGTATTGGAATACATTCCATGTGTTTGTTTCTTCATGAAAATAAACAGGGTGGTTGTTCAGCATTTCTTTATACCATTGGATAGGGAAAAACTCTTCTGCACGTGATTGGAATTTTGGAATTTCTGTAACGGGAATGACTTCTTTGTTCATATGATCTTATTCCTCCTTCAGAATAGGTATAAATTTGGAATCTACTAGCTACATAGCGCTTAGTAGTTGTCACTTGCTAGATCAATAATTATTTTATCGAATTGTACTTTTTAGGTATTTTAAAAGATAACGGGTAAGGAAGTTACTCCTTGTGAGCTTAGTGTAAAATGTAAGTTTACTTCTTCCCGAGGAATGGAAAGGCGCAGATTAGGCATACGTCTTAGTAAGGTAGAAAAAGCAATATCTGCTTCTATACGAGCTAGCGGAGCTCCTAAGCACATATGAATACCATGACCAAAGGCCAAGTGCCGCTTGATAGTACGCGTAATATCAAGTTCCTCTGAATCTATAAACTGCTGCTCATCACGATTTGCTGACTTTAAGACAGGAATTACCATGTCGCCTTTTTTAATCTGCTGACCGCCCAATTCAAGATCTTTGGTGGCATAACGAGGTCCTGAAATAGTGGCTGGCCCGTTAAAACGAAGCAATTCTTCAACAGCTGAAGTTACTAAAGCAGGGTTGGCTTTAATTTTTTCCAGCTGTTCAGGATGATCAAATAACATTAAAGATCCGGTCGCAATTAAATTTGAGGTAGTCTCATGCCCCGCAAAAATTAATAACGTAATCATTGAAAGCAATTCCGCTTCACTCAAGCGATCTCCTTCTTCTTCAATCGCGACTAACTGACTTGTTAAGTCGTCGGCAGGATGCTTACGCTTAGCATCTACTAGCTGCATGGTATACGTTCCAAAAGCTTTTATTTGTTTATCCACCCCAGGATCTCTTCTCCCTAGGCTCAGTCCTTTTGCAATAGCAGCAGACCAACCGTGAATTTTTTCTTTATCTTCTTTCGGAACACCGAGCATGTCAGAAATAACGTTGATGGGTAACGGATAGGCGTAGTCTTTAACAAGATCCATTTTTCCTTTGTCCTGTACTTCATCGAGTAACTCATCGGCTATTTCTTGTACACGCGGACGTAAGCTTTCCATATATCTTGGCGTGAATGCTTTTGATACAAGCTTGCGTAGGCGCCGGTGATCTGGATCATCAACAGAAAGCATCGATTGTCCGCCAAAAAATGTAGGGGGATCAGACTCATCAGTTTTATGTTTTCGTGTATCATGAGGTGTGTTAATAGAACTTTGGTCTACCGTAAAATGATGATGACCTTTTAGAACTTGCATAGCCTCTTCCATACGAGTCACAACCCACGCCTGCGTTTTTATTTCTTCCATAGGAGAAGGAATAGGAATAACAGCTCCCATCTTCCGCATTTTCGAAAATAACACAAATGGATTTTCGCGGCTCTTACCACTAAATAAGTCTAAAACTTCCTTATCTTCTACGGTTTTATCTAGGTTTTTCACAAAAACATTCCTTTCTCCATATAGTTGTAGCCGGATGTAGCTTTTTTACGAGTATACTATTAGTACATTTTTATACACATAGTATAAAAATGTACTAATAGTATATAATTATTTTTATTTATTTATCAAGGAAAAAGGATAAAATTCACGTA
This sequence comes from Priestia sp. JNUCC 25, assembly GCF_053667915.1. Taxonomy (NCBI): domain Bacteria; kingdom Bacillati; phylum Bacillota; class Bacilli; order Caryophanales; family Bacillaceae; genus Priestia; species Priestia sp. JNUCC 25. The sequence continues at coordinate 1,901,543 of NZ_CM132211.1, forward strand.
GGAAAAGGCAGATAAGTTATACTAAATAAAAAGTAAATTGTAAACAGAGGAGTAGCAGCAATGAATCAAAAACAGCTCGATATTTTAGGGCATACGCACCAGCTTTTTATGGAAAAAGGATACGTAGACACTTCGGTACAAGATATATTAGAAAGAAGCGGTATTTCAAAAGGAACATTTTATAAATATTTTTCATCTAAAAGTGAACTGCTTCTCTCATTACTTTCGTCTTTGCAAGAATCACTTATTCTACAAAGAGAAAAAGTAGCCATTGAATATAAAGGAGATAATCAGAAGGTATTTGAAGAACAGATAATTTTTATGCTGAACTTTGCAGAGCAAAACAAAATTCCTGAAATGATTGAAAGTACACTCGTTTTAAATGAAGTTAAAACATTTCAATATATAGAGGAGTTAAAAGCAGCAACATTCAACTGGATATATGAACGCTTTCAGGAGATTTTCCCCTCTAAGACTTCTCCTTATTTATTTGATGGAGCTGTGCTGCTAGAAGGAATGCTTAACAATATATTTAAAATGAATAAAGCACTAAACTATCCATTGCCTATTGAACAAATTGTCCGTTATTGTATGAAGCGTATAGAGGAAATCGTAATCGAAGTAGCAGAACAAAAAGAACAGTTATTTAACCCTTCCGTTTACTCTGCGGTATTTAATGAGAAAACAGAAAGTCATTTTTCGACTGAGCTTACGCGCGTAACCGCGAAGTTAAAACGGGTGATTGAAAATAAACTAATAAATGAAGAGGAACAAAAGAAGAGTCTGGAATTTGTGACGTTTATATCTGATGAATTACTGCAAAATGATACGGAGCCTCGCACATTTATTATTCAGAGCTCTCTTTTATCGCTAGAGAAAATCTATACTCTCGCACAGACCAAAGAGTTAGAGGAATATAAGGAAGTCATAACTCTCTTAACAAAAGATGATTGATTGGATATTTCAGCAGATCAAGTAAACAAATTCATAAGGATTTGAAGCTCGCCACTTCTACTATTACTTATAAAAAGCTCTTCCAGTTGATAATAACTGGAAGAGCTTTTTGCTTTTATAAGAATCTACCCGCCAGGAGCAAGGCACCTTTCACACCACCTTTACCCAAATATGTGACGAAATTATGGTAAAGGTATTCAAAATAGATAAAAACCGCTTTAAGTGTGATAAATATCACACCCTTTAACAACACAACATGATAATTTTTTAGGAGTAAGCAATATGTCATGACAAAATTCAATATGTTAGGAGGTTATTAGCTCTTTGATCCGTTGGGATGCATCTCTAATATGAACGTTTATATACCATTATTATGTACAGAGATTTAGAAGAAGGGAGCCTGAGCTTAGGTGAGAAAGCAAAGATCAATGCATATTGGCAAGTTAATCATTCTCTTCGTATTCATTACAATTTTTTTAGCAGGCTGTGATAGTCGTTATTTGATTTTAAATCCACAGGGGGCGGTGGCTCAAAAAGAATACCATTTAATTATTTTTTCCATAATTTTATGCACAATCGTTGTTATTCCTGTTTTAGGTCTGCTTGTGTATATCGTTTTACGCTACCGTGATAAGCCTGGAAACAAGGCTCCGTATCGGCCAAGCTGGGACGATAGTAAGCGTCTTGAATTTATTTGGTGGGGCATCCCTATTATTATTATTGGTATTTTAGGTTTCGCTACGGCCAAGACGACGTATGACTTAGTAGATCCGCCGCAAAAAGATGTAAAACCGTTAACAATTGAAGTAACATCCCTTGACTGGAAATGGCTATTTCAATATCCGGATCAAGATATTGCGACAGTCAACTATGTTGAAATTCCAAAAGATGTGCCCGTTCAATTCGTGCTAACGTCAGATGCACCTATGAATTCTTTTTGGGTACCGGAGCTGGGAGGACAATTATATACCATGCCGGGAATGGCAATGGGACTGTGGCTGCAAGCTGATCACAAGGGAGAATATTTTGGTTCAGGCGCTAATTTTACAGGTGAAGGATTTGCTCATATGAATTTTAAAGTTAAATCTACATCGACAAAAGAATTTAATCAGTGGGTAAAACAAGTGAAAGAAACCGCACCAGCTTTAACAAAAGCTGATTATAACAGTCTTGCCAAACAAGGTCTTTCCTTGGAAAAATCGTATTCTACTATTCCTAAAGGTTTATTCCAAGAAATTGTCATTAAAAACGGCGGTCAATATTATAGTCAGCATCACCATATGAAAAACGAAGACATGAAGACCATGAATGTGGCTTCTGATGAACAAACACATACACAGCACGAGCACCAGGAAGGAGGAAAATAAGTTGTTAGACAAATTAAAAGATTTTTCATCTCGTTTTTTTGTGACAGGGGAGCCGATGATTTATGGAGCAGATGTCGCCATTTTGTTAACACTAGCCGGTATTATTTTTGTTCTTACGTATCTTAAAAAATGGAAGTGGCTATGGCGTGAATGGCTCACAACGGTGGATCATAAAAAAATTGGAATTATGTATATGCTTTCTTCATTATTAATGCTGTTTCGAGGCGGAGTAGATGCACTATTAATGCGTATTCAACTAGCATTCCCTCAGTGGCATTTTCTAGATTCTAATCATTACAACGAAATTTTCACTACGCACGGAACCATTATGATTCTATTTATGGCAATGCCGCTTATGTTTGCGTTCTTTAACATTGTTGTACCGCTTCAAATTGGAGCAAGAGATGTCGCCTATCCTTTTTTAAACGCGGTAAGCTTTTGGCTATTTTTCTTTGGCGCCATGCTTTTCAATTTGTCGTTCGTAATCGGCGGCTCGCCAGATGCAGGATGGTTGAGTTATCCGCCGCTTTCTGGCATGCAGTTCAGTCCTGGACCAGGTCAAGATTTTTATATTTGGGGTATTCAAATATCAGGTATTGGCAGCTTGGCTTCCGGAATTAATTTTATTATGACTATTTTAAAAATGCGTGCGCCGGGCATGAAACTTATGCATATGCCGCTATTCACGTGGTCCGTTCTAGCAAGCTGTATTATTATCATTTTCGCGTTTCCTGTATTAACCGTAACGCTTGCTTTATTGTTTATTGACCGCTTCTTTGACGGACACTTATTTACTATGACCGGCGGAGGAAATCCGATGATGTACATTAACTTAATTTGGATGTGGGGACATCCCGAAGTGTATATTGTTGTACTTCCTGCATTCGGTATTTTTTCTGAAATCGTTGCCACGTTTTCTCAAAAGAAGATATTTGGCTATAAGTCTATGGTTTTTTCAATGATGATTATTAGCGTTCTATCGTATTTCACATGGGTGCATCATTTCTTTACGATGGGTGCAGGCGCTAATGTGAATGTGTTTTTTGCTATTACGACGATGGCTATCGGAATTCCAACGGGTGTTAAAGTGTTCAACTGGTTATTTACGATGTTCCGCGGCCGTATTCAAATGACGCAGCCAATGCTATGGACAATTGCTTTTATCCCGTGCTTTGTTGTGGGAGGAGCAACGGGTGTTATGCTTTCAGCAGCTCCCGCAGACTATCAGTATCATAATAGCTACTTTTTAGTTGCACACTTTCACCAAGTGTTAATTGGAGGCGTTGTATTCGGCTTTTTTGCAGGTTTGTACTATTGGTGGCCAAAAATGTTTGGCTTTAAACTAAATGACCGTCTTGGTAAATGGGCGTTTTGGACGTGGAATATTGGTTTTTATGTATGCTTCATGCCTCAATACGCATTAGGGTTTATGGGAATGACGCGCCGTATTTATACGTACGACTTTGACATGGGATGGGGACCGCTGAACGTTATCTCTACAGTCGGAGCTTTCTTTATGGGCATAGGGTTTATCTTTCAAGCATGGCAGATTCTTCATGGCATTAAGTACGGAGAACGAGATGTAACAGGGGATCCTTGGAATGGACGTACATTAGAATGGTCCATTCCTTCACCGCCGCCGCACTACAATTTTGCAGCGATTCCAACAGTAACGGGGCAAGATGCGTGGTGGACAATAAAAGAAGAAAGAAAAAAGAAAAAAGCGAAGGAAACAGCTGCTTTTTCTCCGATTCATATGCCTAAGAATTCAGGTATTCCATTTATCATGGCGGTTTTCTGGTTCATTGCTGGTTTTGGCTTAACGTTCCACTGGGTGTGGATGGCGATATTCGGTTTGACAGGAGTCGGAGCTTGTTTACTAGCTCGTTCTTTTCAATACAACTCGGACTATTATATTCCGGTGGATGAAATTCGACATATAGAAGATTCAGTAGGGAGGGTTGGCTGACATGGCTTATGCGACAGCGCACCACGAAGAACATCATGACGAACATGATAAAGGAATCACAGTTATGGGTTTTTGGCTTTTCCTCGTAACGGACTGCATCTTATTTGGAGCATTATTTGCGACCTATGCCGTTCTTGTTAATCATACTGCGGGTGGCCTTACAGGAAAGGAATTTTTTGGAGTTCCAGGATTTGTTTCTGAAACGTTTATCTTATTAACGAGCAGCTTTACGAGCGGATTAGCTGTGCTGAGCATGCACAAGGGAAAAATAAAGCCTTTAATTGGCTGGCTAATCGTAACTCTGCTTTTAGGTATGTGCTTTGTTGGCCTTGAAATTCATGAATTTCAAACAATGGTTCATGAAGGAGCAACCATTTCCACCAGCGCATTTTTTACAGCTTTCTATACGCTAGTTAGTACGCACGGGCTGCACGTTTCTGTCGGCATCATTTGGATGATTTCAATTACAATCCAATTAAAACGATACGGAATTACCTCTGTAACAAAGCGAAAAGTGACGATTATCAGCTTATACTGGCATTTTCTTGATGCTGTCTGGATCTTCCTTTACACGGTTGTGTATTTAATGGGGGTGATGTAGATGGAGAACCATGGGTCGTTAAAAGCTTATACAATCGGATTTATTTTCTCGATTATTTTAACCGTTATTCCTCCGATGCTCGTATTAAACCATGTATTTGCTAAAAATATATTACTAGCTAGTATTCTAGGAATGGCCGTGCTTCAATTTTTCATTCAACTGTTTTTCTTCATGCATATTAAAGACGGAGAGAAGCCCCGTTATAATGTGATGGCTTTAATACTTGGAATCGTTTTTGTTATTACGATTGTAGCAGGGTCGATTTGGATAATGACTTTTAACTCTCAAGTTCAATAAAAATGGAGCCGTGCACTACACACGGCTCCATTTTTATTAATTTCTCTACTTTGTGATAAAAATCACATACTTTCGTTTGCGTAAGAAGTAAAATAAAAGTGTAGCAAGGAAAGTTCTTTATAAACGAAAGACAAAGGAGAGATTATGATGAATATGGCTTATCGTAACATCCTCGTAGCAGTAGACGGTTCTGTAGAAGCAGAGTGGGCATTTAAAAAAGCAGTTAACAGTGCGAAAAAAAATAACGCTTATTTGATAGTTTGTCACGTTATCGACATACAGGCGTTAAGTCCATCACCTTATGCATTCTATACGGATACACGCTTTCAAGATGCAGAGAAATTTGCTGAAGAACTTTTGACCAACTATAGCAACCTAGCCATCAAAGCTGGAGTAACGAAAGTCGAGACATTAATTGAACACGGCTCCCCTAAAACAAAAATATCTAAAAAAATTGCTCCCGATAAGCACGTTGATTTAATTGTATGCGGTGCGACGGGGTTAAACGCCGTAGAGCGCATTTTAATCGGAAGCGTATCTCAACATATTTTACGCTATGCCAAATGTGATGTGTTAATCGTTCGCACTCCTAAAGAAGCCGAAGAAGAATCAAAGCCTTTACAAGTGGAACTAACAGAGTAGCAGGACAGAAGAGAAAGAAAGCTTATTGTTCACAGCAAAATACAAAGCTCTCACCATTTATTTAAAGAGGGGGGATAAATGTATTCTAGTTGAAAGAAGATCCGAACGAGGAATCGAATTCTTAATAGAGAATTCGACTCGTTGGGATTTTTTTATTGTGATGGTGAACGTAGGTTTCATGTATGCAGCTGTTTTTAGCTGTTGATTGAAGGGGAAGGGTAACGAAAGAAAAGTGAGGATAATAGAGCACATCAAACATGTTTACTAAAGAAGAGGACGGGAAGAACAAGTGTATAGAAAACTTTTCCTTAGTTGGTTAAGGATTCATTCATAAAGGAGTGACGAATATGTCAAAACTAAATAATCCATTAACTCAATATTTCCATGAAGACTATCCAAAACAGTATCAAGAACCGCCCGGTGTACAGAAAAAAATGAACGTCATCCCGAACTGCGGGGAAAACAGTTACATAGGTGCAGGTAAATTAAAAGGCAGAAAAGCTCTTGTGACGGGTGGAGATTCAGGTATTGGCCGGGCAGCAGCGATCGCTTACGCAAGAGAAGGTGCAGACGTTGCGCTTAATTACTTGCCACAAGAGCAAGCAGATGCAGAAGAAGTACAAAAGCTTATTGAAGCAGAAGGAAGAAAAGCCGTTCTCATACCTGGTGATGTAGGCGAAGAATCTTTTTGCAAAGAGCTAGTAGAAAAAGCTTATAAAGAATTAGATGGTTTAGATGTTCTAGCGCTCGTAGCTGGCAAACAGCAGGCGGTAGAAGATATTGCTGATTTAGAAACGGACCAACTGCGCAAAACCTTTGAAGTAAATGTATTCTCTTTATATTGGACCGTAAAAGCAGCGCTGCCTTATTTACCGGCAGGTGCTTCTATTATTACAACAAGTTCTGTACAAGGCTATAGCCCAAGTCCTAATTTATTAGACTATGCAGCTACAAAGTTTGCCATTAACGGATTCACTCGCGGACTAGCCAAGCAATTAGCTCCAAAAGGTATTCGCGTCAACTCCGTTGCTCCAGGACCTATCTGGACGCCGCTGCAAATTTCTGGAGGGCAGCCAAGCGACGCTATTCCAGGCTTTGGACAAGATACACCTTTGCAGCGTGCTGGTCAGCCGGTAGAGTTAGCAAATGTATACGTATTTTTAGCTTCAACGGATGCAAGCTACGTAACAGCTCAAGTTTACGGGATTACAGGCGGGATAGAACTAGCTTAACTCAAAAAAAACACGTGCAGTTATGAACTGCACGTGTTTTTTTGGTTTTATCGTCTTTTACCTTTTAAAGTCTGTACACAAATGTAGCTAAGCGTAGCGAATAACGCTGTAATAAATGCCGAGTGAGACAGTGTAGCAAAGACATTTAAACGAGACATGACAACAAAGATACCGCTGAATATTTGAGCAATGGTTAAAGCAACCGCAATGATGGACGCGTAATAAATATCACGGCGGGTTTCTTTATACTGTTTGATGGCAGATACCATAATCCAAATGATAAGAACAAACAGCACAAGAGCAGCAAATCGGTGGGCAAAATGAATACCTGTTGTTCCTGAAAGTTTTGGAATAAGCGTATTGCCATAACAAGCAGGAAAGCTTGTACATGCTAAGCTTGCACCTTTGTGACGCACATATGCCCCTAAATAAATATCGCAGTAAGTAAACAGAAGCGTAAACCATGCGAGCCATTTAAATTTGCCTGTAACCGCTCCTTTAATAAAATGATCCGAACGGTCCTTTTGAATAACAAACATTGAAAGTAAAAATACGCCGGTAAACGCAATAAGCGAAAGACCGAAATGAAGCGCTAGCGCTTCAGCTGACTGAGGCCAAATAACTGCAGAAGCCCCGAGTAATGACTCAATAACGATAAATGCAATACTCATAATCGCTAAAATTTTCACTTCACGGTTTCTGCGGTAACGAATCCAAGCCCAAATAGAAAATGCTAAAACGAGAAGACCTGCAAATGCGGTAATCAAACGATGCGTATATTCAATCATTGTTGCTACCGCGTATTCGGGTATTAACTGCCCGTTACACAGCGGCCACTCGTTTCCACATCCTAATCCAGATCCTGTGGTTGTGACCAGACTGCCGGCAATCATTAAAATAAACATAACAATCGTTGTAAATATAGCTGTTATTTTAAATAAATTTCTCATACGTTGACTCCCTTTGCTGAGTTACTAATTATGACTATAGATTTGATGAATACGATAGTCAAGTAGTAGAGCGTAATTAACAAATAACTGTCACAAACTCGCACATGTTTACCTTAAAATTTATGTCAGAAAAGCTTTCTTCCTTAAACTTTGTAATGGTTTTTTCCTTTTAAACGATGTAAATATGCTTCCATACATAAGATATAAAAAAAATATATTAGTGATTTTATACAATTTGCAAAAAAAACTTTAGAGAGAATGGAGATACAATCATATTCCAAAAGTGATAATATAAATATAAATTAAATGATGTTATAAAACCTATCATTTTGTGTTAGGTATAAAATAAACTTTTATCACGGAGAAACTTTATTGAAAGGAGAGATAACGATGAGCTTAGAAGCTTTAAATAAAAGAGTAGAAACCGATCTTTCTTACCTTTCCTTCAGGAAACCAACAGAGGTACAGCCAATTATCCCTAAGAGCGGACACGTATACGATGTAATCATTATTGGAGGAGGTCAAAGCGGTTTAGGAACGGCCTTTGGCTTGCTGCGAGAACGCGTGTCGAATATTCTTGTTATTGATGAAAACCGTTCGGGTTTAGAAGGTCCGTGGGAAACGTACGCGCGAATGATTACGCTAAGAACGCCCAAAAACTTAACGTCTATCGATTTAGGTATGCCTTCACTTACGTTTCAAGCGTGGTGGGAAGCACAATTCGGCTCAGAAGGCTGGGAAGCTCTTGACAAAATCCCAAGAGGAGACTGGATGAATTATTTGCGCTGGTACCGGAACATTCTTAACCTTCCTGTGGCAAATGAAATAAAATTAACGTTAATTGAGCCTGCAGAAACAGGTATCCATCGCTTGCATATTGAAGGGAATGGAGCCGTGTGCCCTACACTGATGGCACGTAAAGTTATACTAGCTACAGGAATTCAAGGAGGAGGAGAATGGCATGTTCCATCTATGATTTCTGAAAAATTGCCGTCTCATCTTTACTCTCACACTTCACAAACCATTGATTTTACTACGTTGAAGAACAAAAAAGTAGCTGTTTTAGGAGGAGGAGCTTCCGCGTTTGATAACGCCAACTATGCGCTTTCTGAAGGGGTTGCTGAAGCTCATGTATTTGTTCGACGAAAAGAACTTCCCCGTATTAATCCAATCAGACAAATGGAAGCTTCAGGAATGATTGAACGTTTCCATGCTCTATCAGATGCTGAAAAATATGAAGTGATGGCTCATTTTTTCGAATACAATCAGCCGCCTACGAATGATACATTTGGACGCGCTTCCTCATGGCCAGGTTTTCATTTGCACGTACATGCCCCATGGCTCGACGTCGAGGAAAAACAGAACAAAGCAGTTGTAACCACTCCTCAGGGAACGTTTACGTTTGACTATTTAATTATTAGCACCGGACTTCTAACAGATCCGGCTCTGCGTCCAGAATTGCAACTTGTTGAAAAACACATCGCCCGCTGGAACGATCATTACAAAGCACCGCATGAAATTGCCAACCCAGTATTGGATGCCCATCCTTACCTTAGTAACGGCTTTGCTTTTTTAAGTCGTAATAGGGAAGGTCAAAAAATGGTATATGGCCTTTTTGCTTTTAATTATTCCGCTTTAATTAGCTGTGGAATTTCTGCATCCGCTCTTTCAGGGCTAAAATATGCGATACCAAAGCTCGTCTCAGAAGTCGCCAATCAGCTTTTTATTGATAATCGCCATGAGAATTTAACCAATTTCTTTGACTATGATGAGCCTGAATTTGTCGGCAGCTGGTCAAAGGACAATAATCAAGCGAAAACAATATAGCAAAAACATATTTTTAACAATGAAAAAGGTGAAGCATATGGAGCCGATCTCTAAAAAGAAGATAGCTACTTTGTATACTCAAATTAGCCAAGAAATTTTTAATGTAGGCGTGAATACTCAAAAAATAGATATTATTGATAATAAAATCCTTATACTAGCTCAATCAAAAAGAATGCCGGCACTAGAAGCACTTAGTGAAGAATATAGAGAATTAGTGATGTCTCTTGATGCCGCTTTGTCGACTAAATATAAAAAAATGCTAAAGCAAAAAGTGGAGCTTTTATTTGATATCCAGGTCACTTCTTTATTTAGAGACTATGATCCTGTTACAGAGAATTCTTGTACGGTTATTTGCTTTAAATAACTTCTCTATATAAATTGCAAAACGTTCGATGAAATCGTTTGTTGTGCAAAACACGTAAAAGACGGATGCTTATCTTCTGTTTACAGAAGCAAAGAGCCGTGAAGATAGAAGGATTCCCTTCTGTTTTCACGGCTCTTTTTATAGATATTTTCATAAAAAAGAGAGGGGAAATGGTTAAAAACACACTGTTTTATAGAGGAGTTGTAAAAGCGAGTGAAAAGAAGCTGAATCGAAAATTAAAGGAGTGAAAAGCAAGTGGCGATAAATGAAAAAGTTGAAACTCAGCATATGGAACTAATAAAAAAATCAGCACCTAACCCTTCATGGTTGGATAAGCTGTTTCATTTAACCGAACGCAAAACAGATGTAAAAACAGAAATTCTTGCTGGAATTACTACTTTTGTGACGATGAGCTATATTATCTTTGTTAATCCGACGATTTTAGCAGATGCAGGCATTCCCAAAGAAGCGGCAATTGCGGCGACGATTTTTGCCACTGTCTTTGCAACTCTTTTGTTTGCATTATGGGCGAACATGCCTATTGCAGTAGCACCAGGAATGGGGCTAAACGCTTTTTTTACGTATACAGTGGTATTGGGTGAAGGGTTAACGTGGCAAACAGGTTTAGGAGCCGTATTTATTTCAGGGGTTGTATTTTTTATTTTAACCATAACAGGCTTACGCAAGAAGATTATTGAAGGGATACCCGCTATTTTAAAAAGTGCTATTTCTGTTGGAATCGGTCTATTTATTGCTTTTATCGGTTTTAAGCAAGCAGGAATTATTGTAAGCAACAAAGAAAATTTAGTAGCCCTTGGTCAGCTTACAAAACCGGGCCCATTACTTGCTTTATTAGGTTTTATCGCGGTAACTGTATTAACCGCTCGAAAAATTAAAGGAGCTGCCCTGATTAGCATTTTGCTAGTATCAATTGCCGGGATGGTGCTGGGCATAGTAGAAGCACCTAAAAGCATCAGCAGCGTGGTGTCGTTTTCAATGCCGAGCATATCGGAAACTTTTTTACAAATGGATATTAAATCTGCTCTTCATTACGGTCTTTTCTCTATTATTTTTTCATTTACACTTGTGGAGCTATTTGATAATTTAGGATCGATGATTGGATTATCTAAAAAAGCTGGATTAATGGATGAAAAAGGAAAAATTAAAGGGTTAGATAAAGCGCTTATGGCAGATTCTCTTGCGACTGTAGCCAGTGCTGCTATGGGATCTACCGCAATGAACGCGTATGTAGAAAATGCTGCGGGAATTGCAGAAGGAGGCAAAACGGGCCTTAAAGCACTGGTCGTTGCCATGTTGTTTTTAGTGAGCATTTTATTTACGCCATTAATTAGCATTATTCCTGCTTTTGCTACAGCGCCTATTTTAATTATGGTTGGAGCTCTCATGTTAACAGAAATCAAAAACATTCCTTTAGACGAGATAACAGATGCTGTGCCTGCTTTTTGTACCATCATTTTGATGCCGTTAACGTTTAGTATCGGCGAAGGCTTAGCGCTAGGGTTTTTATCTTATACATTCGTTAAACTGTTAGCAGGCAAGGCGAAGGAAATTCACTGGATTATGTACATCATTAGCGCCGCTTTTATTATCAACTTCGTCTGGGCTGCTTGAGGCATGTATTTACAGTAAAAAAGACTTCTCAGCTGAGAAGTCTTTTTTACTGTTCGCGTAGATTCTAATTTTTCTTCCCTTACAGAAATAAAAGATAGCGAAGGAAGATATATAACGTTGAAATCAAAAGAGATACGAGTGTGATTGGAGCTCCAATTTTCAAGAAATCCATAAATGAAAATTTATGTCCTTTTTTTACAGCCATGCCAGCTACAATGACGTTGGCAGATGCTCCAATTAACGTACCGTTTCCTCCCAAACATGCCCCTAGAGCTAATGACCACCATAGTACACTGATTTGAGCAGAATCAGGGCTCATTCCCATTCCATGAGCCATATCTTGAATAAGCGGAATCATTGTAGCAACAAAAGGAATGTTGTCAATAACAGCTGATGCAATTCCGCTAATCCACAAAATGAGATAAGCTGACAGTGCGATATTGCCGTCTGTAACGTTTAACGCGCCTGCAGCCAGCTTTTTAATGATGCCTACATCGATTAATCCCCCGACAAGAATAAACAAACCAGCAAAGAAAATAATGGTTGTCCATTCAACAGAATCAAACGCACTTTCTACTTCATCATGAGTTCTTAATCCAATTACCAATAATACAGCTGCACCTGTAATAGCTACCATAGCGGCATCAATATGTAAAACGGAATGCAGGGTAAAACCTAGAATCGTTAAGACTAATACAGTTAACGATTTTTTCATTAAAACGGAATCTTGAATATAATCTTTTTCATTTAAACTCATTAGCTCTTGCTTTTTACTATCTTCTACTTTTAACTTTTTACGATAGATAAGAACAAGAATTCCTAGTGTAACAACACCGATAATTAGTACTGCAGGAGCTAAATTTAATAAAAAAGCGTTAAAATCAAGATGAGGGTTCGCTGCCCCAATCATAATATTAGGCGGGTCGCCTATTAAAGTTGCCGTTCCTCCAATATTTGAAAACAGCACTTCTGATATAAGAAAGGGAAAAGGATTAATATTCAAAATAGTAGTGATGGAAAATGTAACGGGAACAATTAATAACACGGTTGTTACGTTGTCTAAAAATGCTGATCCGACGCCTGTTAAGATTGATAAAATAACTAGAATTCGAACAGGATCACCTTTAGCGATTTTAGCAGACTTGATGGCTGCGTATTGAAACACGCCTGTTTTGTTTGTAATGCCGACTAAAATCATCATACCCATAAGAAGGACAATCGTTTCCCACTGAATGTGTTCCATAATGGCCTTATTAAAGTCAACAATACCTAACAAAATCATCAATATAGCACCTAAAAGAGCTGCCGAAGCGCGATTGATCTTTTCAGTCATAATCAAAAAATATGTAATGATAAATATAATAATGGCTGCGTATACATGAAAACTTGTAATGTGTTGAATTGCATTGTGCATAACAGTAACCTGGCGATATGTCATCTAGACATCACGAAGTGTAGATGACAAAAACTTTGGATGTTTTCCAGGTTTTCACCTCATCTTTCATCGTTTAATTTACATCCAACTTTACGGTAAAACTTATATAAAGCCTGTTTTGCTTTAACCAACCTCCTTTAGGAGCTTTAGTATTCTTCAAAATGAAGACGATTCCTTCAGCATTATATCATATTTATATAAAAGCTTTCTTGTTGATTATTCAATGCGATTTTCATCTCGCACGCTTATTATGCACCTTAAATTCAGTTTACATAATTGTTTCCTCTAAGATTGGACAAAGTTAGACAAAGTTGGAACAGTGTCCAATTTTGTCTAACTTTATGAGGCCAAATACAACAATAGATTGCTAGTATGAAGCGATTTTACTATTGGCACGGTACTTGCAATAGTAGTTAAGTGAAGTTTGATAATCAAATGAGGAGGCTTACCATAATGAAAACTGCTCAAAACAAAACAGAAAAGCTTACGAAAGAAAAAGCCAGCTGGATGTATCAGAAAATGGTAGAAATTCGAAAGTTTGAAGATGAAGTACATCAAATTTTCGCAAAAGGGGTACTGCCTGGTTTTGTTCATCTGTATGCAGGTGAAGAAGCGGTAGCGGTTGGAATGTGCGCTCATCTTAATGACAGTGACAGTATTACGAGCACTCATCGCGGACACGGCCATTGTATTGCTAAAGGCGGCGATTTAGATGGCATGATGGCGGAGCTTTTTGGAAAGGTAACGGGGTTAGGCAAAGGAAAAGGCGGATCCATGCATATCGCGGATTTAGATAAAGGAATTTTAGGAGCAAATGGAATTGTAGGAGGAGGATTTCCGCTTGCATGCGGTTCTGCTTTAACTGCTAAGTATAAAAAGACAAAAGATGTAAGCGTTTGCTTTTTTGGAGACGGAGCAGGCAATGAAGGGACGTTTCATGAAGGAATTAACTTAGCAGCCATTTGGAAACTGCCGGTTGTTTTTGTTGCTGAAAATAATGGCTACGGAGAGGCAACTCCATTTTCTTATGCTTCGAGCTGCAGTGCGATTGCAGACCGTGCCGCATCTTATAACATTCCAGGGGTAAGGGTAGATGGGAAAGATGTGATGGCAGTTTATGAAGCAGCTGCAGAAGCTATTCAACGAGCCCGCAGAGGGGAAGGTCCAACGTTAATTGAATGTGTAACGTATCGAAATTACGGACATTTTGAAGGTGACGCACAAACGTATAAATCAGGAAATGAAAAGAAAGAACATCTCCAGGAAAAAGATGCTATCGCTCTTTTTGAAAATTACTTGCTTTCAGAACAAGTAGTAACAGAACAAGAGCTTAGAGATATTGATGGTGAAGTAGAAAAAGCAGTAAAACACGCAGTTGAGCTAGCAGAAACAAGCGATTATCCTGATGCTTCGGAACTATTAACGGATGTTTATGTATCTTATTAATTAAAGGGGGAAAAGAAAATGACTAGAAAATTAAGCATGTCTGAAGCTATTAACGAAGCTATGAAACTAGCGATGCGAAAAGATGAGAATGTGGTTCTTTTGGGAGAAGACGTAGCTGGCGGAGCGGAAATTGACCACCTGCAAGATGATGAGGCGTGGGGCGGGGTCCTTGGAGTTACGAAGGGACTTGTACAAGAATTTGGACGTGAACGAATTCTTGATACGCCTATTTCAGAAGCAGCTTATATAGGAGCTGCAATGGGAGCTGCAGCTACAGGGTTAAGGCCGGTTGCAGAATTAATGTTTAATGACTTTATTGGCTGCTGTTTAGATCAAGTGCTGAATCAAGGCGCAAAATTTAGATACATGTTTGGAGGAAAAGCTGAAGTGCCCGTCACGATTCGGACAACCCATGGAGCTGGATTTAGGGCTGCAGCTCAGCATTCTCAGAGCTTGTACGCCTTATTTACTAGCATTCCTGGCATTAAAGTAGTAGTGCCTTCTAACCCTTACGATGCAAAAGGGTTATTGTTAGCAGCAATCGAAGACAATGATCCGGTTATCTTTTTTGAAGACAAAACATTGTACAACATGAAAGGAGAGGTTCCTGAAGGCTACTATACGATTCCGTTAGGGAAAGCTGACGTGAAACGCGAAGGAACAGATTTAACCATTGTAGCAATTGGAAAACAAGTAAATACTGCACTTGCGGCAGCAGATCAATTATCTCACAAGGGAATTGACGTAGAAGTAGTCGATCCGCGAAGTCTATCACCTTTTGATGAAGAGACCATTCTTTCGTCTGTAGAAAAAACGAATCGATTAATTGTCATTGATGAAGCCAATCCAAGATGCAGCATAGCAACAGATATTGCTGCGCTAGTTGCTGATAAAGGATTTGACATGCTTGATGCACCTATTAAACGAATTACAGCACCACATACACCTGTGCCGTTTTCGCCTCCATTAGAAGATATTTATCTGCCAACCCCGCAAAAAGTAATTGAAGTTGTATCGGAGTTACTAGGAGATAAATCGCTTCTAAGCGTGTAATTAAAGAAAAGGAGGAGGAAGCAAATGGCTGCAGAGGTTGTAATGCCAAAACTAGGTATGGCAATGAAAGAAGGAACCGTTTCGACGTGGAACAAAAAAGTTGGAGACTCCGTTTCAAAAGGAGATATGATTGCAAGCATTAATTCTGAAAAAATCGAAATGGATATTGAAGCGCCGCAGGACGGTGTGATTCTTGATATTCTTGTACAAGAAGATGTAGGAGTGCCTCCTGGAACGATTATCTGTTATGTTGGAAAGCCAAACGAGCAGCTCACTGAGCAGAACCGTTCAGCAAATGAGCTGCAAGCGCCTAAAAACGAGGTAGCGGCTGCTATCTCTTTAGAAGAGCCACCAGCAAACACAGCTTCATCAAAAAAGAATAAAGAAACTGTGCGCATTTCACCAATTGCACGGAAAATAGCAGAATCTGAAAACATTAATATTGAAACGATTCAAGGCACAGGACCAAAAGGAAGAATCACCAAAGCAGATGTAGAGAAAGTGCTGGCGGAAAGAGCTTCAGAATCGAGTCACCAAACGGTAGAAAGAGATAACCCCGCTATAAACAAAGAAACGCTTCCAGTAGCGGGCATGAGGAAAGTCATTGCAAGTCGAATGCATAACAGTTTATTAAACAGTGCCCAATTAACGATTAATATGAAAGCTGACGTGACGGATTTGCTGTCTCTTCAACGAGAAATTAAAGATGTGACCCAGCAACGCCATAAGGTGAAGATATCTCTAACTGATTTTATTGCTCGCGCTGTTGTTCTTTCACTTCAAGAACACAAACAAATGAACAGTGCCTATATTGATAACGAAATTCAACTCTATAACCATGTTCATCTTGGAATGGCCGTAGCTTTAGAAAATGGGTTAGTTGTTCCAGTTATGCAGCATGCTGAAAAGATGTCGTTAGTTGAATTAGCTACAGAGATCAAAACACGAGCAGCAGATGCTCGGCAAGGTCAGCTGAGCACTGATAGAATGCAAGGTTCTACATTCACTATTACTAATCTCGGTGCTTACGGAGTAGAGTATTTTACACCTGTATTAAACCCGCCTGAAACAGGAATTCTTGGTGTTGGAGCTACTGAAGATGTACCGATGTATAAAGGAGACGAATTACAAAAAAGAAACTTGCTGCCTTTAAGCCTGACGTTTGATCATCGCGTACTGGACGGAGCACCTGCAGCTAATTTCCTTGGAACTATTAAACAATACTTAGAACAGCCTATTTTACTACTCTTATAGAAAGGGGTGCATTCCGTGAAACCTTTAGTTGTGATTGGCGGCGGTCCAGCAGGATATGTGGCGGCAATCACTGCCGCTCGGCAAGGAAAACAAGTTACGTTAATCGAACAAAAAGATTTAGGTGGAACCTGTTTAAATGAGGGCTGTATGCCAACAAAGTCGCTATTAGCAAGCGCGGAAGCCTATGAGAAAATTAAGAAAGCTGAGCAATTCGGTATCACTATTCCTTTAGAACAAGTGAAAATTAACTGGGATGGCGTTCAGCATCATAAAACAGCTATTGTTAAAAACTTGGTCAGGGGAATTGGCTATTTGATGAAAAAGAACAGTATTAAAGTCATAAAAGGAGAAGCTTCTTTTTTGACAAATCATCGTCTATCTGTGCGAAACGAAAATCACGTAGAAGAGATAGAGGCTGAACAGTTTATTATTGCTGCGGGTTCAGAACCCGCTAGCCTGCCATTTGCTCCTTTTGATGGAAAGTGGATCATTCACAGTAAACAAGCAATGTCGCTGCCTGCTATCCCTTCAACTCTTCTAATAGTAGGAGGGGGTGTAATTGGATGTGAATTTGCAAGCATTTACAGCCAAATGGGAACAACAGTAACGATTGTGGAAGCGGCAGATCAGCTGCTTCCTGGTGAAGATGCCGACATCGCATTTACGTTACAGGAAGAATTAGAGAAAAAAGGCGTAGCAATTTATACATCCTCTTCGTTAACAGAAATGCAGCCAGAAGATAAAACAGCTCTATTTAAACATAAAGAGGAGCTGCATGAACTGCAAGCTGAGTATGCATTAATTTCAATTGGAAGAAAACCTAGAGTGCTAGGTTTGGGTTTAGAACAGGTTGGCGTACATTTTTCGAAACAAGGAATTGATATTAATGAGCATATGCAAACGAATATACCTAACATCTATGCTTGTGGAGATGTAGTTGGCGGAATTCAGCTTGCTCATGTCGCCTTTCATGAAGGCACAGTTGCTGCTTTACACGCATGCGGAAAAGATAAGAGCGTAAATTATCGAGCTGTACCCCGCTGTATCTATACCCACCCTGAAATTGCAAGTGTCGGTATGACAGAAAAGCAGGCTCGAAGCGAATACGGCGATATTCGCGTCGGAGAATTCTCGTTTACGGCAAACGGCAAAGCGATGATTGCCAATGAGTCCGTTGGAAAAGTGAAAGTAATCGTAGAACCGCAGTTTAATGAAATTATTGGGCTTTCCATTGTAGGTTCACATGCTACAGAATTAATTGGACAAGGAACCATTATGATGCACGGAGAGTTGACCACAGATATAATGGAAGACTTTATCGCTGCTCACCCTACATTATCTGAAGCCATTCACGAAGCTCTTTTGCAGTCAGCGGGTCAGGCCGTTCACTCTTAACTATACAAATGCCCTAAGTGATTAAGCCCTTTAAGAATGAAAAATAAAAATGAAGGGCTTAAAAAGATAAACTAGAGGATGAAGGAATCATGTAAGAGGGATAGGATTTTTCCTGCATCCTCGTCTAGTTTTTCTATTAATTTTTACATAACGTAAGTTTAAGAATCTCTCTTTGGTAATGATAACGTTTTCTTTGTGATTTATAATAATAGTAACAAGCCTTGATTTACTATATTCAATTAAGTTTATAGGGGAGAGGTAAGAAATGGAATCCACACTTTCTTTAAACACATGGAAACGTTTTGTAAACGAAGGAGCACTTGAATCTTCAAGGTTAAACGACATCATTGTAAAATCGTGGCACCGCTGTAAAAGCGCAGATGTTAATCCTTACCTAGATAAAGGCAGATCGATATTAAAAAACGAAGCTTTTCATTCTCGAAAACAAATGAACTCTTTATTTCTTGAGACGGCTTTGCCGCACTTAGAAAGAATCAGACAATCAGCGGCGGACTTAGGAATGGTTGCTTTATTAATTGACCCAGAAGGCTATATTTTATCTATTACAGGAAATAGACTTACACTGAATGAAGCAAGGAAAATTAATTTTGTGGAAGGTGCCTGTTGGACAGAAAAAGAAGTAGGCACAAATGCAATCGGTACGGCTCTGCAAACGGAAGAGCCCATTATGATAACGGGTACAGAACATTATTCGATTGCTTCGCATCAATGGAGCTGTTCGGCGGCGCCTGTTCGAAATGACGACGGAAATTTAATTGGGATTATTAATATTTCTTGTCCTGTAAACAGAGCTCACCCTTATACACTTGGAATGGTTACGTCCATTGCTTATACAATTGAGCGGGAGTTAAGCATTCGAATGCACAAAGACGAAATTGAGTTGGTTCACGCTTCTATGAATTTTGTTGATAGCAAACAGCTCTTGCTTCTTTGCAATTACAAAGAAGTGATTGTAGGAGCAAGCAAAACCGTTCGGGAATGTATACCAAAATGGTCAGGCCTGCAGTTAAATACGATTGTACAACAGGGATTTCGTATAGTGATGGAAGTGCCTGTCATTTCAAAGAGACACGGTCATTCTATTGGAAAGATTATTTATCTATCAGAAGAAGCGCACCATAACCAAACAACTACACAGATCCCTGCTCAATCATTTTCTTTTAAAGGAGAAGCAGGCATAAGCCGTTCCTTTCAGCAAACACTAGAAGAAATAAAGCATGCGGCTCCTACGGATACAACGGTCTATATTTTAGGGGAAACAGGTACTGGAAAAGAAGTAATAGCTCAAACAATTCATGAAAACAGCTCGCGTAAAAACGGGCCTTTTATTGCTCTTAATTGTGGTGCTATTCCGAAGGAACTTATGGAAAGTGAATTATTTGGCTATGTAGAAGGAGCGTTTACAGGAGCACGGCGTCAAGGATATCAAGGAAAGTTTGAGCAGGCTAATCACGGTACGATTTTTCTTGATGAAATAGGTGAACTTCCTCATTCTATGCAAGTTTCTTTGTTAAGAGTATTGCAAGAGCGCAAGGTAACGCCTGTTGGAAGCAATCAGGAAATTCCGGTAGACATCCGGATTATTACCGCTACTCATCGAGATCTTCGTCAACTTGTCAGTGAAGGGAAGTTTCGAGAAGATTTATATTACCGGCTTCACGTGTATCCTGTGCATGTTCCGCCTTTGCGAGAAAGGAAAGAAGATATTCCACATCTGATGCGCTACTTTTGTCAAAAGAATGCTTGGAATATGAATTTCTCCAAAGAGTTAGTAGATAAATTAATAGATTATCAGTGGCCCGGCAATATTCGAGAATTATTTAATGTACTTGAACGCTTGAAGATCTCGCTTAAAACAGAAACAGAAAAAGAGAGGATATTGAATTATTTAAGTTCTTTAAATCTTGGCGGTCAGAAGAGCATCTCCCACTTTGATACTTCACAAGAAATAGAAGAAAATGATTTTACGTCCTTACCCGCACTCACATTTCGTGAAAAAGTTCAAAAAGACTTAATGATGGATGCTTTACGTAAAACGCAGGGAAATGTGTCACTTGCCGCTAAGCTGTTAGATATACCAAGAAGTACATTTTATAACAGATTAAAAAGATTCAATTTGTAAGCAAAGAGTTTTTAGCTGTTTTAAATTTTTAAATAAGGATAGGAGCTGAGTAGAATGAAAGCATTAAGATGGCACGATTTGAAAAAGAAGCGTCCATTCATCCCCAAACAATCGTTTTACAAGAGCGTACAGTAACAGGTATTATTGGCTACCGCGATGTATTTCCAGCGGTTATTAGTTTAATGGCAAAAGGCTATTTTTCTGCTGATAAACTGGTGACAAAACGTATCAAGCTAGAGAATGTAATTGAAGAAGGTTTTGAGACATTGTTAAAAGAAAAAGAACAGGTGAAAATTTTGGTGAAAGCTGAATAAAAAAAGAGGGTGGGACAAAAGTATTTTAGACGAAGTAAAAAATGAACCATTGATCAAGATTTTTGATTAGTGGTTCATTTTTTGTTAGGGTGAACGTAGGTTCGATTTGTTTAGGTCCTCCAATCAACTGACGTGTCACAAGCGGTTCAGCTCATGTATCCTATTTGTTCGTCTTTAGATTGGATTCATTTCGTTATGTCTCAACCTCTTTAAATTTAATAAGGTAAGTATGGTTATTTTATTATCAGATTATTCTGTACTATATACAGTATATTGTATACAATATATAATCTAATCATTATCTAATTAATAAAATCAGAGGTGATGAGTGAATGACAGACAAACAGTTTAGAAATGTACAAGACGGAACAAAAGCGGTATGGGCAGGAGAAAAAGAATCGCTTGCTTACAATGCTACTCAAGTTCCTGTCGTCTTCAGCGTAGCTTATAATTATGATGATGTAGACGAATGGCAAGAAGTTGCGTTAGGAAATAAACCAGGCTATACGTATAATCGCATGAGTAATCCTACGGTCAAAGCTTTTGAAGAAAAAGTAAGGATACTTGAAGAAGCAGAAGAAACGGTCGCATTTTCCTCCGGTATGGCGGCTATTAGCAGCACATTATACACGTTTTTAAAACCTGGAGACCGCGTCGTATCGGTAAAAGATACATATGGAGGAACAAATAAAATCTTCACTGAGTTCCTTCCTAACATCGGAGTTGATGTAACCTTATGTAATACGGGAAATCATGAAGAAATTGAAGCGGAAGTAAATAAAGGATGTAAAGTGCTATATCTAGAGTCACCTACAAATCCTACGATGAAAATTATTGATATTGAAAGAATAGCAAAAGCAGGAAAATCTGCAGGGGCAGTCGTCATTATTGATAATACGTTTGCGACACCCATTAATCAAAACCCTCTTCAATTAGGGGTAGATCTTGTCATTCACAGCGCAACAAAATTTTTAAGCGGACATGCGGATGCCTTAGGAGGGGCAGTATGCGGCTCTAAAGAATTAGTGCAGCAAGTGTATCACTACCGTGAGATCAATGGCGCGACCATGGATCCCATGTCAGCGTATCTTATTTTAAGAGGAATGAAAACGTTAAAATTACGTATACGTCAACAAGAACGAAGCGCTTTGGAAATTGCTAAATTTCTTCAAAAGAAAGAAGCTGTTGAAGCCGTCTATTATCCTGGATTGGAAACACACCCTCATCATCATATTGCCAAAAAACAAATGAAAGGCTTTGGCGGAATATTAAGCTTTGTTTTAAAAGGAGAAATGGAAGCTATTAAAATTTTGCTGCCAAAGTTAACGTATGCAAATAAAGCCGGCAATTTAGGAGCGGTTGAAACGATTTATGGACCAGCAAGAACGACTAGTCACGTAGAATGTACGCTTGAAGAACGTAAAGCCCTTGGAATATCTGAAGGACTGGTTCGCATATCTGTTGGAATTGAAGATACGGAAGATTTAATTGCAGACTTAGAACAAGCATTTGCTCACTTAGAATCCGCATCATCTATTAGTAATTAAAAAGACGCGTATTACTTTTTTTAATAAAAATAAAGTAAGTACCTCTTTTTAGTTGGTAGACACTTCTTCAGAATTGTAGAAATTTTGTGGAATAAAGCTGATAAATTAAACTGTACGTGTATTTTTTCGTCTGATTTTGTAGGTATACTGATAAATTAGATGAAATAAAAATGTTTTTACGCGTTTTAAAAATAAACTAACTTACAACAGCCTACAAATAAGGAATGATAGTATGTCGAAACAAGAAAGTGAATACACAATAAAAGATGCATCATTGTTTGGATTAAAATTAATGCAGGTAAGTAAAGCCATCTGGAGAGCTGCGGAAGATGACTGGGAGCAATGGGTGAAACCTTATGGACTAAACGTAAATGAGCATCATATTTTATGTTTAGCTAGTAACACGGGAGAAATCTCTATGTCAGAGTTAGCTAATTTAGGAGCTATGCATATCTCTACAGCGTTTAATTTTTCGAAAAAATTAGAAAATCAAGGATACCTGCATTTGTCCAAAAGAGAAGATGATAAAAGAAACACCTACATCAAATTGACTGAAAGCGGAGAACAATTATTGCTTGATACGCTCAAAGGGTATGAACCACATAACAGTAAGATATGTAAAGGTGCACTTCCTTTAAAAACGTTATACGGCAAATTTCCCGCTTTTCCAGAGCTAGTAACCGTTGTTCGCCATGTTTGCGGCGGCGAGCTTGTGACCGTTGCTGATCAACCTTTTGTGAATATAGAAGAAGCGGGAATAGAAGAAAATGAAGAAAAGAAAGAAGTCCAGCTAACTAGTAATTGAACGTAGTGAATAGGGCTTCGTGAAAATATGTGAATAACAGGCTGAGCTGTTTTATACGTGAGAAATTTGACGTATAAAACAGCTTTTTTTGTCAGCTGAATTAAATCAACTCATGATTATATCTCATAGATTAGCTTCATCATTTCATATATATACCTGCTATTTATTTGATGCCCTTTATTTTAGAGACATTACTATACATTTATAAGACATTAAAAAGAAATTAAAGAAATTATAAACATTGCTAAAACTTATATGGGTAAAAGCCTTCTGCTGACTGAGGTTAAAGGGAATAAAGCAATCAAAAAAACTGCAGTTTACTACAAGAATTTTCACGAAAAAATATAGGATTTTTTTATAACAGCCATATTTTCTACGCAGTAGTTCGGAAAATAACGTTTATTTATTGTGTTTTTTGTTCATTTAGTTGATTTTTTTCATGAAAACGAAAATCATTATCATTTAAAAGGATTTATTATAGCTCACAGACATTTATGTTTTAGTAAGTTAAAGAGAAAGAAAGAATGGAAGGAAAATAGAGTAGAAATGAGTAAAAAAAGGCATAACAAAAAAGAGTATTATAGAGCGTTAATTTTTGCCTGATAATACCCGTTGGCAATTTTGCGGATATACGTAAAGAAGTTTGACTCCATTTCATGCACAAGAGGGCGAAATGCATCCATACTTTCTTCTATGTAAGTTTGTTGTAGGTGACGCTGAACGGACGTTAATGATTTTTCGATTATATCTAAACCAAACTCATGTACAATGGAATGAATATCTTCCTTTTTAATTGAATAATGTCCAAAAGATTTAAAGAAATTCTTAAACTGAGCAAATGCATGCTCTCCACGGATTTTTTCGATTTCTTTTTGTTTTTTACTATCATGAGCACCAGTTAAATTAAAGCTTAAAATAAAACCATCCTTGATTTTTTCAATAATTGATTTTCTTGGCTGCTTTTCTTCTAATAATGTTTTGACACAATCATCTTTTTCTAGCACATCGATACGGAAAATTGTACTCAATTTACTAGCCATTTCTTTAATAGCAGCTTTATAGCCAATGTATTTTGGAAGAATGTGTTTTACCTCGGTATAAGATAAAAGTGCTTCTGAATCTTTCTTTACGTTTACATCAGATTCGTATACGTACAACGCACGTAAAGCCAGACGCAGCATGTTGATATTTTTAATAGCCAGCAATTGATAAATCACTTCCATCGAAACAGAAGTATAACCACCTTTTGAAGTATATGTATTGTTATCTTCATCAAGCATTTCAGGATTATATGATATGTTTTGAACATCAGCAGCTTCTTTTATATGTAAATCTAAAAAATCCTCTAAATAGTTGTTTAAAGAAACTTGAATATAGTCTCCCCATAAACGATCCCAGCGAATGATGTCATAGTCTTCTAAAAGCTTATTATTATTTTGAACGGTCCGAACGGAACATTGGATTGTATTAGCCAGTTCTTGCTCAGAAATAATTGAAATATGCCCCTGGCTGTTACATTTGGCTACGTAAGCTAAAATTTGCTTCATCAGAGAACCCGTCCACTTTATATCTACAAAGTTTTTCGCAAGACCAAATGAATGTTTTTCATAGTAATAGCTATTGTCTCGTTTAGTGTTTCTACTTAAGCCGCTCATGGCAATCAGCAGCTTGTTTGCTACAAGGGTGTGCCGTTTTAGTGACAGCTTTTGTATACTCATGTAGTGACCTCCTTTCCAAAACTATAGACGTCGTCTTTTACAGTATAGACACAGTCATATAGGCTGTAAAATGACATATTTGCACGGGGAAATGGTGCATTTTTTAAAAAGACTAGTGATATCAAGGGACGAGACATCTATTTAAAAGGTGACATATTTGCACGGAGATGTGGAGCAAAAATAGTGTTATATTTCATAAACGTTGATAAAACAGCATTCTTAAGCTAAATGTCGTATTATGACGGATGAAATACACAAAATGCGACAAATTCCAAAAAAATTTTGATGTAAAAATGACATATTCGCACGGAGAATAGGAGCAAAAATGATAAAAGTAAAGATCCAGGCAAGGAAGTGACACATTTGCACGGAAAAAAGGGACAAAAAAAAGAAAATTGCCCTTTTTGAGACACAAAAAGTTCACATTTTCAGAGGGGATAAACAAACATTTGCAGCAAAAATAGTGTTTTTTTAAGAAAGTGGCATGTTTGCACGGAAATCTAGAGCAAAAAACACTTTTGCACGGAGATGTGGAGCAAAAATAGTGTTATATTTCATAAACGTTGATAAAACAGCATTCTTAAGCTAAATGTCGTATTATGACGGATGAAATACACAAAATGCGACAAATTCCAAAAAAATTTTGATGTAAAAATGACATATTCGCACGGAGAATAGGAGCAAAAATGATAAAAGTAAAGATCCAGGCAAGGAAGTGACACATTTGCACGGAAAAAAGGGACAAAAAAAAGAAAATTGCCCTTTTTGAGACACAAAAAGTTCACATTTTCAGAGGGGATAAACAAACATTTGCAGCAAAAATAGTGTTTTTTTAAGAAAGTGGCATGTTTGCACGGAAATCTAGAGCAAAAAACACTTTTGCACGGAGATGTGGAGCAAAAATTGAAGGAAACGAAGAGGGAAAGTCGCTGGCACAAGAAAATTTATGTAAAAGTGGCATATTTGCACGGAAGATTGGAGCCAAACTTATAGTAAATGCAGTATAGAAAGAAAAACGGCACATTCGCACGGGGGTCTGGAGCAAAAAACAATTATAAATACTTTTTAAGACATAAAAAGTTCACAAAATGATAAGGAAGGTGAAGTTTAATAGCTATATTAGCAGGGGAAATAATATGTTTACATAAAGAATTGGAGCAAAAAAACACTTTCGCACGGAAATGTGGAGCAAAAAATGCAGTGATTAATAGTAGATAGATAAAAAGAATGCCCTTATAAAGATTATAAGGGCATTCTTTTTAGCCTATAGAACTTGTTACGTTTTGATAAATAGAAAGGGGAGCATATTCGTAATCACCAGCTAATAAGTCTTTTACTTCACTTTCTCCCACAGGAATAAAGGTAATTTGAAACACTTGGCCCACTCTTTTATAGGATTGGACAGCTAGTTTTTGTTCGACTAGCTCATCTAAGGCTGTTTCAATTTCGACAAGGTTTTCTTTTTTTCGTCTTTTTCGAAAGCGGACTCTTGTCGAAAAATATAAATAATCTCTTGTGACATTGTATGAAGATTTTGTTTCATAGCAAATGAGGCGCTCTTTTTGCATAACGAATAGCAAATGATAAGCGGCGTCTAAACTTAATTTTTCTACTTTATTTTTATAAATACGCACCGTTTGGCGTTGAATATAGTCTCTATATATCACTTCATTGACGTGAATTTCAGCAATTCGCGTTCCGTTCGGCATCGTAGTAATATCTACAAAGTCAAAAATACCATAGGCAATTTTCTTATTATGCTGTACTTTTGTCATGCTGTAGTGCTTCATTTTTGTAATTCTTTCTTCTATCATCTGATAGTTGCGCTTACTATCTGTTTTATAAAGTGCTTTCACAAGGTCACCAATTTTTACGTTAATGATTTTTTGTGTAGCGAACAACTCGTCCCGCTGGCTCATGATTTCTAAAAACACTTTATAATCAAACCGATCTAAATCACTAATTTTATTTCCATTTTCTTCAGCGTATTCTTTTTCTATTAACAATTCGTAATCTGTCCCGTCTTCAGAGTTATAAGTACTTAAGAAATATTCTTTTCCTTCTTTCTCTAATAGGGGTTGCTCGACGAGAAGTTTTGCTCTTGAGTTAGAGAAAAAAGGATTCTCTACAGTTGAAAAAGGGCTCTCAATAATACTATGATTTCCGTTTTGGAAGCTTGGATCCAGTATAGTAAGCCCAATAATAATAGATATATCCGTATGGATTGCTTTTTCTCGCTGGGTCTTGGTTTTTTGATGAATATAAGGATAATCCGTTAAGAAGAAGCTATCTTCTTGACTCCATTCACGTAGAATACCAATTCGTTTACTAATGACTTCTTCCGGAGATGATACGTTTTCAAACTGTTTGCAAAAGAGTTCTTTTCCATTCGTTTTATAATAAGCTGTTAGCGCTTTGTATTCTCCAATCAGCTCTTTATTCTTCTTAGGATTTTTTTGCTCATAGTCGCGTATAGCAGCATCTAACCATCTGCGTTTCGTACGATTGAGAAAGTCTTTTTTTAAAATTCTCAACGTTTCGTTTACATCTTTATTTTCAAAGTGCTGCTGATAAAGAGGGAGGATGGTGCTTTCTAAATCTCCTTTTATACTTTCATTATAAACAGATAAGAGGCGTAATTTAGATACTCTATCAATGACTTCGCGTATGAGTAAAGATGAATAATCCATACACATCTAACCTCCTTAACCTTAAGTTAGTCATTTTAATTCTTAGCTGGATAGTGGCTTTAAATCTATTGTAATGCACGAAAGTTCGATGCTACAAACAAAAGAAGGCTACTATCTATAGTCTATTTTTCATTATACACGTGCAAAGCAGAGGAAGGGGGAGATTTTCTCATTTTCTTTTTTAGTAATCTACATTTGGTCATGAAGTATATACATTTGCCGTGTAGCTTATGTATGGAGAATAACCTTGTCCGCAAGACTACTAATTCTGCTACCGAGTTTAATGGACTGATAGAAAGTATCTCAAAATAAAAGGTTATCAGCGATTAAAAGAGAATACTTTGTAAAACTACTAAATCCATACCGGAGGTCATAAATGAACCCTATATTAAATGAAGTAGGCACGGTTTTTATTCCTGTAAAGGACATAAAAAAAGCACGAGATTGGTATTGTGACATACTAGGTTTGATAGCAGATGGGGACATTTTATATGATCATTTATATGTGATACCTATGAATGGAACAGGAATTGTATTAGATAGCAAAACGTATTCAAAAAATACGCTTTTTAAAACGCCAGCTTTTCATTTGAATACAAACGATATCAAAGAAGCTTATGAATATATGAAGCAGAAAAAAGTAGAGCTAACGACAGGAATTCAACACAATCATTGGTTTACATTTAAAGATCCGGATGGAAATCACCTGATCGTGTGTCAGTGCTGAACCTATGGAACAATAAAAAGACCTTCAAGAGAAGGTCCTTTTATTGTATTGCCTTTGCATTTTATAACTTGATAGATTTGTTTCTGAATTGAATCATTCTTACAATATTTATCACAATTGTTTTTGTTACAGCATAAGCCGGAATCGCTAAGATCATTCCGAGTATTCCTGCAATATTACCTGCAACAAGCAATAAAATAATAATCGTTAAAGGATGAGTGTTTAATTTTTTTCCAATTACCAGCGGAGAAATAATGTTCCCATCTAGCTGTTGGACGATTACGACGACGATAATTACTAATATTGCTTTTGTAGGAGAGTATAATAAACCTACGATTAAAGCGGGTGCTACGCCAATAAAAGGGCCGACGTACGGGATAATATTAGTAAGGGCTCCTATTAGTGCGAGTATTAATGCATAAGGCAACCCGATGATGAGGTAACCAATAAATGTACTAATACCGACAAATAAACAAACGAGCATTTGGCCTTGAATATAAGTAGCTAGCGTATTTGTTGTTTCTTTCATTGTACGTAACGTTTCTTTTCGGTAAGAAGCAGGAACCATACGCAGCGTATTTTTACGAAGTTTATGACTGTCTTTAAGCATATAAAAAAGAATGAAAGGAACGGTTACAACCGTAAGTGTAATATTTGTTACGACGCTTAAAACAGATGAAATACTGTTTGTGAGATTCGTAGGTAAAGTAGACGCGTAGTTTAAAAGTGACTCTTCAATATGATCGAGCGACACATATTTTTGTTCAACGAGCCAGTTAAACCATCTTGAGTTAGATAAATCATTTATGTACTCTCTCGTTTCTACAATATAAGACGGAATATTCTTAGCCAAATCAGTTAATTGTTTAGATAAAGTAGGTCCAACACCGCCCACAATAGAAGCAATTACGCCGATAAAAACAACGTATAATAATAAGATGGCCAGTGTTTTTGGCACTTTTTTTCTTGTGAGAAATGACACAATTGGTTCGAATAAAAAGAAAAGAAAACCAGCTACAAGAATAGGGAAAAACAAAGTGGAGATAAACACACCGATTGGTAGAAAAACAAACGAAATATGTTTACAAATGTAAATCAGTAAAGCAATCATTAATAGTTCTAATGTCCAAAAATGCAGTTTCGATTTAAACAAAAAGTTACCCTCTTTCTTTACTATTTTTTACTATCATACATCAAAAAAGAAACCCACTGCACGTTAAAAGTGGGCTTTTTAGTCTTTATAACTTTCATTTACATAAAAATTAGGATTTTTCCTCTTTATCTTCAGTAGTATCCTCTGGAGTTTTTTTGTCGTCATCCTGTATAATTCCTTCTGCTGCATTTTTAAATTCTCGCAGGGAATGTCCAAATGCTCGTCCTATGTCCGGCAATTTACTTGGTCCAAATACAATTAAGGCAGTAATTCCAATTACGACCATGCTTGTAGCTCCTGGCATGATATCCTCTCCTTTAAAAGCAATGAATATATGAAAATTAAAAAGAGATAGTAAATAAAGTGCATGTTTATACTATTCACTTTTCTCTTTAAAATTCCTTTATTTTAAATGATACGAAAATAAGGTGAAGCGGCTATGTATGGTTTAAATGCTAGTAGTGATATTTTGCATACGAAGTTAATTATAGCATTAAAGACAGCCGTTCGCCTTATTACCCTTGTATAAGCTCTATGTAAGTTTGAAGAGCTTTGTATAAATGGAAGCTGCATGAACACAAACCGGTAAAAGTGTGTTTATAATCAGCTGTAAGTAAAAAGCGGGACAACAGTATTTTAGCCCAGGAAGTAGCCGCACAATTAATCGAGATTATTGATTAATTGTGCGGTATTTTTTGTTGTGAGGGTGAACGTAGGTTTAATATATTAATAATGGTAAAAACCTGCTCTTTAATTTTTGCTATTTTATAGATAAGTCAAATGACTTCTGCTAATTGATAGATAACATGTGTAAATGAAATGACTTTTGACGATGGTTTTCTTAGCAATTTATTACCTAAATGTGGATATGGGAAGTGTGAGGGGAGGTGTATAAAAGAATTATAAAAACATTTGTCTTTGTAAGCGTTTTATTCTTTCTTTTAATAAAGAGCAAAAAAAGGATGTTTTTCTCTAAATTTTTACCATTGAATATTTTGAATAAAGTTCATAAAATAAATTTGTAAGCGTTTTAAAAGATTAGGAAGTATGTATCTTGAAAGTTGAATAGAGATTTATTTATGAAGAAAATAAATGTGATTTTTTTGCTTTTGATTACCGTTTCCGAGTAGACCTTAACAGTTAGCAGCAAATCGTTCATTTAATGAAATAAAGAAATAGATAGGAGTAGAGAAAAATGTACATCGGCGTCGATTATTACCCTGAACATTGGCCAGAGAATATGATAGAAGAAGATATCCAAGGCATTAAAGAGCTAGGATCAAACATGGTGAGAATAGGAGAGTTCGCTTGGCACCTTATGGAGCCTAAAGAAGGGCACTATGACTTTTCCTTTTTTGATAGCGTTATCAATAAGCTTAAAAAACAGAATATTGATGTTATGTTTGGTACGCCTACTGCCACTTTTCCGGCTTGGCTTGCGAAGCAGCATCCTTCTATTTTATCAAAAGATGAAAACGGGGCGGTCAGAGCCTTTGGAGGAAGACGTCAATATTGTTTTAATTCGCCTCTTTACCGGAAGTATAGCGCCCAGATTACAGAACAACTCGTAAAGCACTACTGCTCAGAAGAAGCAATCGTAGCATGGCAAGTTGACAATGAATTTGGCCATGAAGGCAGTGACATGTGTTACTGCGAACAATGTCATAAAGAGTTTCAGCAGTTTTTGGAAAGAAAATATAAAGATATTAATGAGCTAAATGAAAAGTATGGCACTATTTTCTGGGGACAAACATATAACGAGTTTACTGAAGTGCCTATGCCTGTAAAAACAATTACGACACACAGCCCTTCGCTAAAGCTTGACTGGGCGCGCTTTCGCTCTTTTTCATTAAACAGATACGCTCACGAACAAACGGCGATTGTGAAGAAATATAAAGGTGATCACCAGCTGTTGACAACGAACGTATCAGGAGGCTTCTTTGATAAATGGTTTGATCATGAAGAAAATCTAGAAGTAATGGACTTTGTATCCTATGACAATTATCCGGTATGGGGCGGTCAAACAGAGCCAATTACTCCGGCTCATATTGCACTAGGGCATGATTTTAATAGAGGCTTGCTACATAAAAACTTCTGGATTGTAGAGGAATTAATGGGCGCTCAAGGTCATGATGTCATCGGTTATCTTCCGCGACCTAACCAGGCAAAGATGTGGTCTTATCAGGCTTTTGCTCATGGATGTACGAATATGCTGTATTTCCGTTGGCGCGGAATGACAAGAGGAGCCGAGCAATACTGCTATGGAGTTGTAGGTCACGATAATCATTATGGAAGACGCTACAAAGAAGTTCAGTCGTTATTTAGTGAAATCGTTCATTACGAACATGTACTTGAGTCTGATATTAAATCCGATGTTGCCGTTTTATATGACTATGAAAATATATGGTCATGGCGCTTTCAGCAGCAAAGTGAAGGATTTGACTTTACGCAAGAGCTTCTTAGAGGATATACACCGTTTTATAAGTTGAATACACCTATTGATGTTATTCCTGCTTCGAGAGATTTTTCAAGCTATAAAGTACTGGTTGTTCCGGCTTTGCAAATCATTGATGAAGAACTAGGTAAGAGATTTACTGAATTTACTGAAAACGGAGGCGTGATTATTTTTACTTTTAGAACCGGCATTAAAGACAAACAAAATAACATTCATTTTAAACAGACGCTCCCGGGATATGTAAAAGAAATAACAGGAATTGAAATTCATGAAGTGGAAGCACTGTCTTCTACTCAAAAAGCAGCTATTAAAGGAAAAGGACCGTATGAAGGAGAAGAATCAAGTGCGTCCGTGTGGAGAGATATTATCACGCCTGTAACAGCTGAAGTGCTGTATGAGTATGATGATCCATTTTATAATCAAGCAGCTGTAACAAAAAATCAGTTTGGTCGCGGAACGGTTTATTATGTAGGCTGTGGAATTGAGGAGCAAACGTTTGAAAAAATTGCGCTTGATATTGTGAAACAGCAGCATATTGAGCATAGAGAAAGTGAAGATGGAATTGAAGTATATCCTCGCAAGCTTGGAGAGAAAAGTTATTACTTCCTTATGAACCATACGTCAGAAGTAAAAGTATTTAAAGATATTGTTCTGCAGCCTTACGAAAGTCGAGTTGTGGAAAATATACAGCCGTAATAGAAGACTAGAATCTCATAAAGCAATGAGATTCTAGTCACCAATGATATGAAAGCGTTTTATAGGAGAAGGGAGTTAAGTTATATGAGCATGGGGGTACAGTCAAAAGTTTCTCTAAAAACCGTATTATCATACGGAATGGGGAGTTTTGGAAACAATATTATTTATGCATTAACAAGTACATATTTAATGATTTTTTATACGGATAGCGTAGGATTAAATGCCGCAGCTGTAGGAACTTTATTTCTTATTGCTAGGATATGGGATGGAATTGCAGACATTATTATTGGAATGATTGTTGATAATACAGAAACGAGATTTGGTAAGTTTAGACCTTACCTGTTAATAGGCGGATTTTTTGCAGCTGTTGCTACAGTGGCGTGTTTTATTAGTCCTGATCTTTCTCATACAGGAAAATTAATTTATGCTTATATCACCTATATCGCATGGGGAACAAGTTTTGCCATCATGGATATTCCCTATTGGTCGCTTTCAGCAACGATTACACAAGATGTAAAAGAACGAAATAAAGTAGTGGCTTTTCCTAGAACAATTGCAGCAGTAGGGTCTTTATTTGCTAGTTTATTAACTCTTCCACTAGCTCATTATTTTGGAAACTGGTTTATGCTTAGTCTTATTTATGCGTGTATTTTAATGATTACAATGATTATTACATTTTCAGGAGTAAAAGAAAACTATACCGTAAAAAGACAGGAAAAGCAGACGCCAAAAGCAGTTTGGAACTTATTTATTCAAAATAAACCGCTGCGCTACCTGATTTTCTCGATGCTCTTAGTCGAAACGATTTTAACAATTCGAACTACTTTTTCTATTTACTATTTTAAATACAATCTAAATGCAGAGAACATCGCGTCTCTTTATTTAACCTTATTTTTTACAGCACAAATTGTAGGGGCGATCGCGTCTCCTTTTATTTCAAATAAATTTGGAAAGAAACGTGCAGCAATAGGGGGGATTGCGCTAAATGCTGTAGCCACTCTTACAATGTTTGCAACGGGTTTCCACGTTATGCCAGTGATGATTTTAAGCTTTTTAGCTTCTTTTGGCGGTGGAGTTAGTAACATTGCTCAAACATCTATGCTCGCTGACTGTGTAGAATACGGCGAATGGAAAACGGGGAACCGAGCAGAAGGAATGGTGTTTTCTACGAATATTTTCAAAACAAAGGTCGCTTCAGCAGTGGGTGGAGCAGTAGGGGGGTATATCCTTTCAGCAGTAGGGTACGTGCCAAATCAAATTCAGTCACACAGCACACTCATTTGGATTGCTTTAATCTTTACGATTATTCCGGGTATTCTCTGTTTGTTATCACTTGTCCCACTCGTAAAATATGAGTTGACGGAAAAGAGATATCTAGAAATTTTACAAGATATGAAAAAACGCTCAAGCCGCATAAAAGAAAAACCGGCTATGAAGGTGTCTAGCTAATTAAAATTAGCATCAGCATTGTACACAAAAACAACAAGAAAAAAAGACTGCATTTTCTCAGCTCCTCTTGCTATGATGTCAGGTAGACAGATATCAATGTAAAGAGGAGTTTTGTTTATGTTTATTAATTTTTCAAAAGAAGACAAAGATAAAATGCTGAATGAAATTCAAACGTTTTTTTATAACGAACGAGATGAAGAAATAAGTGAATTTGCAGCGGAAAATGTATTAGAGTTTATTAAAGAACATATCGGTCCTCACTTTTATAACCAAGCAATTAAAGATGCGGAAGATATTATGAACCAAGTCATGCTTTCTGCAGAAGAAAATTTACATGCATTAAAAAAACCAATCGAAAAGTAGTTCAAAAAAGAAAATATGAAATAGGAAAAAAGCGTTTTATGTACAAAAACATAAAGCGCTTTTGTTTGTCTGTGAAACAAATTATTTGTTCGCATAAGTGATATATGATACATTCGTTTTAAGGTAATATTAACGTTAACGTAAAGGTTATATTTAAAGTGTTTTGATTTAACTCCATGAGGGCATAACTTCAGCAAGCAGGGACATAATGAGGTAATTATATTAGGAAAGAAGGGACTATACGTGAGCAACATTACGAAAGATCAGCTAACAAAATCTATTTTGAAAGCAAATGAAAATCGTTTAACGGATAATAGTGATTTTGATATCTATCAAGAGCTTGAAAATGTGCTTCAAGGAGTAGGTTTATCAGCAAAAGACAGTGGAGGAAACATTACGTTTTACGGAGAAGATCCGGTTGTTCCTAGTACGCTGCGCCTTGCCTCAGCAGCAGCTATTGCACTAGTTGCTAAATCAGTAGCTGTCTCAAAAATTTGGAGAATATGCGGAGGAAAAGGTCAAGATATTCATATGGATTTACGAAAAGCTATCCGAAGATTATCACCTTTTTACGATAAAAAATGGGAAAAGCTTAATGGGTACGCACCAAGTAAAGCAAATGATCCATATAACCCATTAGGCTTTCGCTTTTATCAAACAAAAGATGACAAATGGGTGATGCCGCTGAATCCATATCCACGCTCCAAGCATGAAACGCTAAAGCTGTTAAATTGTATAGAAGACCCTGATGCAGTGGCAAAAGCAATTCGCGGATGGAATGCAGAAGAATTAGAAAAAGCTGCAGCTGAGCGAGGAGTTATCATGCCTGTTGTGCGGACAATTGAAGAGTTTATGAATGAGTCCGTGTATGAAGAAGTAGCGCAGCTTCCTTTAATTGAAATTGAAAAGATTGGAGAAAGTGAGCCGATTCCTTTTTCAAAAGATCCTAAAACGCCGCTAGATGGTATTCGAGCATTAGGGCTTGGTCATGTTATTGCGGGAGCAGGATTTGGTAGAGCTCTTGCCTTACACGGTGCGGACGTCTTAAATATTTGGAAGCCAACGGATTGGGAGCATGATACGATTTACGCTACGTCTAATGTCGGTATGCGCTCTTCAACGCTGGATATCGGTGAAAAAGAAGGAAAAGAAAAAATGGTTGAACTTCTAAAAGAAGCCGATATCTTTTTTGCGAACCGTCGATACGGATTTCTAGAGAGATACGGTCTAACAGCTGAAGAGTGTGCAGAACTAAAACCAGGAATCATCCACTGCACCGTTAACCTGCATGGAACGCAAGGAGAGTGGGCAAAAAGAAATGGATTTGATCAGACAGCGGGAAGTGTAACGGGAGTCATGGCGTTAGAAGGATCGCCAGAAAATCCTAAGCTGCCTCCTATTGTAGTTGTCAATGATTATGCGGTTTCTTGGTTGCTTGAAGTCGGTGCTTTAATGGCACTGGAAAGAAGAGCAAAAGAAGGAGGCAGCTACCGCGTGCGTGTATCATTGGATCGCGTATCTTTATGGATTTTATCAATGGGCATCTATGACAAAGCGTACGCTCATCAAACAGCTGGTTCGTCAGAGAAGCACGAGTACATTGCACCGAATCTCTTTACAGCCCAAACACCTTTAGGATTGTACCAAGGGCTTACAGAACAAATCGAAATGTCGGAAACTCCAGGGAAATATAAGACGGTTCTGGTTCCTCGAGGTTCTTCATGCCCAGAGTGGTTGTGATATCAAGAGGCTGAGACAAAAGTATTTTAGTTGAAGGAAAATCCGAACGATGAATCGAGATTCTTGATAAAGGATCCAACTCGTTCGGATTTTTTCATGGCGATGGTGAACGTGGATTTTGTATATTCTGCTGCTTCTAGCTGTTGATTGGAGGGCAAGGCGAAGACTCCTGCGGGAAAAGCGAAACAGGTGAGACCCCGAAGGAGTGTAAGCGATGAGGAGGCTCACCAGCCGCCCACGGAAAGCGAAGCCTTGCACGGAAATCAATTTAATCCAATTCGTTCGCCTTTGGACTAAATTGATTTTGGTATGTTCCAACCTCATTTTGAGGGACAAATTTAAAATGAAAAATAAGAAAAAATATTTGAATAATTATATGATTTCTTATATAATAGCGAAAAGGATGAGGAGTTGACTTGTAATGGAAAACTATACGTCCCGCAAAATGACACAAGAAGAAGTAAAAGTATCAGACGCGACAGCAGCTCAACTAGTGCTAAACAAATCTCTTCGTGACTTTAAAAAAGCACAGCTTTTACTGCAAATTGATCAGTCTTTAGAAAAAAGAGATAAAGAAACTTTTTTACGTTTAACTGAAGAGTTAAAAGAAGTTTGTTAAATAACCTACTAACATAAACGATCAGCCTTTGCTTCTAGTGAGCAAAGGCTTTTTATATGGAAAAAAACGGATAAATGTTTTGTTTTTTCTGAAAGCGGTAAAAGTATAGTATGGATGATAAAGCAAAAATCAAGAAGTCTCTTACTTTATTATTTTTTGCTTTATCATCTACAGCATCTAGATGGCAGCGCATCACGAAAGAACAAAAAGAGAGAGGGTTCTTTATATGTATAACAAAATCTTAGTCGCCTTTGACGGTTCGGCACCTTCTATTCGTGCTCTTCAACATGCAAGTAAACTAGCTAAAAGCGTAAATGCTAATAAGCTGACAATTGTACATATTAAGGAAAGAATTCACTTGCAGCAGCCTGTTTTTAGCGTTGACTTAGACGCACTGATAGAAGAAGAAAATCGCGATATTTTATCTGAAGCTCACAATCATTTAACTCAATCAGGTATTCCATATAAGGCATACGGTTTAGAAGGCACCGCTTCAAAGAAAATTATCGAATACGCACATGACAATCAACAAGACGTCATTGTAATAGGAAGTCAAGGAAAGGGCTTTGTTAAAGAGACATTTTTAGGAAGTGTAAGTCACGAAGTTGCTCAATCCGCAGAATGTCCTGTTATCATTGTTAAATAAAAAGAGGGTGAGACAAAAGTAGTTTAGTTGAAGAAAAATCCGAACGATGAATCGAGATTCTTGCTGGAGAATCCAACTCGTTCGGATTTTTTTTATGTGATGGTGAACGTAGGTTTCATGTGTATGTATGTGTTGCACGCTTCGCGAGTTTGAAATTTGCTGTATGATAAACGTACGTCATACGCTAAGCTGTCAGATACCTGTGGTAAACTGTCAGAGAATAATGTTATTTAATCATGTATGCTTTATTCTGCACAGTTTCTTCAATTATTACTTCTATAATGAAAGCAAAGGATGTGAATAAATGAATCGAATTTCTATTAAGCTTGGACTCTTGTTTTTAATGTTCATTTTAATAATTGAAGCCGCTCTCTTTTTTTACTTATATAGTGGTCTTGCCAATACACGAATTTCAGAGGAATTAGAAAGTTTGCGTTTAAGAGGAAACAGTCACCGGGAAGTATTAGAGAAGCATCATGATTCGGCTACGCTTAACCATGTTGCACTGATGGAATCTGAAGCAGAAACTGATGTTGTCATAACGGATAAAACAGGGGGAATTATCAGTTCATCTAGGCCTTTAATTCAAGGTGCAAGAAAAGCAGTAGAGAAATGGAAAGGAAAGTCTCTTACATACAAAGGTGAAATTATGCAAGGCGACTGGAAAAGCAAACCTTATATCGCCACAGCATCACCTATTAAAAAAGGCCGTCAGCAGTTCGGAACGGTTTATATGTTCAAAAACACAAACGATATTCACGAAATGATTGCGAGACTACAGCATCATTTTTACGTAGCGGGAGCTGTTTCCATTTTATTTTCGATTGTGACTATTTTTGCTCTGTCTAAATTTATAACCGCTCCTTTAATCAAGATGAAAAAAGCAACAGAGAAGCTGAGTCAAGGAGACTTGTCTGTAAAGCTGGGTGCTCATTCAAGAGATGAACTTGGACAATTAGGAATGTCCATTCAGTCGCTAGCGAATGAGCTGCAGCGGTTACGAAAAGAGAGAAATGAATTTTTAAGCAGCATTTCACATGAACTTCAAACTCCTTTGATGTATTTAAAGGGCTATGCAGACGTAGCAAGAAGGCCTTCTAATACACCGCAAGAACGTGATAAATATCTTGCTATTGTGGAAGAAGAAGCGGGAAGAATTTCACAGTTAGTCAAAGATTTGTTTCAGCTGGCGCAGCTGGATCAGCATACATTTTTTATTCAAAAACAAAAAGTAGAACTGGCTACGTATTTGCACACCATATGCGCGCATTTTCATTTAGCTTTAAAAGAAAAAGAGATGGAGCTGGACATAAGCTGCTCTCAAGGTCTTTATATTTCACTAGATCCTGAAAGATTTCAGCAAGTGATTATCAATTTACTTGATAACGCAATGAAATATTCAAAAGAAGGGACTAAAATCGATTTAATGGTAAAAAAATCAGCTGAATCATTGACAATAACTCTTAAAGATCAAGGAATAGGCATTCCAGAAAAAGATCTACCTTACGTATTTGACAAGCTGTATCGAGTGGAAAAATCCCGCTCGAGAAAAAGCGGAGGTTACGGATTAGGCTTATCAATTGTAAAGGAGATTGTAGAAGCTCATGGAGGAGAAATAACCATCACAAGCGAGACGGGAAAAGGAACGACTGTAGAGATTGCATTAAGAGAGGATGGATAGGATGACAACGATTTTATTAGTCGATGATGAAGCAAGGATGCTGGATTTACTAGAACTTTATCTGCTGCCAAACGGATTTACATGTATAAAATTTGAAAAGGGCACAGAAGCGCTGCGCTATCTTTATGAAGGTAACAAAGCAGATTTGATGTTATTAGATATTATGATGCCAAGCGAAGATGGGTGGGAGATTTGCCGAAAAGTAAGGAAAATGTCTGATCTACCGGTCATTATGCTCACAGCCCGCAGCCAAACGTTAGATGTAGTAAAAGGATTAAATATAGGGGCAGACGACTATATTACCAAACCGTTTAGCGAAGAAGAATTGGTTGCACGCATCAGCGCGGTTCTTAGACGTTCGTTAAAAGAAAAACATGAAATCACCTACAAAGGGTTAGTATGGAGCAAGGAAGACCACGTATTACAATATAAAAATCAGCACATTCAAGTGACGCCTAAAGAGTTTGAATTAGTGGGGTTACTTCTTCA
Organism: Priestia sp. JNUCC 25; assembly: GCF_053667915.1. Taxonomy (NCBI): domain Bacteria; kingdom Bacillati; phylum Bacillota; class Bacilli; order Caryophanales; family Bacillaceae; genus Priestia; species Priestia sp. JNUCC 25. The sequence continues at coordinate 1,941,196 of NZ_CM132211.1, forward strand.
GCATTTAAATCGTGTGTTCAGCCGGGACGACTTGCTTGTGTTAGTGTGGGGATATGAGGCGGAGATTGGAGACCGTACTATTGACTCTCATGTGCGAAATGTTCGGGATAAGCTAAGAAAAGCGGGCTTTCCTGTAGACGAATACCTGCAAACCGTATGGGGAATAGGCTATAAGTGGGTTGATGTTAGTTGAAAATGATATAAGCATAGCTGGTGAAATTGGTGAAAAGATAAAGTAAGCAGAAGCGAGCTTTTTTCTTTACATAGGGTAGGGGGGTATAGTATCATGAAGTTATGAAGGGAGGATGTTAGATGGTCGAAGCGAATCACATGAATAGTGAAGAAAAATGTTGTACGATAAATAGTGAAAGAAAAAGTCACCATTCTCCAGAAGTGAAAAAAAATCTAACAAGCCGATTAAATCGAATTGAAGGACAAATTCGAGGAATTAAAGGATTAATTGAAAAAGATACGTATTGTGACGACGTGATTACTCAAATCGCAGCTGCGCAGTCTGCTTTAAATAGTGTAAGTAAAATTTTGCTTGAAGGCCACTTGAAGCATTGCATTGTAGAACGTGTGCAAGATGGTGATGAAGAAGTAGTGGATGAATTATTAACAACCATTAAACGATTAATGAAATAAAGGAGATGCTAGAAATGGAAAACGTAACATTATCAGTAAAAGGAATGTCTTGCGGTCATTGTGTCAAAGCTGTTGAAGGCGGCGTAGGCGAACTTAATGGCGTAAAAAGCGTAGAAGTAAGCTTAGAAGATGCAAAAGTAACGGTTGCATTTGATCCAAGTCAAGTAACGGTCGAAGATATTAAAGAGGCTATTGATGACCAAGGTTATGACGTAGCATAAACAGCATCGCGTGCGAATACCTTCGCACGCTTGATTTAGGAAAAATATATACCCCTTATAGGTATATAACAGGAGGCGAAACGTGATGGGTGATAAACAAAAAGAAGCCACCTTGCAAATTACAGGTATGACATGTGCAGCGTGTTCTAACCGAATTGAAAAAGGATTAAAAAAAATAGAAGGTGTAAAAGAAGCAAACGTGAATTTGGCTTTGGAAAGATCTACTATCATATTTGATCCGTCTAAAACAAGTCCACAGGTCTTTGAAGAAAAAATCCAAAAGCTTGGGTATGGAGTTGTAAGTGAAAAAGCCGAATTTGTTATTACGGGCATGACGTGCGCCGCTTGTTCGACTCGTATTGAAAAAGGGTTAAACAAATTAGAAGGCGTGACAAAGGCAAGCGTTAATCTTGCTTTAGAAACGGCTTCTGTTGAATACAGCCCTTCTCAAATAGCTCCGCAAGATATAACGCAGCGAGTTGAAAAACTTGGATACGGAGCAAAGCTAAAGTCAGAAGAAAAAGAAGAAGAGCAAAGCTACAGAGAAAAAGAACTGAGTAAACAAAAAGGAAATTTTTGGTTTTCATTGATTTTAAGCGTACCGTTATTGTGGGCAATGGTTAGCCATTTTACGTTTACATCGTTTATTCCTTTGCCTCATATGCTGATGAATCCATGGGTTCAGCTCGCTTTAGCTACGCCTGTTCAATTCGTGGTAGGGAAGCAATTTTATGTAGGCGCATTTAAAGCTCTTCGTAACAAAAGCGCCAACATGGATGTTTTAGTAGCATTAGGCACAAGCGCAGCTTATTTCTACAGTTTATACTCTTCTCTTAAATCGCTTGGGTCATCTGCTCATACGGATCAGCTTTACTATGAAACGAGCGCTATATTAATTACGCTGATTCTTTTAGGGAAATTGTTTGAAGCAAATGCCAAAGGCCGTTCTTCAGAAGCGATAAAAAAAATGATGGGCTTACAAGCTAAAACGGCCGTTGTAGTAAGAGACGGAGCGGAAGTTGAAATACCAGTGGAAGAAGTGCAAAAAGGTGAAGTTATTTTTATTAAACCTGGTGAAAAAGTACCAGTAGACGGAGAGATTATTGAAGGGCAATCAGCTTTAGATGAGTCCATGCTGACAGGTGAAAGCGTACCGGTAGATAAAAACGTTGGAGATAAAGTAATCGGAGCTACACTCAATAAAAATGGTTTTCTAAAAATAAAAGCTACGAACATTGGAAAAGAGACAGCGCTTGCGCAAATTATTAAAGTAGTAGAAGAAGCGCAAGGGTCTAAAGCGCCTATTCAGCGATTAGCTGACTATATTTCGGGTATATTCGTGCCAATTGTAGTTGGAATTGCTCTTCTTACTTTCTTTGTTTGGTATATTTGGATTGCGCCTGGCGAATTTGCGCCGGCTTTAGAGAAGCTTATTGCTGTACTAGTGATTGCATGTCCATGCGCGTTAGGCTTAGCTACTCCAACTTCCATTATGGCGGGGTCGGGCCGCGCAGCAGAATTTGGTATTTTATTCAAAGGCGGCGAGCATTTAGAAGCAACGCATAAAATCGATACGATTCTTTTAGATAAAACGGGAACTGTGACAAATGGAACCCCCGAGTTAACCGATGTGCGTATTGCACAAGGCTACGAAGAAAATGAGCTATTACAGTTAGTTGCATCGGCTGAGCGTTTATCAGAGCACCCTCTAGCTCAAGCACTCGTAGCAGGTATAAAAAATAAAGGTATAGAGATTCAAGACCCGTTATCTTTTGAAGCTATTCCAGGGTATGGAGTAAAAGCAACTGTACAAGAGCGAGAGCTGTTAGTGGGAACAAGAAAGCTTATGAACCAGTATAAAGTGAATATTGATACAGCCTTAGAAGAAATGACAAATTTAGAACAAGAAGGAAAAACAGCCATGCTCGTTGCTCTTGACGGAAAATATGCCGGCATGCTTGCTGTTGCAGATACCATTAAAGCAACTTCTAAAGAAGCAGTTTCCAGGTTAAAAGAAATGGGCTTAGAAGTGATGATGATTACAGGTGATAATCGTCAAACAGCTCAGGCTATTGCGATGCAAGCGGGTATTGAGCATGTTATAGCAGAAGTGTTGCCAGAAGGAAAAGCAGAAGAAGTGAAAAAGCTTCAGCAGCAAGGTAAAAAAGTCGCAATGGTAGGAGACGGTATTAACGATGCTCCTGCACTTGCGTTAGCTGATATTGGAATGGCCATCGGAACAGGAACGGATGTAGCGATGGAAGCCGCTGATATTACGCTGATGCGAGGAGACTTGATGAGCATTGCAGATGCGATTGAAATGAGTAGAAAAACGATTTCTAATATTAAGCAAAATTTATTCTGGGCAATGGGCTACAACACGCTTGGTATTCCAATTGCAGCAGTTGGGCTGTTAGCTCCTTGGGTCGCTGGAGCCGCGATGGCCTTTAGTTCTGTATCGGTTGTATTAAATGCACTGCGATTGCAGAGAGTGAGGCTATAAGATATGAAAAAGTGGATCATCTCAGCTATTTTGTACGTGCTCGCAGTCATAGCAGTATATGCTATGTGGGCAATATAAACTAAAAAATATTGGAGTCATCGAGCCACTCTCGGTGAAAGTGATCCAAAAGCAAAGCTGCTAAAGAATATTCTTTAGCAGCTTTGTTAGGTGCAAGGAATTTTTTTGGCTTAATTCATACCCTTTAAGATGAAGGTCCTGGGGATACTTTTGATGAGCAATTAACACATCGCGTCCATCATCCATAATCCAAATGAAATAATGACGGCTAGAACTATCTCCATAGGTAATGGTCATTTTGCAATCGATGCTCCCAGCAGATTCTTCATCTAAGAGAATGTTCATATGCTGTGCCTTTTTTATACTATTGGTGAATGCATTCATATCTTGTTCATCGATAAATGTTTTGAGCGTTTTCATTTTAATGGACGTTACTTCTATCTTTTGTACGCTAGATGAGAGCGCGGAGTGTGCGAAAGCAAAGGGGGCTCCCATCACCAAGCTAACTGCAAGTAAGAGTGAGGATAGAGCAAAGCGTATTTTTAGCATGTTTCTTTCCTCCTTTTATTTTTATACTTTTTCCTTGTGGTAAGTGTTTCATACGAAAGCCTTTTTTAGGCACAGGAATTTTTCGTACCCAATTACCTTCATCTTCACAAAATCTGCACAAAGTCTGGCTACAATAAAGAAAAGTAGAAGAGTAGGCAAAGATAAGTTGTTTTTAAGGATTAAATGATTTTTATTTTAAAATTTATTATGTGGAAAAGAGGGACTGTTATGAAAAAACAGCTATTTATTCTTGGTGCATCTGTCATTATTGGACTAAGCGGATGCGGAAACGATTCTAGTCATGAAAAGCCTTCAACTGACAAAAACGAATCCATGCACGATCACTCAGAGATGAATCACTCTAGTTCAGGAGAGGTTCCAAAAGGATTAAAGCAAGCTGAGAATCCAACATATAAAGTTGGAGATAAAGCCGTTATAAAAGCAGATCATATGAAAGGCATGAACGGGGCTGAAGCAACAATTGTTGGTGCTTACGCCACTACGGCCTATACCGTTTCGTATACGCCAAAGACTGGCGGAAAAAAAGTAAAAAATCATAAGTGGGTTATTCAAGAAGAAATAAAAGATGCGGGTAACGAACAGTTAAAGCCAGGTAGCGAAGTGACGATTGAAGCAGATCATATGAAAGGTATGAAAGGGGCAAAAGCAACGATTGATTCAGCCGAAAAAACAACGGTGTATATGGTAGACTACAAACCGACTACAGGCGGAGAGAAAGTAAAAAATCACAAATGGGTAACCGAAAGTGAACTTTCAACCAAATAGACTGTTAGCGAAAAAAGAGGCTGGTACAAAAGTGTTTTAGGTGAAGGAAGGTCCGAACGATGAATCGAGATTCTTGATTGAGAATCCAACTCGTTCGGATTTTTTCATTGTTATGGTGAACGCAGGTTTCATGTAGGTAGTGGCTTCTAGCTGTAGTTTGGATTGATTTAGTTATGACTCAATCTCTTTTTGTTTACTTCTTGTTTTATGTTTTATAATGATGAATTTCTGACATGATGTATGAAGAAAACGCATGTTTCTTTCAAAAGAAGTTGCGGTATTAAGTAGAATGCTACGGTAATAAAACGAACAAACTACAGATGAAAGGAGCTAGCTATGAGTGAACATACAGTAAAGCGAACAGGACGCACACGATGGTTCATTTCATCTTTGTTAAGCAGTATGATTATTTTAAACTATTTTGATCGTGTAGCGGTGTCAGTAGCCGCTCCTGCAATACAAGATGCATTTCACTTAACAGGAACAGAGCTCGGAATTGTCTTTTCTATTTATACGTATTCTTATACGATCATGCAAATACCTGCCGGAAGCTTGCTTGATCGGTTCGGAGTAGCTTGGGTGACAAGAGTCGGTATGGTGATTTGGAGTTTATTAACGATGTCGATGGCTTTTTTGCAAGGAAAACTTCTTCTCTATATTGTCCGGTTTTTAATAGGAATAATGAGTGCTTCCGCATTTCCGGCAGCATCAAAAGCTACGTCGCTATGGTTTCCTCCAAACGAAAGAAGCTTACCAAATTCTTTGTTTGATTCAGCGGCCAAATTTTCAAATGTACTTGGCGCGCCTCTTGTAGCGTTTCTCATCACCAAATTTGATTGGCGCACAGCATTTTTATCCATTGGAATTATAAACGTGCTGTTTACGCTGCTGTTTTGGTTTTATTACGAAAAGCCAGAAAAGCATAGACGTATATCAGATGATGAGTTGAAGTATATTCAAGAAAATAATCTAAATGCAAACGATGAGCAAACATCAAAATTTTTACATACCTTAAAAGTATTATTTACGAATCGAAAAGTTTGGGGGCTCATGATTGGGTTTACAGGCTATGGATATACGTTTAATTTACTGTTAACGTGGCTGCCAACTTTTTTAAAAGAAAAATACGGTATGGATATCATGTCATCGGGTCTGCTTACGGCAGTACCTTGGCTAATTGCTACATTTGCTGGCATTTTAGTTGGCGGCTGGCTTGTTGATTACCTTATAAAAAAAGGGTATAACAGTCAAAATGTATATCGTACGATCATTGTAGTAGGGTTATGCTTAGGGTTTGTGTTTTTAGGCTCTATTTTCACCGATAATGTCGTCGTAGCGATGATTTGTATTTCGATTGGACTGGCAGGTATATCTGCAACGGCACCAATCGGCTGGTCTATTTCTGCTGAAATTGCGCCTGCAGGCTCTATTTCTCTTCTCAGTTCTATTGTTAATTTAGCTAATAATTTGTTTGGTGGAATTATAGCTACAGCTTTAACGGGATATCTTTTAGATAAAACTGGTTCTTTTAATCTAAGCTTTATTGTAGCGGGAACTGTATTGTTGCTAGGCTTAATTTTTTATATTTATGTGCTTGGAGATATTAAACAAATTAAAATTCCAAAAAAACAACATATAAAGTAAAAAGCTCGAGACAAAAGTAGTGCAGGTAAAGTCAGACACGAACTATTTATCATGAATGGATGAATAGTTCGTGTTTTTTATGATCATGGTGAATTTGTTTGTCTGAAATTTAAGATAGGTGCGTATTTTAAAATAGAATTGTTAGTATAGCATGTTCTTAAAAAGGTTAAGCTGGTTTTTATGAAGAAATTCTGTTTCTATTTTTGTGATTTCAGCAGAAGTAGATATGAACCGCACTATAAAAAATAGAAAGGCAGAGGAACATGGATCACAAAGAAAGTGAAAACAACACTGAGTTAAAACAAAGCCACTCATTAAAGGAGCCTCAACGCGTAGAATTATCTAAGTATCAAATTTTAAAAGCACTGATACCTGTTATTATACTTGGGATTGTCGTTTTAGTTGCCGTATTACAAAATGATGGTCTTCTTAATTGGATCTAGGCATGCAAAAGGGGCCTGTAACGTACAAACAAGCGTCGCAATCAGTAGAAATAATGGATTGTAACTTATTTAGGCATGCAATAAAAAGAAACTGCATATAGTGTAATTTAAATCGCTTGTACACAGTAGAGGGAAAGAGGGAGATACATGCCAAGAGTAACCGTTTTAGGACACGGAAGTTTTGAAGTGGAAAAAGGAAAAAAGCTTGTCTTGGCACTTGAAGACAATGGTATAAATATTCTTCATCGGTGCGGCGGGAAAGCCAAATGCACAACTTGCAGGGTAGAAGTGCTTGAAGGTGAATATTGTGATTTAACACACGCGGAGAAAAATGCATACTCAGAAAGTTCAATTGAAGATCACTTGCGCTTATCATGTCAAATTCGTGTAAATGAAGATATCACCGTTCGACCAATACTAACGGTAGAGAGCTCAGGACGAGAAGCAGGACCTCGACCCGCAGAGTAGTCATGTAATTGCAAAAAGCAGCGCGTGGAATGTTTACATGCTGCTTTTTGTATTTTTACCTAAAAAAATAACAAGAACAGCGACGGGGAGTAACAGCTGTTCTTGTTCAAGTAAAATACCTACGGAATGATTCCTTTAAATTTTAGCATTCTGTAAGGCGGGCAGTAAATCACTCAAAAGAGTGATTATAAAGGTTTTTTTGCGAACCGTTATTTGTAAATAGATTTAATTGGATGCTTCAATCACATCTCCATTTTTGTAAATATGATACCACCCTATGGTACCTGATCCTCCTTGATCCATCCAGTCTTTATTTTTTGCTACGAATCTATAGTAAGCTTTATCGTTGTTATCTTTCCGTAAGCGGTCGTCTGTACTGAAAACAATGTTGTCACCGAGTTCTTTTTTACCGAATGTAATAGCCGTGCTGACAGGAAATTGCTTTCTTTCTACCTTGTTCTCATCTAAAGCTGCCCATGTTAAGGGGCCAACAATACCATCTGAAGACAAGCGGTGATCGGTTTGAAATTCTTTTACTACATTTTGCGTTTGCGTACCGAAAATTCCATCAACTGATGTGTTATACTTCACATCCTTTAAGCTTTGCTGTAAATCTCTTACGTAGCTAGAGTGAGAACCTTTACGAAGCGTAGGCCTCGTTTCTGCTTTAGCCTCAATTTTTTTTGAGTAGGCATCTTTAGCAGCTGCTTCAGTAGTTGGAGTGCTGAATGCTACGCATGTTGTTACAAGTGTAAGAGTAGAAAGCATGACAAGTGTTTTTTTCGTTAACATGAAATAACCTCCTTGTTTTTAGCAACTATTTGTCGCTTTTCATGAGTTTTATAACTAATCAGTAGCTATAAAGTCAATTTATTATAGCGCAGACAGTTTTCTATTTGTTTTTATATTCCTATGATTATATAAGATAGTCATAAAAAACTAGTGAAGTAGATAAATCGTTCTATGTTTTCACTATAATTTCACTTTTCTCTGATACAGTACGGAATGAAAAATAGCATGTGGAGTGTCTTGCATGATCATAGTGTGTTTTGCTGTATAGCGCCCATAATAAATAAACGAATGAAAAGACTGCAAAGGGTCTTAGATCTCTTTGCAGTCTCTTCATGTTCAAGAGCTCTGCGTTCAAATAATAACCAGAAAGGAATTATGTGATGTCACCTCTGTATTTCCAGCATATAAGGAATCTTTTTTCGAAGCAAAAGTTTAATAAATTATCGCGTAAACAAATCTTTCTCTATATACTAGGAATTTGCTGTTTGTGTATAGCGCTAATAGTAACAAACCACAATTATTCGCTTTATAAAAAACCGATAGCGGAGGTAGTGAAGACGAATGTTGTAGAACAACATAAATCTACTGATTTAAATCATAATAAAGATACCGTGTATTCTCAGGAAATTGTTGCTAAAATCATGAACGGAAAATATAAAGGAAGGCTTATCCATTTAGAGAATACGTACTCATACTCAGGTGCTTATGATCAAAAGTACACTGTCGGAACAGATCTTTTTGTCTCCTTAGAAAAGAATTCACAGCATGCTTTAAGCGGCACGATTGAAGGAGTGAAGCGGGACAAGCAGGTTACCGCTGTCGCAGGCTTATTTATACTGATTTTGCTGGCGATTGGAAAAAAACAAGGTTTTTATTCAATTATCAGCTTACTTATTAATATTGTTCTTTTAATCGGAGCCTTAAATGTATATCTAGCACTAGGGAATGTGAGCTTGCTAGCTGTATGTATTGTTGCGGTCGTTCTTTTTACGGTTATTTCTTTATTATTAGTAAGCGGTAATCAAGAAAAAACGCATGTAGCAATTATTTCAACTTTAATAGGTACGTTTATTTCTCTGTTAATTGCATACATCGTTATGCAGCTAACAGATTCTAATGGTCTTCATTATGAAGGAATGGAGTTTGTGACGATTCCTCCTCAAAAAATATTTATGAGTGAGGTACTAATTGGATCTTTAGGAGCTGTCATGGATGTAGCTATTACGATTACTTCTTCTGTCTATGAACTATATGAAAAGAATAAAGAGATAGCGCACAAAGACTTACTAAAATCGGGCAAGGAAATTGGCGGAGACATCATGGGAGCCATGACGAATATTTTATTTTTTTCATATATAAGTGGAACAATTCCAATGGTTCTTCTTTATTTAAAAAACGGCTCTCCTTTAGGATACACGTTTTCGATGAATTTTTCGTTAGAGTTAATCCGTGCTCTTACTGGCAGTATTGGCATTGTGCTAACGATTCCAATTACACTCTATCTTTCGATTCTTTTTATTTTTAGGAAGGGGAACAGAAAGTGAACGTTTTACTATTGCTTGCTCTTATTTTATTTATTTTGATGAGTATTGTGGGCGGAAAAAAAGGGGTTAGATCGTTCCTTGCTTTGTTCTTGAATTTTGGCGTTATTTTTCTAACCATTCTCTTTATGCTGTCTATAAAAAATACGATTATTGTTACGTTAATCGCTTGTACAATCATTAGCTGCATTAATTTATTTTATATTAATAAATTCAATCATAAAACGCTTGCTGCGTTTGTTTCAACGATTATTACCTTAGCCGTTTTAGTACTCTTTATTTTTATCATTGAACATCATGCCATGATTCAAGGGTTTGGAGAAGAACAAGAAGAAGAAATTAACGCTTTTTCACTTTACGTTGGAATTGACTTTGCTAAAATAGCCATTTGTACCATTATTATGGGAGCCATAGGAGCAATCATTGATATTTCGCTATCTATTTCATCTTCTATGAATGAATTATTTGTTCATGATCCGTCCGTAACTAAAAAAAATCTCTTCAATTCAGGATTGAAAATCGGAAGAGATATTTTAGGCACCACAACCAATACACTGTATTTTGCATTTGTAGGGGGATATTTAACTTTAATTATATGGTTTAAGAGATTGTCGTATTCGTTTGGAGATATTGTCAATTCAAAAACCTTTTGTGCAGAAGTCATTTCTATCTTGAGCGGAGGCATTGGTGTAGCCATTATTATTCCAATTACTTCGTGGATTAGTGCCTCTATTTTTTTGCAAAAAAGAGAAAAAGCGAAGTAAGTTCTGAAATAAGCGGATTAATTAAAAAGAGGCCGGGACATAACTAAATGAATCCAACCTAAAGATGAACAAATGAGATACATGAGCTGAACCGCTTATGACACCGCAGTTGATTTCCGTGCAAGGCTTTGCTTTCCGCGGGTGGGCGATGAGCCTCCTCGTCGCTTGCGCTCCTACGGGGTCTCATCTGTCCCGCTTTTCCCGCAGGAGTCTTCGCCTTGCCCTTCAATCAACTGCTAGAAGGAACGAAACAGATGAAGCAGTATTCACCATAACCAAAAAAACGAACCACTCATCGAACATGTTGATCAATGGTTCGTTTTTTACTTGGGCTAAAATACTTTTGTCCCAGCCTCTTTTTGTGACAAAGTTTAAATGAAAAGACAGCTTAACGAGAATTAACGAGAATTCATGAATTTCAAAAAGATAAGACAGGAAAAAGGACAGTTGGGGCAGCTGACAGGATGAATCTTATGATGAAAATTGTCAACTATATAAATTACATCTATTAAAAAACAGCCTAAGAATCAGACCTAGTTATTATTCTTCATAGTTCATCCATTGCATTTTGCTAGAAGAGTTGTAAATAATATATAAATCAATTATAGTAATGAGCATTAATACATAAGCACATTATTATCTATCAACTAAAAGGGAGTAGGAGGTATTCATTAATGAGCACAAAATCTATAGATAGTATTGAAAAGGCAGCCCAAATCTTAAAATTATTGGGAGATAAAACAAGGCTTTCGATGGTGAAATTAATAGAGAACAATGAATGCTGTGTGTGTGAGTTCGTAGATATCTATCAAGCTAGCCAACCTTCAATTAGTCAGCATTTACGAAAATTAAGAGATGCTGAGCTTGTGAAGGAAAGAAGAAAAGGGCAATGGGTTTTTTATTCTCTTAATAAGGAAAGCCAGTACTATGAGTTCGTTCTGGGCATACTTGAATCTGTGCCAAGTCAGGACGAACGTTTAAAAGAGCTGGAAAAACAAGGACTGCGTATTAGTTGTTGTGAATAATTGGAGGTTTAAAAAGTGGCATCAGTTGTACTAGCATCATTGATTTTTTTAGTAACATTAATTTTTGTCATTTGGCAGCCGAAAAATTTATCAATCGGCTGGTCGGCTTGCGGGGGAGCTATGATTGCTTTACTGGCAGGCGTTGTTGATTTTCAAGACGTTCTTGAGGTAACCAGCATTGTGTGGAATGCGACTCTTACGTTTATTGCTATTATTATTATTTCTTTAATTTTAGATGAAATTGGTTTCTTTGAATGGGCAGCGCTTCATATGGCTAGAGCTGCAGGAGGGAACGGCGTGCGTATGTTTGTTTACGTGTCTCTTCTTGGAGCCGTTGTAGCAGCGCTATTTGCTAATGACGGAGCAGCGTTGATTTTAACACCCATTGTACTAGCCATGGTTCGGGCATTAAAGTTCGACGATAAAATGGTTTTTCCGTTTATCATCGCAAGTGGATTTATTGCAGATACAACGTCGCTGCCCCTTGTTGTTAGTAACTTAGTAAATATCGTATCAGCCGACTTCTTTGGTATTAGCTTTTCTGAATTTGCATCACGCATGATTGTTCCAGATTTGGTTTCTCTGTTTGCAAGTATTATGGTCTTATATCTGTATTTCCGCAAAAGAATTCCTAAGAAATACAATGTAGCAGATTTGCAGAAGCCAGTGGATGCCATCAAAGATGAAAAGATGTTTCGGTTATCCGGAATTGTCTTAGTTTTGTTAGTGCTAGGCTATTTAATTGGAGAATTCTTCAGCGTCCCTGTTTCGATTATTGCAGGTATTATTGCTATTCTGTTTTTGATGATGGCCAAAAAAAGCCGAGCGGTTCATACAAAAAAAGTGTTACAGGGAGCTCCATGGGCGATTGTCTTTTTCTCTATCGGCATGTATGTCGTTGTATACGGCTTGCGTAATGCTGGTTTAACAGAAATTCTGGCTGACGTGATCCAAGCAACAGCCAGCCATGGACTGTTTGTAGCAACAATTGGTATGGGATTCACTGCGGCTATTCTTTCATCGATTATGAACAATATGCCAACCGTTATGATTGATGCACTGGCAATCGATGCAACACACGCAGCCGGAACAATCAAGGAAGCATTGATTTATGCAAACGTCATTGGATCGGATTTAGGTCCGAAAATTACCCCGATTGGTTCTTTAGCGACGCTTTTATGGCTTCATGTTCTTTCAACAAAAGGCGTGAAGATTTCATGGGGAACGTATCTTAAAACAGGTATTATCTTAACGATTCCGACATTGTTTATTACGCTTGTTGGTTTGTATATTTGGTTATTGATTATTTCATAACACGTCCTAAAGGAGATTTGTTTTAGTCGATATGATAATGGCTGTTGCCAGAAAAATTCAGATGTGTATCGAAGCTGTAGAAAATGATCTACAGCTTTTTTATTGAAAAGGTATAACGGATAGCGACACGTTTTTAAAATGAGATAGGTATTTCTCATCTAAGCTACTTTTCTCTTCATTCATACTCCAACAGCTCTTTCTATGATAAAATAATAAAACTAAGTAAGTTTATTTTGGAAATTTTAAACGTAAGGTGATTAATTAAATGAAGTTAATTATTGCAGAAAAACCATCTGTCTCAAAAAACATTGCAGATGCACTAAAGATAAAAGGCCGGCAAGATGGCTACTTTGAGGGAAATGGCTACATTGTTACATGGGCATTTGGACATTTACTTCAATTATATGATGCAAAAGATTATGACGATAAGATGTCTACATGGAAAATGGAAAACTTCCCATTTATTCCGCAAGTCTTTAAGTATAAAGTGAAAAGCAATCCTCGTGATAGAGAAAAGCCTGATACAGGTGCTAAAAAACAGCTGAAAATTATCCAAAGCTTGATGAGAAGACCTGATGTTGATGGAATTATCTCGGCTTGTGACTACGATCGCGAAGGTCAAGTCATAGGAGATAGTATCATCTATAATCTGAAGACCGATAAAACTGTTTATAGACTTTTATTAAACGAATGGACACCGGCTGAGGTTATGAATGGGTTAGAAAATATTAAGCTAAATACAGAATTAAGACCTTTACAGGACGCTGGTGTTAGCCGTCAATGGGCTGATTGGGTTATTGGAATTAATCTGACATCTGTGGCTACTCTTAAATACCAAAAAGGTAAAGGGAAAGCCCTGAACATTGGTCGAGTTTTATTACCAACTTTAAAAATTATTTATGATCGAGATAAAGAAATTGAAAAGTTTGTTCCAGAGAACTATTACAAACTTCAAGCAACTTTTAAAACGAAAGATGAACAAGAGTATGAAGGAACCTATATTGAAGGTAAAGAAGAGAAATTTAAAAGTAAAGAAACCTTGGAAGGGATTCAGCAAAAACTGATTGATAAATCAGGAATTGTAAGCGATAAGCAGGTACAAAAAAAGAAGGAATATCCGCCATTTTTATTCAATCTATCCAACCTACAAGGGTATATTACGAATAAATACAAGGGATGGACCTCTGATAAAGTGTTAAAAGTAGCTCAATCTCTGTATGAGAAAAAATTCATCACATATCCACGTACGGCCAGCGTAGCTCTGGAAGAAAGTTTGGTAGGTAAGACGGCAAAGGTTCTAGAAACGCTAACAGAAGATTTACCATACAAAGACGAAGTGAAGTTTGTTAAATCAAAAAGAATTTTTGATAACTCTAAAGTAGAGAGCCATAGTGCAATTGTACCTACTTATTTAAAACCTAAAAAGCTATCAACTGATGAAGAACAAGTTTATGAAGCCATTAAAAATAGATTCATTATGCAATTCATGCCTGTAGCTGAGTATGAGGAAACAAGAATTGAAACGAAAATTACTGGTGCGGATTTAAAAGGGTTATTTATTTCTAAAGGAAAAGTTCAGCTCGTAGAAGGATGGAAAAAAGTAGAGAAAGTTCAATCTAAGGATACGATTCTGCCTCTTGTACAAGTTAATGATGACGTAGATTTAGTGAAGCATGAAATCACTACACACGTAACAAAGCCACCTAAGCAGCATACAGAAAGAACGCTGCTTCGAGTTATGGAGACATGTGGAAAGAACTACGATGGAGAAGGTACGGATGAAGAAAGCCTAAATGCAATTTTAAGTGGATTTAGTATCGGTACACCTGCAACAAGAGCTGAAACAATAAAAAAATTAAAAGATGTTGGTTATATAACAACGCAGAATAAAAATTTGCTTTGTACAGAGCTTGGAAGAAAGCTGATAGAAACATTCCCTATAAAAGATTTATTTAATCTTGAGTTCACAGGTCGTCTTGAAAAATCGTTGAATGATATTGAGAAAAGAAACTTTACAAAAGATGAGTTTTTACAGTTGATTTTTGAGTTTACTACAAAGGCAGTAGAAACAATTAAAAATGAGAAAGAAGTTACGATTAACGAAGTAGCTTCTCAGCGTAAAACGAACGAAATAATGGGCAAATGTCCAGTTTGTGGTCATGCTGTAATTGAGGGTCAAAAAGGGTTTGGCTGTAGCAATTGGAAAAATGGCTGCAAGTTTGTTATTTGGAAAAATGATAAGTTCTTAGCAACAATGAAAAAGAAGCCTACTAAAACTATGGTAAAGGCATTATTGAAGAATGGTATTGCTCCTGTGAAAGGTTTAACCAGTAAAAAAGGAAACAAATTTGATGCGAACCTAAGATATGAGAAAAATGCTGATAATGAGTATTTTAGTTGGAAGATGGAGTTTGATAAATAATTATAGCCTATTCCCCTTGGTAAGGTATGGTCAAGAAAAAAAGAATCCTTTAGTTAAAAGGGTTCTTTTCTCCTTTTTGTACCATTAATTACGTGAGAAATAGAAATGGGTAGGATTCTATTTAACTACATAGTGAATTCTAATGCAGGTTTTTAGTACCTATCTAACTAAAGTAATTATCCATCTATAATTATAAATCTAAGAAAATATACTGGTGACTCTCCAACTCTTTTTTATAATATTTTATGTGTGATATGAATTAAAGGTGAATATTTATACCTATGGCTATTTTCTTTTATTTTGAAGTTATATCCTTTTTAATGTATCAACAAACTCATAAAAGGGCTTATTATCCTATTTAGATAGTTTATTGGTAATTTTATAATGGATAATAGAGGAAAAATTCGCATCAGAGACGCATTAATTATGAGATAAAAGAGGGTTTATAATGGGAAAAGTATATGAAGCCAGTACGCTTTTAGCTTATGCGAAAGACAGGGTCCAAGCGTATAAAACATTTGATGAGCAGCTAGACGCATTAAAAAAAGCTCTTCATGCTGTGGCTACACTAGGTAACAAATTTCAAGGGAACGGTGCCGACAGTATCAAAGATTTTTATACATTACAAGTAGATATTGTCACACATTGGAAAAACTTGGTGTCGTCACATCAAGCCTATTTTAATAGTATTGCAGATTATGCAGAACAAGCTAAACTAAAAGGAGATACATTTGTAGATGTATCGTTCTTAGAACAAGAGCTAGCTGTTGCTAATGATCGCTCTAAGCAAATGGTTGAACAGCAGCACACTGAACTTAAAACGATTTTAAGCAATATTGAAGATATTATACATATTACACCGTCTTCCACAGAGGGCTTTGAAGATGAGTTAAGCGCTGCTGAGAAAAAAAGAACAGAAACTATTACCGCAGTAGAAGAACTAGATAACCAACTTTCAAGTGAATATGAAATGTTAGAGAAGTTCTATGAATCTGTGCAATTCAGCGTAGCTGGTTTGGAACAGCTGACTTCTCAAGGGGGCAGCGCTTCTCAGCTAACTTTTGATGCCAAAGCTTACAAAAGTAGCGAAGCATACAAAACACAGCAGCAAATTGATGAAGTGGCTTCGGGTTATGTAGAAGGAAAAGCTAAACAAAAACAAGAGGCTAAACAAAGAAAAGCAGCTATTGAAGCTGAAAAACAACAACAAATTCAAGCCAATAAACCATGGTATGAAAAAGGATTAGACATCGCAGGAGAAATTACGGGATACTATGATTTTAAACGTGCTACAGAAGGAGTCGATCCTGTTACACACAAAAAACTGTCTGCTACACAACGAGTGACAGCTGGAGCCATGGCGGCAGCTGGATTTATTCCTTTTGTAGGCTGGGCAGGACGAGCTATAAAAGGTGGCAGTGTTGTCTATAAAACTGCAAAAGGCATGAGTGCTGCGCATCGTGCCATGGCCATTTACCAAACACCTAAAGCTTTTAAGACACTTGAACAAACGGAAAAAGGGCTGTATGGACTTGTCTTAACGAATGGAATGTACGAATATACAACCGGAAAAGACGTATTAGGAAATAAGCTTACAAAAGAGCAGCAGCAAACTAGTTTATTTCAAACATTTGGAATTGCAGCAGGAGGTGTGCTTACTTCTAAGGTATCCACTCAGCTTGTTGAAAAAGGTGCACAGGCAGTCACCAAAAAGTTCAGTGATATGCGCAACGTCGTTCATACGAGTAAAGTGACTCAATATGGAAAAGACATTCACCATGCAATGCGAAAAATGCCAGCAGCCGGTATCGATAAAGCTAAAAAGATGTATGATGCTGTATTAGATACAAAAGTACCGAGGTTTTTACCACAGGAAGTACCAGTTGGTGTGAGTGCAGACTTTGCGCAACAGACTGTCCGGGATGTTTTGAAGAGTACAGCGAAAAACACCATGCAGTTTATTAATGATATTGAAATTTGGTATGATAAAGACGCTAAACGTTATCGAAGAAAAGATACAGGGCAGTTTACTCGCGATCCACATAGTGTGAATAAGGCGGAACAAAAGCCAATTGAGCCGGTGAAAGTAAGCGAAGAAACTCTGGGAATAGAGAAAACTAAGGAACAGGTAATTCAGAATACCGGTGAATCTACTAGAAATGTAGACCAAATTGATTACGGAGCTTATTTGAAAAAGAATATAGGTAATCCACCAAGTGATATGTATGATCCCCATGCACATCATATTGTATTTAAGAAAGGAAATGGGGCGGCTCAAAAAGAACTAGTGAGGGAAGGCCAAGAAATATTAAGAGAATATGATATTGATCCAATTTTAGGGCTTGAAAACCTGGTTTGGGCTCCAAATAGAGTTAAAGGACAACATGGTATTGAAGCACTTACGAATGTTGTGGATAATATAAGAAAAGTAAGAGACGCTGGTGGAGATAGGGAAGACATGGTAGAAATGCTTGAAAAGCTTGGTGACATTGCCAAGAGGAGGAGGTAATTAGAAATGGATAATAAACAAATTGCAAAAGAAATTCGTTCGGCTATAAAAAAAGGCGATATTGAAAAGGTAGTTGAATTAATTGGCTCCGATGCTGAACGTTTAAATATGATGACCCCTTTTGGAACGTGGCTTCATGTTGCAGCTTCTAGAGGAGAGTTAGATATTGTTAAGAAACTAATAGAACTCGGTGCAAATGTTAATGTACTTGGAGGAGTGTATGGTGGCGGAGCATTGAACGAAGCAGCTTCTGCAGGTCATATTGATATAGTCAGGTATCTATTATCTTGTGGAGCAGATATGGATGTAAGCGATCCAGAAAGAAATCCATTGTTTGGTGCAATTAGTAATGGCCATGCTAATATTGCAGAACTATTAATTGAAAGTGGTATAGATACGAATGTTACATATAGTGGTGAATCTATGAGAGAGGTAGACGCATTGACTTTTGCAAAGGAACAAGGACAAAAAGCAATTGTTAAGTTGTTAGAAAGTCAGAGAGGGCTCTCCACGGATGTAACTACAACAAATCATAATGATCAGGACCGTCATGTTGAGATTTTAAATCATATTACGAAGCATTTTGGCCCTATTGAAAATACTATAACTGAAACTGTTCCAGGTAGTAGAGTATCAGTTACTATTCACATAATCCCTCCGTCAATCAATAAAGATTTTGTCACTCTTGTAACTACCGGTATGAGTGATGAACCTATGGATTATTCAGATGAAGAAAGAACATTTAAGTATGCAGAGCTGTTACTAAAGTTACCTTCAAGTTGGGTAGTCGAAAAGGATAATATGAAAGATCAAAATCATTATTGGCCCTTTGGATGGTTAAGGAAAGTGGCTCATATTCCACACCTTTATGATGGATGGCTTGAGGAAGGAGTTATTCTTCCAAATGGAGAACCTCCTCAGCCATTTGCATCAAATACAAAGTTATCATGCGTAATGATCTGTCGTCCTCAAGAGTCCGGACTGGCTAACGTTCATACTCGAGATAAAGACATAAATATGTATACACTTGTTCCTATCTATGAAGAAGAAAGAAAGCTTGCATTGGAAAAAGGGTATGAGTATCTGCTAGAAAGAATGGATGAGAAAGGAATCACCGATGTTTTGGATATAAATCGGATAAATGTTGGAATGCAATAATCCGTGTAGATAGTTCATGGACAGGGATTTTTTGGAATTTATCTAATAATATTTTTTCTTGTTGAAGCTAATTGTCAATAACAATTGAAAATTTTAGTTAGAAGATGGAGTTTGAAAAATAGTAAAATCTTTGAAAATCCTTTTGATTTATTTAAATATTTGACGGTTTATAAAAAGCTCCACATCAAGGTTTATTGATGTGGAGCTTTTCGCATATGTTCCATATTCAATTATATTTTAATGCTAATGTACATGGGGTTTACTATTAAGGGTACTTTGATGATAAAATATATTTAGAACATACGTTTTGGAATTTTGATAATTAGCTAGAGGTATCTAAGTTAGAAAATGAAATAGAGTAAAATGCCTGACTATCTTTTAAGACATGTATTTTACGATTAAGCCTCTTATATATATAACATTTTATAATAGTACTCTTGATTTGGCGATCACTATGCGATTATTCCAACGGAACAAGTGAAGGACCCCAGCAAACTGTCAGGAGACGAACAGAAAATTTACGACTTAGTCGTAAGACGTCTAATTGCGGCACACTACGAAAAAGCGATTTTCGACTATACAACGATTACGACACTAGTGGAAAAGCGAGCAGCTTTTATTTCAAAAGGAAAGCAGCAAATCCAAGAAGGCTGGCGCAAAGTAATTTTTCAAAATGAGAAAGATGACGACGTTATTCTTCCGAATGTCCAAGAAGGCGAAGAAGGAAAAGTTATTAAAGTAGACGTAAAAGAAGGTAAAACACAGCCTCCAAAACGCTACACCGAAGGTCAGTTGATTACACTGATGAAGACAGCAGGCAAGCATTTGGATAATGACGAGCTGGAGAAAATTTTAGCAAAATCAGAAGGCTTAGGAACAGAAGCTACGCGCGCTGGAATCATTACAATGCTTAAAGATCGTAAATATATTGATGTGAAAAAAAACCAAGTATTTGCGACTGATAAAGGAAAGGTATTGATTGACGCGATTGGCGATAAAATTTTAGCTTCTCCAGAAATGACGGCTAAATGGGAGCAGCGTCTAGCTGAAATTGGAGAAGGAACAGCATCGGCCGCTGCCTTTATGGAACAAACAAAGAAGCTGTCAGCTAAAATTATCGAAGACGCTGTCGAAGCAGAAAGCAAGTGGAACTTCAGCGGATACGATACTGAATCCATTCAGCGAAAAGGTAATGGAAAAGGTAAAGGTTTTTCTTCTAAATCGTTTGGTTCATGTAAGCTTTGCGACGGAAAAGTAGTTGATAAAGGCTCATTTTACGGATGCTCAAACTATGCAAAAACAAAATGCACGTTTACCGTATCGAAAAAGATTTTAGGTAAAACAGTCACGCAGGCTAATTTAAAAAAGCTGTTAAGTGAAGGACAGACAGATTTGATTGAAGGCTTTAAAAAAGGCGATAAAACCTTTAATGCCAAGTTAGAATGGAAAGAAAACAAAGTGCAGTTTTTGTTTGAAAAATAGAGAAATAAAAAGCGTTTGCTAAAGAGCAAGCGCTTTTTGCATGTGAAGAAACAGGATTTCTCCAGCTTTTCTAGAAGTTCTTACATAGCTTATTTATATAAAGGATGAGATTGATGAAACGAACGAGTAAAGGGATGATTCCGTTTTGGGATTATATTGGCATTGAAGAAAAGCTGCTTGAAAGAGGATATGCAGAGTTAAAAATCACGATTCAGCCTCAGCTTCTGCAAGGAAGAGGAACGGTTCATGGAGGTGTTATTGCCACGCTTATCGACGCGGCGGTTGGTTCGGCTGTGCGGTCTTCTCTTTCTGAGGATGAAAGCGCCAGTACAGTTGAGTTAAAAGTAAATTATACTAGACCAGGTATAGGCGATTATTTAGTTGCAAAGTCTACACTGTCTCACCGCGGCAAAACGCTCGCTGTTGGAGAAGTGAAAATTGAAGACAGCAGCGGTAAACTTGTTGCGCTTGGCAGTGCAACATATATGATTTTTTCAGTAGAAAAAGCTTAGGGTTCTAAGCTTTTTCTGCTGAATGCAGCTGTTGCCTAATGAATGAAATAATCGTTTCATAGTAAGCTTTGGGATGAGGAGCAAATTCACTTTTATGTGCTGTACGGTGAATTGGCTCTTTTTTATTTGTTATCCCTTCAATGATCAGTTCTGTTTGATTTCCAAGCCACAGTTCGCAAAAGTGAGAAAAAGGCGCTTTTACAAGTGCTGATACTTCTTCTTGCTGCAAAATAAAAGCACTAAGAGGGTGAGAGCTGTAGTATAAAAATACGTGTGCGAATTCTTTATCAATATAGTCTGGCTGAGATACTTCGTATTTAAAGACATCTAAAGGAAGCAATTCATCAAATGAAATGTTGACACCGAGCTCTTCTTGAATTTCTCTTACTCCGTTCACGGCGGTTTCTGTATGAAACAAATGTCCGGCAGCTGTGATATCAAGCGCACCGGGATAATCTTGTTTTTGTTCGCTTCGAATTTGAAAATAAATATAGTCTGTATCAGTTTCACGGCTGACAAACCAGCAGTGAAACGCTTCGTGCCAATAGCCTTTTTCATGAACTTCTTTGCGAGACGCTGTTCCTATGCGCTGCTGTTGGTCGTTAAATACGGTTAACACTTCATCGTTCATCATAAAACCCCCATTTGCATCCTACTTCTTTCTACTCTAACCTGTCGTGAAAGGTATGTAAATAATGGAAGATGAAAAAACGTGTTCATACATAAAAATAAGTACAAGATAAAGGATACATCAATTTTAGTAAAGAAGGTGCATGCGTTGAATCATTGGATGGAAGTAGTACTTCGTTCAGTGCTGATTTTACTTGGCTTGTTTTTTATCACAAAGCTGTTGGGGAAAAAACAGTTATCCAAACTTTCTTTTTTTGAATATATCGTTGGCATTACAATTGGAGATATTGCAGGAACAATTTCAATGGATGTAGATTTACAGGCAAGTCACGGGGTAGTCGCAATTTTAGTGTGGGCATCGTTTCTTATTTTTGTATCAAACGTATCGTTAAAAAGTATAAGCTTTCGAAAAGCGGTGGAAGGGACAACAACGATCCTCATTAAAGAAGGAAAAATTCTTGAGGAAAATGTAAAAAAAGAAAAATATACAGTAGATGAGCTCATGGAGCAGCTTCGAAAAAAAGACATCTTTTATGTGGAAGACGTAGCTTTTGCCATGCTCGAAACCAACGGCGAATTAAGCGTGCTGTTAAAGAAAGAAAAGCAAAACGTTACGAGAGAAGATTTATTAATAAAAGGAGAGGCGACACGATTACCTCAAACGATTATCATGGATGGAAATATAATGAAAGAAGCGGTTCATGAGCTGGGATATAGCGTAGCGTGGGTTAAAGAACAGCTCAAAAAGAAAGGTGCTGCAGCCGATAAGGTATTTTTAGGTCAAGCAGACTCAGCAGGTCATTTGTATCTTGATTATTATGAAGACTGAGGCTGAGAGAAAAGTATTTTAGCCCAAGTGAAAAACGAACCATTAATCAACATGTCTGATTAGTGGTTCGTTTTTTGTGATTGCGAATATAGTTTTATCTGTTTCGTTCCTTCTAGCAGTTGATTGGAGGGCAAGGCGAAGACTCTTGCGGGAAAAGCGGAACAGATGAGACCCCCCAGGAGCGCAAGCAACGAGGAGGCTCAGCGACCGCCCGCGGAAAGCGAAGCTTTGCACGGAAATCAACTGCGGTGTAATAAGCAGTCCAGCTCATGTAGCTCATTTGTTCGTCTTTAGGTTGGATTCATTTAGTTATGTTTCAACCTCAGCGTGGATCTACTTCTTGTCCGGATTTTATATCCATTACTTTAAGGCTATTTTGAGGTGCTTTAATATCTTTACTTGCAGGTGCAGCTTTTTTATTTTCCACCCAGTCTACTAACAAATCAAAAGATTGATGGGCATATGGAAGCAGGGGCTGAAGCTCTTGATTTGGATCCGTTTGTTTATTCCATACTAAGCTGTCAACGTGATTTCCGTTTTTAACGGTATAAAGACGATGAAGATTTGCCTTGCCAGCTTTTTTAACGAGTTTTTCATAGCCTTCCGCGTGAATAGACGGGAAGATAAGTGAATCGAGAGAGCCCGCCATACTGATAAGAGGTACATCGATATCGCCTGTATTTTCTACTTTTGCTACATTTTCTTTTACACTTTTTGGACGGGTTTGATAGCGATAATTTTCAAAGATATAATCCCATGAGCGATCACGTAAACCTGCTGAAGTAAAGTTTAAATAGTTGTGCCAGTTTGTTCTTCCGGGAGCAGTTGGATCAAAGTGATCACGGTAAATGTTTAATGTGACCGACCAGTACACTTGATCATGGTAATTCCACAATTTTTCTGATCCTTTCGGAAGACCTGCTTTATACATTTGTTTAATGGCTTTTTTCTGCTCTTTTCCCGTTCCGTACAGCGCTTCTTCTGCGTTGTTGACAACAGGTGTTAGTGAGCTAATTAAATTTGGTGCTTTTGAACTCCATAATACGCCTTCCCAATCGACGCCTCCATCAAATAAACGAGGCTCTTTTGTTTGCTTTGGATCATCGTGCTCAAGTGCGTATCTGACGACGTATCCACCGTTTGAAATGCCAATTGCATACGTTGGTACTTTATGATCGTTTCGAATCAAATCGCTTGCAGGATTTTTTCGGTTGGACGGGTTGATTAGCTTGTCTGAATAATGAGTAGTCAAGTATTGCTGGGCAGCTTTTGTCAGTTGACGATAGCGCATATTCCATTCTGCTACGCTGTCGTCATCGTTAGCGAGTGCATTTTTTACTTTAGCAAAAGGATCGTTAGGGTCACTTTCTCCTTGCGTTCCTTTATCGGTGGCTGCAAATGCATAGCCTTTTTTAAGAACGTAATCGCTGAATAATAAATCGGTGGACGTTTCGTTGCGCGTGGCAGGAATGCCGGCTACCACAAGTTTTCCGTTCCAGTTATCAGGAACACGGATGACGAACTGAGCGTCTTCAAAAATGCCATTTACTTGCGTTCCTTTGACCTCAGCGGGCTGATTGATTCGATACCAGCCCGATCCATCTTCAGGTTTCCCCCAGTTATAAGGAGTAAGCCCAATATTGCCATAGAGCGTAGCCTGCTGATATTGAGTGGGGTTTTTAGTGGTGAGCCAATTCCCGTTCGCTCCGTCGAAATAGGTTTCTGCCGACTGATCAGCATTTGGAATTACATCTGTTTTGTTAGAAGCTTCAGCAAGAGATCCTGAAGCTGAAAAACAAAGAGCAGCAGAAAAAGTAAGCGCTATCATTTTTCGTTTCACGTTTCTTCCTCCTCATAAAAATACTACATACCTTTTAAACAAATTCCATAAAAAAGAAAAATCTCCTGTTTTAAAATCAGTTTGGAGGAAAGTTTTTTCATTTGTTTCTAAGCTGTTTTTGTCTAACAAACAGGTAAACTGCATCCAATTCTCTAGTTTCTTTTTAAGCTGCTTATATTATAATGAAACAAGGATTAAAAAAGACAGGGTAAAACAATCGATTAAATAAGTATAAAAGATATGAAGAACGTTTCTATAAAACGTTTATCTTAGAGGGCAAGGGAGTAGGTCTATGAGCAGCTTTAACAGTCAGTTTTTGTATTCCGTTACAATCATTCTATTAGGATACATACTAAAACGAACAAACCTCCTTCAGCAAAAAGACGGGGAAGCTTTAGCCAGAATTATTTTTAATATTACAATGCCTTGCTTGATTATTGTCACATTCAGCAGTATTAAAATTGATGGATCGCTTATTTTACTATTAGTTATTGGAATTGTCTATGGCTTGCTGTTAGCTGCGGTAGGAATTTTTGTTTTTCGAAAAGATGAAAGAAAAGTGAAAGGCATGCTGACGATGATGATTCCAGGGTTTAATATTGGAATGTTTGCTTATCCGTTAGTAGAAGGCATTTGGGGAAAAGAAGGGCTTAAATATTTTGGTATGTTTGATGTCGGAAATGCCTTTGTTATTTTTGTTTTATGCTATGTGATTGGCAGCTACTACTCAGGAGATGATATTGACATTGAATTTAAAAAGATTTTATACAAAGTATTAAAATCGATGCCGCTTCTTACCTACGTAATCATTTGTCTTCTTGCGATTATAGGCATTCATTTACCATCATATGTATTAGACGTTTCAGGCATTATCTCTAAAGCTAATATGCCGCTTTCTCTTTTGCTTTTAGGCGTATATTTAAATTTTTCGTTCCAAAAAAGCTACTTGAAAAAAATTATTATGTTTTTAAGTATCCGCTACGTAATCGGACTCGGGGTAGGAATTGCGCTGTTTTTCCTGCTTCCATTTGAAGATATGTTCCGGTATACAATCTTAGTTTGCTTCATTCTACCAGTAGCGGGGTCAGTTTTACCTTACGCAGTAGAATTCAAATACGATCAAAAATTTGTCGGCACCGTTTCAAATATGACGATTCTGCTGAGTTTTTTGCTGCTGTGGGGAATGACAAACATTTTAATGTAAATAACTGAGGACGCTCGCACTTGTGAGCGTCCTTTTTGATGAAAAAAAGGATATTCCCAAATAAACAGAGGTAAGCTAGGAGAAGAGAAAATCCATCATACATACAACCTGACGGGAGGAAAAAAAGTGGAGTCCTTAACTTTTGTTTTATTTGGCGCAACGGGTGATTTAGCAAAAAGAAAAATCTTTCCCGCTCTTTATAATTTATTTACAGACAAAAAGCTCCCTGATGCTATTTCTATTATTGGATCGGGGTACGAGCAGATGTCTCATGAGGATTTTAAAGAGCGTGTAAAGCAATCTATAAACGATTTTTCGAGACAGAAAATGGAAAGTAACGAAGAAGATTTTTTGTCCCTGTTTCATTATCAAGCAGTAGACGCAAGCAAAACAGAAGATTACAAACAGCTATTAAAGGTTGTGAATGAGCAAGAAACAACTCATGGAAGTAAAGGAAATCGTTTGTTTTATTTGTCCGTAGCACCCGAATACTTCGATGTAATTGCTCTGCATATAAAAAAAAGCGGCTTGGATCAAACCAGCGGGTGGAAGCGTCTTATGATTGAAAAGCCATTTGGACATGATCTTGTTTCAGCAAGAGAGCTTAATGAAAAGCTAAGCAGTACGTTTAAAGAAGAAGAAATTTATCGAATTGATCATTATTTAGGTAAACCGATGGTGCAAAATTTAGAAGCGCTTGAATTTACGAACCCCGTGCTGCAATCGCTGTGGAATAACAAACACATTGCGAACGTACAAATTACGGCAAGTGAAACAGTCGGTGTTGAAAATCGTGCAGGGTATTATGATCATACGGGGGCCATACGCGACATGATTCAAAATCATATGCTGCAGGTTCTCATGATGACAGCTATGCATCTTCCAAAACGAATTTGCTCAGAAAACATTTTAGAAGAAAAGCAAAAAGTAATGGAGTCACTGAGGAAAATTCAAGCGAAAGAAGTAGCTCGCGATGTTGTAAGAGGACAATACGGAAACGGAGAAATCAATCACAAATCTGTTAGAGGATACAAAGAAGAGCCTGGCGTAGAAGCAGACTCTAAAAATGATACGTTTGTGGCAGCACGTTTATGGATTGATAATCCATTTTGGAAAGGCGTTCCTTTTTATATTCGAACGGGCAAACGAATGAAAGAAAAATCAACTCGTATCGTCGTAGAATTTAAAGATTCTTTAAAGGGTCTGTACGAAACTCCTTATGACAAAGTAGCACCAAACTTATTTATTATCGAAATCAGTCCAAGCGAAAACGTCGCTTTGCAGCTTAACAGCAAAAACCCATTAAAAAATGGTGTTATTGAGCCGGTTCGTATTACGTTTTCAAGAGAAGAAGAAAGTGTGCCGGAAGCATATGAACGAATTATTTACGACGCATTAATCGGAGACTCCACGTTTTTTGCTCATTGGAAAGAAGTAGAGCTATCTTGGCAGTGGGTGCAGCCTGTATTAGATGCATTTGAAGCTGATATGCTGCCGCTTTATGAATATCCATCCGGCTCACAAGGCCCTGAAGAAGCCCAGAAATTAGTTGAACAAGAAGGCTTTAAGTGGTGGCTCGATGACGATGAGCATGGGGAAGCACCTGGAGTGTTTGTGCCTATTTAAAAAAGAGGTTAGGACAAAATTTTTTTCGTTGAAGAAAGATCCGAACGATAAATTGAGATTCTTGATGGAGAATCTCGATTCATCGTTCGGATTTTTTTATGTATCTCATTTGTTCGTCTTTGGATTGAATGAATTTAGTTATGTCTCAATCTCTTTTGGTGTTTAATCGTTTTTGTAAATAAACAAGATCATGATGTAAATGTTGTTGCATATGTTCAACAGCTTTTAAACTGCGTTTTTTCATAAAGGTGAACACTTGCTGATGCTCATCTAAAATCTCAGCAGCGCGCCCTTTACCTTTAAAATTAAGCACCCGACAAAAATAAATCAATACATTTACGCTATCGAGCTGTTTTTTTAAATGTTTATTATGACTGTATTGAAGAATCAGCTGATGAAAATGTTCATTTAGCTCAATAAGTCGAGAATCTTCGGCTCCTTGCTTTATTTCCTCAGCGGTTCTGTCTAACAGTTGCTCAATGAAAAGAAGCTCTTCATCAGAAGCGCGAGTAATACACAGCTCAATGGCTAAAGACTCTAAAGCCGTACGAATTTGATAAATTTCTTCTACGTCTTCAGGAGACAGGGAATAAACAATAAAGCCTGTTTTTTGATCTGCAACTAAAAGGCCGTCTTTTTCTAATAAACGCATTGCTTCTCTTATGGGAGAGCGGCTGACCCCAAATGCTTTAGCTAGCTGGGTTTCATTGATTCGCTGACCCGGTTCATATTCACCGTTCACAATCATTTGCTTAATTTTTTCATAAAATTGAAGATAGTATGGTAACGGCTTGTGTAAATCAAAATTGTTCATTGATATACCTCGTTTATTTATAATCATTTATTTCCTAATTATAATACGCTTGTTCATAAGAGTCATAATAATTTTGAACTTTTGAAGAGAATGAATATATTCAGAATTTTCTTGTTAAAAGCGTTCTTTTTACGTATAATCAAATAGATAATATCAGTCGACGGTCGACCGATAATTTTTTACATAAAAGACGCAGGGGGATTTTTGATGAAAACGTTAAAAATAGCGAACATACCAGGAGATGGAGTAGGAAAAGAAGTTGTGCCGGAGGCGGTTAGGGTGCTTCACACGATTGCAGATCTTCACGGGGGAGTAAAATTTGAATTTACAGAATTTCCTTGGAGCTGTGATTATTATTTGAAGTACGGACAGATGATGCCGGAAGATGGGCTAAAGCAGCTTCAACACTTTGACGGAATTTTTTTAGGAGCCGTAGGAAATTTAAATCTTGTGCCAGATCACGTGTCGCTATGGGGTCTGCTCATTAAGATTCGTCGAGAATTTCAGCAGGTAATTAATATTCGTCCAGCCAAAAGGTTAAAAGGCATCGCATCTCCACTAACGAACCCAAAAGATTTTGATTTAATTGTTGTTCGTGAAAATAGTGAAGGAGAATACAGTGAAGTAGGAGGCCGGATTTATCAAGGAGAAGATCAAATTTCTATTCAAAATGCGGTTTTTTCTCGAAAAGGAACAGAACGAGCGATGTGCTACGCATTTGAATTAGCTTCTAAAAGAAAAGCGAAAGTTACAAGCGCAACGAAGTCAAATGGAATTGTTCATTCAATGCCGTTTTGGGACGAAGTGTTTCAAGATGTTGCAAAGAGTTATCCTTATATTGAAACAGAATCACAGCACATCGATGCGCTGGCGGCTTTTTTCGTTACAAATCCAAGTCGTTTTGATGTAATTGTGGCAAGCAATTTATTTGGAGATATTTTAACAGATATCGGAGCTGCTATTATGGGAAGTATTGGCGTTGCTCCTGCTGCAAATATTAATGTGAACGGAAAATATCCTTCGATGTTTGAACCGGTACACGGGTCTGCTCCTGATATTGTCGGAAAAGGAATTGCAAACCCAATCGGACAGATTTGGACGGCTAAAATGATGTTGGATCATTTTGGTGAACAAGAATTAGGCAGTCATTTATTAGAGGTTATCGAACAAGTGACGGAATCGGGCATCATTACACCAGATGTTGGAGGCAGCGCAACTACTAGTGAAGTAACGGATCAAATTATTTCTCATTTAAAGAAGTGAAGGTTCTAAAAGAGGCTAGGACAAAAGAATATTAGACGAAGTGAAAAACAAACCATTGATCAAAGTGTTTGATTCATGGTTTGTTTTTTTGTGGTAAACGTAGGTTTCATGTGTGTAGGTCTTTCTAGCGGTTGATTGGAGGGCAAGGCGAAGACTCCTGCGGGAAAAGCGAAGTCTTGCACGGAAATCAAAATCGATAAATACATGTTGACACTTACATATATGAACCCTATAATAGTTTGAGTTGAGATAATTCGTATGCATATTATTTCTAGACTATGATTTAGTTTGTTTTAATAAATAGATACGAACAAACAAATAAAAGGAGGAAAATCATGCAGAAATCAAAATTATGGACAAAAGATTTTTTAGCGGTCTCATTGACCAGCTTTTTTGTTTTTGTCATTTTTTATATGTTAACTGTCACATTGCCGCTGTTTGCAACGGATGAACTTCATGCAAGTAAACAAAGCCTAGGGCTAATTGTGACAATTTTTTTAGTGTCCGGCATTGTGTTCAGACCGCTAGCCGGTAAGTGGATGACAACATTAGGACAAAAGAAAGTACTATTAATAGGTGTCTTTATCTTTTTAATTGGTTCTATTTTATATATGAACATTCACTCATTATCTGCGCTGCTGCTGCTGCGTGTGCTTCATGGTATTGGTTTTGGAATGAGCACAACTGCCACAGGAGCAATCGTTGCAAATGTAATTCCAGAACAGAGGAAAGGCGAAGGGATGGGGTACTATGCGACGTTTATGAACTTAGCGATGGTAGTAGGTCCGTTTGTAGGCTTAACGTTAACGAATACTTTGGGTCATACAGCGGTCTTTACCGTTGCGGTTGTATCTTCTGTTTTAGCAGTATTATGCAGTCTAGTACTTCGTGTACCTGAGGTGCAAGCTTCTTCTGCAACAAATGAAATACAGCCAGCTAAAGGTCTTGCGGCGTTTTTTGAATACCGTTCGCTGCCTATTTCTGTTGCTGGCCTTGTGGTAGCTTTTTCATATGCAAGTGTTATTTCGTTTGTGTCTATTTATGCAAAAGAAATGGGCTTTACGCAAGCTTCAAGCTTTTTCTTTGTTGTCTACGCGGTGTGCTTATTAGCTTCTAGACCTTTTACTGGAAAATGGTTTGATCAATACGGAGAAAACAGCGTGGTATATCCGTCCATTTTATCTTTAGCTATCGGTATCTTTTTGCTTAGCCAAGCGACAACAAGCTGGGTGTTTTTATTAGCTGGAGCATTGATTGGATTAGGCTTTGGAACGATTACATCAAGTTTTCAATCCATTGCTGTAAAAAAAGCTTCTCCTCATCGCCGAGGTGTCGCCACAGCTACGTTTTTTGTGTTTTTTGATTCTGGAATGGGCTTAGGGTCCTTTTTATTAGGCATTTTATCCACAGCAGCCGGTTATAAAGGAATGTATGTATTCTGTTCCATTGTTGCTCTTTTAGCTATAGCAGCATACCTTGTATTGCACGGCCGAAAAAGCCAGAAACAGCGTATTATTTCTCAAAATGAATCATTAGGAAAATAACATAAATAAAAAAAGGCGTGCTCAAGGGGAGCATGCCTTTTTTATTTATGGAGCTCTAAAGAAAACGGCTGTGAGCATATCGATATAGAAGCTCTCCTGATTTCTTTAGAGATTTCTTTTATTCCACTTCTTCTTTTGTAATCCACTCACTGGACCATGTCTGAATTTCCTGAATTACCGGCGCTAGTGCTAATCCTTTGTCGGATAACGAATACTCGATTCGAACAGGAGTTTCCGGAATAACCGTACGAATGACGATTCCTTCATGCTCTAATTCTTTTAGGCGCTCGGATAAGAGTCTTCCGCTTACTGGAAGTGCTTCTTGCATTTGAGAAAACCGCTGTGAGCCGGAAAGTAGCTGAAAAATGATCAAACTCGTCCAACGTTTCGTTAGTATAGTAACAGCCTTTTCAAAACGCGGGCAGAGTGCTAAACCGTCCATGTTATTACCTCCATTCTCTTCCTATATTATAAAACAAAGTCAGCATTTTATCTAGTGTTGTGTAATTTAATTACTTAAAGAACATAAATTACTTTACGCTTTTATGTTTTGATTATATAATTTATATAATTAAAGAAGTTAATTACTAAAAGTAACAAAAAGAACATAAAAGCTTTACAAGATAAATGTATCGTCATATAATACTTTAAGCAAGTAAAGTTACTTACTTTTAGTAAGCTGATACATCAATTAAAAAAGATAAAAGATAAATGTAGTGAAGTGCTAGAAAAAATATTTGTTCATGTGAGAGATTGAACACAATGTGAAAATAGTAGATAAGTGAAAGACACATAAGAGGAGGAAATGACTGTGATTAACGAAAAAGTTGTTTCAATTTTAAAAGATAAAATTAACGTAGTAAAAAATGATGATCATTTTATTTATATAGTAGGACCTATCACGCTTCCGGTGAATCTAGATGGAGAGACACAAGTATTTAGTTGGTATTCATGGCTGCGTTCTGATAATGTAAAAGAAGAATCTTTAAGTACGGAAGAGCTTATTGAAAAAATGCAAGGAGCTAATTTAGCTGACATGCAGCAATCGAGTGTTCTTGTGTACGGAGATTTTCAAGAATCGCATGAGGCACTAATTCGTATGCACAGTATCTGCCATACGGGAGATATATTCGGAAGCAAACGCTGCGACTGCGGTTTTCAATTAAAACAATCTATGAAAATGATCGTCGAAAATGGAAGCGGAGCGATATTTTATTTAGCAAATCATGAAGGACGCGGCATTGGCCTATTCAGCAAAGCAATGGCATACGTTCTTCAAGAAAACGGATTTGATACGGTAGAGGCGAATGAAGGGTTAGGATTTGAAGATGATACTCGCAGCTATAGTGATGCCATCAGCGTGTTAAAAGTGCTGCGTCAAAAACCTGTTACGCTGATTACAAATAATCCGAAAAAGCTAATCGCGCTTGAGAAAAACGGCGCACTTTTATCCGGGCGCGTTCCACTTTGGGGAGATGTATCTCAGTTTAATGAAAAGTATCTAGACACCAAAGTTAAACGTTCAGGACACTTAAAAGAGGAGGTTCTTCTTTGATCAATCACGAATTTTATATGAATATAGCGTTACAAAACGCAAAAGCAACAAAAGGACAAACAGATCCAAATCCGCTTGTAGGATCTGTCATTGTAAACGATAATCGAATCGTTGGAATCGGTACGCATTTAAAAGCGGGAGAGCCGCACGCTGAAATTCATGCGCTGCGAATGGCTGGCGAACAAGCAAAAGGAGCGACTGCTTACGTAACGCTAGAGCCTTGTTCACACCACGGACGTACAGGTCCTTGTGCTGAAGCGCTAGTTGAAGCCGGTGTAAAAAAAGTGGTCATAGCAACTTTAGACCCCAATCCTTTAGTAGCAGGTAATGGAGTTAAAATTTTAGAAAACGCAGGCATTGAGGTCATAACAGGTGTATGTGAAGAAGAGTCACGTCAAATGAATGAGGTCTTCAATAAGTATATTGTAACGAAGAAGCCGTTTGTTTCATTAAAGTCAGCGATTACGTTAGACGGTAAAATAGCAACTGCTTCTTCTCACAGCAAGTGGATTACGTCTGAGGAAGCTCGTTTGGATGTACATCAGCTGCGTCATGAAACAGCGGGTATCTTAGTAGGGGTGAACACGGTCATTAAGGACAACCCCGAGCTGACAACTCGCATTGAAGGCGGCCGCAGTCCAATTCGTATTGTGATGGATTCAAAGCTGCGCATGCCGCTTGAATCTAAGCTAGCAACAGATTCTTTAGCTCCAACGTGGGTATTTACAAGTCAGGGCTATTCAAAAGAAAAAAAAGAACAGCTCGAAAAGCAAGGCGTCGAAGTATTTGTTACAAGCGGTGAGGACAAAGTAAATCTTGAAGATATGCTTTCTATACTAGGTGAGAAATTTGTGTCGTCTCTTTTAATTGAAGGAGGGGGCGAAGTGAATGCCGCATTCTTAGAGAATCGTTTAATTGATAAATTGGTGCTGTATATGGCTCCAAAGCTTTCAGGAGGAAAAGAAGCTCCTACTTTCCTAGAAGGAAAAGGCGTAGAGAAAATGTGGGACGCAGTGGACGTGGAGCGTCTTTCTGTGACGTCAATCGGCAAAGACTTTAAATTTGTTGGATATCCTGTTTATAAATAAAAATGTGAATGAGGATGGAACAAAAATATGTTAGGTGAAGGAAGATCCGAACGATAAATCGTTCGGATTTTTTGCTGTTATGGTGAACATAGGTTTCATGTATGCAGGTGCTTTTAGCGGTGTAACAAGTGATCTATATTAGCTTATTCATCCTATTTGTTCGTCTGTAGACTGGATTGATTTCGTTATGTCTCAATATTATTTTTTTGCAGGATTTTTTAGAGAAGAGAAATAATACACTATTTTACTATTATAGATTAATTTGCTATTATAGGGAATGGTCAATTTCGAAACATTGTATAAATTTTTAACGAGTTTACAGTTGACTATCTAAATAAAATCACTATATGTTTATAGAGAGAATATATTATGTGAAAGTAAGGGTGAGAAAAGAGATGAGAGAGTATAGAATTGGGAGTGTTATGAGAGACCTTCGCAAAATGGCAGGGTTGACACAACAAGAATTATCAAGAGACATTTGTACACAAGCGCAAATCAGCAAAATTGAAAACGGTGAAGAATATCCATCAAGCATTACCCTCTATAAAATTTCTAAGCGCCTTGGCGTAGATGTTAACTACTTTTTTGATAGTGTAGAATCACCTCGACTTGATTACGTAGATGCGGTTCAATCGTTAATTCGTCAATATATTCGTCAGAGAGATTATGATGCTATTCATAATATCATTGTAAAAGAAAAAGAAAGTCCCCTGTTTCAAAACCCGCTGAACAAGCAATTTTTAATGTGGCACGAAGGTATTTGCGTGTATTACATTCATCACAACAAAGAAGATGCGCTGTCTAAAATGTACCAAGCGATCGATCTTACTAAGCAATCGGCAACGTTTTATAAGGAAAGAGAAATTGAAATTTTAAATAGCATTGGGATTATTCTTTATGAAGAGAAAGAGTATGAACAGGCTCTAGATACATATCAAACAGCACTCAAAAGCTTAAATGAGCTGCCCCAAACAAAAGACGAAAATATAAAAATTAGAATTTTAAATGCACTTGCCAAAACGCTTGGAGATATGAGTAACTATGATGAATCATTAATATATAGCAACCGAGGAATTGATTTGTGCATTAGTAATGAATCAATGTATTTATTTGGAGAACTTCATTACCAAGCAGGAGAGAGCTTAATCAAATTAGGTAAAATTGAACAAGGTAAAGAATATATGGAAAAGTCTATGACCATTTTCACCCTGCAACGAAATGAGCGATTCGTCAAGCTAGTAGAAAAAGAACTTGAAGCTCTATTTGTTTAAAATATTCCTATCATTATAATTTTTGAGAAATTTCTATCAAAATGGAGGAAATCCGTGGTTTTAAGGGGATAAATGCTGATAGAAAGGAATTCATCTACTTTTATCCTGTGATACACTAGAGTCAAATCAAAGAAAGAGGAGGAAATAATTATGAAAAAAGTATTAGTCGGTATGGCATTAGCGTTTACATTAGTAGCAGGTGTTGCGTCAGTTGGAACAAGCGTAGCAACAGGAGATTTTTCAACATTAGGTCTTCCTAGCCAACATTAATAAGAAAAAGCCGTGCTAAGAAGCACGGCTTTTTTTATTGTGTTTTACTTGACTGATCTTTGTTGCGTTTGTTTCCTTTTGAATTATCCCCGCTTGAAATTTCTTCACCCATTTCTACAAGATGGTGCTGCGTTTTTGGATTACTTTGATTAGCGCTTCCTTTGTTATTCTTTTTAGTCATCTTCATTCTCCTTTAAAACGATGGCAATGCATCGAGATTATTTGTTTTGTCATGATCAGGAATGCTGCGAATATACGTACCGCCATCTTTCCCTACAAAGGTACTCACATGCTCAACGTCCCCTGCTTCTACTTTCTTTAATGCTTCTTCATAGGTTAAAACGTCTCCTGAAGCTGTTTGGAATTCTAAGAGGTCACCGTCTGCATTTTTACGTACTGCAACGAAACGTTCTTTCATACAAATAAACACCTTCCTTTACATCTATATGGTTGCTGAAATAGTCGTTTTTATTCATTGCAAAAAGTGATAAGGTAAAGAAAAGAGTACAAAGGGGATAAAAAATGACAACATTTAATTGGCATGATCAAGCTCAAGACGAGTGGAACCAAAAAGTATCATTTTGGAATAGCCGAAGTGAAGAAATGTGGAAAAACGGAAGTCGGAAAACAGTGATTCCATTTATTCAAAAACATCTTAAATCAGGTGGTATGGTGGCAGACGTGGGCTGCGGTGATGGGTTTGGAACGTCTCTTCTAGCTGCTTCTGGATATAAAGCAATCGGTCTTGATTTATCGGAAGAAATGATTCAAAAAGCATCCCAGCTGCATAAAAGTGAAAATTTGTCGTTCGCTCAAGCTGATATTATGACGCTGCCGCTTTCTTCTGAATCAGTAGAAGGGGTTATGGTAATCAACGCCCTAGAATGGACCGAGCATCCTCGATTAGCTCTGAAGGAATTGTACCGAGTTGTAAAACCAGGAGGATATGCATGCGTAGGTATTCTTGGACCAACTGCTCAGCCTCGTACCACTAGCTTTCGACGATTATATGGTGAACACGTCATTTGCAATACGATGATGCCGTGGGAGTTTGAACAGCTTGCAAAAGAAAATGGATGGGAAGTAATCGATGGCGAAGGTGTATATAAGCGAAATGTTACTGATAAGCTGATTGGACAGCTCCCAAATGAATTAAAGCAAGCTTTAACGTTTCTATGGCTATTTATGCTCAAGAAACAATAAAAACAGCACACCTCTCCTTATATGTAGCTGTACAAAGGGTACACTACAAACTGGAGGTGAGTGACATGAGTAAAATTAAAAAAGACCGCTCAAAATCAGAGCTAGGTTCACCAAATGTAGAAGGACAAGGGACGACCACTTCTGAACAAGGTGTTCAAAGCAGTTCAGCTAACAAAAAGCAGAAGCGTTCATAACAAAAATAAAACGAACTTGCAGGGAGAACAACGAGCTCACTGCAAGTTCGTTTTATTTTTGGTGTCATCTTTATAAGTAAGAAGGTGTTGTGTGCAAGATTATAGATAGCTTATAATAAAATCTGAGCCAATAATTGTAATTTTATACAAGTTTGGTTTACAGTCGATGTAAAGTGGAGGTGTAATAAATGGTAAATAAAAGATGTTTACCGGATACTGCAGCGTCTCATGCAAAGCCTGATATTAGAAAGGCGATACTTTGCATGGGGTGGACGGTTTAGTAATAGACATCGCCTAACCGCGCATATCTCATTTCTAATATATACGGCTTTGCCCCTTATTGTATGAGCAAAACCACATAAGGAGCTGGCAGAAATGACGTATGTAAAAGCAACAAATGTTTTACCTGAAGAGCTGATTAGTGAAATTCAAAAATATATTCAAGGAGAAACCATTTATATTCCAAAGCCGCAGAAGGCAAAAAGAAAATGGGGAACTTGCTCTGGTGGAAGAAAGTTGATTGACGAGCGAAACGAACGGATTAAGAATTTCTTTGAAAAAGGAACTTCAATTGAGGAACTAGCCCGTGAATACTTTTTATCAACCGAAACCATCAAAAAAATTGTATATAAAAAGCAACGATAGAAATCAAGCGCTGGCAACTGAATGCCCGCGCTTTTTTAGGTATAGTTTATTTCTGATTTATTTTTTACATTTCATAAAAGGAATCTGTACGGTAAAGTAAAAAGTAGCTGATTAAATGAAGAAGGAGTGAAGAACGTGGAAGCGTTTATAAGAAATGATCAATATAACTTTATCAAAAGCCAAACGCAAATCCTTATCAATGGGCATGGAACAGTAAACAATTCTGATGTGCTGCAGGCTTTAAAAGCTCTTGCAAAAGAAAAAGTATTAAATGTGTTTGATGTTCTTAGCGAGGAACAGGAAGAATTACTGCTGTCAGTTGCTGAAGTTAGAAATAAGGAGCAAGCAGAGGTGTTTTTAGAAACGATAAAGCCTTACGTGATTCCATTTAAATCTTTTACAGAAGCTGGCGTGAAAAAGTTGTTTCCAAAAGTGAAAAAGTTAAAAGTCCCTTCTGCTGATAGCGTTGATCTAACGAGCATTTCCTATGTTAGCTGGATCGATAAAGGCTCAAACAGAAAGTTTATCGTAGCGCAGGAGCCGTATACCCAGAAGTTAAAAGGTATTCAAGGAACGTTTAAGCCTATAAATCAGAAAGGAATATGCACGCTTTGCCACAGCTACGAGGAAGTCGGTATGTTCACTGCTGAAATCAAAGGAACTGTTCAAGGGACATTTACACAACGAGGAAATTATATTTGTCAAGATAGCGAAGCATGTAATCAAAATTTGCTTACCTTAGAGCGGCTTCATGATTTTATGTTAAGGCTCAGCAAATAACATGCGGCTAATAAGAAGAATACAAAAAAAGAAGGTTCAGTCCCTATACTTTTGGTGAGACTGAGCCTTCTTTGTCTATCTGTTTTTCTCGATTGGATTGTCACGATAGCTAATCCAATCGCTCCAGCTGCCGGCATATAATTTTACATTTGGAAAACCTGCTGATTTTAAAGCTAAAACGTTAGGGCAAGCAGATACACCCGATCCGCAGTATACAATGATTTCAGCGTGAGAATCAATAGCAGAAAACATCTCCTTCCACTCTTTATCTGTTTTCCATAAACCTTCTGAAGTTAACACATCTTGCCAAAAAGAATGAATGGCGCCTGGAATATGTCCTGCTACAAAATCAATGGGTTCTTCTAAGCCGAGATATCTCTTTTTTTCACGAGAGTCGACAAGAACAACATTAGGGTTATGAAGATTCTCTTTTACGTATTCAACTCCTGCAAGTCCCCAATCTTGTTGAACGAAAGGTACAAAAGTTTGAGGAGAAGCTGCTGGAACGCTCTTAGTTGTTTCATATCCCGATTGTTTCCAGTTAGTAAAACCTCCATTTAAAATTTGTACGTATTCAATTCCTATATATCGCAGTAGCCACCATGCTCTTGAAGCCATCATCCCGTTTTGTTCATCATAAACGACGACTCTGGAATCAGCATTAATTCCTAAGCTGCCGAGCTTCTGAGCTAGCTTTTGAACATCGGGCAGGGGATGTCTGCCTCCGTGGGAAGTAGCCACAGAGGACAAATCTTTTTCTAAATCCAAATAATGAGCATCCGGGAGGTGCTCATTTTGATAAGCATCTGAGCCTGCCTCAGGCTTTCCAAGGGTAAATCGGCAGTCAAGCAAAATAATGGATTGTTGGGGTTGTTGCAATGCAGTATGTAATTCGCGTGGTGAAATAATAGTATTCATAATATTCACATCCTTTTACCAACATTCTAGTTGAAATAAATAAAAATAAAAAGCGTTAAATATAAATTACGGCAAAGCTATTTTATTTTCCTTCAATTATTCCCCGTAGAATAATTGACCATTTCAGCACTTATCTAATGCAGAGGGAAATGCTCCTGTGCTACAGTTGTAGTAAGAGTTACATAGTGTAAGCCAAATGTTCAGCGTAATGTTATATCTACTATTCATAAGAAGGAGAGAGAAAGATGCCAACAAATGAAAAAAAAGAATTTAA
Organism: Priestia sp. JNUCC 25; assembly: GCF_053667915.1. Classification (NCBI taxonomy): domain Bacteria; kingdom Bacillati; phylum Bacillota; class Bacilli; order Caryophanales; family Bacillaceae; genus Priestia; species Priestia sp. JNUCC 25. The sequence goes on from NZ_CM132211.1 coordinate 1,979,940, forward strand.
ACTGATTGCACTAGATATGGATGGAACGCTGCTGAACAATCAGCAGGAAATTTCTAAAGAAAATCGTGAGGCCATTGCTAAAGCTCAAGAACAAGGTGTTCATGTGGTGCTAAGTACGGGACGCTCTCTTTTAACATGCCGTGAATACGCGCAATCTCTTGAGCTGTCTTCTTACCTTATTACAGTAAACGGAAGCGAAATCTGGGATGAATCTGGACAGCTTGTAGAACGAAAGTTAATTGATGCTTCACACATTGAGAAAATGTGGAATTTAACGCAAGAGCATAAGCTTAACTTTTGGGCGGTGACTACGGATAAAGTATGGAGAGATGAATTTCCAGAAGATATTGCTTCACAGGAATGGCTGAAGTTTGGCTACGATATTCCAGATGATGCTTTACGAGAAGAAGTGCTGAAACAAATAGCAGGCATTTCAGATTTTGAAATCAGCAACTCTAGTTTAACGAATCTAGAAATTAATGCACTTGGTATTAACAAAGCAAAAGGGATTATGACGGTATGTGAACGTTTGGGCATTTCAATGGATGAAGTCATTGCAATGGGAGACAGCTTAAATGATATGGCTATGATTGAAGCGGCAGGTTGTGGAATCGCCATGGGAAATGCTCAGGAAGCTGTAAAAGAAGCAGCGGACTGGGTGACAGATACAAATGTCAATAACGGAGTAGCGAAGGCTATCAGCCACTGGGTGCTGAAATAACAGCAGCTCTACACAGCAGGCACTGTTGCACCATTTAACTACTTCCCGCATAAACTGATACTGGATGCCTCCCTTAGAGTTCGTCTTATACGTATATATAAGGAGAAGCCATCTAGTTAAGGAGTGGGGAGTATGAGCGGTTTATCATTAGACAAGCTGTTAAAAAAAGCAGAAAATAAGTTGCAGAATGTACATGAAATAGTGCAAGAAAAATCGTACGAGCTCATTAGGCAAGCATATAAAGAAAGCATATTTGTTGTGATAACTGAAGGATTTAGATCGATAGAGCAGCAGCATAAACTATATTCAAAAGGCCGAACAACACCAGGAAGTATCGTGACTAATGCTAAAGGCGGCTATTCTTATCATAATTATGGACTAGCTTTTGATATTGCGCTGCTTGATGACAACGGAGAAGTTGACTGGACCATTGATCGAAGATGGAACAAAGCGGGAGAGATAGGAAAAAGGATCGGGTTGGAATGGGGAGGAGATTGGACAAGCTTAAAAGATTACCCTCATTTTCAATATACATTCGGTTTATCTTTGTCGGAGCTTCGAAGTGGAAAAAAACCTGAGAAACAGACGGAAAAGGCTTCAAGAGTGCTAATTGAATACGGAGATCGAGGAAATCATGTACAGTTAATTCAACGTATGCTTATTCACTTAGGTTATTCTCTTTCTGGAGGAGCAGACGGTATATTCGGGTCTTCCACTCTCAAAGCGGTAAAAGCTTTTCAACAAGCACTTTATCTGCAGGTAGATGGAATAGTTGGACCGAAGACACTCGAAAAACTCTATAGAAATTTTAATAAAACTATGTTCTAAATAACCATAAAAATATGAGAACGAGAAAAGGAAGAAAAGAGATGGATGGAAATCGTCTCTTTTCTTCCTTTTCTGTAGTTATAGTAGAAAAACTGAAATTTATAAAGAAATAAAAAGGATTTTCTAAGCGTAAGAAACGTTCACGTGATCTAACTGGATAACATTGCTCAACAACACGATATCTTTATATATTTCACTTTTTACAGAGGCGTTTGAACAGTTTTGATAGTCTTTCAACAAGCGGCCAAGTTCTTTAATAAATAACAACGTCTCTTGTTCATTAATCATAGTCAAAACTCCTTGTTTAGAAATGAATCCAGGTCATTATATAGGAATTCTATCATATCTATACGCACCTGTTGACAAAAAAAGTTCGTCAATTTTTTTGTGAGAAGAAGAAATTTAGGGATATGTGGAATGCGTTCGACTCTCTCATTTTATCTATATGCAGCTTGTCTAAAAATATGAGAGTAGTTATAGTATAATATTTACTCCTAATCATGCAACTTAAAACCTATTTTAGAGGTTATCCGTAAATTCCCTCTATTGTAGAGCGATGGAACAAAAAAAGAATGCCTTATTTTGTATCTTTAGTATGATAACATTTTGAAGAAATAAGGCATATGTTTGAGTTTTAAGATGGATTTGAATTAGATCTTTTGACACGCTCTTTTTGTAGGAGGGGCATATTTACTTTCTATTAAGGGAAATCGTAAAGCTCCAACGAGTTTCTAAATCAGAAACTCGTTGGAGCTTAATTTTTTGGATAAGGGATGTGCAAAAGTTCTGGGACGGTCACAAAATGATATCCTTCTTGTTTAAGTCTAGGAATGATGGTATCCAGCGACTTTGCGGTGTTGGAAAGGTCCATGGTCCAATGGCCTCCGTCGTGCATCAAAACAATTGTTCCGGCATGCATGTTCTTAAATACATTCTTGGTGATTTCTGCTTCTGGGATTTGCTTCCAGTCTAATGAATCAGAAGACCAGTTAATCGCATAGACATTTTCATTTGGCAGCTCGCTGATCATTTCTTGCGTTAAATTTCCATATGGAGGACGAAACAGCTGTGTTTCAAAACTGGTAATGTTTTTAATAATAGCCTGAGTTTTGGCAATTTCCCAGTGAAACTTTTCAGTCGATTCTTTTAGTAAATTGGGGTGCCAATAGGTATGAATCCCAACAGCATGACCTTCAGCTACCATTCTTTTCACCAGTTCAGGATGTTCGTGAGCTTTTGCCCCAATAAGAAAAAAGGTTGCTTTAATACCATGCTTTTTCAATTGATCCAATACATGTGGAGTAAAGCGCGGATCCGGTCCATCATCAAATGTTAGGGCGGTTTGCTTTAGGTGGTTATTACCTTGATAAAGCAAACGGTCACGCACAGCTATATTTTTTACTTGTTCCGCTTTACATAGTGCAGGAAGGGCTCCATTAAATAAGAAGCACAGTGTGAGAAGCAGTATACTAATTCTTCGTATCATGTACATGCACGCTCCTTTCTAGGACAAAGTATAACGTTATGATACCCGATTAAAAAATTTGTATGAAGCTGAATTGCCCTTTTGTTCCAAAACGTATGATATGCATGAAACAGCGCACTATAATAAACAGTTACTATTAGGTCAAGAAAGGAAAAAACAGATGAAAAAAATACTGATCGCTGTAGCATTAATCTTTTCGCTAAGTTTATCTCCCTTAGCTGAATATATTTCCTATCACGATGACTATAACGCAAGTGCAAGGTCGTATCGTTCGGGAAAGCGTTCGTTTAATAGACAGCCGAGCGTTAGACAAAATGAGCCAAGGTCTAATTTTTCAAACCGCAGAAATGGAACGGTAAATCGAGGCGTTACTCGTTCAAACCGCGGGGGATTCGCCCGTGGACTTCTGTATGGAGGGCTAGCAGGACTTTTATTTGGAGGTTTGCTTGGTCATATGGGGGCACTGGGCGGGATTTTTGGGTTATTAATTAATATTTTGGCTATTGTGCTTGTCATTAATTTAATTCTGCGCTTTTTTCGCTCTTCTCGCCGCGACAATAATTGGAGATAGGCCGTAATTGCTGTCATAAACTGATAAGAAAGCTCCATATAAATAAGAAAACGCTTTCTATAGTTAATCGAAAGGATGAAACGTATGTCAGCAAACAGACAGCGCAGCAAGTACTTGGCGTTTTGCACAGAATGCGGTCTCCCAAACAGGTTAACATTGTTTCTTTTAAGACAGTACGTTGCGACAGACGAATATAGCGGATTTTACTGTGGAAATTGCGGAAGTCGAAATGAATTTCCAGACTCTGTCATTGAATATATTAAAGAGCTATAAAACACAATCTCTTAAAAGATTGTGTTTTATTTTTTAGTAAAACTATGTTCTAAATGCGAATTAAAGAGAAAAACATAGCTGTGTACAAAAAAGAAACGATGACTAAATACTTTTTTTAGCCAAGATAATCGAGAAATTCCCCATTTCACGCTTGCTAATTAGGGGTAGTGCAAAACGGCTTATGAGAAGAACATTTAAAATTAGTGGCTGTAGAAATGACTAACATTTGTAACTGCAGAAAATCGATTGAACCATCCTTTAAAAGAACGCATATACTACATTAAAATTTTTAAAAAACGGAGGAATGGACTAATGCCTGTTTCCGTCATTTTTAACCAAATAAATGTGGTGAGCATGGTTTCCAATTCAGTAATTGCTTCGGGACAAAATAGCCAGCCAGATTGGAATTCCCAAGGTAAATTTAACTTAGGAAACGGATTTGCTGTAAATTCAGCTATATTGGGCAGTACGAATATCATTAATGATCAGGATGTTTGTGACACGCCAATTACCCAGCCGGAAAATATTAATCCTCAACCAGTTTCTCAGTTCTAGGAAAACAGAAGACGAAAGAAGTTGAAAAAGTTAATTATAAAATTTACTAATCTTAATGTTACGTATATTTCTACTAATTCTGGTATTTTCACAGGGGAAAATACTCAATCAGATTGGCAAGTAAATTGGAAAAGTAATACGGGGTTTGGTGAAATAATCGGCTATAACAACTTTGCCTCTCAAATTGTAAATATCATTAACGATAATGACGTCGTTGATTCCTATTTTTCTGAAAATATAGATGTCAACAACGCCCCTGTTACACAAAGTTAAATGAGGAAAAACGGGTTCCGCAAATACCCGTTTAAGCACTCTATTAATTATTCTGTTAGAGTGGCGAGAATAGATTAGTAATAGAGTTAAACCATCTTTTATACAGATGGTTTTTTGCTAGCTTATTTTAGGGTGTAATCGCAGCTATTAACATAGACTAAAAGGTAATGACAGGAATACTTTTATCGTAAACGGAGTAAGTATCATAGAAAAGACGTAAAAGCTCAAATGGTTAAAGAGACATTCAATTTGAGGTAAATAGATAAGAATTTAAACATAAGATAATGTATTTTCAGTTTTATATTGAATCAGATGAAGCAAACTTCTGTCTGTGAGGTGTTGTCTATGGCTAATATTCACTATCATTCGATTAAAGTAAACAAAATTCAAAATAGTTCAGGCCTATTTTACGGCGTTAATATTCAATATAAGTGGAATCATAAAAGTCGAATTTCTGATGGTTTCGGAAAAGTAGTTGGTAATTCTAATAAAATTTTAAATAATACCACCATTGCGAAAATCCCTAAAAAGAATGATGAATAAAAACGTAGAGTCAATCCTCCTTTCTGACCTGTTCAAAAGAATCATTTACATCATCTTCACCAAGAACAAGATGTGTGTTATAGGATAGTTGATTATCATCTCCCAAAATTGTGCCGAAACCTGAATTACTGCTGCTGATCGTAGTTTCCCAATTTTGTTGCACATTCTTCCCTATAAAAACTCCTGCGTTGTTTTTAACCGCATTTACGGTGAGATCATCAAAAACGATCTGAGGAGAACGAAGATGTATTTTCATAATTCCTCCCGATACATATGAGACATTAATAGAAGTCATCTAATACACTATTATATGTTGTAGATGGGCTAAAAGTGTTAAATCAAATAAGGGGTCAAACTCTATGGATGAAAAGGTGCTGAATATACTCCAAAACATTGAAAAAAGGCTTACAGATTTAGAAAAAAACATGAATGAACTTTCAAAAAAAACGGTCCATTCTTTTCATTTAGATATAAAGAACGTTCAAACACTAAACTTGGACGAACTGTCTTATTATTTAGAGCACATTGATGTAAAGGAACTTAGTGGAACTTTGAATATTGGTAATACTTTTCCTTCGCAAACGAATCAATATCAAGTGCCGGGAAAGAAAAGTAAAAAAACAACAAATGAATCTGATGTCAGTCGAAAATCGGGTAGTTAGAATAATAAAGAAAAGGGTCCTTCTGAAATATCAGTTAAAATTAATGAAAGAAGTGTCCCTTATACACTAACCCATACGGAAGAAATGGGGGAGCCTGATCAAGCTCTAGAATCAGCTTTTAGCATAGGTGACATCCACATTGGCACAATTGAAGATGCTTCAGCTGTGAATTTTGGCAATAATTTTCCGACAAACTTCAGAAGTCATAAAAAAGTGAGTCAAGGATTTGGCAATATTTTAGGCAACCAAAATGACATTCAGGACATCTTATCCTCTTTGGAAGAAAAAGATATATCAGAAGTATACAATGAAAGCCAAGACGGTAAGCCGCCCCAATGGCTGGACACAATGATAGAAGAACAAAAAAAGGAAATGGATGAAACAAAACTAAATGAAGATGAAAAGGGGGAATGAGCAATAGTATGTGAATGTTGGATCTCAAAAGCAGTGTTGTTGATGCTGAATTTCTGAAAGAAAGCTTTAATTGCGGAATAAAGAAGAATTAGTAATAGAAAACCTGCTTCTCTAAACGAGCAGCAGGTTTTCTATTTTATTTCTCATTTGCTGCAGTTTTAACATAAAAAAGAGCATGCGTAATTTAATTGAACACTGGGACAGATCGGTTCTTTCATTCCCACAGATATGGAGTCTCTTGGTAAACATAATAGTTCAACCAATTCATAAACAGCAGGTTGGCATGAGAACGCCATGTTTTTAAAGGGTTTTTGTCAGGATCATTGTTTGGGAAATAGTGTTCCGGAAGCTTTGGCTCTAGCCCTTTTTCTGTATCTCGAAGAAATTCTTCCTGCAGTGTTTGAACGTCGTATTCTGGGTGTCCTGTAACGAAAACAAACTTTTCGTCTTTAGACATCGCCATATAAACACCAGCTTCCTCAGAGTAGGAAAGAAGCTCAAGGTCAGGATGGTTTTTTACTTCATTCATGTCGACGTCGGTGTGACGAGAATGAGGAGAATAAAAGACATCATCAAATCCTCGCAGCAGCTTAATCGGTTCTTCACTCGATACAACATGTGTAAATACACCCGTGCATTTATCAGAAAGAGGTCGCTTGTCAATGCCAAAGTGATGATAAAGTCCGGCTTGAGCTCCCCAACAGATATGAAGGGTAGAAGTCACATTTGTTTTACACCAATCCATAATTTCTTGAAGTTCTTTCCAGTAGTTTACTTCTTCAAATGGTATATGTTCTACAGGTGCTCCTGTAATAATCATTCCGTCATATTTTCGTTCTTTAATTTGTTCAAACGTTTTATAAAACTGATCTAGGTGATTTTTACTCGTTGTTTTTGCTTTATGGCTTGCTGTGTAAAGAAGTGTAATATGCACTTGCAGCGGTGAGTTCCCGAGTAAACGTAATAATTGCGTTTCAGCTTTTTCTTTTTCCGGCATTAAGTTTAGGATAACAATATTAAGCGGGCGAATTTCTTGGTTAACCGCGCGCACGTCGTCCATGATGAAAATTCTCTCTTTTTCTAAAATTTCTTTTGCCGGAAGATCACGTGGAATATTAATAGGCAATAAAATTCCTCCTATTCGATTTCGAAGTAATGACGCGTATAAATGTTCTTTCTCACGTGAAGATGAGGTTCAACATTTATGTACAATATACTATTATAGGAATATACAGAATATTAAGCAATTGAATTTTGAAAAAAAAAGAGCATTAATATGCGTAATGGCTAAAATGAAATGGTACAATAAGGTTAAACTGGAGCGTTGCTATGCTTTTTTAGCGTGACTGAAACTCAGTAAAATTTATAGAGCAGTCGTTCCTGTATTCATTAAACTTCATATCTCCCCCAGAAAACGGATTTTATCCTTTTTTGATGAAGTGTTTAAAAAGAATTCTCAGCAGAAAAGGGGTTTTTATATGACAACTAAGAAGCAAATAAAAAGTGATTTGCAAATTGCACAAGAGGCAACGATTAAACCGATTAAAGAGATTGCCGAGCAGCTAGATATTTTAGAGGCCGAGTTAGAGCCGTATGGACATTATAAAGCCAAGCTTTCTTTGTCCGTTATGGAACGTTTACACACAAAACAAGATGGAAAAGTGATTTTAGTTACAGCTATTAATCCAACTCCAGCAGGAGAAGGGAAGTCGACAGTGACGGTTGGCTTAGCTCAGGCATTACATAGATTAGGTAAAAAAGCGATTGTCGCCATGCGTGAACCATCTCTTGGTCCGGTAATGGGAATTAAAGGAGGTGCCGCTGGAGGCGGTTATGCTCAAGTGCTTCCAATGGAGGATATTAACTTGCACTTTACTGGAGACTTGCATGCCATCACAACAGCTAACAACGCGCTGGCCGCTATTTTGGATAACCATATACATCAAGGCAATGAACTGCGCATTGATACACGTAAAATCACGTGGAAACGAGTGGTTGATTTAAACGACCGCGCGTTGCGTCAGGTTGTCATTGGATTAGGTGGTCCGATGCAAGGTGTTCCTCGAGAAGATGGATTTGATATTACGGTGGCATCAGAAATTATGGCTATTTTCTGCTTAGCGTCAGATTTACAAGACTTAAAACGTCGCTTAGCGTCTATTGTGGTAGCTTACAACATGGATAATGAGCCTGTAACGGTTGCAGACTTAGGTGCACAAGGAGCGCTTACTCTTCTTTTAAAAGACGCGATTAAACCAAACCTTGTACAGACGTTGGAACATACTCCAGCTCTCATTCACGGAGGTCCTTTTGCTAATATTGCCCACGGCTGCAATAGCGTCATTGCAACAAAAATGGCTGCAAAACTAGGCGACTATGTAGTAACAGAAGCGGGATTCGGGGCAGATTTAGGCGCAGAAAAATTCCTAAATATTAAAGCTCGTATGGCAGATATTAAACCAGAAACGGTGGTAATCGTTGCGACAATTCGCGCTCTGAAAATGCATGGAGGCGTTCCTAAAGAGCGGTTAAATGAAGAAAACATTGAGGCATTAGAAGCGGGAATTGAAAACCTTGAAAAGCATATTGAAACGATTCAAGCATTCGGCGTTCCTTATGTTGTAGCCGTGAACCGTTTTGTAACGGATTCAAAAGGCGAAGTAGAAGCGCTTATGAATTGGTGTACTTCAAAGAATGTTCCCGTTGCTTTAACAGAAGTTTGGGAAAAAGGCGGAGAAGGCGGCGTCATGCTTGCTGAAAAACTTCTTGAAGTCATGAACGAGACAGAAAGTCAATTTTCTCCTCTTTACGATGTGTCAGCTTCGATTCCAGAAAAAGTAGAAGCTATTGCTAAAACCGTATACGGAGCAAAAGGCGTAGATTTTGCTCCAAAAGCGTTAAAGCAAATACAGCAATTTGAAGCAAACGGTTGGGATCATCTGCCGATCTGTATGGCCAAAACGCAGTATTCGTTAAGTGATGATCAGACGAAGCTTGGGCGACCAACTGATTTTAAGATTACGGTAAGGGAATTCCGTCCTTCACTCGGAGCTGGGTTTCTCGTGGCGCTAACAGGTTCAATTATGACAATGCCTGGACTTCCAAAAAAACCTGCTGCGCTCAATATGGATATTGACGAGAATGGACATGCACTAGGGATTTTTTAAGAGAAGAGGCTAGGGTAAGAGTATTTTAGTTGAAGGAAAATCCGAACGATGAAGCAAGATTCTTGATGAAGAATCAAACTCGTTCGGATTTTTTCATAGTTATGGTAAAAATAAGTTTCATGGGTGTAGTGGCTTCTAGATGTAGATTGGGTGGACTTAGTTGTGTCTCAATCTCTTTCTTGCAATATAAAATAAAATAACAGGTATGTTATGAATTAATTTGGCAAGAAAGAAGAAGAGCTGACTGTTCGTATTTTATAAAAAAGGAAGTAGTTGAAATGTTTGATCCGATTGTATTTGATAATTTAAAAGTTGTTGTAGAAGGAGAGATCTATGATCTTGACTTATCTGGGCAAGTATCTGTTACGAATCGCGAAGATTTTGTAGACTTAGCTCAGTTTACTCGAACGTACCGCATTTCTTTTCAACAGCATTTTTGCTGTACCGCGTCGCTAACTTTATCAACCGACTTAGACAACATTCATGCCGAATTAACGCCTTCCCGTGTAGAAAAACCAGGGTGTACAGTTTATATTCATTTTCAGCTGAAAAAACAAAAACCGTTTGAAGAAGCTGAGTTTCAAAACATACAGGAAATGTGTGAGAGGATCTGGGGAACAACAAGAGTTGTTAAGCAGCGTATTACTCATGAAGTCGGAGGAAGTGAATACGAAAACAATATTGAGGTAACCTTTAACCGATTTATTTACGAAGACCAAGTAGGAGATTTAATCGAGATGATTGATTACATGCTGCAAACGACTGATCAGCTAAAGGTTCTTTACGACAAATCATAAGAGCGTTTCAGTTGTACTTCCGAAATAAAGTGAATTACAATAGGGAAAAGGAGGCGTTTTGATGAGCGTGTATGAATACTCGGCAAAAACAATTAAAGACGAAGACGTATCGCTATCTAACTATCAAGGTGACGTGCTGTTGATTGTGAATACAGCTAGCAAATGCGGCTTCACCCCTCAATATAAAGATTTGCAGGCGCTGTACGAAGAAGAAAAAGAAAACGGCCTAACGGTTCTAGGTTTTCCTTGCAATCAGTTCGGTGGTCAAGAGCCAGGAAGTTCAAATGATATTGAACAATTTTGCGAGTTAAACTATGGCGTTTCGTTTCCGATGTTTGCAAAAGTAGATGTAAAAGGGGAGCATGCACACCCGTTATTTACATACTTAACAGAACAAGCACCGGGTCTACTAGGTTCCAAAGGGATAAAGTGGAATTTCACAAAGTTTTTAGTGAATCGTCAAGGTGAAGTCGTGAAGCGATACGCACCTCAAACTGCACCAAAAGATATTCAAAAAGATATAAAAGAATTGCTGTAAAAGCAGGTGGATCTCCATCTGTTTTTTATTTTTCAGCGAGGATTTTCAAACGGTGATCCGCTGTCAGTGAGACGAGCGCCTTACTTTGTGCTAAAATAATGGTGGATATAATTGAGGTGAGCAAATGAATAAAATAGTGGAAACGGAAAAGTGGGTTCAAGCAAAGCTTGCGCATGACACAACGGGTCATGACTGGCAGCATATCGATCGCGTGCGTCGAAATGCAGTGCTTTTATATAAAAAAGAAGGCGGCAATCGGGAAGTTATCGAACTAGCTGCGCTTTTACACGATGTTGTAGATGATAAGCTAGTGGAAGATGTTGAAAAGGCGTACGAAGAAGTGCGGGAGTGGCTGAAGAGTCAGCAGGTAGAAGAAGAGAACTGCAAGCATATCGTTCACATTTTACAAACGATGTCATTTAAAGGCGGAAACCGTCCGGCTATGGCTACGCTTGAAGGTCAAATTGTTCAAGATGCAGATCGTTTAGATGCGATCGGTGCAATTGGTATCGCACGTACGTTTATGTACGCAGGTGCTAAAGGCACGGTTTTGTATGATGAAAACATTGCTGTACGAAGTGAGATGACGGAAGAAGAATACAGACACGGGAAATCAACGGCTATTGCACATTTTTATGAAAAGTTATTAAAGCTCACTGCGTTAATGAATACTCAAACAGCACGGTCTCTAGCGCAAGAGCGACATACATATATGAAAGAATTTTTAGTTCAATTTAAGAAAGAGTGGAATTATCATTATGAAAATGCTGACTGTTGAAAACTTAACAAAAACGTATGGAGAAAAAGAGCTGTTTCATCAACTAACATTTACCATTACGGAAAATGAGCGAATCGGCTTAATCGGTGTAAACGGAACAGGGAAATCAACGCTTCTTAAAATTATCGCGGGTTTAGAGCTCGGGGACGAAGGAGATATTGTTCATGCTAAAGACTACAGCGTGACATATTTACCGCAGCATCCGGATTTTGATGAAGACTTAACGGTTTTGGAGCAAGTTTTCAGCGGAGATACGCCTCTTCTTAACTTATTAAAAAACTATGAGCTAGCTCTGTATGCGTTAGAGCAAGACTCTGCAAACGAAAAAAATCAGCAAACATTGTATGATTTGCAGCAGAAAATGGATGCGATGAACGCGTGGGAAGCCAATTCTAACGCACAGTCGATTTTAACGAAGCTTGGAATTTCAAATATGAGTGCAAAAATCGGTGAGCTTTCAGGTGGACAGAAAAAGCGCGTCTCCATTGCGCAAAGTCTAATTCAAACACCTGATTTACTGATCTTAGATGAGCCGACTAACCACTTAGATTATGAGACCGTTAAATGGCTCGAAGAATATTTATCCAAATATCAAGGAGCTGTGCTGCTTGTTACTCATGATCGCTATTTCTTGGATGCTGTTACAAACCGAATTTTTGAATTAGACGGTGGAAATTTATATAGCTATAAAGGAAACTATGCTGCTTTTCTAGAAGGAAAAGCGATTCGAGAAGAGCAGGAAAAAGCAACTCAAGCAAAATTAAGCAACTTATACCGCAATGAATTGGCTTGGATTCGCAGAGGAGCAAAAGCGCGTACGACTAAGCAAAAAGCGCGTATTCAGCGATTTGATGAATTAGAAGGGAAAATCGATTCCTCTGAAAAAGAATCACTGGATTTAAGTTTAGCAGGCAGTCGCCTTGGGAAAAAAGTGTTTGAATTAAAAGATGTGTCTAAGACGTATGAAAATAAAATCATTCTTTCAGACTTTACGCACATCGTGAAAAAACAAGATCGAATTGGAATTGTAGGAAAAAATGGAAGCGGAAAGTCTACTCTTTTGAATATGATTGCAGGACGAATTGAGCCGGACAGCGGTGAAATTGACAGAGGACAAACGGTTAAAGTTGCTTACTATACCCAAGAAAGCGATGATATGGACTTGAATCAACGCATGCTTGATTATATTAAAGAATCGGCAGAAGTTGTGCATACGACGGATGGGAAAATGATCTCTGCCTCGCAAATGCTTGAGAGATTTCTATTTCCTTCACATACGCACGGAACACCGATTCAAAAGTTGTCCGGAGGAGAGCGCCGTCGTTTATACTTGTTGAAATTATTAATGACATCGCCGAATGTATTGCTTCTAGATGAGCCGACTAATGATTTGGATACTCAAACGCTAACGGTGCTTGAAGACTATCTCGAAGAATTTCCAGGTGTTGTTATCACCGTATCGCATGATCGCTATTTCTTAGATAAAGTAGCAGATTACTTACTAGTTTTTGAAGGAGAAGGAAACATTTCGATTTATTTTGGAGCTTATACAGATCAATTGGAAGAAGCGATGAAGAAGCAGGCAATGGTTCAGCAGGCTAAAGTGAAAGAAGAAAAGCCAAAACAGCCGGAGAAAACGAAAAAGCGTCGTTTAACGTATAAAGAACAAAAAGAATGGGAAGAAATCGAAGATAATATTGCAGCAAAAGAAGAAGAAATTGAACGCTTAACAAGTGAAATTGAACAGGTGGGCAGCGATTATACAAAAGCGCATAACCTATCGTTAGAACAAGAAAAAGCAAATGAAGAATTAAGTGCACTGCTTGATCGCTGGGCAGAGCTTTCAGAGCTGATTGAAGAAATTGAAAACGCGTAAACAAGTCGTTAGACTGAGTATAAGCCACATGCTACAATTTTAATGAGAGGAGTACGATACGACATGAACATTAAATCAATTGAGCCAACGCCAAGTCCGAATACAATGAAAATTAATTTAGACGAAGTGCTATCAGGCGGAAAAAGCAATAACTATACGGAAAAAAATGCTGAAGCAGCCCCTGAAGTTGTTCAAGACATTTTGAAAGTAGAAGGGGTAAAAGGAGTCTACCACGTAGCGGACTTCTTGGCAGTAGAGCGAAATGCCAAATATGACTGGAAGCAGATTTTGCCGCAAGTTCGTGCAGCGTTTGGTGAAGATTTGCAAAGCAACAGTGAACAGCACAAAATGAATGAGCATTTTGGTGAGGTCAATGTGTCAGTTCAAATGTTCAAAAATGTACCGATGCAAGTCAAGCTAACGGACGGAAATGAAGAAAAGCGCTTTGGTCTGCCCGAGCGATTTGCAAAAGCGGTAGCAGAACTTCAACGTTTTTCAGATAATGTGGTATTAGAACGGAAATGGAAAGAACAAGGCGTTCGTTATGGAGAGTTATCGGCTATCGGAGACGAAGTAGTGGAAGAGTTAGCAGCAGCATATCCGCAAGAAAGATTAACTCGCCTTGTGTCTAATGCACAAGAAGAAAAAGAAGGCGGAAAAGTTGTACAGCCGCGTAAAACCTATAAAGTTACAGAAGAAATGCTAGAAGACAACGATTGGTCAGTGCGCTATGCCCATTTAGAACAAATGGATCCAACAGAAGCTGATTTAGAAGTTTTAAATAAAGCGCTTGATGATGAAAAAGCATCTATTCGCCGCTTAGCTACGGTCTACTTAGGAATGATTGAATCAAAAGCGGTACTGCCTTATTTATACAAAGCATTAAAAGATAAATCAGTCACTGTGCGCCGTACTGCTGGAGACTGCATGTCAGATTTAGGTTTTGAAGAAGGTATTCCGGCAATGTGTGAAGCTCTTGGTGATAAAAACAAGCTTGTTCGCTGGCGTGCAGCTATGTATTTATACGAGGTAGGGGACGAGACGGCTCTTCCTGCATTAAAAGCAGCAGAGAATGATAAAGAATTTGAGGTAGATTTACAAATCAAGCTAGCAATTGAACGTATCGAAGGCGGAGAAGAAGCAAAAGGTTCTGTTTGGAAACAAATGACGGAAAGCAGAAAAGCATAAAAAAAGATCATTCACTTGAATGATCTTTTTTTACGACTGTTTTGCAGCGGGAGTTGGAAACTGCATAGGCTGCATAGTGTTATCAATTTTAATAGGCTGATAGCCCGACTGCTTTAAGTAAGTCAAAATAGCAGGAAGGGATTGTGCCGTAAAGGATTTATCATGAAATAAAATGACTGGTGTTCTTCCATTGGAGTTAACCCCTTGAATATGAGGTTCAAGGCCCTGAATAATTCTAGGTGCAGAACGAAGTGCCCAGTCTTCGCTGTCTACATTCCAGTCCCATAATTTAAAGTGGCTTAGCAACTCTGTACGGTGGGGCTCTTTTAAATAAGGAACGCTGCCGTAAGGAACGCGGATTAACTTACTGTCAACACCGGTTACTTTCTTAACTGTCGCTTGACACTCCTGCATTTCTTTTAACGCTGCGCCATCTTCACTATACATGACATGAATATCATGAGAGACACCGTGACAGCCGATAGCATGTCCTTCCTGAGCTACTTTTTTAGCAATTTCAGGGTGAGCCTCAATTTGATGCTTTAACATAAAGAAAGTTGCTTTTACGTTATATTGACGCAAAGCATCTAAAATGTGAAGGGTATCAGGTGTTGGGCCATCGTCAAACGTAAGGTAAACAGGCTGTGTAAGAGCTTGATTTTGATCGTTTAACGTATTTCCTACATACATATTATGGTGAAGTGTATTAAGCAGCTTCTCAGGCTGTACTGAAGATGCAGCTTCTTTCAGCGGCAAATCAGTAGATGCTAAGACTTGCTGAGATGCAGCGGATTCACTCCCTTTGACTTCTGTAATAAAAAACAAAGAAGCGACGATCACTAACACTAAAGACAAAAATGCATAAAATCGTTTGTTTGGCTTAAATCGCTGGTTCAATTTGAAAATCCTTTCTACTAAACTACTATTTACTACTATAGTACAAAAAATGGAATATTAATAGTAAAAATCGACATTTTTATGGAAAAAAATTAGATGATATGACCCGGTTTTAATCTTTTTTTGTCAAATGAAAAATGAGATTGGGACAACGATAAGGATTTGAAGAGTGAGTAGCTAGATTTTTCCTGGTTTTTATAGTATGCTTTTAGCGTGAATGATTGTTAGGAGGAATGTTAATATGTCAATGGCATATGAAGAATATATGCGTCAGTTAGTTAAACCAATGCGTCAAGAATTAACTCAAGCTGGTTATGAAGAATTAACAACAGAGGAAGCCGTAGTTGATTTTATGGAAAACGTAGAAGGAACAACTTTTGTTGTCGTTAATTCAGTTTGTGGATGCGCTGCTGGTTTAGCACGTCCTGCAGCAACGCAAGCGTACTTACAGTCTGAGCAAAAACCAGATCAAGTGGTAACTGTTTTTGCCGGTCAAGATAAGGAAGCAACAGCTAAAATGCGTGAATATTTTGGGGACATTGAGCCTTCATCACCGTCTATGGCGCTTTTAAAAGGAAAAGAAGTCGTTCATTTTATTCCTCGACATGAAATTGAAGGTCAGCCGTTAGAAGTTATTTTTGAAAACATTTTAAATGGCTTTAAGCAGCACTGTTCATAAAATGTCCTGCTTTTGTCACATCTAGTATATAGATTTTTAGAGAAAAATCGCATATACTTTATAAGAAAAAGGATGTCTATCGGCATCCTTTTTCTTTATGTAAATAGCCAAACAGTGTAGGGGGAGTTATGAAAGTGATTGTTACGACTGCTGGTCGAACAAATGAACAGATGATTGTAAAAGCCAAACAAGTAGCCGCTGATTTAAGTATACCTTTTGTAGTAAGAGAGAAGAAATCCGTTGCAGATCTTCAGAATCTTCAAGCTGCAGACGTGCTGGTTGTCGGTAAGAATAGAGTAGAGTTGCACGTTCAAAACGAAGAGGAACCTATTTTTTTTCATCCAAATTCCGCTATGTTTAGAGTGAAGAGATGGCTGCGCGGAGAACGTGATCCGTTTATTGAAGCTGCTGGTTTAGAAAAAGGAATGAGCGTGCTTGACTGTACACTTGGTCTTGCATCGGATAGTATGATGGCGAGCGCAGCGGTAGGGAAAAGCGGGAAAGTTGTCGGACTAGAAGGCAACCGCTATGTAGCTTATTTAGTCAAACAAGGACTTTTAAATTGGGAAAGTGACGTACAAGAGTTGAACGATGCAATGAAGCGTATAAACGTGGTTCATCAAAATTTTGAATCGTTTTTGGCGTGTTGTGAAGGTAATTCTTTTGATGTTGTCTACTTTGATCCTATGTTTCAAGAGCAAATTGATGAATCGAATGGAATTAACGGTATTAAAGCAATAGCACTGTATACTACGCTGACGCCAATGGCTATACAAGAAGCAAAAAGAGTAGCCAAACAAAAGATCGTGCTAAAAGATCATTGGAAAAGCAGTCGTTTTGAAGAACATGGATTTACCGTACAGAAACGAAAAACATCAAAATTTCATTACGGGACAATTGATATACAATAATAAACAAAAAAGTAAAATGAATTCCGATCATTGAAAAGACTTCCAAAACCTTTTAGGAATTAAAAAGTTTTGGAAGTTTTTTTTATGAATTTCATCTAAAGTTCATAAAAGTATGATATATTTTTGAACATAAAAATACTTTTGTGTTTAAGCATCCAGCAAAAAAGGAATATCTTGTATAGGTTTCCGCTCGGTGTGACAACCTCAAACAGAAGAAGGAAGGTGCTAACTAAAAAGTCTTCGAATGCCCGTAGGCAGCATAAATGAATAAGCAAATATAGGTAAAAAATTAATAAGTATGTTACAATACCTAGTGAGTTATAACAATGAATTTTACGATATGAAAAGACCATATGGGAAAAGATGAGAAAGGAAAGATACGAATGCCTAGATGGATAAAAAGAATGCTAGTTGTATTTATTACAGTATTTACATTTGGGCTTGTCACTCCACCAGAATATTTATACGTTGATGATGCAAAAGCGGACAAGCAACATAAAGCAGGGTATGTAAGAGAAACAACTCCTGTCACAGCTGTTATAGAAGATATTCATTTGCCATATGAAGAACCAAAATATGAAGACGTTTCATCATTTGTTACGTATGCAATGGAATCAGCTGAAAAACAGTCAGTGGAAAAATTTGGAACAAAAATTGGGCCTGTCATTGAAGATGAATTTCGTCAAGCAGTGTTACCTAAAATTGAAGAAGTGCTGACCGACATTGGCACTGAACGTGAACAGTCAATTCAGAATCTCGAGATAAGCGAGCATCCTGCTGCTGGCTACGGTGAAAAGATTTTCCATGTATATGACCGGGAGACCGGTCAGGACTTAATACGGTTTCACGTACGGCGTGAAAATCCTCCAAAAGATGGATACTGGTTTAATTTTCACTATCATGCGGCTGCAGATAATTTTCAAAAGCATTATGATTTAGGGAAAATTTATTGGAACCGAAACATGCCGCCTAAATGGTTTAGCTGATAATAGACACAACATTCTACGATTTCGAAATGTTAGCTTTTTTAAGCTAGCATTTTTTTACGTCTAAAACCGTTATGGTCTAAATAAGCTGAAACATTAGCACAACGATAAAAAAATCGTTTATAATGAAGTCAGACTTCTTACCATAGAATAGTGAGAAGGAACGAATAGATGCTGGAGGTAACACAATGAAACAATTTACGGAAGAAAAACAATTTCGCGAACAAATTAAGAACGAAACACTAAGCGTTGGGATTTTTACGACAACGTGGTGTCCTGATTGCAAACGTTTGGATATGTTCATTGATGAAATTGTTGACGAAAATACAGATAAAGCATGGTTTAAAATTGACAAGGATGAGTTTGAAGAACTTTCTGCTGAAAACAATGTAATGGGTATTCCTTCTCTTCTTGTATATAAAAACGGTGAAAAAATTGCACACTTGCACAGTGCAAATGCTAAAACGCCTGAAGCGGTCCGTGAATTTTTAGCAACTCTTTAATTCCTGAAGCTGCGAGAGCATTCTCGCAGCTTTTTTTGTGAGAATGGCTATTTCCATTTTTCCATGAGTGGGGTATACTAGGACAAGTGAATAATCGTAAAGCAATAAGGTCTCAATTTAAAGATTGAGTGAAAAGGGAAGTCTGGTGAAAAACCAGCGCGGTCCCGCCACTGTAAGCGCTTTGTGCGTAAGTCAGGAGACCTGCCTTATTGTTAGCTGTGAAACCTTCGAGGAAGGGTGAAGCAGGGTAATGAACATACTTATCAAGTATAGTGAACGGATTCTTTTCCTGCTTATCTTGACGTTACCTGCTTTGCTTTCAATTGAAAGTAAAGCTTTTTTATTTTGAAGCTGCCGGCGAGCAGTATACATAGTCAAAGCGGAAAAACGGGATAGCGCTGCTTTTTGCATGATCATTTGCTTTTTCTTTAACGTGGAGGTTTCGTATTCACAATGAACAATATATAGGGGGAGTATTTAGATGAAAAAATGGCTTTCGTATTCCATTATTGCACTGTTAGTCATCGTACTTGCTGCATGCGGTGCAGGCAGCCAAAGCAACAGTGATAAAAAAACGAAGCAAGATACGGCACAAACGTCACAAGCTGCATTTCCAGTGAAGGTAAAAGACGCGCGTGATAAAGAAATTACGTTGAAAAAACAGCCTAAGAAAATTGTTTCATTAATGCCAAGTAATACGGAGATTGTATATGCCCTTGGCCTTGAAAAAGAATTAGTCGGTGTTACAAGCAACGATGATTATCCTAAAAGCGTAAAGAAAAAAGCGCAGGTAGGAGATATGAACGTTAATGCAGAAAAAGTTATTGCTTTAAATCCTGATTTAGTGCTGGCACACGCTTCAAGTATGGGCGTTTCGGATGAAGTATTTAAACAAATTGAAAGTGCGGGTATTCCGGTATTTGTTGTAAAAGATTCAACAACGTTTGATACGGTTTATGATTCTATTACGCAAATCGGTAAATTAACAGGTAAAACAAAAGAAGCTAATCAAACAATTAAAGACATGAAAGAAAAAGTAGCTTCAATTGAGAAAAAAGCAAAAACGATTTCAAAAGAAGATCGTAAAAAAGTATGGATAGAGGTATCAGGAGCTCCTGAGATTTATACAACAGGAAAAGGTACGTTCATGAACGAAATGCTTACTATGATCGGTGCTGATAACGTAGCGGGTAGTGAAAAGGGTTGGGTTAAGTTTTCTGAAGAGCAAGTTGTTAAGTTAAACCCTGACGTTATTATCGCAACGTATGATGCAGACAAAAATGAGATTATGAAGCGTCCCGCTTGGAGCAGCATGACTGCTGTAAAAGAGGGTAACATCGAGAAGGTTGATCAAAACAAAATCAACCGCTTAGGACCTCGTATTGTAGATGGCTTAGAGGACTTAGCAAAAGCAGTATACCCTGAGGTGTACAATAAATAAGAAGAGGGACCATATTCCAGTTCGAATTGAAAAGGGGATTGGTCCCTTTTCACATCTTAAAATTGAAGAACGGCCTGAGCTTTTAATCGTGAAAACCGAGACTTCTTATAAAACATACAGCTCAGGGGTTTTAGGAACAGGTATTACGGAAACGGACACCTTTTACAATCGATTTGTTCACAAAGACTATTATTCAGATACTCCTTCTATGGAGTATGAGCAATATTTGATGAAAGAAAATGTACGCCATGAGCAAATCGTAGGGTTGATGACAGCCGTTTGGTTAAAAGAAAGAGCGGTTTACTGTTATGAAGGCTACGGAGTAAGAGTAGCTTCCGTGATAACGGCTGGAGTAGGAAACGCAGTAGATATTACAGCTGACGAAGCTGCCCCGTTCTATTCCTCTCCCGGTACAATTAATATGTTTTTTTTCGTGGAAGGTACGCTTACGGATGCTGCGTTTTTACAGCTTTTTATTGCGGCCACAGAAGCTAAAACAAAAACGCTGTCACAGCTGGGGGTCATAGATCCAGCTACAAAGACGATTGCTACGGGAACATCTACGGACAGCATCTCAGTTGCAGCGTCTCAGCAAGGACCATTATATGAATATGCAGGCTCTATGACCGCTTTAGGTCAAGCGGTAGCCAAGCTGGTGAAAATAAGCTTAGAGCAGGGACTTAAGGGAAAGAGGTGAAAAAATGAGTATTACACAAGCGATAATTGCACACATGACGGCCATGACGATTGCTTTACTAATTGACCGAATCATAGGCGACCCCGAAAATTGGCCGCATCCCGTTCGCTGGTTTGGCAAGTGGATTTATTGGATGGATTCCAGATTAAATAAAGGTGTAGGAAAACGATTCAAAGGATTGCTTCTTGTGATAAGTATGGCTGTGCTAGCAGGAGTTGTTCCCTTTTTGTTCCTCCATGCTTTGTACGGAGTTGATTTTATAGCAGGTGTTTTAGTAGAGGGCGTAATGATTGCGACTACTATATCCACTCGTTCTTTAAGCGAAGCTGCTTATAAGGTACAAAAGCCGCTTCAGCTAGGAGATATGGAGAAAGCTAGATATGAAGTAAGTATGATTGTGGGACGAGATACAGATCGTTTGTCAGAAGGAGAAATTGCCAGAGCGACGGTAGAGACCGTGGCTGAAAATACAAGTGATGGTATTACAGCTCCGCTTTTTTA
The DNA here is from genome assembly GCF_053667915.1 of Priestia sp. JNUCC 25. Classification (NCBI taxonomy): domain Bacteria; kingdom Bacillati; phylum Bacillota; class Bacilli; order Caryophanales; family Bacillaceae; genus Priestia; species Priestia sp. JNUCC 25. Next base: position 2,001,225 of record NZ_CM132211.1, read on the forward strand.
TGCATTTATAGGAGGAGGAGCCCTAGCCTTTTTTTACCGAGCTATTAACACATGTGATTCGATGGTTGGGTACAAAAATGACCGCTACTTTCTGTTCGGCTACTTTAGTGCAAAAACCGATGACGTATTAAACTATATTCCAAGTCGGCTAACTGCAGTAGTGATGACGGCTGTTAATGTAGTAAAAAGCCAGTATTCTCTTGGGCATGTAACGAGTTTGATTAAGCGTGATGCTAAGAAGCATCCAAGCCCAAATAGCGGATACGGGGAAAGCGCAGTGGCTGCTCTTTTAGGTATTCAACTCGGAGGGCTTAATACATATAAAGGCATAGAATCTAATCGTGCAAAAATGGGTGAACCACTCATTCCCCTGCAAGCCGGTCATATTGAACAAGCTGTTTTCATTATGAAAAGGACGGTCTATGCTACGTGGTTATTATATCTTTTGTTAGGAGGAGTTATTAGTGCTATTACCTACACATGGAGCTAATCCTAATGTCTTTTTAAAAGCAATAGGGGCCGAGAATTTATCGCATATAAAAGACTTTAGCGTGAATACAAATCCTTTAGGGGCTCCCCTTGTGCTTCACGAAAAGTGGAACGAATTCAAGGATGCAGCGTTTAGTTATCCTGATCCTCAAGTAACAGAGCTGAAAAATAAACTTGCAGCTCATCATCATGTTTCAGCTGCTCAAGTGCTGCCTACAAATGGCGCCGCTGAAGCGTTTTTCCTTATTGCTTCGTTATTTTCAGGAGAGAAAGCAGGGATTGTACAGCCGACCTTCGTTGAATATGAACAGGCAAGTAAAGCTTATGGATGTGAAGTGACATACGTTCCTTTAGCTGAAGAAAATGGCTGGAGTTGGGATATAGAGTTGATTATGAGTATTCTTCCGGACATAAAAGTACTGTGGATTTGCCATCCAAATAATCCAACGGGTGTTATGTATAGTCATGAGGAATGGATGAAAGTAGTAAAAGCTGCTGCTCATCATGGTACATACTTAATAATTGATGAGGCATTCATTGATTTTGTCGAACATCAGCCTTCATTTGATTCTCTTATTCTGGATTATGAGCATATCATTGTGGTGCGTTCCATGACAAAGATGTTTAATATTGCCGGGCTTCGTCTTGGCTATATTTTGGCAAATGAAAAAATCATTAGCAAGATGTCTAAAAAGCAGCCTCCTTGGAGTGTAAATGGATTGTCGCAGCAAGTAGGAATGATATGTGTGGATGAAAAAGATTTTGTGAAAAAAACCGTACATTATATTAAACAAGAACGGGAACGGATCTTGAGTCAACTAAAGGAATGGGGGCTTTTGGTTTCTCCTTCTCAAACAAACTATTATCTTTGCAGCGTTCCGTCTTCTATTAAAACGCGCGAATGGCTTGTCTATTTAGCAAGCCATGGCGTGGTAGCTCGTCATACTGAAAACTTTCCATTTTTAAATGGACGCTATATCCGTTTGGCCGTGAAAACGAAAGAAGAAAATGACTATTTACTTAAAGTAATCAAACAAGGACTCGATGAAATATGATCATCTTTATTAGCGGAGGCGTTCGAAGCGGAAAATCACGTGGAGCGGAGAATATGGTTCAAACTTTTTGTGCAAAGCGCGCTGTTTATATTGCCACAAGCAGGCAAACAGATAAGGAAATGCAAAAACGCATCCAGCTTCATCAAAAAGAACGCCAAGCAGCGAACACGCCTTGGGTAACGATCGAACAGTCTGTAAATTTACAACAAATTTTTCCAAATCTTCAAAGTGATGATGCTATACTTTTGGATTGTGTCACGAATTGGCTTGCCAATGAGCTTTTTTTAACAGAAAGAAGGTGGCAAACAAAAGAAGGGAAACAAGCGGTTTTTCTTCATATGATAGAAACGCTCGATAAGCTGTTTGCGCAGTCTCAGACGGTTGTGCTAGTATCTAATGAACTGTTTGAAGCGGGCGTATTAGAAGAGCCCACATATAGCTATATGAAGATGTTAGGGAAATTACATCAGTATATTGTAGAAAAAGCAGATGTGGCTATTTGTGTAGAAGCGGGAATTTATCGTTTTAAAAAAGGAAAGGAATGTGTAGATATATGAAAGAATGGATAGCTATACTACGAATTTCTCTCCAGTTTTTTACGATCTTACCACTGGCTAAAACCGTTCAATGGACTGAAAAAAGAACGGCACGCTCACTTTTTGTGCTGCCTTGGATTGGTATGTTACTAGGCTTGATGTTTTATAGCTTTTTACAGCTGCTTCAATCTTCACCTATCACTACGATTGTTGATAGTATTTTAGTTTTGCTTTTACCGCTTGTTTTAACGGGTGGCCTTCATTTAGACGGCTGGATGGACGTAAGCGATGCGTATTTTTCTCATCAGTCAAAGGAAAAAAAACTGCAGATTTTAAGTGATCCGCACGTTGGGTCTTTTGCTATTCTTTCTCTTATGGTTCTGCTGCTGCTGCGTTTTAGTGCGATCTATGAATTAGTGTCTCTTTCTTCTTTATCAATTTGGGCATGCTTAATTGTCTTTACGCTTCCAAGAATTGGAGCAGCCTTTTTGTTGTTGAGAGATAAGCCCGCTAAAGAGACGGGTCTGGCTGCATATTTTCAAAAAGGAGTCACCAAACGGTCTATTTACGGATTTATCATCATGAGCCTATTCTTAGTTGCTATTTTCGTTATTTTTATGGACAATAAATTCATTATTCTTTTCTTTGCCGGTTTTCTATGGCTCTGGATACGATTTTATCGTTCGCAGTTTGGTGGCGTAACAGGAGATGTTATAGGGGCAACCATTGAAGGAGGAGAAACGCTTTTATGGATAATTCTTTGGTTATCACATGTATTCGTCACGGCATGACGCTTGAAAATCAACAGAAAAAATATATAGGGTGGAGTGATCCGCCTTTAAGTATAGAAGGGAAAAATGAATTGAAAGAGCTTTTTCTAGAACCTCAGCTCGTTATTTCCAGTGACTTAAAAAGAGCGCTAGAAACAAGTGCAGTTGTTTTTCCAAAATCTCAGGTGGTTAAAAGTAAAAATTGGCGTGAGCTGCATTTTGGAGATTGGGAAGAGAAGACGTATGAAGATTTAAAAAACATACGGGCGTATAGAAATTGGATTGATCACTGGACAGAACATACGCCTCCGAATGGTGAAAGCTTCTCAAGCTTTTCAAACCGAATTTGGGCAGCGTGGGAAGAAGCGGTCGATTTGGCGGCCAGTCAGCAATTGCGTCACATTGCTATTGTTTCACACGGCGGACCACTGCGTTTACTTGCATCCCACTTTAAACAGACAGCGTCGCTTTGGGATGTTTCTTTTTCTTATGGAGAAGGTTTTTCAGTAGCGTGTACATACAAACAGGCAAAGGAGAGAAGAGCATGCATTTCGTATTCGGCGGTGCATTTACCGGCAAAAGAAAATGGGTGAAGCAGCATTATGCCAGTGAGTCGGTAAAATGGCATTGTTTGTATGAAAACCCTGTTTTACCAGCGCTTGAGTTCGAAGAAAGTTACATAGTGCTAGAAGGATTTGAGCACTATGTTAAGGAATTAATACATAGCGAGCTGGAGTCTCCGCACCTTGTGGTTAAAAAGTTAATACAGAAGTGGAGAGACAGCGGTGTATGGGAAAAGTTAATAGTGATCGGAACTGAAGTCGGCAAAGGGATTGTTCCTTTAGATCCAACAGAACGGCAGTGGAGAGATGAATGCGGGTATGCGTATCAGCATTTAGCGGCACATGCCCGGAAAGTAGATCACATTTGGTACGGAATTGCTAATCGATTGAAGGAGGAAATATAATGAACATTTACACAAAAACAGGGGACAAAGGGCAGACAAGCTTAATTGGAGGACGAGTAAATAAAGATGATATTCGAGTGGAAGCATACGGTACGATTGATGAGCTAAATGGCTTTGTAGGTCAAGCGATTTATCAGCTGGATGAAACAACATTAAAAGATGTAAAAGAAGAGCTAATTACGATTCAACATGAGCTTTTTGACTGTGGAAGTGATTTAGCATTTGCAAAAGATGATCATCCGTACAAAGTAACAAACGACATGATATCAGTACTTGAAAAACGCATTGATGTCTATATGTCAGAAGCGCCGGCCATTGAGCGTTTTATTTTACCTGGAGGCACACCTGCAGCGACAACGCTTCATATTTGCCGGACGATTACACGCCGCGCAGAACGGCTTGTTGTTGGCGTGCAGCGTGAGTATAAAATTAATGCGGCGGTGCTTCAGTATTTAAATCGTTTATCCGATTATTTCTTTGCTGCGGCTCGAATCGCTAACGCGCGAGAAAATGTACAAGATGTAGAATATATTCGCAGTGCCAAAGTATTTAAACAGCCTAAAAAATAAGGTATAAAAAACGGTCGAGCTAAAAGCGATCGTTTTTTTTAATGAGCTATTTCGATAGGCAAAATAAAGCTGTAAAAAAGAGGTAAATGCATCTATAATGATAAGAGACAGAGAGATAAAGAAAAGAGGTTGAGAAATGAATCAAGATTCTAAACGAGCAGGTATTGTTTATACAGCCAGCGCTTACGTTATGTGGGGGCTTTTTCCGCTTTACTGGAAGCTTCTTGGCGAGGTGAATGCGAATGAAATACTCGCTCACCGTGTCATATGGTCATTTGTTTTTATGCTTTTACTTTTGCTTGTGACAAAGCAAATGAGTGCTTTAAAGAAGACGCTTGGTTTATTATTTCGTAATACGAAACAAGCGGTCATTTTATTTGTGGCTTCAGTGCTGATCAGCATCAACTGGTTCGTTTACATTTGGGCGGTTAACCATAATCATATTATTGAAACAAGTTTAGGTTACTACATCAACCCGCTCGTTAGTATTTTACTTGGTATAGTCGTTTTAAAAGAGAAGCTTAATTTTTGGCAGGGTGCTTCTGTTGGATTAGCTGCTATAGGTGTTATCGTTATGACAGTTACATACGGGCATATCCCATGGGTATCATTAAGCTTAGCGTTTAGCTTTGGTTTGTACGGTCTTGTAAAAAAGACTATTCAATTAGAAGCAAAAGTAGGATTAACGATTGAAACGATGATGGTTGCACCTATTGCAGTTATTTATTTTATTTTTCTTTTAGTGAAAGGATCTTCAAGTTTTTCCCTTCAGTCGCTTGATCTGAGTGCTCTTTTAATTGGAGGCGGTGTTGCTACAGCTATGCCACTATTATATTTCGCTAAAGGGGCCCCGCTTATTCCGCTATCGATGGTCGGTTTTTTACAGTACATTGCTCCTACCATGACGCTTTTATTAGGGGTATTCGTGTATCATGAACCGTTTTCTAGCGTAGAGATGATTGCCTTTTTGTTCATTTGGGGCGGATCGGTTATGTTCATTTTATCTAAAACTAAGTTCATGAGTTCTCATCAGCCGAAATTCTTTAAAGGGCGCTCAGCTTAACGGACAAAAAAGCGGATATCTTTAGATATGCGCTTTTTTGTCTGCCGTAAAGAAATAAAAACGGAGACGGGAAAGTCACCGTATGTATAACTTTATAGCTTCCGCTTGAAATGAGCGTTCAACTGACCTTGAAGCATTTGGTTTTTTACTTCTTTCATTTTTCTCGCTTCATCTTTTTTGGCCAGTTCTGTGCGTATTTCACTCGTTTGAACTCCTTCTTCTATGCGATCGGCAATATCCATTAATCGTTCGACGTCTGAAAACGAATATTTCCGGATACCCGTATTGGTTCGGTCCGGAAAGAGCAGGCTTCTTTTCTCGTAGTAGCGAATTTGCCTTTCTGATAAACCGGTTAATTCTTTTACAATCCCAATAGACATGACTTTTTTATCTCGATATGACGCTTCATTCGTAGACAATCTCCCTCACCCCTGAGTACGTAGTAGTATGTTATTATTATAAAGGAAAAAAATACAAAAATTTATAACATGTAATACATTCTAACATATATATGTTATATTTTTGAATTACTATGTGAGAAAAAGTGACATAAATAATGAAATAGGGAAAAGAGTCCTATAAACTAATGATTAACTCGATCCCAAGTGGTTAACTATACAGGATAAAGCTTTGTGGTTAACCACTTGCTTTCAAAATGATGAATAGAAAATAAATGTGAGAATATACATAAATTCTAAAAGGGAAGGGCGTTTTAAATGGCTGTGCAACAATTGAAAAAAGAAGAGATTATTGAGCTGGCAAAAGAAATTATTGAACTTGATTTGAAAAGAGATGAAAAATTTGAAGAGTTGACAGAGTTAGCTGGAAATCGTGCATATGAAATTTTGCGCAGAGTACAAAATGCCTGTTTATAAGTAATAAAAAAAATCCCGCTCTAGGCGGGATTTTTAATTGGACTGCTGTTCAAGATTAAATAATTCTTGTTTCATCTTAGTGTGGTTGAGGTTTTCCCCTATAAAGACAAGAGTGGTGGGCAGCTTCATTATTTCTTTCATATATAGAGGCATGCCGTATGAATATTGAAACGAATACGTATCATCCGAATGAGTAAAGCGCATATAGCCTTTAATACGATAGATGGTATCTGGCATTTGGCGCAGCCAATTTTCAAATAATTCAAGATCCACTTTTTTTGTAAACTCATATACAAATGTTTTCAAATGAAGATGATCTTCAACATGAGCCTTATGGTGCGGCTGTTTTTGAGACAGCTGAGCTCTTTGAATCACGTCAAGCTTCACGCGGGAAAATGTCGTTAATAATGTTATTGCACGAGCGTTAATTGATTGAACCTCAAAAAGCAGGGAAGACTTTTCTGCCTCAGACAGCATGTCCGTTTTATTTAATAAAATTACATCCCCATGTTTTACTTGTTCTTGAAGAAGTTTTTGAAGTTGAATGCTTAAGGACCCACGTTCTTTCCACCTTGTTGCATCGAGTGTGGTGATAATACTTTTAATCGTGACTTGATGCGCAAAAAGAGGAGACATACAGGCATCCAATACTTCAATGGGATGTGCAACTCCGGTTGTTTCTATATAGATAGCATCCAATGTGTTCTCCTGTAGAAGTGAATGAAGCTGAGTTTCAAATTGACCTTGAATAGTACAGCACACGCAGCCGTTTAGCAATTCTTTTAACGGCGTGTCTTTTTCTACTTCATTTGAGTCAATCGAAACTTGGCCAAGCTCATTCATCACAACAGCAATGTTGCGATTACGATCTTTTTCTTGCTGAAGCAGCTGTTTAAGTAACGTTGTTTTTCCACTGCCTAAAAATCCAGATAAAATGTAGATTTCTGTTTTCATTTCAGTCTCTCCTATGTAAATAACATTGTTTAAATCGAAACTTTTCCGATTACGGATTGGTAAATAGTATATCCAAGAGGGGATAAATATCTATGCGTAAATTTTTATGCTTTTTTGTATTCATTATAACAACTTTAAAAGCGCTATGGCTATCTTTTGTAAAAAACTCAAAATACAATGAAATAAGAATATTATAAAATTTCAAACTAGCTGTGCTACAATAAAAGAAAAAGAAAAAGGGGAGCAAAAGTTATGCGAATATTAGTTTTAGGCGCAGGCGGCGTTGGAGGTTATTTTGGAGGCAGGCTTGTGGAAAAAGGAGAGGATGTTACTTTTCTTGTTAGAGAACGCAGAAAAAAAGAGCTGGAACAAAATGGACTTGTTATCAAGAGCATACACGGTGACTTCACTTCACCTGTACAAGCTATTACAAAATCTGAGATGAAAGAGCCTTATGATGTTATTTTGTTCACAACTAAGGCTTATCATCTTAAACAGGCAATTGAGGATGTGCGTCCTTTTGTAGGGAATCAGACAGTTGTCGTACCTTTGTTAAACGGTATGGCTCACGTCGTTCCTTTACAAGAAGCTTTTGGGGAAGAAAAAGTCATTGGAGGACTGTGTTTTATTGAAACAACTTTAAACAAAGATGGAGATGTCGTCCAGACAAGTCCAGCTCACAGACTTGTATTCGGTGAATTTAAGCAGAAGGAAACAGAAAGATTACAACTGATTGAGCAAGCGTTCAGTGGTACAAAAGCTTCGTTTGTAAAAAGTTCATATATTGAACAGGATATGTGGCATAAGTATTTATTTATTACGGTTATGTCAGGCATGACCACTCTTATGCGCGCACCTGTTGGCCCAGTGCTAGCGGCAAAAGGAGGGCGTCAATTCGTACAAGAGCTTTTTAAAGAAGTTGAAAATATTATGATGGCATACGATGCACCATTAGCTGAAGGGATTATTGAACAGCATATGAATACGATGGACAAAATGACGTATGACATGAAGTCATCGATGCAGCGTGATATGGAAAAAAGTTTTCAAATTGAAGGAGACCACCTTCAAGGATATTTGTTGACATTAGCTGAAAAATCGTCTATACACGTACCCCTTCTTCAAACTGTGTATACGCATCTAAAAGTGTATGAAGAAATGTTAAAAGGTTATCAAAAATAATGACAGCGAAAATTGATTTAGCAGTCATGCAGGTACTGCAGAAGCTGCTAAGTACAGCAGAAATAGGACAATTGCCTTCCGCTCCCGGCATTTATTTTTTCTTTGATAAACCCGGCAGGCTTTTGTATATCGGAACAACGACGGGCTCTCTATTAGAAAGAGTAAGAGCTCACGTTGCAGGAAAAGGCGTTAGCAACACAAAAAAATTCCACAAAGAAATTTATGCTGTTGGATATATTGAAGTTCATGGATTAAAAAAAGAATTAGATATGCTGAGAACGATGCTTGTAAATGGTTATTTTCCAAAATACAATAAACAAGATGTAAAAAGAGAAAATGAATACGACATTTACACCGTTCACGGCAGAGTCCTCAGGGATACAGGAGTTGATAAGAAAAAAGTCTCCAAGCGAAAAACGGTGCTAAAGCCAACGTTAAAAGAGATAGAGATTCGTCAAGAAAACAGCGATATTACATATGCACGAGTCGCAAATATGAATGCTGAAGATCGAGTGAAAAAATTGTGGTCTTGTCAAGAAGCAGGAGCGCAGCTACATCTTCCGGAGTCGAAAGTGTTAGCAATAAGTGACCGGCTCTTAAAAGAGCAGTATACATTTCAGCGAGATATGAAAAAGAATATGATGTTTACGATGCGGGATTTAGTTGTTATTCAAGTGTTGTTAAATTTAAATCTGACCCATGATTTGAAAAAACGAGAAATAAAGGAAGCCATCAGTTTAGTGCGTAAATTTGGCATAGAAGAAGCTCTTCGCATCTCTGAAAAATTACTCAAAACGTAATAAAATCCATGATCATTGTGATCATGGATTTTATCATTTATCATTCACACTTAAGCTAATTCGTCAATAACTTTTGGTAGAGCCATAATGGAAATAACGCAAAGTGAACTGACAACTTGATGCATTTCAAAAATGGCAATGATGAATAACATCAGTGATATATATAATTGAAGGCCTTTTAATCCCCACGGCTTGCGATCGAAAAAAAAGTCGCTAAGTACAAATACAAAGAAAATGAGCGAACTGAACAAAATAATCATGGATGTAGACATGGAACGATCATAAGCAATGATAAATAACAAAGCGAGAAGCGACACAACAGATATAACTTTTAATGTTTTAATCATCGTGTTTTTATTCACTTTTTTCACCTTCATTTGTAGGATTGATCTTTCATCCTCATTTTATAGGATAGTCAAAAGTTCTAAAAGTCAAACGAATAAATCATAACAACAATTTAACATCTTTATACTACATTTACATTGAGAGAAAAAAGTGGGCGTGTTTTGAGCTTTGTGCGCTTCATTGACGCGTGCAAAGAACAAGTGCTATAGTATGTTTGCTCTAAAAGCTAAAGGAGCAAAGTTTTCAAAGGACGTGACTACGTGAACGAAACACTATTAGTAATTGATGGATTTAATTTATTAAGCCGCTGTTATTTTGCTACTTCTTATGGCAGAGATGAAGCAGCGTTGACAAGAAACAGTAAGGGCCAATTTACAAATGCCCTGAGAGTAACGATTCAAAAAATGCATGCATTGATTCACCAATATGAGCCAAGCCATATTTTCGTCGCTTGGGATGTTAAGCGTGAGGATACAAAACGTAAAGATACATACGCCCTATATAAGCAAACAAGAGCAGAGCTGCCTGAGCCGCTGATTCAGCAGTACGAAACGTTAAAACAATTTTTTGACACAGTAGGCATTTATCAAATGTCATTGTCTTCTTATGAAGCAGATGATTTAATTGGAGCACTTGCAAGCAAGTGGAGTAAGGAAAAGCAAAGTCCAGGGTACATCTATAGCAATGACCGAGACTTGCTTCAGCTTCTAGATCAACATATTTCGCAAATTATTGCCAAAAAGCAGGTTGGCGATCTTGTTTATGGCTTTAAGCACTTTCAAGAAGAATACAATATTCATCCTCGTCAATGGGTGGACGTAAAAGCATTGCTTGGTGATAAATCTGACAATATTCCGGGCGTTCCTGGTGTAGGAGAAAAAGCCGCACTGCCTCTTATTCAACAATATGGCTCTATCCATGAAATTTATGCACAAATTGAACAATTAGATCCAGCTTTTAATCGTTACAAAAAAAAGCTGGTCGAAGGAAAAGAACTAGGTATGCTTAGTCGTGAACTCGCTGAGATTATTATAGACATTCAAGAAATCAGTATGTTGACTTGGGAAAAATTAACATTTATGTATGATTATGAACGATGGAATAAAGAAATTCAAAGTCTAGAACTAAACATTAGGATTCGCTCATGATTTTTAGTACAATACAATTTATGAACATGAGAAAGGAGTAACAAGCGTGCAACCAATTCATAAAGAAACAGTCCAAAAAAAAATACAAACATTTTTAAATAAAGACGTATATGTACACCTTGAAACGACAAACGGTGCATATGCTTCACACGTAAATGAAAAAGTAATGACAGTTGGGGCTTTTATTCGCAATGGTAAAGTCAGTATTTCAAACGGAAAGATAACTGGAGAAGGTCCTTATCGTGTAGGTCTTCAAATTGATTTAGGATGGATTTATGCAGAGGGATTAACAGATTGGGAAATTGATGAAGAAGGCCGACTTCTTCTAGCTGGGCATGACTTTGAAGGTCGTTTAGCAGTTGCCCTTCAATTAAGTGAACATCCGTTTTCATAACAGAAAAGAGAGGAGAATAGAACATGGAAGAAAGATTATTAATTGTATTTCCGCATCCTGACGATGAAGCATATGGAGCAGCAGGAATGATCACGCAAGCTAGACAAAAGGGAACGCCCGTTACATATGCCTGTGTTACGCTAGGTGAAATGGGACGAAATATGGGTAGACCGCTGTTTGCTAACCGTGAAACTTTACCTCAAATCCGAAAAAAAGAACTTTTAGATTTAGCGAACGTTTTAGATATTCAAGACTTGCGTATGCTAGGGCTTCGTGATAAAACGCTGGAATTTCTTGATATTGATGTTTTTGCAGATAAAATTGAAGAAATCATTAACGATGTAAAGCCGACTCACATTTTAACGCATTACCCTGGCTTTGCGGTACACCCTGATCATAATGCTACGGGTGCAGCTACGATTCAAGCGGTAAAACGTATGCCAAAAGAAAAGCGTCCGGTTGTTTGGTGTCATGCGTTTTCAAAAGATCGTATTGAACATATTGGAGAACCAGATGTTATTTTTGATGTAACAGCGATGAAAGATAAAAAAATTGAAGCGTTAAAAGCCCATCGTTCTCAAACAGAAGGAATGATGAACGCAATTGACTTCGATCGCTTATCTGACTATCCGCAAATGGAACGTTTATTAACTAGAGAAGAATTCTGGACATATAACTGGGAGTAACAGATGAAAAAACAGCGAATTTTATTTATTGGAGCAGGACGAATGGCTGAAGCTGTAGCGGCTGGTTTGGTTACGAGCAGCGCTGACAGTATTGAGGCAGTGGTGATGTCAAACAACGGAGATATTGAGCGGTTACAGCGTGTTGAAACAACGTACGGCGTACAAACGACGCAAAATTGGCGCCAAGAAGTTGACAATTCGGATGTTATTATTTTAGCGATGCCTCCCGAGGCCCATCCTTCCGTGCTCAAGGAACTTTCGACTCATTTAAATCAACAATTTGTCGTAACGTTAGCGGCAGGAATTGGTCCGAGTTACTTAGAAAGTCATCTTCCGCAGGATACGCCTGTCGCTTGGATTATGCCAAATACAGCTGCTATGATTGGACAATCGATGTCACTGTATACACTTGGAACTTCTGCCACAAAAGAGCATAAAGAAGTGCTTCAAATGATTTTAAAAGGAATTGGTGAAGCGCATGAGTGTTCAGAGAAAGAAGTACATGAGCTAACGGCTGTAACTGGCAGTGCACCGGCATTTTTATATTATTTTGCAGAATCGTTAATTGATGCAACTACTGCTTACGGTGTGGACGAAAAAACAGCCAAAGATTTAGTTATTCAAATGATGTATGGCTCTGTACAAATGTTGCATGAAACCAAAGATCCTGCGTCTTTAAGAGAGCAAGTAACAACTCCAGGCGGCGCTACTGCCGAAGGGTTAAAAGTGATGAAAGAACAAGACTTTTCCTTAATAATAAAGCAGGCAATTGAAGCAACGAATAAAAAAGCAATGGGTGGAAGCTAAAAAAGCTCGTACAACCATATGTTAGCTGAAAAATCCGAACTATAGTTCAGCATTCTTTCATTAGAATGTTGAATCAGTTCGGATTTTTTAATGAATAGACTTCCTTAACATAAATATAGTCCTCTTTAGAACTGTTTTTTCTCTATGTCCCAAGCTTTTTTAGTCATCAACAAACCGCTTTTTCGTATCAGAAGTTGGAAGCATGCAGTGCTGCTGTTTGCCAAACCACTTATATCGGTTGCGAGCGATCCAGTTGTATACTATATCTCGAATAGGTGCAGGAATGATAATGAAAGCATATAAAAATTTAACGGGTCCATCTAAGCGCTTGGCGATTTTTAAAGCAGCCGTTGATTTTACATATCTTTGGTTTCCATGAATATATACAATGCTGTCTAATTGCTCAGGAAGTAAGCCGTGAGAGGCTAGCTGCTGCTTTCCGAAATCTGATTGAAGAGAAGCGAAAGAAAACAAAGCTTGTTCATCATGTTTAATAATATATTGAACACTGCTATTACATAAATTACATATACCATCAAAAAGAATTAAATGTTTCATTGGACAATTTCGCTCCTATTCCATAAAAAAAGTATAATTACTTGTCATTTTTGAAAAATAAAGGTACTTTTAAAAGATGTGAAAGTGATCCGAATTCAAAGGTAATTCGATTATATAATAAGGACTCATAAGAGTTAAAGGAGAAGGGTATGAAAGAGCAAAACGACGTTGTCTTATACAATAGAATAAAAGAACGAGACAAAAAAGCCCTTGAACTGCTGTATGACAAGTATGAGCGAATTCTTTATTCGTTTGTATACCGGTTAACAAATAGCTCTGATATTGCTGAAGAAGCTGTTCAAGAAGTATTTATTAAGCTGTGGAGAGGAAAGGGAGTTTACAGCGATGGAAAAGGGAAGTTTTCATCATGGCTGTTTACGATTACAAGAAATACCGCGATTGATATTGTGAGAAAAAGAAAAACCGATCCTATTTTCTCAGAAGAGATTTTTGATTTTATTGAAGATGATCATCCTCAGATTGACGAGCAGCTTCAGTGGAAAGAAGAACAGCAGAGAGTACGGCACGCTGTATCAAAATTGTCTGAAGACCAAAAAAAGATTATTCAATCCGTTTATTTTAAGGGATTAACGCAGCAAAAAGTAGCAGAAGAGCAGCAAATCCCACTAGGAACAGTAAAGGGTAGGGTGCGATTAGCGTTGCGGAAATTAAAAACATATTTAGGTACTGATGCAGAAGGGAGAGCTGATTCATGAGTATGTGCAATAAACTAATTGATTACTATAATGATCAGTTGACTTCCCATGAGAAAAAAGAGTTTGAAATGCATTTAAAAAACTGTCAAAGCTGTCAAGAAGAACTAAGAGAACTGGAGGAAGTTCTTGGAGATCTAACGTATTTGACACCAGAACAATCTCCTCCGCCAGAAATGAAACAGCGAATACTTGCGAATGTATTCGAAGAAGATCAAGGGGAGACAAAGAGAGAACCAATAGCTTTAAAAAATGAAAAACAACATGCTGCGTCTAAGAAATCAAATAAAAAATCCATCATTATTGGATTAGCTGCGGCACTTCTTTTATCCCTTGCAGGAAACAGCTACTTTCTGTTGAAAGATGAAGACAAAGGCAAACAAGAATCAAATGTTTCGGTTGCTCCTCAAAACGAACCTCTTACATCTGAAAAAACAATGAAGCTGCAGGCAGAGCCGAACGTTTCTGGCGAAGCAACAGCATCCCTTACGAAAAAAGGTGGAAATTTAAATGTGGTCATTCAAGCGAATAACTTGAAAAACGTAAAGGGGAATGAAGTCTATCAGGTGTGGCTCATAAAAGGTGATAAGCCTCATCCGGCAGGTGCTTTTGTAACAGATAAAAATGGAAACGGGACAGTGGTCTATACGATGAGCCAAAAAGAACAGACTGAAAAGTGGGATGTTATGGCGATTACTTTAGAACCGAATGCGAATAATAAGACGCCAAAAGGAAACATTGTGTTAAGTTCAGCGCTCTAACAAAAACCCTTCTGCTAACAGAAGGGTTTTTGTTACGTGCAGTTAATCATCTTCAAATTGTATGGCAATGGTTTGATCATTTTCTATCTTATTCAGTCGAATTTCCAATAATCCATTTTTGTACTTAGCGCGAACTGGTTCGTCTGTGTAGTGAAAAGGAAGTTTGACCGTGCGAGAAAATATGCCTGTATGGCGTTCGTTGAGCTTTAACTTTTGTTTAGATGCTTCATAAGCATAAGGAACGTTTCCTTCAACTGTTAATATATTTGCGTCCAACTTGATTTGAATGTCGTTAGTTGAATGCAGTCCAGGAACCTCAACGACGATAATGCCTTCTTTATCGGTTTCATATAAGTCGACGTTTGGAAATCGCTTGGGCAAGATGTGATTTAAATCGCTCCAAAAGTGATTTCCAAGCATATCTTCTACCTTATGCTGAATCGAACCCCAATCAATCTCTTCATATTTTTTACTCAAAGGAACCCCTCCTTATATTCACGTAAATTCCTTCTATATATATGAAAAAAAGAAAATTCAATGCCTGCTTATAAAGAATGAGAAAAACACGTAAATAAGTGAAAAAATGTGAGAAAAAAAAGAGATTTTGAGTGAAAAAGAAGGATTATGTAGAATAAAAAAAGTATAATTACGTATAGAGCTTTCTATTATCCTGAATGAAAGCAAGTATGTGAAGGAGGAAGTTGAGATGAGAGAAAAGCGTACATCCAGTGGTTTTCTATTAAAACAACGTGCTTTCTTAAAATTATATATGATTACGATGACAGAACAAGAGCGTCTGTATGGCCTTCGGTTATTAGATGTGTTAAGAGATGAATTTCGACCTTTTGGGTTCAAACCTAATCATTCTGAAGTATACAAAGCTCTTCATGACTTGATTGAAGACGGTGTCCTCAAACAGGTGAAGCGTAAAAAAGAAGGAATGAAGCTTCAAGAAGTGGTTTATTATACATTTACAAATGAGGGAGAAGAGAAAGCTAAATTATATAAAAAACAATTAAAAGTAGAGCTGGAGCGGTGTGAAGCTATGATTCAAAAAGCTATTCGTGACAACTTCGGGTCCAAATGAACGTGTCTTTAGTTAGAAAAGACACGTTTTTTCTATAGCTGATTTTGTCGTCTTATGTCGGAATAAAAGTTATAAAATGGGTACAAAGTAGTGTAAAAGATGGATATATAGTTATATTATGGATAAAATACACACTTTTAACATATATGGATGAATTCGATTTTAAAGATTATGCACTATTCATAAATAGTGTACGAATTGATATGATACAAAGTGTATATAAATCTATTTAATGCGTTATTTGCCATATTTTAAGAACTTATAAACCGTTATCAGACCATCATTGAAGCATTTTGGTTTTAGCAACTCTGACGAATTTGACTAGATTTGTATCGAGAAGATATTATTTGTTTACTATGAAAGGAATGGATTTTATGAAGTCTACAGGAATTGTAAGAAAAGTAGATGAATTGGGTCGCGTAGTAATTCCTATTGAATTGCGCCGTATTTTAAATATCAACACAGGTGATCCAGTAGAAATATATGTTGATGAAGATATTATTATTTTACAAAAGTATAGCCCGTATGGTGCTTGCTTAGTAACTGGGGAAATTACGCGTGAAAACTTAACCTTTGGGAATGGAAACGTTGTGTTAAGTAAAAAAGGTGCGGAACAGCTTTTACAAGAGTTAGAGCGTACCTTAAATAAATAAGAAGTTTTAGTATAAGGAAGAATATCAATCCGTCTTTAAACTAAAAAAGAACGTTCTTTTGAGAACGTTCTTTTTTTGATTAAGCCGTTCGAGAAGATTTATTCTCCTCTAGCAGCTGCTTTTTTTGTATTTTTATCAAACGATACGCAAGTCCTGTTGCTCCTGCAGCAAGCCCCGCAATTAGTCCAATCCAATAGCCAAACGCCTGCAAATCGGTGTATTTTGCTAAAACAATGCCTAAAGGTAGACCAATTACCCAATAAGATACCAAGGACATTAAAAAGGTAACATTTACATCCTTATATCCTCGCAGAGCGCCTTGAATAGGAGCTTGAAGAGCATCAGAAAGCTGAAAGAAAATTGCATAAATCAAAAAATGAGAAGTTAATGCAAGTACATCTGCATCTTTTGTATACAAAGAAGCTACTGATTCTCGAAGAGTAAATAAAAGACCTGCGCAAACAAAAGCCATGCCAACAGCGATAGTTACACCGATCCTGCTATAGCTTCTTGCATCTTGATGACGCTTAGCACCCGCTTCAAATCCCACAACAATCGTTAAAGCCATAGAAATACTCAGCGGAATCATATAGAGAAATGAGGCAAAATTAATAGCTGCTTGGTGAGAAGCGATTGTAATGGTATTATACGAGCTCATAAACAGCGTGACGGCTGAAAAAATACTTGTTTCGAAAAAGACCGAAAAACCGATAGGTAAACCAATTTTTAATATTTCTTTCCAAGTAGAAAAAGAGATACGGTGAAATCTTTTAAATAAATCGAAGTTAGAAAAAGGTTCTTTTTTATGAATAATTACAATGGATACAATGAGTATGCACCAATACGTAACGGCAGTTGCATAACCAGAGCCTACTCCACCCAAGTGGGGGAAGCCCAGCTTACCGAAGATTAATACATAGTTTAAAGCTACATTAACCGGAAGCCCTAAAATGGTGATAAGCATAGACGTACGAGTTTGCCCTAAAGCATCAATAAAGTTTCGTAAAACCGTATAAATAAAAAGCGGAATAATACCAAAAGATAAAGCAATTAAATACTGTTTGGCGATGCGCATTACGTTTGCTTCTAAATTCATCCCTTTTAAAATAGGATCAACAACAAAAAAACCGATTAAAATAATAACAACGGCCATTAAAATGGACACATAAAGCCCTTGAATGACGGAGAACGGAACCTTTTTCTTTTGATTAGCTCCAACAAGCTGTGCAACAATTGGCGTAATAGACATTAAAATCCCGCTTAGCCCTGTAAAAACAGGTACCCACAAGCTTGAACCAATTGCTACCCCTGCCAAGTCATCTGCACTTACCCTTCCTGACATCATCGTATCAAAAAAAGTCATTGAAAACATTCCAAACTGGGTGACCAATATCGGAAATAAAATAAAAACGAACTGCTTAACTTTTTGAGATGTTGAAAACGTTTGTTGCATTAAAAAACCCCCAATTTGAAAACATTTACACCAAAAAGCATTATATCACGCCGTGGCTTGTTTTTGCTAAGAGTTCTGACAATAAATTCAAAGAATGTATCCATAAAACGCAGCGATTTAAAAGGAATAAAAAGGTAAAACAGTATATGATTTTAATTTTGACATGCAGTGAGCTATGATAGAAAGTATAGTAATTATCATTTAACGTGGAGGGATACGTGTGGATTTACAGTTGCAAAGTAAAAATGTACTTATTACCGGCGGGTCAAAAGGAATTGGGAAGGCTATTGCTGCTTTGTTTATTCAAGAAGGAGCAAATGTTGGAATTGCGGCAAGAGGAGAGGAAGCGTTACAGGATGCACAGTCAGAATTAGAAAACGTGCATACATATACAGCAGACCTAACAAACGAATCAGACAGAGTTGCATTAATTGAGAAGTTCATTAGCGACCTCGGAAGCATTGATATTTTAATTAATAACGCTGGAGGAAGTAATGGAAGCACTGCGATGGAAACAGATTTATCCCTTTTCAAAGAAGCGATGGAGCTTAACTACTTTTCAGCTGTCCACTTGAGCAAGCTAGCAGCGGCGCATATGACAAAAGATGCGGCAATCGTTAATGTTACGTCTATTTTCGGAAGGGAAAGTGGAGGGAAAGTCACGTACAATAACGCCAAAGCAGCGCTTATCAGCTTTACAAAGTCGTTTGCAGATGAAATGATTTCTAAAGGAATTCGTGTAAATGGAGTAGCGCCGGGAAGCATTTTGCATGAAACGGGTAATTGGAAAAAAAGAATGGATGAAAATCCGGAAAAGATTAAGCAGTTTGTTGAAAATGAAATACCAGCAGGGCGCTTTGGAGAGCCGGAAGAAGTGGCAAACGCCGTTGTTTTTTTAGCATCGTCTCAAGCTTCATGGATAGTGGGTGCGACGTTAAACGTAGACGGTGGACAGTCAAAAATGAACTTTTAAAAAAAGTGCAGGAATTTCCTGCACTTTTTCATTATCCAATATCTTTTTGCATACGAGGAATCTGAAAATCTTCATTAATTGCGTCCGCTGTAAGCTGACCTGATAATGTCACCATTGGCACGCCGCCTCCAGGGTGTGTAGAGCCGCCCACAAAATAAAGGTTAGAAAGAAGCTGACTTCTTGCCGGAATTTTAAAACCTCCATTTTTCTTACGGTCAGTTGCTACGCCATAAATGGCCCCGCCGTTAGCACCGTAAAGCTCTTGGATATCATTAGGAGTAAACGTATATTCAAACTCAATGCTTGAACGTAAGTCTTCTAATCCCATTGCCTCAAGCTTTTTCAATACGACATCACGGTAGCGGTCTTTTAATGCAGCCCAGTCGTCGCCTTCTTTTAAAGGAGGTACATGAGTAAGAACGAACAGGTTTTCTTTTCCTTCAGGAGCTTGCGTAGGGTCTGATTTAGACGATACGCCAATGTAAATTGTCGGATCCATGGCTACTTGACCTTTGTTAAAGATTGTATCAAACTCTTCTTTCTGATCCTTTGAGAAGAAGAAATTATGATGTTGAAGCTGCTTGTACTGTTTGTTAACCCCTAATAAAAGAACAAGGCCAGAAACAGTAGGTTCAAATTTTGCAAGCTGCTGAGTTTGTTTAGCTGCTTGCGCATGATTTTTTAATAAATAGCGGTAAGTTGGAATTGCTTCTAGATTAGATACCACAATATCTGCTGATAGATTCTCGCCATTTTCTAGTTTAATTCCAGTTGCCTTTGCTCCGCTTGTTGTGATTTCTTTTACCGGCGTATTTAGATGTACAGTGACGCCAAGTTCTTGAAGGAGCTTATCCATCGCTTCAGCAATTTTGTACATTCCGCCTTTTACGTAATAAATACCTAATCCTAGCTGAACGTGAGCAAGCTGTGTTAATACAGCCGGTGCATGATAAGGAGAAGAACCGATGTACATAATTAAAAAATTAAACAATTGACGCAAATGTTTGTTTGAAAAATATTTGCGTGTAGTAGCATCCATAGATCTCATTGGATCCATTTGAAGCAGTTCTTTTACCGTGTGCATCGTTCGTAAATCGTGCAGTCCAGATAAACTTTTTTTATAAAAACTTTTTAAGTTCGATTCATACATTTTATTTGCATAAGATAAATAGTCAAAAAAACCTTCAATGTCTTCTGGAGCAAGTTCTTGAAGCTGCTGAAGCATGCGAGGAAGGTCACTGGTCAAATCAATTTGTGTTCCATCTTGGAAAAAAGTTCTCCACTGAGGCTCAATTCGTTCTATTGTTAAGTAGTCGTGGATATTGCGGCCTGCACTGTCAAACAGCTGCTCTAGCACCCACGGCATTGTTAAAATAGAAGGTCCCGTATCGAAAGAAAATCCTTTGCCGCTGCGAATATTTAACTTACCGCCAATTCGCTCGCTTTTTTCAACGACTGTTACATCATATCCATCAGCTGACAGACGAATAGCAGCTGACAGACCACCTAAACCTGCGCCTACAACAATTACTTTCTTTTTCATCTTTTTCCTCCTTATAAAACAAAAGCGAGTTGTCAACAATGTGTATAAAATGACTTCACGCAAAATAAAAATAGGTCTACAACTTTTTATTTTGTCCAGTTCGCTAATTTTCATACGTGAAGGAAAGGAGAAAAGGATGTCTTTTTTACTGGTTGCTCTTGTCTTGACAGGTACGCTTGTCATCACTATCCCTACATTTAAACGTGTAAAAATAGTAAGAAACGATATGTCATGTTTGTCCATTATTATTCCAGCTAGAAATGAAGAAAGAAACCTTACCTTTTTATTGCAGTCACTCCAGTTACGGAACGCTGACTTTGAAGTGATTGTTGTAGATGACAACTCAACAGATAATACTGAGAGGGTAGCCAAAGCATTTGGCGTAAAAGTAGTGCACCCTGGCGCACTTCCAGCTGGGTGGCTAGGAAAGTCATGGGCATGCTGGAATGGAGCACGAGAAGCAAAAGGCTCGGTGCTTTTGTTTTTAGATGCTGATATTACAGTAGAGAAAGACGGAATTGAAAAAGTATTTTTCTATTATCAACAGCAAGGGGGCGTGCTGTCGGTTCATCCTTATCATCTTGTTAAGAGGCCTTATGAAATGTTTTCTGCTTTATTTCACTATGTTACGTTTGCATCGATTGGCGCGTTTCACCCCTTTAAAAATTGGAAAAGTCCTTCTGTCGGTTTCGGGCAGTGCTTGCTTTGCAGCGCAGCCTCCTACTTTCAAAGCGGAGGCCACGAAGGGATAAAAAAAGAAGTGGTTGAAAATATGGCGCTGGTTGAGAAAATGAACAAACAAGGTGAATTTATTACGTGTATGAGTGGACAGGGAGCTCTTTCCATGCGCATGTATCCAAATGGTATAAAAAGCCTTATAAGAGGGTGGAGTAAAAGTTTTGCTTCAGGTGCGGGGAAAACGGAAGCCATTTATTTATTTCTAGTAAGTTTGTGGCTTACTAGCATGATTAATTATGTCCTCTTTTTACCTACTCTATGGAATCAACATGCAGGCTTGGCAATTAGCAGCTATGTTTGCTATGTAAGTCTCTTATTTAATAGCTTAAGAAAAATAGGTTCTTTTACTTTTTTTTCTTTGTGCTTATTTCCTATTCATGTGCTGTTTTTTCTGGGTCTATTCGTATGGTCTTTCATCCAAACAGCAGTGAGAAAGCAAGTTAAATGGAAAGAACGCAGCATATCTATAGAAGAAGAAAAAAAGAAGAAAGTGATAAAATGACAGGTGCTCAGCTCTTAATTAATATCATGGCATGGTTTGTGATTCACATGTTGATCGCCTACAGATGCACAAAAATTTCTCCCTTTTATTTAAAGAAGGACCTTGCGCTGTTTAAGGTTCAAACCTGGGAAACAGTTGGGATATATAAAAAATTCGGGGTACACCGATGGAAAACGTGGCTTCCTGATGGAGGAAAGCTATTTAAACGAGGGTTTTATAAAAAGAAATGGGAGAGTAGAACGAAGGAATATGCACAGCTTTTTTTAATTGAAACAAATCGAGCAGAGTTAACTCACTGGATCAGCATACTTCCTTCTATTCTTTTTTTTATATGGAACTCTCCTTCTATAGGTGTTTGGATGGTTATTTATGCGATTGTTGCAAACGTACCGTTTATTTTGGTTCAACGATATAATCGAATACGAATTCATCAAGTCGTTTTGAAACTCAAACGAAATTAATTCACGTGCCTTTGGCTCCGAGTAGGGGCCTCGGTTTTTATTTTTTTCTCCTTATTCGAAGACAATAACTTCTTGGATAAAAGAAAAAAAGAAGCAAAGGCGATATAAATACTAAAAAAGACTAAAAACCCCCATAAACCTGCTATGGCATCATCAAATTCCATATTGCCCCGGGTGGTAATTCCTTGCTGAATTTCAATGGCAAAAACTAAGACAAGCATAACGGTAAGGGTATAGATAAAAGAAATAGCTGTAATACTAAATTTCCACTTTGACAATAATTTAAAGATCATATAAACGCTTAAAAACGTGAGCAGTCCAATAATACCAATAATCCAGAAGTGAAGTTCTTTATCTGAAAGAGAAAATCCTAGTAAATAAAAAATATAAATTAATCCGTCGTGCAATACATTAATAATATTTGTAATGAAAACAATACATTCTTTCATTTTTTCTCCTTTATAAAAATGTAAGACGTTTAAACTTCTAGGTATACAAGCATGCATAGCCTGTACTCATTCCAATTTTATATAAAAAATGCACTTTCTAGATCAGATGTTAAAGAGATCTGAAATTTCAAATAATATTTATAATTTATATTATAAACAAAAAGGTAAAAAAATAAAAATTTTCGATGCAAACTGACACATTTTTTTCAAATTTAAAGAAAGAAATAACTCAAAATATGTGGTTTACTGTAGAAAGAAAAGAAAATAAGAGGTATTGATATAACAAATATTCACAAGTGCTTTTATGCATTCTCTTGTAAAGGAGAAGGAAAACTAAGGCAAGTGTTAAATTTATATGTATAGTGGACAAAATAAAAAATAAATATAAAATAGTGAAACTTAAAGAGAAGTTGTCCGTATTAAATAGTGAGAAGAAAAAAGCACAGAAAACATTTGTGTTTGAAAGCCGATAGAGCTGGGAATAAGAAAGTAGTTATTTTCTCACGTTTGGTGAAAATTATACGTAGCGGTGTTGACAATTTTTTTTAAAGAGTTAAAATGTGAAAGAACAGATTAGCTCTCTTACATTTTTTGTAAGAGAGATTTCTTTTTACATTTACTATAAAAATAAAAGTGAGCTTAAATTTCAATAGAGACAGAGGTGGGAATATGAAACAGCTCATGACAAACGGTAAAAATATTTTTTCGAAACAGCTGCCGTTATTTCTAATTGCAGTTTTGTTGTTCTGGATTAAAACCTATACCGTTTATCGTATCGAATTTAACTTAGGGTTAGATAATTTTATGCAAAAGTTCTTACTTTTCATAAACCCAATTGGTTCGGCAATTTTCTTTTTTGCCATTGCACTACTATTTAAAGGGCGCGGAAAAGTACGAGCACTGCTTGGAATGAATTTTTTACTTTCATTCATCCTGTACGCAAATGTAGTATACTATCGCTTCTTTAATGATTTTATTACTGTTCCTGTATTGACTCAGTCAAACAACTTTGGTCAATTAGGCGGCAGTGCCATGGCTTTAATTAGCCCAACTGATATTTTATACTTCACAGATTTCTTTATTCTTTTAGTTTTAGTACTATGGAAAAAAGTTGACTTACCAGCAACAATTAGTCGACGTACTGTGACAGGTGTATTTTTATCAGGGATTTTATTCTTAAGTGCCAACATCGCACTAGCGGAAATGGATCGTCCTCAACTATTAACAAGAACATTTGACCGCAACTATTTAGTAAAATATTTAGGAACGTATAACTATACGATCTATGACATCATCCAGAGCTCGAAATCTTCAGCACAGCGCGCGTTAGCAGATAGCAGTGATGTGGCTGAGGTAGAGAACTATGCAAAAGCAACATATGCTGAGCCGAACAAAGAATATTTCGGTCAAGCAAAAGGCAAAAACGTCATCTATATTTCATTAGAGTCACTTCAGTCATTTATGATTGGTTATAAGTTAAATGGTGAAGAAGTAACGCCATTCTTAAATTCACTATTAAAAGATCAGAACACAATGTATTTCGATAACTTCTTCCATCAAACAGGGCAAGGTAAAACGTCAGATGCTGAATTCATGATGGAGAACTCATTATTCGGCTTACCTCAAGGTTCTGTATTTACAACAAAAGCAAATAACACCTATCAGTCGCTATCTGGTATTCTAGATCAGCAAGGCTATACAACATCTGTGTTCCACGGAAATGGAAAATCGTTCTGGAACCGTGATGAAATGTATAAATCAATGGGTGTAGAAAAATTCTTTGATTCAGCTTATTACAATATGTCAGACGAAGATACGCTGAACTATGGTTTAAAAGATAAACCATTCTTTAAAGAATCAATGCCGTACCTAAAAGGCTTAAAGCAGCCATTTAGCGCGAAGTTCATTACGTTATCAAACCACTTCCCTTATCCGCTAGATAAGGAAGACCAAACGATTGGACCTCACAATACGGGAGATAAGTCAGTTGACCAATACTTCCAAACGGCTCGTTATTTAGATGAATCAATCAAGCAATTCTTTGAGGATTTACAGGCCTCTGGTTTAGCAGACAATACGATGGTCGTGATGTACGGTGACCACTACGGTATTTCTGAAAACCATAAGCGTGCAATGGGCAAAGTAATGGGTAAAAACATCAATGATTTTGAACAAGCTCAACTGCAGCGCGTACCATTATTTATTACTTCACCAGGCCTTAAAGGCGGCGTAAATCATACGTATGGCGGAGACGTAGATGTTCGTCCAACAGTGATGCATTTATTAGGTCTTGATACAAAAGACTATATTGACTTTGGTACAGACTTATTATCAAAAGAACATCAGCAAGTTGTACCTTTCCGTAACGGTGACTTTGTTACACCTAAGGTAACAAAAGTTGATCAGAAAGTGTATGACAACGCAACGGGCAAGCAGCTTTCAGATAAGGAAGCGAAACAGTATGATAAGTATGATGAACTAGTTAAGAAAAAACTAGAACTATCAGATAAACTTGTTTACGGAGATTTACTCCGCTTTCATACACCAGAAGGGTTCAAACCAATTGAACGTTCGAAGTATGATTACAACAAGCGCGAAGATCAATAAAAAACAGGCAGCTTTTAATAGCTGCCTGTTTTTTTGTTTTATGAAACCTTTAAAGGTTTTATCCGTATATAAATTATAACAGTAATCGTTTTAAGAGACGGAAAGACAATGGTATAATATGTATACGTTTAAAAGTTCGGTCACATTTGAGATAGGAGTGAAAGCGATGAAAGTCGTTCGAATCATAAAAAAGATTCTTGCCATTTGGGTAACAGGAGCAGTAGCCGTTCCGGTCAGCTATTTTGGATTTAGTACCACGATGATTCAATCCTTTGGCATTAGTATAGGAGTAATGGTCGTGACGAGCCTGTTTTTTATTATGAGCAGTGCTCGACGTCATTATCAAAATCCGTATAGAGAAGAAATTGCATACGTTCGTCATCAAGTAAAAGAGGCAAAAAAGCAATTAAGAACCATTGGAAGCTATCGTTTTAAAATTCGGTCTGTTCATATGTGGACAGAACTTTCTAAACTATACAAAGTAGGTAAAAGCATCATTGAAATGGTAGAAAAAGAGCCCGCACGATATAAAGATGTTCAGCCCTTTTTTACGAACTACTTACAATCAACGGTTACCGTCATTGAAAGGTATATGTTTTTATTATCAAAACCAACAAAAAGCATAGAAGTAAAAGAAAGTCTTCATGAAGCGGAAGACATGCTGCGCGGGTTATCAGGGAAGTATGAGCATTTATTAACAAGTGCTCTTTCACAAGATAAGCTGACGTTAGATGTAGAGCTTAAAGTGCTAAAACAAGCATTTGAAGAGGAGCAGCCGTATATACCGACAGCTACTAATCGCACAAAGTAACGTAAATGCAAAGGATGGGATTTTATGATGAAAGAATATAATCAAAATCAATCGTTAGATGCGCTGCTTGATGATCCTTTTGCGTCGCCTACCCCGCAGGTACAATCGGACTCTCGCGCTGCAAAAAGAAACACATACGATGATTTGACACCGGAATATCAGGAAAAAGCACAGAAAATCGCAAATCAAATTGATTATAAAAATCAGCAGGCTATCTTACAGTACGGGGTAGCAGCTCAGTCAGAACTATCTCAGTTTTCTCAATCTGTACTACAGCATGTTCAAACGAAAGATACGGGACCAGTAGGAGACGTTATAGGAGATTTAATGAGTAAGATTCGCCAAGTGAATCCCGATGATTTTTCTGCAAAGAAAAAAGGAGTCATCGGTCGATTATTTTCAGGAGTCTCTAGGCCTATTCAAAATTTATTAACAAAATATCAAAGCATTAATGTTGAAATTGATAAAATTGCAGATAAGTTAGAGCGCTCAAAACAAATGCTGTATCGAGACATTACGATGCTAGATAGCTTATATGATAAAAATAAACAGTTTTACGAGGCGCTTAACGTCTACATTGCAGCGGCAGAATACAAGTTAGTGGCGCTGCAGAATGAAACGCTGCCCCAGCTTCAGCAAACAGCATCTCAAAAAAATGACTACTTGATGGCTCAGGAGGTCAATGATTTAAATCAATTTATCAATAGGCTAGAAAAACGAGTGCATGATTTAAAACTGAGCCGTCAAATTGCCATTCAAAGTGCACCGCAGATTCGATTAATTCAAGAAGTCAATCAGACCCTTGTGGAAAAAATTCAAAGCTCTATTTTAACAGCTATTCCACTTTGGAAAAATCAAGTAGTAATCGCAACCACTTTATTACGCCAAAAGAAAGCAATGGAAGCCCAAAAGCAAGTATCTAAGACAACAAACGACTTGCTTACTAAAAATTCAGAGCTGCTCAAGCAGAATACGATTGAAGTAGCTCGTGAAAACGAGGCGGGGATTGTCGATATCGAAACATTGAAAAAAACGCAGTCCGATTTGATTACCACGTTAGAAGAAGTGCTAAAGATACAAGAAGAAGGACGTACGAAGCGTACCGAGGCAGAATCAGAGCTGTATCAAATGGAAAAAGATTTAAAAACTAAACTATTAGATATGAAATAAAGAAAAAGTCGGTTTACACACTTTGTAAACCGACTTTTTCTCTGTTTTATGCATTTTGAAGCGTTCTCGCCATTTCTAAAAACGGAGTTAAATCTCTTTCAGATTTAGGAGCAAAGATCGTTAACCGGAAAGTAGGGTGTTGATTTTGCTTTCGAACGAGAAAACCGTATGCGTTACTTTTATCATCTGATGCTTTGTACGCAGCTTCTATCTCTAAGTTATGGTGAATGAGGTGCGTATCAAGGGAAGCCACTTCTGAAAAGCCAGCTCTTAAAATTTCTTTTGTTTCTTTATTGAGCTCCTCTACACTTTTATTTGAGGGAAACACTTCAATCCGCATCCACAAAGCATCATTTTTTTTGTTGTAAATGACATCTTTTCGGGGCTCTTCTTCTGTAAACTCGTATCCTTCTAGTACGTAAAGCGTATAGTTTTGATTGATGCTTCTTTTAAGATAACCCACATCTGTTCTACTGCTTCCTTTGTAAGGATAGGTGAATTCTTGCTGTGGCAAGCGTTCTTTTGGAATTTCTTCCTGTGTGTTAATAAGCTCTTCACGAAAAGCAGTTGAGCAGCCACTCATCAAACATATAAAGCAAACAAGAAATATCTTTTTTTTCATAGCTGGCTTCCTTATCTATTTTCATTCATGCGTTTTTACTGAGTTAACAATTGAAATTAACTTTTTTTCATCATCAGAATTTTTAGCTGTAACCATCGTGATTTTTAAAGGAGGGTGCCCCTTTGTTTCTCTTAGTACATATAGCTTTGCCGTTTCTTTTTTACTCCCGGATATAGATGCAAATACAACGGGTTGAATAAATAGGGATGTAGAAGAAATTTTTAACGATTTTCCAAACTGGTCATCAAACAATTCTTTTGAATGATCTAGATATGATTTGCTTGTATTTTCTTTCCCGGAAAGGACTTCAATTCGCATCCACGTATAGGGAGTCTTGGTTGAAAAAAGAATATCTTTTCCATCCTCTTCTTTTTGAAGCGTATATTCATTGGGCAATGAAAGAGAATATCCTTGTTCGCTTACGGTGAGCTGCTGATGTTTTTCATTGCTTTCACTGACTGCTTTAACAGAAGGCAGTATAACTATGGTTGCGCTTATCATTAACAGAAGCGCTAAATAAAATTTTCGCATGTATATATCTCCTATTCAAAACGCTAGACAGCGTGTAGTTACTATATAAAAATGTTTTCGCCATGTTAGAACCCGTAGGTTTATTTTTGACTTTTTGGTAAAGCTAAAAACACAATCAATTAGTAATGGAGAGAAGACTATGAAAAACCGTAAATCAACTTCTGCAGCTAATCGCCGTCAACAGCGCGTGTGTTTGGGTGATGAACGATTATTTGCAGTTGGTATTAAAGCGTTTATTGACAATACGCATGAATCACACCTAGACAAAAAAGGAGGTCATTGAGTGAAATGGTGCTTGTCAATTATCATTATTGTTTCCATTAATTTCTATGGTATTCAGGCGGATGCTGCAAAGAAGAGCAGATTTTATTATGAAAAAAAAGGAGATATCGTGTGGGAAGTTCCCATGAAAGATGAAAAGTTAATTGCGCTTACATTTGATGATGGACCAGATCCTAAATATACGCCGACCATTTTAAATTTATTGCAAAAGTACGGTGCCAAAGCAACTTTTTTTGTAGTCGGCGATCGAATAACGTCGTTTCCCAAGCTTGCTCAAAGAGAAGTTCGCGAAGGTCATGAACTTGCTAATCATACATATAGCCATTTGAAAGTAAGGGGCCAGGAAGTAGAGAGAATTGAACAAGAAATTGAAAAAGCGGATGAACGTATACAAGCTATTACAGGAATAAAACCTTACCTGTTTCGTCCACCTACTGGCTATTATGACGATCGGGTAGTAAAAGCTGCTAAAAATCAGCAGTATACCATTATTCTTTGGTCTTGGCATCAAGATACATTTGATTGGAGAAATCCAGGCGTAGGTAAAATTGTAAGTCAAGTGCTTAACCATGCCAGGTCAGGAGATATTGTATTGTTTCATGATACTGGAGGAGATCGAACCCAAACCATTGAAGCATTAAAACAAATTTTACCGAAGTTAAAGGAAGAGGGGTATAAATTTGTAACGGTCTCAGAACTTTTAAAACATCACCCTAATTATAAATCTCTTTATTTGATGCAACAGCAAAAACAGCACTCCGTTCAATAATCGGGTGCTGTTTTTCTAGTAAAGGCTTTAACCAATTTTTTAACTGGTTTTTCCTTCTCTTTCGTCCCCGTCAGACGTATTTTTTTGGAAAAATGCTTTTACTTTATCCCGTTTTTTCTTCGAAATAAGAATATATAATGTATCACCTGCAAAAATTTGTGTATTTCCTCTAGGTGTAAGTAGTTTATCATTTCGAATAACAGCAGTCACTAAAATGTCTTCAGGGAGGTGAAGTTCTTCAAGCGATTTTCCTGATATATCTGCATGTTCCACGAGCTTCAACTCAATCATTTCATTTTTGGTTTTGCCCATCGAAACAAGCTCGAGACTGTGAGGAACCGTCTCTTTTTCACCTTGAGAAAGGTTTAGAAATTTGGCTAAAGGAGCGATTGTTGCTCCTTGAAGAAGAGCGGAAGTTAAGACAACAAAGAAAACGACGTTAAAAATGAGCGTGCTGTTCTCCAAACCTGCCATCATAGGATAAGTGGCTAATACAATTGGAACAGCTCCTTTTAAACCGGCCCAAGAAATAAACAGTTTTTCTTTGGATGAGTATTTAGCAAACATCATCGAAAGAAATACGCCGAGCGGACGAGCGACAAACATAAGTAAAAGAGATAACAGTATACCCTGCCAAATGATATCTAGCAGTTGATTAGGAAAGACAAGAAGGCCGAGTAAAATAAACATTAAAATTTGCATCATCCATGCAAAACCTTCGTTAAAGCGGACAATTGTATGACGATAAGTTAGATCTGCATTTCCTACTACCACTGCCATTACATATACAGCAAGTAGACCGCTTGCTTCTACAAATGTGGAAATTCCATAGGTTAAGGCGGCCAATGACAATGTAAGCACAGGGTAAAGACCTGAAGAATCCAAATTAATTCGATTAATAATCCAAACGGATGCTTTTCCAAGTACTAAACCAAGTACCAGCCCGATTCCCATTTGCCAAAAGAAATTAAGGATTAATGAGAGGATAGGAGAGTCCGGATGTCGAATTAATTCAATAATAGAAACGGTTAAGAAGATGGCCATCGGATCATTGGAACCAGATTCTGCTTCTAGCGTGGAGTTTAATTTTTGGCGGATATTCTGTGTCCCTAGTACAGAAAACACGGCCGCAGCATCTGTAGAGCCAACGATTGCCCCAAATAAAAAGCCTTCAAGCCAAGTAACACCTAAAATATATTTGGCAAGTACACCCGTTAAAACTGTCGTAATGAGGACTCCGAAAGTAGCTAATGAAACGGAAGGGCGAACAACGCGTTTAACATCTTTCCATTTTGTCTGCACACCCCCATCAAAAAGAATAATGATAAGTGCTAATATTCCGAATCCTTGTGTTAAAAGAGCATTGTCAAAGTAGATGTAGTGGCTAACAACCATTCCTACAATAATAAAGAGTACGAGCGAAGGGACTCCAAGGCGAGTAGAGAACTTTGCAGTAAGTACCCCTATGACAAGGAGAATAGATAATAAAAGAATTGAATGGTCTACCGTAAAATCCAAAAAATACACCTCTTTTGTTCAAAAGTTTTATGTAAGCAATAAGTGAGGTTCCTCTATAATAATTGTAGCATAATGGATTTAAAATCTTGAGAAATCTGCTTATCAAAAAAAGAGATGCATAAACATCTCTTTTTTTGATCATGTATGAATAACAGGGATAGATTCTTATTTAACATCTTGCTCGTGATAAAGGTGAGGAGCTTTAAATGTTGCTTTCTTTTTAACTGAAGAACCTTGTTGGTCGGGACTGGAACGATCGTAAATAGCTGTTCCAACAATCTCAGCCACATCTTGAAGTTTTTCTTTGCTTATTTTATCAAGGGTATCTTCAGGCGTATGATACCAAGGTTCAGACGGACTGTGAATAAATAGAGCAGCCGGTATTCCTGCCTCTGCAAAAGGAACGTGATCACTGCGGCCGCCAGCTTGAAATGGCGTAGGTGATCCATTTAATCTTGTACTTGAAGCTTGAGCTAATTCTGTGACAAGATTTGGTGTTCCATCAGCTGTATTCATCACCAAATCTCCCGCATCTCGACTTCCTACCATGTCTAAATTAAACATTCCAACAATACGATTTTTCTCATCTTCAGATAGCTCACTAACATAATGCTCGGATCCTAGTAAGCCTACTTCTTCAGCTCCGAATGTAACAAATCGCAGTTCTGTATCAGTAGGAAGAGTTTTAAATACGCGAGCTAATTCAAGCACCATTGCTGTTCCAGAAGCATCGTCGTTTGCCCCAGGCGCTCCGGCCACAGAATCATGATGAGCACCTACTACAATAATATCATTTGTTCCTTTTTTCTTAAAAGTAGAAGGTTTAGTAGCGGTTACATTATAAGATGTTCGCTCACTTACGACAGCTCCTTCAATTTTTACTGTACCTGAAGGCTTTTCGCCTTTTTGAATAGAACTAAGAATCTTTTCACCTTCTTCTTTGGTAACAGCAAGAGACGGAATGTAGTTATCATTAGCGCCGCCAAGCGTTCCGTTTAGCTCACCGTCTGTATTATTAAAAATAATGACGGCTGCAGCCCCTTTTTCAGCAGCATTTAATACTTTTTCACCAAAAGTAATAGTGCCTTGCTGAACTAATACAATTTTACCTGTCACATCTTTGTTTGCTAAATTATCTTTTGTACCCAGCCCTCCATCTACAATTTCAGCGGTGACATTTCCATTGGTGCTATAAGTAAAAGTTGTTGAAGAGTAGCTCGTACCGTTTACGCTTAGTGAAAAACTAGCTGCTGGTGTGTAACCGGTAAAGGTAAAAGGCTCTACTGCGCTCTCATAGCCTAGTTTAGACAAACGCTTTTGAACAAATGTAGCAGCTTCGCGTTCAGCTTCAGTTCCTGCCACACGAGGTTTTTTTGAGAGATACGCAATGTCTTGATAAATTTTCTCAGCATTGATTTTTTTTAATACTTTTTGTTCAGAACTTTGATGGTGAGAAGTATTTGCAGAAGTAGAAGCTTGTACACTTGTAAAAGATAAAGTCAAACTTGTTGCTACAGCCAAAGAAATCACGGTTTTTTTCATTAAAATCCCCCTAAATTTATCGATGTAGTTGGTACTACTCGAATTTACAATATTAAGAAAATACAAAAAAGAGTATTATTACCTAAATGTTCCAGGGTATTCCGTATCTAAATTCCTATTTTGATAGAGAAAATAATTCAAATAAAATGAAAATGCGGAAACAAATAAAGAGGATAAAAGAAACTGTGTCAAAAGTAATAAAAAAAGGTATTAGATAAGAATAAAAAAATAAGGTAAACTAGTTTAAAAGCAAGAAGAATGTTCAGAACTTAATTGATGAGACATAGAGAGTATTCACGTAAAAAACAAAGGCTGGTGGGAAATATTGATAAAAAATAGGGAGGGTGTACGAAAAGCAGCGGCGGTAGCGGGTCTTCTGCTTGTAGGGGCGTACATCGTCTTTCAAACAATGGCATTTTTTAAAGGAGCATATGCTCTTAGCAGTTTGATAAAAGATAGTTTACTAGTGGGCGTAACGGCTGGCACGTTTTATTTACTTCATAAGCGTTCGGTTCATACCCAGGTGTCTGATGAACAGTATCAGCTTGCTACATTAATAAATTCAATGCCAGATTTTATTTGTTTTAAAGATGGAGCTGGCAAATGGGTGGCGGTGAATGATTTTGGAAGAGAACTTTATCATTTAAAGGGTATTGATTACAGGGGTAAAACCGATGCAGAACTTGGGGAGCTTGTGCCTTTCTTTCAAGCGGCTTTCTTACACTGTATTTCATCGGATGAAGAAGCTTGGAGAAAAAAGGAAAAGGTACGCACGGAAGAAGCATTTGAAATACCAAACGGCGAGGTCAAAACATTTGATGTTATTAAAATACCTGTGTTTTTTGATGATGGCTCAAGAAAAGCTCTTATCACGATTGGACGAGATATTACTCAGCAAAAGCTTGCAGAAGCGCTTCTGATAAAAAAGGAAAAGCTTTCTGTAGTAGGCGAATTAGCTGCTGGAATTGCTCATGAAATTAGAAATCCGCTTACGAGTATTAAAGGGTTTGTTCAGCTCATGAAAGAAACAGACCGATCCGCAATAGGGTATGCTAACATCATGCTTGATGAGCTGGAACGAATTAATGGTATTGTCAGTGAAATGCTCCTTTTGTCAAAACCTGAAAGTGAACATTTTCGCGTGTTTTCTCTTACAGAAGCGGTTAAGTATGTAATGAGTTTAACTTCCCATGAAGCTTTATTGAAAAACATTGACTTCTTATACGATGAACAAACAAATAACGCTAGTGTGTATGGAAATAAAAATCACCTTATTCAAGTATTACTTAATGTTTTTAAAAACGCAATTGAAGCCATGGATAGGCCTGGAAATATTTACATTACAATCAAAACAGCGCAGGATAACCATATTTTTATAGAAGTTAGAGATGAAGGAGTAGGAATTTCTAAAGACCGTCTAGAACATATAGGAGAACCGTTTTTTACTTTAAAAGAAAAAGGAATGGGGCTTGGATTAACAATCAGCTCCAAAATTATTCATGATCATCACGGTACCCTGCAGATTGAGAGTGAACAGAACAAAGGGACGATTGTTAAAATCCGACTGCCTCTGTATGTCGAAGATACGGCGGTTTTGCAAGCAAATGAAATGTTGTAAACGAAAAGTAATGAAAACGTCATCCATTTCTTATTGCTAAACGCAGCCGTACATGATGTAATAAAAGAAACGAACATGTCAGGAAGGTAGCAAAATGAGACGTGCAGATCAAAAAATTATATTACCGTATACACCGGAAAATTTAAGAATGCTATTGCTTCAAGTATGTGACGGGGAAAATCCGTTTTCCCATCAAGACCTTGCGTATTGGTGTGATAAATATACTCTCCATTATTATGAGTATGAAGCGGATGAAACGCAGTGGATGAATGATATGCAGCAGACAGATAATAGACAAGATCTAGCTAAATCCTATGCCATTGCTAAAGATATTGGCTGGCAGTGGTACTTTTATATGGCTAGAGGGACGACGCTATCTGATATTCAATATGTCGAGCTTCACGAACTAGAATTACCGAGACATTTGTTTGTAAAATGGCTAAATGAATTATATGAAATGTAATCCTATATATGAATCGTAGTACATCCGGTGTGATGAAAGAAGGACCATCTCTGGTAACGGAGCAAAAGACCACTGAAGTACATACAAGCGTAAAATAGAAAGCTAAGGAAAATCCTTAGCTTTTTTGCTTTATCAAAATTATTCAAAAAAACTGTCTTTAGGAAAAAACATAAAACCTAGTTGACTTATTGGTATTGTTATATTATAAGTAATAGAGACATAATTTATGGAAAAATTACAGGGGGAACATCTATGAATAACTTATTAGTCATTCTAAACATCTTCATTATGCTCGCATTGCTTGCGGGGCTGTTTATGATGCAGAAAAAACATGTATCATTTTCAAAGCGTGTGTTTACAGCGCTTGGACTAGGGATTATTTTTGGCTTTGCTCTTCAGTGGGTGTATGGTCCGACTCATGAAGTAACGATGACGACCGCCGATTGGTTTAGCATTGTAGGAAGCGGATATGTTAAGTTTCTTCAAATGATTGTTATGCCGCTTGTATTTGTATCGATTGTAGCGGCATTCACTCGCTTAAAATTGACGAGCAATATTGGAAAGATTAGTAGTTTAATTATTGGGATTTTGCTTGTCACAACAGCGATAGCAGCTGCAATTGGTATTTTTACAACAACGAGCTTTAATTTAGAATCTGTCCAAATCACAAAAGGGGAAGCGGAACTTCAGCGCGGAGAGGACTTAGAAAACAATTTATCTAGTTTAGAAGCAAAAACAATCCCGCAGCAAGTAGTAGAATTATTACCTGCTAACCCGTTTCTTGATTTAACAGGCGCACGTTCAACTTCCACGATTGGCGTTGTCATCTTTGCGGCATTTGTTGGAATTGCGTATTTAGGCGTGAAGCGTAAAAAAGCTGAGGAAGCGGCGTTATTTTCAAAAATTATTGATACGCTTTATGCAATCGTAATGCGTGTAGTGACGCTAATTCTTCGTTTAACTCCTTATGGGGTACTTGCAATTATGACCAAAACAGTAGCAACGAGTGATATTGATGCAATTGTTAAACTTGGAAAATTTGTTGTAGCATCCTATGTCGCATTGGCAGCTATGTTTATTGTTCACTTAGTTATTCTAACAATCATCGGTGTAAATCCGATCACATATGTTAAGAAAGTATTTCCTGTATTGGCTTTTGCCTTTACTTCCCGTACAAGTGCTGGAGCATTACCTTTGAATGTTAATACACAAACAAGACAGTTAGGGGTTCCAGAAGGAATTGCAAATTTCGCAGGTTCATTTGGTCTTACAATTGGTCAAAATGGATGCGCTGGAATATATCCAGCTATGTTAGCCGTTATGATTGCACCAACGGTAGGTATTGATCCCTTAACGCCTTCATTTATTTTCACGTTGATTGCCATTGTAGCAATTAGTTCGTTTGGCGTAGCAGGCGTTGGCGGAGGAGCGACATTTGCGGCTTTACTTGTATTATCTTCTATGAATTTACCAGTAGCGCTAGCAGGTTTATTAATTTCAGTAGAGCCATTAATTGATATGGGGCGTACGGCGCTTAATGTAAGTGGAAGTATGACAGCCGGAGTCGTCACTAGTAAATTAACAAAAGAGCTAGATACAAGCGTATACAACGATCAAACCATTTCACCTGAAACAGCAGAAGTGTAAAAGAGATACGTCATCCATAGTTAACATTGTTAACTATGGATTTTTTTTCTTCATTCACATAAAATAGGAAAAAATACTTATGATAACGCTTTCAAAAAAGGTTATAGTGAAAAATGTGTACGTACTCTATTTTACGGGAGGGTTTTCATTGGAACGTAGTTGGACTAAATATGCAATGGTACTGACGGCTTTGCTCTTACTAGTAAGCTCTTTTTTTAGCCCGTTTATGCAATCGTTTGCATCTGCGGCAGACGCAACAAAAATCACGATTCACTATCAGTCTGCTCCAAATGATAAAAAGGAATGGGGATTATGGGTTTTTCCTGAAGGAGGAGAAGGGAAGCCTTACGCATTTACAGGAGAAGACCAGTTTGGAAAAGTAGCTGAAGTTGAATTACCCGGTACTTATGACAAAGTAGGTTTTATTGTTCGAACAGAGTCGTGGGAAAAAGATGGAGGAGACCGCTTCGTTTCAGTGGAGAACGGTGAAGGAGAAGTATGGGTGAAAAGTGGAGATGAACATACATATACGTCTCCTCCTGACGGTGAATACCGAGATTTACCGAAGTTT
Source organism: Priestia sp. JNUCC 25 (assembly GCF_053667915.1). Lineage (NCBI taxonomy): Bacteria > Bacillati > Bacillota > Bacilli > Caryophanales > Bacillaceae > Priestia > Priestia sp. JNUCC 25. The sequence continues at coordinate 2,037,907 of NZ_CM132211.1, forward strand.
GATAAAGTAAACGTTACCTTAAATTATCATCGGTACGACGGAGATTACAGCGGGTGGAACATTTGGACATGGCCAGGTGATGAAAAAGAAGGCAAGCAAATCGAATTTACGGAAGACACGAATTTTGGGAAGAGAGCGACTTACGCCATTAACAGTGGAAGCGGTAATTTATTTGACAAAATTGGTTTTATTGTACGCCATTCTACTAGTGACAGCGATTGGGAAAATAAAGACGGAGGGGACCGCTTTATTACCAAGGTTGGTAAAGATGGGAATGTAGAAGTATGGATTGTTCAAGGACAAAATCGAATTTATTATGATAGAGCTGGAGTAGATATCACTCGGAAAATCACGAAAGCGACTATGGATACATTTAATCAAATCACCTTAGAAACAAACGTGCCGTTTGACTCTTCTAAGAGTGTAGGAGACATTGAAATTGACGGAGCTCAAATTGAGAAAGTGACACCTTATAAAGAGGGAGGAGACGCTGCTACTACTAAAGTTAAAATTATAACAAAACAGCCTTTGGACGTTACAAAAACGTATAGAGTTAAGCAAAAAGGCTACGGCTCAGCTGATGTAGTCAATGGAAATGTCGTTCGCACGAAAGAATTTGACGAAAAGTATGCATATAGCGGAAACGATTTAGGAAACACGTATTCTAAGAAACAAACAAATTTTCGCGTATGGGCTCCAACCGCAAGTGAAGCCAAGCTAGTGACTTATTCGTCATGGAACTCCAAAGCTGTAAAAGAAATTTCTATGACCAAAAGTGAAAAAGGAACGTGGAAAGCGGAATTAAAAGGAAATCAAGATGAACTAATTTATACGTACAAAGTAAAAATTGGGAACAGCTGGAGCGAAGCGGTTGATCCATATGTACGAGCAACAACGGTGAATGGAGATCGCGGAGTTGTCGTAGATTTGGCTAAGACAAATCCGAGAAAGTGGAGTACAAATAAGCCGAAATTTAAAAATCCAGAAGATGCGATTATTTATGAACTGCACGTACGAGATTTATCGTCTCAAAAAGAGAGCGGTATCAAAAATAAAGGAAAATATTTAGGCGTAGCGGAGTGGAATACGAAAGGACCAAATGGCGTAAAAACAGGACTCAGTCATATTAAAGATTTAGGTGTGACGCACGTTCAGTTCCTGCCTATTTACGATTATCGTACGGTGGATGAAACGAAATTAAACGAGCCGCAGTTTAACTGGGGATATGATCCAAAAAATTACAACGTCCCAGAAGGTTCCTATTCAACAAACCCATATAATCCTAAGACGAGAATTATTGAGCTCAAGCAAATGATTCAAACGCTTCATGATAAGCAGCTTCGTATGATAATGGACGTTGTTTATAATCATGTGTATGCAGTGAGTGAGCATAGCTTTGATAAACTAGTTCCAGGCTACTACTTCCGTTATAAAGAAGATGGAACTCTATCCAACGGAACAGGTGTTGGAAACGACACGGCGTCTGAACGGAAAATGGTTCGGAAGTTTATTGTAGATTCTGTTGCGTATTGGGCAAAAGAGTACCACATTGACGGGTTTCGATTTGATTTAATGGGGATTCACGATATAAAGACAATGAATGAAGTGAGAAAGAAGTTAGATGAAGTTGATCCTTCTATTATCGTCTTAGGAGAAGGCTGGGATCTAGAAACCGAGCTTGATGCTAAGCTAAAAGCTAATCAGAAAAACGCTCAGGATATGAAGCGCATCGCTCACTTTAATGACGGTATGCGAGATGGTCTTAAAGGCAGCGTATTTTTTGATCGTGACAACGGATTTGTCAATGGAAAACAGGGTCAAGAAAAGCTCATACAGCAAAGTATAGCAGCTGGAATTGATTATGATCATTCAACTGCCACGTATGAAGACCCAGATCAAGTTGTGACGTATGTAGAAGCACACGATAACCATACATTATGGGATAAACTTCAGCTGACGAACCCTGCTGAAACCGAACAAACGAAAAAGCAAATGCATAAGCTTGCTTCTTCTATTATTTTAACATCTCAAGGAATGAACTTTATACATGCAGGTCAAGAGTTTATGAGAACAAAAGGCGGAGATCATAATAGCTATCAGTCACCCGATTCTGTCAATCAGCTAGATTGGAAGCGCCGAGCAGCTTTCAGCCAAGAAGTAGATTATATGAAGGGACTTATTGCGCTTCGAAAGCAATATTCCTCATTTAGAATGACGAGTGCACAGGCTATTCATCAAAATTTACGCTTTGTTAATGCATCAGCAAACGTAGTAGGCTATACGTTAAATGCTAAAGCCAATAAAGATAAAGCAAACGAAATAATGGTGATTCATAATGCAAATAAACAAGCTCAAACGGTTCATCTACCTTCTAACAGAACGTGGAGATTACTTGTTGACGGCGAGCAGGCAGGAACAAAAACGCTCCGTACGGTGAAGGGAAATACAGTAAACGTTTCGCCTCTTTCGACATTTGTACTAGTAAGATAAATTTTAGACAACTAGAATATATGTAGAAAAATTCAGAATATTGTATGCAAAATTGTTGATTTTACTAGATAACATGGTAAAATATTCATTGTTAGCGTTTTCAAAATTCGTGGGGAGGTATGTATTTGATGCAAAATCTTGGAGCGAAAAAAGTTGAAATGAGTCCGAAAGTAGTGGAGTTTTTAAAAGGAGTTAAACAGCTATACATTAACGGCGAATGGGTAGACTCTGTTTCAGGAAAAACGTTTGAAACAGTAAATCCAGCAACGGGTGAAAAGTTGGCAGATGTAGCTGAAGCAAATCCAGAGGATATTGATCGTGCCGTCAGAGCGGCTAGAGAAGCCTTTGATCATGGACCTTGGACAAAGATGTCAGCAGCTGAAAGAAGTCGACTTATTTATAAATTAGCTGATTTAATGGAAACACATCAATTGGAGCTTGCGCAGCTTGAAACGCTTGATAACGGAAAACCAATTCGTGAAACATCAAATGCAGACATTCCATTAGCAATTGAACATTTCCGCTACTTTGCTGGGTGGTCAACTAAAATGGTTGGACAAACTATTCCTGTGCAAGGAGCGTATTTTAACTATACAAGATATGAACCAGTAGGGGTTGTTGGCCAAATTATTCCGTGGAACTTTCCACTTTTAATGGCCGCTTGGAAGCTCGGAGCCGCTTTGGCAACTGGATGTACAATTGTGCTCAAGCCAGCAGAGCAAACGCCGCTTTCTGCACTTTACTTAGCTCGACTAGCCGATGAAGCAGGGTTCCCAAAAGGCGTGCTAAACATTGTGCCAGGCTACGGGAAAACAGCAGGTGAACCGCTCGTTCATCATGATCTTGTCGATAAAATTGCTTTTACAGGATCTACTGCTGTCGGAAAAGCAATTATGAAGCAAGCTAGCGACTCCTTAAAGCGTGTGACGTTAGAGCTTGGAGGTAAATCACCAAACATTATCCTCCCGGATGCAGACTTAACAAAAGCAGTGCCTGGTGCGCTTTCAGGTATTATGTTTAATCAAGGACAAGTATGTTGTGCTGGAAGTCGTCTGTATGTCCAAAAAAGCTTATATGATAATGTCGTAGCTGATTTAGTTTCTCAAACGAAATCTATTAAACAAGGAAATGGATTAGCAGATGAGACGACAATGGGTCCGCTTGTATCTGCGCAGCAGCAAAAACGAGTGAAAACCTATATTGATAAAGGAATTGAAGAAGGAGCGGAAGTACTCGCAGGAGGAAACATTCCATTTGATCAAGGCTATTTCGTAGAACCGACTATCTTTGCAGATGTCGATCATTCGATGACGATTGCTCGTGAAGAAATCTTCGGTCCGGTTGTAGCTGCTATGCCGTTTGACGATCTTGATGATTTGATTGTCAAAGCAAATGATACAGCATATGGTCTAGCAGCGGGCGTCTGGACACAGGATTTAAAGAAAGCACACTATATTGCTCATGGTATTAAAGCGGGTACAGTTTGGGTGAACTGTTACAACGTATTTGATGCAGCAAGCCCGTTTGGAGGCTATAAACAGTCGGGAATTGGTCGTGAAATGGGAAGCTATGCGCTTGATAATTACACTGAAGTGAAAAGCGTATGGATCAATATGGAATAATAAGTAAGATTTTTTGTGAAAATCAATAGCATATCTTTGTGTGAAAAAGAGTAGTCTTTAGTGGACTACTCTTTTATTTGTTTAAGTCCCGCATTTTTAGAAAAGGAGTGATAACATTGCCGGTTATACAGGGCCCCTCGTCGTATAAGCTTACCGGTCACCTGCAAAAGTTTAGAGAGAACCCACTGGGTTTTTTGGAAAACTTGACTCAGTATGGAGAAATTGCAACATTTAGAGTTGCGCACAAACGCTTTTATGTAACGAGAGACCCTCAACTTATTAAAGATGTAGTCATTACAAACAGCAAGGCGTTTCAAAAAATTAAACTAACGCACATGTTTAAAACACTGCTAGGCGAAGAAATGTTATGGACAGATGAAGCATTATACATGAGCCCCATTCAACCCTCACAACTTAAACAACATCTAACTTATAATAAGGAAGTAATCGCAAAAATAATTGAAAAGCATACGGAAACGTGGGAAGAAGGGCAGCTTCGAACGATAGTAAAAGACATAAGACAGATAGTCGTAGCTGTACTCCTTCAACTTGTATTTGGCATTTCGATTCAGGATAAAGATAAAATTTACTATGTTCAAGCGCTTATGAGAAAAAAAGAAAAGTTAGGCAAAATTTATATTCGTCTACCTTTGCACCAGCCTGACTCAGATGAGCAGCTAGAACAACTCCTTTTTGAACGTGTTCAAATGCGTGTTCAAAACAAAACCGAAGGAAATGATTTACTGGAGTATATATTGAATTCTTGCGGAGAAGAAATCGATGAAAGAGAAATATACGAACAGCTAAAATCTATATTCCTTTCGATGTATGAAATGATTACGCACGTATGCAGCTGGTCTATTCATTTACTGTCTCAAAATACTAGGGAGCATCTTCAGCTGCATAAAGAAATTCAAGCCTATGCTAGCGGCGAATCACTTTCAACCAAAAACCTGACCTATATGCGTAAAATAATTGCTGAAAGCATGAGGTTGTATCCGCCTCTTTGGCTATTTGGGCGTCAAGCACGTGAAGATATACAAATAGATGGCTATAGTATTAAAAAAGGGGAGATTATGTTAATTAGCCCTTATATGATGCATCGCCATGAAGACTATTTTTTAGAGCCAAGTGAATTTTTACCTGACCGTTTCGAAAAAGGAGGGTCCATTGATGTCCCAAGCTATATGTATATGCCGCTTGGGATTGAGCATCAAGCGGAAAGGGGCATGGACTATATCACTGAAATAGTAACCATTTTTATGTCAGAAATGACAAAGCGCTTTTTATTTCAGCTGACTAAGCCCGAATCTATTGCTCCGATGGCGGGCGTAATGCTGAATATGAAAGAAGAACTGAATGTGAATGTTCACAAAGTTCACACGCAGTCTTGAATGAACGGGAATACTTTCCCTCTTTATATCAGGCTGTCAATTTATTGACACATCCTCCATTGAGATTTATCATAGGGTAATATTTGATAGAGATTACTGAAGGATTTTTAGAGGGGACTATGGATAAAATAATTAAACAGTTGGTGTCGCTAGTTGAAACATCATTACTAACGCAAGTTACGATTCAAAGTGAAAGTGACTATGATCCAGTTGAAGTTACGAACAAAACAAAAGAGTGGGTACTTATTGGTAAAGGAAACTATGCCGGTGTGTTTACGCACGAAAATTATCCTGAATTTGTCGTGAAAGTATACGGAAGAGAAATTTATGGTGTAAAAAAAGAAGCGCAAGTGTATAGAAAGCTGGGCGTTCACCCAGCTTATTCTCAACTTTTTCATGAGGGAAAGACGTACTTGATTTTAAAAAGGCTTACAGGCGTTACACTGTATGATGCCGTCCAGCGGGGCATAAAGATTCCAGAACAAGTCATAAAAGATGTGAATAAAGCTTTGGACTATGCAAGAAGCCAGGGTTTAAACCCATATGATGTGCATGGTAAAAATGTCATGATGAAAGATGGACGAGGGTATGTGGTGGATATCTCTGACTTTTATAAAGAAGGTATTGATAAAAAATGGACAGACCTTGTAAAAGCTTATTACACCTTTTATCCGTTTATTGATAAGTACCATATCCGCTTGCCGTACCCGCTTTTAAACGTTATCAGAAAAGCATATCGTCTATATCGTAGAATCAAATCAAAAAGGAGTTTCCGCTAAAGGAAACTCCTTTTTAAGATGAAATACAGCGCAATACATGCTGCTGCTCAAAAGTTGGTTTTAATTTGAATAGAATGGTTTGTAGTATTTCAGATTGATAGACAAATTTTAGCGTATGTTTAAGGGAAAGAGGATGTAAGAAAGAACGTATTCTTTTATTAGCATAACGTATCACCTGTTCTTCATAAAATAAAGTACGTGCGGAGATTTTAGCGTGAATGTCTTTTGTTAGTTCGATTGTAAACTGGATAATCATTAAATCAGTGTCTTTACAGTATTTTTCTAGTAGCATGATATCACCTCCATTTTGTCAACTCATTTACATAATCTTAATATAAAATTTACAAATGTCAATAAAAGACGGAAAAATAAATGGTAAGACTGTTCTTTTTATATGTTGGATAAACAAGAACGTGATAGAGGTGAGTAAAGTTGAACATTAACGTCGGATTTGCAATTTTAGCTGATATTGATAATAAGATGACGGCTGCTATTTATGTGGAAAATCAAATTGTAGCGATTATAGCTGGACCTTCAGATATTCTTTATGAAAAGTTAAAAAAAGTGTTTTTATAATAGAGAAAAGCTGTAATTGTAAATATGATTCATAAAAAGCTTAAAAATTCTATGAAATAGTCGAAATAAAAGATGAGGATAAAATACACAAAAAGAAAGAACAGGAAGTTAAGGATAGGAGAATTACATATGGATAAAACATCTTTTATTGGACTGATTTTAGGAATAGCCTCTCTTATTGTAGGCATGTTTTTCAAAGGGGTTAATCCATCTGTGTTAGGAAATCCGGCTGCTATTTTAATTATTATTGTCGGAACCGTCGGAGCAGTAGTGATTGCATTTCCTTCAAATGAAATCAAGAGAGTCCCAAAACTGTTTGGTGTCCTGTTTAAAGAACAAAAAATGCTGCAGCCCGTTGATTTAGTATCCATGTTTTCTGAATGGGGACAAGTTGTTCGAAAAGAAGGGTTACTATCACTTGAAGCCAAAATTATTGATGTAGATGACCCTTTCTTAAAAAATGGTTTGAATTTAGCTATTGATGGTCAAAGTGCGGATTATATACGAGACGTGTTGTCTGAAGAAATTGATGCTATGGAAGAAAGACATCAAACGGGTGCAAGTATTTTCGCTTTAGCAGGTACATATGCTCCAACTCTGGGTGTACTTGGAGCTGTTATAGGGTTAATTGCTGCGCTTGGGAACATGGAAGATACAGATACGCTAGGACATGCGATCAGCGCGGCGTTTGTTGCTACGCTTCTTGGTATTTTTACTGGGTATGTACTATGGCATCCGTTTGCAAATAAACTAAAGCGTAAATCGAAACATGAAGTAAAGGTAAAGTATATGATGATCGAAGGAGTGCTTTCACTTTTAGAAGGAGAAACACCAAAAGTAATTGAGCAAAAGCTGGCTTCTTATTTGCCAACAGCGGAACGTAAAAAGCTTCTTCAAGAAAGTGAAGTGGGCATAAATGAGTAGACGCAGAAAACGAAAGCATGAAGAGGACCATGTTGACGAAAGCTGGCTGCTTCCTTACTCAGATTTGCTTACACTTTTACTTGCTTTATTCATTGTATTGTTTGCAATGAGCTCAGTGGATGCGCAGAAATTTAAGAACCTTTCTCGCGCATTTAATGAAGCGTTCGTTGGAGGAACGGGCGTGATGGAATTTCAATCTCTGCAGGAATCTGAAGAAGCGGTTCAGCCTTCAAATACTCCTGCAGCTAAAAGTACGGAAAAAACAAATGAAGTGGAGACAGCCCCCAATCAGTCTCCTGCTTCTTCACAATCGTTGACGAGCGAACAAAAGGAGCAAACCATTCGAGAAGCTGATCAAGAAGAGCTTCAGCAAATTCAATCTAAAATTAATGCGTATATTAAAAAGAAAAACTTAACAAATCAATTACAGACTTCGCTAACCGAGGAAGGTCTCTTAATTTCCATTCGAGACAATGTATTGTTTGATTCGGGAAGAGCACAAGTTCGGAGTGAAGATACAAAAATCGCAAATGATATTTCAGAGCTTTTGGTGATTGATCCTCCTCGTAATATTATTATTAGCGGTCACACCGATAACGTACCTATTCGCAACGCTGGTTTTGAATCCAACTGGGAGTTAAGCGTGATGAGAGCAGTTAACTTTATGAAAGTTATCTTAAAAAACGATAAGCTTAATCCAAGCATGTTCAGTGCAAAAGGATTTGGAGAGTTCAAACCGGTGACATCTAACAATACAGCAGAGGGACAAGCGAAAAATAGGAGGGTTGAAATATTGATTACTCCTCGTACAATTAAACAGCCGTAAAAGCAGTCCTGCTTTTACGGCTGTTTTTCTATGTGTTATAAAGCTAAGAGTCTTCTCTTTTCAAAGTTTCCTCGTACTAACTTGAGATCCATTCCATCTAAAATCAAGTCAATGAGAGCGCCTTTAAAGACATCCGCTGTTTTTTTCTTATCATTGGACTGCAAATATTGCACGCGATACCACTTGTCTTCAACTTGAAAGTACATAAACCGTCCGTGCGTAAAATCAATCCAAAACTTTGTAGGTTGTCCATTGAGATTTTTATAAACATATCCCCAGCTTCGTCCTTGGTGAGCGTCCTTCATTTTAGGGCGAGCTGTATTAAATACTTCGTAATATACTTTGTGCTTAATATCATAGAGCATCATGTGACAGTCCTCCTATCTATAGACGTGCTAGCAGGTAAAGATATATTTGTATACAACAAGTATACTCAGCTGAATGGAATCGTAGACTATTTTTTTGAAACAAGCAGAAACGCAGTTAAATGAAAAAGACAGTTTAAATTAGCTCAATCATTCCGCTTTTTTTATACTGTAAGTAAATGCGTTAAATAAGGAGGAAAAAATGAGACGAGTAGGAATAGTAGGTGCTGGAATGACGGGCCTTACAGCAGCGGCTGAATTACAAAAAGAAGGAATAGAGGTCTTTCTTCTTGATAAGGGTAAAAGTGTAGGGGGACGAATGGCTACCCGAAGAGTAGGAGATGGAAAAGCAGATCACGGAGCTCAATTTTTTACAGTGAGATCCGATGAATTTCAAAAAGACGTAAATAAATGGATAGCTGATAGAAAGGTTAAGAAGTGGTTTGGTGACCATCACCCTCGGTATCAAAGTATGAATGGCATGAATGCGCTAGCTAAATATTTAGCTGAAGATCTACGCGTATACGTGAATCGAAAAGTTCAAGCCATTGATTTTCAAAACGGAAGGTATCAGCTGTATACAGAAGAAAATGAGATTTTTGAAGCGACTGATATCATTCTTACACCTCCGTCTCCTCAGGTTATTGAGGTACTTAATAATAGTAAGCTGCAAACGGACCAATCAATTCTTAATACACTGAAATTTAGTCCCTGCTTGGTTGCTATCGTGGAGCTTTACACAGAGATGCTGTATGGTGATCATGGTCAAATCACGAATCCTTCTAGCACAATCCAAAGAATCGTTAATCATGAGCAAAAAGGAATATCAAAGACGCCCGTTCTTAGCATATATATGAATAAAGACTGGTCAGAAAAACATTTTGATGAACATGAACATGAGCTGCTGCGGGCGATAAAAAATGAAATAAAAGAATGGATAGGTGCAAATCATATTAAAAGCATTCAGTTAAAGAAATGGCGCTATGCAGAGGTTGAACAAGTTCTTCATCAGCCCTTTGCTAAAATTATGCCGTCGCTACTGGTGGCAGGAGATGCTTTTTTAAGAAGGGAAGACGAAACAAATCACTCACGGTTAGAGAGCGCATATTTGTCAGGGAAATCGGCAGCCGCTGAATTAATGGGAAAGAACATCTAGAAAAAGGAGGGACCAAGAAGTGAAAAATAATTGGATAATGAAACAAACGTGGAAAGATTTACTGTTTATTCATTGGCCTGTAGATCCGGCATTTTTGGCTTCTTTATTGCCTAGTCAGTTAGAGCCTGACACCTATGATGGTCAAGGATGGATTGCACTTGTGCCTTTTACGATGACAGACATTCGATTCAAAGGAACGCCCGCAGTTCCCCTCTTTTCACGGCTATATGAGCTGAATGTGCGTACATATGTTACATATAAAGGGGAAAAAGGCGTTTATTTTTTTAGTTTAGACGCAAGCAATCCGCTAGGGGTATGGATTGCTCGTCAGTTTTTTCATTTGCCTTATTACCACGCTACTATGACATTCAACAAAACTCAGAACCATATTTCTTTTCAGTCAGTTCGAACGCACAGAGACTCAAAAAAAGAGCGAGTAAAGCTTACATATAGAGGTATTTCTCCGTCCTATCGCAGTAGAAAAGGAGAATTAGCTCATTGGCTTACAGAGCGCTACTGCTTATTTACCACTCATCAAGGAAATGTCTACAGAGGAGACCTTTATCATGATCCTTGGGAGCTGCAAAAAGGGGAGTGTGAAATAAGAGATGATTCTATTACTCCGCCTTTTTTGCGTCCCGCGGACAATCGCGATTTAATTGTGCACTATGCAAATCAAGTCACGGCTTATTTTTATCCTTTTAAAAAAGTATAAGTATCAAAACAAAATTAAAAAGTCTTCATACCCTTCTTCTTTAAGCTTCTCTGTTGGAATGAAGCGCAAAGCCGCGGAATTTACTTGATAGTATTCGCTGTTTTCTTCGGTTAATAGTAAACCCAAATAGTTATTTCCTTCTTTGCTTTTTAGTGCTGTTTCATGCTGCATCGGAACTTTTTTTATATTTCCGTATAAAATAGGGCGTTTAAAAACCGGCCACCCTGTATGGGAAGGGAGTTGATCTGACGTTTTAAACAGTGCTTCTCCCGTTAGAAGATCAACGTAAATTCCTTGTTTTTTGTTATTCCAATATAAATTTGTAAAAGGAGGTTCGGTTCCGTTTTCCTGCGTAACAAAATATTGCATGGGCGTTAGGACCTTTTTTAGATAGGAGCGGTCCTTTGGCCAATGCTGTGCCAGAAAATCAGTTCGCCCCGAGCCTTCTTTGTATAATTTATAGTGAAATGTGTTTTTTCGATAATAATCCTGCTGCTGCTCTTCTGCTTCATAAAAAAAAGAAAAAGGTAAAATAGGTGTGACGATAGGATGCTTAAAGCGTCCGCTTTGGGCTAGCTTTTTTTTAGAATCGAAAGCCGCTTCTTTTTGTTTTTCGTTGTGATAAAAAATAATGGCTCGATATGCCGGTCCGCGGTCTGAAAACTGTCCGCCAGAATCCGTAGGGTCAATTTGCTGCCAATACAGGTTAAGCAGTTCTTCAAACATAATATGAGAAGGATCCCATACAATTTGTACTGCTTCTACGTATTCGCTTTCCTGTTTAGCTTCAGAAGTAATTTGTTCATCTTTAGCGTAGCCCGAGCGGATACTGCTGATTCCTGGAAGCTGATCAAAAGGAGCGACCATGCACCAAAAGCATCCTCCCGCAAATGTTGCATATTCTTTCACGTTACTTACCTCTTTTCGTTGAATGAAATAAATAAAAATATATTTATGTATTAAAATGTATAAATAAACAGAAAGCGCTTTATAACTAGTCTTGTAAGAAAGCACGCTCTTGTGGTATTATGACCACTGGATAAAAGAAAAATGGCTTATTGTTTACACGAGTATCCTTATTTTATGTTCTTAAAAAGATGCAGTTTATTGTTTAAGCATTCAAAGAAGTACATAGGTTCAAGCAGTAAGAGGAACAATTAAAGAATAGAATAAGGACGTTTTACTCTTAAACGATACCACATTCCAGAATCTACATACCAGTTTAGGAGGAGCTAGTTTGAACACAACCCGTTTACCAGCTATGTGGGAAATAATGATTGTGCTTGCTTTATTTTTAGCAGTTGTTATTTCATTTGCAACTGTTTTTGATTTACCTATTCAGCTCGCTTTATTTATTTCATGGTTTATTGTTATGGCGCTAGGAGTACGACTTGGGTATACGTATAATCAGCTGCAAGGGGCCATTACAAGAGGAATATCAAACGGCTTAGAAGCTATTTTAATTTTATTAGCCGTCGGTACGTTAATTGGAACATGGATTGCCGGAGGAGTTGTTCCTTCTCTTATTTATTTTGGATTAGAGTTTATTAATCCAACATTCTTTTTACTTGCTACACTTATCATTTGCTCTATTACCTCGATTTCAACAGGAACATCTTGGGGAACGGTTGGTACAGCTGGAATCGCGATGATGGGAATCGGACAAGGCTTAGGCATGCCGCTCGCTTTAGTAGCTGGAGCTGTGATTTCAGGAGCTTATTTTGGAGACAAGCTTTCTCCTCTTTCTGACAGTACCATTTTATCTGCGTCAATGGCTCGAGTGAACGTTATTGATCACGTAAAAGCAATGTTAGTGTTGGATATTCCTGCTTACCTCATTACGGCAGTATTATTTACGGTAACAGGGTTTATGTATGGAGGAAAAGATTTTGATGCTGGACGGGTAGAAGGATTAAAATCTTCGCTGTTGGATACATTCCATATCAGCGGGTGGATGCTGATTCCGGCTTTGGCTGTCATTGTCCTTTTAGCATTCAAGAAACCTTCTCTTCCAGCAATTGCGATTGGCTCATTATTAGGAATTATATGGGCAGTTGTCTTTCAACATATGGATGTGGCGAGCGCATTTAATACGGCTTATGAAGGGTTTAAAATTAATACCGACAACACATTTTTAAGTGAGCTGTTAAATCGTGGCGGAATTTTAAGCATGGTCGGTTCCATTATTGTCATTATTTTTGGACTAGGCTTTGGCGGGTTATTAGATGAGCTCGGCGTCTTAGAAGTCCTGTTATCTAAATTCGAAAAAATTCTTGTCAATTCAGGAAACGTTACGGCTTCTACTATTTTCGTTGGGTTATTAGGGAATATATTTGGTTGTGCAATGTATGTTTCATTAATTTTAACACCGAAAATTATGGAGAAAAGTTATGACAAGTTAAGAATACAGCGTCTAGTGCTTGCCCGTAACTCGGAAGTAGGGGGAACCTTAACTTCAGGGATGGTTCCGTGGACGGACAACGGTGTATTTCTAGCTACAACGCTTGGGATTTCTACATTCGCTTATCTGCCGTTTATGTGGCTAAGCTTTGTCTCTATTATTTTGGCGATTATTTACGGATATACAGGGAAATTCATTTGGTACGTAACCGAAGAAAAACAGCGTTCTTCTATAGCGAAATAAAAGAGGCTGAGACAACAGTATGTTAGTTGAAAGAAGATCCGAACGATGAATTGAGATTCTTGATGGAGAATCAACTTCGTTCGGATTTTTTTATTGGTATGATAAACGTAGGTTTCATGTATTTCGTTGCTTCTAGCTGTTGATTGGATTGATTTAGTTATGTCTCGAGCTCTTTGATCAAATCATTTCTGGATATTCGATGTTCCAGTGGACATTTTGAAGGTAAAGCTGAACATCCGCCTTTTTTTTCTGCTTCAGAAGTTTTAGAATATGGCGGTGATGCTCATTCATCACATGTAAAATGGCGTATAGCTCTTTATTGTCATTGCTAAAGTACGTTTGTCTGATGAATCCGTCTTGCAAAGACATAAGCTGTTCTTTTAAGGTCACATTACCGCATCGGTTCAAATATACTCGATGAAAATACGTTTGATATTTTTGATAATCCTGATAATTTTCTAATTCAATCGAAACATCGATTTTTTTAATAAGGTCATCCATCTTCGTAAAATCTTCTTCCGTTAAGTGATCAATCGACAGCGCAGCTGCAAGACCATCTAAAGCACCGACGATTTCAAATACTTCTAGTTTTTTTGGTGTGTCAATTTCCTTTACAGTAAACCCTCTGCGCGGTCTGTATTCTAATAGATTGTCTGAAGCCAGTTTAATAAGCGCTTCTCTCACAGGCGTTCGGCTGACATTCAGCTGAGAACAAATACTGGCTTCATTTATTTTGTCGTTAGGCAGCAGTGTACCGTCTTGAATTTGACTTGCTATGTAGTTATATACATGATCTTTTAATGAATGATAAATCATAGGCCCCTTGTTCATTGTTTCCCCCTAAAATAAATATCGCATCAGCCGTTCTTTCTCTTCATGTCATGGTGATGAAAAAGTATAAAAATAGCATGAAAGAACGTACAGGTGTAAAAATAATCATATCATATCACTTCATTTAATCTTAGTTAGAATATAAAAAATAGAATTATTAAAATATTTTTTACTATTCATTGTTGTAAAAAATCTGAAAAATGATATAATCGTAAAAAGATTTAAGAAGTGTATATTGTATACAATATACAAAATTCGTACATATCGAAGAAATAGAGCCTACTCCTGCAGAGAAGAGACTATAGAGAATATGTAAATAAACCAAGTTTTTGGATGGGTTTACTACAAAAAGGAGGTACATAATGGGAGAGAATACAACATCTATGAATCAGTTACAAAGAAAAATGAAAAGCCGTCATTTATTTATGATTTCTCTTGGTGGTGTTATCGGTACGGGGCTGTTTCTTAATTCAGGCTACACAATTAATGCAGCAGGTCCTGGGGGAACACTCCTTGCTTATTTAATCGGTGGATTAATTATGTATTTAGTCATGATATGTCTAGGGGAACTAAGCGTAGCAATGCCTGTGTCAGGATCATTTCAAGTATACGCTACGAAGTTTATCGGGCCGGGAACTGGTTTTGCGGTTGGCTGGCTCTACTGGCTGACTTGGGTGGTATCTGTCGGTTCGGAGTTTACAGCGTCTGGATTGCTTATGCAAAGATGGTTTCCTGACGTTTCGGTTTGGATATGGAGCGCGCTGTTTGCCCTTTTATTATTTGGTTTAAATGCAACATCTGTACGTTTTTTCGGCGAAACAGAATTTTGGTTTTCAAGTATTAAAGTATTAACGATTATTGTATTTATTATTTTAGGCGCAGCAGCGATGTTTGGATTCATTCCTCTTAGCGGTCATGAAAAAGCGCCGATGCTTTCTCATTTTACAGGAGAGGGCGGTTTATTTCCAAATGGACTTATGCCTGTATTAATTACGATGGTTTCTGTTAGCTTTGCTTTTTCGGGAACAGAATTAATTGGTATTACGGCGGGGGAAACAGAGGATCCGGAAAAGAACATACCTCGCGCAATTAAAAATATCATTTGGCGTACGTTCTTCTTTTTTATTGGCGCCATGTTTGTACTATCTGGATTGATTTCATGGAAACAAGCAGGAGTGTTAGAAAGTCCTTTTGTAACGGTATTCGATCAAATAGGTATTCCTTACGCAGCAGATATCATGAACTTGGTTATTTTAACAGCTTTATTATCAAACGCTAATGCAGGATTATACGCATGTTCGAGAATGCTATGGTCATTATCTGATCAAAAAATGGTCAGCACTTGGTTAGGGAAAGTAACGTCTAAAGGAGTTCCATTTAATTCGTTACTTATCAGCATGGGAGTGGCATGTCTGTCCTTGCTGTCAAGCGTAGTTGCACCAACAACTGTTTACTTAGTATTAGTTTCTATTTCTGGATTTGCGGTTGTAGCTGTATGGATGGCTATTGCGGCTTCTCACTTTATGTTCAGAAGACGCTATATTAAAGAAGGGAATGATGTATCGAAGCTTGTTTACAAAGCTCCTTTATATCCTATTGTACCTATTTTAGCGTTTGTTTTATGCTTTGCTGCTTGTGTAGGACTGGCTTTTGATGAGAGTCAGCGTATCGCATTATACTGCGGTATCCCATTTGTCCTTTTTTGTTACTTGTTTTATTATTTGAAAAATAAAAAAGGAAACAGAAAAAACGAAAGTCAGCCTATAGCAAAATAAAAAGCAGAAGACCTAGGTCTTCTGCTTTTTTTGCATACAAAAACACCCTATCCATCCGTACTGGTTAAGTGTCCCGCAACAAGCGAAATTGAATTGGATAGGGTGCGTATCTATATAGTAGAGAAAGAGGCGCCATTTGTCAAACTTATTTAGCCGCGCCTTATTTAAAAATAGAAATAAGCAAGGTTTTCACTGTTTTTTCATTTTCACTATGTATAGTAAGGAATGTAAAGAAAAGATATTCGCAGCAGCACGTCGTACAGATCCGTAGAACGCGAAAGAAAGGAGGAGGTCAAATGGCTAAGCGGGATGCGTATTTTGATAATGTAAAATTTATCTTAATTGTATTAGTAGTGTTTGGCCATTTGTTAACTCCCTTCATCAATGATGAACAGTGGCTACGAACGCTCTACATATTTATTTACACCTTTCATATGCCAGCGTTTATTTTAATAAGCGGCTATTTTGCAAAGGGATACCGAAAAAAAGGATATATGTGGAAGATGGCGAAGAAAGTATTACTTCCTTATATTATTTTTCAACTTATCTATGCGGTATACGACTATAAACTGTATGATGAATCCACATTCGAAGTTTCAGTGTTTCAGCCAGCTTGGTCGCTATGGTTTTTGTTGAGTTTATTTTGTTGGAACGCCATGTTGTTCATTTTTACAAAAATCAAATATCCTTTAGCCGTTGCGGCAGTTTTAGGAATTATGATTGGCTTATGTGAACCGCTGGAAACAACGTTAAGCCTTTCTAGAACCTTTGTGTTCTTTCCCTTCTTCTTAGCAGGATTTTATATGAAAAAAGAACATTTTAAAAAGTTGACGTCTGTTTCTTGCAAAAAAGTAGCTGGAGGCACTTTGCTGATTATTGCTCTATGGATTCAGTATATAGCACCGGATTTTGAGAAAGAGTGGTTATTTGGTTCAAAATCTTATGCCTCTTTAGGTGTAAATCAATTAGAGGGAATGACCATTCGTACGCTATTTTATAGCATCAGCTTAGCAATGACGATTTCCTTTCTAGCTTTGATCCCTACACAAACGATGTCCTTTACATCTCGAGGTGCTCAAACCTTTTATGTATATCTGCTACATGGGTTTCTGATTAAATATATCCGCCTATCTTCTTTTGGAGACTGGATAGAAAGTGTACAAGGATACAGTATTCTTCTAATTGGAGCTTGTGGAGTGGCGTGGTTGTTGTCGAGTAAATACGTATCTACTATTGCAAGACCTTTAATTGAGCTTAAACCGTTACCAAGGCGCAAAAGTTTAAGTTTAGGTAAGTAATGAGAAATGGAAAAGGAGTTTAACGATGTCTAAAAACAAAATAATTATAATTATTGCAGCCGTTGTGATTATTGCTGCAGTAGCTATTGGTGCCGTAGCAATGAATAAATCAAAGGTGGTTGCTACCGTTGGTGATGAAAAAATCACAAAAGATCAGCTGTACGATGCTCTTCTTGCTCAAGGAGGATCAAGTGTCCTTGATTCACTGATTGAACAAAAAGTTATTTCAAAAGAAGCAGCTAAACAAAATATTAAAGTAACCGATAAAGAAATTAATGCTGAATTAGAAAACCTTAAAAGTCAGTACGGGGGAGAAGATGCATTAAATCAAGCATTAGCATCTAGCGGTGTAAAATTGTCAGAGCTGAAAAAAGATTTAAAGACGAATATTGAAGCAAAAAAAATGGTCGAGTCGACTATTAATATTAAAGATAGTGAAATGAAATCGTACTTTAATCAAAATAAAGATTCACTAGCTACAGAAGCACAGGTGAAAGCTAGTCATATCTTAGTAGCAGACGAAAAAACAGCGAAAGAAGTAAAGGCAAAGCTTGATAAAGGAGAAGATTTTGCGAAGTTAGCAAAAGAATACTCAACAGATACAGCTTCTAAATCAAATGGCGGAGACCTTGGATATTTCAAAAAAGGTGATATGGTCGAAGCTTTTGCCAACAAAGCATTTTCAATGAAGGTAAATGAAGTAAGTGATCCAGTTAAAACAGAATACGGTTATCACATTATTAAAGTAACAGGCAAAAAAGAAGCGCAAAAAGCAACATATGAAAATAGTAAAGCAAAAATCAAGCAAACGCTGCTTGATCAAAAATACCAAACAGAGTATCCAACATGGTTACAAAAGCTAAAGAAAAAGTATGATATTACAAACAAACTTGATTCATAAATAATACCTTAACGAAATGAGGGGATGGATATGAAACAAACAGCGTCTTATAGTAAGTTAGAAAAAATCGTCGAGCAATTGAAGCACAGAGGTGTACGAGCTGAGATATGCCGGCGTGTTGTAAAGGTCACAGAAACTGTTAATGGATCAAATCCTTCATATTCAAATCAAATCGTTAGGCATTCATAAAGAGTACAAAAGACGCAAACTGCTGAACAGCAGTTTACGCCCCTGCTGAGTATAGCTAAGGGAATTTAAAATGAAAAGAGATCAGTAGAGGCAGCTTGTTTCTGCTGATTCTTTTTGTATAATAAAGTAAACAAAAGGATGCAGCGAAATGTATCGAAGGAAGGAGTTACGCGGAATGAATGTACTGCTAGCAGAAGATGATTTGCAGCTAGGTGAATTAGTTAGTTATATGCTAAAGAAAAAAGGAGGCTATAACGTCGAATGGGTGACGGAAGGGAATGATGCATATGATTATGCATCTGAAGCGCATTATGATGTGTTAATTCTTGACTGGATGATGCCCAATGGCGACGGAATCGATGTATGTAAACGTCTAAGAAAAGAAGGATACGCCGGAGCTATTCTTATGTTAACAGCAAAAGATGCGGTTCAAGATCGTATACAAGGCTTAGATGCGGGAGCGGATGATTACGTTATTAAGCCATTTGAAATTGACGAGCTGCTTGCAAGGCTTCGTGCTTTGTCTCGTCGTAATTATGCACCGATTTTAGAAGAAGAAGTAGAGATTGCCAGCATGATATTAAAAAGAGCAAGTCAAACCGTACAGTTTGACGAGGAGTTTATTCAATTAAGTCCTCGTGAATTTCAACTCCTAGATTTTTTAGTGAAAAACAAAGGACAAGTTCTTTCTCGAGATATTATTTTAGACCGGGTATGGGGATATGAATCAGATGTTTCCATTAAAACGATTGATGCGACGGTTAAACTTTTGCGAAAAAAACTAGAGAAATTTAACAAACAGGATCTTATTCAAAGCATTCGCGGAGTAGGCTACAAAATTGAAAGCTAAACTCCTTACAAGAGCTAAACAGAAAGTAAAACAAAAAGTAAAGCAAGATTTATTCAGCCAGACGCAAAATCGTTTAACATTCCGATATAGCGCATTACTAATGCTGTTTTTGCTATTATTCGTGTTTATTGTTTATGCATTGGTATATGTGGTTGTATCCAATAGTCAGCAGCAAAACTTAAATAGCATGCTAAAGCAAGAGTCCCGAATTGTCCAAAGCATCTTAATTAAACAAGCGATAAACAGCTCCAATCAACAGTCAAAAGAAGAGTACAAAAACATTGTCGTAGCTGGTGAAGATCAATTTTTTTATTATGTAATCAGTCCTGAAGGGGACCTTATTATGGGAAACGAAGCGAGCGAGCGGCTTCGCTCTAACTTATTAGATTTAATTGATGGGTGGATCCCTATTGAAAATGAAGTGAGGAAAGAACGAATAAAAGCCCCGCGTCCTAGTTTCGAACACATTGAAGGAGTAAAAGGGCAAAACGGGGAAGGCAAAATAGATATTGATTTGATGATGGCGGGTGAACCTATTTTTTATAAAGGTCAATTTTTAGGGATGCTTTATATTGGAAAAGACGTTTCATTTCTTTATCAGCTGTTAAAGTGGCTCCTTATTATTATGTTAAGCCTTACCGTACTGTTTGTAGGAGTAGCCATTTATATTAGCCGCTTAATGTCAAAACGGGCCATGGTTCCAATTGAAACAGCTTTCCAAAAGCAAAAAGAGTTTGTGGCGGATGCATCCCATGAGTTAAGAACGCCGCTTAGCGTTATGCTTTCTTCTATCAAC
Organism: Priestia sp. JNUCC 25; assembly: GCF_053667915.1. Taxonomy (NCBI): domain Bacteria; kingdom Bacillati; phylum Bacillota; class Bacilli; order Caryophanales; family Bacillaceae; genus Priestia; species Priestia sp. JNUCC 25. The sequence goes on from NZ_CM132211.1 coordinate 2,058,038, forward strand.
GCTTTAGAAATGCAGGAGGAAGTAACAGAAGATCCTTTTTCTAAAAAATTAATCAATAATATGAAAGCTGAAGTGAAGCGCATGACGAGTCTCGTCAGTGATTTGCTTACGCTTGCACGCTCAGACTCTAATAAAGTAGAAAAAGCAATGATGCCCTTTGATATTACAGACGCGGTGCAAAAGGTAATGGAATCCGTTGAAACCCTAGCGATTTCTAAACATATTGATTTGCAACTGGATACGCCGGAAAAATTAGTAGTAACTGGAGATCAAGAGCGTCTAACTCAGCTGATTTACATTTTGTTAGACAATGCGATTAAATATACGACTCCTCATGGAAGTGTAAACATTCAAGTAGTTCAGCATGGAAGTGAATGTATATTAAAAGTACGTGATACGGGCGTTGGGATCCATCCAGATGAAAAGGATCGGATTTTTGACCGCTTTTATCGTGCTGACAAATCGCGATCTCGTCAAATGGGAGGTCATGGGCTAGGCTTAGCAATCGCTAAATGGATCGTAGAAACACATAAAGGGAAAATTGACGTAGAAAGTGAACAAGAAAAAGGAAGTACATTTACAGTAAGGTTGCCAATGTCACAAAAAGTGAAAAAGAGTTAAAAGAGACTGTGAAAAAATTAGTTGAAGGAAGATTCAAACGAGTTGATTCTTAATGGGGAATCAAACTCGTTCGGTTTTTTTATGTTTAGGGTGAACGTAGATTTCATGTATGTAGTTGCTTCTAGCTGTTGATTTGGTTATGTCTTAATCTCTTTTTAGTTAGTGAAAGTGACCAAATAAAAAAGAAAAGTTTAGACAAAATGGCGAGTGTGAAAATCAGATAATTCAGTTATATTTACTAGCGTAATAACCAGTCTATGTGTCAGGTTTCTTTACAAGGATAAAGACTTTTTAAAGGAAACAGTGCATGATAGAACAATAGCAGACTGCTTCGTTTAATAAGAAGATGGAGTAGTTAAATAAAGGGGAGTTTGATAACATGTACGATTTAATTATTCGGGATGGTTCGGTCGTATTAGAAGACGAAATAGTAAAAGCGGATATAGGGATTAAAAAAGGAAAGATTGCAGAAATAGCGCAAGGTGTTAGCACACCAGCAAAAAAATACGTAGATGCTAAAGGCAAATATGTTCTGCCTGGAATGATTGATATTCACGTGCATTTTGATGAACCGAGCCGAGACCATTGGGAAGGGTTTGACTATGGTTCAGCATCTATGGCTGCGGGAGGCTGCACTACATATTTTGATATGCCTTTAAACGGCGTTCCTCCTACCGTAACAGAAGCAGCGCTGTGGGAAAAGAAAAAGCTAGCTGATCAAAAGTCAGTAGTAGATTATGGTCTATGGGGAGGGTTGGTTCCTGGTAATAAAGAAGAATTAGCCAAAATGGCTCATTCGGGTGTAATAGGTTTTAAAGCATTTATGTCAGAAGCCGGTTCTGAATTTGATTTCTCAGATGACCTCACATTATACGAAGGAATGAAAGAGATTGCAAAACTAAATAAAGTGCTTGCCCTGCATGCTGAAAGAAATGACTTAATACAAAAGCTTGAACAGGCTAAACAGAAGCAAAAGCAAACTGCTATTAAAGATTATTTAGAAACGCGACCGGTTGTAGCAGAAGTAAACGCAGTAAAGCAAGCGCTTGAGTACGGTGAAGAAACGGAATGTCCGCTTCACTTTGTGCACATTAGCAGCTATGAAGCAGTGCAGCTTATTACGGAAGCAAAGAAGAATGGAATGAACGTTACGCTGGAAACTTGTCCGCATTATTTACTTTTTACAGAGGAAGACTTTGAAGAAATTGGCGTAACGGCTAAGTGTGCACCTCCTCTTCGCAGCAGGAGTCAAAAAGAAAAATTATGGGCTTGTATTCAATCAGAGGAGGTAGATATGATTTCTTCGGATCATTCTCCTTGTCCAATTGAGTTAAAAACAGTTCATCAGAATGATTTATTTAAAGTTTGGGGTGGAATATCAGGCGGTCAGTACTCTTTGCAAGCAATGATTAGTGAGGGAGCCATCACTAGAGGGATTTCTCTTTCTCACATTTCAAAGCTTGTATCAACCAATCCAGCTAAACGATTCGGTTTATATCCTAAAAAAGGAAGCATTTTGCTAGGGTCGGATGCGGATTTGGTTATCGTTGATCTGGATCAAACTGAAAAAGTGACAAAAGAAGGAATGGTTTTCAAACATAAGCACAGTATATATGAAGGAACGGTATTTAATAGCGTTATTTTAACCACTATTAATAGAGGAACGATTGTATACAATAAAGAAGAAGGTGTGTTTCCTCTTCACAAAGGACAAATGGTAAACGGTGAATACGTAAAATTGTAGGTACAGTGAAAAAAGAGATAAAAAATAAACCTTTTATCTCTTTTTTTACATAAAAAAATGAGGATGACTTATATTAAAGGTAATACATAGGAGAAAAATGAGTATCTACTATAACAAAAGAGACATTTCTAAAGAGGTTTTTATTATTCTGAAAAAATATATTTTTGGTTGAGGGAAGCATAATGAAAAAATAATAAAGCTTCTTTTTTAATATGGAGAAAAAATTTCCAAAAAGAAAAATATTATCTGGTTGTATGAAAAGTAGATAATCAGATGCTTTGTAATCAAGGGTTTTGTATAAAAAAATTTTCAAAAAGATATTTTAAGAAAAGAAATCTTGATTTAAAGCTTTTTATAGGTGCAATTTTATAATGGAAAACCGTATTTTATGCACTCATTGTAAAATTCTGATATTGACAGAATCATTTTATAAGAATAAAATTTTCTTGTTTCTATTTTTTTATATCATCATAATTTTTTGACAGTTTTGTCTATGATGGTTTACGGTTGAAAGAGAGGTTAAGGAATATGTCGGTAGAGAGAGAAAAAGTGTATGAAACAGTTCCTCAAAAAGGATTCTTCGGACATCCTAAAGGGTTATTTACCTTGTTCTTTACAGAATTCTGGGAGCGTTTTTCATACTATGGAATGCGTGCGCTACTTGTATTGTACATGTACGATACAATTGCAAACGGTGGATTAGGAATGGAACAAGGAACCGCTTTAGCGATCTTTTCTATTTATGGTTCCCTTGTTTATATGTCTGGAATTATTGGCGGTTGGATTGCAGACCGCATTTTAGGTACGTCTAATACGGTGTTTTACGGTGGTATATTTATTATGCTCGGACATCTAGTGCTTGCGTTGCCAGCAGGTGTAACCGCGCTGTTTATTTCAATGTTCTTAATTATCATCGGAACAGGTTTATTAAAACCAAACGTTTCAAGCGTTGTGGGTGATATGTATAGCCCTACTGATAACCGTCGAGATGCTGGATTTAGTATCTTCTATATGGGTGTAAATGCTGGAGCATTTATCGCGCCGCTAGTTGTTTCAACAGTAGGTGAAAAGTATAACTACCACTTAGGTTTTGGAATCGCGGCAGTAGGAATGCTTTTAGGTCTAATCGTATTTATGGCTACACGAGGCAAAAACCTAGGTCGTGCAGGCAGACAAGTTCCAAACCCTTTAAAACCAGAAGAACGCAAAAAAGTTTTTGGTACCATTGCACTTGCTGTAGTTGTACTTGCAATCTTTATTGTACTGACTTCTTTAGCGGGCATTTTAACTGTTGAAGGCGTTATTTTATTTGTAAGTATTTTAGCGATTGTTATTCCTATTATTTACTTTGTTGTTATGTATAAGAGCCCCAAGACAACAGCTGATGAGCGTTCACGCGTATTAGCGTACATTCCTCTTTTTATCTCTGGAGTAATGTTCTGGGCGATTCAAGAGCAGGGGTCAACAATTTTAGCAACGTATGCAAAAGATCATACGCAGCTAACGTATGGTGGTTTTAAAATTCCAGTTGGCTGGTTCCAATCGTTAAATCCCCTATTCATTATTATATTTGCGCCAGTTTTTGCAGCGGTTTGGGTAAAATTAGGAAACAGACAGCCTTCTACACCAAAGAAGTTTTCATTAGGACTTTTATTTGCAGGGCTTTCTTTCCTTGTCATGGTTATCCCGGCTAGCATTCATGGAAATGAAACGTTAGCGAGCCCGCTATGGCTAGTGCTAAGCTTCTTCTTAGTTGTAGTTGGAGAGCTTTGTTTATCACCAGTAGGGTTATCAACTACAACAAAACTAGCACCTGCAGCGTTTTCTGCTCAGACGATGAGCTTATGGTTCTTAACAAGCGCAGCGGCGCAGGCAATCAATGCTCAGCTTGTTCAATACTATGAAAACATTTCGCAAGTTGTTTATTTTGCTGCATTGGGCGGAGTGTCGGTCATTTTAGGTGTAATTGTGCTAATGATTTCTCCAAAAATTCAGCGTTTAATGAAAGGTGTTCAATAAGAAAAACCGTCCTTAAGGACGGTTTTTTTATGATTTATTTGAAAAAATATTCATGAAGGAGGCGTAGGTCTGATCGTCCTCACCCTCATAGAACGCAAGATTTAAAAGTCTGTTAAGTTCGTTTGTTGATTTTTCAGTTTCTGCAATAATTTGATGCATATGAGCAATCTTAGACATAGATCCGTTGCCATGAGCATTTTTGATTTGATTTAATGTTAAATGAAGCGATAAGACCTCTCGGCGAAGAGCTTGTCTTAATTCAGAGGAAGCAGGGATAAAAAAGCGTTTATAAAAATAACTCGCTTCTTCAAACACCAATTCTCCATTTTCTAGCTCTTTAGCCGCAATTTCTTTAATCTCTTGATCGTCTAATCGACTGGCCGCTTCTTCGATAAGAAATCCAAAAATAATAGCTGTATCTGGTTTTAACATACAATAACCTCCATTATTATAAAAAAGAACTATGTAGTTTATATGTATAGATAGAAAGGAAAAAATATTCATAGTAATTCACTAATCAGCATAGACAAAAAAATAAAAAATATTCTTTTATAGTTAAATTAAAATTATTTCAAAATAAATTTTTTATAATTAAACATTTTTTCCATATTAAAGGATTATTTTGACTTTTAAAAAGAGATGAATAGAATAAAGAGGGTTCTTAGTACCTATATAAAAAGAAAATTGATAAAAGATATTAAATTCAGAAATTTCCACCTCTTTATAACTAAAAAATTGCTCTACTAAAATAGTTGACAGCAGAAATAGATAGGCATAAAATATACTATTGTCAAATGAATTAGCAAGCTATTCATAAAAAGTTAACGGACATTTGAATAATATGAGTAATATCCATATAAGGTATTAATTACTTAAATCTAACCAACTTGTATGCTTGTCATACAAGTCTACAGAAAGGAAGATAGTCGTATGCGCAACGTATTTTTTGCAGATAATGAAACAATTGAAACGACTTTACGTGGGAAAGAAATTTTAGGAGCTCCAATGTTAAACAAAGGAGTAGCTTTTACAAAAGAAGAGCGTAAAACGTTAGGATTAGAAGGTTTACTTCCTCCAATGACTTTAACTTTAGATGAGCAGGCAAAACGTGCATATGAGCAATTTTTAGCTCAGGCAGATAACCTTGGTAAGAATGTGTATTTAAACGATTTACAGAACCGTAATGCTGTATTATTCTATCGCTTATTGCAAGATCACTTAAAAGAAATGCTTCCAGTTGTTTATACACCAACAGTTGGACAAGCAATCCAAGAATACAGCCACGAATATCGCCGTCCGGGTGGCGTATACTTGTCAATCGATAATGTAGAAGGCATTGAAGAAGCCCTTAAAAATATCGATGCAAATAGTGAAGACATTGATTTAATGGTTATTACAGATTCAGAAAGTATTTTAGGAATTGGTGACTGGGGCGTGGGCGGTATTAATATTGCTATCGGTAAATTAGCCGTATACACAGCTGCAGCAGGAATCGACCCAAGCAGAGTACTTCCAGTTGTTCTTGATGTAGGAACAAACAACGAAAAATTATTAAATGATCCTTTATATATCGGAAACCGTCATGAACGTATCCGCGGTGAGCGTTATGATCATTTCGTAGATCAATTCATTTCAAAATCTCTTGAAATATTCCCTAATGCACTGTTACACTGGGAAGATTTCGGTAATGTAAATGCTCGTAACATTATTAACAAGTACGGAAAAGAAATTCTAACGTTTAATGATGATATCCAAGGAACAGGTGCTGTAACGCTTGCCGCTATTTTCTCAGCAGTTCAAGTGTCTAAAATGCCACTTCGTGACCACCGCGTTTTAATCTTTGGACCGGGTACAGCAGGTATCGGTATTGCAGACCAAGTTCGTGACGCGATGGTATTAGACGGTATTACAGAAGAAGAAGCATACAAAAACTTCTGGGCAGTTGATTTCCGAGGCCTTTTAACAGATGACATGGACGACTTATTAGGTTTCCAAACGCCTTATGCACGAAAAGCAGAAGAAGTGAAGGACTGGAACCGTGAAGAAGACAAAATTTCTCTTTTAGAAGTTGTCAGACAAGTTAAGCCAACAATCTTAATTGGTACGTCTGGTGTAGCAGGCGCATTCTCAGAAGAAATCGTAAAAGAAATGGCGAAGCATGTAGAACGCCCAGCTATTTTACCGATGTCAAATCCAACTCCGCTTGCGGAAGCTACTCCTGAAAACCTATTAAATTGGACAGAAGGAAAAGCGCTTGTAGCAACGGGAAGTCCGTTTGAACCAGTTAACTACGATGGTGTGGAATATGAAATTGGTCAATCTAATAATGCTTTTGTTTTCCCTGGTCTTGGTCTTGGATCAATCTTGGTAAAAGCAGAAGTTATTACAGACAGCATGTTCGCAGCATGTGCACACGCTGTAGCTGAGATGGTAGACAGCAGCAAACCAGGTGCTTCATTACTACCGCGCGTAGAAGAATTACGTGAAGTATCATATAACGTTGCTTTAGCAGTTGCTAACGCAGCGATTAAAGATGGAGTTGCAAAAGAAGTTCCATCAGACGTTAAAGCAGCAGTGAAAGCAGCAATGTGGGAACCAACATACAAAGAAATTAAAGCTTTAGAAATAGTAAATGCTTAATTTTTAGATAGAAAAAGCACAGCTTCTCAAAAAAGAAGCTGTGCTTTTTTTAGTTACAAAAAGAATTCTTAAGTTACATAACGTATATAGTTTTTTTAAACTTGTGTATGATTCTCTATATTAGAACCACAGGGGGTTATGACATGAATACAGCACGTAAATTGGAAACGTTTACTCAAGATTCACAGCCTAAAAACAAAGGATTTTGGAAGCGCATCAACAATATTAAAGTAGGAGTTATTCCTCTGCCGCTATATGTGTTACTTGCCTTAATTGTATATGGAGCGGCCGTTTACAACGAGCTTCCTCCAGATATGATTGGCGGATTTGCAATTATTATGGTAATGGGAATGCTGCTTGGTGATTTAGGATTAAAAATTCCGATTTTAAAAGATATTGGCGGACCAGCTATTTTATCGCTGCTTGTACCTTCCGTATTAGTTTTTTATAATGTTTTAAATCCCGCATCTATGGAAGCGGTAACAACTTTGATGAAAACATCAAACTTTTTATACCTTTATATTTCTTGTTTAGTAGCCGGAAGTATCCTTGGTATGAACCGAAAAGTTTTAATTCAAGGCTTTACACGTATGTTTGTACCGCTTGTATTAGGTACGCTAGCCGCTGTAGCTGCAGGGGTAGCTGTTGGGACGTTATTTGGTTACGGAGCAAAACATACATTTTTCTACATTGTTGTACCAATCATTGGAGGAGGGATTGGTGAAGGTATTTTACCGCTTTCACTTGCTTATTCTCAAATTTTAGGTAGTTCAGCAGAATCTTTTGTGTCGCAAATGATTCCAGCTGCTGTTATTGGAAACATCGTTGCGATTGTGTGTGCCGGCTTAATGAAACGTCTTGGAGAGAAAAAGCCAGAATTAACAGGTAACGGAGTTCTTGTAAAGACAAAAGGTGGAGATGGAATTTCAGAAGAAACAAACATCAATAAGCCAGTAGATTTTTCGTTAATGGGTGCAGGCCTTTTAATTGCATGTAGTTTCTTTATTTTCGGAGGCTTAGCACATAAGTTTTTAGGAATTCCAGGTCCAGTCTTAATGATCGTAGCAGCAACGCTAGTCAAATGTTTACAAGTAATGCCTGCTAAGATGGAGCAAGGTGCTTACCATATGTACAAATTCATTTCTACGAGCTTAACATGGCCGTTAATGGTGGGGCTAGGAATTTTGTATATTCCTCTTGAAGATGTAGTGAAAATTGTTACACCAGGCTATGTAGTTGTATGTGCTGCAGTTGTTATTGCTATGGTAGCAACGGGTTATTTTGTAGGTAAAATGATGAAAATGCATCCAGTGGATGCTGCCATTGTAACCGGCTGTCACAGCGGTTTAGGAGGTACGGGAGATGTAGCGATTTTATCAGCTTCCAACCGTATGTCACTTATGCCATTTGCTCAAGTAGCAACAAGACTTGGAGGCGCTTCTACTGTTATTTTAGCTACGCTTCTTATGAAACTTTTAGGAGTATAAAATCAGAACAAAAAAGCAGCTCGGTTCGTACGAGCTGCTTTTTTTGTCTTATGAAACGCTAACGGGTTTTAAGATAAATTCTTCCACAACTTTTGCCACACCGTCGTTCATGTTTGTATCTGTTACGTGGTTGGCTTTTTCTTTAATATCTTCAGGAGCATTTCCCATTGCTACGCCAAGTCCAGCAAATTCAATCATGGCAAGATCATTATAACTGTCGCCAATGGCGATCACTTCATCGCGTGTAATGCCAAGCTGTTGAATTAATAAGTGGAGACTTGTCCCTTTTGTGACGCCTTCTTCTGTAAATTCAAGGAAGTATGGTTTAGAGCGCATTACGCTTAGCTCTCCTTGAAGCTGCTTTTGAAGTTTCTTTTCAACGTGAACCAGCATTTCTGGTTCTGCAAGCATGAGTACTTTTACAACAGGTTCTGTAACGGCATCAGTAAAAGATGAAACAACACGGATCGGCAGACCTGTAATGTCACTTTCAATATCCGTAAATTTATTTTCTACTTCTGTTATAATTTCATCTCCAACGTACGTATGAATTAAAACGCCTTCTTCGCGGCTAATATCGTTGAGACGTGCAACGGTTCTCGGAGATAATGTGCTGCTAAATAGCTCTTCATTTGTTAAGCAATTAATAATTTTTGCCCCGTTAAACGATAAAATAAAGCTTCCGTACTTTTCTAATTCTAGCTCTTTCGCAATGTGAACCATTCCGTAAGTTGGTCGTCCAGAAGCAAGTACAACTTTTACTCCTGATTCTTGCGCGTTCATTAATGCTTCTTTCGTGCGCGGAGAAATAGTGTGATCATCGCATAATAGTGTATCATCCAAATCTAAAACAATCATTTTGTAAGGCATATGTGTAAATTCCCTTCTTTTACTAGACTCATATCTTCATATGGTACTATAAAAAAACGTTCGATTCAATTTAATGATTTTCTGAAAAAAAGAAGCATGCGTATACTTTGTTTGAACTCCTCGTAAGTAGATAAAACAAAGAAATTGAGATATAACGAAATCACTCGGATCTATAGACGAACAAATGAAATAAATGATCTAGTATGGATGACTTGTTACACCGCTGTTGATTTCCGTGCAAGACTTCGTTTTCCGCGGGGGATGAGCCTCCTCGTCTCATACGCTCCTGCGGGGTTTCATCCCTTCCGCTTTTCCTGCAGGAGTCTCTGTCTTGTCCTCCAACCACCAGCTAGAAGCAACTAAACACATGAAAGCTACGTCCATTTTAATGATAAAAAAACACGAACTAATAATCGGAAATTTTGATTATTAGTTCGTGTTTTACTTCAACTAAAATTTATTTGTCCCAGCTTCTAGATTAGTAAGCAGCTAAAGTGTGATTAGTTTTCTGAGCATCTCCTTCACTGAAAGCTTCTTTTAAGAGCGTATAAGACCGCTTTTTTTGTTCAAAATCTTGAATAGCAGTAAGAATAATAAATTCATCAATAGAAAATGACTGCTTCAAAGCTTTAAGCTTTTGACGAACGGTTTCTTTTGTACCGTATATGACGTTGGCTTCTTTTTCTTCAATTTGATAGCTTTCTTTGGACTGCTGACCAAATTCTTCCGCTTTTTCTTTGGAGCCTAATGTAGCGGAGTTACCATTTTGTAAGTATACTTTAAATATTTTTGTGCTGGATGCTAATGCTTTTGCTTCTTCTACGGTATCCGCTACGATGACGGAAAGGGCAACGACAAGCGAGCGTGCGCGAGATGAAACGTGCTGATTATAGACAGAAATCGCTTCTTCTAGCACTTTTTGATCACCATTAATGAATTGAGCAAATACATAAGGAAGGTTTAATGAACCCGCAAGCTCTGCGCTTGAAGCACTTGCTCCCAGTAAAAACATATCTGCTGCTTTTTCCGGCCTTGGATAGGCTTTTAAACCGTAAAGAGGGTGATCTTCCGGCAGCGTATCGTTTAGGTATTGTTTAAGTTCTATCAGTTTGTCTGTTAAGGACTTAGTGGGCTGAGAGTTTTGTTGTAAGGCTTGAGTAGAATGAGGTAGTCCTCCTGGTGCTCTACCGATTCCAAGATCGATGCGATTTGGAGATAATGAGGCTAAAACATTAAAATTTTCTGCTACTTTATAAGGGCTGTAATGCTGAAGCATAACGCCCCCTGAACCAATACGGATATGATGCGTTTTAGCGAGCAGGTGAGAAATTAACACTTCAGGTGATGATCCTACAACATGTTCAGAGTCGTGATGCTCGGCTACCCAAAAGCGATGGTAACCAAGTTCTTCTGCTAGCTGAGCTAATTGAACGGTATGCTGAAATGCATCTTCAGCACGCTCACCCTCATAACGTGGGCTTTGATCTAAAATACTTAATTTCACTGAAAACACTCCTTAAAGTTGATAAAAAAGGTAAGAATAATTGGGATTTATTTTAGCAAAGGATTTTCCAAATGAAAAGAGTTTTTTAAAAGAAAAATATTTTTAAAAAAAATAAGTTGACTTTGCCATTTTGAGGCTATATAGTTGAATCATCAAACAGAAAAGCCGATAAAACAACTTGGATAAATAAGAATTAAGTGAGTATGTTTCAAAGACACTTCACTTCATTCTCCAGTTTTATCAAACAAACAGTTAAAGCTGATTGGTCTACCAAAGGCTCCTGAGTAAACTCCAGGAGCCTTTTTGCTATAAAAAGGAGGGGAAGAAAGTGAGCGATGTATGTATTTTATATAACGGAAGCTCTCATAATTATCAACAAATAGCTTCAGTAAAAGATGAGCTAGAAGCTTGCTTAACCTCAAAAGGAGTGCACGCAGAAGCTATTTTGTATCATGATGTACACGCTTTAACGGAGGAAGCTCAGAAAGAAGCAAAGGTATTCATTTCAAAAGTGAACCAAGCTAAAAGTATTGTCGTTCTGTTATCTGGAGTAAATGAAACATACGTACAGTCTTTTGAACAACTAACAAAAGTATTGCCGGAAGATTTATTGCATAAAAAAATACTTCTGCCGATTCTTGTTGGGGAAAATGTGAATTCTTTACTAAAAGCTAAATATGATTTAAAACTTTTAGCGTCTTTTTTAGGTAGACCTTATTGGCTCAGCAGTCTTTTTCTGCTGCATGAATACGTGTCTTTTGCAGGCATCAACAATATGAATGCTAAAAGTCGTTTAAAGGAAGCGGTGGATGAGCTGATTTATAAAGCAGGTCTATCTCTTCAATCATTTATAAAATGAGGTGGAGAAAATGAGTGAATTATTTCGATTAGCAACCGTAGAAGATGCTGAAGAACTGTTGAATTTAACACTTCGAGCATACGAGCCGATTCGAGAGCTAGGAATTAAGTTTCCAGCCGCAACGGCAACGATTGAACTTGTAAAAGAAAACATTCAAAACAGCCGTTGCTACGTGCTGGAAAGTGATAAAAAAATCGTAGCTACGATTACAGCAAGAACGTATAAAGAAATAACGAACTGGCCTTTCTTATGGTGGTTTGCGGTAGATCCTTTGGTTAAAAAGAAAGGAGTAGGTTCTAAACTCTTAACATGGGTTGAAGAAACAATTATTCGGGATCAATTGGGGGAACCTGCCGTTACATTGGCTACTTCTGATCGACATCCGTGGTTGATTCCTATGTATGAAAGGAAAGGGTACGAACGTTTTTTTGAAGTCGATCAAGGAGAAGAAGGAAAAGGCGTATTCTTAAGGAAAATCTTACATCCTGAAAGATACGAGTTAGAAAAACACAAAGAGTTGCAAAAAGCTAATTAATAATTAAAAAGAAAAGAGGAGACAAAATGTCAGTAAAGATTTTATTATGGAATCGAAAAGGTTGTCATCATTGCGAGGAACTAAAAGCATATTTTCATGAGAAAGGATATCAATATGAAAGTATCGATGTAGAAGGAAAAGATTATTTGCGGGATTTACTTGAATTTAAATACGGTATTCGCCATGTACCGGTCGTTGAAATTGGAGACGAGGGGCAGTTTAAAGGAGTAATTGAAAAAGATTATGAACAAATAGAAAAATTGATTGAAGACTATTCACCAATCGTTAAATAGCTGGAACATGTATTTTATTAATTCATTAAAACAATAAATTATTTTGAGACATAGTGAGGGACAAAACACATGAAAAAACTACAGCTGACAGCTATCTTTTTATCACTTCTTTTATTACTAGCCGCTTGCGGAACACCAAATAAAGAAACAGCGGCTAACGCAAGCAAAGACAAAGTACAAAAAATTATTGTAGGAACGGGTACGCAATTTCCGAACATTTGCTTTCTTGATGATAAAGGAAATCTAACAGGGTATGACGTAGAACTTGTTAAAGAAATAGACAAACGTCTTCCAAACTATAAGTTCGAATTTAAGACAATGGATTTTTCTAATTTACTTTTGAGCTTAGAATCGAACAAAATTGATTTAGTAGCCCATCAGATGGAAGTGAATGAAGAGAGAAAACAAAAGTTCCTTTTTAATAAAGAACCTTATAATATCTTTCCGCTACATGTAGTTGTAAACGAAAAAAATACGTCTATTAAATCAATTAAAGATTTGAACGGTAAAAAGGTAATTGTAGGAGCAACGAGTAATTCTGCTAACTTAATCGATAAGTATAACAAAGAACATGGAAATAAAATTAATATCGTCTATTCAGGCCAAGGATCTGATGATACAAAAACGCAGCTGAAAACAGGGCGTGCGGATGCCACGATTAGTACGCCGTTTGCAGTTGACTTTGTCAATAAACAAGCGGACGCAGAGCAAAAAGTTGTAGGGCCTGCTATTTCAAATTCAAAAGTATATTTTATGCTTCGCAAAAATGAAACAGGTTTACAAAAAGATGTTGATAAAGCGTTAAAAGAAATAAAAGAAGACGGAACATTGACAAAATTAAGTAAAAAATGGCTGGGAGAAGATTATACAAAAGCAGCTGGAAATAATTAAAGCACTTACTGTGACCCAAGCCTTGAACTTGGGTCCTTTCGCTACCTGTAGAGGGAAACAAAGGAGAGAAAAAGATGGGAAAAGCATTTGATATAGAGCTGATTTTCACCTCTATTCCTCAATTATTATCTTATTTGCATATTACAATTTGGATTTTGATTGCTTCACTTGTGATTGGCAGTACCTTGGGATTGTTTATTGCCCTGCCTCGTATTTATAAAGTACCGGTGTTAAGTCAAATAGCAGCAGTTTATATTTCTTTTATGAGGGGAACGCCTATTTTAATTCAATTATTTTTAGTTTTTTACGGGATACCTGCCCTTTTACAATTGATTCATATTGACGTTTCAAGAATGGCTCCGCTCGTATTTGTTATTATCACGTATTCACTGAGCACGGCGGCGTCTTTTTCTGAAATGATGCGCGGTGCCATTAATAGTGTAGATAAAGGGCAAACTGAAGCAGCTTATAGTATAGGAATGACCGGAAAACAAACGTTCACTCGAATTGTGCTGCCGCAAGCTCTCGTTGTAGCCTTTCCTAACTTTGGAAATCTTGTGATTGGGTCCTTAAAAGATACGTCTTTAGCCTTTACCATTGGTGTGATGGATATGATGGGAAGAGGAGATACCATTATCGCTGCAACGGCTCATGCAGTGGAGGTATATATCGCACTTGCCATTATTTATTATTTTGTGGCGATTATATTAGAGAAATTTTTTGTGAAATCAGAACAGAAGCTGCAAAAACATGATCAGCCTGTTCATGTATAAAACGAGCTTACTAAAAGAGGTGTAAACATGATTATTGACGTACCGTTTATATGGACAGCATTTGTAGAAATTTTAAAGGCATTGCCTTTAACGCTCCTTATTACCATCGGTCCGTTACTAGGCGGGTTGCTTATTGGTATTGCTGTTGCGGCTGTGAGAATCAATTCAGTGAAAATAATAACGCCAATTGCCAACGTATACGTATCATTTTTCCGAGGAACGCCTGCTATTCTTCATATTATGGTTATTTACCTAGGGTTCCCGCTATTTATTAATAAACTATCGAGTTACTATGGATGGGGCTTCAATGCAAACAGCATTCCTATTGTCGTATTTGTATTAATCGCTTTGTCTTTTACAGCGGGAGCTTATATGTCAGAGATTATTCGCTCTGGTTTGTTAGCTGTAGAAAAAGGACAAATTGAGGCTGCGTATGCTATTGGGATGAATCGTTTTCAATCGATGAAACGAATTGTTTTTCCACAGGCGTTTGCTTTGTCTTTACCGAATTTATGTAATATCTTCATCGGCTTTTTGCATACGTCTTCTATCGCATTCATCGTATCGCAAAAAGAGCTAAACGGTGCTGCTAATATCGTAGCTTCGAATAATCTCAAGTTTTTAGAAGCCTATATTGCTGCTGCTCTTATTTATTGGATGCTGACGATGTTAATAGAAGGAATAACAGCGCTGCTTGAACGTAAATTAACTGTTTATAATCGAGGAGGGGTTGTATGATTACACTAACAAATATAAAAAAAACATTTGGTCATAATACAGTATTGGACGGTATTGATTTACTTGTTAAAAAAGGCGACGTTGTAACCATTTTAGGACCGAGTGGTTCTGGAAAGACTACGTTTTTACGCTGCATTAATTTCTTAGAAAAAGCAGATGAAGGAGAAGTTTCGATTGATCAATTTACGGTTCAGTGCCAAAAGCCAAATCGCAAAGACATTTTAACTCTTCGACAAAAAACAACGATGGTTTTTCAGCAATACAACTTGTTCAAACACAAAACCGTTATTGAAAATATTATGGAGGGGCTAGTTATTGTTCAAAAGCTGCCAAAGGAAGAAGCGAAACAACGCAGTTTAGACGTCCTTGAAAAAGTTGGGCTTGCTGAAAAAGCAAATGCTTATCCAAGTCAGTTATCAGGAGGTCAACAGCAGCGAGTGGGCATTGCTAGAGCGCTTGCTTTAAATCCTGAAGTCATTTTATTTGATGAGCCGACGTCTGCTTTGGACCCTGAACTGGTGGGTGAAGTACTGTCTGTTATTCGTAAAATTGCTGAAGAAGGAATTACGATGATCATTGTGACGCACGAAATGAGTTTTGCCCGTGAAGTTTCTAATCACGTGGTGTTTATGGACGGAGGAAAGATTGTCGAACAAGGTCATCCTGAAGACATATTTTTAAACCCAAAAGAAGATCGAACAAAGCAATTTTTCAAGCGTATTAACCCAACGCATTCTCCTTACTCTTATATTTATGAAAAAACAATCTAATATTTTAATCAAAAACCAACTTGACTCATAGGAATAATAAGTATATGATAAAATCATCAAATTAAACAAACCGACTAGATCACTAGAGGTTCTTTGCACAATGTGTGACATTGTGCAAAGAACCTTTTATTTTTTACTAGACTTAAGGGAAGAAGGGTGAACGTAGTGAATAGAGGAGCATTAAAAGCTAAAACAAGCAAAAAACTTATTATAAAAGGCCAGGTTGTACCTGGAAGGCAGCAAGGAAGATACTTAGGGTTTCCAACAGCTAATATAGATACTCAGCATGAGGAATTAAAAAATGGCGTGTATGGTGTCCTCGTTCATCTGCGGGGACTTGAACATATAGGAGTTATGAATGTAGGGGTTAAGCCGACATTTGGATCGGAACTATCTAAAACATTTGAGGTTCATATTTTGGATTTTAACGACGTTATTTATGGAGAGACAGTTCAATGCGACGTAATCTTTCGGGTGCGAGGAGAGAAAAAGTTCCCTTCTATTGAGTTTTTAAAGCATCAAATTAAAGCTGATACGCTACAAGCTAAGCAAAGATTTCAACATATGGGCTATGTATCTAGTGAAGCTACAGCTTCCAAGCTAGGGCAAGCGAGATATTTAAATCTGCCTGATCTCCAGTTTTTTAATTGGTGCCACAGTCAATTCAAAGTCAATAAAGGGATTTACAATACAATTGATCAATGGTTTTATGACGAAGGAATTGAAAATATTCACCCTAGAAGAGTTCACGTTATCGCTTTTTTACAATTTGCACAAGAAGGAAATGAAAGAAAGACAGAAAAAGAAGGAGTCCTTCGCTTTGGAGCAGGCGGTTTAACTAATCAATTACGAGAATTTATGAATGGATATGAAAAAGGAGAATGGTAATATGACACATCAAAGACAATTAAAGCTAGGGGCTATTATTCATGGAGTCGGAGGAAATATGGGGGCGTGGAGACACCCTGAAATTTTGTCAGATGCCAGCGTTAATTTCGATTTTTACAAGCAGCAGGCTCAAAAAGCGGAAGAAGGAAAATTTGATTTAGTGTTCATTGCCGATGGGTTATACATTAATGAAAAATCGCTTCCGCATTTTTTGAATCGTTTTGAACCTCTTACTATTCTATCAGCACTTGCTTCTGTCACTTCTCATATTGGTTTAGTCGGCACTCTATCGACTTCGTATAGCGAACCGTTTACGGTGGCTAGACAATTTGCTTCACTTGATCATATTAGCAGCGGCCGAGCGGGATGGAATGTTGTCACATCTCCATTAGAAGGATCTGCGCTTAACTATGGAAAAGAGCACCCCACTCATGACAAACGCTATAGAATAGCTGAAGAGTTTCTAGAAGTAACAAAGGGATTATGGGATTCTTGGGAAGATGATGCTTTTATTCGAAATAAAGAAACCGGACAATTTTTTGAGGAGAAAAAGCTGCACCGATTGCATCACAAAGGCGAATTTTTTTCTGTAGAAGGCCCGTTAAACATTGGCCGCTCAGTTCAGGGGCAGCCCGTAGTGTTTCAAGCAGGCTCTTCTGAAAGCGGCAAAGATCTAGCAGCGAAAACGGCTGACGCAGTGTTTACGGGACAAGACAATTTAGAAGAAGCAAAAGCTTTTTACCAAGACGTAAAATCAAGAGCCGCAGCGCAAGGGCGCAATGAAAACGAACTTTTAATTTTCCCGGGAATTGGTCCTATAATTGGTAGTACAAACGAAGAAGCCGAAAGAAAATATGAAGAACTTTCTCAATTGGTGACAATTGAACATGCGCTAAACTACTTAGGACGCTTTTTCGATCATTTTGATTTTTCACAGTTTCCATTAGATGAGGCATTTCCTGACTTAGGAGATATAGGAAGTAATAGTTTCCGCAGTACAACAGACAAAATTAAAGAAAATGCTAAAAAATATAAGTGGACACTGCGAGAAGCAGCGCTGCGAATTGCTACACCTAAAACACAATTTATTGGGACGCCAGAGCATATCGCTAATTTGATGGAACAGTGGTTTGAAGAAAAAGGAGCTGACGGCTTTATTATTCATTCAAGCGTTCCCCATGGCTTAGATGACTTTGTTGAACACGTTGTACCGATACTGCAAGAAAGAGGCCTGTATCGTACAGAATACGAAGGGAGTACGTTAAGAAGTAACTTGCAGTTGAATGTTCCTAAGAATCGCTACACACAGGTGAAAGTTAATTGAAGTGGATTCAAAGAGACTCGAAGGAGTCTCTTTTTTAATATTTTTAATATTAAAAATATGGTAAAATTCTTTTTGTAGGTTATTCGTTTCAGTTCATAAGGCCTAAAGGGTTTTGAATACCCGGAAAGGAGTCAAATGGAAAAAAGACATAAAAGTAAGAAAAAGCGTATGATCATTTCGATATCTTTATCCGTTCTTTTAGTCGGGGGAGGAGCGACAGGATGGATATTGTACCAAAACGGAAAAATTCCTTTTTTATCACAGCAAAGTATAAAGGCAAGTGCCATTAAAGTGAATCAACAAAAAGTTGATAAGCTGGAAAGCAGTGATCAGCAGGCAAAAGATTTTATAGCTGAACATCATGACGTACTAAATGATTTGACGGGGTGGAGTGCCATTGAGCACCCAGACTGGCCTGCCGTACAAGAAGAAGCGACAGCCATTAAAAATACGATTGGCACGATTGAAGTAAAAGATTCTGTTTTAAAGAAAGACTTTCAGCATATGGAGAAGCTCGCTGGACAGCTAGAGCAGACGAAAGATCAAGCACTGTTAAAAGAACTTCATCGTTATTTTCATGACTTAGATGTTGTGATCAATGAAGACGATGGATCAAATACATATTTTGATGTTACCAGCTATGGTAAATCAGTTGTAAAGACTTCTAAATGAGCCATAGCAAAAAGCTTTATACATAAAAGTAGTTTTGTATAACAAACGTCTTCGCTTATTCATGCATATGCTACGGATAAGGAGGAGACAGGTTATATGAAAAAAATTTATTTAGATGCAGGTCACGGAGGGGCAGATCTAGGGGCTGTCGCCAGCGGGCTGTATGAAAAAGACTTAGTGTTAGCTGTTCAACAGTACATCATCTCTTTTCTTTCTACTCACTATCAAGGATTTTCTCTTTGTACAACGCGTACAACCGATGTGTTTTTGTCATTAAATGAACGGGTCAACAAAGCCAATGCGTGGGGTGCTGATGTATACTTATCTATTCATATAAATTCAGGCGGCGAAACGGGATATGAAGATTTTATTTATAGCAAAAATATAAATAACCAAACCATTGTGTTACGAAACGATATTCACGATCATGTGAAATTTGTTCTCACTAAATACAATCACTCTAACCGAGGCAGGAAATTGGCTAATCATAGTTTGTTAAGGCGTTCATATATGCCGTCTGTACTAACTAAAATTGGGTTTATTGATACAGAACATGATGCAAAGCTCTTAAAAAATCCTCAATTTCTAAAAGATATGGGGGTGGCATATGCAAAAGGGGTTGCACAGTTTTTAAACTTGGAGCCTAAATCTACAAATCCTTTGGGAGATTCTGACGAGGAAGGTTGTCCAAAGCCTACTTTTTTATATAAACCTTTATGGATTAAAACAACTGAGGATACGGAGACGTATAAGGATGCAAATATGTCAGAGAGAACAGGTTATTTAAAAAAGAATACCCTCTTTCAAGTTTATGGTGAAACGCGTGCAGCCTGGGTGATTGATGGACAACATTTTATTGAAAAAAAAGATACAATCATTGAAGGAGAAACCATCACAACTGCGGAATTAACAAAAGAGAATATGGAAACATTAAAAGTATTTGTGACGAAAGAAAAGTTAGAAACAGCGGTAACCTTTTCCAAAGAAGGAGCTGCAGTAGCCATCATTACACTTCGGGATAAAAAAATACTGAATGTAAAAGCATTTTTAGATAGAGAAAAATGGTGGTACAAAGCTGAACGGATAAAAAAATAGTGAAAAAACCTGCTTGTTTTTTGAAGCTTTCACCCTAGTAATTTTACTTATTTTTGATAGAATATAAAGAGCTGAATCGTAAAGATGCATAAAGGTGTGATGGAAATGGAAGAGCAACAAGAAGCGATTGATTTAACAAAAGTATATGTATATGAGGAGTTTCCGGATAAAGTTGCAGGCAGATGCGATAACTGTGGACATGTGAAATTTAAAAGCTTAGTAAAAGACTTTATTTTTATCCGTACATGCGCAAAGTGCGGGATGAAAAAAAGCATTTAAATCCCTACTTCTTTATAAAAAACGCTCTTTTCTGAAATGAAAAGAGCGTTTTTTCTCTATTTAACGTATAAATGATCGCTAAGCTGCTCTGAAATAGTCTCTACATCTTCTTGTACATGTTTTTGTTTTTTCATCATTTCTAATAGTATTTCTTCAAGATTCTGTGAATGGTTTTGCTTATCTTTTGGTTTATGTAAGTACTTTGCAATTTGATGCATATTATTGCTTAGCCGGCTTAGTTCAGACTCAATCTTTCGGAGGTTAACCAATAGTTCCACACCTGCTTCTTTGCCGATTAAAG
The DNA here is from genome assembly GCF_053667915.1 of Priestia sp. JNUCC 25. Classification (NCBI taxonomy): domain Bacteria; kingdom Bacillati; phylum Bacillota; class Bacilli; order Caryophanales; family Bacillaceae; genus Priestia; species Priestia sp. JNUCC 25. Next base: position 2,078,341 of record NZ_CM132211.1, read on the forward strand.
GAGGCTTGACTTTTCCATCCATAATAAATTTTCGAATGAGAGACGTTCGTTTTAAATTATAGTGTTCAATAAGTTCCTCTAATTTTTCTTTTTCTTCTTCATTCAACTTAATTGCTGGAATGCTGTGTCCTCTCATAAGGTATCTCCTTTCAAGAGCAGTTCTTGCTGCGTTCAATCATATGTAAACATTCTCTTGTCTTTAATAATAGCAACCTTTTCCATGGTTAACTATGGTGAAAAGTTACTAAAATGTCGAACGTACAGTCTGTTAAAAAACTGGTAAATTAAGAAATTTGGTTTAGTAATAGTTGAATTATAGAAGGAATGTCATTATCTACAATATTGCTGCTTTATTAAAAAGGCAGCAAAAGGGATGAATGGACCGCCTTTGTACTCAACCATTTTTGAGAGCGCAGCTTTAAAGAAGAGGGATGATTTTTATGATTTTTTCCTCGTACCACATCTTTCCTCCTAGTAACTCTGTCGAATCTTCTAGACTATTGTCTCAAGGGAATAGAAAGAAAGAAGACGAAATGGTTGAGAACGAGGTAAAGTCATATTATGTCTTTATTGACTTCATTTACATACTTTACGGGGGAGGAATACGTTTGAAACTAAAGAAACGATTAAAATTAAATAAGATAGGGGTAGCCATGCTTGCAGCCGGGGTTATGTGTACAGCTTATACGTCTATTCATACGCTACAAGCGCCTGTAGTCGCTTTGGCTGCAGAGGATCAGTCAGATTCTTTGGAGCTAGCATTTGCACAAGCATCTAAAGAATTTGGTGTGCCAGCTTCGCTTTTAAAAGCAATTTCCTACAACAAGTCGCGCTGGGAAAATCATAATGGAAAACCTAGTGCGGCCGGGGGATACGGTCTTATGCATTTAACAGACATCCCTTCTTTAGAAGATGGAAAAGGAAACGGAGCTGCATCTTCAAAACCAGCATATGACAAACAGCAAACGCTCTCCTTAGCTGCTAAGCTGCTTAACTCAGATAAAGAAAGATTAAAAAAAGATCCTGTGCAAAATATTCGCGGTGGCGCTGCTGTGCTAGCTTTTATCGCAAAAGACAAAAATGGAAACATACCGTCCACTGATCAGAAATGGTACGATGCAGTCGCCGCTTACAGTGCTTCTCAGGATAAAGAAAACGCTCAAGTATTTGCCGATGATGTATATGAAACATTGGAAAAAGGAGCAGAGCTTACAACTTCAGATGGACAGCATCTTAAAATTTCTCCTCAAAACATAGATATATCGATTCCTCGCTCTGAAAATTCCAATACGAATAAAGCAGATTGTCCCGCATCTTTAAAATGTGAATACATCCCTGCATTTTACGGGAAATTCAGCGAAAGTCCTTCAGATTACGGAAACTATGATATTGCGAATCGCCAAAAATCAGATGTTCGCTATATTGTTATTCATGATACAGAAGTAAGTTATGATGGAACGATTGATTTGTTTGCTAACCCAAATAGAGCAGCTGCAAACTATGTAATCCGTTCAAGTGATGGTCACATCGCACAGATGATTCATAACAAAGACGTAGCATGGCATGCAGGAAACTGGTATTTTAATACGCACAGTATTGGAATCGAGCATGAAGGGTTTGCGCTTGAAGGATCCACGTGGTTTACAGAAGAAATGTACCGTTCTTCGGCAAGACTCGTACGCCACCTTGCCAAAGAATATAATATTCCGTTAGACCGAGCTCACATTATTGGTCATGACGAGGTGCCAGGTTTGTCTCCTAAGGCTCAATCAGGTATGCATTCAGATCCCGGGCCGTTTTGGGATTGGGGACACTATATGGATTTGGTAGGAAGCCCGGTTGAGCGCCAGCACACAAACAAACTAGCCGTTACGATTAATCCAGTCTTTCAAAACAATCAGCCGGAGGTATCAGATGCACCAAAGCAGCCGGCCAACTTTGTGTATTTGCATCAAGCTCCCAGCAATGATTCACCGCTACTGAACGAGCCTGCAGCTTCAGGACCGGGAACGAAACAAACGTTAGACTGGGGAAGCAAAGCTGTAACTGGCCAAACGTATGCAGTAGCTGAGACAAAAGGAGAATGGACAGCGATTTGGTACGGAGGGCAAAAAGCGTGGTTTTATAATCCGCATAATAAAAATACAAGTAAAGGTACAGGCATATTATTAACGCCAAAACCAGGAAAAGAAAGCATTCAAGTATACGGAGGAGCTTTTCCGGAAGCTTCAGCCTATCCTTCTGGTATACCAGTTAAAGCTATGGTGCCACTTCAGTATAAAATTTCTCCAGAGCAGGTGTACGTGGCGGTAGAAAAAGTAAGGAGTGACTATTACTATGCACCCACTTTTACAACAAATCCAAACGATCACAAAATGATTGTTGGAAAAGACGAATATTATCAAATTTATTTTAATCACCGCTATGCGTTTGTGAAAGCGTCGGATGTAGAGGTTAAAAGACAATAGAATAGAGTGTTAAAAGAAAGGAAGAGACAGGGTGTTTAAACGGTATGTCTCTTTCTTTTCTTTTAAAAACCACAAAAATTCAGAATGTTATTGATGATGTTTTCTTATAATGATTTTCTAGCTTATTATCTTTTTACAAAAGGAAGGAATGTCCCGTGATTATAATTAAGCCTCTAAGTCAGTGTTCTTTTTCTGATGCATTACAAGTATTCAATAAAGGTTTTGAAGATTATTATCTTCCGATTGAGCTGTCACTAGATCAATTCACTTGTAGATTTGGTTTCGATCAGCTATCTGTCGACCATTCTTTTATGGCTTTTTATAATAATACACCAGCTGGAATTATGTTAAATGGAATAAAAAAGGTCAAGGGAAAAAAACATGCTTGGAATGGAGGTACAGGTGTAGCATTCCTTTACCGAAAAATGGGGATTGGTGAAGCCTTACTAAAAGCTACACTTGAGAGATACCAGCAGCAAGGAGTAGTGGAAGCCAGTCTGGAAGCATTTAAAGTGAATGAAAAAGCCATTCACCTTTATCAGAAATACGGATATGAGATTGTAGATAAGCTTTTATTTCTAAAGCATAGAGGTAGTTTTCACGCTTCTCTACTTAAAAAGAAGAATCAGCTTACGTATTCGTTAAAGCGAAGGCTTGCAAAAAATATTCGAAACCTACCCTTTTATACGTACGACGTTCCGTGGAAAAATCAATTTGACTGTATTCATGATGGAGAATCGTTTATTGCGTTGAATGAAAAAAACGAAGAAGTTGGCTATTTGTTATTTCAAAAGAATTTTTCTTCCATAGGCATCGTGAATTTCGTTACTTTTTATCAAGGAAGCGTTAAGGAACATATCTCAAATTCAGAGGACGTTCTGGGCTTTTTATTAGCAACCATTTTTAATATGTATGGACCAATTGCTTACAATACATATAATGTACCTGAAAAAAGAAATAGCTTACTCGTGAAAATGTTAAAATCATTTGGTTTTCAAGATTTATATACAGATGAAGGAATCAAACTTGAGCAGGTGTTTATGAAAAAACAACTTTAAAAAGCGGCCATGGGCCGCTTTTACTGCATTTCCGTAATTGGATGTGCATCATAAAATTCCTCGATTTTTTCTTGCTGTCCTTCGAATTTTTCTTTCCATACTTGTTTCACATCATTATAATTCCGAAGATCTATTCCGTAGAAGTCGGTTAACTCTTTTCGAGTAATGGTGATTGTCTGAGGAACAGTCGTATTAATAGTAAAGTGAACGCTGTCAGCATTTTGTACGGCAGAAAGTAAGATGATTGCGTTATGTAAAAGTATGCGTTTAGTTTTCACAGGCGTCCAGCTTTTTTCAAACGTATGCTGATTATTTATTGCAGCGTAATTAATTGCTAAGTAATAAGGTTTTTGCGTATCTTGAAAGGCTATACCTTTTAAATAAACGTGTCCTGGAAGCTTATTTGTAATTTGCTCTACTGAAGCCTCATGTTTTGAAGAAGTATGTTGAATAGAAGAAGCAGAGACTCTTTCGGCAGACAGATTATTATGAGGTGCATAAGCACACCCTGATAGGCAAGTGAGCACTGTGCAAAGTGTAAGAGAAGCATATATTTTTTTCATAATGGTAACTCCTTTTATTTATATCTACTTGTAAAGACGAAAGACCTATATATTTTGTTTCATACAAAATATAAGTTTATTCACTAAAAAGACAGATAATCCAAAATAATAGAAGTTAATAACCCTAATGAAGCAATAAAACCAATAACAGGGCCACCTTCTTCAAAAGCTTCCGGCAACATCGTAGAAGCAACCATTGACACAATTCCACCCCCGGCGAATGAGGCAATAAAACCCATCATGTTTGGGGTAGCATTTTGAAGAAATAGATATCCAATCCAAGAACAAAGAGCTGAGATAAAGAAGACAGAAAGCCATAATGAAAAAATTTTCTTTTGCTTATATTGGCTTTTTAGTAGTCCGCTTGTCCCGGAGATTCCTTCGGGTATATTGCTGATAAAAATAGAAACAACAAGCAGCCAGCTAACGTGGTGCTGTTCAATCAAACTTGCGCCAATCATCAGTGACTCAGGTATAGCATCCATAATGGTACCAATAAAAATGGCTAGTCCCGAGCTAGCGGGGACAAGGTGGTCCGAACGTTTTCTTTTGTGAGCGCCTTTTTTAGCTAAGGAGATGTCAAGAAGAGTAAAAAGTGCTGCGCCTGTTAAAAAGCCTAAAGAAGAAGCAATGATTCCCGCTTCTTTTACCGAATCTTGAATGAGCTCGTAAGCAGCAGCTCCTAACAAAACGCCCGTGCCAAAAGCCATAATATAAGCAGTCAACTGTTTTTTTAAAGGTATAAAAATAGCTATAATAGCTCCAATTAATACAGCTGAGCCTGAGACACCACCCCACATAAGGGCATCTATCACATGAGATCCCTACTTTCTTACGTACTTACTTGTAGTGTAACCATCTCTATGATTATTATGAAACAAGATAAATGAACTAAAAAAATGGAAAATAATCACTGATTTAGACCTTAAATAAAATAAGTCTTCTGTATAATTGACAAAATTTTCTGATTATGTCCGTTGAAAGTGAAAAAACCTTGTGATAGTCTGATCAAAAGATACAAAGATGGAAAAAAATTCTTTGACCTGTAGAAGATTAAAAAACTTAACGAGGTCACTTTTAAACGAAAGAAGGAATACGAGATGAATTCAAAAGCAGTAAAAAGAGAAAATCGCTATGCTAACTGGATTCCTATGCAAGAAATCAAATCAGTTGAACAGCAGCTTTACCCATTTGATATTTATAACAGTCTGCGTCAAGAGGCACCTATTCGTTACGATGAAAGCCGAAACTGCTGGGATGTATTTGATTATGAAACAGTAAAGTATATTTTAAAAAACCCGTCGCTTTTTTCATCCAAACGAGCAATGGAAGAACGCCAAGAAAGTATTTTAATGATGGACCCTCCAAAACATACAAAGTTACGAAACTTAGTAAACAAAGCTTTTACGCCAAGAGCTATTCAGCACTTGGAGGGTCATATTGAAGAGATTGCAGATTATTTATTAGATGAAGTAAGCAGCAAAAAAAAGTTTGACATAGTAGAAGACTTTGCTGGACCACTGCCGATTATTGTAATAGCAGAGCTGCTAGGAGTACCAATACAAGACCGAGCACTGTTTAAAAAATACTCCGATGACTTAGTGAGCGGTGCTGAAAATAATTCAGACGAAGCTTTTGCGAAAATGATGCAAAAGCGTAATGAAGGCGTGATTTTTTTACAAGGGTATTTTAAAGAAATTATCGCGGAGCGTCAGCAAAATAAACAAGAAGATCTCATTTCGCTTCTTTTAGAAGCAGAAATCGACGGCGAGCATTTAACAGAAGAGGAAGTGCTGGGGTTTTGTATTTTATTGCTAGTAGCAGGTAATGAGACAACAACAAACTTAATTACGAACGGAGTTCGGTATATGACAGAAGACGTAGACGTGCAGAATGAAGTTCGTCGAGACATATCGCTGGTTCCGAACCTGGTAGAAGAAACGCTTCGCTATTATCCTCCTATTCAAGCGATTGGACGCATAGCTGCTGAAGATGTAGAACTTGGAGAGTGTAAGATTAAAAAAGGACAGCAGGTAATTAGCTGGGCAGCGAGTGCAAATAGAGATTCAGCTAAGTTTGAACGTCCTGACACTTTTGTCGTGCATCGTAAAACAAATCCTCACGTGAGCTTTGGATTTGGCATCCATTTTTGCTTAGGAGCACCGCTAGCAAGAATGGAAGGGAAAATTGCTTTTACTAAGTTACTAGAAAAAGGAGAATTTTCGAAAGTTCAAAATCAGTCTTTAAAACCAATAGGCAGCCCTTTTGTTTTTGGCGTAAAAAAATACGAGATTACTTTTAATAAAGCTTAAAAAGCGAGCGCAAATTATGCGCTTGCTTTTTAGCGTTCAGTGTTCCATTTTTGGTCCTCTGAAGGGGACGTGTACGTGTCCATTGAAGAGATAAGCTGCTCGGGAGTATCAGAAATGTTGATGAGACGAATAGCAGAATCCGTAGAAAACCCTTCATCTACGGCATGCTGAACCATTTGCATAAGCGGGTTGTAGTAGCCGTTCACATTTAATAACCCTACTGGTTTTTTATGTATACCAATTTGAGCCCAGCAAAGAGCCTCAAACAACTCTTCAAATGTCCCGAAACCTCCAGGAAGCGCAATATAACCATCAGCTAACTCGTGCATAGTTGCCTTTCGCTCATGCATGCTCTCTACTTCGATGAGTTCTGTCAGCGCGGTATGAACAATTTCACCGCTAAACAAACCGCGGGGCATAATGCCGATGACTTCGCCTCCATGCTGAAGCATTTCATTTGCGACTTCTCCCATCAGGCCCATTCGCGAGCCTCCGTAAATCAGCCGGTAGTTTTTTTGGGCCATGTAGCGTCCTAGCGAGACGGCGGCCTCTTTATATTCTGTTTTTATTCCAGCGCTTGATCCTGCAAACACACAAATTGATTTCAATTGATTCACTCCTTTGTTTCTTTTCTATATAAGTCTTTTCTGTTTGTGAAGAACAAATTCCTTCTTAATAATTTATGAATTTTCACAATGTCATCGCTTGATTATTCTAAAAACTTTGCTTATAATCAAAGCGAAACGTCTGTTTGAAAGCGTTATCTATTGCTTTTCTTTTAATGGAAAAGACAGTACGTATAGATCTACTTGTAAGATAAGTAGATAACATGAACTTATAGGAAATTTGACCATTTTAAACGTATCAATTAGTAAGCATACGTACTTGCAGGATTAAGACAAGGGGGATATGGGGATATGATGAACAATTTAATACGCACATTAATGGTACAAACACCGACCGTACCGGGAAACTTAGGAAGAGTAGCAACAGCTATTGGAAATGTTGGAGGAGATATTGGTGAAGTTGAAACCGTTAAAGTAGGACATAACTACACCATGAGAAGCATTACGGTTCAAGTAGAAAGTGAAGACCAGCTTGAGGAATTGCTTGAAGCGGTTCGCAGTTTAGAAGGCATTACTTTACATACAGTATCAGATGAAGTTCTTCATGCGCATGAAGGCGGCAAAATTCAAATGAAAAGCAAAATGAAAATTGAGTCAATTGCTGATTTAAGAAGAGTATATACCCCTGGTGTAGCAAACGTTTGCCGTGCTATTCAAGAACAGCCGGACAAAGCGAAGATTTATACGAGTATTGGAAACACGGTTGCGATTGTAACAGATGGTACCGCTATACTAGGATTAGGAAATATTGGTCCAGTTGCAGGAATGCCTGTTATGGAAGGAAAAGCTGCGTTATTTGATCAACTTGCCAATGTAAACGCTATCCCTATTTTGTTGAATGTAAATGAGCCGGAAGAAATCATTCAAACGGTTAAAAATATTTCACCGGGATTTGGCGGTATTTTACTAGAAGATATAGGGTCGCCTCACTGCTTTGAAATTGAAGAACGTTTAAAAGAAGAGCTCGATATTCCAGTTATGCATGATGATCAGCACGGAACAGCGGTGGTGACACTAGCGGCAGCTATCTCAGCTTGTCGCAGCACAGGTGTGAATTTGAAAGAAGCAAAAGTAGGACAAATCGGCTTAGGAGCTGCCGGCATCGCTACTTGCAGAATGTTCATGGCTTACGGTGTTAAACAGGTGATAGGAGCTGATAAGTCTCCTGAAGCGAATGAGCGCTTAGTCAGCTACGGTGGAAAAGTAGCGGATTCATTAGAAGAGCTTATGGAGAACTGTGATATTGTTATTGCGACAACAGGTGTACCTGGCTTAATACAAAAAGAATGGATTCGAAAAGGGCAAATCATTCTAGCACTTTCTAATCCAAAGCCAGAAATTGAACCTGAAGATGCTCTTGAAGCAGGAGCTATTTACGCTACTGACGGAAGGTCAGTAAATAATGTACTTGGCTTCCCAGGTATTTTCAGAGGAGTGTTAAATGCGGGGGTGCGCGATATTACGCATACGATGCTTGTAGCTGCAGCTGAAGCCATTGCAAATTCAACGCGTCCAGGCGATTTAGTTCCTCATCCTCTTAATCTAGCTGTACATGAAGCAGTATCTGAAGCAGTTGAAAGAGCGGCTGTTGTACACGGAGAGAAAGACGGCGTTTATCGATAACAAACAAGGCTGCCTCGAAATAGGCAGCCTTGTTTGTTTTTTATCAAAAAATAATAAGAAAATAGCAAACTATGAAACTTTTTTCCTTTTTTAACGTAATATAGTAATAGAAATAGTAAAAAAGGTAGAGAAAGGAGTTTTTATGGAGTTTGAACATTTAAAGGGCAAATTGCCCCTCGAGGCTAAAAAAGCGATGCGCTGGCAATCCATTTTTACGCATAGCCTGTGGCTTCTTGCAACAGCGGGTTATTTTCTACTCGTTCATTTTTTTGATTGGTGGTCAATTATTGGATGGATATCAGCTGGACTATTAGTCGTGAGCTTTATCATATATACAATTATAGCTCCAAATGTATATATGAATGTATATTCATATGAAGTCACAGATACTCAAATTGATGTACAAAGAGGGCTGTTCATCTGGTATCATACGAAAATTCCGCTTGTGAAAGTGCAGCACGTTGAAACGTTGACAGGGCCGATTTTTCGAAAATTTGACTTGGCATCTGTTAAAATCATCACAGCAGCTGGAAGCGTCGAAATTCCTGCACTTGTACAAAGAGATGCTGAAGCACTGCGAGAGTATATTGCTAGACTAGCAGAGGTAGATGATGAAGATGAGTAAGCGGCTGCATCCGCTATATATTGCAATAGCATTTATTGAACATATAAAAAATAATATCCTGCCTTTTGTGTTTGTATTTATTGTCAATCGGCACCTGTTGTTTACATATTGGTGGGCAACGCTATTAGCGGGAGGCGTAGTCGCTTTATTTGCTTTTTTTACTTGGAAGGAATTTCGTTATGAAGTAACGGAAACGGAAGTGCGTCTGTATAAAGGGATTTTTAAAAAAGAAAAAAGATTTATTCAACGAAATCGCATTCAATCGATTCAGTTAGATCAGCCTTTTGTTTTTAGAATTCTTCGCTTAGCCCGGCTTCGTATTGACACGGCCAGCAGCGGTACAGATGCTGAAATTGATTTATCTGGTATTTCACTAAAAGAAGCGCACCATCTTAAAGATACGTTAAAGCTGTCAGGGAGTCAGCGGGAAATAAGGGAAAAAAGTCCTGAACGTACGATGAAAGTGTCGGTGAAACAGCTGGCGTTAGCTGCTGCGTTTTCCGGGAATTTTGGCTATATATTTGCTGCTCTTGGTTTTCTCTATCAGTATATTGATACGTATATCAACCGCTGGGTGAAGACAGCTTACGAAGAAGTGATTCATCAATCGATGCTTGGTTTATTTGTATTAGTGACTGTAATTGTGGTGCTTGCTTATTTGCTGTCTATCGTTTTATATGTGATACGATTTGGCGGTTTTACCGTAGAACGCTACGATCATTATCTACATATTAAATACGGACTGTTAAATAAGAAATCCCTTACGATTCCTTTTCATAAAATACAGGCTGTTACGATAGAGGAAGGGTTGGTTCGACGCTTATTTGGATGGTCTTCCGTTTCGTTAAACGTCGTAACCTCTGATTTAAAAGAAAAGGTCTATTTGCACCCGTTTATCCAGCAAAAAAAGATTGCAGCGTTAATGAACGTATATGTGCCGCACTATGAATATATAAAGTGTCCAAGAAATACAGCAATTCAATATGCGTGGTATCCATTACTAGTACCGGTCTTGTTATTTGCGGCGGCAGGGATTGGCATCAGCTTTTGGAAATCCATGTTTGTGTGGATTATTGCTGTGCTATGCCTTGTATACGTACTTATTCACTGGGGCAGCTATCGTCAAGGCGGCTTAATGATGAACGATGTATTTGTCAGTATTCGATCGCAGTTTTTAACACGAAAAACAACGATTATTAGAAGAAAGAAAATAGAAGAAATTGAGGTGTTTGCAGGCACCTTTTTATGGAAAAAAGGATACAGAAAAATAAAAATTGCAACTATGGGTACAAGCGGCAGCTATAAGTCGGGATATTTTCCATTTGAGATTTGGCATCCTATCTTTCTGCAAGCTACTTCGTCTAAAAAGGCATGAAGAACATCATTGTTCTCCATGCCTTTTGACGTTATCTATTCATTAAATTTTTTCCCTTGCTCGTAATAGCTATTCATCACCTCAACTGGCACCATACTGCCTCCAGTTGACCATACAAGGTGAGTAGCTTTTGACATATCGTTTTCTAGTCCTTGCGCTTGTATATAGGAAGACCCGCTTTCCATCAGGTGGAGAGGTCCTTGTAGACCAGCCGCTGCTGAAGGTTCTATATACATATTTTCACGATTGGCTAGCTCATAAATAAATCGGAAAAGCTGATCATCTTCTACGGTATAAATTCCGCTAATAAGCGATTTTATCGTTTCGCCTACAAAGCTAGATGGCCTTCCTACAGCTAGTCCATCGGCAGCTGTTGCGTTATCAAGTCCAATATCCGTAACGGAAATGCCATCATGCAGCTCGGTCATTAATCCAAGCAGCATGCAAGGAGAGTGAGTAGGTTCAGCAAAAAAGCAGTGAACGTGATCGCCGTATATTGCTTTTAATCCAAACGTAATACCGCCAGGACCTCCGCCTACTCCGCAAGGTAAATAGACAAATAAAGGGTGTTCGGCGTCTACTTGAATCCGCAGCTCGGCTAGCTGCTTTTTCAAACGTAAAGCAGCGACGGAATAACCAAGAAATAAATCTCTAGACTGCTCATCGTCAATAAAATGACAGGCGGGGTCTGCTTCGGCTTGCTTTCGTCCTTCTTCCACGGCTTTTCCGTAGTCAGACTGATATTCAATAACGGTTACACCTTTAGAACGAAGCAGATCTTTTTTCCATTTTTTAGCGTCCGCTGACATATGGACGGTGACGTTAAAGCCGAGAGTAGCGCTCATAATACCAATGCTTAAACCTAAATTACCGGTAGATCCTACTGCAATAGAATAAGAAGAAAATAACTTTTTACATCGTTCTTCAGCTAGAAGAGCGTAGCTGTCTTCCTCGGTAAGCAGTCCTTCTTTGATAGCAAGACTTTCAGCAAATTTTAATACTTCATAAATGCCGCCTCTTGCTTTAATAGAACCTGATATGGGAAGATCATGATCGCATTTCATCAGTAATTTTCCTTGCAGCATGTGATTCATTTGTTGATTTAAATAGTCTTTCATGTATGCAATTTCTTGAAGAGGTGATTCAATGATTCCTTTTGATGCTTTCAGCTCCGGAAAAGCGATTTGAAGAAAAGAAGAAAAGCGAGAAAGACGTTCTTTTGCATCTTTTATATCTTTGGTATGTAAAGAAAGTGAAGAAAGTTCTCCTTGAGCAGGTTTTATAAAAGGATTTATCCAAAGTATTTCCTGTTTATTGATTAAAGGTGTTAATAAAGGATATTCATGCATCCATGTAGCAAGGGGCTTTTGGTGAAATAAATGTGTCGTCATAAAGGCTCCTTTCGCAATATGTTATTTCCTTTATATGTATAGTATCAAGAATAGAAGAAGTTGAAAACGAAAATATCAAAAAGCAGAAAGCACATTTTAACCACCTCTTGTATACTAATAAAGATAATCTATACAATTACATAGAAAAAAAGGAGAGGAATTCATGCCATTTTCAGGCGATGATAGCAGATGTCCTATCTGCGGAGAAAAAAATAACTGTGCTTCTGTACAAGGCAGAGAAATAGAAAAGTGTTGGTGTATGCAGAAAGTTTTTACTCCTGGTCTGTTTAAACAAATTCCTTTAGAAAGCAGAGGAAAAGCGTGTGTATGTGTCAAATGCGTTGAGAGACAGAAGAAAGAAGGTGAGGATTAACTTGAAAAAAGGAATTATTTCATACGGTGAGGCCTTTATTGATTATATTGCTAAAAACGAATTTAACACTAGCTTTGACCCTTTTTTGGGAGGCACAACCGTTAATGTAGCAGTTGGAGTTCAGAAGTTAGGAGCAAAAGCATATTATATCTGCAAGTTAGGCAGTGATGAAACAAGTGATTTTGTAAGAAAGAACCTTTTAATTGAAGGAGTGAATCAAAGCGGCTGTGTAATATCGGAGACTAAAAAAGTTTGTGAAGTGTATGTACATAAAAGTAAAGAAGGAGATCGTTACTTTCATTCCTACATAGATTCTACACCTCATGAGCAAGTGTATAAACATGAGCTGCAGGAAGCTTTATTTGAGCAGGCAGCGATTTTTTATTTTGGATCAGGTACGTTGTTTCATCCGATTTCTCAGGAAACTACAAAAGAAGCTGTGAGGCTCGCAAAAAAACATCGTATGCTTGTAGCGTTTGATCCAAATATTCGAATGAAAAGATGGGAAAGTGAAGCAGCATGTAGAAATATCGTGACACCGTTTTTGTCCGAAACAGACATTTTGAAAATCTCTCAAGATGAGCTCCTATTTTTGATGAATTCAGCAGACCTGACAGAAAGCCTAGAAAAACTGAGAGCATATCATATTCCGTACGTATGGGTCACTCAGGGAGAAAATGGCGCAGCAGCCGTTACTGCAAATCAAACGCTTCATGTGAGTGCAAAAGAAGTGCAGGCGATAGACACGACGGGAGCGGGTGATGCATTTATGGCAGGAATTTTATGGTGCGTTCACGAAAAAGGATTACCTGAAAGTGAGGAGTCACAGAAGCAGTACACAACCTTTGCTAACGCGTTAGGTGGAGCAGTTTCGGCAAGGTATGGAGGAATAATTTCGCTTAAAGCAAAAGATGTATCTAGTATAAAAGCAGGTAGCTGATAGCTACCTGCTTTTGAAAGTTTATTATTTAAAAAATGACAGTATAATCATAAGGGCAAAAATAATCGTAAGATGGTTCAATGAGAACACAAACATTAAAGTAGCCCATTTTGTATCTTCTAATTTTTTAAATCCAACAATTCCAAGAAGCATCCACACTAATGTTAAACCGAACATTGTAAATGCGATAATTTTACTAAACGACAAAAATAAGAAAGATGCCGCTAGTAAAATAACTAGGTATACAAGCGTTTGGACTTTGGAACGACGGATACCTTTTACTACAGGAAGCATTGGTACACCTGCGGCTTTATATTCCTCAAGTCTTCTAATCGCAATAGCGTAGAAGTGAGGAGGCTGCCATAAAAACATAAATACAAACAATCCAATTGCTACCGGATGAAATAAGTCTGGTGAAATAGCGGCCCAGCCAATGATTGGAGGCATAGCTCCAGAAATACTTCCGACTTCGGTATTATAAATGGTTGTACGTTTTGTAAGCATAGTGTAAGGCACTACATAAAAGAAAAATCCTAAAATACCCATAATGGCGGCCATGTTAGAAACTAAAAATAAAATACCTACACCGATAACAAATAAAGCCAGTCCTAACCATAGAGCAAATTTAGGGTTGACCGCTCCTGTTACCGTCGGTCTGTCTTTCGTACGTTTCATGATCGCATCAATATCACGGTCATAGAAGTTATTAACTGCCCCAGCTCCTCCTACGACAAAGGATGTCCCAATTAAAGCCAAAATAATGATAGGAATTTGTGTCACAAAGCTTAAGTCATTAACAGCAATTGCGAGACAAAGCCCAGCAACCATTCCTAGTGAGTTCGATTTAATAATCCCAGTTTTTATAATAGCACTGATTACTTCCCGGGAAAAATACTGATTGATAGGAAGTGATTCCTTTGTGATAACTTCGGTATTTTTCACAGCAATTCTCCTTTTTGAGCTTATTCTTGCATGAATAAACCTAATCTTTATTAATCAACTAAACTATTTTAACAAAAAAATATCGTAATTACATCAAGGTTGCTCGTAAAATTTGTTAACATTCCTTGAACTTTTTAAAAAAACAAAGAAAAATGTCGAATTACCAATTAAAAATAAGTACATCCTTTATTATAAGATAAAAATGGAATGCTTAAAAATGAAAATTTTGACTATCTGGTGAACTTTTAACGAGCAAGAAACTCGAACTTAATCGTACCATATTTATTGGTAATTGCAATCACATAGTATGTGATGAAAGAAAAGATGTGGTACATTAAAGAAAGAACTAATAAGTTTATTTACTATGTCTTATTCACAAGGAGGATATATGATGCCAGATAAATATGCTAGCTTCTCTGAACTTGCCTCTTATGAAGTATACAACCAAGACTACAAAATTCAATTTGAAATCAGACCTTCTAACATTATTATGCTTGCGATACACGGCGGAGGTATCGAAACTGGAACATCCGAACTTGCTGTTGGGCTAGCAGGAAACGAATACTCGTACTATATATTTGAAGGATTAAAGAAAGCAGGAAATGCCGATCTTCATATCACATCCACTCATTTTGATGAACCTCATGCGCTAACTATTATATCGAAAGAAGACTATGTAGTATCTTTTCATGGATACAATGATAAAAGTGAAAAACACACTAAAATCGGCGGTGCTGACAAAGCGTTAAGGTCCAAAGTACATGAAGCGCTTGTTTCCAAAGGTTTTAGTACAGAAATTTTATCAGATCAAGACCCTTTTTCCGGTACAAGCCCTAGAAATATAACCAATAAAACAGCTAGGCGGATGGGTGTGCAAATTGAGATAAGTAAAGCGCAAAGAGAAGCTTTTTTTGCAACTAATACGAGAAATGAACGGAAAAATTCGAAAACCCAGGAATTCTTTGAGTATATATCAGCTATTAGAAGTGCATTTCCTCTTAGATAAATCAGACACGTTTAGTATTTATTAAACAGGTTAGATTTATTACGGACATGTTTGTGGTATACATATAGTAACTACATATACTGGAGGAGATAATCATGAAAACATTTGACCAAGAAGATACCCTAGAACGTCTTAAAGCCTCTTATCGATATTTAAAAAGCGTAGACGTACGGGGAATCAGCACATTAGATGATCAAAAACGAGCGGAAGCTGTGCAGTTAATCGAAGAGATTGGTCTTAAAATATCAGAAATGCGTGTGAAAGTAGAGTGAGAAAAAAGAGAAAGAAGGACATCTGTCCTTCTTTCTCTTTTTCAACAACTATAAACAGGAGATTAGCTATGAATGAGCAATATTATGACGCTTTATTAAATATAAAAACAACGGGAGAACAAAAGGGATTTAATGATTCATTTCATTACCACCGTTATGAACCCACGCCTTATAGTGCATTAGAAACACTTTTCACTCGGTATGAGCTAACAAGCAGCGATAGAATTGTCGACTTCGGGTGTGGAAAAGGAAGGCTAAATTTTTATGTGAACTACCTGTGCAATGCCACCGCTGTAGGGGTAGAAATGAATGAACACTTTTATGAGCAGGCCATAGATAACCAGAGGCGCTATTTAAAAAAAGCCAAGGGTCGCAAACATCATATTCATTTTCAGTGTTGTTTAGCCCAGGAATATAAGATTCATCCACTAGACAACTGCTTTTATTTTTTTAATCCTTTTTCAGTTCAAATTTTTATCCAAGTAGTGAACAATATTTTGCTTTCGTGGGAAGAGAATAAGCGCGAGATTGATTTGATTTTATATTATAGTTCGGAGGATTATCTTCATCATCTCGAAAAACACCCTTCTTTCATTTTAAAAGAAGAGGTAATGCTGCGAGAGTTGGATCGTAAAAACCCATATGAACGGTTTTTGATTTATAAAGTAGCTTATTAAGACGACGTATTTACTGTTTGATAAAGCTGTATCGTGCCGGTTCTATTTAACAAGTCAGCAGGAGGTGGAAAAATATCTGCTGCTTTTATTTATAACTTTTTAGAAATTAAAGCATAACACTTTATTATGTAAGCGCTTTCTGTTATAATGAAATTAGGTTGGATAGCATGCGTGGCTATCGGTGTACTCAGCGCAGGCGGGGCTAGTACAGAAAGAGAAGGCTACATACAAGTTAATAAACATTTAGTGGATAGAAATAAGAACTCTCAAAAACAAATTTATTAATTTGTATGCTAAATCGTAAATTAACAAAAACGGCACTTATGAGAAGGTTTCAGAGAAAAGAACCCAGCATATATTGTATAAGCAATTTTTTTACTCTAAAAAAGGGTAAAGAAATTGCTTATTTATTTTTAAATAAGTGTACAGCTGTTCAGATTTGTTTTGAGATATCTAGCGTTAGTGTATAATAGTAACAAGTATGAAAAGTTGACATTGTGAATTGATTAAAGGGGATTTAAAAATGAGTGAACTAAAAATAGATGATGTAGCGAAGCAAAGCGGTTTAACAAAACGTACAATTCGTTATTATGAACAAATTGGACTGATGCCAGCACCTCCAAGAAGTGAAGGAGGATTTCGTCTGTACACCGAAGAACATGTAGAATTTTTAAAGAAAATTACGAATGCCAAAGAAGTCATGGGTTTTTCGCTTCAAGAATTACAGGAATTTCTTGCTTTAAGTGATACTCTTGAAATACAAAAGATGGATTATAGGCAAGTGAAAGGAACAAGTCAACAAAAAGAAAAGTTAGAGCAAGTGTTACATACGGTAGAAGAGCAGCTCAAGCTGATTGAACAGAAAAAGAAAAATATCTTAAAAGTAGAGTCTGATCTTCTGTCACTGAGAGATCGTGCTAAGACTGCAATTGTAAAATTTGAGCAGGAAGAATCATAAAAAGCAGGCGCATTCACCAGAAGAGTGCGTCTGCTTTTACGGTTTTTATAGGGCATTCATTTATGATTGTGAAGTGTTTTCTTCTAGCTGTACTCCTAAAAGAAGTAGAATAGCCTGTATCCCATCGGCTTTTCCACTGTGAAAGCTTCTTGTTTCAGCATCCAAAGCTTCATTTACAGATTCCATCATATTTGATTCGTACAAGTCTAAAATCAATTGTTTTCCTTCGGGACTCAAATGCAGCTGCCCGCGTTCCTTCATTTTAAACTTCAACTTCTTCAACTCCCTTTCCCATAATACTATTAGTATACAAAATTAATAACATTTACGTAAACGTTAATTTTTGTATGTGGACAGAAGGAACGTATTGAGTATAGGTACTAAGTGAGGTGAGAGATACTTATTATCCTTTGCTTGTTTTAATGTTTGTCAGCTTATATCCGCAAGCTGAGCATGTATAGATAACGTTTTGATTGGACTGAGCAGTTAAAACGGTAGCAAGCTCTTTTTGAGAATGACAGTTAGGACAAATAACAACAGGGGATTTCATGTGATTTTCTCCTTTTCTTTTTTATAGTCAAATTTTATTTTATGTAAAGTTTAATCAAATATCCTTTGTGCTATCAAAAACGACGGAAGACATGTAAAAAAGCATTCTCGCTCAAAAGAAACGGGAATGCTTAAGGTGAGTTTAAAATCCGTCCTGGCTTGCTGTAAATGGAATGTTAAGTCTTCTTTCTACATTGCGTAAGCGCTGATTTAATCTGTTTATACGATCAGTATGTCGCTCCACAACTCGATTTAAACGAGTAATTTCTCTGACTTGCTCCTCATTTTGTCTCTCAAGGGCACGAATTCTTCGTTCAAATCCTCCAAGATTTTGAAGCTGCTGTCTTTCATCGTATTCTTCATGCTGTGGTACGTAAGGGGGATAGTATTGTTGAACTGAGTAATCAACTTGCTGAGGAATGTATCCAGGGTTGAAATAATAAGGGTTCATTAGGGCATCGCTCCTTTTAAATAGTAATTTCAAATCAAACACGATATAACGTATGCGAAGATAAGAAAAATGCTATAGGCACATACCTAAAGACATTCTGTATCTAGAAAAGGAAAGTATTTTTAAAAGTCAAAAGGAGATAGCCGCTCCTTTCTTGAATATGCAAAATAGAAAAGCTTCTTTTTTAGACACTTTATTTAAGAAAGAGGGAAAGTGACTAATGGCTCAAGGAAAACAAAAACCAGCACCTAAAATAGAAGAATCAAAAGCTCCGCCTGCAAAGAAACAAAAGTCGAAGAGCCGAAGCGCTAAAAAAGCGCAGCCTCCTACATCGCCCTGGGTAAAAGTTGCTTCCATTTTATCTAACATTGATTTCATTCGTTTGTTTCGAGTGCTGTTTCTTGCTTTAGTGGTTGCTTTTATTGTGTATCAATATATTTTACTTACAAAGGGAATCTTCATCAAAACATATGCGGCCCTTTGGCATCATCACAAAATGCTCTTGCTGGCTGGAGCTGCATTCATTACCTATACTTCTTTCATTTTTTACCTTGGTTACCGCACCGCTAAAAAACGGTAGAACTGCTCTAGGGGGCGAATAGCATCTATTCTTTGAGCAAACCTTATATGTATATCAGCATAGAGGGGGGAAGAAACGTGGACAAGCAGCGAGCAAAACAAATTGCTGATTCACCCGTTATGGCTAACGTTACGTATAACGATACGGCCGTTTATATTCAACATGTAAGCGAAGAAAATGATACGGTAAGAATTTATCCGCTAGGTCAGCCAGAAAATGAACAAAATGTTTCCGTGAGCCAATTAGTAGAGAATTAAGGTGGATAAATAGAGCTGGTTTTTCAGTTAAATAAAAGCCAGAGCGCTATGTTTTACTCTCTGGCTTTTATTTATTCTTCCCATTTCTTACTGCTGATCTTTTCAATAATTCCATGCAAATCATCGGGCTTATGAAACTCAATCGGGGAAGCGCCTTTTTCAAACAGAATCGATTCCGCTTCAATTAAAGCCACGTAGCGTCCGTTCACTTTCGCTAAGTGAATATTTTCCCCGAAATCAGCTAACAGCCCTTTAATCTCTGTTTCGCCAAGCTTCATTTTTAGCTCGGCATCAGGCGTATGCTCGACGATATGAGCAGCAGCTTCCATAACTTGATGCGTATCCAAACGTTCTTGAAGCTCACGCTTTTCACTTGTTGCCCACAGTTCCATGTCCGATTCAAACTGTTCAAGTTCTAGGCTTTCTGCTTCAAACGTTTCGCTGACGTGTTCACGCACCATATCCATCACTTGTGTTTTCATAATCTCAGGCATCGGCTCGTTGTAGTCAATGAATTTTAAGAAGTCTTCAAAATAACGGGCGTGAGATGCTTGGTGGATGACAAGTTCACTTTCTTCGACCATTCCTTCTTCAGGCATGTAGGGGTATTGAATAGATTTCATGTTTTTAGTAGTAATTGCCATTTCTACGTGACGAATAAGGGTTGATTCATCTGAAATTGAAGCCACTTTTGGTTCGAAGTCACATTTTAAAATAAACACAAAAGCATGATCAAAATATTTTCTTGGAACAGCGGATACAACTAAAAATGCTCCTCCTCGAACGGCTGCAGTATCAAGGTATGCATTGATAAACTGTTCGCTATTTTCTTCAAATTCTTCTTTGGTTGTGGCAAAACGAGTGCGGTGAAATAAATTATAATTAGGGTTTGAGTCGAGAGCGTGTCCTGGTTCAACTATAAAATACCCGAGCTTTGTAGGCACTTGTTCTGCTTTGGGGTGTCGTTCTACTTTACGCTTTACAATTTTTTTAAATTCACCGTCTAAAAAATCTTTAATCGAACTTTCTTCATATTCTTCCGTATCAAGCGTTTGAAAATGCTTATATTGTTTAGAGGCCTGTTCTTCTTTTCCTTCTACTTGTATTACGTAAAATGATAAAAAATTAATTTTAAAATCCATAGCAGTCACCTTGTTTCTTTTTAGTCAGTTACTTCAGTATAAGAAAGAGTCCGGTAAGCGTCAATGCCTGTTAGCTTTAGGGGAAGAAGATCTATTTATACAATTGATCTGCTGAGGAATAGTGTATAAAGCAAAGAATAAGAGAGGCAGGGGGCCTCTCTTATTTATACTGCTCCAACCGTTCAAAAAAGGTTTTGACAAACTTATAAAAAATTTTATCAGAAGGTGCTAAATCACGATTTCGAGGAATAATCATCCCGACTGTACGCTGAAGCTGCGGCGTATGAATAGGAAGTTTAGTCGTAAAACGAGGAGTCGTTTCAGACACTGTGCTTTCAGGAAGAAGCGTGACGCCGATTCCTGCGGATACAAGACCTTTAATCGCATCTAAATCTTCTCCTTCAGATGAAATATTGGGCATGAATCCTGCTTGTTTGCAAGCGTCAAAGGCCATTTTATGTAAAATGAATCCTTTTGGAAATAGCACAAAATCTTCATTTCTTAAATCCCGCAGCCGAATGTTATCCCGTTCAGCGAGCGGATGATGAGAAGGAACAAGGGCTAAAAGATTTTCAGTGAATAAAATATGCCCTTCTATACTCTGGTCCTCTACAGGTACAGGGCCTAAAAAAGCGATATTAATATCTCTTTTTTTAACCGATTCAATTAAAAATTTATACGAACCTTGTCTAAGATGAAAAGCAACATTTGGGTGTTCTTCTTTAAAGGCTGATATAATAGTAGGAAGAAGGTGACTGGCAAGGCTTGTTGGAAATCCGATTTTAATCGTTCCTCTTTCAGGATCCAGGTATTCATCAATTTGTTCTTTCGCATAGTCAATAGCTTTCATAGCCGTCTCCGTATGCTCAAGAAAGACTTTTCCTATTGCTGTTAACTTGACATTTCTTCCTTCGCGTTTGAATAAACTAACACCTAGCTCAGACTCCAGGTTCGCGATTTGACGGCTGATCGCTGATTGAGCTACATGCAGATATTCTGCCGCCTCAGATACGTGTTCTCTTTTTGCAACTTCCATAAAATAGCGTAATTGACGCAGTTCCATAGGCATCCTCCATCTATATATATCAAAATTAGATTAGTTTTATCTAAATTATATATTGTTTATATTGATTTGAAAACTTACAATGTAAACAGGTGATCTTAAAAAGATAAAGAAAACGAACGGGGGAGAAGAAGATGACATACAATCAAATGCCAAAAGCTCAAGGTCTCTACCGTCCTGAATTTGAGCACGATGCATGTGGAATCGGACTATACGCTCAATTGAAAGGCGTAGCGTCACATGATATCGTTAAAAAAGGACTAAATATGCTTTGCCAGCTTGACCATCGAGGCGGACAGGGAAGCGATCCGCTAACAGGAGATGGAGCTGGATTAATGGTACAAATTCCACACGCGTTCTTTAAAAAGACATGCGCTGAATTGAACTTTCCAGAAAAAGGTCGTTATGGAGTTGGAATGATCTTTTTCTCAAATAATGAAGACGAGCGTCGAGAAATCGAAGCTTATATTAATAAATTAATTGAAGAAGAGGGACAAACGTTACTAGGTTGGAGAACTGTACCTGTAAATGTCGGAAAAATCGGAAAAGTCGCAAAAGAAAGCTGTCCGTACGTACGACAAGTATTTGTTGGGGCAAATGACAGTATTCAAGATGACTTAGCGTTTGAACGCAAGCTATATGTTATTCGTAAGCAAGCGGAAAATTGGGCGCAGGCGCGTCAAAACCGTTTTTATTTTACGAGTCTTTCAAGTAGAACAATTGTGTACAAAGGGTTATTAACGCCTGAGCAAGTTGATGCTTTTTATCTTGACCTACAAGATGAAGACTTTACTTCAGCGTTTGCTTTAGTGCATTCTCGCTTTAGCACAAACACGTTCCCAAGCTGGGAAAGAGCACATCCAAACCGTTATTTAATTCATAACGGTGAAATCAATACGCTTCGCGGTAATCAAAACTGGATGAGAGCACGTGAACAGCAGTTTGTTTCGGACGCATTCGGTAAGGATTTGCCGAAGGTTCTTCCAATTTTAGATGCTGAAGGAAGCGACTCATCCATGTTAGATAATGCGCTAGAGTTCTTTGTATTGGCCGGCCGCAAGCCAGCGCATGCAGCGATGATGCTTATTCCAGAGCCTTGGTCTGAGAATCCGCACATGTCAAAAGAAAAACGTGCTTTCTATGAGTATCATAGCGCATTAATGGAGCCATGGGATGGTCCGACTGCTATTTCGTTTACGGATGGAAAGCAAATCGGTGCTATTCTAGACCGTAACGGTTTACGTCCAGCTCGCTATTATGTTACAAAAGATGATTACATCATACTTTCATCAGAAGTAGGTGTCATTGATGTTGAAGATGAAAATGTATTATATAAAGATCGTTTAAGCCCAGGTAAAATGCTTCTAATCGATTTAGAGGAGGGCCGAATTATTTCAGACGAAGAAATTAAATCTGAAATGGCACAGGCTGAGCCTTATCAAGAGTGGTTAGATGAACAGCTGGTAACGTTGCCAGAAGTGCAAGAAGAAAAATCTGAATACTTCGATGATTTGGTCATTCGCCAGAAGTCATTTGGCTACACGTATGAAGATATTCATAAATATTTAGTTCCAGTTATTACAGAAGGAAAAGATCCGCTTGGTTCAATGGGGAACGATACTCCATTAGCCGTGTTGTCTGATCGTCCTCAATCGCTGTTCAATTACTTTAAGCAGCTATTTGCTCAAGTAACGAATCCACCGATTGATGCTATTCGTGAACAGTTGGTTACATCGACAATGACATTGCTTGGTGCAGAAGGGAATCTACTGCATCCAACCAAAGAAAACATTCATCGAATTCAGCTTGAGACGCCGGTTTTAACAAACGATCAAACTGATCAGCTGAAGTCTGCCATTCATCCAGATTTCAAAAGTGCCGTTATATCTGCTGTATTTACAAATGATTTAAAAGCAGATCTTGATCGCGTATTTGCTGAAGCTGAAGCGGCAATTAACGCAGGTGCTAGCATTCTTGTTCTGACAGACCGTGAAGCGGGAGCTCAATCCGTAGCTATTCCAGCTTTATTAGCGGTCAGCGGGCTGCACCAGCACCTAGTGCGAAAAGGAAACCGTACAAAGGCGAGCATTGTAGTGGAAACGGGAGAAGCGCGTGAAGTGCATCATTTTGCAGCGCTGATTGGTTACGGCGCAGACGCAATTAATCCATATCTTACTTTTGCAACATATCAAAATGAAATTAACGCAGGTACGTTGAACGTATCGTATGATTATGCTGTTGAGAAATATGTAAAAGCCGTTACTGAAGGTGTCGTAAAAGTAATGTCTAAAATGGGTATTTCAACGGTGCAAAGTTATCGGGGCGCACAAATTTTTGAAGCAGTTGGAATCAGTGCAGAGGTTATCGAGCAATATTTTACAGGTACTGCCTCGCAGCTTGGCGGTATCGGTTTAGATGTTATTGCAAAAGAAGCAAAAACGCGTCATGACAATGCTTATGTTGAAACAATTGAGCAAACGTTAGAATCAGGAAGTGACTTCCAGTGGAGACACACGGGCGAGCATCATGCGTTTAATCCAAAAACAATTCACACGCTGCAGTGGGCTTGCCGTAAGGGAGATTACAGCTTATTTAAAAAATTCTCTGAATCGGCTAATGAAGAACGCATCGGTTTCTTGCGCAATCTGTTCTCGTTTAATGGATCGCGTTCATCTATCTCCATTGATGAAGTAGAATCAGTTGATTCGATTGTAAAACGTTTTAAATCAGGTGCTATGTCGTTTGGATCTTTAAGTCAAGAAGCTCATGAAACATTAGCGATTGCGATGAACCGTTTAGGGGCACGCAGCAACAGTGGAGAAGGTGGCGAGCATCCTAGCCGCTACACTCTGGATGAGAATGGAGATAATCGCCGCAGTGCGATTAAACAAATCGCTTCTGGGCGTTTTGGGGTGAAAAGTCACTACCTTGTGAATGCGGATGAGCTTCAAATTAAAATGGCACAAGGTGCAAAACCTGGAGAAGGCGGTCAGCTTCCAGGAAACAAAGTATATCCATGGGTGGCAGATGTGCGTGGATCAACGCCAGGAGTAGGCTTAATTTCACCTCCTCCACACCACGATATTTATTCGATTGAAGATTTAGCGCAGCTTATTCATGACTTAAAAAATATAAACCGTGATGCACGAATCAGCGTCAAACTCGTTTCAAAAGCAGGTGTAGGAACGATTGCTGCCGGAGTAGCAAAAGGAGTAGCGGATGTTATTGTCATTAGCGGTTACGACGGAGGTACGGGAGCATCTCCAAAAACAAGTATTAAACATACTGGACTACCGTGGGAACTTGGCTTATCAGAAGCTCATCAAACGCTTATGTTAAACGGTCTTCGTGAAAAAGTAGTGCTTGAAACAGACGGGAAATTAATGACGGGTAAAGATGTAGTCATGGCAGCACTTCTAGGAGCAGAAGAGTTTGGTTTTGCTACGGCGCCTTTAATTGTTTTAGGCTGTATCATGATGCGTGCGTGTCACTTAGATACATGCCCAGTTGGAGTGGCAACGCAAAATCCAGAGCTTCGTAAAAAGTTCCTGGGAGAAGCGGACCACATCGTTAACTATATGAAATTTGTTGCACAAGAAGTGCGCGAAATTATGGCTGAACTTGGATTTAAAACAGTGGATGAAATGGTTGGACGTACAGACGTATTAAGCGTTAGCGAACGTGCAAAAAATCACTGGAAGGCTCAGCACTTAGACTTAACAACTCTTTTATATCAAGCTGAAGGTGTACGTACCTTTAAAACACCTCAAAATCATAAAATTGACGAATCTCTTGATATGCAAAAGATTTTGCCTGCGGTACAGCAAGCAATCGAGCATAAGTATCAAGTCGAGTTAGAACTTCCAATTTCTAATATTAACCGTGTAGCTGGAACAATTGTGGGAAGTGAAGTTACAAAACGTTACGGTGAGAAAGGTTTGCCAGAAGATACGATTACTCTTCGATTCACTGGCTCTGCAGGACAAAGTTTTGGTGCGTTTGTTCCAAAAGGAATGTCTATGTATCTAACTGGAGATGCAAATGATTATATCGGAAAAGGTTTATCAGGAGGTAAAATCATTGTTGCTCCACCTAAGGAAACAACAGCTGTGTCAGGTGAGAATGTTATCGTCGGGAACGTTGCATTTTACGGTGCAACAAGCGGTGAAGCCTATGTTAGCGGGCTAGCAGGGGAACGTTTTGCAGTTCGTAACAGCGGTGTGAACGTAGTGGTTGAAGGAATTGGCGATCATGGCTGTGAATATATGACTGGCGGACGTGTTGTCGTATTAGGCGATGTAGGTAAAAACTTTGGTGCAGGAATGTCAGGCGGTATTGCTTACGTATTTGCTGATGATCAAGAAGCATTCAAAAACCTTTGTAATAAAGACATGATTGGGTTTGAGGGCTTAAAAGGCGAAGAAGCAGAAGAAGTAAAAGAGATGGTTTCAAATCATCTGAAATATACGAACAGTCATAAAGCAGCATTTGTCTTGGAAAATTGGGAACAATCACTTTCAAAATTTGTAAAAGTGATTCCGAATGATTATAAACGCATGATGAATCGCATTGAAGAGCAAAAAGCAGCTGGACTAACGGAAGAAGAAGCAGCTATGAGTGCGTTTGAGGAAAATGCAAAACAAGAAAAGAAAGCATCGGCAAAACAACAAGAAGCGGTAGCTCAGTAAGAAAGGGGAGAGTACGATGGGAAAACCAACAGGATTTATGGAAATCAAACGTGAAAAAGGGAAGGAACGTGACCCGTTAAAACGTTTAGGTGATTGGAAAGAGTATGCTGCTCCTTTATCTGATGAAGCGCTAAGCCGTCAAGGGGCACGATGTATGGATTGTGGCACACCTTTTTGCCACATGGGAATGGATATTAATGCTTTTACTTCTGGATGTCCAATCTATAACTTAATTCCAGAGTGGAATGATTTAGTTTATAAAGGACGCTGGAAAGAAGCTTTAGAGCGTTTAATGAAAACAAACAACTTCCCGGAGTTTACAGGACGAGTTTGTCCTGCTCCGTGTGAAGGTTCCTGTACGCTTGCTATTTCAGATCCAGCGGTTTCGATTAAGAATATCGAACGCGCTATTATTGATAAAGGCTTTGAGAATGGGTGGATTACTCCGCGTATTCCGGAGAAGAGAACAGGCAAAAAAATTGCTGTTATTGGCTCTGGGCCAGCAGGCTTAGCAAGCGCAGATCAGCTGAACCAAGCGGGTCATTCAATAACGGTATATGAAAGAGCAGATCGTGCTGGCGGTTTATTAACATATGGAATCCCAAATATGAAGCTAGATAAAGAAGTAGTGGAAAGACGTGTTCGCTTATTGACGCAAGAAGGTATTGATTTTATAACGAATACGGAAGTTGGAAAAGACATTACTGCTGAAGAGTTAAAAGAACAATATGATGCTGTAATTTTGTGTACAGGAGCTCAGAAGCAAAGAGATCTAGTATTAGAAGGTCGTGAAGCAAAAGGAGTTCACTTTGCAATGGACTACTTAACAACTTCAACAAAAAGCCTTTTAGACTCTAACTTCAAAGATGGTCAATTTATTGATGCTGAAGGAAAAGACGTTATTGTTATTGGAGGCGGAGACACGGGAGCTGACTGTGTAGCTACTGCTCTTCGTCAAAAATGCCGCAGCGTTGTTCAGTTTGGTAAACATCCTCAGCTTCCTGCTGAGCGTACGGCAGATAATATGTGGCCTGAATATCCACATGTATTTAATCTTGAATATGCTTATGAAGAAGCACAGGCAAAATTTGGGGACGATCCACGTGAATATTCAATTCAAACGAAAAAAATCGTGGCAGATGAGCAAGGCAATCTAAAGGAACTTCATACAGTTCAAATGGAAAAAGTAAAAGGTGAAAATGGACAGTACATCTTTACCGAAATTCCAGGAACAGAAAAAGTATGGCCAGCTCAGCTTGTCTTTATTGCGATTGGGTTTGAAGGTCCAGAGCATCCGGTTCTATCAGCGTTTGGTGTTGAAACGAAAAATCGTCGCGTAGATGCAGCGTATGGAAATTACAAAACAAATGTTGAAGGTGTTTTTGCTGCTGGTGACGCTCGTCGTGGGCAAAGTTTAATCGTATGGGCTATTCATGAAGGTCGTGAAGTAGCTAAACAAGTTGATAGCCATCTAATGGGAGCAACTGTATTACCATAACAAAAAACCGTCACAATTGTGGCGGTTTTTTGTTTATCTAGGATTTGGTACTTCATTTCCTCTACGTAAATTTTCAAATGAAACGGTTAAAATCGTGTTGGTAATTCGAACTTGTGAAGCGGGGGAAACGCTGTATAAGTTAAAAAGTTCAAATATCCAGGGGTCACGTTTTTTCAGCTGTCGCGCGGCTTTTTCGACGCGTTCGTTAATAGATCCGCTGTAACTGTTATAGTTATCATCAACAAATCTTACAATGGAACGAAATAAGTATTCTGTTAGTTTGCTATCCATCCCGCCTCGTTGAGCATCTCTGTAGATAGACTGATACTGGCGTTTTAAAATTTTCATCACTCTGTCTACATCGCGTGTAGATCTAACTTCCTCTTCCTCATGCAGGATATAAGAAAATAAGTCTTCATTGTATCTATAAGGTTCTAAATAATTTTCATTCGTAGTAGGAACCACTGGATGGTAATAGCGCGGCATATAGGGGTAAACCCATTGACTGTACATGAAACATTCACACCTTCCTCGTTCATTTCCCATTAGTTTATGCACTAGCGTGCTAGCTGCTGCATGTTTGTTTTAAATAAAATTTAGGAGTTTGATAATAGGACCACCCTCTAAATTCTTGATAAGTCGATACAAAATAAATGTAAATCGGCGTATTTAGCAAGTCTGGATAATGTTGAAAAAACGCTTGGTCTCCGTAAAACATTGCTTCTAAAGCAAGGGGGAGTTCACGACGGAAAATCTGATAACGAAGCTGTGCTTGCTCGCGGCTGAACTCGCCTCCGCTAACAAAAACTTCGCCTTGAATAACTGCCTGTCGATCTGTTACGTGAAGAGCAGCCAGTACTTCATCACGCATATTTTCATCTATCTCCTTGTTGTTATATGAGCATCCGATGCTTAAAAAAAACTGATCGGTTGTATCAGAATGAGTAAGAGTATATTTTCTTCCGGAAACCGGATAGGAGGAAGTAGCAGGGGGAATAAGAGTCGTAGAAAGTTTTGAAGAATTAAACGAACTCATAGTCATTGACACTCCTTTTTTTGAATAAATTTCAATATTATACGGCGCTATGGGCTCAGTTGTGATAAATGTCTACTTTCTTTCTGTAATAAAGGCGTTTTGGTGTACTTTTTGAGAAATCGATGGTAATATTTAACTAAAATTATGCGTGTACAGTCCCCAAGAGTGTCTTCAAAAGCAAATGTGAATGGAGGTTATCACTTGAATATCACAACGTTTGACGGTAGGTATGGAAACTGGCTAACGACTAAAAACCCTCTTCAATTTCAAGCAGCGACTGCCTATGGGAACATTGGGCTGGCTCCTATCTATTGGGGAACAAAAGAAGAAAAAAATGGATGGTATTACATGTATCAGCCTGAAGAAATAACGGGTGTTCAAGTAGAAGGTGAAGTTGATGGTGGTAAGTTTCTCATTCGAATTCCTGATGACTGGAATGGAAAGTTAGTTATGTCAGGAGTTCCAGCTACCAGGGATGAGAAATCAACGGATTTACTGTTCAGCGACTATGTGTTGGCAAAAGGGTTTGCGTTTGCTGCTTCTGATAAAGGAACTCAGGGAGAAGAAGTGCGAGATGATCCATTTGCTAAAGCAAAGAACGCTCTAGTCAAAGAAGAAGACTCCATTAGAAAATGGCATATTCAATACCGAGAAGTGACAAAAATAGCTCAGAGATTTTTGTTTGAAAATTATCGTCACAAACTTCAAAAAGAAGTGACAGAATATTTTGATATAAAAACGTATGCGTTAGGTATTTCTAACGGGGGTTATGTTGTTCGTTATGCTTTAGAAAACGATGGAAAAAATGGAGAGCCTCAGCTTTTTAATGGGGGTGTTGAATGGGAAGGGGTTATGTGGCGAGCTGATCACGATAACTTAATTACTTCCTTAACACCTGTTGTAAATTATGCCGAAGAAGCACTGTACACGGTAGGTGAATCGCAAAAAGAAGCTTTGCACCGTTTGTATCAGGCAGGGTTGCCAAAAGGATCTGAGTTTTTATGGCCATATCATGACCAGTATTATTGGTTTTTAACGCTTAATATATATAGAGATGAGTTTGACAGTCAAGCACCTGGAAGCATTCCATGGCAAAAATACTTGACGCTTTTTGAAAATGGAGTTAGAGATCGTTCGTTAGATTCTATTTTTGAAAAGTATGATTATCAAGAAAGACCCCAAGATGTAAAGCGAAGAGTTCGTGAAATTGAAAATACAGGTGATATTTCCGTTCCGTTGATAAGCATTACAGGGTCGTTAGATGCTCTTATTTTTCCGGATATTCATGCTTATCCTTATGAACAACTGGTAAAAGATTCTGGTAAGCAGCACCTTCATCGTCACTATGTAGTTGAAAATGGAAACCACATTGATAGCTTAGTATGGAATCATCAAATTGACCCAGATCGAAAGCTTCAGCCTCTCCTGCCTTATGTGTATCAAGGATTTGAATTGCTATGTGATTGGGTGGAGAATTTTGAAGAACCTCCGAAAAATAAGAAAATAAGTGCGCCTCTCAAGGAAATGCATGTAAAGGATCTAAAAACAGAGGAAGACGTGCTGCCGTTGACTACAAAGAAAAGCATATCAACAGAAAAATAAATCGCCGAAAACCGTGCCGAAGGTGCGGTTTTTAATTTGGAAAAGCAACGTTTGAATAAAAACAGCTTTGGTGAATACAAAATATTATAGTACGATAAGAATGGAATATACGTTATTTGTTATTTATTTTCATCTATTTAAAATAAAAATAATAAAAACATTGAACAAAACCGAACTTTTGTGTTAGATTAATAACTATAATTCGTACATTTATTAAATGGCTACAGTTGAAAGGAGCAAAAAACATCATGACAGCGAAAGTAATTAAAGGAAAAGAAGTAGCGCAAGAACTGCGCGCCGCATTAAAAGAAGAGGTAGCTCAATTAAAAACAAAAGGTATCGTTCCTGGTTTAACCGTGATTTTAGTAGGAGAAAATCCTGCTTCGCAATCATATGTAAGAGCGAAAGCAAAGGCTTGTGAAGAAATCGGTGTTGCATCTGAAATTATCAAACGTGACGTAACGATTACTGAAGAAGAGCTTTTAAACGAAATCCATCATTTGAATGGAAATCCATCTGTTCATGGTATTCTTATTCAACTTCCATTACCAAAACATATTGATGAAAAGGCAGTATTAAATGCTGTATCTCCTAAAAAAGATGTAGATGGCTTCCACCCAGTAAGCGTAGGGAATATGGTTATTGGCGATGAGTGCTATTTACCATGTACACCACATGGTATCGTTGAGTTAATTAAACGTTCAGGTGAAGAGATTTCAGGTAAACATGCGGTAGTAATTGGACGAAGCAATATTGTTGGTAAACCAGTATCCATGCTGTTACTTCAAGAAAGTGCAACGGTAACAATTGCTCACTCTCGCACAAAAGATTTATCTGCTTTAACAAAACAAGCTGATATTCTTGTGTCAGCTGTAGGACAACCTAGACTTATCAAAGCAGATGATATTAAGCCGGGTGCCATTGTAATTGATGTAGGTAACACAATGGAAAATGGTAAACTCGTTGGTGATGTTGATTACGAAGCGGCTTTAGAAGTTGCAGGTTATATTACACCAGTACCAGGCGGAGTTGGTCCGATGACCATCACAATGTTATTAAAAAATACGGTAGACGCTGCTAAAACAATTAACAACGTAAAATAATAAGAAGTTAAAAAGAGGCTGAGACAAAGGTATTTTCGTTGAAGGAAGATCCGAACGAGTTTGATTCTTGATGGAGAATCAAACTCGTTCGGATTTTTTCATTGATAGAGTCAACATAGGTTTCATGTATGGAGGTGCTTCTAGCTGTTGATTGGAGGGCAAGGCGAAGATTTCCGCGGAAAGCGAAATCTTGCACGGAAATTAATAGCGGTATCAAAAGCGATCCATACTAGAGCATTTATCCAGTTTGTTCGTCTTTAGGTTGGAGTGATTTCGTTATGTCTGAATCTTTTTTTGCTTTAGTAATGGAATGAATGCTAAAAGAATAGAATGTAACAACCTGTATACAAAGAGGAGGAAGCGATGGTTACGTTACCTGCAACCGTATATTCTCAACAAATGGTGAAGAAAAAGTTAAACGTTTATTATCCAGTTGTACATTTGACTAATCAAGCTGTTCAGCACAGCATGAACAGTAAAATTTTGCAGCGCACGAATGAATTAATTCGTCAGCAGGGATATGGAGAAAATCCGGATACAGAAGAAACGGGTTACTATGAGTTGAAAACAAACGAGCGAAATGTGCTCAGCTTAACACTTGTCAATTTTGCTTATTCCGGGGGAGCGCACGGATTGACCGTGGTCGTTCCGTTAACGTTTAATGTGCTGACTGGAAAAACGTATCAACTCAAAGATCTATTTAAAAAAGACAGTAATTACGTGAGCATTCTTTCTAAAATAGTAGGAGAGCAAATAAAAGAGCGCGATATTATGGTTCTTGGAGAATATAAAGGAATTAAACCAGATCAAGATTTTTATATCGCCGATAAATCACTTGTGCTCTTTTATCAGCTGTATGACCTGGCTCCTTACGTATATGGAATTCCTCACTTTCCCATTTCTATCTATACTATTCAAGATATTATTGAAGATGAAAGTCCACTTGGACAAATGTTTGGATAAAGTTATAAAAAATTGCGGTGCGGTCGTACGTATCTTTTTAATTCGGCCGCTAACTGCTGACGAAGCGAACGAACGCTAATTGCTTCAGCAATATCTTTTGCTACTGGAAATACCCCGACTTTAGTGATATGAACACGAAGATAACCCTCATACAAGCATCCTCGGTCCGCATGCTTGATTTTGGTGCGTACAACAGCTTCTATTTTATCGTTTTCATTGTGCAAAGGGTAAGAATCTGTAATATGAAAACGAAAAGAATATTCCTCCATCACCATCATCCTTTTTTCTATGATATGTACTAGCATACTATACAAATAGTGAATCAGAAAAAATAAATGTGTCAAAAAGACAAAGCGCAAAACAATCAAGGAAGCAGTTTCTTGCATGTAATGATCATTATTTGTGAACGATAACAGAAAAAGACAAAAAGCTGGAGTTGCGATGATAAAAATAGCATTCAAAGGATTACTTATTATTTTATCTTTATATATTCTGTATGTGGTTATAGCGGCGGTGGTTCTCTTTTATGTACCTTTAAAAACAGGAGAGGAAACGACCTCAATTAAACCGGATAGCTTTTTTGGTCACAGTGAGTCTACGGACCGGGTGAGACTTCTCGAAGATGGATATGAGGCAGGAAGAGTTCGTATTCAAATGATTCAAGAAGCTGAGAAATCGATTGATATTGCATATTACTCAATAGGAAAAGGAGAGTCAACTGATTTAATTATGGCCGCTCTTTTTAAAGCAGCTGATCGAGGCGTCTATACTCGCGTTCTTTTAGATGGGATAGCTAACGGCTTACGAGGGAATCGAAGAGGCGTGCTCTACGCATTAGCTTCACATCCTAATATTGAAGTGAAGTATTATGAACCGTTTCAATTGTTTAAACCTTGGGCGTGGCAAAATCGTATGCATGACAAAATAATGATTGTAGACGGACAGCTAGGCATAATAGGGGGACGGAATATAGGGGACAAGTATTTGGCCAACAAGCCTCCTCCAGACTTCGTCTATGATCGTGATGTCTTTATTACAAACAGCAAACATAAACAAGATAGCGTCATCGTTCAAATGCAGAATTATATAAATGAATTATGGGCTCATCCTTACACTAAAAAAGCTTTTTATCATCTCACACAGTACCAGGTCGATCAGGGAAAGAGGATGAAAGCTTTGCTGCTGCAGCAATACGGTAAAGCTAAGCAAGTAGGAGAAACGTTTGCAACTCCTAAGATTAATTGGAATGCTTCCACCGTTTCTACAAAGTGTGTTTCTTTTATTCATAATCCAATTGAACGATTTAATAAAAGACCTTTTATGTGGAAAACGCTTATTAATCTGGCAGAAGGAGCTAACCGGTCTGTTCTTATTCAAAGCCCTTATGTTGTGCCAACTAATGCGATGAGCAAGTATACAGCCATAAAAAAGA
This sequence comes from Priestia sp. JNUCC 25, assembly GCF_053667915.1. NCBI lineage: Bacteria > Bacillati > Bacillota > Bacilli > Caryophanales > Bacillaceae > Priestia > Priestia sp. JNUCC 25. The sequence goes on from NZ_CM132211.1 coordinate 2,111,914, forward strand.
AGCGAGACGTTCAATGGACGCTACTCACAAACTCAGTTACATCTACGCCCAATGTGTTAGCTTTTTCTGGGTATATAAGTATGCGGGATACGATTATGAAGACAGGTGTAAAGCTTTACGAATACCAAGGACCTTATTCGATCCATGCAAAATCCGTAATTTATGATCAAAGACTCAGTGCCGTAGGCTCTTTTAATTTAGATTCCCGTTCTACATTTTTGAATAATGAATCAATGGTCATTATCGATAGTCAAAAATTTGCAAAAGAATTAACGATGGCGATGGAAAACAAAATAGATAAAAGTATCCTTGTTGCCAACCATAAGCGATGGATTAAATCTCCCGACGTCCAAAGGAAAGAAGAACCTGTCATGAAGCGAACCTTCCTGTACGCCCTTGCAAAAGTAACAAGGTTTTTTAAGGAATTTATTTAAACAGTGGACAGTTTACACATCACGTAAATTATCCTCTTTTATTTATTGGGAAAAATCGGTAGTATAAACATAATAAATAAAAAGGGAGGAAGGTACGTGGAAGCCGCCGTTTTAATGAAACCAGACGCAGCCTATAAAAAGGCTTATATGAGCTTTTATCATGAATGGAAAGCAAGCGGAGAAAAAATGATTCCGTGGGTAATTGCTAAAGACCCTACTCACTTTGAAGAAATGATTCAAGAGTTAATAAATGCAGAAAAAGGTATTGGATTAAAAAAAGGATATGTACCCGATTCTACCTATTGGCTAATGCATAACGAAAGAGTAATAGGCGTAGTTAATATCCGTCATGAACTAAGTGAATTGCTTCGAAATAGCGGAGGGCATATAGGTTATGGTATTCGGCCAAGCGAAAGAAAAAAAGGGTATGCAAAGCTGCTATTAAAGTTATCTCTTCAAGAGATCAGAAAGCTAGGAGTTCAACGGGCATTAGTAGTGTGCGATGATTGGAACATCGCTTCTCGTCAAACTATTTTGGCAAACGGTGGTATACAAGACGAGGATTATATAGAAGAAAACGGAGCTGTTGTTCAGCGCTTTTGGATTCATACGGATAAAATAGTATAAAAAAGAGGTGAATTTTTAAATTCACCTCTTTTATGCTTAGTCATATTGTTTTAAAGCTAATTTCAGTCGCATATAGGTATACATAGCGTATGCCTGTCTTCCTTTCAAGCTGTATGGATTTGCTTTGGAGCAAAGACAGTTAAGAAATTGCTCATCACATGAGCGGCATGAACCGTAATCTTCATAGCATAAATCGTGGTATTTACAGCAGCAGTCTACATCATTTACTGGGCATCCTGGACCACTGCATCCGGGGCCGCACCATTTATAGCCGGGGAAAAGGCAGGGCGTGGCTTTCCTTTTGTTCGGAACAGACATAATCATACATCCTTTTCAATAGTCTCTTTACAGTAAATGCAAGAAACGGAAAAGAGACAGGGACAAACACCTTGCAGCAGCAGCCTAATTTTTTAGGGCTTTCTATTTAATCGATAAATGCGTCATTCATCCGCATTAATAGTTTGCCAAACAGCTCTTTTTCTTCACTGGACCATTTCTTCAACATACTATGATAGCGTTCAAGGCGCATTTGTTTATCACTTTGCAGCATTCGTTTTCCGCGTGCTGTGATATCAAATAGACTGACGCGTCCATCCGAAGGATCAGAGGAGCGGGAAATCAGCTGTTTATTTTCTAAAGCAGCAGCTTGTCTAGAAAGAGTTGAAATGTCGAGTTTAAATGCTTCAGCTAGTTCTTTTACACGAGCTGGTCCAAATTCATCTAACTGGCGTAATAATAAATACGCTGATCTTTCTAGGTTTCCTATTTTATTTTCGGAATTATCAAGATAGACGGCTCGTCTAATAAAGGTAGTAAGTTCATATTCAATCAATTCAATTGAATTCTTTTCTTGCATCATAATCGCTCCTTACAAAATCATTCATTGACAAAGAAATATATACTTGTATAATACAAATGTATATATATAGTTGTATAGTACAAGTAAAAGTAGGTAAAGTAAAGTATGTTTATATAGTAAAATGTTAGACAACATGACAAAAGAAAGAGAGGAGGACAGCTGTTCTTTATCTGTAGGACAGTGACCTATAATGAAAGTGATACGAATTATTCTACAAATTGCGATTCTTTATGCTTTTTCTATGATTGGCGAAGCTGTTCACCATATGCTGCACCTGCCTATTCCAGGAAGTATTATAGGCTTAATCTTAATGCTTATTTGCTTAATGTGCAAAATTGTTCCCATCAAAGTGATTGAAGACGGAGCGAGTTTCTTGTTATCTTTTTTACCGCTATTATTTATACCAGCTATGGCGGGTGTGATGAATTATCCTTCGCTTCTTTCAAGCAGCGGAGCGGTTTTGTTTTTAATTATTGTACTTAGTACGATTGTTACGATGGCCGCCGCAGGGATTGCCAGCCAACTTTTAGAAAAGAAAGCGAACAAACGAAAGGAGAAACAACAGTGCAAGAATTCTTTATCGCGGTCTTTATAATCGTAGCTACAGTTGCTTTGTACCTAGTCATGGCAAAAGTATATGTACGGTTCTCCTATCCAATTCTTATTCCAGTTTTAACTACAACCATATTCGTTATTCTTCTTTTGCTTACTTTTCATGTTTCCTATGATGAGTATATGATTGGAGGCAAATGGATTAATTCACTTCTAGGACCAGCCGTTGTCGCATTAGCGTATCCACTCTATAAACAGCGTGAGATGCTGGTGAAATACAGCGTTCCTATTATTGGAGGGGTATTTGTAGGGTTATTTGCAGGTATGATTAGCGGACTTGTGTTCGCTGAAGTATTCGGCATTGATCGAAGTCTGATTTTATCCATTATTCCTAAGTCCATTACTACTCCGGTTGCGATTCAAATTGCTACGGGATTAGGGGGCGTTCCATCCATGACCGTAGTATTTGTTATGATTGCAGGTTTTTCGGGAGTAATCCTTGGACCTTTACTTTTAAAGTGGATTCGTATTAAGAGTTCTTTAGGAAAAGGCATTGCCCTAGGCAGCGCTTCTCATGCCTTAGGAACTTCTAAAGCATTTGAATACGGTGAATTAACGGTATCGATGAGTTCAGTATCAATGACGTTAAGCGCTGTACTAGGCTCGGTTTTTGGGCCTATTGTTGTCTGGTTATTCCAAGTGTAAGGTGAGGTAAAAGAAAGTGAATATAAAAAAACAATCTTGTTCCAATTGGAACAGGATTGTTTTTTTATACGAAAGCATAAGTTTTATCCGCAGCAAATTTTAAGTTGTATGCCTCTTTTTCTGGTACTATAATAAGAAGAAAGAAAATTCATAAAATAACCGCTTTTTTGTTATTTTTAGGAAGGCTAGTCAATTGTCGGATGGGTAAGAAGGCTTAGTCAAGGTTATATACGCAGTAAAAATAGCAAAAAAGAGGAGCTGAGCGTATTTTATGAAAGAGGAGCTCGTGTATATAGGAAAAAAGATTATTGAACATAAATACAACTTGTCAGAAAAATTAGCAGAACGTTTAGATGCTACACATCCTTTAAGTACAGAGGAATTAAAAGAAAAGAAAATTTTGAAGTGGCGAGTGTCCATTATGGAGTATTTTGGAAGAGTACTATTTGAAGAGCAAGAGGCTGTACTTAAACTTGTTAAAGAGTGGGCGCTTGCTACTGGTAAATATGCGGTAGAAAAAAATATTCCTTTAGAAAAAGCGCTAGGTACCTTGCCAATCTATCGCAGTGTTATTTGGGATGTATTTACAAGAGAACTAGAGGAGCATCAGTTTGCCGCAATTACTATGCTGCACGTCAGTGAGCGAATCGATCCGCTTTTAGATACGGTAACATGTATTTTTGGTCAAATTTACGATGAGCATAATCGATATATGATGAATTTAGCTTATACGTCATTAGAAGAACTTTCAGTTCCGCTTGTACCCGTTACCAAAGGCATCGCTATTATGCCGATTATTGGGGAAATTGATACTCATCGCTCGCAGGTTATTATGGAGACCTGCTTGAAAAAAGGGACAAGTCTTCAATTAGCTTATCTTATTTTGGATATTTCAGGTGTTGTAATTATCGATACAATGGTCGCAGACAATCTTTTCAAAATTCATCAAGCTCTTAAATTGGTAGGAGTGGAAGCTATTATAACGGGAATACGACCGGAAATTGCCCAAACGGTAGTGAAATTAGGAATTAATTTTAATCAAATTAAAACAGAAGCTAATTTAGAAGCAGCGCTTTTAAAAATTGGATTTAGACGTTCTGAAGAACATAGACCCACGCACCTGTCATCACGTCGCATAAAATGACAGACTATGAACATGCAGGGACACCAGAATTAGAAATGCATTTTATACACGTAACTATTCCAATTCTTTTAAAACTCGCTGTGAAATACGAATTTCAGTGGGTAGGAAGTAAGTGTATAGTAAAAAAGCGGATGTTAATCAACATCCGCTTTTTTACTTAATAAATGCGATATGCCATGGTAGCACAAAAGCATAAACGAGTAAGTATACCACTATTGAATAGATAAAAAACCAGCCGTTTAAATGCATATAGCCACTTTTAATCATTCCGTATTCTATGAGTAGTGAACCAGCGCAAAAGAGAAGTGATAAAACCCATTTATTTTTAGCTGTTAAGTAAGTCAAAAATAAAACGGAAAGGGAAGGTGGAATAAATGTATAGCTTAGAATATCTCCAAGTCCTGTAACTTTTGGATCTCCCAAATCAATCACGTTGAAAACACGTGTGATGATAACATCACAAAGCCATCCAACAAATCCAACTACGCTAAACGTGATATAAAAATCTCGCCAAGTTAGCTTTCGTTTAAATAAAACAAAGGCAAGAATAAATAAACATAAACTAGCGGTAATCGGAAACCACAAACCATGTGCAGATAAGTCTAAATGCTGAATTGCTTGCTCCAACATTGTTCACCTCAAAAGGAAGAGTTAGTGTTGAAGTTAGCCTATGTTATGGAAAGTATTTTATGCATTTTCTACGCGTTGCGTGTATATTCTTCTCGCAAGATTGAATATAACTTTAAGTCTTGATGAGCTCCCTTAATAAACATGGCTTTTCGAATCGTTCCTTCATAAGACATACCGATTTTTTTCATCACTTTCTCAGATGCAGCGTTTTCAATAAAGCACCTCGCCTGAATGCGGACTAAATCCATTTCTTCAAATCCAAACGCAATTACTTTTTCAGCTGCTTCCGTAACAAATCCCTTATTCCAATATGCTTCAGAAATCGCATAGCCAATTTCCGCAATGCGATGGGTAGGGTTCCAAGTGACAAAGTCAATGGTGCCAATACATTTTTTCAAGGCTTTGATTTCCATAGCCCAAGGAGAAATGGATTGGTTGCTGTACTGTTTTAAAACGAAGGAAACAAACTCTTTTGTATCTTGAAGCTTTCGGTGCTTTTCCCAATTTACATATCTGCTTACCTTTTCATTTGAGGCATATTCAAACATGTCACGCACATCTTTTTTGGTAGCTTTCCGCAAGCGGAGTCTTTCTGTTTCTAGTGTGGGTAAATTTCCGTATATATCTTTTACTTGAATCATAAAGTTGTCTCCTTTCTCAGCAAGAAGTGGATGAAGTGTTGATAATAATGTTTCATAGAAGCTGCAGCATTCCAAGAATCCGCTCTCTATTTCATGTGCTTGATTCTTTAATTGTAAAATATTTCATTGGTGAGCGTAAGAGGTCAAATGGATTTTTAAAAAATAAAAATTATTTTTGCTGTTCATAATCAGTTCACAGATGCTTGTTAGACTAAAGTCAGAAATTACGAAGGAGTGAAATGAAACACATGAACAGTGAAGTGAAAGAAGAACGAACTTCAAATAAAAAAAGAATAGACTTATTTTTAGTTCCAATCGTTTTAATTGCAGCGTTTTTGAACTTATTTAAAATTTGGACAGATGAATACGCCAACGCTTATTACACGGCAGCTGTCAAAAGTATGCTTCAAAGTTTTCATAATTTCTTTTACGCATCTTTTGATCCAGGAGGCTACGTAACGATTGATAAGCCGCCGGTTGTGTTTTGGATTCAGACAATTAGCGCCAAAATATTTGGATTTCACGGGTGGAGCGTCATTTTACCGCAAGCCTTAGCGGGCATCGGTTCAGTCCTTTTACTATACGTACTCATAAAACGTACGTTTGGCGTATGGGCTGGGAGGTTTGCTGCTCTTGCCATGGCCCTGACGCCAATCGTACCGGCGGTAAGCCGAACAAATAATATCGATAGTATGCTTGTATTTACATTATTATTAGCAACATGGATGTTGTTTCGTGCTGTGCGTACGGTTAAATTTGGCTGGGTGTTAGCGGCTTTTGCGATGATTGGTGTTGCATTTAACATGAAAATGCTTCAAGCATACATGGTTTTACCAGCATTTTATGTTTTCTATGTAGTGGCAACCAAAATCACGTGGAAAAAGAAAATTGCTTTCTTAACAACAGCAACTGCACTGATGCTTGCCGTTTCTGTCTCATGGGCAGTTGTAGTAGATTCAACTTCTGCTGATAAGCGACCTTATATGGGAAGCAGTCAAACAAATTCAGTTCTAGAGCTTGCTTTTGGATATAACGGTATCAATCGTTTAACTGGAAATACAAGCGTGACGGGAAGCAGTCATAAACAGCCTGCTCAAACTGAGCAGCAAACAGCAAGCAGTGAAACAAAACAAAATAGTAATTCAAGTGCTGATTCTTCACAAAGCTCAAATCAAAGAAAGAGCAGCTTTTCTCAAAAGATGCAGGCTCCAGGCGGAGGGAATCAAAACGGAATGTTTAACACGGGGAATCCTGGTCCCTTCCGACTATTCCAAAAAGGTTTATCAGATCAAATCAGCTGGTTATTACCATTTGTAATCTTTTCAATCGTGGGTTTATTTGCCGGAGTAAAATTTAAAGGGCCTTACACGGCAAAACAAAAAGAAAGTTTATTTTGGTTAGCGTGGCTGCTACCAGTAGCGGTCTTCTTTAGTATCGCAGGATTTTTCCATCAGTATTATTTAATTATGCTGGCACCTCCAATCGCTGCATTTGCCGGAGCGGGAGCAGTAGCTTTATGGAGCATGTACAAACAGCATAATGACTGGAAATCATGGCTGCTACCAGGTGGTATTTTAACGACAGCAGCACTTCAAGTATATATTATGTCTCCTTATGTCAGCTCAATCGGCGTAGCGCCAATTGCAGGTGTAGGAGCACTGGGCGTCATTTTAGCTCTTGTTTTAGCTATTCGTAAACAGCGTAAAAATTCGTTGACGAACTACCTAGGAGCCGCAGCGATGGTTGTCTTACTTGCGATGCCGGCGTACTGGGCGATGACACCAATTATTTATGGTGGAAATAGCATGCTTCCATCAGCAGGTCCTGATTCTTCAAGCGGTATGGGAGGACCTCCAAGCACAGCTACAAATAGCAAACAGTCTGGCTTTAACGGCATGCAACCTCCAGGAATCTCTAGCGGCAATTCATCATCGAACAATCAAATGCAGCCGCCAAGCGGTTCATCGAACGGCGGTCAAATGCCGGGCGGTTCGTCCAATAATGGTCAAATGCAGCCGCCAAGCGGTTCTTCAAACAGTGGTCAAATGCAAATGCCAGGCGGTTCATCCAATAATAGTCAAATGCCAAATAGCTTTTCAAGCAAATCATCATCTTCAAAACGAAAAAGTGGAGGGATGAACGCAGAAGTAAACCAAAAGCTACTAAACTATTTAACAAAAAATAATACAGGTGAAAAATATTTATTTGCCACAACGGATTCAACTTCAGCTGCGCCTTACATTATCAAAACGGGCAAGCCAGTAATGGCAATGGGTGGATTTAGCGGTTCAGATCCAATTTTAACGGTAAGTAAATTAAAAGCCATGATTAAAAAAGGTGAAGTGAAATATTTCTACTTGTCTGGAATGGGCAAGGGAGGTCAATCTGACGTTATCACGTGGATTAAAGAAAATAGTAAGGAGATTCCTTCTTCCAAGTGGCAGTCTACTTCATCAAGTGCTCAGCAAGGGCCATCTGGAAACGGAACACTATACGAAATAACGCTTAAATAAGGAGGGCATGAACATGAGTTCCATTGTTAAATATTCTATTGTTGTTCCTGTCTACAACGAAGAAGAAGTGATTCATGAAACCTACCGCCGTCTCACAGAAGTGATGCGTTCAACGAAAGAAGCTTACGAGCTTCTTTTCGTGAACGACGGCAGTAAAGATCGAACAGCAGAAATCATTAAAGAGTACAGTGAGCAAGACCCAGCGGTTGTTTTATTAGATTTTGCCCGTAACTTTGGTCATCAAATTGCTATTACAGCTGGTATGGATTATGCAAGAGGAGAGGCGGTCGTTGTGATTGATGCTGATTTGCAAGATCCGCCCGAATTGATTTTAGAGATGATTGAAAAATGGAAGCAAGGGTTTGACGTTGTATATGCTAAGCGTACAAAGCGAAAAGGAGAAACATACTTTAAAAAACAAACGGCTGCTATGTTTTATCGCTTCTTACGTGCGATGACCGATATTGATATTCCGCTTGATACAGGGGATTTCCGTTTGCTAGATCGCAAAGTGTGCGATCAAATGAATAGCATTCAAGAAAAAAATCGCTTTGTTCGCGGATTAGTAAGCTGGGTTGGCTTTAAGCAAATAGCAGTAGAATATGAGCGAGACGAGCGTTTGGCCGGGGAGTCGAAATACCCTTTGAAAAAGATGCTGAAGCTTTCAATGGATGGCATTACATCTTTTTCCTATAAACCGCTAAAGCTAGCTAGCTATGCTGGTGTAACTCTATCTGGTATCGGTTTTATTTATCTTTTAGTGGTGATGTATTTGAAGTTATTTACAGACAGCACCATCACCGGGTGGTCGTCATTAATTGTCATTCAGCTATTCTTTAGCGGCATCATTTTAATTATTCTTGGGATGATTGGAGAATATATTGGCCGCATCTACGATGAAACAAAAAATCGTCCACTCTATATCGTCCGTGAAAAGTATCAGCTTGAAACACGCGAGGAAGTATCACTTCGTGACTAACAAATGGATATCTTTTATTAAATTTGCGTTAGTAGGAGTTGTAAATACACTGATTGATTTTGTAGTATACGCACTTTTAACAACAATCGGTGTTAACTACATACTAGCGCAGTGGATTTCATACAGTGTGGGCATTTTAAACAGTTATGTCATGAATCGCAAATGGACGTTTGAGAGAAAAGAAAAAAGCAGTAAGCGTGAAGTGATTTCATTTGTGATCGTAAATTTGATCACTTTATCCCTAACATCATTTCTGTTGACTGTTCTATATAATAAATGGGGTATACCGCTGCTAATCAGTAAACTTTTAATTACAATCGCAAGTGTCGGTATCAACTTTATTGGTACTAAATTATTTGTATTTACTACTAAAAAAGAAAGAGGGATTCATATATGACGATAAAAAAAGCAGTTATTCCAGTAGGCGGTTTAGGAACTCGATTTTTGCCAGCGACAAAAGCGCAGCCGAAAGAAATGCTGCCAATTGTCGATAAGCCTGCTGTACAATATATTGTAGAAGAAGCTGTGAAATCAGGCATTGAAAGTATTATTTTTATTACAGGACGAAACAAAAAATCAATTGAAGACCATTTTGATAAATCAATTGAGTTAGAGCAAATGCTTGAAGAAAAACACAAGTTTGACATGTTAAAAGAAGTACAAACGATCTCATCAATGGCCAGCATTCACTATATTCGTCAAAAAGAGCCGTTAGGACTCGGTCATGCTATTCTTTGTGCTGAGCAGTTTATTGGAGATGAGCCGTTTGCCGTTCTTCTTGGAGATGATATTATGACTTCTGAAGAACCTGCGCTCAAACAGATGATCCAAGCGTATGAAACGACTAATCAATCAGTTATCGGAGTTCAAAAAGTGGATGTTGAAGAGGTATCGAAATACGGAATCATTCAGCCAAAAAATAAATCCGGCAGCCTTCATGAAGTGAGTGACTTGATCGAAAAACCATCGATAGAACAAGCTCCGTCAACTATTGCCGTTATGGGCCGCTACATTTTAAACCCTTCTATTTTTTCTTATCTAAAAACCATTGAAAGAGGGGTAGGAAATGAATTACAATTAACAGATGCACTGCGTGTAGTATGTGAAAAAGAGCGGCTGTTTGCTCTTGAACTGGAAGGACAGCGCTTTGACATTGGAGATAAGATAGGCTATATGAAAGCAATGGTAGAAGTGGCGTTAAAGCGTAAAGATTTACGTCAAACGTTTTTATCGTATTTGGAAGGAATTGTAGAAAAAGAACGAGCAAACAACTTCAGCTAATAAGAGTTAATCAGTTTGTTCATATTCAGTTCATATTTGAAGTATAAAATCATTGTATGATCTTATGTGGCTCTCTGTTTACGATAAACAGAGAGCTTACTGTGCGTAAAAGCTGGACAAACTTAGGAATAGGGAGAGACATGTATGATTCAAATATTAGTTGCAGATGATGATCAACATATTCGAGAGCTGATATCATTATATTTAGAAAATCAAGGATTTAAAATTATAAAAGCAGCAGATGGTGAAGAAGCGTGGGCGAAAATGGAAGAGTTTCGAATTGATCTAGCGGTCGTTGATATCATGATGCCATTTAAAGACGGATGGGAACTAACAAAGGAAATTAAGGAGTATTTTGATATACCGGTTTTAATGGTAACAGCTAGAGGCGAATCGCATGATAAGCTAAAAGGATTTGATATCGGAACAGACGACTATGTCGTGAAACCTTTTGATCCTCAGGAAATGGTTGCTCGTGTAAAGGCTCTTTTACGCAGGTATCGAGTAGAAGCTAACAATGTAATCTATATGGGGAATATAAAACTAGACCGTACCAAATTAGAGATGAGTGCAGGAGAAACAAGCGAACAGCTGCCGTTAAAAGAGTTTGAATTACTGTTCACGTTAGTTAGTTCTCCAGGAAAGATTTTTACTCGTGATCAGCTTATTCAATTAATTTGGGGATATGATTATGAAGGCGATGAGCGCACGGTAGACGTTCACATAAAACGTCTGCGAGAGAGGCTTAATCATATGAAAAACGTCGGTATGGAAATCAAAACAATTCGCGGACTAGGCTATAGAGCAGAAGGGTGTTAACGTGAAATCAATTTATGTAAAGCTGGTTCTGTCGTTCATCATTACAATTTTATTGAGCGTTGTGATTACCGTTGTCGTCACGACGTTTCTTAGCAAGCAGAAGCTCGAAATGCGATTAGGTCAGGATATGGTGAAGATGGGAGAAGATTTTATCGATTTGTACGGAGCAGAAGACTCCGACAAAGCTGCAAGGTTTTTATCTAATTCATCATTCATTCATTTTTCGTTTATTATTATTGATGATCAGCATGAAGAAAAAGTATTAGGACAGCCAGGACCGCCTATTCCAATTACACCGCAAGAAGTAGATCAAGTATTAGACGGGAAGCGTTATTCTAATTTAAACGAGGAGAAAGGTGATCGTCCACAGCCAAACGTAGTGGGTCTTCCTTTTAAAGAAAATGGACGGTCGTATGCTCTATTTATTCAGTCACATCCACAGCGGCAATTTTCAGTTATTCAAGATGTTCAAAATATCCAGCTTATTACAATTTTATTAGTAGGTATTGTATTATTTGCATATGTTTCAACGATTATTATTAAACCGATTAAGCGTCTCAGTACAGCGATGAAAGTTGTCGGACAAGGCGAATACAATGTGCAAGTCGAGCACGCGACAAATGATGAAATTGGTTTGTTAACTAAAAACTTTAATCAAATGACTAAAGAATTAAACAAAATAGAAACGATGAGGCAAGAGTTCATTGCTAGCGTTTCGCATGAGATTCAATCACCGCTGACCTCTATTCGTGGTTTTTCAGCGGCACTTAAAGATGATATCGTCAGTGAAGATAAAAAGATACAATATTTAACGATTATTGAAAAAGAAAGTACAAGACTTTCTCAGCTTAGTTCCAATTTGCTAAAGCTTGCTTCTCTAGACTCTGAACATCAAACGCTAACGCTGCAGCAATACCGGTTAGATGAACAAATCAGGCATGTGGTCATGGCTTTAGAACCTCAGTGGACAAAAAAGAACATAGAAATTGACCTTGATTTATCCAATGTTCAAATGGAAGCAGATAAAGATTTGTTGGAGCAAGTTTGGCTGAATTTAGTAACAAATGCTATTAAATATACGCCTGAAAATGGATTGGTGAAAATATCCATTCATCAAAAAAACGAAGAGATAGACGTGGAAATAAAGGATAATGGAATTGGTATTGCCGAAGAAGATCAAAAATATATTTTTGAAAGCTTTTATAAAGTAGATAAATCCAGAACGTTAAAAGGAAGCGGCCTCGGTCTAGCCATTACAAAAAAAATTGTTCGGCTGCATGAGGGCGCAATACGTGTTGAAAGCAAAAAAGAACAAGGAAGCATTTTTACGGTAACCCTGCCTATCCAAAAAAATAGGACTAAAAAAGACTCGTCTGTGTAAGTTCATGCAGATGAGTCTTTTTTATTAGGTCAAAGATATAAAAAAATTTAATAATATCTATTTATTTTTTTAATCCCTACTTGACATATAGGTAAAGTGTAAATAATATAGATAGTATAAATCTTTTGAAAAAATTGGGATGCTAAAGAAGCTGATCGGTCAACCGAAGGCTCATACTTGTTCGCTACTAGTGTGGGCCTTTTCTGTACATTGGTTGTGGTCATTAAAATCTCAATCTTCAACTGAACATATGGGGAGGATTACCATGTATTTATCTTCTGCACATTATACAAGTACTTATAGATGTTGTTCGCTTTGTTTATTCAACTGCAACTAAAATATAAATTTATCTATGAATAGGAGAATGATAAAATGGCTTCAATTACACAAGAAAAATTAGATTATATTGTTAAATTACTAACTGAAATCAACTATGGATCTGTACTAATTACTCTTCACGACGGACAAATTACTCAAGTGGACAGCACGGAAAAAAACCGCTTTTTAGCTAAAAGCAAAGTAGCAAGCCACAAATAAGCCTATTTAAATACGTATTTAGAGAAACTGAAGGGACAGCCTAGCTAGCGAATGCTTGACGGCGGGGCAAGCAAGTACTTTATTAAATATAGAAAACGTGCGTATTCGAAGAAAAATTGACTTTTTTTCCGGTCGAAGATTTAGAATTTTTTGAATTAAAATTATAGGTTGTACGAGTATGACGATGAGAAGTGTAAAGCTGCTAAAGCAGCAGCTTTATACTTTTTAAAATTATGAAAATCTGACAGTTTCATTCCTGTGCTGACCGGATTACCGAAGGCTTCTGACCTGTGTTAGAAGTCTTTTTTTTATTCTTAAATTAATATAATAGGAGGAGAAAAGATGGAAAATTTATTACGAGCAGCGGTGCGGCAAAGAAAACAATACCTCATTGAAGAGTTACTGAAAAAAGGGATTTACAAAAAAGAAAACCATCATCTTTTTGAACTCACACTCTCTGACTTAGAAAAAGAGTATCAGGCACGCAGTAAATAAGGAAAACACGTAAAAAGAACTAAAATAAGTGTAAAAAAGATTAAAAACCTAGTTGACTAATAGGTAAAGTGTGTTTATTATAAAAACAAGAATAAATTGTCTTTTCAGAAAGTATCTTCTTTTTATTCTTACGAATAAATTTAATAAGAATAATTTAAGAGCATATACGCTGATCAGACTAACTGAAGGCTGCTTCTCTTTTCAAAGAGATAGCAGCCTTTTTGTATTTTTTTATAAAAAGGGGAGTAAAACATGAAGAAAAAAGCAGTTCAGTTTTTAATGGTGCTAACAGCATTGCTCGTCGTGCTAGCAGGTTGCGGCAATGGGAAATCTACTGAAACAGCAGGGAAAGATAGTTCTGTGAGTAAAAACGATTCAAAAAAATCAGTAGAGCTTTTAAACGTTTCATATGATCCTACACGTGAGCTTTATCAGGAGTTCAATAAGAGCTTTGCATCTTATTGGAAAGATAAAACAGGGCAAGACGTTACTATCAAGCAATCACACGGTGGCTCTGGTAAGCAAGGCCGAGCAGTTATTGACGGTTTGGAAGCGGATGTAGTAACGCTGGCGCTTGCTTACGATATTGATGAAATCGCTCAAACTCGCCAATTATTAAACAAAGACTGGGAAAAAGAATTGGCTCATAATTCTACACCATACACATCAACAATTGTTTTTTTAGTTCGTAAAGGAAATCCAAAGGGAATTAAAGATTGGGATGATTTAACGAAAAAAGGTACATCCGTTATTACGCCAAATCCAAAAACTTCTGGAGGCGCACGCTGGAATTATTTAGCGGCTTGGGCATACGCGAAGAATAAATATAACGGAGATAACAAAAAGATTGAAGACTTCATGAGTAAACTTTATGGAAATGTCGAAGTGTTAGACTCAGGCGCACGCGGAGCGACAACTACGTTTGTAGAACGGGGCATTGGAGACGTGTTAATTGCATGGGAAAATGAAGCTTACTTATCGTTAAATGAGCTAGGAAAAGATAAATTTGAAATTGTAACACCGTCATTGAGTATTTTAGCAGAACCGCCTGTTGCTGTAGTAGATAAAGTAGCTGAAAAGAAAGGCACAACAAAGGTAGCAAAAGCATACTTGAAATATCTATATACAGAAAAAGGTCAGGAAATCGCAGCGGAAAACTACTATCGTCCTCGAAATGAAAAAGTATTAGAGAAACACAAAGATCAATTTCCTTCTCTTAACCTAGTCACCATTAAAGATTTTGGCGGCTGGAAAAAAGCTCAAGAAACCCATTTTAACGATGGAGGAACATTCGATCAGATTTATCAGCCAAAGTAATATGATGCATTAAAAAAAGTAAATGAGGAAGATACGAATGGTAATTCGTATCTTCTGTGTACATGTATCTTGAAAGCAGAGAGAGGTGTAAGACGTGAGCGTGTTACAACGACAGAAGAAAAAGAAAAGCATCTTACCTGGATTTGGGCTTTCTTTAGGTTTTACGATGTTTTATGCAAGTATCCTTGTGCTTTTTCCGTTAGCTATGATTTTTTTAAATACGGCATCTATGGGATGGAGCGACTTTATTAAAACTGTTACAGACTCTAGAGTAGTAGCATCATATAAATTAAGTTTTGGAGCAGCATTTGCAGCAGGCATTATTAATGTTATTTTTGGAACCATTATTGCATGGGTATTAGTGAGATATCATTTTCCAGGAAAGAGGTTTATTGATGGACTTGTAGATTTGCCGTTTGCTTTACCAACGGCTGTTGCCGGCATTGCCTTGACCACTCTTTACGTCCCAAAAGGATGGATTGGTCAATTATTTACGTTTAAAATCGCATTTACGCCTATCGGAATTATTATCGCTCTGACGTTTATTGGTCTGCCGTTTGTTGTCCGAATGGTGCAGCCAGTATTGCAAAACTTTAATGCAGAGATTGAAGAAGCATCTGCTAGTTTAGGAGCCAGCCGAATGCAAACGTTCAGAAAAGTTATTTTTCCAGAGCTGGTGCCTGCTATTTTAACAGGCTTTTCTCTTTCATTCGCAAGAGCGCTTGGAGAATACGGGTCAGTTGTTTTTATTGCTGGAAATATGCCGATGAAAACTGAAATTACGCCGCTTATTATTATGACAAAACTCGAGCAGTACGATTATGCGGGCGCTACTGCTATTGCATCAGTCATGCTCGTTGTATCATTTTTTCTGTTATTACTTATTAATATTATTCAATGGTGGACAAATCGTAAATTTGTACATAGTTAAGGAGGGATGGCATTGACAGGACATGTTCCAATGCAGCATGCAAAAACGAATGTGGAACTTAATCATTCTAGTTTAAAAGAGCCCAAAGTCGTCCGATGGCTGCTTACATTTATTGCGCTGGCTTTTTTAGCTCTATTCTTAGTGCTTCCGCTCATCACCATTTTTATGACAGCTTTTCAAAAAGGGTGGGAAACGTATCTAGCTGCGATTACGAATCCGGATGCTTTGGCTGCTATTAAACTAACGTTAATCGTTGTGCTTATTACCGTTCCTTTAAATGCCGTTTTTGGCGTAGTAGCTGCATGGTTAATTACGAAGTTTGATTTTAAAGGGAAAAATCTTTTAATTACGCTTATTGATTTACCGTTTGCCGTTTCGCCTGTTATTGCTGGATTGGTTTTTATTTTATTATTTGGTGCACAAGGGTTATTCGGAGAATGGCTGTTTAATCAAGATATTAAAATTGTATTTGCTATTCCCGGTATTATTTTAGCTACGCTTTTTGTAACGCTGCCGTTTGTTGCTAAAGAATTAATTCCACTTATGCAAGCTCAAGGATCAGCAGAAGAAGAAGCATCGTTAACGTTAGGAGCCAGCGGTTTCAAAACTTTTTTTCTAGTGACGTTACCTAATATTAAATGGGGCTTATTATATGGCATTATTTTATGTAATGCGCGGGCGATTGGGGAGTTTGGAGCTGTTTCCGTTGTGTCTGGGCACATTCGAGGAATGACAAATACGATGCCTCTTCATATTGAAATTCTCTACAATGAATATCAATTTGCAGCCGCATTTGCGGTAGCTTCTTTAATGTCAGTTTTAGCTATTTTTACCTTAATTGTGAAAAACATTATCGAGTGGAAAGCCAAGCATATTTAAATAGGAAGGAGCTTATGAGATGAGTATCCATATTAAGCACGTATCAAAGAACTTTGGTGATTTTAAAGCGCTGGATTCTATTAACATTGATATTCAAACGGGTGAATTAGTAGCTTTACTCGGTCCGTCCGGTTCTGGAAAAACATCTTTGCTTCGCATCATTGCCGGTCTTGAACACCTTGATCAAGGAGCTATTTTATTTGATGGAAAGGAAATTACGCACGTAAATCCAAAGGAGCGGAATGTAGGGTTTGTTTTTCAACACTATGCTTTGTTCAGACATATGACTGTATTTGATAACGTTGCGTATGGTTTAAAAGTACGACCTAAAAAAACACGACCTTCTAAAGCGGACATTAACAAGAAAGTAGCCGAGCTGCTGCAGCTTGTGAAACTAGAGCCGCTTGCAAATCGCTATCCCTCTCAATTATCCGGCGGACAGCGGCAGCGAGTGGCGCTTGCTCGAGCGTTAGCAGTGGAACCTAAAGTACTGCTATTAGACGAACCTTTTGGAGCTTTGGATGCAAAAGTTCGCAAAGATTTGCGCAGGTGGCTGCGTAAATTGCATAATGACTTTCATATTACGAGTATATTCGTTACGCATGATCAAGAAGAAGCTTTAGATGTGGCCGATCGTATTGTTGTGATGAACAACGGAAAAATTGAGCAGATTGGAAGTCCTGAGGAAGTATATGATCATCCTAACAGTCCGTTTGTGTACGATTTTTTAGGGAACGTCAATTTATTCAAGGGCCGCATTCATAAAGGCAGACTAAAACAAGGAAGCTTTGAAATGGATGTTCCAGAATTTAGCGGAAGAAATGAAGAAGCAGCTGTTGGTTATGTGCGACCTCATGATATTCACCTTGAAAAGGTAAACACAAGCGCAGATGCCGTTTCTGCAACCGTTAGCCATATTCATGTGATAGGACCTATCGTGCAAATTGAATTAAAAAGAGAAGATGCAGAAGAATTTTTAGAAGCTGAATTAAGCAAAGAGCATTATAAAACACTCAGCCTTCAAGTCGGAGATCAGGTGTATGTAAAGCCTAAGCAGCTAAAAGTATTTATTCCAGAAGATTATTCTATTTGATAAAAAGCGTAAAGGGTATGCCTTTGCGCTTTTTATCTAACAATAAATTAGTACCAGATATTAAAGGCAGATGTTATAATTAAGTATCAACTGATTTGAGGTGGAGAAATGATACAATCAAAAGCTAGAATCACGGGAATGGGGATATATACACCAAAGCAAAAATTAACGAATGACCATTTAAAAGAAATGGTTGATACAAGTGACGAATGGATTGTACAGCGTACGGGAATGAAAGAACGACGAATTGCAGGAGAAGGCGAATACACGTCCACGCTTGCCATTCAAGCCGTTGAAAATTTGCTTAACCGATATGATGTAAAAATAGAAGATGTAGATGCAATTATTGTTTCGACAACAACGCCTGATCACTTTTTTCCTAGCGTAGCATGTCAGGTTCAAGATTACTTTCATATTGATCAAGCTGCTGCATTTGATTTAAGTGCCGCATGCGCCGGTTTTACATATGGACTTCATGTGGCGAACGGCTTAGTGACGTCGGGATTGCATAAAAAGATTTTAGTTATTGGTGCCGAAGTAATGTCGAGAATTACAGATTATACGGACCGTGCAACATGCGTGCTGTTCGGTGACGGAGCGGGAGCGATGCTTGTAGAATACGACGAGCATAACCCAAGTTTCTTAGGATGTCACTACGGAACGGACGGGAGCGGAGGGGGAAATTTATATCGTTCTAATTTATCTAATACTCTTTCAGGAAAAGAAATTAACTCGAGTGGAAATTTAGTTCAAAACGGACGTGAAGTATATCGCTTTGCTGTACGAACGATTCCAAAAGGAGTAGAAGCATTATTAAAGGATACTTCCATTTCTCTTTCTGATGTAAATTGGTTTATTCCGCACAGTGCAAACCTTCGAATGATCGAAGCTATTTGTGCTAAAACAGATGTTTCAATGGATAAAACGTTAACGAGTGTGCAATACTGCGGAAATACATCTTCAGCTTCTATTCCGCTTGCTTTAAACGAAGGAATAATGACAGGAAAAGTACAGGATAATGACCTCCTTATTCTCTATGGGTTTGGAGGAGGATTAACGCACTGCGGTCTGTTAATCAAATGGACGTGTAAAGAAAAAAGCTAAAAGGCGTCGCCTTTTAGCTTTTTTGTCTTTTACTGCTAAGAAGAATTCGATAAAATGGAAAAAGAAGTAAAGGGGTGTGCATATGAATCACGTTTTATACATTGAAGACAATAAAGAAATTGGATTAATGATTCAAAATGAGCTTAAAAAGCAAAACTATGAAGTTACTTGGTTACAATCAGGAGATATCGCCAGTCAGTTTATTAAACAAGCGGATATTGTCATTTTAGATGTAATGCTTCCTGGGTTAGATGGATTTACAGTGGGAAAAAAGCTTAAAAAACTAGCACCTGATGTCCCAATTTTAATGCTTTCAGCTCGTACAGCTCTAGAAGATAAAATCATGGGGCTAGAGTTTGCCGATGACTATGTCACAAAGCCGTTTCATCCAGAAGAGCTGCTTGCAAGGCTTGAAGTACTGTTAAGAAGATTTTCAAGAAAGAAAGAAGAGCTTATTTTAAAACATTTGCATATTTCGATGAGAGACTATCGCGTGATGAACAGAGAGACAAGTGAAGAAATTAGTTTAACAGGTAAGCAATTTCATATTTTTACTTATTTCCTTCAGCATTTGAATCAAATTTTAACAAAAGAACAAATTTATGAAGGGGTGTGGAAAGAGCGTTATATAGAAGGAGATAAAACATTAATGGTACATATTCGCTATTTGCGAGAAAAATTGGAGAAAAATGCAGCTAAGCCTGAAATTATTGAAACAATACGAGGGATTGGGTACAGGGTGAAGCAATGAACGTTACACAGTCTCTTATCACGAAGTATATCTTAATTATGATTGCAGCTGTACTAATTATACCGGTATCATTTTTTGCAGGCTCATGGCTGATCACCGTTCCTTTTATGCATATTCAAGGATTATTAAATGAAGAGTATAAAGGAAAAAGCTACTACGAACAAATGTGGAATGAAGAAGCCCGAAAGCTAGAAGGAGCAAGTGAGAAAACAATTAATCAAAAGCTAAAATTATTAAAAGAAAAATACCCTGAAGCTTCAATGTTCTGGGTAAACGAAGATGGACAAACACAGCTTCCGCTTCCTTACCATGAATCCCTTCCGAAGCAATGGTCATCGTCTTATACGGCTGAATTTATAAAAAAACGATACGGAAACGATCCGTATACGGTTATTACCTTTATTGGAACAGATAAAAAGCAAGGTTTTATGGTCATTGAAGTGCCAGAAAAAGCCGTTGAGCTTCCTATTCAAAGGCTAGACCCAGCCTACTATAATATTTATTTAGGATTTGTTTTTATCATTGTGCTTTCTTTTATTGTACTTTCTCTATTCTTTTTTCTTCGAATTCGAAAAAGGCTGCGAGCGTTACAAGCTGCTATGAACAACAAAGACGAGCAAGGAATTCCTTTACCTGTTGTATCTGGGTCTACGGATGAAATTGGTCAGCTAGAACAATCGTTTAATCAAATGGTTAAACAGCTTCATGAAAGCCGGAACCGAGAGCAGCAAGAAGAACAGCTGCGGCAAGACTTAATTATGAGTCTATCGCATGACTTAAGAACACCGCTCACGACTGTTCGAACTCATATTTATCACCTGAAAAACCAAAAAATCGCCTTGAACGTTCAACAATCTCTTGAGGTAATTGATACGAAAGTAGAATTTGTTAGTGATTTAATAGATAATTTATTTTCCTATACTCTGCTGTTAAATGGAAAATATCCGTATCGGGAAGAGGAAGTTAATATGGCTCGATTTCTTAGAAAAAGCATTGCACAATGGTATCCACTATTTGAAGAACGGAATATGGAAGTGGATATTCAACTCCCTTCTCAGTCCATATATTGGCGCGGAGATGTTCAGTGGTTAGAAAGAATAATAGATAATTTATGTCAAAATGTCGTTCGTCATGCCAAAGAAGGTAACTTTATTGGCTTTCGCCTTGTTCAAGAGCATGGTTTATCATCTCTCACCATTTCTGATAAAGGGTCAGGCTTTAAAAAGAATAGCGGTACGAAGCAAAACGGTGTAGGTCTAGCGATTGTGGATGCGATGATTAAAGAAATGGGGTTAACGTGGTCAATTCATTCTACAAAACATGGAACGGATATTCAAATTGTGTACAAAGCGAGTGATTAATTCACTCGCTTTTTTAAACGAATTTTAACCTTTCTTTTCCTTCCGCTTAACTTTGGCTGTTTATAGTAAAAGAGAGGTGATAAAAGTGGAAATTGTTAAAACGACTCAGCTGATAAAAGTATTTAAAGGAGCAGAAGCTGTAAATGAAGTGAATTTATCCATTAAAGAAGGAGAAATCTACGGGTTTTTAGGACCTAATGGAGCAGGGAAGACGACAACGATTCGAATGCTGCTTGGGCTAATGAAGCCAACGAGCGGGAAAATCGAGCTGTTTGGAGAAAGAATAAAAAATCACAGGCAGCATATTCAAGCCTTAAAAAAGATAGGTTCGCTTGTAGAGAGCCCTTCCTACTATGCGCATTTAACTGCAAGAGAAAACCTAGAGGTACTTCGCAAAATACTAGGTGTATCTAAAAGCAGAGTGGATGAAGTACTAGATATTGTAAAATTAGCGAAAGAAGCAAATCGTCCAGTCAAAGGCTTTTCTCTTGGGATGAAACAGCGGCTTGGTATTGCTTCTGCACTCCTCGGAAATCCTCGTTTATTAATCTTAGACGAACCAACCAACGGACTGGATCCTGCAGGAATTCAAGAAATTCGTTCATTAATTAAAGAAATGCCAGGAAAAAACGGAGTTACCGTATTGATTTCAAGTCATTTGCTCTATGAAATTGACCATTTAGCGACTCAAGTAGGCATTATTACAAAAGGAAAGATGCTATTTAATGGATCGATTGAATCGCTTCGCAAAAAGGCTAAGCATCAAGTGGCATTTACAACAGGAGAGATAGAAAAGTCTAAAACAATACTATTAGCAAACGGGTTTGTACCTACTATCGATAAAAACAGTCTTCTTTTAGATTATATTGATCATGAGCAAGTGGCACATCTTGTTTATCAGCTTGTGCAAGAAAATGTCTCAATCTACCGAGTTGAAGAAAAATCGAAATCATTAGAAGATATCTTTTTAAAGCTGACGAGCGAGGAGAATGGATATGTTCACAAAAATACTGCAGGCTGAGTGTATAAAGTTAAAAAGAAAATGGATCTGGTTTTTACTATTTTTAGGTCCAGCGGGTGTGATTGGCTTAACGCTAGTTGATTATAGCGTTCGATATGAATATTTAATTCAGCAAAATCCGAATGTGTGGGAAGGTCTTTTGCATGAACTAAACATCACGCTTCCAATAGCTTTTTTACTGGGAGGAACAATTCTTGCTTCAAATGTAGCGCATATTGAATATCATAGAAGCTCATGGAAGCAGCTGCTGAGCTTACCTGTGAGCAGACTGAGTGTTTATACAGCAAAATTTGTAGTAGTTATGTTTATGCTACTTATCGCTTCTGCTGTTCTATTAATCGGTATAATTGGGCTAGGGTGGTGGTTAGGATTTGGTCTGCCTCCTTCTTGGAAAACTCTTTTTGTTTATACCTTTTATCCGTTCTTTTCAGCCATTCCGTTTGTAGCTATTCAAATATGGCTGTCTATGCTTTTTAAAAATCAAAGTCGTTCTCTTGCACTAGGTATTGTTATGAGTGTGACAATGAGTGGTATGAGAGAATTGCCGAGCTGGTTTTTCTGGCAATGGCCAATGCTAGTGTTTTCCGATTATCGGAATACATATATGATAACAGGTGTAATTATCGGCGTTTTTTTATATGCTGCAGGTGCTCTTCACTTTATCAAAAAGGATGTGGCCTAAATGTTGTGGCAATTATGCAAGATAGAATGGTTTAAATTGTTTAAAACAAAAGCCTGGACTTACCTTTTTGTTAGTCCCATTCTTATCGCTGCTATCCTTTTTGTAGGTGATCAGGCAATGCCAAGCGGGAGGATGAAATGGTTAATGGCAGATGCTTTGATTGCCAATGTTCACGGCTTACTGTTTTATCCGTTAATCGGCGGGTTAGTAACATCGTTCATCTGTCGATATGAACACGAAGCGGGAGGGTGGAAGCAATTATTATCTCTTCCTGTGACAAGGACATCAGTGTACGGAGCAAAATTGATCACAGCAGCAGCTTTCATGGGAATTCTTCAAGTGCTTGTATTTGTTGTTTTATTAGGAGTTGGCATGTTGAAAGACTATCCGAATGCTATTCCACTAAAAATGATAGCTGGAAATATGCTAGGCGGCTGGGTTGCAGTGTTGCCAATTCTAGCGTTTATGCTAGCTGTGTCAATGGCACTTTCTAGCTTTGGAGCATCTTTAACAGTCAACGTCATTTTAACACTACCGAATTTATTCGTTGCTAATTCTGAACGATTTGGCCCCTGGTACCCATGGACTCAGCCAATGTATGGAATGTTAGGTGTAACCGGAAAAGCATCATGGGGGTTGATGCTGACTACACAGAATTTCTTAGTGGTTATTATAAGCAGTTTTCTGCTTTTTGTAGCAGCAGGTTTACTGTATTTTCAGCGCAAACATATATAATAGAAAAAACCCGCTTTTTTATAGCGGGTTTTCAGCTGGCTTTTGGAATGGTAAAACCTACTCCAAAGACGTCGCGCACATCGTGGACGACCACAAAAGCCTGTTCGTCAACTTTATGAATAATGCGCTTCAACTCCAGAAGTTCTTGTTTGTTCACAACGACGTACAATACGTCTTTTGCTTCTTTTGTATAGCTTCCATGAGCAGAAAAGACGGTGACTCCGCGCTCCATCTTTTTATTGACTTGTTCGGCTACTTCAGCTGAACGGTGTGAAATAATGGTGATTGCTTTGCGAGGGTTGAGTCCTTCAATGATATAATCAAGCACCTTTGTTCCGATGTAAAGAGAAATAACCGTATACATCGTCTTTTCTCCACCGATAACAAAATAAGCGCTTGCTACAACTAATAAGTCAATTGCCAGCATCGTTTTGCTAATATTCCAGTCTAGATATTGATTAGCTAAACGGGCAATAACTGCAGAGCCTCCGGAAGTTCCGCCTCCTCTAAACACAAGTCCAAGTCCTACACCAGCTAAAATACCAGCAAAAATAGCCCCCAGTAACGTATCGTCAAGAGGATTTCCCAGTCCTTCAGTTATATGTAGGAATAGAGACGTGAAAATAATACATATAATTGTGTAAGCAATAACACGTTTGTGAAGCAGTTTGTATCCGATCAGTACCAGCAAACCGTTTAATATAAAGTTTGTGATACCGGGAGACCAGCCTAATACATAATAGGTAATCATTGTTACACCGGTTACACCGCCTTCAGCTAATTCATTTGGAATGGCAAAGTAATTAATGGCCAGTGCAAAAATGAGGCTCCCTAGAATAATGAGGATAATTTCTTTTATTTTATTAATCATGAACGTTACCTCCAATCATCAAAAACTCCGAAAACACAGTCATGACAATGTATTATACCAACTCTAGAGAGCGAATTAAAGATGGGATATTATTATTTTTTTAAAAATCAGTTTCTGCTATTAACATAAAATCTTTTGACAGTTTTTATGGAGTATGAAAAAATGAATTGTTTGCTTTTATTTTGATTAAAAAGTTTTGCAATGAGAATGTTCGTTCGGTAAAATAGAAGCAAGAGTCAAGGGGGAGAATGAACGTGTATCAAGATGAACTAAAACAGTATGCAAAGTTAGTAATGCCCGAGCATTTAGAGAAAATGAAGAAAATGTACAGTCCCGAGGCGCATAAGCAGTCTTTAGGGTTGAAAAAAGAAAAGATTGAGCATATTGAAAATGTCATTATGAACAGTTACTCGGAGCATCATCCAGTAACGCTTCACGTCTATGAAGCAGGACATATTCAAAGGTATGAACGAGTGACGATTGATAAAGTCTCACTGCAGTCGAATACGCTGATGGTTACAGGCCCTTATTATACATATTCGATTCGAGCGGATGCAGTAATTGAAGCAGATGTATGGAAAGATGAAAGCTACTCTAGCTAAGAGTAGCTTTTTTGTTCGTTTTGTATCTTTTTTTTAACGCATGCATACAATACATAAAAGCATATTCTGCGAGTAGTAACTTCTAGCTACTAGGAAATTTTAATTAAAGAAGGGATTATTGTATGCAAAATGAAAAAACTCAAGTAAGAGAAATCGAATTAACGCAGTTCATTAAAAAAAGACTCGTTCGTTTTATCTCAAGTTTAGCTATTTCTTCTGCCCTTGCTTCCATATTATATATGCTTCTGTTTTTATTTAAATGATGGGTCACTTTGAGTTGTCCAAAAAGGTGGACAACTTTTTTTGTGTGTAGGCTTTTATGAAATCAGGATAAGCTATACTCGATTCAGTCAGAAAAATTCAATCGGTCAAGAAATAGTCAAAAACAGTCATAGCTAATTGAGTAGAAGAAAACCTTTACATATAATGAGAAAAGTAGACAAATTCTTGAATTACCAGCATATTTCCTTTTGTACGAACTATTATTAAACCAAATACAAATCTAATTGTTCGTTCAAAAAACTTTATTTTGTAATTAAAAAAATGAATGTTTTTGATTTTTTATGATTGATTTTGAATGTAAACCGTGATAAAGTAAGTACATGAAATAAATGAAAACGCTTTTTTGAAAAAGGAGCTAGAACATGTTAACGCCGGAGAGACATCAACTAATCTTAAAACTTTTAAAAGAGAAAGAACTTGTAAAAGTGCAAGAGTTTATCGAAGTTACAGGCGCTTCGGAATCCACCATTAGAAGAGACTTAAGTCAACTAGAAGAAGAGCAAATGCTCAAACGTGTTCACGGTGGCGCTTCGCTTATTCGCAGTAAACGAATCGAACTGAGCGTTATCGAAAAATCTGCTAAAAATGTTCAAGATAAACGAAACATTGCAGAGTATGCGGCTTCCATTATAAATGAAGGTGACTGTATTTTTTTAGATGCAGGAACTACAACGTATGAAATGATTCCTTTTTTAAAGCAAAAAGATGTAGTTGTCGTGACAAATGGTTTAATGCATTTAAACCCGATGCTAGAACAAGGTATCACCCTCTATTTAATTGGGGGATCTGTTAAACATAAAACGGGCGCTTTAATTGGCAATGGAGCTCTTTTAAGTCTTGAGCAATATCGTTTTGATAAGTGCTTTATGGGAGCGAATGGGATTCATCATCAATATGGATATACAACTCCTGATCCAGAAGAAGCATTGATCAAGCAAACGGCAATGAAGCTGTCTAGAGAATCTTATATTTTATCAGATTCCACTAAGTTTTTTGAAACAAGCTTTGCGAAAATAGCCGATTTACATGAAGCAAAAATTATAACAAATGACGTACCTAGCGATGTACTTATACAGTATGCAAACAAAACAGACATAAAGGTTGTGAAATCATGATTTATACATGTACGTTGAACCCATCCGTTGATTACGTAGTACATGTTTCAGCATTCGAAGAAGGCGGGCTTAACCGCACAACGAATGAAGCCAAGTTTCCAGGAGGAAAAGGCATTAACGTCTCTCGCGTTTTAAAGAGATTAGGTGTTGATAATAAAGCCCTCGGTTTTGTAGCCGGCTTTACAGGAACCTATATCGAAGACTACTTAAAAGCGGAGAATATCGAAACAGCTTTTACAAGAGTTGAGGGAGATACCCGTATTAACGTAAAGTTAAAAACAGAAAAAGAAACAGAAATTAACGGTCAAGGACCTGCTATTACAGACGAAGCGCTTCAGTCTTTATTGACTCAAGTAAAGCAAATGACTGAAGGCGATATCTTCGTATTAGCAGGGAGTATACCGAAAACGCTTCCAAGTTCTGTGTATAAAACGTTAACTGAACTAGCATCAGCGAACGGAGTAAAAGTTGTAGTAGATGCAAGTGGAAAAACTTTGCTAGACGTCGTGTCCCACAAGCCGTTTTTTATCAAACCCAATCATCATGAACTTGCAGAATTGTTTGATGTAGAAGTAAAAAGTGCAGAAGATGCGCTAGTATACGGTAAGAAGCTCGTGGAACAAGGAGCGCAAAACGTCGTTGTGTCTATGGCAGGTGATGGAGCACTTCTTATTAACGAAAGCGGTGTCTACAGTGCCACAGTCCCTAAAGGAACGGTGAAAAATTCTGTTGGAGCTGGCGATTCACTTGTAGCTGGATTTATTGCTTCTTATGTAAAACAAGGAGATTTATTAGAAGCTTTTCAAACAGGAGTAGCTTCAGGAAGTGCCACAGCATTCTCACTTGAATTATGTACAGCAGAAGATGTAAAGACGCTTCGTGAACAAGTGTCAATCACAAAGGTAGAGTAGGGGGAACCGAGAATGAGAATTACAGAACTATTAAAAAAAGATACAATCATTCTTGATTTAAAAAGCACATCAAAAGCTGATGTTATTGATGAATTAGTTGGGAAATTAGACGAAGCTGGTCGCTTAAGCGACCGAGCTGGCTATAAAGAAGCAATTTTAAATCGTGAATCTCAAAGCACAACGGGAATTGGGGAAGGCATTGCCATTCCGCATGCAAAAACAAGCTCGGTAAAAACACCGGCCATTGCATTTGGACGCTCAACAGAAGGTATTGATTATGAATCTTTAGACGGACAGCCTGCACACTTATTCTTCATGATTGCAGCGAGTGAAGGAGCGAATAATGCTCACTTAGAAACACTATCTCGTTTGTCTACGTTATTAATGGATGAATCGTTCCGAAAAACGTTGCTAACAGCATCATCAATTGATGAAGTCATTAAAGCAATTGATGATAAAGAAACTGAAAATGAAGCGCCGGAAGAGGAAGTAGATACAGCTTCAGATCAATTAGTGCTTGCTGTAACGGCTTGTCCAACGGGAATTGCTCACACATATATGGCAGCGGACAGCTTAAAAGCAAAAGCGAAAGACATGAATGTGACGCTCAAAGTTGAAACAAACGGTTCCAGCGGAGTTAAAAACGCGTTGACGAAGGAAGAAATTGAAAACGCTACCGCTATTATCGTTGCAGCGGACAAGCAAGTAGAAATGGAACGTTTTGCAGGTAAAAAAGTCATTCAAGTTCCAGTAGCTGAAGGAATTCGCAAGCCGGAAGAATTAATTAACCGCGCGTTAAAAGGAGACGCTCCTGTATACAGCGGCGGCGGTGGCAGCAAAGAAGGCGGAGAAAGTAAAGGATCAGAGCGTACAGGGTTTTACAAGCACCTAATGAGCGGTGTATCCGCAATGCTTCCGTTTGTTGTAGGGGGCGGGATCTTAATTGCCATTTCATTTATGTTTGGCATTCACTCAGCAGAGCCGAAAGATCCAACGTACAATGCATTTGCAGCGGCGCTAAAAACAATTGGCGGAGATAATGCATTCTTCTTACTAGTACCAGTACTAGCAGGGTTTATTGCAATGAGTATTGCTGATCGTCCTGGTTTAGCTCCCGGTATGGTTGCAGGTCTTTTAGCAGCTTCTGGCGGAGGCGGTTTCTTAGGTGGTTTAATCGCTGGTTTCTTAGCAGGTTATGTAGTAGTGGGGTTAAAGAAATTATTCAGCGGTTTACCGCAAGCGCTTGATGGAATTAAGCCAGTTCTTCTTTATCCGCTATTTGGGATTTTTATCTCAGGATTGATTATGCTTTATGTTGTAAATGAGCCAGTTAGTGCAATTAACAAAGGATTAACGCACTGGTTAAGTGGATTTGGTACAGGTAACTTAGTATTATTAGGTATTATCTTAGGCGGTATGATGGCGATTGATATGGGTGGCCCTATCAATAAAGCAGCCTTTACATTTGGTATTGCAATGATTGATGCTGGAAACTATGCACCACACGCAGCGATTATGGCAGGCGGTATGGTTCCACCATTAGGTATGGCTATTGCGACAACTTTGTTCAAAAACAAATTTACTCGCCAAGAGCGCGAAACAGGTAAAACGTGTTATGTAATGGGTCTTTCATTTATCACAGAAGGTGCGATTCCATTCGCAGCAGCTGACCCAGGACGTGTGATTCCCGCATCGGTTATCGGTGCTGCAGTAGCAGGTGCTTTAACAATGATGTTCCACATCGGTTTACCAGCACCACACGGCGGCGTATTCGTTATCGGAATTGTACAAGGAAATCCTCTTTTATATGCACTAGCAATTTTAATTGGTGCAATTGTAACAGCGGTCCTTGTAGGTGTATTAAAAAAGCCAAAAGCAGAATAACAAATAAAGACTGATTTTACATGATGTAAAATCAGTCTTTTTGTGTTTTTGTGGTAGACATTTGTTCTTTATGAGAGTACAATTACGGTAGTATTCCTTTAATTTTTAGAAAAGTTAGATAGATAAGCTTTTCTACTTGATAAAATATGGTACAATAATCGAATATTAAAAACAAAGTAAGGAAGTGTCTCAAACATGAAGGTTGCGAAGTTTGGCGGGAGTTCAGTTGCAAGCGCAGAGAAATTTAAACAGGTTGCGCATATTGTAACGTCTGATAAAGAGAGAAAGCTGGTGGTTGTATCAGCTCCGGGCAAGCGATACGGAGAAGATACAAAAATGACAGATTTGCTAATCGCACTTTCTGCCAAAATACAGCTTGGAGAAGATTACGTCGATGAGTTTGGGCAAGTAATTGATCGCTATCGTGAAATCGTTGTGGACTTGTCTATCCCAGAAACGATTATTACTGACATTATTACGAATTTACAATCACTTATTGATTTACATAAAAACGATCCATTTCGCTTATTAGACTGTCTAAAAGCAAGTGGAGAAGATAATAACGCAAAGGTAATGGCTGCTTATTTAAACCATTTAGGGTTTGAAGCTCATTATGTAAATCCAAAAGAAGCAGGTATTTTTGTTTCTGATGAACCCGGAAGAGCAAGAGTGCTCCCACTGTCTTATGAAAAATTGCCGAAGCTAAGAGAGCGTTCGGGTATTCTAGTGATCCCAGGATTCTTTGGCTACTCCGAAGAAGGGAACATGGTTACGTTCTCGCGCGGTGGTTCAGATATCACAGGCTCAATTGTAGCAGCGGGAGTAAAAGCTGATTTGTATGAAAACTTTACCGACGTAGATGCTATTTATAGCGTAGATCCAAGACTTGTGGAAAAGCCTCATGAAATGAAAGAGGTAACATACAGAGAAATGCGTGAACTATCCTATGCAGGTTTTTCTGTCTTCCATGATGAAGCGCTAGAGCCGGTTTATAAACTAGGCATTCCTGTATGTGTAAAGAATACAAATAATCCTGAAGCAAAGGGTACATTCATTGTAGCTGAGCGTCCTCACGGAGATACGCCGGTGGTTGGAATCGCTGGGGACAAAGGTTTTTGCAACATTCACGTGAGCAAATACTTATTAAACCGTGAAATTGGTTTTGGCAGAAGATTGCTTGAAATTTTAGAGGATGAAGGTATTTCATACGAACATACCCCTTCAGGAATTGATAATATCTCTGTCATCATGCGCGAGCATCAGCTTACGCCAGATGTGGAAAAGCGTGTATTTGCTCGAATTGAAAAAGAACTTGAAGTGGATGAAATCTTTATTGAACGTGATCTTGCTATGGTTATGGTAGTAGGAGAAGGAATGAATAGCACAGTAGGAATTGCTGCAAAAGCTACAGAAGCTTTTGCTCGTGCTGAAGTGAATCTTGAAATGATCAACCAAGGTTCTTCTGAGGTGAGCATGATGTTTGGTGTGAAAGCAGATGCTTTAGACCGTGCTGTTCAAGCTCTATACAATACGTATTTTAACAGCATGTACAGTATTTCTTATTCGAATATAAAATAAACAAGACGAAAAACCCCGCTTTCTTTTTAGAGAGCGGGGTTTTCTAGTGAAGGCGTATAAAAATCAAATTTGTGGACATAAAGGGAAGGAAGAGTGAAGTCAAAGGAGGAAATATAGTGAAGAAACGACCCTTTTTCATATTCTTTTCCCTTATAGGTATTAGCGTACTTTCAGCATGCCACAATGATGATGCAGCACCGGCAAAAGAAGCTCAAAATAAACAAGGTGTGACGAATGGCGGAACGCCGATGAGCTATGATAATCAAAGCGAAAACACATCTTTTAACTTTTCAAAATTTGATTTAGAAGTAGACTATAAGGGGCTCAACAATGATTATGAAGCCGACTACGAAAATGAAAATGATGAGATAGAAGCCAAAGTGGATGATAATATTAACGATGAGCACTTGAACGGAGACAAAGCTTTTAATAAATTATCTTCAAAATTTAAAAAGTTAAATTTTGATCAGCGCACCCCCGATGAAGATGTAAAAAAGGAAGTAATCGATGCGTTTGGCCTAAAAAAAGATTTTCAGTCGTTTGAATTAGAAGTTCGTTTTTCAAACGGAACGGAAAAAGAATACAACTTTAAACAAAAGTAAGACGTTAAAGCAAAATATTTTAGTTGAAGGAAAATCCGAACGATGAATTGAGGTTCTTCATTAAGAATCCAACTCGTTCGGATTTTTTCATTGGTAAGGTGAACGTATGTCTCAATCTTATTTTTGATGTCTAAAAAAAGGAAAATAGTGAAAGGATGGTGATAAATAAGAAAAAGGAGGAATCACGGATGCAAAAGTTAATAATGAACGGATGTGTAGTCTTTGTTCTGTTATTGTTAGGAGCATGCAGCATGGTAAAAGAGCAAAATAACGCTCATGAAAACCACTTGAAAACAGAGGAAGCGAAAGAAACAAGCGAAGTATCGGTAGAACCTGTTAAAGTGGATTTAACGAATACATCGGGCAAAAAAGTAGGAGAGGCTACCCTGTCAGAAGCAAAGAACGGCGTGCAAATTAAATTAACTGCTCAAGGTCTTTCACCGGGAAGACATGGATTTCATATTCATGAAATAGGAAAATGTGAGGTGCCGGATTTTAAAACAGCGGGTGCCCATTTTAATCCTTTTAAACGTGAACACGGTTTTAAAAATACAAAAGGTCCGCATGCAGGTGATTTGCCCAATCTAGAAGTTGCTCCAAATGGCAAAGTAGATACAGAAATTTTTGCTTCTCTTGTCACGCTGCAAGAAGGAAAGCCGAATTCTCTTTTGGATATGGATGGATCGGCATTAGTGATACATGATAAAGTCGACGATTACACAACGGATCCTTCAGGAAACTCAGGAGATCGGATTGTTTGTGGAGTGGTTACAAAATAAGCCAAAAAGCTGTGAAATCATTCACGGCTTTTTTATTTCAGTAACGAGCCGCTTCTAAATTGCGGTGAGCTTCTTTTTTTTGCACAATAGAAGAAAGAGCAAAGAAGGTGAAAACATGCATAAGCAAGTTGTCGTAATAGGCGGAGGAGTAGGTGGGTTAACAGCGGGAGCGCTTTTAGCTAAACATGACTATGAAGTGACGGTTTTAGAAGCTTCTCGAGAATGGGGAGGCTGTGCAGGGAAATTTCAGCGCCATTTGTATACGTTTCCTGTTGGAGCGACGCTTGGAATGGGATTTGAGCACGGAGGGATACATGAGCGAATCAGCATGTACCTTGGCCTAGAAATTGAAAAGGTTTCTCTTGAGAAAATCATGAAAGTTCATCTTCCTCATCGTACACTGATTTATTATCAAGACCGGTATCAGCATATTTCCTATCTTCAAAAACAATTTCCTCATAAAGCAAAAAATATTAGGAGCTTTTATGAAAATGTTTTTAGAATTGCAAAAGAAATTCGCAAGCTTATGCAGTCTCTGCCGGTTCTTCCTCCTCTGACAGTCGGTGAGTGGAGCAGGCTGGTAAGTTCGTTGAATTTTGGTTCTTTGAAGCTGTTGCCTTATTTTCATCAATCGTTTAGTTATTTACTAAAAAAACACAGCTTGTTAGACGAAGCGGACTTTCTTCATTTTGTTGATGGTCAATTAATAGACAGCATGCAGACAACGAGTGAGAACTGTTCAATGCTTATTGGATGTTTAGCGTTGGATATTTATCACGAAGGAGCTTTTTATGTGAATGGCGGCTTATACAAAGTCGCAGAAGCGCTGCAAAAATCGATTAAAGCCAACGGAGGAAAAACGACTCTAGGAAGGAAAGTAGTA
The DNA here is from genome assembly GCF_053667915.1 of Priestia sp. JNUCC 25. Taxonomy (NCBI): domain Bacteria; kingdom Bacillati; phylum Bacillota; class Bacilli; order Caryophanales; family Bacillaceae; genus Priestia; species Priestia sp. JNUCC 25. Next base: position 2,144,892 of record NZ_CM132211.1, read on the forward strand.
AAGATAGAGCGTGATAATGACGGGTGGATCGTGCATGATCATAGAGGTAACCGTTACCGTGCATCAGACGTTGTATGCAACGCCCCGGTTCAAAGCTTAAAGTCTTTGCTGCATGATGAAGATTACCAACATATTCATAAGCGGGCAAAAGAAAAAAGCGAGCTTCCGCAGTGGGGAACGTTTTCGATGTATTTTGCCATTGATGAAAGAGATCTGCCGCAAAAGGTAGAGTTGTTTCAGCAAGTACTTCAATCCGAACAAGGGGAAATGACAGAAGGAAATCATTTATTTATCTCAGTCTCTCATCCTGATGATCGTTTTCGAGCGCCTGAAGGCAAGCGTACAATTACAGCATCTACTCACATTGATCTTAGCAAGTGGAGTAACAAAGAAGCCTATGACCTTCAAAAACAAGTTCTTGAGAAAAAAATGGTAGCAGGCATTAAAACCATTATTCCTAGCATTGAAAAAGCAGAGCATCAAATTTCGGGAGCTCCTAAAGCATGGGAAAGGTTCACTTCTCGCCCAAACGGCGGAGTGGGAGGCTTTCCGCAAACGTTAGATCATGCCTTGTTCAACAGCATTTCGCATCGATCTGGCTTACAAGGACTGTGGTTATGCGGAGATACAGTGTTTCCAGGAGCGGGAACTATAGGCGTATCGGTAAGCGGCTATCATGTGTTTCAAAGTATAACGTCTCACCGCCATACGTTACCTTAACATTTCTTACATACAAACTACTATTGTTCATACCATTAAAAACACCGGCCCCATTACCATAGGGCCGGTGTTTTCAGGAGAGAAACAGCTTCCACCACTTCCGTTTTCGCTTCATATCAGCAGCGGCGGTTTGTCTAAAGGTTTGGACGAAATCACTAAACATCTCTTCGCGTTCAGCTACGCTTTGACGATGAAGCTTACGTTCTTTCTCCATTTCTTTTAAATAATAGACTCGTTCCTCATTCATTGAATCAATTAAATCACGAAGCTCTTCTGTCGTATTAGTTGAAGAATTATTTAATTTTTCAACCATAAATTTTACTTGATTCATCGCAACGGTGGAGTTGCTTGAGAATCGGTCTAATAAATACTGCATTTCTTTAGAGGATTCATCCGCATTCTCCATGACATCTTTCATGAACAGGCGCATATCCTCGGTTTTCTCTTCAGCGATTGTTGAATAATCTTCAATCAAAGAAGTGACTTCATCAAACGATTTTTCGTTAGAACGGATAATTTTTTTAGACATATTTTCTACATCTCTTGCGCTGCGTTCTGAAGACTCAGAAATGTATGCCCCGACCGACTCCACCATTTCTACAGTTTGGGTAGCACTTTTTTCAAGCTCTCTTTTTACTTCTCCGACAATTTCTTCGCGAACTTCATTTCGCATACCTTCTCGCATTTCTTTTAACAAATCAGCTTTAAATGTATCAAGTACCTCAAACACATCTTCATAGCGGCGAACAGCTTCTACTAATTCCCCTTGAAGCAGTTCTTTTTCATTCACAACAAGGTCGTTTGGTTTTGGCTCTTCAATAGAAGCAGAAATAGCCTGCTTTTCTTCTTCAGTAGCTAATCGTGCTTCAGGTATAGGAGGGGTCTTCTCTTGCTTATTTTCTGAAATGCTTTCCTGCTTTTCAGCAGCTTTTTTCTTTTCTTGCTTTATTTGTTTGTTGGAATGTTCTTGAAAATCAATGACGTTTTCTTTTTTAGAAGTTTTCAACTTTGCTGGTTCCTCTTCTTTTGAAACCGCTGCCTCTGATTCCATCACTAAATGCTCCTGTTCTTCTTGTTCCTTTATCAGCAGCTGAACATATTCTTTGACTTCATCTAACGTACATTGTTCATCAAACAGCTGTTTAATATCATTAAATAATTCAATTTGTTCCTCTGTATAGACACGAGCCCCATCTACTCGTTCAATTGTTAAATAGCTGCCCAATAATTTTTCCCATTGTTTTAGCGTTTTCTTTTCTACCTCTAATTGATCACTTACTTTTTTAATTGTATATGTCTCCATCATTTTTCATTTCCTCCCTTATCTATTTTCATCCAACTATGTAATGGATTATTTGTTGTATGTTGTATTCACCATATCTTCACTTGTTTTCCTGCTAGGTGACAAAGGTTGTCAAAACTAGACGACATTAGCCTTCTATGTAAAGAAAACGCATATTTTGTAAAAAAATGTACAGAAATGCGCAAATGGCAAAAATGGAAAATATAAAAGAAAAGGAGAGTATAGAAAACAGTTGACGGGAAAAAATGAATCCTATAAGATAAGTTTAAATGTTTAAGTTCTTGAACATATAAACATAAGGAGTGAACACTATGTCACAGCATTATGCGCTCATCACCGGTGCGTCGGGAGGAATAGGTAAAGAGTTAGCTTATCAATTCGCAAAGGATGGGCATCCTGTAATTTTAGTTGCCAGAAGCGCTGATAAACTAACAGCGATTGGAGAGAATTTAAAATCTACTTATAATATTGAAGTGATAACGGTTGTTAAGGATTTATCAAGAGAAGAAGAGATACAGTCATTATATGAAGAACTTAAAAATAAAAAAATGCACGTTGATTATTTAGTGAACAATGCTGGTTTTGGACTATACGGCAAATTTATTGAAACAGCTTTAGATGAAGAGTTAAACATGATTGATTTAAATATTCGAGCATTAACTCATTTAACAAAATTATTTTTACCGGATATGGTCAAAAGAAATCGCGGAAAAATTTTAAACATTGCATCTGTTGCTGCATTTATGCCAGGTCCGCTTATGACGGTATATTACGCAACGAAAGCGTACGTGTTATCTTTCACAGAGGCCCTTGAAAATGAATTAAAAGGTACCAATGTAACGGTAAGTGCTCTATGCCCGGGTCCAACTAAAACTGGTTTTAGCGACCGAGCCCAGCTAAGCAACTCCAAGCTTTTTCAAAGCGGTGCAATGGATGTAGAAACAGTAACGAAAGTTGGCTATAAAAAATTTATGAAAGGGCAGACGGTTATCGTACCAGGAGTACAGTTTCATCTTGCTACGTTCATCCCGCGCTTCGTGCCAAGAAAGTGGCTTACATCCGTTGTCCGAAGAACACAAGAAATTAAATAAAGGAGAATATATATGAGTGAAAAAGCAGTCGAGTTATTTCGTGCCAGCATTCCTGTTTTTCAGGCTCTAAGTGATTCAGCAAGACAAGATATTATTTTGCTGCTCGCCGAAAAAGAGCCTTTAACCGTTAATGAAATTGCAAACGAGTCTACTCTATCACGACCGGCAATTTCTCATCATTTAAAAATTTTACGCGATCAAAAGCTTGTGCAAATTGAGCAAAAAGGGACGCAGAGATATTATTCACTAGCTTTAAGTGAGGCAGTTGAGCTATTAAAAAGCTTGCTTGCTACAGTTGAAGCCGAATGTTTATAGGGAGATGAAAGAGATGAACCACGAGCGATTTTATATCACAGATGAAACGGTCATTGAACATATTGTCTCTACACAAAAGCAGTATTTCTATGCGCAAAAGACAAAGAGTATCAACAGCCGTATTCAAGCGCTGAATAAGCTAAGAGACGCAGTCAAACAAAACGAGCAGAGAATTATGGATGCTTTAAAACAAGATTTAAATAAATCTGAAGTAGAGGCCTACACGTCGGAAATTGGGATTTTACTAGAGGAAATTCGATTTACGCTTAAACATTTAGCAAAATGGATGAAGCCTAAAAAAGTAAAAACCGCTTTAACACATGTGGGCTCTAAAGGGAAAATTGTTCCTGAACCGTATGGAGTCGCGTTAATTATTGCTCCGTGGAACTATCCGTTTCAATTAGCACTGTCTCCTTTAGTAGGAGCGATTGCCGCTGGAAACACGGCGATTATAAAACCTTCTGAATTAACGCCTAGCGTATCTCGCGTTATACAAGAATTACTAGCTGAAGCTTTTGACCCAGCATTTGTGACGGTGGTTGAAGGGGCTGTAGACACTACAAGTCTGCTTTTAAAACAGCCCGTTGATTATATTTTCTTTACGGGAAGTGTAAATGTAGGGAAAATTATTATGCAAGAAGCAGGGAAGCAGCTTATTCCCGTCACGCTTGAGCTAGGCGGAAAAAGTCCGTGCATTGTACATGAAGACGCAAACCTAGATCTTGCAGCGAAGCGAATTATGTTTGGTAAAGGGATGAATGCAGGCCAAACGTGCGTTGCTCCTGATTATTTGCTCGTGCATAAAAAGGTAAAAGCGCAGCTTGTAGAGAAACTTCGCGAAGCGATTTCTCAATTTTACGGTAGTAATCCGCTTGAAAGCGACCGCTATGGCCGTATTGTCAGTGAGCGCCATTTTACTCGGCTAGTTGAGTTTTTAAAAGACGGAAATGCTATAGTTGGAGGCGGGTACAATAAAAACACGCTAACAATAGAACCTACGGTGTTAAGTGAAGTAAGCTGGACCTCAGATGTCATGCAAGAAGAAATCTTTGGGCCTATTCTTCCTATGATTGAATATGAAACACTAGACGAAGTCATTCATAAAGTTCAAGAAAAAGCTAAGCCGTTAGCTCTTTACTTATTTACAGAAAGTGAAGATGTGCAAAACGCCATAACGGAGCGTCTTTCATTTGGAGGAGGCTGTATAAACGATACGCTTATGCATATCGCTACGCCATATTTACCGTTTGGCGGAGTGGGAGAAAGCGGCACGGGTCAATATCATGGAAAAGACAGCTTTCAGACATTTACTCATTTTAAAAGCATGCTGTCTCAAACAACCAAGTTTGATTTGTCATTCCGCTATCCTTCGGAAAAACAAAGCTTGAAAATGATCAAAAAATTACTGAAATAAAAGAGCCTCCTGATAGGAGGCTTTTTCGTTATTTTGAAAGTGAAAGCTGAGAAAGCGGCCATTTTTCTTGGGTATATGCCATTTCCCAAAATAAATACTCGAGTTCACAGCTTTTGATGAAGTGATCTTTCATACGGTTACGTTCTTCTTCAGTCGCTTGTTCGGCGAGTTCATCGAGCTTGTTACAAAACCATTGTGTTGTGCCATTCATTTCTTCATTATTATAAAACTGAATCCATTCATAAAAAGGATGAGAAGGAGATGGATTTACTTGTTCTGTAATGCGCTGCCCAATTTCAACGTACGTCCATGGACATGGAAGAAGCACTGCAATGATTTCTGCTAAGCTGCCTGTATGCGCAACGCTTGTCATATGGTTAATGTAGTGGCTGGCTGTCGGTGAAAGCGTCTCAGTGTGAAGGTCTTCATAACGTACGCCTGCTACTTCACAAAAATTATTGTGAGGGTGTACTTCACTATGTAATACCGTAGAAATGCCGGCATTAAAGGCTTCCATTTCGGTACGCGTGCGGCATTTCGTTAAAGCAGCGCCGTAAATGCGAACAAATGCTGTTAAGTATTCGTAATCTTGAGAAACGTAGTGAATAAGCGCTTCTTTTGGCACGTTTCCTTCAGCAATTCCTTTAATAAAAGGATGGTTAAAAATGGCTTCGTAAATATAGTTTGCTTCTTGTCTTAATTGAGATGAAAATGACATCAAAATCCTCCTTTAATATGAGGAAGTCACAAACAAGCACATAAAGGAAATAAAAAACACTCCGTTTATAAACGGAGTGGCAAAGGACAGTAAAAAACTGAACATTGCCACTTTCCTACGCTGGTATGAGCCAGATCAGGTTCAAAGGGATCAAGAAAACTTGTCTCAGCCGGTGGGCACCCCTAGTGGACTTCCTATTAATCTATGTTTAACTTACCATATATTCTGAAAAATAGAAAGCGTTATGGGAAATTGTGTGCTAACCGCTTTTCTTTCTTAAAGAGGAAATTTCTTAAAGCTATTTTTAATCATTTTTGTTTAAAAATGCATATTTTTAGGGAAGAAGAGGTATTAATGAAGGGAAGAGCCGTTTTCGTCTCCGAAACACTCCCATATAAATAGAAGAAAGGAGAGAACAAAATGGCGAAATTTCGTTTGTATGCTGTATTAAATACAGTAGGCTTGGCTATTACACTGCTTGTGAATTATTTAGCAAATGCCATTCCAATAGGAGGCAAAACAACCGGAGAAGCTTCTGCGCAAGTTCCTACGTTGTTTACACCAGCGGGTTATGCCTTTGCTATCTGGGGCGTTATTTATTTATTATTAACCATTTGGGTTATACGCCAATTTTTTGCAAGAGAAGATCAAAAGGAAATATATGCACGTATCGGCATTTGGTTTTTTCTAAACTGTTTGTTAAATAGTGCGTGGATCTTTATTTTCCAAAACGATTACTATAAGTTATCTCTTTTAGTTATGCTCTTTATTCTAGGCACATTAATGATTGTATATTCCATTATTCAGCATTCTCGGATGACGACATGGTTTATGCGTCTGCCGATTTCGCTTTATCTTGGATGGATTTCTGTTGCGACTATTGTCAATGTGTTTGTCGTATTTCAAGCAAATGGAATACAGCATTTGCTTGGCCTGAGCGAGTTAGCATGGACGATTATTATGCTGCTGGTAGGAGCTGCGCTGGGCATTATGTTTACATTAAAAAACCGAGACGCTGTTTATCCGCTTGTTTTTATTTGGGCTTATATTGCCATTGCAGTGAAGCAAAGTGGAAATCAGCCAATTGTCATTACTGTCATCATTTCAGTTGTTTTATTAGCAATTGCCATTATTGTGGGATTGATTAAACGCTATAGACGTTTTTAAAAAGAAGCTCTAGCTTTTGTAAGCTAGAGCTTTTTATGATGCTCTTTTGATTGTAAAAAAGCAGCTGTAAAAGCAATTAAGCTAATTAAAATACCAAAAGGAACAACAATTGGTACGAATGATAAAATAAATGTCATAAGTGTAACCTCCATGTTGCATCGGTGCATAATGAAAAATTCAACTTTTTTAAATTGAAGTTCCGCTATTATAGTATGCTAGGCTTTATGTTTGGAGCCTATATGTTTAGAAATAAACGAAAAAGGCAACATACGTTACATACAGGTTGTATTAGGAGGAGTTAAAATGGAAACATATTTAGTCGCTTACACAGATAAAGATGATATGGAATATAAACAAGTGACGTGCGAGAGTTATGAAGATGCAGAGCGTACGGTCCTTCGTTTAGAGAGAGAAGGGCATATGCATATTGAAGAAATTTCAAATCAAGAAGCCTACCGGGGAGATGAATCATCGTACAGAGAATAAATTTTGAATAGAAACACCAACCTTAAAATGAAGAAGCAGCTGCTTCTTCATTTTTCTATTCTATATAGATATCGTTTTATAGAAAAAAGTAAAACGGGAATGATTTTCTTCTGCATTTATGGTACAGTACTAATCAGGTGAGTTTTGAGTTTAGAAGAGGAGAGAGTAACATTATATGAGTAAAGGAAATCAGTGGTCTTCACGCCTCGGTTTTATTTTAGCATCTGCTGGGGCAGCAATTGGTCTAGGAGCGATATGGAAGTTTCCATACGTAACGGGAACCAGTGGCGGTGGAGCGTTTTTTGCGTTGTTTATTTTATTTACGATTTTTATTGGATTGCCGCTTCTGTTGGCAGAATTTATCATTGGAAGACATACGGGAAAAGAAGCGATTAGTGCTTATAAGGCAATTGCTCCAAAATCCGCTTGGGTATGGATTGGCAGGCTGGGAGTACTAAGCTGTGTCGTTTTGCTTTCCTTTTACAGCGTCGTTGGCGGCTGGGTGATTTTATATACGATTATGAGCGTAACCGGTATGCTAAGCGGAAAAGAGTACGGCCCGTTGTTCAATGCCGTCATTAGCCAGCCTTATGTAGTATTAGGTGCGCAGGCGCTGTTTTTATTAATTACAGTGTTTGTTATTTCAAAAGGCGTACAAAAAGGAATAGAGCGTGCTAATAAATACATGATGCCGCTGTTATTTATTTGTTTTATCATTATCGTGGTGCGTTCTTTAACATTAGACGGAGCAATGGACGGAGTAAAGTTCTTTTTGAAACCAGATTTTTCAGCCATTACAGGGTCATCTGTTCTCTATGCGCTCGGTCAGTCGTTTTTCTCGCTTTGCGTGGGATTATCCTGCATGGTGACATATAGCTCTTATTTAGGGAAAAAAGTAAGCTTGACGCGTTCAGCTGGCACTATTGCTATTTTGAACTTGTTTGTTTCGCTGCTGGCGGGCTTGGCTATTTTTCCAGCCGTTTTTTCATTTGGATTAAAGCCAACTGAAGGACCTGGACTTTTGTTTGTGGTCTTGCCAACAGTATTTGAGAAAATGCCGTTTGGTACCGTCTTTTTAGCACTGTTTTTAATTTTATTTCTATTCGCTACGCTTACCTCTGCTTTCTCACTGCTGGAAATTATCGTAGCTGCTTTAACCAAAGACGATCAGACAAAACGAACTCGCTACGCTTCTTTATCAGGGATTCTTGTGTTTGTGGTAGGTATCCCATCAGCGCTTTCGTTTGGTGTACTAAAACATGTCTCACTTTTTGGCAGAAGTATATTTGACGTAGCTGACTTTTTTGTGAGCAACTTAATGCTGCCTCTTGGAAGTTTAGCCATTGCGATTTTTGTGACATTTAAAATGAAAAAAGAAGCCGTGTATGAAGAGTTTATTTCAGGAAGTACAAAAGGCGCTAAATTATTCAATGCATGGTTCTTTCTAGTTAAATGCGTATTGCCTATTATAATTATAGTTGTTCTATTAAGCTTACTTGTTGCATATTAAATAGGCTGAGACAAAAAATATGTTAGTTGAAGAAAGCTCCGAACGATGAATCGTTCGGAGCTTTTTATTGTGATAGTGAAGGTAAGTTTAATCGATTTAATTGCTTCTAGCTGTTGATTGGAGCGCAAGACCAAGACTCCTGCGGGAAAAGCGGAACAGGTGAGACCCCGCAGGAGCGTAAGCAACGAGGAGGCTCACCGGCCGCCCGCGGAAAGCGAAGACTTGCACGGAAATCAACAGCGGTGTCACAAGCAATCCATACGAGCTCCTTTACGCCATTTGTTCGCCTTTAGATTGGAGCAATTTTTTATGTCTCAATCTTTTGTTTATTTTGCAAAAACGTGATTTCCGATCGTAATCGTAACCTGTTTTTGACGAAGCCATTGGTCGCTTGTTTTATCTGGATTAAAGAAGAATAACGAACCTTTTCCTTGACCTCTAAAAGCTAGTGCTTCATTTACAGCTTTTTTTGCGTCAGCATCCGCTGCTTTATTAATTTCACCGTTTTGTACAGGTGTAAACTGTGTACCTTGATAAATGACATCATGAATAGAGTTTGGGAAAGAATCGCTATCCACGCGGTTTAAAACGACTGTTGCTACAGCCACTTTGCCAGCGTAAGGTTCGCCTTTTGCTTCAGCTTGTACAAGGCGAGCTAACAATTCTTTATCACTTTCGCTAATAGAGTTAGGGATTGTTAATGTTTCATTTGCATTAATAGAGTCGGTAGATTTGTGATTCGCTTCTTTTAACTGTTTAACCGTAACGCCGTATTCAGCGCCAATCTTGTAAAGAGTCTCTCCGGCTTTTACGCGATGGGTTGTTTCAGCGGCATTTGCCCCGTGACTCATGCCGAACATAGGAACTGCTAGTGCTCCAATAATTGCTAGTTTCTTAAACATAAAGTAAGTACCTCCTGAAATCCTTTTGAACGCCCCTTTTATCACGGATCGGTGCGTGCTGTGCACCGAACTTTATATGTACGTTTCAAAGATTAACAGGTGTCAATACATCTTGTCACTGCTTAAAACATACCAATCTAGGAAGATATTATAATAGTTAACAGATAATTTGAAAAATACGTTGACTGATAATAAAGGAGTGAATTATAATGAACGAGTAAATAGTTAACCGTTTAACTGGAGAGATTTTATGGGAGAAAAGATAACGATTCGTGATGTAGCAAAGCATGCAGGGGTGTCTGCAGCTTCAGTATCTTACGTCTTAAACGGAATTAACAAAGTATCCGATGAAACAAAAGAGCGAATTTTAACAGCGGTAAAAGAATTAAACTACGAACCAAATTTAACCGCCGTTAGTCTTTCGAAACAAAAGTCAAATATGATTGGCGTTATGTTCCCGCTTACAGATGATTCACTTTCTACTATATTTAAAGATAACCATTATTACAGTGAAATGATTAGTGGAATTGAATATGTAATCCGTAAGCATGGTTATGATCTAGTCATATCTGGAGCGAGTAGCCCAGCTGATTGCCTAAAATGGATTCGAACGAGAAATATTGATGGTCTTCTGTTTTTAGGAGCCTTCCCGCATCGATTGTATGAGAAAATGAAAGCGTTATCGAATCCGATTGTGCTAGTAGATACATACGAAAGGTACGAACGCGATTATCATCATATTTCTGTAGACGATGAGTATGGAGGATATCTAGCTACAACACATTTAGTGAATTTGGGTCACAAAGAAATTGCCTTTGTTGCTCATCACCTCGTCAATAGTCCAGTGGATAAAAAGAGGTATATAGGCTACGAGAAAGCATTAAAAGAAGCGGGCATTACACCATCAAAGACGTTTGTTTTTGAAGTGAACGAAAGTTCGTTTGATAACGGTTACAATTTAGGGAACAAGCTGCTGCAAGATCATAAGGATATTCGGGCGGTTTTTGCATCCTCTGATACGCTGGCGCTTGGAATTATGAAAGCACTGCAAGAAAAGGGGAAAAAAATTCCGCAGGACTACTCAATCGTAGGGTTCGATGACATAACGTTTAGTAGCTATGCATCTCCAAGTCTAACAACCATTCGTCAAGATGTATTTAACAAAGGAGTCGTCGCCGCGACGTCTGTTATTCAAGCAATTGAACACCGTTTCAGCACGCTGCAGCATGTGAAATTATCGGTTGAACTTATTATTCGAGATTCGACTGCTAAGCGCGGGTGAATCAGAGTAAGTTAACCGGTTAACCAAAGTTTAGCATTTATGAAAAAAGGGGATATAAGTTAGCATTCACAAAAAAAGGGGATATGAAAATGATTAATGTTACAGTATGGAATGAAAATCGTCATGAACAGAAAAATCCGGTTGTAAGAGAAATTTACCCTGAAGGCATTCACGGTGCCATCGCTTCTTTTTTAGAAGAAGGAGGGTTTCGTACACACACCGCAACATTAGACGAAGTAGAACACGGGTTGACTGAAGAAGTATTAAATCAAACGGATGTTTTAGTATGGTGGGGTCATTTAGCACATGACGAAGTGAAAGATGACATCGTTGAGAAAGTAAAGCAGCGCGTGCTAGACGGTATGGGGCTTATTGTCTTACACTCAGGTCACTTTTCTAAAATTTTCAAAACGTTAATGGGCACAAGCTGCGACTTAAAATGGCGTGAAGCAGATGAAAAAGAGCGCTTGTGGGTAGTAGAACCGAGTCATCCGATTGTGGAAGGTATTGGTGAATTTATCGAGCTTGAGCGCGAAGAAATGTATGGAGAGCACTTTGATATTCCAGCACCTGATGAACTGATTTTCACGAGCTGGTTTGAAGGCGGAGAAATTTTCAGAAGCGGCTGCACATACAAACGCGGAAACGGAAAAGTATTTTATTTCAGACCTGGACATGAAACATATCCAACATACCATAACAAAGACATTCAGCGTGTCATTATGAATGCTATTAAATGGGCGAAGCCAGCAGAGAGAAAACGTCCTGTTTACGGCAATGCGCAACCGCTTGAATCAATCGCTGTTAAAAACTAATTAATAATGCTTAAGCAAAGGGGATAGGAAAGATGGAAAAAGTAAAAATTGGCGTTATTGGGTGCGGAAGCATTGCGCAACACCGTCACTTACCAGAATATAAGATGAATGAACAAGTAGAATTAGTAGCCGTTTGCGATATAAACACAGAACGTGCAAACAGCGTAGCGCAGCAGTACGGTGTAAAAGCTTACACAAACTACGAAGAACTTTTAGCAAGCGGTACAGTGGAAGCAGTGAGCGTATGTACGCCCAATTATCTTCATGCGCCTATTTCGGTGGCAGCGTTAAACAGCGGAGTTCATGTCCTGTGTGAAAAGCCGATGGCAACATCAGAAGAAGAAGCGAAAGCAATGATTGAAGCAGCAAAAACAAACGGTAAAAAACTAATGATCGGACATAATCAGCGCTTTGTAGCTTCTCATCAAAAAGCTCGTGAACTTATTGGAAAAGGGGAAATCGGTAAAATTTACAGTTTCCGTACGGCTTTTGGCCACGGTGGTCCTGAAGGTTGGAGCGTGGACGGAAAAGACAGCTGGTTCTTTAAAAAAGACGAAGCGTTTATTGGTGCTATGGGGGATTTAGGCGTTCATAAAACCGATATGCTCCGCTACATATTAAATGAAGAAATTGTAGAAGTCGGTGCATTTGTAGAAAGCAATGCAAAAGACTTTGCAAATGTAGACGACAATGCTGTGTGCGTATTAAAAACGGAAAGCGGGATTATCGGTACGCTTGCGGCAAGCTGGGCTTACAATGGAAAAGAAGACAACTCCACGATTGTTTACGGCGAGAAAGGGATTCTTCGTTTAGAGGACGATCCGACGTATTCATTAGTTGCCCAATATGCAACAGGTGAAGTGGTGAACTATGAGTTAGGAAAAATCCAGTCGAACGATGAAGGCGGACAAAGTAATTCTCACGTCATTGAACAATTTGTAGATGCAGTTGCAGAAGATAAAGAATCTCCTGTTCCTGGTGAAGAAGGATTAAAATCACTTGCTGTTATTTTAGCAGCTTTAAAATCAAGTCAAACGAAACAAATTACGCGCGTGTAAGAGGTGAAAAACGTGAGAATTGGCATAATCGGAGCAGGAGGGATTGCTGTAAGCAGGCATATCCCAGCATTCAAACAACTGGGTGATGAATGTGTGATTTGGGGGCTTAGCGATATTAATAGTGAAAGAGCCACAGAGGTAGCCAATGAGCATAATATCCCTCACGTATTTGTTGATTACAAAGATATGTTTAAAGAAGTGGACGCTGTATGTATTTGTACACCGAATAAATTTCACGCCGAGTTTGCAGTAGAAGCGCTAAAAGCAGGCGTTCACGTCCTATGTGAAAAGCCAATGGCGATGTCTAAAGAGCAAGGTGAAGAAATGCTTGCTGCTGCTAGAGAATCAGGTAAGCAGTTAGCGATTGCGTATCATTACCGATTCATGAAAGAAGCGCAGGCTGCGAAAAAAATGATGACAGAGGTAGGGCGCCCATTAGTTGCACGTGTCAGAGCAATGCGTCGCCGAAAGGTTCCCGGTTGGGGGGTATTTACGAACAAAGATCTTCAAGGAGGAGGCAGCTTAATTGATTACGGCTGCCATTTGCTTGATTTAACGCTTTGGCTGATGGGAAACCCAAAGCATACTGAAGTGCTGGGAAGTACATATAATGACCTGAGTAAAACGCCTAACCAATTAAATCAATGGGGAGCATTTGATCATGAAACATTCAGCGTGGATGATCATGTAACGGCCTATATTAAATTTGAAAATGGAGCGTCGCTTCTTTTAGAAACTTCTTGGGCAGCTAATATCGAAGATGATGAAGAGCACGTAAGCATATCAGGGGTAGAGGGCGGTTTAAGTGTGTTTCCGTTTGAACTATACACGTCTAAAAACGGTATGCTCATGAACAGTACGTCACCTTGGATAGATGGAGAAGATGATTACAGCCTAAGTCAGGCTAAAAATTTCGTTGAAGCGTGTAAAGGAAATGCTGAATTAGTGGTAAAGCCACAAGAAGCGCTTCAAGTCTCAGCTATTATTGACGAAATATATCGCACAGGGGGAAATTAAAATGAAACTTGGAGTATTCACGGTCTTATTTGCGGATCTTTCTTTTGAAGAGATGTTAGATAAAGTAAAAGCAGCAGGTCTTCATGCTGTTGAAATCGGAACGGGCGGCTATCCGGGAAACAGCCATTGTCCGCTAGATGAGCTGCTTGAAGATAAAGAAAAAAGAGAAGCCTATATGAAGCAGATAAAAGACCGCGGACTTACAATCAGCGCATTTAGCTGCCACGGCAATCCTATTTCACCTGAGGCAAGTTTTGCAAAAGAATCTGACGAAACGCTTCGCAAGACCATCCAACTAGCATCATTAGTAGATGTTCCAGTGGTGAACTGTTTCTCTGGAACAGCAGGAGATCACGAAGAAGCCAAGTACCCAAACTGGCCTGTTACTCCTTGGCCTAACGAGTATGGAGACGTATTGAATTGGCAATGGGAAAATAAGCTTGTTCCTTATTGGAAAGAAATTGGAGAACTAGCCGAGGAGCATAATGTGAAAATTGGTTTAGAACTTCACGGCGGATTTTTAGTTCATACTCCGTATACGCTCCTAAAGCTTCGCGAAAAAACAAGTCCAGCGATTGGCGCTAACCTTGATCCAAGTCATTTATGGTGGCAAGGAATTGATCCGGTAGGAGCTATTAAAATTTTAGCAAAAGAAAATGCGATTCATCATTTCCATGCAAAGGATACGTACTTGGACCAGGATAATATTAACATGTATGGCCTGACGGATATGCAGCCATACGGAGAAGTCCAAACGCGTGCATGGACGTTTAGATCCGTAGGGTGCGGACATGATGTAAAAGAGTGGTCTGATATGATGAGTGCACTTCGCACATACGGATACGATTATGTAGTCAGCATTGAGCACGAAGATCCAATCATGTCGATTGAAGAAGGATTTAAACGCGCGGTTACAAACTTACAAAGTGTATTAATTGAAGAAACTCCCTCACAAATGTGGTGGGCGTAAGCAAAAAGAAGCATCTCTAAAAAGAGGTGCTTCTTTTATTTTCGTTAGTAAATCAATTCGCCTTTGGTTCACCTGAATTTCGATACAAAAGGGTGATTGGCAACCCAAAAGCGCCAAGGGTAATCCTTCGCTTCACCAGAATTATCAATGCCAACGCGAGGTCCGGCGGAAATCTCTGAAGGAGTGAAGCCACGAGCAATATAAAGAGGAGGGCTGGTTAAATCATGACCGTACAAATCCATTGAAACCCCTAGTGCTTTTGTTAGTTTCCCAGGACCGTTTGTCCAATTTATTTCATTTTCCATCCCTCGACGTCTATTTTTCATCAAATTTTTTCCGCTAAATGGCTCAATAGCTCGAATGAGGACGCCTTCTGGACAATCGATGTCGCTGCTTACAACATTGAGTAAACAATGTGTATGCATTGTATGCGTATAGGCATGACCAGGAGGACCGAACATTACCTCCGTTCTTTTTGTGCGCCGGTTATTAAAGCTATGAGCTGCTCGGTCGAAAGGCCCTTTATAAGCCTCTGTTTCTACAATAAAACCAGATGCAGTTCCTTCTGCCGTTTCGTGAACAAGAAGACATCCTAACAGCGACTGAGCTAATTCAAGTGTAGGCTGTTGGTAAAATAAAAGAGGAAGTGGTTCAATCGCTAAAAGAGAACGCGTCATTTGCTGTAGTCCATCCTTTCAAAACAGAGTCATTCACGCTGTTATGCGCATCTTTTATTATGATGTTTTCTTTGTTATTTTGCAAAGGGAGGCACTGATTAATACAGTAATCTTTCTTATCCCACGTTCAAGTATTTATCATGATTCAACTCACTCTATGAAATTATTTTATTTTAAAGAATGGTTTCGTTTTGCACGTATAGGGGGAATATTTTACTACAATACTTCGCTTTTGCTGCTGGTATGATATACACAGTTCATCCATATTTTACATGCTTTTAGTTTTAAAAAATAGTGATCCGTCTTTTCTTTATTTTCGTTCTACACATGAAAGCAAAATAAAAAGATTGAATTGTAGAAAGTTCTTTATAAATGGAAATAAAGAAAAATATCCTTCAAAGAGTATTTAAGGGATTTTAGAACATATTAAAAATAAAATTTATACACTGTGAGGAATAGCTATGAACATCCACTTTGATACATTAATGAACTTATCAATTAAACATATTTTTGGGCCTGCATCTCAAACGATCAACCATCTGACATATCATTCAAAGCAGGTTCACGACGGATCAGTATTTTTTAGTATAAAAGGTGAAAATGAAGATGGACATCAATATATCAAAGAAGCTATAACTAGAGGAGCCGTAGCAGTCTTTGGGACAAGCATTGAGGAGCTGCGTCTTTTGAGCACTCAGTATTCTCACTGTACGTTTTTAGCTGTTGATGACGTTCGCAAAGTAATGGCGTCTTTTTCTAAAATGTATTTTGATTATACGAATGAAAAAATTGAGACAATTGGCGTTACAGGTACAAATGGTAAAACAACCGTAGCAGCTTACGTAAGGTCGCTTTTAACTCTTTTAAAATTGCCGACAGGATCGATTGGAACGACCGGCATTTGGTCATCAAAGAAGAAGTTAGTTTATAAAAAAAGTACGCCTACAACACCTGAATCGGTAGACTTACATAAAATTTTTTATGATTTGTATACAAGAGGCGATGAAGCGGCAGTGATGGAAGTATCTTCAATTGCGATTGATCAGCAGCGAGTAGAAGATATTTATTTTGATGTAGCCATTCACACAAATCTTTCAGAAGAGCACTTAGAGTATCATAAAACGTTTGAGCACTATAAAAAATGCAAGATGAAATTATTTCAGCAGGCAAAACATGCTGTTATTAATATAGATGATCAGGACATGGGTAAAGACTTGAGCAGGCTATTTGAAGGACCTAAAGTCACGTATAGCTTATTAAATAATGCGGAGGCAACTCTGCAAGCAAAAAACATTACTGTCAAAGAAGGGGGCTCTTTCTTTGATTTACTGTATAAAGGACAGTCATACAAAGTAGCAGTGCCTGTATATGGCGATTACAACATTGCTAACGTGCTAGCGGCCATTGGTACAGCTCTTCATTTTGAATACCACATTGAGGATATTATTAGCGTGCTTCCTCAATTGGAAAGTCCAGAAGGGCGCTTTCAAGTGGTAGAAGGTCCCAATAACCAAAAAGTGATTTTAGACTATGCCCATACGCCTGTTGCCCTTACGCGTCTAGTAGAAGAAGTAAAAAAGATGGAGTATAACCAGCTAATTGTCATGATTGCAGGAATCGGCATTCGAGATTTTAATAAAATGCCTAAAATGGCACGTGTCATTGAAGGAAAAGCGGATGAAATAATCGTAACGGTTGATCATCCAGGTCATCATGATCCGAACGTAATTGTAGATCAAGTGATGACGGGTTTTTCAAATCCGAGCGCAAATAATATTCACCGCGCCCCTACTCGAACAGAAGGAGTATTAAAGTCGCTTTCTTTAGGAAAGCCGAATGATATTATCTTACTTACAAGCGGCTGTATTAACGGCGCTCAGCTTGTAAAAGGAAACGAAATTCCGCATTCCGATGAAGAAATTATTGCTTCTTATTATGCATCGTTAAGCAATATTTCCTAATACTCTTCTTCATTTATCTATCGAACGAACGTGTAGAAATTGAAACAGCATACGAAAGAAGGTCTCTTACTATTTTTAGAGACCTTCTTTTTGCATCAAAACTATAGGCTGTTTTCTCGCTGTGTTTTTGGTTCTTCAATTTTTACATCATGTTCTTTAGCCAGCTTTTTAATAGCTGCATTGTAATCGCGTATGCCTTTTCGTGCTTCATCAAGCATAGCGTTTGCCTCAGCAATAAGGTTGCGGTCCTGCTTTTCTAAAGCGCTGACAATTTTAATGAAAGCATTATACTGGGTATTGGCAGCCTTTATATAGCTTTCATGAATCTTTCGAAGATCGTCGGTTTCTACATCGATGTTTTCCAGTTCGTCAACAAATTTACGATAGGTAGGAATGACTTCACTCGTCATCGTATCATACATCACTGCGTCACTTGTGTAGTTAGCGCCTGTAACAGAATCGTATGCGTCAATCGCTTCTTTTTCAAGCTGAGCCGCTTTTTTTAAATCTTGATTGTTATAGTCGATTAAATCATCTTGAACAGGATCACTAAAGCAGGCGGATAATAAAAACAAAAGAGGAATAAGACAAAATAAAACCTTCTTCAATGAATTTCACCTCCGTTTAACAATGTATGAAACATCTGCTTGGCAAAGTCGGTTTTAATAACTGGAGAAAAAGAAGGGAGTGTATAAAAGGATTTTTAAAGGTCGACAGTGAATTTATTCATAAGTCGGTTTGTAGTTGACCACCCCTTAGTAGCAGGAAGGAAGAGAAAATGATTAAAATAAAAAGAGACCACTTAATGAACAATGAAGTTATTGAACTGGTAAGTTCTCACCTTCAAGGAATGAACTTACATTCACCCCCTGAAAGTATTCATGCTCTAAATATTGAAAACTTAAAGCAACGTGATATTACGTTTTGGAGCGTGTGGGAAGACAGTCAGCTAGCAGGGTGCGGGGCTTTAAAAGAGTTAGATGAGCATCACGGAGAAATTAAATCGATGCGAACAGCTACCGCCCATTTGCGGAAAGGAATCGCTAAAGAGCTGCTGCAGTACATAATAAACGAAGCACAAAAACGAGGGTACCGACGCTTAAGCTTAGAAACAGGATCCGCGTCTGCTTTTGAACCGGCTAGAAAGCTGTACGCCAGTTTTGGATTTTACGAGTGCGAACCGTTTTCTACCTACAAAGAAGATCCATACAGTGTATTTATGACAAAGAAATTGAATGATTAAAAGAGGATGGGACAAAAGTATTTTAGTTGAAGGAAAATCCGAAAGAGGAATCGAGATTCTTGAGGGAGAATCCAACTCGTTCGGATTTTTTCATGGTAATCGACAGCGGTGTAACAAATGATTCATACCTGATCATTTATCCCGTTTGTGTGTCTTTAGATTGAATTGATTTAGTTATGTCTCAACCTCTTTGTTTTTTGTTTTGTCATAATTCATATAAAAAGGTATAAACTAGGTTTTCTTACTAGACAAAAAGGTTTTTCCTAAGTAGTATAGGTATCAGATAATACAAAACGAATGTTCAGTATAAATAATAAATGTGCGGGGCGGTGGAAATAGCTTGAATAAAAAAAAGCTTCAAAGTGAACAAACCAAAAGAAAAGTGGCAGATGCCGC
Source organism: Priestia sp. JNUCC 25 (assembly GCF_053667915.1). Lineage (NCBI taxonomy): Bacteria > Bacillati > Bacillota > Bacilli > Caryophanales > Bacillaceae > Priestia > Priestia sp. JNUCC 25. Next base: position 2,163,937 of record NZ_CM132211.1, read on the forward strand.
TAAAGCATTGTTTTCTCAAAAAGGCTATAAAGCTACATCTATTGAGGAAATTGTAGAGGCTACGGGAAGCAGTAAAGGGAATATTTATTATCACTTTAAAAGTAAAGAAGGGCTTTTTCTCTATTTAATAGACGAATGGGATCTCGAGTGGGAACGAAACTGGAAAGAAAGAGAGTCTCTTTACAATACAACAAGAGATAAGCTTTTTGGAATTGCGGAGCAAATTATTTTAGATGATTTAAATCATCCTCTTACGAAAGCCGCCGATGAGTTTTTTAACAACGAGGAAAAGGGCAGCGACATCGAAGAGCGAATTGATGAGATGGTGAAACGACACGTGGAGTTTAACCGGGAACTTTTGCAAAAAGGCATTGATGAAGGAGAGTTTTCTCCTAAAAATGCAGAACAGCTTGCAGTGATTTTAGAAGGGCTGTTTGTTGGAATGAGCCGTATGTCTCGAAAAACGAACACGGAAAATGCCCTGCAGCTTTACCATTCAGCAATCGATGTATTTTTAAACGGAATTATAGCAAGGTCTTCTTAAATAATCGGGGATGCTTATTGCGGTAATGAGTAATCCCTCATTATTTTGTATTTTTATAGACCGAACGTTCAGTATTTTTGTAATCAGGAGGTTTATATGTCATTATTGTTAAGAAATCGAGCGGCGATTTTGCTGCTCATGCTAAATATTTTTATTATTTTTACAGGAATCGGTCTCGTTATTCCAATTATGCCAACATATATGACGGAGCTTCATATCAACGGCAGCGTGATGGGGCTTTTAGTAGCGGTGTTTTCACTAACTCAATTTCTGTTTTCACCTTTAGCGGGTCGGTTATCAGATTCGTTAGGGAGAAAGAAAATTATTGTAGCGGGAATGATTGTTTTTGCCTTATCTGAATGGTTCTTTGGTTCAGTGAGTACACCTCTTTTATTATTTGTATCGAGAATGTTAGGAGGGGTCGGGGCCGCGCTTATTATGCCTGCTGTTATGGCTTATACAGCGGACGTGACGTCTGCTAAAGAACGCGCTAAAGGAATGGGCTATGTGACGGCGGCGATTACAACAGGATTTATTATTGGGCCCGGTATCGGAGGCTTTTTAGCTGAATACGGCATGCGTGTACCATTTTATATGGCCGCAGTAGCAGGAGGCTTGGCTGCAGTGATTACGCTTTTTGTTTTGCCAGAGTCTCGTCCTGTACAAAATCATGCTGTTTCAAACAATGAGAATCCAAAAGAAGATCGGCTGCTACTGCAGCTTATGAATTCCTATAAAGAACCTTATTTTCTAAGTTTAATTATTGTTTTTGTGACATCGTTTGGATTATCCAATTATGAAACGATTTTTTCACTATTTGTTGATCATAAATTTAGCTTTACGCCAAAAGATATTGCGTTTGTTATTACGTTTGGCTCTATTGCGGGGGCTGTAGTGCAGGTTACGATTTTTGGCTGGATTTTAAATAAGTTTGGTGAAAAAAGAGTGATTTCGTTTTGCTTGATGATGACGGGACTTTTTATTTTACTTACGCTATTTGTGCACACGTACTGGCTTATTATTGTTGTGACATTCATCGTCTTTTTAGCAACAGATATTTTACGTCCGGCAATCAGCACGCAAATGTCGATGATGGCACAAGACGACCAAGGGTATGTAGCCGGACTAAATTCTGCTTATACAAGTCTTGGGAATATTATTGGACCAGTTGTAGCAGGCTTTCTCTTTGATATAAACATTAATTATCCGTACGTATCAGCTGCACTTGTACTGCTGCTTTGTTTTCTTTTATCTTTAAGAGCAGGGAAGGACAGAAAAACAGCTGTGAGAAATCAAGCGGTTCAAGAGAAATAACCATAAGGAAAAAATGATAGAATTCTTAGGGAATAGAAGACCTCTAGTAGCTTACTGGAGGTCTTTTGATTATTCTTTTAGTAAAGGTGTAAGGTTTACAACGCCACTCAGCCTATAGAGAAGCTTTATTTTATCGGCAAAACAGTGAAATGGTTGCAAATAAAAAAGGTTAATAGTAAACTTTAAACGTAACAAGAATAGTATGGGAGCTTGCGCGGGGCAGGCTGAGAGTACAGGGACGCCTGTTGACCATTTGAACCTGTTGGATAATGCCAGCGCAGGGAATGTGAGTACATACCAAAGCACTTTGCGCATGCAAGGTGCTTTTTTGTCTTTTTTTTGCAGTGTTAAAACTAAATGAAAAGAGTGAGAGAATATGGATATTAGTAAAATTTCAGCTCAATTAGAAAAAGTAAGAGATACAAGTCCGCTTGTTCATAATATTACGAATGTTGTGGTAACCAATTTTACTGCAAATGGACTGCTTGCACTAGGAGCTTCACCTGTTATGGCTTATGCGAAGGAAGAAGTGGCTGACATGGCACGAATCGCCGGAGCGCTTGTTTTAAATATGGGTACACTGACGGCTCAAGAAGTAGAAGCGATGAGAATAGCAGGAAAATCAGCAAATGAAAATGGCGTGCCGGTTATTTTCGATCCTGTAGGAGCCGGAGCGACACCGTTTCGTACAGAAGTAGCACGTCAGCTTGTAGAAGAATTAAATATTGCAGTTATTCGTGGTAACGCTGCTGAAGTTGCGAATGTAGTAGGCGAGTCATGGCTCATTAAAGGCGTTGATTCATTAGAAGGGCAAGGAGACGTCATTGAACTTGCTGAGAAAGCAGCGAACAAATTAGATACAGTGATTGTTATCACGGGTAAACAAGATGTAATCACGGATGGAAACACAACGTATACAGTAGACAACGGTCACCCGTTATTTACGAAAGTGACGGGTACTGGGTGTCTGCTGACATCAATTATAGGAGCTTTCGCTGCTGTAGAAAAAGAATATGTCGAGGCAAGCGTTGCTGCTTTAAGTTTTTACGGAGTGGCAGGTGAGATCGCCGCAGCGAAAAAAGGTGAAGAAGGGCCGGGAAGCTTTCAAATTGAGCTGTTAAACCAACTTCATCTTTTATCTGGGCAGGATATTGAATCATATGCAAGAGTACATCAACGTTAAAAGGAGCCGGAAAATGACAAACGAAGAAATCAAAAAGCTGCTGCAAGTTTATTTTATAATGGGCAGCAATAACTGTAAAAAAGATCCGAAAGAAGTGTTGAAAGAAGCAATTGAAGGCGGCGTTACCGTGTTTCAATTTCGTGAAAAAGGCGAAGGTGCCTTAACAGGAGAAGCGAAATATCAGCTGGCGAAGGAACTTCAGCAAATTTGTCAGCAGCACAGCGTTCCTTTTGTTGTGAATGATGATCTTGACTTAGCGATCCGCTTACAAGCAGATGGCGTTCATATTGGACAAGAAGATGAAAAAGCTCATATTGTTCGAGAGAAAATAGGAAAAGGGATTGTGGGCGTCTCTGTTCATAATGTACAAGAGCTGCAGCAAGCGATAAAAGACGGGGCGGATTATGTAGGAATGGGACCTGTTTTTCCTACTTCTACAAAAAAAGACGCAAAAGCAGTGCAAGGTACAAAATTAATTGAAGAAGTGCGAAACCAGAATATTGACTTTCCAATTGTAGGAATCGGTGGTATCACGCCTGAAAATGCCAAACAAGTAGTAGAAGCAGGTGCAGATGGCGTTTCTATTATTACCGCGATTAGCTTAGCAGCGTCTCCAAAAGAAAAAGCAGCTCAATTGAAAGAAGCGGTAGGAAAATAAAAAAAGCGCACACTGTGCGCTTTTTTTATTATAGCTGAACAGTTTGAGGAGTTTCTTCGCCTTCATTCATGAAGCGAATTTCGTTCGGCGTAATTTCAAGAACAACATACTCAGGGTCATTTGGACCGTCAAACCATTCTTTCATGTGATCGTTCCATATACGCTCTTTTAATTGATCACCAGTACGAAGAACAGCTGTACCAGATAATTCTAAGTATTGATCGCCATATCCTTCACCGCTGTAGCCCAATAGTACGTGCACGTTCGGATTGGCTTCGATTTCTTCTGCCTTATGTGTATTGATATTTGTTGGTGTGTAAAGAGCGATACCCTCTTCGTCGCTAAAGAATGTCATATAGCGAGAATGGGGTTTGTTGTTTACAACTGTGGCTAATGTTCCTACACGATTTCCTTCTAATACTTCGTTTACTTTTTTAGCAATTTTTTGTTCATTCATTTTATCCATCTCCTTTATTACTTTTTATGTTCCTCAATCGAAGATAAATAAAACATACATGTCTAAAAAAAAATATAAGTTAACAATAAAATAGTTATGTAAACTAATAAAATGAAAAATAAAAAAAGCTAGCTACAGCTAACTAAAAAATAAGCCCGCACTGCCGTAACCCTAAGTGTCTTAAATACCCAGATCTACTAGGTGGGTGCCCTCATAGCCGGGTTTAGCGTCCCAAGAAGGGCGTGCTATCTGCAGCTAAATTTTGAGCTCCCTTTTAACACTCAAAGGTTTAAGACAACATGAGTATACGCACAGCGCAGGTATGTATAACAAATGTAAATAAGATGCCGATATATAAATGTTTTCTAATTAATCAACTTTCATCGTACAAGAAATGATTATAACGGAATAATGAATGGAACGCAAGACTTTTATTTAAAGTTTTTCTTCTCTAACATCTTGGCGGTTATGCCGTAACAAAATAAGAAAAGGGCCCGCAACTGGAATGAAACATAAAAGAAGGTAAGGCCGGGATGCAATCCTTTCTTTTGTCATAACGGAGTAAGAAAGCCACGTTAAAACAAAAAAATCAGCGGTCATCACGCTAACAAGCTGTGACTGCATAAAAGCATCTCCATAAGCTTTTATTGAACCTACGGATAGTCCGTATACGTAACCTGAAATCGTGAGCGCTAAGCACAGTCCAATCCATAGACGAGAAGAAATGATAGCAATGAAGCGTGAAGAAACACGCGAACGTGTTCGAACTTTTTGTCCTTTCCAATGATAATAGAACAAAAGAGAAAAAGCTCCAAGCGCAAATGATAGAAGAGAAAATGGCCATCCAGGCAGTTTGTATGTATCTTTTTTACAGATCATTATCATAAACAATACTGGGAAAAGTCCTAAAAAAGAGAATACCATAACCACGAGCGGATCTACCTGTTGAAAATTTCCCGTGATAAGATTTTTAAACAGCAAATCATTAGCGGCGCTTGCTCCCGGAGCTAGCAGCAAGGCGTATAGTACAAGCATAGCCCATACAATGATATACATATTCTCAACTCCTTTTACTTGTTTTAGTGTACAAAAACCATTTCAGTATATTTCCCCGTCTTGTGACGAAGGGAAACGCTTGAAACTCTTCTTTAATTAGGTGTAATATTACACTAAAGAAATGTACGTGTATAGAAAGAAAGGGCTGTGAAAATGAATAAACAAGAAGTAATTAAATCAGTATCGGATAAAATACGATTAATTCGTTTAGAAAGAAACTATTCACAAGACAGAATGGCTGAAGTCATTGGTATTTCCAAAAAAACATTGGTTCAAATTGAAAAAGGGCGCACGGAAGCAGGGTGGACGACCACTGTTGCAGTATGCGGTTTGTTTGGTGACAGTGAAATCCTTCAATCGGTTTTAGGAGACGTTCCTTTAGAAGTAGTAGAAATCATTGCTCATAACGGCGTATCTTCTCCAAAAGATAAAACGCTCGGAGGAAGAGTATGGTGGAAAGAAATTCAAAAAGAAGGCTCTTTTCGTCTGCAGCAAAATATGATTAGTCAGCACTATCGCATTTTAGATGACCAAGACTATCGATGGTTTAGTTCATTTGATAAAAGCGAAGCGGTAAAAAGGTTTGAAGAATTAACGAATGAATAAAAAAGAGGCCGAGACGTAACGAAATCACTGCATATATGAAACCTACGTTCACCCTATCCATAAAAAAATCCGAACGAGTTTGATTCTCCATCAAGAGTCTTGATTCATCGTTCGGATTTTTCTTCCATTGCTATACTTTTGTCTCAGCTTCTACTGATTCATTAAGGTACCTGATGAGGGACGACTGAACCAATTCCATAGCTCTACATCTCCAAGTGACGCATATGTGATCGACGGATCATTTTTTAATTTCAGAAGCTTTTTTGTAGGCCCTGTAATCACAACGCCGTACACACCGACGCCATGTTTTTTCACATAAGAATATCGCTGCTTTAGCAACAGATCCGAATGGTCTAGCTGACGAACTTTTTGGACCGTTTCTTCATTATCAGCTAATAGTTTCATCATATTTAAAACGTTCGACTTGCTAGTAGAGTGGGTTTGATTTCCTTTGTGTTCGTAAGGTAAGTCTAGAAACTCTGGAAAGCCAAATGTTGATGTTAAGTCAATTAATGGCTCGTCTTTTGTACTTGTTTTTTGTTCGTGCCCTGTATTAAGCGCGTACCAAGAGGTAGAAAAATCACGGCTGTCGATGGCGTTCATTTTTTGCTGAACTTCTTTTAGCGAGTACGTATCATCAAAAGAAATAGCCACTTCGCTTACCGTTCCTTTTGGTAGATTTTCTAATGCTTTCCATGTTTCATTCGTCCATTCCTTATACTCTTTTGTATGTAGCCTTAGTTTTTTTGGATCAGGATAGACAAAAGAAAGGTTAAGATCGTATTTGCCGCCAGGAAATTCTTTTTCTACACCGCTTGTTTTATCAAACAGCTGATGAAATGTAAACGTCCCAATGGCCTGCTCTTCACGTCCAATTTGCTTATAAGCTTCCATTTGCGACTGCATGCGGAAAAAGGACTGTGTATCAGAAGTGGTTTCACGTATATGAACGTTCGGAAAAGCAGATTCGATAGCCGCTTGATTCACGCTGTTTATGTATTCGGTTTTTGATTGATGATAATATACAATAGATAAAAAGCTGCCGATTATCCATAGCAGAACGACAGAGCCAATGACAGTTGTCACATTTGAAAGGCGCTGCTTCCATTTGGCGATATAAATGGACTTTTTAACTTTTTTATTATCCAACATCGTATCGTCACTTAATGAAGTAGCTGATGCAGTTGGCGATAACGGTTCATCTTCGGTTAGCAAGTGCTCCAAATGAGCTGAGCATGCTTCACAATTTTCCGTATGTTCTTCAAGTGTTTCTGCTTCTTTGTCTGTCAAAGTGCCGTTTTTATATTTTTCCCATTGATGCTTCATATCTTGACAGCTCATCCGTCCTCTTCCTTTCTTTTTTTCAATTGTTGACGACCACGATACAAGTCCATTTTCACTTTTGACAGAGTAAAGCCAGTCATTTCTGCAATCTCTTCATATGTGAAGCCGTGATAATCTCGTAACAGTACAATATTCTGCTTAGCCGGAGGCAAAGCAGATACATCAGAAAGCCAGCCGTCGATTTCACTTTGAATCATCACTTGTTCTTCAGCACTTGGCTGAGGAGTAAAGTGCCATTCTTCTATTTCGACAGTAGGGCGTTTTTTTTCTTTTCGATACCAGTCAATAAAGGCGTGATAAGCAATTTTGAACAGCCAAGGCTTCACTTCCTCGCCTTTATATGTTTCTAAGTGTAAAAGTGCCCGGTAAAAGGTCTCCTGCATTAAATCTTCCGCTGATTCTTTTCTGCGAGTAAGAGAGAGAAGATAGCGCAGCAAATCATGCATGTGCTGTTTATAAATGTGTTCAAAGTTATGCTGTTGTGCCATTTTCTCCCCCTTTCATTTAATCAACGCAATTTGTGGATAAAAGTTTCGGTTTTTTTATCAAAAATCGTATGTAATAGATAAAAGATGCTTAAAATACGATATATAGCTTATCATACTAAAAAGAAAACCATATGAAATTCGACATAATTCCGTGTAATTTGTCATTTTTTTAAAAAACTAAAGGGTAATTGGTGTTCGAAGGAAACAGAAAATGTTATGATAGAACAAGGATGTGCTCTTACAAAAAACAGCTACATACATAATAAAAAATACAGCGTTTGTTTGCAAAATAAAAATGGACAAACACATGTTGTTTAACCATGGATGTTTGTGGGAAAATGAACTAAGTATTTTCAACAAAAAGTAAATTAAATTGTGTTTTCACTTATAAAAAACACGGTAAATTGGAAAAGGTGGGGTCATGATGGACGTAGAAAATACACAAGGTACAGAAGAACAAGCACCTAAAGTCAAAGCAGCTAAAGTTGGCGATACGATTCAGCCAAAAAAAGGCGACTATAAAGGATTTAAAGGAATTGTTATGGTAGTGCGAGACAATTCGGTTATCGTAGATTTTGGGAAAGATGCTGAAACGGGCGAATCCATGAAAACAGTTGTTAATCATAAAAACTATAAAATCGTAAAAAAGTAGGTGAATAACCTACTTTTTTTTACTGAATATATGTTTAAAGGCTGCGATTTTTCTATCGGAAACCTTAGAGAAAAGCGTAGGTAAAGCAATTCTTTGAGATGAACAATGTTTTTTAGTAAACTATAGAAAGTATGCAGAAAGAAAGGATTTTTGTTATGTCAATTCAACTATCACAATTATCATTACCGCAAGAGGTTCTTTCGCTTTTAGCGAATCGTAAATATGAAAATTTGTCCGATGCTGATCAGCTATTAATTGGAAAAGGCGGCTATACAGCAGAAGAAGCAGATATTTTAGAAGATGCCATTATTGCCTTGTCACTAGGGAAAAATGTACTTTTAAAGGGGCCAACAGGTTCAGGTAAAACAAAGCTGGCTGAAACGCTGTCGCATTTATTTTCTCAGCCGATGCATAGCGTTAACTGCTCGGTTGACTTAGATGCAGAAGCGCTGCTTGGTTTTAAAACAATTGCTGAACAAGAAGGGAAAACAGGTATTGAGTTTGTGGAAGGACCTGTTATTCAGGCAATGAAAAAAGGCCATTTATTATATATTGATGAAATTAACATGGCTAAACCTGAAACGCTTCCTATTTTAAACGGGGTTCTTGATTACCGGAAAATGATTACGAACCCATTCACTGGAGATGTAGTACGCGGTCAGCAAACGTTCGGCGTAGTAGCGGCTATTAATGAGGGGTATGTTGGTACTGTTCCATTAAACGAAGCATTAAAAAATCGTTTTGTTGTTATTGAAGTTCCGTATATTCAAGGAGGCAGCTTAAAGCAAGTTCTGATGTCTCAGTCTCAGTTAAAAGACGAAAAATTAATTGATAAATTTGTCACGCTCTCTGCAGATTTAATTACTCAAGTTCAAAGCGGCCATGTATCAGAAGAAGCTGCGTCTATTCGTGCGCTTATCGATACGTGTGATTTAGCTCTTTATATGCCGCCTCTTCGCGCGATTAAACGCGGTATTATTGAAAAGCTAGAAGATGAAAGGGAAAAAGCCGCCATTCAAAATATTGCTGAAACATTATTTGAGTAAGGAGTGGCGCTATGCGATTTATTAAATTTAACGACAAAAATGTAGATTCCTTTCTCTATATGGAGCTGGCAGATTTAACGAAAACATTAACAAAAAATGATGAAATTGAAGTAGAGTATCGCGTTTCGTCTTATTATGATCCTGTACACGGCATTATTTATCTCAGTCACTTTTGGGATAACCGTCCAGAACAAGACAAAGTGTACGGCTTAAAAAGTGATGTATTTTTAAGAAGTATTGGAAGCTATAAGCATTCAAACTTCAAAGAAATTAATGCATATTTAAAGAAAATAAATAAAACCTCGGTACCTAGCTTAGCTAAGCAGCTGTTTATGCTGTTTGAAGATATTCGTTTAGAAGAAGTATGCAAACGCGAACGTTCTGGAACGAAAAAAGCCTTCGCCGTCAGAAGACAGCTCTATAGAAAATATTTTGCTACACAAATGAGCGCAAATTTAACAAAAAGCGTGTATACGGATGCACTTTTTAACGGCATCTACTTGCTATTGACGGCCGAAAATCCATTTGAAGAAATTCCTTCAATGAGTGAATCGATTAATTTAGCGATGCCTTTTATTCGCAGACAGCTAACAAATGTATATGAAGCTAAAACAACAAAAGATGTATCGCGCATCTGTCTTGAACTTGTAGATGTTTTTGATGATATTATTGAAAAAGATATGCTTAATACCTATTTCTTCTTGGCTGAACTCCAGTATGATCAGTTAGAAGAAGGGTTAACATTTGAAGATTTAAAGCGCAAAGATTCATTAGTGAACGATGATATTTTAGAGCATGAAAAAGACGGGGATGAAGACATTCACGAAGAGAAAATGGAAATGTGGCATCGAGAGACAAGCGAAGCGACGCAAAGTTTTCTACAGTTTGATATGGATCAAGGCTCAAAAACAGACATGCTAGGCGATGGTGTTCGTGAAGGCGACGATGGAGATCAAGCAATGGGCATGGTGCAAGGGTCTTCTCAAAAAACATCGCGCAACGATTATTCTCAAATCGAAGCCATGGAGCAAACGCATCCGGAAAAAGACGGGGAAGCGGATTATGAGTATGGGAAAGAAAATAAGCATGCCTATGCTGTTTTTATAGATTCTAAACTTCCGAACGACGATCACGTTGTTCAGTATGATGAGAATAAAAAAATTATTGCATCGTATCAAAAGAAATTAAAGCAAATGATTGAAAAAACGCTTGAACATAAAAAAACGCTTCCTAGAAGCGAGCTGCACTTTGGCCGATTGAATAAAAAGCTTCTAAAACTATGGACAGATGACAATCCTCGTTTGTTTTATAAAAAAGATGAAGATTCTGCGCAAATTGATGCCGTCTTTTCTCTTTTAGTTGACTGTTCCGCATCGATGTACGACAAAATGGATGAAACGAAGCTTGGGATTACGCTATTTCATGAAGCGTTAAAGTCTGTTATGGTGCCTCATCAAATTGTAGGGTTTTGGGAAGATACAAATGATGCCACCGAAACGAGCCAGCCTAACTACCTGCAGACGGTTATGGACTTTCAAGCATCGTTAAAGCGTAAAAGCGGTCCTGAAATTATGCAGCTTGAGCCTGAAGAAGACAACCGTGATGGATTTGCTATTCGCCATATGACACGCCGTTTGCTTCAGCGCTCTGAACAGCAGAAGTTTTTACTTGTGTTTTCAGACGGTGAACCAGCCGCTATGGGATATGAACAAAATGGTATTGTAGATACGCACGAAGCGGTATTAGAAGCACGCAAGCACGGAATTGAAGTCATCAACGTCTTTTTATCCAACGGAGAAATTGATGAAGGACAAAAGAAAACCATTCAAAATATGTACGGGAAATATAGTATTCTAGTACCAAACATCGAAGAACTTCCCGATGTGCTATTTCCTTTACTGAAGAAATTACTTCATAAAAGCATTTAAAAAAGTCGAAGCATATTGCTTCGACTTTTTTTGCTATTGACCGTTAAAGAGGAGCGAGGTAAGTTAAATATATATGAAAAAGAGAGAAGGAATGGCAAGTGGAAGGAGTTCAAACGTCATCTAGAAGAGCATGGGGGCTGCTGCTTGTAATCATTGGTGCCACAATGTGGGGAGTATCTGGCACGGTGGCTCAATATTTATTTCAGCATAAAAGTTTTAACGCAGAATGGCTGGTCGTCGTTCGTATGTTAGTATCCGGATTGCTGCTTTTGGCAATAGCCTCTAAGCAGCGCAATATTTTTGCAATTTGGAAAACAAAAGAAGAGAGGACTTCGCTGCTTTTGTTTGGTGTAATCGGTATGCTCGGCGTGCAGTATACATATTTTGCAGCTATTGAAGCAGGAAACGCTGCTACAGCTACAGTGCTTCAATATACGTCGCCAATATTTATTATTGGCTATTTAGCTGTGCAAGCAAGAAAGTGGCCGGTGAAAGTAGAAATGATTTCTGTTGCGCTCGTCATAACGGGGACATTTTTTCTTGCAACAAGCGGAAATTTTAACGAGCTGTCTATTACAGGATGGGCGTTGTTTTGGGGGATTGGGGCAGCTGTGACGTCTGCTTTTTATACGCTTCAGCCTAAACGCCTTCTTGCGAAATGGAGCTCAATTGAAGTAGTAGGCTGGGGAATGGTGATAGGTGGAGTAAGTTTTTCATTTATTCACCCGCCGTGGCATATAGCAGGTGAGTGGTCGCTATTGTCGCTGTGTGCGGTGTTATTTGTAGTCATCTTTGGAACGCTTATTGCATTTTATTGCTATTTGGAAAGTTTGAAGCATATTAGCGCTTCTGAAGCCATTGTTCTTGCGTCAGCAGAGCCTTTATCAGCAGCGGCGCTCTCTGTTCTATGGCTTCATGTGACCTTTGGATGGACGGAGTGGTTAGGTACGATTCTTATTATCGCTACGGTATTTTTACTTTCTCAGCGAAAGCCAGAGGTGACGTCATAAGTAAAAAGGACTTTCATTTGAAAGTCCTTTTTACTTTTATAGAGGTTTTAATGTAAACGTGTTTGTATACGAGCGGTTAGCATATAGTGTGTAATCAGGATGTGTTTTAGCTCCCCAGCTGTCGTCTCCGCCAACGCCCATTTGCTTGTAGTTAACCCGCACGGTTACTGAATCGCTTGACGGCAATTTGTAAAAATGATCGTAAGCCTCCAGTTCAAAAGGTGAGTAAGGTAAAGCGTTCAGCTCGACTGTTGGCAAACCTTTTATCAAAAAGCCCCGTCCTTGATCGTTTGTAATAGTGGCCCATCGAACGTCCGTTTTATTTCCGCATTCTTGAGGGCGTAAATATGGTGTAACTTGCTCTTTTACACTGCCTTTATGAAGGGCCAGCTTAGCGCCAGTTTTACGGTCCCAATAATTTTCATGAGGTCCTCTTCCGTACCACGTTAAAGAATCAAAAGCCGCATTCATCGTAAACAGCATGCCGATTTCAGGAATTTCAGGCATTGTCTCAGAAGGTGCTAAAGATTGTTCAATCTTCATTTCACCATCGTTATATAGCGTATACGTTACATAGCAAGAAGCAAGAGAGTTGTCTAAAGCTAGTTCAACCGAAATGATAACAAAGTCAATTTGCGGCTGAACACTTATGTTTTGCACATGCTGCTCTAAGCTTGCTTGACGCCACGTTTGACATCTTTCATGCAGTTTATTACCGAGGTCATTATCGGTTACTGCACGCCAAAAATTCGGACGGAAACCCGACGCAAGCAGCTCGGTGTGCTCATAGTTGTAAGAAATAAACTGTCCTTTTCGCTTATCAAAAATAGCCGTGAAGTTAGTTCCTGTAACCGTAAGCGTTTGTTCATTTTGGTCAACGGTTAAAGCAGGATGAGCAGCTTTTACTGAAGGTACAGCGGGTTTGGCAGGCAGTACAAACTGTTCGTATGCCACTTCATATCCAGCTGAAGCCCAAGCTGTATCTTTGGACAATCTGAGAGAAAGAGTTAAAACAAATTCATCAGTTTCATTTTCTTGCTCATAAAGAGGATAAGAAAGCGTCAGTTCTTCTGTACCATCAGGAGCTACATTTAAAAGAGACGCATGCTTTTCAACGAGTTCACCGTTTTTTTCAACAGTCCAAACAAAATCATAGGCGTTCAAGTTTGTAAACAAGTGTTTGTTTTGAACGGAAAACTTTCCTTTAGCAGCGTCGACTGCTGTCCACTTTACGGGCTGATAGCATTTTTTTACTTCTGCAATTTTAGGGCTAGCTGTCCCATCAGCAAAGATTAAGCCGTTTCCGCAGAAGTTACCATCGTTAGGCGTATCACCAAAATCTCCCCCGTAAGCTAAGTAAGAAGTACCGTCTTCTGCTGTTGTTTGAAGAGCTTGATCTTTCCAGTCCCATATAAAACCGCCTTGCAAGATCGGATATTGATCGAACAGCTCCCAGTATTTGTATAAATTCCCGCATGAATTGCCCATTGCATGACCGTATTCACATAAGATGTAAGGTTTTTTCGGATTCATTAATGCATAGCGCTCTACATCTGCTGGCTTAACGTACATCGTGCTTTCTATATCTGAAGCATCATAGTCGCGATGATGGAAGATTCCTTCGTAATGAACAAGTCGTGTGGAATCTTTTTCTTTAAAAAAGGTATACATATGGTGAAAGTTTTCTCCGCCAAATGATTCGTTTCCAAGCGACCAAATAATGATAGAAGGGTGGTTTTTGTCACGTTCGTACATCGAACGACAGCGATCCAATACGTTTTCTTTCCATTCTGGCTTGCTTCCTGGAACGGCTTTTTGCTCACCTTCTTGTAAATAAGTCCACGTTCCGTGCGTTTCTAAATTGGTTTCATCAATAACGTACAGTCCGTATTCATCACACAGTTCATACCATACTGAATCGTTAGGATAATGGGATGTACGCACGGCGTTAATATTATGCTGTTTCATCAGCAAAATGTCGTGAAGCATGTCTTCGCGCGTGATGCCTGCCCGGCCTTTTACTGAATCAAATTCGTGGCGATTCACTCCTCGAAGTACAATACGTTTGCCGTTGATTGTCATAAGACCGTTCTTTAGTTCAAATGTACGGAAGCCGACTTTACAGCTTTCTGTTTCAATAATAGAACCAGCAGAATTCTTTAAGCTGAGTACAAGCGTATACAAATGAGGGCTTTCTGCACTCCATTTTTTAGGGCTTTTAATGTGTGTACGCAAGGAGACTGTACGTTGATCGCTCACACTTAAATTTATTTGCAGCGGAGCTTGTAGTACTTCTTGGCCATTCGCGTCATACAGCGTGGCTTCAAATGTTAGACCTTGAGTATCGTGCTCAAAGTAGTTTAAGATATCAGCTGAAACGATAAGTTCACCATCTTGGTAGTTGTTATCAAGCGACGAACGAACGCTAAAGTCATAGATGTGAACTGGTGGAGTAGAATAGAGATACACATCTCGGAAGATGCCGCTCATTCGCCAAAAATCTTGGTCTTCAAGCCAGCTTGCATCACTCCAGCGATATACTTCTACTGCTATCGTATTTTCATCTTCTTGAAGGTAAGAAGTTATATCAAATTCAGCTGGAGTAAAGCTGTCTTCGCTGTATCCAACAAACTCACCGTTAATCCATACGTAAAAAGCAGATTCGACGCCTTGGAAGCTGACGTACACCGGCTGATCTTTCCATTCTGGTTTAGATGTAAAAGTACGGATGTACTGACCGACAGGGTTATATTTAGTCGGTGCAAAAGGAGGTTCGAGCTCTTCATTTTCAACCCAAGGGTATGTCACGTTTGTATATTGAGGATAGTCATATCCTTGCAGCTGCCAATGTGAAGGAACTGAAATAGAGTCCCATTTCTCATATGAAAACTCAGGTGCGAAAAAGTTTTTGACGCGGGCATCTGCATTTTCAGCAAAATGAAAATACCAGCTGCCATTTAAGCTTTGATAGTAAACAGAAGATTTTCTATCATTTTTTAAGGCCTCTTCGACCGTTTGATAAGGCATAAGTAAAGCGTGTGCTTTTGAACGGTTCAATTGAAAAATTTCAGGGTTGTTATTCCATTCAGGGTATCCGTTTGCAGGTGCTGTATAATGAAATTTCTTGCCGGTTTTTAACACGTCGATCCCTCATTTCTAAAGTACTAGGTTATTAGTTTATATGAAAATGATAACGTTTTCTGAAAACCTTATCAATCCAATTATTTTCATGATAATATAACTATATTCACATAAAAAGGGGGAAGTAATGTGGACCGTATGTACTTTCCGGCCCTTTCAGATGAAGATATGAAACTGCCATTCTATGTTACAAGCGCTGGAAGCTGGAGACACCAAAAGCATATTAAGCGTCAGGGAGAGTTTCCTGATTATCAATGGATTCAATGCATAAAAGGAAGAGGCGAGCTTCGTGTAAATGATGAGGTTTATATTATAAAAGAAAATGAAGGGATGTTTCTGACGCCGCACGTTCCGCACGAATACTATCCCGTTACGAGCGAATGGCAAGTATGCTGGGTTTCTTTTAACGGAAGTGTGATTGATGATATCATGCTTTCTCTTCAATTTATTAATTCGGGAAAAATCGTCCTTACAAATGCTGAAAGTCTTTACAGGATGCTTCAAGAACTAATGGATCGGTTAGAAGAAAATCATACCTCTAGCACCATGCAGTGCTCTGAACTACTATATAGCGTCATTTTAAAACTTCGCCAAGACAGCGTATATATAGAAAGCAAAAGTCGCCTGCAGCAAATTACTCAGCTAAACCCAGTCCTTCGTTATATCGAGGAATATTATCATCAGCCGTTAACGCTAGAAGTACTGGCGCAGCAGCTCAACGTAACGGAGCAGTATACGTGTTTGCTTTTTCAACAATCTCTTGGCATCCGGCCATTTGAATACGTAACGCGCGTGCGGATTCAAAAAGCAAAGAAACTGCTGCTTAAAAACAACCAAATCTCTGTACAAGATATAGCAAGACAAGTAGGGTATGAACATCCAAGCTACTTTATCAAGCGTTTCAAAGAACAGGAAAACGTTACGCCAACTATTTTTCGAAAAATGTATTTTTCATAAGCTACATACATCAGGGTTTATCTAGGTCATAAGACACGAAGTGTATGCTAGTTATTCCGTATGAGTTTTAAAAAAGAAATTAAATGTAGTTTTAAGTGAAAACGGGGAGGAAAAGTAGAGAGAAGAAACAAAAAGGAGGGATAAACGTGTTTGGGTTAAATGATCTTCCAAAGTTTGTGTGGTCATTCTGTCTTGTATTGCCACTTGTATCATTTGTTCATCAGCTGGGGCATTCCGTCATGGCAATTATTTTCGGAGGGAAGGTCGATTTTACTATTGGGCGAGGGAAAACGATTCTTAAAATGGGGAAGTTTAAAATTAAGTCAGTCTATTTTTTAGACTCGTTTTGTAAATATGAAAATCTTAAGAATGACAGTCGCATTTCTCATGCAGTGGTGTATGCGGGTGGTGTACTGTTTAATGTGCTTACTATTTTTATAATAAATGGATTAATTATGGCTAATATTCTGCCTGAAGATATATTTTGCTATCAATTTGTTTATTTTTCAGTCTATTATGTTATTTTCTCACTGCTGCCAATTCAATATACAGAGACATCTGCAAGTGATGGACGTGCTATATATAACGTATTACGGTACGGGAAAACGTGTGATCCAGATTAAAGGGCTGTGTGTAGCAGCCTTTTTTGGTGCGTTTTTTCTCGTTCATTTAAATAAAAAAAGGAAAACTTTACGAAAAGAAAATAGTAGCGGATAATAAAGATAGTAGATGTTGGAATGTAAGAAAGGAGAGGATTCATACGATTATTGAGACAGAACGAATGACGCTGCGAGCCATGGCCGAAAGCGATGCAGAAAATTTACTGAAAATCTTTGAGGATGCTGAAGCAATGAAGTATTATTCTTCTACTAAAAGCGAACAAGACACACGCCGCTGGATTCAATGGATGAAGCAGCATTATCAAACGTACGGCATTAGCATGTGGATCGCTGAGGATAAACAGAAAGGAGAGTTTCTAGGGCAGTGCGGCATGGTTCTTCAAAAAGTAGACGGAAAGGTAGATCCAGAACTTGGTTATTTATTCTTACGCAGCCGCTGGGGGAAGGGCTATGCGAGTGAAGCAGCAAAAGCTTGCTTAGATTATGGACTTCATACGCTGAAATTTCAGAAAATTACATCATTGATAGATCCTGACAATTACCCATCGATTAAAGTGGCTGAAAGAATTGGCATGAAAAAAGAAAAGCAAGTTAACAAATGGGACAAATCATTATTCTTTTATAGTATATATAATGAAAAATGAGAGTATAGGAGTGTTAGCATGATCAAAATTAAGAACGTTTCGGTAAAACGAGCAGAAAAAGAAATTTTAAAAAACGTGTCGTGGTTAGTGAAAAAAGGGGAACATTGGTGTTTGCTTGGGTTAAATGGTTCCGGAAAAACGACGCTTTTAAATATAATCAACGGATATATCTGGCCTACAAAAGGCCAAGTAGAAGTTCTCTCAAGGAAATTTGGAGAAACAAATCTGTCTGAGCTCAGAAAAGAAATCGGGTGGGTAAGTTCTTCGCTTCAGCAGCGGTTTCAAGATGACGATACGGTTTTAGAAATGATTTTAAGCGGCAAATTTGCATCTATTGGTTTGTATGAACAAGTGGAGCAAAAAGATATGAACCAAGCTATAGAATTAATGAAGCTGCTAAATTGCGAAGATTTACAAAATCAGGCGTACGGAACACTTTCTCAAGGAGAGCGCCAGCGAGTGCTAATTGCCCGAGCTCTTATGGCTTCACCAAAGCTTTTAATACTTGATGAGCCATGTACAGGACTAGATATAATGGCCCGAGAACAGCTTCTTCAGCTGATTGCAAAAATGGCAGAGCAGCCAAAAGCGCCTACGCTTATTTATGTTACTCACCATGTAGAAGAAATTTTGCCGTGCTTTACCCATACGCTTTGTATGCGCCAAGGAGAAGTGTTTTCTTCTGGAAAAACGAAAGACCAGCTCACTGAGCCGCATCTTTCTAAATTTTTTAATCACTCCGTAGAGATTCAGCAGCAGAAGGAACGCACTTGGCTGTCATTAAAAGAACCGGTAAAAAGCTGAGCTAGCGTCGAGAAACCTTCTTACATACCATGGGAAAAAGAGCGCTGCTTGCAATGGAAACAAGCTCATTGTGGAGATAATGTTTACATGCTACATAAATAGTGGTGCTGCAAATAATATCAATTAGTAAAAAAGCAGCAATGTCATGTTTATCAATGGTTACAAATACAAAAGAAGAGGAATCATAAGCTGTCATCGTTGGCTCCTTTGATTATATCGTTATGTTACTTTATTCACAAAAGGCTTGGGCTATACGAACTTTTAAAGAAGTAGGATGACGACAGCTGATTCTCTTTTCTACAGCTGATAATATTCTTGTTCGAGTATACTCATGATAAGATCTGTCTGAAATGCTTCTTCAATAAAAGCACCTTCACGCTCTATTCCTTCTTTTACAAAACCGCATTTTTCATAACAAGCAATGGCTCTATGGTTGTATTCGAGCACTCGTAAATCGACTCTGTGCAAGTGAAGGTGTTCAAATGCGTACGCAAGTACCAATTTTGTAACTTCGGTGCCTAGCCCTTGATTCCAGACGGAAGAATCAAATAAACCAATTGCATACCGTGCGCGCCGGTCGTGCTCGTTAACGGTCAGCCGTGCTTCTCCAACAAAACGCTGCTCATATTCAATACACCAATTCAGCTTTTGAGACTTTATGTACTCGACGTGCCGCTTGGCATCTTGTAATGTAAGAGGTTTTAAGTTTCGGGTATCGCCTCCGTACATGCGAATAAGTTCTTTTGTTTGTTTGCATGCTAGATAGTCATTTACATCGCTGTCTTTTGGTTTTCTTAGTATCACGTTTTTTCCTTTTAAAAGTGGTGAAACATTATTCATTTGATGCATCCTTTCTTTTCTAACATTTAAAAAGGTATTCCACTTGTCTCCTAAAAAACCTGCTTTTATGTATAAAAGAAATTCAGACATAACTATGTCCATCGAATCTTAAAACAAATGGGATCGATACGCTAGTATGGAGTGCTTGTTACACCGCGGTTGACTTCCGTGCAAGCCTTGGCTTTCCATTAACTGCTCTACATACATGAAGCCTACGTTCATTCTACAAATGAAAAAATCCGAACGAGTTGGATTCTCAAGCAAGAATCTCGATTCATCGTTCGGATCTTCCTTCAGCTAAACTACTTTTCTCCCAGCCTCTTTACGAAGAATGTTTTTTTGCGTAGTGAGCAAGTGCAAGAAGAGGAAAAATATCATTGTAGCTGTGGTACTGAATATAAAATTGTCCAGGAAGACCAATTCCCGTGGGGTAATGAGTTTGCTGCTCTGTAAGATTTGGATTCAGTAAAAATTTAATTCCTTTTTCAACGGCTCGATCTTTTAATGGACATATTGTCATTAAAGCATCGAGAGCCCAAGCCGTTTGAGAAGGGGTGCTAAACGATAGTGGCACATATTTTTTTAAAGAAGCGCTATAGCATGATTCTCCGAATCCACCGTCTTCTTGTTGAATGCTTTTGAGCCAGTTGATAGCTTTGATGATACGCGGATCAGAAGCAGAAACCCCTACAGCACGAAGTCCTGTAATAGCGGCCCACGTTCCGTAAATGTAGCAAACTCCCCACCGGCCGTACCAGCTCCCGTTATCCAACTGATGATCAAACAGCCATTTTACTGCAGCTTTAATCGAAGGGTGGGATTTATTCATACCAGCAAAGTTTCCGAGGCACTCAAGCACTCGACCGGTTAAATCGGCAGTAGCCGGATCCGTCGCTGCATCTTTTGCATTTTCAAGCGGGAGATAAGTAAATAAAATAGAGTCAGTATTTTTTTCAAATGCAGCAAAACCCCCGTCTTTGTTTTGCATGGACAGCAGCCAGTTAATGCCTCTTTGCCAAGACTCCAAATAATCTGTATCGGTTTGCGCTCTTCTAGAAAGAGCTCTAATAGCAGCAGACGTATCGTCTAAGTCAGGGTTATTCGTATTAATATCGGAGAATCCCCAGCCTCCAGGCGCTGTATTTGGGTTATGAAACTGCCAGTCTCCAAGCTTTGTATGCTGTCTTTTCTTTAAGTAACGAGTTGTGCCTTTAATCATGGGATCTTGCTGCGGTACACCTGCTTCTTGTAGAGCGTAAGATAGCAGGGCGGTATCCCAAACGGTTGACGTGGAGTTTTCTACGTGCGTGTGACCGCTGCATGTACTAAGTAGTGAACAAATACCGTCAATTGCTTTTTGAACCACAAACGAATCTTTTTTATAGCCAAGAGCCAAAAGACCGTAAATCATAAAAAAAGTAGAGGTTGCGTAGCTGTAGAGTGTTCCATCTTTTTCAAGTCTTTCTAGCATGTAACGCTCGGCTGCTTGATAACCAAGCTTGTGGATGTAAGAAGGTAAAGAAGCCAGCTGTTTTAAATGGTCGACTAAAAAAATAGAAGCGCGTGATTCTTGAGCAGCTTCATCCGCTTCCTGTTTCTGCTCTCTTACATCTAAATGAGAAAGAGAAGGTGTATGCCTAGAAGTAAGTGAAAATTTTTTGTTTCCAGCTACCATCATCGGGACGAAGTGAATTCTGGCATAGGTGCTTAGTTCATAAAAGTTAAGCGGTACATAGGTAGGCACGAGCAAAAGAGAAAGCGGGAGGTAAAATAGCTTTGGCCACTCGTATAAGCCGTTAACACAAAGCATCCATCTTGTGAGAAAATGAGCGCGAGAAATGCCTCCTGAATCTATAATATATCTTTCTGCTTTTCGCAAAATCCGGTCATTTTTTTGGTAATAGCCTGAATATAAAAGAGCTGTATAAGCTTGAATAGTAGCGGATAAGTTGTGTTCTTCATCATCAAACAACGTCCAAAGACCATCTTCATTTTGAAGGGAAACGATCCGTTCGGTTAATTGTTTAATCAACACTTCTTTATCTAAATCAAAGGTGCGAAGAAGCATAATTAAAAACGCATCAGGCATAACGCCTGTTTCAAAACAGTAGCGAAATGACCCGTCATTTTTTTGTGTTGGGCGCAGATAGGCGATTCTTCGCTGAATCTCTAGCTGAACTTCCTTTAGCAATATGATCACCTCTTATGATAATGCTTTTCAATCTTTCGACCTGTTTCTTTATAACTGTATTCAAAGGAAGAGCGTTCTATGAGAGGAGAAAGTTGCAAAGAATAGAGCGCTTGCTGCACAATAAAGGTACTGGAAAATTGGAGTGATAGAAGTGAAAGAAATACAGGTAGAAGTTATTCAAGGGCGAGGCTCTTACCGAGAGCTTGGTAAAATGCAAGGGGAATCACATAAAGGAACAAAGCTGTTTGAAAATCATCAAAAAAGAAGAAAACGTTCATTACGAAGCTATCAAACGATAGCAAAAGAAGCTCGTCATTATTACGACTTATTTGCTCCCGGACTGTGGGACGAGCTATTGGGCTTAGCAGAAGGCTTAGATTGGCCTCTTGAAGACGTCATACATGAGTACAGCGGGTATCAGCAAGAGTGGAAGAAAACGGGATGTTCTGCTCTTATGCAGCACGGTGTGTATGTGCGGAATTACGATTATCATCCGAAAACGTACGAAGGTCGATTTTTGCTTTTTCAGCCAAATGAAGGATATGCAAGCGTCGGGTTTGGAACAAGAATGATTGGGCGAATGGATGGAATGAACGAAAAAGGATTAGCAATTGGCTATCATTTTGTTAATCGCCGCCGTCAAACGAACGGATTTATTTGCTGTACGCTTGCTCGGTTTATTTTAGAAACATGTGAAACGACAGAAGAGGCTGTTGCTATTTTAGAAAGAGCACCGCACCGTCATGCGTTTAATTATTCCATTTACGACCGCAGCGGACAGGGAGCAGTAGTCGAAGCATCTGGACGAGGCGTTCATGTACAAAGAGGAACGATGATGGGGTGTACGAACCATTTTAATCAGCTGGTCGAAGAAAATCGTCATCATTTGGTAGAGTCAAAGGAAAGGCTCGATCATATTCGAGATCATATTGAAAAAAAGCTATCGCCTCTTGAAGCTTTTTCTTTATTTAATGAAGATGAATACGGTATTTTTAAAGAAGATTACCGGAATTCTGCTGGAACGCTTCATACAGTGGCATATGTACCGGAGACGCTGCAAGTCATTGTGGGAATTGGACGAAAAGCAAAACCTCTTATTTTCTCGTTTGAGGATTGGGTGAAAGGAGAACAATTAACTATAACGAAAATAAAAGGAACGGTAAATACAGACGAACCATTTCCGTTTCAGTAAGGAGCAGCATAATGAGAATTGTAACGAATCAAGAGATGTATCAAGTAGATGATTATATGACGAATACAATTGGGATGAGTGAAGAGTCCCTTATGGAAAATGCCGGACAGGCTGCTGCAAACGCGCTGAGTGAGCGAATCGAAAAATATGAAAAAATAGGGCTGCTTATAGGAACGGGAAACAACGGAGGAGACGGCTTTGTTATTGCCCGTGCTTTGAAGTCAAAAGGCTATGAAGTTGACGTCTGGGTAGTTCCTGCACGGGAAAAAATAAAAGGCGCAGCTAAAAAAGCCATGATCATCTATGAAAATGCTGAATTCGCGTGGCAATCGGCGGGAGACAACTTCTCTGTAAAAAAGTATACGGTCCTTATTGATTGTTTATTAGGTATAGGCGTAAAAGGCAGCATCAAATCTCCTTATGATAACATTATAAAAAAAATAAACGACTCTAAGGCTTACATATACAGCATCGATGTCCCAAGTGGAGTAATGGAACAGAAGCAAGAGCTTACGGTACGTGCAGATGCTACGATTACGCTTCAGCAGCCAAAGATCACGGCATTTACATACCCGAGCAAAGAAAGCTATGGTGAATTGATTGTAGTAGATATCGGTATCCCACCGCTAGCAATTGGAAAAAGCTCATCCCTTAAAGAGGTATGGTCAACTCAGCATATTAAACAATCTTTTCCCATTCGGAATGCTTCGTCCAATAAAGGTACACATGGAAAAGGAATCGTAATAGGAGGTTCACTTCAAACACCCGGAGCGCCGATGCTAACGTCAAAAGCAGCACTCACAAGCGGAGCAGGGCTCTTAACGCTTGCGCTTCCGAATGATATTCATGCGATTGCAGCTGCTCACATGTTAGAAGTGATGTATAAGCCATGCCCAAGCAAAGATGGCTTTTTTGCAGGCGAGATTCCTTTAGAAGAAGCAAAGTACGATGCAATTGCAGTTGGACCAGGGCTTGGGAGAACGGAAGAAACAAAGAAAGTTGTCGAACAAGTACTTCAACAGCCCGTTTCTGTTGTAATCGACGCAGATGCTCTTTTTCATCTGCCGGATTTGATGAAAGAAGTAAAAGAAAGAGAACACGCAACGATTTTAACACCTCATCCCGGAGAAATGGCTAGACTCGTGGATACAACAATCGCAGAAGTAGAAGCAAATCGATTTTCGATATCTAGCCAATACGCAGTGGAAAATGGTGTGTATCTTGTATTAAAAGGCCCAAACACGATCGTTACAACGCCGGATGGAAAACAATACGTAAATACCACTGGAAACGCAGGACTTGCAAAAGGTGGAACGGGTGACACGTTAACCGGAATCATCCTCGCTTTTATTATGCAGCATGATTCTCTTCAAGAAGCAATCAGCAATGCGGTATATGTTCATGGAAAAGCAGCGGATGTGCTGCTCGATCAGGGGCATACAATGATAGATATGTTAGCAAGTGACGTTATTTCTGCACTTCCGGCAGTCTTCGGGCAGCTGAATGAGAAGTGATTTCTTCTGGATTATTAAAATTTGTTGACAAAATCCTTCAAAAAGTTGTCAAAACTCTGTGTAAATGATAACGTTATTTTACGTAAGATTTTACATAGAAAGAAAGTGATGTTGTGTACTACTCAATGAGACCAAGAGGCATTCATTTAGCTGTGCCTACACTTTTCTTCCTTATTACAGTCGTGTTATTTGCGATGATGCAGTTTGGTTTTTATTTGGATTCCAGCATTCTTCGTAAAATTTGGGTCATCATTATGGCTTTATTGCCCATTGCTGGACTAATCACGGCTATTAAAGGTAGAAGAGGAAGCGCAAAGCCGTGGTTAATTATAGGAAACGTGATTCTTATTTTAACCGTTACAATAATGAGCGTACAGGCTATTATTTATTAAACAAAAAAACGTGTTCGCCAAACAGGCGGACACGTTTTTATTAGGAAGAAGAAAAGAGCTGTTTCGCTTATTCTTGCATCGCGGCATTTATTCCTTCTTTTCTAACTTCTAGCATATGAGTAGCTTTTTTATCAATACCTTTAGCTGTATCGGAAGAAATGACGCCTACGCTGCTTAAGTCATAGGCAAGACTTGTAACAAGCAGCTGCTCTCTTTGTGCGAGTGTGCCGTATGTAAGTGCAGCGGTTTTAGCTTGAATGCCACTCATATTTAATTCATCAGTAGAAGAAGCTGCTTCTTTTTTTGCGGCTATTGCTTCTTGATAAAGAGAATCATATCCTCCAAACCCTACTTGGGCAATTAGAAAGTTATAAATGTCATCGGCCGATTTTTTCGAAGGCTGAGAAAAAGCTCTTTGAAATTTATTGCGCGGTAAAAAGTTTAGTGCCGTCTGTCTTCCGTCTTCATAAATTTTTTCTTGTATTTCTTTAGTAGCTTTTTCGTCATTTTTTTTCTGTGCTGCATCTAGCTGTTTGCGATATTTTTGAATAATGACTCCGTCCTGCTGATTGTTTCCATCTTTGAAAGTATCTGCGGCTTGTGGAACATCTGACGTTGCTAGAGTCTCAGCGGCGTTCTCTGAAGAAGAAAAGAACGTATTTTTGACAAAAATAAGTGCAAAGATCAGCAGAATAAACCATAAAAACCTGAATTTCTTAAACAAAATGTTCACCTCTGTATAATATTTCTAAATTATGTAAAACAACATGGACCAGTATACAGCAATTTTAGTGTTTTTTTACACATTTACCCAAAAATAAGAAAATAGTAAGAGGTGGTTTTATTAATCTAATAGATATATAGGTTCATTGTTATGGTTCTAAAGAAACCATTGATCTATTTGTACTGATTCACATAATCGAATATGTTTTTGCTAATAAGGCTTAAAGTGACAAGGATAAAAAGCGTTCGGACGTACGTCACGCCTTTTGATAGAGCGACATTTGACCCGACAAAAGAACCCACGATCATCGCAAACCCCATAATTAATCCGTAAGAAAATACAACAGAATCGAAATATAAAAACACAAGCAAAGCACCTAAGTTACTGCCGAAATTTAAAAATTTTGCACTGCCTGCTGACTGCAGGAAATCAAATCCCATAAATAAAAAAGCAAATAAAATAAATGAACCTGTGCCTGCTCCTAAAAAACCATCGTAAAAGCCAATAATAAAAATAAGTGCAGTAAAGAAAATAAGTTTCTTAATAGACAGCGGCTTATACGTGGACGTGGTGCCCCAGTTTTTTTTGAAGATTGTATAAATAGCAACTAAAACAAGGAGAATCAAAATAACAGGTTTCAAAAAAGCAGAGGATAGAAAATGAACGGTGATTGAACCTCCTAAAGAACCAATAAATACAAAAGGAAACCATTTACCTACGACGCGAAAATCGACTTTTCCGGATTTAACAAATCGAATGGTACTCGTTAATACGCCCATCGTTCCGGCTAATTTATTTGTAGCTAAGGCAGCAGCGGGAGGCAGGCCTAAAAATAAAAGGGCAGGCGTTGAAATTAAACCCCCTCCGCCAACTACAGAGTCGATGAATGCAGCTAAAAAACCAAATAGTAAAAGCAAAAGAACAATCTGTAAACTTAATTCTTCCATAAAGCACCTTCCTCATGTCATAATATATAGTGACTACTTAAATAGTAACTATATAAAAAGCAGTTGTAAATATGTAAATGATGAAAATTTCAAATAACTTAAAAAACAGGGAGGTTTCCTTTATGGAAAATATTATTCAGCAGCTGCAGTCGCTTGGATTTAATCAGTACGAATCAAAAGTATACGTGACGCTTGTCAAAAAAGGATCTTCCACTGCTTATAGTATTAGTAAACATTCAGGTGTGCCAAGAGCGCGTGTATACGATATTTTACAAACACTAGAGGAAAAAGGCATGGTGTTAAAAGAAGAGAGTAATGATGGCACCCAGTACACGTCGTTGCCCGTCGATGCTTTTTTGCATTCGCTGCAGAAAAAATGGAACGAAACGTATGAAGACGTTAGCGAAACGCTTAAACGTCTTGAAGCTGCAGAGTCTATAGAAGAAAGCCGGGTTATGACGATGAAAGGGGAAAGAGCGATTCTTGCTTTTTGTGAGTCGCTATTGTTAAAAGCAAAAAATAAAATTGTCATCTCGCTTTGGCCCGATATTTATAATGAGTTGAAGCCCCTTTTATTACAGCTAAGGGAGAGTGTCAAACTAAAAGGAATTGTGTTTGAACAAGATGAAGCGATGGAGGAATTTGACCGGCACCGTCATACAAGCTATACCGAAAACATTGGGAATCAAAACTGGTTTATTATATCTGTTGACAGCAGTGAAATGATTTATGGTCATAAAGAAATGGCTTACTATACAAATAACGCAGTCAACATTAATTTACTTGAAAACTATATTTGGCATGATATTCTCGTTAACAGACTTGTAGAAAAAAGTGATCAGGAAATGGACAGATGGATCGAAAGGGAAAGAGAAAGTTTTTTTGCGTAGAAAAACCCGCTTTATGCGGGTTTTTGTATTAAAAAGTTTGCGCAAGTTTTTTGGCTTCGGCTATTCCCTTTTCTTTAATTTCCTGCGCTTTATCTGGCATTGCGTTATGCCCTTCGACAAAAATGCCGTCTAACGAAGGTACTCCGAAGAAATTCATCATAATTCCAATATAACGATGCCCCATTTCCATATCAGCTGCGGGACCTTCAGAATAAATGCCTCCGCGCGCTTGAATATGAAGCGCTTTTTTATCCGTTAATAGCCCAACAGGACCTTCTGCCGTGTATTTAAATGACTTACCGGCTACGGCTACAGAGTCTAAATAAGCTTTCATAACCGGTGGAAATGAAAAGTTCCACATAGGCGTTACAAAAACATATTTGTCCGCGGTTACAAACTGTTCGCTCAGTTCTGCAAGACGATTGACCTTTTCCTGTTCATGAGAAGAAAGTTCAGAGCCAGACTGAAGTTTGCCCCAGCCGCTAAATACATCCGCATCAATATGAGGGATATTTTCTTTATAAAGGTCAATATGTACAACTTCGTCACTTGAATTGTGCTCTTTGTAAGCATCGATAAATGCTTTTCCAGTTGCCATACTGAATGATTGAGACTCATCGTGAGGATGAGCTGTAATATAAAGTACTTTTGCCACGTCTTATCATCTCTTTCTTGTTTGAAATAATGTACTGTCTTATCGTTATCACTCGTATAAAAAACTATACGCACTTTGTTCAGTAAGTTGAAAAAGAGCATATGAAAAGAACTTTTATATAGAAAATAATGGTATAATAAATATTTGAATATTTATATAACAAGTATGTGTAACAGAAGTAAATAAGAGGTGTCGAGATGAAAGGAAAATGGATAATAGTTACGGGTGCAGGTTCTGGAATTGGCAAAGAAATTGTAAAAGAGTGTGTGTCAAAGTGCTATTCAGTTATTGCTTGTGATATTAATGATGAAGCTTTGAGACAACTAGCTGAAGATACAAAGGGCCATATTGAAACGCATGTAGTAGATGTTAAAAATGGAAAGGATGTAAAAGATCTTTTTTATCAAATAAAAGATAAAAATTTGTATGGGTTAGTTAATAATGCAGGCGTGTATTTAGGGAAAAATTTATTGGATTATGAAGAAAACGAAATAGATTTTGTGATGGATATTAATATTAAAGGATATGTTTATTTCTCCAAGTACTTTGGCGAATTATTAATGAAAAAGGAAACAGAAGGGGCGATTATTAATATATCGTCCGTGTCAGGAATGGAAGGAAGCTCCGATGCTATATATGGAATGTCTAAAGCAGCAGTATTAGGATTAACCAAGAGCTGTGCGATGAATTTTTCTCCTTATATGCGGGTGAATGCAGTAGCACCTACAATGGTAAATACCGATATGATGAAAAATATTCCAGAGTGGCGCAAAAATGAATACATCGCTCATCAGCTGATTCCAAGCTTTGTTACGCCTCAAGACGTGGCAGATACGGTCCTGTTTTTATTAAGCCCTCAAGCAAAACATTATACAGGAGCCACCTTTGATCTTAATAGCGGATGTTATTTACGCTGAATACTCTTTCAAAAGGAATTGAGACATTAACTACATCAATCCAAAGACGAACAAATGGGATAAATAATTCAGTATGGCGCGTGTTACACCGCTGTTGATCTCCATGCCAGACTTTGCTTTCCGCGGGCGGCCGATGAGCCTCCTCGTCGCATGCGCTCCTGCGGGGTCTCATCTGTTCCGCTTTTCCGGCAGGAGTCTTCGCCTTGCCCTCCAATCAACAGCTAGAAGCACCTACATACATGAAACCTACGTTGACTATCACCATAAAAAATTCGAATGCACTTAATTCTCAATAAAGGATTTTAATTCATAGTTCGGATCTTCCTTCAACTAAAATACGTCTGTCCCATCCTCCTTTTTGTTTTCTTAAGAATTCTTAAGAAATTTACTTAACGTTTCTTTAGATTTTTTTCTATTCTAGAAAGAAAGAGTAGAAAGAAGGAATAGAAAATGAATTTAGCTTTTATGTATCAATATTTTCACCAGCCGCGAACGGTAGGAGCACTTTTGCCAAGCTCTAAGCACTTAGCGAAAAAGATGATAAAAGGGATTGATTTTGAACATGCAGCCTGTATAGTAGAGTACGGACCAGGAACCGGAGCTTTCACCCGTGAATTAATAAGAAGACGAAGCGCTTGTACAACTTTGCTTCTTATCGAATATAATCGGCATTTTTACGAAAAAGTAAAGGAACAAGTAAGGAATGAAAAAAATGTGTACATGATAAACGGATCCGCTGAAAATGTTCAAAAGTACTTGATACAGTATGGTATTACAAAAATAGATTACGTATTATCAGGTCTTCCTTTTGCCTCGTTGCCGTCTGAAGTGTCGGACTGTATTCTGCAAAACACGCGCAGCGTATTAGCTGATGAAGGGAAATTTATTACGCTTCAGTATACGAATTTAAAAAAAGAGTTGATTCGTACGTTTTTCCCGAAGTTTAAAGTAGAAAAAGAGTGGAGAAATGTTCCGCCTGCATACATTTTTACATGTGAAAAGAATGAGATATAAGGAGTTTGTAAATGAAAGACAGAATTTTAATTATGGATGACGATGAGCAAATTCGTAATTTAATTGCTATTTACTTAGAAAATGAAGGATTTGAAGCGCTGAAAGTTTCTAATGCTGTATCTGGGTTAGCGCTTTTAGAAGAACAAGAGGTAGATTTAATTATATTAGATATTATGATGCCGCAGATGAATGGAATTGAGGCTGCTTTTAAAATACGTGAAGAAAAAAACATGCCCATTATCATGCTGTCAGCTAAGTCAGAAGATATGGACAAGATATCTGGCTTAACAGCAGGCGCAGATGATTACTTAACAAAGCCATTTAATCCTCTCGAGCTCATCGCGCGGGTTAAATCACAAATTAGACGCTATAAAAAATACAATCAACGTGCTGAGCATGAAATTATTCAAATTGGCGATTTGGAAATTAACCGCAGCACCCGACTCGTCTTTGTACGCGGCCAAGAGATTCGCTTAACGCCAAAAGAGTTTGATATTTTAGAGCTGCTTGCACGCCATAAGGGGACGGTGATGAGTATGGGGAAAATATATGAAGCCGTTTGGCAAGCAGACGCGCTTAAATCGGATAGTACCGTAATGGTTCATATTACAAAAATCCGCGAAAAAATTGAGGATAATCCGAAAAAGCCCATTTATATTAAAACAATATGGGGCGTAGGATACAGGATATGAGAAGAATAAGTGTAAAGCTTCTTTTTGCTGTCATTATAAGCTTTTTGGCTACTAATTTAATTTTTATTTTAATTTCTAGGCTTGTTTTAAGCAGGTATATACAAGAAGAGAAAATGAATGTTTCTGCATATAATCTATTGGCGTTTGGGCTTATTTCTATGGCGGTTGTGGTCTTTATATTTGTTTTTTTAGTACTTATTCGTTCCCATATTCGTTACCTGAAAGAAATTTCTGAACAGGTTCAAAAAATATCAAATGGAGATTTAGGAGCAACCATCCATGTGCGAGGAAAAGATGAACTGGCTGAGTTAAGTCAAAATATTAACAAAATGTCTGCTCAGCTTCGTACAAAATTTAATCGCGAACGAGAAATCGAACAAGCAAAAAATGAGCTAATATCCAGTGTGTCTCACGATCTGCGCACGCCGCTAACCTCCATTGTGGGGTACCTCGATTTAATTAAAAAAAGAGCAAATTTAGATGATGAAACATTAGATAGCTATTTATATATTGTCGATTCAAAAGCAAATTATTTAACGGATTTAATTGAAGAGTTGTTTGACTATACAAAATTAACGAGTCCCGATTTTCAGCTTCAACGAAATGAAGTGGATATGAAACGTTTGCTTCAGCAGGTGATAGGAGAGTACGAGCCGATTTTAAAAAGAGAAGGCATTGACGTTCAGACTAGTTTTGCTAGTGAATCGGTTGTATTGATTGATGTAGAGAAAATGGTAAGAGTATTTCAAAATTTGCTCGAAAATGCCAAAAAGTACAGCGAAAAGCCTTCCGTATTAGAGGTGAATCAGGAAATTGATGAGGATTCGTTGGTTATTTCCTTTAGGAACAGCATTAACATCAGTGAAAAACTTGAGGTAGAAAAGTTATTTGATCGATTTTATCGAGGTGATGAATCAAGAACGGATGCGAATGGTTCAGGCTTAGGACTGGCTATTGCTAAACAAATCATCCTGCTTCATCAAGGAGATATACGAGCGGAGCTTCAGCGTAATAAGCTCACTTTTTTTATAAAGCTGCCGCTAACACAAGAAAGCCTTGAGAATCATAAGTAAAGATTCTTAAGGCTTTTTGCTACTATTTTAATACCGTATTCAAATTCTGGAAGCGTCGCATAAGCAAAGGATATTCTGATATGCTGCGATGTTTCATGATCATATAATGCGCCTGGATTTAAAAGGACGCCTTGATCTAGACAGTGCTTAAATAATTTACGCATCGAAACAGGCTTATGCAGCGTAAGCCAAAAATAAAAACCTCCGCTCGGAACATTCCATGTAGCGAGACTTTCCAAATGCTTCTCTAAAATAGCCTGTGCTTTCTGAGATTTTTCTTTTAATTTGTACCGTACGCTGGCAACGTGATTGTCATAAATTCCTGTCTTAAGAGCTTCAGCAGCAGCCCATTGAGATAAGGAACTAGCTCCGTAGTCAACTTGCATTTTAAGATCGGCCAATCGCTCAATCACATGTTCTGGCCCGACAACCCATCCAATTCGAAATCCTGGGCTGAAGGTTTTAGAGAGCGTTCCTAAATAAAGAACCATTCCGTTTTTATCTTGAGCTTTTAATGAAAGCGGAGGGGGTGAATGAAACCAAAGCTCTCCGTAAGCATCATCTTCAATAATAGGCAAATGCATCATTTCACACCGATGAAGTAGCTCTTGACGCCTTTGTTCGCTCATCGTCACATTGGTCGGGTTATGAAAGTTGGGTATCGTATATAAGACTGTGCCTTTTTCTTTTTCATGCTGGTCTTTTAATGAAGATAATTGAATTCCTTCTTTATCTAATGAAACGCCCGTTATTTTCATTTGTGCGGACTGAAACAAGGGCAGAGAATAAAGATAAGATGGCTTTTCAGCTAAAATATTGGCACCTGGAGGCAGCAGGCCGATTGAAATTAATTGAAGCGCTTGAAGTGAACCAGATACAATTAAAATAGATGAAGGAGACGTTTCAATGCCTCGTTTTTTTACATGCTTCGCTAACTCTTGTCGCAGTTCACCGTTACCTTTTGGGTGCTCGTACCCCAAGTGTACGCTTCTATGTTTCATTCCGCTAAACAGCTCGGAAAGCTGATCAGAAGGGAGCAGGTCAGGTGCTAACTCTCCAGTTCCCAAACGAATAATGCCCCGTTGAAATTCAGCTTCGTTAATATGGCGGATAGTCGAAGAATTTGGTTGGTATATTCCTGCCTCTACATAAGAACTCCAGTTCATGTGAGAACCTGCTGCTAGTAAGCTCCACGTATTGTTAATGACTTTGGTTCCACCACCTTTGTTTCCACTAAGCAGTCCTTCAGCAATTAAGTTTTCAGTTGCTGTTACCACTGTGCTTCTATTTACAGAAAAGGCAGCAGCCAAATGGCGCTGCGAAGGAATTTTAGTTCCAATAGGCCATTCTCCATTTGTAATTTTCTCTTTCATATACTCTTGAATTTGTTTGTGCATTGGCTTTTTATCAGCCGGATTTGGAGTCCAATTCATGTGAGACCACCTTTTTGTAATTTGGTTGGTATTATAAATCAAAACTTGGATGGAGACAACAGGGGATGTCAATTGTAAGATGAAAGTGAAAGGAGAGAGTAACATGTTTACAGTGGTTATACACGCTTTGTTGTTAGCATTCGGTTTGATTTTACCTTTAGGAGTACAAAATGTGTTTGTTTTTAATCAAGGAGCAAATCAACGGATGTTCAAACAGGCGCTTCCCGTAGTGGTGACGGCTTCTGTTTGTGATACGATTTTAATTATAGTCGCAGTGCTGGGAGTTTCAGCAGTAGTTGCTGCTTTTTCGTTTTTTCAAACGCTTATTTTTGGAATAGGTTTTCTTTTTTTAGCGTATATGGGCTTTGTAACATGGAAGAGCGAACCTTCGAAAACGTCATTAAAGGAAGGAATGACGGTAAAAGCGCAGATTCTATTTGCTGCTTCTGTATCTCTGCTAAATCCCCACGCGCTGATGGATATTATAGGCGTAATCGGAACAAATTCTCTACTGTACAGCGGAAAGGAAAAATGGATTTTTACGCTGGTTACGATATCTGTTTCGTGGATATGGTTTTTATTTTTAGCTTTTGCAGGAAAAGTGATAGGGGAAATGGATACAAATGGGAAAATAATGATTTGGGTGAATAAGGTTTCTGCATGTATGATTTGGGGAGTGGCTCTTTACATGGCAAAAAGCATTCTTTTTCATTAGAATAAACGTTGAAAGGAAAGTTATGTAATATAAAAATGCTTTTTTCTAGAAAGCGAGGGTAAAAAATGATTCAAGGAATTAATCATATGTGCTTTTCCGTGTCAAATTTAGAACAGTCCATCACCTTTTATCAGAAAGTGTTAGGAGCGGAACTTTTAGTGAAAGGAAAATCCACCGCTTATTTTAATCTTAATGGATTGTGGCTGGCGTTAAACGAAGAAAAAAATGTACCTAGATCAGAAATTCAGTATTCGTATACTCATTTAGCGTTTTCTATTACCATTGAAAGCTTTGACGAAGCAAAAGAATTGTTAAAACAGCATAATGTAACAATCTTACCGGGAAGAAGCCGTGACGAGAGAGACAAAAAATCTCTTTATTTTACGGATCCAGATGGGCATAAATTTGAATTTCATACCGGTACGCTCCAAGACCGTTTAGCGTATTACCAAGATGAAAAGCCACATATGAAGTTTTATTCGCTAAAAGAGTAGTACTAAAATAGTTACATGAGGTTATAATTCTATTACATTCGCCTTCTTCTTGCATTTATCATTAAACAAACGATACTGTTGTGATATAATGGAAAAAAAGTGAGGAGGAGGAAGAATGTATACCGCAAAACAGGTGAAGTTTGGTTCGCATATTGTAATAGGCGTACTTTTCGGCATACTAGCTGCAATGTTCATCGGAACTTTTTATCAAAATGTACCTGGCGTATTGCCGTACGGGATGATTAGCGGACTTGCAGTAGGACTAGTAGCAGATACATATTATACAATTAAAACAAAAATAAAGGTTATCTAATATAAATAGTAAGAAAAAGCAGTGAAGCTTTAGCTTCACTGCTTTTTTCTATTTCAAAATGATATTACTCAAAAAGCACTACATCCAATCCGTTTCTGCGGTAACAGGTTAGAAGCGTGTACAGTTCTGCACGGTGATGGTATAAATGAGATTGAATTTCAAGTAGCCACTCAAAACGTGTATACGTGCATCCCCAATAGGATGTCTGCAGTGAAAATAGCTTTTGTTCGTCAAAAGAAGAGTAGGCTGCTTTTAGCTGATTGAAGCCCTCTACTAAAGCAGCTTTGAGTTCAAGCTTTGTATAAGCTGGATGCTGCAGATAAAAGTCATTCATTTTATCTGCAGAGTAGCCTAAGGAAATATAATAGTCTGCACTACAAATGAGACATAAATGCTGCAGCAGCTCTTGAATAGACCGCTTGTGAGGGAGGGGACGATAAGCAAGCTCTTCTTCTGTAACGTCATTAATGATTGCGGTTAGGGAATGGATGTTAACGTTTATTTGATTAAACACCATCTCACAGTACGAATTCATGTATTCACATCCTTTTTATTCAACTAAATACCGCATTTTTTGATCCAGCCAGTACTCTGATTTTTCATTGTTATCGAGCTTAATATAGCAATCGACAATTTCATCATAAATGAATTCCTTTTCTTCTACTAAATCAATAAATTTAATGAGTAAAAATACGGCTTTTGAAACTTTTCCATTCTCACAAAGCCATTCTTTCATCCAGATTAATAAGTCAAGAAGAATAATCTCTATTTTTACTCGGATATCAAGGAACCAGTCGTCATAAATCGTTGTTAAATAATGAGGAACTAATTGGTGCAGTCGCTGTTCAGCTTCCTTGAATTTCAACGTCGGATCAGACTGTTCGGTAATCCACTGAAGGTCAGTTAATAAATCTAATCCATCGCTTGATACATCTGCGTTTAAAGAAATGAGCTGCCTGTTAACAAGTAAAACTGGCTCTTCCTTTTCTGCATTCAATAACTTTTTTAAATGAGACAAGTAGAC
The DNA here is from genome assembly GCF_053667915.1 of Priestia sp. JNUCC 25. NCBI lineage: Bacteria > Bacillati > Bacillota > Bacilli > Caryophanales > Bacillaceae > Priestia > Priestia sp. JNUCC 25. The sequence continues at coordinate 2,199,409 of NZ_CM132211.1, forward strand.
GCGTAAATTCTTTTTGGCATTGCTTAAAGGTATGTCAGGCCACAACGCTTCGCATAGCTGTTCTCTGCTGATAGAATGATGAAAAATAAGATATAGTAAAATTTCTTGAGCAAAGCGCTTATTCCAGCCCTCTGTAATAAGCTGGCCATTTACATAGACGGAAAAAGAGTACAAGAAATCTACTTTAAGAGAGGGTGTGTGGGCATGGAAGTCTTTTTGTATGTCTATAGCCGTATCACTTTCCCAGTTTTTAAGTATTTTCATAGAGTCATTTCTTAAAGAAGACGGCTGAGTTTTGTTACTTTTAATAAAATCTACGGCAATTTCTTTGAGTAAAGTTGTTTTTTCTTTTACCAAAAATAAAGAATGTGCGTTAGGTATGGTCATATGACTGTAGTTTTTTAAAAACATCGTCTTTGAAATGAGATACTGAGATGAAAACAGAAAATCATGTTGACCAGATAAAGTGAGTACAGGAAGTGAAATGCTAGTCAACTCTTGAAATAGATTGTCTGTAATAGATAGTTTAAGAAAGCGGAAATATACACCGGGATCCATTTTTTTTAGTCTTTCAATTACCTGTTGTATGTTTGTAGGTTCCAGACTCTCTAGTTTGCCTAATTCGAAAATTTTATCTACCGGTATTTGGTTTTTACTTTCTTCGTTGTAACATCTCTTAATCTTTTGAAGGGTGCTATCTGAATAAAAAGGAAGAGACAATAGTATCAGTCCCTCAATAAGAAATTCATAGCGGGCAGCAAATTTAACAGCGATTTGTCCTCCAAATCCCACGCCAACTAAGTAACATTTCTTTATATGTAACGTATGTAATAAGTGGAAAAGATCTTCAATATGAGCCTCAAACGATATCTCCCCTGTAGCGGAGGCGCTATTTCCTGTCTCTCTCAAATCGTATTGAATAACACAATAATGTTGGGTTAATTCTGCAGTAATAGAATCAAAAAGCGTATGATCAGTGATAACAGAATGAACCATCACAATGGTTTCTGTCTTGTCAGTGAATACGGGCGAATGAACTTCATAGTAAATTTTTTCTGTCGCCGTATGCAGAAAAGGCATAAAAACAATCCTCCTAGTGTCTAACTGTAGCGTTTGTGTAACGGTAAAATTATTATGATAAGAATAGACAAAAAATTCAAAAAAAGGGTACTTTTTAGTAATTAAAAAATGTCTAATGTTCTAGTAATATCCATTATACTGTAAAACCATAGTGAAAAATAAGGGAGAATGCCCAAAAACAGCAAAAAGAAAACGTTATCAATTTCGAAAAAAGAAGAAAGGAGGAGAATTATGAATTTTAAAGACGAAAATGCGTTAGACTTAGAATGGGTTATGCTCATAATGGAAGCAAAACAAACAGGTATAAGCATCGAGGAAGTTAGACAATTTTTACAAAGTATTAGCTCAAATTCTTAGTCAATACACTAGTAAGAAAATAAAGAATTTTCTAAGCATAGATAACCTTTATAGCGAGTCTCAAGCTATGTCTACTAGATGTATAATCATCCCTTTACAGTAAGAACGTTTATTTATAATGCACGGTAAAGTGAAATTATGGTATTATTATCGATAAGTAAGCATTAGTAAGGGTGATTAAAATGACAATTGGCCAACGTATTCGAGATCTCAGAACGAAACAGGGAATATCGCTAACAGAACTTGCAAACCGAGCGGGTGTTGCTAAATCGTACATATCTTCAGTAGAAAGAGGAATTCAGCTCAACCCATCTATTCAATTTCTAAACAAAATTTCTACCTCATTGAACGTCAGTATTGATAGATTGATTCATGAGCCTATGGATAAATCTGAATCGTTGGATATTGATGATGAGTGGCTTGAGTTAGCAAAAGAAGCAGCGGAGTCAGGAATAAGCAAAGAGCAGTTTAAACAATTTCTTGAATTTCAAAAATGGCAGCGGGCAAAGCAAGATTAACTTCGTGGAATATACATAAAAGAGAACTTACATAGAACAACTGCTGAAAAATCATGATTGTAAAAAAGAGATTCCATTTATCTATGGAATCTCTTTTTTAGGCTTAAGAAGAAATAAAATGGGACGAGAATTCTTTTTCTCGCTGAAACTGAATACGTTCAAGAGTTATTAATTCAGGCTTTCTTTTCTGTTCAAACTGTCTCAATGTTTCTGAAATCTTTTTGTTTTGATAAAAAACTTGATGCAGTAAGTCAGACAGTAAGTCAGCATCTTTTAATGACTCGTTTAATCCAAAAGCGCCAGTGGGAGTCATCGTATGAGCAGCATCCCCTAATAATAACAGGTGATGCTTTGACCATACTTCGCTTATGCTGCTTTGCACAGAAAGAAGTGTAAAGTCTGACCACGACGTAATAAACCTTTCTATTGAAAGGTTTAAGCTAGGGAAAGCGTCTATTAAACGCTGAATAAACGGTCTAAACGATTGCTTTCGAAGAGCAGGATAGCTGCCTTTTTCAATATTCCATCCGATTTGAACAAAGCCTTTTGCTTGAGAAAAAAGCGCCACCTGCTGCTGCTTCACAAGTGAAAATTTAATAGAAGGCTCCCAATTGGCAGGTGCAGGAATTTTCGCCCAAAGCAAATCGTATCCATGATTGTGGATATTGTTTTTTATGTGCGCAAGTTTGCGAACAGTTGAATATCGACCATCTGCTCCAATAATGATTTTACTTTCAACTATTATTTCACCCCGGCCTTTTTGCTGAGCTTTTATTCCAGTATATTGTCCTTTTTCATTCTGCATTAGCTCCGTTACTTTTGTGCCCAGCATAAGCTTGTAGGAGAGATGGATGCTTGCTTGGTTATTTATAGACTGAAGGAGATGCTGCTGTGGAACATGAATTCCTGCATGTCCAAGTTCAGATTCTATCGTTTTGAATACATGTCCATCCTTCCAGTATTCGACCCTAGACATTCGAAGGAGGCCTAAGCTTTCAATTTCTTCAAATATATGATGTTTCTTAAGAATCATTTCTCCATCTTCATTTAAATGTTCGCCTCGAAATTCTTTTCCAAGCTCATCAGATCTCTCTATCAGTATAGTTGATATATTTTGTTTAGCCAGTAGATAGGCCAGTAGAGCACCGCCTGGTCCGGCTCCTATTATACACACATCTGTTTGATAGTTCATTTTCTTCACCTTGTTTGTTATATGCAATTAAGTTACTTTTAGTAAGTATATTAACTTTTATAAATGTTAATGTCAACTTTTTTATAGCTTTTCTTCTATGAAATTCGCTCTTTGGACAAAACACAAATAAGGTTCTACATAATCAAAGTCAAAGATTAAGTTTTATGATAAACTAAAATACACAAATTATTTTGAATAATTTGTATAAAAAGGTGAAATTTCAAAATTGTTGAGAAAAAGCACGGTTGGAAAGCTGCAGGATTTTTAGCAAGAAGAGTAGAGATCGTTTCTGAAAATTCTAGCAAACTCCAATTTCGACTGGAGGATGATTATGACAAAAGTAGAACATTATATTCAAACATTGGGTAACAGTGCAGATTTGCTAACAAAAAGGCAGACAAGCATTTACTTCGAAAAACTTTCAAACACCTTTCCTTTTTTAACAATCATGCAAATTAATTGGAGAAAAGTATTAATTAAAAAGTCCACCCGGCATATTGAAGAAATCAAAAAATGGCTTCAAGAGATGAATATAAAAGAACATCAGGTTGTTTTATTTTGGAAACGAGCAACTAAAGCTGTAAGCGTCGATTTAGCTCAGGCTTTACTATTTTTTCAACAAACAGCTGATCTTACAGAAGAAGCATTTATTTACTGTCCGTCTGTTGACTATGTAATTGAGTATTTTAAAGACGGTAAAATGATGATTGGTTTAGCAGCACGTTAATTAAAAGGAAAAAAAGCTGAGGGAGGAGGCGAATTAGAACCTCTTCACTCAGCTTTTTATGCATATAAAATCTAAAAAATACGAAACATAACGTTATTTACAACATAAATTACCTTCTCTTTATAATTAGTAGGAAAAGTATTGACATTTTCCATAAAACAAATATAATTAACATTAATCATATTGTTAATTGTAAAAAGAGCGATCAGGAGAAATGATGAATGTCGAACAATAAAGCAGTGACGAATCAAACGAAAAAAGAATACCCTAAACCCTATGGCTATACGTCAGATATTGCTGTATTTACGATTGTGACGGAAGAAAAAGAACCATACAAACCACCTAAAATGAGTTTGAAATTAATGCTTATCCAACGAGCAATGGTGAATGCAGAAGGAGAAAAGAACAGCGAAGCAGGAAAGTGGGCGCTTCCCGGCGGATTTGTCCATCCTGATGAATCAGCTTTTGAAGCGGCTAAAAGAGAGCTCGAAGAAGAAACGGGCGTAAAAGATATTCATTTAAAACACTATGGTGTCTATGATGAGCCTGGCAGGGACGATAGAGGATGGGTCATTACAAACGCACATTATGCAATCGTCCCAGAAGATAGTCTAATAAAGCGAAAAGCGAAGGATGATGCTGCTCGAGTTGAATTATTTAAAATAGATGAAATCTTTTCATTGCCTTTAGCATTTGATCATGAAATCATCATTCGAGATGCAATCAAGGAAATTAAGAAAGATTTATTGCAAACGACCATTGCCCAGAAGTTTCTGCCTTCTCAGTTTACATACTCTGAGCTGCAGGCTGTGCTGCTTACCGTAACGGATGATGCAGCGATTAAAAGTGATCAGGCCTTTGCACGAAAAATAAGAATGCTGCCATTTATTGAAGAAGTAGATGGAAAAACAACGACGAGAACGTCTAAAAAACCAACAAAGCTCTACCGGTTTGTTGAAATGAATGTGATGAAGCCAATCTATACAGCACGCTACTAAAAGAAAAACTTTCAATTCAAATAATTAACAATATGTTAACTGTTAATTTTTACGTATGAGGGGGAAACATAATGAAAAAAGCACTGATTAACATCGATTATACAAATGATTTTGTAGCTGAAAACGGAGCTTTGACATGCGGAGAACCAGGGAGACACATTGAAACATCCATAAGCGATATTACACGTCAATTTATTGAGCAAAACGAGTATGTCGTGTTCGCCATTGATTTTCATAAAGAAAATGATTCCTTGCATCCAGAATCAGCGCTGTTTCCGCCTCATAATGTTGAAGGTTCTGCAGGAAGAGAGCTATACGGAAAGTTAAATGATTTATATAATGTGTATCAATCAAAGGCAAATGTAGAATGGATGAATAAGACGAGATACAGCGCATTTGCTGGAACGGATCTGGAGATTAAACTGAGAGAAAGACAAATTACCGATGTCTACTTAGCAGGTGTATGCACGGATATTTGTGTACTTCATACAGCAGTAGATGCCTATAATAAAGGATTTGCTATTTATATTTATGAAAAAGCCGTAGCAAGCTTTAATCAAAAAGGTCATGAGTGGGCGCTTGAACATTTTAAATCTTGCCTCGGAGCAGAAATTATTTAAGGACATAAAAGTGGAGGAAATCAATGAATATGTTTACAGATGACAGCGTAATGCTACACACTGATTTATATCAAATTAATATGGGAGAAACGTACTGGGAAGATAATATTCATCAAAAGAGAGCTGTTTTTGAAGTTTTCTTCCGCAAACTTCCTTTTGGAAATGGCTATGCTGTTTTTGCCGGATTAGAAAGAATTATTGAATATATTAAAGCATTTAAATTTAGCGAATCAGATTTAACCTACTTGCACGAAGAATTAGGTTTTAAAGAAGATTATTTAGCTTACTTAAAAGACCTTACGTTTACTGGAACGATTCGATGTATGCGTGAAGGTGAGCTTGTGTTTCATAATGAACCAATTTTACGTGTAGAAGCACCATTAATTGAAGCTCAGCTCGTAGAAACAGCTATTTTGAATATTGTGAATTACCAAACGCTGATTGCGACGAAAGCAGCTCGAATCAAACATGTAGTGGGAGATCAAGTGGCAATGGAATTTGGAACACGCCGCGCTCAAGAAATGGACGCTGCTATTTGGGGAACAAGAGCAGCCTATATTGGCGGATTTGGTGCTACTTCTAACGTGCGAGCAGGAAAGAAATTTGGAATTCCAGTTGCAGGAACGCATGCTCATGCCATGGTGCAGGCTTATAAAGACGAATATATTGCATTTCATAAATATGCTCGTCGCCATAAAAACTGCGTGTTTCTAGTTGATACGTACGATACGTTAAAATCAGGAGTTCCCAACGCCATTAAAGTAGCAAAAGAATTAGGCGATAAAATTAATTTTACAGCGATTCGCTTAGACAGCGGCGATTTAACATATTTGTCTAAAAAAGCTCGTCAAATGTTAGATGAAGCAGGGTTTACAGACACAAAAATTGTTGCTTCCAACGATTTAGATGAAGATACGATTATGCATTTAAAGTCGCAAGGGGCACGAATAGACATGTGGGGAATTGGCACTAAGCTCATTACTGCATATGATCAGCCGGCGCTTGGAGCAGTATATAAACTCGTCTCTATTGAAGGAGAAAATGGCGAGATGATGGATACGATTAAGATTAGCGCCAATCCTGAAAAAGTGAGTACACCAGGGTTGAAGCGCGTATATCGTATTATTAATAATTTGAATGGAAAATCTGAAGGGGATTATATCACGATGGAAGATGAAGATCCTCAAAGCGAAGAACGTTTAAAAATGTTCCATCCTGTTCATACGTTTATCAGTAAATTCGTCACAAATTTTGAGGCAAAAGAACTCCATCATGATATCTTTGTAAACGGAAAGCTTGTGTATGAAACAGAAGAACTTCAGGAAATTCAGCAGTACGTAAAAGATAATTTAGAGCTGCTTTGGGATGAATATAAGCGTACGCGCAATCCTGAAGAATATCCAGTAGATTTAAGCGAGAAATGTTGGGGAAATAAAACCCGTCAAATTGCGTACGTAAAACAAAAAGTAGCGGAAGCCCTAAATAAAAAATAGTAGGGAGCTGGAGACATGTCAGATACGCTTGCTTATTTTCAACAGCTAAACCCTGATAAAAAAATAGATAAGCTTTTAGAAAAAGGAGCGAAAATTGGTATTTATGGTTCTTCTTTTGATCCGGTTACCAATGTTCATCTTTGGACGGCATCAACGGTTGCGCATCGAAAGAAGTTAGATGCTATTATCTTTTTGCCTTCATCGCACAAACGAACAGATAAAAAGCTCCAGACGTCGGATGAGCACCGTGTAAATATGGTTAGCTTAGCGATTAAAGATAACCCAAAATTTTTACTCGATACGTATGAGCTAGACGTATTGCCCGGCTATCATTACACATACTACACTATGGAGCACTTTAAAAAATTGCTTCCACACGCTGATTTATTTTTTATTATGGGAGCCGACTTACTGCAAGATATTGGTGAAGGCAAGTGGAAGAAAGCAGATGAACTTATTAGTAAAAACCAGTTTATCATCATGGCAAGAGAGGGAATAGACATGTTGAAAGCTATTAGTCATTCTCCATTGCTTCGAAATTATGACGACGGCCGGTTTCAGCTTCTTGATAAAGGGCTGGCGATGGAAATCAGTTCTACTTATATTCGTCAAGAATTTGCCCGGGGCGGAGAACCAAGATATTTAATGCCTGATCTCTGTTATTTTTATAGTAAAAAACATGGACTGTATCAGTAACAAATCTACATATAATGGAAGGAGAGCATGTATCATGTCAGACATGCAAGAAAAAATAAGAAAAGAGCTACATGTGAAATCTGAAATTGATCCAGCACAAGAAATTCGTGCCCGCGTTGATTTTCTGAAAAGCTACCTAAAGTCAGCAAATGCAAAAGGCTTTGTATTAGGTATAAGCGGGGGGCAGGACTCTAGCTTAGCTGGGCGATTAGCGCAGATTGCTGTAGACGAATTGCGAAAAGAAGAATATGAAGCAAAATTTGTAGCCGTTCGCTTGCCTCATGGCACGCAGCATGATGAAGCAGATGCGAAGGCGTCACTAGAATTTATTAAACCTAATGAAACATATACGTTTAATATTAAAAACACGGTGGAAGCATTTGAAAGTTCGTTTACAGGCGCGACAGATATAGCGCTGTCTGATTTTCATAAAGGAAATGTCAAAGCACGTACACGTATGATTGTACAGTATGCAATCGGGGGAGAAAACGGCCTTTTAGTTATCGGAACCGATCATGCAGCAGAAGCAGTAACAGGCTTTTTTACGAAATACGGGGATGGCGGAGCAGACGTGCTGCCTCTAACGGGATTAACAAAACGTCAAGGAAAAGCATTGCTAAAAGAATTAGGTGCAGATAAACGATTGTACGAAAAAGTACCAACAGCTGACTTGTTAGATAATAGTCCTGGTCAATCTGATGAAACGGAACTAGGAATTTCTTATGATGAACTAGACGATTATTTGGAAGGAAAAGAAGTATCACAAGAAGCCGCTGAAAAAATTGAACAGCGCTATCGTATTACTGAACATAAGCGTCAGTTACCGGCTAGCATGTTTGATGAATGGTGGAAATGAGAGAAATGCCCATATTAGGTATATCTAATATGGGCATTATTTTGACTGATTTCTTTCATAAAACAAAAAAGTGGCGGAAAAAGTGTAAATTAACGAATTGTTTTCTCATACACACTTTGTTATTCTTACGCACTTTGGTATAATGAAGTGCTTTTAATATTATTGAGGAGGAACATTTTTTATGGCAGTTGAAGTAGGTAGCAAGGTACAAGGTAAAGTAACAGGTATTACTAATTTTGGAGCATTTGTAGAATTACCTGGAGGTCAAACTGGGCTTGTACATATTAGTGAGGTAGCTGACAGCTATGTAAAAGACATTAATGACCATCTTAAAGTTGGTCAAGAAATTGAAGTGAAAGTCGTTAATGAGAAAGATGGAAAAATTGGATTATCGATTAAAAAAGCGATAGATAAACCTGAAAGACCCTCATCTTCTTATTCACAACGCCCGCCACGTCAGGCAAGAAATAATGATAATCGTTCTAAAAGCAACTTCCAACCAAAGGAAAACTTCGAACAAAAAATGGCGCGTTTCTTAAAGGATAGTGAAGATAATTTATCTACACTAAAACGCAGCACTGAATCAAAACGAGGTGGCAGAGGCGGAAGACGCGGATAAACCCCTTCCACTTTAACTACTTTATTATATAGCTGAAGCAAGCCAGTAAAAATTGGCTTGCTTCTTTTTTGTAATAGCTTAAGTACATGCGCTAGAAGAGTAAAGAGAAGGTTAGGTACTTACTTGGTTGTAAAGTAGATGCCAATAGTGACAAGAGATGAGAGAAGATCAAGGATGAGTAGGATGAAATTTAAATCTATCATAATCATGCCTCCCTTTGTGCGAGCGTTGACGTTAGTATCTGCAAGACCTCCCTTTATTATTCGTAATCTTTTAAAATTTCATTTAATTAAGTGCGATATTTTATATTAAATTAAACTATGTTCTAAATAATAATTTATAAAATAAAAAGCGCTTATAAGAACAATTTTCTTAAAATAATAAAAAACCTTATAAGTAAACGAAGGGAAAGTAGGGATGAGTCCCTGATAAAAATAGCTAAATTAACAGAAATTCGTCAGTATTCTTGTATATTCATCTAATCTCTTCATAATTTTAGGAATAAAAAAGTTACAGAAAGACGAGAAATAGACAAAATTCTTCATTTTTTGAGCATTAGTGCTTAATTTTTAGGGATATATAAAATGATTCCATAGACTCAAGGATTTTATAGTAATATATAGAACTTCCATACTATTCTAATTTTTAGCTCGCAAGCTAAGTAAAAGATGCGTATGTTCTGGGGATGAAGACATACATAGTTGCATGAATTATAGAGAGAAATGGAGAGGGGAAAACGATGAAAAAAGTATCAATTCGGGCTGTATTGAGTACAGTAGCATTTTCGGTTGCTTTATCTTCTTTTGCAATGGGAGCATCCGCTAACGGAAATTCAAAACCAGCGCTTGAACCGTCTTTAGTTAAAATTCAAGGAGACTATAACTTAAAGTCGGCTAAAAAAGTAAAAGTTATTGTAGAGTTAAATGAAGAGTCTGTAGCGGAAGCAAAGAAAAAGGGAGTAGCGCAAAGTAAAGGAAAGATTAAAAAAGCGCGTGACGAAGTGAAAAAAGAGCTTTCAAAAGCTTCTAAAACTTCAAAAGTAAAACGTGAATATGACCAAGTGTTTTCCGGATTTTCAGCGGAACTTCCGGCTAATGACCTTGAAAAAGTAGCAAGTTTACCTGGAGTAAAAGCTATTTATCCAAGCGTTGAATATCATACAACAGAAGTGAAATCGAAAGAAGTGAGCGCCGAAGAATACGGTTCTGAAATGGATAAAAGCATTTACTATGTGGGAGCAGATCAAGCGTGGAAGTCAGGATATACAGGTAAAAATATGACCGTAGCCGTTATCGATACAGGCGTTGATTACGACCACCCGGATTTAAAGTCAGCGTTTGAGAAATATAAAGGATGGGATTTTGTAGATGATGACAAAGATCCTCAAGAAACGCCGGCTGGAGATCCAAAAGGAGAAGCAACAACGCACGGAACCCACGTAGCAGGAACAATTGCAGCGGACGGGAAAATTAAAGGGGTAGCTCCTGATGCCCATTTACTTGCTTATCGTGTATTAGGCCCAGGAGGAACGGGTACAACGGAAGACGTGATCGCCGGTATTGAACGTGCGGTAGAAGACGGAGCGGATGTAATGAACCTGTCGCTTGGAGACACAATTAATAATCCTGACCTGGCAACGAGTATTGCGTTAGATTGGGCAATGGAAGAAGGAGTAGTAGCTGTTACATCAAATGGAAACAGTGGACCAGCTAACTGGACAGTAGGCTCTCCAGGGACGTCTCGTGAAGCTATTTCAGTTGGTGCAACTCAGCTTCCTTACAATTTGTATAAAACGACATTAACTGTAGATAACGCAAGCTATGCTTCAGCTGAAGTAATGGGCTTTCCAAATGACAAGGCATTACTAGATGCAAGCGGTAAAAAGTATGAATTTGTACCTGTCGGACTCGGTAAACCAGAAGACTTTGAAGGAAAGGATGTAAAAGGAAAAGTAGCGGTTATTTCTCGCGGCGACATTGCGTTTGTAGATAAAGTTGATAATGCGAAAAAAGCCGGTGCTGTTGCAACGGTGATTTACAACAACGTAGAAGGGACAATTCCTGATATTCCAGGTACATCTCTGCCAAGTATTCGCCTATCAAAAGCCGATGGACAAGCTTTGGTAGCTTCTTTAGCAAAAGGATCCGTCACGGGCTCTTTTACTGCAACATTTGATCAGACAGTTGATGAAACAATGGCTGATTTTTCATCTCGCGGACCGGTTGTGGATACGTGGATGATTAAGCCAGACATTTCAGCACCTGGAGTAGATATTATCAGCACAGTGCCAACAAATGATCCAAGCAACCCTCATGGATATGGGTCAAAACAAGGAACAAGTATGGCCGCGCCGCACGTAGCAGGAGCAGCAGCGTTAATTTTACAGGCGCATCCAAATTATAAAGTAGAAGACGTAAAAGCATCTTTAATGAATACAACGGAATTGCTTCGTGACCGCAACGGGCTGGTTTATCCTCATAATACGCAAGGTGCAGGAAGCATGCGCGTAGTAGATGCAATTAAAGCAAAAACGCTTATTACACCAGGAAGTCACTCGTACGGTGTCTTTTATAAAGATAAAGGGAAACAAGTAGAAAAACAAAGCTTTAAGATTAAAAATCTATCAAATCACAGTCAAAAATACTCGGTCAAAGTAAAATTTAAGAAAAGCCATCAGGCAATTGACGTTAAATCAACAAACGATTTAGTTGTTAATGCAGGAAAAACGCAAAAAGTAAACCTGAATGTAAAAGTAGATGCAGGGAAATTATCTCCTGGCTATTACGAAGGGACAATTACCGTAAGTAACAATAAAGAAACGTACGATGTTCCAACCATCTTATTTGTAAAAGAGCCGGATTACCCGCGCGTTACTGCTGCGTATGTAGATGTACTTGGAAATGGATCATTTGAATACGGCAGTTATTTACCAGGAGGAGCAGAGAAGCTTAGCTATTACATTTACGATGCAACGTTAGAAAAAGGGGAATTGTTAGGTTCGTATACGAATGTAGAAAAAGGATTCTCTAGCGCAACGTGGGACGGAAAGATTAATGGTGAAGCTCTTCCAGCGGGAACATATTATTTATACGCAGAAGCAGTAAAAGCAGGTCAGACGACAGGTTCTTTAGGAGAATTCGAAATTAAATAAATAAAAAAAGAGTGCCAGTCTCTAACTGACACTCTTTTCTTATTGAGCCGTATATCCACCATCGATCACAGCAGCTTGGCCGGTTACGCCTTTTGCTAAATCACTTGCTAAAAACATTGCATAATCTGCAATTTCATCGACAGCAAGCAAACGTTTTTGAGGAACAAGAGGATAAATGACTTCTTCTAGTACTTTTTCAAGCGCTACATTTCGCGTACGTGCCAAATCTTTTAATTGATTTTGAACAAGCGGTGTATCAACATAACCAGGGCAAATCGCATTTACCGTAATGCCGTGCTCCGCACCTTCAAGAGCAGCCACTTTCGTTAAGCCAATCACGCCGTGCTTAGCGCTGTTGTATGCCGCTTTTCCTGAGAAACCGATCAATCCGTTAATGGAGGACATGTTCAAAATGCGGCCGAATTTTTGCTTTTTCATAATAGGAAACGCATGCTTAGTCGCAACAAAAGGTGCAACAAGCATAATTTTCGTTAAAAGTTCAAATTTTTCAGTAGGAAATTCTTCGAGCGGGGAAACAAATTGCATGCCGGCATTGTTAATCAATACATCAAGGCGGCCATATGTTTCAACCGTTTGAGCAATCATTTGTTCAATATCACTTTCATTTGTCACATCTGCTTTAATGCCTAATGCTTCGTAGCCTTTTGTCTTCAATTTGTCTGCTGCTTTCTTAACTCCATCTTCATTCAAGTCAGTTAAGACAACAGTCGCTCCGTCTTCAGCGAAGCGCTCACCAATTTGATAACCAATACCTTGAGCTGCACCTGTAATTAACACAATTTTGTTTTCAACCATCGTTTTTTCCCCCTTATATGTAGATGATATAAAATCGCTTACTTTTCCATTTTATCAAAAAATATCTTGATTTAGCGAGTTTTTTAACTGTACTTTACGCGAAAAGAATGGGTGTGGGAAGGGGTGTTTACTACCTTTACTTCCACATTGCTAACAGAAGCGAACGGCGAGGGACCTTTTTTAATTTTTTCAATAAATTTTTGGATATTACTTTCTTCACCTTCAGCATCAATTTCCACTTTTTGATCGTCTCGATTTCGTACCCATCCGTTAATAGAGCATTCCATTGCTTTTAGCTGCGTATAGTGACGGAACCCAACCCCTTGAACGCGTCCGTCTACGATCATATGCACATGTTTTTTCACTGTTCTCACCTCACAGGCAATTTTCCCTTTTTTATAAAAAAGAAAACAACTACAATCTTAACTTTCACTGTATAATAGAAAAAGACATTGTAAGACTTTAACAATTATAATGTAGATTAAATTAAGAAAGAAGGGTTATGAATGCAAGCAGCAGCACGAACGCAGCAAGCGCAGTCGGCAACGATTTATCGTATTTTATTTGCTATTAGTTTAGGACATTTCCTAAATGATTGTATGCAGTCCGTTATACCGGCACTTTTTCCTGTCCTTGAAAAATCGATGAATTTAAACTACACGCAAATCGGCTGGATTGCCTTTGCTTTAAACATGACGTCATCGATTATGCAGCCGGTATTCGGCGTATTTGCCGATAAGCGTCCCTCGCCATTTTTATTGCCAATTGCAATGTGTTTAAGCATGATTGGTATGGTTGGACTCGCTTTAGCGCCAAATTTTTATTTTGTGATTATATCTGTCTTATTTGTAGGATTTGGCTCAGCTATTTTTCATCCGGAAGGTTCTCGCGTAGCGTATATGGCAGCAGGAGGAAAACGGGGGCTGGCGCAGTCTATTTATCAAGTTGGCGGAAATACAGGACAGTCGATGGCTCCGCTATTTACGGCATTTATCTTTATCGGACTTGGTCAGTTTGGAACGATTTGGTTTACGTTAATTGCAGGTATCGGCGTAGTGGTTTTGTATAGCGTCTCTAAATGGTACAAATCGGAGTTAGCTACTCATCAACGCTTGAAGAAAAAGCAGTCAGATGTTTCATTTACGATGAACAAGCAAATTATTTTTGCGATTGGACTTTTAATTTTTCTTGTTTTTGCACGTTCATGGTACGGAGCAGGTATCCTTAATTTCTTTCAGTTTTATATCATTGAAAAATTCAATTTGCCTATCAAAAGCGCTCAGCTTTACGTCTTTTTATTTATGATTGCAGGGGTATTTGGAACATTCTTTGGAGGTCCGCTTGCCGATCGTTTCGGAAAGCGAAATATTTTATTGTTTTCTATGTTAGGGTCAGTCCCTTTTACTTTATTACTGCCTCACGTTTCTCTAGGAGTGGCAGCACCTCTTTTAGTACTAATCGGCTTTATTCTTCAGTCAAGTTTCAGCGTCACGGTCGTCTATGCTCAGGAGCTGATGCCAGGGAAAATTGGCTTGGTTTCCGGCTTAATTGTAGGGCTTGCTTTTGGAATGGGAGCTTTGGGAGCTGTTGTATTCGGTAAATTAGCCGATGTCTTCAGCCTTCAGTTTATTATGCTGTTTTGCAGCTATCTTCCAATTCTAGGGCTGTTAACATGGCTGTTACCGAGCGATAAGCGTGTGAAAGAAATACACGAAGCAAAATAAGAAAAAGAAAAAGCAAACGCGCCTTAGCGTTTGCTTTTTCTATGAGCGTGAAGCAAATTTCAAGACGAATTCATATTTTTCTCCTACAATAGAGACAATAGAAATTGAAAATCGAAAGGAAGAATCACCTATGATTAAGCTAAGCGTATTGGATCAGTCTCCTGTTTCAAGCGGATCAACACCAAAGGAAGCGTTGAAACGTACGGTAGAGCTGGCTAAATTAACGGAAGAGTTAGGCTACCACCGCTTTTGGGTAGCGGAACATCATAATACTAACGGTCTTGCAGGCTCATCTCCGACACTTTTAATGACGCACTTAGCTTCTCACACGAGCCGAATCCGAATTGGGTCTGGAGGAGTCCTTCTTCCTCAATACAGTCCGTATAAAGTAGCAGAAGATGCTCAGCTGCTTGAAAATCTGTTTCCTAATCGAATTGATTTAGGTCTTGGACGGTCACCGGGAGGAGATGCGCTGACTCGGCTTGCGCTGACAGATGGAGTCCGTAAAAGCCTCAATGAATTCCCGCGGCAAATTCAAGCGTTAAAAGGACACCTTGAGCATAATTTGCCGTCGGATCATCCGTATTACGGCGTGACAGCTTATCCGTTAAGTGAAACAAAGCCGGAACTGTGGCATCTTGGCATTAATAAAAGAGGAGCAAGGTCGGCTGCTGAGCTAGGCATCTCTTTTACATTTGGACACTTTATTTATTCAGTTGGAGGACAAGAAGCCATTCGTCATTATAAACAAGAATTTATCCCTTCTTCGTATCAATCAAAGCCTAAAACCAACGTATGCGTATTTGTTGTATGTGCAGAAACAACAGAAGAAGCCGAGCAGCATGCCAAAACGCTAGATGATTGGCTATTGAAAGTAGCTAAAGGCGGAGATACAACAATTTCATCGATAGAAGAAGTGCACAATCGTTCTTATTCAGAAGAAGAGCTAAAAAAAATAAGCACCAATCGTCCTCGTATGATCGTAGGAAATCCAGTTGAAGTAAAACAAGGATTAACTCAGCTGCAGAAAAAATACGATAACGACGAATTTTTAATTATTACAAATATCCATGATTATGAAGCGAAAAAGAAGTCCTATGAATTGCTTGCAGAGCTATTTCCTCAACCCTCATTTTTTTAAGAAAAAGATGGGGTTTTTTTACGGAATTAAATGTTAGAATATTTAAAAAGGAGGATTGACATGCACGTAAATCAGAAAAGCGTAAGCAACCAAACTCATAGGATTACCTATACACATATTAAAACGGAAGGGTCTAGTCAAATTTGCTTTATGTTTTCAGGCTTGGGTTATACATATGAAAAGCCGCTATTGTATTATGTAACAATGCTGATGCTAAAACACGGAATTGACGTTGTTCATATTCACTATACATATCCAAAAGAGCTCATGACAAAGTCTACAGATGAGATTGCAGACGCTATGATGAAAGACATTGATCTCGTGCTGCAAGACGTTTTATCTCACAATGACTATAAAAATATCATATTTGCAGGAAAATCGATTGGCACAATTCCGCTGATTCAGCGAATTATGAAAGATGAAGTCTACAAAGATGCAGTGATGCTTTTACTGACCCCGCTTTTAACAAGAACAGAACTGTTTGAAAGTTTACTAGAATGCACTCATAAAGGTCTTCTTGTAATAGGAACTCGTGATCACTATTATACTGAAGAAGTTTATCAATTAAAAACAAACACAATGAATATTCAAGTGATTGAAAATGCCGATCATTCATTGGACGTTTTGTATACTCCCACGGAATCGTTAAAGGCGCTGGAAACCGTTTTGAATGGCATAGAACAGCTTTTATGAGATAGGAAATAAGGAAAGGAGTACAAAATGGATACGCTACGTGAAATTATTTGCGAAAAAAGAGCCTACAGCTATTCACCTCATACTCATGATCATAACTACAGTCAGCTTTTGTTTCCGCTAGCAGGTGCTCTTGATATTCAAGCAAGTGAGCAGCACTTAACGCTGCAAGAAGGATGCTTTTACATTCCGCCTCGTCAGCTTCATACGTATCAAGCTAAAAATACAAATGAATGTTTAGTTGTTGATATTCCGTTGAAATTTACAGAAAGTGCGCATCTTTCTCAACAAGCCGCTTTTATTCAATGGGATTCAACGTGGAAAGCAATTCGCTACCTTTTACTTGATGGGCTTCAAAAAAGCACTGACAGGGGGGCGCTTGAAGATTTAGTCCGTTACGTTCAGCATTATTTGCCAAAGAAACAAACGTTTAAATCCATTGATTATCTTCATGCTAACTTTAATCAAGAGCTAAACATAGAAAGTCTTGCCAAGCTGGAAAATTATCATCCCGTTTATTTTTCCGCTTGGTTTAAACAAAAAACGGGCTATTCGCCTCAAAGCTATGTAGCGCGTATACGTTTAAATAAAGCAAAAGAATTGTTAAAAGAGAGCAGCTATTCGGTAACGTATATTGCGCATGAAGTCGGCTATCACAGCTTGTCTTCATTCACTAAATGGTTTGCAAAACAAGAAGGAGTCTCACCCACACAATATCGAAGTATCTTAAAAACAGACAAATAATATCATAAAAGCGGAAAAACTTTTTTCTTTCTTTTAGCTATGATAAAAGAAAGGAGATGGAAATATGAATACTTCATTATCAAAAATACTTATATTATGTGCAGCTGTACTATGGGGAACAACAGGGACTGCCCAAGCTTTAGCATCTGCTGAAGCGCATTCTGTGGCGATTGGAGCCGTGCGATTAGCTGTAGGGGGACTGTCGCTTCTTGCAGCTTGTCTTATTCAAAAAAAGAAAGTGAACGTAAGACACCTTCCTATTCTGCCTCTTACGGTTGCTGCAGCAAGTATGGCCGCTTATCAGCCGCTGTTTTTTTCAGCTGTTATCAAAACGGGTGTTGCAGTAGGAACAATGGTTGCAATTGGGAGTGCGCCGCTTTTGTCAGGAGTGTTAGATTACATAGTGTACAGCAAGAAACCTACAAAAAAATGGCTGCTTGCCACGTTTACGGGTATTCTAGGGTGCTGCTGCTTGTTGTTAAAAAAAGATAGTCAAATCGACGTGATAGGTTTGGGTATGGCGATAGGAGCAGGGGCGTCTTTTGCTTGCTATACGACTGTTAATAAAAAAATTGTTCAGTATGTTGATCCGCAAGTAGGCGCTTCTCTTGTGTTCACAACAGCAGCTGTTCTACTAATCCCATGCTGGTTTATGTATGATATGAGCTGGCTAGTTTCTTTAAATGGAATAGGCATTGCTCTTCACTTAGGAATACTTACGACTGCTCTTGCTTATGTATTATTTTCTACAGCGCTTAAGTCGGTGCATGCGTCTACCGCGGTGACGTTATCGTTAGCAGAGCCCGTTACCGCTTTTTTACTGGGCGTATTTTTGTTGGGGGAATCCCTCACTTTGGTGAACATATGCGGAGCAGCACTAGTGTTTGTTAGCTTAGCGTTTTTAACGTATTCTCCGAAGTCATCGCTAAATCAGGAGGTGCATATATAAAAAAAACCCCTTTCTTTAAAGAAAGGGGTTTTTTTATTAAGCGTACATGCCTGCTACTTGTTTTTGTAGGTTGCTGTCTTCTAAATACTCATCGTATGTCATTTGCTTGTCAACTACTCCGTTTGGCGTAATTTCAATTACACGATTCGCAATCGTTTCAACGAACTGATGGTCATGAGATGTGAAAATCATTGAACCTTTGTAGCTGATAAGTCCATTGTTTAGCGCTGTGATTGATTCTAAGTCAAGGTGATTCGTAGGATCGTCTAGTAAAAGAACGTTTGAACCGCTTAGCATCATTTTAGAAAGCATACAGCGAACTTTTTCTCCTCCGGAAAGAACGTTGGCTTTTTTCAACACTTCTTCACCAGAGAATAGCATTCTGCCTAAGAAACCGCGTAAGAAGCTTTCGCTTTGGTCATTAGGTGAATACTGACGCAGCCAGTCTACTAAGTTTAAATCTCCGTTTTCAAAGTACTCGGAGTTGTCTTTTGGGAAAAAGGCTTGAGACGTTGTCACACCCCATTTGTACGTACCGCTGTCTGCTTCCATTTCACCCATTAAAATCTTCATTAATGTTGAATTTGCAAGTTCGTTGCGGCCTACAAGAGCGATTTTGTCATCTTTATTCATAATAAAGCTTACGTTATCAAGCACTTTTACGCCGTCAATTGTTTTTGTTAGACCTTCCACGCGAAGTACGTCATTTCCAATCTCACGTTCCGGCGTGAAGTTCACGTACGGATAGCGACGAGAAGAAGGGCGGATGTCATCTAATGAAATTTTATCAAGCAATTTTTTACGAGACGTTGCTTGTTTTGATTTCGATGCATTTGCGCTAAAGCGAGCGATAAAGGCTTGAAGCTCTTTAATTTTTTCTTCTTTTTTCTTGTTCGCATCTGACGCCATTTTTTGTGCTAATTGACTTGATTCATACCAGAAATCATAGTTACCAACGTAGACTTGGATTTTACTGAAGTCAAGGTCAGCAATGTGCGTACATACTTTGTTTAAGAAGTGACGGTCATGAGATACAACAATGACTGTGTTTTCAAAGTTAATTAAGAACTCTTCTAACCATTGAATTGCTTGAATATCCAAGTTATTCGTAGGCTCATCTAAAAGTAATACATCAGGTTTTCCGAATAAAGCTTGTGCAAGAAGCACTTTTACTTTTTCACTACCCGTTAGTTCAGCCATTTTTTTTGCGTGAAGATCTTCAGAAATACCTAATCCTTTTAAAAGAATAGCTGCTTCTGATTCTGCTTCCCAACCGTTTAATTCAGCAAATTCACCTTCAAGCTCAGCTGCTTTCATTCCGTCTTCATCTGTGAAGTCTGCTTTCATATAAATAGCATCTTTTTCTTGCATTACTTCATAAAGGCGAGCGTGCCCCATAATAACGGTTTTCATAACTTCTTGATCTTCATATTCGAAGTGGTTCTGTTTTAAGACAGCAAGGCGTTCGCCAGGGCCCATATGTACATCACCAGTTTGAGATTCAATTTCACCAGATAAAATTTTTAAAAACGTTGATTTTCCAGCACCGTTTGCGCCGATTAATCCATAACAGTTACCAGGCGTGAATTTAATATTCACATCTTCAAATAACTTTCGGTCGCCAAATCGTAAACTTACATTACTAACTGTAATCATGTATGAGCAGTCCTCCAAATTCAATATCTATAAAATTATACCATTCTTTTGAGATAAGAGCGATATGAATACAATATTTCAAACATAAAGTGTAACCGACACTTTAAGCACGCGTCAACCATTTAAGGGATTTTTTGAGCGGTAAAACTTGATTATTCTAGCATTCACCAAAACATTGAGCGGCAAACCAGCATGTATAATCCTTCAGTAATCAGCTCTTTTTCATTTTTAAGATGGATGTTGTATTCCTTTGTATAAGAAACAAAAAGAAGAATAATACTACCTGGTAAATAAAAGAATTTTTATAAAGTAAACACTGATATTTTACGGGTGCTTATTTCTAAAATTGGTTTGACATAGACATAAATAGGGTGATTATCATGTGGAAATTAGTTGTTTCCTATCTTCCAGAAGGGCCAGTTTTTATACAAGCAGTTCTGGTTTTTTTCATCCCATATATAATCTACAAGTTATTAAGCGGGATTCGTAATTCAGAGGAAGAGTGATGGAAGTGAAAAAATGGAAATCGGCAGTGAAAAAAATAGGTAACCATGCGAACGAGAAGGAAAACAAACAGGAATCTATACATCAAGATTCACCTAATCATGTTACGGATCATTTAGCTTTAACTCTAGAAGTAATTAAAAATGAAATTGGTCATAATTCCGACGTTCATTTTCGTGAGTTTATTATAGGACGCACCGGCATTCACGCAGCTATTATTTTTGTAGAGGGGCTCTCAGATAAAGATCTTATTGAAAAACATATTTTGTCATCATTGATGGCTGATTTTTCAAAAGAATATCAACAGGATCAGCTTTACGTAAAGGGAAGCCTTTCAAAACAGTGTATTAAAAGCCAAGTATTATCAATTAGTGATGTAGAAGAGGTCCATTCTATTAAAGAAGTAATATCAAAAGTCTTAACAGGATCTACGGCTCTTTTAATTGACGGGTTATCACTTGCCTTAATTCTTGGTACAAGCAAATTAAAAACAAGGACGATTGAAGAGCCCGTATCAGAAGCATTAGTGAGAGGGCCAAGAGTAGGCTTCACTGAATCTTTAAGTGATAATACTTCTTTATTAAGAGGAAGCGGAGATATTGAAAATTTGTCGCTGGTGAAATTTCAAGTAGGAAAGCGTTCCAAAAAAGATTTAATTGTTGCTTACATAAAGGAAATTGTTGATCCAGAACTAGTTGAAGAAGTAGAAAAACGAATTAAAAAAATTGACCTTGATAATGTACCGGAGTCTGGATATGTTGAACAACTCATTGAAGATAATTACCTTAGTCCCTTTCCTCAGGTACAGAATACGGAGCGTCCCGATCGTGTAATTGCTGCTTTGATGGAAGGGAGAGTAGCCATTTTATTAGACGGGACGCCTTTTGCTTTGATTGCTCCCGTTACGTTTAGCATGATGTTACAGTCGCCGGAAGATTATTATGAAAGGTGGATTCCCGGTACATTCATTCGTTTTCTTCGTTATATTGCAGTGGTTCTTTCCCTTTTTACACCGGCTTTGTATATTGCGTTTATTTCATTTCATCCAGGATTAATTCCGACTAAGTTAGCTATTTCTATTATAGGATCAAGATCTGGTGTTCCGTTTCCCGCCCTTATCGAAGCCTTATTTATGGAACTATCGATCGAAATTTTGAGAGAAGCCGGACTCCGGTTGCCGAAACCAATTGGTCCAGCAATGGGCATTGTCGGTGGGTTAATCATTGGAGAAGCTGCGGTGCAGGCAGGAATCGTTAGCCCTATTTTGGTGATTGTAGTGGCGTTAACTGCCATTTCATCGTTTTCTATTCCGCAATATAGTGTAGGAATCACATTGCGTATTCTTCGTTTTGTAGCCATGCTTTGTGCTGCCATACTTGGATTATATGGCGTCATCTTATTTTTTCTTTTTATGATGAGCCATTTAGTGAAACTAAAAAGTTTCGGCGTGCCTTATATGAGTCCAGCTGTTCCTTATCGTTTAAGTGAATGGAAAGACTTGGTAGTCCGTATGCCTCTGATGATGATGAAACGACGTCCAAAGATGATGCACACCAAAGATCCTCTGCGAAAAGGGTAGCTTATGATGAAAGGAAATGGGCCGTTAGAAATGATAAATTCAAAAGATCGTATTACGACGCCTCAAACAACTATTATTATTACCAACTTTATCCTTGGAACAGGGATTCTTACCTTGCCCCGGGCAGCTGCGGAAAAAGTGAAAACACCAGATGTTTGGCTAACTGTTATTTTAGGGGGGATAATCACCATGATAGCAGGGGTAATCATGGTGAAATTAAGTCAACGTTTCCCTGAAAAAACCTTTTATCAATACAGCCAAGAAATTGTAGGGAAATGGATAGGCAAGTTATTTAGTTTCCTCATGATAGGTTATTTTTTGGCGCTGGGTGGGTTTCATGCTCGTTCATTGGCAGAGGTAACTGGATATCTGTTGTTGGAAGGAACTCCTAAATGGGCTATAATCATGCCATTTATGTGGGCAAGTCTCTATCTGATAAGAGGGGGAATAAATCCAATTGCCCGTATATTTGAAATTATATTACCTATTACGGTTATTCTTTTTTTACTTGTTGCCTTTATGAGTATCAAAATATTTGAAGTGGATAATCTGCGCCCGGTACTAGGTTCAGGTATTACGCCGGTGTTAAAAGGGATAAGGACAACAGCTCTTGCGTTTACTGGGCCTGAATTCATGCTTTTAATATTGGCATTTATGAAAGAACCAAACAAAGCAGTAAAAGCTGTACTAGTTGGTACTGCGATTCCTTTGCTTCTTTATGTTATTACCGTCGTGATGGTTATCGGAGCGTTCTCAGTGGGTGGAGTGGTTACGAGAACGTGGCCTACGCTTGATTTGATAAGAAGTTATGAATTAACTGGGTTAATCTTTGAACGATTTGATTCCTTGCTGCTGGTGGTATGGATTATGCAAATGTTTACTTCTTTTACTGTTAACCATTACGCTGCTTCATTAGGACTGTCTCAGCTTTTTAAAAAAAATATCCATCCATTTATGTATGGTGTGCTTCCGGTTATTTATCTCATTTCCATGGTTCCTAGAAATATCAATGATGTATTTAAATTAGGAGATATGGTTGGCAATGCTGCCCTGATTTTATTTGGCTTTTTACCGGTACTGCTTCTTATCATTTCAAAAATAAAGGGGAAAAAGTATGAGACAAGCCTCTAATCACGTACGGTTCTTCTTATCGGTTTTGCTTTCTGTTTTTTTGCTCGTTCCTCTGGCGGGCTGTTGGAGCAGTCATGAAATTGAAGAACGAAGTTTAGGAGTAGGTATGGCTCTTGATAAAGCTAACAAGTCCATGACTGAAAAAGAATTTGATGAACAAGAAGAGTATCCCAAAAGGAACTTGATTACGTCAACCTACCAACTGATCACCCCGCAAGTGGCAAGTTCAACAACTGTCCAAGGAGGATCTCAGCAGAAGGCTTACGTGAATATGGCTGAAACGGGAGATTCTATTCATCAAATGACCCGTGAATTATCATTGAGAAGAGAGACTTCGATTGCCAGCCAACATCTAAAAGTAATTATTATTGGCGAGGCTCTTGCAAGAACGTATAGCTTAGGAAAATTAGTGAATGAGTTTCTTCGTGATAATGAGATTAGACCAAGCTGTCTTGTACTTATTAGTAAAGGGAGAGCTAGCGACGGGCTAGAATCGAAGACAGCAGGAGAGATCCCGGCATTTCGTTTGGCTGGAATGGTGGAAAATGCCTATCGAACAACAAGAATTTTACCTCCCACTTCGCTCATTAAATTAGAGAGCAATATTGAATCAGGGACTAGTTTTCTATTGCAAAATGTATTATCGGCAAATGGGGAAATCAAATTTGCTGGTGCTGCCATAATTAAAGGGAAAACAAACAAAATGATCGGTTTTTTGAATGAAGAAGAACTAGATGGTCTGACTTGGATCACAGGAAAAGGGAAAGGCGGGCTAGTGAAAAGCTTTGATAAAAAGACCGGTCAGCTGATTGTATACGAAATAGAATCCATGAAAAGTCATATTGAACCTCATGTTAAAGGAAATAGCATCTCCTTCAATGTGCATATTGAATCCGAGGGAAGGCTATCTGAAAATTGGGTGGTCTCAGGAAATCCTTTAGAAAATCAATTTTTACATAAGGTGCAAAAAAACTCAGAAAAAAAAGTGAAGCACCTCGTAAGAAACACGGTAGAAAAAATGCAAAAAGAATATAAAGTCGATGTAGCCGGGTTCGGAAACCAATTGAGAATTAAGAGGCCCAGAGTATGGATGAGGGTTAAAGACAATTGGGATCAAACATTTAGTGAAGTTCCAATTAACTATGATGTAAAATTAATGATTAAAGATTATGGAACGTCAGGATCAAAAAAATGAGTAGCTAAGTACAATTTTGCTTGTTTTGATGTTGAAAATGAAAGAAGCTAAAAGGAAATAGCCTTAGAGCTTGCTGAAAAAATATTTCCCCTAGTAATGAGCTTGAGGGATAAATGAAAAATAAGAGCTGTCCAGAACCGACAGCTCTTATTTGCTATTCAAAAATATAAGCTAATGCTTGAAGAGCCTGTTCTGGCGTTTCGACTACAACCTGCGCTTTGTTTGACAGTTCTTTAAGCGGGTGATGCAGTTTTTCAGGGCGAACCAAAATTAACGGTTTATCTAATGCAATGGCTGTTGCCGCATCCATTGCGCTGTTCCACTGCTTGTATTTTTCGCCAAATAAAGCAATAACCACATCAGATTTTTTAAGGAGCACCTGTGTACGTAAATTATTAATTTGAGAAGCAGCTTCATCTTTTAAGACAGCGTTAGGCTGTTTTCCTAAAATTTCTTCTCCAATGTTGTCGGAGCGGTCATGGTCTGTCATGGGACCGACAAAGGTAAGGGGAAGGTTTAATTGTTCTGCTTGGTTTTTAATTTCGTCCCGCCAATTATCGTGAATTTGCCCGGCAAGGTATACGGTTAAGTTCATTATGTAGAAGTCCTCCTCTAACTAAAGTTTGTTTTATTTTATCAAATGTAAGCGGATAATACGAATGATTTGAATGGGCTACTTTTCCAAAAATAAGGTTATAGTAGACAAATAGCTAAAAAAGAGAAACAATAGAAGGCGTATTGCTAATTAAAGAAAGGATGTACATGATGACAGAAACAGTGCTACAAGTAGATCATGTCAGTAAAGTAATTGGGAAGAAAACCATTTTGCATGATGTATCCTTATCGGTTGAGCGCGGTGAGATTTTCGGATTGCTTGGTCCAAATGGTTCTGGAAAGACAACGCTAATTCGTACCGTCGTAGGACTCATTAAAGAAACAGAGGGCACGATTACCGTTAACGGCTTTCCTTTAAAAGAACAGTTTACATCAGCTATGAAATCAATTGGAGCGATTATTGAAAACCCTGAGTTTTATGATTATCTGACGGGCTATCAAAATTTAAAACACTTTGCGAATATGCATGAAGGGATCACATCAGAACGCTTGGATGAAGTGATTGCTTTAGTAAAGCTTGAAAACAGCATTCATGCAAAAGTGAAGACGTATTCTCTTGGGATGAGACAGCGTTTAGGAGTGGCTCAAGCTATTTTACATAAGCCTGCATTGCTTTTATTAGACGAACCAACAAATGGTCTAGACCCAGCGGGAATGAGAGAATTTCGTACATATTTACAAACGCTTTGCAGGGAAGAAGGAATTTCAATCTTAATCGCGAGCCACTTATTAAAAGAAGTAGAAGCACTATGTGACCGCGTTGGCATTATTCAAGACGGTGAGTTAAAAGCCATTCAAGATCTATCTCCAAATCGTCAAGATCAAGGAATGTACGTAGAATTTGAAGTGTCTGATGCGCAAAAAGCAGCGGATCTTTTATCACAAGAATTTGAAGTAACGATGAGATCACATAGTATCGACGTGGCGATTGTAAAAGAACAAATTCCAGCTGTGAATAAAAAATTAGTGGACAGCAATATTTTAGTCTACCGAATCACTCCTGTGTATGAGACGCTTGAAGATTCGTTTATGTCCGTTACGGAAGGAGAGCACCATGCTTAAGTTAATTCAAAATGAACATATGAAATGGTTTCATAAAAGAAGTACAAAAGTCACGTTTATTACAATCGGTATTTTAACTCTTTGTATGGCTCTTTTAATGAAGAAAGTAGCAAACAGTGCAGGAACAGAAGACAACATTTTGAACTTCCTGTCATTTAGTTCAGGTATGCTCATTCTTGTTCAATTTTTTGCTCTTGCTGTTGGAGGGTCAATGGTTGCAAAAGAGTTTGAAGCAGGTACCATTAAGCTTCTTTTAATTCGTCCTGCTAGACGTTCAACGATTTTAGCATCCAAGTACCTAACCCTCATTTTAATTAGCTTGTATTATTTACTGAGCTATTTGCTTTTTTCGTTTGTATGGGGAGCATTGTTCTTTGGCTTTACCAGTCTAGAAGGAGATGCGCAGCTGCTTAAAAACATTACGCGTACGTATGATAGTGCGTATATGGAAACGTTTATGATGATGACGTTCGCATTCATGCTGTCGTCTTTATTTAGAAACAGCGCGCTTGCTTCAAGTCTAGCTATTGTCGTAAGTATCGGGGCAAAAGCTGTAACAGGACTAGTATCAGAGTTTGGTTTATGGTGGGGGAAATTTTTACTGTTCGCCAACACAAACTTTGTGCAGTATATGGACGGAATGAAGACGATGTTTGACGGCATGACGATTCCATTTTCAATCTTCGTCTTAGTCGCGCATTTTGTCTTCTTTATGGGCGTAGCTTGGGCAGCGTTTTTAAAACGAGACGTAGCTAATTGATGTGAGAATTTTCGCACTATATATTTTTCTGAAATAGCATTTGACAATTAAATAAAAAGAGATTACAGTAGTGAAAGACTATTTTTAAAACAACTATAAACTTCTTATCAAGAGAGACGGAGGGACTGGCCCTATGATGTCTCGGCAACTGGCTGTACGCAGTGCGGTGCCAAATCCAGCAGACGATGTTTCGTTTGGAAGATGAGAAGGGTAATCTTATGATACAAAATAAGAGACCTCTTCTTATCAATAAGAAGAGGTCTTTTTTTATTACGTAAACAAGAGGTGTTAAGAATGGAACAACAAAAAGGAAACGGCTGGGCGCTGTTACCGCTGGGCGTCTTTTTAGTCCTGTTTGTCGGATCAGGAATTATAACGGGAGACTTTTATAAGCTGCCTGTATTAGTAGCCATTATCATTGCAGCCATTGTGGCGCTGGCTATGAACCGCAAAGATTCACTTAATGTAAAAGTGGAGCGTTTTGCTAAAGGAGCAGGACATCCTGATATCATTATTATGGTGCTTATTTTTATTTTAGCAGGTGCTTTTTCTGAAGTCGCTAAAGGCATGGGAGCTGTGGATTCAACGGTAAACTTAGCGCTTTCTGTGCTTCCGCAAAGCTTAGTCGTAGCAGGAATCTTTGTTATTGGCGCATTCATTTCAATTTCGATGGGAACATCAATGGGAACAATTGCTGCGCTGGGACCTATCGCTGTAGGAATCAGTGAGCAAGCGCATGTTTCTGTTACATTGGCAATAGCCGGTGTGATTGGCGGTGCAATGTTTGGTGATAATTTATCTGTTGTCTCTGATACAACGATCGCGGCAGTTCGTACGCAAAAAACAAATATGACAGATAAATTGAAAGTAAACTTTTTTATCGTACTTCCTGCAGCGATTGTTACAGTGATTCTATTGCTTGTAATGACGCTAGGAAACACGTCATCAGTAGAAATTAAAGATTTCAGCTGGTTTAAAATCTTGCCTTATATCGGCGTACTCATTGCTGCAGTATTTGGTGCAAACGTATTAAGCATTTTAACCGGAGGAATTGTGCTAGCCGGCGTGATTGGATTAGCTGACGGAAGCTACACGCTTTCTTCTCTTGCTAAAACTGTGACAGAAGGTATTGGCGGAATGTCAGAGTTAATTATTTTATCTCTGTTAATTGGCGGAATGGTTGAGCTTATTCGCTATAATGGCGGTATTCAGTTCTTATTGAATTTATTAACACGACGCATTCAAACAAAAAAAGGCGGAGAATTCAGCATCGCCGGATTGGTAAGTTTAACTAATTTAGCGACGGCTAATAACACGATTTCAATTATTACAGCAGGTCCGTTAGCAAAAGAAATCTCTGATAAGTATTCAATTGATAATCGTAAATCAGCCAGTCTGCTGGACTTGTTTTCATGCAGCGTTCAAGGGCTTATCCCTTACGGCGCACAAATGCTTCTCGCAGCAGGATTTGCTAAAGTTTCACCGATTGAGATTATTCCATTTACATTCTATCCAATGTTAACAGCGGTTTGCGGAATCATTGCGATTGTAATTGGATTTCCTCGTTTAAATAAAAAGTCTAAGTCATCTAAAGAAGCTGCGTAATATGAAACCCTTAAAAAGAATGTTCTTTTTAAGGGTTTTTTACTGTTTGAAAAAATCAGTCGGCTTTTCTTCATCTAACTCCTTCCAAAGCGTCTCATTTTGTTTAAGTGCATAAGCCGCTCCTACAATTTCAATTCCGCATAATAAAATAAATAATAAAATACCCATGAAATGACCTCCTTACGTAAATGAATAAAAACACGATGGTAACGGGTTTAGCTTCTTGCTGTTTCACTTTATAATGAGAATAAAGTATGAAACGCGTTTCAGCGCAAGAGAAAAAGGTGAAAACATGACAAATATCCGAGATATCGCAAAAAAAGCGGGTGTATCTGTTTCGACTGTATCCCGGGTGCTAAATCATCATCCGTATGTAAAAGAAGAGAAACGCCGGCTGGTAGAGCAGGTTATTCACGAACTTAATTATGAACAAAACATTAATGCCGTTCACTTATCAAAAGGGAAAACAAATATGATTGCCGTCGTCTTGCCTTTTATTAATCATCCGTATTTTAGTCTGCTTTTAGAAGGAGTGGCATCTAAAGCGTTAGAAAAGCAGTATCAGCTTGTTATTTGTCAGACGAACTATGATGTGAAAAAAGAAGAAGAAGCGCTTCATATGCTGAAAACAAAGCAAGTTGATGGAGTGATTGTTTGTTCTAGAGCAAGCAGCTGGAGCACGATTGAATATTATCAGCAGCACGGGCCGATAGCCGTGTGCGAAAACGTACAGAATCGTTCTATTCGCTCCGTATACGTTGATCATTATGCAGCTTTTAAGCAGGCGCTTATGTATTTAAAAGAAAAAGGATATACGGATATTGGCTACTGTATTGGAAGAATGACGGGTACAAATAGCCTGCAGCGGCAACAAGCATACAAAGAATATGTAGAAAGAATAAATCAGCCTTATCATCCGGAATGGGTTTTTCAAGGCTGTTTGAACGTGACAGATGGTGAAAAAGTGGTGGAAAAACTAGTGCAGATGAAAAATCGGCCTCAGGCGCTTTTAGTAACAAACGATCAAGTAGCTATTGGAATAAAAGCTCAGTGCGAACAAGCGGGTATTTCAGTTCCTGGTGAGTTAGCTATCATTGGTTTTGATAATCATCCGCTTTCTTCTTATTTACAAATAACAACGATAGAACTTCCTCTTAAGGAAATGGGCGAAACGCTTTTTACATTAGTGGGAAGCAAGGTTCCTCAGAAAATTGAGCTCCCTTTTCGGTTTATTGAGCGTAAAAGCGTATGAATTCTTGATGATGCTATGAGGGTTTTTACCGGATAAAATGAGCAAAAGCGGACATCATACGAGTAAAGAAAAAAGAAAAGGATGATGATCGTGGAGAAAAAAGAATATCAAGTGGGAGATCAAGTATTTGTTATTTACCGAAATCCTCATACGGCAAACGTTGCCAATATTAATCAAGCTGAAATTGTTGAACATCCTGAAAACAAAGGTGAAAAGGCGCTGTTTTTACATGAGTCTTATCATTTGTTAGCTGAAGATGATGCCGTGTATTCAACATATGAAGAAGCTGAAAAAATGTATAATAAGATATTTGATTATGAACAATATGACTGACGCAAGGCTCTCTTAAACGGAGAGTCTTTTTTGTTTGAAAAATAATTACCAAGGATAGAGTCGTTTTATTTTTCAAACGCTATTAGTATTAGAAAAAAGGAAGTGTACATGATGATAAAACCTTTTGTACCTCAATTAGTATATATTGAGCCAGGGGCAATGGAGTACCCGCTTGGTGTTCAATTAAAAGAAAAATTTGAGAAGATGGGAATTGAGATTCGTCAAACAACTTCTCATAATCAAGTGCGTAATATACCGGGAAAAAATGATTTGCAAAAATACCGCAATGCTAAGTCGACTTTAGTAGTTGGCGTGCGTAAAACATTGAAATTTGATACATCTAAACCGTCAGCTGAATATGCAATACCGTTTGCAACAGGGTGTATGGGGCACTGTCACTATTGTTATTTGCAGACAACAATGGGAAGCAAACCATATATTCGCACGTACGTGAATGTTGAAGAAATATTAGGTCAAGCAGAGCAATATATGCAGGAGAGAGCCCCTCAAATAACGCGATTTGAAGCGGCTTGTACATCTGATATCGTAGGAATTGACCATTTGACACATTCATTAAAGCGCGCGATTGAATATTTTGGGGAAAGTGAACTAGGTCAACTGCGCTTTGTGACTAAATTTCATCACGTGGATCATTTATTGGATGCTAAACATAATGGTCGCACGCGCTTCCGCTTTAGCATAAATGCAGATTATGTTATAAAAAACTTTGAACCTGGTACATCTCCTCTTGATTACCGGATTGAAGCTGCTAATAAAGTTGCAAAAGCCGGATATCCACTTGGCTTTATTGTGGCGCCTATTTACATTCATGAAGGTTGGCAAGAGGGATACCGTCAGTTGTTTGAAAAGCTTGACGCCTCTATACCTGAGGAGTCAAGAGATGATATTACGTTTGAAATGATTCAGCATCGCTTTACCAAACCGGCCAAGCGGGTAATCGAGAAAAATTATCCGAAAACAAAGCTTGAGATGAATGAAGAGGAGCGCCGCTATAAATGGGGGCGTTACGGAATTGGAAAATATGTATACGCAAAAGATGAAGAACAAGAATTAAGAGAGACGTTGGAATATTACATTGATCAGTATTTTCCGAATGCAAAAATCGAATACTTTACGTAATTATTCTACAGTAATTGAAAAGTTATTCTGACGCCTTAGTCAAAATAACTTTTCAATTTTTAATGTAAAAAAATAAATTGCTTGCTAATAAGTTGAAAAAAAGAGGTTATTTTTATCTCTTGTCGTATTACATACAAAAGGGAGGTGACTGAGATGTTAAAAAATGAAGAGTTTGCGCTAACAAAAGAATTAACAAACGAACAGCAAGAAGCTGCACGAAATTTTATTCAAGTGTTGTTCCAAGAAAATTTATCTGAATTTTGGAACATATTATGTGATATCGATAAGTCTCGTATTTACGGCTTGTATGAAGCAAACCATTATTATGATTCTGATATTGAACTACATGGGTTTGTACAAGAAATAAGAGATAATGTAAGAGCTGTTTATGCGCCTCTTCAAGGGCAAGGGGGTATTTCGACGAAGGTTCGATATACAAGTGAAGGAAAGATGTATGTATACATATTAGGCAGTGGCGAAAACCCTAAGGTATATCCTGTTGGATTAATGCCTGAAACATATATCGAACAAGAACGTTTTTCTCAGCGGCTTCAAATTAGCATTTATAACGACGAGTTTCGAAATGTTGCCCTATAAACCATGTATATAGAAAAATAAAGAATAATAAAATTAATTTGTTAAAATAGCAATATTTGGGGTATGTAATAGGTATACCATTAAAAAGGGGTGAAAGAAATGCATTATTATCGTATTTCAGAGGGAGACCATGAAGAGTATTGTGAAACGATTCTGCTTCATGAAAAGAAGTTTTGCAAAGAAACATTTCAATCTATGGTGCGAGAAGCAATGAACAATAAGCCCGGTAAAATTGACCGTGTGGATATTGTTAAATATTTAATTGGTCACCATAGCTTTCAAGTAGCCCACATCGAAGCGGGATTTCATAGTACATACAGCGAGAAAGTGACATAAAAAATGCAGCACATCCTATACAACGAACTTTTCTTTTGAAAAGGGCGCTGTATTTTTTTTTGCTAAAAATAGAATGTTTCTAAGGGATATTCCTTTTAATGGTATAATAGTTAATCGCTGTAAGATATACATATAAACATCACAAATACTTTAAAGAGAAAGGGTGAGGAAATATGGAAAAAGAAAGAATAGAAGAACTTGAACGAAAAATAAGCAGTTTAGAAGAAGACGTAGCTAGGCTAAAGTCGCTCGTATATGAAACAAATTCTCCAAGATCAAAAACAGTTCACGCTCCTCCCAAGCAGCGCGAGGAGACCACTAAACGTCCTGCTCAAACAGGAGCTAAAAGCTCACAGGCAATAGAAGAACCTGTTGATTGGGAAAAAGTCCTTTTTCAAACATGGCTGCCGAGAATTTTTATTTTTGTATTTATTATTGGCGTATTATGGGGGTTTAAAGCAGCCTCTGACTATGGGTTAATGAATGAAAAAGCAAAAGTTGTTCTCGGTTTCGTTGTTTCAATAGGTTTTGCTGTGACAGGTCATTTCCAAATTAAAAAGGGCAGGTTGGTGCTCGGGCGAGTACTTGTAGGAGGAGCTATTCCTATTCTCATGTTAACGACGTTTGCGATGCATAGCCTGTATCATTTAGCGGGACCAACGCTTGCTTTTATACTAAATGCGAGCTGGATTATCCTAGGGATTATCGCGACAGTCTTTTATCGTTCACAGGCATTAGGTATTATTAGCGCGGTTGGAGGCGTACTAGTTCCTTTTCTTATTGAAAGTAATTCGCCTAATGCGCTCGTTTTCATTGGCTATGAAATGCTTCTGTATATTGCCTTTTTATATGTGGCAATCAAACAAAAATATTCAATTTTATATGTTCTTTCCGCGGTACTATTAAATCTTACGCTACTCATTTATTACTCGTTTGTTGGTGATAATGGTGTAAAAGAGTTATTAGGTATGGCGATTCTTATTCAGCATTTATGCTTAATTTCTAGTTTTTTTCTATCACAGTCCGTACTCCAAGTATATGCGTTTACCCTTCTATCGAGTTTAGCAGTTACGTACGGCTGGCTGCTCGCCGTTCTTGACGATGGCACGACCACAATGGTGCTGCTTGCGCTAGTTATTATTTACGCAGTAGGTGTTTACGCAGTAAGAAGTTCTAAAGAGAAATTTGAATTTTTTATTACCTATTTAATTGTTGCAGTAGCGTTTTTTATTCATCAGCTCGTCGATTTAAGAGAAGGAGTCATTTTATATGTGATTCAAGGACTTGCTGTTTACTATATCGCCAAGACGTATAAAAATCTACTTCATCAACTATTTTCTTATACAATTTATATACTGAGTGCAACGTATATCTTAGTTACACCAATCGAACAAGTGCTGTCTCTTCCGACATTAAATTGGCTTGTTGTGTTAGCTTCTATTCTAGTATTTATATGGATCAGCATTCAAAAAACAGAACAGGATGAGCACGATACGTTCAAAATTGGAGGAAGTATTGTTTTTTCTATTCTTTCTTTAATTTTTGCAACGGAAGTTACGGCCGCTGGCACCAATCATCTTTCCGCTAATCCGCAAACGCTTATTATGACGGCCGTTTGGTTAGGACTGTCCATTGCAGCATTTGTAATAGGATCACTTAAAACGTTTAAAACAGCAACGTATATCGGTGTGGGCATTTTGTTCTTAACACTTTTTAAACTTGTTTTATACGATTTACCTTTTATCCCAATGGCTATACGGGCCTTGTTATTTATCGTCTTAGGAGCTATCGGTTTAATTATCTCGCGACTATTTTATAAAAAGAAGTAGCTAGAAGCTGAAGAGAAATTCTTCAGCTTTATTTATTATAATATTATTATGTAAACTTAATCTTGAAGTCGTACAAAAAGTATACAATCATGTATAATGGAACAAGTGAATTGGAGGTATACATAAAATGAAATCACTTGTATTAGCAGAAAAGCCAAGTGTAGCACGTGATCTTGCGCGCGTACTTGGCAGCACCCAAACAAAAAAAGGGTATATTGAAGGACCAAAGTATGTCGTAACATGGGCACTCGGTCATTTAGTTGAATTACAAACACCAGAGGATTATGATAACCAATATAAAACGTGGCGATTAGAAGATCTGCCAATCATGCCTGAGAAAATGAAATTAAAAGTAATTCGTAAAGTGAGTTCTCAGTTTCGCACAGTATCCGATCTAGCAAAAAGAAAGGATATTGGAGAGTTAATTATTGCGACTGATGCAGGGCGTGAAGGAGAACTTGTAGCACGCTGGATTATGGAAAAGGTACGCTGGAACAAGCCGTTTAAACGCCTTTGGATTTCGTCTCAAACGGATAAAGCAATTCGTGACGGGTTTAAACAGTTAAAACCAGGAACAGAGTTTAATCGCTTGTATGATTCAGCCGTTTGCCGTTCAGAAGCTGATTGGCTTATCGGTTTAAACGTGACGAGAGCGTTAACGACTAAATACGAAGAACCATTGTCGGCAGGAAGGGTACAAACTCCGACGCTTGCGATGATAATTGAGCGTGAACAAGTAATTAACACATTCAAACCTAGTGAATATTGGACGCTTACAGCTCAGTTTTCATCTTTTGAAGCGGCTTGGCAAAAGGGCAATGAAAAGCGCATTTTTGATGAAAAACGCGCAAAAGAGCTGCACTCAAAATTATCAGGTGAGGCAGTTGTAAAAACAATTAAGCGCAAAATGCATAAAGAAGCGCAGCCGCTTCCTTATGACTTAAACGAACTGCAGCGGGATGC
Organism: Priestia sp. JNUCC 25; assembly: GCF_053667915.1. Classification (NCBI taxonomy): domain Bacteria; kingdom Bacillati; phylum Bacillota; class Bacilli; order Caryophanales; family Bacillaceae; genus Priestia; species Priestia sp. JNUCC 25. The sequence goes on from NZ_CM132211.1 coordinate 2,234,340, forward strand.
TAACAAACGCTTTAACTTCTCTGCTAAGAAGACATTGAATGTACTTCAAAAGTTATATGAACAGCATAAGTTAGTCACATATCCACGTACAGATTCCCGTTATTTAACAACAGATATGGTTTCTACTATGAAAGAGCGTTTGGAAAGCATCTCTGCTGTATATAAAGAAGAGGTTCGTTCAATTTTAAGAAATGCACAGTTGCCAAAGCGAGTGGTTAATAACGAAAAAGTAAGTGATCACCATGCTATTATCGTAACGGATCAGCCCGTGTTTCTACAGGACTTATCAGCTGATGAACGAAAGCTGTATGACTTAATTGCAAAGCGATTTATTTCATTATTTTATCCTGAATATGAGTATGAAGTGGTTAAAGCAGAGCTTGAAGTAAATGGGGAACAGTTAGTAGCAAGCGGAAAGCAAGTCGTGAATGCAGGCTTCAAAAAAGTTTCTGGTGGAGACTCAGAAGCAACGGTGAAGCTGCCTGATATGGAAGAAGGCAGCAAGCTGCTCATTCAAGATGTAACGATGAAAAGTGCATTTACAGAGCCGCCGCAGCGCTATACAGAAGCGGATCTTCTTGGACAAATGGAAAAACATAATTTAGGTACTCCGGCAACACGTGCAGATATTATTGAAAAACTTCTGCAAAATGAGTCCATTGATCGCCAAAACAATCGTCTGCACGCAACCAAAAAAGGAAAGCAGCTGATTGACCTAGTAGCAGATGAGTTAAAGTCGCCTGAGCTTACGGCTAAGTGGGAACGTGACTTAGAAGCAATTGCTAAAGGAAAAGGAAATGCAAAAGAGTTCTTAACAAATATTCGCGAACAAACAGAAAAGCTAGTTAAGCAAGTAAAAACGAGTAATCAAACGTACAAACCTCATAATTTAACGGGCTCTAAATGTCCGGAATGCGGTTCTTTCTTGAAAGAAAAGAAAACAAAGCAAGGAAGAGTGCTCGTTTGTTCAAGCCTTGAGTGCAGCTATAGACGCGCAAAAGACCCTAAACTATCGAATCGACGCTGTCCGCAGTGTCACAAGCGAATGGAAATTCATTCAGGAAAAGCGGGCACGTATTTCCAATGCCGTTCATGTCAAGTAGTGGAGAAAGCTGAGGACAAAAAGAAAAAGATTTCAAAACGAGAAGAACGAAAGCTTCTTAACAAATATAATGATGACGGAGCATTTGGTTCAAGCTTGGGTGATGCTTTAAAACAAGCCCTTCAAGATAAAAAAGATAAATAATCTAGAAAAGTGCGATACCACGGTATCGCACTTTTTTCGTATAATATGGATTAAGTGATGAGTAAGTAAGGTGGAGTGGAACAATGAAAAGAAAAAGCAGGGGAATGGATCGTTTAATCGCGTTCTTTATAGTAGGAGCGATGGTACTAATCATTTTAGCGATACTAATGGGAAGCTATTTTTTTGGTTTTATAGGCTTCCTTAAAGTAATAGGAGTGGAATATGAGTCCTACTGGGCCATATATTTATTTCTATTTTTTATTTTTGTATTTGGCTTTATAGCTTTTTTCAAAGACACTCATTTTTTTAATGAAGAATGCCAGACTGAATAGAGTACTATTTGTAACATTTGCAGCTTCTGTAGATATATTTTTTACTTTTCTATCAGTTTACATAGCAGACTTGCTTGTGAGCGGAATTCGTTTATCTATTTTAGCGATGATTCTTTTATCCGTCTTATTTTTTTGGATGGAGAGTGCATTGGATAGTAAGTTTCTACGTAAAAAAACAAGCTGATGAAGTTTTTCATCAACAGCGCATCAGCAAGAAAAGCGCATCATATCAAGCTTCAAAGCTATTTAAAGAACCCTGTAACATATTTTTTTAAAAAAAGTATGTGATTTTTTTCACATACCTCTTGAAAAAGGACAAACATGTTTGTATAATAAGAATTGTAAAAGATATGTGAAACATTTCACAATATATGTGAATAAATTCACAATATCATATTTTCTATAATCCTAAGGGGGATATCATCTATGAAAATTGCAGTAGTAGGGTGTACACATGCAGGAACGGCAGCAGTAAAAAATATGGCAGAACTTTATCCAGAAGCTAAAATTACAGTTTATGAGCGAAATGATAATGTTTCATTTTTGTCTTGTGGAATTGCGCTCTATGTAGGCGGGGTCGTAAAAGATGCAAATGGCTTATTTTACTCTTCACCGTCTGAATTGCAAGAGATGGGTGTAAATATGAAAATGAAACATGAAGTTACGAATATTGATACAGATGGTAAAAAAATAGCTGTACGAAATTTAGAAACCAACGAAGAATTTGAAGATACATTTGATAAATTAGTGATGACAACTGGATCATGGCCGATCATTCCAAACCTTGAAGGCATCGATTTAAATAATGTTGTGCTTTGTAAAAACTATCAGCATGCTAATCACATTATTGAAAAAGCGAAGCAAGCGAAGAAAATAGCCGTAATTGGTGCGGGCTATATTGGTGCAGAATTAGTAGAAGCATTCGAAGTGTATGGAAAAGAAGTCACGTTTATTGATAGTGCTGATCGCATTTTAAATAAATATCTTGATCCAGAATTTACGAATCTAATGGAAACTGAGTTTGAAAATCGAGGAGTTAAATTAGCATTAAACCAAGCGGTTACTAAATTTGTAGGCAGTGAGGGATCTGTTGAAAAAGTAGTGACAACTGAAGGCGAATACGAAGCGGATCTTGTTATTCTGTGTGTTGGCTTCCGTCCAAATACAGACTTAGTAAAAGGACAAGTAGACATGCTTCCAAACGGCGCAATTGTGGTTGATGAATATATGCAAACAAGCAAAAAAGATATATTTGCTGCCGGAGATAGCTGTGCCATTTACTATAATCCGATTAAGAAACATGCCTATATTCCGCTTGCTACAAATGCAGTTAGAATGGGAACATTAGTAGCTCAAAACCTTGTTAAGTCAACGATTAAGTATATGGGAACACAAGGAACGTCAGGTCTGCATATTTACGATTACAATGTTGCATCTACCGGCATAACTGAAACAGCAGCTTCTCTTTTTGATATGAATGTGAAAAGTATCACAATATCAGAGAATAACCGACCTGAATTCATGCCAACGTACGAAAATATTACGTTGAAAGTAGTATTTGAAGAAGAAACAAGACGAATTGTAGGCGCACAGGTTATTTCTAAAATTGATGCTACTCAAGCAATCAATACATTGTCTGTATGTGTACAGCAGGAAATGACCATCGATGAGCTTGGCTTTATGGACTTTTTCTTTCAACCGCACTTTAATAAGCCTTGGCATTTCTTAAACCAAGCAGGACTTCAAGCGCTTCAAGCATAAAAAAAGCAGGTGACTACCTGCTTTTTTTATGTAGATTTTATTATCTTTTTTATTTTAGCAGGTCTAAAGCGGATCCAGCCTATAATAAGAAGAATAAAAGGATAAAAAGCCCCTACGAAAAAACTATAGGGAATCCACGTTTCGGCTAACCATGTTTTTTGATAGATAATAGTTGGATAAACGATAATAGAAAAAGTTGTAACGATTAACCCCATCGGTAACGTTAGAAATCGAGTTTCGTTAACGTTAAAAATGTGGCAAAGCCCAGCGATAGAAGCATGAAAATAAAGAGAAACTTTAAAGAAAAGAGTAAGAAACCATATAATAGCAATAATTACTTCAATTCCTTGCAAAAAATTCCCCAGCTCAATTCGCTTAGCCATTTCGTATACAGGAAACATGGTAGTTGAAGAATGATAAGAGCCAATAACCATTATACAAAAGAGAATGATCGCTACCATAATAAATCCACCTAACAGACTTCCGCTCATTAAAGCTTTAGCACCTTTTTCAGGTTTTCTTAAATGAAGAGGAAATACCATCATTAAAGGAGCAAAAGTAAAATAAGTGATGCTAAGAAAGATGAAAACCGAATGAGTCAGCGGCTTTAAGTGAATATCTAATAAAGGCATAAGGTTTTGGACTTTCATTTGAGGAGTCAGTGAGAAGATGAAAATTCCGAGAAGGCCAATAAACCAAGGGAAAAATATTTCACAGCAGCGTGCGATGGTTTCTAGTCCGAGTCTTGCTCCGAACACAACCACAAGCATAAAAATAATGTGAATAGCAATCAGCGGCGTTTCCATCATAATATGTGTATTTAAAAAACTCCCCACGTAGTATACAATGCGGCTGCATGTTATGACAGTAGACGTGACAAATAAACAAGATACACCTTTTCCTAGATATTTTCCAAACACTGCTTCATTGATTTCTATCAGATTTTTATCTTTAAATAACAGTCCGAGAGCTATATATACTTTTACTAATACAAATCCGCATACTACTCCAAGGATAGCTGGAATCCAAGCGGTTTGTTTGGAATCTACAGTCATAGCTGCTGGAGCAATAACAATTGTGCTTCCAATTGTATAAAGCATAACGAGCATGCGAAATTGAATCGTTGAAATTTTAACTACAGGTTTCACTGTATTCACTTCCTCGTCTTAACGTATTAAGATAATAAATGAAATAAAAATATGCTGATTGGCTTGAAGATAGCAGCTGATAAATCAGAAGGATTTGGAACATTTAAACCAAGTGCTTTACAGATGCTTACCACCATTCCGATTGCAAGAACTGTATAGAATAGCCACAGTTCTTTCTTCGCTTTTTTATGCCGTAGTTTAGGTACTTCAAACCAAATGACGAGCGTGCAAACGATAAGTAAACCCAATACCCCTAGCATACACTAGCTCCTATACATGAATAATTAGTGTTATATTTTCCTGAAAAATAATTACTTATACTGAAGGTGCATTCTTTATTAAAGGTTTTTGAGTTTCTATCCATTGCTAGAACGCCGCTTTTTGTTTTGAATAAACCCTGCAATTAAAAGGAAAAGTGGATATAAGATGCCTACAAGTAAGCTGTAGGGAATCCACGTTTTTGTATCCCAATCCTTTTGATAAGAAACGCTTGGATACACAATAAGGGAAAGGGTAATCATGATGAGTGCGACTGGAAAAGAAAATAGCTTGTAATCCTTTATATGAAATACATTGGCAAACCCCAAAAGAGTAGCGTAAAAGTAAATGCAAAGCTTAAAAAAGAGAGTAATAAACCACAAAATAGCAATGACTACTTCAATTCCTTGAAGAAAGTTTCCTACATCAATTCTTCTTCCTAATTCATAGCTTGGAAACATGGTGATTTGGGAGTAATAAGGACCAAGTACTAAAATTCCGAGTAAGATTAACGTAACCATCACTAGTCCACCGGCTACATTACCTATATAAAAAGATTGAGTTGCCTTTTTCGTGTCTGGTGTATGGGAAGGGAAAATCATAAGCAGAATCGTATAAGTCAAAGAACTTATGCTTAAAAACGTTAAAACAGCACGAATAAAAGCTTTTGGATGGATTTCGAACACAGGCTGAAGATGCTCTATTTTAATTTGAGGGATCATAGACACAATGAGAAGCCCGAATAATCCGACAAACCAAGGGAATAAAATCTCGGCACTTCGTGCAATAACCTCTATTCCTAGGCGTACTCCTACGATGACCACACCCATAAATGCAATGTGGATGGCTGTAAGCGGGGTGTAGGGAAGAATTTGTGTAGTGAGAAAATTCCCTACATAGTAAAGAACTTGACTGCTGATAAATAAATTGGATAACACAAAAACAGCAGAAACAATCTTTCCAAATAGTTTGCCAAAAATTTTTTCGTTCATTTCCATCAGCGTAAGCGTTGGAAACATTTTTCCTAGTGAGGTAAAAAGCAAAACTAAGCCAATTCCTAATGCAACACCGACGAGTGCGGCAATCCAGGCATCTTGATGAGCATCAGCTGTAATAGCGGCAGGTACAACAATAATTGTGCTTCCGATGCTATACAAAGTTACTAATTTGCGAAACTGCGCAGCTGAAATATTGATTTCATTAAGCAAAATGAGCACATCCTTTTGCCATATACACTAATTAAGTGATCCAACGGAATAATAAGTGACTTAAAGGTTGAAACATTACTTCTACCCAATCAGAAGGGTTCGGTAGAGGCAGCCGAAAGATTTTTGCAAGAGCGATTATGATACTGATTGTCATGAACACAATAAAAATGTTCCGTTCCTTTTTATGAGAGTGTTGAGGTAATCTTTTTATTTCCATCCATATAATCCCTGCACAAATGATCAAAAAGGAAAGAAACAAGTGCATGCAGTCAACCCCAATACATTTTTTCGTTCAGATAAGCTATTCGTATGATGTCCGCTACAGAAAGTCATTATACATTTCTGTAGAATATAGAAAGTATTTCAGGAGATAGAAGATATTTTCTAGGGCTCTTATATGATTGAGGGGTTTGTTATGAGGAATATACACTTAGCTTTAACCTATTGAAGCGTTGTATGAATATGTAGAAAAATGCCACACTAAAGAGTGAACAAATGGAAAGGAGCACTATGATGAAAAAATTCCCATACAATAAAGATAAACAACAATCGTTTCAAGCAGCACAGCAGGGGCATAAAGAAGCAGTAGATGCATATGAACAGGCAAATGAAGCTAAAAATGATGCATCGTACGGCCATGAAGCGAAGCAAGCGATAGGTGAAGTGAATGAAGCCTCTCAGCAAATTGAGAATGCGCTTGAAAATGCTTCTGAAACACAGCGTCAGCGTTTAACAGAGTTTCAGCAAGATATAAAAGATATGGAGAACAACCTTAATCAATAAAAGAGCCGCTGTTTTACTTAGAACAGGTTCACAATAGGGTATAAATTGTAAAAGCAGAAGATAATGAACTTCTGCTTTTTTTATTGGTAGTGTGAACGTAGGTTTCGTGTATATAATTGCTTCTGGCTATTGTTTGGGGGAAAGGCGAAGACTTGCACGGAAATCAACAGTGGTGTAACAAATAATCCATCATTCCATTCTTATTTTAAAAGGTATAGAAGTTAAAAAAGTAAGAATCCTAATAAAAACAGAACGATAAGAATGGAAAGGGATTGTGACAGGAACATGCTAATAAATATACTAATAATGATTGTCGTATTGTACTTCATATATGTATTCGTAACTGCAGTGGTACTGTTTTATGTCCCTTTGCACAAGGGAAAAGACTTAAAAGTAATGAATACTGAGAATTTTTACGGAAAGGAAGAATCCACAGACCGGGTTATGCTTTTGGAAAACGGTTATTTTTCAGGGCTTGTTCGGATGCAGATGATTCAAGAAGCGAGGCATACAATTGATATTGCTTACTTTTCCATCGGTAAAGGTCGTTCTTCGGATTTACTTATGGGCGCTTTATTCGAAGCTGCGGATCGAGGTATACGTATTCGAGTGCTATTAGACGGGATCTCTCATGGATTAAAAGGCAAGAGAAAAAATGTTCTTTATGCTCTAGCTTTCCACAATAATATAGAATTAAAGTACTATGAGCCCTTCACTATTTTTAAACCTTGGACCTGGCATAATCGTCTTCACGATAAAATAATAGTAGTCGATGGCCAATTAGGTATTATTGGAGGACGAAATATTGGAGATAAATACTTGGCCAGTCAACCAGATAAAAATTTTGTCTATGACCGTGATGTGCTGATTTATAACACAAAGCAAGAAAGTCATAGTGTCATTCTCTCAATGGAGAAGTATGTAGAGAAATTATGGACTCATCCGTATACACGCAAAGCTTTTCAAAAGCTCAAGAAGACTAAACAATTTCGTGGTCTTTCAGGAAAAAAATTGTTGATAGATCAATACGAAAAGGCAAAAAAAGCAAACGAACCTTTTGTCCATCCTTATATTGTATGGAGAGAATCAACGATGCCTACAAGAAAGGTTTCTTTTATTACAAATCCTATTCAGAGAATTAATAAAAGCCCTTTTATATGGAAAACATTTATTAAGCTTTCCCAACAAGCTGAAAAATCCATTGTTGTTCAAAGCCCTTATATCGTACCAACAAAAGAGATGGAACGGTATATAGATAAGCGGGTAAAACCCAAAGTACAAAGAATTATTTTAACTAATTCTATTACATCCACTCCAAATGCTATGGCTTTTTCTGCATACTTGGGAGTGAAGAATCACGTCATAAAAGCTGGTTCAAAGCTTTATGAATATCAAAAGCCCTATTCAATTCACGGGAAATCTGTTGTTTATGATCAGCGTTTAAGTGCAGTTGGTTCTTTTAACTTAGATTCCCGCTCTGCATTTTTAAATACTGAATCCATGGTTATGATAGATAGTAAAGAATTTGCAGCCGAGTTAACAGGAGCTATTGAAACTAAAATTTCTCACAGTATGCTTGTGGGAAATGAGGGAGAACCTGTGGATTTTAATACGGATTCTCAAAAAAACGCGCCTCCTGTAAAATCTGCACTTCTACATATTCTTTCGGTCTTTACGCGATTTTGGAGACATTTTGTATAGTACTGTGTTACAGTAGAGTCTCTAAAAACAAATAGCGGAGATTAAAGAAGACTGCAGCTGGTGAAGGGAATGTGTAAAAAGCTGTGATATGCCTCACAGTTTTTTTGAAACTGCTAGTACTAGTTATGATTTATCAAAAGACCTATTGACGAAATTCCATATATGTTTTATTATGATATAGCGTCGTTAATAAACGAGGTTCTTTTGAAGAAATCATTTCTAGGGGCATAGTTTAAAGGTAGAACTACGGTCTCCAAAACCGTCAGTGTGGGTTCAATTCCTACTGCCCCTGCCATTTTGAAGTTATCTTTTAGTTCACACGCGGGTGTGGCGGAATTGGCAGACGCGCTAGACTTAGGATCTAGTGTCTTATGACGTGGGGGTTCAAGTCCCTTCACCCGCATCTTTACTTTCATATATGCGCGGAAGTAGTTCAGTGGTAGAACACCACCTTGCCAAGGTGGGGGTCGCGAGTTCGAACCTCGTCTTCCGCTTCTTTTCAAAAGCAGTTTGCATGTGCAAACTGCTTTTTTTGTTGTAGAAATAAAGAGTTTTATTATGCTGTTTTTAATCAGAAATATTTTATTAAAGCAGTACTGCTTATACGTGTTGTTTTCGTGAATATACACATAATATTGGGGTTACATTAAAAGCTAATGAACGATACGTGAAGACATCTAATATGGTTTTTAAGATAGGGGAGAGTCCTATGGAATCTAGTTGGTTTTCCATTATACCGTTTTTAATTGTTATTCCAATAGCTATTTTCACCAAACAAGTGCTGCCAGGGTTGTTTTTGGGCTTATTAGTAGGCGCTTATTTGATTGATCATTCGATTATTGGAGGTGTTGAAAAGCTACTTCACTACGTTGTACAAGCTCTTAGAAATAAAAGTAATATAGAAATCGTCGTCTTTTTATACGCGTTTTCAGGGCTTATCGGAATGATTAAGATGGCTGGAGGAGTTAAGGGGTTTGTGGAAACTGCTGCAGAAAGAATTGATACAAGAAAAAAAGCCCTTATTTTAACCTATGTTTCAACCATTGGGACATTCAGTGCTCCGACATTTCGTTTTGTTACGATCGCGCCCATCATGAGAGCGCTGCTGAAAAAAGTGAAAATGACGACAGCAGAGCTAGGTTTTGTTATTGAAACAACTGCTACTCCTGTTATCGTCTTAATTCCTGTGGCAACGGCATTTGTAGGATATATGGTATCAATCATTCAAATGGCGATTGATCATCAAGGCATAAAACAAGACGCTTATTCTTTGTTCATTCAAAGTATTCCTTATAATTTCTTTTCGATTGTAATTATTTTAGTAGGGATTTATTTAAGCTTTTTTCATCATTCAACATCTACGGCTCCTATGAAGCTTGAGGAAGAAGACGAAAAAGATTGGCATGATTGTCATCCTTGCGTATCGAAGGATTTGCCTTCTAAGCCTTGGAATCTCTTAGTGCCTTTACTTGTCGTGATCTCACTCACCTTACTTTTAACATGGTGGAGTGGACATCATAAAAGTCACACCTTTTTTGAAGCATTTATTAAAGCAGACGTACTAGAAGCGATGGTAGTAGCTTTGATTATGACTACGTTAATTACCCTCATTTTTTTCTTATTTCAGCGCTTTACATTACAGAATTTGCTTAATGGTTTTATCACAGGAGGCAATGACTTAATGTCCGTTATTCTGTTGTTATCGGTAGTATGGGGATTATCCGCTGTTACAGAAGACTTGGGTTTTTCGAATTTCGTGACGGCACATTCTAAGTGGATTCCTCAAATGTTTGTCACTCCTTTTATGTTTGTGTTTGGAGCTGCTATTTCTTACTTTATCGGGTCTGCTTGGGGGACGTGGGGGATTTTAATGCCGCTTGGCGTATCGCTTGCAAGTTCTGCAGACCTTTCTTTACCGTTGATTATCGGTGCGGTATTTGCGAGCGGTTCATTTGGAGCGTTTTCTTCACCTTTAAGCGACGATACGAATACCATCGCCAAAATATTAGATTTATCTGTTATTGAATATGCTAAGTATAAATTAAAACCAGCTTTAATTGCAGCAGGAATAACAGTTGCTTTTTATCTCGTTGTATCTTTCTTGTTTTGAATGAGAGAAATAGCCATCTAGTATCAATTTTTTAGTTTTTTCAGCTTAACGTATGCATACAGTCCTAATGATAGGCACACTAGTATGATACAAGTAAGCGGAAATAAGATGGTATTAACAAAATGATCATAAAACCATATATACACGAAAATCACCTCACTAACTGCAAATTTATTGTTATTGTCTCTGCTGCCGCTTCCTATTCTTAAAAAATGCGATAAGCAGAAGCAGTATAGGTACGACAGCAAAAAGTGGCATATGTAAAAGCAATCTTGCTACGTGCAATCCTTCATAAAGATGCTCTTGAAAATTACTAGCGATCGTAATCGACAAAAACAACACAATGATGCCTAAAGGATATGCCAGACGTGAAGGAGATTTAATTTTAAATAAAGTAGCTGTACTTATTATAGAAGCATAAAACAAGATGCTAACTTTAAAATAAATCCCAATAACCATAGCGAACATAAAAAATACATCTAGACGCTCTAAAAAATCAGCTACTTGGATTGTTTGGACAGTACTCAGAAGAGGGAACTGTGATCTTGTCGTCAAATCAACTCCAAGCACGCTAATGTTAATGATCATCGTAATAATTAGATTAATTCCGCTTAATCCCGTTGCGCATAGCATGGTGACATTTGCTTTTTTAGGGTTGCTTAAATAAGGCAGAAGCATGGTAAATACAATAGCTTCTGTGAAAGGGAAATACAGCGTTTCGGTTAAAGCAACTTTGGCAACAGGAAGTATTCCTTCTTTTAATACCGGCTGTAAGTTCTTAAAATCAATTAATCCTGAGCTAATAATTAAGATGAAGCCTGCAATAGCCAGAAAATACATAAAAATAAACAGAAGCTCTCCTGACCTCGCTATTGCTTCAATTCCTTTTCGGGTTATATAGATAATGACCAGCATCAATAAAGCATTGGCAATAAATAAAGGCGTATCCGGATAAGCAAAAGTAAGAAGCATCTCTCCGAAATCTCTCAGAACTCGCGATGCATCGTATAAAAAATACACAATATATATGAAGGCAAGAAGTGTTCCCAGTACCTTACCTAAAATTTTCTGCATATACTCTGTAGGCAGGAGGTCCGGATAGTAGGAATAGAGTTTATGATAGATTAAGAAGAAAAAAAGCTGCACAGCATTCCAATTAAAATAGCTAGCCACGCATCTTGTTTCGCTCCCATTGCAAGAGGGACTAATAGAGCGCTTCCCAGTTCAAATAAAACCATGAGAATAAATAATTGAGTGGCGCTAATTTTTGCTTTTTCCATATACCCAGTACCTCCTTGTCTTAGTGTTGTTTTTCTTTTACGCTAGAAAGAAATGATTTATTGCGCAGACCTGTTCGGCGAATATAAGCTTCTACCGTAACGTCTACATCTAATTTTGGAAAGTAAACGTCATCCCATTCTGATTTGAGTTTTTCCCACTGATTGGGGCGCGTGCGTTCCAGCGCTTCTCCAAATCCAAAGATATCAACTTTGTCTGTCTGAGCTTGTTTAATAGCCGTTTGTAATTCTTTTTTTATTTCTTTACCTGCAGCTTTTTCCATTTTTTTGATTACAGCAGGTTGACGTGTATCAACAGGGACCTCCACTTCTCCAAGATCGCCTTCTACACGAGTATGAACGGACGCATAAGGTTTTCCTTTTATCATTTTTACAGATACATCCGTTTTTTGACGAACTGTTTGATAGGCAAGCGCTTCTTTTTTTCCTTTCCAATCTACATTAATATCGGTTCCTTGTATTTTATCAAGGATCCAAACACTGCCTCTGGCTGGACTATTGTACAACCAGTCGATTAACTTTCCATTTTTAAAAACAGCAATGCCAGAAGCACGAAGGGTAGCTTCTGGTGCGCTTTGCTGGAGATTATCTAATTTTTCTGCTTGTTGAGGATTTCCAACTAAACGAAAACCCGATACTAGCGCTTCTCCTCCGGGAGATTCGAGAGATCTCATCACTTCTTGAAAGGAAACCTTTAGGTTTTCTCCCCATTTTCTTTGAGTGAACTCCAGCGTTTTCATAATTTTGTTTGCTGGAATTTTATCGACAGGCGTTAGTGCTTTTACCAAATCAGCAGCACTTGATTGGTTTGCGATTACTAAGGAAGTCGTAATTCGAAACTCAGGATCGCGATCAATAGAATCAATAAGAATGTTAATTCCTTCTTCACGCGCTAGTTTTTCTCCGATCACGACTAAGTTGGTATGGGCATAATAAAGTCTTCGGGAAATTCTAGCTGAAGCGCGTCTGCTTGCTTCAACTAAATTATCACCGGAAGCGGAATAGATCGTAACAGGCGGACTTTGAGTACCGCCGCCCCCTTGTAAGCCAGCTACATTTCCCGGGTTAATAATTTGAAAGGTAAGCTCATACCGCCCGTCTTTCATTTTATCACTGCCCATTGCCGATACAAATGAAAGGTCCGTTAACTCTTTTTTACTCCAGCAGCTAGTAAGCAATACCATCATTATGGTCATTACCAGTAAAAATAAACTTTTACGTTTCATTTTGATCATCTTCTTCCATTTCCTGATTAATCATGCCTCTTGAAGAAGGAGGCTCAGGCTTTTGATGTTTGCTTTGACGAACTTTGTTATCACTAATTAATTTAGGTCTTCTTCTCATCGTCCACCAAGGTAACCGAAGCAATGTATCTTCATTGCTTACAGGAATAAAGGGTGCTAATGGCGTCATGTAAGGAACACCAAATGAACGTAAGCTGCACAGGTGTCCAACCCCCATTAAAAGAATAAGGATAATGCCATAGAAACCGAATGTAGCCGCTCCTAATATAAATAAAAAACGAATTAAACGCGCTGAAATAGCCATATCGAAAGACGGTGTGGCAAAGCTAGCAATGGCTGTAATCGATACAATAATAACCATAGCTGGTGAGACGATCCCTGCTTGGACCGCTGCTTGCCCAATAACAAGAGCTCCAACGATCGATACAGCAGAGCCGATAGCTTTTGGTAAACGAATCCCTGCTTCACGCAAAATTTCAAAGGTGACTTCCATAAAAAAAGCTTCCACGAACGCGGGAAATGGAACGGATTCTCGCTGTGCCGCAAGAGCTACAATAAGCGTTGTGGGTACCATCTCTTGATGAAATGTCGTAACCGCCACATACATAGCAGGAGCGATAAGTGAAATCATAAACATAAACACCCGCAAAAGACGAATGGACGTCGCAATATCAAAGCGTGCGTAGTAATCTTCAGCCGATTGGAAAAATTGAATGAACAAAGCTGGAGCGATAAGTACAAAAGGAGTTCCATCCACAAAAATAGCAATTCTTCCTTCCAAAAGGTTACCCGCCACCACATCGGGTCTTTCTGTATTATAAATAGTTGGAAAAGGAGTGACCGTTTGCTCTTCAATTAGCTGCTCAACATAACCTGATTCCAAAACACTATCAATATCAATGTTTTTTAATCGCTTTCGAATTTCTTTTACAACTTTATCGTTTGCGATGCCATGAATATACATAAGAGTGACATCCGTTTTAGTTACCTGGCCAATCTTCATCGACTCTAGCCATAAGTCGGGTGTTTTAATAATTCGGCGCACCATGGCTAAGTTTGTGCCAATAGACTCAGTGAAGGCACCTTTTGGTCCCCGCACTACCATTTGGGTAGTAGATTCTGCAATGGCACGCTTTTCACCGCCTTGTGTACTCACGCTGAGTACGCGGTTTATGCCGTCGACAATAAGAAGGCTGTCACCGGACATTAAAGAAGAAAATAAATCATTCCAGTTGTCTGCAAACGATACGTTACCCATTGTTACGATGTCTTCGGAAATTAACTCTAATGCATTTTGATTGTTTAGGTCGTTTTTTTGATTATCTTTCATAAGAGACTGCAGTAAGTAATCTTGAATAGCCTGATTATCTACAATCCCTTCTATGTAGACGATAGCAGCAGCCAAGCTGTTATTGACGCCTATTTTAAAATGACGAATCACAATATCTCAGCTGTTTCCAGTTTTCTCTTTAATGAGGGTAAGGTTTTCAGACAGCAGATTCTTAAGAGAAGACACTGTTTGTTCGTTTTTTGTTTGATCTGCCTGAGGTTGAAGTTTATTTTTAGATTTTTGATTTTTAAAGAACGAAGGCATAAATGAAAGCACCCTTACTATAGTTTTTATTAATTTGACCAAAAACCGTATAATTATGTAATTTTTAACAAAATATCTTTTGCATGACGGTAAATAAAAATGACGACCCTATGAGGTAAGTAATGATTAGGTGAGGAGAGAAAATGATGAAAATTATTGGAGTTAGCCTGCTGCTATTTGGATCTGTGATCGCTCTTTCTGTAGGAATTGATCTTTTTCAAGGAACAAACGTACTGCAGGCACTATACAATGCTTTAAGCCCGTTTCGTGTAATGGAAGTGGCCGAATTATTTGTCCTTTTTTCTCTTTTGTTTTTCTTTTTCGCAGAGTCACTTTATCTTGTTTTAAAGAAGCGTCAACAAAAGCAATAGTAACTTGGTGCAAAGAGGTTTTTATATCTTCACTATCGAAACAAGCGTATAGAAAGATAGCTTTGAGATAGGGGAGAACCAAATGAACATTGAGACTAAAAGATTACTAATACGCAAATTTAAATATGAAGATTGGCAAGATGTCTACGCATATACATCTGATGCTAATGTCATGAAGTATATACCAGAAGGTGTTTTTAGTAAGACTGATGCGAAGAAATTTTTAAATGAAAATATGAAAGAAAATGTTAAAAATTTTCCAGTTGTATTAAAAAACAAAAAAATTCTAATTGGCCATATCGTCTTTTTTAACTATTTTGGCAACCATACTTATGAAATTGGCTGGGTATTTAATTCTCTCTATCATCAGAAAGGATATGCTTCAGAAGCGGCAAAAGCAATAGTGGACTATGGCTTTAACACAATGAAACTGCATCGGATTATTGCTACTTGTCAACCTGAGAATACGTCTTCTTATCGTGTTATGGAGAAGATCGGGATGAGAAGAGAAGGGTATTTTAAAAAATGTATTCCAACTGAAAAAGGATGGTGGGATGAATATTATTACGCGATTTTAAAGGAAGAGTGGAAATGAGCTTTACTTTTACGGAATTGCATTTTCCGAGTTATAAAGACGAAAACAAGCCCAATTTAAAAAAAATGAGCAGAACAGCAAACCAAAACGTCTAGGCAGACATACAATAACCTATCCATGAGAAACACCCCATGTTTGAACCTTCTTTGTTTTAGCAACAGAAAATTACGTTGAAAGGGAGTGCTTGTATGTCTAATGCTGGATGTGGATTTGGTTCTGGTTTCGCTTTATTAGTTGTATTATTTATTCTATTAGTAATTATCGGATGTAGTTGTTATAGCGGTGGTTACGGTGGCGGCTACGGCTGCTAATTATATCACTGAATAGCCTAAAGGATACCCTTTAGGCTTTTTTATGTTCATTATAAAAAGCTGGAAGAGATGATTAATCGGCAGGCTCAGTATCAACATGTGATTCAATTTTTTTCTCTTTCTGCAATTGATTAATAGAAGCCCAAGGTACGCGGCGAGGCTTGTATTCAATCGCATCGGTAGAATAAACGGCTACGCTTACGACTCCGCCGTGCACCTGCGCTCGAATCAACAAAGGATCACTATACGTATTTTTAAAATGAAAGTCAGGTCCATACCAGCTCACGGTAGCATCTCGCCCAGGAGGTACGTAGGAAACACTGCGGCTATGTGAGTAACGCTGCGTAATTGTTACGCCAGCGTTATCGACGGCGTTAAATAAGGTAGAAGAAACTTGGCAAATTCCTCCTCCAACTCCTTCAGAATACTCTCCTTTTACAATGATTGGCGCACGCATATACCCTTTGGCTGCCGTTCTTTTTCCGACGGTTTGATTAAACGAGAAAACTTCCCCAGGAAATATGACGCTGCTGTCTAGTGATTCAGCCGCAAGGGAAATATTGTGAGAACGATTTTTATTATGAGGGTTAAATAACGTATGATAATGACCGATTTGCTTAATTCGAATCGTTGCAAGCAGCTCCTTATCCACGCGAGGCGGAACAGGAAGCGTCGGGATTTCTAATGTTGACGTACCGCCTTTAAAAAAATAAGTATAAAATTTCTTCGCAAAATCTTTATGATATAGTTTGACACCCGCTTGCTCAGGAACAATTTGTCCGCTTTTATCAATGCGGGCATTTATGGGCTCTCTATATGTTTTTTTATCCAATTCTTTTAGAAGAAGATTGTATCGATCAAGATCAACCATAGGTACAGGAAGAAGAGGCACGGCCACTTTGTCCCGTTCAATCCGTTCAATTGGGTTACCGTCATGAGTAATAGATAGGTGGTCTTGTGTAGAAAGAGGTTGAATGAGCATTAAAAGTCCAACCATCCAAGTGAAATTCATATCATATACCTCGCTTTCACCTGTTAGTATGAATAAAATGAACCGTTTAATGTATAAGATTCATAAGCTCTTTTTTGTATTATTTTCCATGAGTTTAGCGTGTAAAAATTTCTATTTATAATTGTAAGTGTACTTTCGCATATTACATAGAGAAACTACAAGGTAATGAGGGTAGACAATGACAAAATTAATGATTTTAGTCTTTATGCTTATTAGTTTTTTTGTGCATCCCCAAAAGATGAAAGCAGAAGAAAACCTTACGTACTTTCCCGTAAGTGACACAGGAAAAGTATTAAAGTGGAAACGTGTAGAAAGCTTACTGCCAAAGGGGAAAAAATTTAAAGTGATCGATGTAGAAACTGGTTTTTACTTTTATGTGCAGCGAAGAGCAGGCTCACACCATGCAGATGTTCAGCCGCTTACACGCCAAGATACAAAAATAATGAAGCACTTATATAATGGGAAATGGAGCTGGAACCGAAGAGCTGTTCTCATTCCGTTTAAAGGTCAAATGCTTGCAGCTTCCATGAACGGAATGCCTCACGGAGCCGGTGCGCTTGACAATGGGTTCCCCGGTCATTTTTGCATTCATTTTGCAGGAAGTACGACTCACAAGTCTCAAAATGTGGATCCAGGTCATCAGTTAATGGTATTAAAAGCAGGAGGAAAGCTTGATGAATATGCATTAAAAGCTGAGCCGGCAGAAGTCGTAAATATATTTTTAACAGGATTAAAGCAAGATGACGATGCCTTAATGCAGCCGGTTTTGCGCGTGAAGCAAGAGCATAAGCTATGGACAAAACTGCATAGTATCTCCACTATTTATTATAAAACGGACTTATTTCATGCAAAAAAGTATAAAACAAAAGAGAAAATCGCCGTAGATTGCCTTATTTATTACGAAGATAAAGGGGCTCAAAAGACCACGATGGTTTTTACTTTAAAAAGAAACCCGTTAACAAACGGGTGGGAAATTTCTTCACTTACATTGTAAGTACTGATTAATGCTTAAAAACACATCTGACAGAAAACAGATGTGTTTTTAAGCATTTGTTTAGCTCTTTAGTCCTTCGCAATGTTATAGTGTAAAAACGTGCTTACATACGATAGAAAAGAATAAAAAAGGGTATAAGTAATAATATTACTCTTTCTACAAAGAACTCTACAGCAAGAAAGGAGAGGGTGTTTATTTTTTCATATTGGTTTAGCCGCTTAGTTGCTGCAGACCCTGGACGAAAAAGGCTCAAAACAGCTTCTAAAGCTACGATCAGCGTCATTACAGCGGTCGTTATTATGCTGATCGTATTAAAAGCAGCGGGAAGCTCACAAATTACCGCTGCTATTTTAGCAGGTGTAATCGGCCTGATGGGTATATTGGTCGTGAATGATGAAACAACAAAAGCAAAAAAGTGACAACAGGCTTAGTAGCACTTTCCAGCGCCCTTTCTCTCGGAATTGGCTCGTTTTTATCAAGATATGGACAAGCAGAAAATATTTTTCTTGTTCTGTTGGTGTTTTTGTCTTTTTATTTACAGAAATTTGGTATTCGCTATTTTTCCCTGTCGATGGTAGCATTTATGTCGTTTTATTTTGCTTCTATTTTACACGTCACATTTTCTCAGCTGCCGTGGCTGTTAGCTGGCGTTGTAGTAGGAGCTTGCTGTGCATTTATCTATAATTTTGTTATCTTTAAAGACCGGCCTGCCAACGTGCTGAGGTCTTCAATGAAATCATTTCATATTCAAGTGAATTTGGTGCTTGATTTAATTATTGAGTTAATTCAAAAGAAACAAATTGAACCGGCTCAAATCAAACAATATAACCGTAATATTAAAAAACTAGCAGAGTATGCCCGTGTAGCATCAGAAGAGCTTGGAAATACAGATCCCCACGACATATGGCCTGGCGTAACAGCTGAACAGATGCGCCTTTATGTATTTGATACAGTTATGCTGCTTCAGACATATTCCCCGGCGATTCGAAAGCTCAGTGAATTAAAAGCATTTAATCATTTTGACATTCAGCAGCTGCTGTTAAAGCTAGTGGAATCGATTCGCGAAGCAGAAGTATTAAATGAAAATCCTACTCATTCCTTAACGGATGCAGCTCAGCATCTGCAAGAGCTGCGCCAAAAATTAAGTGAACTCGAACCTCAAGATAAAAGGTATAAAGACTGGCTTTACTTAATCCGCCGTATCGAAACGATATCAAATCACGTGATTGATGAAGCCTATGAGCTGCAGCAAGCAATTGTGAAACAAGAAAAACAGCCTCAAAAAGAAGCGGAAGAAAAAGAAGGCGAAGAGGACAATGATGAAGAAAAAGGATTAAAACCATCTACGAAAAAGTCTATTCAAGCGGTCATCACCGCTGTTGCCACATTAATATTTGGCTCTTTTTTATCTCCATCGCATCAATATTGGGCGCTGTTAGCAGGCTATCTAGTGCTTCTTGGTACAGAAACGATAGGAAGTACGTTTGTAAAAGCCGTGCAGCGAAGCGTAGGAACGCTTTTAGGAGCAGCTGTTGGCTTTGTTGTCGCAAGCTTTGTCTCACCCGGGATACTTGAAATAACGCTGCTTTTTATCTGTGTATTTATGGCTTTTTATTTCTTTCCTATTACGTATTCGTTTATGAGCTTTTGGATTACGATGATGCTCGCCTTTATGTATGACATGCTTCTTGGGGGGATTTCAGAGAGTTTATTACTAGCTCGCGTATTAGATACAGTTGTAGGAGTTGGAATTGGTTTAGCCGTATCTGCTCTTGTGTTTCCTAAAAGAACAAGAGATAAAATAACCGACACCTCAGTAGAATACGTAGCGGCTTTAAAAGAATTTGTTCACACTTATTTGCATCGTTTTACGAAGCAGTATGCGTTGGCCAATTTAGCTGATAAAGGAATGGAATTAGAAAAAAAGCTAAAACAGCTTCATGTCGATTCAGATCCTATTATCAAAGGTTTCGTTGGCCGTTCACGTCTTCAGCAATTTTTGACCGTCTTTACCGCCATTAATTATTACGCCAAGCATTTGGTAGCTTCTTCTACTAGAAACGGGGCTTTTTATAAGGAAGCAGAATTTCATGGCGTAGTAAAGGAAGTGGAAGAGAAAGTAGCAAGCAACTTCACTCAGCTTGAAAAAGCGTTACGAGGAGAAAGAGGAACGTATGTATACACGCTTGAAGATGTAAGACAGAAGATTGAACAATCTTTAGATTATTTTGATACGTCCGTTCAATCAAGAAATTTACAGCATCTTCAGCTGCTGCATAACATTTATTACGTATGGAAAATCAATCAATCGGTTGTTCACTTAGCCAAAGAGCTAGGGGCAGAAGAAATAAGTAGTGAAGACTAAAAACCAGCGAATATTTCGCTGATTTTTAGTCTGATGAATAAGGAGACGTATCTTTTCTAATCGTTCTCCACGTTGTTTTAAGACCGGCATAGCTGCCAATTGCAGCGTATCCATAAAAATATCCCATAAACAAGCCGGCAATAATATGATGAGGATGACTGATAAATACTGAAAAAAGCACGCCAACAGCTAAAGCAATAGTCGGAACATATTGCTTTTTAGGATGGAAAAGCCATTTGATCAGCTGCGTCACGATTAATACGATAGGAACGCCAATGACTGCGTCCCAAAAATTTGTATGAATTGTAGGGAAATCCATATTCAAGCACCTCGTTAAATGTGTTAGATGTAAAGTTATCTATGCTGCTTACCTTAAAACACTTCAGTTAGTTATGAGGTGCTCCAGGTGAATAATAATAAGGTGGAATTTTAAGCCAGCCTTTTTGCTGCATCAGACTTTTCACTTTTGATCCTAATATGACCTTTTCAGTGTGGAATTTTAGCCACATCAATCCAATATCGATTCTAATAGACTGTCCCATATTTGTGCTGCACATGACGATATTAGAGGCAACTTTTACAGATATTAAGTTAGCGATTTCAGAATCCGTTGCTTTTGCTCCTAATGGAATGCTGTTAGGGTCGGATTTGGGATTGGTAGCCGGTATTTCAGGAAGCAGGATTCCTTCTTTAACCATTAATTTCTTTAGGGTATCAATCTGAGATTCAGCCAGGTTTTTTGAGTCTTGAATAAGCTTAAGCAGTTCACTGTTGGTTGTTGTATTAAGACAGGTTTCTAAGGCAGGTACTTCTTCCGCTAAAGCAGTGAAATATAACCAGCATCCCATAGCCTCACCAATATGTGGGGGAGGGGGCGAATCATCTGTAGAAAAGTTCTTTATATAATCAAGTAGTGTCTCAATGACGTTAATCATAACTTTTCACCCTTTATATAGTTTATCCATCTCCATTATTACCTTCAGCAGAAAAGGATAAACACAGCTAAGAAATGCTACATATAAAATTGATTATGATGAGTGGAAGAAAAAGCATCTCACGCAGCCATTTATAATGATGACAGTACATTTACTGTCACCACATCTAAAGGTATAAAAATTGCGGCAATGCGTACTAAATATGTTAGGGCTAGAACATGAAGTAAATAGAGAAAAATCTCCTTGCTCATTAAGGAGATTTTTTTATCAGATGTGTTATATCGTTTTTCTCCGATGCTCTCTCCATAAAGAAGTTAAATCCTCTGACCAATATTTATAATCAAATACCGTTATATTTTTGCTAGGCATAAAAACATTCAACAGCCAATTAACCCTTAATTTGTCTCTGACGCCTATCGTTTTATCGTTTTTACAGCAGCCTTCATCACAGGGTTTATCGTGTATCTTGTAAGGAATATTTTTAACGACTAATCCATTTTTCACACGTTTTGTGTACTCAATTCCTATAATCAATATATCACTCCTCACAGTAGCTCTTATCTTCATAATCATATGTATGAATGACTTCTTTAATGAAAGGGTAAAAGGGAGGAAGACAAAAATAAAAAAGCCCTGCTGTAGGGCTTTTAGATTAAGCAACTTTTGATGCAACGACGATGACTTTACCGTGATCTAATTCTTCTTCATAGCGTTCAGCTTCCGGCTGTGATAATCCTAATGAACGCATCTTGGCACGAAGCTCGTCTCCTCGAGAACGAAATACATTCGCAATCGCATCAAAAACACCTTGTTCAGAAAGACCGATGTTGTTTGTATTTGTTGCAGCTGTTAAATCCTCGGAGCGATCTTGATGGTGTGCAAGTAAATAAACTTCGTCTTTTGTAAATCCTTCACGCAAAAATTGTTCAATTGTATCTTTTGCCTGTACGCCATTTTCAACTACTTTTACATTTACCATTTCAAAAAACCTCCTTGTATGATAGACAACTTTCTTGAATACGTTGAGTAATGAAGAGAAGCTTAAGTAACTTATCTCCTTGTTTTGTGTATACACGTTATTGGAAGAGATAAAACCTATTTCATGAAATTGAGTTAAAAAGCCTAATATAGAAGAACAAGGAAAAACGCTTTTATTTTTAAGGAGAATCTGGTGAAGGATAAGCGGGAAGAAGCTTTAGTTAGCCTTTTTCCTGCATCGTTTTTTTTTTTTTGACCTTTTAAGGTACAGTACAAACTGCAAAAAGCCTGGATCTTAAACAGCTAAGATCCAGGCTTTTTGCATACATGAGAAATTTAAGATGAAAGACGTTCTTTTTGTTTTTCATAAACAGAAGTAGACTCGTTCCATGTATATCGACCATCTTGTAATTGAATGGTTGCGCTGAATGGACAGTCTATTGACGTTTCTGCGTCATCTAAACTACTTTCAAGTAAACTTTTTTTAAAACGAAGCAAATCTTCTTTTGAAGCAACTCGAAAAACCATTTCTAACGTAAGATCATCGTCCATTGCATTGTGTAATTGACTAATACTTTTGCGGAATTCTTTATTATATTGGAGCATAATTTTAATATCTGCTACGCAAGCAACACCAAACACATCTTTCACAACAGACTCAACCGTTAACTGAGTTGTGGAAGCATATGTTGAAATATTACGCTGTGGATTTTCTAAATAATAAATCGTTTCTACAGGATGTCTCGTGATAAGCACCTCTTTCCTATTCTTAAGTATACAGGAAAAAAGAATGGAATGGGGAAAGATTTTTAGGAAAGGAGTCCTGACATACATAAAAAGACTGTTTGTAAACTGTTTGTAATAGGAAAGAGAGTTATAAATTGAGGGCTTTTCGCTTATCATTTTTGCTATAACCTTAAATCAACGAATTCTGTGCAACTTCTTTTAAGATTTGGTAAAATAAAACCCTACGTTTTAATTCCTTCCGATAGATCCCTCAACTACTATTTCTACTTATTTTAAAGGAGGACGCTATTTTGCAGTTTGAACAAGCTTTAACACATTTACAGTCCTATTTTGGCTATGATTCGTTTCGAAAAGGACAGGAAGAGTCGATTCGTTATGTTTTAGAAGGGCACAATACCGCTTGTATTATGCCAACAGGAGGAGGAAAATCACTTTGTTATCAAATCCCTTCATTATTATTAGAAGGTACAACACTGGTGATTTCTCCGTTAATTTCCTTGATGAAAGACCAAGTGGACACGCTGAATGCAGCTGGTATTCCGGCCACGTATATTAACAGCTCGCTGACTCACACGGAGGTACAGCAGCGCTTAGAAGAAGTCGCACTTGGCGAATATAAGTTGCTTTATGTAGCGCCGGAACGACTGGAGTCTCCGCAGTTTTTAGAGCAGCTTCAAATGCTTCCTATCCCGCTTGTAGCGGTAGATGAAGCGCACTGTATTTCACAGTGGGGTCATGATTTTAGACCGAGTTACTTACGCATCAACGAACTGATCAGCAAGCTGTCTAACGCTCCGATTGTGATGGGGCTGACGGCTACGGCGACGCCTCAAGTGCGTGAAGATATTTGTCGAGCTCTTCATATTAATGAAGAGTACACGGTGATGACGGGATTTGAACGTGAAAATTTATCGTTCGCTGTGGTAAAAGGCCAGGATCGAATCAGCTATATCGAGCAGTATATCCGTAAAAATGACCAAGAAGCAGGAATCATTTATGCCGCTACGCGTAAAGATGTTGAAGAGCTTCATGCTAGATTACAAAAGTCAGGAGTTAATGTATCAAAATATCATGCTGGTATGAATGGGA
The DNA here is from genome assembly GCF_053667915.1 of Priestia sp. JNUCC 25. Classification (NCBI taxonomy): domain Bacteria; kingdom Bacillati; phylum Bacillota; class Bacilli; order Caryophanales; family Bacillaceae; genus Priestia; species Priestia sp. JNUCC 25. Next base: position 2,258,420 of record NZ_CM132211.1, read on the forward strand.
ACAGCCGTGACGAAGAGCAGAACCGCTTTCTGCAAGATGATGTGCAGGTGATGGTGGCTACCTCTGCCTTCGGAATGGGGATTGACAAATCAAATATTCGCTTTGTTCTTCACTATCAGCTTCCGAAAAATATGGAAAGCTATTATCAAGAAGCAGGACGTGCTGGTCGTGACGGACTTCCAAGTGAGTGTATCGTCCTTTATTCTCCTCAAGATATTCGCGTGCAGCGCTTTTTGATTGAACAGTCAACGTCAAATCCTAAAAAGCAGATTCAAGATCTTGAAAAGCTGCAAAATATGGTGAACTACTGTCATACAGAAGGCTGCTTGCAAGCGTATATTCTTCATTATTTTGGAGAAAGTGAAGCGCATGAGTGCGGCCGCTGCAGCAACTGTACGGATGATCGTGTGGAAATAGACGTAACGGTCGATACGCAAAAAGTATTATCTTGTATGATTCGTATGGGCGAACGTTTCGGTAAAATGATGATTGCTCAAGTATTAACGGGTTCACGAAATAAAAAAGTAGTTGATTTTGGTTTTGACAAGCTGAAAACGTACGGCGTCATGAGCGACCGGTCGGCTAAAGAAGTGAGCGATTTTATTGAGTATTTGATTTCAGAGCAGTTTATTTTAGTAGGACAAGGATCATTTCCTACTTTATCAGTAGCAGCGAAAGGAAAAGGTGTGCTTCTCGGCACGGAAAAAGTGATGAGAAAAGAACAAATGGAAGTGAAGCAAATTGTCCAAGACGACGAGCTGTTTGCTCATTTGCGTTCCGTTCGAAAGCAGCTGGCAGACGAAGCGGGCGTGCCTCCTTTTGTTATTTTCTCAGACGATACTCTTCATGATATGTGCGCAAAACTTCCGGTAACTCTTGAACAGTTCGCCACTGTAAAAGGAGTCGGAGAACAAAAACAAGAGCGATACGGAGAACGATTCACGACTGAAATCAAACAGTTTTGTGAGAAACATCCAGATCGAAAGCGAGAAGTATCTTCCCCTGCTCCGAAAAAAGCAAGAGCTTCATCAAAAGAAGGCTCTCACTTAATGACGTATGAGCTATTTCAGCAAGGAAAATCGTTAGATGAAATTGCTGCAGAACGTGAATTGAGCCGCATTACCATTGAAAATCATTTGTTTAAATGCGCAGAAGAAGAAAAAGAAATTGACTGGTCACCTTTTCTTTCAGAGGAGGACGAACAGCTTATTTTAGAAGCTGCTTTCTCAGTAGGCGATGAAAAGTTAAAACCAATCAAAGAAGAATTACCTGAAAACATTACCTATTTTATGATTAAAGTAGCGCTGTTTAAACAAAAAATGAAGCAGCTGTCTTAAACAAAAAGCTCCTATTTAAGGAGCTTTTTTATGTTGAATAAGGGAGTTTACTGATAAAATAGAAGATATAAATATTTGAAAAATCAGATTAAATAAAAAGGAGTACTGCACTGAGATGATTGAACGAGAGCTTGAAGCTATTTTGCATGCTTCTAACGACAATATCGTTATCACTGATGAAAAAGGGTGTATTTTACGAGCGAGTCAAAACTGCCGTGATATATACGGGTATGACGTGCCAGAGTTGGTCGGACAAACAGTATACGAATTGCAAGACCGCGGGATATTTTCACCTTCCGTTACGATTGAAGTGTTAAAGAAAAAGAAAGAAGTACAGCTGATGCAAAAAACAGAAACGGGTAAAGTTGTAATGGCAACCGGTATTCCCGTGTATGATGAATATCAGTGTATGAAAAGAGTAATTAGCTTTTCACATGATTTAACAGAGCTTCAGCGCTTAAAAGAAGATTATCAGCAGCTCGAAGTGAAAATGAAAACATATCAGCTAGAAATGGAAGAGCTTCGGGAACAGCAGTCAAATGAGATGGTCATACGAAGTCAAGCGATGAAAAAGGTATGGTCCATTATTAATCGCGTGGCAGACAGCGATGCAACGGTTGTGTTGCTAGGTGAATCGGGTGTTGGTAAAACGGCTTTTGCGCGTGCTTTACATTATGGAAGTGAACGAAAAGAAGAGCCGTTTATTGAAATCAACTGCGGAGCCATTCCAGCTAGTTTGTTTGAATCTGAAATGTTTGGATACGAAGCAGGATCTTTTACAGGTGCAAGTACAAAAGGGAAAATAGGAAAGGTTGAATTAGCTCATAACGGCACGCTTTTTTTAGATGAAATAGGAGAGCTGCCTCTTGATATGCAAGTGAAGCTGTTAAAAGTGCTACAAGAAAAAACAGTCACCAAAATTGGAAGTGAACGAGCCAAATACGTAAACTTCAGGCTGATTGTAGCAACAAATCAGCCGCTTGAGGAAATGGTCAAAAAAGGAACATTTCGCGAAGATTTATTTTATCGGTTACACGTTATTCCGATTACTATTCCTCCGCTTCGCGAGCGAAAAGAAGACATCGCGGCACTGCTTTATCATGTGTTACATAAACAAAATGAAAAATATAAAATGAAGAAATTTTTTCATGCAGAAGCATTAGATATATTGGTTGAACATCCGTGGCCCGGAAATGTGCGCGAGCTAGAAAATACAATTGAACGCCTTGTGTTAACAACGGATGAAAACAGCATCTCGCCTAAAGACGTGCCGTTTTATACAGAAAAGATCAAAAGTGATAAAGAAGAATGGGAGACTCTTGATACGTTAACCTCTCAGGGAATGACCCTTCAGCAAGCACTTGCAGAAGTGGAGAAAAACTGGCTGATTCGTGCTTATCGACAGTGTCAAACAACGTATGAAATGGCAAATGCATTAGGAATTAGTCAGCCTACGGTTGTAAGACGTTTACGAAAGTACAATATTAAATAAAGAAAATTTAATTCAAAATGAATTAACTGATTCCGTACTGAATCAGTTTTTTTGTTTTGATTCTATTATGAATTAAAAATCGTCCATAATTGCACGAAATAAGACGATAAAAATTGGCATGCATTTTGCATTAATAAAAAGTATCTAAATAAAAAGCGTCAGTATCTAACATGTTGACACGGCGCTAATGAATGAAACCCATTAGGAGGAATAAATCATGCCAAAATATCAGCCGAAAAATTCATTTGAATCTCCGCGTTTTTGCGGACCTCGAACATTTATGAGACTTCCGTATGTAGAACAAGTAAATTCGGAAATGGATTTTATTGTCACGGGTATTCCGTTTGATTCAGGTCAATCTTTTCGAACAGGAGCACGTTTTGGACCGGAAGCTATTCGAGATTTCTCCATTTTGCTTCGCCCGTATAACCCAGAACAAAAGATTAATATTTTTGATTACATTTCAGGCGTTGACTACGGCGATTTGTCAGTTGTTCCGGGATATATTTTAGAAACATATAAAAAAATTGAAGAAGGGTTAACGCCGGTTGTGAATGAAGGAATTATTCCTATTTCACTAGGCGGTGATCATTCGATGACGCTCGGCGAACTTCGTGCCATCGCGAAAAAGCACGGGCCGGTAGCGCTTTTACAGTTTGATGCTCATTCTGATACGTGGGATAGCTATTTTGAACAAAAATACAATCACGGTACGGTATTTAGACGAGCAATTGAAGAAGGGCTAATTAACGTGTCGCGTTCGATTCAAATCGGTATGCGAGGCGGTCTGTACGGAATTGAAGATTTAGAAGATGCAAAGAACTTAGGTCTAGCTCTGTATACGACAAATGAATATAAAAAACTGGGCGTTGAAAAAATGCTAGAAATTATTCATGAGCGTGTAGGAGAAGGACCCGTATTTTTATCGTTTGACATTGACTTTTTAGATCCAGTTTACGCGCCGGGAACAGGAACGCCTGAAGTATCGGGTGCAAGTATTGACGATGCGCTTCAATTCGTTCGTGGGTTAACAAATATTAATTTTGTCGGGTTTGATTTAGTAGAAGTACTGCCAGCTTATGACCATGGACAAATTACAGCAGCAGCGGCCGCTAATATTGTTTATGAATTTATCACGCTTATTGCGTTAAGAAAAAAAGCAAAAGAAGAAGAAGCGCTGTTAGTAAAAGCACGCGACTGAATATAAAGAAGACAGTAAAAGTGGGAAGGTACTATTATCTTCCCACTTTTATATAAGAGTTCTCTATAGGGAGTGTTTGACTATGAACGAGCAAGTAAATGTAACAGTAGATAAAAAGCGAGCAAAACCATGTAAAAGAGAAATATTCAATCCAGCGACCAATAAGATCATAGCGGAAGTGTTTGATTCGTCGCTTCAACAAGTAGAGGAAGCGGTAGGTAAAGCGAAACAGGCTTTTGAACAGAGTGAATGGAAGAAAAATAAGTCACTGCGTGTAGAGGTGCTTACGAAACTAGCAAATCTATTAGAAAATGAAGCGAATATATTCGCTGAAACAGAAACATTAAATACTGGCAAACCGATAAAAGAAGCGCAGTTAGATATTGAAGATACGATTAATTGTTTAAAATATTACGCAAATTTAATAGAAGAAAATCAGCCGTGGACAAAGGACATGTTCGACGATACAAACAGTAAAATCATTCAAGAACCTATCGGCGTATGCGCGCTAATCGTTCCTTGGAATTTCCCTTTGCTGCTTGGCATGTGGAAGCTGGCTCCTGCCTTAGCAGCTGGAAACACGGTGGTGTTTAAGCCTTCAGAATTAACGCCACTTTCTTTTTTAAAGTTAGCTTCATTATGTGAAAAAGCTGGTATACCAGAAGGTGTGTTTAATTTACTTACAGGAGACGGTGAAGTGGGAAGTGCGTTGGTTGAACACAAAGACGTAGCTAAAGTCTCTTTTACAGGAGGATCAGAAACAGGCAAACGTATTTATCAGCAGTGCGCAAAAGAGATGAAAAGAGTTTCGCTTGAACTGGGAGGGAAATCTCCGCTTCTTATTTTTGAAGACAGTGAAATTGATATTGCAGTAGACTGGACAATATTTGGCTCATTTTTTAACCAAGGACAAGTGTGTGTAGCTTCATCGCGTATACTCGTAGATGAAGCTATTTATAAGCCGTTTCTTTCTGCTCTTATGGAGGCTGTTGCTGCTATAAAAATTGGTAACCCCTTAAGAGAAGAAACGGAGATGGGTCCGGTTATTAGCACGGAGCATCTGAACAAAATACAGGATTTTATCAAGTTAGGTCAAGAAGAAGGAGCGAATTTATTAACAGGAGGAACGTTAATTGACTGCGAAGGTGGAAACTATATAAAGCCGGCTGTGCTCGTCGATGTGGAGCAGCATATGAAAGTCGTACAAGAAGAAATATTCGGTCCCGTCATTACCGTTCAATCTTTTTCAAGTGAAGAAGAAGCCATAGTACTTGCCAACGGCACGAGATTTGGTTTAGCTGCAGGAATTTTAACGAATGATTTAATGAAAGCAGAGCGAGTTGCTGAACATCTTCAAGCGGGAACGATTTGGATCAACGGCTACCATACGCCTCATATTGAAACGGCGTGGGGCGGCTTTAAAGAAAGCGGCATTGGGCGGGAGTTAGGTCCATCAGGATTAGCTGCTTTTACTGAAACAAAACATGTGAATACAAACTCCAAGCTAGCTCGAGCCAATTGGTATCAATAAAAGTGAAAGGTGGAAAAGGAATGACAACAAAAAGTGGTCTCGCCCATGATGATGTGCAGCCGATTGCAATGAATAAAAGAAGTATGGGCTTCTTCTCTACATTTTCCATGTGGATAGGAGCCAATGTGGTAGTAACGACCGTTTTTACCGGAATGCTGTTTGTACCCGATATGACCTTTTTAAAGGCATTATTTATTATTGTGCTTGGCTCTTTAGTTGGTGCCATACCGCTCGTGTTGATGGGGAATATCGGAACTCGAACCGGTCTTCCAACCATGGTTTTGATGAGACCAGCTTTTGGGCAAAGAGGAGCTATGCTTCCTGCTGCTGTTAATCTTATTACATTAATCGGCTGGGCCTGGATTCAAGCCTACATGGCAGGGCTAAGTTTAAATCATGCCGTTACCTTTTTGACAGGTTACAGCAATATCAATCTATTTACAATTCTTACTCAAGTGTTGGTAGTAGCTATTTCTATATACGGACATAAAGGCATTGAAGCAACGGAAAAATTAGTAGCTACGCTTATGGTCATTTTAGCAACCGTTGTGTTTAGCTATTTGTTTATCGAATTTGATGCAGCAAAATTAATTCAAATGAAAGCAAGCGAAAATCCTGGTATTACAGGAATGTTAGCTTTTGATATTGTAGTAGCTACAGCTTTTACGTGGATTCCCATTGTTTGCGATTATAACCGAAACTGTAAATCTGAAAAAACGGGCATTGCGGGAACTTATTTAGGGTATAACGTCGCAACTCTAATTGCGATGGGGTTAGGGGCAACGGTTTCTGGCTTTTCAATTCTCGGAAATATGACGCAAACGTATGACCCGGTAAATTTAATTGGTGCATATAGCCCGCTGTTAGGGTTAGTAGCTGCCATCGTAATTTTTTTATCGGTGCTGTCAACCAACGTAATGGTATTGTATAGCGCGACAATGTCTTATTTATCTATTTTTCCAAAGCAGAGGTTCTGGATACCGGCACTAACCATGGGAGTTGTCACAGTTCTAGGTTCTTTATTAAAAGAATGGTTAATGACAAATTTTCAAAGCTTTTTGCTTATGATCGGCGTATTATTTATTCCTATTATTGCGATTGTTCTTGTTGATTATTATATCATTTGCCGAAAACACTATGACGTTTCAGCTATTTTAGAAAAAGAAAATAAACTATACTGGTATACAAAAGGCTTTAACCTTCGTGTGTATGTATCTTACATAGTGGGGGCTGTATTTGCCTACTATTTTACGTACGTTCACCCGCTAGCCACAGGCGCAACAATCTTAGCTTTTTTATTTACAGGTGTTTTGCATGTATTGTTAACCAAACTTTCGCAGCTCTCAATCCCTTACTCAAAGGGAATCGACAGAAATGCTTAATATAATTTTAAATAGACTGAATTATCAAAAATAATCAAAAAGCTCCTATTTAAAGGAGCTTTTTGTGTTAAAAATAGCTAAGAAATAAGCAAAAGCAGGAAGAAGAGAGGTTCTTGATCTAGCTAAAATAAAGTAATAACATGTATTTGATTCTGTCAGGGGTCTTTCCTATAATAAATGTAGGAAAACTTTCCAAAGGAGAATTTTATGCTCGAATTAGAGACTATTCAAAGCAGTGCCATTGAAAAAACTAAACATACATTACTAAAGGATATAAAAAACGTAATAGGTGAACAAGACGAATGTCCGGATTTTGAGACTTATTTAACAGACAGGCACTCTTTTATTAAAAAGGCCTGGGGGACTACGTGGAGAAAAGCAGTTGTTTCTTCTGTATCTAAAAAAAGCAGAAAGTCATATTTAACAGAGAAAGGCTTCGAGGTGAAAGGGTATAAACCTCAAGCTATAGATAAGTTATTTGCTAAAGAAACGAGAAAAGGTATAGAGTTTAATGCTTTTTCTTGGCTAGAAGAGCAATACGGAAAGGGCAATAAAGCGGAGTGGCTATCTCTATACGGAGAAGCAAGAGCTGAATTTGCCGAAAAAGAAGAAGAAAGAAAAGAGAAGGAACGACAGCAAAGTATTAATGATCGAAAAGCTAGATATCAATTACAGTTAAACTTAGAAGCAGCTCCTATTTTGGAAGTAAACAAAGGGCTGTATTACCTACATATAAGAGAACAGCTTTCCCATCAGCTGTCAAAAGACATTAAAACAAACTCAAAGTATATTGAAAACTATGCGCCGCATACTGAGCTTGAAGATGAATTAATAGCAAACGGCGATTTAACACGTCATGATTATGAAACGGTTAATGACTTTTTTCAAGAGCTCACCGGCGGCGTAAGCTCAGAATTAGACAGATATTCAACGATTATCTTGTTTGAAACGTATGAAGATGTATACGAGGTATTTATCACCGATAAGATTTATGAAATTATTCCAACTATGATTATGGATGACCTTCCTGCTTCATTTAAAGAAGAATATAAATCTTATACAAATGCTTCGGTAACACGAATGGATATTATAAAAGCACTTAGAAGTGATTTATCGGATTTGGTCTATGAATATAAAAAAATGCTTGTAGAAGAAAAGCTTTCTGATGTACTAGAAATTTCAGATCACAACTTGACGATTGAAGAGCATCAAGAGAGATATCAACAGCAACTGGAAGAAAGACGATTACAACAAGAACGTGAACGTGAGGAAAAGAAAAAGCTTATCGAAGAAGAACAGCGACAGTTAAATTATATTTTTGGTGCAGAATACGAAATGGACCCAAGAAAAGAAACGGAATACATCCTTCATCTCGGTGATACAAACACAGGAAAAACGTATACGGCATTAAAATCATTAAAAAAAGCTGCTTCGGGTAGTTACTTAGCGCCGCTTCGCCTGTTAGCTTTAGAAGTTTTTGAAAAGCTGAACAAAGACAGAGTCCCTTGTTCGTTAAAAACAGGTGAAGAAGAAAAGATTGTTGAAGACGCTCAGCATATGGCCGGTACCGTAGAGATGTTTAGTGAATTAGAACATGGCGATGTAACCGTAATTGATGAAGCACAAATGATTCAAGACAGAGACCGAGGATTTTCATGGTATAAAGCCATCACTCGAGCCAATGCCAAACAAGTTCATGTTATCGGGAGTTTAAGTATTCGAAGTATGTTAGAAGAGATGTTAGACGGTGTGATCTCAGAAATTCATGAGTACGAAAGAGATATACCTTTAAAAGTAGATCTTCGAAGGTTCAAAATTGAACAAGTAAAACCCGCAGATGCTTTAATTGTTTTCTCGCGTAAGAAAGTGCTCCAGACAGCGGCTAAGCTAGAAAAAGATGGTCACAAAGTTAGCGTGATTTATGGAAGTATGCCGCCTGAAACGAGAAGAAAACAAATTGAGCAGTTCATTAATAGAGAAACAAATGTCATTGTGTCTACAGATGCGATTGGAATGGGGTTAAATCTTCCAATTAGACGAATTGTCCTTTTAGAAAACATGAAGTTTGACGGACAAAAGAGGAGATTGTTGACTTCTCAAGAGTTAAAGCAGATTGCAGGTCGTGCTGGAAGGAAGGGTCTCTATAATGTAGGAGAAGTTGCATTCGCTAAAGATGCAAAGCAAATGAGAGAACTGTTATTTTCAACAGACGAGCAAATCAGTAAATTTTCAATTGCGCCTACTTCAGATATGCTAAGAAGATTTAAAGAATATTATCATGACCTCGGAACGTTTTTTGACATGTGGGCTAAATTTAAAAATCCAAAAGGTACACAAAAATCAAACCTGGCACAAGAACGTGAGCTTTATGAGGAAGTGAAAGACACGCTGATTGAGGCGAAAATGCCCATTGTTGATTTATACGGCTACTTGCAGCTGCCGTTTTCAGCAAAAGAAAGCTCCTTGAAAAAGCAGTGGGTTGCCAGCATGAATGCGATTGTTAACAGAGAAGAGTTACCTGAACCACGGATGATAGAAGGTTCACTGGAAAAATTAGAGCTGTCTTATAAAGCAATTGGCCTGCATCTTTTATTTCTATATCGAATGGACAGAAGGCCAGAAGCTATTTACTGGGAACGTGTCCGAGAAGAGCTTACAGATAAAATCCATAACGTATTAAGAAAAGATATGAAAAAATTTAAAAGAACATGCAGTGCGTGTTCTAAAGACCTTCCTTGGAATCATGATCATGCGATATGCGATTCGTGTTTTCATAAAAGATTCCGCAGAAGGTATGGAGACGACGATTTTAATTAATAAGATGTAGTGATAAAAAAGAGGCTTGTATAAACGTATGTTAGTTGAAGGAAGAGGCTGGGACAAAAGTATTTTAGCCGAAGTGAAAAACGAACCATTGATCAACATGTTTGATTAGTGATTCGTTTTTTTATTATGGTGAACGTAGGTTTCATCTGTTTCGTTTCTTCTAGCAGTTGATTGGAGGGCAAGGCTAAGGCTCGTGCGGGAAAAGCATAAGTGGCGAGGAGGCTCAGCGGCCGCCCGCGGAAAGCGAAGCCTTGCATGGAAATCAACTGCGGTGTAACAAGCGGTTCAGCTCATGCATCCCATTTACTCGTCTTTAGATTAGATTCATTTCTTTATGTCTCAACCTTATTTTTCGGATAGGCTTTTTATCTTTTTCTTATGAATTTCTGCGTCAAAGCAGATTTTTGTAGAAAAAAATCGGAAATGTATAAGCGGTCATCTTGTAAAAAGAGCAATAAATTATTATCATATAGAGTGGAACTGATATTTTAAAGAGTTCCGTGATTTTTTTTGTTGGGCGGACGTGTATTGTATTAGAGTAAGTTTGCTATCATTCGTTATGTTAAAAGCAGCACTTTTAAATAGAGATACGGTTCGTAATAGAAGGGAAGAGGATGATGACAAGTCATAACAAAGAAAACAAAGCTGCAGCCGAGCAGTACAGTAAAGGGAAGATTTTGTGGCAATTAACCCGTCCTCATACGCTAACAGCATCGTTTGTACCGGTTTTAATTGGAACAGTTCTAGCCATGTTTTATGGCCATGTGAACGTTTGGATGTTTCTTGCGATGCTTTTTTCATGTTTGTGGATTCAAATTGCGACGAACTTATTTAACGAGTACTATGATTTTAAACGCGGCTTAGACACAGAAGACTCTGTAGGTATCGGAGGAGCCATCGTCAGACACGGCATGAAACCGAAAACGGTATTAAATTTAGCACTGATTTCTTATGGAATTGCTCTTATTTTAGGTGTATATATATGTGCAAACAGCAGCTGGTGGCTTGCTTTAGTTGGATTAGTAGGTATGGCGATTGGTTATTTGTATACGGGCGGACCGCTTCCGATTGCGTATACGCCGTTTGGAGAATTATTTTCAGGTCTTTGCATGGGCGCCATGTTCGTATTGATTTCATTTTTTATTCAAACTAATACTGTAACGTCTGAAAGCATCTTTGTATCACTTCCGATTGCGATTTTAGTAGGTGCGATTAATTTGTCTAACAACATTCGTGATATAGAAGAAGATACAAAAGGCGGACGACGTACCCTAGCAATTTTATTAGGTTCTAAAAATGCGATTAGATTTTTAGCTGCTTTGTTTGGCATTGCGTATATTTGGACCGTTGCATTAGTGGTATTCTTCGATATTAGCCCTTGGATTTTCTTAGTGTTTCTTAGTGCACCTAAGCCAATTCAAGCCGTACAAGCATTTGTACGCGGAGAGCTTATTGCGATGAAAGCAACCGCGCAAACAAATACGTTTTTTGGATTTACTTTATCAATTGGCTTATTAATTGGCTATTTAGTAAGCTGATTAAGTGGAAAAAGCCTGTCTTTTTAAAGACAGGCTTTTTGTTATGCTTCAGTTATTTTTTCTTTTACTGCGCTAATAAATGCGTTCATATTTTCAGAAGATGAAAAGCTGGCTTGGGCTTGTTTTGGTCCGCCGCCGCCTTTTCCATGGTAAAGTGGAAGCAGCTCTTTATAAAGTTCTCCGCATTTGACCCCACTGCCGCTGTGAGCCAGCAAAACTTTTTGATCACTTGAAAAAGAAAAAAGAAGCGTCGTATCAGGTGTTTGAAGAAGCTGCTTTGTCAAGGCTTGCACATCTTTTAGTGTGCGGTTTTCAAAGTGATGGTACAGAAATGAACCTTCTTTTTTGCTTTCTAATTCACTTGCTAAATAAGCTGCATTTTCATTTTTTAATTCTTCTAGTTGTTTTTGCAGCTCTTTTTGTTCAGTCTCCAATTTTTTAATGCGTTCTACAACTAATTCACGGCTTGTGCTGAATTTATTGCTAAGTTCTGCTACGATTTCTTGAGACTGCTGATAATCAGCTAATGCACGCATACCGCATTTAAAAAAGAGGCGTGTATTACCGCGCTGCTTTTCTGTTTTCGTAAGTTTAATAAGGCCAAGCTCTCCAATTTGGTTTACATGAGTACCGCAGCAGGCAGAAACATCAATGCCTTCAATTTCCACGATGCGTACCACTTCGTCTTCTAGATCGGGCACTTTGCGAAGCGCAAGAGTATGTAACTCTTCTTTCTTCACTTCGTACGTTTTAATGTGACGGTTGCTGTAAATAGCGTCATTTAAAACTTTTTCAATGTGTAATAACTGCTCATGAGATAATTGAGGTACATTCAGATCGATAGAGACTGCTTCGTTACCTAAATGAAAGCTAACGGTGTGAATATCATATGTATCGATTAATAGAGCCGAAAGTAAGTGCTGGCCGCTATGCTGCTGCATGTGATCAAAGCGGCGATGCCAGTTAATTTCACATGTGACGTTCGTTTGTGCAGGGAGCGTATTGACGATATGATATACTTCTCCATTTTCTTCATACACATCTTTCACGTCGATTCCGGCAATATTACCGTAGTCAGACGGCTGTCCGCCGCCTTCTGGATAAAAAGCGGTTTGTTTTAACGTTAATGCGTAGCCATTTGAAAGAGAGCGTGTCTCTATCACTTCAGTTTTCCACGTTTTTATGTAGGGGTTGCTATAATAAAGTCTTTCTGTCATGTTCATCATCCTTTCTAGTAAAACCATATCTAACTTTTTCTATAGTATCAGAAATATGTTTCTTCGAACATGGATAAGCTAACTTGTAACAATAAAACTGGGTGGGACATATGAAAAATACTGTTTATATTTATACAAGGGATTTAAAAAGAATTTTCACCAATTGGGCGATGATTATCATTGTGCTGACGCTTATGATTCTGCCGTCTTTTTACGCATGGTTTAATATAAAAGCATCTTGGGATCCATACGGGCGGACTGAAGGTATTGCCATTGCAGTAACAAGCGAAGACGAAGGTTCTACGATAAGAGGGCAGCACGTAAATGTGGGAAAAGATATTATTGCAACATTAAAAAAAAATAAAACGCTTGGATGGACGTTTGTCTCCAAAGAAAAAGCTGATCACGGAGTAAAGCACGGTGACTATTATGCAAGTATTGTTATTCCAAAAGATTTTTCACAAAAGCTTGGTACCGTTCTTCAAGATCGTTTGGAAAAACCGGTCATTATTTACAAAGTGAACGAAAAAATAAACGCAGTGGCGCCTAAAATTACAAGCAAAGGAGCCAGCAGCTTAACACAACAGATCAGTGAAAAATTCGTCAAAACAGCGAATGGAGCCATTTTTTCAGTGTTTAACGAACTAGGTATTACACTGCAGCGGGATTTGCCGACCATTCAACAAGTTGAACAGCGGATTTTTGAACTTGAAAATCGTCTTCCTGAAATCAAAAAAGTAATTAATGAAGCGAATGACACCACTCAAAAAGCTGGAGCTATTGTATCAAAAGCCCAGGCTGCTCTTCCTGAAGTAGAGAGATTAACAGCTGACGGCGCACAGATGACTCAGCAGCTAAACACTTTTTTAACTAAAAGCGATGAAGTTTTAAAAAACGCTGAACCAACGATCAACGAAACGCTGCATCGGGTTCAGCAACGAGCTCTCCGGGTTCAAGAATTGAAGAATCAGCTGATGGAAAAAGATATAAAACCGGCTGAAGTCAGCGCAGCAGCGGAACAGCTAAAAGAGCAGTTAACAAAACAAATTGCTGACACAGGAGAGATTCTTACACTTCTTACAGATTTAAATGCGTTATCTCAACAAAAAGTTCTTTCACCTGTTATTAATGACGTAAAGGATGTAAATACGCTTTTACAGCAGCAGCTTTCGGATGTAAACAGTCTGCAGCAACAAACAAAGAATGGGGATGTTCCAAATCAAAGCGTACTTGATAGGTTCAGCTCTCGCACCGATCAAGCTGTTTCTAGATTAAATGCGTTAACGAACTCATATTCTTCTACGATTGTGCCTGCTGTTGAACAAGCAATCAAAGAAGGAAAGGATAAAACGGCAAGCGCAAACTCACTGCTTGATGAAGCCAATAAAAGCATGCCGGATGTTTCTAACGTCCTGTCTAAAACAGCCAGTGGCATTTTGCTTGGACAACAGGAGCTTGGGAAAATAGCAAAAGACTTTCCGCGAATCGAACAAAACGTGCACAATATAGCGGATAAAATACGAGAATTTCAGCAAAAAGAAAATATTGAAGATATTATTAATTTGCTAAAGAATGATGTGCAAAAAGAAAGTGACTTTTTTGCTAAGCCGGTTCTTTTAAAAGAAGAAAGACTTTACCCGATTCCGAACTACGGCTCAGCTATGTCGCCGTTTTATACAACGCTTTGCTTGTGGGTCGGAGCTTTGCTGTTAGTTTCGATTTTAAGCGTAGAAGTAGCGGATGAAGAGCGATTCAAAAGCTATGAGGTCTATCTTGGAAGACTTTTAACGTTTTTGTCTATTGCTCTCGTGCAAGCTTTTATTGTGACGCTAGGGGATTTATTTTTAATCAAAACGTATGTCGTAGATAAAGTACCTTTTATCTTTTTAGGCTTGCTGTGCAGCTTCGTATTTATGACGATTGTATATACGCTTGTTGCGATATTTGGCAATGCAGGAAAAGCAATGGCGATTGTTTTACTTGTGCTTCAGCTTTCCGCTGCAGGCGGTACATTTCCGATTCAAGTCGTGCCTGCTTTTTTTCAAGCAATCAATCCATTTTTACCATTTACGTATGCAATAAGCATGATGAGAGAAGTTGTAGGAGGCATGTTAGCGGATATTGTCAGAAAAGACGTTACGGTGCTTCTTTGCATTTGGCTAGGCGTGCTGCTCGTTGGCATTTTTCTTCATAAGCCTCTTAGTAAAACGAGTGCAAAATTAACAAAAAAAGCGCGTGAAAGTAAATTAATTCATTAAAAAAACGTTTTGGGTTTCCAGACAGAACAAAATGCGGTAGTGTAGATATAAAGGAGTGATCAGCATGGGTATATTAGATGGACTATTAGGAAATGCATCAGAAGCAGATATAAGAGGCACTGAAAAAGACTTACAAAATATCTTAATTGCCAACGAGCGAGTGGAACAAGCGTATAAAGTCATTCGCGATTTAATGGTGTTTACGACGAAACGCTTAATTATCGTTGATAAGCAAGGAGTGACGGGAAAGAAAACAGATTATCATTCCATTCCTTATAAGACGATTACCCATTTTAGCGTAGAAACGGCTGGAACATTTGATTTAGATGCGGAATTAAATATTTGGGTATCGGGTTCTAGTGCACCGATTTCAAAAGAATTTCGTAAAGATAAAAACATTTACGACGTGCAAAAAGTATTAGCATCTTATGTGTTAGATTAAAAAAGTTGAGCCATGAAAAACTGGCTCAACTTTTTTAATGTGTGTAAAACGAGAAAGTATAACAGTCTTGCATACAGTCGTTTGAAAATACTCAGGCTGTTGTCCATTCCTATTTTCACTTTACTCATTACCGAAATGCATGAAAACGATTTACATAATGAATTATACAGAATAAAAAAACCGTGATATGCTTTTTTTAGAGAAAAAAGGAAGTGACCAACTGTGAGTTATACCGTAATTGGAACATCAGCTTTTCGCAAAACAAATGTTGCGCTTTTTGCAGCAGGCTTCAACACATTTTCGATTTTATATTGTACACAGGCCATTTTACCCGAATTTTCTAGAGAATTCGGGATATCCCCGGCGTTTGCCAGCTTGTCGCTTTCGTTAACAACCATTACGCTAGCGGTTAGTATGCTTTTTTTAGGTTCTTTATCAGAAGTGTGGGGACGAAAGAAACTGATGGGTCTATCGTTAATTTTTGCGTCATTGCTATGCATCATGACAGCATTTAGCTCTACCTTTGAAACGCTGTTAGTCTTTCGCGTCATTCAAGGAATCGTTTTAGCAGGGCTGCCTTCCGTGGCCATGGCTTACTTAGGAGAAGAAATTGAACCAGGGAGTTTAGGAAAAGCGATGGGGATTTATATAAGCGGCAACGCCTTTGGAGGCGTGGCGGGAAGGCTTATGACAGGGGTGCTCACGGAATATTTCAACTGGTCCGTAGCTCTTGATGTTGTAAGCGCAATCAGTTTATTAGCCACCTTTGTTTTTTTTATGAACTTGCCAGATTCACAAAACTTCACTTCACGATCTTTTGAACTTCGTCAGCTTACCGGCTCTCTTCGCAGTCATCTTCAAGATAAAGGGATGCTTTGTCTTTTTGCTATTGGTTTTGCGCTGCTTGGGAGTAACGTAGCTTTATACAATTATATTGGATACGCTTTATCCGCTCCTCCGTATTCTTGGAATCATACGCTTGTAAGTTTTATTTTTGTTATTTTTTTTGTGGGAGTATTCAGCTCGGTCTGGATGGGGACGCTGGCGGATCGATACGGCCGGAAAAAAGTGCTGTTATGTACGATTGCTGTTACGCTTATAGGTTCCATCGTTACGCTGCATCCAGTTTTATGGATAAAAATTACCGGGCTATTGCTGCTGACTTTTGGCTTTTTCGGAAGTCATTCCATCGCAAGCAGCTGGGTGGGAAGAAGAGCCACTCATGACAAGGCTCAGGCTTCGTCTTTGTATTTGTTTTTTTACTATGCAGGATCAAGTGTTGGCGGGACAGTGGCTGGATTATGCTGGAGTGCGTACGGCTGGAAAGGTGTTATTGCTTTAATTGGTGTGTTTCTTACAACAGCCTTTTTCCTAGCTGTTCGTTTGTCAAAAATGCCGGCTCAGCAGACGCATGTTCACTAAAAAAGAATGCAAAGACATGTATGGCTATTGATTTAAAAAGACTTTCCACTCAGCGTGGAAAGTCTTTTTTTAGTTTAAAAGCTGAATAAAAAGCTCGGCTACTTTTTTATGAGCACTGTTAGCAGGATAGATATAAGAGAAACGGCGCTTAAAAGGAGCGGTGTTAACGTTGAGAATCGATAGGTGCTTTTGTTCTACATCTTCTTTAATAGCGCAAAGTGACAGCACAGACATTCCTAAATCGTGAACAATGGCTTCTTTAATTCCTTGATTGCTGCTGATCGTTAGCATGCTTTTCATTTTTAAACCGTTGGACATTAGAACGTGATCTAAATATTCTCTTGTTCCAGAGCCTTTTTCACGCGCTACCCACCGCTGATTTTGTAAATCATCAATTTCTACTTTTTTAAGCTGAGCTAAAGGGTGATCCACTGACGCAACGATAGCAAGTTCATCGTCCATAAAGGACTGAATATGTAAGTCGGATTCTTCCGTGTGTCCTTCAATAAGCCCTACATCTACTTTGAAATGACGAACAAGCTGAGCGATTTCCTTTGTATTACCGATAGTCACTTCTACATCAATATCAGGATATTGTTCACGAAGCTTTGCTAAAAATGAAGGGAGAATATATTCGCCAATCGTGAAACTGGCGCCAATCGTTAGCATTCCTTTGACACGGTGATGATGTTCATAAATATCTCGTTTCGTATGCTCATATATCTGAATCATTTGTTTAGCACGATCGTATAAAATTTCGCCGCTGGGTGTGATTTTTAACATTTTAGGTGAACGCAGGAACAGGGAAGTTTGAAATTCTTTTTCAAGATTTTTGATGTGTACGCTTACGCTTGGCTGTGAAATCATTAACTTTTCCGCAGCTTTTGTAAAGCTTTGCTCTTCTACAACAGAAACAAACGTCTTTAACGCATCATAGTACATAGAGTATGGCTCCTTTTATATTAAAAAAATTAATTATAAACATTATAAAACATTGCTATTGTAATAACTAGAGGCACTTGGTTAAAACAGTAAAATAAGGTGCTGGCTTAAAGATTTATAACGAAAGCAGTACAAGCTATTTTCAGAAGTTAATCTAGTTATTTACATTTCATCTATAAAGCTACTAAACACTTTTTTGTCATCTTTTTGTAACAAAAGTAAAAAAAGTACTTGTTTTTTCCAAAAAACATATTATAATATTAACTGTAATACGATAAGTAATACAGTTAATACACATAGTACACACATCATGATTTTTGGTAAATGAAGGGAGGCAGACTATGTTTGATTTAGATATTCGTAGTCGCAAGCCGATATACGAGCAATTAGTAGATAAATTGAAAGAACTTATTATTCATGAAGTCTTTAAGGCCGATCAAAAGCTTCCATCTGTTCGACTGCTAGCAAAAGAATTAACAATTAATCCAAATACAATTCAAAAAGCATATCGTGAACTAGAACATCAAAATTATATTTATTCAGTTCCAGGCAAAGGAAGTTTTGTAACGCCTCAAGTTGATACACTAAATAACGAGAAGGTGAAAAAGATGAAAGAAGAATTAGTAAGGCTGTTGGCAGAAGCTATGTATTTAGGGATGGATAAAGATGAAATTCTATCACTTATCTCACAGGCTGAAAAAGCAGTAAAAGGGGGAAGCGATAGTGATTGAACTGAAGGCGATAAAAAAAGAGTTTGAAGAAATGGAAGCTCTAAGGGACGTCACGCTTTCTATAAAAAAAGGATCTATTTACGGACTGCTTGGCTCCAACGGGGCAGGGAAAACAACGCTATTAAAAATCATTGCAGGTATTTACAAGCAAGATCACGGGAAAATCGCAATAGACGGCGAGGAAGTATTTGAAAACGTTGGCTTAAAAGAACGTCTTATTTTTATGCCAGATTCTCTTTATTTTTTCCCTCAAACAACGATTAAGCAATTAGCGTCTTTTTATAGAAGTGTCTACCCGACTTGGAACGAAGAGCGGTTTCAAAAATTAAAAGAAGCTTTCCCAATTCAATTACATAAAAAGGTACACAGAATGTCCAAGGGAATGCAGCGTCAAGTAGGTTTTTGGTTAGCGCTGTCTGCTATGCCTGATGTACTTATCTTAGATGAGCCGCTCGATGGGTTAGATGCGGTAATGCGTCAAAAAATTAAAAACCTTCTTGTTCAAGACGTGGCAGAACGGGAAATGACGATCTTAATTTCATCACATAACTTGCGAGAAGTGGAAGATCTTTGTGATCATGTAGGCATTTTGCATCACGGTCAATTATTAATTGAAAAAGAGCTGGATGATTTAAAATCAGACGTGCACAAAATTCAAGTTGCATTTGAAGGAGATGTGCCGCTAGCGCTTTATGACACGCTAGACATTTTATATCAAGAAAAACGAGGAAGCGTCTTGCTTTGTATTGTTCGAGGAAAAGAAAATCATTTAGTCAACAAAGTTCGATCGTATAAGCCTTTAATTTTTGACATCTTGCCACTTACGCTAGAAGAAATCTTTATTTATGAAATGGGGGATGTGGGTTATGCAATCGAAAACATCATCGTTTAACCGCGGCATGTGGATTCAATCCATGAGAAACGTGGGATGGATTGGTGCTTTATATACACTTGTTCTTTTATTTATTTTGCCACTTCAAATTGTTCTGAGGTATACAGGTGAAGTTAACGAAAATGGAATGTATACAGAAAAGTTAAAGACTCTTTTTGAAGTTGTTGGAAGCCTTCAATTTTTGTTTATGTTTACTGTTCCTGTGGTGCTAGCTATCTTTTTATTTAGATATATCCAAACAAAATCAGCCGCTGATTATATTCATAGCTTACCAATAAGCAGAGGTGTGCTATTTTGGCAAAACGTATTATTAGGAATTGTATCATTAGTTTTACCTGTTATTATTTCAGCCATCGTTCTTTTTCTTATTAAAGATTCAGTAAATGTTGACGATTTATATACGCTAAAATTAATTCTACGATGGGCTATTGATACTATTATTTTGAATATCTTTGTTTTTTCTGGAGCCGTATTTGCAGGTATGTTCACAGGTATGTCAATACTGCAAGGTGCGTTTATATATATATTATTCATTCTTCCGGCTGCGCTCATTCAGTTTTTTATTATGAATGTTAAGTTTTATTGGTATGGGTTTGCTACAACATATTATTCAGGGAGAAATTTACAAGATTTGGTTCCTTTTATCCATATTATGGATCTGTTAGATAGTGGAAAAGAAAGTTATCTAAGTCTAGTAATATATGCAATTGTAGCTTGTGCACTTTGTTTTATTGCATTTATTGCATATCAAAAGAGAAGTTTAGAAATCGCTACGCATGCAATCGCTTTTAATTGGTTAAAACCTATCTTTATCTATGGACTGACGACGTGCTCATTATTATTATGGGGGATGTACTTCGGAGAGATCAAGGATTCTTTTAAATGGCTTATTTTTGGTTATGTTTTTGGATCTTTATTAGGGTATATCCTTGGACATATGATTTTAGCTAAAACATGGCGTGTGTTTGATAAATGGAAGGGCTACTTATTGTTTGTGGCAGCAGCCATCATTATAGGTATAGGCTTGAAAGTGGATGTTTTTGGTTACTCTAGTTACTTACCAAATCAAGAAAATATTCAATCTGTATATTTTGATGAAGATGATTACTCCTTGACAGATAACCCTAAAAGTCATGATCCAGAGAATGGTGACTATTATAGACCACCTTACTATTATTCTGATAAAAATACCGTTAATTTTATACGAGCATTGCATAAACAAATTATAAAAGATCAGCCTAATATTTCTAAAAGAGAAATACAGTCTGGAGATGCTCGTGAAATAACTTTTGCTTATAATTTAAAAAATGATAAAAAAGTTGTTCGACAATATGCGGTAAGGGAAGCTGATTATAAAGCTTTTTATAAACGAATTATAGAAACACCTGAGTACAAAAATCATTCTTTTTATATTTTAGAACGTGATAATAAAAATATGAGGTATGTAAAAGAAGTTCAAATTAATGTGATGTATAAAAGCGGCGAACCTATTGTAATTAAAGATCCAAACAAAATTGAAGATTTGAAACAGGCAATAAGAAAATCCATACAAAATCAAACGTATGAGCATACTCAGAGTAACCAACAAAGCTGGTCTAGCATTGACTTTATGGATGGAAATGGACGAAGTGTAGACTCCATACCTTTTGAGAAATCATATAAAGAAGTTGAAAAGTGGCTCAAGCATGAAAAAATGTTTGAAAGTGCTCGAGTGATGCCAGAAGACGTTTCAAATATTGTAGTTTTAAAGAATAAAGATCACGAAATTCTTCAGAACGCATGGGTAGACATGCCCTCTATTCTAACTAAAAGAAAAGGTGCGTTAACTATTAAAGATTCCAAACAAATCGATCATTTTCTTTCGCATACAACCATTCAAGAACAAGGGGATTATATAGTTGTTTTCCGTTATAAAAATTCAAGTCCTGAAGTTCAAATGTTTGATGCTAACACGATTCCAACAGAACTAAAAGAAAAACTAAAATAGCAAGGGAGAACTTATTATGTGCGGCGAGGAATTGCAAGATTATTTAAATCAGGTGCTGGCTTATTTATTAAAAAATGGTGTGAATAGACAAGACGCCGAAGATATTACGCAAGAAGTAGCATTAAAATATTTAGAAAAACAAGAAATGGTCGATCCTGAAAAAATAAAAGCTTGGATGTTTCGCGTCGCATTAAATAAACGGTGTGATTTAGGAAGGCGTAAAATAGTGAAAGACCGCTATACGTCTTCTTACAAAGAAGAACCCGTTATGTATACGCCTATTCAGCAGGTGCTCAGAAATGAAGAAGCGGCTGAATGTCAGGCGATTTTAAATCAATTGAATCCTAAGTATCGCAATTTGCTTCTATTAAAATACGGATTAGGGTTTAAATATGAAGAAATTGCCGAGTTATTAAATATGCAGATGACTACGTTAAAATCAGCTCTTTACCGCGCGCGCAAGTACTTTGTAAAGGGGTATAATGAAGTCATTTAATATAAATGAAACAGCAGCAGTTTGTGAAAAAGCACTTTTTACACAAACTACTGCTGTTTTTTTCGTATTTTTCTTCTTTGGACGGCATAGATAATCAAACTGATCGCACAAAAAGCTAAAGTGATCTCAATCACATCAGTATAAGAAGATGTCGTATTAAAAAAGGAACCGAAAATAAATAAAGCGAGCGTCCAAATAAAACCGAAGGAAAATGAGACTTTAATATAATGCCGATGCTTCATTCCGCTTGCTCCGAGAAAAAAAGGCATCACATGTCGCATTCCTGGTAAAAAGTAGCTTGCGATGATGGCGTGAGATCCATATTCTTGAATCGTTCGCTCAACTTTCATGACATTCTTTTCCCATCGCGGGCGTTTTAATAGCGCAAGCGCCTGAGCTGAAAAAAGACTGGCTATCAAAAACTTAAGATACAAGCTAATCATCATGCCGCTGTAGGTAAGTATAAAAGCTGGAATATACTGAACGGATGGAGACGTAGCCTGGCTGCCTGCAAGCATAATATATACCGGGTCAGGAATAGGAGTAAGGTTGGCTCCGACTAAAATGATAAAAAAGAAATATCCGTAGCCTAATTGGTTAATGGCTCCGATAAGCTGATCAATCACGTTTTCTTCCTCCTTTCTTCATTAGAATACGAGAGAGTGACACACAGTGTTCGCTCAAAATAAAAATAAAGTATAGGTGCGCACAATTTAGGAAAAAAGA
This sequence comes from Priestia sp. JNUCC 25, assembly GCF_053667915.1. Taxonomy (NCBI): domain Bacteria; kingdom Bacillati; phylum Bacillota; class Bacilli; order Caryophanales; family Bacillaceae; genus Priestia; species Priestia sp. JNUCC 25. Next base: position 2,280,840 of record NZ_CM132211.1, read on the forward strand.
GTTATAATAAATAAGAATGTACGTTCTTCTTTCGGGGATTAATTATACAGAAAGAGGTGATAGTATGAAAATGATGTACCCTAAAAACGGCAAAGTTATTCTTCATATTGATGCCAATGCTTTTTATGCATCTGTTGAAACCGCACATGATCATACGCTCAAAGATAAGCCTCTTGCTATTGCTGGCAATCCAAAGGAACGAAGAGGAATTGTTGTAACCTGTAACTATATTGCTCGTAAACGCGGAGTATATGCGCCTATGCCTCTTTGGGAAGCGAAAAGAAAATGCCCCGAGCTGGTTGTTATAAAACCTAATTTTCCATTATATCGCCAAATGTCCAAAAACATGTTTGATTATTTAGTAACCATTTCACCTCTTTTAGAGCCCGCTTCAATTGATGAAGGCTATTTGGATATTACAAACTGTGCTGAATTAGGCTCTCCTCTTGACATAGCAAAGTCCATTCAGCAGCATTTAATACAGACGCTGCAAATTCCTGTGTCAATTGGAATCGCGCCGAATAAATTTTTAGCCAAAACGGCAAGTGATATGCAAAAACCTTTAGGGATTACCGTCCTTCGAAAAAGAGATGTCCAAACAGTTCTTTGGCCAAAAGCCGTAGAGGAAATGCACGGAATCGGTAAAAAAACAGCTGAGAAGCTAAATGCGATTAAGATCGTGACCATCGGTGATCTAGCAAAAGCCGCTCCCGGTCTTCTTAAACAAACTCTCGGAATAAAAGGAGAAGTTATGAAAGAACGAGCATGGGGCCAAGATGATCGACAGGTGAACCCTGATCGCCAATCACAGTTTAAATCTATTGGAAACTCTACGACGCTATCTCAAAATGCAGTAGATGAACATGAAGTTCTCCCTATTTTAAATAAACTATCGCATTCTGTAAGCTCTCGTATGAAAGCGAAAAAAGTTGTAAGCAAAACGATTCAACTAACGATACGATACAGTGATTTTAAAACCATTACTCGAAGCCAAACTATTTCAAAAGCAATTAGCGAGCCAAATGATCTTTTTCATTACAGTGGGGTATTATTTCAAAAGCATTGGAACGGAGAACCAATTCGTTTATTAGGCGTAGCTGCTCTTCAAGTGAGCCAACATGTTCAGGAAGAAGAACAGTTAGATTTGTTTACATATGGAGAGCAAGCAAAAAAAGAGCCTTTATACAAAGCGGTCGAAAGTTTGCGTGAAAAATATGGAGATAACATTATTCAAAGCGGTTTAAAAAAACAAAGAGGAAAAAAAGAGAGGTAACTCTCTTTTTTTGTATAAAATAATAGGTTTACACTCATTATAGAAGGGGGAATACATTACTATCACGGTAATCAAAGTGATTACAAAATGAATTTGATTGCGACTTTTTTGATTGTCTGCAATGAAATTACATATAATAATCTATGAGGTGATCTTATGTCAGACGTACTATTTACATCTAAAGCAACAGCGGTAGGAGGCCGAGATGGTCGAGTCAAATCAGATGATGGTATTATTGATTTAACCCTTGTAAATCCTTCTCCAAATAACAAAGAAGAAGGAACAAATCCCGAGCAGCTGTTTGCAGCAGGATATTCTGCTTGTTTTGACGGTGCTTTAAATTTAATTGCTAAGAAACAAAAAAAAGACATTGATTCGTCTATTACTGCAGAGGTAAGTCTACTAAAAGACCACACTGATGATGGCTTTAAAATTGGAGTGGTGTTAAACGCTCATATTAAAGGCGTTTCACAAGAAGTAGCTGAGAAGCTAGTAGAAGATGCACATCAATTCTGCCCGTATTCTAAAGCAACGCGTGGAAATGTTAACGTAACGTTAAATACAACGGCTGAGTAAATAAAAAACGCCTGGATTTCTCTTGAATCCAGGCGTTTTTTTTATGTGCAATTTTATATGGTCTATTTTTGATTGTACGTATGCAGTGATTGCAATAACTCCTGCAGCGTTTCTTTCAGCTTTTCTAATTCTCTCTGTGACTTATTCGTCATACTAAAAACTTCTTCTGGAATATGACAAGCTTTATCACGTAATTTTTTTCCTTTTTCGGTTAAACTAATAAAAACAACGCGTTCATCTTCATGAGAACGCTGACGAATCACTAATTCTTGATCCTGCATTCTTTTTAGCATAGGAGTAAGGGTGCCTGAATCCAAATACAGAAGTTCGCCCATTTTTTTCACGCTGAGTGTTTCATGTTCCCATAAAACAAGAAGGGCTAAATACTGCGGATAGGTTACTCCTAATTTATCGAGCAGCGGCTTGTAAACCTTTGTAATTTCTCGAGACGTGGCGTAAATTGAGAAACAAAGCTGATTTTCCAGCTGCAGCTGCTTATAAAGTTGTTCCATTCATGTTGCCTCCAGTCTATTGCTTTTTATTCAATTATACACAATTAAATAGTGGTGTCCAATAACGCCGGATGAAAAAGTAATCAAGCTGTAAATAAAAAATGGGAATTTTACATATACTAAGAAAAAAAGGGAGCTGTGTACATGTATTTTGCAAAAAAAGCCGTAGAAGAAGAAGTAGATCAAATGATGGATACGACTGTATATGCGTGTCAATCTGAATCATGTAATGGGTGGATGAGAGAAGATTTTGTTACAGTTGATTATAACTGTCCGATGTGCGGAACAGAAATGTCGCAGGAAGTACGCGAGCTGCCGAAAATTAAGTACGATCATCAATTTTATAATAAATAAAAAAAGAAGCAACTGCTTCTTTTTTTATTTTTCACTAAAATTTCATTAAGCTGCGCTAGACTAAGAACCAACATACGATGAAGGTGAGGAATATCAGAATGAATCAAGGGAACTTTTTGAAAGGTTTATTTTGGGGAACCTTATTTAGTATTCCTATTTGGATTTCATTGTTTGGCTGGTTCCGCATTTTATCACATCTTGCATAGTTTCGTTTTATAAACCGTCATACGCGCCCTTATCTTTCTATTTCCGCTATAATAAAGGTGATAGAAAAAATAAGGAGCTGTTCTCATGATTCAATATAAAACGGAGCAAATGACGGTTTTTGAAAGCGCGCTATTTCAAACAACATCTGCAGTAATCGAAACAAAAAACTGTGTCATTGTTGTTGATCCAACATGGCTTCCTCACGAAATTAATGAAATTAAGCAGCATGTTCAAGAGATCTTAAATCATCGCAAACTGTATGTGTTTTTTACTCACGGAGATTTTGATCACGTCATTGGGTATGGCGCTTTCTTAGAATTAAATGCCACCTTTATCGGCAGCAAATTTTTAGAACATCACCCGGACAAAGAAGAAAAAGTTCAAATGATTAAGCAGTTTGATCATGACTATTATATAAAAAGATCTCATGATATTATATTCCCAGAGTTAGATATTGTTGTAACCGAAAATGAACAGCATATTACTTTAGGCGAAACATCCATTACCTGTTATTTTGCAAAAGGTCATACAAACGATGGCCTATTTATGATTGTCGATGATTCGATATGGATTGCAGGGGATTATTTATCGGATTTTGAATATCCGTACATATATGAAAGTGTAAAAGATTACCGCGACACGCTTGCCACTGCGCGACACATTTTAGCTAATTACCAAAATCTAACGCTAGTTCCCGGGCACGGGAAAACGACACATCACCGAGTTGAAATTCAAAGACGAGTGGAGATGGCCAGCTCTTATTTAGATGAACTGCAAGCGGCAGTGAAAGAAAACAGTAAAGAAGCGCTCGATAAGCTAAATGATAAACTGGCGTTTCCCTCTGATTTCACCGCACAATGTCATCAAAAAAACGTTGAAATTATGAAAAGAGAAATGCTGTCATAGAAATCGAGTGTACAGTTAGAACGTTGATATTAAAAGTAAGAAACCGCATCTTCTGTTGGAGATGCGGTTTCTTACTTTCCTTTATTTATCAATTAAATGAAACTTTTTCCTTTTCTGTCCGTTTATATAAATAAGAAATTATTTTATTTATAAAGGAGTATGACAATGGGGAAAAACGGTTGTGTAAAATGCGGACATACAGAAGCAAAAACAAAAGAAATTGCTACAACGGGAACGGGGCTGTCTAGATACTTAGACGTTCAGCACAATCAATTTACGGTGGTATATTGCACGAGCTGCGGGTATTCAGAGCTATATAATAAATCATCTTCAAGAGGCAGCAATATTATTGACTTATTTTTTGGAGGATGAAAATGAGTATCGACCTTATTGAAATCCACAAAGACAGGCGCGCTTCCTATTTGAACCTGCTATTAATAGGGGATGAAGACGAAAAAGTAGTGAAGTCGTATATAAATGAAGGTTCCTTATTTACCATTGTGTATGAAAAGAAGGAGATAGGGGTTGTGCAGTGCCTCACCGATGAAGAGGAATCGGCAGTAGAAGTAAAGAATATTGGTTTAAAAAAAGCATACAGAGGAAAAGGAATCGGCAGCAAAGTCATTAAAAAGTTAGAAGCATTGTATGAGTGTAACCATTATTCTAAAATGATTGTAGGAACAGCGGACTCCAGCCTTGAAAACATAGCATTTTATAAAAAGGCAGGCTTTTATCAAAGTGGTGTCAAAAAGAATTTCTTTTTGCAGTACGTTCCACCCATTTACGAGAATGGCTTGCAAGCTATCGATATGATTATGTTTGAAAAAAAATTAAAAAGCAGAAGCGACTAACACGCTTCTGCTTTTAGGGATTAATCTAAAATTTGAAGTTTTACCGTTTTGCGTCCCCAATTTAAAGCTGAGCTTTGAGATGCCATAAATAAATCAACGCGAGTACCTTTAATGGCACCACCAGTATCTCCAGCAATTGCTTCTCCGTAACCTTCTACGTATACGCGAGAACCTAATGGAATCACGCGAGGATCCACTGCAATTACTTTTCGATTAGGATTTGACCTTAGGTCGATGCCTGTAGCAGTGATTCCACTGCAGCCCGCACAGTAAGCAGTATAAGCTGTTGCTTCAACCGTAATCTCTTTTGAAACCGACTTGCTTTCTTGCGCTGGAGCAGGTGCCGGCGTTGAAGTTGACGGTGCTGAAGTTGACGGTGTTGATGGTTTCGCCTGAGCTGCAGCTTGTCCGCCTACTTGTAGCACTTGATTAATGTAAATCGTATTAGACGATAAGTTATTCCATTGTTTTAATTGAGAAATTGAAATGCCGTGGCGCTGTGCTATGCTCCACATTGTATCTCCAGGCTGAACTTTGTAACTTTTACTGGGAGCCGGGGATGCTTGCGTTTCGTTTGTTTTTTCTTGTACAGGTGCTGAAGGTGATGATGAAACAGTTCCTGTTCCGCTTATTTTTAGTACTTGATTCACATAAATTAAATGACTAGATAAGTTATTCCACTCTTTTAGCTGCTGTACAGAAGTACCGTTGTTTTTAGCGATACGATAAAGCGTGTCGCCTGATTTTACTGTATATGTATGATTTGAAGATGTCGTAGTTGGAGTTGAACTAGATGGAGAGTCAGTAGATGTAGATCCAATTTGTAATGTTTGGTTTGCATAAATTAATGTGGAAGAAAGACCGTTCCACTTTTTTAAGTCTTCAACTGTTACATTATGCTGCTGTGAGATGCTGAATAACGTTTCTCCAGCTTTTACTTTATGCGTGTCTGTGTCAGCAGATGCTGCGTCTGCAATTCCAATTGATACTAAAGCTGTGGCCCCTAATGTAAAAATGTGTTTTTTCATCTAATATTTCTCCTTTATTTCCAATAGTTGTCTCTTATTCTATCAGCAATATGTAACAAACTCATGACAAAATGGTGGGTTTTATATTACAAGTTTGTAACAATACGTCTAAAGATATAGAAAAAACGCGTTTTTTTTACGATTATGATGAAAAAAGTCTTAATTTGTCTATAGAGATAGAATAGTAAAAAAGGTATTCTACTTTTATAAAAATGAAAAGGAAAGAAGCTATGCTATATTCAAATGACATGATAGAATAGACAAGTTAGAAATGAACGGATAAAAAGGGAGTTAGACATCTATGGAAAAACGCTCTATCTCTTCATATTTAAAAGCATGGGTGCGCGCACTTTCAATTGAGATTAATTATATGAAGAAACACGGCGGAGAAAAGTATACGGTAGGAAAAGGAGAGTACTTAGGGCAGCAGGGAGATGCGTATCTTTACCGGTTTGAACGCACAGCCGATTTATACCTTTTTGATGGAGCTCAGGTACGCCTTGTCCACCAGCATAAAGAAAGTAAAGGAGAAGTTATCGGAACAGAAGGATTTGATTTGTACCTTAAAATAGATGCATTTATTGGACAAGAAGTAGACGAACTCGATATATATAACGAACCATGGGAATTATTGCAGGCTCTCATTGATAGACTCACGGAAGCAAAAGATTACAAGCAAAAAATAGTAAGAATCAAACGTCTTATGGGAGGTGATAGTCCTGTTCGTCATAAGGAGTATACGTCTAAGAACGCTCTTCATGAAGTGTTGCTGCGAGCACGTTATAACCGTACTACGTATATTTGGGGTCCTCCTGGAACTGGAAAAACATATACGCTATCCAAAATCGCGGCAAGCTATTACCGGAAATCAAAGCGGATCCTTTTATTATCTCACAGTAATGCAGCGGTGGACGGTTTGCTGCAAGAAACTGCGCGTCAGTTAAAAAAGAAAGAAGCTTGGAAAAAAGGAAAACTCATTCGATACGGAGCAACAAAAAGCAGCGGCTTAGAAAATATAAAAGTAGAAGAAGTCATTGGAGAAGATGATCCGGATTTAGCTCAGGAGATGCGTGATCTACAAGAAGAACGAGTTTACTTAAGCAGGTATCCCAATAGAGCTCACCAGCTTCAGCAAGTTAACAAAAAGCTAAACGCCCTTCGTAACAAGTGGATTGAAGCGGAGAAAAATGTTTTTGATCAAGCGTATATTGTAGGCACTACTTTATCAAAAGCGGCTATTGACCGATTACTTTATCAAAGTGAATTTGATATGGTTGTGGTAGATGAAATTAGCATGGCATATGCACCGCAAATTGCTTTTGCAGCTACGTTAGGAAAACGAATTGTCGTATGCGGCGATTTTAAACAGCTTCCCCCGGTATCTCAATCTTCTCATGCTGAAGTGAAGAAGTGGCTGCAGCGAGATTTATTTGAGCAGACGGGTCTTGTAGAGCAAGTAGAAAGCGGTGAGATACACCCGCATCTTTTTATGCTGACGAAGCAAAGAAGAATGCATAAAGATATCTCAGCTTTTACAAATCGCTATATTTACGGCAATCGAGTAGCAGATCATCCATCTGTCACAACAAGTCGAGAAGTGGTAGCAGGCAGCCGGCCGTTTGCTCATGAAGCAGCGTTTATGCTTAACATTGGTCATTTGCATTCTTCCGCTATGCGAGATGTCACTTCCGGCTCACGTTACAATGTGATAACGGCTGTTTTGGCGGTAAGTTTGATGCTGCGGGCACGCAAAGCTTCTTCAGCTACTCTTGGCTATGTAACTCCTTATAAGTCCCAAGCTAAATTGATCAACGCATTTCTTCAAGATATTGAACCAGCTAGCGGTATAATTGCAGCAACCGTACACAAATTTCAAGGCGCGGAACGAGATATCATGATTTTTGATACGGTCGATACAAAGCCGCAGTCAAAACCAGGGTTACTTTTAACAAATGAAAATAGCGATCGATTGGTAAATGTGGCGGTGACGCGTTCAAAAGGAAAATTTATTATGCTTTCAGACGAGTCGTTTGCCCAGCAGCGTGTACCAAAGGAGCGAGCGTTATGGAAGTTGGTCAACCACTTTAACGAAAATCAAAAAGTATACCAACCTCAGCAGTTTTTAAAAGAAGTCATTCAGCATCCTAAATTGATTTGGTACCATCCATCGAACAGCAATCAGTTAAAAAAAGACTTATATCAAGCTCGGCAGCAGATTTTGTTGTGTATTCCTTATGCTTCCCTCGTTCCTCAAGAAATACGGGATGTGTTAAATTCGTTTAAAGGTGAAGTGACCGTTCTTACTCGTGAACCAACAGAAGTTCGAATTGACGGTGCTCATGTCATTTCATCTGCTGTTCCGATGTCACTGCTTATCATCGATGAATCCACTATATGGATCAATATGCCTTATGGCGGAAAGAATGAAGCATTTATGGCAGCTAGAATTGAATCAAAGCTAGGCGCTAAACAGCTTATTCGGTCAATTGACTTTACCGAAGATAAAACAAGAAATCAAGAAACGAAAATGTATATAGAAACAAATAAACCACAATATTCTTTGAACAATTACCTTCGCAGCTGGGATCGCTGTGAATCTTGTCAGCATATGCGAGAAGTAGAGATAACAAAAAAAGGAAAAGTAAGGTTTATTTGCTATTATTGCGGGAAAACAAGTGGGGCAACACGTTTATTAGTGGAAAAATATTTAAACTACGTACATGCTGTATGTAAAGCATGCAAGCAGCCAATGAACGTAGAGTATGATGAAAATAAAGGCGTCTACGCATGTTGTCCATCGTGCAAAAAGGAAGTTTTGCCTAGAGATTTATTGTAACTTTAGGAAAAGGGCGTGATCTTATCGTTTATTCTCGTAATATAGCGGCTTTAGCTGATTGTTTGCTAGAAGGAAACGTTCAAAAAAGCTGGTTGCTCATTGCTATATATATAGAAGAAGGCCATTCTTCAACTGACGTATACACGTTTCTGACAGAAGCAATGTACGAGATAGGGAAAAGGTGGCAAGAAAATAAAATTTCAGTCGCGGACGAGCATCTGGCTACTGCAACCTGTGACTATGTGTTAACTCGCTTTCAGCTGTCACAGCATCAATTGCTTCAGCGCCATCGAGCACTTCTTTTTTGCATTGAAGGAGAAGAGCATTACTTAGGTATTAAAATGATTGCAGGACTTATGAGAGAACAGGGATGGGAAGTTAAAAATTTAGGAGCAAACTTGCCGCTGCCGTTTGCTCTAAAAAGCATTGAAAGAAGGGACCCTGATGTAGTGTGCTTATCTGTCTCACAAGTGCATTTGCTGCCTGATTTACAAAAATACATTGCTGAGATTGAAAACATGCCGCAAAGTCCTCTTGTATTAGTGGGCAGCAGGCTTCTCAACAAGCACGATTTGTCGGCTTCAGGATCTTCAAGAACCATATTCATTAATCATATTCAAGCTTTTAAAGACTGGCTTCTAATCAACAATAAAGAAAGTTCGACGCAAGATAAAATGTTAGCAATGGGGGAAGAAATATGATCAGTTTGCCGATTCAACACATTCCGGTTCCAATGTTTTTACTCAATAAAGACAACGAAATAATTGAATTTACACCAAGCGTCACGAAAAATTTCCCGCCTGTTCAGAACTTTTTAGATCTAGTTGATGAAGACAGCCAAGAAAAAGTAAAAAGAGCACTCCAGGGAAAGGAAGAAGTGCAAATCGAAGTAAATATGCGCACGTTTTCTAACCCGGTTGCTCTTTTTGATTTTCATTTTAAGCCTGAAGCCTATCATTCGCTGCACGCTGTTTTCTGCTATCCTATTCATGAGCATATGACGAGTGTTCAATCAACTCTTCAACAGTTTCGCTCTATGCTTATGCAAGACTCATCACAAGTGAACCAAGATTTTTCAGTCAGGGAAACAGATGTAGAAACGGCGAAAAAAATGCAACTAGTTGATCTTCAGCGTCATTTTCGAGAAATGAAAACAAATGTGCTAACCATTCAAGACCTCCTAAGTATTATCCGCTCCGACGTAATTGAAGCAGGAAAAGGAGAATATATTGAATTGGTCTCTACACATTTGTTTGACATCCAAGATGTAATTAATCAGGAGCTTGAATGTTTAAGGCAGAAGAACAAAGTACATTAAGAAAGCGGCAATCGGATTTCTACCGTTGTTCCTTTTCCTTCTTCACTATCATACGAAATGCTTCCTTTATGATTACTAATGATTTTGTGACTCACCATCAATCCTAATCCTGTTCCTTTTTCTTTTGTTGTATAGAAAGGCTCGCTAATTCGTGTTAATCGATCTTTCGGCATGCCTTTTCCTTCATCTATCACTTGGACGACTACTTGATTTGTATCTGGATCAAATTTAGATACCACCAGAATAGACCCGGGGTCATCCATCGCTTCAATAGAATTTTTCACCATGTTGATAAATACTTGTTTCATATCTTTTTCAATACAATGAACAACAGGTAATTTTTCTTCAAAATCTGTTGAAATAGTAATGTTTTTAAGAATGGCCTGTGTATGCAGCAGCGTACATACGTCCTGAAGAATTAAATTTATCTGTTTATTTTCATATTTTACGACTTCGGGTTTGGCTAGAATGAGCAGTTCGCTAATGATCAGTTCTAAGCGGTTAAACTCGGACATCATGACATCCATATATTCTTTTTTATACGTTTCTTCTTGCATCATAAGCTGTAAAAAGCCCTTTAATGATGTAAGAGGGTTTCGTATTTCATGGGCAATGCCAGCAGCCAGCTGTCCAAGTGCTGACAGCATCTCTGAATTTTTGAGCATCATTTCCGACTGTTTGCGCTGTGAAATGTCTTCGCTTAACCCAATGTAATGGATGATTTCATCCTGATCATTTTTAACAGGCATTAAGGCTAACTGTTCCCAAACGGTTTCTCCGCCTTCTTGAACGTAGGAAATTTCTCCGTTCCATTTTTCTCCTCTGTATACTTCATTCCAAATCTTAGGGAATCTTTTAACCCCCAGCTTTTTTGTATATAAGTCATAAAGGTGTAAACCAAATACTTCCTGCGGCGCATGCTTTTGTTCCATGAACTTTTGATTAATGTACTTAATTTTACCTTGATGATCGGTAATAAAAATGCCCGTAGGACTGTGAGCAACTGCAAATGATGTAATAGCCAATTCTTCATTTGACCGTTTAATTTCTGTAATATTAATAAACGTAATAACTACACCGTTAATTAAATTCTCATTTGTACGATAAGGCATCATTTTCATGCTGTACCATTGGTTATCGTAGCTTTGAATTTCTTTTTGAAGGGTGTTATTTGTTCTTAAAACATGCATTGCGTCCTCGATTAGATGGTCATATCTAAAGTTATGCGAAATATGAAAGAAAGGTCTTCCGATATCTTGATGAAGAACGTTGATCACTGTTTTCGTTTCCGGCGTAAATAATTTAATATTCAGCTGCTCGTCTAAAAAGATGGTAGCAATAGTTGTGCTGATTAATAAATTATCGATATCGTTGTTTAAGTCCGTTAATTCTTCAATCTTTCGCTCATACTGGTTGTTAACACTAATTAACTCTTCATTAACAGACTGCAATTCTTCATTTGTGGACTGCAGCTCTTCGTTGGAAGCAATCAGTTCTTCATTCGTGGACTTTAGCTCCTCATTTGCTGTTTCTAGCTCTTCAATCGTCGTTTGCAAATGCTGCTGCGTATAATGAAGCTCTTGCTCTAAATCTACTACAAGCTCACTAATAGAGCTTGTTTGATTAAGAAACATGGGCTCTCCCTTATCAATAATGGCACTATCTGTCTGTTCATCAAACATAAGTAAGTAAAGAGAGTGATTTGTTGGAAGAGCAGATATCGTAATATTAAAGCGGCGCTGCACGTTGTTTATGACAAACTCAATGTGCTGACAGCATACGCTCATACCTTGCTCTTTTACGCGTTTAATAGCTGCTCCAATGGCTAAAGAGACGTGAACAGGAACCATTTTGAAAATTGTATAATTAATTTTCCCTACAGGAACGTTAATAAGCTGAGTCGCTTCTTTTGAACAAAATATTACTTCGTTGTATTCATTTAATACGAGACAAGGGCTCATAAAGTGATCAATCATTGACTGATACATCTCATCTAATTTAAGCGAAGGAAGAGGCTTATAAAGTTGACTTGGCAGCGGCACGCTAGAAAAATCACCTTCATGCAAGTTGGATTTTGAAAGATTAAAAGCTCCCGTAATTTGTCGGCTGGGCTGTCCGGAACGCTTAAATATTTTCCACTTACTGTTGATAGGGCGGAACAAATCAGACAAGTTTCCCGTTGTTTCGCTAGGGCCTAAAAAAAGTACGCCTTCTTCTGTCAAAGAAAAATGAAAAAGAGACAGAATGCGCTGCTGCAGTTCAGCTTGGAAGTAAATCATCATATTTCGGCAGCTAATTAAATCAACGTTTACAAAAGGCGAGTCTTTTCCTATATTATGGGGGGCAAAAACAATCATTTTGCGGATTGTTTTTTTTACTTGATAACTCCCGTGTTTTGTTTGCTCAAAATATTCATTAATCTGAGCTGCTGAGAAGGAATGAACTTCCGCTTCTTCATAAATACCTTGACTAGCTCTTTTGATTGCATGACGATCGATGTCCGTAGCAAAGATTCGGACATCGAAATAACGGTTGATTGTTGATAAGTAGTCATGAAGCAAAATAGCTAATGTATATGCTTCTTGACCAGTAGAACAACCTGCTACCCAGATGCGGATTTCATCTTCTTGACTATGAATCTTTCTTTCAACTAATTGAGGGATGACTTGTTCTTCAATAATAGAGAATGCTTCTTTATCTCTAAGAAATTGTGTCACTCCAATCAGCAAGTCTCGCTGCAGTTCGACGATTTCTTCGGCTTCTTTACATAAATAGTCCCGGTATTCTTCCATCGTTTGAGAGGGCGGATCGAGTAAAGCCATTCTCTTTTCAAGTCGTCGCAGCACCGTGTTTTTTTTGTACATAGAGAAGTCGATGCCTGTTTTCTTCTTTATTAATGAATAAATGTATTGCAGCGTTTCTTCATTATATGTAAATTCAGTTTGGCTGACATGCGTTTGCACAAGGTCAGGCATATCAGCAGGAGATAGAATATAATCAGCAAGGTGTGCATCAATAGCGCTTAGGGGCATATCTCTGTACTTTGCTGTGCTTTCATCTTGTACAAGTACAGTTCCGCCATACTCTCGTATCGTTTTTGCTCCTCCTGTTCCATCATTTCCTTTTCCCGATAAAATAATGGCTGTGCACCGGTGTTTTTTTGCAGCAGCCAGAGAATGAAAAAAGGCGTCAATCGGATACTTTACCTGATCATTTTCTTCATAAGGACGAAGGCGAAGAGTATGATCAACAACGGTCACATAATGATGGGGAGGATTTAAATAAATTGTGTCTTCTTGTAAAGTCATCCCGTCTTGTGTCAGTTTGATATTCATTCCTGTTTTTTTTGCTAAAAGTTCTGGCATAAAGCTTTTATATTTAGAGGAAAGGTGCTGCACAATAATAAACGCCATTCCATTTGGTGAAGGCATATTAGCGAAAAACTGCTCAATAGCTTCTAACCCTCCGGCAGAAGCGCCAATTCCCACAACGTGTAAATCCTGTTTCTCTATTCCTTCTGTAGACGATGGAACTGTAGAAAACGAGTTGTTCTTCATAATAGAACCTCCAATAATGTTTAGACACTTCGTAGATTAGATTGTATGTCGTTTTGTCTATTTTAATGTCGACAGCACAGCGTGGTTTACATCAAAAGTAAATTTTTTCAAAAAAAACCAAGATGCTGGTACATAGGTTCATTTTAGCAAACCTATTATATTGTTCAAATAACGTTTTCAAAATTCCTCTATTTTTTGCAAAAAAATTTAAAAGTCCAAACTATATAATATGCCCCGATTTTCTTTATATAAACGTATTTTTATAAAAAAAATCGTTTTTTTTTGCAGAAAAAAATATTTAAAAAAGTTTTGTTTACGCTTACATATGCATAACGTTATACGCTCAAGGAGGAAAAAAACGGTTAAATCCAACTTGACACTCTTTTTCAGCATGTTACTATAGGAACCGTTGAAAGAAACGAGAACAAAAATACGAACAAATGACAGGGGAGATTTGATGGATCAAAAACAAAAAGTTGCTTTTTTAGGTGCTGGATCAATGGCTGAAGCGATGATTTCCGGTATGGTCAATGCAAAGAAATTACCTGCTGAAAATATTATCGTAACAAATCGAAGCAATGATGCGCGACTGCATGAACTTGAAAATAGATATGGTATCACAGCAGTAAAGCGCAGCGAGCTGAAAACAGATGACATTGATGTTTTTATTCTAGCGATGAAGCCAAAAGGCGCTGAAGAGGCATTAAACGAATTAAAGCCTCAAATCAACAAAGACCAGCTTGTCCTATCTGTTCTTGCAGGGATTTCGTCTTCTTACATGGAAGAGTTATTGCATGATGAACAGCAGGTCATTCGAGTGATGCCGAATACATCAAGTATGATTCAGCAATCAGCAACGGCTATATCTCCAGGTCAATATGCTGCAATGGATGCTGTGCTAACAGCAAAAGAGCTGCTTTCTGCAATCGGAAAAGTATACGTGATTGATGAGCCACAAATGGACATTTTCACAGGAATTGCCGGAAGTGGACCCGCTTATTTTTATTTCCTTATGGAGCATATCGAAAAAGCAGCTAAAGAAGAAGGTCTCGATCCTGAGCTAGCACGTGAAATTGGCGCCCAAACCATTTACGGTGCAGCAAGAATGATGATGGAAAGAGATGAAACGCCGACGGAGCTTCGTGAAAATGTGACGTCTCCAAACGGTACAACAGCAGCTGGTTTAGACGCCTTAGCTAAACACGGCGGCGGAGAAGCAATGATGCAAGCAGTCAAAGGAGCATCAAAGCGTTCAAAAGAAATGAGTGCTCAACTACAAAAAGTGGCAAGTACTAATTAATTCGTCACTTATCTTCTTCGTGAATTCCTCACCACAAAAAATAAATCATAAACAAGAAAACATACAGAACACACTAGGAGTGATTTGATGAGTCCCGACAATAAGAAGCGGGTTGTAATTAAAATTGGAAGTAGTTCATTAACAAGTTCACACGGCGAAATCAGCAGACGGAAGCTCGAGCGCCTTGTCGATCAAGTCGTAGACTTAAAAGATAGCGGTCATGAAGTGCTGTTGGTTTCATCAGGAGCTGTAGCTGCAGGGTACCGCAAGCTTGGCTGCTTAGAGCGACCTAGCTCTTTACCTGAAAAACAAGCAGCTGCCTCAATCGGTCAAGGACTGTTAATGGAAGCTTATTCAGAACTGTTTCTATCACATGGATACGTTGCTTCTCAAATCTTAATTACAAGAGACGATTTTTCAGACGAAAATCGTTACAACAATGCACGAAATACAATTAACGTGCTGTTAGAACGCGGCATTGTGCCAATTGTCAATGAAAACGACACGGTAACCATCAATCGATTAAAATTTGGCGATAATGATACACTTTCAGCTAAAGTTGCTGGACTAGTAGATTCCGACCTGCTTATTATTTTATCGGATATCGATGGCTTATACAGCGCGGACCCTCGCCAGGATCCAAATGCAAAATTAGTTCCTCACGTAGGGGAAATCACGCAAGAAATCGAAGAATCTGCAGGAGATTCAGGAAGTTCAGTTGGAACAGGCGGTATGCGCTCGAAAATTGACGCGTTCAAAATCGCTATGGCGTCAGGAATTCCAGCATTTTTAGGAAGAGCCGGCGTGCCAAACATTTTAACACAAGCGGTTGACGGAGATGCAACAGGAACGTATTTTGAATCTGAAGATGATTCTGCGAACCTTAATCAGAAAAAGCAGTGGATTGCGTTTAACTCTGGTCCTGAAGGGGAAATAGTAGTCGAAGATGCGGCGAAACGTGCAATTATTGAAGATAAAGAGCCTTTACTTCGCGAGCATGTTAAATATATTAAAGGCCACTTTAGTGAACGAGCAGTTGTACGTATTCTAGATAAAGACGAAAATGAGCTGGCTCTTGGCGTGACAAATTATTCATCTGATGAACTTGCACTGAATGAGCCAATTGATCAACCGATTGTAGACAGCGAAGGTCTAGTGTGTCACTTAGAAATTCCAGTACCGGTCGGTTTGTAAGCAAACATGCTGTAAAGAAAAGGAGCCCTTCCTTTTCTTTGCATGATTGCATTTACCTCTTATGCCTCACACTTTAAAATCAAACAAAACTAAAACGAATCCAGGAGTGATTTGGTGTTACAAACAAATGAAAAGTATTCAGTAGAAGAACAAGCTATTTCAGCAAAAAAAGCAGCTAAGAAATTAAGTTTACTAACAACAGAACAAAAAAATGATGCGCTGTTAACGATTGCCTCTACACTTGAAAACAACACGGAGTATATTTTAAAAGCAAATGAAGTAGACTTAAAAAACGGTAAAGAAAAAGGGTTTGACGAAGCGCTGATGGATCGCCTTGCTCTTTCAGCGGAACGTGTAAAAGAATTTGCTAATGGCCTTCGTGAAGTTGCTGAGCTAGACGATCCAACAGGAGATATCTTATCAAGCTGGAAATTGGATAACGGTCTAGATGTAAAGCAAGTACGCGTGCCTCTTGGCGTTATCGGAATGATTTATGAAGCACGTCCAAACGTCACGGTAGATGCAACAGGGCTAGCGTTGAAATCTGGAAATGCCATTGTGTTAAAAGGCGGCTCTTCAGCTATTTCATCTAACCAAGCTATCGTGGACATTATTCATAAAGCTCTTGATGAAACGCCAATTCCTAAAGAAGCGGTACAGTTTATTTCAAGTACAGATCGTGCGGCTACGCAAGAATTATTTACAATGAAAGAGCATATTGACGTGCTAATTCCGCGCGGAGGGGCTTCATTGATTCAAGCGGTGGTCAATAACGCAACGGTTCCCGTGTTAGAAACGGGAGTCGGAAACTGCCATATTTATATCGATGAACAAGCTGACGTTAAGAAGGCTATTCCGATTCTGATTAATGCAAAAACAGATCGACCAGCGGTGTGTAACGCAGCAGAAACGGTTCTTGTACACAAGAACTGGCTCGATTCTCATAAAGAAGAATTGATTCAAGCATTCAATGATCATAATATTGAAGTATATGGTGACAAAGCGACAGTAGGTGAAATTCCTGGAGCAAAACCAGCGGCTGAAAAAGACTGGGCTGAAGAGTATTTGCGCTTAGCAATCGCAATGAAAGTAGTAGAGAGTGTGGATGAAGCGATTGACCATATCGAAACATATGGAACAAAACACTCTGAAGCCATCATTTCAGAAGATGAACAAGCCGTTTCACGCTTCATGTCTTTAGTGGATGCAGCGGCACTGTATCATAATGCATCTACGCGTTTTACTGACGGAGGAGCTTTAGGATTTGGAGCTGAAATTGGGATCTCAACTCAAAAGCTTCATGCACGCGGTCCAATGGGACTTCCTGCGCTTACGACAATTAAATACATTATGAGTGGAAACGGACAAACTCGATAAGAAAAAAAGCGAGCCTAATCATGTGCTCGCTTTTTTTTATGAAAAGCAAAATAAGTAAATGGAAGCTGATTTGTAAAAAAATATAAACTCTGTTATAATAGTAAAATATATAATTTTTGTGATCTTCATTTTTGTTCTTTTCAGACTATCCCGTTGTTTTAAGAAAAGCAACTGCTATCTGCTTTGTTATAACTTCATTTTTATTTTAGTCTTTCAAGACGCCGTATGTATTCCTCAAAGATTGATTTACGGATGTATAGTATCACTTTATCTTGCACCATTTACCACATTTACACGCTAAGTTAATCTTCATTTATTATCCACTTAAAAAGTACTGTTTAAAGGAGACGATGTGTATGTATAATCGTAAAAATTTAGAGCCGGCTGTTATTGAAGAAACAAAAGTTTGGGAATGTACATCAGATACGTGTAATTGCTGGGTTCGAGATAACTTTAAAAGCGGAGATCAGCCAACTTGTCCAATTTGCAAAAGCGAAATGAAGCAAGCTGTAAAAGAACTGCAGGTTATTCATAATCCTAGAGTCATTGATTAATAACTTTTAGGAAGACGTTTTTTGAAAGGGGTTTGTGGATGTTTCTAGGAATTGATCATGTTCAGCTTCTTGGTCCAGAAGGATGCGAGCAAGAAGCAAGAAATTTTTATGAAAATCTTTTAGGAATGAAAACTGTTCTTAAGCCGGAAAATTTAAGGCACAGAGGCGGCATATGGTTTCAATGTGGAACTCAAGAAGTGCATATCAGTATTCAAGATGACTACATACCTGCTAAAAAAGCGCATCCAGCTTTTGTCGTGGAAGATATCAAGACGCTTAGACGTAAGTTGGCACATTCGGGCTGCGTTCTTTCTGAAGAAGAGCCTATTGCAGGGAGAGAGCGTTTTTTTGTCCACGACCCGTTCGGAAATCGATTAGAATTTTTACAATATGACAAATAAAAGACCTCCAAGCGGAGGTCTTTTATTTTAAGGCGTTATCTAAATACGTATATACCGTTTCTTTGCTAACTAATACTTCATTTTCTCTGTCTTTATCTTTTTGCCACTTTTCCTGTGCTTTTGCTAATACTTCTTCGACTTCCTCCTTTGGAATGACAATGACTCCACCGTCGTCACCTGCAATAAGATCCCCAGGACGGATCTTCACGCCCCCGCAGGAAATGATCTCGTTTACCTTTCCTTTTTCTTTTTTGCTGCTTGCTGCGATCGTAGAGCCCTTACAAAATACAGGGAAATTAAGCTTTTCCATGTCTTCCTGATCTCGTATAACACCATCTAGTACAATACCGCTTATTCCAACAAGCTTCGCCATGGCTACTACGAAATCTCCTGCTAAGGCACGGTTACAGTAGCTTTTTCCATCAATGACGAGCACGCTTCCGGGCTCCGCTAGTCGAATCGCTTCAAGCACTGAGTAATTATTACCAGCAGGCGTATCTACGGTAAGAGCCGGCCCAAATAGTTTGTAATGACGCTGCAATGGCTTAATAGAAAAGTCTAAGTGGTTTGCACCTTCCATTGCATCTGATAAATTTGCTGTTGATAATGGGAGCTGTTCATTCAACATCGTATCTCTCCTTTTTAACTTTAGTCTATCTATACATATTCATATAAGAGAAAGCTCTTATTTATGAAAGGGCAAGTAGATAACGTGAAGCATTGACCATCAATTAACTGCAAATGTACAGCGTTAGAAGCTTCCAAAGCCAATTTTTAATGAATTTTATTATATCTTTGAGGCACTGTTTCTCGTATGGTATTCGTCATATAAGCACCTATATCCTTTAATTAGTAATAAAGGCGAAGGTAGCAAAATACATGCAAAAGTTTAATCCTATGAACATTTGATGGAGCTTGATGCATTTTTATATAAAAAAGTGAAACCTTTTGGTATGATGAAACGTAGGAACATATATGGAAATCATATATGAAAAAACATATGTGACGTTAGTCATTTAGTGGAGGGAAAACAATGGTAAAAAAATTATTGGCCGCATTTATTGCATTAGCGGTTGTGTTTTCACCAGTCGGTGGATCACTTATTCATGACGGTTCAAACGTAGCAAGCGCAAAAGGGTATAAATCAGGAAAGCGCTCTTTTGACAGCGGAAGCAATAACCAATCAAGCTTATTTAAAAACAATAACAGTAATTCAGTTAAGCAAAACAATACGTCTAAAAATTCATCATCTAAGAGTACAGCGGCTAGCTCAAAGCGTGGCGGCTTAATGAAAGGTCTTTTAATGGGAGGAATTGCGGGCTTATTATTCGGAAGCTTACTATCTAGCTTAGGACCATTAGGCCCAATTTTAGGCTTTATGGTAAACATGCTTGTGATTGTAGCTTTAATTCTTCTTGTAGTAAAGTTATTCCAAAGCGTACGTAGCAACAAGCGTAAAAATGAGGAAGTGAAATCTTGGAGACAATAAAAATTTCTGAACAAGATATTATCAATGCGATGTGTTTGTATATCGCGGAAAAAAAACAAGTTCAGCCTCAAGAAGTAGAGATTGAGCTAATGTATGATGATGACTACGGTTTTTCAGCAGAGTCATACGTACATGATCGTAAGCAGGTTCATATTACTTTGAACATTATTGAAGCGCTGCGCTTTTGGCTGGATACGGAAATGAACGTAGACCCATACGCAGCAGGACTAGAACTGGAATTAGACGACGAAGAAGGTATTATCGCTTTTGCTAAATTAAGTCGATAAAGAAATCTTCAATAAAAAGCCCGCTCAAGTGAGCGGGTTTTTTATTAGGATTTTAACTGTTCGTTGGAACTGGACTTATCGCGTTTTTTAGTGAAAAACCACCAGTTGGCATCTCCAAGCAATTTCATAAGAGAAGGGACAAGAAGCATTCTGACAATCGTTGCATCGATAAATATAGCTAAAGCAATTCCTACACCCATTTGTTTAACAGGAGTTACGTCTGTAAAAGCAAAGGCTCCTGTAATCACAATCATGATTAAAGCAGCGCTCGTAATGATTTTACTAGTGGAAGCTAAGCCTTCTACGGTTGCCACATTATTATCGCGGGTTTGATGGTACACTTCGTGAATGCGCGAAATTAAAAAGACTTCGTAGTCCATGCTAAGCCCAAATACAAGGCCGAAAACAAAGACTGGCAGTACTAAAGCAATATTAGATTCGGTAAGACCTAAATGTCCATTTTGAAATAGCCATACAAGTAAACCAAACGTAGCTGTTAAGCTTAAAATATTCATAATGATAGCCTTTAAAGGAATGAGTACGGAACGAAAAGCAATCATTAAAATGACATACGTTGAAAATAAAACAAGAGCCAAACCATAGGGAGCTTTTTCATAAATTTCATCGAATATTTCTTGTTCAAATTTTGGATAGCCGCCAATATGAACGGTGAAAGGTGAACGTTTGTCTTTCCATTTTCGAACAAAATCTTTTGCTTGATCTGAATTTTGGTCTGTATCTAGCGTAGCTTTTATGAGCATATAATGTCCGTTAATGAACGAATCTACAGCTGGCTTTGTCTGCGCACTTATCTGCGGGTTTTCCAGCATAGCTTGAAGCTGATCACTCGATTTTACGTTTAAAGCGGTAGAAATAGAATCGACTTGCTTAACTAACGAATCTTCTTTTAATTGTTTTATAAAAGTAAAGGCATTTGTTAAAGGCTTTTCATTCAGCATATCTTGCTTAGCTTCTAGCACAAAATAAATGTCTGCCGTATTTTTATTTATAAACGTATCGTTATATGTGTCAAAAGCTTGACGGGACTCGTATTTTGTTGGGAGCGCTTCTGAAGACGGTATCTCTAGATGCATGTCTCGAACGGGAATAAGTGCTACTAACAAAATGATAAGAGAAACAATCGTCATAGTTACAGGCTTTTTCATGACAAATGTAGCGAATGAACGCCACCTAGACTGACCGCCTTGTTCACTGACTTTTAAGATGCGTAAACGATTAATGCGTGTACCTAATATAGCCAATATGGAAGGAAGAAGCGTAAGAGCTGAAAACACAGCAATAAAAACAACAGCCATTCCTCCAAGAGCGACGTTTTGGAAAATATCCACTTGAATAAACAGCATTCCCGCTAATCCAATAAATACGCATAATCCTGAGAATATGACCGAGCGTCCCGCTGTTTGAATGGTAATTTTGATTGCTTGTTCTACCGATTTTGTTTGAATTTCTTCTTTAAAGCGATTAA
This sequence comes from Priestia sp. JNUCC 25, assembly GCF_053667915.1. Lineage (NCBI taxonomy): Bacteria > Bacillati > Bacillota > Bacilli > Caryophanales > Bacillaceae > Priestia > Priestia sp. JNUCC 25. The sequence continues at coordinate 2,302,346 of NZ_CM132211.1, forward strand.
TAAATAAAAGGGCAAAGTCAATACTAAGAGCTAATCCAATCATTGGAATCACATTTAAAATAAAGATGGATAGCTCTGTGTACGGATGAAAGAAATAGACAACGCCCATGGTAGTAACAACGGTTACAATTCCTATCATAAGAGGAATTGCAGCGGCTACCACGCCGCCAAAAGCTAGAAGAAGCACAACTAAAGCAACAGGAATGCCAATGGCTTCCGCTTTTGCTAAATCAGCTTGGCTTGCTGTATTCATATCTTTTTCAATAATAGGACCACCGGTTAATTTTACACTAACTTCTTTTTCTTCAGCCGAAAGAGTTCTGATCTTTTCCACTCGTTTATCCATCGTTCCATCATCGTGATTAAAGTGGATAATTCCATACGCTGTGCTTCCTTTTATCATCTTGTTAGAAGCCGTTGGTATGTCAACTTTCGACGCGTCTGATTTGTCCTTTGCCTTTTGCATATACTGAGCGATCGTTTGCTGGAATTTCGAGTCAGAAACTCCGTCTTTTTTTAAAAACAAAACGATAACCTGAGCTTCACTAACATCAAATTTATCAACTAAAAGCTGCTCGGTATCTTTATAGATTCCTTTCATTTCAAATCCGTTTCCTCCCAGCACAGAAGGAAGCTTAGCCGCATAAAAGCCAAATCCGACAATTAGGATGATCCATAGTATTAATAAAATTTTCCTGCTCGCATATAATGCGTTCGCTACTTTATTCATATTAACCTCCAATTTTTTGTACAGTTACTAGACTATTTTATACTAACAGTTATTGTAATTAGAAGAAGTATTGTGTTTTTTTGTTTTTCTTGCCTGAAAAAGTTTTTATACAGAGAAGCAGGGGTGTTTCCTCAGCAAAATCGTGTTTATGTTTCAGGAGATTTAGGGAACACTGTACATAAATGCACGAAGGGGGATTTAAAAAGATGCACATGAAACAGCCAGCTAAAATGACGAATAGTTATGGGTGTAAAAATGAGTATGATACATTAAAGCGTGTGATTGTTTGCCCACCTACATATATGAAAATTGAAGAAATTATTAATGAAACACAAAAGCACTATGCGGACGAAAATATTGATGAGAGCTTGGCTTCAAAGCAACACCGTCAATTTGTCGAATGTCTTCAAAAAGAAGGAGTGGAAGTCATCGGGCTATCTGCACAAGAGCCATTTCCAGAACAAGTATTTACGCGGGATATTGGCTATACGCTCGGAGATACCATTATTGTCACGAAAATGGGCAGCGAAATTCGAAGTGGAGAAGAACAAGTGCTAGCAGAGTGGCTGCAGCAGCAAGGTATTCCTTCCCATCAGGTACCGGACCATCCCATTGAAGGTGGAGATGTGCTGATTGATGGACAAGCTATTTTTATTGCGCTCAGCGACCGTACAAGTAGAGAAGGTGTGGAGCATATCCAAGAGCTGCTTCCAACGTATGAGGTTGTTCCGATTCCTATTGACCGATCTTACCTTCATCTTGATTGTGTGTTAAATATTTTATCACCTACAGAAGCGCTCGTATTTTCACCAGCTTTACATGAGAAAGAATTAAATTTACTTCGCATGAAATATGACTTAATTGAAGTAACAGAAGAAGAGCAGTTTACGATGGGAACCAATGTATTATCAATCGGTAATCAGCGGGTGATCAGCCTGCCAATGAATACAGAAGTGAATGAAGAGTTAAGGAAACGAGGCTATGAAGTAATTGAAGTTGATATATCTGAAATTATTAAGTCCGGCGGTTCTTTCCGCTGCTGCACAATGCCTCTGGAACGAGTGTAAAAAAGCTTAAAAAGAAAAAAGATCTCGGCGATAGCCAGGGATCTTTTTTTGAGGAATGTTGTATAAAATTTCAAGTGAAAGGAACATTAACCTATATAAGCTGTTGAAGGAAAGGAGTGATAAACATGGCAAATCGTAATCCTATTTTAGTTCAAGGTGCTGAACAGCTTCTTGATCAATTAAAAACGGAAATTGCGGGGAGACTTAACGTTCAGCTTGGCGCGGAACAAACGGCTCGCGCAAATGGTTCTGTTGGTGGAGAAATGACGAAGCATCTTGTTGCAATGGCGCAACAGCAATTAAGCGGTGCACAAGGACACATTCGCTAGTCTGCTCTACATAAACACTTTGATGAAAAGTTCTGGCTCTTTTGAGCTGGAACTTTTTTTGTGTAGAAAACATCATTCTACTTTCTCTTGGTCGTTTGAGTGGAGATTTTGCTTGAAATTCTCCACTTTCAAGGTTGAAAAGTGCATAAAATGGGAAAAGAACAAAAAAAGAGAAAGTAGAGGTTTATCATGAAAAAGCTATTATCATTTGGAAAAAGTCTTGGTAAAGAAATTCAAGAAGACCAAGCAACGGGACTAGCGGCTGAGCAAGCCTATTATTATATGCTATCATTATTCCCTATGCTTATTTTACTGATATCGATTGTTCCGTATCTATCTATTAAACCGGAAGAGGCAATCGATCTTCTTCAAAGCGTTATGCCGGGAGAAACGGCTGCAATCTTTAAAGATAACGTAGCTCAATTTGTAAGCCAACCAAACGGGGGGTTACTGACTGTAGGGATTTTAGGAACCATTTGGTCCGCTTCAAACGGTATGAACGCCTTTATCCGTGCAATGAACCAAGCCTACGACGTGAAAGAACAGCGCTCGTTTATTAAAGTAAGAGGTCTGTCCATTCTTTTAACAATTGGATTAATTGTAACAATTGTTGTATCGCTTCTTTTACCAGTGTTCGGAGGAGTTTTGTTGAATTGGATAAGCGAATGGTTTTCTCTCCCTTCAGGTACAACAGTGGTTTTAAATATTCTACGCTGGATTGTTGGTGTCGGCATTATGGTACTTGTTTTATCCGTATTATACAGATTAGCGCCAAACAAAACATTTCCTTTTGCTCATGTATGGCCCGGAGCACTCGCTGCTACGCTACTATGGCAGCTAACATCTTTAGGGTTCTCATTTTACGTAAGCAACTTTGGCAATTATTCTGCTACTTATGGAAGCTTAGGAGGCGTGATTGTTCTGATGCTTTGGCTATTTTTAACGGGGTTAATTCTCGTTATTGGAGGAGAGATTAACGCTATTTATCACCGAAACAAAACGGCTGCACCTCCTAAAGATACGTCTCAGGCGATGTAATAAAAAAGGAAACCTTTATAGAGGTTTCCTTTTTCAACGTTTAAAGCTATTAACAAGCTGTTTAAATGAGTTGGCTGTATATTTGACCGAATCTTTTTTGTACTGTACATCGGTTTTAATAGCTGCTTGTGTTACTTTTAAATGATTTGTTTTTTCTTTGATATGATCAGTTTCGTTTTGCAGATGTTGAGAAGTGGCATTTACAGAGTTCACAGTTGGCTTGATTTTTTTATTAAATGATACGCCTGCGTAAATAAGATACGCAAGTGATGCCAAAACAACAGCTAAGCTTATATAAACAATAATCATCAGTGTGCCTCCTTTGTACGTATTTATATTTATATAGGTGAGAATAAAATATATACGAATATCATCCTCTTTATTTAATTGTTATACCCATTTTTAATTAAAACAAACAAAAGCCTGCCGAGAAGACAATATATTGGATTTTTTCTGAAATTTCATTCATCATTACATATAGAGTTACCTTGAAAGGAGAGAGAAGAAGAATGCCGTTAGATCCGCATATTCAAATATTTCTAAATCAATATAATGAAATGCCCCGTCCTTCTTTAGAGGACGTTACACCCCCGCAGCTGAGAGAAATGGAAAAGATGTCTTTAACTCCTTCCAAAGAAGCAGTTAAAAAAGTTTATAATAAAGACATTGAATTAAATGAACGTACGCTCACTATACGAGTGTATGAACCTGAAGGAACAGGGCCATTTCCCGCTCTTGTTTATTATCACGGAGGAGGCTGGGTATTAGGAAGCTTGGATACTCATGACTCTATATGCAGGTCGTATGCAAATGGAGCAAACTGTATTGTGGTGTCTGTTGATTATCGTCTTGCTCCTGAAGATAAATTTCCCGCTGCAGTAAACGATGCCTATGAAGCCTTGGATTGGATTTCAGCTCATGCGTCTCAGTTAAATATCGATTCAAATAAAATTGCCGTCGGTGGGGACAGTGCCGGTGGCAACCTTGCTGCGGTTGTGAGCATTTTAGCAAAAGAAAGACAAGGTCCATCCATTGTTCATCAGCTGCTTATTTATCCATCTTTAGGATTTAAAAATCAGCACCCTGCCTCTATGAAAGAAAATGCGGAAGGATATTTCCTTTCAAAAGATCTCATGGATTGGTTTCGCCTTCAGTACTTAAATAATAAAGAAGAAGAACAGCATCCTTATAACGCTCCGGTATTACTAGAAGATTTATCGAGTCTACCAAGCGCTACCATTATTACAGCACAGTATGATCCTTTAAGAGATAGCGGAAAAGACTACGCGGACGCATTAAAAAATCACGGTGTCCCCGTCACCTATGAAAATTATGAAACAATGATTCACGGGTTTTTAGGGTTTCATGAATTTGTCCCACTCGCTCAGCAGGCGATCAATAAAAGCGCAGCTCAACTGCGTCAAGTATTTGACTCTATTTAAGGCGCAAAGATATATAGTGTCATAAATTATATGAACTTGGGAGAAGCAGCACATGGATGTGCTGTTTTTCTTTATTAATAGGGAGAAAAGATTGACAATAGTTTCAAAAAATAGCCCATTATCTCTTTTAAAGTCATTTTGTTTGGAGTATAGTAGAAAAGTAGGATAAAAACATTTGTTTACATTAAATAAGGTGATTTTTCGAATGATAAAAAACAAGTAGGTCAGCTGATTCCTTTTCAAAAAATACTTGATAAACGTTGATATAATAGGGTTTTTAGAGGGTAAGTAAATAGTCACTAAGACTGAAATTTGTCCATAATAAAAAAACTACCTAAACTGTTAAGGCAACTTCCATATTCAAAGGGGGTTGCCTTTTTGTGTGCAAAGCGAATAAGAAAGGGAGCAAAAGTAGCTCAAATAAATCTTGAAGAAGCTAAAGAGAAAATTATTAAAATTAAAACTTTAGAAGGTATGGCTCAATCCACTTTAAATCAATATAATCTCGTTTTTAATGATTTAATTGCATTCTTTGAAAAAGATACAAGAGTAGATGATATCACTTTAAATGACGCTAGGGATTTTATTAATTGGTTGCTTCACGAAAAATCTGATACAAGTAGTAAATTTAAGCAAGTTGCAAAGAAGGGGGGGAAGCCAACTAGTGTAAATAACTACCTTCAAAAAGCACGTGCTGCTTTTAATATTTTGAAACGTGAAGAAGTGCTGAAAGAAAATGTCTTTAATGAAATTCGTAATGTAAAGTTCCAAAAACATAAGGTTGAAACATTGACGGTAGATGAAATAAAGCGAATTTTTAATTCCTTTAATAAGAGTTATTATGCTCAATTTAGATCATATGTGCTTTTACATACATTGCTAGACACATTAGGAAGGGTAGATGAAACTTTATATTTGAAGAAACGAGACGTTGATTTCGATAAGCGGTCAGTAACTTTTCAAAATACAAAATCGAAGAAATTTAGATTAGTAGAATTAACTCCAAAAACTATAGGACAACATTCTAGTATGGATGCTTTAGCTAGTAAATTTCAGATAAGAGAGATTTGCTTGGATTATGATCATAATGTTGATGACATTGATGAAGTAGAAGCTACAGTGGAAGAATTAAGAATTGATTGCAATGTGGAGATTACATAGTTTTAAACGATTTTCCTAGGTATGCCCATAGATAATTAAAAATTACGAAAGGGTTGTGTAGGATAATGCCCTATGAACAAAAGGATTATTATATCAGTGCTAAGGATAATGAGTATTACAAAGCACTAAATGTTGTAGAACACTTAGCAGAAGAGGCTAAGCAAAGGAATAATTCACCGATGTGGACTGAAACCTTAGAGAAATTAACTAACGAATTAAAAGATAATAATGGAGATAACCTTACTCCATGGCATTTCAATATGATAATATCAATACTTTTAGATTATGTGCCTACGGAAGTAAAAGACAAATGATAACAAGTAAAGAGTCACTCAATTAGAGTGGCTTTTTATTTTGTTTAACAACAAAAATCACTTGTTTTGGTGCTCAGCGAATATGAATAATAGTTTGTTTAGCAAGTTGTTGGCTAGGCATTAGTTCTAGGGCATATGCTACATCTTTTAATTCTGGGTTATTAGGTAAATCATAAGGATTTAGGGACTCAAAATGTAGAATTTGTTCATCTGTTAAAAGGTCAAGTGGGATACATACATCTACAATTGCTCTAATAATAGTTATACCTAGTTTTTTTGCTAAGTATGGTCTATGATTACCTCCATTACCAACGCAAAACTCACCATTAGGAAATAATGTTAGGTTAATATCCATGTGAGAGGAACCAGTTGTTACATATCCGTGAGTTTCTATTGATTTAAGAAGACGACTTAACTTTTCTTCAGACAAAACGTTGTCATGAGTTAAGCCTTTTATTCTTGAAACCGGCACCAGCATTGAGCCAACATGATGAGTTAAATAGTTTCTACCATAAATTTCTGTATAGTCATCATAAAATTGCCAGCCTGTATATTCAATCACTGATATCATCTCCTTTAAGATCAATTACATAAATAATATTAATAATGTTGTTAAATTAGAACATCATAGATACAGTTAATAAAATCAGGGAAGTATCGTTTCAATTCAGGTGCTTTTTAGTATGTTCAAATTTAGAAAGGGTGACTATTAAATAATGACCGATGAACTTTACCAAAAAATATTAGATGGAGAAATTAGTAACGAAGAGTTCTTACGTATCAATGAAGAAGATGATGAACCTTTAACTCATAATCAAAGAATAATGTTGGCTGAGTACTTAATGAGTTTACAAGGATTAACCAAGTATGAAGCTTATCAAATTGCTTTCAAGTGCGTGGAATAAAAATATTCTCATAGTCATATAGCGAGAAGGGTTATTACACTTTTTGTCGAAATTATAGGCAGAAAGTTGGTGATTAGAAAATGAGAATTCAATTAGATTTTAAAGTGCTAAATGTTATAGTAGAAAACGGCATAAAGTCCTACATTGTGCAATGCCTAAGCGAGAATTTCCGACGGGTTATTAAAGCACAATATGACGGGAGTGTATATATACCAGATTACCATCAACAATTTTGGGACATACCAGCTCTAAATCGAACCTTTATTGATATTGAATTAGCTAATTTTATAATGAAAATTGAGAAAAGTGAAAAAATACAGTAAGACTACTTGTATAGATAAGTAGCATTAGTGTGGGAGGGAATCTTTCTAAAAAAGAGATGACACCCCCAATGATTTTATTTTACTATTAATTAGTTAGTCAATGAGCTATGACTATTGTTATAGCTCATTAGAATTTTATTGTTATATAGGAATGGTGTAATGAAGAACCTATTGTACATTCTAGCAAGTGTAATAGTTTGTGTAGTAATATTCGTAGTAATGGAAGCCTTATTTAATGGAGATTGGACTCCATATATTGCTTTAACTATATTTGCTGGGGTAATAATTGGATTGCTTTTATGCATTCAAAACAAGCTTACTCAGAAAGGAAAAAACAATTAAAGTTGTTGTTTTTTACAATGAGCTTACGCATTCAACATTTTAATACTTAACGTTAAGTCGCTCTAAAAATTAGAGTGGCTTTTTATTTTGTTCGAGTAATAAAAAGTTGTTGAAAACGATGATTCACAATAAAAGAAAAGCTTTCATATTTTAATGAAGGCTTTTTTACAAATTGAAACAAAGTAGGTGATTAAATGTTTTATTCTAATTTCTATACGCCTTTTAACTATACTTTTTACCCCTATTTTATGCCTTCCTTTGGACGTCCTACTGGATATGTACTGAATTCTAGTGGTGAGGTTGACAGTTGGTGGGGGAATTATCCATTGGGGTATCCTGCTAAGGCTCCAAAACTTGGGGGTGGAGGACAGTCGCCTATTTCGGGACCTGCCATACCTTTCAGTTTCAGGAGTTATTATTGAAGTAATAAGCATAAGGATACTGATTCATCAGTGTCCTTTTTTATTAAAAACAGATGATTTGTCATTCTTTGTCGAACTAGTAGGTGAAGAGGTGATACACATATGCTTAAATTTAAAGTTGTTTTTGAATTTATAAACGGCAGGACAAAGGAATTAAAATTTGAAGCCACATCAAAGAAAGAAGTCATTAGTCATATAACAAAACATGAAAAATTTGTTTCGAATGAAAAAGAGCTAGTGCATATCAATTTAAATAATGTGGTGCAGTTTATGGTTACAGAAGAAAAAAAATAATAATAAGGTAAGAATAAATAACTTTTTGTCGAATAGAATAGACAAAAGGTGGTAATAGATATGGTCGATAAAAATTGGATTAATGCTTATGTTTCTAAAATTTCAGGAAAACATTTCGAACTGGTACTGATTCAAGATATTATTGGTTCTTTCATTGAGATGTTAAATGTAAAGCTAAATGATAATCAACAGCCTAAAGTCAATTTTAATAAAGAGGAAAATGAAATTTCATTTCCAGACTGTTTAGTTTCTTTTAAAATCCAAGGATCTGTATTGAGCTTGAGGAAAGTTTTAAAATCTAACTATCAGGTTGCTGGTGGAATTAAAATTTTTGATACGGGTTTATCTTATCATTTGAAATCTGGCGCAGAGTTGATTGAAGAGGTTGAAACTATATCTGAAGCATTAGATAGGGCGCTAAGTTATTTACTTTTAGAGCTGAAATAAAAGTTAATATTTTTATAAGTTTAAGCTGCTCAAATTGGGTGGCTTTTTATTATGTCTAAATTACATAAATTGAAATATGTGCTAAATAATAAAAGGAACAGGAAGGGTGGTTAAAACACAGCGTGCCTCGCAAGAGTCCTAAGATATGTAACACGGAGGAATGAATGTAGAGAATTAACTTATGATACATATTGTGATAAGGGTAGGGAAGATGCTCATCGAGAGTATAAAGAACAGCGAGTAGATAAGAAAGAACAAGCCTTTTATTCTAGTATTTCATGGATTAAATTACGCAATAGGAAGAAGAGGTTAAACTCTTTATGCGAGGTCTGTCTTGAAGAAGGCAGTCTTACTCCTGTTGAAATAGTCCATCACCTTATAGAAGTGAAAGAGGATTGGAGTAAACGTTTATCAATAGACAATCTACAATCAGTATGTAAAGCACATCATCATAAGAACTGGAAGCATCATCTGCTAAACTTTTAACTTCAAAACTACAATAGTTGAGTCTAAAAGCTTCTTTTAATAAATGAGCTTTAGCTCTACTATCATCTGTATAACCATTGTACGGACTGTACAACTGACCAAACCCTACCTAAACGATAACTTCTTGACCTAGTGGTCTTCCGCCACACCGTTCTTCAAAAGTAAGCTGTCGGTTAGATAAAATACGAGATAAACCTTCAGATGTCTCACTTTGAGGATCATTCCAAATTTCGTCCCATAGTCGACTAGCAGTTTGATAATATTGTAGTACGTGAGAGTTATTTTCTAAAAGTGCATCTACGGTAAAGAATGTAATTAAATTTCCTCCTTCTGGATGTATAGTTCTTTTTCAGTATACATAAAAATAATATAGGTAAAAAGAAATTTATTTTAAGTTAGGGAAAGAAATTTGAAGCAAAAACAAATGAAATAATAACAAAAAAATCCTTTTTTATGATAATATGTACTTATTAAGGGGCTGTTTGTTGTGGAAGAGCAATTGAAATCAAAGGAAATTAACATAGAAGTTAAACTTGAGCTTCTAAAGATATGTAATAACGTAATGAATAATACTTGCACCCCTAATGAATTAATCAAGGACTTAGAAAAATTAGTTAGTCGAATTAATTTATCAATTCAAGGTGATATTTTATAAAGGTTAAGTGGGTTAGGTGTGACGTCAATATAATTAGAAGAATTTTTCTTGGAATTTTTTTCTTATTTCTATTGATAAAAAAACTATCTAAATGTACAATAGGCTTACAATATTATAACGGAACGTTGTTTTAACGGGGTTTGTACGTTTTAAGTAAGGTGATTTTTTGAATGATAAAAAACAAGTAGGTCAGCTGATTCAAGATCTGCGAAAGATTGCGGAAATGACAACTGTCGAGTTATCAAAAGGAATTTGTACAGAAGAAGAGCTACATCGATTTGAACAAGGTGAAATTCATGCAAGCAGTGAAGTTCTCTATCATTTATCGAAACGCTTAGGGGTTCCGATGAATTATTTCTTTGAAGCAGGAGAGCTAACGCCCAACGATTATTCAAAAGAAATTAAATCGACCATTAGGCATTATATACGAAAACGCGATTATGAAACCGTGTTACATATGGTGAACAAAGAAAAAGATAATCCTATGTTTCAAGATCCTTTTCACGCACAATTTTTCCTATGGCACGAAGCCATATGTGATTATTATATTGGAAATAAATTTGAACAAGCGCTTCGTAAATTGGAAAAAGCCATTGCGTTCACGCGTACGAGCGAACAGTTCTATTCAGAAAAAGAGATTGCTATTTTAAATAGTATTGCCATTATTTATGAAGAAGAAGGTCATTTAAAAAAAGCGTTCAGTACGTTTATGGAAGGATTGCAGCATATTGCTTTGCTTCCTAAGTTAAAAGATCCTTTAGTCAAAATTCGAATTTTATACGGATTATCGCGTGCGCTTTTGCAAATGGAACGTTATGAAAAGTCGGTTAAATATGCACAAGCAGGACTAGAGCTTTGTATTCAGCATGAGACGCTTTATTTATTAGGAGAACTGCACTATCAAATTGGAGAAGCACTCTGTCAGCTTGGTGAGCTTAAAGAAGGAATAGCTTACTTAGAAAAAGCTATTACTGTTTTTGAAATTGAGCAAAATGAAGCGTTTGTGACCATTATTAAAGAAGAGATGTCTAAATATCAAGAAACAAAAAAGAAGAGCTGATCGCTCTTCTTTTTTTATCTCCAATACACTGGGTGTGGGTAAAACGGACGAGGACGAGGGTAAAAGTAAGGGGGATGGTAATAAATAGGACGAGGATAAGGGTAAGGATAAAATGGACGTGGGCGAGGGTATGGATAATAACCATAAGGGAATCTTTCGTCAGTTTCATGGGGATTCGAATAATAATCATAGCCATATTGGTACTCTTCTAAAGCTTGTTCTGGGTAATATTGATAATTCACTCTTTTCACCGCCTAAATTTTTATGCTTTTTACTGTATTCAACATAAAAAGAATTGGAGTATGTACCCATCAAGCTTTTAATTTGAAAAAGGCGGGAGACAAAGAGTATTTTGAAAATAAAAACAAATCAGCTTTCCTTCTCGTTTTCTTGTAAGTTATCAGCATCGGGAAGGTTGAGAAGTTCAAAGCTTTTAATAAAAGAAGCGTAAGCAATCGTGTCTTTAATAGGATTTACATAAGATAATGGTTGACCTCGATAGCTGAAATTAAATGTAATCCAAGCAAAATCTTTATTATTGTTGGAAATCAGTTTCGCATTATGTATAAAAGCAGATGCGGCAATCATCGCATCCGGGCCTTTAATTTTTTTATTGGATTCTATTTTGGCTTTTCTGCGAATTTGAGCTGCTAGCTGTGCAATTTCACTTGTAACGTCTACAATTTTATCTGTCATATCGTAAATATAATGATTTTTTACTGCTTTGACTTGAGGATTTGTTTCTACTTCCCAATGCGACAGAAGTTCCATTTGTACAACGGTAGGCATTAAAAATTCCGCATTATTTGAAATAAGTTCATTAATATATTCCACAACTTCTGGATAATTAAGCGCATGTGAAGCCCAAATGTTTGTATCAATGATTACTTTTTCACCCAACACAAATCGTTCACTCCTCTCTACTAGCCATTCGTACGAGCTCTTCTAACCCAAAAGGTGAGTAAAGAGCCGCAGATTCTGAAAGCTGATTGCTTAATAGAAGCTTTTCATATTTAGTTAATCTAGTTTTTGCAGATTTTATGAGCTTTTCTTGTGTATCATTTAATGTTTTATCTTTTTTATCGTATGTGCGTAGAACTTTATTTTGAGGTTTGTATTTAAGATTTTTCTTCTGTATAGGGCGGGAGGAAGGTGATTGTGGTGAGGGTTGTGTGTAAATTTTTCCATTTATTTTTAGTTTAAAGTGCTTCTGAACCTCCTTGCTGTATGTTCCTTTTTGGTCATCTACCAAGCGCTGTGCTTTCATGATATCCCTGCCTTTTATATAAATTTATATAGTATATGTGATGAAGGTTTCTCTTACTATTCCTTTTACATAAAAGGATTAAAAAATTAGCTTCCGGGAGTTATCAAATTAACTAATGTTTGCCTGGTGGGTGATAATCTCAGCGAATACCGGACAAAGGTTTAAAAACATGATATCGTGTAAGAGAATAAATCAGTATAGGTTAGAGAAGGAACTACAAAAAAGGGGATGCAAAATGAAAACAGAAAAACAAAAAATGCTGGATGGAGAATTATATCTTTCCGCTGATCTGCAATTAATAAAAGAACGTGAAAACGCTCGAAGATTAACAAGGCTTTATAACCAAACAACAGAAAGGGAAGAAGAAAGACGTACAAACTTATTAAAAGAACTGTTTGGATCTACGGGGAATTCTCTTTGCATAGAGCCTACTTTCCGCTGTGACTACGGTTCTAACATTCATGTTGGAGAAAATTTTTATGCTAACTTTGATTGCGTACTTTTAGATGTATGTGAAATAAGAATAGGTGATAATTGTTTTCTTGCACCAGGTGTACATATCTATACAGCAACTCATCCTTTGCATGCTCTTGAAAGAATTTCAGGAGCTGAGTTTGGAAAACGCGTAGAAATAGGAAATAACGTCTGGATTGGGGGAAGAGCCGTTATTAATCCTGGAGTGAAAATAGGCAACAATGCGGTAATTGCTTCGGGTGCCGTTGTGACAAAAAATGTTCCTGATAACGTGGTAGTCGGAGGCAATCCTGCAGTTATAATCAAGCATATTGAAAATTAAAGAATAAACAAAGAGCTTTTGAATTGTAAAAGCTCTTTGTTTATACGATGTTTTATTGCCGATTTAGCTCGCCCTCATTTATAATGTTTTGGTTAAATGTAAAAATATACATATTTCCTTCCGAGATCATCCATACTTTATTGACAAAGGAAAATTAATCATGGTATATTATCTTTAATTAAAGATATTTAAATTAAAGATAAATGACGAATAATAAACTAGACGATTTATCCGGAGGAATGTAGAATGAACCACTTAAAAGGAATACACCACGTAACGGCTATTACAAGCAGTGCAGAAAAGAATTATGAATTTTTCACATATGTGTTAGGCATGCGCTTAGTTAAAAAAACGGTCAATCAAGATGATATTCAAACGTATCATTTGTTTTTTGCAGATGATAAAGGAAGCGCTGGAACGGACATGACTTTTTTTGATTTTCCAGGTATTCCAAAAGGTTTTCACGGAACAAATGAAATTTCAAAAACATCTTTCCGCGTTCCAAATGATGAGGCTTTAGACTATTGGGTAAAGCGCTTTGATCGCTTAGAAGTAAAGTATACGGGGATTCAAGAGCTATTTGGGAAAAAGACGCTTTCGTTTGTTGATTTTGATGATCAGCAGTATCAGTTAATTTCCGATGAAGGAAATCAAGGAGTTGAATCAGGCACTCCTTGGCAAAAAGGCCCTGTTCCTCTTCAATACGCTATTACGGGACTCGGTCCTATCTTTATTCGTATTGCCGAGTTTAATTACTTTAAAGAAATGATGGAAAAAGTCCTTTTATTTAAAGAGATTGCTCAAGAAGGAGATCTTCACCTATTTGAAGTAGGAGAAGGAGGAAACGGGGCGCAAGTAGTAGTAGAACACAATGAAAAACTTCCGCAGGCTCAGCAAGGTTTTGGAACGGTTCATCACGTTGCTTTTCGCGTAGAAAATCGACAGGCTCTTGAAGAGTGGATTAACCGAATGCCAAGCTTCGGTTTCCATACTTCTGGTTATGTGAATCGTCACTTCTTTGAATCGTTGTATGCAAGAGTGGCTCCGCAAATTTTATTTGAATTTGCGACAGATGGACCAGGATTTATGGGAGATGAACCTTACGAAACGCTCGGAGAAAAATTATCACTGCCTCCGTTTTTAGAGCCAAAACGTGCAGAAATTGAGAAGCTCGTGCGTCCGATTGATACAGTAAGAAGTACAAAAGAGTTTGTGAAAGAATAGTATACAAAAAACACTCAAATAGTTATTTGAGTGTTTTTTGCTGTTTCAAAGATGAATCAGCTTTCAAAACGCTAAAAAAACGTGCTTTTGATATTTTCTACTTTTACATATACCTGTCGCGAATGTTTACTTAAAAACTGCCAATGTTCTACAGGGAAGGAGTGGGAGTGGGTTGTGCATAGCCTTCTTTATATTTTTCATCGATGTCTTTGCGAATATCTTTTATTGATTTGCCTCGGTTATAGTCGAGCATAGCTTTAGCTGCAATTTCTATACACAATCCGCATTTTGTTCCATGATCATCCCAGACAACTGCTCCGTTTCTTTTGTTTTTAAAAATAAAGCAGTCATAGCTATTTTTGTGATTCGCTTCCATGCCACATCCGCAGTAGCAAGGGATTTTTTCAAGTAGTTCACGATTTTTAGCAACGGATAGATAAACTAGTTTCATATCTTTAGGCTGGTTCTTCAAAAACTGTGGTAAAACATCTGCTCCTGGAGTCTCTTCGCGAATGTCAGCAACTGCAGCTTTATGATGTTCATGACCTGAATGTGCAGAAGAGTTTGTGGCAGAAGAAGTTGTTGTATTGTTTGAACAAGCGGATAATCCAATACTTGTAGCGAGAATCCCCAACAAAATAATTGATTTTTTCAATACAATTAACATCCTTTCATGTGAAAATAAATGATAGTTGCATCATACACGGCAGTTTATCTATGTAGATAATCAAATACCTGCTTGTTTATATCTAATTCTCTATAAGTATGCAAAGCGGTTATCGTGTATGATAGAGATGGACGAGGAAAAAATATGAAGCATGAATTTATCATAAGGTACGTTTTGTAAGTAATTGGACAGAAGGAGAAAGTGAACGGAGGTTAAACAGTAGTGAGTGAACAAAATCAACGTCTTTTTGAATATATTTTAGAGAATTCAGCCTCTATCAGTGAAGAATGGCTGCGCCAAAGAAGTAATATTAAAGGATCGATTTACTCAAAGGACGCAGACGCTTCAGTTGAGAAAAAGCTGCGCGAGCAGCATCTTTATACGATCGAAACAATTGCGAGCGGCTTTCTTGACGATCAAGAGATTTTTAAACAACGTATGGTGAAATGGACGACGGAAGTAGTAAACAGCAGAATTAAATTTGATACGCCGATTTACGAGGTAGTAGAAGCGCTAAGCAAAACAAGAAAAATTATTTGGACGTATGTCAAAACATATAGTCTGATACATTCATCTATTACAAAAGAAGATATACTGTCTTGGAGCGAAGTTTATCATACAACATTTGATAAACTCATTAATGAATTCTCCGAACAGTATTATAAAATCACAAGGCAAAAAATAAGTCTTCAGCAAGAGCTAATCGACGAAACGAGTTTTCCTGTCATTCCAATTGTAGATCACATCGCGGTCTTGCCTTTGGTAGGGCTTATTGATGAAATCAAAGGTGATTCTATTATCGAGGTTGTTCCAAAAAGGTGTGCAGAAAAACATATAAGGCATCTAGTCATTGACTTATCGGGTGTAAATTATGTAGATACGTATGTCGCTCACAAATTTTTTGATTTGATTAACATTTTGCAGCTGCTAGGCATCCATGCGATTATGTCAGGAGTGAGTCTTGACATGGCTCAGACAGCTGTTAATGTAGGAATTAGTTTTAATAAAATTGAAACGTTTGGGCATTTAAAACAAGCTCTCTCTTCGCTTGGTGTAAAGAAAAAAGAAGAAGAATAAAGTATAGAAATGCTAGATCGAAACGGAACTGAGACCTTTACTCTCAGTTCCGTTTCTTTTTGTTTGTCTATATTCTGTATATGAAATAATATTCTGCTGCATTCAAAATCTTGTAAGCATGCCTTACAAACTTCTTTCCACATGGGGACAAATGGAAGATACTAAGAAGCAAATAAACGGCGGTTTTCTATGCCAAACGTCTCGTTTAGCTTAAGAATGGAGGTGTAAAGAGAAGAATAAGAGAAGTACATAATGAGATGGTTGAAGCCTTAGATAAGTACTGTTAAGCCGTTTGATTAAGGAGGAGTTCTATGAAAATAATTTATCTTCTTTGCCTGCTTCCGTTTGTAGGAATATTAGGTTTATTGCCTTTTGTTAACAAAGTGAAGCCGTTTATTTTAGGGATGCCCTTTTTTCTCTTTTGGATTGTTATGTGGGTAATCCTTACGTCTTTTATTATGGGTATTGTGTACAAGCTCGATCCTGCTGTTAAAGGAGGAGATAAATAATGAATACCGCTCTGATTATTATTTTTGGTTTTTTACTTTTAGCTATTTATCTTGGAATTCGAGCTACGCGGGGCAAAAAAATGGATTTAGAACAGTGGAGCGTAGGCGGCAGAGGTTTTGGAACTGTTTTTGTCTTCTTTTTGATGGCGGGTGAAATCTATACTACTTTTACGTTTCTAGGAGGAAGCGCTTGGGCATATGGAAAAGGAGGGCCGGCGTTTTATATTTTAGCCTATATTTCTTTAGCGTACGTGTTAGGGTATTGGATCGGCCCGCAAATATGGCGATATGCGAAGAAACATAAGCTCATGTCTCAGCCGGATTTTTTTGTTTCAAAATACAAAAGCCCGTTTCTAGGCATCGTTGTTTCATGCGCAGGGGTGCTGGCAATTGTTCCTTATATTATTTTACAATTCAAAGGCTTAGGTATTATTGTATCTGAAGCTTCTTATGGCTCTATCTCTTCAACCGCAGCCATTTGGATTGGAGCCATATCACTAACGGTTTACTTAATGATATCAGGCATACATGGTTCCGCGTGGACGGCTATTGTTAAAGATATTATGATTTTTATTGTCGTCTTATTTTTAGGAATATATATGCCGTTTCATTACTACGGAGGCTTACAGCCAATGTTTGAGGCTGTGCATCAAGCAAATCCAACGTTTCTTACTCTTCCCAAGACAGGTCTAAGTATTTCGTGGTTTATTTCTACAGTCATGCTGACCGTATTAGGATTTTACATGTGGCCGCATACGTTTAATGCAACGTATTCAGCTGAAAACGAGAATGTATTTCGAAAGAATTCTATTATAAGTCCTATTTATACACTAATGCTGCTTTTTGTCTTTTTTGTAGGGTTTACTGCTCTTATGCAGGTACCTGGACTACAAGGCGCAGAAGCGGACTTGTCACTGCTTCGTCTTTCCATTCAAACATTTGACCCGTGGATTGTAGGCTTTATTGGCGCTGCTGGTTTATTAACAGCACTTGTGCCTGGATCGATGCTTTTGATGGCAGCTTCTACGTCACTATCTAAAAACGTTTATGGCGTTCTTGTTCCCTCAGCGACGGGCAAACAAATTTCGATACTGGCTAAATGCTTCGTACCGGTCATTGCGCTTGTTTCAGTCTATTTTACACTTCATGGAGGGAATACGATTGTAACGCTTTTACTAATGGGCTACAGCATTGTGACGCAGCTGTTTCCTGCTTTTATTTTTAGTTTAATGAAAAACAATATCGTGACTAAATACGGGGCGTGTGCAGGTATTGTTGCCGGCATTGCGTCTGTGATGTATATAACGATTACTGAAACAACGCTTGGCACGTTGTTTCCTGCGTTGCCACAAATCATTAAAGATACAAATGTCGGCGTTATTTCTTTATTTATTAATTTAGTTGTATTAATGGTGGTCAGTTTAGCAACGAAAAAAATCGCCGCACAGCCGCATTTTGAAAGCGGGGCAGTAGATGGAAAACAAATTTTGTGAAAATCTTTTTCCAATTGCGTTTTAAGAACATCATGAAGGGTATAAAAGTAGTGCATCACCAAAATGTTCAATATGGCTGCAAGATATAAGCAGCCTTCTCGATAAAATGTAACGATTGCGTTGTTTTTAAACATAGGTAACGAGTGTGAAAAGCAACAAGACGTATGCCACAAGCGGTGTACGTCTTTTCTATGAAAGATATTTACTTAAAAAAGGAGATGATAACATGACATCTGAAAAAGCATTTGAGCAAAAGAAAGATCTTTTAATGAATCAAATTATTGAATCGGGTTACTTTAAAGCGGAAGACGGGAGACATTTGTACGAATTGAATTTAAGTGAACTAGAACAAACGCATCACGATCTTCAAAACCAAAAAATAAGAGAAGTATAATTAAAATCTTCCAGATTATTAGAAATTCAGCTGATTTCGTATATGTGTGTAAACACCAGCTGTTCAGTTTGTTCCTCCGCGGCTTTTTTGCTTGAAAGCAGGCACTTTTCTTTTTCTTCCTGTGCGTTTACAGCCTAGCTGTTTCCAATCATACTCCTCAAACATATAACTCAACACTTAAGAAATATGCGAATAAAAACAAAAAAAGCGCAGCTTCTGCGCTTTTTTTGTTGAGTTAAAAACGAGTGGAGGCCGCTGTTTTTTTAGGTTTGCTCATTGCTTTTTTTAATACTTCAGAAAAATAGGGCTCTCCGCTAGGATTTTGCTGTCTTAGCAAGTCAATGGTTCCTTTCACGTCATCCATAGCTCTGTGAGCGTGCTCTCTCTCGATATTATGATGATCAAGAAGCGTTGTTAGTTTTTTATTAGGAAAGCCGTACTCTTTCCATTTGACAGCACGCATAGAGCAGTGCCATTTTTGGTTGAATAAAGATGGATACCGTTTTAAAAGAAAACTGCGATCGAAAGAAGCATTATGAGCGATGATAGCCGAAACGCTAGTTAACAGCGATTCCACTTTTTTATCGTCTAATGTTTTATTTTTGACCATCTCATTTGTAATTCCCGTTAAGTTTGTAATATACGGGAAAATGGGAGTTGAAGGCATATTAAATTCTTCATATTCTTCTACAATGTCGATTATTTCTCCGGTAGAAGAATCATAAGAAACAACAGCAATAGCTAGTTCGATAATATCGCATGTTTGCGCACTTAATCCCGTTGTTTCAACATCTAAAACGGCTGCTAATTTCACTTGTTCAGTTGACAACTCGTCGCCCTCCCTTTCTATTTATCATTCTATTAGCTTATCATTTTTCAACAGAAAACGTTAGTAAAAAAGATGAGGTAGCACGTACATGGATTTATTTTATACGCCTACGTGGAAAAGGAATTTATTTTTTTAAAGGAGATGACGATAGCAAAGGAGAATAGTAATATTTACTCATCTAAATTAAGTCTTCATTGAAAATAATGAAATGAAGGAAGAAGGGGATCGTTATCATGCAATTGCTGTATATGGTACTTTTTCTTGTCTTAATTTTTTGGGGAATTACATCTTTTATTCATTACAGGAATCAAACTATTAAAGTTCGTTTGAACAAACATTATACGAATGCAGTAGAATGGATTGAAGCTGTTAAACAAGAGCTAGAAAAGCAAGGGAAATCCGTGAGTTATGAAGGAGATTTCTTGTTTAAAATTGATGAAAAACCTTATGAAATCGCAGCGCGTAACATGTCTATTTGGAGCATGTCGCTCTATCATATCTTGCTGCAGCGTCAAAAAGAACATTCTTAAATTTACTTGCATACAGAAATTATCACTTCTCGTCTATTGAGAAGTGATTTTTTATCTTTCTGTATCCATAATGGGGAATTTTTTGTTTTTATATAATAGTAATACGGAAAAGATGGTTCTAATTCCCTAAAAAAATACGCTTCATATATTTTTAGTTTCTGTTATCGATTTGGCATAGAATTTGCATATGTAAAAAGGTTTTATCAGACATTTTAATTGTCAGGCAAAGAAAATTAGTTACATACTATAAAACTATTTTACATTATCTACTAGAATTAAAAAATTTTAATAATATAGTAAAATGTAGTTGACCTTCCTAGTTTTAGAATATAAAATAAATCTTGCTAATAGTTTGAAAATTCTAAAATGGAGGGGTTTACTTGAAAAGCTGGAAAAAGATTTTGGGGACATCTTTTCTTGCCACAACTGTTACATTAAGCGGAGTGGGGCCAGTACTTATGAATGGAAGTACTGTTTCAGCTAAAACCGCACAATCGGATGAACTTCCGAGTTCACCAATTGATATGAATACAGTACCGGAAGAAAGATTGGCTAACGCACTGAAAAACCAAGGAGTTATTTCTCAAAGTGCAACACCGCAAGAAGTGAAGAAAGCCGTTACTTCTTACATAAACAAAAAAGATGCACATAAAGAGAGCATGAAGGGACATAAAGCTAGCAAAATTGATTTGAAAGCGAAAGAAATGCAAACAAAACAAAAAGAAAAGTTTCAACGAGGCGAATTTGCTAACATTAAGTCTCAAGGAAACAATTCGGGGAACGGGGTAAACGTTAAACCTGCAGCTCAGGCAAACTATAAAGGACAAGTGAGAAAAGATAAAGTTCTTGTTCTTTTAGTCGAATACGCAGACTTTAAGCATAACAATGTCGTTCAAGAACCTGGTTACATGTATGCAAAAGATTTTAACCGAAATCATTATCAGCAATTAATGTTTGGAAAGAAAGATTTTACGCTATTTAACGGAAAGAAAATTAAAACGTTTAAACAATATTATGAAGAACAGTCTGGAGGTAGTTACACAGTAGATGGAACGGTTTCTGACTGGTTAACTGTACCTGGAAACGCAAAAGAATACGGAGCAGACAACCCAGCGGGAGGAAACGATAATGCGCCTGGATCTAAAGGGCCTCGTAATCTTGTAAAAGAAGCGCTTGCTGCTGCAGCAAAAAGCGGCATTAACCTTTCAGATTATGATCAGTTCGATCAATATGATATCGATGGAGACGGCAACCGCAATGAGCCTGACGGCATAGTGGACCACTTAATGGTCATTCATGCTGGAACTGGGCAAGAAGCAGGTGGAGGTAAACTAGGAAACGATGCTATTTGGTCTCATCGCTCTACTTTGGGACAAGTGTATAAAGTTCCTGGAACAAACATGGCAGCTTATGATTATACAATTGAACCAGAAGACGGAGCAGTTGGCGTTTTTGCTCATGAATTTGGCCATGATTTAGGTTTGCCGGATGAGTATGATACACAGTATACGGGTCAAGGTGAGCCGGTAGGCGTTTGGTCAATTATGAGCGGAGGGAGCTGGGCTGGTGAAGTAGCTGGAACAGAACCGACAAGTTTCTCCCCGCAAAATAAAGAGTTTTTCCAAGCAAATATGGGTGGAAACTGGGCAAATATTCAACAAATCGACAGCAAAAACATTACAAAATCGGGCTCTGTGAGCGTGGTTGATCAAAGCGTGACAAAATCTAAACGACCGGGTATTGTGAAGATTAATTTACCTAAAAAAGCTGTTCAAGGGATTAAGCCTGAGTTTGGAAGCAACTACTACTACAGTAAACGCGGAGATGATCTGCATACGACAATGACGACGCCAGAGTTTGATTTAACAACGGCCAAAACAGCGACGTTCAATTATAAAGCGTTCTATGAAGTAGAGGCAGAATACGATTACTTATATGTAAATGCGATTCTTCCTGACGGTTCAAAAGTTCTGTTAGATACAATTGGTGATAAAGCGAATAATGCAGATAGTTCTGCTGAAACATCTAACGGAAAATGGGAAGATAAAAGTTATGACTTGACGCAGTTTAAAGGTAAAAAAATCAAGCTTCAATTTGAATACGTAACGGACGGTGGACTTGCTCTTCAAGGATTCGCTCTTGATAATGCTAGTTTAGTAGTAGATGGAAAAACGGTATTTACGGACGATGCTGAAGGAGCTCCAAAAGTAACGTTAGATGGATTTGAAAAGACAAACGGCATCAGCTACAAAGCTAACTATTATTACCTTGAGTGGAGAAACTATACAGGCAGTGATAAAGCACTTCAATTCGCGCGCGGTGCAAAATATAATACAGGCATGCTGCTTTGGTACGCAGATGAAAGCTATCTTGATAACTGGGTAGGACAACATCCGGGTGAAGGATTCCTTGGCGTAGTTGATTCACATGCTCATAAAGTTCTTTACTTTAATGTGAATGGTATTAGCACTACAGCAAATTCAAGCCGATATCAAATTGCAGACGCGGCGTTCTCATTTGATAAATCACCTGCTTGGTCATATTCTCATAAAACGTGGGGAACGATTTCATCTAAAGAATCAAATGGCGTTACAAGCTTCAACGACAAAAAATCGTATTTAGATGAAAGAATTAAAGATGCAGGCCGCTTGCTTCCTCAAAACGGATTAAAATTAGACGTAATTGGTGAAGCAAAAGACAATTCAGCCGGTGCTGTATGGATTCATAAGTAAAATTAGATGTATTCAAAAAAGATCTGAAGAGCGTATTCTTCGGATCTTTTTTTATGTTAGGAAATCAAAATAAACTATGAGCTAAATAATCAAAGTATTTAATACCGTTTAAAAAATAAAATAAAGGGAATTTTCACAGTGAATAATTGTTATTATGTCATGAAATTCATCCATATAATCAATACTAATAGGTAAAGAAAATATTGAAAAGGAGTTCTAACTATGAGCTATCGTATCGAAAGAGATTCAATTGGAGAAATCAAAGTGGCAGAAGATAAACTATGGGGAGCGCAAACGCAAAGAAGTAAAGAAAATTTTCCAATAGGGATTGAAAAAATGCCGATTGAAGTAATACGTGCTTTTGCGGTTTTGAAGAAAAGTGCAGCTATTAGTAATCATAAACTAGGCAAACTATCAGCAGGGAAATCGGAAGCCATCGTACAAGCTGCTAACGAAATTATTGAAGGGAAATGGAATGAACATTTTCCTTTAGTGGTATGGCAGACAGGAAGCGGAACGCAATCAAACATGAATGTAAATGAAGTGATTTCCCACCGGGGAAACCAGCTAATAAATGGCGACGAAACGCTTCATCCAAATGATGATGTCAATATGTCACAAAGCTCTAACGATACTTTTCCTACAGCTCTTCATATTGCAGCTGTACTAGAAGTCGAAGATCAATTATTGCCTGCTCTAAAAACATTAAAAGAAACGTTCGCTGCGAAGCAAGAGCAGTTTAAAGATATTATTAAAATAGGCAGAACCCATTTACAAGATGCTACACCGCTAACACTAGGACAAGAAATTAGCGGATGGCATCATATGCTCGAAAAGAATGAAGAAATGATTAAACAAAGCGTAGAGTATATGAAGGAGCTAGCTATTGGCGGTACAGCTGTTGGGACGGGGATAAATGCACATCCCGACTTCGGCGATGAAGTAGCGAAAGAAATCAGCAGCACGCTTGGAAAAACATTTATCTCAGCACCTAATAAATTTCATGCATTAACAAGTCACGATCAAGTGGTTTATGCCCACGGTGCACTCAAAGCCTTAGCAGCTGACTTAATGAAAATCGCCAATGACGTACGCTGGCTGGCAAGCGGTCCTCGGAGCGGACTAGGCGAAATTACGATTCCTGCTAACGAACCAGGAAGTTCTATTATGCCTGGAAAAGTAAATCCAACTCAAAGTGAAGCTCTAACAATGGTTTCTGCACAAGTGCTTGGGAATGACGTGACGATTGGCATTGCGGCTAGTCAAGGAAACTTTGAATTAAATGTATTTAAGCCAGTTATTATTTATAATTTTTTACAATCAGTCAGATTGCTGACAGATTCCATGCAGGCTTTTAACGATAAATGCGCAGTAGGAATTGAACCCAACAAAGAAAAGATTCAGCATAATCTAGAAAATTCTCTTATGCTTGTAACAGCGTTAAATCCGCACATAGGTTATGAAAATGCGGCTAAAATCGCCAAGCTGGCTCATAAAGAAGGAACGACATTAAAAGAAGCAGCGGTCAAAACAGGCCTTCTGACTGAAGAACAATTTGAGCAATGGGTAAATCCTGCTAATATGATTCATCCATCAAAATAAAACAAGAAACCAAGCAGCTCAGAATGCTTGGTTTCTTGTTTTAATAAAATAAACACTGTTCTAAATAAACACATAAAAAGAAACTGCGGATTAAAAGAAATTTTACACTACCTTGCACTAGATTCAAATACATACGATTAGGGTATTTACATTTTTATAAAGGAGGGATTCAAGTGACGTACGAAGTGAAGTTTTATTTTGGAAATGAAAAATCAATCAGTACATTGGTTGAATCAGAAAATGTAAAAGAGCTTGAGGAATCTATTATTCATACACAAGGATGGTATCGTTATTATGACAAAAAGCACGAAGCTTATTTAGCGATTCAAATGAGCAACGTTTTACACATCGTTATAAAAGAATATCAGGATCCGGAAAAAACAGGGGTTTTGAGAGATTCGTCGTATACATAAGGAAGCTAGCAAAAGAGGTGAAAACTATGCAAAGGCGACATTCAAATAATCCTATTATTCTCGACGTTTCTCATCATCAAGGAATCATTAATTGGAAAGAAATAAAAAACACCTCAGTAAAAGGGGTGTATATAAAGTTAACAGAAGGTGGAACTTTTGTAGACCCTAGATCCTATGAAAATTATATAGGTGCTAAAAATGCGGGCTTGAGAGTAGGGTTTTATCATTATGCTCACTGTACAAATAGCCCGGAGAAAGAAGCTGCTTTTTTTATTGCTCAGCTTGGACAAATGAAACTAGACCTTCCGCCATGTTTGGATTTAGAAGAAGATAAGAAAAAATCCAAAGAATTTGTTTCTCGCTTTGCCGTAAGCTGGCTCGGGCATGTTCACAAAACAACAGGGATTAAGCCTATCGTATATACGAACTATCATTTTGCTAAAACTTTTTTTACAAACGAAATAAGTAAGTATCCTTTGTGGGTAGCAAGATATAGTGCAGCCAACAGACAAGGCGGTATGCAGCACCCTGGTAAGCTAAGTCAGTGGCAGCGATGGGCAATGTTTCAGTATACGGATTCTGGCAGAGTAAAAGGAATTTCTACAAATGTGGATATAAATGAAATGGACTACTCATTTTTTAAAGAAGTTACAACAAATCTCTCTATGACGAATAATACAAAAGGACCCTTTGTGTATTCCAAAGGTGATAGAGGGTTAGGAGTCAAACAAATTCAGCAAAACTTACTTGCGCTAGGTTTTTCTCTTCCGAAGTTTGGAGCAGACGGTTTCTATGGAGATGAATTAATCGCTGCAGTGAAAAAATTCCAGAATCGGTATGGCCTTTTTTCAGATGGGATAGCAGGAGCGGACACACTGCCGCGTCTTGTTAAAGAAGTGAATAATCTGAATAATCTGGTTTAAGAGATTACCTGATAGGGAAAAGTCACTGTAAGATTCAAAAAGGTACAAGGAAGGAGCTATTATGAGAAAACGAAAACAAAAAGCATTGATATCAGGTATTACATTATCCACGGTAGGAGTCGGCATTACGTCTTATATATTAAGCGATGCTGCGAAACGACGAAAAGTAAAAGGACTTTTTCGAAGTGCCAAAGTAAAACTTTCAAGTTTATCTAAAAAACAGCAGGTAAATGCTACCTTGAATAAAGATGCTCATTCAGATCCTACGTACGTTTCTGAAAGCAATATGATTTCAGAAGGACCTATGTATCAAGACCAACATAGATAATAAAAAACTAGTCTTGCCTCGGGCGAGACTAGTTTTTTTATTAATTTTATAAATAGCAGCGCTTATTCATGTTACACTCTCTATATAAGGGAATTATTTTACGCATATTTACAAGTAAAGGAGGAATAGAAGGAGTGGTTAGTAGCGGATTGTTTGTTAACTTATGTATTTTTTCGTTTTTTGTCAGTATTATGATTGCGATACGAATATTTTTGTTACAGCGTCTAGCCCATAAATACAAATGGATGAGTGGTATTTATGCAAGTATTGTTTCTGCTATTCTTATGGTGTATAGCGTTACGTATCAACAGATTACATATGATTTACGTTTTCTTCCTCTTATTTTGACCGTTCTATACTTTGGTTATAGAGCCGGTGCAGTTGCAGGTATCACTATGGCTGTGTGCAGTATCTATTTAGAAAGTCATTGGTTACTGACTATCTTAATTTTAATTTTTACCTTTTTGTTTTCCCTTCCTCTTATTCGATATAAAAAGCAGTTTTCTTTATTAAAACAATCTCTTCTTTGTTTCTTTCTTCATTTTATCGTTCATGTCTTATTGACAAATTACTTCTGGAATACACCTATTCAGTCGCCGTTTTATAGCGAAATAGAATATTTAGTGTTCGGAATTCTCGGACTGGGAGTAGCCGTAGCGACGATAGAATTTTATCGTAAATTTTACGCTGTAGCAGAAGAAGCTGCTTATGCTGGATCAGATTCATGTAAGGATGAAGAAGATTCTTTTTTTGTCAGAATAATGAAAAAAGAACTAGAATATACGAAAGAACAGTTGGAGTCTTTTATTAATCATCACATGGATGCGGTTATTATAACTAATTTAGAAGGGCAAATCTTGCGAGTTAATGAGGCCTATGAAAAAGTATATGGATGGAAATCCCATGAAGTCATTGGGAAAAAATATTACGATATAGCAGGAGCTTTTAGTAAGGATGTACATGAGAATATAAAAAAGACTGTTGCTGAAAAAGAGGCAATCAATCGAGTAGAAGTTGTCAGAGCTCGTAAAGATGGAAGTTTGGTAGACCTTCGCATCACCATTTCTCCAATTTTTAATGGGAAAGATGAGTTGGTAGGTTTGTCTGGAGTATGTGTGGATATATCTGAAGCTAAAAAAGCTAAACAAGAGCTTGATTTGCTGCATCGTAAGCTTAAGGAAAGTGAGTTAAAGTACCGCACGTTATTTGAATATGCAAACGACGCGATTTATTTACTTGAAATAGGTTCGGATCATTTCCCTGCCCGTTTTGTTGAAGTAAACGAAGCTGGATGTAAACGCTTTGGATATACGAGAGAAGAGCTTTTATCCACGCCTTGTCACGGTATTATACCTAGAGATTCTGACATTGTTCAAAAAACAGTCGAAGAAATTCGTAACGGAAATCTTTCTTTTACGCTGCAATCACAGTTTACATTTAAGTCTGGCGAAATAAAAAAACTAGAATATAGTGGGAAGTTGTTCAATATAGAAAACAAAAAAGTGCTTCTTATTGTTTCAAGAGACAGGACAGAGTACTTAAAAACAGAAGAGCTGCTGCAGAAATCTGAGAAATTAGCAGCGGTCGGGCAGCTTGCTACAGCTATTGCTCATGAAATTAGAAATCCTTTAACGGCCATCAAAGGGTTTATGCAGTTATTAACTGAAAAAGCAAGTAAAGAAGAGTTAACCTATATGAACATTATATCCTCTGAAATTGAGCGTATTGAAATGATTACAGATGAATTCATGTCTGTGGCAAAACCACAAGCCGTAACATTTCAGTCGATTGATTTGCAGCTGTTAATTCAACAAGTGATTTTATTGCTGCAGCCTCAAGCAACCATGAAAAACATCTTTATTGAACTTAACTCATATGGAGAAATGCCTTTTGTATATTGTGAAAGCAATCAAATGAAACAGGTGTTTATAAATATTCTTAAGAATGCGATTGAAGCAATGCCTTCCGGAGGAGAAATTAAAGTTGAGCTGAGAAAAAAGGACAACAATCATATTCATATTCAAATTATTGATGAAGGTGTAGGAATTTCAAAAGAACGCATCAAACATTTAGGTGAACCATTTTACAGTATTAAAGAAGACGGAATCGGGTTAGGATTAATGATCTGCTTTAATATTATCCAACAGCATAAAGGAACTCTTAGTATTGAAAGTGAAGTAAACAAAGGGACGAGTGTGGAAATTTGTTTACCGTTAGATTAAAAGGTAATCAGTTAAAGGAAGAAGAAATTTTGCAACAAGTTGTTTAGTAAAGTTATAATATTCTATGTTGAAGTAAAATAAGCAAAGGAGTGGTTACGATTAAACAGAAAAAGTGGATTAACATATTTCGTATTCTGTATATTATTTTTGCTATTATTGCGATTGGAGCATCTTTTGGAGACTATTCTTTTGGGCTTAATAATCCCCGCATAGTCAGTTTAACGGCTCTCATTTTGGCGGTTATCTGTATTGTTCCGTATTACATACTTCGCTTTAAAGAACAAGCTTCTAAAAGTAAATAAGTTAATATTTGTTATCTTAAAAGAGGCTGGGACAAAAGTATTTTAGTTGAAGGAAGATCCGAACGATTCATCGTTCGGATTTTTTTATTTTTATGGTGAACATGGGTTTAATTCAGCTGGTTGTTTCTAGCGGTTGATTGGAGTAATTTCGTTATGTCTCAATCTCTTTTTTATCGTAATAATTTATCGTAATAAAAGGGCGATAAATGGGCTAACATTTTTCCTAGCCTGTACATATGCTATAGAGTAAACAGGCTACGGAGGTGAAGTCAAATGGGATTTTGTAACTGGGGTTACGGCGGTGGTTATGGCTACGGCGGTTACGGCGGCTACGGTAATTACGGTGGCGGTTTTGCATTAATCGTTGTACTATTTGTTTTATTAGTTATCGTTGGTTGTACATGTTTCAAATAAAAAAAGCACGAATCTGCAAAGAATTTAGTAGATTCGTGCTTTTTTATATGGGTAAAACCTTAGTACTATAATGAAATAATGTCGTGAACATACATAAAAAACATATAAAAAATTTAATTAATAGATTAAAAAAATAAAAAATGAATAGGAACAGTAGATTTAAGTCTTAAAAATGGGCTAGAATTTATAATTTTCCTTATAAGTAATTTTTGTAAAATGCTTCAGAGAGTTGATAGTAAGAGCCAATAGCACTAACTAGGCTACTAGTTTTTATCACCTGCCCAGAAGAATTATTTCACTTGTATGAAAATCAGCATAAATGATTTTCATATAGTTTAAATAGGTAAAAAAGACTTATTGTAAAGATTTATTTTTAATTTTCATAATAATAGGAATATTAAAATAATATATAGACGTAGTAATTTTTAGTTGCTATAATGTTGCTAATTATCGCAATTAACAGAAAAATTGCGGTAATTAAATTTACTAGGGATAGGGAGAAAAAACTATGAAAAAGAAAAAACAGGCTTTAAAGGTATTATTATCAGTTGGTATTCTTTCTTCATCATTTGCTTTTGCACATACGAGCAGTGCCGCGCCAAATAATGTACTTTCAACTGAAAAGTACAACAAAGAAATTAAATCTCCTGAGTTTATTTCTGGGAAGCTCTCAGGCCCATCATCACAGAAAGCTCAAGACGTCGTATTTCACTATATGAATAAAAATAAAGACAAATATAAATTAGGAAACGAAAATGCCCAAAACTCGTTTAAAGTAACAGAAGTAGTGAAAGATCCCGTTGAACAAGCAACCGTTGTACGCTTGCAGCAGGTATACAATAATATTCCTGTATGGGGATCTACTCAATTAGCACACGTAGCGAAAGATGGAACCTTAAAAGTTGTATCAGGTACAGTAGCTCCTGATTTAGATAAAAAGGAAAAGCTAAAAGGACAGAAGCAAGTTGACAGCAAAAAGGCGATTCAAGCAGCTGAAAAAGATTTAGGCTTTAAACCGACGTATGAAAAATCCCCTTCATCTGAACTGTATGTTTATCAAAATGGTTCAGACACAACGTATGCTTATGTAGTAAATTTAAATTTCTTAAGCCCTGAACCAGGCAACTATTATTACTTTGTTGATGCTATTAACGGTAAAGTGCTAGATAAGTACAATACGATTGATTCCGTAGCTGGTCCAAAAGCCGACGTGAAGCAAGCGGCAAAGCCGGCAGCGAAACCTGTAACAGGCACAAATGCTATTGGCTCAGGTAAAGGAGTGCTTGGAGATACTAAATCCTTAAAGACAACGTTATCTAGTTCTACTTACTACTTACAAGATAATACAAGAGGCGCCACAATCTATACGTACGATGCAAAAAATCGTACATCTCTTCCGGGTACTCTATGGGCAGATACCGATAATACGTACAATGCAACCCGCGATGCAGCTGCAGTAGATGCTCACTATTATGCAGGTGTGACATATGATTATTATAAAAACAAATTTAACCGCAACTCCTATGACAATGCAGGAGCTCCGCTAAAATCGACTGTTCATTATAGCAGCGGCTACAATAATGCGTTTTGGAATGGCTCTCAAATGGTATATGGAGATGGAGATGGATATACTTTTGTTCCGTTATCAGGAGGATTAGACGTTATCGGACATGAATTGACGCATGCGGTCACAGAAAGAAGTTCTAATTTAATCTATCAATATGAATCAGGTGCATTAAACGAAGCAATTTCCGATATTTTCGGAACATTGGTAGAATACTATGACAACCGCAATCCAGATTGGGAAATTGGAGAAGATATTTATACGCCTGGAACAAGCGGTGATGCCCTTCGTTCAATGAGCAACCCAGCAAAATATGGAGATCCGGATCATTATTCAAAGCGCTATACAGGTTCTAGTGACAACGGCGGAGTTCATACAAACAGCGGTATTATCAACAAAGCGGCCTACTTGCTAGCTAACGGAGGAACGCATTACGGGGTTACTGTAACAGGCATCGGCGGCGATAAGCTAGGAAAAATTTATTACCGTGCCAATACGCTATACTTCACTCAGTCTACAACGTTTAGCCAAGCGCGTGCAGGTTTAGTACAAGCTGCTGCTGATTTATACGGTTCAGGCTCTCAAGAAGTAATTTCAGTAGGTAAGTCATTTGACGCAGTTGGTGTTCAATAAGTTATAAACCAAAAGTCGCAAGATAAATGAGGTATCTTACGACTTCCTATATTACCTTACTACCAATAAAGGAGTACTCGTATAAATATATTACAGTACTCCTTTATTTTATGTTAATAAATAAGGAAGACAGATTTCTTCTTGATCTATAAAAATCCACTTCTTATTCCTCCCTTTTATGTCCGTTCGGATTATACCATTGTTTGTTAAATGAAGAGGACCCGTTTTAGTAAACGGTCTTATTATAAAATGTTATAATAAAGAAAAGAATTGAATACATACATATGAAAAAGGAGTGGAGGAATCAATGGACAAAATTGCTGTTATTTCAGATATCCACGGAAATCTTCCTGCATTAGAAGCAGTTTTAGCTGACATACAACAACGAGATATCCATCGCATCATTTGTCTAGGTGATTTAGTAGGAAAAGGACCGGATTCAAGTAAAACGATTGATATCATAAAAGAAAAATGCGAAGTAACAGTAATGGGAAACTGGGATGACTTTATTACAAAGCCTGCGGAATTTGAAGCGTTAAAATGGCATCAAAAGAAGTTAAGTTCAACCCAAGAGGCATACTTAAAGGAACTTCCTTTTTCCGTTGAGTTTATGATGAGCGGAAAATTAATTAGAATGTTTCACGCTTCACCTAGAAGTCTTTATGATCGAATTCAACCCTGGGATTCACTTGAAAAGCGCCTTAGTCTATTTGCTAATACGGAATATACGGAAAATATAAAAGGATCAAGAGAGCCGGATGTTATCTGTTACGGAGATGTACATAATGCATTTATTCAACATATTAAAGGGAAAACGCTATGTAATGTAGGAAGTGTAGGAAACCCGCTTGATTTACCGCAAGCTTCCTATCTTATCTTAGAAGGAAACGATCAAGACGAAAGCCCTTCAGCATTTTCTATTCAATTTGTGCGTATTCCATACGATATTGAAAAAGCAATAGAATTGGCGAGATCTGTAGAGATGCCGGATTTTGAACCCTACGTTCAAGAATTAAAAACAGCTCGCTATAGAGGACTAAAAAATTAAGAATAGAATGTATCTCAACCTTCAGCATAAATGCTGAAGGTTTTTTAGTGGGGTATATGAGGGGTTTTTCAACATCATTAGTATGATACATGCAAATAAAAGTTATTCCGATGAATTTAAGGGAGGGAAAACTTGGAGAAAAACATACAGCATTTGAAAGGAAATAAATTTTATTTTATGAAGACAATATGAAGAGGGCAATTCCATTTGAACATAAAATCATGCAAAAACGCCCCTGAAAAGTTGTTTTTAACATAACGAGTGGAGGAATACATGATGAAATTTTTTATTGATACAGCTAACCTGGAAGATATTAAAAAAGCTTATAAAATTGGGGTATTATCAGGTGTTACCACAAACCCTTCCCTAGTAGCTAAAGAAGGCGTAAAGTTTGAAGATCGCATCGAAGAAATTTTAAAAACCGTCCCGGAAGTAGAATCCGTTTCAGCAGAAGTCACGCCCGACACAGTAACAGCAGATGACATGATTGCTCAAGCAGAAGAGCTTATAAAAATTAATGGAGGAGACAAAAATATAACGATTAAACTTCCTATGACCATTGCTGGATTGGAAGCAACCCGTTATCTAGCTAAAAAAGGCGTAAAAACAAACGTAACGTTAATTTTTACAGTGAATCAAGCGCTTCTAGCAGCGCGTGCCGGTGCCACATACGTATCGCCATTTTTAGGACGCTTAGACGATATTTCAGAAGACGGTGTTTATCTGGTATCTCGAATTGCAGAGCTATTTCGAATTCAGCACATTGACTCACAAATTATAGCAGCGTCAGTCAGACACCCAGATCACGTCACGCGAGTAGCTCTTGCTGGGGCTCATATTGCTACAATTCCGTATGCCGTAATTGAACAATTAGTAAAACACCCGTTAACAGAACAAGGAATTGAAAAATTTGCATCAGACTGGGAAAAAGCTGTAAAAAGTTAAATTCACTTAAGGAGAAGACATCATTTTAGTGTCTTCTCTGCTTAAAGGGTATACGAAGATTCTTTTTTTCTATTTTGCAGCAAACAACTTATCATTAATAGGCGAACATCCTATACATATATGCAGAGATGACATACGTTAATAGAAACGAAAGAGGTGTTAAAATGGGCTGTATTATTAACATTGAGAATATCGTGACTAACGGGTTAAAAGACAATTCGAATGTAAGCGTAGGCTGTGTTGTACAAAATAGTCACACGGCAAATACAAAATCGGTAGGAGCTTGTTTTTCGTTTGGAAACGGCTCTCCTGCTATTGCCTCTATGACAAACAGTAATATCGACTTTTGCAAAGGTGAAGAAAATAAAGAGAAACAATCTTGAAAACAATTCCAGAAAGAGTATTTCTGGAATTGTTTTTTGGTAAGTGTTAGAGTTTTGTTAACAAGTTGTTTTGGCTTTTAAAAGAAAAACATTCATGAGGGAGGGGTTTGAGCGGTGCTATGAGCATTATTTCTATTATTCCTTATACATACGTTGAAAGAAAAATAAAACGAACACAAAAGGTGACGATTCAGCATTCAAAAGACATGTGCTTATATACTGATAATATTCAAACAGAGAATGATTGCTTTCACATTAACAGCATATTTGACATCTCTTACAAATGCGTTTCAAAAGAAAGCGGCTTTTTATACTTACATACAAATCAAGGGATGTTCGCTTATACCATACACACCGATCCTGCTGCCTTTATAGCAGCATATAAAGATATAAAAAAGAAGGGGTGACATTGCTGTCAGCCCTTCTTTTTTTTGTTACTATTTTATCCACTCTACAACTTGATCCATACTTCTTCTCGTTTTTCCACGTTTAGGTTCATGAATTCGGTAGCCGAACGCAACCATAACGGAAATATCAAACTTACCGTCTTCTAGTAATCCTTCTTCTTTTAGAATTTCATGTACTTGGTCATAGTTAAATCCTTCAATCGGACAAGAATCAATACCAATTTGAGCAGCTGATGTCATCATATTAGCTAGTGCAATATAAGATTGTTTGCTAGCCCAATCAAAAAGCGCTCGCTTGCTTTCGAACAAGTGAAAATCATTTTCTTGGAAATCTTTATAACGAGGCATTAATGTCTCTAATACATCATCGGGCATTTCTTTTACGTTTTTCTGAAGATCCAATACATATTCAGAGTCATATCTTGCGTCTGTGCGAGAAAGAATAATAACAAAATGACTTGCTGTAGGAATTTGACCTTGTGCTCCCCAAGAAACAGCTTTTAATTTTTCTTTTAAATCTTTATTTTCAACGACTAAAAACTTCCACGGCTCATAACCTACTGAGCTTGGAGATAAGCGCCCTGTTTCTAAAATGAATTGGAAATCTTCATCGGAAATTTTCTTCGTTGGATCAAACTCTTTTGTAGCATGACGAAAGTTAAATGCGTCTAAAATTTCTTGTTTTTTATCTGTATTGTTCATGTGTAAACAACCTTTCTGTAAAAATATTTAGTGATGAACTGTTCAGAGTAAGCTATACCCTGTATAGCTTACAATTAACAGCCAGTTAACATACAATTTGTCATAAAATCCGTTTGCAGATTTATCATAAATTATATAAATCATTCTAACAAGTACGCACATTTTTGTTGTATAGTATACTTTTTTATACTGTTGATCCAATTTTATAAGAAGCAGAAAGGAGGAAACGATCTGGGGAGTTTGTTTTTGAAAAAATAGTTAAGAGGGAGAAAAAGGAGAAGAGTACTCTTCTCCTTTTTAATTAAATTTTGGTATTTGATTTTTTCGCTTTGTTTTCAAGTTCACTTTTCGGTTCTGTTGAAAATTCAACATCTTTTCCGTGTCCTTGAGGGTTAACACCAGGAGCTACTTGACCGCGGTTAGCAGATTTTTTTGTACCCATTTTCGTCACCTCCGTTCGGTTAGTATGTGCAAAAAAGTGAAACAAAAATCAAGAAGTAAAGCGTGGAAAGATAAATAGGAAAAGATTATCTTTAAGCATCTTCATTACATAAACAAGATAGTTACTCATTTAAACGGCCATAAAAAAACACCCTTGGAAGGGTGTTTTTTGTTTAAGAATCTGAGCTTGTCGCTCTGTCTGCGTATGGATAGATAGGATCTTTTAATTGAAATTTGTAAGTCACTCCATCTACAAGTCCTACCGTTTTATTGCTATCATAAAGATCCAGCATAAAAGCAGCCATTTCTTTTGACGTATGAAACTTAGGTACTCGTCCTTCGTATTCAAAATCACTCATATCCATCGAACGCTGTGCAAATTCTGTTTCAGTAGCCGCCGGAGCTAGAACTTTAGCCTGCATTTTTGCTCCTCTCCCTTTTAATTCTTGAGAAAGACCTTCTGTAAATGCACTTACGTAGAATTTTGTTGCGCAATAAGTGACTGCATCAGCAACAATGGTGTAGCCGCCTCCAGAAGAGACATTAATAAGCTGGGTACCTGCAACGTTTTCATAATCTCTTACAAATAGAGAAGAAAGAATGGTTAAGGCTTCGATATTTAAATGAAGCATTGTTTCAATTTTAGTTAATTTTTGTTCACCGACAGAAGCAAAGTTTCCGAATCCAGCATTGTTAATCCAAGTTTCTAATTCATACTCTTTGAGTGACTCATAAAACGTATGAGCATTTTCTGCCACGGATAAATCAATCGACTGGACAATAACATTTACATCTTGGTTCAGTTCTTCAATTTTTCTTTTTAACTCTTCTAGCTTGTCCTCTCTACGTGCAGCCAATATAAGATTTTTTCCACGTGCTGCAAAAGCTAAAGCTGTTTCATATCCAATTCCTGAACTTGCGCCAGTGATTACTGTATATTTCATGTTGATTCCTCCATTTTCGATGTTTTCGAATTGATTATAATTGTTAAAGTATACTTTAAGTCAAGCGTTTATTTGATTTATTTTTCCCTTTAGAAGTATGTTTATAAACATTTGAAGTTGGGTGCTAAACTTTTTTGCTTTTATGCTACACTTGAAACAACAGCCGAAATTTCATTTCATTAAAAGGAGGAATGTATGCGTTTTCCAAATGTGAATAGAAGACCTAGCTTACTTGCCCAAATTACATTACTTATTACGGTAGTTATTCTTGTGAGTACCGTCCTTGTATGCATTTTATTTTCTGCAATGATAGATGAAATTGTTGAAAAATATGTAGGTAAGCAAGCTATGACAGTAGCAAAATTAGCTTCTGAAGACAAAATGATTGTAAAAGCTTTTAAGAATAAAAATCCTTCTGAGCAGATCCAACCTGCTGCAGAAAAAATAAGAAAAACCACTGGGGCAGATTACGTCACCATCGCTAATGATAAAGGAATCCGCTATTCTCATCCCAATAGTAGCTATATTGGAAAACATACCAAAACAAGCAACGAAGCTTCTTTAAAGAAGCATCAATCCATTATTTATAAAGGAAAAGGAATTTCAGGCTTTGCAATTAAAGCCAAAACCCCCATATGGGATAGCCGAGGAAACGTAATAGGCGTTTCGTCGGTAGGGTTTCTTGTAAGCAATATAGAAAAACAGATTAATGATTATAGGATAAAAATTATTAAATTGTCCTGTATTCCTTTTCTTATTGGAGTATTTGGAGCTTTTTTTATTGCAAGGCGGGTAAAAAGACTAATATTTGGACTGGAACCGGAGGAGATTTCCTTTCTTTTTAAAGAAAAAGAGGCTACCCTTGAATCTATTCGAGATGCTACTGTTACTGTAAATGTTGAAAAATATGTAACGTCGATGAACAGAAGGGCTAGAGAACTATTTGGTCATCTTCAAATAGGAGGAGAGATAAAGAACGCCCGTTTAGGACAGCTAATTAATCAAGCGATAGAAAAGCAGCGGGTGTATTCTAACCAGTCCCTTGTACTAGATGGTCAGCAGTATATTTTAGATTTATCTCCTATTGTAAGAAAAAAAGAAGTGCAGGGTATCGTCCTTACTATAAGAACTTTATCTCAAATTGAAGAATTGACAGAAGAGATTTCTAAAATTAAGATGTTTTCTGATAATTTACGTGCTCAAAATCACGAATTTTTAAATAAGCTGAACGTGATTTATGGATTGTTAAAGTTAAAGAAGTATGAGCATGTCATGCAAATGATTTCATCAGAGGTAAAGGAACGCCAAGATATTATTTCTTTTTTAATGTCTTCTGTAAAGGATCCTTTGATTGCGGCATGCTTACTTGGAAAGATCAATCGTTCGAAAGAATTAGACGTTACTTTAGAAATTGACCAAGATAGTAACTTAACAAGTACTTTAGATATCGAAGACGCAAAAAACGTTGTTTCTATCTTGGGGAATTTAATTGATAATGCGCTCGAAGCTGTGCGAGAACATAAAGGGAACGTGCTGGTATCTTTTACAGATGTAGGAAATGACCTGATTTTTGAAGTTGAAGACAATGGACAAGGGATATCAAAAGAAGTAGAAAATATGATTTTTATAGATGGTTACACAACGAAAAAAGGTGAAAATCACGGAATTGGATTGACTATTGTTAAAAGATCTGTAGAGCTGCTTAAAGGTGAACTATACATAAGCAAAAGTATGTTACAAGGGGCAAGATTCACATTAGTTATCCCAAAGCTATTAAATAATGAAAAGGAAGAATCGATATGACTGAAAATCAAATTAATGTCATGATTATAGAAGATGATTCTACAGCTGCACAAATTTATGAACAGTTTACTAAGAAACTAGAGCATTTCACTGTTGTTGCGACAGCAGGATCTGGAGAACAGGCTTTAGAATTACTAACAATATTTACGCCGCAATTAATTTTATTAGACGTCTTTTTACCAGATATCAACGGAGTGGAACTGCTATGGGAAATCAGAAAGAAGTATCGAGGAATCGATATTATTTTAATAACGGCAGCCAATGATGTTGAAACAGTAGGGGAAGCAATAAGAGGAGGAGCATTTGGTTATTTGGTGAAACCTGTAATTATTGATAAATTTTTATCTACTTTAAAACATTATCAGTCTACGAGAATAGAATTAACCGAAAATAAAATGATTAACCAAGACAAAATAGACCATTTATTTAGAACACATCATAACCGCCACACTCAATCAGCAGCTGCAGTAACAGAACTTCCTAAGGGGATTGATAAACATACTCTTCGTTTAGTAAGAGATAAAGTTCGTGAAGTTCAGCAGAGCTTGAATGTAGATGAGTTTGCTCAACTAGTAGGTATCAGTTATTCAACAATGAGAAGGTATTTAGAGTATTTAGTATCTTGTAAAGAAATGCAGGTGGAAATAGTGTATGGAAGTGTAGGGAGGCCTGAGCGGAAATACCGAGTAACTAATTTTGCATAAAAACGAGATAGCGGTTCTTTGTCCGCTATCTCGTTTTTATGTAAAAATGATGCATGAAAAAAATGAAAAGAATTACTTTTATAAAAGATATTAAACTTATGGTGGTTATCTATGAACCTGGTTTAACAGGTGATACCTTTTTAGTAACGTGTAGCAAACAAAAAAATGAAAACGTTATCAAAAAGGAGGAAAAATATCCGTGCTTTCTTTATTAGGATTTTTAATGGTTGCAGTATTCATGTATTTAATTATGTCAAAACGACTTACCCCCATGGTTGCTCTTATCATTATTCCAATTATATTTGGTTTAATAGGTGGTTTTGCTAGTGGAATGGGACCTATGATGCTAGAGGGTGTAAAAGATATCGCTCCTACAGCTATTATGATTTTATTTGCTATTTTATATTTTGGATTAATGATTGATTCAGGATTGTTTGACCCTCTCGTTTCATTCATTTTAAAGGTTGTAAAAGGAGATCCTCTAAAAATCGTCGTCGGAACTGCTGTTCTTTCAATGATGGTTGCTTTAGATGGCGATGGAACTACTACCTATATGATAACGGTCTCTTCTTTGCTTCCATTATATAAACGCCTAGAAATGAATCCGCTTATCCTAGCAGGAGTTGCGATGCTATCTATGGGAGTTATGAATATGACTCCGTGGGGAGGTGCTTCTGCTATGGCTATGAGTTCATTAAATTTAGATTCGTCTCAGTTGTTTTTGCCTTTAATACCTGTAATGGGTTTTGGGCTTCTATGGGTGCTGTTTGTTTCTGTTGTCCTTGGAAGAAGGGAAAGAAAAAGGTTAGGAGTTATCAATATTAAACATTCTGCAAATGAAATTGCACATGCACATGAATTAGAGGGAACAGCGCAACATTCAGACTATCGACACCCTAAGTTAGTATGGTTTAATTTTCTCCTTACCATTAGTCTTATGGTGTGCTTAATTATGGACTTTATGTCGCTGATGCTTTTGTTCATGGTAGCGTTTGCTATTGCATTATTAATAAATTATCCAAACATCAAAGATCAACAGCAGCGAATTTCATCTCATGCAAATAATGCGGTAGCTGTCGTTTCAATTGTTATTGCAGCAGGTATTTTTACAGGAATTATGTCTGGAACAAAGATGATTGATGCTATGGCAAATACACTTGTAGGAATAATCCCAGATGCAATGGGCCCTTTTTTGCCAGTTGTAGTAGCATTTTTAAGTGCTCCATTTACATTTTTTATGTCTAATAATGCCTTTTATTTTGGCGTATTGCCGATTATTGCTCAAGCTGCCGAAAGTTATGGCATTAGCGCAGCTGAAATTGGAAGAGCTGCTATCTTAGGGCAACCTGTTCACGTGATAAGTCCCTTGGTAGCAGCAGCTCACTTATTAATTGGAATGGTAGGAATTGAATTTAGTGATTTGCAACGCTTTTTAATTAAGTGGGCGCTAGGAACTACGGCAGTGATGACAATAGCTGCATTAATTTTAGGTGTTATTTCTATTTGATAAAAAAAGACCCCAAGGGGTCTTTTTTTATACTCTTACATTGAACTAGACTGTTCGCTGCAGCTGCTTTTTTTAAAATAGAACTTATAAATTAAAAATCCGCATACGGCCACTACCGCTGCAATTAAAATATAGGTTTGTGCATCTGAGATAAAAGATTGAATGGACTTAAAGTTTCCGATTTGTCCTAACCAAAGCATGGCAATATTCAAAGGGAAGATACCAAGAAATGTGAGCAGAGCAAACGGCATAGGTTTCACTTTAGATAGCCCTGAAAGGTAGGAAATGTAGTTGCCGAGCCCTAAAGGACGAGCAATCGCAATACTCCATAATCCGCATTTTTTAAACCATTTTTGTGATTTCTCAAATGCTTTTTTCTTCTTTGATAATTTTTTCTTTACCTTATCCTCTAATTTATAGCCTATCCCATAAGGTATAAAGCTAAAAGCTGTATAAACGGCGCTTCCTGCAAAAGCGATTAATAATAATTTCACTATGTGCATGTTTAATAAGTATCCGTAGGTAAGGGTGAGAAGAGAACCAGGAAACGGCAGGGAGGAAGCCTCAATGGCCAGTCCGCTTAAAAGTCCCCAAATTCCAAATTGTTTCAGTAAGTCTGTTATGAAATGTAGCATAAGATCGCCTCTTTTTCTGTGTCATAACATTCAAATACCCATCTATATGTTCGGAAAAACTTATAAAAGAAAAGAAAATACAGGAAGAAAGCGGGATGTGAAAGAAAAAAACTTAGCTTGTACAAGGAAAAAGGAAGGAAGTGTATTTTATAGCTTCTACTCAGAGTAAAATTATAGGGGAAAAATAATAGAGTGTGGATTTTTAAATAAACTACCACTTTTATTCATAGTTTTGATTCCTTTTATTCATTTTACTTATGAAAATAACGGGTGTAAACTTGTTGTGTTGTGAAATAGCCCATTATGTATATGTATTAAAAAGGAAAGGAGGTTACCGTGTGGTTATTATTGTAGGATTGTTATTGTTGATGTTTTTTGCTTATCTAGGATGGTCTATTATCTGGGTGGCGCCTGTTGTAGCTACGTTCGTTGCTTATTTTAGCGGTTTAAAAGTACTGCCTACTTATACAGATGTGTATATGGAAGGGTTTGTAGATTTCGCTGCAAAATGGTTCCCCATCTTTTTATTAGGAGCCGTCTTTGGAAAGCTAATGGAAGATACAGGCGCAGCTAAATCGTTGGCGCAGCGTATTGCTAAATTATTTGGAAGTAAAAGAGCCATTTTAGGGGTGCTGATTGCTTCAGCTATTTTGACATACGGCGGAGTGAGTCTATTCGTTGTTGTCTTTGCGATTTATCCTTTAGCAATCGCGCTATTTCGAGAAGCTAACGTATCGCGAAATTTACTGCCAGCAACCATTGCACTCGGAGCATTTACGTTTACAATGACAGCGATTCCAGGTACGCCTCAAATTCAAAATCTGATCCCGACTGCTACATTTAAAACCAATGCAATGTCCGGTTCGATTATTGGAATGGTCTCAGGTCTTATTATGGCGGTGGGAGGATATTTATGGTTAGCTTATCGCGATAAAAAATTAAAAGCTAAAAATCAAGGGTTTACCGAGCCTAATGAATCATCAGTCGCAGCGAGTGAAGAGCAGGACTCGATGAATGTAATATTAGCTATTTTACCGCTGATTGTCGTTGTCGTGGCATTAAACGTTTTAAAATGGGAGCCTATCGTTTCGTTATTAATTGGTATTTTTTCTATTTTACTTATTAATTTTAAACATTATAAGAAGTTTATTTCTTCTATAAATGAAGGAACAAAAGGATCCGTGATGGCTGTTATTAATACGAGTGCAGCAGTAGGTTTTGGCTCGGTTATTACAGCAGTTCCAGATTTTAAAGATGTCACGCATGTGTTGCTAAATGTTTCGAGTAATCCGCTCGTTTCAGAAGCGTTAAGTGTTCAAGTGCTAGCGATGATCACGGGTTCAGCATCCGGCGGTATGGGTATTGCGCTTCAAGCATTAGGAGATACGTGGTATCACTTGTCTCAAACGACAAATTTAAGTGCTGACGCTCTGCACCGTATTGCAAGCGTTGCGTCAGGTGCATCTATTTTACCGCATAACGGTGCGTTGTTAACGCTGTTAGCCGTAACTGGTCTTCGGCATAAAGAAACCTATAAAGACGTATTTGTTGTTGCATTTATCATTCCAACAATCGCTTTATTTGCAGGAGTCGCATTAGCGGCAGCCGGTATTATTTAAAAACAGGAGGAGAATACACATGGTTGAAAATCAAGTAATTGTAATCACAGGAGCAGCAAGAGGAATTGGGTTTGAAATAGGTAAACGATTCGCAGAAAACGGCGGAAAAATTGTGTTATCCGACATTGATCAAGCTGCTGTAGAAGCTGCAGCACAAAATCTTCGTGAAGCTGGATTTGAAGCGCTTGGTGTCAAAGCCGATGTAACAAAAGAAGAAGAAATCAAACATTTAATTGAAACAGCAAACGCGCATTTTGGAGCGGTTCATACGTTCATTAATAACGCTGGCTTGCAGCATGTTTCTCCAATCGAAGAGTTTCCAACTGAAAAATATGAGTTAATGATCAAAATTATGCTAACAGCTCCATTTATGGCGATTAAGCACGCGTTTCCGATTATGAAAAAACAAGGGTTCGGACGTATTATTAACGTTTCTTCTATCAACGGTTTAATCGGTTTTGCGGGCAAAGCAGCTTATAACAGTGCTAAACACGGTGTAATTGGGCTAACAAAAGTAGCTGCTCTTGAAGGCGCAGCACACGGTATTACGGTGAATGCACTTTGTCCTGGCTATGTGGATACACCACTAGTGAGAGGTCAGTTAGATGGTTTAGCTAAAACAAGAAATGTACCATTAGAGAGTGTGCTTGAAGAAGTTATTTATCCTTTAGTCCCTCAAAAAAGATTACTAGACGTGAGCGAAATTGCTGACTATGCTATTTTCTTAGCGAGTGATAAAGCAAAAGGTGTAACTGGTCAAGCGGTAGTAATGGACGGCGGATATACAGCTCAATAAAAAATAGAATAAGTCATTAAAAGCATAAAGGAGTCTAATGAGCTTCTTTATGCTTTTTTATGTTATATCTATTCTATCGAGTTAATCAACGTTAAAATATAACTAGGCGATACATAAAAGAAGCCTTATACTATTTCTCCTGTAAAGATAAATAGTATGATAAAAAAGCCTACAGATTAGAAAGGATGATACATATGGTGCAAACAGTAAATGAACTAATTAAACATCCGGTTTTTTATTTTTTTAACGAAATTTCAGCTATTCCTAGAGAATCTGGAAATGAAAAGAAAATTAGTGACTATTTAGTTTCTTTTGCAAAAGAAAGAAGCCTTGAAGTTATACAAGACGAGGCTTTAAATGTAATTATTAA
Source organism: Priestia sp. JNUCC 25 (assembly GCF_053667915.1). NCBI lineage: Bacteria > Bacillati > Bacillota > Bacilli > Caryophanales > Bacillaceae > Priestia > Priestia sp. JNUCC 25. The sequence goes on from NZ_CM132211.1 coordinate 2,345,584, forward strand.
AAAGCCGGCAACTAAAGGGTATGAGCATGCTCCATCCATCATTTTGCAAGGACATATGGACATGGTATGCGAGTTAAATAAAGGAACTGTGCATGATTTCGAGAAAGATCCGCTTCAACTGCGAATTGTGGAAGATATGCTTTATGCAAATGGTACTACGCTAGGAGCTGACAACGGGATTGCCGTTGCATATGCACTGGCTTTACTAGATGCTCATGATATAGCTCACCCTTCTCTTGAAGTAGTCATTACTACTGAAGAAGAAACAACTATGGGCGGAGCCATTGCTGTAAATCCAGCTCATTTTGAAGGGAAAATCTTTATTAACCTTGATACAGAAGAAGATGGAAAGCTGCTTGTCAGCAGCGCAGGCGGGGTAAAAGGCGTGCTTCGTATTCCCGTAGACTGGGAATCGTCTTCCGATAACTCAGAAACATATAGCTTAAGCATCGGTGGATTGCGCGGCGGACATTCTGGAATGGAAATTGATAAAGAAAGAGGAAATGCTAATAAACTGCTAGGGAGAGTTTTATATGATTTACAACAAGAACTTCCCTATTCTTTAAGCAGCATTAGTGGAGGATTAAAATCAAATGCGATTCCCCGTGAATCAGAAGCAATTCTATCAGTTGAGCCTTCTGAGGTAGGAAAGCTAGAAAATAAGATTCGTGAGTGGAACGAAATAGTAAAAAATGAATTACAAGCGGCTGATCCGAGCGTATATGTGAAAATAAACAAATCTTCTTCCGTTGAGAAATGTTTTACAAAAGAAACGACAGAACGAATTGTACAAGCCATTATGCTAACACCAAACGGCGTTCAAAGCATGAGTATGAATATCGAAGAATTAGTAGAATCTTCTACCAACTTAGGTGTGATTACGACGACAGAGTCTGAGATTGTTTTTCAAAATGAAATCCGCAGCTCAGTAAAAAGCTTAAAAGAAAAAATAGTAAGTCAAGTGCACATACTTGCTCAAGTAATCGGAGGAAGAGTTGAAACAAAAGGTAATTACCCTGAATGGGCGTACAATGGAGATTCAAAAATTCGTGAATTATGTAAAAAGGTTTACAAAGAAAAGTATGGGGAAGAGGCGGAGATCATCGCCATCCATGCTGGAATTGAATGCGGTATTTTCCTGGAAAAAATCCCTGGATTAGACGCCATTTCGCTCGGTCCTGATATGTACGACGTTCATACACCTGATGAACACCTGAGCATTCCGTCTACTATTAAGACATGGGAATACTTATTAGCAGTATTAAAAGAAGCAAATAAGATATAAAGTTATCAGCATCCCTATATTTTTTAAAAAAGAGCTTCTGTAAAGGAGCTCTTTTTCATTCGTCATTTATCGGATAATAATCAGAATTCCGTCAACACGTCAGGCAAATGAGAATATTTATGTAAGCGTTTTACAAATAAAGGTTTTAAAACGGGCCTAAAAGAGGTAAACAATTATTAAAACGATAGACAAATGAATTCAAAACAAGCTCTGCAACTAATAAATTAGTAGGGAGAGAATGTATATGAATGATAATAGTCTTATCAAAGATCCCTTTTTGGAAAAAGGAGAAATTGAATTTTTAGAATTAAGGAAAGACGAAATACGTTATCTAAAGTTCGATCGGTTTTTGAAAGTGATTAAAACACTTAATCAACGCAGTGATAAAGGCTACCAGAGTCTTATGCTTTCCGTTGATGGCTTTAAAGGTAATTCAAGAGAATTATATGAGATAGAGGAGTTTCGCAGATACGTAAATTTGTTAATTAATCAAGTTCCTCAAATATTATTTTATATTCATGATAAAAACAAAATGACTAATCAAATTTTGAAAAGTCTATCAAACAACAGCAGCCAGCCGGCCTCTATAGATCCTAAAAGAGCACGTTTAATGATTGATGCCATACAGGAGCAAGTAGAGAAAACAGAGGATAAAGAGATAAAGGAGAATCTTTCTGAATTCGTATGTAAAATCCAGAGCTTTGTGAATCAGTATTAACATTTCCCAATAGAAAAGTAGAATCCATATTATAAAAAAGTACGAGAACTCAAAGTTTCTCGTGCTTTTTTATTGGAAAAACAGTAGAAAGAGAAAAGGATTATCAACATAGATTGATAAATAACAAATAATAATGGTAAAGCTTCATATTCTGACGTGAAATAACAAAATAACAAAATAACAAGGAGGAATGAACATTGCATCATATTGAAATAAGAAGACCAAAAACAGAAGACAGCGCAGAACTCCACGAGCTTTTTAATGAAGTAATCACAGATACCTTTCATAAAGAGGGTCTATCTGACATGGTGAACGATATACAAATAGAAATTGAAAGTAAAGAACAATATTTAAAAAGTGACCTCGATAGCGGTGGAAAACATCGATTCTTTTGGCTTGGAATAGATAAGTGCACCAATAAGATTATTGGATGTATCGAATATGGTCCTGCTAGTGAATTAATTACGGCGTGTACAAAAGGAGAGCTGCAAGGATGGATTGAAATCGGCACAGTTTTTGTTCATCCAAAGTACCAAAGAAAAGGTGTAGGGACACTGCTTTTACATACTATGCTGCTTACGCTTCAAAGCAAAGAAATTAAAAAAATTTGTTTGGACAGCGGATACAAAAATGCTCAGGAAGTATGGAAAAACATATTTGGAATCCCTGATTATTTAATAAAAGATTACTGGAGCAAGGGGTATCATCACATGGTTTGGAAAATATCAGCAGAAAGTACGCCGATAGTATTTAAGCTCAGTTATAACGAAGAATAAGGTCTCTCCTAGAAAATAGCCGGTACGTTTCTACCGGCTATTTTCTACTGGTTAAGCTGTTTACATATGTTCAATTATAAATTAGTGTATTTTAATTTACAGATTACAGAAAAGACGGGCATAATGAAGAACAGGCTTATTATATGACAATCAATTCTATCGGTGATATCACAGAACTGATTCAATCAATAAATGTAGAAACAAAGGAATTAAAGCAAACCGTCCCTATGGATTTTTCAAAGACCGAGCTTACAAAATCTGATTTTCGTTCTGTATCGGTGTATAAAGGGAAATTTAATGCAAGTAATTTGAATGAATCTGATTTTAGCTACGCAGATCTTACAGACAGCATGTTTAAAAGCAGCAATTTAACGAAAGCAATATTTCATCAGGTTAATTTGACAGGCGTACAATTTAAATGGGCAAATTTTAAACAGGCTAGTTTTAAAGGCTGTATCTATGACAACACGTACTTTAAGCAATGTAATTTAACAGACGTTGTATTTGACGAAGAAACATTTAACGGAACAATCTTTGAAGGGACATCATTAAAAAAAGCCTCATTTCGCAACGCAACTTTGCTAAATGTACAGTTTCGGGGATCAGATTTAAAGAAATCCGATTTTGAAAGTGCAAAAATGGATAAATTGACATATAACTTTTTAAAAAGTGCCAAGATAGATCTTAGTAAAGTTACGATTATTTAAAGATAAAAAAGACCTCTCTGAAGGTCTTTTTTTATGGACATATAACAATTCTTTTTAAGAGCGAGCAGGATAGTTTATGAGAGAGCTAGAACACATTCATAATACGAACGATTACGGCAACAAGCTGAATATGAGAAGAACATATTCGTATCTTTGAAATAATAAAGCTTTTATCACTTATGTGGAGGAGTATGGAAATGTCTATATATGAAATTTGGAATGAAGTGGATCTTTATATGAATGATAAGCTTATACAACCTGACCCTATTCTTGATGAGGTATTGAAGGCAAATCAAGAAGCTGAATTACCTGCCATCGACGTATCGCCTAGTCAAGGAAAGTTTCTGCATTTGTTAGCTTCATTAAAAGGAGCTAAACGCATTTTGGAAATTGGTACTCTTGGAGGGTACAGCACGATTTGGCTAGCCAGAGCTCTTCCGAAAGACGGGCAGCTGATTACGCTCGAATTAAGCGCTCATCATGCAGAAGTAGCAAGAGCTAATTTAAAAAGAGCGGGAGTAAGCCACTTAGTAGAAGTCATTGTCGGCCCCGGGCTTGATACATTAGCTGTATTAAAAGATAGGGGAACAGATCCGTTTGATCTTATCTTTATTGATGCTGACAAGCCGAATAACCCAAATTACTTAAAGTGGGCTCTAGAATTATCGAAAAGAGGAAGTCTGATTATTTGTGATAATGTTGTTCGTCAAGGGCATGTGGTGAACTCAGAAAGTGAAGATGAAAATGTAAAGGGAATTCGTCAATTTATGAATGCTCTGGCTCAAGAAAAACGAATCAGCGCCACGGCTATACAAACCGTTGGAAGCAAAGGCTATGATGGATTCATTGTAGGGATTGTTGAATGATAAAATTTGTATTACACCTAAAAAGAGACGGAGACATAACTAAACCCATCCAATCAACAGCTAGAATCAAATACATACATGAAACCTACGTTCATCATCACCCTAAAAAATCCGAACGAGTTGGATTCTCAACCAAACTCGTTCGGATGGTCCTTCAACTAACATACTTTTGTTCCAGACTCTTTTTAAATGGGCCCCAATTTATCTGTCATTTGTTTTTCGGTTAAAAAATTAATCAATTCTCGTACAGCGAATGAACTGTAGCGTTCTTTTAACAGAATAATTCCAAGTTCCCACATCATTTCAGGATCTGCAATAGGTACGGTAGTAATATTGGGATCTTTCACTTTGGCATAAAGCGATTCGGGTAAAATAGCAATACCTAGTTCTGCCGCTGTTAATTCAATAATTAAATCCCATTGAGAACTTTTATACGCTATAGAAGGCACAAAGCCTGATTTTAAAGCATCTTGAATTAACCGGTCGTGCAGCGTAAATTCTTCACTGAACATAATGAATTTTTCATGCTCCAATTCTTTCATCCAGACGGAAGAACGTTTCGCTAAAGGATGGTTTTTATGCGCGTATAAAAGGAATCTCTCCTTAACGAACGGGTATACGTGAAAATGTTCATCATGAACGCTTGTGAGAGGAAGCATAACAATCCCCATATCTACACCAGCCTCTTCCACAAGTGCTTCAATTTTTTTTGCTCCAAATTCAATAAGCTCTAGAGATACTTTAGGGTATTGTTCATTAAATGCTTTTGCAATCTTCGGGAAAAACAAGGTCCCGATGAGCGGAGGGACTCCCATCTTGATTTGCCCTGTTTGCAAGTTCACTAAATCTCCCAACAAGTGAGGCATGTCTTTTAACACCGACAGAGCTTTAGTTGCCTGATGATACACGACTTCTCCTGCATCGGTTAGCTTTAATTCTCTTGTTGAACGATCAAGAAGCTCAAATCCTAGTTCATTTTCTACTTTTTTGACGGCTTTACTTAAAGCCGTTTGTGACAAATGAACTTGCAGCGCTGCCTTTGTAAAATTTTTATGATTCGCTACCTCTATAAAGTATTCTAAGTCTCTGATTTCCATGTGAAACTCCATTTCTGCAAACTGCTTATCCTTTTTCTTTACTCTTTATTTTAACCATTAAATTATTTACTGTAAATGTGCTGATTATATCCAATGAATAAAAACAGGGAAAGGAAATGAACTAAAGTTTCTGTCGAAATTGATTTATAAAACGAATCATTTTTTTATAGAGAAACATAGATTTTGCTATTAGCTGATGGGGGATATAAAGATTTTTGCATGTGCGTTCGGGCAAAAATGCAAAACTGATTAAAGCAACTGAAAGTCCAAATGCTGCGGCTGTAATCTCTAGCCAGGAAAACATCATACCATTCCTCCTTTTACAAACCTACTAATAGAATATGTAAAAGTTCGAAAGGAGGTTGTACGATAGACCTATAACGAGTGACGGTATGAAGCTCTCTCTAAAAATAAAATTACGTCAAAGAACGTTTGGCACAGGCCCTGCGTTCTTTGACGTAATTTTATTTTCGCTCTTCAGCCTGATGCTCTTGTTTGTTTTGTTCAGTGAGACGTTTTTGATGAGCTTTTGTTTCTGCACTTACGTGATTTGCATCATTCGGTTGATTCTTCTTTGAACCTCCTGCAGCGTTACTCATTAGACGACACCTCCAGTCTGGTTATGAAACATACCTATAGAATGTGCGTATTTACAGACTTTATACACCTCTATCGATATTACTGCACACGAAAAAAGCAAAGGGAGAGTCACTAAGACTGTTCCCTTTGCTTTTTTACTAGGCCACTTTATCGGTGGTGATAATTTTGTTAATCCAGTCTTTTCCTTCTGTAAACCTTGTAACCAGCATTGCTGTTACTGTATTTCCTGTACTATTTAACAGGGTAGCAGGGGCGTCAATAATCGTGGAAATGACCGCAATAATGGGCAGAACTTCTGGCGAAAATCCATAAATCGTAATAATTAACATTTCGCCAATCATACCGCCTCCAGGGATTGCTCCCATTACAGCTCCAACTAAAAAGGCTACGCCTAAAATACTCAAAATGCTCGTAGCAGACGTCATATCTTTTCCAAACAAACTGAATAAGAAAACAATTTTTAGAATACCGCCAATAACAGAACCATCTTTATGCGTGTTTGCTCCTAATGGAATCACCGTTTCAGCAATATCAAGTGGCACACCCATTTTCTTTGTTGCATCTAAATTGACTGGAATAGATGCAGCAGAAGAACAGGTAGCAATAGCGGTGATAGAAGGAGCAGCTGCATTTTTCCAGAACAGTTTAATTCCTGCTTTACCGCCAGCAATCCATGCGTATAGCGTAAAGAAGCCGAAATAGTAAACGATTGCAATTAATAAATAAAGAATAAATGCTCTAGCGTACCCTTGTAAGATCTTTGGTCCTAGTTCTCCTACAACAGTAGCAAAATAGCACCCTAAACCAATTGGAGCATAGTACATCACAATTTTAACAACCTTCATCGATACTTCTTGACCCGAAGTCAGGAATTTCGCCATAGGCTGTCCTTTTTCACCGGCCATCGTTGTAGCAATACCGAAAATGACGGCAAAGACAATTAATTGTAAAATATGCTCTTTCGAAAATAACTGAACAAAATCAGGTACAGTAAAGGTACTAACAAGCTGAGTTAAAAGCGTCATTTTTTCAGCTGTATTTTCACTGTCACCCATTAATTCTTTAATCGCAGAAGTATCTACGTTGTGCAGCGGATTGTAAAGTGACGCGCCTAAAAAGCCTAGAACAGCTGAAACAGCAGCAGTAGCGATAAACACAACGGCGATACCTAGCATAATTTTACCGAGACGTTTCATTTCGTTCATGTTTGCAATTGCCGAAGCCACACTAAAAAAGACAAGGGGAACGATAATCATGAACATTAAATTAAGAAACAAATCACCAAAGGGCTTTACGACTGCTACATCGGGCCCTATAGCATATCCTGCTATCCCGCCAATTAAAATAGCGAGAAGCAGAATAAGCGATGATCTGTACGTTTTAAATACACTTAAAACCATAGTTATATTTCCTCCAAACAACAATAGCTTCTTTACTACGCAAGAACAGCTATCATTTGCTCATTGCATACGTAGTAACGACTGGCTTTACATCTTTTCGCACCAAATCTTCGTATGTTTCTCGCTCCACAGCAAGACGAGCTTCTCCATTTTTTACAAATACAACAGCAGGGCGCGGAATGCGGTTGTAATTGCTAGCCATTGAATAGTTGTAGGCACCTGTAGAGGAAACTGCTAATAAATCTCCTTGATTAACGCGCGGTAAATCGATATCCCAAATAAGCATATCTCCTGATTCACAGCATTTCCCCGCAATCGATACCGTTTCATCTTTTTTATCCGTCACTCTATTAGCCAAGACAGCTTCATGCTTTGCATCATACAAAGCAGGACGAATATTATCGGTCATACCCCCGTCAATTCCCACGTATTTGCGTACACCTGGAATCTCTTTCGTTGAGCCAATTGTATAAAGCGTTGTACCCGCTTCTCCTACGATGCTTCTTCCAGGCTCAATCCAGACTTCCGGAAGGGTATAATTTTGTTCCGTTAACGTACGGCTTAGCTTTTCTGTCAGTGCATCTACATAATACTCAACTGGAAGAGGAGAATCGCTTTCGGTATAACGAATACCAAAACCACCACCTACGTTTAAAACTTTTACTTCAAAGTCCATTTTATCACGAATATTGAATAAGAAATCAGTTAAAATATCAATGGCGCGAGAAAAACCATCTACTTCAAAAATTTGCGAACCAATATGACAATGAATGCCTAAAAGATTATAATAAGGCTTTTCTAATGCAGAACTTACCGCTTTCATGGCTTGGTCATTGGAAAGACCAAATCCAAACTTTGAGTCTTCTTGTCCGGTCATAATATATTCGTGTGTATGGGCTTCAATCCCTGGAGTAACACGGAGAAGAATAGATGCTTTCTGTTTGCGCTCAGCTGCTAAGGCATGCAAAACTTCAAGTTCGGTGAAGTTATCCACAACAAAGCAGCCGATATTCGCATCAAGAGCCATTTCAATTTCTTCAATCGTTTTGTTATTTCCGTGAAAATGAATGCGTTCAGCTGGATATCCCGCTTCAAGAGCTGTAAATAATTCGCCTCCTGAGACCACATCTAATGACATATCAAGCTTCGTTAAAAGATTAGCCATTTCCATACAAAGAAAGGCTTTCCCTGCATAGGCGATTTGATATGAAAATCCACTTCTTTGGAAGGCTGAATGGAAGGCCTTGCATTTCGTCTCAATTAATTCTTGATCGTAGATGTATAGGGGAGTGCCGTATTGTTTTTTCAGTTCGACCGTATCGCACTGTCCAATTTCTAAATGATTGCTGCTGTTAATTTTACTCGTTCCATGTAAGTACATAATCCATATCCCTCCATTTAAATCATTCAACTATAACTTTGATGATCAGTAGAAAAACACAAAAAAGACCCGTGAAGTGATGTTCACGCGTCTTGGTTTCATAATAATAAAGTATTATTACATTCTAGGCATCAACATCTCTTCAATAGCTCTCCACAAACCAAATGGTTTGTGACAGCTCAGCATTTATTCAATACTGAACCAGTATATGAACACAATGGATGTCTATATACTTCGGCACGAAATCCCTTTTACTTATCTTCACAGACTCCATTAGTCTCTAATAAGTGACTCTTGATTTCATGCACCTCTATTCTCAGAGAGGAAAATTATATTTAAATGTAACTCCTATTATATTTCCTTTTCCTCTGTCTAGTCAATGAAAAGTTAAGGCATAGGAATATCAAAAAAAATAAATAAAAAAGCTATAAAGCTTCCAGATAGAATCCAAGCAGCCAGTGCTGTCTTCTGATGAATGATTAAAAGTGAGAACGTGACAACATTGAAGAGAAAAGAACACAGCAGCGACCATCCATAATGATGAGTGATACTGTGATTAACATAAGCAATGAACTCAATCACAGTAAATAAAAGCGCCCACAAAAGAATCCACCACAGCCGGCCGCTTACATGCAACGGCAGCCTTCCTAAAAAAACCGGTATAACAAACGGATAAATAATTAAGGTTATTCCAAGGGAAACCATTAGGTGATCGGGTAGAAAAAGGTGATCAATACCAACAGGGTGAAATACCCATACGCGGTGATGAAACAGCAGCACTTCATAAAGCAAATTCCCCGTGATCCAAAACAACAAAGTAGGATAGTATTCTTGATATCTCCGCCACTTGCCAAATAGTAAACCAAGAATGATGAAAAATAATACAAATGAAGATTGCATACGCTCTCCTTAAAATAATGGTTATTTCTTTTTATTTACATATTATAGTGGTTTTATTCTTTCATTTTTTTATTCAGAAACTATAATAAAAAAGCGGTAAACGCAGTGTTAAATATGCGCGATCACTACTTGTGGTTTGCTTCATCTCACCATAATCTCCGTAAAAGAACTTATTGCGCTTTTGTTTACAATGAAAGGAGCTATATGTCAAAGTCAGCAAGACTCAAAAATAAGCTCAAAATAGCTTCACCTAGTATGTGACTTCTTTTTTTGCTATGCTAAAATTGCGTACATAATGGCATAAGAATACTAGAAGAAAGAAAAGGGTGTTTTGGTATGAAAACATACATCGTAGTTGGAGCTGGGATACTTGGAGCTTCTACAGCATATCATTTAGCAAAAGCAGGAGCAGATGTGACATTGATAGATCGCAAGGATGCGGGTCAAGCTACTGATGCAGCAGCAGGAATTGTTTGTCCATGGCTTTCGCAGCGTCGAAATAAAGCATGGTACCGCTTAGCAAAAGGCGGCGCCAAGTACTATCAAACATTAATTCAGCAATTAGAAGAAGATGGAGAAACGGATACGGGATATAAGCGAGTAGGAGCAATTAGCTTACATACTGATGAGCAAAAGCTTAAAAAAATGGAAGAAAGAGCATATAAGCGTCGGGAAAAAGCTCCCGAAATAGGCGAGATTACACGTTTATCCGCTAAAGAAACACAGGCTTTGTTTCCGGTTCTTTCGGAAGAATACAGTTCAGTTCATATTAGTGGAGCCGCTCGCGTTAACGGAAGAGCTCTTCGAAACGCACTTGTGAATGCAGCGAAGAAAAACGGTGCAAAAATAATAGAAGGAAACGCAGAACTACTTTATGAAAATAATCAAGTAACGGGCGTTTCCGTAAATGGACAAACCCTTCTAGCAAGTACAACAATCGTAACAGCAGGAGCGTGGGCAAATCAATTACTAGAGCCTCTTGGAGTGAAATTTTTAGCAAGCTTTCAAAAAGCACAAATTGTCCACTTGCATCTCCCTGATGTAGATACAAAAGACTGGCCCGTTGTGATGCCTCCAAGCGACCAATATATTCTTTCATTTGAACAAGGTCAAATTGTCATTGGAGCAACACATGAAAACGACACGGGTTATGACTTGAGAGTAACTGCTGGGGGGCTTCATGAGATTTTTTCAAAGGCCTTATCAATTGCTCCCGGCTTAACAGAAAGCACAGTCTTAGAAACAAGGGTAGGGTTTCGACCATTTACTCCAGGCTTCTTGCCAGTCATTGGAACTCTTCCGGCTTACGAAGGAATACTAGTAGCGAATGGTCTCGGAGCTTCAGGCTTAACGTCGGGTCCTTATCTTGGTTCAGAGCTTGCTAAATTAGCACTTGAAATGGAAATGGAAATTGATCTTAGCGACTATGATGTAGGAGGAGCTATCGAGTCTTAAGCAAACAGAATGAATGAAAACAAATAGAAGTTCGTAAACTATAACTACTATATGATGAAAGGAAGTAGATTGTTTGCGAAAGATTATGATAAGTGCAGCAGCAGCTTTTTTATTTATGAGCGCGACGCCTGTATTAGCAGAAAACAATCCTCAGCCAGAAACAAAAGACGTGCAGCTGACGTCTCAGCAAAAGCAGGAATTGTCCGTGCTGTACAAAGAAATGCTAGCAAAAAAGAAAGAAATACTTTCAAAATATGTGGAGTACGGTGTGCTAAGCAAAACGGAGAGTCAAAACATTTCTTCACATATGGAAAATCGCTATCAGCATATGGAGAAAAATGGTTTTGTTCCGAAGCGACACTGTCATAAAATGCATCATTCAAAGTAATTCATATTCACATAAAAAAGCGCCTTTACAGGCGTTTTTTTATGTGAGTGAATGGAAAATATCCGCTTCTTTATCTAGTAAATTCTAAAATCCTCATGTAAAATTAAGAGAATGAGAACGAGTAGGAAAGATGCTAGTGAGGGGTAGGTAAATACGAACGATGAACGAAAATAAAAAAATAGTCCGATTACATGCAGAAAATCATTCAGCTGAGGCGCTAGGAATCATATTTGCTTACAAACAAAAAGATGACCATCTTGTTTACAGTATGTATCAAGGTGAAAGCGTTCATGAGCAAAAAATACCTCTAGAAGAATGGGTCTCGTATGAGCATTTTTTCGAAGCACTAAACAAAAAGAAAAAGCTTATGTACGAGCTTCAAATAAATGATAAACGCTATGTAGTAAACTTAACCCCTTTATCTTACACAGAAAAGCCTGAAATTATGGGGCATTGCGTGAATATAACTAGTTATCAGGAGAAGAAAGAACAGATTCAGCCTTTTATTTATCATAACGCAGATGCTGTTGCTGTCGTTGACTTAGAAGGTAAAACGCTTCAAGTGAACCCTGCGTTTGAGAATACATTTGGCTGGACGTTTGAAGAAATTTATCAAAAGCCTCTTCCAATTATACCTTCGTTTTTAAAGGAGCCAGTGTGCGAACTTCATAAGACCATTCAATCAGGGGAATCGAAAACGGAATTTGAGACGGTCAGACAGCATAAAGACGGTCATTTAATTAATGTAAGCGTCACACTATTCCGCGTTGAAAATATGAATGATTGGCCGCTATGCATTGCTTTTGTCTATCGAGATATAACATCACGAAAGCAGGCTGAAACGGCTTTAAAAGAAAGCGAAGAACGCTACCGAAGCTTGATTGAGTTATCGCCGGAAGCGATTATCGTTCATAGTGAAGGGAAAATTAATTACATCAACCCTGCAGGAGCCAAAGCGCTAGGATACAAAAGTCCTCAAGACGTATTAGGAGCGTGTGTTTATCAGTTTGTTCACCCTGATTACTATGATGTGGTAAAACAGCGAATTTATCGAATGAAAACAGAAAATAAATCTGTAGACCTACAGGAAGAGAAGTTTATTCATAAAGACGGTCATACGATTGATGCCGAAACCATTGCTTTTCCTATTCCCTATATGGGAAAGCAGGCCATTCAAGTTTTGTTTCGTGATATTACAGAACGTAAAAAAACTGAAAAATTGCTGCGTGAATCCGCTCAGCTTTCCTTAGTCGGACAGTTAGCGGCTGGCATAGCTCACGAAATTCGAAACCCTCTGACGGCGGTAAAAGGATTTATGCAGTTATTAAAAGAAACGAGCGGTCAGCCTTACTATGTAGAAATGATAAATCATGAGTTAGATAGAATTGAATTGATTACTGATGAGTTCTTGAGTCTTGCAAAGCCTCAGGCGAAAACCTACAGGGACAAACATGTCCAAGATATTTTAGAGAATACTTTAAAGCTAGCTGAGGTGCAGGGGATTACGGAGAAAATTCACGTAAAAAAAGAAATTGATCTTCATCTTCCTCTCGTATTATGCGAAGAAAATCAGTTGAAACAGGTGTTTAGCAATATATTTAAAAATGCAGTCGAATCTATGCCAAGTGGAGGAACCGTAACGATTCAACTAAAAAGATTTAATCAGGAGAACCTTGTTGTCCGGTTTAGCGACGAGGGGCCAGGCATCACGCAGGAAAGAATGCAGCATTTAGGAAAGCCTTTTTATAGTACCAAAGAGAAAGGAACGGGGCTTGGACTGATGGTGTGTTATAAGATCATTCGAGAACATAGAGGAGAAATTAACTTTGTAAGTGAACTTGGAAAAGGAACTACCGTAGACATTCTTTTGCCTTTTAAAAAGTAGATTCTACTTTTATAAGCATGAAACCTTTTCTAAAGGGGAATACATGTTAGTGAACGAATAATGAGATTAAAATAGGAGGGAATAAGATGGAACGCATTGAAACGGGAGAGATTTTTACAATTTTAGATGAAAATGATCAAGAGCAAGATATTGAAGTGCTTGGAAAAATGACGATTGAAGGGCACGATTATATTGCTGTTGCGTTTGTGGAAGAAGTTTTAATTGAAACAGAAGAAGAAATTGATGTTTTCTTTTTGAAAATTGAAGATGATGGTGAATGGTCTTCAATTGAAGATGACGATGAGTTTGAAAAGGTATCAGCCGTATTTGAGGAAATGACATCCGCGTAAAAAGAGAGGTTAAAACCTCTCTTTTTTTATTTTTAAATAATATAATATTTAGAATTTTTCTGAAAATGTCTTGCTGAATTATTTCCCTTCATTTATGATTGAATATGTAACATACCAACCGGTTAGTAAGTAAATGAAAGCGAGGGACTACCGTGTATTTTTCTTACTCTGACAAAGTAGTGAAGCTGCAAAAAGAATTGACCTCTTTTATGGAAGAGCATATTTACCCAAATGAACGGCTATACGAACAACAGCTGAATGAACAGCCATCTAGATGGTCAGCTGTTCCTCCGATCATGGAAGAGTTAAAAGAAAAAGCAAAGCAAGCTGGATTATGGAACTTATTTTTGCCAGAAAGCGAATACGGAGCGGGTCTAACAAATGTCGAATATGCCCCCCTTTGCGAAATTATGGGCCGTTCTATTATTGGACCAGAAGCTTTTAATTGCGGAGCTCCTGACACCGGCAATATGGAAGTACTGGTTCGATACGGAACGTCCGAACAGAAAGAAAAATGGCTAAAGCCGCTGTTAAATGGAGACATTCGCTCCTGCTTTTCTATGACAGAACCAGATGTAGGTTCTTCTGATGCCACAAACATTCAGTGCAGCATTGTAAGAGAAGGCAATGAATATGTAATAAATGGAAGAAAGTGGTGGTCTTCAGGTGCGGGAGATCCTCGCTGCAAAATTGCTATTGTCATGGGAAAAAGCGATTTTACCGCATCTAAATATGAACAGCAGTCTATGATTCTAGTTCCATTAAATACTCCAGGAGTTAAAATTGAACGAATGCTGCCAGTCTTTGGATACGATCACGCTCCTCATGGACATGCTGAAATTCATTATGACAATGTGCGTGTGCCAGCGTCTAATATGCTTTTAGGTGAAGGAAAAGGATTCGCTATCGCTCAAGGCAGATTGGGTCCTGGACGTATTCATCACTGCATGCGGCTAATAGGAGCAGCGGAAAGAGCGCTTGAAGAATTATGTAAGCGTATTCAAAATCGTTCTACATTTAATAAGTTGCTTTCCCAGCAAGGGGTTATTCAAGAATGGGTGGCAGAATCGCGTATTGAAATTGAGCAAGCTCGCTTATTAACATTAAAAGCTGCTTATATGATGGACACAGTTGGAAATAAAAAAGCGCGGAAAGAAATTGCTATGATTAAAGTAATGGCTCCTGCTATGGCTTTAAAAGTCATTGATCGTGCTATTCAAGCATTTGGAGCAGCAGGTGTTTCAGAAGACACGCCGCTTGCGGCACTTTGGGCAAATGCCCGCACTCTTCGCCTCGCTGATGGTCCAGACGAAGTGCACAAAGCTCAGCTTGCAAGACTTGAATTAAAATCCTATCAAGAAAAGGAGGCAACATATGCACATAAAGGATTTGTTTGATTTAACTGGGAAAACAGCTATTATTACCGGCGGAGGTAGAGGATTAGGAGAACAAATGGCAGAAGGGCTTGCAGAGGCAGGGGCAAATATTGTTCTATGTTCGAGAAAAAAAGAAGCATGTCAGCAAGTGGCCGATCGATTGGCCACTACAGGCGTAAAAACCCTCGCTTTAGCATGCGACATCAGTCAGCCTGAAGATATTAAAAATGTCGTGCATCAAACGATTGAAAAATTTGGACGTATTGATATTTTAATTAATAACAGCGGAGCTACGTGGGGTGCTCCAGTTGAAGAAATGCCTCTTGAAGCATGGCAAAAAGTGATGAATATTAATGTTACAGGAACGTTTTTAATGTCCCAAGAAGCTGGAAAAGAAATGATTAAACAAAAAGCTGGCAAGATTATTAACATTGCTTCAATTGCCGGTCTTGGAGGAACAGATCCTCAGTACATGGATACAATCGGGTACAACACGAGTAAAGGAGCGGTCATTACGTTTACGAAAGATTTAGCTGTCAAATGGGGACAGCATAATATTCAAGTTAATGCGATTGCGCCGGGATTTTTCCCTACTAAAATGTCAGGTGCGATTATGGAACAAGGTAAAGGTTATTTTCTGAGTCAAACCCCTTTAAAACGCTTTGGCTCCGAAGCTGATTTAAAAGGAGCGGCTGTTTTTCTTGCTTCTGCGGCGTCTAATTATATTACGGGAGATATTCTGACAGTAGACGGTGGAGTTCATGCTATGTGAATAAGAAAGGAGTAACTTGATGGAAGACGTTAAAAAATGGTTTACACCTTATCCAGAAGCTTACACTCATGACATTCACATCGAAGATATTTCACTATTTGATATGCTGAAAGAAACAGCCGAACGTTATCCTGCTCACACGGCAACGCGCATGTATCAGCATACGTTAACGTACCAGGAGCTGTATCACTCAGTTCGCGTATTTGCAGGAGCACTACAGAAAAAAGGGATTAAAAAAGGAGATCGTGTAGCAATTATGCTGCCAAACTGTCCGCAATATATAATAAGCTATTTCGGCATTGTAGCAGCGGGCGGCATTGTGACTCAGGTCAACCCTATGCTTGTCGAACAAGAGCTAGAGCATATTTTAAACGATTCCGGGGCAAAAAAAATAATTCTGCTCGATGATTTTTATACGAGACTTCAAGAGATAAGAAACCGCGTTGATATAGAAGAAGCGATAACTGTCAGCTTGCAAAAACCTTTTGTTCCTACATCACCAGACCTTTCCTTCCTAGATTTTTTAACCATCAAGCATGAATTTAATCAGCCGGTCATCCATCCAGGACACGATATCGCTGTTCTTCAGTATACGGGAGGAACGACCGGACCATCTAAAGGTGCGATGCTTACACATACAAACATTTACACAAACGCAGTTCAATCATACGAAATATTTAAGCATGATATTGAATTAGGAAAAGAAAAATGCTTAACCGTTATTCCATTATTTCACGTATTTGGCATGACTTCCTGTATGCATTTATCGATTCTTTGCGGAAATGAAATATTGCTATTGCCGCGTTTTGATTTGGAAGAAGTACTAAATACAATAAAAAAAGAGCAGCCTAGTATTTTTCCTGGCGTGCCAACTATGTATGTTGCTATTACAAATCATCCGCGGGCAGAAGAATACAACATCGAAAGTATTCGCATCTGCAACAGCGGCAGTGCGCCGATGCCTATTGAGCTGATGAAAGAGTTCGAACGAAAAACGGGTGCTAAAGTGTTAGAAGGGTACGGCTTATCAGAAGCATCCCCTGTCACGCATTGTAACCTGCCGTTTTGTGAGAGAAAGCCAGGTACAGTCGGACTTGGCGTTCCGCAAACTGCTTATAAAATTGTAGACGTGGCTACCGGAACAAAAGAACTGCCAAGAGAAGAGCTTGGAGAAATAGTGATTAAAGGCCCTCAAGTTATGAAGGGCTATTGGAATCAACCTGAAGAGACGGCTCACGCGCTTAGAAACGGCTGGCTGTACACAGGAGACATTGGACAGATAGATGAAGACGGGTATTTATCCATTGTTGATCGCAAAAAAGATATGATTATTGCGAGTGGTTTTAATGTGTATCCTCGAGATATTGAAGAAGTTTTATATGAACACAGCCACATTAAAGAAGCCGTTGTAATTGGTGTGCCGCACCCTTACAGAGGAGAAACGATTAAAGCGATTTTGGTAGTGAAAGAAGGGAAATCTCTTTCCGAAGAAGAGCTTACTTCTTATTGTCGACATCGCCTTGCCGCTTACAAAATTCCGCGAATCTTTGAGTTTCGCGCTGAGCTTCCTAAGACCAATGTAGGGAAAATTTTACGACGGGCACTACGAGAAGAAGTGGTGAAAGAAACGATGTAAATAAGCTGAACATAAACAAACTTTTTCAAAAGCTCCCTCTAAGCCATGGTATAATTTGTGAAAATGAGAAAAGACAGAGAGGGTTTGGCGATGAAAGATTTGATGATGGAACGAAGCATTCAGCTTTTTGCTCAAAAAGGTTTCAAAGAAACGTCTATTCAAGATATTGTAAATGAATTAAACGTCACAAAAGGAACGTTTTATTATTATTTTAAAAGCAAACAAGAGCTTTTAATGGATATTCACCTTCAATATATTGAAAGATTAATAGAAAACCAAGAGACGATTCTTGCAGATAAGACAACATCTTATCCAGAAAAGCTTCACAGCATTATTTTTAAACTTGTTCATGATATTGAGAAAGAAGGTCTTCGAGCTAAAGTGTTTTTTAGAGAGATGCGTCATTTGAGTGAAGAACACTTAGAACAAATCATTCCAAAACGCGATCGTTTTAAAGAAAACGTACAAGAAATTATTGAAAAAGGAATAGAAGCAGGGCAGTTCCGTTCAGATTTGCCTTCAGATATCGTGACGCTAGGCATATTAGGAATGACAAATTGGAGCTATTTTTGGTTTCAGCCGGATGGAGAAAAATCAGATCGAGAAGTTGCGGCTATTTTTTATAAGATGCTGGTGAAAGGTATTCAGTCACAGTAGCTGATAGGCTAGACAGTGCTCGTAAAAGGCGGGAAAGTATAAGCTCTTTCTCTCCTTTTATATTAAAAGGAGGCTATAACATGAATAGTAAAGACATACAGCGTATTGCTGTTATTGGAGCAGGACAAATGGGACATCAGATCGGTATGCTTTGTGCACTTGGAGGATATGAAACAATTATTCAAGATATGAATGAACAATCACTCATTGATGCAAAAAATAAGCTGGAAGCGATTATAGGCAAGTGGGTTCATAAAGGAAAAATCTCTTCTGAGGCTAAAGAAGCCGCATTTCGAAGATTGTCTTTTACAAACACATTAAAGGGAGCGGTTTCAAATGCTGATTTTGTAATTGAAGCTGTGGTAGAAAAGTTAGATGTAAAACAAAGTGTCTTTAAAGAAATAGATGAGTACGCACCAAGTCACGCCATTTTAGCATCGAATAGTTCAACAATTGTTAACTCGCTTATTGCAAGTGCAACAAACCGTCCAGAGCAAATCGTTAACATGCATTTCTTTTTTCCTCCCCTTGTAATGGACTGCGTAGAAGTTGTGATGAGTGAAAAGACAAGTGAAAAAACAGCTCAAACGACAATGGAAGTTTGCAAGCAAATTAATCGTACAGCAGTCCTTCTGAAAAAAGAAATCTCAGGTTTTATTGCCAATCGAATTTTAGGAGCGTTGCAAAAAGAAGCCGTTTTTCTTTACGAAAATGGATACGCAAATTTTGAAGACATTGATACGATTTGCAAAAAAGCGCTCAATCACCCGATCGGTCCTTTTGAATTGATGGATCTCTCGGGAATTGACGTCGGATATTTTGTGATGCAGCAGCGCTATAGCGAAACGGGGGATCCAGAGGACAAGCCAGCTGCGTGCATTGAAGAAAAAGTTCAAAAAGGCGAGCTTGGACGCAAAACAGGAAAAGGTTTTTACACATACCACACACAAGGAGTGAAGTAATGATGAAAAAATTTGTACGTGTTGAAAAAGAGGAGAAAACGGCAATTGTAACCATTGATAACCCGCCTTTAAATGTAATGAGCCAGACTGTTGTGCAGCAGCTTGAAGAAACGTATGAAGAGCTTAGTAAAGATCCGGATGTAATTACAATCATTTTAACAGGAGCGGGCGAGCGGGCGTTTATGGCTGGAGCTGATATTAAAGAGTTTCCTCAGTTAATGGGGCAAAGCGGCATTAAAGAAGAGTTTATGAAAACCCATCGTGTTTTGCAAAAACTTGAAAACATTGAAAAACCAACAATTGTCGTGTTAAACGGTTTAACGTTTGGAGGAGGATGCGAACTTTCACTAACCGCTGATATACGCATTGCCGAAGAACATGCTCAAATCGGTCTTCCGGAAGTGAAGCTCGGATTGTTTCCTGGAGGCGGCGGAACTCAGCGTCTTCCACGCGTAATCGGCGTTTCTAAAGCTAAAGAGTGGATGTTTGCCGGCAGTCCTGTTTCTGCAGAAGAAGCGCTTCATGCAGGCTTTGTCAATCATGTCACGCCTAAAGGAAAAGGGCTCGAAAAAGCAAAAGAGCTGGCTAAGAAATTTAACCGTCACTCTCTTCCATCACTTTCTCGAATTAAGACAGCGGTAAACGAAGGAATAAATCGTACATTATCTGAAGGTCTTGAACTTGAGGCAGAGCTGTTTGAAGAAGTCTTTCAAACAGAAGATATTAAAGAAGGAGTATCAGCATTTATTGAAAAGCGTCCCGCTGTTTTTTCACATAAGTAAAGGAGGAGAAGATCATGTATGAAACACAGGTCAAAGTGCGCTTTTGCGAAACAGACGCACTCGGTCACATTAACAATACGAGCTATTTCATTTATTTAGAAGAGGCCCGGATTGCTTTTTTTGAAGAAATGGGAGCATCCATGCATACAGAAAAGTGGGAGTATATTTTAGCGTCTACTAAATGTGATTTTGTTGCGCAAGGTTATTTTAATCAAGTGCTAATGATTAAAACCTTTGTATCTAATGTCGGCAATAAAAGCTTTACAATTGGACATGAAATTACAGACAGCAAGACGGGATCGCTGATTGCTAAAGGAGAAGCTGTCATCGTGTACTTTGATTTTGATGCACAAAAAAGCGTTTCTATTCCAGCGGACATTAAGCAGTTTTTGATGAATTATAAAGTAGCTGTTTAACTATAAAAAAGCAGGTGGTAAAAGAATGTCACAAATCATTCCTGTACGAAAAGGAGAGGAATTAAACACGGAAAAACTGCATCAGTTTCTCCGTGTTTCGGTTCCTGATTTACCTACAGAGCCTCTTTTAATCAAGCAATTTGGATCAGGTGCGTCCAATTTAACCTACGCTCTTTCAGTCGGAGAGTGGGAGGCGGTGTTGAGACGCCCTCCCTTTGGGCCAGTTGCGCCAAAAGCGCATGACATGCAAAGAGAATACAAGATTTTATCTGTTTTATCGAAGTCTTTCCCTCTCGCTCCTAGGCCGTATGTGTTTTGTGAAGATGAGACGGTGGTCGGGAAATCCTTTTTTTTAATGGAGAGAAAGCACGGTGTTCTCATCGACACAGCGTTTCCAGAAGACGTGAAAGGAACTAACGAACTTTGCCGTTGTATCTCAGAACAAATGGTGGATGTCCTTGCTCAACTTCATGATGTTCCTTACAAAGGCACGCTTCTTGAAAAAATCAGCAAGCCCGAAGGATTTTTAGAACGTCAGGTACACGGCTGGATTCATCGTTATGAAGAATCAAAAACAAGTGACATACCGGAAGTAGAAGCCCTAAAAAAATGGTTGACCACACACATCCCCACTACACAGCATTCGACCATTATTCACTATGATTATAAGCTTAACAATACGTTATTTTCACCGGATGGAAATAAAATTGTAGGATTATTTGACTGGGAAATGACAACCGTTGGAGACCCGCTTGCTGATTTGGGAGTGGCGCTGAGCTACTGGATGGAAGACAGCGATCCTGAACTTTTGAAAAGAGGACTTGGAAATCCACCTGTTACTGTGCAAAAAAGCTTTTATTCTCGTCGAGATTTTGTAGAAGCATACGCTAAAAAAAGCGGACGGGATGTTTCACATATTGACTTTTACCTAAAATTTGCTTACTTCAAACTTGCTGTCATTTGTCAGCAAATTTATTACCGTTATAAAAAAGGCCAAACAAATGATAAACGGTTTTCACAATTTGGAGATTATGTCAAAACACTAATTATTCATGCTCTGCACACAGAACGAGGACATATATGAAAGGAAAAGTTCACGTAATACTCAAAAAAGAAGAGCTTCTTGCCAAAAAGCTAGAAGGAAAAACGGTTGTTATATTTGATGTCTTATTAGCTACATCAACAATTGCGGCTGCTTTACAGCAAGGAGCAATAGAAGTTATTCCAGTAAAAAATGAAGAAGAAGCGCGTAAAAAAGCAGAAACGTATAAGCCTGATGAAATTGCGCTTGTAGGCGAATATAGAGGGAAAACGATTGAAGGCTTTTTTGATCCAAACCCCAGCACGTTAAAGGAGCATGTTCAAAATAAAGCAGTTATTTTGTCTACCACTAATGGAACGGTAGCCATCCATAACGCCGAGAAAGCGAAACATGTATATGCAGCTTCACTGTTAAACGGAGAAGCGGTTGCGAATGCTGTTTGTCACCCAAGTCAAGATGAAACTGTTTTATTGGTTTGTTCAGGTTCATCCGATCGCTTCTGTCTAGAAGATTTATATGGAGCGGGGTACTTCATAAGCTGTTTGCTGCAACTAAAAACATTTCATTTAACGGATGCTGCAAAAGCCGCACTGCTTTTATATGAGGCTTATGAGCATTCACCTGTTGAAATATTAAAACGCTCAGCCGTAGGGGAAATGCTCACTCAGTATGGCTTTCTAGACGAAATTGGCTTTGTAAGCCGGAAAAACGTCTATTCCGTAGTTCCTAAGGTAGTGAAAAAAAAGCTAGTAAACGGGGAGGAAACGATATGTCTGAAATGAAAACCGAAGCAAAAGGCGGATCATTTTTACTGAAAAAAACATCTACGCATCACGTTTATACACCCGAAGACTTAACGGATGAGCACCGTATGATTGCTCAGACAGCAAAGCAGTTTATTGAAAAAGAAGTAGACCCTTACCATAATGACATTGAGCAGCAGGATTTTAATAAAGTAGTAGAATTGATGCATAAAGCAGGCGAGCTTGGACTTCTTGCTCACAGTATTCCAGAAACATATGGAGGACTAGGTCTTGATAAAGTAAGCAAAGGACTCGTCGGTGAAATCATTGGCCGGACAAGCGGATATGGAGTCGCTCATTCTAATCATACATGCATTGCGACACTTCCTATTACGTATTTTGGCACCAAGGAGCAAAAAGAAAAATACTTGCCTAAATTGGCAAGCGGGGAATATATTGGCGCCTACTGTTTGACAGAGCCAGAAGCAGGTTCTGATGCTCTTGCAGCCCAAACAAAAGCCGTATTAAATCCTGAAAAAACACATTATGTATTAAATGGAACGAAGCAGTACATTACCAATGCTGCCTTTTCAGATACGTTCATCACGTATGCAAAAGTAGACGGTGAACATTTTACCGCTTTTATTGTAGAAAAAGGTTTTGAAGGACTCTCTCTTGGGCCAGAAGAAAAGAAAATGGGAATTAAAGGGTCGTCTACTCGTCCAGTTATTTATGAAGATTGCTTAGTACCCGTAGAGAACGTACTTGGACAAGTAGGAAAAGGTCACTTGATTGCGTTGAACGTCTTAAACCTCGGACGTTTTAACTTAGGTTCTGCATGTATGGGTGCAGCGAAATATGCGTTTGAACTTGCTTTAGCTTATACAAAAGAACGCAAGCAGTTTAAAACAGCTATTGCGGAATTTAATGCTTCAAAAGAAAAAATAGCAAAAATGGCGGCTCGTATTTTTGCATCTGAATCTATTCAGTACCGTACAGCTGGTTTACTAGAAGAGGCACTTGGTGGCTTATATGAAAGTGAAAATCATAAGTTAGTAGCTAAACAGCTGGCTGAATTTGCAATGGAATGTTCAGTTTGTAAAGTGTACGGATCGGAAACGCTTGATTTAATTGCCGATG
The DNA here is from genome assembly GCF_053667915.1 of Priestia sp. JNUCC 25. Lineage (NCBI taxonomy): Bacteria > Bacillati > Bacillota > Bacilli > Caryophanales > Bacillaceae > Priestia > Priestia sp. JNUCC 25. The sequence continues at coordinate 2,368,918 of NZ_CM132211.1, forward strand.
AAGCGCTGCAGCTTCATGGCGGCGCAGGGTTTATTCAAGAATATAAAATAGAACAAGTATATCGTGACTCACGCATCAATCGTATTTTTGAAGGTACAAATGAAATCAATCGCCTTTTGCTTCCAACTCAGCTTCTAAAAAAAGCAGACAAAGGAGAAATAGAGCTGAGCAAACAAGTAGAACATGCTGTTAGTGAATTGATGAGCGGTCAGTGGGAAATATCTTCAAATGAACTTCTAGCAAGAGAAAAGCAGGCGGTTATTACCACAAGACATTTATTTCTTGCTTTGTTAGGAACAGCATTCCAAACGTTTAACGCCAATCTAGCACAAGAACAAGAAACGCTGATGAAGCTCGCAGAAATTGCTGTTGGACTATTTGCCATAGAGTCATCTGTGCTGCGCGCGGAAAAAGCCGTGAACAAAAATGGAGAAGAAAAAGAAAAGTTAAAAAGCAAGCTGACAGCAACGGTTGTTAGTGAAACACTCTTTGAAATTGAAAAGCAGGCTCGACAATTAATAAACGGAATGTTAACGGGTGAAAAACACCGACAGTACCGCGCAATTCTTGGAAAATGGATGAATGATTTGCAAAGTGAAGGAGAGTTCACGCGCAATCGAGACATCGCCCGTGAATTTATCGAAAGCGGGCGATATGTTGTATAAGGAGGGATATTATGCGTTTTGAAGGGCAAATAGCTGTTATTACAGGAGCTGGAAGCGGCATTGGAGAAGCGACCGCTCAGAGAATGGCGAAAGAAGGAGCTCGCGTCATTCTTGTCGGGCGAACTAAAGAAAAACTAGTACAGGCTGCATCGGCTATTGACACACGGTGTGAACGAAAATGCACGGATATTTTCTCAGCTGATGTAACGAAAGAAGAAGACGTCAAAGAGCTGGCTGAGTTTATAAAAGAAAAGTACGGACAAATTCATTTATTAATTAATAACGCAGGCGGATCAGTTAATTCAACAATCAAAGAAACAACGCTTGAACAGTGGAAACACGTGCAGGACGTCAATTTAACAAGCGTATTTCTTGTCACAAAACATTTGATTCCTTTTTTAACTGAAGAAATAGGAGGAAATCGATCTATTGTTAACATCGCTTCTCTTTCAGGACATAAAGCTGGGGCACAAATTCCTCACTACAGCGCTGCTAAAGCTGGTCTAATTAACTTTACAAAAGCAATGGCGTTTGAGTTAGCACCCCACGGAGTCAGAGTAAACTCTGTGTCTCCTGGATTCGTAGAAACACCTTTAACGCAGCCTGGACTTGAAAACGAGCGCTTCACTAAGGCAATCGAAAAAAATACGGCTTTAAAACGTGTAGGTAAACCAGATGAAATTGCAAATGTTATTGCTTTTGCAGCGTCTGAAGAGGCATCTTATATGACGGGAAGTGATTTATTAGTAGATGGCGGGTGGCTTATCGTTTAATGCAAATTAAAGAGGAGGGAATTGAAATTATGAGTGATTTAGTAGTAGAAAAGCAGGGGACTATTTTATCTTTAACGTTAAATCGGCCGGAGCGTTTAAATGCATTCAGTGAAGAAATGATTGAAAAGTTAACAGCTGAAATAAAACAGGCACAAAGCGATGAGTCTATTAAAGTAGTTATATTAAATGGAGCAGGGCGCTCGTTTTCTGCCGGAGGCGATGTAAAAACGATGGGTCAAGCATCCGGATCTGATGTTTATGAACATATCGGCCGTTTAAATGAATGTATTTTAGCGATGCAAAATCTAGAGAAGCCAATTATTTCAGCAGTTCATGGATTTGCAGCAGGAGCGGCTTTTAATTTAGCTCTTGCTTCTGACTTTATCATTGCGTCAGAAGAAAGTCGGTTCGTATTAAGCTTTTCTCAAGTTGGATTGATTTCAGACGGAGGAGGCCTTTACTTTCTTACAAAGGTCGTTGGTCCCCATAGAGCGAAGGAACTATTATTTTTAGGAGAGCCTATGGATGCCGACACGGCTTACAAAGCTGGTTTTTTAAACCGTGTAGTATCGTTAAATCAGCTGAAAGATGAGGTCACATCCTTTGCAAGTCGCTTATCACAAGGACCAACGAAAGCGTATGGGAAAATGAAAAAAATTGTCAACGATTCCTTTCATTTAACGTTAGAACAAGTCCTTGAACAAGAAAGACTAACGCAAGTTCTTATGGTAGAAACAAGAGATCATCAAGAAGGAATATCTGCGTTTAAAGAAAAAAGAAAGCCACTATTTCAAGGGAAATAAGAGGGGGATATAAGATGAAAGCCATTCAATTTACGCAGTACGGGGGACCTGATGTTCTTCAAGTTATCGATATTGCACGCCCTGTACCAAAAAAGAAAGATGTGCTCATTAAAGTTGCGGCAATCGGCGTTAATTACGCCGACGCTGCGCGGCGTGAAGGAGCATACGTAGTCGAAACACCGCTGCCTTTTATCCCAGGTTCTGAAGTAGCGGGCGAAGTGGTTGAAGTAGGCGAGGATGTAAAAGGGATACAAGTAGGTACAAAAGTCGTGACGCTGCTAGGATCTAATCGAGCAACAGGATACGCTGAGTACACGCTGGCAGATTCAAGAGGCCTTATTCCGTTGCCGGAGAATGTGGATTTAACACAAGCGGTTGCTTTGCCTCTTCAAGGACTCACGGCTTATCATATTTTAAAAACAATGGGTCGCCTTGAAAAAGGAGAAACCGTCATTGTTCATGCGGCAGCAGGCGGTGTTGGAACCTTAGCTGTTCAGCTTGCCAAAATGTTTGGAGCTGGAAAAGTTATTGCTACAGCGAGCTCCAAAGAAAAGCTTGAGCTTGCAAAAAATCTCGGAGCTGACGAAACGATTAACTATACAGAAACAGGCTGGGAAAAACAAATTTTAGAAGTAACGGAAGGAAAAGGAGCCGATATTATTTTAGAAATGGTAGGAGGGCATATATTCTATGAATCTCTTCAATGTCTTGCACCATTTGGGCGCCTCGTTTTTTACGGAATGGCTAGCGGAAAACCTGTAAAATTTAACCCTGCCCGCCTGATGGAAAAAAATCAATCGGTTCTAGGCTTTTTCTTACCTCAAATGATGGCAAAACCAGCGCTTTATCAGCAAAGCCTGCATGAGCTATTAAACTACGTAAATTCCGGTCAGCTAAAATTAATGCTGGGCGGCACATTTTCACTTGATGAAGCAGCAGATGTACATCGTCTGCTTCAAGGAAGAAAAACGACCGGAAAATTAGTGTTAGTTCCTTAACAAAACAGCTTCCGTCTCTAATAGGGATGGGAGCTGTTTTGGTTTAAAAAATTGGCTTTCACCTGCCAATTTTTTAAAAACCGCTTAATAATTTGGCATAAAAACCAATGTTTTTTACTAATTTCTTCTATATTTTAACACTGGCATGGAAGTTGCATAATAAGTGTTTGAACATATAAAGGAGGAATTGAATATGGTGAGAAATGGAACGGACCGCGTGAAGCGGGGAATGGCAGAAATGCAAAAAGGCGGCGTTATCATGGACGTCATTAATGCAGAACAGGCAAAAATTGCAGAGGCAGCAGGCGCTGTTGCCGTTATGGCGTTAGAGCGCGTTCCGGCCGATATTCGTGCAGCAGGCGGCGTATCTCGTATGGCAGATCCAACAATTGTGGAAGAAGTGATGAACGCTGTATCCATTCCAGTTATGGCGAAAGCTCGTATTGGCCATATTGTTGAAGCACGCGTGCTAGAAGCAATGGGTGTAGACTACATTGACGAAAGTGAAGTACTCACTCCAGCTGATGAGGAATATCACCTTAACAAAAGTACATTTACGGTTCCATTTGTATGCGGATGCCGTGATTTAGGGGAAGCAGCAAGACGAATTGGTGAAGGTGCTTCGATGCTGCGTACAAAAGGCGAACCAGGAACAGGAAACATCGTCGAAGCAGTGCGTCATATGCGCCAAGTAAACGCTCAAGTACGTAAAGTTGTAGGCATGGATGAAGACGAGTTAATGACAGAAGCTAAACTATTAGGTGCGCCTTATGAGCTATTACTGCAAATTAAACGTGAAGGCCGTTTACCGGTTGTAAACTTTGCAGCAGGCGGCGTAGCAACACCCGCAGACGCAGCGTTAATGATGCAGCTAGGAGCAGACGGTGTGTTCGTTGGATCAGGAATCTTCAAATCAGACAACCCTGAAAAATTTGCGCGAGCAATCGTGGAAGCAACAACGCATTATCAAGACTATGAACTTATTGCAAACTTGTCAAAAGGATTAGGAAGTGCAATGAAAGGAATTGAAATTTCATCATTATTACCAGAAAATCGTATGCAAGAACGCGGCTGGTAATGAGTAATAACTTTTAAACTTAGTTAGGAGAATGACCATGGGGAAATATACGATAGTCGATAAAGAAACGTGTATTGCGTGCGGTGCATGCGGAGCTGCGGCACCTGATATTTATGATTATGATGATGAAGGAATTGCGTTCGTTATACTTGATGATAATCAAGGCACGGTTGAAGTGCCCCAAGAGCTGGAAGACGATTTAATAGATGCGTTTGAAGGATGTCCAACAGAGTCCATCCGTATAGCGGATGAAAAGTTTGATGGAGACTCGAATAAATTTCAATAAACCGAAATAAATAAAAAAATAGAAAGTTTTTTTAAAAGAAAAGAAGGATTTTGTCTAGAAAAGGCGAAATGTTAGTTGTGTAAGAACATATCTTTTTAAAAATGAAAGCACTTACATAACTAAAAGCATATGAGTTAGTCTCATTTGACCTTTCAGAATTATTATTGTAAAAGTGCAGAGTAATCAAATAGTTTTTAAAAGGAGATTAAGGGGCATGCAAATACTGAATACAGTCATTGTGACAGGATATGCAAAAGCTCCACAGGGAACTTCCATGTATGAAATGTATAAGCATGCGGGAATTGTACTAGAAGTGGATCTGACAGAGCATAAAATTGTAAATGCTGAGTTTACGTTTATTACGGAGCTGACGCAAAATTTTTTCCGGAAGCTGCTTATTGGTTACTGCCTTGCAGATGGAATTGAACCTCTTATTGAACGTATTCAAAATTATTATTTTGCTCCATCTCAACAGGCGATTATCGTAGCGCTTCAGGCTGCAATCCAACGTTACTGGGATAATGTGAATCAAAAAATTACATAGCGTTTGGTTAGAATAAAGTGAGAAGACAACCTCTTTTCATGGTCTTATTAAAACCAAGCAGACACACACACACTTTACAAAGAGTGGGGACATCCTTTTTTCTTTGGGGAGTCATTGTGTCCTGCTTGGTTTTTTTCGTGTAAAGCGCTGTGAAATATAAAAAGAAAAGGAGGAAACAAAATGAACAAAATCATCACGCGCGAAGAAGCAATAGAAAAAATAACAGATGGCGCACGCATTATGGTAGGTGGATTTGGTCTTGTTGGAAGCCCGCTTAGTCTGATTGAAGCGATTGCCAAATCAAACCTTAAAGATTTAGAGATTATTAGTAATAACCTCGGTGAACCTGGAAAAGGATTAGGTGTATTGGTTCAAAAAAAACAAGTAAAAAAAGCCATAGGGTCTTATTTTACTTCCAACCCTGAAGTTGTACACGCTTATCAACAACAAGAACTTCAAGTGGAGCTCATCCCGCAAGGAACAATGTCCGAGGCAATTAGAGCAGGAGGAGCAGGCATCGGAGGATTTTATACGCCTGTGAGCGTAGGGACCCAGCTGGCGGAAGGAAAAGAAGAACGAGTATTAAAAGGAAAGAAATATGTTTTGCAAGAATCGCTGCACGCAGATGTAGCTCTTATAAAAGCTAAAAAAGCAGATCGACTGGGAAATCTTATTTACAGCAAATCAGCAAGAAACTTTAATCCAATGATGGCAACAGCCGCTGATATCGTGATTGCAGAAGTAGAAGAAGTTGTTGAAGTTGGACAGATTTCTCCTGAAGAAATTGTAACTCCTCATTTATACGTTACTTATATCGTAGTGAAAGGAGAAAATTAAGATGAACGTCAAACAATATATTGCTGCGCGTGCTGCAAAAGAGCTTTGTCACGGAGATGTAGTGAACTTAGGAATCGGCATTCCTACTTTAGTTGCTAATTATATCTCACCCGATGTTCACGTGTTTTTACATTCAGAAAACGGGATTCTCGGCGTTGGACCTACTCCTGAAGAAGCCTATGTAGATCCAGAACTTGTGAATGCTGGAAAGCTGCCCGTCACAGTTTTGGGAGGTGCCTCATTTTTTAACAGCGCTGATTCTTTTGCTATGATACGCGGAGGCCATGTGAATGTATCCATTCTTGGAGTGCTTCAAGTAGATGAAGCAGGCCGAATTGCGAACTGGGCTGTTCCTGGGAAAAGTGTTCTTGGCGTAGGAGGAGCAATGGATTTATTAGAAGGCTCAAAAAAAGTGATCGTGACGACTCTTCATACGAATAGCCAAGGAGAGTCAAAGCTAGTTGAGGAGTTAACTTATCCACTTACTTCAGAGCGACGAGTCGATATGATTATTACGGAATTAGCTGTCTTTTCCGTAACGGACCTTGGTCTTGAACTTCTTGAGACAGCTCCCGGTGTTTCTTTAGAGACAGTACAACAAAAAACGCAGGCTTCTTTTCGCGTTTCTAAATTATTTAATAAAAACAATGAGGTGACAGCATAATGGCAGTGATTGTAAATGCATTTCGAACCCCTATTGGAAAGTTTGGCGGTTCGCTTGCAGATACGCTTCCAGAAGAACTAGTCTCTCTTGTGATGAAAAACAATTTGTCTTCAGCGGGATATACTTCAGAGATTGTTGATGAAATCATTGTCGGACAGACGAAACAAAGCGCTCATGCTCCTAATATAGCGAGAGTAGCCGGGCTGAAAGCTCAATTCTCTGAACGTATTCCAGCTTATACCGTGCACCGCCAGTGCGGTTCAGGCATGCAGGCTGTAATGAATGGAGCTATGTCCATTTTATCAGGTCAAGCCGAAGTGGTATTAGCCGGAGGAGTGGAAAGCATGTCTCAAGCACCGCACTATACGGTAGGCACTCGTTTTGGTTTTCACGTTGGTGATTTAACACTCTATGACTCTAATACAGAAAGTCAGCCAAAATCACAGCCTGAAACGTTATACGGAACGTTTACGATGGGACAGACGGCCGAGTGGCTCGCTGAAAAATATAGTATTAGCCGCACGGAACAAGATGAGTTTGCTTTTTATAGTCAGGAAAAAGCTAGGCGGGCTATAGAACTGGATTTGTTTGAAGAAGAAATTATCCCGGTACCTGTAAAAGAAGGAAAAAAAGGTATGAGGCATTTTGCAACAGATGAATTTCCTCGTCTTACTAGCAAAGAAAAGCTTGGTGCGCTTAAGCCTGTTTTTCAAAAGAATGGAACGGTGACAGCCGGCAATTCATCCGGCAGAAACGATGGCGCTTCAATGATGCTGTTGATGTCGGAAGAAAAAGCTGAGCAGCTTGGATTAACGCCTATGGCAAAGATTGTGTCGTTTGCCGCAGCGGGCGTCTCTCCAAAGGAAATGGGAATTGGCCCCGTTTCTGCTTCGCAAATTGCTTTAAATAAAGTCGGTTTAAGCTTAGGTGATATGGACTTGATTGAATTAAACGAAGCATTTGCCGCTCAAAGTATTGCTTGCTTAAGAGAATGGGACATCACATCAGAAAAAGTGAATGTAAACGGAGGAGCGATTGCGCTTGGACACCCTTTAGGCTGCTCCGGGGCAAGAATCATAACAACTCTGTGTCATGAACTCCACAAGCAAAAAAGACGATACGGCCTAGCTACTATTTGCGTTGCAGGAGGATTAGGAATGGCGATGGTGGTGGAAAGATGGACGAAATAAAAAGAGATTATGTTTTTCATAGAGATTTAACAAAAAAGTATCCAATGATTACGCATGGTGAAGGAAGCTACTTAATAGATGAACAAGGCAAAAAGTATTTAGACGGCTGCTCCGGCGCCGTGGCGGCAAACTTAGGGCACGGCATTGCGCAAATAGCCGAGGCGATGGCGGAGCAAGCAAGAAAAGCGGCGTTTGTTCATACATTACGTTTTGAAACGAATGTTTTGCATAAACTTGCAGAAAAAATTGGTAAAATGGCGCCACTTCATTTAAACAAAGTCTATTTTACATCAGGAGGATCAGAAGCAAATGAAAGTGCATTAAAATTAGCAAGGCAATATCACAGAGATGCCGGAAAGATGCAAAAACACATCGTAATCGGAAGGTGGCAGTCTTACCACGGAAACACGATAGGGGCACTATCAGCTGGAGGAGATGTAAAAAGACGATATCCTTATACACCCAACCTTTTACATTTTGCGCACGTCTATTCGCCGTATTGTCATCGCTGTCCGTATAATCGCAATCCAGAAGACTGCGTGGCAAATCAAAACTGGAGCTGTATCACCGATATTGAACGCACCATTTTAGAGCTTGGTCCAGAAAATATTTCAGCTTTTATCGCAGAGCCCATCGTAGGAAGTCAGCAAGGAGCTGTTGTACCTCCACTTGACTATTTCAAAAAAGTACGTGAGCTTTGCAGCCGCTATGACATTCTTTTGATTGTTGATGAAGTGATGACAGGCTTCGGGAGAACGGGAACTGATTTTGCAGTGGAACAATTCGGAATCGAACCGGATATCCTAACGTTTGGTAAAGGAGTTTCAGCTGGATACGCTCCTTTAGGAGGAATGATTGTCCATGACCGTCTGATTCAAGGCTTGTTAGAAAATAGCAGCGGGAAATTTCTTCATGGCTATACGTACAGTGGACATCCTGTTTCAATAGCGGCAGGCCTTGCTGCTTTGGATATGTATGAAGAAATGAATATCCTTCAAAACGTTGAAACTCAAGGCGCGTATTTAATGGAATGTTTAGTAGCGCTGCAGCGCAAGCATCCTTATATTTCAGATATTCGCGGCCGCGGACTTTTAATTGGATTAGAACTAATGAAAGACGCCAATCAACAGATATTTTTCGAGCCACGTGAAGCAGCCAGCGAAAAGCTCAATGAAATTTGTATGGAGCTTGGAGGCGTCTTTTATCCAGGATCCGGATCTATAGATGGACATAAAGGAGAACATATCATTATCAGTCCTCCTTTAAATATAACGAAATCAGAAGTTGATGAAATAGTGAGATTGCTAGATCATGCGTTTTCTATTTTTTATCAGCACATAAGAAAGGATGAGTCATATGAAAGTGCAAAATAAAACAGAAGAGCTTCAAATCAAAGGAAAAAAACATTTATCACCGGTGATGACAAGAGTAACAGAGCTTGTTATTGAAAAAGCGCACGGTGCGAAATTTTGGACAGCTGATGGCAAGGAATATATTGATTTTGTATCAGGAGTAGCTGTCAATGCAGTGGGTCATACGCATGAAAAGATGGTAGAAGCGATAAAAAAACAAGCAGATCAGCTGCTTCACCTAGGCTTAAACTACGGCTATTACGAAACAGCAGTGAATTTGGCAGAAAAACTTGCGCAAATTACGCCTGGAAACTTAGACACGGTGTTTTTTTCAAACTCAGGCGCAGAAGCCATTGATGGTGCGCTCAAATTAGCAAAAGCGGCCACTGGCAGACCAGCGATAATTGCTTTTGAAGGTTCTTTTCACGGTCGTACACTAGGAGCTACAGCTATTACGGCTTCAAGCTCAAAATACCGCAGCTACTACGAGCCGATTTTAGGAGAAGTGTATCACGTCCCTTATCCTTATCCAAGTCAGCTTCCTAATGTTGACGAGGAAGATGCAGAAGCATATTGCTTAAATCAACTGCAAAAGCTGTTTGATCTGCGAGTGGATCCTTCACGCGTAGCAGCGATTGTAATTGAGCCAGTCATGGGCGAAGGGGGCTATTACCCTGCTCCTTCTAGCTTTTTACGCGCACTGAGAGACATAGCGAATGATTATGGCATTCTGCTTGTTTTTGATGAAGTGCAAACGGGATTTGGGCGCACTGGAAAAATGTTTGCCGCAGAACATGCTGGAGTCACACCAGATATTTTAGTTTTAGCAAAAGCTCTTTCCGGCGGCATGCCTTTAGGAGCCATTGTAGCAAGCCGCGAACTGCATGAGAAATGGCCAACAGCTGGACATGGTTCTACTTTTGGCGGAAATCCAGTATCGTGCGCAGCGGCTTTAGCTAATATTTCAATCATTGAAGAAGAAAAGCTTGTAGAGCGCAGTGAAAAAGTAGGCGCTGATATTGTTAAACGCCTTCAGCATTCTATCGGACATTTACCGGCTATTAAAGAGGTTAGAGGAATTGGTATGATGATTGGTATTGAATTTCATGTTGAAACAGCAGCTGCTTATGTCCCTGTTATTAAATCAAAAGCGCTGGAAAAAAGACTGCTAATTATGAACTGTGGAGTCAAAGGGCAAACCATTCGTTTAATGCTGCCGCTAAATATTGATAAAGACGTGCTGGATCAAGGACTGTCTTTACTAGAAGAAGCCATCACAGAAGCAGTTTCAATTAACTAGCTTTTTAAATGAAAAGGAGGGTAACAATATGAGTCAGACTAAAACCGAACTGTTACAAGGAAATTTATATATTAACGGCGAGTGGGTAAGTGAAGAGGAGCAAACCTATTTTGAAAGTATAAACCCTGCAACACAAGAGCTCGTTGGAACGTGCGCAGCCGCTACGGCTAGTCAAGTTGATGATGCGGTAAAAGCGGCTAGTACAGCCTACAGCCACTGGAAAAATACATCTATTCCTGAACGTGCAGCATTTTTAACAAAAGCAGCTGAGCTTTTTGAAGACAGAAAAGAAGAGCTAGCTCAAGTGATGACAAAAGAGATGGGAAAACCGCTGACAGAATCCATAGGGGAAGTTGGTGTCGTCATTGCAACAGCTCAGTATATGGCTGGAGAAGGAAGACGTTTGTTTGGCGAAATAGTGCCCGCTGGCTTTCCTGACCGAGATATAAAAATGGTTCGCGAACCGCTTGGAGTTGTGGCATGTATTACACCTTGGAACTTTCCTGTTTCTCTCGCTTCTTATAAAATGTTTGCCGCTTTAATCGCTGGCAATACCGTTGTCTGGAAGCCGGCTTCAGAAGTGGCGCTCTCAGCGAAGATTTTTATGGAAGTATTGCACGCTGCGGGGCTTCCAAAAGGAACAATTAACTTGCTTACAGGATCGGGCAGAATTGTTGGACAAAAGCTTGCTACGCACTCTGAAGTGAAAATCATATCATTTACAGGTTCTACGGAAGTTGGTCAGCAGTTAGCAGAAATGAGCAGCAAAACCTTAAAACGAATTTCTTTAGAGCTAGGAGGAAAAAACGCTGTTATTGTGTTAAAGGATGCCGATTTGGATAAAGCAGCAGAAGGAATTGTTAAATCAGCATTTACGACAACGGGGCAGCGCTGTACCGCAGCTAGTAGAGTGATTGTGGAGCGTTCAGTAAAAGAAGAGCTTTTGAAAAAAGTAATAGCTCTTACAAAAGAAATGAAGATTGGAAATGGTCTTGAACAAGGAGTTGTGATAGGACCGCTTGTTAATGAACAGCAGTGCCGTTTAGTAGAAAATTACGTACAAAAAGCGGTAGAAGAAGGCGGAAATATTGCGCTTGGAGGTCATGCTTTATCAGAGTTAGGAACTTGTTATTACATGCCTACAATTATTGATAACGTCAGTTCGAACCACACAATTGCTCAAGAAGAAATTTTTGGTCCCGTGCTTGCTTTTATTGAAGTAGATGGCTACGAAGAAGCAATGAGCGTCAATAATGGAACGATGTACGGGCTTTCCACTTCTATTTATACAAGCAGCTTGCACTATGCCAGCCGAGCGGCAAAAGACGCTGTTAGCGGATTAGTCTATATCAATAACGGAACATCTAATGCTGAAATGGGAGTAGCATTCGGAGGAATGAAAATGTCTGGCAACGGCCACAGGGAAGTTTCTCATCATGCATTTGATGTGATGACAGAATGGAAGTCTGTCTACACCAACTATTAATCTCGCACCTTAGCGAAAAGGAGGAGCACATGTCTTCATATCGCATTGGCATTGCCTTTTTTTATCATGAATCTCACAGCTTTAGTCCATTAAAAACAGAAATAGAACACTTTGTACAAGAAGGCTATTTTGTTGGAACGGAAATATATAAAGCATACTCAGGAACCAAAACAGAAGTAGGGGGATTTTTAGATGTATTAAAGCAAGAGAAGCAAGTAGAAATCGTTCCCCTTGTTTGTGCAGCTGCAGTTCCGTCTGGGATTGTATCTTCTGAAGCTTATCACATAATTGAAAAGCAAATGTTACACTCACTTACTCATGCGGGGCCGCTAGATGGTTTGTTAATCGCTTTGCACGGCGCAATGGTAGTAGAGCATCTTTTCGATCCTGAAGCTCATTTGTTAAGTCAGATAAGAAGCTGCATAGGAAGCGACGTTCCCATTGCTACTACGCTCGATATGCACGCAAATATCAGTGAAGATATGCTTACGTACACGCCGCTTCATTTTGGTTTTAAAACATATCCTCATGTTGATATGTACGAACAAGGAGTGAACGCTGCGCGAGCGCTTTTAACACAAGTAAAAGAAAGCGCTATCTATTATGCATCTTTTAAAAAAATGCCTATGCTTTTGCCCTCGATTAATATGCGAACCGCAGAAGGGCCGATGAAAAAAATGATTGATCTTGCTAAGCAAGCCGAGCAAGAAGCAGACGTATACAATGTTTCCATTTTTGGAGGCTTTCCGTATTCTGATATTCCAATTGCCGGAGCAAGCGTGCTCGTAACAGCTTTGAATCCTGAAACAGCAGAAAAAACAGCAAAGAAACTAGCTTCTCAGTTTTGGAGTATAAAAGAAGAGTTTATCGTGGATTTGCCTACCGTTGAAGAAGGTCTGCAAACAGCGTTAAAACGATCAAGCGAACAGCCAATTGTGCTCGCTGATATAGCGGACAATCCTTTAAGCTGCGGAAGCGGCGATACAACAGAACTTTTGGAATACATGCTGAAGCTAAATATGCCGGGGACACTGTTTGGAGGTCTTTATGACCCTGAATCTATTAAACAATGCGTGCAAGCAGGAGTTGGGAATTACGTCTCTCTTTCCTTAGGAGGAAAAGTTTCTCCTGAGTTCGGAAAGCCCGTTGAAGTTGAAGCAAAGGTCATTGGTTTATCAGAAGGTGAGTTTTACAATTCGGGACCGTTTAATCAGCATTTGAAAGTAAATGTAAAAGGTGCAGCTCATATTCGAGTAGGAGAATTGGATATTTTGCTGATTGGAAGGCCGGTATCAGCAAACGATCCTGAACTTTTTCGCCATATCGGTATTGAGCCAGAGACGAAAAAAATCATCGGTTTAAAAGCTAAAAATCATTTCAGAGCCGCTTTTGAACCGCTTGTAGGATCTATCATCTATGTGGATGCTCCAGGCGTAGCATCAAATCGCTTAACGACCTTTAAGTATCAGCACATTCCAAAACCAATATGGCCGCTGCAAGATGTCAAATATGAAAGTGAAAAAAGGAGGAAAGAAAAATGGATGCATTAAAAGAGCAGTACTATATCGAAGTGCCGGAATCGTTAAATCCTGAGCAGCAAAAAATGATGATTGAACTTGAAAAAGATGCGTTTCCGGGCATGGGAGCCGTTGATGAACAGACGCTTGTACCTTTAGCCCGCTATGGCAAGCTTATTCAATATTTCCAGGAAAATGACGCAAGGCCAATTGCTATTTGCGAGCTGCTTCGAGATTACAAAGATATCACAAAAGCTTATATCTTTGGGTTCTACGTCCGCTCTGATAGACAAGGAAGCGGAATTGGACAGCTGTTTTTAGAAGAAATATTTTCGATTCTAAAAAAAGATAATTTCGAAAGCGTTTGTTTGACTGTGAATGTACAAAATGAAGGGGCTGTGAAGCTGTATAAAAAAATGGGCTTTACCATTAAAGAAACGCGAGCAGGAGAGTTTGGGGAAGGAGAAGATCGCTATTATATGGTGCGGTCAATTTCTTAATAGAACATCTATTCAAAAAATGAACTTTGGAGGGAATATAAAATGAACAATACATTATATAAAGCAAGCAGACACTGGAAAGAAATCGAACTTTGGAAGGATGTAACGGATGAGCAGTGGAACGACTGGGTATGGCAGCTGACAAACACGATTAAAACATTAGAGGATTTAAAGAAAGTGATCAATTTAACACCTCAAGAAGAAGAAGGCGTAAAAATTGCAACCAAAACGATTCCGTTAAATATCACTCCTTATTACGCATGGTTAATGGATGAGAACGATCCGAAATGTCCAATCAGAATGCAGTCCGTTCCTATTTCAGAAGAACTGCATAAAACAAGGTATGATTTAGAAGATCCGCTTCACGAAGATGAAGATTCACCGGTTCCTGGCTTAACGCATCGTTATCCCGACCGCGTGCTGTTTTTAGTTACAAATCAATGCTCGATGTACTGCCGCTACTGTACAAGAAGACGTTTTTCAGGACAAATTGGCATGGGCGTTCCAAAAAAACAGCTGGATACAGCTATTAATTACATTGCAGCCAACCCTCAAATCCGTGATGTATTAATTTCTGGAGGAGACGGACTATTAATCAATGACAATATTTTAGAATATATTTTGAAAAATTTGCGCGATATTCCGCACGTAGAAATTATTCGTATCGGTACAAGAGCACCGGTGGTGTTCCCGCAGCGCATTACAGAAAACCTGTGCAATATCTTGAAGAAATATCATCCGGTTTGGCTAAATACGCATTTTAACACATCAATTGAAATTACAGAAGAATCAAAGCGTGCTTGTGAAATGCTTTCGAACGCAGGAGTTCCAGTTGGAAACCAAGCGGTTATTTTAGCCGGAATTAACGACAGCGTGCCAATCATGAAGCAGCTTATGCATGATTTAGTAAAAATTCGCGTGCGTCCTTATTACATTTATCAATGTGATTTATCAGAAGGAATCGGCCATTTCCGTGCGCCGATCAGTAAAGGGCTAGAAATTATGGAAGGACTTCGCGGCCATACGTCCGGCTATGCAGTTCCTACGTTTATCGTGGATGCTCCTGGAGGGGGCGGTAAAATTCCGCTGCAGCCAAACTACATTATTTCTCAAAGCTCCAATAAAGTGGTGCTTCGAAACTTTGAAGGTGTTATTACATCTTATCCGGAGCCGCAAAATTACCAAAGTGGTAGCGCAGAAGAATTTTATAAAAAAGTATATCCTGAAGTGTTTGAAAAATTTGAAAGCAACGGTGTTCTTTCGATTATTGATGATACAAAGTTCAACTTAACGCCAGAAGGTCTAAACCGTCTTGACCGCCGGAAAACGTATGACCAAAATCCAGAGCATAGCTCTTTGAAAGACAAGCGTGAAAAACGCGATCAATTAAAAGAGAAAAAATTTGAAACGCAAATGAAAAAATACGAAACGGCGGGAGCGAAGGAGGAATAATATTGAAATGTCAATGGTGCGAATCCTATGAAGCGAAAGAGACGGATGCAACGGTTTATTGGGAGCTTCCTGACGGCACAAAAGCCATAGAAATTAAAGAGACGCCTTCCATTACATGTTCAGAATGCGGAATTACGTATCAAACAGATGAAACGGTAGGACACATTGAAGATCAACTGTTTTTAATCAACACCTCTGCCTTAGAAAAAAGTGTAACGTACGAACAGCTTATGAGCCTGCCTCGTCTATTAAAACGAAACTACTTTGATTTTTCAAAGTAAGCAATGAAGAGTCCATCTCCTACTTTTTATAGGAGATGGATATTCTTATACGCTTTACGTTAAACATGTGCGCATAGTTCATTTATAAAGGTGGGATAAGTATGGAAGCGGTCGATATAAATCGTAATGAAGAAGAAAAAAAGCAGGACGATAAGCATATAAAACGCCATTTAAAAGCACGCCATATGACCATGATTGCCATTGGAGGGTCAATAGGAACTGGCTTATTTCTAGCTACCGGATCATCCATCCAAACTGCTGGACCTGGAGGAGCACTGATTGCTTACGGGGCCATTGGAATTATGGTTTACTTTCTCATGACTAGTCTTGGAGAAATGGCCACGTTTATGCCGGTCTCAGGTTCTTTTTCAACGTACGCCAGTCATTATGTAGACCCAGCTCTCGGCTTTGCGCTCGGCTGGAACTACTGGTTTAACTGGGCTGTTACGCTCGCTGTAGAAATAGCTGCTTCTGCTATTATCATGAAGTTTTGGTTCCCTGATGTTCCAAGTATTATCTGGAGCGCTTTGTTTTTAGGCTTAATTTTTTTACTTAATTTCCTATCTGTAAAAAGCTATGGAGAATCTGAATATTGGTTTGCTCTCGTAAAAGTAGTAACCATCATTGTGTTTATCGGAGTGGGACTTCTGACGATCTTTGGCATTTTCGGCGGTGAATATATTGGCTTTAAAAATTTTACATTAGAAGAAGCGCCGGTCAACGGCGGATTTCTGTCCGTACTAAGCATTTTCTTTATCGCGGGATTTTCTTTTCAAGGTACAGAGCTAGTCGGCATTGCAGCGGGGGAAAGTGAAAACCCTCAAAAAAATATACCAAAAGCCATTCGCCAAGTCTTTTGGCGCATTCTTCTATTTTATATTGCAGCCATTGCTGTAATCGGGCTCATCATTCCTTACACAAGCCCATCTCTTCTAGGAGGAGACGTGGATAACATTGCTGTTAGTCCATTTACGCTTGTTTTTGAAAAGGCAGGAATTGCTGCAGCTGCTTCAGTGATGAATGCTGTTATTCTTACCTCGGTTTTATCAGCCGGAACTTCTGGCTTATATGCTTCTACGCGAATGTTGTGGTCAATGGCAAATGAAGGGCAAGCGCCTAAAGCGCTTCGAAAAATTAATCGCCGAGGAATTCCAGTAAACGCGCTTGTTTTAACCACTATCATTGGCGGTCTTGCCTTTTTAACATCAATTTTTGGTGATCAAATGTATATGTGGCTTTTAAACGCTTCAGGCATGAGCGGATTTATTGCGTGGATCGGTATTGCCATCAGCCACTATCGTTTCCGAAAAGCATATGTTGCTTCAGGACAGGATATAAATGAACTGGCGTATAAAGCAAAATGGTTTCCTCTAGGTCCTGTTCTTGCATTTGGAATGTGCCTCATCGTTATTCTAGGTCAGAATTATCAAGCGGTACTTTCTGACAAAATTGATTGGTACGGCTTGACGGTCTCATACATCGGTCTGCCTCTCTTTTTAGCGACGTGGTGGGGATATAAAATAGCAAAGAAAACCAAGGTTGTACCTTTGCATGAGTGTATCCAAAGAGACGATAAGAAATAAAAAAGCTATACGGCTAACGATAAGTAAAAAAGGTGAACCTTGGACAACAAGGTTCACCTTTTCATTTATAAAAATTTATCATAGTAAGCTTTATTTTATAGATATCATAGCATAAAAAGTGATTTTTTTCCAGTCTGGTTTTTATTTTGTTTATTGATAAAATTCAAGAATACCACTGCATGCTAAGCGATTATGGAGGCTGAAAATCTTTGTACTTTAATAAGAAAAGGGGTTTGCAATGAGAATTTCTGCAGGTGTTGAAATGCTACAGTTGACTGCCAGAGCTTTTGACCAAGATATAATATTAAATCCTACATTAGTTTGGAATAACGATGAAGCTATTCTAATTGATACAGGAATGCCTGGGCAAACCGATCAACTGAAAGAGGCCTTGGGTGAATTGAATATATCTATTGAACAGCTAAAAGTAATTCTTTTAACACATCAAGATCTAGATCATATAGGATGTGCGACTGATATACGAAAAAAATCAAATGAAAATATCATCGTATATGCTCATGAATTTGATAAGCCGTATATTGAAGGGAAACTTCCGCTTATTAAAACGAATGCGAGTCGAATGAGTAACGAAGAACTAGCAGCTATACCTGATGAAATAAAATATTTGTATACAAACCCTCCAAAAGTTGACGTAGATATAGTATTAAAAGGGAGTCAAATGCTCCCATACTGTGAAGGCATTGAACCGATTTTTACCCCTGGACACACACCTGGGCATGTAAGTTTTTATTTAAGAAAATCAAAAACACTGGTTGCTGGAGATGCTTTAGTATTTGCAAATGGACAACTAATGGGACCTGTTAAACAAACGACCTTAAATATGGACCAAGCAGTTCACTCACTGGAAAAATTCTTACACTACGACATTGAGCATGTTATTTGTTATCATGGGGGGTATTTTAAAGGCTGTCCGAAAGAAGCGATTTTAAGGATAAAAGAACGCATTGCACAGGGAGAAAGTTAAGGGGAAATGAACTTGTTTTTTTTGCTAGAACAAGTAAGGGAAAATAAAAACCAAAGGGGATGTATAAAATGTTTACACCATCTATCAGTGTCCGAAAAATAAATGATAATCTCATTATAAAATGGCAGCTTTCACACTTTACGGTTCCGTTAGAAGACATTCTTGAAGTAACGGAAGATGACACGTACGGAGGTAAAGAAGCAAACGCCATTCGAATTGGTCCTCCGTACGGAACCACTGACCGCATCTTTATAAAAACGACCAATAAAAACTATCTGTTATTTACCTCAAACGCACCGGCTATATTAAACGAAATAAACTCATAACGACCATTACTAAATACGAGAGATATAGGAGAGAAAAATTGAAGATTAGTCGTACTTTCGATGCTGGTAAAATTGCCAAGCTTAATCAGTCTGTTCATCAACTGCATGTAGAATTATACCCGCAGCATTTTCAAACATATGATTTTCATCAGGTACATGAATTTTTTAAGAAAGTGATGAAAGACGATAGATTTATCTTTCTTTTAGGAGAAGACGAAGGTCAGCATGTAGGGTTCGCTTGGCTGGAAATAAAGCAGTATTCAGAAACAGTGTTTAAAAAGCTTACGAGTCAATTTACGTGCATCAAATAAACATCGCAGAATCCTATAAAAACAAAGGGTTTGGTTCAAGTTTGATGAAAGAAATTTATAGCATTGCTCGTACAAACGACATAAATACAATTGAGTTAGATTATTGGAATGATAATACGATTGCCGAAAGCTTTTACGAAAAAGAAGGATTTGTTACGTATAGAAAAATGGCTTATAAAGAACTTTAAAAAGAGCATTTACTTGCTCTCTTTTTTATATCCAAGAAGCCATTTTCTTCATTTTAATTACTCAATAAAATAAAGTACGCGATTTGAGAACTTAACTCTTGAAAAATTTTTGTTTTACATTTATACTTACATTCTTGTTCGCGTAATGCGACAACTTACTTTATATTCAACTAGGAGGTATACAGATAGTATGGAAAATTTCATTTATCATAATCCCACAAAATTAATCTTCGGAAAAGATCAGCTTCAAGTATTATCAGAAGAACTCCCGAAATACGGAAAAAATATTTTGCTTGTATACGGCGGAGGAAGCATTAAGAAAAACGGTTTATACGATCAAGTTCTTACGCTGTTAAAAGAGTTAAACGTAAATATACATGAGTTAGCGGGCGTAGAGCCAAATCCTAGACTATCTACGGTACGAAAAGGAATTGAGATTTGCCGAAATGAAAACATTGACTTCATGTTAGCAGTCGGCGGAGGAAGCGTTATTGACTGCACAAAAGCAATCGCTGCCGGAGCTGAGTATGAAGGAGACGTCTGGGATATTATTAACAAAAAAGTAACGGCTACAAAAGCACTGCCGTTTGGAACGGTATTAACATTGGCAGCAACAGGTTCTGAAATGAATCCTGATTCTGTTATTACGAATTGGGAAACAAATGAAAAATACGTTTGGGGCAGCTCTGTTACGCATCCTGTATTTTCTATATTAGATCCTGTGAACACGATGTCTGTTCCTAGAGATCAAACTATCTACGGCATGGTAGACATGATGAGCCATGTATTTGAACAATATTTCCATAACGTGAAAAACACGCCTTTACAAGATCGTATGTGCTATTCCGTATTACAAACAGTAATTGAAACAGCACCGAAATTACTAGAAGATCTGCAAAGCTACGAGCATCGCGAAACGATTTTATATTCCGGAACAATCGCGCTAAACGGAACACTTCAAATGGGCTACTTTGGAGATTGGGCTTCACATACTATTGAACACGCAGTGTCAGCTGTATATGACATTCCTCACGCAGGCGGTTTAGCAATCCTATTCCCAAATTGGATGCGACACGTTGTAGATCAAGATGTAACTCGTATGAAGCGTGTAATGACAAGTATGTTCGATATTGAAACTGCAGGTAAAAGCGACAAAGAAATTGCGTTAGAAGGAATCGATAAGTTAAGCGCTTTTTGGTCCAGTCTTGGTGCACCTTCTCGCTTAGCAGATTACGATATCGGCGAAGAGCGACTAGACGAAATTGCTGGAATTGCTGCTCGTGAAATGGAGTACGGAGGTTTCGGTAACTTTAAAAAACTAAATAAAGGTGATATTTTAGCTATTTTAAAAGCGTCACTGTAAAGTGAAAACCAAAAAGAAGGAGACATCTGTCTTCTTCTTTTTGGTTTATCTTATAAATGACTGGAAATTAAGTAGAGCAGGAAGAATGGTTTTTTTCTCAAATTTCAGTTAACAACTAAAGGAAAAGCTTTATAATTAAGTACAGAGAGAACGTTTTAGAGAATTTAAGGGAGTGGGGAGATGAAAAAGTTTGCGCTAGCTTCATATGCGCTTTATTTGCTGGGCGGATTAGTCATTACAGCCGTAGGGTCCGTCTTACCGCAATTGCTAACACATTATCATGTGTCCTATACAGTTGGCGGACAGCTTGTATTATTAGGTTCTTTAGGATTTTTGATAGGAGTTCCGCTATCTTCTTTTCTATTAGGACGCTTCAGAGAAATGAATTTACTTACAATTGCCGCACTAATGATAGCGCTATCACAAATAGGTATGCTTTTATTGCCTCCATTTGAGTGGATTATTGCATTCAATTTTTTAAACGGTATTGGTGTAGCCGCATTGGAAGTAGTTGTAGCTACTTTAATGATGGAAGTATTTATCGGTAGAAGAGCTATTGTTATGAGTTATTTAGAAGTATCATTTGGTCTAGGTGCGCTGTTGATGCCGTTAGTAGCTAGCTTATTGATTTCGCAGAACAGCTGGAGGTTTTCATTTTTTATAACGAGTGTACTAGCTTTACTAATGGTTGTGGTCTGCAAAATGATTCCTTTTAAAAAAGAGACTGTTTTAACTTCAGAAAGCGATTCTTCAGACGCCAACTCAGAACCTGCGCCTGTGCTTGCTAAAAATCAAAGATGGAAAATACTTGCTCTTTTTAGTGTGATGATTTTTATGTACGCCGGAGTAGAAAGCAGTATGAATAATTTTCTTTCGTCTATTTTTATCACGTATCTAGATGTAATTCCGTCACAGGCTACTTTAAGCATAAGCGTTTTTTGGGTGGCTATGCTATTAGGACGAGTGGCTACTGGATGGATTATTCGAATCGTTACATACGAACGCTATCTTTTTGGCAGCATTGGAGGAACAATTGTGAGTTTAGTGCTGTTTATCGTATTAAAAGAAGCTGTCGCAGGCTATATTTTATTAGGGTTTTTAGGGCTTGCAATGTCAGGTATCTATTCGATTACGATGGTATATGCTAATCATACATTTACCGGATCTGCTCGTATTGTAACAAGTTTAATTACTGGTTTTTCAGGGCTTGGAGGAGCTATTTTTCCTGCGCTTATTGGCTTTACTATGGACGCAAGCGGAATTACCTCAGCACTTTGGTACATAACAGCTTTTGCATGTTTATATCTTCTGGCGCTTTGCATCATTTTTTTCGTTCAGCGTGATGCAAAACAAAAAGCTAATAATCATTTGCAGCCTATGAAATAAATGTTACGTCAAAAAAAGAAGTGAATTATAAGTTCACTTCTTTTTATTTTTATTTTCTCTTTCGTTATAGTAAACAAAAAGGGTTCACATAAATTCAAACAAGAAAGTGAAAAATGGATATATCTATGAAAAAGGAGCGCAATATGAAAGAAGTGAATATAAAGGATCCCGCATTAAACCCCGACATTGCATTAAAAAGAATACTAAATGAGATGGCTGAAAAAGATGTAACTTTATAAATGGTTAATATCTATTTTAATAAAAAATATAAAAAAGAAAGGTTGAATCTATGTCGACCTTTCTTTTTTTATAAAAATTCTCATTAAATTTTTTCTAACAATATCTTTATAATCAAATAGCAAAATTCCTGCTTTTAATTTCGCTTTAGTATTAACCCTATAACCCATTCTTTTCTTAACTTTTTACTAATATATCAAATATTCTATATATTCCTAATGTTATATAAAATTAAATTGACAAATATATGAAGCGGTCATTAGAATTTAGTCATCGAACAGTGAAGAGCTGTTTAAAAGTAGGGGGGAAGTAAATGCCGTTACAAAATAAGCATCTAGCAGTTGTGTTACAAAATACATATTTAACGTTTATTTTTGAAGAAGCAGAAGCTCTCGGAATTAAAGTGACGTTTTTTTATAACCAGGAAGAAGTAGAACCTAAGCATCTTAAAAACGTACAAAATTTCATACCCATCGATTTATTTCACACCCCAGACAAAGCTCTTGAGATTATTAAAGCAGAGCATCACAAAAATCCTTTTGACGGCATTATGACATTATATGAGCCTGCATTAGAGTTTGTATCTCAGCTGACAGAAGAATTAAACTTACCTGGTTTATCACCGTTTGTGATTAGTAACTGTCGCAACAAACAGAAGATGAGAGAGGTTTTAAAAGATAATGATCTTAACACTCCGTATTTTAAAGAGGTTGAAAATACGGAGGAATTAAAGAATCTTTCACTGCCTTATCCTGTCGTAGTAAAACCTTCTAACGGATTTTCCAGTCAAGGTGTATCACGAGCGAATAATAAAAAAGAACTGATTGACAGCATAGAAAAAGTGAGACGCGTAAATGAAGAAGACCTAAGTAAATTCACAAAAAATAAAACGGGCATGGTAATTGAACAATTTATAGACGGGCCAGAGTTTGCTATTGAAACGTTTTCTGTAGAAGGGGAAGTTTATGTACTTTCTATAGGTTATAAAGGGAATTCCAAAGGCCCTTTCTTTGAAGAAGGTGTTTATATAGCTCCAGCTCAGCTAGAAGAAAACGTTTGGCAATCTATTGCACGAGAAGCAGCTAGAGCAGCAAATGCTTTAGGGATTGAGGATGGCCCGGCTCATATTGAATTACGCCTGGATCCAGCGGGAAAACCTTATGTAATTGAAATAGGAGCGCGCATTGGAGGATCTGGGATTTCTCATTATATCGTAAAGGAAAGTACAGGTATTAACTATATGGAGCTAGTTTTTTACTATGTATTAGGATTAAAACCTCCTGTATTAAAAAATGAAAGAAAACGAAAGAAAGTGGTGGGCAACTACATTATCCCTGTGCAAGGCTATGGGATTTTTAAAGAAATTCGAGGCTTAGAAGACGTGCGTAGAGATACTGAAGTAAAAAGGGTTATTCAATTTATAACTAAAGGGACAGACATTTTACCATATCCGCACTTTTCAGGTTACCCTGGATTTATTTTAACCACTCATGACTCTTATTACGACTGTGAGCAGTATTACAGCTATTTAGATAACAAAGTAAAAATCGTTTATAAAAATAAAGTAAACGCATAGGGGGTATCAAAGGCTATGATAGTTGCAGAGTCGTCTAGTAAGAAAAATAAGCAGCTTCAAAAAATTAGCATTATCCATACCTTAGGGCCTGAAGGAACAAATTGTGAAAAAGCAGGCTATCTGTGGTTCGAACGCCAAAGCATACAAGGTCAGGTCTTTTTGCATCAAACGTTGGAAGAAGCTTTAGTTCATGTGAAAGAAACAGAGAGTTCTGCTCTTCTAGGCTGCGCGGTATATCCTTACTTACATGATATTGTATTCAAAAACTTAACTAGTTTAGAGCTAGTAGATAGCTTTATTATGCCAACGTATAACATGGTGCTTGCCTCAAAAGAAGAGGTGATAACAAACAATAACCTGTTAATTGCTTCACATCCTGCCCCTGTTGATTTAGCTCATTCCATCAGTCCTAATGTTCAGTTAGTAAATAGTAATGCTCAAGCGGCGATTGATTGCTTAGAAGGAAAGGTAGACGCATGTATTACAACGAGTAAAGCCGCTAACGAGCAGGGGTTAACAGTTGTAAAAGATTTTGGAGAAGTGCCGATGTGTTTTACGCTCCACGGAAGAAAATAGGCTTAACTTTAAAAAAGAAATAAGGTGAAACAGTGATTTCTAAATTAACCCGTATTCATGTACATCTTTTGTTTTGTCTATTAGCCGTCATCGGGGGAACGACATGGGCTTTTCAAAAGACTGGATTAAAGGATAGCTTGCCTCTATGGTCAGCAGGTATGAGGTTTTTAATTGCTAGTTTAATAATTGCCCTCTACCTCTTACTCACAAAAAAAATGGCCATTTCAAAAGAAGTAGTAATTATTTCAGCATTAAACGGAATTTTGTACTTTGCTCTACCGTTTGGTTCTGTTTATTGGGCATCCGTCTATTTGCCAAGCGGGCTTGTTTCCGTTTTAGCTGCCAGCATTTCAGTGTTTGCCCTTTTATTTAATCGCTTATTTAAAGGAACACCAGCTACAAAAGGACAAAAGATAGGTGTAGTCATGTGCTTAATTGGTATGAGCGTTGTATTTGGAAATCAGCTGTTTATACAGGGGAATGTGATTCAAATAGTAGCCATGATTGTCATTTTAATGGCTATGCTAGGTTCTGCTTTTATAACTGTTCAAGTTCAATCTCGCATAAAATCCTTGCCTATTATGACCTTTAATTCTTTTTCGATGCTAAGTGGAGGCGCTTGTTTACTGATTGTTAGTTTGTTTGTAGAAAATGGAAACCGCACTTTCTCTGGTATTAGTCTTATCTCATTATTATATTTGGCCATTATAGGGTCGGTCTTGGGGTTTTCTATTAATATTTATTTATTAAAAAAATGGCATATATCAAAAGCAACGGCGCATTTATTTATTTCACCGGTTATCGCCTTATATGTAGGGTTTGTCTTTTTAGGTGAAACATTAAACAAACAGGTCTATATAGGTACAGCATTTGTAATAGCAGGGGTTATATTTATTAACTTGAAAAAGCAAGTAGAGAAAAACACAAATAACTCTACTCTTACATCATCTAAAAATATTTCTGCTAAGTAGCTGTTCTAAAAAAGGAGGGTTTTAATCATGTTAACAAAAAATCATACCCAAAGTTTAGTGGAGTTATTAAACGATAAAATAGTACCTGCTCTATATGAGATAAGAAAATATCAGGGCCCAAATGGAGAGGTCAAAAGAAATTACGAAAAAGCTAGAGAACTCTTATTAAAAGTAGTTGCTGAAACTGAAACAATATATAACTCTTTAAATTTACCTGTAGTGTGGAATGCATTAAAAAATGACGTATGTGATTGGATTGAAAGAGGACTCGATCAAGCTCCTTATTTTGATCAAACGTTAATTGCTTATAGCCCGCCTGCAAACGGGGAGGCGACGTTCTTTTTAGGACCGATTGTAACGCCTAATGGCCCTACAAAAAGAGGGTTTTATTTAGAAGCCTTTATCGCCGTTCGTGATGAACCTGAAATCATGAAATCCATTGAAGCAGACCTTCCTCATCCTAAAAATGGATGTGAATCTTTAAAGCTGTTAGCTGGTACTCAAGGATTTATGGAAGGGAAGTGTATTGTATTTTTCCCTGAGAATGTAAAAACAAAAGAAAAGGTAACAAGTCAAAACTTCGCGATATTTTTCTTTAATAAATTTCACAGCATATACAATCAGGATACATTAAAAAGAGCGTATTCTATCTTTCCTGATTTTAACTTTAAATCTCATACTATGAATAGAGAAGACACTTATCAGGCAAGGGTGATTTGGGGATATCTGCATGATTATTACCATCACTGCGGAAATAAACCTTTTGACCAACATATACAGGCGAAAATGAATTTTTTTGCAGGCATACTAGAAGAAGTTAAAGTAGATTGCCAGACGGTGCTGACTCTTTATAAAAGAAAATATCCTTTTTGGGAAGAGATAACGGAATTTGTTCTCTTTGAACGACTTTTAAGATACCCTAGTCAGCATAATGCACCCCGAAACTTTGATTCTGGAACAGGATTTTTTCTTTTTAGCTGGTTAGTTGCAAATGGGCGTTCAATATCCCGAAAAGGAGACCATGCTTATTTAGATTTAGACATATGCTTAAAAGAACTGGATCTTTTAGTAAAAGAAATTGAAGAACTTGAAACGATTCAAAGTGACCTTGACTATAAAGAAGAAGCTGAACATTATGTTCGAAAATACTTATTACCTAGTGAGAACGATGATAAATTTATTATCCCGGACAATTACTTTATTAATCAGCAAAATAAAAAGATTGAAGTTCCATACTTACTATTCGATGACCATAATCTTTAAGGAGAAGGTGCACTAGTGACTGCTTTGCATTTAAGTAAAATAGGAAACAAAATGACTAATAAAGTAGGCGTTCGCGCTATTATGCATGATATCCAAGAAGTGCTCAATTCCAATCTTAATCAATATGTGAATTTAAGTGCTGGCAACCCCGCCATTCTCCCTCAAGTTTATGAAATGTGGGAAGAAGCTTTAAAGGATATTGTGAACGACAAACAATTAAAAAATTTGATTAGCCAATATGGTTCTAGTTACGGTACGCATGAATTAATTGATTGCATAAGAGAATATTTCTTTACGAATTATCATATTAAACTGGACAGAGAACAAGTCTTGATCACTTCGGGAAGTCAAAATCTCTTTTTTTTAGCTTTAAATTCGTTTTGCGGTACAAGTAAAGAAGGAAGGGTAAAAAAAGCATTAATACCTATGCTGCCAGATTACGCTGGGTATAGTGGAGTCGCGCTTGAGGAAGGTGTAATAGAAGGAATTCCTCCTATCCTCTCAAAGCTTGATCATCATACGTTTCGTTATGAATTTAACAAACAAGCATTTAAAGATAAAATAGCTCAGGACCCAGACGTCGGAGCTGTTGTATTATCAAGACCTAATAACCCAAGCGGCAACATTCTTTCTGAAGAATCCGTACAGCTTATATCCCAAGTGTGCAAGGAATATCAAATTCCATTGCTAATTGATTCAGCTTACGCACCGCCTTTTCCTGCTATTAATTTTATTGAAATGGATCCAATCATACATGATAATATCATTCACTGCATGAGTCTTTCTAAAGTCGGATTGCCTGGAGAGAGAATAGGAATTGCTATAGGAAAAAGTGACTTCATAAAAGTAATGGAAGCATTTCAATCAAATATTTTGATTCACTCTTCTAGGTTAGGTCAGCGAATGGTGGTTAGCACCTTAAAAAGCGGGCAGTTAGCCGGAATTTCAGCTAACCATATAAGAACTCATTATAAACAAAAACATGACTATTTAAAAAATCTTTTAACTATACGTATGCCGGATGATATTCCTTGGTATTTGCACAAAGCGGAAGGTTCGTTATTTGGTTGGCTTTGGTTAGAAGGTTTGCCTTTCAGTGATACCGATCTATACAATAAATTAAAAGCAGAAAACTTGATTGTAGTGCCAGGCGGGTCATTCTTTCACGGTAGCCAATCTTCTTCTCACAACCGGGAGTGCATTCGCATAAGTCTTACTGCTGCAGATGAGGAGTTAAAGAAAGGAATTGATATTCTTTCTTCAGTAGTTAAGGAAATATACAGTTCAAACTTTATATTTCAAACAGAAAAAATATAATTTCTTTAAGATTTAGAAGTGCAACTAATACGTAATCATAAAAGGTCCAGTTTTATAAGCTAAAGATTGTTTGAAGAAGACAATAACATCCAATTTCTTTTGGAACTGGATAATTTTTTGTAATGAAAGACTCCTATATTTCTGCTAGCATATGAACCACGTCAAGAAATAGCAAGGAGGCTTTTTATTTTTATGATAAAGAAACTAGTGATTGCTATAGCAATGCTTATCCCAAGTTTTGGTGCAGGTTACTCAGCATTTGCTGCAGCGCCCGCTCATGAACAGCACATTCAAGTAAATAAAAATGATAAAGAATTATTAGCTCGTCTTGTATCAGCTGAAGCCAAAGGAGAGCCTTATGCAGGCAAAGTAGCCGTGGCGACAGTTGTATTAAACAGAGTCGACAGCAGCAAATTCCCGGACACTGTAAAAGGCGTTATTTATCAAAAAGGTCAGTATAGTCCGGTCAGCAACGGTCAAATTAATAAACCTGCAGACACAGATTCAAAAAAAGCTGTAGAAGAAGCAATTAACTTCCAGGGTCAAGGAAAAGGTTCATTATTCTTCTTTAATCCTGATAAAACGGGAGATCAATGGCTGCGCCAAAAACAAGAAACAATTAAAATAGGACATCATGTATTTGCAAAATGATGAAAAAGCTAATGGCTAGCTGCGCGCTGCTATTAGCTTTTTTAGTTATGTACATAAAATAAACAGTAGAACAACCTTTAAAATTGGAATTTAATGGTAAAATATAAGAAGTCATTCATACTTAAAAATATGAGGTGATAACGTGAAAGAGAATATGATGTTTGCTTGGATAGCTTCATGGTTAGCTCTTGCTGGTCAGCTCGTTTTTTTTATGGGAGTAGCGCTTTTTACAGGGGATTGGCGCTATATGATGTGGAGTTTTATGATAAGCATAATCGTAGGTATACCTAGTATCATTGGTACCTATAAACGAAATCAGTAGCTAAAAGCATACAAAAAATAAGGAATATCGTATTGAAATGAGCTATGAAAGACTTAGAGAAATCCTCCAAGTCTTTTTTGTTTGGGCATAAAAAGACATGAATCGTACTCCGTTCTTCTAAAAAAAGTGCTTTTTACATAGTTTATCAATACAGAAAATTTGATAAACACGCGGAGGAGTAAACATGCAGAAGCAGCCTAATTTTTTGTTAATTATCGTGGACGAGGAGCGATTTCCACCCTTATATGAAAGTAAAGAACTAAAAAAGTGGCGAAAAAAACATTTAAAAGCACATGAATTTTTAAAACAGCATGGAATGGAATTTACCCGTCACTACGTCGGTTCTACAGCCTGTTCACCAAGTCGAGCCACATTGTTTACAGGGCAGTATCCTTCCTTGCACGGAGTTACGCAAACGCAAGGTATCGCAAAGAAGTCACAAGATCCTGATATGTTTTGGCTGCAGCCTAATACCATCCCGACGATGGGAGATTATTTTAAGCAGGCTGGGTATCAAACCTTTTATAAAGGAAAATGGCACATTTCTGATGAGAACATCTTAATTCCAGGAACACATAACGTTTTTTCTAGCTACCAGATGCAAACAGGAATACCGGATCTAGAGAAAGAGTGCCTCTATCAACAGGCTAATAAGCTTGAAAAGTTTGGGTTTTCAGGGTGGATTGGTCCAGAACCGGAAGGGAGAAACCCGCACAATTCTGGTTCATCCGCGGCCGTTGGAGTGAGCGGACGAGACGAAATATATGCAGAGGAAATCATAGAGCTTATTCAACGATTAGAACATCAAGCGACTGCGCAGCCTTGGCTCATGGTAGGTTCGTTTGTGAACCCGCATGACATTGCGCTGTTTGGAGCGATTACCAAACACCTTCCTATGTTTCAGTTTTCTATTGATGAGACGATTCCGAACATCGATCCGCCACCTACCATTAGAGAATCTTTGCAAACAAAGCCTAGCGCTCAAAGCAGCTATAAATACATCTATCCAAAAGCGCTGCAGCCGACGCCAAATTCTAGCTTCTACCGGCGCTTGTATTATCAGCTGCAAAAAAATGTTGATAAACAAATTTTAAAAGTTCTTCGGACCATCGAACAATCTTCGTTCTATGAAAATACAATTATTATTTTTACCTCTGATCATGGTGATTTGCTTGGAGCTCACGGTGGACTACATCAAAAATGGTACAACATGTATGAAGAATCTATTCACGTTCCGCTTCTCATTCACAACAAATGTTTATTTCCCAATTATCAACGTACAGACCTGATGACTAGTCACGTTGACTTGATTCCGACAATGCTTAGTTTAGCTAATATCGATGCTTCCGCTGTTCAAAAGCAATTACAAAAAAGTCATACGGAAGTACATCCATTTGTTGGGCGAGACCTGTCAGGTATACTTCGAGGAGAATCGTCTCTTGAGCAAGTGCAAACACCGATTTTCTTCATGACGGATGATGACCCGACAAAAGGACTTCACCAAACAAATTTTTTAGGAGAAAGCTACCCGTCAGTTGTTCAGCCTAATCACATTCAAGCGGTCATTGTCGAGTTTTCGTCAGCGGCAGGAAAGGAAATTTGGAAATACGCTCGTTATCATGATAATCCGCAATTTTGGTCAGCAGCTGAAGAAAAAGATAAAGTCAATCACCGGGAGCAATATGAAGGTTACCCTGTAAGTTTTACTACCCTTAAAACAACACGTGTTCCCGATCAAATTGAAATGTACAATTTGACCAAGGATCCGTTAGAAACAGTAAATCTGGCTCACCTGTATTTTTCGACAAATGAAACAAGGAAAGTTCAGCGGCAACTTGATGTTATTCTTAAAGAACAAATCAGGAAAAAACGGATTTTTCCGCAAAGTAGAAGCATGAATGATGAGCTTCCCTCTAAAGATAGATAAAAAATAGTTTCTACGGATTGAAGTCAACTATTTGGGTGAGCAGAAAAAGGTGTATTTAATATTTTAATATATAAATAAAAAACCTGATAATGCTTGTGCTATGTTATTTGTTCTGATTTGGGATAGTATTGGGTTTCACTTCGTTACTACCGCTTAGATAAAACAAATAAGGACTTATAGTATCTTTCTTTTTCGCCTTTATTGTTATGAAAATAAAGGTGAAAATAAGAATGAAAAGTAGTCGTTAATAGTATAATAAAAAACTTTTTCAGTCCGTGTATTCTTAAGTAACTTTTCAAAAATTTAAGCATAAAGTAATTCTATACCATTAAAAAATAAAAAATTACTTCTTGACTTCTGTTAAATTTATACACTATAATCGCTTTTAACAACTAATAAACAGTATTTGGCAATGAAAAGGACACGAATTAGATGCTGTTTTCTTCGCAGAGAATAGGGCCACTGGCTGAGAGCCCTTAAGAAATCATCTAATTTACCACCTTAGAGCTATTGCAGGGAACGTGCATAACTGAAACTGCAATCGGTAAAACCGTTATCTTTTTAAGCGTAAAATACGTATGGGTATTTTACGGAATTAGGGTGGTACCACGGCCGCATTCGTCCCTTCACTAGGGATGAGTGCGGTTTTTTATGTAGAAAAAAAGAATATACAAGCAATGAAAAGGACATGAATCATTTTTGAATTTTCTTTACAGAGAGTAGGGTCACTGGCTGAGAACCCTTAGAAAACGAAATGAATTTACCACCTTGGAGCTGCGGCGGGGAATGTGTATACACTGAAACCGCAACCGGTAGAACCGTTATCTTTTTAAGCGTAAAATACGTATGGGTATTTTACGGAATTAGGGTGGTACCACGGCCGCATTCGTCCCTTTACTAGGGATGAGTGCGGTTTTTTTGTTAAATAAAAACATATTGGAGGAATGAACATGTCAAAACAAATGGAAGCAGAAAAGCGAAATCATCAAAAATTAGGTCAAGAACTGGAGCTGTTTATGTCAATAGAAGAAGCTCCTGGTATGCCATTTTTCTTACCTAACGGAATGATTATTCGAAACGAGTTAGAGAACTACTGGAAACAAAAGCATTATAAAGCAGGCTATCAAGAGATAAAAACACCCATCATGATGAAACAGGAGCTGTGGGAACAATCAGGGCACTGGGAGCACTATCATGAGAATATATATTTTTCAAATGTTGACGAACAAAACTATGCGATTAAACCGATGAATTGTCCGGGAGCCATTTTATTGTTTAGCAGCAAGCGAAGAAGCTACCGAGAACTTCCGATTCGATACGCAGAGCTTGGATTAGTTCACCGTCACGAGCTTTCTGGATCTTTAAACGGATTGCTAAGAGTCCGTTCATTCACACAGGACGACGCTCATTTATTCGTAGAACTCAGTCAGATCGAAGCTGAGATTAGCCGCATTCTAGCGTTTATCCATGACTTTTACTCACATTTTGGCTTCGATTACAAAGTGGAGCTATCCACACGACCTGAAAAATTCATGGGAAATATTGAAACATGGAACCAAGCAGAAAAGTCGCTTCAATCTGTGTTAAGTGAAAAAGGCTTAGACTATCAGGTGAATGAAGGAGACGGAGCTTTTTATGGGCCGAAAATCGATTTTCATATTTTAGATTCCTTAGGTCGCAGCTGGCAGTGCGGAACAGTTCAGCTTGATTTCTTAATGCCAGAGAAGTTTGACTGTATGTATATTGGAGAAGACAATAAACCTCATCGTCCCGTAATGATTCACCGCGCTATATACGGTTCCGTTGAACGATTTATGGCCATCTTGATTGAACATTACGAAGGTCAATTTCCTCTTTGGTTAGCTCCTGTTCAACTCAAACTATTGCCTATTGCACCGCCGCATGTGGAATATGCATATAAAGTGAAACACGAGCTGGAGTTAAAAGGGTATCGTGTTGAAGTAGACGATCGCATTGAAAAAATAGGGCTGAAAATTCGAGAAGCAGAAATGCAGAAAGTTCCTTATATGGCCGTGATAGGAGATAAAGAAGTGGAAAATGAATCGCTTGCTATGCGAAAGCACGGGAAGAAAAATATAGGAACAGTAAGTGTGGAAGAGGCAGCTGTACACTTGAATAAAGAAAAGAATTCAAACAGAGTTTATTGAAGCTATTTACCTTACTAAATAGAAAAATCCGATTTTTTTAAGTCGGATAGTGATTCCCTTCATCTTGTCTTACACCAAAATGAAGGGAATATTGAACTAGAAGGGTATAAGATAATATATATCAGCAGTATAACTTTTGCCTTAGACAAACGCCGGTATTTTATAAAAAAAATTTATCTTATTCCATTCGAATCGTTTGTACGGGATGAAGCTGAAGCCGAAGCCTCATCTGATGGTTCGTTCATGTTCTGCTGATCTCGCTTTTTTTTAGAAGGAGAGTAAAAAAGAAATTTAAACATAAAGTACACTCCTAATGCTAGTAAAATACAGCCAATAAGTAAGTTAAGCATCTCTCTCCGCCCTTCATACACTTCAGTTTTCATCATTATAACACCCGGTAAGATAAAACATTCATTGTTCTGTAAATAATCTCTAGGTCAGGAATTTACATCTGAAGATAGTTAGTAAAAAAGTTATCTAAAAACATATAAAATAATTTTTTAGAATATTATTTTTATTCAAACTTATTATACATAAGCACAATGATAATCTCTTTATTTAGTTTATAAATCCAAAATAGAGCAATATTAAGAAATCGCTTACAAAAACTCTTGAAATATATATAATGATATTAGTATACTAATAGACAAGTTAGTAATTATTTCTATATAATTACTTCTGTATCTGAAGTAAAAACGCGCAGCCAAATAGGGAAAACGTCATTTTCAAGTTTTTTTAAGTGATGAGTGGCAACAGAGAGGAGAGAGTGCAATGGGAAAACTATTTAAAAAGAAGTCAATCGAGCAATTATTAGAACAAAGCCAAAACAAATCTCTAGTCAAAACATTAGGAGCATTCGATTTGACTCTTCTTGGTATTGGAGCCGTAATAGGAACAGGGGTTTTAGTATTAACAGGCTTAGTAGCTGCTAACGATGCTGGACCAGCCGTTATTTTTTCTTTTATATTGGCTTCTATTGTATGCGGTTTTGCAGCGCTGTGCTATGCGGAATTTGCTTCAACTATACCTGTATCTGGGAGTGTTTACACCTATACATATGCAACCATCGGCGAAGTGGTAGCACACTTAATGGGCTGGACGTTGCTTTCTGTCTATTTGTTAACAATGTCAGCAGTAGCAAATGGATGGTCTTCTTATTTTAACAACTTTTTAGAAGGCTTCGGTTTTTCACTGCCAAAAGAATTGATTACGATACCTGCAAATGGAGGTCTAGTGAACCTTCCTGCTATTTGTATTACACTTCTTATTACATGGCTGCTTTCAAGAGGAACAAAAGAAAGTAAAAAAGTGAATAACTTTATGGTGCTGGTTAAATTATTTATTATCCTTCTCTTTATTATTGTAGGAGCTTTTTATGTAAAACCGTCTAATTGGACTCCTTTTATGCCTTATGGAGTTGAAGGTGTTGTGACAGGGGGCGCGGCCGTATTTTTTGCTTTCTTAGGTTTTGATGCCTTATCTACATCAGCAGAAGAAGTAAAGAATCCGCAGCGCAATTTGCCCATTGGAATTATTAGTTCACTTGTGATCTGCACGATTATTTATGTAGCAGTATGCCTTGTTATGACCGGAGTTGTTTCGTACAAAGAACTGAATGTCCCAGAAGCAATGGCCTATGTTCTCCATTCAGTAGGACAAAATGCAGTGGCAGGAGTTATTGCTGCAGGAGCTGTCATTGGAATCATGGCTGTTATTTTCGCCTACATTTATGCAGCAACACGCATTTTATTCTCCATGAGCCGCGACGGCTTGCTGCCAAAAGCATTTGCTAAAACAAATGAGAAAACAGGAGTTCCGACTCTTTCTACTTGGCTAGTAGGGATTATCGGAGCGTTAATTTCAGGGTTTATTGATCTAAAAGAACTTGCGAATTTAGCAAATATCGGAGCTCTTTTAACTTTCGGCATGGTGGGCGTCAGCATTATCATCTTACGTAAAACGCACCCAACTTTAAAACGTGGATTTACAATGCCGTTTGTACCTGTTTTACCAATTTTATCTGTATTATCTTGTTTATTTTTAATGATTAATCTTCCTAAAACAACATGGCTGTATTTTAGCATATGGATTGTGCTTGGTATATTTGTATATGTCGGTTATTCTCGTAAACACAGTCGATTAACAAGTAAAGAAATGAAAAAAGCGAGTTAAAAGTAAAAAAAGAGCCTTTCAGCAAAGAAAGGCTCTTTTTTTATTTTTTGTTCGGTTGTTAGAGAATTAGGACGATTGTTCACTATGTTTTTTGCGTGTTTCCACAATAAAAAGACAAGTGCTGATAACAAAAGCCGTTCCTACAAAAATGGCGCCGACCCAAGGAAGTGAAGTAAGTCCCATATGGTTAATAATCACGCCCCCGAAAAAGGCGCCAAAAGCATTTCCTAAGTTAGCAAACGAGTGATTCGAAGTAGAAGCTAAAGCAGGTGCTTCCTGTGCTAAGTTCATAATTTTCACTTGAATACCAGGCATTACAGCAAATGCTGCTGCTCCCCAGAAAAAAAGCGTGATAATTGCTGCTGTTGGGCTTTTAACGGTAAACGTAAAAATAGTCAGCACAATACAAAGAAAAGCAAATATACCTACAACCGAAGGCATTAACTTCCAGTCTGCAAGCTTGCCTCCAACAACGTTTCCGAGCGTAACGCCGCATCCATATAATACAAGTATCCACGTAACGCTATGTTCACTTACTCCTGTAACATCTTCAAGAAGCGGTGTAATGTACGTAAAAACAGTAAATAAACTGCCGCATCCTATTGCGCTTAAAAGAAGCATCACAAGAAGTTTTGGTTGAGTAAAAGCAGCAAACTGCTGTTTTAGACCCGTTAATTTGTCTTGACCAAGCTTTGGAATAAACAGAATAATACCAATAAATGCAATAATCCCCATGATCGTAATAGCCCCGAATGAAGCTCTCCAGCCTAAGTGTTGCCCAATAAATGTTCCCACAGGAACCCCGATGATATTTGCAATGGTTAAACCTGCCATCATCGTTGCGACAGCACTTGCACGTTTATGAGGTTGTACGAGTCGTGAAGCAATAACAGCGCCTACTCCAAAGAAAGTACCGTGACATAATGCCGTAACTAAACGAGCTCCCATTAAAATTCCATAGCTGGGTGCAATAATAGCAATTGCATTTCCGAGAATAAATAAAAGCATAAGTAAACAAAGCAGAAGCTTTTGAGGAAGTCGATGAGTAAAAATGGTTAAAATTGGCGCGCCGATTGCTACCCCTAAAGCATAGCTTGTAATTAGCTGGCCAGCAGTCGAAATGCTAACATGAAGGTCTTCCGCAACGTTAGGCAGTATCCCCATAATAACAAATTCCGT
Organism: Priestia sp. JNUCC 25; assembly: GCF_053667915.1. Taxonomy (NCBI): domain Bacteria; kingdom Bacillati; phylum Bacillota; class Bacilli; order Caryophanales; family Bacillaceae; genus Priestia; species Priestia sp. JNUCC 25. Next base: position 2,405,145 of record NZ_CM132211.1, read on the forward strand.
CATTCCAATAGCAAAAGCTCCAAGAGTCAACGAGATGAGAGCAATTGGAAAGGAATCTTTCTTACTTACCTGCTCATTAGCATGCATTGTATTCATGTGTGATCACCCTTTCTGTGTATAAAATTTATATCTCCTTGAAAAGAAGTCAATTACTAATAATACTTAAGTGATGGAGCTTTGACAACCAAAAAAGATGATGTAAGCGGTATCTTTTGGGATTTCTATTTATCTTTATCATATATGAAGACAGTCGGACATAAATTTATTGACAGAATAAAGTTTAGTCCTATAAACTTTTTTTAAAGTTGGATAGTTTATACCTATAAACTAAATGAATAAAGGAGAGAAAACAGTGACAAAAAGCAAATTATATCAAGCTGTAGAACTTTTTGAAGAAGTGCTGTTTGTAGGAACAGAAGTAATTCATAGAGAGATCAGCCATAACCTCTTTGAACATGTCTCTAGGCAGCAGTTTGATTTATTAAATAGTTTAATGATTAAAGGTCCGTCTTCACCTGGCAGTCTTGCAGTCTTGCAAGGTGTTCATAAAAGTGCCATTTCGAATCGAATCAAAAAACTGCTCGAAAAAGGGCTTGTGGAATGGGACGCTAATGAACTAGAGAGCGATAAACGTTCTAAGCTTATTAAGATTACGGCTGAAGGCGAAAAGGTAATAAATGACGGAAATGCCGCGTGTTTTAGTATCATTGAGAATTTGTTTGATGATGTAGAAGAAGAAAAAATAGATACATTTATTGAAATTCTTACAATGGCAAAAGAAAAGTTAACTACAAAAGGGGAAAGCAAAGAATGAAATTTATTGTGAAATTTAAATGGGTGATTGCGGCCTTCATTTTAGCTTTAACAGTTATATTGATGCTAACGTCACCAAATTTAACAAAGCTCGCAAGTGAAAAAGGACAGTCTCAGCTTCCCGACGATGCCGTTTCATCTAGAGCCAGCCAAATTCTAAAAAATGCTGGAGAAGACAGTAATACCATCAGCATGGTTATCAAGTTAGATAACGCATTAGATAAAGATAGTGAGAAACAAATACAGAAAATCATTGATAAGACAGAGAAAATTAAAGGTGTAAAAGATGTCACAACGCCTTTAACAGATGATCAAGATGTTCGTAATCAATTAATGTCTAAAGACAAAAAAACCGTTTTAGTTCCGGTTACTGTCAGTGGATCGGATGAAAAAGTTGAAAAAATAGCGAATCAGATTTATGATAGCGTGCCAAAAGACACTACGGCATATGTAACAGGTGCATCTCTTATTAATCAGGATTTTGCACACAGTTCAGAAGAAGGGTTAAAGAAAACTGAGTTTATTACTATCTTTTTGATTTTAGGTTTGCTTTTACTCGTTTTCCGTTCAGTCGTGACGCCGTTTATTCCTATTTTAATTGTGGGAATCACATACTTAATCAGTCAATCGTTACTAGGGATTTTAGTTAAAAATGTCGATTTTCCAATCTCAACGTTCACGCAAACGTTCTTAGTAGCTATTTTGTTTGGAATTGGTACGGATTACTGCATTCTTTTACTTAATCGTTTCCGTGAAGAATTGGCAAACGGACATGATAAAGTAGAGGCCACGATCACGGCATATCGTACAGCAGGAAGAACGCTATTTATCAGCGGAATTGCCGTATTTATTGGGTTTGCAGCCATTGGATTTGCCAAGTTTGCCATTTTCCAGTCGGCTGTCGGGGTAGCAGTGGGCGTAGGTGTACTGCTAGTCATTTTATTTACTCTGCTTCCACTTTTTATGGTTACGCTTGGAGAAAAATTATTTTGGCCGTCTAAAAAAGTGGCTTCTCATAGCGATAATAAGCTGTGGGGCTTTTTAGGAAAAAAGGCAGTGGCGCGACCGTTCGTGTTTTTAGTCATTACAGCGATTATTACCGTACCTTTTATTGTAACGTACGACTCAAAAGTATCGTTTGATTCTACTGCTGAAATAAGCAGTGATTATAAATCTATAAAAGGACTAAATGCTATCAGTGATGCACTGGGAGAAGGAAAAGCGTTTCCTGTCAATGTTATTATTAAAGGAGATAAAGAGTTAACAAAGGCGGATGCTATTCCTTATTTAGGAAATATAAGCAAAGCAATTGAAAAAGTGGATCACGTGGATTCTGTTATGACTATCACACAGCCTACCGGAGAAAAGATTGATGATTTATATGTTAATTCACAGCTAGGCTCTGTATCAGACGGAATCAAAGATGCTGTTAAAGGAATCGGAGATGTAAAAAAAGGATTAAGTGATGTTGAAAAAGGGCTAAATCAAATAGCTGACCAAACGGGTTCTGCTTCTAAAGAGAAATCTGGCGGGTCGCTTGCACCTGCTGCAGATGGATTAGCTCAAATTAATCAACAGCTGCAGCTTGTCAGCACTCAGCTCTCTACAACAGGAAATGTGCAGCAAGCGGTTCCGCAGCTTGTTGCAATCAGTAAACAGCTTACCACCATTCAAACCGGTCTCCAACAAGCAAATGAGAATCTTTCAGCTCAGCAAGGTCAAGTTGGAACGTTATCAGACAGTATCAACCAGTTAGCAAAAGGCGTTAACAGTGCGAATGACGGACTGACGAAGATCTCAGATGGCTTAACAAAAGCAACAGATATGCTTGATAACATGAGTGACAGCTCAACAGTTAGAGATACGGGTATTTACCTTCCAGCAGAAGTGATGAAAGATAAAGGATTTAAACAATCCATCGATAACTATTCTTTTGCAGATGGAAAAGGAGTTAAGCTCAGTGTAGTGCTCGATCAAAATCCGTATTCTGAAGAAGCCATTTCAACCGTAAAAAATATTGAAAAAGCGGTGGCAAGCGAAGTCGTTGATACGCCGTTTGAGCATACAGAAATTGTGTACGGAGGGGTATCGAGCTCAAATGCGGATTTAAAAGATTTATCTACAACGGATCTTTCACGCACAATGGTTATTATGATGATTGGATTGTTTATTGTGCTGACCATTTTATTCCGTTCAATGATCATGCCTGTATACATGATTGCTTCACTGCTGCTTACGTATTATACAGCAATGGGAATCTCAGAGCTTCTATTCGTGGATATAATGGGGAATGACGGAATCAGCTGGGCTGTGCCATTCTTTAGTTTTGTTATTTTAGTTGCCCTTGGAATTGACTATTCTATTTTCTTGTTAGACCGTTTTAACGAAGAAGTAAAAAGCGGCGTAGCAGAAGGGATGGTTACGTCCATGAGTAAGATGGGATCGGTTATTATTACTGCTGCTATTATCTTAGCCGGAACGTTTGGGGCTATGATACCATCAGGTGTATTAACACTTGTTCATGTAGCAACGGTTGTTATTATTGGTCTTTTACTTTATGGCCTTATCATTCTTCCACTTCTTATGCCAGCGATTGTCGTGACGCTTGGAGAAGGAAACTGGTGGCCGTTTCTTCGAAAAAAAGAAAAATACAAAGTAGAAGAATAACTTGTATATGCTAGCTGTATCAAAAATCAGATACTTGTTAGGAAATAGTGATAGACGCCTACGTCTGTATAGCGTTAAACATTATATAGGATAAAAATGAAGGATAGATGAGCGTCATAAGAATGCTCTATCTATCCTTTTTGTATTATTGGAAAACGTGAGTATAGTTTAAAAGCACAATCAAGCAGGTGCTGTTATAAATACACCTAGTCGAATAAAAGACCTCTCATCAGGAAAAGCTATAGTCAAAAACATGAGGGAGGTTCTTTTATGAAATTTGTAAATTTCTTAGCTAATCAGCGAGACAAACGACGGGAACAAATGAGCGAAGCAGGAATATGTCCAGATTGCTTAGGGAAACGATTCCACCATATTGGACTTTATTTTGTACATGTTTATGAGTGTCCGAGCTGTCAAGGTAAAGAGGAAAACTAAATACTTCGGCAAAAAGCTTCTATATTTATTTAAGAAGCTTTTTTTATTTAATCACGATTACAAGCCCAGTAGTTTGAAAAGAATTGTTCCTTTAGAACTAATAATAATGATAAGATTAAAAAAAGTAGCATCTAAGGTAATTCATACTCACTTTTACGTAAAAACCACTATTAGTAGAGAGATTATATAAAAAGGAGATTCCGCCATGGGTGAAAAAAAGAATATTGATATAGGTGGTCTTAGTTTTGCTTGGGATTTAGAAAAAGGACAATTTAGCTTTGAGGGAGAAGATGCGATCCTTTTTTGGATTACTTCTGCGATGAAAACATTGTTTGACACAATCGAAGAAATATCTGGAGAAGAGGCAGCTTCTGTAGTACTGGAAACCACTGGTTTCCGACAAGGATTAGTAGTAGGAGATTACTTTCAAAATATGAAAGGCGTAACGGTTTTTGAAGCGGCTGAGTTAATTACCAATACATACGCTTCGGCTGGATGGGGAAAAACTACTATCAAATATTTAAATCCTGAAAGTAAAACTCTATCTGCTGAATTAAAAGACAGCTGGGAACATAAAATTAACGTTGTGCAAAAGAAAACAAAGGGAGGAAATTTTCTTCCGGCCCATTATGCAGGGATTTTTACAGGACTATTCGGAACAAATATTTGGTACAAGGTGATTCAACATCAAATAGAAGGGCATGAATGCACCACAGTAGAATACTTCCCTTCTAACATTGATATCACTCAAAATATTCATCAACTAGCGAGAAGAAAAGAAGCGCAGAAAATAGAACATTTGCAAAACATTGTAGCAGAAAAAACAGCAGAGTTAAAAGATCTTATTAAAAAGCTTTCTTCTCCTATTATTCCGGTTTTGGAAGGCATAGTCGTCGTTCCTTTGATTGGCAAATATGACGAGGATCGAACGGAAGATTTAATTGTCAATACATTAAATAACCTCCCAAAACACCAGGCTAATTATCTTGTGCTGGATTTAACCGGATTGGATAAAGAACTTACTGAATATACGGCAAGTCTTATTGAAAAATTAGGTGCAGCAGCGTCCCTGATTGGTACGAAAACAATTTTAGTAGGAATTTCTGCTGACTTAGGGTTAGTTATATCAGAGACCCATATTGATTTATCAAAATATGATTGTTTTCAAACATTGCAGCACGGCATTCATTATGCATTGGCACAAAGCGGACGAAGCATCGTTTAAAAGATATATTTGAAATATAACAAAATGCACTCATTCAGCATTATAACAAATCTCTTTATCAAAGAACGGAAATGTATTGAAGGATTTTATTTTTCAAAAGAGGAATTGACATGAAACCAAAAGGTGTTATATTATTTTTATATAAAACTTTTTGGTGTTATTTTTTAAAAAGGAGAATGAAGATAACGATGAATGATAAAAGTGTAGTAGAAGATGTAAAACAGACGATAATATTTAACGCGCCGATTCAAAAAGTTTGGGATAAAGTAGCAACTGCAGAAGGGCTCCAACAATGGTTCATGCCTAATGATTTTCAGCCTCAGGTAGGATATGAATTTCATTTGCAATCGCCTTTTGGACCATCTCCGTGTAAAGTGTTAGAAATAGATGCACCAAACTATCTTTCTTTCTCTTGGGATACGGATGGATGGGTCGTTTCGTTTACCTTAAAAGAAATGGGTAATCAAACTGAATTTACACTTATTCATAGCGGGTGGAAAGAAGCTGAAACACTTCTTGAAAAAGCAAACGAAAAGAGTTCAGTAGTACGAGATAGAATGAGCTACGGGTGGATTAGTCTCGTAAATGAAAAACTTCGAAAGATTGTTGAAAACTAAATGACTTCATCAGCTCCCAAGCATGATATCTTTCAAGCCATTGCTGATCCTACTCGAAGAAAAGTACTTGAGCTGCTTTCTGAAAAAGAATTGCCTATTTCAGAAATAACGTCTCATTTTTCAATAAGCCGTACCGCTATTGTCAAGCATCTTCATATACTTTCAGAAGCAGACTTAGTCCATGGACAGAAAAAAGGCAGAGAAAAAGTGTATTATCTTCAGCCAGAGCCTTTAAAAGAAGTACAAGATTGGCTTTCTTACTACGAGCAATTTTGGACGAACAAATTATCTATTCTTCAGCATATTGTTGAAAGAGATGAAGAAGGAAATCAATAGAAAAAGCATAAAAACGTTTTTTATAGGGAATATAGCAAAGCCAGTCGTTAAAAAGACTGGCTGTTTTACATAAAAGCTGGTTTTATTCTAGAAGGACAAATAAAAGAAAGATGCAGAACAACATAGGACATTTCTTGAAATAAAAAGATAGACCTTTAGAAGAAAAAAGGGGGAAACAGAGCAATGAACAAGCTTTTATTTTACGGGACGAGCGATGCTCAAGGAGTGCCTCGATTATTATGTGACTGTAAAGTATGTACACAAAAAGATCAATTAAATCAGCGCACAAGGCCTAGTGCACAGTTTACAATGGACGGTAACGTGTTTTTGATTGACGTATCACCTGATTTTAAACATCAATTTCATTTATACAATAACAAAAAAATCCCTTCTACCGTTTTTATTACTCATCCTCACAATGACCATGTGGCTGGTTTAGGAGATTTAGCTGATTTATGCTATTGGAATAATGTGAATACAGAAGTCATAGGAGCGCCTGAAGTCATCAGCGAGTTAACCGAAAGATTTCCTTATCTCGCAAAAAGAAAAGGGCTTACCTTTAAAGGAACGTTAAAATGGGATAGTGGAGAAATAACGATTACGTTTCATAAAGTAAATCACGGATTTAACGGTCATTCCTACGGCATTGTGGTTCATCAAAAACAAGGCGAACGCTGGGCGTATGTATCCGATTCTTTTAATGTGACAAAAGAACAGTGGCAGCCTTTTTACCACTTAGATTTACTGATATTTGGTACATCTTTCTGGAAAGAATATCTTCAAAAAGAAAAAAGATCCGTATATGACGTGACAGAGGCAATGGAGGTCAAAGCGAAGCTACAGGCAAAAACCATGGTGTTTACTCATTTATCACATAATATTGATATCCGAAAGCACGCTGAGATGCTCTCAGATAAAAACGTAAGCTTTGCCTATGACGGACGCGAGATTTTATTACCCTAAAGCAATATATAAAGGCATAAAAGGTTTCATTTAAAGAAGCAGCGTAACTAAAGCGCTGCTTCTTTAAGTTTGTAAATTAGATATGTTCGATAAAGTTGCTCACAACTTTGTTAAATCGATCGCTTTCTTCAAGAAAAGGGCAGTGGCAGCTGTTCTCAAAAACTTCAAGTACAGAACCTGAAACTAGCTTTTGAATATGTCTTCCAGCTGCTACCGGAATGAGCTTTTCTTCTTTTCCAAAGCACAGTAAGGTAGGGATTGCAATAAACGGGAGAAAATCTCGATAGTCCACAATGGATTGATCAAACAAAATAGCACTGGCTATCGACTCAGGCATTTTCGTTACTTCTTTCATAATCCAATGTTTATCTTCTTCAGTTAATTCATCCTTAAACATAAGCGGAATAAAATTTTCTAATGTACTTGTTCGATCAAGCTGAATACCCTGCATGAGCGAAATAAGCGCAGGTAAATCAAATGCACCGATCGGAAAGTCGGGCCATTTAAAATCTGAAGCCATTTCATCTACAATAATATTTCCTTTTACATTTTCTTGACCAAATTGTTTCAAATATTCCCACACAACAAAAGCACCCATCGACCAGCCTACTAATATGACGTCTTTTAATTGATGAGTGGTTATAAACTCATGCACATCACGAGCATAAGTGGAAATTGTATGGCCGTATGGAGTATGACTTGAATTTCCATGTCCTCTTAAATCCAAAAGAATAGTTTGATACTGTTTTGAAAAAAAAGAAAGCTGGTTATGAAAAAAACGACTGCTCATCCAAACTCCGTGAATGAAAATAATAGGTGTCCCTTCCCCTTGTTGTTCATAGTACAAAGTTGCACCGTCTTTTAATGTATAAAAAGGCATTATTTTTGCCCCCAATCTCAAAGATTTATATCTCATCATGTATGCGCGGGCACATTCATGTAGAACGTATCACGTCAATAAAATTTTTAATGAAGAACAAATCCTAGAAGTGGACGCTTTGATATGTTATACTATTACAGGCTTAAATACTGTATGTTTTTGAAACAATCATTCACTGTAATACTTTTTAGATAGAAGCATCCTCATAAAAAGGATGTTGTTTTTGTCGTAATGTACCTTTAAGTAATGAATTGTTACCATCAATTCGGTTCACAATAACCGACCTACATGCATTATATCTTGCAAATATAAACAGATAGGTGGAAGAAGCAACATGACTGAAAGAAAACCATATCAAGTACTACTATATTATTTGTACACTCCAATTGAAAATCCTGAAGAGTTCACAGCTGAGCACTTGGCATTTTGTAAAGAGCTTGAATTAAAAGGACGCATTTTAATTGCGGCTGAAGGGATCAATGGAACGGTATCAGGGACAGTTGAACAAACAGATAAATACATGGAAACGATGAAAAATGATCCTCGTTTTGAAGGTATTGTATTTAAAATAGACGAAGCAGATGAACATGCGTTCAAAAAAATGCATGTGCGTCACCGCAAAGAATTAGTAACTCTTCGATTAGAAGAAGATGTGAATCCTCTTCGCGTAACGGGTAATTACTTAAGCCCAAAAGAATTTTATCAAGCGATGCAAGATGAGAATACGGTCGTAATTGATGCACGAAACGATTATGAATACGATTTAGGTCATTTCCGAGGAGCTGTTCGTCCGGATATTCAAAACTTCCGTGAGCTTCCTGAATGGATTCGCGACAACAAAGATCAGTTTGAAGATAAAAAGATCTTAACTTACTGCACAGGCGGTATTCGCTGTGAAAAATTCTCTGGATGGCTTCTTGAAGAAGGTTTCGAAGATGTAAGCCAGCTTCACGGAGGTATTGTAACATACGGAAAAGATCCTGAAGTACAAGGTGAACTATGGGACGGTCAGTGCTATGTATTTGATGAGCGCATTAGCGTACCAGTTAACCAAAAAGAGCATGTGATTGTCGGAAAAGACCACTTTACCGGCGATCCTTGTGAACGTTATGTTAACTGTGCAAATCCAGAATGCAATAAGAAAATCTTAGCTTCTGAAGAAAATGAACACAAATATTTACGCGCTTGTTCACATGAATGCCGAGTGAGCCCTCGTAACCGCTATGTAAAAGAACACGGTTTAACAGAAGAAGAGTTTGCAGCACGTGTTAAAGAATTAGAAAAAGAACACGTAACTTTATAATAAAAAAAGCAGCACGCTTTGTATAGCGTGCTGCTTTTTTTATGAAAAGATTCTCTTAGAACCTGGTGTTTAAAGAATGTCATACAACGGGTATTTATGAAAAAGGAAAGATGTTCCTAGCTTTTTTATTTGTTTAAAAGAATATTTTTTTGAGGAAGTCATAAAAAAAGCTTGTACATAAAAACGAAAAAGGAGCTTGAAAATGGAAGCGAAAATTGAAAAAAAGTACGATGGCCGTTTGCTTGAAGGACCCCTATGGGATGAAGAAAATCAAAAATTAGTGCTAGTAGACATCTTAGATAAAAAGCTTCTTACGTACGATCCAAAAACGACAACCTTAGAAGGTATTGCTCTTCCTTCAGTCGTTACAAGCGTTTCTAAAACCAATCATTCAAATTTGATTGTCTCCACCCGTAATCAGCTGCTTTTAGTTGATAAAAACAAAAAGAACCATGAAGAGTATATCCGCTTAGATACTCTTGAAAAAACCATGCGTTTTAACGATGGGAAATGTGATCCATATAATCGCTTTTGGATTGGAACGATGAGTGAAGAAGATGAAGAAGGAAAAGCCCAGCTGTACGTAGTAGATGAAAAAGGTGTCATTAAGAGCGCTAAAGAAGGATTGAGCGTGTCAAACGGGCTAGCATGGAATCGAACAGGAGACAAATTCTTTCTGGTTGATTCACCGAAAAATAAAATTATGTCTTATTCATTCTCTAAAGAAACAACAAGGCTCGAAGATGAAAAAGTGGTGATTGACCTTTCAGATATGGACGGGTTTCCTGATGGAATGACAATTGATGAACACGATCGATTATGGGTAGCACTTTGGGGAGGTTCGAAAGTCATTTGTGTAGATCCAGATAAAGGAGAAATTATAGAATCTATTCATCTTCCTGTTTCCAATGTAACCTGCTGTACATTTGGAGGAGACGATTTACAAACCTTATTTATCACCACAGCTAAGGAAGAAGAAAAATACGAAGAAGCTGCCGGCTCTCTTTTTTCATGCCGAGTAGGAGTAAAAGGCGTGCCGGCTTATACTTACGTGTACTAGATAAGCGCTTATCAAAATGTAAAGATTCCTAAAGCCCAGTAACGAGAGATGTTACATACAGCTTCTACAATTCCTTTACATTGTGTTCACTTCTTTACATTTTATTCTTTATGTGGAAGAGGAATAAAATATGGGGACAACGAATTTCCATAAAGAAGCCTTTTAAAGAATATGAACACTTCTATCGGGTAATAATGGGGAAAGGTACAAAAGGAGGAATTGTTTTGGAACAAACATTGTATGAAAAAGTGGGCGGACAAGAAGCTATTGAAAAAGTAGTTGATTATTTTTATTCTGAGCTCGTGTTAAAAGATGAAACGGTCAGTCACTTTTTTGAGCATACAGATATGGATAAACAGCGTCGACATCAAGCCAAGTTTATAAGCTTTGCCTTAGGTGGACCGAATCAATATTCAGGAAAGTCGATGGCCAAAGCACATGTAAATATGAATATTCAACCCGAACATTTTAATGCAATTGCTAAGCATCTTCACGATGCACTTGCTCACTTTAATGTTGAAGAGCCGGATATTGACCAAGCATTAAATAAAGTTGAATCCCTAAGAAATGATATTCAATATAAATAAATTATAAAAAAGAAGGTTACTGTGACCTTCTTTTTTTGTGCTCAAAGCTGTGATGTATGAAGGAAACATGGAAAAGACATCGTAATATGATAAAAATGCAATAGGTAAAAATATTTATCGAAAGTCTGGGAGTGGGGAGTATGTCAGCAATTAATGGGAAGCAATACGTAGAGAGAATTAATCAATTAAAAGCAAATGTATGGGTTGATGGCAAGCTCGTAACAGGCAATATATCAGAACATCCGGCTTTTAAAGGAGCCATTAACAGTCAAGCTAAACTTTATGATTTTCAGCATGATAAAAAAATTAAAGATATCATGACATACCAATCTCCGGATTCTGAAGATTTTTTTGGTACATCTTATTTACAGCCTACAACAAAAGAAGAGTTGAAAAAACGACGAGAGATGACTCAGCAATGGGCGCAATTAACCCATGGTATGATGGGAAGAAGTCCGGATTATATGAATACCGTATTGATGGCTTTTGCATCCTCTGCAGAACTTCTGAGAGGAACAGAAAACTGCTTTCCTGAAAACATCATTTCTTATTATGAATATGTGAGAGAGCACGATTTATCGCTCACTCATACATTCATCGATCCTCAAGTCAATCGAATCCAATTTTATTACGAGCAAAACGACGAACCGATAGCAGCAAAAATAATTGATAAAAACAATGAAGGAATCGTTATTCAAGGCGCGAAACTGCTTGCTACACAGGGTGGAATGACGGATGAGCTGCTCGTACTGTCTTCAGCGGGCATTCAAGGAAAAGAAAAAGGATTTGCTTTTTCGATTCCAAGTAATACAAAAGGAATTAAATTTATTTGTAGAGAATCATTTGCAGGAAAAGATTCGGCGTTTGATTATCCATTAAGTTCTAGATTTGAAGAAATGGACACAATTGTTGTCTTTGACCATGTATTAGTACCGTGGAACCGCGTGTTTTTCTATGAAAATGTAGACGTATCAAATACATTCCTTGCTTCTAGTTCCTTCTCAGCTTTTGCTCTGCATCAAGTAACTTCAAGGAGAATTGTCAAAACAGAGTTTGTATTAGGGATTGTACAATCTCTGATTGAAACCATTAACATTATAGACTATCCGCATGTACGAGAAAAAGCAACGGAGCTTATTATTGCGTTAGAAACGATGAAAGCTCTCGTGATGAAAGCAGAAGAAGAAGCGGAGATTGATCCATGGGGATACATGCGCCCGAATGAAACTACACTTCGTATTGCCGCAAATATATTTTCAAAAACCTATCCTACCTTTACAGAGATTATCCAGCTTTTAGGTGCAAGCGGACTAATGGCAATACCAACAGAAAATACGTGCCGCTCATTGGTTAAAGAAGATATTACGCGTTATTTGCAAGCTAAATCGAGAGGGGCAGAAGATCGTATTAAGCTTTTTCGACTAGCGTGGGATTTAACTATGAGTCCGTTTGGCACAAGGGAAACACTGTATGAACGTTTTTTCTTTGGGGAGCCTGTACAGTTAACCAGTTATCTGTACTTATCTTACGATAAAGAGCGCTATGTACAGAGAGTAACCGATTTTTTGAAAAGTTAACGGAGGAAACGAATCTCCGCTGGGTATGATAGTTTCGTTACAAAAACAGCGGAGATGATTATTGGATAAATTTAAAAAATATGCAATAATTTTCAGGGAATCATTTCTGTGAAAATACTAAGGAATACTATAAAGATAGGATGTTACAATGAAGCAATTAATCTATTTTGGTTTAGAACAAGCAAAATCTTGTGTTTTTCCTGTTATCATTTTTCTTACATTGGCTATGACAAAAATAATTGAAGTACCATTTATTTCTAGATATGACCTTATTTTATTAGTCTGTCTAGGAACTCAAATTTTAATGGTGATGTTTAAACGAGAAACTCTTGATGAAGTAAAAGTCATCGCAGTATTTCATTTAATTGGACTAGCGTTAGAACTCTACAAAGTTCATATGGGATCATGGAGCTATCCAGAAAAAGCTTTCACTAAAGTCTGGGGTGTTCCGCTGTACAGCGGATTTATGTATGCTAGTGTAGCCAGCTACATGTGCCAAGTGTGGAGAAGGCTTGAATTAAAGCTTACGAATTGGCCTTCTACGTGGATCGTCAGTATACTAAGTATGGCTATTTACCTTAATTTTTTCACGCATCATTTTATTTACGACTTCCGCTGGTTTTTAAAACTTTTTACTTTACTTATTTTTTATCGAACTTTTGTATATTTTACGGTTAACAAATGTACATATCACATGCCTTTAGTATTGTCTTTTGTATTGATTGGCTTTTTCATTTGGATCGCTGAAAATATCGCAACATTTTTCGGGGCATGGCAGTATCCAGATCAACAGCAGCAGTGGACAATGGTTCATATAAGTAAAATTAGCTCTTGGCTTCTTCTTGTGATTGTTAGTTTCTTGATTGTTGCTTTACTAAAGCATTTAAAAGAAAATCAAAGCCAATTTAATCAAAGGAAGAAATCAAAAGAAACAAACGAAATATATGAAAGATAGAAACATAACTATGTACACGCTGTTAATATGAAGTGCAGAAACTTTGGAGGCTTATATGCAAGAATATATTTTTTATCTTCCCTATTTTAAATCAGCGGGGAAGACCGTAGCAGTTACAAATAAAAATGGAGAAAACGTCGGACAACTTAAGAGAATGCATAAGAATATGTGGACTAAAAGTATTGATTTTTTAACTCGTGATGGACTTCCAGTTTTAGATTCTATTTCTTGGTTTCCTATCTTTTCCTGCGGCTTAAAGGTACATTTACAAGTTCAATGGGAAGGAAGAACGGTGCTTATTGATCACGTGAAAAAACACCGGTGGGTGATAAAAGAAAATGGAAAAACAGTGGGGGATCTATTAGGTAAAGGAATAATTAAAAACGAAGGACAACAAGAAATTAGATGGGGAAATAACGTCTACATGTTAAGCAGTCATGAAGCCGTAGAGGAAGCGTGTATTTTTAATCAAAAAAGAGAAAAAGTCGCAGAGTTTAAAACAGACCTTTTTCATTTTAAAGAAGGCAAACACTCAATAAGAGTAATAGAAGAACTGCCCGTACCCATTTTTATCGCTTCTTACTATATAACTACTTTTATTATGCCATACATATAATCAGGCGCAGAATGATTCTGCGCCTGATTTTTATATCATGATTTTACAAATATCATTTGTGAATTCAACGGGATCACTAATAGATAAGCCTTCAATTAGAAGAGCTTGGTTATATAATAAATTTGTATAAAGGTCTAATTTCCCTTTATCACTTTCAAATGCATCTTTTAAAGAAGCGAATACATCATGATTTACGTTAATTTCTAACACTTTCTCTGCTTTTACATGCTGATTATCAGGCATAGCACTTAAAATTTTCTCCATTTCAATCGTTACTTCACCATCAGCTGATAAGCAAACGGGATGTGTTTTTAAACGTTTAGACGCGCGCACATCTCCTACTTTTCCCGCTAAAGCTTTTTTCATATAGTCAAATAGCTCTTTATTTTCTCTTTCCTCAGACTCATTGAGCTGTTCTTCTTCTGCTTCAATCCCTAAGTTACTGCTTGAAACAGATTTAAATTCTTTTTCTTCGTACGTCATTAACATTTTAATGGCAAATTCATCGATATCTTCTGTAAAATACAGAATTTCGTACCCTTTATCTGCAACCAATTCTGCTTGAGGAAGTTTTTCAATTCGGTCGTACGATTCGCCTGATGCATAATAGATATACTTTTGATCCTCAGGCATGCGCGATACATACTCATCTAGTGTTACGAGCTTTTTCTCTGTAGAAGAATAGAATAAAAGCAGGTCTTTTAATACGTCTTTGTTGCTGCCAAAGTCACTGTAAACGCCGTACTTCAGCTGGCGGCCAAATGATTTATAAAACTTCTCGAACTTTTCACGTTCGTTTTTAAGCAAGCTTTTTAATTCATTTTTGATTTTCTTGCCGATGTTTTTGGCAATCAGCTGAAGCTGGCGGTCTTGCTGCAAAATTTCACGTGAAATATTAAGAGATAAATCTTCAGAATCTACCATACCTTTTACAAAGCTAAAGTAATCTGGAAGAAGGTCTGCACATTTATTCATAATTAAGACGCCGTTTGAATACAGTTCAAGCCCTTTTTCAAATTCTTTTGAGTAGTAGTCAAACGGACTATTTTCTGGAATAAATAAAATGGCATTGTAGCGAATCGTTCCATCCACATTAATATGAAGGTGAGTGAGCGGTTTATCAAATCCGTAGCGCTTTTCTGAATAAAACTGCTCATAGTCTTCTGAAGTCAATTCATTTTTGTTTTTCTTCCAGATCGGTACCATACTGTTGATAACTTGCTCTTCTGTATAATCTTCTAGCTCGTTATCAGAACCTTCTTTAGGACGTTTTTCCGTTATGTCCATTTTAATCGGGTAGCGGATAAAGTCTGAATACTTTTTAATGATCTCTTTTAAACGATACTCTTCTAGATACTCATCATATGTTTCATCTTCTGTATTTTCTTTAATTTTTAAAATGATTTGAGTCCCAACCGTTTCTTTTTCGCAAGGTTCGATTGTATAACCATCGGCACCAGTAGATTCCCATTTATAGGCTTCACCGCTGCCTAACGCTTTACTAATCACCGTTACGACATCTGCCACCATAAACGCTGCGTAAAACCCAACGCCGAATTGGCCGATAATCGTGTGCCCGTCCTTTGTTTCATTTTCGTTTTTAAACGCAAGGGAACCGCTTCGCGCAATTGTGCCCAAGCTGCTTTCAAGCTCTTCTTGCGTCATGCCAATCCCAGTATCCGTAATGGTTAAGATACGGTTAGTTTTATCTGGTGTTACTTTTATGTAATAGCTTTCTTTGTTAAAACGCAAGGAGTCGTCTGTTAAAGCTTTGTAATAAATTTTATCGATTGCATCGCTTGAATTTGATAGAAGTTCTCTCAAAAATACTTCTTTTTGAGAATAGATGGAATTAATCATCATCTCTAATAATCGCTTTGATTCGGCTTTGAATTCTTTTTTTGACATAAGAAGTTCTCCTTTCCAAATAGGGCTTGTAAAACAATTAGCACTTCAGTGGATAGAGTGCTAATCACTCTTCTTATTTAACATGTATTAGGATATTTGTCAATATATTAGGAGATTCACTAAAGAGATTAAAAATTAGACTGAAAAAAGCAAACTTTTAAAAAAAGGTTGAACGTTCTGAAAGAGTTTGCTAGAATATACTTAATTTCAAAGACTATATGTGACTGGCGAAACGCGGATAACCGTGAGGAAGCATATAGTGACGTAGCCGTTCGCCTGGGCAGAGGTAAGGGATTAATACATATCTCTTACCTCTTTCTGTTTAGGGGGAGAGGATATAGAAGTTACCAGACATGTAGGCTGAAAAACCAGACTTTTAAAAAAATTAAAAACGAAGTTCCTTTATTCAAAGGTAAAAACATGTAAAACTACGATGATAATCAGAGGAGAGTACAAAATGAGCACATTAACATTGGAAAAAGTACAAACAATCAAAACATTAAACAACATTGCACAAAAAGGTCTAAATGTTTTTAATCAAGAAGGTTATCAAATTGACAATGACAGCGAAAACCCAGATGCGATTGTCGTGCGTAGCTTTAACATGCACAGCATGGCATTTGACCAAAATTTAAAAGCTATTGCACGAGCTGGAGCAGGGGTTAATAATATACCAGTGGACGCTTGCACGGAGCAAGGTATCGTTGTATTTAATACGCCAGGAGCTAATGCAAACGCAGTAAAAGAAATGGTTTTAACTACAATTATGGCTTCTTCTCGTAACTTATTTGCTGGAGTTGAATGGACAAAAGGATTAGACGGCCAAGGTGATCAAATTCCTAAGTTAGTTGAAGCAGGCAAAAAACAGTTTGTTGGAAAAGAAATCAAAGGTAAAACGTTAGGCGTTATTGGTTTAGGTGCAATTGGTGCTCTTGTAGCAAACGATGCGCTTGATTTAGATATGGACGTAATTGGTTTTGATCCATTCATTTCTGTTAATACAGCTTGGAATTTGTCTCGCAACGTACAGCGTGCAATGTCTCTAGAAGAACTATTTGCAGCATCTGACTATATTACGGTTCACGTTCCATTAACGGACGATACAAAAGGTGTTTTCAATAAAGAAACGTTTAGCATCATGAAACCAGATGTTCATATCTTGAACTTCTCACGCGGTGAGCTTGTAAACGAAGAAGATATGAAAGCTGCTCTTGAAAGTGGAAAAGTTGGCCGATACATTACAGATTTCCCAAATCAAAATGTCTTGAACATGAAAAATGTTGTGCCAATTCCTCATCTAGGGGCATCAACTCAAGAATCAGAAGAAAACTGTGCGGTAATGGCAGCACGTCAAGTGAAAAATTTCTTGGAAACAGGAAACGTTAAAAACTCAGTGAACTTCCCGAACGCATCTCTTCCTTACACTGGGAAAAAACGCGTAGCTGCTTTCCATCACAACGTGCCGAATATGGTAGGACAACTTACGCAAGTATTCTCAAACTACAATTTAAACATCGCAGATATGGTGAACAGAAGCCGCGGTGAATATGCGTATACAATGATCGATATTGACAATCAAGTAAGTGACGAGATTGTGCCTGAGCTAGAAGAAAAAATCGGTCAAATTGAAGGAATTATTACAAGTCGTATTATCTAATTTGGTTCCCGTCATATTTTAGTGTTACAGCCCTAACTTAGAAAAGTTAGGGCTGTTTTTACATGGTGTTTACCTCATATCATTTCCTTTATTCTCATAGCATATAGAAATACCTTTAAAGAGGTGAACGTTTTGTCAGGAGAACTGATAGGAATTTTGATAGGGTCGCTCATCGCGCTGGCAGGAACATTCATTACGTCTGTCGTAGCTATAGTGATGTCGAAAGAGCAATACAAACAAGAGCTTCGCAAAGCATTTATCCAAAAGAAAGTTGATGCCTATACCCATGTGTGTCAAGTTATTCTAGCTATAAAAAATGATTTACTTACAAAAACCGTTTCTTCAGCCGGCTTAAACTGGACGGCTCAATCTATTAACAAACTAGCAGATGTGTGTATTACGGAAGGACTATGGATCGATGAAGAAGACAGCAAAAAGTTGGAGGTTCTGCAGAAGCAGCTTTCAAAGTTTGTATTTGATGAAATAGAACTGTCTAGACATGATATCCTCACAACCTGTTATAAAATTGTTGAATATTGTGAAAAAAAGGTAAGAATTCTTCATTTTATGACCACAAAAGAATAGGTGATTACTACTTTAAGAAGTGATAGTAGAAATATTAAAAAAGCATTGGAATATAAAATTACAAAACAATCCGTTTATATACCAGCAGCCGACGAGGACATTAGTAAGTGATGAAGACGGTAAATTTATCTTTTCAAACAACGGTTCCTACGTTATTTTTCTAGTTTCTCCGGGAAATAAAGAAATTAAAGCTGAAATTGCATATAGATGTTTTGAAAAAAACGTAAGAAGGACTGTTAACTGAATAGGTCTTAGCGATTGTATGAGAAGTGTATGAGCTATTTCATATTTAGTACAGTTCTTAAAAAACAGTAAGCGTTTATGAAAAGAACTTTGCAGCAGCATACAAAGTTCTTTTTTATAGCTTGCGTTTTTTCGTTCGATTGTGGATATAACCAAAGAAAAACAAAGCAAGCAAAAGTATGATTCCGACTAAACAAGCGATTTGAATGGTATTTAAGGATGTTGAGGACTCAAGGATTAAAGCGATAATACATAAAACTAAGCCACCTAGTACAATAGTAAATCGATTAACACTGTATAAAAAACGAATGCCGTATTTTTTATATAGCAGCAGGGAGGAAGCAAAAAGACGACTGTTATAGAACGAATGCCAAATACAGCTGATATACTAATCACCTCTTTGTAGAATGAAGTAACCTTTTTGTCCAGGTAAGGGTAAGCATCCTTAACATCTCACGTTAATGTCTAAATTCACATTATCTTAAGTTTCAATTCATACTGGCTTCATATAAATTAATCATACTGAATGTATTAATGAAAGATATGAGGTGGAATAATGCTAAACAAGCTTTTTAAACTATTTACACAAGAAACCGAGATATCTAAAGATAAAGAAGTAGATCTCCACGACGAGAGCGATTTTAACGAAGTTTGTGATGATCATTTCATTATAGATGAGTATTAGAAACCCTACAAAATGCTCCAAAAGTTAAAGAATGGATTGAGTATATCTGTATAACCAGTAATTGCACAAGGGCCGTAAAGGTATACTTTTACGGCCGATTAATATTGATGAATTGCTTTTTACATGAAACAATGTGAAAAAAATGGGCATCCTAGAAGCAAAAGGAGGGGATAGAATGGGCAAAGAACCAAACGATGAAACAAGTGAAGGGCTGAATCAGCTTTTTGAAATCATCAATGCAAAAGGCGACGAGGGCGAACTTAGAGAAATTGTCAGCAGGAGCAGTGATAAGAATAATCATAAAAATCATGAGGATCAATCGTAAAAAGAAAATAAAAAACCTCTTCATGGAAATCATGAAGAGGTCAGATGAAATAGTATTGCAACCATTCCATCCTGCAGAGTTTTAAAGTATTTTAAACTCTTGATACGACTGGTTTTATGGAACTGATGGGATTCGAACCCACGACCCCTTGTCTGCCAGACAAGTATTCTCCCACTGAACTACAGTCCCGATTATGTAGAGCCTTTATTGCGTGTTGACTCTACTATATTTTAATACGTATGCCGCGCGTTCGCAATAGTTATTTTCAGTGTTTTCTAATTTCTTCATATGAATATTAACTTCTAAAAAAATCATTTACTTCTTGTTTGTACGTATAAAAAAAGCTTGGAATTTGGCTTGGTTCCAATCCTTTTGCAGCGTATTTGCTGATGGATTCGTAGTACCATTTCTGCTTTTCGAATCCTCTTTTAAAGCTATTCCAAATCGTATCTCCTTGCTGATCGTAGCTTTCTTTTAAAGACCGTAAATTGTCTAATTTATCTGCTACAATTAAAGATTTCACTTCAAGAGAACCAGTTTTCACAATTTGAATTGTATGCTGTTTACGTTCTTCCCAGCTTTTTGATTTGTTTTCTGTATGAGCTTCAACAATCCCCGCTACCTCTAAACCAAATCTTTGTACAATTTCTTCGAGTGTTACACTTGTATCTTCTACAGCATCATGCAGATAAGCTGCTGCAATTACTTCTTCACTAAAACCCGCTTTTTCTAAAATATTACCTACGTTAATAGGGTGAACAATATAAGGTGTATCGGACAGCTTGCGCATTTGGCCGCTATGAGCGTGTTCTGCATATCTACGTGCTTCTTTTATTAAAGACATCATATTCCTCCACTTTTTTTATACAGTATATCTTCATATTATTAGTATAAACGAATATAGCTCTCCTCACTTTATAAAATTGCGCAAATTCATTTCTTATAATAAGGTAAGGCTATCAAAAGCCCTTGTTATTGTACGGTTTTTTATAAAGCCTAATAGCTATTTAATAGGCCTGTATCAGTTGCCATTTCCTTTTTTATTCATAGTTTGTATGAAGGAGTGATAGCAATGCAAAACCGTAATAATCAAAATATTAAGGTCATTGATGTTTCTCATCACAATGGAACAATTGATTGGGCAAAAGTGGCTTCGGATGGTGTAAAAGGCGCGTATATTAAATTAACAGAAGGCACAACCTTCTTAGATAAAAAATCATACGATAATTATATAGGAGCGAAAAATGTAGGTTTACGTGTAGGCTTTTATCACTTTGCTCATGCTGATAATGATCCTATTGCAGAAGTTAATTTCTTTTTAAATAAGTTGGGCAGCATGAAGGTTGATTTGCCTCATTGCTTAGATTTGGAAGAAAACAAAGGGAAAACAAAAGCGCAGGTCACAGCCTTTGCAGTTAGATGGATGGAGTATATTGAAAAGAAAACAAGCATCACACCTATTCTTTACACGGGATATAGTTTTATTAAATCCAACTTTACAAGCGCTGTAGCAAAATATCCGCTATGGGTAGCCCGGTACAGTGGAAGTAACGGTTCTAAGGGGTTTGCTAATCCGGGGAATACAGCGATTTGGAATAGATGGGCTATGTTCCAATATACAGATCAAGGAAAGGTAAAAGGAATTAACGGAAATGTTGATATTAACGAAATGGATCTCGATTTCTTTAATAATATTAATACAGGTGTTACGGTGGTGGAAAATAATAAGCCATCAGCACAATTACAGCAAGGTGATAGCGGACTAGCTGTAAAAGAACTGCAGCAAAATTTAACTAAATTAGGATTTGACCTTTCTCAACACGGAACCGATGGTCAATATGGAAATGAAACTACTGCAGCTGTTAAAGCTTTTCAAGAAAAGTATGGATTAACGTCAACTGGAAAAGCTGATGAAAAAACATTGGTTAAAATGATGGAATTGCTTAAAGGTATAAGTAATCCTATAGAAGAATCATTACCGAAGGTTACTTCACTGGGAGATAAATATTCTTTCCAAGTAAAGGCGAAGAAGGATATTGAGGTCTATAAGTATGCGAATGTAACAGAGAATTTCAGAACTATAAAAAAAGATACGATATTTAGCGTATATGGCTATACGTATGCAGCATGGGCTGTGCCAGGTGGATTTGTGCAAATAAAAGATGTAGAACCTATCTCAGTTACAATTAAAACAGGTGGATTAAGTAAAGACATGGAAGCGGAATTCCGTGCTTTCTTAAAAAATGAAGGAATTGACAGTGAATTACATGTAAATGCAATAGGTAATCCATCAGCTGAAATCACAGCAGCTGGACTAGATTTTGTAAAAGTTAAGCAGTTTTTAGATAAAAAAGGCTGGTATTATAAACAATAAAACCCCGCTCTTCGGAGTGGGATTTTGTCTTGGGATTTAATAAAAAAGATAGCAGACATCAATTAAGTAATTAAAATATGTTCTAAATAATAAAAGGAGTGGTAACCAAAAAGATTCTATGTATAGTTCACCTGTAGCAGTCATATTTTTAGTCAACAGCTCATGGAGGGTGAATGAATATGAAAAATACGCAGATTCGAATTGAAACACTGTCCTACCACTACGAAAGCATTATGGTGAATGACGAAGTAGAGCGTGCGATAAAAAGTATTGAAGTGACGTATCGAGTATATAAACATAACCATGTTTTAAACGGACATGTAGTACTTTCAGGAGAAGAGATTTACGATCTTCAGCAGCTGACTCACGCAGTGGCTGGGAAAATAAAAGCAGAATTAGAAACTACATAAAAAAGCAGCGCCTTTCTTTAATCTTGGTTTAAGATTTAAAGAAAGGCGCTGCTTTTTTATTAATTATTAATTAAACTGCAAAAAGAAGAAATTAAAGTATGTTCTAAATAAAATATATAAATAAAACACATAGCATCTAAGAGAATTCCTTAAAACATACACATTACCTTTGCATTGTGAACTTTGTCTCTTTTACCACTACTTTTCTTTTACTATGTGTAAGCAACACGCCGCATAACGTAATGATGCTTCCAACAATGGAAGCTGCACTCGGGATATCTTTTAAAAGCAGCCACGCTAAGAAAAAGGACAGCGCAGGAGTTAAGTAAAGAGAAATGGCAGCTTCAGCAGAACCTATACGCGATGTCAGATAAGCGAGTACCATATAGGGAATAACGGTTGGAAATAATCCTAAATATATCACGCTTATTGCTGATCTGACAGAGATATGTGCAAGTTCCGTTTCTAACCCAGGTAAAAAAACAAGCATAGAAATTGTAGCTCCCCAAATACTGTACGTCACAAAAGAAAGGAAACCATACTTTTTCAATAAATTTTTTTGACATACTATATAGATGCTTTCTGCAAGGGCAGCTAGCAGAATCAGTAAGATTCCATTAACTGAGTGTACAAAATTCTCTTTGCTGAAGGTTAAAAGTGCAACACCTGCAAAGCTTACTGCAGATCCAACCCATTTTCTTTTTCCGAACTCCTCCTGAAAAAGAAAAATAGCTAAAAGCGAAGAAAAAATAGGAGTAGTCGAGACCAGTAAACTCGCAATACCCGCACTCACCGTTTTTTCCCCAATGTTTAATGCCGTGTGATATACGGTAAAACCTAAAAAACCGAGTGCTAAAAGAAATGGAATATCTTTTATATCAGGCAAGCGCATGTGTGTGGCTATTGCAATAACTAACAGCACTAAAGAAGCAATACTTAACCGAACAAAAGCGAGGTGCTGAGGAGAAAACGATTCTAGTCCTATTTGAATAACTGGAAATGCTGAAGCCCATAAGCTAATCATCAGTATATGTAAGAACACCAGACTAAACGTTAATTTCATGTCTATTCATCTCCATTTTTCATTTTTAATCCAACCAGTGTCTATTGCGGTTCCCATGTTAATAAACATTTGATAAAATGTCTTCAACCAGTTTAAAAGCAATTAACCCAACCACTTTAAAAACAGGAGTAAATGTATGAATCAAGAGAACAGTGCGAGTTATCCAAAATACAAGCAAATCATTGATTTTATGAAAGAGAAAATTGCGCGTGGAGAATGGCCGATTGGAAGTAAAATTCCTAGTCAGCGAAAGCTTGCTGTTATGTTCGATGTTAACCGAAGTACGGTCATCACGGCATTAGAGGAATTAACAGCGGACGGTTTAATTGAAGGTAAGATGGGAAAGGGAACAATCGTTATAAATAATACATGGACGCTTTTGGCTACGACTCCGCCCGATTGGAATGTTCATGTGAAATCAGGTATGCATCGTCCGAGTCAAGCAATGGTACAAGATATTAATGAATCCGAATTTAACTCAAACCTTATTCAATTAAGCAAAGGAGAGCTTTCACCTGACATATTCCCTAAAGATAAAATGAAATACGCTATGGAAAAAGTAGCAAAAAACATGGAGGTTCTGGGGTACGAAGAACCAAAGGGGTATTTTCCTTTACGAAAAGAGTTAAGTGCGTATATGAAAACAATGGGGATTGAATCTTCTCCAGATTCTATTTTAATTGTTTCCGGCGCTCTTCAAGCTCTTCAGCTTATTTCAATTGGACTGCTACAAAAGAACTCTTCGGTTTTGCTAGAAAAACCTTCTTATCTATACTCTTTACATGTATTTCAATCAGCTGGAATGAAACTCAAAGGTCTTTCTATGGATGAGGAAGGAATAAAAGTAACAGCTATAAAACGCGCCGACCCTCAAGAAGGGCAAGCTATTTTATATACAAATCCATGTTTCCATAACCCAACGGGAACATTAATGTCCCAAAAAAGGCGTTACGATTTGCTGAAAGAATGTGAGGAACATCAGCTTCCTATTATTGAAGATGATTTATACCGCGAATTATGGCTAAATAAACAGCCTCCGTCGCCATTAAAAGCTTTAGATAAAAATGGACACGTGTTATATGTTAGCAGTCTTTCTAAAACATTAAGCCCGGGATTACGTATCGGATGGATAGTCGGCCCAGAACCAGTCATTGAGCGTTTGGCGGATATTAAAATGCAAACAGATTATGGATCCAGCTCATTGTCTCAAAGAGTGGCAGCAGAATGGTTTGAAAATGGCTTATATCAACTGCATATGGAAACGGTACGAACGGAATTGCGAACAAGAAGAAAAGTTATGCTGAATGCTTTAGAAACATATGCAGAAGATATAGCAACATGGACGAATCCTGAAGGAGGTTTTTTTATATGGGTGCATATTCAACCTTCTATTTCAATGAAATCTTTATACTCTCGTGCTTTAAAAAGAGGAATATTGCTTAATTCTGGGAGTATCTATGCACAAGAAACCGGCAGTTATCTTCGGCTTTCTTACGCCTATGCTTCTTTACCAGATATCGATAGAAGCATTAAAATTCTTGCTGAACTTATTCGGGAATTGCAAGTATAGTAAAAAAAGGAGTAGTGGATTACCCACTATTCCTTTTTATTTGTATCAAACTCTTCTTCCTATAAAAAACTCCAACTAACAACTGACTATATATTACCGTCTATAAATACATGTTATTTTTTATGATAAAAATAAGTTAAGAAGACTTTTAATTTGCTTTCTGCACGTTTTACATGTAAATCGTGAATGGTTTTAACTACGTAATCATTATCAAACATTTTCAACACCTCAATTATTGTTAAATTTTCTGTTTGTTATAGTTTATGAAATAATCAGACGCATATCATCCGCCATCAGCTGTAACTTTGCGGTTCATCTTTTACAACTAAAGGCTGAAATTTACGCTCATGATTGAACGCACGAATAACAGGATATGCAAAAAAATGAAAAGTGTGCACGTTTTGTTTTAAAAAAGCTATATCTTTAAAAAAAGAAAATTGTCACACACATTTATGAATATGTATCTACTAAGTAAGAAGACTTTTTTAGTTGGTGGGATTGAAGGTGAAAAAGATGGATGAATTATTTAAAGATCTTGATGTGTACAGGACGCAAGAAGAAATGAAGCAGTATTTTGAACATACGCAGCAAATGATTCATCAAAACAGAGAATATATAAAATTAGCTCGACTTAAAAAAGGGCGTTTCAAAAAGTTTTTTGAAGAGTTTTATCCGCTTTATTGCTTCAGCCAATCTTCCTATTGTCCGAGGAATTCAAAATTGAAGCTTATTATTGGAAGTCAAGGATACGACGGATTAATTCTTCAGCCGGATGGTACTGAAAAACGAATTGAAATTACTTCTTACAAAGATGGGAAACTGGAATTTGAAGATGCACAGAGGGTGAATTCAGGAAATTTTGCTCTACCCCGTATCCAGACGGAAGGTTCTGTAGAAGAGTATATAGAAAAAGTGCTAGAAAACATCCAAAAAAAGAGCAAAAAAGATTACAGTGGAGCATCGATTCTATTTGTTGTACACACGTTTCATTATTTTGAAGCCTACGGAAAAAGTTCAGCTGCCTTTATTCGTACCTTAAAAAAAGAAATGAAGAATACTGATTTTCGAGCGGATGAAATTTATTTATTGGAATTAAATCAGCCAGAAAGTGAAAGTGTTAAGCAAAACATTCATTTCATTAAATAAGAAGACACGCTGTAGATGTTGAGGCGTGTCTTCTTTTCTGATAACAGAACTCTCTTAATACAGGTGGATAATTTTGAAAATTACAACAATTAAGTGCTATAATTCAAGTATGAATATGCATTCAGAGGAGGAAAATCAATGGATTTAGCTTATAGAGATAAAGCTTACGAATATGCCAAAAGATTCGAATCTAGCTATGACGATTATGATGAACGGTATAAGTTGCACAATAATCCGACGGTGTGGCGATTTATGCCGCTGTCTGATTTTCAAGATTTACTGGAAACCAATGCGCTTTTTTTCGCAAAACCTGATGCATTTTCGGACCCCCTTGAAGGATGCTCTTCAATGTGGAACATAGAAGAGTTAAGAAAAAAAGGCGAACGTCATAACCGTACCTCTAGAACCTATATAAGAAAAATCCATGAATTTTCTGCTGTTTCATCCTGGCATATCAATGATTACGAAGCCGCTGGAATGTGGGATCTATATTTAAAGGGGAATGATGGCGTAGCTATTAAAACCACCTATGAAAATTTATTGTGCAGTATTAAAGATTTACGCTATAAAATCTTCTCTGGCAAAGTGCAGTACATAGACTTCCAAAAAGAAATGGTCAGTCACTCTGTATATGACACGTTATTTTACAAGCGTAAATCCTATCAGCATGAAAATGAATTGAGGCTTGTTATTGTAGCAAGTCGTATACACGCTTGGAAACTGCAAAAGCTATTCGAAATTCAAGGTATTTCCGCAAATCAATGGCAAAAACGAATGGATATCCTTGAAAAAAGATCGTATGAGTTTTCTCATGAGCATGGTAACCTCCTTACATGTAATTTACATCAGCTTATCAATGAAATTTACGTGTCCCCAAGAAGCGCTCAAAGCTGTGTAGATGAAGTAAAAGCCCTTGCTAAAAAACACGGACTCGCTTATAAAAAGGTCACTCAGTCCGACTTGTATAGGGACTATATTTATTAAATGTTTATGTTATTTGAAAACAGGTAAATCAGTAGTAAAAGATGTTTTCAAGGAGGAATACTATCATGCCTTACAATTCATTAAAAGAACTGCCGGATGGAGTAAGAGATAATCTTCCTCATCACGCTCAGGAAATTTATAAAGAAGCATTCAATTCAGCAAGTGATGAATACCAAGAAGAAGCTACCGCTCACAAAGTTGCTTGGAACGCGGTGAAAACGAAGTACAAAAAAGATGATAATGACAACTGGGTGAAAAAATAGTGACAAAAGAGCCTAACCATAATGGAATTATTATTTTTTGAAAAAATCTCCCAATTAGGTTTCAATTATTTTTTCGAGGGTATACATTCTATGTAAGGCCAATACAAGAAAGGAGAGACTGTACACATGCATTGTTTTACAGCGACTTCAAGAAACGTATTGAGCACCTTAGAAGGAAGATTTGTTTTGATTACAAAAGGCACACTGGTAAACAATCGTTATACTAAGTGCTAGGCTGTCTAATTCAGACAGAATACTCGACTATTCAAACATAACATTCAGTATAAAAAGAAGATGCGTGCTAAGCGCATCTTCTTTTTTATTGACTCTATTTTCCCTCCCTTTTTGTACTTCGTCTTATTTTTACGCATAAAGTAATAAAAAGGAGGGGGTTATGCTGTTTGATTATGAACAGGAGTTAACGATTCACAGAAAAGATGCTACTCAAAAGACTGCAGCGACTAATGCTGAGACTTATAAAAACATAGACTGGGAACAAGTGAAAGTAGAACAAAATCTTGCGGATTACCAAGCTCTTGTACGCGTACCTTTTCCTCTGATTTTCAAAAAAAATCAGCTGTATCCTGTATGGGATTTAAGAAAGTACGCTTTTTTATTTGAACAATCTACACCTGCTACTGTCCACCCTAAACTGTGGGAACAAGGAAAATTAAATGTACAAGCCGGCTTATATCAAGTAACTGAAAATATCTTTCAAGTAAGAGGCTTTGATATGGCTAATATTACATTTGTTAAAGGGAAAACGGGATGGATTGTTATTGATTGCTTGACGTCAAAAGAAACAGCAGAAGAAGCACTTAAACTAGTAAACCAGCACTGCGGTAAACACTCTATCAAAGCCGTTATCTTCTCTCATTCGCATATAGACCATTACGGCGGAGTTCTAGGGATATTACCTGACTCAACACAAAATAAAAATAGTAAAGTTTATGCTCCTGCTGGGTTTATGGACGCAGTTATCGATGAAAACGTCACGGCGGCAACAGCAATGACACGAAGAAGTCAATACATGTACGGTATTCGACTGCGACGCGATGAAAAAGGCTTAATTGACAACGGTATCGGAAAAGAAATTTCGTTTGGAACAATTACGCTTATTAAAGGAATAGAAGAAATTCGCCCTTCCCAACATCATTCTTATGTAAGTAAAGAAATTGACGGCGTTTCATTTCAGTTTCAGCTTACGCCCGGAACGGAAGCGCCTGCTGAAATGAACATCTATATTCCTAGTGAAAAGTCTCTGTGTATTGCAGAAAACTGTACGGCCACTCAGCACAACCTCTATACGCTCAGAGGAGCAAAAGTAAGAGACGCAGCAGCATGGGCAAGATACTTGCAGCAAGCAATCGATTTATTTGGCCAAGAACTAACAACTGTATTTGGGGTACATAATTGGCCAAGGTTCGGAAACGAGTCGTGTATTACCTATATCGAAAATCAACGAGATGTTTATCAATATATTCATGATCAAACATTAAGGCTCATGAATCAAGGATATACCATTGATCACGTCGGCCGAATGATGAAGCTGCCAGAAAGCCTATCTCACGAGTGGTATACCAACGGTTTTTATGGAACGGTTAACCACAACGCAAAAGCGGTTTATCAGCGCTATATGGGCTGGTATAACAGCAATCCTGTAGATTTAAATAAACTGTTTCCTGAAGAGTCAGCTAAGAAGTATGTAGAGTATATGGGTGGAGCGGACAACATTGTCAAAAAAGCGCAGCGCTGTTTTCAACAAGGCGACTATCAATGGGTAGCTGAAGTGACCAAACAAGTTATTTATGCTGATCCTCACCATGTAAAGGCAAAACTTTTATGTGCAGACGCGCTTGAACAATTAGGGTATATAGCGGAATCTGGCCCTTGGCGAAATGAATATTTAACAGGAGCCAAAGAACTTCGTTTAGGTAATATACCGCTGCCTGCCAACATTATCACAAAAGAAGTATGGGATACACTTCCTTTAAAAAATATTTTAGAACTATTTAGCATTCGCGTAGATGGATTAAAGGCAGGTGCATGTAACTATCGTATATTGTTTGTAATACCAGATCGTAATGAAGTAGCTCTCACAGAACTTAAGCATGGAATCTTTAGGTATCTCGGAGATACGCGAAAGAAAGCTGAGGTGATGGTAACGATGTGGCAAGATACCTTATATCGACTCACAACTACAAATGATCACTCTTATAGCTCGGTCATATTTGTTCAAGGAGATAAATCAAAATGGGATTTCTTTTTGTCTTGTCAGGATTCTGTCGATCCAAACTTTAATATTGTGACACCTGTTTCTGAAAAATAGAGTATCTGATTACAGCTCAGAAAGCACATCGTTGACTTTTTGTTCAAAGCAGCTGTCGCATGTGAATATTTCTTTTTCTTGAAAAGATGTTAGCCTTTCTCCGCAGATGGAACAGCATTCTATACAGTGATTGTTTTGCTCTTGTTCTTTTCTTTCATTTAACATAGCACTTTCCTCCTTTGCAGTATAAATAGTTTGTCTTATTTCTTTAAGTATATACTAATATCAGCCTATGCAGGGAATATAAGGCTTGCTAATACAGATTATTTATAATATAAAAGCGTTGTTAAGCAGCAGAAATTGGCACAGGAATTGCATGTTAAATCGTTGAGAAAATTCAATGATTAATATGGGGTGAACAGAATGTCCATTACAAAAACAACTAGTGAATTAAAAAAAGAACAGCAGCAAGAACAGGAATCACTTAATTTATTTTTATCTACTCAAACGGTTATTCAAGAAGCGCTTCAAAAGCTAGGCTATGGTGAAGAAGTATACCATTTATTGAAAGAACCGCTGCGCATGATGACGGTTCGCATTCCGGTTAAAATGGATAACGGATCGGTAAAAGTCTTCACCGGCTACCGCTCTCAGCATAATGATGCTGTCGGTCCTACTAAAGGAGGCGTACGCTTTCATCCTGAAGTAAATGAAGAGGAAGTGAAGGCATTATCTATTTGGATGAGCTTAAAATGCGGAATTGTCGACCTTCCGTACGGCGGCGGTAAAGGCGGAATTGTATGCGACCCAAGAAACATGTCTTTTGGTGAACTAGAACGACTCAGCCGCGGCTATGTAAGAGCCATCAGTCAAATAGTTGGGCCTACTAAAGATATTCCTGCACCGGATGTCTATACAAACTCTCAAATTATGGCGTGGATGATGGATGAATATAGCCGACTGCGTGAGTTCGATTCTCCTGGTTTTATTACCGGAAAACCTATCGTACTCGGAGGATCTCAAGGACGCGAAACTGCAACGGCTAAAGGAGTAACCATTTGTATAGAAGAAGCTGTTAAAAAGAAAAACCTTAACTTGCAAGAAGCGCGAATTATTATTCAAGGCTTCGGAAATGCCGGCAGTTTTCTCGCTAAGTTCATGCATGATGCAGGAGCAAAAGTAATTGGCATTTCAGATGCATACGGAGCTCTTTATGATCCGCTTGGTCTTGATATTGATTACCTGCTTGATCGACGCGACAGTTTTGGTACCGTCACGAATTTATTTACAAATGTAATGACAAACGAAGAACTATTAGAAAAAGAATGTGATATTTTAGTGCCCGCAGCCATTTCGAATCAAATTACGGTTCGCAACGCTCATCGCATTAAAGCTTCTATTGTAGTCGAAGCAGCGAACGGACCGACTACGCTTGAGGCCACGCGTATTTTAGATGAAAAAGGCGTGCTTTTAGTGCCAGATATTTTAGCGAGTGCTGGAGGCGTAACGGTTTCATACTTCGAATGGGTGCAAAATAATCAAGGCTACTACTGGTCTGAAGAGGAAGTAGCTTACAAATTACGCAAGGTAATGGTGGATTCATTTGAGACGATCTATCAAATCTCTCAAGAAAATGACGTAGATATGAGACTTGCTGCTTACATGGCAGGAATCAAAAAATCAGCTGAAGCTTCTCGTTTCCGCGGCTGGGTATAAGATGAAAAAACGATTTGGACTCTATGTTCCAAATCGTTTTTTATTTACCGGAACTGCCAAATAATTAAAAGAAAAACTGCTAAAAAAACAAACACGCTTAAAAAATTGGCATATTCATCGTTACCTAATTGATAATCAAAACATTTGACAGTGAGAATGATTTTCAATTATTCTATATATAAGATATATACATACCTATACTAATAAATTGAATGCAGAAAAGGAGACAAAAAGCATGAGCGTATTAGATATTATTAAAGCCAGAAGAACGATTGGGGCTATGCAAGACAAAGACGTATCAGAAAATGCTATTAACCTTATGTTAGAAGCCGGCACTTGGGCTCCTAACCATAAAAAGACAGAGCCTTGGAAGTTCCGAGTGTTTACAGGGGATTCACGCGTTCGGTTAGGAGACGAAATGGAACGTATTATGAAGCAAAAAACTGGTCACTTAAGTGAAGAAGAAGCGTTGAAAAAAACAACAAAAGCAAAAAAAGGACCGCTTCGCGCTCCTGTCATTATTGCTGTAGCAGTAAGTCCTTCTGGAAAAGTGCCTGAAATTGAAGAAATCTCTGCCGTAGCAGCAGGCATACAAAATATGCTATTAGTAGCGGAAGAACAAGGTTTGGCTACAATTTGGAGAACCGGTGAAATTGTCTATCAGTCAGAACTGAATGACTTTTTATCTCTAGAAGATGGCGATAAGCTCTTAGGCTTAATTTACGTCGGACATCCTAATAAAGAACCTTCATCAAAACGTATTCCATATCAAGATAAAACGATTTGGTATCGTTAAAAGGTTCTTTCTGTGTTTCTATAAATAAAAGGCAGCAGCTCATAAGTTGAGCTGTTGCCTTTTTTATTGTTTTTGAAAAGTGGCATTAAGTTGCGCTTTTATTAGCTTACCTGCAGCAGTTATTTTTAGTATCTTATGGAGAACTTCTCTGGTTTCCGTAACTACTAGTCAAAACAAAATAGGAATTGTCTGTGTTCAGTCTTCTTTTCGAAGACCAAAATAATAGGTACATGCCAAACCGAAGATAATGGGCGGCAAAAGAAAGACGATCATTTAACGGTCACCTTCCTTTCGGATGATTGAACGTCTACTTTCTGCATTGGGGTAGCAGTGTTGACAAAGAAGATGCCTTTTAACTTTGAATATTCCATCAATACTAATAGCAAGCTCATTGCAAGCAGCGGAACACACGCCACTTTGGCAGGAATGTTGAAACAATAGTTAAGGACGGTGATGTTGGCAATAATGGGGAGAAAAATAATGTTCCCTAGTGTTGCGGTACGCGGAATTACCAATAACAACGCAGCTAATAATTCGCCAGCAGCAATAAAATAGTTGTAGAAATCAGAATACCCAAAGAAATACCACGCCAGTTTCATCGCAGAATCTTTTGTGGAATCAAACACGAAATCGCCTGTTATAAATTGTCCTGGGTAGATTTTGGCCATTCCATAAATAAGAAACGTAATGGCCATGGTCCACCTTAGGGTCGCAAGAATACTTAAACGAAATTTCTCTTTTGTTGATAAACGCATTGTTTTCCTCCATTTG
The DNA here is from genome assembly GCF_053667915.1 of Priestia sp. JNUCC 25. Lineage (NCBI taxonomy): Bacteria > Bacillati > Bacillota > Bacilli > Caryophanales > Bacillaceae > Priestia > Priestia sp. JNUCC 25. Next base: position 2,437,944 of record NZ_CM132211.1, read on the forward strand.
TATGCTTAGTCCAAAAATCGCATTTTAGTTTCAGGGGTTGGCAACATGCATGACGTTTGTTTTCCAAACCACTTATACCGATTACGTGCAATGAAACGATAGAATGGGTTTCGAATGAATGCGGGAACAAGTCGGAAACACGTCATCAGTTGAATGGGCCCCCGAAGCCGGCGGACAATATGTAGGATGGCCGTAGACTCTGTGTAAAGATTCCCGTTCATAAGAAGAATGACCGACTGAAGCGGTGGGTCCTCGTAGTTATGCTGACTCAGCAAGGTTTCAGCAGTATCGGATTGAAGCGATGCAAAACGAAACAGAGCACGTGAATCCCGCTTGATGACAAATTGAACCCATTGATTGCAAACACCATCAAATAGAATAATAGGATGGTGTGATGGGTTTAGGGGCATGACTTCTCTAACCTTCCTTTTTTATGAATATTTACTAAATTTTAATCAAAAACAAAATGAAGCGTCTAATCAAAATACTGTAGGAATTGTATCTAGAAAAGGGCGTTAATTGTTTTAGGGAGTTTAAAGTACTCAAATTCACTTTTTTTATAAGTGACGTAACGAAGATTCTGGAGTGAAAATTTTATAAGAAAGAGGGAAGTAATGGACGTTCAAAAGGTAGCAAACTTATTTTTGATTTTTATCTTAATTGCAGCAGGCATTTCATTGATAATTGGCTTTGTTGTTGCTGTGAGAAGTACAAACTATAAGAAGGGATATATAAGTACTTTTATATCCAGTGTTTTCTTTTTAATACTTATTGTGAGCTGGTATGATAAAGCATCTTCAAACGTTTTTATGGGGACAATACCTTGGATTTTAAATGTTATTGCCGTCATTATTGTATTACCACTGTACGTGTTAGTTGCTCGCTTTATATTTAAAAAGGTTACAAAAGGACAAAAAGGAACAAAGGAAAAGATTATTGGTTAAATTACTTTCTTTCATCGTTTTTTCTAATCTTCATGATTTTAAATAAATGAAGATACACAAAATCTTTTTTTATCAATATCCTGTTAGAGAAAGTGATTGATATCATTTTCTGTAAAGGAGAGAACGTCTATGATTAAAGTTAACCAACAAATTGTGAAAATAAGTGATCTAAATAATAGTTCGTTAACAAAAGAAAAAGCAGACATTTTAAAACAGATGGATGCCTATAGGGAAGTGTATGAGTATGCTACATTTGACCAGCTTGATTTTGATGTATCTGTTAAATTACAAATTATTGAATCGTCTGTGTTGCTGCGCAAAAGCGGTGCCAGGTTTGCTACATTTGCACGTTCTAGGTGTAACGAAAAGTATTGGAAAAGAACCGATAACGGAGGATTTCAGCTACTGCCTACCGTTTCTCCTCATCAGGCCATCGATGATATTTTTTACAACGGACACGAATATGCGTTTGAGTGCGCGACGGCTGTTATCATCATCTTTTACAAAGCTGTATTAAATAATATTGGAAAAGCAAACTTTAACAGGCTTTTTGCTGATCTTTACTTACACGATTGGCAATATGATGAAGATCTTGAGCTCCATGGTTATAAAGGATCTGACTACTTGCCCGGAGACTGTGCGTATTTTAAAAATCCTGATTATAACCCTGATACTCCCCAGTGGAAAGGTGAAAACACAATTGTATTAGATGAAACTCTATATTTTGGTCATGGAATTGGAATTACGACGCGGGAAAGAATTATTGAAGTGTTAAATTTAAAGAGAAAAGACGACGCAAAGCAATCAGCTTACCTGTCAGATGAAATTGTCAGGCTTCACACCGCTCACCTCAGTTATTTTGCAGTTAGATACGAACCCGTTGTTTGGTACGACAGAAACAGCGCTATTATTTCCACTATTGGGTCGATTACGTATGTAGCTTGATTGATCAAAGGTTTGATACTTTGGTCTTTTTTTGTAAAAAGGAAAGAATTACATGAAGGTAAATTTGAGAATTCAAAAGGATTTTATGTATAAAAGAAGAATCCATTTAATACACAGGTCTTAAAACTAAAAGGAAAGGAGGAGATTCCCATTAAAAATCGTGATAAAAGACGCAAGAGAAAACGCGGCGCATTAAAAGATTATCTAAAAAATAAGCTAGGTCAGCTAAAACCGAAGCCAAACAAAGGACCTGTCTCAAATTTGAAGTCTTCTGCTTAAAACATCCCCCTAGTTTTTATATAGGGGGATGTTTCTTTTGAGTTTTCTTTTATTTTCAGCTTTAACTGTTATGAGTGGCATTTAAGGGATAATTTGTGCACAATAGACATTGAATAGTTTATCTAATACGACAACGTAAGGAGAGATTAGACGATGGAAAACATGATTTTAAAACATATGGACGTTGTAAGAGGAATTACGATTAGTATCCTCGAAAAAACAACAGAAGAGGCAGCGGACATCACACCAAAAGGATTCAATAACAATATCCGCTGGAATCTTGGACACATTGCCTTTATTCAAGAAAAACTTGTGTTTGGCTTAGCTGGTGAAGCGATGCAAACGCCCGAGAGTTATGAAAGCTTTTTCGGCGCAGGAACAAAACCTGCCGATTGGACGGAGGCTGCTCCTTCTCTTGAAGAAATTGCGAATGTGTTGAAAGATCAAGCACATCGTATTAAAGAGTTCATGCCTCAGCAGTTTGACAAACAGTTGATCACACCTTTTACAAACAAAGCGGGCATCAACTTTACAACAGTTGGTGAAACGTTTTTATTCAGCTTTTATCACGAAGCGATGCATGTAGAAACGATTAAGCAAATTGGGAAAGCTGCAGCTGCACAATAAGGAAATAAAAAAGAATAAATCACATATTCTTTATAACTATTTTACATAGCGCCTATGCATATACTAATCTATACAGCGCATAAGATGTAACATGAGCTGCTTTTCCTAATGCAGTTCGCAAGGAGGTGACAACGTGAAATTTCTTTCAGGTTTAACGACTCTTCTTGTGATTTTAGGCGGTTTAAATTGGTTAGCTGTAGCATTAGGCGTGAATGTAGTAGAAGAGCTATTTGGCTCTTGGGATTGGTTAGTAACAACGATTTATTGGTTAGTTGGCCTGTCTGCTCTTTATCAAATTTTTGATAAGTTCTTCGGAACGGGAGCGAGTGTCAAAAGCAAAGCGCTATAATAAATATTATTTTTTATTATCTCTTTAGGGAGTTTGAATGTATATTCAAACTCCCTTTTTCATGGATAAAAGACGTGACATCCTTACAAAATACGGTAAAATAAGGTAATAACTAAAAAATAGGAGGAATGAGATGGAGCTTTGGGGTGTAGTACCTATCTTAGTGTTTGGAGTTCTTTATATAGGAATCATTGCTGGTATTATAGCTGTTATCGTTATAGTTTTAAAGCGAATGAAAGAGAGAAATCAATATTTACGTGACATACGGGATGAACTGAGAAATCAAAACAGAGCAACTATAGCAGAAAATAAAGAGTAGAAGAGGGTTTAATAGATGAAGAAACGTGTACTTCCTATATTTTTTATCGTAAATCTTTTTTTTATTTACTGTTTATTATTTAATCAAGGATACATTTTTCAGCTAAAGAATCTACCTTACATATGGGCTATTTATTTACTTCTTGGCACCTGTTTAGCTTTTTATTATATGCTGCGATACAAACAAAAAAAAGACGGACAGGTGTTGCTTTCAATCGGCATTTTAACTACAAGCATTAGTTCACTTGGCTGTTTAGGTTTCTTTTACTTCTTTTATCACGCGATGGGCGGATAAGAGAGAGCACCACAAGCAGGGACTTCAGTGAAAGTCTCTGCTTTTTATATGTGGATCTATTGTATAATAGAAAAAAAGAAATGAATGCAGGAGGGGAACTATGCGAATTGTTTCGCTTTGTCCAAGCAATACAGAACTAATAGCGTATTTAAAATGTGAGCATTTGCTCGTAGCAATAGATGATTATTCCGATTGGCCGCAGTCTATTCAAGGTCTGCCGCGTTTAGGTCCCGATTTATCTATTAATATGGACGCGGTGGAAGAAGCTAAACCCGATTTAGTCCTAGCATCACTAAGCGTTCCTGGAATGGAGCGAAATATTGAAGAACTAAAAAAACGAAAGCTTCCTTATGTTGTATATAATCCTAATTCGCTAGAAGATATCCGTCAAAATCTACAGGATTTAGGTCAGCGATTAAACATTGAAACAAAAGCAGCTGAACTGTTAAAGCGTTATGATCAGTTTCTTTCTACATATAAAGGGATTGCAAATCAAATTGATGAAAAAGCCACTGTATACTGGGAATGGTGGCCAAAACCTGTCTTTACTCCTGGCAAAGCAAACTGGCTGACTGAAATTAGTGAGTTAGCGGGAGGAGAAAATATATTTGCTGATCATAAAGAAGCAAATGTACAGAGTGATTGGGAAGAAGTGCTCAAACGAAATCCACTTCATGTGTGTTTGGCTTGGGTGGGCGTACAGACAAACAAAGTGAATCCAACGATTTTACACAAGAGACCGAACTGGTCTGACATGTCTGCCATAAAAGAACATCGCGTATATGTACTAGAAGAATGGCTGTATTGTCGTCCTTCACCTAGGTTGCTGTTAGGGTTAAAAAAACTCGCGCCGCTTCTTCATCCAGATACGTTTCCTGCATTTGACGGTAAGGACCCCTTATTATAAGAAAAAGGAGCCATACATATGAAAGATATAAAACAAATAAAACATACCCTTCAACACCGCTATCCTTTTTTACTTGTTGATCGCATCTTAGAGCAAGAAGAAGGAAAGCTTGCGGTAGGAATCAAACAAGTAACAGCAAATGAACCTTTTTTCAAAGGCCACTTTCCCGACTATATGGTAATGCCAGGGGTACTTATTGTAGAAGCTCTTGCTCAGCTCGGTGGATTTGCCATGGCTGCGGATGACCAACAAAAAGGAAGACTTGCTTTTTTAGCAGGAATAGACGAATGTCGTTTTAAGCGTCAAGTAAGGCCAGGAGATACACTGCGTTTAGAATTTGAGGTCCTCAAGCAGCGCGGAAAGATTGTAAGAGGAAAAGGAAAAGCATTTGTAGACAGCGAGTTAGCTTGTGAAGCGGTCATTACCTTTGCTCTTGATATATAAAAGCAAGTGTATTGAAGGAAACCGCTTTATGGCATAAGGGCTTTTTTTGTAAATACCTTAGTCAAACTTCCTTTTGATGAAAGAAGAAACCGGGTATAGAAGAAAAAAGGGAGAGGGGAGAATGCGGTGAGAACATTAACGGAAGTTGTTGTATTACTCACACTATTGGGTACGTATATAGGCATTTCACTACTTGTCTACAAACGGAAAAGAACGAATCCGTTTTTCTACAGTATTTACTTTTATTTAGCTACCAGTGTCATTTTGATTTGCTTGGTTATCTTTTGGCTTCAGCTTCGTTTTGGACTCACTGATAAGCAAGTAGGAGGATTGCTTATCAGTGTGGTTGCATTCTTTTTACTTATTTATGGGTTGTTAAAAACAAAACAAAAAGACAGGTAGCCGATGCTATCTGCTTTTATTTATATTCATGTTATATATTTTTATCAATTGTAGTGTCAATTGAATGGATCTCTTCATATACTAAAGATAACAGCTTTCTTTTGCAGGTTAGTTGACATCGTAGCTTACAACTCGCTATTCTTTTGATAATTCATTTTGTGAAAGGAAGTGGACGTATGGATGCATCCCGTATTATAGCTAAGTTAGAAAATCGGATACCGACAATTCTTGGGATGGAGCAGTTTTCTCGCTTCGGTATTCTTGTTCCGCTTATTGAAAAACAAGGGGAACTACATGTTTTATTTGAGGTAAGAGCGCTCGATTTACGAAGACAGCCCGGAGAAATTTGTTTTCCAGGAGGGCGTGTCGAGAAGACGGATGCAGACGAAAAAGAAACGGCTATCCGTGAAACATCCGAGGAGTTAGGGATTACGCCTGAATCTATTCAGCAAGTACAAGCTTTAGATTATATTGTTTCTCAATTCGGAACAATCATTTATCCTTATGTAGGTTTTATTGATGAGTCGCTTGAACTTCGACCGAATCCTTCGGAAGTAGCAGAAGTATTTACCGTGCCTCTTTCTTTTTTCCAACGTACCGAACCTGATATACACAATATCCATTTCAGGGTAGAACCCGAACATAATTTTCCTTATGACGCGATTATTGGTGGTGAAAATTATAATTGGCAAACAAGAGAGATGGAAGAACATTTTTATTACTATGAAGATCGAGTCATATGGGGACTGACAGCAAAAGTGATTTATCATTTAGTACATGTATTAAATGATAAATAAAAAGCAGCGAATACGTATTCGCTGCTTTTTTTATATTAAATAGATTGAATAGCCTCTGCGATAGGCGTATCGCCTGAAACTAAATCAAAAGAACGTCCGAATGTATGATCTTCACTTAACGTTTCCACTACCACACGCGCTACATCTTCGCGAGGAATGGATCCGCGCTCTTTGTTCTCCCCAGCATCTACACGTCCTGTTCCTGGTTCGTTTAACAATCCGCCTGGTCGAACAATTGTATATGTTAATCCGCTTGCTTCTAAGATTTTATCCGCGTAATGTTTGGCTACATAGTAAGGAATTAGTGAAGTATTCCAGTTTTCACGGTGATGTGCTTGAAGTGCGCTTACCATCACAAATCGTTTAATACCTAAATTTTCTGCAGCTTCCATCGCTTTTACCGCACCGTCTAAATCAATTAAAAGTGTCTTATCATGGCCTGTATTTCCGCCTGATCCTGCGCTAAAGATAACGGCGTCACAGCCTTTCATCACTTCCTTAATTTCATGTACAGTGCCTTCTAAGCTTGCAAAAGCCGTTTCGATACCTCTTGCCTCAAGTTCTTTTGCTTGTTCTTCTTTACGAACCATCGCACGTACAGTGTGCACATCACTTTCATTCAAAATGTTTACAATATGTTTGCCTACTTGACCATTCGCACCAATTACAAGAACTTTCATGTCTAAATTTGCTCCTTTCAAATCCAAATGCTTATATATTATTGTTTCATATTCACCGTTTTCATTCAATAAATGAGCTCAAAATCCGGTGAATAAGGGGAAAGTAAGAAAATATATTAAAAAAATGAAAAACAAGAAATAAAAACTAATTTACAAACAAAAAAAGGAAAAAAATAGTTCGTTAAACCCAGTGTCTGAACTATTTAAATTTTGTAAAATTTTCTCAAACCCTTGGTAATACAACACTTCTTAAAAACAGTATCTCTTTTAACATTTCCCGATACAACCTATATAAACACATTTTGATAATTTTAAACTTTTACTTCGGAAAAATTTTTTGTTATTATGTTTTAGTCATTAAAATATTCATAAACGAAATATTTAGTCCGAGCGGACAAAGGAGAGGATAAAATGAACACATTACAATACTTAGTCGCAGAACGTGCAGAGATTTCTCCTCAACATGAAGCACTAGTTGAACATAATGAACGTTATACATTTAATGAATTTCATGAAAAAGTAAATCAATTGTCTCATTACTTCTTAGAGAAAGGAATTCAAAAAGGAGACCGTATTGGTGTTTTAGCTCATACAAGCATTGCTTACCCAGTCGTTACAATGGGGATTTTACAAGTGGGAGCAGTCGTTGTTCCATTAAGTAAGAGCATGACACCTTATGAGCTTGATAGCATTATTACGAGCGGACAGTTAAAAGCGATTATCCACCACAATGAATTTACGTCTGTATTAGAAAAAGCGGAACAAACGGATGGACTTAGTTTTACGTTAAAAATTGAGGATGCAAAAGAATTTACAACTCAATTCTCAGCGTATAACACAAACACACCAGAAGCACTTCCTGAAGTACTTCCTGAAGATCTAGCATTGATGATGTTCACATCAGGTACAACAGGTAAGTCAAAAGGATGTATGATTGCACACGGATCGGTAAGTGCCTTTTTAAATTCTGGCGGACAGGAAGAACGTGCAAATATTGATAAAAGCATGCGCTATTTGTTTGTTCATCCATTCTTCCACATGAGTTCGATGAGCATTTTATTTATGTGCATTAACACAGGAAACACAATGGTATGTTCTGAAGAAACAGATCCAGCTAAAGTAATTGAAGTAATTGAAAAAGAAAACATTAAAATGCTGTTTGCACTACCACCTGCATTAAAATACATTGTAGAAGAGCTTGAAAAAGGAGATCACTATGATTTCCCTCTAAAACTTGCTGTGTCAGGCGGAACAAAAGTATCAGAGTCTTTAATTGAACAATATGATCGTAACGGAATGATTTTAGCTCAAGGGTACGGAAGCACAGAAGCTTGGATTATCAGTTCATGGCATCCTCAAATGGGATGGAAGAAAGTAAGCTCTGCTGGAAAACCTGCTCCACATGTGGAAGTTAAAATTGTAGACCCCGAAACACGTCAAGAAGTTCCAACTGGAGAAAAAGGTGAAGTACTTGTACGAAGCCCTTATCTATTTAAAGGCTACTGGCAAAACGAAGAAGCAACAAACGCTGTCTTACAAGATGGCTGGCTAGCGATGGGCGATGCAGGTCGATTAGATGAAGACGGATTTCTTTACATTGAAGGACGCTATAAAGATGTAATTGTATATGGAGGAGACAACATCTACCCAGATCAAGTAGAAGAAGTTGTCCTAGCAGCAGATGGTGTGTTAGAAGCGACAGTTGTCGGCATGCCTGATGATGTGTACGGCGAAGTTCCATATGCATTTGTTGTTAAACAAGAAGCATCTGCTTTAACTGAAGAAGATGTAGTGAACTTCTGTAAAGAACGATTAGCACCATATAAAGTGCCAACTGTTGTATTTGTTTCATCACTTCCTAAAAACAGCGTAGGAAAAGTGTTGAAAAACGAAGTGAAAAAACAAGCCTTAGCACACGCATAATAAAAAAGCGGCCTTTATAGCCGCTTTTTTTATATTTATTGCTGTAATTTTTGAGATATTTTTTTCATAATGTGAAAGTATTGATCTCTTTCTTCTTCTGATAAGTGTGAAAGTAAATCTGACCAAAAATCGACACGAGTAGCTTGCAATATTTCGACAACTTTTTCGCCTTTTTCCGTCAACTCTACCCACACACTTCGGCGGTTTTGCTTTTTATAAATACGATTCACAAGCTCATCATCTTCTAATTGATTTAATACAATGGTGATAGCACCAGGTGAGAGTCCAAGTACTTTTGTGATATCGCTAACAATACAGCTTTTTTTATCGTGAATGGTCTTTAAGATTGCTTCTTTTGTTGAAGTTAAATGGTAGGGAAGCAAATCATATTTCTCACCGATTACGGTGTTTTTATATTTTAAAAGAGCTTCTTTTACATGATCTATACTTTCTAGCTGATGACTAATCTCTTCTTTGCTATAACGTTCAGTCAAGCGTAAATCCTCCTCATAAAACAAATTCCATTTTTACCATTATACCATGTATAATGCCCATAGAAAAATGAACAACACCGCGAAAATTGTCAGAAAAATTTTAAAATAATTACCATAATTCGTTAAAAAATCCTTGTTTTCGTGCTATTATATATAAGAATAGTAATAACAGGAAACGCATACAACATTTGTTTTCTATTGAGTTCATAAGAAAAAATGGGGTCTATGAACATCATTCCGCTTTACCTCATGTGTTGAACAAAGAAAAAAATATAAAAAATGGTGATTATTCACTTTGGCAGATCGTCTTTTATAGGATGTTTGTATAAAATGAATGTATACATATTTTTATAGAAAAAACATATTGAGGTAAAGCCGAGATATGGGGGGATTCAATTACATGAAGAAAGTCTTAGGAGCGCTTTTGCTTGGCGCTACAATTGTAAGTGCGTTTATTGCGTACAGCATGTATACCAATCATTCTGCAAAGCAAACAGCCGCGATAGAACAAAAACAAGCAGCGAAAAAAGCAGAAAAAAAGACTGAGAAAAAGAAAAAACCAGTCCTTAAAATCGAAGACCTAACGTATCAGCTGAAAGATTCCCGCACAGGAAAAGTAATGAAAGAATTCAAGCCGGTTCATTACAAGGATAAAGACGTATACGACCAAGAAATTAAGCAATTAGCGTCTGAGCTGGCAAAAGGGATCGACACGCCTATGCAAAACATAAAAATGGATGCAAATGGATCGTTAACCGGCGGGTCCAAACAAATCATTTTAAAAGAAGCAGAGCTTGTTAAAAATCTGCAGAACTTAAATACGAAACAATTGGATGTAAAGGTTCCGATTTACGAAACCGCTCCAAATGTAACGGCAGCATCTGCTCAAGGGATCGCTGATGTATCGCTAGCTTCGTATTCTACACGTTTTCGTCCAAGTGATACAAGTCGAAACAGAAATGTTCAGCTATCCGCAGAAGCGATTAACAACGTTGTATTAGGTCCTGGAGATTCATTTTCTTATAATCAAACAGTTGGGGAGCGCACAGCAGAAAGAGGCTATCAGCCTGCTCCTGAAATCATCAACAAACAGCTGGTGATGGGAATTGGCGGAGGGATCTGCCAAACATCTTCTACGCTATTTAATGCTATTGACGGCGCTGGTCTTCAAGTGACAGCTAGGTCTCACCATTCAAAACATGTAGGTTATGTACCTGCAGGAAGAGATGCAACCGTATCGTGGGGAGGACCTGATTTTAAGTTCACAAACAACAAAGATTACCCTGTCATCATTAAAGCGTACGCAAACGTAAATACCGGTGTTTTAACGGTAGATGTCCGTACTTCACAGCATGCTATCTAATAAAAAAGACGTATCCTAACAGATACGTCTTTTTTTCATTTATTATGCTTTTTGTTGCTCGCGTTCACGAAGTTCCACACGTCGAATTTTACCTGAATTAGTTTTTGGCAATTCATCAATAAATTCAATTACGCGAGGATACTTGTAAGGTGCAGTTAAAGTCTTTACGTGATTTTGCAGCTCTTTAATAAACCCTGCATCTGTTGTTTTTACATGATCGACAAGAACAACATACGCTTTTACAACATGGCCGCGATCAGCATCTGGGCTAGCTATAACGGCACATTCTTTCACCGCTGGATGCTTAATTAATGCATCTTCAACTTCAAATGGCCCAATTGTATAGCCGGAACTGATAATGATATCATCTCCGCGTCCTTGGAACCAGTAATAGTTATCTTCATCTTTAGAAGCGCGGTCACCTGTTAAATAGTAGTTTCCTTTATACGTTTTCTCAGTGCGCTCCATATCTTTATAGTAGTGCTTGAAAAGAGAAGGGAGGTCTCTACGAACGGCAATATCTCCAACTTCTCCAGGCTTACAAGGTTCGCCGTCTTCATTAATGATTTCTACAAATCCTTCAAGCATCGGTTTACCCATTGAACCAATCTTTGTTTTTACACCTTTTAATGTACCGATTAAAAGAGTATTCTCTGTTTGACCGTATCCATCACGTACTTGGATATTAAAATATTTTTTAAACACATTAATCACTTCTTCATTTAGCGGTTCTCCCGCAGATACAGCGCTATGAAGGTGAGATAGGTCAAAACGTTCAAGCTCATCAATTTTAGCCATAAAGCGGTACTCTGTTGGCGTGCAGCACAGCACGTTTACTTTTTCATCCTGTAAAATTTCTAAAAACTTTTTAGGTTCAAAACGTCCGTTATAGATAATGCCTGTTGCACCTTGTCCAAGTACAGATAAAAACGGAGTCCAAATCCATTTCTGCCAACCAGGACCTGCTGTTGCCCATACCGTATCTCCTTTTTTAATATCTAACCATTCAGCAGCTGCGATACGAAGGTGAGCATAAGCCCATCCATGAGTATGAACAACGCCTTTTGGCTGTCCTGTTGTACCAGATGTATAAGGAAGGAATGCCGTATCATCCTTAGTTGTTTTAGCTGCTTGGAACTGTTCTGATGCATCCGCCGTAAGTGACTCTAAGCGCGTCCATGACGTAACATCAGCACCAAACGTAATTTTATGTTGTAGAGAAGTAGGGAAGTTTTCAATCTTATCGATCTCATTGCAGAAAGGATGGTAAGAAATAATCGCTTTTGCTTCAGCGTGATGTAAACGATATTGGATATCTTTTGCGCGTAATAGTTCTGAAGAAGGAATTACAATAATACCTGCTTTTAAGCATGCTAAGTAAATAGCGTACGATTCAATAAGGCGAGGCGCAATAACTAAAACGTGATCGCCTTTTGTTAAACCTAGCTCTGTTAACCCGTTTGCCACTTTATTGGCTTTTGCTAACAGCTGGTTATATGTAATTTCTTCACGTGCACCGTCAGCGTCCTGCCACTTTAACGCAAGCTGATCGGATGCATGTTTTTCAATTTCCTCTGTTAAGTTGTAATGTTCACTTGGAACTAAATCTTTTAGTTGAATCATAAAAACGACTCCTTATATTATAGATATCAATGATTTTTATCATTACTATTATTATATTACTAACTATTAGTACTTGCTACTAATTTGTTTTGGGTTTTAGTAAAAAAGCAAAAAAAGACCCGCCTATCTTATTAAGACAGCGGGTATAACGTATGTTATTTAAATAAGCTCCATTTTGTATGAATAGGTACTAGCTCTTCTTCAGACTCGTCCTCTTCGTATAAACCACGTTCTTTTAAATACTCCACAAAATATAAGTCTGCTTCCTTACGTTCATCATAAGGCTTGATCGATAAAACAAACCCTACTTTATGCTGATCTTCATTTTCAACGCCTGAGAGATAAGCTTTTACATTATGCTGCAAGAACAGCTCTTTAGCAGGAATAATTAAGTCTTTAACGAACTTTGACAGCAATTCCAGCTCAAAGTCGAAGGTGAACTTAGCAATTTTTTCTAGATCTGCAAATACCACGCCGATAAAACTCGTATTATGTATTTCGTAGTCTTTCGTTTTTTCATCCCATTCAATATGTCCGATTTCCTTTAAGTAATTAATAAAATACCCAATGCCTTCATTGCGGCCAAAAGGCTGTTTAGAAAGGACTAAACCAATCTTCTTGTACTTAGGAAGATACACGCATGAGATAGCGGCTTCAACTTTATGCTGTTGAAATAAGTGCGTTGCCCCTTGAAGCAAGGCATCTAAGACATGATGGGTAATTTTCATTTGCTTACGAGGAAAGTGATATTCATTGCGCGCTAATTCATCTGTATCAGCAAACGTTGATCCAATAAAGCCTGTATTGGATAGGGTAGGAGGGAGCTTCTTTCTTTTTCTTTTTCGTACCGTCATTCAAAAACACTCCTTGTGATCATCAATACGATAAAAATAAAACGAACATACGTTCTTATCTAATGATACAAAAAATGTGTCGAAAAGTAAAGAGAAGTTAACGGAGAATTTGAAATTTTATAATAAAAGTAACTAAGGTTTCTAAAACGTAGCGGTTAGTAGAAGTTAAAGAGGAGAGGGAGAGCAAAAAATAAAAGGCTGAAGATGAAAAGCATCCACAGCCTTTTATATATTCATTAACGAGCTTCTGTTAAAGCTACCATATCTTCATCATCTAAATCGATATCTACGTGACAATCCATTGTATGAATTGTTTTATCTTCATGATTTCCATAATAAATTGTAATGTTCATGAGTATCGCTCCTTTAAAACTGGATAATGACATCCAATTTATACCGTCATCTATTTGTTTAATATTATACCCGATGAAAAAGGAAACTACAACTAAAATCACTAAAAAGCTGATAAGAAAGGGGTTTTCAATGATTTTAACAAGGAATCAGATAGAATAAAAATACTAATTACTGTATTTTATTGCAGAAAATACGAGGTTTTGACTTTTGTAAATGAATAAAAATCCATAAAATGCAAACATATGTACTAAATGAAAAATATACGTTCTGTAGCAAATAAATCCTTAAAATATTAAACGTAAACAGATTTTATCAATTTGCAAAGAGTTCATTGAGAATACGATGAGAAAAAATAAATGAGTATAAAATCTAAATCCCTACAAGTAAACTCATTTATTTTTCAAAATCTATAAATATAAGTCGAACTGATCAAACTTAAAAACAATCTGTTGAAATCAATATACATTCTATAAAATCATACCCACATTTGTTCAATTAGAACAAATCTTGCTGATAATTAGTTTAGTGAGTTAAATTAAATAAACACAAACCCTATCTCATTTTTAAATTCTGTCTCACTATCATAAGTATACTTTTGTAATGAGACAGAATTTACGTTTTATCTATTGGTTCCTAGAATATATATTATGTAAACTAGAAAAAGAAATAAAATCATTGCGGTCTCCCTTACTCTTAGACCCTTGGAATACATATCACCTATTGCTTTGTCTTGGTTACTCGTTTGCTTGCTTTAAGGCTTTATCGAGAATTCCTATAAGAAAATAATCGCTCACTTGATTTGGATGACCTTACATCTTCAAGTGTACGTCGTTTTGTATAGAATTAAGTAATTAATCATCGAAACGTTACAACGTCGTATATCAAGCCACTTAGGCAATATTGCTTAAAAGAAAATTATATGAAGTCAGACTTCACTGCTAATATCCAAGCGCCAAAATCAGACAAAGAACTTCCTGTTTATATGTCCTTCGAAGAGCTTCAAAAACTTTTCCGCTACCTAGAAACTGATAAGCGTCCCCTAGCCTTTTGAAATAATCCATTGTTATCCTCGGGATTTGGAATTTATTAGTTCTTTCTCTTTCACACCTATTCCCTTATAATAACCTGTTAGAGAGAGGAGCATAGAATATGGCAGATGTAAAACAATTTATCTTTTTTGATTTTGAAATGCTGTGTTCAAACAAAGGAATGCCGTTTGAAGATATGGAAGCAATTCGGCTCGGCGCGGTGAAGTACAATATCGAGACAGAAGACATTGAGTTTTTTGATCGTTATATTCAACCTACAAAACGAGTGTCCTTAAGCCGCTTTTGCAAAGAGTTAACCGGTATTAACGATACTGATTTAGTCGGTGCAAGTAATTTTAAAAATGTTTTTGAAGACTTTTTAACCTGGATTGGCGGAATTAAAAAATCCCGTTTTTTCTCCTGGTCTACCAGCGATTTATCCCGTTTAAAAATAGATGCGGCAAAGCACGAAATCTCTCTTGCTACTATAAAGAAAATAGAACAGCGTTATGTTGATTTTCAAGCAATTTTTACAAAGCGTGTTTCTAAAAATAACGTATCAGTAGAAAATGGGTTAGCTTTATATAATTTGCAGTTTGAGGGTAAAAAGCACAATCCGATGTATGATGCGTATAACACTCTTCGCATATACCTAAGCTTTTTGAACGAGCCAGTGCAGTCTGATTTCATTATGATAAAGCAATTTATTTTGGAAGAAGTACCGCAGAACATTAAAGAAATGAATGCAGCGCTTAGAACTACCATACAAAAAGACCTCCACATATTTGCGGAAGAGTTAAATGAAATGTATAAAATGAAAGATGCGGTAAAAATTATAAAGAGAACTCAAAGAATCGTTAAAAAATACGAAAATATTCTTATCAATCGCTCTGGTTTGTTTTCGGAGGAAAATAGTTTTCATGTCGGTCTTTTACTGGATTTTTATCATAATTTGTTGCTTTGTTATAATGAACATCTCGAATATTCATCGAAAATTATCATTTTAGATGAGAGCACTCTATACCCTTTAAACCAGCTTTCTTTAAAGAGAGGATGAAAATCCGTTCTCTTTGGTACATAATTTAGCTCTTTCCTTATCCCCTTGTTCCTGTTCATTCCATAAACTCTCAAGAACGGAATCATCATTATAATCTTCCCTTATTAATAATAAAGTTTTAGGCCTCAATTAGGTCTAAATAAGTTTACTTACTACGGAGTTATGTATTTTACCTAAATAAAAAAGCAGACACAATTGGTCTGCTTATAATACTAGCTATCCTGCTATCCTAACAGTCTGATTTTAGCTTTTGTGATTATTATTGGATTGATTTACCACTTAATGCATCGCAGATAATCTAAACAGTTTATCAATTTTAATGTTTCACAACAGTTACATACGTAACTTTACTTACATTATTCGAAGCATCTTTAGCAGTTACATTCAGCGTAGTGCCTGCTTTTTGAACTGGAATACTAACAGAGAATGAGCCCTTTGAATTTGCTTTTGCATACCCAATTCTATTCTTCCCTATATTAACAGTTACGGTAGAGTTAGCTTCTGCTTTTCCTGTCACAACCTTATCATTATCATCTACTTTATTAACTGCTGGCTTGTTTGGTGGAGTAACGTCAGCTTTTACAACTGTTATATAGGTAAGTTTACTTACATTTCCCGCACTATCTTTAGCGGTTACATTCAGCGTAGTGCCTGCTTTTTGAACTGGAATACTAACAGAGAATGCTCCCTTTGAACTTGCCTTTGCATACCCAATTCGTTTTTTACCTACATTAACAGTTACAGTTGAACCTGCTTCCGCTTTACCAGTTATAACTTTATCGTTATTGTCTACTTTATTAACAGTAGGTTTATTTGGCGCAACAGTATCTTTGTCAGCTTCAAATTGAGTAGAGATTCCATATATAGCATCATAATCATTTCCGTTTAGATCTAAAACAGGTATGTAATACGTGCCCGCTTTATTAACTTTATATCCTTGCACTTCCACTCCATCATCATATTCAGAACCTAAGTATTCTAAATAACCATGATCTTGATATTCATATTCAGTTGCTAAAAATAGTAAATCGATATTGGAAGTAGTATCTGTTCCACCCGCTACTAGTAAAGTCCCTTTTCCAGATACGTTCACCTTATAAAAATCTATATCAAGAGTATCGTCGAATTGTCCAAATGTTACTCTCTCGTTTAGTAGTGTATCTGCTATTTTGAAATCATCATTAGGCTCACTTTCATACATTGGCTGACCACTACTGCCCTTAATACTTGCACTTGATGCATTAAATTTTTTCGTAGAAAAACCTTTAGGTGTTTCTAATGTAATTAAAGTTTGTTCTTTAATTTCCCTTAGCGCATAGGGATTAATAACATTATGATTTAACGGTTTATCAGATTTCAATCGGCTTTCAATGGTTTTCTTTGAAGACTCATAGTTATTTTCAGCTGCTTGAGTTGTGCTTACTGATAATGAGGAAGCTAGTAAACCTACAGATAATAATGAGATGATACCCTTTTTCTTCATTTAATCTCTCCCTTAACCATATGTAATTACTTTATAACTACGACTATCATACTACTTAATTTTTAACATAACCATATAATTCTATATTCAAATTCCGACAAAAAAAGACAGCCATTTTTAATGGGGCTGTCTTCCTCTAAATCTTTTACTATTTTTATATCTGTGGAGGAAAAGATGTTTAGTTTTATAATGTACTTTCTCTTTACGAAAGTGAAATGAACTATAAAATGAAGCATAGATAAATCATATATCGGTTGTATTTAAGAGTGTCAGTATCTAACATTTTTGTTCTTTTGAAAGATAGAGAAAAAACTTTTCTATACGTTAGTTACTACGTTTTAATTTTTAAAAAATCCATTTTATTACAATTTATAGTCAACAGGAATTAAAATCCCAAAAGTATATATAATAGCTACTTTTGGGATTTTGTATCACTCTTTTTATGTTTAATAAACAGCTTATTTTATTAGTAACCGTCTAACGTAACATTAGTAATTGACCCATCACTAGGACTTACTTGATACCACCCTTGTGTAGCTGTATGCCCTTCTCCTGTTTCTTCATTATCAACAACATTTTCATAAACATGGATAATATAGTTTCCTGAGTCGTCAACGTGATCATATGCTACAAGGAGAGGTGAATCTTCAGATATGCCTTGCTGATCACGAACCAGCTGGATAGCTTGTTCTTGGGAAACTGTTTGTTCGGCTGTTTCCTCTTCCTCAATTGCTTCTGTATCTTCTTCTTGCTCTGGTTCTGATTCCGTTTGGGCCTCATCTTCTGAATCAGCCTGAGCTTCTTCCTCCTGCTGTTTCTTTTCTTCTTCTGCTAAACGTTCTTCCTCCGCTTTACGATCTGCTTCTGCATCAGCTTCTGCCTGCGCCTCTTCTTCTTTTTGTCGGTCTTCTTCTAGCTGCGCATAGTAATCATCTAATTCCTTTTCCATTTGCTGCTGTTCAAGGTCAGATAATTGCTTTTGTTGTTCTTGCATTTGATTTTGAAGCAAAGCAATTTGTTCTTCTGAAGCATTATCAACAAAATTGATGTTTTCTACATAATCACCACTGGCGTCAAAATTAACTTCCATCATACAAAAAACATTTTGCTCTTGATTAATGCCATAGTAAATATATTGATTGTCACCTACTTGGATATACTGATAACCATTCATTACGTTTAATAAGTAATCGCGATCCGCTTCTTTAGAATTAACTGCTTTTTTAATTGTTGATGCTTTTGTTTGTAATGTATTCGGCGATGATTCTTTTACAGCCATTTTGTTGCCATTTTCTTTCGTATGACCCGCTGTTGATTTCTCTGTAGGCTCTTCTTTTTGCGATACAGTTTCACTAGATTCATCGCTACAGGCTGCTAGCAATATAGCTAATAATGGAATACCAAAAGCAACTTTCAACATTTCCATAGACTATTATCCCCTTTTTTTATCCTTTTTTAGGTTTTTTATAATTCTAAAGAACCACAAAACCTTAGGGGTTATTATACCGAAATTAAGAAAATATAAGAATATTTTCTTGTGTTGTTTATGGAATTTTTTGAATAAATTATCTTTTTATGCATAAAAAAACACAAAGCCATATACTTTTTTCAGAACACGGCTTTGTGTTTTCGTAACAGATGTTAATGATGAAATCCATTGTCGTATTTCGTGTCTTTAAGAACAGGTCTATCCAACGAGTTAAGAAATTCAACGGCTTGTTTGAAATTAACCATAAATAAATGAGCAAGGTCTCTTGAAAATCCATTTCTAACAACAATGCGCATGATTGTGATTTCTTCCATGTCTGCTGGGAGTGGGTAAGCAGGAACTTGCCATCCGTACGTACGCAGTTGTCTAGACAAATCATAAAGAGTCCAGTTTGGTGTATAGTCTTCTTTCAGTTTCCAAGCAAGAACCGGGATATCTGAACCATCAGCAAGAATTTCGAATGCGTCCATTTCTCCAATTTCTTTGCTAAGAAACAGCGCGTTTTCTTGGGAGGTTTTTTGCACGGCATAATAGCCGTCTTTACCTAAACGCAAGAAATTGTAGTACTGCAAAAGGACTTGTGCTCCTGGTCTAGAGAAGTTGAGCGCAAAAGTTGGCATGTTGCCCCCTAAATAAGAAACGCGGAAAATAAGATCTTCAGGCAAGTCCTCTTTTTCTCTCCAAATTACCCATCCCAAGCCAGGGTAAACTAAACCATACTTGTGTCCTGACACGTTAATGGACTTTACTCGTGGCAAGCGGAAATCCCAGATAAGGTCTGGTTGAAGAAATGGAGCGATAAAACCTCCAGAAGCAGCATCTACATGGATAGGAATATCCAACCCTGTTTTTTCCTGTAACTCATCCAATGCTTTTGCGATAGCAGCAATTGGTTCGTAAACCCCTGTATACGTGACTCCAAGAATCGGTACGACGCCAATTGTATTTTCGTCAACCGCATTAATCACGCCTTCTGCATCTAAATAAGGATGATCTGGATTAATGTTCACATAACGAGGCTCTACGTCCCAATAGTTTGCGAACTTCTCCCATACCACTTGAACCGATGAACTAAATACAATATTGGGGCAGTCCGTTGATAGCCCTTTAATTTTACGCAGTTTCTGCCAGCGTCTTTTTAACGCTAGTCCACCAAGCATACATGCTTCAGATGAACCTGTAGTAGAAACGCCCATCGTGGTATCAGGATTAGGTGAATTCCACAAATCCGCTAAAATACGTACACATCTCTCTTCAATAGCCGCTGTCTGCGGATACTCATCTTTATCGATCATATTTTTATCAAAAGATTCTCCGTACAAACGCTTTGCATCAGGCTCCATCCACGTAGTAACAAACGTAGCTAAATTCAAGCGGGCATTTCCGTCTAAAGCAATTTCGTCATGAATGATTTGATAAGCCGTTTCCGGAAGCATACCTTGATCACCGATACGCAGTCTTGGAATCGTCACTTCTCCTTGTCGAGAAAAAAGCGGATTAACAGGAAATTCATCAGGTAAATTTTTTTGTTCACGATGTGGGTGCCATTGAGGCATAAAGTATCATCTCCTTATGTATATCTAACAAATTGCTTTACGTTCACCTGGTGTTATAACAAGCAGGTCTCCTTTACACATTATGAGCTTTGAAACCTATTTTCATTCTTTTCATTATCCGCAGCACATAAGGGTGACCTTTATTTAGTGATACTCATAAAAATCTGCTTGGTACAACTTAAGGGTAAAAAATATGGTAATATATTCTAAAGGAGGTTTTCGGATGGAGAAACAAGGGATTATCTTGCAAGACAAGTTTTTCGAATTAGGTGAATCTCCTATTTATAATGAATCACAAGACGTTGTTGGAAATGTCACATATAAGTTATCTATTGCTAATAAATTTGAGATTTTAAAGGACGAAGAAATTATATTTACAGGTAAATCTAAAATGTTTGCCCTCATGCCAAAGCTGATTATTTCTGATCATCAAGGAAATGAAGTTGGCATGATTCAACGGAAATTCACTTTTTTTAAAAAGAAGTATCTTTATATCAGAAACGATGGCGATACATATGAAATTACGGGGAATATAACAGATCGCAAATTCGACGTTTTGCGTTCCGGCGTTCCTATCATTCAAGTCCGCACACTCTCTTCTTTTCTGTCATTACGTCCCCACACGTTTGCTTTAGAATTTCTCGAACCTGATCTTGATAAGTGGGAAGGAATTGCGGTTGTACAAGGCGTAAGGATGATGGTGAAAGACGAAAACAGCAGTACAGCTACTGCTCCGGCTCAATAGTGGTTATATGATATTAAAAAACGAACAAACTTCAATATAAAGTTTGTTCGTTTTTTAATTAAGGGCCAAATACTAATGTACCGATGACAGGGTAGCTAATTGGTACAAGAAACAAGATGATATTTAAAATAATCGCCCATAGACAGAGCTTGTCTTTTTTTATAAAGAAACCAATAATTGCAGGAACAATCATGAGCGGAACTAAAAAGATAGGTGCGATAATAGGCAGTCCTTGAAGCTTTTCAGCCGCAATAAGTCCTGTAAAAAAGTTAAGGATCAATAAAGTATTAATAATGACATATAAAAGTGAAATTCCTCCAAGAATCCCACCTATTATCCCACTTTTAGTTGTTTTAACAGTGGCATCCACGTTTCTATCACCTCTTTTTTAGAAATATAAGTAAACTATACTATAATGTGGTTTTTATTGTAAAGATATGAAGAAAATAACTAATGAAAGACTATTACGAAAAAGCACTGTAGCGATTGCTACAGTGCTTTTTATAAACAGTGCATTTTTTCCTCTACTTCTTTCCAAGGAACCGTATAGCCCTGTCCTTTGGCGCAAAAGACGGAGGATGAACTGTATTCGGGATCCGCCTCTTTATTGTAGCGGATTCGTTCAATAACTTCTTCTTCATTATGACAGCGTTCATACCCTCCGAATAATAGAGACATCGCTCCTTTTCCATGCGTAAAAGATGCTAGCGTCGAACCGTAGGTCATAAAAGTAGCAACAGGAACTTTTCCTGTAATAATCGCTTTGTTTTCGGTTGTTACAGGAGAATCAAAGCGACCGTGTGCGCTTTGAACATCAGCTAATACTCTTCCCATTTGATCAATATCTACTTTAATTTTAAAGTCATAATACGGTTCCAGCACAATGTTTTTGGCTTTTTCTAACCCTTGTCGTAATGCTCGGTACGTTGCTTCTCTAAAATCTCCTCCGCTTGTATGCTTGTTATGAGCTCGTCCGGTACACAACGTCACTTTTATATCAGTAATAGGCGAACCTGTCAGCAAACCGTGATGCGGCTTTTCAAATATATGCTGACGGACTAGATTTTGATACCCAACGGACAAATCGTCGGCGTGACAAGCATTTTCAAAAGTAATTCCGCTGTTTCGTTCCGCTGCTTCTATTTTCAAATGAACTTCTGCATAGTGTTTCAACGGTTCAAAATGCCCGTAGCCCATCACTGTATTTTGAATGGATTCTTTGTACAAAATTTCTGGTTCTTCAAACTGTACGTTTATATTAAAACGTTCTTTTATCAGTTTTTCGAGAACTTCAAGCTGAATTGCTCCCATCACATGAATATGAAGTTCTTGAGTCCTTTCTTCCCACGTCACATGTAAAGAAGGGTCTTCAGCATCTAATAATCGAAAAAGTTTAATTCCTTCTTTTGGATGAACAGAAGGCTCAAAAACAACTTTTGATTTTAACGTAGGCAAAAGCTCGTAGGACCGGCTTTCTTTTAACGTTCCAAGACCGTCTCCAATCGATGCTGAAGACAATCCTGTAACTGCAAAAAGTTCGCCGGCTGAACCTTCATTAACGTTTTTAAATGTGCTTCCGTTATAAGCGCGAATTTGAGTAATTTTTTCTTCGTATAGCTCTCCGTTTTTTTCATAAGCCACTTCATCACGCACCTGCAGTGTCCCGCTAAGAGCTTTGATAAACGTGATACGCATGCCGTTTTCATCGTGCCGAATTTTATATACACGCCCTGAAAATGCTTCTTCCTTCGAGTAGCGAGTTTCTGTTAACAAATCAACCTTCTCTAAAAATTCTTTAATACCGATGTCTTGTAAAGCTGAACCACTCGCACACGGGAAAAGCTGATTGGCTTGAATAAGCTTTTGCATAGCCGCTCTCCAATAAGCTTGATCATTCTTACCTTCCATAAATGCATCTAGAAGCTCTTCATCTTTTTCAGCTATAAATTCAATAAGTTCCTCACTTAACGAGCCATCTAGAAGCTCTGACGTTATGTCAAAAACATCGGGGGTTAAGTTGTGTTTAATATCATTTATAACACGTTCAGGATCTGCTCCTACACGATCGATTTTATTGATGAAAAAGAATACGGGCACACGATGTTTTTGAAGCAGCTGCCAAACCGTTTCTGTATGGCCTTCGACTCCTTCTACTGCACTTAAGATAACAATGGCATAGTCCATCACTTGAATAGAACGTTCCATTTCAGGTGAAAAATCGACGTGGCCCGGCGTATCAATTAAATAGTAAGTAGAACCGTTATATGAAAAAGTTCCTTGATCGGCAAATACCGTAATTCCTCGTTCTTTTTCAATCGCATGGGTATCAAGAAAGGAGTCTTTGTGGTCAACTCTTCCTCGCTGTTTAATACTTTTTGTATGATAAAGAAGCTGCTCGGAAAACGTAGTCTTCCCTGCATCCACATGCGCTGCAATGCCGATTGTTTTATTAGATTGTTTCATTGTTAAATACCACCTTACTGCTGTATGTATAGCTGTTACTCTCTATTTTATAATAATCGTAAGAAAAAGTGGACGGCAAAGAATTAGAGCTGCTTACATCAAAAAAGAATGCGTGATTAAACATCGCATTCCTTTTTTGTACGGCTTTTGGTATCTTTTTTGCCTTTTGCTATAAAAATAGCTGCTATAAGGCACCCAATTCCAGCTAAATGCATGATGTTATTACCTGTCGCGCCTAGACTGTTACTAGTCAACCCAACTAAAATGCTACCAAATATAATCAATAAAACAGCAAACATGAACTTCAATTTCTTCACTCTCCGTTAGTAAGTTATTAAATATGATTTGCATATGGATCATATAAACCAGTAAGTAATAATAGACTTGCTGATAAAATCAATGTTCCTGCGATTAACAAACTGTTGCTACATACCTTTTTTCTCTTCTTGCGTAAAAACATTCCTGATATAAGAAATAGTAGTGCGACAGATAGTAGAATTAACCCTATACCAATATTCAATCTTTCTTTCCCTTATGCATGTATTCCTTATCATCTAGTTAACCATAATATTATTATGAAAATAAAAAACGAATTTGAACGTTTACCCAACCTTAATTGATTTATATGTTATCATACATAAATTGTTAAAAACACATTTTTTCACCTTTCACTATCAAAAAAGCAGCCTCTTTACTAAGAGACTGCTTTTTTTAATGACAACTGATAAAACCGCTTAAGAAGCTTTTTTTAATTGTTCTTTTTGTTTTTGTTGATAAGAAGAAAAATAAATAAGACCTACAAATACAGCTCCACCTATCATATTTCCAATAAAGGTAGGGACAATATTTGTCATAAAATCAAACCAAGTAAAGTGACCTGCAAAAATAGCAGCGGGAATAATAAACATATTGGCTACAACGTGCTGAAAGCCAATCGCAACAAATGCCATAATAGGAAACCAAATACCAAGAATTTTCCCCGTAACATCTTCAGCACCGTATGAAAGCCAAATAGCTAAACATACAAGCCAGTTGCAGCCCACAGCGGAAATAAGCGTTTTAAAAAACGATTCATCAATTTTAGCCTGAGCAATTGCTACCGTTTTATCTAAAAAAGGCCCTGTTTCTGTTAAACCTACAATATGTCCAAAGAAATATGCGATAAATGCGGCACCTAAAAAGTTAGCAAGCGTGACCCAAAACCAGTTATGAAGCAAGTGACGAAGTGAAATTTTTCTTGCATACAGAGC
Organism: Priestia sp. JNUCC 25; assembly: GCF_053667915.1. Taxonomy (NCBI): domain Bacteria; kingdom Bacillati; phylum Bacillota; class Bacilli; order Caryophanales; family Bacillaceae; genus Priestia; species Priestia sp. JNUCC 25. Next base: position 2,462,613 of record NZ_CM132211.1, read on the forward strand.
AATGGAAACAGACATCATATTCCCTGTAATAAGCTCCGCTCCCCCAAGTACAACCAGCATAAGACCTACAGGAAAGACGGCCCCTCCTAAAAGATTCGATAAACTTCCCCATTCAGCTGGTAAATTACCAATTACGCGTACATCTAGTAAAAAGCCAAGCGCAATAAACGCGCCTCCTAAAAACCCAAGCATGAGAATGGAAGAAAGGGACAGCTTCGTTTTTGAAATCCCTGCTTCTAAAGCGATGTTTAACATTTTATCCGGCTTGTGAAATGCCATAAAACTCCTCCTTAACTAAAAAAGGCAGCACTCAAAAACACCTTTTACACAAGGTTTTTGAATGCTGCCTAATAATCCTGCACTTTCTTTACAGTATATCAGTCATCATTATCTATAATAAAATCAAATAAAAAACAAGCAGATCCTACTTCTCTTTCATTTAATTAAATTATGTATTTTACGTTGTTCTACTGAATATTGGTTTCAAACACAAACACAGAAACAGCGATATCTTCTTCTACTTTGATATCAGAAAATAAGTACTCCAGCTTAGCTCCTAACAAGTCTTCAAGCCCCTCTGGAGGAGATGAAGCGTACAGGTTTTGAATAAGCTTTGTTCTTGCCATATGTACCGTCTCTTTACCTTCGGTTGTTCTCGCGATAAATTGTTCAGCTGGCGTTAAGTTGCCGTACAAAGTTGAAATAGCCATATTTTGAACAAATACAGTATGAATTCGTTCTGGACCTTTTCCAAAAAGTTTTTTGCGCAGCTTTCGGATAATATCATTAAAATCATGTATTTTCTTAGACACTGGTGTATGCCCCCGCTTATCTCGAGTATGTCTATCCTGCTCATTCAAGTTTTCAACTAAGAATAAGTTACATTATACATGACGACGTTTACATTGTATACAATGTATCTGTTTTATCCCCGTTAATCCAAACAATCGCAAAATCATTACGAAATGATAAAAAAAACCCTTCACTTATTAAAGTGAAGGATTACCTTTATATCTCTACTTAAAGGTTACAAATGGATTCTCAGTTATCAAAGAAATAACTAAGAACTTTGACAAAATAGCATGTCAAAATAGTCAAGTGGTATGTTTGTACCAGTAGTTAATGCTATCATGTTAAAGTCATGGAATCCAATTAGTTTACTTTCATAATACTTTATTTAATTTAAATATTCTTTTTTGATAGGTAACCCTTAATCTTCATCACGATCTGCTCTAAATTCATCATCAGATAATGAATTTAGTTGATGGCTAAGCTTTTCGTAGTTATCTTGTTTTTGGTTTTGTTGTACATCATTAGATATAGGAGCTTCACTAGAAACAGTAGACTTTTTTCTAGTCTCTTCGCCTCCGCTAACTCCAAACCCAACATTGTTATCTGTCATCGGATTCACCTCTTTAACTGTTATTATAGAGAATTGCTCTAAAAAAATAACAGGAAACAAAAGGGATTACCACTTAGCTAATAGTGGTCCAAGCTTACTTACGCCAAACCGTATTTAAATAAGGAAATGACCCGCTTTAACCCCATAGGCAATACCAATAAAAAAACTTGCTATACCTAGTGCTTGACTTTTACATACATACTTTATAGTTAAGCCTGGAATCAGACCCCATATAATGATGAAAATAGCGAACGATACTATAATAGAAGACCATGCATCTTGCCCTGATATACTTATACCTTGCATAAACGTTTCTCCTTTCAGTACTTATATCGGGAGAACATAAATTTTTTATAGTATCTTATAATACGAACTAAAAAATTCAAGCGACCTGTCCATATAAACTTTTACAGCGAATGGTGGCGTTCAAGCTCAATTGTTTTTGGTTTTTGCCATATTAATACCCCTGCTGCTACGTACATAAACGAAGTGATGTAAAAAAGGCTGCCGATTGTCAGAAAATCAATGATATACCCTGTTGCAATCACGGCTAAAGCTGCCCATATAGAGGTCCATAAATGATAGTGTCCTACTTGTTTTCCTGTATGAGCACGATCTGTCTGCCTAGATAACGCTATTTTTTCTGAAGTTTTCTGAAGAGCTCCAAGTAGCCCCATTATAACCTGAACGATATACACCTGCGTGATCGTTGTTAAAACAGGAATAACAAGCATAACAACGGCCATCCCAAACGTATATAAAAGAAGCAAGCGCTTTTCTCCTACTCTGTCACTCCATGAACCGATCAACGGATGACTCAAAGCTGCGGTTAAAGCGAAAATTCCGTAAGCTAAGCCAAATTGTGAATAACTATCGCCAAGATTTCGAAGCAGTAAAAGGTAAAAAGGAAAAACAATACTGCTTGCGGTAATCATCAGGCTTTGTGAGTGTAAGAGTTGTTTGTACGTCATTTTCCATACTCCTTATAAAATAAATTAACGAACGTTTCGTTCCGATCATATTTTCTTTTTAAATTAAAAAAGGCGGTTGTATGAGGGTAAGCCTCTTCTAACTGCTTCTTACTTGGGTAGCCGTAGTAAGGCAAATAATAGCTTCCCTGATGCTGCAGCGTCACATCCACCATTTGTCGGACAACTCTTTGTGTATCAGAGATGCCTTGGTGATCCTTTTTTTGGTTAATAAGTAAAACGAGAGCAAACATATCCTCTTTTGCATAAGACATGACTGCTTTATTGTCTTTCTCTACATAGCGAACAGTAATGTTCAGTAAATTTAATTTCTCTGTTGCTAACACTTCGCGTAAATCATCGATGTAAGAAGCAAATTCATCCACCGGAACGAAGTATTCTTGTAAAACTTCCGTCCGGCTAGCACTTTCGTATTCCATAAAATCACTTTCAGAACGCATAACATTATTTCTTGTTTCAGGCCGTCCATTTTGTCTTAAGAAATAAGCCTTTTGTGTTTCCCACAACATATCTTTTCCCCAGTCACTGTACCGAGACAGCCCTAGCATAAATTTAGGAAGTGCCACTATTTTTTCTGTTTTGAGCGGTTCGTTTGCAGTAGAAGTATTTTGAGAAGATAAACGGTAGTTTGTGACGTACATATCTGTTAGCAATTGATTAGGAGAAACAGAAATACGCGCCATATGCATACCAACGTCAGGGTTATGCTGTACGTAGTTTTTAAAATACGCTGTATACTGCTTATAATCTAAGCGAATAATTTCATCTTCATACCATTCATCGTCCGTCAAACGAAGCGTCACATCTAAAATGATCCCAAATAACCCGTAGCCTCCGTTTACTAAAGAAAACAGCTCAGGGTGTTTTGTCCGGCTAATCTCGATAATAGATCCGTCCGCCTGCAGGAGACGCATAGATTTGACCGTATCCATTAAAGAGCCGTATCGAATATCTCTGCCGTGTACGTTCACGCTAATAGAACCTCCAACGGTAAAAATATTTTGTGATTGCATAACTTTAAGAGCAAGACCGTCTTTATGTATATATTGCTGAATGTCATTCCATGTTGTCCCGCTTTGAACTGTAATTTCTTTTTGGCGGGGCTTGTAATCTATAATTTTATTGTACTGCTTCATATCAAGTAAAATAGCATTAGGATAGTACGTCTGCCCTCCTTGGCTGTGCTGCATCCCTGAAATCGCTATTTTTTCATGATGCTGTGAAGCGGTTTTCACCCAATCTTTCAGCTGTTTTTCAGTTGTTCCATGCTTTATTTCTTTGACTTTTGTAGGAAGAAGCTGAGCAACATCCCCCGTTACAGGGTGGCTTTGCTGCTGTTTATAAATATGATAGGAGGCATATGAACCTACTAGATAAAAAGATAAAAAAGTTCCTAACAACACGTTTTTCTTCATTCTAAGCTGTAAGCTCCTTTCTTTATTTCTGTGAAATTATACCATATAAAAAGTGGAATAACACTATAAAAGTGTAATTTTACACTAATTTACAACTTATTTTGAGAAAGTATATGAAAAAATTTGTAATTTAATGTATGTTAACCTTATTGAAACAAAAAAAGAAAAGACACTGGGTCTTTTCTTTTTTTGTTTCTTTATTTTTCAGCTTCGTATGCAACTAAAGCTACTCTTTTTCCTAACGTTTGTTGAAACTGCTCTTCTAGCTGTTTAAGCTTCGCATGCATATCATCGTTAATTGAAGCTGGCTCAAAGGTCATTTTTGTTTGCTCCATCAGATACTGTCACCTCTTTCATGTGTGTATGTTCTACTTTTTCCAATATAAAAGAGGTCTATGACGATTTGACGAAAGTTTACAAATTAAATTTGCTAATGAGCGCTGTTAATTGTTCTGCCATTTGAGACAGAGATTGTGCGGAAACAGCAATTTCCTCCATTGAAGCCAGCTGTTCTTCAGTTGATGCAGCCACTTCTTCAGATGTAGCTGCATTTCCTTTAGCAAGGATCGCCATTTCACCCGCTGTACGGGCCACTTCTTCAACCGCTGCTGAAATTTGCTGAGCAGTCGCAGCAACTTCTTCTACTTGCGGAGTCGTTTCATTCATGCTGCTTAGAATTTGTTCGAATTTTTGAATAGCCGTTTGTGATATTGTTCGTCCTTCTTCAACTTTGTTTGTAACTTGCTCCATTGTATGTACAGATTCCTGAGTATCTTGTTGAATCGCTTGAATAAGCTCAGAAATTTGAGACGCGGACACTTGTGATTGTTCTGCCAGCTTTCTCACTTCCGCTGCTACAACGGAAAACCCTTTTCCATGTTCTCCAGCTCGTGCCGCTTCGATTGCAGCATTTAAGGCTAGTAAATTTGTTTGAGCAGCAATGCCGCTGATTACTTCTAAAATGGTTCCAACTTCTTTTGAACGTTGAAACAAAGTACGAATCGTTGTATTAGACAGCTCGACGGATTGAGAAATGGATTCCATTTGTTCGACCGTTTCTCTCACGGCTTTTCCGCCTTCTACAGCTTCAGACGTTGTGTGATTTGATAGCTGAGAAACAATTTCTGTACGCTTGGCAATGGTAGAAACTCCTTGGACAATCTCATCTAAAGAAGCTGCATTTTGGTCAATAACAGCCGTTTGTTTTTCCGCGCTAGAAGCCACTTCTTGTATCGCAACCGATACTTGTTCAGTCGCAGCGCTCGTTTGCTGTGAGCTGGCCGTTAGCTCTTCTGAAGAAGCAGCCACTTGTTCTGCACTCATTTCAACATTTTGAATTAATGTGCGAAGATTGTTTTGCATCTGACTAAAAGCATACCCTAACTCGCCGATTTCATCCTTTGAATTGACGATAATCGCTGTTGTTAGATCTCCTTCACTAACGCTCAGAGCCTGATTCTTAAGCTGTTTGAGCGGTTTAATAATCGATTGCAACACCGCAAAAATGGTAAGACTCCCGATTATCAGACAAGCTACAATAATAAATAGTGTTTTGTAAAAGATAGGCTGTGCTGCTTCACTAACTTCTGATGAGTACATAGTGCCTGCAACTTTCCAGCTTGTTGTTTTATTTGTAGTAAAGACCATCTTTTTTTCATCCCCGTTAAAGGTATAATCAAAAGACCCGGAGCTCTTTGCATAAAGCTTGTCAAAAAGAGAATCTGTCGCTTTTGTACCTGCTTTTTCCGTAGGGTGAACAATATATTTTCTTTCTCCATCCAAAAGAAATGGATATCCTTTTTCTCCGATTTTTACTTTGCTGACAGCTTTATTGATGCGGCTTATATCTAAATTTAAAGCAATAACCCCTGTGCCATCCGCCGTTGTTTTCGCTACAGTAATAACGGTCTGACCTGTAGAGGCTGATGGATAAGGTTCAGTGACAACTGTTTTTCCTTTGTTTTGCATGGCTAGCTTGTACCAATCTCGCTTTCTGGGATCATAGCCTGCTTGTATCACTTTTTTAGGCGATTGAATAAACTTCCCCTGCTGATTTCCTGTAAAAATGCTGACGGCTTCTGGATGAAGCGAAGCATATAAGTTAAAATCTTTGCTTAAAGTAGCCATATCTTTTTCATTGTAGCGCTCGTTGTTTACCACTGATGCAAAAAACTCTACATCATGAATTTTTGGTCCAATGGTATCGTCAATCACTGAATTAATGGACTGTACATTTTGCTGTGCTGTGTTAATAATTTGGTTTTCAATTTCATGTTTCGCCGTTATGTAAGCTGATACACCTATCGTAACAGATGGCACTAACAAGATCGCTGCAAATGCTAGCACCAGCTTTGTCTTAAAGTTATTAAGGGACCTTTTTTTTCTTACTCTCTCCATGCTATGTAGCCTCTCTCTCCGTAGTTAAAAGTGATCGTGCACTTTCTTTCTATCGGCAAGACTTCATATTCCTTTAGTCATCGAGTGTATACATAATTAACAATGGGTGTGAAAAGATAAGAGTACGATAAAAAAAGTAGGTGATTTTAATGGAAGAAAGTAAAAACAGCAAGTCTTTTTCAATGTTTGAAACAGAAAAGGTTCAGCGCGGGGAAGAAAAAGATATTTTTAATATCTATAAAGAAGGAGTAAAAATTGCAGAAGTAAGAGGAACGGATCCTCAAACTCAGCAGGTTATTCCGATGCATGACTTAAATGATTACGAAGAAAATAAGCTTCACGAATATATTGCTCATTTAGACCATACAACGTAAAAATGCTAAAACAAGAGCCCTCTCTCGTTTTAGTCCTTAGAATCATAAAAAACATGTTCAAAATGCAGCGTGTTTTTTTGTATGTACAGCAGTCCAAACGAAAATTGCTTTTCACGCCGCTTGTCAGTAGCGGAACCTGGATTAAACAACGTAATATCACCAATTTGCTTATGAACAGGAATGTGAGAGTGACCGAAAATTATTGCGTCAACTTGTTCATGTTCAAATGCCAAAAGCGCACGTTTTTCAGTCGTTTTTCCTTTGCCATAACCGTGGGTTACACCAATCGTAACGTCGTCAAACGGAAGAAGTAATGAAGATGGAAGTACTTGCTGAAGCTCTTCACTGTCTACATTTCCAATTACCCCGTGTACAGGAGCAAACACACGCAGGTCATTGTATACATCTATCGTTTGAAAGTCTCCAGTATGAATAATAGCATCAGCTGTTTTCAGTTCGGTTAGGAGTCTTTTCGGAAAATGTTTCGCTCTTTTTGGAATATGAGTGTCACCTAAAATAACAATCTTCATTTATGATACGCTCCTTTTTCATTCAATATGGTGTAGTGTAGCGTATTACGTTGGAATGAAGCAACTCTATACGGAGCGTCAGGCAAAAAATTTCTCTTTTTCGTTTAAGTTTGCGAAAATACGTTACATACTAAGTTACAGAATGGAGTTTTCAAAATGGAAGTAAAAATTAATCGAAACGCAGCAAAAGTGTTAAAAAATGCGTTGGCTAGCCCAGAAGGTCAAGGAAAAATGATTCGTGTATATGTAACTATCGACCACGGTGATCACGCGCATTATGATTGGAAATTTGATACGCCGACTGAACATGATGAAATCGTAAAAACAGATAAAGATATCGATATCATTTTAGATAAACGCGAGAAATTTTTAGAAGGCGTATGGATTCAATATTTCCACGTTCCAGAGCCTGAATTTGTGATTAGCAGCCTTCACCACGCGCATCACCATCATTAATACAAAAAACACACCTCTAAAACAGGTGTGTTTTTTCGTTTGTGTGACAAGCAAAAATTTTATTGATAAGAAGAAGAGATAAAATTTTGTTGAAGCAATAAAAATGAGCTATAGTGGAATTACAGATGAAAGAAAAGAGGTTAGCGTATGAAAGTAAGTGTGTTAGTAAGGTCTATTTTAGTTGTTATTTTATATAATTTATTCGTTCTGTACATCGGATGGAACGCTTGGATGTGGCTTCACACAATGTTTGAAGTGGAAAACAAATGGATTCTTACGGTGATCGTTGTCTTTTTTGCTTATTCCTTTATCATCAGTCGTGCGTTTCAACAAGTGAGCATATTTAAAATTGTGGGATCGTACTGGTTAGGATTTATTCAATATTCGGTGCTTTTGCTTCCTATAAGTAATCTAGCCGTATATATTCTTACTCTTCTAGGCGCTTCACTTTCTACAGCTATCGATTCAATTGGATTTTTCATGATTGCCGCTTTTTTATTCATTTTTGCTTATGGTACGTATAATGCTTACAGTCCTGTGGTAAGAAAATACACGATTTCACTTGCTAAAAAGACGAATCGGAAAAACCTTCGCATTGCTGTAGCATCTGATATGCACTTTGGCACATTGTCGGGCAAAAAACATTTGCAGCGGTTAATCACTCATGTACAAAAGATACAGCCGGATCTTATTTTACTTCCTGGAGATATTATTGACGATGATCCCCACGTATTCTTTAAAAAAGAAATGGATTCTATGATGAAACAGCTAAAAGCCCCTTTAGGCACATATGGAATTTTAGGAAACCATGAGTATTACGGCGGGAAGATCCCTCAGTTTGTGGAAAGAATGAAGGAAATGAACATTCCTATTTTAATGGATGAAGTGTTAAACATAGGTGATAGCTTGTATTTAATAGGAAGAAAAGACAAGACGGACAAAAAACGAGACAGCTTTTTCGATTTAGCGAGTGAAACGGATCGTTCCCTACCTGTCATTGCAATGGATCATCAGCCGCTTTCTTTAAAAGAAGCGGAACAAGCAGGCGTAGATTTACTTCTATGCGGTCATACTCACAGAGGGCAAATGGCACCTAATCATTTAATCACCAAGCGGTTATTTGAAATTGATTGGGGCTACAAGCAAACTAATCAACTGCATACCATTGTCTCTTCAGGATTTGGCTTTTGGGGTCCTCCGCTTCGAATCGGGAGCCGATCAGAAATTATTCAAATTGATATTTCGTTTACAAAATAGAGAAAGCCTCAAGGCTTTCTCTATTTTAATGTACGCAGCAGCTTCGGAAGCTCTGCATAAATAGCGACTACTTCATCTACTTTCATTCGAACGAGCCCGCTTGAAGACGGGGCAACAAAGTCCATTATTCCTGATACCATCGATTTCTCTTGTTTACCCCACTTTACTTGCTTGCGCCCGCTGTACTGCTGATAGACACCTTTTCCAACAAAACAAACGATTTTAGGCGTATATGTAGCTATTTTTTTCTTTAAGATTTCTCTGCCTTCTGCATATTCTTCTTTTGTAATCTCATCAGCTGCCTTTGTAGGACGCTCTACAATATTGGTTAAACCGTATCCTAGCTGGAGCAGCGAGTGATCTTCCTCCGGATGATATTTACGATCTGTCAAACCTGCTTTATGAAGAATCGTCCAGAAACGATTGGTTGGATTCGCAAAATGATGCCCCGTTTCCCCGGAACGGATGCTTGGATTAAAACCGACAAATAAAATATCTAAGTTGGGTTGTATGTGATCAAAAATAGAATTCATAGTCATACGCTCCTTACAATGTAAAAAGAAAACACCCAAATTGGATGTTTTCTTTTTACTATACCCTATTAAATACGAACTACGCGTCCGTTGAATTTTTGTTTCCAGTAGCCGCTGCTCATGTTTGCAATTGCAACACCTGTTGAGCTTTGAGCACCGATGAACTTGCCGCCTCCTACATAAATGCCAACGTGGCCGTCTTTTTTATAGGTATCGAAGAAAACAAGATCGCCAGGTTGCATTTGACTAGAAGACACTTGTGTTCCAGCATGCTTTAACGTCTCTGTACTTACAGATCCAAGAGGTCCAAGGTTAACGCCTACTTGAGAATATGCCCAGTGTACAAATGACGAGCAGTCAAATAAACCGTGGCTAATATCAGACTGGCTGCGTCCTCCGCCAAATACGTAAGCAGAGTTTCCAATCCAGCGGTTTCCTACTGTTACAACATTGCTAGCTTTTGGAGCCGGAGCGCTTGTAGGTGCCACATCATTGCTGCTTGCTTTTGGTGCTTCTGCCTTAGCAGACGATGAATCGGCTTTTTCAGCTGGTGCAGCCGCTGCTTTTTGAGCTTGCTCAGCTGCTTTCTTAGCTGCCTCTTTAGCCGCTTGTTCAGCTGCTTTTCTTGCTGCTTCTTCTGCAGCTTTTTGATCTTTAATATTTTGTTCAAGCGTAGACTGTTCATTTGCAAGAGAGCTGTCTTTTGCTTGTAGAGAAGCTTTTAGTTCTTCATTTTTTGCTTCTTTATCTTTTAGTTCTTTTGCCAGTGCATCTTTTTGTTTCTTTTGAGCTGCTAACTGGACAGTCATTTCATCCAGTTCCGCCTTCATGTCTTCTAAGCTAGCAAGCTTAGATTTAACATCCGCTTGTTTTGTTTTTAATTCGTCTTGCATATTTTTAGTTTCTTTTAAAATACCACGGTCTGCATCTACAATAGTCGAAACAGCTAGCGCGCGGTCTACAAAATCACCAAAACTTGAAGAACCAAGTAAAACTTGTAAATACTCTACGTTACCGCCGCTTTCTTGCAGGGAACGTGCACGATCTTTTAAAATATCGTTTCGCTTTTCAAGTTTTTCTTGAAGCAGCTTAATTTCTTTTTCAAGCTGCTCTACTTGTTTAGACGTTTCTTTAATATCGGCTTCTGTTTTTTGGGCTTTTTTATTATTTTCTTCTTCTGCTATTGTTAATCGCTCAAGCTGTGCTTTCATTTGATCTTGTTCTGCTTGAAGGCGTGTCAATTCATCAGAAGCTGCTTTGATGTTAGATTGCACATCTTGACGCTGGTTTTGAATTTGAGATTTTTGCGATTCCATATCTTGAATGGTAGAGGCATACGTTGGAGTTGATAAAACTCCTCCCAGGCCTAATAAAACCGTTGTGTTAAGTAAAAGCATTTTCTTTTTCAATATGAATTCCTCCGCTTTCTTGCTCTGTTAAACTAGTAATTTCTAATTATGTATCAATATGTATAAAAGTCTGACAATTTATGTAAAGTTCACTGTATTTGTCGATAAATAGCTAAATATGCTAATGAAAATCTACGAAAATTATACCACGATAAACGTTGAAAAAAAGAATAACAATATTACAATTGTATTTCAGTAGTGTAACAATTAACGCTTGTGTATACATTCATCTTTCACCTGCAAAAATACACCTTTATATCCCTGTTAAAATAAATAATCTACCGGGCTTTACACAGCACTGTTTTTAACATGATAAAATAGGCGATCAAGATTTTTTAAGCTGGTTGGATATAAGTTATTGCTAAAGAGAACGTAACAATTTTTTAACATCTACATCTGTTTTTTTACCTTTTTCTACTATTTTTACAATATTTGAAAATGATTTTCTGAAATAGTAACAAATCTATGTTTATCTGTCGTTTGCACGTGTTTAAAAAGAGAGTGATAGGTAATTATCAAACAATATTCGACAACGCTTGGATGAAGTCATACAAAAGACCTTCTCACTGTGAGGCGAGAAGGCCTTTTGTTAATCACGCTGCTGATAATAATGTTCTAAAGCTACAATTGCACTTCCCATTCTTTCTTGATCAGGAATAACAATACGATCTACTCCTTCTTCTTTTAAAGCAGCAGCGGTTACTTTTCCTACGGATACAGCTACTACAGAGCTTTTAAAGAGTTCTCGAATGTGATCAGCTTGTCCGTGTTCTCTTGCAAACGAAAATAAAAATCGGGCCTGCGGAGCGCTTGTGAAATTAACAGCATCAATTTTTCCGCTTATTAATTCGTTTATAAGCTGTTCCATGATTTCTGCTTTTGGCGGAATATGCTGATACGGTAAAATCTCTTTAAATTGGGCTTTTTGATTCGATAGAAAGTCAATCAATTTTGGTGCAGGATCTCCGTGAAGCTGAAGCGCTACATGCTTTCCTTCAAAAGAAAATGAATGAAGTGCCCTGACTAGTCCCGCTGTACTTCCATCATCATCTCGAACGGTTGGAGTAACACCGAGCTTTTTTAACATATTTACGGTTTTATACCCGCGTGCAGCAATATTAGCTGCTTTTAAAGAAGACAGAAATTCATCCGCCAGTCCTAGCTTATCTGCTGTTTTATACAAAATTTCCGTCCCGACGCCTGTCGTAAAAATAAACCAATCATAATTTCCTTTTACCAGTTCTTTAATATCTGCTTCTAAGTGTGTGTCATCTAAAAAGATTGTTCCTTGTGCAGGTCGTACAAGCGGGGTCCCGCCAAGGTTTTCAACAATTTTGCTGATTTCTTCTACTTTACGCTGACCTACGAGTGCGACTGTTTTTCCTTCTAATCGTTTCAATGGTCTACCTCCATTTTTCTATGTATGCTACTTTAATGATCCTTGATAACCGAGTTTTTCAGAAATTAGGCTCGCTGCTTCTGTTACTTTTTGAATAATGAACGGCAGTCTGTCTCCTTGAAATCTCGCTTCAATTCCCGCTACGCTAATGCCTGCAACCACTTCATTTTGATGATTTACAATCGGCGCGCTCACGGATGTTGTAAAGTTTTCTAATTCAGAGGTGCTAATGGTATACCCTTTTTCTTTTGCTTCTTTTAATACATTTCTTAGCTTCTTTTGATCTGTAATGGTTCCAATACCTATTGGAGCTAGCTCCGTTTGAGTAATATATTCCTCTTGTTCTTTTTCGGGTAAATGCGCCAAGATAATGCGTGAACAAGCTCCTGCATAAAGAGGTGAACGCCTTCCAATTGATGTATAAAGGCGCACTGGATGAAGCGTATCTACTTTTTCAATATACATAGCTTCATTCCCATCTCGTACAATTAAATTAACCGCTTCTTCTACTTCATCTCGGAGCGCTTCCATTACAGGCTTTGCGATATTTCTAATATCTAAGCGATTAGCCACTAGCTGACCAAATTGCAAGAATAAAAGTCCTAGCGAATAGTATCCTTGCTCGTCTTTTGTTAAAAATCCCATCTCTTCAAGCGAACCAACCATCCGGTGCAAAGAAGTTTTCGGAACGCCTGAATATTCCATCATTTCTGTGAAGGTCAGCTTAGGGTGCTTGATAAAAAGCGTGAGAATCTGCATGGATTTAACCACTGTTTTATTGTTAGCTTGCATAAAACCTTCTCCCTTATTTGTGCGAATACATGTATTTGATAGACGTATAGCTTACTAGCTAATGATATGTTCTTTTTATTATACATGAAGAAAAAAAGGAAAGCACTCCTTTATAAGAGCACTTTCCTTTCTTACACCGTTTCTAGTTCTTTAATTGAAATAGGGTTACTTTCTAGAAATTTGGTTGTAAAATCCCCTTCCTTAAAAGAAGGATGGTTCAGTAATTCTAAATGAAAAGGAATGGTTGTATGAATACCTATAATGATAAATTCTTCGAGCGCGCGTTTCATTCGTTGAATCGCTTCATTTCGATCTTTCCCTGTTACAATTAATTTCGCCACCATTGAATCATAAAATGGGGAAATTTCATAGCCTGGGTAAACGGCGCTGTCTACACGAACCCCGTAGCCGCCAGGAGGTAAATACATCTCGACTTTTCCAGGGGAAGGCATAAAGTTTTTAGCCGGATTTTCTGCATTGATCCGACATTCAATTGCCCATCCCTTTAACTGAATATCCTGCTGAGAAAATGATAGCGGGTAGCCTGCTGCTACTGAAATTTGTTCTTTAATTAAGTCAATGTTTGTTACAAGTTCTGTAACGGGGTGTTCAACTTGAATTCGTGTATTCATTTCCATAAAGTAAAAATGCCCGTGCTTATCTAACAGAAACTCGACTGTTCCGACACCTGTATAATCAACTGCTTTAGCTGCCGAGACCGCCGCTTTGCCCATTTTAGCACGAAGGTTTTCATCTACCGCAGGAGACGGAGCTTCTTCTACCAATTTTTGATGACGGCGTTGAATCGAACAATCTCGTTCACCTAAATGAACCACATTCCCTTCTTCATCAGCAATGATTTGAATTTCGATGTGTTTTGGCTCTTCTAGGTACTTTTCAAGATATACGCCGCCGTTTCCAAAGGCTGTTTCTGCTTCATGCTGAGCTTGACGAATGGCTTTTTCTAGCTCTTCTTCGCTATGAGCTAGACGCATTCCTTTTCCGCCACCGCCCGCTGTAGCTTTTACGATGATTGGATAGCCTATTTCTCGTGCTACTGGCATAGCAGTGCTGCTATCTTCAATCAGTCCTTCCGTGCCAGGTACAATAGGCACGCCGGCTTGTTTCATTGTATCTCGCGCTACAGCTTTTGCCCCCATTTTACGGATGGCTTCCGCTTTTGGACCAATAAAGGTAATATCATAGGATTCACACATCTCAGCAAAATCAGCATTTTCAGCTAAAAACCCATAGCCGGGATGAATAGCGTCTGCCTTGGTTACTTGCGCTACGGTAAGCAAATTACGAATGTTTAAGTAGCTTTCTTTAGAAGACGTTTTGCCAATACAAAATGACTCATCTGCTAGCTTCACGTGAAGTGCATCTTTGTCTGCTTCTGAATACACGGCCACGGTTGCAATCCCCATCTCTTTACAAGCCCGAATGATACGAACTGCAATCTCGCCGCGGTTTGCGATTAAGATCTTTTTAAACATAATGACTCCTCCTGACAGTATGTATACTTTAGCGTGATTTTACGGTAAATAAAGGCTGTCCAAACTCAACGACATCCCCGTCTTTCACAAGAATTTCAAGCACTTCTCCTTCCATTCCCGCATCGACTTCATTAAACAGCTTCATCGCTTCAATCACACATACAACATCTTTATGTTCAATGGTTTGTCCTACTTGAACAAAGGGATCGGCGTCTGCTTCTGGCTTGGCGTAAAAGGTTCCGACCATTGGTGATAAAATTTGCTTTTCATTATTGTCTGCTGCGTTTACAGACATAGAATCTTGAGGCGCTTGCTCAGTGGCAGCGGCTTTTACTTCATCTGTTTTCACTTCTGTAACAGCTGTGTCCTCTAAAGGAATTCCTGCTTTATCAATGACAACTTTTGTTCCTTCATGTTCAATATGGAGCTTTTGAATACCAGATTCATTCATTAATGAAACAACTTCTTGCAATTCACGTACGTTTATCATTTCTTGTCACTCCCGTTTTGTGTTATTTAGTTGACGCAAGGTTAACAGCAATCTTCAATTCTTGAAGCATCTGTTCTTTTTCTAAATAGATTTTTTCTGCTTCATGAAGCGAAATGTGAGAAAAGTAAATGGATTCTCCAGGCTTTACTTGAGCTAAAAGCGGTAAATCCGCTGTGATGACTTGAGCAATTTTAGGGTATCCCCCCGTGGTTTGACGGTCTGCTAACAGGATGATGGGATTTCCATCCGGCGGGACTTGAACAGAACCTTTTGAAACAGCTTCGGACAATAACTCTTTTTTTTCTTGAAGCTGAAGAGAAGGTCCATCCATTCGATAGCCCATTCGATCTGATTGATTCGATACTTTAAAAGGCTCTTTCGTAAAATGACTTTTGCTTTCAGCTGTAAATAAATCGTATTGACTGCCGTTAATAACACGGACACCGGGTTTCTTTGTAAAATGAACAAGTTCCTTATAATTTACGGACCATGAAGAAGTATATACTCCGTTTATCAGTTCATTTGAAAGAAAAGCAGGCTTTGAAACAGCAGGAACAGATAGAGGTAAAACATCGTCTGTTTGTAGTGCTCTTCCTTTGTAGCCCCCGATTTCACCTCTTAAATACGTACTTTTACTATTTAACACTTCATTAATAGCAAATCCTCCTGCTACAGATAGATAGGAACGGCACCCAGTTTTGCAAGGACCAAATGATAAAGTGCTTCCTTTTGGAATAAACAAAGGTTTCCACATCGGGACTAGCTTTCCGTTGACCGAAGGAGCTAAATCTCCTCCGGTAATTGCTACTAAACAATCACTTTCTATTTCAAGGGTAGGCCCCATTAGCGTAACTTCAAGTCCTGCTTCTTTTTCATCGTTACCAACTAGTAAATTAGCAATTCGAAGGGAATAAGAATCCATTGCACCGCTTACAATCACACCGTGCTGCTGAAACCCTCTTCTGCCTAAATCTTGAATGCTCGTTAATAACCCGGCTTTACTGACTCGCATACTCATTTCTCCCCCTCCTTTGCCTGCATTTCTTGATACTCTTCTTTAGAGATAGGCTCGAATTTTATAATATCTCCAGCCTGCAGCAAACTTGGGGGATTTTGTTCCGGCAAAAACAGTTTAATAGGCGTTTGACCAATTAACTGCCATCCTCCGGGAGTAGAAATAGGATACACTCCTGTTTGCATTCCCGCAATACCAACCGAACCGGCAGGAATAGAGGTGCGAGGAGACGGCCGGCGAGGTGTAGCAATTCTTTCAGATAATCCTCCTAGAAATGGAAATCCAGGAGCAAACCCAATCATGTACGCTAAGTATTCACCTTCAGAATGAATACTAATTACCTCTTCAGTTGTTAAGTTATGGTGACGAGCGACATATTCAAGGTCAGGTCCATACTCGCCTCCGTAGCAAACTGGAATGGAAACCGTACGATGGTCTAATTCTTTTTCTGTCTGTTCGTTTTCTAGTTTACTTTGAACGATAGAAGACACTACTTCAAAAGGAGAAACAAATTCCTTCTTCTGCTTTTTTCCCACGGCTGCTACAACTTCAAGAGGGTTATAGAAAATTGTAAGATTTGTAAATGCCGGCACGCATTCGATAAACCCAGGGAATGGATTTAATTCTATCGAATCTTTACACGTTTTAATTTGTTTATGAATATCGTACTGAATACTATCTCCAAACGTTATAACAAGCGCTGAGTCGCCAAGCGGAGAAATAACAGCCGACGCTTTTGTTACGGTTTGATTCATACCTACACCTCTTTCTTTTATAAAACACCTAGTTTTTCATCTCGAATATCTGTGATAAACATATGCCCGGGAGCATGTGTAATCATAATAGAAGGTTTTGTTGCCATTGCTACTGCTTGAGGAGTTACACCACAAGCCCAAAATACGGGCACTTCCCCTTCCTTAATCGAAACAGCATCACCAAAATCCGGAGAGTGCAGGTCTTGGATCCCTATTGCAGCCGGATCTCCAATGTGAACAGGCCCCCCGTGCACAGCTGGAAAACGTGAAGTTACTTGGGCTGCCCGCACTACGTCTTGCTGAGGAATTGGACGCATACTAACTACCGTCGAGCCGTGGAATATTCCCGCTTCAGCGCATGAAATATTTGTTTTATACATAGGAACATTACAGTTTTCTTCAATGTGACGAACAGGTATGTCGTTGTTTAAAAGCGCGTGTTCAAATGTAAAGCTGCAGCCGATAAGAAAAGCAACCATATCTTCTGTCCAGTAATCTGTGATATCGGTTACTTCTTTTACTAGTTCCCCATTTTCATAGATTCGATACTTTGGAATGTCTGTACGAATATCTCCGGATGGAGCTGCAAATTTTGGCACCGGAGATCCAACGTCTGTGACATCTAAAAGAGGACACGATTTAGGGTTACGCTGACAGAACAATAGAAAGTCAAAAGCTTGTTGCTTTGGTAAAATAGCTAAATTAGCTTGAGCATAGCCGTTTGCCATGCCTGCTGTTGGTTGAATAAGCTGATTGTTACGGATTTGCTGACGAAGTTCAGCTGGAGTTAGCTGTGAAAGGGTTGTCATGTTTCTATCTCCCATCATTGCCCGCACGCAACTTACGTGCGGGCACATTGTTTTATTTAAATAATTGAGGAAGTTGATCTATTAACGTATAGCCGCCCATTAAAGCCATTACAATAACGACAAGTACACCAGAAATGGTAAGCCATAAAGGATGTTTATACTCGCCAACGATGCTTTTTTTGTAAGCAGCAACCAGTAACGTCCCAAGAGCGATCGGCAGAATTAATCCATTGATTGCTCCAACTAAAAGAAGAACTTTTACAGGTTTTCCAATTAAGACAAACGACAGAGTTGAAATAATAATAAATCCAATAATAATCCAGTTTGAGTTTTTATTAAGTTTTTCACTAAACGTTTGAATAAACGAAACGGATGTATAAGCAGCTCCTACCACAGACGTAATAGCGGCAGACCACATAACAATACCAAAGATTTTATAACCGACGTTTCCCGCTGCGAGCTGAAACACGGATGCCGGAGGATTGGCTGGGTCAATTTGTAAACCTTTAGACACAACGCCAAGTACAGCTAAAAACAACGCGATTCGCATAACAGAAGTGATGAGAATTCCTGTTACAGAACTTTTTGTTACTTGAGGTAAAGAATCGATGCCTTTTACGCCGGCATCTAAAAGACGATGTCCGCCAGCAAAGGTGATATAACCACCGACTGTTCCTCCAACAAGCGTAACGATCGCAATAATGTCAATTTTGTCAGGAGCAAAAGTTTTCACTACAGCTTCTCCAACGGGAGGTGAAGTGGTAGCAGCTACGTATAGCATGAGCCCAATCATGACAAAACCTGCAATTTGCGTGAAGCGATCCATTGCTTTTCCAGCTTCTTTTACAACGAAGATTAGCACGGCAATAACTGCACTAATCGCAGCGCCGGCTGTTGGAGAAATACCCGTAATCGCATTTAATCCAAGCCCGGCACCGGCAATATTTCCAATATTGAAAGCAAGTCCTCCAATAACAATTAAAATAGCGAGCACGTATCCTAATCCAGGAAATACCATGTTGGCGATTTCTTGTCCGCGTTTTTCAGAAACAGCAATAATTCTCCATACGTTGGTTTGAGCAAAGATATCAAGAATAATTGAAATTAAAATAACGAATCCGAAGCTTGCAGCTAAATTTTGTGTAAATACAGTAGTTTGAGTTAAAAAGCCTGGTCCAATAGCCGATGTGGCCATTAAAAAAGCGGCTCCAAGCATTAACGTCCAGTTTACTTTAGGCGCAGCCGAAAGTTTTTGCTGAGGTGTTGATTTTTTAATTGGCTCCAATATCATCTTCCTCCTGATTGTATGTAGTTTTTATTTTGAAATAGCCTTAACTACCACTTCTGATGCTCGTAAAGAACGGTTGACATGACGGGCAAATTCAAGTGCGTGAGCTCCGTCTCCATGGATGCAAATCGTATCTGCCTGCAATTCTACATCCTTGCCCTGCTGAGATTTTACCTTCCCTTCTTTCACCATTGTAATAACTTGAGAAACAGCTTCGTCATCATTTTCAATTAAAGCATTTGGTTCTGTGCGAGCAGTGAGAGAACCGTCTAACTGATAGGTACGGTCTGCAAATACTTCGTTAGCCGTTTTTAAACCAATTCTGTTACCTGCTTGAATCAGCTCACTTCCAGATAACCCAAACAAAATCAGCTCAGGATTTACGTTGTAAACAGCTTTTGCTATTGCTTCAGACAACGCTTTGTTTTTAGCAGCCATGTTATATAGTGCACCGTGAGGTTTTACATGCTGCATCGATAACCCTTCCGCTTGCAAAAAACCGTTTAATGCCCCAATTTGATAAACCACGATATCGTAGGCTTCTTGAGGCGAAATATTCATGTTTCTGCGTCCAAAACCGATAAGGTCCTGCAGACCAGGATGAGCCCCAATTTGCACTTTTTTTTCAGCGGCCAATTTCACCGTTTTTCTCATGACGCTCGGATCCCCTGCATGAAATCCACAGGCTACGTTCACAGACGTCACGTGCTCTAAAATGGCTTCATCATTGCCAATACGATAAGCACCAAAGCTTTCACCTAAATCACAGTTTAAATCTACTTTACTCAATGCATTCTTCCCCCTTAACCCTTTTAATGTAAGCGTAATCATTTGCAGATAGTAAATAAAATTCAAGCTTTATTATCTGCATCAATACTTTAAGTTCCGTTTTTCGGAACTACAGTACCATTTTTCAGTTATATTTGGATTTTAGCACGAGATGATGAATTGAACAACAACATTGTCAGAATATTTGACATAGTCATTATTTTTACTTGGATAATAACCCCTTATTTTATTGCTATCTTCTATCTATAGCCTTAATATAACGCAGCCGCTCAATGTCATTAGACGCAGTAAACAAACAGGTTGTCAGAAAAATTACTAGTTCAAAATAATCAAAATGAAATTTTCGTTGTAATCGTTTTCAAATAGGTGCTATATTTCAATTGTAGTCAATTTATGCAAACGATTGCAAAAAAAGGGGATGAAACGATGAAAGGAAAAAAATGGACAGCTTTAGCACTAACACTGCCGCTGGCTGCTAGCTTATCAACAGGCGTTCACGCCGAAACCGTACATAAAGGTAAGTCTGAAGCAGCAGATAAAAACGGTGTCTTTTATGAGGTGTATGTAAACTCTTTTTACGATACAAATAAAGATGGACATGGTGATTTAAAAGGTCTGACACAAAAGTTGGATTATTTAAATGACGGCAATTCTCATACAAAAAATGATCTTCAAGTAAACGGGATTTGGATGATGCCCGTAAACCCTTCTCCTAGCTATCATAAATATGATGTAACGGACTATTATAATATTGATCCGCAGTATGGAAGTCTGCAAGATTTTCGCAAACTGATGAAAGAAGCAGACAAACGAGACGTAAAAGTTATTATGGACCTCGTTGTGAATCATACGAGCAGTGAACACCCTTGGTTTCAAGCTGCGTTAAAAGATAAAAACAGCAAGTACAGAGATTACTATATTTGGGCTGATAAAAATACCGACCTGAATGAAAAAGGATCTTGGGGACAGCAAGTATGGCATAAAGCTCCAAACGGAGAGTATTTTTACGGAACGTTCTGGGAAGGAATGCCTGACTTAAATTACGATAACCCTGAAGTAAGAAAAGAAATGATTAACGTCGGAAAGTTTTGGCTAAAGCAAGGCGTTGATGGCTTCCGCTTAGATGCTGCCCTTCATATCTTTAAAGGTCAAACACCTGAAGGCGCTAAGAAAAATATCCTTTGGTGGAATGAGTTTAGAGATGCGATGAAAAAAGAAAACCCTAACGTATATCTAACGGGTGAAGTATGGGATCAACCGGAAGTGGTAGCCCCTTACTATCAATCGCTTGATTCTTTATTTAACTTTGATTTAGCAGGAAAAATTGTCAGCTCTGTAAAAGCGGGAAATGATCAAGGAATCGCTACTGCAGCAGCGGCAACTGATGAGCTGTTCAAATCATACAATCCAAATAAAATTGACGGCATTTTCTTAACCAACCATGACCAAAACCGCGTCATGAGTGAGCTGAGCGGCGATGTGAACAAAGCAAAATCAGCTGCTTCTATCTTACTTACGCTTCCTGGCAACCCGTATATTTATTACGGTGAAGAAATCGGCATGACCGGTGAAAAGCCTGATGAGTTAATCCGTGAACCGTTCCGCTGGTACGAAGGAAACGGACTTGGACAAACTAGCTGGGAGACAGCTGTATACAACAAAGGCGGCAACGGTGTGTCTGTGGAAGCCCAAACAAAACAAAAAGATTCTTTGTTAAATCATTACCGTGAAATGATTCGTGTGCGCCAGCAGCACGAAGAGTTAGTAAAAGGAACGCTTCAATCTATTTCAGTAGACAGTAAAGAAGTTGTTGCTTATAGCCGTACGTATAAAGGCAACTCGATTAGCGTGTATCATAATATTTCAAATCAACCTGTAAGAGTATCTGTAGCAGCGAAAGGTAAATTGATTTTTGCTAGTGAAAAAGGTGCTAAGAAAGTCAAAAATCAGCTTGTGATTCCGGCGAATGCGACGATTTTAACAAAATAATATAAAAGAAATCCGTGGATGAACCCACGGATTTCTTTTATATCTCTTTTCCCAAGCAGTTAACTTGATTATGATGAAGCGGCTTAGTGGCATAATGCGTAAAACCAAGGCGCTCCCAAAACAGCTTGGCTCTAGGATTTTGAGACAGAACGCCAAGGCGTAGAACGGAAACTCCCTCTTCTTTTAGCTTGTCTTCAAACGCTAGATACGCCTGCGTTCCAAAACTGAAATTGTGATAGGCGCTATGAATGATAAATGCTCCAATCCACGGATGGTCATCGTTTGGGTTTTGTTTCATGTAATCAATAACCCCTACGTATGTATCGTCGGCTTTTATAAAGTAACTGTCTGTTTTTTCGTTCATGTATTCTTTAAAAAGCTCTTCTTCACCCCGCTCTTTTTTGCCGTTTTCTAACACGTTATAAGCTTCGTTTGAATTGATAATCTCTGACACAATATACATCGTGTCAGCTGTAATAGGTTCAAATGAAATCATATGTCTTCCCTTCTTTCTCTGCAAAGTAGCTGTATATCGTTGCTTTGTCAATTTTACCATTTTTCATTCGCGGAAAGGACGTTAAAACTCTCCATATGCGCGGGATTTTATAAGCAGATACTCGTTTTGTCAGTGCTTGTCTCACATCAGAAAGAGAAACGTTCTCTAAGACAATTGCTGCACCGACTACTTCTGAACGTTCAGCATCTACTACGCTAAAAACGGCTGCTTCGCTAACGCCGGGTATTTGCAAAAGCAACTCTTCGATTTCTTCAGCATACACTAAGCTTCCGCTGCTTTTAATCACGTTTTTGTCTCTTCCTACGATGGTAATGCTTCCGTCTTGAAGCTGAACCGCAATATCATGCGACGTAACATATCCGTTAAAAAATGAGCGGTTCGTTTCTTCACTGTCCTTAACAAACCCTTCAAATGCTTGAGTTGTTTTCACAAATAGTGTTCCTTTATCTCCTTTTTTTACTTCTTTTCCACGCTCGTTCAGGATTAAAACGTCTACGCTGTCAACAGGATAGCCTACTGTATGAGGCAGCGTTTCAGCTGTATGTGGTGAAAGCACCGTAACAAATCCCATTTCAGAAGATCCGTAATATTCATACAGATAGGCATTAGGAAACGCTTGTGAAAATTTCTTTCGAACGGAAGGAGATAATTTATTGCCTACTGAAATTACGGTTTTTGGCAGAAGTCGTTTTTCTTTTGGTCTGCTTTGTACATAACGAAGCAACGGAGAAATTAATGCGGGTGTAATAGACATACAGCTAGCTTCCTTGTTAAAAACAGCCGAAGGTGTAAACGATTCTAGCATGATAGCGTGCATGCCGCTGCAAAGCGCATGCAGAACCGGGTAAAGCTGGGCAGAATACGAGATATGTAAAGGAACAAGCACTTTGTCGTGTTGCTCTAAAGAAAATATATCGGACCACTCTTGAAATGATGAAGACCAAGAATAATGCGATTTTACAAATCCTTTTGGTCTCCCTGTTGACCCAGAGGTAAATCCAAATAAAAATAAATCGGACAGTGCATTCACTCGCCGTACGGGCAGGATTGGTTTTTCTTTTGTTATGTTAGTTAAAGAAGATGTGTTCCATAGCCAATTTGGGGATTGAATAGAAAAATAGGTATCCACTTCCGCCTCTGTTAACTCATTATGTAAAAGCATCACAATTCCACCAGCTTTTAAAATCGCTAAAAATGACACAACAGCTTCTACATTGTTTGGCATGCTTAACGCAACGAGCTCCCCTTTTTCCATCCCTTTTTCCTGCAGCTGATTTTCGGCTTTGCATACATGATCCCACATTTGACCGTAGCTTAGCTTATTAATAGAATTCGATAGTGCCAGGTTGCCAGGCGTTTGTTGACACTGATAAAAAATTAGTTCTTCAATTCGTTTCATTACTGCTTAAACTCCCTTTTTCTTTTACTTTTAGTGTATCGTAAATGTACGTTTGAGAAAACAAAAATGTAAACTTATATAAAAATTAAGTTGACTAATTTGAGTTTTATAAGATACGATAGTCATGTTTTATCATACATAGCGGAGGTTTACGATGAAAACAAAAGATATGACGTACGTTGCATTATTCACGGCTATAATGGGAGCTCTAGGCCTCGTCCCTCCTATTTTTTTATCCTTTACACCCGTTCCAATTACCCTTCAGCCTATGGGTGTTATGCTATCGGGAGGAATTCTTGGAGCTAGACTAGGAGCTTTAAGTCAATTTCTTTTTTTATGTTTGCTAGCAGCTGGCGTTCCTTTACTTGCTGGAGGACGCGGAGGGATTGGCGTATTTTTGAGTCCGAGTGCTGGATACATCATTGGCTATGTGTTTGCAGCTTTCTTTATTGGCTGGACTCTGTCACGATTTAAAAATGTAACGGTTGCAAAGGCATTTGCCGTAAATGTGTTATTTGGCATTGTGTTAGTATACGCATGCGGCATTCCTGTACAGGCAATGCAGCTTCACATTCCGTTTCTGAAGTCCCTTCAGCTAAGCTTTGTTTATCTTCCGGGTGACTTCATAAAAGCAGCGGTCGCGGCGTATTTAATTACAAAAGTTCGAAAAGCAGTAGCGGTACCTGGCCGTTCTAAAACGGCTTCTATGTAAGGAAGTGATGACCATGTATCAAGCAGCAGTTGTAAAAGCGAAGCGTACAGTGATTGGAAAAGAAAACGGCGCACTTAAAAATTTTCGCGTTCAAGAGCTAGCGGCTCCTTTATTAAAACAGCTTAGCGCTGGAATCGAGCATGAAATTGATGACATTATTTTAGGCAATGTTGTAGGTCCAGGAGGAAATGTAGCTAGACTATCCGCCTTAGAAGCAGAGCTCCCTTTTTCTATCCCGGGAATGACCATTGATCGTCAGTGCGGAGCGGGCTTAGAGGCTATTCGAATGGCCAGCTATTTGATAAAAGCTGGCGCTGGAACGTGTTATTTAGCTGGAGGAGTTGAAAGTACAAGTACTTCTCCTTTTGAAAAAAGAGCACGTTTTTCTCCTGATAAAATTGGTGACCCTGACATGGGGATCGCAGCAGAAAACGTAGCCCAGCAATACAATATATCTAAAGACCAGCAGGATAGGTATGCTCTTTTAAGCCATGAAAGAAGCTGGGAGTCTTTTGAAAAGAGATTGTTTGAAGAAGAAACGCTTCCTCTTTCAAATGTGATGCATGATGAAGCGTTTATGAAAAACCGAAACCTAACAAAGCTGCTTCAAAAAGCCAGCCCCGTCTTTTTTAAAAAAGACGGTACCGTCACTGCAGCCAACAGCTGTGGAATTAATGACGGGGCCTGCGTTACACTTGTGATGGAAGAGCAAAAAGCACGCGCCTTAGGATTTCAGCCCGTTTTACGTTTTATAGACGCTGATATTTCAGGCGTGTCGCCTCTATACCCTGCTATTGCGCCCGTCTCTGCGATTAAAAATATCTTGAAGCGAAATTCTCTTACGATAGATGACATTGACCTATTTGAAATCAATGAAGCCTTTGCCGTTAAAGTTGTTGCTTGTATGCAAGAACTGGGGATATCAGAAGAGAAAGTAAATATTCGCGGAGGAGCGTTGACGCTGGGACACCCATACGGAGCATCAGGAGCTATTTTAGCCACGCGTCTTTTTTATGAAAGCAGGCGCCGTGACGTGCGATATGTAATAGCTGCTTTAGGGAGCGGAGGCGGAATAGGAACAGCGGTATTATTTGAAGTAATCAAATAATACCGCTGTTTTTATGTCTTGCTTATCACATTGTGCTGCATTAAATACCGCTCAATATCTTTAAATGTCTCAACTGGAACAAATGAAACGTTTTGTTCGCGCAGTAAATCCTGCAAAGAATCTTTTGCAAATGTGACATCTGCATATTTTGCCGGATGTGAATCCGGCTCGCTGTCTCCAGCAAAATAAATCGTTTCGTATGTCTCTTTTAGTTCTTGAATAACAGCAGATTTATCAATGCCGTAGCGTTCTGAATGCCATCTGTGAGCAGGGTCTAGACGCAAGTGAACATTGTTTTGATGGAAATATCCTTCATTCGAATAAACTTCCACTTTTTCAACACCGTATTTATCTAAAATCGGTTTAATATAGTACGTTGTTCCAGCGCTTAAAATATAAAAATCCCCGCCGTTTTTCTGAACAGTTTTAATAAAAGCGGGCACGTATTCATCAATTGGAATATTCCCTACTTCTTCTAAAATTTTCGGTTCTTCCTGGTGAATGGATTGAAAAACAGTAGATAAAAAATCAATATCTTTCATTTCTCCTGCTTTCCATCGGTGGAAAAGTTCTTCACCTTCTGGAAAATACTTTTCAATCACAATCCAGTAAAAATCTTTTTTTGAAATTGTTCCATCAAAATCTGATACAAACGCCCATTTTTTCATTCCTCACACATCCTTTGCTACATACTAAGCAGTTCTCGAAGCTCTTCTTCTGTCAAACTGGAAAGCATTGTTTCTCCCGGCTGAATAACCTGTTCGATGAGTTCTTTTTTCTTTTGCTGCAAGCCGTAAATTTTTTCTTCGATGGTTCCTTGAGAAATAAGCTTGATGACCTGCACAACATTTTTTTGCCCAATGCGGTGTGCACGGCCTGCCGCTTGTTCTTCAATCGCCGGGTTCCACCATAAGTCATATAAAATAACCGTATCGGCTCCCGTTAAATTTAAGCCTGTGCCTCCGGCTTTTAATGAAATTAAGAAAATGTCTTGTTCTCCATTATTAAACCGATCCGCCATTTCCACCCGTTCTTTTGATGGCGTTTGACCGTCTAAATAAAAGTATGAGAGATTATCTTTTTGAAGCTCTTCTCGAATAATGTGAAGCATGCTTGTAAACTGAGAAAAGATTAACAAGCGTTTTCCATTGGCAACCGCACTTCTTGTAATCTCAAGCAGCTGCTCTAATTTGCTTGAATACCCTTCGTAATTTTCAACGAATAAAGACGGATGACAGCAAATCTGGCGAAGTCTTGTTAATCCCGCTAAGATCTTCATTCGGTTTTTATTAAAATCTTCACCGGCTAAAGATGATTTTAATTGCTCTAAATAGCCTACATATAACTCTTTTTGTTCTTTAGTCAGCTCAGATAAATGAGTTGTTTCAATTTTATCAGGCAGTTCTTTTAACACATCCTTTTTTACTCGTCGCAGTAAAAATGGTCTTACAATTCGACTGACCTGCTCCGATGACATGTTTTTAAACTGGCGAAGCCCTGGAAATAAACCAGGAAGAATGGTCTGGAAAATTGACCAAAGCTCATCAAGTGAGTTTTCAATAGGGGTACCGCTCAGCGCAAAACGTTTTTTAGCTGAAATAGTCCTAACAGCTACTGCTGTCTTCGTTGTATGATTTTTAATACTCTGAGCCTCATCTAGAATTAAAGCATGAAAATGAAGGTGCTGATACAAATCAATATCTTGACGCAGCGTTGGATAAGATGTGATCCATACGTCAGCTGTGCGTTTTAGCTTCTCCTCACGCTCGCTCGGCGTTCCTGTAATGGTTTGAACCGTTAAATTCGGTGCAAATTTCTCCAATTCGTTGCGCCAGTTATAAATCAAGGAAGCCGGCACAACAATTAAAAAAGCACTGCTATCTTCATCAAGCTCTTTTTCGGATAGGATATAGGCAATGCTTTGAAGCGTTTTTCCAAGCCCCATATCATCAGCCAGCACGCCTCCTAAAGAGTAGTGAGCCAGAGATTTAAACCACTTAAACCCATTGTACTGATAATCACGCAGTGATGCCTGCAAGGATTCCGGTACTTCCCAATCCATTTCCTCTGGGGATTTGAGCTGTGTAAGTAACCTTTTAAATGCTGAGCCAAACTTAGCAGCTGATTTATCACCCGCACTCATAATCTCTTCCACTTGCATCCCTCTGTATAAAGGTACTTGCAATGAGTTATCCTTTAAGTCTTTCTCGGTTACGTTCAGCTCACGAAACAGATTTTGAATATGCTCAAAGCCTTCGTTTTCAAGAGGAATAAACGCACCGTTATCTAGACGATGATAGCTTTTCTTTTCTAAAACAGATTTTAAAACAGCTTGAACGGTCTGATGATTAATGTCTCCTAAATCAAAATTAATTTCTAATAATCCATTGCTGTTTTTGATGTCAACCGTTGTTACTGGCGCAGAAAAATCCGTATAAGCATAATCTTTCATCTCATCCGTAATATACACATCCGCTATTTCATCAAGCTTTGGAACAATATGAAACAAAAATTCATATAAAGATGATTCATCTTGATTTAAATACAGCTGGTTTTTATAAATGTTTAAAGGAGCTGTTTCAATTAAATCCATCACGCGGTCTTCTTTTTCTAAATCTCGTATTAAGATTTTATCGTACTTTTCAGGTTGAGGTAAAAATGGATTAATTGAAATCTCTCCGTAGTGGTACCGAAGCGTCACAAACAGCTGTTCATCTTCCTGGTCAATAAATACTTTTGCTTTTAGTTCAGGTGCAATAATCTGATGGGATACTTCTTTTGCGATATCCACTTTTCCCACTTTTTTTAGTCCTGGAACGACGTGTGATAAAAAATTGCCCATCTGCTCTTCTGCTATAGGTACGACTGGCTTCAAAGGCGCCGTTTTTCGAAGCCCTTCAAGAAGCATACGCTGATCTTGAGATAGCTCATAAAACGTCCCGTTTAAAAATAGCCACCCGTATCGATCAAAAAATGAAGCTTGATGAAGTTCAGTAAAGTCTAACTCAAATCCAGCTGCCGGGTGCTTATTTAATTGAAACGAAAAAGGAGCTGAGCTTTCAGCAAAGATAATATTTTCATATGAGTGCCCGTCATGAATAAATATAAAGCTCCGATCTTTGAGCAATTGAAATAACTCTTTGGCTATGATAGAGGGAATGATTAGTTCTCTGTTATTTGCAGACGAACGATACATGGAATAAGAATTTTTATAAAATGATTCATTTGTCATAATATCCATCAGCAGCTCAATGATTTTCCTATCTTCTTCTATAAAAAAATGTTCCGCCGGGTCATATTCGAAGCGCTTGGTAAATTCGTGAGTTTTGAATTCTTTAACGTCTGTTAAAAATTCTTGAATGTTTTTTACTACATACGTCCGGTCGACGCCTACTTTCATTTCAAGCGCCACGTACATTCCTTCTGAACGTAAAAATTCTTCTGAGTAAGACTTGCAAATAAATTCCACTTTCAACGGATCTTTATCTGCATATTTTCTGTGGTCGCTTATTGTTTGCTGATAACTTGAAAATAAGTCGATAAAATGATTTACATTCTCGTATTCTTTGCTTTGGCGAAAAGGCTTCGTTTTAATTGGCTGCGGCTTTGCTCGCTCATCGCAAATGGTTAATAAAACAGCTACTTCGTGTTTGCATTCTGAAAACTCGTGATAAGCAGGACAATCGCAGAATGAATAAAAAGAATTTCCTTTTTGTTCAACCATTACCGTATACATTTCCGCCCCTCGAACGGCTGCTGTCCACGTAGTGGTCTGTTCATTGTATTCCAAGTCGAGCACACGTCCCTGCTTGTAATACGTGTGTCCTCTATAGTACGTTCTGCTTGAGTACGAATCTTTTAATTGTTCTTTGTTTAATGTTTTATTTATCATCGCTTCACAATCTTCCAATCGCATAACAGTCAATGCTGTTTCTGTTTAATTTCTATTCAGAACAAATAATGTTCAACGTCATAAACGTTGAACATTATTTGTCAATTTCTCTATTATAACATGCAACAGACATTATAAAACACTCTTAAGCAATGCAGACTGTTTTCGCTTTTTTCTTTTGTAGAGTATCCAGCCCGCTCCAGCCGATGATAATAAAAGTAGACTCAGCCCTAAAAAAGCCAGTCCTATACGATCGTTAGCCGTAACGTACGTAAAGAAGAAAATCAGTAAAATCCGAATTCCTAACGTAATAAAGCGAAAACAGCTGTCGACTCTTCCCACGATGATATTCGGTATTTTTTGCATCATAAACGTATTTCGAGCTACTCTTGTACCTGCATTTGCAAAAGCAAGAAGAAACACAACAGAAAAATAAATCGGCAGAAGTTTCATAAAGAAGAGGATAGATATACCGAGTGCAAAAAGGCTTATATTAAGCATAACGGCTAGCTCAGTGCCTGTTCTTTTCATAATAGATACGATGAATACCCCTGCCGTTAATGCCCCGAAACCATATACCGCACTTTCAATTCCATATGCTGCTGGACTTGCTTTTAATTGTTGAGTCAGATAAATAGGAAATAAATAGTTCGTCATCATCACAGCGATGAAAGGCATAAAAGAAAGCAGTAAAAAAATAGAGACGGAGCGATTTTCTTTTATAAATGTTAAACCTTCTTTCATGGCAGTGTGTTTCTTGTCGCTTCGTTCACCGCTTTGTTTATATGGAATACTCCATAGACAAAGAAATGCAGCTATATACGTAGATGCATCTACTGTTAAAATCCACTGAAGCGACCAACGAGTAATGACTAGACTCGCTATAGCGCCTGCAAGCATACTCGATAGCTGACCTTGTATTTCCATGATACTGTTTAATGATTGAAACGCATCTTTTGAAAAAACTTCTTGATTTAAAGCAAAAATCGTTGGATAAAAAAACGTGTAGTAAAGGTTTCCGGTTCCGTACAAAATTACGTAGTGAATCGTTGAATAATCGGTAACAAAACCGACGATTACAAATAACATGACCGTGATAAAACCTATCAATTCTACGGTTAACAGCATTTTCTTTCGTGACATTCGATCAATCAGAACACCTATATAAGGAGTAGCCATAAAGCTAATCACCGTCATAATCAGCATAATCGTGCCAAATAGTCTATTTCCATGTGGAGATGCAACTAACAGTAAAGGAATGGCAAGCATCGTAATACCGGAGCCGATAGAGGATAAAACATTAGCAGCTACTACGGCCTGAAAGCGCCGGTCTTTATGGAGCGCCTTCATCAAACATTTTGCTTAGCTTCTAAAATTTGCTTAGACACTTGTGTATACAGAGTCAGCTCATTAACTAATTCATGAATTCCGTTAGCTGCGTTTTTTCGTAAAGTCCCTTTTTCCAAGATGTCTGCAGGGTCTAATACCAACTGCTTAGATAGAACATTCGCATACAAAGCGCGTGTAACGGTTCTAAGGTTATTTAAAGCATTAATGCCTCCTTTTCCTCCTCCTGATACTGCTAAAAGTGCTACGGGCTTATGCGCAAAATACGCACTGTTTAAGAAGTCAAATGCGTTTTTCAACGCTCCGCTCATAGCTCCGTGGTACTCGGGCGTCGCAAGTAAAATACCATCTGCTTTTTCTGTTTTTTCAATTAGCTCTTGTACTTCTTCTGTTTCATACTGATGAGGTTCACCTGTGAATATAGGAAGCGATAATTGGCTTAAATCTAGAAAAGAACTTTGATAGCTTTTGTGAAGCTCTCTCGTCATTTGTGTTGTTCGACCTGTTTCTCTAGGACTTCCATTCATGATAAGTATGTTCATGTTTATCTACTCCTCTGTCGTTTGGTTATACGTATAGTATAGGGATGATTGAACTTTTTTTCGTCATGCTATTGATAGAAAGAAAGCTACCAATATAGACGGAGAAGCACAGAGAAAAACCTACAACTAAAGTCGTAGGTTAGGAAATTCCGTGCTGCACAGCATATAGAGCAGCTTGCGTGCGGTCTTGAACCCCAAGCTTCGATAAAATATTAGATACATGTGTTTTTACTGTTTTTTCCGTAATATGTAAGGCAACACCGATTTCTTTGTTGCTTTTTCCTTTTGCAATTTCTTTTAATACGTCTTTTTCTCGTTTTGTTAAGTGGTCAATAAAATTGACTTTCTTTTCGCTGCTTTTAGTTAAGCGTGTTAGCAAGTGTGTGGTGACTTTTGGATGAAGCTGATTTTCTCCGTTCATTAGCTTTCGAATAGCTGCTACAAGTTCATCTGGGTCACTTTCTTTTAGCTGATAGCCTGAAGCTCCAGCTTCTAGTGCCGGTATCACATGGTCTTGATCCGAAAAGCTTGTTAAAATCATGACTTGTATATGCGGTGCTTGTTTTTTTAATTCTTTTGTTGCTTCGATTCCATCGAGAACCGGCATCGATAAATCCATTAAAACAATGTGTGGTTCTAGGGATGTCGCTAACTTTAAAGCTTCCTCTCCGTTAGAAGCTTCTCCTACAATTTCTAAGTCTGGCTGCGTCTGTAAGAAAAAGACAAGCCCTTTTCGGACAACGTGGTGATCATCTGCGATTAGAATCTTTATTTTCATATGCGCTCCTTTCTGTTATGAAAGAGGAATAGATACTTCCACAACCGTTCCGTTTCCTATGCTGCTTGTAACAGATAGTTTTCCATTTAATCTTTTTATTCGCTCTTGCATGGTTTTTAATCCAAGCGTCGGCAATTCTGCTGAAGCACTATACATAAACCCATTGCCGCTATCTTGGACTTTCATAATCACTTGTTCTCTGCTTATATTTACGTTTAAATGTACATCTGCTGTACCCGCATGCTTTCGGCAATTATTAAAAGCTTCTTGGCCGACTCTCCACAGTGTCTCTTCAATCACAGCAGGCAAAACCGACACACCTTTAATTTGTTCTGTTACGTTAAGACCTAGCATTTGACCATAGCTTTTTAACGCACTGACGATGCCGTTTTCTAACCCTTGAGGACGAAGCTGCCAAATTAATGCTTTCATTTCCACTTGAGCATACTGAGCGGTTTCTTGGATTAAGGAAAAAGTCTCTTTTAACTGCACATCTTTCGCTAAGCTGCTTCCGGCTTTGGCTGTGACATTAATTGAAAATAACAGTTGATTAACAGAATCGTGAAGATCTTTTGCCAGTCTGTTTCTTTCTTCAATAAGCTTTACCTCCTGCTGAGATTGAGTCAGCTTAATCCGCTTGATAGCCGTGCCAATTTGAAGAGCGACGGATCCTAATAAATCAAGCTCTCGCTGTTCAAAATGAATTTTATGAGGGGCAGCTACATTTAATAATCCAAAGCGCTCATCCCCTGCTTGTAAAGGAACCGTTGCGTGATGGGTAATGTCGTGTGTATCCCCCCACTCATGAATGACGGAATCTTCAAGTCTCTTGCACTCCATAATATTAGACGCTTTTTGAAGCCGGCCATCCATATACCGATCAACACACCAGCAGCTTCCGTTACACATAGGCTGAGCGGTTTTATTTAATAAAGCCGGCGGCAAATGCTGAGCGGCAATCATCTCATGTTTTCCATTTTCGTCAATAAAAAAGATCCATCCTGTTTGTAAATCTGTTATTTGCAGCAGTTTTAAAAGAGCATCGTGAAGCATTGTATGTAAATTAGTGCCTTCATTTAAAATCTCGGCAATGTCTTTTAAAATCTTAAGCTCTGAAATATGATCTTTTTCCATAGCCTCTCTCCTATATGATGTATTTTCCATTTTTTATTTTATCACAATTAAAGACGATTCCGGCTCATAGGACGTTATTTTTAAGGTGTTTGCGCTTAGATATGTAAGAGTTTTTGACATCAATAATAAAAATTTCAAAAAGTATGTCAGGTAGTTTAACAATTAGCTAGAGTCTTTACGTAAAACGAACTATACTACAGATAATTCACGTAAGAAAAGAAAAAACGAAAGGAAATGAGAAGAAAAAAATATTAAAATTAATACATTGAAAACGCTTCCAAATATGAAGGCATAGTGCTATTATATAATTATTAACAGAATAGGGATGTGAGAAAGATGAATAAATTATTTTTAGAAGAGTTACGATACATTATCTTGTGTGAAGTGCCTATGACAAAGTATCGAGTAGAGCAGCTTCAAGACAAATTTGATCAAAGCCCATACTTAATTAATGAACTTTATCAACTCCTATTCGAAAAGCGTCACATTTTAGCTTTTGTTGATGATATTGAATCATCCCTGTATGACTATATTGTGAATAAAGAAATGATGGATGCTAAAACGTATTATGGAGCTATTGCACATGTAGCAAATCTTTTCGGCGAAACGCCTACATATATAAAATGCAAAATAAAAAAATATAGACAGTCTTCGATTTCAAGTATCAGTGCCTAAAAGTTGCGCACAGCTGATTCAAATAAAAAGCAAAAAAGAAATCCTAGCACAAGGGTTTCTTTTTTGTACCACTAACATATAGGGAGGAAAATAAGATGAAGACATTTTTTATCACGAATCGCTATTCGTTTCTCGAAAAGCAAGTAGATGAATACATGCAATCTTTACTGGTAAAAACACCTGAACAAGTTATTTTATATTTCGAAAGACAAATTCGAAAGTATAAAGTATATTTACAGAAAAAACATCATTACCCAGAGTGTATGGTTCAATCTATCCACCGTTTGATTGAAGAATATTCATTAATTATCATCAGGGTGAAGAAATACATTAGTTATCAAAACAAGCTGATGAATAAACAGCTCTTAGAGCCGCAGTAAAACGAATCATTTTTTATGGTTCGTTTTACTGCGGCTCTGCCGTTTTACTCCTCATATTTTAGCAGTAAATGCAGAACAGCGGGACGTTCTTCAAGATTTTTGTATGAGTGTACATGACTTCCTTCAAATTTTATAGAGTCAAATTGTTTTAGCTCGTATAGCTCTTCTTCTATTTTCATTTTGATTCTTCCTTCCATTACCGTTGCTACTTCAATTAATCCTTTATGATGAGGTTCGGGACAGTATGTAGCGAGAGGAGAAAGAAAGGCTCGGTACATTTCAATAGTTGAATCTATTTGATTTTGAAAAATAAATTCTACTTTCCACGCTTCGTCCGGTCCTTTGAGAGAAAAACCTTCTCCGCACTTAGATACAGCCACTGAAGGTTCTACTGACACTAATTTAGTTAAAGGGATATTTAAACCTGTTGTTATTTTCCACATTACTCCTAGGGTTGGATTAGTCTCCCCTCTTTCAATTTTCCCTAACGTAAGTTTGCTCACTCCCGTCCTATCTGCTAATTCATCGAGTGTGAATTCTCGCTGTGTTCTTATTTTTCTAAGCTCGTTGCCTACCTTTTTCATCATTTCTTCTGAATGCATTTTTACCTTCCTTTCTTTTGTATATTATGGTACACTTTTTTTGTATCTAAGTATACTATAATATATATTTAGGTATTTTTATTAATTAGGAGGAAAAAGTATGAAAGCAATTTTATGGGGGCTTCTCTCGTCCATGTTCTTTTCTGCTACATTTATTGTGAATCGCGCCATGAATGTATCTGGAACAAGCTGGGCTTGGACAGCATCTCTTCGTTTTTTATTAGCACTACCTATTTTACTCATTTTAGTACTTGTACAAAAGAAGTTTACACCATTATGGATGGAAATGAAAAAGCATCCTTTCGCTTGGTTAGGCTGGGGAACTCTTGCAGGAATTGGATTTTATTCATTATTAAGTTTTTCTTCACTTTTTGGACCGTCATGGCTCATAGCTGGAACGTGGCAAGTAACGATCTTGGCAGGTGCGCTCATTTCTCCACTTTTCTATGTAACGATTCAAACTGCAGACGGAAACAAAAAAGTAAGAGGAAACATTCCACTCAAAACGCTTGGTATTTCAACGTTTATTTTAGCGGGTGTGATTCTCATGCAAGTTAAAGAAGCTGAAAACATCACGCTTTCACAGTTTGTGTTGGGTTTTCTCCCTGTCGTCATGGCTGCTTTTTTATATCCGCTTGGAAATCGAAAAATGATGGAAGTTTGCAAAGGGAAATTAGATACATTTCAACGTGTTTTAGGTATGGCTATCGGCAGTATACCGCTAAGTATCATCTATGCGATATATGGATTTTATACAACTGGTATGCCGACAGCTCCTCAGTTTTCGCAAGCTTTTATATTAGCGATGAGTTCAGGTGTAATTGCGACAATGACGTTCTTTCACGCAACAGACTTGGCAAAAGAAAATTTAGCTTTGCTGGGAGCTGTCGAAGCAACTCAATCGGGCAGCATGATTTTTACAGTGTTTGGAGAAGTGTTTTTATTAAATGGGCGTGTGCCAACAGGGATAGCTTTAGCTGGTATGATGGTAATCGTAATCGGAATGATTATGAACAGTATGCTAAACAAAAAAACAAAACTGTCTTCGGCCGGTCCTTCACGTACTCTATCAAAATAAGAAAAGAGGAGATGAAAATCTGTTTAAAGGTTTTCATCTCCTCTTTTTAATATTCGAGATGATTGTTCCAATAGCGATTCCAAAGCACAGGGAATCGCATCTGTAAACCATCCTCATCATCTTCATCCCAATCAAGATCCAAATCTTGCTCATCGTACCAGATTGGATCAAACTGGTCATATTTATCATAATAGTAGTCGTTATCTAAACCTGTCTTTTCTTCATAAGCTTCACACGCTACAGCAAGTAATTCTTCTAATTGAGGAGCATAGCCTTCTACTTCTAGTGGTTGAAGAACAGAAATCATCGTCTCAGGAGATTCAATTGCTTTATAATAAATGTCTTTTCCTTGATATAAAAGCCACGCTCTAAAATAATCAAAACAATCATCTGAACAACCGCCCATTACAATATAAGCTGCTGCCCACAATGAAGAAGTATAGGATTGATCAAAATGCTGATTTAACAGCTGATCAAAGCGGAAAATGTCTTTTTCAGAACGCTTTGCTAGCGTTGAGCGGAGCCATTCCATTTGCTCGTCGACATCTATTTTTGTCTTCGCCTTTTTTATCAGTTCCCAAAAGAGATCCTCTGACATCGTGCTGTCTTTCATTACTTGCATTGAACAAGTTAAAGGCTTATACCCTTTCTTCAATTTTGCACGAATCAGCTTTTCAGCTTCCGCTTCACAAGCTTCTGCGGAAGCAAACTCTTTTACTTGCATGCGACCGGCTGTATCAACTTTTCCAAAGTGAATGACTAACTTGCTGTCTCTTCTTTCAACTTTCCAAAATTTATTCGATTGCTCATCTTTATACACTAAGGTTATTTGCATGATACATTCCCCTTTTTCATCCTACTACTATTGTGAATATTTCTCTTTTTACAAGTTATGTAGAGCCATGGCGCTTCATAATACATTTTCTTTCCTTTTGTAACATGTTCCAGTTGATTTTAATTCTTCCTAAAGTTTGTTAAAAGCTGAAGCGCTATTTTTTGATTATATTTCGCTCAGCATTTAAATTTAATGCTACTGATACAGTTCAAACAGCGAGAAATTAAAACATCATGTATGTAATATTTCACTTGTTTGTTTTTTTTGTTGCATTTACAACATTTTGTTTTTCCTTTATACTCTTTTATATCAGATATCTTTATTATACAAAAAAGAATCATAAATTCGCAGCAAAGGAAGGATTTTAATGAAAATTAAGCAAGTTACAACAAAAGAGCAGCTTGAAGAAGTATTTCATATACGTAAAACAGTGTTTGTTGAAGAACAAGGCGTGCCATTAAAAGATGAATTTGATGAACATGAAGAAACGGCAAAACATATGTTGATTTACTTTAACAATGAACCGGCAGCTTCTGGTAGATTCCGCATAGTAGACGATTACGCCAAAATAGAGCGGATATGCGTATTAAAGGAATTTAGAAAATACGGGCTCGGAAAAGAAGTGGTGGCCAGCTTGGAAGAAGCAGCGAAAAAAGAAGGATTAATTCAAGCTAAGCTTCACGGTCAAGTTCAAGCTGAATCATTTTATCATAAATTAGGGTATAAGACTGTTTCTGATGTATTTATGGAAGACGGTATTCCACACGTTATAATGAAAAAAGAATTTACGTTTTAAAAATCTTCTTGTACACAGTTACTTCAGTAAAGAAAAAGGCTCTCTACTGAGAGCCTTTTTTGTACTATTAGATTTTCATAATTCCGCCTGTGCTTGCAGAAGTTACAAGTTTAGAATATCTTGCAAGATAGCCTTTTTTCACTTTTGGCTCAAAGCCTTTCCAGTTTGCTTTTCGTTCTTCCCAAACATCTGGAGAAACTTGAACATTCATCGAACGATCTTCAATGTCAATTACGATGTGGTCGCCATCTTCTACAAATGCTAGCGGGCCGCCTTCAGCAGCTTCTGGAGATGCGTGGCCAATTGATAATCCACGAGAAGCGCCAGAGAAGCGTCCGTCCGTTAATAGAGCTACTTTTGCACCTAGTCCCATTCCCATGATTTGAGAAGTTGGAGCTAGCATTTCAGGCATTCCCGGGCCGCCTTTTGGTCCTTCATAACGAATGACTACGACATGTCCTTCTTTTACTTTGCCGTTAGCAATACCGTGCAGCGCCTCGTCTTGAGACTCAAATACAATTGCTGGTCCTTCGTGGCGAGTAATGCCGTCTTGAACACCGCCTGTTTTAATAATCGCGCCGTCTGGAGCTAAGTTACCAAATAATACAGCAAGTCCGCCTTTTTCGGTGAACGGCTTATCGATTGGATGGATAACGTTATAGTCTTTTACATCGCATCCGGCAATGTTTTCACCTAGCGTTTTTCCAGTAACTGTCATAGTATCTAGATGAAGAGCCCCTTCTTTTTTAGATAGCTCGTTTAAAGCAGCTGATACGCCTCCTGCTTCATGTAAGTCTTCAATAAATACATCAGAAGCCGGAGCCAGTTTTGCCAAGTGAGGCACGCGTTCTGCCACTTCATTAATACGCTCTAATGGATACTCAATTTCAGCTTCATTCGCAAGAGCTAGCGTATGAAGAACTGTATTTGTAGAACCACCTAACGCCATGTCCAAAGCAAACGCGTTGTCGATTGCTTTTTCTGTTACGATATCACGTGGTTTTAAATCTAATTTAATTAATTCCATAAGCTGTTTAGCTGATTTCTTAACGAATTCTCTACGTTCAGGAGCAACTGCTAAGATTGTACCGTTTCCAGGTAAAGCAAGTCCTAACGCTTCAGCTAAGCAGTTCATTGAGTTCGCTGTAAACATTCCTGAACAAGATCCGCATGTCGGACAGCCGAATTGTTCTAATTCAAGTAATCCCTTATCATCAAGTTTACCAGCTTGATGAGCTCCTACGCCTTCAAATACTGAAGAAAGAGAAATCTTACGACCGTCGCTCGTTACGCCAGCCTTCATTGGTCCGCCGCTAACAAAAACTGTCGGAATATTCAGACGTAATGAAGCCATTAACATCCCAGGCGTGATTTTATCACAGTTTGGAATACATACCATTCCATCAAACCAGTGAGCAGATACTACCGTTTCAACTGAGTCAGCAATGATTTCACGACTTGGTAATGAATAGCGCATACCGATATGGCCCATCGCAATACCGTCATCTACACCGATAGTGTTCATTTCAAAAGGTACGCCACCAGCTTCGCGAATCGCATCTTTTACGATTTTACCAAACTCTTGCAAGTGAACATGACCTGGTACAATATCAATATATGAATTGACAACCGCAATAAACGGTTTGCCGAAATCCTCTTCTTTTACACCAGCTGCACGCAGTAGGCTGCGGTGCGGTGCTCTGTCGAATCCTTTTTTGATCATGTTACTTCTTAATTCTGCCACAATAATTCCCTCCGTATTCATCTAACCTATTAAAAACTGAATCTTTTTAAATTGTTTAATAATTTTTAATATAAATACTAATTTAACAAATCACATAAAGGTTTGTAAAGGTTTATGACAAAATAATCATTTTTTATTTCAAAATAGTAAAATCACCCGCATAAATTAGTATAATATATACACATATCCCTTATTTTACAAGGGGGCAGAAGGTGGATGCTGAGCATGAAACAATCCTTTTATTACAGAGGTCATCAGGAAAAAGAAATATTTGCACAAAAATGGGATGTTGAAAACAATTCTGCAAAAGGCGTTGTTCAAATAGCCCATGGGATGGCCGAACATATTGGACGCTACGAATACTTTGCTAATGTATTAACTCAACATGGCTACATCGTATATGGAAATGATCACCGCGGTCACGGTCAAACAGCTTTAAAAGATGAAGAAAAGCGTTTTTTTGCTGAAGAAAATGGTTTTGACACCGTAGTTTACGACATGATTGCGCTGACTAAGCACATTTCAACGGAACACTCTGGTCTACCAATCTTTCTTTTCGGTCACAGCATGGGTTCTTTTCTAACGAGAAGATATATTCAATTGAATACAGAGCACATTCATGGTGTGATGCTCTCAGGTACTGGCAGCATTCCTTCCCTTTCACTGAAGGGCGGCATATTAGCTGCGACAATAGAGAAAAAAAGAAAAGGATTACGATCTGCTAGTCCGTTGCTTGATAAACTTTCTTTTGGACAGTATAACAAATCCTTTCATCCTGCTCGAACACCTTTTGATTGGTTAAGTCAAGATAATGAGGCTGTAGATTTATATGTAAATGACCCTTACTGCGGAGGAGTTTTCACAGCGGGATTTTTCTATGACTTATTAACAGGAATCAAACAAATCTCTAACTTAGCTAATATAAAGCTAGTACCATCAAACCTGCCTGTTTATTTAATATCTGGAGAACATGACCCAGTAGGCAGCTATACAAAAGGGGTACTCAAAGTATATAACGACTTTAAAAAAGCCGGATTGCAGGACGTAAGCTACCGCTTTTTTACACAGTGCCGTCATGAGTTGCTTAATGAATTAAATAAAGATGAAGTGATAGAAGATATACTAAATTGGCTTGACGTGCAAATGGACAAAAAAACGGTTCGTGTCTAGACACGAACCGTTTTTTTGATTAAGCAAATACAGATGTTAATACAGGCACTACTTGTTTTTTACGTGATACAACGCCTTCTAAGACAGCTGTATTGTTTTCAAGCGTTACGTTGTATGCTTCTTCTACTTTTGAAGCAGCAGAACCTAATGCTAATGCAGTAGAGTTGCTGTTTAAAATATCTGTAACAACTAAAAGGAATAATTGTAATCCTTTTTCTTCGATTGTTTTAGTAATAGCTTCTTCCAATTCAACTTTGCGCACTAAAACGTCGTTTACGTCAATTGCATTCACTTGTGCAATTTCTACTTTGCTTGTACCCATGCTGAATTCTTTAGCATCTAATGAAATTAATTGTGAAGCTGTTTTATCGCCTAAGTCAGCTCCAGCTTTCAGCATTGCTAATCCGTACTCTTCTGCATCTACGCCTGCAATTTCCGCTAATTCTTTAGCAGCTGCAACGTCCTGGTCTGTGCAAGTTGGTGATTTGAATAATAAAGAATCAGAAATGATAGCTGATAGCATAAGACCTGCGATGTTAGGTTCGATTTCTACGCCGTTTTCTTTATACATCTTGTTTAAGATCGTTGCCGTACATCCAACTGGCTCTGCACGATAGTATAAAGGATCTGCTGTTTCAAAGTTAGCAATACGGTGATGATCAATTACTTCAAGCACACGAACTTGATCAATATCGTTTGCACTTTGTTGGCGTTCGTTGTGGTCCACTAAAATAACTTCATTTGTTTCTTTAGATACTTCATCAACGAAACGTGGTAGTTCAGCGTTGAACTTTTCAAGAGCAAATTGCGTTTCACCGTTAATATCGCCTAATCGAACTGGTTCAGCGTCTACACCTAATTTATTCTTTAAATCAGCGTATGCAATTGCAGAACAGATTGTATCTGTGTCAGGATTTTTATGTCCAAAAATTAACGTCTTTGCCATCTTAAATCTCTCTCCTTCTTACGTATGTAAATAGCATTCTTGCGTAAATTTAGTTAATTCGTTCACGCAACATTGCCATTTTAACATAAACTTTTACATTATTTTAATTTTTTTGCGAAAAATGATATTCATCCGCAGATATTTTGCCATTTTGTATCTTTTTCATAGTAAAAACACCTCTATTTCCGATATAAATAGAGGGTTTTATACGTTCATTATATAAAAGTTAGCGATAAAACACAACCCGTCACTCTATTACTTGATAGATAACTTAAACGCAGTATCTTGCCACTTTTGATAAAGAAAAAGTAGAACAGCAACAACCATCATTAGTACAAATAATAAAAAATGATTCATTTCCTTCAGTGTATAAATATTTAGCTTTTCAAAAATAGGATTCATAACAAATGCTTGAAACAAATCAAATGCTGCATTGATAATCATAAACATCCAAAATCCAGGATAGGTAAAATAAAAAATAAAAAGCGTGCCTATTATAAATATGCCAAAAGGAAAAGGCGTCATATTAACGAAGAAAAAAAAGAGTTTTATTCACTTCCCACCAGTTAAAGCCATCTCCAATTTGAAAAACCATCGTTAACAATACCACTCCAAATAGTTATACAGCCATATACCGCTTCACTCGCTCTTTATCCACTGCAAAAAGCAATAGCCAAGGACCGATAAAAAACATCCACATTACAATTTGCGCCATGAACATTCCGCCTTTCATTTCAAAAAAAAGAGAATATACATTACTCTGTCCTTATTTGTGTAAAACAACCAAAAAAAAAGCACCCCTTCATAAGAGGTGCTTTTTTTGGTTATCGTCGCAGTGTAAAATCGAAATGTTCATTTACTTTGGCTCCTAGCTCTTCTAGAAACTGCTGAGCCGTCATTCCTTCTACGCTTTGGGTATACCAAGCAAGCTGAGATTTTTTATGAACATTGTTGTAATATACATCTCTTGACCAATATGTTTTTGATCGGTATGTATAATTAAAGTGAATGAATAGTTCACTCCCGTCTGGACACTGCAACAATACGCGGTAATGTGGATTACGACGATTTTTATCTAAACTCATTTCTTTGATCTGTGCTAACATTATTCACCTCTAAAGCCATTACTTAATCATTTAAAGGTAAATGCCACACCTCGCTATATCCTAGCTCTGCCATCAACTAGAAAATCATATATTTTCTAAAATTCTACACGATATAGGACAAAAGAGGAAGAGACAATTTATTGATGGACGTGTAAAGTTTCATATAAATCTTTTAGCTGCTCAGGGTATTGAGACCTTACGTAATAACCCGTGGGACGGTGCTCGATTAAATGAGAAGCAAACAAGTAGCCGATGAGCACGTGCATTTGTTCATCTGAGGTTTCTTGGCTTAATTCTCTTTCGAGTCGTTCAGCTAAGTGTGAAGCCAGCTGTTTAATTTTTTCATCATGTGATAAAAAAAGCATTTTATTCCCCCTTATAACGAATAAGTAATGCTGTGAATTTCAATAAAGACAAAGTATTGCTTTTATAAGGAAAATTATATTTTATTTTACAATAAAAGTATATAAATAGTTCTAAATATTCAAAAAATAACTCGTTTCTTTTGGACTATTCGGCAATAAAAAAAGAAGCGGGAGCTGTCCGCTTCTTTTACGTAAAAAGATATTTGACTACCGAAATTTATTCTACTTCCACTGCCCAGCCGAATGGGTCTTCCACTGTACCATTTTGAATACCTGTTAGAGTGTCATACAGTTTTTGTGATACTTCTCCTGTGTTTCCATCGTTGATGACCATTTTCTCGTTATTCCAAAATAGTTCGCCAATTGGAGAAATAACTGCAGCTGTACCTGTTCCAAATGCCTCTTCTAGTTTGCCTTCGGAATAAGCTTGCTTAATTTCTTCCATAGAAATACGGCGCTCAGTTACAGGCATATCCCAGTGTTTTAGCAGCTCAATGATAGATTTACGCGTAATTCCTTCCAAAATGCTTCCGTTCACAGATGGCGTTACTACTTCTCCATCGATTTTGAAGAAAATATTCATGCTTCCTACTTCTTCAATGTACTTGCGTTCAACTCCGTCTAACCACAGTACTTGTGAATAGCCTTTTGAGTCAGAAAGCTGCTGAGCTTTTAAGCTTGAAGCATAGTTTCCGCCTGTTTTAGCTGTCCCTGTCCCTCCGGCTACAGCACGAACAAATTCGCTTTCAACCGCAATTTTTACAGGAGCAATCCCTTCTTTGTAATATGAACCAACTGGAGAA
This sequence comes from Priestia sp. JNUCC 25, assembly GCF_053667915.1. Taxonomy (NCBI): domain Bacteria; kingdom Bacillati; phylum Bacillota; class Bacilli; order Caryophanales; family Bacillaceae; genus Priestia; species Priestia sp. JNUCC 25. The sequence goes on from NZ_CM132211.1 coordinate 2,506,126, forward strand.
AGAATAATGATAAATTGATAGCGGTCAGATGGCGCTACTCCTAAGTAAGGCTCTGTTGCGATGACAAACGGGCGAATGTATAGTGATGTACCTTCAGCAGTAGGAATCCATTCGCGGTCAATTTTAATCAGCTGCTTTAACGCTTCTAGAGCTAAGTTTTCATCAACATGAGGAATACAAAGACGATCGTTTGATTTATTTAAACGTTTGAAGTTCTCATCTGGTCTAAATAATAATACTTGCTCTTTTTTTGTTACATATGCTTTTAGTCCTTCAAAAACAGACTGCCCGTAATGAAAGATCATGGATGCCGGATCTAATGTGATAGGTTGATAAGGGACAATACGAGCATCGTGCCATCCTTGGCCTTCTGTATAATCCATAATGAACATATGGTCCGTAAAGACTTTCCCGAATTGCAATTGATCAGATTGCGGCTTTTCTTTTTTTGTTTGACTTAGTGTTACATCGATTGAATAAGTTGTCATAGTTGTTTCTCCTTGCTCTTTATATTTACGGGTTTTTCGCTTAAACCTCTATATAAGTTACATTGTACAACTTTAGGGAAGAGTGTCACAATAGTTAGAGACGAAAAATTCTAAAAATTTTATAAAAATTATAAAGAAATAGCACCTAATCGAATTAAGTGCTGAATTGAAAAGGTTTTCTTTCTACAAAAACTATTTCTACATTTTATTTATAACTATTTATAAACCAATTTTCACTCGAAGCTTTTCATCTTGTATTGAAAATTGTTTGATTTTCCCTACTGGAATGACCTTCACTTTATCAATTTCATTGAGATTGATATGAATTTGTTTTTCTTCATACGTAGTAACAGGCGGCTTGTGAAAAATTCGATAGTTGATCCAATTTTGATTAAGAGGTTTCATTTCATGGATTTTGAATAGAAGCGTACGTTCTTTTGCCTCAAGAGGTTCTAGCACAATGGAAAATGGAATTCTCACCAGAAATTTTTTAATAATTCCATTCACGTGAATATAGGAGTCTTGAAATGAAATAGAGAATTGCTGAATTTGATCTTGCTTTGTCATTTGCTTTTGAAAAATTCGCATGAGCATAGAAGCGGATATAGGAACGGTTACGCCACTTTCAGCCATCTTTTCTTTCATTTTTGCCTGCACATCATCACTAATTACATCGTTTAACTTTCTCTGTACCCAATCCTTCATGATGCACCTCCGCTATGAAGTTATCTTGCTGTTTCCTCTAACGCACGAATTGAAGCTGTTAAATGGTTTGACACGTCGGCAAGGCGATCTTTTGTCAGTTTATCTTCTCCAAGGTAGATAGGTTTTCCAAAGGAGATAACAATAGGAACCTTCAAAAATAGTTCTTTTACATTTGCGGGTCTTTTGTAAACCGCGGGTACAATAGGAACCTTTGCTATACTCGCTATAGTGACTGCTCCTCTTTTTAAGGGAACGTCTTCCTCTGTTCGCGTGCCGCTAGGAAAAATCCCGACGATATGTCCTTCTTTTGCTAATTTAATAGGTGTTTTAATGCTGCTGGGTCCCGGGTTGTTACGATCTACTGGGAATGCGTTGAGTTTTTTTAATACATTACTAGTGAGTATATGATTAAAAAGCTCCTTTTTTGCCATAAAATGAATTTGGTGAGGCAAAATAGCCGCACCAAGCGCCACAACGTCTACCCATCCCTTATGCGAACAAGCGATCACAAAACCTGTGTTTGTTGGTAAAGACTCTTTATTCCTTATGTAAAGCTTACCTCTTCTTTTTAATAAAAATTTACATACGTGAGCCGCAAGATTATACATAAACATTTCCTCTTCCCTCTATTATTTGAAAATATATACAAAAATTATATCACTTACTATTAAGAGTTGGTACTAAAAATTAATGTAACATCTTTTTACAAGATAGCTTACCTGCTTCTCTATATATTGTAAAAAAGTAGATATCGAATCCTCTATTTTTAGTCAACTTAACTAATGACATCTCTTAAAAAACATTTTACTATTAATGTATTATTATAAATGTAATATTTATTGACATTACATGTGATATAATTAAAGGAGGTTTTTAGGTGAATAACCAAAATCGACCGTTTCGACTAGCTTCATTGGGATTACAGCACGTACTTGCTATGTATGCGGGTGCCATTCTCGTTCCGCTGATGGTGGGGCGCGCATTGAATTTAAATGCCCATGACTTATCCTATCTTGTGGCCATTGATTTACTAACATGCGGACTAGCTACGCTGCTGCAGGCATGGACGAACAGGTGGTTTGGTATTGGTCTTCCTGTTGTACTCGGAAGCTCATTTGTAGCGGTGACTCCTATGATTGCAATTGGAACTCAATATGGAATTAGCGCTGTTTACGGAGCGATTATTGCCGGTGGTATTTTCATCGTACTGGCAGCAAGTTTTTTAGGCAAAATTATTAAATTTTTCCCTCCCGTTGTCACCGGAACGGTTGTGACGATGATTGGTTTATCGCTTGTACCATCCGCTGTCCGAAATATGGCAGGAGGAGTGGGAAGCAAAGATTTTGGTTCTCTTTCTAATCTTCTTCTTTCTTTTGGTGTTCTAGCGCTTATTTTAATTTTAAATCGATTTTTCAGCGGTTTTCTTCGTTCTCTTTCTGTGTTGATTGGAATTGTAGCCGGAACAATAGCCGCTGTATTAATGGGAAAAGTTGATTTCACTAATTTTAATGAAGCTTCTTGGCTGCACGTTCCCACTCCTTTTTATTTTGGGATGCCCACTTTTGAAATCGGCCCTATTTTAACAATGATTCTCGTATGCTTGGTCATTATTATTGAGTCTACAGGCGTATTTTTAGCGTTAGGAAAGCTGTGTGATCGGGAATTAACGGAAAAGGATTTTACAAAAGGCTACCGTGCCGAAGGAATCGCCATTGTTCTTGGAGGGCTATTTAATGCTTTCCCTTACAATACATTCGCTCAGAATGTAGGACTGGTTCAATTATCGAAAGTGAAAACAAAAAATGTAGTGGTAGTAGCCGGCTTCATTCTCGTATTACTGGGGCTTGTTCCGAAAATAGCTGCTTTTACAACCATTATTCCCACCCCTGTTTTAGGAGGAGCAATGGTCGTGTTGTTTGGTTTAGTTATTTCATCAGGCATCAAAATGCTAAGTGCTGTTGATTTGTCCAAACAAGAGAATTTGCTGATTATTGCGTGCTCTCTTTCACTCGGCCTTGGTGTAACGGTGGTACCCGATTTATTCGCTCAGCTCCCAAATGCTTTGCGCGTAATTGTAAGTGATGGAGTTATTACAGGAAGTTTGGCTGCCATTTTATTAAATCTCTTTTTTAACGCAGCAATTGAACGAAAAGTACCTTCTGTCTCTTTGGAGAAGACAGATTATTCAGAAATAAAATAAAGGTGGTGTAGTATGAATAACGTATCCGTACAGTATGTAAATCAGCTTAGCAAGCAGCATTTTGTTTCACTAGTTGGTGATATATTTGAACATTCACCTTGGGTTGCAGAAGAGGCTTATTCTAAAGGCCCTTTCTCTTCCGTTGAACAACTTCATGCCATGATGAAAGAAATTGTAGCGCAAGCATCTGTAGAAAAACAGCTGCAGCTGCTGCAAGCTCATCCAAATCTAGGTGAAAATATTGCCATGACATCTGCTTCTACTGAAGAACAAACCAAAGCAGGCTTACAAAACTTAACGCAAGATGAGTATGAACAGTTTTCTTCTCTCAATGGAACGTATATGGAGAAGTTTCCTTTTCCTTTTATTTTGGCAGTACGAGGCAAACAAAAAGAAGATATCTACGAGGCAATGCAAAGTCGTTTACTAAATACCGAGCAAACAGAGTTTGATACAGCGTTAGAAGAAGTATATAAAATTGCTTTCTTTCGCTTAACTGATAAAATTACTGAAGATAAGGAGACAAAGAAACGAGCATGACTAAAATCACAACGCATATTTTAGATCTTACCCACGGATGTCCGGCTGCTTTTGTCAAAGTTGATTTTTATCATATTCAGTCGGAAAGTAAACGAATAAAAATTTCACACGGTACTACAAATGAAGACGGGAGGTTAGCAACTCCGCTCTTCTCTTCTGAAGCGTTTGAATCAGGAGATTATGAACTTTTGTTTCATATTGGGGAATATTATAAAAAACAAGAGGTCCAAACAACAAATCCCCCCTTTTTAAATCAGGTTTCTGTTCGAGTCGGATTGTCTTCTGAACAAGAACATTATCACGTCCCTTTGCTTGTGTCACCGTGGGGATACCAAATTTATAGAGGAAGCTAAAAAAAGAAACGGCGTCTTTAAACGTCGTTTCTTCTTTAGTTGAGCAATTTAGACATATAGTACTCATCAATAAACAAACCGCCAATTCGCAGTGAATGTTTTTTTGTTCCTTCAATTTCAAATCCTACTTTGTCATATAAAGAAAGAGCCTTTTCATGCTGTATAGCGACTGTCAGTTCAAGACGATGAATACGGTGTTCTCTCGCCCATTCTTCAAGTGCACCGATTAAAGCTGTCCCAATCCCTTGATTTTGAAACGTCTTTCGAATACCTAATGTTAGAGAAGCGATGTGAGCGTTTCGGTTAGCTTCCCCCCCTGTTGCAGCTATATATCCCACAAGCATCTCGTTTTCTTCTGCTACAATAATCGTAGAGTTTGGCTGCTGCTTAAAGATTTCGATGTTTTTCTCCTGCTGATCTGTGCTCAGCTTTCGCTCTCCGCTTTCAAACAGCATAAACTTACTTTCTTCTTCAATCTGTTTAAGCAAATCTACAAAGTTTGCAGCATCATGTAATTCTAGTTCTCTAATTTGCATGCTGATCCCCCTTTTTGTGTGTCCCTTTTGTTTGTATATGTATTGGTTCACCTTTATAAAATATAGCTTTACAGTTTCTTACGAAAAATACGACTTTTTAAGAAGCGGAAGTAGAACAAAAAACCTACTAATCTCCCTTTTTTTGAAATGCTTTTTTCCTCTGTATAATTTTAAATCACTTATCAACTTCTGTAAATTTTTTAGATTCCCTCTTTTAATTTCCATTTTTCTTCCTTTTCTATGGGTTTGATTTTGATCTAAGGAGACCTTTTATAGAAAACATATGACTATTATCCTGTTTTTCATGAAGAAAGAAAGCAATAAATGTAATTTTACTTGTAATCGTTTAAAATAGAAAAAGTGGAAATTTTATGTACATATCCTCCTTAATTATTGGTCTATGAAAGGAAATTATTATGAAAGTACAACCCGCAAAATGTGGTGTATATGTCTTAAGCGGTCTAGGATCTGTTATAGTGTTCTTCTTACTTTTACTTAAGAACAGTGCTTTCTTTCTAGAGGAAGAATACGATCAAAACAAACCTGAAGCTGCGCTTGCGGTCAACGAACATACCTATCACCTTCACAAAGGTTCTATTAACTGGTCAAACGGCCGTTCAACAACAAAAAAAGAAATAAATGTATATGATTTATATACATACATATCGCAGCAAAAAAGTATCCCATTGCAGCAGCAACAATTGGTTAAGCTCCATTTTTCGAACTTAGACGGTGCTTATATTCGTAGTGTGAGTGTGCATATATGGAGAGATAACGGTGAAAAAACCAAGCTGTTTGTCAAAAATAATGAATTTAAGGTTCCTAAAAATCAAGGTTTGTACGTTGTTGATATTGCGATTAACTCTACAAGAGGAACAATGCAATATGCGGCAAATGTGCAAATACAGTAAGTTTTTATATATTTATGTTTGGTCGAGAAAATCGGATAAGAAAACTCTTGTTGCAAGTAGGAAACGATGTATGGAATAAAAAACGGTGAAAAAGAAGTATTAAAAATATAGTGAAGCATTCAAATAAAAACCCTAACTTCTTCAGTAAATAATCTCACACAAAAAAAGAGAGCATAAGCTCTCTTTTTTATAAAATGAAAAAGACGTCCACGTAGGACGTCTTTGATGCGTTTGTGGCGGGGACCGTGTGACCACATTCACACGTTTAGCTCGAAAGCATGTCCTTCGACTTACACAAATTAGCTCATCGCTTTATTAATATAACATCCGCCACAGAAAAAAGCAATCAATTTTTAAATAGTTTTTTCTATTTATACATATTTCGCGAGAATCCACAAAATAATATGCATGCGTAGCTATTCACTCTCTACATTTTCAGTCTATTTTAACTCATGTACGAATATACTAATAGACCAACCTATACGCAGTTTTTGAAAAAGGATGTGAATAGCTTGTTTCAAATCACTGATTTCCCTGAATTTTCATGGTCGTACTCCAGACATAAAATGGTCACACAGTGCAACCGAAAGTATGCATATCATTATTATGTCTCACATAACGGATGGCTTGACAGCGCTTCTGCGCAGTCTCAGAGCGCTTATCGTTTAAAAAAGGTTTCCACTTTATCTATGTACGCCGGACAAGCCGTGCGTCAAGTGATTACAGAGGCCATTTCTGACTATACATCTACAAAGCTTGTCCCAAATGAACGGAACTTAGCGGAGAAAGTGCAGCAGCTACTAAATAACGCACTGCGTGATTCTACTGACTATGGAGAGCTTTGGTATCATAAGCCTGCTCAGTATAAGATGCTTTTAGAATTCTACGAAAACGGCTATATTTCTAAAAAAGACCTTAAAGACATGCAAAAACGGGTACACATTTGTGTACATCACTTTTTACAAAGTAAATCTTTTTGCGACATCGTATCTTCACCTTTTTTAGAAGTGGAGCCTCATCAGTCGTTTCGTTCTATAAATGTGTATGATCATAAAGTATATGCGCCTTTTCATTCTCTTTTTAAAAATCCAGTCACAGACGAATTTACGATTGTTGATTGGAAAATAAGTAAACAAACAAAAGATGATTTGTTTCAACTGGCGATATACGCCCTCTACGTGCTAGCTGAATATAATATTTCCGTTGATCAGATAAAAGTCCGAAACGAATACTTGCTTTCAGGCAGTGCGCGTACGTATCAGCTTACTCTTCACGAAATTGAAGCTGTTCTTCAGCAAGTTGATACAAGCATTGATTATATGAAAACTTTTTTGGAAGACTCAGAGGTAAATCAGCCTCTTCCGCTTGAGCATTTCCCTCAAACAGATACGCCTGCCTCCTGTCACGGCTGTGCATTTAAAGAATTGTGCCAAACAGGATAAAAACAGCTGAAGATGATCTATATTTTTTGCTAAACTTTTTTATTGTCAAAAGAACCTTTGCTAGCATATAATTTGCATTAAGGAAACATTTTATACTTCATATAAAAAAATTAGCTTGGGCTATTTATTGTTCATCAAAGAAAGGAGCACTAGACATGAAAGATCAAAACGGCAGTAAAGCATTATCAGCTATGCAGCTAAGTGCTCAAGACGTATTGTCGGGTAAAACAAAAGGAATTAAGCGATTATTACCTTTCTTAGGGCCTGCTTTTATCGCAGCGGTTGCTTATATTGACCCAGGTAATTTTGCTACTAATATTGCAGCAGGCTCTCAATACGGATACATGCTGCTTTGGGTTGTATTAATTTCTAACTTAATGGCTGTCTTAATTCAATCGTTATCAGCTAAATTAGGGATTGCAACGGGCTTGAATTTACCCGAGATAGCACAGGAACACTTCCCGTCCTTCGTTTCTTTTGGGCTTTGGATCCAAGGAGAATTGGTCATTATGGCGACGGATTTAGCAGAATTTATTGGGGCTGCTCTTGGAATTTATTTATTATTTCATATTCCTCTGTTCCCAGCTGCACTTATCGCAGCGGTAGGCTCTTTTGCTATTTTAGAGTTACAAAGACGAGGTGTTCGACTGCTAGAAGCAGCTATTGCGGCGATGGTTTTTATTGTGGTATTAGCTTTTGGGACTCAAATGTTTCTTGCGCATCCAGACGGCGCAAGTGTTGTCCACGGCTTATTTGTCCCTCAGTTTCACGGAACAGACAGCGTGCTGTTAGCTTCTGGGATTTTGGGTGCTACAGTTATGCCACACGCGATTTATTTGCACTCAGCTCTTACGCAGCGCCGCGTGGTAGGAACTACAGAATCGGAGAAAAAAGCGATTTTCCGCTTTGAATTTATTGATATTGTGATTGCCATGATTATCGCTGGTGCAATTAATGCAAGCATGCTGATTGTCGCAGCCGCTCTATTCTTTAAAAACGGACTAAACGTGCAAGATTTGGACGTGGCTTTTACACAATTTGAACATTTAATTGGTCCCTTTGCAGCTATTGCGTTCGGAGTTGGATTATTATCTTCAGGACTTTCAAGTTCTTCGGTCGGAACAATGTCTGGAGATGTCATCATGCAAGGATTTATTAAACGCAGAATTCCTTTATATCTTCGCCGGTTCATTACAATTATTCCGCCGCTTTTGATTATCGGATTGGGCGTAAATCCAACAAGTGCACTAGTTGTCAGTCAAGTTATTTTATCGTTCGGAATTGCCTTTGCGCTCGTTCCTCTTATTATGTTTACGAGTAATAAAAAAATCATGGGCGGATTGGTTAATCATAAAGCAACAACCACTGTAGCTTGGGTGATAGCTGCATTAGTCATTTGTTTAAATATCTTTTTGATTTATCAAACGATAGCATAGTAAATCAAACTTTCAAGAAAAAACAAAAAAGAGACCCTAAAAAGTTAGATATAGTCTAACAATTGGGTCTCTTTTTTGTTTTTTTTTATTAAACGATAGTAAAAATGAAGTAGACGAGAGTTCCAATAATGGCCGGCAGTACTATGCAACCCAGTGGGGATAAATAAGAATAGTTTTCTTTACGGATTGAAAGAATGCGATCAACAATAAAAATAAGAATGACGCCCATCATTCCGAATTCAAACATTAATAACCCAAAAATGGCGTGAAATATGAATGACATGATAAAATCAATTTTTTTACTACGTTCTTTTACGAAAGCACTGACTAATAAATCAACGATAACCGTGCCTAACGTCCCCATTATTAAGAAGAAGGGTGTAAAAAATAAAAGGTATAAAGGAAATAAATCAATGACATGCGGACTGATTTTTTTAATAGAAAAATTGGGAATTGACTCTTTTATACCTGGCATAAAACAAAAAAGTAAAGTAAAAAGAAACGCAGCTATAATAGCGGCTGATAGCTTTCTATTTAAATGCATGTTTATTTTTTTATTACTAAATTCAGTAGTTGTTTTTGTATGTTTATGATTCATATGTCTTTAACGTGATGTACGCACCTTTTCCTTTCTCATAACTTTTTTATTTATATTTTATGTCTATCTTTTGTTACCAGCAGTTACAATGATACACGTTCTTTTTGAACTTGACTACACTAACGCGCTTTATGTCTATTCTCTTTTTCTTTTTGTGTCTATCGTTTACTCCGCTTCCCTTGTATATTCCTTCTTTTTATTCAGGGGTTGTAGTATAGTTAACGCTTTCTATGAGAAACAGGATGATGTTACAAAAAACCCCCTCTTTTTCGATAAAACAAAAGACGGGCGTTTTTTCTGTATGTAATTAATAATTCTGTTTGGCTTCTTCAAACTTAAACACATCGGCTCGTTCTGATTGCTGTGTAATTAACAGGTTATACGTATGGTTGGCCTTTTTTGGAATTTTAAATGCAACATCGAGGTTGAGTGGTTCATCGTCAGATAGTGACGGTAATGAAAAAGCTGTCCACAGGGTGTGCGGGGTTTCTGTCGATAAATTTCCTCCATCAGACGGTTCGTAAGTTTGATGAGTTACTGTATCTTGTAATGTAAACGTTGTGTCGTTTAATACTACAGTCGAATGTTCATTAGGTGTTCGCTGAAACTGAACGGATACGACAATGTACTGGGTGTTTACTTGTTTAGCTCCTTTAACAGGATAAAATTGCGCATCCATTGTGGACACATAATATTGACCGTGTTTTGATCGTTCTCCAAATGCTAATCGATCATCGGTTTCATCTTCTTGAGCTACCCGACTTACAGGGGCCATCGTTTCATCTGTTGCTGAAATGGTGTCTGTTCCCGGGGTATGTTTAGGTTGAGGGTTTTTGTAAGTGACGTGCGTATCGCCTTGTTTGTCTTCACAAGCGGCGAGACTTGTGAACAAAGCAGCAGCTACAAGGCTTCTGGTAACTATTTTCTTCATGTTATTCCTCCAATGACTAGTCTATATACTATGCTATATGGTATTTATCTAGGAATCAAGGATAAGATTAGTACAATGTGAATGAAGTCAGTGGGATTTGGAACGGATATAGGACCTGCAAAGACTGCTGTGCTTATTTTTATAACAAAAAAGAGACGATTTCCGCCTCTTTTTTGTTTGTTCGTATTATGAATTTAGTTCATCTAAAATTGAATGCAGTTCACTTAAATGGGTAATTTCATAAGTAGGAATGACTTCATTTCGCTCTTTATCGTGACGATTAATCCATACAGATTTCATTCCAACGCGAGAAGAACCCAGTATATCTGTCATTAAATTATCTCCAACCATAATCGCTTCATCTTTCTTTAAATCCATAAGTGATAAAGCATGGTCGAAAATAGATGGATCAGGCTTACCGCGGCCAAATGCACCTGAAATCACAATCTCATCAAAATATGGAACTAGTTCTGATGTAATATCTAATTTGGTATTTTGTAAGTCAGGTGAACCGTTTGTTAGCAGCAGCAGCTTGTACTTTCCTTTTAATTGATCAAGTACTTTAAACGTTTCTTCGTATACAAACGGTGTTTTGCGGCGCTCTAATGGAAAACGCTCAGCTAGCTCTGCTCCAAAAGCATCATCGTGAATTCCTAGGGCACGAAGACCTCGAGTCCAAGCTTCTTTGCGATAAGTAGGAACAATATCTTTCATTTTGCGGAATTCATCATGATCGTCTAAAAAATTTCCCCATAATCCTTCAAATGGATTAATGCCAATCATTTGCGTAAACTCATAGGTTTCATACGAAGCATATAATTCTCTTGCTTCCTTACGCACCGCTTCTTCTAGTTCTTCAGGTTTTAAATTATATTTCTCACTTGCATATGTACATGTTGCAACGAATGCTTCTTTTACGCTTTTTTGGTCCCAAAGTAGCGTGTCATCTAAGTCGAAAAATACCGCTTTAATCATGGATGTGTGTACCCCCTACTGTTTTTGAAAAAGTTTAACTATTCTTACACTAGATTACAAGGATACACACAATAAGTCTAGTGTATTTGCAATTTATTCTGTAAATTTATTTTTATAAAGCTTCCTCTTTACAAACAAATTTACAGAAATAAAAACAGCTGATATAATCACAGCATGTATGTATGCAGGAGGTTTTATATGGAATCGTTAGAAGAAATATTCGGCATTCCCACAGTTCGTACAAGTAAGCGCTTAAGCAGAGTAGTTGCCGCACGCTTGCGCCCTTTTGGGATTACGCCAGAACAGTGGACCGTTTTAAAACGCGTATCAGAAGCTGAATATAGTACGCAGAAACAATTAGCTGAACGAGCGGATAAGGATCAAGCGACGCTGACTAAAATTTTAGATTTACTAGAAAAACAAAATTGGATTCAGCGTATCAGAAATCCAGAAGATCGCCGCTCGTTTTTTATTCAAATAACAGAAGACGGCCTGCGTTTAAAAACAGACGTAACGCCTGCTGTGGAGCAGGTATTTTTCGAATTGACGTCCGAATTAAACGAACAGCAGGTGAAAATTTATACCGAAACTTTACAAAAACTTGAATACCGCGCCGAGCAATTGCTTCAAGACGCAGAAGACCTGCGTTAAATACCCAAAACCCCACAGCTAACATTCTGCGGGGTTTTACACGTAGTTGGCGATGCATAGTACTTCTTTGATTTTTGAAATCACTTGTTTGGTTTCATCTGTTAAAGAGGTGAATTTAAACGCGATGGATTCTGCATTTGGATTAATGAAGGGTTCTTTGTTCGTGTCTTTGCGGTAGTCTTCAATTTGTTCTAAACAATATTTTAAAATAAACGACAAGTTCGCACGTCGAAATCTCAAACTGACGGTAGAAGGCCATCTTTTTTGAAACTGATTGCTTCCCTCATACTGAATCGCTCCGATGTAGCGTTCTCCGGATAAAAAAGATTCTTCGCTTCGATATAGCTGAACGGTTTGGGCTGTTCCGCTCCAGTCAATATAAATACCTGCTGTTTCACAAACTTCGTATATGTAATGAAAAAGCTCCGTTACTTCTCCGAAATGGTAGTGAAGCGGATGTTTAGCCGTCATAGGTAGCTCCCTCCTTTATCGACTTTCTACCATTATATTGTAGGAAAAGTAACTTATTCATTTATACAACTTATTTCATACGCATAAGCAGTAAAAATGAAAATATATGTTTTTTAGTTTACATAAAAATATTATAAGTAATTAGCGATAACCTGATTTTCGAAACGCGTCGTATACCGTATCTTCTTGAAGTTTTTCAAGATAAACGTTCGTTGTAGCAATAGAAGAATGCCCTACTACTTGCTTCACAACAGCAAGCGGAACGTCATTAGCTAAACTGTTTGTAATAAAGGTGTGACGAAACCAATGAGGAGAAATAGACGCGTTTCCTTTTACTTTATAAACAGCTGATTTAATCGTTCGATACAACGTTGTATAGGATAATCGCTTCTTTTCGCCGGTACGATAGTACTCTTTAATGGAGTAAAAAAGCGGGTCGGTGTCAAAAGGACTTAGTTCAGTGCTTTCATTTAACGCTTGACGGTAAGTGAAAAGCGTTTCTTTCACATCATCAAACACAGGAATCGTTCGTTCTTTTTTTCCTTTACCAATCACATCTACAACCAAATTTCCGCGACGGTCTTCGCGGAAGCTTCCCCAATTTAAACTCAGCAGTTCACTTGAACGCATTCCACTCATATACAAAAGCATTCCCATTAAGCGATTGCGCGCTTTGAATTCCTTTTCATGCTGACGAATGCGCACGACTGATTCTAACGCATTTACAATCACCTGGGCTTCGCGGTCGGTTAGCTCTCGGTACTCGGTGCGATTTTGTTTTTCCTTGTCGCTGTAATGTCCTTTAGAAATAGATGGTTTTTCAATCCACGTCGTATACAGCGAAGGATAAAAATGAGTAGCGTGTCCAAACTCTAGCATTCTTCTAAAAAATTCCAGTTTTCTTGCAGCGGTGCGATTGGCATATTGATTCATCATTTCTTCATTAAATAATTTGACTTCCATAAATCCAATCGATTTTAATGTAATCTCTCGTTCATAGAAAAAAGACAGAATCGTTTTCATGTCTTGGTTGTAAGATCTGATTGTATGAGGAGAAAGTGATTTTTTGATAATACGCATTGAAAAAAAGAGCTGAATAAATTCTTCATCTGAAATGTGCTTTAAATTCAAGTTGTTATCTTCATCTAACAGCTCTGCCTCTTCCCACTGCTCTTTTAGTTGGCGAAACGAATTTTTCGCAGGCGACAATTCAAATTCTTCCATTTTACCCCTCCTAATGATTAAAAACAACGATATCCCTTTTAAATGATCTAGGATTCGATATAACGATTTTTTATAAATTCGCAACAAATACCATTAAAAGTTTTTAAAAACCTCTCAAAACTCAATTTAGAAAGTCAGTTTTTAAAGATTTTAATACAAAAATCCATTATATGTAAAATAAATTCTGTTTTCTGTTTATTTCTCTACTTTATCATATGAACGCTTGATAAGGAAGAGTTATCTTGCGTTAGTATAGTAAAGTATTTTTTTTAAATGCTCTTTCTAAATATTTGCTTTTTATGGTGGAACGTTAAAATCTATCATGATAGGAATTACACAAATTGTGTATACATAAAAACATCACGCAGAGCGTGATGTTTTTTAAAGTGATTCAATTTTAGTCAGGTGCAGCTGTTTATTGCTGTAGGAAACGGTATAGGTTCGATAATACTCTTTTTCCTGACTTTGACCGTTCGTTGTAATTGAAATGACTTCTTTCGTTTGGATTGTATAGACCGCTTCGCCCTCTTCTTCACTCACAGATTCCACGTCTAATACCGAATAATCAACGAGTTCTTCTCGAATGTCTCTTTCATACAGCATTTTCACAAGCTGCTTTTGATCATTCCACAAAACACTATCCCGCTGGATATAAGGCTGTACGTGTTCAAATTTATTCGTGTTAATGGACTTTGTTAAATCTCGCAAATAATGTTCAATAAAAATATCCGCTGTTTCTTGATCAACTTTTTGGATGCTTTTTAAATTAAAATCTTTTTCTTCCTTCTCTTCTTTTTCTTTTTTATCTTCTTTAAAATCGTCGATTCGCTGAGAGCTGTTTTTGCTGATGGCATACTTTGTATTGTTCTCTTTGAAAACCAAGATTTCTTCCTTTTCCCCTTTTTCGTTTGTACGGGTTGTTTCACCTTGGTATGAAATATCACTAGAAGGATTAATTGACTTCACGTATTCGATATATTCATCGGCCGTAATGTTGAGGTATTTTTGATGATAGGTAACTTCATCCCATTCATTTAACTTCCAGTGCTTATTGACGTATTTAAAATTCATGTAGATGGTCAGTCCACCGCTTCCTTCTTTACTAATTGGCTCAATAGCCGAGACCGAAAATTGCCCAGCGTGATTGTTAATAAGTTCAAATCGAATAAGATGAGTTACATCAGGAAAAAAGCTCATATTGCATTCTTTGCAGTAATAATTAGTAGAAATACTTTTTAGCTTTGTTGCAATTAAAGATGAAGTTGCGTATGGCGTTAACGCTTTTTTTAGCGTTTCATAATCAGCAGGGTTAGATTCATTTTCCCATTCGTACTCTTGGCCTAATTCTTTATAGGTACTTGAAATTTTGTTCATCGTCTCAACCGCAGTTTTTTCCGCTTTTTTTTCTGATACAAGATCAGGAGGAGGAGATGACTTAGCTTGATCTTTTGGGATCACTTCATCTGAGGAAGGTTCGGTTGGTTTGGATAACTTAACTGTTTCTTTTTCTTGACAGGCTGTCAAAACCATTAGCAGCAGTAGAACGAATGCAATCGTCCATTTTTTATGCATAAGGTGTCCTCCTCAATGCCGAATTTGGTCTGTTTTTAAAATGATCTTTAATTCTCAAACGTATCGAGCACGTAATCACCGCTTGGAATTCCCCACTTTGCCTTTTTATTTTGATCTGTTTTAGCAAGTAATGAGATGGAATTTTCTTTGAGCGTAATGACAATTGTTCCTTTATTTCCTTGTCCATCATTTTCATATTTAATGGCTGCTTGGTTATTTTCAAAGCGAATATTTTTTTGTTCAACGGTTGACACGCGGGTTTTGCTAGGTGGCTGGTACGAATTTATTTTAATCGTTGCTTCCGAGTTGGATGTAGCAAGAAATTGAATGATAGGAGATCCGTTATCATTGCCAGTGGTCCATTTTCCATCGTAGTCGTGTAAATCTGTTGTTTGTGTAGTGGGAGTTTCAGTGCTTGCATTTGGTTTAGATGAAAAGTCAAATGGTTCTACACTCGATAACTTTAACGTATCGTTTTGATAAACGGCTGTATAAAGGCGGTCACAAATTTTAGTGTAAGGATCTTTACCCGGCTGCTTTAATAAGCTTTCCTCGTGGGTTTGTATTTTGAACACATGGTTAGGTTCTTCATACCAATTGACAATATGAAACGTTTGCTTCTTCTGCTCGATGCCTTGGCGTGTGAAATTTTCAACAAGAAGGTTCTGCTCTTTATAAAAAGAACTGTCCGCTTTCAAAAAAGCTTTTAAATCATCAAAGGAGTTTTGATCCACTGCTTTTCCAAACGCTGAAAAGTAATCAGTCATCCAGGCTGTAATAAATTTCCCGCTCATTGCTTCTTTATTTAAATCAATTGATTGAATGCTTTCTACCTGTGTTTTTGGTTCGTTTAGTACTTTTTTTGCATCTTTTTCTACTATCATTGTATTTCCGTCTTTTAATGTTTCTTCTTGCTGACAGGCTGATAACAGAATAGATGAAACAACCGTGATAATGATTGTATTACGTTTGTTCATCATAATTGCCCCTTCTTTATCTAATATAAATGTATGTATATTCTTCCAACAAACAGACCTAGTATATCATTCTACAAAAAAACGCTCAACCCTTTAATTTTACAAGAAAAACGGCTTGCCTTTACAGCCAGCCGTTTTTCCTCCTATTTAATGGATGCTTCTCGATATGAATTGGCTGCTTCTTTTTTGAGCTGTCTAGAGCCATAAAAGACATAGTAAATAATTGAAAGAAGGAAAATTCCAAGAATCACATAAATTAAAGGTAGAGAAACGCCAAACAGCATTAAATTTGTTGTAAGAACACTGTATTTTATGATGCTGTACAAGCACAGAATCCCTAATACTAAGGCAATGCTTGGCACGACCGGGTAGTTTACTTTAAAAGGACGAGACAAGTTAGGTTCTTTTTTGCGTAAAATAAAAAGAGAAACTAAACTGATGCAGTACATCATCATTGCTCCGAACACGGATAAGATAATAAGTGCATTGGCAAATGTTGCAGATCCTGCACAAATCACGCCGATTGCTCCCGGAATCAACAAACCGCCGACAGGAACTCCTTTTTTATTCGTTTTAGCAAGAAATTTAGGGAAGTACCCATCTCGTGCAAGCGCATAGGTTTGTCTTGAAAATCCCATGATGATTCCGTTTAAGCTAGCAATCAAACCGAATAGGCCGATAATAGCAACAACGGTTGAAATGCCGTTTCCGTATACAGAAGACAGTGCCTGTGGAAGTGGATAATCGGCTAGCTTCCCGCTTCCTTCGCCAAGTCCTGCTGTTACAAATAGTGTAAACAACGTTGCGGTTGCTAGAGTAATAATCGCTCCAATAAATCCTTTAGGAATGTTTTTCTTAGGATTTTCCACTTCTTCCGCTGCCATTGCTCCTCCTTCTATTGCCAGATAAAACCAAACAGCGAATGGAATAGCTGCTAGTACCCCTGTTGGCCCGTTAATAAATGAATGATCATTAAAAATATTCGATGTTTGTACATGAGGCAAACCAGCTACATAAAAAATAGATAAACCAATTATTGCAACAATGGTAGCTGTAAGCTCAATCACCGCTACTTCTTTTACCCCGATTAAATTTAATAAAACAAAGAAAATAAAGGCACCTACCGTTGCGTATACAGGGTTAACGGCTGGAATAAGGAAGTGTAGGTATGCTCCTGTTGACACTGCAATAGCAGGGGGAGCAAAAATAAATTCAAGCAAGCAGGCAATTCCTGCGATATATCCCCCAAAAGGTCCAAGTGCTCTTCTTGCATAAGCTGAAGGTCCGCCGGCTTGCGGGATAGATGTTGAAAGCTCTGCATAACTGAACATAAACGTTGTGTAAAACACGGTTACAATTAAGGTTGCGATTGCAAGCCCAATAATCCCGCCTTGTTCAAACCCGTAATTCCACCCAAAGTATTGTCCTGAAATAACCATGCCCACTGAAATAGCCCATAAATGAATAGGTTTTAATTGTTTTTGTAACGCCATACGTTCTCCTCCTTTTGATGTTTAAACAATAAGATGTACACCGCTTGTTTGCTGCTTGATCATTTTGTCAATCATGGTACCGATATGTGCGGCTGCCTCAATAGGAGGCGTCCCTCTTTTATGAATATTAGAAATAACCATACGATCAGACTCTTTTTTGCCTTTGCTAGGTTCATAGCACATGTAAGCACTCATTGATTCAGCACTGACCAGTCCAGGTCGCTCTCCAATCAATAGCACAAGTGCTTTTGGCTTTATGATCTCGCCAATTTCATCCATGCATGCAACTCGTCCCCCTTTTACAAAAAATGAAGTCCCGATACAAAGCCTATATGACTGCAGGGAGTCAATTAAAGCTGGATACACGTCGCTTATGTTTTCTTCGATTGCCTTGGCACTCAGTCCATCTGAGACTACTACTTGTACATCAGGCTGCTGCACGCAGTTTTTAAAAATTTCTTTCTTAGCGTTATCTGCTAATAACCTTCCTTGATCCGGCCGTTTTAAATAATGTTCTTTTGACTTCACGCGTGTATTCACAGTGAAAAGGTTAAACTCAGCTAAAATATCTTCTGAAACTGCTCCATATACAGAATCCACGGCTGCAGCATGATCCGTGCGAAAAGATAAAACGTCTTTTGTTAGCGGCCTTGTTCCTGTACGGCCGACACCTATGCGGGCAGGGGTAAATTGTTTAAGTGTTTCAAGCGGATCGCGATTTGACTTTGGTATCATAGTAAGCACCTTCCTTAAATCAAATTCATAAAAATAGTTGGGTCTCCGGCTCTAGATGTAAAGCGTCCGTTTTCCATAATACGCTGATCTTCAAGCCACTTTTGAAATAAAGGCGTTGGGGTACGGTCTAACACATTACGTACCGTTGCGATGTCATGATAACTAAGAGACTGGTAGTTTAGCATGCAGTCATCAGCCATGGGCACTCCTATGACAAAGTTCACTCCAGCTGTTCCTAGAAGCATACTTAAATTATCCATGTCATTTTGATCAGCATCCATGTGATTGGTGTAACATACGTCTACTCCCATAGGCAAGCCGTGCATTTTGCCCATAAAGTGATCTTCTAGCCCAGCTCGTAGGACTTGTTTGCTGTTATATAAATATTCAGGTCCAATAAATCCAACAACCGTGTTAACTAAGAAAGGCTTGTAGTGACGAGCTAAGCCGTAGCATCTAGCTTCGAGCGTTACTTGATCAATATTATAGTGAGCTTCTGCTGACAGTTCAGAACCTTGTCCTGTTTCAAAATACCAGCGGTTCGGACCTTTTGCTGTACCTTTTTCATGAATTAACGCTGTTGCTTCATTGAGCATAGACAGTGAAATCCCAAATGAGTCATTACCGGCTTCTGTTCCTGCTAAACTTTGAAAAATCAAGTCAGCAGATGCTCCTTTTTCGATTGCTCTCATCTGACTTGTTACATGTGATAACACACAGTTTTGAGTAGGGATGGACCATTCATTGATTATATTTTTTGTTTCATTTAAAAGAGCGTAGATATTATCCGTTGTGTCAATAACGGGGTTAATTCCAATAACCGCATCCCCAATTCCATAGCTTAACGCTTCGTAGAGAGATGCTCTCATTCCCTTTAAGTTATCTGAAGGATGATTAGGCTGGGCTCTTGAAGCCAATACGCCTTTTTGGCCGATAGTCGTTTGACAAGTAGTTTGCACTTCTATTTTGGCTGCTCCTTGAATTAAATCTAAATTGGACATAATTTTAGTAGCTGCCGCAATCATTTCGCTGCTTAATCCTTTGCTAAGCGCAAGAAGGTCTTCTCCGGTATGCTCATCAGATAAGATGTATTCTCTTAACTCCCCTACTGTCCAATTTTTTATAATGTCGTAAACGGATGAATCAATTTGACTTTCGATTAACGCCGAGACGTTGTCTTCATCTGCGCTGAGCAGCGGGTAGTTTCGAATATCAGCAAGTGTGATATCAGCTAGGACTTGCTTTGCTGCCATTCGTTCTTTCATTGACTCAGCGCTAACTCCCGCGAGCTGATCTCCAGAACGCTCTTCGTTTGCTTTGGCCATGATTTCTTTTAAGCTATAAAATGAAAATGTTTCTCCTAACAATCGTGTAGTTTTAAACATCGTTTCCTCCTTGTATATTTAGTGGATTAGGATGAAAAAGCGAGCGTTTTAACGGAAACAGAGATTGCTTCTCCAGCTACTGGTAACCCTAGATCGATGTAATCTCCGTGTGTAAAATCAATTTGATCTAAACAAATAATTTCTAACTCTTTTCTCTGTTTAGCTAGTGCTTGTCCTAAGGCTTTTGCAATATCTTGCTCGCATAAAACAACGAGGCACTTAGCTCTCTTAAAACAAGCAATAAATTCAGCGCTTATTACTTTTGCTAATTCTTGCAGCATCTTATAGCTGCAGTAAGGAAAATGAGATAAAACAATAGCAACGGGAGGATCTTCTGCACTGAAAATAGTTGAAGCCTGCATACATGACGCTCGAGCTCTTTCTTGAAACAGCTGCGGATTCCACTCCTCCTCTGGCTGTACGGGTATTTCTATAATCGGAATGTTTTTCAGCGGCAGTTTTTTAGACTTAATGTATACGGTTGATCCGCTAACTTCTGTATTTTGCATACCAGCTCCAATGACAGTAGCGCGCGTTGTCTCAGCGGCTTGAGATACTTGGATGGATTGAAAATGATATGCTAGAAGCGGACCAACGTCTCCGTGTATGGCCACTTCCTTCACTGTTTTTGGCTTTTGCTTCTCCATCATTGCTCCTACTCCTCCTGAAACCATGATCGTTTCAGGATGTATAGAAGATCTTGTATGAGGAGAAACGAGCAGCGAGGAATTTTGATTCAGCGCTTTTACATAATTCACGGTTTCTTCAGCTAGTAATTGACAGATAGACGAGAGCTTTTCAAATGTTGCTTTTTCACCTTCTCGCAGTGTTAAAGAATTATTTTTCAAAAATTCAGTTAAATGAGACGAAATGTAGGTAACAAGACCGTCTTCATTTAGTCGAATTAATCTCCCGCCTACATGCAGTGTAAACGTTTCTATCACTTTTCCATTTTGACATAAAGCGATGTTAGCAGTGCCTCCTCCTACATCAATATTGGCAATTACTGCATTTGTTTCAGCAGAACGTTCGATTGCTCCTGATCCTTTTGCTGCTAATATTCCTTCCAAGTCAGCGCCGGCTGTTGCAACAACAAAACCCCCAGCATGTTCGGCTAGATAGTGAACGATACTTTCTGCATTTTGCTTTCTAGCCGTTTCTCCTGTAATGATTACAGCGCCCGCCTCCACTTGATCTAAGGAGATTCCTGCATTCTTATACTCTTGTTCTAGTAGTACCGTTAATTTTTGAACATCGATTTCAACATCGTTTAGCATAGGGGTGGTATAGATAGAACTTGCATACGTTACGCGACGATCAATAATTTGACAGCCTGGCAGCGTAAACTGATTTTGTTGATTTGCTATTAGCAGCTTGCTTACAATCAGTTTTGTTGTGCTTGTTCCAATATCTAAACCTATGCTCGTGATCCATTTCTGTAGCATGCTATCAATCCCTTATCTCGTTTGAATATGGTGATTATCATAAAACAGTTTTTTGAATATTTCACTAACTATGTTATCAAACCTGACACACTTTTGTGTAAACAAAGGTGACAAATGACAAAAAAGACTAAATCTTGGTAGATTTAGTCTTTTTTATTATGAGCGTGATTTAGTTACAATCATTCTTGATGCGGATGGAATTAATAGTGAAAGGATGATTAGACACGATAGCAACGACCCAATCATAGAAATCCCGTTCATTGAGAAAGAATACCATAGAATGGGCATTCCTTTTGGTGCAGCAAATCCCCAAAATATTAAGCCTGCAATGAAATGACAAAAATAACGCGCGAAACTGCCTATAATTAAAGATAAGATAATGAAAAAGAAAGCTTTTGATCTCTGGTTATTAGCTAAGTATCCTTTAATAGAACCCGAAAAAATTCCACCAAACCCAATAAAGGTAACGGCGATAATATACTCTATAAAAGCTTGCAACGGGGTTAAAATATATGCATTTCCTAAAGCTAATTGCAATATTCCCCATAAAAATCCAGATAAAGCTCCTCCTTTGACTCCCCATCGAAAGCACATAATAAAAATAGGAACCATAGAGAACGAAATGCTTACGCCTATTGCAATTTTTATAGAAGGTAAAAGATCAATTAAAAAAGCCAATGCTGCAAAAATAGCTATTTCAATTTTAGCCTGTAAAGGTAATGCTTTATTCACGTTTCTCACTCCTGTTTTTGAATCATTCATATCAAACGGTTTACACAGGAGTAAGCAAATATATGCTACTATTCCCACATTCCTACGCTAGCGTTAACTAACAGGTTCGAAGGGTCTGAACAATTTGTTCACTCTCAGCACGGCGGCTCCCCCTGTGGTACGTTCGGATATTTATGTAGTATTATGACAACATTTATTGTACCATATGTAACAAAATAGATTCGAGAGATTTCAAAGATGTTTCTATTTTCTGAATCTATTTTTTATAATGACAATCGTTTTAGTATTTGATATACTTCTTTTATGTCAAATGAATATAAAAAACCCTCATCCTAATCGATGAGGTAGAGGTCGCAGTTTTTAATAGTAAAGCAACTGAAATGCAGAGAACATTGAGGATGTTGCTTGAAAGGAAAAATTGCCGAAGTTTAGATCACTTCTCGGTTGATTTAAGCTGGGGCTGTCTCCGAACAGGAACAGAACTGTCACATCATGCAAGTGATGTGAAGAGCTATCTTCACGGAAGGTTGACGCGGTTTTCAGATTTAAAAGCGCGCACATATACTGCGGGCTTTTTTTATGTTATCCCGTCTCTTTCCGTACATTCGAAAGGAGTATTTATCTATGCAAGAGCAGCAAGAATTAAAACGTGGGTTGAAATCTCGCCACTTAACGATGATTTCATTAGGAGGAGCCATCGGAACCGGCTTATTCCTAGCAAGTGGTGGAGCAATTCATACAGCAGGACCTGGGGGAGCGCTTTTAGCTTACGCTATTATTGGTGTCATGGTTTACTTTTTGATGACCAGCCTGGCGGAGCTCGCAGCTTATATGCCTGAAGCTGGTTCGTTTAGTACGTATGCGTCTCGGTTTGTAGATCCATCCTTTGGTTTCGCTCTCGGCTGGAACTATTGGTATAACTGGGCTATTACGATTGCAGCTGAATTATCTGCTGGAGCCCTTATTATGAAATTTTGGTTCCCAAACTCTTCTTCTATTTTATGGAGTGCCCTGTTTTTATTAATTATGTTTGGGCTTAACTACCTTTCTGTAAAAGGATTTGGCGAATCTGAATTTTGGTTTTCATTAATTAAAGTAGTAACGGTTATCATCTTTTTAGTTATTGGTATTATGATGATTTTTGGTATCTTTAACAATGAAGCACCAGGTTTTAAAAACTTCACGCTTGGTGATGGACCCATTCACGGTGGATTCTTTACTGTCTTAGGTATTTTTATGGCTGCTGGTTTTTCATTCCAAGGAACAGAGTTGCTTGGAGTCGCAGCTGGAGAAAGTGAAGATCCGGAAAAAACGGTTCCTCGCGCAGTTAAACAAGTCTTCTGGCGCATCTTGTTATTTTATATTTTAGCTATTTTTGTTATTGGGATGCTTATTCCATACACAGCGGATTCATTAGCAAGTGATGATGTGCGGGTCAGTCCGTTTACTCTAATATTCGAACGAGCAGGTCTGGCGTTTGCAGCATCAGCTATCAATGCCGTTATTTTAACAGCCGTTTTATCTGCTGGTAACTCAGGTATGTATGCTTCTACGCGTATGCTTTGGAACTTAGCGAAAGATGGAAAAGCACCGAGGTTCTTAGCAAAAGTAAATAAACGAGGCGTTCCGGTTAATGCTTTAATCGCAACGGCACTTGTCGGTACACTTGCATTTGGTGCTTCATTTTTTGGAGACGGTGCGGTATACACGTGGTTACTTAACGCTTCTGGTATGTCTGGTTTTATTGCTTGGTTAGGAATTGCAATCAGCCACTATCGTTTTAGAAGAGCATTTGTTGCCCAAGGTCATGATTTGAGTGAACTTCCATATCATGCAAAACTTTTCCCATTTGGCCCTATCTTTGCCTTTATTTTATGTGCCGTTGTTATTTTAGGCCAAAACTATTCGGCGTTTATGGGTGACTCGATTGACTGGTACGGTGTACTTGTTTCCTATATCGGACTGCCTTTATTCTTAATTGTTTGGTTAGGATACAAATGGACGAAAAAGTCGAAACTTATCCCGTTAAAAGAATGTCAAGTAACAGTGAAAAAATACGAATAAAAAAAGCTCTCTATTCTTTTGAATAGAGAGCTTTTTTATGTGATCTGATCAGCAAAATAAAGAGATATATGGGCGGGCTGGTTTTTCATAACAAGCATATAACCTTTGAGGGGACGATTACAGTAATCAGCAGCTTCTATATAATAAATATGCTGAATTAACCTGCTTAAATGGGTTACAAAAGATGGAAGTTGATGAGTAGGAATGCTTTGGATGTAGTCTATGATTTCTTGTTTAGTTTGAAGGCCCGAATGGGTACATTCTAACAGATGAAAAAGCAGATCTGCTGCTATAGTAGATAGTTCAGAATTGTGCTTGATTCTATTCAGCTGGATATGCAGCTCTTTTTTGGACCATCTTTTCGGAATAGCTCTTAGATGCTGATATTGAAAATGTGTATTCATGATAGCTAACACCTTTCGTATTAACATAATAAAACGACTTATTATGTTAATAACCTTTACACACGAAACTAAAACGTTACAATGTGTAAAGGTGTCATACATCTTATAAAATAAGCTGATAAAAAAGCACATCTTGCCACTGATCAAATTTCCAGCCTACTTCTTTAAATTCTCCGCAAAATGTAAAATTAAATTGCTCATGCATTTTGACACTGATATCATTCCCTTTTGTAATCCCTGAAATGACAACGTGATGGTTGAGTTCTTTAGCTAATTCCAAAATCCGCTTCATAAGCTGTTTTCCAATGCCATGTCCCTGCTGGTTTTTATCAATATAAATCGATAGCTCTACCGTTTGAATGTACGCCTCTTTATCTCGATAAGAAGAAAGCGAAGCATAGCCCGCTACTACCCCATCTTTTTCCGCTACAATAAGCGGAAAAAGTTCATTGCTAATGTGATTATCAAACCAGCTCCTTCTTTGCTCTACTGTTACAGGCGTTAAATCAAAAGTAGCAGCACTTGTTTGAACAGACTGGTTATAAATTTCAACAAGCATAGGTAAATCTTCTTCTTTAGCATAACGAATGATCATATGTACAAACTCCTTATAGTATAGAATTATCTTTATTTTACTTCTTTTAATAAACATAATCTACATAAAAAACTGATGTGCGCATGCACATCAGTTATGATTTTGAGCATATTGAAAGGTTTGAAGAACTTGAAGTGTCTCTTTTGTAGAAACGACCGTTGCAAACTCCTCATGCAAAGAAGACAATGCGAATGTATGTACATCTTCTGCAGGAAGCCTTGTTTTTCCATCGTAGGACATACAATCAAAGCAAGCTGTTGCATCGTTTACAACGTACGTCCTGTACCCTAGATTTCCAGCCATGCGAGCAGTCGTAGAGACGCAGTGATTAGTAGTTAGTCCTATTAAGATAAGCGTATCATAGCCATTTGCTTTTAAATAGCTGTCTAGCTCTGTTCCAATGAAGCAGCTGTTCACGTGTTTGCGAATTAAGTATTCATCTTCTTGTGGACCAAATCCTTCTTTGAACTGAAACCCCTTCGAACTTGGGTGTAAAGGAGAATTTGGATTTCCTGATGCATGCTGTACGTGAATGACAGGATAATCTTGGCGCCTCCATGCTTGCAGCAGCGTCAGCATATGTTTTTCTGCATCTAAATTGTTTCTTTCCCCCCACTCGGGTGAATAAAATCCTTCTTGTACATCGATAAGCAGCAGCACTGGTCGGGAACGTAGCATAAGCATCATCTTCTTTCGTCTTTATTTTAAAATGGAAATAACGTATGTGCACCCATCAGGACCGGCTTTTGAAGAATGAACCGTTTGTTTCGGTAAATGTATCCGATCTCCTGCCTGACATAGAACCGTATCACGTTCAACTGTAAAATAAATAGATCCTTCAAGTATATGAAGAATTTCATCAGTTGGATGCGTATGAGATGGGTGCGTTTGAAAAGCAATATCGTGCTGTACTTCAACGTATCCAGTATACGCCGGAAGCAGTTCTTTAATTACTTCTTCAAACTTTCCGCCAACTCCTTTTTTAATAGAGGCTTTTTTTACGTCCATGCTGCTCACTCCTTTTTAATTTAAACGGACACTGTCCGGTAGTATAGTTGTTATGATCATGTAAAAAATATTGCTTCCACTCTCGGTTTCCCTGCTGTCCATACCATCCTAACTCAGGGTGAGCTGATACGTCATCATATGTTTTTAACCGATCGCGGACCACCTTTTGTACGTGCCGCCCTATTTTTGAATCTCCTGTCATACCTTCAAAGACCCACCGAGGCTGAAATGTAATCATAAATCCTCTGCTCTTACGGCTTTTACGCAAAGAATGAGCAGGCGTATTACATACGACAAAAATAGGTTCTCCGTGAAAGCAAAATTCCCATAATGGATCTTTTGGATCTTTTGGAATGTCTTGCGGCCATTTCTTTTGATCAATTTGATGAAGAAACGTCAGCGTATCCCAAAACATCGTTTCGTACTCTTCCATTGATCGTTCTTTATGTTCAGGCTTAAAGAATAACACAAAAGATGTATAGCGACCTATGGTCTTGAACGTATCTATGTATTCTCTAAGTGCCGACGCTGCATTCCTAATATCTTGGTAGTTATAAGGAGTAGTCACAAATGAAAAACGCAGTAAATCTTTTTTAAAGCCTTCTACCCCTAATATACAAGGAAATGGATTTTCTTCTGATAATATATCGCTTTGGAAATATTGAAAAGCATCTTTTCCCCAAAACGGGACATGCGTTGACTCTAAAATCTCATTGGCTCGAAAAAGCATTTTTGATGCCATTAAAACCCTCCTTATGGAACTCAACGTTACATGTGTATTAAAGAAAAGAAAGTTTATGAGCATTTTTAACTAAATGCCGCTTCTAAATTATAAAACTCTAATCTATATATATATAAGCTACTATTGGACAAGTTAGAAAGGAGGCTGTGTTTGTGGAGTGGTTTTTGATTGCTATAAAACAAATAATTCTAGGTATTAGTCTCGCAGCACCGGTAGGTCCAATTAATATAGAGATGATTAAAAAAGGGCTGACAAGAGGATTTTGGGCTTCTTGGCTAGTTGGTTTAGGAGGCATGACGGCCGATATTTTATTTATGCTCCTCATTTTAATAGGGTTAACGCCCTTTGTTCAGATGCAGGCTGTTACTGTTTCCTTGTATGCAACTGGTTTTGTCATGCTCACATTTGTTGGCTTTCAAAGTATGAAACAAGCTGTTTCTCGTTCCTTTTCAATAGATGTAAACAAACCCTCTATTAAAAGAGATAAGTCGTTTTTCACAGGTTTCTTCATTGCTCTTATGAACCCTTTAAATATTGTGTTTTGGTTTGGTGTATTTGGGTCAAGCTTAAGCGAAAGCCTCCAAAGTCAAACGTGGCTATCTGTCTTTTTTCACAGTTTCTTTATTATCTTTGGCATCCTTCTTTGGAATTTAAATATTGCCAGCAGCATTCATTTTACAAGAAAATTTATCACGCCTAAGCTTCTTCGCTTCATTACGTTAGGTGCCGGTTTTTTACTTTTTTTATTTGGCTGCCAATTCGGTTTTAAATGTATATCCTTACTTATAGGCTGAGCTTTTAGCGATGAGTTCAATAAGAGTGTCATTTACTTTCTCACGTTCATCATAAAAAAGACCGTGTCCACTATTTTCAAATGGAAGAAGTGTAGAAAATGAAATATGACGATTCATAACTTTTGCAAGATCAAATGGACAAATTTGATCTTTTTTTCCGTGTAATATATATGTCTCAGCGAAAATTTGACTCAAATCCTCTCGCAAGTCTTCGTCTCGTAAAGACACCGCAGTTTTAATCGTTCCATGACCGGATGCCTCTAAACCTAAATCTTGAAACCACCCTCTAAAAGCTGAGCTAATAGGCTGATTAAAAAACTTTTTGCCAAACTCTTCAAGCATGTTAGGACGATCTCTATACGTATTTTGAATAATTGTATTTACTTCTTCAGAAGGAAGTCCATATGGAAAATCAGTTTTTTGAATAAAGCTTGGAGCCGCTGCTCCTAATAAAATTAACTTCTTCACGCCATATCCTAAATGTCTGCTCATATATCGAATGGCAATGGCTCCCCCCATAGAAAAGCCTACGAGCGTATAATTTTTAAGCTCCAGTCTTTCTACTAACATTCGAATATCATCCGCTAATTGATTGTAAGAATAGC
Organism: Priestia sp. JNUCC 25; assembly: GCF_053667915.1. Taxonomy (NCBI): domain Bacteria; kingdom Bacillati; phylum Bacillota; class Bacilli; order Caryophanales; family Bacillaceae; genus Priestia; species Priestia sp. JNUCC 25. The sequence goes on from NZ_CM132211.1 coordinate 2,534,138, forward strand.
CGGTGAAAGGCGCATCTGATTTTCCGAATCCGCGAAGATCAGGAGCGATACATCGAATACCGCGGGCCGGCAACGTTGTAAATTGGTATTCGTACATTTTAGCGTTAACAGGCCACCCGTGGAGGAAAAGAACGGGTTCCCCTTTTCCAATATCCCGAACAAAGAGTTTAGTCTTAGGAGTTACGTGAATAAAATAGTTCATCTATAACACCTCCTAGATGTTCTTATATATATATGTTTAGGACAATTGGAACATTCAAAAGTTTCTTAGAGGCTTGTGTAGGAGGTATATGATGTTTATTTGGGTTAAGGAGTAGGGAATTTTTTATATTGTTTATTTAGAACATAGTTTAATTTAAAAATATTAAACAAAAAAAATAGTAAAGCGTTAAAAACTTTACTACTTTTTTTGTTATTTTTCTTCCATCCACACATCAACTAAATTGCCAGCTTCGCTTTGGTCCAATACGAATGAACCGTTGCTGTATCGGTCGCTAGCTCGCATTGTAGACGGATCAACCTGCTCGATTTGACCTTTAGATGATTCCACTATCATGTAATGTTCTTTAGAGATTGCTTTTACTTTTGCAATTTGATGCGGATTAGATTTTAGTTCTCGGACCATCACTAGCCCTCGTTTTGCTCGTGCTGATTCTTCAAACTCAGTAATTTTTGTCTTTTTCACAGCTCCTCGCTGCGTGGCGATAAATAATTCAGTTGATAGAGCTTCATCTTCATCGAAGATAACGCCGCTTACAACATAATCATCGTCTTTTAAGTTAATTCCTTTCACACCGGAAGCGCGAGTTCCTACAATATTTATTTCTTCTTCCCGGAAACGCAGTCCGTAGCCAGAGCGAGTGGCAATAAACACTTGTTTTTTACCATCGGTTTGATATACATCGACTACTTCATCATCGCCTTTTAAATTAACGGCGACAAGAGCTTTGGAGTAGCGCTGTGCTTTATATTGAAGTAATTCTGATTTTTTGACCATACCATTTTTCGTAAAGAAAAGCAGATACTGATTTTCTTTAAATTCTTTCACCGGTATCGCCCGTACAATTTGCTCTTCTTTATCAATTGGAACAATGTTCATGATATGCTGCCCCATGTCTTTCCACCTGATATCCGGAAGTTCGTGCACTGGCATATATAAATAATTCCCTTTGTTTGTGAAGATGAGAAGGGTTTCGGTTGTATTAATTTCATACTTCGCTAAAATTCGGTCCGTATCTTTCATACCGAAGTCTTGCCCGTTAGACGCGGCGTAAGAACGAAGACTTGTTCGTTTTACGTATCCGTCTTTTGTGACTGTCACCATCACTTCTTCAGATGGAACCATCACTTCTAGATTAATCTTAATTTCTTCGATTTCCGCTTCAATTTTTGAGCGGCGTTCTGTACTGTATTGCTTTTTTACACGGCGTAATTCTTTTTTGATTACATTAAAAAGTTTTTTCTCGCTATGTAAGATTTCTTCTAACTCGTTAATTTTAGCACCTAGCTCTTCAGCTTCCGCTTGTAGAGCTGTGATGTCCGTGTTTGTCAAACGGTATAATTGAAGCGATACAATCGCCTCTGCTTGAGGTTCTGTAAATTCATATTTGGCAATTAAATTATTTTTAGCGTCGCGCTTATCTTTAGAAGCTCTAATCGTCGCAATAACTTCATCTAAAATCGACAGTGCCTTAATCAATCCCGCTACAATATGTTCACGTTCACGTGCTTTTTGCAGTTCGTATTTAGAACGATTTGTTACCACTTCTCTTTGATGATCAATATAAGCATCAAGAATGTTAGCCAAGCTCATAAGCTTTGGTCGCTTTTTAGCAATAGCAACCATGTTAAAATTATAAGGTACTTGCAGATCCGTATTTTTATAAAGATAGTGAAGTACTCCTTGAGCATTTGCATCTTTTTTTAATTCTACTACGATGCGCAGACCGGTACGATCCGTTTCATCGCGAACTTCAGCAATGCCTTCCACTTTTTTATCTAAACGAAGCTCATCCATTTTCTTAACAAGGTTAGCTTTGTTTACTTCAAACGGAATTTCTGTAATGACAATTTGCTGTTTTCCGCCGCGAATGGACTCCACTTCCGTTTTTCCGCGAATAATAATTTTCCCTTTACCTGTCTCGTAGGCTTTCTTAATCCCGTCTACCCCTTGAATGATTCCTCCCGTAGGAAAATCAGGACCTTGAATAGCCGTCATCAACTCTTCAATTGTACACGTTGGTTTATCAATTCGCATGATCGTTGCGTCAATTACTTCACCTAAATGATGAGGCGGAAGTTCTGTAGCATAACCAGCTGAAATACCCGTGGATCCATTTACTAGCAAGTTAGGAAACATAGCCGGTAACACAGTTGGTTCGCTGCTTGTATCATCGAAGTTAGACACAAACTCAACCGTTTGTTTGTCAATATCTCGTAGAAGTTCTGCAGCAATCGATGAAAGGCGAGCTTCTGTATAACGCATTGCTGCTGGGGGATCTCCATCAATACTTCCGTTGTTTCCATGCATTTCGATCAATACATTTCTAACTTTCCATTCTTGACTCATTCGAACCATGGCATCATATACAGATGAATCACCATGAGGGTGATAGTTACCAATTACGTTCCCTACAGTTTTGGCTGACTTGCGAAAGCCTTTTTCTGCTGTATTCCCATCTACGTGCATTGCATATAAAATACGGCGCTGAACGGGTTTTAACCCGTCTCTTGCATCCGGCAGTGCACGCTCTTGAATAATATATTTACTGTATCGACCAAAACGGTCGCCTAGTACATCCTCAAGAGGTAAATCTAAAAAGCGTTCTGTTTGTGTCATTGTACGTCCTCCTCTGCGACCGTTAATACATTTTCATTATCTAAAATATTTGGATCTTCTTCTAACCCAAACGCTACGTTGCTTTCAATCCATTTTCTGCGTGGTTCTACTTTATCGCCCATCAAAGTGGTCACACGACGATCAGCGCGAGCAGCATCATCAATACGGACACGAATCAGCGTACGCGTCTCTGGGTTCATTGTTGTTTCCCAAAGCTGATCTGCGTTCATTTCACCGAGACCTTTATAGCGTTGAATCATATACCCTCTTCCTACCTTATCGATAGCACCTTGCAATTCTTCGTCACTCCATGAATATTCAACCACTTCTTTTTTACCTGACCCTTTGCTTACTTTATAGAGCGGTGGAAGAGCAATAAATACTTTCCCTGCTTCCACAAGCGGTTTCATATAGCGGTAGAAAAACGTTAGGAGAAGCACTTGAATATGAGCGCCATCCGTATCCGCATCGGTCATGATGACTATTTTATCGTAGTTAATATCATCAATGGTGAAATCTGCTCCTACTCCTCCGCCTATCGCGTGGATGATCGTACTAATTTCTTCGTTTTTAAAAATATCTTGAAGCTTGGCTTTTTCGGTATTGATAACCTTCCCTCGCAGTGGCAGCACAGCTTGAAAGCGGCGGTCCCTTCCTTGTTTTGCTGAACCTCCGGCGGAATCCCCTTCGACTAAGTACAGTTCGTTTCGCTGAGGATTTCTTGATTGCGCAGGCGTTAACTTCCCGCTTAGAACGGTTTCTTGACGCTTTCGTTTCTTCCCGTTTCTTGCGTCTTCTCTCGCCTTTCGTGCTGCTTCACGCGCTTGAGCAGCTTTGATTGCTTTTTTTACAAGAAGAGAGCTTACGTCTGGGTTTTCTTCTAAGAAATAGGCAAGTTTTTCAGAAATAACTGCATCTACGGACGAACGAGCTTCACTTGTACCTAACTTTCCTTTTGTTTGACCTTCAAACTGAAGCAACTCTTCAGGTATTCTAACGGAAACGATGGCTCCTAAGCCTTCTCGTATATCCGTTCCTTCTAAGTTTTTGTCTTTTTCTTTTAGCAGGCTTACTTTACGGGCGTATTCATTAAATGCACGCGTCATAGCGCTTTTTGCACCGGACTCATGCGTTCCACCATCTTTGGTACGAACATTATTAACAAATGATAAAATGGTTTCAGAATAACCATCATTAAATTGAAAGGCAAATTCAACTTCAATATTATGATGAATCCCTTCAAAAAAGACGACTGGATGAAGTGAATCTTTTTCTTCATTTAAATATGAAACAAAGGCTTGAATACCTGTTTCATAATGAAAGATATCGTGACGATCATGTCTTTTATCGATTAACTCTATTTTGAATCCTTTTAACAGAAAAGCCGATTCGCGGAGCCGTTCACAAAGCGTATCATAATTATACACAGTTGTTGAAAAGATCGTGGCATCCGGTTTGAAATGAATCGTTGTTCCCGTTTTTTTCGTTTTTCCTATTTTTTCTAGCGTCGTAACCGGCTTTCCTCCATTTTCAAAACGCTGTTCATAAATAAATCCATCTCTATGAATGGTTACAGTCAACCATTCAGACAGCGCATTTACAACAGATGCACCTACTCCGTGTAAGCCTCCGCTTGTTTTATATCCACCCTGTCCGAATTTACCTCCTGCATGCAGGATGGTTAAAATAACTTCAGGCGTTGGTTTTCCTAATTTATGCATGCCCGTTGGCATACCTCGACCTTTATCTTGTACAGAAATTGAATTATCTTTGTGAATGGTTACAATAATTTCTTCTCCGTAGCCTGCTAGAGCTTCATCAACAGAGTTGTCGACGATTTCATATACTAAATGATGCAGACCTCGTGTATCCGTACTTCCAATATACATACCAGGACGTTTACGAACGGCATCTAATCCTTCTAGTACTTGAATTGCATCTTCATTATAATTAAATTGTTGTTTCCGAGCCATTCATACTACCCCTTTCATCACAACGAACATTACTACATTATGTATGAAACACAAACGTTTGCGCTTCGTGTCTAAGAATAAATGATCATGTATCCTATCTTTTAATTTTATAGTGTTCGCATCAACAGAACGTATGTTTCTATTTTTGCGTACTTACAAGATTTTAGCACAAATTTCCGTATTATAAAAGCAATATCTTGTGTATTCATGGATTATAAGCATTATAAAGCTAGCTGTCTAACGTCTATTGTAGCGGAAACGCTCTTACTATTTCAACGCATGGTGAAACCCATGCAAGCAGTGTGCATGGGTTGGTTGTTCTGCTTATAGATCTTACTTTGTTAAAGCATGCTCAACTTTTATACAACGATCCATAACTACAGTATACCCTTTTTTAGCGAGCAGGTCATATGCTTCTTCATTAATTAAACCAGATTGTGCCCAAAATACGTCTGCATCTACTTCTAAAAACTCTTCTGCAACTTCAAGCAAATGCTCAGAGCGACGAAATACATTAACGATATCAATATGCCCTTCAATTTCTTTTAATGAAGATACGGCTTTTACGCCGAGCGCTGAGTTGATTGTCGGGTTCACCGGAATAATCTCGTAACCTTGCTGCTGCATGGCTTCTGAAACCATATAAGACGTTCGATGAGGGTTATCTGATAAACCTACTACAGCAATGCGCTTGCTTTTTTTTAATATTTTACCAAGCTCTTGACGGGAAGGAATTTTAATGGACATGTCTATTACCTCTCTTAGCTATATAATATGTACTGAACAACATTCGCGATTTACAGTTGATTTCCTGCATATAGTACCCGTTTTCTCTATTTTTGTAAACGTCTTCTTTTTTTAAAATAATTGTCTCTCACCCAAAACTAGCTATGTTTTTTTAAGTATCTCATGGTAAAATAGAAACGATATAGAAATAAAGGAGCTTTCAAACATGAATTATTTATTACCTATTCTTGCCTATATCTTGGGCTCTATTCCTTTTGGACTAGTTGTTGGAAAACTAGGATACGGCATCGATATACGAGAGCATGGAAGCGGCAATTTAGGCGGCACCAACTCATTTCGTACATTGGGCGTAAAAGCCGGAATTATCGTTACGCTTGGAGACATTCTAAAAGGAACCCTAGCAGCTTCTTTACCGCTTTTATTTGATACGAATCAAAACATTCTCTTTATTGGTTTATTTGCTGTCATTGGTCATATTTTTCCTGTTTTCGCGAAATTCAAAGGCGGGAAAGCTGTTGCCACGTCCGCCGGAGTGATTTTATGTTATGAACCTCTTTTATTTGCTTTCGTACTATTATGTTTTTTTATCTGCTTATACATAACGAAGTATGTATCATTGTCATCAATGGTTACCGGGGTATTAACTTTTATCTACACGCTATTTAAGCAAGACTACATGCTTATTATGATTATTGGTTTAATTGTAGCCTTTGTCATTTACAGACACCGCGCAAACATTACCCGAATTCTTAATAAAACAGAACCGAAAGTCACATTTTTGTCAGGTAAAAAGAAATAAGAGAAGCTTCCTCTTATTTCTTTTTTTATAACCGTTTTGTAAGCGAATACATTTATTATTTATTAGTTATACTGATACTAAAATAAGGAGGTGAATGATGTGAAGAAAAAATGCCCTATTTGCAAACGAAATAAGAAAATGGATTCACAGCTAGAAGGAAGCCGCTACTGCGTTCACTGCTGGGAAACCATTGGAAAACAATATGATTTCAAATGAAAGAATGAAACGATTTAATATAGAAATGAAGCCTTCACCTCTATATTAAATCGTTTTATTTTATCTCATTCCTTCCTAGCTGGATTCGTATATATTGGTAATTTATCTACCTTTCTACTATAATAAATGTATCCGCAGTATTGGAAGGAGCATAATTAATGAAATTAACAGTAACAGAAGCAGCAGCTACGTGGTACAAAGATGAAATGATGCTAGAAGGAAACGAAACAATTCGCTTTTTTGTTCGCTACGGCGGATGCAGCAACGTTCAAAAAGGTTTTTCTTTAGGTGTAAACACAGATTCTCCTAAAAACGTTGGCGTTGAAACAAAAGTTGACGGTTTAACATTCTTCGTAGAAGATGAAGACCTTTGGTACTTTGATGGTCATGATTTGACCGTAAATTATAATGAAGAAACAAAAGAACCTCACTTTCATTACGAAGCGTAAGAAAAAAGCATCGATTTATCGATGCTTTTTATTCTTGCGATTAACCCTGCTTTTTGGCATCTTCATAGGCTTTATGCCATTCCGGATAATTACGGCGAATCGAAATAGGCTTAAAGTTTTCTTTTTTCACACATACGTGTGACGATGTTCCTGCTAACGCAAGTTCTTCATTTGAATTAAAAATTTCGTAGCCGTACACAACGCGTAGACCATCATAGTTCTCAACCCAAGTATGTACTACAGCTGTCTCGCCATAATGAAGCGGCTTTTTATATGAAGCCTGTATATCAATAACTGGCGACAGCACACCGTCGCTTTCCATTTGTGCATAGCTAAAACCTAAATCACTAATAAACTGCGTTCGACCTATTTCCATCCATACTAAATAGTTAGCATGATACACAACGCCCATCTGATCGGTTTCTGCATAGCGCACTTCGATTTCTTTCTTCGATACTAGCATGATTCTACCTCCTCTTGCACTGTTCCTGTTTTATCTTACCATATAAGGAGAATATACTCCTACTAGTTTGGTTATTACTCAATATGTTGTAAGACTAAGCGCATCTTGAATGCGATATATCAGCATTTCCAGCCGCGTCATTTTATTTTCATACCTTTTATAAGGAAGTGTATATGTGTAGTCTTTATTTGTCCATAAGCGGTCAAAATAAGCGTTTAGTTCGGTCATAACCTTTTTGTTAGAAGGTCCTGATACTTTAATATCCGTTTCTAAGTTCAAGTCAGCCAAATTTCGTTTTGTGAAATTTGCTGCTCCTGCAATAATAGTTGCATTTTTTTTGTTTCGAATAAATAAAGTTTTAGAATGATACTGTTCTTTCCCTGTATGATACCAGCGAATTTTAATATCTCCTTTGGATTTTTTTACAAGTTCTGCTGCTACTGGACGGTTAGGCAGTCCGAACTTTTTTCTTCCAAACGCATTCTCATTAGGATCTAAAATTAATCGTACGTTTGCTCCTTGTTTGGAAGCTTTCAAAAGCGCCTTTATTACGTCGCGATCTCCAAGATAAAACATGCCAAGCCATACATCGTCGCCTTTTTTAGCATGATGTAAATCATGTAATACGTGCTTATAGATTTTACCTTCTGTTAACAGCTGAACATAGAGGTCTCCCTTTTCTTTTTCTTTTTTCTTATACCGAGGTAACTTTCCTCCATAAGAAAAATCTGACACCGCTTGTTCACTTTTCACCACATCTCCAATGATATTCCCTTTTACTTCAAAGGCCATGTTAGAATTATAAAAACTTGCATCATGAGGATTGGCAGAAGAGATAATAACGCTTTGATCTGTTGCTACTACTTTTCTGTGATTAGCTTTTACATTTAACAACTTTAAATAAGCACGGACCGTCGCTTTAGGCGCATTGGTACCAAACGGATTTGTTATCCATCCGTTTCCTTTTTCACCAAACCACTGAACAAAAGTTCTCCACACTGAAGAATACAGTGGAATGGAGTCTCTGAGCTTAGATAAATTGGTTTGCACCACTTTGATTCCGTTTAGCCGCAGTGAATCTAACCACTTTGAATCATGTGAGCCGTAGGTTGTATTGATTTCATCTGTAATAAAGACGATTGCGATATTAGGATGTTTTCGTTTCTTTTCAATCAGCTTACTTGCAAGCGTATCACTAAGGTGAGGAAACGTTTCGCCTTGGTTATAGTAGCCGTTAAATAGAAACATATCCATAATAATAAAAGCTTTTGCTTCATCAATCGCATTCGTAACTGCTTGAAAAATATGTTGTTCAGAAACAGATGTCTGCTGGTCTTGATACGTTAGGTCTGATAAAAGAAATACATCTTCTACTTTGTGGGGCTTACTTTCGTATGAAACTCCTTTAGGCAAGGGCTTATGCGTTTGATAAGAGCCCACAATAATCAAGACGACAAGTAAACTGACCAAAATCCTTACTACTTTCTTTTTCACGTGCTTTTTCACTTACATAAACCTCTTCGCTAGTTTGTATTATTATTGACCTTACTAAAAAAATATAGAAAGAAAGCAGCTAAAACCGTTTATTTTTAGCTGCTTATTGTCGCTGTTTTATTTATTAAATCGTACCTTCGTAACCATTTTGACGAGCTTCTGACTCATCTTTTATTTCGCTGCGCATTGCTTCGATACTTACTTCGCGATTGTGATTTTTTTGCTGAATGCGCTGACGTTCTTCTTCAGTGCTGCATGCAGCAGCTTCTTCTGCTTCTTCAATGTTTTTCATTGTATTTTGCACCATTGTTTGTAATTTTTCAACGTTATCACTGCGATCGTCTGGATTCGGTTTATTCCATGCCATTGTATCTTCCTCCTCAAAATAACTTTGTTACAATTGTAGTATGCCGGATTTGTTCATCTCTATAAGTGGAAAAAAATGATTTTAGTTTACATAATATAATTATAATTAAGTTAAAATGTATATATAAAACATACATAATATGGTAATATATACATACAAAGGGGGAATCTCTATGACCAAACGAATGATAGCAGTACTAAGCGTCATCTTTATTGCAGTGCTTGCCGTATTTTTTATGTCGCAAACCTCATTGGCATCAAAATTGACAGCAAGTGCCTTTATGAAGCCTCATCATTACTCAAAACATGAAGAAAAAATGTTAGCTGTGACAAACCTGGACTACAAAAGCAATATCATTGCATACGATGTGAAAGCTCCTAGTGACGCAAAAGAAGCTTATGTAAAAGCTACTTATTACGAAAAGGGAAAAGCCAAAGAACCTTTATTTTCAGGAGGGTTGACTGTTTCAAAAGAATTTGACATGTTTGCTATTACATATAATATCGATGATGATACTCACAAAGTTATGTTTATGTAGGCAGCAACGATACAAACCTAGGAATAGAAGCGGAAAAGCCAAAAAAAATGAACGGCTATTCCTTTACTGGATTAGAGAAAAAACAAACGGTAAAAATGAATAAAACATATCCAGTTGCTGCTTTATTTGGTGACGCTGGCAGTGGCATACGAGTTGCTCCGCTTTCAACCGACGATGAAGAAGTCGTTAAAGAGCTTATTTCGAGCAATCCTTACGTTTATTTATTCACGGTAGAATTCAAATAATAAAAAGTCGCTGAATTCAGCGACTTTTTATTCATTCACCTTTGGTTTGAATAACTTGAGGATGCTTGCCGGATGTATCTTGCATTTGTTTTCCGTTGTTTCCACCAGCTTCTCTCGGTTGAGTGCCGATGTGATTCGGAACAAAAGGTTTGCTTTGTTTTTTAGGATTTCCCATGCTTATCCCCTCCTCACCGTTACTCTAACCAACTTACTTTAAAGTTATTCAGCTCTTTCAAGCATACGATCTTCTAACCGCTTTTCAATTTCCATTTCAATGCGTTCAATTTCTGACTGATCTTTTAACAGCTGCGTTTTATTTTCTTGCACTAACTCTTCAAATGAACGTTTGCGTAATTTTCTCATGATTACAACACCTACTTTATGTAATTTTTATGAAAAATCTGAAAAATCTAAAGAAACTGATATCATACAACTATCTATATTGTAACCAATTTGTCAGATAAGTAAACATACTTTTTGAAAAGTTGTAAGAAAGTTTGACATGTTTACTGACTTATCTATGTATACGATGGTAAAGGAAATAAGTTTCATTTTTAATAAAACAAGCAGCGAAGTTAATTCGCTGCTTGTTGAGCAAAGTTTTCCATTTGTTTAAGCGTCATTGGACCATTCACTCGTTGAACAATTTTCCCTTCTTCATCTATAAAGTAAGATGTCGGAATGGTGGAGACTCGATATTTTTCACTCCCTACACTATCTTGGTCGTCCAATAATACACGAAACGTAAACTGTTTTTCTTTAAGAAACTTAGATACTGCCTGTTTACTGCCTTCTGACGAAGTTAAATTAACCGCAAGCAGCTGTACATCGTTTCCATATTTCTCATAAAATGCTTGCATATCGGGCATTTCTTTTTGACACGGCGGACACCATGTTGCCCAAAAGTTTAAAATAACTTTTTTTCCTTTAAAGTCCGATAATTGAACGGATTTCCCGCTCGTATCTGACAGTGTAAACGGAGGCGCTGTATCTTTTGGTTCCAACCCATAAGCTTGACCCGAAGCCTGACGAGCACTATCGCCTTTTTTGATATTTAAATCCTTGTATTCGCTTAAGTTAGAATTATCGGATGCTTCATTTGGAGAAAGCCCTTGCCAAAGTGCGTAGCTAAGAAATCCTACTAGAAGCAAGACCGCAATTATTTTTTTAACCATATGATCGGCTCCTTTATTTCTTCTAAAAAGTGATAATCTATGTACTAATAGATATGTGCAATATCTACTAAAATAATCCTTTTATAGGGCATTTTCTTTTATAATATAGCATATTTCCCTCTCACTTTTTGTCGAAAACGGTGCGTTTGCATAAAAAAAGAGCGGTTCTCGTGAACCGCTCTTTTTCTTTATAACTTACGCATGTGTTTTAGACTGTAATTTATCACGAAGCACCATTTGAAGGATACCACCGTGGCGATAGTAATCAATTTCAACTTCACTATCGAAACGAACCAGTACTTCAAATTCTTTTTTGTTTCCAGCTTCATCAGTTGCTGTTACTTTTATAAAATCACGTGGTTTTACTGTTTCATCAACTGCTACTGCAATTGTTTCTTTTCCAGTTAAACCCAATGTATCCGCGCTTTCACCATCTTTAAATTGAAGAGGTAAAACACCCATTAATACTAGGTTTGAACGATGAATACGCTCGAAGCTTTCAGCGATTACTGTTTTAATACCTAAAAGATTTGTGCCTTTTGCTGCCCAGTCACGAGAACTTCCCATGCCGTAATCTTTGCCTGCAAGTACAACAAGACCTGTACCTTGCTCTTTGTATTTCATACAAGCATCATAAATGCTCATTACGTCATTTGTTGGCCAGTATGTTGTCCAGCCGCCTTCTGTACCAGGAGCTACTTGGTTTTTAATGCGGATGTTTGCAAACGTACCGCGCATCATTACTTCATGGTTACCACGACGAGAACCATATGAGTTAAAGTCTTTTGGCTCTACACCGTTTTCTTGAAGATAAAGACCTGCAGGTGATGTTTTTGCAATTGAACCCGCTGGTGAAATGTGATCCGTTGTCACTGAGTCACCAAATTTCGCTACTACGCGAAGATCATTTAACGCCTCTACTTCACCTGGTTCTTCTGATAAGCCTTCAAAGAAAGGTGGGTTTTGAATGTACGTTGAATCATTCTCCCACGTATAAAGCGCATCTTCGCTTGTTTTAATTTCGTTCCAGCGCTCGTTATCATCGAATACACGCTCATACTCGTTACGGAATAATTCAGGCGTTACGGTACGGCTAACAACTTCTTTAATTTCATCTTGAGAAGGCCAGATGTCGCTAAAGAATACTTCATTGCCGTCTGTATCAATACCGATTGGATCTTTTTGTAAATCTACATCTACCGTTCCAGCCAGTGCATATGCTACAACAAGCGGCGGAGAAGCAAGGTAGTTACCTTTTACTAATGGATGAATACGTCCTTCAAAGTTACGGTTTCCTGAAAGAACAGACGTTACAAGCAAGTCGCTGTCTGCAATCGCTGCTTCAATTTCTGCTTCTAATGGACCAGAGTTACCGATACAAGTGGTACAGCCATAACCTACGATGTTAAAGCCGATTTTATCTAAGTATGGAAGCAGCCCTGAATTTTGAAGGTAAGCCGTTACTACTTTTGAACCTGGTGCTAAAGAAGTTTTCACGTAAGCTGGAACATCCAATCCTTTTTCTACCGCTTTTTTCGCAACTAAACCAGCTGCTACTAATACGTAAGGATTTGATGTGTTCGTACAGCTTGTGATAGCCGCAATGGCAATGGCACCTGTTTTCATTGTTGTTTCTGAACCGTCTGCAAGCTTAAACGTAATTTCTTTATCCACGTCTTTAGCATCAAGTCCGAAGCTTTGGTTGCTAACAGGAGCTGTTAAAGCCTTCTTGAATTCTGTTTGCATTTGAGAAAGTGGAATTAAATCTTGCGGACGCTTTGGACCAGAAAGATTTGCTTCAATCTCAGCAAGGTTAATCTCAACAACGTCAGTGAAAATTGGATCTTCATTTTCTGGTGTGAAGAATAAACCATTTGCTTTTGTATATTGTTCGACAATCTGAATGTCTTTTTCATCTCTTCCAGTTAAACGCATGTATGCTAATGCTTCTGCGTCAACTGGGAAGAATCCACATGTTGCACCGTATTCAGGAGCCATATTAGCGATTGTTGCACGGTCAGCTAATGGAAGTTCTGCTACACCAGGACCGAAGAATTCCACGAATTTTCCGACTACTCCTTTTTGACGAAGCACTTGCGTAACTTTTAAAGCTAAGTCTGTAGCTGTAGTGCCGTTTGGTAATTCACCAACAAGTTTAACACCGATTACTTCAGGAACTGGGAAATAAGAAGGTTGACCAAGCATACCTGCTTCCGCTTCAATACCGCCAACACCCCATCCTAAGACACCGATACCATTAATCATCGTTGTATGAGAGTCAGTACCTACTAGAGAATCAGGGAAAGCTACAAATTCACCATCTTCTTCAACAGCATGAACAACGTTTGCTAAATATTCTAAATTTACTTGGTGCACGATACCAGTAGCTGGCGGAACTGCACGATAGTTATTAAATGATTTTTGAGCCCAGCTTAAGAAATTATAGCGCTCTGTATTACGTTGAAACTCAAGGTCCATATTAATTCGTAATGAGTCAGCTGTACCTGCTTTATCAACTTGTACGGAGTGGTCGACAACGAGGTCTACTGGAATTTCTGGATTGATTTTGTCAGGATCGCCTCCTAAATCAGCCATTGCTTTACGAAGTGACGCTAAGTCTACAACCGCTGGAACTCCAGTGAAATCTTGAAGAATAACACGAGATGGTTTGAAAGGAACATCGATATCTTTAATATCTTTTGTTCCCCATTTTGCAAGGTTTTCGACGTGTTCTTTTGTAATAACACGGCCATCTACCTGACGAAGAACAGATTCTAATAATACTTTAATTGAATACGGCAGCTTAGATACGTTACCTAAACCTGCTTCCTCTAAAGCTTGTAAGCGGTAATAATTATATGTGCTGCCATTAAGATCGAATGACGAACGAGCGTTAAAAACGTCTTTTTTAGTCATTGCTTTTACCCCCTTAAAATTCTATGTATAAAGGATTTACTTACCCCATCCTCTATTCCCTTCACCATCTATCTTAATATAATATTATACATAAGTAAATAAAAAGAATGTTATTAATTAACATAAGTTTCACTTATAACCTTTTCCATCTTCCTTTTATTTTTCTAATAATTCATATTTCATTGATTTTTACGCATGCTAGAAACGGAGGTGATTCAACATGGCTAAACGCAAGTCAAACCACGTCATTCCTGGAGCTAACGCGGCTAGCGCTCAAGGAAAAGGATCGGGTTATAATGAAGAGTTTTCAAATGAACCATTAACGGAACAACAGAAACAAAATAATAAAAAACGCAAAAAAAATCAATAAAACAATCTCTTATTGGATATACTAATCACTAGTTAGAAAAGCAAAATCGTTTAACTCCATGAAATCTAACGAGAAGGCGTCATTATATATGACGCTTTTTTCCTGTTCCCATTTCCTGTTTTTGTTAAACCTATTTTTAGAAAGGGGAATTTTTCATTGGATAAATTCCCTGTCACTATCCTACCCTAATAAGTGAAAGGGAGGCTTTAACTATGAACAAAAACAGCAGCAAAGACATCAGAAGAAATGCGCCAAAAAGCAATTCTGGACAGCCAGAACCGCTAAGCGGATCTCATAAAGTAAAAAACCGTAAGCATTCTCGCCAAAAACACAATAGCGGACATGATATGTAAAACAGCGGCAAGCTCTCTACAGAGCTTGCTTTTTTATGCGTAGAAAAGACAGCTAGTACTTCAAGCTTATTCTTTGCGCAGGAGTTCACTAAGTACATAAACGCGCATATGATAGTAAAGTGAAACAGTTTAAATAATGGAGGAACGCAGAAATGAAAAACAAGCGTCTGCCAGCAGACCAAATGTTTGTAAAAGGCTTTCAAGAGTTGTTAGAAGTCATGCTTTCAAATCCCTTTATGAGTTATTTAGATTATGATTCCGTTCGTATAGATTTATTTGAAACAGAACAATCATTTATTGTCGAAGCTGAATTATTAGGGTATCACCCTAAGGATATTATCGTTCAGATACAAGCTGACCACTTACAGCTGACAGCCAAAAAATACTGCATTAGAGAATTTCATGATGAAAAGCAAGGAACGCTTGCAAGAGAACAAACGGAAGAAAGCGTTGAACGTACAATCGACTTTCCATTTCCATTGATGAATAAAAAAATTACCGCTACATTTAGTAACGAAATCCTTGAAATTACGATTTCTAAACATGAGACAAATGAATCTAATCAGCAAATAGTCCCTATTGAGTTCCAATAAAGCTGCAGATGTTGTCTCTGCAGCTTTATTGGAACTATTTAATTGTTTATTTAGCACATAGTTTTTTTAGAATATTCTTCTTTTCAAAACAATGGGATATCTAATTTATTTTACGGCACACTACTAAAAAAGAGTAAAAGGAGAACGTTTATGCTTCATACTGCTTGGAAAGGTAAAATCAGCTTTGGATTAATTGATATCCCTATTAAACTGCACGGAGCAATTGAAGAAAAAGATGTAAAGCTGCGCACGCTACACTCCGTTTGCCATACACCTATTCATCAAGAAAAACATTGCCAAACGTGTGGACGAGAAGTAGAATCCGATGAACTGGTTAAAGGATACGAAACCGCGACCGGTCAGTTTGTTGTACTTTCACAACAGGAAATTGACAGTGTCAAAGAGCCCTTTGCAGCAAACAAAGCCGTTGAATTGTTACACTTTGTTTCGTTAGATGACATTGATCCCCTGTTTTTTGATAAGCCCTACTATATTTCTCCTGGGGAAACAAGCCTAAAAGCTTATTATACTTTATTAAATGCACTTGAAATAACGAATAAAGTCGGTATTGCGAATGTATTTTTATATTCCAAACAGCAAATGGCAATTATTCGTTCCGTGGGCGGATCTCTTGTTCTTCACACGATGCATTTTGAAGAAGAGCTTCGTTCAGTCACAGATGTGCCTAACTTATCCAGTACTTCTTCCATTAATGAAAGTGATACACAAGTGACGGTGGAATTAATTGATAAGCTATCTACTTCTTTTAATCCATCTATTTACAAAAACAACTACCGAGACGCCTTACAAAACGTCATTCAACAAAAAATAAATCAAGGCGAAGTTACAAAAGGCAGCGGAAGCGAAGAACGAGATATTCGACATTTAATGGAAATGTTAAAAGTGAGCATAGATCCTTCTACTTTACACCCGACAAAATCAACAGCAGAGAAAAAAACTTCATCCTTAAAAAAGAAAGCATAAAAAAGCTAACGAAGAAATTCGTTAGCTTTCATTTGCAACAGAAGTCTTAGGAACAATAGTTCCATATGATGCCGGTATTTTTAAATATTGCGTTACTTGATTATTTTCTACAAAGACAATAAAGTTATCTTTTTTATCTTTTCCAATACCTTTTGCTTTTGCTTCAGACCACGTGAAGCCCAGCTTTTCATTTACCTCACTGCGAGTCGTTTCCGGTCCAAAAACATATACTTTATCCCATCTAAAATCACATAATTCATTAAAATCAAGGATGGAAGCTTCTTCTTTACTTTGATTTGTTTTTTTAATTTCATTGATTACAGTTTGCTGAAGTTGCGCTTGGTTGCGTTCGCTGTATACCCTGTCAATAAAAAAAGTTGCCAATAGCGCTACTAACGTGAATAGTAGAATCTTTTTCACTTCGTTGTCCTCCTGATACGTTCTCTGCACATGATACGACTTCTTTTCGATACGGTTTTATTCTCTACTATTCTAGAAAATTCAACAGGAAAATACAACTAAAATCTCGAAATGTCATCAAAACATAAAAAACTTAACACTATGTCAACGCATAAAAAAAGACTTGTTCACTTTCTACCTATTCACCTACTCAGCGCTGAAAAAATGTGGTTCTACCGTACAAATAGTTTCAATAAATTCTTCTACTAGCCCTTCTTCTCCCGGCAAAAAAGGCAGCGCACCAACTCCAACACGTTCAATACTTTTATAAAAATGATGCTGCTTATAGCCCTCTGCTTTCCCTGGAAAAAGCACAATCGCTGTTTGTACCGGTTTTATTCCATTTTCCTCTACAATAGCGTCTCGGTAACGATGCATGGTATTAATATCTTCTTCTCTAGGAGAGGGCGTATCGTGATTTGGTTTGATACGATACTTAGCGTCAAAAAGATATACACTTTTTTTCTCCCCTTGCTTTACTTCAAGCAGCAAGTCCGGCTTTTGAATAACGGTATGAGTATGATGGTATGCTTTCTGATACCATAGCGTGGCTTCTGCTTTCCCCACTTGAAAACGATGATAAGACGGCTGCATCCTGACGTTCAACCCTTGTTCTGTCGTTGTCATGATGTTTTGTTCTATCCGCTTGCCGTAAGTTTGCAACTTCTTTAAAAGACTAACATACGTCCAGTATTCGTAGAGAGTTGCGATATCTTTTAATGAAAGGTGGTAAAACTCTCCGTTAAGAGCCAATCCTCGCGTTAAGAACATAAAGTATCTGCTTGCTTCCCGATAGCGGGGTGCCGTCCGTAGGGTAGAAGGAAGAGTTGAAGCTTGTAGGGTCTTCACCCGTTGCCAAAACGCATTATTTAACAGTCTTTTTAATTCGGTATGATTAGTTTCTAAAGCCGATATGGCTTCTTTTTTTACATATCTATCTTTTATCAATTTGTCAATTAGTGCAGTTAGCTTATGATACAGCTGCGTCATCATCCATTTTACACTTTGATTTTCCAGATTATCATAGGTAGACACATGCCTGGTGCCAATCGCTTTTGTGGGTACTACTTTTATATTTCGATTAACTTTAATCCCTCTGCTTGAAGGTGCAAGATAGGTAGGGTGGGTTCGGACAAATGATATAGCACGGCTATCTTGTTTTTTTATTTGATCGCCTCTCATGAGCTCATGTTCAACTTTTACCGATTGAAACGGCTGATTTTCAATCTGACGCACAGAATGAAGAAAGGGTTTCATATAGTGAGAGAGAACATGATAAAATTCCGTCCATGTTGCTTGCTTAGACCAAACAGATTTTGCTTCAATATATGTTTTACGAAGCATATCGTATGCCAAATCATGAATGTATCCGTTCACTTCATCAACCATGTGTACATAATCTGTCTTGTAGCTCATCTTTGAGGGGAAAATTTCAAGAGTAAAGGACAGCTCTTTTTCTCTTTCGCTGTAAACATGAAACGTAGAATACCCTACTTCATTTTGAAAGCTTATATTTCCCGTCAAAATGTAGGGAAATCCTACGCTTTGAAAACTTTGTTCAACTGCTTTTGAATCGTGGTTAACAAACAGGCTTGTTTCATTTTTAGAAACAACTGTAATTTGATAGGTTTCATTTTCAAAAAATAAAGGCTCAAGCGGCGGTTTTGAAGTCATCATGCCTTTTGTTTGATTTAATACTTTTACATGTGTAATTCCTTTTCCTGTACAAGAAAAAAACATCACTTCTTCTGCAGATTTTATTTTTTTCTTATTTTTCCCTTTTATAACCACCGTACACGTGTCAGTTTCAATTTCAACGTACGGTATTAATCCAAAATGACGTGTATCCGTATATTTCAAAACGTCTCATCATCTCCATTATTTTGCGTGCGCTTTTAGGAAATCTCATTCCATCTGCATTTACGACAGCTGTCTCAAATTCATCATCTAACAGTGTATTTGTACAGTAATAATAAAGGTTTTTTAATAAATCAAATGTGTACCCATCGCTTCCTGAAATACGAGGCAAAACTTTTTGCAAAATCTGAAAATCAAACGCCTGATCAAATGTAAACATCCCGCTTTTTACCGCGTAAATCAAATAAAAGCATATTTCGTCGCGTACGCGGTAACCTATTTGCAGATCGACTTCTATAAGCATCTCGTTGACGGTTAGCAGTTCATTTGTTACTTCGTGAATGAGCTCAGCATGTTCAACATACGCATCTTTTAAGTGAACATATTGACTTTGAATTTGTACATTTTGAATGCCGTGCTGAGCCGGATCTCTATCATCTAAAAAATCAAAAGAATCTAGTTGAATCTTATTTAACTCAATGGTGTTGGTACGATCTAACAACTTTTGACTAAACCCATGAGTTGTTTCATCCATATTAATTGTACCGATAATGAGAAGATTAGATGGCAAATAAATATCTCGGAACATCTTATGTCCAGGAAATAATGGAGCCGTTTTGATTTTCCCTTTTGACCAGCTCCTGCTTTCCATCACGCTTAAAATATCGCTAAAATAATGTTCAACTCGAGCTAAGTTCATTTCATCCAATATAGCAACATATGTGTAAGCTGGATGCTGAATGGCTTGCTGCATAATCGACAGAAACGATCCTCTGCGAAAATCTCCTCTTAAATCAATATATCCTAATAAATCTGAACTATCGTGCCAATCGGGTCGAA
Organism: Priestia sp. JNUCC 25; assembly: GCF_053667915.1. Lineage (NCBI taxonomy): Bacteria > Bacillati > Bacillota > Bacilli > Caryophanales > Bacillaceae > Priestia > Priestia sp. JNUCC 25. The sequence goes on from NZ_CM132211.1 coordinate 2,553,815, forward strand.
CCGGAATGAGCACTTGTCTTCCATTTTCAATCGTGGCACCGATACTATCTGCTAAGAGCTGAGCAAGCTTTGTTTTTCCTGTCCCGCTCATTCCTGATAAAACAATAAACGGTTTGGTCTTTAAAGCAAAGTAGGCGTTGGCTATATCATGTCGTTCATATGTAAATCCAGATTTCCTAATATACTCATGAATATGGACGATGGCGTCTTTGTCTCCCAGCATCTCTTTGCTCATTCCGTATGTTTTTATATACTGTTCATGCATACTTAGCAGTAAATGCAAGTCATCTTGCAGCTGATCATTGCTAGGTAAGTCTGCTATATTGTAAGGAAGGTAAAGAGCTACTCTATCCTCAAAGCTTTTCGCTTCCATGCTTGTACCAATGACAATATGATTATCTTTCAATACGCGGGCATGTTCAGGAGTGAAAAATCGAATGTCTTTCAGATCAGTTCCTTCTTCTGAGTCTCCTCTCATCATGACTAAGTAAATGCGCTGACCGTCTTCACTGAATAAATACGCGACCATCACGTCACTCTCTATATTCTTATTCGCAAGGGTCACGTAAGGAAATGTTTCAGCGTGCTGTCCCGATATACGCATTTCTTCTCGATTTATATGCTCCAATCGATAAAGAGAAATCGGAAGCCTGCGTGTAAGCATATTTTCTATTTCATGTTTTACAAGTACGTCTCCACCCATTTGTTTATAATGTTCCGCTACATACAGCAGCCGCTCGCGCAAACTCATCGAATTCTCTCCTTTCTGCCTTCACTGCAGTTTGTAAAAATAAAAAGCATCGTCAGCTGACCACGCAAAAGGTTCATTTCTTTTATTATAGACGCTTTCTTCGTATAGTAAGCTATTTTATAACGTTAGGAAACACTACATTATTCTTTTCTCTACATATATGTTTATGTTCATTTTAATGAAACATGACAGAAAAGAAAAGCGTTAGGGGCTTAATAAATGAAGAGGCAATGATACGAACAGAAAAATAAGCAGCTTGTGTGCCCAGGGATACCCCCCCATTATGCTACATGATTATTTAACGTCTGATGCTTTTGGCTGAGTAAAGAAAAAGATAAAAATAATAAGCGGCAGGGCGATAAGAAAAATACTCGTCTCTGAAGGTCTTACTGTAGGTATATCTGTTAATGACATTTTAATCAGTCCTTTGTAAATTTTTCAACTAAGTCAGGATTTACATAAAAATGTTTTGATACCGTACGATGAAAAAACTGAGAGGATTGATTCAGTTCACTTAATGCAGGTTCTGTTTTGGGAACGCCAAAAATAGGCCCACTTACGTTAATGGTAAATCTTCCAGAAGAAATAAAGGCGCCCGACACATTAATCTGGTTATTAAGCAGCAAAGCCGCAAGAAACACATCAATCATATCAATAATAATATTAATTCCCACATTTCCGTCTTTTCCTTCGATGCGACTGGTTCCTGTAATAGGTCCGCCTACTGAAACACGAAAAGCTCCGGGTGTCACAAATACTCCTATAATTGTTATTTGGCCAGTTAATAATAATATGGCCGTTACTACATCCAGATCTCGTTGAATGGCAAAGATAAGTTCCCTTTCTTTGTCAAAGCCGCTTTTCCATTCCACATTCTCCACACCCTTAGCACATACTATTCTAAACACGTGTAAGTGTTATTCTAATTCTGCTTTTTCTTTTCTCACTCGCGCTCCGAAAAGTGTAAAACAGATTTTACTGCGTCTTCAATTTCTTTATATCCTGTACATCTGCATATATTAGAAGCTAACCACTCCTTTATAATATCGTCACTTCCTGAAGGATGGCGTTTGGAAAGCAAATGAGCATTCATAATAAAACCCGATGTACAATAACCGCACTGAAAAGCAAAGTGTTCAATAAAAGCTTTTTGCATAGGTGAACTCTTCAGTCCTTCTATAGTCATTATTTCTTTCTCTTCTGCTTCTGCCGCTAACATGAGGCAGGATTTCATTGGCCGCTGATTTATCCCTACTGTACAAGCTCCGCAGTCTCCATTTAAACAGCCTGGTTTTGCTCCGGTAAGGCCCAGCTTTTCTCTTAATACGTAAAGCAGCGTATCTGCTGTTCGGATATCAACCATTTTTTCTTCCCCATTAACCTTTAGCTTAACTGTTATTCTATACCTTTCATCTCTTAGCACATTACGTTCCTCCCAGCTCTTTGAAAATATCAAACAATAAATTTTTAATCACAAATTTGCGATATCGATCCGATCCTTCTCCATCATTTAAAATTGGAGCCGGTATATAATCAAGAGCAGTTTGAATTCGAGCTTCTAATGGCGTTTCTTCATGATTTAGCACTTCTTCTATTTCTTCTGAGCGAAAAGGAAATGAACATACCCCGCTGAAAGCTACTCGAATGTTTTTTTCTGTTTTTAACGCCGCTATTGTAACTAACGGATAGCCTGTATCCCACTGCTGACGTTCTTTTATACTCACGTATGGCAGGGCAGCATACTTCGTTTCAACAAACATCTGAACAAGAAGTTCTCCCTTTTTCAGCTGCAAACGCCGGTGAAAAAGATCGTGAATCGAATAAACATTTGTTCCAGTGAGACCTGCCACTGCGAGTTGACTATCCGTTAAAAGCAGCGGCAACACGGCTTCTCGATAAAAGATATGCCCACAAATATTTCCTCCCAGCGTTATTTTATTTCGAGCCGTGTGATCAGCCACTTCGCTAGCAGACTTACTTAATAAAGGAAATAAGTTTTTCTCTTCCAGTTCAGTCAACGTTACACCTGCACCAAAAATCATCCAGTCTTCATCAACTTCTGCTTTTTGAAACTCTGGTATATTTTTTATATCAATAACAGCATGGGTAACAAACAAACCCAATCTGCCCAATGTCAGAATTTCAGTGCCTCCAGCATAATAACGCGGCTGTTTCCCTTGATTCTCTAACTCTTGAAACAAGGCAATCGCTTCTGAAACGCTTGCAGGTTTATAATATTCAAAGTCAAACGAAATCATTTGCATTCCCTTCTTTCATTCTCCAAATCAATTCTGGGATAAGAGGAAGTTGATTTAATTCTGTTTCTGCTGCCACCGTTAAGCTGTTTCCTAAAGAAGCTGGCATACCAAGCAGCCCGTGTTCTCCGACTCCCCGAGCGCCGTACGCTGCATCTATTTGAGGTGTATGAACAAAGTCTACTACGTACTCCGGATGCTCTCCGTAGCGAAGGGGACGATATTTCCGAAGCTGAGGGTTTAAAATACGTCCGTTTGAATCAAACCAAAATGTTTCTCTACCCGCAAACGATAGTCCCATACTCATCGCACCCATGACTTGACCTCTTGCCATTTTCTCATTTAACACGGTTCCTATATCAATAACAGAAATAGCTTTTACAATACGATATCGATGCGTTCTAGGATTATATTCCACTTCAACTCCTTCAGCTGCTACGGTCCATTCAGGCCCCGGACGCCCGGCTCCTGTTTCTTTATCTAAGTAGGTCATTCCTCTTAAAATATAGTTACCCCTCCCTATGATTTGCCCTCCAATTGCATTTCCGTTCGGGTATTTGTAGCCATACACAATTTCTTTAAAGTCCAAAGAGGTTTGAGGCTCATCCCGTAAAAAAACTTTTTCATGTTTTATTTCGATATCTTCTTCAGAAGCTCGGAATATATGAGAAGCTATCTTTTTTAATTGGTTAATCACATCTTCAGCGGCTTTTAAAACCGCTCTTCCTGCCATAAAAGTTCCTCGGCTAGCCACCGTTTTCCAATGTTCAGGAGTCGTTTGAGTATCTACTTCCATTCGCACATGAATACGTTCCATGCGCATCTGCAGTTTTTCAGCCAAGATTTGCGCGAGCACAGTTTTTGTTCCCGTGCCTAATTCAATAACGCCAGACATTAAATTTACGCTTCCATCCGGATTGAATGTTAGAATAACACCTGAACCCGCGTCTGTTTCAATAGTCGAGGTTTTCCAGACGCAGCTAATCCCTTTGGCGGTAATAAGGCCGTTTTCATGAACTGTTCTCTGTCCTTCCTCCCATTTGATTAGCTGCTTTAAGCGCCGAATACACTCTGGTAAGTTACCAACGTTGCTAGAAGTCAAACGGACTTGTGTAGGCGTAGTATCACCTGGTAAAATAGCGTTTTTTTCTCTAAATTCCAAAGGATCTATACCTGCTTTTTTAGCAAGGATGTCCATCGTACGCTCAAATGCAAATAATAGTTCAGAGTGGCTGAATCCTCGAAAAGGGGAAGCGTAAGGGTGATTTGTATATACACATAATGAATCACAGAAGATATGTTCAAGACGATAAGGCCCCGTACAGTCAGCTGCTGCAGCCTTACTTAAATCCGTTCCTTTATCTGCATAAGCACCGCTGTCAAACAAATATAGAATGTCAGCAGCCTGCAAGAGTCCCTCTTTAGAACAACCTAGCTTAATTTTAGCGTCTAGACCGATGTGAACAGGCGAAGTGAGCATATCTTCTTCTCTTGTGTTCAATATTTTAACCAGCCTTCCACCAACAGCTTTTGAAGCTAGATAAGCAAGCAGCTCCAGCTGGACAGCAGCTTTTCCTCCATACCCTCCTCCTACTAGCGGTGTTTCAACGATCACTTTTCCCGCTTCAATTTCAAAGTACTCACTGATTAATTTTTTCACCATAAAAGGAGCTTGAGAAGAAGTGATAATTTTAACTACTCCATTCGGAAGAATTTCAGCAGCGGCGCTTCTTGTTTCCATCGCCGCGTGATCTGAAGGAGACAAAGAAAACGTTTCTTCCACTACTAGCTCACTTTTACTCCAGCCTTCTTCCATATTGCCTTTTCGTATTTTAACTCTGTTAGCTACGTTGGTACCGGGCTCTGGATAAACCGTTTCATCATGCTTGTAGGTGTGCATATTTTCATGTACTAAAGGAGAATTTGGCTCAATAGCGGCGCTAGGAGAATGAACGACAGATAACGGCTCATATTGAATATGAACAGAGCTCGCCGCACGCTCGGCGAGTGCAGGGTTTTCTGCTACTACAAGGACTACGGCTTCTCCGTGATACCGCACTTTTTCAAACGCAAGCGGTCGCCGGTCACGAACTCCTTCTCCTGTTAACGGCAGATGCTCTCCCGTCACAACCGCGTGAACACCGGGAATAGCAATCGCTGCTTGAATGTCTATCGCTTGAATTCTTGCATGAGCGTAAGGACTGACTACTATTTTGGCGTGAAGGGAACCTTTAAAACTGTAATCATTTGTGTACCGAGCTGTTCCCGTCACTTTTTCTAACGCATCTTTTCGAATCACGTTTTTCCCAATAATCTCCACTCTTTTCACCTCCGTCAATCAAACCCGTCTACATTTCTCTTTATATATCTTTTTAATACGTTCATACGCTTGTTTTGTATCAACATCCATAAAAAGGGAAGCGTCGGTACATTCATAAAATATTCCATTTTCAGTTCCGTTTTGTCTTATGATTTTTCTTGCTCCTTGGTCTCCTTGCAGCTTATCCAAACTTGGAAACATTTGTTTTGAAAATAAAACCGGCGCTCCGGCGATTCCTTGATAAAAAGAAGAAATAAAGGGAACGGAGGAATGGTTCTCAAACAGAGAAACAAATGTATTAATCAGCACGATACTTATAAGAGGCTGATCTGCTAGGAGTACAATAACAGCATCAGCACTTAGTTCTTTTGCTTTTTGTAATCCGTACTTTAAAGACGCTGACTGACCTTTTAAGGCGCTACTACAAGAAATATGACTCCACTTCTGCTGATATGCTTCTGAAAAAAGAATAGGTTCAATCCACTCAAGATTATCGCCTTTCTTTGTCACTACTATTGTATGATTCACTTTTGAACAAACGGCGGCTTGTAAAGCTTTACTACCTAAACATTCATTCCCTAAAGGCAGAAGCAGCTTATTGCTGCCCATCCTTTTACTAGATCCTGCGGCAAGATAAACAGCTACAACATTTAAAACGGGCATTTTCACCCCTTTTTCCCATCACACATTCGAAGGGTTCCAATTAACTCAGCTACAATACTAACCGCAATTTCCTGCGGCCCTACCGCTCCTATGGAAAGTCCCACGGGCGAATGAATATGGGAGGGAATATCGGTATTCAATAATCGAAGCGTTCGCTTTTTGGGTCCTAAAACTCCTATATACTTCACAGTTTTTGATTTTAATAGCGACAGAATTTCTTGATCACGATAAAAATTATGGGTCATAATCACAACAAAATCATCGCGCTGAACGGACAAGTGTTTGTCTACTTCCTCTGGAAATCCAATATGTATTTCCTCTGCTAGCGGAAAATGTTCCTTATTACATAAAGCCGGTCTCCAGTCGCATAAGGTAACAAAAAAACCTGTACTAACAGCAAGTGCTACTAAATATTTTGCATCGGCACCTGCTCCCCAGATAACTAGACGAGGCTTTGGTTTATATAGATGAGCATATGTGAGCAGGGAGCAATTTGAAAGTTGAATACCGCTCTTTCTCCCATTCCAATCATCTGTTGCAAAAGATGATGCGTCGCTATTTGCACCAAATGTTTCGCCCGTCTTTTCTACATAAAAAGAGGTTGTTTGAGTAAAGTTTTTTTCTAATTTTTTAATATGTAAAACAGGATTTCGGTTATCTAAATGACGTTTTACTCGCAAAAGATTTTTCTTCATCCTCGCAGTTACAGGTTCTAGGAGAATATACAGGATTCCATTGCAGCCTGCTCCTTGTCCCCATCCTGCATCACCTTCTTCTTTCAAATTGTACGTAACGGTTAATACGTGCTCAGTGTCGAACAACTCTTTTACGCGCTCAGCAATATCTGCTTCTACACAACCAGCGCTTAACATCCCAATGTTCTCCCCATTTTCTTGAAACAGCATGGACGTTCCTTCTTTTAAATATGAGGATCCTTCTACATGAACAATCGTTGCCAACACACTTTTTACTGTTGATGTGTTTACAGCATGTAAAATATCGTGCATTTTTATTATTCCCTCCTTTTCCTGTCGAGGTTTTAAAATCTTTTCACGTTTTACACAGAACTACAATACGCTACAGTAGACCACTTCTACTCTCTGAATGAATCCATGTATTATTCATATTTTCAAAGAAGCTACAATAAGCTTTTAAAGACTTAGAAGAACTGTCGTTTGAAAGGAGAATAATATGCTATTCGACTCAACAAAAATCAACCTAGGAAAATTGAACGTTCGCAGTGCTGATCAAGCAAGCAGTATTTCTATTGGAAATACGTCAAAAGTTACAAGATATGTCACAGCAAAGAAAAATCAGGCCTTCGGACAGCAGCACGCTGATCAATGTTTTACAGCAGGATCTGCTCAAAAAACTGTAGATAATGATTATGTAGATGCATTTGCAACAAAAAATGATAAATAAGGAGGAAACCATATGATTTTTTCGCCCATGGTCATTAACTTACAAGCCTTCAAAGTGAACGTTTTGGATAATTCATCCGTTTTAAGCATAGGACCTAATCAGCAGCTTGATGTGTTCGTATCTTATAAACGTAATCAAGGTCTGGGAGAATCAAACGGAGATTTTTCTCCGAACGTAACTCCGTTCTCATGGATTATAGACTCAGATGTAAATGATTCAAACTCAGTTAAAAATAGCGTAATTTAATTTTTTTCATTTCCTCTACCTCTACTGCGCACAACTAGCAGCATATCTTCATCTATTCGTCTATTAGCATTCAACCGGAAGCCTAATAAATATAACCTGCATCTGAACTGGCTATATTTATTAGGCTTTTTCTATGAAATGGGCACTTTTTGAAAAGATGATGGGCTGTCAATTTGATCTCGATCATCGACACAGCTTCTCGTTCCTATAAAGCCGCTATCATCACCAAAATTTTGCCCAAATCCCTGTGTTTTTTTATCTGAATTATTCCAGTCTGCTAGTAAATTCTGTCCGATATTTACTGCAGACGCATTTTCAAAGGAATTTATCTTTAGCATTAAAATATTAATATTTATAGATGCACCTGCCATTTAAACCACCCCCCTTTCAAACTATATTCAAATTCCATCTTTTTATGATGTGTGGTAAGGAGGAAACCATATGGACTTTGATAAACTTATGCAGTGGATGGAATTTGCTAAAAAATATCAAACAAATGACTTTTGGAACGGTGTTTTTGATCAAACTGCTTTTAACGAATTTATGAAAGAAAATATGGATATGAATGCTCCTGATTCATATCAGGCACCTCAGGCTTCTAAAAGTAATTTTCCACCTGTTGACATTTACGTTACCCCACATGAAATCATTATTATCGCTGACTTGCCCGGCTATCTAAAAGAAAATTTGCAGGTGTCTGTTTCAGGCAGCCGGCTTTTGTTAAAAGGCTCACCGCACCCTCTCATCACAGGACAGCCGGTTGTACAAGAACGACCTTCTGGAGACTTTAACCGAATTATTGAATTGCCAGAACCTACGGATGCGCATCATCTGCGTGCGAAATTTGAAAATGGACTGCTTATTCTTTCTTATCACAGGCAGTTTTTCCAAGAAGAACGTATTCACATTGAATAAGGCTTAGTAGTTTTATGAATGAAATTCAATAGTTCACATAAGCATTTATAAACGCAAAGAATTTAACGTGAATTTCCAAACTGGACCAATATATATTTATCTAACTGTTATTACATCGGAAATAAGCCCAAGATGAGGAGAAGCGAAATGTCTATGAAAGGATTTTTCAACCCCAAACAGACTAACCAACAGCTTCATACTGAGCTAGAGGACTTCAAACATCAAATCAAGCGCATTAACACGCTTGAAGTTCACATGAACCGTTTTTTAAAACTCGAACCGCAAATTGGTTCTCTCATAATGCTCAAAAAAAAGCTGGAGGCTCAGCCCTCGCACTCCAATGATTCTTCACCTTCACAAAGAAGCACTCATAAAAATGCTGAACAAGCATATGCAAAAGATAAGAAAGAGATTGCTAACCAGCTTCAATTTTTAAAGGAAAAAGTAGCGCAATTGGAACAAGTGATCTCCACGCAACCCCCTCGCGATAAAAAGATAGAAACTGTACCTTATCCGGATTTAACTAGCTTGATAGAACAATCTGTAGAGAAAAAAATGGCTCCTTATCTCGAAAGAATGACCGAACTAGATGAAAGAGTTTCAGCATTAGAGCGCAGCATGTCGCTTTTAACTGAAGTACAGGTGGACATGTTAAAACGAACGTCTGCCCTTCAAGAAGAAGTAAAAGCGATTCACCAAAGAGCCGCACTCTTAGAAAATGCTCCCCCGCCTATTCATATTGATAAATTTTTTCTTGATAAATACGAACAAAACAATAATATTGGCCAAGTTGGCATTAAAGAACTCGGCGGTACTTTAAACATCGGAGCTACATACGGAAGCGGAGCTATACCAAAGGATTTCACGGACCAAATCCAAAAAGACATGGAAGAGTTAAAAAACGCTAAATCAGATATTTCTTCTGGAGAAACGAAGCCTGCACAACCTGCACAAGAGGAAAAAGAAAATTCTTCTTCCGCTTTCGAAAAAGAAGAAACATATACGGAAGTTCCTATTTTTGATGAAGATGATCCAAAGGAAGAGTCAATCTAAAAAAGTCATAAAATTATATCTAGTTATGACTAGAATTTTTGCAAGCTATTCTTTACACTATAGGTAATAACTTCAAAAAAGGAGATATGCTGATGCCAAAGCTTTTATGGAGAATAGGTGCTGTCATGTTGCTAATGTGTGGAGGCTTTATCTTTTTATTTATTGCTGCTTCGCAAATGATGGTTCAGCAATACAAACCTTTTTTTAGACGCGAGAGTGCATAACTCTCGCGTTTTTTTATTGAATATTATCCTGTTTATGGTAATATATACCAAAAAGATATAGGTGAGGAAAATAAATGAAGGAAAATCAAACAACATATGCAATTTTAGGACTGCTTACCACGGAATGCAGAACTGGTTATGAAATTAAGCAGTTAATGGATCGAAGTTTAAATCATTTTTGGAAAATCAGTTATGGCCAAATTTACCCCACTTTACAAAAGCTTTTGAATGATGAACTAGCAACGGTCAATTCCGTTGCTCAAACTGATAAACCAGATAAAAAAGAGTATGTAATAACAACTAAAGGAAAAGAAGTTCTGCAAGATTGGCTGCGTGAACCTATTAAACAGCTCCCTTCAGAAAGAAATGAAATTTTGCTAAAACTCTTTTTTAGTAGTCAGCAAGAAAAGCAGCTCACAATTTCCCAGTTAAAAAACGCTCAGCAGAAACTAACTGAACGTTATCACATGTATTGCGGAATTGAAGACAGCATTTCTAACAGCCCTTCTCCCGACAGAACGTATTGGCTTATTACCCTAGACTACGGTAAACGAACAACGTGTGCTTCGATAGAATGGTGCAAAGATACGATTAATAAATTATATGATGAGGAGGCGCATAATTTATGATTCATTCCAATCGTATGATGGCTAAGCCCGGTAAGGATTTGGTCGTCTTTGTTATAGGAATGCGTATTAATAAATGGACAGCCGTACACAAATGGTTCCCTGTATTTAAAGCAATGCCTCCTATGATTCGCGAATTGTATGCAAACAAAAACCTTGGATTTTTATCTTTGCAAGGAACTTTTAATTTAAGAACCATCACGCTGATTCAATATTGGGAGTCAGTTGATCAATTGACCTCCTATGCCAAAGGTCCTCAGCACTTAAAAGCTTGGAATTCTTTTTATAAAAAGGCTTCAAAAACGAATGCAGTGGGCATTTATCATGAAACGTATGTCATTTCTGCAGGAAATTATGAATCAGTATATGTGAATATGCCTTCGTTCGGTTTAGCTAAAGCGCTTGGATCTGAAACCATAACGAAGCATACTCAAACTGCCAAAAAACGTTTGAATGTTAAAAAGCCGCTTTAACTAAAAGCGGCTTTCGTTATATTTGTTATACATATATCTTCAGCATTTGATTGGCACCTTTTTGAAATTCATACGGGACGTCTGCTATTTCTGTTCCTTTTACTAGAGGCGCAATCTCTTCTAACAGCTGCCGCAAATAGGTAGAAATCTTGCCGCTTAAATTCGTTAAAGGAAACAAACGTACTTCCTCTTTTGTAACGCGTATCAGTTCTTTTAAAGCTTCTAAATGAAACGTATAATCTAACCGGTCACTGTACATAAATAAAAAGTTTGCACAAAGAGTTAAATCAAACTCGTTCTTTTGAAACGGCAAATTAGGAAGTGCTCCGTACTGATAGGCTTCGGGGTTCTTTTTCATATGAGCAATACAATCTTTTAATGCTCTTTTTCGATGTTCAGTTAAATCATCAATAGACGAAAAATACTTCCACACATACTGTTCCTGTACGTGCTGCATTTGATTCATCGTATGAATTAAATCCAGGCTTCCTTTCTTTTCAAGCTCTTCTGCCGTAAATTTATAGGCAATATCACAGCTAGTAGCCTCCGTACCTTGCTGCAAGGCATGAGCAGTAAAAGAACAGGCCCCGCTAGCACAATCTAACACTTTTTTTCCTTTTAAATACTTTTCATTCAAATTAAACATAGCTCTATACTCTTCAAACGTTCTGCCGATAAAAACAACTCGGTCAATTCCTAACTTTTTCTCTGCTAAACTCAACTCTACTCAGCTCCTATCTTTTACTTAGACTTTCATTTTACAGAAAATTGGATTAAATTCCAATAGTTTATGTATTAATTAGTTTAACCACTATCCTTTGAAGGCCTAAAAACAGGCCCCAACACATAACTCCTATCGATAAACTCATAAACAAATGAAGAGAGTTTTTTAAGCAAATATAGACGACAGCAAGTAGTAAAATAGTGCCTGGCAGTCCATAAAGAACGCCTAGTGTAAACTGACTGACCACTTCCTTTTTTTCTCCTTGCACTGATAACCATATAATACTTAGTAAGCTCACAATTGGAAGGGCAGCCACAATTCCACCGTATGTCGGAACTCTTTTGGCCATTTCTGTTACCCCTGCAATAATAAGAGCCGACATTAAAATTTTGATGATACTATACATGTTTTGCACGCTCACTCAATAACTGAAAAGCCTGTTGAATCAGCTGTTTTTCAGATGCTGTCATTTCGCGTAAAATAGCTGATACTTTTTCTTCATCCAAGCTTGAATTCCGTTTTAATAGGTCTTTTCCTGCTTCTGTTAAATGCAGAATTACTTTTCTTTCATCATGTATATCTCTATTTTTATATACATACCCTTTATCAATATTTCTCTTTACGTGTTCAGATGCCGTATTATGTGAAACGTGTAAATAATCCGCAATTTCTTTTATTCCAACCGAAGATGATTTATCTATATGCTGTAAAAGACGTATTGTTTGGTGTGTAATTTTCTCTTGATGCGTATAGTGCAAATGATAATAAATAGACGTCCAATAGCTGTTTAACTCCCCTACTTTCATGATCTTGCTCCTTTATATCGTATTTTTAGTTATTATCGTATTATACGATATATATTACAGGAACGACAGCCAGGTTTCAATACTGCCTTCTTTTTATCTGACATCTCACATAATAATATGATTTAACAGTTACACTAATCGTACACACTGTGAAAGGCGGTTGTATGACATTGATTCTTCGACTGTTAAAATGGGTTCCGAATCTCTTTACGATTGGAAATTTGCTAAGCGGCGTATTTTCCATAGCTTTTAATATGAATAGCTACGAACGCTTAGCTGCTCTTTTTATTTTTCTAGCCGCTTTTTTCGATTTATTTGACGGCAAAATTGCGAGAAAGCTGAAAGTTAACAGTGAGTTTGGTGTAGAGCTAGATTCTTTGGCTGATATTATAAGCTTTGGCGTAGCGCCTGCAATGCTATTTCATACTCTTTCTCCCCACTCTTGGCTAACCGTACTCGCTTTTATGATTTATCCAAGCATGGGCGCATTAAGATTAGCTAAATTTAGTGCAAATCCAACCATAGGTTATTTTATAGGGCTTCCTATTCCTTTTCCAGCTCTAATTATCGCACTGCTTGGTATGTTTTATTACGTAAACCCTTACCTTATGATTATTTTAGCTATTTTGATGGTTAGCCCTATTCGAGTGATGAAAATTTAGATGCAATAAAAGACAGACAAAATGCCTGTCTTTTATAGTGCTGTCCATTCTTCGCACAGCATTTTATGCTTGAATTTCAGCTCATGTTCTCTTTTTTCAAGCTGAGCTTGTAAAGAAAGCCACTCGCTATTATCAGGTGCTGAGCATAATTTTTCTTCAAGGGACAGTAAGGAATCCAGTACGTCTTCAAGCTGAGCAGCCACTTCTCTTTGCTGTTTTATGTTCATTTTTTTCAACAGTAGTTTTTCATTTTTCTTCATTTTTTTCACCTCTTTCTTTTCTTTACCCAATGTTGAATGTTTTAGTATAGAAAGTATATGGTTAAAAATATTTTTACTGTAATAAAGATCCTTTAATAGCTTATCTTATTTTTAATGATTATTTAGAACATAGTTTAATAAGATTATTATATCTGATACAATTAGTAATACTTTTACGAACCGTGATATACTTAAAAAAAGAAAGGATGATGAATAGAAAATTATGCTGCAAAAATTTGGTTTTTCTCAGTATGAAAGTCAAGTATATGAAGCGCTGCTTGCGAATGATGGCCCGTTGGATGCTAGTTCCATTGTTACGTATTCGCATGTTCCAAAAGCAAAAATTTATGAAGTGCTTAATCGTTTAATTGATAAAGGTATTGTAGTAAATACATTGTCCGGGAAAAAGAAACTTTACTCAGCGGTAGCCCTTCAAACCGTCATTCAAAAACTTACTGCTGATTTTGAAAATGACATTAATGAATTAAAAACATATAAAATTAAAAAAACGTTTACAGATGATCATGTTTGGAGTTTAAAAGATAAATCCTCTATTTCTGCTCACATTGAACAGTTGATTCATGAAGCGGAATCTTCTATTATTTTATCCGCGTGGAATGATGAGTTAGCACATTACCGCTCATTGCTAGAAGAAAAAGAGAAACAAGGCGTAAACGTCGAGGTCTTAACCATAGGAAACTTGCAGACTACCCTCAAACATTTACATACATTAAATCCAATAGATGATCATAAAAACCTTGAGCCGTCGCAGTTGATTATTGTTGACGACGCTTACCTTTTATTTGCCGGCATTGAACATGAGACATGGAAAGCAATAAAAACCATGTCGCAGCCGCTTGTAAAAGTTTTTGCTGATTTCTTTTATCATGACGTCGCACTTACCCATATTACAAAGAAATATCAAGAGCAGCTTCTTCAAGATCCTGAGATCATGGAGCTGCTTACTCGACTGCGATATTAAAAAGGTTACTAATTCATTAGTAACCTTTTTAATATTACCTATTGAAATCTCTTTTAAAAAAGGTTACTATTCTAGTTGTAACTTTTCAAAGAGGGGGTTTTTTGATGAATAAAAAAGTTTACATACTTGCGATTGCTTCCTTTGTTGTTGGAACGGTCGAATTAATTCTAGGAGGCATCTTAGACTTAATTGCCGATGCATTTCATGTATCATTAGCAAAAGCAGGTTATTTAATCTCTATTTATTCGTTTGTTTATGCCTTGTCTGCGCCGATTTTACTAAATGTGACGGCTAAGATAGAGCGTAAAAAAGTTTATATGTGGACATTATTTATTTTCTTATTGAGCAATGTATTTTCAGCCTACAGTTCGGGCTATTATATGCTACTAATTGGACGTATTCTTGCTGCTGCGAGCGGTTCTTTTATCATTGTATTATCTACCACAATGGCTTCTAGAATGGTAAAACCTGAATACCAAGGCAGAGCAATTGGCATCGTATTTATGGGAATCAGCGGCTCACTTGTTTTAGGTATTCCTCTTGGTATTTTGATTGGAAATGCGCTTGGCTGGCGTCAAGTATTTGTTATGATTGCAATTTTGACTGCCATTATTATGATTACCGTTTGGTTTACAATGGAGCGTCTAGCTCCTGCTCCAATTGTACCGTTAAAAACTCAGGTAAAAGCTTTACGGAATAAAAAAATGCTCGCTATTCACCTAGCAACATTGTTTGTACTTGCGGGTCATTTAACTCTTTATGCGTACTTCACACCATTTTTACAAGAAACGCTAGGATTAAATACAACGATGGTGACCATTATTTATGGTATTTTCGGTCTTGCTGCCGTGGCAGGAGGAGGACTTGGAGGAGCTGTTTCTGATAGATGGAACCCTTCTTCTTCTGTTATCACCATGATTGCTCTCTTTTTTGTTAGCATGATTGCTATGCCTTTTGGCGTTCATTTACCATTTGTTGTGTTCTTGCTTCTTATGATCATTTGGAGTGCGCTCAGCTGGGCGGTCTCACCAGCTCAAAGCAATTTAATTATTCATAGTGCACGCGAAACGTCGGACATTTTAATCAGCACTAATGCAGCGATTTCACACGTAGGAATTGCGATCGGCTCCTATGTTGGAGGAATTGTCGTTAATCAATACTCTGTTATTTATAACGGCTGGGTCGGGTCTATTTTTGTTTTGCTTGGTCTTTTCTGCTCTCTTTATGCGGTAACACGAACAGAAAGCACAGCAGATACGCTTCACAGTAAATAAAATTTTATAAAAAAGCGTACACACATGGTGTACGCTTTTTTTGATTATGATTGGTCTCCATGCATTTCAGCTGCAAATTGAGATTCGGACATAACGATAAAACCATGCTTTCTTAGCAACGCAGTCGTTACCCCTTCACCGGCTATTTTAACATTTGAAAATGCTCCGTTATATATATGTTCACTTCCACATGAAGGGCTGTTTTCTTTTAGTACAATAACAGTAGCTTTTATTTCTTTTGCGATGCTCAGTGCCTTATAGGCCCCGTCTATGTATATGTCTGTGACGTCTTTTCCCGATCGTTCAATAACTCGCGCATTTCCGTTTATTACGTCTATTCCCGTTCCTTTTATAATTTCTGCCGGTTCTCTAGGTGTGTGAAATCCACCTAACAGTTCCGGACACATCATCACTGCTTCTTTATTTTCAACGAGCGCTTCAATTTCCTTAACTAAGGCACTGCTTCCATTATATTTGCACCCTTGACCTGCTAAGCAGGAACTAACCAAAATCATAGAATTCTCCCTCCCATAAAAAAACACTTCTCATTCATCATACAAAGAATATATGATGAATGGAAGTGTTTACCTTTTATATTTTATTCAAGATCACGCTTTGACTCCTGCTCTTTGTCTCGATCCGTTTTCGCTTCAAATTCAGAGCGAGTCATTACGTCCTCTACATGCATATTTACTTCTACTACCTCTAATCCCGTCATCTCGTGAACTGATTTTTTTACGTTATTAACAGTTTCAGAGAAAATGGCTGGAACATTTTTTCCGTATTCGACAATTACTTTTAAATCAAGGGCAACTTGCTTTTCTCCTACTTCAGCGTTAATCCCTTTTGTGATATCTTCAGTGCTGCGGAGGCGATCTGTTAACCCGCTCATAAATCCGCCGCTCATTGATAAAATCCCTTTTATTTCATTAGCTGCAATTCCAGCAATTTTTTTAATAACTTGATCTTCAAATGTTAATGTATTTTGATGTGTATTTTCCTGAGATTTTACTGCTGTATTTGTTTCATTAACTGCCATAACTAACATCTCCCTTAAAGTGATTTCCTATCTTCCTTTAGTAAAGAATCCTACCCAAGCATTTATGTCTAAATGACCGTCTCGCCACTTCCCAATTACATAACCAATTCCCATAAAAGCTACAATTAGCAGCGTGGGACCAAAACCAATTGTTAATAACAAAATTGCCAACACTAAACCTGCCAGAATACCAAGTACTCGGCCACGGTACGGAATCAATTTATCTGGAGTACCCATTATGTCCCTCCTTCATCACACAACACGCTCTTTCTTTCGTGTTTGTGTATCTGTTAAGTCAATACGGACGGAGTGAACGGGAAGCTCGAGTAAGGCCTCCACGGCGCGTTTTGTTTCAAGCTGCATTTCTTTTCCTAGCGTTGGTAATCCATCTCGTCCAAACAACGAACAGTTGATATACAGACTAACTTTTTCTTTGCGAGAATGAATAGATGCCTGGACTTCAGGAGAGCGTATTCCCTGAAAGCTTCTAATTGCTCGTAAAGCTGTAGATTCGATCGTTGCTTTAGAAATTGTTATTTTGCCTTCACCGGTTACAATTGCTAAATTCTTTTTAGGCGGTCTGCTAAATATGCCTGTTAAAAGAAAAATAATAAAAATAACTGTTAAAAATGCGCTTATTGATAAAATTGTGTAGTAAAACCACTCCTGATGCTGCCACTTTTCTAACCAGTTTGAAAGGTGAGGAACCCTATAAACCATCAGTGCTAACATACCGGAACAAATCAGTCCTGCAATTCCAATAATTGCGATTAAAAACCGATTAAAATTATTCAATTTTCCACCTCATCTCAACGTGAACTCCTACTGCTTTTTTGTTGTGGGTAAAGGGAAGGCAACGAGATATTCAATAGTTACCCGCAATATTTTTTGATAAACTTTCTAACTGTAAAACTGAATATAAAAAAACGACTAGGTTTCCCTAGTCATTTTCCGCGTCTCTATACGTTGTCTTGTGAGCTTTGATGAACTTATTACCGTTTATTAAACCGCCAATTAATAAAATAGCGGCCGTTAAATAAAACCAGACCATTAAAATAATAATACTTCCAAGCTGACCATAGATTTGCGAGTAGCTTCCAAACTGGACATAGTATCCAAATCCGGTAGATACAACTTGCCATCCTAGCGTGGAGAAAACAGCTCCTGGAAGTACATCTTTCCACGTTACTCTTGCGCTTGGCATCAGTTTGTAAAAAAGAATAAAAAAGCCTAATAAAAATAATGTCCCAATTCCCCATCTAATTGTCGTCCAGCTTTGAAACCATATGTCAGGAACATGGACTTTTGTTAGTACCAAATGTCGAATGACCTCTTCAATAATTGGTACAAATAATGAAATGGCTACCACAACCATAAAACCAAAAGTTAAAATTAAATCATTGATTAAACCGCGCAAAAACGTTTGTTTTCTTTGAATATGATACGCATCATTTAACGAGCGAACCAAAGATTGTATAGCCATAGATGCGAGCCAAAAAGTCGCCAATAAACTAAAAGATAAAACTTTTTTCCCGCTATTGTTAACTGTTTCAATTGACTTTTCAATTACGTCGTAGGCGCTTTTAGGCGTAAATGGTTCAATAAATATCAGCAAATTGTTTGTATCAATTGGAAAGAAACTCAGCAGAGAAAAAAGAAAGATAATAAACGGTACAAAAGATAACAAAAAATAGTAGGCTGTTTGAGCAGCCTGATCAAAGAAACGCTCCGTAAAAAAACGAGCGGCAACGGTCTTAGATGTTTGAATCATAACAGCGTTCTCCTTTACTTTCGCTTCACTCTACAGTGAAATTCATATTCAATTTTTATGTTCAACATGTATTGGATAAGTTTCGGCTTATAAAGCTTTCCTTTTCCATTATCCGCGGTTAACAAAGAATTTAACCTGTAAAATTATACAGTCGGTTCATAAAGAAGATATTATTATAATTACATCTGCCATTACCACCATATCAATAGATCTTCTTTTTCTTTCATAAAACCGTAAATTCTCTGGGACTGCTTTCCCTTCTTTCTTATATCTTAAACTTTTTTACGCTATGTTAAAAAAGTAAAACATAAGAGCGCCGATCAGCATCAGCATAATCATTAAAACAAAAATAACCAAAGCGTGAGAAGATTGATACGTTTGGCTGTTAATTTTTTTGCGGGTTGAAAAATAATGATAGGTTGAGAAGAGAAGCAAACCTCCACTTGCAGCTAAAGAAAAGATAATAACAGCAATAATAAGGGTATCGGCTGCTTCACTTAATTTTTTTCCAGAATTGAAATGTAGGCCGCCTGCAACAAAGCCAATGCCGAGTGTGGCAATAGACGTTCGAATCCACGCTAAATACGTTCGTTCATTTGCTAAATGCTGCTGAATATAAATGGATTCATTTTCTTTTTTAGTCATTTACATACCACCGTCCTTTTATATGTCTTCTATTATAAATAAATGCTCAAACGAAAATAAATTGAGGACGCTTCACGCCACATTATACCGGAAAAGAACGAATCATTACCATCTTCAAGCGGTCAAAAGAGCTTCTTCATAAATCAAAAAAGCCAGCGGGATAACCCCAGCTGGCTTTTTTGATTTATGAAACATTTTCCTTATCTTGATCATGCTGATATTCCTCGTCTCAATAATCAGCGTTTTGAATTCCTAATTTCCTTGGAGAAAAGATAGGGTCTATCCCTAGTTTTCTCTGCTGGCGATAATCTTTTAAAGTTATTAAAGCAGGCTTAGCTAAAATCAAAATTGCAATTAAATTGAGCCAAACCATTATTCCAACTCCGATGTCTGCTAATGCCCATGCAGCTTCAGCCGTTCGGATAGATCCGTATAAAGTAGTGGCTAAAAGAGCTGCCTTTAGGAACATGGATACTATTTTATTTTGTTTGCCTTTCATTACGTAAGCTAAGTTCGTTTCCGCAATATAATACTGCGACATAATCGTAGTAAAGGCGAAAAACACGAGAGAAACAGCTACAAACCCTGATCCGAATCCAGGAAGCACCGTCTCAACTGCTTGCTGCGTATATTGAGGCCCGGCTTCAACTCCTTTTAAATGATCCACAATGAACGAACCATCTGGCGCTTGGGTGCTCATATCTTTCAAATATCGAACTTGTACAAATCTAGTGAGAATAGTAAATAAAAGCCCCACTCCTATACATAGATAAAGCATCGGCGTACTCCAAATCATTTCACTTATTGTACTAATCATTTGTTCCAATATGAATTCCCCCTTAAAACACTTTGCACATTATGAATAATGAGAACATAGTTTTAATATAGAGTTAAAAAACAGAAAATTCACTCTTTTCACCAGGTTGTTTTACACATTATTTGATAAATAGACAACATTTGCGGATATAACGTATATTTTGGACAGATTATCTGACGCATTTTTCAGTGATGCGTAAGTTCTTTACATAATCCCCACTGTCACAGCATAAGGTAATAAGTGAAACAAGGGTCACTTTATGTTCTAAGCCGAGCGTACACACAGCACATCTTTCTGTTTTCATTTCACGTTAATAGTTCACTAAGTGAATCATTTTATTTTTAAATATTTCTGGTATATGGTATAATTTAAACTGATAAAAAGATGCTGCATATATGCTAAAAGAGCAGGCCTTATGGTTTCGCTCTTTTGTTGTTTTCACGCCATGCGGCACAACGAAAGAAGGAAATAGAATGGAATTATGGAAACGAAACTTGTACATTTGCTGGTTCGGTTCTTTTTGCACCACAGCCGGGATGAGTTTAGTTATTCCGTTTTTACCGCTTTATATTGAAAAGCTGGGAGTTCACGATACAAGCTCCATCAGCAGATGGGCTGGTATTGCATTTGGATCTACCTTTTTAATGGCGGCTATCGTTTCTCCTTTATGGGGGAGTTTGGCCGATAAATATGGGCGAAAGCTTATGCTCCTTCGCGCAAGCTTGGGTATGGCAATTGTTATGACTTCTATTGGTTTTGTGCAAAATGTCTATCAGCTTGTCGGACTGCGCTTTTTAATGGGGGCCGTTTCCGGCTTCATCTCTGCAGCCATTACGTTAGTAGCGACTCAAACACCTAAAGAGCACAGCGGTAAAGCATTAGGTACGTTGTCTACAGGGGCTGTATCAGGATCTTTATTAGGACCGCTAGTAGGCGGATACTTAGGAGATACAATCGGGCTACGCCACGTCTTTTTCGTGACGGGTGCATTTATGTTTTTGTCTTTTTTAATTGTAAATTTAATTCAAGAAGACAAAAAAGAGACGGCGAAAACGACGAAAGAATCTAATATTGGGTTACTGTCTCTTAAAAATTCAAAGGCCGTGATTGGTGTATTTGTTACAACTTTTTTGCTGCAGCTTGCGGTTATGGCTATTCAGCCAATCGTTACACTGTATGTAAAACAACTGTCTACTCATACCGATCACCTTGCCCTTATTTCAGGCTTTGTCGTGGCAGCAACAGGAATTTCAAATATTTTAGCTGCATCAAAACTTGGCAAAGTCAGCGATCGCGTGGGTCCTCAAAATGTGCTTCAAATATGCTTGCTTATCGTAGCGATTATTTGCGGCTTGCAGGCCTTTGTGCATAGTACTTGGCAGCTATTCTTACTTCGTTTTTTACTCGGTTTCGCAATGGGAGGATTATTACCTTCTATTAATTCTTATTTGAAGAAAATTGTGCCGGACTCTATTACAGGTAAAATGTTTGGCTATAATCAAACAGCGCAATACTTTGGGAATTTAGCCGGTCCAGTCATTGGCGGACAAATTGCCGGAGCTAAAGGAATTCCTTACGTATTCTTAACAACCAGTGTTCTTCTACTATTGAATGCTGGGTGGGTGTATTATCAGCGCCATCACGGACAACAGCTAGACGGTAAAGCCGCATAAAAAAATCTTCCGTTTTAACGGAAGGTTTTTTTATTACCACAAGGGTTCTTCTTCGCTGCTTACTTCATAAGAAAGTGGCATCATAATAACCGCTGCTATGAAGAAAATAAGCTCCGCGACAACAATGGATGGAAAGGAAAAGTCAAATAGTGAGAGAATAAGCCAAATAATAAGGGGTGCAAATGAGTAGATTGATAATCGCTTTTGGGATTTTGCAGAGATATACTGTTGTTTGTCACAGTGTGGGCATTCTAAAACGTTTCTAAATGTTAACAGTTGTTTAAAGGTTGTCCTCCAGTTCCATTTATGATTACAATTTTGACAGGTGGCCATGGGCATCACGCTCCTAAAAAGATTTATGTACATATAAAGTATACGTACAAGTTGGTATAAAGTTTCATTTTTATAATTAAAAACGTTTTTACTATTATAACATAAAACAAAATAAAAGGCTTTTCACAAGAAAAAGCCTTTTATTTCAACGTTTATTTAGATACAGCTTCATTCGTTTGAGAAGTTGTTTTTACTTTTATAACCATAATAAGAAAAGCTAGCAACCCAAGAATCGCCGCTACGAGAAAAGGAGCTTGAGGCGCTACGGCATTGCCGATAACTCCTGATAATAAAGGAGCAAACGCTGCACCTAACCATCTTAAGAAATTATATCCTCCAGATGTAAGTCCTCGTTCATAAGGAGATACTTCCATTACATGACTCGTAAATAATGCATTATTAAGTCCTGATACAAGACCCGCTGCCATGATTAAAACAATGCGCAACCATGTTGCATCAAAAGCAAATAAACAAATTAAAATAAGTGAAAAAACAATTAAGCTAACATGTAACACTTGTTTTGGCTGATATCTTTTTTCTAACTGATGCGCTAAAACCGCTGAGCCATAAGCTAAACATAATCCCCATCCAAAGAAAACAAAGCCAATTTGAAGAGCTCCGATCGATAGAATAAGCGGCGTATAAGCTAACACTGTAAAAAATCCGTAGTAATAAAGCATGCCTGATACAGCGCCTTGAGTAAATGGTTTTAATTTATAAAGTTTAACCATGTCTTTAAAACCCGCTGCTTTACGAGGCTTAGTGCTTGTAGGCTGTTTAACAATCGTTAATACTAAAATAAAGGCGATAAAAATTAAAGCACTTGTACCGAAAAACGGCAATCTCCAAGAAGCATTTCCTAACACGCCTCCTACAAGCGGTCCTCCGGCCATTCCCAAACCAATCGCAGCTTCATATAATCCTACTGCTTTTTTTACTTCACCTGATAATGCAATAAGCAGCGTCATAGCTGTTGCAAAGAAAAACGAATTACCAAGTCCCCATCCTGCTCGGAAAATGGAAAGCTGAGGAATATTGTTAGAAAACCCGCATAAGGCTGCAAAAATCGTCACAATGATAAGTCCTGTTACCATCAAACGCTTGTCTCCTACACGTGATGCTAAGATGCCTGCTGGAATCATCATAATAGCCATCATTAATAAATAGGAAGTAAATAACATTTCTACTTGCCAATGAGAAGCTCCAATTTGCTTAGCAATCTCCGGTAAAATCGGATCTACTACCCCGATTCCCATAAATGCTAAAAAAGTAGCTACTACCGTAATAATTTGACCTAATCGGTTATTTGAATGCTGTCCTTCCACTCTTTCATCTCTCCTTTTGTTTTTGTTTTTTCATGTATTTTCATAGCAGATTCTCGCATTTCTTCTAATTCTGTTTTAAATGCCTGCATTTTAACCACTTTAAATTCAATCATCTTGATTTGATTTTCCAGTAAATTTTCTATTTTAGTTATCTCTTTCGCTGATAATCCTTGCTGCTCACTTCTTTCTTCAATCATTCTTTTAAGCGACAT
Source organism: Priestia sp. JNUCC 25 (assembly GCF_053667915.1). Classification (NCBI taxonomy): domain Bacteria; kingdom Bacillati; phylum Bacillota; class Bacilli; order Caryophanales; family Bacillaceae; genus Priestia; species Priestia sp. JNUCC 25. Next base: position 2,577,286 of record NZ_CM132211.1, read on the forward strand.
AAACTGCTGCAGCTCCTGTAAAGAAAAACCGAGAACTTCTTTTGCTTCTGCTACTTTTCTTAGTTCTTTTACCTCTTCTTCGGAATAAATCCGTGCATTTCCTTTTGTCCGCTGTGGGGGCAAAATGAGTCCAATCTCTTCATAATACCGAAGAGCCCGCTTGGTCAAACCGGTCATTTTCGTCACGTCATCGATTAGATACATGCTTTCCCCTTCACCTCCCTTTAACATTAACGTTAACGTCAATTCTATATTACTATTATAGATTAACGTTAACGTTAATGTCAATAATATAAAGACATTTTATGTAAATTTAAAAAATATGTGCACAAAAAAACCTATTGATAAATCAATAGGTTACATCAATATGTCATATAGCTGCTGTGCTGTTTCTCCTGTTACTTTGCCGTATACTCCTCTTCTTTTAGAAGTAAGTTCCGCACTCTCGGCGGTGAATCGTACATTGTATACGACGCCTTCATAAGTAAGCTGTACATCTGGATCAAGAGCGACGCTGTAATCAGCTTTTTTCCATTGAATTTGTTTCATAATTGATTCTACAGTTAAAGCATCTTCTGAACTTAACGTTTTTTCTCCTGCTTTTATAGGCTTGCCCTCCCTTTTTTTATTAAATTTTAGTTCAGAATGAGCAGATGAAAATTCAAGTTGGTTTTTATCATGCGCTATGAAATCTTGGGGTAGTTCTACATAGCGGACAACTTCTCCTTCGTGTACAAACACAAGCATTTGATTAGCAGCAGATATTTTTTTCATCACCTCTTCACTAACCGGTGCGTTTACAAGTTTTTCTACGTCGGCTTTCTTGCTTTTGTTTGTTAATAAATATCCTTTTTCCCATTTAAAATCACTTAACTTCGATACATCCACTGAGCTCACACCTTTTTTTTCAAATGATTGCTGAATATTCTCCCCCATTTCTTTGTCGTTGGTGACTTGGGCATTAGAACTGCACCCTACTAAACAACAGAAAATAATGCCTATTGCTATAAGAGCCTTCACTTTTGCCTTCCTCCTCTCTACCATTCTTTTAGACAATTCCAACTTTGTACCATTTTAACATATAATTCCTATTTTTCGTGAAAACAAATAAAGAATGCGCTTACATAATTTCACGCATATAAATTTGATTTATTTATAAGTTTTTTCTGAATATTTTAAGAAAATTTTAATATTTTATTTAGTTCGTTTTTAACTCTTATCTTTAGACTAAAAAATAAGTTAAAAATAAATAACGCAGGAGGAAAACAATGACTTGTCTATCTGAAGTTTTAAAGTTTAATGAAAAATTTGTAACAAATAATCAATTTGAGGCTTTTCAAACATCCAAATTCCCTAACAAAAAAATAGTGATCTTAACTTGTATGGATACACGTTTGTTAGAATTACTTCCTAAAGCCATGGGGCTAAAAAATGGAGATGCAAAAATAGTGAAAAATGCCGGAGCTGTTATCTCCCATCCCTTTGGCAGCGTCATGAGAAGTATATTAGTTGCCGTCTACGCTTTGCAAGCTGATGAAGTATGTGTCATCGGTCATCATGAATGTGGAATGACGGGCATGAAAGCTGAAGCTATTTTAGCCTCTGCTGAACAAAGAGGGATTAGCATGGAACAGATTCGTAATCTAAAATATGCCGGTATTGATTTAGAATCATGGCTGACTGGGTTTGAGTGTGTAGAAGATAGTGTCGAAAACAGTGTGGATATGATTCGAAATCACCCTTTATTACCAAAAGACGTGCTTGTTTCTGGAATGGTTATTCATCCTTCAACAGGAAAGCTTGACGTTGTTGTAAACGGCTATTCCCAAGACCGAACTGAAACCGTAAGCTCATGAAGGAGGATTTTATCGAATGCTAAAAGATAACCGATTTCAAGGCTATTCAGCACGGCATTTACAAAAAGACATTATCGCCGGTTTGGTTGTTGGGGTCGTTGCTATTCCTTTAGCAATGGCCTTTGCCATCGCTTCTGGTGTAAGACCTGAATACGGGATTTATACAACCATTATCGCAGGGATTATGGTTTCAATATTAGGCGGATCGAAATTTCAAATTGCAGGTCCAACAGGAGCATTTGTTCCGGTGCTGCTTGGAGTTGTCATGCAATATGGTTATGAGAACCTCATTATTGCCGGCTTTATGGCTGGAATTATGATTACGCTTCTCGGAATATTTAAGCTAGGGAAATTTATAAAGTTTATTCCGCGCCCTGTGACGATTGGATTTACAGCAGGAATTGCGATTATTATTTTCTCAGGTCAGATCGCTAATTTTTTAGGATTAAAAGGAATTGCAAAACATGAGGAATTTCATTTAAATATGATTGAAATCCTACGAAAAATTGCAACGATTAACATTTACAGCGTCATCATAGCCGCTATTTGTTTAGCTATCGTGATTACAACGCCAAAGTTTTTACCTAAAATTCCCGGTGCCCTTCTAGGTCTTCTTGTCTCCACGCTTGTAGCCATTACACTGTTCCCAGGAAAAGTTGCAACGATTGGCTCTACTTACGGTGCCATTCCGAGTAAACTACCATCTTTTAGCTTCCCAGATTTAACATGGGATAACATCGTGATGCTATTTCCAGCTGCCTGCGTAATTGCGATGCTTGGAGGTATTGAATCTTTACTATCGGCTGTTGTTGCTGATAATATGGCCAAAACCAAGCATAATAGCAATAAAGAGCTTGTGGGCCAAGGAATTGCTAATATCGCTACCTCGCTATTTGGAGGAATTCCAGCAACTGGTGCCATTGCCAGAACAGCTACCAATATCAAAAACGGAGCAGCTTCTCCATTATCAGGAGTCATACACGGCTTAGTTGTTTTATTGGTCCTTGTGATGCTTGCTCCTTATGCATCAAACATTCCGCTGGCAAGTATGGCACCTATTTTAATGTTTGTGGCTTGGAATATGAGTGAGCGTAAAGAATTTGCGCATATTTTAAAAACCAAGTCGGCTGATTCATTTGTACTTGTAGCTACGTTTTTATTAACAGTTTCAATCGATTTAACAACAGGTGTAGGCGTGGGTCTACTTTTAGCTATTGTCATGTTCGTGAAACGAATGAGCGGATCACTGAAGATTTCCAAGGTTTTAGCGGAAACATCTGAAAACGCTCACAAATCTGAATTGATGGAATATACCATGCAAGGATCTCTTTTCTTTGGATCGGCTGAAGTATTAGAAGATTCCTTTGATAACATCGCTGAAGCGAAACCAAAAGTTTTATTGCTTCGAATGAGCCAAGTATCCTTTATTGATACATCTGGAGAAGCTTTACTATCGAAGGTGGTCGAACGTTTGAAAGATTCGCATAGCCAAGTCGTTATTTCCGGCTTACAGCACCAGCCAAAAGAAATGTTAAAGTCAACCGGTCTATATGATAAAATCGGTGAAAAAAATATATTTTCTTCCGAACCTCCCGTGAGTAAGATTAAAGCTCGTCATAGAATCGTTACTACGTAATAAAAAAGAGATCGGAACGATTAATCGTTCCGATCTCTTTTTTTAAATATTAAACCGGTACCCTGCTCCCCAAACCGTTTCTAGGTACTGAGGATCTGCTGGGTTTTCTTCTAACTTTTCTCTTAGTTTTCGAATGTGAACTGTTACGGTTGAAATGTCTCCTGAAGAATCAAATCCCCAAATTTTTTCAAATAGATGTTCTTTACTTAATACTTGATTTGGATGAGAAACGATAAACTTCAGCAAATCGAATTCCTTCGCTGTAAAAAACACTTCTTTATCATTGACAAATACTCTTCTAGCGAGCCTGTCAATCGCTAAGCCATGAATACGAATCATACGCTTTTCCTGCTTATCAGAGAGTCTTTCATATCTCGCTAAATGCGCTTTGACTCTTGCGACCAGCTCCCCAGGGCTGAATGGCTTGGTAATATAGTCATCTGCACCTAGCCCGAGCCCTCTAATTTTATCGATTTCTTCTTTTTTAGCTGAAACTAAAATGATTGGAATATCTTTTGCAGCTCGAATTTGCTTACACACTTCAAATCCGCTCACTTTAGGGAGCATAATATCCAAAATAACCAGATCAAAATGTTCATTTAACGCTTTTTCTAATCCCTTATCACCGCTATATTGAACGTCTATTTCAAAATCGTTAATTTCTAAATAATCTCTTTGCAATTCAGCAATACTTACTTCATCTTCAATTAACAATATCTTCTTCATGTGTATCACCATTTTCATTCATTTTTTGCAAAGAAAAGAAAATACTTGTTCCTTCGCCAAGCTTACTTAATGCCCAGATGTCTCCCCCGTGGCGTTCAACAATTTGTTTTGCAATGGCCAGTCCAAGTCCACTTCCTCCAGTATTGCTATTGCGGGACTGTTCTGCTCGATAAAACCGGTCAAAAATATGCGCTAATGCTTCCGATGAAATCCCTGCGCCATTGTCTTTCACTTCAATAATGAGTTCACTTTCGGTAGCAGAAAGAACGATATCGATTCTTCTTCTTTCTTTATCCATAAATTTAATGCTGTTGGTTGTTAAATTTATTAAAACTCTTCGCAGCTGCTCAGCATCTGCCTTTGCATACAGCGTCGTTAGAGAATCATTAGAAAATAAAACATCAATATCATGTTCGCTCATTTCAAACTGAAGCTCTTGCACATAACTTTCCATAAATGCAGAAATATTAAGTTTTTTAAACACAAATGGAATTTCGTGCAAATCCAATTTAGAAAATAAAAACAGCTCATCGATTAACGCATTCATGTCTTTTGCTTTCGTTGAAATCGTTAACAAATATTTAGAAAGCTTATCTGGCGTATTAGCTACTCCATCTTGAATTCCTTCTACATATCCTACAATGGAAGTAATAGGAGTTCGTAAATCGTGTGAAATACTTGAAAGCAGCTGCTTTCGATTATCTTCATATTGAATTTGCAGTTCAACAGAAGATTTTAGTTTTTGCCTCATTTCTTCAAAAGCTTGCGTTAATTCGCCTATTTCATCCTTTGAATTAGCAGAGATCTCAAAGTGAAGATCACCTTGTTTTATTTTTTCAGCCGCTTCTTTTAATTCACGAATGGGTTTAATAATGCTTCTTGAAACAAGATAGTTTAAAAATCCAATAATCACAATTACTAAAATTAATAGTAGAAAGATTAAAAAAGGGAAAATTCGATTAATAATGCCTACATAAGGGCTGATTTTTCGCAAAACGTAAATGCTTCCTTTTTCTTGATTTGAGAAAGGAAAATCAAGGTTGATATATGTAAAGTACTGCTTGCCTATGCGCAGCATGTCCTGCTGATACGAATGATTTCCTTTACTTTTTTGATGCTTTGGCAAGTATTTACGGAGGTTTTCTCCTTTAATGGATTCTGAAGCATATACAACCTCTGTATTTTTTTGAATCACAATATCAATATTTTCAAATTCATATTTTTTAACCGTCTCCGGCCGCAGCAGCTGCTCCGGTTTTTCTTCACTCAATAACTTTAAATCTAAGAATGCATTTTCTTCTTCTGGCGTTAACAATTTATACTCATAGGAGTGACTGTACAGTTTTCTTACAAAATCAGCGTCTCCAGTAATGGAGAAGAAAATGAGAAAGCCCGATAAAAAAAGCAAAATAATAAAGACAAACACAATACTGATATACGTTAAAATAAAACGCAGCTGAATTGACATTACTTACCCTATGCCCCTTTGGCTTTAACAAAACTATTTGATAGACTAGTAAAGGTGAATAACAAATAGATCGTTAGACATTATACATATAGCAAAAATTAAAACAACAAAACAAATGTATATTCTCACTTTACCGTGATAGAGTGAGAATGAACACCACCTTTTTTACCATTTTATGAATTACTGGAAAATTATGATCTATTTTTCATAATATTCTTAGGCTGAAAGGTATACTATATGCCTTAATATTTTTAAAAAGGAGATTTTTTAATGAAAATTATTAAAGCTACTTCCTCTCACATCCCTTCTGTTGCCCGTCTGTACGTTGACAGCTGGCGCATTACATACAAAGGATTAGTACCTGATGCTTATTTAAAAAGCTTATCTTATAAACAAAGTACAGAAAAATGGTCCCTTTTTCTTACCGAGCCTTCTCATTTTATCTTGCTCGCTATCGATGAACGAGGAAAGATTGTCGGCTTTTCAGCAGGTAAGCCTCATTTGTCCTGTGCTGAAATATACGCGCTATACGTTTGCAAGGAAGTGCAAAACCAAGGAATTGGTCACCTTCTATTTTCTCATTCAGTAAAAGAATTTGCTGATCAGCAATATACGTCTATGATTATTTGGGCTATGAAGAAAAATAAGAAAGCCGTTCAGTTTTATAAAAAATCAGGCGGCAAAAAAATCTTGAATCGCACAAGTCAGTTTGGAGAAACTAAAGTTGAAGACGAAGCATACGGTTGGGAACGTCTTCCTTCTATATAAATAAACGAGCACACTAGTGTGCTCGTTTATGTGATAGGAACTCCTGTCGAAGAATTTTCTGGAGCTTGAGTTCGTTTTAGAAAAAAAGATAAGACATGGGCAATCACTCCAACGATAGTAGCAATAAAAAATGCTTGCTGCAATCCGGAAATCAGTCCATTCACTTTTGCTAAAGCTGTATTTGGTTCATTTACCCCTTTTACGTAACTCTCTTTTCCAGAAGACATAATACTGACAAATAGCGCAGTTCCAATTGCTCCGGACACTTGGTGTAATGTATTCATTATTGCTGTGCCATGAGGATACAGCTGCTTAGGGAGCTGATTTAACCCGGTAGTCTGTGCAGGCATCGTCACCATAGAAGTACCAATCAACATCATCACGTGTAGCGCAACAACATAAGCTACACTCGTAGAAGCAGCGAGTTGACTAAAAAGTACAAGAGATAGGATAACGAGCACAAAACCTGGAGTGACTAATGCTTTAGGACCAAACTTATCAACAACTCAGATATTAGAAAATTTCTATACAATCATACTCATAACCTTTTAGAATCGCTGCGCTGTTCTAGCTTATAATGACTATACAAAAAGCAGAACGATTATACGCTCTGCTTTTAAGTTCGAGAAGATAATATTATTGAGCCGTCGTCTTTTTGTCCGTTGAATGAACTTTATTACAAAGCTCATTCCAGTGCCAAAAACAATTCCCTTGACTCACTATAAAACAATCCAGCCATTTCTGAAAATTCATATGTAATACATGTGCATCTTGAAACGATGCGTTCCGCTTTTTTACTATTATATATGCAGAGTGCGCTGATTTTTTAGAGTCAATGATAATCTCTTCTTCTCCAACAGACCCAATTGTCATATAGAGACTCTGACTTTTATAAGCTGTTTCTCTTACATCTTCTAAGCTATAAAGATTCCCTGCTATTTTTTTGTCAGCATCAATGAACAAATTACACCCATTTGTTAGCTGCAAAAACTGCTTGTAGTCTTCAGGAAGTGATACATGCATTTCTTCTTCAAAAACATTCAGTTGATTCTTGCTTACTCCATCAAAAAAAGTACAAGTGGTTCTGTATACTTCTCCTTCATTTTTACACACTTCTATAACATTATTGTTTTCCCACAGCCGCTTTCGAAGTGAATTTATTATTTTTTCAATCATACTCTTCCTCCAAGCGTTGGATTTAAAACGGTTACATTACATTAATTAAACAATAATGTGCTAATTCCTTCTTTCCTACTAAATTATACGACAAACTTTAGAAATTCATGTTCAAATAACATAGAAAAAAGCAGCGAATATCGCTGCTTTACAGGTTATACAGGTGCTTTTTCTTCCTGTTCAGGATGGTGATCGTAATCAATAAGCGCTTTTGGAAGGCCCGTATATTTAGCCCAATAATAAATCCCAAGAGATACGACCGCTATGATAATTAAGTCTACAGGCGTATCGATCAAACCCTTTCCTCCGCCGAACGAACCAATATAAGAAATAAAGAGCATGATGATATAATAAGCAACTAACCACCAAGTTGATTTAATCTGCTGACGAAGACTTACTTCGTTTTTAGGCACATATTTAGCAAAAATCAAATATATAACAAACATAACCAATTGAGAAGTTAACAGCCATGAAATAGTCTTCCATCCTGACCAGTAGACAATAAAGGAAGCAAAAATAAAGGATAATGGACCAATTATACTCATTCCTCTTAATTTAAAAGGCTTTTCCAAATCTTTTGCGTTCACCATAAAGGCCGCTGATGAAATTGGTGCAATTGCGTAAGAAAGAATAAGCGCAACAGAGCATACGTTTACGAGTGCATTCCATGAAGGAAATGGCAGTGTCCAAAAAATCGAAAGTCCTAATGAAAGCCATAGAGATGATCGAGGAATCCCTGTTTTTTTATCCACATGAGCAAACGTTTTAAATAGCGTACCGTTACGAGACCAAGCATAGATAAGTCTAGATGTTGTATTCATAAAAATATTACCGTTACCACCTGGTGATAAAATGGCGTCTAAAATAACAAGTGTTGCTAGCCACCCAAGACCAAGAACAACAGCGATGTCTTTAAATGGCAGTGAGAATTTATCTTGAATGCCGGACCAACCGCCTTTAATCATGTCAGATGGAATAGCTCCGATAAATAATACTTGTAGAGCAGTATAAATGAGAGCTGCTAGAATGATACAAATCACAAGAGCAATTGGAATATTACGCTGAGGATTTTTTACCTCTCCAGCTACCGATACAATTGGATGAAGGCCTAAGTAGGCAAACATAACCCCGCCTGTGGCAATGGCGGCCTGGATACCATCAAACCCCCCGGGAGCAAACTCTCCCATCGTAAAGTTTCCTGACTTAAAATAAAATGCCAGCGTTACGATTACTGTAAGCGGCACAAAATATTTAAAAATAGAAATAATAATATTCGATTTCGCAAATGCTTTTACACTCCAGTAATTGAGTAAAAAGAATAAGCAAAGCAACACAAATTGTAGAATCCATCCAGATATCGTCGGTGAATCAGATCCAGTTTTTGTTAAACCTGGAAACCAGTAGGCCACATATTGTCTCACAGCTGTTACTTCGATAGCGATTAGGCTAGTGTACGCTACAATAGTAATAAATGAAATCATATAGCCTACAAGATGACCGTGTGAATAAACAGGATATCGAATAATTCCTCCTGTACGAGGCAAGGCAGCCCCTAGCTCAGCGTATACAAGGCCTATTAATAAAATAATAACTCCACCAATAACCCAAGAAAAACTTCCTGCAGGACCGGCTTGCGTAGCGACATTACTAACGGCAAACAGCCAAGCGGAGCCAAAAATAGCCCCTAATCCAATCAATGTTAAATCTAATAGGGATATCGTCTTTTTAAACGGACCTTTATTCTCCATAAGCTTCCTCCTTTGGATGAATCATCACTTTTGTTGTTTTTTTTGACAACATTCATATATATTCGATAATATGTGTCAAAATTTTTATTACTATACCCATTCAAAATTACTTTGAATCCCTTTTCTTGATTTCTACAGATTAATTAACAGAAAATTTTAAAAAATAACTCTTATATTCAAGACACACTAAAACTTTTTCTTCTCTTCTTTAATAGGTAGAATACTCAATAAATGAAAGGAGTTAGACAAATGACTTTACCAGAAAATTTGCCTGTTGATTTTAAAGCTTACAACCACTTAACATTCCTTCCGCTCGGACGCAAAAATAAATCGATTCGGTCCGTAGGAAGTAAACATACTAAAGGGCTACTTGGACGTTTAAATGACTACTTTGAGCGAGTAATGAATGAGTTATCTCAAGAAGATATAGTCCTTTTTCAAACGTTCTTATATGGAAGTCATAGGGGCGGTTTTCCTGTCGCAATTGATAAAAATGAAGACGTTTATCCTCACTTTTGGAAACCAACTTCATTTCTATGGAAAGAATATAATAAGAATCGCGGCATTCCTATTCATCATGATGAGTTTTATTCTCAAGATTTTACGGTTTTAACTAAAAACGAGTTGGAAAACTACCTCGGAAGTATTATGAAAGATTACATGTTTTGCGCTAGGATACATGATTCTTCCAAAGAAGAATGGATTCAACATATTAATAAGTGTTTCTTCAAACATCCGCTCATTTCCCTTTATCATCGAAATGCAGATGTGATTGAAGCAATTGAACAATCAAAAAAATCACCTTTGCTTTTTATTATGAAAAACCCTGAGCAAATTGCTTTTTGGCGCAATCGGATTGAAATCATTATGAGACCTTTTCGATCTCTTCCTTACACCGCCTTTGAGAGAGGATTTTCAGATACGGAAGATACGGTATTAACTGTTCACGGAGAAAACGAGATCATTCGCTTAACTTCAGAAAACAGAGGTCTCGCCGTAACATATGATGTTGCAAATGATGCTATTTCACTCGATGATGAGTATAATGCAGTGCTAGCAGCGAAACGCTTAGCTACAACTCAGCGGCAGTTCGAAGAGATTATAGATGAAAATGAAGAAGTGATTCAAAAACTACTGGTCTTTTTTAAATGGAAAAGTCTTTTAAAGCATCATGAAGTGCACATCAAAGAAATCCAAGACAAATTGTGCAGCCTAACCACTTATCAACTTAATCAAAGACAAGTTTTACAGGTAAACGATCCCTTTCTTTCCTTCATTCAAAAGGTATTACAAGTAAAAACACCGAATGCAAAGCTCGAAGTTGGTTCCATTCAATGGTTTTCACAATGGAATTTTCCAGATGTCACCCTGCTGCAGGAAACAAACAAATTTACATGTTGTATGGATCCAAACGAAATAGAAAAGAAACTGACAGAAATAAGCGCTAAGATAGAAAATGAACTTCATAAGCAGCGTCAGGATCTGCTTTCGACTCCGCTAAAAATCGGTCAAATAACTTTTGATTCAAACCAAATGCTACGGTTACTAACACTTATAGATACCTTAAAGAACACGGAAACTCAGCAGAGTTACGTACAAATTTTAGAAGGTGTTTCTACTAACAGCATTCGTCAAAAAGAGCTCGATAAAATACCCGCATTTGGATTGTTAAGTTCCGTAAAGCGCAAGCGCATCGTTACGTATTTACAAGAATTACAAAACTATCAGCTGCTAAAAAAAGAGAAAAAAGGATTCAGCCTCACTCCAAAAGGCGAAGCCATCCGACGTCTATTTGAAGAAGAATCACGGAGAATATGAGATTATATCTCGCGTGATTCTTCTTTTTTGATTTTGAAGACTACTTTCTCTATTAAATGCTTATCATAATTAGAAGTCTCCATTCATATAATCATTACTAGATTAGCAAAGTCCTTCATACCTATTAGCCTGATGCTGACATAGAGAGGAGATTTCGCCATTGAAATCTAGTAATCGCGCCAATTTTGTAGTGTTAACATATAAGATGGTTCTTGTTATTTTATCCATTGTTTTAATGACATCATCTATCATTGTTCTAGTGAGCTACTCAGCATTTAAAGAACAGTTCAATTCTTCTATTGTCTATCAAACGTTATCGAGGCATAAAGCAGAAAGCCTTTATTATTTGATGAGCCAGGAAAATCATCATTTTTCAACGGCTTTTGATAAAAATTACTCGCCTCCAGGTCTTTCTTCTACACTGCTAGAGTTATCAACAAGTATTCGAGCAGAAGACGCGAGAAGCTTGTTTGGTTCAGAACTTCCTGGATTCAGTATTTATGACTCCAATATTATCATCGCCGGTGAAGGCACAAATTTCACAAACTTCCCTAGAGAATCTGCACCGCCGTTAGATGAAACGCTAAAAGAAAGAAATTCTACTACAAAAGTTCAGCAACCTAAAGAAAACAATGGTACGAATGCTCCAAATAATAATACAACTGGCGGAAAAAAGGTATTTTATATTTATCATACGCACAGCTGGGAATCTTACTTGCCTCTGTTAGGACTTGAAGGTGATCCAGATGCTAATAAAGCTGTAGATAGCAAAACCAATATTAATATAGTCGCAAATATGCTAGGAAAAGATTTAGAGGCTCAGGGAATTGGAACAGAAGTAGATCAAACCAATATTGGACAGAAATTAAAAGAAAAAGGTTGGAACACCAACCAATCGTATGCCATGTCTCGTACAGTAATTGAAACGGCGATGACTGAGAATAGAGATTTAACTTACTTTATCGATTTGCATCGAGATTCGCTTCGAAAAGATAATACAACTATTAAGATTAACAATAAATCGTATGCAAAAGTTGTGTTTGTTTTAGGGAAAGCAAATCAAAACTTTGAACAAAACTTAAAGATGGCAAAAGCGCTTCATGAAGGTCTTGAAAAGAAATATCCTGGGTTAAGCCGCGGAGTTATTGGCAAAAACAAATCCAGCGGTAACGGTGTATATAATCAAGATGTTTCTAAAAATGCGATTTTAATTGAAGTGGGCGGAGTTGATAATAACTTTGACGAATTAACCAACACAGCAAAAGCACTGTCTGATGTCATTAGCCAATTTTACTGGCAAGCTGAAAAAGTAGATGCCCCTGCTCAATAAAAAAAGCCCTCTTCACTGAGGGCTTTTTAAAATTCAATTCCTTTTACAGCAGGAATTCCTTCATCATAATAATGTTTATGAGGCTTCATTTCCGTCACAAGATCTGCTGCATCCATCACTTCTTTTTTGGCAGAACGCCCCGTAATGACCAAATGCATATGCTCAGGGCGCTTTTGAATAAGGTCAATTACTTCGTGTAGCGGTAGCACATCATCAATAGGAAATTTCTCGATAGCCAGTGCATTATTTAACTCGTCCAAAATAACTACATCATATTCGTTCGAGAAGACTTTTTCCTTCGTTAGCGCCCAAGCTTTTTGCAAAGCTTCGCGATGTTCAGGCGGTGTTTTTGTCCACGTAAAGCCCACTCCTGTTTGAATCATTTCAATTCCTATTCTGTCAAACATCAGCTTTTCGCCATATGTACGCTGAGGAGATTTAATAAATTGAATCATTAATACTTTTTGTCCGCGTCCCGTAGCGCGCAACGCAAGACCTAAAGCAGCGGTTGTTTTTCCTTTACCGTCTCCGGTATAAATTAACGTAAGACCCCGTTTGTCTTTCAATCTAAAAACCTCTTTTTCTTCGAATTTCAGTTTACAGCCATGTTGTTTTTTCTGTAAACGGTGTTCTAGCAGGCTCTTTCATTTTTGTAAGAGACTCTTCATTTGGATAGCCTAGAAATACGTTTCCTACTACGACTTTACCTGAAGGCTTGCCGATAAACTCATACAGCCTCTCGTCTCGAACAAGACCAACACCTCTTGTCCTCCAAACGAATCCAAGACCTAGTTCTTTAGCTGCTAGCCACATGGAATGAATCGCGCATGAAACCGCATATTTGTTGTCTTCAGTGGCTTCTTCGTCTCCTTCAACTGTGTCAGCTGTTACGACGATATGTACAGGCGTATTTTTTACTGCTTTTAACGAACTTTCTACTAAATGAGGCTTTGTAGGAAAGCGCTCCTTTAAATAAGCTTCAGCCAGTTCTTCATACTTCTTTTTTGCTTCTCCTTGAATCACATAAAAGCTCCAAGGCTCTCTCATTCGGTCATTTGGAGCCCACGTCGCTGCTTCAAGCAGCTGTTCGATTTTCTCTTGCTCCACTTCACGTGCTTCATGATCTCGTACCGCTCTTCGTTCTTTTAGCTGTGAGATAATCGTCATATTGTCTCCTCCTTTTAACATTAAAGCAGAATATTTTCCGCTCTTTCTTCGAACCATTTTATTTTTTCTCTAATTGTCACTACTTCACCTACAAGCACGATGGCAGGATGAGCAATTTCTGCTTTTTTTGCTATTTCTTCGATTGTGGCAAGCGTTCCCGTTACGGTGCGCTGATACTTCGTCGTTCCCCATTGGACAAGCGCTACTGGCGTATGTTTATCTCGTCCATGGTCCATCAACTGCTTGCATATATGAGGTAAATTTCCAACACCCATATAAAACGCAATTGTATCTATTCCTTGAGCAAGCGCTGACCAGTTTAAATAATCTTTTCCTTTTTCTTCTCTTCCATGACCCGTTACAATCGCAAAAGAAGTGGCATGATCTCTATGGGTAACCGGAATTCCTGCATAAGCTGGAGCTGCAATTCCTGACGTGATACCAGGAACGACTTCGTAAGGAATTCCTTGAGTAGCAAGTACTTCAGCTTCCTCTGCTCCGCGGCCAAACACAAAAGGATCGCCTCCTTTTAAGCGCGTCACTACTTTTCCTTGAAGTGCTTTTTCAACAAGCAGTTCGTGGATACGATCTTGGATGACTCCGTGCTTGCCCGGTAATTTCCCGCAAAAAATAAGCTCCGCATCTTTTTTAGCATAGTTTAACAACTGTTCGTTGGCTAAGCGGTCATATAAAATAACATCTGCTTCTTGAATACACTCCATTCCATATACGGTTATTAGCTTCGGATCTCCTGGTCCGGCTCCTACTAAATATACTTTTCCAACTGTCACACGGCATCTCTTCTTTCTTTTTTTACCGCTTTACACTGTTCCACCCAGTTTTCTACCATCTCCGTAGAAGAGCCGAAATGAAAGTGCGTATAGCCGGCAATTAAATTATTATTCATATAGCCTTCTTCTTTCATTCCTCGCATCCCTTTTGTATCATAGGCAGGCGAAAACTCTTTCTCTGAATGAAAGGTTGAATAATGAAATTCATGGCCTTTAGCTCGTATATCGCCTTTAAATAAAAAATTCCCCGGCTTTCCCGTCACTTCTCGGTATCCTAAAGCAGCTAATTTTGTCTGCATTCTTACTTGTCCGGGAATAAGCCCCACCATTTCATGGCATGTATCATCTGTTGTGACAATAGCATCTGTTAAGAACATAAAGCCTCCGCACTCAGCAAGCGTAGGAATTCCTTTTTGGATGGCTGCTCGAACAGAATTTTTAACGTCGATTTGCTGAGCCAGCGTTTCAGCAAATTCTTCTGGAAATCCGCCTCCTATATAAAGACCGTCAGCATCTTGCGGAACCGTTTCTCCTTTTAAAGGCGAAAATTCTACAAGCTCTGCTCCGTAAGCTTTTAACAATTCGAAATTTTCTTCATAATAAAAGTTAAAAGCCGCATCTCTTGCTACAGCAATTTTCACTTGAGGTACGGACGGCTTTGTAAAGATAGGATCATTAATTTCTATTTTAGGAGCTAAAGCCAGTTCATATACTTTTTCGATATCAATTGTATCATGAACAAGCTTTCCTAACTGTTCAAAAAACGGTGTTAACTCTCCTCGTTCAATCGACGGAATGAGCCCGAGGTGACGTTCAGGAATCGTAAGATCATCGTTTCTTTTCAAGTAGCCTACTACAGGGATATGACATTCCTGCTCAATCGCTGCCTTAACAAGTTTATAATGTCCTTCACTTCCAACCCGGTTAGCAATCACCCCGACGATGTTCGCTTCGGGTAAAAATTGCTGAAACCCTTTTACAATCGCCGCTGCACTTCTAGCCATACTAGCACAGTTGACAACTAAAAGGACAGGGCTATTGGTGATTAAGCTGATTTCTGCTGTTGTTCCTTCATTCGTTAACGGATTTTTCCCATCGAAAAATCCCATAACTCCTTCCATGATGGAAATATCAGCATCTTCACTAGTACGAGCGACAATTTCTCTAACCATATCGTGTTCAAGCATCCAGCTGTCTATATTTCGAGACGTTCGTTCTGTAACAGCCGTATGATACGTTGGATCAATATAATCGGGTCCGCATTTAAACCCTTGAACTCTGTAACCGGCTTGTCTTAATGCTGCCATCAGCCCGATTGTAAGGGTTGTTTTCCCTACGCCACTTCCGGTACCGGCAATGACGAGTCTTCTGTTTGACATGTTGTTCTCTCCTTTAGTCATATGGAATAAGTGCCACTGAAATGGTTACATTCCCTGACTTTTTCTTCACAAGTTCAAGCTTATCAGCACCGCTGTATAACATAGCAGCAGGTTCACTAACGCCATATGCACCTGTATATTTAAAGACAGTATCTGAAGGCTGTTGGATACTTATGCTGTTTAGCTCTTGGGGCGAATAATAGACAAACTCCCAGCCGTACTTAGACGCCACTTCTAACAGCCCTTCTTCATCTTTCTTTAACTCTATTGTACATAATGCTTTTACACTTTTCATTGAAAACTGAAGTTCAGCAAGCGTTTTTTCAATAACGGTTTCAATTTCAGCTGTACTTGTCCCTCGATTGCATCCCATCCCAATCGCTAATACTTTTGGCCGGTAAAGAACACCGTTTTCTAAGATTGCTTCTTCCTCTTTTTTTAAATTGCGATGCGTTACGACCAAAGCAGCATGTGGCGATGCTTCAAGAGCTGTCTGAATCGATGAATATGTTTTAATGTTAGCTGGAACAGGGTGCTCATAATGCCACCAGTTCTTTTCACCTGATTCTTGAACCACTGCTATTTCTTCTTCATTCACCACAGAAGCGCTGACAGGCGTTAGTTTTTCTGCTGATTCCCACACCCATCCAAAGCGCTTACCAAATAAATCAACCGGAATTGTTTTTTGCACATCGGATGCTGTTGTAATAACAGGATGAGCTTCAAGAGCTGCCGCAACTTCACGCGTAAGCTCATTTGCTCCTCCGATATGACCTGAAAGCACGCTGATGACATTTTCGCCTTTATCATCAATGACAACAACCGCAGGATCCGTTTTCTTATCTTTTAAAATAGGTGCAATCATACGTACAACTGCTCCCAGTGAGATAATAATAATAAGTCCTTTATATGATTCAAAAAGAGAAGGCAAAAGCATCCGAACGCTTCCTGAAAACAGCTGAATGTTCTGCTCTTGTTCGTCTCCTTTTTCAAACTTGCTCATGTAATACACATCAGACTGCTGAAAAGTACGGCCTAGATTTCTTGCAATTTCTACGCCGTGCTTCGTGATGGCCACGACAGCATAATCCCCGCGCTGTGTAATGAGGGCTTTTCTTCCTTCTTGGAGTTGAATCATTCCGACTTCACTCCTCTTCGAAAGCCATGGGTAAATGTTTTATCATAAAGTTTTGAACGATAATCTTTGTCATGAATGTGTGGATCAAGTGCCCAGCCTGCCAAAATCATCGCCTGCTTGCGAATGCCGTTTGTTCGCATAGCGTCATCGAGGTCTTTTACCGTTGTGCGAACAATTTTTTCATCTGGCCACGTTGCTTTATAGACTACTACAATCGGCGTATCCTCACTCCAACCGGCGTTTATAAATTCTTTCATTACTTTTTTTGTGAGCGTCGCGCTTAAAAATAACGCAATCGTACATTTATGTTTTGCTAAATCGGTTAATTTTTCAAACTCAGGCACAGGCGTTCTTCCTTCAGCACGAGTTAAAATAACCGTTTGAGTCAAATCTGGAATGGTTAATTCTGCCTCAGCCGCTGCTGCAGCAGCGAATACGGAGCTGACGCCCGGAACGATTTCAATATCAACGCCTTCTCTTTTTAAAAGTACCATTTGTTCCATAATGGCTCCGTACATAGCAGGATCTCCGGTATGAACTCTTACAACCATTTTTCCTTCACGCATGCGATCAAGCATCGTACCGACCATTTCTTCTAAATGCATACCCGCTGTTTTTAACACTTCAGCTCCTGGTTTAGACTTAGCAACTAGCTCTTGACTTACCAGTGAGTCAGCGTACAAGACAACATCTGCTTGCTGAAGTAATTTTAAGCCTTTTACGGTAATTAAATCTGGATCTCCGGGTCCAGCTCCGATTATGTATAACTTCATTTTCTCACCACCATTAGCGTTAAGTATTGTAAATCGGCTCCTTCTAGTTCTGAAGCTTTCCAGATAATTTCTTCATCTGACGTTACTTTTGTCACCACTGACGCTTTTTCAAGCAGATCAAGCTCTTTTAAAAGACCAACCATAAAATCGATGACTTTGGCCACTTTAATAAAAATGACGCAGTCGTTTTCCATTAATACTTTTTTCATTGTTTCATAATCTTCACGAGCAGGAACAATTGCTACGTGTTCATCACCGTCTGCTAACGGAATACCTAAACGAGATGCAGCTCCATTAATGGATGAAATACCAGGAATTACTTGAATCGGAGCTTCAGGGTGACGTTCTTGCATCAGGCGCATCATGTGAATAAACGTACTGTAAAGCATAGGGTCGCCTTCTGTGACAAATGCTACATCTTTTCCTTCCTCGAGCTTTTCCCATACTCGTTCTACCGTTTCGGTCCATTTTCTTTCCAAAATAGCAGGATCTTTTGTCATTGGAAACACAAGGCCAAGCATATCTTTTTCATTTGCACTGAAATAGACATCAATAATTTTTTGGGCATAGCTTTTGCTTCCTTTTTGCTTTTTAGGATACGCAATAACAGGTGATTCTTTTAATTTACGAAATGCTTTTACTGTAATAAGTTCTGGATCTCCCGGTCCAACTCCAAGTCCGTACAATGTTCCAATCATATTCATTCTCCTCTTCTGGCTGTAATAATATAAATGGGGTTTAAAGCGTCAAATCGCGTTAAATGTAAAATGGGCTTGCTTCTCGAAATTTGTGCAAGGGTAACAGCAGTCTCAAAGCCTCGTTCTTTAAAAGCTTTCATCGCTTCTGCTAAATTTTCAATCGTTACGGCATTTAATACGATGCGCCCTCCTGAATTTAATCGACTGCAGCAAACATCTAAAATTGTTTCCATGCCTCCTGCTGTACCTCCAATAAACACCGCATCAGGATCAGCAAACTCATTGAGTCCTTCCGGTGCTTTTCCGTGCACAGTGTGGGCGTCTACTCGAAATTTCGATAGATTTTCCCTGCAGTTTTCTAAGTCTGCTTCATTTTTTTCCACGGCAAAAATTTGTCCTTCACGCGCAATTTTAGCCGCTTCAATTGCGACTGAACCCGTACATGTTCCGATATCCCATACGACGCTGTCTCTCTTTAGCTGCAGGGCGCTAATACTAAGTGTACGAACTTCTTTTTTGGTAATAAGTCCTTTGTCCGGCTTGCGTTGAATAAATTCATCGTCCTCTATTCCAAGAGGCCAGACTGGGCTCTTTTCTACCTGCTTTAATATCACGACATTAAGCGGAGAAAAGAGTTGATTCGCCGCCTCTTCCAGCGAAAGCAGCTGACAGCGCTCCGTTTCTCCACCTAGGTTCTCTGCCACAAACATCTTGTATTCTGTCATGCCGAATGATAATAAGTAGTTTGCCAGAGCACTAGGAGAATTTTGCTCATCGGTTAAAATCGCCACTTTTTTATAGCCGTCAATGCGCTGAGCCAGTCCCTTCATGCTTCTGCCGTGCACGCTTGTAAAATAAGCGTCTTGCCATCGCTCTTTTAGACGTGAGAATGCAAGCTGAATAGAACTTAAATAAGGATATATTTCAACGTCTAGCTTCGTAGAAAGATAGCTCCCAATTCCGTAAAATAACGGGTCGCCTGAGGCTAACACAACCGCATTTCCTTCTTCGTTTTTTAAACGTTCAACAAGAGGAGAAAGACCCCCTTCAATCGCTACTTTTTCTCCTTCGAAATCTTGAAAAAAATCCAGGTGACGCTTTCCTCCAATTAGCACATCACTTTCATACACCCACTGTTCATACATAGGAAGCAAACTTAACTTCCCATCGTCACCAATTCCAATAATTTTAATTGCCATGTTGCACCGCCTGTCCTAAAAAATCTCCTTTTAATGTGTAAAGAGACGTATCGACATCGATTCCGTCCCCTACTTCCTTTAATGCTGATAAACAGCAGTACTCGCACAGTTTTTCAAAAAACTGATGATGACCGCTTTGCGTCATTAAATCTCCCACTTGAGAAGCTGTGTTTGCACCTTTTATTTCTTCTACCAGTTCAGCAGAAGCGCCTGACTCAGAAGCCGCTTTTGCTAAAAAATTAAAATCAATGGGTGCACTTTTTGAATGAACCATCATAACGCCTTGCGCGACTTTTGAAAACTTTCCCATCATGCCTACAAGCGACACTTTTTTCATTCCTTGCTTTTTACATTGTTTTAAAGTAAATCCAACAAAATCTCCCATTTCGATAAATGCTTCTTCCGGAAGTTCAGGGAACTGTTTCATTCCATACTTTTCGCTTCGGCCCCCTGTCGTAATGACAACGTGCTCACAATTACTCGCTTTAGCAACGCTGATGGCCTGCACGATACTTGCTTTATAAGCAGCTGTTGAGAACGGAACGACAATCCCCCGCGTCCCCAGTATCGAAATGCCTCCTAAAATACCTAGACGCGCATTTAATGTCTTTTTCGCCATTTCTTCTCCTTCAGGAACCGAGATGACAATCTTAACGCCTTTTTGTATATTGTATTCAGCTAGAAGCTGCTCAGCCGTTTCTTTCAGCATCTTTCTTGGAACAGGGTTAATGGCTGCCTCACCGACAGGAACTGGGAGGCCGGGCTTTGTCACACGCCCTACTCCCACTCCTCCATCAATGATAATGTCTGCACCATTACACCACGAAACTTCAGAAATAATCAGCGCTCCGTGCGTGGCATCGGGATCGTCTCCAGCATCTTTAATGATGCTAGCTACAGCGCTGCTTGTGCGATACTCGCATTCTTCAAGATGAAATGTAGCAAAGCGGCCGACAGGTAAGTAAATCGTTGACTCATCTTGCACTTCTCCTGAAATTAGCGTAAGCAGAGCTGCTCTCGTAGCTGCCGTTGCACAAGCGCCCGTCGTATAGCCTTCTCTGAGTTTCTTAGGTTCTTTTGGTACTTCCTTCATGCGTTACACCTGATCTGCAAGAATTGAAATTGCATTTAATGCAGCAACCGTTACCGTACTGCCGCCTTTTCGCCCGATGTTTGTAATAAACGGCACGTCAAGTTTTGCAAGTTCTTCTTTAGATTCAGCTGCTGAAACAAATCCTACCGGCAGACCAATAACAAGCCCAGGCTTCGCTTCTCCTTCTTTAATCAAACGAATTAATTCAAGTAAAGCTGTGGGTGCGTTCCCAATTGCAAAAATTCCTCCGTCTGCTTCTTTGATGGCTTTTCGCATAGAAATAATTGCACGCGTTGTATTTAAGCGCTTTGCTTCTTCCATTACGTCCGGATCTGAAATATAAACTTTGATTTCACCGCCGTGTTTTTCAATTCGCTGCTTGTTTGTTCCTACTTGCACCATTTGTACATCTGCAACCACTTGCTTGCCGCTGCGAATGGCTTTAATTCCTGCTTGAATCGCATCCGGATGAAACAGCATGCTGCGTCCAAGCTCAAAGTCTGCAGACGCATGAATTACGCGCTGAACAATTGGGTACTGTTCGTCTGTAAACGGATGAGGCCCAAGCTCTTCTGTAATCATTTCAAAACTTTTTCCTTCAATTTGCTGAGGCTGAACAGTTAACGGTTTAAATTCTGTACGAAAATCCATCTCAATCAACTCCTAGTTTGGTTTACTAAAGCATGAACCACTTCTTCAAACGTGGAATACACGGTCCCATACTCAATTTTCGGTCGCCCAATCATAATAATATCTAAGCCTAACTCTTTAGCTGCTTCCACTTTTTCATCCACAGATCCAACTTTTCCGCTTTCTTTTGTGACCATGACTGTCACTCCGTATTGCTTATACAGCGCTCGATCAAACTCTTTTGTAAACGGCCCTTGAATAGCAATAATATTTTTTTGCGGAAATCCTAATTGCTGGCACTTTTCCATATTATCCAGCCTTGGAAGCATACGAGCAACAAGCCGTACATCTGAAAGAGGAAGCAGCTTTTCTGTAAAAACCTGCAGCGTCTTGCTGCCTGTTGTCAGCATAATAACTCCTTTTTTCTCAGCTGCTACTTCTGCTGCTTCTTCATACGTAGAAACCATCGTCATATTATCATAGGTAAAAGCCTGCGAAGCCCGCTCATAGCGTATGTAAGGAATCGCTGTTTCAGCAGCCGCACCGATAGCATTTTTAGATGCTTCTTCCGCAAAAGGATGACTTGCATCCACAATAGCTTTTACACGATGTTCGTTTACAAAATCCGTCATATCTTCTTTTGTGAGACGTCCAATTTTCACTTTCACTTCTGCACGCTGTAATTCGATAGCTGCGTTTTCGGTTACAACCGTTGCCGTAACCTCATGACCTGCTTTTTTCACTTGCACGGCTAATGCACGTGCATCGCTAGTTCCGGCTAACAATAAAATCATTTTAGCTCGCCGACCTTATCTTCACGGTGTTGATGGTCGTGATGGTGATCGTGGTGATGGTGTCCGTGATCATGGTCATGGTCATGATCGTGATGATGGTGGTGATCAATATGCTCCATAATGCCGAGGCGATATTGACACGTATCGCAGTTCATTTTCACTTCACCTTCTAATCCTTCTTCAGCACGTTCTTTTAAAATTGTCTGCAGTTTTGGGTGAAAACCGAAATAGCCGGCTAGCTTAAACTCAATGTTTTCATGCTGCATTTTATACTGCTTCACCATTTCTTCTAATCGCTTAATTAATACTCCTGTAAATAAGAAATACGGGAGAATAACCACTTTTTTAGCGCCCAATTTCAAACATCGCTCCACGCCTTCATCAATCAGTGGTGCGGTCACGCCCATAAAAGAAGTTTCGACGATTTTATAATTTGTTTTTTCCCAAAGAAGGCGCGTAATTTTATATAAATCACTGTTTGCATCAGGATCACTTCCTCCTCGCCCTAAGACAATAACAGCCGTGTCTTCAGCTGGAGTTTCTAAATTCTCTCCTGATTCTTGTAATCTCGTTTTTAAAATTTCAAGGGCTTCTTCATGAACGCCAATGGGACGTCCGTATACGAAGTTTACGTGTGGATATTTTTCCTTTGCTTCATCTATAGCCGCCGGAATATGTATTTTAGAGTGTCCAGCAGGCAAAAGCATAATTGGAATTACAACTACATCTTGTGCTCCTTTTGCCACACATGTATCAATGCCTTGACTTACATTTGGGCGTTCAAATTCTAGAAAACACGTTTCTACTAAAATAGATGCGTCCCAATCATGCTTCATAGTCGAAATAAATTCCCGAATTTGATCGTTCCCTTCAGGATCTCTGCTTCCATGACCGACAAATAAAACTGATTTCATATAATGTCCTCCTATTTTTTAATCTCCACACGGAGCTGGTTCTACTTTTATTTTTGGTGTTATATCTTGATAGTCGAATCCATAAACGTTCTTCACACGCTTAAAGAATTTATGAAATCGCTCATTAGGATGACCTTTTTCTTTATATTCATGGATAATGTTCTCCACTATTTCAACAATTTCATCGGGTGCTATGCCTTCCGCCACAATTTGACCTGAATGCGCATTGCGTCCAACCGTTTTAGCTCCTAAAAATAAATCAAACGCACCTTTTCTATAGACAATGCCGATATCTTCTTGAACAGCGCCGTAACAAGCCATACCGCATCCATTGATACCAAGCTTCAGCTCTTTTGGCATGTCCATTCCCCCGAGGCGCTTTTGTAATTCTTCCGTATGTGGAATAGCATCGCTTTTTTCTCCATCGCAAAAATCACACGCTTTGATTGTGAACACGTCTCCGACCGGAGATAGTAAAAAGGAAGCTGCTTGGAGCTTTTTAATAATCACATCTGGCTGAGCCGTTGGAATTTGCAGTTTAATTTGATGGTCAGGTGTATACTCCATCGTACCTTTTTCACCAACAACTTCCGCTAGTGTTGTCATTTGAACAGGCGTGAATTTCTTATTTGCAAGTCCTGGACTAACTGCTACTTCAAAGATAGACTCGATTGGCTGGTGTACGACCGCAGAAGTGGATTCACCTAAAATTGCTTGAAGCGCTTCTTCTGCAAGAGCTCGTGAAGTTGCTTTTTCTTCTCTTGTGTTCTGAACTGCTTCAATAGCTGAAGCTGTTTGCTTTACAGTCTCTTCTTGATCGAGAGCCCATGGTTCTGCTTCTTTTCGAAGTCGCTGATGCGGTCTTAGCGGCTGCTCCGTTTGGTTGAGGGTATATTTCCGCTGATATCCTCGCGGTGTAATCATTAAATCGTCGTAAAAGAATGTAGATGAATTTCCGACAACAACGGTAGTCAGCATGCCTATTTCATGGTTTAACATGTCTTTTAAGTTGGTCATTACGACTTCTTCACGGTCACGATAAGCGCTTTTAACAAGACCAACAGGCGTATCAGGGGAACGGTACTTTAATAGAATCCTTTGCGCTTCAACAATTTGTCTTGTTCGTCTTCCGCTTTTTGGGTTGTAAAAAGCCACTACGAAATCTGCTTGTGCAGCTGCTTCAATTCTTTTTTCGATTAGCTCCCAAGGCGTAAGGTGGTCACTTAAACTAATCGTACAAGCATCGTGCATCACGGGCGCTCCAAGGAGAGATGCGCATGAATTAATAGCCGAAATGCCAGGAATTACTTCCATCTCTACGCCCGTTTCTTTTTTCCAGCCTTTTTCAATCAACACTTCATACACAAGGCCTGCCATTCCGTATACTCCTGCATCTCCGCTTGAAATGACAGCTACGGTTTTGCCCGCTTCAGCTTGCTTTACAGCTTCTTGTGCACGGCTTACTTCTTCGGTCATTCCCGTACTAATAATTTGCTGATTCGTTAACAGTCCTTGAATTAGTTCCACATAGGTTTTATAACCGATGATCATATCACTTTCTTGAATGGCTTCTCTTGCTCGCTGTGTAATATGTTCAAAGCTTCCTGGCCCAAATCCAATAACTAACAGTTTACCTTTCATGCTAGCTCCTCCTTTATGCGTTACTTTTTACTTTGTCAATTCCTTCTATGGAGTCACTGTTTTCCGGAGAAACGAAACCATTTTGATCACATTCATAAATAAGCGATTCCTTTATACTGCAGCCTCCTGCTAAATGCTCTTTGACAATCCGGTGAGCCACGGTTTCAGTGACCTGCTTGTACCAATCTCCTGAAGGATAGACGATAGCTACAGGAGCATCTTTGCATCGTCCGTTACAGCGCGTACGCGTTGTATGAACCGTTTCATCCAAATCCAGTTCCGTCACTTTATTTCGAATAGCCTGCGTGGCTTCTTCTCCACCTTTTCTCATACAGCTGCTTCCATTACAAATCAATACGTGATGTTTTGTTCCATTTAAGTTCCACGTCGTCACACTCATTCGCTCCTTTACTAAAAAAAGCGCCTCTATCAATGATAGAGGCGCAGAAAATTCAAACTAAGTTTTTGCACTTCCACCTATATCCCGTAGGGTAAGCTTCGCATTAGAAAAAGGCTGGTTTCCTGACTTCGATTCATCACTTGATTGCGCCTTCCCGAATACAGTGGCATATGCAATCAGCTCCTCTTCACAGTGGCGGGTACCGCGCTGGCTTTACACCAGACTTCCCATTTAACGCAATGTGAACATTGCGCACCTTTTTTGCACGATATGTAGTTTTAGGATATGAGAAAAACCCGCTTCGCTAATATGCGAGCGGGTAAAACGTCAGAATAAGAGTGTACACGAATGCCACTTTAAGCCAACGTTTCCCTTCCCGCTCCCCGGAGAAATAGAAACTTCACAATAAAGACAGGTCTCCTGACTTGTGTATCATTCTACTTGAGAACCTTCCCGTGATTTTTTCACAGTGGTTATACTCGTTCGTCCACACTTACAGTTGCGGGGACAGTACTGGCATTTCACCAGTTTCCCTATTAAGCCTTCTTGGCATCTTTACTGTTGCTGTTTGATATATATGAACCTTTTAAACTATCAGAATAATAGAAGTAACTACCATATCATAGCGTACATTTTTTTTTATTTCAACTCTATTCTTTTCGGAAGATACAAGTATCTATAAAAAAACAAGAGCATAAAATCAGCTCTTGTTTTTTCATTATATAGCTACTAATGTTAAATGAGGATCATTATAATACACAACTTCTGAAAGAACTTTACAGCCATTTGTTTTAGCAAAAGCTTCTCTCGCCTGTTTTTCAGTTTCAAATTCAAACATTTTCATTTCTTTTCCAGCATATACCGTCAGTACCCACATGAAAAGATTCGCCTCCGATTATTGTAGTGATCGCTATATCCACATTATGCCGAAACCATTTCCTTTTGAAAACCCATTCTACAAAACTTGTCACAAGAAACTTTTAAAAATTTAAAAACATTTTAACTTCTGTAAATGAACACAATGTACAAAAGGTTTAAGCAGTATTGTACCTCTTTAAAAAAGGTGCTTTTTTAACCCACTGTTGCTTCACCAGTAAAAAAATATATAGTATTTATTAAAAAAAGAAGCCGGACAGCCGGCTTCTTTTTTAGGAAAGGAAAGGACAGACATCACAATCCCGTCCTGTTCTTTATTTTGCATAAAAATACATTAATTAAATATTCCTTTCTTAAAGCAGAACCATGTTCGACTGCACATAGTAATAAAGAAGCTTATACGTATGATTCAATGAATCTTGATGCGTTCTCTCAAACGCATGAGAAGAATCAATTCCTGGACCAATTAAGCCGTGTACGATATCGTGTCCGGCACGAATAGCAGCAGAAGCATCTGATCCGTAAAACGGATAAATATCTAATTTGTACTGAATATCATGCTGCTTAGCTAGCTCCACCAAATGCCTTCTCAAACCGTAATGATATGGGCCGCTTGAATCTTTTACACAAATAGACACGGTGTATTCATCAGTAGATTGTCCATCTCCCATAGCACCCATATCAACCGCTAAGTATTCTACTGTTTGAGGCGTAATGTTGGAATTTCCTCCGTACCCAATTTCTTCATTATTTGAAATGAGAAAGTGCGTAGTGTATGGCAGTTCGATCTGTTCTTCTTGAATTGTTTTCATGAGCTGAAGCAATAAAGCTACGCTTGCTTTATCATCGAGATGACGAGATTTAATAAAACCGCTTTTTGTTATTTCTACACGAGGATCAAACGAAACAAAGTCGCCGACTTCAATTCCAAGGCTGCGAATATCTTCTGCGCTATGTACTTTTTCATCCAGTCGAATTTCTATATTTTCTTGATTCCGCTCAGCTTTCCCTGCATCTTTATACACATGAACAGATGTTTGATGCATAAGGATGGTTCCTGTAAATACTTCTCCTGATGAAGTTTCAATTTCACAATATTCTCCTTCAATAGAATTGTAGCGAAACCCTCCAATCAGGTCGATTTTCAGACGTCCACTCGGTTTGATTTCTTTTACCATAGCACCTAATGTATCGACATGAGCCGTCAGCATGCGGTGGTGATCTGTATCTTTACCGGGAATAGTAGCGACTAAGCCTCCTTTTCGATTGCGATACGTTTGAATATTTAGCTCTTTTACATAGTCTTCGACAAATGAAATTACCTTTTCTGTATTTCCAGAAGGACTGGGAATCGAAACAAGCTTTTTAATTAACTGAACAGTTTCCGTCATTATGACACTTCCTTTGTCTCTCATTTCTTTTATTTTACCATATGTTTCAAAAAAGATAACAGGCAGCTCCAAACAAAAAAGCCGGGCAGCTGCCCGGCTTTTTTGTTTTAAGCTATGTTTGATTTCTTTAATTCATTTGTGTAATTTAATGATTTTTGCTTATCAAACTCGCCTTCAGACTTGGACATTACAATAGCAGCTAAAGCATTTCCTACTACGTTAACTGTGGTACGCATCATATCAAGAATGCGGTCAATTCCTGCAATAAATGCCATGCCTTCAAGAGGGAAGCCCATAGATTCAAGTGTAGCAAGTACAACTACAAACGATGCCCCTGGTACACCAGCCATTCCTTTTGAGGTTAACATTAGCACAAGAAGGAGCTGAATTTGATCCATAATGGAAAGGTCGATGCCGTACATTTGAGCAATAAACAGCGATGCCAGCGCCTGATAAATGGTTGAACCATCTAAGTTAAACGTGTAGCCCGTTGGAATAACAAACGATGTAACCGATTTAGAACAACCGAAGTCTTCCATCTTTTTGATAAGAGATGGTAAAACGGCTTCTGAACTTGCCGTTGTAAAAGCAAGAAGCAGCTCGTCTTTTAACACTTTTATCAGCGTAAACATGCTTGTTCCAGCCATTTTAGCAATAATCCCAAGAACCACAAGCACAAAGAAAATCATGGTGAAGTAAACGGCGAACACTAATTTTCCTAATGGAATAAGTGATCCGACACCAAACTTTATAATATTAACACCAATAAGTGCAAATACACCTACTGGAGCAAATTTCATCACCAAATTAGTTACCCAAAACATTGCATCCAAGACGCCTTCAAAAAAGGCTAAAACAGGTTTTCCTCTCTCTCCAATCGAAGCTACGCCTACACCAAACAGTACGGAAAATAAAATGATTGGTAAAAGATCGCCTTCTGCTACCGATTGAAAGACGTTTGTCGGAACAATATGAAGAAGCTCTTGAGCAATCCCTGTACTTTCAGACGTTTTTGCCGTTGCCTCATATTGAGAAATATCACTTTTTTCAATATGTCCCATATCAACCCCTGCACCAGGGTGGAATAAGTTCGCGGCAATAATCCCCACTACAATAGCAATGGTTGTAACAACTTCAAAATAAAGAATTGTTTTTCCGCCAAGCTTACCTAATTTTTTGATATCGCCTACTCCTGCGACCGCTACGATTAATGCTGAAATCACGATCGGTACGACAATCATCTTAATTAAATGAATAAATATGTCTCCAACCGGCTGTAAAATAGAAATGGCTGTATCGCTTCCATAAAAAATAGCACCTACAGCTACGCCTAAAATCAGTCCAATTAGAATCTGAGTTGCTAGACCTAACCTTTTCACTTTCTTGCTCCTTTCGCACAGTTGACTTTCATCCATCGAGCATATGCGGTTCCGCGAACCGTGTATAAATATACATCCTTAAAGCACCTTGTGTAAACAATTCTTTACTAAAAGGATGTAAGGCCGCACATGCGAATTTTTAAAAGCCACGGTTCTGTTTTATCATATCAAATAATTGTTGTATATTGAGATTTTTTTGCTAAGTATTTTTCTATTTTTGCTATTTCAGCGAATAAATTAAAAAAATAAAATTTTATATTGAAATATGCATTTTAGGTTAGTATAATACGATACATGTTTATTTTTATTATTCGAATATAAAATTCTGAAAATTTTAATTATTCAACACGATAATAAAAAGCATTTATAATTTTGGAGGTTTTAATGTGTCAAACAAAGTTCCTTTTTCATTTATAGTGGTTATTGGCTTTATGCTTTTTGCCCTATTCTTCGGCGCAGGTAATTTAATCTTCCCTGCAATGTTAGGTCAGTCTGCTGGAAGCAATATTTGGTCAGCAAACGCTGGATTTTTAGTAACGGGTGTAGGTCTACCTCTTCTAGGTGTTCTCGCATTTGGTTTTTCCGGAAAAGAGGATCTGCAGTCTTTAGCTAGTCGCGTACATCCAGCTTTCGGTATTATCTTTACTACAATTTTATACTTGGCAATCGGACCGCTTTTTGCGATGCCGAGAACGGGAAGCGTTTCGTTCGAAATCGGCGTTAAGCCTTTTTTATCAGAAAATTCAGGGCACCTTCCCCTTATCATTTTCACGGTAATTTTCTTTACTATTACCTGTTTTTTTTCGCTAAACCCTGCGAAAATTGTCGATTTAGTAGGAAAAGTTTTAACACCTATTAAATTAACGTTTATTGGAATATTGGTAGTTGTAGCCGTCGTGAACCCAATTGGAAAATTTGAAGCACCAAGCGAAGCTTATACAACACACGCATTTTTTAAAGGCTTCCAAGAAGGCTACTTAACAATGGATACACTAGCATCATTTGTTTTTGGAATCATTATTATTAATGCAATTAAAGAAAAAGGAGCAAAAACTAACCGACAAATCATCACAATTTGTGCAAAAGCTACGGCTATCGCTGCCGTTATTTTAGCTCTTATTTATAGTGCATTGTCCTATATGGGTGCTTCAAGCGTATCAGAGCTTGGACGTCTTGATAACGGAGGTACGGTTTTGGCTGAAGTATCAAATTACTACTTTGGCTCTTACGGAGGAATTCTTTTAGGTCTGATGATTACCGTTGCTTGTTTAACAACAAGTGTAGGCCTTGTAACATCTTGTTCATCTTTCTTCCATAAGCTGTTTCCAAGGGTTTCTTATAAATTAATTGCTGTTATTTTATCAGCATTCAGCGCCGTTGTAGCGAACTTTGGTTTAACGGAATTAATCGCTATTTCGGTTCCGGTCTTAACAGCTATTTATCCGTTAGCTATTGTGTTAATTGCTTTAACATTCTTACATCCTTTATTTAAAGGCCGTTCTGAAGTTTACCAAGTAAGCCTTCTGTTCACGTTTATCGTTAGTTTATTTGATGGCTTAAATGCTGCTGGATTCAAAATTGCGGCAGTAAACGATCTGTTTACATCGATTCTGCCTATGTATGGAGTGGGTCTCGGCTGGGTAGTTCCTGCTATTGTAGGAGGATTAATCGGTCTTGGCATTACCTTCCTTCGTACAAATGATAATACGAACAGAAACACTTCAAGAAAATTAATT
Organism: Priestia sp. JNUCC 25; assembly: GCF_053667915.1. NCBI lineage: Bacteria > Bacillati > Bacillota > Bacilli > Caryophanales > Bacillaceae > Priestia > Priestia sp. JNUCC 25. The sequence continues at coordinate 2,607,811 of NZ_CM132211.1, forward strand.
AAATAAAAAGAGGATGCGAGTGCATCCTCTTTTTATTATGGCGTCTTATGAATAAGGAGTTTTTTTCTCCATTAACTTCACTTCTTCTCTTAACACATGTTTTTCGTATAGATATTTATCCGTACGTTGAAAATGATATTTATCAGCTTTTTCTTTTTCAGATGTGGTCAAAAGCACTCGATGATTAGAAGCATCTGACACACCAAACGTTTCATTTTGATAAGTAGCATACGGAGCTACAAAAAACACTTCTTCAACAGCATCACGAGGAACTTCTTTTGTAAAAGTCGTGTCATTGTATGGAATGAATCCGTTTGCTACATCGCCTTCATCATAGCTAATTAGCTTTACACACCCGTTTTCCGTTTCATAACATTCATAATCTCGTTCATTATATGCTGCATACAAACCTTTTCGAATCACAAAAAACCAGTCCTTTACATTGGGTTAGCAACCGCTGGTACAAATCGTTTCTCTTCTGCCACATAGGTAGCTAAAAGTACTTCTTCCCTATTTACCACTTGGTATAGTTCCGCTCCGTTTGCTGGTGGATAATAGTTATCAAATTTGAACTCTGGAACGGTTTCCCCGTTTCGAGATCCTGTAAACCCATTAAGCGTACATGGAGGTCCGTCTGTTGTTTTTCCTCCGAACACAGTTCCGTAGGGAATATCAACGTGGCTTATCGCTTGCGATTTAAATTTGATTACACCGTACGTCGATCCTTCTTCAGGAAACGGCCTTTTGCCTGAACCATCGGTGTAATCTAAACGTAAGCTTTCAACAAAATCTTTGTACGAAGTAATATCATGAACATCTTCAGCTTTAGCTACATATCCTCCCACTGCTGTATAAGATCCATCTACATACTTTTCAATATCTTTAGCAGGGATCGTTTTTTGCAGCAGCGTATCTTTTGTAAGGGGAGAAACAGAGTCACGTATAGCCTTCATTACTTCTATTTCATGAGAAGTTAATGTTTTAACATCCTTTAATTTTAGTTCATTAAACTCCTTTTTTGTAAGATTAACGCGCTTCAGCACTTCATTAATTTTTTGATCAAAATCTTCTAAGCTTTCTAAATCTGAAGCCGTATAATGAGCATCAACTGCTCTTACATCTTTATGTACTTTTTTAACTTCATTTAATTCATACTGTTCTACTTCATCAGCCGTTTTAAACGTTTCAACGCTTGAAATGGTTTCGCCATTCGTATCAGCTACAACGTAACCGTCTTCAGCTTTGATTACATATCCGACTTCTCCGTTACCTAACGCAATTAAGTCTGACTGTTGAAAAGCGGCTTTCTCTTTTTCTTTTTGAAATTCCTTATCTGTCATTCCCTTAGTAACGAGAGCTTTAAGTTCTGACGTGTCTTTACTGTCTTTTTGATTTGCTTCTACTTTCTCAGCTGTAACTGATGAAGTTTCTGTATTAGATGGAGAATGAGTGACCGTCCCGATGACAAAAATAAGACCAAACACAATCCCTATGCCATACAAAAATTTGCTTGTTTTATGAGCTCTAAATAAAATTCCTAACACAATGCAAACAATACCTGCAATCAAGCTATCTACTAATAATAGATGTCCCAATCAAACCCCTCCTCTTTAATTCTTGTTTATGTTAAAAAAATCCATAAAAGAAGTCGATACAATTAATGTAAATAAAGTTTTAAATAGGAATATATTCATAATTATTACTAATTAATCCCTTTTAGTAGGTCTCAAAAATAAAACACACCACCTAAAAATAGATGGTGTGTGAAGTATAGTAAGTAATTAAGAAATTTGTTTAAGTTCTGATGAGAGTTTTAAAAACTCTTCTTTATTTTTCATCAATAGCGTGCGGTCGATTTCTTCTTTTAGCTGTGCTTTACGAAATTCTGCAATCGCCTTGTCTAAAATCATCTCAGCGAATAATGCATCAAGCACCTTTCCGTTGGATTTTTGCGGTGAATTAAGTAAATTCTTTTTCATAAGAAATCAACTCCTTGGCTTTTTTATAATATAACACAAATATTCTGACTTTTCAATCATTTAAACCTAGTATTTTACATCTATTTTTTCCACATAAAAAGGCCGCCCTTTTGTTATAAAGCGCGGCCTTTTATTACGAATCTGCGGCTTTTTCTTTTACTTCCGCATAGTAGTTTTCATATTCAATAAATTCAGGAGCTTGATGAGCTGCCATGATACCGTGGTAGCTGATATCTAAGCCCACTTCTTCTTCTTCTTCCGTAGATCGAAGCGGAACCACCAAGGAAATAACCTTTAACCCTATCCACGTCGTAACAAATCCCCAAGCGCATAGAGCGATTAACCCAAGAAGTTGAACGCCAAGTAACGTCCAGCCTCCTCCTGTAAACACACCGCCGTCTGTAGAAAACAAGCCCACAGCCAACGTGCCCCATATTCCCGAAGCAGCGTGTACAGGAAAAGCTCCTACAGGATCGTCGATTTGACGTGCTTCGAGCCAGTTTGTAGCTGCCATCATTAATAAGCCAGATACAGCTCCAATAAAAATAGCAGATGGTGTGTTAACAAAAGCGCACCCGGCCGTAATGCCAACCAGTCCAGCAAGCGATCCATTTATTACAGAAGGTGCATCTGAACGGTTGTAGCGAAATAAAGTATAAAATAAAGTAGCTGCTCCGCCTGCTGCTGCTGATAACATTGTGACAATAGCAATGTGACCAATTCTAACGTCAGTGGCACTTAGCGTACTTCCTGCATTAAACCCGAACCATCCAAACCATAATAAAAAAGCACCCACTGATGCAAGCGGCAAATTGCTTGGAAGAGAAACAGAACTAATTCCATTTTTCGTGAACTTCCCTTTTCTCGGTCCAATCATTATTGCAGCTGCTAAAGCTGAAAAACCGCCAAGAGCATGGATAACTGCCGAACCGGCAAAATCAAGCATCCCTAACTTACTAATCCATCCGCCTCCCCAAATCCAGTGGCCGGCTATAGGATAAATAAATGTAGTCATCAAAATCGCATATAAAAGATATGCGCGGAAATTAATTCGTTCTGCCACCGCTCCAGAAACGATAGAAATGACCGCAATAACAAACGCACATTGAAACAGCCAAAACGTTTCAAGCCCAATTGGAATGTCAAGGTGCGATAAATTACCTGAGAGCGCAAAACCGCTTTTACCGACAACTCCACCTAAATCATCGCCGTACATTAATCCAAAACCAATTAAATAGAAACAAAGCGTTCCTATTGTAATATCAGCGAATACTTTCATAATAATATTCACGCTATTTTTATAGCGGACAAAACCTGCCTCTAGCAAGGCAAAGCCGCCTTCCATTAACAAAATCATCGCCGCTGTTAACACGACCCACGTTGTATTTATCCCTAAACTTAGTTCATTAACACTCATATCCCAACGCCTCCACTGCTTTTTAATCGTTTTATTTCTTGTACAATAGCAGGCGAAAGCGTAATTTCACTTGTTTCTTCATTTTCCGCTTTTATTAATTCAAGAACTTCATGAAGTTCTCGCATTTGTGCTTTAAGGTGATCAATTTTTTTAAAGCGTTCCTTTACGTATACCATATACTCGACCGCTTGATGCTGACTTAAAGGACGCCCGGTAAAAAATTTACGAAACGGTGATAGTGATTGATACCAAGCTTCTTCAGCACGTTTCTTCTCTTCGTATTTACTAATTTTCGTTTTTATATCTTCTATTTCTTGTGCTTTAGCTTCTTTTAACTTCATTATAAATTCAATTAATTTTAATTGAGGCAATGTAATGACCACATTATGATAAAGTTCATCCACTATAACCATGTTATATCTCCTTACATAAGATGTTATATTATGATTATATGTAGAACACTATAGTAAGTCAATGTAATTTTTTGAAAACTCTTTAAATAGTAAATGCGCCCTATCTTTTTAATACTTATAGAATATTAAGTTCCTATGTGTTGAAATATGACGTTATTTGTTTTATCGTAGGAAGAGGAATCATGTTAGTTCCCTATTTTAATTTTATTTACCTAGGCAATTATTCGCTTTATTTTTTATAAACTTTTATTAAACAAAGGGTTACGAGGTTCTTCACTTATTTTTTCAACAAAATGAGTTGATTTTATCTCGTATTAAAATTAAAATAGAATTATGTGCAAGATTTCACAACTTCACAATGTAGTTTGAAAGTCTAGCAGATAACTAGGAACTACATATGCAACAGTATCCAGCAAAGGAGGACTTTTCATGTCTCAATCAACTATTCAAAAATCAGCTGCAGAGGAAAATGCTGCTGTACAAACAGAAGCGGCAGTTAACAAAGGTCAAGCGGATGTGTTAGATCAATTGTTAAAGCCTGAAGTACAAGAAGCTCTTACTGTTCTTGTAGATAATTTACCAAAATTATCTGAAATGGTAACGGTGCTTACAAAAACTTACGACGTTGCGCAATCATTATTAACTGACGACGTATTAAAAGAAGATCTACTTGGTGGAGTAAAAGAATTTATCGAGCCAGTAGAAGGAACAGTAAAAGGTCTTGCAGCTACTGCAATCGAAGCAAACGATCGTGCAGAAGCAAACGCTTCTAATTCAATCGGTTTATTCGGTTTATTACGCATGCTTAAAGATCCACAAGCTCAAAAACTATTCCGCTTTGCACAAGCGTATTTAGACATTACAAACGAAAAACAAAAATAATTTTCATTAAAAAGTGTGGACGGAGGATCGACTATGTCAAAACATATTTTAATTTTAGGCGGCGGTTACGGTGGTTTATTAACTGCAATGACAGCTCGCCAACACCTAAGTGCGGATGAAGCAAAAATTACAGTAGTGAACCGTTTTGCTACTCACCAAATCATTACAGAATTACACCGTCTAGCTGTAGGCGGCGTTTCTGAACAAGCGGTAGCTTTACCACTTGATAAATTACTTAAAAACTACAACGTTGATTTAAAAATTGCAACGGTAAAAGAAATCTCACCAGATCAACGTGAAGTATCTCTTGAAGATGGTACAAAATTAAGCTACGACTACCTTGTTACAGCGTTAGGTAGTGAAACTGCTTACTTCGGTATCCCTGGTTTAGAAGAGCACAGCTTCGTTCTTAAATCAGTAAATGATGCAAACCGTTTACGTGCACACGTAGAAGCTTGTATCGCTGAATACAGCAAAACAAAAAATAAAGCTGACGGTACAATCGTAGTTGGCGGTGGCGGATTAACAGGTATCGAACTTGTTGGTGAATACGCTGACTTAATGCCAAGCCTATGTCTAAAACACGGTGTTGATCCAAAAGAAATTTCTCTATACTGTGTAGAAGCAGCTCCTACAGTTCTTCCAGGCTTCCCTGCTGAATTAGTAGAGCGCGCTCAATCAAGCTTAACAAAACGTGGCGTTACATTTGTTACTGGTACACCTGTAACAAAAATGGATGCTACAACTGTTGAACTTAAAGACGGCAGCAAAATCGAAACAAAAACAATGGTATGGACTGGCGGAGTTCAAGGTAACTCTGTAGTTGCTAACTCAGGTATCGAAGTAAACCGCGGTCGTGCACTTGTAAATGAATTCTTACAATCTACATCTCATAAAGATGTATTCCTTGCTGGTGACTCAGCGGTTGTAATGGGTCCAGAAGGTCGCCCTTACCCACCTACTGCTCAATTAGCTTGGCAAATGGGTGAAGTTGTAGGCGTGAACTTAGCAGTAGCTATTCGCGGCGGAGCAATGGAATCATTCGTTCCTGTCTTCTCTGGTACACTAGGAAGTCTTGGACGCAAAGATGCAATTGGTACAATCGGCGGAAACAAAACGCAATTAAAAGGTTTACCAGCATCACTTATGAAAGAAGCAAGTAACGTTCGTTACTTATCTCATATCAAAGGATTATTTGCATTAGCTTATTAATCCGTCTTAATACGAAAGAGGAATTCTCCTCTTTCGTTTTTATTTACATAAGCCAAGAAATAAGAAGCGGCAGCGTAATCAACGATAAAATAGCACTAATGACAAAAGCAGATGCGGTTTCGTTTTCCAAACTTTCAAACCGCAAAGCAATCATCGCAGCTACAGCAGACCCAGGAAAAGCTACCAGTAAAATAGCTTTTGTCACTTCATCTGAAGACAGCCCTATCCATACTGCAATTCCGAGCATAACGATGGGTTGAACCGCCACTTTTAAGACAGCGATCCCAAGCGCACCTTTACTGAAGTTAATTTTTCCAATTCCAATCGTTACTCCTACCGCAAACAAAGCCGCTCCCGATGTGATACTTCCGATTTGATCAAGCATATCCTGTAAAAGTTTAGGTGACTGAAAGCCGCAAAGCGTTAAAATCACCCCAATTAACGGTACACATGCCAAAGGCTCAGATAAACCATGCAAAATGGAATGAACCGTTACTTTAAATAAACTTGTTTTCTCTTCCCCTTCTTTTCGCCCCCGTTGTCCAACGGTTCCTAAAATCGTTGCCAGCGGATCTAAAATCGCATTCACCACGATTCCTGTTATGGCAATTGGAATCGCTACTGCGCCTGCACCGAACAATCCTCCGAGTACTGGGATGCCCATAAAAGCAAACGTTGGCTGAGCTGAGTTTAGGGCAAACATAGAAGAGGCAGTTAACGTATGCTTCCCTGCATACTTCACGACGAGCAATATAATGAGATAAAACCCGACGATTCCTAAAATCAGCGCTACTAAAAACGGCCATTCGTCTATGAGTGTTTTTCTTGGCGTTGTCGTTACACCTACAAATAGGTGTGCAGGAAGCGCAAACTTCGTTACTAATGTGTTGAGCCCCTTAGACGTTTGCTTATCAAATTTTTTAAAGTGCCCTGCTAAATAACCAAGCAAAATGACAAAAAAGATAGGCGCGAGAATGAGAAAAATTTGACCTATGCTCATTTATCATTCACCTCATTCATTTTTTGCCTTAACCGGTTTATAAACAGGCTGCCATACCGCTGCTTCTACAAGTTCATTTACATTTTGCTCGGCAACAGTTGCTACGTTATCTTTTACAGCAGCATCGGCAACTGCTACAGCAACCGCCTTTGATACTTTTTGAAGATCTTTAATGTTGGGAAGAAGCGTATCTCCTTTTGTATCTGTTTCTGCTATACGCGCTACTGCATTGGCTGCTTCTGCAAACATAGATTCCGTAAACTTTTGAGCGCGAACCACAATTGCACCTAAACCAAGGCCCGGAAATACAAACGCATTATTAGCCTGTCCGATTTCATAAGTGTGCCCGTTATATTCAACGGGTTCAAATGGACTTCCCGTTGCAATAAGGGCTTTTCCTTCCGTCCATTTTATAATATTTTCCGGAACAGCTTCAGCAAGTTTAGTTGGGTTTGAAAGCGGCATAATCACCGGGCGCTCTACATGCTTTGCCATTTCTTTAATAATTTCTTCGGTAAAAGCATCCGTGACGCCTGACGTTCCAATTAAAATCGTTGGCTTCACTTGCTTGACAAGCTCCAACAGTGAAATTTTATTTTCATTATCTTTTTCCCATTCTTTAATCTCTTCATTTTGGCGAACATACGGCTGTTGAAAAGGAGCTAAATCTTCCATATCTTCGGTTAACAGACCTCTGTAATCATATGCCCAAAAACGATCATATGCTTCTTCTTCAGACAGCCCTTCAAGCATCATCGCACTATGAATACGATCAGCATTCCCAATTCCAGCAGATCCCGGTCCAAATACAACAACCCTCTGATCTTTTAAAGGCGTTCCTGTAATACGCACTGCTGTTAAAACGGCTGCAAGAGTAATTACTCCCGTTCCTTGAATATCATCATTAAACGTTAAAATTTTATCGCCGTATTCTTTCATAATGTGACGCGCGTTAATATTCCCAAGATCCTCCCAATGAAGAAGCGCTTTAGGAAACTTGGTCGTTATTTCTTTTACAAATTGAGTAATAAAACGATTATAGTCTTCTCCTTTTACTCGTTCATGACGATTTCCTAAATACAAAGGATCTTCAAGAAGCTTTTTGTTATTGGTCCCCATGTCGAGAACAACAGGCAGTACGCGGCTTGGGTCAATTCCTGCTGCAGCTGTGTAGACCGCTAACTTTCCAACTGCAATATTTATCCCTCCTACACCCCAATCCCCAATGCCGAGAATACTTTCTGAATCCGTTACAACAAGCAAATCAATATCTTCGCTGTCGAGTCCTAAGTTTTCAATCGCATCACTTAATCGATCCGCTTCATTTACAGATAAATATAGTCCGTCAGGACGGTGGTATTCATGGCTGTATTCTTGAATGGATTGACCTACAGTAGGCGTGTAAATAATAGGAAGCATTTCACTTAAATGATCGGTTAATAAACGATAAAATAAGACGACGTTTCGGTTATGTAGATCATTCAACGAATTATTTTTTTGAAGATCATTCGGTGCTTTCTTGAACTGCTCATATGCTCTCTTCACCTGTTCTTCTAACGTTAAAACCGTTGGAGGAAGAAGTCCCTGCAGATGAAGGTTTTCTCTTTCTTCTTCAGTAAAGGCAGAACCTTTATTTAAATAAGAAGTGGATAAAACTGATTTTCCTTTTAGTGAAGTTGAAATTGACCCATCTTTTTCTACTTTATATGCCCTCATGTTTTTTTACCTCTTTTCCTAAACAATTAGATAGGGTTAGGTTCAGCAAAGAGAGATATTTTTAACCATTTATTTTTAATGAAAACAAAAAAAGAGATTGAGCCATAACTACATCGATCCAATCTAAGGAAGAACAAACGGGATAAATGAAACCTGCGTTCAACCTAACAATAAAAAAATCCGAACGATTCATCGTTCGGATCTTCCTTACACGAAAATACGTTTTTCCCCGCCTCGTTTTTTATACCACGCTGTAGTCTTCCTCCTCACTTTCTGAGTAATTAGGTGGCTGTATATGCGAAGGCACAAGACATTCATAGCTTTCCCCTTCTAGCCTATCCTCCAGCTCTTGTTTCGCTTGACTAATCAGCTCTTGATTTTCTATCATTTCAATTGCCGTAGCCGCGATGGCTTTTCCAGCCAATAACATTGCATCATGGGCATACTCCGTTTTCCCTTGAGCAACAGCTTGCCATGTATGAAACGGGGTAGCATAAGCCCACGTTGCGGTCACGCACTGTGCAGTTGGAACATTCCAGCTAACGTCTGCGACATCAGTTGATCCTGTCATGAAGGAAACATTTTTAGACATAGGAGCAATTTGGTTGAAGACTGGATGATCCGCTAAAGCTCTGTCTAGCAGTGAACCCACTTGTTTTTTTGCTGCTTCTTTATCTTCAGCGGATGTAGACTCGTAAATAGCTTTGGCAAAAGCTATTTCTTCTTGTTTCACTTCAGCCAAATTTATCTGCATCATTTGCTTATGCATCAGCTGCTCCATTGTTTGATTTGGAATTAGGTTAGCGCAGGCTCCTTGAATTTGCTGTTCCATTTGTGTTTCAGTCATTAAAGCCGCTCCCTTTGCAATTTTCACAACCCGTTCATAAAGTTCTTTTACTTGAGATGGCTTCGGAGCACGAATTAAGTACATCACTTCCGCTTCTGCTTGAACAACATTAGGAGAGATGCCTCCGCTATTTGTAATGGCATAGTGTACGCGCGCTTCATCTATCATATGTTCACGCATATAATTTACACCAATATTCATCAACTCTACAGCGTCTAAAGCGCTTCTGCCAAGATGAGGACTAGCAGCTGCATGACTGCTTCTTCCTTTAAATTTAAAAGTTGCTTGCATAACCGCATTCGATGACGTGTGCATAACACCATTAACGGTAGCCGGATGCCATGAAAACGCGACGTCTACATCTTGAAAAAATCCTTCTCGTACCATATACGTCTTTCCGTAACCACTTTCTTCGGCTGGACATCCATAGTATCGAACGGTCCCCGGAACATTTTTTTCTTTTAAATATTCTTTGACAGCAAGTGCAGCTGCTAGTGAGCCTACACCAAGTAGGTTATGTCCACACCCATGGCCATTTCCGTTTTTTTTGAGTGGATCTGCTACTGCACATTTATCTCTTTGACTCAGCCCGGTAAGCGCATCGTACTCACCGAGAATAGCGATGATCGGATAACCGTGCCCGTAACTTCCAATAAAACCTGTTTCAAGGTTGGCAATATGTGTACGAAGCATAAACTCTTCTTTTTCTAACATGTCGCAGATCAGCTGTGCCGACTTATACTCTTCAAACCTCGTTTCTGCATATTCCCATATTTGATCACTGATTTGAGTTAGCTCGTTTCGCTTTTTTTCAATAAGTTTTTCGACTTCTTTTATAATATCCATGAAACCCTCTCCTTTTTTCTTCATTATTTAACAGCGTTTTGTGTTTCCACTACCACTTTTGCAGGTCGAATCGAAAACAACGAAATAGCACAGACAAGAGCGCAGATAATTAATAAAGCAAATGCTGCATTATACGACCCGCCAAACGATTGTACTAAAAAGCCAATGAGCATCGGTGTTAATACGCCGGCTGCTTGAGCTCCTGTATTAATAAAACCATTTGCTGAACCGACCACTGATTCAGGCAACATTTTTAAAGGAGCTGAAGCGATTAAAATCACATTAAACGAAAACAGTAAGGTGACTGCACTTTGAAAAACGATAAACATGCCTACGCTAGGTGAAATGGCCATTAAGCAAAGAAAAACGCCCATCAGTAAACCAAACACCGCCGCTATCGTCTTGTCTTTTCCATCCGGAAGCTTGTCTAAAACAAAGCCGCTAACAAACATCCCGATAATACCTACAAATGCTGGGATAGCGGAAAGAAAACCGATGTCCGTTAAATTCAGATGTCTTACTTCGGCTAGATATGTAGGCATCCACGACATGAGTCCCCAGTTAATGGCGTAGATACTGAAGTATGCAATAAATAAATTCCAAATCATCGGAGTTTTGACAATTTCTTTTAATGTCATCTGCTTAGCTGGAATAGCAGAAGTCTCCGTTTTTTCTCCCTGCTGCTTTTCTTTCAATAAAAATACAAACAGAACTGTAATAACGAGCCCGATGGCTCCTATGATATAAAAGATACTTCTCCAGCTTATCGTTTGCATCAACTGCGTCGCTAGAATCGGTGTAACCACGCCCATAATCGTACCTGACGATAACAAAAAGGACATGGCTCTACTGCGTTCTTGCTGAGGAAACCACCCTGCGATTCCTTTTGATGCAGATGGAAAATAACTCCCTTCCCCTAAACCAAATAAAAAGCGAATGATAATAATAGAAGCAAAAGACCAGGCCATTCCCGTAAACACCGTAAACAAAGACCATAAAAGCACGGCAATTGTAATGACTTTTTTAAATCCAAAGCGGTCTGCTAGCCACCCCCCAGGTATTTGCATCAGTGCATAGCCTGCAAAGAAACTGCTTAAAATGATGCCTGTAGAAGAGGCATTAAGATGTAAATCTTTTGAAATATCTAAAATAGCGTAATTAATAATAAAACGATCTAAGTTTCCAAGCGACCAGCCTAAAAATAATAAGAATAAAATGACATATTTCCAGTTTGACCTTGCTAGCATAAATGCGCTCATCCCCTTTTTATTCCATTTAATGTAATGTTTTGTAACAAATTAATTCGTTATATAAATATTAAAAAATTCTGACTATTTTTTCAATGTGTATTTCTATATAATAAGAACTATAACTATGTATTTTTTTACATTAAGTAGTCTATAAGGGGTTGTTGACGTGAGTGATTTATTAGCTAATATGAAAGGTTATCTTACATCTATTATTAAAAACAGTTCTTATCAGATTTGGGCAAGTATTGATTCTGCAAATTTCAACGTGATTTTTTCCAGTTCTTCATGCTCATCCCTGACTTACACTACTCCCACTAGCCTACATAACGGCAGTGATTCCTTTCAAAAGCATACGGCATATGAAGAGTTCGAGGAAATTTACTTATCCTTTCCAAACCGCTATGCGTTTGTTGTTCGCATATTTGCTAAGCATGACTGGACACCCCCACAAATAAAACAGCTATCAGCTACCGTTTCTCCTTATATGCTGCAAAAAAAGCTAGAGCGGCATGAGCATATTTTAAACGTGCTTATGAAAAGCATTAAGGAAATCTCACTTTTACAAGACTCAGATTATCTATTAACAAGAATTCTTGAAAATGCTCTTTCAGTTATTTCTGTTGCGGATATGGGCGTGCTGTGGATGTTTGATTCTTCCACGCAATTTCTTTTGCCTCGCGCCTGGTCCGGGGGGCCAAACAATGAAATTCAAAACATGAAAATGAAAGTTGGCGAAGGAATTATCGGAAAGACATTTCAGCATAATAAAAGCTATATGTATACGAACTTAAAAGATATATTACGCGATTCTTCTACTATGACTGACGATAATATTCATTATCTTAATCAGTCCTATACGTTTATAAACATTCAATCTATTATTTCTGTCCCTATTTGTATGGAAGAACAGACGGTATGCGTACTCATTATTTATCAAAATGGTACAACCCCTCTTTTAAATGAAGAGGATAAAGAATTGTTAGAAAGCTTTTCCGATCAAGTATCGATTGCTCTCTTAAACTCAGCGCTTTTTGAAGATGTAAAAAAACAAAATGAACTTTTAATACGTCGCGATCAAATTCATCGCACCTTCATGAATGTTTCACTTCAAAGTAAAGGAATTGAACCAATACTTACCGAATTGCGCCGAATGGTTACATCTCCTGTCACCATTGTAGATTTTGTTGATAATAAGACCTATGGCTTCTTGAAATTCTTTGATATAGACACAAAAACAGCTGAATTTCACACGCATTTTCTTTCACATACAAAGCCTTGTTTTTATACTATTGAGGCAAACAATGAGGCACACAGTGTTTATATTCACCCCATACACGGCATTGACACGCTCTTAGGGTTACTTATTATGCAGGCAAATCAAGGAGATCTTTCCTCTCTAGATCAAGTGGCACTCGAACAAAGCAGCTCTGTTATTGCATTAGAAATGCTGAAAAAACAAACGTTAGTTGATTTATTTTACAAGCGAACACATGAATTATTTAGTGAATACTTATCGTGTTATGACACTACTTTGCTATATCAAAAAGCAGCTGAGCTAAACATTGATACAAAAAAGCATATTCTAGTCGCTCTCATTACCATTCGTTCACAAGCGGACCTGCAGCTCTTAAACTTACACCTTCATCGCCTTGTATCTGACATCAAATCGATTTTCAGCTCAAAAGCACCGGTCGTATACGGATTCGACACCAAAGTAACCATTGTATTTACGCTTGATCCTCATGAAGAACACCGTGCTATTATCAAACAATTAGAAGATTTGCTCTCAAAATGGCGTTACTACAATGAATGTCATATAAAAATAGGTATTGGAAGTCGGTATTCTCACTTTACTCAAATAGGAAAAAGTTATAGTGAAGCTGAAAAAGCTATCTCTTACCTTCTGTCTCAGCAGCAAGATGGATGCATATTGTATGAGGAAATAGGAATTAACCGGCTATTTATTAATCAATCGAAAGAAGAAGTAAAAACCTTTATTGATGAAGTATTTCTCCCTCTTAAGAACAATCATTTAAACGACGAACCTTTAGAGCAAACGCTAGAAGCGTATTTCGATAATAACCGCTCTGCTTCACTTACAGCTAAGCAGCTTCATATTCATGTTAATACACTCTATCAGCGGTTGAAAAAAATTGAAGAAAAAATGAACATATCATTTACAAACAGTGAACACCTATTAAAAGTTCAGCTAGCATGCTATTTGAAAAAATTCCACTACAGCTAAAAAACCGATTCTTATTTTTAAGAATCGGTTTTTTCAGTAGAAAGAACAGCCTCAATTGATTGCTTCCAGCGGCTCAGTACCTCTTTGGAATCATGAAGCTGAAATTGAATTCCTGATGTTAAAACTGCATATTTTGCGTAATCTTCTTTAACAGCGGCTACTTCTCCCGTAAATAACTCATAGCCTGATAACACAGGAGCTTCTTTTTTTAGCAAAAATTTAATGTAATAAGCTTTTCCTTCAACAACTAATGTAACGGTTGCCTTATGATTCTGTATCATGTTTTTTGAAGATGTTGTATTTTTCCATACTAACAGCTTGACGCGTGAAGAGCTAATAGCTATCAGCTCTCCTGCGCTAATCATTGCTACATGAGGAAAACCCTCGGATGTCACTGTAGATAGCAACATCGCATCACGCTGTTTTCTTTCTAAGTCTTTTCCATTTAAAAATACGCGCACGGCTTTTGGCAGCTCTGCTTTATTCATTTTACTTACCGCCTTTGCTTATTAAGATCGGGGTGGCACAGGAGGCACGTGCGTTGCCAGCGGTACGTCTTTTGGATTGACTTTAAATGGTCCAGGGTATTTTTCAGGATTGGTGATGGTCTCAGGTTCAGAAGAACGCCAGGTAAACAAACACACGTCGCATAAATAAATTTCCCAGGCTCCTTCAACTGGTGATTTAGATACTACGTTTGCTTGTTTGGTTTCACATCTTGGACAAGTATGCATGTCGATTCCTCCTTGTTTATTTTTGCATCATATTCGTTAAGATTTTTTCCCATTTTTCAGTTTCAAGTGGTGTATCTAAAGGCTGAGAATAGTGACCTCTTGTTTCCGGTGCAACTGGTGTTGTAGCATCCAAAATCATTTTATCTGTAATACCAGCCGGCTCAGATCCTGGATCAAGTGGCAGAACTGAAAGATTAGGCACTGTTATAACATCATGTTTTGGGTGCATTTTTGTTGATAGCGCCCACATGACTTGCGGTAAATTAAACGGATCCACGTCTTCATCTACTAAAATAACTAGCTTGCAATATCCTAATCCATGGGGCGTAGTCAATGCCCTCATACCAACAGCCTTAGCAAATCCTCCGTATCGGCTTTTTGTTGAAACGATAGCAACGAGACCATGAGTATACATCGCGTTCACAGCTTCAATCTCTTCAGGATATGCTTCTTTTAGCTGCTGATATAAAGGAACGCTTGTATTGATTCCAATTAAATAATCTGTTTCTGTCCAAGGCATACCGATATATAAACTTTCAAAAATAGGATCTTTACGATGGTATACGCGATTGATTTTGATAACAGGCATGCTTCTGCCACCGGAGTAATGACCTGTAAATTCACCAAAAGGACCTTCATACTCGCGTTCACCAGCTAAGATCTCTCCCTCTAAAATCACTTCTGCTCCCCACGGTACATCTAAATCAGAAAGCTGAGACTTCACAATTCTGTACGGCTCACCTTGAATAGCTCCTGCCATTTCATATTCTGATTGATCGTAATGAAGCGGCGTAGCGGCTGCTGTGACAATCGCAGGTTCACATCCTAAAGCAATTGAGACAGGGAGGTTTTCACCTTTTTCTTCGGCTTGTTTCAAGTGAATGGCAATATCATGCTGTGGCACGGGCTGAATGCCTAGACGGTCTTTCCCTTTGACCTGCATACGATATATACCCACGTTTTGTTTGCCGAAATTCTCCTTATCATGCTGATCACGAGAAATGACGCACGCTTTATCTAGATAATAGCCGCCGTCTCCTTGATTTAAGCGAAACAATGGCAAAAGGTCGAATAAGTTGATATCATCTTTAATTTCACACTCATGAAATGGCGCTGTTTCTTCCCTTTTCACTTTGACAGGAAATTTTTCATATCTCCGAGCAAACTCAAAGAACTGTTCTTTTACAGGAGTTGATTTAGGCAGTCCCATCATTAACGCGTGATTTGACCAGGAACCCATTACGTTTAGAGCTACCTTTGCATTGTTGTACCCATAAATATTGGTAAATAATAATCCCGGCGTTTGGTCTCCTAAATTACTGATGGCTTGACCTGCTGAACCTAAATCTGGATCAGGCTGCACTTCATCTGTAACCGTCAGTAGCTGCCCTTCTTTATGTAGCGTATTAAGGAAATCTCTAAAGTCTTTATAAGCCATGTTTATTTTCCTCCTTGTGATAAATGTTTAACTCCATTCCATCTTTTTGCCTCAGGAAGCTCAATTCCTAATTGATCTAAAGTTCGAACAGCAATATGGGTGACAATATCCTCAATCGTCTCAGGCTTGTTATAAAATGCCGGCATAGGAGGCACGAGGATAGCTCCCATTTTTGAAAGATCCAGCATGTTTTCTAAATGAATCGTATTCAAAGGCGTTTCTCGAGGAAGTAGCACCAGTGGCTTTCTTTCTTTTAGCATCACATCTGCTGTTCTCGCTATTAAGTTATCTGCTAGTCCCATTCGAATAGATGCTAATGTTTTCATGCTGCAAGGACTAACAATCATTCCATCTATGCGAAAAGAACCGCTCGAAATTTTTGCTGCTTGGTCTTGATATGAATAACAATAATCTGCTAGCGCTTCTACTTGCTGAACGCTATAGGGTGTTTCCAGCTTAATTGTGGCATGAGCCCAAGGCGACATGACTAAATGCGTTTCAACAGAAGCCTTCTTCAAAAGCTCTAAAATTCGAATACCTAAAATAGCTCCCGTGGCTCCTGTGATTCCTACAGCTATTTTCATTTCTCTTCCTCCTCTCTGCTTTGGTTACACATTTAACTTTACACTCATTTTCCATACAATTAAAATATTGATAAAATATATAATAATACCTTTAAAGTATGGAGTTGAATACAGTGGAATTAAGACAGCTGCATTATTTTATTGTCATAGCTGAAGAATTAAATGTGACCAAAGCAGCAAAGCGCCTGCATATGGCTCAGCCTCCTTTAAGCAGGCAGCTAAAACAGCTCGAAAATGAGCTGGGCCTTTTGCTTTTTGAACGAAATAATAACAAGCGCTTATTGTTAACGGTAGAAGGAGAGCTTTTTTTAAAACGAGCGAAAGAAATTGTGCAAAGGGTCGAAAAATCAGTATTGGAAGTACAGGAATGTAAAAACGTAACAAATGAAAAACTTGAAATCGGATGTACAATCTACTGTGCATCAACGGTTCTCGATAAGCTAACTCTTATTCAAAAACAATATCCAAACAGCACATTTAATATCTATGAAAACGAACCAGCTCACTTAAACGAATTATTAACGGAAGGAAAAATTGATGTAGCAGTCACTACTACTGACTTACCTTATAAACATGTCAAAACAAAAACACTTGCACCAGATGTTTTTGTTGTAGCCGTTCCCAAAGAAAGTGGTTATGCAAAAGAAAAGATTTCAGTCGCTGAAATTGCTTCTCTCCCTCTTATTCTTCTTCGCTCAAACCGGGAAATAAGCATATATAATCGCATTGTGAAGGAATTTGAAAAGATGGGTATAACACCTAACATTTTATGCGAATGCCATGATTCAGCGATGCTTCTTAATTTAGTATGTCGTGGCCTTGGTGCTGCCATTGTTCCTTATTCGATGCTATCTTCTTTTTCACTAGAACATATTAAAATTTTAAACATAGAAGATAATCCATTTGTAATTGAGCCTTTAGTTACGTGGCGTACCGACAGTTATCTTCCCAAAATCGCCCAAGAATTTTTAAAGCTTTTTTAAATATAAAATAAAAAAAGACTTTGCTAAAATAGCAAAGCCTTTTTTTATTTTATATTGATATATGTGACTACATTAACCAAGAAATTAACAGCGGTAATGTAACAAGTGACATAATGGCACTAAGTACGAATGCTGAAGCTGTTTCACCAGCTAGGCTGTCAAAGCGAACTGAAATCATCGCTGCTACAGCTGAACCTGGGAACGCTACTAATAATACTAATTTTACAATGTCAGCTGATGATAGACCCATTGCTGTTGCAATTCCTAACATTACAAGCGGCTGAATAGCCACTTTTAAAATCGCAATACCAAATGCCGCTGGGCTAAATTGAATTTTACGGATACCAATTGTTACCCCAACTGCGAATAGAGCCGCACCAGATGTAATTGAACCGATTTGATCTAAGCTGCTTGATAGTAAATCTGGAGCTTGGAAGCCGCATAATACTAATATTACTGCGATTAACGGAACACAGGCTAACGGCTCAGAGAGACCGTGTAAGATTGATTTAATCGTTACTTTAAATAAGCTTTCTTCTGAATCGCCTTCACTTCTTTCACGCTGTCCAACCGTACCAATAATAGTTGCTAAAGGATCAAGCATCGCATTTACTACGATACCAGTAATTGCGATTGGAATTGCTACTACATCCGCGCCAAACAAGCTACCTAATACTGGAATACCCATAAACGCAAACGTTGGCTGCGTAGAGTTTAAAGAAAACATAGACGCGCCTGTTAAAGAGTATTTAAATACATATTTTGCAACAAGTAAGAAAAGAACATAAAATCCAATAATACCAAGAACTAATGCTAGTAAAAACGGCCATTTTTCAATAAGCGTTTGTTTTGATGTTGTTGTAATACCAACGAATAGATGTGCAGGTAACGCAAATTTTGTTACAAGCGTATTTAACCCTTTAGATGTTGTTGCATCAAACTTTTTAAAATACCCTGCTAAATAACCTAGCAAAATAACAAAAAAGATTGGGGTTAAAATAATAAAGATTTGACTAATTTCCATTTTTGAACACTCCATTGTTTAGATTAGAATCAATCATATAAATTTGCTTTCTTAGAAAGATAATTATCTTCTAAGGCTTGTCTATGGATATTGTTTACGTCAGGCCATTCATCTCCCCTTTTGCTAAACATCTCTACAAATATGAAGTAACGTATAATGGTTCATGAAAACGCATGGACTTTGTTTTTCTGCAATCATTTATTTACTTCGAAGCTGTTCATTTATTTAACATCAAATCACACAAAACTTGTCATACAATACAGTAACTATACAACCTTAGTAAAAACTTGTCATACAATCATGTTGTTGGCTTACTTAGGCTGAAAAAAAACACCTTCAAATGAAAGATGCTTAATCTTGTGACGAAAGAAAGCTACTTCTGATTGATGAGGAAGAATCTCTAAGAGTTTGAAACTCTCAGTTAAAAAGTTCCATAATTTCACAAAGTTTTTACAAACCATCTTACTTATTTGTATATTGCTTTCTGTGACGAATTTATGAACATGTTTTAACTTAACATTTGTAGGGCAATTATTCAATTACATTGATTAAAATTTTAATGAAAAAAATATTTTAATCCTGCTTTTTTTACATAAAATGGATTAATATAGTCATAAAGAACTACATATTAACGGTTGAAAAGAAGATGATTCATCTATCACCTTCTTTTGCTCACTTTATTTAATAATTACATTTCGATCATAACGTTACTTTATTTTAGCATCAATAATGGAAAAATTGTGGTCTTCTGAAAACCACGTTTTAATTTTTTCTTTTGCTTTCAGTTTAACACCTTCATCAATGTACATGGCAACTTGAATCAATGCAAGCCCTAGAGCTCCTAAATCATCTGTAAATCCAACTCCTGCTGCGAAGTCTGGAATTAAATCTAGAGGAAGAATAAAGTAACCTAATGCTCCTATAATAACTGCTTTTGCTTTTGGCGGAATATCAGGCTTTTGCAGCGTGTAGTATAAAAGCAATACGGCATAAACAACGTTTGCTCCCGCTTTTTTACCAAACTTTTTAAGCTTGTCCCAAAATTTTTCTTCCGAGTAATATTTGGCTGCTTCCTCTGTACGAACGGGTACAATTTCTTGTTTCTCTTCCATATCGATCACCCTTTCATCACCATATGTACTTATTATAAACGATTATCTCTACCGAATTCCATTGAGAGCTTAAACTCCATAAACCTGCACAAAGCAGGCTTATGAACTTTTTAATGAGTAATGCTTCATAACGATGGTAACTAAGTCATTCAGCGCTGTTTCACTTTTAGAATGATTTTCAAACTGCTGAATGAGATCCATATGTTCAAGCAGCACTTCGTAATTACCCGTCATCTTTCTCAGAACTTCATATGCGGAACTATTCAAATCCACTTGTATTTTCAAATCCTCCAGCTGTACTAGATACTCATTCCAGCGCTGGTCTTGTTCTAGCAACAGCCATACAATTTCTTTTATCGCCTTCCGCACATTGGACTCCATCTTTTCATCTCCTTTGATACACAGATATAACAAAGTCTATGAAAAAAACGAGCTTTTTCATTCCCGTATTAAACAAAAAGAGTTCCTTTTATTTTATAACAAGCCCGCTTAAGAGCTCTTCCCATACTTTATCATCGCGCAGCACGTCCATTGAAAAAATAGGTGCATGTAAGACACATGTATAAGGCAAGTCCCAGTTAGCTGCGGATAAAAGTTCTTTTTCACTGTTTGTCAGCAGCAGTATATAGAAATCGTTCTTGACCATTCCCTTTAAAATATGCTCTAATTCTTTCGCTTCTTCATACGTTCCACCCATACGAATAAACAATATACAAGAACTGGTCTCCATCGACGTTAAAAATCGCTCCGTTCTCCGTTCATATTTTTCTTTGACTTCATTATATGAAAGCCAGTTATTCTCTGTATTAATAGACGACGGAAAATCATGAGCAGAATCAATTTGATACACCTTATCACGCAGTCTAAGCGTGGAACCATCTCCGAAAGAACTAATATAGGTTAAGTGTTCATATACAAATAAGTCTTTACAACGATTTTTCAACAGCTGATTGACATGAGAAAGAGAAATGCTAATACACCAATCAATCACGCCCGCTTGTTTTCGCAAAAAATATTTTTTCATGTATATCCCTGAAAAACAGTTATAGCCTAAACTGTATATCATATCGTACTGCTTGCTTTTTAGTTCATTTAAAGTAACCATGTTCATCCTCCCTTCTACTATAAAATATGACAGCTTTTTATAGAAAGAGGCGGCTTCTGCCTTATGCCGTACAGGCTTTTTGCTTCTTAAAAACTTGTGTAAATAAAGAACAATAACTTAAAGAAAAATAACCGAAGCAAAATATTTTGGAACTCGAAAGATTATTGTTAAAATACTTGTATTCCATTGAAATAACAAGGCCTATGAAGTCTTTAAAGAAAGAAGATGAAATTGATGAGTAAAGCATTAAAAGATATTCCGATTTCCGTATTAGATCTTTCTCCTGTAGTTGAAGGAGGAACTGTATCTGACTCACTTAGAAATACATTAGATTTAGCTCAGCACGCTGAAAAATGGGGGTATAACCGCTATTGGCTAGCTGAGCATCATAATATGACAGGTATCGCAAGTTCCGCTACATCTGTTGTGATTGGTCATGTAGCTGCAGGCACGTCACATATTCGCGTAGGGTCTGGAGGTATTATGCTTCCTAACCATTCTCCGCTTGTTATTGCTGAGCATTTTGGCACGCTTGAATCACTATTTCCAGGACGTATTGATTTAGGCTTAGGAAGAGCGCCAGGGACAGATCAGCTGACAGCACAAGCACTGCGACGCGACCGCAGAAGCGACGGCAGTGACTTCCCAGAACAGCTAGCTGAACTGCAAGAGTACTTTAAACCTGCTTCAGAAAGTCAGATGCGCGTCAAAGCTGTTCCGGGTCAAGGTTTAAATATTCCGATTTGGCTGCTTGGCTCAAGCGGTTTTAGCGCACAGCTTTCTGCACAGCTAGGCTTGCCATTTTCATTTGCAAGTCACTTCTCACCTAATAATACAATGACAGCTCTTAACATGTATCGCCGTTATTTTAAGCCGTCCGACGTTTTAGAGAAACCATATGCAATGTTAGGTGTAAACGTAATCGCTGCTGATACAGATAGAGAAGCTGAACGTTTGGCTACTTCTATGCAGCAGCAGTTTCTAAATTTAATTCGAAACACACCGGGTAAACTAAAAGCTCCTGTGGATAATATGGATGAACTATGGACTGACTTTGAAAAAGCTTCTCTTCAACAGCAGCTGGGCTCTTCTATTGTCGGAAGCCCTGAGACGATTAAAGTCAAGCTTGAACAGTTTATTGAAGAAACAGAAGCAGATGAACTGATGATTAACGCTCAAATTTACGATCACAAAGCTCGCCTTCGTTCGTACGAAATTGTTTCTCAGCTGTTCAAATAATAAAAAGGCCGGACGTGTCCGGCCTTTTTATTTGCTTTCTACTGCTTCAAGAAGTAAATCTGCAAGATGAACGGCCCTTACACTTTCTTCTACTCCTTCTCTGACTACCCCTAGCTTCATTTGAATGAGACAGCCCGGGTTCGCTGTTACAATCGTATGTGCATGCGTTTCTTTCACTTTTTCCATTTTGTAATCTAAAATTTGCATAGACATCTCTTGTTCCGTTAAGTTATAAATACCGGCTGAGCCGCAGCAATGATCCGCATTTTCCATTTCATTAAACACCGTTCCGTTAATCGCTTGGATCAGTTTTCTCGGTGCACTGGATGTTTTCATCACGTTTCTTAAATGACACGAGTCTTGATACGTAATAATTTGACTTGGCAGCGATAACTTTTGTTTTTCCACAAACTGCTGCTGCAATAAAATCTCTGAAAAATCTTTAACTTTGGCAGAAAAAGCCGCTGCTCTTTCTTTCCATTCCGGTTCCTCTTTTAATAAATGATCGTATTCTACCAACAGCGCACCGCAGCCTCCTGCATTAAGAACAATATCATCCGCTTGAATGGATTCAAACGCCATAATATTTTGCTTCGCTAACTTCTTTGCCTGATCTTTTTCTCCTCCGTGCGCATGCAGCGCGCCGCAGCATGTCTGCACCTCTGGTATGACGACCTTACACCCCGCTTTTTGTAAAAGTACAATCGTGGCGTTGTTTGTTTCCATAAACATCGTATCCATTAAACACCCTGTAAAAAAAGCAACCGTACGCTCTCTTGTTCCTTCTGCTTCAAATAAAAAAGGCCGTTTCTTCATTTCTTTTTTTGTTGGCACAGGCGGAAGCGTTTTTTCCATTTGCGCTAGATTACCAGGAAGGGCGTTTAGTATGTTTGTTTTTTGAACAGCTTTTTGCAAGCCGCTTCTTTGATAGAAAGCAAGCAGAGAATGTACATTTTTTAATCGTTCTTTATGCGGAAAAAGCTGTTCAAACACCATATGCCTGAGCGCTTTTACCGGCCATTTATGTCTTTTCTTCTGCTGAATAATATCACGCGCTTCTTCTAGTAAATGTCCGTACTTTACACCCGAAGGACAAACAGGCTCACACGCTCGGCAGCCAAGGCAAAGGTTCAATTGCTTTTCAACGGATTCATCAGGTTCAATGAGCCCATCTACCACTCCTTTCATCAAAGCAATTCTCCCGCGCGGTGACGCTGCTTCATATTGATTCGTTTGGCCATACGTCGGACAGCTTGGCAAACAAAAACCGCATCTCATACAATTCATTAACTCGTCATAATCTAACCGTTCTTTGAATGCTTGCTGAATGTCTTTTGTTGCCGTCATGAACGAACCACCACTCTTTTTCTCGTGTCTTTAGCAAAAATTTTCCCTGGATTCATAATTCCTTGCGGGTCCAAAGCATACTTAATTGCTTTCATCGCAGCTACTCCTTCTCCGCCCATCTTCAATGCCAAATACGGTGCTTTCATTTCTCCCACTCCGTGTTCACCTGTAATCGTTCCTCCAAGCTCAATGGCTTTATGAAAAATTGCTTCAAAAGCTTGTTCGACGCGGTGAAGCTCTTCTTTGTCACGCGCATCTGTTAAACAAGTCGGATGCAGATTTCCGTCTCCCGCATGACCAAACGTACAGATCTTAACGTTATATGTTACAGCAATTTCATTAATCGCTTTGACCATTTCACTAATTTTAGACCGTGGGACGGTTGCGTCTTCTAAAATCGTCGTTGGCTTCATCCGTGCTAAAGCAGAAAGGGCTGATCTTCTTGCTGTACTTAACGCTTCTGCTTCTGCTTGCGAAGCGGCTACTTTTACCGATACAGCGTTTCCTTCGGTGCAGATGCGTGAAATCATTTCAATAT
This sequence comes from Priestia sp. JNUCC 25, assembly GCF_053667915.1. Taxonomy (NCBI): domain Bacteria; kingdom Bacillati; phylum Bacillota; class Bacilli; order Caryophanales; family Bacillaceae; genus Priestia; species Priestia sp. JNUCC 25. The sequence goes on from NZ_CM132211.1 coordinate 2,631,722, forward strand.
CGCGCTTCACTACTTCTGGCGGACCATCTTGTTCAATCAACAAGACAGCGTTTACATCTGTTGGAAGGCCAACTTGTGCAAAATCTTCTACTACTTCACACGTCGGCTGATCTAAAAATTCAAGCGTAGCTGGAATAATTTTATGTGCAATAATAGCTGAAACGGTCTTAGCAGCTGCATCCATGTCTTCAAACAGTGCAAGCAAGGTTTGTTTTGTTTCTGGTATTGGAATGAGCTTTAAAATCGCTTCTGTCACGACGCCAAGCGTTCCTTCAGAACCGACAAACAAGTTCGTTAAATCGTATCCAGCTACATCTTTAGCTAACTTGCCTCCCGTCTTAATGCAGTCGCCGTTTGCAAGAACTACTTCAAGACCAAGAACGTAATCTTTTGTCACGCCATATTTTAAGCCTCGTAATCCTCCTGAGCATTCATTGATGTTTCCTCCGATGGTTGATATTTTCATAGAGCTTGGATCAGGAGGATAAAATAAACCTTTTGCCTCTACAGCGTTAATTAAATCTAACGTAATAACACCCGGCTGAACGGTAACCGTTAAATTTTCTTCATCAACTTCTAAAATTTTATTCATTCGGTTAAAGGTAAGAACAATTCCTCCTTGCGTGGGACACGTTCCTGCGCTTAAATTTGTACCTGAACCTCTTGGAACAATGGGCACGTGATCTTCGTTGCATATCGTTAAAATTCTTTTCACTTGATCTTTGTTTTCAGGCATAATAACCGCATCAGGAAGCGACTGAAAGTTAGGTGTTGCGTCATAGGAATACACGAGTCTTGCTTCACTGCTATCTTGAAAATTGGCTGATCCTACAACTTCAATGAGCTTTGCTTTTGTTCGTTCATTAAGCATAACGTTCCTCCTTATATGTATCTCTTACTCTTATTATAGTTACAGAAGCAACGAGGGACTATAGATAAAGAACTAAAAAAAAGCGCTTTAAAAACTCTTTTTTTGTATGTTTATCTAACAAAGGACGCACTTCACTCTAGTAAAGATAGCGCAAGGTAAAAAAGCGTGATACCTTTTACGCTTTTTGGATCAATGTCTGTTAGTTCTTTCATTTGCTTCAAGCGGTAATGAAGCGTATTGATATGAATATGTAAATCAAACGCCGTTTTTTTTAACGATTGATCGTTGGCTAAATAGTATTTCAGCGTTTCGAGAAGCTCTTTTTCTTTTTGAATGGACGAAAGCACTCGACTCAAGAATTCCTTTTTTACAGGTTCAGAAACGTCTTCTAAAATCATGTCCATCAGCAGCTCCTCATAAAAAACAACGGTTTGACGTTTTGAAGCCACTTTAAGCGCTTTTTTCGCTTCTTCATATGAAGCATGCAAATCAAATTTCTCCGCTGGCTTTCCTACGCCAATAGTGATCATAACTTGGTTGTTTGCTTGAATGTACTGCTGACATTTTTTTAATTCTTCTTTAAATCCTTGCCTTGCCTTTTCACCTACCGCTTCTTTCAGTAAAAGCAAACGATCATATCCCCAGTTTGCGATATAATCTCTGTCAGCTTTATGACTTTCAAACCAGTAGCGAATTGTTTCTTGTACCTGCTGCTGCTTCTTTTTCGAAAGAGATGAGTCAATTTGAAACAGCGTGCAGCAATAAGAACTGTCTACTTGCACTCCTAAAATATGGCCTCGTTCAATAAATTCTGCATCTACCTGCTGGCTATAAATCCATTCACGAAAAAAAGCTTCCACTCCTTTATTTTCCCATTCCTTTGTTTCTATGTAATATGCCTCGCGAATAATTAACTCTGTTAATCTTCGAATAATGTCTGCAAAAGGCTCAACGGCTTCTGGAGTACCTGTAATGCCAATAACCCCAATAATCTCTCCTTGATAACTGATAGGCAAGTTAATGCCAGGCTTAACTCCTTTTAAATCCGCTGCTTCTTTTTTGGATATATATAGTTTTTGCTTTCTTTGCATCACGTTCCACGCGCCTTCGTGAAAAAAACCAACCCGTTTTTCTTCTGTTGACGCAATAATAATTCCGCGTGGATCTGTTACAATTACATGTTCTTTCATCACAAGCTGCACTTCTTTTATAATTTTCTTTGAAAGTTCAGACACAAGCTGCACGTTGTTTACACCTCACCTATCATCATTTAAAAGAGCTGAAAGAATTCTTTTCTCTCAGCCCGCTTTTTTATTATGCGTTCACTTTTTCAGCTTTTTTTAGCACGTTAAAAAATTCTTTCATAAATTTAGGTAAATCTGGCCAAGCTTGTCCGGTTACTAAGTTTCTGTCTACGTGAAGCGTCTGTTCAACAAATACTGCACCCGCCGCTTCTACTTCCGGACGGCAAGCAGGATACGCTGTCACTTCTCTGTCTTGCAGATACTCTCTAACCGTCGTTAACACGAGCTGACCATGACAAATAACGCCTAAAGGTTTGTTTTCTTTTAAAAAATGAGCGGCAATTTCCTGAACTTTTGTGTTCATTCGAATATATTCAGGCGCTCGTCCTCCAGGAATAATAAGTCCGTCAAAATCAGCGGGATCCACTTCATCTACAGAAGCGTGAGAATCAATTTTATATCCCGTTTTTTCTGTGAATGTTTCCATTTCTGGAAGAAAATCATGAACAACCGTTTGGAGCTTCTTTTTCACGGGAGAAGCAATGGTACACTGAATATCTTCTTCTAAACAGCGATAATACGGATAAAAAACTTCTAAAGCCTCCACGGCATCTCCTGTTAAAATCAAGACACGTTTACTCATCTTTTATCACCTTTTCTTTTAATGTCGTCATTTACTTCTTCTCGCAAGCTGCTTTCCATTCCTGCTTTTCCCCCTAGGAATAATAAAAAAAGCAGGGCCTTCATTCCTTATTAGGAATGTCAGCCTTGCTTTTTATCTTGTAATCTTTTTAATTCAGCTGTTAATTCAATAAACCAAGCTTCGTCTTTCGTTAGCAGCGCGAGATCAATTAATGAAAGAATTTGCTCTTCGTGCGCCGTTTTTTGAAGGGGCAGCTTTTCTATTTTTTCATCCATCATGCCAATGGTTGTGCCGACCATTTTTTCATCATCACTTTTCACAACGTTGATTAGTGCTGCTTTTTTAGATGGATTAATCGTTTTAATATATCCGTATATAAGTTCACCGTCGCGAGACTTCCCTTTGACCCAGTCGCCTACTTTTAAATTTCCTTCAAATAGCTTCACAGTCATTCTCCTTTCTTCATAAACATGCTAAGAATTAATGTAACGGCATATAGTACTGCAGAAAGTAGTGTAATCATAATACTTACAGTTTAGAAAGTCAAAGAATCTGTTTTATAGCCAAAAGCTTGATATACAACTAAATCACTGCAACAATAAAGAAATCCGAACGATTCATCGTTCGGATCTTTCTTCAACTAAACTCAGCCTCTTTATTTGTTATACGAGTCCAGTTAAGCTGTAGATTCCAATGATTAAGAAACATGCAAGCGTTTTTATAACAGTGATGGCAAAAATATCTCGGTAAGACTGCTTGTGGGTTAACCCGGTAATAGCGAGCAGTGTAATAACGGCTCCGTTATGAGGAAGCGTATCCATACCGCCTGATGCCATCGCTACAACTCTGTGCATAACTTCAGGAGGTATGTTGTACTGATTAATAGCTTCTACATACTTATCTCCCATCGCACTAAGCGCAATTCCCATACCTCCAGAAGCAGAGCCCGTAATACCGGCTAAAATGTTTGTCGTAACGGCTCCATTGACAAGCGGATTTGTAAATGTATGTGAAATACCGTCACGAACGGTTGCAAAGCCAGGAAGAGATGAAATAACGCCTCCAAAGCCATACTCAGCTCCCGTGTTCATCGCAGCGAGAAGCGCTCCGCCAATACTTGCGTTAAGACCCGCTTGGAAACCGGTAGTCACTCTCTTCCAGTCATACGCAATCGTTGTGATAATTCCAATAACAAGTGCCAATTCCACTGACCAAATACCAACAACTGCGGTTAAATCTACTTTTCCGAACGCTTCAAGGCCAATTTTGGCAAAATCAAAACCCTCTGGGTACCATTTTGGAATAGAAACAGTAAAAAATTTGTTTGCGACCCCTACAAGCACAAGCGGCACAAATGCTAAAATCTGTCTTGCTACGCTAGGTTCATAGTTAGGTGTCGTAGAAGGTACAGACTCTTTTTCTAGTTCTGCAGCAGCCGCTAGTTCATTATTAAATCCGTAGTAGCCTTCTCCAGCTTTTCTTGCTTTTTTGCTTCGGCTTTCTAAATACCAAAGACCTAAGCTAAAGACAATAACCGATCCGATAATCCCCAGTGTTGGAGCAGCATAGATGTCTGTCTTAAAAAAAGTCGTTGGAATAACGTTTTGAATTTGCGGTGTACCCGGAAGTGCATCCATGGTAAACGAAATAGCTCCTAATGCAATCGTTCCCGGTACTAATCGTTTTGGAATATTCGCTTCGCGGAACAAGTTAGCCGCAAACGGATAAACTGCAAACGCAACAACGAATAAACTTACGCCGCTGTAGGTTAAGATTGCCCCCATTAAAACAATAGCCAAGATGGCACGTTTAGCCCCTACTACTTTAACAATTGTTTTCGCAATCGATTCAGCGACTCCAGACATTTCAACCATCTTTCCGAAGACTGCTCCTAATAGAAAGACAGGGAAGTAGTTTTTAATAAACCCAACCATTTTCTCCATAAAAACGTTTGAGAAAAACGGGAGTGCATAGCTTGGTTCCGTTAAAATAACGGCTAGCAGCGCACAAAGTGGAGCAAACAAAATAACTGAAAATCCGCGGTAAGCAACCAGCATCAAAAGCCCCAGAGACAGCAAAATAATCAGCAAATCCATAACGTTTCCCCTTTCATCCCTTATTCAATTTGTTTTGAATTTATCTTATTTTTTATAAAGTGCAGACTCAAACTCATATTCATAGCACGTGTAATAAAGCTGAATAATTTCTTCTGCCGTCGGTACGATCGGATGATTAGCAGGACTTCCGCTTTGAATCGCATCCGCTGCCATTTTCTCAACCGCCGCGTAAAATAGCTGACGATCAATGCCCCACGATTGAAGATTAGGAATCTCTAAGTCGATACAAAGCTGCTTGATGGCTTCAATTAACACATCTGCTCCTTCTTTTTTTGTATATGATACGTTCGGAAAAAGAGCTTGTCCTATTTCACCTAAACGATCGATTGAAGCCTCTTTTGTATAGTCCAAAACCGCAGGCAGGAGCATCGCATTAGAAATACCGTGGGGCACATGGAATAACGCGCCAATAGGTCTTGACATACCGTGCACTAGAGCAACAGATGAATTTGAAAACGCCATTCCTGCCAGCATAGAAGCATAGGCCATTTCGTTTCTTGCTTGAACATTTTCTCCATTTCTGTACACAATACGGATATTTTTCATGATTAACTCAATTGCTTGAAGCGCAAGTGAATCTGTAAAAGGATGTGCTTTTTTAGACAAATACGCTTCCACTGCATGACTGAGTGCATCAATTCCTGTAGCTGCCGTTACGTGTTTCGGACATGATAGAGTTAATAACGGATCAACAATGGCTGTATCAGGCAATAATTGAGGCCTTGCGAGCATCATTTTTACATCGTACGCCGTATCTGTAATAACCGTCGCTTTAGTCACTTCTGAGCCTGTTCCAGCAGTCGTAGGCACGGCAACTAAAGGAAGAGGACTATCTTGAAAATCTTGTTGATTTTGAAAATACGTTCGTAGATGCCCCTCATTTGTCATCATAATGGCAACCGCTTTTCCAGTATCGATACAGCTGCCTCCCCCTAAGGCAATAACCACATCGCACTGCTCCGTTTTACATATGGCGAGCGCTTCATCTAGATGAATATCTGTCGGCTCTGAATTTACGCCTGTATACACGGCACAGTCCATGCCAGCCTCGGCTAAGTAACGACGGCAAGTTTCTACATTCCCTGCTTTCGCCATAACGTCATCACTTATAAGCAATGCCTTTGTCCCAAGCAGTGCAGCCTTTTCTCCAATTTTAGAAAATGATCCTTCTCCATATAAAACCGTGCGTGGTACAAGTAGTTCATAAATTCCCACTGTTTTTCCCCCTTTGTTATCTCGCTGACAATCTCTCCTTCCGTATTTTCATGCTGACTTATGTAAGCGATTTCATTTATTTGTGCAAAAAACCAACATGAACTTCGTTTTTCTCCCCTATTTATTCTCTTTTTGTATACCCCTTTCCTCTTTCATTCTAAAATTTCATCTTATATTTTTCAATCTTTTTTTGTAACTTTTTAAAAATTACAAAAAAAGCCAGAGGTATTCTCTGACTTTACCATTTAAATAAACTTTTGAACAGTATTATTTCGATTTAATTTATAAATAGACAGCAGGAAAAAAACGAGTGCAAAAGCTAGTAAAATGCTGATATTTAACCATAGGCTGCTTAAATCAGCTCCTTGTTGAACACTTTTCAACGTACTTAATACCCACGTTTGAGGAAGAAAGTCGGCTATTTTCTGCATCACATCCGGCATAAATTCAGGCGGAAAAAAGCACCCTGACAGTAAACAAGTTGGCGTGATGATAAGCGTCTGAAGACCATTCGTTGCTTTTGAACTTTCTGTAAAAGCGATAATTACAAGAGACAAGCCGATGGCTACTAGACCAAACAAAACTAAAATAAAAAATAGCTGCCATACGGGAATGTTCATATCTACGTGAAAAAGAGTCGTAATACAAACAAGTGTAATCATTACTTGCAGAGTTAATAAAATCATATTTGTAATAACATTGGATATCACGTATTGCCTTGCACTAACTGGCGAAGCTAACAGTCTAAAATACGTTCGCTGCTCTTTTTCTTTTGTGATAAGAGCTGATAAATTCACCGCAGAAAAAAGCATAAACATAATTAAATACCCAATTGTCTGCTTGACAATGTTTTGATCGGTTCCTTTGTCTTCAAGGGCATGCGTTGAGACGTGGAATGGCGCTTTTTGATAATTCTCATACATTTGTTTAAACGCAGCATCGTCGCCTTCAGCAGCTTGATTCAGCGCAGAAACATTATCAATATATTGATATAAATAAGACTTAATAAAGCTCGTTACTTCTGCTCCTTTTATTGAAGTGATTGTAATATGATCTGGTTTGTTCGCTTTGACGCTGTCAGAAAACCCTTTTTCAAAGGTAATAACCGCATCAACTTTCTTTGACGTAATCTCATGATCCACTTCTTTGTCCGTGAGCATTTTAACATTTGTTTTGTGCAGCCCTTTTAAAAACTGAACGGTATCTTTTGTAATATCCGTTGAGTCGTGATTGACAACTCCGATATTCACCGAAGTCCCTCCTGCATTTCCATAAATAAGAACGGACATTAAAACCCCTGCAATAGGCAAACCAATAACAAGCACAAGCGTCCTTTTGTTTCTAAGCAGCATATTTCTTAGCATATTTGTTACAAGCCACATGATATTTTTCATATTATAACCCCTCTCTTTTTCTCAAAAGCATAATTGCCACGCCCAAGAATAAAATCGAGAAGCCTACATTCAACCCAATAACTGAAAGAGAAGCGCCGATATCATTTGTATAAATCAATTTAATAAGTCCATTATTCATCCAGGTTAAAGGCGATACATTGACGAAGCCCTCTCCAGATCCATTTTGAAAATAGGTTCCTCCTACAATACAAGATACTTGAATAACAACCATAATAATTGCTCTTGCCGCTGCTTCTGTCTTCGTAAGGTAGCTAACTCCTAATCCAAAGCTAATAGCAAAAAGAATTTGAGATACTAACATCAGCAGTACTAGGAGTAAATGTTCTCCCCAGTTGGCATCAAAAAAATATTTAGTCGACATAATGACGACTAACACACAAATGGCGTGAACCAAAACAGTGCCTAAAATTTTCCCGACAAAAATTTCAGCCGTTTTAATCGGCGCGGCTACTAATCGACTAGCTGTATTTCGCATACGCTCTCCTCTAATTAAATAACTCGCTGAGATAGATCCGTACAAAACAATCATAGTTGTCATTGAAATGGCGTAGTAGTCTATTGAATTTGGCTGTTTTTGAGAATGAAGAGATGTTACTTGAATATAGTCATGCTTAGAAGCACGGAGCAGATTATCCACTTGCTGAGGATTTACTTTGGCCACTTCCATAGCCACATTGTACTTATCAACAAAGGTGCTTAACATACCTTGGACCATGTTGAATTCAATGCTGTTTTCTTCATTTCCGTAGAGATGAATGCCTTGGTCTTTCACTTCTACATAAGCTGTATAGCGCTGCTCTTTTACTTCTTTTTTTCCATCTTGATCTTTTTTCAACGCTTTAAAGTGAATGCCAGATTTTTCTGCGTTTGTAGCAAACTGCTTAAAGGCAGCAGATTCTTCATTACTTGTGTCCATTTTGTAGAGAACGTAACTGTCATCTATCGTCATGTCATTATTAAAGGCTTGAGACAAAGCTGTTCCTAAAATAAGGACAAGAGCTAGCGGAAAAAGAATCATAAAGATAAATGCACGCTTATCTCGCAGATCACTTTTCATTTCTTTCAAAGCAATTGCAATAATATTCATTCATTATTCCTCCTTTCTTTTATAAATCTCTTAGACTGCGCCCTGTCAACGTGAGGAAGACCGTCTCTAAATTTGGGGCTTGTTCCTTGACTGCTTTAATTTCGATATGATGTGTCATTAAATACTGAATGACTTTGTTTAAGTTATTCACTTCGGCATTTGAATTAATTTTAATGATTCCATCTTCATACGTAACGGCTGTTACTCCCGGAATTTCTTTTAGACCGCTGCAATCTATATCATCCGCTGCTTTTACTTCAATCCAAATATCTTTTGTATCGGTGATAATCGCTTTTAGCTGCTCTTTTGTTCCTTCCGCAATGATTTTGCCGTGATCAATAATGGCAATCTTTGTACATACCTCTTCTACTTCTTCCATATAGTGACTTGTATAAATGATTGTGCTTCCCATTTCATTTAGCTTTTTTACAGATGTTAAAATATAGTTTCGCGACTGAGGATCAATACCAACCGTCGGTTCATCCATTATAATAAGCTTTGGGCGATGAGCAATTGCGCATGCGATATTTAACCTTCTTTTCATACCTCCTGAAAAGCTTTTCGGATAAGCCTTTTGTTTATCTAAAAGCCCTACAAACGCTAAAGCTTCTTCCACTCGTTCGTTAAGAAGTGATCCTCTTAATCCGTAAAGTCCGGCAAAAAACTTCACATTTTCATATGCTGTCAAATCTTCATAAATCGCTAAGTCTTGCGGAACGATCCCGATGTTCATCTTTGCGAAATTTCGATGTTTCTTTATATTTTTCCCTAGCACTTCAATATCACCGCTGTTGCTTTGAAGCAGACTAGCAACCATATGAATCGTTGTGCTTTTTCCTGCTCCGTTTGTTCCTAAAAACCCAAATATATCTCCTTCTTCTACTTGTAAAGACAAATTATCTACTGCAATAAAATCTCCAAATTTCTTTGTTAGTTTTTGAATTGATAATACGTTCATCATTTCACCTCTAGTGTGTTGGTATATCCTTATTTTATGAAAAAAAGGCAAACTTACGTCAGTGCATAAGTTCACCTTTTTCCCATGAGAAATCTCATTATTTATGTATGAAGTTTCTCACCTATCGGCAGCAGCGTTGTAACAGAAAACCCGTTTGCCCCATCAACGATCACCGTTCCGTTAATGGAAGCGGCTCGCTCTTCCATCCCTGCTATGCCAAGTCCTTTTTGAAACAAGTGAGCCCCTTTTCCATTGTCTTTGACTTCTACTTTAACCATTTTATTTAGTACATGAAGCTCAATGGCAATCATCGTTGCTTCTGCATATTTTAAGGCATTTGTAATAGCTTCCGTTATATTTTCATGGATAATTTTCCACTGAAGAGGCGTGATAAGATCTAAATTACCTTTGTATACAAGAGGCATTGCGATACTATGCTTAGCCTCAAACTCACCAATAAATAATTTAAGCCGGCTGATTCCTATTTGCTCAGCGGGAGGCTTTATACTTTTTAACGTTAACCTAATTTCTTCAATACCTTCTTTGGAAATCGTAATCGCATTTTGAAGAAGAGACAGCGCTTTTTCCTCGTCTTGCTTCATCACATGCTTTGCTGCCTCCATTTGAATAAGCGCTCCTGTCATTGAATGACCAATCTTATCATGAATTTCCTGCGATAATCGATTTCGCTCTTCTAACTTTGAAGCATATTGAGACTGCCTTACATACTCTTTATTTTCATTCACGTGTTTTTGCAGCTTTTGCATACTTACTCTCATTTCATCAATTTTTTGCTCATAATTAATCGTTCGTTTTTGATAGAGAGCTGCTGCTGTATAAATAAAGAAAGTAAACGCAGCGACTAACACATACAGCGCGCTAATGTCAGAGGGAAGAAGCAGCATTGGAAGCAAAACAAGCAGCACCATCCATTTTTTTACGACTGATTCTCCAACAAGCTCACAAAGGTTTAGCGGCAAAAGAAGAAAAAACAAAGGATGAAGTTTATACGCACAATATAGAATAAGGACAATTGAAATAACAATAAACATGCGCTTGAAGACGCTCTTTTTCACAATGGACGCTGCAATATTAACACAGCTGTAAAGAAGCAGTGCTAACACAATAGCTGAAATCGAGTGTACATAATTAAACTGAATGTACGTAATAGCCAAAAACAGTATAAGGATGAGCTTAGTCATCATTAATCCGACTTCCATAGCCCTACTTCCCTTTACCGGTTAAATAATAAATAGCAATTTGAGTGCGATGCTCAAGTCCCGTTTTACTTAAAATCGAACTAATATAGTTTGCTACGGTACCTTCTGAAATAAAAAGCGTTTTAGAAATTTCTTTATTCGAAAGCCCCTTGGCAATAAGCGTCATAATGCTCGTTTCACGCTCTGTAAACTGTGTCATATCCGCTTTTGACTCACGCTCAGTTGCAGCGTTTAAACTTGATTTAATCTTATCAAGCACAACATCTTGAAGAACCGTATGTCCGTTGAATACACTTTTGATTGCGTCTCGAATGCGCTCCGGTTCTGTATTTTTTAACAAGTAGCCTTTAGCTCCGTTTTTTACGGCATCAATAATATATTCATCATCATCAAACGTAGTTAAAATAAGCGGCTTTGCTTTCGTTAACTCTGAAATAAGCTTTGTAGCCTCTACACCGTCCATAACGGGCATTCTTACATCTAACAATGCAATATCGACGGAATGGTTTTTGCAATATTGAACGGCTTCCTGACCATCTTTTAAAGTAGCGACAACGTCGAACTCCTCGTATGTATTTAATATAATTTTCATTCCTTCTCGAATAAACGAATTATCATCTGCAATAATAATAGTAATTTTCATTTCTTTAAGTGAGAACATCTCACTTTTTTTCACATCCTTCTTTCACATCCATCCGCATGCTTCTCATTTATTGTAGCCATAATAAACCAAAAGTTCAATGCGATAGTTCGCAGTCTTTCTAAGCACTAAAAAAGAGCAAACCTCCGCAGGTTTACTCTTTTGCTCCGTTACTTCTGAGCTAACTTAATCACCGTCTCTAAAAGTACATTTACACCTTTTTCGCATTCTTCCCAAGGAGTAAATTCTTCTTCACAATGACTTTTTCCGTTTACGCTCGGAATAAAAATCATAGCCGTCGGAATATAGGTAGCTAAAAACTGTGCGTCATGTCCAGCTCCGCTTACCATTCGCTTGTAGGAATACCCAAGCGAACGAACGGATTCTTCCACTTCATCGCAAACGGTTTTATCAAACCATACGGTATCCCGTCCCCAAAGCTTGGTCACCCGCACTTCGCAGCCTTCTAACAGCTCCGCTTGATCAGGCAGTGACTGAATGATCTTTTCCACGGACGCAATGACGTCTTCATCCGTATGTCTCGCTTCAAGCGAAAAAATAACTTTATTTGGAATAACGGTATGAATATTAGGCAGTACGTTCATACGACCCATTGTATAGACTAAATTTGAATCTAATCTGCCGAGCTCATGACGAGCTTCAGCAATTAAATTATTGGTTGCAAAAAGCGCATCTTTCCGCATATCCATCGGCGTCGTCCCGGCGTGGTCTGACTCCCCGGTAACTTCAATTTCATAACATACCATGCCGAGCACGCACTCCACTACACCGATTGATTTGGCTTCTCGTTCTAAAATAGGCCCTTGCTCAATATGTAATTCTACAAATGCCGATGCTTCAGTAAGGCGGTTACTCGTATCGCCTTCATATCCGCATGATTGAAGAGCTTGCTCAAACGTCACGCCGTCAACATCCGTCTTCTTCATCATAACGTCTTTTTGAAATTTGCCCGATAAAATACCTGAAGCCATCATAGAAGGCTCAAAACGCGCTCCTTCTTCATTCGTAAAGTTAACAATGGTAATCGGCACCTTCGGCTTAATATTATGTTCAACGAGCGTTCTTACTAACTCTAATCCTGCAACTACACCGAGGATTCCATCAAACCTTCCGCCTTTTTTTACGCTGTCCATGTGTGAGCCAATCACAACAGGCGGCTTATCTTCTAGTCCTTCAAGCGTGGCGTAAATACATCCAAGATCGTCAATTTTAATATCCATTCCAAGGTCACGACAGCATGAACAAAAATAGTCTCGTGCTAAGCGGTCTTCTTCTGACAGCGCTAAGCGGGTTACACCGTTATTAGGTGTTCGTCCATAATCGGCAAATCGTTCAAGCGTATTTTTTAACCTTTCTCCATTCACTGCTACTTTTTGTCGTTGCAACTCAACCACTCTCCTCATTATTTGGTTATAAAGTGCGTCTAAGGTGCGGGGTTAATGAATATCATTCATTATGACATAAAATAGGCGATATCACTTGAAGTCTGTTAGAACCCCTTCCATTGTTTTTGTAATGAAAGTGCGCAGCTTGCCTTATGTATCTATTAGCTTCAAAACGTAAATCTCCTGCTTTTTTCTATGAATAATGCACGCGTTATTTATGCATTTTTATTATAAAAATAGAGATAGGTTTTTTTCAAAAAAAAGAGAATTAGTTACTATACTAACTCTCCTCTACATACTTACTTTTTATTTGCTTTCTTCGCAATCGCAATCATTGTAGCCAAAACACCAACTGTAATAATCACAATAGCAATTACAGCAGTGGTAATAATAATTCCTGATGTTACTTCTGAAACACCCATTAGTCTACGTTCTCCTTTTGTGCCTGACCTATTTATCTACATCAGCATAGTGGTCGGTTTATTCCTATTATATACGAACTTGTAAAGCGACGAAATATGTGACACATAATTGACATACTGTTTATATGTTTTCTTTTAATTCTACGTTTTATTTAAGAAAATACGGGAATAATTCAAACATATATAAGAAATACTCTTTATTTCTTTAAAGAAGTATTGTAATATAAATGTAACAATTGTAATATTAACAACATGAATGTTACATATATTTCAATGAATGAGTAGGAGGGAAATGGAAATGAAAAAAATTGGAATAATCTTAGCATCACTTGCTCTTTTCTTTTCACTAAGCACAGGAGTTACAGCTCAAGCAGCATCACAAAATCTATCAACGACTAATGCGGTAAAAATTGCAGCAAACGCAAGCAACCATTTCTGGAATGCACTTCATGGATCTAAAGGTAATTTATGTACTCAAAAAACATTTAATTATAAAGGCACTCAGTACTCATATCTTTGTCAAGATTTTAATACAAAAAGCAAACTAGTAAGCTACTTATCTGAAACTTTTACAAACAGTGCTATTCAAAAAGGATTAACAAATTATCGCTACATCACATATAACGGAAAGCTTGCTCGTCCTGTCGGTGACGGATTCAGCATGCTAGAGTGGAACAAAGCAAAAGTAAAACTAACTTATCAGCGTGCCGATGTTCGCTCTTATCAATTTACGGTTCCAACGGTTGACGGAGGAAGTGTAAAACGCACCGTTACATTTTATAAATCTGGTTCACAGTGGAAAGTGAATAAGTTTGATGCTGTACTATAAGCAATATAAAAAACAAGGTCTTCTAAGGCCTTGTTTTTTTATGCTCTCGCTTCCGCTCTTTATTAAAGAAGTTTCACTTTATTTTCACCAACTCCCCTTATAGTATGGAGACACACTACTACTTATTCGATACATTGTCATCGGAGGATTTTATATGAACATACTACAAAAAAGAACGGCTTTTATCGTAACGGCAGCTTTTCTTTTAGCATTTGTTTTCAGTATCGTTTCACTATCACACTACAAAGGAGAAGAACATTTATTTTCGATTCAAGAAAGTTATCAGTTAAAAAAGATTACTAATGGTATATCTGCTCCTGATAATAATTCGAGGGATCATCGTCTCCCTTCAGGAAACGGTCCCGCTTCGTCTAGCAATTCCGGAGAACACGTAACGCCTTTTCATAATCTATCTATGGATAACGGTGCCGGAAGTCAAGGAGCTAATAAGGACTATGAAACACCGCTAGCTCTTTATACGGTGGGCTTTTTTATAGCAGCAGCTTTCGTTTACGGATTATTAAAGAAAAAGAAATGGCATCATTCGATAGGGCATTCTCGCGTTATTTTATGGTCATTACTTGGCACTGGACTATTTATCCGGATTGCGCTGATTCCGTGGGTAGGCTCTCATATGGATGCGTCGCTTTTCAAAAACTGGGCATCGGTTGCGGCCAATCATTTTTCCAATTTCTACGCTAAAAGCGGGAGCGATTATCCGCCGTTTTATATTTATATCTTGTTTATCGTTGGGAAAGTTGGCAGTTTACCGGATTTTCAGCAGTATTTTTCGCTGTTGATTAAAATCCCGCCTATTTTAGCAGATGTCATCACATCTTATTTACTCTATCGTTTAGCTCGTAAATACTTAGCACCTTCTTTTGCATATCTGTTAGCAATTGGGTATTTATTTAATCCGGCCATTTTAGTTAATTCAACGTTTTGGGGACAAGTCGATTCATTTTTCACTTTGCTTATTGTCCTAGCGATTGTGATGATTACGGAAAAAAGAATTTACGCGTCAGCCGTTATTTTTACAGCAGCGGTCTTAATGAAGCCGCAGGCGATTATTATCCTGCCCATTTTGTTTTTTGAACTCATTCGCCTAAAGCAAGTAAAACATTTCTTCGGCATTGCTTTAACGGCGGCTTTCACTGCTGCAGCGATTTTATTGCCTTTTTCAATTGGAAAAAGTCCAACGTGGATTATTGATTTATTCTCATCAACCATTGGAGAATACCCGTATGCCTCTGTTAACGCCTATAACTTCTTTAGTTTAATAGGCGCAAACTATAAAGACAGCTCTGCAACGCTGCTGTTTTTCAGCTATCATACGTGGGGACTTATTTTTATCGTCGCGACAACTGTTTTTTCATGGCTTATTTATATAAAAGGGCGCAGCTTTAAATACGCCGCTCTTGCAGCGCTTATTCAAATTTCAGGGGTATTTACGTTTGCTTCAAGCATGCATGAACGCTACTTATTTCCAGCAGCAGCGCTTGCTTTGCTCGCTTATATTTATTTAAAAGACAAAAACTTGCTTTACTTATCCCTTGGATTTAGCATCAGTATTTTCATGAACACTTTTTTTGTTTTATACGGTGACAGCAATATGCAAAACAGCACGTCCTATCCATTTTCTATGTTTGCTACGTCTATGCTGAACGTTTTGCTTGTTGTTTATTTAGTAAAAGTTGCTTGGAATTTAGTCCAAAAAAGTACGGTTTTAAAAACGGCATAATACAAAAAGCTCAGTGAGTATGATTGATCACTGAGCTTTTTTACATAACAAGCGACATACCTGGCGCGTCTTCTTCTCTTTCTTGAAACCCTAATTTTTTATAAAAATGATGCTTTCCTTTTGCTGCAAACAGCTGAATCGATTCAATTCCGCTTTCTTGGCACTTCGTCAACAGCTCTTGAATAATTTGCTTTCCAAGTCCTTTGTTCTGGTATGAGGGATCTACCATCACGTCGCAAATAAGCGCTTGATAAATTCCGTCTGAAATCATACGTCCGAATGCAATTAATTGTTCATTGTCATAAATACCGACTCTAAACCAGCTGTTGGCTGCAGCCTCAAACAGCTGTTCTTTTGTATAATTGCCTTTTTTACTTTTATGTAATCCGCTCGCTTCATGCAAAGCAGCAAACTGCTCAAATGACGGAACCTCTTTTTTTATTACGTAAGACACGTTCATTCTCCTCTCAATACCGTTGTTTTCTATATTATATTTATACATCAAACAGAATAATAATTCAACATTTTTATCTAGTTATCTTGTTACCCTTTCTTCAAATAAAAAAACTGCCGTTTGGCAGTTTTTTAGGCTTGTACTGATTTTTTTCGTTTTTTAAGATCAATTCCTGCAATGATAAGCAAAATGACTCCAAGAGCAATCATGATTTTACTCACTGTCTCTAACCACTCCGGTGCGCCTCCAGCAAGTAAAAGTGAAAATCCAATGATATAAATCGGAAACCCCGCGAGAGCCCAAGGAGATTTCACCTTCTTTTTCTTCATGTGTACGATCTCCTCTTTCTTTACAGATTCTATGTAGGCTGTATATGATGAGTTTATCAGAAAAAATTGGAAACGACAAAGGAGATAAACGCATGTATACGCTGCCTCAAACATTTTGTGACACCGTTACTCACCTTCACTCTCATAAAGGTCAAAAGTGGTTAGCTGACTTTCCTCAGCTTATTCACTACTGTGAAGAGCGCTGGCGTATCAATATTCACATTCACTTCCCTCTTTCTTACCACTTTGTTGCTCCTGCGCGTAAAGCAGATGGAAGCGAACTAGTTGTCAAATTTTTTGTAGAGCCTTCAGAGTTGCTTTATGAGCAAGAAGCACTGATAGCACTAGCTGGTGAGAACACGGTAAAAATAGTGGACAGCGATGCTGAAAAAGGCATTTCACTGCTCGAAAAGCTGTCTCCCGGATGCCCGCTTTCCTCTTTCTCAACTAAAGACGAAGCTGCGTTAATCGCTGCTGGGCTCATGAAATCTCTATGGCGCATGCCGCACTCAGACTCCACTATCGACACAGCGGTTAAAAGAGAGAAACAGCTTCGAACGTGTGTAAAAACATATCCCAACGGTATTGGTCTTCTTTCTGCAGAAACACTTCAACACGCACTAGCCGTTTTCTCTGAATTAAACCGCACTTCTCAGCAGCTTTTTCTGCTTCACGGCGACTTGCATCATGATAACATCTTACAGTCTGGTGAAGCGTGGAAAATAATTGACCCAAAAGGGTTAATTGGAGAAAAAGAGTACGAAATCGTCCCTTTTCTTTTAAATCATCTGCCTAAGACAAACGTGGCAGAGACAATTGACCATCGAATCAATATATTTGTCAAAGAACTGAACGTAAGTAAAAAACGAATCTTACTGTGGGGATACGCTCATTCTGTACTAGCCACGTGCTGGTTAATAGAAGACCGCCAAGACGCCGCTTCTTTTTTACATGCCATAGAAGCATTTCAACACTTATACGAACGCTATTACGGGCATAAAAAATAAGAGCCGACATTCGGCTCTTATTTTTTGCATTTCTCTGCTATAAGCTCATATGATTTTAATCGGTCAGCCGGATCGTGCGTAATGGTGACAAGCATGAGTTCATCCGCTCCGTAGCGTGCTTGAACTTCTTGAAGACGCTCATGTACTTCTTCTGGATTTCCGATAATCATGGCTTCTTTCATTTTCTTGATTTTTTTCTCTTCTTCTTCTGTAAGCGGATAGCTGGCCGCTTCTTCAATAGAAGGCACGCCTTTTGCTTCCATTTTATCCTGCTGAATTTTCCATACGAGTGAGCTCGTTGCGATGAGATGCGCTTGCTCGGTTGTTTCAGCGCAAATGACCGATACAGTGACAATCGCATAGGGCTGATCTCCGCCCTGTCTTGGCTGAAATGCCTGTTTGTACTGATCAATAATAGCTGAACCGTCTTGTTCACTCATAAACTGTCCAAACGTATAGGCCATTCCGTTTCTAGCGGCGAGCTCAGCACTTTTTTTACTTGTGCCAAGAAGCAAAGGTTCGGGAGAGACCGGCGGCAGCGGCGAAGCTGAAAGCTTTGCGTATTCATGTTCAGCCGGAAATTTATCGTCTAAAAACTGAAGAAGCTCTTCAACAAGTTCAGGCATTTTAAATACTTGCTGCAAGAAATTATCCGACAGCGCATTTGTTGCTTCAGCCGATCCACCCGGCGCGCGCCCAATTCCTAAATCAATGCGCCCTGGAAACAGCGTTGCCAGCATGTTATACGTTTCCGCTACTTTATACGGCTTGTAGTGAGGCAGCAGCACCGCTCCCGATCCAATTCGAATCGTATTAGTCTGTGCGCCGATATAGCCAAGCATCACTTCAGGAGCCGAACAGGCAAGTCCAGACAAATCATGATGCTCTGCAATCCAGTAGCGTTCATAGCCAAGCTTGTCACCAGCCTTGGCCAGCTGCATTGATGCTTTTAACGCTTCAGCTGGGGTCTGATGGGATGAAACGGGCGATTGGTCGAGTATACTTACTTTCATCACGCATCTGCTCCTTATTCGTTCACTTCAATTAAACTTAATGAAAAATCCCCTACCTGTCCTTTTTCATATAAATTTGTAAAAGATGTGGAGTACTGATGAATCGTTCCTTGAAAATCCAGATCTTCTTCCGGGACATTTACATGAAAGGTGCCTTTATATAACAGTGTAGTAATATCATGATATTCCTCACTTGTTACTTTAAAATCAACTGAAATTTTCGTTTTGCCTTTTACAATCTCTTGTTCATAGCTGTAAACTTGAATAGGCGTATCATTTAATACAATTTCTTGTACCACGTTAAATCGTCTCCTTTTTTAGTGCGTATGAAAAATAATAGCACTTGAAGAAGTCATGAGCAAATAAAAGAGCTTCTGGTTGCGCATGCAAAAAAAGCATGGCTTTTTGCCATGCTTTCAGTCAAAAAACGATCTTATACGCGCTTTGTACGCGTGCGTTTGAATACGAAATAAAGAACAATAATAACAAATGCCGCAACTACAAACGGAAGCGTATATTTGCTTGCTACGTCTTCAATGTTCGCCCAGTTCTCGCCTAGCTTTCCCCCTAAGTAAATAAATAAAATCGACCAAGGAATCATCGCTAACACGGTTAAAGACGTAAATTTCCAAAACGGCATTTTAGCAATACCTGCAGGAATCGAAATTGCATGTCGAACAACCGGGACAAAACGAGCAGAGAAAACAACGCCCGCGCCGTATTTATTAAACCAGTTTTCCGCAAGATCAATATGCTTATCATGAATAAATAAGTACTTGCCGTATTTTTGAAGAAACGGACGTCCTCCGTAGGCTCCAATCCAATATAAAAACCACTGTGCAATCGTTCCGCCAATAATTCCGGCAATGACTGCTCCAGGAAAACTAATCATACCTTGAGAAATCATATACCCTCCGTAAGCTAGTACAATTTCACTTGGAATGATTTCAATCATTAAACCGAGCGCAATACCTAGATAGCCAAGGCTCGTTAGAAAATCTAAAATACTCGCAACAAATGAACTCACCTTTAATCACCTTACTCATTCTTTAATAATTTTACACTACTACTATATTCCAACCATCAGTATAAAAGGAAACTATGAACTCATTATGAACAGCTTACTTCCCTGTTGACTGCCGATACCTTTTCCGCAGCTCATGCGTATGCAGATCTGCTAGGCGCACCGGAATCGGAAGCTTACTTTCTTTGGAAATAAAATGCATCATGAGCTGATACGACATGTCCAAATCAATATAGTTTCCGCACGACAGAAAAATAGGCTTTACTCCTTTTGCTGTCCTTACTACTCTACCATAAACTTCGCCATCAATCACAATATCTTCATAAGCGCCTGCTGCATCTTCAGGCATAACGTAGTCATATCCCTTGATCTTTAAATAGCTTTTCCCAATTCCAACGATGGGTTTATTGAGAAAAAACGAAGCATGTGTGGCTACTCCCATATGCTCATAGTGCAAATATCCGTTGCCATCAAATAAAAACACATCGGGCTCTACTTGAAGTTTTTTAGCCGCTTCAAGTATTAAAGGAAGCTCTCGAAAAGCTAGAAACCCAGGAAGATAAGGAACCGTTACTTCTCCTACACTGTGCACTTTTTCCACAACGTTTTTCGTCTGATAATCAACCACTACAATGCTGCACGCTCCGTAGAATACGCCGTTTTCTTCCCAATACGCAACATCAACACCAGCACAGTTATGTATATGCGCCATTTTGACGCGTGATGTTAAATCAATTTGTGCTTTTAGCTTTTGCTGAAGCGTCCGGCACTCCTCTTTTGTTTGCATCGTAAACGTATGTATGTACTGAATATCCATGTTCCATTCCTTTCATTGACTGACTCACCTATTATACAACTATTTTCTAAGAAATTCCTATTCTTTTTTACACCTTTTATTATAGCGCTGTTTCCTTAATA
This sequence comes from Priestia sp. JNUCC 25, assembly GCF_053667915.1. Classification (NCBI taxonomy): domain Bacteria; kingdom Bacillati; phylum Bacillota; class Bacilli; order Caryophanales; family Bacillaceae; genus Priestia; species Priestia sp. JNUCC 25. The sequence goes on from NZ_CM132211.1 coordinate 2,652,275, forward strand.
TTTAATTAAAATCACTATTCTTTTACGCATTTTTTGTAAACATCACCAGGAAAAAGTCCCTATTTTTCTTTACGAAATGTCAACGCTTTCTACATACTTTCGCTATATCAGCATCACATTTTTTCGTTACGCTATTTCTATATCAACGCATAGGAGAGAAACGTGATGAAAAAATATTTAGCTGGTCTAAGCGCCGTCGCCTTGTTATGCTGTTCGATTGCCTCTTCTGCTTTTGCACGCACGGAAGAAAAACTCACAAATATCGCGCACCGAGGAGCCTCCGCTTACGCACCTGAAAATACAATGGCTGCTTTTCACCAAGCGCTAGAAATGAATGCGGATTACATTGAACTTGACGTGCAGCAAAGCAAAGACGGTGTACTCGTTATTATGCATGACCGTACCGTAGACCGAACGACAAACGGAAGCGGGCACGTTCGAGAATTAACGTACGCTGAGCTTCAGCGCTTGGACGCAGGAAGCTGGAAAGACAATTCTTTTACGAATGAAAAAATTCCAACTCTTTCACAAGTGTTAGATGAATTTCAAGGAAAAATCGGTATATTGATAGAGTTAAAAGCTCCGGAACTTTATCCTGGAATTGAAAGAAAAGTAGCTTTTGAAATCAACAAGCGACAGCTCGATCACATTATCATTCAGTCTTTTAACGTTTCATCCATGAAAAAGATGCATGAGCTTCTCCCAAATGTTCCTATAGGCATACTAACTTCTTCAGAACGAGATGCAAACCCAAACTCAATTCAGCAATTAGCCGCTTTTGCCACTTACTTTAACCCGTCCTATGACATCCTAACGCCTACTCTCATCCACCAAGTCCATTCTGCCGGAATGAAAATATCACCGTGGTCTGGAAGCAAGCGGCTTCCGGCTTCATTTTTGTGGAAAACAAAAAGTGACGGAGTGATTACGAATTATCCGGATGAAGTGAATTGGGTGCAAACATCAAGTGCTATCGGACAACAGCTCGAAAAAGGCAGCGCCCGCCGAGTAATTACACTTGCCGTCAAACTGTGGCCATAGTCCCTGTAGTCTTTTACTAGCAACCTCGTCTTCCTTACTGCCTTTTTAACGCTTCAATACGTTTAATTTCACTGAAATACTGAAAGTTCCCTTTAAAACATCTCTCCATCGTTTTAAAAAACTGCTCCGCTCCTCCTAACACCATCATAAAAAAGTCTTGTTTTGGAAGCACTGCTTTTACGGGAGGAGATGTATGCAAGGTATACAGTACAAACTGTTCAGAAGCCGATTTTAAGGTTAATACTAACGCTTGATTTGGAAAATTCATCTCTCCATACCCGGTCTCTTTTAAATTCTCCATTGCATCCAACAAATAAAGCCACATCCCATCTATAACATCCCATGCAGATACATCAAGAAGCGACTCACCGTAGCATTCAAGCTTAATAGCTCCTTCAAGACAGGTAAAATCAAACTGATTACCGTAACGAATGAGTTCTGCTTCATTTGATATCTCGATAAAATAGGTAGATTCCTTTTCATATAGAGATGATAAATCGGTAATCAAAATACCTGGACGCTTAATGAATGTTTGAACACGAAACAACATTATCCCTCCATGCCCTGTTTGCTTTCACAGCTCAAATAAATTTTCCCCGTCCTTATTTACCCAATACTTTTCTATTTTTGGAATCAAACCTGTAAAGTCTTTATACGTTCCTTTCCAATCGCTTGGAACATATTCTTCAAATGAAGCCGGCTCAGGAAACAGTGAGTAAAACGTCTTTTGATCAAAATCCACCAAAAACGAAGGGCTAAAATCTAATACGTCTTCTTCATCTACGCTTTCTATTTTATCTTCAAACAGCTTTAAAAGAGTAGTTGTGTCTGCTTGATACGACTCTATACGTTTTAAAAAAAGCTCAGCATTTTCATTGCTGAGAACTTCGATCCCTTTTCGTTCAGGTTCGATGTATTCATTAACCGCTGAATCACCTTCATTTTCAAAAGCTTGTGCAAACTTTACATAATCTAAATACCATAGCTCTCGATCGGTTACATACCATTGAAACTGCTTTTTATGTACCACTCCGACAATTACGTTTTCAGCATATATAGGTTCTAGCATGAGATGAACCTCCTTGTTTTTATTAGCTTTGTGACCTGTTATATACGATTTTATTAGTCTTCAAGCACTCTCTTTTGTACTTTTTCATTCAGCTTTCGCTTTAAATATTCAGCAATTTCTATTTGTCCTCTTTCAATCGCAAATTCATAGGCATCCATATCTTTCATCGTATCCCCCGTATACTTTACAGTAATATCAATACCACTCTGAACAAGGTATTTTACAATATCAAGATGACCACCATAAATCGCTGAAAATAAAGGATTTCTACTTGAATCGCTTACATCTAATATTGCACCTCTATCGTATAAGTACTGAACTATGTTAAATTCACCTACACTCGCTGCATGTGCAATTGGCGCTGACTTTGGTACACCTTCATTTATGTTAATATCCATCCCGTATTCAACTAGGAACTTTACCATGTCAAGACTACCAGCTCTAGCAGCCACATGTAGCCACGTTCCAAAAGGAGTTATAAACTCAAGCAACCTTTTATCTGCAATCAGAATCTCTTTTGCTTGTTCTGTATCACCGTTCTTAATAAAATCATAGGTTTTTACTGCTTTTTCCTTATTATCCATAGAAACCTCCTAAGATATTTTTGTTCATACGGCTTCTTCATCAGTTCACAGCATCAGGAAAATTACCATTAGTTCCCTGAAACCCCTTCCATAATTCATCTAATAATTTAAATAGGATTATGTGGATACTCTTTTAAATATTGTTCTATTAAATTTTTGGTTTTTTCATCTATTGGTACTTCATTTAAATATTTGTACTTCCAAATCTTTTTCTGTGCTACAAATCCATAATCTGTATTAAACCAATCTGTATAATCGAATGATACAGAGAACTTCCCTGTTTGGTCTAACATTAGCGTAAAAGAATACCATAGTTCTTGGTTATTTTCTTTTAAAATTTCTCTAAGCTGTTCACTCAGATCAAAAAGCTTATCTTCTTCATTGTTAAATTCTAGTTCCGATATGTTAAAGTGTTTCAGTATATCTAGACTATATTTGTAGCTATGATCTCTAATGTATTTATAAAAAAAGTAAGTTCGCCCTCCAGATTCATCAATCTGTGCATAAAAGTAAAATTTCTCCCATTCTTCTGGAATCATATTATTAACTGTTTCTGCTATTTCTTGATACAATTCCTGTAACTGGCTTTCCATTTGCATAAATTTTATCCTCCTGCCTGGTTTTTAACTGTTACTCTCTCTAATTCTTCAGCTTCAATTTGATATGCTATTCTAAATTTAAGTAGGGCGTATTAAATCCCCTTGATAAGAGGGAAATATTTTTACCGATACTTTTTAGGAGGGTCTTCCTTTAAAGCATTTGCCCAATCTTTCTCCATACTAAACCAGACACCACCAGAATGATTGTTAGCTATTTTACCTACACTAAGTTGTTCCCCAACAATCACGTCCATTCATGTATTTTCCTAAGCCATTTGAGACAACAAAACCATAGAGGACTTTTTTGATTTCAATAGATTGAGTTAATTTGTTCCACAACCTCACACTCATAAAAAACGCAAGCACCATCCGTATCTTTTCACACAGATACTTGAACTTTTATCATCCATAATTTTTAACAAAGCAAAAGATCTTGAAAGGAATATTACCCATCAAGATCTTTTATCATTTCATTTTTTGCATTAATACTTATAACTGTAAAGCTAATTTCAAGTTTATTCTTTTTCATTCATCTTTTGCTTTAAATATTCAGCAATCTCGGTCTGTCCAAACTCCCTAGCATATTCATAGGCATTCATATTTTTGATATTTTCTCCCGTGTATTTAATTGAAATATCTATTCCTTTTTCAACTAAATATTTAACTACTTCTTTATGTCCTCCATAAATTGCTCCAAAAAGTGGATTTCTCTTCGCTAGACTCACATCTAATTCTGCCCCAGATTCTATTAAATATCTTACTATAGCTAAATTACCAGATCCAGCTGCTAAATTTAACGCAGAAGCATCAAATGTTCCACCTTTAGCATTAACGTCAATTCCTTTTTCAACTAAATACTCTACTATTTGAAAGTGCCCTTTTTTAGCAGCTACATGTAACCAAGTACCAAATGCAGTCATAGTGTTTAAAGTCTCTATATCATCACCTATTAGTTTTTTCACTAAATTTATATCGCCAGCTTTAATGGCATTTCTTATCGATTTATTAATACTTTTTTGATCCAAAATACATCCTCCTTCACTATCTTCTACTCGCTAAGTTACCTAACTCTTCAAGAGCGTCAACAATATCATCCAAGTCTCCACCTTCTGATTCAACAGCTTTTAATCTATGAACAACAATTTCTAAGGCGTCAATACTATGTTGTCCTACCACAGCATTCGGTGCCCAGACAAGGTTTTCTTGCCCAATTATCGGATCAATTCCATATTTTCTTAATATTTCTTGCCCTTCTTGCACCAACTCTTTCTGCTTTTGACCAAGACCTTTCTTAAATAAAATATGATGAGCATGTGGATTTATCATAGCCTCAGGTGGGCCACCTATTAATCCCGTGAGATATTTTCCAAAATCAATTTTTAAGAGTACTTCATTATATTCTTTTGTAATGCCTAGTTCAGACATTTTCCCACTAATTTCTGAAAGTTCCTCTACACTAAACCTATTATTTTGAATAGCATTTTTAAGCTGATTCATTTTGTCCTTATTGACTCTACCTGATGTAGTTATATCATTAAGATATTCGCTCACTGGCTTATCTTTAACAGAAATCTTACCAATCATCTGCATCGTCTGCTGCTTCACATTCTGCAAGGTCTCTCTCACCGTCTGCTGGGCAAGTGCTGGACCAGCCGGCACAAGTTCTGGCCCCAGTCTTGGCATGCTGCTGTCTAGGATGTTGTTATACGTTTTATGTAGCGACTGTGTCCAAGAGGCCGGTGCGTTTTTGACGCTTTGGTAGGCTTGTTTTGTGACGTTGGCAACGGCGCTTGTGCGAAGCGTGTTGCGCATGTTGTTGAGCTTTTCGGTTCCTTTGGTCGCAAGGCTTTGTCCCATTTTCCCCGCTACCTTCGTAGAAAGCGCCCCAGCTCCAGCAATTCCTAATGCTTGCAGAAGACTAGCTTTACGCTGCTCTTCACTGATTTTATTCCCGAACATGTCGCGTCCGGTCATGTATTCTCCTAGCCCGTTTGCAGCCACAAGATCGTAGAGGCCTTTTTCGGTTTGCTCCAGGACTTTGAAGGATTTGGCGGATTTGTAGGCGTCTAAGGTGTGATCCGCTGCGCTTAGGCCTTTAGCCGTTTTGTAGATTGCTTTTCCGCCTTTTGCGGCTCTTCCTACCCAGCCGACGACCGGAATGAAGCCGGCTGCTGCAACACGCTATGATATAGAGAGTTTCGACCCAATAATAAGCACTTAAAACAAAAACTTTACACATTGCCGACCTTGAATTATATATAACAGACAAATACATAGATTTATTGCACATTAAAATTATTTAGATATAAAAAAGATGCTCACCTAACATGCTAAGCATCTTTTTTTATTTATTATTGAGACAATTGTTTTCTCATTTTATGGGTTTCTAGATCTGCTAATCTAACTGGAATTGGTAACCGACTTTCGTCATTTACGCATTTCATCACTATTTCAATACTTGTGTCTAAATCAATCCAATTTCCACAAGAAACAAAAATAGGTTTGACACCTTTTCTTGTTCTTAATGTTCTTCCATACACTTCTTTATCTATTATAATATCTGTATAAGCTCCTTTAATATTTTCCGGCATAGTAAAGTCTACGTTGTTGATCTTCAAATAACTTTTAGCTACTCCAATAGTAGGCTTATCTAAGAAAAATGATGCATGTGTAGCTATTCCCATATGACAATAATGTAAATATCCGTTCCCATCGAACATATACAAATCAGGTATTATTTTCAATTTTTCGGCTGCCTTTAGGATTAAAGGTAACTCTCTAAAAGCTAAAAATCCTGGCATATAAGGGACTGCTACCTTTCCATAACTGTAAACTGTTTCAATTATTTCTTTTGTTTTTAAATCTATTATCACTATAGAACATGTTCCATAAGAAACTTCATTTCTATTCCAATAAGCTATATCTACGCCCCCAACTGTAGATATATTTTCCTTATTAAAATTATTTTCTAAATTGACTCTTCCTAATAATTCACTTTGAATTTCTGAAAATTTCTCCTTCATATTTCCGATATTCATATTAACCTCTTAGTTCGTGATCAGAAAACCTACCCAACCTTTTTAACTCACTATCTGTAGGAGAAAATTTCTGTCTAATTATTTCCCCTTTTTTATCCCATTCAGTACAATATAAACAGATACCAAATTTATGTTCCCCCTCGTATTTTCTTTCCCCGGTGTCATGCCACATTTTCCTTATTCCTCTTGTCTGTCCTTTTATCATATATTCTATGGACTTCAATTGCCCATTTGTATAAAATTCCACATATTCCCCTTCCATAAAACCTTCTTTATAATAACCATAATAAGCCAAATTTCCATTTTCATAAATTTCGTAGGCTATCCCAGTAAAAGGTTTGCCTCCTTCATCTTCTGGATTATCTAAAACTTCAGCACCATAAGAAGTAAACCATAAGCTCTCATCAAAATTTTTCCCGTTTTCCACAATATATTGTTTACTTAAAATCTTATTTTCTTCCTTCAATGTTTTTTCACCTCTGAACTAAATTCAAATCCTTCAGTTATAAAATTGCAATGAGGACAGGTTGGCATCATCATACCTGCCGGCTTCAATTTTTTCCCAGACCTAACAACATGTGTAATAAAATTGTCAGGGTTCGCATTAGGGTTTGCAAGTAGTGCTTGATTCAAAGAATATACTTCCGCATGAGAGCCTGCTCCATAAGTGAAAGTGTAGCCATTTAAAACATCTTCTGGCATATTATTTATTCTATCATCAATGGTTGGATGTAGTATTTCTGGCACATCACCACGGGTATTGTTAATTCCAAAATAATATTTACCAGTCGTCTTATCAAATGTTCCTGCAACTGCTGGTCCCATTTGTTTATTAGTGAGACCTAGCTTATCTAATCTTTCAACTTCTTTGGCTACAGCATCACGCAAATTAATTCTCTGATGTAATTCTTCTGAAGTAAATTTCCCATATTTACTACGCAAATACTCTATTCGATTATTTTTAGCATTAGCTACTGTATGGGAGCCTGTATTAAAGTGCTGTAAGTTGGTACTATCTTCGCCTGATACCGAAAACATCCGCCCAACATCTTTTCCAGTAATCCACTCATCTACCACTGGCATACGCGTTCCAGTGATCGGCTCTTCTACTACTCGGACCTTCTTAGGAGCCAGCTTAATATCTCCGGCTTGACTAATTTTCTTTTTGATATAATTCGAAGAAGAACGATAAGCTTTCTGAGCGCTTTGCAGCGGCGGCATAATACGTTGAGTCGCTTGTTTGCTAAGTACATTCCGCATATCACTAAGTTTCTTCGCTCCGTTTGCCACGGCATTAGCGCCTGCTTTCGCTGTTTTCCCCGCTGCCTTCGTAGAAAGCGCCCCAGCTCCAGCAATTCCTAATGCTTGCAGAAGACTAGCTTTACGCTGCTCTTCACTGATTTTATTCCCGAACATGTCGCGTCCGGTCATGTATTCTCCTAGCCCGTTTGCAGCCACAAGACCGTAGAGACCTTTTTCGGTTTGCTCCAGGACTTTGAAGGATTTGGCGGATTTGTAGGCGTCTAAGGCGTGATCGGCTGCGCTTAGGCCTTTAGCTGTTTTGTAGATTGCTTTTCCGCCTTTTGCGGCTCTTCCTACCCAGCCGACAACCGGAATGAAGCCGGCTGCTGCCATGGCTCCCGCTGCGACGCGCTGTGAGGTGGAAAGTTTTTCACCCGTAACAGGGTCCACGCCTTCTGCTGCTCGTTTATAATCATAATATCCGCTGACCTCTCCTGTAAAGGTAGAAACCGCGTCCCACGTTTTTTCATACCACGGCTTGTTTGCTTCTTCTTCTTGCTTTTTTTCCAGCTCGTATACTTCTTCTTGCTGCTTGTTGTAGTCAACATATGAAGTTGCATAGTCGTTTAGCTTTGTTTGAACTTTATACAGCTCGCTGTCGTGATAGGCTTTTTCGTCAAAGGCAAGCTGATAGACACTTCCTCCTTGACTCGTAGCAAGCTCTAAGCCGCTTACTAGCATATCCACTACCGCATAGAAGTCGTCCATTTCGCTGTATTCTTTTGACCATTCAGCGTCTAGCTGGTTCACTGCTTCAATTGTATCGGTGCGTTTTTTCTCTGCTTCTTCTATTTTATCGTTAAACTCACTCGTTGAAAACGCTGAAATAGAGACGATATCATCGATGCCGTTTAAAATACTCTGCAGATCTTCGTGCTGCTGCGCAACCATTTGTTTAGCATTGCTGTTGGCGTTTTTTAGCTCCGTTTCTAAAAATGATTCATTTACAATCGTGCTTCCTGATAGCTTTGCTTTTTCAGCTTTAACGTGAAGCGTTGAAAAATAGCTTTGCTGCATTTTAATTAAGTTTTCCCACTGTCCGGCCGTATCGGCGTGCTGCTTATAAAAAGATTTTATATTGTCAGCGCCTTTTCCTTCTAAGCTGCCTTCTAAGTCCGCTACGCCCTGCAGCGCTTTTTTCAGTTCACCCAGCTGGCTGAGTAACTCATTGTAGGCTTTTTCCCTGTCTTTTGCTACATCAAACAGCGCTTTTGCATCGTATACCTTTCCCACAGTCATCCCCCTTTGCTGCTACGAATGGATAATAGATTCGTCTTGTTCTTTTAGTAAGTCTACATTAGATTTTGTATCTTTTACGTTTTTGTTTAGTGCTTTTATATAAGTAGAAATAAGCGTTTGAATTTCTTCTTCGCGCGCTTCCCATTTCTCTGTAGTATCAAGGCTGTTTTTTCCAAGGTCAGGCATTTTGCTAATGGATAAATTTCCAATCGCTGTGCTGACTGCTTCAAGCTTTTTGATAACGTCAGCGTGATCAAGCTTAATTGTCATGAAAACAGCCCCCTTCTAATTTCACTAATCTTGTTTTCTACTGCGTCATAGGCTTCTTCACCTTTAGCTAATAAAGAATCCGCTTCTCCAATAACGGCGTTCAAGCCACTCAAAGCTCCTTTTTCAGCTTCTAGCGCCCATATCTTTGTTTCAATTTCACGAATGTATCCATCGTAATCACCGTCTAAAATGCCTTTTATGTTGTCGTAGGCTGCCGTACGTTTTTCGTCAAAATCATCCGATAACGTACCCGTCCATTTGTCTCCCAGCTCAGGCTTTTTGATGTGTTCAATTTCTTGTAATGAAACAGCTTGTTCATGCTCAATTTTACTTTTAGCTGTTCTTAGCTTAGAGATCTTTCCTTCTACATCTGAGACTCTTCCAGATACTTCACCCAGCAGTCCGTCTAATACGCTTCCTAACCCCATATCGTTCCTCCTGTTCCGCACAATTCGAGTTTAATCCAATAATTATAAGTATAAAATTTGTCTCATTATAGCTAAATAGGAAAAAACTCTCTTTTTTATGCTTCTAGTTTCATGAATTGAGATAAAAATGGAAAATCAGAGAAAAAAGACTCATGTCTAAATACGTCATCCAACCATATACCGTTATCTAAAATAAAGAATAAGTAGAATAAAACCATTCCTTTGTACCCATACCCGTTTTCTGCCATAAATTAAAGCTTTTTGCGTAAAAAGACCAATTTCACTTCGCTTTTTTACATAGCAAAAAACCTCTGCACATTCTGCAGAGGTTTTGTTTTATACTTGAACCGGCGTTGGTTCTTCAGCTGCTGGTTCATGCTGTACAAGTCCGTAGTTTTCCCACGCCCGGCTTTTCCAGCGGAAAAACATAATAACTGCGCGCGTCCATTCGTCGGCTGCAATGGCAAGCCAAATGCCAGCAAGCCCCATGTCTAAATGGAAAACGAAGAAATAACCGAGCGGCAAGCTCATCATGACCATCGACATGGCACCAATTAACACCGGATATTTGGCATCTCCCGCTGCCCGCAGCGAGTTAATCAGCACAATGTTCATCGTTCTTCCCGTTTCAAGCAGAATACTCAGAAGCAGCACCGTCGCCCCAAGCTCAATGATATGCGGATTGTCTGTAAACACGCTGATCAGCTGTGTTCTGAATGTCATCACAAGAACAACCATCATCATCGTTACGGCACTGGCCCATTTGACGCTTTTCCATACGCGATGGTACGCCTCATCCTTTTCGTTTCCGCCTACTAAACGGCCGACAATAATCGCTGTACCCATTCCAATCGCAATGGCAAACAAGTAAATGAACATCGAAATGTTCATCGCGTACTGTCTCGCAGCGAGTGATTCTGCTCCTAAGTAGGTTGCATAGTATAAAAAGACAATTTGACAGCCTTGATACATAACCTGTTCAAAAGCCGACGGAATACCGATTTTTAAAATTTTACCGATATATTCTTTTGAAAGCGTAATGTAGTACTGAAATTTCACTCTATATTCCATCACTTGATACAGCAGCCAAAAGAACACAATCAGCGCAACGAATCGGCTGAACGCAGATGAAATCGCTGCTCCTTGCACGCCCATTTCCGGAAAGCCGAACTTCCCGAAAATTAAAGCATAGTTTCCTGCAATATGAAAAATGTTCATTCCAAGTGAAACAAACATCGCCTGCTTCGTAAAGCCGTGTACGCGAATAATCGCTGCAAGCGAGTTAATAATCGCTTGAAGAAAAATAGCTCCTCCGACGATGGATAAATAGCTTTGTGCATACATTAGCACGTCACCTTGTAAGTTCATAGCTTCCATCATATGTCTTGAAAACAAAAGAAAACCCGCGCTAATGACTAGCCCGACTCCTAAATTTAACGTAACGGCCAAAGCAGAAATCTTTGACGCTTCCATATACCGTTTTGATCCTAAATACTGAGAGACAACAATTGCCGCCCCGTTGCCAATGACCTCTAACACCAAAATCGCAATGTGAAGGTATTGATTGGCTGCTCCGACTCCTGATACGGCATCGTCCGACAGCGCACTTAGCATAAAGGTATCAGCAATCCCCATTAACATAAAAAGAAACACTTCTAAAAAGATCGGCCACGTTAAGAAAAACAAATTCAGCTTTTCTTTTGGCCCTTTTTTTGTTTCGACCGCGGTCATCCCATCACCTTCTTTACCGATATCCAATTTCAAACAAGAAGTATCTTACCACACATTTCCTTTGTATACATCCCCTTTTTAGCACATTTTTTATTTTATTTGTTTAGGCATAAAAAAAGCCGCTCCCTTGAAGGAAGCAGCTTTTTTTCCGTTGTTAAATTGAAATTTTCACTTCCGCATTCATACCTGGAAGAACTTTATCTGATGCATCATCAATTGAAATTTTCACCGGTACTTTTTGCGTTACTTTTGTGTAGTTTCCTGTATTTTGAGCAGGAAGCATAGAAGACACTGAGTTTGTTGCGCGGCCGATTGCTTCAACATGACCTTTAAAGACTTTACCTGAATCTCCGTCCACTGTAATGTCGACGCTGTCTCCTTCTTCAATATCACCTAGGTCTGTTTCTTTAATGTTTGCATTGATATAGATTTTAGATAAATCAGCTGTTTGTGCTAATACATCGCCAGCTTTTACTAATTGATTTTGAGACGCGTTGTTTTTAATGATTGTTCCGTCGATCATAGACGTTACGTCTGTTGATTTGTCGCCTTCTTTTAAGCTTCCAACAGAGTCACCTTGAGAAACGCTGTCTCCTTCTTTTACATTCCATTCGCTTAACTGACCGTTAGCTGAAGCCATAACTTGTGAAAGCGGTGCTTCTACCTGCGCTTCATCGGTTTTAACATAATTTGCTTTTTCGTAGAAATAATATCCACCAAAACCTACTAGTAATAAAATCACAATGATTCCAACAATGTTAGTAACCAATAAACGACTTTTACTCATCGGAATTCCTTCTTTCTATAGTTAGTATATTATACAGATGTTTCTTCTGTTTGAGGCGCCGGCAGCATTTTTCTTTCTTCTTGCGGCTCAGCTTTTTCTTGCACCTCTTCTTTTTGAACAAGAATTCTATTTTGACCGCTCCACGCTTTACTTAGTGAAGCAATGAGCATGATTACGCCTAAAATACCAAGCATGAAAAATAAGTTGTGATACGCATGTAAAATCGACGCTTTTTTAGCGCTTGCTACAACAGCTGTCACAGCCGATGTTTTTGCGTCCGCTTGACTCATTCCCATACCCATATAACGTTTAATCATTTCAGACAGCTGCAGCTTCACCTGAGGATCTACTGAGCTAATTTGTCCTCGGAAATCTTCATAATAAATCGCGTTTTGTCGAACAACAAACCATCCTATTACAGGTGCTATAATGGCTCCTAGTAAATTTCGAATGGAGTGCAGTGAAATCGAACGCATCGAAGCTTGATGTAAATCTCCGGCTAATGCCGCTCCTAGCGCACCAGATACCAGTGCCATACTAACACCCATACCAAAGAGCATAATGTGAACATATAAACTTACTAGTGATGTATCGGCTGATACGTTCACCCAGCTAAATCCTACAATGACAATGAGAAGTGATCCAATCGCTCCAAGGTAACCTGGACCAAACTTGTCATACAAGAATGTCGTGGCAAATGCTGAAATCAGTACCCCAACAAAAAAGTATAAATAAAAATAAGAAAGCGTGGTGTACGATGCATTTTGCACATTTTGCATGACGCCATTAATACCTGCGATTGCTAGAATATATGCCATATGACCGCCAATTGCCATAATTGTACCTGCAACTGGTTTTACGGCTAGCAGCGATTTTAATGGTACTAACGGATTTTCAGCCGCTAAATCAACTAAAACAAAAATGACAACTAACCCTGCTGCAGCCAATAAGAATGGCCACACTTGAATAGAAGCGAATCCTTCATATCTTAGTTCATACAGTGGATATACTAGTAAAATCATAATAAGACTAAGGATAAAGATACTTTTCTTATCTACTGGACGCTCTTCTTGCTGAGTTGGATCATGAGCAGGCAATACCTTATACCCAATAAACAGACAGACAAGAGAAGCTATTATTCCTAAAACAAAAACCCAGCGCCAATTATCCATGCTAAGAGATACAGCACCTAAAAAGGCTCCAATCGCCGTTGAACCGAACAGTCCGCCGATCGCTAACACTAAAAAGAAGTTTCGGATTTTATTCGGAAACGAGATCAGCGCAGCTGGAATAATGGTTAAAAACAGCATTCCTGAGCTTAAGCCTTGAATCAGACGACCAAGGGATAAAAACGCCACATTTTCAGAAAAAACGTTGATAATCGAACCTGCTAAAAAGACTAAAACGAACGTTAAGTATGCTTTACGCACGCCATATTTTTTCGTCAGCATCGGACCAATAGGTACTCCAAGTCCAAATGCCAAGTTAGAAATAATAGATGGCAATAGTAAGCTTTGTGTACTCGCATCAAATCGATTTTGAATCAATACTTGATTGACCGTGTAAGATAAATTCAAAAAATACTGAGGGCCAATTGAAAATAGCGTTAAAATCGCCATAATTAAGTATTTAGGTACGCTTAAACCTTGTTTGTCGGAGGCTACTGCTGGATTATTCTGACTCATATTTATTCCTCCTTTTATTAAATTCTTTTCATATGACTAACAATTCCTTACATATTTTATTGTACAAGTTGTATTATGCAAGTTATAGCAGCACTACATATTATACATCTTTTAAAGAAGAAATCAACTTCTTTGTTTCAACTTAAAAAGACTATTTTTCAATAGCCTTTTTGTTCATCTATATGTATTCGCTTTAACATCCATTACTGCGCCATTTTTTAAAATCGTGATTCAAGCGGGATAAGCTTTTTTCCAGTGCTAAAATCTCTTCTTCCGACCAATCTTCTAATACTTCAGCATAGGCTTGTTTACGCTTGCTTTGTACATGCTGCAAAATCTCTTTTCCTGAATCCGTCATTTCAATTAAACTAATCCGCCCGTTTTCCGGACTTGGAAAGCGGCGAACAAACTGTTTAGTCTCAAGCGCAGATACTTGCCGGCTAGCTGTAGATAAGCTCAGCTTTAAATTTTCAGCTAATGCATTAATCCCGAGCGGACTGCGCTGATCTAGCTCGCTTAACAGTAAATACTCAGAGCGGTCCAAGCTTCCAAGCTTAGGACTGTGCGTCGTTGTTAGACGAACAAGCAGCGCAATTTCGTGCTCAATGGTTTGCAGCGAGTCTCGCTTCACCTCTGTCTCCCCCTTTATCTCATAGAACATTCTGTACTTTTCGCTATGTTTACTATACCGCAACCGTTCGCGTGAACCAACCTTTTTTCCGTTTTTCTTCTATTATATAGAAAGATATCATAGATGGGGTACATTTAATTCTAGCATCACAGGACAGTGGTCGCTTCCCATTACATGCGGATGAATAGCAGCTCCTTGAATAACGTCTCTAATTCTCTCTGATACGATAAAATAATCAATGCGCCACCCGATATTTCGTTCTCGCACTTTGTTCATATACGACCACCACGTATAGGCTCCTTCTTGATTCGGATACAAATAACGAAATGTATCAAGAAATCCGCTAGCAAGAAGCGTCGTCATTTTCCCTCGCTCTTCTATGGTAAAACCAGAATTGCCTCGGTTTGGCTTTGGATTGCGCAAGTCAATTTCTGCGTGGGCTACATTTAAGTCTCCGCACAAAATCACCGCTTTACGGCTATTTAATTTGTTTAAGTACACGAGCAGATCGTCTTCCCATTGAAGCCTTTCTTCAAGCCTTGCTAAATCTCTTTTAGAATTGGGCGTATACACATTTACTACATAGCATTGTTCAAACTCAAGCGTGATAATACGCCCTTCGTCTTCTGATTCTTTATCCACACCGTATGAAACGGATAAAGGCTTCTGCTTTGTAAAAACAGCCGTTCCGGAATAGCCTTTTTTCACGGCGTAATTCCAGTACTGCTCGTACCCTTCTAGCTGCAAATCAATTTGTCCTTCCTGCAGCTTCGTCTCTTGAATACAAAATACATCTGCATTCACTTCTTGAAAATAATCTAAAAATCCTTTTCGCACACACGCGCGAATGCCATTTACGTTCCACGAAATCAACTTCATAAACTCTTCACGTTCTCCTCACTCGATTTATGTATCAGTGTTTAGTGTAGACAATTTCTTGCATGAGTTCAAATAATTTAAAGGGTACACTTCTTTTTAAGGTATTCCTGATATTTCTTCTTATTTTATTTTCTGTACCTCAAACACTAGATATAAGAGGTGAACAATAATGTCAACAAACAATCGATATGACAACAACAAAGGACTTTCTGTTGTTTCTAAAAAAGAAGAACATCCTGCTAAACAATGTGAAACACAGAATCAAACGGTGCTTACTAAAGAAGATTTTTCTTTAAATGATTCTGCCATTAAGCATTTCAGCAGGTAATCCATAGAAATAAGAACCCTTTAACTGGTAGCAAGACTTGTTGTACGAAGCTCTTGCTATCCATTTCTTAAAAACAAGGTGATCATATGCTAAAAACCAATCAAATGATAGAAGCCATCAAAGAATATTCCATCCCTTTTGTTAATATCGATGACTTACTGCCGCTTATTAACACAGCAAGCCGCGCTCAATACGTACTTCTCGGTGAAGCATCTCACGGCACATCTGAATTTTACGAAATTCGAGCAGCTATTACGAAAGAATTAATTCAGCATCATGATTTTTCTTTTATAGCAGTGGAAGGAGACTGGCCTTCGTGTTTTGAAGTTAATCGCTATATTAAAGGATATACAACTCAGTACGCCGATGCCGAAGATGTCTTAAAATCTTTTAGCCGCTGGCCTTCATGGATGTGGGCCAATCAAGAAATAAAAGAATTGATTGAATGGCTTCGTGATTATAACAACAACTTGCCAGCACATCAGCCAAAAGTAGGTTTTTACGGTTTAGATGTATACAGCCTGTGGGAATCGATGGAAGCTATTATTGAGTACTTAGAAAACAACCACGCTTCTGATGCAAAGAAAGCGAAAAAAGCCTTTGAATGCTTTGAACCTTTTCATCGCGAAGCACAGATGTACGGAATTTCTTCTGCCTTTTACGGAAAAAACTGCATGGTAGAAATCTTAGAGCTTTTACAAACCATTCAGCAAAAGAAAGATACCTATACTCATGAGCCTGAAGCTGCGCTTAGTATGCAGGTAAATGCGCTGGTAGCAAGCAATGCTGAAGCTTATTATCATACGATGATTACCAACGACAATGAATCGTGGAATATTCGGGATCGTCATATGGTAGAAGCTTTAAAATATATTCAATCTTACTACAAAGATAGCGCTAAAGGAATTGTATGGGAGCATAACACTCATATCGGAGATGCAAGAGCAACGGACATGAAAAGCAGCGGCATGGTGAATGTAGGTCAGCTTACCCGTGAAGAATACGGAAAGAAGCATGTTTACGCCGTCGGATTCGGAACTTATCACGGCACGGTCATTGCTTCTGATAGCTGGGGTAATCCTCATCAGGAATTAACCGTTCCTCCAGCTATGGAAGGAAGCTGGGAAGATACCATCCACCGAGCAGGTGCTTTTGATCAATACCTCATGTTTACAGAGGAAAATCGAACATTTTTTCATTCAACGATAGGCCACCGCGCCATTGGTGTTGTATATGACCCAGAGGTTGAACAATACGGAAATTATGTTCCTTCTCGCTTGTCAAAACGATATGATGCTTTTATTTACGTAGAAAAAACACACGCCTTATCGCCACTCATCTTTTAATTAAATAAGCGGACTTCCAACGAAGTCCGCTTATTTTTATTGCAAAAAGCTACGAATCGTATCTGCCACAAGTGCATGATCTTCTTCTTGTGACATGCCTGATACGGTGATGCTTCCAATTACGCCAACGTTTTTAACCGAAATCGGAAATGACCCTCCTACTGCTTCGAATTCCTGAGGATTCGCTGCGTAAAACTGCGCGTAAGAACGATCTTTTAACTCGCAGTACAGCTTCATATAATACGAGCTGTGATGGTGGCGAAGAACGGTGTTTGATTTTCGTTTAATCCATTCTTCATGATCGGGAATAGCCCCTTCCATCGCATGATGAAAGAGAGTTTGACCATTTCGTTTAATACTTACGGTTACTGCCTTACCCTTGCTTTTTGCTTCATTAATAATGGCCGTTCCGAGCTGTAGAGCCTGGTCATTTGTAAATTGATGAAAGATCAGTTCTTTTTCCTGTTGAACTACTTTTTCAAGCAGCGTCTCTGCCGAATGATTACTCACTGTTTCTCGCTCCTTAGTTAAAATAAACCGCTCGTTTTTCTTTGCTGCTTTCAAATACCGCTTCAATAACTTTAACCACGTCACGAGCTTCTTCTGCTGAAACCGGAAGTTCTTCTCCTCGAAGCAGGCTGTCGGCAATTTTTTGATAATACGTCACATAAGAACCGTGCAGCGTTTCAATTTCTGTTGTTTCTCCTTCGCCCGTTGTCAGCTTACCGTAGTGTTCAGGATGATCTGCTCCCCACGTATCATTCACAGGCTTCTTGCCGGCTCTTAGCATATCTTCTTGGCCGTCAATCCCGTATTTGATATAGCTTGCTTCTGTTCCGTGAACTTGAAAGCGCGGCCCGTTGCTTGGCACAATAGCGCTTGAATGCAAAATAACGCGAAGAGAACCGTATCCAAGCACTACGTGGAAGTAATCATCCGTACGTGCATGATCTCGCTGACCAAACACATCAGCTTGAACAAATTCAGGCATTCCAAAAAGATGTAAGGCTTGGTCAATTAAATGAGAGCCTAAATCGTAAAGCGCTCCTGACCCAGGTCCTTCATTTTCTCTCCAGCGGTCTCGAACAGCCGGACGATAGCGGTCAAAATGAGCTTCATACATTTTAACGTCGCCTAATTTCCCTTCTTCAATCAGCTGTTTCACCGTCAAATAATCATTATCCCATCTGCGGTTATGATAGACGCTTAGTTGAACATCTTGTTCTTTTGCTAATTGAATTAATTCATTTGCTTCTTTTTCCGATACAACCATCGGCTTTTCAACAATTACATGCTTGCCTGCGCGAAGTGCGTCTTTCACCATTTCATAGTGCATGCCGCTAGGCGTTGTAATAATAACTAAATCAATGCTGTCATCTTCTAGAAGTTCAGATAAAGTGCTCACTACTTCAACGTCTTCTAAGTCACTCTTCACTTTTTCAGGATTTGAACTCATGACTTTTGAAATATGAAATTCGTCTAACACGCTTAAAAGAGGCGTGTGAAAGACCGTTGCTGAAAATCCGTATCCTACTAATCCTACTTTTATTTTTTTCATCGTTTTTCCTCTCCTTTATCAAAATCTGTGACGATAAGCCGCACTTGATTTTGTTCTATTTTTTCTTTTACATCCGCTTCTGGCTCTTTATTTGTAATCAAGATATCAATGTCGCTCATATCACATACTCGGTGTAAAAATTCACGTTCAAACTTCGTATGATCCGCAAGCATAATCACTTGTCTTGCACATTGAATCATCTGTCTTTTTAAAAACGCTTCTTCTTCACTTGGAGATGTAATACTCTCTGCCCCAACGCCGCATGTCCCTAAAAACAGCTGATCTACTTTGTATTCCTGCAACGTAGAAATCGTTCTTGGCCCGGTGACGTTACGGTTTTTCCCGTTAAACTTGCCCGGCAGCAAAAACGTATCACACGTCGTATATTGATCGAGCAAATCCACATTATCAATGGAATTCGTAATAACAGTTGCATGCTTTACATCCATATACTTCGCCATCAGTGCGATGGTAGAAGACGTATCTAAAAGTACATCATAGCCCGCCGAAATTAACGAAGCTGCTTCTTTAGCGATTTGTTCTTTCGCTTTGGTAGGCGTTCGTTCACTATAATCAACGATGTGACTTGACGATAGCGTCGCCCCGCCTTTGACTCTCATAACCTCACCGTGTTCTTCAAGCTTGACTAAATCACGCCTCGCCGTATCTTTTGAAACGGTAAACATATCGCAAATTTCGTCTAACGTAATCGTACGGTGTGTATGAAGGTATTCAACAATCGCACTCATGCGCTGCTCTTGATACATCCGAATACCCTCCTTTTTCACTTTGATATGAGCTAATTGTAGCGCAAATAAAAACTAAAAGCCAGAAAAAAACTTAAAAACATTAAGTTTTTTACGTTTTTAACTTAAATTATAAAAGTACACAAACGCCTTCTGGAAATAACTATCTTATTTTGGATAATACTTCTTTTATATCTGATACCCTTTCATGCTTTTGACTAATCTCTTCTAAACAATTCAGACTTCTAGCAAATGTATATGAAAAAAAAAGCGAGAATCGTGAAGATTCCCGCTTTGTCGTTACATCTTATGCTCAAGCGCCTTGAAGTTTTCTTGAAATTGCTCCAAGCGAACAAGTCCTTCTTCACGCAGACGCTTGTTTTCTTCTTCGATTGCTTTTGTTTCCTGCATTCCTTTCATAATAATATTCCACGTTTCCTCCATCGTTTCTACTTTTACGCTAGGAGCACCGGACATTTTGGCAATTTTAACGCTTTGCTGTGAAATGTTTTCTGCATTTCGAATGAGCAGTTCATTTGTGCGTTTGTCTAATTCGTTCATTGACTCGGCTACTAAATTTTGGCGTTTTGCTGCAATTGCGTTAATAAGTCCATTTTTAAAAATAGGAATCGTTGTAATAAACGCAGAATTGATTTTTCCGATCAGCTTTGTATTTCCTCGCTGTAGCATACGGATTTGAGGAGCAGATTGATAAGATACTTGTTTTGCCATTTCTAAGTCATATAATCGCTGCTCCATCAGCTCAACTGCGTTTTTTAAGGTTTGAAGCTCCATTGCCGCCAGCTGGTTTCCACTCGACGCTCGTTCTTCAAGCACCTTTAACTCTTGTTTTAATTCTTCTACTTTTACTTCGCCCGCTACAATATATTTTTCAAGCTCCATATAGTACTGATAGTTTTGCTCGTAAAGCTGTTCAAGCGTTGTGGTCGAATGCTTCATTTCCGTTTCATATTTTGTAATCTCTACATATACTTTATCAATTTCAGAGCCCATTGTTTCATATTTTTGAAACAGCTTATCCACTATTTTTTGACCGCGTTTAAAAAGCTTAGAGAAAAACCCTTTATCTTCAACAAAATCCTTTGCGTCAAATTTATCCATAATCTTTCCAAGCTGCTTTAATAATTGGCTTGACTCTTCCATGCTGGACGATTTAATTGTACTAAGCACTTTTCCAGAAAACGAGGAAATTTCATTGGCCGTTTCTTTCCCATATTCAAGCAGAGCCAGCTGATTTTTATAATCAATTTGTTCTGCTAAGCGACGTACTTCTGGTTCTTCTCGCAGTTTTGCTTTTACTTCATTAGGCTTTGTTTCTAAAGCTTCTTCCGCTTGGTTTAGATCTAAAGGCTGTAATTCATTTGTTGCCATTTAAAAACCCTTCTTTCTTTAAAAGATTCGTTTTAACCATTTTTGAATGAGCGACGGCTCTTTGAATTCTTCATTAAAGCTAATATCTTCTAGCCAGTGCATATCGAAATATTTTTCTTCGACGAACGCTTCTATATCCAGTTGACCCGTCGGATTAAAAAGAACAATATCAACGCCGAATTCATTTAATAGAAGCAGTAAAGCTGCATCTTCACGCGTAAACGTTTCATGTTCATTTCCGTGATAAATAATGAGCCGGGGGACGTGCTGCGTATAATCAAATTTTTGAAGCATGCGAAGCACGTTGTTTGGAAGCTTCAAAGACTGATTAAACAAGTACATTTGATGCTGATACTCATCTTCATGATCTAACCGAAGGAGCTTTGAATGTGCACAATACCTGGAAATAGCTGCAGCGAGCCCTTTCTGAAGCCCGATAGGCAGCTCTTTATAGCGCCACCAGTTGCTTTCAATCATTTTATCTGGACTGAGCGTACCATCACTTCCGAGAGCTCCTTGATAGTGAAAGTGATTATTCCCCTCTATCTTTTTGGCAAAAGGAACAGAATCAATCGTCAGAGCTAACTCATTTTCCGTTTGCATGAGCTCATGCACTTTACTCCAGTACTCTTTTCGATTTCTAGAAATGCCAAGTACTTTTGAGAACAAGACCGGCACGTGTACATATGGCTTTGACACTCCAAAATTAGGACGAATAAACGCCCGTTCTCTCATTAATAAAAAAACCTCATCATACGTCGTTTTAAGAGTAACTGAAGTTGGAAAATACGAACGAAATTGCCACGGTTTATACAGCATGGACTCCTCTGAATGAAGCACTTGCTCAATTTCTTGAGACGCTCTAAATGCTACCGTACCTTTTCGAACCGGTTTATCCATTGGAAAAGGAAAAAGCGAGCTAGTAGAAGGAAACGTATAAACCGTTGTTAAATGTTGATTCTTATCTACTTCTTTTAAATTATCCTTTCCCTCTGGATGAAAGGTGAGGACGTCAAAACCTAGTAAAATCAAATAATGAAGAAAATACTGCTCGCTTTTATTCGCATCTCCGTACCACATGATGCGAGGCGCGTGCTCGGGAAAGGCTTTATCCAGCATCCAAGATTTCACATGATTCCACTGCCACTTTATTAAATCGATTAATACGCGTTGAAACTGTGCATCCATAAAGCCCTCTGCGTGCTGTTCTTTAAAACACGTTAACGTTTCAATAAATTTTTCACGTACTCTTCTATGTATAGCGGGATTTTCTGACTTCACGATCAGCTTTTTTCCTTCTAAAAAAGCAAACAGTCGATTGACAGAAAGACCGCGTTCTTCTTGATTAATTTTAAGAATCGTTTGGACTTCTTTTAATCTATCATTTGAAATGGACTTATCAAGCTTATCGTGCAGGACAAGGATCGATGATGATGAATGCGCAAGTTCATAAAGAAAAGCTGCGTACTCGTCCGCATCAAGATGAGTGCCTAAATACCTTCCCGCCACTTGTTTATAGGAAGTTTGCTGCTCATTTTGTATAAAGTCACCTCGCAGAGAAACATCTTTAGAAAAAAGAGAAGTTCCATTTTGCTCGTTAAGATTAATGATATGAGGATCAATTAGTTTATTCACGCCTTACAGCTCCTTTCTTTTCAGACATATACATGCTAAAAAGAAAGGGTACTCGTTAAAGCACCCTTTCTTTTTCATTTATCCCATGCCTTTTTTATACGGATAATCCGTAGTTGCGGCAAAGGTCGGCCAAGCCACCGGAAAATCCGCTGCCAATAGCATTAAACTTCCAATCGTTTCCGTGCTTGTATAGCTCGCATACAACGACAGCTGTTTCAATCGAAAAATCTTCGCCTAAGTCATATCGAAGCACTTCTTCATTTGTTTCAGCGTCAATCAAACGAACAAACGCGTTGGATACTTGTCCAAAGTTTTGTCCTCGAGCATCCGCGTCATGAATCGTGACGCTAATTCCGATTTTTTCAACATGGTCAGGAAGAAGAGAAAAATCAACGGCGATTTGCTCATCGTCTCCATCTCCTGCACCTGTACGGTTGTCGCCGGTATGCTCCACAGCTCCATTTGGACTTTTTAAATTGTTGTAAAAAACAAACTCCTCGTCATTTACAACTTGGCTTGATTTATTGGCTAAAAATGCACATGCATCTAAATCGAAATCTTGAGATCCAGCATATTTATTTGTATCCCACCCAAGACCTACTATTACTTTTGTTAATCCTGGGTTCGTTTTGGTTAGGTCAATGCGCTGACCTTTTGATAAAGAAATTGACATAAAAACATCCTCCGTACATTTTCTTACTTTAATGATTAGGCATTTAAACCGAAGTCGTTTACAAGTGCCGCTAAGCCGCCTTGATAGCCGCTGCCAATAGCATTAAACTTCCATTCTCCACCGTGTCGGTACAGCTCGCCTACCACGACTGCTGTTTCAATAGAGAAGTCTTCACCTAAATCATAACGAATTAACTCTTCGTCATTTGTTGCATTTAAAATACGAACATAGGCGTTGCTTACTTGACCGAAGTTTTGACCGCGTGCTTCCGCTTCATGAATCGTAATGGTAAACGCGATACGTTCAATAGATTGAGGCACATTTTTCAAATCTACTTGAACCTGCTCATCGTCTCCTTCACCTACGCCTGTACGGTTATCTCCGGTATGCTCAACCGCTCCGTTTGCACCCGTCGTATTATTGTAAAAAATAAAATCAGATTCTGAAGCACATTTTCCTGCGCCGTTTAATAAAAAAACAGATGAATCTAGATCAAAATCGTTTCCACCGTCATACTTATTTACGTCCCATCCAAGACCTACCACGACGTTTGTTAATCCTGGATTCGTTTTTGTTAAATCTACTTTTTGTCCTTTTGAAAGATTAATAGCCATTTCGTTTCCCTCTTTTCAAGTTGTTTATTTTGTATATTTATTTGCAATTTCACCTAATCCAGTATCTCTCGTTGCATCTCCAGTTGCGGAAAACTTCCATTCTTTCCCGTCTCGGTAAATTTCACCTGCAAACAAAGCGGTTGCTCCTGAATGGTCTTCAGATAAATTAAAGTAGACAAGTTCTTCGTTTTTAGCGCTGTCTACAACGCGAATAAACGCATTTTTAATCATACCGAAATCTTGGTTTCGCTCAACACACTGATAGATGTTGACCACAAACACAAGTTTATGTACGTTTCCAGGAACTTTTTTTAAATCAACAAAAATTTGTTCATCGTCTCCTTCACCTGCTCCGGTAAGGTTATCGCCTGAATGCTTAACGCTCCCGCAGTTACTGTGACGATTTCCAAAATACACAACGGCTGAGTTACTTACAAGCTTATCGTTTGAATTTAGCATAAGAACAGATGCATCACAGTCGATACTTGGTCCGTTTCCTCCGAAACCAAAAAAGCTGCGTTTTTTTACAGGATCCCATCCTAATCCAACTGTAATAGAAGATAGGCCTTCTCTTCCTTTTGTTAAATCAATTTTTTGACCTTTTTGTAGATTAATAGCCACTTTTATTTACTCCTTTACTGTAACGAACATATTCTATTTCAGGTTCTATATAGCTCTATATCATAGCGCAAATAAATGAAAAAATAGTGAAATCTTTTATACCACTTTTAACGTTTACGTAAATCTTCTTTCCATGGAAAGAATACCACAATCTGGTGATTGTTTCAAAAATTAAGCGGTCTGTTGTGACATAAATTAGTTGATTTAAAGTTTAAAAGGTAAGTCAGCCTACTAAAAAAAGACTGTCTCTAAACCGGAAATCCGGGTTATGAGACAGTCTTTTTTGGCTTATTGAGCTATTTTGAAAGTGGGCTCTTGCTGTTCAGCTGTTTTAGCAGCTGCCACGTTTTGAATACGTCCTTCTGCTTTGTATTCAAACGGGCTATTAAGTGTTTTAATATAGTTTACCGTTGCTTGTAAATCTTCTGGTCCCACTTCCATATCTGAAGAAAGTGCGCCAATACCGTATTTTTCATTTCCATACATATAGTTATTGACTACTACTGTATATTCTTTTTCTTTGTCAATTTTACTTCCATCTGGAAGCGTGATATCGACTACTTTATTGGTGCTTCCATCCCACGTATAGTTAAAGCCTGCAATATGGAAATCTAAGCCGGATGATGTAATTTGATTGTTTAACACCGTTTCTAAATCTGCTCCGCTTAGCTTTACTTTATTTAAGACGTTGCCAAACGGCTGAATCGCAAATAAATCACCGTATGTGACGTCACCAGAATCAAGCTGTGAACGAACGCCTCCGCCATTCATTAACGCAAAGTCAGCTTTCATTTCTGCTTTCATACCGTCAGCAATTAAGTTTCCAAGCGCGATATCGCCCGTTGCTCCGCTAGATGGATAACCTTTTGCTAGAGCAGTAGATGAATTTCCAACAACTTCTGCTTTAATAGGTGCTGCTAAGTCTTCATACTTTTTCATAATGCTTGAAACTTCAGGATCTGGCGTATAGTCTTTTTGATAAACGGTCACAATTTTTGCATCTTTTTTCACGATTTCACCCGTATTATCGATTTCAACGTCTACGTCAGAAAACGCTGAACCGTATGAATAAGCTTGAACGATTAGTTTGTTATCTACTACTTTGTTGTTGTATACGTGATTGTGAGCTGAAAAGATAACGTCAACTTCATCATCAATTTTCTTAGCGATATCGGCTGCATCAAATTCGGTAGACGTTCCATTTTGATTAGATGGATTATGAGCAAGTACTACAATTGCTTTAATACCCTTCTTTTTCAACTCTGCCGTATATTTATCAATTGCTTCTGCTTCATCCGTAATTTTTAAGTTTTCATTTCCTTTACGAACAATCATGCTTGGCGTTTCTTGTGTTACAACGCCGATGAATCCAATTTTCTTGCCGCCTACTTCTTTTATCGCGTAAGGTTCTGTAATTAATTTATTCGTTGAAGTATCATAAGCATTTGCCGCTATAACCGGGAAATTCATGCCGTCGTATCCTTTTGTTCCTTTTGGATGGTCTCCCCCTTCAATCATACGGTGAAGCTCAGCAATGCCTTCATCGAACTCATGATTTCCAAGCGTGCCTACATCAAATCCAAGTGATTCCATCACTTCAACCGTTGGCTCATCTTGAAACAGCGCTGAAACTAACGGGCTTCCGCCAATCATATCTCCAGCATGAACTAAAAGCGTATTCGGATTTTCAGCTTCTTGTTTACGAATAGCTGCTGCTGTATACTTCATATTTCCAGCTAACAGCGATTGGCCATTTGACGTAATTTTTGTATCTGTATCGAGCTGACCGTGCAGGTCGTTCATGCCTAAAAGCTGTACCTTTGTATTATCTTTGGATTCACCGTTTAGGTTGATTTTGTAAATGCCAAATCCTTTGTCATCCGTTTTATTTGTATACGTAATGTTGCTTCCTTCAGTTAAATAGCTTTCTCCGCGCGGTGAGCTTGTGAACGTCACGTTAGCCGTTCCGTTAATTGGTGCAATGGACCAGTTATCGTCAGCTGTAGGCGTAATTTCTTTTTGCTCGGTGATGTAGTCCATTAGAATTTGACGGTTTTCATCCGCTGAATCCACCACAAGCTCGCTTCCTTTTAGACCAGGGAAGTTTCCGCCTCCGCCAGCTCGGTAGTTATTTGTCACAACGATAAACTCTTGATTCGAGTCAACTGGTTTACCGTTATACGTTAAGTTAACAACTCGGCTTGAATCCGCATGAATCACGTTTCCATTCACATCGTATTTTGCTGGTTTAGTGACGTCAATTTGATATTGAACGCCGTCAATGACGTCGAAGTTATAAACAGGGAAACTTGGATTTAATAATTCCTGCTCTTCCGTTTTATTCGGTGTAATTTGATTAAACTTACCGGCAGACATATCAATCCAGTCTTTTATAACGGAACCTTTTACTTTGACCGCTTTTAACGTGTTGTCATATAGATACAGGTCACCTGCGCTTCGAATCGTTAAGTCACCTTTTTTAATTTCCGTATATTCATCTACGCCGTTTCTTCCTGCTTTAAAAGGTGCTCCGACTGATAAAATCGGAAGGTCTTTATATTCCGGCTTGTTTTGAGAAACGTATTTTTCCACGTAGTCTTTTTGTGCATTTGTTACAACTTGAATAGATGGATCATCTTTCACAAGAGAAAAATAGCTGTGAATATCATCCGTCGTTTTACCGATTGGTGTGTTCACGTATTTAACCGTTGCATCGTGATCTTTTTGAACCGCTTTAACAACACCCTTATCCGGTTCTACCGTACTTTGCGTAACCGTTTTCCCTGACGCATCTTTTACGTCTTTATACGTTTCACGCGTGGACGATTGAGAGTTTACTACTTTCCATTTTCCTTTTTCTTCTTTTAACGTTAAGTCAATTAAGCCAAGTGATCCTCCGCCGTAACCTGCTTGGACAGCCGGAACGCCGTTGATTGTTCCTTTTGCATTATCGACGCCAGGAAGAGGCTTTTTATCTGCTCCGAGGAACAAACCGTCTAGCGCAGCTTCCGTTTTAGCAGGGAAGACTTTATGCGTGTGTGAAAACGTAATAGCATCAATGCCTTTTACTTCACTTAATGAGTAAATCACATCTTCCGTGTTTTGCTTATTGCTGCTAAACCCAGAGTGAGCCATCGCGACAACTACGTCCGCACCTTTTTTCTTCATTTCTGGAATGTACTTGTTGGCTGTTTCTACAATACCTTTTGTAATGACTTTTCCGTCAAGGTTTGCTTTGTCCCAATCGTTAATTTGAGGCGGCACAAAACCAATGAAACCGACTTTAATCGTTCGTTTTTTACCGTTTTCATCAACGACTTTTTTATTCATAATTTTATAAGGCGTAAATTTATTTTTGTCATTTTTCGGGTTGCTGTCATGATCGTCAACATAGACATTGGCATTTATGTAAGGGAAGTTCGCATCGTTGTACGCTTCTTTTAGAAAGTCTAATCCGTAGTTGAACTCATGATTTCCAAGCGTTGCAATATCATAATCTAGCTGATTCATCGCTTTAAATACAGGATGAACTTCGCCTTTTTTCAGCGGGTCAATCTTAGCTTTATACGTGCCTAGGGGCGTTCCTTGAATGAGGTCTCCGTTATCTACTAATAAGCTGTTTTTTACTTCTTTTCGAGCATTTTTGATTAAGGTAGCGGTTTTAACTAAACCCACTTTCTCGTAAGAGGCATCTTTGAAATAATCATAGTTTAATAGATTCGTATGAACATCGGTTGTTTCCATCAGGCGTATGTTCACAAGCGCATCTTTTTTATTATGGCCTTGATGCTTGCTTTGCTGTGAGCTTTGTCCAGGATGACGTTCTTCCGCTCCTGCCTGTGTAGTTAAAAGAGGCATAGATAATAGAGAAAGTGCCAGTGATGTGGATAGGATTTTTTTCGTTTTACTACTTTTGTTCTTTTTCATCTACCATTCACCTTTCAAGTAAGTTATCATCGCTATAAATCTAGCAACTGTTCAAAAATAGTATAGCAGAAAAGATTTATAAAGGATGTAAATTTTTTGATTTTTTAGTAAACCATTTGTATGCGTTTTATTAACTTTTTGTAAACCGAAAAAATTTTTTTAGTTTCTCTCTTTAAAACCAAAGACTATAGTTTTTATTAATTGGATGAACCCTCCTTTTTAAATGAGTCTTATTACCTAATACATCAACGTTCCCACGCCCTCTTTTAATTTTAAAAAAAATTTATTTCAAGCGGTGTGTATATATGTACTATACATAGGATATGAAAAGCAGACATTAAGTTTGTCACAGCTTCTAACAAAATTTCGTAGATGTAAAAAAGAAAGAGAAGGTTTTTGCCTTCTAATAAATAGATATATTTATATAATTTTACATTTATAACAAGAAAACGATGTTGAGTCATAAGACATAACTACATCAATCGAATCTAAAGGCGAACAAAGAGGATGAATGAGCTAGTATGAATCGGTTGTGACACCGCTGTGGATTTCCGTGCAAGACTTCGCTTTCCGCGGGCGGCCGATGAGCCTCCTCGTCGCTTGCGCTCCTGCGGGGTCTCATCTATTCCGCTTTTCCCGCAGGAGTCTTCGTCTTGCCCTCCAATCCACAGCTAGAAGCACCTATACACGTGAAGCCTACGTTCACCTTACAAATGAAAAAATCCGAACGAAGTTGATTCTCCATCAAGAACCTTGATTCATCGTTCGGATTTTCTTTAGTTAACATACTTTTTTCTCAGTTGCGTTTTCTTACTGACCTAATTCTTTAATTTGTTTCATAATACTTGATACATCTTGAATTGATTGAAACAATTCACTGTTTTTTAGCGCTTCTGGATTGAAGCTGCCATCCTTTATATTGGCTTCATACGCTTCAATTCCACTAATGATTTTTTCGTTTTGTTGAACAAGCTGATCGTGCACATCAGAAGCGATGTCAGGAGCTTTTGTTTTATTAAATTCTTCAGCTTTCCCTTTCATTTGCTGCAGCTTTTGCTCTAGCTTCTTTATTGCCTCGTCGTCATTAACAGCTTTTTCCGCTAGAGGCGGTATTTCTTCAGCAAACTTTTGTGCTTCACTCACGTAATCTTTCGCATCGTTTGCGTAGTTCAACGTACTGCTTGTATCTTCAAGAAAAGAACAGCCTCCGACCATAAAAAGAACAGCAGTTGATATGACTAGCATCCACTTTTTCACTTAGCACTCAACCTTTCTTATTTTCTTTTCTGCTATCTTCTTTTCGATTTTCGTTTCTTTAACTCTTTCATAATAATAGGTACAGCTTTTTTTATTCCTTTTTTTACAGCGGGGCTTTTTAACAGTCTCGATAGTTTTGACATTTTTAAGCTCCTCTCTCATTTTGAAATGACAAAAAACACCTTTACCACATGTGGTAAAGGTGTTTTTATCCAGACCTTTACCAATGGCAACATTGGCAAAGGTCTCGCTAACAATTTGCATTGTCAATAAAGCCGGAGATAATAATCTCGAAATGACGACTTTACTGCAAGAGCTACTCCCCTTTGAACAAAACAGCATTTTTTGTTAAAACAATCATAACGTATGTTCCTGATTATCGTCAACTTATATGGAATTAGTACACATCTTTTTTGGTAAATACCAGAAACGACACGAGCAGCCCGGCAAGTCCCCAAATGGTTAAAACACCCAAGGAAAATCCTAGTGTCATTCCTTCAGTCGGAGGAGCTGTGCCTTGCAGATAAGAAGTTAAATTTAAATTGACCATAAACAAGTACTTAGCTGAATTCCACGAAGAAACCATACTGCTTAAAATCGTACCTGCAATCAAACAAGCAAGCATCACACCCATACCAGCAGCCGTACTTTTAATTAAAACGGACAGCATAAAAGCAAGCGTTCCAACAACAAGTGATACAAACCAAGCAAGGCCAAATTCCATTAAAATATATCTCCACTGCGAAATTAAATGAACGTTCGCTGTATTCAAATCATTGCCCTGCACGCTAAATCCCGTAAGAATAGGCGCTGTCCAGCCTTTAAATCCAAATACAACACCAGAAATGAGATACGACAAAACGCCAAACATTAAAATTAAAAACGAGACGGACATGACGAGCGTGATATATTTACTAAGCAGGATTTTCCAGCGTTTCACAGGCCTCGTCAACAATACCTTGATGGATCCCAAGCTGTATTCTGAAGACACTAAATCCGCTGCAATAATCATAATCATCAGCGGCAGCAAAAGCTGAATGGCGTTTTCAATGAACCCTCGCACAAACGTTGGGGCTCCTGGTTCTGAAGGATTGATATCGTTATCTAAGTAATACTGTTGCTGCGCCACGCGAATTTCAAGCTGCTTGCGCCAATCATCTGAAATTTGGCTTCCGCTCAGCCGGTTTTGCGTATCGATAATTTCTTGCTGCAGCGTACTGCGCCAATCGGTCGTTCCTAGCTTTTCTTGAAGGCGCTGCGTTTCGCGAAGCTGAGCATATGTGAACATGGAAATCAAAACGCCCATAATAAGGGTAACGATTAACAGGCGCTTTTTTCGAACGAGCTTGATCATTTCATTTTGAACCAAACTAATCAATCGATTCGCCTCCTGTCATTTCGATAAATAAATCTTCAAGAGTTGGAAGCTTTCGATTCATTTCTTTTACCGTTACTCCTGCTTGAATGAGCTGTTTGTTCCACTCTCCCACTTCAGATTCTTCATAAAACGTCGTGACATACTCCCCCTGCACTTGCACAAAGTCCGTCACTTGTTTTAAGACGTCTATTCCCGCAGGCTGCGGATCTAGCTTCCACAGTAAGCGCTCTTGCTGAGTTAACAGGGTCTTCACCGATTCTGTGTGAATAACTTCTCCTTTTGCAATAATCGCTACTCGGTCACACATCAGCTGAATCTCACTCAGCAAATGACTCGATACTAAGACGCTTAGACCTTCACTTTCAGCTAAAAAGCGAATGAATTTACGCATGTCCCGAATCCCAGATGGGTCGAGTCCGTTCGTTGGCTCATCTAAAATGAGCACTTTCGGTTTTCCGAGAAGCGCTTGCGCAATTCCTAAACGCTGCCTCATACCTAATGAATACGTGCGAACTAAGTCGTGGATACGCTCTTGTAAGCCAACTAATTCCACCACTTCATGAATGCGTTCTTCCGTCATAGAAGGAATCATGCGTGAAAAGTGCTGCAGATTTTCCCAACCGCTTAAGTATGGATACAGCTCAGGATTTTCAACAATACAGCCGATATGCTCCATCGCTTTTGTAAACTGCTTCGATACGCTGTACCCACAGATAGAAATCGAACCAGCCGTCGGGCGAATCAAGCCGACAAGCATTCGGATCGTTGTTGTTTTACCAGCTCCATTTGGCCCTAAAAAACCAAATACTTCGCCTCTTTTTAGTTCAAAATCAATATTTTTGATGATTTCACGTTTTCCTATTACTTTTCTCAGTCCTTTTACTGAAAGCGTTACTTCACTCATATCATTCCCTCCCTTACCATGTAATAAGCGATGCTACACGTTCTGCGATCAGCTTGTAGCCTTTTGCATTCGGATGAAACTTATCAGTATATAAGTAGTCATCTACCTTTAGCTGAAACAAATCAAAGGTCGGTACAAAAACAGTTTGCTTATAATTAGCACTTAATTCACTGCTTCTGTAATTCCATTCTCGTACAATAGCCGTTGTCGTTTTTGCATCTTGCAGGTTACTAAACGGATTGTATAAACCAATTAAAAAAATTGTTGCGTCTTTATTTGCCGACCGGATGCTTTTTAAGATGCTGTCTACGTTTTTTAAATAGTCATTTTCTAGCTTTTGAATATTGTTTTTATTTAAGTTCTGCAGCGTTTGTCCGCCTTGAAATAAGTCATTTCCTCCAATGGTGATCAGCACGGTATCTGCCGACTTAATCTGCCGCTGAATTTGCTGCTGCTTTACTTGACTTGCCAGCTGCGAAGACGTTTGACCTTTTATTCCAAAGTTACTTAAAAGAATTTTCTTCTTCGTTTTTTCTTCAAGATTCTCTTTTAAATACCCAACGTATCCTTTTCCCGCTGCGTCTCCTGTTCCTCTTGTCAGTGAATCTCCTAAAGCGACAATCGTATAATTCTTTGTACTTTTGTTACTGCTGCTTGTTTCCTGCTTTGGCTTTGCCATTTCTTTTACAGTAGCTTTTGAGGCGCTAACATAATCATAAATAGACATTCCAAGCCCAGCTGCAAACAGCAGACACGAAATAATCGAAATAAAGGATACAATCCATACCCACTTTCCTTTCGCTTTCACTGGCTGCACTCCTTTTCGTCTTTTTAGTTATCTTTTTTTAGAGCTTCAACTGTTTTTAGTAAAGCGGACCAGTCTAAATGACCCCAGCCATTTTCGATTCCTTGTTCATAATGACCTTTCACAAGCTCTCCTAACGGAAGCGGAGCGGACACTTTTTTGGCTGCATCAATAGCCAAGTTTACATCTTTTAGTCCAAGCTCCAGCTTGAACCCGGCTGGTTCAAAGTCTCTTTTAGCAATTAAATTGCCGTAATTTTTATACACAGGAGATGCAAATAAGCTATTAACCACTTCAAGAAACTCCTCCGCTTGCATGCCATACTGTTCTACCATGACTACTGCTTCAGAAACAGCTTCTAACATCGAAACTAATAAAAAATTATTGCCAAGCTTAGCTACATTTGATAAGTAAGGCTCGTCTCCTACAGTGAAAATAGCTTGACCAATCGCTTCAAACAGCGGCCAAACGTGCTCTCTTGCTTCTTTATTACCTGCAACTATTACTTTGAGAGCCGCAGCTGCTGCTGCGTCGGGGCGACCTAAAACAGTCGCTGCAACAAAATGCTGTCCTGATGCAGCATGTGCACTTGTTAATTTTTCCGACAAATCTACGCTAATAGTACTCACTGAGACGTGAATACCACCTTCTTGAAGGCCTGCAAGTACACCGGCTTCTGAAAGCGTTACTTCTTCTAAAGCCTTGTCATTGGAAAGAATCGTAAATACAAGATTCGCTTCTTGTGCTGCTTGAGCAGGTGTCTCCACAACCTTTGCTCCTTTTTTCACAAGACTTTCCGCCTTCGAAGCAGTGCGGTTATAAATAACAAGTTCATGACCCGCCTTTATCATATTTTCCGCCATCGGTAATCCCATATTTCCTAAACCAATTAAACCCACCTTCATCTTTACCACTCCATTTCAGCACTCAGTATGTACGTTTCTTATACTTGTCGTCTATCTTTAGAAAAAGCACATTTTCATTATTATATAACTACAGTAAAAGCGAATACAAAGAATAGCCTTTCTATAATGTTCAAAATGTGACATTTTTTAGACATGATTTATGAAAAACTTGTCAAAAAAATACGAATGGTTTTTAAATAAAGCGCTTGCAAACATAGGAAATTTCTGCTAAGATGTAAGAGAATTATTTTTGTTCGGTGGGGATGTATGAGTATTGTCACTTTTCGTCTTTAGATTTGAGCAAGAATAGTACCACAATGTGCGAGTCCGCACGAGGAGGCAACAATTATGGAACAAGGTAAAGTAAAATGGTTTAACGCAGAAAAAGGTTTTGGATTCATCGAGCGCGAAGGTGGAGACGATGTATTCGTACACTTCTCAGCAATCCAAAGCGAAGGCTTCAAATCTTTAGACGAAGGTCAAGCTGTAACATTTGACGTAGAACAAGGTCAACGCGGACCTCAAGCTGCTAACGTTCAAAAAGCATAAGAAACACAACATATCAGAAACAGATCCTTTAAAGGATCTGTTTTTTTGTGTACAAACATAAAAAAAAGCCCTGTTTTTCAACAGGGCCAGTCGGTACAAATACAGAAGTAAAGTTAATGGTACTCTTAGTATAGCACAAGATCATAACAATCTATACGAAATAATAAAATAAAACTTTCATCCGGCATGTTTACCTATGTTTATAGCTATTCCAGACTCTCTAGGGCGCTCGCAAATCGTTTAATTCCCTCTCGAATCACCTCTTCTTCTCCTCTGCCAAACGTAAAGCGAATAGCTCCGCTTTGAGAACTCAGCACGCTTCCTGGGACAAAAGCCACTCCTCTTTTAAGCGATTCTTCCAATAGACGATAGTCATCGACCGGCTGATTCACTTTGCACCATAAGTGAATCCCGCCTTGAGGCGAATCGAAAGATACTTTTGATCCGAGCAACTCGTTCAGACTCGACGACAGGGCATACTCTTGCTTTTTGAGCTCTTGTCTAAGCTTTTCAATATGCGAAGAAAACGTAGGAGAATCTAAGAATTGATAAGCAATCCACTGCGGAAAGATGCTGTGACCAAAGTCAATTTGCTGCTTAGCATCTGCCAGGCGCTGAATCACTTGCTCTGGCCCCACTATCCAGCCAATTCGAAGGCCCGATGCCACGATTTTAGAAAGCGAGCTGATATAGAGGACATTTCCGTTCTCGTCCATCGATTTCAGCGTTTGATGTACATTTCCGTCAAATGCCGTGAGTGAATAAGGATCATCTTCAATAAGCGGAATGCCGTATTCTGAAGAAAGCTCTAAAAACCGCTTTCGACGCGCTTCTGATAACACAATACCAGTCGGGTTTTGATAATACGGATTTAAAAAAACCATACGAATGCGATGCTTTTTATGTAATTCTACTAAGTCGTCCGGGTTGGCTCCATTTTTATCTACAGGCAGCAAAAACGTTCGTAAACCTGCTGATTGAAAAAGCGGCAGTGAATAGCTATAAGACGGATCTTCAATCGCTACTGCATCTCCTGGTTTTAACAAACACTGCACAATCAAATGAAGTGCTTGCTGTGCACCTGATGTGATTAAAATGGAATTAGCATCGGTGGAGATTTTCCGGTACTCATGAACATGAGCAGCAATAGCGTCACGCAGACGTTCATTGCCGTGCGGATGATCATAGCCTAAATGCTCATTAAACGGCATGCCCGCTAATATCCGCTGAAAATCTTCACTTGGAAACAAGCTAGGGGCTAATTCTCCGCTGGCTAAGTTTACAAAATCTGTTCGCAAAGCTTCGCTTCTTATTCGCTGTACGAGCGGTAAATTAGGCAAAAATGAACCGTCTTCTACATATCTCCCCCAGTTTGGAATACGTTTACGGGAAATTCCCCAGATGCTCGAACTAACTCGCGTGCCGCTTCCTTTTTTACGTTCTACGATTCCAAGTGCCTGCAGCTCTTCATAAGCAGCTACTACCGTGCTTCTGTTCACGTTTAGCTCAGCAGCAAGCGTTCGTTCTGATGGCAGCATAGAATCCGGC
The DNA here is from genome assembly GCF_053667915.1 of Priestia sp. JNUCC 25. NCBI lineage: Bacteria > Bacillati > Bacillota > Bacilli > Caryophanales > Bacillaceae > Priestia > Priestia sp. JNUCC 25. The sequence continues at coordinate 2,687,744 of NZ_CM132211.1, forward strand.
GGAAACGCTCCCGATGAAATACAGCTTTCAATATATTCTGCAATTTGTTTATAAATCGCTTTTTTGCTAGCGCGATCTGGTCTCCAGTTCATGCGGCGTCAGTCCTTACATTTAAACTTTCTTATTAGTAGTTTATCCTTTATCTCTCTTATCTTAAAGCAGTTTTATAAAAAAAGACCCTCCAATTCGGTGTTTTTTTGCTCATCCACTTTATCAAAAATTATAATAGTAGCTATTTTTCATTTTTAGGTATTTTAGTTTACATAATAATTTTATAGTTAATCATATTGAATAAATTTCACCATAAAAAAGAGATTGAGACATAACCACACCAGTCCAATCTGAAGACGAACAAATGGGATACATGAGCTCATATGGGTTGCTTGGTACACCGCAGTTGATTTCCGTGCAAGACTTCGCTTTCCGCGGGCGGCCGATGAGCCTCCTCGTCGCATACGCTCCTGCGGGGTCTCACCTATTCCGCTTTTCCCGCAGGAGTCTTCGCCTTGCCCTCCAATCAACTGCTAGAAGCAACGAAATACATGAAAACTACATTCACCATGCCAATAAAAAAAACCCAAACGAAGTTGATTCTCCATCAAGAATCTCGATTCATCGTTCGGATCTTTCTTCAACTAAACTACTTTCGTCACGGCCTCTTTTTTATAGAGGAGGTAAATCTAGCTTGCCTTCTTGAAACAATTCTTTCACCATATGCTTGGCATAACCCGTTGCTTGCCCTAGCGTAATCTTAGCTGGCATAGGGGCTTCGTTTGCATCAACGATTACATCGATAATACACGGCTTGTTTTGTCTAACAGCACTTTCAAAAGCTGGCAGCAACTCTTCTTCTTTTTCTACTCGGTAGCCAACACCTCCGCAAATATCTGCATACCTGGCAAAGTTCGGATTTGTTAAGTCTGTGCCGAATTCAGCATTTCCCATTACTTCTTGTTCAAATTTAATCATACCGATTTTATGGTTATTAAATAGCACCACAACTAGCGGAAGATTGTATTTAACAGCTGTAATAAAATCTGCCATGGTCATCGCAAAGCCGCCGTCTCCACAGACCGCAAACACCTGCTTATCCGGATAAGCAATTTTTCCAGCAAGTGCGCCCGGCAGCCCGCATCCGAGAGTCGCTAGCCAGCTTGAAATCACAAACTGCTGATTTGTCATACGAAAATGACGCGCCATCCATACTGTGACGTTTCCTACATCTACGGACAAGACCGCGTTATCAGCCGCTACGTGCTGAAGCGCTCGAATTACTCGCTGAGGCTTGATAGGTAGACTTTCTTTTGCCTCTTGGGTATCAAGCTGACTCCACCACTTTTTCATACGTTCTTGACTTTGCTCTAAAAACTGGCGATGCTCTGAGCGGCCAACGTTTTCTAAGAACCACTGAATTGTTGTTTTTGCTTCTCCGGCAAGCCCTGCATCTACAGGATATCTTTTGCCAATTTGTGCAGGATCAATATCAATATGAATCGTTTTCGCATGGTCTGGCAAAAAGCCTGTAAACGGATAGGACGTTCCAATCATGATGAGCGTATCCGCTTCTTGCATCGCTTCATACGCTGGCTTTGTCCCGATTAATCCAAGTCCTCCAAGACAATACGGATGTTCATCCGGTATTGCGCCTTTTCCAGGAAGCGTAAGAACAATAGGTGCTGCGATTTTCTCTGCAAACGCAAGCAGTTCTTCTCTCATTTCATGTGTGCCTCGACCGGCTAAAATAACCGGACTTTCTGCTTTACCAATCAAATCTTTTGCCTTTTCAAGGTCTTCTCTGTGAGGAAAGACGTCTTGTTTAACGATTATGCTTGATGTTTCTCGTGCTTCTGATCCGATTTCAAAACGAGGGATATCATCGGGAATGGTTAACACAGACACACCTTTTTTAGCATAAGCTGTTCGAATCGCTTGATTGACAACAGTGGGAAGCTGTTCAGCGGACATGATTCGCTGGTTATATACAGCCACGTCATCGAACATTCGCTCTAAATTAATTTCTTGAAACGCATCGCTTCCGATAAGATCAGACTCCACTTGCCCCGTAAGTGCTAAAACGGGAGCTTTGTCTAACTTTGCATCATACAAACCATTCAGTAAATGAATCGCTCCCGGTCCGGCAATAGCCGTGCATACACCGATTTTACCCGTTAGCTTTGCATATGCAGCCGCTGCGAGAGCTCCCGCTTCTTCATGCCTCACTTGAATAAATTTAATTTTGTCCTGGGCTTTGCGAAGCGGTTCAATAATTGAATTAATGGAGTCTCCTGGCATGCCGTAAATATGGTCAACGCCCCATTCAATTAACAGTTCAATCAGTTTTTCCCCTGCTTTTTGTTTAAACATATGACTGACCCCTTTCTTCTTAAATATAGAGATAGTGTGACCTGATACGCTCTTTCTTACTTATTTTCACTCGTATAATTTTCGTTTTCTTTCATTAAATGAATGACCGTTTTCGTTAAATTTTCTTCATTCCTTGCAATTATCATTAACTTTTGCTATTCTATAAGAAGAATTATTTTTGTTCGGCAACAATCGATAGGTGAATACTTTCGTCTTAAAGATTTTGATCATGAGCAAGGATAGTAATACAATGTGTGCATAGCACACGAGGAGGCAACATTCATGGAAAAAGGTACAGTAAAATGGTTTAACGCAGAAAAAGGTTTCGGATTTATCGAGCGCGAAAACGGCGACGATGTATTCGTACATTTCTCAGCAATCCAAAGCGAAGGATTCAAATCTTTAGACGAAGGTCAAGCTGTAACATTCGACGTTGAAGAAGGTCAACGCGGACCTCAAGCTGCTAACGTTCAAAAAGCATAAGTAGAAAAAGACTCTGAAATCAGAGTCTTTTTTTTATGTAGAACCATGCATAAAACCTTTTTAACGTGTAGTTTGTACACGTTATTATAAATAATAAACTAAAAAAGTCTCTTCATCCCGAAGAGACCTTTTGTGGAAGAAATAGTTGAAGAAATAAAGTGTGGATGTTGCGTCGTCATCATTTTTTAATAATTAGCACCAGCCGCCGCCGAAGCAAGAAGCGCCGATGATGATTAATAAGATGAAAAGTACAATGATTAAAGCGAAACCGCCGCCGCAGCCACCGCCGCCATAACCACAACCGTATCCGTAACCTCCGTAGTATCCCATGTGTTTCACCTCCATTTGCTATACTTTAAGATATGTGGATTTAGTTAAATTGCTCCTAATAATTCCATAGAACTTTTGAAAATGTTTGTCATACACTAAAAATACTGCGTTTTTCAAACATGCCCCACAAAGAGATAAAACATTTGATTTTATGGGCATTTACTCCTCTTTTCTTTATCTTTTAAAAATGTAATCGCTCCCTTTTTCATGAATGTACACCGTGCTGAATACGTTTAGTTATGTACACTCAAACGGGAGGGATTTAATATGTTAACACTCGAAATTTCAAAGCAAATCGTTAAAAACGTCTACCCTATTGTCTTATCGAATCGCAGTAAAATCTTTCAAGAGGAAGTGAGCGTCGCCGCGTTGCAAGACTACTTTGGTCTTGATCATGCCTTTAGCGTGTATGCAGCTGCCACCATTATTTATCAGCTAGAAGCCGACGGGTATGTATCCAAACCTCTGAAGCGCAATGAATACAAGCGAATTTTGCTCAAATAAAAACAAGCATCCCCGCAAGGATGCTTGTCTTATTTATAGCTATACCTGTCGAATAACTGCTCGACTCTTTTGTGGTAATCGGCAAGGTAGTCAGAATGCTCAGTTTCACTCAATTTATTTGCCTGTTCCTCAAATAGTGACAGCAGCGAAATTTTAATCATTGCCATTTCCGTTTCCGAGCGATTTTCATTTCGCAAATCTTTTCTTAAATTCCACAGGCTTTGCTCCATTTCATGCTTTAATTGTTCTAGTGAGTGTGTTTCTTCAGATCCGGCACGAATGTCTTTTTTAAATCCACTCATCTTATCACTCCTCGCATTTGCACCTGCTAGATAGTATCTAATGTATACTATACCATAAATAACTATACGAGGCTTAAGCATGCCTTTTAAGCAATTGGTCACAAAATAAAAAACATCTCTTTGGATGTCTTTACGTTACCTTTTATCTTACTTCGTCTTCTTCACCTTTTACATATTTAAAAAATGAATCAATCATTTCGTTTAAAAAATCATTGCGATCTTCAAAATTCATAATTTCTAAAAATTCCACAATATCCTTATCTAAGCTAATAGAAGCGGGAACATAAGCAGCCGCTTCCCTTCTTTGCGGGAATGGAATCACATTATTTTTCTTCTTCATAAAACACCGTCCTTTTTCTGTGCTTTACTAGTGTAAGCTTTCAAGGAACGATTTGCAAGTCCCTCTGATGTAAAATTTTATATAAACATTCTTCTGAAAAGACAGGGTATATCTTTAGCTACTCAAGTAGGGTCATTTGACATTAGCTTTTCCATGTTCTGGCGTCATATTAATAATTCGCCGCTGTTTTCTCTTTTCCTTTTGGCATCTTTCAGCAAATTTAAACACAAATATTTTAAAAGAGGTTTTTATTTCCTTCGTATAGGCTAAAGAAAGGAAACAACATTTTTATATGGAGGGGTTACAAATGATTGCATTAACTGGGAAAGTTGCGCTTGTGACGGGAGCGGCGTCTGGAATTGGACGTGCTTCAGCCATTACATTAGCTGAACAAGGAGCGCGCGTTGCTCTTTTAGATTTAGAGGAAGAAAAATTACAAGAAGTAAAAGAGACCATCATGTCGAGCGGCGGAGAGTGTATAGCCATTAAAACAGACGTATCTGACTCTGAAAGTATAAAAGAGAGTATCGAAACGATCAGCAGCTTATGGAGTCAATTACATATTGTTTCTATTAACGCAGGCATCAACGGTACGTTCTCTTCTATTGAAGAACTATCACCAGAAGATTGGACAAAAACAATTGATACAAATTTAACAAGTACTTTTTTAACCGTAAAGCATTCTATTCCTTATTTGAAAGCTCAGGGAGGAAGCATTATTATTACTAGCTCGATTAACGGCAACCGTACATTTTCAAATATCGGCATGAGCGCATACAGTTCCTCAAAGGCTGGCCAAATGGCTTTCGGCAAAATGGCAGCTCTTGAACTTTCTACATACGGAATACGGGTAAACGTCATTTGTCCAGGAGCAGTTGATACAAATATTGAAAGCAATACATTCCGTCAAGAAGACAAATTAAAAGAAGTCGCGATTCCAATTGAATATCCAAATGGCAATCAGCCGCTTGCTAAACGCTCGGCTAAGCCCGAAGAAGTAGCAGATTTAATCTTCTTTTTAGCTTCTGACGCGTCCAAACATATTACCGGAAGTGAAATGTTTATTGATGGCGGAGAATCACTGCTGTAACGTACAAGCCCCTGCATCAACGTCAGGGGCTTATTTTTTTACTTTTATGAAAAACGTTTACTCCACCCGAAGCGGATATAATGCTGCCTGTAATCATATCTGAGTTTTCATCACAAAGAAACTCAATAATACGCGCAATGTCTTCTCCTGTCCCTGATCGACCGACAGGCGTTTCCTTGTCTTCTAGTAATCTTGCTGTTATGATATCATTTTCTTTCATGTCTCCCACAATATCTCCGGGACAGACCATATTGGCCGTAATCCCGTATTCGGCTACTTCTAGAGCAAGCGATTTGGTCAGAGAAGCTAGCCCTGACTTAGCGGCACTAAAAGCCGCACGGTACATCCATCCAGGGGTATGCTCTACATCTTGAAAACCGTATGTAATAACCCTTCCAAACTGCTGTTTTTTCATAACTGGAACAACAGCTTTTACAAAATGAAAAACGGAGCTTAAATTCCCTTCCAGCATTTCATACCATTCACTGTCTGTGTACTCTATTAATTTTTTTCTTTCAAATACATACGGACCTGCATTATTAATTAAAACATCAATACGTCCAAATTGCTCCATAGCCTGCGCAACGACATGTTCAATATCTGCTTTATTCGTTATATCTCCTTCTACAAACTGTACGTTGTCTTTATATTGATGCCATTCTTCTTGCAGTTCTCGCACTTTATTTTTATCACTTCGAAAATGGACGGTAACGGAATACTGCTTTTTTAAAAACTGTTCTGTTACCTTCTTGCCAATACCTTTATGACCCGCTGTAATCAATGCATGTTTCATCTACCTTCACCTCTTTCACTCTACTTATCTACTATATATATTAGACAGTTCCTTAGTTTCTCCTTTACTAACAGAAAAAAGCCCTTGACTAAAGGGCTTTTCTTTTACGGTCTTAACAAAATTTTCCCTGTACTTTTCCGGCTTTCAAGCAGCTCATGTGCTTTTGCTCCGTCTTTTAAATCAAACACCACGGGATCGGTTAGCACAAGCTGACCTTTACTGATCCACTCAAACAGCTGCTGTGAACGTACTTTACGTTCTTCATATGACACAAGCACGTTCCACAAGTCTCCGCCTGTAAGCGTTTTAGAGGTATCCATCAGCATACGCGGGTCGACCGGGGCCGGATCGCCTCCTGCCATTCCGTAAAATACCACGGTCCCGCCTGTTTTTACGGCTTCAAAGCTTTTTTCTAGCGTAACTCCTACAGATTCGTAGGCAACATCTGCGCCTCGCTTCGTTACATCTTTCACTTGTTCCACCCAGTTATCTTCGTATAAAAAGACATAGTCAGCGCCTGCTTGAGCCGCTGCTTTTGCTTTTTCAGAAGATGACGTTAAGCCAATGACTTGTCCGCCTAATAGCTTGACAATTTGAACTAAAAGCTGACCTACGCCTCCAGCAGCTGCGTGAACAAGCACATAATCGCCAGGCTGAATGCCGTAGCTGTCTTGTGTTAAATAGTGCGCCGTTAACCCTTGTAAAAGCACAGAAGCAGCTGCATCAAACGAAATATCATCGGGTACCGCAATGGTTTTATCCTGTGGCACGGCAACAAGCTCTGCATTTGCAAAAGGGACGTCAGCAAAAGCAATACGGTCTCCTACGTTAACGTGACTTACTTCTGCTCCTACTTCTTCTACCACACCTGCTCCTTCATATCCTAAAATATACGGAGGTTTACCCGTTAAGTGGTAGTTTCCTTTTCTTCGGTACACATCAGCAAAATTAAGTCCAATTGCTTTTGTTCTTACTAGTACGTCTGTTGGACCAATAGAGGGGTTCGGTATATCTTGATAGTGAAGAACGTCAGGTCCTCCAAACCTTTCAAATACTAATGCTTTCATATATAAGTTACCTCGTTTTCTTTATGTATTCCCTTTCATCGTAATTCAAAGAGATAACAAACACAAGTTTCTGACTCAGCAGAAACACGCTTTATCTCGTCATGAGACAAAGCATTCTTTTACTTTGTTTGCTCTACAATTTTTCGCATCGTTCCATTTTTTTGATAAGACGTATGAAAAGAAAAGGCTTTTTCAAGAACGTGCGGTGTTTGTCCGCCTCGCGTGAGCGCTTCTTCGTAATACGCCATAAGCTGGTCGCGGTACATTGGATGGGCACAATTTTCAATGATGCGCTTTGCACGTTCTCTTGGGGCGAGTCCGCGCAAGTCTGCGTATCCTTGCTCTGTTACAATTACATCCACATCGTGTTCAGTATGATCAACGTGCGAAACAAATGGCACTATACTTGAAATATCGCCGTTTTTAGCAATTGATTTTGTTACAAAAATACCAAGGCGCGCATTTCGGGCAAAATCCCCTGAACCTCCGATTCCGTTCATCATTTTTGTTCCCATCACATGCGTTGAATTAACGTTTCCGTAAATGTCTAGTTCTAGCGCAGTATTAATTGAAATCAGTCCTAAGCGACGAATGACTTCGGGATGGTTTGAAATTTCCTGCGGACGAAGAATCAGTTTATCTCGATAGGCTTCAAAATTAGAGAAAACTTGTTTCATTTTATCCGCTGAAAGCGTAATTGAGCAGCAAGAGGCAAACGTAACTTTTCCTGCGTCAAATAAATCAAACACGGCGTCCTGCAATACTTCTGAATACACCTCTAAATCATGAAACTCTGAATCTAACAAACCGTGGAAAACCGCATTTGCCACAGATCCAATTCCAGATTGTAAAGGAGCAAGCGATTCAGTTAATCGCCCTTCTTTAATTTCTTCACGTAAAAATGAAATCAAATTTTGAGCCATCACAACCGTTTCTTCGTCAGGTGCTACAATCGTAGACGGTGAATCTAGCTGATTTGTAAATACAATACCCTTTACTTTATCTAAATCAATTGGTATGCCTAACGAACCAATCCGGTCATCAGATTTTTTCAAAGGAATTGCATCTCGCTGTCCTTGAACGCCTGGGTCATACAGGTCGTGAATGCCTTCTAACAGCTCTGGCTGCGCTGTGTTAATTTCAATAATAATAGATTTTGCATGCTCGGCAAATACCATCGAATTGCCAATTGACGTTGTTGGAATCATCATTCCGTCATCCGTGATAGAAACCGCTTCCAAAATAGCGAAATCTATTGAATCTAACACGCCTGAACGCACCCATTCAGAAGTATGCGATAAATGTTGGTCAATAAACTGAAATTCACCTTCATTAATTTTTTTACGCATCGTCGGGTCCGCTTGAAACGGAAGGCGTTTGTTTAACATGCCTTTTTCTGCAAATAGCTTATCCACATCTGACCCAAGTGAAGCACCGGTATACACGCTTACTTTTATCGGTTCTGTTTCCGCTCGTTTCGCTAGTGCAAACGGTACAGCTTTGACATCCCCCGCGCGTGTAAAACCGCTTAGACCAAGAGTCATTCCATCTTGAATCCAGGACGCTGCTTCTTCAGCAGAGACAACGCGATTCTTTAGTGCTTCATGCTTAATTCGACTGCAAACGTTTTCCATTCTGTTCACTCCTTGTTTTTGCTCTTTTTTACCATTTTACTGTAAAAAGAGCGTTCACAAGAGTTTTTGGAATGAAATGGACAAAAATAGCGATAAAACAGCATATTTGATGATAATTAAGCAAAATGACGGTTAAAACCCAAGCAGCTTTCGAAAATAGCTGGCGTACGACTGACTGACCGGAATTTTTTCTCCGTTGCTCATCACTAATAAAAAAGTTGAATGTGTATCAGGATAAATTTCTTGAATTTGCGTCACATTGACGATAAAGGAACGATGACAGCGCACAAACTCTTCTTTTGGAAGCACATAATCAAATTCATTTAACGTGTATTTATGCGTACCCGTATACTTCTGTGCGTACACATATGTTTTTCGGTCACGCGCTTCTACGTAGATGATTTTTGAGAAAGGAACCGGTATCCATCCCTCGTTCACCTTTAACGTCACAACTGACTTTCCGCTCGTTAACGCGGGAAAAATCGCCGTCACGCACCCTTGAACCTCTCCTTCATCTAAGAAAGGTACGGCCATGCCGTAGTAAGGCGTGCCAAACACGTCTCGGTGAATAAATTCCGATACTTTTTGCTTTCGTTCTAATGCTTTATATGTAATCGTTCCTTTTTTAATTTGATCTCCAGGGCTAATTTTTAAATTAATTCGTTTACTTGCCCGGTAATACACGTACGTTTCTAGATCTGAAACGGCAATCGACGCTTCATCAGAGAACAATTCGCTGATAACGTCTAATAATGCTGGAGCTTTAAATGGTTTCATCTTTTCACCTTCTTTTGTCTAGTCAAACACGCTGCTTCTTTATTGTAGCGCAAAAGCAAAAGCGGGTGGGAAAGAAGCATGGAATTTATCTTTTGAACTGCATAAAATTTCTATTTTTTCACAACATAAAACAATGAAATGAAGGAAGGGTGAAATGTATGGGCTATGCTGAATCGACGTTTCGAATCGCCTGTTCATTTTTTGTGCTGCTTCTTTTAACGCGGCTCATGGGAAAAACAGAAATCAGCCAGTTAAATGTATTTACATTTATTACGGCAATTACGATTGGTAATATCGCTTCTTCCCTCTCCACTGATGAGCGAGTAGAGATTGATAAAGGGGTTTATTCACTGCTAGGTTGGACATTTTTAACGATCGCTATGGGCTATATTGGAATGAAATCGAAAAAAGCACGGCATCTTATTACCGGCGAACCCAAAATTGTGATTAAGCAAGGAAAAGTGATGGAAAAGGCATTAAAACAAGTACGGCTAGATATTGAATCTCTTTTAGGCATGCTGAGGCAGCAAAACGTATTTTCCATAAAAGATGTAGAATACGCCATATTAGAAATCAACGGAAACCTTTCCGTTATGCAAAAACAAGATAAAAAGCCGAACTCGTGGTCAAAAACGCTTTTATTTCCCACTTCAATAGGCGTTATTTACGATGGAAAAGCGAATGAAGATGCGTTAAAGGACCTGCATTTAGATAACAATTGGCTTCATAAGCAGATTGAAAAAGCTGGAGTCAAATCAATTGATGAAGTGTTTTATGCTGAAGTTCAGTCAGACGGATCCCTTTATATTGACTATAAAAAAGACAAGTTTAACTCATAAAAAAATCCGTACCAAAAGGCACGGATTTTTTATTAGCTTGCTTTTTTTACACGATTTGTAATAGTATCTTCTTTTGGTGATGTTTTACGAATAAAGAAGGCTAAAACAAACGCGATCACACTTAAAATCGTTGCGATCATAAACGCATCGTTAATGCCCATTGCCGTACCTTGATTCACGGCTTCAGCCATACTGCCTTTATCTGTCGGCAAAATTTGCTGATTCATCACGATGTTTTTCACGTGTTTTTCACCTTGATTCATCATAATGGAGACAAAGAACGCCATTCCTACAGCTCCAGCAACCATTCGAAGCGTATTAACCATCGCTGTGCCGTATTTATTTAAGCTAAGCGCAAGTTCATTTAACCCTGCTGTAAAGATTGGCATCATGAGCAGCGACATACCAAACATACGAACAGTATAAACAATCATTACATACATAAATGTTGTTGTCGTTTCAAGTTTTGTTAATTCATATGTTGTCACAACGGTAATCGCTAAACCAATAACAGCAAGCCATCTTGCGCCGAACTTATCAAACAGCCGTCCTGTAATCGGAGACATAATCCCCATTACAATTCCCCCTGGCAGTAACAGCAAGCCTGAAAGAAACGGTGAAAAACCACGTACGTTTTGCATATAAATCGGCATTAAAATCATACCTGAAAACATTGCCATTGTCACAATCACGTTAATGATTGTTGTTAAAGTGAACATACGGTAACGGAAAATACGGAATTCAAGAAGCGGCTCATCGATTTTTAACTGACGGAAAATAAAGAACAGAATTGAAATACCGCCTACAATGAACATGGCTAGTACTTCAGTGCTGGTCCAGCCCTTTGTACCGCCCGTAGCGAACGCATACAGCAAGCCGCCAAATCCAATTGTTGATAAAATAACGCCAAGCACGTCTAGCTTAGGTCGGCTTGTTTCTGTCACATTTTTCACTAAAATAATCGCCGCAATTACGTTAATAAGTGCAATTGGAAACATCATAAAGAATAAAACGCGCCATGAGTAGTGCTCAACTATTAAACCAGAAAGCGTCGGACCTACTGCCGGTGCGAAGTTCATCGCTACACCAAAAATTCCCATCGCAAAGCCGCGTCGGTCAGGTGGGAATAATGTAAAGATAACGTTGGTAATTAACGGAAATAAAATCCCTGCTCCTGCTGCTTGCACGACGCGTCCCACTAAAATAACGGAAAATGTCGGTGCAATACCGCAAAGCAGTGTTCCTACTGTAAACAGACCCATTGCTGTAATATACAGCTGCCTTGTAGTAAATCGATTCATTAAAAATGCTGTAATTGGAATAACAATTCCGTTTACTAACATAAAGATGGTTGTTAACCAGTTGCCCGTAGCCGCCGTTACATGGAAATGATCCATCATTTGCGGAAGCGCAATGTTAATCAGCGTTTGATTTAAAAAAGCGACGAGCGCTCCCATTATCATTACGCCAAAAATAGACCGAGTTCGGGCTTGATCGGACTGTTGTGTTTGTGTATTCATTTTAACAAGACCTTTCCCTTTAAAATTATCTGTATGTAAATCTTCAGATGACAAACAGGTTAAGAATATATTTTATGTGTTCATTCTATTAATTTATGTCACGAATATTTAATGAACTTAATTATATACCGGATAAATATATCTGTTTCCGAAATATTTGTCAACAAATATGATCATTTTCGTAAAACTTTTCCATCAGTATATATAAAGTAGCATGCCCTTTAATGAAGAAAAAAATGAGAGCCCTTCAACGAAGGCTCTCATTTCCTTAAGAAATACTTATTTTAAGATTTGAACTTTTACTGTTTTTCTTCCCCATTTTAACGCTTCTTTTTGAGAAGGAAGAAGAACGTCAATTTTATTTCCTTTAATCGCACCGCCCGTATCAGCTGCGATTGCCGTGCCGTAACCTTCTACGTATACTTTTGAACCAAGTTTAATCACTTTTGGATCGACAGAAATCACTTTTTGATTTGGATTCTTTTTCAAGTCAATTCCAATCGCTGTTTTTCCGCTGCAGCCTTTGCAGTTCGCTGTGTACGCTGTTGCTGTTACTTTAAATTCTTTCACAACGTTTGAAGACTTCGCAGGCGCTGCTTTAGCAGGCGTGCTTGATTTTGCTTGAGATACTTTTAATACTTGTTTTGGATGAATGCTGTCTGACTTTAAGTTATTCCACTGTTTCAGCTGACTAACCGATACTTTATATGTCTTTGCAATTTTGTATAGCGAATCTCCGCTTTTTACTGTATATGTATTTGTTGCAGCTGATGCACCACTTGCCACTCCGAACAGTGACATTAGAACTAAACTGAACGTAATCATTGTCTTTTTCATGTAATTGATTTCCCCTTTATCTACCAATACATAAAAAATAACACATGAATATTACAGTTATATTTCAGTAACATGTCAATAGTTTGATAGTTTAGTTACAGTAAAAATAAAGATTCTTCCTTTTAAACTAGTAAAATAATCACCTTCACACTTTAAAAACATACATATTTAGGCATATAACGGGGGTTTTACACACATTTATACGTAATTGTTTCATTTGTAACATTCAACTGGTTCTAGAGGCTTATGCTTTATTTTAAATTGATTATTTAGAACACAGTTTATTTAAAAATAAAAAAATGAAATAAAGGATCTAATATAAATCACTTTTTACACCGCTGCTGATTTCCGTGCAAGACTTCGCTTTCCGCGGGCGGGCGATGAGCCTCCTCGTCGCTTACGCTCCTGCGGGGTCTCATCTGTTCCGCTATTCCCGCAGGAATCTTCGTCTTGCCCTCCAATCAACAGCTAAAAGCCACTACATACATGATTGTCATAACAATGAAAAAATCCGAACGAGTTTGATTCTCAATCAAGAATCAAACTCGTTCGGATTTTACTTCAATTAAAATACTGTGGTCCCAGCTTCTTTTATCTTTAAATTATAATGGTTACACTAATTTTCAATATGGCTGCCACTGAAGCATTTTAGCTGCCTCAAACCTTTTTTCTACATTCGGCCAGTAAATTATTTTCCACCAGTTGTCAACGTACGGATCACGTTCATTTTTGTACTGCAAATAATAAGCGTGTTCCCATACGTCTAATACAAGCAGCGGAATGGTGTCCCACTGCGTAAGCAGCTGATGACGCTCCGCTTGCAGAACTTCGAGCTTGCGCGAACGCGGGGACCATACTAAAATTGCCCACCCCACACCTTCTACTTTTTTAGCAGCTTGAGAAAAGTGCATCATAAATTTCTCATAGCTGCCAAAGTCTTTTTGAAGCTGCTGCAACAGCTGTCGTCTCGGTCTTCCTCCTCCTTCTGGACTCATAATTTCCCAAAAGATTGTATGCAGATAATGACCAGATCCATGAAAAGCAGCTTCCCGTTCCCAGTGTTTTATGAGGTCAAAATTATTTGTGTTACGGGCTTGCTGCAGCATGAGCTCTGCTTTATTTAATCCATCGACATAGCTTTGGTGATGCTTGCTGTGATGAAGACGCATAATTTCCCGGTTAATATACGGCTCAAGAGCTGAATAGCTATAGCTAAGCGGCGGCAGCTCGTGTCGTCCCGGCGCTATAGATTCCCGCTCCCTGCCGTCATCTCCAAGTCGCTCTTTTAAAACTTTATCAATATGCCGCACCGCATTGTTGATTTCTTCTAACGTATATTCGTTAACATCTTCTTCACTTAAATATTCAAGAACGTCTTCTTGCGTGCGCGTGATATATGACGTTATATCTACTTCTGTAATGGCTTCTTCAAATACAGGGTCACACACTTGTTCAAGCCAGGTCTGAACTTCCATCAAGTATCTTTTTCTCTCATCTTGATCGGCCATACTTCCCCTCCTTACACCTCATCTTCACTATCATATTCAAAAGAAAAAGCAACATAACTGCCTACTTGTATCTATTGAGTTAGAAAATTCGACATAAAAAAGGCAAAGGTTCCTTTACACTTGAACTCTTGCCTTTTTTCTTATATATTCTTTGCCATATTCACATAATCAATCGTTTCTTGCTTACTAACAGCCGCGTGCTTCAGCTTTGGATTGTAATAGAGCTCCACTTTTACATTATTTATTTCACAGTCGTCAGGCATATCCTGCATATCCGTTAAAAACGGCAGCAAGTGATTGTTCATATCATACTCGAACGCTCCGTTTTGCAAGTAATACACCTTTGGCACATAGTTAATATGGCGGAAAAACTTCACTACGTTGATTCGCTCACCGTATGAGACTATCACTTCCTCTTCAGTCAGGTCGGGATAAGATAAATTAAACACTTGTCGAACCGGCGTTTTCAGCCACTTTGTCAAGCACGTCTGCGGATTATTTACAAGCGCTTTTGCTCCTTTTACGTACCCCGCTAAAAACATTGACATAAATCCTCCGCCCGAAGAGCCGTAAAACAATACGTTAGACGAATTCATCTGCACTTTTTTCATGAATTTTTCAATTAAAACCGCAATGTCTTTTAAATAAAAACGGTCGCTTGTCCCTTGTCCCCACGCAAGCGACACTTTTCCTAAATAAAGCGTGGGGTCGTTGTAATAAATAATCGAATCTTCAAATTCATTCATCCACGAATGCCGCTGAAAATATGGAGGTCCTGCCGGCATTTCCTGACTTGCTCCTCCGCCTGAACCAAACACAAGCAAATGCGAAGACTCTTTTTTTAATCTGACTAAAAACTCAAACAGCACTCCGTTCCACTCGATCGCCACTAAAACAGGCTTATCAAATGGCAGCTGAAGTTCATCTATCTTATCATACGTACTATTTATTTTTTCATATTGATCAAGCAACAGCTCTGCAACTCACTTTCCTTAAAATGATACGTCATATGTGTCTGACATTGATCATGGTTCTGTGAAAAAAGAACCTGTCACAGTATATGAAAACCAGCGGACAAATGATTGTACACCTTATCCAAAAGAGGCCGTTGCCTACATCTTCCTGGGCTTCTGTCACGAAATAAAACTCTCCACATACGATACAGCATCATAAAAAATTCAAGGATAGGAGCTGGAGACCCTTGTCAACGTCCTATATGGATTATAATAATCCGAACGTACAATACTTCTCTGATGTAAATAAAAACAGACTTAATACGCGAAATGATCAAAATTACATTAACCGATTAGGCCGGGATGTGCTCAATACATTAGGAAACGTATCATTGCTCGATATTTACTTAAGCGAAAGCCGCGTGGTCGAACCGCACTATCATCAAAATGCCTCGGAGCTTGTCTACTGCATTTCAGGATCAGCCGTCGTTTCATTAATCAATCCGTTTAACAATGAAGTCACAAATATTCCAATTGCCCCAGGCCAAGTAGCCAACATCCCTCAAGGCTGGTGGCACTGGGAAATTGCGTCTGAAGACAATACGCATTTACTTGCCATTTTTGACGCTCCGTATCCGGAATACATTTTTGGATCGGATATTTTAAATAAGACGCCTATTGAAGTACTTGCTCATACGTACTGCTTAGATCCGGAGCAGCTAAAGAAAACGCTGGCTCCGTTAAAGAATCAAACTATCGTGATTGGACCAACGGACGAATGCGTAGAAAAAGGGCCTTACAAACAGAAAAAACAAGCAGGCTCCGCTAGCCACGAGACGCCTCCTTATAAGTATCCTCCGCCTCAGAATCCTTATTACTCCCCTCAAAACCCCTATCACTATCGATATTGGTAAAGACAAGAAAACCCCGCTGCCAATGCAACGGGGTTTCTTAACGAATACATAACATTATTGTTCTTCTATATACGTGCTATGAAAGGCTGCTTCAATATATGCAACTTGGAAATGATAATGTCCAATTAAATATTTCACAATGTCCACCTGGTCGATTTTGCCGGGCTTATCGACCATCGCTTCTTTTACCATTTCTTCGAATGTACCTTGATCAAACTGTTCTTCATGGACAACAATTGTCTCAGAGTACATTTCGTCTTGTCCTTCTGAAATGCGATAGTAATACAATTTTTTCACCTCGATTTATTCTAAATATATGTATACCCCTAACTGAAAACCTTCAAACATTTTTTCATCGTTCTTTTTCCACTTTATCATAGGCTGCAGCTTTTACTTTTACAAGCAGCCTTGTAACCCAGTACGCCACTAGCGTTATTCCTATATCAATAAGAAAAATATAAAACAAACTCATTCCTTTTCCTGAATCAATGAATTTAAAATGATGTTCAAGAGGCGCCAGTCCAAACGAAAAAACAGCGCTCAAAAGAATTGTATACAGATAAAAATTCTTTTGATGATTTGTACAATATTGATAAAGCAGCAGAAATCCTACCGGCAAAATAGAAGCCGTAATATTTGTTGCGTTCGGAAGCAGAGGCGTTAAGAAAAATGTATGCGTCAAATAACCGCTTCGTCCAAGTGCAATATCAATATATGCCCAAAGCATATGCACTGTGTAACCGAAGAAAAACACCTCAAAAATCCGCGTCCGGTCTACGGTAAAATACAACAACACAAGAGGAAGAACGAGCGAAGCAAGCACCACCCAAAACTGCCAGTTTCCAAAATCTGAATACTGATGCCAATACGACGATAATAACTCCTGCAGCTTATCGCTTTGTTCATGTATGTTTCCCCAGTATCGTTCATAACTCACTGAAGTAACCTCCTATATAGAGTCTCTGCTTATGTATGTACGAATAAGCTCCATTTTATACAGAGAAACACGGGAAGCGGCCATTTATTGCTTGCCATCACCTAAATACGTCACCGGGAGTTCATGCTCAATGACTTTACTTGCTTTTCGATTAACAGCATACGCTTTTGCTGTTGGTCTTGAGCTAACTGATGCGGATAGCTTCTCATCTTTAAAATGCAGCGCGACTCCATCATCTACAGCATAGCCTTCTTTCATTTCCCCGCTTGCAATTAATTCATGATACGAAGGTCTTCGATTGCTTTCTCCGTCATAGTGAGGACAGTTGCTGCCGGTTAAAAACCCTAGACAGTCGATTTTAGACAGGTTGTTGTTCATTGAATCAGTGACACCTTCTTCAAACCAGCAAAGTGAACCTGCGCTTATTCCTGCTAAAATAATTCCTTTTTTATAAGCTGCTTTTAAAATCGTATCCAATCCCCATTCTTTCCATAAAAGAAGCATATTCCTTGTATTACCGCCGCCTACATACAAAATATCTTGCTGCAGTACATATGCTTTTAAATCTATAAAGTTTTGAGAAAACAGCGATAAATGAGACGGTGTGCATATTAACTTCTCAAACGCTTCATAAAACCTTTCTACATAATTATCCGCATCTCCGCTTGCTGTAGGGATAAAGCAGATCTTTGGTACGTTCGTATGAGCTTGTGAAAGTATGTACTGATCCAGCAGCAAGTTATCCGGCTCCATTGAAAAGCCTCCGCCGCCCATGGCTATAATTTGTCTCATTTCCATCCTTCCTTTCAAAAAGATCATAGATACAAGGTAAATTCATACTACTTCTCATAGATGAATTTCCGTATAATGGAAGAGTGATAAAAAGGTGGTGCAAAGCTTTTGAAAATAGTACGAACACTTATACTAATACTAGGCATTTTTATTATCTTGTTTTGTATCTTTGGCTATATCGATTATAACGGTCAAAAAATGGATTTAGGAGCCAAACAAGAAAAAGACATCCCATCTTCCATCAACACGGACGGAGGAACCATTACGCTATCTGCTGTCAGTAAAAAATACGATAAAACGCAGTTTGGCTTTTTTGTTATTCAAAACAATTCGACGCATACCTTAACAATTCCTTACGAAAATACGGCGGATCACTTAAAAGACGGCAAGTGGTACAAAGTTGTGCTAAACGGATTAGAGTTTCCTGATAAAACCGTCACGCTGAAGCCAGGGAAATCATTCAAACAAGATATCGCAACTCCTAATTACAAGGTAGGAAAATACCGTTTTGTGCAGCACTTTAAAGATGAAAATGGAAAAGAGTATGTATTAGCAGCTCCTTTTGAAATCGTTTGGCCGAGTCTTAAAAATGTTCTCGGGCAGTTTGATTAAAGGTAAAAAAGCACTTACCCATTATGAGGTAAGTACTTTTTATCAGTTCTGATTTAAAACGCGAAGTGTAACTTGCTTTGTTCCGACTTTTACCGTCTCTCCGTTTTTGATAGTTTCTTTCACACTGAGACTGTGCAGCAGAAGATTTTCTTGAAGCAGCGTTTCAAACTTCGCCACGGCTTCCTTCACTTCTTCATCTCCGCTAAGCTCTAAATCAATACGTAAATTCACGGGTAAATCCAGCTTTTTACGATAATCTTGAACCGCTCGAATTACTTCGCGAGCGACCCCTTCCTGCACAAGTTCTTCGGTTAACGCCGTATCCAACACGGCGGTATACATGCCGTTCGATGCAACCGCAAAACCTTCTTTCGGAACTTTTTCAACGAGTACGTCAGCCGTTTCAAGCGTTAAGCTTTCTCCTGAACCAAGCGTAACACTTAGCTTGCCTTGTTCAACAAACTCTTTTCCTTGACCTTCTGAAAGGTTCTTTAATACTTGATTGACCTCATTTACTCGTTTTCCAAACTTCGGTCCAGCCTGTTTAAAATCAAGTTTTAACACGTACGAAACAAGTTTGTCGTCGTCTTGCTCCACATTAAAGTTCTTCACATTAAGCTCATCTTTGATGACATTATGGTATGCTTCCCACTCTACATCTTCTTCCGTTACCACAAGCGAAAGACTTTGCAGAGGCTGCTTTACTTTTAACGAATGCGTATTTCGGATGCTTCGGCCTAGTTCAACTACTTGCAGTACCGCTGCCATTTCTTTTTCCAGCTTTTCATTCACTTTGGTTTGATCATACACAGGATAGTCTGCCAAATGAACGCTTTTTCCTGTCAGATTTTCATAAATATCATCCGCAACAAACGGCGTAAACGGCGCTAACAGCTGACTAAGCGTGACTAACACTTCATGAAGCGTATCGTAAGCCCCTGCTTTTTCTCCCTCCATCCCTTCTGACCAAAAGCGATCGCGAGAACGTCGTACATACCAGTTGCTTAGCTCTTCAATAAATGCCGCGATTTCACGAGCGGCGCTTGTAAACCCGTAATCTTCAAGATGTACTGTTGCTCGCTTAACCGTGCTGTGCAAACGTGAAAGAATCCACTCATCCAATTTTGTTTTTTTCAATTCATACGTTTGCTCGGGATTATAGCCGTCAAGCTTAGCGTACAGCACGTAAAAGCCGTACACGTTCACGAGTGTATCGATGACTTTTGACTTCGCTTCTTGCACAACGCGCTCTGAAAATTTCTTCGGATTCCAAGGCGCACTGTCTGCTAAAAGCGCCCATCTAAGCGCATCGGCACCAAATGTATGAATAAGATCAACAGGGTCCAGCGCATTTCCTTTACTTTTAGACATCTTTTGACCGTTTTCATCTAACACGTGCCCAAGAGACAAAACGCGCTTATAAGGTGCCTTTCCTGTAAACAGCGTTGAAACTGCCATCAAGCTGTAAAACCAGCCCCGCGTTTGATCAATTCCTTCTGCGATGACGTCTGCTGGAAACTGCTTTTGAAACAGCTCGCTGTTTTCAAACGGATAGTGATACTGCGCAAACGGCATCGAGCCGCTGTCAAACCAAACGTCAATTACTTCCGGCGTTCGCTTCATTTCTCCGCTGCAGACCGGACACGTTAGCTGCACGTCATCTACATAAGGCTTATGAAGTTCAATGCTGTCATCCACAGAATGAGACGCATGATTTTGCAGCTCTTTGATGCTTTTCGGGGCTACTTGATGCTGACATTTCCCGCATTCCCATACGTTCAGCGGGGTTCCCCAGTAGCGTTTTCTGCTGATGTTCCAGTCCACCATATTTTCTAAAAAGTTGCCAAAGCGGCCGTGCTTGATATGATCCGGGTACCAGGTCACGCTTTCGTTGTTTTTCAAAAATTGTTCCTTTAACGCCGTCGTTTGGATAAACCAGCTTTCATTTGCGTAATAAAGAAGCGGCGAGTCGCATCTCCAGCAAAACGGATAGCTGTGCTCATGCTTTTCTTTATGATACAGCACGTCTTGATTCGCTAAATAGCGCACGATATCAACGTCGCAGTCTTTCACAAAACGTCCTTGAAACGGCGGCACTTCAGCCGTGTACTGTCCTTTTTCATCCACCACGTTCACAAACGAAAAGCCGTTTTCTTTTACCACTCTGTAATCATCTTCACCGTATGCAGGTGCTAAATGAACAACTCCTGTTCCGCTTTGATCCGTTACGTAATCAGCCGTCACCACTTCATGCCCTTTTTCCACTTTCACAAAATTAAACGGCGGCTCATACGACATCCCTTTTAACTCATTTCCTTTATGTTGAGATAAAACCGTATACTCTCCTTTTAACACTTTGTCTGCGAGCGCTTCTGCCACTATATACACGCTGTCGCCTTGCTCGGCGCGAACGTAGTTCATCTCTTCATGCACCGCAAGCGCTACGTTTGATGGAAGCGTCCAAGGTGTTGTTGTCCAGCCTAGAAAATACTCATTATCGCGGTTTTTCACTTTAAATTTCACCGTTACCGTTAAATCTTTTACATCTTTATACCCTTGCGCTACTTCATGCGAGCTCAGCGACGTTTGACAGCTCGGGCAGTAAGGTGATACGCGGTGGCCTTTATAAAGAAGTCCTTTGTCATGTATCGTGCCAAGCACGTTCCATACACTTTCAATGTACGAATTCTCCAAGGTGATGTAAGGGTCTTCCATATCAACCCAATAGCCAAGCTGCTCCGTGAACGTGCGCCACTGCTTTTCATACACAAACACACTTTCCTTACACTTGTTGATAAAAGCTTCTACGCCGTATTTTTCAATGTCATGCTTCCCTGATATTCCGAGCTGCTTTTCTACACCGAGCTCCACCGGCAGTCCGTGCGTATCCCAGCCTGCTTTTCGAATCACTTGATGCCCTGTCATCGTCTTATAACGAGCCACCACGTCTTTAATCGTCCGGCCTAGCGCGTGCCCAACGTGAGGCAAACCGTTTGCTGTAGGAGGCCCTTCATAAAATACAAACGAAGGATGCCCTTCTCGATTTTGAACCGACTGCTGAAACACATTTCCTTTTTTCCACTGCTGCTGGATACGCTGTTCGCGCTCTTGCGAAGACTCCCTTACATTCACTTCTTTCATGTGATACCACTCCTTTTAAAGTTAAAAGCACACAAAGAAACCCGTCCCTATGACTAGGGACGGGTTTTAAACCGCGGTACCACCCTGGCTTCTATTGATCCGTTCATCAATAGCACTCAGCAACGTACAATCATACGCGTTCTTTTTAACGGTAGACTACCGTTCAAACTTACTTACAGTTCAGTTTGACTTCTCAGAGAGGATATTCCCCTGCAGCTTGAACACCGGCTTTCAGCTATCACCAGCTCTCTGTGGAACAAACTTGCAGGGTACTGATTCTCTTCAACGAATTTGTGTGCTTTTATTAGTAGCTATTGTATGCGGTTTGGAAGGGAATGTCAATGTTTATGAAATTTATATATGTTTTTTCTTATAATGCAGTCGTCTATTGATAAAATAACTACTTACCACTGTTTGCTGCCTTTTTCACGCTCATAGAAAAAGGCAATGTATACAAAAAACCACCTCATTTAAGGTGGGTATTATTTGCCTCTACGACTTGAAAGATGATCTTTAAAACCAGTTAACAAATGGCGGAATGCTTTGAGGGAAATGAAATAGATTACATGGATCATATGCTCGTTTCACTTCTCGAAGCTTTTTAAAATTCTCTCCATAATAAGCTGTTGGCCAATCTCTGATGAACCGGTCCGGCCAGTTCACATAATCTCCAGTTGTATATCTCGATAAAGCATTTCTTAATTCTTCAATCCATCTAATGTTTGATCGCTCTTCTGAAGGATGGCTCCATGTAGCAAGGTACTCCTGTGCGATAATAGCATCTCTATAATAAAAGGCCGTTTCATTAGAGGCAACTTCCTCCACTGCTCCCCCAAGAGACTGATGCCAAATACTAGATTTTTCATTTGGAGCATTTTCTAAAAAATGCTTCATTGTTAAAATAGCGTCTTTTGGAAAAGATTTATTAAGAAAAGAACCTGACCTTTTTCGAGGGGCGGGTTGGTTTCCGCTCGGATCGTCAAAAAATTGTACAGCTTCAATATATGAAACTTCCTTTATTACTACTTTTTTAGGACAACCCACGTCTATTAAAGGCTGCAAAAGTTCCTTTAACTTGAATGATGAACCAACAAATTCACCTTGAGCAATAATCTGATTCGCTTCTTTCGATTTTAACTCAATCTCCGAAGTTAAGCGCTTATCGGTATTTGTGGCCCAGTGCTGCCATGCATCAAAAGCAGCTTCAAAATCTTCCCATTCCCATGTAATTGAAAAGATTGACACCTTTGAAATAGGCTGCACCTTAAAGGTAAGAGACGTAACAATACCAAAGTTTCCGCCCCCACCGCCGCAACACGCCCAAAAGAGATCACTGTTGTGATTTTTATTTGCCTTAATGAGTTCAACTTCTCTCTGTTCATTTACGATCGCCATTTCAACTTCAACCAAATTATCACAGGTAAGCCCAAACGGCCTTGATAACATCCCAATTCCTCCGCCAAGCACAAGGCCTACAAGACCAACACTGCTTTCCGTTCCTGCAGGGATAGTCGTTCCCTTTTTCCATAATTCATTATATACTTTCCCTAGATTAGCTCCTGCTTCTATTTTCGCTGTCATGTCTTTAGAGTTGAACGTGATTCTATCCATTTCATTAACATCAATCACTAATCCACCGTTCAATAATGAAAAATTTTCATAGCTATGCCTGCCGCTCCTTATTCGAAATGGGACATGATTTTCCTTTACCCACTTCAATGCATTTACTACATCGTTTGTATTCTGACAAAATACAATTATTCTTGGAAATTTAGGTACACCTAAATTATTATTTGTTCTAGCCTGATCATATTCCGCATCATCAGGTGTAACGATTCGTCCAGTAAGCTTTGTTTCCTCCACGATATAACCCCTTTCTTAATACAGATAAGATGCTATATCCTATGAATTTTCTTCAGAAAAGACACACAGTTTAAAAGGGAGAAATAGAGAGTAGAAAACTTACTGGAGGGGTTCCTCGTATGCTTATCTGCATAACTTGAATCCTGAAGAATCTGCAAAAGAGATAATCATACCTCTATAACAAATAAAATAAACATATACAGAATGATAACTCTGATGGGATTCGAAAGGAGAAATCACCTTTGACAAAATATCGGATTATGACCTTTGATGGAGGCGGTACTTTAGGTGCTTTAAGTTTACAGCTTTTGAATAGATTGGCTCATCAAAACCCCAAGTTAATTAGTGAAACCAATGTTTTTTCAGGAAATTCGATTGGTTCATTTACTGCTCTTGCATTAGCAAGCGGAAGATCGCCAGAAGAAACGTTTCAGTTTTTCAAAGATCACATCTTACCAGCATTCAGCATTTCCCGACCGGGCGGACCTGTTTTTAACCAACAATTACCCTATTCTGGTTTTATTAAAGCCATACGAACATTTTTCCCCCGAGACCTTCGCCTTAGAGACTTAAAGAAACGAATTGTTGTGCCTGCCTTTCACTTATTTGCACCGGAGCTGAACCGTTGGAATCCTGTGTTATTTCATAATTTCCCTGGCTCTCCCTATCTTAATGAAAAAGCGAGTGACGTAATACTTAGGAGCAGCGCTGCCCCTGCAACGCAAAGAGCTTATCAAAACTATGTGGATGGGTATACAGTAGCAACTAACACCAGTACAGCTAGTATCGCATTTGCAGTGGGAAAAGCAAAGCAGCCGCTGGATCAAATTGCCGTATTATCCATCGGCACAGGTGAACAGCCAACTCAATTAAGAAGAGATACGAAGGGATGGGGAATGGTAAGTGCCGATAACATACGACCAGAAGATATGGAGGACCTGCCGCCAAATTGGGGTGTACTTTTAGACCGGTCTCCTAATGAACCGTTGCTGCCGTTTCTTCAGATTATCTCTGGTGGATCGAGCTATTATGAATCAATGGTTAGCTCTGAGCTTTTAGGCGATCAGTTTTTCCGGTTAAATCCGAGGATTCCTAATTTCTCTAAAACGGACCCTTCAGTGGTGCCCGCTCTTATTTCAATTGCTAATAAAACTAATTTACGACCTGCGTTTCATTTCATTGAAAAAAACTGGAATTAATACAATTGTACTATAAATGAACTTTTTGTTTTTATTGCACCTATTTGGACTTTTTATGATAAGATATCCACGCTGGCAGCGTAGCAGTCACTCAAACCACTTCCCTCTCCCCCAACCAAAACAACCGCTAGCTCCCAAAAGGAACTAGCGGTTATTCATAATCTCTCAGAAACCACTCACTCTTCCACCGGCGTCTGCTCATCTGTTAATGTATCAATTTTAGTAATTTGAAGTTTGTCTTTGCCAGCAGCTTTCACATGATAAATTCGTTCTTTTTTAAACTGCGTGCTCGCGTCATATGAGTCGGTGAACGTGTATACTTCGCTTGTATAAATGTCATAGGTTCCGTCGTTATGTGATTCTGTTTTTGTCACGAGAAACTGATCGTTAGCAAACGATACGGTTTTGCCGGCAAGTGATGTGATATAGCTTTTTAGCTGTTTATACACTGGCTGATCCGAGTCAATATAAGGCGCCATCGAACTAAAGTCGCCGCTGTTTAAGCTTGAAAAGTAAGCGGCTTTATAGGAGATAAAAAAGTTTTCAAGCTCTGTTTTGCTTACGTCAGCTGGCTTAGGTTCTTCATTTTTTAACGGCTTGGTGCTGGTCGTGGCTTTTATGTCTGCGCTTGTTTCTGCCGTTTGATTGTCACGATTCATGTATACAATCGTCAGTAATAAGACAAGGACGATAGCGCCTCCTATTAAAACAGGAAAAGTACGTCGTGATGCTTGCTGTTTTTTCAGCACGGGAAAGTCTGCGTAGGCTGGCAGCGTAACAGGGTTTATATCTAGCTTCAACCGAGCTAATGACCCTGGTATTTCCGTGCTTTTTACACTTCCAAGCGGCTGAAGTGCTAAAAATTCTTCATATGCAACAATAAACTCGTTTACTGCTATTCCTTTATACATGCCGTAAATTCGATTCCACAGTTCCCGACACCTAGTATCCTTTATATCTTCACTCAGTTCGTTAAAAAATGGTCGTGATTTTTTAATAAAAGCCGCTAACCACGTTTGATGAACGTCAACTTCGTGGACTCCATTTAGGTCCGTAAGTGATTGCTTTAACTTGGCGTGTTCACTTGCATCGTTTTGGCTAACGACTTCCATACTGCGTTGCGTTTCTTGCAGCACAGTAGAAAGACTCTTACTCATTTTTTCTTGTAGCGCATCAAACTGACTGCGGATATCAGGCCAGTGAAGTTCGAGTAATTGTTTTTGTGCAGTAGTGGTTTTTCGGATACTTTCATTTAGCTCATGCTGCTTTGTGCGAAAGGCGGTCGCTTTTTGTTTGGTCACCAATTTATTTTTGCTTAGCTGATGCCACTCTTGCTTTAAGCTCTTGGCTTCTTCAAGTACTGTGGCTATCGCTTGTTTTACATGTTCGTGCTTGTTTTGAAAGTCAATGAATGCTGGCAAATAAGCATTCCAGCTTTCCTTGATTTCTTTTAGCAATGACGTGTTAGCATTTTTTTCTGTTAGTTGAAAAAAGTCATTCCTAAATGCCACCATATCCGCTTCGGAAGAAAGTTCTTTTCCGAAAAGCTCTGTCACATTCTTATGTATGCTTGTTAACTGTTGGATCTGTTTCATATTGCTTTGACGCTTTTTTATGTACTCCGGATAATCGCTTGAAAGAAATGTCATCATTGTATATTCAATGTTGTTCATATTAGACTCTGTACGTTCTTTTTCTAGTTCTTCATACACTTTCTGCAGATGACGTTCTACTATGGAGAGAAATTTTTCTTTATCCATCCCGTCTACTTCTTCTTTTAGCATGTTTAAAGATTCCGTTTCCCCGATAAGAGATGTTTTTTCTTTATATAGCTGTATCCACCTTTCTAGTAAATGTGCTGCTGATTCATTCCAGTGGCTTGTATTCATCGTTTGCTTCACCTGTTGTTTTTATTTTTATCCTTTTTTAACTATACAGGAATTTAACAGAAATTCTATTACAGTTTTATTACTCTTGAAAGATAAGGTTCAAGCTTTCTAGAGCTGCTGCTAACGTTTGTTTATCTCCTTGATCGTAGCTATGTGCCACAAGCACTACGGTTGTAAATACGGCTTTCCATTTTGCCAGTCTGTGCGTTTCTTCATCTACTTCTCCGTATTCTTTGAAAAAACGTGCTCTTCCTTTAGGAGGTAAAAAGCTGTAGGCAATCGCTAGGTCAACTGCCGGATGACCAATATGAACGTCTCCCCAGTCAATAATGCCTGAAACCATATTGTTTTGATCAACAATCATGTTTTTAATATGAAGATCTCCGTGAACTAGTACATGTTTTTCTTGATACTTAATTTCTTGTATGTCATTTACATAGTCTTCAAGAACCCCTTGGTTAGAATAAAGGTTACGCTCTTTCATTTGCTTAACATATTTCTCTAGCGCAGGCTTTCGCTTCATCATATCAAGCCGATTTAGCTCATCAAACGGCACGCCAAGCTCTTGGGCTTTTAAATGAGGATAGTGATGCAGCGTACGAAGAAATCTTGCTAGTATAGAAGCAGATTGCGTACGTTCCTCTTCTGTTAATCGCGCAGGCGGATTTCCTTGAACGTAGTGATAGCCCGTAAACGGCCAAGGGTATCCTGCATTCGGCTTACCGAAAAAAATGGGTTCGGCAATGGATAGCGGCAGATGAGAAGCAAGGCTTGGTAAAAGCTGATTTTCTGTTTTCAATAGTCTTACTGCGAGTTCTCTTCTTGGAAACCGAAACACAAAGCGGCCGTTTACTTGATAAACCGTATTGTCAAAGCCATAGCCAAGTAGTAAAATTTTAGCGGGCGCAAGGTCTGGAAACTGCGTCTCGATTAGCGTTTTGGCAAGCGGTACTGATACGATTTGTTCTGCATCCCATGCGTTTGGCATTGTACTCACCTTTCTTTAACGTTTAGTTTGTATGTTATGTAAAAGTATACTATAAATGATTTTGACCATAAAAACCCTCTGACGCAAAGCCAGAGGGTTTCAGTGAATATATGTCACGCCATCTTTTTACATAAATAAGATAGAGGCCTTAGAACGGTACAACCAGCCTCTGAGTTAGTAGCCTCCATGTACGTTTACTACTTAATACGTACACCAAAATACCTCATTGACTGTTTCTTCAACGTGCTCCACCTTAATAAAGTTCAATAAAAGATCCGTTTGGTCGTTTCCTATATACTCATTTTTGTCAACATTATAAAATTGAATAAGCTCGAGCTTGTACATACCATTTTTAATATCAATTCTATACTTAGAACAGTTTTCATCAGGCACTAACTGATCTTCAAACTGGGCGGCCATCGTAAGGCAGTCATAATCTACGAGATAAAGCTGATGATTGGTTATATTTATATAACCTGTTGCTTTCCTAAAGTATGTATCTATATCCGACTCTGTTCCAATCTTCACTTCTACGTTCCAAGAGTGTTCAATTCCTTCTTCTGTCATTTGACATACTAGGATATTTCTCTTTTTCATTTCCCTGCCGAAGTGGTTCAGAAGCTGGTCTAGCTCCCAATCCTCATCGACAAATGATTGATATTCTTTTGCGTTGGCTACTCCAATAAAATTGGTATCGCCAAAACTCATACAAAACTTCACTTTATCTCCTCCGAACTTTAAAGTAATTTTTATGATCCGTTAACATATATCCGCAAACTTCTTACAAGCTTTCTCTAACTCTTCTTTTTTAGCAAGCTGAAAAATCCACTCTTCAGGAATGCCATCCAGCCCATAATATACTCCTGCCACAGTACCCGTAATAAAGCCTATTGTGTCTGTGTCTTCTCCTAAATTCACAGCGGTAAGTACAGCTTCTTCGTAGTCGTCACTTTGAAGAAAAGACCAAAACGATGCTTCTAGCGAGCTGACGACATATCCGGTTGACCCGATTGCATTTCTCCCTGCGTGCGGCAAGCTTAGGTTTAACACTCGTTCGTACGAAGAAAACTCTGTTTCATACTCCGTACCTGTTAACTGCTTTTGACAGAGATTTACCGCTTTTTCATATGCTTCAAAGGGTTCGTCGCCGTGAAGGAGACGAATAAGCAGCTCCACATATAGAATGCAGCCAAGCGTAGAGCGCAAGTGGCGGTGCGTGACGTGCGCAATTCTTTCTATTTCTTCTTTTCTTTTTATAAAGCTAGGTTCCTGACGTAGTGTAAACGCAAGCGGAGCAATACGCATAAGCGCTCCGTTTCCGTTATCGTATTCAGCGCTTCCTCCCCACTCTTCTTTAGGAAGTCCGCTTTTATAGCGGCGAATCGCTTCGCTTGTTGCGATGCCAATATCAAACATTTCTCCGTACGGCGTCCAGTAGCCATCCGACCAATAGTTCGCAAACTTTTGCATTAAATCATACTCATCTTGTTTGTCTATTAAATTATCAATTAAGCACATCGTCAGAGATGTATCATCTGACCACGTTCCTTTAGGCTGGTTGTATGTACCGGAGCCGGTCATAGTCGTAATTTGAAATGAATCGCGTTTTTTAAACTCAACTGGAACACCTAAAGCGTCTCCAACAGCTCCTCCTAGAATCGTAGAAAGGACTTTTTTATGTAGCGTCATGTGATCAACTCCTTTCTATTATTGTAATTGTTTGATTTTGGAATTTGCAAGAGACACCCTGCCTAGACGCTTTTTCTTCTTTATAAAAAGGAATTTACCAGCGTTCATCTAATTTAAATAAGAGGTAAAAAAACATGTGAGGTGCGGTAGATGATTCATTTTTTTGAATATAATTGGCAAGTGAGAGATGAATGGTTTAGCTGGTGTTATCAACTTTCAAGAGAAGAACTGTTGAAGAAGCGGACTGGAGGAATGAGTAGCATTTCACAAACTTTTTTTCATATTATTGATGTGGAATACAGCTGGATACGTGCCATCCAAGGTAAACAAGATATCGTTCTTTCTTTTGAAGAACACGATACGCTTGAAAAGCTTCAAGCGCTCTCTTCTGCACATAGACCTGACATTGCCGACTTTCTAAGCCATTTGAATTTTTCTAACAAAAGGTATATAACAGTCCCTTGGGATTCTACTTCTTACACAGAAGCTGACATCTTACATCACATCATCATTCATGAAATCCATCACATCGGTCAGCTTTCTATTTGGGCAAGAGACGTGAATAAACGGCCTATTTCTTCTCACTATGTAGGAAGAAACATAAAAGACATTTCTTCGTACTTCTCTAAAAACAATTGACCAACAAGAACAAATGTTCTATATTTTTTGTAAATATATGGAGGTGAAAACAATGAGACCAGAATTTTCAAAAAACTTATCTATCACTGACTTTACGGATTTTTACTGGCTCAAAACCGAGCTGCAGCAATTTTGCCGAGAAAATAACATGAGCCCGTCTGGATTTAAAATGGAACTTTCAAAAAGAATTGAAGTGTTTTTAACAACCGGTGAGACTCAACAATCAAAAACACCGTCTAAAAGACGCTCGTCCTCTAAAACGCAAGCGCCACTAACATTAGATACCGTCATTGGGAAAAATCACCGCTGCAGTCAAGGAGTACGGGCTTTTTTTAAAGAAGCCATTCATCCTACATTTCATTTTTTCACCTATATTCAAAACTACTTTAAAGAAAATGTAGGGAAAACCTATCGAGATGCGGTAAAAGCGTGGTATGAAGAAGAAGAACGAAAAAAGCAGCCTTCCTATCAAAAAGAAATTGCGCCTCAGTTTGAATACAACCGCTTTATCCGCGACTTTTTTAACGACCCGAAAAACAAGGGAAAAGGCCGCGATGATGCGATTGCAGCGTGGAAGCAGTTAAAACTTCAGCCTGGAAGCAATCAATACCGCTCTTAAATCAAACCCTACATATAAAGATCATTAAAACACCACCTCAAGAAAAGGTGGTGTTTGTGCACGCCTGTAGATTTCTTCACATACACATGTGCTGTTTGTTACGCCGTAAAATCTTTAGCTATAAACAGACTCTTTTTTAATTAAACCCAGCGTCTGTGAAGTAGATGCATGAATTTCGTTAAAGAAGTCTGGATGATCAACTAACGACATGCCATAGGAAGGAATCATTTCTTTTATTTTTGGCTCCCACTTGTTCATGTTTTCTGGGAAGCATTTTTCCAATACTTCAAGCATAACGTGAACCGCCGTTGACGCACCAGGAGAAGCGCCAAGAAGTGCAGCAACAGAACCATCAGCGGCACTTACGACTTCTGTACCAAACTGAAGCGTTCCTTTTCCTCCAGCTTCCGTGTCTTTGATTACCTGCACACGCTGGCCTGCTACGACGATATCCCAGTCTTCGCTTTTCGCGTTCGGGATAAATTCACGCAATTCTTCTACACGTTTTTCATTTGATAACAGCACTTGCTGAATTAAATATTTTGTTAATGCCATTTCTTTGACGCCTGCTGCTAGCATGGTTAAAATATTATTCGGCTTTACAGAACTGATTAAATCCAGGTTTGAACCTGTTTTTAAGAACTTCGGTGAAAAGCCAGCAAATGGACCAAACAACAGCGTCTTTTTGTTATCAATATAGCGTGTATCAAGGTGCGGAACCGACATTGGTGGAGCTCCGACTTTTGCTTTTCCATATACTTTCCCGTGGTGCTGCGCAATTACTTCAGGGTTATTACATACCATAAATAATCCGCTTACCGGGAATCCTCCAATATGCTTGGATTCAGGAATACCTGTTTTTTGAAGTAAAGGCAAGCTTCCGCCTCCACCACCGATAAAGATGAATTTTGCCGTGTGGTACTCAACTTTGCCGCTGTCTACATCTGCGACTTTTACTTCCCACATACCGTCACTTTTACGTTTAATATCTTTTACACTTCGTTTGTAATGAACGTGAACCCCTTTATTCTTCAGATGGTCAAACAACATGCGTGTTAAAGCACCGAAGTTTACGTCTGTTCCCGAATCAATTTTAGTTGCGGCAATTGGTTCATTTGACGTGCGCCCCTTCATGATTAACGGAATCCATTCTTTTAGTTTGTCAGGACTGTCGGAATACTCCATTCCTTGAAACAACGGATTGTTTGACAGCGCTTCAAAACGCTTTTTCAGAAACGATACATTTTTTTCCCCTTGTACCAAACTCATATGCGGAATTGGCATGATAAAATCTTGCGGATTGCGAATCAACTTGCTGCTTACCAGATAAGACCAAAACTGTCTTGACAGCTGAAACTGCTCGTTAATTCGGATCGCTTTTGTTATATCTATAGATCCATCAGCTTTTTCTGATGTATAGTTTAGTTCGCACAGCGCAGAATGGCCCGTCCCTGCATTATTCCATTCGTTCGAGCTTTCTTCCCCTGCGTCTGCGAGTTTTTCAAATACTTTAATGTCCCATTCAGGTGCTAACTCTTTGAGTAATGATCCCAAAGTTGCGCTCATGACTCCGGCACCAATTAAGATAACGTCTGTTTTTTTCTGTACGTTGCTCATTATAACCTTCCTCATCCCCTATATTTGTAAAAAGATGTAGGCGCTCCTGCTTACGTAGTAAAAAAATTCAGGTGCGACCTAAGAACACACCTTTTTCTGTCTCACTTATAACTATATCACAGTATAATTGTCTGATGATTATAAACTATTCAAAAATGATAAAAAAGTGAGAAAATCGCCCACAAATTCCAAAAAACTTATTAAATTACGTCTGCATTTTCTTTTATTAGTAAACTTTTATACCTACTTCTAAGTGGCAAAGCATTGATTAATAAAATAACAAACTATTCAAAAAATTCAGCTTAAAAACCAAAATAACTACCTTGAAAATTTCACCTACTATAACTATACTCATTTGAAAGAACAAACAGCACTATAATTAGAAATGCCTTCATTCTTTTTGACTAGTTATACGTAGATGTATTCATATATGTATAGAGCACCGGCTCGTCCAGGTGCATTTTTAGAAAAATAAGTATATATTGCAATGACTAATTTTCAGCTCATATTGCAAGTTACAATATCTATGTCATATAACATACCATGAAATAAGTGAATAAGTAAATGATTATTCAGAAATTTATGTTATAAAACCTAACATGTATGTTGACTTTTACATAGGACATACTTAACAGTAATTTACATGCTCCTTTCATTTTAAATTTGTTTAATTACTTTATTTATGAGCCATGGTTGTTGATGAGTTCAATCAAAATAAGCCACGATTAGCACGTGACTTATTTTGATTCTTATTGAGCTGGTTGAATATCATCTTGTGTAAACGTCCAAACACCACGATTTTTACTAAAACCGCTAAATTCAAACTTAAAATCGCCTTCTTTTGGTATATCAAACGTTGCAATACCGCTTTGTTTTTCTCCTGGTGAAATGTTTCCGTTCAAATGATTCTCTGTGGCACCAGAAACAACCGTAGCAAAGTATTGAGTGTCTCCTTTTTGAATATCAAAATGAAGTAGCTCACTTATTTTATGATTTTTCTTTCCTTTATTCTCAATCGTAATATTCATTTTGATAAACTGTCCGTTTTTGTTTTTAGATAACTCATCATCCGGCACGACTTGTGGAGAGTCTACTTTAATCGTAAGATCATCAACATTAGCAGTTTTACCTAATTTTTTGGTGACCGTATTGTAGAATTTATCCGTTTTTTTCTTTATCAAACTTCGCATCAACATTTAGCTCTTTATCGTCTGATTTCTTTTCTGATGATTCAGCTGAGTGTTTCTCATTTCCACTAGCCTTTTCTGATTCTCCGCTCGAACAAGCCGCAAGCCCTAATACTAGAAAACATGTACTTGCTCCTATTAACCATTTTTTCTTACTCATTACGGGTTCTTCCTTCTTTCAATTAGTATTTTATGTATAAAGAGTTAAATCTACGTAACTCTTAATCCAAAAATAGGATATACCAAATACTAACAATCTGCCAAAAGTAAATATATTACAACTGTTCTATATATTAAATAAGGACCTGTATTGTGCTACTGTGTTAATAAATATTATGATTCTTTCCTTAAATTCAATCCCTTCAGAATGCTCTGGAAGATCATATCCCATCATATGATTTTACCACGGCTCTCTATTAGACAAACACTCTAGTAGATTAAGTCGATCACTCTTCATCAAAGAAAAAAAGTCTTGGATGACTGGCTGTTTGTCTATTAACATGAAAAACCTCCTAATAGCCTAGTAATATACTATATCCCCTAAGACCGTACTTCTTTTTCTATTCTATCATTGCACAGCATACTCCATGATGGTACAACCATCATGGAGTATGCACTTTTTAATAGTCTACTCTTTTTCTTTCGACTGCAAATACACTTTATTTTCTACTCACCCACATATATATTTGTTATCTTTGACTACAAACCACATTTTTTGGCGTTCTCATGTGTAAATTATAGTTTTAGCATTTATAAAGTCACTGTAATCCATTTCGTATATTTGCTTAATCTCTTAAATTATTAATTACAACATATAAAATTTGGTAACTAAGGATTCTTCAATCCATTAATAAAACCCTTAAAGCTATCAGCTATTTTATACGTATTTTCTTCTTCACTAGACTGCGGAAAATAAAAAGAGTGATCCCAATAATATACACCATGGTTTTCAGTATCTGTAATAAGTACCATTAATCCTGAACCTGGATCATCTCCTATTATTAAACTATTCGGTAACATATCTTCTTCAAACTCTTCATAGCATTCACTTAAATCAAAAGTTCTTTTTACACCTATACCATACAAGACATCTAAAGGGATTTCCTGATTTAATTCTTTAACAAAAAATTTACTATACCTAACTTTCGAAGTCCCCCCGTTATATTCACTTAAAAATTTTTTATAATCTTCCGGAAGTAAAAATCCTAAAAACTCTTCTAATTCTTCAATCGATTCTTCAGTTGCTTTACCAAAAGCATTTAAATTCATTTATTTCACTCCCATTTAATCTTTTAACTTCTTAGCTAATGCCATTCCACCCATATGTCGAAATCTTCTGTGCATCTCTTTATTAACTTCTTGCATTGTTGTTAAATCTTGATGATGGTGCCACGTGTTTTCATCTAATTTCGGTCCATTTGGAGCTAATTCATTAGCCTTAGCAAAATCAATGTCATATCTATTAAATTCACCTATCGGAACTTCTTGTCTTACCAACCCAGCAGATTTAAAGTCCGGAAAACCTCCAGGATAAGAAACTTGATTTGGAGGAATATCCCAATCAATATAAGTCCATATTCCTTCCTCGCCAATTTCGATTTTCCCACCTTTTTTCTGCCATTTTTCAGGCTATCTTACCATTGACAATTTATCAAGATTTTTGGACTACTTCACTTGTTATTTCCACGCCACTAAAAGGCCTTTTTACACAATTTTTTTGTTAAAGCGCATTCATTCTTTCTATTTCCAAATATTTAAACATGCGCTAGTATATACATAATATAAAGAGGAGGTTGAGTATGAGAGAAAAGCTCGTAAGACTCGGTTATTTACTGGGGTTGACTCTTGTTTTGTCCGGCATTTTATATTTCTTTGCATCGAACTGGCAAGGCTTTGACCGCTACACTAAAATTGCGCTGAGCGTGGGGCTGATGCTGCTGTTTTACGGAAGTGCGTTTGCGGTGCGAAAGCTCCTTCCTCAGCAGGCGTTTTTAAGTCACTGGACGGTTTTGGCCGGCGCTCTTTCATTTGGATTAAGCATCGCGCTTCTTTCTCAAATTTACAACACTCACGCTGAATCGTACTGGCTGTTTTTAATTTGGCTTGTGCCGGTTATTTTGTTTAGCTTTTTTACAAAGTATCAGCCGTTTTACGTGTTATCGTTTGTTTTATTTCAATTCACCATGGCTTTTTTTATTTCACCAACAGGCGCAGTTTCACAGCGAGGCGAACACGAGACGCTTTTACTTTACGCAGGAATGGCGTTTGTGAACTTACTCATCTTTTGGATCATAAAAAAGAAACAGCGCTCGTCTCCTGTGATCATGTATGCGGCGTTTTGTTTGTTTCACTACATTTTTTTAACTGTTTCCCTGCCGGATTTTACAGGCAGCTCTAGCTTACGGATTGGTCTTATTATTTTTTATTTGCTGTTTTTACTAAGCTCCTTTTTTTATTTTTCAAAAGTGGAGCCGCAAAGGTCATTTTTAGGGATTTCCATCGTGGCATTTGCTTTATTTGTCATTGAACAGTTTTTCTCTTTTATTTTTAAACACTACGCTGAATGGTCGCTTTTTTTAGCGTTAGGATTCGTGATTTTATTTATTGGTGCAAGCGTGTGGTTTGTCAAATGGCTCACTGCCAACACGTCAGCACAAAAAACCTCGCTCCGCGTAATCAAACGAATAGCGGTAATTGGGATTACGGCTATTGCATCGGTGATCGGCAGCAGCTCTTTAGGAGGACTCATCACACTTATTACAGGAACATACCCAACGAACGGAATGCTTGTGATCGGCGTTTTGTTGATTGTGGCATGTTATTTGATTAAAGCAGATATTCCAACGGTAAAATATACGCTTTTAATGATGGGCGTATTAATTAGCGGCGGCGCTTCTTTTTTTGTGAACGACATTCTGTTTTTTATCTACGTCATCGCACTTGTAGCGCTTTTAGTATTCACTAAACATACGCCCGTTCGCCTGTTGCTTTTTGTGCTAGTGCAAGGGCTTCTGTTAATAAAGGTTCCGACTACTTACTATGACACTATCAAAATAGATTATGTGCTGCTCGCTTTGTTTCTATTAAATGCCGCTGTATACGCGATAAACGTACACCACGCGTTTAAAAAAGCAGCGCTGCTTCTTGCTTTTATCTTTTTACTGTCGCTGACTGAATTAAGCGAACCTTCTTTTCTAAATATCATTTACTGCACGGTGTTTTTTGTGATTTCGACTGTCTTCTTATTTGTGACGGTACGAAAAGAGCCAAAATATGATTTTATTGTCGGCATGATTTTCTGGTTTGTTTTTTTAGCGATGAAATATTACGACTTTGTGTGGGATTTATTTAATAAATCACTTGTGCTTGTTATTTTAGGTCTTATCTTTCTTTTCCTAAGCAGGAAATGGGACCTGTCAACGCCTGATCAGCCGCAGCCTTCGTTTCTTGACCGCAGCCGAACCGCTGTATGGATCATCATTCTTGTTCAGCTCATTATTCTGGGCGGCATTTTTACCAAAAACGAAGTGCTTCTTCAAAACGGAAAAGAAATTAAGCTCGCTTTACAGCCGATCGATCCGCGCTCG
Organism: Priestia sp. JNUCC 25; assembly: GCF_053667915.1. Lineage (NCBI taxonomy): Bacteria > Bacillati > Bacillota > Bacilli > Caryophanales > Bacillaceae > Priestia > Priestia sp. JNUCC 25. The sequence continues at coordinate 2,724,758 of NZ_CM132211.1, forward strand.
CTGCTGCAAGGCGATTACGTTGAGCTGAATTACGACATTGCGCACGTTACATTACCTCATGTAAAAGACGGTGAAAAAGTGAAGCTCGTTCTTCGCCCGAACAAACAAGGCGTGTATGAATACGCAAAAATCTACCAAGCGGATGATGACTGGAATAAGCCGTATACTTCTAAAAAGAAAGACGTTGTCATTACGGGGACGTATCACGAATGGGGAATTCAGTACGGAATTGAGCATTACTTTATTCCAGAAGGAACCGGCAGCAAAGTGGAAAGCGAAGCTCGTTTTGCTACTGTACGAGTTGGAAAAAACGGAGATGCGATCGTTACAAAAGTAGGCAAATAAAAAACGGCCGCTTCAGTGTTGAAGCGGCTGTTTTTTATTTTAATTGATAAATACGCCGATGATCATCGTTAGAATAAGGATCACAAAGAAAATGATGATTCCATAGCCAATCCATTTTATTCTTTTGGGCGTTCCTTTTATATTCATATCCGTTATTTTTCCTTCAATACGCTTTTGATGTTCAGTAACATCATTGTATTCATTGTTAGGCGAAGTGATATTATCCTTCCTTTCTATTTAATCGTTTTCTTTCTTCTAACAGCTCTTCATATCTTTTTTCAAGCCGCTGCTTTTCTTTTCCTTCTGGCGTGATGGAAAGCTCGCTAATTACTTTTGTTAATTCTAGTTGAAGCGCAAGTTTCTCGGCTTCATTTTGCTGCTGTGACGCTTTTTTGCTTTTACCCGTATCTTCAATCGCCGCGAGCTCTGCTTTAGACTGTTTTAACGTCAAAACATGCGTCGCAAGCTTTTTAACAAAGTAACGGTCGTGCGTCACAAATAAAATCGTCCCTGGATAAGCTTTTAACACTTCTTGAAGCGCTTCTTTTGTATGAAGATCAAGATAGTTGGTCGGTTCATCTAAAAGAAGAACGTTATAGTTTCCTAAAAAGACTTTTGCTAATGCCGTTTTCACTCGTTCTCCTCCGCTTAGCATCTCTACTTTTTTATACACGTCTTCACGTTTAAAAAGTAAGCGCGATAGTACCGTACGAATAAATTGTTCGGTGTACGGGCTGTCTTCTTTAATGTTTTCTAAAATGTTTTTAGCGGGATCTAGATTTTCAAGACGCTGATGGAAAAAGCCAAGTTTTACAGGCTTGGCAACCGTGATGCCTTCTGTTTGCTGCTCAATCATATTCAGCAGCGTAGATTTTCCGGCGCCGTTTTGACCGACAATCGCTACTTTCGCGCCTGGCTTCACACCGCCTTTTAGGTTTTGAAACAAGATATGGTCACCAGCTGATGCCGAGACTTTGTCAAAGCTTAGTACCTGCTTGCTGTGTACTTGGTGAAATTGAGATAAATCAAAATGAATTTCTTCCATTTCTTTTGGCTTTTCTTTTTTCTCTAGCTTTTCAATTCTTGTTTCAATCGCTTTTGCGCTTCTATCTAGCTTGGCTTTTTGTTTTCCGACCGCTCGTTTATGAAGTCTCGCTTCAGAGTTCCCCATACGGCTCGGCGCTTTTTTAAGCGACTTTGATTTTTGGCTTTTTTCTTCAGAAGCCAGTTCAAGCCTCTGCTTTTCTTTTACATACTGCTCATACTCAAACTGCTGTCTTTCAACTGCATGTTTTTTTTGCGTCACATACTCTTGATAATTGCCTTCATAGCAGTGAACTTTGCCGTCTTCTACTTCCCAAATGGACGTACAGAGGCGGTTTAATAATTCTCGATCATGTGAAATCAGCAGCAAACTGCCTGTAAAAGCCTTCATTTCTTCTTCAAATTTCTCTACGCCTTTTACATCTAAGTGGCTCGTTGGCTCATCGGCTGCAAGAAGTTCCGCGCCCGATGAAAGAGCAGCAGCAATTTTCTTTCTGGTTTCTTCTCCTCCGCTAAGAAAGTCGGCTTCATTTGGCACGTTCCACTGACTTTTCATCTCGGGAGATACAGCTCCTGTAGGTTGAACATCAAGCTGCGGAATCAGTGAGGAACGGCCATACGTTTGCACAATTCCTTGATCTGGACTCATTTTTTTCATTAAAATATGAAGCAACGTCGATTTGCCTTCTCCGTTTTTCCCAACAATTCCAATTCGCTCTCCGCGATGTACTTGAAGCTTCTCTGCTTGAAACAGCAGGCGGTCTCCATAGCTTTTTTCAATATTTATAGCTTCTAACAATAACATAAAAAAACCTCCCTAGGATTTCTAGAGAGGATTAGAGGTCATAATTAGGCATACGCAAATATGCACCCTTTTATAGAGTGAAAAAAGGGAGAAATCAATTCATATAAGACATATAGAAATGGCACCTAAAAATGTACAGACTAATCCTATCTAGACAAATGTTCATTTAAAATAAAGTTTTAAAAGAATGTCTAAAAAAATAGGATTACTTATCCATTGTTTACGGTACCTTTCCTTTCTTAGTATGAAATGACTTGCTTCTTACAGTGTATGATGAAGTTTTTTAAATGTCAATATCCATTTGGATGATATTCCCTTCTTTTCCTAAGCACAAAAAATCCTCAGCCGATCACAGCCGAGGATTCTTTTATTACACGTATTGGTTCACTTTACCTGTAAAATCAGGCAGCCACTCACCATGAGCTTCAATTAAATCATCGCACATACGAATGATGTCATCCATGGATAATTCCGCATTTGTATGAGGATCTAGCATCGCAGCTTGATAGATGTGCTCTCTTTTTCTAGTGACAGCTGCTTCAATTGTTAGCAATTGAGTATTAATATTCGTGCGATTTAACGCCGCAAGCTGCTCAGGTAAGTCTCCTACATAAGTCGGCATAATGCCGCTTCGGTCTACAACACATGGAACTTCTACGCACGCTTTTGTCGGCAGGTTACTAATTAAGCCTCCGGTATTTAATACGTTACCGGCAAATTTAAACGGCACGTTTGTCTCTATCGCTTCAATGATTCTAGAGCCGTACTCATGTGAACGCGTATGAGTTAGCTGACTGTTGTTGACCATTTCTTCTCTCATTGATTCCCAATTGCTTATTTGCTCTTCGCATCGGCGAGGATATTCATCAAGAGGAATGTTAAACTGATCAACAAGATTTGGATATTTATGTTTAATAAAGTATGGATGATACTCTGCATTATGCTCAGACGATTCGGTAATATAGTAGCCGAACTTATCCATTAGCTCAAAACGCACCATATCGTGATGCTTTGTCTTTTGCTTTTCTTTTGCTAGACGCTTGATTTCTGGGTATAAGTCTTGTCCATCTCTTTTTACTTCTAGCAGCCATGCCATATGGTTAATGCCTGCGATTTTCTCTTGTATTCCTTCATGATCCATTCCGAGAGAATCAAATAAATCTTTTGTACATACTTGAACACTGTGACAAAGGCCTACCGTCTTTACATTGGTATAGCGCAGCATTGCACCCGTTAGTGTTGCCATTGGATTGGTGTAATTTAAAAACAGCGCATCCGGACATACTTCTTCAATGTCTTTTGCAAAATCAAACAGCACCGGAATCGTGCGCAGTGATCTGAAGATCCCTCCAATTCCTACTGTATCTCCAATCGTCTGACGCAAGCCGTATTTTTTAGGAATTTCAAAGTCAATGACGGTGCTTGGCTTGTATCCGCCTACTTGAATCGCGTTAATCACATACTTTGCTCCTGTTAAAGCTTCTCTTCGATTTAAATAGGCTTTAACCGTAATATTCACTTTATAGTTTTCTTTTAAATTGTTTAGCATATTTTCCGAATCTCTTAAACGCTCGGCATCTATATCATATAGCGCAAATTCAAAGCCAGCTAAAGCAGGCACAAACATGCAGTCTCCTAAAATATTTTTTGCAAAAACTGTACTTCCCGCTCCGATAAATGTGATTTTAGACATCGTCATCTTCCTTCCTCGTATTGGTTTTATCCTTTCACAGATCCTGATGAAAGCCCTGCAATAAAGTATTTTTGTAGCACTAAAAATAAAATGGTCATTGGAAGCATCGCAATAGTCGCAGCTGCTCCTACTAAGCTAAGATTATTTTGATTTTCGGCAAAAAAGCTTGCTAACGTAACGGTTAATGTATGCATTTCCTTATCTTGAAGGAAGAAGATTGCAAACTGATAGTCGTTCCAAATATAGACGCTGGCAATAATTAGAATGGATGCAGTAACAGGCTTTAGCAGTGGAAATACGATTTTAAAGAAAATCGTTAACGTACCGGCACCGTCAATTCTTGCTGCTTCCTCGAGCTCTTTAGAAATAGTGGAGCGAATGAAGCCCGCATACAAAAAGATCGTTAGCGGCAAAAATGCTGCGACATTATTTAAAATGGCAATTTGGTACGTGTTCATCATTCCCATATTCACAACCATTTTGTACAGCGGAACTAGCGCTGTTAAAGGCGGTATTACCATCACGGCAATAAAGATAAAATAGACGTACTTATTTAATTTCGTTTGTCGGCGCGCTAAAGGATACGCAGCCATTGATCCTAAAAAAATAAGCAGAATCGCCGAAACGAATGTAATGATAAATGTATTAACAAAAGAGTTTCCTAAGTTCGCTTGCTCCCAAGCCGCTGTGAAATTTTCAAGGTGTATGCTTTTTGGAAATACCCATTTGGAACTAAAATCCCCGGTTGCTTTTAAAGAAGTCGTAACAAGAATATAAAAAGGGACAATATGAACGAGCGTTATACAAAGAGCTAGAAAGGTAAAAAATCGTTTTTTCCGTTTATTTGTATAGTCCATCACGCTTCTGTCTCCTTTCGTTTAAAGTACACAAGTGCTGATAAGCTAATGACTAAAATAATGAGCGCCATGCACACACCTTGAGTTGCTGCATAGCCGGCGTCTTGTCTTCTGAAATATAAGTCATACATAAAAGTAGACATCGACTGTGATGCATCTCCAGGTCCTCCTCCTGTCAGCGCAACAATTACGTCAAACAGTTTTAACCCCCCGATAATATTTAAAACGACGTTAATTGTAATAGAAGGCATAAGCAATGGAAGGGTGATATTTTTAAACTGCTGAAGAGCAGATGCTCCGTCAAGCTGTGCTGCCTCGTAGTAATCTTTTGAAATACTTTGCAGCCCCGCTAAATAAATAATCATCGCAATTCCAACAAATTGATACGTATTGACGAACACGATAATCCAAGAGTTAAGCTCCGGAGTTCCCAAAGCATTAATCTTCTCAAAGCCTAAAAATACAAGAAGGTCATTTAAAGCGCCTCCTTGGTAGGCAAAAAAGAAGTACCAGATATATCCCATAATAATTGGGCTGATAATAACCGGAAGATAGACAATTGTTCTTGTTACAGCTTTCATTTTAATGCTTTGATTCAGAAGCAAAGCATATAACAAGCCAATAATATTTTGAAAAATAGTACTGCCTATTCCGTAGAGCAGCGTGTTTTTTATCACAAGCCAAGTCGTTGGATCTGCAAGCAAACGTTTATACTGCTGAAGTCCAATCCAATCGTACGTTTGTGAAAATCCATTCCAATTAGTAAAGGAAAGTCTAATTCCGTTAATAAAAGGATAGATAATAAAAACGGTGATAATTACTAAGCCGGGAAGGTACATCCACCATAAAGAGGATTCTGTTTTTAATTTTTCCTTTCGTTTTTCCGTATCTCTTACTACGGAAACCGGCTCTTTCCTGACTAATTCATTCATCGTGTTCACTCCTATTTCAGCTTGTGTTGAAAAGAAGCAGAAGCCTATCTCCCTGCTTCTCGGCGAACAAGGAAATTTTGCACACTATTTTATTGTTTACTCAGACGCTTGTACTCTTTTTCCATCTCTTTTGATAATTGCTTCGGCGTTAAACTTCCCGCTAGCAATTCTTGACCTGTAGAAGACATCACTGCCCACATGCCGCTCGGTAGATACTTTCGGTCAAAGTATGGCTCAACTTTGATATCGCTATACTTATCGTAGTATGCAGAGTAGTAGTTTTGTGTTTTATTGTTTGTCAGAGCCGATGCTGAAGACGTTCCTTCGGCAATCTTTTTAGCAACTTCCGGCTGTGACACAAATTCAATAAATTTCTTCGCTTCTTTAAGGTGCTTAGAATCTTTCCAAGCAGCAAGGGTAAAGCGCTCTCCGCCAATCCAGCTTTGCGTACCGCCTTTATGAATAGCAGGCACCGGTACCGTTCCTACTTTTACTTCAGGATTTAATTCTGTTGCATCAGGTCCAAGAGATCCTCCAACAAATGTAAAAGCAATTTTATTTTGAGCCATTAATTCCGTTGCTTGAGATACTTTTGCGGTTAATACATCTTCATTCAATAACCCTTTTTTCTTCATTTCTGCCATTGTTTCCGCTAGCGGCGTGTAGTTTGACCAATTAAATGTTCCTTTTTCTAACTGCTTAGCATAGTTCTTATTTTTTGCTGTAATAAGCTGAGGTGTAGCCAGCTGATCAAATACTTGAGCAATATTGCCGTTTTCTCCTCCTGGAATCCATAAAGGCGCTACTTCTCCTTTACTTTTCTTCTTTACTGTTTCTAACGCTGTTATAAATTCATCCATTGTGTTAGGAGGCTTTATTCCGTACTTTTCTAATAACGTCGCATTATAGCTAATTCCGTCTTTTGCTTGATTTAAAGGATACGCATACACTTTGCCGCTTTTATCTTTTAAAATTTGATTCAGCGCCGGATCTAAATGCTGAACCCAATCCATATCTTTTAAATCTGCTACATACTCCCCGTAGCGAAGCTGAGACCAGCCGTGCGTATCAAATAAATCGGGCATATCATTTGCACCCATTTTCACACGAAGCATATCTTCATAGCCGTTACCCGGAAAATTCGCATCAATTTTAATATCTGGATTTTGTTTTTCAAATTCTGCAATCGCGTTTTGAAGCGCTTTTCTCTCGCCTTTATTACTCATCGTAGAAAAAAGCGTTAACGTTGTTTTCCCATTTCCGCCTGTTGCCGCTTCTTTATTTCCGCAGCCCGCTGCCACAACAGAAAAGACTAGTAATAGAACGAAAAGATACGTAAGCTTTTTCATTTATCTTCTTTCCTCCTTATACTCTATCAAGACACAAACAACTGAATATTCAGTCATTTATACGTAGACAAATTCATTGCACAACGAAATAAAGTCACTTATAATTTAATCCTATACTTTTACAAAGGTTCAAAGAGCCCTAGAGATGAAAAAGCTTTTTCATTTACATACTTATCTGCCAATAAGTATGTAGTTTCTAGGGCTTTTTAACCTGCTTTTTCTATGTTTTTTTCTATTTTTCTTCCCCCTTATCACTCTTTATGTATGAATTCTTCTTTTCTATCACCCCCTTTCAAGTTATAACTTTTAGGCTACTGTTTTTTGAGTAAGGCTCCGCAGCTTTCACGATAAATTAATTTAGTCGGCACCATGACTTTTAAAGGAACGGATCTGCCGCTTAACCGATCTACTAGCATTTTAACAGCCTGCCTTCCCATTTCTTCAGTATATACTTTAACCGTGGTGAGTGGCGTGCTCGCAAATGCTGCGATATCCACATCATCAAAGCTTACAATCGCTACGTCTTCAGGAACCTTTATATTTGATTGCTGTAGGGCACGCATTGCTCCTATCGCCATTGCATCACTTGCGATAAAAAATGCCTCAGGAAGATTTCCTTGCTTAATCGCTTGTCCCATTAGCTCATACCCTTCAGTCATTGAGTACTCTCCTATATAAACTTTCTCAGAATCGAGCAGGCCTTTTTCATGCATAACGCGTTCAAAAACCGTTTGACGCTGATCTTCAATAATAGAGCTTCCATTTATATAATGTTCTCTTTCTGTCCCTCCGATATAGCCAATTTTTTTATAACCGAGGCCAAATAAATGATTTAATGCGTGTTTAGTAGCTTTCTCAAAATCAATCATGACCGAATCGTACAAATCCTCATCCGCTTTGTGATTAATAAAAACAATAGTATCTAAATGATCGCTCACTTCTTGAACCGTTTCTGGACTAACTCTTCCCACTACAATCACTCCATCAAGATCCTGCAGCAGCTCTTCTTGCTTCATGCCTTTTAGCCTAAATGACTTTACTGTAAAAATTTCTTTTTCCGAGCATTCACTTTCTATTCCATGGCGAATAGAGGAGAAAAAAGGGTCTACTAGTTCTTCTTCAAGGGACTGAGCAAAAATAATACCTATTCTTGGAGCTTCGAGGTCTTTTCCGTTTGCCGTTCCTTTTCGTATCTTCACAGGCGTATATTGCAGCTCCTTGGCTGCATGCAGAATACGTTCACGGGTAACCTCAGATACAGAAAGCGTATGATCATTATTTAGTACTCTTGATACAGTTGAACTGGAAACATTAGCGTACGCCGCTATATCTTTTAAAGTTGCCATCTTTTTACCTCTCTATTATAATCTTCTATTTTTACTAAATATTTATCTCTTATATTGGAAGAATAGCACACTAATAAAACGCTTTCAATAAATATTTTTAAAATTTCAGTAAATTTATCAAAAAATTCTCCAAAATTCTCATTTATTTTGTTAGCTCCGCCTTTAAAATGACAAAATCACTGCTATTACTACTTTGTTTTTATCACACCGCACTAAAACTTAAGTAAACTTTTAGTAAATATTAAAAAACGGTTTGTTGGGGAAAATAAAAGAAGAAATACTGATAAGGAAAGAGAGAGCCTATGATTAGCCAACATTCTTATTTCCAACAATGTCTGCCTGCCATTCAACAATTGCATAACATAAATTTTACGAAAGAACAGCTGTTGCAAAAAGACTTTTTAATCGGGCAAGAACATGAATTAAGCATGTACTACTCGCCTCATAACGACTACATAAATCCAGACGCTCATATTGTTATTGCAGGCATCACACCAGGGTGGTTTCAAATGAAAACAGCTTTTAAACAATGCATTTCCAGCCTGGCTCATCACCAGGTTGAACAAGTGCTGTACGAAACAAAAAAAACCGCTAGCTTTAGCGGGACGATGAGAGTCAATTTAATAGACATGTTAGATCAATGCGGAATTGCAAAAGCCATGGGTATTAACAGTGCCGCTGAGTTATTTGCTTCACAGCGAGATTTACTGCATACAACGTCTGTACTGAAATATCCCGTGTTTTATAAAGGAAAAAACTATACCGGACATCAGCCGCCAATTGAACGCTCAGCGCTTCTTTCTCGCTATGCTTTTGAAGTGTTTCCACAGGAATTGAACGAAATAAAGAATCCGTGCTTAATCGTTCCGCTAGGAAAAGCAGTTGAAAATGTTTTAAGAAAACTTTCAAGTGAACCTTCGCTTTCTCGGCATACGTATTTATTTGGCTTTCCACATCCATCCGGAGCAAACGGACATCGAAAACGGATATTTGAAGAACACCTAGGTGAATTTACGGAAATTGTGGAGGATTGGGCTGCAAAAAGAAAGAGCTGAAAACTAGTTTTGGCTCTTTCTTTTTATAACATCTCCTTCTCTTTCTTCTATTTCTCGTTCGGTTTGTTCTTCATGAAACTCCTCTTCTGTTTGTACAGCAAGATAATCAAACGGCGTGTAGTAATTACGAGGAAGTTTTCGGTGCCAAACCGTTTTAACGATAATGATCATCAGCGGAATACTAACCATTAAAATAGCGACTAAAATTAGTAACGAAAAAGCCATGGGTTATTTCCTCCTACTCTAATACACTGCTTACGTTTAGTTATTGCACTTTTCTTCTAAAACGACAAAGCAAATCCCCTACATTCTTTCCCTTATATTCAATCTATATTTACCGTCATCAATATACGGGATTTATGGATGATAAAACCCTTCTTTTCAAAAAACGTGCTGGTTTGCCTTGACCTCTTTCAGTAGACACATATGCTTCTTTTACCTTCCTTTGTACAAGCAATTCTTTCAGAAAAGTTAAAAGGCTTGTTCCTACTCCAGTCTGCTGAATGCTGGTTAACACACAAATTTCATTTAAATAAAACGTCTTATAGTTCGCCCATTGTTCTTCATTTCCTACTATAAATCCTATGAGTTTATTATTTTCACTATGGAAGTAACCTATCCCTATGTACCCTGGAGTTTTACTAATATCATATAAACGGGCATAAGCAGTGTTCCTACTCCAAGGCTCATTCCACGGTGAACCACTAAAAACGTTTGTATAGATAATTGCTGCTTCTTCTAATTCTTTATCTCTCAGTAAACGAACTTGATTTTTCATCATGTTTCTCCTTTTCCTATCAACTTTTTTGAAACTCATTTATATATAAATCATTTTAACAATTGGTTAATTATAACATTAAAATTTCAAAAGAATGATAGCAGCCTACTTCAGCCCTAAACGAAAAAAAGGTCCCTTCTGATGGAAGAAACCTTCTAACATTTATTAAAAAGAGAATAAGAAGAACTTTAAGTCCTTTATTTTATGGCTAAACGTATAACTGACGCTACGTTTTTAGCCGTTCTTTCAATGTTTTCATCGGCTTTTTCCAGCGCTTCTGACAGATCGACCGCTCCGGGCACGACGCTAAATAAAGCCGAAATACCATGTTCATACACAGCTTCGCTTCCTGCTCCAATGCTGCCTGCTATTGCTATCACCGGAACGCTATGCTTTTTTGCTGTTTTTGCTACGCCAATGGGTGTTTTTCCGTAAATGGTTTGACCATCAATTCTTCCTTCACCGGTAATGACAAGATCGGCATCCTTAATATAGTTTTCTAGCTCAGTTGCTTTAATCACAATGTCTACACCTGGCTTTAACTCCGCAGATAAAAATGCCAGCAGGCCGCCGCCAAGCCCTCCTGCCGCTCCGGCACCAGGGACGTTCTGAATATGAATATCCATTTCTTTTTCAATAACCGCTGCGTAATGAGCTAGATTACGGTCAAGCTGTTTAACCATATCAGGAGTTGCGCCTTTTTGAGGGCCAAATACCGCGGATGCTCCGGTTTTACCTGTTAACAGATTGTCTACGTCGCACGCCACTTCTACTTTGACTTCAGCAAGCCTGGAATCCAAGTTTGTCAGATCAATAGCAGTTAACTGATCTAAGCTGCCGCCTCCTTCTTTTATTTCTGCTCCGTTAGCATCAAGAAGCTTTGCCCCTAAAGCTTTTGCCATACCGGCTCCTCCATCATTTGTAGCACTTCCTCCAATGCCAATAATGATATGCTTCACTTGGTGATCTAACGCTTTAAGAATGAGCTCGCCGGTTCCTCGCGTTGTTGTTATAAGCGGATTGCGTTTATCCACGGGAACATGATGAAGGCCTGAAGCGGCTGCCATTTCAATAACAGCTGTGTTGCCGTCTCCAAGAATTCCGTAAAAAGCTTCCACCTCTTTCCCTAAAGGTCCGGTTACCTTTGTTTGTATAATCTCTCCATCCGTTGCGTCTACAAGCGACTGAACGGTTCCTTCTCCTCCATCTGCCATAGGTACTTTACTAATCTCCGCGTTAGGAAAATGAGTTTTTATTCCTTTTTCCACCGCTTCACAAACGTGCAAAGCCGTTAAGCTCTCTTTAAATGAATCCGGTGCAATCACAATTTTCATAGAAACACTCCTTTTTGTTTTTACCCGTATAGCTTTAATACACCAAATATAAGCGTGGATACAATTGCCATAATGAGTCCAATAAGCGATTCGTAAGGGATTAATTTTAAACGTTCTTTTATTTTCATATTTACACTTCCGCCCGTTGCGTGGAAAAAGCTTCCGTGCGGAAGGTGATCAAGTACGGTTGCTCCGGCATGTACCATAGCAGCCCCGGCTAAAGCAGAAACGCCCAGCTCTAAAATCGTCGAGCCAAAAACTTGGCTTGCGACTGCTGTTCCTGCAGTTGTCGAAGCCGTTGCCGCTGACATAAAAATACCTGAAACCGGTGCTAAAACATAAGCTGGCAATCCAATGGCAGACAAGCCGTGAATAATAACGTCTTTTAGCTGGGAGTTAGCAATGATTCCTGCTAATGTCCCCGTTCCAAGCAGCATAATGGCTACACCTGACATTTTTCCTAACCCTGAAATAGCGTATGTATTAAGCTGTTTTCCTTTTTTCATTACGATGGCACCAACGATCCCTCCTGCAGGAAGAGCAACCATCGGGTCAATATTAAGATCAAAAAGCGGTCGCAGCGCCAGCAGCACGATGGTAACAATTGGTGCTATGATGGCTGTTAAAAACAGCGGCAAGCTGCTTGCATCCACTGTATCTATTTCTTCAGCTTGAACCATTGTTCCTTTTTTCACTAATCGTTTGGCTACTAGATAAGTGGCCGCTACGCCAAATACAGCGGGAATGATTCCTGCAGCCATCACGGATGTAAGAGGAATATTAAATGCATCTGAAGCAGCAATGGCGTTAGGATTAGGAGACATTAAATTCCCTGCCTTTCCCCCTCCAATCATTGCTAGTAAAATAGCAGGCTTTGACATACCTGTACGTTTAGCAATAGCTAAAGCAATAGGCGCCACTGTGATTACAGCCACATCAACAAACACACCTACTGTCGTAAGAATGAGTGTGGCTAGCGCTAGAGCTAAAAGCGCTTTTGTTTCCCCTAGTTTTTTTACAATGGTTTCTGCTATAACCGCTGCAGCACCTGATTCTATTAATACCCCAGCCAATATACCGGCTGCAAGAATCCGCAGCACTGCGGGAATGATGCCTTGCGCTCCTTCAATCATTAAATTAACAGTATCAGCAATATTAACTCCGCCAATCAGTCCTCCAATTAAAGCTCCGGCTATCATTCCGTATGCGGGAGCCACTTTCTTTAAGATTAATATAATAGCAATTACTAATGCACAAATCGCGCCTAACGCGCTTACTTGAACGTCCATAAAGCCATCCCCTTTCTTGTTTCTCCTGTCCCTAACGTTAATTGTAAGCGCTATCTTATATTCTTTCATTAGTCACTTCAACAGAAAAAGACCTCACTATCGCAAGATCTTTTATGCACGTGCACAATTATGAAATTTTAGATAGCAGTAGCGCTACATACAGTTCGAGAAGGTCTTTTACTTTCCTTGGATCTTTTCCTGTGATGCTTTGGATTTTATCTAGACGGTAGCTTAGCGTATTTCGATGTATAAAAAGCTTTTTAGCTGCCGTGCTTCCTTCGCCATTTTCTTCTATGTAGACCGTTAACGTTTCGATAAGTTCTTTTTTCTTATCGTATTCCTTAAGCTTTTCATAGTGATGCAACAGCTCATGATTTTCTTGAAAACCGGCGCTTTGACGTAACAGCACGGGAATTTGATAATCCGAATAGCAGTAGAAAACAGCTTCTGGGTGAAGCTTAGAACCGACGGCAAGCGTATCTTTTGCCTGCTGATAAGATATATGAAGGCCTTTAAAGTCAGCTTGAACAGATCCTGCCGCTAACTTACACACCATACCAGACGCCCGAAGCTGTTTTTCCAGCTGTTCCGCATAGCTGCTAGCGCTGCCTGCTTCTATAGATTTTAATATGACCACTCCGTCTGGAAGCATAGCATATAAGTCATTATTAGTTATATATTTCTTTACACGTTTCATGACTTTATGACGATTTTCAGCTGTAACAATGAGTGCCACTCGTGGAAGGTATAAGTTAATATCAAAGCGATTCGTCCGGTCAAAAAATAAAGAGTCAAGCGGCTCTTCTTGTCGAAGAAGCTGATGAACCACCTCTTCTTTTAATCGTTCGTCCCATTGAATTTCCTCTATTAAAATCATTTCTTGAAAAATCATTTCAGCCGCCATGCGCACAAGCTCTCCGTAATTACGAATCTGTTCTGGCAGTCCTGTTAATCCCACGACTCCAACAATTTCTCCGTTAAAGAAAATAGGCAAATTCACGCCTGGTTTGGCCCCGCGCAGCAAGTCGGCCTGCTGTTGAGTAATTTCATACGGGCTTCCGTTTTTTAATACCATTAACGCTCCTTCATGAATATGGTCAATTCTATTTTTGTCACCCGAACCAATAATGACTCCTTTTTCGTTCATCACGTTAATGTTGCAATCAATAATCTCCATCGTTCTACATACAATTTTCTGAGCTAATTCTTTTGTTACGTATCTCAACATTTCCCCATCCTTTGTTTCTGTGAAGTAAAGCTCAATTTTTTCGTGACAGCTAATTTGCATTCAATGAAAAATTTGCGATACTTCATTATAATATACGTAGAAGCAAAACCACATCTTTGAAACCGCCAACAAAACAGTGCCTATAGGAGGATAAAAGAATGACTGTGTCAAAACTAGTTTTTACCCCTCTTAGCTATACAGGATGGGGATCACTTCAGCAACTGCTTCCGGAAGTAAAAAAATATCACCCTGCTCATATTTTAATTGTCACAGACCCTGTTTTAAAAGATATTGGACTTGTAGATAAAGTGAGTTCTCCCCTTATCAAAAACGGATACGAAGTAGATGTATATGCAGATACGGCACCAGAGCCGCCTTTAGCACTCGGTGAAAAACTCGTATCCTACGCAAAAAACCGAAAATTTGATTTAGTCATTGGCGTTGGCGGCGGCAGCGCGTTAGATTTAGCAAAACTTACGGCCGTTTTAGCCGTTCATGACGGAGCTGTAGAAGAATACTTGAACTTAACTGGTACGAAACAAATTTCAAAAAAAGGTCTTCCAAAAATTTTAATTCCCACTACTTCCGGCACGGGTTCAGAAGTAACGAATATTTCTGTGCTGTCTCTTGAAAGCACCAAGGATGTTGTGACCCACGACTATTTGCTTGCGGACGTTGCGATTGTAGATCCCGAGCTTACGCTTAGCATGCCTCCTAAAGTAACGGCGGCTACAGGGGTTGATGCATTAACTCATGCTGTTGAAGCTTATATATCAGTAAATGCAAATCCAGCAACCGATGCCTTAGCACTAAAGGCTATACGCATGATTAGCTCTTCTTTAAGAACAGCTGTAGAAAATGGCAAAGATAAAGAAGCGCGAACTCAGATGAGCTACGGAAGCTATTTAGCAGGGCTTGCGTTTTTTAATGCAGGTGTTGCAGGTGTTCATGCACTTGCTTATCCATTAGGTGGACAGTTTCATATTTCTCACGGTGAATCAAACGCCGTATTGCTTCCATATGTGATGGGTTACATACGCAGCAGCTGCGTGGCGAAGATGCGTGATATTTTTGAAGCACTAGGCGGAAACGTGAGCTCTTTATCAGAAGAAGAAGCTTCTTATCAGTGTGTAAAGCAGCTGCAGTCACTTGTTGAAGACGTCGGCATTCCTCAAACCCTTCGCGGCTTTAATATTCCAGAAAGTGCCCTTCAAAAGCTGACAGCAGATGGCGTCCAGCAAAAACGAATTCTTGCTCGCAGCCCTTTGCCTCTTCATGAGAAAGACATAAGAGCTATTTACCAATCGGCTTATGATGGCGCTATAGTAGAACCTGTCCACTAAAAAACTCCCCCTTACCTAAGGGGGAGTTCTAATTATGCTGCTTTGGCCATTGTACCGAAACGATTTTCTTTTGGATCGCTAGGCTGACAGAATAAAATAATCAGCCAAATACCGCCAATCAGTGGAACCAATGTAATAAGCTGCCACCATCCGCTTTTTCCTGTATCGTGGAGCCTTCTTGCTCCTACCGCTAACGAAGGGACTGCAACCAATAACGAGTAGATTACCGGCAGAAAAAGAGGCTTATCAATCACGAACTGAATGAACGAAAGAATAAATGAAATAACAAAGTTAACTAACACAAACATCCAGTATTCAGTTCGGCTTGCTCTGCCAGAAAACGTCCCGTAATTTTTCAACACTTTTATGTACCACTTCATATGCAACACCCTCCTTTTTTAGCATAAAATTGTAAATTTATAGTTTATATATCCTTTTTATTCAAAAAACAAAACGTTAAACGAACAAATGCCGACATTTTTTATGCAAAAGAAAAAAATTCTTTCACAAAAAGAAGTTTTCGTAATATATTATGCTTTTCTATTTAATCAAATCATTTCGGTCTTCCATACTTGGCGGTTCCTCAAGCCATCCGTTTTTGGCCATGATTTTCCCCCCGTCTTGCCCGTATGTTAAAATGTCTTTGGCCGTACTGACAAGAGTAAGAGGAAGATCTCCACGTAAACTAAACGCAGTCCCTAAAGCGTTGCTTCCTAGCCCGAAACTGCAGAATAAACTCACACAATACATCATTAGTTTATCTGAAAAAGGTGCTACTTTTGACTCGGTCGCTTTCGCTCCCCACGTCGCAGGCGTCTGAATATCGCTCTCCAAAAGAATTTTACTATAATCACTTACAACTTTTTTAGCCAGCTCTTTTCCTTTTACAAAGTACTTCTTCACTTCAGGCTCACTTGCTACTTGAGCAAACCCTGTGATCATTTGCATGCCAAGAACGTTGGTTTCAATAGCGTAGTAAATATGTGCTACCTCTACAGTATTTAATGCACGTTTACTGGAAAATAAATGGATTCCATTCATGTAATCTGTACCTTCAGCAAACTTCACTGTTTTAGGTACTGAAACAGCTGGAGGCCTTGGAAGCACGTTTTTTTCCTGAAGATAATCTACACATTTGTCATAGCCACTTTGCGTGAAAGCGGTAAGCTCTTTATATAGAGAGATCATGTCTTTTCTGTAGGACATGGTTAAATGAAGCGTATGTAGCCCCATGCTAATTTCTTTTAAAAGGCGAAGAAACATAATATCAAACATCTTATCATAAAGCTTAGGAACACCGACATTTACGTCTTTTTCTGTGTATCCTACCGGTATGGCTGCCCCTTCATTTTTTAGAATCGTTTTGATATCTTCAATATAATTCACCATTTGCATATGCGTATCTTGCATAATTTCTTTTGCTTGGTCATCTTCTGCGTGCGCAATAAAATATTCTAACATTCTTCGGATCATTGTCTTTTGCTGATAGGTCATCCAAAGAGTAGCAATTTCACTTGAACTTAACGGTATTTCTTGACTCATATACTAAACCTCCTGCTAGGGCTACATACGTATAGCTTTATTTATTCAAGAGTGGGTATCTGTACAAATGAAGATTGTATTCTACTTTAATGTTCATTCACGTAGTCAGATACAAAACTCTGTCTCTTCCTCAATTAATTCTGCTTCATTTACTATGCACAAACTGGAAGAATTCTATGTATTTGCCTTCGCTTTTAAATGGAGGAAACAAAAAAAGCCCCTTTCCATTAAAGGCGCTTTTTCAAAGAGAACGGTTTTATTCCGTCGTATCAGAAATTCTTTTGTAGCTTCCGCACTTTTTTAGATATTGAATAATATCTTGATCTTTTACACGCTGAATAGCTGATCCGAACAGTTCTGCTGCTACCTGCATACGTTCATGTTTATGTTCAATGGTCATAATATATCGAAGCGCATCCACAACCGGTGCATTGTGACGTGTACGACGAGTTATGTACTCGTGAATGGCTTCATTTAACCCTTCCGATTCCGCTTGTTGAAACTCAGGTTTTCTTACCACTTGACTATATACCACTTTTTTGCCACTCCTTCTCCTCATTTTTAATCATTTTTTTCTTTCTTTCATTTCCATTTCCCTAACAAAAAGGAAACAAAACATGCAATCTTAACTTTTTTTATAAAAAAACAATTATTTTTCATGAAGCTCTAACAAGCGTTTGTGTATCCAAATAGCGGCTTGTAAACCTTCTCCCATCGCTACCGTAACTTGTTCAGAATGAGCCACAATGTCTCCTGCTGCCCACACGTTTGAAACATTTGTTTCTTTTGTACGCGGATTTACGATAATGTGCTGATTTTCTAGAAGTTCTACTCCGAGCTCATGGGCTAATTCTGTTCGAACTTTATTTCCTCCAAACGCTAAAAAACCTCTTTCTCCATAGATAAATTCATTGTTTTCGAGGATGACTCCTTTTAACATTTCTGCTTCAGCTATGACTTTTTTTATTGCCGCTTCTTTATAGGTAATTCCCTTTTGCATCAAGGTATCTGCTAAAGGTCCAATCTCTTTTTTGTCATGATTAATGTACGTAATGTCATTTGTCCAATATGTTAACGTAAGAGATAAACTGGCTCCTGCTTTTCCCGACCCTAGTACTAATACCCTTCTATTATTTACTTCATATCCGTCACAGTCGGGACATACATATACTGTTTTTCCCATACAGGGATATAGCTCTTGCTGAAGTTCAGGCGGAACCCGGTCTACTACTCCCGTCGCAAACAGTAAAGTAGCTGCTTCGTAGTTAGCAGAGTTTGTAATGACGCTAAACCCCTCTATTTCCTTTTGACATTGAATAACACGTTCTTCTGCAAATTGAATACCGTAGCTTTTTGCTTGCTGCCTTCCCGCTTCTCTTAGAGTTTGCCCGCTTATTCCCTCAGGCCATCCCAATATATTTTGATAATTTTTGCAAAGATTGGAACGTCCATCGTTTGAATCAATAATCAATACACTGCGCTTATATCTTCCAAGCTGAATAGCGGCTTGAAGTCCTGCAATTCCTCCACCTATAATAACGCAGTCATACTTGTCTGCCACACCACATCACCCCAGCTTTTACTATTTTTTAAACGAAAGCTTCAGTTTTTCATTATCTGTTTTTCTATTATTTTTATACACTTTATTGTCTTTATTTTTTGAAATCATTCTACATACAAAAAAACCGCCTCGGCAGCTGCCCTGCCTAGAGACGGTTTTTTATAAAATGAAAAAAGACGATATTACTCATTTTTCTTTCCTGCTTCTTTTTCATTAATTTTAGTAATCAGCTCTTCTTTATATACTTCACTATCTTTCCCGTAGCGTAGACGACTATAACAGTTGGGACATAGTGCCGCAGCGTCCTTTGGCTTAGCGAGCCCGCTCTCTGAAAGCTTTGAAAGATAATACATTTGCAAAAAGGAGCTTCCATCTTTTGCGATAAACGGCGCGCTTTCTCCGCAGGCTTCACAAATACCTGCTGCGCGTTTGTGAACATATTGTTTAAGAGCTGCCGTTTGTTCGTAAACACTTGTCTTTTTTTCTTCCCCTAATGCTATATGACGAAGCTGTTCAGTTGAATAAGGTGAAACGTCCAGCTTTGCTGCTTTTTCCTCAATTACAGGATTTCGTTCAAGTTCAAAAATAATGGCTTCACGAAGCTCTCCGTCTGAGTCCCACATGATTTCTAATTGGTGATTAATATACGTCACTTCATCCACAAACTCGACCACTCCAGGCTCCACGTAGTGAAACAAGTAAACGGCTTTTCCCGATTGGAAATGTTCGCGAAGCGCTTTATTGCCTTTAATGAGCTGCATCGATCCTCTTTGACCTTCTCCCGTATAGAAAAAAGAGGTTTTATCTCTGTTCCACCCATGTCCTGTTCCGTATTCACTTCCGCTTTCTTTTGTGAAAATAAAAATATATGGATGCGCTTTTGGCGTTGATATTTCGCTTTGTTCTTGCCCTTTATAAAGCTTATGAATTTGTTTTCTGCGATAACGATGTCCTTTTTGAAAGAAATCTCCGCGCTGTAAATCCGTAATCAATGAATTGCCTCCTACTGCGGTCCTGCTTTTATAGTACTTATAGCTCTACTATACACTAATTTTTGTTTTCTTTGCAGATCGTTTCTTCTATCTATTGGATTTATATCATACAAAAAAAGCAGCTGTATGGGCAGCTGCTTTTTTGCTATAGTCAATTTTGCACCGTATAGTCTTCTCCTAGCCATTTTGTGCTGAGTTTTTTTAACGTACCGTCTTTTTTCAGCTTTTTAATCGCCTGATCGACTTCCGACTTTAACTTTTCGTCTTTTTTGTTAAACATAAAATATACTTTTGAATTAATCACGATATCTCCAACCGTTTTTTGCTGAAATTTCAGCGCTTGATTGCTAAAGTCGATGGAAAATGGTGTCGCAAGCGTAGCATCTGCTCGGCCCGTTTTTAATTGAGTTGTGGCATCATCCGCACCTTGACCGGCGTAAACTACATCGATTTTATTGCCGTGTTTTTGATTGTATTTGTCTAGATAAACGGCCGCATTGCTTGTAGCTCCTACAATCATTTTTTTACCTTCTAAATCTTTTAAGGAATGAATATCATTTCGATTTTTAGGAACCGTTACATAAAGCGGAGAATAATTATATGTTTCATCATTAAATAAAAACTTTTTCTTTCGCTCAGCGTTTTGAGCCATATTATGAGCAATCATATCAATTTTATTACTTTCTAAGCTGAGAAGCAGATTTGAAAATTCCATCGTTTTAAATTCAAATTTATAATCCTTTAACTCTTTGTCGATTGCTCTTACTACTTCTACATCATAGCCGGTCAGTTTGCCTTTATCATCAATAAAGCAAATATTAGGAAACTGAGTGCCTGTTCCAACAACAATCGTTTGAACATCTTTTTCTTTCTTTTTTCCTGCACTTGAAGATACGTTTGTTCCGCAGCCTGCCACGCTAACAGCTACTACAATTGAAAGTAAAAACAGCCAATATTTTTTCATGCGTTCCTCCCCTAAATCCCTATATTATGTAATAAAAAGAGGCTCTTGATAAAGCATCTGCTTCATCAAGAGCCTCTGGTTAACCAGTGGGCTTACTTCGTGTAAGATTATTCACATCATAATACTAGTTAACCGATAAATCAAGTGGGTTTTTAGAAAAAGATTATCTTGACAGCTTGGTGTCTACCGCTTAAGATACAACTAATAAAACAATGAAACTACATATCTACCAGTCAACTGGAGGCAAATGGACACGATAATGAGTGTACGTTTGCTTTTTTTATTGTCATCCACCAATTTATCTTTTGGAGGTAAAACGTATGAAATTTGCTTTATTTAGTCTTATTCAAAACATCCCGAACCCGGTTACTGGAGAAACATTAACTGCTCAAGAAAAATTTCAGCATGTGTTAAATCAAGCAGTGCTGGCAGAAAAATTAGGTTTTGATGCTTACGGAGTCGGCGAAAGACACGGAGCTCCTTTTTTGTCTTCTTCTCCTCCCGTTGTTTTAAGTGCAATCGCTGCTAAAACGTCACACATTCGTCTTCTTACTACTGTTACGGTTCTAAGCATTTTAGATCCTGTACGAGTAGCTGAAGATTATGCAACGCTTGATCACCTGTCGGGTGGACGCCTTGAACTGATTATTGGAAAAGGCAACGACCCGCGTCATTATCCGCTTTTTGGCATTACAGAAGAAGAACAATGGGAGTCTCTTGCTGAAAGATACGCTCTTTTGAAACAGCTTTGGACAGAAGAAAATGTCACGTGGAGCGGCCGTTATCGTCCGCCTTTAACTAACGTTACGACTCAGCCTCGCCCGTTTCAGCCTTCTATTCCCGTTTGGCATGGAAGCGCGTCAAGCCCGCTGTCTACAGAACTTGCGGCAAAATACGGAGAGCCGCTATTTTCATCTAATTCCTTCCATCTTCAGGCTAAATATAAAGCGCTGATTGACCATTACCGGGAACGTTTGGCTTATTATGGCCATGACCCACGCAAGGCCATCGTCGGTTCGGGGGCGAGCAGCCTATATATTTCTAATACAGGGGAAGAAGCGATTCGCCGCTATCGCCCGTACTATAACGCCTTTAGCAATACGGAAGCAGCCAAACATAATCAATCGCCGTTCACGTCACTCGAAGACATCGTTCAACACGGTCCTGCTTTAGTAGGAAGCCCGGAGCAAATCATTGAAAAAATAATAGACTATTACCATGCTTATGGAAACGAAGTGCTGAGCATCAGCGTAGACGGTCTAAGCGAAGCAGAACAGCGCGAACAGCTAGAGCGCTTTGCAAGTGATATTGCACCTGTTCTTCGAAAAGAAATTCCCAGCAGCGTGTGGGAAAATGAAAAAAGAGGCCGGGACATAACGAAATGAATCTAACCTAAAGACGAACAAATCAGACACATGAGCTGAACCGCTTATGACACCGCCGTTGATTTCCGTGCAAGGCTTCGCTTTCCGCGGGCGGGCGCTGAACCTCCTCGTCGCTTGCGCTCCTGCGGGGTCTCATCTGTCCCGCTTTTCCCGCAGGAGTCTTCGCCTTGCCCTCCAATCAACTGCTAGAAGAACCTACATACATAAAATTTACGTTCACCATCACACTATGAAAAAATCCGAACTAAACTACTTTTGTCCCAACCTCTTTTTAATTAGAAACAATTCGCACGTTTAGTTTACTAACTTTTTAAACTAATAAACTACTCTGGTTAAGATGCCTGCGTGTCTGTGTGGTAAATATTGGCTGTTACTTCGCTTCTTTGACAAAATAAGATAAGCAGCCAAATGCCTCCGATAACTGGAACAAAGTTAATTAAATATCACCAGCTGCTTCTTCCTATGTCATGCAATCGGCGTGCCGTCACAGCAAGAGATGGAATGAAGACTGCAACAAGATAAACTATACGCAAAAACGGAGGCATATCTGTTATAAGTTCAATAGCTGAAAGCACACACCATATAATAAAATTAAATAAGACAAACATCCAATACTCTTTACGCGTCGCTCTCCCTTGAAACGTTCTATAATTTTTAAGTACATGTAGATACCATTTCATACAAAAACCTCCTTTTTCAAAACAAATTTTGTAAGACAAGCTTACTAGCAGTAATTGCCTTAGCATACAAAAAATTAATTTCATATCCTATTTTTTTAAAAAACCCCAAATGGTAATATATAGGATATATATGGATAATATTTAGTAATAAATACCCAAAAATTTTAGATTAAAAACCATTGTATTACTATAATTACTTTTAATTAATAAAATGTTCTTTTATAGAAAAAACCTGCCATATTAATAAACACGGCAGGCTCTATCTTTATTATGTTCGGTAAAAGTAAGGTCCACATGAGCTTTCATGGGTAATCACGTAAGTCCATGTGAAATCTTCATCAACCACATATAAATCTTCTAAATACATGTTTGTATTTTTACTTAAATCAGCGCTTGTTAGATGCTTACATTTAGATAGCTGCAGCACCCGTTCATCATGCTCAAACAACAAATAACAGTCGTTCTTTATTTGCTGTTCGAACGCTTGAATCGCTTGTTCTCCTTGTAAGCAAGGGAGCTTTTCATAGCTAAATGCATGCCACAGAAACTGGTCCATATAAATTTTCTTTTTTTGCGATGCGCTTAAAGCACTTGCAAATTCATTTTCCCACCGCTTTCGGAAGAACTCACCTTGATTCGGTAATTTTTTAACAAACATTCCTTTTTTCTTTAACGCATCTTTCATTTTCACTGTGCTTTCTCATCCTTTATTCTGTATTCATTTCTTTTTATCGGCTTCTTAACTTATTTGTCCAATAGTACCGGTGCGTTAGATTCCTTGCTTTTTGACCAAATTCACTTTATAAAACGTAGGCTTTAACGTGCACAAAAACAATATAATCGTACTTAAAAACATAATCAGGCTTCCACCAACTACAGCTCCTTGAATCGAAAAGATGTGCGCAGCCATGCCGCATAAAAAAGTCATGATAATGATCAGCAGTGACTCAAGCAGTCCATAGATACTTCCTACTCTGCCCATCATGTCAACGGGAATGCTGTTTTGATAAAAGGTTTGAAAACCAGCACTTGCAAAAGCTAACGCAAAAGATAAGCTAAAAAATCCTGTTCCAGTGGTTTGAAGAGAAGACGAACACGCATACAGCAAATAGCCAAGCGATACTCCTACACTGCCGGTACCTATTAGAAAGTTCGTGGACAGCTTCTTAGCAAACAGTGTATTAATAACTGCGCCAATCATAATGCCTGCACCTGCTACGCTCACTAAAAACCCGTACTCGCTTTCGGACAAATGAATGACTTTTGTTGCAAACGAAACTTCAAGTGAATCAATTGCTGTAGCCATGACCATTAAAAAACTGAATAACACATAAATCGTCATAGTATATTTGTTTGTTTTACTAAAACGAAACACCGCTTTCCAGTCTTCTCTAATGGTGTTTACAGAGAGCTTATTTTCTTTAACTTCTGTTTTTGTATCCAGGTTCGGCATAAACAAAGTAACCACCCCTGACAATACCAGCGCTGCAGCATTGGCATAGATAGCAAAAGCAGGCGTTCCAATCATAAATAACGCACCGGCTGCGGCCGGACCAAGAAGAAAGCCTCCTGAGTCAATCAAACTGCGCAGCGAATTAAATCTTTTTCGTTTTTCACTTGGAATAAGCTTTGTGATATAAACCATCGATGCCGGCCGAAACATTGAACTTGCCATACTGATGATAAATACCAGCACATAAATGATCAGTATGGATGAGAAAAACGGAAAGCAAGCAATAATCCCCGCGCGCATCCAATCTAAAAACATCATAAGCTTCCGTTTATTCATGCGGTCAATTAAGCTTCCAGACCATATATTTGTACATAGCGCAGCAAGCGGCTTTATCATGTATAGCCCTGAAACCGCAAGCGGCGAATTCGTCATATCAAGCATCATGACATTTAAAGCAATTAAATAAATCCAGTCGCCGATATTGCTAGTGCCAATTCCAAACAGCAATAAAAACGGGTATTTCCAAGACAACAGCTTATTTTTCATAAAAGAAAGGCCTCCGCTTCATTATTGATTACAGTCAATAAAAAAATCCCACCCCCAAGACATGTGTCTTAGGGGCGAGATTATGAATCGCGGTGCCACCCTAGTTTGTTCATATGTCGCCATATAAACCTTATCGAGTACGGCTTTCGCTTATACTCTAGCTTTGTAACGGAAGCAGCCGTCGCACTATCACGTTAGATCCAATGCGCTGCTCAGAGGCTTGCTTCAACAGCGTTTCTCTTGCTCCTTTTCAGCTTCCGGAGCTCTCTGCTAAGAATACGCGCTGTCTACTTTTCTCTTCACGGCATTTAATTTCTAACATCTTACCATTATTATCTATTTTTTGTAAATACTTTATTTCAAAATCATTTTTTTCGGCTGAGAAAAGAATAGTCGATATCCTACGTATACAAAATAAATGATGGAAGCTACCAGCACGATTCCCCACATATTGTACATATCTTTATTTCCCCATACGCCCGTTAGCGAAAACAGCGCTGGAATTGTTAAGGTCACCCAAGACTGTACAATCGCCACTTTCCCTACATATGCAGATACATCTTTTTTGCTCGTATTAAGCACATAAAATAAAAACCATAAAAATGACCAAAGAATCCATGTAATAGCGTTAACTACGTCATGATAATGAACAAGAGAAACGGTCACGTACACCAAAGCGATAATCGATACCCAAAGCGAGTAATAGCCAAGTCCTGTTCCCTGCATTCCTTTTAATACCGTCACCCCTACATACAAATACGTGAGGCCAAATAAAAAGATTGCCGTTCTTTCATATAAAATCCAGTTGCTTTGGTCTGATGTAATAATTAAATAAAACGGAACAATAACTTGAAAAGCTCCAACAAATAAGTTAAATACGCCTACATTTTTCTCATCTGCTTTTCCAAGCAGCATCAGTCCGTTTAAAAATAAAGCTGCACCTGACAGCAATAGTCCAATTTGATCCATTTTTCAGTAAGAAAAGCCCCCAGCTTTTCTTGTCCTCCTCTGTGTGGATGTTTTTCTTTAGGGTGTGCGGAGTTACGGTTTACATGTAAAAAAGAAAAAGCAATTCCTTTTGAAAAGGAAACTGCTTTTCTTTCTGTTTCTATTACACTTATAAAATAAAGCTGACAACAATCGCTGACAATACGCTTACAAGCGTAGCTCCGTACAGTAAACGAAGACCAAAGCGCGCTACTGTATTTCCTTGCTTTTCGCTTAAGCCTTTAACAGCTCCTGACACGATTCCGATTGATGAGAAGTTAGCAAATGATACTAAGAATACAGATACAATTCCAAGTGTTTTAGCACTGAATGTTGAAGCCATATCCGAAAGACTCATCATTGCCACAAATTCATTTGTTACAAGTTTTGTTGCCATAATTCCACCGGCTGCTACTACTTCTGAAGCAGGAACACCCATAATGAATGCAAACGGTGCAAACACATAGCCAAGCAGATGCTGGAACGACAGACCAAATAACATTTCAAACACGTTATCAATCGCAGCCATCAGCGCAACGAAACCAATCAGCATCGCGCCTACGATAATCGCTACTTTAAATCCATCCATAATATATTCGCCAAGCATTTCGAAGAACGTTTGCTTATGACCTGTTTGTACCTCTAAAATATCTTCTTGATCCGTTACTGTGTAAGGGTTAATGATAGAAGAAATAATAAATCCGCCAAATAAGTTAATAACGATCGCTGTTACTACGTATTTTGGTTCAATCATTGTCATATAAGCACCGACAATTGACATAGAAACAGTCGACATAGCTGATGCACAAAGCGTATATAAACGGTTTGGCGGCAGTTTGTCTAGTTGCTTTTTAACAGTAATAAATACTTCTGACTGACCTACAATCGCAGAAGCTACTGCGTTATAAGACTCTAATTTTCCCATTCCGTTAATCTTGCTGAGAACTAAACCAATCCATTTCATAATGAAAGGAAGAATTTTAAAGTGCTGTAAAATCCCAATCAAGACAGAGATAAAAACGATTGGAAGCAGGACGTTTAAGAAAAACGGCATTGATCCTTTGTTCGCAATGCCTCCAAATACGAACTCTACTCCTTGGTTTGCGTATGAAAGCAGCTTTCCAAAAACGCTGGCAATCGCATTGATAATAATCAAGCCAAACTTTGTATTTAGAAGTAAAGCTGATAAAAGAACTTGAATCACAACCATAATAATGATTGGTCTATATTTGATTTCTTTGCGGTTATTACTTGCAAGATACGCTAATCCAAAGACAACGAGTAACCCTAAGATGCCAATTAAATATTTCATAGTATCCTCCACTGCTTACTTATTTTTGTAAGTCTTTTGATGAAAAATAGCCCGGTAAGATTTCGTTGATGTTGGTAATCACAAAATCTCCTTTTAGGTTTGCTAAGATAATTTGTGTGTGATCATCACAGAACTCAGCTAATACTTGTCTGCATGCGCCGCAAGGAGAAATTGGGCCGTCCGTATCTCCTACAACTGCAATAGCTGAAAACTGCTTGTCCCCTTCTGAAACAGCTTTAAAAATAGCCGTTCGCTCAGCACAGTTCGTCAATCCATAGGAAGCGTTTTCAATATTGCATCCACGATAAATCTTCCCATCGGTTGTTAAAAGAGCTGCACCAACATGGAAATGAGAATATGGTACATGTGCTTGTTTGCTTGCTGCGATTGCTTCATCTATTAATTGTTTTGGCTCCACAGTCATCATCCTTTGCTTAGTTTACAGCAGGTTAGCTAGTACTAACCTGCTGTCATTTATTAATAATCAGAGTTGCTTAATTGACCTTTTGCAATTGATACGCCAGAGCTTGCACCAATACGTGTTGCACCAGCTTCAATCATTGCTTTTGCATCTTCTAAGCCTCGAACGCCTCCAGAAGCTTTTACACCTACATCTGGTCCAACCGTTTTTCTCATAAGCGCTACGTCTTCTACCGTTGCGCCTCCTGTAGAGAAGCCCGTTGAAGTTTTTACAAAATCAGCTCCAGCTTTTACAGCTAGCTCAGAAACTTTTGCTTTTTCTTCGTCTGTTAAAAGAGCTGTTTCAATAATTACTTTTACTAGCGCTTTGCCTTTTGCAGCATCTACTACTGCTTGAATGTCGCTTTGCACTAAGTCATAGTTTTTATCTTTTAACGCGCCGATGTTGATTACCATATCTACTTCATCTGCACCGTTTTCGATTGCATTTGTTGTTTCGAATGCTTTTACTGCTGAAGTAGTAGCTCCAAGAGGGAAACCGATTACCGTACATACCTTCACTTCTGGAGCATCTTTTAATAACTCAGCTGCTTTTTTTACCCACGTTGGGTTTACACAAACCGAAGCGAATGAATATTCTTTTGCTTCTTGTGCTAAAACCGTAATTTGCTCTTCTGTTGCGTCTGCTTTTAATAATGTATGATCAATAATACCCGTAATGTTTTGACTCATTTTGTTCTTCCTCTCTACTTCTTAATG
Source organism: Priestia sp. JNUCC 25 (assembly GCF_053667915.1). Lineage (NCBI taxonomy): Bacteria > Bacillati > Bacillota > Bacilli > Caryophanales > Bacillaceae > Priestia > Priestia sp. JNUCC 25. The sequence continues at coordinate 2,752,757 of NZ_CM132211.1, forward strand.
AATTTCTTTATAAATTAACGTTGGAGCTTCCACTTTTTCAGCAACCGTGCTGTAAGAATCATAAACGATATCCATTACTTCCTGTACATCTTCGCTGTTGCTGTGGATGGTAACAAGAGAGTCGCCTTTTTTCACTGAATCTCCAACTTTTTTATTAAGCATGATACCAACTGCTAAGTCGATTTCAGATTCTTTTGTTGCGCGTCCTGCACCTAGCTTCATTGCTGCTACGCCGATTTTTTCTGCAACGATTTCTGAAATGTATCCATCTTCTTTTGCTGGCACTTCAATTTTGTGCGCTGCATCCGGTAATTTAGACGGATCGTCTGCAACAGAAGCGTCTCCGCCTTGTGCGCTTAAGAATGTTTTGAATGATTCTAGTGCTTTTCCGTTTTTAATTACCTCTTGAAGCATTGCACGCGCTTCATCTAAGCTGCTTGCTTTTTCAGCAAGTACAACCATGTGACTTCCTAACGTTAAGCAAAGCTCTGTTAAATCTTCAGGTCCCTCGCCTTTTAACGTGTCGATAGCTTCTTTCACTTCAAGCGCATTACCAACCGCAAAACCTAGAGGCTGGCTCATATCGGAAATGATTGCTTTTGTGTTTCGGCCTACGCCTTTTCCGATTTCAACCATTGCTTTTGCTAATTCTTCAGCGTCTTCAAGCTTCTTCATAAACGCGCCGTTCCCAGTCTTTACATCCAGGCAAATTGCATCTGCTCCAGCTGCAATTTTCTTACTCATAATTGAGCTTGCAATTAACGGAATCGAATCAACTGTTGCTGTTACATCACGAAGCGCATAAAGTTTTTTATCCGCTGGCGTTAAGTCTCCGCTTTGACCGATAACGGCAATTTTATTTGTATTTACTAAACGAATGAATTCTTCGTTTGTAATTTCAACGTGGAAGCCAGGCACTGCTTCAAGTTTATCAATCGTACCGCCAGTGTGTCCTAAGCCGCGGCCAGACATTTTGGCAACCGGTACATCAACCGCAGCTACTAAAGGTCCTAATACAAGTGTTGTTGTATCACCTACGCCGCCTGTGCTGTGTTTGTCTACTTTAATACCTTCAATTTTTGATAAGTCGATTTGATCGCCTGATTCAACCATTGCTTGCGTTAAATTCACGCGTTCTTCCTGTGTCATTCCTTGAAAGTAAATTGCCATCGCAAATGCCGATAGCTGATAATCAGGTAAATCCCCTTTTGTATAACCTTCAATAATAAAATCAATTTCAGCTTTATTTAATTCATGTCCATTACGTTTTTTTTCAATTAAGTCAACCATTCTCATGACGTTTTCCCCCTAAAAGTATCTGCATATTGTGCATCCACTAAAACGTTTTCAACAACTTACACCCTTACTATATAATAGCTTTGAACAATTGTAAACATATATATTTACATTTGTTCAAAAATATTTATAGCCGCTGTTTTAGTGAATAAAAAAAGACTTCCGCACTCAGAAGTCTTCCCTTATTTTTCAGCTTTTATCACAAATAACAACATGATTCGGTACTTATTCTTTACCTTTTTATAAGGAATTAATACGTATGGCTGATCAGGCGGCGTAAACCGTTCAATTCCTTTTTGATTAGCATAAGGAGAAAAATACATTCTTCCCCACCGTTTAATGATATAGCCCGTGGTTCCTTTGGCAATCACTCCGTCTTTTGAAACGTCTGCTTGAAAAGGATACCGATTTCGCTGTGCCTGCAGAGATGACTCCGAATAAGATACACTATCTTCTACTATTTCAATCCGATGAAGCTTTTGCTCTTGAAAAAACAGCGTCTTCATCTCCCTTACTCTTGTTTATCTAACAAAAAGCGCGCCGTGAACTGATCAGTAACGAGCACATTTGCAAATTTTCCTTGCAGCGCTCCGTAAATACTGTCAATTTTCTGGTCGCCGCCGGCTACTAAAATGGCGTACTCTTTCTTCTTTAGTTCTTCCAAATCAAGTCCAAGCGTCCGTTCGTCCAGGCTTTCATTGCAAATTTGTCCATCTTTATCAAAAAAGCGTGAACAAATGTCTCCTACTGCTCGCGAGGAAATCATCTCTACATCTTGTTCGGAAAAGTAGCCAAGCTGAAAAAGCAGCGAATCGGTTTTAATGGGTCCCGTAGTAAATACGGCAATATTGGCTTGTTTGCCTAAATCTAAAATGCGCTTAATATGACGATCCGTTTCCATTGCTTTTTTAACTACCACGTGATCGACAATCACAGGCAGAGGAAGGTGCATAGGAGGCGTATTGTATGCCTTTCCAAATAAGTACATAATTTCAGAAGCATACGTGCTCGTTTCCGAATGGCTTACTCCGCCTTTTAACTGCACAACCTGCACGTCATTCACATACTTTTGTTTTAAATCGATGGCCACTTGATAAAGAGTTGTTCCCCACGTCACCCCAATAATGTCTCCATCTTTTACGATGTCATAGAGATAGTCAGCTGCTGCCACGCCTAGATGACTTTTAATAATGTGATTTTCATATTGAGGAACCGGTGTGACAATTGCTTTTTTTAAATTGAATTTTTGTTCAAGCTGATAAGACAATTTTTCACTATTGATAGATGAATCCACAATTTTAATTTGAACAATGCCTTCTTCTTTTGCTGTCTGCAGCAATCGAGAAACCGTAGGCCTTGATACACCAAGCTTTTTTGCAATTTCACTTTGATTATAATCAAGAATATAATACATCCTTGCCGCTTCAATCACTTTATTAAATTTCTCTTGATCCATCTCCATCGATTTGTTCTCCCTTACCTCATGAATTTCTTATCCCTATTTTACCAAACTTATGTCTTTAGTTTACTTGTTTGGTGAACAAAATTTCAAGAGGGGATTTTGTAACTGAGATGAAAAGACAAATACTTGGGGTTAAGGAGACCAGTTTTCTACGTATCCATTCATTCCAGCATACTCATAAAGAGCTTCTAACTTACGCTCCGAATAATAGTTAAAATCATTGTGAACTGCTGTTAATTTAAGATTATCGTTACGAACAAACATCTTCTCGAGGTATACACTCTTAGCAAGTTTATTGCTCTTTTTTGTGTTGCAAATTTGACAGCTTAACACTAAATTCCACATATTATCTGATTGGATATAACTCCATGGAATAAAATGATCTACATGAGTAGCGATGCGTTTATCAGAAAGACGTTTTCCACAATAAAAACATTCTTTTGTTTCGTATTTCCAAAGTATGTTATAGAATGCATGCAGCGATTCACGTTTTGAAATATTTTCCACTTTCAACAAGACATCATCTAATTTATTTTTGTCATTATGCTTTTCTAAAAATTTCGCCAAATGATAATTGGTTAAATGAGTAACAATTTGTCTATATTTTTGTAAAAAAATATACATACTGCTATTAAACTTTATGTATTCTGTTCTTTTATCAAACTCATAAATAGAACCTTCCATATCTCCGTATAACGCCCCTACTACATACCTTGCCCCCACTTTTTTAGTTCTTTCTACTAACTGCAATTGAAGATTACTTGGTAAACGATCAAATACTACTTTATTGGGGACACCATGCATTAACTGAAATTCCTTTAACTCTTTTTGAATTCCAGCTTGTCTATTGTGTGTATTTAATTGATTTAAATCATGATGAATAACCAAATTCCAATATATTTTAGCAAATGAAAAATACACTTGATCAAACGTGAGTACTAACCGATTGTCAACGTTATATAGGTTTTCAATTAAAGCTTTCATTAATCCATATTTATACGTTGTGGTAAAGTGACCATTAGCGAAAAATTGATTAATAATCTTCCAAATTTCTTGTTCTGTTAAATAAGCTTTTTTTATTTCTCCTACTTTTAAATTAAAACTCACCTGCCACCGCTCGCTCCCTCCACTATTGCACCATCAAACTACACTTCCTCTGTTTCCACTAAATAAACCCGATCATCAAACTTCCCGCGCTCCTTCGCCTTCTCCTCACGCACTTTCTCAAGTTGTTCTGGCGTGGCCCCGTGCACAGCTGCTAGCGCGTGCATAACTTCCAGTAAATCTGCAAGCTCTTCAATAGCCTCTTGATGCGTTTGGGCTTCTATGTACTCTTGAAGCTCTTCTTTTGCCTTTTTCGTCAGCTCATGTTGATATTCCTCTCGCTGGAGCACGCGTGATTTGAAGGTTTTTCCGCTTTGTTCAATAATCGTGGGAATTTTATCTCGCACTAGCTTGTTGTAAGTAGGCATTATTTTTTCCTCCATCTCTTACCTTTCTAGTAAACTAGTATTTTTCAAATTCTGCTTTGTTTCCGTTAAACACATTTAAATCAATAAACGTTTCTTTACCTTTATAGCCGCTTAACCGCCCTTTGTCCGTATACTGCCAAAACGTCCATTTCTTCTGTTCTTCAAGAGTAGGCTTTTTCACAACATCGCGAATCCAAATATCACACTCAGGATATCTGTTTTTAATATACAAGTCATACGCTTTAGGCGTCGTATAAAGAATGACGCGCTTGTCATAATGAGATTCAAGACGTTTAATCATGCTAGAAAGCTCCTTGTATACATGTTTCTGAGACGGAAGGTTTTGTTTTTTATCTCCGTAAAATTCTACATCAATCACTGGAGGCAAATCGTTATTTTTAAGAGAGACCGCTTTGATAAAATTAGCCGCTTGTGTAGAACCTTTGCTATCGTAGCTAAAAAAATGATAAGCTCCGATCCGCATGTTTTTCCGATTTGCTTGTTCCCAGTTTTGTTTAAATAAAGGATCTTGAAATGAACTTCCTTCCGTTGCTTTGATAAAAGCAAACTGAATATCTTGTTTACTCAGCACGCTCCAATCAATCTCCCCTTGATAAGAAGATACGTCTACGCCTTTTACATCATAGCGGTTGGCACTTATCGCATTAGGAATTACCCATCCTTTACTCCATAGTAAAAATATAAAGCTTACAAGAGCAACTAATATGAGTCCTGCTGTAAAAATTCTTTTGTTTTTTTGATTGGCTTTGTCTATTATGTTTACCCCCTTTTTTAGAAAATACTTCTAATATTCTAACATAAAAAGGATTTTCCAAAACAATATAGCCTCCAAGTCTGTGGTAGTAAATACAAAAAACCACCTAAAGATCAGGCGGCTTTTCTTTTATGCTGCGTCTTCAGATAGCTCGTTATCTTTGGCTGCTTCTATCAGTAAGAAAATAGCCGTTAAAATGTGCATGATCATACCGACAATTGGAATCCAGGCAATAGCGGAACAGACAATTCCCATGATATGCCCTGTCCGAACTTTGTTTGTTTTAATGGCAAATACTAAACCTACAATATGCAATGCGAGCATTAGAATGAGCGGCGTGTAGGCTAGACTTATAACCAAGGTGCCGCCTAAGAGGGGAATCCCCCAAAGAGCCTCTAAACCTCCGCTGACCCATTTCAATATACGACTTGCTTTTCCCATTGTATCCTCCCCCTTTGTCTTCAATGTATGCACAAAAGTTTTGTTTCTGAACGTTTGTATATGAAAAAAGTGGCAAAAATACGCGTGCTAAAATAAGCTGATAGCCCCAAACGAAAATAAGTTTTTATGTAGAAATAGTTTAATAGTGGAAAATAAACGCGAGGAAAAGCGTCGTTTTACATGTAATAACGAGGAGCTCTTCGTAAAGAGAGCGAATTAGATATAAACAAAAAAGCCGAACTCAAAATGTAAGCTCGGCTTTTTCTTATATAACAAATAAAAGAATTATAAAATGTTTTTAGTATTAGTGTTCTCGACTCTCCTCAAATTTTTCAACAGCTTCAAAATCAAGCTCGGCTGATATCCAATCGCCTTTTTCCGGGAATTCTAGATTTCGAACGACTATTTTATTCGGCCCTTTTTTTTCTAAAATTTTCGCCTGGCAGTTTTTGTACATAACTACTTCTCGTTCTTTGATATCTGTCCACAACAAGTGCAGAACCCCTTTCAATTTTAAGAAGTTAATATTTCGAAACACTGTTTTACATTTTATTATATTTTTTTGGATTTGTTAATTTTTTTGTCTTGTTTTTTATAAAAAAATATTAAAAGACATTCCTTCTAATACAATATACCCAAAATATCTTTTAATCCTTAAACATTTATGTTATATTTTAAAAATTGTATTACAAGTTCTTTATTTTGTAGAAAAAATCAGAACGGCTTATGCGCAAAAAACTTCGCTGGTGTTGTAGCAAGTTTTTTATTTTTGCCTTTCCGCCTACTCTCTTTTCTTTTTTTACATATTTATAATGGACATGTGGATTCGTCCTAATACGTAGGAAGGCTTGAAAATTCAAAAACATCTTAGCATAAAGTCATGAAGTTATCCCGCTAAAAATACAGTTGAATTTACACATACTCTACCGAAACAGCCAGCACCCTCTATCCATATAAAAGCTACCTTCCACTATTTAAGAAACCACAATTTACTCCCTGGGAAGCATTACATACTGATAGAAGTGTTCAGAAACAAAATAAACTTTACTCTTGATATCTTGCTATAAAATGAATAATAACAACACAATTTGAGGTGCCAATAATGAACGTACTAACAAACGCCATAATTATCTTATTAGCTTATTTCATTGGATCAATTCCTTTTGCTTTAGTGATTGGAAAAGGATTTTACAAAACCGATGTTCGCAAGCACGGGAGCGGTAACTTAGGAGCTACTAATACCTTTCGCACTTTAGGAAAGAAAGCAGGTATTATAGTATTGATCGGCGATATAGCAAAAGGTTCGCTAGCTGTCTGTTTACCGCTTATGATGAATAGTCACTTGCATATGCTTGTCCCTGGATTTATCGCTATTCTTGGACATAGCTATCCGGTTTTTGCAAAGTTTAAAGGAGGAAAATCTGTAGCGACTGCGGCTGGTGTATTCCTTGCATTTTCACCATTAGCTTTCATTCTAGGGGTTCTTGCTTTTTTAATTTCTCTCAAAATTTCTAAATACGTATCCTTATCTTCACCTATTGGCGCATTGGTTGCCTTTTTAGCATCAATTTATGTAGGCGATGTAGTATTAATGGTATTTGCAGCCGTTATTTTTGTTTTCATTACATGGAAACATATTAAAAACTTCAAACGTATTAAATTAGGTACAGAACCAAAGGTTAATTTTTAAACGTAATAAAGTTATTTACTATTAATCTTTAAATATTTTTACTAAAAAGGTGTTCATGATTTGAACACCTTTTTTTATTATTTTAGTACTTCTCGTCCTAAGATAGACGTAAATTATAAAATTTCTTTTAAAAAATGCTCTTGATTATAAAGTAAATCATACATCCCGCTACTTTTTGTATCTCATTTTGTAATTTGATATTTACTATTTAATAACTTAGCATAATAACCTTTTTAATAACTTTGAATAAATAAATGAAACCTTTTCTCTCCTCCAACCGTATACCTATCATGCACGTATTAGTTAAAGGAGGAAGACTTGTGCTAAAACGAATTTCACTGTTTATTTTCGTTAATATTTTAGTATTAATTACAATCACAACCATTACATCTTTATTAGGTGTTCAAAGCTATATGGGAAGCAGCGGTTACGGCGGCCTGCTGGCATTTAGCGTAATTGCCGGCTTCAGCGGCGCGATTATTTCTCTTATGATGTCCCGCGTGATGGCAAAGTGGATGATGGGTGTTCAAGTTATTGATGAACGTTCCCCTCAAGGTGAATACGAACGATTTGTTCTCGAAGAAACGCACCGACTTGCATCTGTTGCAGGATTAAGAAAAATGCCTCAGGTCGGAATTTATCATTCAGCGGAAGTTAATGCTTTTGCAACTGGGCCAAGTAAAAGACGCTCGCTTGTTGCAGTTTCAAGCGGAATGCTTGAACGTATGGACCGCGATGCAATCAGCGGCGTTATCGCTCACGAAATAGCGCATATTAAAAGCGGTGATATGGTCACAACTACGCTTCTGCAAGGAGTATTAAATACATTCGTTATTTTCTTCTCTCGTTTAGTAGCCAAAGCGGTGTCAAACTTTGTGCGAGAAGAGTTTGCGATGGTTGTTTATTTCCTTACATCGATTGTATTTGAGATTCTCTTTAGTATCTTAAGCAGCCCGATTATCTTCTGGCATTCAAGAAGACGTGAATTTAAGGCCGATGAGCTTGCAGCTAAACTCGGCGGCAAGGAAAAAATGATTTATGCGTTAGAATCGCTTCGTCATACTACTTCATTAGTAGATAACCGTCAAAAATCCATTGCTGCTTTTAAAATTAGCGGTAAAGAAAAGTTCTCTCGCTTATTCTCTACTCACCCGCCGCTTGAAAAACGCATTGAGCGCTTGCATTCACTATAAGCAGACAAAACCAGCTTCTTTAAAGAAGCTGGTTTTTTTATGTTATGACTGAGGAGCAAGCACACGTGTAGTTTCCCACAGCAAGACGCCTTCTTCATTTTTTGTTAATTCAACGTATCCTTCTTTCTCTAAATACGTAAGCTGGCCGTACACTTCTGAGAAAATAAAGTCGGGTGCTTTTTGATACATATCCGGGAAAAAAGCAGCGCTGATTTCAAGCGTTGTTTTCTTTCCTTCCCCCATTGCTTGTAACACGCGCAGCGCCCATTTATGCTGCTTTTGAATACGTTCCATAATTAAAGAATGAATGTCATTAAGCGGTTCACCATGACCGCTATAAATCAAATCAATGTCGTAGTTCAACGTTTTTTCAAGAGACGCCAAGTAGTCCAATAGCGGCTTTGGCTTAGGATTTTGAATGGTTGGCTCTAAATATGGGTTGGACGGTACTTTTGGCAAAATATGATCTCCGCCAAACGCGACTTTTTCTTTGCGATTGTAAAACATCAGCTGAGTTAAGGAATGTCCCGGCGTTTCAATTACTTCCCACTCACTCGCATACGGAAGTGTATCTCCTTCTTTCAAATACCCTGCTAGCTTCTGCCCTTTAGGTGAATATACTTGAATTGCAGCCGTTGCTTTACGAAGCCATGTATCCATTACATCATCACTGACTCCAAACTCGATAAGGAAATTACGGTATAGCTCATTATGCTGCTGAACAAACTCTTCATCTTGGTAAATCCAAGGCTCCACAAGCTTATGACCGTAAACCGGTATATCACTCGGCAGCCATTCTAAAAATCCAGTGTGATCCGGATGCTGATGAGTAAGAATAACTTGTTCAATATCTGTTACTTTATATCCTTCTTTACGAAGCGCCTCTTCAAAAACATTCCACGCTTCTTTGGTTTTCATCCCTGCATCAATTAACGTTAACTTGTCTGCTCTTAATAAAAACACATTCACTGGTCCAATTGGAAATGGCGTAGGCAGCTCAATGCGTATCACTTTATGATCTAAACTCATTTTACCAAACCCCTATATCTGCATTCTTTTTACTGCTTTATACTGTTAAACGTTTTATTCTTTTAAATAGTCCCTTTACTACTAACTTCTACCTTTTGTAAAAGTGCGCTGAGCATCAATAATTGGATGACTCTTTGTACTCTTACAAACGTTTTATAATGAATTCATACTATTAATAGTTTAGCAGGTTTGAAGACAAATTGATAAAGGAATGCTTTCCAGTACACTTATTTAAAACGAACAAATGGTCCATCAAACGAAAAAAGTAAGATAGAATAAAGAGAAGAAATGATGATATAAGGAGTATAGTTTATGATTAAAGCGATTTTTCTTTTTATCCTAGCGGGTCTCGCTGAAATTGGCGGCGGCTATTTGATTTGGCAGTGGCTGCGCGAAGGAGCATCAAGCTGGTTAGGGCTGCTGGGCGGTATTGCTTTGGTGCTGTACGGCGTCATTGCTACGTGGCAGTCGTTTCCGGACTTTGGACGTGTATATGCAGCTTACGGCGGCATTTTTATTGTTTTAAGCCTGTTTTGGGCGTGGTGGGTTGATAAAAAAATGCCCGATACATATGATTGGATTGGCGGACTTGTGTGTCTAATTGGCGTAGCCGTTATGCTTTGGCCAAGAAGTTAAGTGATAACGCAGAAAGGCGGCAGAACACATAAATTCTGCCGCCTTTTTTTTTTAGATAAATACAGCTATGTTTCTGGTTTGTGTACCCACAAAAAAAAGACAACCCCAAGGTTGTCTTTTCTATTACTTCAATTCAGCCCATCTTTTATCTAATGATTTTAATAGCTCATCTTCAGATGTTTGGCCGCCGATGTATTCTTGTACATCCGCTCCGAATTTTTGCGTTACGCCTTCAGGGAACTTTGTCCATTCCCAAGGAATCGTTTTTTGATCCTTAGAATATTTAAGAAGTTCTTCGCCTAAAGGTCCGATGTCTTTTGCTTCAATTGATTTAAAGGCTGGAATGTACTTAAAGTCTTCTACTAACGCTTTTTGGCCTTCTTTAGATGTGACCATCCAGTTTAAGAAGTCTTTTGCTGCTTTTTTATCTGCCGCTGGTGCTTGTTTGTGAATAACCCAGTTGCTTGGAACGTCGATTGCAAGCTTGTCAGCTACAGCCGCATCGTCGCTTAGCGGCATAGGTAAAATGCCTACATCCATGTTCGGCGTAATTTTATCAAGCATTGGCTGAATCCAGTTTCCTTGCTGAATCATCGCTGCTTCACCGTTCGCAAATTTTGTTACTTGCGTGTTGTAGTCCGTCGTTAAAGGATTTTTGTTTCCATATTTTACTGTTAAATCAAGCAGCTTTACATACTGTTTGAACTGCTCATTTCCTGCGATTTTCGCACTGCCGTCATTTAATCCTTTAATAAATGCATCGGGATCTTTTTGACTGGCAAATGGAATATTTAAGCCGTGGTTTCCAAGCACCCACCACTCGCCGTAGCCGATAGAAAATGGCGTAATGCCGGCAGCTTTCAGCTTTTTAGCCGCTGCTTCTAATTCTGAATACGTTTTTGGCAGTTCTTTAATGCCTGCTTTTTTGAACAGTTTTTTGTTATATGTAAATCCATAGCCTTCAAGACTGATTGGCTGTCCATATACTTTACCGTCCATCGTCATTGGTGTAAGTGTGTTTTCGTACGCGTCATCAATCCAAGGCTGATCGGATAAATCTTCTAATTTATTTTTCCACGTTTTTGCCTCTTGATATCCGCCGTTTGTGAAAAGGTCAGGTGCATTGCCTGAAGCAAACTGCGCTTTTAAAGCAGCTGCACCGTCAGCTCCTCCACCCACCGTTTGGATATTAAATTTTACGTTTGGATGTTCTTTTGTGTATTGATCAGTTAGAGCTTTTAGCTGATCAGCAATTTCTACTTTTCCTTGAAATACATCTACTACCACTTGATCTCCGCCGCTTTTTTTATTACCAGATGCGCTTTCGTTTGAACACGCAGTTGAAAATAAAAGCGTAGCCGATAAAACACCTACTGCTAAAGGCCATTTTTTCATTTTAAATGCCATTTTCCGTTCCTCCCTATTTGCTGCTGGTTTTGATGCCTCATCCTCAAAACCAGCCCTGTTGCCGTTTCTATTATTTAATTGAACCGCTTGTAATTCCTTTAACAATGTGTTTTTGCATTGCAAAGAAGAAGATTAATAGCGGGATAATACTGATTACAAGTGCTGCTAGTGCTAAATCCCACTGCTTTGTATACTGACCAAAGAAGAAGAATGTCGCAAGCGGAATCGTTCTTAGTTCAGGATCTTGCAGAACAAGAGACGGAAGTAAGAAGTCATTCCAAATCCATAGGCTGTTTAAGATGACAACGGTTACTGTAATTGGCTTTAATAATGGGAATACAATTCTCCAAAATACGCCTAGACGTGAGCATCCGTCGATGATTGCCGCTTCTTCTAGCTCGACTGGAATTCCTTTAATAAATCCGTGGTATAAGAAAATCGTCATACCAGAACCGAAGCCTAAGTACATAATCACGATACCCCAAATGCTGTTTAACAGATTTAAGTTTCCTGCTACTTTTACAAGCGGAATCATGATAGATTGAAACGGAATAACCATTGCCGCTACGAATGCCATAAAGATAATGCTGCTGATTTTTTTCTTTGTTCGAACCAGCATGTAAGCTGCCATTGAACAGAAGATGACTAGAACTGCGTTACTGATGACTGTAATGATTAGCGAGTTGCTAAGCACTTTTAAGTAATTCATTTGGTTGAATGCATTAACAAAGTTTTGAAACTGAATCGTTGTTGGCAGTGCCGATGTGTTTGACAAAATTTCTGCAAATGACTTCAACGAGTTTGAAAGCACATAATAAAAGGGAACCAAGAACACAAGTCCAAGCAGGACCGCTAAAATTTCAACAATAAAGGTTTTGCTCGTATATTTGTTTCCCATTACGATTCAACCTCCTTCTTCTTCGTGTATGTTACTTGAATAATCGTAATCGCTGCTACGACGATGAAGAAAATTAAGGCTTTTGCTTCACCTAGACCGTATCTGTTATTAACAAATGCTTCTGTATAAATGTTAAGCGCTAACATTTCTGTTGATTTGAATGGACCACCGTTTGTTAATGATAAGTTGACATCAAATACTTTGAATGACCATGAAATCGTTAAGAATAAACAAACCGTTACTGCCGGCGCTACCATTGGAATTGTAATATGACGAAGAATTTGCCATCTGCTTGCTCCGTCAATTTTTGCTGCTTCAATCAGCTCTTGCGGTACGTTTTGCAGTGCTGCTGTGTAAATAAGCATGATATAGCCTGCTCCTTGCCATACACTTACAATCACGATGCCCCAAAATGCTGTTTTTGCGTCTCCCAACCAAGGAAGTTCAAAAAGCGAGATTCCCGTAATTTGTCCGATAGATGCAAATCCTTTTACGAAAATGAACTGCCATACAAATCCTAGTAAAAGTCCGCCAATTAAATTCGGCATAAAGAAAACCGTACGTAAAATGTTTCGTGTTTTTAACATCTGAGTAACAAGGATTGCTAACACGAATCCAACCACATTCGTTAAGATAATCGCAACGACCGTATATTTTGTTGTGATCCAAAACGATTGCTGAAACTGCTTATCTTCGGTGAACAAGTACTTAAAGTTATCAAGTCCCACCCAGTTAATCGTACCATTTACTCCGTTCCAGTCTGTAAATGAGTAATAAATCCCTGTAAAAAATGGTATAAGTACAATCACACAAAACGCTAAAAGTGCGGGCCCTACAAATAGTGCAAATAAACCTACATTTTTCAAATTTTTACGTTTTTTCGTATTAATCGATGGTTCTCTTTTAAGTTCTTGCTCTAAAGGAACATATTCTGTCTCCTGTAATTTACTTTGGCTATTCATCTTACTAGCACCTCCCTATGTCTTATTTTAGCGAAATCCGCTATTTATGAAACCGCTTTAATTGACGAGTAGGGTGTAAAATATTGACCTTTGTGCAACATTTTCTCTTCTGTGCAAATTTTACGCCCTTTTTTAAAACATGAAAGAAATAAAAGAAAAAGCTAGAAGTGGACGACGTATCTTCTTATCTTATACACTAGAAAAAAGATGTAGTTGGGAGGGACATACTCATGACAGCAAAACGAGCGTTAATTACGGGTGCCAATTCAGGAATGGGACTGGCTGCAACGATTGAACTAGCCAAAAAAGGATTCGAAGTCATTATGGTTTGCCGAAATGAAGAAAGAGGAAATCCCGCTTTAGAAGAAGCGAAGCGTCAAAGCGGCTCGGATTCCATATCTCTTATGACCTGTGACTTAGCTTCTCTCGACAGTATCCGAGCTTTCAGTGAAGACTTTACGTCTCGTTACAGCGTGCTTGATGTGCTGATTAATAACGCGGGCGTGGTGACAATCAAGCGTGAAACAACCCAAGACAGCTTTGAAATGATGCTTGGTGTCAATCATTTGGGTCACTTTTTGTTAACTAATTTACTTTTAGATCCGCTGAAAAAATCTCAGCAAGGACGCATTATAAACGTTGGGTCCGGTGCTCATAAAGCTGGAAAAATAGACTTCAACAGCCCTCACTTAACAACAGGATTCGGAATATGGCGAGGATACTCGCAGTCTAAATTAGCGAATAACTTATTTACGGTCCATTTAAGTAAAAAGTTAAAAGACACTTCGGTAACCGTAAATTGCCTTCACCCCGGAGCCGTTTCTACCGCTATCGGCGTTAACCGTCAAACGGGTTTCGGAAAAAGCGTTCACGCCGTGCTTCGCCCTTTCTTTTTAACACCTCTTCAAGGTGCTGAAACGGCTATTTATTTAGCAGACAGCCCTGAAGTAACGCATATTAGCGGCGCTTACTTTTATAAAAAACGCGTGACTCCCCCTTCTTCAAGAGCAAAAGATGAGCGGCTCGCAGAAGAATTTTGGGACTGGAGTGCCCGCGAAGTTGGCTTATAAAGTAGATAGATACGCTTGGAAAGAAGAAAATAATGAAAAAAGGTCAGCTTTTCAGCTGACCTTTTCGTATTAGAAAAACGTTAGTCCTATAGCAAAAATAAAGCCTGATACAATTAAGGTCGTCACGCAGTAGCCCATTATATCGCGTGCTCCGAGCCCTGCGATAGCTAGTGCAGGCAGTGCCCAAAACGGCTGCGCCATATTCATCCATGCTTCTCCGTAGGCAATGGCCATCGCAGCGACTCCCGGATCTACGCCGAGCTGTTCAGCTGCCGGCATAATAAAAGGTCCTTGTACAACCCAGTGTCCTCCTCCTGACGGAACAAAAAAGTTCACAACGCCAGAACTTAAAAACGCAAGAAACGGAAATGTCGTTTCATTTGAAATCGAGATAAATGCGTTCGTTAGCTTCCCGCCTAAGCCTGATAGCTCCATCATGCCTTGAATACCTGCGTAGAATGGAAACTGAATCACAATCCCAGCGGTTCCTTTCGCAGCATTAGAAACGGCATTCATATAGGATAAAGGCGTGCGGTGAAGCAAAATACCCGTCGTGAAAAATAATAAATTCACTGTGTTAATATCCATTTTAAAGCCGTTTGTAGCAAAATAATAAATTAAATATGAATACCCAAGCAGCGCAATCGTCAGACTTAAAAACCTGCTGTTCTCCATGCGTACAGCAAATGTTGGCTTAGAAGAAGATGTCTCAACAACTGTAGCCGGAGCCATTTCATCTTCTGCCAACAGTCTTGGATCAATTTCTACCACTTCTTTTCCCGTCGGCATCATCAGTCTTGTCATAATAGGAAGGACAATTAATAATGCGAGGGTAATAAATAAGTTGTAGCCTGTAAAAATCGTGTCTGACAGCGGAATAAGTCCAGCCGTTTTTTCCATTGGGTTTCCAGGTGTAGCAGCGACAAGAGGAATCGAACCTGACAAGCCTCCGTGCCATGTTAAAAACCCTATGTAGGCACAGGCAATTAAAAACCGGTAATCAGATCCCGGCACGCGTTTCGCTACTTCTTTCGCAAACAGCGCACCTACAATTAAGCCAAACCCCCAGTTAATCATACAGGCCATAGCTGCGCCAAGCGTGACAAGAATTACCCCTTGCGCCGGAGTTTTGGCTAACAGTGCTATGTTCACAAGCCACTTCTTTACAAGCGGCGAGCTGGCAAGCGCATGTCCCGTGACAAGCACTAAACTCATTTGCATCGCAAATGCCAAAAGGTTCCAAAATCCACTTCCCCAAAACTGAACCATTTCAATCGGCCCGTGAGGAGTAAAAACAATACCTGATACAAATAAAATCAGCGTCAGGATTAAAGCAAACACAAACGGATCAGGTAAAAAACGCTGCACAAGCGCCGTAAAGAAATTAGATAACGCTTTCATTTTACTCCTCCTTTACAGGAATACTCCTGTGAATAAATGTCGACAAGCATCTTTAATTATACATAATTTGTTGAAAATTGTTAATATTTAGTTTAATAAAAACCCTTCCGTTTTTCAGAAGGGTTTTACACACTAAATGTTTGAATAAGAGTTGGCTCTCCGTCAAGTTCAATTTTCTTTTCTTGAAAGGAAATATGTAAGCTTTTATAAATATGTTTCCAAAATGAAATAGCCCGCTTATTGCCTGCAAGCTCAATAATCATATATGTTCCTTTTCGATGAGAGAAAATGTCTTTTACCGTTTTGGAAGCGATGCCCTGCCCTCGGTATTTGTTTAAGATAAAAAAATCATTGATGCAGTAATCTGCTTCTTGCTGAAGTGCGGGCTGTTCAAGAAGTAAAAAAAAGCCCGTCAGCTTATCATCTACTTTAATAAAGTATGGCGAGAGGCCTTCTACTTTCCAAAACAGAGGCAGCTCTTCAAAATGGAAAGCTCCATCTTCGCGAATATCTAAAGAAGGTGTATACACAGATAAATCGTGGAGATAAAGAGAATACAAATTTTGCAAAACGCCCGCTTGGTTTTTAGGTACTTTTTCAATCGTAAGCATTCTTAGTTCATCCCCTTCTTTTCCTATCATAAGGGTTTTTTGTGAAAGTTTACAGTAAAAATGTTTGGGCAAAGTGAAGATGGATAGCCAAAAGCTCTTTTTTCATTTTGCAGATGTATGAAACGCAATAAAAAAACGATCATCTCCGGTACTGTACGCTCCGTCTGATAATCGTTTTTTATGTTTTGTATGCTGGTGCTGAAGTTTTTCCTTCTTTGTTTTGGTTTTGCGCGTGTCCATGTCTGCAAATACAAACAGGCTGCGGTTTAATTCTGGATTTCGCTTTCCTTCACGCGTCATTTTATCACGCATTTTTTTTGCTTTTGACTTTGCCATGTAACTTCCTCCCTATATGAATGATGTATACATATCTTACTGCTTTTTTATAAAATGTCAAGTGCAGAAGCACTGATGGATTGACAGTGCTTCTGTATAGTCAAGACTCTTTGTTTTTCAGCATATCATCTAACTTTTGCTCCATGCGCTGAAGCCTTTTTTCATTTGCCCCCTGCTTTTGAATCAACCTTTTTAAGCCTATAATAAATGCAATTATTACTCCTGCTATTCCTATCAAGATAAGCAGCATAAGAATTTGAAAAATAATATCACCTATATTAACCATAATTCCACCTTTAATCTATTTTTTTACATTATATCATTTTTTTGGTTATTTTCGCTTTATTTTATAAAAAAAAAAGCTCTCAATGCTGAGAGCTTCATTTACTATCTTCATCGTAAACCGTCCATTTTTCCTGTTTGATTTGATTGGAGACATCAATCAGTTTATTTTTCACTCGGTCCTTTTCCGCTCCTGTTAAAGGCGTAGGTCGGTAGTCGTTTCGCGCCGTTGTGGAAGAAATACGGAATGGAATGACGTTGATGTCTTTATTAGTCGTTAGCTTTCCATCTTTAATCGTAAACGTCTGCTGAAATACAAATGTATCTTTATCACTTGGATTTTTGTTTCCGCCAAACATAAAGTTTCCTAAGCTATAGACAATAAATTTATTTTTGTACTCTTCAATTCCTTGAACAACGTGAGGATGATGACCTAAAATCAAGTCTGCTCCGTTATCAATTGTATATTTCGCCAATGCTTGCTGCGCTGTATCAGGAACATAGTGTCGCTCAGATCCCCAGTGAAAATGCACAATGATAATTTTAGCGCCTTTTTCTTTTAAAGACTTAATTCCGTCTTTAATCTGACTTCTTATTTCTTTGGTGTCATCCCAGCCCGGATATCCAAGCAATCCTACTTTGACTCCTTTTACCGTTGTGATGTATGTATCTTCATAGCCAAAATAGCCTATTCCGCTTTTCTTTAAGTTCTCTCTTGTATCATCATATCCTTGCTGTAAATAATCACGTGTATGATTATTAGCTAAGTTAACGGTTTCAATACTTCCTTGTTTTAAAATATTCACAAAAGAAGGGTCACCTTTAAAACGAAATGTTTTACTTGCTTTTTCGGTCGCATTTGTCAGCGTCGTTTCTAAGTTAACCGTTGTTAAATCATCTTGTTCAAAAATCGACTTTACATTTTGCGTAAAATACGGAAGGCCATTTCTTGCCGCTACGTCATTAAAAGTAGAATCATAGCTGAAGCTTTCATCATTTCCTAAAGTAAAATCTCCCGCTGCGCTAATTTTAATGGTTGTATTAATGCCCTCTTTTTTTTCTTTTTTTGTCGCTTCTTTAGATTTTACAGCTTCTTCTTTTTTCTGTGGTTCAGAAGATGTTTGTTCTCCTGCTCCTCCGCATGCTCCCAGTAAAAAACACAAACTTCCATAAATAACAGCTTTTTTTAAATACTTGTTCATGTAACGTTAAAACCCCTTTTTACGTTTTAATAACTGTGTTTGGACATGGTGTTTAATGTACATTTCGCCAAATACATACAATCTTCCTGTTATATCGGCAAAATAAGTGAAAATTTTATAAAAAAAGGAAGTTTTTATATTCTTTTTGGGTTAGAACAAGAGATTTTAGCTAAGAGAAAAGTAGCGCAAACGCTGCGGAGAAAACTGATGAGCTGTACTAAACTTCAAGTGATTCACAAAATAGCACAGCGATTCCAAACATCACCTAAAATAAAAACCTCCTTTGCTCATGCAAAGAAGGTTTTATCTAAACTTAACAAATCGAATCATTAGATTTAGGGTTTTTGAGTCCAAATAACGGTCGGATAAATAGTGCTACGCCTGTGCCAAGCATCGCCATAACCATCCATACCCATCCGTGAAGACTAAATGAGGCAATGCCGCCAAAGTAAGCGCCGATGTTACAGCCAAAAGCAAGACGCGCACCATACCCCATTAAAAGGCCGCCAACAACAGCTGCTCCTGCGACGCCGGGCTTAATTTTCCCTGGTTTGAACGTTCCTTGCGCCGTCGCTGAAATGAAAGCTCCTAGGATGATCCCAAAGTTTAACACGCTAGTAGAGTCCTCTAATACACTTTGCGTTAGCGCTTCTCCATTTGCACCTTGGAAAAATCCCCAGCTTGATACATCTATTCCAGCTGCCATCATCGCTTTTCCGCCCCATAAAGCAAAGGCAGAAGTAATGCCCCAAGGATTTCCTCTTACAGCCAGCGTCAATGCATTTAATACAGCCAGCACAATCGCCGCAGTAAATAGAGGCCAAGAGCCGCGAATGATCTTTTTCCACCCTTTTGTCGTAGGAAGCTGCTTCATCATAGGCGGATTTTTCTTTTTCGCAATTTGAATCGTAATCCAGTAAATCGCTGCGAACGCGATAAGCTGTACAATCCAAGCACCAAAATAACCAAGGCCTGTCGATTCAGCTAATGAAATAGGGGGAAGCGAAGGTTGTTTTTGCCAAAATGGCAAATGATACGCCCCGAACATAGAACCTACAATAAAGGATAAAAGCGTTAAAATCATGGAAGAAGAGCCGCCGCCTAACGAATACAGCGTTCCTGAGGCACATCCATTTCCTAGCTGCATGCCAATTCCAAACATAAACGAACCAACTATCACGCTGACTCCTACAGGTGAAACATATCCTTTTGGCGTTACGCCTGTAAAGCTAAAGCCTGTACTTAAAATGATAGCAAACAGCGTTGAAGCAATCGCTAGCATAAGCATATGCGCCTGTAAACCTTGAACATTTCCGACAGATACCAGTCGGCGAAATGCTGATGTAAAGCCAAAGCGTGCGTACAGAAGCGTCATCCCTAACGCTAGGCCAATAATAAATAACACACCTTGCGTCCAGTTAGTCGTGAGCACAATCGCAAGAAGCAAAATAACTGCTGCTATAACCCCTCCTGCAAATAATGGCTTTTGCATAGGGCTTAATTCTGTTACAACAGTGGTTGACTTCGATTTATATGATGAGTGCAACGTTTGTGCCAAATCATCCACTCCTTTTCTGATAGAAATACTAAGAATTAATATTTATCATCTTATAGCACTTCCCTTTCCCTGTAAACTATTTAGCAAAATGAAAGTGAATTGTTTATTTTTTGAGTATTCTTACTTTCATTCATACAAAAAGCAGAAGTTGCTCTTCTTCTGCTTTTTGTTACTAAACGTAAATAGAATGAATCTCTTTTAACGGTTCAGGATGAGGCTTTGCAAAATAATACCCTTGAAACAAATCATAGCCCATCTCTATCAGGCATTTTAAATCTTCTTCTGTTTCTACCCCTTCTGCAAGAGCCTTCGCCCCCATTCTATGGGTGATAGTTAACATCTCTTGGGCCACTTTTTTCTGTTTCTCATTCTTACTGACTCCGTTTGTGAATTCAAATGCCAATTTCACGATGTCAGGCTCCACTTCTAAAAGCCGATTCAGCGTGTTATAACCAACTCCTACGTCATCTAAAGCATATTTAAATCCGTGGGAACGATAATAATTTAAAATGTTTTTTAAATGCTCAATATCTTGAACATCCTCCGTTTCAATCACTTCAAATACAATTTGCTCGGGCTTTATATTCAATTCTTTAATTAACGCAAATGTAGATGCCAAGCAATGCTCAGGATTATATATTGCTGTAGGAATAAAGTTAATAAAAATCAGCTGACGATCAATAATACTAGCATTTTTTACAGCTTCTAAGCGGCAGGCTCGGTCAAGAGCGAAGGTTTTATTTCTTATTTGAGCAGCTTCAAACATTTTAAAAGGCGGTATAATACTTCCGTCTTCTTCTAGTCCTCTTGATAAAATTTCGTGGCCAACGATATGCACGCGTTCGTGATCAATCGATACAATCGATAGAACGTACTAAAAAGTTTTGGTAAAATGGTAGAAGGCTTTTATTATCTAGATCATAGAAGAACTTGATATAAGGAAGTGAACAATTCATGAGCAAAAACCCTTTTACTAAGTGGTTTGTATTTTCTTTAACATTCTTTGCCCTGAGTACTGGCGCAATGTATTATATGCTGTACATATCGTACTGGACGTATTCCATCAAGTTGTTTTTAATCGCGGTGCCGCTCTTTACCTTATTATCGGTTGCTTTTGGTTCGTTGGTAATCGTACATGAGCGCAAAAGAAAACGTGTATTTCAGCTGCAAAATGAAGGAGGCAGTCCTAAAAGTACGTTTATTCAAGGATTTTCCGAAATAACGGTAGGAGCAGGATGCATCGTGCTGTGCTTTTTTCTTTTTCTTTATTTTCTAATGGATTATTGAGTACAAATAAAAAAGACGAGCAGGCAGCTCGTCTTTTTTATTTGGATCTTTCTAGAATATCTCGAACGTTTGCATAATCAAGCTCTTTATAAGTTCCAACACCTGGTTTTACAAAGGTCTTTTCAACAATCGCATCAAATTCAGAATCATCAATATCATAGTCACGCAAGCTGTTCGGGGCTCCTAAGTCATTCCAGAAAGTGCGAAGCGCTTTTGCTCCTTCCATTGCTGTTTCTTCATCGCTTTTTCCCGCTGGATCAATGCCAAATACGTTTACAGCCAATTGTTTTACACGAGAAGGATCTTCTTTTAAAACGTGCTCCAGCCAGTTAGGGAACAAGATAGCAAGACCGCCTCCGTGGGGAATATCATATACGGCCGACAGAGCATGTTCAATACGATGAGTAGCCCAGTCTCCCCCGTCCGTTCCGTTTGCTAAGCTTCCGTTAAACGCCGTCGTGCTGATATACATCATCGTTTCACGATACTTATAAGAAGTCAGGTCTTTAAGAAGCTTAGGACCTTCTTGTACAGCCGTTCTTAGTAAAGATTCAATAAAGCCGTCCATCATCGGCGTATTTTCCGTGCGATGAAAATAGTGTTCAAGCGCATGCGACATACTGTCAACAATTCCATAGACGGTTTGATCGCGCGGCACTGAAAATGTGTACGCCGGATCTAAGATAGAAAAGACGGGAAATACGTGAGAAGACGTCCAACCTAGCTTTTCTTTTGTTTCCCAATTTGTAATAACAGAAGTTGAATTCATTTCAGATCCTGTTGCTGCAAGTGTTAATACCGTTCCAAAAGGAAGCGCATCTGTAATCTCTTTTTTACGTGTAATTAAATCCCATGTATTTCCTTCATACACGGCTCCAGCTGCAATAGCTTTTGTACAATCGATTACACTTCCTCCCCCAACGGCTAAGAGAAAATCAATGTTTTCTTTTTTACATATGTCAACGCCTTTAGCTACCGTAGTCAAACGAGGATTAGGTTCTACACCAGACAGCTCGTGAACAACCGCGTTAATAGACTGAAGTTCAGCTTTCACTTCGTCGTATACGCCATTTCGTTTGATACTTCCTCCTCCGTATACTAACAGAACGTTTACTTGTTTATGATAAGAAGCAAGCTCTTGGGATAGCTTCGTAATTTGATTTTTTCCAAAGTATAATTTTGTAGGATTGTGCTGCAAAAATATATTCATGTTCTACACCTCTAGTTTCATGTTTTATAAAAAGTGTAGCACGAAAACAACTTCATCATTATTGAAGATTATCTATATCTATTATCAATATTTTTGATAACCTTCTTGAACAAGTGAAATAAATTGTTGAATGGGTGCCGTCAGCCACTTTTTCTTTTTGAATATGAGCTGTGAATAAAGATAAAACTCTTCGTGGTCAAACGGGATTTTAATCAGTTTTCCGCTTTCCATCTCTTGTTTTACCGCTATTTCCGGTACAAGAGCAATACCTAAATTATCCGCTACGCACTGTTTAATCGCTTCAAGACTGCTAAACGAGATGACCGATTGCATATGAATACCGCTGCTGCGCATCATCTCTTCTAAAAGCGTGCGATAAGGGCAGCCGCTCTCAGTTAAAATGATGGTCTCTCCCTCAAACTCTTCCATTAGAACGCTGTTTCTTTTACTAAAAGAATGAGAAGACGAAGCAATCATAACCATGTTTTCTTTTCGAATAGGAATCACTTCTAAACTTGAAGATGTTTGAAGGCGATCAAGCAAAACGGCTACATCATACTTTCCGTCAATAATTCCTTGTGTTAAATTTGGACATAAACCCGCTTCTAGCATAATCTTTAGAGAAGGGTGCTGCTTTTTTAATTCACGAATATACGGTGTAATAAAATAGGCGGCCAGCGACTCCACGGTTCCTATTGAAACGGTTCCTCTAGCATCTTCGTTCGTAGTAAGGCGCTCTTTTGCTTCATTTAATAACTCGGTTACTTGATTCACATAATAAAGCAATTCTTCACCAGGCTGAGTCAGCTTCATTTTTTGTCCAGTTCGTTCAAATAGTTTTTGACCGTAATGATCCTCTAATTTTTTTATATGAGTGGTAACGCTTGACTGAGCATACCCTAACTCCTCGCCCGTTCGTGTATAGCTCCCCCACTTCGCTACTTCTTTGAATGTATATAAATAGTTAATATCCATATGCTGCTCCTTATGTACTGCTGTTTTGTTTCGTTGTCCATATGCTAAAGCTGTTCTAGTAATTAGAACTTATACGCAAATAGAATCACAGTACAGTATAAGCGAACTCGTTTTGCCAAGCAATTTTATCCACCTTAAAAATTCTTTTTATATTAGGCAATTACGCCGTTTTTTGTTCATAGAATGAAAAACAAACCTATGAAAAGAAAGGGTGTATCTCGTGACAGCCTACAAAGAAGTATTATATAAAGGAAAACGCTTTGTACTGATTCACGTATATGATTCAGGATACTGTGAAATCCGACCGATTGATCATGCTTTTAAAGTCGAACTTGTGCGATTAGATGAGATAGAACAATGTGGATAACAGTCATGAACGCAGCTAATGCAGCTGCTTTTTTGTTTGTATTAAAAACAAGTGGATGAGATAAAAATAGCTAAATTGGCTGGCCTTTTACATAATTTCTTCCTGTATACTTTGTAACTAAGGATATTCGCACTTATTTAGTTTCTATACTTATTCGAGGTGATTACATGAAAAAAGGCTGGCTGGAATGGATATTATTATCCGTTGCGTTAATTTGGGGAGCCAATTATACAATCGGAAAATTTGGAGTTGCTCATATGTCTTCCATTCAATTTAGCGCACTGCGTTTTATAATGGTTGCTCCTATTCTTTTACTTATTACAGGAATAATAGAGCGAGGCATTCGTATCGAAAAAAAAGACTGGGGACGTTTAATAGCGGTCAGCATAGTAGGCGTTACGCTCTATCAAACGCTGTTTATGGTATCTGTTAAGTATACAACAGCTACAAATGCTTCTTTACTTATTTCGATGTCTCCTATTTTTACAGGAATCTTAGCTATATTATATAAGCATGAAGCTTTTTCGTTAAAAACACAGCTAGGCTCTGTGCTTGCTTTTTTCGGGGCTGCGTTTGTACTGCTGTTTGGTCACTCTAGTCATGCACTGTCGCAGCTTGCATGGTTCGGAAACATCATGGGGATTGTGGCAGCCATTTCTTGGGGCTGGTACCCGATTTTAGCAAAACCTTTAGTCGTAAAATATTCTGCTTTGCGCGTGACTGCCTGGTCTGCTTTAATCGGAGCTATTCCGCTTACTGTCTACTGTCTTTTCACCTATCAAACGCTTATCTGGCCAACAGATATAGGCAGCTGGAGTTCTCTGGCATACTCTGTTTTGTTCGTGACGGTGTACGGGCTGGTGATGTGGTATGTAGGAATTGGAAAAATTGGCTCTACAAAAGTAATGGTTTACATGTATGTTATTCCTTTGTTCGCCGTTGTTTTTGCTGCTGTAGCTATTGGAGAGACCATCAATGCTATGCAGCTTCTTGGAGGACTTATTATTTTTAGCGGTTTGTATATTGTCAAAAAAAGCCCTGTTCCTAAAACAGCTCTTAAACTTAAAAAAGCAAACTAAAAAGAGTAACGGGTTCAGTTGATGCATGGTAATTAATAACGCTCAGATTTTTTCTGAGCGTTATTAGTATACTATTTTAATGCCCTAATTGAATTAAACGCCGTTAGGCTGATTAATGAACATTTTTCAGTTTATATTCATGAGTGATTTTATGCTGATTGTATACGCGTTTAAAACCGTTTCGTTCATAAAATAACTTCGCTTCGTCCGTGTCTGTATAGAGAACGAGACTGTCGTAATAATTCTCTGCATAGTGAATAATTTCTTTTAAAAGTCGTTTGCCTATACCCTTTCTGCGAAACTGAGCTGAAACATAAAACCTCCTTACTCTTCCAGCGTTAACATACTGGCTGTAAGGATTTTGATTAAGGCCGGCTACGCCAATTAATTTGTTTTGTTCACCGTAAACTCCCCACAATCTTTCGCCTGTTTTGTTAAATACGTTTTGCCCGTTTTTATACTCCGCTACTAGCTTGGTAAGAAAGAAAAAGCCTTCCTCCTGGCTTTCTATTAACAGCTCTTTTATATCATGCTCCATAAGATACGTTAGCCTGATGATTCTCATAAGTGACGGCCATTGTATAAAGAACAAAACCTACATTTGCGGTTACTTGACTTGCTGCTAAAAGATAAAAACGCTGAGTCAATTCTTTTCTCCTTTCTGTTAGACGTAACATGCAAAAAGATAATTCATTTTTGTTAATTTTCCCCTTTCGAACTATAACACTATTTGACGAAATCCAAAACTATCTATAATTTAGTAGATGGAGGTTTTTATGTTTAAATATAGTTTTCTTATTGTTCTTATCGCTTTTTTACTTATTAACTTTAACGGTCAGGAAAATCAAATTTTAGGAGGCAAAATAAAAAAGGAACGAAGTGAGGTTTTCTTTGGAGAATACGACAGCTTTACGGGCCGCTACTCCCGGAGCATTAAACTCAAAAAAGGCGTAACCTACGCTTTTACGCTATCTAAAAACACCAAAAGCGGAGACCTGTCCCTGTACGTAGAAGATCCAAAACAGACACGATTTTTTGAAATGACTAATAACTCTCTTTATTTAACACCTGAAAAAACGAGAAGATATCGTATTAATTTTGTAGGCTCCGAGCATAAAGGCTCTTTTCAGCTTCGCTGGAAAAGAAGTAATCAAAAAGAGAGCGAAAGATTTGTGTAATACCATTTTAGACAACGCTTAAACGAGGAGGAATGGTTTATGATTATTAATCAAGCTGTCCTGTACACCCACTTATTGGACACAATGAAGGATTTTTATGTAAATTCTCTCGATTTTCCATTAACCGCCGCTTCACCGCGTTCTTTTTCCATCAAGGTTGGTGAAAGTGAGCTAACCTTTAAAGAAAGTTCTCTACATACGAAGCCCTTTTACCATTTTGCTTTTAATATTCCAGCAAACCGCTTTATGGAAGCAAAGCAATGGGCTACTCAGATAGTCTTCCTCAATACAGAAGAGAAGAAAGATGAGATTTATTTTGAAGCATTTGATGCTCATTCCTTTTATTTTGAAGACCCTGCTCATAATATTGTTGAATACATTTCAAGACATTCGGACTGCCCGTCATCCAAGGACCCCTTTTCTTCTAAGTCGCTTTTAAGCATAGGAGAAATCAACTTGACAACTCCTCATGTCCACTCTGTAGGGACACAGCTTATTAACTCCGGTATCACCGTGCGCAACAACAGGCTATTAAACGAGACCTTTAATTTTTTAGGAAGCGGCAGTGCGTTTTTTCTTGTAGGTACGCCTAAAAGGCGGTGGTTTTTTTCGAACCGAGACTCTGAAGTTCATCCATTAATGGCAAAGGTCAATCATTCTCTAACGGTTGCGCTCGACGAAAAAGGAATGTTGAAGATTACGCAAGAATGATTGTTTTTTTAATAAAGCCACGTAACAAGCGAACTTGTTACGTGGCTATTTTTGTTCAAAATTCACCTCATACTCCCCCTATAGGTTTTGTATATAGTTCTCGATGTCCTTTCTGTTCATCAGCATAAAAACCTTGCAATCCTCATCATTTTTAAGCTTTTTAAACCGGTTTCTCATCTTTTTTTGCCGCTCTCGATACGTAGTAAGAATAAACGTAAAAAATGACCAATCTACTTTTTCAGGACATCCTTTTGCCATATCTTCACGCGTTTTTCTTGCATATACGATTCTCCGCTTTATTACTCGGTACACACAAACGATTAGCGGCAGCTCTAAATAAATAATGGTATCTGCACGCTTCACTCGCAGGTCATACGAATTGCTGTAGTTTCCGTCGATAATCCAGCTGTCTTTTTTTACAATGTGCTCCTGCAATTCTCTAAAGCTATCATTGTCTCTTTCCGTCCAGCCAGGCTGCCAATACAGACTGTCTAAATGATATACTTCTAGATCAAGCTTTTCCCCTAATTTCTTGGCAAATGTAGACTTTCCTACTCCTGGAGAAACGCCCATTACCAGTACTCTTTTCATCTCATCACCTTACCTTTTTAAGAAATAAAGCTGATTGAAGAGAAGGCAGCTGTTTATAGCTGACTCGGTGCACTCAGTGTACTCGGAGCGGGCAGCTTTATAAAACGGTTGCATGTTAGGATTTTTATTCCCATGATTTTCAGGCAACCTATAAATATTCATTATAAATTCCTATATTCCTTCTTGCTTTGTAGTAAATAGGTTGCTTTTATGAATCGTTTCCTTTACCTTAAATGTGAGTATATAAAAGTAAGGTGAAAAAAATGAATGTATCTATGCTAAAGAGATTTTTACGAAACCTCGGTATTTTTATTTATATTGTCATTGCAGCTATTAATATTTACTTAACGAGAAATGATTTGGGCGATATGCTTACCCGCCTTTTGCTGCTGACTATTTTACTTCCTTTGTTTTTTAGTTTTGTGTATGCGTTAGGAAAATCACATTTTAAAAGACAAGAAGAGCTCGCTGAACAAGAGAAGAAAAAAGAGTAATAAAAGCCTTTTATCGAGGGGGATTTCCCTTGATAAAAGGCTTTTTACTTTTTTTCATATAACTGAACATTAACTACATTAGGATTAACGTGATACTGTTTGGCAAGTTGATTTACCATCTGCTGAATTTCTCTTTTCTTATGGGAAGAAAGGTGTTCGCGGGGCAGAAGAACCAGAACTTGAGCTTCCGCATAGTTGTTCAGCACCCTAACTTCTTGAAAGCCATGCTGCGTCAAAAAAGCTTTTAACGCTTTTTCAAAGTCTGTGCTTTCTTTTTGAACAACTATAGAAGGCTGATCGTAAGAAAATAGCGAAACTTCTTTCTCTTCAGGCTTTGTATACACCGTCCAAGCAGTTATAAGCACTGTGACAGCAATACCCACATTTAACATCCACCTTTTCATACCAAGAACGCTCCTTTTAATTAAGTTTGTTCATGATATGAAAAAATTCGTTCATTCATGCGTTATCTTCCTAGCCAGCCTCCATCTACGGCAAGTAAGTGCCCATGAATATAAGCAGATGCATCAGATGCTAAAAAGACAACCGCTCCTTTAAAATCATTTGCTTGCCCCCATCTGCCTGCGGGAATACGTTCAATGATTTGTCTGCTGCGCGTTTCATCGTTAATAAGCGCTTCATTCATATCAGTAGCAATATACCCTGGTACAATTCCATTAACATTTACGCCTTTTGCTGCCCATTCATTAGATAAAGCCTTTGTAAGCTGAGCAACTCCGCCTTTTGCTGCAGCATAGGCCGGAACGGTAATACCTCCTTGATAAGAAAGCAAAGATGCCATATTAATGATTTTTCCGCTTCCTTGTTTAAGCATTTGTCGGCCCGCCTGCTGACATAACAACCATACGGTTTTTAAATTAACATTCATAACAGCATCCCAATCTTCTTCTGCAAAGTCTACAGCGGGTGAACGTCTTTGAATGCCAGCATTGTTCACTAAAATATCGAGCTTGCCAAAATAAGCAACAACCGATGAGATCGCTTCGCTTACTTCAGAAGCATTTTCTAGATCACAATTAACAATAAAACATTTTCTTCCGAGACGTTCAATTTCTTCTTTTACTCCAAGAAACTCCTTTGATCGCTGCAGCAGAGCGATATCCGAACCTGCTTCTGCCAAAGCAATCGCCATTGACCTTCCAATTCCTCTTGTTGCCCCCGTAATCGCTGCTACTTTACCATCTAAAGAAAATAAATCTACTGTCATTGTTCATTCTCCTCTCCGTTTGGTACAAATAAAACCTTAAGTGATTCATCAGGCCGCTGCATAAACTCAAACCCCGCTTGAATATCTTCAAGCGGCAGCTTATGAGAAATTAAAGAATCTGCTGCTATTTCACCGCTTGCCAGTAAATCAATAGCCGTCTGAAAATCTTCCTTTGTATAACATCTCGTTGTAGTTAATGAAATTTCTTTAAAGTGCATCACTGCTAAATCTACTTCTGGAGCTTTTTTGTATACGCTCACCACCACAATCTCTCCCTGAATACGGCTTGTTTCAACCATTTGTTTTGCTGTAATTTGATTTCCAGCTACTTCAAATACAACGTCTGCACCGACGTCATTCGTAAGCAAACGCACTTCTTTTACGACGTCTTTTTTCATTGCATCAATTGGTATAAAGCCAAGTTCTTTTGCTTTAGTTAAGCGGTAAGAACTAATATCTGAGATCATTACTTTTTTTGCTCCTGCTCGTTTCGCAATCATCCCGATCAGCAGTCCAATAGGTCCTGCTCCTAAAATGACAGCTTGGTCTCCTACTTTCAACCGCGAGCGTCGCACTGTATGTACGGCAACGGCTACGGGTTCTGCAAGAGCTGCGTGTGCGCTGGACAGATTCTCTGGCAATAGGTGAAGACGGCTCACTGGAACAGCTGCGTACTGCGCGAACCCTCCATCTTGATCAATCCCAATTAATTTTAACTTCTTACAAACGTGAAACTGCCCTCTTACACAGGCTTCGCAAGTTCCGCAGCTAAGCGTAGGCTCAACTGCTACACGGTCACCTAAAGAAAATTCCGTTTCCCCTTGGATCTCCTCTATAACTCCGCTGAATTCATGTCCCATAATAAGTGGCGCTTGTGCTCTAGGGTGTTTTCCAAAATAAATCATCATATCCGTTCCGCAAATTCCAGCATGAGATACCTTTACAAGCGCTTCTCCTTCTTTTATGACCGGTTTCGCTTTTTGCTGCATAACGGCTTTTGTTTCTGA
This sequence comes from Priestia sp. JNUCC 25, assembly GCF_053667915.1. NCBI lineage: Bacteria > Bacillati > Bacillota > Bacilli > Caryophanales > Bacillaceae > Priestia > Priestia sp. JNUCC 25. The sequence continues at coordinate 2,782,605 of NZ_CM132211.1, forward strand.
AACGTAGACACCTGCTTTCATTTCTCCATCCCCTTTGTATACTTGTCGACAAGTTGAAGATAAAAATCTCCAAAATCATTTGGAGCTTTTATCCCTTTTTTATGCTTCATTCAAAGGTGAAGCTGTTATCGTATTTCGCGTGTCTTCAAAGTGACGCTTCACTTCATCTTGAATACGTTCTATATTTTGAGACTTTAATGCCTTAATCATTTCATGATGCTGTTCAATCAGCGGCATCACGGCTTTTTTGTCATCTCGAAATCTTTTTTCAGTAGTAATTAAAAGAGCCGCTAAAATGATTTCACGAATGCTTTCCCACAATTTTAATATCCGCTTGTGATCTGCTTCGATAATCACGAGCTCATGAAACCGCAAATCTTGATAAGCAAATTCTACATAGTCATCGTATTTAGCTGCCATGTTCATTTGATCAATGCTTTGCTCCAGCTTCTTAATAAGCGAATCATGATTGACTTCAGATAAACGTTCTAAGACAAAATGTTCTAAAAGCAAACGAACATCGTACAGCTCGTATAAATCTCTAGCTGTTAAACCAATAACTACTGCTCCCATTCGCTGTAAGTCGATGAGCCCTTCGTTTGAAAGGATTCGCAGCGCTTCTCTTATAGGAGATCGGCTCATTCCAAACTCTGCCGATAGCTGATTTTCTGATAGTATGGTTCCTTTCTTCAGTTCGCCGCTCATAATTTGAATTCTTAATTTGCTTACAACTTGTTCTCCCAGCGAGGCTCCGCGAAGCCATCTTTCCGGGTAGGTTACCTTTTTAATGTGTCATCACTTCCTTAGCCAACTTGTATACAAGTATTCAAGAATTAGTATATAGATAAGAAACCTCATTGTAAACGTTTCCTTTATAAAATGTATATTTTTACAATTCTTTCTTACACTAAGAACTACTGATAAATAAAAGGTGGGAAGATGAATGAATCAAATTATATTATGGGGGATTCTTGTTATTCCATGGTTTCTACTGCTGCTGCTTGATAAACAGCGTGTTAAACGATTTTTTACTGTAGGGTTATTTGCTGCATTAATGATGACAATCGCCTATCAAGTAGCGGAAAAAATGCACTGGTGGACGGTTCAAGAAAACGTATTTTTTCTTACTAGCATGGGAGCAACGATTTATTGCCTTCATATTGTGATTACGATCTTTGTCTTTTACCTTACATATCCCGGGTTTATCTTGTACATAATTGTTAACATTATTTTGGATTTGATTCATGGTTATGTTATTGTTCCTTTTCTCGCTAAAATTGGGCTTTATAATCTGTATGATATCAGTCATTTTGGGCTTTTCCTTGTCATGACAACCGTAGCCATTATCCTTTACTTGTTTCAACGGCTGCTTGACTTTATATTTGAGGAAAGCCCTGCATAAAAAGCCACAGCAAACGCTATGGCTTTTTAATCAATAGAAAAATGGAATAACCGTATCTCCGCGAATCGGTTCAACAGCCGTATGAAACTGAATTCGCAAACTTTTTGAAGTTTCGATGTCAGAAGCATCCATGACGTGAAAATGAATGTGTGGCTCTGACGAATTCCCGGAATTTCCACACCTTCCGAGCAGCGTTCCTTTACGAACCACGTCTCCATTTTTCACAGAAACCGACCCTTTCTTCAAATGTGCAATCACACTGTATTCTTTTCCTTCATGCTCAATGATAACGTGATTTCCAAAAGGACTTTTTTTATTCGTGTGCCCAATTTCATTATCTTCTTGTCCATCAACTGCTGAAACGACGACTCCTTTTAGCGGAGCTACAACTTTTTTTCCATAGGCATAGTAATCTTCGTTTTTCATTCCATCATTTTTATAGCTTTGCTTTCCTTTTCGCACGACTAAATCATACGCATACCTTTCGTTTTCGACTGGATGGTGATAGTTCAACACCTCATGCTTTCCTCCCCAATAGACAAACCATTCACTTTGAATCGGCATCGTATATTTGTTTGTACTCCATCGCTCTCTCTCTGAAAATGATTCTATAGGAGCAATCACAAGTGCTTGTATAATGTTATGTTCATCAAACATAACGCTGATGGCTTTTGTCTGCATGGAATTTAACCAAATAAACTGCTCAATGTGAGGAGTTAAATAGAGATTTGTTTCTAGTCTGTAGAACTGTTCTCCTTGATTAAACAATTTGCTCTGCTCCAAAAATTGCTGAAGCGAAACTTGACGTTTAAATTCTTCGCTTACACAATCATAAAGCTCCTTAAAATCCCCTTGTGCAAATAAAGTTCCAAACTCTTCTCTGATGTTCACTTTTCTCTCTGTATCCATCATTGTAATCCACCCTTTTATATGTATTTCAATTTGTTTGAATTATCTATAAGTAATACGTTTTAAGTTGTAAAAAGGTTTCATTTTCCAATTATTTTATGTAAACTCTTTTTTACTATATTTACAATTTTCTCAATCCATTTTATACTGTTTTTACAAATATTTGAAAGGAGGTGCAGCATGATGAAAATAACGTTCAGTAAGAAAATCAAGCTGCGCCCAGTATATGTTTTTGGCGCTTAGCTTTTAAGGAGATCATACAATGAAAGTAGCATTAGTACGTCATTACAAAGTAAACAAAGGGCTTCCAGAAAACCACCGCTTATCCACCAATGAACTAGTGGCTTGGTTTCAGGAATATGATGAATCAGATATTACGTATGGAGAGACTGATTTGAATAATATCGAATGGAAACGCTGTTTTTCAAGCGATATGCCGCGAGCACACAAAACGGCAAAGCATATTTATAAACAAGAGATCACTCTTCTTCCGGAACTTAGAGAAATACCTATGCCTATTATTCCATTAAAATTTAAACTTCCTTTTATCCTCTGGGCCTTACTGTTTCGCATATCCGGACTTATCAACAAACAAGCTCGTAAAGATATGGCCGAGACTAAGAGAAAAGTAGCAGCAGTGCTAGATCGCGCCATTTCCGAGTCAGAAGACGATTTGCTGATTGTCAGCCACGGAGGCATTATGAAGTTTATGCGTAAAGAACTTATAAAACGCGGTTTTAAAGGGCCTCGGTTTGATATTGCTGTTAACGGAAAACTTTATCTTTTTGAAAAGCAATAGAATGAAGATTACTGGAAAAACATTCCTGAAAAAGTCGCAGAGATCAGTCCCTGCGACTTTTTAATAACCATTTTCTTCAATTGTTAATGCTTCACGCAAAGCGATATCTTTTCGGATATTATGAGCGATTTCACGCGTAATTTCTCCTTTTTCATAAAGTTCTTGCACCGTTTCCCGCTCAGTATGAAACGCTTTATAACATAAATCTCTCGTTGCTTTTTTACGTTTGCGTGAATTGTACTCCGTACTCTCTTTTCTAAGTCTTGCCATGGATCTATGGTATTCACTAATAATAGCAAGTGAAATCATTCGATTTTCTTCGTTCATATTTTCTTTAATGACCTTTATCGCTTCTTCAATCATTTGAATACGTACTTTGTTCACTTTGCTTCTTCTTCGCAAGCTTTGTTTTCTTAACACCTGCTTATTCGGTGAAAAAATTCGGACTAGTAATAATAAAACTTTTTTAAACCTCATCCAGCTCACCAATAATTTGTACCTTACACGATTGGTTACAGCCATTTCAAGCTTGTGTGTATGTTCCAAACAAATATACGCTGTCTCACGGTCTATTTTTTCCTCTTTTAATAGCTTTTCCACCAATTTCCCCTTGGCCTGAAGAGCCAGCAATCGAATTTCTTCTTCATACTGTTTGTTTTCAGAGGCTTCTAAAGGATGAGTTTTAACGATGATGTTATTAATTGTTGTATTATACGTTGAAATTAACGAAAGGGCTGCTCCACGATTTTCCTCGGTCATTTCTCTTTTTAACCGTTGAATAGCAGCTTTGTGCACTTTAATGCGTGCTTTAACTTCTTTTGTATTGCGCTCAGGCTTCTTCGGCGCCTTTTCTGTTTTCGCAATAACAGGTAAAAGAATACTTGCCGCAACTAAGGTTAACAATATAACGCCTGCTGCTAGAAAAATAATCAGAGAGCGTTCCGGAAAATCACTGCCGTTATCAAGCGTATATGGAATCGAAAACGCTCCGGCTAACGTAACAGCTCCTCGTACACCTGAAACCGTAATAATGCCAATAGACCGAGGCTCAGGTTTTAGATGCTTGTTATTTTTGTAATACCAGCCTACTGACCATGACACCATCACCCAAATAAATCGTAGTACAAGCAAAAAGACAGTAATAATCAAAATATAAAAAAGAACTTGTCCATTATTAAAGTTTGGATCTTGAATAATTGCTTTCGCCACTTTAGGTATTTGCAGACCAAGCAGTACAAACACCAAGCCATTTAACAAATATAAAATAACCGTCCAAGTACTTTTTGATACTACTTTAAGCTGCTGGTTAGGTGATTCCTCTCGGTCGCGCTCAATCGCATGCACAATGCCGCCTGCTACAACTGCCAAGATTCCTGATAAATGAAAATGTTCAGCAATGTAGAAGATAACAAATGGAGTTAGAATTTGTATTAACATATGAATCGTAATATCTTCCATTCCTAAACGTCGAACAAGTACACGCAGTCTGATAATCAGAAAAGCGATAAATGTTCCTACAAACAAACCGCCCAGCGCTACCAAAAGGAACTGAAATGTAGCATCTACTATCGAAAAGACGCCCGTTACGGTAGCAGCTACTGCTACTTGAAACGCTACAAGACCAGAGGCATCATTCATCAGCCCTTCGCCTTCAAGCAAATGCATAATTCGCTTAGGCAGCTTCACTCGGCTCGCCATAGCTCCAACAGCCACTACATCTGTTGGGGACAAAATAGCGGCTAGTGCAAATGCCGCCGGTAACGGAATGGAAGGGATGAGCCAATTGATTAGATATCCCCCTACTGCCACGGTTACAAAAACCAGTCCCAGCGCTAGTAATAAAATAGGTGTACGAAGCTTCCAAAGAGCAGCTCTTGACACGTTTTTCCCATCATTAAATAATAGCGGGGCAATAAATAAAATAAAAAATAACTCAGGCTCTAAATGTACATCTCCGCCAAATGGCAAGATAGCAAGCCCTGCTCCCAAAGCTATTTGAACTAATGGAACAGGAATAAATGGTACAAAATGATTAATGATATTAGATAGACCAATCAAAGCCAATAACACTAATATCGTCAGAAAAAATTCCATAAAAACAATCGACTCCTACTTCTATTTACATCCTTTTAAAGGTATCACGTTATCTCTTTTCATTCATTTTATAGTGTTTAGTTTACGCTTTTTCTGCCAAAAAATGTTGCGGGTTATTAAAAAGTGCTCTTTCTTTTCGGTAAGTTTATTTCTACGGACATTAAGGGAACAGTATACATGATATTCTTTATTTACCATATAAATCAGCTCATCAAACTTTGAAAAGGGAGGTGTTCCCTTATCCGTTTCAACGGGGTAAGGAGATAAATTTGGAAACAGTAAATGTCATTTTATTCATCGTATTAATCATATTAACAGCCTTTTTTGTTGCAACGGAATTTGCCGTCATTAGGGTACGGTCGACTAGAATCGACCAGTTAATTGAAGAAGGAAACCGGAACGCTTTAGCAGCAAAAAAAGTAGTATCAAATTTAGATGGTTATCTTTCAGCCACACAGCTGGGCATTACGGTTACCGCACTGGGTCTAGGCTGGATAGGTGAACCTACGGTAGGTCATTTATTAGAGCCGCTTATTGACATGCTTCCTTTTGCTACATCACTTTCGCATGTTATATCTTTTGTTCTTGCTTTTTCGATTGTCACATTTTTAAATGTGGTAGCTGGAGAACTTGCGCCCAAAACAGTGGCGATTCAAAAAGCCGAACAAGTGACGCTGTTATTTTCCCGTCCTCTTATTCTTTTTTCTAAGTTACTTTATCCGTTTATTTGGCTTTTAAACCACTCAGCAAGAGGCGTTGTCGGATTATTCGGCCTGAAGCCAGCTTCTGAAAATGAAGTAGCTCATAGTGAAGAAGAGCTTAGAATTATTTTATCTGAAAGCTATGAGAGCGGTGAAATTAATCAATCGGAATTTAAGTTCATGAATAATATTTTTGAATTTGATAATCGTACGGCTAAAGAAATCATGGTGCCTCGTACGGAAATTGTTAGCGTATCAGCAGAGGAAACGATAGAAGAATTCTTAAAAATGGCTAGAGTAGAGCAATATACTCGCTATCCAGTAGTTGTAGATGGAAACAAAGATCAAGTGGTGGGATTAGTTAATATTAAAGAAATATTAGCGGATTACATAAAAGAAGATGATATTAAACCACGTACCGTGCAAACGTATATGAAACCCATCATTCAAGTCATTGATTCCATCGCCATTTACGACTTATTGCTTAAAATTCAAAAAGACAGAATTCACATGGCCATCTTAATAGACGAGTACGGAGGAACAACAGGGCTTGTAACGGTAGAAGACATTTTAGAAGAAATTGTTGGTGAAATTCGTGATGAATTTGATGATGATGAAATACCGGACGTACACAAAATTAATGAAAATCACTACGTACTCGATGCGAAGGTGTTGATTGAAGAAGTAAACGATTTACTCGGAACAAATATTGAACAAGAAGACGTTGATACCATTGGCGGCTGGATGCTGACCGAAAAGTTTGATCTTGCTAAAGGTGACAGCATCACAAACGAAAGTTTTTCATTTAAAGTCATTGATATTGAACATCACCATATTAAACGAATCGAAATAACAAAGGAAAAAAGTACGGATAACAGCTGATTATCCGTACTTTTTTTGATGCTCTTTTTTAAATGTCAAGTACTCTTTATTCTCTCGTACCTCCTTCCATTTTTTCATAAAAATAGCCGCCGATTCTGCTTTTTGTTCATCAATTTGCCGTTCATTACGCTCTCCGTCTTTGCTGTATTTCTTTCCGCCTTTGTAGTTCGCGTAGCGCCTGGATCGCGTGTATCCCATTTGGAGAAATTTCCGGGCCATGTCCATTCCAACAAAATCGCTTTTTTCTTTGTAGGTTAAAAAAAGCTGATAAATGGCGTCCGCGGATTCCTCAGCAATTTCAGGTGTTCGAAAACGCCAATGAGGAAGAATTTCACTTTTGTATGGCTCAACAAGGAGAACTCCTTGTTCTCCTTTTCCTACTCTATACTTTTCAGGATGTTTTCTAAAATCGATATGCTCAAAGTCAAGTGAATAATCAAATGCCACGGCTCTCCCCTCCTTTTTGATCTCTACCCCTTACAAATGAATGATAAAACTTTTCTTAAAGAAGTTTTTCACATGCAGATGCGGGTAATAATAGGTGGATAAGTATGACTAACTTTTTTCTCCATGCTAAAAGAAGGCCGAACTTATTAAATCATGATACGGGAGATTTCGTTATGTCAATAAAGCTACAGCAAAACCGAATAAAAGCTAATTTTTGGATCACTCCTTCTTTATATGGAATTGTTGCTTTTGTTTTAGCCACTATTAGTACATTTTTAGATCGATATTTAACAGCTCATAAACAATGGTTAAAATTAGTTCCTTCCGTGTTTCTAACAGATAAAGAGCTTGCTCATACTATTTTGAGTTCAGTATCAAATTCCTTATTAACGATGACGACGATTACCTTTTCTTCTGTTTTAGTGGTACTGACTACGTTTGTAGGTCAGTTTTCTCCTAGAACGATTCAAAATTTTAATACAGATGCCAAAACTCAGCGCGTGCTTGGCACTTTTATCGGTGGATACGTATACGTGCTTGTAGTGCTCATTCAAGTTCGCAGCAACCAAGTCAATAATACCTTTATTGTTCCTTCATTAGCCATCGTGGTAGCATTCATTTGCTTAGGGATGTTTGTATTTTTGATTCACCACGTCATCAACTGGATTAAAGTCGGAAATTTAATTTCAAACATTGCAAAAAAAACGATGATCACTATTGAAGAGAGACGGCTAGAACAACAAAAGACCCCTGAATCAAAGAATGAAATACATCTTGATTTTGGGAGTAAAAAAACGATTCAAATTAAAAGTATCAAACAAGGATATATTCAATATATCGAACTAAAGCATTTAACAACACTAGCATCCAAACTAAATGTCATTGTTAAACTCGAAAAAGCACCCGGTGAGTATGTAGAAGCAGACACGCCGCTGTTAACGGTGATCAATCATAACCAAACGTTAGAACATGAAAAATTTCTTCATTGCTTGTTTATTACAAATGATCAAGAATCGATTCAAGACGTAAAATTAGGTATTCAAAAGCTAAGTGAAATTGCATTAAGAGCTATTTCACCAGCTATTAATGATCCTGAAACAGCTATTAACTGCATTGAACAGCTCACGCAAGTGTTTATCAAACTCGGAAAAAGCTATTCTTCTTCTCCTTATTATTGCGATGAAGCAGGACGCATTCGAGTGATGCTAGAAAAACCTTCTTTTAGGGATTATTTGTACAAAGCGTTCTATCAAATTCGCCATTATGGAAAAGAAGATGTTTCCGTGATGTCTGCTGTCATTAAGGCATTAACCGTAATCGCTGAAACAAATCGCTCTGCCATCAAAAACGACGTCTGGTTTTTTTCTTCCTATATCGTAGAAGGGCTGCAAAAAGAAGAGTGGCTTAAAATGGACAAAGAGTTTCTTAATCAGCTGCTCAAAAACCTTGCAAAAGCTTGTGAAAAAAAAGGCGCTTCTATGTTGATAGAATAAAAACCAAAAAACGCCGCTCATCAACTGAGCGGCGTTTTCTTACGATATAAAGTGCTCTATCTCTTCTCTCTTTTTCACTATTATAAGTTTATCGTTATATGACGTACAAAGGGTATGCAAAATTTCAGGTTTACTTTGCTTTTCGAAATCCGCATTCCACTGAAACATTTTAATGAAAATAGAAAACGTCGGTGCATAATTTGCTTTTTCTATTTTAGCTTTTTGCAGAACATACCTTTTTATAATAAACCCTATTCTTTTTAGATAATGGATGTCGAGAAAAATAATAAGGTCAGCTTCATTAAAACTTTCATTCACCCACGTATAGTGTACGCCTTCTATAATCCATTCTTTTGAAGCTGCAATATGATGTAAACACTTTTTTCTATCCGCTTCACTTCTTCTTTTATCTCCTTCATATGTTCGTTCCCACATAATATTATCAAGTTCGTAGTGAGGAACTTTTAATTCATGGGATAATAAACGGGCAAGAGTTGTTTTTCCACTTCCAACAGACCCAACGATATGTATTTTTTTACATGAAGCGCTTTGAATACTTCATCTCCTCCTACTTCAAACCTGTTTTTTTACACATATTGTATAATTCACGTTCTTTTTCTCTAATGCAAACTAGAGCGTTTTATGCTAGTATTTTATGGTACTTGACTGACAAAAGGAGTGAAATCGCAGTGCCTAAAACCCTTTTTGGAAAACTTACGCTGTTTTGGATTGGACTATTTTTATTGATTACAGGTCTATTTTTTTATTATAAATATACAAACCAAGCGTTTACCGCTGTAGATTTATTCTTTCGCGTCTCTCCTCCTTTAGCTGCTATTGGCTTCCTTTTAAGCGCAGCCGGACTATATGAAGAACGAGGAAAAAACAAGCTAATTCCTCTCGTTGTACTCAGCATTAGTTTTGTCATGCTTTGCCAAGCAGGCTATCATTTTATACATATGCATACTCCACCGCCGCGTCCCTGATTTTGTCTCATTCTCATTTATAAAAAAGCTCTTCGTTTAGTATATTAAACGAAGAGCTTCACTCTCTATTCAAATAAACGCACAAGCTTTTTTGTGTAGGGATGCCTGTTTTTATCAAATAGCTTTGCACGGTCAAATTGATCGATAACCTCGCCTTGCTGCATAACCATCATGCGACTGCTCATAAATTTTACTGCCGCTAAATCATGCGAAATAAACAAATAAGATAGCTGAAACGTCTCCTGCAAATCTTTTAATAAATTTAAAATTTTTGCCTGTACCGTAACATCAAGACTCGCTGTTGGTTCGTCTAATAGCACCAGAGACGGACCTACGCTAATGGCACGCGCAATCGCTACACGCTGAAGCTGTCCACCGCTGAGTTCATGAGGATAATTCAACGCATATTCTGCGCTAATCCCGACTTTTTCTAACAAATAAAAAGCGATTTCTTTTTCATTTCCGCTCACATGAGATAAAAATGAAGGAACGGTTCGCTGCTGCCGCAAAGGCTCGAGCAAAGAATCGATGATTTTTACTTTTGGATTAAAAGAAGCCGCAGGGTTTTGAAATACAACTTGCATGCCTAGACGAGCTTGCTGAAGTTTTTTTCCTTTTAACCGGTGAAGAGGCTGCTCGGCAAACCATACTTCTCCCTGCTGAATTTCTGTTAACCTTAGTACACTTTTTACAAGCGTACTTTTGCCGCTTCCACTTTCTCCGACAATTCCTACACATTCTCCTTTATCGATATGCAGGGAAACATTATTTAGCGCTTTAATGTCTTTATACTGTTTCACCAGCTGCGTGACGCGTAATATACTTTTTTCTTTCATATCTCACTCCTATATCAACACTTTTTTCTGCGTATCTAACAATCGATCAGGCGTTTTCTGTAAAGAAGGAATGGCGTTAAACAGTTTTTTTGTATAAAAGTGATGCGGAGCGTGAAACAGAGATTCGATACTGTTTTCTTCCACGATCTCTCCTGCTAACATAATGGCTGCCCGGTCTGCATATTTCCGCACATGACGCAAATCATGGGTAATAAACAAAATGGCACAGCCTGTTGCTTCTTTCAGCTTATGCAGCAGCTGAAGAACTTCAGCTGCTGACACGCTATCTAAAGCCGTGGTTGGTTCATCTGCAATAATCAAGGCAGGCTTCATCACCAGTGCTAAAGCAATCGCTGCTCGCTGAAGCTGTCCTCCGCTCAGCTGAGAAGCATAGCTTTTATACACGCGTTCATTAGGTAAATTCACAGCTTTTAGAGCCTGAAAAATGGCAGCAGTCCTGTCTTTTTTAGCAAGCTTACTATGTGTACGAATCGTTTCATCAAACTGCTTTCCAATTGTTAAAAAAGGAGTAAAGGCGCTTCGATAATCTTGAAAGATATACGAAATATCTTTTCCAAGGATAGGCGCCTCTCCTTTCTGCTTAAAGATAATAGATCCTTCTTTAAGCGTTACACCTGAAGGCAGCAGTCCTCCTATCGAAGCAGCAGTGATACTTTTACCGCTTCCGCTTTCTCCAACGAGCGCCATCCACTGTCCTTGCTCGATTGTAAAAGAAACGTCTTTTACGATTTGTTTTGTTTTATTATGAATGGCTAGATGCTTTACTTCTAAAACGATGACGATCACCTCTTTTATCGATTAACTTGATATTTCCCTCGAATATATTCACCTAAAGCTGTAAACGCCAGCACAAATAAAATAATGGCCACGCCTGGTATCAACATTAACTGCGGAGCATTGTAAAAGTAGGCCCTGCCTTCATTTAGCATCGTTCCCCATTCCGGAGTAGGCGGCTGAGTCCCTAGTCCAATATAGGATAATGAAGCCATCATTAAAATAATTTTCCCTATATCCAGCGTAGCAAGAACAAGAATATGTCCTCCAACATGAGGAAGAAAGTGGCGCAGGATTAAAGGTAGTGTTCCCACTCCGTTTAATTTAGCGACCAGCACATATTCTTTTGACTTTTCTTGAAGCACAATACTGCGCACTACCCTTGCATAACCAACCCACTTTACAATAACCATCGCAGCAATTAAGTTAAATAATCCAGGCCCTAACAGTCCGCTTAAGACGATGGCTGCAATATAGTCAGGAAAAGCTAAAAAAGCGTCTACAATTCTCATTAAAAAGCGGTCTATTTTCCCTCCAATATACGCTGAAACTAAGCCAACAGGTACTCCAATCAAAAGAGAAAGAGCTAAGACAAGAAAACTAGTCCCAATTGTGGTCTGAGCTCCAGCTACGATTCGTGAAAAGAGATCTCTGCCTAAGTGATCAGTTCCTAACCAGTGATCACCGGTGGATTTTTGAAGCCGATCTTGCATATTGACTTGTGTGGGATCCATTGGTGTTAGCTGACTTCCAAACAGACAAAATAAAATAAGCGCAATACCACACACGCTTATCACTACAAAAGGAAGCTGAGTTTTTTTCACCTTTTATCCCCTCCCTTTACATAGAGCTGGGGATTTACATATTTGTAGCTCAAATCCACAAGTGAATTAATTAAAACAACAAACAGGCCCATCCACAAAATATACCCTTGAATGACAGGATAATCACGATTCATAATCGCATCAATAACTAATTTTCCAATTCCAGGATAAGCAAAAAGGACTTCAATAATGACCGTTCCTCCAAGCAAACTGCCTAAGCTCGTCCCTAAAATAGTAAGAAGCGGCGTTAAGCTATACCGGAACGCGTGAAAAATAAAAATTCGACTTTCACTTATTCCTCTTGCTCGAGCGGATCGTACAAAATCTTGTTTCAATCCTTCTAGCAGACTTGCTCTAACCATTCGCATGTACACAGCGGACATGGCAAAACCAAGTGTTAAAGAAGGCAGCACAAGATGGGCTGCTGTGCCTGTACCCATTGAAGGAAGCCATTGAAGACGTACAGAGAACAGCTGTATAAACAAAAGGCCGAGCCAAAAGCTTGGAATAGACGCTCCAATTAAGGAAATACTTCTGCTGAGATAATCAATCCACTTGTTCGGATACAGTGCTGACAGCGTGCCGAGTGGCACAGCTATTAACAGCATCACAACCAAAGATGCAGCCGTCAAGCGCAGCGTAGCCGGAAACTTCTCTGCTAATTCATCGATGACAGGCTCTTTTGTCATATACGAAGACCCTAAATCAAACTGAAAAAAGCGCTTCAGCCACTTTACATATTGAATATATACGGGTTCATCAAATCCTAGCTCTGTTCTCAAATTATTCATTTGTTCCTCAGAAACTGCCACGTCATCTACGCGAAGCATTTGCTTAACTGGATCTCCTGGAGCCAGCTTCATTAAAACAAAGCTGAGAAACGATAGTATAACTAAAAAAATGAGTAATTCTATTATTCTTTTACTAATTAATTTCATATCTACTTCACATCTAAATCCTTTGTTATCACATAGTATTCACTTTTGGTTGTGACCCAATTTTTCACATTGTCTCTATAGGCCACAAAATTATTCGGATGAACAATCGAAGAGTGGAGCGTTTCTTTTTCTACTATTTCTCCGGCTTGTCTTGCTAACTTATTGCGCTGTTGTTGATCAACTGTTTTATTGAGTTTATTAATAATGGAAGTTAATGCTGGTTCATGAAAATGACCTACATTAAATGCTCCTCCCTCCATGTAAAGAGCATTAAAGAAATATCCTGCATCTCCTCGCGGCGCGGTTACTAGACTATATGTAACGATTCCCCAATCATTTTTTGTTGTCATATACTCGTCCATATTTTCCACTTGTTGAATGTCTATTTTTACACCAATCTTTTTTGCTTCTGACTGAAGCATTTGTGACATTAAAGGCAGTTCTGGACGATAAGGATATGTAACAAGCTTAAAGGAAAGCTGTTTTCCATTTTTTATTGCTTTTCCATCCTTGAGTATATAACCGGCTTTTTCTAAATATTTTTGAGCCTCACTTGGTCCATAGGTTTTCGTTTTTTGATCGTTCGAAAAATCTAAACTCTTTAAAAATGGACCATTTGCCGGGGATCCTTGACCTGCAAGCGCTGTATCGACAACATCTTTTGGATTTAATAATACATCAAACGCTTTTCTCACATTTTTATCTTTAAACGCTTCTTGCCTTGAATTATAGAAAAGCATTTGATTTCTCAGGCTCGGCTGTATATCTACTACAATAGAAGAATCTTTTTTTAATGTGTTTAAGCTTTCAATAGCCGGACGGTACACAATATCGGCTTCACCTGATTGCAAAGCGGACGTTCGTGCATTTTCATCATCATTAAATGTTAACACAACTTCATCCAATTTTGGTTCCCCGCCCCAGTATTCTTTATATTTTTTTACTTTCATTTCATTATCCGGTTTAAACGAAGCTACTTTAAATGGCCCTGTTCCCACGGGTTTACTTTTTGTATCTGGAGCATCTACATCAATAATTGCCGTGTTTGGATGAACAAGTTCAGAAGGCAGCGTGGCAAGCGGCTCTGTTGTTGTAATGGTTAAGATTTGGCCACTGGCTTTCATTTTTTTAATTTTAAGTGCACTTTTCATTGCTTCGCTTTCTTTTATCGTTCTTTCTAACGAATGTTTCACGGCTTCAGCATTCAGATCCTTGCCATTTTGAAACGTAATCCCGTCTCTAATCTCAAATACCCAGGTCGTTCCATCATCTTCTGTTTTCCACTTTTTTGAAAGCCATGGTTCAATCTGTAATTGCTCATCAACTTTTACTAACGTTTCGGCAATACCGGCTCGTACAGTTGTATAATTCAACTGTGGATCGAGCGTGTCACTTGGAAAATTCGATACAAAAGTAAGTGATTTTTTTTCACTCTTTTCTTCGGTACTCGCAGAGTTAGCCGAACATGCCGCTAGCATACCTATCGCAGCAAGCGTTAAGCATAGCAGACTTATCCTTTTTCTCATATAAACCCCTCCTTTATTCAAAACTATCTTTCTTTTATGTACTGTCTCTAACTATAACTTACCCCTCCTTTTAAATCGTAACGATTATTATTATCATAAAAAGTTTAATTTGTTTACCTTACTTTGTCAACAAAGGTTTTTAAAGGATATTGGCGCTCTAACACTTGTTTTCACCCGTTATGATGATTGAATTTAGTGATAACGCATACAAATGAACATAAAAAAACAAAGCCTTCTCGAGGCTTTGTTTATGCAGCGTGTTTTTTTCTTTTATATTTCCACATCATATATCGATAACGAATCGTGCAGCCTATACAATATCCCATCAGCGCTACACCAGCAGCAAGAATCACCATTATACTAAATACATAGCCGACAAGCGTATAACCCATTAAAAATGAAATGAAAGCAACCCCCATACATATCGTTGCAATCCATTGGTTAAAAAGCTGCTGATCCCGGTCTTCCATTTGATAAGAAGAAGCAGGCTTTTTGAGAAGCTTTTTCCCTGCCATAATTACGGGATTACGCTTTGTTGCAAGTGTGACTACTCCAACGAGAAAAGGCAAAAGTAAAAGCCACTTTGCCGCAAGTAAAGCGATCAAAACCGTTATAACGATAAAGAGTTGATTAAGCTGAACTAATGGTTTGGGAATGCTCATGGAACGCCTCCTTCTTAAAACCCATTATACAAATTGGTTTACTAATTTAAAAGAAAAAGCACTCCAAATGAGCGATAAGACTCATACAAAAAAGTTACATAATTTCACTAACGTACTTTAAGATCAGTATCGTAAATAAAATCAAGACAACGTATCGTAAAGAACGAATTCGACGTTGAAGAAGACGTTTTACATGCCTTTTATTACGCATATGGGTTCTTCCTTTCGTATATTGAATTGTCTTTAGACACACTTATATCATACTTTTTCGGAAAACACCAACGTCAGAAAAAATTGCCAGGAACCACAGCTCTATGCGCTTAGAAAGCCTTTTCCAATTACATCCCGTACATCGTGTACAATCACAAATGCTTCATCATCAATTTTTTTAATCAGCTTTTTAAGCTTAATGAGCTCTTGTTTGTTAATGACCACATACAAGATTTCTTTTGATTCTTTCGTATAGTTCCCTCGGCCGTTTAAAATCGTTACTCCGCGATCAAGCTGTTCATTGATTTGATCCGCTACTTCATTTTTGTTGCTTGAAATAACGGTAACGGCCTTTTTAGCATCAAACCCTTCAATAACGAAGTCAATTACTTTTGTTGTAATGTACAGCATGACGATCGTAAATAGTAGCTTTTCGATTCCAATAATAAAATAAGAAGCTAATACAACTAGTAAATCAACAATTAAAAGTGCATGACTGACTTTCCAGTTTAAAAACTTATTTAGAATTCGAGCAATAATGGCTGAACCTGCTGTTGTTCCACCAACTCGCAAAATCATCCCAATTCCAACGCCTAGCAGTACACCGGCAAAAACCATGCCAATGAGCTCTTCATGAAGATGAAGACCCCAGCCTTCAGTTACGTGAAGAAAAATAGATGTAGCGATAATCGTAATCATCGTATAGACGATGGTTTTTTTCTCTAAAAATTTATACCCTACGATAAGCAAGATACCGTTTAAAATAAAGTTAGTGATGCCCGTTGAAAGATGGGTTGTATAATATAAAATAATTGATATACCCGTAACTCCACCTTCACCTAGTCCTGTTGGAATGACAAACATGTTAACTGCAAGTGAAAATACAAACGAACCTATTAATAAAAAGATGACATCTTTTACTGTTTTACTCATCGATTAAACCCTCCTCGGCATAAAAATCCACATAAAAAAGCCCCTTCTCCAAAAGAGAAGAGACGCTTATGTTTAATTTTTATATTACGTATTCTTAAATTTCCATGTATGACTATAATATGTTCACATACGTTTGTCAAACGGAAAGTTTATGCATTATGTGTAACCAAGGCTATGAGTCATTTATCTTTTATGTATACTAAGAATGTTTTAATTTATTTAAACAAAGACGGATGCAGGAATTAGTTGACTCAATTAATTCTTTATCGCCTTTTTTCAATCGAATTTCTAACGCGCGTTGAAAATAGTGATGTGCTCTGGAAACAACCCGCTGATCAAGTAAACATTTTCCATAATACTGATAGACAAAGTCTTCATATATGTGAAGGTCTTCATCTGCTTTTAATTGTTCAATGAGTAACTGAAACGTTTCATTCGCTTTATCCCACTGTTCTTGCCAGTGATATGTATGTCCAAGTCGGATCGTATTCAAAAATTCACCTATTGTATCAGCATGTCGGTCATATAGATAAATGGCCAGCAGCAGATGTCTTTCACTGCTCGTTAATTCTCCAAGTATGCGCTCATATACGCCAATATGTCCATATGTTTTAGCAGCGGCACACTCATCCTCTTCTTCAAGAGCTCGTTTCTTTAAATAGATAATTCCCTGCTTCATTTGGTGTGGGTTAATCGGAACTTCTCGAAGCTGTTCATTAAATCGATAACTCATATTAAACGGAAGATCTCTGATGTTCATGCACGCTCCTTTCATGTGGCACATCAGCAAACATACTTTCATGACCGCTTGCTTATGGTCCATTGGATGTAGGATTCTTTCCATTTTGATACGTTTACGCGATTTACAGGAAAGCTCAGCAAAAGTGCTGAGCTGTTGGTTCTTATCATTTTACTTATATATCCATTTTATCACAAAAAATACTACCGTAAAGATGCTCAGGCAGTCTTCATATAAAAAAATGGTTTTTTATCAATAAAAATGGTTTTATGCTCTTGAAAGCCTGTACGCTGATACAATTTTTTGGCTTCTACGTTATTATATTCAACGTTTAACGATAAAAACATCTTACGCTTTTTGGCTTCTTGCTTGGCTACATTTAAAAGAGCCGTTCCTATCCCTTTTCCACGGTAAGCTTCATCTACACATAGAGAGTCAATATAATAATCTCCATGTTCAGTTTCTATATCAATTTCCCACGCTGGATTATTAAGTTTAGCACGTACAAAACGCTTAACTGGTTCATAAAGCGTTTGTAACATACTTCCTTCGTAGCAAAGCATAAGTCCAACTACCTTCTCGTCGACTTCTGCGACTGTAATATGATGATAGCTATAGCGATTCTTCTCAGACAGAATAAACGCTTTAAGTCTTAAAAGCGCTTCTTCATTCGTTGTAGCCGCCGTGTGAGAGCGTGCAATACTGCCAAGCATGTCATAAAGTAATTCCGTTACAGCAGAAGCATCTTCTTTTCTTGCTTTCCTTATTTTCACGATTTTCAAACTCCCTTTATTCTCTTCGCTTGCGTTATTTGTAGCAAACCTTCTTACCTATCTACTTTAACACGAAAAAGAAAAGAAAGAAAAAATTAACTCCTAATCTTCCTTTCATTGTATAATTAATGTATATTTTCAAATGAATGGATGATGACTATGAAAAAACGCCGTCAGCAGAAAGACACTACGGTAAGTGGATGGGAAGTTTTAGCAGAAATTCTTTTACAAGTGCCTCAGCTGCTCATATGGCCACTGCGTCTTCTTATACGGATTGGTCGCTCTTTGTTGGATGGTGGTATTTAGCCACTCCTATACAAATACTTACTGAACTCAAAAAAAAAGAAACTCAGCAGTTACTGAATTTCTTTGTTAGTTTTTTGCTTTTTTGTATCCTGCTTCTTGCGCATCTTTTTCGGTACAAAACCAAATGACGTTGTTCATGGTTTGGTTGTAGTGTGCCCCTGTTGGCACGTGATAAATTTTAGAGTTTTGATTTCCTTTTATTTTACCTTCACAGCTTTTGGCAGACTGAATATCTTTTTGATTAGAAGAGGACTGATTTTTTACAGCATCCGTGTTATACCCTTTTTCTTGTGCATAGTTTTCAATACTCCAGATGCCTTTTTCGCTTTTTCGAGCCTGCTCCTGTATTTTCTTAAATTCATCTACGTACTTTGTATTAGGAGGAAATACTGCTACGCGGGCTAGCCCTTTTGCTAGCAGCTCTTCATTATACAGCTCATTGTCTATCCATACATAAGCAAGCAAGCGTCCATATTGATCACGCTCTTGCACATCAAATTCAAGGGTAATTTCCTGTCCTTCTAGTCTTTTTTTTGTGTAAGCAGATGCTTCAGGACCAAAGGGCTGTACGCCTAGTTTGGGATGCTTTGTTTCTGGGGTATCAACAAGAAGTAATCGCACGCGATCTCTCTTTCCGTTCAGCATTTTCACTTTAAGCGTATCGCCGTCCACTACTCTTTCTACCGTAGCCGCCTCACCTACTACATCTTCACGATTTGCTTTAGAAGGACTATGATCGTTTTCTTGATCTGATGAACCTTCTACTTGAACTGCTTGTTTTGTATCGGTAGAAGATGTGGTTGAATGACTTGCCTGCTCATCGCTGCATCCAGTAAGAAGCAGCATAAACATCGCAAGCATCGTGCAAATAATTGCTTTTATTTCTTTCAAAACCCGGGTCCTCCTTTAACACGTTCCCTATCTACTATATAAAAGTAAAATGATTTTATAAATAGTGTAAATCACCTAAAAACAAAAACTCGTGAAAATACCTTTCACGAGTTTTTTCGTGCAACTGTTATAAAAATTGCTTACCTGTTTTAAAGTCATTCTTTTAAATAGCATCTATTTTATTTTTATCTCACGAACACATTTTTCGTTTTAGTGTATCCAAATTTTTAATCATGAGGATATTTTACACTACAAATACATTTATCGTCTACCGGCTTATAAGAATAGGGAATAGCCGCACAAATAGAACAAGTATGAATATTTCAATATAATAACTGGCTAACATGATTGCTATTTTTTTGTAACATAAATAAGAGCCCTCACTAACAATAATAGGGCTCTTCAAACCTTTGTTTTTACGATCGAATTTTTTGTTTGCGCATCCACTGGGTAGCGACCCACTTTTCTCCTTTTATAACAGGAGCTCCCCCGTGGAGAGTACGGTCATTAAGTTCAGCATCACTATAAAAATATTCAAAGTACACGGCCATTCCTTTTGTCGGAGATACGGAAAGACCCAGCTTAGGAAAATAAGTTTCTCCTCCTTCTTCGACATCGTTTAAGTACATAACCAATGTACTAATACGGTTGTTTTTAGATGCTTTACTTGCAGAAGTGAAATAATCGTGATGTGCTTTGTATTCTTGATCAGGCAAGTATTTTAAAACTTGAAGACCTTCAGCATATTCAATAGATGGTCCCATTATTTTAGAAAGTCTTCTTTCGATTTGATGTACAAGCTCGTTTTCGCTTTCTTCAAAAAACATGCCGCTGCTCGTTCGAATACTGTTTACTTCACGTGCAGCACCAATTTTTGATCGCTGCATTTTATCTTTGGATAGCTGTATAAGTTCGTCACATTCTTCGTTACTTAGTACATTTCCTAAAACTAGAACAAGAGGCTCTTCAAATCGAGCAACAATATCAATCTCTCTGTCTTCTAATTTAATTTTATTCCCTGTATGATTAAAAATCGTTTGTTCTTTCGTCAGTAAAGATGTATTAGTTAGAATCATCTTTTATCGGCTCCTCGAAATAGCTATTTTCCAATTCTTCACTCCATTATATGTAAACGCTTACTAATAAGTAATTATATCATGAATACGAAGTAAATTCTGCTAGCAAAGGAAATAAATAAAAAGAAGCCCGTTATATAACGAAGCTCCCTCATTTTTTCTTATATGTTTCACCTATATTTTGAATACTTTACAACAGCTTCTAAAAAATTCTTTTAATTTAAAGCATACGTGTCAAAGGCTGCCTAAAATCATCGGTACACAAGTTCTTTTTTACTTAAATCAAGCATTTGTGCTGTAGAAGCATGAATTTCGTTAAAAAGCGCTGGATTTTCTACCAAAGATAAGCCGTAAGAAGGAATCATTTCTTTTATTTTCGATTCCCATTCTTCTATATGCTGCGGGAAACACTTTTCCAGCACTTCAAGCATGACATGAACGGCAGTGGAAGCACCTGGCGAAGCCCCGAGCAATGCAGCAACGGAACCATCAGCTGAACTCACAACTTCTGTACCAAATTGAAGAGTTCCTTTACCTCCGGCTTCCGTATCTTTGATTACTTGTACACGCTGACCCGCTACGACGATATCCCAGTCTTCGCTTTTTGCGTTTGGAATAAACTCGCGAAGTTCTTCCATACGCTTTTCATTGGACAACAGCACCTGCTGAATCAAGTATTTCGTTAAGCCCATCTCTTTGACGCCTGCTGCTAACATCGTTAAGATATTATTCGGTTTTACAGAATTGATTAAATCCAAATTTGAACCCGTTTTTAAGAACTTTGGTGAAAATCCGGCAAAAGGTCCAAACAGCAGTGTTTTTTTGCGGTCGATATAGCGTGTATCAAGGTGCGGAACCGACATCGGCGGAGCGCCAACCTTTGCTTTTCCGTACACTTTCCCGTGATGCTGCGCTACAACTTCGGGGTTATTGCATACCATAAATAATCCGCTTACCGGGAACCCTCCAATATGTTTGGACTCAGGAATACCCGTTTTTTGGAGTAAAGACAGACTTCCGCCTCCTCCTCCGATAAAAACAAAGTTCGCCGTGTGATATTCCTGTTTGCCGCTATGAATATCATGTACTTTTACTTCCCACGAGCCGTCTGCGGTACGTGTCAGATTTTCAACGCTGTGGTTATAGTTTATTTCTACGCTTTTACTTTTTAAATGTGTAAACAACATACGAGTTAAAGCTCCAAAGTTCACGTCCGTCCCTGAGTCAATTTTGGTTGCCGCAATTGCTTCAGTCGATGTACGGCCTTTCATAACAAGCGGCATCCATTCTTTTAACTTTTCAGGACGATCCGAATACTCCATCCCTTGAAACAACGGATTATTTGATAGCGCTTCAAAACGTTTTTTCAGAAAGGATACGTTCTTTTCTCCTTGTACGAAACTTATATGAGGGATTGGCATAATAAACTCTTGCGGATGATGAATTAAATTACTGCTTACAAGATACGACCAAAACTGTCTTGAAAGCTGAAACTGTTCATTAATTCGCACTGCTTTCGTAATATCTATAGATCCGTCAGCTTGTTCAGATGTATAGTTCAACTCGCACAGTGCAGCATGGCCCGTCCCTGCATTATTCCATTCATTCGAGCTTTCTTCTCCTGCATCTGCGAGTTTCTCAAATACTTTGATTTCCCATTCCGGCGCTAACTCTTTTAGTAAAGATCCCAACGTTGCGCTCATAACTCCGGCCCCAATTAAGATAACGTCTGTTTTTTTATATACATTGCTCATCACAATCTTCCTTATCTTTTATATTTTAAAAAAGCACCTTTTAGCAACACGCCTGTTCTACCTGACTCTCTATAGATTAAGTATGTCTGACAAGTTATCTGTCTTACATAATGGGAGTTTTTATACATACCCTTTCATCTTGTCCTTTTTTAACATGCTCAATATCACTTCAGCGGTTTCTTCAACTGCTTTACCTGAGACATTAACAATAGGACAGCCAATGCGCTTCATAATTTTCTCAGCATAGTCCAGCTCTTCAAGGATTCGATCTACATTGGCATAATTGGCTTGAGACGCTAAACCTAAATTTTTTAATCGTTCTTTTCGGATTTCATTGAGCTTATCCGGTGTAATAACTAAACCAATACATTTATTTTTCGGAATAGTAAAAAGTTCATCAGGAGGCGTCACTTCTGGAACTAACGGTATATTCGCTACTTTAAGACTCTTATGAGCTAAATACATAGAAAGTGGCGTCTTAGATGTTCTCGAAACACCAATCAACACTAGATCAGCTCGCTTGATACCTCTGAAGTCTTGTCCATCATCATATTTAACAGCGAATTCAACTGCTTCTACTCTTCGAAAATAGTTATCGTCTAACTTTCTCGTTAATCTCGGTTGAAGATTAGGTTCCTTATTAAAGGTTTGGCTAAAGGCACTCATAAGAGGGGTCATTAAATCAATAGCTACAATTCCTTCTTCTTGTGCCTTTTGATCAAGATACTGTTTTAAAGGTGGGATGACGATAGTATACGCAATGATGGCCTGGTTACACCTTGCTTCAGCAATGATATTATCAATATTTCCCTCATCTTCTACGTAAGAAGTATTTTGAATTTCAATATCTTCTCCACTAAATTGAGTTAAAACTGCTTTTACCATCAGCTCAGCCGTTTCACCTACTGAGTCGGAAACTATATAGACAATTTTTCTTTTATTCACATTAAATCTTCCTATTCTTTGATTTTAATAGTTTAATAACGCTAGTATTTTTTATTTAGCAGCTTACAAGATACACAATTTAATAGTAATGAATAGATAAATATGCTGGTCACTGTGATTATAAACACTTTAACAAAACGATTAAATTCAGAATTTGTGTCATACTAATTATGAAATAAAATTAAATATGTTATACTATTTTCATTAAATGTTATATTAGCATTAAATATACGGAGATACAATCCCTTTTCTCCGCATTTTATAAAAAGTTTGAAGAAAGAAAAAGTTTAGATTTTAAAATGTTTTATGCTTTGGCATGGTGGCACTCATCAGGGCTGAGAGGCGTTTTGCAGGGATAGGTACGAGGATAGTTGTATAATTATGTTGTTTATAACATGATTTTTAAATTATAGAAGATTTATTCTTATCTATTCTTTTTAGCTAAGAGTGCTATAACTAAAAATAATGAACGGTTTACTTTTCACTTTCTGTATACTAAAAACACCGCCTAAAAGACGATGTTTTGAATAGTTGGTTATAATGCATTGTCGTGAAATAGATTAATTTTTATAAAACGGGATTACTTCTAGCAGATTTTTGCAATAAAAATTTAGAAAGATAATGAGATACGCCGTTTTCGTCACAGTTAAATTCCGTTACGTCATCGACAATTTCTTTAATATGATCCGGCGCATTTTTCATCGCTACGGCATAGCTGGCAAACTGAAACATTGGTAAATCATTGTTGCTGTCGCCAATCGCTAGAATGTCTTGCTCGGGCAAATTAAAATGTTTTAGCATTTGCTGAAT
Organism: Priestia sp. JNUCC 25; assembly: GCF_053667915.1. NCBI lineage: Bacteria > Bacillati > Bacillota > Bacilli > Caryophanales > Bacillaceae > Priestia > Priestia sp. JNUCC 25. Next base: position 2,806,336 of record NZ_CM132211.1, read on the forward strand.
TCCTGTTGCTTTATTTACGTTTGCCACCATCACTTCAACATTGTGTTTAGATGAAGTAGAAGTTGTAAAGTCGATTTCTTTTTTAAGTTCTTCAAGCTCCTCTTTCCATTTATCGATATGCTCGTGCGTTCTTGCAAAGAAATAGAACTTTGAAAATTCGCTTCCTTCTACGGAATCTTTCCAGTCAATTTCTTCTTTAATCGCTTGTTTACGGGAAAGCCATTCGTTAATTTCCACACTGTCTGGCTTTGGCTCTCTAATTTCATTTTCCACATAGGACTGATCTTGTTTTAACGTCACGCGAGGTGTGCCATACGGGAAAAGCTCGTAGTATACCTTGTTCGCTCTTGCTTTTTCAATAATAGTTTCCACCAACTGGAGCGAAAGCGAGTGCTGAAAGACTGATTCTTTTCCTAGGTATCCTGCCATGCCATTTGACGTGATAAATCCATCCACTTGAAAGCCTTCAGGAACTAACTCTTCTATTTCATCAAACGCTCTTCCCGTAGCAATAAAAACAAAAATTCCCTGTTTTCGTAATTCGTCAATGATTTCTTTTGTTTGAATACTTACTTTGTTGGAGCGATTTAATATCGTACCGTCCATATCTAAAAAAATTGCTTTAGGTTTTAACAACATATTTATTCCCCCTATTTGTAAAAAGAGTGTACTTGGCAAGTATAAACTTTTCCATTTTCAAACTCAATGAATGTACTTTGCTTTTCTCTTTTATAAAACTACTATAATACTCTCCTTACATCTAAAGTACGTACTTATATTGTACAAGCGCTATAAAGAAAGAATTTTATATTTGCAATAAGCCTTTATATACTAATAGCCAGCTAGGCTAATTTGATATAAAACAGCATTCATAAAAACGAATTTTCCTTTTAGCCTTTAGAGTATCGTTCAAAAAAGATATAATAAGACTGTTACAGATTAAATACATACAGAGGAGGTCAACATGAACGAACCATCCAATTTTTCTCCTTACCTTATTAAACAAATCAGCGATGCGATCGATGACAATATCAAATCAAAGTGCATAGACTTTTTATATGATTCTCATTCGTTTTTTTCGAATGAAAAAGATTTTATAGAAGACTACATTTTAAATATATTGCAAGATACGTTTGTTTTAGAGAATAAATTAATAAATCCTAAGGAAATAAGAAACCCAGCCTACAAAAGAAGACAATCGAATAAGAAAAACTGGCTACAAACGTTAAAAAAAGATATTAAAGCCCAAAAGCCTAATCCTATTTTTGAAGACATTGAATTGGCCAAAAAAGTGATGGATAAAAAAGTGGATACCGAACACTTAAAAAAGCTGTTTGGCGTGGAAAAACCTGAAGATATTTTAAAGATAAAGTTAAAAGAAGTAGAGGCATGGGCTAAAAGTAAAAAAACAAACATTACCGATTTTCCTTATTTAGATTCAAAGATGAATTATCAAATAGAGAAAGCATTTCACACAGACTTTACTTTTTTAATTGCTGAAATCATATTAGAAAAATACAATGGAAATTTGAGTAACTGGATTGATAAACGATTGAATTCGTGGGTAGAGGCCCCTATCTTCTCAAATGAAAGTCACTCTCTTAAAACCAATATGGAAGTTAAAACAAACTCCCAAGAAGTCGTTTTATATAATGACTATAAAGTTGATGAAGAATATTTCATTCGCACCATTATCCCTGTCAATGATAATCAAACGGTTCTTTCCAAACGAAATATGGTTTTAGATCCAAAAGATTCTCAAATTATCCAGTTTGCTCTTTCACAGCGCGACGAGATGTTTTATAAAGAAAAGACGGTGACTCTTGATTTAGCGGATATCGTTAAAGAAATTTATAATTCAAAAGGTGTAAAAAACTATGAAGCGGTTGAAGCCCGCATTATGAAAATTGCCAGATACCACGTAGAAGGTGTAGCGAAGAAGAAAAATTCCAGAGATACAAAATTTGCGATAAACTTCTTCCAAAAAGCTGTTATTGAAACCGATGAAGTAACTGGCAGACGATATGCAACCATCGTATTTAGCGACGATACGCATCAAGGCTTTTTAAATCAGCAGTTTGTACAAATTTACAGTGACGTTATTAAAAAGTTTAAAGATAATTCGCTGTCTTCTTTGCTGCTGTATGCATTTCAAAAAGAGCGATTAGATTGTTATTTACAAGAGAAGTCTTACACCCATTTTTACCCGTATCAATATTTTGCTTCAAAAGTTCGTTTTCGTTCAAAGAAAATTGATGTCAATCTAAAATTAATTAATGAATCTCTAGCAGAGTTTGTCAGCAATCAAGTGCTGATTCAAAGTTATCAGCAAAAACTTCAAGGATTTGAAATCTCTTTTATTCCTCTTCAAAATTATGAAATTCAAGACTATTTTGGAGGAGAACATAGAGAAACATTGGAAGGGTAAATTGTTCCCTTCCTTTTTTTATTTGATATTTTGCCACTTTCAGCTTATAGATACAAAATATCCCACTATTTTTATTTCATAGTTTGGAAGTTTTGTCATTTTTAACGTACTAACCAGAAGCTTTTGCCGTTTTTTACGTACCTTTTCGCTTCTTTTGCCATTTTTAGCGTACTAATTACTACCTTTTGCTGTTTTTGACGTACCACTCTGATTCTTTTGCCATTTTTGACGTACTAAATTCATTTTATTTACTAGTAATCACTTATTAATTGTTAATTATTCTCTTTTTCCGTAAAACAATCCTACCTTTTGCCGTTTTTGACGTACTCTTTCATTACTTTTGCCGTTTTTGACGTACTCCTTCATTACTTTTGCCGTTTTCTGCGTACTAAACATTGCTTTTCCCTTTGTTATTGCCTTTTCAAACCCCATTTTTTATTTTTTTCGCAGCATATATAAAGCTTTTGCCATTTTTGACGTACCAAACGAAAACTTTTGCTATTTTTGTCGTACTACTACGTCGTTTTTGACGTTTTTCACGTACTAAAAATAGCTTTTGCCATTTTTGACGTACTAATAAAATTCATTGTGTTATTTACAACGATCAGAGAAGTGATTTTTTTACCTTTTTTTAGGTGAATCAAGATGACTTTTGCTGTTTTTAGCGTACCACTTTTCACTTTTGCTATTTTTGGCGTACTATACTAAGCCTTTTGCCGTTTTTGTCGTACTAAAACGCATAAAGTTTTTTTTGATTTTTACTGATCGTAACAAACACTGTTCTACCGGCGCTTGCTTGCTTTTGCCGTTTTTGTCGTACTAAAAAACCTATACGCTGAACCCCTTGATATGACAGCATTCTTTGAACCTTTTGCCGTTTTTAGCGTACTACTCGTTCGTTTGCGATTCTATTTCTTATTGATATAATTTTCACAAGGTATTCTTTGTTATTTTACCCTAATAAATTATTGTTGATGTGAAATAGATTGGAGGGATTCTCATGATAAAAAAAGAATTTGCGAAAATTGGAAAACAAATTATTCGCCAATTGTCTAGCACCGTAGAAAAATATAAAGATATTGAAGATCACATGGACCTAGACGCTCATGGGAACCCTACAATCAAAACAGTGGCAGAACATCACCGTTTATCTAAATCTCAAATTTCACAATTAATTTTTTATCACTTCCTTCACGTTGATGAAAGAGGTATTATTTGTGATGTTTCTGAAAAAGAGATTGCAGCCGCGTTGAATTGTACAGTTCGAACAGTTCGCAACAACAATGTAGTATTAGCAGAAACAGAATTAATTTCCTATTCTCGCAGCGGCAAAGGAATCAATATTTGTATTGTTCCCTACCCTCAATATTTTGAAGAACACGGCTTTGGGTTTATGGAATTAGAATATACTCGCTTTGAAGAACTTATTCTAATTGAAAATGTAAATGCCCTTCGCTTAGAGCTTCGCAAAGAATTGGTTTATGACAACGATACGATTAAGCGTCATTTTAATCCTGGAGAAAACACTTCAAAAATTAGCTTTAATGACTATAAAATTTTCACACCGAAATATACTCACTACAAAGGTATGATGCAAAAAATAGCTGAAACGCAGACGAGCGCATTTAAAACCGTTGTCCAAGGATCTACTATTTTCTTTGTTTTAAAAGACGGAGCTAAAAATGGCAAGATGTCAAAACAAGAAAAGAAAGAGCAATACGATGCGGCGATTCGACGTACTATTGAAGAGACTTTTGTAAAATTATCTGGACACAGCACAGATTCTACAGGAATTGTTATGTCTTCATTCCAAAACGAAGACATCGCTGATTTGGTTCAGCTTTCTTTTGAATATGGTATTGAACGAGTGAAGTCTGCCCTTTATTCTCTGATTGAACAGGCCTTCTTCAGCCATGATGCTCAAGTCGTTGAAAATTACGGTGGAAAAATCCGTACGCTCATTCGAAAAGAGCTTTCAAAAAATCTTCAAGATCAAGTCCCTGCTGAACTTACAGCTTCATAAGGGGCTTATTTGGCATGCCTTTTTTTTGTTTTATCTCCCTTCTCTTCTCTTTTTGATACAAATAGCGCAAACAAGCACCCATTTTTGCAGCTATCCAATTCCATTATCCTATCTATATAAACGTAATGAGTTCAAATAAATGATATTTCTTGTGTACAACTACGGAATATTACTAAAAAAACACCTTCATACTTATCCACAAAAGAAAGAAAACATATTCAATGACTGTTATATCATCCTCCTTGTTAATAAAAACATCCCTTTTACTTTTTTATTAACGATGATTTCCAGGTCATTTACTCTTTAACACGACTACTTTTATCCACAGTGGAAATAATTCATACTTTTAACAGCAATCTTCATACCATTGGTTTTAAAATCCATCTATTGCAGAAGAAAAAACATAGTAAATAAAATGGTTTCCATATCTGTTGTTATAAAAAAACATCCTTTAGCTAAAGGATGCTGTTCACAAAAAAGGTCTATTTTCCACACAGTTATTTATTGAAAAGCTATTTCTTCTCTAACCCTTGATACCATTGGGTTTTTAGAGTTTTTTCCTCTCTTTAATATCTGTATATAATGTTTGTTAATAATATCTATACTAATCTCTGCTATAAGGTTTTATTTAATATTTGTATAAAGAAATGTTTTAAAAATATCTATACCTGAGGATTTTCACTTTTTCTAAAATAAGGAGTTTTCATTACATATACCAAATACAAATAAATTAAAATAAAACAATAGTTCAAACACTTCTTAATAAATTCTAGTAGTATATTTTCCAAAATAAATTATACTATTCAGTAGAGAAAATTTTATAAAGCAAGAAAGGGACTTAGTCATGAAAGACATACATTGGGTGCAGCAAACTTTATTTAATACCGGTAAGTGGATTGACATTAGTGAAGTAATCATAAAGATTATCTTGATTTTTATTATTGCTCAAATTGTCATCCGGTTTGCTCGTAGTGTAATTAATAAAATCTTTGATTTCAGATTTAAAACTAAGCTGCTGAGGTACAACGAACGTAAAGAAATAACGCTGAAAAAGCTTTGTCTGAGCATTGTCATGTACGTCGTGTATTTTATTGTACTTATTACGTCTTTAGAAGCAATCGGAATTAATATGAAAGCACTTTTAGCTGGTATTAGCGTAGCAGGATTTATTACAGGCTTAGGTGCACAGAATTTGATTAAAGATATTTTAAACGGCTTTTTTATTCTGTTTGAAGATCAATTCTCAGTAGGAGATCACGTATCCATAAATGATACGAAAGGAACTGTTGAAGAAATTGGATTGCGCACGACAAAAATTCGCGGAGTTGACGGAGAGTTTTACTTTTTTGCTAATAGTAACATTACAAAAGTAGCGAACTATACGCTCGGTGAAATTCCCGAAGTACATAAGCCTGAACAAATAAAAACTCGTGAAGAATAGCTTCACGAGTTTTTATTTACGACAGTTGTAAAAAATTGATCGTATGATGTAAGGTGATAATCTGCTTCAATGTCGTCATTTTGAAATGCACATGTTTTGATTCCCAGTTCACGGGCAGGTTTTAGATCAAGCTCGCGATCTCCAATCACTAAATCGAGCTGATACTTATCGTGAAGATATGCATAAGCGCCGCTATCAGGCTTTCGTTTGTAGCCATCATCTTTTGTAATGATCTCCGTAAAATAGTGCTCCATATTAAAAAATGCAAGAATATCAAGAGTAGACTGTCTAGATTTATGCGTAACAATTACATTTGTATCCGCAAAGCTCAGTACGTCTTCTACGTGAGGAAAAGCAGGCTTATCTTTAGGATTGATTTTCTGTTCGAGCACATGGAAGTGTTTATCAAACAAAGACTTTTCAATATCGAAGTGCTTAATTGCTACGTCAGAAGATATCTTCATTTGTTTTAAAATATCGCCTTCTGAAATCGTTTGATCTGTTAGTAATTCTTTGAATGCTTTTACAATCGTTGGATAGGTATCAAAGATGGTTCCATCAAAGTCCCATAAAATATTCATTTTCGCTGTCTCTCCTTTTTTAAAAACGTAACGATTATACCAAATTTTTCATTGCTTGTCAGTGAACCATTTTGTCGTCGTTGCATTTAAAGTAAAAAAACTCGTTTTATACGAGTTTTTTTACTTTATTAACTGCTGCTGCATCCACTCCCACAGCTTGAGCTGCTGCAGTTTGAACTCGAACAGCTGCTGCCGCTGTCATGATGGTGATGCCCTCCATCGTGGTGATGATGGTGGCGATTGTCTTCCCATGGGCTTGAACAGCTATAGCCGCTGTACGAGGCTGTATCTCCCGCATAGATTGTCTTTTTGTATAGCAGCAGTTCATTCATATGTCTTGAAAAGTCGGTAGCTTCGTAAAGTGAATAAAAAACAAAGCCTTGAAAAAGAAGTTCGTTTGATACATTCCCTTTTTTGAATGCTTTTTTTAAGTACGACGATCCTCCCGATTTCATTCGTTTTTTTGCATCCTTAATTTCTTCTTTTAACGCTTGAATCAAATGTCTCTGCTGTTCTTCCCATTTGCCGTTTCTTAAAAAATAGCGATCTAGCAATTCATCTTCTGACAACCTTTGAAAATCTTGAAGTGTACTTTTATCAAGCGGATGCTGAAAAAATTTCCCCCAAAGCAGTCGGCTGTTGCCCGTTATGTCAAACAAATGAGCATACATCCAATCAAAGAAGGCGCGCTTATCCGGCTGTGGTGATGGCGTAGTGTCTACATTTGGCTGGTGATGTAAAAAACGGTCAAAAAAACGGTCTGTAAAACGCTCATAATCCACTGTAAACATGATCATTTCGTGCCACACTTCATCTACTTTTGCACTAAACATAGGTACGTCTTTGATGACTGCATTTAATAAAATGTAGCGCTTCATCTCAAAAAACGTCCATTCTACTTCATCGGCTTTTGTATTTCGCCCTTTCATACGCTGTTTCACCTGTTGAACATAGGCTTTCGGTAACGAATCTTCTAGTGAATGAACAATATCTTCAAAACCATTACCTTTATGTATTCCGAGCTCATCTGGAAGCTCCTCTTTATACAAGCGAAATCCCCTTGGCTTTCCAATCCCTTTAATAATCAAAGCTAAAAGAATTACCGCTCCTACTATAATTGCTGCTATCATCTTCTTCCCCCTATACCGCGTCTATATATTCAATATTTTACCACATTCATAAAATACAAAAAAAGAGCTCAATTAACTTGAGCTCTCGTCATCATCGGGCATCTCGTCTACCTTTTCTACTTTGACTAGACCTTTTGTGCTATATTCAAGATCAAAGTATGCTTTAACGATATCCCCTTTTTTCAAATTGCTTGGAATCGGTTCATTTAAATTTTTATCGGAAAATTTAATGCCCGTTCCTTCTTTTGTTGTTCCGCTGTATGTACCATTTTCGATTTTTTCAATAGTAATATAATACACTCGATATTTGTGCGCTTCCTCGTCGCCCTTTGCTTTTTCTTTAACGGTTTCTTGTTCAGGAAGCTTACTCAGTGTTTCTTGGGCCTGTTCGGAAGTCGGCTCTGCTGATCGATTTATGAATTGCATCACAACTAACACTAAACATATAACTACTAAAACTAATAATAATATCTTTTTTGCTGATAAAGACAATGAACTGTGCCTCCTTACACCTTTATGTATATCATGCTGCACACAAGAGATTATACACGATAAAGGATTAGAAATTGGGATAAATTCTATAAAAATAGTAAAAATATGAGAAAGTACCTAGAATTTTTTACGCTTTTCTGCACTTTTTTGAGATAGAAAAGAAATTTGGTACCTTATCCTTAAATTGTAACTGATTCGCTTCATTTTCGAAAAGAGTTTTGCCCATTTTGTCGTAAAAAAGTCATAATAAGAAGGAATATCACACCATATTGTCGAACGTATGTATATACTTGTAATGAACTGCCGAACTGCTTTTCTCTACCCTCATTGTTGAGGCAATATGGCAACTGAAACAGCTTGCTGTTAAATTCAGATTACACATCTATTCAGGAGGTGGAATGCAAAATGATGTTTGCACTTATTGTTATAGTTGGTGTCGTAGCACTTGGCGTAGCTAGCTTCTACGTCATTAAGCGACCTCAAGGCGCTGTTGATCCTGAGGATCGCAAACCGCTTGTTTCTGTAAACGGACATGTTAAATTTGCAGAAGGAATTAATCAAATTTCCATATCTAAAATTGACATGTACGATCAGCGTCTTGTTATCAATCAAGTAGCTATTATTCCATTTAACCGTATTCAACGAGCAGAATTTTCAAAGGTTGTCAAAAATGAAAAAGGCCTTCACGGAGCTCCTGTTCAACGCTATTTCGGTGAATTAACCATTCATTTCACAGACAAGAACGGGCAAGAAACATACATTCGCTGTGAAACACCGAAAAAAAATCAATTTCACCTCATCTACCAGTACGATTTAATGAAAAGACAATTAAATAAGCGTCTTGGTCTTGAAGATCTGCAGCCTTACCTTACTCTTCAAGAACCATACGAACTATAAGAGAAAACCTCCCTTTTTCACATATTATTTCACTTCCCTGTACATACTAGAAGCGAAACTGAAAATGGGAGGTCATTCCAATGGATTTTGTCCGTTTTTTGCAATATTTTTGTTCAATCGCTGGCGCTCTATGCTTAGGGTTTACCTACTATCACATGTTCAAGCGTGACTCTCCGGTTAAAAAAGAAGAATCACAGCAAGGTGGAACTGACTAACGTTCACCTTGTTTTTTATGTGCAGGCATGTGTACTTCGCATTTTGTGGTTGAAAGTTAGATTACTTTAATCATTTGTAAAATCACGGGTGATTTTTCTAAAGGAATATCCTCTGTGTTAATGATAAGAAGTCCTTTTTGGACGCTGTAATTGGAGGAAGGCTGTAACACACCGTTTATGAATAGATTACTATATGAGTAGCTCTCAGGATCCAATATATGCTGAGTGCCGTATTCTTTTAATGCATTTTGATCTGTAAAGATGCGCTTGCTGCCTCCGGCTACCGTATAGTATTCAAAGATGCGAACTTTTTTCGGAAATATATACCTGAATTCCTGCTGGATCTACCATTTTGGTTGGTTCTCCTATAGTATTAGAAGTTACAAACTTTGCGCCTGATTCTGATACAGATGTACAAACTTTAAAGTGAAGATTATGCTATCGTTTTGTTTTAAAGCGTAATGGCGTGTAAGATATATAAATCTCAGTTTTACAGAAATTTAGTGGTCACAATAAAAGCTTCTGGGGACGTAGCGCAGAAGCTTTTATTATTGTTATTTATTTAATTCAAAACGCCCAGTTCCCTTTTCTAAACACAGGCTCGCTTGTACCGTCAGCTTTGATGCCGTCGATGTCCATTTCAGCTGAGCCGATCATGAAGTCAACGTGGGTGATGCTGTCGTTTGCTCCGTTTTGTGATAGCTCTTCTTTAGACATCGTTTTTCCGCCTTCTAAACAGAAGGAATACGAGCTGCCGATAGCTAAGTGATTGGATGCATTTTCGTCAAACAGCGTGTTGTAGAAGATGATGTTTGACTGAGAAATTGGCGATTGATGCGGTACTAAGGCTACTTCTCCTAAGTATTTGGCACCTTCATCTGTTTCAATTAGGTGCTTTAACGTTTCTTCGCCTTCTTCTGCATTTACATCAACAATTTTTCCGTTTTCAAATGTTAGCGTGAAGTTTTCAATTAAGTTTCCTGCGTAGCTAAGCGGTTTTGTGCTTGTTACTTGACCGTTTACGCCGTCTTTTTTTGGAAGTGTAAATACTTCTTCTGTTGGCATATTGGCCATGAACGAGTTACCGTCTTCATTAACACTGCCTGCGCCAACCCAAATATGTTTGTCAGGAAGCTCAATTGTTAAATCTGTTCCTGGCGCTTTATAGTGAAGCTTAGCAAATCTCTTTTCATTTAAAATGTCTACTTTTGTATGTAATGAAGCGTTGTGCTCTTCCCATGCGGCCACTGGATCTTCTTGGTCTACGCGCACAGATTTAAAAATAGCTTCCCACAGTTTTTCTTGCTGCTGTTCTTCTGGAACGTCAGGAAATACTTTAGCTGCCCAGTCTTTTGAAGGAACAGCTACGATGGACCAGCTGATTTTATCGGATTGGATCGCTTCACGGAATTTTTTCATTGCTTTTCCGCTTACTTTTTGGAACGCAGCAATACGTTTGCCGTCTACTCCTTTTAGTAAGTCAGGACCGCTTGAAATTACAGATAAAACAGCGCCTCCGTTTTTCACAAGCTCTTCTCTTGCTTGAGCTTTCCAAGCAGGAAATTCATTAAATACAGATTCATCCGCTTTTTCATATTTCAAACGAACTAAATGATCGTCATGCCAGTCTACATCAACAGACTTTGCTCCGGCTTCGTACGCTTTTTTCGCAATTTCACGAACAAAATCAGCGGAAGAAATATCGGCATTAATGTTTAATACTTGCCCTTTTTGAATGTTTACACCGACTTTTACAGCTAGCTCGGCGTACTTTTCAATATTGCGCTCAAACTGTTCCATAATTTAGCTCCTTTACGTATATATTCTAACAACTTTATTGTATCATGAATAAAACATCAATTAAAAATCCTAGCCTATAGTTTACATAATATAATTACGTTATTTTACAGATTATTATATAGCAAAAGTTTGTTCTCTAAGAATCAGAACAAACTTTTGTCTTTCACAGATTCAGTTTTGTAGCCGAGCCGCTCCGAAATGTTCTTGCCTATATCAACCATGCGTTCTTGAAGATACGTTAATCGCTCATTTGTCATACGCATAGTAGCACCGGAAATGCTGACTGCGGCAACGACTTGACCAAGGTGATCAAAAATAGGCGCTGCTATGCAGGTAATTCCATATTCATTTTCTTCTAAATCCAGCGCATATCCTTTTTGTTTTACTTCTGAAAGTTCTCGAAGAAAGCTTTCTTCATCTGTAATGGTGTGATCTGTATGAGCTGGTAAGCCTTTTCTTTCAAGAATGCTTGTTACCGTGTTAAGCGGTAAAAAAGCTAGGATAGCTTTACCGACAGACGTACAGTGCATAGGGGCTCTTTTCCCCACTTTTGAATGCATGCGCAGCGTCTGATTGCCTTCTAATTTTTCAATATACACTACTTCACCTTGATCGTAGACAACAAGATGAATAACTTCATTTGTTTCACTTTCAAGTTCTTGCAAAAACGGCTTTGCTTCCGTTCGTAGATCAATAGAATCTAAAAGTTTTGAACTTACTTCTAAAAACTTATACCCAAGCTTGTACCGCCCGGTTTCTTGATCTTGTTCAATATAGCCGTACTGAGCAAGAGTAGTTAGAATACGGTATACGGAGCTTTTATTGATGTCCATTTGCTTTGCGATTTCTGTGACGCCTACCCCTTCTCTTTCCATGCTGACAATTGTGACAATATCCAACGCCCGGCTTACAGACTTCACCATGTTTTCTCTCTCCATTTTTCTCTCTCCTTTATGTGTCGTGTTACTGCCGGGCATTTTTTATCACTCTTATACGTTTACGCGTTCTTTCTCTGCAACAAACGGATTTTGGAGGGTTCCAATTTCTCGGATGGTGCATTCAATGACATCGTTTGCGCTCACCAGCTCCGCGCCGACCGGACTTCCTGTTAAAACCACATCTCCCGGCTTAAGGGTCATAACAGTAGAAAGGTAAGCAATCATTTGCTCAACGGAAATAATCATTAAATCTGTCGAGCTGTTTTGTTTTTCAACGCCATTTAAAAACGCTTTTACATGAATGGATTTAAAATCAAGCTCCGTTTCGATTACAGGGCCAAGAGGCGTAAATGAATCAAAGGATTTTCCAATGGTCCAGTGCCCGTCTTCATGAAAATAATCCGGAGCCGTTACATCGTTTCCAATTGTATACCCAAATATATAGTCCAGCACGTCTTCTTTTGCGATGTTCTTTGCTTCTTTTCCAATAATAACTGCAAGCTCAGACTCAAACTTGACGTGCTTAATCGCAGTTGGAATGACAATGTCTTCGTTTGGACCAATCACAGAGGATACGGGCTTAAAAAAGAAGACAGGAATAGAAGGCAGTTCTCTTGGCAGCTCCGACTTCGCGGCTGCATAATTTGCACCTATTCCAATAATTTGAATCGGCTCTAAAGGAGCCAAAAGCCTTACTTCACTCAGTGAAAAAGTCTGTCCTGTATAGTCCCATTTCTCAAATATATTTCCTTTAATGACGCCGATCGTATCCTCTTTTAGTACACCTGTATGACGGCTATCTTGTACAGCGAACCTTACAAATTTCATGACATAACTCCTTTTCCCATTTGCTTGATTTTAATAAGGATAGTAGATAGTCAGATTCTTGAGATGCAAGTACAGCCTGCCATCTCTATGCTGACAGGCCATTTTTTTACTGTTTTATAGCTGCTTTTGCCTTTGCTTCGATACGGCGACGGTGTAAAATTGGCTCCGTATAACCGTTTGGCTGATCATAGCCTTGAAATACTAAATCGCAGGCTGCCTGAAAAGCAATGGATGTGCTGTAGTTCGATGCCATTGGCTGATACAGAGGATCATTTTCATTTTGTTGATCCACTACTTTTGCCATTCGCTTTAGCGTTTCCGTTACTTGTTCTTTTGTACAAATTCCATGATGAAGCCAGTTAGCTACGTGCTGACTGGAAATACGAAGCGTTGCCCGGTCTTCCATTAGCCCTACATTATTAATATCCGGTACTTTTGAGCACCCTACTCCTTGGTCGACCCATCTCACTACATACCCAAGTATTCCTTGAGCATTGTTGTCGAGCTCCTGCTGAATTTCATCTTTGCTCCAATTTGGTTTTTCTGCCACAGGAATTTGCAAAATGTCATCTTGTAAATCAGTAGACTGAGTAAGCAATTCGTTTTGAACATCTCTTACATCAATTTGATGATAGTGAAGAGCATGAAGCGTTGCTGCTGTTGGTGAAGGTACCCATGCCGTATTCGCTCCTGCTTTTAAATGCCCCACTTTTTGTTTAAGCATTTCCGCCATCATATCCGGCATTGCCCACATTCCTTTTCCGATTTGAGCGCGGCCTTGGAATCCGCTTGCTAATCCTACATTTACATTAGACTGCTCGTAGCCTTGAAGCCATCTAGACGCTTTCATATCATTTTTACGGATAACAGCGCCCGCTTCCATTGAGGTATGAATTTCGTCACCTGTTCGATCCAAGAATCCAGTATTAATAAAAGCCACTCGGTCTTTTACTTCTTTGATACACGCTTTTAAATTAAGCGTCGTGCGGCGCTCTTCGTCCATTACGCCAATTTTAATCGTATGACGCTCAAGCCCTAGCATATCTTCAATTGAATTAAATAACGTGTTGGCAAAAGCTACTTCTTTGGAGCCGTGCATTTTCGGTTTAACGATATAGATAGAACTCTTTTTAGAATTTTGATACGTGCCGTTTTTAAGCAAGGTGTGTTTGGCAATTAAACTAGTAATCACGCTGTCTAAAATACCTTCATAGATTTCGTTGCCATTTCGATCTAAAACAGCGCTGTTTGTCATTAAATGCCCAACGTTTCGAACAAACATAAGCGAACGGCCAGACAGTGAAATCTTTTTCTTGCCGGGAGAAATATAGGTACGGTCTGGATTTAAACGCCTTGTTATGTTTTGACTTCCTTTTTTAAAAGTAGACGTCAAATCACCTTTCATTAATCCCAGCCAGTTGCGGTAAACATCTACTTTATCTTCTGCGTCTACTGCCGCTACTGAATCTTCACAGTCCATAATCGTCGTAAGAGCTGCTTCCATTAAAATATCTTTTACACCCGCATCGTCTGTTTTACCAATCGAATCCGTACGATCAATTTGAACTTCAAAATGCAGCCCGTTGTTTTTGAATAAAAGAGCATCAGGGCTTTCTTCTTCCCCTTGATACCCTACAAATTTCTCTTCTTCCTGTAATTCGGTTAAACTGCCATCGTTTAATTGAGCGACAAGCTTTCCATTTTCAAGGCTGTACTGAACCACTTCCGCATGAGAAGACTGAACGAGCGGAACAACTTCATCAAGAAAATTCTTCGCAAACGCAATAACTTTTTCTCCTCGAATTGGATTATAAGAACTCGTGCGCGAAGCTCCATTTTCTTCACTGATTGCATCAGTGCCGTAAAGAGCATCATAGAGACTTCCCCAACGTGCATTAGCAGCGTTAATAGCATACCGGGCATTATTTACAGGTACAACAAGCTGCGGTCCTGCCTGATAGGCAATTTCGCTGTCTACTCCTTCTGTACCAATAAGGAAATCTTCTGTCTTGTCTTCTAAATAGCCAATTCTCGTTAAAAACGATTTGTATTCGTTAAAGTCACCGTCAGGATTTTCTTGATGCCACGCATTAATTTGAGCTTGCAGTTGATCACGCTTTTCTAACAAACGTTTATTTACGGGTGTTAACTCGGTTACTAACGCTTCAAAATCAGACCAAAAATTTTCTGTACTTAGGCCGCTGCCCGGAAGAGCTTCCTCATTGATAAATTGATAGAGAACTGGAGCTACTTTTAGATTTCCAACTTGTTTGTAGTTTGTCACCGTCTGTTTCCTCCTCTTACTCTTTTACATTTTTAAATTTGGACGCGCTTTCATTTCTTTTTGCCAAAATGATTAAGACGAACATATGCGGTACTGTTTCTTATTACGAAACAGCGTTTTATTTTTGTTAAAAAAATCATATCATCGACCGAATATATTTTCAAGAATTTTCTAAAAATATTCTATTTTTTTCATTTCTTTTTTGACTTCAGCGCAGCGGCTCGGACTTGGAAACAGCTTTCCTGCATTTAATAGATTTTTAGGATTAAATACTTCTCGTATATTCGTTTGTGCTTGAATTTCATCTTCATTGAAAACAAATCGCATTTCTTCTTTTTTTTCAATGCCCACGCCGTGTTCGCCGGTAATCGTTCCTCCTGCTTCTGCACATACTTGCAAACATGCGCTTCCGGCGTCGAGTGCTTTTTCAGTTTCCCCGGGCTTTCTAGCATCAAATAATACAAGCGGATGCAAGTTCCCATCTCCGGCGTGAAAAATATTGGCAATGCGAAGGCCAGATTCTTCGCTAATTTTGTTAATTCGCTTCAGCACTTGAGGCAGTTTACTTCTTGGAATAACGCCGTCTTGTACGAGATAGTCAGGGGATATAGCTCCCATCGCTCCAAATCCTGTCTTACGATTTGCCCACCACCTCGCGCGCTCTTCTTCACTTTCAGCTACTTTCACTTCCCGTACGTTTTGTTTTTTACATACGTCTAAAATACGAAGGATTTGCTCTTCGATACCGTCTGAAATGCCGTCTACTTCAATTAATAAAAGAGCTTCAATATCTCTAGGGTGTCCGACTGGAAACGCAGCAGCTTCCACTCCTTCAATGGCGGTTTTATCCATCATTTCAAGCGCAGCAGGCACAATGCCGGCTGATATAATGTCTGATACCGCTTGGCTGCCGTCTTCTACGCGGTCGAAATAGGCAAGAACCGTTTGTTTTGCTTCGGGGTTTTTCAAAATGCGTACCGTAATTTTTGTAACGATTCCTAACGTCCCTTCTGATCCTGTTAAAAGTCCTAATAGATCATATCCCGGTTCGTCTGGAATACCTTGCTTGCCAAGCTCAATTACATCTCCATTTGGAAGCACCACCTCTAACCCTAAAATATGGTTGGTAGTTACCCCATATTTAAGACAGTGTGCCCCTCCTGCATTTTCCGCTACATTTCCACCAATTGTGCAGCAATACTGACTCGAAGGATCCGGTGCATAATAATATCCTTTTTCAGAGATTGAATTGGTTAATTTAAGATTAATAAATCCCGGCTCTACAACGGCACGCCTGTTTTCATAGTCGACGCTAAGAAGGCGCTTCATTTTCACTAAACTAATAACCACTTCGTTATTAAGAGGAATCGCTCCCCCGCTCAGTCCTGTGCCTGCTCCTCTTGCAAGAAAAGGCAAATCATGTTCATTGCAGTATTTAACAATGCTAGAAACTTCTTTCGTATTTTGAGGAAATAACACCGCTTTAGGCAAATGTCTATGAATGGTAAAGCCATCGCAGTCGTACGCAAGCAAATCTTCTTTATGATGCAAAATAGAATGAGGGTCTACTAGTTGAGAAAGATTTTTTACGTGAAGATCTTTTATTCTATTTTTCTTCAACACGATGTGCTTCCTCCTCTTCTTTTTGATAGGCCCACTCCAAAAGCTGTACCGTGTGAACAATCTGCTGACTTCGTCCATATTTTTTTACTCCTACTGCCATCTGCAGCATGCAGCCCGGGTTTCCCATTGAAATCATTTCTACGTCATGAGGCACATGTTCCATTTTACTTTGAAGCACAGCTCCCGCCATATCAGGATTTGTTAAATTATAAATTCCTGCACTTCCACAGCACCGGTCGGCATTAGCCATATGAACCATTTCAACTCCGGGAATAGAGAGTAAAATATCTCTTGGTTCTTCTCTAACTCCTTGGCCATGAGCTAAATGGCAAGCGTCGTGATACGTAATGCGCGTATTCAGCTTTGTCTGCGGAGGGCGATATCCCGTATCGTGAAGGTATTTTGAAATATCCTGGACTTTTTCAGCAAAGACTTCGGCTTTTTCAAGCCACTCTTGCTCTTCTTCTCTAAACAGTTCAGGATACTCTTTTAACATGCAGCCGCATCCCGCAGCGTTTACAATAATAGTGTCCGCATGTTGAAACGCCTCTATATTTTTTTTTGCAAGCTTCCTTCCCATGTCTCTGTCTCCTGCATGAACGTGCAAAGCACCACAGCAAGTCTGAGACTGAGGAATAACAACGTCGTTTCCGTTTCTTCTTAATACATTAAGAGTCGCTTCATTAATATCACTGAACATGACGTCCATGATGCAGCCAGTTAAAAAAGCAACTTCTGCTTTTTTTTCTGCTTTTGCTTTTAGAACGCGTTTCTTTTTATATTTTTTCCGAACAGAACGGGTAATCTTAGGCATTACATATTCCATTTCTGATAGATGTGTTGGCATCATATTTAACATGCCTGTTGCGCGCACCATTTTTTGCATTCCGCTTTTTTGATACAGCTTTAATAAGCTTCCTGCAGCTTCCAAGCGGTGGGAATGAGGAAAAAGTTCCTTAAGAAAAAATTTGCTGATCATCCCTTTCCAGCCGGTCAAAGGCATCGCCTGACGAATTTGGCCGCGAGCTTCTTCAATGAGTCCGCCAACGTCTACATTTGCAGGGCAAGCAGTTGTACAGGCACGGCAGTCCAAACAGGCAAACACAGGGTCTGTAAACTGCTCATTGACGCTTATTTTCCCTTCTGCTACCGATTTGATAAGGTGCACGCGTCCTCTTGGTGAATGCTGTTCTTGCCCCGTTATTTCATAAGTAGGACAAGACTCCAAGCACATTCCGCAGTGTACACAATCCGCCCATTTTTTTTCGTCTGGCGCGTCTTTCCACAAATAATTGCTAACGCTTTGACATGGAGCATCTTTGATATCCGCTTTCGCTGAATTCACTTAGATTCCTCCTATAAATCGTTTATAGTTAAGCACGTTTTTAGCGTCCATCTTTGCTTTAATTCCTGCTAGTAACGGAAAGTGAGAAGGTTCTTCGCCCCATACATTTACTTTTTGGCGCAGTATAAAAGGCAAATGTTTAACGACCACATATCCTCCGTACGTTTTAGCAGTTTCAGTAAATGAAGTAATAACGGAAAGAATGGCATCTTCTGAGCCTTTTATGTAGATCGAACAAAGACCATGTCCAACTCCTCCATGTGCTTTTATCAGCATTGGACGGGACGTTTTTAACACCGTACTTTTAGTTATCACATCCAGTACATTCATATTTGGTACGCCGACTTTTAAAGTGGCTTCCGTTTCTTCTTCTGAAGAACAACGTGCACCATTTGGACTAATGTTACTAAAAAACCCCCAAAATACCTCGGCTTCTTTTTCCTGCAGTATTTTTAAAATTGTATCAGCAGGCTGAATGCTTTTGATATAATTCTCTTGATAATGTACGGAACTTTCCACGTCTTCAAAGCTGATCACAAGCGTAAACAGATGCTGCCCTATTACATCTTCAGCTAGAGAGGCATTTAATAATTCCAAAGCAACGGGCTCTATAATTGAATCTAAGACTTTGCTAACAAACGCATGAATTTCTTCGATATTGCCTGTTGAAAAAGAAATAAAGACAATGCTTTGATACTTAGGCAGCGGACGCAGCTTTAACGTTATTTCGGATATAACGCCGAGCGTTCCCATTGAACCAATAAACAGCTTATTCATATCATAACCAGCCACGTTCTTGACGACTTTTCCCCCTGAACGAACAATGGTTCCATCTGAATATACGACTCTCATACCGATTACTGCATCTCGAGCTGATCCATAAGACAAGCGCTTTGGACCACTTTCATTCGCTGCTATAACTCCGCCGATTGTAGCGTAGTCTCCTAGAGCTGGATCAAGTGAAACTTGCTGATTGTGCGTTTTTAAATACGTTTGCAGCTCTCCAAACGGCGTACCAGCTTTTACAGTAACCGTCATATCACCTACTGTATGTTCAACAATTCCGCTGTATTCAGTCAGCGAAAGCAAAAGGTCTGCTGTATCTATAAGTCCGCCAAATCCCTTTTTTGTACCACTCCCTTCAATGACGACTTTTTTTCCGTGTTCCGTCGCATACTTTAAAACGGCTGCTATTTCTTGTTCTGAAGTTGGCTTAACACGAAGCGCTCCGTTATTTCCAAGGAATTGATTCATATGCTGTTCTTCAAGTGTGGAAGGATGAGATAAAATGGATTTTAAATGACCTGGAAGCTCTAACGTACTCAATAAATTGACTCCTCTCGTTTTGTAATAGCAAACAACGTTTCACTAGTAACATAAAGAAGTGCCATGTGTAATACGACTGAAAGTAGTAGATTAATAAGAAGGATAATTAGTAGAATAGATGAAAAGATATATTTTAAGCGCTTACAATCATTAAATCACCTATTCTTGGGATTTTCAACCAATATTTTCTTCTTATCAACAAAAAAATGTCCGTTCTTTTGAAAAAAAGTTTCTTTTAGTACTTGCCTATCATAAAAGGATTAGAATATAATGTAAGCGAATTCATTTTTACATAAGTCATCAGATGACCTTATCATCGTAGTTTTAATGGTTTCGTTTTACTAAATTTATAGTTCACTAATTTGAAAATGAGGTGTTAGTTATGACATGGACACAGCAGTTCACTCCTGTAGGAAACAGCGTCATTTGGTCTTCATTAATCGCTTTGATTCCTATTCTTTACTTCTTTTGGGCTCTGGCTATTAAACGAATGAAAGGTTATATGGCTGGAGTTACAACTTTACTGGTCGCGCTTGCTGTTGCAATACTTGCTTATAAAATGCCGGCTAGCATGGCTTTTATGTCAGCCAGTCAAGGAGCCGTATACGGTATACTGCCGATTGGATGGATTATCATTACGTCCGTTTTTCTTTACAAACTAACCGTAAAAACCGGTCAGTTTGATATTATTCGTACCTCTGTCGTATCTATTACAGAAGATCGCAGACTTCAAGCTTTGTTGGTTGCTTTTTCGTTTGGGGCTTTTCTTGAAGGGGCCGCTGGTTTCGGCGCACCTGTTGCTATTTCAGCAGCTCTGCTGGTAGGTTTAGGATTTAATCCACTATATGCCGCTGGCTTATGTTTATTAGCAAACACAGCACCCGTTGCTTTTGGTGCAATCGGTATTCCTATTACGGCTATGGAAGGTCCTACTGGAGTAGCGGCAATGGAAATCTCTAAAATGGTAGGCCGCCAGCTTCCTTTTATTTCTGTATTTATTCCGCTGTATTTGGTTTTTGTAATGGCAGGATTTAAGAAAACATTAGAAGTACTCCCTGCTATTCTAGTATCCGGCGTCTCTTTTGCCCTTACCCAGTTTGTCAGCTCTAACTTTTTAGGACCTGAACTTCCCGATATTTTATCGGCACTCGTTTCACTTTTTGCACTCGCTATTTTCTTAAAATTCTGGAAACCGAAAACAACGTTTCGCTTTCAATCTGAAAAAGCAGCACATGAAGTAGCTTCCGCTTCAGCTGAGCCAAGAGAAACTCAAGATCAACCCGCATTCACGGGGGCTCAAATTGCAAAGGCGTGGTCACCTTTTTTAATTTTAACGATCTTTATTTCTATATGGGGAATTCCTCAAATTAAAACCGCTTTGACAGGACATTATGAAGGAGCTAACGCTTTTTTGAGCGCTATCAATTCCATCGGACATTATTTAACGTTTATGCCAGAAGTACCTTGGTTAAATAATTTAATTTTAAATGGAAATGGAGAACCGATTGCGGCAGTGTATAAGTTAGAATTATTAGGCGCTGCGGGCACAGCTATCCTGTTGTCTGCTGTTGTCACAAAATTTATCGTCAACATCTCTTGGAAAGACTGGTTCATTACGTTTAACGAGACGTGCAAAGAATTAGCGCTGCCACTGCTTACCATTATGTCCGTTGTGGCATTTGCTTACGTGACAAATGCGTCTGGAATGAGTACAACCTTAGGACTGCTGTTAGCTAAAACAGGCGCGTTATTTCCCTTTTTCTCTCCTGTACTCGGCTGGCTCGGTGTTTTTATTACAGGATCAGATACTTCAGCCAACTTATTATTCGGCAACTTGCAAAAAATCACGGCTACGTCTATTGGAATGGACCCGCTTCTTGCGCTTGCAGCAAACTCTTCTGGTGGAGTAACCGGTAAAATGATTTCACCGCAGTCCATCGCCGTTGCCTGTGCTGCGGTCGGGTTGGCGGGAAAAGAGTCCGATTTGTTTCGTTTCACGGTGAAGCACAGCTTATTTTTACTGCTGATTGTCTGCGTATTAACATTTTTACAATCTAATGTATTATCGTGGATGATTCCTTAAACAAAAAAAGCTTCCGTATCTAGAGGTACCCCTCTGAACGGAAGCTTTTTTTGTTTTATTTAAGATCGATTAATGGCATATACAACAAATAAAACTATATCTAGCAAAATCATCACAACACCAACAAGCAGCCAGATGTTTCCTTGAGTCTTTTTCTCTCCTTCTTGCATTTCAAACGCTCGAATAGCAAATACAATTCCAAGGGTAAACACAAGAAAAAACAGCTGACGGTAATCGAAAAACGACAGTACAACAAAAATTAAAGTGAAAAACACCATAATCATTTCTAAAATCCGATAAGGCTGCTTTTGACATGCTAATAATAGTTTCATTTCTTGACCTACTTTCATCCCGTTTTTAATAGCGTTATTTTACTATTAATTTTAAATAAGATGTTAGTGTTTCGAGCACTGTTCACTGTTTTGTAACAAAAAAGCGTACGTTAGTTAAACGCACGCTTCTTTTTTATTCATTTACATTTGGATTCATTGGATTATCAATCCCTGTTTTATCTTGAATTTTTTTATAGATAAAATACGTGTAGACAGCAATTAAAATGGAGAATGCCCACGTAACGGCCTGACGGAATACAATCATGTTCCCGTACCCTTCTACTCCGTACTTTTGAATCAATACGTATTTTACAATTGCTAAAAATACGTAGCGACCTGCGAACAGTACTGTAAGCCAGTTCATCATTTTGAATAAATCAGGCTGGTGGAAGAGTTTTAGAGAGTCTTCTCGCTTATAGCCCATTAAGTAAGCCGTATCTACAAAAAAGTACAAACCAATTGGCTTTTTTATCACAATGGTAAAAAGGACAACTACAGCCAGTCCAATCATAAAGTATACTTGATTGTTTAACATCGTTGCTGCGTTTCCTGAAATTAAATCAATAATGGTACGTGCCAGCAGCGTAATGACAATAAACAATCCTGTTACGTTAAACTGGCGATCTTTAATAAATGTATAAATGGTATACACAAACGCTGGTGCTGTTGAAAGCAAAATGGCATAGTAATCACCAATAATGTCTTTTCCTTGGTTCCATATTAGGTAAGGAATAGCGATATAAAAAAGTAAATCAAACCATACTCGTTTTGTATTGTTCATATATAACTCCTTTAAAAACGTTGTTCCTGCTATTATATGGGATACTACGCAAGAAAAAAAGGCTTTTACCTGGAATGTTATGAAATTTTAATCATTTGATGTTTAGATCCAGAGCGACAGGGAAAACGATTTCTAGAAAGACTTCAAGAATCATAAACATCCAAACACTTGAGCAGCAATACATGTGCCACAAGTGAAAAATGCTGAAAGGATTGATTCATTATCGCACTTCACCTAACGTACACGTCAGAAATGGAAAAGGCCATGCAGCTTTCTCACGGCGTGGGGTATGCTGAATATAGCCGTAAACTAGACAAACGTCTACAGGTGGAAAAAGAACGAGAAAAAGATTATCAGGCTAGCAAAGATATACTGCGTGATATTAACCAGCATCGATAATAAAAAGCCGCTTGCTACCAAGAGTAGCAAGCGGCTTTTTATTTACAAATGAACCAAATTTATACATAATAAGGAAGTGCATGTATCAAAGAAAGGAACTTGCTTATTATGATAGAAAAATTACTTATTATTTGTGTATTTGTAGGAATTATTCACATGATTGAAACACTAGCCTACTCTGTGAGACTTGCGGGCTTGAAAACTCGGAAGCTAGTCGTGGCTCTATCTCTTTTTAATATCATTGTCATTGTTTCAAGAACAGCTAATATGGTGCAAGCTCCGCTGACCGGCAAATTAGGAGATGCGGTTCAGTCTAAAGAAGATTTGCCCGTTCTGCTTCATCAGCTTCAAACTATCTTGCTCGCGGCCTCTATTGGGACAATCGCAGGTGCTCTTTTAATTCCTAGCTTTGTATCAATCTTCTCTCGAATGATTTCACACTTAGAAGTAGCGGGATCTGTACCCAAAATGATGAAAAATATTGCTTCCATACATACGCTTGAGAAAGCAAAAAAACACGTGAAGCGTCCTAGGTGGATTATGCTGTCTCAGCTGCGAATAGGCGGAGTGCCCAAGCGGTTGCTTCTTTTGAATTTAATGGCTACGACCATTTATACAGTAGGTGTTCTTTCCACTCTTTATGCTTCTACGCTCGAGCCTACTCTTTCTAAATCAATTCTGATGTCGTCTGGCCTTATTAACGGACTAGCGATGATTACCCTTGCTGTGTTTGTAGATCCGCAAGTAGCCATTTTAACTGAAAAGGTAATGAAAGGTGAATCCACTAAGCAATCTATGAACAAAATGGTTGGTACACTCGTCATCTCTCGTTTGTGCGGGACAGTGTGTGCCCAGATTCTCTTAGTCCCCGCTGCTCTTTATATTGCATGGATTTGCAAATTAATCCCTTAGAAAAAAGACTTCGTTAACGAAGTCTTTTTATACATATTCCACTTTTTTGTATCTATGAACAGCAGCAATTAAAAGAAAAAAACTGCTCATTAACGTAACAACTACGGTATAGGTGAAACTTTGTGACCAGTGCAATTGTTCAAGCAGACGAGCGGCGTATTGTGACAGTGCTGCAGGACTCCACTTTAATTGATTCGTAAACAAAGTACTCAAAAATGAAAGTAACGCAATGATCAAAATGCTTACTCCAGCAATCCCTCCGCTTTGTAAAAGGAATGTTCCAGCTGCCACTAAAACGGACAAGATAAAAATCAGCCACAGACTGTATAAAAGAAAGCTAACTAGCATATGAGTCCAATCCACATATGAAAATAAAAGATTTGTATAATACCATGCTGCTATATAGCTTATAAACGTTGAGCCAATGACCAGTACGATTTGCGCAGCCCATTTACTCATAATGTATTGAATGATGCTCACCGGTCTCATCATAACAAGTACAGCAGCATGATTTTGTCGTTCATTTGAAATCATATTCATGCTTGCTAGTACAATCAGTAAGGTTCCTATTGTGCTATATTGTGAAAGGACACCTTGCATTACTTCTTGACCGGTGGGCGTAGGAAGTTGAATAATTGCTCCTTTTGGTAAATTCCCTGCCATGTTAATGATTTGTGGCATATAATAATTCGTTAAAGGCTGTGTGATGCCTAGTAAAATTAGAGAAATTGGCAGCCAAATTCCTTTGCCGTTCGCAAATAATTCATGCAGTTCCTTTTTAAATAAGACTCCAAATGTGTTCATTTGTTCATCACCTCTAGATACACATCTTCGAGAGAATGCTGTTTTCGTTCAAATAAAACAAGGTTTGCTTGTTGATCAACAAGCAGTTGAAGCAGTTGCTGCTGCTGAGATGTATCTTTTACACCTACAGTGGCTTTATAAGGAGAATGAAACAGCACCTGTTCACTTGGCAGACTGCTAAGTGATGCAGGGAGCCTTTCTTCTGTTTCAATCGTAAAAGCAGGAGCCGTAAACTCTTGGCGCAGCGAACTCTTTGTTCCATTCCATTTCATACGTCCGTTTTTAATCATGATAATGTTATCGCATATTTGTTCTGCATCATGCAAAATGTGAGTTGAAAAAAGGATGGTTGTATCTTTTTTTAATGTTTCGATAATCATTAGGACATCTTTTCTGCCTTCAGGATCCAAAGCCGAAACCGGTTCATCTAGAATTAGCAGTTCAGGTTTATGTAACAAGGCTTGCGCCAAGCCCAAACGTTGTTTCATTCCTCCAGAAAAGCCAGCAATTTTCTGCTTTTCCTTTCCTTTTAAACCTACAGTTTCAAGTACTTCATCTATTCGTTGGGAAAGCACATTTTTTGAAATGTTAGATAAAAGACCTAAAAAAGTTAAATACTGCTGAGGCGTCATCCAATTAAAAAACGTAGGATGCTGTGGCAGAAAGCCAATAAATGATCGTACGTCTTGATGTTGTTTATCTTCAAAAGAAATTTTCCCTTTATTAGGTGCAGTAAGACCTGCAATCATATGCAAAGTAGTCGTCTTACCTGCACCATTAGGGCCTAACAACGCTGCACATTTTCCTTTGTCGAGATTAAATGAAAGGTTATTCACAACAGTTATATTACGATACGCTTTTGTCAGTCTTTCTACTTGCATAAACATCTTAGCTCCACCTCACTGTTTTTTACGTCCTAAAACAAAATATAAAACGGGGCCAACTGTACTTACACATAAAATGATGAGTCCCCATAACCATTTTGGCCCGTTTGTCTCTTCTTGCTTTATGCAGCTTATCAATGCTGGAATCATTAAAAGCAATTGTAAGAATAGAATTGGAGCAATTAACAACCAATTAATGTCCTTCATTTACATCCCCCTTTTTCTTCGTGCTGGAAGCCAAATAATAAAAAACCAATAAAACAGCGTTGGCATTGGAATTTGAATCAGTCCCCATATTCCCCAAAACCATGGATGAGCGCCGCGTTTTTTTGCATTGATAAAAAGTAGAAAGCTTTGAAGAAGGAGAAATGGTGAAATAAACAGCACAAGAATCCATTTTTCATTCATTATAAAAACATCTCCTTTTTTCGTTTATAGTGAAAAACGATAAAAGAAATAGGAGCAACAATGATCCCAATTACTTCAATGGCGATAAATAAGGCAGGTATTTGTAAAATAGCAGTTGCCATTACCGTTAAAATAACAAGTGCTGTTAATGTAAATAAGCATAACTCTTTCCGGAAAGCTTTTTTCTGCTTTTGTTTTTGAATGAGAAGCTGTTCTTGAATTGCATGAAGAGAAATACGTTCATGACTTGCTAAACTCTCTAGCTGCTCCCAATCTTTTTTTAAAGAATGTAAGGACTGATTGTCATTTTCTTCTCTCATTCTTTCCACTCCTTTCTCAGTATGTTTACTCCTTTATTTACTCTTGATTTGACCGTTCCTGCTCGCATATTCAGCATATGGGCAATCTCATCGTATGTATATCCGTAATAATGTCGAAGCAAGACAGGAATTCGAAAGCGCGAATCGAGTTCATTAAAATCGGAAAACATCTCGCTCCATTCCACTCCTTTGTATTTAGCTTTCCACTGAAGCTGGTGCGATAAAGACTGCTTTATTCGCTGGAGACTGCTTTTTTCACGTTTTTGCTTCCGCAAATAATCCATGTAAAGTCTTGAAGCAATGGATATCATCCAAGTCGAAAACTTTGCTTCATTTTTGTATGAAGAAAGATTCACGTAACACTTCATCATTGCTTCCTGACACAATTCACTGCATAAGTCCTCATCTAATGTCAGCTTTAAAAGGTATTTATATAAAAATGAATGATAGCGCTGAAATAATAATGAAAAGGCATCATCATCACCTTGTAATGCTTTTTGGACAAGGATGAAATCATCTTGTTCCAAAGCGGTCACCCCTCCTTTTTGTTTCATCACCTATATGACGCTTTAGCGATTGAAATCGTTCATTTTTTATATAAAAAAAACGCCCCGCAGGACGTTTTTATTTAGTACGAAGCATTTTTAATCCTTCTTCATCTTCTTCTAATGAATAGACTTCATCGTTTTTAGCGAATAAAACACCGTGGAAGATTTGAAGATCATCATCACAGGCCTCGCAAAATTCCTTTTCGCCTTCGTTCCAAAAGCTAAAGAGCGCTAGTTCATCACTTCGCACGCTCGCGTATTTTTGATGAAATTCATAAATCATCATCGCGTAGTAGCGAAGCGCTTCTTCTTTTTTTTCAAATTCAATGGTTTCAATAATATCTTTTTCCCAGCCTTCTAAAAACAGCCAAGGTTCACAATCACTTTTTATTTTATGAACTCTCCATTTATCTGTCATGATTGAACATCTCCTTACGTACAGCTTACTTCTAAAAATTCTCTTTTCCTTATTATTCAGCAAAAATAACTTTGAATCAAGTAAAACGGAAAAAAACGCCTATTTTCAGGAAATAGACGCCAACAAGGTAGCTTAATCTGAACTTCTTTTTCATATTAATAATAGCTCCTTAAACTATAAGGAACTAAATTACCCGTATAGTACTGGGTAACGGGAGGAAAAACGCCCGCTGAAGGCGTAATTTTTCCCCACCAATATGGTTTTTTCCCCCACCAGTTGTCCATTGCTCCATCAGGTGACACGACAAATCCAATTGGACGTGCAAATGAAGGCATAAAATGCGGATAAAACGAATACTGAAAAGGCGTGTAGAAAGAAGAGTAAAATATCTCTTTCCTTAGCCGTTTCCAAAGCCGGTTTGGTCAGAACCATCCGGATCGAGCGTATTTGTATTAGAAAGTCCCGAATTTGTATTTACACAAATTCCTGTATTTGAAGAGCCCGAACCTTGTGCAGTTTTACTGTTACTTTTTGGAGAAACATAGTACGTGTCGCCAAACGTAACGACTCCTCCTGTAACGTTTGGAATCACTACATGATTAATAACAATCGGCATTATCCTCACCCTTTTTATTTTCATCGTGATGTAATATATGAACGATTTATCAAAAGGGTTATAAATTAATGGATATAAATAAAAAATCCCCCTGCAGAATGGGGTATTTTTACGCTTTTACCTCTTTTTTAGAATGACTTAATTCATCTCTTAGAATATCAAAATCTCGTTCTGCTACTTCTTCAATTTTAGTATACAATTCCTTCTCTGTTAGAAGTCCTTTTTCTTCAAGTAATTCGACAAGAGCCTTAAACTTTATTCTAGATAAAAGCATTTCGTTTACTGTGCTCTCTGTTGGCTGTTCATTTTTCACTTGTTCTTTTGCTTTAACAGGTTCTTGCTGCAGCTTCACCCTGAAAACAATATTTGTATGATCTGTAATTTCAGGTGACTGATAAAATGTGCTGTGCGAAATGTTTTTTAGTGTTAGCGTTTCTTTTGTCTCCATATTTGTTACTTCAAAATACGGATCCTCAAAAAATGCATCATATTTATCATAAGCTGCTTTGCCTACAACCGAAAAAGAAAAGTTTAGCCTTTTCAACTCTTCACCTGTATTCGCATCAGTAATCATTTTTTCTTCAAACATATCAACGTGAAAATTTACGTTATTAATCATTAGTTGTGTCAATTCAATCGCCTCCTTCTTTATTAATACGACATGGAGTGACAAGTTCCCTGTTTTTTTATATAAAAAAACATCTCCCAAAAATGGGGATGTTTTTCAAGGAGCTAGAAAAATGCTCTTTTTTAGCTCTACAATTCTTCTTCTGCTTTGTCATATTTGCGTTCGTGCGCCGTATCTTCTTCGTTATCACGAATGGTTTTTTGAAGCACAAAAGCAGACATCGTTAAGTATAATGTTCCAACGGCATAATAACCTTTTACCGGTAATGATGCATCTAAGGTATAAATTCCTATAAACATAGCTAATAGTGCTGTAATAAAAGCTGTCCATGCTAAAAATGTAAAAGCTGCTGTATTACGCTTTTTCATCGTATGACCCCCTCTTTTCCTTTTTCTGTTAAGCGTCGCTTTCATTTTACATTGTAAAATAATTGTTGTCATGGGTATTTATAGTCAGTTACCCTTTTAATCAGAACAAGAAACGGAAGAATTTAGGTCTTACATCTTATTTTTATCGTAAAGCTTTTTTCGAAATGATTAGATATATGGAATTTCTCTTTAAAAGTATGTTCATTCGTTTTCATTAAGAGAAGCTCCAGGTAATTATTGCAATAAAAAAATCATCGCCGAGACGATGATTTTTTGTTTAGCCTTCAAAGTATTCTTTATAAAAGCCGCCGACTTGGCCAGTGTTATCAACAACAAAATAAAACTCTTCTGTTTCGTTTTTCACATCATATGTTTTTCCTGCTGTTAAGACATTTTCAACCACGAATTTTTTTGCATCTGTATGTATGCATTTTACTTGTTTAATTGTTGGACGATCGTTCCATTCTAAATGAATCATGTATGTACACTCCTTTGTTTTCATTCAAGATTCATTTTATCTTACTTGAAGTAAAAAAGAAACGGAGCGAATTTAAAAATTAAAAAATTCGCTCATGCACTTTTTTTTTGGCAACTGTTGCTTGTACAAACTGTGCTGTTTGTGCAACAATTGTGTCTTTATCAAAATCCATCGACGCAACATGGTAAGAGTTTCGAAGCATGTGCTGTCTTTTTTCTGCTGATTGAATATGGTTTAAGATATAAGCTGAATTCTCAGGCGGTACTACGTTATCAACTGTTGATGTTAGTACTAAAGCCGGGCACGTTACATAAGATAAGCGTTCTTTCGTTTCATCCATTAAAGAAAGCAGCTCACGCATAGAACGCACTGGTACTTTATCATACGTAATTTCATGTACGTTTGGATCTTTAATATCAGGATGCTCTTCTTTTAAATAACGAGGCGTATGACGAGAACGATAAGGCTCCATTGAAGGAATGGACGTCATAGCCGGATTGATTGCAATAACTCCGTCAAGATCTAGTCCTTGACTCGCTGTATGAAAGGTAAGAGTGCCTCCCATGGACTGACCTAAGATAAATACATGACGGCATTCTTGCTTCAAACGCTGATACCCATTTAAAAAGTCTTGCTTCCATTCCTGGTACGTTGTTTGTTCAATATCATAGTAGTGAGTACCATGTCCCGTTAGTCGCAAACCGTACACAGTAAAACCTTTTTCAGCTAATTCTTTTCCGATATATTCCATACTTTGAGGAGTCCCCATAAATCCATGAGAAACAAGTATACCAATGTCGTTGCCTTTATAATAAAAAGATTCTGCGCCTTGAATTACGTCATAACGTTCCATTTTCTTCACCCTTTATCACAAATTTTCTGACTAAATGAACTATCTTTATAATACACCTATAATTCCTATAAGTCAACTGGGGTATTTAATTTTTTACGATTCAAAAAGAACGAAGCAAGAATTATCTCTTGCTTCGTTCTTTTTGAATATGTGGAAATACTAGCTCAGCAAACGTATATGCTTCTTCTAGATGCGGGTAGCCTGATAAAATAAATGTATCTATTCCTAGCTCTTTGTACTCTTTTAAACGATCCGCTACAATTTCAGGACTTCCAACAAGAGCAGTTCCAGCACCTTCTCGTGCTAAGCCAATTCCCGCCCATAGATTCGGAGCAATCTCCAGTGCCCCTCGATCTTTTGTGCCGCTGTGCAAACTTGACTGTGTTTTTTGGGCAATGGAGTCAAATGACGCAAACTTATCTTGAAACGCTTTGATCGTATCATCATCAACATGTTTAATTAATTTATCTGCAGATTCCCACGCTTCGTCTTCCGATTCTCTTACAATAACGTGCAGGCGAATACCAAAGCGAATGTCCCTACCTTCGTTTGCAGCTTTTTCTTTCATCTCATCAATTTTTGTTTTAATCACTGCGGGCGGTTCTCCCCATAACAAATATACATCTGCATGCTTTGCTCCTACTTCTTTTCCTGCTGGAGAAGACCCGCCAAAGTACAGCGGAGGATACGGTTTTTGGACAGGAGGCGATGGAATGTACGCGCCTGTTACATCAACATGTTCTCCTTTGTAGTCGACTTTTTTTCCTTCCATTACATCTCGCCAAATCGTTAAAAATTCATCTGTTAACTCATAGCGTTTATCGTGGCTTAAATAGTTACCGTACGTTGCTTGCTCCACGGGATCTCCTCCCGTCACAATATTTAACATAAGTCGGCCGTTTGACATTTGATCGAATGTCGAAGCCATCCGTGCTGAAAGTGTTGGCGACATTACACCCGGGCGAAGTGCAATTAAAAACTTCAGTCGATTCGTAACGGAAGCAAGTGCCGACGCAATCACCCATGAATCTTCACAATTTGAACCAGTAGGCAACAAAGCGCCGTCATATCCTAGATAATCCAGTCCATGTGCGATTTGCTTTAAGTAGTGAATGTCGCTTGTTCTGCTTCCTTCGGTTGTGCCTAGATAATGTCCGTCGCCTGCTGTAGGGAAAAACCATAAGATGTTCATTTCTATTTCCTCCTAAATATTCTCGTATTCTATATAAAGCGTTTTCATGTTGTTTGTTCAATTCTTGTCCGCTAATTACAGAGATGCATTTTTATATTAGCGTATGTAATACTACTCTTTTTATTTATTAAATTAGTAAAATCATAATACCTCTTTAACCTATATGTCAAGTATGAATTAGGATAAAAAAACAAGAATTAAAAGTAATTCTTGTTTGCTCTATTTCCTCATACGTGAAGCCATCGCGTTAGCAAGGGTTGATTTTATTGATATATTTTCAAACGATAAACCTAAATGAGAAGCGGTAATTGCGATTTCAGGACGTACCCCAGAGATAGTTGATTCTACACCTATTAATTTTAATGCATCAATCAGCTGGAAAATCTGATGAGCAACCATCGTATCAACAATAACTACTCCTGAAATATCAATATAAAGGTGATTCACTTGCTGTTCAGCGCAGCGAGTTAACGTATTTTCTAAAATTCGGCGCGCTCTTGCTGTGTCGATGTCCCCAACAAGCGGAAGAATCGCAATATGATCGCTTAGTGGAATAACTGGCGAACTCAGCTCATTAATCAGTTCTTTGTGTGCTTCAAGCAACCGCTTTGAATGCTGATGGTGCTCTTCTACAAATTTATAAACGGTGATATCAAACACGCGTACAATCAATTCGTTCCATTCATCTAGTTCTTCTTGCGTAATATCTTGCTCGCACTCTTCTACAAATTGATTTAAATACGTTAAATACTGTTTTCTAACTCGGAAAAATTCTCGAATAATATAATGAATAGGTGTTCTTACATGCTCTCCGTCTTCCGCAATCTTTAAAATCCACGTTTCAAATGAATCAAAAAATTCTTTTTCATTTTTTATAAATACATCGGCTATGTATAAATGAAATTCATTATTTTGATCTTTTAATACTGAAATGACTTCCG
This sequence comes from Priestia sp. JNUCC 25, assembly GCF_053667915.1. Lineage (NCBI taxonomy): Bacteria > Bacillati > Bacillota > Bacilli > Caryophanales > Bacillaceae > Priestia > Priestia sp. JNUCC 25. The sequence goes on from NZ_CM132211.1 coordinate 2,838,652, forward strand.
GATGAGTAGATGCATAAACCGATTCTGGGTCATTGTCTTCAATGCTTTCATACCATTCTTCCGTCAGTTGATCTGCATGTTTTAAAAAAAACATTCGAAGTGCTTCATTTTTATTCAAAACGATTCCCCTTTCCATACGAGCTACTACTATCATTATAATTTAACTTTTTCACCCTTACTAGTTTTATAAAAAGAGAAGAAAGAAAATTATTTTTTAAAATACGTGTAGTTTATGATTTTATGCTACATTGAAAATAGCTATAAAAACACAAAGGAGTTTTTAAATGATACGAACGTTAGCTCTTAAGAACGATGACAAACTTGTGAAACATATACAATTAGATCAGATTCACGACCCCTCTATTCAGTACTATTGGATTGACTTTAACTGCCCTTCTGAAGAAGAAGCGCTGCTGCTTCAATCATCCTTTCACTTTCATCCGTTAGCGATTGAAGATTGCTTTCATTTTCTGCAGCGTCCAAAACTCGATTATTATGAAGGATACAGTTTTTTTGTCCTTCATTCGTTAAATCGTCAAACGTTAGAAGCTGAGGAAGTTGACCTTTTTATCGGCGAAAATTATATGGTTACTTTTCATTTTCACCCGTCAGCTGCAATTGATAAAGTATGGGAAAAGCTGCTTCATACACCTTCGATTCAAGAAAAAGGGATAAGCTATCTTGCGTATTCTGTGATGGATAAAGTGGTAGATGAATATTTCCCCACTGTATATCAGATTGAAGATGAGCTGAATGATATAGAAAACATAGATGCAAAAAAATCCATCTCTGTTTTAATGGAAGATGTATTCAAACTTCGAAGTGATTTGCTGAAAATCAGAAGAACCATTTTGCCTATGCGCGATTTATTGTACCGTGTTATAAATTCTGAACGCTTAGATGTTCATCCTGAACAAAAAAGGTATTTTAAAGATGTCTATGACCACTTATTAAAATTAGCCGATATGATTGAATCAAATCGGGAAATGACGTCTGATATGCGCGATAATTATCTTTCTCTTAATTCAAACCGGATGAATTCAATCATGATGACACTGACTGTTATTTCATCTATCTTTATTCCCCTTACCTTTATCGTTGGCGTATACGGAATGAATTTTGAAAATATGCCTGAGCTAAAGTGGCACTATGGCTATTTCTTTGTGCTTGGCTTCATGGGACTGATAACGCTTGGATTAATTCTATGGTTCAAGCGAAAAGGCTGGTTTAATACTGATAAAGAGTAGAAAGGTTGAGACATAACGAAATTAATCCAATGTAAAGACGAACAAATTGGGTAAGTGAGCTAGTGCTGTCAATTTCCGCGCAAGACTTCGTTTTCCGCGGGCGGCCGATGAGCCTCCTTGTTGCTTACGCTCCTGAGGGGTCTCACCTGTTCCGCTTTGCCCGCAGGAGTCTTCGCCTTGCCCTCCAATTAACAGCTATTACATACGGTAAATCTACGTTCACCATCATAATGAAAAAATCCGAACGAGTTGAATTCTCCGTTAAGAATCTCGATTGATTGTTTGGATCTTCCTTCAACGAAAATACGTCTGTCCCAGCTTCTTTTCTACGAGAAGATAACTAGTTATTTCCCGAAAATATCCATAAAATAACGTGCTTACGTTTCCTTTTTCTAAAAAGTTTCATAAGATAGTGAAAATAATGCTCAAAAAGGAGGCTGAAGTAGTGGATATTAAAGGCAAACACTTGCTAATGGATGCGTTCGAATGCGATGAAGTGATATTAAACGACCCCTCACTTTTAAGAAGAATTCTTGTTGAAGCTGCACTAGATGCAGAGATGGAAGTTTTGCACTGTTATTTTCACCAGTTTACGCCCCAAGGCATTACAGGCATTCTCGTATTAGCTACCTCTCACTTGTCTATTCATACGTGGCCGGAGGAAAACTACGCTTCATTAGATTTTTATACGTGCGGAGACAAAGAAATAATTGAAATTGGTTATGCGTTACTCAAGCAATTAGCTTCAAAAAAAGCTGTTGTGTATTCGATTTCTCGCGGAATTCAACACGCCGAAACTCCAACAAAAAATCGTCAGCATGCTGAAAGCACTCGTCTTCTCAATCGTGGAGATGACTCAGATCACGTTAGTCTAAAGCAACTCTTATCAGGCCAGCATGACATTTTGTTTCATCAAAAAAACCGTATTCAAGATATTCAGCTGATTAAAGCATCTGATATTCGAATGTATTTGGATGAACAGCTGCAATTTAGTTCATTGGATGAACATGCGTACCATGAAGCTCTTGTCCACCCTATCTTTGCAGCTTCCTTACGTCCTCACCGCATTCTTATTCTAGGGGGTGGAGATGGTTTAGCTTTACGAGAAGTCCTTAAATATAAAGAAGTTAAAGAAATAGACCTTGTGGAAATAGATGCTGACGTTGTAAATGCTGCGATGAATGTAGAAGAATTAAAGAAGTTAAATCAACGCTCATTTGAAGATTCTCGTGTCACCGTTCATATTCAAGATGCTGTTGACTACCTCTCTTTGAATTCAGCGTGTTATGACATCATCATTATTGACTTTCCTGATCCTACCAACAAAAAAATAAGTGCTCTTTATACAAAAGAATTTTACGCACTTCTCCAACGTTCACTATCGCGCAGCGGCTTGGTCGTATGTCAGTCAAATTCTCCTAGAGACACACCTATCGTTTTTTGGAGCATTAATAAGACGATGAAAGCTTCTCAGTTTTATACGTTGAGCTACCACACCATTATTCCTTCTTTTGGAGATTGGGGTTTTCACATCGGCTCGAAAACACCTTTGTCTGCCCCTATACTCTCTACTGATATTTTATATACTACGCTGCCATCAGACTTTACTAAGTTAATGCGTTTTTCTCCCCATTCTCTTTCTAAAAAACAGTTTGCAGTTGTGAACTCTGCTGAGCACTTGGTTCTGCATAAAATATTTAAAAAAGAAGGCTTATATTTGTAAAAAAGAAAGCTTGGCTTATACATTCCTTTTCTTTTGACATACTAAAACAGTCTCGTCACCACTGTGCAACAGAAAGGATTGTTATGAGAAAAATTTCGGTTTTTGTTATCTTAGTGCTAACTGTTATTTTCCCTTCCCCCGCTTTTAGCCAAGTGAAAGTGCCTGTCCTGATTTACCATTCTATTGATGCCTACACAGGCCATGGGGAAAAAGAACTGTATGTGACGCCTGAAAATTTTGAGAAACAACTTCTTTATCTTAAAAAGCAAGGATATACGCCGCTAACATTTGAAAAATGGCAGGAACTAAAGCGTGTGAAAAAACCTATATTTATTACATTTGACGATGGATATAAAAATAATCTTACTATCTTGCCTATTTTTCAAAGAGCAGCCAGCCCTCAATTTCATCCAGCGGCTACAATTTTTGTGATTTCAGATTTTATCGGCCGTCCCAACCGTTTGTCGCCAGCCGATTTAAAAAAATTTGTTGATTCAGGATTTTTTTCTATTCAGTCTCATACCGCTACTCATCCGGATTTAACTAAGACGAAAAATTTATCCTATGAGCTAGCTGATTCAAAACGAAAAATTGAAGCCATTACGAGCCAGCCCGTTATTGCTGTTGCTTACCCCTATGGAAAGGTCAATAGCCGCGTAGTGGAAGAAACAAAAAAAAATTATACATTTGGTCTTTCAACCATTCCAAAATTTTTTACTGAAAGCGGACAAAAGAATGAAAACTATCTTATTCCTCGTCTGTACGTCACGTATTCTACAACGATTGAAGATTTTGCTAAGCTATTAAAAGAAAGCTAAAAACCCTTTCCTTAAAAGGAAAGGGTTTTTAGAATTTTGTTATTTCCAGTCCTCGCTCTTGCTGCCATTCAGCATAAAAAACTTCGCTGTATTTTTTAATTTTCTTGATTGCAAGCTGTTTTTTTAACCATTTTTCATCTACGTTTGCTTCTTTCAAATTACCAGGCACTACTTTTCCATCCATGATTAAAGCAATAGGTAAATTGGTTTGAGAATAAGGGATGTTTAAATCATTTTTCGTTGGAGGGCCGAATTCGTGTTTAGGAGCGACGCTCACCTCTCCATTTGTTTCTAAAATGACGTATTCTGCTTCATACAGTGAAAAATACCCTTGCTGTCTCATTAGATGCTGAAGCTGATTCAAGTCCAAGTTGTTTTTCTTAAGCTCTTTATAAAGGATTTTCCCTTTATAAATAATCATTGAAGGCTTTCCTTCAAGAATTCCTCTAAACCCTGTAAAGGTTTGAGATAGCTTTGTCACTGTGTAGATCAGAAGCCCCCAAATCAAAACGCTATAAAGAATTTCAGTTAACTCTACTCCTTTTTCAAGAGCTGCATCCCCCACAATATTTCCCAGGACAAGCGTTGTAATAAAGTCAAACGGAGTGATTTGAGCAAACTGTGTCTTACCTAAAAGCTTCAGCATAATAAATAGCGCTAAAAATCCACATATCAGTTCAATCGCAATATCTTTATACATTGATACCCTTCCTCTATAGCAAGCATGTTATAGTATCAGTTTGTATCATATGTGAGAGTGATAAACCTGACTTTTGATTTTTCTTTTCTTCGTTCTCCAGTTATAGAACTTTTGATTAAACTTTTTTCTTATTTGCATAGGTTTCTAACGTTGCATATTGATTAAAAATGGATGCGGCTGCTTTTTTCCCTACATATCTAAGGTGCCATGGTTCGTATTTATAGCCGGTAACCTGCTCGTCACCTTCAGGGTATCGAATAATGAATCCGTATTGATAGGCATTTTTTGAAAGCCAATGAGCTTCTGGTGTATCAGCGAAGCAGTCTGCTGCAGCACACATTCCACTTCCTCCCGTGACATCGATTGCTAGTCCCGTTTCATGTTCACTTGTTCCAGGGTAGGCGCTATAGGTGCGTGCTTGTTCTTCACCGTCTCGCTTTGCATAAAATGCAAAAAGCTCTTTTTGACGCTCGTGAGATCGATAACCAGATACACCAAGTAAGCTGATTCCCTCTTTTTCAGCATCTCGGAAAAGTTCTTCAAGCGCTTGTGCCGCAGGCTTTCTAAGCATTCGTTTTTCTATTTTTTCGTTGAAGATAAACGGAACGTCGGCATAGACTAAATCAGAAGGCTGATAGGATTCAGGAAGCTGATGCTTTTTATTAACTAAAGCCGTAACCGATTCTGGATTGGCTATTACCACTGTTTCGTCTACATTAGATTTCGTTAAAGATGAAGAAGCTGATGAGCTTTCTAGTTTTTGAGCCTGTCCATTTTTTGTGAATTCTCTGGCAGGCTTTGATGAAGAATTGCTTGTTCCGCACCCTGCTATCATCAGCGTAAAAGCTAAAGAACAAATAAATAAAAAGTATTTCATGATGTCTTACTCCTTTCAAACGGCTTTTGATGCGCTACAAAAGCCTATAAAGAAAGGATAAAATATAAATGTTTCTGTCTGTTATTCAGTTGTTTCAAACTTGTAAACACTCTTAAAAAAATTTAAGGTGTAAAAAATAGAAATGAGGCTGAGACATAACGAAATGAACCCAACCCACAGACGAACAATCTGGATACACGATCTGGACTGCTTGCTCGAACGCTGTTGCTTTCCGTGCAAGGCTTCGCTTTCCGCGGGCGGCCGATGAGCCTCCTCGTCGCTTTCGCTCCTGCGGGGTCTCATCTGTTCCGCTGTTCCCGCAGGAGTCTTCGCCTTGCCCTCCAACCAACAGCTAGAAACACCTGCGTTCACCATGATTATAAAAAAACACGAACTATTTATCCATTTTTGATAGATAGTTCGTGTTTCACTTTAATGAAACTACTTTTGTCTCAGCCTCATTTTAAAAAGATAATATACGTATGAACTTGATTTTGCGTAAAGCTCGATGCAACTAGTTTATTTCCTGATTGACTCCAATCAAGCTGATCAGCGGCATAGTCTAAATTTACGTTTAGGTGTGTAACATCTCCTGTTAATCCATCTGCTATGAATATCCCTTTATCTCCCTCTTTTTCAGAAATAAAGTTATAAGCTAATTTCGAGCCGTCGGGAGACCAGCTTACACCAAAAATTTGAGTGGACAGAGCAAGCTGAAAGGCCTCTGATCCTTTTAAATCTGTGATAGACAGCGTTCTCGTTTGGGCATCTTTTTGCTGAACGAGCGCTAATTGTTTTCCGTTTGGAGACGGGATAATAGAAACCACATTATCTCGGATTTTTTCAGGGTCCGTCTGTTCGTTATGAAGAAAAAAAAGCTGGTTGTTTACACCAATATAATAAATGCCACCTATTCCTTTAACTGCATCTAAGATTCGATCGTCTCTGTGCAACAGAGGTTCTACTTCTCCTTTTACATTTGCTTTAGAAAGCTTTCCTTCCATTGTAATAAACATTACTTCTGAATTATTAAGCCACTCTCCGCTTGATGGATAGAGAAGAACATTCTTTATTTTAACCGTTTTTTTTGTTTGAAGGTTCATTATATAACCAAATGTATCTTCACCTTTTGCTACTTTATAAAAAAGATATTCACCATTCGGAGAAAGCTTTGCCGCATGTTGAATTTCATTGCTTGGATGCAACACAAAAGTAGACTTGTTTTTTAGATTATAAGTGGCTAGATTCTGTGCATATACCTCTTTGGGACCGAAATCGTGCGAACGAAATTGTTTATTTTCTTTACTAACAATCATTGTGTTTTCGTTTAAAAATTGAAACGCCCTTACGCCGTTAATATCCTGAACGTCTTTCACTTCTACTTTTCCATCTTTATCTACTTGGTCCAATACAGTAATTTTCTTGTCGGGTTTTTCAACGGTTTCTCTATGGCTTTCTTCTTGTCCGCATGATGTTAAAATAAGAAAAGTGCTTGCTATACATATCATTAATCTATACCGTTTCAATAACGGTTCACTCCTTTTAGCTAACTCATTTCTCTGTTTTCAAAGGAAACGACACTTTGAAAATCGTCCATTTAGAATCAGAATGATGCAGCTTGATAACGCCTTTTTGCTTTTCAGTTAAATCTTTGGCTAATGCTAAGCCAAGGCCTGTACCTCCGGATAAACGCGACCGATCTTTATTTACGGTGAAAAATGGTTGAAATAATTTTTCTTCTGCTTCGGGTGGAATCCCTATCCCGGTGTTAGCTACATCTACAATAATAGAATTCTCTAAAGTATAAGACGTTACTTCCACTTTTCCGCCTGGTTCATTATATTTAATAGCATTGTCAATTAAATTGATAAAAATGTGTATTAAGCTTTCACGATCAGCCCAAACAACTGCTTGTTTTATATTTGTATGAAGAGTCAAATCAAATTTAGCTGCTTTTCCTTTCATACGATCGCATATGTCTTCTAGAAGCCGCTTCAATTCAACTTGCTCTGGCCGCTGCTCGAAATCATATTTCTCAAGCGCTGAAAGTTTTAAGATTTTATCTACCATTTCATGAAGGCGATTCGTTTCTTTACGAATATTTTGCACGCCGTCTTCCATAAGCTGAGGATCATCTGGATACATATCAAGTAAGTCAACATAAGCTTTGATCGATGTTAAAGGCGTCTTAAATTCGTGGCTGATGTTACCGATAAACTGCTTTTGCTGCTGTTCAAGAGACTGCAGTTTCGAAATAGCGAACTCAAGCTTTCTTTTTTCTTCATTCATTTGATCGATATTTTTTTCAATCGACGTACTCATAAAAAACAAGCCTTGACTGAGCTCCCCGAGTTCATCGCGCCGTTTGAACGGCAGGTCGGTTAAATAACGACCTTTTCGAATCTGCTGTGAAGTTTTTTGAAGGCTAGCAATAAGCGAAGCAATACGGTAAAAATAAGCATAGCCAATTAAAAAAGCTGCTGCTGCTGCAATCGTTCCCCAAGTACGAAATAGGTGTCTAATGTCAGCTATAAACTGCTGATTATTTTTTAGGGAATGGTCAAAACGAATGGCTCCAATAAATTGATTATCGATTGACACAGGTGCAAAGTAAATAAGGGAAGAACCCGAGATTTGATAAGCTATTTTTCCTTTCAAAGCATAGCTAAGCGTGTCAGAAACATCCACATCTTTTTGGCCGATGGGAATAGAGCTTCCTGCTTCCTGTCCTTTTTGATTATATAGGACTGTTTGCATTCCGCTTTGTGATGCAATCGAAGAGGCAAGACGCTGTCCTTTTTGCTGAAGAAAAGAATCTGTATTCAGAGACGTGTCACCGGTTACATAACTTTGACGAATCGTTTGCTCGGCTGCTTTGCTTTTTTGAATAAGTTCACTTTCTAGCTGATCACGCTGATTTGTCTCAATTCCTTTTAACACAAGTACGCTCAGTACGGTTACTGTTAAAATAATTAAAAAAGCAAGAACGAGTCCCATTTTAGCTTTTAGGCTGATTTTCATTCATTGATCCCTGCTGTCGCTTTATATCCAACGCCATATACCGTTTGAAGCAAATAAGGTTCTGCTTCTCCTACTTTTTTTCGAAGGCGCTGCATGTGAATGTCTACCGTACGTGTACCGCCTGCATAATCCATTCCCCAGACAAGATCTAGTAAATCTTCTCGTGTGTACACTCTCTCTAAATTAGCAAGTAATAAAGCAATAAGATCAAACTCCTTTGGTGTAAGCTTTACTAAATCATTGGCAACATGTAACGTGCGCTGAATTAAGTTCACCTTCACTTTTCCTACCGTGATTTCTCCCACAGCTTCAGGAGCTTCATTTTTTTCCATTCGCCGAACAAGTGCTTTAGCTCTAGCTACAAGTTCTCTTACATCAAACGGCTTGGTCATATAATCATCTGCGCCTAACTCTAAACCTAGAACTTTATCGACGATGTCATTTTTAACCGTTAACAAGATAATCCCCATTCCTCTTCGATTCTCAAGTTTTCGGCATACTTCATAGCCGGTTAATTTCGGCATCATCACATCTAATATCATCACGTCAGGTTGAAAGCTTGTTACTTTTTCAAGCGCTTCTTCACCGTCAGATGCTGTGTCTACAATATATCCTTCGCGCTTGAAAGCATAGGATATGGCTGTAGCAATACTTTTTTCATCATCAACTACTAAAATCCTTTTATTCAATGTATCACGTACTTTCATTTGATATTTCTATTCGTCTATCTTATCAAACAGCTTTCCCAAAAACATCTCCAAGTTGTTTCGAAATTGTAAACAAAAATAAAAACACCATATAAGATGGCGTTTTTTTAGATCTAATATTCATTTGTAAAAGGAAGGATTTTATGCGTATTCAAATATTGATGAAGCAGATCTATACGCTGCTCGCTGCTAATAAAACCAATGTATCCGTCCGGTCTAATAACGTATAGAGCATCTTTTTGAAGCCCTGCTTTCTTCAAGTAAGGGTTCCAAGAAAACTCGTGCAAGGAGAAGCCTCTTTCTTGCATGCTCTTTTTTAGCTTCTCTGCTGCTGTTCCATAGACATGTATTTGCCAGTTTAATGACTGTAAATATTCAAAATTCCCTTCTACATAAGGTAACCGATCACCACTTTGCACCTTTGTCCCTTGCCCGCTGCTTAGGTTACTATTTCGATACTTAATGCGGATTTGAGATAAAATCGTAAATGCTTTGTGACGGGAATAAGGGAAACGAAATAAAAAGGATAGTACAGGCGGAAAGATATGCTTTCTAAAAAATTGACTCGTTTTATCTCGTGCCACCATTCGCTTAAAAGCGCGATCAGTTGTATTTACAAGCAGCTCTGCAAAAGGCAGCCTTTCTTCTTCGTATGTATCTAATATGGAAAGTGCCGCTTTGTGTTGAAGGACAGCTGCTAATTTCCATGAAAGGTTGATTGCATCTCCAATTCCTGTGTTCATTCCTTGTCCGCCTGCAGGACTATGAATATGGGCTGCATCTCCACTTAGAAAAGTACGCCCCTGTCGGAAACGGCTTGCTACTCTGTGATGGATATGATATGTCGAGAACCAATTTATACCCTCAACCTGAGCACCAAATGTTTGTTGAAGAAAAGCGTGAATGTTTTCAGCTTTTACATCGTTTTGATCCCCAAAAGCTGAAGGAATAATGCCGATCATTCGATACGTTCCTTTACTTCTAACAGGCATACAAATCAAAAATTCTTCATTGCTAAATGAAATACTGATTTTTTGATTCTTCATCATTTCACCAGAGCCTTCAACATCCATCACATAAAAATGCTGTTTATATTTTTCTCCTTTAAATTCTATCTTCATTTGTTTCCGAACTGTACTGTGTGCTCCGTCACATCCACAAATATACTTAAAATAAGCGGTTTCCTCTTGCTGGGCTTTTAATAAAGTTTTTACCCCTTCTCCGTGTTCAGCTAGAGATAGTAACTCCGTCTTCCATTCTACTTCAATCCCAAGGTTTTTTAATTTTTCAAGTAGAAACCGCTCGTGGTCGTCCTGTGGAAATGTAAGAACAAAAGGAAAAGGACTTAATCCTTCTCCTAAAGATCCTAGATGAACTTTTGCTTTTATTTTATTCTTTACTCGGACGTATACATCTTCCATCTTAATCCCGTGGTCTATGACTTCATCTACAAAACCGAACTGCTGATAAAATTCAAGGGTTCGCGGTAAAATAGCCATTGCCCGGGAGGCTTGCCCAGGCCCGTCGCTTCTATCAATAATTCGAAAAGGAATGTTATGTCTGGCTAAATTGTAGGCCATAACGAGGCCAGTAGGGCCGGCACCAACGATTAGGATTTGTGGATTCATCATCATCTCTCCTTTTCATTCAGTTACAGTATCTTTTATATTGAGTGAGACTTCTCTTTTTTTACAGAAGATGCAGGTAAAGCAGAAGCAAACACAGCACATAAACTTATTAAAGAGATAAGAGCTAGAGCAGATACAGAATGATTCCATGTCAGATGTTCTCCAAAGAAAAATAGTTCTCGTACGCCATCTACCATAAACCTCATTGGTAGCCATGGATCAATCCACTCTCTATAAAAATCAGGCATAATCTCTGGGGCCATTGAAAGCAAAGGTGCGCCAAAAAATAGAATAATAACGAAAATCGGAAGTCCCTTTAGTCCTAGCCATGAAAGTACGGCTGATATCAGAGTGAAAAAACTGAAGTAAGCAATAGCTAAGAATAGTGCTGTATCTAAAAATGAAGGAACAGTAATTCCAACCATTTCAGCCAGCCACGCTAGCCCGAAACCTGCAGCTAAAGCAAGTATACCCCCGATGATTACGAACCCTACTTGGTTAACGATTTTCTCTTTACGAGAAGAAAACGTGATTTTTTTGATAGTGAGAAATACAACTGCTGCCCCTGCTATACTCGCCATCCACAGCGGCTGAAATAATGAAACGGGGGCATTTCCGTTGACACTATGAGTCCCTGTTTCGTTTACGTTTATAACTGTTTTTTGAATCGGTGCAGCGAGTGCTAATGCTTGGTTTGCACTTAGTTGCGTTCCGTTTTGTTCAAATCTTTTTACTATCTGCAAGCGCATATTTTCATTCATCTTATCAACTGCTCCGTTTAGCACCTGACTTGCTATTGTTGAAGCAGCTGTATTCATTCCTTGATTCACTAATAATCTAATAGCGGGTGCATTCGGCTGAGCCGTCTGAAGAGTCGCCTGTTTTTTGGTAAAATCTTTTGGAATGATAAGCGCCCCATAGTATTTTTGATTATTTAATCCTTTTTCAACTTCTTTAGTAGTTGATACAAAAATCCATTTAACCGAAGACTGTTCAGTGCTTGAACTCTTCATATTTTGTTTTATTTGATCTCCTATATTTACCTTACCCTTTGCTGGAACTGTCATTCCTTCGTCGGCATTTACGAATGCGATTGGCAAATTCTTAGGTGCTTGGTTTACTGAAGGAATTAACGTTAGGATAAAAATGAAAATAACTGCTACCACTGTAATTGGTGAAAAGTATATACATTTTTGGTGAACTAATTTCATATAAACGTCCCCTTTTCATTTTAAAGATATGGACTTTGACGAAAGAAAAAAATAATGTACATGCTGTTGATTAGTGATCACTATGTAAATTATAATAAATTCACCTGCATTCTCAATATGCAATAATCGTAAGAATGTTGCTTACTTAACACAAAGCATATAACTGTTCATTATTAAAGAAAAAAAGTAGGTGTTTAAAAACTGTGGGTAATTCAAAAACAGATCGCCGAATTATTCGAACGAAAAGATTCATTCGAGATGCTTTAACAGAATTGATGGAAGAGAAAGGGTTTGAAGGAGTAACGGTCAGAGATCTGACAAAAAAAGCGGATATTAATCGTGGAACCTTTTATTTACACTACCAAGACAAATACGATTTACTTGAAAAAAGCGAAAATGAAGTTATTCAAGAGATACAAGAATTTATCAAGAAAGCAAATCCCAATGAGATTGTGTCTGCTAATTTGCAAGAACAGCCTTTACCGTTTATCATCGCACTTTTTGAGTATATTCAAGAAAATGCGCGTTTTATGCAGGTTATGCTTGGTCCAAAAGGGAATCCTGGATTTTATCTTAAAATTAAAGAAGTCATGAAAACCAATATGCTAGAAAAATTAAAGCTCATTGATAATAAAATATCTCCGCTTGTTCCACTTGAATATTTAATGTCTTACGTAACGTCAGCGCATCTTGGAGTCATTCAGCACTGGTTAGAACAAGATATGAAGCAGTCACCGCGAGAAATGGCCCTGACACTCGCTAGCATGACTTTTCTAGGTCCTGCTTATATTGCAGGCATTAAACGAACATAAAAAGAACCTGCTATTCTCTAAGAAAATAGCAGGTTCTTTTTATTAACCTTCTAGTAATAAAGATTCTGGATCTTCTAATAGTTCTTTAACAGTAGCTAGGAAGCTTACGGCTTCTTTGCCGTCAACGATACGGTGATCGTAAGAAAGTGCAATGTACATCATCGGACGATTTTCGATACGCTCTTCATCAATTGCTACCGGACGAAGCTGAACTTTGTGCATTCCTAAAATACCAACTTGAGGTCCGTTTAAAATTGGTGTAGACATTAATGAACCGAATACGCCGCCGTTTGTAATTGTGAACGTTCCACCTTGTAAATCTTTTAATGATAATTTGTTGTCGCGCGCTTTTTTCGCTAAATCAACGATAGATCCTTCGATACCAGCGAATGTTTTGCGGTCAGCATCACGTACAACTGGAACAACAAGACCGTCTGGAGCTGACACAGCAATACCGATATCATAGAATTTTTTAATTAATAACTCGTTTCCTTGAATTTCAGCATTTAATAATGGATACTTTTTAAGTGCTGCTACTACTGCTTTTGTAAAGAATGACATAAAGCCAAGTCTTACGTCGTGCTGTTCAAAGAATTTGTCTTTGCGTCGTTTGCGAAGAGCCATAACAGCAGTCATGTCTACTTCGTTAAACGTTGTTAGCATAGCCGCTGTTTGCTGAACTTCAACAAGACGTTTGGCAATTGTTTGACGACGACGTGACATACGTTCGCGTTCAACAGGTTTGTCGCTATTTTCACTTGCCGCTGGAGACGGAGATACCGGGTTAGCTGGCTTACTTGCTTGTGCCTGCTGCTTTTGCTCATTTGATTTTTGGTCTGCATACGAATCAATATCATGTTTGCGCACACGGCCAAGAGGATCAGTAGTTGGCACTTGATCTAGCTTAATCCCGCGTTCTCTTGCTGCTTTACGAGCTGCAGGAGAAGCAATTAGCCATTGTTTTTGATTTCCTTGCTGAGGCGCTTCAGCTGCTGGCGCTACTTCTTCAACAGTTTTTTGCTGAGCTGGAGCCGCTTCTTGCTTTGGTGCTTCCTCTGCTGGTTTTTCTTCAGCTTTTGGTGCTGCTGGTGCTGAAGCTCCTTCTTTCGCTTCAAGACGTGCAATTGTTTCACCAACTTGCACTGTGTCGCCTTCGCCAGCAAGAAGTTCCGTTAATACACCAGAGTCTTCAGCTGTAATTTCAACGTTAACTTTATCTGTTTCAAGTTCAACGATATAATCGCCTTTTTCAACGAAATCTCCTACTTGTTTTAGCCACTGTGCAACTGTTCCTTCAGAAATTGATTCTGCTAATTCCGGTACTTTAATCTCTCCCATGGTTCATTCCCCTTCCTTATCGTGTAACAACGTCGTTAGCAATTTCATTTTTAGTTAATGCATCTTGTAAAATACGTTCTTGTTCTTGTCTGTGAACTGTTGGATCTCCTTCAGCTGGACTTGAGCGTCTTGTGCGGCCGATGTAGTCAACCGTAGCTCCTTCTGGTGCTACTTCACGCAGTCGATCTTCTACATAGTTCCATGCGCCCATGTTTTCCGGCTCTTCTTGTAACCAGACAATCTCTTTTAAATTTTTATAGCGAGCAAAGATTTCAGCAATTACGCGTCTTGGGAACGGATAAATTTGTTCTAGACGAAGGACGTGTAGCCAATCTTTATCATCTTCTGCTTTGTTTAAGCGTTCCGTTAATTCACTGCTGATTTTTCCGCTGCACAGAACGATTCGTTCAACTGCATCTTCTTTTTTGCCTAATCCAGGCTGTTCTACTACTAAGCGGAAAGAGCCTTTTGTAAACTCTTCAAGGTTTGACACACTAAAAGCATTACGAAGCAAACTTTTTGGTGTCATAACTACTAGCGGTCTTACTTCTTCGCGCTGTAAAATGGCAGCTTGTCGTCGAAGTAAGTGGAAATATTGTGCAGCGCTTGTTACGTTTGCGATTGTCCAGTTGTTTTCTCCAGCTAGCTGTAAATAACGTTCTAGACGAGCGCTTGAGTGTTCTGGCCCTTGACCTTCATGGCCGTGTGGCAGCAATAAAACCATTCCAGATTTTTGTCCCCACTTAGCACGGCCTGCTGCAATAAACTGGTCAATAATAACTTGGCCTGCATTGGCAAAATCACCGAACTGTGCTTCCCAAAGAACGAGCGTTTCAGGAGCAAATACATTATAGCCGTATTCAAATCCAAGCACGGATCCTTCAGATAATGGACTGTTACGAATATCAAAGGAAGCGCTTACGTTCTTCATTGCGTGTAGTGGTGAGTAAACATCCCCTGTCTTATGATCATGAAGAACAAGATGTCTATGTGCAAACGTACCACGTTCAGAGTCCTGGCCTGTAATACGAATTGGCGTGCCGTCTCTTAAAATCGTAGCAAATGCAAATGCTTCACCCAATGACCAATCTACGCTTTCATTTTCTTCAAACGCTTTGGCACGTTTAGATAAGATGCGATCAAGTTTTGGAAATACGTTAAATCCTTCAGGGTATTTCACTAGCTCTTGATTTACTTCAAACAGCTCTTCTTTTGTAACAGATGTATCAATATCTGAAATTCCTTTGAAGACTGCTTGTGGCATTTCCATGATTCTATGTTGCTTTTCAGCTTTTGGCGGTACTTTCTCATAAGCTGCTTTTAACTTCGCTTGTAACTCTTCATTAATTTGATCTGCTTGGCCGCTTTGAATCACGTTTTGTTCTTCAAGCTGCTTTGCATACATAGCACGAACGGTTGGACGTTTTGTCACAATTTCATACATCTTCGGCTGCGTTACAGACGGTTCATCCATTTCATTGTGGCCAAATCGACGGTATCCAATTAAATCAATCAAGAAATCTTTGTTAAAGCGTCTGCGATACTCATAAGCAAAGTAAGCAGCAGCTAAACAGGCTTCCGGATCATCCGCATTTACGTGAACAATTGGAATTTCAAACCCTTTTGCTAAGTCACTTGCATATTTCGTTGAACGAGAATCGACGCTTTCTGTTGTAAATCCAATCATGTTGTTAGCAATAATGTGGATTGTTCCACCTGTTTGATAACCAGTCAATTGATTTAAGTTCAGCGTTTCTTGTACAATACCTTCACCAGGGAACGCAGCATCTCCGTGAATTAAAATCGCGAACGATTTTTTTACATCTTGTTTTGGGTATCCATTCACATCACGCTCATCTTGAGCCGCTCTTGTAAACCCTTCCACAACCGGATTAACAAACTCCAAGTGACTCGGGTTGCTAGCCAATGTCAAACGAGCTCGAACTGTGTTCTCTGCTTTAATTTGTTTGTCGGCACCCAGGTGATATTTTACGTCTCCCGTCCAGCCGTAGTTGATACCGATTGAACCTTCTGAAGGAACTAATTCCTTGTTAGGTGCATGCTGGAATTCTGCAAAAATCATTTCATACGGCTTGCCTAATACGTGTGCCAATACATTTAAGCGTCCACGATGAGCCATACCGATATTAACCGTTTTTGGGCTTGTTTCCACTGAGCGTGCAATCAGTTCATCTACAAGTGGAATTAACATATCTACGCCTTCAATAGAAAAGCGTTTTTGTCCGACAAATGTACGGTGTAAAAATTGTTCAAAGCCTTCTACTTCTGTTAAACGCTTTAATATAGAAGTTCTTTTCTCATTTGAAAGAGGTTGGAAAATAGCACCTGACTCGACCATATCAGTCAGCCACTTATTCTCTTCCATATTATGTACGTGATGGAATTCAAACGCAATGGTTTTTGTGTAGACATCTGTTAAATAGTTAATTGCGTCTAAACCATTTTTGACGTGTGATGGCGCATTTGTACATAAAATGTCAACCGGAATTGATTTTAAATCTTCTTGCGTTAAATTGTAATCTTCCAAATGAAGCAAGACAGGATCTTTCTTCTCGCTTTCAAGAGGCTTAATTGATGCGTATAGATGACCATAAGCACGGATGTTTTCCGCTAGCTTAATAGCCGATGCAATTTTAGATGTGTTAGCTGAAGGTGCAGCCTGTGCGTATTCAGCTTGCTGAACTTGCTCACTTTCGTTTAATGGAGGAGCACCCCAATAATCAAATAATTCTTTTAACTCTGGATCTACTAGATCTGACTGCTCTTCATATAACTCATACTGTTCTAATACATAGCCATAGTTCGGACCCAAAAATCCTTGCCAAGGCTCCCCTCTATTCGACGTTTCGTTACCCATGATAAAACCCCCAACGAGTTATAATAATTGTCGTACTCAACAATCTTTCCATTTTGAATGTCGATTACCTTATCGTCTGACATCTTTACAACGAGTGATAAATCTCACTGCGTGTGTATCTGATATCTGCTTATATTTTACCACTCTTTTACTCGTCAATCAAAATGAAATCGCTATATTTCTTTAATTTTTTTTACTTTTTTAATAGTCTTACTACTTTTTGAAAGCGTTTTATAAGTAAAGCTGATTAAAGGTCGAATCAGGTGTTAATTAATTGTTATTGACCTAGCTTTTGGCAAAATTAAATTGCTTGAAATGTATTTTATGACCATTAAAAAAAGAAGCAGCGTTTTGCTTCTTTTTTTAAAACTCATCTACGATTTTTTCAACGTCTTCAAAATAACCATCATCTACTTCTGTAAGCTTGTTGCTTTTCGCCGCTTCGAGTAAATGAGTGAACCAAGTTAGTTCTACTTTCAAATGCATAATCGTGCGCATAATGATCGACAGATTTGCAATGGAATGATCCACCTTTTTAACTTGGTACAAATTTTGCATTTTTTCTAAATAAGCTGCCGTTTCCTCAATCTTTTTTTCTAAAGCAGAAGCCACTTTTTCTTGATCTACGTAAGAAGTAAATGAAAGCGCAGCATAAACTGGTCTATGCATATGCTCTTTTTTTAATAGCTGTTCAAAATAAAGGCGCTCAAATTCTTCTCTTCCTGCATCCGTGATAGAATAAACGGTCTTTTCAGGTCTGTTTGTCTCTCGAATCACATCGACTACTTTCACCAGCTGATTTTTTTCAAGCGTATCAAAAGCATAATATAAAGAGCCGCTTGCAAGTTTAATATAGTGCTTCATTTGTCTTTCATTAATGGTTTGCTGAATCTCATAAGGGTGCTTATTTCCTTCCATTAATAAACCCAATATGACTAATTTAACACTCATAACACCTTTCACCTCTTGACATGCATCTTATTTAGTAAAAAAAGCACGAACATCTTCGTGCTTTTTCTATTTTTGAGCTGCAGGTTCCTTAGCTTCTACCCGCTTTTTAGGAGGAACTTCCACTCGTTCATTTCCCATTAAAAAGACAGTAATGATAGCTACTGCAATTGGAATAAGAGCAAGCATAAATGCATACGTGATCGATGTAGACATAGCATCAACAATCTTATCTAATATTTGAGGCGGAATGCTGTTTCGGGCACTTGATTGAAAAACTGCACTCGGATCTCCTATTTGAGAAAATGCTCCTTGTGATCCATTTCCCATACCTTGAAAATTGCGCTGCAGCTCATTTGTAAATGTATTGCTTTGAATCGTTCCAAAAATCGTAACTCCCAGCGTCATGCCTAAAGAACGCGCAAATGAGTTCGTTGAGTTGGCAGAACCTCTAAACTGTGGATCCAGCTTATGCGTTGACGAAGTTGGTAAAAGAGAAAAGCTAAATCCGACGCCAAACCCAGTCAAAATCATGAATACCGTTAGCATCCAACGAGGTGTATCAGGTTCCATTGTTCCTAATAAAAACATTCCTACTGCAAATGAAAAAACGGACATAATCATTAAGTTTCGAAAGCTTGTTTTTGTGAGAAAAATCCCGCCGATAGCACTTCCTGCTACCGAGCCTAACATCATAGGAGTTAAAATTAAACCTGCATTTGTAGCAGAACCTCCATACACAGCTTGAACGAAAATAGGAATAAATACCGTTAAAATAATAAACGTTGCTCCGTATAAGAAAGCGAGAATTTGTGATGTTGCAAATAAACGGCGTTTGAACATCCAAAATGAAATAATCGGCTCTTGCGCGCGTTTTTCCACAAAAAAGAAGAGTGATAGCGCCACAGCAAAGATAGCAAAAAGAGATAAAATTTGCGGAGAAGACCAATCGTACTCTTTCCCTCCAAGTTCAAGAGCAAACATTAAACTAACTACTGAAATTACAAGAGTGGCTGCACCAGCCCAGTCAATTTTTTGTTTTTTATGACTTGTTGATTCTTTATAAAAGCGCACAATAAAAAATAACGATAAAAGTCCAATCGGCACGTTCACGTAAAACACCCAGTGCCAGCTGATGTATTCCGTAATGTATGCACCAAGAAGCGGACCAAATACACTTGCTGAGCCAAAAACGGCACCTAATAATCCCGTCATTTTCCCGCGTTTTTCGGGAGGGAAAATATCAAATACAATGGTAAAAGCAATCGGAAGAAGCGCTCCTCCTCCAATTCCTTGAATCGCTCGGTAAATACTTAGCTGCACAATGCTTTGCGCTAGGCCACACAATGCAGATCCAAGTAAAAATACCGTCAATCCAAAAATAAAAAACCGTTTACGGCCGTACATATCAGACAGTTTACCAAATATCGGCATACCTGCCATCACGGCAACCATATAGGCGGACGTAACCCAAACAAACTTATCTAACCCACCTAGATCAGAAATGATTTTCCCCATAGCCGTCGCTACGATGGTATTATCCATGGCTGACATAAAAATACCGAGCAGTAATCCTGCTACGATAAAACGAATATTTTTTTCCGATGAAACCATTTCAGTTCCTCCTTTCGCGTCATCTTTTTGATGAACAGAAATGATAGCTACTTAAATTATTATATTCAAATTTGAGTATTTTACAATCTTAAATGTGCTTTTTTTAGAAATAAACATAAGAAAAGCGTAATGGGTCCATTACGCTTTTACTGTGAGCTGAGGCTCTAATTTAATCTCAACATTTCCTTGAATTGCTCTTGAAATCATACAGGATGTTTCTGCTTTTTTTATAAGTCGATTGATTTTTTCTTCTTGAGCCGCAAATTCAGATGTGATGATAACATGAGGTTTATGAATAATTTTTTCGTATGTGAATACACCATTCGTCACGTCCACAATAGCTTCTGATTCCATCGTTAAAGCCTCCTGACGGATTCCGCTTCTTTCGAACATCGCTGCAAGCGTGATGATGTAGCACGTAGCTGCTGCCCCTAGGAGCATTTCATCTGGATTTGTTCCCACTCCTGGCCCGTCCATTTCTGGCGGAATGGAAATTTTTGTTTTTAATTGTCCTGATTCAATTGTACCTACTTCATTTCGGCCTCCTGGCCAATTTGCTTGCAAATGAAAGTGATGTTTTGCCATAGTTTATCCTTCTTTCTTCTATATAATGATGTGTACCTAGCGTACCCTTTTTATGTATAAAATAAAAATGTTCTGCTTGTCACAGCAAAAAGACTGCTAAAAGGTGCAGTCTTTGTTTTTTCTTAACTTAAAGGTACTTTCTTTTCGCTTTCAACGAAAGCTTTGATTAATGATGGCAGCCATTCCTCCAGGTTTGTAAATGAATATCCCCAAAAGCTAGCCTTTTCATTGCTCATCGTCCAAGAATGATCTACTCCGTAAGGAGAACTATTTTCATCTGTTAAACGAGAAGTTGTTTTTGCTGTTTTATTCGCTGCTTGTTCAATATATGAAAATAAATTTTTGAGTGAAATAGTACCATTTGAACAAGCGTTAATCGGTCCTTTTAGCTTCTGTTCTGCACACCAGACTAAAAATTCACCGGCTTCTTCCTGTGAAATGAAGTTCATTTCTGCTTCAATAGCCGGTATACCAATTTCTTCTTCATGCATAATTTTTTCTACGTGAAAACGTAAGCGATCCGTATAATCATCTTTTCCCATTACAATTGGAAAACGGACAGCCGTTACCGAAAACGGTGCTTTTTGAAAAAATACCGCTTCAGCTTGGCGTTTTCCCTCTTGGTAGGAAATATTTTCACGACGTGTATATGAAATAGGATACTTGTATGGATCAAAATCTTCTTCATAACACGTTTTTTCTAAAGAACCGTATACTGAAAGAGTCGAGGTGAGTACATAGTGACTGGTACTATGACGAAAAGCTTCAACAGCCACAGCTGCGCCGTGTGAAGAATAGCATATTTGATCGAAGATAACATCCCATTTTCTTCCTCGTGTTGTTTCGATTACAGAATCTTTTTCTACACGATCAAGAAAAATCCGTTCAACTCGGTCGCCGAAATCATCTGGTGTTTTACCTCGCGTTGCTAACGTAACCTTAACTCCTTTAGAGAGCAATGTCTGGACTAAATTTTTTCCAAAAAAACGAGTTCCACCTAACACAAGTGCTGTTTTCATCCTTTTCTCCACCTTTCGTATTTGATGTGGATAACCATACCATTATTATCCAACTTTTTTGTTCATAAAGCTATGAATCTTTCCGCTTATTTTTTATATTTCCACCTATTTTTTCGCCGCTGTCGTGTTAAGATGTACATATCTAACCAAAAGGAGCGACAGTGATGAATCCTTCTCCACTTCCCCTTAACGAACGCCTTGTTGTTCTTGATATTATTCGAGGCATTGCTTTGCTGGGCATTTTTTTAGTGAATATACCGGCTTTTACTTCTCCGATATTTATTTTTCAGCTGTACAATGTTTCTTATAAATATGAAGGAATAGATGCTTATATTGATTTATGCCTGCAGCTATTTGTCCAAGGGAAGTTTTTTACGATTTTTTCTTTTTTATTTGGACTTGGATGCGGAATCTTTTTGCATAGAGCTGAAGAAAAGCATTACTTTGCCGCTGCTTTATGGTCAAGAAGAATGGCTTCTTTGCTATTAATCGGGCTTTTTCATCTTGTCTTTTTCTGGTATGGAGACATTTTGCATGTGTATGCTGTCGGCGGTTTTTTAGTGTTGTTTTTTTATAATCGAAAAACCAAGACGATTTTGCTGTGGGCAATAGGCTTGCTATGCTTTTTTTATCTTTTGGCTTGCATGCAGTTTTTTATTCCGGCCCACGTCTTGCAGGAGGCTCAGTTGGAGTATAAGGTTTTACATGAACATGCCTTAACTCAATATTTATCCACCTACAGGCAAGCAGACTATTTATCTTGGCTGTTTTATCGTTTGAATGTTGAAGTGGTGCCTATGCTATTAAATCTACCGTTTTCTATCTTTCCCGTATTTTCTATGTTTTTATTTGGCTTATATACTGCTAAAAAAGGATTAGTACATAATATCGAACAAAATCGTTCTTTTTTTAAGAAAATTCAGTTAATAACAGGCGCAGCAGGTTTTACTTTAACTATCATTCTCGCTATCTTAAAACTAGAAATTTTAAAATATGGACTCTATCAGCAGGCGGCCATTCACCTTTTTACAAGTTTGAGCGGCATTTTTCTATGTTTTTTTTATCTTACCACCTTACTGTTATTTCTGCAATTTTCTCCTTACGCTTCGATGCTGGGTCTTTTTAAGTATAGTGGAACAATGGCATTAACAACTTACCTTAGCCAAACTTTAATTTGCCTGTGGATGGTTCGAGCCTTTGGTTTATACGGAACTCTTACCTTAACAGAAAGCACGATTATTTGTCTCATTATATATACACTCCAGCTTTTTTTTAATAAGTGGTGGCTTTATTATTTCTATTACGGTCCGTGTGAATGGTTATGGAGGAGCTTTACATACCGATCTTTCCCGCCTCTCAGACGGAATAGGAAAGCTTCAGCTTAACAGCAAATCGGCCTTCAAGTTTGAAAGCCGATTTGTCTCCTTTACTGCAGAGGCGGTATGGTTATTCGTTTAATTCCATTTGCCTCAAACTCTCGTATATAATCCATTTCTCGATGGAAAATTTGCATAAAAACTTCATTTTTTATTTCTTTAATGGGTCCTATTTGTTCTATCACATCTCGTTTAGCCATGCGATAGGCTAGCGCTTCCCAAAACACTTCGTTATCGTATTCTCCAATAATATCTTGAAGAGAATCTTCATGTTCTTCTGTAAACATAATCTCACTGTTTAGCGTGTGAAAAGGCCCTTTTTCAAGGAAAGGCTCTGCGTGAGAAAACATTTGTTTTTCTACATCCGTATATTCTTGTGCATGTTCATCTTCCACTCCAGAGCATGCTGTGACCATCCAGTTACCTAAATAAATTAAATCAAGCAGTTGAAAAAAGTGCGTTTCAGATAGTTGAAGTTCAATTTCGTTTTTTGCAGGAGCTTTTGACATAAGCGCGGATCTCTCCTTTAATTTTGAGGGTAGTTGCTACTAAATAAAATAGCTAAAAGGGTTAGTATGCAGGCTAGCAGGAAAACTGAAGAAATGGCTTCACCTCTTTTCTGTAGTGTAAAAATAGAGGTACTGACATCTAAAGAAGTGAATACGAACGGTGTAAACTTATCATAATCGAAATAAAGACAAGATACAAGACCTTTTTACTAAATTTTCTGACTGTTTTCGTCATAAATACCTATTTTTGTTTATACTAGAAAGGTCCGAAAATTGTGTGCGGAGCTGCCCAAAATAAAAAAGCGCTGAACTAGGCGCTTTAACGGTGTAAAAAAATAGATAAACCAATAAAAAAAGCAGCTAAAATAAAATCAAAAACCCATTGCCACTTCTCACGTTTTAACAATACGTGCTCTATCCCTGATAACAGCGAACTTATACTAACCAAAACAAAAATAAAGCTTAATTGGTTAAACGAAAATTTAGTGACAAAATTTGATACAAGTATGACTGCTACGGTGATGAACAGTGCCATTTGACTTATAAGTACCCATTTAATTCTCTGTTTATATCCGTCTTTTAAAGCTTGTAATAAATCGTTGCTGATCACTCTCGCTAAACCCCTTTTGTATTCCTATCGTTAAAAGTAAGAACGCAGCAAAAACGTTTCTCTGCATCTTAACTACTTAGCAAAACTAGCTATTAAATCGAAACATAAATATCAACTTGACTGTACTCAGGATCAATACAGCGTTCATCATATAATTCAAAATCTATTTTATAGGCACGATGATTTTTTTTAGCCCACTCGCGAATATAAGCCCAAGCCTCTACGACTACCTGTCTAGCTGGACCAACAGCTGTTGTAAACACCATGTATTCACCTTCTGGGATGATGAACTCTCTCATATCATCTTTCAGTTCGCCGCCGGGTAAAACTTCATATCCGAGAGCAAATGTAAAATCCATTTTTTGATTGTATTCAAATTCTGTATAAAGAGCAAATGTATTACCATTTACTTTATTGGCGATTTTATTAGCTAACTGTTGTTTATAAAAAGTCTGCCAGTGCTTGGGAATAAGACCTGTGCCCGTTTCTTCCACAGGTTCATCCGTTCGAATAGGCACTCCTACAACAGTAAATTCATTTACCTTGACTACTTTTTGACTTACAACTAAGTCAGTCAACATATTGAGCCCCCTTAATTCTTCTTTTTCTGTAGTTACAATGAGGGAAATACTTCTTAATATGCATTTTATTTGTATTCAAAGAAAACGTCAACCTTTTATGCAAATCCCTTAACGAAGGGGCTGAAGATCATTCTTC
Organism: Priestia sp. JNUCC 25; assembly: GCF_053667915.1. Taxonomy (NCBI): domain Bacteria; kingdom Bacillati; phylum Bacillota; class Bacilli; order Caryophanales; family Bacillaceae; genus Priestia; species Priestia sp. JNUCC 25. The sequence continues at coordinate 2,862,990 of NZ_CM132211.1, forward strand.
TAAGCTATAAAAAAACAATTCTATTTTCTTTGTACACATCATACGTATAAGATACCCCTAATTTACAATAGAGTGAGGTAAAAAAATGAAGATCATTGAACTTGCCGAATTCATTAAAACAAGTAAAAAAACAACTAAACTTGCTCTTTCTTCTTCTACAGTACAGTATACATTAGAAACAGATGATTTGAAAATTGAATTAAAAACAGGCGGCACGAATAAGCGAATCGTGTTTTTTCGCATCTTCTTAAAAGGAACATACAAGGATTGGATTTGTTATCACCGGAACGAACATCATATTTACGAATTGTATCAAAATATTTCCTTATCCCCTCAACTGCAAAGGCAGCTTTTGTACGCTATTGCATCATAAAAAGAGCTGGCTTAGTTAGCCAGCTCTTTTTATTTATGCTGTAGTTTTGTGATTGGATGTTTGTGCGGCTTCACATGTAATTTTTCCTTTGTCCATTGAATTCCTCTATATAAATAGTACGAGCACCAAAAAACTGCTGGAACGATAAGTACGTAGGCAACGACACTATTCGTAAAGAAAGAAGAATCTATAGAACGAAGCAATCGATAGGTCTCATTTAATATACATATATGCACTACATAAATGCCAACTGAATTTTTCCCAACTTTTGAAAAAAACGAGTTTTTGCCAAGAGCTGGACTGCTCAATACGAATAAAAACAATGATGCCGATAAAAAAATCGTAGAAATAAAATAGTCTCCGGGCTTGCTGTGCTGGATATTGACCAACCAGTAACGCTCGGCGATCTCTAACGCTGAAAACACAAAAAAGCTGGCTAAATAAACCATTGGCCTTGCGTTTAATACTGACAGAATTTGCTTACCGTAAAGGGCAAACATAGCTCCTAATACTGTATAGAACAAACCAAAGAACAGGGCATCTCTCGTTTGAAAAGAAAGTGGAAAAAATAAAGAATAAGACTGCCCAAATAACCCAGTTACATATAATACGGTGCTGATAAGCATTAATAAGCCAATCTTTTTCCATCTTTGAAATAAGAAAACGATGACAACAGCCCAAATTAATGCAATCAAGTACCAAAGCTGAAATCCACTTGTGTCACTTCCATAATAAAAGATATCTTTGAATGTGATGGATGATGTTAGATAATCAGCTACTGCACCTTTTCGTTCTGCTAATGTTCCGTGGTTCTGAAATAAGCGCAGAACTACACCAAACAATAAATAAAAGACGAACCAACATGCATAAAGCTTTGAAATATTCCACGTGTATTTTTTTAAGTATGCAGAAGGCTTTGGATGTTTTTGAATTTTATTCATAAACAAATACCCTGATACAATAAAGAAAAAAGGAACCGCGAATCGTGCAAATGTGTCAACAATGACATCTAGCACATTTTCCTGGTTCCCTAAAAAGAAATCGTCATGTGATGGATTAACATGAATACAAACCACAAACACTGTAGCAAAAAACTTAATAAAATCAATTGAATAATTACGTTCCATCTTGTTGTCAGCTCCTTAAAATAAACTCGAGCTCTATTTTAGCATAATTATCCAAACGAAAAAGATATTTTGGTAAAATTAACCTTATAGTCATGGAAAAAATTTCTTAACTTCCAATATTCTAGTCTTGTTTACTTGTATGATGTCTTTCAATATTCCAAATAAATGATTCTAAAGAACTATAAAACAAAAAACAGATTACGCGTAACCTGTTTTTTAAATTAACATTTTCCATGCAAACTTATTATCTTGTTTAATATCGACTTCTTTTTCATGCAAAGCCTGCACATGCTGTTTAATTTGTTTGAGAAACAGCATTACTTCCCCGCTTGATACGGCAGCTGAGTTGAGAGATAACGAATGTTTTTTAGCAATTTTTAATTCCTCGGTTTCCACTGAAATACTCACGTGGCGAAATAAGTGCCAAGGGTAGTAAACTGTTTTAAAAGATTTTGAGAAATAAATTCCTTTAGAACAAACGGTAATCCCCTCGGTTTTTTGAAGAGGATATGTATTTAAATGAGCTACAATTTTTTCTTTAGCAGGTAAATAGAGCCTGTTTCGCATCTCTTTTTCAACTTCTTCACATAGTTGTCCTTCTACCGACAACGCATCTTTTGGATCAGGGGTTTGATGAATTTGAAAAGATGAACAAATAGAAGTTAATTCTTTTGAGGATACACACGGATATATATAGTCTTGACACATATATTCATGGGAATGAGTGCGAATAAATTTCTTGATTTTTTTTAATAGAGATACTAGCTTTCTAGCTGAGTAATCGTTTTGATTGACTTGAAATTTCTCCACGTCATTAAAACAAATCATTTCTTCTTTTCGAATGGTAATGGATTGAATGTTAGCGAACTCTTCCCATAACATTTTTCCTTTTTTCATCCCTCTGCTTTTCCAGTAAATCCCCTTATTTGTAAAGCAAATTCCCCTTTTATCTAGGCCTGCTATAAAAGAGCTGTGTAAATACGCAATTATTTTTTCTTGGGGCTGAAACTGAAAGTATTTGCTAGCCATTTTTTTGTAGAAACTAGGTATTTGCATTACATAAAATTGACTTTCTCTATAGATTAAGCATAAGTCAGTCAAATAATTAGTTTTCAGCGTCGCCACGCTCTCACTTCCTTTTTGAGTGTAAATAACCGTACCCATTTTTTTCTATTACTTTATAAACGTTTTTTAATGAAAAAAGTTTCAACTTTTTTTGTTTTTTATAAAAAAGCTTTAAATTGAATCATTTCTTTCAGCTAGGAGGTTATCTAATTACTCACTTATTCAATAATCTTATTTTAAACGTTCCCTACTTAATTAAGGAACTAAACCAGATAATAGCAATGCTTAGCTGCTTTATCCAAATCATCCCTTGTGAACAAAAACAAACCGCAGCGTTAAAACGCGATGCGGTTTGTTTTTTAAGCTAAATAAGCTTCTTTTATTTTTTCATTATGAATTAATTCCGAGCCTTTCCCTTGCAGAATAATTTCTCCCGTTTGAATCACATAGCCTCGGTGCGCGATTTGCAGTGCTTGATAAGCGTTTTGTTCCACGAGTAAAATCGTCATGCCGTTTTTATTTAACTCCATAATGATTTCAAATATTTGTTCTACAATGATAGGAGCAAGCCCCATAGAAGGTTCATCTAGCATAAGCATAGTGGGGTTCATCATAAGCGCTCGCCCGATGGCTAGCATTTGCTGTTCACCGCCGCTCATCGTTCCTCCTTTTTGAGTCAACCTTTCTTTTAGCCTTGGAAAATATGTGAGTACTCTAGCCATATTTTCTTCTATTACTTTTTTATTAGAAAGTGAGAATGCTCCGATCGTTAAATTTTCTTTTACCGTCATCTTAGGAAAAATCTTTCTTCCTTCTGGCACGTGAGCTATTCCTAGCCGGGCCGTTTGGTGAGGAGGGAATTTCGTGATATGGGTGCCTTTATACACGATACTACCTGCTTTGACAGGAGCTTGACCGCTAATGGATTTTAGTGTGGTAGATTTACCAGCTCCATTGCTTCCAATAAGAGTCACAATTTCTCCTTCTTCTACATCAATCGTTATTCCTTTAAGCGCTTGAATTCCTCCGTAAAAGGTGTCAACTTCAGTTAACTTTAATAGAGTCATGTACTTTTCTCCTTTCTGTCTATCTCCCCTGCCGCTCCCTTCCCTAAATAGGCTTCAATCACTTTCGGGTGCGTACGGATATGTTCAGCATTTCCTTCTGCAATTTTTATTCCATGGTCTAATACAATAATATGATCAGAAATTTCCATAACGAGCTTCATGTCATGCTCAATTAATAAAATGGTTATTTCCCGGTCTTTTCGTATCGTGTGAATAAGATCTGTCAGCTCTTTTGTTTCACGCGGATTCATACCAGCAGCCGGTTCGTCTAATAATAACAGTGAGGGTCTAGTAGCTAACGCTCTGGCAATTTCGAGTCGGCGCTGCGCTCCATACGATAAGTTATTGGCTACTTCGTTATATAAAGCTTCTAGCCCAACGTATTCTAACAGCTTATACGCTTCTTTTTTAGCTGCTTTTTCCGCTCTTCTTGCTCGAGGTAAATTCAACAGCGTTTCAAAAGTGGTTGCTTTCAAATGGTTGTGCATCCCAACTAATACATTTTCTAACACCGTTATATTACTAAATAACCTGATGTTTTGAAATGTCCGAGAAATCCCTTGTTTTGATACGCTGTGAGGTTTTAGGCCTGTTATAGATTGACCATTTAACATAATATCACCTGAGGTTGGCTGATAAACACCTGTCACCATATTAAAAAATGTAGTCTTTCCAGCGCCGTTTGGTCCTATTACAGCTGTTATTGAATTTTTTTGAATATCCATTGTTACGTCTTGATTGGCAACTAAACCGCCAAAGGCCTTGGTTACATTTTTCACTTCTAAAATAGACAATTTCTTTCACCTCTATAGATTGACGTTTTTCTCAGCCGTTGAAATCACAGGCTGTATTTCTTCTTCTTCCGCTTCTTCTTTCAGCTCTTTCAAATCGAACGTAGGCTGTTTAGCAGGAAGCAATCCCTGAGACCTGTATAGAGCAAATAGAATAAGAAGTCCGCCAAAAATAAATCGCTGCATTTTAGCTGGCGAAAGTGCATCCGGTATAGAGATAACTCCGCTTAAACTCAGTTGATTAAACCAATCGGTGAGCTCCGTTAATACTTGAAGATTAAGAATGGTTACAACCGCCGCTCCAAGTATGACGCCTGGAACGCTCCCCATTCCTCCTAAAATAACCATGACTAAAATCGTGATAGATTCTAACAGCGTAAAGCTGGTTGGATCAACAAAGGTTTGCTTAGCGGCAAAGACCACTCCCATCATGCCTGAAAAAGAGGCACCGATAGCAAACGCAAGCAGCTTTGTTCTGACAAGGTGAATTCCCATCGCTTGAGCTGCAATTTCATTTTCACGAACCGCTTTCCACGATCGTCCTACTTTAGAATATTCAAATCGCCGTACAATAAAAATAACCGCCCCTAAGATGACTAATACTACATAATAAAACTGACTTGGATATACTAAGTTAATCCCAAAAATAGAAGGCGGCGTCACGGAGGACAGCCCCATTGCTCCGTTTGTAATATTGATTGGTTTATCCAAATTGTTAAATACAATTCGAATAATTTCCCCGAATCCAAGCGTAACGATAGCTAGATAGTCTCCTTTTACGCGCAGCACAGGTATACCAAGCAAAACTCCAAATAAAGCGGCTATTAGGCACCCTGCAATAATAAAAAACCAAAAGCTTTCTCCTGATAATGGGTACGTACCAAAAGGCATAAAATTAGCAGCTTGATTGGTCGCAAAAATTCCATACGTGTAAGCCCCAACTGCAAAGAAAGCAACAAATCCCAAATCCAATAATCCGGCTAACCCCACTACAATGTTCAACCCAAGTGCCATAGCAATATAGATGCCTACTAGTGTAGATACTTCCATATAGGATTCATAAGCAGGGCCTTGGCTAGCTGAAAAAGGAAGCAGCACAATTAAAATGACCCCTGCTATTAGCCATTTTAATTTAGTCGAAAGAGACATAAAATACAGAAGTAATAATGAAAATAAAAGAAGTAAAAATGCGACAACGGACTTTTGGGCAAGCATTAAACTACCGCTTGTTGCAATTACATATATAAAAAATAGAATGATTTGCGCCTTTTTGTTTCCTTCAAGCCTACTCATTATTTTTTTCATCTTCATCACCTACACTTTTTCTGTAACGGCTTTTCCAAATAAGCCTTCTGGTTTAAAAATTAACACCAAAATCAAAATGGCAAATGCAAATACATCTTTATACTCTGCTCCTAAAACATTGCCGGTGATTGTTGATAAATTCGCAGCTGCAAACATTTCAAGAATGCCAAGCATTAGCCCTCCAAACATTGCGCCTCGTATATTGCCTATACCTCCTAAAACAGCTGCTGTAAAAGCTTTTAATCCTAATATGAACCCAATGTAAGGATCAATTGTTCCGTAATGAAGCGCAAATAACACACCGGTCGCGCCTCCTAAAGCCGAACCAATAAAGAAAGTAAGAGAAATAACTTTGTTTACATTAATGGACATTAATGAAGCTGTATCGGGATCTTGAGCTACAGCTCTCATTGCCATTCCCCATTTGGTCCGATTGACGAAAATTTCAAGTCCGATCATTAAACAAAAAGCAACAAGTAACACTACGATAAACGTTACTTTAAATGTAGCATCATCAAATGATGATGAAAGAGAAGAAGCACTAACCGATACTTTTCCTGAAAATAAAGCAGGGGTATTAACAATATAGTTACCATTCTTAAGTTCCGTAATGAAGCGCACAAAATCCTGTAATAGAAACGACATTCCGATAGCTGTAATAAGTGTAATTAGTTTAGAAGACTTGCGCAGGGGGCGGTAAGCTACTCTTTCAATTCCCATACCAAGAAACCCAGTCGCAACGCTCGTAATAAGAAGAACTAAAATTAACGTCACAACAGCTGGAAAAGCTGCAATCCAACCTACGCCTGTTAACCCTATTAAAATAGCGGTTCCGATAAAGGCGCCTGACATAAAAATTTCGCCGTGTGCAAAATTGATGAGTTCTAAAATGCCATATACCATCGTATAACCTAGGGCAATAATTGCATATACAGCTCCTAATGTTAGTCCGTCAATTAACACTTGCGGCAGTGTTTGTATAATATGAGCAAACATATAACCTCGTCCCTTTCGTCCTATAAAATCGATTTTAAGAAAAGAAAGGTACGGAACATCCATACCTTTCTTTTCTTAGGTTTACTGTGAGATTTCTCCTTCTAATTTAGCTGGGTACGAAGGAGCGTCAAACTTATAGATAAAGATTTTAGCGTATTTATTGTCTCCTTTCTCATCAAATCCTACCTGCGTAAGTTCTCCTTTATATTCTGTAATACCGCGTACGGCGTCACGTACTGCTTCATGAGAAGGAAGCTTTTTATCATTGTCTTCAATTGCTTTTTGAATACCTTGAAGCATAACTTTCATGGAATCATACCCGTATACAGAATATGACTCTACTTTTTTATTGAATTTCTTCTCATAATTTTTAGCGAATTGCGTCTTGGAAGCATCGCCTGCTACTGACGTAAGATATGTATCTTTTACAGCATCTCCGGCAATATCAACTAAAGTTGATGAGTCTAAGCCATCCCCTCCCATAAACTTAGCGGTAATTCCTTTGTCACGAGCTTGTTTAATTAAAAGTCCGCCTTCTGCATAAAGACCACCAAAATAAACGAGATCCGGCTTTTCTTTAGAGACTTGATTTAACACACCGTTAAAATCTTTTTCTCCAACCGTAATTCCTTCAAATCCAACAATTTTTGCTCCTTCTTTTTCAGCTGCTGTTTTAAAAGCATCTGCAAGCCCTTGTCCGTAAGCTGTTTTATCTTGAATGACAAAAATATTTTTTGCTTTCAACTCTTTAACAGCATATTCAGCTCCTGCAGGCCCTTGGAAGTCATCGCGCGCTACAATGCGGTTAACCGTTTTTAACTTTCGGTCTGTTACGTCCGTTGCTGTACTTGCAGGAGAAATCATTGGAATTGAATATTTCTCATACGTTTCAGATGAAGGAATGGTAACCCCTGAATTTAAATGTCCTATCACTCCATAGACGGCTTTATCGGATCCGATTAACTGAGCGTTCGCTACACCTTTTTTCGGGTCGCCTTGGTCGTCATACGGTACAAGCTGAAGTTTATATCCTAATTTTTTAAACGTGTCTTTTTCTTCATCAAGAGCTAGCTGAGCTCCCAGTTTGATTGCTTCACCTAACGTCGCACTACCTCCTGACAAAGGGCTTTGTGTAGCAATTTTTATAACATTGCTGCCTTTATCTTCTCCCGATGTACTGTTGCTCCCACAGCCAGCTACAAACCCTACCGATAAGACCGTTGTTGCTAAAATAGATAACATTTTTTTACTTAGCATGTAGTAATCGTTATAAAACGCTTAATAGCGGCTAGTCTTTTATAACGATTTTCCCTCCCTTTGTTCGCGTCTAGAACGCTTTTTATCTTTGCAACAAATGTCATTTCTGAAAACGGTGAAACAGCTTGCTGTTTATGTACATCTTTTTTCACATCCTTTCATAATCGATTTGCTCTCATATATAAAGAGAAACTAATAAAAGTAAAAATATAGTTATTTTTTACTATTATAAAAGGATAAACAGCAGTATTTCACCAAACTTGTCAGTAACAATGACACATATTTTTATAATTTTCTTAATTTTATAAAAATAATTTTAATTATATTCACTTATTTTTTGCGATATACTTTTTGGCTATATATATAACAAAAAAGCATGTCACCGTAAGGAAACATGCTGTGTAACTATTCAACCTAAAAAAAGGTGCATAGTATGCACCTTTTATATGACCCTTTGTTTTCTCTTTCTCCCTAAGTTTAACTATTATTTCGTAATGCCTGTGATCCTTCTTCCCCTGTTCGGATCTTAATGGCATTTTTTAATTCATAGATAAATATTTTCCCATCTCCAGGCTGACCTGTATTTAGTACTTTTCTTGCTTTATCAACAACGTCAGATACAGGAACTTCGCACACCACAATTTCTACTTTAATTCGTGCGTGCATATTGTCTTGTTTTTTAACGCCTCTATAAAGCTCCGTAATGCCTTTTTGCAACCCGCACCCCAGTGCATCCGTAACTGTAATACCGCTAACGCCAATTTTCGCCAGTTCTTGCTTAAGCTCTTCAAACTTTGAAGGGCGTGTAATAATTTCAATTTTTGTTAAAACATCACTCACTGTGTCCACCCCTTTTACATATTTGATTCGTGATACGCTCTTTCACCGTGCAGCGTAATATCAAGCCCAAGCGTTTCTTCTTCTTGTGTCGCACGCAGAGATACGATTAATCCAACCACTTTAACAATAATGAAGGTAGCAATACCGACAAATAGGTACGTTGCTACGATAGCCACCAGCTGTTTCCAAAGTAGACTTGGATCTCCGTAGAATAAACCATTCGCACCGGCGTCATTTACAGAAGTTGTGGCAAATAAACCTGTTGCAATACCTCCCCATGTTCCCCCAATACCGTGAAGACCAAATGCATCTAACGCATCGTCGTAACCGATTTTCTTTTTAAGTGAGAAGATACCCCAGAAACAAACTGCTCCGCCGATAAAACCAATTACAATAGAGGCAAACGGTGTAACGAATCCACAAGCTGGTGTAATAGCTACAAGTCCAGCAATCGCTCCCGAAACGGCTCCAAGCAGCGTAGGTTTTTTATTGATAATCCACTCTACTACAAGCCAGCCGATAATTCCTGTTGCTGCCGCTGTATTCGTGTTAATGAAAGCCGTCATTGCAACGCTGTTAATAGTTAAAGAACTTCCAACGTTAAAACCAAACCACCCGAACCAAATCAGCATTCCGCCTAAAAGAGTTAACGGTAAATTGTGAGGTGCTGCGGCATCGGCATTTTTTCGTTTTCCAACAACAAGAGCTAGAATTAATCCTGCTACACCTGATGAAATGTGAACGACGTTTCCTCCGGCAAAGTCAATAGCTCCTAGTTCACGAAGCCATCCGCCAACTCCCCAAACCCAGTGTGCTACTGGTGCATATACAAATAATGACCATAGGATAGCAAATAAGATAAATGCTGAAAACTTCATGCGCTCTGCAAAAGCTCCAGAGATAATAGCTACTGTTAGTACAGCAAATGTCAGCTGAAACATCATAAACATATTATGCGGGATCGTAGCACTGTAGTCCCCGTTTGGAGTGAACCCGACTCCTTTTAATCCCACCCAGTCCAAGTTACCAATAAAAGCATTGCCACCGGTAGAAAAAGCTAACGAATAGCCTGCCACTATCCAAAGAACAGATATAACAGCTAAAGAACCTACGCTATACATCGCGGTACTTAACATATTTTTACTTCGAACCATGCCCCCGTAAAACAATGCAATAGCTGGTGTCATAATCCAAACCAATAATGCTGAAAAAAACATAAATACTGAATCGCCCATTTGCATGATGATTTCCCCCTTAAGTACGAATAAATAACCCCTAAATTTAATGTTAGATTATATAACATCTCTTGTTATGTTTACTATCATATTTGATTTATATGTATTTAGCAACTACTTTTTGCAAATTTATTCAGAAAACTTTTATTTTTTCATACTGTTTTCTTTTTCTTATGTATTCTCCTATGTACACATAAGCTGAACTATTTTTTGTTTGTGTTAGAGTTTCTGACATAAAAAAATCCTCTTCTTGGAGTAGAAGAGGATTTTTCTTTACAAATACATATATACACCAGGCCCTAGAGGAATACCGAATACTGCAAAAATAAGCAACATAACAATCCAAATTCCTAAAAAAGCTAGAGTATAAGGAAGCATAAGTGAAATAATTGTGCCAAGTCCTGCCTTAGGCTCGTATTCTTTCATAAAGGCTAAAATAACAATCATGTATGGATTTAAAGGAGTGATTACATTCGTGGAAGAATCCGCTATTCGGTATGCTGCTTGAATAAATCCAGGGTTGTATCCTAACAGCATGAACAATGGAATAAAAATAGGTGCTTCTAGCGCCCATTGAGCGGAGCCGCTAAAAATAAGAAGGCTTAGAACAACAGTTAAAAATACAAAACCAACCACAACTGGAAGTCCAGTTAGATTTAGTGCTTTTAATGCATCCGCTCCTTCTACTGCAATCCACGTTCCAATATTAGTCCAATTAAAGTAAGCGATAAATTGAGCAGCCGCAAAAATAAGAACAATATAGCTAGCCATATCTTTCATCGAATCAGTCATATAAGCAGGTACATCTCTAGAACTTTTGATTTTCCCTACTGTTATTCCGTAAACAGAGCCAACTACCACAAAAAACAGCAGCGTGATCGGAATGATACCATCTAAAAAAGGAGATGGCACAATTCCACCGTCTTCATTTCGTAGAGGAGAGTTGGGCCAAAATAAGAAAACAGCTAGTACAGCGACATAAATACATGTAGCAACGATACTGTTTTTTAATCCTTTTGCTTCTGCCTCACTAATTTCACCAAAATCATTGCGTTTTTTCCCTTTATAATTGCCCAGCCTAGGTTCTACAATCTTTTCGGTGACGATCGCTCCTATAACGGTCAAAACAAATACAGAAGCCGCCATGAAATACCAGTTCGCTGCAGGACTGACAGCAGCGCTTGGGTCAATTGTTTTAGCAGCTTCAGTAGAAATGCCTGATAACAATCCGTCGGTTCCGGATATAATAAGATTCGCTGTAAAGCCTGATCCCACCCCAGCAAATCCTGCTGCTAATCCAGCAAGCGGGTGCCTTCCTACTGTATAAAAAATCATTGCGGCAAGCGGAGGCACGATGACAAAAGCGGCATCTGCCGCTAAGTTGGCCATAATTCCTGTAAAAATGATGGCGTATGTAATAAGAGCTTTTGGAGCATTCAAAATCGTTTTCTTTATGGCCACTTCAAGCAGACCTACTTTTTCTGCAAGTCCGACTCCAAGCATCATAGCAAGTACAAGTCCTAGGGGCTTAAATTCAGTGAAATTGGTCAGCATCGATGTTAAGATATACTGAATGCCTTCATGCGACAACAAACTTTTAATTGGAAGAGTCTTATTAGTACCGGGATGGACCACCGTTACTCCGATACTATTAATAGCAACAGATGCTACTACGATAATAAGCGCTAGACATACAAACAAAATAAAAGGATCAGGTAGTTTGTTTCCGATTGCTTCTACCCTTCCTAATAGTTTGTCTAGAAAGGTTGTTGGATGCGATTTTTGCTCTGTTTGCAAATTAGGTTGTGCCATACTTTCTCTCCTTTTTCGTTTAGAATTTTTTGGATTTTTCCTTTTAATTACCAAAAAAGATTATTAGTACATAATAATCTGAATATTTATATTATTCAAGTATTATTTTTAAGGAATTTTTATTTATCTATTAAAACTAATAGCATTTAGATAAATAGAAAGGCAGAAGATATCTTTTTAATCGACAATCAAAAATAACAAAAAGCCCTCCGTTTGAAGAGAGCTTTTTGTTATTTCGCTATACTAGACGGAGCGGACTCTTTTCCTGACTCATTAACAGCTGTTACATAGTAACGAGCTTGAGATGCGTCGGAGTCAGCAAAGCTTTTTCGCTCAAATTCCGAAACGCTGCCAATATGGACAAATGTTCCGCCTGGATTCTTTTTATAAATTCGGTAGCCGATAATATTACCTTCTCGTACCGCGTACCACGTAAGCAAATTACCGCTCATCTTTACATGTGTAGGAGGTTGTGGTGCAGTTGCTTCACGCTCCAATTCTTTTGCTTGGTCAGCTTTTAGTTCTGTATAGACAACTAACCTCTCTTGATGGGTTCCTTCCGCACGGTCAAACGTGCCTGTGCACGTAATTAGGTTTAAATTACGTTTGTTGCTGTACCCAAAAATTTCGTTTAGAGGTGCTTTATCTCGCGGATAGCTTTTTATACGTTTAACAACAAAAGTAAGTGTGGTCCCCTGTGCATCTCTTACGGTAATTTCATCGTCTTTTTTTAAGTTTTTTAGGTTGTAAAAGACGGCAGGGCCGGTTTTACTGTCTACGTGTCCTGCTAATACAGCATTTCCTTTTACGCCAGGTTTAGCTCCTGGTTCAAACCAAGCAACTCCATTTTCTGTAGATGGAGCTGCCATTTCACCGCTGTCTAATAATCCTACTTCTTCAATTGAAGCCTCCACATGAACAGCAGGAATGGACACTTTTTCAGGGATGATTCCTTTGAATTCTTTGTTTAACTGTTTGGCTTCTGTTTTATGCTTTTTTAGTACAGCAAATTCTTCTTCAAGCGTTACCCGGCTTTTTAGATCCTTTGATTGTGCTTCTTTTTCTTTTTGCTTAGCTGCAGCCTGTTGCTTTGTTTCTTTTGCTTCTACCATTTGTTCTTTAAAATATAGTCCGCCGCTAACAAGCAGGACTAAACTTAATATACAGTAGGCGAGAACAATCGCTTTTTTCACATCGTCACCTCATTTCACAGCTGTTTATAAAAAAGAAGAGAGAACAGCCTCTCTTCTTTTTTCAGGACTCTTGACTTTTAATTCATAAGGAAAAGGAGAAAAAATATTATTTGCTTACTGGTTTCTTGCGTAAAATAACTCCAGCTGTTAACACAGCTAACGAACCTAGTGCAATATAGATCGCTGTTAGTGGATTCATCGTTGATTCAGATGCCCCGCCCATACCTGTTTTCGGCATATCTGTTGGCATAGCTGTTTCAGCAAACTTATCGGGGTTTTGTTTTACGATTGCTTCACCTAAAGCTTGGCCAACACCAAACATTAATTTATACCCTTCACGATACGTATCATAACTTCCAGCGTAGTCACCGGATGCATATTGTTCAAATGTTTTAATAACCGTATCCTCGTGTGCTTTTATAGCTGCCTGTGCGTCTGCAGTTGGAAGGTTTCCATCTGTTGCTGTTCCTAAGAATGTACCAAATTCTTGCGCGAATTTATGGAGCTTATCTTTTGCAGCTTTTTCTCCTGCTTCATCGCCTTTTACTTGTGCACTTACTAATTCAGCTTGGGCATTGATGTGATCTCCTTGCCAAATTTTTTCGAATTGTGCAGCTCCTTCATCGCCATATACTGAGCCGATTGCAGCTTTAAAATCTGCTGTGTTGGCATTTTCCAACCAGCTAACATAGTCGTAATCTTTTGAACCGTTAAACCCTTTTTCCATTCCCATTGTTGCTAGAGCAAAATGTTCTGCTGCTAAGCTGTTTAATGAAGAACGTAAATCTGCTGCTGGTGTATCCACTTTTGTGTTGTCGAATTTATCGGGCATCTGCGTTACGATTGCATTTGATAACGCTTTACTAATTGCGAACATTTGCTGATATCCTTCGCGGTATGTCTTCGCGGCTGCCTCATAGTCACCTTCTACATAATCTTCAAACGTTTCTTTTACTTGATCTTCGTGAACGCGAAGCGCCTCTTTTGCTGCATCTTCAGGTAGTTTACCTTCCGTAGCAGTGCTTAGAAATTTAGCAAATTCATTCACGAATTGATCTACTTCTTTATCTACTTCCGCCATGGCTTCTTTGTCGTTTTCTTTTGTTGCTTTTACAAAATCATCTGTGTAATTGTTGTGTTCTCTGAAAATTCGTTCAAACTCAGCCGCTCCTTTATCACCATAGATAGAAGCAATAGCTGGCTCCATGTCGACGGCATTTTGATCGAGTGCTTTGAACGCAGCGTCAGCATCTTTAGAACCGTCATAGGCTGTTGTCATAGCGGCAACGGCAAGCGTAAAATGTTCAGATAATAGGTAGTCTAAGTTCGCTCGTAGATCTGAAGCTTTTGTTACTGCCGTTGGTTTTGCTTCCTCTGCATTTGCAATAGTCGGCATCAATAGTGAAGCTCCTAGTACAGGAATCATTAATTTTTTACTTAATTTCATCATTTTCCACTCTCCTCATTTTTAGTTGATGTACGCCTCTTTTTTCATTCTTACTACATCTTAAATCATTAAATAGATTGAACATTTTGAATATTATATATATTAAACTTTCATGTTCCCTCACATTTAATGATCCTTTTTAGGAAGTATTCTCTTTCTATCTACTAAACGATTGCTGAGTGACGTTGGATCACTCTTTTTTAAAAAAATTTTTTAATGTCATCTTCTTGAAGAATTCCTTCCCTTTCTACTTATCTAACGGACGCTTTGTTCAGATAGATCACTTTTTTTAAAAAGTTTTTACCCGCCTTTTTTCAAGAATTCCTTCCTTTTATACTTACCTAACGATCACCTTATTCTGTTGGATCACTTTTTAAAAAATTATTTTAAATTCAAAAGAAAAAGAAAGGTTTCTAGAGGAAACCTTTCTTTTTTTCTTTACTTATTTAAAAAATTCCACATCACGTCGTTTACTTCTTGAGGCTTTTCATGCTGAGGAGCATGAGATGCTTCAGCTAATCGGTGAACAGATATGTTTGGTACATATTCTTCAATACCATCTAAGTTTTCAGGCATAAAAGTAGGATCTTGATTTCCCCAAATAATTTGTACCGGGATGTTTAACACTTCTTCTTCTAACGGAAACAAAGATTTTCTTTGAAGGTCTTCTTCTGTGAAAATCTTTAAGTTGCGGTAATAACTTAGCATGGACAGCACAGAGCCATTTTCCCAAGAGTTCATGTATGCTTGAACATCATCAGCTGTTAGATATCCTTTTTTTACAGCTGGGTCGATCACAAGCTTACGTAAACCTGAGAAGTTATCTCGTTCCATATAGTCCTGTGCTTCTTGTTTTTGAAACCATTTCATATACTCACTTGCTTTTTGCTGATTTTTATTTGTTCTAAGCTCACGCATAAATGTATAAGGGTGCGGACCGTTAAAAGCAATTAATTTTTGTACATATTCAGGGTAGCGATAAGCAAATGTCCAGCCGATTCCTGCTCCCCAGTCGTGTACAACTAGCGTGCAGGAGCTATATCCTAAACCTTCGATCACTTGACGGATATCTTCTACTAATACATCAATTTCGTATGATTCCAGTCCGCTTGGCTTTTCAGATAGATTATATCCTCTTAAATCCAAAGCAACTGTGTGGAAATCATTAGAAAATTCATCTATCTGGTGTCGCCAAATATGCGAAAAGTCAGGAAACCCATGAAGAAATAGCATAAGATCTCCTTGCCCCTTGCTTATGTAGTGCAAATTAACGCCATTTACGTTTATATACTGTTTACTCATTGTTCATTTCCTCCTTTATAAGTAGCTGTAGAGCAGTATAACGCTGTAAAAAATGAACGTCAATTCATTTGCTTCGTTCACTTCTTTTTAGTTCCTTTTATGAATATAGTTAATTATTTAGAGTGGATCTTTTTGAAGGAGTGATTAACAATGGCTCATATCTATTCAAAGGGCTGGTTTGTTCAGCAGTTAAAAGCCGCCAATATCTCTAAAATCGATGGAAGAAAGCTAGAAAGTTACAAAACCTACATTCTTCGTAATTTATATGCTGAGCTTATAGAACAAGGTAAAATCAACGGCTAAAAGAGGTTAAGACATAACGAAATGAATCCCATCTAAAGATGAACAAATGGGATATATGAGCTGAACTGCTTGAGACACCGCAGTTGATTTCCGTGCAAGACTTCGCTTTCCGCAGGCGGCCGCTGAGCCTCCTCGTCGCTTTCGCTCCTGAGGGGTCTCACCTGTTCCGCTTTTCCCCCAGGAGTCTTCGTCTTGCCCTCCAATCAACTGCTAGAAAGATTTACACACATGAAATCTACGTTTGTCCTAACAAAAAAACGAACCACTAATCAAAAGTCTTGATCAATGGTTCGTTTTACATTTCGTCTAAAATATTTTTGTCCCAGCCTCTTTTTTTTACAGCGATTGCTCAATAAAAGATAATACGCACTTTACATATTCTTTTTTGTATACATGATAATTTTGAACGTGTTCTGCTTTATCAGTTTTCCAGAAGTGAAAAGCATCCGGGTGCGTTTTAGCCATTTTTTCACTTTCAGTGTAAGGAATTTTTGTATCTCCTGTGCTGTGTATAAATAAAATTGGTCGAGGGTAAATATGCTCGACCGCTTTAATGGGACTAGCTTCAGCAGGATTTACATCTGCAATAACAGGAAGAATGGCCATTGTCAGCGGTGTAAACGGAAAGTTTGGTAAATGAGACCATACAGATAGGTTTTCTTTTAAATAAGAGGTTAAATCACTAAAAGGACTATCGGCTACCACTGCTTTTATGTCGTCATCTTGAGAAGCTGCTAATAAAGAAGTGGCTGCTCCCATTGAAATGCCGTAGAGCACAATTGGCTCTTTTGTTGTTTCTTTTATTTTCTGAATAACGCCTAATAAATCGAGCTGTTCTTTTACACCAATCGTCGTTTGATTTCCTTCTGAGTCTCCTGAATCTCTAAAGTCAAACATGACTACCCGATATCCCGCTTTTACAAATTCTTTACTCAGGGGCAGAAAGCCAGCTCCTTGTGCTTCACGGTTATTTCCGTATCCATGTGACATAATAATGGTCGCTTTTGGCTGTTCCGTTGGTTCAATCATCCATCCTTTTAAATGGGTTATTCCGTCTTTGCTCAAAAATACTTGATTGCTATAGTGCATGCCGTAATCACCAGGATTTTTCACAGCAGGATTTTTATCTAGTTTTGTCAGGCTTATGCCTACATAAAGAGAAATTGCCGTACAAAGTACAAAACAAAGAATAACAAAGGATATCAGGCTGATCCATATTGTTTTTTTCTTTTTTCCTGTATTTGGATGTCGATTTAGAACTGGAGTCAAGCTCGTTCCTCCTTTTTATCTAAGATCATCTTTCCTATTCTTATTGCTGCTTCCCTTTCTCCATTTTAAAGCTAGCCCATCTATTTTATGAATAAAATTCGTTTTATTTTCCACATATTTTTCTGGTTCAAAGCGATAGCGATGCGCTAGTTCTATTTTCAACGTTTCGTATTCTTTTGCTGTATCAGGGTGAGTACGCAGATAATCTCGAAACCATATATGCCGATTAATTTCTGGGTGGCCTTTTTCATAAATATGAACATGATGCGTTCTTTCATTTCCGCCTTTTTGGAAGTATCGTCTTCCTTTTATGCTGTTTTCACCTTTCGCTTCGTAACCAAGCTGTTCCATCCTCTGATTATATGTATCTACTTTCTTTATATCTTTCACTTCAATAAGTAAATCAATAATCGGTTTTGCGCTTAAGCCGGGAACAGCAGTGCTTCCGATATGATGAACCTCTAAAACTTGAGCTGACATTATAGTTGTTAAGGTGGCAGCTTCTTTTGAAAATTCCTTTTCCCACGCGATATTATAGGGTGTCAGCTGAATTTCTCTTACGGACTTCATCTTCAATTCCTCCTCTTGCAACGAAAAAACTGCTTATTATAGAATAGCCTATAATAAACAGTTTTTCATCATTTAACATGTTATTAAGTTTTATCTAGTAAACGCCTGCTTCGCTAAATTAACAATCGTCATATCATCCATTGGAGGGTTGTGAAGCCCGGCACGCACGTCTCTATAATAGCGCTGCAACGGATTACTGCGCTGCAAGCTACGTGCTCCTACTATGCGCATGGCTTTGTCAACAACCGTACAGGCACTATTGGTCACTACGTGTTTGACAGCTGCTAACTCTCCCGCTAATGCTGCTCGGTCGCTGGCCTCATCCCATTTACTTGCCACGCTGTACATAAAGTGACGCGCCTGCATGAGTTCCAGTTCCATCTCTCCTACTAAACGCTGCACATTTGGCAACTCGCTAATCGTCCCTTCAATACTATTAGGCGAATATTCTGTAGCAAATGCGACAGCATAATCTCTTGATGCGATGGCTGTACCCATGTAGCAAGCTGGTATATGAAGAAGCCAGCCGCTTGGCTCATTCTTTTTAAAACCACCGAGGCGTTCAACAAGAAAGTCGTATTTAATATCGACGTTTTCTAGCACAAGATCGTGACTTCCTGTCCCGCGCATTGCAATCATATCCCATGTTTCTTCTATTGAAAGTCCGCTTGTTTCACGAGGAATTAAAAATAAGCCGATCTCTTCTTCACCTTCAATGCTTGCTTTTACCAAAAAGTAATTTAACACTGGAGACATCGTGGTGAATGTTTTTCGGCCGTTGATTCGCCAGCCTTCTTTTGTTTTTACGGCTGTCGTTTCCGGTTTTCCTCCTCGAGTAGGACTTCCTGTCTTCGGTTCAGTAGCAGCGGTGTTAATAAGTGCACCTTTTTCTATTTCTTTAAAAATAAAATCGAGGATTTGCTGATTCCAAGGCTGTTTTTCACGCAAGTCCATTGTAATCCCCATATGCCATCCAATACTAAGAGCCGTAGAAGCATCTCCTTGAGCAATTAATTCTTGAAATAATAAAAAATCATAAAGGCGTAATTCATTTCCGCCATATTTGCTTTCGAGAGAAAGACGTGTATAGCCCGCTTCTTTTAACTCTTGAATATTTTCAAAGGGAAACGTACCTTCTTCATCTATTTTAAAAGCTCGTTTCTTAAATTTTTCGACTAGAGGCAGCAATTTTTCATACGTAGACTCTTGATTTTTATTTACAAATGAAACACTCATTTGCTTCATCTCCTTTTTATATGACAGAGTGTCCCTATCGGATTAATATATAGTTCTTATCATAGCATACCTCACCTTTTCTGTGCATGTTTGGTGTGTTTATCTTTCTTGTTGAATCTATTCTTTTTCCAATTTAATGGTCTGTTTTACCTACACGTTCCATACATTTAATGGAATGAAAAGAAAGGAATGGTGTGAATGAATCAATGTCCAAAATGCGGGGCCAGTGCAAGCACAGACCAATTATTTTGCAATAACTGCGGCTTTTCTTTCACCGTGTCGCCAGCTGCAGCTAAGCATAAAAAGAGCTGGTATATTGGCGGGGGTATTGCGCTTATACTTCTTTTAACTTTTGTATTTTATTTCTTTTTCTCTGGCTCAGAAGAAAAGACGGCTGACCGCTTTATTGAGGCATTAGAATCGAAAGATACAGCTGTGTTAAGAGAGTTATTAGACTCTTCGCAGTCTACTATAGTTATTAATGACACATCTATTCAAGCACTGTTAGATGCAACTTCCGATGGTTCTATTTTACGAGACGTTGAAAATGATTTAAAAAATAAATCGAGTATCTACTTCACAATAAAAGAACAGAAACATTCACTACTCTTCAAAAAACAGTACGTGGTTGTGCCGTCATCATATTATATCTCCCTCACCACGCCAGAGGATGCAACGGTTACAGTCAATGATACAAAACAATCGATATCCAAGAATCAAACGCAAAAAATAGGGCCTTTTATGATTGGAAATTACCCGCTTACAGCTTCTTATGAAAGCTCTTACGGAAAACTTACAGACCAAACCACTGTAAATTTTCACCGGCAAAAAGAAGAAAATATATTTGTGGTATTTAAAGGGGCTTACGTTACAATCTCATCGAATAGAGATGACGCTATCTTATTCGTAAATGGAAAAAGCACGGGACTGCAGGTGAATAGCTCATCACAAATAGGGCCTGTTGCCACGGATGGAAGCGTCACTGTTCATGCTGAAGTGCAAAAAGACGGCACAACGCTCAAAAGCAGTCCCTACACTATTCAAAGTGAAGAAAGTATTATGTTAAATATACAAACGCCGCCCGTCGAAAAGGAAAAAACCGTCATAAAAGAACGAGAAGTGATCGTGCCTGGGCCGCGCTCTTATGCTACTTCAAGCTCTTATATTCTTCCTGGTTCGGATTCTTACAAATTAAGCTATAGAGATATTAGCAGTTTGAGCTCGAGTGAACTAAGGCTAGCTCGAAATGAAATCTATGCGCGGCATGGGTATGTATTTAAATCGAAAGATCTTCAAGCCTATTTTTATGAAAAGTCATGGTATACGCCTGATTCATCATTTAGAGATTCCTACTTATCAAGCGTTGAAAAATACAACGTTGATTTTATTAAATCATATGAGTAAGGTGAACTCCCCTTTTGCACAGGGGAGTTTTTTGATTGAAGCGAGTGCTTACTCCTACGTTTTTTTACATACCATGATCCCTATACACGTTAAGAAATTTCTTATAGCCTTCTTCATTCTTTTCACTGTAAAATATAAAGTAGATGTACATAAACTTAATACACACATAAGGAGAGATGGAGAATGAATGGAATTGGACGACTTCCACAAAAGCTTAATGGACATTTGATTTTAGAAAATATTCAAGAAACCATGATCATTGCAGATAAAGACTATCGTGTGCAGTGGATGAATGCAAGAGCAATTGAAACACTCCAGCCAGTACTCCCAATCTACCAGTTATCTCATATCGAAGAGTTAATTGGAAAGCATATGGACTTCTTTCATTCCAATTCTGAAGAAGCGGAAAAATTACTCACCTCTCTTCATACAACCTACCGAACGCGTATAACGATTGGCAGTCAATACGTAGCAGAAGCTGTGATTCACCCTATTGATACAAAAGACGGCGAGCGTTATGGCTACTTGCTTATGCTATTAGACTTTACAGATCAAGCCGAAGCAGAGCTTGAAAAAGAACGGTTAATTGAGGATTTGTCCACGCCTTTATTAAAGATATGGGACGAGGTTTTAGCTGTGCCCATTACCGGTAAGATGGATATAGAACGTGGAAAGAAGCTAACTGAAACGGTATTGGAGGCAGTTGTAAAAGAACAGGCGCGCTATTTGCTTATTGATTTATCTTCCCTTCATTCGTTAGATGAAGAACACGGTTATTATATTAACACGCTTCACGATGCTTTGCGTTTGATTGGTACCACTTGCCTTATTGTTGGTCTTTCTTCAAAAATGGCTCTTTCGCTTGTAGATTCTCAGTTTAATTGGCGAACATTTTCCACTGTCCAACAAAGCATCTCTTACATTTTAGAAAAAAAGAATTATCATATTGCACCCATTTCATAAGCCCATCATATCATTAAGTAATCCTCTCTCAATCGCTTTTTCCTTCAATCGGAAAAGGCGATTTTAGTTATGAGGAATTGTGAACGTTTAGGCACTTATCATCATAGGATACATTAATCAACCATAGAAAAGGGTGAGAGCGTATGCCAAGTGTTATTAACATTTATAATTTAAAGATCAACAGTATCTCAAGCAACGGTTCTGTCAACATTGGCGAAGCACTCCATAACAGTCACACGGCTCATTCAAAATCCACTGGTACGAACTCTTCTTATGGCGATGTCTCACCTGCTTCCTCGAAAATGCGAAACATTTATATCGATCCTGATACAAATGACCAAACAGATATTGCAAACGTTGATCATGTCAATGGTTATCAGCAGTGATATAGGGCAATGCTTGTCAACAGCATGACGACAAACGGTGAATACATTCTCTCTTAACGCGATAGTCAGAGCGGAATGAATAAAAACAGTAAGGAGTCTCTTTATGCCTCTTCAAATTAACGGTTTTAATATCGTAACAAACGGTGTCACGCAAAACGCAAATATTGATTTTGGTTCCACCATTCAAAACAGTCACACGGCGAACTCAAAGTTTAACGGCGCGAATTTCTCTTTAGGTAACTTCTCTCCTACTTGCTCTCAAATGAATACGGGCGTGTTAGATCCTGGTGTAAGCGATCAAGATCAAATTGCAAACCCTTCAGCTCCAATTGGAAATCAAATTTAGCTTTAATAATTTTGGCGTTTTACTTGGCACATTACAAGGAGGTGTGTAAATATGTTTCCATTTGGAAAATCTCCCTTTAAAGGAATGATGGAAAATATCCCAAAAGGAATGGCATCTAAAGACATGAATAAGTATATTCAGCAAATGATTTCTTCTACGATGTCCCATTCTTTTCCGGATTTTATGCAAGGAAATGAATTCTTTAAGCAAGCCCAAGACATGATGAAAGAACAGCAGGATATGGGAACTGAAGGTCATGGACAAAAGCCAAGAAGATTTGATTCAAACGTCATCAATACATTAGATGAATGCATTGTACAGCTAAAAATCCCTAACCGCGATATTGTATCAAGCATTAAAGTCTATCATACGCCATATGTGTGTACGATTGAAGGAATAGATGGAGAAGAATCCTTCAAAGAAGAAATTC
Source organism: Priestia sp. JNUCC 25 (assembly GCF_053667915.1). Lineage (NCBI taxonomy): Bacteria > Bacillati > Bacillota > Bacilli > Caryophanales > Bacillaceae > Priestia > Priestia sp. JNUCC 25. Next base: position 2,885,707 of record NZ_CM132211.1, read on the forward strand.
AGCTTCCTTGTTCGGTTCGTAAAAAAGGCACACGCGCCATATATCGTTCCGGAGTGTTGGAAATCCGGATGCCTAAACATGTTAATATTCCTATGTCTCAAATAGACGTCCACGATTTAGATTAAAGTGGACGTTTTTTTCTATTTTCATGCATACATATAAAATAGAAAGCTGCAAAAGGCCTTGTTTTATTTTTCTTAAGAAGGTGACAAATATGAATCATGGAAAATTTAAAAAGTGGGCAGAAACGTTACAAGAAGAAAACCATACGAAATTTTGGGAAAAGATTTTTGATGATGATCATGAAGAACAGAATGATACGGAAGCAGATGCTTCTCCTCAAATTGTAAATGAGTATCGAGATTATCCTTTAATTGATGTATATGAATGGGCAAATCAGCTGTTAGTTGTAATTGAAATACCCGGTGCTAAACGAACAGATGTCGAATTGACCATGCACGAAAATACTTTACACATATCCGGTTCATCTCTTTTAACCGTGAAGGATGCAAATGTTCTTCACAAAGAAAGACGTGAAGGAACGTTTCAACGATCAATCATCCTTCCGCCTGCTGTAGGGGAAGCGCCGTGTCACGCATCATTTAAAGATGGTCTTTTGCATGTGAAATTTGATTTGTAATTTATTGTGCAGAACTATACGTAGCATGAAAGGCAGGGAATTTCATGTTTTCTAAGTGGTTTAAACAATCGCCTAAAATTGAAACAGTCCGTAAAATAAATCCGTCTTCCCTTCCAACTCAAAAAAAAGCAGGTCCCATAGACCAACGTTCTAATCAAAAGCGGAAAGAATTACCCGAAAAGATGAAAGCTAAAAAACAGTCTAATCTAAAAAAACCCCCTCAACAGCCAAAGAAGTTGCCTAGCCAAATGGAGCCTAAGACCTCTGCTGAAGCTGAATTCACAAAACCTGCTCTTTTGTCAGATTCAGCGCTGAACCTGCAGGGAATTATTGATCAAGTGACGCGTTTAACCGACGCGATCCCTAAAATAGAAGAGCTTCATCAGCAATTAAATGAATCAGCTCACCTTATTCAATCACTGTCTCAACTGCACGAGCAAACAGCTCATTTACTCTCGGCTATGCAGTCAGCTCCTAATTTCGAAGCTATTCAAAATCAGCTCTCTGCGTTAAAGGAAGAATCGTCCAATACAGCCTTATATGAGATGGTGAAAACTCTTGACAAAAAGATTGATGAAATAACTCAGCCAAAGCAGTCCATTGTTGTTGAAAAAATCATGGTCGAAAAAGTATTGTTAGACAAAATTGATCTTAGTAATAATTTCGGCCAGCTAGGCATTAAAGATTTGACCGGTCACTTAAACATCGGCACCACTTACAGCGCTGACTCTGATCAAGTAGATGAAGAAGTCAAAGACTTGTTTTCTGTTAAGCTAAAAGAAAAAAAGATTGATGAACATACAACTGAGACAACGATGAGTTCAGGAGGTGAAACAGAAAAGTCTGATGATCACTCCGAAGAATAAAAAATGACCGCTACTGCTTATTTAAAGCAACTGTCGGTCATTTTTGTTTCCATAAATAGTTGTAATTCTTTTTGGAGTCGTTCCATCAAGAACTCTGAAATTTCTTCTTGATTTTCTTCTTTATGATGAGATGATGCTACAACAATACGTCCTGTTTTTCCTAAGAAAGATCGGTACTCAATTACCTTCATCGCAGCATGAAGTAAGTTCCCGTCCGAAAGCGGCGCATTTGTTAGTAGAACAATATTTACTTCGTTTTCTTTTTGTCCATGTGTCAGCACAGCCAGCCACGAGTAACCTTTATCGTCTTTTAAGCGAACTTCATGACTATATAAAGACGCAGATTTCCACGCCGCGTTAGCACTGCTTTGCTGTTGAACAATTTCTTGACACCAGTCTAGACCTGTTTCATTTGAACCCAGTGAAAGAGTTCTCAAAGGACGAACAAAGGATAAACATAGGTTGTCCGGTTCCTTTTGTAACTGATACAACTCATGGAAGTCCGTCTCTGGATATTGATACGGCGGCACAAAAGCAATTTGTCGCTTGTTCACAGCGGGATGGTGAAATACATGCAAATCAACCCCATATACTCTTTTTAACGTAGCTGCATCCTGAAAAATAGCATCCATCCCAGTTTCTTCTACTCTTCCATCTTTCAGCAACACGGCATTATCTGCAAACAGCGAGGCGATGTTGAGATCATGCAAAATGGCCAGGACCGTTAAGCTCATTTCCTGCTGTAAAGTTTTTAACAGCTGAAGCAGTTCCATTGTATGTTTTACATCTAAGTGATTCGTTGGTTCATCAAGAAGTAAGTAGTCAGGTTCTTGCGCTAGTGCTTTAGCCAGTAAAACCCGCTGTTTTTCTCCACCGCTTAGCGATTGAAAAGTATGATTTCTATAGTGCCAGACGTTTGTTAATTTCATCACGCTTTCCACCACTTCTTCATCCTGTGCTGATACAGTGCTAAACAATCCTTTTGCCTGATAAGGGTAACGTCCAAGTGAAACAATTTCTTGAACCGTAAATTCTAGCCCAATTTGATTTTCTTGCGTCATGACTGCAACTTTTTGCGCCAGTTGTTTTGGTGAATAAGCCTTCACTGACTTTCCTTCCACCTTCACTTCTCCTGATTGAATGGTTAATACATTCATAATTAAGCGAATAAGCGTTGTTTTCCCGCTTCCATTTGGTCCTAGTAAAGCGACAAAAGAACCTTTGTCTACGGTGAACGTGATGTCACGAACGGTTGGCTGCTGCTTATCGTATCCTCCTGTCACATTATATAGTTCAATCATGATATTCCTCTCTTCCGCATACGTTCTTTTACAAGGAGCAGGGTAAAAATTGGCGAACCAATTAAGGCGGTTACGACTCCAATCGGCAGTTCACGAGGTTCTAATATCGTTCGTGCCAATAAATCTGCTAAAACCAAATAACTTCCTCCAATTAAAATAGAAAGCGGCAGTACATGCTTATGATTAGCTCCCGCTACGAGACGCACTACGTGGGGGATAACTAAGCCAACAAATCCAATTGCCCCAGATACTGATACCGCAGCCCCTGTTAATACGGATGCACCTATTAAAATCATTCTTTTTTTCTTCTTTACGTCTATTCCCATAAACTGAGCGGATTGATCGCCAAATGCTAAGCCGTTCAGCTCTTTTACATGTAACAACAGCATAATTGTACCGATCAAAAAGAACGGCCCTAAAATTTGAATATGAGACCATCCTCTCATTGATACGCTTCCCATTAGCCAGTATAAAACCTGCCTTACATCTTCTTCGGGAGAAAGAGCCACAATTAATGAAATAAGCGCGCTCATAAAGGATGATAAAATAATCCCCGCTAAGATGATGGTTTCATTGGCCAAATTGCCGCTTGCGAGTTTCGTAATACCAAAAACTAAAAGAAGAGTAATAAAACCAGATACAATGCCGACTACAGGCAGCGTGAAGATAGACAAACCAAAAATACTCCAATGAAAATAAATTGCCATGACAGAGCCAAGGGTTGCACCTGAGGAAACCCCGATCGTATAAGGATCGGCAAGAGAGTTTCTTAATAGCCCTTGAAAGGCAGCCCCTGCTATTGAAAGCGAAGCTCCTACTAAAAATGCCACCAGTACTCTTGGAAAACGAATTTGCCAAATGATTAAATCCATGTTTTCCGGACCGTGATATAAGGATAGCCCGGTAAGGTGGCCAATAATAATTTTGATTGTATCTCCTACGGTTAACGAAACTGTACCAATAAATACGCCCATAATTACCGAAGTACATACAATAAATAAACTGACTATGTATAAAATAGATGCTTTGTTAAAAAAAATACGTTTAAAAATCAATACGTTCAGCTCCTCTAGGAAACGAGGCGTGATGTTTTACATTACATTAACCATTCATTTTCCTGTCCATAAACCATGCTTCCACCATGCATTAAGTTGGAAACAATCATCTTTTATTTGTTACGAGTGCTAGACTGTTGAACTAGGCAACGTAGAATAGCGTACTAAAGTTCTCGGTAAAAAAACAAGCGAAAGCCCCTACAAGCTATACTTTTTGTGTTTGCTCCGGGCTTTTATAGTTGTCTATTAAATGATACAGCTTTTCCATATCTACGGCTTCTCTCACATATGCTGCTGCTTTTGAAAAAGACTCCTCTTTTTGCAGGCGACTGTTGAATGTGTCCGTAATAGGCGGCAATTTTTTATGTTTACGAATTTGATTAAGCAAAGCTCTGCGCAAAGCATCGTTATGAAACACATCATGAACATACGTGCCAATGACGTTGTCTTTAACCGTTCCTTCTTTTTCATGCTCTACCACTGCAAAAGCTTCCGTGGTGCTCTTAGAAAACGTCTTTCCCATATGAATTTCGTAGCCTTCAATCGAAACTCTTTCACTTTCTAGCTGGACATACCCAGAAACTCTTTCTGTTTTTTTGCTGGTTGTCATAACGGTTTCCACCGGAAGCAAGCCCAGCCCTTTAATGGATTCAATCCGAGATTCTACTGCATCAGGGTCTGTAATTGTCTCCCCTAGCATTTGATATCCTCCGCAGATGCCAATGACGTGAACGTTCGTTGTGTTCAAAACTTGATTAATGGCTAGAGCCAGGCCGCTTTCTTGTAAAAACTGAGCATCTTCAATCGTATTTTTGCTTCCTGGTAAAACAATTAAATCAGGCGTACCTAATTGCGACGGCTTGGTTATAAGCCTCACGTGACAGTCTTCTTCTAAGCTTAAAGGATCGATGTCTGTAAAATTTGAGATGCGCGGGTACGAGATAACCGCAATATCAATTTCTTTTAACGGATTCACAAGCGTTGAGTAATTTCTAAGTGATAACGAATCTTCCGCATCAATTTCCACGTTGTTCATATAAGGAATAACTCCTAGAACCGGAACACCCGTGTATTCTTCAAACCACTTCAAACCTGGTTTTAAAAGTTCTAAATCTCCTCGGAATTTATTAATTAACACCCCGATAACTCTAGACTTGTGTTCATCTGGAAGCAATTGAAGAGTACCCACTAGGCTCGCAAAAACTCCTCCTTTATCAATATCTCCTACTAACACAACAGGCGCTTGGGCTATTTTTGCAACGCGCATATTTACGAGTTCCCGATCGTTCAAATTGACTTCAGCAGGACTTCCAGCGCCTTCAATCACAATTCGATCATAATGACTGGCAAGCTCTTTATAAGCTTCCGTGATAACGTTTAAACCTTCATTAAAAAATTCTTGCCGATACTGAAAAGCAAACATATTACGTAGCGGTTTTCCGTGAACGACAATTTGAGATTCATGATCACGAGTTGGTTTAATTAAAATAGGGTTCATATTGGTTGTTGCTTCTACTCCAGCCGCTTCTGCTTGAATTCCTTGCGCTCTGCCAATTTCTTTTCCATCCATTGTAATGTATGAATTAAGCGCCATATTTTGCGATTTAAACGGTGCAGTTTGATAGCCGTCTTCTTTAAAAATACGGCAAAATGCTGTAGCAATCATGCTTTTTCCAGCGTCTGAGTGCGTTCCTTGAATCATAAGCGGTTTTCCTTTTTTCACTTTTTCCACTCCCTACCACATAAAAAAACCTTAACTGTAAAAGTCAAGGTTTGGTCATGCGCTCATTAACACATTGTCTTGACTTATTTCTCCCACCGAAAAATAAGGGGTTTTTAAAAGCAGGTCTCCTGGCTTATGCTTCATTTTACTTCTGCACCCTTCCTAGTTTGACTAGTGGGTCTTTGCAGGTTCATCCACATTTACAGTAGCGGGGGCTGCACCGGATTTACACCGATTTCCCTATTATCCTCCTTAGAGGCACTTTTAAAATCATTTATTCTTTATTGTAACGAATTTTATAACCATTCACAATAACGATTTTCTTCTATTATTATATATTACTGTGCTTATACTTATTTGGGTCTCGTATGCTATAATAACAATTATTTTCCAAACATCTTATGAAATAGCTAGGAAGGTGCTCACAGTTGAAGAAAAAAATGATTTATACCTTTATTGGTTCGCTTGTTCTTTATATAGTAATTATATCTTTTTGTATGTATCAAACTGCTCACAAGTCTGTTCCACATAACGCAGATTATGTCCTCGTTTTAGGTTCTAAAGTAGATGGTGATCAAATGTCTCCTAGTTTAAAAGAACGAGTAAAGACGGCCTTATCTTATTTACAAGCACATCAACAAACAAAAGTTATCGTAACGGGCGGAAAAGGATCCGATGAAGAAATTTCTGAAGCAGAGGCAGCCTATCGTTTTCTGCGGAAAGAAGGAATTAAAAAGAATCGAATTATAAAAGAAGATCAGTCAACTTCTACTTTTGAGAATTTTACTTTTACTAAACAGAAAGTTGATATTCAACACAAAAAAGTCGTGCTTGTTAGCAGTGATTTTCATTTGTTTCGCGCTTCTATTATTGCCAAGCGCCAAGGTTTTGATGTTTATCCTTTAGGCGCAAAGACACCAAATTCAATTAAACTTCAAGCCTACTTTCGTGAGTATGCTGCTATATTAAAAACATGGCTGTTTGATAAATAAATAGAGTACACGCCTATACAAACGAAAAACACGGCATGAATTCATGCCGTGTTTTTTATTAATCATCTGTATCGATAACTGCTTTTGGTAAACCTGTGTATTTCGCCCAGTAGAAAATACCAAGTGAAACAAGAGCAATTAAAATTAAGTCAAGCGGGTTGCTTAGCACACCTTGTCCTCCACCAAATGAACCTAGATAAGAGATAACAAGCATAATAATATAATAAGCAACTAGCCACCAAGCAGATTTAAGCTGCTGTGCAAATTTTACGACGTCAGTTGGTACATATTTCTTAAACGCTACGTAGATAACAACCATTAGAAGCTGTGATCCTAGCAGCCAAGAAATTGTCGTCCATCCTGACCAATATACGATGTATGAACAGAAAATAAATGAAACAGGAGCAATAACGCTCATGCCTTTTAATTTAAAAGGCTTCTTAAGGTCTTTTGCATTTACTCTGAATGCAGCAGCTGAAATTGGCGCAATCGCATAAGACAGAATAAGTGCCACTGAACATACGTTTACTAGCGCTTCCCAAGAAGGAAATGGCAGTGTCCAGAATACGGACATTCCAAATGATAGCCATAGTGATGCACGTGGAATTCCTGTTTTCTTATCTACTTTTGAGAAACGTTTAAATAATGTTCCATTACGAGACCAAGCATAAACTAAACGAGAAGTTGTATTCATGAAGATGTTCCCGTTACCGCCTGGTGATAAAATAGCATCAAAAATAACAAGCGTTACTAACCAGCCAAGGCCTAAAATAAGTGCAATATCTTTAAATGGTAAAGAGAATTGCTCTTGAATTGTTCCCCATCCTCCTGATAGCATATCAGCCGGGATGTTACCAATGAACAATACTTGCAGTGCTGTGTAAATAATCGCTGAAAGTACAATACAGATAATGAGCGCGATTGGAATATTACGCTGCGGGTTTTTAACTTCACTGGCTACAGAAACAATAGGGTGAAGTCCTAGGTAAGCAAACATAACGCCACCTGTTGAAATGGCTGCTTGAATACCATTAAAACCAAACGGAGCAAAATCGCCAGTTGTAAAGTTAGCTGATTTAAAGTGATAAGCTAACACGACGATAATTGTAAGAGGAACCGCATATTTGAACACAGATATAATGACATTTGACTTAGCAAATGCTTTTACACTTACGTAGTTAATGATAAAAAATAGCGTTAATAACGCGAACTGAAATAACCAGCCGATTGTAGTAGGCGATTCAGAACCATGTTTAGTTAGACCAGGAAGCCAAAACGCAACATACTGACGTACAGCCGTTACCTCGATGGCAATCAAGCTTGTGTAAGCAATAATGGTAATGAATGAAATTAAGTAACCCACTAAATGACCATGCGAGTAAACCGGATAACGGATAATTCCACCGGTACGCGGCAGCGCTGCTCCAAGTTCAGCATACACTAAACCGATAAGTAAAATAATGACTCCGCCAATCAGCCACGAAAAACTTCCGGCTGGACCAGCCTTTGACGCTACGTTACTAACCGCAAATAACCAGGCGGAACCAAAAATAGCTCCCATCCCAATTAACGTTAGGTCAAGTAACGATATTGATTTTTTAAATTTTCCTTGATTTCCTTGATCAGACATAAAATCCTCCTTTAAAATTCCCACTCCACATATCTACGCCCTTGCGTCCGATATGGGATTCTTTACATCATCCTCCTCTTACTAAGACCTCACAAGTGGATATGTTAACAAATATTCTCTAAAAAACCAAGTTAAAAACTTTATTTTTTTGTAAAACATCGTTGAATTGCTTATGTATAGCGCATAAATTCCACAGAAGATTTGAGGACTACTCCTCCTATTTAACCGCATTTTTCTTAGGTTAAACATAAAAGAATATTCAAACTATTTACTAAAAAAAGGGTCTGAGACATAACGAAATCAACCGCTAGAAGCAGCTACATACGCAACACCTACGCTTGCCATACCAATGAAAAAATCCGAACGATTCATCGTTCGGATTTTGCTTCAACTAAAATAATTTTGTCCGTACCTCTTTTTTCTTATTTAAATACTTTTACACGTTCACTTAGCGGTTGAAATTCTTTTTCGCCCGCTGGCGCCACAGGATTACCAAATGGCATTTGAGCAATTAATTTCCATGAGCTTGGAATATTCCAAGCTGCTTTTACTTCATCGTCAATCAATGGATTGTAATGCTGTAAAGTTGCTCCTAGGCCTTCCAGCTCAAGCGCTGTCCAAATCACATGCTGCAGCATACCTGATGATTGGTTAGACCAAACCGGGAAATTTTCGCTATAAGATGCGAACTGCTTTTGCAATCCTTCAATTACTTCTTGATCTTCAAAGAAAAGAACTGTTCCATAGCCGCTTCCGAATAAGTTCATTTTTTGATCCGTATCTGAAAAATTTTCAGCTGGAACAATTTTACGAAGCGTTTCTCTCGTAATATTCCATACTTTATCATGCTGTTCGCCAAATAAAACAACTACGCGTGCGCTTTGAGAATTAAATGATGAAGGGGTATGTTTCACCGCAAAGTTAATAATTTCTTCAATTTTTTCTTCTGATATTTTTACATTTTTATCAATTGCATAAATAGAACGTCGATTTTTAATTGCTTCATAAAAATCTTTTCCAACCTGTTGTTGATCACTTGATTTATCAAATAATTTATCTAAAAAACCCATTTTCCACACTCCTAATTGTTTGTTTTTTTAACTTAAATTGCATGTTTATACCCTTCCCCCTGATAAAAGGAGATAAACAAGGTATAATGAATTCTTATATCTCTAATTCGAGATATTAAACTAAAAAAATATTAATTGAAATTTAATTACTTTATGTAACTTACTTTACAATGATTATTTTAGTCTGTCAAGAAAAAAATGATTATCTTTTTCCTTTCTTGATTATATGAAAAAAGACCGCTAGATACGGCAGTCTTTTTTCACAGATGCTTAATGTTCATAAATCATCTTTCGCGTCATTCCCCCGTCTACTACGAGGTTAACTCCTGTTACAAAATCATTTTCAACGTTTGTTAAGTACATACACGCCCTTGAAATATCGGCTGGCGTTCCCACCCGATTAGACGGATGCTGCGTATGATCGATTTCACGAAGGCCATCGTAGTCAGATGTCTCAACCCATCCTGGAGAAATAGCGTTTACTGTGATATTGTCATCACCAAGTGAAATGGCAAGTGCATGAGTTAAAGCAACGATTCCTCCTTTTGTAGCCGCATAGGCTTCTGTGTGAGGTTCAGACATTGTAGCTCTTGTAGAAGCTAAGTTTACAATGGAGCCTCCGCTTTCGTTTTTTCTCATCACCTTAGCTGCTTCGCGAGAGCATAGAAACACGCTGCGCAGGTTCGTATTGATAATGTCATCCCATTCATCAATGGTTAGCTCATACGGTGATTTCCAGCGGGAAACGCCTGCATTATTAATCAAAATATGTATCGTTCCATACGTACTGACCGTTTTTTCAACGAGATTTAAAATGTCGCCTTCTTTTCGGACGTCTGTTTTCACAAAAATGGCTTCTCCGCCTTGTCTTTGAATAGCTTCCGCGTGACCCTCTCCTTCGGTTTCGTCCACATCTGCCAATACCACTTTTGCTCCTTGTTTCGCGTATGCGCGGGATACATCTTTACCTATTCCGTTCGCAGCTCCGGTAACAACAACAACTAAATCTTTAAACGACATATCATCTCCTCCTTATACGCTTTATTCACTTTTTTCTTCGTCTTTAAACAAGTGATCCGTGACGAAAAGAGCAAACGTTTCAGCCGTTAACTTGCATCCAGAAGCTTTTGGGTGACCTCCTCCTCCAAGGTGCCCAACAATTTCTGCTAAGTTGATTTCGTCTTTTACTGCACGGAAGCCAATCTTTTGGCGTCCCATGTCCACCATAACGGAAAAGTCGATATCTTCGTTTTCTAGACACAGTGCATTTCCTAGCTCAGACTGATATGTATCTGCAAATACAATCCCTGCGTTGTACGCTGTTTTATCAATTTCAACCCTTTCTTTTATGATTTGTTTTTGTTTGTCATAAATGTATTTTTCAATCTTTTTTTCTTCTGCTTCTAGTAAAATTTCGTGTTTGTCCGTAAACGTAAATTCTTGATTTTCAGTATGATACGATTCACGAAGTGTTTCTAGAATGGTTTCTTTAAATTCTTCATGCGGGATTAGATAATATAGGTGATTAAGGCGCTTTGCTTTCAAGTTATTTTCATGGAACCAGTCCCACGTATCAAATAAGCGCACAAGTTCTACGTACTCATCAAGCAACGCCGTTTTTTGGAGCATGTTGCGGCGCACTAAGTAGTCATAGAAAAGAGATGTAGCTGCCGTCTTTTTACCGTTTTCATCTTCCGCAATAACATGAACCCAATCGTATTTCTCAGCTAGTGGAAGAGCAGAGATATGATGGTCAATAAGAGTGATTTGCTGGCCTTTTTTTACCAGTTCATTTAATTTTTCCGCTACTTCCTCATTTACGCTAATATCCGTTATGTATAAAGCTGTGTCTCCATCGTTTTCTTCTTCAATAAAATGTGTCACTGTGTCATTGATGCGGCCAATGCTTACCGTGCTGTAATCAAAGTTGTCATCGCTAAACGCTAACCGACCCAACAGTGCTGGACTTACCCCGTCTAAATCGTTATGTGAAATTAATTTTATTTTTGTCATTAATCAAAACTCCTTTATTTTCAGTCGCCTTAGTATATGTACCGGCTTGTATATTATAGCAATTTCAGCATAAAAATGCTGTCATTTACTTTGAAGAGAAGGAATATATTCGCAATAAACAAAACTGAAGTAAACGTTCAGACTTAGACTTGCCTGTATCAAAAGAGAATGAGACATAACTACATCGATTCAATTAACAGCTAGAAGCAACTACACACATGAAACCTACGCTCACCTGTACCAATGAAAAAATCCGAACGAATGTGATTCTTTATCAAGAATCTCAATTCATCGTTCGGATTTTCTTTTAAATAATCTACTTTTGTTCTAGCCTCTTTCCTCTTATTCTAAATTGCTATGCTGCTTAAACGCCTGTTCATGATCCGTGTGATTCAAATTCCCGTATTCTAAGCAAATGGCATCAAATACAACGTGAGCACATTGATCAAATAATGAGCCTAAAGGCTGAATAGAAGCGGCTTCATTTTCGCTTCGGTATTTGGTTGCAGCGGGAATGTGCAGCAGCTCATCAGTATGAGCAGTTAACGGTGATTCTGTACTAGCTGAAATGCCGATAACTGAACATCCTACTTCTTTGGCTTTTTTAGCTACACTCACCACTTGCTGTGTTTTTCCTGAACCAGATACGGCCACCAACACGTCACCTGCTGCAATCGAAGGAGTAATGGTCTCCCCTACAACATATACTGTCGCACCTAAATGCATCAGTCTCATCGCAAATGATTTGCCCATTAACCCAGAGCGGCCTTCGCCTATAACAAAAATTCGTTTCGCTTGGTAAAGTGAAAACGCTACTTCTTCTATTTGCGGTTCTTTTATGTGATTCATTACGGCCGTAATTTCGTCTAAAATCGTTTGTGTTTTTGTCATTATACGTTCCCCCTGCTCATAAATAAGTTTTGAAATTCAGCAGATGCCTTTGCCACATCCGCACTTTTTGTAATCGCTGATCCAATAATCGCGACGTCCGCTTTCATTTGAAGTAACGATGCTGCTGAGGCTGGATTAATTCCTCCTGCTACTGCTATTTGGGCATCTGAATGAAAATATTGCCGCAAATTTATTTGACTCAGCGATTTTCCTTCTTTTTCTTGCTCGTCTTTGCTGATATGATGGCAAAAAATAGCGTTTCTATAAATACCTACTTGCTTTTGCGAGCTGCTTGATGTGTTTAATAAATCAACCATCATTTTTTTATTCCATTTTTCGCTGACATTTGCGCAAGTATCTATCGTAGGTAAAGGTGATACGCCCATGACTGTTGCTATATCTGCACCTGCTTGATAGCACATTGTAAACTCATACTCTGCGTTATCAATTGTTTTGATATCTGCTACAATCGTCTTGTGTGGAAATGCCTGTTTGATTTTATAAATGCTTTCAATTCCATACTCTTTTATAAGAGATGTACCTACTTCAATCCAATCAACAGAGGGTTCTGCCAGCTTGGCAAGGATAATAGCTTCTTCAATTGTGACACGATCTAATGCTACTTGTATCTTCATATTTTTTTTCCTCACTTTCTACTAAACCGGTTTAGTAACAGCGTAAAAAAAACCAATATTTTGATGAGCTAAAAAGAGCACGCCATAGGCGCTCTTTTTAGCTTAATGCGACAAAGTTGTTTCTCGAATAATTAATTCACACTCATACTGGTACTCTTCATAAGCTATCTTTTCTTTCAAAATTTGTTTAATAAGTAAATCTGCTGCTTTTGTTCCCATATCAAAAGCGGGCTGCGAAATCGTCGTAACAGCAGGCGTTGCTACATCTGCATAAGGAATATTATCATAAACAATTAAAGATAAATCATTTGGGATATTAAATCCGTGTTGTTTAATAAATTTCTGCACTTCAATGAATACTAAATCGTTTCCAGCAAGCAGCGCTGTCGGCGGATTATCGGCTGCAAATAGCTTCTCAAGCGCTTTTTGCATGTCCGCTTTTTTGCAGTTGATAATCATGGATTCATTTACAGGCATATTGGCTGATGTTAACGCTTCTTTGTACCCTTCTACACGTTCAATCCGGGGTGTAATAGTTAATGGTTCTGTAATAATCGCTATATGCTTATGTCCAAGCTCGAGGAGATGCAAAATAGCCTGTTTTGTGGCTTCTTGGTTGTTTGCCACTACGGATGGAATTTTTCCTTTTACATCATGAATTTTACGATCCATAATAACAACCGGATATTCTTCTTTGATCATCTGCTCATAAAGAGAAGTATTGGCTCCCGTTGGAAATAAAATAAGGCCATCTACTTGCTTTGCTTTTAACATATTAATATATTTCTTTTCTTTATCAGGGTCATCATCTGCGTTACAGATGATGGCATGTATATCTTGTGAATGGCAATAGTCTTCAATTGCACGAATGACTTCAGTAGAAAATCTGTGCATAATATTCGCGACAATAATCCCAATCATCGACGTTCGCTTTTGTTTTAAGCTCCTTGCTAGATAGTTGGGCTGATAGCCGAGTGTATCAATCGCTTCTTTAATTTTCTTTCGTGTTTCTTCGCCCATATATTCATACCGCTTGTTAATGTATTGTGATACGGTGCTTTTGGAGACATTTGCTGCTTTTGCAACGTCCAGCATAGTAACTTTTTGCATCATAATCCGTCCTTTTCATTCAATCCCTAAAATTATGCTACTCCTAGTGTAAACGAAAAAAACGAAAAAGGAAAAGCCTTCTTGCTAGCAGAAGGCTTTATTTATTAAACGTACGCAAGCCTAGCTTCTTGAATTTCATGAGTAAAACGCTTCGCTTCCTTTGTTACTTGAAGTAAGTATTCAGGAGTTGGAAGCTGCTTTCCATCCACTAATGTGCTTCCTGCCCCAATAGCAGCTGCTCCAGCTTTAATATAAGCTCCTGCATTTTCAGCCGTAACGCCGCCCGTTGGCATTAATGGAATATGAGGAAGCGGTCCTGCTATATTTTTAAAATAAGCGGGGCCCACTACGCTTGCCGGGAAGACTTTAATCATATCTGCACCGCATTCATAGGCTGTTAAAATTTCAGTGGGTGTAAAAGCGCCCGGAACGCTAATGACTCCGTATCTTTTAGCCGTTTTAATTGTTCGTTCATTAACCGTAGGAGAAAAAATAAATGACGCTCCTGCCATAATAGCAATTCGTGCTGTTTCTTCGTCTAGAACAGTTCCTGCTCCAATAAACATCGAGTCGTCAAATTCATTTTTTAACTCTTTAATAACCTCTACGGCAGCAGGGTTTTCCATTGTAATTTCTAGGTTTGTTACTCCGCCTTCTTTTAACGCGTAGGCAAGCGGAATAATTCGCTCAGCACTTGCTCCTCGAATGACCGCTACAATACCGCTACTTGTAATTTTCTCAATATGCATTTGAATTCTCCTTTTCTATCGTTGCATTAAGCTGTTGTTTCAACTGGCTTTACACTTTGAACTTCTCTTGGCTTTTTCGTTGCGACAATAGTTAGAATGGCAGCAAGGAATAATGATCCCGCCATAAAGATATAGGAAGCGCCAAATCCTCCTGTTGATCCATTCAAAAACCCTACGATATAAGAACCCGCAAATGAGCCAAGTGCGCCCATGCTATTAATTAAAGCCATCGCTCCTCCGGCAACATTACGCGGTAAAATTTCAGGGATAATTGCAAAGAACGGTCCGTACGGAGCGTACATTGTCCCTCCGGCGATAACGAGTAAAGTAAAAGAAAGCCAGAAGTTGCTTGTGCCAACTAAGTATGATCCGTAAAAGGCAAGCGCTCCTACCAATAAGAACGGCCATACAAATGCGCTTCGTTTTAAAAACTTATCTGATAAATATGAAACCGTTAACATTAATACGACTGCTAATACGTAAGGAACGGACGCTAACCAACCGGTCTTTACTATACTCATGTTAGGCGCTGCTTTAATAATAGAAGGAAGCCACATAACAAATCCGTAGACGCCGATACTCCATAAAGCATATTGAATGCTTAATAAAATGACAGTACGATTTTTGAAAGCCTCTTTATAGCCTTTAACAGGTTTAATTCCTTCTTGTTCTTTTTGTAATGCTTCATGCAAATCTGTTTTTTCTTTTTTCGACAGCCAGCCTGCATCTTTTGGCTCGTCGTTTACTAGTTTCCACCATAAAAACGCCCAAATAACAGCTGGAAAACCTTCTAAAATAAACATCCATCTCCAGCCAAACGATTCTAGCAAATATCCAGAAACAATCGACATCCAAAGGACGGTTGCAGGGTTTCCTAAAATTAGGAATGTGTTGGCTCGAGAACGCTCTGCTTTTGTAAACCAGTGGCTTAAAAATACGAGCATAGCAGGCATAACGGCACTTTCAACTACGCCTAAAGCAAACCGAATAACAAACAAAAATCCAACGTGGCTTACCATACCTGTAGCTGTAGCAAGTGCTCCCCATAAAATCAGAGACCAAAAAATCAGCTTTTTGGCGCTTTTATTTTCAGCATAGTGAGCGCCTGGAATTTGAAAGAAGAAATAACCTAAGAAAAAGAGCGATCCTAATAAAGACGAAATACCTGGTGTAATATGAAGATCTTCCGCCAGCCCTGCTGCTGCTCCAAACCCGTAGTTTGCACGGTCTAAATATGCAAGGCTATACGTAATAAATACGATAGGAATTAACCGAAGCCATCTTTTTTTTGCTAGCTGCTGTTTCATTATCACTTCACTCCTTGTTTTTGGGATTCCATATATCTTTGCAACTGCTGTTCAGTTGGATATCCGTCGTTATCTCCAGGGCTTTGTACAGCTAATGACCCAATAGCATTTGCTCTCCTTACAGACTGAGTAAGAGAAT
Source organism: Priestia sp. JNUCC 25 (assembly GCF_053667915.1). Lineage (NCBI taxonomy): Bacteria > Bacillati > Bacillota > Bacilli > Caryophanales > Bacillaceae > Priestia > Priestia sp. JNUCC 25. Next base: position 2,901,828 of record NZ_CM132211.1, read on the forward strand.
CATTTTGAAGAAGTCCGCTTAACAGTCCTACTGCAAAACCGTCTCCTGCTCCGACTGTATCCACTATTTGTTTCACTTTTATTCCTTCAACCATTCCTTGCTCTTTAGCCGTCTTAAAAAAGGCTCCTTGTTCACCTAGTTTAATAACGACAAGCTCTACGCCTGCATCTAAATAGTAAGAAGCAATGTCTTCTGGATTTTCGTAGCCGGTTAAGATTTTTCCTTCTTCAATACCCGGCAGAACGTAGTTTGCTTGTTTAGCAGCTTCATTGATTGTAATAATCATTTCTTCTTTCGATGCCCAAAGAGTGGGTCTAAGGTTTGGATCAAAGGAAACCGTTCTTCCAGCTGCTTTCATCGATGTAAGTGCATGTAGAGCAAAATCGCGCATACTTGCTGACACAGCAAGCGGTATGCCTGTCATATGCATATGTTTTGCCGCTAAAAAATAGTTTTGATTAAAATCGCTGGAGTGCAAGTGACTGGCTGCTGAATTTTTTCGGAAGTAACAAACTTCCGGATCTCCCACTTCCACTTTTGATTTAATTTGAAAGCCTGTTGCATGCTCGCTATCTACTAGTACACAATCGGTGTTGACTGACTCCTCTTGTAGCCGTTTCATAATAAACGTACCGAAAGGATCGTTGCCGACTTTGCTCACCCAGCCTGCGCGCAGACCGAGACGAGCGAGACCAATTGCTACATTTGTTTCTGCTCCGGCTAGTTCTTTCGTATAACGCTTAATCTCATGCAGCGGTCCCGGCTGTTCTGCCATGAACATCGCCATTGCTTCTCCGAAGGTAATAACGTCTAATGAATTCATTGCACTTCCTCCTGTTCTGCTGCTTGCACCAATGAAATGAAGCCTGGAACTTGTTCTGGTTCATCGATTGGAAACTCTAAAGCTTTAAAAGTAGAATGAGAAAACCCTTTCAAAATATCTTTCCACATTTCATTTGAACCGTTTGATATAGCGGTGGTCACTAGCTTTCCGCTGTTTTTTATTACGTGTTTAATATGAATATAGCCCACAAATGACCTTAGCTTTTTGATTGCTTCCTGGGGTTGTTCATGTACATAAAGCCAATTACCAATATCAAACGTCATGGAAACAGGAACTTCGTAAGCGTTATCAAAAAATGCGTGCAGAGATGCTATGTTGCCTCCGTGACTGGTTTGATCGTTTTCTACAAATAGACGTAAAGCTGGAAATGCTTCTAATAGCTGCTGTAAATCTGCTATAGGCGATTGGGGCTGATAAAAACCAAGAGAAACTTTTACCCACTGAGCGCCAAGTAATACGGCTTCTTCAAGAATAGCTTTTAATTCTTGTGTGTTTAACTCTCCATTTTCTCTCCACAGTTCAATTGGAGCCGAATATACTGTAAAAAGCGGATATTTTTTTAATTCTTCGGCAATAAGCTCAATCTCTTGATCTACTTTTTTCATTAACTCTCTTCGAATTTCCACTCCATGTACTTGCTGCTCATGTATTTTCCCAATCATGGTGTGCTGAAAGCCTGTTGTTTCAAATGCATTTAACGGGATAATGATACTATTCATAAATCGACCTACCTTTCTTATTATGCTAACTAACCACTTACTAAACCGGTTTAGTAAATCGATTTATCTAAATTATAAGACTATTGAAAGCGCTTTTCAAGCTTTTTTTATAAATTATAAAAAAAAGAAACAACACAGCTTTATGCCGTGTTGTTTCTTAGTGACCATCTGTGCTTTTTACTAGATTGCGATCTTGCTGGTAAATATCATAAATCAAAAAGCTAAAGCCATAGTACAAGACCATGATGACAACTGACTTCGTCATGATAAATAAAGCGCCTAGCCCGATACCAACTAACAGCGTCTGGACACTTAAACGGTCACGCTGGAAAGCTAGCTGTGATAGGAAATAACCAATACCAATTAAGACGGCCAATACCCATGTGTTTTCAATGGCTAATATATAGTGACTATATAAATAAAAGCTAGGAAAATAGACGGTGCTTTCTACGAAGCTGGAAATACCGCTGTATGCTAGCCACCACTTTTGCTCTCTTTCCGTTTTAGGAACGGTTGCCTCAATTGACGTGGGCATTTCCTGTTCCACAAAAACCGTTTCTCCATGATCTTTCATCCATTGAAGCATAATGGAAAGAATGATAAAGCCTGCAAAGATTAAAAGCAGCAAATATTCAATCCACGCTGGATACGGAGCCGTGCGATGAATCGTATCGAGATATACTCCCTGTAATCCTAACATAGAAATTGGAACCCTATGGTATACCATCACCGCAATATAAAATAGTAAAATTAGCACATAAAAAAAGAACTGTTCTTTGTAGTAGCGAACTTTTTTGCCTTCTGAAGCAAGTCGCTTAACAGTCACGCTTTCCAAGTGCGGACGGATAATGCTTATGATAATAATAAGACACGTAAATACAATCATATAGTTATGTAATCACCTTTTCAACTTCGTTATGTAACATGTTTTTTCATTTTTTCCATCCGTAAGAACAGTAGGTTAACAGCCTCTGCACTTTCTTATAGTACCAAAAAACTAAACTTTTTGACAATCCTGATTTATCAATTAGGAAGATGAAATAAGCATAGCTACATTGATGCCGCTAATCGTGACCATAGGAGACCCTCCTCCAGGGTGAGTCGTTCCTCCTACAAAATATAAGTTTTTAACATCTTTTGAGACGTTGCTTGGGCGAAGAAAACTATCCATTTTCCGGTTTGAACTCACGCCGTACAAAGCACCTTTAAATGCGCCAAACGTTTGTTCAATTTCATATGGAGTAACAATTCGTTCATGTACAAGCGAAGGCTCGATATCTAAACCAAACTGAGAAAGCTTGCGATAGACAACTTCTCTGTAAGCTTTCATTTCTTCTTGATTCTCTTCTTTCACAGCAGGAGCATTCACTAAAATAAATAAATTATCACCCGGAGCTACCGTGTTATCGGTATATGAAGAATTACAAATGTAGATGGTGGGATCGGTTGGAAGCGTTTTTTGCTGAAATAGCTCATAGAATTCCTGTTTATAATCCTGAGAAAAATACACTTGATGATGAATCAGCTGAGAAAAACGCTTCTTAACAGCTGCCATGATCACATAAGCTGATATGGAAGGCTCGAATTCAGCTGCTTTTTTGTTTTTAAAATGAGGTCTATCCTGTTCTTTTACAAGTGCCGGATAGGCTTTTAGCAAGTCCCCGTTCACAATAACGACATCCGCGTCTATCTTTTCTTCTCCATTTACTTCCACTCCGACAGCCCGTTTATTTTTTACGATTATTTCAGTAACGCTGCAGTTTGTATACAGCTTTCCTCCAGCTTTTTGGAATACATGTCCCAGCCCTTTTGCAATTCTAGGATTTCCTCCTTTTACATAGTACACCCCATCATTCATTTCTAAATGTCCAATCAGTGAAAACGTAGCGGGTGATGTATAAGGTGAAGATCCGATATAGGTTGCATATCGATTAAATGCATTTCGAATGTTTTCGTTTCGAAAAAAACGCTGATGAAACGTATCTACTGTTTCAAACGGCCTTACTTGCAGCAATGCTTTTAATAAAGAAGGGTTTGTGTAATCTTTCCACGATGAAAATGTCCGGTAGAAAAATTGGCTTTTTGCAATGTCGTATATTCTTTTTACTTCTTTTAAATAGGCAGGGTATTGCTCCGCAGCAAAGGGATCGAGACGTTCAAGCTGCTGAATCATCTTTCTTTCATCTATAGACATGGAAAATTGGGAGCCGTCGGTGAAGAAATTATTCGTATGATGCGTTAGTTTGACAAGAGGCATATAGTCTTCTGGGCGTTCACCCGCTTGCTCAAATAACCACTGAAAAACTTCGGGCATTGTAATGGTATTAGGCCCAAAATCAAAAGAATATTCTCCTAGCTGCACAGGCATCATTTTTCCGCCTACATGCTCGTTTTTTTCCACAATTGTGACATCGAACCCCTTTGTTTGAAGAAGAACTCCTGCAGCTAATCCGCCTAACCCTGCCCCAACTATTAGTACTTTTTTCATTGATAATGCCTTCCTTTCCATTCATATCCCTGCCTTTTTCGTTCACGCTTCATGGAATGATTCATCAGCAGCATCAGCACAATTGCCGACGCGGGCATCGTACAAAACAAAAGCCCTTTTTGCTGAGCCGACCGGTCAATTAAAAACCGCTGAAAAAGCATAATGCAAAAAGGCAGAATCCAAAGCATGTTGCCTGTGAATATTCCTGCTATAAAAAAAGGAAGCGGCAGCACATAGTAACAGGCAAAAAAAACGCTTAGTACCCAAACTGCTTTAGCGGAGCGGCCCAGACCTACAAAGATGTTTTTAGCAAAACCGTTCCATACTTCTTCTGTTGTTTCATACATATAACAGCTAACATGAGAGGTAATATTAGCTAAAATGACGCGGTGTTTCTTTTGCTTAAAAAGCTGGGCTAGGTGGACATCTTCTACTAGTGAAGATTTGACGGCTTCATGTCCTCCTACGGCCTCGTATGTTTCTTTTTTTATAAACATAAAAGCACCGTGAGCCGCTGAAGCTTTGCTCATCTTATTACGATTAGCTACGACAACCGGTAAATAACTAAAAACAACCACATGCTGAAGCGGAACAACCAATGCTTCTAACCACGTTTTTACGGGAAAACGAGGGAAACCTGTTAAAAGAGCGGCTTTTGTCGCTTGTGCTGTGGCCAAAGTATGTTCCAGTGTACGTTCTTTTAGTGCTACATCTGCATCTACAAACAATAAATAGTCTCCATTTGCAGCTTGCGACAGCTGGTGACAGGCATGAACTTTTCCGACCCAGCCCTCTCTCAGCTCTTTTCCTTCTATGATGGTAAACCTCGGATCCCCGTGAATTTCTTTCAACAGCTGTGTTCGTGTTTGATCTGTGGACTGATCGTCTAGTATGACACATTCTAGATTGCTGTACGTTAATCCTTTAATAGAGGAAATGATTCGCTTTACATTTCGTTCTTCATTTCGCATTGGAATCAAAATAGAAATAAGAGGCTGAGGTGTTTTGGAATCTGGCTCGTATCTTTTTAATTTAGGCATTGCTTTAATATTTACAATGGTTAGAAGCAGCATAAAAATAAATAAAAGCATATAGTAAATCATTCTTTCACCTTCGCTTTCCACCACGTTAACCATTCACTAAGCGTCTTTTTTCCTTTTAATAAAACCGTAAATTCCTCATCGTTTTCTTGAATTATTTTCTGTTTTTGATAATCGAGCTGAGCAGTGACTGCACCGCCTAGCGTGTTGGTTATCTCTTCTCTTGCCTTAGATGAGTCGTAAAAAACAGCTTGCCCTACCCAGATAAAAAGCTCCGGTCGCTGATCATGGCGAAACGTATAATAATACGTAATGGGAATAACTTCAACGTCAGAATGCTTCTTTAGAAGAAAAGCAGGTCCTTCAGAAAAAGTTAACGGTCTTTTTTCAAGATGCTCTTCTTTTCCTTGGGGAAAAATAAGCACCGTTTTTTTCTCTTCTAACAGCTTACTGGCAAACCTTAACGATTCCACCGTATGCTTCGGAGACGCTGCATTTACTGAAAAAGCTCCGATTCGTTGAAAAAAAGGAAAATCCTTCATTCCTTGTTCGGACATCATAGCGTATAGATCTGTTTTTAATACCGCGTTATTTAAATAAAATGTCACTAAACCGTCCCACCAGCTGGAATGATTAGCAATTAATAAAATTTTTTTATCTTTTGGGAGCCCTTCTATATGTAAATGAATACGATAAAATTGCTTTTTAAGCTGATATGTGACAAACAGTTGAAAAAATCGCTCAAATATTGAGTTTTTCTTCGGGTAAATCATAAGCGAGTCTCCTTTTTATACACAATATAAAGAATAAGAAAAGGAATCATCGTCAGCCATACGACAAGCCATAGGCCATTCGCTAACGCTACAATCACAAACATCATGACAACTGCACTATACAAAAATACCATTCTTTTTTCCCACACCGGATTTTCCTCTTTAGGAGACTTAGCTAAAAAGAAATATACGACCAGCTGAATGAAGAAAGACAATAAAAACCAGCCGGAGAAATTTGATAAAGGAATATTATAATAAAAGCTGTCCCCTTCCCACGCCCAATATTGTTTAACAACATAGGCAACAGGATCAATAGCCAAATCCATAATAACAGCAAAAAGCGAACTAATGACTGCATAGGCAATTCCATGTACAATAAACGGCAGTTCCATACGTTTCATAATTCCCAGAGCTAATATTCTGCTTGTGATCACAACCATAAACCAAGCCGAACCAATGGTCAGAGGAACCCCTAAGATTTTGGCGCCAAAATCTTTTTCATAATCGTAGGATCCAAATAAAAATCCATACTTAACACCTAGACTTTCGATATAAATAGATGCGCCTGTCACAAATATCGCAATGAGCAGTGCCCGCCTTACTCCATAAGCTTTAGCTAGATAAATAAGAGCAAGAAGACTGCTCAAGTGTAAAAAGACCGCGTTTGCCCATTCTAACCATGAAGGCAGCAAATCGAAGGAAAGCAAGACGACTCCGCATACGTACCAGATAAGAAAAAAACGATAAATACCATTTGTGATCATCCTCTATCCACCTTCTCTCCAGCTTCTTTTTGTCAAAGTGCTATTATATAAGCTTGTACACATTCTCTCCATTTTCAATGTGCTCTTTTTTATGAGTAGTCCGCGCTCTCTTAAAATTATGTAAAAACAGCCGCTGTTAGTACGTTCCCTAAATAAGAGACTTTATTACTTATTTATAAACAAAAATAAAATAAACGTCCATTAAAATCTACGGATGTATAGATTGTAATGACGTTTATTTTTTCTTATGTATATACACTTCTAATAGCTTTTTGACAATGAGCCCGACAACAAGTCCGGGTATAACAGACAGCATAGGAAGCCAAATTGGTCCTATAAAAACACCGTTGATGGTTGTTACTGAGGAATACATAATGCCTACTGTAACAAAATAAGCACAGGAGACAAAAGGAATAAATGTAAATCTCGATGCGCCGGTTTCTGCTTCTTTAACAGCATCCCAAATTGCAAAAAAATACAAACATGGATAAAACATTAACCACTGCATGTTCATTACCTCTAGGGACTGCCTTGTTTCTCCTAAAAAGCTTAAGCGAATACCTTCATTAAAATTTGCGCCCATATTAATGAGAAATTCAAGTACAATAAACAAAATTCCTTTTATATGTTTTTTGTTTAGTAATTGTCCAAAGCCCGGCAACGCAATGCTCCATAAAAGAGCTTCTAGTCTAGTCACGTTCTGTCCTAACATTTTGACGTATAAAAGAACTCCACAGCATGATATCAGTAGAAATTTTGTCCATAGTTATCAACCTCACAATAATTTACTCATAGTTTTTGTAAATGTAAAATTTTTATACTACATCTCCTTTAATATTTGTAACTTATTGTAAATTGATAAATAGTTTAGCTATTCGACCAGACATTTTCGTTTAGAATTTTCTGTTTATTAAAACAAAAACGTACGATATACTAGTTTTATACGTACGAAAGGATGAGAAAGCTGACATGGAAACAAGTTTTTTTTCAATTTTAATACTAGGGTTTTTTTTAGGAATCAAGCATGCTCTAGAACCAGATCATATTATCGCTGTATCAACCATTGCTTCAAAAAGTAAAAAGCTGTGGCGCTCTTCGCTTGCAGGAGTATACTGGGGGATTGGTCATACGCTTACGCTGTTTATTTTTGGCATGATTTTAATGGTGTTAAAAAGCAGTATTTCTGAACGTATGAGCATGTCACTTGAATTTTTAGTAGGCATTATGCTCGTTTACCTCGGTTTTACATCTTTTCTGTCTTACAAAAAACAAGTACATACGCATCACGAAAAAACGTCTTACTTAAAGTCATTGGGCATTGGCTTTGTTCATGGACTGGCCGGAAGCGCAGCGATGGTTGTATTAACGATGAGCACCGTTACTCACGTATGGCAAGGTGCTCTGTACATTATCATTTTTGGAATCGGCACTTGTCTTGGCATGCTGTTATTTACAACGGTTATTGGGATTCCATTCGTTACAACTAAAAAACAAGTGACGTTAAACCGCTGCTTGATGCAGGTAACAGGCGCTGTCAGCATTATATTTGGCCTTTATTATATGTATAATTTAGGTGTAAGCAACGGCTTGTTTAGCCTGTGGTTCTAAAAGTGAATGAGACATAACGAAAACAATTCCATCTAAAGATGAACAAGTAGGATAAATGATCTGGACTGCCTGTTCCACAGCAGTTGATTTCTGTGCAAGACGTCGCTTTGTCCTCTAATCAACGGCTAGAAGGAGCTAAATACAGGGAACCTACGTTCACCCTACCAATAAAAAAATCCGAACGAATTTGATTCTCCACTAAGAATCCAGCTCGTTCGGATCTTCTTTCAACTCACATATTTTTTGTCCCAGCCTCTTTAATACTTACGCAAAAGTGATACTTCAGCTTTTAGTAAATGCTGTCGGAAGAATCCGTATACTTTAGCGATTATGTCTTCAACTTCTTGTGTACTAGCAGCTAATATTCGAATAGCACATCCGGGGATCGGAAGTGCGGAAGCTCCTACTTTACAGCCTGCCTCTTCGCACAGCTGATGTACTTTCGCTATAAATGCATCGTCGGCGTTTGGATGAACAATGATAATCGATCCAAAATGAGTATACCCTTCCATTTTCATCATGCCGCGCAAATGGCTTTCTGGCTTCAAGTATAAGTGATCGTATACCTTCAGCTGCTCGTTTACATACAGTTTAAGCTTGGAACGCATAGAGGTATATTGAAACAGCTGCCCATCCGGCGACCACCCCGGAGTTATGCTGTCACACATAAACAAAGCAGCGTTTTGTGCCATATAAACCGTTATTTCTTGAACAAATGCAGCATTTTCATACAAAATAAGCGGGTCTGGTATATATTCCATGATGGCTTGTTCTTCAAGAGTTATACACGTTTCTTGTAAAACAGCTTCGTTCGGTGTTTTGTACACCTTTGTCGCAGATTGAGTAGTAGCCGTCAGCTGGGCATTTTTCTCTACCGTTATCATCGTTTTATACTTGTCTCCGCTTACGTATCCTCCGCCTACGTGAAGCATATAGACAAAAGGGGATTCAGGAGTCATGTAAATAGGTCTGGCAACTTTGAAAGCCCCGTAATGGTACGTATCTTTAATAACGGTTCGCTCACTGTTTCTTTCTGCTCGAAGCTCTAAATAACCCGTGTAGCTCATGATTCAAGGCCGATTAAAAAGGCCTCTTTTTTAATCCATTCTATCACTTGGTCGAGCCCTTTATCTTCTTTTAAATTGGTGAAAACAAAAGGCTTGTGCCCTCTCGCTTGGATTGTATCTTTTTCCATTACTTCTAAACTGGCTCCTACATACGGGGCTAAATCTGTTTTGTTGATAATGAATAAATCAGATTTAATCATTCCTTGACCGCCTTTACGCGGGATTTTTTCCCCTTGTGCTACGTCGATGATATAAATCGAAAAATCAACGAGCTCTGGGCTAAACGTTGCGGCTAAATTATCTCCTCCGCTTTCTACAAAAATAAGTTCAACATCCGGGTGACGTTCCACTAACTCATCGATCGCAGCAAAGTTCATAGATGCATCTTCTCGAATGGCCGTATGAGGACATCCTCCTGTTTCTACTCCTACGATGCGATTTTCCGGTAAAATACTGTTTTTTACTAGAAATTGCGCGTCTTCTTTTGTGTAAATATCGTTTGTAACGACCGCCATGCTTAGCTGTCCTTCTAGTGCACGCGTTAATCGTTCTACTAACATTGTTTTCCCTGCACCAACAGGTCCACCAATTCCAATTTTAATTGCATTCATTTTTTACGCCTTCATCGTTAGAAGGCCTTCCCTCCTTTTTTATGACATGAACAATCGGACATGCAATTGTTCATGCTGCATTTGAGCGATTTCTAACCCTGGTGTCACGGCACCAAATTCCTCTTGATCTGCTTGTAAAATATGCTGAAGTGCGTGCTGCAGCAGCGGCTGAAAAAGAACGAGCGTTTTTTGTCCATCCGTTTGACCGATCGGTATGCCGCGAACAGCATTTTGGATTAACGAAGAAATGCTAGCGTACAAGTGACTTAAAATTGCGTCTTCTTTTGTGATATTTAACTGCAGGCTGGCTAACGCAAATACAACAGCAGGATGTCCATACGCCTTCTTTGCTTTTACCTCACTCATATACTTTTCTAAATAAGAGCCTTGAAATAACTCTAAGCAAAGTTTTAACATGCGCTGGCCCACGCGTCTTGTCCCTTCTCTTGTTTCTTTTGACAAAGCAAGAGCGTATAATTCATGATCCACTCTCATAATTTCGTTAAACTGGTCATGAGCCGCATACTCATAAGCCAGTCTGCATGCTAAGCCGTCCGTATACGTGAGCTGAACATCAAGGTATGTACGAAGCGCTTCTTGAAAGGTTTCTGTGTTGTAAATTTGGTTTCGCTGAATATACGTTTCAAAGCCAAACGAATGTGAAAATGCACCGGATGGAAAATTTGAATCACATAGTTGAATCAGCGAAAGCAATGAATTAGTCATGACTGTGTCCGATATGCTTAAAAGCTTGTTTTACTTTTCTTTTTTCGCGCTTATAGGGAATATCAAGCTGCCGGAGCAATTCTTCGACTAAATAATCGTACTGTACGAGCATGTCTCCACCTTCAAACTGTGCCGGCAAATGGCGGTTGCCAAGCTGATGAGCAATTTCTCCCATTTGCTGAATATCAATCGGCTGAATCGTCAAAATATCGTCTGCCAGCACCTGCACAACAATCATATTGCTTTCATCCATAAACAGCACGTCGCCATCAGTGAGCTCGCGATTTTCTTTTAGACGAATTCCTAGTTCCTTACCGTGATCTGTTACAACGCGCTGAACTCGTTTTACTAAGTGATCACTTTCGATATATACCTTTTCTATATGTGGAGCCCTTTTTTCTAATGTTGCCATATTTCCGATAATTTTTTCGATTACCATTTCTTTCACCTCAAAATAAAAAGTATCGCTGCGCCATAGGCACAACTTCTGCTGCTTCACATGTAATCATTTGTCCATCTACTTTGACTTCGTAGGTTTGGGGATCAACTTCAATTTTAGGCATTTCCCCGTTTAACTTCATATCTGTTTTTTTTAATTGACGAATATTTTTGACCGGTTTAAGCAGCTTTTGCAACCCCAGTTTCTCGCCCACTTTGTTCTCGTACGCTGCTCTTGACACAAACGTAAAAGACGTTTTAGCTCTTGCTTTTCCATAAGAAGCAAACATCGGACGGTATAAAACCGGCTGTGGAGTTGGGATTGAAGCGTTAGGATCTCCCATTAAGCTGTGTGCAATCAAACCGCCTTTTACAATCAAGTCAGGCTTTATTCCAAAAAACGCTGGCTCCCATAGGACTAAGTCAGCCATTTTCCCTGTTTCTACTGATCCTACGTATTCGGAAATTCCATGAGCAATAGCTGGATTAATCGTATATTTAGCTACATAGCGTTTGACACGTGCGTTATCGCCAGCTTCGCTGTCACCATCAAGTTTCCCTCGCTGCTTTTTCATTTTGTCAGCTGTTTGCCACGTTCTTGTAATCACTTCTCCTACACGTCCCATTGCTTGGGAATCTGAAGAAATCATACTGAATACACCTAAATCGTGTAAAATATCTTCAGCTGCAATCGTTTCTTTGCGAATGCGAGAATCAGCAAAAGCGATGTCTTCTGGTACAGAGGGATCAAGATGGTGACATACCATGAGCATATCTAAATGTTCTTCAAGCGTGTTGACAGTATAGGGTCTTGTTGGATTAGTTGATGATGGAAGCACGTTTGGAAAGCTTGCCATTTCCATAATATCAGGTGCATGTCCGCCTCCAGCTCCTTCAGTATGATAGGTATGAATGACTCGATCGCCAATCGCTGCAATCGTATCTTCGACAAAGCCGCCTTCATTTAAAGTATCTGTATGAATCGCAATTTGAACATCGTACTCGTCTGCTACCTGTAAGCTTGTGTCAATGGCAGATGCCGTGGTTCCCCAGTCTTCATGAAGCTTTAGTCCAATCGCTCCTGCTTCAATTTGCTCAATTAAAGGCTCTTTAGCACTTGCATTCCCTTTTCCTAAAAAGCCAATATTCATTGGGAATGCTTCAGCGGCTTCAAGCATTCGTTCAATATGCCACGCTCCGGGTGTACAAGTTGTAGCTTTTGTTCCTGTAGCCGGTCCCGTTCCTCCTCCAATCATTGTTGTAACTCCAGAGGCAAGAGCAGTTTCAATTTGCTGCGGACAAATGAAATGAATATGTGCATCAATACCGCCGGCGGTTACAATTTTCCCTTCTGCTGCAATCACTTCTGTACTCGCACCAATGATGATGTCTACTTCATCCATCAGCAGGGGATTGCCCGCTTTTCCGATGGTTTGAATGAGTCCATCTTTTATTCCAATATCTGCTTTATATATGCCTGTATAATCAACAATAATTGCATTTGTCAACACTAAGTCCGCTGCTTCGCTTCGTGTTGCAAGAGGATGCTGCCCCATTCCGTCACGAATGACTTTTCCTCCGCCGAACTTCACTTCATCTCCATATGTTGTGAAATCTTTTTCAATTTCAATAAATAGCTCTGTGTCTGCTAAACGAACAGCATCTCCAACGGTTGGTCCAAACATATCTGCATACTGACGTCGCGACATTTGAAAACTCATCTTATACATCTTCCTTTCTATCAGAAAGCGATCCGTTTGTTTTATTGTTAAGACCGTAGATTTCTCTTGTTCCGGAGAAAGCAACGAGATCGACTTCTTTTGCATCACCTGGTTCAAAACGAACGGCTGTACCGGCCGGAATATTTAAATGATAGCCAAGCGAAGCTTCGCGGGGGAATTCGAGCGCAGCATTCACTTCAAAAAAATGAAAGTGTGACCCTACTTGAACAGGTCGATCGCCTCTGTTGATTACAGTCACGCTAATTGATTTCTTTCCGTTATTACATGTGATTGGGTCTTTTTTTAAGAAATATTCCCCTGGAATCATATCTTTCCCTCCTCTTAACGAATTGGATCGTGCACAGTGACGAGCTTGGTTCCATCTGGAAAGGTAGCTTCCACTTGAATATCATGAATCATTTCCGGAATACCTTCCATTACATCTTCTCGTTTTAAAATCTTGGTCCCTTCTCGCATTAGCTGTGCTACCGTCTTGCCATCACGAGCTCCTTCCATAATTTCATATGTAATAATAGCTACTGCTTCGGGATAATTAAGTTTTAATCCTCTTGTTTGACGGCGTCTTGCTAAGTCTGCAGCTACGACAATCATTAATTTTTCTTGTTCTCTCGACGTAAGTTTCAATGAAAGCTTCCTTTCTGCTAATCTATTTTCTTATTAACATCAAATGTTACATTTTCTAACACAAATACATAACTAATTATAGTAAATTTTCTGATAAAAAACAAAGGATTTATCTCTTCCGATAAAAAAAGATGAGCATGTTTGCTCACCTTTTACTCTTCTGAAATCGCTTGTGTTTTCCATTTCTGCAGGTGTTTCCAGCCCAAACCTTCAGCTAGCTGACGTTTTGCATAGTCTACTCCTTTTTCAATAGAAGCTTCATAGCCAAATAAATAATAGCGCAAGCCAGCGTTTAATACTACTTGATTATAGACGTAAGTCAGTTCGGAAGAAGATTCACCCTCCAGAATGCGCGTCACATATTCCGCTTGTTTTTCAACGCTTATTTTCTTTTCAAAGTGCTCTTCTTCCACAAACAGTCCGTATTCTTTTGGATTGACAATAAACGACTCCATCTCTCCTTCTGAGATAGTAAAAACAAAACTGCTTCTATGTACAGGTACATCTTCTGATCCTTCTATCCCTTGTACCACGTATACGTGTTTGAAAGGCAGAGAAGCAAAAATAGGCACAATCTTATTAATGGCCGTACGATGAAAAGCCCCCATCATTAAAGAAGAAGCATTCGATAAGTTTAGTAGTTTTTCAACCGTATTAATAAGTGTCCTTACACCAATTTCATGACGAATTTTTTTGATGCGACTAAGAGGATAAGAAATTGTTTCGGCATTTACAAAGCCAATTTTTAACGTTTCAAACGCATGACTGATGTTTTCAATCGTTTGAGCTTGAGGGATCTGTAATGAATGAAGTACGTCTTCAATCGTTGTTCCAAACTTTGGAGGAAGTGCTTCTGTACAGTGTAAAAAAGCTGGCACACCTCTTTCAGCTAATAAAATCGATACAGGAATGGTCGCAAAAAATGAATTTCTCCCTGCATAAGGGCTTGCAAAATCAATTGATTTATCTTTTAACGGCTGAGACAGCGGTATTTCTTTTGTTTTTTCGCGAAAAGCATGAACAAATCCCAATAGTTCATCTGCATTTTCAGTTTTAATACGTTCTGCGATAAAAAAAGCAGCGATCTGAGCATCCGTAGCTTGTCCAGAAGCAATTAAGCGAGCTGCTTCTTTTGCTTGTTCATACGTTAAGTCAGTTGATCCTCTTTTTCCGCGCGCTATTTCTTTGATAAATTGCTGCATATCGTACACTTCCTTTTTAACTGAATATTTGTACATTGTATCACATATTTTCTTTGTTCTTCAGATTATCTTCTATCAGGTACGCAAACTGCTAAAAAATATGAAATTAAAGGAAAAGTACTAGTTCTTTTATAACCTAGTATAGTATAATCTATCTGCTATACTATTATTTGGATATTTGGGGGACTTTACAAATGAAAAAAGAGAAACTACTTGTACCATTTATAGCAGCATCCGTTTTAGTAGGAGCATCGGTGGCAACGCCTGTTTTTAGTCACTCTGCTTATGCTGCTTCTTCTGTCAGCGTTTATCAAAAAGACGTTAATTCGCTAGCAGATTATTACGCACCATTTTATAAAACCGTAGAAAAAAAGCTAAAAGAAATTGAAGGAATAAAAGATGACGAAAAAGCGTTAGCGGCATATGATCAGCTTGCGGATCAAATTGACCAGTTTCTAACAAAGACTGATAAAAATTATGCGATGAATCACCTTAATTCAGAAGCTGATCAGCTTCAAGGGTATTTATACGACAGCTTAATTGCTCTTTACAATTACATTGTGGATCTTGAAGACTATGCGTATGGAGATGTAAGTGACGCGGAATTTAATAAGATCTCTGCAAATTTTGAAAAAGAAATCAACGCATACAATACGCAATTTCAGCAAAAAGCGAAGAGCTATAAAACGAAGCGAAAAGTAACGTTTAACGCAAATATGAGTTATTTGCTTGATGAAGATATTCAACCTTCACCAACAGCTCCATCTACACCGGCTGATAGTAATGGCACCTACACGGTGAAAAAAGGAGACACGCTGACAGCAGTCGCTAAAAAGTACGGCATGACGGTAGCTGAATTAAAAAAATTAAACAATTTAAAAACAGATGCGCTAAAAGTTGGACAAGTGCTGAAAGTGAAAAGTACAAGCGCACCTTCTCCGGCTCCAGCACCTCAAGCTTCTGTTAGTTCAAAACAGCAGCAAATTGTATCGTATGCCAAAACGCTAATTGGAAAGCCATATAAATATGGAGGTACGACACCAAAAGGTTTTGATGTATCAGGGTACACACAGTATGTATATAAAAACGCGGGTTCAAATATTTCTATCCCCCGTACAGTAGCAGATCAGTATAAAAGCGGCACGGACGTAAAGCAAAACAGCCTGCAGGCTGGAGATTTAGTTTTCTTTAAAAACGGCAAATCTGTTTCAGTCGTAGGAATTTACCTAGACAAACAAGAATTCATTTATGTCAGCAGCAAAGGCGTTAAAACGCAATCACTTTCAACAGCTTACTGGAAAAACAGCTATGCAGGAGCAAAGCGTATTATAAAGTAAAAAGAGGTGCCATAAGGCACCTCTTTTGCTTTACTAGCTATGTATTTCTATACTAGACTAGCAATTTTATAAAGAACTTCTTAGTTCATAACCGTGATTTTAACAGATTTTCTTCCGAACTGTTGAGCATCACCTTCAGAAGGAACGAATACATCAATTCGATTGCCTTTAATTGCTCCACCTGTATCGGCAGCTACAGCTTCACCATAGCCTTCTACATAAACTTTCGAACCTAATGGAATAACACTAGGGTCAACAGCGATTACTTTTTGATTTGGATTTGCTTTTAAATCCACTCCTGTAGCAGTTGTACCGCTACATCCAGCACAATTAGCCGTATAGGCAGTTGCTTCAACTGTCATTGATTTACCGCTGGCTTGTTGTGACGATTCAGCAGGTTGTTGTTGTTTTTGAGCTTGTTCAGCTTGAGCTTGCTGCTGCTCTTTTTGAGCCTGTTCAGCTTGAGCTTGCTGCTGCTCTTTTTGAGCCTGTTCAGCTTGAGCCTGCTGCTGCTCTTTTTGAGCCTGTTCAGCTTGAGCCTGCTGCTGCTCTTTTTGAGCCTGTTCAGCTTGAGGTTGCTGCTGTTCTTCTTGAGTTTGTTCAGCCGGTGCTTGAGCTTGCTGAGCTTCTGGAGCAGCTTGGGCTACTGAAGGGCTTGATTGCTGAGCTTGACCGTTTGGAGACTGAATTTTTAATTGTTCGCCAGGATAAATTAAATCTGACTTCAGTCCGTTCCATTCTTTAATTTGATCTACCGTCACGCCGTATTGCTGACTGATGGACCATAATGTGTTTCCTTGCTGAACTTTGTGCGTCATTTCTTTTATAGTAGCTACGTTTAATTCTTGATTTGGATAAATAATATTAGATGTTAAGTTGTTTGCATCTTTTAGCTCGTCTACGCTCACGCTGTGCTTTTGAGCGACTTTCCATAACGTATCACCTTTTTCTACGTGATACGTTCCGCTTGTAGAAGCAGAAGCTGCACCTACAAATCCTGCTGAAAGGATTGCTGTTGTTCCTAGAGTAAATATAAATTTTTTCATTAAGAATACCTCCTTATTTACTCAATGATTGAATGATATCATCCTCACATTTCACAGCCGTTACAGAGCCGTGCTACTTTTATTACAAAACTTAACAAAACAGAACATTCAATCGTAATATTTCTGATAATTTGGCTATATGATGAAACGTTTCTACTTTTTACTGCTTTTTATTGTTGTTTTTACTAAAATAGTTAAATTTCTCTACCATTGCTGGCTATGCCTCTTCTTTTTTATTGATCATTTAACGGGTATATTAAGTTTTTTTCATAACAAAAAAAACGAACCGCTAATCAAAAATTTTGATCAGCGGTTCGTTTTTCAATTCGGCTAAACTACTTTTGTCCCAGCTTTTTTATTTCTTGTTAAATCCTTGCTTTTCAACAAATTCTTTCATATACATACGCTTAGGATTGGAAAGCATTTCAGCCATTTGACCAGTCCATGTGTCTTGGCGTTTGCCATTTGTTCTTTCGTTGTAATAAGTAGAAATTTCTTCGTTATACGCTGTTAATTCTTTTTTCGTCTGCTCATCATTCGGCTCATATGTTTCTTCATGATACACATGTTTAAATGGTAAGCGCGGCTTTTTATCCGTAATACCCGCTGGATGTCCAACCGTTAGACCAAATAACGGGATTACATGATGAGGCAGTTTTAACAATTTGCTTACTTCTTCTAATTCGTTACGCAAACCGCCAATGTAACAAGCTCCAAGTCCCATTGATTCAGCAGCAAGCGTTGCATTTTGCGCAGCAAGGGCAACGTCAATAATAGCTACCATAAACTGCTCTGTGCTTTCGAGCGCTGTCGATAAATCTTTTTTCTCCATTTCCGCAATGACATCATGACGATGAAAGTCAGCGCAAAATACAAAGAAGTGTCCATTTGTTTCTACGTAAGGCTGATTTCCTGCTAATTGAGCAAGCTTTCGCTTCGTTTCTTTATCTTTTACTCCAATAATGGAATACGCTTGAATATAGCTTGATGTGGAAGCTGCCTGTGCGCTTTCTACAATCTTCTGAATTTGCTCTTTCGACAATGGTTTGTCTTCATATTTGCGAATAGAACGATGATTTAAAATCGTTTCAATAACTGAGTTCATATTATAATCTCCTTTTACTTCATCTAACCTTCTACAGATGTTATCTCTACAGTTAGTTTATCGAATGTAAAAAGAAATAACCAATGTTCTGCTTAAAATTGATTTTGACTTGTCTCATATCGATACAGCTTAAAGTGATCTGCAAGCACGCGATCTACTTTTACTTCTAAGCTGTCTACATATTCGTCCATCCGTTTTATCAACCGGTTTCGTTTCACATCATTTTCTAAAATGTTCTTAAGCTGCTGTTCAAAGGCTTCAGCATCATTAAGCGGTATCAGCAGCTCTTTTTCTTTTAGATATTCAATGTTAATTTGTTCTTGACCGGGAAGAGATGAGTGAATAAAAATAGGTAGTCTCTTGTGAAGGGCTTCGCTAATTGTCACTCCCCCCGCTTTTGTGACAATGGCATCTGCTCCCTCATATAAATCATTCATTTTCTCTCTCGATTTTACATACGAGACCGCTTTAATTCTCGGGTGGTTCAATTTTATTAGTTCTTGATACAACTTTTTGTTTTTTCCGCACAGCACATAATACATATACGTACAGTTTTGCGGAAGCTGCTGAAGCATTTTGCGTACATTTCCAAGGCCGGAATTCCCTCCGGCAATCAGTATATGTTTCTGTGGCATGAGATGGTCAATCCGTCTTTTTAAAAACGCTTTATGAACGGGAATGCCCGTTACATAAATAGAAGACTCTTTTACACCGTGAACGTTTTGTAAAAACGCTTTTGTATCCTGATCAGGCACGCAGTGAAGCTCAATTCCATTTTTACCCCATACGTCGCTTACTAAGAAGTCTGTGTATACGTTTATAATAGGAAGATCAATGATTCCTTTTTCTTTTAACCCGCTTAATACACAGGAAGGAAAGCTGTGTGTACAAACAATGACGTCCGGCTGCTCTGCATCAATTAATTTTTTCATATGGTATTCGATAATCGGCCACTTTTTCACAACAAAATCATCCATCGTATGGTCGTTTTTTTTGTATACATGACCGTAATAAAATTTTTCAAACTGCTTTGGAAAAACAGAAATCCATTTCATGTATATAGATGAAATCATTTGTTCAAGCGGTTTGCTCCAATAGCTTAAACAATCAATTTTTTGACAAATAACGTGCGAAAAACGCTCCATGATGGCATCCATAACGGCGTCTGCTACTTGGTGATGACCAGATGGCATCTGAAAAAGCGGTAAGAATAAAACCTTCCTCATTGACCATCCCTCCTCTCAAGACGTTTTCGGTTTCTTTTTCTTTTTATAAGTAAATAAATGACAAAAAAAGCTACAGCGCCCATGATAATATACGAAATATGAATTCGATCTCCTACGTAGTAACCTAGAATTAGAAAAGAAAGGACCCATACTAGACTTCCTACTACCGATAACAATAAATAAAGCAAAAACGGATAGCGACTTATTCCCGCCATATATGGGCTAATTTGACGCAAGCCTGGAATATATAAACCAAATAAAATGGTCCATATCCCATATTTATGGTAGCTGCCGCTTGCCGCTTCAATTTTCTCTTTGGTTAACCCTACGTATTTTCCGTATTTATCAAAAAATGGGGTTCCCGCATACCTTCCTAGCCCGTAAGCAGTAAGCATTCCAGTTATAACACCTAAAAAAGCAAAAAGAGATGATTCGTATAAGTTCAGCTGATGTTTGGCAATAAACATGCCTAATAATATTAAAAATGATTCTTCAGGCGCTGGAATTCCAACAATCCCACAAAAAAGTACAAGTAAAATAACAATATAACCATAGGAATGTATATACTGAGAAATAATTGTTAAGTCCACTGCTCGCTCCTCTATTTACGATTGATTCATCAATTGCTGCATGGTTATACTTTCATACCCTTGCTGTTTTAAGTAAGGTAAAAATTCTTCTAACGCCGCAATCGTCATTTCAGGTGCTTTTTCATCTGCTCCCGGGGTATCTCCATTATCGTGTAACACAAAAATGGCTCCATCTTCTACTTTACGCATTAGTTTTTGAACTAATGCCGTTTTCGTTGTTTTTAGTGTCCAATCCTGAAAGATTCCTGTCCAGATCACAAGGTGATATGGCTTGGCCATTGATAAACTGCTCATATTTAAATGTCCCCACGGCGGACGATAAAAAAGCGGCTTTTGATTTGTTACTTTCTTTATAACCTGTGCACATTGATGAATTTGTCTTTTTAATTGCCAAGGTGTTTGCGTCCATGCACTCACATGACGATGATGATGTATAGCTACTTCATGTCCTTCATCGATCATTCTGTTTAAAATAGACGGGTGTTTCTCCCCTAGTTCTCCCACAATAAAAAAAGTAGCTTTCATTTCATGCAGTTTGAACAAGTCCAAAATTTTTGGTGTATAAACAGGATGAGGCCCGTCGTCAAATGTTATAGCTATTTTATGCTTTTTTTCCCCTTTTATTATGACTGATGAATGATAGCGACGATAAAGGGTTTGCGAAATAATGGTATATACACATATAACCATTAGAACGAAAAGTAAAACAATAAAAAAACGAGTCATATGCTTTTAACCATCCTTTTGAATTTAAATCCTGCATTTATTATAACGGTTTACTCAGACTTTGGTTTCATTTTTTTGTGATAGAAACCAGGAATTTTAAAATAATTTGATACTTTACCTAAAAATAGCTGTTCTGCAAAGATATACCGGAAATAAAATGATATCATAAAATTTCCCTTCATTCAGTAAAAAAAGTACTTTTTACCATTTATATCTATCTTTTGTACGATAACTGTCATTATTTTTTAAAAATAAAAAAACTTCCCGCACGAGTGCGAAAAGTTTTTAAATTAAAATTTTGACCGATACCATTTTTCAGCTGCTTCAATTTCTGTTCGTGTTAACTGATGTCCAAATGATTCCCAATGCACCTGTACGTCTGCTCCGGCTTTTTCTAAAAGCGCAGAAAGTTCTTCTGTTTCTGATGCTGGGCAAATAGGGTCGTTTGTGCCTGCGCCGATAAAGATAGAGGCGTCCGTCTTAGGCACTTCAACTCCTCTTCTTGGAACCATCGGATGAAGAAGAGCCGCCCCTTTTAAAGAATTCTCATAATGAAATAGCAAACTTCCTGCAATATTGGCACCATTTGAGTAGCCTACAGCTACGATGTTGTGTCGGTCGAATGAATATGTTTCAGCCGCTTCGTCTAAAAATTGATGAAGTTCTGTTGTGCGTTCAATTAAATCTTCTATATCAAATATTCCTTCTTGTAAACGTCTAAAGAAACGGGGCATTCCGTTTTCTAGTACATTTCCTCTTACAGATAATACCGAGCAAGAGGAATCAATCATATCTGCAACAGGAAGCAGATCTTGTTCTGTACCTCCTGTACCATGCAACAGCAACAAAGTCGGTTTCGTCTCGTCCGTTCCTTTTTTAAAAATATGTTTCACGTATATCCACTCCTTTTAAATATCTCGAATTAAAGATAAATTTATTATAAGAACTTTCGAAGCATTTGTAAAGGAACTACTGTCAAAGAAATACCTGTATGTTTTGCTGGCAGTATCACATAATACTGAATAACTTCATACAGCCATTGCTCATATGCAGCTAGGTATTTAATTCGTTTGACTTACAACGGGGAAAGAAATATTCCACTTTTAGCTAAGTGCTCCCGTCAAAAGGTGGATAATGATTAAAACTCGCCCGTCCTCCTTCGTATAAAAAGTGCCCTAGTCTGATAAATTAGTTAATTTTTGCTTTATTTCGTTACTTTCAACAGATATCAGCATTTATACCCGAACGTACTAAATCTTATTTCTTATACGTGTTATAACAACTTTTTTCTATGAGAAACAGAACGTAAAATACCAGCTTGTTTTTTCATAAAGGGGAACAAAGCCCCGAATGGTGCTTTATACGACTTTATTTGACAAACACAAATTTATGGGTAAACTAAGTTCAGATGATTGTATTTCACTTTGTTTCAGTTTAATAAAAAAACGAAACATCTGCGAGTAAGCAAAAAATAACTGCGTAAAGAGCTATTTATGTCAATCATCTTATACCCTAAAAACTTACCTGCACTTGAATAATAGCCTTTATTAAACTTAGCGCGTCAGCTTGTGAACGTTAATACTTTATCATCCATCTCTCTGTTAAAAGATTGAATGGATCAACAAACTTTAGCATTCTTTACATAACGACCTTGTAAAGACGAAGAATGTAGCTATGTGTAAACATGGAATTATTACTTAGTGGAGTGAACCAACATGAGGAAATTTATTTTAGCCTTTTTAGTCGTTGTTTTAATTGTAATGCTAGGAGTTACCTATGTATTAAAGCAATTTCAGCAAACGGCTGATTTATCTTACTCGAAACTGCAGTCGGTTCAAAGTACGGTAGTCTATGACAAAAATGACCGTAAGATTGACGAATTGTATAAAACCGTTCCCCGTCAAAATGTTTCGAGCAATGAAATTCCCGATTATGTAAAAATGGCGTTTGTTGCAACGGAAGACCGTCGCTTTTACAAGCATTTTGGGATTGATTTACAAGGTATTGGCCGCGCCCTTTTTAAGAACATTGTAACAATGAGTAAAGCTGAAGGCGCAAGTACCATTACACAGCAGTTAGCAAGAAATCTTTACTTATCTAGTGATAAGACCATTAAACGTAAAGTAGATGAAATGTTTCTATCACTAGGCTTAGAAAGACAATTTACAAAAGATCAAATTTTGGAATTATATTTAAATCAAATTTATTTCGGAAGCGGTGTATATGGTATTGGTGCAGCTTCTCAGCTTTATTTTAATAAGCCTGTATCAGATTTAACCGTAGGCGAAGCTGCGCTTTTAGCAGGACTGCCAAAAGCGCCGAGTACGTATTCACCAAGCAATAGTACAGAAAAAGCGACAGCCCGACGAAACGTTGTATTGAAACTGATGCATGACCAAAACGTTATTAGTGATACTCAGTATCAGCAAGCGTTAAACGAACGTGTAGTCAAGCCTAGTATTCCGGTTAAAAAACCGAACTCAAATCAAGCATTTATTGATTATGTAATTAACGAAGCTGCTCAACAGTATGGCGTATCTGCTGATGACCTTTATAAGGGTGGTTATGCCATTTATACAGATTTAGATCCTAATTTACAGGAATCGATTAATAACTCTGTAGCAAATCATACGTTCCGAGATGATGCCATCAACAGCAAAGTAGAGGTTGGGATTTCGGCTGTTAACCCTAAAACAGGTGGAATTTCAGCGATGTATGGAGGACGCAGCTATGAGCGAAACGGCTTAAACCGTGCTACAAGCGGCTATCAGCTTGGTTCAGCTATTAAGCCTTTAGCCGTATATGGTCCAGCCTTAGAAACTGGAGATTATACACCAACTTCACTCTTAAGTGACGAACGACAAGACTTTGGCGGTGGATATAGCCCTAAAAACGCAGAAGGTGAATATCAAAAGCATGTGACAATGCGTGAAGCACTTACTCGTTCGCTTAACGTTCCAGCTGTTTGGCTTTTAAAACAAATTGGTATTGATACAAGCGCAAAATTCATGGAAAAAGCTGGACTTCCTCTTGAAGATGACGATAAGTCAAAATTAGGGCTTGCTCTGGGAGGAACGACCACAACGTTCTCTCCCCTTCAGTTAGCACAAGGATATACAACTTTTGCTAACAAAGGCGTCATGACTAAGCCGTACGCAATTCGAAAAATTGAGATGCGCGACGGTGAAGTGAAAAAGCCAGACATTCAGACAGAGCGAGTAATGAGTGAAGAAAATGCCGATACAATGACATCCATGCTACAGGATGTGATTGAAAAAAGCTATGGAACAGGTGTTAACGCTCGTTCTTCACGAGATGCTGCAGGTAAAACCGGTACAACCAACGATGTCAAAGATGCTTGGTTTGTCGGGTATACCGATGATGCAGTCGTTTCTATCCACGCTGGCTTTGATAATGCTAATTCTACGCAAACAACGAAATACTTATCAGGCGGCGGCGGACAAGACCCTGCTACACTGTTTAGCTCAATTATGAATAACTGGTAACCAAAAAACCTCCAACTTCACTGTTGGAGGTTTTTTTAAGATAAATGCGTTTTATGCTTAAGTGAAAAAAAGGAAACGTTAATGACTTTGCAAATCGTTACATAATGCAGAACGGTCAAGACAACCACGCCACAGTTCATCCCGATAATAATTCCCTGCATGCCAATATTTGTTTGTGATCCTAAGAAAAACATCAGGGAAAAAGATACAATATGAGACCAAATCGTATGATAAAAAGCATCTTTTACATAGCCAAGTCCAATTAAATAAGCTTGAAGTGGGACGGCAAAGAAGTGAAAAAGAAAATACGGCCATAAAGCCTTTAAATAGTACACGGCCTCTGTAGAATGAAAAAACAAGTTAGTAAGCGGCTCAGCAAAGAAATACATCGCCACTATAGACGGAATCCCATATAAAAATGTCATTTGCATACTTTGAGTCAAAAGTCTTTGAAGCTGTTCTTCCTGATTTTTCGCATGAGCTTCAGATACAGCAGGTATTAGTGCCACTAAAAGAGAATGAGCAAAGAAAGCTGGAAAAAATCCGATCGACATCGCTACCCCTGTTAGCATACCAAAATGCTGCGTTGCCCCGGTTAAAGTCATGCCCGATAAAACGAGCGCGTGTTTGATTAAAAACGGCTGAATAGCATTACATACCGCATTAAATAAACGCAGTCCCGTGGTCGGAAGTGAGACGCCTAACAGCTTTTTCCGAATCTCACTTGGAGAAAGCAGAGGTCTGTGCCCTCTTGATAAAACACTTAACTGAGTAACATACGTGATAAAAAAATAAAGTAAAATAACAGCTTCGGTTCCAATTAGCGTACAAATCGCAATAAACAGCGACATTTTAACATCTGTGAAAGCAAACATTTGAAAAACAACAAATAAAATCGTTAGCTGAAAGGCTTTGCGGATAAAATTAGACACAGCGATAGTCGTCATATTATTTTTACCCGTAAAATATCCACGAAGCACCGCTGAAAATGAAACAACCGGAATGAAACATAGTACGACCCATTTCAAGTAAGGATGATAGTGACTAAAAAATGGAAAGGCTGCTAATACGGCCAGTGTAATAAAAAAGATTCCCAAGCTCACAGCAGTCGCAAAAATGGTGGCATGCTTCATCATATGCTGATGTTCTTTGCGATGATGTTCAGCCAAAAATTTAGAAATAGAAATAGGCAGTTCTAAGTTAGCTACGGTGGCAATAAGAAAAATGATAGGAAGAACAGTCATGTACATGCCCATGCCTTCCCTTCCTAATTCTCTAGCAAGTACCATATTTACAAGAAATTCAATTAACTCTCCTGCAAAGGCAGCACCTGCTAGAATAAACGTTCCTTTCAAAAAAGTGTTCATCTCGTTATCTCCTCTATTTCCCGTCCTTTTTCATCACTACCTCTTCTCTCTATGTATATGACAAGCTTTATACGAATTATTTGTCTAATTGTATTTTTCGGTGTACAAGTTCTTGTATAATGTTCAACCTATGTAAAAAAAAACCGTTATATACCTTTTTTACATAGGAAATTCATTCATTTCTTATCTTTTGGCTCTTGAAACTTGCATAGAGAACACAGGAGACCCAATGAGCCTGCTGATTGCTAACGGGAATAGAGCATGTTGTTTTAATATAACAAATTCACATATTAGTTAAGCGTCTTTATTCACCATTTTCTGTGGATGCACTTCTTTTTTTGACACCGAAGCGTTTTTGCCTATTACAACCGAAAAGACAACAATTATTGCTATAGCAAGAGTAAAAAGTGTAATTGTTTCACCTAGAAATAGAGCTGCAAACAGAATCATTAAAAATGGCTGTAAATATTGAACCTGGCTAACTCTGGCTATTCCACCCATAGCCATCCCGCTGTACCAAGCAACGTATGCTAAAAATTGACTCACTACTGAGAGATAAATCAAACTAGCCCACGCTTTTAAAGGCGCATGGAGCATTTCAGCTGTAATGCTTAGTCCCACTGGAATCATAAAAAATGGCGTACCGATGATAATGGCCCAAGCAATTACTTGCCAGCTGCCTAATTCTCTTGCTAACCCCCCTCCTTCTGCGTAGCTTAGTCCAAGTATCAGCACCGCTGCTAGTAAAGCTCCATCAGCAAACTGCAGTTGACCGAATCCGAGGTGAAGAGCATACACGATAACAGCTGCCGAACCGATTATACTTGAGACCCAGAATTTTAAAGAAGGACGTTCACCCCCTCTAAACATCGCAAAACCGGCTGTGGCTAATGGTAAAAGAGCGAGTTCAACCGCTCCGTGAGAAACAGGCAAGGATTTCATTGCCCAAGAAGTGAGCAGAGGAAACCCTAAAACTGCGCCTAAAGCTACGATCAGCAGACTTTTAAATTGGCGAAGAGAAGGAAATTTTTCTTTTCGTACAATCAATATCACAGCTACTAAAACAGCAGCTACAGCTGTTCTTCCTAAACCTGCGACTGTCGTTCCGAAATACTCCACTGCAATGCTTGTAGAAGGAAGGGTTAAGCTAAAACAGATAACGCCTACTAACCCCAACAATAAGCCCATTTTCTCTCTCGTTTCTTTTTGCATCTTACCCTACCCCTGTCTTTTTATTTTTCAGAACTGTACCATTTTTCTAAAAAAAGTTCTGATATAATTAAAAGGATAGCGCAGGACAACTACTAAAATAAATCATTCTTTTACCTATCTGTACGGGTACAAATTAAAGGAGTAGGACCTATGAGTTTGAAATATCTGAAAATCATGGAAGAAATTAAGCTTGGCCTAGCAACTGGATCGCTTATTGCAGGTGGTAAACTCCCTTCTGTTCGCCGACTATCCCAACATTTTTCGTGCAGCAAGAATACCGTTATCAAAGCGTACAGTGAACTAGAAAAAGAGCATTTAATTTATTCTGTTCCTAAAAGCGGCTACTACGTTGTGGCAGAATTTCAACATAGGACAAATGAAAATGAAGTGATTGATTTCTTGTCTGCTGGTCCAGATAAAAACGTTATGCCTTATCTTGAATTTCAGCATTGTATAAACCAAGCGATTGAACACTACAAAGAAGAGCTTTTTACATACTCTGATCAACAAGGCTCTTACTCATTACGGGTACAGTTAGTGAAACACTTGCAGAACCTACAGGTGTTCACTCAAGCTGAAAGGTTAGTTGTTGTATCCGGGTCTCAGCAAGCTCTTCACTTACTAGTTTCTATGCCATTTCCAAATGGAAAAAATAATATCCTGATTGAACAGCCCACTTATTTCGGTTTTATCGAGTCTCTTACGCTGCACCAAGCTACTGCTTTTGGGATCGAGCTATCGATGAAAGGGATTGATCTTGATCGTTTGGAGTACATTTTTCGAAATAATGATATAAAATTTTTCTATATTATTCCAAGATTTCACAATCCTCTTGGGCATTGTTATACAAATTTTGAGAAGGAAAAAATCGTGGAGCTAGCCGAAAAATACGATGTATATAGTGGAAGATGACTTTTTAGGCGACCTTGATCCCGATGCAAAATCAGATCCTTTATTTTCTTTTAATCCTTCTGGACGAGTTATTTACATTAAAAGCTTTTCGAAAATCTTTCTTCCTGGGTTACGTATTGCTGCTGTCGTGCTTCCTTCGTTAATGAATAGCAACTTTTTACGATATAAGTTCAGTTCAGATTTTAATAGTTCAGCGCTTTCCCAAGGTGCTCTTGAAATTTATTTAAAAAGCGGCATGTTTACTAGTCATCTTAAAAAGATAAAAGAGGTATACCATACCAAAATGCAAACTCTTGTAGAAGCATGTGATTCACTGTTACCCGCTCATACACACTTTTCTAAACCAACTTCAGGATTCTATTTATCCATTAGTTTGCCTGAGCATGTGACAGCAAAACAGATCGTTCACATGCTAAACGAGCAGCACATATATGTTGATGATGCTTCTAGATTTTTTTTACCAGAATACAAACGAGACACTCTTCTCCGATTAAGCATCTCACAAGTAAATACGAATACGATCAAACGAGGAATTGAACAGCTGGCTCAGTGCATTACTTTAATTGATGATAGAAAAAATCATCCTATTCCAAATAACCTTTTCCCCTTGTAGAATGGGAATTCAATGGACATACTAAACGAAAAGAAGCCAAGGAATTAGAATCCTTGACTTCTTTTATTTAACCGTAACGGTTATAAGAGGCATGTTATGCGTCCCTTTTGCAGAAACATGTGATTGCACGGTATATGTGCCAGGCTCAGAGAAAGATGTTTGTATCTCATATACACCTTCTCCTACTTGTTTAGGCTTTAGCATCTTCCCTTTCCCTTCGCCATCTTTTTTCTCTATTTCAAATTCAATCATTTCAACATCATCATTTTTCACTTTTTCGTCTCCATATGTAACTTCGGCTTTGTAGATACCGCTTTCATTTTTCTGTAACGCCCCTGGGCCTTGAAGATTTACGTCCAACGGTTTTGGCTGCTCAGCATTTGTGCTTTGAGCAGGTTCCTGACCACAGGCCGTTAAAAGTAAACAAAGACTGATTATAGATATACTTATTCTTTTTTTCATGTATTCATCTCCTTTTTAAACCCTTTGTTTAACTATAACGCGTATTGCAAAGAAAAAAATGAATTTTTCTAAAAAAGAAGGATTTTTAAAGATTTTTTAAGAAAAAAAGTTCATACTGATACTAACTAGTTTTTTCCGAGGAGGAAGAAAATGAATTCAGCTAAATCTCCAGCTAAAAAATCATGGCTACAGACATTAATCAAAAATAAAAGTGAGCGCAAAAAAGTGATCTTTATCTTTACTATCTCTTTTTTACTAGTTGTAGCAGGGCTTATTTACATCCCTATTTATAAACATTCCCTTCCGCTCGATTCTAAAGTATATGAAGGGAATTTTAAAGAGCTTGGTTCAATCGCACGAATTGGTTTCTTTGCAGCTTTAGCCATTTATCCTATTTTTTTATTATTAAAATGGAAACCGTTATCGCACATAAAAAAAGGAAATTTTGAGTTAAAACCGCTTATCCAATTTTTAGCCAAGTACGTTCGTCAGTGGCACGTTCCCATTGCTCTTATATCAACAGCCTTGATTATTTTACATGGTTATATGGCTTTAATAAAAGGATTTCAAGCAAATTTTACGTACTTTTCAGGAATTATTACGATGGCTGTTCTAGCTTGTTTACTCGTGATGGGCGTGAAGCGCTATAAGCGTACAGATAAAAAGTGGCATCTTAAATTTGCTATCTCTTTTTTGGTTTTGTTTATGATTCACGCTACCTTTTCATAACTTGCCAGTGTTTAAAGTTTTTTTATATAGGGTACAGTTCACAATGAATACATGATATGTATCACTATACGTTTTGCATTATTTAGGAGGTATAAACATGGCAAGAGTGTTAGCTGTATTATCAAGCGGATACGAAGAGAAAGATTATCACACAGGTTGGTGGGCAGAAGAATTATTTGCTCCGCTGCAAAAGCTTGAGGACGCAGGGCACACCGTTGATTTAGCCTCACCTTTTGGAGGTAAGCCGGAAGTAGACGTTCGAAGTATTTCAGAAGACTTTGATCCAGACGGAACGTATAAGCAATTATATGAATCAGGAAGAGCGGATCAGACAATGAAACTTGAAGAAGTAGATGCTGAGAACTATGACGTTATTTTAGTAGTAGGCGGCCACGGCGCTATGTTTGACTTAGCAAAAAATGTGGACTTGCATGCACTTATGAACAAAGTGTACGACAACGGAGGTATTTTAGCAGCTGAGTGTCACGGACCTTCTGTTTTTGCTTTCTTGAAAGGATCCGATGATGAACTGTTAATTAAAGGACTAGACGTAACCGGTTATCCTGATGAAATCGAACCGGAAGAAGTACTTCCCTTTTTACCATACAGTTTAGAACAAGAACTTCGTGAAGTGGCTAACTACATCCCTGAGATGGATAAAAAAGCATATGCCGTTTGGGCAAATGATCAAATTGTCACAAGCCGAGATCCTTTTTCTTCTGAGTTAATGGGTGATGAATTAGTCAAAAAGCTAAATAAATAAACTAAAAAAAGACTGCTTGAAAGCAGTCTTTTTTTGTTTGTTCTATAGGGATGTTTGAAACTGCTGCTCTACCAAACGCCGGTAAAAAGAATGAGAGGCTAACAGCTCTTTATGCGTTCCGTTTCCTGTAACCTGCCCTTCTTCTATTACAACAATTTGGTCCGCATTAATGACCGTAGATAGACGATGGGCAATGACGAGTGATGTGCGTTCTTTCATTACCGTTTCCAATGACTCTTGCACAAGCTTTTCTGATTCGGAGTCCAAGCTAGCTGTCGCTTCGTCCAGTAGTAAAAACTGGGGATTGCGTAACAGCGCTCGGGCAATTGCAATACGCTGTCGCTGTCCTCCTGAGAGATTAATACCTCTTTCTCCAATCATTGTTTCATATTGAGCTTCAAAGGACTGAATGAAATGATGAGCATTCGCTAACTTCGCTGCTTCTTCTATTTCTTCATCTGTCACATGCCGCTCTAATCCGTAAATGAGATTTTCTCGAATTGTTCCTGCTAAAATCGGAGAATCCTGCTGAACATAGCTAAACAGGTGACGCCACGAACGTAAGTTGACGTTTTGACTGTCTGTTCCATCCAAGAATATGCGCCCCGATGAAGGCTCATAAAAGCGTTCGATAAGGGAAAAAACAGTAGATTTTCCAGCTCCGCTAGGTCCAACAAAAGCGGTAACTTCTCCTTTTTTAGCAGAAAATGAAACTTCCTGCAATACTGGTTTATCTTCATATTGAAAAGCAACTTTATCGAACCTTAAACTCCCTACCTGTTCAAGCACTTCTCCATTTTCATAGTTCTCTTCTTTCTCAGCTAATATATCAAAGATTCTTTCTGAAGCTCCTTTGGTTTGCTGAAAGCTCGTAACAAATCGGGTAAGTGAACCAACCGGAACCATAATTTGAAAAAGGTAAAGAACAAAAGCCACCAGCTCTCCTGCAGTGATAAATCCCTCACTCACCCGGTATGCACCAAACCCGACGATGGCAATCATAACAGCGGTCATCACCGTGCTAATAATCGGGGTAATGATGGCTTCAATTTTAGCTCTCTTTACACCGAAGAGGTAGAGTGACTGAAACGATTGTAAGCCGGAATCAACTTCTTTTTTCTCTGAACCGGATACTTTAATCAAGCGGATTTCACTCAGCATTTGAGCTAAAAAAGCCGTAAGCTTGGACATTTTATCCTGTTGCTCACGTGAAATTTTATGTATTTTTCGCGCTAGCGGCATAACCAGTACAAACATAACGGGAATAACCGCTAATAAAATGAGCGTCATGGGTACATCAAGCGTAAATAAAATAACAATGGCAACGATAATAGATAAAATATTTTTAACAAAGTCAATCATTTCTGTTGACAATAAATTCATCACAATGGTTGTATCATTTGTAATGCGGCTTACCATTTCACCGGAACGGTTTTGGTCGTAAAATGAAACCGAAAGCTTTATGAGCTTGTTCCACACTTTATGTCTGAGTTCTTTTACAACACCTTGCCCTACTTGAGCAAGGAGATAAAGAGATACTGCGCTTGTTACCATTTGAGCAGCAAATAAAACAAGGAGTCCTGCTATAAGCTGCGGTGAGACTCCTATTGCAATTTTCTCCATCACTTCTTTAATGACAAGAGGAATAGAAAGCGACGCTCCGGTATTAATTAAGGCCAGTATAAACGAAATGAGTAGCTTTCCTGTCGGAGGGGTCGTTAGCAACCATAATTTTTTAAATGAAAAATGAATTCCTTTTTGCGTATTCATCTTAGTTCCTTTCTAATTCTTTTAATAGGTGGTATACACACTTTAGGCAGACACCACACACTTTACCTTCAAAGTTCTATCTTATTTTACACCATTTCCTTTCTCAACCTGAACTTCTAAGCTTTTACCTATTTTTCAAACTCGTCTATACGAAAATGACAAGCTGGTCATATACTATGGTACACTGAACTCTTTTACTAGATGAGAGGTTGAATAAGAATGTCTGTTTATATTAAATCTGTTTCTATTGGAACAATTTCTGGCGGGATCATTATTTTTGGAAACGTAGGAAATATATCGCCTCCAAGCGGCTCTACGTCCGGCTCTGGTTCTAATTCCCATATGCCGATGCCTCCTTCTCCGGGAAAAGGCCCGAGAGATAACACAGCTTTTAATGGCTAATAAAAAAACAGTGAGATATTTCTCACTGTTTTTAGACTTGAATACTTGTCATCATCGCAATATAAAAAGCAAAAACAAACAAACCCGCACTTAATACGCTAAGCCATACTGTCTTTTTGTAAAAACAAACAAGTAAATACACAAAAAACAGCAGTGCGACAAATAAGAATAGGATTCCTACAATCGTTACGTGAAACGTTAGAGGGAGCGTCACTTGTTTCCCATAGATAAACGGAAGAATCGATGAATCCATTGCCATATGACTTATATTAGTTGGCGGCGATTGCGTCACCATGATAGCTGTAAATAAAAAAATGATAAGCAAAATAATGCTTTCTGCTCGAATCCACATCACGGGCTTATATTCTGGATGTTTTATCGTTTTTTTCATAAGAAAGCCATTGATGACGGCAAATGCAAGCAGCGGAATAATCGTAATATGCTTTAGTAAAAGAGACTGCCCGTAATCTGTAGCCCATGAATTTACGTAGTTGGACAGCCCCATGATAATGACCATCGAAATGAACCCACTTAATGAAAGAAGCACAAAACAAGCGATTGCAAAAGGAGTAAACCAGCTTAAGAAACTTTTCCAATTGGAGGTTTCTTTTGAAAAAGCGGCAACAATCAGAACCACCCCTCCCCACAGTCCAACTGCTAAAATATGAAGAGAATGAGAAAGCATGCCGCTAAGCGCAGAAGCGGATGCTGCGTGACTTGCGTAGGCGATTCCTCCCACCAAGGCTACAGTCAGTAATGTATACATATGAGGGTGGCTCTCTATTGAAACAGCAACCATACATAAAATAGCAATCAGCACAACAAAGATCCAGGCGTGTCCGGTTCTTGTTTCCAATAATACAAGACGAACTGTTTCACCTAACCCTCTTATTTTTGAAAAAGATAAAATAATCTCAAGCGAATTTCCAACCGAAAAAATAGCGACAGCCGCTGCACTTGCAAGTAGCCATCGCTTTGATAATAAAATTGTTGGCTTTTTTGTAAGAGGTACATATTGCAGTACAGCAAATCCTAATAATAAGGAAAGACCTACGTATGTGAACCACTCAAAAACAGGCAACAAAATACTCATCTTTTTAAGCCTTTTTCTTTCTGAAGATTAAGAGTAATGCTCCAACCACCACTACAATAGCAATAATCATGATAACAAAAAACGATGAAGAATCATTGTTCTCTGTTTTTTCATCATTTGCTACTGCACTTTTTTGGTGCTGTTCGGATTGCGTGGCGTCTTGCTTTTTTTCACTATCTTTTCCGGCTGCTTGAGTATTCTCTTCTTTCGCTTCATCTTTCACATCTACTTTAAAAGCAATCGAATCTTTCATTACATGACCATCTTCCCCTACAATTTCCCAGTTCACTGTGTAAGATCCGTTTTCAAGAGGCTGATCGAGAGAAGCTATTAAATCATGACCCTCTACTTTTTGCGATGCAAGTGAAATTTTTTGTCCATCTTTTGTAACGGTTACAGTACTGATTTTCTCGATGTGTGTTTCAAAGGTTAATTTAATTTCTTTTAGAGGAGCTGTAACAGTTGCACCATTTTCCGGCACTGTTGTTTGCACATGTGTATGAGCAAAACTAACTGTCGGAACAGCTAAAAAGCATGCTAAAAGTAAACCTATTATTTTTTTCATATTTATGACTCCCTATCTCTTTTTTCTTTTTTCATCATATCCAAAAATGCTTTTATGTAGACGTTTTCGAACACGATCTATTTTCCTAGTAAGTGTACTCCTTTTTTACTCAGTCTCACAATAACTATTACCAATTCGTTATAAAATGTTCACAAATCCTAGGGAAGATGCCGCTTTAATTTTTTGAATATTCTTTCAGATTATCCTTGAATATAGTAAAATAGTTAAATAAGATGGCTGACTTTTTTCTAGCTTAAAATCCCATACAGAAAGGATAGAAACAATGAAAAAGTATACATGCCCTTGCTGTGGTTATCAATCGTTAGACAGTGATGGTGACTATGATATTTGTGAGATATGTTTTTGGGAAGACGATCCGTACCAAAAGCTGAATGCCAACGAATTAGGAGCCAACTCTATTTCTTTAATAGAAGCTCAGGAAAATTTTATAGTTTATGGAGCGTGTAATAAAGAAAGCTTACAGCACGTGAGAAAGCCCTCTGTTCAAGATGTAAAAGATTTTAACTGGAAACCTATTATAAGTCACGAGTAGCGAAACTAGTTTATAAAAAAAGAATGCTTGTGAAAGCATTCTTTTTTGGATTCAGTAAGAAGTGGAAACAAATGTAGAAAGCACATTTGTAAACCTATAAAAAGTTTGAGTTTTAGACGAAGCTCTTCCTTTTGAAGAGAATGAATGAAACATAGCACTTCGCAGCGGTTGGCTAATCTCCAATTGAATACTTTTCCCGGTACGATTTTTATTTGCAATATTTCCAGGGTTAATGCCTGCAATCTCATCGTGCCCTTTTGTAATCAGTTCCGCGGGAAATCCATTTTGATTTAATAATTGCGTTAATTTTTTTGCACGCTCCCGATCAGTTCCCCCCACAAAAATATGTTTTTCGTTCCCAGAATACCCGTGAAGTGATAAAACATTATCATACTTGCTTACCATCTTACGCGCTGTGGGCTCATCAAAATGAGTGCTTGTGAGGTGCAGGTCTCGTGACCCTTTCGACTTTAACGATTCGAATAGGTAAAGAGCATTTTGTTTGCCAAGCTCTTTGGCAATTTCGCTTGTCCCCCCTTCAATTCCTCCACCGTGTGGAGCAAAGATAAGGACAGGGCTTTTTGTTTCTTTGGTCGTCACTTTATAGCTAGCTGAAAACTCGTGCTGTGAGAGCTGCTTGAAATTTTGATATTTATCAGTTGACGCACTAGATGTATCTTGAAAAGGTGAAATGAATAAAACAAGTAGACAGATACATAAGGTAGAGAAACTTACTAAACGATAGCTTTTCAATTTGTACTCCTGCTTTCCGTTGTGTAATAAGACCTAAAACATTAGAATCTTAAAAAATCCAAAAACAATATTTATAGTAGTCTTATTTACTTATCGTTATAAATTATAATTTATTTAATAGTTCTTAATACCTATTTATTCTATTTAAAAAAACTTCAGCGCATATCCACTGAAGTTTTTTTACTTTTTTTGTTTTTATTTATTTAAAGCAAGCGCCAAACTAATTTTATCCAGCCAAAGAAGGCGATCCATAAAGGTATGCTCAAAGATGTTCCCCACGCTAAACCAATTAAGAAGTTTCCTCTTTCAATCATACAAACCACTCCTTATGAACATTGTAGGTGAACAAGTACAATTCTATACCTTCACTATAACAGAAAGCGCTTTCATTTAATAGTCACTTACACGTTTTTAGTGCTATATTCATACAGAAAACCGGATTTCAAGTAGATAAAGGGCGATATATAAGAAAATGAATAATTACAAGAGTTAAAAGTATAATAATCTACTTAAAAAAAAGAAACCTTCTTTGAAGGCTTCTTTTCTAGGTGTTTTTTATTGTTCGCCGCTGCGCTGCAAGCGATTCTCAATAAATAGGCGCTCAACAAATTTATTTAGCTGGGCTTGATACAAACGGCGCTCATCTAGCGTTTTTGCGTCTTGTATTTGCTGCTTAAAGCGTTTGATTTGCTGCCTTTGTTCAACCGTTACATGATGAGAAAGAAGCATAGGTCCCCCTCCATTTCACTAACGTTTGAATTAAGTAAACCAAGGTTTACCAAAACAAACAACAAACCTGTTAGCTTCTCTTACATAAATTTTTTACTCAGCCTCTTTAGCCCCAACTAATGCTAAACCTGGACCGTACGGCGTTGTATGAACATCTAACATTAATTCATTTGTATAAGGCACAATAGAAGCTTCCATTGCTACTTGTACTCCGTCGACTTCATACATTTCATCATTTTCAAAAGGCTCTTCAAAAGCTAACCCAATATTAGGGATTTCACAGCTAATTCCTTTGAAGTACAAGCGAATTCCTGTTATCTCCTGCTCTTCAAGTATATTGTTAATTAATTGTTTTGCTTCTGGTGTAATATGCATAACTAATCCTTCTTCCTTTCAATACTCTTGCTCTATCCTATCATATCTTTAGAGTTTTTAAAGAGAATAGCTATAATTTAAAAGCACCCTGATTATTATTTAATAATAATTATAAATAAGTATTGATTTTAATTTGATATTTGATATAATATAAATATAAGATAATAACAACTCATTAGGAGGCTATTAACTATGAATTTAGAAAACGTATTGAACCAACAAATTGCCGATTTTAACGTATTGTATACGAAGCTACATCGCTTTCACTGGTATGTAAAAGGGCCTCAATTTTTTACGCTTCATGAAAAATTTGAAGAACTCTATAATGAGACGGCGGACTATATAGATGAATATGCAGAACGATTACTAGCCATTGGAGGAAGCCCAATTGCTACAATGAAGCAATTTTTGCAAGCAGCTACTCTTTCTGAAGATGGAAACGAGCAAACGAGTGAAGAAATGGTAGAAACCTTAATTAATGACTATACGCTACTTGTTAAAAACCTAAAAAATGCAGTTGAAAACGCTGAAGCAGCACACGATCACGTAACAGCTGACTTATTCATTGGAACAATCGGCAACATTGAAAAACATATTTGGATGCTAAAAGCTGCTTTACCTGTAAAAACATCCGTAAACGCATAAAAAGAGCCTAAGCGGCTCTTTTTTACGTTTGTTGATTTACTTTTTTTTGTCTTTGCAGCCACATAAAAAAAGACATATCATCGTGAATGTCATCTTCTAGTACAGCCTTATAGACATGATCACTCGTATAATAGCGATTATATCCGCTTTGCTGCTTGAAAAATAAAATGCATTCCCGCTTCTTTTCAGTGAGAAGTGATTTTAATAACTCTTGTTTCTCAACTTTGCCTTTCACGATATTTTCTGGAAGCACGGAAATATCAAGCTTCCACTCTTCTCCCTTCTGAATCATATACAGACTCCACTGGTACTTATCTTTTTCATTAGCAAATATCATCTTATAAGGGTTAAAACGCTTTGTAAGCTGATACCCCATGTGAAAAATAGATTCTTCATCCATTTCATCATTTCCTACGTAAAAATTAATGATGCGATTTGTCATGACATTTAACTCAAAACTTTCCCCTGAGAGAGGACAACCGTATTCTCTTAACAGATCCAATAAATGATTGGATACCACCAGTTGATTTGCTTCGTGTTTTAATTCACTTGAGTATGACAGCAGCTCATTCATGTTTTTTGATTCCCCTATCTATAGATCGTGAATTGTTATTGATATTCGCTTTTTTTTCATAAAACCCTTTCACTTTTACCTTTTAATTAAATAACTAGTTGTAAATTAAGTTATGTAGAGTAACATTTTATGAATAAATCAAGTTTGAGTATAAAACCTGAAGAAGTTTAAAGACTATAGTCGATACCGATTTTAAGGAGGACTTAGTATGAATAATCACGAACTTCCTACAAACATGCAAACTGGAGCTGTACCCCCTCAATTGAACCATGGAGGGCATGAACTATTTGACGTTCATGAAACACTTGCCGGCTCGATTAATGTAATGGATCAGTTTATGATGTTTAGGCAATATGTAAAAGAACAAGAGCTGCTTGATATCATTGATCGGCAATATCAGTTTATTTTAAATGAATATAATTTAATCGTAGAAGCTTTTTCTACTGGTCAAAAGCCGGCCGATTCTACACATGTATATAACATGAAGCAGTCTCATACCTTTGTTTATGGCTTAAAGCCTTCGCAGCCTAAAAAGCCGAATCAGTCCGTTGAGGAAATCAATGAAAAAGGCATATCAGGTCATATGCTAGGTCTAGTTAAGTCTCAAGCATCTCTTTTAACCATGACCGCTTTAGAAATAACAAATCCTGTTGTTCGCCGAATATTCGGAGACAGTGTTCCTAATTGGATTGAAATGGCTTATGAAATTTCTCTTTATCAAAATAAACACCATTATTATCAAGTGCCGCAGCTTGCAAAAGAAGATATGCAGCAAATGATCACAAGTTTTGCAAAAGCTACTGCCTCTCCTCAGATGCCTAATAACCATAAGCTGCATTAATTAAAAAGAGGCTGGTACAAACGTATTTTAGTTGAAGGAAGATCCGAACGATTCATCGTTCGGATCTTTTCATTGGTATGGTGAATATAGGTTTAATGTTAATATGTTTGGAGTTGCTTCTAGCTGTTGATTGGAGGGAAAGCGTAGCCTTGCCCGGAAATCAACAGCAGTGTTACCAAACGACCCATACTAGATCATTTACTCAGTTTATTCGTCTTTAGATTGTATTGATTTTGTTATATCTCAATCTCGTTTTGTGTGTATATTTCAGAAAATGACAAAAAACTATGCATTTTGAATTATTTTCTGAATATTTGTAGTATTTTGATTAATTATGTATTATAATACAATTAACTAATAGAAAGGAGTGAGAGATGCATCATATATACTCGGATTACAGTTAAAGGAGGTGTCATAACACACTCGCAATACGTTTGCTAAAAGTCAGTTGAACTGTAGAACCGATATGTGATAGACCATGATGGTAAAGTTAAGATTAATTCCCCTAAATGAACATGTAACATAATAAACTGCTTCTTTTTCTTTTTAAAGATAGAAGCAGTTTTTTTATGTACGTTTTTCTTTTCTCGATTTAATACATGTTTTCTCCACTTTGGCTAACACTTAAGATATACATTTACGTACAAGGTGGTGACTTTGATGATCGCCGTAAAATTACTATTAGTCGCAGTTTTAATTGCATTAACTGCTTTTTTTGTAGCGACAGAATTCGCTATTGTAAAAGTAAGAAGTTCAAAAATCAATCAGCTTCTAGAAGAAGGACATAAAAAAGCTGTATCTGCCAAACACGTTATTACGCATCTAGATGAATATCTATCCGCTTGTCAGCTTGGTATCACCATCACGGCTCTCGGGCTTGGTTGGCTTGGTGAACCAACGCTAGATCGGTTGCTTCACCCTCTTTTTACTACCTTCCATACGAATGAACCGCTTGCTGGTATTTTATCTTTTGTCATTGCATTTGTTGTTATTACTTTTTTACATGTTGTCTTGGGGGAATTAGCTCCTAAAACGTTTGCTATTCAAATGGCTGAACAAATTACGCTGAACTTTGCAAAACCGATTATCGTGTTTTACAAACTTATGTATCCGTTCATTAAAATATTAAACGGATCAGCTCGTATGTTGACCAAGATTTTTGGTATAACGATGATTTCAGAAAATGAAGCTGCTCATAGTGAAGAAGAGTTGCGCATTTTGTTATCTGAGAGCTTCGAAGGCGGTGAAATCAATCAATCCGAATATCGATATATGAGCAAAATTTTTGATTTTGACGATCGTTTAGCTAAAGAAGTAATGGTCCCTCGTACGGAAATTGTGAGTGCTTCCAAAGACGACGTCGTAGAGGTTTTTTTGCAAATCGCAAATGTCGAAAAATATACGCGCTATCCAATTGTTGAAGATGGGGATAAAGATAAAGTAATCGGTCTCGTTAATATCAAAGAAATTTATAATGATATTGTATTCAACGAAAAAGACGGCACCAATACGTTAGAGTCATACGTCAAGCCTATTTTTAAAGTAATTGAAACCGTACCCATTCATGACTTGCTTGTAAAGATGCAAAAAGAACGTATTCAAATGGCTATTCTTTTTGATGAGTATGGCGGAACCGCTGGGCTTGTTACAGTAGAAGATATTATTGAAGAAATTGTGGGAGAAATTCGAGATGAGTTTGATACGGACGAAATTCCTTATGTACAAAAAATTAAAGACGACCATTATATTCTTGACGGAAAAATGCTCATTAGCCAAGTAAATGATTTACTCGGTACGGATATTAGCGACGAAGAAGTAGATACCATTGCCGGGTGGGTGTTAACCGAAAAGTTTGATGTGACCAAAAATGATATCATTCAGCATGAGCAATTTTACTTTAAAGTTCTGATTATAGAGGATTTTCACATTAAGTATATAGAAGTAAAAAAAAGAAAGAAGAAAGAAAAAAAGGATGATCATCATTAATCATCCTTTTTATTTATTCAAAATCCCTTTTACCAATCGTCTCCTCCATCAAAAAAATCTCCATCCAACAGATCCTCCCCGGCTTCTTCAATATCTTCTCCAATTTCACCAAGCGCCGAGTCTTCAAACATATCATCCATCAAATTCTCAATAAGTAGTCCGCCTAACATACCGGCTGCAAAGCCTCCCATTGCTCCTCCTAACCCGCTCATACGTGGGTGGTGTGAATGCTGATCATAGTGAGAAGGCTTATAATACTCATAGTCTCGAGGATTTTCCATCATCTCTTCCATCGCTTCTTCCAGCAAACGAGCGATAGTAGATGTCTGGCTTAGTTCATCATTTGTAAAAAAGAGTTCATTTTTTATTTCCCTCTCTCGGCCGAAAGAAGGCAAATCTAGCTCCAACAGCACGCGGATACCTTTTCGTTCAATGGCTACCTCAAACTCAATCTCATTTACATATCCCTTTAAGAAGTCTGTAGGAAATAATGAAAATTCTTGTTTGTATCCGTTAAATTTTCCTGAATGATGTTTTTCTCTAAACCCAAGTGCTTCAAAGCCCTCTACTAGCTGATATAAGCTTTTTGGAGCTTTAATGCGCACAGGGTCCCGGTCTGTTGAGTCTACTCCCCCTTCAATATCTAAGTGTGTCTTAAAGAAATAGCTAACGTTGCTCGCAGAGATTGGAAGATCCAAAGGTAAATGATATGTAAATGGAATTTCTTTTTTCTCGCCTTCATTAATTGTAAATGAAGAAGCTGCGCGCAGGCTTTCCACACGATGTGTATGCATTTGACCGCTTTTCATTTGAACTTCAAGCCAAAATTCAACATCAATTAAATTAATATGTTGCTGAACGTTTCCACCTTGGATGATAATAGCTCCTTCAATTACATGACCGAGCGTATAGGCCGTTTCATTTAGTCGTAAATCTACTTTGGCAGCTCCAACTCCAATTTTAGCAAACATTTTTTTAAACATTTTTTTTCCTCCTCCAAAATGCTCTTACTATATATACGAAGTATACCGTTTATAAGTTTCAACTTACAAAAAAAGAACTCAATTTCTTGAGTTCTTTCTGCTAAATCAACGCTTCATTTTAATTCAATTATTTATTAAATTAAAACACCCAGCCCCAACAGCAGCGACGTCTTTTACAACCACCGTGACCTCCGCCATGGTTACCGCCGTGACCTCCGCCATGGTTGCCGCCGTGACCTCCGCCATGGTTACCGCCGTGACCTCCGCCATGGTTGCCGCCGTGATCTCCGCCATGGTTGCCACCATGATCTCCGCCATGGTTACCGTCGTGACCTCCGCCATGGTTGCCATCATGATGGCATTTTTTATGTCCAGAACGATGATCATCATCATGTTTAGGACAATGATCGTTATGCTTATAATCGTTATGACAGCATTTTCCTTCATGGCTACTTCTTGGATCATAGCCAGAAGTTTTGTAATAATACTGATTAGAACACCAGCAACACTTCTTTTTATTGTTGTAACTCACATAAACCATCCTTATCTATAAATAAGATTTATATAGGCAATTTTATACCTATATATAAATAGATTATGTAAACTAGTACAAGGAAGTGCATTGCTGTGGGCCATGACCTAAGCCTGTTTTTAGGAGTATGTACGGGGGAGATAAGACAAGAAAAAAAGCCATCTAGAGATGGCTTTTTTTATATTTGATTTTTCACTTTACTTGCGCTTTCTGCATAAAACTCTAGAATTTCTCTTCTTCTCACAATTCCAATAAATACCCCTTGATCATCCGTTACAGGAACAAAATTTTGGTCAATTGCCTTTGAAAGGATGTTTTGAACTTCATCATATATAGCAACTGGGTTATAATCTTGATAGCGGTCAATCTCTGTTAATTTAATATTTTCCGTATCTTGAAAGCGAT
The DNA here is from genome assembly GCF_053667915.1 of Priestia sp. JNUCC 25. Taxonomy (NCBI): domain Bacteria; kingdom Bacillati; phylum Bacillota; class Bacilli; order Caryophanales; family Bacillaceae; genus Priestia; species Priestia sp. JNUCC 25. Next base: position 2,944,274 of record NZ_CM132211.1, read on the forward strand.
AGTCTCCTAGGCTTTTTAACTTCCAAAGAAGATCTCCTTCAGTAAGAACGCCCACATATTTACCATCATCGTCAACCAGCGGAACTGTAGAATAGCGATGATACTCCATTTTTTCAAGAGCCTGTCTTAATGTGGATTGAATATTTAGTGTTACAACATCACTTTTTGGTACTAAGAAAAATGCAATATTCATTTTTTAATCTCCTTTTCCTTACCCGCTCATCTTACAATTTCTATTTATTTTTTCAGTTTTCGGCTTATTTTAATGTTTTAATCATACAAAATGCAGCTCGCAGTTATCTTACATTTACAACTATAAGCTGTCAATCCTAAGCTATGTAATTTTGGCTTCTTATTTTCTTTATTACAGTACCCGTTTTCTAAATAATCAAATCCTAATTTTTAGAAAAACACGTCTAGTTAAAATAATGGCTCCTGCAGCTGCTTCTTTATACTAATAAGGGCCGGAAGAGCTACTTTCAGCTCTTCTTCTCTGCGATAAGAACGCAACTGAACCTCATTATATGCTCTGTTTATACTTTTTGACTCATGAAAAAGTCCCACATGATTCGACTAGCGTTGGGGCCTTTAGGGTCTGTATAGCTGCCGGCTGAATTCCCTCCTGACCATGCATGCCCCATTCCATTGATAATATATTTATCAATAGCCAATTCTCCCTTACTGCTTTCGTAGCGATATGTTGTATAATCCCGTCCAAAGAGAATTTTTTCTTCTCTCGTTTTAACCGGGCTATCTTGAATCCATCCATCTATTCTTCCGTTATAAGCAAGATTATTCGTTGTAATCCACTGGTGAACCACTTGATCTGCATTGGCTACATTTACCGTAGAATCAGCGTTACCATGAAATACAATGAGCGGCAGTGGCTTTGCCCGTTTTCCCATTTGCTGATAAGCAATTCTTCCTTGTTTAACGGGGGAAGGACCTTTACTGGCCATGACAGAATACGCATTAAATACGTTAAGAGCCGCCTGATATTCGATACCTGCTGACACACCTATTCCAGCAAACAGTTCTGGATAAGTTACCCCCATAACGATGCTCATTGCTCCTCCTGCTGACAGACCGGCAATAAACACTTTATTTTTCTGAATAAAGTGCATGTTTTGGACTTTTTTTACAATCCCTGCAATAATAGCTGGCTCGCCAAACCCTCTAATTTGATGAAGAGGTTCAAACCAGTTCCAGCATTTATTCATATTTGAGTTAGAAGACTGCTGTGGATATACGACAATAAATTCCTTTTCGTCGGCGAGCTCATTCATTTGCGTGCCTATCGCAAAATCATCTGCATTTTGTGTACATCCATGCAGCATAACCATTAGTGGGTAAGATTTTAAAATATGATAGGATTTAGGTAAATAGACCTTGAATTTTTTCCCTTTATGAGTATATGTTTTAAATGATTCAGATGACGCTTCTTGTTGTTCACTTGAAGACACAAGCGTTGACGTATTTATAACATTAGGTAGTGAACCCAACACGGTACCCCTCCTCTTTTTGTCAACGTTTTCATTTTTCTTCCCAATTACGTCCTGTATTACAATACTACATATTATTTCGTTTTTTTGCACGTTCTACATACTCTAAGAGTACAACTTGTTTTGGTTTTAAGCCGTTTTTTATCTTCTTAAAATTTGGGATTTTTTTGCTATATATATACTTTATTACTATATATGAAAATTGTCACTATAATCATGAAAAAAGGACAAACATGCCGTTTGCCCTTTTATTTGGACCTTGATGTTTAAATACCTTTTGCCGAATTAAGCCTCTATACTTTTATTATATGATGCTCCCTATCATTTATATGAATTTATTGCTCTTCATGTTTAAATCTGTAACCTTTACTATTTCATACTTTGCTTTTTATTCACCAATCCTTTCGTAGCAAATGGCGAGGTGCAGGTGCGGAAGCCACGTTGAAAAAGAAGAATCTTGAAGAGCAAATATTTTCGTTTAACCTCTGCTTCGTTCGCAACAATCGTACAAAGGCTGATTGTAATCACTCTTTCCCCTACTTTGCTTAAATAGGTATAGCAAAGAGATGCTATTAGAGTAGATTCCTTTATTTTGCATACATTTTTTAGAAAACTATGGTAAAAATAAGACTTATCATATGGAGGTGAATAAATTGGCAAATATCCCAAAGGATACTGAGCCCTACTGGCGCGATCATTTAAAGTTTCCAACATACCCATCTCTTTCAGAAAATCGAAAAGTTGATGTTGTAGTAGTAGGAGGCGGTATTAGCGGTATTACAACAGCTTATTTATTACAAAAAGAAGGACTGAACGTGGCGTTAATTGAAGCTGATAATATTTTAAATGGTACAACCGGTCACACAACAGCAAAGATTACAGCTCAGCATGACGTTATCTACGATGAACTGCTTTCACATATTGGCGAAGAAAAAACGCTGCTGTATTATAAAGCAAACGAACAAGCTCTGCAGTTTATGAAAAACTTAATTCAAACGGAGAACATTGACTGTGACTTTTCGGTACAAGATGCTTACTTATATGGAGAAACGCTGGAGTTTGATCATCGAGTTCGTAAAGAATTTCGAGCCTATCAGCGATTACATATTCCATGTGAATTTGCAACAGAGCTTCCTTTTAATTTTGATATTAGGGCAGCAGCTATTATGAAAGATCAAGCTCAGTTTCATCCGTTAAAATATCTGCTTCATTTAGTAAAAAAATTCACAGAAAGCGGCGGATTGATTTTTGAAAACACCGTAGCAACGGACGTAGAAGAAAGCACATCGCCCACCGTTGTCACAAGAGACGGACATCGAATTTCTTGCAAATACGTAGTGGCGTGTTCACACTTTCCATTTTATGATGGAGCGGGCTTTTACTATACGCGCATGTATGCCAAACGTTCGTATGTGTTAGCAGCAAAAGTTGAACAAGCTTACCCTGGAGGCATGTATTTAAGTGCTGATCAGCCTACTCATTCGCTGCGTTCAACAAAAGTTGACGGAGAAGAACTCATCTTAATTGGTGGAGAAGGCCACAAAGCTGGACAAGGAATTAATACTATGTTCCACTATGAGTCCCTTCAGAGGTTCGCTGAAGAAAATTTTAATGTTCAACATTTTCGTTATAAATGGTCTGCACAAGATTTATTTACGCTTGATAAAATTCCATATATCGGTCCCATTAAAGAAAGCAAGCCAAATATCTTTATTGCCACCGGATTTAAAAAATGGGGAATGACTCATAGTACCATTGCAGCACATATTATTCGAGATGCAATAACCGGAAAAGACAACCCATATGCAGAGTTGTATAATCCATCTCGTTTTTATGCAGACCCTAGCCTTAAGCATTTCTTTCGTCAAAATCTTGATGTGGCTGAACACTTTATTACCGGTAAGTTTTCAATGCCTGAAAAAGGACTGGATCAGCTCCAAAATGATGAAGGGTCGGTCGTATATGTAAACAGCAAACGTACGGGGGCTTATAAAGACCCTCAAGGGAAGCTTCACTGCGTCGATACTACATGCACGCACTTAGGATGTGAAGTGAATTGGAACGCTGGTGACCGCACGTGGGACTGCCCTTGTCACGGTTCTCGTTTCTCTTACGACGGATCTGTGGTAGAAGGCCCTGCTAAAAAGCCGCTTACGCCAGTGGATGTCAATTCAAGCGATAAAAAAAGCACGCCGTAGGGCATGCTTTTTTTATCATTATCAATGGATTCACATTTGAGTTTACTCTTTACATCCTTCTTTTCTAAAATATCGATTATACACCAAAACCATTGCATAAATGACTAAAAAAGAAAACGTAAAGATAATTAACCTTCCAGATTCAGGGACATGATCAAGATAGTCTGTTTCAAAAAACATAACAAACATCAAAAATGGCAATAGGAACAAAAACCAAATAAAATCTCGATCCATAAACATTTTTATAAAAAATAAAATGGCCCCGATGTAGACAATCATCAAAAACATAATCATTCACCAAATTCTATTTAATACTAGAGGTGTTGTAATGATTATATCGGATTTCTCCAGCGAAATATAGAGTCATTGGTTTTAATTTTATAAATTCCTTATAACTTTCAAACTGCTATTTTAACATAATAAGGGAATTTACTGCTGTAAAGACTCTAAGTGAGCAAAAAACTGCGGGTAAGAGACGGATACCGCGTCACGATTTTCAATAATTGTTTCCCCTTCTGCAATACAAGAGGCAACAGCGAGCATCATACCGATACGGTGATCTCCGTGGCTGTTTACATTTGCTCCGTGAAGTTTTGTACCTCCGTGAATAATCATTCCATCTTCCGTTGCTTCAATGTTAGCTCCCATTTTGGTTAACTCATTCACTACCGTATCAATACGGTTTGTTTCTTTGACTTTTAACTCTGCAGCATCTTTAATAACCGTGATTCCTTCTGCCTGTGTGGCAGCTAGTGCAATAATTGGGATTTCGTCAATTAGGCGTGGAATTAAGTCTCCGCCTACTTCTGTACCTTTTAAGTGAGAAGCTTCTACAACTAAATCTGCATAGGGTTCCGCTGTTTCTTTTGTTTCTTTGACTGTCTCGATCGAAGCGCCCATATTTGAAAGCACATCTAAAATACCCGTTCGAGTCGGATTCATCCCAACTTTTTGAATTTCAATGCGGCTGTTTGCAATAATAGCCCCCGCTACTAAAAAGAATGCAGCTGACGAAATATCACCAGGCACTTCTACATGCGTTCCTCTTAACGTTTGACCGCCTTCAATTGAAACCGTTAAGCCTTCTTCTTCGACTTTAACACCAAATGCCTCTAGCATACGTTCTGTATGATCACGTGATTTCGCCGGTTCCGTTACAGAAGTTGTTCCTTCCGCCTGCAGTCCAGCAAGTAAAATAGCTGATTTTACTTGTGCGCTTGCAACGGGAGATGTATAGTGTATACCTTTTGCTTGCCCACCTCGAATAACAAGCGGTGTAAAATTAGCATCTTTTCGACCGTCTAAATGAATATTCATATCACGAAGCGGACCGGTCACACGCTTCATGGGGCGTTTGGCAATGGATTCGTCTCCAATCAATGTTGAATGAAAGGGTGTATTTGCTAAAATTCCCATCATAAGGCGAATCGTTGTGCCCGAATTTCCAACATCTAAAATATCAGATGGCTCTTTTAGAGCTTGTATCCCTTTTCCTTTGACTACGACGCTTTGTTCATCAATCATTTGAATATCTACACCTAGTTTTTGAAAGCAGGAAATGGTGCTAAGGCAATCGTCACCTGGCAAAAACCCTTTAATCGTTGTTGTTCCTTCTGCGATTGAACCAAACATAACGGAGCGGTGAGAAATGGATTTATCTCCTGGAATTTGAATCGTTCCTCGTAAAGCTTTTACTGTCACAATATGTCTCTCCTTTTATGCGTGAAGCGAATCACGAAATTCTTTGGCATCTGAAAAGTAATCAAATAATTCGTGACCGTCACCTTTTTCTACTAATAGTTTTACTTGTTCCATTTCTTTCATCCAGTCATCAAGCAATGTTAAAAGCATAGAACGGTTTTGTTTTAGTATATCTCTCCACATATGAGGATTGCTTGAAGCAATTCTCGTAATATCTCGAAAACCGCCTGCTGCCATTTCCGTGACAAGATGATTCTGTGCTGAATATCCTTTTACTTGTCTTACAAGACTGGTCGCAATCACATGAGGTAAATGACTGACAACTCCAGTGATTTGGTCATGAGTAGCTGCATCAAGCGGTACAAATTGTGCACCTGTAGGCTCTAGCAAATGCATAAGCGCATCTATTTTTTCTTTTTGCTCATTTTCAAACGGCGTTAAAATATAGCGCGCCGAACAAAATAAATCCGCTCGTGCATTGACTGCACCGCTCGTATGAGAACCAGCCATCGGATGCCCCCCAATAAATGAAATACGTTTCTTATTCAGCGCTTCGGCTGCTTTCATAATTTCACCTTTGGTACTTCCGACATCCGTTACGATAACCGTTTCTTTAAGCTTCCAAGTAGAAAGGTCGTGTATCCATGCTGTCGTGTACTCTACTGGAGTAGCAAGCACGATATAATCTGCTTGGGCTGCTTCTGTTTTTATATCTTCAGCTACATAATCAACGATACCTAGCTGGTTGGCTACTTGTACTTCATTTGTATTGATATCAGCTCCAACGACTGTGACGTGACGATGCTTCTTCATAGCTAGCGCTAATGATCCTCCAATAAGGCCGACGCCAATAAGTAATACACGTGTTTTCACCTTTCATTCTCCTCTATTCATTAAAATTGCTTTGCGTATTCTTCATGTTTTTTTACGTTTTCTTGAATTAACTGAATTCGATCTGCCCCAAATTGATCGATAATAGCAGATGCTAGTTCCCAAGCAATCACTGATTCTGCTACAACCGCTGCCGCCGGTACTGCACAGCTGTCTGAGCGTTCAATACTTGCAGCAAATGGTTCTTTTGTATCAATATCTACACTTTGCAGCGGCTTGTATAAGGTAGGAATAGGTTTCATGACGCCTCGCACAACAATCGGCATCCCTGTTGTCATGCCTCCTTCTAAACCTCCTGCATTGTTCGTTTTACGCGTATAGCCGTTTTGTTCATCCCATAGAATTTCATCATGAACTTCGCTTCCCGGTCTGCGAGCTGCTTCAAAGCCTACGCCGATTTCAACGCCTTTAAACGCGTTAATGCTCATAATAGCAGCAGCTAGCTTTGAATCTAACTTACGATCATAGTGCACGTAACTTCCCACTGCAGTAGGCATTCCTTCTACTACTACTTCCACTACGCCACCAATGCTGTCTCCATTTTCTTTTGCATCATCGATTGCTTTCATCATCTTCTGTCCTGCTTCTTCATCTAAACAGCGAACAGGTGACGCTTCTGTTTTTTCCTGAAGTTCTGTCAGTGACTCATATGCCGTTTTTTCAGCTTTCACACCGCCGATTTCAAGCACGTGACACGCAATATTTACGCCTACAGCTTTTAGTACTTGTTTGGCAACTGCGCCTGTGGCTACTCGCACCGTCGTTTCACGAGCAGATGAACGTTCCAATACGTTTCGCATATCTCTGTGACCGTATTTAATCGCTCCATTTAAATCCGCATGACCTGGACGAGGCTTTGTAATTTGTCGCTTTACTTCTTCATCATGATCAACTGGATCAGCACCCATAATATTTCTCCAGTGAGTAAAATCTTTGTTTTCAACGACTAAAGCAATGGGTGAACCAAGCGTCTCACCGTGGCGAACCCCGCCTTTAATCTGAACTTGATCTTTTTCAATCTGCATGCGGCGTCCGCGCCCATGTCCCTTTTGTCTTCTTGCTAAATCTTCATTAATATGTTCGGCTGTTAATTCAAGCCCTGCCGGTACTCCTTCAATAATCGCTGTTAATTGAGGTCCGTGCGATTCTCCTGCTGTTAAATATCTCATATTATCGATTCCTTTCTGTTATAAAAAATAAAAAAACTCGCCCCTATGTCATAGGGACGAGTTTTTCTCGCGATACCACCCTAGTTGCAAACATTGCTTGCCACCTCGAATTGTTAACGATCTGCTGACCGCTCTGTAAAAGAGTACTCAAAGAGTGTAATTCGCTCACATTTGTGTACTGACTTCCACCAACCGTCAGCTCTCTGAGACAGGGAAATGTTTGCTACTAGTTTCTTATCACTGTATCACTATGAAATTAAGATAATTTTACTGCTGCACCTTTTAATTCTTCCATGAATTTGTGGAATTCAGGAATGTTCATTTGTTGTGCTGAATCTGATAGTGCTACCGCTGGGTCTGGATGAACTTCTGCCATTACAGCATCTGCGCCGATAGCAATCGCTGCTTTTGCACATGGTAATAATAAGTCTTTGCGTCCTGTTGAATGCGTTACGTCTACTACAACTGGTAAATGCGTTTCTTTTTTCAAGATTGGAACAGCTGAGATATCTAATGTGTTGCGTGTTGCACGTTCGTATGTGCGGATACCGCGTTCACAAAGAATAATGTTTCCATTTCCGCGAGACATAATGTATTCAGCAGCGTTAATGAATTCTTCAATTGTTGCTGCCAATCCGCGTTTTAAAAGAATCGGTTTGTCTACAGAACCTGCAGCTTTTAATAGCTCGAAGTTTTGCATGTTACGTGCACCAATTTGAATCACATCTACGTAGTCTAGAGCCGTTTCAATATCTTGAGGAGAAACAATTTCACTGATAATTGATAGGCCTAGCTCATCGCCTACTTGACGTAAGATTTTTAACCCTTCCACTCCAAGACCTTGGAAATCGTAAGGTGATGTACGTGGTTTGAACGCTCCGCCGCGCATTAACGTAATGCCTTGTTCTTTAAGGGCTAAGCCCACTTCTTTTACTTGTTCGTAGCTTTCTACTGCACATGGTCCCATTACAAATTCTAAGTTTCCAGGTCCTACTTTTGTACCGTTGATGTCAACGATTGTATCTTCAGATTTCTTTTTACGAGATACAAGAAGTGCTTTGCGGTGATCGTCTTCTTGAAGCTCTAAGCTTGCTTTGAAAATTTCTTTGAAAATATGCTGAATTGTTGAAGCTTCGAATGGTCCATTATGGTTAGCTAAGATTTGATCTAACGATTTACGTTCACGCACTGGATCAAAGCGATTCACACCTTGTGTACCTTTTACTTTTCCAATTTCTTGTGCGATTTCACCGCGTTTATTTAATAATTCTAAAATTTCTAAATTTATTTCGTCGATTTGTCCTCGTAATTGTTCTAGTGATTTTGTCATTTTAAAAATCCTCCTTTGATTTTATAACCTTGAACGGATCTTCTCGTTTAGTTTGTATTGAAAAATCCGTTTTACACCTACACAGCCGCTTATGCGGATATACAAAAAGTCCCTACTGATTGTATCAGTAGGGACGAATTGATCGCGGTACCACCCTAATTGCAAGCATTGCTTGCCTCTTCATTAAGATAACGGCTATTGCCGCTTTTGACTATCGCCAAAAGAAAGCTCCAAGAATGTAATTCGCAATCTCTTTTGTACTGATTCGCACCAACCATCAGCTCTCTGAATACAGGGAAGATTTTGCTACTATGCTCTTTTCATCGCTTGTAATGGATATAAAATTATAATGGACCGAAATACAAAAAGTCCCTACTCACCCTTAAGATTTTTCTTAAGAGTCAGTAGGGACGAAAATTCGCGGTACCACCCTAGTTGCAAGCATTTTGCTTGCCTCTTCATTAAAATAACGGCCAGGCCGTCTTTTCCTACTCGGAAAAGATGCTCAAGGAATGTACTTCGAAAAAATTTGTGTTCTGACTCGCAGCAACCGTCAGCTCTCTGTTACAGGGAAATTTTTTCTACTAGTGCTCCTATCAACGCTCAGTATTGACTATGTATGTGTACTTGGATAATCAGTTCCGATCGTTTGAAACTGTTTGTCGCTTCCAAGTTGTGTGTAATGTTGTGTGATGTTGATTTGTATTATGAATGGTTTTTTTATGTTCGTCAACACTTTTTATCAATTTTTTTTATTTTTTAAAAACCATAGCTCCTTCAAACCCATCTCTATCAAGAGTTTTGCTGCTCTAATTTTTTTCAAACTTGTATTCCATTTCAGATTCACATTCAATAAACCCATGTTTTTGATACAAGCTTTTTCCAGCGGAAGAAGCATTTAACCATATTCGATTTACACCACTTTTTTGGCAGTACTGCATCAAATGCTTTAAAATAGCTGAAGAGTAGCCGTGCTTTCGGTGATCAAAAGCTGTATACATGTTCATAACATATGCTTCTTTTCCTTGGAGGTTACTCGGTGAAGGCGGACGTATAAAAAAGACGATGCTTCCTGCTGATACAATTTCTCCATCCGCTTTTAAAATAGCCGTATAGCTATTTGGATTATTTATATTTGCAGTAAAATATTCTTCTGTAGCTTTTTGAAACAGCTCCTCGTTCCCGTTTAATTCTCCTAGTTCTTTCATGAGCAACATTCGCAGTTTAACCAAATCCTGAACGTTTTCTAGCGCTGCTTTTTCAACCATGACTTCCCCTCTTTTCGTCTCTTTTACACAAAAAAACTCTCATTATTTGAGAGCTTCATTTAAGCAAGAAAAACAGCTCCGTATACGAGTGCTCCGACAATAACGAACGCTGGATGCACACGTAATTTTTCCAATAAAAGAAAGCTGGCTACTACTAAAAATAAAGTTTGCCATATACCTGAATCACCGTATGAATTCATAAAAAATTCATACGCCATCAAGCCCAGTAAAATGGCGATAACGGGACGAATGTAGTTCGTCATTTTCTTAACATTTGGCGAATCTTTATACTTAAATAATATTCGAAGTAAAATAACTAAAAGTAAAACCGATGGAGCAATCGTTGCAAAAAGAGCAATCACAGAGCCTAAAATCCCTGCCTGCTGATATCCGATAAACCCCGCCATTTTTGTTGCAATCGGACCAGGAAGCGCATTTCCAATTGCCAGCATTTCACTAAACTCTTTGACGGTAAGCCAATGGTAGCGATCTACGACTTCTTTTTGAATAAGCGGAATCGACGCAGGTCCGCCTCCATAGCCTAAAATATTTGAAACAAAAAACGCCATAAATAGCTGAATATAAATCATACCGATTCCCTCTTCTGCTTGTGTTCAGCACTTTCGCCTTTTTTTCCTTTTCGTTTTAGCGGAATCCAAGCTGCCGCCATAAGAACAATAATAATGACCGCTGGATGGATATGGGCAAATTCCATTAATCCTAAGCTAATAATCAGTAAGATAATAGCTGGCGTCCACCCTAAACCAGATGTTGATTTTTTAAAAAAGTCCCACGTCATAACCGCGAGCATAACTCCCACTACAGGAACAACTGCTTTGGTCATGCCCATAACCCACGGCTGATCTTTAAATTGCGTTAAAGTTGTTAACAGCAATACCATTAAAAAAACGGTTGGAATAACGGCTGCAAATAAAGCTGTCCCGAGACCCAAAATACCGCCGACTCGATAGCCGATGTATCCAGCCAGCTTTGTAGCAATAGGCCCAGGCAGCGTATTGGCGATTGCTAACAAATCGCCAAATTCATCGTCATCCATCCATTTGTACGTATCGACCACTTCTTTTTTTACGAGTGGAATAGCTGAAGGTCCTCCTCCGTAGCCGAGCATACCTGAGCGAAAAAACGCTATAAAAATATCCAATTGTCGCATTTCTCGCGCTCCTTTCTCTGTGATCTAATAAGCAACGACCGCTCCGTCTGTTCGCGCTTCTGTGCCGCCGTATAATACGCCGGTTTGTTCATCTCTCAAAATAATCTGCCCTCTTCCAAACGTATGTCTGCTCGTAGCCACATGAATATCATGCCCTTTGCGTTCTAATGCTTCTACAATATGTGAAGGCATTTCTTTTTCCACAAGAACCTTTTTATGTTCAATCCACTGCCATCTTGGTGCATCTAAAGCTGCCTGAGGATTTAGATGAAAATCAATCATATTCATGACGACTTGCACATGTCCTTGAGGCTGCATGAATTTGCCCATTACACCGAATGGACCTACAGCACTTTTATTCTTTGTTAAAAATCCAGGAATAATGGTATGATAGGTCCGTTTTCCTGGCTCTAATCGGTTATGGTGCTGTGGGTCTAACGAAAAATTATGCCCGCGGTTTTGCAGGCATATGCCCGTATCAGGTACGACAAGTCCTGAGCCAAAATCCATGTAATTACTTTGAATGAATGATACCATGTTTCCTTCTCCATCAGCTGTCGCTAGATAGATCGTGCCGCTATGAGACGGCTGTCCGGCTTCGGGAATAAGCGCTTTTTCACCAATCAGTCCTCTGCGCTTGTTTGCATAAGAATCATTCAACAAATCTTCAACTGCTACTGTCATTTTATCAGCATCTGTAATGAATTTTTGTCCATCTGCAAACGCTAGCTTCATGGCTTCAATTTGCTTGTGATATGTATCGACAGAATCTTTGGCATCGAAAGAAAAGCCTTTTAGCGTATTTAAAGCTAAAAGTGCAATAAGGCCTTGGCCGTTAGGCGGAATTTCCCACACATCATATCCTCGGTAAGAAGTTGAAATTGGCTTCACCCACTCTGCTTTAAAAGCTGCTAAATCTTCTTTTGCTAAAAATCCGCCGTATTTTTTCGAAAAACCTGCTATTTTATCAGCTAAATCCCCTCTGTAAAAAGATTCTCCATTCGTTTCGGCAATTTCAAGCAGCGTAGCAGCATGGTCCGGTGATCGCCACACTTCCCCTACTTTAGGAGCTGATCCATTGTTGGCAAACGTCTCAAACCATTGCTTATATTCGTCACCTTTTAACACGTGTGTAAATCGTTCAAACGCTCGTTCCCAATTGTACCCTAAAATCGGGGAGATTGGGAAGCCTTCTTGTGCATATGAAATAGCAGGCTGCAGCACTTCTTTTAACGATAGCCGCCCAAAGCGTTTTGACAGTTCTACCCACGCACTCGGGGCACCTGGGACCGTAACAGGAACAAAACCGCGAGCGGGCATCTCTTTTATCCCCATGGCACGCAGAGCCTCAATAGAGATAGAAGCAGGAGCAGGACCGCTCGCGTTGAGTCCGTATAGCTCTTCATTTATCCACACGAGAGCAAATGCGTCTCCGCCAATTCCATTTGACGTAGGCTCTACAACCGTTAAACAAGCCGCGGAGGCAATAGCAGCATCTACCGCATTGCCTCCTTTTTTCAACATTTCAAGACCCGCTTGAGCGGCAAGAGGCTGACTGGTTGCTACCATTCCGTTTTTTCCAAACGTACACGTACGCTGCGATGCATAGGGGTGTGTAAAAAAGTATTCACTCATAGAAAATCTCCTCTTTTCTTTATATGATGAATAAAACGAATCTCTACAGGCTAGACAACGCTACTTCTTCCTCGTAAACTTTTAATGCTGCTTGCAAAGCAGCACCTGCATTCACGCTTGCCCCGTTTCGAATAAGCACTGCTTCAAGACCAGCCAATGTAAATAGAACGTTGTCTTTTCGACAGCTGTATCCCATTGTACCGATACGCCATATTTTTCCGTGCATCGGCCCAAAAGAACTTGCAATTTCAATCCCAAATTGTTCAAGAAGCGTAGAACGAACTGTCTCTCCGTCAATACCTGGGGGAATTAAAACACAAGTAACGGTTGGAACTTTTGAATGCTCATCTCCGAATAACGATAATCCCATTGCTTTAATACCGGCTACAAGTGCTTTTTCATGGAGACGATGCCTTGCAAATCTTTCCTCTAATCCTTCTTCTAAAATAACGCGCAGCCCTTCCCTTAAAGCATAGAGCATGGACGTTGCTTCCGTGTGATGATTTAGCCTGCGCTCACTCCAATAGTCTTGAAGCTGACTTAAATCGAAATAGTTGCTGATAATATTCGGACGCAGACGAACAGTTTGAGCATCCGCTTTTGTTGCGATTCCTTTTTCAACTTTTTTTCGTTCCATGATAATTTTTTCAATACGATCATTGTACGTAATAGGTGCCATGCCCGACGGAACAGATAAACACTTTTGTGTACCTGCAATCAATGCGTCAATGTTCCACTCATCTACTTTTACATCCGTACCGCCAATAGTGGCTACTGCGTCGACGATAAATAAAACATCTTGGTTGCGGCATGCAGCACCAATTTCTTTAAGCCGCTGCATTCTTCCTGTAGACGTTTCACCATGAACCATTGCAACAATTTTCGGATTCACTTTTTTTATTTCATGGATAACTGTTTCAGGGTCAAACACTTCTCCCCATTCGCATTCAATATTGTGTACATCAGCTCCGTAGCGCTCGGCAATTTCCGTTAATAAATAGCCGAAGCGGCCGAAAATCGGGACAAATACTTTATCTCCAGGCTCAACTACACTTGCAAGAACTGCTTCAATCCCAGCTCTAGACGTTCCATCAACGGGAAAAGCCCATTTGTTTTTGGTTTGAAATAGTTCACGAAGCATTTCCATCGTTTCGTTCATAATGTGCGTAAATGCGGGGTCAAACTGACCTAAAATAGGTGTTCCTAATGCTCTTAATACGCGGGGATCTGCTTCTACGGGTCCGGGTGTCATAATCGTACGCGGCGGTGTATGAAGCTGTTTTGTTATAGTCATGTCAAATTCCTCCTAGTAGGCAAGTTTATATAATAGTTCTATTAAGACCTTTACTCCTTTTTCTAACTGTTCTCCTTTGGTGAATTCCTTTGGGGAATGGCTGATTCCATCTTGGCTCGGTACGAATAACAAACATGTGGGAACTCTTCGTCCGAATACCTGCGAGTCGTGTCCTGCACCGCTTACTATTTCTCGGGAGGAGATATTCTTTTCCGAGGAAATAATTTTGGAAAGTTCAGATAATTCTTCGCTCATGGCGACAGGTTTTTCATCCATCCAGCAGTCGATATTCACTTCTAAATCCCCTGCTGTTCGCTTTATAATTTCCTTCATTTCTCGTTCTGCCTCTTGTAAAACCTCATATTCATGGTGTCTTATATCGACCGTGAATTCTACATATCCTGGTATTACATTCGGTGCATTTGGAGAAAGTGTAATTTTGCCAACCGTTACGTATAAAGCGTTATGATATTTTTCGCTCAATTCAATAAATGCTTTAGCAAGTTTGCAGCTCACATAAAATGCATCTTTTCTGATGTTCATCGGGGTTGTGCCCGCATGGTTACTTTCACCTTTAACAGATACTGTAAATCGTTTCTGCCCGACGATACTAGAAACAATTCCGATATCGCAACGAGACATTTCAAGCTGCTTTCCTTGTTCGATATGCAGTTCAATAAAAGAAGCGATGTCCGTGCGGTATGGCTCGCTGTGGAGGCCTTTTCCGAAATTAAGCTGTTTCATTGCGTCATCCAGCTTAACCCCTTCTTTATTTATAACATGTTTTGCATCACTTTTGCTGTGTAATCCATTCATATTACCTGATCCCCAATACGTAAGAGGAAATCTGCTACCTTCTTCTTCACAAAGTGATACGACCTCTAAGGTTTTTGTAGGGGAGCCGTAATGCGCATATAGGTACTGCAGAGCAATGATACCTGCCACAACACCAAACGCCCCGTCATACTTTCCTCCGTTTATCACGGTGTCGATATGGGATCCTGTTAAAATAACTTGTTGTTCTGAACCCGTTCCTTGCAACCGTCCAAATAAATTTCCTACATCATCGTAATACGTTTTGAGGTGAAGTCCCTTCATTTTTTCTTCCAATGCTTTTTGAGCTGCATTCCACTGTTCGGTATATAAAAGCCTCGTAACGCCTTTTTTTTCATCTAACCCAAACTGTGACAACCAGCTAACGTTTTCTTCGATTTGCTGACAAAGCTTAGATTTTCCCGTCATATCTGCAACCATTGCTATCCCTCCTGCTATCTTCATTTTAAGAAAATGACTGATTGTTTTCATTGACACTTCCTACAATGATTTAGTGTTTTTTTGGCTATTATCACTAAATATACAAAGTCTTATATACGTAACTTTTTCTAACATTATATGTTATTTATTTTATCTTACAGAATTGAATACACTTCTTCATTAACAATTTATACATTTTTTTCTGAAAATTTTATTTATTTTAACTAAACTTTCTTATAAAATAAAAGATAGATAAAGATATGCGCAGGGAAATGTGAGAATTTTTAACAAAAGGAGTAATGAATAATGGAACTACAAACTCTTTTACGCATTCCAATTTATGAAAAAGCATCTGTAGTAGCCGGGCAAAAAGGAGTCACCCGCAAAGTACATAACGTCAATATGATGGACGCACCCGATATTTTATCTTTTTTAAAAGAAGGAGAATTTTTAATTACAACGGGTTATCATTTCAAAGAACATGAAGAAAGCTTAGCAAAACTTGTAGAAGGAATGGCTAAAAAGAAATGTGCAGGATTGGCCATCAAAACGAAGCGCTTTTTCGAACACGTTCCTGCTTCTATTTGTCAGCTAGCTGATGAACTTCACTTTCCGATCATTGATTTCCAAACGGACGAAACGTTAGGCGCAGTTATTAACGAATCTCTCAGCTTTATTTTAGATAAAAAAACAGCCGAGCTTCAGCAAGCGATGGTCACACATCAGCTATTTTCCTCGTACATCTTACAAGGAAAAGGCATTGAGAAAATTATGCAATCTATTCAAACGTTATGCAATGCTCACGTTGCCCTTTTTGATACCCATGGCCATGAACTCTTTTATACAAACAAACGCGAACCCTTTCCACTCCCGATGGAAGAAGCGGTAGCGGGCGCTAAGCAGCTGTTTTTACGAACGTCAAAATATACAACCTTTTCCTTTTTACACACCAAAAAAACCGTTACGCTTTTTCCGATTGCTACTCATACAAGAAAGTACAGTTATTTACTTATTGAACACCAAGTTTCTTTATCCGATTCAGCGCTCCTAACGATTGAACAAGCGACAAACGTTTTATCCTTCGAAATGATGAGACAGCAGGCTTTGTATGAAGCTGAACGGCGACGAAAAAACGATTTTTTTAATCAGCTTGTTAACAATTATTATAAAACGCTTGAAGATGCTTCCTTTCAAGCACAGATGATGGGCTTATCAGCAGGAAACAGCTATATTTGCGCCGTCGGGAAAATCCATTCTACATTCACGCCTTACAGCGATGATGATATGATCTATGAGCTCCTTCAATATGAGTTATCAACAGGTCATACAGAGGCCGTTTTGTTTTTCTATGACAATCTTTATATTCTTTTGTTTACACCTCATTCTCAACCTATGATTATAGAATGCTTGCATCGCTTGCAGGAAGCTGTTTACCGTCACTACGATAAGCGAATGTCATTTGGAGTTGGAAACCAAAGCCAATCCCTACTTACAATCGCTGACTCATATAAAGAAGCTGTTGAAGCTCTTGAAACCATCCATTTTAAAGATCAGTCGAAGCTTATTCAATTTTATCAGCCAAAACAGTTTAAAGAACTGCTGAGGTTGCTTCCAGCAAACGATTTACAAGATTACTATTCTCAAACATTAGACGGTTTGCTGCAGTACGACAAGAAAGATCGCTCCATCTTACTTGACACGCTTGAAACATATCTAAATTCCAATTGCCAAATCTCAGAGACTGCTAAGCAGTTATTCGTTCACCGGAACACGGTGATCTATCGAATTGAAAAATGCGAAGAATTATTAAAAAGACCTATTCACACGTCAGAGGAAACCCTTCGGCTGCGCGTAGCTTTTCAAATTTTTTCTCTTGTGCATGCTAATTAAGTATAAATACAATAAAAAACGCCTGAGTGGATACTCAAGCGTTTTTTATTGTATTGCATATTATTTATTTTGCTTTTAATTTAGACTGTACTGATTGTAATTTCCCAGCCATCGTATGATTTTCTTTATCACGGCGATCATCAATTCGTAAATTTGTACATACGCGCTGAATACCATTTTCAAAAGGTACTTCATGCATCTCTTGAACAATTTTTAGCAGCGTGCTTAATTCCCCTTCAATCAATGTATTCATAGGGGTTAATTGATATGTAATTTCATCTTCATGCTTGGCCAACACTTTTTGAATATCAGCTACGTACTGACTCACGCTTGGCGTTTCCGTACCTACCGGAATAATGGTTACATCTACAATAGCCATGTTATACACTCCTTTTATTTGTTCCCTAGTTATCATACCAAATCGCGCAAAAATTTCCTACTTTTACGTTTATGTTGCATAGAAAAAAGGAATAGTTCTGCAACTACTCCTTTTTGTTACACTCTTATAGGTAACGCTTTGCTCCTAAGTAACGTTTTGACCAGTAAGAGTTGCTTAGTGATGTGATTGTCACGCCTGTTGAAGAACCTGCATGCATGAATTGACCGTTCCCGATATAAATTCCAGCATGACTAGCTCCTGGTTGGTACGTTTCAAAGAAAACGATATCGCCAGGCTGAGGTGAACTTACACGCGTACCAGTTTGATAGATGCTAGCAACTGTACGAGGAAGACTTACACCTACTGCATTGCGATATACATAGTTAAGGTAACCACTGCAATCAAAGCCTCCAGGCGCAGCTCCACCCCAAACATAAGGTGTTCCCATAAAACGTTTACCATATGAAATAACTTTTGAAGCTGAGCTTGAGCTTGTGCTGCTTCCTGTTGATGTTGAAGGTTTTGAGCTGCTAGAGCTGCTTGAATTTAATTTATTCAGCGTATCTGGACCCGCTTCTCCGTCTACTAATAAACCATTTGCACGTTGAAATGATTTTACTGCACTTGTTGTAATTGAGCCAAAGTAGCCTGTTACACCAGCTGAGAAGTAACCTTTATTTTTTAGTTTTTGCTGAAGGCTGCTTACTGCTGAACCTTTCATACCTTGACGTAAAATAGTTGAGTTGCTAGAGCTAGAACCACCAGTTGAAGCGCTAGAACCGCCATTTTTTAATTTACTTAACGTAGCTGGACCCGCAATTCCGTCCACAGACAGTCCGTTTGCACGTTGAAATGCCATTACTGCATTTTTTGTAATTGAACCGAAGTATTGAGTCGTAGTCCCTTTAAAATAGCCTTTATTCTTTAGCTGCTGCTGTAAAGATTGTACGTTTGGTCCAGTTGAACCAACGCGCAGCAATGAACTTGAGCTAATTGATGAACTTCCGCTTCCTAGCAGCTTATTAAATGTAGATGGACCTGCAATACCATCTGCAGATAAACCATTTGCACGCTGAAACGACTTTACTGCGCTAGTCGTGATTGAACCGTAATAGTTTGTTGTTGTACCGTATGTAAAATAACCTTTGTTTTTTAATTTTTGCTGTAATTCTTTCACATCTGAATTACTTGTTCCTGGGTGTAGCGTAGCATCTCCTAAAGCAGCTTCACTAATTGTAGGTACTACTGTTAAAGATCCACATAACGCTAACGAATATATCAACTTTTTCATAAAAAAAGGTTCCTCCAATGCCATAATCTACTAATCTATAAGACGTTTACATTGTAACAACACATTATTACAAAATAACATCACTAATATTACATTTATGTTACAGGAAACGACAGTAGCGCAGCTGTATGGTGTATATTGTCGTAGTTTATTGTCGTTTAACACTTAATAAGTTCGACAAAAAAGCTAATATATTCCAATATTATTCCTTTTCCTACACTAATAATAGGTAAAAAATCACCCGTAACATTATCTTTATATTTCAAAAAAAACAATTTATTTTTTTTTGAAATGTGAAACTTTTTTAAAATTTATTCGTTTAGCGGACTTGTTCCCCTCTTTAGTAAAACAGCTTTTCTTCTAAAAATTTATATTGTTTCCATATTAATGAATAAAAAAGCGAAGGCTGAAAAAAATAGTCTTGTTATGTTTGAAACAAGGAGGATTATTTTATGAGCCATAAAGGCATTCATGGTACAAATGTTAGCGGATCAGGTGACTCGGAAGACCAACGCTATGCAGCCGGAGAAAACGAGCAGACGCTTACGACGCGTCAAGGTCACCCCATTCGTGATAACCAAAATTCTCGAACGGTAGGCAACAGAGGACCTGCTACTCTTGAAAATTACCAGCTGATTGAAAAGCTTTCGCATTTTGATCGTGAACGTATACCGGAACGTGTTGTTCATGCCCGGGGAACGGGAGCTCACGGATATTTTGAAACGTACGGAAAGCTTGGAGACGAGCCCGTTGAAAAATACACCCGCGCAAAAGTTTTTTCAGGAGCAGGCAAACAGACGCCCGTGTTTGTGAGATTTTCTACCGTAACTCATGGAAAGGACTCTCCAGAAACAATGCGAGACCCAAGGGGGTTTGCTGTAAAGTTCTACACAGAAGACGGAAACTGGGACTTAGTAGGAAATAACCTTAAAATATTTTTTATCCGCGATGCTATTAAATTCCCTGATTTGATTCATGCTTTTAAGCCCGATCCTGTGACAAACCGTCAAGATACCGAGCGTATTTTTGATTTTATTTCTCACACCCCTGAGGCTATGCATATGATTACTTTTTTATTTTCACCTTGGGGAATACCTGCTAACTATCGGCAAATGCAAGGTTCCGGTGTTAATACATATAAGTGGGTAAACAAAGATGGCGATGCGTTTCTTGTGAAATACCATTGGGAACCAAAACAAGGAATTAAAAATTTGACCCAAAAGCAAGCAGAAGAAATTCAAGCTAAAAATATCAGTCACGCCACTCAAGACTTGTATGAAGCGATTGAGAGCGGTAACTACCCCGAGTGGGAACTTTGTATACAAATCATGGAAGATGGAGAGCATCCTGAACTGGATTTTGATCCGCTTGATGACACGAAAATTTGGCCGGAAGACCAATTTCCATTTCTCCCAGTAGGTAAAATGGTCCTAGATAAAAATCCAAGCAACGTATTTGCTGAAACGGAGCAAGTCGCATTTGGTACGGGTGTACTTGTAGACGGGCTAGATTTTTCTGATGATAAAATGCTGCAAGGAAGAACGTTTTCCTATTCCGACACGCAGCGTCACCGGGTGGGAACAAACTACTTGCATCTGCCTATTAACGCGCCGAAAAAACATGTAGCAACAAATCAACGCGACGGTCAAATGGCCTATCATGTAGATGCTGCTCCAGGTCAGAACCCGCACGTGAATTATGAGCCTTCTTCTCTTGGAGGTCTTCAAGAAGCGCATGACCATCCAAAACCTCATCAGCCTTATGTTGAAGGAAATGTAAAAAAAGAAAAAATTGATCGTACAAATGACTTTAAGCAAGCTGGTGAACGCTATCGTTTACTAGAGGACTGGGAACGTGATGAGCTTATTCAAAATTTAGTAGACGGCTTAAAATGTTGTCACCATACCGTTCAAACAAAGATGATTGAGCTTTTAACTCAATGTGATTTTGACTACGGCAATCGAGTAGCAAATGGCATTGGTCTTCTGATGCATGATGATGGTTCCCTAGAAATTGAAATGGGAGCAGAAATGACTCCTACATACGGGAAATTGCCAAAAGAAGGCGGTTCACCCTTAGGAAGCAACAAAGCTGCTGATGCGGTAGAAGAAGCTAATGAAAAAGGTCACGATGCTCATCCTTATTAACAAAAAACATCCTGCAGCGACAGCAGGATGTTTTTTGGGTTAAACGCTTATGACCAAGTAACGGCAAACACGTGGTAGTCATTTTTTAACTGTGGCGCATCAATGGGTGTCCCGTGCTGATATCCTTGTTTCACTCTTTTAGGATGTAAGGGTTGAACCCATTCTTTCACTTGCTGTTTTGTACCATTTGCTAAAATATATACACAATCAGAAAATGCCCCGTCATTGTTTGGACTATCAACTTTTAGTACTTCCACTAACACATCTTGGACACACGTTTTTCTCTGAATACACATAAGCGTATGGTAGATAATATCAGCGGACACATCGTTATTTAAACGAAAGCCCACCTTTTTTTGTTCAAAAAAAGACGAGAATGAGACGATTGGTAATGTCTTTTTTTGTTCATACGCTTGAGATAAAATCTTGACAAGAACTTCTCCACTCAAGATGATCCCTCTTTCTAAAAAAACGCTTCATCACAACATATGTGAGCATTGATTATGCTCATAGGATAATATATTATCATAGTTTAATTCTGTGGTGTTAGTCTTTTTTGCGGTTTTTACACTGGGAATTATACCCGCCTATTTCTTGCGTTTCCCTGACGTTCTCGCTACTAGCAACAGAATTATTAATAAAATAAATACCCCTGCCCCTACAAACATATCATACAAGAAATCAAGCATCATACTCCTCCTCTTCCTTCAAAAAAACGCTGTTAAAACCAAGCGTTTTAACAGCGTTTTTTCGTTAGATAAAGCCTAGCATATTAAGAAATACAATGATAATTAAAACAGGTGCAATGTATCGAATAGCAAGAAGCCATAAAGAGAACCAGCGCTTCACATTCGTTGAACCGTGCTTAAATTCTTCAATTAGCACATCTTTTTTCATTTTCCAAGGAACAAAGATGGCGATTAAAAGAGCACCTAGTGGCATAAGGATATTACTTACAAGAAAATCGAAAGCGTCAAAGATGCTTTTTCCAAAGATCGATACGTCACTTAATAAACCATACGATAGCGCTGAAGGTATTCCTACCACGAAGATTAGCAAGCCCGAAATCCAAGATAGCTTTATACGCTTATGCTGCTCTCCTTTGGCTAAAGAAGCAACAATAATTTCTAACATCGAAAACGCAGATGTCAAAGTGGCAAATAAAAACAGCGCCAAAAAGAAAGTTTGAAACACAATTCCGAACGGAAGCTGTTCAAAAATAGAAGGCAATACAATGAATAAAAGACCTGGTCCTTCCGTCGGTTTTACACCCATTGAGAAGACCGCAGGGAAAATTGCCAGTCCTGCTAGTAAAGAAATCAAAATATTTAACGCTGAAATTGAAATAGCCGATTTTGGCAAGTTTTGCTGCTTAGATAGATACGAACTGTACGTAACCATAACTGAAACGCCTACGCTAAGCGAAAAGAATGCTTGTCCCATGGCAAACAAAATGGTTTGGGATGTAAGCTTTGAAAAATCTGGATACAAAAAGAAAGATACGCCTTCCATCGCTCCGTCTAATGTTAAAGAACGAATAATGATAATAATAAATAAAATAAAGAGAGCAGGCATTAAAATTTTGTTTGCTTTTTCAATACCATTTTGAATGCCTCTTGCGACTACAACAATTGTTAAAAGAAGAAAAACAAATTGAGAGATAACAGCACTTGTTGGATTAGCAATGGTCGAGTTAAATAAACTCCCGTAGTCACTTACTCCATTCAGCTGACCCGTGACGCTTGCAAAAATATATTGTAAAATCCATCCTCCTACTACACTATAGAAAGATAATAAAATGAAGCATGTAATCACACCTAAATACCCGATTCCTTTCCATAGAGAACCGGGAGCAACTGCATCATAAGCACGAATTGCTTCCTTTTGTGTATGTCTACCTAGTACAAATTCAGCAAGCAAAAGCGGCAAACCAATAATTGCTGTAAACAAGATAAACAGTAAAAAAAAGGCCCCTCCTCCGCTTGTTCCGGCTACATAAGGCAGTTTCCAAATGGCTCCGATTCCAATCGCGGAACCGGCAGATGCCAAGATAAAGCCGAGTTTTGAGGTCCATTGTTCGTTTTGACTCATTTTTTCTCACCATTTTTCTTTATTTATTCTGATTTGTCATACTATATCATACAACCCTTCTGTCGAAAAGGGTTTTTGTTGTTTTAACCCCCATCATGTGTTATGAATAGTATGTAGGTTTCATGATTTATTTTCGTAACTAAAAAAAGTTTGACAGTTAGAGGTACAAAAAATGACAAATCAGCAAGTAATACAGCAACAATTTTTAGATAAGTTCCTTGATTTTATCTTAGTAAAATGTCCAAACTGCGAACTATGTGCGCGAGTTGTAAAACTGGATAAAAAATTGAGCGGGTCAACGCACTCATGCACGTGTCCTCACTGCGGTTATCTAGACGTAACCAATGCTGATAGCCAAGGACCGTTAGAACTTTCTGAAGCAGTAGATCCTTTTTTTCAGCTCCCGCTTTACTTAGAAACGATATGCCCTGAACGTCGACTTTGGGCTTATAACTTAGATCACCTTCAGTATATTGAATCTTATATTGAAGTTAAAACATGCGGGGCTTGTTTCGACGAGCTGTCGGTTGAACATTCATTGCCAGATTGGGTAATTCATAAGCAGAAAGAAGCATTAAACGAAATTCAACGTTTAAAAGACACCGTCTTTTGCACATTCAAATGAAGATAGAAAAGAAACGTTGCCGAAGAGGCAACGTTTCTTTTTTTACGAAGAACTTTCTTCGGTAAGTTTTCTTCGATAGTCTCCGGCCTTATCGAACTCTTTTGCGGTGCCGACGAAAAAGTAGGTTACCGTATGATTTTTGTTACCTTGAGTCGTTCCATGAATCATCTTCCCCTGCTTCAATTGCTTTCGCTCTCCATTTTTATTTACATAGAAATATTTATTTCTTGCCCAGCCGCCGCCGCTTAAAAGCGTTTTGGTTTTCCCGACTCCCTGGTCATTTACTTTAAATACAATGTAGTCTCCTTCTGTCTTGCTGGGATTTCCGTTATCTTTGTCATATTCGACCATAACCCATCCTTTGTACCCTTCTGGTATAAGGAAAATGCTCGGTTGAGACGTTTCATCTGGGCGTCCACATCCAGCTGCGATTATAATCATTAAGCACAAAATGAGCCACCTTTTCACTTTTCCCAACTCCTTTCTTAATAAAAGACGTGCCTCTATACTGCTTTTAGTTTTTGTTGAAGGTAAGATTATATTCTTTTTGTATCCCTCAATTTTTTCCAGTTCATCCAATCAAATATGCTATATTTACGTATTGTTTGTCACACACTATTAGCAGGCGTTTACAATTTACATGGGAGGATAACAAAAATGAGCTATGTTTTTTTATTTATTTTGCTCTTTGTCATTCCGCTTTACACACAGCAAAAAATTGTTCGTGCCGATCGTGAAAATACACGTACATTATTACTAAGTGAACACGAGCAATCGGGACATAAAAAAAGCGATTCCCCGTAAAACAGGAATCGCCTTCTTTTAATATGTTAAGCTTCCGGCCACAATAAGGCCGACGGCAACCGACGCTGCAAAAAGAGTTACTCCAACCGCTACATTTCCTTCTTCTACTTTTTTGGCTAGGCTCGTTTTAGGCGTCATGATAAATTCAATAACCCAATATGCCACTACTTGAGTAATGATACCTACTACTCCCCAAAGAGTTGCATCTACCAAATTTAAGCTGTTGCTCCATACAGTAAAAATGACAATAGCAAGCCCTATTCCTTTTCCCCATAACTTCAAAGCAACCGCCACATTGC
This sequence comes from Priestia sp. JNUCC 25, assembly GCF_053667915.1. NCBI lineage: Bacteria > Bacillati > Bacillota > Bacilli > Caryophanales > Bacillaceae > Priestia > Priestia sp. JNUCC 25. The sequence goes on from NZ_CM132211.1 coordinate 2,969,213, forward strand.
CTTTTTTTATGAGTTCACGGTCATTAAACTTTGTTGTTAATTCAAATACCATAACTCCGATAAATAATAGCCCTAACCCTACTGCTACGTGAGATAAAAAACTCCCTATACTAGCCCAATCAATCCATTGTGTCATTTTTATTCCCCTTTTCATTTTAATCCAATCGGCAAATAATACGATTCGTTATCCGTAATTTGATTTCCAGCTCGTATTCCTACTGCGCTTGCTTTTCCATTTAATAAAAAGCACCCGTACATAATATGAGCCTCTATTGTTTGCGTTTGAGTCTTCATCGTTGCAGTTGGCAATGGAATAAACTGTTGATACACAGCCGTGTATTCTTGATATGTTTTATGCTGATCTTCGTCTATTTTGATTCCATCTTCATTATAAATTTCAACGGTATCTCCCTCACGACCAAAAGATGGTTTCTTCACAAATGCTTGTTTTCTTTCAATAAATGGATCTTCTTCTAAATACGTTGGTAAAAAGTACGTTTCAATGATGTGATGCTCTTCTTTAGTGAAGAAAGGGTGATGTTGTTCATACAAAGCCCAAATGAGTGCTTGCACGGCTTTGGACTGCAGTAAAAATGCAGAAGGCGGGTTGATTATGGCTACTTTTTTTTGCTGTGCCAATGTTAAAAGCATGTGTCCGACTTTTTCATGCGTGCTCGGATCTTCATCTTCAATTAAATGTTCAAGCGGATAAGTTTGGCGATAAAGTACGTCTATTTTTTGTCCATATTGATCATACACGCCCGCTTCTATATGTTCACCTTCTTCCACTGTAGAGGAAGGGACAATTCGAAGCTGCGATAATGGAACGTATGTAGCATCTACATCGGCTAGCTTCATTAAATAAAGAGTCGTTAGCTTATCTTCTTCATGTGTATCATGAGAAGAAAAAACGACGTTTGGATAGTTCGTTCTATCGAGCTCGTTATAAGCTTCAAAAATGGCGTGTTTTAATGCTAAAGCAAGCTTTTCTTCCTCAAGCTTATTAGGGTTTTGCACTTGAAAATGACGACAGACTAACTCATTTACATGAAATAATTCTTTAATGAACGTAGGCGTATCCGCATTTAGTTCTAAAAGCTTGATTTGATCAGTCGTAACAGCAAAATCAAGGCGCAAAATCACACTTTCCGTTTCCATCGTTTTCAGTCGTAGGTACGGGAGGCTGTCTTTTGGAAATCCTAAAGAAAAAAGCGTCTGATCATCTAACGAACGAAGTAAAGGTGCAGTTTTAAAAAATAATTCCCCAATTTGATTTGAAGCTTCTTTAATAGAATCAATGATATGAGAAGACTCTATATGTACGTCATAAAGAGCATACTCTGTTCCGTATAAATCGTGCCAAAAATCTTCAATTTCTTTATAAAACATTTCTCGCTTTTCTTTATGCATTACCCGCCAAAACCGCCTTTAGAGCCGCTCCCAATTCCAGATTTATACGAGCTGCTTGATTTAAATGATTTATAGGCCGATGATGAGGTCAACTGTTTTTTAGAGCCGTAGTAGCGGCCTCCGTGATAATATGAGCCGCTGTGGGAAGAAGAAGAATCTGAACAGTAGTACGTTTGGGTATCTTCATCCCATTTCCACTTGTCACACGATTTATCTTTCGGTTTAGCTGGTCTTGCCTGATCAGTTGAACCACAGGCAACGAGCGATGTCATTAAAGCTGTGGTCAAAACCCCGGTCATCATTTTTTTTGTTTTTGACATTACGCCTTTCCCCCTTCATACGTTACGCCTGTTTTTGTTACATATAAACTGTACACGCTGCGATCTTCATCAATTTCCGCAGAGTCTCTTTCCCATTCCCATCCATTGTAGTATGTATAAACTGTTCCGATATAGCTTAGTACGTCCAAATGCGTATGAAATGAAGAGACGAATAAAATCGGATGTCCTCGAAGAGAATTCAGTTCGCGGACTTCTAATGTAATCTCTCTGTGATCATCTTCTGCTTGCTCTTTCGGTCCATGTTCATGTTCTTTTACATAAATAATATGTATATCATCTTCGACTGCAGATGAAGTTTGTTTATACGTTACTCCTTCTTTAACAAAAAATTCGCATTCTCTTCTTGCTAAAATTTGTTCAAGTTCAATAGATTGATAGTGATAAATAGATACAAATGTATCATCAGGCTTTAGCAGTCGGTATTCTAACTTTCCCATTATGCAACTCCTTTTGTGACTTTTTTGTGAACGTTCTTTAATAAATACGTACAGATTTTCAAAAAGTTTCAATTTTTCTCATATTAAAAGGCTTAGCTTTAGATAAGCTAAACCTTTATTTTTTTATCACATCTGTCACAACTTCATAACCGCCTGTGTATGGGTCGAATACATATTCAAGCATGCCGTTTCCACGATTGACTTTAAATAGATAACGGTATTTTTTAGGGCTGTCTTTTGCTGGATATACGTATTTTCCTTTTTGGAACTGACTTAGCAAGAGCTGTTCTCTTTGCGCAAGCATTTTTTTTGCTTCATTATAACCATACAGCGGGAGATTTTTGGCATAGAGAACCGGTACGAATACAAGCACAACGACTGAAATCGTAATAAGCCCTTGTTTAAACCACCGCATAAATCTCTTTGGATTTCGCGAAAGCAACATCGTGATCACAATTACTACTAACAAAGGAACAATATATACTTGAACATACGGAATGTTTGCAAATACAGGTCGATTAATCAATAAGACAATTACTTCGATAGCTGCTACTAATACTAAAATAAAATAGACCACTTACTCTTCACACCTCGACGATTCAATGAATTTTATATGTGTTAGAAAGTATTCCCACTCATGAATGAACTCGTCTATTGTATCATAAGACGCAAAAAAAATATCTACGCTTCTCTATTTTACGGAATTCAGATAATAAAAGAGATTGAGACATAACGAAATCACCCCAATCTAAAGACGAACAAATAGGATAATACGCTAATATGGATCCCTTGTTACACCGCTGTTGATTTCCGTACAAGGCTGCGCTTTCCGAGGGCGGCCGCTCCTGCCGGGTCTCATCTGTTCCGCTTTTCACGCAGGAGTCCTCGCCTTACCCTCCAACCAACAGCTAGAAACCACTACATACATGAAACTACCTTCACTCTAACCATAAAAAAATCTGAACGCATTTGATTCTCCATCAAGAATCAAATGCGTTCAGATCTTCCTTTAACTAAGCTACTTTTATTCCATCCTCTTTATTACGAAACTTCTACGTTTCGATTTTGATTATATTTTTTTCCTTGTAACAGTGAGTAAATGATCGCTGCGGCCCACACAATAAGTATGAATGCATATACAGCTATCTGAGTTGAGCTGCTGGATACCCATGTGTTTAAGAGTGTTCGAGCATTTGTTAAAATGATAAATCCACCAACAAGTGAACCAAGCAAGTGAGCCGGGATAATACGAACAAACCATGCAGCAATCGGAGCCGCGATAATTCCGCCAATCATAAGGGCGCCTACCCAGAACCAGTTTACCTGCTCCCAGCCAAGAGAAATTAAAAAGCCAAGTGTAGCCGAGACGGCAATAGCAAATTCACTTGTATCCACGGTTCCAACGACTTTCCGGGCTGTTGTGCCTTTTTTAGCTAGCAATACAGGCGTTGCTATCGGCCCCCAGCCTCCTCCTCCTGTAGCATCAGCAAATCCAGCAATTAATCCCAACGGAATGGACTGCTTCGTCGATAAAGGTTTGGTGCTCTTTTCTTCGTTTGTTTTAAACGTAAATAAAAAACGAAATAACACATAAACTCCTAGGAGCAATAAGAATGTTGAAACGTAAGGCCTTACTGCATCTCCAGGTAAATTACTTAGAAAGCAGGCTCCTACAAAAGCTCCGATGGAACCTGGGATAATTAGTTTTAACACCATCGATTTATCTACGTTTCCAAATTTAATATGTGAAACACCAGAAGCTGCTGTTGTTACAACTTCTGCTAAGTGAACAGATGCGGAAGCCACAGCTGGTGCAATTCCAAACGTTAAAAGCAGCGTAGTTGATGTCACCCCGTATGCCATTCCGAGTGATCCATCAATTAACTGAGCTAAAAAGCCAATAAGTGCAAACGTAATTAACTTTTTCATGTTGTCCCTCCACTTTCATCTTCTGTTAGAAAGCACAAAAAGGCCTCCAACAGTTGTTTGCTAGAAGCCTTCGGTATGTCCGATCAGCTGTCCGTTTTATGAATAAGTTGTTTATATTGTAATCCTAACTATTCCTAGAAGTCAACTGTGTTTTTGATTTTTTCTTTTAGTCTATGTATGCTGCTTGGTTATAGTATCAGTAAAATAAAATTCTTCTTGTTAAGTCAACCACATAAAAACGACCGCTCACTTAATAAGGGCGGTCGTTTTTATGCATGTCTTTCCAATGAGCCAGCACTTCAGGAGGCAAACTCACATCTTTATCTAATGACGTCATATCCATAGAAGCAGGCTCGTCGCTATTTATCACTTTTTCTACCCAATCTGGCTGTACGACTAATGCTTGTTCAATCGTAATTAAAGCCAGACCTTGCTCAAAAGCTTCTGCTACTTCTGTTGCCGTAAGTCCTCCTGTACCTACAAGAGGGACACGGTGATTGACGTGCTTAATAATCGAAGAAAGAAGTGAACGATTTTCTTCACTATCCAAGGTAGATTCATGCAAAGCACTGATATGTAAATAATCAATTTCTGTATGAACAAGACGATCAATCCACTCAAATGTATCTTCCACTTTATTTCCTAAATAGCCTTTTTCTTTAGGCGCTAATGTATACCCCACAATAAATGGTTTGCCCGCATGTGCTGCTCGAAGCGTCACTTCACGAATAACTTCAAGTGCAAAAGTGAAGCGGTTTTCTGCGCTTCCCCCATAAGAATCGCTTCGTTCATTGGCTTGCCTTGACATAAACTGCTGCAGTAAACATTCATTTCCTCCGTCAATTTCCACTCCGTCAAATCCTGCTTCCATAGCTCTAGTGGTAGCTTCGCCAAACGCTTGAACAATATAAGTTATATCGCGCTCGTTCATTTGAACAGGCTTTTTGCCTTTACGTTTATGAGGCTTTTCACTTGGGCTAATGGCTTGCCATTTATTTTTCATTTCTACGCACTTTCTTCCCCCGTGCGATAGTTGAAGAATCGCTTTAGCTCCTCTCCTATGAATCATTTGAGTTAGTTGATGAAGCTTTCGTATGACCTGATCACGATGAATGCCGATTTGACCATGTGCTACTTGGCCATTTTCTGTGATAAACGCGGGGCCGACAATTACCGTACTGACGCCCCCTACTCGTTTTTCGTAAAAAGTCAGATCGATATCGGATATTTCTCCGTTTTCCCGTGAAGCGTATGTGAGTATAGGTCCCATTGCTAATCGGTTTTTCATCTCAAGAGCATCAACAAATTTAAAATGTTTAAATAATTTTTCATAGGCTGTCTTCAATTAATTCACACCTTTTTTCCTTAGCTTGCCCATCTAGAAGCCGAGTAGACATAGGCACAAAAAAAGAAATACCTTCGCCGGCATTTCTTTTTACGTTGTTTTTCTTATTTTTTTAATGGGGTAAAATACAAATTCGCTTTTTCCGACAATCCGTTTCTCATCAATGAGACCTAGACCATTGCGGCTATCCATACTGTACAGACGGTTATCACCCATTACAAATACTTCGTTTTTAGGTATTTGAACGGGTTCAAAATCTCCTGTGAGCTCCATATCCATGTTATTGGCAATTTGACGATTCGTTTTTAAATAAGGTTCACTTACTTTTTTATCATCAATATAAAGCTGATCTTTTTTCATTTCGATTTTTTCACCTGGCAGACCGATTACTCTTTTTACATAATGCTTATTCTTAGCCTCATCTTTAATAATCACAATATCTCCGCGGCGAATATCATGGAGCGAATACGACAGTTTATTCACAAACAAACGCTCTCCGTTATGCAGCGTTGGGTTCATTGAAGCGCCTTCTACAATATACGGAGAAAATAAAAATGCGCGAATCATAAATACTAGAGCGATAGCGAAGATAATAGTTTTGAATATGCTGCGTAATTGATCGCTTTTTGTTTTTTCCGTAGTCAATATACTTTGTCTCCTTTGTACAGCTCACTTTTCTTATGTAAAAAAGCAAGAAACCTCTTACTTTAACACTTATTCTAACTTAATCATAGGAAGAACTGAAATCAAATGTTTTATGTTATGTAAAAAAAGAACCTCTAACAAATGTTAGAGGCTTACATTACGCAAGTTTCGTCTTTACATCTCTTATTATAACATTAATTATATAAAAACAGACTACCTTTTATGTAAAAATTACGTTTTTTACGCAAACTTAACTAAATCTTCACATTTAAAGGCGTTTCTCCATGTATAAAAAGTTGAGAGATACAATACTCTATAATCTCTCTTCGCCGCACGAGTCCAATAAAAATATTTTGATCATCTACAACTGGTACAAAATTTTGTTCAGACGCGCGTGACAAAATACTTTCCATTTCATCATTAATGGTGATAGGTTCATAATCGCGATGCCTTGGGACCTCTTCAATTCGTAGGTGTTCTAGCTCATGAAGTTCTATATGCTTTAGGCTTTTTATTTTCCATAGCAAGTCTCCTTCTGCCAAAGTCCCTACATATTCTCCTTTTTGGTTAATGAGCGGTACAGAAGAGTAGCGATGATACTCCATTTTCTCCAATGCTTGACGAACAGTTGACTGTGTCGACAGGGTAACGACTTCTTTTTTGGGGAGTAAAAAGAACGCAATATTCACTCATATTCTCCTTTTATTATACATCCATTTTATTGTCATTGCTTTGCTGAATCTGAAACAATATGAATGTCGATGTTATGAGTCTGTCTCATAATCGTATTCACAATAGACCCTTTTCGAATCTCTTCCCACCTTGTCCTCGCTGATTGTCCTAGTAAGATTTGAGTAACGCGATACTGCTTGGCTACGTTCACAATCACTGCAGCTGGTTTTTGCTTTTTAGCTTCTTCAACAATTAGCGATGCGTGAAAGCGATCAGCAAATTCCTGCCACTCTTTGATTTGTGCTTTTTGCCTTTCAGTTTGCTCGCCTGTCAAAACATGAAGCAGCAGCAAATCTGCTTTCAATCGGTTTGCCATTCTCCAGCCTCTTCGAATCAATTTTTCAGCTGTTTCACTGTATTGAATGCATACTAAAATGCGTTCGCAAATACCTGTTACGCCAATTTCATGGGAATGAATGAGCTTACCGTCCACTTCATCCGCTATTTCTCTGAGCGTTAATTCACGAAGGGCATGGAGATTTGCGAGCTTAAAAAAAGACTGCAGGCTTTGTTCAATTTTATGAACTTCGTATATTTTGCCTTCACGAAGACGCTTTTGCAGCTGTTCTGGCGTAACATCCACAAGCTGAATTTCATCTGCTTGCTGGATAAATAAATCTGGCACTGTTTCACGAACTTTTACCTGGGTAACAGCATATACGAGATCATGTACGCTTTCCATATGCTGAATATTCATTGCTGACATGACTGAAATACCTTGGTTGAGCAGGTAAGAAACATCTTCAAAACGTTTTTTATGGCGGCTTGTCGGCACATTTGTATGAGCGAGTTCATCGATAATTACAACTTTTGGCCGCCTTCTTACAATCGCCAGCAAATCAAGCTCTTGTAATTCTTTTCCCTTATAAAAAATGGTTTCTTTTTGGATTACTTCTAGATTTCCGATCATCGCCTCAGTCTCATTCCTGCCGTGTGCTTCTACATATCCAACTACGACATCTACGCCTTCTTTGACTAAATCGTGCGCATCTTGAAGCATTTTATACGTCTTTCCTACTCCCGGCGCCGCACCGATGTAGAGTTTAAGCTTTCCGCGCTTCTGATCATGAAGTTCACGCAATAGTTCTTCCGGAGTTTTTCTTCGAAAGTATGGATGAGCTTCTTTTTCTTTCATTGTTCAGGCCCCTTTATCACACTCGCTTCAATACATGAAGCGAGTGCATGTAATTAGCGCTCTCGTTGAACAGCTAAATTTAGCTCTACTACATTTACTCGTTTTGCACCAAAAGCTCCTTGCTGAGTATGTTCTTTGATCAGCTCTTTTAGCGTGTTGGTGTTAATATGCGCTGCTTTTGCTACGCGCTCTACTTGTGCATATGCAGCTTGTGGCGTAATATCCGGATCGAGTCCAGAAGCCGAATTTGTGACGGCATCAATTGGAATTCCGCCTTTTGGTACCTCGTTTTCTTTTTTCCACGCCGCTACTGATCTTTCGATACGGTTCGTAAGATCTTTATTTGAAGGTGCTAAATTCAACGAGCCAGACCCTGCCCCGTTATAATCAATACTAGAGACTCTGCCATGAAAAAATGCATTGCTCGTAAACTGCTGCCCTATCAGCTTAGAACCGATAACTTGATGCTTGTTTGAATAGATTAAGCTGCCATTTGCTTTACTTGGAATAGCCGTCTGAGCAATGCCTGTCATCACAACAGGATAAATAAGACCACAAAGAATTATCATCATAATTGTTAAGCGAACAATAATGCTTCCCATTCGTTCTGTTTGTATCATCGTTTCTTCTCCTCTACATTACAAATGAAAGTAGTAAGTCAATCGCTTTAATCCCAATGAAGGGAACCAATACCCCACCTAATCCGTAAATGAACAAATTTTTTCGCAGCAGGGCGTTAGAACTCATCGGCTTATACGCAATTCCCTTCATGGCTAAGGGAATTAACAGCGGGATAATGACCGCATTAAAAATAAGCGCTGACAATACGGCAGATAGAGGTGAATTCAGCTTCATTACGTTAAGAGCCTCCATTTGCGGAATCGCCAAGGTAAACATGGCTGGAATAATAGCGAAATACTTAGCAATATCGTTTGCGATACTGAATGTAGTTAAGGCACCCCTTGTCATTAATAGCTGTTTTCCAATTGAAACGACTTCAATGATTTTAGTGGGATCAGAATCTAAGTCCACCATATTTGCTGCTTCTTTAGCAGCTGAGGTTCCGCTGTTCATTGCTAAGCCAACATCAGCTTGAGCAAGCGCAGGGGCATCGTTTGTCCCGTCACCTGTCATAGCAACTAGCTTTCCTTGCTGCTGTTCATATTTAATTACTTGAATCTTGTCTTCTGGCTTGCATTCCGCAATAAATTCATCTACTCCAGCTTCTTTTGCAATGGTTGCAGCGGTTAACGGATTATCTCCTGTACACATAACCGTTTTAATACCCATTCTACGAAGTTCATCAAAGCGTTCTTTCATTCCTGGTTTTACCGTGTCTTTTAAATAAATTAAGCCATAGATTTTATCATCATCGGCGACGGCAAGCGGCGTGCCACCAGCTCCTGCAATTTCGTTTGCTTTTTGCTGCAAATCAGAAGGAACCTTCCCGCCCTTTGACTCTACCCATGCCGTGACGGCGTCCACTGCTCCTTTTCGTACAGATACATTCTCTAAGTCAATACCGCTCATTCGCGTTTCAGCTTTGAATTCTACAAATGTTCCCTGCGTTTTTCTAAGATCTTCTACTCCCATACGGTTTTGAATAAAATCAACAACTGAGCGCCCTTCTGGCGTTTCGTCGTAAAGAGAAGAAACAAACGCCCATTTGTAAAGTTCACGTTCGTCTATGCCTTCTACAGTCGTTAATTGATGAGCCATTCGGTTTCCAAACGTAATGGTGCCGGTTTTATCTAAAATAATTGTATTGATGTCACCAGCTGCTTCTACTGCTTTTCCTGACATGGCGATCACGTTAAACTGAGTAACTCGGTCCATCCCAGCAATTCCAATAGCCGATAATAATCCTCCAATTGTCGTAGGAATGAGGCAGACGAGCAGTGAAATTAAAATAGCCGTGTCGAGCTGAAAATGTAAGTAATTTGTAAATACAGGAAGCGTCACAACAACTAGTAAGAAAATAATCGTCAGACTTGTTAAAACCGTGTTTAGCGCAATTTCATTTGGCGTTTTTTGACGCTCTGCTCCTTCAACAAGCGAAATCATTTTATCTAAAAATGATTCACCTTGCTCACACGTAATTTTAACTGTAATTTCATCGCTGACAACTCTTGTACCTCCCGTTACAGAGTTAAAATCTCCCCCTGCTTCTTTCATAACAGGTGCCGATTCACCCGTAATAGCCGATTCATCAACAGACGCCAGTCCTTTAATGATTTCTCCATCTCCAGGAATCATCTCGCCTTGTGAAACGACGACGATGTCTCCTTTTTTTAGTTGCGATGCCGAAACTTGTATCATTTGCCCGTTTTGAAGTTTATTAGCTGTAATGTCACCTTTCGATTGCTTTAATGAGTTTGCCTGCGCTTTTCCTCGTCCTTCTGCTAATGCTTCTGCAAAATTAGCAAAAACAATTGTGAAAAATAAAACGAGGGATACGGCAATATTAAAGCCTGCGCTTACTGTACTTTCTCCGAAAAGGTCTGGAACAACAGCTAAAAAAAGCGTAATAACAAACCCGATTTCTACTACGAACATGATAGGGTTTTTTATCATCGTTATTGGACTTAGCTTGATAAAAGCCTGCTTTACTGATTGAATAAAAATCGATGAAGTTTGTTTATCTACAGTACCTTGAATGTGACTGTTACGATCTAATTCAAGATTATTCGTAAAATTCCGTTTATTCATTATAATCCTCCGCTTTCTTGATTACAGTGTCAAATACTCAGCAACCGGCCCAAGTACAAGCACCGGGAAAAACGTAAGCGCCCCTACAATAACGGTAGTTCCAATTAAAATGCCGCTAAATAAAGACGTATCCGTTTTAAATGTCCCAGGTGTTTCAGGAACAAGCTGCTTAGATGCTAGTGAGCTCGATACCGCCAGCATCGTAATTAGTCCGAAGTAGCGTCCAATATACATAACAATTCCCGTAGAAATGTTCCAAAACGGAGTTGCGTCACCGAGTCCTTCAAAACCGGATCCATTGTTTGCTGCTGACGACGTAAATTCATACAGTGCCTGGCTTAACCCGTGAAAGCCTGGGTTTGATATACCTTCCATTCCTAAATGAGTAGTGAACGCTACGGCGGTTCCCCCTAAAATTAGCAGCGGCTGCAGAATAAGCGTCACGGCAATGAGCTTCATTTCTTTTCCTTCAATTTTTTTACCTACGTATTCCGGGGTTCTTCCAACCATTAAACCTGATAAAAATACGGCGATGATGACGTACATCATGACATTCATAAATCCTGCTCCGACACCGCCAAATACGGTATTTAACATCATATTTCCAAGTGTCAATAACCCGGTAAGAGGCGTAAGGGTATCGTGCATGGCATTGACTGCGCCTGTTTCACTTGCTGTCGTCACGATGGCGTACAGAGTTGACATGCCGACACCAAAACGAACTTCTTTCCCTTCCATATAACCGCTCGCTTCATTCAAATGAAAAGCATCAAGTCTAGGGTTGCCACCCCACTCTGTTACAAACGCTGTACTTAAGATAACAATAAAGAGCATACTCATCGATATAAACAAGATGCGACCTTGTTTACGCTGTCCGATCATTTTTCCGTACGTAAAAGGAAGTGCGGTTGGCAACAAAAGCATAAGGACGATTTGTAATACATTGCTCCACGCATTAGGATTTTCAAATGGATGAGCTGAATTGACACCAAAAAATCCCCCTCCGTTGTTGCCTAGCTCTTTGATTGAAAGAAAAGAAGCAACTGGTCCCCTTGCTATTTGCTGGGATGCCCCTTCTAATGTATGGGCAGTCACCGTTCCGCTTAACGTTTGAGGAACACCTAAAAACGCAAATAAAATGCCTGTTATAAAAGCAATAGGAAGTAAAACATGCGTAATTGATTTCACAAAATCAACAAAAAAGTTTCCCATGTCCTTCCCTGCCAACCCACGAATAAAAGCGATTGCTACTGCAAGGGCTGTTGCTGGTGCAGCAAACATCATAAATACAACGGCGGCCATCTGCGAGAAATAAGACAAACCTGATTCACCGCTGTAGTGCTGCAAGTTCGTATTTGTCATAAAACTAATGGCCGTGTTAAAAGCAAGGGCCGGATCCATTCCTTTGATGTGGCTTGGGTTAAGCGGCAGTACCGCTTGAAACCGGAAGATAAGATACACCACAAAAATCATAAACGTATTCGCCAAAACGAGAGCAAGTGCATATTGCTTCCACGTCTGATTATGCCCTTTAATTCCTGCCGCTTTAAACATCACCGATTCTATCTTCCCTACCAAGCTAGTGTTTTTATCGTTTGAAAACACATTCGCTATATAAATACCTACGGGCTTTGCAATAAGCGCTACAAAAACAAGCAGCAGCGCAACTGATAGTAGAAAAATTCCCACGTTTTATTCCTCCGCTTATTAAAATTGTTCTGGATTTAACAGTACATATACTAAATAAATTAAAACGAGAACTGAAATACCTAACAAAATGAACGACATGTTCACTTCTCCTCTCTTTCGTCTACTACATGAGACGACCAGCAAATAATTCCGTACATAGCAGCTGTTAATATGGCAAGCGTTCCAAGCATGATTATATCCAAGTTGCTCCCTCCTAACTGTTTCTTACCACCCATGATTAAGCGTAGTGACTGTTTCTGTGCGTAAAGCATCACGCCCAAGTGAGCTAGCTGCGAAAGGTTATCTTTGATTGTTTAATCCTCACGTATTGTTGCTCTCGTTTTAAAAGCCCTACTATATCCTCTTTACGGTGCAGACATAGCCTGCTCTCCTATTTTCCCCATTAAAAAAACCGCAGAAGAGAGTTCTCTTCCGCGGTTTAATGCACGACAAATAAGCCGTGATCGACACGAATTTTTTTACTCCCAAAACGCTTACGGAGTTAGCTGTCGGATTCGGGTTATGGAAGTAACCCTACTCAGTTAAGAGATTCACCCCTAGTACATACGTACAAAATATTGGGTCCCCCGCTCATAATTGATTAAGCGTATATTTGTTATTTAATTTTTAGACTTAATTATGTTTTTTACTGCTGCGTTTAAAACTTTGATTAGCTAACGTAGACAAATAGCGGTTTGCTAGATCAAAAGATTGCTGGTCGCACATTGCTCGGTATTCAATCAATTGAATCATTTGCTTAGATAAATGCATCTTGACGCTCCTTTCACCTATATTTTGAAAGGAGCGTACTATCCGCTGTTATAGAAAACGACCACGATTACACCATCCTCTCTCTTAACGCTTACGAAGTTAGCTGACGGGTTCGGGTCAAGAAAGTAACCCTACTCAATTAAGAGATTCACCCCTGATAATTGGGTCCTCCGCTCTTTCCTTCTCTTTCAGAAAAGACTCAGCGTTTCACAGTGGAACGTTTCATGAGAGTAATCTTACTCCTGTTAAAATTTACTGTCAACAACATTTTTTGAAATTTTAAAAGCTTTATTTTTCTATGTATATTCATTATTTTAAAATAATAGATTCGAAGAAAAAAAGGTTGTGACTGAATGTAGCCCATCTAAAGATGAACAAATGGGATACATGAGCTGAACCGCTTGTGACACCGCAGTTGATTTCTGTGCAAGACTTCGCTTTCCGCAGGAGGCTTCTTCTTGCCCTCCAATCAACTGCTAGAAGGATCTGAACAGGTGAAACCTACGTTCACTTTAACAAAAAAAACGAACCACTAATCAAACACCTTGATCAATGGTTCGTTTTTCACTTCGGCTAAAGTACGTTTGTCCCAGCCTTTTTTTTAACTCATTTTCTCAATTTCATTTACAAGAATTGAAATGGCATCCGTTTTTGTTGCTTCACGCATTGTACGCTTCATCGTACTTGCCTGCTGCTGAAGCTCATTTACTTCCCGCAAAAACACTTCTTTTGTTAACTGTTCTTCTTCCACAACCATACAGTAGCCTTTTTTCTTAAAGGACTGTGCATTTAAAATTTGATCTCCGCGGCTTTGTGCTTTTGACAAAGGAATAATCATCATCGGTTTATGAAGGGCTAAAAACTCAAAGATAGCATTTGATCCGCCGCGTGTAATCACATAATCAGTGGCCGCTAGAACATCTGGAAGCTGTTCATTTACATATTCTAACTGACGGTAGCCCGACTCTTTTTCAAGGCTTGTATCAACATTGCCTTTTCCGCACAGGTGTACAATTTGGAATTTCTTTTGCAGTTCAGGCAAGGACTCTCGAACAATTTCATTGATGCGACGTGCTCCTAAACTTCCGCCCATAATGGTTAAAATTGGGCGCTTATCATAAAAGCGAAGCCAGCTTTCCCCGTTCGCTGCGCTTCCGCTAAATAATTCTTTTCGAATAGGTGAACCAACAACCTGCACTTTTTCTTTTGGAAAATAGTTTGCCGCTTCATCAAAAGAAGTGAAAACTTTAGTGGCAAATTTCTGCGCAATTTTATTTGCCAGTCCCGGTGTTAAATCACTTTCATGAATGAACACGGGAATGTTTAGCGATTTAGCAGCCATTACAACAGGAACTGTGACAAAACCGCCTTTTGAAAACACAAGAGAAGGCTTTAACTTTTTCAGCACGCGACGTGCATCGCCAACTCCTTTTGCTACTCGAAATACATCTTTTACATTTTCCATATCTACGTATCGACGCAGCTTCCCGCTTGAAATCGCATGATATGGAACGTTTAATTTTGTAATTAATTCTTTCTCAATACCATTGTGAGAACCGACATAATGGATATCCCATTTTTCACTGTCTAATTCTTTCATAATGGCAATGTTTGGTGTTACGTGTCCAGCTGTTCCGCCTCCGGTAAAAACGATAACTTGCTTACTCATTTTTTCTTCCTCTCTTTACTTCACTTAATCGATCTGTTTTGACATCAATTTTTATCTGATCTTTTTAGCATGCAATCTGACATGTAAAACGATGGTTTTATTATAGCATTTTTCTTTTTACATATGTATGATAAGGCGTATAAAAGCATGCTATACTTTTCATAGGGAGTGATGATAATGAACAAATCTGTACCTGCAGTAAAAGGTGATACGGTGGATTCTGAAACGCGCTGTACGCACTATCATACAGCTAAAGATATTATCGCAATAAAATTTTATTGCTGTAATACATATTATCCATGCTATCAATGTCATAACGGACATGCTGATCATGATATTAAAAGGTGGCCAAAAGCTATGTTTAATAAAAAAGCTATTCTTTGCGGAGTATGTAAACATGAGCTATCAATTAATGAATACTTAACCTGTAACTCGACTTGCCCTCACTGTCGTTCTTCTTTTAATCCCGGATGCAGCCTGCATGCACACATTTATTTTGAACAAAAAAGCTGAACAAAACATCGTTCAGCTTTTAAAATAATTGCTCATCTATATTTATAATGGAAGGAAGCAGACCTGGGAACAATTCCTCAAGTTCTTCTAAACGCAAGGAATAATAGTGCTGCGTACCTTCTATACGTAGTTTGATAATTCCAGCTTCGCGAAGTACTTTAATATGATGTGATAGCGTTGATTTTGATACATTTAATTTTTGATAATACGAACAGGTCTGCTCCTTTCTTGTCGCTAAACACTGTACAATTCGCAGCCGGTTAGGATCACTCAACGCATGTAAAATAGGCGTTAATTTAATTTCAGATTTCGGTGGTTGATAAGGTTTTCTCATGCTTAAAATATAACACAGCTTCTTTTGTGTATCAATGTTCGATAACTTTCGAACTAAATTCCTTGCACTGTTATTTAATCGGTGTTATAGTTTCATTGTTCGATGATATTCGAACTTATCTTCATTTTAATCGTAAATTGAATGAAAGATTAAAAACAAAACAAATAATATAAAGCACCATCATTATTAAAGGAGGAATCACCCATGATTCATTTACAAGCTTCAATGAAAGTTAACCCAGCAAAAAGAGAAGAATTTTTAGAAAACGTACAAGAACTAATTAAGCATTCTTTACAAGAAGAAGGAAACAGCAACTATCAACTATTTGAAGATGCTTTTACACCTAACACATTTATGATGATTGAAGAGTGGAAAAGCAAAGAAGCAATTCAAGCACACAATAAATCAGCTCACTTCCAAAGTTTTGTAGCATTTGCTCAAACTGGCGTACTTGTAGCACCTTTAGATGTAAAAACATTACAAGGTTAATCATAACTTCTTTGAAAGGATGACGCATCATGAATGAAGCAATTCGTACAATTCAAGATCATCGTTCTATCCGTCAGTATACAGACGAAGCAGTAAGTGACGAACATTTAGATACGATTATTCAATCTGCTCAGTCAGCCGCTTCTTCTATTAATGGACAGCAAGTAACTATTATTAGCGTCCAAGATAAAGAAAAGAAGAAAAAACTTTCAGAGCTTGCCGGCAACCAAGCGTGGATTGACCAAGCTCCTCTATTTTTAATCTTTTGTGCAGATTTTAATCGTGCTAAGATTGCAGCTGAGCTTAACGATGCCCCTCTTGGCGTAACCGATGGGCTTGAATCAATTTTAGTCGGGGCAACTGATGCTGGAATTTCTTTAGAAGCCGCAACAGTTGCAGCAGAATCACTCGGTTTAGGTACAGTCCCAATCGGAGGAATTCGCAGAAAGCCGCTAGAAGTCATTGAACTGCTCGATTTACCGGAATACGTATTCCCAGTAAGCGGTCTTGTGGTTGGACATCCGTCAGATCATTCTGCGAAAAAGCCTCGATTGCCACAAGCTGCTGTGCACCATCGTGAAAGCTATAATCACGACTTGAAGTCATTGATTCAAGACTATGATGCTGAAATGGCAGAGTATATGAAAAAGAGAACAAACGGTGCTGATGACCGCAACTGGTCACAAACTGTATCAGCTATTTACAAAACCATTTATTATCCAGAAGTTCGAGCGATGCTTGAAAAACAAGGATTTAAATTCGAATAACCAAAAGCTGCGATGAACATCGCAGCTTTTTTATCTACTTTAACAGCGTGCTGAATAGACTAAAAGTAATACTCAATAAATGAGGTGTTGATATGGAGTTTATTTTAATTTGTAATTTTCTTTTAAGTGCAACCGCAGCGTTTTTATTGGTGCCGGCTTTTACAAAAAAGCACACACTTCACGTAACTTTACTTTCTCTCCTTTTCCTCCTTTCGATTGTCCCGACTTTTCTTCTCGCTAATCCACATATCGGCGTTTTGCCTTGGGCTATTCGAGACGGTCTTCTATTGTTCGCCGCTTTCCTTTTCTTTTATTTAACCTTCACTTTAAACAGATGGAAAAAGCTTTTGTTTTTTCTTCTATTTTTACTGTCGATTGCTCCTCTTTCCTACGTCGTATATGACGACTTCACGCATACGTATATAGATGCCAATATTGGGCTTGGCCTAAGCTTTTTATTGACATGGCTCTTAACAGCTCTGTACAATATTTTGGCTATTCTTCGATTTTTTCGTCAGAAATCTCAGTAAACATATCAAAAGTTAACAAACAAACGAATAGTTGATTTTATTTAGTGTACGCTAACAACTGCACAGTCCTTCTCTTTACATAAAGCTGTGTATACTAAAAAAGGAGTGATACTTGATGAAACGACTATTCGTAATGGCAGCAGTGATTGCCTTCTTGGCACTTAGCCGCATGTTAGTATTTGCCGCTGAAACACCTCCTGCTGCAGATGAGCGAACAGCTCAAAATGCAGAAGTTCGCATCGTTCATGCTTCACCGGATGCTCCGGCTGTAGACATTTTTGTGGATGACAAAGCTATAGTAGAAGGAGCAAAGTTTAAAGATGTCTCCAACTCCTTGCCTTTGTCAGCCGGTTCTCATAAAGTAGAAGTATACGAAGCGAAGACAAAAGGAACAAAAGATTCCATCATCGAAGCTACCCTTGTTGTAGACGGTGGAAAATCGTATACAGTGGCCGCTGTAAATAAAGCGGAAAATCTTGAACTACAGGCTTTCACGAATAATAAGCAAGGAATGGATGGAAAAGCAAGCTTACGTGTTGCTCATTTATCTCCTGATGCTCCTGCGGTAAACGTAGGTCCTAAAGGTGCTGCTCCTTTATTTAAAGATCTGTCTTTTAAAAGCATTTCAGGTTATCAAGTAGTAAATCCGGGTTCGTATGATCTATCTGTTTCCACAGCAGATGGAAAAGAAATACTAAGTCTTCCTGGAACAAATCTTCAAAGCGGTAAAAACTATACGGTTCTCGCAGTAAATACTGCTGACAAGCTTGAGACCATTGTTTTACAAGATAATTAATTAAAAAACGTCATTTCAATTGAAATGACGTTTTTTATAGACTGCGCTGAATGAATTCTTCTTTTTTGTACTCATAGGTAGAAATATCGTTCCACAATCGTTTTGAAAGCTCGTATTTCATACCTTCATATTTTTTTCTAGCACGTTCGCTCGAGCGTAACTGCTCCCTGAAATTAATTCGTTCGTTCCAGTAAGGAGATTCACTGACCGTTACATACACATGACTTCTTCTAGCATCATGTGGAATGAGCCTACGGGCATTTTTAGCTGTCATAATTGGAGGATAGTGTGCAGCTGGAACGCCTTCTTTTAATAAGACAAACATCTCTTTTTCCCCTACATATACGTGAGATTTATTTTTTAATATAGCCCGCACTTCATTTATGTCTTCTTCGCGTTTGACTCCGATTAAAATATCAACGATTGGTGAACCTGCCAATCCTGGAACGGACGTGCTTCCAATATGTTCGATGTCTACTGAAAAGTCTTTTAGTGTATTAAGCAACGCTTCTTTTTCCATTTGATACAAAAGCGACCACTTTGTTTCATACTGAACAATCTTTCGCATATCAGTTTCCACCCTTTCACTTTTTTATACTGTATCATGTTTCAAAATAAAAAGAAAGAATTTTCTAACTATTCACTTTTAGTTTATGCTACGAGCTTTACAGCAATATAGACAGGCTTTTTATTATTTTATATATTTTTGTTATTTTTATTCTAAATGTTTCATAATTGTGGATGTTTCCTCCTCCAAAAGATAGACACGATTTTATCTTCCATCTCTCCTCTATCCTATTCACATCCGGCTGTTTTATACTATTTTACATTTTTTCTAGTATAAAACACGTCCTCAAAATGTCGATAAACAAAGGACTAAATGCTTTTAATATCTCTATATTCCACCTTTAACATAATTATATTTTACATTAATGTAAAATTTTATCGGTAAGGATGGCAGATAGTTCAAATTCATTATACAATTGAATTTCGACATATAGTATGATGGATAATATCGGTATTATGAGATAATAGTAGATTTCACTCAAAATTTTGGACTATTTGCCGATATATGCTTTGTATACCAATAACCTTATGTTGAAATTTGTAATTTGCAAGGAGGAAAAAATGAGTAAAAAACATGTCATGTACACAGCCGTTTCTTCTGTTCTTTTAAGCTCTTCATTGCTTTTGCACTCAATTGATGCAGATGCAGCTGAATCGGCCAAAGTAACTGCTACATCGTTAAATGTACGTGCAACGCCTAGTACAAGCGGTGCTATCGTTGGAAAAATAACGAAGGGAAACACCGTTGATATAGTAGATGAAAGCAAAGGATGGGCTAAAATTACCTATAGCGGTAAAGAAGCTTGGATTTCATCTCAATACATAAATAAAACGCAAACAAACAGTACGTCTACCGCAAATTCGACATCGAAGTCAGCGGTCGTTAATGCGAGCTCATTAAACGTTCGTTCTTCTGCAAGCACAAGCGCATCCATCGTGACAAACTTACCGCGCAATTCAAAAGTAACGGTGGTAAAAGTAAGCGGATCTTGGTCGCAGGTTAAAACGGCATCGGGTCAAACCGGCTGGGTGGCGAGTCAGTATTTACAAGCAGGCTCTGCTTCTTCTGCGCCAGCTAAAGATTCTGGGTCCACATCATCACACTCAGCGGTCGTTAACGCGAGCTCATTAAACGTTCGTTCTTCTGCAAGCACAGGCGCGTCCATCGTGACGAGCTTATCGCGCAATTCAAAAGTAACGGTGGTAAAAGTAAGCGGATCTTGGTCGCAGATTAAAACGGCATCGGGTCAAACCGGCTGGGTGGCGAGTCAGTATCTAAAAGCTGATTCTGGACAGTCTTCACAACCAGCCCAGTCGATTCAAATTACAAAAGCTTCAAATTTGCGCAGTCAGCCTAGCTTAAGTGCGGGAATCATTCGTGTAGCAAAAGCAGGTGAACGATTCAAAAAAGTAGGCGAAACGAATGACTGGGTGCAAATTCAGTACTCTGCAAGTCAAACAGCATGGGTGTCAAAAGGGTTAACAGCTGCGGCTGGTTCTACAACTTCAGCTAGTTTGCCTTCCTCATCTGCTGCTTTAAAAGATAAAATTATTGTAGTAGACGCTGGGCACGGCGGATATGATCCTGGCACTTCAGGCAAGTCATCGATTGAGAAAAATTTAGCGTTAACAACAGCAAAACTTGTGGCAAGCCGCCTAGCTAATTCTGGAGCAAATGTATTTATGACGCGTTCAAACGATACTTTTATCTCACTAAGCGGACGAGTGAACGTTAGTGAAGCAAAGCATGCAGATGCATTTATCAGCATTCACTATAACGCTTCTACTTCATCTTCTGCAAACGGCATCGCATCATTTTATTACAGTGAAGCCAAAGATAAAGAATTAGCAAAATACATTCAAGAAAGCATGGCTGAAAACGCGCCTTCTATGAAGGATATGGGGGTTCGTTTTGGAGATTATTATGTTACTCGAGAAAACAACCAGCGTGCTGTACTTCTTGAACTAGGCTTTTTATCAAATGCTCACGATGAGCAAATTGTTTCTTCTAACGCGTATCAGCAGCAAATATCTACAGGTATTTACCAAGGAATTGCTCGATATTTTGCAGCTAATAAATAATAAAAGCCCTCATAATGAGGGCTTTTATACTACCAGCTTGCTTTTTTAACACCTGGAATTTGTCCTTTGTAGGCCAATTCCCTAAAAGCGATGCGTGACATTTCAAATTTTCTAAGATAGCCTCGCGGACGACCGGTAACACGGCAGCGATTATTTAAGCGGGTTGGTGAAGAATCTCTAGGCAATTTTTTTAACGCTTCGTAATCTCCTTTTTCCTTCAGCTCTTGGCGTAATTGCGCATATCTCGCTACCATCTCTTGACGCTTTTGTTCTTTCACAACTTTTGATTTTTTAGCCAAACTCTTTGTCATCCTTTCGTTTTATCAATTTTTTATTTGAAATACGTAATCATTACGATTTAATTATTTTGAACAAGTTACTTTTTAAATTTAATCATATTTTCTTCATTTTTTCAACTTGTTTGCTTCCACGCTTACATGTAGCCTACCCCCAGGCTGCTGCATAAACATAAAAAAAATGGTATGTCAAATGTAATTAATTCCTGCATCTCCTATATCATACAAAGAGCCCTACATATTCCATATTGTAGGAGGATTTGTATTTACAGATAATATTTCAATAATATTACAGTTCATTTACATATTAATAACTTCGACAAATTTAGCGGTTATCTAGTATATAATCATCTTAGAAATTCCAAAAATAATATTTTGCGTACTCAATAAAATATAAAAGTAAAGGTGATTAAAAAATGAAATCGACTGGTATTGTAAGAAAAGTAGATGATTTAGGTCGTATCGTAATTCCTAAAGAGTTAAGACGTGTTCTTGAAATAGATGTAAAAGATCCTGTTGAAATTTTTGTCGAAACAGATCGAATTATTTTAAAGAAATATGAGCCGAACGGTGCTTGTGCGATTACTGGCGAAGTATCTTCTGACAACGTAACAATCGCAGATGGCAAATTAACTTTAAGCCGCGAAGGTATGGAGTTATTACTTGAAGAGTTAAAACAACGTAATTTCTAATAAAAAGAAAAGCAGCTGCTCATATGCAGCTGTTTTTCTTTTTGTTAAAGTTTTTTCTTCGCCTTCTGAGTTTCAGATGCTATACTCAGAAGCGAAATACATAATAAAGGAGCCTTTCATCATGACAGTTGAACAAATTACTCATCACTTTTTAGCACATCGAAACGTAACTAATGAATTAATCAACAAAATTGAAGCAGGTCACTACGAATACAATCCTGCCCCGACATCTATGTCCGCTTTTGACTTATCTACGCATATTTTAACATCTTTTTATGCATTTGCATCAGTGGTAAAATCCGGTGATTTATCTCCACTTGGTCAAAAAGCTGATTTTAGCGGTAAATCATTATCGGACCTTGCAGCTGAATATACGCAAAAAACAGTAGACGTATTACGTTCACTTAGCGAAGATGATTTAAACAAAACAATTGACACCACTGCAGCGTTTGGAAGAAAGCTTCCCGGAAGTCAACTCTTACAAATGGCCATTGACCATGAAATTCATCATAAAGGAAATTTATACGTCTACGTACGTGAGATGGGTCATACAGATCTTCCTCTATTTGTTCAGTTTGGTTAATGATTATAAAATAGTTCGTGCTTGTAAGCGCTCAAGCTAGAAGTTTGGTGCGCTTTTTCTTTGCAGTTTTCGCCATAATAAGTAAGATATATGGTATAATTCTATCAATAACTTCATATCTACTATTCAAAGCTTGTTTCTTCTTATAAAACGATAGTCATCATCTTTTACAAAGGAGGAATCACTTCATGAGTCAAACTGTTAATCAACAAAAAATTGCTCAAGTGTATCATCTTCCGTTTGTTTCTTCATTTGGAGGAAGTGCTATGAACCTTCTTTCTCCTCAAGCTGGCGAACATATTTTAGATATTGGCTGCGGCACTGGCGAATTTATTTCGCAGCTCAATAAGCTTCATGTCCGTGCAACGGGCATCGATTGCTCTGAAAATATGATTGAACAGGCTCGTCATCAGTACCCAACTTTATCCTTTGAACAGTTAAATGCCCTTAACCTTCCTTATTACGAACAATTTGACGCAGTTTTTTCAAATGCAACTTTACACGACATCCGTCCCCCTCACCTTGTCATTAAAAACATTTACAATGCTTTAAAACCAAATGGCCGATTTGTAGCAGAATTTTGGGGAAAAGGAAACATGGACGAAATTTTCACAGAAATCATTCGTCAATTTAAAACGTTTGATATCCCTTATAACGATGTAGATTTCCCATGGTACTTTCCTTCTGTAGCTGAATATTCTTCTCTTTTGGAATCACAGAATTTTCAAGTCACCACGGCTATTCACTACAGCCGTCCCTTCTTGTTAAAAGGGGAAAACGGCTTGCGTAATTGGCTGGAAACAAATGCAGCCCCTCTTTTTGCTCACGTGACGACAGAAACTAAAAATGTCCTCATTACGCGCTTAGAAAATCGAATGCAAGATAAACTATTTCAAAATGGATCTTGGCTAGCAGAAGCTAAACATATACGTGTACATGCTGTAAAACGAGATTAAAAAATGGACGTGATTCTATTCACGTCCATTTTCGTTAAAGTGCAGCCAATATCCTTTTCCTCGAATCACTTCGATTTCTAAATATGTTCCTATTTTTTTGCGAACCCGGTAAATCAGCGCATTCAGCTCTTCCGCTGCTACTAGAATTTCTCCATTTGACTCTACTCGTTCAGGCCAAATGCTTTTTTTTAATGCTTCTTTTGAAACAAATTGATTGTTGTATTCTAGAAGATAAGCTAAGCACGCGTATTCTTTATCTGACAGAATATACGTTTCCTCTTTTATTTTTACTTTCTGCAAAATTGGATCTAATGTGTAAAATGGCTTATTTATTTGTTTTAGCAAAGGTCCTAAATCGAGGGTTGCATCCATATCATCATTTCTAAATACTAAAGCTGCCTCTTCATTTGCTAAGGTAATGACATCCTGCTCTTTCAATAAACGAGGGGTTCCAGGCTGTAACTCTTCTCCGTTTACTTTTGTCCCGTGTTTACTAAACAAGTCTGTAATGAAAAAGGCATTGCTTTCGTACGTTACTTCAAAATGCTTGCGCGAAATGTAAGCACTTTGAAAGGCCAGATAAGGCTCCCATTCTTCACTGCTTCGTCCGATAATACAGGCTTTATCTTTTGGAATAGGCACGGAAGCTCCTTCATAAAAAGGAGCACCGTTCCGAATAATCAACATACCGTTCATTGTTTGCTCACACTCTTTTTTAAAATTTTCTGACTCTTATCATGTAATTATAACACTCACATTTATTGAGATTTCTTCCAACTTTGGATAACATCATAGTATAGTCAGTTATATGATAAAGGTTGTTGCCATGTAAGTAAACCTTTAGAGCAGTCCTTTTCTAACTGAAAAAATACGTATTCTTTGCCCTGCTGTAATGGGGATACAATTTTTTTGTAAAATAATTTGGTTTTTAGTAACTTTGACATATGTTCTCTCTTTTTAAAGCGGAGTAAAATAGGAAAATACGTGAAATATTTACATAATGGAGGAAGACCAATGGGACGTTTGCCAAAAGATAGAGAAATTCAAGCGATTAAACGACGCGTTGCACTGGTATTGTTAATTATTGGATCATTTATTTTAACAGGTGCTAGCTTTAGCATTTATTGGTTTATGATGTTAAAAATATAAGATTTTTTTATAAAATAAAGAAAAAAGACATGGTTTTGTTTCCATGTCTTTTTTAGGTTTATTCTTTCTCAGACACTCCAGCAGATTGAAACGTAGCCATATTGGCAATCATCAGTGAAGCCGAGTGCAGCAGCGGAAATGTAACAGCAGCTCCACTTCCCTCACCTAAACGAAGATTGAGGTTGAGGAGCGGTTTCTTGCCAAGAAGCTTCATTGCACACGCATGGCCTTGTTCAACAGATTCGTGACTAGCAAACATATAGTCTCTTGCTTGTGTATTGATTTCTGTTGCTAGAAGGGCTGCAACTGTACAAATAAAACCATCTACTAAAATAGGAATACGGTGAGCAGCTGCCGCCAGCATAGCACCTGTCATCCCGGCAATTTCAAGACCCCCTATTTTACTAATAATATCAATCGGATCCTGAGGGTTAATGTGCCTGTTTTGCAGCGCTTCTTCAATCACGTTCACTTTGTGGCGCAGTTGTTCATCAGAAATCCCTGTGCCCATTCCCGCAAGCTTAGAGACTTTTTCTCCTGTCAATACAGCTAAAATAGCCGTGCTTGACGTAGTATTTCCGATGCCCATTTCTCCTACAATCAAACATTTAATTCCTTGGGCAATAAACTCTTCAGCTTCTTCATATCCGACTTGAACAGCCAGTTCTGCCTCACTGCGCGTCATCGCGTCTTCTTTATAAAAACTTGCTGTCCCCAGCTTCACTTTGCGTTGTACAAGGTCCTTATGGGAAAGGTCAGAAGCAATGCCGATGTCAATCAGTTTGAACTGTGCATCTATTTGCTGACTAAACACGTTAATAGCTGCTCCTCCCTGCAAAAAATTCAGCGCCATTTGTGCCGTTACGTCTTGCGGATAAGCTGAAACTCCTTCTTTTACAATTCCATGATCGCCTGCAAAAACGAGGACTCCTGGCGGCGTGACTGTCGGAAAAACTTCCCCGGTCATGGCCGCTAATTCCACTGCTATTTCTTCGAGTCTTCCAAGGCTTCCTATCGGTTTGGTTAATGTATCAATATAGCGTGCCGCTTTTTCGCCAGCGCTTGTTTGAAGCGCTGGAATATAAACGTTTATCATATGTACAGCTCCTTTATTTCAGCAAATGTCTACCGTTTAATTTAACAGGATTTTGTTTATTCTGGCTAGTCTTTTTTAAAATAGATAATTGGATAGAGTTCCCAAGACTTAGTTATACTAGTAAGAGTTGCGTATAGGCAGTATTTTGAAAGGAAAGATTTTATGACAACGAAACAGCACAAAAAGGAAAAGGCAGGTCGGCTCATTTATCGCTACATTATGATGTTAATTGGGGCTTCCTTGGCTGCCGTTTCTATCGAATTATTTTTAGTCCCAAATTCCGTAATTGATGGCGGTATTATCGGTATTTCTCTAATTTTAGTTTACTTAACGAAATTGCCGTTCAGTCTTCTTATCATCATCTTTAATCTCCCTTTTTTATATAGTGGATACAAACAAATTGGTCGTAACTTCTGCTTTTCATCTATGTTTGCAGTTGTTGCTTTATCCATTGTAGAATCTCAATTGCACCATGTTCCAGCTGTAACATCTGAACCGCTTCTTGCTACTGTATTTGGCGGGCTACTGTTAGGAGCAGGTGTAGGAACGGTCATTCGTCACGGCGGAGCGTTAGACGGAACTGAGATTTTAGGTATTTTATTAACAAAAAAAATCCCGTTTTCTGTGGGCGAATTTGTGATGTTTTTAAATATCTTCATTTTTGCTTGGGCAGGGTTTGTGCTAGGTTGGGAACAGGCCATGTACTCGATCCTTACGTACTATATTGCTTCTAAAACAATCGATGCGATTATTCAGGGTCTTGATGAAACAAAAGCAGCCTTTATTGTTTCAAATCACTACGAAGAGCTGTCAGATGCTATTACACATCGTCTAGGACGCGGCGTTACAAAGCTTTACGGTAAAGGCGGATTTGAAGGTACAGAAAAAGAAGTCATATACGTAGTTGTGACGCGTTTAGAAATTACCAAGCTTAAAACCATTATTTCCGAAATAGATCCGCATGCATTTACAACCATTATGGATACCCAAGAAGCGCATGGCGGCAAATTCAAATCAGCCATCCACTAACTTATACATAAGCGTGGATTTCTTTGAGCATGCTAATAGCTGACTACCCGTAAAGGAGCTCACCATAATGAAAGAACAAATGTCCAACTTATTTCACCAATTAAAACAGTCGGTTTCCGATGTATCTGATAAGTTATATGACAAAGTACATACGCTGCAATCATCACCAGGAGTGAGTGCGTTTGAACTGTATGAATGGATTAAAGAAAACCCAAGCACAAGCGTACAAAAGCAAACGCTGCTCGGGATGTCGTACTCTTTCTATACACTCCACGTAGACGGCGTTTTTTTCTATATGGAAACGAATTATGATTATTTACTTTACATGACTATTTATAGTCCAACACGTCATTATTTCACCTATCATTCTTACAGAGATTCTTTATCAACAGTGACTCCCTTGACGTTTCCTATTCTTAAATCATAAAAAGCTCCTCAATCGAGGAGCTTTCTTTATATGGTTATCTTCCTTTTCGGACTTTAAAGATAAACAGCGCAAGTAAAAAACCGCTCGTTGCAGTTACTATTTTCCACGCGTTTAAGATTGGATTTTTTTTCAAGGTCCTGCTCCTTCCTTGCGGCTATACTAAAAATAGGATGGCCGCCTTTCAAACAGCTAGTCCAACTTCCCCCTACTATTGATACGATCATCTAACATATAGCCCACCGACATTTTCATCAATTTCACTTTTCATACTATAACATATTTTTGCCATTTAGTAGAAGTCTTAAAAGTAAAAGCTGCACTTCTCTTAAAAAAAACGGTATTGAACCCCTGCATTTTCTTTACCGTTCATTTTTTGATAAAGGTTTTGAGCAACTTTATTTTCACTGCTGCACTCAGCGGTCATACCTGCAAACTCATACTTTTGAGAATAGGCAAGGCAGATCTTAAACAAACGTTCACCAATTTTATTTCCTCTGTTTAAAGGAGATACGTACAAGTCTTTTAAGATGGCTGTTTCTTTAAAATAATAGGTGCTCCACGATACGTACACCGTCGCAAAACCTACTAGTTTCCCTTCCAATTCAGCAACAAACTGGATACCATAGGAAGGATTATTCAATAAGCGCTTAATATGTAAAGTTAAAGCTTTCCGGGAAGGGGCAGGCTGCTCACAGAATTTTACTATATATTCTTGCATTAACGTAGCCAGTCGCTCTCGATCAGTTTCAACCGCCTGTCGAATGACAACCATTTAATCACTCCTTTTAGCTCAACGCTTTTAGCTCAACGCTCTTAACATAATTCGATAACCATACTTTTTTTCCTTTCGTTTTCGTGAAAAGCTCCCTACTTTTACATAAGGGATATTTAAAGCAAACAACCTTATATGGCTTATGGTTGAGGAGAGAAAATACAATGTTTTAAAAAAGGTTGCAAATAGCAACCTTTTTTAGTTAGCAAGCGCATAATTTCGTAAGAATAAACCTACACAGCCGCTGATTACAATCAGTCCTCCTGCTGTTAGAAACGCCGCCGTCACATTTAGCGAAGCAACAGCTCCAAGCAGCAGCACCGAAAGCCCAAACGTAACATATGAAACGCTAAGCGTAGCGGAAAGTACCTTAGAAAGCTTTTCTAAAGGAACGGCCGTTTGTGTAAGCGTGTAAGAACACGTAGCGCTTATTTGAAGGGCAATACCAATAGCAAAACTAAGTAAAAGTGAAAGAAAAGGAGCAGGCATCACTCCGAACAATAATGTAAAGAAACCTGATAAAAGACTGCCTAATGTTACGATATGATAAAGACTTTTCTCTTGTTCAACTGAAATCTTCAACAAAACGAAACCTCCAAGAACCGTTCCAACAAAAAAACTGCTGTTGATATATCCCCACCAAGCTTCATTTTTATTTAATATCTCTTTCACAAACACGTAGACAATTGCTGATGCCCAAACGCCGGCAGCCATCCCTTCTAAAACCTCCATGACTAATAAAACCCGCAGGCGCGGATAATGCCAAATTAGCTTCCATCCCTCTTTTAACCCTTGTTTTTGCTTCGTTTTAGAAGAATGAGCGTTAATGCGAATGGACTGCATAAATACGATTGACAAACTGAATAACGAAAATGACAGCCATAAAAGGCCAGTAGCATCCCAGCTAATGATCAGAAAGCTTCCAAGCGGATAGGCTGCAATTTGAATCGTTTGATCGGTGACATTAAACATACTGTTCCATTTCAACAGCTTCTCTTTATCTACTAAATGAGGAAGCATAGAGCTTTGAACCGGAGCTGCCCACCCATCGAAAAAAGCAATAAGCGCCACGCAGCACAGCATGCTGATAAGCGACATATGCCACAAGAAAAACATAGACAAAACACTGGTTTTTAACAGCTGAGACACAACAAGAATACGCTTAGCCCTGTAGCGATCTATAAGAAAAGGCACAGTAAAACTGCTCAAAAACTTAGCAGTCGTAATGGTAAACGGAATGCATGAAAGCAGCACGGGAGAACTATTTTGAGCATAAAGAATGCTGATTAACGCAACAATATATAATACATCTGCTAAATCGGCTTGACTTTGACCAAACCATAAAAAATTACGGAACGATTTTTCACGACAATCCCTCTTTCTTTTTAGTATGACTGAAAAGAAAGAGAATCCTACACGTAATCAACCCCTTTATATAGCGGCTTGCTTTTATCGACTTATTACAATCGTATGCTTTTTACCGAACACAACTTTTTTATATATTAAAAATACAAACAGTTAAACAGTATCGTAAAAAATCAAGAAATTGTCGTGAAAACGAAGTTAGATTAACTATAGAATATCAGAGTTATAGAATCAATACTTTTTACATAATTTTCTTTTTGCTTCTAAATAACCCAAGCTTGCCATATATATAGATGAACGATTACTCCTATTAAAATTTAACGTATAGGGTGAGGAATATTTTTTCGAGAGTGGTTTCGATTTGCTGTGGCAGCTTATTAATTGGACTAGGGCTAAACGGATTTATTGCTCCGTATCACTTACTAGACGGTGGACTTATAGGATTTGGGCTTATCGTATATTATGTGTTTGGAACTCCTATCGGAATGTCCATTTTCTTTTTGAACGTACCTGTCTATTTATATGCTTTTTTTCGTCATCGTCAAAACTTTTTTTATGGAAGTATAGGTTTATTTGTTTCTTTTTTTATGACAGAATGGCTGTCTATTCTCGAAGGCACGCTGGAGCTTCCTTTGCTCTTTAGCTCACTGCTTGGAGGCGCACTCGTAGGAATGGGAATAGGACTGATGCTTCGCTACGGCATCAGTTCGGACGGGCTTGATTTAATTGCCATTATTGTATCAAAAAAATGGAAAATCAATATAGGAATAACCATTTTTATCTTAGACAGTACGATTATGATAGTGGGCTTACATATTATCGGATTTACTGCTTTTTGCTACTCCATGCTTGTTATTACGATGAGCAGCATAATGATTATGCTCTTTACTTCTCCGCGATGGCTGTCTTCATAAAAAAAACGCTGGAACTTCCAGCGTTTTTTTATCTGTTTCCGACTATCATATTTATGTGATTATGGAGAACCGTAATCGTTGAAGGTGTCGTCGTTTCTTTTTCTCCATCACAATCTACCGTTTTTTCAGGAGTAGTTTCAATATGAACTTCTTTTGCACGAAAATGCATAAGGTTGCTTTCAGGGTTAAGCTGTTCCTCATCAGGGCTTGTTTGTAACCATGCCATAACCGGCTCGATTCCCATTTCTTTAATAACGAATACATCTAATAATCCGTCTTGAAATGAGCTGTTTCCTAGCATAGCGCGAGTTCCTCCTAAAAAGGGACCGTTTCCAATTAACACCATAACAGCTTCTCCTTCATAGGAAGCTTTTTCGCTCGTCATTTTTAATTGAAAAGGCTCTGCTTGATTTAAAGTTCTACCTACGCTCATGTAATAAGAGAGCTTACCAAATTTCTCTTTATTTTCTTCTAAAATATTTTCAGATACATCAGCTACGAGGCCGATTCCCCAAAAGTTTAAAAAATAATCTTCGCCATGTTTTCCAACATCCACTGCCTCCGTCTGCTTTTCTATAATTTGCTCCACCGCTTTTAAAGGATTTTGATTCATTCCAATTGCACGCGAAAAGTCGTTGCACGTTCCTCCAGGTAAAATAGCAAATACAGGACGTTGCTGCAGCGGAGCAAGAGCGTTGATGAGCTCATAAATTGTCCCGTCTCCTCCTGCTCCAATAATGACATCCGCTTTGCCTTCCAATTTTCTTACCAGATCGGCACCATCTCCAGGTTGCTCTGTTTTATATAAAGTAACCGTCTCAAATGCAGTGTTTAACCGATCACATATAAAGTCAATTTCATTTACTAATTTTTTGTTTCCTGCGTTTGGATTCAAAATCACTGCTGCTTTCATCTTTCTCTCTCCTCTATTCATATCTTCCGTTTCACTTTTTTTCCCTTTCTCTTTAAAAAACAAACCTTTTCAAATATGAACGTTTTATGAAACCATTCCAATAGTACTTTTTTTACTTTCAAAACCTGCTATAATAATTTTCGGACTTGTATTAACAAAAGATGGTTATTGAGAGGAGCTTTCTATACGTGTCAATAAAATGCATGACGCAGCTATTTGCAAGTTGTTTTGTTTTTTTACTTTCCTCAGTCGCTACTTGGTATAACGACTCTTCGATGCTTGAAGGACCTTTATCAGCTAGTTTGACCGGAGGGCTAACAAAGTCCTCGGCGGTTCATCACTATTCTCACATCGATTATTTGTTATATACAATTAAATTCCACCCTCAGTTTCCAATTATGATGATGGTGAGCGGAATTTATTTGATTGTATTACTATCTATTATTGGCTTCAAAAAGCGTTATGGATTGATTAGTTCCTGCTGTTTATGTATCACAGCTCTCTTATGCTACAGCAGCTATAAACTTTCACATACCCCTACCGAAGGTGAGCACGCCATGATTACCTCTAGCTTAGCTGCAGCAAGTTTATGCTTAGCAGTCGGATTATTCTATTTATTAAAGCGATTTTATTCTCAAAAAGAATATATTTAACCATATGAAAAAAACGTCGGATCTACCGACGTTTTTTATGTGAAACCGAGTTTATTTATTGATTTTGTTCAACTGGCGTATAACCTATATACGCAGACTGAGGTCGGTAAATACGATTATTTTCTGACTGCTCTACGACATGAGCTGTCCATCCAACTACACGGCTTGCTGTGAAGGTTGGTGTGAATAGTTCAGACGGAAGCTCAACCGCTTTCATAACCGCTGCAGCGAAATATTCTACATTGGTATAAATGCCTCGACCCGGCTTGTATTCATTGAGTAATTCAATGGTTTTATCTTCAATTTTAACAATTAAATCAAATAGCCCGTTGTCTCCTGAGATTTGTTTCGATACTTCTTTTAATGCTTCTGCTCTTGGGTCATGTGTACGATAAACGCGATGACCAAATCCCATAATTTTCTCTTTATTATCTAATTTTTTACGAACCCAAGGCTCAATATTCTCTTCACTTCCAATTTCATCAAACATGGTAATAACACCAGAAGGAGCTCCTCCGTGAAGCGGACCTTTCATCGCGCCAATTGCTCCGCAAATAGCTGAAACCATGTCAGATTCGGTAGATGAAATAACGCGTGATGAGAAGGTTGAGGCGTTCATCCCATGTTCAATTGTCAAAACAAAATATGCGTTCAGCGCAGTAACCAAACTTTGATCTGGAATTTCCCCGTTAATCATATATAAATAGTTTGCTACATGATCCAAATGCTCGTTAGGTTCTACTACTTCTAAATCATTCATTTTACGATACCAATAGGCAATAATGGTAGGTGTTACCGCTGTAATCGCAAGCGCCTGCTCTTTTGTCGGAGGCCAGCTGTATGAAGGGTCTCCTAATGCTGAGATACATGTGCGAAGCGCGCTCATCACTTCTGTATCTTTTGGCAAACAGTCCATTAACGCAACAATATTAGCTGGAAGCGTACGATGAGTCACCATTTTTTGTTTAAATGCTTTTAACTCATCATGATTTGGCAGCGTGCCGTTCCAAATTAAATAAGAAACTTCTTCAAAAGAATAATTGATCGCCAAATCTTTTGCCCAATATCCGCGATAAATCAGCTGACCTTTCTCTCCATCAACATGCCCGACTTTTGTTTCAGCTGCAATGATTCCTTCTAGTCCTTTAACGTATGTCATCTCAACCACTCCCCCAATTATTTTTAACAAACAGGCCTTTTTTCTATGTACGGCTCGTTTGCAGAATGAATAGACTCACCTTAGTGGTGCACTATACCATTTTATTCCTCTTTCTTAATTGTCAGAACAGTATACAAAATGAACATTTCAACACTTGTTATTTCTGCGCTCGCGGCTTTGTTTTACGGGAGAAAAAAATATTTTTCTAGAATTTTCTTCGAGGGTGCTTTTTGTTAACGCTTACAAACATGCGGGTTTCTAACGTATTTAGAGGAATTTGATGTACTATTTTTAGATGAATCACTATTCACTTCCTTATGTAAGAGTTTACATTTATTTGAATCATAAGTAAAATAGATAAATAGAATAAATAGTATGAAAACTAAGAATACTAGTGAGGAGAATTTATGGATATTCGAGAACTGCAACATTTCATGGAAGTAGTTAATCAAAAAAGTTTCACGAAAGCAGCAGCTGCAATTCACTTGTCTCAGCCAGCATTAAGTAAAATTGTAAAGAAACTAGAAGAAGAACTCGGCGTAGATCTTTTTGATCGCTCTACTCGAAAGCTGACGTTAACCGATGCAGGACAGATTGTGTATGGGCAAAGCCAAAAGCTGGTATCCACTCTTCACGAGCTGCATGCTCTGTTAGATGATTTACGGAATCTGCCTACAGGAGATATTAAAGTAGGAATTCCTCCTTTAGTAGGGACTGTTGTTTTCCCGATGATTGCAAAAAACTTTACATCAAAACATCCTCAGGTGAAATTAGAGCTTGTGGAGCTTGGCGCAAAGCGAATTGTCGAACTTGTAGAAAACGAACAAGTAGACCTTGGCATTATCGTGTTGCCTATTCAAAACCCTCTTTTTCACATCTATCCGTTTATTGAAGAAGAGTTTAATTTATACATTCATCATGAGCATCCGCTGGCAGCTAAATCAATTGTTGCTTTGAGCGAGCTTAGAGAAGAGCCGTTTGTTCTGTTCAGCAAAGATTTCTCTCTTCATGATCGCATTATTCATGAGTGCATTCAAGCGGGTTTTCATCCAAAAATAGCGTACGAAAGTTCTCAATGGGATTTGATTATTGAACTAGTTGCTTCTGAATTAGGTATTGCTATTTTACCAAAGTCCGTGTTTCCGAAAATCAATAATCCCTTTATTAAAAGTATTCCAATTGCCGCCCCTACTCCAATGTGGGAGCTCGGGATCATTTTGAAAAAAGATCGCTATATGTCATATGCTACACGAGAACTTTTGTCCTTTCTCGTCGACCAAGATATCATTTTACCGTCTCATACGATGTCAGCAAACTCTTAACAAAAAAGCCTCTTCTTTCATTAGGAAGAGGTTTTTAGTCATCTTTGATATCTTCTTCAATCTTCTTTGTCATCCGATTGACTAAAAACAAGTCAGCAAATGGCGACTTGTTTTACAGCTGCTTTTTGAATAGCACACCTTTTTTAAAATGTACTCCCAAAGCTTCACGATTGGCCATAAACACTCCTATTAAAATAAGAAGGCCTCCGCCAATAATAGAAGGCGTGATAGCTTCATTTAAGACTACATAACCGATTAACACCGCGATTAAAGGAGATACATACAACCACGTAGATGGAAAAACCGGATTTGTTTGGGCTATTAGCCAATAATATAAGCCGTGTCCAGCAATTGAACCAACAAAAATTAAATATACAATAGACCATACTGCGTTCCAAGGCATAATAGTGGAAACATGGATCTGCTCTGTACATAAAGATAGCACCAGTAGAAATATTCCCCCGTAAAACATTTGAATACCGTTAATTAAAAACGGTGATACTTCTTTTAGTTTATTTAACAAAGCTTTCGAATAATTGCTGCCTATGCCGTAAAATACTTCTCCTACTATGATAATGATACACCCTAACGTCCGCGAATAAGACATAGTGGCTGTCACATTTGGAAGTGAAATGCAAATAACACCGGTAAAAGCCAGAAGCAAAGCGAATAACTGCTCTTTTTTTAATTCCATTTTTCTTTGCATCACTTGAATAAGCAATATCATCATTGGGCCAGTAGCAGATAAAACAGCTGCAAGACCCGATGTCACATGTTGTTCTGCCCAATAGAGTGTTGAAAATGTCATAAAGGTCAAACAAAACCCTACCATCATCACTTTTTTTGAAAGTAATAACGAGCGTCGAACGTCTTTTTTATATGCAAAGTACGAGATTACTAATATTCCTGCTAAAAGAAAGCGAGTTCCAGCTGAGAAAAGTGGAGGCATTCCTGCTTCAATCCCTAATTTAATAGTTAAGAATGTCGTGCCGAAAATAAAACAGATAAGTACGTAATTAATAATAATCATATATCTTCCTCCTTTAAACATGCCACGAGTATAAAAGAAAGGAAGTATAACAGTAAAACCTTGACTATAACAGTTGCTGTTTTTCCAGTTGCGCCCATGCTTATTTTGAGGTTAACTAAAGAAAAAGAATAGTTAGGTGACACAATGAGATTTAATGTACATAAAAAATCTTCTACCCCCATTTATCAGCAAATCTATGAGCAGATTCGTTATCGCATCCAAACGAGCATGATAAAACCTGGTGATCAGCTCCCTTCTTTACGCAAGCTATCACAAGAGTTAGAAATAAGCTTATTAACGGTACGAAAATCGTATCAGCTCTTACAAAAATCAGGATTAATCGTAATACAGTCAGGAAAAGGAGCTTTTGTTAAAGGGGTTACTAAACGTTCTTCCAAGGTATTAAATAATTTTTCATGGCAAGATGAATTAAACGTAAATATCACGCGCTCTCAGTATAGCTTAAATCGTGATCGTAAATATTATGATTTCTCTCAGGCTATTCTTTTCCCTCGTCTCCTTCCTAATCAGTTTTTAGCGCAAGAAATGCAAAGTCTTTTACGTACCAATGAGCTTGTTTTAGCCACATACGGTCCAATTCAAGGAGATCGTGAGCTTCGCATAGAGCTTTCTTCTTATTTACAGAGAGAGCAAGGAATAAAAGCTGATCCTCATGAAATCATGATTACAAGTGGCGCTCAGCAAGGTATTGATTTAATTGCTCAAACGCTTTTAAAGCCAGGGGATACGGTTATAGTAGAGAGTCCATGCTACGGAGCTGCAATTGATGTCTTCACCAATAAAGGTGTTAACGTCATTTCAATTGAACTAGATGAAGAAGGAATACAATCTGATTTAGTAGAAGAAGTCTGCCAAAAAATAAAGCCTTCGCTTTTGTACGTAAACCCTTCTTTTCAAAACCCTACAGGTATACTAATGAGCAGACAGCGCCGCAAAGAACTAGTTGATTTGGCCGAATTGTATCACTTTTTTATTGTTGAAGATGATTCGTTTGGAGAGATTTATTTCGATGATATATCAGTGCCTCCACCGATAAAAACGTTTGATAAAAATGGGCATGTTTTGTTCTTGAAGGGGTTTAGTAAAACTTTGGCTCCAGGACTTCGAATTGGATTACTTTATGCACAAGGTTCTGTATTTGATTGGCTATATGCGGTTAAAGCATTGATGGATATTGGTAGTCCCTTACTAACTCAAAAAGCTGTGCTAGCTTTCTTACGCACTGAGCGAATGAAACAGCATATGGAAAAGCTGAGGATCGCTTTGCAATTGAGAAGAGATCATGCAAGCGACCTGCTTTCGCCTCTTTCCGACTACGTTCAATTCCAAGTCCCTAAAGGAGGCTTCAACTTATGGTTAAAACTGCCGCAAAATGTAAACACATTCGCATTATTAAAAAAAGCCCAGGAGCATAATGTTTGCTTTTTACCTGGTGAAGCTTGTTTCGTTCACAAACCTCCTCATGCTTACATTCGAATAAGCTATTCCCTTCTTAGTGATACTGATTTGAATATTGGACTTCAACGTCTTAATGCTATCCTTTCAGCTGAAATATAAAAAGAATGTTTAATTGTAAGCGAAGAAGTGTATACAGAAAGAGGAGAAGAAAGTTATTCTTTCTTCTCCTCCACTCTTTTAACTCACATTTTTATTCACAGCAATAATTTCACTAAGATTATTCATATAAATAATTTGATCACCAAACGTTCTATTTTTCAAAGCAGCCGTATGGTGAGGCTTCATGCCGATAATGTAGCATGTGATACCCATGAGGTAGAAGGACTGCATAAAGCCTGCAAAAGCTTGAATTCCTTCGGTTGTTAATATATCTAAGCCTCCAAAGTCAAATAGAAGCGTGGTGTAATTTCCTTCATGCGCAAAGTTTTGCAAAATGCACGTATTTTCAGCTACAAGATCTGTATCTAAGTCTCCAAAAAGAGGTATAAGTCCTACTTTAGAGGATAATTTAATAAAAGAAGCGGACAATTGCTTAATTTTTTGTAATGATTTTTCAAGACGTTCTTTTTGTTCAAGCAGTTCAAAATCTGTATCTGCTAATCGTTTCCGATGGTCTTGAACAAGATTCGTTAGCTCTTGTATACGTTCATCTTGGCGAATACAAACTAAATGACCTATATCACTATCCCATTGAATTAAGCATTCAAACAGTGAATAAGGCGAATCATTGGTTTGCATCACAAGCTCTACTTTCTGAATAGCCTGGCCTCGGCTTTGGACAAGAGTTTGCTCATCATGGGGTTCGTCTACCGACAGTTCTCGAGAATCTTTTTGGCGCAAGCTTAAAAACTTTCTCGCCTTTTCTTGACTAAATACGTCTACAAGATCTAAAAAATTAGCTGAAGGCTTAAATAAATGACCTGATTGTTGCGACCATTCCAAAATATTAAATTCAGTATCCACTAAAAAGTAAGGAATTGGAACATATTCAAGCATCGACATTAACTTCCACTCCTTTGTGATAACTGATTAACCAGTTATTTAGTTGGTGAAGATCCGGAATTAGGCGTGTATGCTCAGAACAGTAGGAACGGAAATCAATTTGAGAAACTAAGCGCCCTCCTACCATTACAGTTGGTCTTGGTTCTAATTTGTCCAAAGTTTTGGTATATTCAGCAAGCCTCTCAATATGATAAGGAATACTGACAGATAATCCTACCATTTGTGGTTTCCACTCCATAGCCATTTTCTCGGCGTATTCCAGAGGCAGATTAGCCCCTAAAAAGCGAGTATTCCACCCGTGTTCTTCAAACAATAAAGCCACCATCTTTAAACCAATAAAGTGCTGTTCTTGTTCCAAACATAGAAGCAGTGCCTTTGGAGCGATGTCTGAAGCGTGTCCCTGAATTTTTTTATAAAAGCGATAGCGAGTTAGCACATAATCACATGTCGTAGTGGCGACGTGCTCATCAGCTACAGAAATGATATTTTCTTCCCACATATCTCCAGTTACTCGCATTGCGGTTGTAATTAAATTTTCATAAATATCTAGGCTGTTCTTTCCTTGTTGGATTTCTTCTAGCACAATTTCCCAAGCGCTGTCTTGATCACCAGCTAATAAATAGCCTACAAATTTTTGTACTTGAGATTTCATTGTTTCACCTCAGTAAACGTAAAGCTTTTAAGAAACTTGAATAAAAGCTTCTCGTCTCTCTTTTTCAAGATCGCCTAAAATGTATACCACTTTTAGACTAACACATGTTGCCAATAGCAACAACCTAAAAATAGAATAATAACTTTTTATTCTACTACACTCAGTAAAATATGACTAGTATTTCTCTAAATATTCTCCTTTCCCTTTTATTTACGAAAAACACCTCGGCATTTTTTACCGAGGTGTTTTTCCAGTTGTCATCATTTCGGCTCAAAGAATGTAAGTTCGTCTCGTTCTCTTTTAAGCATTTCTACTTATCTTCCACTTTCAATAGACTTTCAAACATATGTATTTATGACTCTTCTGCTCCGACCATAATACTGATAAGATAGAGCGCTGTCATAACTGAGCCGATTGTATTGCATATCAAATGAATATATTGGCTGGTCGCCATAAACAAGTATAAACTTAGCGACAGCAGCATCGTTCCGAACAAAAAAGACCATTTAAATAATGACAGTGGCCGCTTGAACTTTAGCCGCAAACAAAAAATGAGAATAAAGCCTACTAGCGCCATCACAAAGAAACTAACGTTAAATAAATTGATGGTTATCACGTTTGTTCACACTCCCTTTGCTCCTGAAATTATTATAACATATTTTTCCTTATCTTCATTCTTTCTCTAGAAGCAAACGCGTCGAAAATTGTTTTTTTGACGTGTTTATGTCACAATATTTTTATAAAAATTCCAAGGAATGAGGGAATGCATTGACTACACCTGAAGCTCAAGATTCAAAATGGTCCATTTTAAATAAAGCCCTTCATAGCTCACAATCTGGTATTATCGTGACAGACCCTTCTTTGCCTGATAACCCAATTATTTACCTCAATCAAGGGTTTTCCCTTATGACCGGCTATAAGGAAGAAGAAGTATTAGGGGAAAATTGCCGTTTTCTACAAGGTCCTCTTACAAACCCGCACCACGTTGATGAAATTCGCAGCGCTATCAGCCGCAATCAGTCAGTCTCTGTTACGCTTGTTAATTATCGAAAAGACGGCTCTTTCTTTCATAATCAGCTAACGATTGACCCAACATATATAGAAGAAGAAGATAAATACTACTTTATCGGTGTTCAAAAAGACGTAACAATAGAAATTACAGCCCAGGAACAGCTTCAGCAGGCTTTGGAAGAAGTGGAAAGGCTATCCACTCCTATCGTGCCAATAGAGGAAGGAATCTCTGTTCTTCCATTAATCGGAACGTTAAACGAACGGCGTATAGAAATGCTATTTAATAGCTTCACCGCGCGTAATACAAGCAGCAAAGATCGTTATTTAATCCTAGACGTCTCAGGATTAGCGCAATTTAATGATTCATTCGGCCGTGATATTCTTAATATTTACAATTGGCTGAAGCTCATGGGAACTCAGCTTGTTTTAACAGGAATTTCTCCTGACATGGCCATACATATGAGCACTATAGAAGATGATATGTCCTTTATTTTAGTCTATCAAAGCATTAAAGATGCCTTGCCGAAGCTAAAGCTATAAGCATAAGAAGTGGTTCTTTATGAAAAATAGTTAAAATGCATGAATATGCTAGTTAAAAAATGTTTATTTTTTTATAAATTGGGTTTGAGAGTATACAGTTAGGGAAAATAAGGCGTATAGGAAAATAAATGCGCTTCATAATGGATTTATTTATAAGCATCCTCACTCTAGATCAGGGGATGCTTTTATGCCTTTATTTATAAATCAATTAGACTATACATATATAAGGAGAGTCTTCATGCATAAAAATCAGGACTTATATCATTTTTTCAAAGAACATTCTCTTCAATTAACTGAAGACTGGTACAATCAGCTCGACGATGAAAATGAGTTTTCTGTCTATTCGAGTGAAAATCCAGCAATTGTGAAAGAACTGAAGCAGCAAAATCAAGATTATTTTCAGCATTTATTTGACGTATTTATAAAGGATGAGGAGTATTTTTTTTCAGATTTTCAGCAGTGGTCGATAGAACTAGCACGTGATCCAAAGCATTTAAGTACGCCTCTTCACTTTATTATTCGAGAATATTTTAATTCACAAAAAATTGTCGTTAATTATTTAAAGAAGTTTATCTCTTTGCATTCCAATGAGGTAAGCGTAGATAAGATATTTATGTGGTATGACATTATTGTTAAAGCTTTTGATCTATCTATTTATATCTTTATTCAAGAATATCATAAAAATACGCAAGAACAGCTGAACGCTCAGAAAGAGTTAATTAATGAATTAAGTTCTCCTGTCATCATGCTTCAAAACAAAGTTGCACTTTTGCCTCTTGTGGGGGATATTGGAACGGTCAAAAGTCAGTTTATTTTAGAAAATACACTTCAGCAATGCTCGGAAAAAGGCGTTGAACATTTATGTATTGACCTGCTCGGTGTAGCTACGATTGATACGATGATGGCACAAGAGATTTTTAATTTGGTAAAAGCTCTTCGTTTAATTGGTGTGCAAACAATTTTATCTGGAATTCGACCGGAAATTTCTCAAACTGCCATTCGCTTAGGGCTTTCATTTGAACATGTTAAAACTACTTCTTCTCTTGCACAAGCACTTAATTCTATTAGTTAAGCATATGGCTCTCTATTACAACAGTATAGAGAGCCATATCTATGGCGTTTCAAATTTTACTGGAGTATAGTAGACACGCCCGATTAACTTTTTTCCTTTGCTATCTTTCCAGTCCGCTACGAGTATATACCGATCACTGCGAGAGGTAGAATCTACTGTAATAGCAGATGTTTTTTTTATGTCCTTTTTTTCTACTATGTTTTCGTAAATAGACTGATTGCGAATTTGTTTGTAATAAAGCGCATTAGGTTTTTTACCATCTATTTTAATGGACACTTGACCACCTTGAGAGACGGGAATACTATCTTTCATAACAATTTGTCTAAAATTTTTTCGTTCGCCAAAATCAGCTTCACATTCGGTCCAGCAAAAAAATAAAGGCTTGATGATGGCTTCTTTGCCTTCCGCTATTATTTTTATAGCGGGTGGATAAGGATCTTCAAGCGTTTCAGCTGTAGGAACCTGACATGCGGCTAATGAAAACAAACTAAATAGAATAACCACCACTTTTTTCATACTATGTCCTCCCTTTTTTGTAAACGTGGTGCACGTAAGTGAGTGGGTGCATAGTATACTCTTTCGCCTGCAACCAAAAGATTCCTTTTATAATCAACAAAAAAACAGCTGCCTATTTGTTTAGACAGCTGTTTTTTTCTATTTACTTAGCATGCTTATTTCTTTTTTCATATCTTTTTCTACATATTCCATTAAATCAGATACGTAGGTTTGAAGCGGTTTTGTTGCGTCTTTGTGATCATTCATCGTTAATTCATAAATGCTATCGATATTATCAATCATCAGTTCCATATCATCGATGACGCCCGTATGCTTATACATCGTTTTCATCGTAGGATCAAGGGAAGCTAATTCATTATATTCATAGTTTATAGTATTTGAAATATCATCGAGTTCATTGATAAATTGCTTTTTGGTTTTTTTTTCGGACATAAGCTGATTATACTCTTTAAAAGCAGTTTGAAGGTTTTTCTGAGAGGCAGTCAATACTTTCAGCTGTTCTCGTCCTAAATAATAATCATAAATACTAGTAACAGTAAAATATCCTCCAAATGTGAGCGCGATTCCGATAACCAAACCTATCCAAAACGTGCTCGTTTTAAAAAAATGTTTCATAATGACTCCTTTTATCTGTGTTCTCTGTACAACACTAGCTCATGCTGCTGCTTTTTCCTAGGATACACCAAAAACGAAGTGGAAGCTACACTTTTTTAAAAATTTGTCGAAATTTGTCTCTTTCCTCACAAACCGCAACACATTATGTTCTATCTCTATTTCTCCATCTATATACATCAAATTCGTTAACCGCTGTAAAACCAAGTTTTTCATAGGCTGGCTTTC
Source organism: Priestia sp. JNUCC 25 (assembly GCF_053667915.1). Classification (NCBI taxonomy): domain Bacteria; kingdom Bacillati; phylum Bacillota; class Bacilli; order Caryophanales; family Bacillaceae; genus Priestia; species Priestia sp. JNUCC 25. Next base: position 3,011,571 of record NZ_CM132211.1, read on the forward strand.
CTGCATTTGTAGCATGCAAAATACACGTATCCGCCTGTTTTTTTGCTTCAGTAAGAACTTCCTTCAAATATGCGGTGGCCAGGCCTTTTCTCCTCATATGTCTAGCTGTAGTGATACAATACAAACCCGCTGTACCGTCATAAAAAAAGAGAGACCCAGCTACAGCTGGCCGGTTGTGATAAAGACCCAGATATAACTGATATTGGTCAGTGTGCTGCATAAGCTGCCTAAACCTTTCAAGAAAGTCAGCTTGATATTCTTTTGGTTTTTGATAGCCGTCTATGTATACCGTTATCCATTCTTTCAATTCAGCTTCTGTGCGCACTCGCTTACATTGAAACCCTTCTACTCCTGTATGTATGTATTCTTTTTCTTGAATGTGCTGAATCATTCCGATCCATTTTTCATAAGGAACAAATCCATTTTTATGAAGAACTGGCCCAAGGTTATCATATGAAGATGGACCAACAATCCATAAAGGTTCCTCCCCTTCCCGAGAGCATATCCCTAACGCAGGCTCAATATGACGGGTTCCTGCATATATACCCCGATTGTAAGGAGATGCAGAAATCCATTTAATTTCTGACGTATCCACCTTCACAGATTTCTTCGTATGCTGAAAATACATCCAGTGCTGAATCAAGTGCTGTTCTACTACATCGCTTTGATTTTTTATTTTCACTTCATGTCTCCTTTCTCTTCTAAACTATGTTCCTTTTTCTATTATATACTAGTTAGTCTATTTTCTATGACTCTATCGCAGTTCTTAAATCCTTTTACAAGTTTTTTTTATTTTTTTTGCTATTCAGTGAATAGTTTTCTTTTAAGTGGGGTATTAACCTATATAAGCAATACATCATTAAAAAGGAGGATGATATTTATGTCATTTTTATGGGCACTTATTGTAGGTGGTATTATTGGGTGGCTTGCCGGATTAATTACGGGAAGAGACGTTCCAGGAGGTATTATTGGTAACATTATTGCCGGTTTTATCGGTTCTTGGTTAGGTTCAGCTATCTTTGGAAGCTTCGGACCAGTTGTAGGTGGATTTGCTATTATTCCTGCTATTATCGGATCAATCATTTTAGTGTTAATCGTAAGTTTCATTATGAGAAAAATGCGTGGTAATCATAAACATGCCTAATAAATTATTATATTAGAAAAAGAACCTCTGTTGAAAAAGAGGTTCTTTTTTTATATGAAAAATTCTTAAAATTTACTATTTTTAATTTCATAATATTGAAAAATAAACCTCTTAATGTTAATTTAACCATAATCACTATAGAAAAAAGAGGAATTAACATGCTGCTTTCAACCCACTCAAAAGACAAATCCATGTACCAAATACTAATAGAAGAAATCGAACAGACACGAACGTTAATGATTCAAACGGCTGTCCGTGAAGGAATGACAAGTCCTAACACACTTCAAGTTAGTCAATCATTAGATGCTTTATTAAATAAACTTCAAATTTTCTTCTACCAATAAAAGCCCGTGAGTATGTAACCATATCATGGGCTTTTGTGTTGTATTAGTCCGCTTGATTAACGTATTCCACTGCTTGGTGAAGGCTGCTGAAAGTCGTAATGTCAGCCAAATCTAACCCTAAGTTCACCATCGTCTGAGCAATTTCAGCGCGAATCCCGCTTAAAACCACTTGAATTCCTAATAATCTTAAAGCACCGATTACTTTAAAAATTTGGTCCGCTACCATCGTATCAATAATTGGAACCGCGTATAAATCAATAATCAGCCAATTTAGCTTGTAGTCGCTGCCGTGTTGAAGCGCATTTTCCATTAAAATTTGAGCGCGATTTGTATCTAAATCGCCAACAAGAGGAATCACGCCAATTTCTTTCGTAATGCGTACCACAGGAATTGAAAGTTCATCAATTGCATAGCGTGCGGATTGAATTTTGTTTGCAAAGTCCGTCATATATGATTTACTAACCCAGTGTACAGCCTTGTCTACTACTACGTTGAAACGAGAAATAACTTGATAGAAGGCATCAAACGTAAACGTCTCAGCTTTTGCTTCTTCTTTAATAATTTCTCCGATAACATTTCGGTAATAGCTGATTTCTTCTAATGCTACATCCAACGGAAGCTGAAGGACAACGAGTAAATTCGCTACTTCTCTTCCCCATTCCTCAAGTACTTCAAAGTTTTTGGTATCATTTGTTGAGACAGAATCAGCATATATTTGAATTAAATGAACGCGCCACGGTTCTAGTTGTTGTTGAATATCTTTTTCTTCATATTTTTTTTGTTTTGAGAACTCTTCTTTTTTTTCTAAAATTAAATTCGTAATGTGTTTAAGCTTTTTATCTAATAATAATGACTCCATATTGTTCTCCCGTTAAGAATTTGTTTACTTAAAATGATATCACAAATACCGTTAAAAAAAGTAAAACTAAGGGAAAAAGCTTTAAAAAATGAACCGGATGTCCCCTTTTACGAATAGAATGAGCTAAATTGAATCTAAAACGTACACGAGCTGAACTTCTCTCCTTCATTTTATCGTTACTTTCACAGTGGATTCTCATACATAACTCTTCAATTTAATGTTGGGCTATCTTAGCATATATGATAAATAGATAAAAAAATGTAAAAGGGTATGCAGCAAGCATGTCGCATGACAAAGTGTGTTTTAGGAAAGACTGAAAAGGAATTCCCTATAAAAAGGAGGTTAGGTATATGTCATTTATTTGGACGCTTATTGTTGGAGGACTTATCGGCTGGCTTGCCGGTGCGTTGACAGGACGAGATGTTCCAGGTGGAATTATCGGAAACATCATTGCCGGGTTTATTGGAGCATGGTTAGGCTCTCTAATTTTTGGAGATTTTGGTCCAGAGATTGGCGGATTCGCAATTGTTCCTGCTATTATTGGTGCTGTTATTTTAGTCTTAATTGTGAGTTTTGTTTTACGCAAAATGCGCGGAAATAATAATCATCGACATGCCTGAATAAAAAAGAGAAATCAGCGTCTTGATTTCTCTTTTTCCCTTACTTCTTATAGCAAAATGTTTTAACAATGAACCTACCTGTAAGTGTAACTCTTTATTGCTACATTTAAAAATGGCTGCTTGTCACCTCTCACATTTAATACTTCTACACCCTCATATCAAGCGCGTTAGTAAGGAGCAGCCCTGTGCCTTCGAGATCATCAAGCATATCGGTGAAGGTAGCTCCAATATGAACAAGTGCAGTTTTAGCTTTCATTGGACATTGTTTTATAGTTGCTTTCTATTTGGGCTCTACTAATTCAATAAATGATCTTGCTTGTTTGCCCTTTAACTGTGCGTAGTGTGTATCTGTAGCTAATTCAACGGTTTCGTTTCCTAAGTTGACCCACATCCGATAAGATTGTACCTTTATATCCTTTTTTGTTTCCACCGGTTCAAAGTGAAGAATGTAGTTAGGTTTTCGAATCATTTCAGCTTTTTCTTCTCTCCATGATACATCTTTTAACCACTGCTGCACTTTCTGTACTTGATTTTGATCTTTCATTTTAACCGCATGGCCATATTGATTATCGGCTATGTATTTTTCGATCACGAGCTTTTGTTCAACAGTACCGCTTGAAGCACTGCTTTGCTGACATCCTGTTATCACCCAACAAATAGCAATGAGAACAACTAATCCAGACCATACTTTTTTCATTTACATCTACCTTTCTTTGTGTAATTGAAATGAGATGTTCTTGCTGAATGATGCTACCAGCTGCTCGTTTTTAAATCTCTTTTTGCATTCTCCTTTCTTCATATAAATCCCTGCTTCATTTGCTCAAAAAAACTGAATCCCCGAAAGGATCCAGTTTTTCGTTACGATTCGACATCTTCTATGACATGAACAGCGCGAATAGCGGCGTTTATTTTTGCATGTTGAATTCGCTCTTTTGCTTCTTGTATAGTCATTGCTTCTACTTCTTGATAAAAAATCACGTTCGCCCATTCATATTCTACTGAATAACGATTTGTTTTTTCCACACGGTATCCTCCTTATTGATGAACTAAAATTTGATCAATCATGCCATATTCTTTTGCTTCATCCGCTGTAAAGAATGTATCTCGATCAGTGTCTTTTTTAATCGTTGACAGCGATTGCCCTGTTCGTTCAGACAGCAGTTCATTTAGGTGGTCTTTTAACCGCAAAATACGCTTCGCTCGAATCTCAATTTCAGCTGCTTGTCCTTTTGCTCCTCCTAGCGGCTGATGAATCATCACTTCGCTATTAGGAAGAGCAAAACGTTTCCCTTTTTGACCGCCCGCTAGTAAAAATGAACCCATAGATGCCGCTAGCCCTATACACAATGTGCTTACATCTGCACGTATAAGCTGCATCGTATCAAAAATAGCCATGCCCGCTGTAATAGATCCTCCCGGTGAATTAATATAAATGCTGATATCCTTTTCTGGGTTTTCTGCATCTAAAAATAAAAGCTGAGCAATAATGCTAGTAGCCACCTCATCCGTAACTTCACCTGTGAGCATAATCACTCGGTCGAGCAACAGCCTTGAATAAATATCATAGGCACGCTCTCCTTTGCTTGTTTGTTCTACTACATATGGAGTTAAGTTCATGTGACCGCCTCTTTCCACTGAATTAGTACGAGAAAATTTTTTCACTTTTGCACTGATTTCATGATTTAAAAATGAATCCCCTATCAACTCTTCATCCGTAAATTTAATCATTAGAGAATGCCTTTCTTGCTGTATATGCAAGGTTTCATCGCGGTAAGTCACAGCAACTGCAATCTCTGCCTGTGGATATAAAACAGTCTCTTCCGTGTAGAGCTCTATTAATAGAGGTTCATCGTCGATATGTTTTACTTCGATTTGCCCCTGTCTGTTTTCCCGGTATCCATTTAAGTTTGTCGTTTTAAACAGACCTTCGGGCAGCTGAATATCAATCGTGATATTTGTTACTTTTACTTGCGAACGTTCAAATGTAATACAAAGGTGGTTCATTCCTTCTTCTTTTTCCATTACTGATTTTGCCACAGCTAATTTAATCATGCGATGAATGATCCTTTAAAATTTGAGTAACAGACTCAATTACTTTTTGCCGTACGTCCGCTGATAAATTTCGATTCATAGCTACAAACACATCTTCATTGACTTGATGCATTTCTTGATTTTGAATTTGTTTGCTTTGGTAAAGAGGGAGCTGCGCACCGATATTTTTTACTTCTTCATCACTCATGGAACACAGCGTTTTTTGAATGGAAGCTAGTGACTCACCTGCTTTTGATAATGTTAAAACGGCTCGAAAGTAGTGAACGTGCTGATCTGTATAGACACGCTTATTCCCTACTAGCACTAGCGGAGGAACAATTTCTATTTGCGTGTAATACCGTACCGTACGCAGGTTCAAGTCCGCACCTTCATTATTTAATAACTCCGTAATTTGCTTTCCTGTATATGTATTCAAACAATCCCCCCTTATTAGTTACAGTTAACTGTTACACTATCATTATACTGTAAAGATTTTATTTTTACAATTAAAACCATGGTAAATTTTAGATAAAACAACTAACCATATAAAAAGAACAAAACAAAGAGCCCAGGTCATATATCCGGGCTCTCTTTACTAAGCGAAAAAATACCTGTGTATATTTCAAACTATTCCTCCTGATACTTCTCGTGCTACACTTTAGTTATCTTAAAAAGGAGAGAACGTATGATGGTGAATCCACGTATAGATTGCTTAGGGTGTCGATTAGCAAATAACCAAGAGAAATCGCATGTGATATTTGAAGATTCGTTTGTGACGTGCCTATTAGATCACAAGCCATTTAACGAAGGACACGTCTTAATTCTTCCTAAAACACATATAGTGGAAATCGACGAATTTGATACTGAACACATACTGGCCGTGATGAATGCAGCGAAGCTAATGACAAAAGCAGTGAAGACGCTCTTTGTTCCAGACGGAGTTACTCTCTCTCAAAACGGCGGGATGTTTAACGAGTTAACTCACTTTCACATGCACATCGTTCCGAGATATAAAGAGGAGTGTTTCGGAGGTTTTTATACGCAAATTCCTCAATATGCTGAAAAAGATGACGTCTTGGCTGCAACAGCTCAGAAAATGCGCCGCGTCATTCATCACATGTCTTCATAAAAAAAACGGCTTCCATAAGGAAGCCGTTCTTTTTATTGTCGATCAAACAATGAACTTCCTGCAATACCAGGGTTCGTCATTTCAAATGGATTTAAAATGAGATCTAATTCCTCTTCTGTTAACACATCGTATTGAAGGCAAAGCTCACGAATTGGTTTTCCTGTTAAAATCGCTTCACGCGCAATACGCGATACGACTTCATAGCCTAAGTGAGGGTTAACAGCTGTAATAATTCCTACGCTTTTTTCTACATATTCTTTCATGCGCGTTTCGTTTGCTTCAATTCCTGCTAAACAGTGATCTGTAAAGCTTCTGAAACCGTTGTTCATGATGCTGATTGATTGAAGCAAGTTAAATACAAGCACAGGTTCCATGACGTTAAGCTCCATCTGACCTGCTTCTGAAGCAAGAGAGATCGTTTGGTCATTTCCCATTACTTGAAACGCAATTTGATTGATTAATTCAGCCATAACCGGGTTTACTTTTCCTGGCATGATTGAAGAACCAGGCTGACGGGCTGGAAGGCTGATTTCTCCTAGACCTGCACGAGGTCCAGAGGCCATTAAACGCAGGTCATTTGCAATTTTAGACATATTCGTCATACAGATTTTAAGCGCTGCAGATACTTCTGTATAAGCATCTGTATTTTGAGTAGCGTCCACTAAATGCTCTGCATGCACAAGCGGCAGACCGCTGATATCGGCTAAGTGTTTGACTACATTTTCAATATAGCGAGGATCTGCATTTAAGCCTGTTCCAACAGCTGTCGCCCCCATATTTACTTCATGCAAGTGGTCACGCGTTGCGCTGATACGCTTAATGTCGCGCGCTAACACGCGGCTGTATGCTTCAAACTCTTGACCAAGACGAACGGGTACAGCATCTTGAAGGTGCGTACGGCCCATTTTAATTACATGATCAAATTCTTGCGCTTTTCGCTTGAACACATCATGCATATCATTCATTGTAACAAGAAGTTTATTTAATAAGTTCAGCGTTGAAATATGGATAGCCGTTGGAAATACATCATTTGTTGACTGAGACATATTCACATGGCTGTTAGGACTTAATTTACCATACTCCCCTTTATTATTTCCCATAATTTCAAGAGCACGGTTTGCAATAACTTCATTAGCATTCATATTCATTGACGTTCCTGCTCCACCTTGAATAGGGTCCACAATAAAGTATTCATGCCACTGACCTGCTAAGATTTCATCAGCTGCTTGCACAATCGCATTTCCAATACCCTCATACAAGCGCTTTGTATCCATATTTGCAAGCGCTGCCGCTTTTTTTACAATAGCAAGCGCTTTAATCATTTCTTCATGTACTTTATAACCCGTAATCGGGAAATTTTCTACGGCACGTGCGGTTTGTACACCGTAGTATACGTCTGCTGGGATTTGTTTTTCTCCTAGAAAATCAGCTTCTGTACGATATCCTGCTGTTTCTTGTTTCATAGCTGTACCTGCTTTCTTTTTAATTAATATCTTCTGCAATCGACGTTTCCATCATCTTTTTAACTTGGTGAGGGTCTTTCGTTTGTCCGAGCACCCACATTAATTTAGGAACAATGGCTTCTGTGTTCATGTTTTTTGAGCGCACGACGCTGTCATGATTAATCATTCGGCCTACTTCATAAATGCCCATGTCTTCTCCTTCTTCAAGACATTGAGTCGTAATGACAACGGATACACCGTGGTTTGTTAACTCAACAAGCTTGGCTAAAATGTTGCGAACTTGAAATGGAATACCTCCACTTCCATAGCTTTCAACAACAACGCCTTGATATACATCCTTTAATCCATCGAAAAATTCAGGTTTAATGCCGGGAAACAGTTTAACAACTGCTACATCCGTACAAAGAGATGTATTAACCGTCAACTCTTCTTTACTAGAGCGAACGGGTTTTGTATATTCCACCGTATTATCATGGATAGACGCCACGTATGGATAATTAATGCTTTCAAATGCATCATAGCTTTTTGTACGAAGCTTGATTGCTCTTGTGCCTTGAATCACACGACCGTCAAAGACTACATAGACTCCGCCTGTTTCTTCACAAGCAAAGCGAATCGCATCTGCAATATTGCGCTTCGCGTCCGTTTTACTAAATGAAATAGGAATTTGAGATCCTGTAATCGCAATTGGTTTTTTAGAATGCTGAAGCATGTAAGAAAGAGCTGCCGATGTGTAGGCCATTGTATCAGTTCCATGGGTGATAACAAAACCATCGTATTCATTATAATGCTCTTCGATCGCTTTTGCCATCTCTATCCAACATTCTGGCTGCATATTTGTACTATCAAGATTCATAAGAGATTTGCTGTCAATTTGACAGTGTTCATTTAAATCAGGTATGTAGCTTAGTAATTGATCTGGCTCCATTCCAGGAACAAGTCCATTTTCACCTTCAAGTGAAGCGACCGTTCCACCAGTTGATAACAATAATAGTTTTTTCAAAACCGACATCCCCTTTGCTTAATTTTTGTAAAAAAACCTGACAATCTATCAAATAAATTATATTCATTTCGCGTACTTCACCTGTAATTATAGTAACGAAAAATCAATAAATCAAGAGAAAAATTATTCGTTTCGCGTACACTTTTCTCTGCAGCAATGATATAATGAATAAAAATGTAAATTAGCTCACGGTTTGATTACAAAGATCTGCGCGCGAGCTGAATGCCTCGGTTTTTTACATACTACACCTACAAAGGAGCGTCATGAATGTTAAGCAGATTAGCTCAACTCAGGAAAGAAAAAAAATGGTCTCTTCAATATACAGCTGACCAGCTTGAAATTGCTAAAAGCACCTACGCAGGATACGAATCTGGCTATCGTCGTCCTTCTCTTGAAGCACTCGTTACAATCGCAGAACTATTTGATACATCAACAGACTACTTGCTAGGTAAGGAAAAGGAACCTCATTCTCTTTCAGATGCACCCATTGAATTAACATCGCCTCAAACTCATACGATTACGGTTGACGGTGCGGAACTATCTCAAGAAGAAATTCAGCAGCTGACAGCTTTTATTCGTGCTAAAAGACAAATTGAAAAAGAAACTACACCTTCTTCAATTTAAAGAAGATTAGAAGCAGGGTGCTTCTAATCTTCTAGCTGCATTTCTAAATAGCCTACTACTTCTTTTGTTATTTCCTCTTCTGTTTCTTCCACCAGCTCTCCGGTTATCTTGCTGCCTGGGAGCTTCCTCGAAGAACGGATGCCCCAAAACGTGCGTACACAGTGCCAGACAGGAATAAAAAGACCGTCTAAAAACTCATCTTTTTCCAAAATACCCACGTGAATAGTGGCGTGGTAACCGAGCTGAAAAGGATTTTCTCCTTCACGGATCACACCTACAGAAAGCTCCATCCCTTTTTTTTCAAAAGCTTCTTTATATTGTGCATATATTGATTTGAGAAGTTCTTGCATAGATCTTTCAACTGTATGTATATGTTGTTCTAACTGCGGCGTAAATTGTTTTGCGATGTATTCCATCTATCTCCCTCTTCTTTCAGTTCCCTATCCCTTATTTTAGCGATTTTCATTTTATTGTATCATAAGAAAAGCGTTTGTCTGTCTAGCAGAAAACCCCGCTTTTTTATAGAAAAGCGGGGTTCATACATACCTTTACTAGCAATAGCTTACATTGCTTTGTCTTGTTTAGAAGATGATTTTAATTTTTTATTTTTAGTTGGATCTGGCTCATTAGAAGACATGATAATGTTTCCTTCGCCGTTGCACACTTTGCACTTTATAAATCCAAATTTCTTACCGGCTCCTTGGCATTGTGGACAAACATATCGAATTGGCATAAACTGTACCTTCCTTCTTTCTAATTTATACCTGCGCCTTGAAAGCGCCTGTGGCTAGTTTATAGTTTTATTATAAGTTGTACAATCCACCCTATCAAGACGTGCCAAATTGCACATCTTTAATGGTAAGAAATCCTTCCTTTCTAAAATTCACCTGAAAAATGAGTCGATAGACAGGAGAATTTCTTTTCTTGTCAAAAGGCAATACGTCAGAGGAAGTTTCTTATTGGATATAATTAGCGAATGCTTGCGCGGAAAATTTTGCGCTTTTTCGCGAAGTTCAAGGTTAAACAACCGTTTTATCTCGAATTTCTTTTGAAATGGTTACGTCTTTCCAAAGCTGTTCGTATTTATAACCCGTTAAACTTTCACAAACCGCTTGCGCTTCAGGAGTAACGTCTTTCGCTCGGCCTCCCTTTTTTCTTCTTTGAATTTCAGCTAATAAGATTTTGTGATTTTCCGGACTTATTTTAAACCATATGGTTGCGATAATTCCAGCGAGAATCAAAATAGCAGGTACAATCATGAACAGCTTTTGTAAGCCGGCCAGCGTAGACGCTGACTGCTCGGCGTTTGGTACATAACCAATATTCTTTAAGGCAACACCAACAAGAAAAATCGCAAGCGCCTGAGAAGATTTTCGAATAAACGACATCAGCCCTGCATACACGCCCTCTCTTCTTTTTGTCGTAATCATTTCATCTACATCTGATACGAACGGCAGTACATTCCATGGAATCATAATCGCTCCAGAATGACCGCTTCCTAAGAAAAATGCTGCTAAATAAATAAGAACTAACGAGCTATCTGTTGTTAGGAAACTGAATAAAACAATGCCCGTTCCCCAGATGATCATGCTGAAGTTATAGGTTAATTTATTTCCTAACTTAATGGCTATGTACGTAACAAGAGGAATAAATAGCACTTGTGTAATTTGCACAAAGCTTAGGGTGTCTGCATAAATAGCTTCGCGCAGCATGTAATAGGCAATAAAATAAAAGAAAAGAGCATTAAATACATCCATTGCAATGTAAGATGCTAAGTACATGGCAAGATACACGTTAAACGACTTATTTTTAAATGCACTTCCAAAACTGATAAAAAGCTGCTTAAATTCTAACCAAAATCCGCTTTTCTTTTTTCGTTCCACTACTTCTCCGCTATCCCAAGTTCCTTTATAGACAAAAATCCATGGAAGAGCAAAAAGAAGACCAAAGATAATTCCCATGATTAAATACCCTTGTCCACCTGGAAATGCATCAATGATTCGTTTTGGAAAGAAAGCGCCTAAAAATGAAGCGCCTTGTGAAAAGACCATGCGTATTCCCGTCATTTTCGAACGAATACTATAATCTGTAGTCATTTCTGCTGCTAGCGTGTTGTAAGGGACCATCACCATACCAAACGCCGTGTTAAACAAAAGATAGGCTAAGATAAAATAGGTGTATTTGAACATATGCGAACCTTCAATAGGAATCCAAAGCATGCTGAACGTGATGGCAACTGGAATGATTCCAAAAAGAAAAAAGACTCTTCTTCGTCCTTTTTTTGTCTGAAGATGATCAGATATGTACCCAATGGTTGGATCTAACAAAGCATCCCACACTTTTCCAAGAGCTACAATCGTTCCTGCTTCTACAGGAGAAAGCCCGACTACATCTGTTAAAAAAACCATAAATAATGTGCCGATAATAAAAAAGGATCCTCCGCCAAACAAATCCCCAAATCCATACGCTACCATATTACGAAAGCGCACTTGTTTTGTTTTCCCTTGCATATGCAGCCCTCCCCCTGAGTAAATAGACTAGCTTCTTTTGTTATTCACTTTTTTCTATTTTACTAAACTACCCCTTAAAAAATAAGGAATATGTCATCTGTTCTACTCAAAAAATAAGGTGCTTTTTAATTATATAAGTAGAAAAACAGCCGAATAAAACGTTCTTCTTTATACTCTTTTATAAGTTGACTTTTTGTTTACAGCTGTTATAATTCAACCCATCGCTTTTTATTTAGCTATAAAATGCAAACTTGAACATTTGACATCTGAGCTGTGACGAATAAAATAATAAGTATGAAACCTATTGATATCTTTAAAGCATTATCTAATGAAACTCGATTAAATATATTGGAGTGGTTAAAAGAACCTGAAAAGCATTTTAAAGACAAACAAGCACATTTGCCTAAGGAGGTCAGCAGCAGAGGCGGTGTTTGCGTGGGAGATATTCAGGAAAAAGCTCAGCTGTCTCAGTCCACAGTGTCCAGTTATCTTTCCATGATGCAAAAAGCAGGTTTGTTAGAGTCAATTCGGCACGGTCAATGGACATACTATCGCCGAAATGAAGAAACGCTTCAAGAGCTTTCTTCATTCTTACGAAAAAAACTTTAACGAGTTTTTTTCACTCATTATATCTATTTTTCTAGATATACAAATATAAAGAAGTGTTGGAGTGATAAATGTGAAGTTGTTGGTTTATTTGGTTGCGGTTCTAGGCGGCGCGGCTTTAAGTATGGAAGGCGCTATTGCCGGAGAACTCGGAAAAACAGTGGGAAAACTTGAAAGCAGTTATTATATTTTTATTATGGGAACGCTCATTTTAGGTCTGACCACTTTATTTGCTGGAAAGGGAGATTTACCTTACGTCTTAAAAGCGCCTAAGTGGAATTTAACCGGCGGTTTATTAGGTACGGTTTATTTAACAATTCTAGTGATTAGTATCCCCTTTATCGGAATTGGCGTTTCAATGGTTGCTGTTATTGTGGGCCAAATGATTACAAGCATGATCATTGAGCATTTTGGTTGGCTTGGCAGCAGCAAAATTAAAATTAACAAAGAACGCGTAATGGCTATTGTATGTATGGGAATTGCGCTTGTGCTTATTTTCTAGGAGGGTTTTACGATGAGTTTATTGATGGTGATACTTACCTTAATAGGAGGATTAACGCTAAGCGCTCAGTCTTCTATTAACGGTACACTAAGTAAAAAAACAGGTACGTTTGAAACAGCTTTTTTAACCTTTGCGATAGGTGCCATGATTTTAACGATTGTCGTTGTATTCTTTGGTCAAGGAAACATTCTCTCTGTTTTTGATGTCCCTAAATGGCAGCTTACCTGCGCCTTATTCGGAGCATCTTATTTATTTTTAACTGTTTTAGCTGTACCTAAAATTGGTGTAACAGCAGCTAATATCTCAACTGTTATCGGTCAGTTATTTGCAAGTATGATTATTGACCATTTTGGCTGGTTTGGAAGCAAGGAAGTACCCTTTGATCTATCCCGCTGGATTGGTGTAGCATTTATGCTATTAGCTCTTTATTTTATTTTTAAAGGCAATAAGAAAACAGCAGCATAAAATGTTCATGAAAATAGCCAAGTGTCCTTATGTAAAGGCACACTTGGCTATTTTTTGTACGTAAACCACATCTGAATTTTCAATCAATTATTTAGAACATATTTTATTTAAACTAAATTGATTTTAAATAAGGTAAATTCCACAAAAAAAATTGTGCATACCTTCCTGCCTTTGTTCAAAAGATAAAGAGGCAGATCTAGAAAATCAGCTACATAAACGAACAGGTAAGGTGGGTTTTTTCGTGGGAAAATTTTTATTTTTAGCAGCATTTGTCTTTTTTTGTTTTACGCTTTCCATTTCCGCAGAAGAAAATATACCAGAAGAAAATATAGAATCACACGTAAGTCAGCCTGTTGTAAAAGATTTTATTTATCAATCTCTTGAACCTTGGGTACATCAAGATATTACTTCTCATTATGAGAAGGTTTACGGTAAACAGCATAAAAAAGTAAAAGTTCGCCCGATTAAAAAAGATGATATCGGGATACAAATGGGTGAAATACAGCCCGGCAAAGGCGGTAAGTTCACTCATATTGTGCGGGTGAAAATCTTGAACTTAAAAGTAAAACCCGAGGGAGAAGATGAATTTTTTGCAACGGATACGCTTATTTATAAAGTGAATATCAACGAACTTTCTGCTGAAAATGATGTAGAAAACGTCGTAAAACTACTCGAGTATAAACATCAAGAAAGATAAAATTCCAACTCTCCCCCCTTTTGAAGGTATTTATTCCTCTATTCAAAGGGGGCTTTATTATGGAGTATGTTTTTTCTTCACGTATTTAGGGAATATAACTACCACTTATCCCCTAATTTTTTCATATTGCTAGTGCATAAGGTACGAAGTTGATAACTTTTTGTCGGATTGTATCTATTTCTGTAGGGTTTCCTGTAGGATAAAAAAGAAAGTAAAGCGCTTTAATTACCTTGGCAGAAAGGTTGAGGATAGCTGTCCTGCATAAATGGAAATCAATAGGTATCAAGAACTGCATGTAACGACAAAAGTTGACAACCAAAGATTTCAGAATAATAATAATAAAGCAACAACGTTTAATTGAAAGACTTATTTTATATGAAAGGTGTTAGTCAGATGAACAATTTACATCGAAGAATGGGAACATTCGCGTTAACCATGACGGGACTTGGATCAATTATTGGTTCCGGCTGGTTATTTGGAGCGTGGCGAGCAGCTCAAATTGCAGGTCCGGCTGCTATTTTATCATGGGTCATTGGAATGGTCGTTATTTTATTTATTGCACTTTCTTACAGTGAATTAGGATCCATGTTTCCCGAAGCTGGCGGGATGGTCAAGTATACGCAGTACTCGCACGGTTCGTTTATTGGTTTTATTGCTGCTTGGGCAAACTGGATTGCGATTGTATCCGTTATTCCAGTCGAAGCAGTAGCTTCTGTACAATATATGAGCTCATGGCCTTGGAAGTGGGCACAGTGGACAAGCCACCTCGTAGAAAAAGGAACGTTAACTGGCGAAGGATTAGCTATCGCTACTGTGCTATTGATTATTTACTTTTTACTGAATTATTGGACAGTTGGACTATTTTCCAAGGCCAACTCGTTAATCACTATTTTTAAAATTGTTATACCGGGACTTACAATTGGAGCACTTTTATTTGTAGGCTTTCACGGAGAGAACTTCACTTCTGGAAGCAGCATCGCACCAAACGGCTGGGCTAGTGTGCTAACAGCTGTTGCTACGTCTGGAATTGTGTTCGCTTTTAACGGCTTTCAAAGCCCCATTAATATGGCTGGAGAAGCAAAGAATCCTGGAAGAGCTATTCCGATTGCGGTTGTAGGCTCAATTTTAGTGGCTACAGTCATTTATTTGCTTCTTCAAATTGCTTTTATCGGTGCGGTAAACCCTTCTGATATTGCGAAGGGATGGAGTCATTTAAATTTCAACTCTCCATTTGCAGATTTAGCCATTGCGCTTAACATCAACTGGCTTGTAATTGTCCTGTATGCAGATGCGTTTGTTTCACCATCTGGAACAGGTATTACGTATACAGCTACTACTGCTCGAATGATTTATGGTATGGAACAAAATAAATATTTGCCAAGTGTTCTAGGACGCCTTCATCCTATTTATGGTGTTCCGCGTCAAGCCATGTTTTTTAACTTAGCTGTTTCTCTTGTCTTTTTGTTTTTATTTCGGGGCTGGGGCGTGCTTGCTGAAATTATTTCAGTCGCTACGCTTATTTCTTACATTACAGGTCCTGTTACAGTTATGACGCTAAGACGAACTGGAAGCGATTTATATCGTCCCCTTCGTTTAAAAGGATTAAGCATTATTGCGCCGCTCGGCTTTATTTTTGCTTCATTAACGCTATATTGGGCGCGCTGGCCGCTAACTGGACAAGTTTTGTTTATTATTTTAATCGGCCTGCCTATTTATTTTTATTATCAAGCAAAGGCTAAATGGAAAGGCTTTCGACAGAACTTCAAAGGCGGCGTATGGATGGTTGTATACTTACTTTGTATGATGACTATTTCATGGCTTGGAAGCGAAAAGTTTGGGGGCCTTAATGTCATTAAATATGGATGGGATATGGGAATTATTGTTGTTGTTTCTCTTCTCTTCTACACATGGGCTTTAAAAAGCGGTTTCAAAACAGAGTATTTAGAGAATGGAAGAAAAGTAAATGACGGCTTAAAAGCAGCAGCGGCTGAAACAGCCGCTTCCGAAGAGTCGTAACAAAAGCACCTTGCATGAGCAAGGTGCTTTTTAGTGAGCAGTTCTAACTTTTTTCAGCACGTCTTCGATCGTAATTTGATCTAAATGCCTGATTACGCTTTGCTCACTCTCTGTAAAAATGTCGTCCATCACTGTTTGAATGTTTGATTTCACAATACAGTCAGCGTCAGGGTCGCCGCTGCACCAGTGAGGCTTCAGCGTTCCTGTCGATATAACTCGGTAAATCAATCCAAGACTTATTTCAGCAGGACTGCAGCCTAAAGTATAACCGCCGCCTAGCCCTTCTTTTGTCCGAACCAAGTTGTTTTTTCTGAGTGTACTCATTATTTTCCGAACCCGTGCAGGATTGGTACAGATGTTATAAGCAATCAATTCACTGCTTGCTCGGTGATCTGGTAAATTTGCTAGGAACACTAAGCTGTGCACGGCAATGGTAAATTCACTGTTCATCTTCCATAAACCACCTTTTTTCTTTCTCTACTGTAACGTTAAGTGACACAGTTGGAAAAGTCAAGAGAGCAAGGAGGGAAAGAAGAACTTTAGCTTTATTTATTCACGGTCTTCTTTTTCTATACTTTCTACTTCATTAGCTGAGTTGATTTCAAGGTATACCGTCTTTTCTTTTAAACTGCCCTTTTCTTCTTTTTCAAAGTCTGTGCTTTTTTGATACGTTTTTTTGCCGTTTGGAACTTTTACCGTTATATGTTTGTTACTTTCTTCTATAAAAACACCTACAATTTTACGTTCGTCTCCATCTTGTTCATACACACCATTTTTATCTGCTTTTGCTTTTGGAGTTAATTCAATACTAGTTGCTTCTTGTTTAGCTGCGTCAATTTCAGCTTCTACTTCTTTATTAATCATATCTTTTAGCTGTGAGCCTTCCACTTCCATCCCAGAGCTTTTTGGTACTTTAACGAGTTGATCATCGATATTCAGCGTCATTTCTTTTTCAGCGTCTTTTTTTAACGTACCGATCAAGTCAAAATCTTCATCTTTCCCCTTTTTAATGTCTGGGTCGCTCGAATACTGCTGTAGCTTTGTCAATTCTTGACGGTCTTCAATTGGTTTTTCCTCTGCTTTATGATTATCAGATTTTGTCTTGTTAGCTGGTTCACCTGAACAAGCTGCCGCACTTCCAATCATACATAGAGTAATTAAGAAAAGGATTCCTTTTGTTAGCTGTTTTTGCATATGTATTCTCCTTTTTCTTTTTTATTTCCACCTTTATACATATGTAAAACAAAAAAAGTGAGACATAACTACATACAGGAAACCAACGTTTACCCTACCCATGAAAAAATCCGAACAGATTGAATTCTCTAACAAGAATCAAACCCGTTCGGATTTCCCTTCAACTAAAACACTTTTGTTCTAGCCTCTTTTTTAAAGCTGCTGTTGCTTCAGTATATGATTTGCTTCTTCTAAGTAAGTCACATACGCCTGTACTTGTTTATCACCGTAATTATCTAATTCAAACAGCGCTTCTTGTATAAAATTAAAATTATCAATAATATGCTGTGTTTTCATGCCTCTACTTGTGAGTAAATTGTTTAACCATAAGGCATAGTCCGTAAAAATTTTCAGGTTGTCTAACTTATATGTTGTCTCAAGATACTTCATATGATAATGATTATCTTCATGGCATCTTTCTTTACCGCGCTCTCCGAATTTTTCGAGCAAAGAAGGTTCTAACTCGTAGATTTTCTCCGTTACTCTTTCGACGATCTTATTAACGGGAAGTGAACTCATCGTGCCACCACTTTGTACTGAGAAACTTTTGGGATGACGGCTGCCAGTTCTTGATCAGGGTACTTTTTCTCTAAATCATGAATACGCTTGAAATCTTCGCTTCGTACCCAGCTTAAATAATTCTCTTTCGTATCAAATGTAAGCTGAACGGTGAGCTCCCCTGCTCGCTTATCGTTTTGAAGAAGTAGAAAGTCTACAAATCCTGGAGCCTCGTCGACTGATTTTGAACGATTTTTATAAATTCCAATCACTTCTTCAGCTTTTTCATCCGGTACATTAAATGTTGAAAATACGGTGTACATCTTTGTTCCTCCCTTTATGATACAAAACCTGGGTTCTTTTCTCTTTATTGTACATCATATGGGAGATGAAATGGTGTTACGTTTAGATTTCACAGCGGTTACAGCAGGTCTTTAAAACAAAAAGCCCTTTGAAACAGCGTTTCAAAGGGCTTTTTTACCCGTTATTAGTTTTCGATTTTTGTTAATTGTTCTGTATGTGTTTTTACACGTGCTGGATCAATTGTAATGCGGGCAACGCCTGAATCCATTGCCGCTTTTGCTACAGACTCTGCTACAGCTGGCGCTACGCGAGGATCAAATGGTCCAGGGATAACGTAATCTGCGTTTAGCTCTTCTTCTGTAATAAGGGCTGCAATTGCTTCAACAGCAGCTTTTTTCATTTCTTCGTTGATATGAGTAGCGCGAACGTCTAACGCACCGCGGAAAATTCCAGGGAATGCAAGAACGTTATTTACTTGGTTAGGGAAGTCTGAACGACCTGTTCCAATAACAGCCGCTCCTGCTTCTTTTGCAGCGTCTGGCTTGATTTCTGGATTAGGATTTGCCATCGCAAAGATAATTGCATCTTCATTCATTGATTTAACCATCTCTTGAGATAATGCATCTGCTGCAGATACACCGATAAATACATCTGCGCCTTTAATTACATCGCTTAGCGTACCGCATTCTTTATTTACGTTTGTATAAGAAGCCACTTCAGCTTTCACTTTGTTCATACCTTGAGAGCGGCCTTCATAAATAGCACCTCTCGTATCACACATAATCATGTCACGTACACCGTAAGAATAAAGAAGCTTTGTAATGGCAATGCCGGCAGCTCCTGCTCCGTTTAAGACGATTTTTAAGTCTTTCATTGATTTATTGACAATTTTCAGTGCATTTACAAGTCCTGCTACCGTTACGATTGCTGTGCCGTGCTGATCATCATGGAACACAGGAATATCTACTTCTTTTTTCAGGCGCTCTTCAATTTCAAAGCACTGTGGAGCTGCGATATCTTCTAAGTTAATGCCTCCGAATGTATGAGCCATTAATTTCACAGTTTCAACAATTTTATCTGTATCTGTTGTATCAAGTGTAATTGGGAATGCATCTACGCCTGCAAAGCTTTTAAATAAAATTGCTTTTCCTTCCATAACGGGAAGTGAAGCCGCAGGTCCGATGTTTCCAAGGCCAAGAACAGCGGTACCATTTGTCACAACGCCGACCATGTTTCCTTTCATTGTGTAATCATACACCGTTTCTGGATGTTCATGAATTTCTTTACAAGGTTCTGCTACTCCCGGAGAGTAAGCTAAGCTTAAATCTTGAGCGTTTTGAACTTCAACTTTTGATTTAACTTCTAACTTACCTTGTTTTTCTTGATGCATATGTAGTGCTTGATCACGTAGTGACATAATTGTATTCTCTCCTTTTTTCTATACATTTAAATTTTTTAATGAATTTATTTAACACTTGCTTTTTATCTCCATAATTGTAAGACAACCTGACCGAATAAATTCACAGACAAGTGCCATTATGAAACAAGGAACATAAAAAGTAAACTATCTTGCTTGAATGACTTCTGCGCTTGTTTAATTTAGATTCCAGAGGGGTCGCTGGCTCTCACTTTAAGTTGTCTGATATACAGACAACTTTAAAAGCATACAACCACTTACTGTAGCGCTTTCAAATACGTTTCAGCAAAATCAACGGCTTTAGGCATTGAAAAGAAGTATGCACGTGCTGAACCGATTTTTTCAGCTTTTATTCCTTTTGCTTCAATAAACGCTTCACCTATCTTTTCAAACAGCTCTTCTCGAAACTCTAATTCTTTATATGTCTTCCATACTCGCTTTCCTGCATCCATAACTGGAGACCCTTTTTGAATCACGTTTCGATATGGAATACGATATTCCGCTAGATGAAAAGAAGTATTGTTCCCAAACCCGACACCTAATAATAAAACAAAGGCATGTTTTTTGTAAAGCCTTTCAAGAGGAGAATTTTCGCCTAAACTGAATTCAAGGGGATGATCTCTTAAGAGGTCTTCGCTGTCCTTTCCCCAAGCGGCGAATGAATACATTGGATGGCTGCTTCTTCTTACGCCAGAGTATGTTCGAAAAGTTTCCACGATTTGTCCCATCCCGCTTGTTGGCGTGTGGGCCGGATCATATGCAGGCATCGTTTCCCGAATAGTTTCCCACCACTCTTTTGGCACAGCCGGATTGCCCCATTCTGATGGATCCGAAAGATCGACCGACTGTGACGGCATCACGATCGTTCCTTCCTCTGTCACTGTCTCCATTAAAGCTTGAACAACGGCTACTGAACCTCCGTTTACCCACCCTAATGAAGATAGCGAAGAATGAACGATGATAGTCATCCCTTGTGTTATGCCTAACCTGCGTAAATCTTCTTTTAATGTGTCTTTCGTTCTAGGATGATCTGTTGCTTGGACAATGTGCTTCATCGTAAGCTCCTTACTTATAGTGCTGCGAGAATGTGTTGTCGAACTCTAGCAATATATGTAAAACTTATGTTTCCATAATAGTAAGAATAACATCAATTGTCAAATTATTTAAAGTAATAGAAAAACTTAGTTTTATTCATATCAGTTATCATACAACTGACTTGTTGGTAAGCTTTATTTCCTTCAATTATCTTACTATAATAACGGCTAATGAAGCTTTTCAATAAATTAAAAAGAAGAATATTCCTATAAATAAAAGAAATACTAATGAAGCTATAAATATTTACCTATCACTATTTTCAGGAGGAATGTGTACAATGAGCACATCAAAACTTCCGCCGCTCACGTCCTCGGAGCTTGCTAACTTATGGATGACTTATCAGGAAAAAACGATGATTTTGAGGTTTCTAGAATATTTTCTGGAAGATAAACAAGATTACAAAGAACTTTTTGAGCTATATTATAGCCGATCTTTAAAAAGTGTAGCTCGAATTAAAGAAATATTTGAGAACGAAGGCGCTGTTATCCCAATTGGTTTTACGAAAGATGACGTGAATGTAGGAGTTCCTAAACTATATGACCACATGTTCGAAGTCATGTATATACGCTTAATGTCTCAAATTGAAACAGGACTGTTTGCTTTGCATTCGACCATGTCTTACCGAGAAGATGTCCGAAATTTCTTCGTAGAGGCAACAGCAGAAGCACAGGACATATACAATCAATCCACACAAGTATTGCTAGAAACGGGTGTCATCGCAAAACCCCCATACGTTTCTATGCCTAAGGAAGTCCATTTTGTCCATGAACAAAACTATATAGGCGGATTGAGCTGGTTTAGCGAAAAAAGATCGCTGAATACCATTGAAGTGTCACTTATTCAACATGCTGTTGATACAAATCTTGTAGGAATGCAGCTGATGATTGGTTTTGCTCAAGTGGCCAACAACAAAGAAGCACAGCAGCATTTTGTCAGGGGTATGAAGCTTTCGAAGAAAATTGAAACAGAACTAGGTGATATTTTACGCCATAGCTACATAGAACCCCCGGCTACTCATGCCGGAAAAGCGACGAATTCAACCGTTCCTCCTTTTTCAGATAAGCTGATGATGTACAATACGAGTCTTTTGAGTACGTTCGGTCTGGGGAGTAATGCTTTAGGAGGAGCCTTTAGTTTAAGAAGTGATTTGCCATTAAAGATGCTCCAGCTTACAAAAGACATTTACAGTTTGGCGAAAGAAGGCGGCAAAATTATGATTCAAAACGGATGGCTTGAAGAGCCTCCTCAAATTGAAGATCGCAATCAGTTAACTAAAAAATAGGTTCTTTCCTACAGGAAAGCTAGCTGCTCTACGTGCAGCTAGCTCTATTTGTTTTTTTAGTATACTGTTTTTAGTGCTAGTATGTAACAACTGTTTGCGTTATTTAGAAGTTTTTCCTGTCTTTTTCTCAGTCGTTTAGCTCGTATTTCCACTTAATTTATAACAGAAAAATAAAATAAAAGGTATTTTCTCTGAGCTGACGAAATCTTTCTATATAAAATAGAAAGGAGAAAAGTATGTTTCCTATTCTTCTTACACCTCGCACTACACTGCGTGAAATAACAGAAGTCGATGCAGATACTATTTTTGACTGCTTCTCTCAGAAAGAAGTTATTAGATATTACGGGCAAGAAAAATTCACAACTATTCAAGAAGCTCTGGTTCTGATTGATATTTTTGCTGAAAATTACAGAAATCAAAAAGGCATGCGCTGGGGAATTGAACGGCTCGATACGGGGGAATTAATTGGGACAGTTGGATTTAATCAGTGGAACCAAAAGCATAAGCGCGCGGAAATTGGCTATGAGCTGCACCCTCAGCACTGGGGTCACGGCTATGCTTCGGAAGCTGCTTCGGCTGTTATGGCTTATGGCTTTGATACCCTTCAGCTAGTGCGGATTGGAGCTGTTGTGTTTCTTGAAAACAAAGCATCACAGCATGTGCTTGAAAAGCTCGGGTTTCAAAAAGAAGGAGTGTTAAAAAACTATATGTATCAAAACGGAAAAGCTCACGATACGTTTGTTTATAGTTCCCTGCCTACTACATAATAAAAAAGGATTCTTTTCTTAAAAAGAATCCTTTTTCCTTTTATTTAAATGCCGCATACCCATCATCAGCCATGATGACGCTGCCGTTTACAGCTCCCGCTTCTTCTAAGGAAAGCAAATAAACCATATCTGCAATTTGTTTTGGTGTAGTGAGCTCCCTGCTCATCGTTTTAGCTTTCATTCCTTCAATCATACCGTTGTCTTTATAGCCTTGAATAATGGGCGTATCAACAAATCCTGGCGCAATGGCGACGACGCGAATACCGTATTTAGCGAGATCTAGCGCAGCTGATTTCGTCATCATCACAACAGCTCCTTTTGTTGCGTGATAGGCATAGGTACCGGGTGAGGCTAAGAAGCTAAAAATAGATGCCGTATTGATAATGACGCCTTTAATACCTAACTCTCTCATTTTCCTGCCCGCTGCCATAATCCCATATGTAACGCCGTGCTGATTCACGTCAATAATACGATGATATTCTTCTAAGTCTTGATCTAAAATAGATGTAGGGCGTCCAATACCTGCATTGTTAAACATCACGTCAATTCGCCCAAAGCGGTTCACAGTTTCCTCAATCAGCGCTTCCACTTCTTCAAACTTTGTGACGTCTGTTTGCACAAATAAAGCGCTCCCTCCAGCTTCTTCAATTTTTTGAAGGGTCTCTTTTCCTTTCCCTTTATCATAATCAGCAATGACCACCGCGTCTCCTTTTTGCGCAAACTTTAAGGCAGTTTCTTTGCCAATTCCGCTTGCTCCCCCTGTAATAACCACTACTCGTTTTTGCTGCATGTTTCTCCCTCCTTGATAAAAATTCCTTTCTTTTACATTATAGCATTCTTTTTTTCTGCCAGCCGTTTCTATTGATCACCTCATTGCTATGAAATCAGCCGAGTTAGGCATAGGTGAACGCCTTTTTTAATAAAAATCAGCGTGTGTACAAGCAGTCTTCCATTTTTTGCATTTACTATAGTGTAAGGAGGTGATGGCTATGCATGAACACACAGGTAATGTATCTATCCCACGTCCTCCGGATGTGGTGACAATTCTGTGGGAGCGAAATCCTTTGGATAGACAAGCCCCTCGTACTGTCGTAGAAGCAACGGTAATCGGCAGCGCAAATCCTTGCGGACGCTTGTTAGCTCAAGGTCAGCGCTACCGAAGTGCAGCACATTGTTTACTTGATAACGGATTTGAACAAATTACCGCTGAAAGATTAGGAGTATTTGGAGTAGCAGTATTTGTTAGAGAATATTAAAATAGAAAAAAGGGACCTTTCTGTAAGTTTAGAAAGGTCCCTTCATACGTATTATGCGTGGAAATTCGTGCCGTCTGTTACAGCTTCGATTACACCAGCGCGGATGACATAGTCACCAAAGTGCTCGCCTTCTTCTCTCTCTTTTGCATAGCGAGGAAGTAAGACGCGCAGTTCGTTTAAGATTTGTTCTTCACTGATATTTTCACGGTACATTTTACTTAAGCGGCTTCCATCAAATGCTGCTCCAAGATACATATTGTATTTGCCCGGTGCTTTACCGATAAAAGCAATTTCACCTAAAGCAGGACGTGCACAGCCGTTAGGACAGCCCGTCATACGAATGGTGATTTCTTTATCGCGAAGGCCGTTTTCATCTACAATTGCTTCAATTTTCTCAAGAAGAACTGGGAGATAACGCTCAGCTTCCGCCATAGCAAGCCCGCAAGTTGGAAGCGATACACAAGCTAATGAGCTGCGGCGCAGAGCCGAATAATGCTTGCCGTCAGTTAGTCCATATTGTTCGATGAGGTCACTAATTTGTTTTTTCTTTTCAGTTGATACGTTCGCGATAATTAAATTTTGATTGGCCGTTAAACGGAAATCACCGCTATGAACTTTTGCAATTTCACGAAGACCCGTCATAAGCTTATAGTCTTCAAAGTCAGCAATACGTCCACCTTGAACAAAAAGAGTAAAGTGCCATTTTCCTTTTACACCTTTTTCCCAGCCGTAGCGGTCGCCGTTATGATCAAAGTGATAAGATTTTGCTTCGTCTAAGCTCCAGCCCAGACGATTTTCAAGCTCTTCTTTTACCGTTTCTAATCCAAGACGATCAACCGTGTATTTAAAACGCGCGTTTTTACGTACAGAGCGGTTTCCATAATCACGTTGAATCGTAATGACTTTTTCAGCTACTTCTAGAATTTGATCAGGTCGACAGAATCCAATCACTTTTGCAAGCTGAGGGTAAGTTGCTTTATCTCCGTGCGTCATACCCATACCGCCACCGATTGCTACGTTAAACCCAACAAGTTTCTCGTCTTCTAAAATGGCAATAAAGCCAAGGTCTTGTGAATACACGTCAATATCGTTAGACGGTGGAACCGCTACGCCAATTTTGAACTTTCTTGGCAAATAGAGCGGACCATACATTGGTTCCACTTCTTCTTCCACTTCCGGTGTGCTGATCACTTTCTCTTCATCTAGCCAAAGTTCGTGGTACGCTCTTGTACGAGGCAATAAGTAATCACTTAATTTTTTTGACCATTCGAATACTTCAGCGTGCACTTCTGACTGATACGGATTCGGATTGCACATTACGTTACGGTTTACATCTCCGCAAGCTGCAATTGTATCTAATAAAGAAGCATGAATTTCTTGAATCGTTTTCTTCATGTTCCACTTTAAAATTCCGTGCATTTGGAATGCCTGACGAGTTGTCAGCTTTAACGTTCCATTTCCGTATTTTTGTGCTAAATCATCCATCACTAGCCACTGTTCTGGTGTTGAAACACCGCCTGGCGTACGGACGCGAAGCATGAATTGGTAAGCTGGCTCTAGCTTTTGTTTTTGACGTTCATTACGAAGATCTCGGTCATCTTGCAAGTAGCTTCCGTGGAACTTCATCAAACGATTATCGTCTTCAGAAATACCTGAGCTGATGCGGTCGAGCATTGTTTCTCCTAATGTACCGCGCAAATAATTACTTTCATCTTTTATGCGCTCAACGTCACTTGGAGGACCTTCGGGCGCTTTTAAAATTTTGTTTACCATGTTGAAAATCTCCTTTCAATCCTCAGTATACATCACGCTGATAACGTTTTTGTTTCTTCATTTCAGCAAGGTAACCTTCCGCCTGTTCACGGCTCATCTTGCCTTCTGTTTCGATAATTTCAACTAGCGTGTTGTGCACGTCGCGTGCCATATTTGTTTTATCTCCGCACACATAAAAAGATGCGCCTTCTTCTAACCATTGGAATAATTCTTTACTATGTTCGAGCATACGGTTTTGTACGTATACTTTTTCTTCAGTATCGCGTGAAAACGCCACGTCCATTTTTGTCAGTACGCCATCTTTTAACCACTTTTGCCATTCTGTTTGGTAAAGGAAGTCTGTTACGAAGTGCTGATCTCCAAAGAACATCCATGACTTGCCTTTTGCCCCTGTTTCTTCACGCTCTTGCATAAATGAGCGGAACGGAGCCACACCTGTACCAGGTCCTACCATAATAATTGGCGTTTCTTGATCTTGAGGAAGCTTAAAGTTTTTATTGCTTTGAAGATATACAGGAATCGTATCGCCTGGCTGCAAACGTTCTGAACATAGGACGGAACAAACACCTTTACGCTCGCGTCCATGCGCTTCGTAGCGTACCGCTCCGATTGTTAGATGAACTTCATCAGGGTTTGCTGATAAGCTGCTTGCAATCGAGTAAAGGCGCGCTGGCATTTTACGTAAAATGGCTACAAACTCTTGTGCCGATACGTTCCATGGGCCGAAGTCACGAACTAAGTCAATCACATCACGGCCTTGTGTGTATGCTTTCAATTCCTCGCGATTTTCTAAAAGCGCTTTTAACTTATCGTTTCCAGTAAGCTCAGCTGCTTGCTTTAAAAGCGGCTTTGTTAAAACGGTAATTTCAAAATTAGAGATTAGCGCTTCTCTAAGAGGACGCGTTTCTCCTTCTTTATTAACCGTTACATTTTCACTTGCATCCCACTTGAATTCGTTAAGAAGAAGATCAACAAGCTCCGGGTCATTTTCAGGATAAATACCTAAACTGTCTCCTGGTTCATACGTCAAACCTGAACCTTCTAGAGATAGTTCTAAGTGTCGCGTTTCTTTATTTGATCCGCGGCCGTTTAAGTTTAAGTTCTCAAGCACTTCTGCTTTAAAAGGATTTGTTCTTGAATATGGTGAAGTTCCTGCAGGAGCTTCCGCTGGAACAGCTGCCGAAGCGCTGTGTCCTTTCGCTTCGCTTAATCCATCAATAACACCTTTAAGCCATTTATTTGCGGGCTCTTCAAAATCTAAATCACAGTCAACGCGCGGATACAGTCTTTCACCGCCAAGTTCTGCTAAGCGCACATCAAATTCTTTTCCTGTTTGACAGAAAAATTCGTATGAGCTGTCTCCAAGCGATAAAACAGAGAAACGGAAGTTCTCAAGTTTTGGCGCTCGACGGCCGTGAAGAAATTCATGGAAAGATAGCGCATTATCAGGCGGCTCTCCTTCTCCATGTGTACTTACGACAATTAATAAATTTTCAAGTTTCTTTAAATTATTTGGTTTGAAATCATTCATAGAAGATACGGTTACATTAAAGCCTTTTGCTTCAAGCGTTTTGCCTGTATTTTCAGCAAGTCCTTGAGCATTTCCTGTTTGTGATCCATAAAGAATCGTTACGTCTTTTGAAACTGTCTGTTTCGTTTGAGCAGGCGCTGCTGTAGAAACGTCTGGCGTTCCTTCGGCAGACGTAGATTGAGATGCTGTTAAATAACCGCTCAACCACATTTTTTGTGCTTCTGTTAATGTCGGCAGAAGGCGATTAAGCAAATCTGCTTGTTCTTGATTAAAAGGGCTGTTTACTACCTTAAGTTGCAACACTGTCCACCTCACAAAAATATATAATTTAAATATGTATGCTTTTACGAATCATCTTCAACAACATTTAATACCTGTGTCTAATTAATCAATGATGTTTCCCTTCATACATTATTATTCCTATAGATTATATCAAATTTAATTATATAAATCATTAGAAAATTCTTATCAAATTCGTCTACCTGCATTTTATCGGAGAAGAATAAATTAGTAAAATACATATAATTGATAACTAGTATTAAGATCATTAATAATTGAAGCTGTAGTTACGTTTTTTATAAACACAGTTACTTCTATATTTGTTCATTCTACATCCTTCACATGAATATGAATATTTTGTAATTTTTAGATAAGTTTTGTAGAAACGGTTTTCTTTCTCATCAGAATGTTACATAATAAATGTAACATTAATCCTTTTAAAAAACACTATACAGAAAAGACAGTATATTCTGAAATTTAGGACAGTTTATAGGTGGGCTAGCAACCTTTTATTCGATCTATTCATACACGTTGGAGAATATAAAGGGAAGCTTGCAGTACATAAAATTCCCTTTTGCTCATCTCAAATGAAAGGACTGGCTTTTAAATCAGGTAATCTTTTTTAAGGAGGCTTCTCGAATGTTTTTACGAGAATTAACGAAAAGTGGGACGATAACTGTTTCTTACTATAAAGATGGAACGTTGCAAACGTGCAAAGGCCGCGTGCACAACTTAAATCTCCATCAGCAAATTCTATCCGTAAAAGACGAAAATGAAGCCGTTGTTTCCCTTCAGCTTTCTGATATTAAATCCATTCATTAGTATGTAAAATTAAGGAGGAATTCTCATGTGGAAAGATAATAAGCAAGCGCTTACAGATTTTGTGTCGGAAGATCGGTTTGAACTGAACTTATATTTAACGTATTTGCTTGATCAAATTTCGTATGACACGTCTAAACAATCCCCTTTTCTTCGTAAGCCTAATGAAACAACTAGTTAATATAGAAAAAAGCGCACAAATTTGTGCGCTTTTTTTAACGTGATGGCTCTACTTCAGCAATGCCTTCTTCTGGTTTTTCTTCGGCTTTTTTATTTGAAAGCTTGATCTGCCTTAAGAACAATGTGCATACCGCTCCTAAAATAATAAAAGCTAAGCCCATGAAAAAGACGCTGTGTAATGCGCTCATTAGCGAGGTCTTCAAAATTGGCACAATGCTGTCTGAAAGGGCAGCTGGAATACTCTTTAGCGCTTGGGGGCTAAACAGCATCTGCAGCACACTTTCAGGATTCGTATCAATCGCTTTTTTAAACCCGTCCGCAAAAGCACTTGCTTGAGCAGGCAATGTGTTTAAATATGGAACGAGTTTGTCAGTAAGAAGCGTACCTGATTTTGCATTCATCACCGCTCCTAAAATGGTAATACCGAACGTTCCTCCAATTGAACGGAAAAATTGACTTGATGATGTAACCACACCGAGCTCTTCTTTTGAAAAGCTCTCTTGAAGAGCAAGTGTTAAAATTGGCATCACAAGACCCATTCCTAAACCGATTATGGCCATATAAGAAGTGGCAACAAGTTTGCTAGTATGAAGGTCTAATGTTGTTAACAAGAAGAACCCTCCTGCCATAATGAGCATACCCGTTACGATTTGAGGCTTGATTCCAACTTTATAAACAAGCTGCCCTCCAATAATACTTGTTACAATCATTGAAATCATCATCGGCGTCATAATGGTACCGGATTCCGAGGCGCTGACTCCAACGATTCCTTGCATAAAGAACGGAACAAACGTAATGGCTCCGAACATGCCGATGCTCATAAAAAAGCCAATGATATTTAAAAGCGTAAACGTTCGGTTCTTAAATAAATACATCGGAAGAATCGGCTCTTTGGCTTTCGTTTCCACAATAATAAAGCTTATGATCCCAACAACAGCCAGTGTAAATAGACTAACAATTTGCCAAGAGTTCCAGTCGTAGTCTTTTCCTCCAAAGCTCAGGGCCAGAAGCAAGCTCACTACTCCGATAACCATTGTGAACATACCCGCTACATCGAATTTCACAGGTCCCGTATGTTTCTTTCCTTGAAGTCCCAGTGCAATAAAAACGGTAGCGAGTATCCCTACCGGCAAGTTGATGTAAAACACCCATTTCCAATTCAGTGAATCAACAATCCATCCGCCAATTTGTGGACCAATGACAGAAGCAAGGCCGTAAATTCCTCCGAATACTCCTTGAAATTTTGCTCGTGCTTTTCCTGTAAATAAATCACCGATTACAATCATTGCCATCGGCATCATAACGCCACCGCCAATTCCTTGTAATGCACGGAATAAAATAAGCTCTGTCATGTTATTTGCCATTCCACATAGAGCAGAAGCGACCATAAAAATAATAAGTCCTGTAACATAAATTACTCTGCGTCCTACTAAATCAGCGAGTTTCCCTGCAATCGGAACAACCGTTGTCGACGTTAATAAATAGGCTGTTGTCAGCCATGTCATCATGCTCAATCCACCAAGATCTCCTACGATTCTTGGCATAGCTGTTCCGACAATGGTTCCATCAAGTGCAGAAAAGAACATCGCAATAATTAACCCAATTAATAAGAGCGTGCGCTTTGAATTTTTTTGATTTTCCATCGTGTGTCTCTCCTCTTTTTTGTTACTGCTGCTTATCTTTATAAGAAGCAGCTGACGTTGCAAGCTTTTTCGTAATAGAAGCCATCATAGAAAGCTCTTCTTCTGTTAAATGCAAAAGATAGCGGTCCATAATGGCTTTTCGACCATTCAGCACATCTTCAAGCTTGCGATGCCCAAACTCCGTTAAGGTAATATCAACGACTCGTCTGTCCTCTTTATTATGTTCTCTTACAACAAAATTGTGTTGTTCAAGACGATCTACTAAAAGAGTCACGGCGCTCGGTTTGACATCCATGAGTTCTGCAATTTGAGAAACCTTGCTGCTCCCTACTTTCTTTAAATAAGAAAGAACAAATAATTGCGTAGGAGTCATCTCATGCTCATTTAGGCTCTCCATCATTTCAGGTTGCATTTTTTCAAATAGCACTTGAAGCGATGAACGAATCTCTCCAAGATACTGATTGCTTTTTGTCACATCTATTCCTCCAGGCTTGCTTATTTATTTCATGTTATAAATAGTTAATGCTAATTAAATATAAATGCATATAAACTAAAAGTCAATTATTTCTTTTTTAGTATTGACCCTTACGCTGCGTTATATTTTATAGTAGATTTCAGAAGGGAGATGAAAGAATGAACAGAAAAGTAAAAGAAGTTGCTGACTTAGTAGGAATCAGCGTCCGCACGCTGCATCATTATGATGAAATCGGGCTATTAAAACCTGATGCCGTTAGTGAATCCGGCTACCGGCTTTATTCACTGGCTAATCTCGATATGCTTCAGCAAATATTATTTTTTAAAGAACTTGGCTTCCCTTTAAAACAAATTCACGAGATTATAACAGATCCGACGTTTAACCGCACAGAAGCGTTGATACTGCAAAAAAACATGCTGATTGAAAAACGCAGTCGGCTCGATCAAATGATTGTAACCATTAATAAAACGATTCAATATGAAAAAGGAGCGATTGAAATGAACGAAAAAGAGCGGTTTAAAGGACTGGATTTTTCGCATAACCCCTATGAAGAAGAAGCACGGAAGCGCTGGGGAAATCAGCGGGTAGATGAAGCGAATGAAAAAGTACAAAGCTTCTCACAAGAAGAACAGCAGCGCATATCAAATGAATGGGAAAGTATCTACACTCACTTAGCTTCGCTTCGTGATCTGTCACCATCCTCTACAGAAGCTCAAAAAGCTATTGCGACATGGTATCAATTTTTAAATGAGAACTTTGGAACATATTCATTAGAAGCCTTTAAAGGTCTTGGAGAAATGTATGTGCAAGATGAGCGATTTACAACTAACATTGATCGCTATGGAAAAGGATTAGCCAAATTTATGAACGAGGCGATGAGTGTATTTGCGGAAGCTAAAAAACAATAAACAAAAAAAGAGTGAGATATAACTACGTCAATTCAATCTAAAGACGAACCATTGGTATACATGATCTGACCTGCTTGTTCCGCCGCCATTGATTTCCGTCCAAGGCTTCGCGTTCCGCGGGCGCCGCTGAGCCTCCAAAATCGTTAGAAGCATCTGCCTATAGGAAGCCTATGTTCATCACCACAATGAAAAAATCCGAACGATTCATCGTTCGGATTTTCATTCACTTAATATACTTTTGTCCCAGCCTCTTTTTATAAGTGAAGACCCATAAGCATTGTATTATAGTACACGCCATTTATATAGGTGTCTTTTTCTTTTAATCCTTCTGTTTGAAACCCTAGCTGCTTGTATAAAGAAATAGCTCTTTGGTTATCTTCTCGCGTCACAAGTTCGATTTTTTTTGTTTGTTTATTCGTACGTGCCCATTCAATCAGCTCAATCATTAGCTGTCTGCCTAACCCTAGCCCGCTATAAGATTTCTCTACTACAATACCGAGGGTTCCCACATGCTTATTACGCGGGTTTTGAGACGAGGTGATGGATGCAATACTAATGATTTTCTCTTCTTTTTCAGCCACAACTATAAGAGCATTTTGCTCTTGTTTTACAGAAGCTAAAAACAGTTCGTACTCTGAAAGAGGTGTAAGAAACTCACCTTCTCCAAATGAAAGAAA
The DNA here is from genome assembly GCF_053667915.1 of Priestia sp. JNUCC 25. Classification (NCBI taxonomy): domain Bacteria; kingdom Bacillati; phylum Bacillota; class Bacilli; order Caryophanales; family Bacillaceae; genus Priestia; species Priestia sp. JNUCC 25. The sequence continues at coordinate 3,043,720 of NZ_CM132211.1, forward strand.
ATCGCTTTCTCCTCCTACCCGGTTGTAAAAAGCAATCATTTTCTCTGCGTCTTTCGGTGCTGCTTCTCGAATGCTGATGCCTATACCGTTCTTTAATGTACATAAACTCATATATCCATCTTCCTTTTGGTTATTCTTGTTTGCTTAGCCCAATTTTAGCGCTGTTTTTCTCTCCACTGATCTAACCACATGCGATTTCCTAAAGCTGTAAAATCATTTTCGTCGGCGTAGCGTTCAATGACGGAAAGCGCGTTGTCCTCAAGCATTGGTGAATAGCTCATGATTTCTAAAATATGATGTGCAGCCCATAGGTCAATTCGATAAGTAGGATTCGTCAGCAATGTTGCAAATTCAAACAGCATGCCTGGATAATATAAATGAATGAGCTGCGCAATTTTTTTCATATCTTCTGCAGCTCGATTGCCTTTTTTTACAGATTTTTTATCTCGATAATCGATTTCATAATGAATTTTGGCGCTTTTTTGATAAAGATCAACTAGCGTTTCATACGTACGGTGTTTCCGCATTTCTCATCTTCCTTTGCTTCTAGATTTCCTCGTTTGAAGATGCTATAGTTCATTTTTAGGTTTCATATATTCAAATAAATGCAGCAAAAATATGATACTTCCACCAATACACATCACAAAACTTAACGTAGCAGGATACTGAATAAAGAAACCGACAACACCAAAAATCAGCATAGCAAGCGCTCCTATCATCATAAACAGATGATAAGCCGGTGTATTTTCTTCATTATTCATACATAACTCCTTTTCACTATTTTTTAAGTTATTAAAAAGATATGACACTTCTTTTGGACTATGATCTTTTATTTTGCTGCCGCTTTATTTCTTTAGTTTAGCACGAAGTAACGTGAGAAGGCCTCCTCCAAACATGACGCCACCCACAATTTGATACAGATGTATGTAGCTTTTTATCGTTTCAAGATACAGATCCGTGTCTGCGTTCCCTTGACTTTCTAGCCATTTTTGACCCATGGCCTGCCCTGTTGCAACGCTTTTTAACAAAACGACCAGGCCTCCAAGCATGACAACAGCGGCGATAATAAGCTGCACCTTTTCTTTGTCATCTAGCATTTTTTTGAGCTCATCTGCCATATATATCTCTCCCATCCTTGCCTTGTTATGTATCTACTTGTTTGTAATCATGCTGTTTTTTCTATTATAACGCTCAACTTGGTCATTATAACACGGTTTTGCCCTGGCTTTAGTCTTACTTTTCATAAATCAAGCCTTTTTGGATCATACTATATTTGAAACACAGGCGTCTTTAACATCCCTTCATCATTTTTAAAGGGTTACTAATTGAGGTTGATACATGCTTATATTTTTAGGGATTTTTTTACTTTGTGCAGCTGTTTGTTTAGTAGAAATACCTTATTTAAAAAAAGTGAACAGTAAAAAAGAAAAGCAAATTTTTTGGAGTTTGTTCATAGTAAGTATTTTAATTGTTAGTTTAAAATACGGCGGTGTGGAGGTTCCTAACCCCGGGGACGGCATTGCTTTTTTATTAAAACCTTTTAGTGATTTTTTGTTCAGTCTGTTGAAATAAAAGGAAGTGAACAATGTGCATAGTCAGATGAATTTATCCGCAGCACAGTTTCGAATACTCGTCATTTTTTATAGTTTAGGCGACACCATTTTAGTCGTTCCTGGAAGCTTAACGGCTGATTCTAAACAAGAGGCATGGATTCCAGCTATTTTAGGCGTAGGTGTAGGCGTTTTTCTTGTATGGATGTATATCAAACTTTCTAGCCTTTATCCTAATAAAACGCTCATGGAACTAAACGAAGCCATTTTAGGCAAGTGGCTAGGAAAGTTTGTATCTCTTTTATTTGTCGCTTCTACTCTTCTTTTTTGCAGTCAAGTTTTGTTTTACGTGGGCTCGTTTCTAACAACTCGCATTATTATTCAAACACCTATGCTTGCTGTTCATATTTTGTTTATGGGAATTGTGATTGTCGGCGTTCGGCTTGGCATTGAAACGATTGCCCGCTGTGCTGAAATTCTCTTTCCTTGGTTTGTTATTCCGTTCTTAATCTTAGTTTTTTCGATCTTCCCTCAAATTCATTATGAGAATTTGCAGCCTTTGTTAGAGGTAGGCGTTAAGCCTATTATCAGATCTATTCTGGTATTTACAAGTATTACTTCTCTCACTTTTATTGTATTGCTAACCGTTTTCCCTGCTCACGTAGCGGAACCAGATCAGCGAAACCGCGCTTTTTTTACGGGAAGCTTAATCGGCGGAGGCATTATGATTATTATCTTATTGCTTGGCATTCTTGTACTTGGAAATACGTATACACGTATTGCTTTATATCCAAGCTATGAGCTTGCAAGACGGATCGAAGTTGCGGATTTTCTGAAAAATATTGAAGTAATTATGGCTATTATGTGGTTTTTATCTCTTTATTTTAAAACGTCTCTCTACTATTATGCGACCGTTTCTGGACTCGCTCAAATTCTTGAATTAAAAAACTACCGAATTTTAACTCTTCCGCTAGGCATTATTGCCGTTACATTTTCACTTATCGTGTATCCAAGCATTCCATATGAACAAACGTGGGACAGAGATACGTGGATTCCGTATAGTCTGTTATTTGGACTATTTTACCCTCTTGGATTATTAATTGTTGGGAAAATTCGCGTAAAGCATTCTGCATCTTTATCCAAATAAAAAAGCCGCTTAAGCGGCTTTTAAAAGAAGACGGTTATACTCACTAATCCATTCCACAGCATATGTAAAATCATAGATGGAAAAATAGATTTTGTTCGATAATAAATAATGGCAAAGACAAGTCCCATGACGGTAGCTGTAATCGGAAAGCCAATATGTAACAGACCGAATACAATAGCGGAAACGAAAATGCCTACAAACACGTGATGGCGTTTGGTTAAAAAACCACATAAAACACCTCTATAAAGCAGCTCTTCTTTAATAGGCGTAATGACTGCTACACTTATAAAGAATATCCAGCTTGAAAGCAGCGTTTGATTAAAACTGCCTTGGTTTAAATCTTTTTGCTGCTGATTTGCGCTTTCTACGTTTAAAAATGAAAGCATCACGTACTGCACCGCGGCTACAATTAAAAAGCCTACCACAATATATACATACGTTTTTCTTTCTTTTAATACTGAGACGTTCCACATAGGCTTTAAAAATCTGCGCACAGGCCTGTACAGCACCGCAACGCCTAGAAAAAACGCCGCGTCTACCAGCAGGGCATATGGCCCTTCTAATAAAATTCCCGTCATATTTGAACCCGTAACTTCATCGTAAATAGCTACTCCAATTCCGGCTATAATCTGCAGGCCAAAGCCTAACACGATAAATAGAAGCAGCGTGAAGTAAGTAAACTCTTTTTTCTTTTTAGGCTTTAAAACCGGCTCTGAATTTGTTGATAACGTACTCAAAATAGCAACCTCCAAAAATGATTCTTTCTCTCTAGTGCTCTCAAAATTCTACCATAACCTCCGCTTAATGATGTTATTTTTTAGGAAAAAAGTTATATTTTTTCACATTTTATACACAAAGTTAAGGTTTTAAAAGATAAATGCGCTAGCCAAATTAGTTGTCAACTTCCTTATATTTGATTACGCTTGAAGAAATCTTACCGAAAGTGAAGTGAAAAAATGGCAAACATTTTAATGATCAATTTTCCCGCTGAAGGTCACGTAAACCCAACGCTTGGAATGGTAAAAGCTTTTTCAGATCGAGGTGATACCGTTCATTACATTACGGCCGAGCGTTTTAAAGAGCGTCTTGAAAACGCCGGGGCTATCGTACACACTCACCGGGACTTATTAACCGGTGTATCCATCAAGCCTGAAACTGCTCAAGGAATCAACGCCTTTTTAAATATCCACATCCAAACGTCTTTAGATACGCTGAAGCTTGTTCATACATTATCAAAAAAAATTGACTTTGACTTTGTGTTTTACGACAAGTTTGGAGCAGGGGAATTAGTACGTGATTATTTGCGAATTCCCGGGATTGTATCATCTGCTTCTTTTTTAATGCCAAAAGAACGCTTAGCAATGATGCCTCTGCATCCCGATTCAGACGTTCCATTTAAACCTGACGAAAAAGCTCAGTACGGGCTCAGCTTGCTCAAAAATCAGTTTGGCGTAGAACCTAAAAATCTGCTTCAATTTATGAACAATGAAGGCGAATTAACGGTCGTATACACAAGCCGCTTTTTTCAGCCGCTTCATGAACGTTTTGATGAATCCTGTTTATTTATTGGGCCAAGCTTTCCAAAGCGTCACACCTCTCATGATTTTCCGTTAGAAAAGCTAAAAGATGAAAAAGTTCTTTATGTTTCAATGGGAACAGTACTCGACGATGTAGAAGGCTTTTTTAACCTTTGCATCGACGCATTTAGCGACTTTGATGGAAAAGTTGTGATTGCAGCAGGAGACCGGGCTGATTTTAAAAAGATAAGAAAAGCACCAGAGCATTTTATTATTTCGCCCTATGTTCCTCAGCTTGACGTGTTAAAAGAAGCTGACGTTTTTATCACGCACGGAGGCATGAACAGTGTAAATGAAGCTATTCATTTTAACGTACCGTTAGTCGTTTTACCTCACGGAAAAGATCAGCCGCTCGTTGCTCAAAGGCTCGTGGAGCTAAACGCCGGGTATCGCTTAGCAAAAGAAACGGTAAATGCCTCGCTTTTAAGGAGTGCCGTTGACGAAGTCATACATGACGACCGCTACAAGAAAGGGATAAAAGAAATCAACGTAAGTTTCGAACAGGCAGCTGGACCCGCCGCTGCAGCCGAAAAAATTGTAAATCACGTAGTGAAGCAGCATTCATAAAGAAAAGGTGCACATCTGTGCACCTTTTCTTCATGAAAACAGCCATGTACAAACTGTATATACGCCAATGATTAGTAAACTGACGACTGTAAGGAAAATCAATGCACATCCAGCTACAATAAGTTTATCAGCTCATTTGGATAGGTAACGAGCAAACCGTGCAGGCGGTCTCTCACTTTCCCCAAGTTCCCTTGTTCGATATCTCGTTGAATATTTTGCCTTGTTTTTTTTGATACTACATCGCTCATAAGCCTCTCCTTTTTAGGTGTTTATACTCATCTTAACGAGGGTACAATGAACTATAATTGATTTTCGAAGGGGCTCGGTTATGAACAATGATCTTTTACTCATTCAAGAGATAAAAATCCGAAAGAAAGAAGCACTTCATCAGCTTTACAATCGATATGAATCGCTTTTGTATCGTCTTGTCTATTCAGCAGTAAAAGATCCACATGCTTGCGAAAGCATCTTAACAGAGCTATTCAAAGAAATTTGGCATTCCCCTGATCTTTTGGTCAAAGAACGTACGCTTTCTCTTTCCTTGTGCAAGCAGTGTGTAAAAAATATAAAAAAGCACAGCCAGCACTCGGAGAGGATATCGTCGTAAATCATTTGTTTGCTGTACATACTATGAATACAAATCCATATGACTAAAATAATCGAAAATATGATTTAAATCTGTAATCTTTATGCTATGAGTGCTGTAAGCAACGATTATTTCAGCCAGCATAAGAACGAATAAAATGGCCAAAAGCACCTTAACAAGCGGAAATTGTCGGAACTGAGGAGAAAAAAGCAGTTTACTGACTGTATACAAAAACAGCAGGATAAAGTAGATCATCATGGCATTTGTCGCCTGAAGGGGCACATTCCAGACAAATATGTATACGCTGAATGTCAAAATCAAAATAAACGACATTTCTTTCCCGCTAAAAAAATCACTCATTGCGTAACACCTTTTCTTGTTCATGAATGAATAAGAAATTATAAACTCACGAAACATTAACATTATTTTTACAACAGTATACACGATTTTCCTGTTGATTTCTATATACCAGTGCACATATGAAGTTGCTTTTAACGGATTCGCGTCATGTTTTTACGTGCAATGGGTTATAGTAACAGGGAAAGTTCATAAAGGAGGTTTGGATAATGGAAAACACAAATGAATTTGTTCAAAAACTGAATGACAATCAAGAAAAGCAGCGTAAAAACAAGCAGGGTCAAGCTACTGGGCATCCTGAGAAAAAACTTCCTAACAAACAGCATTAATGTTGTAAAAGTTGGCTGTAAAGACAGCCGGCTTTTTTTTCTGAACTTTTTCGGAAGTCGAAATGTTTGAAGATAAAACAAATCCCCTGTTACAATAAACTGAACCCGCTGCAAAACGTTCGCAGCTATACTTTCCTCTTAAGGAGCTGAATATAAAATGAGTAAATTTGAAAAACTATTCCAACCAACAAACATTGAAGCATTTGATTTACACACTCGTACAGCAATGGCACCGATGACAAGATGCTTTGCTGATCCAGAGACAGGCGTAGTCGGTCAAGACGTTGTAGACTATTACCGCCGCCGCGCAAAGGATGGTATTGGCTTAATTATTAGTGAAGGAATTGTTATCAGCGAACGCGCAAAAGGAAATCCTGGCGTTCCGGGTATCTATACCCAAGAACAAATTGATTCATGGAAGCCTGTAACAGAAGCTGTTCATGAAGAAGGCGGCACGATTATCGCTCAAATTTGGCACGTTGGCCGCTTGAGTCATTCCGGGTTAATCAATGGGCATAAGCCTCAGGCCCCTTCCGCTATTGCGGCACAAGGCCAAGTGCCTCGTTTCCGCAAGCCCTACGAAGAGCCTGAAGAAATGTCAAAAGAAGATATTAAAGAAGTTGTAGAACAGTACGCTCAAGCCGCTAAAAATGCCATTGAAGCAGGATTTGATGGCGTTGAAATTCACGGTGCTCACGGCTATTTAATCGATCAGTTTAATTCAGACTGGTCTAATAAACGCACTGATGAATACGGAGGCGACCTTGCACAGCGATTAACGTTTATGAAAGAAGTGATTTCGGCTGTTATCGACGCCATTGGAAAAGAGCGCGTTGTGATTCGCTTCTCTCCTCATAAGCTTGATAAACCAGACTACCGCTGGGACGACACTGAAAAAGCTATTCAAACGTATACAGAAGCGTTTAAAGAAACAGGAATTGAGATCATCCATCCGTCTATGCTGGATTTTTATGAAGATGTTCAAAACGGTCAAAATCTTTATGAAATTACGCGTAAGTACTGGGATGGACCGATTATCGGCGTAGGTGACTTAACGCCTGAATCAGCTGAAAAAGCGCTGCAAGCCGGCTGGATCGACGTAGCTGCTATTGGCCGCCCGCTTATTTCAAATCCTGATTATTTACAGCGCATCAAAAACGGAGATGCTCTTGTCGAATACGATGCTAAAAAACATTTACCAGAGCTTATCTAAAAAAAACCGCTCCTTTCGGAGCGCTTTTTTTATTGGTTTACGTATGCCTGAACCTCTTGTTTCCAAATAGCATAGCCTTGGCCTTTTAAATGAAGACCATCAACCGTGAAATTACTTTTTAACTGATTATGTGTAGATACTTTCGAATACAGGTCAATGTAAGAATCATTGTGTTTCTTAGCTAGACGCTTTAAATAGTTATTTAATGCGATAACATCTTTACTGTCCACTGCGTCGCCGCATTTTTTATTGTTCACGGGCAGTACACTTTGAATATAGACTTTTGTATTCGGTGATTCTTTATGAATACGTTCAAGAATTTCAGCGTAATTGGCTTTGGTTTTTTTTACAGATTTTTGCTCATTTAAATCGTTAATGCCAATCATTAAGAAAATCTTTTTTGGCTTAGCATCTGTAATACTTTTTAGACGATGCAATACCCCTTCTGTTGTATCATCGGCTACGCCTCGATTGACAATCTGCTTATTATGAAAAAGTTCGCTCCATTCAGAGCGCTGGGTAATGCTATCACCGAGAAATACGATTGACTCTTTAGGAATACTTAATTGCTTGAACAAAGTGGTCCGTTCAATGTAATAAGGATTATCTCTATAGCTTTGCTTAGACGAATCCTTAGATGACAGCGGATTTTTCATCGCGCTGCTGCTTGTTGCATAAAAAGCAAAAACACCTATGAAAAGGACATTTAAGATAATGGAACTGATAAATACAACTTTCTTTGTTGAACTCACGAAAACGACACTCCTGTACTTTGTATGTTTTTTAGATAACTCTACGATGATATAGTAAAGCTTCCTGTTAACACTCTTTCCCTCCATACAAGACATTTAATCATTTTTTGTAAATAATGATTTTACATAAAAAAGAAGCGGCGCTTGAAAGCGCCGCTTCTTTTTCTATAATATAAGGGGTTAAAACGTACTTTTATTATAACATATAGTCTATGGTCATATTTTCCTCTATTAGAAAATAGTTCTTATGTCGTTTCTTTTTCCAGCTGTTTTTCTCTTTTCACTTGCTTTGCGAAGAAGAGTTCGTATACCACTGGAATAATAATTAAGGTAAGAAGGGTAGATGACGCAAGCCCTCCGATCACCGTGATAGCTAAGCCTTTTGAAATCAGCGTTCCGCTTGATGTAGTAAGCGCCAGCGGAATTAATGCAGCAATGGTAGCAAACGCCGTCATTAAAATTGGACGCAAGCGCGTTTTCCCAGCTTCAATAAGGGATTGGCGGATCGTCATGCCTTTTTGTTCACGATTTTGGGTAATTCGATCTACAAGTACAATCGCGTTTGTTGTAACAATTCCAATCAGCATTAAGAATCCAATCATGACGCTGACGGACAGCGGTTCTTTTGCAAGTACTAGACCAACTAACGAACCGATTGGCACAAAAATGAGTGACGATAAAATGATAAATGGAATACGCGCTTTTCCAAACGTAACGAGCATCGTTAAATACACAAGGCCGATTGCCGTTAAAATAGCTAGACCTAGAGATTGGAAGACTTCCACTGTCTCGTCGCTTCCGCCTCCACCGTCCAAGCTCACATCTTTTGGCAAGTCTAACTTTTTTACTCCATCTACAACATCTTTGGTCACAGCTTGAACATCATCGCCTTTAATATCTGCTTCCACTCGCGCAAATACTTTGCCGTCAAGCTTTTGAATAGAAGCGAACGTATCAATTGTACGAACGTCAGCAATATCTTTTACTAACACAGGCCCTCGTTCTGTAAATACTTGAAGATCTTTAATTTCTTTTACTGAACTAAGGTCTTTATCGTACGAAAGCTGAACCGCTCGTTTTGTATTATCTAATTTTAAGTCTCCAACGGATACTGGTTTGGTTTGATCAGAGATTGTACCAAGCAGCTGAAATCCAGATACTCCGTACTCTGCGGCTTTATCAGGATCTACTTCTACTACAAGCTGCTTTTGCTTATCTGAGAAGTTATTTGTTACATATTTAAGACGTTTGTCTTTGTTTAAGTGGTTTTCCACTTGCTTAGCTGCCTTTTGCAAGTCATTTAAATTAGAAGAATATAAATCAACCGTTACGTTATTATTTGTAGGAGGCCCTCCTGTTGATGCTTCTTGTACATTAACTGTTGCTTTCGGTGATTCTTCTTTCGTGATGCTTTCCATTTTCTTTTGAACTTTATCAATAAACGTATCAACATTCACGCCTTCTTTTACGTTCAAGAAATAGCCAACTTGGTTCGGGCGTTTTACACCTGTTGAAAAGTCGCGTGATCCAACTTCCGTAGTCACATCTGAAATTTCATTTTGATCCGCAAACATCTTCTCAATTTTTAAAGATACATCGTTTGTTTTTTCAAGTGATGTAGATGCCGGTAATTGAACGTTGGCCTGAAGCATTTTTTGTTCTTCATTTGGAATAAACGTAAAGCCAAGTGAAGGAACAAGCGCAAATGAGCCAAACAGTAAAATAAAGGATAAAATTAAAATTTTGATTTTATGATTAAGCGACCATGCAATCGCTTTTGCATATCCGCGCTGCAGCTTTCCTTCTTTTTCTTCAGGCGGGACTTTTTTAAATGCAAACTTTGCTAAAATCGGCACGATTGTAATCGCTACAAGAAGAGATGCTAACAGTGAAAAAACAACTGTTAAGGCAAACGGCAAGAAGAACTCTCCTGTAATTCCTCCTACAAAGCCGATTGGCAAGAATACGACAACCGTTGTAATGGTAGACGAGGTAATGGCTTTTAAAATCTCTTTTGTGGACGATTCGACAAGCTCGTTGCTCATGCCTTCTTCTGAACGGCGAACGCGTCTAAAAATATTTTCAATCACAACAATACTGTCATCCACTACGCGCCCAACGGCTACAGCCATTCCGCCTAGTGTCATAATGTTAAGTGAAATATCAAGCTGATTTAAGAAAATAGCTGATACTAACAGCGATAATGGAATCGATATAATGGCAATGATCGTAGCGCGGAAGTTACGCAAGAAAATCAGCACGGCAAGTGACGCAAATAATGCTCCGAGCAATCCTTCGCGCACTAATGTTTCAACAGACTTTTCAATGCCGTCAGCTGAGTCAAAGCCGATTGCGTAGTCTAACTGATCGTCATATTTTTTCAAAATTTTCATCGTTTCGCTCGCCACTTCAACCGTATTAGCATCTTGTTTTTTTGTGATGGCCATCGACAGTGCATCTTTGCCGTCATAGCGTGTATATTCGCCTTGTTCTGTTACGGCTTCGACTTTGGCAATATCGCCAAGCTTCACAGGCTTTGCTTCAGGATTCATCGTAGATTTCAGCTGGATTTTCTTTAATGCATCGATCGTCGCAACTTTTTCTTCTACTCGCACTGGAATTTGAAGCTCTTTTCCGTTTAATGTTCCTGCTGGGAATGAAACAGCTTTTTGATTAATTTGTTCTTTCATCCCATCAAGCGTTAAGCCAGCTTGAGCTGCTTTTTCTTTATCGACCGTAATTTGTAAAAGGTCCTCTTTCACGCCGCCAACTGAGACGGAGTTAATACCTTGAATTTTATTCAATTCAGGAATCACTTCATCGTTTAATACTTTTTCAAGATTTGCATCATCTTTCGCAAACAGTGAAATGTTGAAAATCGGGAATGAACCAAATGAAAAACGGTTTACGTCTACATTTGATGACTCTGGTAAATCTAATTCTTTTATCGACGAGTTAATTTGCTGTTCAGCTTTATCTAAATCCGTATTAAACGGGAATTCTAAATTAATAATACCGACGTTTTCATACGATACGCTTTGTACGCTTTTAACGCCTTCAATTCCTTTCACTTGGTCTTCGATTTTCGACGTGACGCTTTCATTTACGTCATCAGGAGAAGCCCCGGGATACGTTGCTTCAATGGACAGCTGCGGAAATTCGATATTCGGCAGTAAATCAATTTTTAGTTTTGAAAATGAATATAGCCCCGCTAAAATAAGTAAAAATGAAACGATAAACACAGCTACCGCATTTTTTAAACTAAATCTCGTCAAAAAATTCATCTTTTTCCTCCGTTACGTAACTAAGTTATTTGAAAAGCCTTCATCCTTTAATAGCTGCAGACCCGTTTTATTTTTTTTTAACAATTTTAGAGTACCCGCGGGTCAGTTTTTCGCAAAAAAAACTCACCTCCTTTCATGTGCTGATGAACTGTCTATACAAACTGAAATTTGATGGTCGCACGCTCCCCCTGGCAGCGAGATAAAAGAAAAGCCGTCTTGACCATATAAATCCCAACCTTCAAAAAAAGAGCTGTCGTGAAACATATCTAGCGCATACCCATTAGAAAATGTAATTCGAAGTATACCGATATCTTCATACCACTGTATAGAGATAATGTGCTGGCCAAGCAGCAGTGCTTCGACTTGCTGACGCTGCTCGGCAGAATGTAGCGATTTCCAGTCCGCTTGACCAAGCAAGATGCTGCGTTTGTTTTTTAGTCTCCATGGACATTCTGCCACAAGTCCACCTTTACTAAATCCAAGAGAAAACGGCAGGGTATTGTCTGTGTTAACCTTGGTAACGGTTTGTTCTTGAAAATATGAAAAATTAATTACTGTGCTGCTGGTATTCATCATATCCCTCCATTATCAACCAGTACCGACGAGTCATTTTTGGGTCTCAAAATAGCAGCCTTCAATGTATAAGTTCACAATGAACTCCGCATAGTTCATGATATCTTCTTCTGTTATATCATCGTCGGAAACGATATCCATCTTATACCCATTTAACATGCTGCAAAACGCTTTTGAGTGTAAGAAAGCATTTTTTATTTTCTGCTCTTCAATCAATTTAGCAACAAGCCCGTGATAATCCTCAAAAAATTGATGAAGACGACCCATCATTTCTGGCATTTGGTGAGGGGCTTGCCAAAAAGAGTCCGGATATTTTTTAGTTTCGTAAAAAAAGAGCAGGTGATGCTTCGCAATTGAATACAGCTTTTCATGAAACGTTTGGCATTCATCCGTTCTTCGCTTTGCATGATACAAAAACTCATCAAACGAACGATTGTTCACAGCGATATAAAGCGACTCTTTAGACGAAAAGTACAAGTAAAGCGTTCCTTTAGATACACCTGCTAGTTTAGCAATATCAATCATTTTTGCTTCATAGTAGCCTTTGGATCCGAACACTTCAAAAGCAGCATCTAAAATTTTCTCTCTTTGCTGTTTTCGGTTTGTCATGGTAAAAAATCCTCTCATACGTTTTCGATACTATACATATAAAATAATTAAAATAACTTGTCAACACGTAGTGTGCTCTTTTATCCCTTGCATCACAAGAGTATGTCAGTTTTTCAAACAAAATACTTCTATAAAGCAAATTAAAGCGTTTTCGACTTTTTTGTGACAGATACAAATGATGCTTGTATATGAAGAGCTCGCTATGGTACATTTTTGTCATTGATACAGAAATTTATTCCGTCGTTACGGGAGGAGAAAACATGGTTCTTACATCACCAATCGGTCGCCTGCGTTTAGTAGGAATTTTAGAAGGAATTTCATTTTTACTGCTGCTTGGCATTGCTATGCCGCTAAAATATGCAGCAGGCATACCCGAAGCTGTATCAGTTGTAGGCGCAGCACACGGTGCACTTTTTGTGCTGTACGCTCTTGCAGTCGTTCATGTGAAATTCGCGCATAAATGGTCAATCGGCCGCTCTTTATTTGCATTTCTTATGTCGGTTATTCCATTTGGTCCTTTTATTTTAGAGAGACAGCTGAAAAAAGAACAGTAAAAGAAAAGAACGTCACGGACATCATGTTTCCATGACGTTCTTTTTCCTTACTGTTCAGCACTGTTTTCGCTAAAATGGTCAATCGTTTTCCACCACTTCAGTGAGTGAGGTTTTAATAGCATTCCAATTTCTTCTGGGCTAATTTGCTGATCTATAATCATTTCATGCATTGCTTGAAAGAGTCCCGTTGTAACAGCTTCTTTCACATCAGCTTCACCTTCTATATACAGCTGTTCAATCGCTTCAAATACGTCCGGTTCACGCTGGAGCTGGCCGTTATATTCAAGAGAGATTAAATGACCCGCAACACGGCTTAATTCATGCTGCAGCTCGTCTTTATCGTTGAGGTCCACTTCTTCGCTTGGCTCAAAAGATGGGCAAGCTTCTTTTAGTAATGGAATAACATTTTGTTTTGTAATCATATCTAAATTCCCTGCCTTTGCATGTGTGACAAATTCTCTATTCTTTACCCTTTTCTCTTTTTCTATAAACTTGTTTTACAAAACTTTTCCGTTTTCTACAACTACTTCTCCTTTTTTTACTACGCAGTCAATATGATTTAAGCCATACTGATATTGAAGGGTTCGATAACTAGAGACATTAAAAATCGCTAGGTCAGCCTGTTTTCCGGCTTCAATACTCCCAATCTTATCTCCTTGATTAATAGCATGAGCTGCGTTAAGAGTTGTGGCTACAAGCACTTCTTCAGGACTCATGTTCATATTCATACATGCCAGGTTCATCACAAATTGCTGTGAAGTCGTTGGAGATGAACCTGGATTGCAGTCTGTAGAAAGAGTAACCGGAACTCCTAAATCGATCATTTTTCTAGCATCTGGCCATTTCATTCCAACAAATAAGGAATTCCCGGGTAAAAGTGTGGCTACGATCCGTTTTTCAGCCAGTTTCTTTAATCCTTTATCAGAAGCATACAAAAGATAATCTGCTGATATCGCTCCTACCTCTGCTGCGAGCTCCGCTCCTCTGCAGTATTCAAAGGGGTCGGCATGTATTTTAGGAAGCATGCCATATCTTTTCCCGGCTTCGAGTATTTCTTGACATTGTTTGAATGAAAAAGCATTTGGAAGACATACAGCATCATTAAATGCTGCAAGGTTATAAGAAGAAATTTGAGGAATCATTTCGTGAATAAGTAAATTGACGTATTTCTGCGTATCTTTTTTATATACAAGAGGTACGACGTGTGCGCCTAAAAAGGTACTTACTACATCAACTGCGTGCGTATCATTCAGCATTTTAGCGATTTGCAGCTGCTTTAGTTCTGTTTCTAGTTCTAAGCCATACCCGCTTTTCACTTCTATAGTTGTGACTCCGTGAGCTAGAAAAGACGTAAGACGCTCATAGCTCTGCTGATAAATCCGGTACGCATACTCTTCCTGTGTTTGAACGACAGTGGAGTGAATACCTCCACCTTCTTCTAATAAATCCAAGTAAGAAGTTGGCCTTTCAAACCGCCTATAAAATTCTTCTTCACGCGAGCCAGCGTACACAGCGTGTGTATGGGGATCAATCAGACCCGGAGTCACAATTTTATGAGAAGCATCAATAATCGTTGCGTCATTTCTTTCCCTTTCATATTTTTGTTCTAGCTCTTTTGTTGTACCTACGGTCACAATTTGATCTCCTTCTATCCAGACTGAGCCATTTTCAATCACCGTCAAGTTCCTCATTTCTTTTCCAGCTAAAGGACCTTTATTTTCTTTGGCCGTTACAACTTGCGAAGCATTTTTAATCCATAGCGCTTTTTTTGACATCGTTGAATTTCCCCCTTTTCTAGCATGTACCACGTTTTGGGGCCTCATGTTTACCGTAAACTCATTTAGATTCACCTACACATTTCGCACCTCTGCCTTCTTTCTTGTAGGTAGAAATTTGAAAAAGCATGTCCATGGTCTGAAAAGCGTGTTTTTAAGTCTTTAAAGCTAGATAACTTATATTTTTTTCAATTATATACGCTTTTAGACCCTCCTTTTCTCCGTTTTCTTACTTATCGACTCTCGTTTTATACAACTATATCCTTATATACTAAATCTTTTATCACATGTATTTTATAAACATCACGGCGAGTTCCCCTCAACAGGATAAATAATAGATTTCTAGGAATAGAACGTTTATAATATTCTTTGAAGTTTTACTTTTAGAAAGATTCACTAATGGAGGAAGAAATATGATTGTCAACTATAAAAACCAAGCAACCGGTCATCGCATGAATAACGGCTGGAATCTTTTCTACGCGTCAAACTTAACGATGTGGCGCAAAGATGAAAAGTATTTGCTTTTAGATGAAAACCAAGATGTAGTGATGATCTTTGGCTTTAAAAAAGACGAAATCATTCTAGATAAATTGCAAACGTGGGGCTATACATTTGGTGTCCATCCAGAGAAAAAACAAATTTCCTGCTTGCAGCGTCAAGAAGAAATTGGTGAATAAAAAGAGGGCTGAATTTCTTCAGCCCTCTTTTTTATTCATTGGTTTGTTGAAACATAGCGCTCAGCTGTTTTTTTTCAGATGGTTTGACAACATAATACCATGTACCATCTACCATTTGCCCTTCTCCTTTTACCGTTACCGTTTCGAAATCAGGCCGGCCATTCTTAATGATGTTATACATCGTAAATGCATCGCTGACATCAATATTCGTTCGAATATGCTTTTTTACAAGCGTGAGGAGACTTGGAATGTTTTTCACCGTTGACATGTTCATTCCTTTATCTAATAGAGCTTCCACTACTTGGCGCTGGCGATTATTTCTTCCTAAATCTCCTTTTGGATCTTCGTGTCTCATCCTCACATAAGCAAGAGCTTTTTCGCCGTTCAACGCATTTTCTCCTTCAGGAAAGATAAATGAATCAAACACAAAAGGAAACGGGTTCTTAACGTTCACTCCGCCAAGTTCATCTACTACATCTTTAAAGCCTTCCATATTTACTTTCACATAATAATCGACATCGATATCTAAGAATTTCTCAACCGTGCGCACGGTTAAAGGAATCCCTCCGTATCGATAAGCATGATTAATTTTCTCATCCGTTCCTTTTCCATCAATGTGCACGCGTGTATCTCTAGGGATCGGCATAACTTTTGCTTTATTGTGGCTCGTATCTAAGTTGACCACCATTAATACATCTGAGCGGCCTGTATCTCCCGGCCTTTCATCTACGCCCATCACCAGTACATTAAACGAGTGAGACTGCTCTTTAGCAGATGTTTGCTGTTGATAGGCAATTCCAAATCCAGCGGTTCCTAAAAGCAAAATACATGCCGCTAAGATCCCTATTTTGTATTTTTTCATTCATACGGTCTCCTTTACACATCACTTACTCTCTATATGCCTTAATGAATGAAAATTTATACCTTTTTAGAGAAATTTAAGCACACGTCAAAAAAGCCTGCTTGTTGAGAAGCTGGCTTTTCACTAGTAGATTTTAGCTTGATTTTTGATGCACATCACGCTGTGCCCATTCACTTTCTAACATACTCATTTCAATTAAGCTCCAGTACTGTCCATCTACAAGCCGGACATCTCGAAGAAGGCCTTCGCGTGTAAAGCCAATTCGTTCATAGGACTGAATCGCCCGCTCGTTAAAATCAAAGACGCCGAGCGAAATTCGGTGAAGACCCAGTTCTTCAAAACCGAAAGCTAACACTTTTTCAAACATGTGCGAGCAAAGCCCTTTTCCTCTATACTTTTCACCAAGCAGTACTCGGCCAATTCTTCCTGTTTTATGATAATAATCAATATGAGCAAGAGAAATATGCCCAATAAGCTGTTCATTTTCATCTATGACGGAAAAAGCATAGGTAGAAGCACCATCTTCATTTGCATATCGAATGTAGTGTTTTAACTGTCTAGGAGTAAGCGGAAAAGAAAAGCTAGAGCCGCTCCATTGCACCATAAATGACTCGGAGGGAATCCAATCCATTAGCTGTTTAAAGTCTTTTTTGGAGAACGGTCGTAGAGCTATCACATAATTCTCCCCCTTATTATTTCTGACTTTTCTAAATATATTACATTTATCATAATAAACTGTCAACTGTCTATGTAAAAAAAAGCCATCATTTCGATGACTTATAGCTGTAATGCTTTTCTGAGAAGAGTTAAATCATGAGTGAATTCAAAAAAATAGGTTCTATTTTCATTGTCAAATACCATCATGATTGGCTTTTGATTCGGCTCAAGAACAAAAATAACTTCACTTGCCAGCGTGTTGACCGCACTATTTTCAATTTTTACGGCTGGATCAAGAGGCACTTTAACAAGATAGCCTTTTTTAGGAAGCGGACTTGCCTTTTTATATAAACCAGTAATGGACGCAATACTTTTTTCGGCTTCTTTTTGAACACTTGGGGGTTTGAGCGTTGAACGAACGACTCTGCCCGTTTCAATTTGAAATATCTCTACTTTTGGCTGTTCAGCACTTACTGCCTGCGGAAAAATAAAAGCAGCGAATACGACGCATACAGCAACCCATTTTCGTATCATTTTTAGCACCTCTTTCCATTCATTGTGGATGAGATGGAGATAAGAATGGTCGTCTCTTCTTATACTATGACCTATTTTTATGTATTTATTTCACTAAATGAATGCCTATACTTCCATGTTTTTGTCATGTTCTCAGAACTTCCTCTATACACTACTAATAAGGACACGCTGTATGAGGTGATAAGATGTCGTGGTTTGAAGCATTTATTTTGGGAATCATTCAAGGGCTTACAGAGTTTTTACCGATAAGCAGCACGGGGCATTTGTATTTAGGACGCCACTTATTTGGCTTAGACGATGCAGGACTGTATTTAGATACGATGCTGCATATGGGCACTCTGCTTGCTGTGTTTGTCTTTTATAAGCGTGAGCTATGGCATATTATTCGTCATCCCTTTAGCAAGCTTACAGGGCTTTTAGTGATAGGAACAATCCCTGCAGTTGCGATTGGTCTTTTGTTCAAAGACTATTTTGACAGTATTTCTAAATCTGGCTTAACGATTGGCTGGGAATTTCTTGCGACGGGACTGCTTTTATGGTTTGGTGATTCCGTAAAAAATGGCTATAAAAAAATGGATCATATTTCATACGGAGATGCCTTTTTTATCGGCTCGTTTCAAGCAGCTGCGATATTCCCTGCTGTATCTCGATCGGGCTTAACGATGGTAGCTGCGTTAATGCGAAAATTAGACCGTGAAACAGCCGCTTACTTTTCATTTTTATTGTCGACTCCCGCTATTTGCGGAGCGGTGTTACTTCAGTTAAAAGATGTAGTCACAGGTGAAGTCGAGCAGCTTTCCGTTTTCTTTTTATTCGTCGCCACCCTTTCATCTGCTTTATTTGGTTATGTAGCGGTAAAATGGATGATCAATTATTTAAAGCATCATTCATTAAAAACGTTTGCAATTTACGTTTGGATATTAGGTGCAGTCGTGCTGGTTTGTCAGTTTACGGGGGTGTTTTAAGATGAAGATGAAAGTCCGGACGCTTTTTTTAGTATTGTTTTTTGCCTGCATTTTAGTCGTGACAAGCTATGTTGATAACAATTCCCAGCAGTCGTTTGACAGCTTATCTCACCTTTCACTTGATGGAGGAGCTGTTGAAACCTCTGCAGATGAAGGCGAGGCGGAACAATTAAACATGTCGGTCAAAGAAGTTCATGTTAAAACAGAAAAAAGAGGCGGATACCGAATTGAAGTGTACGAACAAGTAAATGTTTATAGAGATGATAAAGGAAAAGTAGTAAAAAAAGTTCCCACAGGAGAATATCAAACGTTGAAATATAAACTGAATGAAAAAAAATAAACCACTTACCGAAGTAAGTGGTTTTATTTTTAATGGTTAAAGTGAGCTGCAAGAATCCACAGTGTACCAACAACGATACAAAGTGCAATAAAGAAACTGTAAAGAATGTTTGCAACCTGTACTTTACCATTTTCACTTTCAGTCATGTGCATGAACATTACTAGCTGCATTGCTGCTTGTAATAACGCTAGGATCATGATAAGAGTCATCGTAATGCTTCTTGATAGATCAGCTAGCACTACTAAACCAAGCGCTGCGAATGTTAAGGCTAGTGAAAGGATAAGCCCAAATACATGACTAAGCGGAAAACCTGCTTTTTGGCCTTGTTTATTTTCCATGTCTTATCCCACCAATCCGTTCAAGTATACAAGCGTGAAGATGAAGATCCATACAACATCAAGGAAATGCCAGTATAAACCGATAATAAATACTTTACGAGCAGTAACTGGTGTTAATCCTCGTCTTACTAATTGAATAATAATACTGATTGCCCAGAATACACCGACTGTTACGTGAAGACCGTGCGTTCCAAGTAGTGTAAAGAACCCTGATAAGAAGGCACTTGTTTGCATTGTTGCACCTTCGTGAACTGCGTACATGTAAAACTCACGAATTTCGTAGAAAAGGAATCCTCCACCAAGGACAAGCGTAATAACGAACCAAACTAAAAGTCCTTTTAAATCATTATTACGCATTTTAAAGATGGCAATTCCCATCGTGAAACTACTGAATAGTAGTAACAGCGTTTCGATCATAAAATCTTTAACAACGAACAGTTCTTCTGCAGTAGGGCCACCCGCTGTACGCGTATGGTACGTTAAGTACGTTACGAACAGCGTAGAGAACAACGCGATCTCGGCACCTAAGAAAATCCAGAATCCAAGGATATTCAGGCGACTTTGTTCTTCTTGGTATTCTAACGGCAATGATTTATCTAAATGTCCTGCCATTATTTGTCACCCCCTGTAATTCCTTCAACCTTCTTGATTTCATCTACTTTTACATAGAAGCCCGGATCATAATCAAATGAACGAGCAAGCATACAAGCAAAAATACCTGCTAATCCAACGATTGCCATTGGAATCCATTCAAATACTAAGCCAAATCCACCGATAAACCAGAAAATACCTGAGATAAACGGCACACCAGAATTGCTTGGTAAGTGAATTGGTTTTAAGTCTTCTGCTTTAATTTCTGTTTCATTACGTTTTTTCATGTGCCAGAATGCATCCATTTCTTTCACATGAGGAATTACTGCAAAGTTGTAAGCTTGAACTGGTGATTTAGTCCACCACTCAAGTGTACGACCATCCCAAGGATCGTTTGCAGTGTCGCGTTTGTTTTTCCATGCACTGTATAATAAGTTAACTACTAATACGAAGAAGCCAAGACCCATTAAGAATGCACCGATTGTTGAAACTAAGTTTAATCCGTTCCAGCCAAGGTTGTCTGCATAAGTTTGCATACGACGAGTCATACCGTCTAAACCTAGGAAGAATTGTGGGAAGAAACATACGTTAAATCCAACAACAAAAATCCAGAATGAAATTTTTCCTAATTTTTCGTTCAACGTGTGACCGAAAATTTTTGGATACCAGAAGTATAAACCTGCGAAACAGCCAAACACTGTACCAGAGATTAATACATAGTGGAAGTGAGCGATTAGGAAGTAACTGTTATGATATTGATAATCGGCTGATGCCATCGCAAGCATAACCCCTGTTACCCCACCGATTACGAAGTTTGGAATAAACGCTAATGACCAAAGCATCGCAGTCGTAAATTTGATACGGCCTTTATACATTGTAAAGAGCCAGTTAAAGATTTTAACTCCGGTTGGTACGGCAATTAACATCGTTGTGATTGAGAAGAACGAGTTAACTGACGGTGAGTTACCCATTGTAAAGAAGTGATGCACCCATACAAGGTAACTTAAGAATGCGATACCGACCATTGATACAACCATTGCTTTATAACCGAATAAGTTCTTACGAGAATGTGTACTGATAACTTCTGAGAAGACACCGAATACCGGTAAAATAACGATATATACTTCAGGGTGACCCCAAATCCAGAATAAGTTAGCCCACATCATTGGAAGACCGCCGTTAGCCATTGTAAAGAAGGCTGTTCCGAATACACGGTCAAGTGTCATAAGTGCAAGCGCTACTGTTAATACAGGGAACGCGAAAATGATAATAATTGATGTGATGAAGATTGACCAAGTAAACATTGGCATTTTCATCATTGTCATGCCAGGAGCACGCATTTTTAAAATTGTTACAAAGAAGTTGATACCAGTCATTAATGTACCAGCACCAGCAATCTGTAGTGAAACGGCATAGAAGTTATTTCCGATGCCCTCACTGAATTCTTTACCTGCAAGCGGGAAGTAACTTGTCCAACCTGCATCAGGAGCTCCTCCGATTACGAAAGAAAGGTTAAATAGCATTGCTCCCATAAAGAATGTCCAGAAACTAATTGCGTTTAAGAACGGATATGCTACGTCACGCGCACCAATTTGTAATGGAACGATTACGTTCATTAGTCCGATAATAAATGGCATTGCCATGAATAAGATCATGATAACACCGTGAGCCGTGAAGACTCCGTTGTAGTGATGTTCATCTAAAATGTTCATACCCGGGAATGCAAGCTGCATACGCATCATGATTCCATCGATTCCGCCGCGGAAAAGCATTAATACAGCTGAAAGGATGTACATGACACCGAGTCTTTTATGGTCAACTGTTGTTAACCATTCTGTCCATAACCATTTCCATTTCTTGAAATATGTTAAGACAAAAACGATACCGATGACCGTCATAGCGATTGCTGCATCAGCAGCGTAAATCATAGGTTCGCCAGTGACGAAAAATTCATCTAGCTTCATTATGTCTTCCCCCAATCATTACGTTATTTAGTGTAATAAATGAATGTTATTCATGATTTGAGTGATCCATGTTTTCCATTTCTTCATTACTCGTTTTTTCGTCTTCTTTCATCTTGCTGTGATCATGTCCTGTACCACGTTCTAGCTCTTTGCCAGGAATGTATACATCTTTTGCATGGTCAATCCATTTTAAATGTGTACCGTTGTAAGTTTGACGACCAACAACGCCTGGGCTTAGGATTTGATCATATTTCTTTTCAGTCAGTTTACCAGCTGTGCCTTTTACGTCGCTAACCCACTCTTTGAAGTCTTTGTCCGTTTGAGCCTGAACTTCGAACTGCATTTGAGTGAAATGTTCACCAGAGAAGTTAGCACTACGTCCCATATAAGAACCAGGCTTATCAGCTTCTAAGTATAATGGCATTGACATGTTGTTCATCGAATATTTTTGTCCGCCAAGTTCTGGTACCCAGAATGAGTTCATAGGCCCTTGAGCTGTTAACTCAAATTTCACTGGCGTATCCGCTGGAATGTTTACGTAGTTAACCGTCTCGATATTTTGTTCCGGATAACTGAAAATCCATTTCCAGTTTGCAGATGTAACGTGAATCACGATTGGATCTTTATCCTTTGATTCTGCCGGTACTTCTTCTGCAGAATAGATCGCTTTAACAGTTGGCACTGCTAATAGAATTAAGATGATGATTGGGAATGCTGTCCAAATAACCTCCATCTTTAAGTTACCTTCTTGCTCAGGTGGCTCATAGTCCATGTTTTCAGGTTTTTCACGATATTTGACAAGAACAAATATAAAAATAGCAAATACGACAACAACCACGATCAACATCATCCACATAGACCAAATGATTAAATCAGATTGCGTTTTTGCAACAGGACCTTGCGGGTTCAATACAGCAAGCTTTGAACAACCGCTCAAAAATACTAGTGAAAGCGCAGATAGTAAACCTACTAGCTTCCAAAATCCTTTTTTTGGTTTCACTTAAAACTCTCCTTTCTAACAACACATGATGCGAAGCCTATATTGATGAACATTCAAAATGCGCTATCTTTCGCTAGATAACGACATTTTTATACAGACTCTCTTCCCCCTTATTTGTAGGCCACTACTATTGTAATACAAAATGACATTTTTTTCGTCCCTTTTGCTTTATTTTTTTATATTAAAAATATTCTAATATAGTGACTGTACCAATGGGGTTAGAGTGCTTCAACCTTGCGATATTCTATCACATAATTTGGTATGAATAAATGTAAATAAAAGGATCTAGCTCCCATT
Source organism: Priestia sp. JNUCC 25 (assembly GCF_053667915.1). Classification (NCBI taxonomy): domain Bacteria; kingdom Bacillati; phylum Bacillota; class Bacilli; order Caryophanales; family Bacillaceae; genus Priestia; species Priestia sp. JNUCC 25. Next base: position 3,066,818 of record NZ_CM132211.1, read on the forward strand.
TCTTAACTATTTCTTTAGGAATAACTGCAAAATTAGCTTTGTACGTTTGCTTCAACATTGATATATCAATACACATCGACATAATTGAATATTTTGTGACAAATTTTCAAAGAAAATGTGACGCCTTGTATGAAACTTATTTTGCCCGTTAATTCCCCTTTACTTTGTAGCAAATATTTGATTTTTTTGCTTAAAATTCTTTCTTTCGAAAATATGAACAAAACGTGAATTTTTTTAAAAAGCTTTTTATTATAGAAAAGAGCTGCGTGTTATTCACGCAGCTCTTGATCCATAAATTCTTTAACCGTGATATCATCCCCTGCTTTATCTAGCAGCGTTGTCGTTGCTGGAAACGGATGTTTAATATGACTCGGTATCTTTTCATACAGCACAAAATAATCACTTTTTGGGACCGCGGCATCAATTGTATATGTATCGTGCACCAAAGCCGCCTTTACTCGCTCAATTTGTTTACTTCTATTTGTTCCTGTAAACAGCGCATATGTCCCTTTATTTGTATGGATATCATCATAATCCACTAAATTGCTCATTTTGGTACTGACTTCAATACGCAGGCGTTTGTTCCATCCTTGCTTCAATACGGCCATTCCTTCTTTATCACCAGGTATGGAGAATAAGGCTATGTATGTATTAGAGTGATCAACCCGTTTAAAATCTTGCAGCGTAATCCTTGCAGAACCATCAATACTTTCTTTATGCTCCCAATTTCGCAAATGCTGCTGCACACTTGCAGCATTGTTTTCAATCGGATATCGAATCATCTCATACGCAACAATTACAACCGCTATACAAATGAACAGAAATAGCAACCGCTTTATCTTTCGCACATCTATTCACCTTCCTTAGCTTACTCCCCTTTTATGTAATTGCCTAAATTATAACTTCCTATTAAACCTCTGTCTATGCACTAGGAGAACTACGTTTTTTTTTACCACAAAAGGGATTTTTCAAACCTTTTGTCATAAAAATACGCTAAAAGACTCAGTAGCTGTTGAACCAAAAGAAACCGATCCCTGCCCCCTTCTCGTCTTCATAACAAAAAAAGATACCCGTTTTGACACAGGTATCTTTCAGCTTATATATCACAGCTTTCCAAAAGGAAACCCTATAAAGGGTCATTTGCTGTTCTTTTTATTACACACATCTTTCCGCACACATGTATCCCTTGACCTGATACCCATGCTTTTTGAGCTGCCGAATGCTTAAATTTCGGGAAATGCTGTCAGGAACAATTACGACCACTTCTTTATATGGAATTTCTGCATGCTGTCTCTCTAAATAAGGAAGCGGAATATGGATTGCTTTTTGACAGGGGTTTTGTTTCATTTCATGAAAATGACGAACATCTACATACGAAATTGTTGTAGAAGCACAGTCGACGGTCGTCACTTTCTTTATTCCCTGCACCGGCACATAGCGTTTATAAAAACTGTAACAAATTAATAAAAGTAAAATACCTATGCTCATATATAGTATCGCCATGTTTTCCTCCCAATTAATTTCTATACCCCTGTATGTATACTATATTCAAAAGAAAGAATCAACACAGAAGCACTCTATCTCATTTCTCTCTGAAAGAAAAATGGTCTTTTTACACTTTATTATGAAACCACAATAAAGTGACGAAATCAATCATTATTTATTTTGATTTTTCAAAAGATTTAAATACTAGTAAACAGATCGTTTTTTCTTATTATAATGAAGAAACGCAGAATTTTTATTTTCATTTCCCCTTTTCTTTCCCGTTAAAACTGAGGTTCGCTTATGAGTAATACATTAGAACCAATGTTGCACAAACGTCAGAAAAATGATTCTAAAAGTGAAGGATGCGAGATAGGATAGTATGAACACGTGAAGGGAGAGATATGATGTTTGATTTGTACTATGTTGTATTATTTACAGATCAAGGTGAGGTAGCAGGCACCTGCCCCATCTATATAAGTCCCGAAGAAGACGTTGAAAAAGAACTGTTAAAAAATATCACTTTGCATAAACAAAGGCTGCAGTCAAAAAAAGAAAAAGTGTTTTATTTTGACCGGGATAAAGAGGATATGACGGATTTATCAGGTCACTATGCACACATCCTTACATTTGCTAACAACGACAGTCAAATTGCAAAATGGCTGGAAGAAGCACATGAGAAGCTGTGCAAAGCCGGGGAACTTTTTGTGGAGAACGGTTATTTTCAAAGCGTTTTTATGCAATATATTAATCAAAAAAACAATGTTTTAGAAAATTATTCGTACGAAGTTTGTGAGAAATCCGTAAAATTCATCTATCAAGCGAGAGACTATATTGTAATTGGCTCAGAAAAATATGAGTTAACTTAAAAATGCGATACACACAAAAAAGGAAAGCTTCGGAAACGAAAGCTTTCCTTTTTTAGATTAATCTCCATCAAGGTTTGCCCGACAATTATTATGAGACAAAGAGGTACTTTGTGCTTCATGCTGTTTTTTCTCACCCTGCATTGTCATATCATCTTTTTCCGTTCTTTCTTTAGCGATGTGTTTAGTTTTATTTCCTTGGTTTAATGTCATGTTCATTCCCCTTTCTGGTGGATATAGTGTATGAAAATAACTCACACGCCATAAGAGGAAATGATATGAAAAAGCCCCTCTTAAATTGAGTGAGCTTTCTGCCTAAAACTGCTTTTCCTTTTATTGCTGAATCCGCATGAAAGGATATTCTCTATTTTAAATGTTCGTTTCTCGTTCCTTAGTAAGCACCAAGCTTTTACGCTCTGAGGATAAATTTTATACACAATAATAAATCGCTGTGTCAAACATCCTTTATCGTCCATATAAATAATTTCAACAGGTCGTTTTGAAGAGTAGCTTTCTTGAAGTAGCTGTCGCATAGAATTCGCTCCTTTAATTTTTAGTTTATCGAACGTATGTTCTTTTTTCAAGTGTTTTAAACTGAATAATTCTTTAGCTTTTACAGCTTAAAACGGGGAAAAGCATGGGGAAAATAATAAAAATCATACAAATATTAGGTAATTGTGATATGGTAAAAGGGATTACTTAAGTTGGGAGAGGTGCATGATGGAAAGTAACATACTTAAATGGATCCCCGTTCCTTACTTTCAATTAAATCAAGAAGGTGAAATCCTTCATTTTTCTAGTCAAGCACATTCTTATTTTTCTTCAGTCTCCAGTCTGTGGAGCATTATTCATAAAGACGACCGGAAACAGGCAATGTGGATGCTGTCACAGCACTCCTCATCTAACCCCATCATCAGGCATTTGCGTTTGAGAACGACCGATGATACATTTGTGAATTTTAAATGCACGATTCATTGGAAAAATGGTGTAGGGCATTTAGTATGTACCGAAAAGAAGAATGTCAAGGATCCGTTAGATGTTGTATTATCTGCTCAATCCTATTTAGAAAACTCGGACAAACGATTAAAAGAGTCGGACAAGGTGTTAAATAATTCAGCAGATTTATTATTTAACCGATTAAAACGCTAATTAAGTAAACAAAGTCTAAGCTATATTCCATTATTTCTATCATTTTTAAAATCATTAAAAGGCTACCTACAGGGGTGGCTTTTTGTTTTGGCCTGCATGTAAAGTCATTCTCTTTTCGCCCGCACCATTTAGTACAGAGTACATACACTAATAGGCATACTTTCTATATTTATGTTTTGCTCAGAAAAAAATTCCGAATAATCAATAAATGTTTGAACATTTTTTAAAATTGACATATATTATAAACAAACAATCATTTGAATGTTTGAATGAAGGAGGAAATCATGCCAAAAGACCGCTGTGATATTTATTGTTTTAATGAAGAAAAAGTAAATCGTATTAAGCCTGCTATCGATGCCGAAGCTGTTCAAGGTGTTTCTGCCCTGTTCAAAGCGTTAGGAGATGAAACGAGGCTTAAAATCGTCTTGGCTCTGTATAAAGGCGAGGAATTATGTGTATGTGACGTAGCCAATATTGTAGGCTCTACAGTTGCGACTGCTTCTCATCACTTAAGACTGCTGCGTAATATAGGAATTGCCAATTATCGCAAAGAAGGAAAGTTAGCTTTTTATTCTTTAAGGGATGCACATATTAAACAAGTAATTGATATCATGTTTGCTAAAAAAGAAGACGTAACCATTTAAGTTTTTCTTACCGTATAGGGAGTGGGACACAATGAAACACGAAGATAAAAAAAATCATCAGCATACCGGAAGCTGCTGCAGCGGATCTTCTTCACCAGAAATTGAAAGCAAGACCTGCTGCTCCTCTTCTTCAGAAGCCGCATCTACTGAAGAGCCTTCTTCCTGCGGCACAAAGAGTCATGAACACAGTCACAGCTGCTGTTCAGATACGATTGCGTTAACGACCGACAAAGGCCAGCATTCTTGTTGCAGTGATCACGATATAGTATCAGGCGACAGTGACATAGAAGAAACGGCTGAATACCGCGTATATGGAATGGATTGTCCTTCCTGCGCCGCGACGATTGAAAAAAGTTTAAAAACATTAAACGATATTCAACACGTAACCCTCAACTATAATACAGGGAAGCTCCAGGTAGCGGCGGCAAGTGAGTCAGCTCTGTTACTCATTCCAAGCTCAGTAGAAAAACTAGGGTTTAACATTGAGACTATCCAATCAAATAAAAAAATGAAAACGTATTTGATTGAAGGAATGGACTGCGTGGCTTGTGCGAATACAATTGTGAATCATTTAAAAACAGTTCCTGCTGTCAAAGATGTACGCGTTAACTTTTCAACGGGAAAAGCACAAATTGAGCACGATAACGAAGCGGATGACATTATTAAAGAAGTATCTAAAGCTGGGTATACCGCTACTTTAGTAACCAGCAGCAGGCAGTCTGCTGAGTCGCGGCACCATAAAGGCCAAAATGGACCGATTGTTTTTTCGGGTATTCTCATCGCATTAGGTTTTATCGGTTCTCATACAGGAATTGCTTCTTATATGACAACTGTACTCTACGCTATTGCCATGATTGTTAGCGGATATAAACCGGCTAAAAGTGCTTATTACGGAATTAAAAGCCGTTCTTTAGACATGAATGTTTTAATGACCGTTGCAGCACTTGGAGCAGCTGTTATTGGTGAGTGGCTTGAAGGTGCTACGGTCGTTTGGCTATTTGCTTTAGGTGTTGCTCTACAAACAAGGTCGATTGAACAAACAAGAAACTCCATACGAGGTTTGATGGATTTAGCTCCTTCTGAAGCATGGGTGAAAGAAAACGGCCAGCTGATTAAAAAAGCAGCGGAAGATATTTCAATCGGCACTACGATTGTCGTAAAGCCAGGAGACCGAATTCCGCTAGATGGTGAAATTATAAACGGCGAATCCAGTATCAACCAAGCTCCTATTACAGGTGAATCTATTCCAGTTGATAAAGTAATCGGTGATGCTGTTTATGCAGGCACCATTAACGAAAGCGGATCGTTAGAAATTAAGGTAACAAAGCTAGTCGAAGATACGACTATTTCTAAAATTATTCATTTAGTGGAAGAAGCACAGGAGAAAAAAGCGCCTACTCAAGCATTTGTTGATAAATTTGCAACCATTTACACGCCTATCGTCTTTATTTTAGCTTTATTCATTATGGTCATCCCTCCCCTGTTTGATGGTGCATGGAGTGAGTGGTTTTACAAGGGGCTTGAATTATTAGTTGTGGCTTGCCCATGCGCGCTAGTCATTTCTACTCCCGTCGCCATTGTATCTGCGATTGGAAACGCGGCGAAAAATGGCGTGCTCATTAAAGGCGGGACGTTTTTAGAAAAAGCTGGTGCAATCAATGCGATTGCTTTTGATAAAACAGGAACGCTAACAGAAGGTAAACCAGCCGTTTCAGAGGTTGTTTCCCTTGCTGCTGAAGAAAATCAGCTTTTAGCGATAACAAAAACGCTTGAAGACTATTCGAATCATCCCATTGCCCGTGCTATCGTGGATTATGCAGCGGAGAAAAAAGTCGATTCTTTACAAGGATCAAATTTTAAAATCCTTACAGGAAAAGGCGTTCAGGCAACAATTCAAGAAACGGTTTATTACGCAGGTAATGCAAAATTATTCTCAGATTTAGGAACACCTCTATCCCACTGCTGGTCTCATATTGAAAAGCTTCAAAACGAAGGTAAAACGATTATTATTGTCGGAACAGCTAAAAGTGTTCTAGGTATTATTAGCGTAGCTGATACCATCAGACATACAACCGTATCTGCTTTAGAAAGCCTCAAACAAAACGGAATGCAGCAAATTGTGATGTTAACCGGTGATAACGAGGGAACAGCTAAAATGATTGCCTCTGAGTCGCGGGTAGACCGCTATTTCGCCGATTTGCTGCCTGAAGACAAAGTAAAAGCCATACAGCAGCTTCAACATGAAGGGTATCAAACGGCTATGGTTGGAGATGGAATTAATGACGCCCCTGCCCTCGCAACTGCTGATCTTGGCATTGCAATGGGCGGTGCTGGTACTGATACGGCCATGGAAACAGCTGATATTGTTCTCATGGCAGACAATTTAGAAAAGCTTCCTCATACGATGAAGCTAAGCCGCAAAGCGTTAGCTGTCATCAAACAAAACATTTGGTTTTCTATTATTGTTAAAGTCATTGCCTTAGCCTTTATCTTCCCAGGGTGGCTTACTCTGTGGATTGCCGTTTTAAGCGATACAGGAGCAGCGCTACTTGTTATTTTAAACAGTCTTCGCTTACTCAAAATGAAAAAATAAATATAATCCATAAGCTTTCCAGCAGGCGTTGGAAAGCTTATTTTCTAGGAGGGTTTACGTGAATAACCGCTGGAATCAATTTATTTATAAGTGTTGGGCCCCTTTTTATGATGCGTTTTTTAATAATGGGATGTTTTATCAAGCCAGAAAAAAAGTCTTTCAAGACGTCCACTTTTCATCTGAACAGCGCATTTTATTTGTAGGTGTTGGAACGGGTGCAGATTTAGCTTTTATTCCTCATGAAGTAAATGTAACAGCCATCGACTATTCCAGTGAAATGCTTCAAAAAGCAAAAGATAAATACAAAAATCCATCTATAACCTTCCACCAAATGGACGCTCAGCAGCTAACATTCGACTCTTTTTCGTTTGATGTAGTTGTAGCAAGCTTAATTCTTAGCGTAGTACCTGATGCGGAGCAAGCTTTAAAAGAAATGACAAGAGTAGTAAAGCCTAAGGGAACTATCCTGATTTTTGATAAATTTGAAACTAAAAAGAAATCAGCGGCTTTTGCTAAAAAAATATTCCGCCCTTTCGTAAAATTACTAGGAACGGATATTGGGCTCTCTTTTGAACATGTGTTTGAAGCAAGCCGGGATCAGCTTATCTTAAAGGAAAATTCAAGCGTCATGTTGAAAGGTATGTATCGGAAAATTATTTTGCAGAAAGTTGATGAATGACTTCAAAGACGAATAATGTCTTTTTCACATGATGGATGTACATATCATTTTCTATCTTTAATTGAAGAAAGGATGAACATTTTGATGATGAAATCAAAGGTCATAACAGTTGTCCTTGCAGCAAGCATGGTCTCCGGCTCCGGAAACGAAAGTAAAGAAAGTTCAGGCAGCAAACGTACAGAAGCAACACAACATGAAGAACATCAGCAGCACACATTAGGTGATAAACGAGAAGAAACAAAAAATAGTGAAACTCTTCCCTCTTTTCTGAATGACAAGCCCGAAGACATGCAGCTTATTTATGCAGCCGCTGCTAAGCATCAAACCTTACTAGAAAACATTCCTTGCTACTGCGGATGTGGAGAAGAAGCTAATCATCAAAACAACTACGACTGTTTTATCTTCGAAAACAAAGGAAACGGCGCAGTGACGTGGGATGATCACGGAACAAAATGCGGCGTCTGTTTAGAAATAGCGGCTCAAGCTGTAGTAGACTACAGCAAAGGCAAAAGCATCGAAGACATTCGCCAAGAAATCGATGATAAATATAAGGAAGGCTATGCTACGCCTACTCCTACGCCCGAGGTATGATGCTTCAGTATAAAATAAAAATTAGTAAAAGACTTTGATTTCTTTATTCAAAGTCTTTTTGTCATTTTATTATTGGTTGATAAACTCTCGGTTGACCTCACCTTTTTAAGTCCTTGTAAAATGTCATAATGTAAAAATAACACATTTGGACGTTTATTTACTGAATCCTCAGGGAATATGCTTTCTAACACCCAAATATAACCATGAGAGGAGAAAAAAACTATGAGTAATTCTGTAGAAACAAATCATTCAGCAAAAGTTGAAGGAGCAATTAATTCTATGAGCGAGGAGAAAAAAGAGGATATTCTCTCTAGCTTCGAAGGATTTAAAAGTTATCTAGGGGACAAGGTCTCAAAAGGCGAAAAGTTAGGGATGAATGAGGAACAGCTGGCTAAAACAGCTCAGAAAGTAGCTGATTACCTTGCTAAGCATGAAGAGCCGCGCAATCGAGAGGAAAACCTGCTTCACGAACTGTGGAAGGTTGGAGACAAAGAACAGCAGCATCACCTTGCCCATATGCTTGTAAGATTAGTTCAATAAATAAAAAAGATGACACGCTGCCGTGTCATCTTTTTTATTTACAGATATTAAACAGCGGGAATGATAATTTGCTGACCAATTTGTAAGTTTGTAGGATCTACGCCGGGGTTTGCATCCTGCAGCTGCTGAACGGTCATGCTGTATTTTTTCGCGATGCTATAAAACGTATCTCCTGCTTGTACGGTATACGTAGTGACAGGAAGAACAATTTGCTGACCAATTTGCAGTTTTGTAGGATCTACGCCAGGATTTGCATCCTGCAGCTGCTGAACGGTGATATTATACTTCTTTGCAATGCTATAAAATGTATCTCCAGATTGAATGGTATAGAATGTAATTTGATTAGAAGGTAAGTTTAAATACTTAGCAATTCCACGCGCGTGCGCTTCTCCCACTTTCCGAAGAAACGTAGCGTTTTTTAATTTTTCAGCGTCGGCTGTCGTATCGATAAACAAGTTTTCTGTTAAAACAGCTGGCATATTTGTTTCACGCAGTACAGCGTAATTAGCCGTTTTTAAACCGCGATCTGCAATCGTCCCAAATTTCCGCATGATTGTTAAAATCTCTGTGTGCAGCTCTTTTTGTAAAAGAGAAGATTGACTTCCCTCTTGTGACGGATACCGATACGTTTCAAATCCAGTACCGCTGCCAGCATTGATGTGCATAGAAACAAAAATATCCGCTCCCCATGCATTAGCCCGGTTCGCTCGATCTGATAATGAAACAAACACATCGGTTGAACGGGTTACTTGAACATCTACGGAATAGTTATGTTCTAAATACGCCCGCGCGTGTAGTACAAGCTGCAGCGTAATATCTTTTTCACGCAAATTATTTCCTAAAGCGCCTGAATCTGTACCGCCGTGTCCTGCATCTAGCCATACTTTTTTCATGTGAACCTTTCCTTTCAATCATAATATGAAAGAACTTGTGATTAACACCGGCTTTGCCTGATGTTTTATCTCTCATTCTATATATATATGTGATTGGACAAGAAGGGTTCGTCCCCTTAAAACATTCGAGAATATTCACTCAAAAAAGCAGGATTTTGCTAGGTATTCTCTGCTGTTTTAAAGCACAAAATAAAGATGAACAAATGGGATACATGAGCTGGACTGCTTGTTACACCGCTATTGATTTACGTGCAAGACTTCGCTTTCCGCGGGCGGTGAGCCTCCTCGTCGCTTGCACTTCTGCGGGGTCTCACCTATTCCGCTTTTCCCGCAGAAGTCTTCGCCTTGCCCTCCAATCACCAGCTAGAAGCAACTACATACATGAAACCTACTTTTACTATAGACATAAAAAATCCGAACGAATTGGATTTATCGTTCGGATCTCCCTTTAAATAACCTATGTCCACGCCTTTTAATAGAGATAAAAAGCAGGTTTACCGTCGTATCTTTTGCTATTTCTCACTGAAAGCAATTTTTAAGCCAATAAGCGTAAAGATAGAGCCTTGCACAAGATTAAGCCGCTTAGACAGCGCCGGAGATTTTCGCAAAAACTCTCCTACTTTCCCTGCAAATAGACTAATTAACGTAAAAATAATCAGCGCTTGAACTAAAAACACAGCGCCGTAAACAAGCATTTGCTGTGTGGCGTGTCCGGTTGAATGATTAACAAACTGAGGTAAAAGAGCAAGAAAAAAAAGCGAAACTTTTGGATTTAGCAGATTCATAATCACTCCTTTTTTATATAGCACCTTGTACTCAACGGCTTCTTTGTTTTCAACAGCGAGAGCGGAATCTTTTGCTGTAAACGTCTTATAAGCCAGATATAATAAATAAGCTGCTCCAGCGTATTTTACAATAGCAAACGCTAAAGCCGATTGATAGATAACGGCCGATAGACCCAATGTTGCTGCAGCTATATGACCAAGCAAGCCCGTACAAAGCCCTAATGAAGTCGAGATTCCTGCATATCTACCGTTTGATATGCTTTGTGCTAAAACAAATAAGTTATCAGGTCCAGGCATAACCGTAAGCAAAGCGGCTACGCCTAAAAAAGAAGTGATTGATACGATATCCATAAGTCGTTCTCCCCCTGCATGATTTTGCCCACCATTATAGCATTTTTTACTATCTAGTATTCAAAAAAATAAAATTTATCCACAAAAGAAGAGGCTGGAACATAACTAAATCAATCTAATCTAAAGACAAACAAATTGGATACATGAGCTGGACTGCTTGTGACACCGCAGTTGATTTCCGTGCAAGGCTTCGCTTTTTCCGCGGGCGGCCGATGAGCCTCCTCGTCTCTTGCGCTCCTGCGGGGTCTCATCCCTTCCGCTTTTCCCGCAGGAGTCTTCGCCTTGTCCTCCAATCAACTGCTAGAACCAACTATACACATAAAATCTATATTCAACATAACAACAAAAAAACACGAACTACCAATCAAAAAATAATTAATAGTTCGCATTTGACTTCAACTGAAATACTTTTGTCCCAGCCTCATTTTTACTACTTATTTAATTTGTTTTTCTATGATCTGTTCTTTAGCTGAGGCAGTCTGTGCTTCCGCTGCCTTCATTTCATTATTAACATTGATTGCTTCTTTTAAATACTCGGTTTTGTATCCGCTTTTAAGTGCCCAAGCATAAAAGAAAAGTGCAACAATTGCAATCAGACCCATATCCCAGCCGTATTTAATAATATTGAGTCCCCCGAACTTTTCACTTCCTATCCAAGAGATTGTCATCATACATAATAAGTAGACAATCATCCAAACGCCAGCTCGGAAGTTTTGACCAAAGCCTTTCCATTTTGATTTTGCTTGGTAATAAAAATAAATTGGCAAACCAATTAAAATAATAAATAATACCTGTCCAGTTAACGGCCATCTTGCCCAGTAAAGAGTAAGTGAAGCAAAAATAAATCCAAGAGGCGCTATTACGTTTAACCCTTTTATACGTAAAGGTCTATAAAGATCGGTCCCCGTTTTTCTTAACGTCATAGCGGTAATAGGACCGGTAAGATATGAAATTAATGTAGCTACAGAAATAATTTCGGCTAATATTCCCCAGCCTCTAAATAAAAATAAAAAGATGAATGAGACAAATAAATTAAAGAACATGGCTTGACGCGGAACTCCGTAAAGCGGATGAACTCGTCCCAGTATATTCGGCAAATATTTATTTTTTTCCATACCATAAATCATGCGTGACGTGGTAGCTGTATACGTAATACCTGTTCCTGATGGCGATACAAAAGCATCGGCATATAAAACAATAACAAGCCAGTTAATATTTAAGGCAATCGCTAGATCGGCAAACGGCGAATTAAAGTTAAGATGACTCCATCCTTTTACGATTTCTGAAGGATTTACCGCTCCAATAAACGCAATTTGAAGCAATACATAGATCACGGTCGCAATTAAAATGGATCCTACTACCGCAATAGGAATAGAGCGTCCCGGGTTTTTCGCTTCTCCCGCCATATTAATAGGGCTTTGAAAACCGTTAAAAGCAAACACAATCCCAGACGTAGCAACAGCTGTCAAAACGCTTGCCCATCCATTTGGAGCAACGCCTCCTGCAGAGGAGAAGTTTCCTCCGTGAAACCCTGCGAATAAAAGAGCACCAATTGTAAGCCCTGGAATTACAATCTTAAAAACGGTAATAAGCGAATTAGCTTTCGAAAATAAGCCTACGGTCCAATAATTTAAAAGAAAATAAATGATTAATAGTCCTGTAGCAATAGCCAAGCCTTTTCCAGTAAGAATCCCATTTTCTACTAAACTGCCTGTCCATTTCGCCCACTCCCATGGCCATGAACTCATATATTGAACAGAAGCAACCGCTTCAACAGGAATAACCGATACGATTGCAATCCAGTTTGCCCAAGCCGCAATAAAGCCAAGAAATGAGCCGTGCGAGTATTGCGTATACTTAACCATACCTCCTGCTTCTGGAAACATAGACCCTAGTTCACTGTAAGAAAGAGCTATAAATAAAATAACAATCATTCCAATAATCCAAGAAGCAATTGCTGCCGGTCCTGCAATTTGAGCAGCTCTCCATGCCCCAAACAGCCATCCTGATCCAATAATAGATCCAAGACCGACCATCATGAGAGAAAACGTTCCCATTTTTCTATGTAAGTTATTCATGTATCTAACACCTTTCTTCTATATTTTCTGAGAAGTTAGTTATTAAGCGCTTTCATTAAATTTAAAAAATAAAATTCATGTTGAACTCTAAAAATGCTGCTTAAAAATACTGACCAAAAGCTTTTCCATTCATTCACGCGTCCCCTTTCTTCATTTATTATTTGTTATTATATCATCATCAAGTTGAAAAGTACGCGTTTTGAATAAAAAATATTTTTATTTTTAGAATTTTGTACGTTTTCTCAATTAAAAGTGCGCGATTTGAACACTAACATTCATAAGAGCTGCCTTTCCATTAAAGTGATATACAAACGATCTTGTTGCAATAACCAGAAAAAAAGCAAGATAAAATGAGCGCTTCATTTTATCTTGCTTTTTTAAGTTATTTCACAACAGCTAATACCGTTTCTTTAAAGCTGTTATAAACATACGACCAAAGAGCCGGTTCTTCTTTATATCTTCTTCGTAACGAAGAAAAGACTTCTTTTTGTTTTTCTTCAAACGAAGGGTCTTCTTTTGAAGGAAGCTCGGCACGAAGCTCATCGACGATTTGCTGAACTTCAGGAGCGCGAGGACCCCATTTTCCTAGTAAATTCCCCTCATTATTAAAAATTAAAATAATCGGAATGGCACGCCCTCCGTTTGTTAAGTGGCGGTCAATTAATTCGGTGTCCGCATCTCGCAGTGCAACGCGCACATCGATGCCGGCAGCTTCAGCTACTTTACGAATGATTGGGTTAATCATCATCGCATCTCCGCACCAATCTTCAGTAATCGCTAAGAAGTGAAGCTTGTGAGCCTTTAATTTGTCAGCGAGTCCATCTTTAGGAAGCTGAAATTGTTCATAAACAGCTAAACTTTCCTCTTTTAATGTACTCATGTCGTTCATATATGTTTGAATTGATTTTCCTTCTTCAAAATACTGCTGTTCTGTTTTCATCAAAATCCCTCTTTCTTTTTTGTATACGAATAGATGAGATATAAAAATTCGGTTTACTCTTTTCTATACGCACTACTAGTATAGCTTTTAAGCACAGCGAATCAAAATATAAAAGTCAGCGCGTTTTTTTAATCCCGTTTTTTAGCCTGCGACAGGATTTACAACACTTCAATTTAAAAACAGCACATTGAGATGTTATAAAAAAAGAGAATGGGGTACATGTACACTATCAATGTAACAAATTTTAAATCTTTGTGAATATTTGAGAATGTTTATTGTGTAACCGTCATCTTTTGATTATGATAATGATATGTTAGCTACTTGACTAAATATGGAGGATGAGGCAAATATGAATCAATCCCCGCATGAAAAGCGAAAAAAACGCAAACAGTTTGTAGAACGTTTAAGGCTAAAAGGAATCAAAATAGAGCTGACAAAACCGCGCTCTCACTTTTCTTCACTATCCTTACTAAAATCATAACTCGTAACCATCTTTTTCTAAAGCGGAACGGTATCGAATTTCAACTATCTATGCTAAGGCTTACATATCATTTCAAAAAGAACAGCTTCTAAGTGCTGTTCTTTTTTGGTACTTTTTTATATTTCTGCCTCTGTCAAAAAAATTATAAACCTTTTTCTTTATTTCCTCCTTTTTCTATCTGAGGCTTTCCTCTCCCTTTCATACGGGATTCTCAAAATCTATAGTTCTATAAATCCCTTAAATTACCACTATATTCAAGCTATATATAATATAAGTATATATTGTAAATTTATAACTCTTCCTATATAATCTTGTAGAAAACGTAAAAAAAAGGAGAAAATTGATGAAAAAACTGGGGGCAATACTATTATCATTTCTGCTGTTTGTAGGCGTATTTCCAACGTCTTCATTCGCAGCAGCGTCAACATTTGACGCAGATTTCAACAAGTATTTAAAATCGGTAAGCCAAACGCGAGGCTTTGAAGTAACCAAAGACGACGTTGAATATTCGCTTTCACTGTACGATGAAAGTCTTGAAAACTTCGATACAATCGCAGATTTAGAAGACTTTTTAGGTGAACCAATTGCAGCTGACTTACATAACGTGCAAGATGTGTATGCAGATTTTGACTTAGACAAAACAAGCTTAAATGCGTTATTAAAAGAGAATGGCCAAAGCTTAGACGATTATGTGTACCTAGATGATTTATATGAGGATGTTGGCTTCTATCTAGAGGGCGACGACTGGTATGAAGATGATGAGTCATATGACGAAGAAGACGCTTCTTACGATGATGAATTAAGCGAAGAAGATTTAAGCGGCTTACTATCGTTTATGCAGTCTGAATTAGGCTTAACTTCAGAAGAGTTAAATCGAATTGAAGCACATTTTACATCGTTAGAAGATGAGCTTTCAAATGAAGCAACGCTTAACCGCTTAGATCAATTAGGCGAGCGCTTAGCGGCATTCGAAGATTTTGATACAGCAACAGAATTATCTGCTGATCAAATCGCTGAATTAATGTCTATTTATAAAGAAATGCTATCAATCTTCCATTTAGACGCTAAGTTTGCACTTGTACAAGGCGGAAATGAAAGACCGCTTTCTCTTACTGATTTAATCAATTTAGAAGAATTAAAAAATGCAAGTCTAAAAATTTCTCTTTATACAACAGACGGTAAATTTTTAGCAGACATGGTGATTACAGGCGATATGTTTAATTCTGATATCATCACAGACACAGGAAAAGAAGTAGAAAAATCTGCTGAAGCTGTAGCAAAACCAGCTCAAGCGCAAAAACCAGCAGTAGAAAAGAAACAAGAACCGGTGAAGAAACAAACGAATGGCGCTGTACAAAAAACCGTTAAAGGTGGAAAACTTCCCGAAACGGCTTCTAATTATGTAACAAATACATTAATTGGATTAGTGCTTGTAGCAGCTGGCTTTGTTCTTTTCCGCAAAGTGAGACGCGCATAAAATGGAACCAAGAAAAACAAGAAGAACAATCAATCGCAAAAAGCGGTTGATTGTTCTTTCCCTTTTAGCCGCCGTCATTTGCTTTGGTCTTTGGTTTACAACAACAAACGCCTATAAATTTGCAAGAGGCTATTTGGCATTTAAAACAATGGATACAGAAGAACCAGCCGCAGCTTCAGTTTCTAAAAGCAAGGACTCTTCAACAGCAGACTCTTCTGCTGAAGCTTCTTCTGTTGAAGCTAAAAAAGCGGTACACTCTCGTACTGCTAGCTCGGAAAAAAAGCCGAAAGTGTCAAATGTGTCTTACCCGAAACAGCCAAAAATCGGTGATTTAATGGGAGAATTATATATTCCTAAATTAAACGCTAAGCTGCCGATTTATCACGGTACGAACGAAGATGAATTAGAAAAAGGCGTGGGTCATTTTGCAGGAAGCGTGTTGCCTGGTCAAAACGACAATTCTGTTCTATCAGGACATCGCGATACGGTTTTTCGTAAGCTTGGCGACGTGGGTGAAGGCGATTCGCTCGTGGTGAACACGGCAGCAGGCACCTTCACATACAAAGTGAACAAAGTACGAATCGTTGATGCGGATGACCGGACTGTTATTGTGCCAAAGCCTAGAGCCACTTTAACCGTCAGCACCTGTTATCCATTTAACTACGTTGGTTCAGCACCTGAACGCTATATTTTAGTCGCTCACCTTGTGTCATCAACAACAAAATAAAAAAGCTGTCCTTAAAAAGGCAGCTTTTTTTAATGAATAGATTTCATTAGTAAATCAAACCATATTTTCAGCGAAGTCGCCGTAATAACGATCGCTAAGATAACTTGCAGCGACGCTACCTTCGTCTTTTGCCCGACAAAAGCGCCGATTGGAGCTGCTAGTAAGCTTGCTCCAATAATCATAAGCGCCGGAAGCAAAAGGACTTGATGCGTCATTACTTTACCGAATGTTGTTCCCATAGACGAAATAAACGTCACGGCTAATGAGCTTGCAATCGTTACGCGCACAGGAATTTTTAACACGGTAATCATAATAGGAACAAGTAAAAATGCGCCTCCTGCTCCGACAATCCCCCCGCAAATTCCAACTAAAAACGCCAGAGCTGCTGCCAAAGGTTTTGAAAACGTCACTTCGAATGAATCGGCCGCTGGATTATTTTTTTTGGGCATAAACATTAATCCTGCAGCAATTGTTGCCATCACGCCGTAAATGAAATTGATCATTCCTTCTGAAAACGAGTTTGATAGCGTTGAACCAATGAGACTGCCAACTAAGACGCTGATACCCATATATAAAATTAACGGTTTATTCAAATAGCCGCCCTTTTTGTAAGCAAGAGCTCCTGAAACAGACGCAAACAGCGACTGTACGGCTCCTATACCAGCTACTTCGTGCGCGCTGAACATTCCCACTCCTACAAGAGGCGGAACAAATAGCAACAGCGGGTACAAAACAACTGATCCTCCAATTCCAAGCATACCTGCTAAAAATGACCCGAAAAACCCGAGTGCAAATACCGTTATTAATAGTTGTACATCCATGTTTTTACCACCTGCTTTTATCAATCCAATATCATGTTTGTTATAAAGTATGTATACATACAACGCCTTATCTTTTCTTCCATTGTATCACTGTATATGCTTCTTTTCTGTAAAAATATTGATAAAAGTGCTTTCAATTATTAATTTTTTTAATCATTAAAATCCTATCGACTTTATGCGTTATTTACTTTTAGCCTAAACTTCCTCGTTCTCCTCTCTGTTACTTGTGGTAGAATAAAGAAAAACTAGATGTTAGAACTGCCTACACGCTACGCTTATCTCAGCAGGCCCATCATCACAGGAGGCTTTCGTATGTTTGAATACAAAATTGATGACGAAGTTAGTTTGCATTTGATTGAATCAACTGACGCTTTCCCCTTGCTTTCTCTTATTAACGAGTCAAGACCTTACCTAAAAGAATGGCTCCCATGGGTAGATAGCATGCAAAGTATTGCGGACTATGATGAACTTATCCCTGAATGGAGAGCTCAATACTATAATAACCAAGGGTTCCAGGCCATCATTCGGTACTACGGAGAAATCGCCGGGATGATTGGTTTTCACGGAATTAATTGGGGAAACAAAAGTACAAGCCTCGGCTATTGGATTGGACATGATTTTCAAGGAAAAGGTATTATGACAAGAGCCGTACACGGATGCCTGAACTATGCATTTAATACGTTAAACCTTCATCGAGTCGAAATACGCTGCGGCGTTAATAACGAAAAAAGTAAAGCCATCCCTACGCGTCTAGGTTTTACAGAAGAAGGCCTTTGCAGAGAAGGTGAATACCTATATGATCACTACCACGACCTTGTGATTTATGGCATGTTAAAACACGAGTGGAAGCAAGCTCCTTATGCTCCTTGGCTTCTTTCTTAAAAGGCAGGATCAGTTGGACAAGCTATAGTAAAAAGATTAAAAGAAGCTGGGACAACAATATGTGAGTTGAAGAGAAATCCGAACGAGGTTGATTCTTAATGGAGAATCAACCTCGTTCGGATTTTTTATTGTGATGGTGAACAAAGGTTTCAATGCAGGTGCTTCTAGCTGTTGATTGGAGCGATTTCGTTATGTCTCCATCTCTTTTTTAGTTGAAATACTGAAGCTGTTCGCGGCGAAGCTTATCTTTTTGTTTGTCCGAAATTGAGTAGTCGTAGTTATAAATAGCTCCTTCCCAATCTCCATACATTGGATTTGGAAATACGATTAGCTTTTGGCCAAACGCTTCTTTTTGCTCTTCTACAAGCTTATTTCGATCAGTAATGGACTTTTTATCAAAGCCGCTAAAATCAGATAAATTATCCCCAAACAGCAGGACTACATTATGATTCGTCGCTACTTTTTGACGGCGCGTTTCTTTTCCTTCATCTTTTGGACCCGTTAATAGCACATGGTCTTTGGTTGCTTGAGGAATATGTAAATTCTTTAGGTTTTTAATTGTTGCCTCAAGCTGAGAAGTTGTACGGCCTGAAATATAGTAAATATCTACGCCTTTTTGATCCGCATACGTCAAGAAATCAACAGCACCTGGTACTGCTTTCGCTTTTGCTGCTTGCACCCACTCATCCCACTTATAAGGAAATCCTTTGCCGGTTTTGATTGCTGATGCTTGAAATGGACTATTATCAAGCACGGTCTCATCTAAATCCAAAATAATGGCAGGCTTTTTATCGGTACTTTTTGCAAGCGCCTCATCTAAACGAAGCTTTCCTGTATTATAGCCTTGGTAATACAAAGCTTTCATTTCGCCGGATGTTTGGTACCAAGCGTCGGCCATGATTTGCTGATCAGCGAGGTGTTGAGCGGGTTCTTTTTTCTCAGCAGACACTTCTTTTTCCTGCTGAGGGGCACATGCTGTCATTGAAAAAGCAAGTACAGCCACCCCTGTCAACGCTGATAATTTCTTATTCATTTCGCATCCACTTCCATCTCTACATATTTTCATACTAATAATGTTATATATTACCTCAATTAAACAAAATATTAACTAAAATCCGAATTATATTTTAATTTTAGTTAAAATTGTTCGTTCAAACTAATGTTTCCTCCCTTTTTTTAACCATTATCCAAATATTTGTTTATACATTTTCCAAAATCCGTTTTTCTCATTCTTTCTTTGTAATCTTTTTTTAGAAACATATTGGTTTATCGCTCATTCGCTTCAAAAAAACTTAATAAATCTGAATTATCTAACTTTTAATCTTGTGTTAGATTCTCTCACAAAAGTGCTTTTTTTTGAAAAGATATATAGTAAAATAGATTTTGTGAATTAAAAGACGGTGTTTTCTATCGAAAGTATTGTATAAATATACAAAAGGGGATGGAGATATGAATCACGTAAAACAATGGGGATGGATTACCTTTGGCTGTTTGTGCGTTGCCATCGGAATTCAATTTTTAACCGCTTCTAACCTCGTTATTGGCGGAACAGCAGGACTTGGAATCGTCCTGCAGCATTTAACCGGTATTTCATTTGGGGTATTGTTCTTCATCATCAATTTACCATTTTATTTTATGGCTCTTACGCAAATCGGGCTGCAATTTACGATAAAAAGCTTCATCAGCGTTAGCCTGATGTCAGTGATGTCCGATTTATTAGCTGCCAACTTTTCGTTTGAGCTTCCGCATCCGCTTGTAGCTGCGAT
Source organism: Priestia sp. JNUCC 25 (assembly GCF_053667915.1). Taxonomy (NCBI): domain Bacteria; kingdom Bacillati; phylum Bacillota; class Bacilli; order Caryophanales; family Bacillaceae; genus Priestia; species Priestia sp. JNUCC 25. The sequence goes on from NZ_CM132211.1 coordinate 3,086,563, forward strand.
TGTGGGCGGCATTATTGTCGGCATTGGACTGATCTTTTTGTTTCGCCACGGCTCTTCTCTTGGCGGAATCAACATGCTATGCGTGTTTCTTGATAAACGCTTTGGCATTAATCCAGGTAAAACAATGCTTTTGACAGATGTGTTGATTGTAGGCTCTGCAACAGTGGTATTCGGCGTAGTTCAAGTTCTTTATTCGTTAATTGGTATCTTCATCATGACAGGACTGCTTGGACGCTATCACAAACGCTCGCCAATCGAACGAACTGGTGAACATATGGAAGAAGAAGCGAAACAACAAACGGCTTCAACGATGTAAAAAAAACCGTGCGGGATTATTCCCGCACGGTTTTTTACGCTTATTCTGCTACTTTTACAAGCTGTTTTCCTAAGTTTGCTCCTTCAAATAAACCAAGGAACGCTTCAGGTACATTTTCAAAACCTTCTACAACGTTTTCGCTGTACTTGATTTTTCCTTGCTGCACCCATTCGCCTAACTGCTTAATGCCTTCAGGGAATTTGTCCGCATAGTCGGCTACGATAAAGCCTTTCATTAACGCACTGTTAATTAATAAAGGTGTTTGAACACGCGGTCCAACATCTTGTTTTTCTAAGTTATACAGTGAAATTTGGCCGCAAAGCGGAATGCGCGCAAACTTATTTAATAAGCTAACAACTGCATCTGAAATCTCTCCGCCGACGTTTTCAAAGTAAACATCAACGCCATTAGGACACGCTTCTTTCAACGCTTCTTTCACATTTCCTTTTTTATAATTAATCACTTCATCAAATCCGAGCTCATCTTTTAAATAAGCAATTTTATCTTCAGAACCTGCGATGCCGACAACACGTGCGCCTTTAATTTTAGCGATTTGACCAACAACAGATCCAACAGCACCTGCTGCACCGGAAACGACTACTGTTTCGCCTTCTTTTGGCTGACCGATTTCAAGCAATCCAAAGTAAGCTGTGAGACCAGGCATACCAAGAACGCCGATAGCCGTTGTAATTGGCGCTAGCTCTGGATCAACTTTCTGTAAGTTTTTTGCTTCTGCAGCTGAATAGCGTTTCCAAGGAAGCATACCCGTCACGATATCGCCTTCTTTAAAGCGATCTGATTTTGATTCCATTACGCGTGCTACAATGCCGCCTGCAAGCGGTGCGTTTAGCTCAAATGGAGGAACATATGATTTTGTATCGTTCATGCGTCCTCTCATATACGGATCAACAGAAAGGTACAGTGTTTGAACAAGTACCTCGCCTTCTTTCGCTGTAGGCATTTCAATTTTTTCGTATTTAAACGTATCTTTTGTTGGCATTCCCTTTGGGCGTTCTGCTAATAAAATTTGTTCATTCATCGATATCGCTCCTTTTTATTTCTCTGTTTTTTGTAAAATGTGCTAAACTTACCTTTGTTATTTTAAATTATATATTGTGCACAACGCAAAAAATATGATTGTGCAATAACACCAAAGGAGAAAAAGACATGGAGCTAATTCGCTGTAAAGAAAATGTTGTTAAAAAACTAAACGAGTTTGTTGAAGTAACTCCCCCCGTTATTTTGTTTAAAAAAGGCAATATGTATCCGATTAAAATGGATATCAACTATAATTGGATTGCCACGGATGAACAAGGTCATGAGCATATTGTCGCTTCAAACACAAAGAATGTGCAGGACGACTACTGGTTTAGCTACCATTTTGACTTATATTAAGGAGTTTCCCGGATTTACTCTTCATAAACGTTATATAAATAAAGTGTTGCATCAGTAAAAAACAGCTCCAGAATTCTGGCGCTGTTTTTTTATGTAGTAATCGCAATTGCACGTGTATTTGTTTGAGCAGTCACCCCGGTTGAAGACCGGCTAAAAAACTCTATTCTCACTGAGTACGTGTATGTACCAATTGATGTTACTGTATCTACCCATGTAAAAGAAAGAGCGTTTTGCTGAGTAAATGATAGTGTTAAAACGGCTGCAGCTCCCTGCTGTAAATTCTGTGAAAACAAAAGCTGAGAATTTCTATATACTCTAAGTGTTACTCCATATTGATAACTAGTTAATCCAAGGGGAATACTCGATTCAATTGTAGCAAAACCGTCTATTTTCATCTTTTGGTTGGTTTTTTTCGTCTTAGCGTCTACACTTAAAATGCTCGTTTCCGAACCATAAGTCAATGTCTGCACGTTTTGAGACTGCGCTGAAAATATGTTCAGCTGACCTTGAATTACGTCTCCCATCTTCCTACCTCCAATATGAATTACATGGTAATAAAGTATATACTCTCCTTTTATTTAACATGACTAAGAGTTTACTAATCTCCACTAATCAGCTTGCCAGAACTATCTCTTGATTCACAAAAGCTATCTTTTATAATGTTCCATTTTCTGCATCGATATCTACTTAAGATTATGTTACAATCACGGTAAAGTAATTTATGATTGATAGAATAAAAGCTAGAGCTTGAAAAATTCGAGGTGGATTATGCAAGGTAAAGTTGTATATAAAGAAGGATTTTCAGTGATAGGCATAGCAAAAAACGGAGAGTATCAAAAAGAGAATCTTTTGAAGCAAATACTTAAAGAAAAAGAAATGATTAGCTCTTCAAAAGAACCTCATATGGTTACAGGCATTTGCATGGCTCCGAAAAAAGAAAATTATTTTTATATTGCAGGGACAGAAGTGGCTGATACGGCTTGTATTCCAAACGGTATGAGCGTTCATACGTTTCCTTCGTTTACATACCTGCAGTTTAAACACAGAGGTCCCATTACATCGCTTGGGTCGACGTATAACAGCATCTGGAATGAATGGCTTCCGAACTCTCCTTACAGCATGATTGAAGGTCCTGCTCTTGAAATTGTAAATACAGCTATACACAGCAATTTATATAGTGATACATATGAAATGGATATTTATATTCCCATAAAGCTGGGACAATAAAAAAGGTGAACTTAAGTTCACCTTTTTCCTATTTTTGCAGCTGTTTATATAAATGATAAAGAGTAAAAACGCACTCTGGATGACGCTCTTTATGGTTAAAAAATCCATGGGGAAACATGAGTGAAAGATTCCCTTTTTCAATTCCGGTCACATACTTGTTTTCCATAAGCGGATATTCTTTCACAACCCAGCGCGCTTCGTCAATAGTAGACGTAACCACTTCACCAAAGTATACGCCCATGCACTCTTCGAATTCTTCTTTTGTCATCGAAAAATAGTCAAAACAATTGCTGTCTTCTAGATCATAGTAAAGAAGCTCTAATATTTTCAAGCTTTCATCTGTAAAATCAACGGTGAATTCATCTACCGCTTTGCTTATTTCATGAATGTGATTCATGCACTGTTCGCGCACTTGATGATAGTAATAGCTAGCTTCAAACTGATGTTCACACGTCACTAACGATTCTCCGTATGATGCTGTTAGATCATGATGCTTGCTCATGCTGACACCTCCACGCTAAGCTTATGGAGCAAGTATAACATTAACCAAGCAGCTATTGAGCATCTTCCATTAACAACCTATCCGTGGCAATATTAGGTTCACTTTTTGCTCATTATTCTGCCGTACACAAATCCTCCGCTAACAAGAAGAATACCGCTAATTAATACGCTGCTTAAAAAGATTTGCGAATGCATCAAGTGATTATACATCATCCACACGCTCATTTCGTCATCTCCTTTTGGCTTTTTTAACTAGTATCCCCGATTTTCTTACCGCACATGCCGGCGTTTTCACTGTTTTTTCATCAAGTTTCTATATAGTTAAAGCCGTGAAGCCAACTATCTTTTTTCATCGTTTTACTCTTTAAAAAGCCTGCTTATGACTCTAAAGCAGGCTTTTTTTACATGGTGAAACAAGTAATTAAGCCGTCTATCCCCACTAATTGTGCATAGTAAGGTATAATTAAAGATAGTTTCACTTTTCTAAAGTGAGAAATACATATGAGGCATCAAAGGAGACATGCAAATGACAGAACTCGAAAAAGCGAAAATTCAGCACCGAAAGCTGTCCAAGGGACAGGTATTTGGAAGGGCCGTCGCCATTGCGATCGGTGCGCTGCTCATGGCCACAGGACTTGAAATTTTCCTTGTCCCAAACCACGTTGTCGACGGAGGAATTACCGGTATTTCCATCATGCTTTCGCATATTACTGGCGTAAATCTAGGAATCTTTCTTTTTGTACTAAATCTTCCGTTTGTATTTATCGGGTACAAGCAAATGGGGAAAACATTTGCCCTTTCCACTATTTTTGGCATACTGGTTGTATCCATCTTAACTTCTATGTTTCATGAAGTCCCCGCGTTTACCGCAGACGTTCTCCTTGCTACCGTTTTTGGAGGAATTATTCTCGGAATTGGAATTGGACTCGTAATTCGCTACGGCGGAGCGCTTGACGGTACGGAGATACTTGCCATTTTAATCAGTAAAAAAATTCCGTTTTCTGTGGGAGAAATTGTGATGTTTTTCAACTTCTTCATTTTAGGAGCAGCGGGATTTGTGTTCACGTGGGACCGCGCCATGTATTCCATCCTTGCTTATATCATTGCAGCTAAAGCCATTGATACGGTTGTAGAAGGATTGGAAGAATCAAAATCAGCCTGGATTATTAGTGAATATTCCGACGAAATTGGCGATGCGATTAATGCGCGTCTAGGTCGAGGCGTTACCTATTTGCACGGTGAAGGTGCTTATACGGGCGATGATAAAAAAGTGATTTTCTGCATCATTACGCGCCTTGAAGAATCAAAGCTAAAAACCATTGTTGAAGATTTTGACCCTACTGCCTTTTTAGCCGTTGCAGATATTACCGAAGTCCGCGGCGGACGCTTTAAAAAACGAAACATTCACTAAAAAAACGCGCAGAAAGCATGATGCTTTCTGCGCGTTTTTTTATATAAGAGATACTTTTTGAACCCGCTTAAACCATTCATAACAAAGAAGCACAATTAAACATAAGTCGATTAAATCGCCTCCGTAATACATCAGCATAGCCCCTTGCTGCGCCCCTTCCGCCGAGACGTGCATAGGCGGGTGAGCGTACACATATTTTGATAAAATACCGTGAGCGGCAAGAGCAAGAACCAATACGGATGCTCGGTGCGTAAAAGTTTTTTGATGCGGTGAAGGATCAATTGAAATCATCGATACGGTGAATAAATAGCCGGCTAAAAATACGTGAATATGTACAGCGACATGCACGAAAAAAGAGTGATGCATCATGCCATACAGACTTGTTGTATAAAGAATCCAAAGTCCTCCTACGTTAAGAACAGAAGCTGTCACCGGACTGCTGATGAACCGAACAAACCGTCCTTTTAAAAGTTTTGACACTTTTCTGGCTGCATGAACCGGAAGCGTGCGAAGCAGCAGCGTAAGAGGTGCTCCTAACGCCATTAAAAGCGGAGCTAGCATACCTAAAAGCAAATGCCCCGTCATATGCGCGGTAAAGTCCATATGAGCACGGGCTGCGAGCGGTCCTGCTACAGAAGATATGGCGCATAAAATACCAAGTGTCCAGCTGGACGTCCTATATAATGACCATTTTCTATACGTCGCATTCGAAGACGCTACAGCCCACATATATAAAAAAAAGGCAGCGGCAAAAGGCAGAGCTAATAAAAGCTGAGACAATACTTCATATTTAATCATGATGTGCACCTTGTTTACGTGTAAACCATGTTAAAATGATGCCAATAAGCAGCATCAAACATGCAAGTACATTCCACGTAATGTCGTAAGGTGCAATCTTCACTCCGTACCGAATTTGATGAAGTCCCATAAGCTTGTGCTGCACGGTCCCGTCATAAAGCTGAAACGCACCGGCTCCAAGCAATACTCCTCCTATCCACCTTTTCACCCACCAGCCGCCCCGGCGCCTGAGATCCGCCACCATAAAAAGTGATGCAATTGTAGCGAACCAGCTGAATGCATGAAACAAACCGTCCGACACTAAACCAGCGGACGTTGTGGACTTATCATAAAAATGATGCCAATGAAGCAGCTGATGAAACACTGCTTCATCAATAAAAGCAACTAACCCTACGCCAAACAAAAAGCCTGACCAGCTATTTCGAGCGCGGTGAACCACGCGCTGATTTGTAGTTGCTTCGTGTTTCTTTTCCATATATATACCTCCCTGGCAGCTCTTTAAGTTTATATCGATTCTAATGAACGTATACCCTATTAAAGAGAAATGAATCTATAATATGGAAAAATAGGAGCTATATCCTAATATCGTTTTCACTATCTTTTCATCATAAAGGTATAGGATAGTATTTGCGAAGCCAATTAGCATATTTTTTCATAGTTTTACTCCCTTTCTAATGACCTGTTTCCCCAAAGCAGGTCTTTTTTATATTCCGCTTCTCTTTTCACCATTTTTTCACCATAAAGGTATAGGATAGTACTTGCGAAGCCAATTAGCATATTTTTTTCATAGTTTTACTCCTTTTGAAGATCTGCTTCCCCAGAGCAGGTCTTTTTTTATATCCCGCTTCTCTTTTCATCATTTTTTCACCATAAAGGTATAGGATAGTACTTGCGAAGCCAATTAGCATATTTTTTCATAGTTTTACTCCCTTTCTAATGACCTGTTTCCCCAAAACAGGTCTTTTTTATATCCCGTTTCTCTTTTCACCATTTTTTCACCATAAAGGTATAGGATAGTACTTACGAAGCCAATTAGCATATTTTTTTCATAGTTTTACTCCTTTGTGAAGACCTGCTTCCCCAGAGCAGGTCTTTTTTTGTTTGATGTTTCTTTTCACTGTTTTTTCACTATTGGGCGGTAAGATAGTATGTGTAAAGCCAATTAGCATATTTTTTCATAGTTTTACTCCCTTTCTAGTGACCTGTTTCCCCAAAACAGGTCTTTTTTTATTTTTTCTAAAAGCTTCCATCTTTTCACCGTTTTTTCACTTTTCTTTTGTATACTAAGTTTGTCAAAGCAATTTCATCATTTTTCATAAATGACCCCTATTTATTCCCCGCTTTTTGTGAGCGGGGCTTTTTTTATAAGAAAAGCATATTTTCCCCTTATTTTTTAAAAAAGCTTTTCTCTTTTCACCGTTTTTTCACTTTTCTTTTATATACTGTTCTTGTCAAAACAATTTCATCATTTTTCATAGATGTACCCTATTTGCACCCGCTTCTTGTAAGCGGGACTTTTTTTGTTTCCATACAAAAAAGCTTAACCCCGAGGTTAAGCTTTTTTCGTCTGCTTGCGAAGAACAAGCATCATAATCGTAATAATGGTAAACGCAATAAACGCTAAAAAAGGAATGGTGATAAACCCAAGCCAGTTAATATATTGACCTGAGCAAGGAACACCGCTTGTACACGTTTCAAATGCTTTAAGAGCCGGTATCTTCTGCAGGCAATAATGATAGCCTGAAAGCGCCATACCAATCACCGAAAACGGCAGGACGTATTTGTAGATGAACGTATCATTCCGATACACGGCTATACCTAGCACAATCGCGAGCGGATACATTAAAATTCGCTGATACCAGCAAAGTTCACACGGGATAAAGTGAAGTACTTCACTAAACGTCAAGCTTCCAAGCATCGCGATAAGCGCTGTAATCCACCCGAAAACCAAAGACTTGTTCATTATTTGTTCTCCTTAGCCGCATCTTTGACCATTTGATCAAAGTCATCGATTGTTTTTCCTTCGAATTTTTTGCCGCCTACATAAATGGTTGGTGTACCTGTGATGCCTAAATCATTGGCTGTCTTCATATCTTGATCAAACGCATCTTTTCCTTTTCCGTCTTTAAATGCACTCGCTACTTTTTTCGCATCGGCATCGCTAGATACTTCTTTCAGCGTATCTTCTAAGTAGGATTCCGTTAAGACATCTTTCTTTTCGTCCGCTGCGTTTTGCTTTTTATAAAGAAGTTCATGGAATTTCCAATATGTATCGTTTCCAAGCTCTTTATATACCGTCTCGGCAAACTCTGCTGCACGAGATGAGTCATTGTTGATAAACGCATAGTTCATAAAGTAGAATTTGACTTTGCCCGTATCTACATAATCTTTTTGAATCAGCGGGAAAAAGGATTCCGTGAAGTTTTTACAAGCCGGGCATTTGTAATCTCCAAACTCTACTACTTCTACCGGAGCTGACTCTTTTCCAAGATACGGCTGATTATCATATGTAAGAGCGGCCCTTTCATCTCCTCCGCCCTTTGACATATTAGAAAGGACGATTAACCCTAAAATGCAGACCGCAATAATTCCAATCACCCAAAAAATCCACTTGCTCGAGGACGTTTGCTGATTGGGCGTTACTTTTTTCTTTTTCTTTGCTTTTGACACAATCTCATCTCCTTCTTTTCTTTCTCTCTTACAAACTTACAAAGCTGTTAGAGCTGTAAAAATTAGCGCACACAAAATAAAAAACACGTATAGCGACGTCAGCGTTAAAATAACAGGAGGCTGCATCGGCATTTTCGTTTCCGGATTTAAAATATATTGAATGCGATAATTAACCGACGTATCAGCAAACGATACGTGCGCACACGAAAGACTTGTTTGTCCCGTTTTAACCATTTTCAAAAGGGCGCTGCCGATGTGAGCAGACGTGCCATTTTTCACAATGGCATCTTGATCAGCCAGCACTTCACGCATGACTTTGAAACGTTTATGGCTCCATTTAATAAACGGAATATACCATAATGCAGAAGCAAGCGTGCTTAGTAAAAATGTTTTGAGCGGATCTTTGTTTGCAACGTGTGACTGCTCGTGGTAAATAACAGCTTCTAGTTCATTTTCATCAAGCACTGAGAGCAACCCTGTAGACAGAACGATGTGCGGTGTAAACAACCCCATTGTTAATGCAATGGGCTGATCTGTTGTTAAAACTGTTAAATTCTTTCCGTACGCTTTTTGCAGGTGAGCCGTTGTTGTTTCATTTCGCAGCTTCGTAATCATTTTACGGACTTTCCGCATTTGAATCACTTGCTTTACAGCTTTAATGAACAGTACAAACATCGTATGAAAAATAACCGCATTCAGCATGTATTCAATAAAAAACAAGCCGAAAAAGTGGGCTACTTTGTTACAAAGTAAAATTAAGTTAAATGATAAATTCCATCCAAACAGCAAATGCAGCACATACATGCCCATTTGCATAAGCAACGTCACGGCAATAAAAAAGCACAGGTTAAAAATAAGCTTAGAACGCTTTAGTATTCCTTGATTCATTGATTATTCATCCTTTTTTAACTGTTTGACTTTTGATTCGAGCATGCTTAACAGTGAATCATCGACTTCTTCTAACGCATCAAGCATATGAGTAACAGCAAGCGAGCCAAATTCGTCGATCAATTCGTGCGTTAACTCTTTCGACTGAGCGTCGATAAATTCCTCTTTAGAAAGAATCGGCTGATACATCGACGTACGTCCTTTTAAACGCTTTTGCAACACGCCTTTTTCCACCAATCGATTCATAACGGTCATAACGGTGTTGAAGTTAACTGCTTTTTCTTTCTCAAGCACGTGCTGCACATCTTTAATGGACATTTCACTTCCGTTCCATAAAGCCGTCATAATTTTTGCTTCAAGCGGGCCAAAAAAGCGATTAAGGCCGGTTTCGTTAAATTTGAATTTTTCAATTTTCATATTTGACACCTCACACTACCAATTGTAGTGTGAGGTGTCAAATCCGTCAACTTTTCCATGACAACTGCCTTACAATTGTCATAATCACTTTTTTACTTCATCGGTTAAATGCTGAATGGATAGCACAACTGTATCGAGCTTGGCTTCGATTCGGTGAAGTAAATAAAGCGTCACCACAACGGGAAAACCAACGTCTGAGACAAGCGTAAACCACTCTGTCATCTTCCTCTCTCCTTTTAAAAAAGCCCTTCGCACCGAAGTGGAAGGACTCTCATTTTTAAATCGTAAATTCGGTTACATTTCGCTCGACGATTTGAGCGCCTTTTCTGGCAACGAGCGCTCCGCCGCTTGAAGTAAAGACATCGCTTGCGATCAGCGCATTCATTGCTGCTGTAATGGCTGCCGCGTCTAACGTATCTTTTGGTGATTCAATCGATAGGCTTACTGCTTTTTGTGACTCATTCAAAAACTGCATCGTTAAAGTTTTCATACTCTACCTCTTTTCTTATTTTAAAAGTGAAAACGTGACAACTTCGTTGATTTCAACAAGCGGCAGTGACTGCAGGCTGGCAATGGTTTCACTTGCTGTAATGAGTGCATCTGCAGAACTTCCAGGCTGAATGTTCATATAGGATTTTGTCTTTAAATCGGGTTTTCCATCCTCTTTTATTCCTTGTTCTAATACTAAGCGAAGCTGGCTTGAATGCTGAATTTTTTCTGCCATCTTTTATTCCCCCTTTCACTTTATATATAGAAATGGAAATAGGAAAGAGGGATGATGGAAACATAAAAATTTTTGGTTTATAATGGGAGATAGTCTGAGTTAGAAAGAGGCTTTGGTAATGAGAAAGTGGAGCTTTTTATTTTTTGTTCTAGCATTCATGCATCCAGCTTCAGCACTTGCTGACGAAGGTGCAGATGAAAAAAAGCTTGGTCCGTTTTACTACACGGTTTCTCATGATTATAGTCGAGAAAAATGGGATGTAGGGGTGTTAAATCAGCAAGACAAAACAAACATTCCTGAGACTGATTTGAACGATGAAACGCTAAAATTGTTTCAGCGTACGGTTGATGATTTAGCAGACCTCGCGATTCGATTTGCTGCTATGAGCGTACTGCTTGTATGTTCACTCGTTGTTTTTACGTACTTTCGCATTCAAAAAAAACGCCCTTTTCTCCGCTTGTTTTTTGTTTTTTCAAGCGTTGGCTTTCTATTTTGCGTCTATACATCATTGGAGTTATTTAAAAAAACTGAACAAGCAAAATCTTTATTTTACTTACTATGACTTGAAACCCAAAAAAACCAGCCGATCGGCTGGTTTTTTCATGCATTTCTTACGGTTATGTACTTCTGTTCATACGTAATTTCTTTCGTTTGCTTTTGCTGCTCCAAATGGTAATAAGCAGCGCATACTCCTCCTAACCCAGCCAGTGCTAGGACAATTAGAAGTATGGATGTCGCTTTTTTCATTGCCTTTTCTCCCCTTATGTTTAACCCTACCTAGCAACGGCATCCGTAAAAAAGAGTCCCCTTTCTCTTCTTTACTTGCTCATTACTTACGAAAGATATTATCATACTTTTTTTCACTTTTGTCATTTTTTTAGTTATTGTCAAAAAATTGTATATTTTATCCTTGATTTAATGAGTGTTTAAGAAAGTCAATGGACTGGTTTTTTGAAAGGCCAAACGCTGTCACGATATAATCAACGTAGGCAAGAAGCTCCAGATTACCTCCCAATTTTGTCGTTTTAAATGATCGATTAAATCGGTATTGCTTTTTATCTGAAAAGACGAGCCCTTCTTCTTCTAAAAATGTTTGAAATTGCTCATGCGGAAAGTAAAGCACATCGTTTCGAACGTTCTCTAAGTCAATCACAATAATCATATCTTCCAGCTCTGCTTTTAATTCCATCATACAATCAATGTATCCGCCGATGCAGCTGATTAAAGATGTGAGAAAAAAGGGTCCGTTTATATATTGAAACTGCTCAAAAATCGTCTCATCGATGTAGCTTGAGATACTTGACTTTAATACGTCATGAATTTGTTTTGATTCTTCCATGTACGGAATAGGAATATGAAACTTAGCTGATCCGTTATAAAACTGCTCCCACGCAATTGTTTTATCATACGCATCAATCACATCTGTGCTTCGAAAAATGATGGATTCCGCTGAATAAGAGGCTTTAACAAACGGTGTATGCAGCATCACCGTACTCTCGTCGTCCAAACGATAGTGTTTTGGCTCGCTAGACTTGCTTAAAATATATTGTTTTAACCGTTCTTCTTCCATTTGTTCAACTAAATGCAAATCATATAGTGGCAGCACGTACATATTACACATCCCGTAATGAATATAGCTTTTCCCATGCATCGGCCATTTTCTGTTATAGATAGACAGTTCTTTTGTGCAAAATTCCTCTATTCGCTGCGTTTGATCCTCGGATTTTTGATAGAGTCGATCTAAATGATAGCGATCATCGATTTCCGTAACCGGAGATGTGCCGCTTCCAATTCTTCTGTAAATTTTCCCGTAAGACATGTACGGAGGGTTCGGACCTTCGGGAATCCAAATAACAAAAACACCTTGCCTGGGGTGATCTTCAGGTGATAAAAAACGCGTAACGATACGAGGAATGGGATTGGTGACATCTTTAAGCATATTATTAATAAACAGCTCATATTCCTTGCGCTCGAGCAGGTTAATGGAATGGTCGTCTTCATCTACGCCAAAAATAAGCCACCCTCCTTTTTCATTGGCAAACGAAGCGATGATATTTGGGATTTTCCGTTTGACCGTTGAGCTTACTTCGCGCTTGAACTCAAGCTGATAGCCTTCTTCTAAATGTTTTTCCATCATGCGCTGCACATCTGAAAACTCAATTTCTCCAATTGTTTTTTTCTTTCCGTCTTCGCTTATAAATGGTGAATAAAACGATTCTTCGTTCACTTGTCTTCCCCTCCTCACCACTTCTATTTAACTTATCCATATGATGAGAAGTAAAAAGACAGTCATATTTCTTTGATTTTTTTCAAAAAACAATTTTTTACCAAATTAATCCTGTTTTATATTATGATAGAAAAAGAGGTGATTAATATGATTGAAGCAATATTTTTAGACCGAGACGGAACAATTGGCGGCAGTAATGAAATACAATATCCAGGTGATTTTCAGCTATTCCCCCAAGCAAAACAAGCGATTATAGACATAAAGAAACAAAACATTCCGTTGTTTTCCTTTACGAATCAGCCCGATATTGCAAAAGGAAAGGTAAAGAAATCAGACTTTATCTCTGAGCTTTTAGCTTTTGGATTTGATGATGTTTACCTTTGTCCTCATGAAGATTCGGACAATTGTTCGTGCCGCAAACCAAGGACGGGCATGCTGTTAAAAGCAGCCGAGGAGCACAGCTTAAATTTGGCTAACTGCATCGTGATTGGCGACCGGTGGAAAGACCTCGTAGCGGCCCGTGCAGCAGGAGCACAATGTATTTTAGTGTTAACAGGAGCTGGGCACGACACGTTACATGCACGGGAAAAATGGGCTGACGTACAAGCAGCCTTTATTGCAGCCAATATACAGGAAGCTGTTGAATTTATCTTTACATCACTGAGTTCACAGCCGATACTACCGCATTCACATACTCGTTAAACAGCTGATTATCCTTCAATAATTGTTCATACTGCGGAGTGGTTATTTCAAGCTGCAGTCCTTTATGCCGCTGATTGCCGTTTGCGATATTTCGAGGTGAAACGCCTTTTAAATGTACGGGCGTTTCACTGATCGGAAAACCTGAGAGTGCATGACGCACCGCTTTTTCTAACTCTTCGTCTCTTCCTCCGATATAAGTCGTGCAGACGTCGCTGTAGGCACCGTGAAGAGAAATTGTGACCGCTGATTTTTTAACGAGATGACGCGCCATTTCTTCATCGTAGTTTGCAGACGTAACATGCAATTCAAACGGATTTTCTGTTTTCAGCGTTTTAAATACGTACACCGTTGCGTTCAGCTTTTCTGCTATTTTTTCTGCTACTTCTTCTGTCCCAATTTCCATCGTTCCTCCGTGAATAGCAAGCACGACAATTTCTCTCCGGCGAATGACACATTCTATTTCGTAATCAATTCCCGCTCGTTCACACTGTGATAGTTCTTGAAAACTTTGATACACATCCCTCATCTGTTTCTTCACACCTTTCTTTCATATACCCAGGCTTTATTTTTTCTTTTTCTTCATATAGTAAAGGTATTAACCCTTTGTTTACTCGTTTATTTTTGTTTTTATACTTTATATTTTAGTGTGCACAAAAATTTTTTTTGAAATTCGAAATAAAAGTATTGCCAAACAAACCGTCCAGACGGTAAAGTATTCTAGGGAAAATCAAAAAGGAGGAAATTCATGTGTCTACATTTGATGATATATTGCTTGCAGCTACGCAGGTTGTACAGCGTGACGGTGTTGGAAAGTTAACGCTTGAAAAAGTAGCAAAAGAAGCCGGCGTCAGTAAAGGCGGTTTGTTGTATCACTTCTCTTCAAAAGATGAATTGATTAAGCAAATGCTGTATTCAGTCACAAAGAAATATGATGACGGACTAAACGTACAAGTTGAACATGACGATTCTCCTGGCAAATGGAGCCGGGCTTATCTCTCTGAGACGCTTCATGATTTGCAGCGTGAACAAGTGATGAGCGCGGGATTACTTGCAGGTATTGCAACCAATCCTGAACTCCTGCAGCACTTTCAAAAGCAATACGAAAAGTGGCAGCAGCACATTGAACAAGACGCCATTGATCCAGTCCTTGCTACCATTGTGCGTTTAGCAGCTGACGGATTATGGTTCAGTCAAATGTTTGGGCTCGCACCCGTGGATCCAGACATGCAAAAACAGATTCAACAACAACTTCGGAAATTAACAGAGGAGGGTTTTCGATGAAAGCCTATTTATTTTTAGCCATTGCAATTAGTTCAGAGTTATTTGGTACATCTATGTTAAAAGCATCAAACGGATTTACAAAATTTTGGCCTAGCCTTGGTGTTTTATTAGGGTTTGGTCTTGCTTTCTATGCGCTTTCCACATCGCTTCAGCACATTCCACTCAGCGTTGCGTATGCCATTTGGTCTGGTGTAGGAACTGCTGTGACAGCTGTGATTGGCGTAGTTATTTGGAAAGAAAGCGGCAGTCTCACGATGGTATTTGGCATCGTATTAATCATTGCAGGAGTCATTCTTTTAAATTTAAAATCAGTGGCTCACTAAAAAAAGAGCCAGTAAATACTGACTCTTAAGCAAAGGAGGAAAATCGACTGTCTACTTATGAAAGTAGTATGTATCGTTTTCCTTTTTTTATACTCTTTTATAGATTAAACGGGTCTAGGAATTTAACAGATGGATATTTGTCCTGGAACAAACGCCATACAAAATCGTTTTCAAACATAAGAACGGCATGTTTATCACGATCTTCTACTAGCATCACGCGAGAATCTAGCATGCGATCTTCAATTGTTGATTTGTCTACCCATTTTGCAATGTTATGAGACATGCGCGTGAATTCAAGATCGACGTTGTACTCACCTTTCATACGGTGTTCAAACACTTGGAACTGAAGTTCACCGACTGCTCCTAAAATATAATCTCCAAAGAACGGCGTACGGTAAAGCTGTACGGCTCCTTCTTGTACAAGCTGATTAATCCCTTTTTCAAAGTGCTTAGATTTCATTGCATTTTTCGCACGAACTTTTACAAACAGTTCAGGCGGGAACTTTGGAAGAGCATCAAATTCGAATACTTTTCCCTCTCCTACAATGGTATCGCCAATCTGATACGTACCCGAGTCATACAAGCCAATGATATCGCCTGGATACGCTGTATCTACTGTTTCACGGCTTGATGCCAAGAACTGATGAGACTGCGCTAGCTTCATTTTACGGTTCGTTCTTGCTAACGTCACGTTCATTCCACGCTCGAATTTCCCTGAACATACGCGTACGAACGCAATGCGGTCGCGGTGAGCTGGGTTCATGTTCGCTTGAATTTTAAAGATGAAACCTGAGAAGTTTTCATCCGTAGGCTGAACGGTGCCATTCGTTGATTCACGAGGCTGCGGCGGTGATGTTAATTGTAAAAATGAATTAAAGAAAGACTGTACACCAAAGTTTGCAATCGCACTTCCGAAGAAAACAGGTGTTAATAGGCCTTGTTTTACTTTTTCAATTGAAAAATCATTACCTGCTTCGTCTAATAGAGATAAATCATCCACTAAGCCTGGTAAATACATTTCATCGATGTGTTTTTTAATTTCATCGTCGATATTTTCACCGTCAAAGTCTGCAAAATATGACTCTTTGTTTCCTTGGTATACTTCAATTTGTTTTGAAAAACGGTCATACGTTCCTTGGAATCGTTTCCCCATGCCAATTGGCCACGTTACAGGGTATGATTCAATACCGAGTACATCTTCAATTTCTTCAAGCAGCTCAAGCGGCTCTTTTCCTTCACGGTCTAATTTATTGATAAATGTTAGAATAGGAATACCACGCATACGACAAACTTTAAAAAGTTTAAGCGTTTGTGCTTCAATCCCTTTCGTTCCGTCAATAACCATGACCGCACTGTCTACAGCCGTTAAGGTACGATACGTATCCTCACTGAAGTCTTCGTGTCCTGGTGTATCCAAGATGTTAATAAAGTGATCTTTATACTCAAACTGCATAACACTTGATGTAACCGAAATTCCACGTTGTTTTTCGATTTCCATCCAGTCAGATGTAGCAAACTTGCCTGATTTTTTTCCTTTAACCGTTCCCGCTGAACGAATCATTCCGCCCAGTAACAGCATTTTTTCTGTTAACGTTGTTTTCCCGGCATCCGGGTGAGAAATAATGGCGAATGTACGACGTGAATCGACCATCGTTTCTTGAAGTTGGTTGTTCATACGTTTTAAAATCCTTTCTGCTCTACAATTCCTATTTTCATCATTTCATTATACGCTTTTTTTATACTGCGTGACTAGTTTTTTTCATATTTGAATGCTTCTACAAAATCAAAGAAATCGTCAACAAGGTGTAAAAAGCGAACAAGAAAAGACCCCTTTTATAAAAGGGGCCTTCTCCCAGTTTAGTTTAACGAACGACCAGAGAAACGTTCTGCTGATCGGCTTAAACTTTATAAAAAAAATTACTTTTGAACGTTAGCAGCTTGTGGTCCACGGTTGCCTTCAACGATTTCAAATGTAACTTCTTGACCTTCTTCTAAAGTTTTGAAACCTTCGCCTTGGATAGCAGAGAAATGAACGAATACATCGTCTTGTCCTTCTACTTCGATGAAACCGAAACCTTTTTCAGCGTTGAACCATTTTACTTTACCTTGTAACATATCTCTTTTCCTCCTTGTGTGACAATCCACACATTGTGTATTACTCTATTCCTGCTCTTACAATAAGTCAAGACGAACACTTCGAACTATCCTTACCGAACAAAAATAAGCACCTTTATTGTAACAAATCCTCCAAAAAATTTCAAAGGAATTTGCACATTCTTTTTGTTTGCTTTGATCCCTTACCTACAGCCTTTCCACCCCTTTTTAAGCAGCCGAATGTGAACGCATTATCCGCACTTCTTCTTGGTGTTTTTTCTTGTATAACGATCCTTTAAATGGATAACGCTATAGAGATAGATACTCTTTCTATTTATAAGAAAGCAGGTGACATCACAACCTATGGAAGACATTCTCACGTCCCTTCTTAGAACCTTTGTTTCTTTCATTATCTTAAGCATTACAACTTTCCTGATTGGAAAACAAATTAACACGCATAATAATCATTTTACATTTGCGATGTCCATCATTATTGGGTCGTTCATCGCAAATATGGGATTTGATTTAAAATTAAAATTTCTGCCGATGTTCGCTTCTTTTGCTTTTCTTGTAGCCATTCATTTTCTTTTAGCATCAACAGCTCTAAAAAGCAGGCGCTTGCGAAAATGGATTACAGGACGCCCGACGGTTATTATGGAAAAAGGAAAGCTTCTTGAAGCAAATATGAAAAAAGTCAAATATTCTATTGACGACTTGAATCAGCATTTACGAGAACTAGGAACGTTCAACATTGCTGAAGTAGAATTTGCTGTTTTAGAAGTAAGCGGAAAACTGTCGGTATTAAAGAAAACTGCTTATCAAAACATTGCCAAACAGGACGTTTTGTCTAAGCCGTTTAAAGAAATGAATTTACCGGTAGAACTCATCATGGACGGAGAAATTATTCATAAAAATTTAACATCTCAATATACCGAACAGTGGATCAACCTTGAGCTTTCAAATCGTCAGCTTCAGTTGAACCAAGTGCTGTATGCAGTTGTGTCAACAAACGGCATGCTCTATGTAGATGAGTATAAAGATCAGCTGTCCGCTCCTACAGACAGAGAATAAGATTGAGACATAACTAAATTACGCCAATCTAAAGACAGACAAATGAGGTGAATGAGTTCGTATGGATCTATCTTGACATGGCTGTTGATTTCCTTGCAGGGCTTTGCTTTCCGCGTGCGGCCGGTGAGCCTCCTCGTTGCTTCCGCTTTTCCGGCAGGAGTCTTCGCCTTGCTCTCCTATCAACAGCTAGAAGCAATTACATACATAAAACCTATGTTCACGACCACTATGAAAAATCTGAACAAGTTCGATTCTCCATCAAGAATCAAACTCGTTCGGATAAAATATGTTTGTCCCAGTTTCACTGTGCCATTTCTTCAACGGTTCCTTCTTTTAAGCCATAGTAGTTCCGTTCAAATCGCTTTATTTCTTGATCATAGCGGCGTACTTTTGCATCGGCTAGCTGGCGGCTTTGTTTTGTTTCTTCAAGCAGCTCGACCTGCTGATTAATTTGAAAAATAGTCGTCGTCAGCTCGTCTTGATAATCATAAATTTCATTTTGAATATCCACGCATACGGGCAAGCGATTTGCTAAAATAAAGTCCGTCATTTGCATAAGCACTTTTTTACGCTCTACCTCTTTCACTTTGCTTTTGACGGCCCGTTCTGCAGAACGGAACGTCAGCCTTACTTTAGAGAAGAAGTCACCTTTAATCGAAAGCTTGCGCTGCAGTTCTTCTACATCTTGTTTTAATGATTCATGCTCTTCAATCATTTTTTGAAGCACAAGCCCTCCATTTAACGATGTGAGCTCCATTTCATCAAGCTGATGGCGGATGGCTGTTTTGAGCGTTTCAATTTGTTTCACCGTCTTTTTCTCCGTAGCGCGGAGCTGCTTAACATACTGCTCTGTTTTATAAATAAAGCTGTCTAACCGTTCACGGTCAAACAGTGACTGCTCTTTCTTTTTCATATAATCTTGATACCCTGTGTGTACAGATGACCACTTGATCAGCAGAGACTGATAATTCAACAGCTCATCCTGATGCTCAAGCTTGTACGTCCACATCAGCTGAACAACTACCAATAACAGCGGTAAAAAAGTTCCAGCTTCTTTGCGTTTTGCAATAATTTCGTGACTTTCAAAGCTCGCCATTAAAAACAGCGGCGCATTCATACTAAATAGCAGTGCTGGCGGGTAATTAACGGGAATAAAGATACTCATTACGGTTGCCATAAGGTCTGAAATAGCAGGGTATGCGTGCGGAGGAAGCTGTTTGTATAGCTCGATTGTCCCTTTTTTTTGCAGCAGTTTCACAAGCGCTTCCTGCTGATATTCTCCTAATGCATCAATCATTCTTTCCTGATACATGGGGGGCAGCTGTTCAATCCAATTCATCAGCTGCTGCTGAAACACAGCTTGCTGACGATTTGTAGCAATCATGTATTGCGAATCAATTAGATGAAAGAACAGTCGGATTTGATGGCGCATTACGTCTTCTAGCGTATGACAGCGTGCAATTGAAAACAGCTCATTGTATTTAGATACAAGCAAATTTCCAATGTTATCGCTTAACTCGTACAGCTCGCCATTTGTTGTAGCATGAGAAACGGGAAGTTCAAAAAACTTCGCCATTTCAAGCAAAATATGCAGATGCATGTCTACTTCAGGCTGTTTTTCAAGCAATTTCATTTCTTCTACCAATGACGCTTGAAAATCCGTATGCTCCGTTTGCTGATACTGTGCTGACATTTCCGTATAAATGCGGTGGTCACATAACACATAAGCAGCTCTTAGGATATCGCCTTTAGACGTAAGCAACCCATACAATAACTGTTGTCCGTTCATCTTCACACCGTCCTTCATTAAATTTTCTTACTATAGCTTTCTATCATTTTATACTTTTTCTATAAATTCGATGCAATAGTTCAAATTTCCTGTTATCTTTCTTCTTGCTTCCTTAATACAAAGAGTGCCGTCCAACATGACATCAGTGCCGGCGGAATGGTCCAAGTCATATATCGCCACTCACCCGTCACAAGCGCCATAATGAAAAAGATGAGCGGAAAACCTATTAGTACTATGATGATACGTGCTCGGCTTACCGATTTTTTCATAGTGCATCGCCCCTTCTGTTCGTCCCTTATTCCTATAATACCCTTTCGCTTCTATAGCATTAAACACCTTTATAAACCGTTCGTACAATTCTTTGTTTTCTAGACAGTCTATGACATAAGTTTTAAAAAAGAACAGAGGATACCTCTTACTTTGATGAATCTCGTAAGCAGCTTTTATGTTTTGACAAGCTAAATCGAGAAAAATGTGTTATGGTAAAAGAAAATTTCGTTTTTACTACCTACATTGAAACGAAAGGGTTGATCGTATGAACATTTTTTTGATTGGCGCAAGCGGTAGGACCGGACAGGAATTAATAAAGCAAGCGATTAAAAACGGACATTATGTAAAAGCATTTGTGAGAAATCCATCTAAGCTTAAGATAACGCATGCGAACGTACACATCATACAAGGCGACGTGCTTGATTATTATGAAGTGTGTCAGGCCATGCGAGGGTGTGATGCAGTAATTTCTTGTCTTGGGACCGAAAATCTAGGGCATTCTACCCTTTTAGTAGAAACGACAAATCTGCTGATTCAATGTATGAACGAAAACGGAATTCAGCGTATCGCCTACACGGCTTCTGCCGGAATCGACGGAGAAATTCCAGGCATGACGGGCTGGCTTGCTCAGCGTATTTTAAAAAATGTGCTTCGCGATCATTACGAAGCCGTGAAGCTCTTGAAGGTAAGCGGGCTCGACTGGACTGTTGCTCGGCCAATGGGGTTAACGAGCGGTCCATTAACTACGTATTATCGTATAGGAGAAGCTAGCGTACCAGAAAACGGACGCAACATCAGCCGTTCTGACGTCGCTCATTTTCTCCTTCAAGCCGTAGAAAACAACAGGCACATAAAAAAATCACTAAGTCTTTCGTATTAAATGTTCTAAAGGAGTGTTGATAGTGAACCTATCAAAAATTTTTCTAAAAATAAGTCTTGTACTTTTAATGGCATGCGTCTTTATTGAAGGTAATTTTCAGGTGGCGCTTGGCATCTTTGCTGCTGTTTGCATGCTTGTCATAATTTTTGCCAAGCCTCTTTCAAAATCGCTGCTTCCTGCTAATAAAAAAACAGGAAAAAAAGACCGCGAAATATTAATGATGGTCATTGGTGTCATCGTTTTTATTTCAGGAAGCTTTTTTATTGCGTAGAAGCATTGTAAAGAAAACAGGCTTAAATCCACATTTTCAATCATATAAAAGGTTGTGCTGTAAGTCGAATGTTCGGCTTATGACGCAGCCTTTTTTTGGTTTCATGAGGTCTCTTTTAGCAATAGCTTCTGTCTTTTATATACATACCATTCCATTATTTAAGCAAATTACCTATCAACCCCTCTTATGCTTTTTTCATCAGTTCACATAATATATGTAGAAGATGTCATAAGACAAGCGTCAAACGATTTGTATCTAGAAAAAGGAGGAAGATAAATGAAATGCCCCCATTGCGCTTATTCTAATCCGGAAGGGGTAAAATTCTGCTTAAATTGCGGCCATGAAATCGTGGACCGTGATGAAAACTACAGCATATTCTACTTGTTTGCCCATCGTGTTGATAAAATACCAAGAAATGAACGTTCGGTTGAACCTAAATTTCGAAATATATTCTCTCGAGTCTTCCGACAGCACAGTGAAATGGAAGCTGAACGGCTTTTTATTGTAGGAACAGGACTTACGACTCCTAAAATAGAAGAAGTTGTAAATACATGGCCAAAGCCTTGGCTTTTTGCAAGGGTCTTTCTTATTGCGCTTATCGCATACTTAGGGCTATATCTAGGCGTAAGCTTGTTCGAAAACATCAACTTCATACCCGGTCTTATTGTAGTCGGTGCTTTTGCAGTGCCATTTACTACGCTCATTTTCTTTTGGGAAATGAACGCTCCGCAGAATATTGCTATTTACAAAATTGTTTATGTCGTTTTTATTGGCGGAATCCTCTCACTTTTATTAGCACTTGTGTTTTATGATATTCTTGGAAATAACACAAACGTGATCGTGATTGGAATATGCGAGGAACTGGCTAAAGTTATCGCGGTTATTTATTTTGTGCGCAATCTTAAATATAGATATATCCTTAACGGACTCCTCTTGGGAGCTGCAATAGGAGCTGGTTTTGCTGCTTTTGAAACCGCTGGCTATGCTTTACGGGCACTTCTTTCCGGCAGCTTTCACATGCTTTATTCTACAATACTTTGGCGCAGTATTTTTGCTCCTGGAGGACATGTAGCTTGGGCTGCCTTGACTGGAGCTGCCGTCTGCATCGTCCAAGGAGATAAGAAATTTCAGTGGAGCATGTTGATAAAACCAAAATTTCTCGGTGTATTTTTGCTTGTCGTTTTTATGCACGCTCTTTGGGACTCACCTATACTAGGTATTTTGCCCGCTGGACATACAATTTTAACGGTTATATTATGGATTTTAGTATTCAGTATGATTCGTATTGGGCTAAAAGAAATCGCAGATAAAAAGTTGGAGTTGACCTACTGCAAAGAAAAACCTACCCCCTCATAGGAAATGTTCAGCTTGCGTTAAGCTGCTCGTTTTAACTTTTTATTACCTTTATGTTTCATTTTGAAAATTGTTGTTACAAATTGTAAAAAAAAGCATTCAAACTACCTGTACATGGTATGATAACTTCAATAACATGAAAGGGTGACTTGGTGGATGAACCTAACTGAAATTAAGCACATGATAGCAAATTTAGTAAATTATAGAGATAGCGACATTACTCATACTCTTGCCAATAGGTTTACACTAAGTTATTCAAAACAATTAAACGGTTTTCAAATCTGCGACATTGAAAACGATATCATTTATCGTTATGAGGAACCAGAAACAACTGCGTTAGCTCTGTTTAACATGGTCCATAATCTTCCTGAGACTATTTATAGACATACTAATTCGTTTGAACAAGTTTAAAGCAGCAAAAAAAGCTCATTTATTAACTAACATGAGCTTTTTTGCCGGTGTTTATCTATTTTAGTTATTTATAACCTTCTTCAAAAGAAGAATATCCTTTTTAATTGCCCGTCTAATTTCTTCAACTTTACAGCATTTGTATTCTTGTACTAAGCGATAGAGCTCTCGTTTAAATAAAAATTCATCTTTTTGGTTACTCATAGCAGCATACCCCTTATTAGCTTTCTATCACAAGCGATTAAAGAAAGTATTCCCTTTTCTTCTTGTAAAAAACAAATAAATTCACAAACAGATGTAAAAAAGCCCTTTACCATGCACTTACAGGAATGGCGAGATGTGCTTTGCGCTAGACAAATGAAAGAATTTCGCTAAAGCAAATAAAAAAACATTGACTACTAGCTCCCAGTCAATGTTTTTTATTTTAGCTTTGTTTAATTAAAGTCGATTCACATACTTTTATGCGTTCATATCTCCTAAACCTGGAGCATGCTCATTTGGCATTTCAGATAAATGAGGGACTGGAAAAGCTTCCGGTGGAGGTGTTACGCTCAAGTCTCCGCCATTTCTGCTTGGCGTCTGCCCTTGGAATATTTCTCCCATTCGGTGCGGATCTAACCTAAAATCAAATTGCGTGTTATGATACCCCATCTCGACAAATTTTCTGCATTCAGGGTATTTGTTAATATCATAATTTGGTACAGGGAATAGTTTTCCCCAGTCCACGCCTAATGTTTCAAGAGCTTTTGCAAACGCATTTTGATGAGCATTATCTCGAACAATTAAGAAACCTAGCGTTTCTCTTAACGTTTGGTTAGAACTCATTTCGTATATTCTTGTTTTTTGTAAAACACCGGTTGATTCTAATACAACGTTATTCAGTAAATCAGCCACTAGATTTCCGTGATTATAAACCCACGAGCCGTTCCATGGATTTCCGCCCGCATCTACTGGCAGTGAGCTTTGAGCGCCCATGATATAGTGATGAGGATTAGCATGTTTTACGGCTTCATCAAGAGGAGCCTGATCTGAACCTTGACTTCCTACCCCGGCTCCGCCAGATTCATCTAACAATGCATTAATAGTATTTTGAACGAGTTCTACGTGAGCAATTTCTTCTAAAAAAACACCTTTCATTAAATCGCGATACTGCGTTTCTTTTCCTCTGAAGTTAGAGCTTTGAAAGAAATATTGCATCATCGTCCGCATTTCACCAAACTGCCCGCCTAAGGCTTCTTGCAGTACCTTCGCGGCCGCAGGATCGGGCTTATCCGGTTTAATGCCATTGATTAATCCTTCTTTGTAATAATACATATCAAACACTCCTTTTATTGACATTGCTTGTTTTTGAACTAGCTTATGTAGATTTTTGTCCGCTATAGGATTTTTCACTTACAGTACCTGTTGCTTTTCTTCCTAACATATTCCGTGGTGCCATCTTTCTAACATGTGCACATAACTACTGTTTCCATATGCGGTCTTTTTATTCTGGGTAGTCAAAAGACAACGTCATTGAAACACGTGGATAACACCCTTTGTTATAAGCAAAAAAACTGCTCGTAGCAGTCTTTTTACATTCCTTATACGGAACAGTGAATACTTTGAATGCACAAAAAAAGAGCTGGTTAAAACCAGCTCTTTTTCTCTATTACTTCTCTATACCTGCTTTAATTTCCTTAATCATGCCTGTCATTGATTCAAGGCCTCCTCCAGATAAATACCAAAGGCCTGGATCAAGGTACACAACGTGATTGTTTTTCACTGCGTTGACTTCTTTTACATATTCATTTTCAACAATTTGTTTAGCAGATGATTTTTCACCAATTGCGGCGCCGCGGTCAACGACGAATAAGTAGTCTGGATTTTGTTTGACTAAATATTCATATGCAATGCTTTGACCGTGCTTAGCCGATGGATCTAGGCTGTCGTCTGCAGCTTTAATACCGAATACGTCGTGGATTAATCCGTATTTAGAACCGGGACCAAACGCTGTCATTTTGCTATCATTTGCCATCATTACAAGCGCTTTTTTATCTAGTTTGTCCGCTTGTTTTTTCAAATCTGCAATTTGCTTATCGATCGCTGCTAGCTCTTTTTTCGCTTGATCTTCTTTATCAAAAATTTGTCCTAGTACTTTTGTATTTTCTTTAAATGACTTCATATAGTGCTGGTTGTCCGTATCGATATAAATCGTCGGCGCAATTTTTGAGAATTCATCAAATGAATCTGCTTGGCGGCCTTGAATAATAATTAAGTCTGGATTTAGCTCTGCAATTTTTTCAAAATCAGGTTCTTTTAATCCACCTACATTTGCGTACTTATCATCTTGATATTTTGATAAATACTCAGGAATCGCTTGTTTTGGTAAGCCCGCTACTTCAACCCCTAGTTTATCTAGCGTATCAAGTGCACCCATGCTGAATACTACAACTTTTTTAGGGTTTTTCTCAATTTTAATTCCGTCTTTATTGAACTGATCGGTTACTGTTACCGTCTCTTTTTGCTTACTTTCTCCACCTGTTGTTTCTTTTGCTCCTTGATTACCGCAAGCAGCTACAACAATCGCAGTTAAGACTGCTACAAACATTAATAACACTTTTTTCACTTTCGTCACCTCATGAATAAATTTTATGAAAAATACACGCAAATACGCTGTCCACCAACCGTTTCGATTGGAATATCCATATCGTATATATCCTTTAATACAGACGTTTGAATGATGGTTTCTGTTGGGCCTTCACGGATCACTTCACCGTTTTTAAGCGCCACGATGTAATCCGAATAGACAGACGCAAAATTAATATCGTGAATGACAATCACAATGGTTTTGCCTAAGTCTTCTACGAGACGTTTCAACAGCTTCATAATTTCAACAGAATGCTTCATATCTAAGTTATTGAGCGGTTCATCTAAGAAGATATACTCCGTGTCCTGTGCGATGACCATAGCGATAAAAGCTCGCTGACACTGTCCCCCGCTCAGTTCATCCAAGTATTTATCTTGAATACTTTCAAGCTTCATGTAACTCAGCGCCTGATCAACCGCTTGTTCATCGCTTTTTGTTAACCGGCCTTTTGAATAAGGGAACCGGCCAAAATTTACGAGTTCACGTACGCTAAGCCTGATATTCAGCTGATTGGACTGTTTTAAAATACTCATTTTTTTGGCTAAATCTGAGCTGTCAATATTCTCTATATTTTTTCCTTCTATTGATATTGATCCTGAGTCGGCTTTAATGAGACGGCTCATAATTGAAAGCAGCGTACTTTTCCCCGCTCCGTTTGGACCGATAAATGACGTGATTTTCCCTTTTGGAATCACGACGGATGTTTTTTCTAAAACGGTTTTTTCTCCGTATGTTTTACTGACATTTGTTACTTCTACCATGATTTATTCTCCTTTAGCAGCAAATAAATAAAGTAAATTCCGCCGGCAAAGTCAATGATGACGCTCAGCGTGGTGCTGAAGGTGAACACTTTTTCAACGATAAACTCTCCTCCGACGAGGGCTATAACACTAAGCAGCAGTGATCCCATCATTAAATAGGTGTGCTTGTACGTTTTGAACAGCTCTCTCGCAAGGTTCACAACAAGCAGTCCAAGAAAGGTGATCGGTCCAACTAACGCTGTAGCCACTGAGACAAAAATGGCAATCACAATCAGCATTTTTTTGACGAGCCCGTCATAATCAATCCCTAAATTTACCGCATGTTCTCTTCCTAGCGACAGTACATCAAAAATGGATGTAAAGCGCCACACGTAAATGCCAAGCAGGATAAATATGACGGCTGCTATGTATAGCAAATCGGTATTAACATTGTTAAAGCTTGCAAATGATTTATCTTGTACAATTTGAAATTCATTGGGATCAATGAGCATTTCCATAAATGAAGACAGGCTTTTAAATAACGTTCCGAACACAATTCCAACCAGTAAAATAAAGAAAATATTCTTACCGGCTTTTTTGAACATCAGTATGTAAAGCAAGACCGAAAAGATAATCATCAGCGAAACGCAAAGAAGAAAATTAAGATTTTTGTTCATGATGATAATATTCGTTGAGCCAAAGATGTACACAATAAACGTTTGCAGAAATAAATACAGTGAATCTAGTCCTAGAATACTAGGAGTTAGAATTCGATTATTGGTAATCGTTTGAAAGATAACGGATGAAAACGCAATGGCTCCTCCAGTTAAAACAATCGCAGCGACTTTTTCAATTCTTCGCGGCAGCGTGTACTGCCAGTAGCCTAAATCATAGCTGATAAACAGCGCCACTGATAAAATGGCCAGCGCGGCGAGAATGATAATTTTATGTTTGTTATGCATAACGACCTCTCCTTATCAGCATAAAAAGAAAGATCGCACTTCCTATTACACCTACCATTAACCCAATAGAGATTTCATAAGGGAAAATAATGACTCTGCCTAAAATATCGCACGCAAGTACGAACACAGCTCCAAGCAGCGCTGTATGAGGCAGGCTTTTGCGCAAATGATCTCCACGGTAAATCGATACGATATTTGGGATGATTAATCCTAAGAAAGGCAGCATGCCAACGGTCAAAATCGTAATCGAAGTAATAAGCGAAACAATGACTAATCCAATGTTTACGATTTGTTTGTATTTCACGCCTAAATTGATTGAAAAGCTTTCTCCCATACCAGCAACCGTGAACTTATCTGCGTAAAGATAAGCAATTATTAAGAGCGGTATACTAAGGTATAAAAGTTCATATCTCCCCTTGACTACTAGCGAAAAGTCGCCTTGCAGCCATGAAGAAAGGTTTTGAATCAAATCGTATTTGTAGGCAATGAAGGTAGCTAAGGAACTTACGATACTACCGAGCATTAAACCGACTAGTGGAATATAAATCGTATCGTTAAATTTAATTCTGTCTAGTATTCTCATAAACAATAGATTGCCCGCCAGTGAGAAAATGAAAGCAATGCTCATTTTTAATAGAGGACTTGCTGAAGCAAATACTAGTAGAGAAATCAACACACCAAGCCTTGCCCAGTCCATCGTTCCTGCCGTTGTTGGAGATACAAACTTATTTCGCGTAATTTGCTGCATAATTAATCCACAAATACTAAGGCTCATTCCCGCCATAATAATACTCAAAAGCCTAGGAAAACGACTGAAAAACAGCGTTTGGCTTTCTTCTTTTGTTAAATGAAACAGATCCATCGCTGACAGATCTTGTACTCCTACAAAAAGAGACAAAATCGATAGTACAGCAAACACAAGAATTAACTGATAAAACTTCAACTTTCCTTACTCCTTTCTTCCCTCTATAAGTCTAGTTATCTCCTCCTTCATCATGTGTAAATGATTATCATTATCAATTGACTTTCTTTATCATATCATTATTCTCTAAATAATCAATGGTTTTCTCAAAATTTAAGCAAAAAAATACCTTAACAGATGGATCTGTTAAGGTATTTTAAGGTTCAATTAGACTTAAAAATCCAAACTATTAATATTAATAGTTTGGATTTTACTTTAACCAAGATACTTCTGTAGCAGACTCTTTGCATCAACATTACATATATATGAAATATATGTTTATATTTGAGAGAAATCTACTTATTTTGCAAATACATGGTTTCCGATAACTGCCGTTACTTGCTGCGTTGCAACCCATTGGCTTTCAGCGATTTTCGGATTATAGAAAAACAGCGCATCGTTTTCATGCGGGTTTGATAATGCTTCGCTTACCGCTCGTTTTGATTCTTCTGATGCAGGCTGATTAATTGCTCCGTTTGCTACTGGTGAAAATTGATATACGCCGTTTCCTAGCTGCTGATAAATAACGTCGTGAATGTTATTTGGGAATTCCGGTGAAGCTACACGGTTTAATACCACAATTGCTACCGCTACTTTTCCTTGGTACGGCTCACCTTTTGCTTCTGCCTCTACTAATCTAGCTAGTAAATCTTGATCTTGTGCAGAAACCGATGTAGACGGAGCAGTTTGTGCCGGCGCCGGTGCTTCTCCTTGAAGTTTTAATGTTTGTCCGATGGTAATGATATCACTTTGTAAACCGTTAACAGCTTTTAACTGATCCACAGTCATGCCGTTTTGTGTTGCAATATGATATAACGTTTCGCCTTGTGCTACTGTATGTACAGATGTTGCCGGACTAGCGGCAGGTTGTGCTTGTCCCTGGTCAGGAATCGTTAATGTTTCTCCAACGTAAATCATGTCGTTTTGGCGGTTATTAGCACCTTTCAGCTCATCTACCGTAACCCCATTTTGTTGGCCAAGCCCCCACAAGGTATCTCCTTTTACGACTTTGTGCGAAGCTGCTGCTGATGCTGTTCCTTGACTTGCTAGAAATGCTACAGACGCTGCAGAAGCAACTGCCCATTTTTTTACACGTTTTTTACTCACAAAAACTACCTCCTAAAATTTGAACCTGTTATTACCTTAGCACATAGATTCGCCTTTTCATTAAAAAAAACAGTAACATTTGTTCTAATTGGATTAAGTTTCTTACAGTGCCATTCATTATGTTACAACTTTTACATGACCCTTAAAGAATATGTAGAAATATGACGATTTCATTGCGAAACGAGCTTTTTATCTGTTTACTTACATTCCTCTTTCTGTAAAAAACTTGATTTAATTATGATTAATCGCAGAGATAAAAAGGAAAACAGCAGTTAAATAGAGAAATAGTGTAACTATTGAGGAATGGTTCAGCGCTTCTTTGTCAATTTACGTTTGTTTATTAATAAAGGAGGTCTATTTGGATGTGTGCAAATAAAATGTATGTGACGTATAACACGGAGAAACCGGCTATTACAATTCAAGGAGCTTTTTATCATACGGGAGGAACGCAGGAAGAGTTTTTGCGGGAATTCAAGTACTGGCTTGAATCTCACGGCTGGTCATTTATGGGCGTAACAAATGAAACAACGATGACAACGGCGAACAAAGAGTTAAAAGAAACGATGGAACAGCATAAAATAGAAGGCAAAAAAGTTCAAAGACTAGAAGATTTATAACGATTGCTTCTATGATCCTTCACACATGTCCAAACGCCAATACGTAAAAAAGCCTTTAGATGAGCTAAAGGCTTTTTTGCATTAACGAGAAAGTGCGACCACCTTCTGATTTTCTACTCTCTCTTCAACAGGCTTTCTCATTTCTTTTTCCGTCCATACGCCAATGCGTTTTTGTCTTTTCCCAAGAGGCTGTTTTTCACATGCATAGCAAATTTCTGAAATATCATCAAAATGAGCTAACGACATCTTTATCCCTCCTTTTCTAAATATACACAGGCAAGTTAGTATGCTTCTTCCCTTATTTTCCAAAGCTAAACTGCTTCATCTTATATTTAAACAATTTATAAACAAACGGAATAAATAATTTCTACTTCATTATCATTTAGATTGTTTTATTTAGATATAGACGGGTAAACAAAAACTATCCCACCTCACACCCTGAAGTTTGAAACTGTCACGTAAAAAAGCTGCTTTCTATACATCTAATGTATAGAAAGCAGCTTTTTTATGTAGCTAGAAAAAACGCATTGATGCACCAGCTATAACAACAGGCAACCCGCCCTTTATTTTCTAGCAGTTCGTTTTTTGTAACGGTGAATAGTATGCATGGATTCATTAAAATCTTTCATTAGACGATAAGGCTTGCTCACTAACCTTATCGGAATTCCAGTTAAAAATCTATTTATATCTTTTTTATATTCTTTTGATACTCGGTTAGGTTTAGTAAAGACACGCTTGTAGACCTCTTTATAGAACTCTTTCAAAACATCAACTTTAAATACCATTGTACGCCTACATTCTTGACACTCTACGCGTACAATTTTGCCGTTAATATAATAAACGTGGTGAGGAAGCTCTTCTTTGCAACTGTTACAATATAAACCTGCTTCCATTTGGGTATCTTTCACACTTCCTCCCTCCCTGATTTACATTATTTATATAGTTCGTTTCTACGACTGAACAAGCACTTTTATTTCATTACCTGATAGAACGGCTTCGAATCCTTGACGCCAATAATCAAGAGGTACAATTTTAGTGATCATTTTCTCTGTATTAATTTTCTTTTCTTCAAGAAGTTTCAAAGCAATATGCCAAGAACTTGGTTTCTGAGAACGCGTTCCAATATATGTAATTTCCCTTTGAATGATAGATTCTTGATCTAAAAGGTTTAATTTTTCGGAGAAAATCCCTACTTGTACAAACGTTCCTTTTTTCTTAACCAGAGGCAACCCTTGGTTTAACGCCTGGACAGCACCTGAACACTCAAATAACTTGTCAACACCGTATCCCTTTGTATAGGTTAGCACAATTTCTTCTAAGCTTTCATTTTGGATATCTACAGTTACGTCGATTCCTAAAGACTTAGCTAACTCTAAACGCTTCTGATCTTTTGTTATACCTGCTAATATAACAAACGCTCCTTGTGCTTTTACAACTTGCGCTTGCAGTAAACCAATGGGACCTGGACCAAAAATTAATACTTTATCTTCTTTTTTAACAACTGTTTTTTCTAAAGCTGCATGAACGCAGCAAGCTAGAGGCTCAGTTAAAGCAGCTGCTTTTAGGTCGACTGCATCTGGTAGCACATGGACACTTTCCTCACGTGAAATAACATATTCAGCAAAGCTGCCGTTTATTTGTGTGCCTATTCCTTTTCGATGAGCGCACAGATTATAGTCTTTTTCTAAGCAATAATCACACTCTCCGCACGTCACAAATGTTGTTTCACTCGTTACTTTATCGCCAACTTTTACTTTTGTTACAGCTTCCCCTACTTCAACGACTATACCGGAAAACTCATGCCCAAGCACAACCGGCGTCTGGGAATTTTTATATTGACCTGTAAACGTGTGAATATCCGTACCGCATATTCCGGTATACGCTACTTTAATCTTCACTTGGTTTTTCTGAACTTCTAATTCAGGGATTGTTTTTAACAGCATCTTATCGTAGCCTGGCTCTACCTTCATGACTGCCTTCATTTTTTTCACTCCTTATTTGGAATTATTAACACTTTTCCATAAGCTTCTTCTCGATTAATAATCATATTAAATGCTTTTTGCGTGTCTTCTAACTTGAATCGATGAGAAATTAATTCTTTTAATCTAATCTTTCTATTTAAAATAAAGTCAACGCTTGTTTTCCACTCTTTCCCGGGAAACGGTGCAGAATAAGAGTTCCAAAAACCTTGCAATGTAAGCTCTTTTCTAAAAATACTCTCAAATGCTGCTTCAGATAAACACACATCTGAATAAGCAATACCTAAATATCCAACCTTCCCTTTTTTACGAGTAACGAGCAGGCACTGCTCTTGAGTGAAAGGGGAACCTGCACATTCGAGTGCAAGATCCACCCCTCTTCCTTTTGTATAATCATTAATTTTTTCAAGGACATTTTCATAACGGGCATGAATCACTTTTTCACAACCCATGGCCCTCGCTTCTGCAAGCTTTTCACTAGAAATGTCGATGGCGATGATTTCTTTTACACCCGCAATTTTCAACCATTGAATCGTCAGCATGCCAATGACTCCTGCTCCAAAGACCGCTGCAATGTCTCCTATTTGCGGATGAATATTAAGTACTCCATGAAGCGCTACTGCTAAAGGTTCTATCATAGCTGCTTCTTCAAAGTCCATCTCTCCTACTTGGATAACATTTGAAGCTGGAATATTGACATACTGAGCAAATCCGCCAAATGATTGCGCGCCAATCATTCCATAGTTTTCGCATAGTGAATACTGCCCTTTTTGGCAATATTCACATGCGCTGCACGGTTTAAACGGAATAGCAGCTACTCTGTCTCCAACGTTCAAATCTACTACTTTTCCCCCTTTTTCAACGATATACCCAGCAAATTCATGTCCCATAATGGCAGGCAGCGGATACTTCCATCTGCTTGTCATTTTGTGTGTATCCGATCCGCATATTCCTGCTGCCATTACTTTTATTTTGACTTCATTCGCTCGGCAGGAATCAATTCCAATATCTTGATAAATAATTTTATTTTTTTCATGTAGCACAGCCGCTTTCATTGCCTTACCTCCTGTTTATGCCTATTTTAAAAAATAGAAGCCCACAGCTGAGAGAATTTAAGAATAAGCCAGTTAAATAAGTTTCCTCCCATGTCTAAACTTGAAATTTGTGTTGCACCTTCCGGCATAGAAAACTGAGCTCCTGATAACATTTGCGTATGCACATCAGCAAAATTCGTTGCCATATAAAGTGATAGCGCTACCATAACAGTGCCCGAAATAAGAGAGTGTATAATATTCCCTCTTAATGAGCCTACAACAAAAGCTACATAGAAAGGAATGGTAGCCAAATCCCCAAACGGCAATACTTTATTCCCAGGCAGAATGACAGCTAAAAGTAATGTAATGGGGACAAGTAACAGTGCTGTAGCCATAACGGATGGATGTCCTACTGCAAGAGCGGCATCTAATCCAATATATATTTCACGATCACCATATCGTTTTTGAAGAAAAGAACGAGCTGCTTCAGAAATTGGAATAAGTCCTTCCATTAAGATTTTAACCATTCTAGGCATCAAAAGCATAACCGCTCCCATTGAAATACCTACTTGAAAAACTTTACCAAGGTCATACCCTGCTAATATACCGATTACACACCCTAAGATTAAACCCATCATCATTGGTTCACCGAAAATACCAAAACGTTTTTGAATAGATTCGGGATCTGCGTTCAACCTTTTAATCCCTGGAATCCTTGATACACCCATACCTACCAAAATACCAATTGGTCCAAACGCAGCTGTAGAGCCCGTAGGAAGAGAAATTCCTTCTAACCCGTAAAATTTTTGAACCATTGGCGCTGTCTTATCTGCTACAAATAAAACAGCAATTTCATACAGAACGGTACACAGTATTGCAAACCACCAGCTTCCTGTGACAACGTATCCTGTTGCACCAGCAGCGATAAAGTGCCAATAGTTCCAAATATCAATATCAAGCGTTTTAGTCAGTTTTAACAAAAGTAAAATAATATTTACAAACAAGCAAACAGGAATTAGTATAGCTGCAACGGGAGATGCCCATGATATTGCAGCGGCAGAAGGCCATCCTGTATCGATAACAGTTAGATTTAATCCAAATCGTTCAACCATTGCTTGTGCTGCTGGTCCTAAGTTTTTTACAAGTAAATCAATAACTAAGTTGATGCCGACAAAACCAATTCCTATTGTAATTCCGGATTTAAACGCTTTTTTTGCTCCTGTTTTAAATAACAGGCCTAAGATAAAAATGGCAATTGGTAAAATAACTGTAGGTCCTAGATTTAATACTGCTTGCACACCTGATAGAAGTTTATCCATATCCATCCCTCATTTTTCTTTTGTCATTTCCTAAAATGGAGGCAACGCGTGGTACCTATGCTTGTAAATGCGTCAGAATTTTTTGATCTAGTGCTTCCATGCCAATCCCTGTGATATAGGAGGTTGCGCTTAATGCTGGAATGCTGTACGTTGTGGGTAAAATCGTTGTCGATACAATTAAATCCGCTCCTTCTTGGCGAGAAGCTACTTCGGCAATTTTACACTGCACAACTTCTGCGTTAATGCCGTTGTCTTTTAATAAATTTTCTACTCGTTCACACACCACTGTTGATGTTGCAATTCCCGCTCCGCATGCTACTAATACCGTATATTTTTTCATTTTGTTCAGCTCCTAATTTATTATTTTAAATTTTCAGACTTATTAATTAGCAAAGGTTTTATTTAAGGCATCTATTATTTTTTGGTCCAGTGCTTCCATGCCAATCCCTGTGATATAGGAGGTTGCGCTTAATGCTGGAATGCTGTACGTTGTGGGTAAAATCGTTGTCGATACAATTAAATCCGCTCCTTCTTGGCGAGAAGCTACTTCGGCAATTTTACACTGCACAACTTCTGCGTTAATGCCGTTGTCTTTTAATAAATTTTCTACTCGTTCACACACCACTGTTGATGTTGCAATTCCCGCTCCGCACGCTACTAATACCGTATACTTTTTCATTTTACTTCTCCCCTTTTGTACTAATTTTTTCAACTCTTTTAAAAATAGCTTGAACATCCCTTTGATTTTCAGCCTGTAATAATTGCTCTATTTTTTGCTGATCTTGAATTGCTTGCATCAGCTCCTGAAGTACTGTTAACTGGGTGTGAGGCTGGTTTAACCCTAATAGAAGCACAATGCGCACATCCACTTTTTTTGTATTATCATCCATTAAATAAAACGATACAGGTTTTTGTAAGGTAACCACACTAATAAATTGTTCAAAAACGTGCTCTGGATCTGTATGAGGAATTGCTACACTGTAATCGCCTATTTGGAGGCCTGTCGGAAAAGATGCTTCTCTTTCTTTAATTTTTGTCAGAAAGTTTTCACTGACATACCCTTTGCCAAATGCCTCTTTGTACACCATTTCAAAAATATCGGCTTGATCTTTACATACACTATTCAACTTCAATAACTCTTCTTTTAAAAAAGGCTGTAATGTCACGATTGTATCCTCCTTGCTATACATTCTGTACCATGATTAGATAGAGTGCGTTTTAATTATTTCATAGATTTTGTATTTTTCATTTAGCCGTTTCATCTCATTTATTACCCCGTTCATTTCCGCTAACTTCATCAGCTGCAGCATAGCGTTTAAATGTTTCTTTTTATCAATAGCTGCGATAACAACAATAAAATGAACTTTTTGCTCTCCACACAATAAGCCTTCTTTTAACTTAAGTAAGCTCATGCCTACTGCTTGAACACCATCCTCAGGGCTTGCGTGAGGTATTGCAACATTAAGTCTTAGTACAATATGTGGAGACATAGACGGATATTGTTCCTGCATTTTATCAATATAAGCTTCAGTAATAATACCTTTATGTAAAAGCGGGGCAGCGGCTATTGAAATAGCTTCCTTCCAGCTTTCCACTTGATCGCGCAGCACAATTGTTTCGGGTGTAATTAAATCTGCTAAACTGTATTCTTGATTTTTACTTGTTTCGTTTAATACTTGGAGAGAAAAATAATCTTGCAGTGCTTTTTGAAGTTGAGACTTCTGATCAACTTTTGCGTATTTTTCAATGACACTTATTAACTGTTCAATGTTTACCACGGATGTATTTAAACCGAATATGGTTTGAATGACTCGCTGCCGAAGCTGCAACTTTTGAAAATCGGTAATAAATTGTTCCACAATAAATAAATGCTTAGAAGTCTGAACAGGAACAGGAGAAAATACCATATCAAATTCTGCTTTTGATTGCTCAAATTCTCGAATCGAAAGAGCTTCGTAGAAATAAAACTCTGGAAATAAATCACGCAGCGTGTGCTCCATCAAATGTGAAATGGATACCCCGTTAGGACAAACAACAACCGCTCGCTTTTTAAGCTGTATTGTTTCGCCACTGTTAATTAAATGTCCGCCAATAAAAACGGTAATAAACATCACTTCGCTTTCAGGAATAGAGCAGCCAATATAAGTTTCAAAAGGCTTTAATGAGTCTTTTACAATGTAGTGAATGGCTTCGAACTCTTCACTAACTTTTTCAATTATTGAATAGTTAGTAGTTAGCTGATATTTAATGCGGTAGTAAGCTGGTTTCATATGCAGCACTAATTTTTGAAGCAGCTTCTCTTTTTCTTTAAAAGTGATACATGCTTTTTTCTCAAATAACGCAAGGCTGCTTTTTAATGAAGATTTTAATTCAAGAGTTTCTTCCTCTCTTAAAAATTGGGAGGATAGAACGTTAGAAGTAAGCAATTGTAATGTAATAAATAAACGTTCTTCCTTTGGGATGCAAGCAGCATCTTCAATTAAAATTTCGGCAGCTTCAAACTCTTTTGTATCCGACAGTTCTTCATAGTCGATATGATAAGAATCTTTAATTAAGTTTCCTTTTTTAATTCGTTTTAGCAAAATAGCTATTGTATATGGAAGAAGTTTTATTTTTTGATCGATAAATTGAAGTGCTAAACGCTTTTCTACTTTTTCCATTTGCTCTTTTAATCTCTGAATTTCTTCTCTTGAAGTTCCTGTATACGCCTGAATATACGTCTCGCCTTGATACATGTCATAGGCGGTCCGCAGTACTTCAATAAGCAGCTTCCTTTTATTCCACTCACTTCCTACTATGTCGTATCCATACATTCGCGAATAAACAATTTCAAGATGATAACCATTTACAATTTTCTGTGTATATTTCATATCTCTTAATACCGTATTCTTACTCACTGATAGCGAGCTAGAGAAATGAAGTAAAGATAATTCTTCTTCGCTACTTAATAGCATAAGCAAAACCAATTGAGCTCTTTCTTTTTCAGACGGAATATAACTTCCAGCAGAGTGTTCGACTTTTTCAGCAAACAGTTCCATTAGAAGAGGATCAATAATAAATTTCCCCCCGTTCGTTCGCTGAATTTTCGGATAGTTATTACTCTTTAACCAGTCATTAATTTTTGTAAAGCTGTAGCTAATCTGCCTCCGTGAAAGATGATACTTTCTCTCTAATTCCGTATTGGAAATACCTGGATTACTAACCACTCGTTTTAAAATTAAACTGCTCCTTTCATCTAGATGCATCAATTGCTCCCCCCTTGCTTAAATTTATTCTATCACTGATCTCTACCAAAATGTTTACGCTTTCATTACCACTTCTGGTCCAATTATTGTGCAACTTGATGGTTAACTCTTCCTTACCATTGTAGACATTTCGCTAGTGCTCAGAAAGAAAAAGAAAAACTGTTTTTGACTACGATTTTTGCGTCAAAGTGAATAAAAAAACCCGACTGTTTAGTCAGGTTTTTTGTAGATATCGATTTTTATCGGGAAGGGTTCCTAAGTCTTTAAAGATTTTAGGAATCCCCCACTTCAGGCTTGCTAAGTGGGGGTAGTTCAATGATGCTCTCCTATTCCAAATACTTCTGCTACATGATTTTCTAATTTATGCTTGTAGTGATCAATGTTTGGATGTTTGACTACATCATGAATAGTGTACGTTGGAAGTGGGCTCATACCGACGTACTGATTCATTTTATGCAAATGCATAATGGCTTCATCTAAACTTTTTCCTTCATAGAAAGCTTCGTCATTGTCGAAAATAGCTTCCGGCGCATTCCATGTAAGAGAAAACATGTATTTTTTTCCCGTTAATAAACCGCCTCGCCCGTATTGACTGGAGCCTTTAAAGAAAATGTTATCCATATACACGCGATCAATATATTGCTTAAACTTTCCGGGAATGCTGAACCAGTAAATAGGCGTCTGCATAATCACAACATCAGCCCATAGCCACTTTTCAATTTCTTCTTCTACTTCGTAGCCTTTATCAACCACCGTTGTTTTAATGTCAAATTGATCAGTGAGTAAATGCTGCATTTCGTTAAAAATCGTCTGATTTAACTCTCCTTTTGA
Organism: Priestia sp. JNUCC 25; assembly: GCF_053667915.1. Lineage (NCBI taxonomy): Bacteria > Bacillati > Bacillota > Bacilli > Caryophanales > Bacillaceae > Priestia > Priestia sp. JNUCC 25. The sequence continues at coordinate 3,125,000 of NZ_CM132211.1, forward strand.
CTTTTTATAATACTCGTGTCCATTAATGATTAATACGTTTTTCATGCTGACCTGCTCCTTTCCAAAATCCTTGCTTCTTTATCTTCATATATCTGTATACCCATAAAAACTACTTACCTATCAGTACCACCTCTTACTTTGAAGTAACATAGGTACCTAGAAGTCCCTTTTTAAACACCCTTATGATTTCCTAAACAAAGAAAAAAACAAGGTCTAATTTACTAATTCTTTAGAAGATGTTTAACTTGCATAAAGCAAATCGTTTTTTTAAAATCAGTTCTTTTAACCCAATAAAAAAGACTGGCGAATTAAATTCCGCCAGCCTTTTTCCCTTTTTTTATTTCGGTTCGCCTACTTCATTTAACGGATAGTAGCGAAACTGCACCTTTCCGATAACTGATTTTTGTGGAATGAAGCCAAATGCTCGTCCATCATGACTTACAGGACGGTTGTCCCCCATTACAAACAGTGAATTTTTCGGCACCTTCACTTTGCCATCAGTTGCAGGCAGCGTTTGAAGCGTAAAATCTTCCGTGAATTTTTCATTAGGTGCAAGAGATTTTTTAGATTCTTTTAAATACGGCTCTTTATAAGCTTTACCGTTAATATATAGAACGTCGTTTTTCATTTCTACCGTATCTCCTGGCAAGCCGATTACACGTTTAATATAATTTTCATCTGCATCCGGTGCATGAAATACAATCATATCAAAGCGATCAACATCACTGATTTTATTTAAAATGACGCGGTTTGAATCTTCAAACGTTGGATACATCGATTCACCGTGAACCGTAGTTGGCGCAAATAAAAAATGGCGAACTCCCACTACAATAACCAATGCAATAACAATGGACTTAAGCCATGAAAACACTTCTTTTTTTACGTTATTTTTGCTCATCTCAAAACATCCCTTACGTCAAAATATACTTTCATCATAGCATCAAATAGAGGGAAAGTATAATAATAACCGAATAATCTTATTTATTGATCATCGTTTGTCACTGTGCCTTGATGGAAAAACAAACGCCACTTTTCTTCTCTTTTTCGCCAAATAGAACTGCGAAGCGTCTTTTTTTCTGCCGTATGGTTCATAAGATGATAGGTAGTTAATACGCAGTCTGAAGACAATACGTCTACATGAAAATGAGAGATTTCGAATACATCTGGCGAGAGTACATGATTGTTATTGTAATCTTTTCGTTTCCATACCCTGCCCGAGCTGCCAAACTCCACGTAATCATCTGAAAGAATGTTTGAAAGCTCTTTAGCAGAGGTTCGTACTTCTGATTTTAAGTGCATGCATTCTAATTCATAAAATATTTGGGTAGCGTTCTCCATTTTTTATTCATCTCCTCTTACGCCTATTATAAAGAAATAACGCGTTATTTTCACACAAACAACCCATACTCATATCCCGTATCCCGTATAGATATGAGTATGGGTTGATCAGCTGACGCTATAGCGTCTATTCTTACCTGCAATCCAATTGCTAATGATTTTCACCACAAGTCCTATGATAAATACTGTAAGAAATGAATAAAACATCGTCCAGTTCAGCAATTGGTACAAATACAGCGCTTTGAATATCGGAATACCTATAAAAGCAATAACAGCAGACGTAACGATATGTGCGATAAAGAAAAATTTCCATTTGCTGAAAAATTGGTAGACGAGTGCGATACTTACGGGAATAATAGCAAAGTCAACCGTATTGAAGCGATCTGTAAACGGAAGCATCTGGTGAGGGTAGCACCACAGGTTAAAAAATTTCCCGAATTCATCTACCAAACCGACTATGTCAAAGCTGATAAAAAAACGAGCAGCATAAAAAAGAGGCGCTGTCTATCCATAAAAAAGTAAAAAAGCAGTAGAAAAAGAGCATTTATCACCACTATGAGCCACCATTGAAAACTAAAAAGATCTTGATGAACGCAATAAGAAAATTCCTTTTCATTTAAGACTTGTTGCATCATTTTGATCATTTCAAACATAGAAATCCCTCTTATCTTAGAAAGTCTTTCCATGAGGGTTTCACTTCATATAAAAATGCCAAATCACGCATGGTGCTTTTCTTCCTTACATCCATCTTCTTCAAAAGCAGATTGTACCTATTTAGCGATTTCTATCTGTCTAGTAAAAATTTTTCACAGGAGCTTTGCTTTTCATCTTAGAACCTATTGACTATTATTTTCATTTCATACAAAATTAACAATTGTGCATGGTTTACATGTTAATACGAGCAAAAAGATACTGTTTTGCAACATTAAAGGAGGAACAACATGAATATTGGGACGATTAAAAGAGAAGCTAAAGCTTCTTTGAAAAATCGCTGGGGACTAGCGATTTTACTTACGGTGGTGACGTACGGAGTATATACGCTTCTGCCTATTCCATTTGAAATTGTGGCAAGCGGCGGCTATGACAATTGGATGAAAGATGAATCTGATTCGGCGTCATGGATTTCAACTGCCTTTGCTATTGTCTTTTCGCCTCTTCTCATGGCGAACTACTGGGCATTTTTAGGTTTAGCGCGAGGTGAATCTGTCCAATTGGGACATTTGTTCAAAACATTCCAAGACTTCGGTCTTTATGTAAAGTCATTAGGGATTTATGTACTTATGACTCTTTATGTGATGCTGTGGTCACTGCTTTTACTAATTCCTGGAATTATCAAAGCACTGGCATATTCACAAACGTACTATATTTGTAAAGACAATCCTACTTATTCGATGAATCAAGCGATTACAGAAAGCCGCAGGTTGATGAATGGTTACAAAGGACAGTACTTCCTGCTGCTGCTAAGCTTTCTTGGCTGGTTTTTATTAAGTATTATTACACTAGGAATCGGCTTTTTATGGTCTATTCCATACCTTTCTGCTTCACTTGCCCGTTTTTATGAAAATTTGTTAAACGAACGCTCATCGCATGCTGAATAATAAAAAAATCCTCTTCATCGTGAAGGGGATTTTTTTATAAGAACACCGTTTGCATAAGTGAAGCTCTTATGTCATAAAGCTTACTAAGAGTATAGAAGAAAGGCAGGAGCTTATAATGTATACTACAAGTGAAATTTGTCAGCAGTTTGGCCAGATTTTAAACGCTAAAAGCAAAGTTAGTCCAACAGGATGCTCAGTGTCGCTTAAAAGAAGCTTTCAAGCTCATGTTCAAGGGCGAAAAAGCAGCTCTGTCGTTCCTGTTGGTGTATCATTTGAGGCAATAGACGCACAGGGAAACGCGTTAAACTTGGCTGAGATTGCTATTTTACAAGAAGAAATCCCTCGTTTTACAGAAGCTGCTGCGCGGCAAGGTCTTATCGTAAGCGCTTTGCATAACCATTGGCTTTTTACAGAACCGGTCCTTATGTATCTGCATATTCAATCTGTAGAGCCTCCTTTACATTTTGCAAAAAAAATGGCTTATTGTTTTTCAATGCTCAAAAGTCTTCCTGTTCCAACGAACGAATAATTTATTAAACGCATCTCTCGAGTACATTAGAGCGGTGAAAGATGTTTTTTTGTACCTATAGATTATTAATATAGCTAAAAAAACCTCCTTACCTTTTAAGTACTTAACAAAAGGGGAATGTTTATAAAACATTCCCCTTTTGTTATTTTTAACATTTAATCCAGCTTGCATCCAAATCTCCCCAAGTTTCCGGAAGAGAAGCAGTGCATAAAATATAATCAATGTGCTTTAAAGAATCTATTTTGTAGTTCGCCTTCACTTCTAGCTTGGAATGATCAGCCAATACAATGGTCTGGTTTGCATTAGCGATGAAGATTTTAGACAGCAGGCACTTTTCTAAGTCAAAGCTCGTAATCCCAGCTTCGGGATGAAGGCCGTCAATTGAAATAAAGGCTTTATCTACATAAAATTCTTTTGCAACCCTTTCTGCTAGGGATCCAGAAGCCCGAAAATGTTTGCTTCTTACATGACCTCCTAGAAAAATAACTTCTCCGCTGAAAACCTGCTTGTTTTGGTAGTCGATTAGCATAGTCACAAGAGGAAAGGAATTTGTAATAACCGTTATATTAGAAATATTGACAAGTGACGAAACCATTTGCATGGTCGTGCTGCCTTCATCTATAAAAATAACGTTGCCTTCTTCTATCAGCTCAGCTGCTTTACTCCCTATTTTTTTCTTTTCTTTGCTTCTTATGACTTCTCGCTCAAACATAGGCGGCTCAGCAATTTCTGTTTCTATTTTCACGGCCCCGCCATACACTTTTTTTAACTTTTTTTCTCCTTCTAATTCTTCTAGATAACGGCGAATAGTCTCAGTCGATACATCAAAAGCGTGCGCTAAGTCGTTTACTTTGACTTGCCCTTGATGTTCAATCATATCTAAAATTGTTTTTTTACGTTGTTCGGCCAATAAAGACACATTATTGCACTCCTAACTCTACGAAAAAATTTGCTCATGTAAAGATGATATTTTTTTTCTTCATGCAGACCTTGCTTCTTTAACTCTTGAAAGATAGTATTACGCTAAATTTTATACTGATTCGCGAGAAATTTTGCCGGCACCGCCTAAACACGTTCATTGCTGAATCTCCTTCCTCTTCACTGTCGAATGAATCGCTTCTAGCAACCTTTCGATATCTTGTTTATGTACGTCTCCAATGTTTCCAATTCTAAAGGTGTCCACTTGAGAAACTTTTCCTGGATAAATGACAAAACCTTGTTTTTTTAAAGATTGATAAAACCCTTGAAATGTAAAAAAAGAATAGGTAGGGTAAAGAAAAGATGTAATAATAGGTGACTGCTGTTTTGATTGCAGCAGCGTATTAAACCCTAGCCTCCTCATCCCTGTCACTAGCAAGTGCTGATTTTCTCGATACCGCTTAAAGCGACCTTGGACTCCCCCTTCTTCTTCAAGTTCGAGTAGCGCCTGATAAAATGCCCGGACCACATGAGTTGGGGAGGTAAAGCGCCATTTCCCTTTATCCTTTTCCATCGTTTTATATTGATCATAAAGGTCGAGTGAAAGGGAACGGGCATTTCCTTTACATTTTTCAAGCTCATCTGTTTTAGCAATGACAAATCCGAATCCAGGAACGCCTTGAATGCATTTATTCGAACTGCTGATAAGTAAATCAATTTGCAGCTGCTCTATATCCATGGGTATACCGCCAAAACTGCTCATGGCGTCTACAATGGTCATTTTATTATAGCGCTTAGCAATACAACATACTTCTTCAATAGGATTTAAAATTCCTGTTGTCGTTTCACAGTGAACGACAGCTACATGAGTGATGTCTTCGTCTTCTTGAAGCATTCGTTCAATCACATCTGTATCAAAAGACTCAGTTTCATTTACTTTATATACAGTGTTATTAATTCCGATTGCTTCACACATATGAACCATTCTTAAGCCGTAAGCTCCATTTGCTGCTATCAGGATTTTCCCTTCGACTCTCGGTACGAACGTTCCGATGGCTGCTTCTACACAAAACGTGCCGCTTCCCTGCATTAACACAGCAGTGTATAAAGAAGACGCCGTTGCCAGCTTGACTAAACGCTTTCTTATATCTTGGACGAGATGATTATATTCATCATCCCATGTACACCAATCTTTCAGCATCGTTTCGCGAACCGAAGCTGTCGTAGATAATGGACCTGGAGTTAAAAGCAAATATGGATTTTTCATGATAATCCTCCTCTTTATTGTTGTTCCAATTGATTAATCACTTGATCAAGGTCAGATATACGATCCACTACGAAATTTGCCCCGGCTTCTTCTAAACGGCTTCTCACTTCTTCCATTTTTATTTTTAATTCTTTTTGATCCATATTCTTTTCTGCTTCTTCAGAAAGTCCCATCTCACTGCTTCCTAAAATCACGCCTACTGTCCACATGCCGGCATTTTTTCCTTCTTGCATATCTGTTACGGTGTCTCCTACTTTTATGATACGATTCATAGGAAAGACATCTAACTCCATGGCATTACGGTAACACATCCATGGATACGGCCGGCCTGCTTTTACATCATCTGCTGTGAAGTAACAGTCCGGTGAATATCCTTTTTCTTTTGCTTTTGGCGCAACAATCGCCATCATTTTTTTCGTATATCCCGTCGTAGAACCTATTTTAATATTTCTGTTTCGCAAACGCTCTGAAAGCTCAACAGCTCCAGGAATAGGCGTGGTGAAGTCTTCTAATATACAAAATAAGCTTGATTCAAATTCATCATTCAGTTTTGCAACATCTTGTTCTGTTGACTTTGATCCGTGTGCCTTTTTCCATTCCCGTTGAATACGCGGCATCTTAAGAAGCGCTCGGATATGTTCAATTTTCAGCATGCCCATTGGCTCTCTAGCTTCTTCAATTGTAATTTCTACCTTATGTCTTTTAAATACCTCTAAAAACGCCTCAAGCGGAGCAAAACACCCGTAATCAATCATTGTTCCAGCCCAGTCAAATACTACAGCTTCGATTTTTTTCATTTTCCTCTTTCCTTTCGTTATTTAATTTGCCATTTACAATGTTTTTGATAAATAGTTTTCTCATTCGTAGAGAATTCCTACGATGGGCGAAAGCGGTAAAAATAATGAGTGCACTTATATCTGAGGCTGTTTTTTACACTTAACAAAATGAAAGTGTTTTAGATGTTGATTGTTGTTGTTTATGTTGTTTTTATAACTATTTCATATTATAACACGTTAAAACAACAAAAAAACCACAACAATAAACAACTATAAAAGTGATGTAAATTCTTTTAAGATTTATTTGGAGATCTGTTCTATGTAGTTTTGAGAAGCTACATAAAAACAAAACCCACCACTTTCTTATAAGTGATGGGTTTCTGCTTTATCTATTTTCGCGTATATCTTTTTCAATTTTCCGCAATGCTTTTTTTGATCCTCGCTGCAGATCATGCTGCTCTTTTCGATCTTTATAGCTAATAAATAACGAATCGAGGTCATAGCCTTCGGGATATAATTCAGCAGCTTTGATTTCAAGAGCTACTCGCTTAACGTTTACTTCAATTAACTCCTTCTGATAGAGTACGACTATATTGTTTGTGTTGTCTTTAGACTTATAAACAATCGCATGATTTTCATAATCTAACAGTTTGACTCGATCTCCCATTTGGTATTCAACACGGTCTTTTTTCTTTTCCTTCAAAATAGTTGGTTTTTTTATTTTATTTTCTCTGACGACTTCTGTATCATACGATTTGCTTTCCATATAAAACTTTGCTTTTTGTAAAATCTTTTCTTCTACCTTCATCTTCTTTGAAATCCAAAGCGCATTGCTTTCTCCAGATGTTCCAATTAACAGTTGATACAGCGGTTCTAATGTTTTACTGTTGAACTGCATTGCGGCATTCATAAAGTCAGGATGAATTTCTGAGAAACGCTTAATTTCTCCGTAATGCGTAGTCGCGACCGTTATGCAGCCCATATGATAAAACTTTTCTAAAATCGCAATCGCAAGTGCAGCTCCTTCATTCGGTTCGGTGCCGCTGCCAATTTCATCGAATAGGAGCAGCGTATTGTTTGTTGCTTTTTGCAAAATAGCCGATATATTTTTCATGTGTGAGGAAAAGGTACTCAGCGCATTTTCAATACTTTGGTTGTCGCCGATATCGACAAAAACATGCTCAAACAATGCAATTTCTGTTCCTTCATCAGCTGTAATATGAAATCCTAACATTGTAGCGAGTGTCAGTAGCCCAATCGTTTTTAAGACAACGGTTTTTCCTCCTGCGTTAGGTCCCGTAATAATTAAGCTTCGATAATTCTCGCCAATTTCGAAGTGAAGCGGAACAATTTCACCAGTTAACAGCGGGTGATATGCGCCTTTTAAATGAATATATCCATAATCATTAATTTTAGGTTCGATTCCGTCTGCCTGTTTACTGTATTTTGCTTTGGCAAACACCATGTCGTATTGGCTAATTAGCTCTAAATTAATATGAATATCAGCTAGCTTCTCTAACACTAAACCTGTTAAAGACGCTAAAATTTGATATTCTTCTACCTCTTCTTCTGCTTTCAAAATCGCTAGTTCCGCATTCAGCTTTGTAATAGATGCCGGCTCTATGAACACTGTTGACCCTTTAGAGGATGTTTCAACAATTGTTCCTCCAACGTGATTTTTATAGGAGGCCTTAATCGGAATCGTATAGCGGTCTCCTTTTTTACTGATAAAAAAGTCTTGAATATACTCTTTGTTTTTACTGTTTCGTAAAAATTTCGCAAGCTGTTCTGAAATCTTAGCTTCCGTTCCTTCTATATGTCTTCTGATACGCTTGAGCTCTTTGCTTGCCGCAGCGTCTACTTTTCCAGCCTTGATCGCAAAATTAATTTCCTCTTCTATACTTGTCAGTTCTTTCATCGAATGGGCATAGGAACTTAAGAGCGAAGCAAAAAATTCTTTATCCACCATATATTGTTTTACTTTTCTGCAGCCTTTTAAAAAATCGGATACGCGCATTAGCTCTTCGGGCTCTAAAATCATGCCTTTTTCAAGCTTTTCGATGACTCTTCCTATACCTGAGACACCTGATAGCGGAAGTGATTTCTCAGCATCTAGAAGTCTTCGTGCTTCCGTTGTTTCTTTAAGTCGGTTTTTTACTGTTTTAAGAGATGTGCTCGGCTGAAGTTTATCCATTAATTGTTTTCCCAGCTCACTTACGCAGTGAGATTTTACGATTTTTTTTAATTCATGATACTGCAATTTTTCAAATGTCATCGTATTCATGGTTTTTCTCCTCACTATGATTTGTCATCACATATGAAGATACCTATTTATTAGAAGGCAATGAAAAAGGTAAACAAAAAAAGCTGTGGTGATCCCACAGCTTTTTGCGTTAATCAGGCGTCTAGGGCACATATCACAAAAGAAAGCTCTGTAAAAACAGACGCCTCCCTGACGACAAATGCCGAACCCTTTATAAAGCATTGTAGGTATCTTCATAGGCAGTGAAATAAATTCATAAGCAAACAAAGGGTACCTTATTTTTTTAAAAAATACCCATCTTACTTATTCAATTTATTTCATTTAATTTTTCCTATTTAGATACTACTCCGCTCATAAAAGCACCTCATTTATATTTTTGTTTTCATTGGCTTCTAATTTACACTCTTATCATACTATATGAAAAAGCGTACGTAAAGGAGACAGTAAAAAAGCTCAAGAGCATAACTTGAGCTTTCATGACCAAAGAAAAAAACGAAGCAGCGCCATCATTCCAACTCCGCTAATAACGGTGATGGATAAGCTTTTGGTTTTCAGGGCAATCAGTAAGGTTGGAATGACTACGATAATGACGGGCCAGTTAATCTTTACGCTGTCATTTGCTTGAATGATAAAATTTTCTACAACAAGTGCGGTTAAAATACAAATAGGAATATAGGATAGCCATTTTAATACGGGTTCTGGCAGCGCGATGTTACGTACAACTAAAAACGGAACAATGCGAGGAACTACGGTAACAAGGGCACACCCTAAAATAATGATGAGTGTTGGGTAGTGGATACTCATTTATCCGTCACCACCCCAATTGTCGCTACAATAATCGTTGAAATTAATACAGCCACATGTGAAGGTACGAAAAAAGACAGCACAATCATAATAATCGCCATATAAAGAATTAAACGTAAGTAATGATTAAGCTTTGAAGGTAACACGCTTTCGATTTGTAAAACAAGCAGAGCTAAAAACATAGCTGTTAAGGCAAAATCAAACCCAAAGGCTTCCGGGTTAGATAGCATATGGCCAAAAATAGCTCCTGTCGTACAGGCGATAATCCAGCTGACGTAAGCCGTTATATTTAATCCATTCATCCAGCGGTCATTAATTGGCTCACCTTTTGCAATTTTACTGGAAGACACCCCAAATGATTCGTCCGTTAGAAGGGCTCCAATTCCGACGTTTTTTAATAACGAATATTTTGTAAATTCAGGCGCGATCGTAGCGCTCAAAAGAAAGTGTCTTAAGTTAACGATAAATGTTGTGAGAATAATAGCTGAAATCGAGCTGTTCGCAACCATCAGTGCACAAATAATAAACTGTGCTGCCCCGGCATACACGAGCGCTGATAATAAAGTAACTTCCATAATGGAAAGATGCGAGGACACTCCAACGATCCCGGCAGCAAGCCCTATGCTTATGTAACCGAGTAGCGTAGGGATACAATCCTTAGCCCCTTGTCTGAACGTTAAGTCCACTTTTTCTCTTTGCTGTACTGCTTTTTCTGCAATCACCGTACTCCCTCCTTTTCTGCTATATTATACATCTATACGTTATATTAAACAACAGTATGTTATACTATCTTTATAATAATTAAAGGAGTACAACAATGGACGCGATTCAAGATATTATTGCTAAAAATCTTGTTAAATTACGAAAAAATCGAAATTTGACGCTTGATCAAGTTTCCGAATTAACGGGTGTTAGTAAAGCAATGCTTGCACAAATTGAAAAAGGTAAATCCAGTCCCACGGTTACCACGCTTTGGAAAATCGCCAACGGCCTTCAAGTCTCTTTTTCTGTATTTATGAAAGAAGACACCCCGGATGTGCAGAAAGTAAGCATAAAACAGCTAGATCCCATCACGGACAACAAAGGTGATTACTTAGTGTATTCTTTTTTTCCTTATCATCCGGAAAAAAAGTTTGAAATTTACATCGTCACATTAAAGCCCGGATGCGTGCACGAAGCGAAAACTCATTTAGGAGATGAATACTTACTTATTAAAGAAGGCGAATTAACGGTTCGTTTTGAAAATGAAGAACATGAATTAGTCTCGGGAGACGCTCTGCATTTTTCAGGAAATACCTCTCACAGCTATATCAATTCTTCTGAAGAAGAAGCAAGCTTTTTTTTACTTATGCACTACCCCGAATCATAAAAAAAGAGCGTACGGATGATCCGTACGCTCTTTTTTTAAGCTGCGTGGGCTTGTTCTTTTTTCATTTTTTTGTTTTTCATGTACCCAATGCCTACAACTGCAATGGTTAAGATAACTTGAACAGCGAGATGTAAGGCTGTAGTTGGAACAAATCCGCCGATAATTTTATCTTCCACAATCATTTTTCCAGCAGACCATGCAAGCATCGCTGCTCCAGCGTAAATGATAATCGAAAATTTTTCCATTGCTTTCATAATAAAGCTACTTCCCCAAATAATAATCGGAATTGAAATTAATACACCAATCATAATCGGGACAAATTCGTGAGCTACACCTGCTAGAGCTAATACGTTATCTAATGACATGACCGCATCTGCGATAATGATGGTTTTAACCGCGCTCCATACCGTTGCTCCACCTTGAGGATTGTCACCGTGATCGTGATTGTCCGCTAATAATTTATATGCAATCCACACTAGCATCAAACCGCCGACCGCTCCGATTAATGGTATTTTCAATAAAGGGACAATAATAGCCGCAAATAATAATCGAAGACCAATCGCGCCGCCTGTTCCAATTAAAATCGCTCTTTTTTGTAAATTTTTTGGTACGTTACGAGCCGCCATTGCAATAACAATTGCGTTATCCCCGCTTAAAATTAAATCAAGAAAAATAATTTGCAGCAAACCTTGCACTGATACGCCAATTAGTTCCTCCATAGTTACCTCCACCTTCTCTTTTTATGTAACGTTTCTCCTTTAAATGTCCGAGCCTTTTCCTCCCTTTTTATAATTGAATACAAAAAAGACCCTTACCAAATAAGCGGTAAAGGTCTTGCTAACAACATAATGTCGCCAACAAAGCCGAGAGATAATCTCTGTAATGACGACTTTGCTGTTAAAGCTACTCCCCTTTAGGAGATACGTTCAATTATTTGTTTGTATTTACACCACTTATACTATAGCATCTCCTACATTCTGTCAATCGTTTTTTATGTAAAACGATTATCAACGCTCTCTCTTTCAATTAATTCATAGTTCGAAAGCGTAAGCTTTTCGACTTCTTCTCCGTTAACTAGCTTAATGATTCGCTGTGCCCCCATTTGTCCCGCTTCTTTATAGTAATATTTTACGGTTGTTAAGCTGGGATGAATCACACCTGTAATTTCATAGCCTCCAAAGCCGGTAATGGATACATCTTCAGGAACGCGCAGTCCGTTTAAATAAGCTGCCTTTAACGTACCAAGCGCAATGTTATCGGTCGCACATACAATAATGGACGGATTAAATTCTTTCATCACAGCCGTAGCGGCCCCGATTGCATCGCTCATGTTAAAGCTTGTTTGATAACAGCGGATCTCGCAATCTCTGTCTTTAAGACCTTGCTTTAAGCCTTCTTTTCGCTTTACACCTACAGCTATGTCTTTTTCGGTTACGCCTAAAAAAGCGATTTTTTTATGCCCTTTTTCCCCTATGTACTTTCCAATGTCGCATGCAGCCTCGTAGTCTTGGTGAATTAAACTGTGGACTTCTTCATGCTGCTGTCCAATTAGCAAAACGGGAATTGAAATTGTGCGGAACGCTTCCAAATGAGCTTTTGTGATTTGAACGGCAAGAAGAATAATACCTGCTACCTTCTGCTTAGCCAGCGTATAGATATTTTCGACTTCTCTTTCTAAATCTTGATTAGAATTGGAAATAATCATTTGATAGTGGTGGTCTCTAAGTTCTTGGTCAATACCATCTAATGTGCGGGAAGTCGCAAAAGAACCCATGCGCGGAACAATTACGCCAATGATATTTGTTTTTTTCGCTTTTAAGCTTTGAGCAAACGCATTTGGGCTATAGTTTGTTTCTTTAATAATCTCTTCGATTTTTCGTTTCGTCGCATCGCTCACAGACCCTCCGTTAAGGTAGCGGGATACAGTGCTTTTTGCTACTCCTGCAAGCTGAGCGATATCTGCAATAGTTGTCATTCTCTCATCTCCGTATTTTGTTGCTGCTTCTTTCACAGTATACACGAATATCGCGTGCATATTAAGTAACTGCTTTACTTTTTGATTCATAAGCGGTATGATAACTTAAAAGTGGATAATCATTATCCACTTTGTACACATAAAGCAGGAGATGATGTTTTTGCACATGAAAACAGGCGTTGAGCAATCGGTGTATGCCATTTTGCTGCTTACGTTTTTACCTGAAAAAGCTGTGTTGCCAGGAGATGTCATCAGCACTCAGCTTGGTGGTTCGCCTACGTATTTCCAAAAGCTTCTTCGCAAGCTGGTTAGCGCTGATTTACTTGCTTCCGTTCCTGGTAGCAAAGGTGGATTTCGCTTAAAGAAAACGCCGGAAGAAATTCGTATTTATGACGTATACGTAGCCATTGAAGGTAAGCAGTCTCTTTACTCATCAAGCGGTATTTTTCACGATATGCTTAACTTAAAAGACAAAGATATTTGCTTATTATCCGATTTAATGGAAGAAGCCGAATCTTCGTGGCAGTCTATCTTAAAACGGCAAACCATTGCTACGCTCACAAATGAAATTCACAAAAAATGTCCAAAAGAAAACCTGGACATGCTAAAAGCAACAGTAGAAGAAAAAATGGTGCTGTAGCACCCAAAGGAGATCATCATGGAAAACTTAAATAGATATTTTGATTTATTCGATCAATCACGTACAAGCGAACAAGCATTTGAAGAATTAGTGGGGCTTTTTTCAGAAGATATCGTATTTGTCTTAAACGGCCACGAAAAGCAAGGCATTGAAAACTGGAAGCTGTTTGTGAAAATGGTGTTTAAAGAAAATGCTGATATTAAGCATATGTTCGAAGGCTGGAAAGCAGTTGAAGGTACAGATAAGTTTGAAACGCCTTGGGCAGTATGCGGTAAACGTGCATCTGGCAGCGTCTTTACTCAAACGGGAAAAGATATTGCTAAGCTAGATGAAAACGGGAAAATCAGCTATTTAGAAAACGTACCTGACGATACGAACATGTTTGATACGTATAAAAACTAATATAAAAAAAGAAGGGTTCTTCTAGCCCTTCTTTTTTTATGGGGCAAATCCCTCTTGAGAAAGATAAATCATTGAAGAAGGATAAAATTTTTCAAAATAACGAATGGCTTTGATATGAATGTCTTTGTCATACCAGTCTAGGAAACCGTACTTCTCAAATAATTCAGGCATCCCTAGCCTTTTAGACGTTTTACCTAAGGAACCGTCTCCTAAGTACAAGGTATCAATGCAAATTCGGTCCATCATTCCTTCTATTTTTTTAGGAAATTCAGGCGTGAAAGGAAGCATTGGAGCAATGGTTACTTGCGTTGAAATTCCGCTTTCTTTTACTTTTTTTAACGCGTTCATACGAAGTTTCATCCCCGGAGCATAAGGAGAAAAAATTTGTTTTACATCTTCTCGGTCCGTTTCAACAGTCATCGATACGCGAAGATCACATACTTTTTGAAGCTGTAAAAGCAAATCAATATCCCTCGTCACAAGGGGCGACCTTGTTTGAATCAATAAAAAATCAGGCGGATGATTGATCATCGTTTCTAAAAGGGCACGTGTGATGCCTGCTTTACGCTCAGCAGGCTGATAGGGATCTGTCGCTGAAGACATAAAGATGCGCACCGGCTGCCCTTTTTTTCGCAGTTTTTGTATTTCTTTTTGATAGACTTCAGCTGCGTTGACTTTAAGCTCTAGCCATGTCCCCCACTCCATCTCTTTAAAACGCTGAATTGGCAGTTCTCGCACGTAGCAAAATTTGCAGGAAAATGCACATCCAGCATACGGATTTAAACTATGAGTATAACCAGATGCCAAAAAGCCCGTCGCTTTTGTTAAAATACTTCTCGAAACCACGTCTCTTTCGTTCACCTTTCTCACCTCTTTATCCAATCAGTATATCAAGTTCACAAATGAAAAAACTACTTTCCGCATGGAAAGTAGCCCTATACACTCTCAGCTTATCAACCGTTTTTTTCTTCCTTTTCACTTGTCGTTTCAAATAAAGAAGTTAAATATGAATTTAACTCAAATTGGTCCTTTTCAATAAAATCAGATAATACCGGCTGCTCTTCTTTTCTCATCTTTCTCCACTCCTTTTGTGTTTTATGTATGTGTTTTATGTATGTGTTTTCATTCATCAATGGATAAAAGTAATGTACTTAACTCTACCCGTATCTAAACAAAAATAATCATGGTATTTTATACTATTTTTTAATTTATGCGCGTTTTATTTGTATATTTTTAACAATATCACGCACATTAATAGCAAGATTAGCAAACGTATATATTTTACTATGCAACATGAGAGGAATTTCATCATGACGATTAACAAATCAAACGATTGTTCTAGTCTAGCTGAAGTAGTTGACCGCATCTTAGATAAAGGCGTCGTAATTGACGTATTCGCTCGTATTTCCGTTATTGGTATTGAATTAATTACCATCGAAGCTCGAATCGTTATTGCCAGTGTGGACACATGGCTGAGGTATGCTGAGGCAGTTCGGCTGCTTCATAATGAAAGAGAAGATTTTCTTTCTTCGAATAACGGCGGAAAAAAACTTGAACAGCTAAACCTTTTACAAGATTTAGATTTATAAACTCATAAAGGTGGATTTGAGAAGTGAAAGTAGCCGAAATCATGGAATCCGTGACTGATTTTTTTAAAGAACACGTTGCTCCTCCTCACCGAATTATTTCGTATGAATCGATTCAAAATGGAGGATGGAAAATAACACTTGAAGCATTTGAAGAACAGGAGTATATGAGGCGCTATGCAAAAGATGAACTGCTTGGTATCTATGAAGTGCTGGTCAATAAGCAGCATAACATTACGTCTTTTTCACGCACCAGCCTGCGCTATCGAAGCTCTCCAGCAGAGAAGTAAGCTGATTATTTTAATGGAAAGGAATGAAACAGAAATCGATGAGTGAAGAAACGGGCATTTATATTTTTTGCAGTATTCCCGCCACCGAGGCGCATACGTTTGGCAGCGTCACGATTGATCATCAGGAAAGAGCTACTTTTACCATTCATTACCGAGATGCAGCTATAGTGGCCGCTGCCTTTCCTCTTAAAATTTATCATCCTACAAAAGAGAACGTCACAGCGCACCAGCAGGTGATTTCCAAAGTAATGAATGAGCATGATTCGGTTATTCCAATCAGCTTTGGCAACGTGTTTCATAGTCAACAAGATGTTGAAATGCTGTTAGAAAACTTATATCCACAGTTCGCCTCCCTTTTCCCACAGTTAAAAGGAAAAATAGAAGTCGGACTAAAAGTAATTGGGAAACCGGACTGGCTGAAACAAAAAGTGAATCAAGATTCTTCTTTGCAGCAAGTACGAAACCCGCGTTCTGCCAGTGCTGATTTTTATAAACAAATTGCGCACGGAGAAACAGCTCAGAAATTCTTTTTAAAGCTTCAGCACGACTGTAAAAAAGAGCTGTATCAACATTTAGAACCGATAGCTGAAGCGTCGAGACTCAACCCTCCTATTGTCGAAACGATGCTTTTGAACGCTTCTTTTTTAATTGACCGAGAAAAAGAAGCAGCGTTTGATGAACGTGTAAATGACCTGTATGAAAAATGGAAGCACAAAGCCGATTTTAAATATTCCGGACCGTGGGCTGCTTATAACTTTATTAATATTCAACTAAAAGTAGAAGAGAATGTATGATTCATAAACTGCTGCTGTCTCCAGTTACGCTCATTGTAAAAGTCGGACAGAAAATCAACGAAGAAGCGGATAAAGAACTGTACGATGTCTCTTTTATTCAGCAAAAAATCGTTCATCTTCAAATGATGTATGAGCTTGGAGAAATACCAGAAGATGCATATATGGAAAAAGAAAAAGAACTGCTGCTGAGGTATGAAGCAGCAAAAGAATATGAATTAAAAAAATGGGAATCAATGACGAAGAAACAAAAGTGAGGTTAAAAGATGGAAAAGCTCATTTATTTATATGGTCTAGTTCCAACCGAAGAAGCTAAGGAAATGCCCTTTCCTTCACTTGAAGGCATGGATCAGAACAACCCTATCTATGCTCTTTACTTTGATGACATTACCGCATTTGTATGCGACTTGCCAAGCGATGAGTATTCGGAAGAAATGCTGAAAGAAAAGATCGAGCACGATATGAAATGGCTGCAGGACAAAGCCATGCATCACCATGAGACTCTTCTTTTCTTACAAAGTCACTACACGCTTCTTCCCATGAAATTTTGTACGGTCTACAAAAGCAAGGAAAGCTGTCGAGAAAGTATTGTCAATAACAAAGAAAAAACCCTCTCTTCTCTTCAACTTTTAAAAAGATCTGAAGAATGGAATATAAAAGTGTATGCCCATACGAATTCTTTAAAGAACTATCTGCTAACCCATAATGAAACTATCCAAGAGAAAAAAGAAGAAATAACTACGTTGCCTCCGGGCAGGCAGTTTTTCGAACGTAAAAAGATAGAAAGGCTGATTGAAGAAGAAACAGAAAAAGAACAGCTTTCGCTTTGTGATCACTTGCACAGTGAGATAAGTCCTTACGCCGCTTATCATAAAATCAAAAATAACTGGAGTCAAAAAATAACCGGCGAGAGCTACAGCATGTGCTGGAACAGCATCTACCTTCTTTCAAAGAACAATGTGGAATCGTTTCTAAAAGCCATTAGCGACAAGCAAACGTTTTACAATAAAATGGGACTGAACATTGAAGTAACGGGACCATGGCCTGCTTATCATATCGACACTCTGCGCTCGGAGAAAGATGCGGGATGACATCGCTGCGAAAACAAACGCTCGAGCAAAAAGACATCGCCCTCATTGATATATTAGATGTGATCCTCGATAAAGGAATTGCCATTAAAGGTGATTTATTGATTTCAATTGCCGGAATTGATTTAGTCTATCTTGATTTGCGGGTATTGATTTCTTCTGTAGAAACGCTGATAGGCTCTCATGATCGTCAAATCATTTCTTCTCAGCAGCTTGAACAGGAAACGGAGGCGTTGCGAAATGGAAAATAACCTCAAACGAAACGGTCGCATTGAGCTGAGTGCGGAAAATGCTGAACAAGGCCTAGCGCAGCTTGTTTTAACCGTCATTGAATTACTGCGGCAGCTCATTGAAAAACATGCGATTCGCCGAGTCGACAGCGGAAACCTGACGGACGCTCAAATCGAAGACCTGGGCGTGGCGTTGATGAAGTTAGAGAACAAAATGGAGGAGCTAAAATCAGTATTTAACTTTACAAATGAAGATTTAAATATTGATCTAGGTCCCCTAGGAAAAGTGTTATAACAAGGAGTGAAAAAATGGCGGCGGAACATAACGGGCAGCTGGGCACCATTGTGGAAGTATTGGAAAAAGTATTAGATAAAGGTCTTGTCATTGCTGGAGATATTAAAGTGCAAATTGCTGATGTTGAACTCTTAACAATAAAAATCCGGCTGCTTGTCGCTTCTATTGATAAAGCAAGAGAAATTGGCATGGACTGGTGGGAAACAGACCCTTACCTATGTTCAAAAGCAAATCAGTCTTATCAAAAACTCCAGGCGGAAAATGACAGTTTAACGCAGCAAGTGGCATCTTTAACGCAGCGAATTCAAGATGATTTGCTTTCGCTTGATTAACAGCTCACTTTATATAAGGAGGAATAACAAACATGAATCATGAACAAAAATCTACGCTGTCTCCTATTTCACAAGAGCAGCAAAGCCCCGATACTCAGCTAACGGAAAAAGAAGAGCGTATGCCGGAGTATACGCATACTTCGCTTAATCCAGACTCATAGAACGAAAAAAGAAATGCCTCGGCATTTCTTTTTTTATACTTTTACGATTTTCTTCGTTGATTAAGACATTGGAACAAATAGAGGTAAATACAATGAATACGACGAATGAGTACCATTATCTATTAATGACAAAGGAGAACGTGCATGAATAAAAAAGCAGTGGGGTTCGTTTATGCTCTTTTAACGGTGATCATTTTAAGCGCCTGCAGTACCGAAGAAGTTACGACAAATCACTCAGACCCGCAAGTTTCTGCTTCTACTACAGTTAAACCGCTGACGAAAAAAGAATTTAGTGAAGTTGAAATATCCGAATTAACAAGCCCCTCTAAACAAGATTTTCGCAAAGTGCATGTGGTTCTTACATTACGCGGTACGGATTACCTGTCGAATATTCAAGTTAAGCTGCCTAATTATAAACAAGCTTTTAATAACATGAAAGACGATCAGCAAATAAGATATTGGTTTGGCAGCGGTGCAGATGAAGAGCAAGAAAATAAAAACATCTATGCAAGAGAATTTGTCCTTTATACGAAAGGCTTAAACAATAAGCAAATTAAAGAAATTTTAGCAACAGGTAAGATCAAGACGTCTTGGGTATTGAAGGATACAAAAACGAAGAATCAAGAGGAATTTGCTGCTGGTAAAAACATAAAATTTGAAGCAAAATGATGAATGAACCAATTACCAAAAGCCCCCTTTATTAAAAGAGGGCTTTCTCTTATTATATGAAGAACGACTACCTTGTCTCCTGCAGCTAAAGATTCGGATGTGAGGCCCAACCTTCAGAATGCAGCATATTTCCCAGGCTATCTACCCGTTATAAACGCTAGCGCATGTTCCGGGTTTTGGCTCATAGTAACAATGATTTTTGTATTGACCAGAAGCAGGTTGATCGTACCAGGTTGGAGGGCATGGAGCGGATGGGTTAAAGTACCACAGGGCATATTTCCCCGGATGTTCTCTCCAATAATCCAAATTCTTTTTGGCTAACCTTTTTTCAACACTTCTTGCTCTTTGATAAAATACATTTCCTTTTTGAACAGCTTCAAACGAATAGTTGCCACCCTGCACCTGATAAATAACTTGCGGAACGGATCTTAAATTCTTGAAATCTAAACAGTTTGCTTTCAGGCGATTGACAATGACATTTCCAACATACAGCATTCCTTGTTTTCCTTCGCCTTCAGCTTCTGCTCTCATCATTCTTGCCATTAAAGCAACGTCTGAATCTCGATAATTTACTCTTGGCATTTTCTCACCCCAAAAATATACTATGAAAAAAAGCCAGTCTTGATGTCACTGTCCCTAAAATAACAATAGCTGTATGTTAAATACACGATGAGCACACTGACACTACAGAAAGAGTTTTTATTACGAAAAGCTTATTCTTTTTCGTAATAAAGCTGAGCAATTTGCCCGTACTGCTTCATATGAGTCAGCTTCAAGTTTATTTCGGGAATTCCTCGTTTAAACAGCGGAATACCACCCCCGAGCAAAATGGGAATGACTGATATGATAAATTCATCTACCCTCTCTGCTTTTAAGAAATCAGCGAGAATATCAGCACCTCCCACTAGCCATATTTTTTTCGTATCTTGATTGAGGTTGTTGAGAAATGACGCCACGCTTTCGTTTACAAACTCTACATACTGATCTTTTCCTTGAGATGAGCGGCTAAACACGTAGCACTTTTTATCGTGATAAGGAAAATTTGATATGAGCTTCAGCACGTGGTCGTACGTAGCCTTTCCCATAACGACCGCATCACACGTTTGATAAAATGCTTCGTAGCCGTTGTCTCCCTCTCCTTCTACGCTTTCCAGCCAGTCAATCTCTCCGTTTTCTCTTGCAATATACCCGTCTAAGCTTGCCGCAATATATACGACGATTTTTTTCTTCATTTCCTTTTCTCCTTTCAACTTTACTGTTTCTGTATGATATCATCTTAATACGACAATTTTTGTCATATTAAAAGAAAAAGGTGAAAATAAATGGCTAAGTCTAGACGACTTGTTGATATGCTCATGTTTATTAATACAAAAAGAACGTTTACGGCAAAAGAACTAGCGGAGGAATTTGGTCTTTCCGTGCGGACCGTTCAACGCTATTTACTGGACTTAAGTGAATTAGGACTGCCTCTTTACAGTGAAAAAGGACGGAGCGGCGGTTACAGAGTGCTAAAAAATCGTATTCTCCCTCCTATTTTGTTTACGGAAGAAGAAGCTATCTCTATCTTTTTTGCTTATCAGGCTCTGCAGTATTATCATGACCTTCCGTTTGATGCAGGAATTCATGCGGCTCTTCAAAAATTTTATGTGTACCTGTCTGAGGAAACAAAGAAAAAAGTAGATAAAATGAGTGCTCATATTGCGTTTTGGAATCCTAAAAGAAACCTTGACACTCCTTATTTAAAAGAGCTTTTAGAAGCAAGCCTTGCAGGAAAATATGTTGAATTTCTTTATGATTCACAGACCGGTCAAACAAGAAAACAAGTCAAACCCCTTGGCATTTATGCTCATAACGGTTTATGGTACTGCCCTGCCTATTCCTGCGATAAGCAAAAAGTGTTATTATTTCGAGCGGATCGTATTCACTCGTTAAAGGTTTTAGAAAAAGACGAAAATATGTCTCTTACGTTAAAGGAATGGCTTGAAACAGAACCGGTAAACTCACAGCCGATTTCGTTAAAAGTAACCTTGACGCACGAAGGCGTTCGTCAGTGTAAAGGCGTTCCTTGGCTTGAAAATCATGTAAAGATGGCGCGTGATGGGAATGGCTATATCGATACAATAACTGATGGAAATGAATTAAACTACATGGCTTCTTTTTTCTATACCTTAGGGGCCCATGCTTTTATTGAAGAACCTCAGGAGCTAATTGAAAAAATTTGCTATCACGCAGAAGAAACGCTAAGACACTATAAAAATGAGGCGGGGACAAAAGACGAATAAATGGAAGAAATGAATTCGTATAGATCGCTTTAGACACCGCGGTTGATTTCCGTGCAAGACTTCCCTTTCCGCGGGCGGCCGGTGAGCCTCCTCGTCGCTTGTGCTCCTGCGGGGTCTCACCTGTTCCGCTTTTCCTGCAGGAGTCTTCGCCTTACCCTCCAATCAACCGCTAGAAGCCACTAAATAAATGAAATCTACGTTCACTCTACCAATAAAAAAATCCGAACGACTCATCGTTCGGATCTTCCTTCAACCAACTAAACTACTTTTATCCTAGCCTCTTTTTAATTTACCCAGCCCACACGTCTTTTGCGTATCGGCCCTTTTCTTCTAGCTGCTGCAGCCATAAGCGAGCGTCTGCTTCACTCACTTGGTGAACTTCAGCATAGCTTTTCATAAGCGTTGCTTCAACGTCAGGTGCCATTTGGCTTCCGTCTCCGCAAATATAGAAGTGCGCTCCTTGGTCAAGAAGTTCAATCAATTTCTTGCCGTCTTGTTCCATCACGTGTTGAACGTATGTTTTCGGCTGATTTGGTACGCGAGAAAAAGCGGTATGAAGCGTAATGATGCCTTCATTTTGGGCGTTTTCAAGCTCTTTTTGATACAGATAATCTTCATGAGGTGAACGGCAGCCAAAGTATAAATGCGCTTCTCCAAGCGACTGTCCTTGTTCTTTTAACTGCTTGCGAGCCTGCACAAAGCCTCTAAACGGCGCGACGCCTGTTCCCGGTCCTACCATGATAAGTGGTGTTTCAGGGCCTTTTGGCAGCGTAAATCCTGACTGCGGTGTGGAAACAAAGCACGTAATCGTGTCTCCTTCTTGCAGATTGGCAAGATAGTTCGATGCAATTCCTTTGTATTCTCCGTATCCGCTCCACGCTTCTCCTGAAACAACGCTGACCGTGATGCTTGCTTGTTTTTCATCGACACGAGGTGATGAAGAAATTGAGTAATAGCGCGGACGCATGCTTGGAAGAAGTGCGATAAATTCGCTGAATTCCATTTCACACGCCGGATATTTTTCAAGCAGTTCAAGCATTGTTAAACGTTTTGCCAGCACTTGTTCTTTGTACGCCTGCTTTTCAAGCAAGACTTCAAGCTCTACTTTATGCGGCGGGCAGACTGTTTTAGCAGCCATTGCGCGAAGCTGCGTGCGCGTAACAGGATCTTGAAGCTCCACGTATTGCAGAAGCTCTTCTACTGATACTGTTTTACCGAGTGGCAAATGAGCTAATTTTTCTTCTTCAGCTTCCAAACGGATTTGCTGTGATGCATCTAGACCAAATCTTGTTGCTACACGATTTACTATTCCTTCATAGTTGCGAGGAATAACACCTAAATGATCTCCTTCTTGATAAGAAGCTTCTTTTGGAAGTTCAATTTCAAGATGACGCGTGCTTCGTGCACTGCCTGGCTTTTGAAGCTCTTTGCTTGCTACGACGTTTGCTGAAAACGCACGGTGCATTTTCGCAAGCGGCATGTCCGCAGCGCTGTCGACAAATTGAAGTGAAAGCGTAGACGCATTTTCTTCGCTGTTTTCAATGTCTAAGTTAAAGTAGGCTGCTAAGTCACTCCACATGTGTTCACGCCATTCTTCGTATGTGCCTTCAAAGTCGTCGCTTGCATCTGCTTCACCGCGTTCAGCTATGTTTTCTGCCCCTTTAGCGGCAAGAGTTTCATCAATAAAAGCAGGCACTTTTTGATACGTTGTCGCCCAGTTTTTATCACCGCATCCAAATACGGAGTAGCGCACGCCTTTTACTTCATCAGCAGACGCTTGGTCTAACCAGTCAACAAATTCCTTTGCGTTATCAGGAGGATGACCGTTATAAGAAGCCGTTACAATTAAAACAGCTCCTTCACGCGGAAGGTTTCCTGCGTGGGAATCAAGCGTTGCGATTTGCGGTGCGAATCCTTTGCTCATCGCAATATCCGCTAAATCACGCGCCGTTCCTTCGGCTGTTCCCATATTTGAACCGTATAGCACAAGAAGCGGCGTATTATGAGCGTTTTCTACGGTTTTGCGCTCTTTTTTAGCTGACTGCTCTCGGCTTGGTGAAGGAATGCCGCCAAGCGGAATTTGTTTCGATTTTGCTTTTACAACAAAGCCTTCAGGTTTTAACGTTAAAGTTTCTTTAATATCCAGCTCGTAGTTTGTATGATCTTCAAAATCAAAGTGTTTTAGCATCATACCAAGTACAAGCGTTGCTTCATGAAGAGCGAACTGCTGACCGATACACGCACGCTGCCCGTTTCCAAATGGTTTAAACGCATGCTGTGGAATCGCGCTTGGGTTTTCAAAACGCTCTGGGCGAAACTCCTCTACATCGTCTCCCCAAATTGTTTTATCACGGTGAAGCTGAGGAATCAGAACCATCAGTTCATCACCTTTTTCTAAAGGATACTCTCCTCCAAGCACCGTATCTTCTTTTGCATATAGGGAAAACGCAGGAGCCGTTGGCCATAAGCGCAGCGCTTCATTTAAGACCATGCCCACATATTTAAGCTGTTTGACTTGTTTGTAGCTTGGCACAGGATCTACTAAAACTCGTGCTGCTTCTTCTGCTGCTTTTTGTAATACATGTGGATTTTTCACTAAGAAATACAGCGCAAATGATAAAAGACCGCTTGTTGTTTCATGTCCCGCAATTAAGAACGTAATAATTTGATAGCGAATGTTCTCGTCATCAAGCGGCTCACCTGTTTCTGGATCTTTTCCGTTTAGCATATGCGTTAACAAATCATCGCTTTGTTCACCGCTTGCTTTGCGGTCTGCAATAATTTTATCTACTAGGTCGTTCATCACTTTGATATCTTCTTGAAACTGGCGCTTATTTTCATCGTAAGCTGGATCATCTGGATTTGCTCGCTGCAACTTGTTCATTGCTTCATCTAGTGCACGAACCATACTTGTAATAAACGGATGCGGCTGATCTCGGTAAAAGCTGTTAAAGCGATAGTTGAAGCCGCAAAGACCGATTGTATCAAGTGTTAAACGCGTCATATCTTCCGGTACTTCAATATGCTCATCTGTATTTAGACGCTCCCACTTTTGAATAAGCTGCACAGCGATATCTACCATCATCGCATGATAGCCTTTCATTGCTTGCTGGCTGAAGCTTGGAAGCAAGATGTTATGGGCTTTTTTCCAGTTTTTTTCGTGGGTCCAGCTTGTAAATAAACCGTCTCCTGCAAAATCACGCACAAATTTAAGCGCTTGACTTAAGTTTTTATCAAAGCGTGATTCATCGCATGCTTCTTTGATTAGACGCTGACTCGATAAGTAGCGCGTCACGCGGCCAGGCGCTTCAAATTTAAAGATTTCTCCTAATTCATCCGCAATTTTCATCAAAGTTTGAATCGGTTTATCTGTGTTTAATAACGGTAAGTTTTTAAGCTCTCCAAATGTTTTTGGCTGAGGCATTTCTTTAATTGGCATCGTATCCCTCTTTCACTTGTTAAGTTTCAAGATTGTCTGCTAAGTGCTGCCCACAGACTCTCTTCTACACCGGTAAGAAGTTCATCAGTTAAAGATAAATAGTTATTTTCAATCATTTCATATACTTCCATGAAACTTCCAAATAAAATAGCAATTAGCGCATTTTCAGGAAGATTTCTAATCACACCTTGCTTTTGTCCTTCTCTGAAGAACGTGCAAACAAATTCCACCAGCTTTTGATATGCTAAGCGGCTCTCTTCCGTTAAAAAAGCTCCTTGGCTATGAGTCTTAATAAATCCAAGAGCACGAGGATGGTTTTTAGTAAATGCCACCATACCTTCAAAGATATGATGAAACCCATCTCGGTATCCATCTCTTTCGTTTGCCAGACCGCTTTCAATACACTGTAAAAACTCGTTCACATGCTGCTGAAATAATTCATTTACAAGACTTTCTTTATTTTTAAAGTAGCGATAAATTGTTCCTGCTCCTACTTTGGCATTCTCTGCAATCATTGGCATCGTTGTTGCATCAAATCCTCTTTCTGCAAACAGCAGAAGCGAAGCAGAAAAAATCGCTTTTTGTTTTGTTGGAGTAGATTCCACTTTATCACCTCTTTCCAAAAACGGAATGAACGTTCATTCCGCTACAATTACAAGTATAAAAAACTGCATCTTAATAGTAAAAAGATAACTGAAAAAGTGGAAAGAAAAGGTTCTTTCATTCTAATTTTATACCATTTAAAGGTAATTAACCGAGTCTTTCAGAATCTTTTGTGCTTACAGAAAATTAGTCCACTTATCCCCTCTATTAACATAAATTAACACATTTTATTAAGAGCAGAAGTTTAAAGGAAAAGCAACGTGGAAATAGAAAAGAGTTACACAAGGCGTAAAGGAGGATAAAAAATGAACCAAGCAAGAGTTATAGAATACGAAGAAATGCTTCGTTCAGCCATGCTTTCTAATAACGTAGAGCTATTAGAAGAATTACTTTCAGATGAGCTTATTTTTGTGAATCACCTTGGGCAATGGGTGTCAAAAGAGCAAGATATAAATGCTCATCGTTCAAAAAGTCTTGATATAGCGGGCATCGAAGTGTTGGAACAAGAAATTAAACTGTTTCAAGAACTTGCCGTTACCGTTACAAAAATAGCGTTAAATGGGTCGCTGGCAACCGGTGAATCGATCGGAGGCGAATACAGCTATACGCGAGTTTGGAAAGATGTTGAAGGGAAATTAAAGGTTGTTTCTTGTCACTGCAGTTCTAGCGTATAATCAACGCAGTCACAACAAAAAACATCCCTCCTTTCGTTTGCATTCGCCAAGGGGGATGTTTTTTTACTAGTTAAAAGACTTTCTTTCTGTCTCTGTCATCTTTTAAAATCTCCACGGCCTCACGGAACCGCTGTGAGTGAACAATCTCTCTTTCTCGTAAGAATCTTAAGCTGTCGTTTAAATCAGGATCATCTGATATATCAATTAACCATTGATATGTAGCTCTTGCTTTTTCTTCTGCAGCTATGTCTTCATAAAGATCTGCGATCGGATCTCCTTTTGCCTGTATATAAGTAGCTGTAAACGGAACCCCAGCAGCATTATTGTAATAAAGTGCACTATCATGGTTCACATAGTGTTCTGCTAATCCCGCTGCCTTCAGCTGCTCCGGCGTTGCATCCTTTGTTAACTTATAAATCATCGTAGCAATCATTTCAAGATGAGCAAACTCTTCTGTCCCGATATCGTTTAGTAATCCAACAACTTTATCGGGAATCGTATAGCGCTGATTCAAATAACGAAGTGCTGCTGCAAGCTCTCCGTCCGCGCCCCCGTACTGTTCCATTAAATATTTTGCAAGCGTTGGATTACACGTGCTTACTTTCACTGGATACTGCAATTTCTTTTCATACACCCACATATAGTTCCCGCCTTTACCTGCTCATATTTGCCATGGCCAAGGGCTTGTTCCCCAGCTCCAATTTCCGTCGGTATAGCTGTTTCCATACTGCTGGAGCGGCCCGTACTTTGTTTCAAAGTTTCTTTTTAACTGCATAGCCTGCTGCGCGTATTCGTTAAACTGCTGCATAGCCTGCTGGTCATTTGGATGGGTATCTAAATACAGCGTTAATTCTACCAGTGCAAAATCAATCGCCTGTATTTCTTCTAAATCCTGATAGTACTCCGGAGGTAGATTTTTCATTCTTCATCCCTCTTCTTATCTTTGTATGGATTTTCATAGTAGTCCCAAAAAGCCGGCCACAGCGTTCCTTTTTTTAGCGCTTCTTTCGGTGAAAACTGCTGCAGATTCGGCGGCTGAAATCCCATGTATAATTGAGGCGGCGTAGAATAATATTTAACTCCTATCGGCCGGCACGGATCATAGATACTGTGGAAAGGTTGATAGGTCTTAACCGGTGTAAACATCTTTTTTGGATTGTTATCCATGAAAAGTCCTCCTCTAAAAACACACTCTGTTTTATCCTATTCAGCTTTTATCGAGTTCATGAAGGAATTTATTCCCGACTTAAGAACCAAACTTTTCTTCATAAAAAAGACCTATGTAAAAAACGTTATAGTTGCCCAATCCCTTTAGGCAGCTTTCTCATACTTTATAAAATAGTGATAAAAAATAGAGGTGATTAAAAAAATGGACATTAATTATATGGATTTTTATTCTTACCCAGCAAGATTTCCTGGACCTCAACTCCCGGCCGGTCCACCTAGGCCACCAGGCGGTTTACCTACACCTAACCCGCAGCAAGCTCCAACTTCCCCTCCGCCGGCATTTATTCCAGCTCAACAAACGGCAACTCCATTTGCTGTTGACCCAGGAGCCATTTCTCTTTGTCTATTCCGCAATACGTTTATATGGCTTAGAAACGGCTCTAGCTTCTGGTATTTTCCTATTTTTGTAGGACCGCGATCGGTTGCAGGATTTAGATGGAACGGACGTTTTTGGACCATTTTCGGTGTCGATACACGACAAATTGTTTCGTTTACGTGTTTTTAAACGTAAAAAAAGCCTTATTTTTCAATAAGGCTTTTTTGCTTACTAACTACGATTACACTATTGTTTTTATCCCAAAACCAATCAGCAGCACTCCGCTGCATCGTTGAAAGGCTTTTTGAAACACCGGTTTTTTAAGCCATTTTTTTACGTAATCTATTACATACACCAAGATTAAAAACCACCCTACCGCTATAAGCGTCAGAATAAAGCCAAGCATAAGCAGCTGTTGATTTGTGTGTGCATCCAAGTTAATAAACTGTGGCATAAACGTAATATAAACTAATACCGTTTTAGGATTAAGAAAATTGCTAAGAGCCCCTTGCATATATGATTCTTTATAGCAGCGATTAGATGAAGACTTTACAGTTTTTGTTTCTTCTGAAATGGCCTCCAATGAGAGCGTATTTTTTGTCAGAAATATTTTGATGCCTAAGTAAAATAAGTACGCTGCCCCTATGTATTTAATCGTGTTAAACAGATACACCGACTGCGCAATAGCAACAGACAAGCCAAGCACAGCAATTAACGTCCAAAACGTGAGGCCTGTAGCCATGCCGAGTATGGTAAAACGTCCTGCTTTTGCTCCGTGATGAAGCGTATTTTTCATGATAAGAATTGTATCAGCACCAGGTATCATGGACATGACCAATGCCATCAGCATGTAAGCAGCTAAATGATCCACATCTCTTCTCTCCCTTCTAAGCTATTACTAGCATCCTGTTTTCTTTTCATTTTCAAATATTTTCATGTATTGTTTTGGTGTTAACCCAACCTGACTTTTAAAAAATCGAGTCAAATGACTTTGATCACTGAATCCCGTTAAAAACGATACGTCAATCGGCTTTTTTCCTTGCTCTAACAGTTTTTTAGCCTGATTGATTCGTATTGTTTCCAAGTAGCTGTATGGAGAGATTCCTTTTTGCTTTGTGAAAGAGCGCAGCAACCGGTATTTACTCCATCCAATTAGCTGACTTAATTCATCCAGTGTGATCTTGTTTGTATAGTTGTCTTCCAAATAGCTGCAGATCGTTGTGATTTCATGAGACGTGTCAACGGCTGACGAAAGAAAAGAAAGATTTGAATGATCCTGCATGAGTTCTTCTAGCAAATATAAAAATAACTCTTCTTTCTTAAACTCACGTTCACCATTTAAAATTTGCAAATGAAGCTCTTTTAAACTAGAGACAGCATCACTTCTTTGCACCACGCTGCTGTTAAAACGCGGAAGACTTTCACTGCCGTTAATGTCAAAAACAGCTTTTTTCATTACTTCTGGCGTCACGTTAATACAGCGATAATCAAGCGTTTTGCCGTCTATTTGTTCACAGCTATGGACATCATACGGATTAAACAGCAGCAAATCTCCTGGGTTAATGATGTATTCTTTGCCTTGGCAAATTAAATGACACTGACCTTCTTCAATAAATCCAATCACATAATACTCGTGAAAATGAGCAGGAAAATTTTGCATAATTCCTTTAAAACGGTAAGCTTCAATATGTAAATCGGCGTCAACGTGCGCCGTGCGAATTTCTTTTGTCATCAATCGACCCCTCCTTGTCACATACTAAGCTTTTTAACCATACCATTCACTCGAAAATTTTTCTTGTATGATATTGCAGATAAGACTTTTTTCCATTACTTTTATCCGTTCAGCTACAGGTGGTACTAATCACTCTTAAGAGTGATTTCTCTCCTTTCCTCTAGTAATTTTCCGCTCAAATGATAAAATATAGACACATTTTATGGACGAAAGAAGGGATACCGTGAAATATAGACAAATCAAATGGCTGATTTTGCTTCTTCCAACTCTGACCATCGCGCTTTGGGAGTATGTTCGCCATGCCTTTTTGCTCCCTTACATCTCAATGGATATGGGAAATGTGCTTTCTCCGCTGCTTGTCTTTTTTGTCACGCTTGTGTTTGTCCGCTATTTATTTTCTATTTTAGAAAAAATACAAGAGGAACTAAGGCAAGAAAAAGAAAAGAAAGCTGCGCTTATTGAACGTGAAAAATTAGCGAGAGAACTGCATGACGGCATTGCGCAGTCGCTGTTTCTCTTATCTGTTAAAATGAACAAGTTTGGAAGAAAAAACAACTTAGAGCAGGATCCTGATTTTATACGAATGAAACAAACTCTGCAGCATGTTCATGACGATACGCGCCAAGCGATTACAAATTTAAAGCACTCTCCTTCAGACACTTCAGAAAGCTGGACTGAAAGCATTCATCAATACGTCGATGATTTAACACATACTCATTTACTAGATGTAAATTTAGATTGGAGACTGTCAGACACAACGCTGTCCAGAAAAGAAAAAAATGAGCTGTTTGCCTGTGTGAAAGAAGCTGCTATGAACGTCATTAAACATGCAAAAACAAATAAAATCTGGATTACAGCCAGTGAAACGGCTGGCGGATGGATTTGTGAAATTACAGATTTTGGTATAGGTTTTACTTCGGAATCTCTCAAGGCCGGGCTTGGTTTACAAATTATGAAAGATCGTGCTAAAGATATGAACTGGGACTTTTCTATTCAGCGAAAACAGAACCAAACGACTGTTAGTATTAAAAAGGAGGTTACGTAAATGCAGCCGTTTCGTATTTTGATTGTAGATGATCATGCTCATGCGAGAGAAGGCATTCGCGATATTTTAGAAGAATATGAAGATTTTATTATTGTTGGCGAAGGAACCAACGGGCAAGAAGCCATTGAACTGACCGAAAAATTAATGCCCGATATCGTGTTAATGGATATTGGAATGCCTGTTATGGACGGTTTAGAAGCAACTAAACAAATTAAGTTTCGGTTTCCATACGTTAAAATTGTGGTCATCACGGTTTCAGACGATATTACGGATTTATTTGATGCGCTGAAAAAAGGCGCACAGGGCTATTTGTTAAAAAACCTGCAGTCTGAAGTGTGGTACGACTATTTGCGTGCGTTCGCTTTAGATGAAGTTCCTATGTCAAAAGAAATTGCGTTTCAAATTTTAAAAGAGTTTCCTCAGGAAACGTCCATTACAAAACCCGACACTCCCCTTTCTGCACGAGAGCTTGAAGTGCTTCAATTAGTGGCTAAAGGACTGTCAAACCGCGATATCTCCGCGCATTTATTTATTTCTGAACATACGGTAAAAAGCCATTTAAAAAACATTTTAAGCAAGCTTCATTTAGAAAATCGCGTGCAGCTGACAAGCTATGCGTTTCAAAATGGCTTAATGAACTAACAGCTTTCACGAGCTGTTTTTTTATTAGCACCTTCCTCTTATAAGTCCCAACAATCACTCTCAGGAGTGATGGCTAATTCTCCCTTTCCTTCTATAATAAAAGCACGTTAGTTAGTAAAAAGGAGGAAAAAATGATGCAGGAAAAGCGCGAAGAAACAACGAGTACAACTAAAAAAAGCACGGCACGTTCTCAAGGTCTATACAAAGCTATATGGCGCTGGCACTTTTATGCAGGTTTAGTGTTTACTCCGTTTCTTCTTATATTAGCTGTTACTGGAGGCATGTATTTATTCAAGCCTCAAGTTGAAGAAAGACTGTACCACGACTTGTATCATGTGCAAGCTCAGTCACAGTCCGTATCTCCTTCAGCACAAGTACAGGCTGTAAAGGAAAAGTATCCAGGCGCTGACGTGTTGACGTATAAGCCCAGTGATCGCTCCACTCGTTCTTCAGAAGTAGGAATCTCATTAAAAGACCATACATATACGATTTTCGTTAATCCTCACAATGGTCACATCATAGGAAAATTAGATGATTCGAGTCGCTTAATGAATCAAATTGAAGAATTCCACGGAGAGCTAATGGCAGGAACAGCCGGTGATCGTATCGTAGAACTTGCGGCCTGCTGGGCGATTGTCTTAATTGTAACCGGTGCTTTTTTATGGTGGCCGCGCAAAAAAGACAAAATAAAAGGCGTACTGATTCCTCGTTTTTCAAAAGGTAAAAACGTGCTTGCACGAGACCTTCATGCGGTACCGGCCTTTTGGATTTCAGCCGGTATGCTTTTTCTCGTACTAACAGGCCTTCCGTGGTCAGGACTGTGGGGCAATGCGTTTCAGCAAATCGCCACAAACGCAGGCGTTGGGTACCCTCCGTCTATTTGGGTAGGCAGTGCCCCTACTTCAACCGTGCAAACAAAAGATGTAGCGGACGTGCCTTGGGGAGCTGAAACGTTAGAAGTTCCAAGCTCCACAGCTCAGCAATATACAAAAGTATCGCTTGATGACATTGTAGGTATTGCAAAAGAACAGCATATTCACGGTGGCTACACCATTTCCATTCCGCAAGAGCCCCAAGGTGTGTATACGCTCTCTGTTTTTTCACCAAGAGCTCAGGATGAAGCAACCATTCACCTTGATCAATATACCGGAGCTGTTTTAGCTGATTATCGGTACGGCAACTATGGATTTATGGGCAAATTGATTGCACTCGGTATTACGCTTCATAAAGGCACACAGTTTGGATTTATGAATCAGCTTATGGGCCTTATTATTTGTATCGGAATTGCTGGTATCGCCATCAGCGGATCCTTACTGTGGTGGAAACGAAAACCAGCTAAAAACATAGGGGCTCCTAAAGTTCCTGAAGGAAATGCAATGCGAATCGTGACGTGTATAATCGTGGTGCTTGGTATCCTTTTTCCTTTAGTTGGACTGTCCTTAGTTATCGTGTGGCTTTTAGATTTCTTTGTCATCAAACGAATTCCAGCATTGAAGCGGTTTTTAAACGCATGATTTATGAAACGATGTGAGGTGCAGTAACAATGAACAAATGGAAAATACCCGGATTGGTCATACTCAGTACGATTTTACTTTCCGCGTGCTCTGTAAACAGTAACGCAGACAAGCTCTACAAGCAGCCAAAGCCTCTGTCTGCGCATGTGATGCTTCCTGAAACTATAAAACCACGGAGCATACAAGTACTAGAAGTACATGTGATGCAAGAAAATAAAACGGTGGATGATGCAAAAAGCGTTCAGTTTAAAGTGTGGAAAAAAGATGCCCCCCGTAAAGTTGAAACAGTAAAAGCGCACTATGACGGCAGTATGTATAAAGCAAAAACAACCTTTAAAGAGGATGGTATTTATTATGTTAAAACCGATATTAACGCGCGCGGTGAACACATCCTTCCTACTCAGCAAGTCGCAGTAGGCAAATTATCGAAAGAAGAGTTACGTTCACTGCAGCCAGCTGAAAACGAAACGCATCATCATCACTCTCATCATTAGACATAAGCTCACGTTTAGCAGCTGTACGTGAGCTTATGTTTTTCTTATGAATTCTAGCTAGTTCCATTATATGTTTTTACATTTTTTTCTTATTACTTTAAAATAAAAGTGATAAACGTTTTATAAAGGAGTTTTACAGATTGAAAAAAATTGTTTCTGGTATTTTAATTTTAGTATTAGCCGTTATTGTTATGATTGAAGGAAATCCGTTAGAGCAGAACTCTTCAACGAATACCTCCTACGATGAAGTAATTACCTTCCCTGCTGATCGTTACCCTGAAACTGCAGCGCACATTCAACATGCAATCGATAAAGGAAAATCGGCTGTTTGTACAATCGACCGAGACGGGGCTGAGGAAAACCGCCGTGAGTCTTTAAAAGGCATTCCGACTAAAAGCGGCTATGACCGAGATGAGTTTCCGATGGCCTTTTGTGAAGAAGGCGGAAGCGGTGCCGATATTGAATATGTAAAGCCTTCAGACAATCGAGGCGCCGGGTCTTGGATCTCACATCAAGTAGACGAGTTTCCTGACGGTACGAAGGTTTTAATTGAAGTGAAGTAAAAAGAATGGTCATCGCGACCGTTCTTTTTTTATGTTGAGAGTCTGTATAAGAAAAAGAATAAAAAAGTAGAATTGTGCTTGCCTAAAGATACTCTTCACTTTTAAAATAAAAATGTATGTTATACATATATGCATCATCGTTTTATAGGAGGAATGAGTTTCTTGGACAATCTATGGCAGCAGTTACTTCCTGCCTCATGGCAATTAACTTTATTTATTTTCTTTTTTGTCTATATCTTGCGCTACAAACAAGAGAATAAATTCAGCATGCAGCTTCACGTGCTGCTTAAGTTTCTTTATGCCGTTATTTTGATTTTAAATGCGGTGTTGTTTTTAGTGGAAAGTCAGCGCGATTTTCTTTTTTATGCAACGCTTTTCATGAGTATCCTGACAATTATTTTGATGGAGTTCACGCTTTCTGCAAAAAAACAGAACGAGCTTGATTTTATTTCAGCCGTTTCTTGCTGTGTTCTTCCGATTTTTATTTCTTTACTTGAACTTAGTTAATGAACCAAAGGCCTCTGGTGATTCAGAGGCCTTTTTGATGTTATTGATCTTTGTTGTTACGGTCCATCATATCTTTTGGATCTTCTACAATATCTTCTGGATCACGGTTGTTATCTTTTTCATCATCTCGATACATCTTGTCATTTTTATCTACGCCAGGTACGTTATTGTTGTTGTTCATATTGTCTAAGCCCGTGTTTACAAACGCTACGTATACTTTGTCGATTTTACTATCTGCTTCTCTCACACGATCCGCAATTTTTTGTTCAAAATCAGTTGAAACTTCATGGTAAGTATCGCCGTTATACGTTACGTTGTTGACCTTGCCCTTATCATTGTTGTCCGCTGCGTCATTTCCAGCTAGATCTACCGTTACATAGGCATTATTATTATCGCGAAGCACATATGCATCATCGACTTCCTTCATATCTTCTACATTTTGCGCTGCTTCAACTGACTTGGTCGGCTGATCCGTGTTATCCATTGGGATATTGTTATCAACTCCGTCGTTTGTAGAAGTGTTGCGTAAGTCATTTTGAGTATTGTCCATTGCGTTATTGTCCTTATTTCCTCCGCACGCAGCTAGGCCTGAAAGGAAAAGAACCGAAGAAGCAATGATAAGTCCTTTTTTCATTTTTTCCATCTCCTTAAATATAGTTTGCAGTCGTATTATGCTTAATTTTTGCAAAACTATTCAAAGCGAGACGGAGAAGTGAAAAAACCTTTTTTAAAAATATACTTAATGCTGCTAGCAATATTACAAGACACATTTTAATGTTACAGCTGTACTTATTCTCCTAATAGCTTTCGGACAGCTATTGACAGCGTATTGACATGGCGTTCTACGTTTGCCGCCTCAGCAACTTGTTTCTGTTCATCGACGTTGTAAACCGGCGCTGGATTTTGTGTAATTCCGTTGATCGTTGTAGCCATAAAAGCTAGCAGATCATCTGTTGGTACAGACGGAGAGAAATTCTTTACTTCTATTTGCTGCGTGATAAAGTCGTGAAGCTTTTTTTGAATATATTTAAGGTTAGATACTTCAACTAGCTGATCTTCAATTTTCATAAAACGCTGAGGGTCTTTTGAATACAACGCTACTAGTTCAAAGTAAATTTCTCCTCCTGCTGTCATCGATTCTTGGATATGCTCTCCAATATACATAATAAAATTATGCAGCACTTCAAAGGGATCTTTTTTTGTCTGGAGTAGGGCTTCAATTTTATCTTTTACTTTATAGCTGACGCTTTCTTGATTAAGAAGTCCGACAAATACTTCATCAAGATTTGAAAAATATTTGTACACGCCTCCTTGACTCATTCCTGATTCCAAAACAATATCTCGCATGGCTACATCATGCACCGGTTTGCTCTTGCATACTCTTTTGGCTGCTTCTAAAATCTCTTGCTTTTTTTTTTCAGCGTATCCTTCCCTTACTTTTGGCATTTTTTTTCACGCTCGCTTACTTTTTTATTTATTTCCGAATGTCTCGAGTGTATCAATAATCACCTGAGCTGCTTTTTCGGCTCCTTTTTCAGCTCGGATTTGTTTTCCGATTTCTTGTGCTTTGGATCGAATTTCATTAACTTGCGTATAGGAAATGGCTGCAGATAATTTTTCAGCCGTCAATTCTTTTCTCGGAATGGCTTTTGCTCCAGCTCCTAGCTCATGAATTTTTCTTCCCCAAGCGAATTGGTCATTTCCATAAGGAACAATAATACTTGGAACACCGGCTCGAAGGCCTTCCGCCGTTGTTCCTGCTCCTCCATGATGAACAACGGCAGACATTTTAGGAAACAGCCACTCATGAGGAATATCTTTTACAAATAAAATGTCTTCTGCTATCTCTTCCGTCTGATTCATTCCGCTTCCTCCTGTATTGATGATACCTCGTTTCCCGGCAAGTTTTAAGGCTTTAATCACTAAAGCAGTCGTTTCGCCTGCATTTTTTTTATCCCCAACACTTCCAAATCCAATATAAACTGGCGGTTCTCCAGCCTTTAAAAACCTTTCCAGCTTCTCTTCCGGCTGATAGCTATGGTCACTGTCCATAAACCAATTTCCGTAGGAATGAACGTGTTCAGGCCAATCTTTAGATACGGAAAATACAGTGGGACTTGATGAAATAATGGTTGGGTTAGCTGCTGTACGCTGCTTTGGATACGGACATGAAAAATCGTTAGGTCCTTCTCCATACTGCTGCACCCAATATTTTTTTAAAGGACCACTTACTATCTTCCAAAATCCCCATTCAAAAATACGATGCGTCAGCTTATTATATATTTTTCCAAATCGTGGTCGGTCGTAAAAAATTAGAGCTGGATAATCTTTTGTTGGTGTCATTGGAAAAGGGCTGGCTAAGATGCTTGGTATATTCATCTCTTTAGCAGCAAAATATCCAATTGCCGCGCCTGGATGATATACAATTGCATCGGCTCCTTTGCAGGCTTTATGCAAATCTTCTTGTATATTAACCATCATACCCATCATCTTTTCATTTTTTAAGCTTGAAAAAAATTTGAGAGGATTGTCTGCATTAATTGCATCGTCTGCTGCTCCGCTCTCTATAATTTTAGAAACATCACCTCGAAGCATGGCATATTCGAATCCATACGATTCTATGAAGTCTTGATAAGCTTCTGAAGCCGCAATTCGCACACGGTATCCTTTCTTTTTTAACTCTAATCCTAAAGCCATAAAAGGCTGGGTGTCTCCTCGCGTTCCTGTTGTTAACATCGTAATAAGCATCATTTCAGCCTCCTTATATTAAAACGACAACGTTGTCGTTTTAATATAATGTAACCTCCTGAAATTGATTCGTCAATGTAAAAACGACAATTATGTCGTTTTTTATTACTATCCTTTATTTTCCTAAGGCACTTTTTGTAAAGATTGCTGCTTTTAATTATAACAAGGGAAAATTTCCTTTTTATAGTATTGTATAAAGAAAGGCTTAGTCAGCTAACGGGCAGAAATGTTGAATAAGATAGGGTTTACTTATCCTTAAATAAAATATTTTTAAAACATCATAAAAGGAAGTGTGTAATATTGGGTAGTGAAAGTAAACTCATTATTTCTCCATTAAATAATGACTTAATAGAGAATATCAATATGACAAATGATTATTTTAAGCTATATGGCAGAGTTGTCCCCAGTTTACAATCAGGAAGGTGGTCTTATAAAGAAGTTCTTTTTGATGAAACTAGAAAAACACGTTTTCCAGATGACAAACTTGATTGGAGCCAATATATAAACCGAGAGGATAAAGCTTTGTTTTTAGCTTATATGAATAATACTTGCATAGGACAGATTAGAATAATTAAGGATTGGAATCACTTTTGTTATATTGAAAACATTGCTACTAAAAAAGATTATAGAGGCAGTGGAGTCGGAAAGTTGCTCTTAAATAAAGCAGAAGAGTGGGCAAAACAAAGAAAACTTATAGGAATGTCCTTGGAAGCACAAGATGATAATCTTGGTGCATGCAGATTTTATGTAAAACAAGGATTCATACTAGGTGGAGTTGACACACTAAAACAGTCATATAACCCTACTATTGAAACCACTTTATACTGGTATAAGTTATTCAAGTAACGGGGGCTTTAGCGGAATAAATAATACAGTCGTTTCAACATAGGAATTTTAAAGAGTTAAATAGTTGAATTTGCTCTTCTTTAGTGAAGTCCGAAAGCGTGGCATAGATGTCTTTAATCATTGAGAAACCGCCTCCTGAAAGAGTATCTTATCACCTCTTATCAGGAAATACTCTATGCGAAAAGAGCCTTTCCTAAAGATAAACCCTCTCTTTATAAAGAATGAAAAAAAGATGCTTCGCGTTTTAAACGAAGCATCTTTTTCTAGTGCAGCTATGAATGCCTACCTACTTTTTTAAGTTAAACTGACCGTGAGGAAGCTAATTTCTCAATGGGGGCTTGTTCAATGTCTGCTGCTGAAATATGCAGCAACTTTTCTAAAACAGCCGTTATGCCCTCATTTGTTTTATTACTTTTCTTGCAGTCATTAATATGCTGATTTAATTGCTTTTTGTAAGCCTCTGTATGAATGAGCCACTGACTTAAAAGCTCTTTTGTCGCCTTTCTTTCGTCTTCGCTTTTAGCTCCAAATAAGCTCTCCATATCAGGTTCTTGAATAATTAGCTTACTAAAATCTTCGCTTACTGCAAGCCAAAAATAGTTTTTTTCGTACTCGTAATATCTGTGTTCTTTTAATAAAAAGTAGCCAATTTCAAATTCAATGCGATAGAGCGGCATATTAACTTTCGGCGCGTGAAGGCTTTTAAAGTTAATATGCTCTACGTCATCTACATAAACCTCTGAACCGTATTGGGTTTTAATAATCTTAGCGTCTACTGTATTCATGATGTTTACCTCTTTAGGGATATTATGAAAGAACGCGTGCATTCCTTCTCTAGAATGCGCACGTTCGTTATCTTTTACTTAGTTTTGAACAGCGTTTTTCCAATCAGCCGCAAATTTTTCAATTCCTTGTTCTGTTAAAGGATGTTTAACAAGCTGCTCGATTACTGAATATGGAATAGTTGCAATATGGGCTCCGGCAAGGGCTACACGTGTAACGTGATCCGGATGTCTTACAGAAGCCGCAATGATTTGAGAGTCGATATTTTGAATGCGGAACAGCTCGGCAATTTTAGCCACAAGCTGTACGCCGTCTTCTGAAATATCATCAAGGCGACCAAGGAACGGAGATACATATGTTGCACCTGCACGAGCTGCTAAAAGCGCTTGGTTCACAGTGAAAATAAGCGTTACGTTTGTTTTTACACCTTTTTTAGCAAGGTAGCGAGTCGCTTCTAATCCAGCGATTGTCATTGGAAGCTTAATCGTAATATTTTGGTCCCCGCCGTTAATTTTAATGAGTTCTTCTGCTTGCGCAATCATGTCTTCTGCTGTTTCTGCATCCGGCGTCACTTCTGCTGAAACGGATTCTACTTCTGGAACAGTTTTTAAAATTTCTTCAATACGATCTTCAAACTTTACGCCTTCTTTTGCAACAAGAGAAGGGTTTGTTGTGACGCCAGATAAAACGCCCACTTTGTATGCTTTTTTAATATCGTCAAGGTTTGCAGTATCAATAAAAAATTTCATTTTTTCATTCCTCCATTAGTTTTTTTTACTATACCCACTATTTCACTTGTTATTTCTTTTCCACAGCATGACCGCCAAACTCGTTTCGAAGTGCGGAAACTACCTTTCCTGTAAAGGTATCATCTTCAAGCGAGCGATAGCGCATCAGTAAAGACATCGCAATAACCGGCGTAGCTGTTTGAAGGTCTAGAGCGGTTTCTACCGTCCATTTCCCTTCACCAGAAGAGTTCATAACTCCTTTGATGTCATCTAGCTTAGCATCTTTAGAGAATGCATTTTCTGTTAATTCCATTAGCCATGAACGAATAACAGATCCATTGTTCCATACTCTCGCCACTTTTTCGTAATCATAGTCGAATTGGCTTTTTTCAAGAACTTCAAATCCTTCTCCGATTGCAGCCATCATGCCGTATTCAATGCCGTTATGAACCATTTTTAAAAAGTGGCCGCTCCCTGCTTCTCCAGCATATAAATATCCGTTTTCTACTGCTGTATCGCGGAAGATAGGTTCAACAATTTCCCACGCTTCACGATCTCCGCCAATCATATAACAAGCTCCGTTACGAGCGCCTTCCATTCCGCCAGATGTTCCAACGTCCATAAAGCGGATTTTATTTTCTTTTAACTCGTTATAGCGTCGAATAGACTCTTTGTAATGAGAGTTTCCGGCTTCAATTACGATATCTCCTTCAGCTAAAAAAGGCTTCACTTCACTAATAACAGAATCAACAACCGTATGAGGAACCATCAGCCATACAACTCTTGGTGTTTCTAGTGACTGAACAAGCTCCTGTAAGCTTGATACTCCTGAAGCACCGTACCCTTTCATTTGTTCCACTGCGTTTGAATTTACGTCAAATGCTACAACGTCATGACGCTGATCCAATAAGTTTTGTCCTAAGTTAATCCCCATTTTCCCTAAACCAACTAATCCTACTTTCATGTGAACAGCTCCTTCTATTTATCTTTTCATCTTCTTATTTAAGCCTTTAGCAATTCTTTTGCTTGTGCCACTACGTTTTCTTCTGTAAATCCAAACAGCTTCATCACATCAGCTCCCGTTCCTGAAGCACCAAATGTGTCAATGGCTAACACTTTTCCTTTTGGTCCTACAAAACGTTCCCAGCCAAGTGAAATTCCCATTTCTAGAGAGATTCGTTTTGAAATAGATTCAGGCAAGACGCGCTCTTGATACTCTTTTGACTGCTTGTTAAACAGCTCCCAGCTAGGCATTGCCACAACCCGTACGGATGTACCTTCACGTTCTAGCTGAGCTTTAGCACTGACCGCTAGTGCTACTTCAGAACCTGTAGCGATGAAAATCAGCTCCGGTTTATCGTTTGTTTCGGTTAGTACGTAAGCTCCTTTAGCTAGGTCGTTGATATTTCGTTTTGTTTCTTCAAATACAGGCAAGTTTTGACGGCTAAGCACTAAGGCTACAGGACCTTCCACCTGCTGAAGCGCATAAGCCCAAGCGCTTGCTGTTTCATTTGCATCAGACGGACGGATTACGGTAAGCCCTGGAATTGCACGAAGAGAAGCTAAATGTTCAACGGG
Source organism: Priestia sp. JNUCC 25 (assembly GCF_053667915.1). Classification (NCBI taxonomy): domain Bacteria; kingdom Bacillati; phylum Bacillota; class Bacilli; order Caryophanales; family Bacillaceae; genus Priestia; species Priestia sp. JNUCC 25. The sequence goes on from NZ_CM132211.1 coordinate 3,166,042, forward strand.
CTCATGAGTTGGTCCATCTTCTCCTACTGCTATGGAATCATGAGTAAACACATATGTGACCGGCAGCTTTTGCAGTGCAGCTAAACGAATCGCTGGACGCAAGTAATCATTAAAAACAAAAAATGTGCTGACAAACGGCTTCACACCGCCGTGAAGGGCCATTCCATTACCGGCCGCTCCCATTGCATGTTCGCGTACTCCAAAATAAATATTTCGGTTACCGAAATATCCAGGTGCGTAAGGGCCTTCTTCTTTAATGTCCGTCATCGTGGAATGCGATAAATCAGCGCTGCCTCCAAAAATAGATGGCACAGATTTAGTGAAATAATTAATAGCTTCTCCGCTTGCAACACGAGTCGAAATCGCTTTTTCTGATGAGAATGTTAAAATATCATTCACTTCAATTAACGCTTCGCCTGTGATGGCACGTTCTAATTCATCAGCGAGCATGGGGTGTTCTTTTTGGTAAGAAGCAAACAGCTCGTTCCACTCTGCTTCTGCTTTCATCCCTTTTTCTTCTAGCATTTCAAAATGGGCTTTTACTTCTTCTGGAACATAGAAGTTTTCTTCCGTTTCCCAGCCATAGGCTTGTTTTGTTGCTTTTGCTTCTTCTTCTCCAAGCGGATTGCCGTGTGCTTTATTTGTTCCCGCTACTTTTGGACTTCCGTATCCAATAATTGTTCTCACTTCAATGAGCGTTGGCTGTTCTTTGTTCTGCTTCGCTTTTTCGATTGCTTTTGTGACTTCATCTACGTCATTTCCATCTTCTACACGTAAATACTGCCAGTTTGCAGATTCCGCTCTTTTTTGGATATTTTCACTAAACGAAAGATTTAATTCCCCGTCTAACGAAATATCGTTGGAGTCATATAAAGCGATAAGTTTGCCAAGCTTCATATGGCCAGCCATGGACATCGCTTCATAAGAGATGCCTTCCATCAAGTCACCATCGCCTACTAACGTATACGTATAGTGATCAATGACAGGGAATTTTGACTGGTTAAATTTTGCCGCTAAATGGGCTTCTGCCATTGCCATTCCCACTGCATTTGCAATTCCTTGACCTAAAGGACCTGTTGTGGCTTCTACGCCGTCCGTATGGCCAAATTCAGGATGTCCCGGTGTTTTACTGTTTAGTTTGCGGAAGCTTTTTAAATCTTTTATTGATACATTGTATCCGCTTAGATGAAGCATGCTATACAGCAAGCTTGAACCGTGCCCGGCTGACAAGATAAAACGATCTCGGTTAAACCAGCTTGAATTTGCCGGATTATGCTGTAAGTGATTCGCCCATAGCGCATAGGTCATCGGAGCCGCTCCCATCGGAAGCCCGGGGTGGCCTGAATTGGCTGCGTTCACCGCATCGATTGACAGGGTGCGAATCGTATTAACTGCAAGTGTGTCTATGTTGGTACTCATGTGTCATCCTTCTTTCGCTTTGTTTGTATTAAACTGGCTGCACTTCGCGTGATTGGCTCGCTGCTTCTTCATCCAGCCACCATTTAAAACCGTCTTTTTCTAAAAGTGCATTTGATGCATCAGGGCCGTGTGAACCAGCTGCATATTTATAAAGCGGCACTGTATTTTCCTCAAATGCTTCAAGAAGCGGCTGAACCCATTCCCAAGCTAGCTCTACTTCTTTCCAATGAGCAAAAAATGTAGAATCTCCCGCACATGCATCTGCAATAAGACGCTCATATGCTTCCGGTGCTCCTTCTTGTTGACCTGAAAAATTAATTTGTACAGGCTCAATATGACCATGATTAAATGGGTTTTTACTGTTCAACTGCAGCGTAATATTTTCATGCGGGTTAATTTCAATCATTAACAGATTTGGAGATGTTGTTTCTCCTTTGTCTAAGTACAACTCTTTTAACGAGTCTTTGAATTCAATAACAATTCGCGTCGCTTTTTCAGCCATTCTTTTCCCTGTACGAATGTAGAAAGGAACGCCTTTCCAAAGCGAATTATCGATATATAGTCTGGCTGCTAAAAACGTGTCCGTCTGCGAAGATGGTGATACGCCGGGCTCATTTACGTAGCTCTCCACTGAAGACCCGTTTATTTTTCCGGCCTCATATTGACCGCGAACAACGTCTAGATCCATATCTTCTTTTACAAGCGGACGAAGTGCTTTTAACACATTTATTTTTTCGTTTCGAATATCATCAGCGCTAATGCGAGCCGGTAAGTGCATGGCCGTCATCATCAGCATTTGCAGCATATGATTTTGGACCATATCTCGAATGGCTCCTGAATGGTCATAATAGCTTGCTCTTTCCTCTACGCCGACCGTTTCACTTGCTGTAATTTGTATATTCGCAATATGTTCGTTATTCCATAATGATTGAAGAATAGGATTAGCGAATTCCAACGCTTCTAAATTTTGCACCATCGACTTGCCAAGATAGTGGTCAATGCGGTAAATCTCTTCTTCTTTAAACGCTTTGCTTAAGTTTTCGTTTAATTGTCGAGCTGACTGTAGATCATGGCCAAACGGTTTTTCAATAATTAACCGTTTCCAACCTTTTGTAGCACCTAAGCCACTGTCTTTAATATGCTCGGCAATTGTATCGAAAAATTCTGGTGCAACGGAGAGATAAAACATTCGGTTGCTTGGAATGTTTAGTTCTGCTTCGCGTGCTTCTACTAGGTTTAACAATTTTTTATAATCTTCAGTATTCGTTGCATCCAATTGGCTGTAGCGAAAAGCTGAAAGAAAATGCTGCATAAGAGATGAATCTTTTTCGACGCGACGTGAAAAAGTATGAATAGACTCTTCTACTTTTTCCTGAAAGTCAGCGTCTGACATCTCCCTTCTGCCTAGTCCCACAACAGAAATTGATTTAGGAATTTTCCCGTCTACAAATAAATTATAGAGTGCAGGATAAATTTTACGTTTCGCTAAGTCACCTGTTGAACCGAATAAAACAAAAGTCATCGCTTCCATATCTCTTCCTCCTGTTAGGAAAAATATAATCTTTAAAAAGTAACTTTTTTTTTACTCGTTACTTTATGTAACCTATCTTATTCCTGAAATATTTTTTCGTCAAGATATAAAACTCGTAAAAAATCATTTCATTTTTTCATTTTTTCTTTAAACCTTATAGCAGCTTATCTCGGTTAGCTTATGGAAAAATAATGAAAATACTTTTTAGTTGAATTTAGAAAATAAAACTGCTTTAATGGATTTGATAGAATTGTATGAAAGTAAAAGCATACATAATGTTTGCATATATGCCGGGGAAAAATATCAAAAGGTGGAAGTGATATGAAAGCTCAACTAATGAAGATGTTTGAAGACCTATCTGTTTTTTACATAGAAAAATTGTAAAACACTTTAAAGGAGAAAGGAAGTTTGAGCTCTTTCTTTTGAGCTGCACGCACACCTTTAATGCGTGGCTACAGCAAGAAGCGTAAGCATCATATAGAGGCTAAAAACAGCAAATAAAACAAGAACGGTATAGACTAGTCTTCTACCTGTTTTGCCTAAAAAGTAGACGTTTACTAAACTAAAATACACGCTTGCTGCGCATAAAACGAACGCAAGAAACTCTTTACACTCGTTCAATGTCATTTAAAAACCTTGATTATAATAAATTTGAAGGTCCCTGCTGACAGAAAATGGTACGGTCCACCACCTTATCAAAACCCCCATAAACATAAGGATTCCAACTACGTTTAACGTCAGCTGGAGCGTTCTCTCCTTTTTCGTATTCACGTTTATTTCTGTAGATTCTTTGAAGTTTGCTCGTATGTATTTTCCCCCCTTGTATACAACAAAAAAGATCGTTAGCCATACGCAGGCCTCTCCAACGGCTATCAAAAGATGCGTAATGATCATCACGCAAGGCTTCAATGAAGTTATATTCTTTATCTATATTCACTTTATGCTGCATTTGATGCTTTCACAGCTTCTGAGCATACCAGCTTGTCTTTTTCGTTTCGTATTGAATTATATACGTACACAAAAATAAGCCCTGGCTGATAGAGCCAAGGCTTGCTTCACGTTTTGATTAAGTTATACCCTACACATTGAAGAGCTTGTTGAATATTTTTCACGACTTTTAACTGTAAGTTTCTCAAATCATGATTTTTAATTTGCTCTTTCGCAAATGTTGGCGTTACACCTGTTATAACTGCTTGTGCACCCATGAGCTGAAGTGCTGTAATCATTTTAAAGAAGAAATTCGGAAACTCTTTTTCTCTCAAAAGCAGCTTCGATAAATCAATGATAAAGTAATCTATTTCATTATGAGATGCATCGTGAAGCACATCTGTCATAATCTGATCCGCCCGCTCTTTATCAATAATACCTTGAAGAGAAAGAATCGAAACACCTTCTGTAATTGGAATAATTGGGACGCTTAAAAATCCCATCTGATATCGTGTTTCATCCAGATCGATCATGTGGGATAAGATACCTGCCATTGATTGTAAAAAATCAATGTCTTCTCCTGAAAATTCTTTTTCTTCCTTGTCCATTACACAGAGTGTTCCAAATACATTTCCTTTTAAATCTTTTAATGTGACACCTAAAAAACCTTTTACCTGCAATTGATCCGTTACTTCTAGCTGTCTTGTAACGGCATCCTTCATCAGATTTGCCGTATGCATAACGTCTCCGTCATTCATAATAATTAAGCGGCAGTATGTACCTCCGTATTCAACGCTGTATCCTTCAGGAATAATCTCTTCCTCCTCGTTATATGAGCTGAGGACCGTCATCGCTGTTTCTCCTCTTCTAGTTACGTACGTTGTGCTGACATTCAGCTGTTTGGTAATAACCTCAAATAATTTTTGCGAAACAGACCGCAGTGAATAAAAATGAGGAACTTTATTTTCTCCATCAACGTTCATTTAGTTACCTCCATCGCAACTATCATTCTCTCTGCCATAAGTGCATTCTTTCATAAAGATACGCACAGCTTGGCTATAACTTTTTTGTAGTATGAGAGAGGACGGCTATATTGCCTCTTTTCTATCTTATACATGCTAGATTTGACATATGACATGATTTCACATAAGAAAAACTTCTTCCGTTCATGAAGGAAGAAGTTTTAAATTATATAAAAATCTTACACGTCCCCATCTTCCCTCTGTTCCCTCTATTAGGATATATCAAACTAAACTGCCTAATTCAATTATGGATCAAAAAGCAAACACTTATAGAAAAACAGCGAGATTGGCATTCTATGCAAGGAAAGCATAGAACACAGGGTATTAGAGCTTCTGCTTCATCCGGTTGTTCCATTCTCTTCGCAGAATTCCCATTTTGACACTATCAAAATATTCCCCGTTTACGATACGAGCTTCTCTGATTCTTGCTTCTTCTTTCATACCTATTTTTGCCGCTGTTTTGATCATTCTGATATTGCCTGACCACGTAGACATGCCGAGTCTATGCAAAGGTGTAAACTCAAATAAAAAGTTGATCCACATTCCATAAGCTTCTGTCCCATATCCTCCGCTCCAATAGTCTGAGTCGTAAATGACAATTCCAGTTTCCAGCCAGTCTGTATATTTGTCCACCCAGTAACAGCTCACTGTTCCCACAGCTTTTTCATCAATGATGACCGCAAGGAGTTGAGGAACGTCTGGAAAAAGCTCATGCTCTTTGTCAAATGAATTCATATATTTTTCTTTCGTAAGCCTTTCTTCTAGTATGTAAGGAGCATTCCATTTTTTCGCTTCTTGTTTTTTCTCTTCATATTTCCAGTAATAGAGCGTATTAGCATCTTCCTGTGTCGCTTCTCTTAGCAACACTTTTTTTCCTATTAGTTTTATCATGAGAGGCATTACTCCTTGATTTATGAAATGGCTTATTAAATTCTAGAAACTTAAAGCGATTCTTAATACACATTTGTACAATCATAGCGTTGAATAATGAAGAAAAGGAGTAAATTTATAAAGAATATTATTGCTACTGCCAATCAGCAGATGAAAATGAAAAGTAACTTATCCTGCTTTGCCTGTAAAACACCGAGACAATATATATGCTCCCGGTGTTTTTTGTTTTTGCTCTATTCATTATTCGCGTTTTCCATAACTGCAAAATAATTATCTTCACTGTCTGAAAAGTTAAAGACTTTTCCTGAAGGCATAGATACGATTTCTCCCACCGTTACGCCTTTAGCTGTTAAATCTCTGTATAATTCATCCACATTCTCTGTAAAAAACATCAGTGAAGGAGTCCCAACATTTAATTCTGGCTGCATTTTTGCTATTAGCTGTTTGTTATGAAGGATAATGGTTGTTTCAGCATTCGCTGCCGGTGCCAGCTCAATCCACCTCATACCTTGTTCATTATTTTGTTCAGACATAACATGAAATCCCATCTTTTCTGTCCAAAACTTTACCGCTTGATCTTGATCGTTTACATATACCATAATTTGACCGACTTTTGTAATCATTGTTTTCACTCCTTTGATATATTTGATATACATGAAATAATTTCTTCCGCTACTGTATCTGCCGACTTTTCCTTTGTGTAGATCGTTTGCTTTGCCAACTTTTGATTGGATGGGTGCTTTACAAAATGTTTGTTAAGTTCAAAAACATCGTTGTCATCCGTTATTTGAAGCAATCTTTGATGCAATATTTGTATGGACTCTTCTTTGTCAGTACTCGGAAGCAGTAAAAACAGAGACTGGTAAGGTTTTAAGGTCTTTTCCACTTGTTGAAACAGCTTTATGTCTTCATACACCGAGTGACCGGCGCCAAAATCAATTACCGCGTGCTTGTAATCTTCTAGTATTCTTTTAACAGCATAGGCTTCAAACGGTTTCCAATAGGCGTACATGCCTTGAAATCCTTGTTTTTCTCGAATTTGTTGCTGTGTTTTTTTGCTGAATCCTATTTCCCGGTAGTAGGAAAATCGCACTTCATCCATTGAGCACTGAGGAATCTTTAGTTTGGCTGCCACTTTTTCACCGACCGTCGTTTTTCCAGCGCACATAGGTCCAATGAGAATAATAGGGGTTTGCATATGCTCTCTCCTTATTTCACTTCCAATACAAACGCGTACGATGCATCTCCATTAGATACATTTTTTTGACTTTCATCCATCCACCACACTGAATATGAGTAGTAGTACGTGCCTGCTTTAGAAGGTGTTTTCAGCTTATTTTTCTTCAGTGGTATTTCCACTTCATGGTTGTTTTGTATTTGTGCCATATGCTTTTCGTTGGGCTGCCGCTTATACTTGATAACAAGCGATAGCGATTCATTTGCTTTTACTTTAATAGGCTTTTCGGTTTTTAATAATTCTAAAGGGCCTGCTTTATCCACACACGTGTTTTTCCAGCAGTACGTGCCAACTTTTGTTTCATAAAGATGGTTGCTTGCTTCGAGATACGCTTTTGGCGGAGATTCTTCAAGAACTCCACTGCTTGAACATCCTGTAAAGCTTGCCATGAGAAGTCCAAACGCGGCTGTTTTCTATGTTCTCATCATTTCATCACCTTTTTATTATTTCTTCATGGCTCTTTCATTTCCTGTTTCTTATTTTATTCCTTCCTAAATAGCGTTATTTTATTTTCGCTACACGCTTTTTACAGAAGTGGAATATGAATAACTAACCCATCTACTAACAAAGGAGTGAACGTATGGAGGCGCCAAATTAAGATGACAAATATACCCATAATGAAGAAAGCAAAGTAAGTTTTGAAGAGCTACTTGCTGCAGGAAATTCTTTAAAAACAATCGGTCAAATTATGGAGCTGATTGGAGCTACAAATCTCTTTTCTCTTAATGAACGACCAACTCCTGGAGACAAACAAGTCGTATCGGGAATTGTGCTTCAAACGATTGGTCAAATTATTCATACGACCGGAATTTTTCAGCAGCTAGGAGAGCCAAGTGATGAAGTGATGCTTCAGGGACAGAAAAATGAAATTGCTGGAACGTCATTAAAAACGGCAGGAGAGATTAACTTATTTAACGAAGAACAAGAAAGTACGCCTCCATCGCTTAATTTTATACCATAAAAAAAGTGCTGCTCTTGACAAGAGCAGCACTTTTTTAGACTTGCACGCTATTTGATTCTACTAATTTCCCATCTTCCATCCACACAACGCGATCGCATAAATCCAGCATTCTTTGATCATGGGTAACCATTACAGCTGACTTGCCCCTTAGCTTCACTTCATCTGCGAGCATTTGCACGACTGCTCTTCCTCGCTCTGAATCCAAGCTTGCTGTAGGCTCGTCTGCAAAGATAATTTCAGGGTTATTCATCCACGCTCTTGCAATCGCTACCCGCTGACGCTCTCCGCCGGATAGACTTTCAGGGTAGTGATGTTTTCGATGAGCAAGCCCTAGTTTTTCAAGCAAATCATCCGATCTTTTTTTCGCTTCTTTATTTCGATTTCCTTCTAGTTCCGTTACAAGAAGAAGCTGATCGCGAACCGTTAAATACGGAATTAAATTAGCTGATTGAAAGATAAAGCCGATTTTCTTCAAGCGGATGCTGTTCATTTGCCCGGGAGACATTTTATTAATCTCGTCTCCATCAATAATTACACGTCCGCTAGACGGTGAAAGCAGCGCCCCTGCAATAGATAAAAAGGTACTTTTCCCAGAACCTGAAGGACCGACAATCGCCACAAGCTCTCCGGCTTTTACACGCAGCGATAGATCATTTAACACGACTACAGCGTTTTCTCCTTCTCCAAACGACTTGCTAACACTCTCTAAAACTAATTTTTCTTCACTCATTATACAGCCCTCCCAATCGCTTCAACCGCATCTACTTTTGCTACGCGATACAGCGACAATAATGAACTCAGTACAGAAACAGCTATAAACAGCGCCGAACAGCCTGCGATTAGCGATAAATCCAAGTGAAATGGCATCGAATCCGGCAATATAGCAGCTACTCCGTATGTCAATCCAATACTAATAGCAAGACTGCATAAAGTTAACACAACCACTTGAGATAAAATCGTTCGCGCTAAATAGCTTGTTTTTGCTCCTATCGCTTTTAACACCCCAAACTGATTCATTTTTTGAAGCGTCATCACGTAGAAAAAAACGGCTAATACAAAAGCTCCAATGATAAACAGAAACGCGACCATCATTAAAAGTGAGCCTTGTTCTTCTTGATAACCCGGAATTCCTTTTAACGCTTCATCCTTACTGATTACATCGATTTCAGCTTCTTTTTTTTGAAGAGTCTGTGCTTGCTGGCTGTTCATATTCAATACGACTGCATTAAAGGCACCTGTGCTTTCAATTGTCTTCCACTCTGTAAGATTAATATGAATAACAGGCGCGTGACTAAACGACTGATTTTTTGTAAAACCAACAATCCTAAAGCTTTTTCCTGAAGCCGTATCTTTTATCGTATCACCTAGCTTTACTCCTTCTTCTTTTAACGAAGAGTCCGCCACGGCTTCATGTTTCGCATCGTCCGTAATCATCTTCCCTTCTATTACGTTCGGAGCTAAAAAGCCGCTTGTGCTTATGGCAAAAAACGAGGCGTCTATTTTTTTCTGTTTTCCTTCATTTATAACGGCTGTCATCATCACACCAAGCGGCTCAGCATTTTTCTTGCCGCTTAGTTGTTGAATATCTTCTGTTTTGTTTGCGGATATAACAGAGCGCGTCAGGCGCTGATCCGCTTCTTTTTGAAGCACAACGTAATTTCCTTTCATTTCTTGAACAGCTGAAGCATTGTCAGAGGAAAGCCCCTTTGCTAAGCCTGATACAAAAAGCACAAGCCATACAATTAACACCATAATCACGCCAATGAGTAAGTAGCGCAGCTTCGCATGTTTCAATTCACGTAAAGCCAAAAACATCTTTCTTTCATCTCCTTTTTTAATTCTATTTAAAGTATAAAAATAAAAAATGAATGGAAGATGAACGGCTCATTACATTTTCGGAAGATAAACGTGAAAGGTGCTGCCTTTTCCTTTTTCACTTTCAACGTGAATGGAACCTCCGTGCATTTCGACAATTTGCTTCACAATCGCTAAACCAAGACCGCTGCTTCCTTCCGTCCGGCTTCTTGCTTTATCTTCTTTATAAAAACGATTAAAAATATGCGGGAGGCTTTCTTTTGACATGCCGATTCCCGTATCTTGAAATTCAACGTGGCAATGCGTTTCTTCCATCTGCACGCGAAGAGACAGCGTTCCTCCTTCTTCCGTAAACTTTACGCTGTTTGTAATCAAGTTTGTCCACACTTGATGAAGCAGTTTTTGATCGCCTGAAATCATCGTTGAAGGAAGATCCATTTCAATAGCTAACTCTTTTTCACGCCAGCTCCACTCTGTCATAAACAGCACTTGCTTGATTTGAGCTGCAACATCAAACGGGATTTTGTCGATATTCTGACTTTCTTTATCAAGTGAAGCAAGCGTAAGCAGTTGTTTGCTGAGCGACGACATGCGCCGGCTTTCTTCTTCAATAATAGACAGATACTCATTTCTTTGTTCATCAGAAAGATGTGCAGAACGGAGCGTTTTCGAAAATCCTTGAATGGACGCCAGCGGAGACTGAATTTCATGCGACACGTTGGATACAAATTCTTGGCGCATCTCTTCAAGCTGCTCTAAACTTTTAGCCATCTCAGAAAAGTGTGAAGCAAGCGCGCCGATTTCGTCTCGGCGCTTTACGTACAGCTCGACGTTGTATTTTCCTTTTGCCACTTGTTTTGTCGCTTCCGTTAGCTTGACAATTGGTTTTACTAAATAACGCGTACTAATAAGTACAAATAAAATACTTAATATAATCATCACCAGTAAAATAACCGAGAAAAAAATGCGCATTTCCCCGAACTGCAGCTGAATATCAGGGCGGATAAACAGCGCTTGCTGCTTATTACTTTCTCCTTTTAACGGCACGCCGATGGTATTGGCTAACTCATTATCAAAAAATCCCGTCACAAACACCTGTGAAGGAAATTCTGCAATTCCGTGATACATTTTTCCGTCCAGTACTTGTTTGACAGCACTCTTTTCTAAGCGCTGATTTCTAAATTTCCGTCCGTAAAACGTCTCATGTCCGCTGCTGTCCACCACATATATTTGATAGCCTAATTTACTAATATGCTGTAAATAAGCTTGTTGATCCACGCCCCTATTGCTTTCGTAAAAGCTCGCAATGTCTTTTGCCATACGCGTAAGCTTTTGATCGTTATAAGGTTTTAAGCTGTACTGATAATAAACGTTTGCTAAAATAAACGCTAGGAGACTGCTAAATACCATTACAGCGATGGTCGTCAGGACAATCCGCAAATAGAGCGTCTTCATTTTGCCTTCACCTCAAGCTTATAGCCGACTCCTCGAACCGTCGTAATGACAAAATCATCGGTATGTTCAAACCTTTCGCGCAGCCTTTTTACGTGTACATCGATTGTGCGGTTATCTCCGTTAAAATCCGCTCCCCATATCAGATGAATTAATTCTTCTCTTGTGAAAATTCTTCCTGGATAGCTCGCAAGCTGAGCTAATAATTCAAATTCTTTCATTGGAAGAATTAACAGTCGCCCGCTGCAGTGCACTTCATAGCTTTTTCGGTCGATAGAGGTGTTGTTCAGCACGATCATTTTTTCATTTACCACTTCGTACCGGCGAAGCAGGGCTTTGATTCGGAAAATCAATTCTTTTGGTTCAAACGGTTTTGTCACATAGTCATCTGTTCCTGCTAAAAAGCCTTTTTCTTTGTCTTCCAGCTGATCTTTTGCCGTTAATAAAATAATGGGAAAATCATAATAGCTGCGTATTTCTTCGCAAACTTCATACCCGTCTTTATGAGGCATCATAATATCGACAACCGCTAAATGAATGTGCTGCTTAGCCAGCAGACCCGAAGCTTCCTCACCGTCTTCTGCTTCATGCACCACATAGCCTTCAAGCTGCAAATAGTGACGAACTAATTGCCGCATATGCTCATCGTCATCCGCCAGTAAAATGTGAATCATTTCTTCTGCCACTCCTTTTATCAACCATTTAAAATGGCGGCCTTTTGGCCGCCATTATTTATTCTTTCAGTATCTATCTGTTTACTAGTGTAACCAAACGCCGTGGTCCTATTGCGTTTTTATTAGGATAAGAACTTATTGTGAACAGCAGATGAACAGCTTGTTACAAAATCCATTCACCGCGCGCAATCATCTCTACTTTTCCGCCTACTTGAATGTGAAATTTCTCTCCGTCATAACTAGCTTTTACATACAGCAGTGAAGGTCTTCCTATTTCGTATCCTTGTTCTATACGTATATCAATAGCTGGTTGATTAAAATAGCAGCATTTAACTAAATATGCTGCTAAACAGCCGTTGGCGCTGCCGGTTGCCGCATCTTCTGGAACGCCGTAGTAGTCGGCAAAATCTCGCACGTTTAGCTGATGATCTTGGTGATAGGTTTCCGGCGAAAAGACCATAATTGCTTTTGCTTCCGTGTCTTCTATCAGTTTGAAATATTTTTCTTTGTCTACATTTATCTCTTTAGCTGCTTCTAATGATGTTAACGGGACAAGGATAACCGGCAGACCGGTGGATACTTCTTGAACAGGAAAACGCGTGTCGATATAAGCTTTATCAAGGTTTAACACGTCCGCCACTCGCTTTTTATCAAGCACTTTCCCAAACGTCGGCTGACCTTGTGTCATCCACAGCACATCTTTTGGTTCATCGTATGTAACGGGCGTAGGACCTGCTTTATAATGAAGAATAAGCTCCTCTGTATCTTTTTCTTCTAGTTCTTCTCGGATAACATAAGCGGTTCCGAGCGTCGGATGTCCTGCAAATGGCACTTCTTCATTAGGCGTAAAAATTCGCACGTTATATTCCCCTTTTGCAGAAGAAGACGTAATAAACGTCGTTTCAGAGAAATTAATTTCTTTAGCTATTTGCTGCATCTCTTTGTCTGAAAGGTTTCCTGCGTCTTTAAAAACTGCGAGCTGATTTCCCGTATATTTTCTCTGTGCAAATACATCAACAATGGAATACTGAATACTTTTCATTTATGTGTTCCTTTCTAAAGCAAATTTTCATGTATAAAATAGGTCATTACGTTTTTCTTTAAAGCCTCATATTGCTCCTTATTCGTATCCATAAACGCTTCTTCCCGACTGGATAAAATGTCTGCATAATGGAGAGGCTCGCGAAATTGTTCTTGTGTAAAATCACAGCGCTGTCCATCAAGCTGATTATAGAAATGCCAGCCTTCTTTACACGGAGTTTTTAAAATATATCCTCCTTTTAGATCTTGAACGACAAGGGCCGTTACGCCGCACTGTCCCTTAGAAGGATTATCAGCCGTCCACTTCGTGCTTGAATGAATTGACCACGATTGGTGCAGGGCTTTCTTTAAATGATTCATGCTCAAGCAGCTCCTTTTTCTTCAAATCTACCATATTATTCTTTTTTATGAAACTTCTTGTTGAAAAACCCATAGCACAAATATTCTTACTTTAAAAATAATTTAAGGAAGAATAGAAAAATACTAGAAATAATGTATAATAATAGAGTCATTTTAGATGATAGATTATAACCAACGAAAGGTGTTTTAAATGGAAGAACAAGCAGTAAATGAACTCGTTTCTTTTGAAGAAGAGCATAAAGTAGTTCGAACGAATACGTCGTATTATGATTTAAAATGGGGAAAAACAGCCAATCCAGCTAAAAACAAAACGTGGAACTGGGCAGCCTTTTTTCTGACAAGCGCTTGGTTTGCATACCGAAAAATGTATAAGCACTTTTTTATTTTATCGCTTATTGAAGTAATTTGGTTTTCCCTTTTGTGCTTTGTAGACATACCAGAGTGGTCCGATGCAATTGTGTTCGGCGGCGCTTCACTTATTACAGGGCTATGTGCAAACCGCTGGTATTATAAGCATGTTAAAAACGTGTTAGCTCGAGCCGAAGCTCAGCCGGAGCAGCGGAAAGAAGCTTATCTGCAAATAAAAGGCGGCACTCACATCGGAATTGCTATTGGTTTAAGCATCTTGGTGCTTGTAATTACTTTTGGAGTCGGAGCGGGATTATCATTTTTACCAACAAAAACGAATATTAAAGATGTAGTTCGCTACGGCGACGAAGCAATTACGCTTGAAACGTACAACGATCATCCAAAATGGAACTATATTAAAAAAGAAGGCCGTCATCATGTTGTACAATTTACCGGCTACGATTATACAGAAAAAGAGCATGTACGCATTGTGTTTAACGTTTATTTGGATAAACAAATTTACGAATGGGACAAAATTTACATCAACGGTAAAAAGTTAAATAAAAAAGATGCGGAAGACTATGAATATTGGATTGAAGACAGTTCAGCATATTAAAAAGGTCAGCAAAAAAGAAAGGATGAGTGCTTGCTCTCCTTTCTTTTTTGTTTTATCTTAAAGCGTCAAAGGCAGCTTCACCGTCACTACCGTCCCGTTCTCATCACTTTCAATCGCAAGCTTACCGTTATGCTCGTTGATGATCGTTTTACAAATAGAAAGCCCTAGCCCCATGCCTGTTCCATCTTTTGTTGAGAAAAATGGATTTCCTACTTTATTAATAATGGATAGCGGAATGCCAGAGCCGGTATCTTGAATGTCAATAAGAGCCCAACCTTCCCATTCTTTGATAATAAGATTTACTTCGCCGCGTTTCTTTTTCTCCATTGCTTCAATGGCGTTTTTCAAAAGATTCATAAACACTTGTCTCATTTGAGCAGGATCGATTGATACAAGCGGAATGGCTCCTTCTATTCTTACGTTCATTTCGACATTATACAGCGCAGCTTCACTTTTCAAGAAAGCAACGGTATCATGAATAACTTCTACAATCGATACGATTTCTTTTTTAGGCGCTGTTGGCTGCGTAACAAGCAAGAAGTTGTTAATGAGTTCATTCATACGATCCAGTTCATCAAGAACAATTTTTTGAAAAGGCTCTGCCTGTTCATTTTCATTAAATAGAAATTGGATAAAGCCGCGCACCGACTGCATCGGGTTTCGAATCTCATGCGCTAACCCTGCTGCTAGCTGCCCTACGAGCGCCAGTTTATCAAGCTGCAGAATTTTCTCTTCAATTTTCGGCAAAACAGCCGCTTGATTTTTATAAATAATATGAGACAAAATACCAGCCAGCCGGTTTAACCCTTGAATTTCACTTTCGCTAAACTGATAAGGATCCGGATCGACCGCGCATAAGGTACCAAACATTCTCCCGTCTTCTAGCACGATAGGTGTTCCTAAATAAGAACCTACCCGAGCACCATCAATGATGGCTAAATTAGACGTTCTAACATCGCGTATTGTATTGGGAATAACAAGGGGTTCATCACACGTGACTAAGTTGCATACCGCAAGCTCTAACGGCAGCGTCAGTCCATCCTCTACAAGGCTGCCCCCTTCTTTATTAAAGGCTTTCATAACTGAAAATTGTTCGTCGAAAATCCCTACAAACAGCGTCCTGCTTCCGACTACTTCGCTAGCCATCTGCAATACATCCCAAACGGCTTTTTCATTGATGTTCCTCTCTTCCATTACCTTAGTCACCTACTATTTAAATATAGACTGTTCTATTCTCTTATTCTCATTATAAATTTTAAATGTAAAAACGTATATCAAAATTTTAAGAACTCGTTTATTTCTTTTATTTCATCATTAGGGTTAAGGATAGCCAAGACTTGATGGTCTTCCCATATGCCATTAATATTTACATTTTTTCTAGCAATTCCTTCCCTATGAAACCCTGCTTTTTCGAGTACGCGCTGAGAAGGCAAATTACGTGGCATGACGCCGGCTTCAATGCGGTGAAGATGCAGCTCTTCAAACGCATAGCCAACAAGTACTTTTACAGCTTCTGTTGCGTACCCTTTTCCATTATGATGCTGATCTAGAAAATAGCCGATAAACGCGCTTTGTAAAGATCCGCGCAGCACTTGAAAAAGACTAATGGTGCCAATCAACTTATTATTCTCTTTGTGAAAAAGACCAAAATAGTATTCTTCATCGTTTTTCCTATTCTCTTCATGACGCTGAATTTTTTCTACTTGGCTTTCCAACGTATAAAAAGAATGCTCTCGAATCATAGAAAACTGTTCAAAAAAGCCGCGATTGTCCTTTTGTAACCGAAGGCTGTCATGCGCATCGCTGACAGTTAACGGGCGTAAATAAATAGAGTGACCCTCTATCATACTATGTCTCTCCTCTACTTCAAGAAATATATGTAAAAAAAGAAGGCTTTTTAAAAACCTTCCATTTTCTCACATATTAAACTTTTCTCGTTTGAATGTAAAGTTCTAAATCACTGCTTTTCTTCGTTGTAATATGTTCTGCTATGATTTTAGCTAGCACCATATTATACACCGTTCCGTTATCTCCATATCCGCTTAGAAAGTAACAGTTAGGCATTTCGTCATATATTCCGATAAGGGGAAGCCCGTCATGAGTGCCTCCGTAATAAGCGCTTATGTAATAATCAGCTTCAACTTGAAGATGAGGAAAAAGCTTATTGAACTCTTTTAAAAGTTTGTCTCTTTTATGAACGAGTTTGGCATCACGTTCTTGCGGCACAATCGTGTTTTCATCAAGACCGCCTATAATGACCCGATTATCGGAAGTTGTTCTCATGTAAATATACGGTCGAGCGGTTTCCCAAATTAAATTTCGATTTTTCCATCCTGTAAAATCCTTTACAGGAGTCGTAACGATAGCATAGGAACTTGTGAGTACAGCTTTTTTCTCTCTCTTAAATTCTTGATTTTCATAGCCTCCTGCCATAATGACATATTTAGCTTTGATTTGTGATTTATTTTTAGTGAAAAATACAGCTTCATCTTTTTCTAACTTTTGACCGACAATTTCTGTTTCTTCAAACATCCGAACCCCATGCTGTTTTCCATACTCTAACAGACCGAGTGTAAAGCTGTAAGGGTTCAGCTCTGCATCATTTTTAATAAGCATTGCCATTCGTTTTTTAAATCCATAGTCTTTTTCAATTTGGTCTTCTGATAAGATTTCAGCTTCAAATCCATGCTTTTGCATATAAAAATAGTCTTTATTTATCTTCGTGATATCTTCTTCATAACTTGCATAATACAAGCTGTCTCTTCTTATAAATTCTGCATTAATCGGAAGCTTTTTAGCTGCTTCCTCAATATCTGTAATAGCCTGTTCGCACAGCTTATAATGACGGACTGTTTTTTCTTCTCCAAACGTGTTGACTAATTCGTAAAACAATTTATCTCCTAAATATTGAATAAGAGAGGTATTTACAATTGTACTTCCATGCCCTGCTTTACGTTTATCAACAACCACAACATCAAGCCCCTGCTCACATAAATAGTAAGCACATTGTGCACCTGAACTTCCTCCTCCAATAATAAGAACATCGCACTCAATATCTTCCTCTAGAGATGGGTATACAGGCGGCTTCGCTACAGTTGTCTGCCAATAAGGGTTTCCAGATAATAAATCCATGCAAACGCCTCCTTTCTTCTCTGTATTATGCCCAATATAAGCTAATTTTTGCATGCAGCAGGATGAAAGTATGTGGGTTAAGCTTTTCGAGAATAGTAAGCAGGTTATTAACGTAGAGGTCAAGTGATTAAAGAAGCCATTCATTAAACTAATCTTCTATACAATAGAATTAATCATGACTCTTAATACCATGAGCATATAAAGTGCACGACTAAAGTATTGATAAACATCATGTTGTGATCTTCTGCTTTAGACACAGACTTCCAGTAAGTGCGTAAATATATAACTTCTTCACTACATAAAAAACTCCACGCAAAAGCCACCTGGAAAATCACCAGATGGTTTTTTATATTAAGCGGAGTGCACGCTCTGATTAACTGCTGATGGATATAAATCCTTACGTTCCAAAACAGACTTCTTTATAGAAAAGAATGATGTAAAAAAGACTTCTTCTGAGATTTTTCTTTTACTTGCGTTTAACAGCCGCAGCCAAAGCCATAACCGCCGTAGCCGCCGTAACCGCCATACGGATAACCACCGTAACCGTAGCCGTAGCCACCATAGCCATATGGTGATAACAGTGAGCCTGCTACTAGCCCTCCTGCTAATCCTCCTAAAAATGGACCCCCAAAGCCAAAGCCGAATGGTCTGCCAAAGCCAAACGGGCGTCCGAAACCAAACGGTCTGCCAATAAACCTTTCATCTGCGTGTTGTAGTTGATGATGATCTTGAGAATACATAGTAGGTAAAAAATGCATTTCTGAATTCATAAGAGAAACCTCCGTTTTTTTGTTTTTGCTTTCACTCATGAATATGCATTTACCTATTCGCTGTCTTAGGCAAATATCTTGGTTATGCTGAAAATAAGGGAAAAGAATTACGAAAAAAAGCAAATTACTAGATTTATATGAAAATGAGCTTGATTTCTCTTTAGTACCTAATACATACAAAAAGAAGCGGATCCTGACTTAGAATGGTATACGGAAAGTACTAACGTGTTTATTTCATAGTAAAAAATAAGAAGCCGAAGAAAAAATTCTTCGGCTTCTTTTTCATTATGTACGCAGGCTAAGGAGGAAGTGGTATTAGCCTGCTTCGTTATAACATGGGGGCTCATATATGAGATCTTGGGATGATTCATCCTATGTAGAAAGTGAAAAAAAGTACCGTGTCCATCTTATTTTCTTATCTTTTTTTATTTTCATTGAAATCATTGGATATTTTTGGAGCACTTTTGCATTTCAGGCATATGTTAAAAATGTACTCAGAACTTGGAGGTGAAATATATGGGCTTCTATGGTGGCTGTGGTTATGGCGGTTACGGTTACGGCGGCGGCTGCGGGTTTGGCAGTGGCTTTGCTTTAATCATCGTATTATTCATTTTATTAATCATCATCGGCTGTGCTTGCTGGGGAGGATTTGGCGGTTGCTAATCATTAGAAATAATGATGAACAGCTTCATTTCCACTAATTTTTTTACCAAAAGCTAGCTTTCCACTTTATTATGAAAAAGCAGTGTCCACATAATGGGCACTGTTTTTAAATGTGCTTATGAACCGGATAATAATAAGACTAACGTAAAAAAATGGATTTTTTAACCTGCGGTTTCTTGTCTACTTCTTCCCATCATCTTATTTTTCTTGTTCATAGTTCCTTTTCTTCTACATATTAATAGAAGATAAAAAGATTAATTAAAAAGAGAGTCACTCCGCAACTCTCTTCCTGCTCTATGTAGATGCTAAACATTAAACAAACGTTTTTTTCAAGACAACGCGCTGATCATTTACAGTATAGCCGTTTCTTTCATAAAACGCCTGTGCAGCTCCTCTAGTCGCCGTCAAGAGATACAAGCTGTTGATATCGTGTCTTTGAAGTTCATTCTCAAACCGGCTTAAGATAGCTGAACCATATCCTTTTCCTTGCACGCTTGCGCTGACGCAAAGCTCGGCCACGTAAAAGGTCATACCGCTGTATGATTTTTTCGCGTGACCTGCAATCATTCCAATCAAATCTCCTTGGTCATAAAATAAATAACCCATAAATTTAGGTGTGTTCAGTAAATCAGTCAGCCTTTCTCTAGCTGATTTCTCTGTCCAAGGCTCATTCCAAGGTTTTTTTGTAAATACATTCATATACAAGTTAATGCACTGCTGCATATTCTCTCCAGTGAGAGGTACTACTTTTTCGATCATTTTTATGCTTCCTTTTTTGTTTAGTTTGAAGGCTTGTTAACAATTCGCTCGTACATTTCCGGCAGGTGCTTAATTTTATAATCAATCGTCTCAAGCTTGTGATAGATTTCTTCGATTTCTTTTTGTACCGCTTTTTTATGATCCATCAGCATTTGCAGACTTTTATCAAGCACGGCATTTTCAAGCGTACAGTTTTCAATAAGCGTCCGAATGTCCTTGATTTGCATACCTGTGCTTTTTAAGCAGCAAATTAAATCAATCCATTCAATATCTTGTTCTTTAAAAATACGATTCCCTGACGCTGTACGATCTAAAAATGGAAAAAGCCCTTCTTTATCATAATAGCGAATGGTATAAATTGTCACGTTCAATTTCTTTGCAACTTGTGAAATGGTATACGTCATACTGCTTCCTCCTACACCTTAAACTTCTCAGAAAAACATGATGAGTTTGTCTTGACCTCTAGTTATCTCGAGGGTTTATTCTTTTATAGTCTTCTTCATTGAGCTCTTTATGCTGCAGATTTTTTGTACAAGCAGCAAGCAACATATATTTAAACCTGAAAGGATGAATACGATGAATACTGCTCGCATGATGCTTACCATTGTAATTGGCGGTTTTATTGCCTTTTTGTTAGGTCTTGGCGTCACAAAAATAATTGAGCTGCTGCTAAATCTTTTTCTAGCTTAACCAGTAGTTACTTATCGTAAAACGCAGGTAACTCCGTTCTATATCCGAACGGAGTTACCTTCTTTATTTTAAGAACTGCAGCGCTTAAGGCACCATGTTGCCAGCGGCTTTATAAATATCGTACCACTCTTCGCGCGTTAACTTGATTTCTGAACCTTTACTTGCATCTTTCATACGCTGAATATTTGTAGTACCAAGCACTACTTGAATATTTGCAGGATGAGTTGTGATCCACGCAACGGCAATCGCTGTATTCGTCACGCTATATTTACTTGCGATGCGATCAATCACTTCGTTTAGCTTTCCAAATTTCTCTTTATCCCCTAGGAAAGGTCCTTCGAAAAATCCGTTTTGGAATGGCGACCACGCTTGAAGCGTTATATCATTTAAACGGCAATATTCAAGCACGCTGCTGTCGCGGTTCACAGCTTGGTCGATGCCCATATTTAAAGAAATACCAGAGTCAATGATTGGCGTATGTGCGATGCTGAACTGCACTTGGTTTACGACAAGCTTTTGGCCGATGTATTTTTCAAGCAGCTGAATTTGCGCTGGGTTGTGGTTCGACACACCAAAGTGACGTACCTTTCCGCTGCTTTGAAGCTCATTAAACGCTTCTGCTACTTCTTCAGGATCCATTAGCGGATCTGGGCGATGAAGTAATAAAAGATCTAAGTAATCTGTTTTCAAACGCTCTAAGCTGCCGTTAACAGAGTCTATAATATGCTTCTTTGAAAAGTCATAGTAATTTTTCGCTGAGTTAATGCCGCATTTACTTTGAATCACCATTTTCTCACGAAGACTTGAATTCATTTGTATAGCGTTTGCAAAATACTCTTCGCATTGTCCTACATAATCAGGACCATAAATATCAGCATGGTCAAAAAAGTTAATTTCTTCTTCCATCGCTGTGCGGATTAGCTTCTCTGCTTCTTGTAAAGAAAGCTCTGTTAAACGCATATTTCCCATAATTAAATTTGATACGTGTAAGTCAGTATTAGCAATTGTATGATACTTCATATAAAGCCCCTCCTTGAAATGATACTACTACAAGATAAACCATAGAGTTAACTCTAGGTCAAGCAGAAAGAATAAAAGATTTTATAAGCAACGACGGTAAAACACCCTATCTTTTTTGGTAAAAAGATGAAATACTAGGTTGTGGTGTGATAAAAGTCACTGCCGCTGTGCATTTCATTTAGTAGTATATGTTACGTTGTTTTCTTCCTTTTTATCGAAGCTTATTTCATAGCAATACATTAATCTATCAGGCAAAGGAGCTTATCAATCACTATGCAGAAACCGAAAGCAAAACGATTTGAAATACAGTATTCCGTTCTAAAAGATGAAGCCAAAATCAAAGGAACTTTTGTGATAGAATCTGCTAAAAACCGAGATGACGCATCAAGACTTGCTAAATTAAATGTCTCTACAAAAGAAAGAGTGTTTATTCAATATGTAAAGATTTTAAAAGTCAAACGAGTTTCTACAGATTCGGCGGCAAAGTGACATTTGTTTGCTTCTTCTTTTAGCAAGCCCCCATTTATGCTGAAAGTGTCGTCTCAGAAGATGCTTGTTTCGTTCGTGTGAGTAATAGAACTAATCCAATAATACAAGTTGTGCCAATCCATTGATAAAAACCAAAAGGCTCTTTCAGCCAAACAACGGTTGTAATAACAGCGGCTAAAGGCTCTAAACTTCCAAGCAAACTCGTTTCTTTAGGTAAAAGACTTTGCAGGCTTTCTACATAAAACCAAAAAGCAAGCATCGTGCCAAAAATAATGACAAATAAAATATATCCGCAGGTTATTGGTGATAAGCTTGACGCTTCCCAAGGAGGATGAATAAAGCTCATTACGCTTCCCCCAATTACCATTGACCAGCCAACGATGACAAGCGAACTGTACTTTTTAATCAGCGGCACCGCATACAGCGTATAAAAAGCAGCCGCTACGCCTGACAGCACTCCCCAAACAACGGCAGATACGGGAACAGACAGCTGAGAAATAGAGCCGTTTGTTAATAAAAAAAAGCAGCCCCCCAGTGCCAGCAAAACAGTGATGACGTCTTGTCGCGTAAATATAGACTGCTTGCGCAAAAGCAAATAGATGATAATCATCACCGGTGATAAATACTGCAGCAGCGTAGCTACTGCTGCATTTCCATGCTTAATAGAAGCCATATACGTATACTGAACGGCAAGCATACCAACTATGGCAAAAACGACGAGCTGAAAAGCTGACTTTCGGTTCTTCCATACTCCAAGTATGTGAGAACGATTACTCTTTATACATGAAATCATTAGCAGCAAAAAACCCGCAATGAGCAGCCGTACTGAAACAAGCCAGTCTACACTGATTTCAAATTCTTGAAAAAGCTTTTGAGCAACCGTTCCTCCCATCCCCCAACATATAGCTCCAGTTGTTACAAAGAAGAACCCTTTTTTTCTGCTGAGATCGTTCATCTTTCATCCCTCACTTTTATTATAAGAATAGTGTTATAATAAGTGAAAAACGGGGCGAAAAATACGCATATTGCATTAAAAAATATAAATATATTGAGGTGACCATGTATGCCAGCAGCCCATTTTAAAATTGATGAAAACTTAAAAGAGCTAACGACCCATCGCACCGTTGAGCTACCAGTAGCATGTTATCAAACGACGATCGGCGATCACATAAACGGCTACATCCCTCTTCACTGGCATGATGAGCTTCAATTTGTATTGGTTATAAAAGGTGATGCGTCTTTTCAAATAAATGAAAAAACAGTGACTGTAAAACAAGGCTACGGACTGTTTATTAACAGCGGATGTCTTCATATGACTGAAGATATAAACAAATCCGGCTGCGTGTACATTTGTTTAAATGTTTCTCCTCATTTTCTTGTGCCGCAAGAGCTTTTTACAAATTACGTTTATCCCTACATTCATGCAACGAATCTATCACATTTATTCATCAGTCCAAAGCAAGCCTGGGGAAATAACGTGTTAGAGTCTATACATAAGATACACACATGGATTCATAAGCAGCCACACCACTATGAAATAGAGATTGCCTCTGAACTCAGCATACTGTGGAAAAATTTAATTCTTAACGGGTTGCAGCTGAAATACAATGAAAAAGAAATGATCAAAAATCAGCGGATGAAGCAAATGCTCAATTGGATTCATTTGCACTTTGCTGAAAAGATTACGCTCGATGATATTGCCAAAGCCGGACAATTGAGCCGTTCTGAATGCTGTCGATATTTTAAGAAAATGTTAAAAAAATCGCCTTTGACCTATGTATTAAACTATCGAATTCAGCAAAGCTTAGTTATGCTGCAGCAAGCAGAAGCAAATGTGACGGAAGTCGCCTATCAAGTAGGGTTTAATAGTACAAGCTATTTTATTAATCAGTTTCGAAAAGAAATGAAGATGACTCCGCTCATGTATCGAAAAAAGAAGCTGCACATCTCATCACATCACTAAAAAACGGCGGGGCAATCACCCCGCCGTTTTTTATGAACTCTTTTTACTCGTTGATTTTGCATCAGAAATCTTTCCTAAGAAAAACCCGTCTACTTCTGCTATTTTCCCCCTCCAAAAGATCTTGCCTTTAGAAGGAGTAGATTTACTGTCTCCACAGTAAATCTTTGTATTTTTCAAATGAATAAAATGGGCTTCTGCTTCTCCGTTTGATTCGCTCGCTTCGCTTGCTAAAGAGAATTGTTCGCTTAGCGCCTGAGCCACTTCACTGCCTTCTTCAAACGTTTCGCTTAAGTAATCAAAGTATTCTTTTGCTGAAATCATGGTACCGGAAATCACAGCGCCGTTTACATTTAATGAAATATCAAGTGAAAAGCCGTGTTTATTAGAAGCTTTCACAAAGTATTCAAGCGTATTGTCTTTAGTTGAAAAAGAAGGGCCTGTACTCATGTCTTTCTTTCCTCCTTTACGTCTTAGGCTGTTGTATCGTCTTCACTAGAAAGAGATGTTGCTTCATCATCTTCTTCGTCCGTGTTTTTCTTTGCTTTTGTATTTTTTGATTTTTTAGCTGTTGACTTTTTTGGTTTCCCTTCCTTTTTTTCTTCTTCGCTTTCATCTTCGTCTTCTTCTTCTGTTTTTACTTTTTTATTTTTTTTGTTTGAGCGAGAATCTTCCTCTTCTTCCTCGCTGTCTTCGTCACTTTCACTTTCTTCTTCCTCTTCTTGCTCAGCTTCTTTTTTATCCTTTTTACGTGGCTTAGATGTTTCTTCTTCGTTTTCATCGTCCTGCTCGTTCTCATCGTTCTCTTCTTCGTCGGAATCCGTATCTTCCGCTTCTTCGTCTTGATTTTTATTGAGGCTAAGCTCAACAAGCATGTTCATTTTTTCTTCAAGCTGTGATAAGCGATCTTGAAGAGTTTGATTTTCTTCTTTTAACTCGTCGTACTCTTGAACGTTATCGTCTTCTGTTTCGCTACTAGAAGAATTTACGTTTTCTTCATCATCTTTTGATTTATCTTTATCTTTTTTAAACAAGCTTCCCGCAGATGTTTTCAGGCTGGCCACGCTGCTTTTTGATTTTTCTTTTACCTTTGTTCCTAAATCAGATGCTTTGCTTTTTAATTCGTCTGTATCAATGCGGTCAAGGAGACTTTTTCGATTTTCAGGAGTCGATACGTATCCAATCGTTGCACCGATGATGCCTCCTGCTACCGCTCGTTTGATTGGCCCGCTGCTTGTTGTTTTGCTTGCTTTTGAACCGTTTTTTTCTTTTGAACCGTTTTCCGCATTTTTATTTTCCTTGTTTTCTGCCTGTGTGTTATCTAATTTTGTTTCAGTTGCCATTGTAAATCCCTCCATTTTTTAAGTAGCGTACAGTTTTTAACGTTTCGTTTCTATTTTTTCTTCAAGCGTTTTTAACCGCTCATGCAGCATTTTATTTTCTTCTTCGAGCGCTTTGTTATTTGCTCCTTTTGAACTGAGATACGGATCATTTTCCCACCAGTCCATGCCGATTTCTTTTGCCTTATCAACCGAAGCCACAATCAAGCGGATCTTTATCGTTAATAGCTCGACATCTGCAATTCCTACGGTGATGTCCCCCGCTATAACGACTCCTTTATCCAAAATCTTTTCGAGCACATCTACAATCGTACTTGACTGCATATTATGTTCGACTGCCATACTGTTCCTCCTACTGACCGCTTAAAGCAGGCTGCCTAGCGGTCCAAGATCAATATTTAAATCTTCTGCATCCAGACCGAACACCTCTTTCAACTCGTCCATTTTTTCTTCTAAGTTCATTAGTGCAATTCCTAAGTTTTCAATTTGTTCGTCCGTCAACGTTCCACCCTCCACCCGCCTCATGGCATGACGTTCAACGATTTGCCTCAATAGCTCAATAACTGTCATCACAAGCTGCGCTAAGCCTTGTTCAGCTTGATCAGGATCCAAGTGGATTCGTCCATTTGCTTGGCTGACCCGTTGCATCCATTAATTCCTCCTTTTGTTTATCAAATTGTTCAGAAGTGATTGGTTTGCGATTTCCTTCTTTTGCTTGGACAAGCGTTTCAACCGAAGAAATAAGCACCCGCAAATCCAAATACACTAAATCGACGCCAGCTATGGAAATGATTAAGTCTCCTTTAATGGCGACTCCTTTATCTAAAATGACATCTAAAATATCAATAAGAGCAATATCTTTATTCTCCATGGATTGTTTAAGAGACATAATGTTAATTCCTCACTTTACGCAAAGCTGGAGAAATGATAGGGCGGCCATGGTCCCGTCACTTCAAATTTCCAGCCTTTATTTTCAAGCTTTTGCTGAAGCTCTTCTATTTCGGTTACAAATTTAGTGATCTGCAGAGACGGGAGAAGAAACACGCTGTTCCACGCCATCTGTTCAGCTGCGCCCGTTACGTCCTTGCTCCAATTCTTTTTAACAGAGTCATAAAGCGATAATTCTTTAAGCTTGTCATGTATCTCTTCACACACTTTATTTTTGTGAAGCTCTAATTCTTTTTCAATCAGCTGATCTATTTTTTTCTTTTCAAAAAACTGTCTTCCTGGTGATAAGTGACTAATTTCTTCTTTTTTCACTTTCACGCTTTCATTCGTTTCGCTGATTCCTTTTTTAAGCTCTGTATCATCACAGTAAATTTTCACGTTCCACTCTTCATTTCCTTGAAGCAGCGTCAGTGAATTCTCTATCTTTTCTTTGTTAATCTCAATAGCTGCTTGCAGACTTTCTTCACCTTTATAAATGGTACAAAATTTTAATGGAATGATCGTAAATTCTTCGTACAAAGCGGCTACCGTTTCGTGATGATGAAATGCTTTTTCCTGCAGCCAGCTCATATCCTGCTCCATTTTTTCTTGAATCACTTTTTCTGAATAGGTGTCAGCATCCAGCTTAGAAACTACAGCCGTCACCTGATCAAACGCAATTGGGTACAGTGAATGTTCTCCGTCAAACCCTTTATAAGATGGAAACGGCTCTATGGCTGCTGCTTCTTTTGTTGGAATTAAACCGTATAAATATAGTAATTCTCCCATCTAGGATTCCTCATTTCTTTTTTGTGTTAGCTCTTCCCATTGTTCAATTTCTCTGCGTTTCGCAATTTCGTACCTCATTAACAATTCATCTTCTTTTTCTTGAAACGCTTCTTCCGGAATTTCACCAAGCTCAAACATCATTTGAAGCTGAATGAGTTTTTGCTGAATCGTCGGAAGGTCATATAGCTGTTTATCAGCTTCTTCCTGTACTTTTTCGCCGATTTTCACTACAAGGTTAATGGGTGCGGTTACTAATTTGTGAAGCACGTTATTTCTCTTCTACTTTTAGGCGAATGTTCACAAAATTATAAGCAGGCCAAGGACCGCTGTAATGAAAATCGGCTTTGTCTTTCCAGTTTTCATGCGCTTCATTCACTTTTTCATCAAACTTCGCTTCATCTTCTCGGTTAATTAAGAAAGACGCGTTTAAAAGCATCGTTTCGCCCGTTGGCTCATTTGCTTTTGCTGCTTCCGCTGCTTCTTCAAGCGGAGAAAACACATCTGTCTTGACTTCTTTTTGCAGGGAAGTAAACATCTTTTGAGCCATTCCTCCAAGTTGAATACGCTCATAATAACCGGCTGCTTCTGATTTTCCTTTTACGGATGCTGATACTTTCTCAAGTTCAGGATTTTCGTTTACTTTTTTCTCAAGCCATTCTTTTTTCCCAATTACTTTTAAACCGACTTCAATTTTTCCTTTGATGGCTGGAAACAGCTTTTCAAACTGCGGATAAAGGTTTTCCAAAAGAACTTTTACGTCTTCTTTTGATTTGAATACATTCCCAAAGCTGATTGGAATAACCGTATCGTTCTTGTCCATAATCGCTGCTACTGCGTTTTGATGCATTAATAAATTTTGGCGATTAGGATGATAAATTTTCATCGGTACTTCAGCTGCTACCATAGCCGCGTCTTTGTAGCGAATCAAGAATGTTTCAGCTTTTGTTCCTTCTACTTCCACGGCGCCAAATTCTTCGTCTTTATCCGTTTGAATGGCGCTAAAAATATAAATACCTGTTTCGTTTGTTTCACTCATGTTTTCAAGCTCCTTTACTTTTCTTCAGTGTCTATATTCTTACATTCTTCTAAAATGATTTTTTCGGCTTTGCTTTTTGCATTTTCTTCATCCAAACATTTGGTAAGCGGATGATGCAAAATATCGATACATAACGTTTGAAAATCTTCGTCATTTCCATCGATAGGAATGTCTTGCTGCGTGGCAAGGGTAGCGATCATAAGCGAAGCCCGCAGGCTAAGTCCGCTGCTGTTTTCGTCTCCAGAGCGGTTTCGCACGTTTGCTACGAGCGTTACAATTGTGCGCGCTTCATCTTCTTCTACGTCCGTTTTCTCCGTTAAAATCGCTGTCTCTCTGTCGATGTCTTTATAATCAATAAACATGGTAATTAACCTGTCGAGAAGCGCATCTTGCGTATCATATACGCCGGCATACTCAGCTGGATTGCTTGTGAAGATGACGCGGAAATCGGGATGCACGCGCACAAAAGGATCGGTCATTTTTACTCCATACAGCGGCAGCACGCCTTCTTCTAATATCGATAGAAAGATATTATTCGTCGCAGGCTTAGAACGAGTAAATTCGTCGTAAATCAGCGTATAGCCATTTTTTACAGCTTCAAGCAATCGGCCATCCTGCCAGTTTTCACTCACTTGTTCATCTTTTTTATAGACAGAACGAACGTACTGGTCGATTACTTTTTTGCTCGTGTATCCCGTAAAATCGCCAATTAAATCTTTGTTGTTGAGCTCGTGATTCCCGTGCATCAGCATTACAGGACGCTTTCTCTTTTTAGCAAGCGCTCGCGCTAAAGAGGTTTTGCCTCCGCCGGCAGGACCTGTAAAATGAATGGAATAGCCGGATTTTAAATAGCTCAGCGCTCTTGAAAGAACCTCTTTTGTCTCGTCATCTTGTATAAAAGCTCCACTGCCTTTTTTCCTTTTGTCTGTTAAGACGGTCATTTTTACGTTCCTCCTGCCATCTTATCGTCTATGCTTCAATGCCAATGGCGCTTCTATATCTGACGTCGAGTCGTTTGAATGAAATGACTTCTTTTTCTTTATTTAAAAAACACTCATACGTTCCGAGCATTTCATCTTTGGCGTATTTTTTCATGTATTCTCGTTCTTCAATGACTTCAACAATAACTCTCCAGCCTTCATCTTCAGTAGCTTCCACCGAGGTAATTTTATGAGGAGGAGCTACGTGTTCACCGAAAAAGTCGTTCACGGCTTGCATAATTTTTTTAATTTCCATTTTTAGTAGCCTCCAATAGTTAAATCTAAAAGCTGGAACCACCCTCAAAAAAGGAAGGTTCCATATCACTTCATATTAAATACTAAAACGCGGCTGTCCTTCACTTGAATTTGAACGTTCAGGAAGACCGTTTTCTTCTACGTCGTCACGAAGAAGCCCTACTGCTTCTGCATAGCGTAACCATGTATCAACACTGGCAATAACCACTCGTGCTTCAATCGTTAAAATCTCAATTCCTACAACAGAAACTCTTGCAAAAGCATCAATAACAATTCCTTTATCTAAAATACGGTCAATGACTTCTGCTAAACTTGAACTATTAGTACTTTTTTGAATAGACATATCTCATTTCTCCTTTCGCTTATGATCCCATTGTTTTTAAATCTGTAGATGATTTAATATCATTGGAACTTTTAATCTTAGTAGAGCTTTTAATATCCGTTGCTTTTTTAATCTGATTTGCGCCTTTTATTTTCCGCTTATTTTTTGACTTCTCTTTATCGTCTGAAGAAGAAACTTTTTCTTGAAAGTTTTCTCCAGCTTCTTTCACATCGCTAAGCTTATTTTTTACTGATAGTAAGACGTCTTGGAGCTTTTCTTTTGCGTCTTCCCCTTTGCCGTGTACTTTACTGGCGTTTCTCTCTTTTGCTTTCTGCAGTTTTTCTGACGCTTCATTTGCTTTTTCCTGCAGTTTCCCTTCGGTTTTTTCAACAAACTTCTCTTTCGCTTTTTCTTTAACCTTTTCTTTAACCTTTTCCTTAACAGGTTCAGGCGTATGATCGATGATCTTTTTTCCTGCTTTTAAGGCTGCTTTCTCCACATCTTTTTTATCCATGAAATTCCCCTTCAGGACGGATATCTTACTTCTTCGCGTCCATGAGTTTGTTTAGCATCTCTTCAATGCGCTGCAGCTGGTCGTTCATATTTTTATTTTCTTCTTTTAGCTCTTCGTACTGAGACGTTTCCATTTCTGCGCTTTGGCTGACTTCTTCCTGCGAATCTCCCTGTTCATTTGATGCATCTTCTTTTTTCTTTTTAGGTGCCAGCAGCTTGCTTAAATTATCTTTTTCAAGATAGCCTGTAGCCGTCTGTCTTAATGCCCCCATCGCTTGCTGCGTTAGAATATCCTGTGCGTTTCTTCTTAACTCTTGTCCTGTCGCACGTACAATTTCTGATTGTCCTAAGCGGCTGAGTACTTTTTTACTCGTTTGAGGACTTGAAAGAAGTCCAATTCCCGCTCCTACTACGCCTCCTAAAATAGCAAGATTTAAAGAGTTTTGCGTTTTTTCTTCCTGCTGCTGATTTTCTTGTTTTTCACTTTGCACCTTATTATCAGTTGTTGACATGTTTCATCCTCTTTTCTCTTATTATTATTTATTTAATGAATTTTCTTACGATTGAAAGACTTAAAAGCTAAGCCCTGCTCCTCGCTCCTCTGTTCGGCCAGGCAGCCCTTCTTCCTCTACTTTGTCGGTTAATAACCCAACGGCTTCTGCGTAGCGAAGCCACGTATCGACACTTGCAATAACGACTCGTGCTTCAATCGTTAAAATTTCAATTCCTACGAGAGATACTCGGGCAAAAGCATCGATGACAATCCCTTTGTCGAGAATTCGATCAATCACTTCTGCTAAACTAGAACTATCTGTACTTTTTTGAATACTCATTTTTAGCAGCTCCTTTCGAAATTTAGCTAAATGAATGATGCTACTAATGAACCTGCTTAACTTTTTAAGTAAACATACTTTTGAAATATACTTTTTAGCCCTCTTTCAAACATGAATAATTTGCTAAAAAGTAATTCCCGAAAATAAATTAGAAAATTATTCTACTGCGTATAATAATTAACAGTTAATTATTGGATGGAATTTGCGCGTAAATCCTTCTGTTAAAGCTTTCATCAAGATTTCAATCCCAAAATAAAACAATAAATACATTATTGTTACAATAATATTACATTATAATTTAAGGCATATTATTACTCGATACACCATGAAATATTTTAATATTTTTAACTATTATGGAATATTGTAGTTAATTAAGTTCACTTAAATAAAACCAGCGCATAAAAAAATCTGCCGCACTGCGACAGATTTCTCCTACGTATCATACGTTCTATAAAATCATTCCGGTTAAAGGAGCTTTCGGGTTTCCATCATGATCTGAGTCTTCTTTGTCTACTAAAACAAGCAAGCTGCCTTCTTTGACTGAATCATTATATTGTTCGGCCTGCTGTTTTGGAATTCCCATACTTACTAAAATACCAGACAGACCTCCTACGCTCGCACCAGCTGCCGCACCTGTTAATGTAGCTACAATCGGACCAGCCGCCACAATTGGACCTATTCCCGGTATGGCAAGAGCCCCGGCACCTGCTAATATTCCGGTCAAGCTCCCCAGCGTACCTCCGGTAAGTGCTCCAGTTGCTGCTCCTTCTGCTTTTGTATTCGTTTCTTTCTGAACGTTTTTGGTCTTTTTATGTTTGCCGATGATAGATATTTCTTCTGATGTATACCCTTCTTTTTTTAAACTCTCTACGGCATGAACTGCTTCTTGTTCCGTTTCGTATACCCCCACAACATTCTTTGCTTTTGCTTCCATACTATCTCCTCCTCATTAATGTTGTGTGTACCCGGGAGCATGGCTTTGAAACGTTTTAGAGGATAAGAGGTCTTCTCTATTCTTAAATAAATAGCCCTAAATCACTTTTTATTTAGTGACGTTTTTATTTAAAAATGAAGGAACTCGCTCTTTTTTTAACCATATTCCTCCACAAGCAATGAAGCATGCAACCGCACTAAAAGCCAACGTGTAACTCCGGAGCCAATCCACAAGGAGCCCAAACCAAATCGGTGCGAGCACGATGGCAAATTGATTGAGCGTTAACGCAATGCTTACCGTTAAACCAATAAAACGATCATCCGCTTTTTCTGCTATTAGCACGATAAACAAACTAAACCAGCCAATTGCAAAAAAGCCAAGGCTAAAACAAAAAGCAGTTAGTAGCCAAAAAGGCAAAGTAAATCCAATATAAGAAATAGCTATTGTTAGTCCTGCAGTCATCCAAACCGTCACTTGCAAAGGAGTTCTCCGATTTCCGTTATACACATAATCACTTACCCAAGCTAAAACAATTCTCCCCACCATTCCGCCTAACAATGTGATGCTCAGCAGGATGCCAGCTGAAGCAAAATCCATCTTTAGGGCTTTCGTTAAATAGCTCATAAAGTGCGCAACGATAATCATTTGAAGAGAAATCATTGAAACACCTACAAAAAACAGCGGATAGAGCGTTTTATCTTGAGAAATGCGCTTGATTTTTTGACGAAGTGTAAATGTTTCCTTTTTTTCTGACGATGATGATTGCTCTCGGTAGAATACAAAAAAAAGAAGGCCTCCTCCGATAGCTGCCGCTGCCTGTACGAGAACAGCCCCATGCCATCCGTATTGATGAAACAGCAGCGGTAATGCTGCTGAAGCGACAGCGCCTCCAATCGGTATCCCCGTTTGCCGAATCCCCATGGCAAGGCCTCTATGATGAGAAGGAAACCACTTCACCACTGCTTTGCTTCCTCCTGGCTGTGCTGTTCCATACCACACGCCTGCTGCGAGAAGTACGCCTGTTAGATACAAATAATGATCAGCGCTATAGGCAAAAAGCATGCTTATCCCCAGCAAAATAGATCCTCCTCCTACAAGCCACCTTTCTCCATAACGATCCATCCAGTTCCCAAAAAGCAGCATGGAAAAAATCGGGCCAATTTGAACAGCTGATACGAGCAGTCCTGTTTGAAACTGCGATAAATCATATAATCTTTGCCAAAACGCTGCCAATGGTCCTACCCCGTACGTGACAAACGTTGCACACGCCTGAGAAAGAGTGGCAATAAATAAAATCATCCACTTATAAGAAGCTTTTTGTCTGCTCATTTTCTATCCTCCACCTTTATTTTCAGTGTAGAGTAGCGGTGATATCATGTAAAATAAGCAATAAAGATAAAAGTCATCAATAAAAATGATAGCTGAAGGAGGAGGAGGAGATTTGATGGATATAAAAGATTTGCTTGTTTTTACAACGGTAGCAGAAGAAAAAAATATTTCAAAGGCAGCCAAAATCTTAAGCTACGTGCAGTCGAATGTGACGATGCGAATTCAGCAGCTAGAAGCTGAACTCGGCACACAGCTATTTGAACGCAGCGGTAAAGGCGTAACGTTAACTTCTAGCGGAGAGCTTTTGCTTCGTTATGCTGAAGAAATTCTTCGTTTAACCAATGAAGCCACGGCAACTGTGCAAAGCAGTGCGCATACACCGATAGGGCCTTTAAAAATAGGTGCAACTGAATCTACTGCGGCTCTTCGGCTACCGCCTTTGCTTTCTACTTATTGCACTGCCTACCCGGATGTAGACTTCATTTTAGAAACACATACAACCGATGTTCTTATTCACCTGGTTTTAACCCGAAAACTTGAAGGTGCATTTGTTGCAGGCAGCTGTGAACATCCTGATCTAAACTCTTTATTTACTCAAGATGAAGAGCTTGTACTTGTGAGCCGCCACCCTCTTCCTTCTCTTTACAGCCTAAAAGATATGAATTTATTAGCCTTCAGCAGCGGATGCGCATATCGACATACGTTAGAAATGCTGTTGACAAAAGAAGGCGTGTTTCCAAAACGAATATTAGAATTTGGTACGATTGAAGCGATTATTGGGTGTGTAAAAGCTGGTATGGGCGTAGCTGTAATGATGAAATCCATTGTATCTAATCACGACCATTCATTAACGTTAACTCCGCTGCCAGAACCGTATAAAAAGGTTCCCACTTTTTTTATTACGCGAAAAGATGCCTTTGTATCGGCGGCTTTACGTGAATTTTCTTCTCTTCTTACCAAACAGATTTGCATAACAAAACCCTAAGAAAATAGGCGTTCTTAGGGTTTTGGCTTAAGCAGCTGCCGGATTCTTTTTCACAAATTTCATAAACAGTCCGCGAACTAAAGGACCCATGATGAGAAGCTGAAGCGGGTATGCCACGATAAAGTTTTTCATAACGATCAATGCATAGCTTGAAAGAAGCGGCTCTCCGTCTAAACCTTTTGTAAGTGACATCGTAATTAACCCGTATACAGACATGCAAAGCACCATTCCGATCACCATACATGATGACAAAATCAACACGACTTTTAACTGTTTCGATTTATCAAACGGCAGTGAAAATGCTACTTTTTTTGCTGCGGGACCGACGAAAAAAGTTTCGACAGCCATTGCGACTACAAACGTGATAACCAAGTTCAAAATACCTTCTGCAAGCGTGATATGCCCGATGACGTCATTCATTAACATGTTATACACCGTCATCACAAGCACCATCCCTCCGCACATCATCATTCCAAAATACATACTTTCTTTTTTAGTTGTTGGCACATTCCTCATCCTTTTCATGTTTTTTACTTGGCTTAGTATAGCTTTTTATCTTCCTTCTTCGTAAGTGAACAATTTGTGAACATTTATGGAGAAAATCCCCTGTGATTAAAAAACGGCACAGGGGATTTTCTAAACGAAAGCGGCTGCTGCCCCTTTTTTGTGGAGGAATGAGTATGGAAAATCTAATCTGCCCCTTTGAAACTTTAACAAAAAAACCCCCGCTCTATAGACTAAAGCGGAGGTTGGTTTTATAGAGATTCCGTGTGAGATCCGGGCGGGATTGGCGTTTGGGTGCGGAATACTTTTTCCCATTTCGAGACGACGATACAGGCAATGGCGTGGCCTGGGACGTTGACTCCTGTTCTGGCCATATCCATGATGCGGTCTACTCCTGCAATAATTGCCACTCCTTCAGCCGGCAGACCTACTGCGTTGGCTGTTGCTAAAAGAACAACAAGTGAACCTGACGGGACAGCCGCAATTCCTTTACTTGTCATCACCAGTATAAGCATCATAAATAATTGCTGAGTTAATGGCATATCGATGTTAAAAGCCTGTGCTAAAAAGACGCATGAAACGGATAAATACAGCGTGGATCCATCACAGTTTAACGACAGACCCGACGGAATAACGAACGACACAACTCGTTTAGGGCATCCGTACTTTTCCATCCGCTCCATCAGCTGTGGCAGCACCGTTTCTGTACTTGTTGTGGAAAACGCAATAAGAAACAAATCCCAAATCATTTTGAATACTTCAAAGTAGTTGAATTTGAATAAAAACCCAACAAGCGGAAATAAAACAAATAAAATAATAAAAAGACCTAAAAAGACGGTTCCAATTAGCTTTAGCATTGGAAGCAGAAGTGCAATGCCGTATTGCCCTACAGATGCAGCCATTAGCGCTAGTACACCAAGAGGCGCTGTGACCATAACAATTTGCGTTAATTTAAACATAATTTTAGCCGTAGATTCAAAAAATTTCATTGCAGGTTCGGATGCTTTACCAACTCCTGAAGCGGCAACACCGAATAAAATAGCAAAGAAAATCACGGCTAGCAAATCATTTTTTGCCATCACATCTACGATATTTGTTGGAATGATGTTCAAAATCATTTGTTTAAAGTCTACGACTTTGTCGGTGTACTGAGACAATTCACCAATATCCTTTTTAACAAGATGAGAAAGATCGAGGCCTACTCCGGGCTTTAGCAAATTCACTAACAGCAGCCCAATTCCTAATACGATGGTAGTAATGATTTCAAACCAAATAATCGTCTTTAACCCTAGACTCCCCATTTGCTTCATACTGCCGCTTCCCGCAGCACCTATGACGATGGTTGAAAAGACAATCGGCACCACAATCATTTTAATGAGGCGGATAAACCCGTCTCCTACCGGCCTTAAAGCCATTCCGAAATCCGGAAAAAAGTGCCCGATGACAGCTCCGATTACTAATGCAATTAAAATTTGAAACGCTAAAAACTTTTTCACATTTCTCCCTCCCCTTTGACTTCATGAAACGGACAACCATTCCATTAATATCCAAATTTCATACACTTTATGTAAGTTCGGGACATTGGGCTAAATTCCTTCTAAAATAGACAAAATGGTCTATATATTTCACCTTACCCGTTAAAATGCATAAAAAAAGTCAGGATGAAAGTCTTCTTCATCCTGACTTTTTTATCGTTATGCTTTTTTCACAAACTGAGATTTTAAGCTCATCGCTCCAAATCCGTCAATTTTGCAGTCGATGTTATGATCGCCTTCTACTAAACGAATGCTTTTTACTTTCGTTCCGATTTTTACAACCGATGAGCTTCCTTTTACTTTTAAGTCTTTGATGACGGTAACTGAATCTCCGTCTTTTAAAAGATTACCGTTTGCATCTTTTACAGTAAGCTGCTCTTCCGTGCTTTCTGTTTTTTCATCTTGTCCCCATTCATGCGCACATTCCGGGCAGACAAACAGGCTTCCATCTTCATATGTATACTGTGATTGACAGCTTGGACAATTAGGTACATTCATTTTCTTTTCCTCCACCAGCTCGTAAACAATAGTACGGTCACGAGATTACATTTTTTATCTGTTTTATACTGTCACAGTTTTATAGAATTAACAAGCTTTTCTATTTCCTTGCTGCTGATGTTTTCTTTTCCAAATAAGTGAGCCGATAAACAGAACAAAACCCGCTCCAAAGACAAGAAGCTGATCTAAATAAAGGTCACCTGTTTTTACATACCGTATAATAAATAATCCTCCAAACATGAGCATCAGCATACATGAAAACCGAGTGAGGTATGAATTGATTTCCATCTTTCATTCCTCCTTTTTGTAAGACTTTTTGTTACGAAAAAAACACGAACCATATGCCGAATGTAACCGCATATAACGGTAAAATGACGGCTAGTTTTCGCTTCCACCCTTTAAAAAAAGAAGAATTACGAGGCGCAAACTAAAGCTCTAACGTGCCGTATAACAAAAGTGCTCCCGCTGCTAGTATCGCAATCACAGTCTCTCCTAACTCCATACACACTCCTCACTTTCATTCTACGCACTTGAAGCTAAGCGGAGCGTATATAGTAAGTCTCATCATTATAAAAGAGCTTATAATCGTGATGCATACGAACTTTGAATACTTTTTCAATCATACATTTATTACCATTATATCATAATAAAGGCATTTTCGAGACTTTTTACACATGTAAATTATTGTATAATGAAAAGTAGACAAAGAGAAAAAAGGGAGGGATTTTTTGAAGAAAACTCAGCTTGTTTTTGTTATTACCCTGCTTATTGAAGCTGGATTAACCTATGCGTGCTCATCTTTTTTGTCTATTCGCTTTATTGAGCTTATGTTTTTTAGCGGACTTTTGTTTTCAGTTTTGACTTTTTGGTTTTCAAGCAGCGGAAGCAACAGCGCTCATTCTCACTATAAAACTCATTCCATGAGGCTAATGTCTGGAGCCAATATTGAACATAATCCGTTTCGTTTGCGCTGGACGGCTTATTTTCTTGCTTCTTTAAGCTTTACCGGAGTGGACCTGATTTTTTTTATTCTGCTGCTGACGGACGTTATTCCTCCAGCAAGCTAAAAACCTGCTCTTTACAGAGAGCAGGAACTTACGAGAACAGCTTGAGAAGCAGGCATTTTCGCTTTACTTTATTCGCAACAGCTTGAGTCACATGATCTTTTAAAGGCCGAGTCAATATTCGTTTCAGCGGATGTTTTAGCATCCGTTTGCTCACTGGAACTTTAAAGATAACGCTGAGGACCACTGTTGCTAAAACCGAGAGCAGCAAGACCGCAAAAGGCTTTTTTTGAAACCATCTCGAGAAGATAAGCATCATTACGTAAATAAGTGCTGACCAGCCTAAATGCCAGCCGTGCCTAAAGGTAATGGCTTTACACCTGAGTCCAATCCATTCTATAAATGAAGCTGTACATACCCATTTTGCGATATACTTCACCTGTTTGACGAGTGTGGGCGGATACGTAGCTAAAAACGACCAAATCATAAGAGGTGTAATGAAGATAAGGTGCAGCACGCGCAGTCCTTTTAGTGAAAGATGGGAAGATTTAAAATCCCAAAGCAATTTATCGTTACAGAGAAAGTAATAAAGAATATTAAAAAAACTCACGTATAATCCCCCAGCATAAAGCTCGTGAATTTTTTTCCACGTTTTCTTTTGGATATTTTGAAAAATCAGCCATAGAAGGATAGAAATATGCACCTTTGTTCACCTCTCTAACATCGTTTTTAGAACCTCTGTTATTGTATTTTTATTTCTTCCTGCTTCTTTTCAACTTTTCGAATCCATCCAATCACCATTCGATTAAGATACGATTTTAACGTCACGCTAGCAATGGTGTGGTACCACATCCAGCCAGTTTTCCATTCGATAAGCTTCGTTCGTTTTTCAGCCCATAATTCAATAAAAAACATCGGGATCGTAAAAAGCATAATTTTATATAAAACTTTTAACCCTTTATCGTAATACGTAGCTTGATTAATCATGACGGATATCATAGGATACAGCAAAAAATCGAACAACACGTTAATTCTAAACTGTTTTTTCAATAAGCGAGTTGGATATCGAAGAAGGCCGTGAGTGACAATAAATTTATCAATAATACCATTTGTTAAGGCGTTAAATACATAGGCCAGCAGCCAGTCTTTAATCGGTGGTTTTCTAAATAAAAAAGGGAGAATCCCCAGGGCGATAAGTAGCATTACACGTAAAAATTCCACTTCAAACTTTTTATTTCTCATCACCTTTTCGCTCCTTTCACCAAGTGTTGTTAGCCTACCTTCATGTCAGTTGGCAGCTTGAGACGGCTGTTCTCACCACGCTCAATTATTGCTTATGTTAATTTATAAAGATACGCAGCAGCGTCTAATGTAAATTTCCCGTACATAACCCCTAAGTTCACGTTATCCATACATACGTAAATGTTTGTTTTAGTTTTAAGTTCTTTGAAGAGATTTATACATGTGGTTGAGACATGAAACAAGCCCAACTCTAATGAGTACGGGCTTCTTCCTCCACCTATTGTGTTTTTTTAAACGTTACCATCCAGCTACAAATCCATCCGTTCGTGATTCACTTCCTCCGCATAGCACGCCGCTTTCAGGATCTCTCCAAATAATCTGTCCGCGCCCAAATGCCATTGAATCCACGGCTACTTCAATTTTATGTCCTTTTCCTTCAAGCGCTTGTGCCACGTGGGATGGAAAAGCCGGCTCAATAAGCACCGTTTTATCTTTTTTCCACTGCCATCTTGGCGCGTCTAAAGCGGCTTGAGGATGAAGATGAAAGTCAATTGTATTCATGACAACTTGCATATGTCCCTGCGGCTGCATAAAGCCTCCCATCACGCCAAACGGTCCTACGGGCTCATTATTTTTGGTGAGAAACCCTGGAATAATGGTATGAAACGTTTTTTTATTAGGAGCAAGACAGTTATCGTGATCAGGGTCCATTGAAAAATTGTGGCCGCGGTTTTGCAAGGCAATTCCCGTTTCTGGCACAACGATTCCAGAACCAAAGCCCATATAATTACTTTGAATAAATGAAACCATGTTTCCTTCTTCATCAGCCGTTGCTAAATACACCGTTCCGCTTCCAACAGGTTCTCCCGCTTCAGGCTGCAGGGAATGTTCTTTTATAAGGCTTCGACGATAGCTTGCATATGTATCAGACAGAAGCTCACTAACAGACACGCTCATTTTTGCTTCTTCCGTAATGTATTTTTCTCCATCCGCAAACGCAAGCTTTATCGCTTCTATTTGTTTATGATACGTATCCACAGCATCTTTTTCTTGAAGTTCAAAACCTTTTACGATATTTAATGCCATTAACGCAATAAGCCCCTGACCGTTCGGAGGAATTTCCCACACATCATATCCACGGTAGTGAGCGGAAATCGGGTTCACCCACTCAGGCTCATAAGCAGCCAAATCTTCTTTTGATAAAAAGCCGCCGTGTTTTTTACTGAATGCATCAATACGATCCGCAAGCTCGCCTTTATAAAACGCTTCTGCATTTGTTTCGCCAATGAGCTGAAGCGTACGGGCATGGTGGGTGGATGACCACATTTCTCCTGCTTTTGGTGCTCGTCCATTTGGGGCAAACGTTTGAAACCATGACTCAAATTCTTCGCTTGTATGTACTCGTTTGAACGTATCGTACGCTTGTTTCCATTGTTTCGCGAGAGTAGGCGCTAGCGGAAATCCTTCTTTGGCGTACTGAATAGCAGGCTGCAGTACTTGAGAAAGAGGCAGTTTGCCAAATCGCTTCGATAAAGCAGCCCAAGCAGCCGGAGCACCGGGAACCGTAACGGGAATCATTCCGTACTTAGGAATATCTCTGTATCCTTTTTCCTTTAACGCATCAATGGAAATAGACTGAGGAGAAGGGCCGCTAGCATTCAGTCCGTACAGCTGATCATTGGCCCAAACAAGCGCAAATGCGTCTCCTCCGATTCCATTTGACGCGGGCTCTAACACTGTGAGGCTTGCAGCTGTGGCGATTGCTGCATCAATTGCATTGCCGCCTTTTTTTAAGATATCAAGGCCTGCCTGCGCTGCAAGCGGCTGAGATGTAGCTACCATTCCTTTTTTAGCATAGACGGGAACTCGGGATGATGGATATGGATGATAATGCGGATCATAGTTCATAAAAGCGCCTCCTTTTTTAGATATTTAAATTTTCTAAATAATATAACTTCTTTATTTTACCATATTCATAACGCATCGGCTTTTTTTACAAGGAGCGCGTGATTATCAAGTAACGACGGAAGATTTTGAAGGCTGGAAACAAAGCTTATCTCAGCGTTCTAACACTTCTTTTAAGCTTTATCCAATGCTCAACCACTTTTTCACAGAAGGAACTGGTGAAAAAAGCACGCCCGATGAATATGCTGTTTCAGCCAACATTCCTTCTTATGTCATTGATGATATTGTCAAATGGGTTCGTGAAACGCAAAAGTAAAGAAAAAAGAGCGGCTTTGCCCGCTCTTTTTTCTTTATTTCTTATTTAAGATGATATGTGACTGATCGGAAGAAGCGGTGGATTTTCTTCCTTTTCCCCAGCCTACAGCTTCCCGGTAACTTCCAAGCAGATGCTGGTTTATTACATGCTGTTCATTTACTTCTACAGTTTGTTCAGCTAAAGGCGTCACATATAAAGCATCTACCGGACAGTACAGTTCACACATAAAGCAAGTTTGACAATCGGATTGACGAGCTATGGAAGGAGCACCTCCCATTCGAGAGCGGTCAAAGACATTTGTTGGACAAACGGATACACAAAGATTGCAGTTAATACATCGGTCTTCACTAAGAAGCTCGATCATTAAATAACCCCCTTTACGTGATTAGAAGATTTTGTACCTAAGGGTCTCGCCCAGACTTCCTGTACGCCTCCGCTTAGAATACGGTAGTGTTGCTTGGAATCCATAAACGGAAAATCGTCACGCCGGTGCATTCCTCTCGTTTCTTTTCTTTCTAATGCACTTGTATACATCCATCGCGCCGTTGCCGTCATGGCCGCAAGCTCTCGACTTCTCACGATGTTTCTTTCTTTATCATAAACTCCGTTTTTCAACTCATTCCACACTGCATTTAACCTCATAAGTGAATCTTGCAGTCTTACTTCTGAACGGAACCAGTTTCGATCATACGGAAAGACTTCGCGTTGAACCGATGCTATCATTTCTTTCGTATCAGCTGCATCAGAAGAAGCTACTGACTTTGTGACTCCTGACGCTTCTGATAAGCCTTTGGCATGTCGATTTGCGGCATTTCGCCCTTGCTTAACAGCAAATGCTGCCGCTGCTTTTCCTGACCAGCAGCCTGAAGAGATAGCCCACGCTGCATTATGGCTGCCTCCTCCGGTAAATCCTCCGCAAATTAATTCGCGCGTTGCCGCATCTCCGGCTGCATATAAACCTGGAATGTCGGTTCTGCACGTTTCATCTGCAATGTGAATACCTCCTGTTCCTCTAACGGTTCCTTCAAAGCGCAAGGTGATTGGAAACATTTGAGTAAAAGGATTTATATGAAGACGATCAAATGATAAAAAGAAATTTGGCTGTGATAAGCGCATGGCTTTTTGAATACGTTCATCCGCTTTGTCCAGCCTTGCATAAACGGGCTGGGTCATTAACGTTTTGGCAATGATGGAACGTCCTTTATGAGAACCGGCTCCTTCAATCACTGTACCGTCTTCATAATAAAATGTAGCCCATTTATAAAATGCAGATTTTGTGATTGGAGAAAAAGCTGGCGAAATCGAATAAGCATTTGAAAACTCCATGCCGGAAAGCGCCGCACCTGCTTCTGTAGCTAATAAGTAACCGTCTCCTGTTAAAACATTTGTACCGAGTGCTCCGCTTAGAAATGCACACCCTCCCGTTGCAATCACAACCGCAGCAGCCTCCACTCTCCAAGTTTCTTGCGTTTGATTATTGATTCCGCAAGCGCCTGCCACACCGTGTTCATCTGCAAGAAGCTCCAGTGCCGGGCTATGGTCCAAAATCTGAACCCCTGCTTTTTGAAGCTGCCGCCGCATTAACCTCATATATTCAGGCCCTTGAAGCGTCGTTCTCTGAGAAATCCCTTTTTCGTCTACTGGAAACGGATAGCCAAAATGAGCTAATTCATTTACTTGTTCAAACGTACAATCAAGCACTCGTTTCATCCAGCTTCTTTCAGCTAAATATCCCCCAAGCGCTTCCCTGCTTTTCATTGCTTTCATCTGTTCATCAGAAGTAGGCTTTACATACCAAACTCCTGTACCAGAAGGCGCAGTTGCTCCGCTCGTTCCGCAATATCCTTTATCAACAAGTACAGCTTTTGCACCTTCTTTAACTGCTTGCAGAGCTGCCCATGCACCAGCAGGGCCTCCTCCAATAATTAATACATCAGTATGAAAATGAAAGTCGGCAGTCATATACGGATCCCCCTCTTAAAATGTTTACGCTCTCAAAAACCTTATTAAGAAAAACCTTACTTATTATCCACTCGACTATTTTCCTCATCGCTAAATCTATACCAACTATTCTGTTCCAGAATTCAACTCTTCCATAATACCCATTCAATATAAAAAGGAGACCAGTCCATTTGTTTCACCACAATGGTCTGGCCTCCAGTTGCCTAGTAGGCGCGTTTTTTCGTACAGCATCACTAATACCAAGTAATTCACTTTGTTTAATTATATATTAAAAGTTTATGCTAGGATTGTCAATGATTATGTTATTCTTAGAATTTATTTCGATTATTTTTATCTCTTATTGACAACTCTATGAATTTTTTGGTAAATTAATCTCACTAAACATATAGGATTTAAAAACCTACCAGTCAACTGGAGGCTCTCATTCTTTTTAAAAGATGAGAGTCTTTTTTGTTTAGAAAAACTTAAAAAGGAGGGATAAAGTGAAAAACACGTTGGTGGCAACTAAATCATTTAAAGTAAAAGGACTATCTTTTCTGAGTGTACTTATGATCCTCCTGCTTTGGACGCTTTTAAGTACACTTAAATGGGTAGATCCAATTTTTCTACCTACGCCTCAGAGCGTTTTGCATTCATTTATTAGTTTAGTAGTAGAAGGATACAAAGGAACATCTCTTGTTACTCACTTGTCTGCAAGCTTGTATAGGTTATTTACAGCCTTGCTGCTTGCTTTGCTTACAGCTATTCCGCTTGGGATTATATGTGGCTACTCTAAATACATACTGGCAATTTTTGATCCAATTATTGAATTTTATCGTCCGCTTCCTCCGTTAGCTTACTATGCACTTCTTGTTTTATGGTTAGGAATTGATGAAGGATCTAAAGTAGCACTACTGTTTTTAAGTGCCTTCGCTCCACTATTTATCGCAACAGTTGCAAGCGTACAACGCGTACCGCAGGACCGAATTAACGGGGCACTAACATTAGGTGCATCAAAGTTTAATGTATTTATTCACATCATTCTTCCATCTGCTCTGCCGGATATTGTGACAGGACTACGCACGTCCATTGGAATCACCTATGCAACGTTAGTCGCTGCTGAAATGGTTGCAGCTACTTCAGGAATTGGCTGGATGGTACTTGATGCAAGCAAATATATGCGAAGTGA
The DNA here is from genome assembly GCF_053667915.1 of Priestia sp. JNUCC 25. Lineage (NCBI taxonomy): Bacteria > Bacillati > Bacillota > Bacilli > Caryophanales > Bacillaceae > Priestia > Priestia sp. JNUCC 25. The sequence continues at coordinate 3,210,196 of NZ_CM132211.1, forward strand.
TATTGTCTTTGTGGGCATTATTATCATGGGTCTAATCGCTATACTTATTGATAGCATTATTCGCTTTTACCAACGCTTAGCCTTTTCATGGGTAGGAAAATAGAGCTTACTTAGGAGGAACATGGATGAAAAAAGGAATACTTGGTTTATTGCTATGCTTTATATTAGTCGTTTCCGGCTGTTCGAGCACTACATCTGGTTCTGAAAATGATGTACCGAAAGAAATACGTTTAGGCTATCAAGCTTCACCTAATGGAGAATTGTTAGCAAAAGCCCGTGGCTCATTAGAAAAGAAATATCCAGAAACTCAAATTAAATGGATTAAATTTGAGTCAGGCCGAGATATCAACAATGCCATTGCGGGAGGAAGCATTGATTTTGGACTCGTTGGAACACCGCCCGGCGCAATAGGAGTGGCTAATAAACTTCCTTACAAAGTGTATTATTTACATGATATTATCGGCGAAAGTGAAGCCTTAGTAGTAAAAAAAGGTGCGGACATAAAATCTTTAGAGGATTTAAAAGGAAAAAAAATTGCCACTACTTTTAGTTCAACGGCCCACTACAGCTTACTAAGTGCGTTAAAAAACAAAAACATTGATCTTAAAAAAGAAAATATCACACTATTAGACATGCAGTCTCCCGATATTTTAGCCGCTTGGAATCGCGGTGATATTGACGGTGCGTATGTATGGCAGCCTCTGCAAACAAATTTAATTCATGCTGACGGAAACGTGTTGATTTCATCCAAAGAAGTAGCCAAGCAAGGAAGCATTACAGGAGAATTTGGAATTGTTCATGAGGATTTCGCTAAAAAATATCCGAATATTGTGAAAGGATATATTTCGATCTTAAATGAATCCGTTAACTATTATCACAAAAATCCAGAAAAATCAGCAGAACTATTGGCTAAAGAATTGAACTTAACACCAAAACAAAGCTTAAAAACGATGCAGCAGCTAACCTGGCTAAATAAATCAGATCAAAAAGCATACTTTCAATCTAATGGTAAGTTGGCGCATGTGTTAAAAGATACAGGAGATTTTCTAGAAGCTCAAAAAGATATTCCTTCTTCTCCCGATTTAAAAACGTATCAACAAGCACTGCTAAATAATTTTTCTAAATAGTAGCGGGAAGTATCTCTTGCGGTCAGTCGAGGGATACTTTCTCGGTCAAAAGGAGTGATACATTTGAAAACTAGTGTTGCTGTTGAAGAAAGACCTAAACGTGTCCATAAGCCTAAAGTCGTCGATGTAAAAAGCGTTGATTTCGCTTATGCTCAAACAAAACGTGAGCATCTCATACTACAAAATATTAATCTTTCTTTATATGAGCATGAGCTTGTTTGTGTATTAGGGCCATCTGGATGTGGCAAATCTTCACTTTTAAATATTCTAGCAGGCTTCCAACAGCCTACAACAGGTACAGTCATGATTCATGGAGATGAACAGACCAAGCCTAATCCAGACGTTGGCGTTGTTTTTCAGCATCCTAATCTATTTCCCTGGCTGACTATTGAAAAAAACATTGAATTTGGATTGAAGATGCAAAAAGTCGCCAAAGAAGAACGTAAACAGCTTGTTGCAAATTACCTGCAGCTGGTTGATCTAACGTCTGCTTCTAAAAAACTTCCCCATCAGTTGTCAGGAGGAATGAAGCAGCGAGCAGCCATTGCTCGAACACTCGCGACAGACCCTAAAGTTATTTTAATGGATGAGCCTTTTAGTGCTCTTGATGCGCTAACGCGGGAAGCGATGCAGCAACATTTATTAACCATTTGGAACCAAACAAAAAAGTGCATCTTTTTTATTACTCATGATGTAGAAGAAGCTCTTAAACTCGCAACTCGAATCATTGTGATGCACCCAAAGCCCGGAAGAGTCGTCTTAGATACGCAAAATCCATTACAGTCGGGACGTTACGAAGAAGGAACTTTTCAATATCACGAAAAGTTCATGGAACTGCGACAGTTTTTCATTTCAAAGATAAGAGAACAAGCATAAGGAGATGAACACAGTGTCTAATAATCTTTCTAGCTACCCAAGGCCACTTCAGTTTCTTAACCGCGAGGTAAAAGAAGGTCCTCGTTTGTTAAAACGGTTGCCAGATGGTGTTGAAGAAAAGCCTTATACTTTCTTTTCCATCAAGCCCCTCACACCGATTATCGGTGCTGAAATCGAAGGTCTAGATTTATCCAAGCCTCTTGCAAAAGAAGTGCAAGAAGAATTAAATCGGGCTTTTTTAGAATGGAAAGTGCTTTTTTTTCGCAATCAAGAAATTACAAGCGAACAACATCTTGCTTTTGCAAAGCTATGGGGAGATCTTGAAGTACACCCTTTTTACAAACCTGCTTCACAAGAGCAAGCGAAAGAAATTGTACAATTCTCTAGAAATCAGAAACAAGGAGGATCTGAAAATGTTTGGCATGCAGACGTCACATTCCGCGAAAGCCCTGCTAAAGCTTCAGTACTTCGATTAATTGAAGTGCCTCCTGTGGGCGGCGATACGCTTTGGGCAGATATGGCTGCAGCATATGACAACTTGCCTGAGTCCATAAAAAAACAAATTGAACATTTGAAGGCTATTCATGACTTCACTCCTTCTTTTGCTCATTTATTACAACCAGATGAACTGAAGGCTTTTCAACGAGAGTTTCCAGCGGTTGAACATCCTATTGTACGTACTCACCCTGAAACAGGTCGTAAAACGCTTTTTGTCAATTCATCCTTTACTACTCATATTGTAGGTTTAGAACATTCTGAAGGCGAACAGTTACTTCAATCTTTGTTTAGGCAAGCTCATGTTCCAGAATACCAAGTACGGTTTCGTTGGGAAGTAAATTCAATTGCCTTTTGGGATAACCGTGCAACACAGCATTATGCTGTATCGGACTATTATCCTCATATCCGAAAAGCTGAGCGCGCGGCTATTATTGGCGATCGTCCTTTTTAACATTCGTTACATGCAGATTGGAGGTTAAGAAATGGGAAGCAGCAACACACACGTAATTCAATCGCGTCAAGACATTATCAACTTTGTTAATTCAAATCCAGTTACGTCTAAAAGCTGGAAAATCATTTTGGTAGCTTTAGGCGGCATTTTTGTCGACGCCTATGACTTTACCAGTCTCGGAATTGGAGCTGATCAGTTAAAAGAACAGTTTAACCTTTCTCCTGCGGGTCTTGGAAGCCTCACCGCTATTATGGCCTTTGGCGCTTTGTTAGGGGCTACTGTAGGAGGATATTACACCGACAAATTCGGCCGCAACAAAATGTTTTTAATTGATTTATTTTTTATGGTGTTCGCAGCTCTTGGCGCTGCTTTAGCGACTGATCTAGTTTGGTTATTTATCTTTCGGTTTTTAATGGGTGTAGGTGTAGGGCTAGATGTTCCGGTAGCGCTCAGCTTTATTGCGGAGTTCAGCGATTTAAAGAAAAAAGGTCAATACGTGAACTTGTGGTGTCCCCTGTGGTACGTGGCCGCAACTGTTACTGGACTTGTTGTTCTGCCTTTTTATCTGCTCGGGCAGCATGAGGATATTTGGCGCTGGTCAGTAGGATTTGGAGCTGTTGCTGCACTAATCGTGCTAATTTTGCGCTACCGCTACATGGATGAAAGCCCGATGTGGGCCGCTCATCACCTTCCGCTTAAAGAAGCGGTCAAAGTGTTAGAGAAAACCTATGACATAGAAGTCACAGTAGCCAATAATGCAAAAGAAGAACCTTTATCTCGTTCAAAAAAACTGTCTTACAAAGCGATTTTCCAAGGAAAGTATCGGGCTCGGACATTTCTAGCTTCCATCATTACGGCTACTCAAAGTATGCAGTACTTTGCCGTTGGCTTCTATATCCCAACCATTTCCACGCTTATTTTTGGCAAAGGAATGATTTATGCAATTATCGGTACTCTTTTCTTTAATTTATTTGGTATTATTGGCGGCTTTACACAATCAAGGCTAACTGAACAAGTCGGCATAAGAAAACTTGCCATTACAGGGTATACCATTTGCTCTTTAAGCTTAGTCCTGATGGGGCTCACAGGCGATACACATTTTATTGCGCTGCCGATTTTATTTATTGCTTTATTTATTTTTGGTCAATCTTTTGGCCCCGGAGCGCAAGGAATGACAATGGCCACTCTTTCTTACCCGACTGAACTGAGAGGACTGGGCTCTGGATGGGGACAAGGAACAACGCGTATCGGCAGTATTTTAGGTTTTTACTTATTTCCGGTTGTCCTTTCAATTGGCGGGATCTATACGACGTTTCTCGTCCTTACAATCGTTCCCGTTATTGGATTGATCGCGACGATTCTTATTAAGTGGGAGCCTATTGGCACAGATGTCGAAAAAGAAGAAGAACAAGGATTTGAAAGCAATAAAAGCTTTAGTAAAAAAAGCGAGGTCTATCATTAACCATCATTCTAGTAAAAACGGAAAACACGCAAAACACCTTCAAGTGCAGTATGCTTGAAGGTGTTTTTTTCTTTAAATATCGATAGAATAAGGACGCAAAAAAAGCTCTACAAAGCGCCCCATCACAACCGTATCATAGAACTTGCCGTCTGACAGCAGCTTGTCATTTTTTAATACCCCTTCTATTTCAAACCCGAACTTTGTATATAAATCAATCGCTTTTTTGTTGGTCTCTAGCACATTCAGCGTCATTTTCTTCATGCCCGCACTATCTGCCCATAATATAGACTGCTGTAAAAGCTCTTTGCCAATTCCGTATCCCCAACGTTCTTGTGCGATGCATACGCCAAACTCTACTTTGTGGGCAAATCGTTTCAACTCATTACCTTCGCACCTTGAAAATCCGACAATTTCATTATGTACAACCGCTACTAAAAATAAGTTTCGTTTACTTTCCGTGTCACGACTAATAAGCTCTTCAAAGTCCCCTTTATTCATATACCCTTCTCCTGGTTCACGATCTAAGTTTTCCGTTTCTCCGTCTAGCTGAACTCTTAGGTGAGACAATTCATCTGCATCGCTAGTGGCAGCTGAGCGAATGATGTACTGAAGTCCTTTTACATTATAGATTCGCTGGTTGATGACCATCGTATTCCCCCTCAAACGTCTTTATTTGAATAAATCTATCAACTGAATTTAATTTCCTTTAATATAAATATTATACATACAGAGATGAAAGAGAGTTGAACAAATTGCTCTGGTTACTGCTTTTGATCCTATACGGCATTTACAAGTTCTATAAATCAAGAAGACCCCTAACGAAGTTTGACCATTTTTATGAGAAAGCGTTTGAGCTAGAAGAAAAAAAGCGCTATGAAGATGCCCTTGATATACGCAACCAAGGGATTGAACTCCATACCCTTACCAATTTAGAACGAGCAGATTTACATTTAGCAAATGGGCGTATGCTTTTAAAACTAAAGCAATACGAAAAAGCAACGAAACACTACGACGCCTCATTTAAACTAGCAAAATATGAAGAATTCCCTTACTCAGAAGGATTCGACGAAGTCATTGAAGCCTACTTGTATGCAGGGCGTAAAGAAGATGCGCTGATAATAACCAACGACATGTTAAAACGGCAAAGCTATGATCAAAAATTTAAAAAGCTAGAGTCTTTAAAAGAAAAGCTTCTTTCATATGAAGACTAATGGTAAAATTAAACAAATGATAGCGTATTATTAAGGGCGACTGAGGTGAACGTAATGGTCATAACCGTTATTGTAGGAGTGCTGGGTTTGATTGGTTTAATTGCAGCAGGATTTGCGACGAATTATAAGGATACGAAATAAGAATACATAAAAAAGAACAAGAACCAAATAGGTTCTTGTTCTTTTTTTAACGAGCCAATAGCTTTTCTGTTATGCGCAAAAACATCTTTACTCCAATTTCAAGCGAGTCTTCATCTACCGTAAACTTCGGATGATGATGAGGGTATACGATGCCCTGTTCTTCATTTCGTGCTCCGATGTTAAAAAATGCTCCTTCCGTTTCCTGCAGATAAGCTGAAAAATCTTCTCCTCCCATTTTAGGAGACAGCGTCTTTACACGTTCTTCTCCATATTCTTCGATAGCTGTTTCTTCAATTAACCTTGTAATTTCTTCAGAATTAATGACGGGATGATAGCCTTTTTCATACGTAAACGTGTACTCTGCACCGTAGGCTTCTGTTAGTCCTTTTACAATTTGATCAATTTGTGCCGGAACTTTTTCTCGCAGAGCTGCGTCAAAGCTGCGAACGGTACCGTTAAGCTCCACTTTATCAGGAAGTACATTGTGCGTAGTTCCTCCGTGAAATTGTGTAACCGATACGACTAATTTATCAATTGGATTGGTCGTTCTTGAAACAATCGTTTGAAGGTTCGTCACAATTTGCGCTCCTACAACAATAGCATCAACTGCTTCGTGAGGCGCTGCGGCGTGTCCTCCTTTTCCTTTAATCGATATATTAAACATGTCAGGCGAAGCCATCATAGGACCTGCAAGCACGCCGATTTCTCCGATGGGAAGACTAGAATTCAAATGCGTGCCAATTACGTAATCCACACCTTCCATCGCGCCTTCTTTAACAAGCTCCTGTGCCCCTCCTGGCAGCAGCTCTTCTGCGTGTTGAAAAATCAAGCGGATTTCTCCTTTAAATTCATCTCCTAACTGAGAAAGAACAGAAGCTACTCCTAATAAAATAGCCGTATGACCGTCATGTCCGCATGCATGCATCACGCCTTTATGAACCGAGGCAAATGCAAACGTGTTTTCTTCTTCAATCGGCAGCGCGTCCATATCCGCCCGGATCGCAACCACTTTTCCCTCTTCTTTTCCTACTAATCTAGCCACCACGCTTGTTGGGGTAGGACGAGTAATGATAAAGCTTCCAAACGAACGAAGCGTATCTTCAACAAACTGAGACGTTCGGTGTTCTTGAAACGATAATTCAGGATAGCGATGAAAATGTCTTCTCCACTCAATTACCTGCTTTTTTAAGCTTTCTGTGACGCTGTATTCACTGATTAATTTGACTGTCATACACATACTCCTCCTTTGTTTGACTATATCGATTGGCTGGAACGGAAAGGTTCAAATTTCCGCGCAGCGTATCGCTTTTATAAGCAGTATCGTAAAGCCCACGCTCTTGTAAAATAGGCACCACTTTTTCCACAAACTGATGAAACGTTTCGCTCATAAACGGGCGAAGCACAAATCCATCCGCTGCTTCCTGCTCATGCCATTTTTGCATTTCATTCGCTACGTGCTCAGGTGTTCCTGAAAACGGTGAACGCGGTAAAACCGTTTCAAGTGCCACTTGTCTTAACGTTAACTTTCGAGCGGCCGCCGCTTGTTTAATTTTATTTGTAGTGCTTTGAAACGCATTTGCTCCGATATCGCCTAACTCTGGAAACGGTGCGTCTACGTCAAATTGCTGAAAGTCGTAGTCATCAAAAAAACGAGCTAAATATGTAATGGCATGATCAATTGGAATGAAAGCGGCAAGCTCTCCATATCTTCTTTCTACATCTTCCTCGCTATCTCCTATAATTAAATCAATACTTGGAAAAATGAGAAGCTCTTCAGGATTTCTCCCGTGATTTTTTGCTCTGTTTTTCATATCTTGATAGAATGCCTGCGCTTCTTCTAGTGTATGTGCATTGGTGTAAATCGCATCCGCATTTTCTGCGCCAAATCCTCTTCCTCTTTCTGATGAACCCGCTTGAAACACAACAGGATGTCCCTGCTTTGAACGAGCAATATTTAACGGCCCTTGAACTTGAAAGTGCTTGCCTTTAAATCCAAGCGTATGCATTTTCTTTGGATCAAAAAACTGACCGGTTTCTTTTTGATAGGTAAAAGCATCATCTTCCCACGAATCCCACAGCCCTTTTACTACGTCGAGATGCTCTTTTGCAATTTCGTATCGTTCGCTGTGAAGAGGAAGATATCCTCTGCTGTGATTGCGCGCTGCCCCTTCTTGCGGAGAAGTGACTACGTTCCATCCCGCTCGCCCGCCGCTGATATGATCAAGAGACATCAGCTGACGAGCGATGGTAAAAGGCTGACTGAAACTTGTTGAAACGGTCCCAACTAGTCCAATGTGACTCGTAGAAGCAGCAATAGCTGACAGCAGCGTAATGGGCTCAAAACGATTTAAAAAGTGAGGAATGGACTTTTCTGATATTGCTAACCCATCCGCAATAAAGACAAAGCTGAACAGTCCTTTTTCCAATATACGCGCTTGCCTCTTGTAAAACTCAATATTAATGCTCGCATCAGGCTCTACGTCCGGATGTCTCCATCCATCCGTCGTATTTCCAAGTCCTTTAATATTTGCTCCTAGCTTCAGCTTTCTTTTTTCACTCAACGTATACTTCCTCCTTTTTACGACAAATAAAAAAGAGATGCTTTGATTGTTCAAAGCATCTCCAGTCGTCTGGTCGATCGTTTTTAAACGGCTATTTATTTAGAAAAAATAGATGTTTATTTCTCATTTGTTTAACATATTTGAATAGTATACTCACTATTCCTATAAGTCAAGTTTGTTTTTGGTTAAAATAGATGATCTCTTCCTTCTTTAGTTAAACTTAATTACGATTTCATTCTTTTTAAATTTCTTAAAACTCACTTTGACTATCGGAATAACCGGTGATATAACTACTATATGTACATTCAGCATCCGTACCGCCTGTCAGGCTACTGAAGGCTCTTATCTTCTCTTCAACTTGAAGCGAGATAAGAGTCTTTGGCATTTAAGGAGATGAATGTTTTACCCAGCTCATTTATTTTCACTACTTAACTAAGGAGGCGTTACATATGAGTTTGCAATTTGCTTATTGGGCCCCGAACGTAAGCGGAGGCCTTGTCATTTCCAACATTCCTCAAAAAACAGAGTGGTCATTTGAAGCAAACAGCCGGTATGCGCAAATTGCCGAGCAGGTGGGCTTTGATTATGTTCTCTTGCAAACTAGATTTTTTGCAAGCTATGGAGCTGAAAATCAACTAGAAGCTGCGACTCTCGCTTCTGCACTGGCTGCCACTACTAAAAAAATCAACATTATTACAGCGGTTCTTCCGGGGCTATGGCATCCCGGCGTATTTGCTAAAATCATTTCGACTATTGATCATATCAGCAGCGGACGCGTCTCTGTGAACGTTGTAAGCGGCTGGTTTAAAGGCGAATTTAACGGCTACGGCGAACCATGGTTAGATCATGACGAGCGCTACCGCCGTTCTGAAGAATTTATTAACGTGCTTCGAGAACTATGGAAAAACGAAACGACTACGTTCAAAGGAGACTTTTACCGATTAAATGACGCACCGCTAAAACCAAAGCCTCTTCAGCCGCCAAAAGTATTTCAAGGAGGAAACTCTAAAGCCGCCCGTGAAATGGCAGGCCGAGTATCAGACGTTTATTTCATGAACGGCAACTCGATTGAAAACTTAAAAAACCAAATTGAAGATGTAAAAGCAAACGCAAACGGCCGTGATATTCAATTCGGCGTGAACGGGTTTGTCATTGTCCGTGAAACAGAAGAAAAAGCAAAACAAGTGCTAAAAGAAATTGTTCTACAAGCGGATAAAGAAGCCGTTGAAGGGTTTGAAAGTCAAGTGAAATTCGCGGGCAAAGCTTCTCCTCAAGGTGAAGGCATGTGGGCAAACTCTTCATTTGAAAACTTAGTTCAGTACAATGATGGCTTTCGAACTGGCCTTATCGGAACAGCCGAACAAGTCGCCAATCAAATTATCGAACTGAAAAAAATCGGCGTGGACATTATTTTGACAGGCTTTTTACATTATGAAGAAGAAATCAAAACGTTTGGCGAAACCATCATTCCGCTCGTAAGACAAAAAGAACAGGAACTAAAAGAAAAAGCGGGCGCATTGTAAATAGTTTATCGTAACAAACATTAAAATTTTTGGAGGTATGTTATGTCAGTCGAAATTTCTGCACGTCCTGTATACAATCAATCAACGCGCGCTTATTACGCGTCCATCCGCGAGAAAATCGCTTCTCTTGTAGATGAAGTGATCCGGCCTAATGCAGCCCTTACAGATGAAGAAGGCGTTTTTCCACGAGAAAATTTAGAAGCGCTTATTAAAGCAGGCTGGGGAAATATTCTTGTACCAAAAGCATACAGCGGCTTAGAACTTGATCACGTGGTTTTTGCGATTGTAGCTGAAGAAATTGCAAAAGCCTGTGCTTCTACTGCTTTAGTTTACGTGATGCATGTCGGAGCGATTCAAACTATCACGCTGTACGGAAATGACGATCAAAAGAAACGTTGGTTACAACCAATTGACCAAGGGCTGATTGGTACGTACTCTACAAGTGAAAAAGCCTCAGGAGGACACTGGTGGTACAACTTCAGTCAAGCGCAGCGAAATGACGAAGATTATGTAGTTAATGCTGACAAATCATTTACTACGAGCGCCGGGCAAGCTGATTTTTATGTCGTTCAAACACGCAGCCCTGAAGCACAAGAAGCAACGGATATTAGCTTTTTTATTGTAGATGGAAAATCAGACGGCATCACCGCAAGTCCATGGGAAGCGCTGGGCGTTCGCGGTAATCACAGCGGTCCGATTTCTTATAAAAATGTACACGTGCCAAAAGAAGATCTTCTAGGCAGTGAAGAAACAGGGAAAGAAATCGTCTTAAACGGCGTTTCCCCTATTTATTTAATTGGCCTTGGTTCTGCTTGGCTTGGAGTAGCGGAACATGCGCTAGAGCTTGCGGTTAACCATGCAACGCGAACGATTCACCGCGATTTTAATAACCAGCTTAGCGACTATCAAGTCATTCGCCAGCAGATTGCTGAAGCAAAAGTCCTCATTGAAAGCACAAAACCATGGCAAATTGACTTGGCAGAACAGCTTGATATTTTACAAGCTGAACAAAAAGCACAAGGTGTCCTTACCCTCCCGCTGACTGAATTTAAAGTGCACGCTTCAGAAGTAGCCAACAAAGCAACGCGAATTGCATTGGATGTAAGCGGCGGATACGGCTATAAAAAAGGCCCTATTGAACGTTTGTTCCGAGATGCCAGAGCGGGCATTGCTATGGGCCCTTCTAATAATATTGCCAGAGAATGGATCGGAAAGAACCTTGTAGGGCTTCCTCTTGAACTTTGGATTAAAGGCGGAGAGTAAAGTTTAATATCATAAAAAAGAGGATCTTTTATAGAGATTCTCTTTTTTACTTTTTTAACGTAATGACTACGCTCCCTATCTTATGTCCGGTTTCTACATACTCATGAGCTTCTGGAACTTGTTCTAAAGAGTAGCATCTATCAATCACTGATTGGATCTGTCCTTCTTCCATCAGTTTTTTAAGAAGTAATAAATCTTTCGTCTGCACTTTAGCAATTCCTTGCCCTTCGACCGAAACAAAGCGTCCATTTAAGGCTAACGCTTCCTTGCACTGATTTTTTGTGATTTTTCCAACGGCATCAAAGATAAGATCGTATTTTTCTTGTTTTTCAGTAAAATTTTCGTTTTGGTAGTCGATGACGCGGTCTGCTCCTAAAGACTTTACTAGTTCACTATTTTTAGCACTGCACACGCCTGTCACTTCAGCTCCGTAATAGCTAGCAAGCTGTACAGCGGCAGTTCCTACGGCACCTGAAGCACCGTAGATAAGCACCTTTTGCCCGGTTTGAATGGTTCCTTTTCTAAAAAAATGCAGAGCCGTCGTGCCGCCGAAAGAAATAGAGGCGGCTTCTTCATAGGTTACATTCTCTGGCTTTACGGCTATTGTCCCCTTTTCTGGTAAGCAGATATATTCCGCATATCCTCCGAACTTCATACCTGTCATTGCAAACAGCTGGTCGCCTTTTTTGAACCGCGTTACGTTCTTTCCGACGTCTTCTACTTCTCCGGCCAGCTCTACACCTAGTATTGATTTTCTAGGCTTCCGTAACCCCAAAACTATTCGCAATGGAAGCCACAACAGCAGTGGACTATTAAAGCTCCTCACTCTGCAGTCGCCCGATGTGACCGTGGTGGCATAAATTTTTATCAGTATTTCATTCTCTTTTGGAATAGGCTTTTCCACTTCTTGAAGCTGAAGAACATCTGGTTTACCATACTTTGTACATACCATTGCTTTCATAACAGCTCTCCTTTTCTCGCTAGAGTTCAATATATGTTTATAAACTATGCTCGTCGAAAGCTATTCTTTCACATTTTATAAAGAACGCCGGTGAATCTACTATCACATATGGTAAATAAAAGGATATTGCTATAAAATAAGTATAAAAACAGAAAGCGTGGTACGTGTTATTGTTTAAACTTTTTTTAATTGAAGACGATGTAACGCTGTTTAACGAACTGAAAGAGCGGTTGGAGCAATGGTCTTATGATGTTTACGGCATCCGTGATTTCAGTAACGTTATGCAGGAGTTTAGCGAGGTAAAACCTGATTTGGTTATTATGGATATTCAGCTGCCGAAGTATGACGGATTTCACTGGTGCAGAATGATTCGTTCTCATTCAAAAATCCCTATCATCTTTCTATCTTCACGTGATCATCCTTCTGATATGGTAATGTCTATGCAGTTTGGAGCAGACGACTTTGTGCAAAAGCCGTTTCATTTTGATGTGCTTGTAGCAAAAATACAAGCCCTTCTCCGCCGCGTGTATAATTACAGCGTTGAGCAAGTAAACCTTCTTTCGTGGCAAGGCGCAACGATTGATTACGAAAAAAATAAAGTATCAACCGAATCTACAGCTATTGATTTAACCAAAAATGAAATCTTTATTTTAAAATGCTTAATACATAAAAAGAATACGATTGTAAGCCGAGATGAACTGATTAATAGTTTGTGGGAAGATAAACGATTTATCAGTGACAACACGCTGACGGTAAACGTCAATCGCCTGCGAAAAAAATTGGATGAAATTGGACTGGGAACTTTTATTGAAACAAAAGTCGGCCAAGGCTACGTAGCCATTGAAGAGGAACGCTATGATTAAACTCTTTATTCGCGAGCGTCTAAGCTGGATCCTTTTCTTTTTTATCATACATTTTTTTATGCTATTTATCGCGTATATTGATGAATCTATTCCTCTGTCTTCGATTCTCTATATCGTGTTTTTATCATCCATTATCTTTCTTATTTTCTGCGTCTTCCGCTATCACAAAGAAACGAAATTTTATCAAAAGCTAAAAGATGAAGAAGACTTCTTTGATTCTTCTACTTTTTCTCATCCGCTGCGTCCTTTTGAAAAGATTGTTCAGCGAAATCTGATGCAACAATTAGAACAAGCGAAAAAAGATGGCGTGCAAACTCAGCTGCACGTGACGCAGGAAAAAGATGAACTGTTAGCTTGGATTCACGAAATTAAAACGCCGTTAACTGCAATGCATTTAATAATTGAACGCTTAGAAAATCGAGAAGTTAAAGCAAACTTGACGTTCGAGTGGCTCCGTATTCACTTTTTACTTGATCAACAGCTGCATCAAAAGCGCATTTTCTTTATCGAAAATGATATGTATATTGAACATCTGGATTTAGAGTCCCTTATTTTCACTGAAATCAAAACGCTGCAAGCTTGGTGCATGCAAAAAAATATTGGGTTTGATGTGGACCTACAGGCAGAACGTGTACTGTGTGACGCAAAGTGGCTTTCGTTTATTATGAGACAGCTATTAACAAACGCAGTCAAGTACAGTGAAGAATCTGATGTGATGATTAGAAGCTACGAGCACCATGGTCAAGTATACATCGAGGTAAAAGATAACGGACGGGGCATTTCTCCTCAAGATATGCCCCGCATTTTTGAGAAAGGTTTCACCTCAACTACGCAGCATGAAGACAGCCGTGCCACTGGCATGGGTCTGTATCTAGCTCAAAAAGCTGCCCACGCTCTTTCGATTCACATTGGCGTGCAGTCTGCTCTTAATGAAGGCACAACGTTTACACTTGCCTTTCCTAAATCAAATGATTTTGTGGATATGAAAAGCATGTGACAAAAATGTCACATGCTTTCGTTATTTGTTCGGTGAATCAAAGGAAAAGCTAAAGCCCTTTTTCTATAATAAACGTATCAGATTAAAGGAGTGAATACATATGAACATATTAGAAGCAACTAATATTCATAAAAGCTACGGAAATAAATTTAATAGACAAGAAGTATTAAAAGGCGTAGATATTACCATTATGAAAGGAGAATTTGTAGGAATTATGGGCGCTTCAGGCTCAGGCAAGACGACGCTTCTGAACGTGCTTTCCTCCATTGATAAAATCAACGGAGGAACCATCAAAATCGAAGGAAATGAAATTAGCAGAATGAAAGAAAAGCAGTTAGCAAACTTCCGAAAAACACATTTGGGCTTTATCTTTCAAGACTATAACTTACTCGACACGCTTACAGTAAAAGAAAATATTCTCTTGCCTCTTTCCGTTGCGAAAACTCCTTCAGCAGTAGCTCATAAAAAATTTGACGCGCTAGCCAAACAGCTTGGCATCTATGAGCTGAAAGACAAATATCCAAGTGAAATTTCCGGTGGACAAAAACAGCGTACCTCCGCTGCAAGAGCCTTTATTCATGAGCCAAGCATGATTTTTGCTGACGAACCAACCGGTGCACTTGACTCAAAAGCGGCAAGCGATTTGTTAAACAAACTGACCGAGCTTAATGACAAAAGAAGCGCAAGTATTGTGATGGTAACGCATGACCCAGTGGCAGCCAGCTACTGCAGCAAAGTCATTTTTATAAAAGACGGACAAATTTATACGCAGCTGTACAAAGGCGATCAAACGCAAAAAGCCTTTTTTGACGATATTATGAAAACTCAAGGCGTGCTAGGCGGAGTTCAACATGAACATTAATCAGCTGATTTTCCGCAACTTCAAAAAGAATGTAAAAAACTATTATTTATACGTTTTTGCACTGGTTTTCAGCGCTGCTTTATATTTTGCTTTTGTAACGCTGCAGTATGATCCGGCTCTTGATGCAACCAAAGGTTCCATTAAAGGAGGCGCAGCAGTTCGAGCGGCTTCCGTTTTACTAGTAGCCATTGTCTCTATCTTTCTTTTATATGCAAATACCATTTTTATCAAACGACGCAGCAAAGAAATTGGCTTATTTCAGCTAATTGGCATGACCAAAACAAAAATTTTCCGTATTTTGACGGCTGAAAATTTTATGCTGTACTTTAGCTCGCTGATTGTCGGCATTTTAATTGGATTTTCGTTTTCTAAAGTAATTATTATGATTTTATTTAAAATCACCGATACAAAAGGCATTGCCAAACTTCACTTTTCAGAAAAAGCCTTGATTCAAACGCTGATTGTGTTTGGAGTCATCTATTTGCTAATTATGACGATGAACTATCTTTTTATTAAAAGACAGACCATTTTAGCACTATTCCGCGTTACTTCATCAACAGAAGGCAAAACAAAAAAAATCAGTATACTTGAAATTATTATCGGAATTCTTGGCATAATCTTTATTGCTTCCGGCTACTATATTTCTGCTAAATTGTTTGACGGTTCTTTTACAAGCATGAATGCTTTGTCAATCGCAATGGTGTCTATTTTAGCTTCAGTTATCCTCGGAACCTATTTGTTTTATAAAGGCTCGGTTCGATTTTTATTAAATCTTATGCGAAAAAGCAAAAAAGGCTATTTGTCAATTAACGACGTATTATCTCTTTCTTCTATTATGTTTCGGATGAAATCAAACGCATTATTGCTGACGGTTATTACAACCGTATCGGCTCTTGCTATTGGTCTGTTGTGCTTGAGCTACATCTCTTATTACTCTGCTGAAAAGTCGGCTGAAGATTATGTACCTAATAATTTTTCTATCAACAGTCCAAAAGACGCTGCTTCGTTTAAAAACGCGCTAAATCAAAAGAAAATAGCCTATACGGAAAAAAAGATCGACGTCATCCAAGTAAAAGCAAACGTAAAAAACATCTTAGAAAATAATTTGGAAGGCCCAATGGTAGACTCGTCCGCTATGATTTTTTCGGTTGTGAGTGAAAAATCTGTTAGTGGTGTAAACGTAGCTCAAAATGAAACTTTATTTACCGGCTATAATGATATGCTTCAACGAGTAAATTCATTTAAAGATTCCGGAGAAATCGAGCTAAAAGGAAAGAAAGAAGTCATTCCGCAAAAGTATATAGGTTTAAATCGAAAATTTCTCTTATCTACCTATTTTACGAGCGGTATGCCTACTGTGATTGTAGACGATTCCGTGTTTAATGAACTGGAAAAAGACGCCGATCCTTCTATTCAAAAAGAATCTTCTGTGTACACAGGGATAGATATATCAAAAGAAGATGACTTACCAAAAGCAAATCAGCTTTTCGGAGAGATGAAATTCAGCGATGATAGCTTAAATGACTCGCGTATCGAAATGGTAAAAAGTCAAAAGCAAACTATGGGTCTAGTTATGTTTATTGTCGCTTTTTTAGGACTGGCCTTTTTAATCACATCAGGGTGTATTCTTTACTTCAAACAGATGGATGAAAGTGAAGGTGAAAAGCCAAACTATACAATTCTTAGAAAACTAGGCTTTACCGAAAAAGACTTGTTAACAGGAATAAAAATTAAGCAGCTTTTTAACTTCGGCATTCCGTTAATCGTAGGCTTGCTTCACAGCTATTTTGCCGTACAATCCGGCTGGTTCTTGTTTGGAACTGAACTTTGGACACCTATGATTATCGTCATGATTATCTATACCGCCCTCTACTCTATTTTTGGTATTCTGTCTGTTCTTTACTACAAAAAAATTATTAAAGCGGCTCTCTAAAGATAAAAAGCACAGGCTAAGCTTGTGCTTTTTCTTGTTTACATGCAATTAATTACTTACATTCTCTTTGTTTACCTTACTGGCTGCGTGCAAAAATTCTTCTAATCGCTTTTTTACCGCCGGCCATTCGTCATCAATAATACTGAAGATAACCGAATCTCGGACGTATCCTTCAGGTAAAACCATGTGTTTTCTGATAATGCCTTCTTGAGTGGCCCCTAACCTCATAATGGCCGCTCTGGACCGTTTGTTTTGCACATCCGTTTTAAATTGAACTCTATGAAGCTTCAGCTCTTCAAAACAGTATTTTAATAATAAATACTTACACTCCGTATTAACTCGCGTTCGCCACACGGATGGATGATACCACGTCCACCCTATTTCTACGCTTTTGTTAGGAAGCGATATATCTAAAAATCTCGTGCTTCCTACAATCGAATGTGACTCTATATCAAATACAGCAAAAGGCAGCTCTCTTCCCTCTTGCTTGGCTTTTAAAGCACTTTCAATCAGCCGTTTTATATCACTTAGACTATGAACTTTTACCGGGAGATGCTCCCAAATTTCTTTCGGTTTTGCAGCTTCATAGAGTCCTTGCTCATGCATTTTTTCAAGCGGTACTAGCTTTACTGCTGTTCCTACAATTTCAACTGACTTTAGCATAACCTCGCCCCTTTTCAATACGTCTAAAGAAAATGTTAATACATGTATATGTACTGAAAAAGGGTCAGTTTCTGCTTATTGTAAGGTATCACTTTCATTATAATACTGGTTATCAGCTAAGTTTTTTTCGAGAAAATCACTTATGGTTTGGAAGGCTTGGTCTGCTGATTCTTTATTAAAGGTTTTTGAAAAAGGATTCATAAACCCATGAAATCCATAAAACTTTTTGATTTTCAAAAGCGGCTCTCTTTTTTGCTCTAATGAGTTTATTAAAGAGTCTACATCAAATGTTTGCTCTTCAGCAGGAAAAATAAGAAGAGTTGGACACACAGGACGTCTATTTATATAATCTCTAATACGCGATCCGTAACAGCCTATCACAAAGTCACACAAATTGTTTTCACTGCATAGCCACGATATTGTGGCTCCTACACTGAAGCCTATAACTCCTACTTCTTCATATTCCTGTTTTAGTTGAATTAACATGTTAGTAATTTGTCTTGAACCCTCATCAATACCAATGTTTTGAACAAAGTTTTGATATGCCATTCGTTCTTCTTCATAGCTATAAGGAGCGTCTTTAGATAATAAGTTAGGACAGATAATATCTGCCTCTAACTTAGACAATTTCTCTTTCATAAACTTCATATGATTGTTCACACCGTATATTTCATGAATCAATAAAATTGCTTTATTTGATTTTTCCATCTTTTTATAAAACAGTCGTTTCCCTTGTCAATTCACGATGCAATACGTCTCCCATACGCTTCATGCCTTCAACGATTTGTTCAGCAGACATATTAGAATAATTCAAGCGCAGCGCATTGTTTCTTGTTCCGTTTGGAAAGAAAGGAGTTCCCGGAACACAGGCTACGTTGTTTTTTAGACATTCTGAAAAGATATGCGCTGAATCAATTCCTTGGGGCAGTTCCACCCAAATAAACAATCCGCCTTCTGGCTTACTGTAAGACAAATTCTCCGGGAAAAACTCTTCGATGCACGATAACATTTGGGTACATCGCTCTTTGTATACGGCTTTAATTTTTTGAATGTGCTCTTCGATATCATAAAGCTCCATGTACTTAGCCGTTACGCGCTGAGCAAAGCTGTCCGTATGCAAGTCAGCCACTTGCTTAAACGCTACGTACTTATCAATAAAAGCTTCATCTGCACACACCCAGCCGATTCGAAGACCCGGTGCAAAGATTTTAGAAAATGTGCTGATATAAATAACTCTGCCTTCTGTATCAAAATGCTTAACCGGCGGCAGCGTTTCTCCTGCAAATCGAACGCCTCCGTACGGATTATCTTCTACAATTAGAACGTCGTATGCGTTCGCAAGCTCGATCATTCGCTGACGTCTTTCTCGCGTTAATGTGCGCCCTGTAGGGTTTTGAAAATCTGGAATTGTATAGATAAATTTCGCATGCGGATTTTCCTGAAGCTTTTTCTCTAGCTCTTCCATAATCATTCCGTCTTCGTCCATGTCCACTTCTACAAACGTTGCATTATAAGATTTAAAGACGTTAATGGCTGCTAGATACGTTGGACTTTCACAGATTACCACGTCTCCGTCATTAAGAAACAGTCTTCCGGTAAGATCGATTGCCTGCTGAGATCCGGACGTAATTAAAATGTTAGAAACAGTGGACTCAATGCCGATGTCCTGCATTCGTTTAGAAATTGCTTCTCTTAAAGGGATATACCCCTCTGTTGTACTGTATTGAAGCGAAGCGGCTCCGTCTTCATTTAATACGGCGCGGCACGCATCGTTCATTGCTTCAACGGGAAATAGCTCCGGCGCTGGAAGTCCTCCTGCAAATGAAATCACTTCTGGTCGTTCCGTTACTTTTAAAATTTCGCGCGTTTCAGAGGATTTTACAAGACTAGCTCGTTGGGCAAATTTATCTTTCATTGATGATCATTCCTTTTCTAGATTTTAAACTTTTAATAACCAGTTAATTATTCGAATAGTCAGAAAAATTAAAGCAGAAGCCTTGGGAGATTCCTTTTTAATAGACAACTAGCATCTGCTTGCTCTCTGACTATTCATTTCTTCTTGATGCCACGTTCTCCTTTCGGTACATATTTTTCTCATTCACTATTTGTAATACAAATCAAAGGTCGTACGATAATTATGGCCTTGTATTTAATGTATGTTAAAAAGGATAACATAAAAATCAAATAAATAAACAATAAATTCTATAAATTCTTAATTTTTTATGCGAATATATTTATCTCAGTAAACTATTTTGTAAGATTCCTTCCCTTTTCATTGACCTGCCGTATAAAACTCGTTATAGTCCTTATTAACTCGATAAGATTTAAAGGTTTTAGTACAGGAGTGATGAAAAGTGAAATGGCTTCATTTTCTGTTTAATGAACGATGCCCTAAATGCAAGCAAGTGTTAAATACATCAAAATCCAATGCTCTTCGCTCTACTGTTGTGAAAGTATGTCCGTCTAACCACTATCAAAAAGAATTTCATCCTGCGCTTGAAACGTATGTGGAAAGTAATGAAACAATATAAAAAAGCTATGGGAATCCATAGCTTTTTTATATTAGCCCCCACCAAATCTTAATTGCCGTTGCTAAAATTAAACCGGCAAGGATCCACTGAAGCACTTTTGTATTCATTTTCTGCCCCACTTTTGCACCAATTGGAGAGGCAATTAGGCTTGCAGCAACTAAAATAAGTGCAGGTATAAAAGGGACTTGCTGCGTTATCAGCTTTCCAACCGTCGAACCAATGGAAGAAATAAAGGTAACGGCTAGTGAAGTTGCGATAGTAATTCGAGTTGGAATTTTAAGTACCACGAGCATCACAGGAACTAAAATAAAGGCTCCTCCTGCTCCTAACACGCCTGCTACGGCTCCGATAAGCAGTGATAAAATAGAAGCTAATCCTTTATTGAATTGAAGTTCGCCTTCTTTTATCTCATCTAAATTTTTCTTTGGAATAAACATCATAATAACCGCAATAAGAGCTAAAGCTCCATATACAACATTTAATCCTTGTTCACTCATATAATGTGAGCTGTAGCTTCCAAGCATGCTGCCGATTAGAATATTGCTGCCCATATATAAAATTAATGATTTGTTTAAAAATCCGCTTTTTCGATACGCCCATACGCCGCCTATTGTCGCAAAGAACACTTGAACAGCTCCTGCACCTGAGACTTGATGAGCCGTTAATGCTCCTACTCCTACTAATGGAGGGATATATAACAGCATCGGATAATTAATAACAGACCCGCCAATACCGACCATACCGGAAATAAACGACCCAATAAATCCAATAAGAAAAAGCGTGATGATAAATGTAACGTCCATCTATAGTCGCTCCGTTTCATATAAGGAAAGGGTACCTTTTACAAGAGATACCCTTTTCGTCCATTATTTCTTATCCTTTTTTAATCCAAAACTTAAAAACGTCGCCTTCTTCTGTCTGAAGAAGCTCATGACCGCCAGATTTTGCCCAGGCTGCAAGGTCATTTTTCGCCCCTTTATCCGTTGCGTGAATTTCTAGCACTTGACCTGCTTCTAGTTCATTCATTGCTTTTTTTGTTTTAACAATCGGCATTGGACATGCCAGCCCTTTTGCATCTAGTATTTTAGTTGATTCCATTTCTCTCTCTCCTTTGTTTGAGTTGAATTTTTTACTTAGCGAATCGCACAGCGGTTTGGTCCAATTTCCATTTCACGCTGTTTTTCTTCATCTGGACTTACTTTTCCCATATTAGTTTCACGGATTTCTTGATATGCATTTGGCTGCGGCGGTAAATTATCTGTTACTAAGTGTCTGAACTCTGCTTCGTCTTCAATATTTAATCCATGATTTTTAGCAAACAAAGTACCTAACTTTTCAGCCACGCTGCCGTTGTCATTTAGCTCATCAATAATCATAAAATGAGCTGGCAATACGATTAACTCATCTGATAATGCTTTATAGCGTGTATAAAGCGTCTCGCGCAGATCGCCTACCCAGTCTTCAGCCATACCAGCTAAATCAGGACGTCCAATTGAATCGATGAACAAAATATCACCTGAAAGCAAGTATTGATCGTCTACGATAAAAGAAGTTGATCCAATCGTATGACCCGGTGAATAAAGAGGCTGAATCGTAATCGTTGTGTTACCAATCACGACATCACTGCCTTCTTCTAACGCCTTGTAGTCAAAAATCACTTCTTCTGCATCTTTTGGAGGCAGCCAGTAAGCTGCATTTGTTGCTTCAGCAATAACTCTTCCTCCTGAAATGTGATCTGCATGAAGGTGAGTATCAAACACATGCTTAACTGTGACACCAAGTTCTTTGGCAAAGCTAATATACACATCCGCCATACGCGTCGCATCAATAATAGCAGCTTCACCGTTCGATACGATCATATAAGATAAGCATCCTTTACCGATACGAACAAACTGATAGATCTCTCCGCCGTCTTTTAAATCTCCGACTTTAACAGGCTCTAAATATTCACTCCACGCTTTCATACCGCCTTTTAGGTACGATACTGTAAGGCCAGCTTCTGAAAGCATGTCAGCTACCATCACCGATGAACCTTCTTTGGCGCAGACAACTAACACTGCTTTATCAGAAGGGATTTTTTCTAAGATTTCTTCTACTCCGTCTAAAAGATCGAAGTATGGAACATTTAAATGCTGAAATTGATGACCTTCAATTTTCCAATCGCCAAAATCACTTTCATTACGAACGTCCAAGATAAATAGCGGTTCTTTATTAATAATTTTAGATGTAACTTCTTTTGCAGTAAGAAAATGTACTGTCATATTAAAATACCTCCTTGGGTATATAAAACATCAAAATTTTTAATTCACTATGATTCATTGGTTATTCTACTTTACCTGTCCAGTCACGCATACCAGGAACCACGTTAGCTAAGTGTTTAAATCCTTGCTTTTTCAACGTTTGCCCTGCCATTTCACTTCGTCTTCCAGAGTGGCAAATAATATAAATTTCATTCTCTTTATTTAGCTCATTCGAACGTTTTTCTACTTCACCAAGCGGAATATGAACTACGCCTGGAATATGAGCTTCATCGTATTCTTCTACTTCACGAACGTCTAAAATATGAAGATGTTCTTCATTCTCTACTTTTTTCGCAAATTCTTCTAATGAAATTTCAGGAATGGGCGTTACGTTTTCTTCGGCACCGCCTTTACGAAGAAAGTGGTGAAGAACGTCACCTTCTGTCTCGGTACCTAAATACTCATGACCTGTGCTTTTTGCCCACGCTTGTAAGTCAGCCGTAGAGCCTTTATCCGTTGCTTGAATTTCTAGTACTTGATCTGCTTCTAATTCATTCATTTTCTTCTTTGTTCTTACGATTGGCATTGGACATGCTAGTCCTTTTGCATCTAATACGAAGTTTGCTTGCATCATTTCTTTTTCCTCCTTGATTTAAATACTAGCAGGGGTATATTTTTATCCAAAAAAATTAGACCGTTTCCCCTTTCCACTCCATCATTCCGCCGGTCATATTCGTTACACTATAGCCTTGCTGCTCAAGAAAACGAGCTGCCATTCCGCTTCTGCCTCCAGAACGACAGACGACAATGTAATTATTTGCTTTGTCTAACTCATGCATACGGAATTCCAATAAAGGAAGGGGGATATTTAACGCGTTTGGAATTTTACCTGCTTTTACTTCCTCTACTTCACGTACATCTAAAATGTGAATTTGTTCTTGTTTTTTTACTAATTGTTCTACTTCTTGTGCTGCTATTGTCTTCACGCTACGTCTCCTCCTTTTTGATTTATCTCCACGTATTCATGCCGCCTTTAACGTTGGTGATGGATGTAAAACCTTGCTTTTTCAACAGTTTACTTGCTTTCATACTTCTCATTCCGCTTTGACAAACAACGACTACTTCTCTGTCTTTTGAAAGCTGGCCTGTTTGGGCTGGCAGTTCTGATAAAGGAATGTTTCGAAATCCTTTAATATGTTTGGTACGAAATTCATGCGGTGTTCGCACATCGATAAACTGGTTATTTTTATTTTTTAACTTTGCTTTTAACTCCGTTGTGGCTATTTGCTGAATACCTTTTACTGGTGCAAAACGTTGATACAAAAACCACAACAGAAAGACGATAATAAGCGCATTGATAATCATATTGACCCTCGCTTCATGAGTTATCTTTTAGATGAATAAGTTTACGTTTCCGTCTTCTGCGTCGGCTAAATATGCTGCTACGCCCGCATATTCAATATTATCTAGCAGCTCTTTCTCCTGTAATCCTAGAAGATCCATCGTCATCGTACAAGCCACTAGCTTCACATCTTGTTCTTGCGCCATTTCAATAAGCTGCGGCAGCGTTAGAGCGTTATGCTTTTTCATTACGTTTTTAATCATTTTAGGTCCCATACCTGCAAAGTTCATTTTAGATAAGCCCATTTCATCCGCACCGCGCGGCATCATTTTGCCAAACATCTTTTCTAAAAATCCTTTTTTCACCGGCACCATTTCTTCTTTACGAAGCGCATTCAATCCCCAAAACGTATGGAATATCGTCACTTCATGGTCATAAGCAGCCGCTCCGTTGGCAATAATATAAGCTGCCATCGCTTTATCATAATCCCCGCTAAATAATACAATCGTTGTTCGTTTCTTTTGTTCAGTCATGTTGTTCCTCCTATTACCCCATGGGGTATATTTAATTCTAAAAAAAATTAGCCTTTTTGAATGTAAAAGATAAATATGCTGCCTTCTTCTTTAAAATCAATAAGCTCGTGTCCTGTTGATTTTGCCCACGCTGTTAAATCACTTTTAGCACCTTTATCTGTCGTTTGCACTTCTAATACTTGGCCTGTTGTTAAAGTATCCATTGCTTTTTTTGTTTTTACGATTGGCATTGGACAAGCTAATCCTTTTGCATCTAAAACTTGATCAATTTTCATAGTATTTATCTCTCCTTTTTATATACATATACCTGTAAGGGTATATTATACTAAATAATGATATTCGTCAACTTTAATAAGGTGATGACACTTAGCGGCTTTTCACTAACAGCTGTACAGCTTCTTTCACTAAACCTTCCGTTGGCTCTCCTTGCTCCAGGCTTTCTCTGACGCACTGTTCAAGATTACTGCTCACAATGACTCCCATCGTGCGATCAATGGCACTTCTTGCAGCAGATAATTGAGTCACGACGTCTCGGCAGTCTTTTCCTTGCTCCATCATGCTGAGTACGCCTTTTAGCTGCCCTTCAATGCGGCGCAGGCGATTTTTCACTTGTTGGTTATACTCCATAATCGAATACCCCTTTCTTTCCTTTACTTTTACACTTACACGCTGCTAACTCATAGCTGCGCAATTTAAAACCTCTTTTTTGTAAGAAACTTACGCTTAAATTTAATTCCACTCTATCTCCGGCAATTAGATGAACGCTGCCCTGTAGAATTTCTGAATAAAAGCGTTTGAGGTACGCATACGGAATAACTATACCAATAGAATCGCGAACTTCATGATAATGACGAATATCTACAACCGTTCGCCCAAGTTTTTTCGCTTCAGATTCACGTATGCACTGTATTCTTTTAACGGGATAATAACGTCTGTATGCAATAAATAAAATAGCAAGCAACAACACTGCTATATACAGCATAACCATCACCGCCTTACTATTGAATTAATGTTGTTTACACGCTCTATATTATACCCCTACAGGTATATTGTCAAGCGGGAAAATTATATTTAATTTTGCTCATTTACATAGTTGTTTTACCTCGAACTAGTCCCTTTTATACAGCTTAGGCATTATGAATGTTGGTCTTTCACTCGCTTTATATATGTACCCCCTACCCTATCGACCAAACATATTTTTCATCATCGTCGCTCATATACAGCGCTAAAAATCAAGCTCACTGCACCATTCACGTCTACACACAAAAGGTCCAGTTCTTAAGGAGAACCGGACCTTTCATGGTAAAAAGCTGATTAGCTTTGATGATAAATATTATGCCATTGATTCCATGAACTGTGTGGATGCTGCTGGTGCCACTGATTCCATGGCACATATGGATTTTGCTGATGCCACTGATTCCACGTACCGTGCGGATACTGATGATGCCACTGATTCCATGGTGTGTATGGATGTTGTTGATGCCATTGATTCCACGTACCGTGCGGATACTGATGATGCCACTGCTCCCAAGGTACATGAGGATGTTGCTGATGCCACTGATTCCACGTGCCTTGAGGATGCTGATGATGCCATTGTTCCCATGGAATATAATGTTGCTGTCCTTGATGCATATTTCGTCAACTCCTTTTCCTTTGCCACATCATATGTTCTTTTTAGGATTTAGAGCTTATCTATTTTAAAATATAGGCGTTTGATTAATTGTGAATTAAATTACGTATTTTTTTCTCTTTACTTATAGGCATGAGCTTTTGGTTTACAAGTGGAAGCACGTATTTATCTAGAAGTATAGAATGAATATTTCTTATGATTCACCTTATTGCTAATAATACTTCTTTAAGAGGTCTGTGTTTTTTTGGATGCATTTGTCTTCCCATGAAAAAAACACCTTCTCATTCGAGAAGGTGTTTAGGAATTAACCTACAATATTGTAACCAGCGTCCACGTGTACGATTTCTCCCGTTACGCCGCGTGAAAGGTGGCTCAGTAATACAACCGTCATGTCGCCAACTTCTGCTTGCGTTACGTTACGCTTAAGAGGTGCTTTTTCTTCAACATGGTGAAGAATTTGGTTAAAGTCAGAAATGCCTTTCGCTGCAAGTGTACGAATTGGGCCTGCTGAAATCGCATTTACGCGGATATTGTCTTTCCCTAAGTCTAATGCTAAGTATTTTACTGAAGACTCAAGCGCTGCTTTTGCTACGCCCATTACGTTATAGCCTTCAACTGCGCGCTCTGCACCAAGATAGCTCATCGCTACAAGAGAACCGCCTTCTGTCATAAGAGGTTTTGCTGCTTTCGCTACGGCGATAAATGAATAAGCGCTTGTATCTTGAGCAAATGCATATCCGCTTCTTGATGTATTGATGAACTCACCGTTTAAATCTTCTGAGTGAGCAAACGCAACAGAGTGAATCACTCCGTGAACTGTGCCTGCTTCTTCTCCGATTTTTTTGAAAGCTGCTTCAATGCTTTCGTCGCTGTTTACATCACATTCTGCAATTAATGTCGCTTGCATTTCATTTTTTTCTAACAGCTTGTTCAATTTTCCTAGTGAACGTTCTTTACGGTATGTAAAAATTAAGTTTGCTCCTACTTGATGAAGGGCTTTTGCAACACCCCAAGCAATACTTCTGTCGTTGGCAACTCCCATAATAACAAAGTTCTTGTTCTTTAATTGTAATAAATCTTCCATATTATCCTCCAAAAAAAATTAGTCATCAATGATGACTAATAGGTAATTGTATAGCTTTATTATAGCACAAAGATGCGCTTAGTTCCTAAGAGTCTTATGAATTAACCGATTTTGCTCTATAAATAATCTCCTACTTATCCGAATCCTGCAGCCATGCTTGCGTTGTTTCAGCAAATTTTTTGGCTGCAGGTGAAAGATGATAACGAGTAGCTAGACCAATTGAACGGTAGCTGTCTACTTGAAACGGAATCGCACGCAGCTCCTGCGGGATCGAATCCAAAAGCATTTCAGGTAAAATGCTAATTCCTAAGTGATGCGTAACCATCGATAAAATAGCACTTTCATCCATTAATTCAAAACGGATGTCAGGCTGAATGCCATGTTCTTCAAACAATTGCTTAATATCATGATAACCGCCGTACGTCGGCATAATAAACGGTTCTTTCTCTAAATCTTCAAAAGAAACGGTTTTCTGATGATATAGAGCACTTTGATCCGATACGACACACAGCAGCCGGTCTTTTTTTAAAGAAATAATATGAAATTGACTTGAATGCGTAATGTTAATAAAACCGCAGTCTATTTCTCCGCTTAGCAGCCACTGTTCAATTTCAAGGTAGTCGCCTTCTTTGAGCTGAATTTGAATCTCAGGGTAGTTTTTTTCCATCAGCCGAATAATTTCAGGAAGCCATTTGGTTGACACGCTTTTAAAAATACCGATTTTAATCGTTCCTTTTGCAAGACCTAACAGACTGGCTGCTTCTTGATGAACTTTTTCATTTTCTTGCAGCACTTTCCGAATGGCAAGAAGCATCGTTTCGCCTTCTGTTGTTAAGGTAATACCTGATCTGTTTCGATTCACAAGCAGAAATCCAAATTCCGATTCAAGATTTGTAATGGCATGACTGACCGCTGACTGCGTGAGCGCCAGCGCATCTGCCGCTTTTGTAAAGCTTTTCACTTCCGCTACTTTATTTAATATTTCATATTTTACTAAGCTCATTTTCTCCCGCCTCAACATGAATTTAATTCACGTTCATCATTATAAAGATTCATTTTATTAATATCAAATTCCTTTGTATACTGTGAGTATATTATAAACAATGGAGGGTTGAACGTGAGTTACCGCACGCGAGCAAATATGATGATGATTGGGGTAAACGTATTTTGGGGCATGTCGTACGTGTTTATGAAAATGGGGCTGAGTTCGCTCGGGTCATTTACTATTATTGCACTTAGATGTTTGATTGCTTTTTTTATTGCCGGACTCTTTTTCTATAAGCCTTTACGACAAATCACACGCAAAACAATTGGATCATCAGCTATTTTAGGCTTTTTACTGTTTTCCGTTTTTTCATTTGTCACGTTTGGCGTCAGCATGACGTCTGCTTCAAATGCCGGATTTCTTGTCAGTTTAACGGTCATTTTTGTTCCATTGCTTAACTGCTTTTTAGTGAAGAAGCTTCCTTCTTGGCCGATTGGGCTTGGCGTTATCACTACCCTAACTGGTATAGGTGTTTTAACTTTAAAGCACTCCTTTCATATGAATGCTGGTGATTTACTTTGCATTGGAACGGCGCTATGTTATGCCATTCATATCACGCTGACCGGCACGTTTACGAAAAACGAAAACCCAATTGCTCTCGGCATTTTACAGCTAGGGTTTGCTGGATTATTTGCACTGACTTGCAGCTTTTTATTTGAACACCCTAGCATCCCAACTACTTTATCATCATGGATTGCAATATTAGGTCTTGGCGTTCTTTGCAGCGCGATTGGATTCATTTGTCAAGCTATTGCGCAGCGCTATACAACTCCTACTCACACAGGACTTATTTTTGCAACAGAGCCTATTTTTGCTGCGCTGTTTGCCGTTCTCTTTTTGCATGAGCTGTTTACGCTTAAAGAACTGATTGGTTCTGTTATTGTGGTTGCGGGGATTTTAATTGCTCAGTTAGACAATTTCCTACTTGAAAAAAGAGTTCATTATCAAGAGACATTGCCAAAGTAAAAGCCGTTAGATTCGTTGACCTAGCGGCTTTTGTCATTAAGCTAAGGTATAAGCTTTCTTTTAGCAGTTCCAACGCCTATATCCACTTTTCTTTTAATAGATGCTAGTATTTTTCAAACTATATTGCTATTCTAGATAAAAAAGTACGTCTAGCAGAACGACTGTGAAGCTTATTAAACAAATACTTGCAACTATTGCTTCATCGATATGCGGCGGTGCAGTTTGCATCGAAATATTTGAATTAAATTCCCTTGGCTATACAGGTATACTAGACTATCTATCAATTTTGCTTATTGGTGTGTATCTTACGACTCCATTCATCATTATAGTAGGCATCCCCTGTTCAATAGCTATAACAAGCATCATGAAATACATAAATTCACTTAAGATATTAATTGAACTAATTCTATATCTTCTTTTCGGTATCGTTGGAGCACTCGCCGTATTAACTTTATTTTTGCTAAGCGACGGGATATCCGCTTTTAGTCTCTTCCCGCGAATCCTCATTGTAACGTTGAGCTGTTCATTACCGTTTGGGTTATCATCCATCCTTATAAACAGGCTATATAAAAAGACGATCTAATATGCATAGACCGTCTTTTTTATATGTTTTGCTACAAACACAGCTCTCATATCTACCGTTCATTACAATAACCGATATGATTTTGCACAAAGGCTTAGCTTATACCTTATATGTATAAAACTTTTTATCTACGTTCATCACCGGGAAATTCTTAGGCAGCTTTTCTTTCTCTATATGTTGAAACCCATTTTTCTCATAAAATCGATGAGCAGCTTTATATTGTAATGTGGTTCCTAGATATATTCTTTCCACTTCCTGCTCTTTTACCCACGCGATGGCTGTATGCAATAACCGGTGAGCTGTTTTGAAGTTTGCTCCTCTATAAGGCTTTGCTACAAACATTTTCCGCAGCGCTACTTGACGGCTGCCAATGTCTATTAAAGCTACGCTTCCTACTACTTTTTCGTCGCAAACAGAAACCCAGAAGTTTCCATTCTCCTGTTGATAAAAGCTTTCGATTTCAAACAAATCAGGCTGATCTTTTTCCGTTATTGGAATTTGGTATTCTTGCTGCTGAATATGAAGAATTAAATCCACTACTTGCTGTTGATACTTGCTCGTATATGGCTGAATAATGATACTTTCACTCAAAACCTCCACCGCCCCGAATAAGTTTACTCCACTTTATTTTTAATTAACTTTAATAATGCACAACTTATGTTAACTACAAAACCAATCATAGCACCTGCAAGAATTGAGAGACGGACACTTTTTTTATAAAACGTGACTCGTTGCTTGTAAAAAGAACTGAGACTGTTCGTAGTTATACGTTACTTTTGAAAAATCAAACGGCTGTCCGTTAGCTAAGTGAAAGAGTGTTTCAATAAATAATTTAGGATCTCCTTCTTTTAATCCTAGGTACTTCGCTTCCTCTCCGTTCAGCTTGCCGACGTGAAGATATAGATCAGAAAACCCGATTTTTAAGCCAAGTCCTTCTTTAATGTAATGAAAAATAGACTGAGAAACAATTTCGTTATTCAAGTACGTAACGATGGATTTATTATAAAACGATTCTTCTAGACAAAGCGTCTGGCCGTTAATATACCGTACTCTTTTTACATAATAGACGTCACTATTTTCTTCTATGTTTAAATTTAACGCGGCTTCTTGCGTCGGCTTTCGTACATCTAACTCAATCACTTCCGACGTTAACTGAAAATCTTCAAGTTCACTCGTAAATCCTTGATTGGAAAGCAAGCCAATATAGCCTGTTCGTTTATGGCGACGGACAAAAATGCCGCTTCCTCTCACTTGAAAAACAACGCCTTTTTTCTCTAGCAGATCTAAGGCTTTTGTTACGGTACTTTTGCTTGCTTTAAACTGCGCCATCAGCGTTTCTAATACCGGCAGCTTTTCTCCTTGTTGAAGCTTGTGTTCTTCAATATAGGTTTCAATTTCAATTGCAATTTGTTGGTATTTAATCATAGCTATACCTCTTTACTGAATTTGTCTCAAGAATAACACGATTATACCATAATCTAACTCCATACCATAAACTTAAATTATTCATTAATTATTATTTTATTTGGGTATTGATAAATTGTATCGGTACAATTATACTGAAAGCGTATACTCAACAAGGGGGTTGAACATATGGGAGGGAAAATTAGAGATTATCACAAGCTTGCAGCAGACATTTTAGATGCGGTAGGCGGCGAAGAGAATATCGTAAGCGCTACACGCTGCGCTACGAGACTGCGAATTGTGTTAAAGCGCTCAAAGCCAGAAGCCAAACGCAAGGTGTCTTCTATGCCTGGTGTTATTACAGTCGTTGAAAACAGCGGACAGTTTCAAGTTGTTATTGGGCAGCACGTAGGAGATGTTTATGAAGAATTTGCTAGTTTAGTAAACTTGGATACCACAGAGGAACAATCTGAAAACAAAGGAACAATCTTAAATCGTGTGATTGCTACGATGTCAGCGGTGTTTGCGCCGTTTGTATACATCCTAGCAGCAGCAGGAATTTTACAGGGCTCGTTAATTTTAATTAACTTAGTCTCTAACAGCTTTGCAAAAACGGGCACATATCAAGTATTAAGCTTCATTTCATGGGCACCATTTGTTTTTTTACCTATTTTTATTGCCATCACAGCATCCAAGCATTTTAAAACCAACACCTACATCGCAGTGGCGTGCTGTGCCGCATTAGTCAGTCCAACATGGGCAGAAATGGCGGCCAAAATTGCCGATGGAAGCAGCATTTCGTTTTTAGGTCTTCCCTTATCCGAAACGGTCTATACTTCTTCTGTTTTACCGCCTTTATTTTTAGTATGGATTTTGTCTTATCTTGAAAGGTTCCTAAACAAAAGCATTCATGAAGTGGTTAGACCGCTGTTTGTCCCATTTTTATGTATGGTAATTATGGTTCCTGTAACAATTTTGCTTATTGGTCCTGTTACCACGATGGGCGCTAATGGAATCGCTCATGGCTATAACTTTTTAGCTGAAAACGTACCTGCCTTAGCTGGAGCAATCATTGGCGGCTTCTGGCAAATTGTTGTTATCTTTGGCGTACATTGGGGAATTACGCCGATGGTGCTTGCAAACTTTGATTTAAACGGCAGAGATTCGTTTCAAGCGTATCAAACAATTGCCGTGGTAGCTCAAGTCGGAGCGGTACTTGGGGTTATTTTAAAAGCAAAAAGCCAAGAAGCACGCAAAGTCAGCGTATCAGCTGGGATAACAGGATTATTCGGTATTACCGAACCAGCCATCTACGGCGTAAACCTACGTTTTAAAAAGCCGTTTATCTTTGGATGCGTTTCAGGTGCTATTGGTGCTGTTGTAGCAAGCTTCTTTCACCCTTACTACTTTGCTTACGCAGGATTGCCTGGACCGCTGACCATTGTAAACGGTATCAGTCAGGACTACCCGATGTCGATCTGGGGCATTTTAATTGGATGTGCCATTGCAATCATTCTTCCCGTTCTGCTTATTCAAGTATTTGGTTACGGAGAAGATGCAGCAAAAGACGCAGCTGCTGCTCCTTTAAACGAAGTAGCTGTAAGTAATCCAAAAGAAAATGAAGAAACAATCAGCGCACCGTTTAGCGGGAAAGTCATCCCTCTTTCTAGCGTACCCGATGAAGTATTCAGCTCAGGTGCGATGGGAGAAGGATTAGCGATTGATCCTTCAGATAATAAGCTTTATGCACCTTTTGACGGAACGGTAGTCATGGTAGCACCAACGAAGCACGCCATTGGCCTTCGTTCAGAATACGGCGTTGAGCTGCTTGTTCATATTGGGTTAGATACCGTTACGTTAGACGGCAAGCCGTTTACGCTGCATGTAGAAGACGGTACAAAATTTAAAAAAGGCGATTTACTAATAGAATTTGATAAAGAATTTATTAAAAAACAAGGATTACAAACCATTACGCCGGTTATTATCACAAATTCAAGCGCTTACCGCGAAGTGATTGTTGAAGATGTTGAAAATAGCGGGCTAGATCAAACATTATTTACCGTAGTGAAATAAGGAGGAACTAACAATGACAAAGATGCCAAAAGATTTTTTATGGGGCGGCGCATTAGCAGCTCATCAATTTGAAGGTGGATGGAACCAAGGTGGAAAAGGACCGAGCGTAGTAGACGTTATGACTGCAGGTGCGCACGGTGTAGCGCGACAAATTACTGAAACAGTGGAAGAAGATAAATTCTATCCAAATCACGAAGCAATTGATTTTTACCACCGCTACAAAGAAGATATCGCACTGTTTGCAGAAATGGGCTTAAAATGTTTACGAACGTCTATTGGCTGGAGTCGTATTTTTCCTAAGGGCGATGAAGCTGAGCCAAACGAAGAAGGACTAAAATTCTACGACGATGTATTTGATGAACTGTTAAAACACGGCATTGAGCCGGTTATTACGCTGTCTCACTTTGAAATGCCCCTGCATTTGGCTCGAGAATACGGCGGATTTAGAAGCCGAAAAACAGTAGATTGCTTCGTGAAGTTCGCTGAAGTTTGTTTCGACCGCTACAAAGACAAAGTCACGTACTGGATGACGTTTAATGAAATCAACAACAAAATGGACGTACACAACCCTCTATTCTTATGGACGAACTCCGGCGTTTCTGTAAAACCGGGTGAAAACGCAAAAGAAGTGATGTATCAAGCAGGACATCATGAACTGCTGGCAAGTGCTCTTGCCGTGTCAAAAGGAAAAGAAATTAATCCAAATTTCCAAATCGGAGCGATGGTGTCACATGTACCAATCTATCCGTATTCTTCAAACCCTGAAGACGTGATGTTAGCAGAAGAAACAATGAGACAGCGCTACTTCTTCCCTGACGTTCAAGTTCGCGGCTACTACCCAAGCTATGCGTTAAAAGAGTTCGAACGAGAAGGCTATCGTATTCCGTTTGAAGAAGGCGACGAAGAAATTTTACGAAACGGAAAGGTGGATTATTTAGGCTTCAGCTATTACATGTCAACAACGGTTAAAAGCGACGTTGAAGCTGATAACACAGGCGATATCGTAAACGGAGGATTGCCAAACGGCGTAGCAAATCCTTATATCAAATCAAGCGATTGGGGCTGGTCGATTGATCCAACGGGCTTGCGCTATACGTTAAACCGCTTCTACGACCGCTATCAAATTCCGCTGTTCATCGTAGAAAACGGATTTGGCGCTATCGATACAGTTGAAGAAGACGGATCCATTCATGACGCATCACGAATTGAATATTTAAAATCCCACATCGAAGCGTTAGAAAAAGCTGTGACGTACGATGGTGTTGATTTAATGGGCTACACGCCGTGGGGAATTATTGATATTGTTTCCTTTACAACAGGCGAAATGAAAAAGCGATACGGCATGATTTATGTCGACCGTGACAACGAAGGAAACGGATCAATGAAGCGCTACAAAAAAGATTCCTTTAACTGGTATAAACA
Organism: Priestia sp. JNUCC 25; assembly: GCF_053667915.1. Taxonomy (NCBI): domain Bacteria; kingdom Bacillati; phylum Bacillota; class Bacilli; order Caryophanales; family Bacillaceae; genus Priestia; species Priestia sp. JNUCC 25. The sequence continues at coordinate 3,244,441 of NZ_CM132211.1, forward strand.
TGTAATTGAAACAAATGGTGAAGAACTATAAGAAATTAGAAAAAGCCGGACTCCCGCGTAAAGACATAGGAATCCGGCTTTTTTAAAACGTGTAAAAATAAAGGCAAATGCCTTATCTCGGTTTATCTACTAGCTGTGTTTGAGCAATTTCTGTTTGCTTAATTCCCGCTCGTTGAATTTCATCAGCAAACGATTCATGTTTCAGCGTTTTGATTACCTTTTCGCTTCCATCTCGAAGAGTATACACTCTAAATTCATACATACTCTGCCCTCTCCTTTAAACTATGATTGATGCGATACATTAGATGCGCTCCTGTAAAAGCAACTCATAATAGAGGTAACTTTTTTCTCTTCTTTACTTTACCCACTTTTTAGGAAACTAGACAAAGAGATTTAATCTGACGCGATAAAAGCCTTTGCAGAAAGCAAAGGCTTTTATCGATGGAATGTTAGTATTCAAAGATGGTTCCTTTTTTAAATTTTGAATGTTTAAAAGCAAATTTCGTTAAAAGAATATACGTAACTCCTGCAACTACCACTCCTATAATCCAGCCTAAATCGACTTCGATAAACGCAGCACCTGCGCCGATGAGCATCGCAAGCATGGCGCACGGATTGTAGCCGGAAAACGGCCCTTTTTCTTGATACAATTCTTCTACGTTTACTCTTTGTTTTCGTAAAATATAGTAATCAACTAGTAAAATAGAAACAATTGGACCTAAAAAAGCAGAGTAAATCAAAATGAACAGCCCAAGACCTGCAGCTGACGAATCTTGAACAAGCACCCAAGGGAACGAGCAAAAGGCAAGCAGTCCAGTAATGGTCACCGCCACTTTATAATTTGCTTTTGTCAGCAGCGTAATCACATACGTAGGTGGAATAATATTCGCCACCATGTTTACGGCAATAACCCCAATCACAATAAAAGCTGATACAGCGACGGTAATATATGAATTATCCACTACAACCGCGAACGCTTTAACTGGATTGGAAATACCCGTAGCAGAAGCAAGCATTGCCCCGATTGTAAGAACGAATCCGTAGGCTACTAGAATCGGTGTAAAGTATAAGAACCCACGCTTTGTGTCGCTAATTCCTGTCTTCAGTTCTCTAGAGTAATCGGCTGCGCTTAGAAAAATCGCTGCATAATTTCCCATAAACATCATAATGAAAGAAAAGAACGGAAGTCCCCATGAACCTTTTGTATGTACCCACTTCTCCCCTACTACCTCACTATGAGAAGTTAAAAGAACGCCAAATACGTAAACAAGACCAAGCAATATGATGATTGAAGCAAGCATCTCTACCCATTTAACCGCGTGGAAGCTGTACAGAGAAAGCACAATTTGCAGCAGCTGAATGATAATAAAGCAAAGAACAAGATTGTCAAAAGACCCTTTACTCACAATTTTCCCGATTTCGTTTAAAGCGGTACCGCCTGTCCAGCTTTGGAAACCGTACCAAATGATAGCTGGAATACCTCGTAAAAGAGACGATATGACGGATCCTTTTATTCCGAAAGACATTCGAAGCTGCATCACATACGGTATGCCCGTCTTATAGCCAATTCGATCGTTTAATACAAAAAAAGTAGAAATAATACCAATGGCAATACTCGCTGCCACAAACGTTTGAAAAAGATTTAATACCGCAGTACCTGCTACTACTAAGCTTGCGCCAAGCGTCATATTTCCTAAATTAACGCCGTCTCCAATCCACATAAACATATAGGACATCGGAGTTAGCTTTCGATCACTTTCCACTTTTGGCTTTAGTGACGGATCAAGACTTCTATCTTGATGAGAATGCATCTCTTCTATAACGGAACTTGTTGCATTTGTAGACACTATATACTCAACTCCTTTTTTATGATGTTTCCCCTCTAGCTTCTAACATTAGATGTAAGTTAAGTTAACTTAACATGTACATAGTGTATACGAATCCCAACAGAAGTTCATTATTATTTATGTGAATTTTCTGATATTATTTTGTGCGATTTGACTAATTTTTGACCTCAGCTCGCAACATACAGAAGTTGATGATATTAAAAAATCCAAGCGCTTACAATAGGCGCTTGGATGAGTCAGCTAGTATTTATTTTTCACAGGCGATGTAGTCTTTATCTCGATCTAGCTTTTTATTGACATCATACAGTGATTTTGACACATACGGTTTGTACTTTGTTTTGCCGCCTTTATTTGTTACATTGGCCGCACGAGCTACGCCGCCTTTATAGTCTTTGTTTAATTCCGTGCAGTTTTTGTAAGATTTAGCTGCCGCATCTACGTTTGAAACTGTGCTAAAAGATACGCTCGTTAATAAACCGAAAGATAGAACAATTGGAAAAATCTTTTTCATAAGAGATACTTCCTTCCTGTATTTTTTCTAATTAATAATAGAATGTTCTATCAATCTTTTCAATCTTTCTTTTACATTTAAACTACTATTATCCAATTTTATTTCCGAGTAACTTTAAGGGTCTTCACCGCTTGTTTAGCCGCTTCTGCAATCAGTTTATCATTATACTCCGCATCTTTTTCCGTACGATTGGAAAGGATCGCAAGAACAATTGGATCTCCTTTTGGCGGCCAAAGGATGGCAATATCATTTCGCGTCGCGTACGAGCCTGCGCCTGTCTTATCGGCTACTTCCCAGCTTTTCGGCACGCCCGCTCGTATTAACGCATTCCCTGTTGTGTTTCGCTTCATCCAATCTGTTAAAAGTGCACGTTTGTCTTCAGGAAGTGCCTGTCCAAGTACATATTTTTGAAGACTTGTAGCGAGCGCTCTCGGTGTACTTGTATCGTGGGTTTCTCCTGGATTCACTTCATTTAAATCCGGCTCAAACCGCTCAGGCAGCGTTACATCGTCTCCTATTTTTTCTAAAGCTTCTTTAAATCCATCCGGTCCGCCCAGCTGCTGCAGAATTAAGTTCCCTGCCGTATTGTCGCTGTAGCGAAGCGATGCATCCGCAAGTTCTCGAAGAGTCATGCCTGTATCCACGTGCTTTTCTGTAATGGGATTATAGTTTACAAGGTCATCGCGCGTATAAAAGATTCGTTCATTGAGATCTTCGATTGACTTCTGCTGTAAAAGTGCACCGACAGCAAGAGCTTTATGAGTAGACGCATAAGCAAAACGCTCATCCGGATGATACGTTACCGTTTTATTGGTACCCGTATCTAATGCAAAAACGCCAAGATTCGCATCATATTTTTCTTCAAGCTTAGCAAACTCTCGATCACTCTTAGTTTCTTGTCTTTGACATTTTACCGTTTCAGCATGTACCTCGCTGCTTGAAAAGCTTACAGCCGCCGCGCACGACAGAGCGAGTACAGGCATCATTTTTTTAAGCTTTGAAGTACGAAACATCTCTTTCCATGTCTTCATTACCCTTCAACACCTTTCAAAAAAGTATTTAGTATGTATTCTCTTAGGTAGAGATTCCCAACAATGCTATTTTATCAATTGTTTATCCCCACGAACATGATAGCTTTATCACATTTATATAATAAAAGTGGCTAACACTGAAGATGAGCAGTATGAAAACCGTAAGTATTTTAAAAAACAGGCGGTGTAACTGAGAATAAAATCACCGCTTTCTCCTCAAACGGATTGTCCCATTTGTGCTTCAGATGCGAAGGGATTTTGACGCTGTCTCCTTTTTCTAGCACGTATACTTCCTCTTCCAAATACACCTTAATTTTTCCTTCTAAGACATATGCCACTTCCTCCCCTTTATGTGCTAAAGGAGATTCTGATGAAGACTTCATCGGCGGTACTTCCATGATCGCCGTAGCTAGATTTCCCGTAAAGTCTGGTGATACTAGCGAATACGTTAACTCTTTTACTTTCATCGTTTTACGCTCGTTCGACCGTACGACTAAATGAGAGGTATTTATTTCTTCAAGTAAAAAGCTGAAAGTAGGAACATCGAGGCATTTAGCTAAAATTTTAAGCGTTGAAATGGACGGATTAGCTAATCCCCGTTCAATTTGACTTAACATAGACGGCGTAATCTCCGCTAATTTGGCTAATTCTCGACTGCTTAGCCCCTTTGCTTTTCGAAATTTCTCTACTTTTTTTCCAATATCTATGTTTTCCATGATGATTCCTCCGTAAAATATGTTTAATTACATTTAATTTTATTAAATTAAACTTAATAAATGGCGCTACTTATGTTAAATTATATTTAATAAATAAAAGACAGTTTAATACTATCACAGTAAGGAGGAAGAAAAAAATGAACGACATCTTCACTTTTTTGGTTCTCACATTATTTGTTATTATGAGCCCTGGTATCGATACGGCTCTTATCACCAAACGAACGATGGCAGATGGGCAAACGGGCGGCTATAAAATGGCATTAGGCTTAGCGAGCGGCTCTTTAGTTCATACACTCGCCGCCGCGTTTGGTTTATCTGCTCTTCTTCTTCAGTCAGCTTTGGCTTTTGAAGTGGTAAAATACGCAGGAGCCCTGTACTTAATGTACTTAGGAATCTCTGCTTTTCTTTCTAAAAAAAGCGATACAGTTTCTCCTATAAAAGAGGAGAAGTCAAAAGAAACGTCTGCTTTTCGTCAAGGTCTTGTCTCAAACGTCCTTAATCCAAAAGTGGCGGTGTTTTTCTTAACTTTTTTACCTCAATTTGTTCAAAGTGATCAAAACGTAACGCTTCAATTACTGCTTATGGGAATAACGTATACGATCCTTGCTATCACGTGGTTTTTCGTATTCGTCTTTTTTATTAACTACTTACGAAAATGGCTCACAACACCTAGCGTTCAGCGCTTTATGGATAAAGCAACAGGAGTCGTTTTAATCGGGTTTGGATTAAAGCTGGCTTTTGAAAAACATAAATAAGAAAATATGTTAGTTGAAGGAAGTTCCGAACGAGTTTGATTTTTGATGGAGAATCAAACTCGTTCGGATTTTTCATTGGCAGGGTAAATGTAAGTGCTTCTAGCTATTGATTGGAGGGCAAGACGAAGACTTCTGCGGGAAAAGCGGAAATGGTGAGACCCCGCAGGAGCACAAGCGACGAGGAGGCTCACCGACCGCCCGCGGAAAGCGAAGTCTTGCACGGAATTTAATAGCGGTGTCACAAGCGGTTCAGCTCCTTTATCTCATTTGTTAGCCTTTAGATGGAATTGGTTTCGTTCTGTCTCAATCTGTTTTGTCATTTATGCTCGTCAGGTTCATAGAGATAGACTTTAAGATCAAGCTTTCCATCCGAAGAAACGAGTATTCCTTCCGCTTCAAGTGAAAGTTTTTGAACAACGTACATTTCTTCGTCTTTAAACCCAATTTCTCCTTTAGAATTAATGACTCTGTGCCAGGGGAGATTATGTTTCTTACTCATCGAATGCAGTACTCGTACAACTTGCCTTGCACCTCGCGGACTACCGGCCAGGCCGGCAATTTGTCCGTATGTCATTACTTTCCCGGATGGTATTTGTTTAATAAGTGCTACTGCTCGTTCTGTAAAACTCATGCTGCCCCTCCTTTTATTCTTTAGTACAACATTACCATAATCATTAAACAGTGAAGTAATCACTCGATTTTTCTTCAGCAACATTATAAGATAATAATAAGAAGTACGCTCATCATTGTTCAACATACTCCAAACAAATGCTTACTGATTATTTCCTATTCTTCAACTAACAAATCTTTGTGCGAGTGGCAGCTTATACCTCATTTATGACACTGTGATTATAAAAACGTTACAGAAACCAACACAGCAAGGTACGTAGAAGCGTTACATGATAAGATAAACAGTAGATACTAGTACAATTTCAAATTGATGCTGACGAATAAGTAATCATTTAAAAAGTGGTGAGAAAATGACAAAATGGCTTAGTGTAAAAGAGTTATCTGAAGAAACGAGTATTCCTACTTCAACGATTAGAAGATATATAGATAAATTCCAATATTTCTTTATACAAAAAGAGGATCATCGACCAAAACAATATGAAGCTGCGGCTGCGACCGTTTTACTGAAAATTAAGCAGCTTTATGATGAGGGCTGTCAAGCAGAAGAAATCAATGAAGCGCTGCAAAAAGAATTCTCTTTAACTACAAGCGAGGATCAAGCTGCCGTGTCTCTAGAAGAAGCCGAAGACAAAGAGAACACAGAGAACACAGCAGAAGCAGCTGACCAGCAGCCGACACCTCCCGAACAGCCGGTACAGCCTTCACCCCAACAAGAGCCTGATACAAAACAAATTCTTCAGGAAAAAGATAAGCAGCTTATTCAATCTTTGCGTAAAAGCTTGCGTGAACAGCAGGCCATTTCAGAATTAGTAGAAGCTTCAAAAGAAAGCAGCGTAGTAGGTAAAAAGAGATCAATTTTAAAAAGGTTATTTAAAAGAAAAAAGGACTGAGTTTGTAAACAAGTCTAGGCTACGAAACACCTTTATTTCTGCTCATGGAATTTATGTAAAACAAAGTTTCTAAACTGTTTAACAGCCGGTGATAGATATCTTCCTTCAATCCAAGCTAGTCCAATTACTCGGTGGCAATTGGCTTTAGCTAATGGGATTTTCACTATTTTACTTTGATCTATTCCGTGTAAATCTGGAAGGATAGAAATTCCTAAGCCGGCTCCTACAAGTCCCGCTACGGTATCAGCTTCCTCTCCTTCAAACATGATGTGAGGCTTTACCCCTGTCTCTTCAAATAACTGCTCAAACGTAAGACGAAGAGAAAAGCCTTCTTTTAAGTGAATAAATGATTCTTCAGCAATTTCTTCTAGTGGGATACTCTCACAGCGAGCGTACCGATGATTTTTTGGCACAATCACAAACAGCTCTTCACTCCAAAGGTGCTGCCACTTGATGATCGATTTCTCTTCCATAGGCGCAATCAAACAAAGATCTAGTTCGCCCACCTGCAGCTGCTCAAGAAGAACGTGAGAAGGGCTTTGCCTCAGCTGAAAATTCACCTTAGGATACAAACTGCGAAACGAAGCGATTAAATCTGGAATCAAATCTGTGCTGAGCGTATGTAAAAATCCAAGTGACACCTGCCCTTTTTCAGGATCTAGCAGCGCTTGAATTTCCTCCTGTCCTTTATCAAATTCTTTCATTATGTTATCTACACGCTTTAAAAAAACTTTACCATATTGATTTAATATAATGGAACGTCCTTGCCGGTCAAATAGCGGCGCTCCTACTTCTTCTTCAAAACGAGCAATTGAACGACTGAGCGCAGGCTGCGTAATTAACAGCTCTTCTGCGGCGCGCGTCATATGCTGCGTACGTGCAAGCGTTTGAAAGTATTTAAACTGCTGCCACTCCACTTTGTACCATCTCCTTATTAACCGTTCTATTCATTACATAGATGTATGAAAAATATGATTATAATGAATTATACATTATAAATAGCTGGTGTTACGATAAAAAATGGAAACATACTCGAGGATGTTTTTAGTTTCTTTTAACGACTGCTGTATACAGCTCCTACAAAATTTTATAATCATCATTTTCTAGCAGAAAGAAGGATTTGTTATGAAACGTATCGTACATCTGAGAAAGCGTAAGCTGGTTGCTCTATGAGTTACATAAAGAAAGGAACGCCCGTTTTTCGCAAAACGAGCTTTGCATTTTTTGCAGCAGGGTTTAATACGTTTGCGATTTTATACTGCGCTCAGCCTTTAATGCTGGCGTTCACAAAAGAATTTCATATTTCTCCGACGACTTCTAGCCTATCGCTTTCCGTTACAACCATAGCTTTGGCTATTAGTATGCTTATTTTCGGTTCGTTATCGGAAGTATGGGGAAGAAAGCCTGTTATGGTCTATTCCATGCTTGCTGCTTCTGTGTTATGCCTATTGACTGCATGTAGTCCTACTTTTCACGTTCTATTGTTTTTTCGAACAATGCTAGGAATTACGCTAGCCGGGCTGCCTTCAGTGGCAATGGCTTATTTAGGAGAAGAAATCGAAGCAAAAAGTCTAGGTTCAGCAATGGGCCTCTACATAAGCGGCAATGCAATTGGCGCCGTTGGCGGAAGAGTGATCTCCGGCACGCTTAGTGAGTATTTCGGCTGGCACGGTGCAATAGCAGGAATTGGTATTATAAGTATAGCAGCGACCGTTATCTTTTGGATTAGCCTGCCTCCTTCACAGCACTTTCAATCTCGTAAATTAGAGGTTGGAAAGCTAGGGAAATCGCTGCTTGATCATCTTAAAGATCCAGGATTAGTTTGTTTATACGGCTTAGGCTTTTTGCTGTTAGGCAGCAACGTCGCCTTATTTAACTATATCGGTTATGTACTAACCGCTACCCCTTATTCCTTAAGCCAAACGATTGTCAGCTGGATCTTTTTAATTCTTATTATCGGAATGTTTAGTTCGATGTGGACCGGCAGGCTGGTAGACCGCTACGGAAAACAAAAAATACTTATGACCAACCTTTCGATTACGCTAGCTGGTGTCGTTTTAACGTTAGATCCTGCTTTACTTGCTAAAGTAGCTGGCTTGGGCTTGTTTACGTTTGGGTTTTTCGGGAGCCATTCGATTGCCAGCAGCTGGGTAGGTCAGCGCGCTTTAACAAATAAAGCTCAGGCTTCTTCACTTTATTTGTTTCTATATTACACGGGTTCAAGCGTAGGCGGAACGCTAGGAGGAGTCTTTTGGTCAATGTTTGGCTGGAAAGGCTTGATTTGTATGATTATTGTTTTTTTACTAATTGCTTTTATCCTTTCTGGTTTTCTTTTAAAAAGCTCAATAAAGACAAGACGCGCTGCCAATATTAAAGAAAATTATTAAAAAGATACTTGATCTATCATAGTAACTACACATCAAAAAGACCTTTCTATCACCATAAAAGAAAGGTCTTTTTTGAGAATCTAAAACACATTTTTTCTTGTATGTACCCCTTAAAGTAACCTTTTTTAGAGTTTAACTCGTTCTACTAACTGCAGCAATTCATCATTAGGTCCGTGAAATAAAATCATACGTCCCCCTTCGAGCGTTGGCTGAGGCTCCGATGATAAAAATTCAATTCCTTTGCTCTTATAATGTTGAATCGCCTTATTTATATCCTCTACCGTAAATGCAAGGTGGTTAACAATCCCACTTTTGTTATACTTGCCAATCGGATCAATATCTCGAATGAGCTCAATTTCAATTCCTGGCTGTTCTTCAAGATACAAAAAAGCCATCTCTCTTTTTTCGGTAGAGCCTTTAAGGCGAACTTTAAAGCCAAACATATCCGAGTAGTAGTGAATCGTTTCATCCATATCTCCAACAATAATGGCTGTATGTTCCATTTTCTTAATCATGAATATTCTCCCTTTCCCCATGTTTAGTGAGTACAAGTAAACTATACAGCAATTTAGTTAATATGTATTTACATATACCTTAATTCCTCTTGCTACGATAAGGAAAATTCAAGCACTCCATCAACGCATTTGCGCTATAATTTAAAAAAAGAACAAATAAAAAAACAAACCTCACTGGTTTGTTTGAGTTACGTATTTTATAGTCAGTCTCTGTTTCAACAACGTTCGATAAGCCATGTTTTGTACCTTTGTACTGCAAACGATTTTAATCTCGTACTCAGGCGGTAATCATCTATCTACGATTACGCATGTAACCGTCCGTCTCTCCGTTAGATTCCTTTGAGACAGTTCCCCTACCATTGTTTGGGTTTCTCGCTCGTGGGGTTTACCGCGTTCCACCTTTGCTGTTTCCAGCAAAGCTTCGTCACTGTGGCACTTTCAGGGATACTCAACCATATCCAAAGACTTAGGTGGTTTTTCCCGCCGTCAGCTAAGCTATAAGCCAAGCTGCCCTAGCTTATTTTTTCACTAGGCACGAACACTACGGGCATCTCAGCACCGTGCGAGCATGGACTTTCCTCTACATCAAATGATGCAGCGATTACCTGAACGTTATTTCAGATCGTGTATGAGTAGTATATGCGTTTTAGCTTGCCGAATCAAATGTAACTTTTGGTATGGATTCCATGTCAATTTTTGCAGCAAATTAAATAAAATAACCTCTTTCTGTACAATCTTTTTAGTAGATGACTCACCAGCAAGCCAAGAAATATTCTCTTCATCCATTTCTACGGGGGATACTTTGTTTCTTTGTAGAATATTTTATACACTACATAAAAAGGTAACAGAGGTGATGAAAAATGAACGCTGATTTAAAATTTGATTTTCATACCCATCACGACCGATGCGGACACGCTCGCGGAACGATTCGAGATTATATAGAGGCATCTATTGATAAAGGCCTTGATATCATTGGGATTTCGGATCATTCTCCTTATTTTGCGAGCGAAGAAGACCAGCCGTATCCTCACATTGCTATGGGAAAAAGCGCATTCTCCGGATATGTAGCTGAGATTTTGAAACTAAAAGAAGAATATAAAGAAAAAATTGAAGTGCTGTTAGGCGTAGAGTCTGATTTCTTTCCCCAGCATGCGAAGATATATCGTAGCTACTATGAAAAATATCCGTTTGACTACATAATCGGCTCTGTCCATCGAGTTGATGAAGTCAGCATCTTTCATAAAACGCGCTGGGAAGGTCTTTCTCAGCAAGAAAAGCAGCGCACGAAAGAAACGTATTATCAATTGATCGAAGAATCCGCCCGGAGCAGAATGTTTCAGATTCTTGGCCATATTGATGCCATGAAAGGATTCTACCCTTCTTTTTCTTCTATCGAGACGGCTGTCATTGATCAGACGCTAAAAGTGATTTCAGCACATGATATTGCCATAGAAGTGAATACATCAGGCAAAACCAAAGACTGCGGAGGCTGGTATCCTGCAGACGACATTTTGGAAAGAGCTCTGCGCTACGGGGTACGCATTACATTTGGTTCCGATGCCCATGACCCGAAGCGCATTGGAGACGACTTTGAACTAGTAAAAAAGCGCCTTAAAGAAATAGGTTTTAAAGATTGGGTCTTTTTCAGACAGAAAAAAATGCAGGTGGCATCTTTGTAAAACGATGAACTTAAATAGGCTGTGCACCAATTAAAATATGCCTGAAAACACGCAGATTAAGGAACATCTCGTGTTTTCAGGCATGTGTTTTTTACTGAGAAACTTTGATTTTTGGAGATGAAGATAAATCTTCTCCATTTGTCTGAATCACTTGTTTATACCAGTAAAAGGAATCTTTTTTAGATCGTTCAAGCGTACCATTTCCTTCATCGTCTTGATCTACGTAAATAAAGCCGTATCGTTTTGACATTTCGTTTGTTGACACACTGATTAAATCAATAGGTCCCCACGCTGTATAGCCCATTAAGTCTACACCATCTTTGACGGCTTCTTTCATTTGCTCAATATGCTGTCTTAAGTAATCTACACGATACGGATCATGAATCGAGCCGTCTTCTTCTACTTTGTCATGAGCTCCTAACCCATTTTCAACAATAAACAGCGGTTTGCCGTAACGGTTATGAAAATCTTGTAACGTATAGCGAAGTCCTTTCGGATCGATTTGCCATCCCCAATCGGACGTTTGAAGGTGAGGATTTTTTACACTTCCCGCAATCATATTTCCTAGGACATTTTCTTCTTCACTTTGAGTTGTGACAGAAAGAGACATATAGTAGCTAAATGAAATAAAGTCAACGGGATATTGTTTGATAATTTCATCGTCCCCTACTTCTTTTACGATTTGAATGTTGTTCTCTTTAAAGTAACGCTCCATTACCTTTGGATATTCTCCGCGCACTTGAACATCTGTAAAAAATAAGTTCAAGTCATTTTTATGCTGTGCTAGTAAAATATCGTCCGGATGATTCGTCACAGGATACGTTGTCATACGCGCAAGCATACACCCTACTTGTACATCAGGAATAATCTCGTGAGCTAGCTTAGTGGCAAGTGCACTCGCAACAAACTGATGATGCGCTCCTTGATACGCAATTTGTTCTGCTGACTGATTTGGAACGTTTTCAACTAAAATACCGCCGCCTGTATAAGGACTATGGGTAATCACATTGATTTCATTAAACGTCAGCCAGTATTTCACTTTGTTTTTATAGCGTGTAAATACCGTTTCTGCGTAGCGTGTATAAAAGCCAATTAGCTTGCGGCTGTACCAGCCGTTGTATTTACGCGTAAGCTCCAGCGGCGTTTCATAATGCGAAAGCGTCACTAACGGCTCAATTCCGTACTTTAACATTTCATCAAATAGGTTATCGTAAAATTGCAACCCTGCTTCGTTTGGCTTCACATCATCTCCATTAGGGAAAATTCTCGCCCAGTTGATCGAAATGCGAAGAGTTTTAAACCCCATTTCCGCGAATAATGCGATATCTTCTTTATAGCGATGATAAAAGTCGATAGCCGTACGCTTTGGAAAACGATCGTTTACTTTGTTGTTAAGCACATCTTCAATATAATCTGCTTTTACATCCATCGAATAACCAGTTCGTTCGTCTTTTGGGACAAATCGGATCATATCTGCAGTAGACAGCCCTTTTCCATCAACGTCATAAGCTCCTTCAATTTGGTTAGCAGCTGTTGCTCCTCCCCATAAAAATCCCTTTTTAAATACAGTATCATTTGTTAACATAGTCCCCACGTCCTTTTCTCATATTTTTATTAAAAATAGCATTTATTTTACTACAGAAAGTAGCTGTTCCCCTTCAAAAATTAGACCTATTTCATTGACAGACAGCACATCTAAATACTCTGCGGTGTTTGTGACAATAACCATCGTAACAGTTTCAAATCCAGCTTCTGCAATCGCATGTCGGTCAAATTCAACTAGCGGCTGCCCTGCATTTACATGATCTTTTTCTTTCACCAGCGCCTTAAAGTGCTCTCCTTTTAAAGAAACGGTATCAATTCCAATATGAATTAAAATTTCCTCTCCGTCTTCTCCTTTAATGCCAATTGCGTGTTGAGAATCAGGCAACACCATAATCGTTCCAGCGATAGGCGAGACTACGCGGTTTTCACTAGGTTTAATCGCAATTCCTTTACCCATAATTTCTTGAGCAAATGTTGGATCTGACACTTGATGCAGCGGTACAAGTTCTCCGTGTAACGGAGAGAAGACGCTTTTTGTTTTACCACTTTTTTTCTCCTCTACTGCTAGAGAAACATTTTGCAGTGGCGCTTCTTCCTTGACAGGATGTTCTTCAAGTTTTATTGTATTTTTTTCTGGTTCTTCTGAAGCAATATCTTTAAACCCAAGAGTAAGGACCAAGACGGCTGGTAAAATAACGGCCCCTGCCAGCAGCGCTACTGCGACAATCAAATTGCCTGCTGCCCCGCTTGGATCTGCAAACGTAGGAATAGCAAAGATTCCGACTAATCCTCCTAATGTAAAAGCTTTAAACCCATACCATCCAGCAAAGCCACCGAGCAGTGCGCTAGAGGCAATAGCGTAATAAAAAGGTTTTTTCAACTTCATGTTTACCCCGTACATGGCAGGCTCTGTAATTCCGATAACAGCTGAAATAGCTGATGAAAACGCAACTTGTTTTAAATCTTTATTTTTTGTCTTCAACGCTACTCCAAAAGCGGCTCCTCCTTGAGCAAGGTTGCTGATATACATCATCGGCATCAAAACATTGTCAAATCCATATACTTTTAGATTTTGAATCGCAATAGGAGCTATTGCATAGTGCATACCGGTCATGATAATAAGAGGCATAAGACCTGCTAGTAAAAGACCTGCCAGCGGACCTGCTGTTTCAAACATCCATGAGAACATACTTGCTAATCCGTCTCCCATATACGTTCCAAGCGGACCGATTAACCATAACGTAATAGGTGCGGCGATTAGAAGTGCAAGCAGTGGTGAAAACATGACCGTAACGGTAGCCGGCATCCATGAACGAACAAATTTGTATATATATTTTAATAGAAGTACACCTAAAATAATCGGTATTACACTAGACGTATAGTTAACCACTGGAATGGATATAAAATCGATTCCAAATAACGTAAATTCTTTTATTTTCGTAATGCCTCTCGCTGCATCTACAAAGGTCGGATACAGCATGGCAGCTGCTAAAGCAAGCGCTAAGTATTCATTTGTTTTAAACTTGCGAGCTGCTGAAACAGCTAAGAAAAATGGCAGAAAGTAAAAGACTCCGTCCCCAATTGCATTCAGCACTGCGTACGTATCACTTTCTATGCTCAGCCATCCTAGCGTAGCAAATAAAGCGACAAAAGCTTTTAGCATACCCGCACCAATAAGGGCTGGTAAGATAGGAGTAAAAATTCCTGAAATACTATCCATTAGAAGTGAAACAACGCCTTGTTTTTGGCTGCTTTTATCCTCGGTAGCTCTTCCACTGCCCAGCAATGGTTCAACTTCTTCAAAGACTTCAGCGACTCTGTTTCCAATAATGACTTGAAACTGATCACCGGAAAATTGAGCGCCCATCACCCCTTTTATTTGCTTAATTTCCTCCACCTGCACCTTATTCTTGTCATGGAGATTAAAGCGAAGTCTCGTCACGCAGTGCCAAGCCTGATTAACATTTTGTGCTCCACCGATTTTATCTACTACTTGTTTAGCCGTTTCTTTATGTGAAGTCATTTATATCCCTCCTTTTTTCAATAAAAAAACCCAAACAGATCACCGCATGTTTGATACATGCAAATGTCTGCTTGGGTAATGCCTGATCGAGTCAGTAACAATCCTCCAATGAAGAACGATTATTCAGTTTCTACTAGATTCGTCACTCGCCAAATGTGTAGCGTTAAGTAAAGCTTTTCATCTGAAGTTAAAGACCAACCATGCTGTTTATGAAGTAAATTAGCCACTTTTTCAACAGCTTTATATGCTTTTTCATACTTTGTTTTTACGACATCCAGCAGCGTAGCATCAACTTCCGGAGAAACATGTGGGTTCTGATCCAGCTGACGTAAAACAAAAAATCGTAGATGCGTGACAAAGCGAGAATAGTTCATGGATTCTTCGTCAAGTTTGAGCTGAAAATGATATTGAACAACATCGATAATTCGATTAATCACTTCAGTCATCTTCATCGTTTCTTCCACTTTTGCTTGTACATTCTGTGCGTTTACAAAATGATAGGTGAGAAACGTTTCTTCACTTTTAGGAAGCAGCACATCAAGCCGGTCATACACTAGTCGAATCGCGTTAACCGCAGCATTATACTCTTTCGGATAAAGCTTCTTGACTTCCCAGCGGCTTGGCTGCGCGTATTCAAGGCCATTATGGCTTCGTTCAATCGCAAAATTTAAGTGATCCGCAAGAGTCAAATGAATATTGGTGCGAAAAGGCTCACCTATTTCTCTTTCTGCTTGCTTGATTAACTCTACAGAAACCTCGAGAATTTCTGGTTTGATGCTCTCTAGAATTTGAGCCAGCGGTCTACGAATATTGGACGACTCCGCCACAAACTTTCGTCGAATGACAGCCTTATCAACTGGATCACCTTTTTTCTTTTGGAAACCGACGCCTGTTCCCATGATGACCCATTCTACATTAGAGGAGTCTTTGACCAATGCTACGTTATTATTAAATACTTTAACAAATTTCATAGATGCTTCCCCCACATCAGAACAAACGTAAAAATCCCATCTTAAAAACACATGAACACCTCACGTATTTTTAACACAGGTAATGCCTGATCGAATCAGTAACAATCCAGTTTTAAGTTATTACTGAAATTATATTCCACTATGAAAGCGATGTCAATACATAAAATGCTGAATTTTTAACAATCTACTATTCTCATAAAGAAGCTGCTTATAAACGAGGTATCCCTCTACTATCTCCGGCACTGCTCATTTCCTACATAAAACATCCACATTTTATTTCAACTGTGCTACATTTAACTAAAAATGCTTTCTTAATGAGGGATACAATTGTGAATTTAGATTTAACAGCTTATATAACGCTTATCTGCACGTCCGGTGTTCTTAATCTATACTTATGTTTTTACGTATTTATTAAGCGTCACCACTACGCTAACATTGCGCATTTATTTATTCTTCATACAGGTTTCACCACTATTTATTGTATGGGTGCGGCATTTAGCTTGCTATCCGTTAACCTTGAGGAAATGAAGTTCTGGACCGTCATTCAATACGTGGGCATGCCTTTTTCGCCCCCTGCAGGACTGCTGTTTGTTATGCAGTATGTCGGCATAAAAGTAAGGAAAAAACATATTTTTTCCCTTTTTATCATTCCTTTTATTAGTTTGATCATGGTCGCAACAAATGACTGGCATCACCTTCATTACCGAGTGTTTGAAATTGACCCAGTTTTAGGTGCTCCTTACATTCATCAAGAAATTGGGACCTGGTACATGATTCATGGAATGTTCATCTTTTCGTCTATGTTTGTTGCTTTTTTGCTCGCCGTTTACCGCTGGAAAGAAACAGCTAAAGCTTACCGCCTGCAGTTAATTGCATTAATGGTCGGGCAATTAGTCCCTATCGTCACAGCTTTTGTCTATTTAATGGGCTTTACGCCGCAGGGAATTGATCCAGTTCCCATGGTTTTATGGATTTCTTCTTTTTTATATTTATGGTCCATTAACTCATCGCGTATGTTTACAGTCATGCCCGTTGCGAAAGATGCGATATTTAACAGCATCAATGACGGTGTTATCGTGCTTGATGAAGCTTACAGATTAATTGAATTTAACTTAGCGTCGAAGAACATGTTTCCGCAGCTGAAAAAAGCGATGTTTGGAAAACGTTTTGCTGATATTTGGTTCACGCTATCGGGCAATTCATTTCCTTTTACATTAGAAAATAAAAACAGCAGTCAAGAGCTGCAGCTTTTTTCTGGGGATCAATCTCAGTATACGTATCAAGTTCGCACCTCTCCTTTGCAGTATGCCAACAACAGTCACGGCTTGCTGCTTATTTTTACGGATATCACAGAGCTAAAAAGACTTCAGCTAAAGCTTGAAAATCAAGCTTATTACGATGAGCTGACGCAAATTTATAATCGCAGGGCATTTTTTCAGCACAGCAAGCAAGCATTCGATGAAGCAAAAAAGCCCGCATCTTCTTTTACGCTTCTTTTACTTGATATAGATTATTTTAAAAAAGTGAACGATACGTATGGTCATTATACCGGCGATCAGGTGCTTGTACATGTCGTAAAAGCCTGCCAGTCCGTATTACCGCAAGGAGCCCTTTTTGCTCGGTACGGCGGTGAAGAATTTGTACTCGCGCTAAAGGGCTATACTTTATCCGAAGGCGAAACGCTGGCTGACCAAATTCGCCGTCACGTCGAGACTCAGCCCTTACTGATTAATGAAGAAACCATTTCTATTACGCTAAGTCTTGGAGTAGCACAAGCGGAAAAACAAGAAAATGAAACGTTAGATGAGCTGTTGAATAAAGCAGATATCGCCCTGTACGCTGCCAAACAACATGGACGCAACCAAGTACGTATATATAAAGAGATAAAAGAAATCCTAAAAAGAACCTAAACAGCACTGTTTCGGTTCTTTTTGCTTTTGACTACTATTCTTTCATTTATCAAGTGAAAGTGTTAAAAGACTTGATTTTATCTATGTATTTGCAACTAGAGTATCCTATAAACTATACGTAGATCAAAAAAAGGAGAGATACAGATGAAGATTAGACATATTCGTAACGCTACTCTAATTGTTGAATACGGAGGAAAAACGTTTTTAATTGATCCTATGTTAGCGGAGAAAGGCACGTACCCTCCTTTCCCAAATTCGATCAGACAAGATCAAAACAACCCTTTAGTGAACTTACCGATATCCGTTGAAGAAATTATTGCTGATGTAGATGCGGTTATTGTCACTCACCTCCATTTAGACCATTTTGACGATGCTGCTAAACAGGCTTTGCCAAAAGACATCAAAATGTTCGTTCAAAATGAAGAAGATGCCGCAGTAGTAAAAGAAGCTGGTTTTAAAAATGTAGAAGTACTTACGCAAAACACGGTTTTTGAAGGCGTTGAATTAATCAAAACAAAAGGTGAACACGGAAGAGGAGAAATTTTAAAGCGTACTGGTTTAGTGTGCGGCGTTGTTTTTAAACATAAGAATGAAAAAACGCTTTATGTAGCTGGAGATACGGTATGGTATTCCGCTGTTGAAGAAGAAATCAATACATATAAACCAGAGATCATTGTCGTAAACGGCGGAGATAATCAATTTTTAGAAGGCGGTTCTCTTGTGATGGGGAAAGAAGATATTTACCAAGTTTTTAAAGCGGCCCCTCATGCTACGATTGTTTCTGTCCATATGGAAGCTGTAAATCACTGGACGTTATCAAGAGAAGAGCTAAAAGGCTTTATCAACGAAAAAGATATGGCGTCCCGCGTCTTTATTCCAGATGATGGCGAGGTTTATACTTTTTAAGAGAAAAGGTGAGATAAAAGTATTCTAGTTAAATGTAAATTCGAACGAGGAATCAAGATTCTTGATGGAGAATCAACTTCGTTCGGATTTTTTCATCGGCATGGTGAACGTAGGTTTCATGTATATGGTACTTCTAGAGGTTGATTGGAGGGCAAGGCGAAGACTCCTGCGGGAAAAGCGGAACAGGTGAGACCCCGCAGGAGCGTAAGTGACGAGGAGGCTCAGCTCCCGCCCGCGGAAAGCGAAGCCTTGCACGGAAATCAACCGCGGTGTTATAAGCGGTTCAGCTCATTTATCCCATTGATTCACCTTTAGGTTAGATTCATGTAGTTATGTCCCAGCCTCTTTTTATAGCCGTTTCATTTATCAAGTAGTAGTCGTAGTAGCAACCGCTGAAGTGCTCGCAATAACCGCTAGCATAGCCGCTTGCTGGGCTTGAATTATCGTTTCAATCGTTGTATAGATGCCTGTTTCGACCAGTCTAGAATCCTTTAGCTTTTCACTGATAACCAGATTAACCGCCAGCATAACATTGATGTCTTTCTGCCACTTAAAAAGTTTATCTGCATTCAGCTGCTTTACCGCTTCATGGATAATTTCAATTTCAGCTTCCGGTTTTTCAAACAGTGCTAATAAGCCAAGGACTGGGTAATGCATTGCTTTTACTTTCATACCTGCCGATTCACAGATTTCTTTTACTGCTAGGCACCTTTCAATAAGGGTATCTCCATGTAAGTTTTTATCGTTTGCGAGAATATGACTTAAAAACTGAAGGTCATTTCCTTTTTTAAATCCATGCTGCGCCAATGTGGTATAAAAGTGTTCAATTTCATGCATCAAATCATCAACAGACTCGCTCGTTTCAGCTAATAAAACGGCAAGAGGTACATCACCGCTTGATGTGAGGAAGAGATGCTTTTTTTTCATGCCTTGATAAATTTCTACTGACCTTCGAACCATTTCTTTATGACTTCGACTCGACTCATTCGACAGCATAACAGAAGCCGCGATATACGTAAATGCGCCTCTAGTAAACCCGCCTTGTACCAATTTATCATATACATCCAGAAATTCATGAAACGTTTCTTTTGGATTCTCATAGCGGGTATCCAGCATGGCTGCGATCGTAAACCGCTGCGATGATTTTAATGTAGAAAACATTCCTACTTGATTTTTAATATAGTCACTTAACTCAATATAAGGCTGAAGCTGAAGCGATTTGCCTTTCACTACATACATAGAAGCGATAGCCATAAACTGCTTGTGATCTGCCACTTTCCATTTGAGTTCATTTTTTAAGCTGATATAAAAACCTCTATACTGCTCTACTTTTTGTTGAATCGTTTCCGGTAGCATATCAACACGTCCTTTATTTGTCGTTAGTTTATATACGTAATACTTCAATAAAAGTTTCAATATTTAGTAAATTAAACCTGTGTTTGTTGCATACAAAAAAGACCTCGGGATATCCCAAGGTCTTTTTTCTTTCAGCTTTATTTATTAACCTCTTCCCGCTTGGAAAGAAGGATATTTTGTCATACCGCCATCAGCAAATAGTGTAATACCTGTTACGTAGCTTGCTTGTGACGATGCTAAGAATGCTGCAACTGATGCAATTTCTTCCGGGTTGCCGATGTAGCCCATTGGAATCATGCTTTCTACGTCTGCACGCTGTTCCGGATCTGCGAATTTTTCAGCGTTGATTGGCGTATCGATCGCGCCTGGTCCAATGTTATTTACGCGGATACCTTTTGGCGCATATTCAAGAGCCAATGTTTCTGTCATTAGTTTCATACCGCCTTTACTTGCTGCATAGTGAACAAATAGTGGCCAAGGAATCATCTCGTGAACGCTGGACATGTTAATAACGTTTCCTTTAATATCATTTTCAACAAAATATTTAATCGCTTCGCGGCTTCCTAAAAACGCGCCTGTTAAGTTTGTATCGATTACTTGATTCCAGTTTTCTAACGATAATTCATGTGAAGGAACCGGGTTTTCAACACCAGCATTGTTAATCATAACGTCTAATGTGCCAAACTCTTTAACAGCTGTCTCTACAAGATTCACAACGTCTTCTTCTTTTGTTACGTCGCCTCGAACAATAATTGCTTGGCCACCAGCTTGTTCAATTTCTTTTTTTACTTCTAGCGCTTCTTCTTCATTGCTGCGGTAGTTTACAACCACTTTTGACTGCTCTTGACCAAAACGAACGGCCATTGCGCGACCCAATCCTTTTGATCCGCCTGTTACAACTACTACTTTATCTTTTAAATCTGTGTACATCTTGAAGTCCTCCTACTTTTCCTGCGTGATATGTCTTGCTATACTGTACTAATTATAAATACAGTTTAGGTTTTTAAATAGAGAAGAAATATCTCTTTGTCTCTTCTTTCTCAAACTGTACGTCATTTAAAAAGAGACAAATTCACTTTTGTTTCTTTTCGTTACTTATCGTAACTAAGAGAGATAAAGTAGTCAAACTTTTTGTTTGATCATTTTTATAATTTATTTTTATCTCTCACTTTCCTCATATTTGTTTGTTCCCTGGAGAATGAGTCTTCCCACTTCTAAGTTAACACCTTTTCACAAGTTTAAACTTTTTCCCTTGCAATTCTTAAATCAATGTATTATATTGTTGATGTATCAATTATTGATATATCAAACAATTGTCCACAATCAAAAATATGGAAATGAAAATAAATAAGTTTAACGCCTAAAAAGAAAGGAATAATGACTATGACTACAAAAGACTTTAACGAAATTGCTTTAAAACGCCGTTCAATTAAAAAATATGATCCTTCAGTAAAAATCAGCCGTGAGGAAATGGAGGAAATTCTTACCGAAGCTATGCGCGCTCCTTCTTCTGTTAATATGCAGCCATGGCGCTTTGTTGTGATTGAAACACCCGAAGGAAAAGAAAAATTAGCTGAACTTGCGAAATTTAACAGCGAACAAGTTAATACATCTTCAGCTGTTATTGCTGTATTTGGCGACATGAACAACGTCGAATATGCAGACGAAATTTTTGGCAAAGCCGTAGAGCTTGGCTATATGCCTCAAGACATTAAAGAACAGCAGCTAAATTTCTTTAAGCCGATTTACGAAAACATGCCAAAAGCTGATATGAAAGACATCGTTTTAATAGATTCAGGTCTTGTATCTATGCAGCTTATGCTTGTTGCTCGCGCTCACGGATATGATACAAATCCAATCGGCGGATACGAAAAAGAATTAATCGCAGAAGCATTCGGTCTGGATAAAGAACGTTATGTTCCGATTATGCTTATCTCAATCGGAAAAGCAGCAAGCGAAGGCCATGCTTCTTACCGTTTACCGGTCAATACGGTTACAACTTGGAAATAAGCAGCTAGTTCTATTCAATAAATAAAGAGCTAAAAATGTGAAGTAAAAGGAGACTTTCCAATGAATAACTATCAAGAACTTACAAAAAAACAGCTTTCATTCTTTAATAGCGGTAAAACAAAAGACGTTGCGTTCCGTATCGAAACGCTAAAGAAATTAAGAGAACTTGTTGTACGTCATGAAGACGACATTTTAAAAGCAGTAAAAGCTGACCTTAACAAACCAGAATTTGAAGCAAAACGTGCAGAAGTTGGTCTTGTGCTAAGCGAAATCGACTTTGCAGTTAAGAATCTTGCAGAATGGGCAGCGCCAAAAGAAGTAGAAACACCATCTACTCACGCCGGAGCAAAAAGCTATATTTATCAAGATCCGTACGGTTTAGCTCTAGTGATTGCACCTTGGAACTATCCGTTCCAACTTGCTGTATCACCAGTAGTAGGCGCGATTGCTGCAGGTAACTGCGTGGTGTTAAAGCCTTCTGAATTAACACCTCATACGTCAAGCCTTCTTGCTAAGATGTTTAATGAAAACTTCCCTGAAGAATACATGACTGTAGTCGAAGGTGAAGTGGAAACAAGCACTGCTTTACTAAAAGAAAACTTTGATTACATCTTCTTTACAGGAAGTACAATGGTCGGCAAAATTGTGGCAGAAGCTGCTGCTAAACATTTAACGCCTGTTACGCTAGAACTAGGCGGAAAAAGTCCTACAATTGTACACGAAGATGCTAATATTGAAGAAGCAGCTAAACGCATTGCGCGCGGTAAATTTGCAAATGCTGGCCAAACTTGCGTAGCGCCAGACTACATTCTTGTTCAACGAAATGTAAAAGACGAGCTGCTAGCTAATCTAAAACAAGTCGTAACAAACACGTACGGCGAAGATGTTTCACAAAATCTAGACTTCCCTCACGTAGTGAGCGAAAAGCATTTTGATCGTCTTAACAGCTTCTTAACAAACGGAGATATCGTTTTTGGAGGCAAAACGGATCGTTCTCGTCTGTTTATTGAACCAACTGTTCTTGACAACATCTCATGGGAAGACAATGTGATGCAAGATGAAATCTTTGGACCAATTCTTCCAGTCATCGTATACGATGAAATCTCAGAAGTAATTGAAGCAATCGTAAAACGTCCAAAACCATTGGCACTTTATCTTTTCTCTGAAGATGAAGCAGTCCAAGATCGCATCTTAAACAGCGTGTCATTCGGCGGCGGTTCTATTAACGATACGATTAACCATATGACATCTCACTATCTTCCGTTTGGAGGCGTTGGTGACAGCGGAATGGGTGCGTATCACGGAAAAGCAAGCTTCGATACATTTTCACATACTAAAAGCATCTTAAAACGTTCAAATAAATAAAGAAAAAGCCGATGTCAGCGTCTGACTTCGGCTTTTTTATCCCTTCATTTGTTTGGCGATTTGTTCATATTGCTCTTCTTTTTTTGTAGAAATAGCTAAATCATAAAGAATATGTAAAAAGTACTTTTTATCTTGAACAAATAAATACTCTTCTTCAAAGCCTTTAGAAATGTATACAGCAAACTCCCAGATGTCATCGTAAAAAGCTGGTCCAATAGTCTCAGCGAGATTTCCAAGCGTTTTGAGCAGCTCCATCGTAATGATAATATTCCGCCTCGCATAGTGCCGGATATTAGCGAATCCATCATATAAAAAGTCCTCAAATTTTTTATCAGGAATCACCATTCGTATCACGCCGCTGTCATCCACTAAATAAGAAGAAAATTGACTAGCTTCACAAATTTCCCGAAGAATATCGCTAATTTGATGAATGGAGTTAACCGCCGTTTTGAAATCATCATTCCCTAGTGATTTAACTGCCATCTCCACAAACTTCGTAATGATATACGTAGTATCTTGAATATCAGTCTGAGATTTCCCTACATGGATATATTGGTGAAAGGCGGTACAATCCATTTCATCCTGCTCTGTCGAATCTCTATGCCAATAATAAAATAATACGGTTCCGCTGAGCACATAATCCCCTACTTCACGCTCCATTTTTATAACTAAATTATGCTCTTTGGCGCAGTGAATCAATTGGCTGTAGTTCACTGTTTGAATATAGCCAGATGTTTGAATACATACCGGCTTTTTTTCTCCTTCTGGAAAGGAAAATTGTTCGCTATGACTAGACTGCGTTCGATGAATCTCCAGTTCCTCGCGGATTGTTGTCTTAATTGCTTTTATGGACGCTGTTTTCATCGATTGAGTCATATGATTTACTTGCAGCCACTTCACAGAGTGATTAATAAAATAGACAAACGTGCCCGCACTAAAAACCGATAGCGCCGTCGTCACAAATGGAATCGCAAAATATCCGTCTACTTGAGAGCTGTTTAAAAATAAAAAAACAAAAAGTGTATACAAAAAACTCCCTATAAAAATCCCCAGAATTCGCTGAGTAGATTTAGAAGAAGCAAAGTTTTTTAACACGCGAGGAGAAAACTGAGCTGCAAATGATGTAAACACAACAAGCATTAAATTAAAGGTAAACGTCGTAATCGATAGAATTCCGGGCATAATCGTACTCACTAACGTATTGGTTAAATCCATGTTGATTGAAAAAAATGAAGGAACCTTCTCTCCTACTTTACAGTAATAATCAAGAAACAGCGTCAATGCAGCTAAAAGGACAGAAAAAAGAGCATAAATTAAGGGACTAAACCATATTTGGCTATTTAGCTCATCTTTAAAAGCACGAGGAGAGAGCTGTTTCCTTGCCGCTATCCATCTAAATGTATTCATATAAAACCTTCCTTTTTATTTGTAAATCTCTAACTTTTTTCTTAGTTCCCTAAATTTTTCTGATTATGCTTATATAATGGAAAAAATCTATTTTTTAAGGTATAACTGTACAAAGCAAAAAAGAGGTTGAGACATACCTAATTAATTCGATTTAAATACGTACAACTAGGATACATGAGTTGAACCGCTTTTGACACCGCAGTTGATTTCCGTGAAAGACTTCGCTTTCCGCGGGCGGCCGGTGAGCCTCCTCGTCGCTTGCGCTCCTGCGGGGTCTCACCTGTACCGCTTTTCCCGCAGGAGTCTTCGTCTTGCCCTCCAATCAACTGCTAGAAGGAACTGAATGAAGATATGAAAGCTATGTTCACCATACAAATAAAAAAACCGAACGCGTTGGATTCTCAATTAAGAATCCATCTCGTTCGTATCTTCCTTCCACTAACCTAATTTTATCCCAGCCTCTTTTTACTCTTATCTTTTTACCAGCCTCGGCTCGCTCCACCGCCTCCAGAACTGCCGCCTCCACCTCCGCGAGGACCGCTGCCGCCGCTGCCACCGCCTCTTCCTCCAAACATCACAAGGAAGTTTAGCAGAAATTGTGTAATCGCTCCTTTAAAAAAGACGAAGTCGAGAATAAGCAAGCCCACAATAACAGCTGCAATCAGCAGCGTTTGAAGAGTTGTTAAATGAACGCCGCTATCAGAGGGAGCATCTGCTTTTGGTACTTTTTGTTCAAAATCTGTTCCTAAATCATACTCTTTTACGACTTGGTTATAAACAGCTTTGTATGTGCTTTCTAGCGCCGTATCGTATTTGCCATTTTTTAAGTTAGGAATAGCATAAGAATCTAAAATTTCTCCCGATTTGATATCGGTGATGGCTCCTTCTAACCCGTATCCTACTTCGATTCGAACTTTTCGTTCTTTTTTAGCGAGCAAAATAAGAACGCCATTGTTCAGCTTTTTATCACCAAGTTTGTACTTTCGAAACGCTTCATTTGCGTACTCTTCTACATCCGCATCACCTAATGAATTCACGGTAAGAATCGCTACTTGAGCTTTCGTTTCATCATCTAACTTTCTGCCCATTTGATTTATATCAGCTTTTTCCTGATCGTTTAATAAATGAGCAAAATCCTGAACATAAATATCGCCTACCGGATTTGGAATATCAGGTGCAGCAAAAGCAACGCTTACCGTATTACATAAAAGAGACAATAATAAAGCAAACGAAGCAAGAAATTTCATCACTTATCGCTCCCAAAATCAACTTTCGGCGCTTCTTTTTCTTCATTTGTTACTTCAAAATATGGCTTTTTTTCAAAGCCGAACGTACCCGCTAACATGCTTTTAGGAAATCTCTTAACCGATTTATTGTATTTTGCAACTTCATCGTTATAGTCTTTACGCGCTACAGCGAGTCGATTTTCTGTTCCTTCTAAACTGTCCATTAAGCTTCTGAAGTTTTCATTCGCTTTTAAATCCGGATATTTTTCAACCACTACGAGCAGGCGGTTTAATGCACCGCTTAACTGTTGATTAGCATCAGCTTTGTCTTCAGGAGTTTTAGCTCCCGCTAGCTGCGCTCTTGCCTGAGTGACCGAATCAATTGCTTCCTGCTCATGCTTAGCATAGCCTTTTACGGTTTCCACTAAGTTCGGAATTAAATCAGATCTTCTTTTCAGTTGATTATCTATTTGTGAAAATTTATTATCTACATCTTCCTCTGCGCTAACGAGACTATTGTAAGAGCTCACTCCGTAAATTACAACAAGCACTAGCACAATGATCGTAGCGATCAAACCTTTGTTTTTCAATGTACTACCTCTTTTCTTCATCAAAATTATGTATCTACTTACTAGTACGAATCATGCTCTAAAAAGATTCATTTTTTACCAATTTTATTTATATTGAACGTATAAGTAAGACATCTCCTAACAATCAATTCCTCTATAAGGTGAAATACTTTTCTCTACCTAGTCTTTCTATCAATTAGCACATGTAACCCTTCTCGATTTTATCTTGTTTCACAATAGAAAAAAGAATACCTCTTGGGTATTCCTTTTTTTGCTTAAGACCATCCTTCAATTTTGAATGCCACTCGGTGAAATTCAGGAACCGTTACAAATTGATAGTCGTTATTTATTAAATACTTAATAAGTTTCGGCAATGAAGTAACAATTTGGTCTCGCGCTCCGCTGCCGTATCGATCCCCATCGTGCATGACAATAAGATTCTTTTCTTGTAGATTTTTAATCGTATGTTTGCATATGGCCAATGGATCTTCTTCACGCCAATCCTGACTATCTACATTCCATAGAACAGACGTCATTCCCAATTCTTTAATATCAGCAAGAGCTGTATCATTTATCGAACTGTAAGGTGGACGAAACAGCTTTGGAGAACAACCTATTATTTTCTCTATTTGAGCATTTGTAGAAGTGATTTCTTTCCATAATTCGCGTTTAGAAAGAGTTGTAATATCAGGATGACTCCACGTATGATTTCCAATTACGTGCTTTTCTCTATGAATACGTCGGATTAATCTTGGAAATTTTTCCGCTTCTGCACCTACGACAAAAAATGTCGCACGTACATTATATCTTTTTAAAATTTTTAAAATAGCAACGGTGTAGGCTGAGGGCCCATCATCAAACGTTAAAGCAACATATTTTGGTGAATTTTGATTCATGTGTTCTCCCCTTATATAAAAAATAGATATAGAAATAAACCCCTCAATTTTTTTGCGTAAGTTGAGGGGTTTTTGCAGTGAGACGATTTTCACGAGACGATACTATATTTTCTTTGAAAGTGTTAATTACTAAAGGTAATAGATTTGTTCAAAAGAACTCGCCAAGTAGTCAAATCCGCGGGGGCGCAGCGTTTCAAGCTGCTGATGAATTTTTATTCTTTCTTCCGAGCCTGGAGGAAGTTCATATAGTTTCGTCACAGGCTATCCATTATTTAAATACTCAATAATTCTAAAAAGCATGACGCGAAAAGCATGTGTAAGTTCATTGTATTCGTCAGGAAAACGCTTCTTCAGCTCTTTATATTCAACTAGTGTTTGGTGCATATGCATAAACGGAAGCTCTTTCCATTCAAGAGATAGAATAAGAACGTC
The DNA here is from genome assembly GCF_053667915.1 of Priestia sp. JNUCC 25. Taxonomy (NCBI): domain Bacteria; kingdom Bacillati; phylum Bacillota; class Bacilli; order Caryophanales; family Bacillaceae; genus Priestia; species Priestia sp. JNUCC 25. Next base: position 3,272,018 of record NZ_CM132211.1, read on the forward strand.
TATATTGGGATGTTTTTTAACAAAACGATAGTGATTGCCCCACTGCTCTTTCACTTTCCGCTTCGATATCCCATGTTCCTGATGATAGGCAACCGTAGAGGGATCTAAAACAAACTGCACCCCATTTTTATACAATCTATATCCAAGCTCCCAGTCTTCTGCCCCGTAGCCAACAAACGTTTCATCAAAAAGACCGGATTTTTTTAAGTTCGCTTTTCTTACTGATACATTTCCACTTAAAAATGCAATATAAGGTAGTGTAAATCCTTCAAGTCGCTCTCCGAAATGTTTTAGCCCGCTGTTAAGGAAATAACGATTAGGAAATGATAAACGTTGAAAACGGTTTGTATTAATATCTTCTTTTGTTACAAGAGGACAAGGAACATTTGAATGCTGCTGCGTCTGTTCATAGTTTTCATACAATCTTCTATACTCAGGATCCCTGCTGACTAGTTCTTTCAAGTGAGCCACTTGATCTTCATTATAGTCTGGCATAATAAACGTGTAGACTCCCTCATAATGCATGGCACCAGTAACCACAAGATTGGATTCATGCACATGATGTTTATAGTGATTTTCAATAAAAGCAGGAGGCGCTAGCATTTCTCCATCTAAAAAGATTAAAAGATTTCCTTCAGCATGATTAATTCCTATATTACGTACTGAGGAACGCCCTTTATTTTGTTTCATACCGATATACTTAAATTTGAACGGGACATCAGCTTCTTTAAAAATGTTGGGCGTATTATCGGAAGAAGCGTCATCCACTAAAATGACTTCATACTCAGCTTAAGGAAACGTTTGTTTTGATAAACCGTAAAGCGAAAGAGAGGTTTGATAATATTTATTATAAGTGGGCATAACGATGCTAACTTTAATAGGGTGTTTGTGATTATTTTTTATACTCATTTTATATAATGGATTATCTACTTTATCCCTTTTATTTTTAGACTCTTTTAAGGGTTTAAGATTCTTTTCTTTTTAATATAGTATTTTCCATCAGAACGGTTGTAATAGGAATCATACAAGTCTATTTTAATCATCCTTTCTTTGTTTTTCCTCTATATACTATTCAATAAATGACCGGGTGCTTGTACAATATATAATTTTTTTAGAAAAGGCGTATATAACAGATTCGCTCTATCATTATAATTAGAACGAACATTTACATTCGCTTATCATTAGTAAATAGAAGGTATCCTACTATACAACAACATTAAAAAACAGCTTATAACTTTGCTTGTTATAAGCCGCTTTATCTCTATGATTTCTATTGCTGATTTCCATATACCCCGTCAATATTCGCAACAGCCGTTTGATCAAATATATCTGCATCCATATTTGTGTTTTTCATTCGCGCACAAGCAGCTGAAATGTCTCCATAGGTTGAGTTGATTCCAACAGATTTAACATCCGCTGTGTGTCCGTTGTGAAGAACTTCTCCAAAATTCATCGATCCGTTCCTCGCCATACCATTAATTCTTGTGTTACAGATGTTAATAACTCCTGCCATGGCCATACCACCTTTTCTTAAAATGAATTCGTACATCGTATGCTGTAACAAGCCTATGTGTGAAAGATTTTCAAAAAGTGAAAAGCAAGGTACAAATACTAGTGAAATTATTCATTTCACCCTGCTTCACCCAAAGTTTCCACATGTTTTTATGCTTTTTCTGTTACAATAAATGCATAAGTTATTTTTCATCCATATTGTTTGAAGGAGGATACGTAATATGGACGAACCAAAAGATATTCAACCTAAAGTAGAAAAAAGTTTCGAACTGATTGGCAAGAAGTGGACAGGATTAATCATTTATGTACTTATGAGCGGTCCTAAACGCTTTAGTGAATTAAATGAAAGTATACCAGCCTTAAGCAGAAGGCTTTTGACAGAACGGATTAAAGAGCTTGAAGACCACGGCATCGTTGTCCGAAATGTTATTCCCGACCGCCCTATTCGTTCTGAATATTCGCTGACTCAAAAAGGAACAGAGCTAGGCAAAATATTAGGGCCGATTAGCCAGTGGGCAGAAAGCTGGGTCCAAGATTAATGTCAGTTACTAAAATTACTCCGTAGAAAGGATGAGCATCATGGCAAATGTTCTCTATATTACTGCACACCCTTTAGCTGAAGACGAATCGCTTAGCATGGCTGTGGGGAAAGAATTTATCGACGTGTATAAGCAAACACATCCAGAAGATGATGTGGTTCATTTAGATTTATATCAAGCAGATATTCCATACTTAGATGCAGACGTATTTAACGGATGGAAAAAGCTTCGTTCTCACTCTTCCATTCAGGATTTATCAACGGATGAACGATTAAAAGTGGGACGATTAGCCGAACTAGGCGGACAGTTCGTACTCGCTGACAAATATATTTTTGTCACGCCAATGTGGAATTTTTCGGTTCCTGCGATTATGAAAACGTACATTGATGCGATCACCGTGTCAGGTAAAACCTTTACATATACAAAAGAAGGCGCTCAGGGATTGCTTAAAGGAAAAAAAGCGATACACATTCAATCCCGCGGAGACGTGTATTCAGAAGGCCCTGAAATGGCAAGAGAAATGGGTCATCGCTATTTAGAAATTATGATGGATTTCTTTGGCATTGAAGCGTTTGAAAGCATTATTATTGAAGGACAAGTAAAATTCCCGGATCAAATTCCGCAAATTAAAGAAAAAGCATTCCAAAAAGCCCATTCAATGGCCAAAACATTTTAAATTCAATAGAAACGAAAAAGACCTCGAAGCAGATCGAGGTCTTTTTCTTTACTCTTCCCTCCCTTATATTTCCCTTGAAATAATGATCACCTTCCTGCTCGGTTTGCACTGAAAATAGGTTTAAAGGAAAGATGAAACGCTGTTATTTTTTGTTACTATTCATAACGCAGGTTATGTAAATATATGTTTTTCTTTTTTCTTTTTTAAATTATTCACCTTCAAAAAAAGATATTTATTTTCAAATCATAACATTTAAAATCGTACTGTAAGACGCGTAAATCCTTTTCTTAAAAGGGTTTACGCATAAAAACAGAAAATATGTTATCAGCAAGAAAAGTTTTAAACATGATAAAACCAAATAAAAAACCTTTGACTAAATTTGTTACGTAAGTTACTATTAATAACGTAGTAGATGTTTTCGAACATATTATCTTTAATTCATGAAACAACATTTATATATTGAAGACAGAAAGGTGAAAAGAATTATGGCAAAAGTATTATATATTACAGCAAACCCTAACGATGCTACGCAATCATTCAGTATGGCTGCGGGAGACGCATTCATTAACGAGTATAAAGAAGTAAACCCAACGGATGAGATTGTTCATGTTAATTTATATCAAGAACATATCCCTCACATCGACGGCGATGTATTCAGCGGATGGGGTAAACTTGGAAGCGGCGCAGAATTTGACGCGCTTACTCCTGAAGAACAGCGCAAAGTTGCTCGCTTAAACGAGTTAAGTGACCAATTTGCTCAAGCAGACAAATATGTATTTGTTACACCAATGTGGAACTTCTCATTCCCACCAGTGATGAAAGCATACTTAGATGCTGTAGCAGTAGCTGGAAAATCATTTAAATATACAGCAGAAGGTTCTGTAGGTCTATTAACAGATAAAAAAGCGTATCATATTCAAGCAAACGGCGGTATCTACTCTCGCGGCCCTGCTGGTGAACTAGAAATGGGTCACCGCTATATGCGCATTATGATGAACTTCTTCGGGGTTCCTTCTATTGGAAGCCTATTTGTAGAAGGACAGGCTGCAATGCCAGATAAAGCACAAGAAATTAAAGAAGACGGCATTGCTCGCGCTAAAGAAGCTGCACGTACGTTCTAACAAAAAATGTAAGCATAAAAAAAGGAACATCTCCCCATGTTCCTTTTTTTTATGCTCACAATTATATCTTGGCTTCCCCGCGCAGCAGCGAATAAACATATGTATCAAACGGGATGCCGTTTTGGAACATGTACTCTCTTAGCATCCCTTCCTTTTTAAATCCTAATTTGCTCAACAAGGCGATAGATCCACTATTTTGTGTAAATACAATCGCTCCTATGCGATTGTATTGAAGTTCGTTGAAGCCATGAGAAATCGCTTCATGAACGGCTTCTGTTGCGTATCCTTTGTTCCAATACTCTGGAAAAAGAGCATAGCTTACGTTTACTTTCTTATGCTCAGAAGACCACTCTTGAAACCCTATTGTTCCAATCAGCTTTTCTTTTCCTTTTAGCTGAATCCCCCATTTAATCAATTGCTTTTCTTCGTAGCCTTTGGAAAAATCCTTAATGATCTCCTTCACTTGGTTGATCGATTCTAAAGGTTTTTGCCCGTAATAGCGCAGCACCTCTTCATCAGAAAAGCATTCTAAAATCTCACCGGCATCATCTTCTACAATTTTTCTTAATATCAGCCGTTTTGTCTCTAATTCCGGAAACATTTTCTTCCCTCTTTTCTGCGCAGCTTATCTACCTACGGTAAACCATACTATTCTCCTCTCAACTAGCAATATCCTGCTAAAACCTCACCCGGGAGGACTCATTTCCTATCCAAATAGTCGATTTACAGCGGAGATAGTGGTATTTTATATAGTAGGCATAAGTTGCTTTTTATCAACACAGAGGCGGTGAACGCAGAAATGAACCAAGATAAAGAATTGCTGTCCACGATACACGCTCTTCAAAAAGAGCTGCAGCAAGAAAAAGAAAACCGTGCGTATATGCAAAAAGATATGGACGAACTAAGAAGCGCTTTATTACAATCAGAACAAGTAAAACAAAACTTAATTGATCAGCTAGAAAAGAAAGTCGATTTGATTTTAACGTTGATTCAAAAAGGAGACACATAAAGAAATGGATTTTTTTAAAAACAGCAAAATACTATACACTATTGTAGCACTTGTTATTGCTCTCATCGCTGTATTTACCAACAATTCGCCCATTTCCCTCATTCAGCAGCATGAAAATTCAAGCAGCACATCGAGTAGCACATCGGACACTACATCAAGCAACCAATGCTCTGCAGAGACTCAAAGCGACAGGTTATTTACCGGCAAAGAACTTGTCTTACAAGAAGGAAATGATAAATACGGATATTGCCACATTGTCGCGCATATGCAAAAACCAGGCGTTGACAATTACCAAGGTAAAAGCCAATTCAGCAAGTATTTAAATGAAAAACAAGCGATGTCTGTTGCTGAAGAAGTCATCAACGAAGGTGACGACGGCACCAATAATAAATCTGGCAACTACGTTAAAGAAAAGTATATTAGTTCCTTAAACCAAGAAGTTAGAGTTGTGTATACTGACTACAGAGGCAAAGACTACGACTACAGCGTAACGACCATGTATCCAATTGGTCATTAATAATAATGCAGTGAATAAAAGCAGGCGCATGCCTGCTTTTATTATTTTACCTCTATTTATGATTTACACCTTTAAAAAAGTCTCTGTAAATTTACAGTAGCACTCTTACCTCTTGGACATATTCTAAATATAAAAAAGAAACAGCCCCTTGCTTCTTTTTTAGAAAGAGGTTAAAAAATGAGTAACAAGTACAGAGTTAGAAAAAACGTATTACGGCTTACCGACACGGAAAAAAGAGATTTTGTTCGTACCGTGCTAATACTAAAGGAAAAAGGGATATATGACCGCTATATAGCCTGGCATGGTGCAGCAGGTAAATTTCATACTCCTCCGGGCAGCGATCGAAATGCAGCACATATGAGTTCTGCTTTTTTGCCGTGGCATCGTGAATACCTTTTACGATTCGAACGTGACCTTCAATCAATCAATCCAGAAGTAACCCTTCCTTATTGGGAATGGGAAACGGACGCACAGCTGCAGGATCCCTCACAGTCACAAATTTGGAGTGCAGATTTTATGGGAGGAAACGGAAATCCAAAAAAAGATTTTATCGTCGATACCGGGCCATTTGCAGCTGGGCGCTGGACGACGATCGATGAACAAGGAAATCCTTCTGGAGGGCTAAAACGTAATTTTGGAGCAACTAAAGAGGCACCTACATTGCCTACTCGAGATGATGTGCTCGATGCTTTAAAAATAACTCAATATGACACGCCGCCTTGGGATATGACCAGCCAAAACAGCTTTCGTAATCAGCTTGAAGGATTTATTAACGGGCCACAGCTTCACAATCGCGTACACCGTTGGGTTGGCGGACAGATGGGCGTTGTCCCTACTGCTCCGAATGATCCTGTCTTCTTTTTACACCACGCAAATGTGGATCGTATTTGGGCTGTATGGCAAATTTTTCATCGCAATCAAAACTATCAGCCGATGAAAAACGGGCCATTTGGTCAAAACTTTAGAGATCCGATGTATCCTTGGAATACAACCCCTGAAGACGTTATGAACCATCGAAAGCTTGGGTACGTATACGATATAGAATTAAGAAAATCAAAACGTTCATCATAACCCGTTCTAGAAACAGCGGTATGCAATCAAAATCAGGTAAACCCCTTCCCTTCTGACATAACTTATAAGGCCGCAAGCATCGTAAAACTCACTGCTTCATTTCCATTCACCATAAAATATAGTTAATCAACCATAATTGGGCTGTGAATAAGCTTCATATGAGGACCTTGGAACATATGAATAAGTTATCAAAGCTTTATAAATGAAGGGAAGATATCAAAATGCATAATAACGTAAACGCACCTTTTAGTTCTAATGAAAATATGCCGTTCTCACCTGCTATGGCTCACCACGGCTATACAGCTCCTGCTTATGATCATATGATTCCACACTGCGGATATTCAATGCCTGACTATGGATATGTGGTTCCTGAATGTGGATATGGCGTTCCTCACCATGGATGTAATGGTTTCGCCATTATCATCGTACTGTTTATTTTACTCATTATTATTGGTGCATGTGGTTGCGGTTTCTGGCACGATGAGTGTTAACCTAAAAAACTCCAGTATTAATACTGGAGTTTTTTAATGTCTTAATAGGCGGCAGGCACCTTAAGAATTCTATAGCGTTTCGTCCAAATCTAGCGGTCTCAGCTTCTCTTCGATTTCTTTGCGCTTAGGCTCTAAAAATGGCGGCAGCGCTAATGTTTGGCCCATCGTTTCAAGCGGTTCATCGGTCGCAAATCCAGGTGTGTCCGTTGATAATTCAAATAAAATGCCGTTTGGTTCTCTGAAATAAAGTGCTTTAAAATAGTATCGTTCTACTTTACCGGAATTCGGCAGACTGTTTTCATTTAATCGACTTGCCCACTTATTGTATTCTTCTTCATTTGGAACACGGAATGCAACGTGATGAACGCCACCGCGCCCTAAGCGAACTTTCGGCAAATCGGGTCTCGTTTCAATATGAACTTCGGCTCCGCTTCCGCCTTCACCTGTTGTATAAACCAAAATATCTCTATGATCTCCTGCAAGAGATGGATAAGAACCCACGTAGCGAAATCCCATAATATTTGTCAGTACGTCAACAGTTGGTTCTGCCGTACCCACCGTTAGCGTGACCGGTCCTAAACCGATAATCGCATGTTCTAACGGAATGTCTTCGCGCTTCCACGGCACACCTGCTCTTACCCCTTTTTCACCGTTGTCCGCAACAAGAAGCAAACGTGTCCCTTCATAATCTTTAAATGCTAACGTATCACGATTAGCTCGTTTAGCTATTTCTTCATATTCCACTCCGTACTGCTCGAAGCGCTCTTTCCAAAAGTGTAAAGAATCCGTACTTTTAACGCGAAGCGAAACAGTCGAAATGTCAGATGCACCTTGATGCGTTCTTGCAAGCCCCGGAATATCAAAAAACGTTACTTCCGTTCCTGGCGTCCCTTCTCCATCTGCATAAAACAAGTGGTAAGACTGAGTGTTATCTTGATTAACCGTTTTTTTTACTAATCGCATGCCTAAAACTTTGGTGAAAAACTGATAGTTTTTCTCAGCTTTCCCCGTCAAAATAGATACATGATGCAACCCTAACAATTCCATCTGCTCCGCCTCTTTTCATAATATATAAATTTTTTAACTTCCACTAAAATTATCTTTAATTTAATTATCTTTAATTAAAGATAATTTTAAAGGATATACAGCCTGTTTGTCAATAACAAGAAAATGTTGTGAACATAAAAAAGAAACTAAACACATAGTTAGTTTCTCTTTATCTTCCCTTTAACAAACTGCTGATCTTTTCCAACAGCGGTTACTTCTTAAGCACGCGCTGCACATTTTGCTTCATCAGCTCCGCAATTTTTGTTTCATTTTCACGAGATGTCTGCTCTAATTTTTCTATGACTAACTGCTGTCTTTCGACTGAATGATTTTGACTTATCTTTTGTTTACCTTCCATTTTGCTGATGTCGATTTTAAACCCAATGATTCCTTTGCTTAAACCATTCATATAAGCAGGATCAACGTCATTTAGTGTATATGTACTGCTCGGGCTTTCATATTTCTCCACCATCTTTCTCAGCAGCCCAAGCAGTTCTGTTGGTTCTTCAATCATTTTCATGGTTCCATACACGTGAACAGCTTCATAATTCCATGTTGGTACAGCTTGATTCGTTTCATACCAAGAAGGTGAAATATAACAGTGAGGCCCTTGAAACACAACCAAAATTTCTTGATTTTCAGCATCTTTCCACTGCTGATTCGGACGAGCAAAATGTCCGTATAAAGCTTTTTCTTTCCGGTTTAACATCAGGGGCAAATGAGTAGCATAAGGCTTTTCATTATGATACGAAAACAAAGTGGCGAATCCATTGTCTTCAATAAATTCATACATTATTTGTTCCTCATTCACTTTAAAATACTTTGGAATATACATCGGCGCTTCTCCTTTATCTCTTATTTAGTAAAAGATATAATACTATACGTGTTTGCAACAGCGTCAGTTATGAACTTTTTATGGAGGTCAGCAAACATTTAACCATTTATGAATCGATTTTTTAAGAAGCTTATGCTACACTGCTGCGATGTAAACCGCTGCTTTTTTATATGTATTTATTTAGCACATGATGCAATTAGATACCCGTTGGTTAAATAAAGCTTCAGAAACTCAAAAAAAGAAGAGCTTGTTTAAAACAGCTCCTTTCTCACGTTTATCTATACAATTGAGGATTTTTTTCTCGTTTGATAGGTCCGCCTTTGGCTATATGCCACTCAATGACGCGGTCGGTCAAACGATCGTATACGTCGTCTTCTAAATACGGATCTTCTGCCGAAGTGAGCAAGGTGTGAACATCGGCTTTTATTTCGGCTAACATAGCTGTGCTGAATACGTCCGGATCATTCAATACGTCTAGTATATATAACACCAGCATCTCAAATCCGCCGTCCCAATTGGCATTTCCGTTGCCTTGAGCTTCACAGCGAAGCTTTTCAATGGCCCGGATGACTTCTCCTTCTACGATATCCGACTGCCCATTTCTCGGGACATAGTTTAACCATAGTTCTTTTGCTTCGTCAAAATACTTCATTCTGAACTCCTTCTTTCAAAACTTTATTCCTTTTTATTCCTTTGGTTCATTGCCGTTCCAAAAGCAACTCCTAAGGCCGTTCCAATCGCAATGCCGAACCCAATATTATCCATAAGCATACCGAGAGAAGCCCCCATCGCAACGCCCATCCCTAACCCCATTCCTAGATAATCTGTCTTTTTCTTTTCTGGAGACAAAAAACCACTCCTTTTTTCTACTATTTTTTTGATACCTTTTATACGTAAAAACTGCGCTAAAAGTTTCATAAAAATGGAAAAAAAGCAGTCGCTGTAACTGCTTTTTAAATGATGAGCTGATAAACGGCCTCTCCGAGCAGCAAGACCGACGTAAGCATGCAGATCACTCCAAATACATACATCGATTTACGTACAAACCGCTCAAACGATACGCCAAAGCATCCTTTAGCTATCCAATACATGGGGATAAGGAGACCTTTAATCCGAACCCGCTTCATTGATTCATCGGATAATGACCGAGATAAAGAAAGGATCATTAAACCAACCATCATACACAAAACTGCTATCACTATGTTTAAAATATGACTATTTATACGCTCCCTTATTTCTTCTTTTTTATAGCTACTATTTTAGCATAGCGGAAAGCCGAGGAGTGCCTATAAAAGAATGAAATACTACATACTTTACACTTAATGTATCAAAAGCATAATTTCTCCTCAGAAAGTTACGAACATCTTAATAGGAAAAGGTATCCAAAATTTAAGAAAAGGGCATTTTAAAAGTAACGAAATTTTGCTTACTTAAAAAGGATGGATTGCATTGACACCAAACCAACAGGAATATCTTAAAAAAATACATAGCATACAAGAAAATCTAGCCAAAACGTGGGCTGAATATTGGCAGCACTACTCCACTCCAAGTTCTTGGCAGTTTTGGGTTACCTTGGGCGCTTTCATTTTACCTTTAGTCATTCTCTATTTTTTAATTGACCGAAAAAAAGCCTTTCACTTAGGGTTTTATGGATTTAACGTGCACGTTTGGTTTCACTATATTGACACCGCTGGAGTTTATAACGGGCTGTGGACGTATCCTTACCAAATCAACACAATCATACCCGTAAGCTTTAGCCTAGATGCTTCGCTTATTCCTGTCTCTTTTATGCTTCTTTATCAGTGGACAATTAACCATCATAAAAATTACTATGTATATGCAACTGCTCTTTGTTTGTTTTTTGCTTTTATTTTCAAACCGCTATTAACAGGGATTGGCTTTTTCCAGCTGCATGAATGGGCTACTTACGGTTATTTATTTGTATTTTATCTGGCTGTGATACTGCTATCAAAATGGATTACCAATCTGTTTCTTTATTTTGAAAAACAACATTAAATATAATAAGTCCACTCAATAAAAAAACGTAAGCCTTTTTGAAAAGACCTTACGTTTTTTGTGATTGTTTTATTTACTAGCTGTCTGCTTCCTCAGAAGGTAACAGGCTTTGTTCATCTCAAAGCATTTTGCAGGCAGCTCATTTTGCTTGTGTGGATTTAGAACATGCTGCATCTAGCAATAATAAAACTTCTGTTAACAGCGAAAATCTCACTAATTTAAGCCATGCTTAAATTAGTGTTGTATAAGTCCATTAAACTGCTTAAATCATCTAACAACGGACAGTGACCTACACCTTTCATAATTTTTAACGTCGCATTTTCCCCTATGCCTTTCGCGATGTCAGATGCATCTCTTGTCGAAACCATCTTATCTTCGTCTCCTTGAATAACCATAGTCGGAATCGTGATTTTTCCCACCTCTCCTGTCCCTTCCACAACACCATTAAAATCGTTTGAAATATTAAATCTCATGAGTGCGTAATTGATATCAATTAAGTTGCGCTGCTTGATCGTTTCTTCTAAATATTTTTCAAATTGATCAGCAGACGGCTTATTTTTTGTATATAAAAATTGACGCAGCATCATTTTTAAAAACCATGTGTTTTTTGTTTCTTTCGCGTTTTCTACCATTCTAAATGCTTCTTTTACTTCTTCTTTGGTTTGTATAAAGTTGTTAGGAATAGGCAGTTCTAGAAACGTTCTTCTTGGAATCGGATAGCCTTTGATATTGACGGAGCTTAATAAAATTAATTTTTTAGCATCATTCGGATGATCAATCACATATTGCATAGCAACTGCTCCTCCTAATGACCACCCGCTTATTGTAAAAGCAGACAACTTTAAAGCATCTGCAAACAGTTTGACATCATCTGATAAGTCTTTGATTGTGTGAATAGGTGTATGATAAGTGGAGTCTCCAAATCCTCTTAAGTCGATCGCATAAGCTGTGATATGTTCTGGAAGTTCGTTCATTAACACATCCCAGTTAAGGGAAGAATTCATGTTTCCGTGAATTAACAAAAGTACCTCTTTTCCGCCCTTTTTCATTCGGTAATTTACTGTTTCTCCATTTGATAATTCTACTTTTGCTTGTTCTAAAGCAGATACGGTCATCGCTATTTTCCTCTTTTCTTATATAATTAGAACGATCGCTAGCATTTATTTTTCAATACCCTATTTATCAAGATTTAAGCAGTTAGAAAGAAGTTGTGCAAAACCCAAAATAATTCTATGTCATTCTATTTGCTAAAAAAGACAGCCAAATACGCGATTTGGCTGCCTTTTTATAATGAAGAAATATACGAATGAGCAACAAGGCCATTACTTTTTCGGTGCGTCTAATGCTTGATAGGCAAGCTGATATTTCCCGCCTTCAGCTACTTCTGCATGGTACAGAGCTTTAAGAGCAAAGTTTTTTTCAAGGCTGTGCTCTTTCATCAGTCCGTTCAGCTTACCTTGCAGTTCCTGATTGTCTTTAATGAGCTGCTTCATCTGTGATTTTAAATATTTCATGGTGTTTTCCGCTCCTTTCACTTGATGAATATCTATCAAGTATATCACTTAAGGATAGGATAATGGTAAAACGACTTACGATTGACCAATTAAATCTGTACCGCTCTGTTCTTTAAACGTCCTACAAGCGGAACGACGATAATACCGGCGATAACAACTTGCATCACATTTCCTGGTATAGAGCCAAGCGGAAGGATCCAGTTACCGTAAAGAATCACTTCGGCAAAATAGTAGCCTACGATTTTTACAATCAGCGCAGCAACAACTGCCAGTGTGTTCACAAGTGCTCTTTTACCAGGTGCTTTTTCTGAGATAAGACCTGCTAAAAAGCCCATTGTACCTACGATAATAAACGTAAACGGCGCCCATGCTGTCCAGCCGGAGATGAGGTCGAATAAACCCATTCCAAAAGCCCCAGCGATGGCTCCTGTCTTTTTGCCGTAAAGAAAGGCTGCTATAAAAAGAGGAACGTTGCCTAAATGGATAAGGCCTCCGTTACCCATGATTGGAAGCTTGATGTTGATAAACATTGTCGCTACAAACGTCAGTGCGATAAAAAGCGCATGCATGGATAAAGCTTTGATTTTGGTTGATTCTCTTGGTGAGTACGTTGAATTCATTTGTTGACCTCTTTCTTTTTTTACTACTATCATACTCCTAATTACATACTTAATAAATACGTAAAACTATTTATTTAGTAAGATATATCATTCTAGCAGCACACAGGGATCCGCCAACTTCAAAAATTGTCCTAAACGTTCTTAAAAAAAGAAAGCTGCCTCTGCTTCCTTTAGCAGACTGCGGCGCCTAATTTTTGTTATGGTAAAGAGTCTCTTCGGGCATAATATGAGCAAATCTTTCTTTTTCAAGAGTTGACGAAGGCTGATAAATATGAGAAGTTATATGTTTGTAGAAATGAATGGAATAACTTAGAATTCCAGCGGAACCTGTTACTATAATTGTACTGATATTAACCAAGTCCGTTCAGATTGTGGCAGTCACGATTTTTACATACAGCAAGCAAGTTATAGGAGGAGCAAGAATGGATAATAACGATATTTTAATTAGATTACGATATGCCTTGGATTTAAAAAATACAGAAATGGTAGAGATCTTTAATCTTGGCGGAGTAGACGTAACAAAAGAAGACGTATTAAAGATCCTTACGAGAACACCGGACGAAGAAGACGAGGATGCAGTTCATGCGGACGAACACATCTCGTGCAGTAACGGTATGTTAGATTCTTTTTTAAACGGTTTTATTACCTTTAAAAGAGGAAAACAAGACCCTAAACCAGGGCAAGCACCGCCAGCGCCGGTTCAGAGCAATCAAAATATGTACAACGTCTTATTAAAGAAAGTAAAAATTGCTTTGTCCCTAACCAGTGAAGAGATGTTAGAAGTATTCGACGACGGTGGAATACGCGTATCTAAAGCAGAATTAGGTGCTTTATTACGAAAAAAAGGCCACAAAAATTACAAACCGTGCAAAGAGAATTTTGCTCGAAAATTCCTAAGAGGCTTAACCGTACAATATAGAGGATAAAATGATACACACTTTTTCAAATCAGAGTATCCATTACGAAATACGATATAAAAACCGAAGTTCTTTTGCGATTAAAGTAGACGGATACGGAACGGTCGAAGTTCTTGCTCCTAAAGGAACGTCTACTGAACAAGTATGTATCTTATTAGAGAACAACTGGGCATTGATTCAGCAAAAAATAAACGAAATGAAAGATAGAACGCATGGACCAAAGAAAAAAGTCTATGAACACGGAGAACGCTTTTTGTATGTAGGAAAAAACTATCCGATACAGATTCATCACGATTCGACCATTACAAAGGATTCTGTATTGTTTGAAGCGAACACGCTTCAGATTTATGTCAATCAGCACGACGATGAAGCGATAAAACAAGCGCTCAAACGCTTTTACTATCAACAATGTAAAGCGTTAGTAACCAAGAGTATCTCCTCCTATCAAAAACATTTTAAAACAAAGCCGCGCTCCATTTCGATTTCCGATAGCAAAAAAGCGTGGGGCACGTGTGATTCTAAGCGTCAGCTAACCTTTAACTGGCGGCTGGCAATGGCACCGCAGCACGTCATTGATTACGTAGTCGTTCATGAAATGTGCCACATGGTTCATATGAATCATGACCGGTCCTTTTGGCGTCTTGTCGGGAAAATCATGCCTGATTATCGTGAACAAGAGAACTGGCTGGAAATGTCGAGCTGGGAAATGACGGTGTAGTACCGCTAAATAAAAAAGAGCAGAAGCCCCAGGGGCATACTGCTCTTTTTTATCTTTAACTATAGCGATATTTTCTTAAATCTTTTAAAATAGAAATTTCTTTTAACAATTCTTCTCCGACGTTTGTTTCTAAAACCATTTTTCTTTCTAGTTCTTTATCAACCAATCGCTTTACGGATAAGACGTCCGTTCCTTCTAATAAAATCTCTTCTTTTGAATTGAAGTGTTTGTGAGCGACTAGCTGCATGCCGTAAGAATTATATAATAAAGTGTAGCCAGCAATTCCTGTTGTGGACTGATACGCTTTTGAAAAGCCGCCGTCAATGACAATCATCTTTCCATTTGCTTTGACCGGGTTTTCTCCTTCAATTTCTTTGACTGGCGTATGACCATTAATAATATGACCATGATCAGGATTTAGATTAAATTCTTCCAGGATGTTTCGGCAGACTTCCTCATTTTCCCGTAAGTAATAATACGGATTCTTCTTCTCTTTATGCGTTGTTTTATCACTGATAAAATATCTTTCAAACGTGGTCATTGCACGTTTCCCAAAGAGTGATGAATATTCTCCTGTCCATAGGTACCAGACCATATCTGTTGCCAAATCATCCGTTTCTTCAGGATGTGCGAAAGCCTCTTGTAAATAATGTTCAAACACATCAAGCAAGTTGCGGCCTGCATACGTTTTATCTTCAATCGTCATTTTTTCCATGTTTCCTTCTTCATCTAAAGGAATGCAGCCGTGTATTAATAAGTTTCCGTTGTATTTCAAATAAAGGTTGCCTTTTTTCATAAGAAACTTCATATGTCTCGCCAGCTTTTCCGAATGCTGCACAGAAAGCAGCAGTCTTTCCATTACCTGCTCTTCTTCTTCTAATAGCTGATCAGGCTGCGCCGGATTAACCGTTGCAAAGCAGCTGTTTTCTAGCGGATACGTGTTTCCGTATATCGTAATTTCATTTTTATCATAATCAATTTTTTCAAGCAAAAGCCTTTCCGACATATTAAAGAAAGGACGTCTTTTTATAATCGGACTTTCAAGCTTGAATTGAATCATCGCAATGGCCTGATGAATTTTCGTAATTTGTAGTCGCTCGTGATCGGATAGTTTGTCACTCGAGCTTACTTTTGGTCTAAAAGCAGGATTATCATCATAGTATTTCTCCGCCAGGTTAAGCAACGGTCTCAAGTTAATGCCATATACATCTTCAATAATATCTAGATTGTCGTATCTTGCGCAGATACGAATAATATTGGCAAGACACACTTTCGAACCCGCAAAAGCGCCTAGCCATAGCACATCGTGATTTCCCCACTGAATATCAACGGAGTGATAGTTAATCAGCGTATCCATAATTTTATCCGGTTCAGGTCCACGGTCATAAATATCCCCTACTACGTGCAGATGGTCAACAACCAACCTTTGTGTTGTATAAGCAAGGCCTACGATAAGCTTATCAGCCTGTCCTAAAGAGATAATCTGCTGAACAATCTTCGTGTAGTACTGCTCTTTATTTGTAAATTCATCCGTTTTATATAGCAGTTCTTCAATAATGTACACAAATTGATTTGGCAATGCTTTACGCAGTTTAGAACGCGTGTATTTAGAAGAAGCGTACGAAATAAGATTAAGCATACGATCAATGATTTCTGTATACCATTGATAGAGTTCCTTTTTGTTTCGAAACTGTGCTTTGATCAACCGTAATTTTTCTTCAGGGTAATAGACTAATGTCGCAAATTCATTGATTTCTTTGTCAGATAATACGTTTTTAAAAAGATCTTTAATTTTCTCTTTTACATTCCCCGAACCGTTTCGCAGCACATGCTGAAAGGCTTGATACTCGCCGTGTAAATCGCTGACAAAATGCTCGGTCCCTTTTGGCAGATGAAGAATAGCTTCAAGGTTAATAATTTCGGTTACCACTTTTTCTTCCGTATCATACTTTTGTGCAAGTAAATCTAGATATTTTGTGTTCAAAACTATGTATCCCCTTTCAACGTTCACCATTTAGTATAATCACCGTCATAACCCTGTAAGATAAATTGTGATTATAATGTTACGCACCTCTTATTTAACTCTTTTCTCTCCATGCCTCACCTCTTTATTTTAACCTATTTTACGTATAGGTAAAATGGTATAAAGTCTATTTGTCCATAAAGATTAACCGGCCTTTTCCGCTTAAAGATGAAAACTAAGTGATAACATAAAAAAACCTGCTGACTGAGATCAGCAGGTTCGATACATATGAAAGAAGCGTACATAATCAAGAAAGTTTACTCCGACCTCTATACAATAGCAGATTTTTTCTTCCCCCGCTGTGAGAAAACGCACAGCGCCAAGTCCTTGGTGATGGTACGATAAAGATGACCTTTCTGAGACAGGAAAAGTCATCCTTTGTATTATATAAGAACCATCATTCTGTTGAATCTCTGTTCTTTTATGTTCAGAGATTTTTTCTGTTTATTCATTAACAAAGAAGGAAATCATATTTGGCTTTTACTAGTAGCAATTGCTTCTATTATAATATGGAATGCTGTATCACAAAAAATGCTCAAATCTTCAAAGAAGAAAAACAAAGGAAAAATCCTCACATTAATGTCTGCAGGTACCCTATCTACTTTAATTCTGACCGCTTCACTTTTTCAAAGTATCACGTTTTAAAAACCTCCGCTGAGCAAGTTAGCTATATAACAGGCGGCTTGTGGCAAATGGATTTTATGATAAGAAAAAGCAGCGGATGCAAGATATCACGCTGCTTTTTCTTATCTCTACACGCCTAACTAAAAGAGAATATGGTAGAGTGTTCGTACAAATATAGTGATTCGTGTACTTAGTGAATATTATTCTTTCTGAAATTACCGCCTTTAACTTCCGCTACGTCATATACCGTAACAAAAGCCGTCGGGTCAATTTCGTTGATAATTTCTTTCATTTTGCTTTCTTCCAAGCGGTTGATTACGCATGTGATTTCCTTAAATTTCTCATGAGAATAACCGCCGTAAGCTTCTTTGTATGTAGCGCTTCGACCTAAACGATCACGTATTGTCTCTACCATTAACGCAGGCTGAGAAGTGATAATCTGGAAAGTTTTCGATCCGCTTAGCCCTACTTCTACGATGTGAATAACTTTGGATGCAATAAAGTATGCAATTGCAGAAAGAATCGCGCCTTGCAGACCAAATACTAATGAAACGAAAATAAATACAAATGCATTTAAGAACAAAATAAGATCACTTGTTCCAAACGGCAGTTTTCGAGAAAGCAGCACGGCCAGCATATCGATGCCATCTAAGGCCCCGCCGTTACGAAGTGCAATTCCCATTCCAAACCCAAGGATAATACCGCCAACAACGGTTACGAGTAGTGTATCTCCTTCAATAATTGCTGGAGTGTGATGCATGAGGCTAGTGCCGACAGCTAATGAGACAATTCCGAGGATGGAAAATATGGCAAAGCTTTTCCCAATTTGTTGATATCCTAACCATACAAAAGGAATGTTGATAACGGCGATGAGAACCCCAAGTGGCAAGCCAAATAGGTTTGAAGCGACGATGCTAATGCCTGTTACCCCTCCATCTGAAACATGGTTTGGAATTAAGACAGTTTCTAAGCCGTAAGCTGCAATAATTCCTCCGATAATGACCATTAATGCTCGGAAAGCAATTTTTAGCCGCTTAGGCCTGTGATGTTTTTTAGTTGTGTTCATATAATTCCTCACTTTTAAATGTTTTTTACTATTTAAGTGTACCACAAACATTCTCTTTATTTGAACTGAGGAGGCTTACGTATCGTTTTTTAGCTCACATAGTGCAAACATAGATAAAAGAGAAATTCTAGCTGTACAGACTCTATCCTTGCAATAAGTCCCTATTTCTGTTAAGTTTAAGAAGAATTATTTTTGTTCGGTAAAGATTGATAAGTTAAATAACTTTCGTCTGTAGATTTGGGCAAGGATAGTAACACAATGTGTGCGTGTCACACTAGGAGGCAACAATTATGGAACAAGGTAAAGTAAAATGGTTTAACGCAGAAAAAGGTTTTGGATTCATCGAACGCGAAAACGGAGACGATGTATTTGTACATTTCTCAGCAATCCAAAGCGAAGGCTTCAAATCTTTAGACGAAGGTCAAGCAGTTACATTTGACGTAGAACAAGGTCAACGCGGCCCTCAAGCTTCTAACGTTCAAAAAGCTTAATCCATCATAAATATAAAAAGACAGACTCCATGGAGTCTGTCTTTTTCATTTCCTTGAAAATGTCATAATAAAACCCTATCCACTGAGGAATAGGGCTTATTAATACAAAAATAGTAATCGGTAATACAAATGGTAAATTCAGTATAGCACAGTATAGACAAAATCCAAACTATAAATCAATATTTATTCATGTTTCATTAATTCTTCTTCAAAGAAAAACGTACTTGGATATTTATCCACTGTATAAGAGTATCTTTTCATATTTTTTACATAATGGCTTTTTAAGATGATTACTCTTTCATTAGATGCTTTTATATTTACAATTTCTCCATTAGAAAATAAGCCTATACTCATATTCCTCATCCTCTCTCGTATCAAAAATAATCAAATTTTTAACTTTATTTATCGGGAAATATAATGTGCATCTCTCAAGGCTAATCCAGCGAAGGTTAGTTATTTTTGATACCTTCAGGCGTATATGTACTCCTAAAGCATACAGTTCTATAACCATAAGGGGGTTTTTTCTATTTTTTTGCGACACGGGATTTTACATATAGGTAACTCTTCTTTAATAGCATTCTGTCTCCAATGTCTTTACTTATTTTTTAAGTAATCTTTTTAAATTATTAAAATCCAAAGCAAAAAGACCCCTATGTGGAGTCTTTTTTAGTTTTAATTATGCTACTTTATGAACGTTAGCAGCTTGTGCTCCACGTTGGCCTTGTTCGATATCAAACGTCACTTTTTGACCTTCTTCTAGCGATTTAAAGCCTTCACCTTGAATAGAGCTGAAATGTACGAATACATCGTCTCCGCCTTCAATTTCGATAAAGCCGAAGCCTTTGTCTGCATTAAACCATTTCACTGTACCTTGTTCCATAATAGTGCCTCCTGGTGTGGAATACTCCACGCTTGTATTACTACCCTTGTCCAACCATACTATCTTAAGATAAAAAATTCTATGGAAGAGATTTCTCTTCTCTCAATCTTATACCGAACAAAAATAATTAACTTAATCGTAACATACAGAATCAAAGATAGCAAATACAGGGAATGGGATAAATTATTGAATGATAAAAAGAGCCTTCTCTATGCTATACAAGGAGAAGACTCTTTTTCAGTGTTCATATTTTGCGCAGCAGTTAATGTAGCAGCTGCTTTTTATTTACTTTATTTTTCTGTTTGCTCTGTGTGCCACCATAATGAATCTTTTGGATTTTCAACAGCTTCATTGTATTCAGATTTAGAAGCAACCGTTGGGTATGAACCTTTGAGTGATTTTCCTGCTGTGTTCGCAAACAAGAATAAAATCACGAAAAATCCGATGATGCTCACAATGGTTAAATAAAACGCTGGAGCCAAGTGATTGCCTGTTGCGTGAACTAACCATGTCGCAACTAATGGCGTCGTTCCTCCAAAGATAGAAACTGAAACATTAAACGTGATCGCTAATGTTCGGTAGCGAATATCTGTGTAGAACATTGTTGGCAGCGTTCCTGGCATTGTTCCTTCATACGTAGCAAGTAAAACACCTAGAATAAGAATACCGATTGAAACAAAGACTAAACCATTTAAGTTAATTAAATAGAACGAAAAGGCTGACAGTAAGCTCAATCCGCCTAAACCGATTAAGAAAACTTTCTTGTTTCCGATTTTGTCACTCAGTTTTCCAAACATAAGAGCAAGCGGCACCATTAAAATCATAACTGCCGTAATTAATACCGTACCAACTGTGTTTGATAAACCAATAATTTCATTTAAATAAGAAGGCATGTACGATAATAGCATATAGTTTGTAATGTTAAAGAAAGCCACGGCTACGAAACAAACAAACACATCTTTTTTGTGATTTTTTAAAATAGAGAGGAAGCTTTCTTCTTCAACTTCGTCTTCGTTGGAAAGTTCATTTTCAAAAATAGGTGTTTCCCCTAAACTTCTTCGTAAATAAAAACCAATAAGTCCTAAAGGTAATCCTAATAAGAAGGGAATTCTCCAGCCCCATGAGGCCATTTGTTTATCCGACAGAATAAAAAATAGTAAGCTAGCTAGCAGTGAAGCAAGAATATAACCAACAAGTGTACCGATTTCTAGTCCACTTCCAAGTACATTTCGCTTATTATCTGGAGACGATTCTGCAATATACACCATCGCACCAGCATATTCACCACCAGTTGAAAAACCTTGAATGATTCGTGCAATTAATAAAAGGATGGGTGCCCATATACCGATTTGATCATATGTAGGTAACAACCCAATGAGTAATGTGGAAAAGGCCATTAAAATAATGGTGGTGGTTAAAACGACTTTCCTTCCTAACTTGTCCCCAATTTTACCGAATATAACACCGCCTAATGGACGCATTAAAAAGGCAATCGCAAATGTGGCAAATGTGAACACTAATTTGAGCTGATCATTTTCAACTGCGCTAAAAAAGTTTTGACTAATAATTACGGCTAAATATGAATACAAGCCAAAGTCAAACCATTCCATCGCGTTTCCTACTCCTGTAGCAAAGACGCTTTTTTTAGCATTGTCAATATCTACGACGTTAATTTTTTTCTTATTAAACTTCATTTCATTACGTCACCTCCGCGGTATACGATTATACAAGACTGAGTAGTAAAGTCAAATTTGACTTACTGTATTTCACACTTAAATGTGTTGGAACACTCCTTATTTTTAAGTAAAAAATGAAAACTATTCATGTGATGTTAAATATTAAAAAAGGTTATGGCTAAAGGGATTGAAGCCAAAAAATGCTGAGGAAGGAACGCTAACAAATAAATGAATTAAAACCAAAATAAACTTTTTTTATTTCAACGTACAATTCATTGCTATTTAAAAAACGATTTTCGCCTAAAATAGGGATCGTTTTCGATGGAATTACAGTCACTGAAATAGTAATTTGTCATTAAAGATAGCGCATCTGGTTCACAATGTGCTTGGTAGCAATTTCCACTCAGGTTATCTGACAATTATTGTTACAACCCATTAGATATAAGCTTTATTTTTGTAATAGATACACTGTTTCTATTACAAAAATTATGTAGCCTTAAAAATAAATATAAAGCTCGTTCTAACAAGTGCAGCAATGGATGATTCGGTCCATAGAATAAAACTTTAAGAGTTGGCTGGGGTTCTAGGGATAGAAATTCAACTCCTTTCTCCGTATAATCGTTCGTGGCTTCAAGTAGGTCTTCTACTGTAAAAGCAAGCGGGTTTACAATGCGACTTTTGGCATATTCTTCAAGTTGAGTATATACCAAATGAATTCAACTTCCTCACCAAGCTGTTTCTCTGGATGTAAAGATGCCATCTCTCCTTTTTCGAATACCCCCTAAGACAAACTTTAAACCTAAATGTATCCGTATTATATTGAATATAAAGATTCACAATTATAACAATAATTTACACATAATACTTTTTTTACATTTTTTCTATGATAAATGAAAACGTTTTACAATGTGCGGCGTGCTGTTTTTAAGTTTTTATTTTCAAGAAATTACTTTTTATGATAAGTCATATTTCTTTAACTGAAGTCACTTTGATACTTATTGACTCTCCCATATCTTAGAAATATCATAAAATAAAACATACTTTTTCGATAAGAATTACATGTTTTATTATACATAGAACTGGAAGTGATAAAAAAGTTTACTGGTTTTGCACAAATAAAATATAACTTGGGGTGGAAAATGATGAAAAAAATGACTGGTTTAGTGTTAACAATGACTTTTGCTAGCTTTTTATCGGCATGTGCACTAAATAGTAGCACAGATGAAAAAGCTAATAAGGAAACAACTTCTGCTGTACAGACGGCCGATATTAAACAAATAAAAGATCAGGTAATAAAGGCTTCTAACACAGGAAATATTCCAGCCAAAGCGCTAGAAAGAAAAGATACGTTTATTGCTGGAATGTCAGCTCCCGGAGGCGTCTTTTTGCCTTATTTCTACGACAACGGCTGGGATGGAAACGCAACAAGTCCTATCTTTAGCCCTTTAGTAGATTTAGATAAAAACGGAAAACCCATTCCGATTTTAGCAAAAAGTTGGGAAATCTCAGATGATCAGCTTGTTTATACGTTTCACTTAAAAGATGATTTAAAATTCAGCAACGGCTCCCCTCTTACTGCCGATGACGTAGCTTTTACATTAACACTTCTTCACGATCCAGCTTATGACGGATGGGGTGACTTAGCGACCGCTACAATTAAAGGTGGAAAAGACTATAAAGATGGAAAAGCAAAAACAATAGAAGGAATCAAAGTGGTTGATCCTTTAACAATTAAAATCACAACGGAAAAAGTAAACGCAAAAGCTCTTTTATTACTAGGCGGTATCGTGCTATCAAAAGATTATTACGGAAAAGACTATACGTACGCTCATTTAGATTATTTAAAGAAGCTCTACTCTAAGCCTGTAGGATCTGGACCTTATAAACTGGAAAAATATATTCCCGGTCAAGAAATACGCTATGTTGCAAATAAAAACTATTATGACGGCCCGCCTAAAGTGAAGAATTTCATTTATAAAGTAACCACGCCGGAAACAACTTCTCAGCTATTTGAAGCAGGCGAAACAGACTATGACCGTTTTCCAGCAGAACCGGAAAGCGTAGAGCAGCTTAAAGAGCTAGGTTTTGCAAATATCAAAGTGACAACCGCTAACTCTTATAGCTACGCGTATATTAACAATACTAAGCCTTATTTGAAAGATAAAGCCGTCAGACAAGCATTGATATACGGACTTGATCGTCAAAAAATTACGGATGTTACGTATAAAGGATATGGCACTGTCGCCAATGTACCTGTTTCTCCTGTTTCATGGGCATACACAGAGGATGGTATCAACAAATATAAATATGATGTCAAAAAAGCTAAACAGCTATTAGATGAAGCAGGATGGAAAGTCGGAAAAGACGGAATACGAGCTAAAGGTGAAACGAAGCTGAAAATTAGTTATTTAACAAGCAGAAATGACGACGACTTTATTCCAATCGCAAAAGAAAATTACAAGGCGCTCGGCATTCAATTTAACCCGGAAGTATTAGACTTTAATACGCTTTTGACTAAGCTGAATAAAAAAGATTACGACTTAGCTGCCGTTTCTACCCCTATGCTTTCTGATCCTGACGATGCAGTCGCTGATTTAGCTTCGACTCATCCTGATAATTCAGCAGGCTATTCAAATCCTAAAGTAGATAAATTGCTAGAAGAAAGCGTTAGCACTACGGATATTAACGAACGCAAAAAGATTTACCATGAACTGTATAAAGAATTATCTGATGATCCACCCGTTATTTTACTGAATTACCGCAAAGTCATTCACGCTAATAATGCACGCATTAGTGGACTTAATCCAGATAATTTCACTGGGATTTCTTCGAGCCTTCCAAACCTTTCAATTAAAGAGTGAAGTCTCCTTTCATGTATAGGTAAAAAATAGTGCCTGGTCCTAGCCCCCGGGCACTTTTAGGGAGGAACACGTATTGAAACAATATATTTTTTATCGATTTTTACAAATGATTCCTATTTTAATTGGAACATCTTTTCTTATTTTTGTTCTTTTTGCTTTATTGCCCGGGGATTATATCGATTCAAACCCTAAACTGACTCCGGAAAGAGCTCAGGAACTACGAAAATTATATGGACTTGATAAGCCGATTTTAGAAAGATACGTAAGGTGGTTTACAGATTTAGTAAAAGGTGACTTTGGTTTTTCATTAAAGTACCAAGAACCTGTAACGTCATTATTAAATAAATTCATTTGGAACTCATTTCTTATAGCTGCAGTTTCTCTATTTTTCACCTGGACAATCGCTCTATTTACAGGGGTTATTTCAGCTGTAAAACAGTACTCTTGGTTCGATGGTTTCGTTACACTTGGTGTTTTTGCTGCTATGTCCTTCCCTTCTTTCTTTATTGGTTTATTGCTTATTAAATTTTTTGCTGTTGATTTAGGAATTCTTCCAATTGGAGGGATGATTGATACAGGCAGCAATACAACAAAGCTAGCTTATCTGCTAGAAGTGAGTAAACATATGGTACTGCCGGTGGCGATTTTGACTCTTCTAAGCGTAGGTTCATTAACCAGATATTTTCGTACAGGAATGCTTGAAGTCGTTCGGCAAGATTATATACGAACAGCACGTGCAAAAGGATTAAAAGAACGTTCTATCATTTTTAAGCACGCGTTAAAAAATGCGTTGCTTCCTGCTATTACGCTGTTAGCTTTTGAACTGCCCGGGCTATTTTCCGGTGCGATTATAACAGAACAAATTTTCAACTGGCCCGGGGTGGGCAGAATTCAGCTCGAAGCATTAAGCTTTAGAGATTATCCAGTCTTAATGTCTTTTACGATGCTACTTTCTTTCTTAACGATTATAGGTAACTTTTTAGCAGATATTACATATGCAGCGGTCGATCCGCGAATCCGGTTAAAGTAGGCGATTATTGTATGGAAACTTCATTAGTAACAGATCAGCCGCAAAAAGACGCAGTTTCAAAACCAATATCACTATGGAAACAAACGTATATGCGGCTGCGAAAAAATAAATTAGCGATAAGCGGATTATTCTTTTTGCTTGCCATGATTGCTTTTAGTTTTATTGGCCCTTTGTTTTCTCCTTATGTTAATAGTACCGTAAACGTTAATTTAATGAATCATCCGCCAAGCGCAGAGCATTGGTTAGGTACAGATAAGTACGGAAGAGATGTACTTACCCGCTTGATGCTTGCTGGTCAAATTTCTCTCACTGTAGGAATTGCTTCTATGGTTCTATCCGTTTTAATTGGCTCTGTTTTAGGAGCCGTTGCTGGTTTTTACCGAGGTATCATTGATCAAGTGCTGATGCGGCTAGCTGACATATTGATGTCTATACCTGGCCTTCCTCTTTTATTGATCATGGGCGCTATTTTATCAGAATGGAAAACGCCTTCTGAATACCGTATTTATATTATTATGCTAATGCTCAGTTTAATTGGCTGGCCGGGACTTGCAAGGCTTGTTCGCGGCCAAGTTCTTTCACTGCGTGAACAGCCTTTTATTCAAGCCACACAAATATTAGGTTTAAGCGATAAAAGAAAGATTTTTTATCATTTAATCCCTAATATTTTCCCTTTATTATTGGTTGTTGCTACTTTAAACGTAGCAGGAGCTATTTTAAGTGAGTCTGCTTTAAGCTACTTGGGACTAGGCGTCACTCCCCCTACACCTTCTTGGGGAAATATGATTGATGCAGCTAATAATTTAGTTGATTTTAAAAAGCGACCTTGGCTTTGGATTCCACCAGGCGCTGCCATCTTTTTAACGGTCATTTCTATTAATCTTCTTGGAGACGGTTTAAGAGATGCGCTTGATCCTAAAATGAAAAGGTAGGTAATGAATAGATGAATACACCTTTACTAGAATTAAAAGACTTACACACCTCTTTTCATACGGAAGGAGGTACGGTTACAGCAGTAAACAACGTCAGCTTTTCCATTAATCCCGGTGAAACGGTATGTATCGTTGGTGAATCAGGATGCGGGAAAAGCGTAATGGCTCTATCCATTATGCAGCTGCTTTCTGATTCAGGGGAAATTACAGACGGTCAGATTTTATTTAATGGATCAAATCTATTAGAAAAAACAAAAAAAGAGATGAGAAAAATTAGAGGAAAAGACATTGGGATGATTTTTCAAGAACCGATGACATCTCTAAATCCAGTATTCACTATTGGAGACCAAATTACCGAGACTCTATTAGAGCATCTATCTATTAGTAAAGCTGAAGCTTATGATAAAGCCATTGAACTTGTTACGCTTTTAGGGATACCCAATGCTAAAAAAATAGTAAAAAGTTATCCGCACGAGCTAAGCGGCGGTATGCTTCAGCGGATTATGATTGCGATTGCACTCGGGTGCAACCCTAAGCTATTAATTGCCGATGAACCTACTACTGCTCTAGATGTAACGATTCAAGCTCAAATATTAGATCTATTACAAACTATAAAACATGATCTTGGTACATCAATCTTATTTATCACACATGATCTCGGCGTTGTAGCTGAAATGGCTGATACCGTAATGGTGATGTATGCAGGTAAAATCGTAGAAAAAGCACAGGTAGTTGAGCTATTTCAAAATCCAAAACACCCCTATACGAAGGGTCTGCTTCGCTCAAAGCCGGTTATCGGCAAACGAACACAAAGGCTGCATTCGATACCAGGGCAAGTACCAAAACTTACGGACCTTACAGAAAGTTGTTATTTCAGCGAGCGCTGTGAACACTGTATGGATATTTGCAAAACACAAGCTCCTCCCTTCATTTCAGAAAATGACCACTACACAGCCTGCTGGCTTTATAAGGAAGGTAAAGATCAATGAGTGAAACGCTGTTAGAAGTAAACAACTTAAAAAAATTTTACTCCTCCAAATCTACGTTATTTAAATCAGTAAACGAACAAGTAAAAGCGGTGGACGGAGTAACTTTTTCAATTAAAAAAGGTGACATTTTCGGATTGGTTGGTGAGTCAGGAAGCGGTAAGTCTACTTTAGGAAAAACCATTTTAAGACTTCATAATAAAACAAGCGGAGACGTATTTTTTAAAGGAAAGAACGTTTTTAAGCTGTCAAAAAAAGAGCTGATTCATTACCGTTTGCAGTCACAGCTCGTCTTTCAAGATCCTTTTAGTTCTTTAAACCCTCGAATTAGAATAGGCGAAGCGATTGGAGAAGCTATGATTCAACATAAATTAGCTTCCCGAACTAACGTAAGAGATCACGTCTTGTCGATTATGGAGAAATGCGGTTTATCTCCTTACCATATAGACAGATACCCGCACGAATTTTCAGGCGGACAGCGTCAGCGAATTGTCATTGCCAGAGCCATGGCTTTAAACCCTGAATTTGTTGTAACAGATGAGCCAGTATCTGCACTGGACGTATCAATTCAAGCTCAAATTATTAATTTGTTTAGTGAACTTCAAGAAAAAGAAAATTTGTCTTATCTGTTTATTTCACATGATTTAAGCGTCGTCGAGCACCTGTGTAACAAGGTTGCTATTATGTATTTAGGAAATATTGTGGAGCAAGCATCAAGAGATGAATTATTCAAAAATCCACTGCACCCTTATACAAAAGCGCTTTTATCTGCCATACCGATACCTGATCCAACCATCAAAAGAGAAAAAATCATTTTGAAAGGTGAAATACCAAGTCCGATTACACCTCCCTCTGGGTGTAAGTTTAGGACAAGATGTCCGATTGCCCAGAAGAAATGTGCAGATATTCCACCTGACTACAAAGATGTCGGTTCTAATCATTTTGTAGCGTGTCACTTTGTATAAAGACCCATAAGAAGGCATTGAGACATAACGAAATCAATTCAATCTAAAGACGAACAAATGGGATAAATGAGCTGAACTGCTTGTTACAACGCTGTTGATTTCCGTGCAAGACTTCGCTTTCCACGGGCGGCCGGTGAGCCTCCTCGTCGCTTACGCTCCTGCGGGCTCTCACCTATTCCGCTTTTCCCGCAGGAGTCTTCGCCTTGCCCTCCAACCAAAAGCTAGAAGCAGCCAAACACATTAAATCTATGTTCACCATGACAAAAAGATCCGAAATGTTAATCAATAATTTTGATTAACATTTCGGATTTCACTTCAACTAAAAGATTTTTGTCTCAGCCTCTTCTTATTATAAGTGCGAAACTTTTCTCACCTGCCTTTGCTTTGAAAGAAACATGCTGGTACAAAATAGAACCTGATTTCATTCTTCTTTTTTATAAGTAATACTCGTTTGCCCGTCGATACTCACAGGCACTTCTCCAGCCAAAGTAACTCGTCTCATCACGCGGTGCTTTTCTCCGTAGTCATTAATTGCATAGTGCTGGGTTGCGCGGTTATCCCAAATCGCAATATCACCTGCTTTCCAGTGCCAGCGAACCGTGTTTTCTAGTCTTGTTACATGGTCTTGCAGAATTGAAAAAAGATGATTTGAATCCGAAGAAGATAACCCTTTAATTTTTTTAACAAAATGTCCTAACACTAACGTACGCTCTCCCGTTTCCGGGTGAATTCTTACGACTGGATGTTCTGTTTCATATACAGTAGAAGCGAATACTTTACGGTGACGCTCTAAATCTTCTTGTGAGCGATTAGGATGTCTTCCTCCGTAATCATAGTCATTCGTATGCACGGCCCAAAGCTGATCAGCTAGCTGACGCAGCTCTGAAGGAAGGTTTTGATAGGCAACGGCTGTATTTGCCCAAACTGTATCTCCTCCTGCTTCTGGGACAACTACAGCTCGAAGGATCGATGCTTTCGGGTATGTATCGATGAACGTTACATCGGTATGCCAAGAGTTAGCTCGTCCTCCTCGTTCAGAATCAAGTTCAAATAAATAATTGCTGCCTTCTTTTATCGGAACGGTAGGATGCGCTTCCGGTTCACCAAATAACGCAGCGAAGGCCTCTTGTTCAGCATCGTCAATATGCCCTTGGCCTCTAAAAAAGACCACTTTATGCTTTAGCAAAGCTTTGTTAATGGCATTGAGTGTCTCGGCATTTAAATTTGAAGATAAATGCACTCCTTTTATTTCTGCTCCAATGTGACCAGCGATGGGCTGTACTTCTAAAACCGAATTTGCTGCGCTTTTGCTAACTGTACTCATGATACGTCCTCCTCGTAAGTTCCCTAAAAAGAGAGCTTTTCATTTTTTATGACAAATTCATTTTCTAGAGTGAGTATAGCCGTATTTCTAAAAAACAAAAAGGACCAGTCTATTCGCTTGAGCGATCGTCCGGCCCCAGTTGCCTGGTAGCATTACATTCAGCTTTAATTCCTAGTAAATCAATTTGTTTAATTGAATAATAGATTACTAACAAAAATAAGTCAATATATTTAAAATAATCTAAATTTTGAATTTACTATTTATGATTTGGACAGGATCAAATTAAAAAATAGATCTCCGCTTAGACTGCTTAAAGTCGGAGATCTATTTGGATGTTTTTTTATTTTATTTTTTAGTAAGGCTGCCATTTCGCTCTAAAATAGGTACTTCAATATCTACCGTGTTTGGATATTTAACTCCAAGCCCTGTATTTAAAGCAACAACCGTTTCGTTTTCTTTAATCCAGCCTTCTTCTCTTAAACGGCGTGCAGCTAAGAATGTAGCAGCACCTTCAGGACAAATGAACGAACCTTCAAGCTGCGCAACCTTTTTTTGTTCCTCCACAATCTTATCTTCGTCCACCGCAATCGCGCATCCATTTGTATTGTATACGGCCTCTAAAACAAGAAAGTCCCCGATTGCTTTTGGTACGTTGATACCAAAGGCAATGGTTGAAGAATCCGGCCAAAATTCAGATTCTTGTTTTCTCTCATTCCATGCTTTTACAATAGGCGCGCAGTTTTCAGCTTGTACCGCAACTAAACGAGGAAGATCACCTTTAATCCAGCCAAGCTCTTTTAATTCATTTAACGCTTTGTAGATTCCGATTAATCCAACGCCTCCTCCTGTTGGATATAAAATTACATCAGGAAGATTCCAAGAAAACTGTTCAGCAATTTCCAAGCCCATTGTTTTTTTACCTTCAATTCGATACGGCTCTTTAAGCGTAGAAGCGTCATAAAGACCCCAGGCTTTAATAGCTTCACCGACAATTTTACCCGCATCGCTGATGAGTCCATCGACTAGGTAAAGGTCAGCTCCAGCGACAGCACACTCATTTCGTGTAATAACAGGCGCATCTTTTGGCATTACAACGGTTGCTTTTATGTCAGCGCGTGACGAATAAAGCGACCAAGCGGCTCCGGCATTCCCATTTGTAGGCATCGCTAACTGTTCAACGCCAAGTTCTTTTGCTTTTGACACCCCTACAGCGGCGCCTCTAGCTTTAAATGATCCCGTTGGAATAATACCTTCATCTTTCATATATAAGTTTGGAATGTCCATTTCTTTACCTAGCTTAGGCATTTTTATAAGCGGAGTCATCCCTTCTCCTAAGGAAACGACGTTTTCTGGATCTTCTACTGGAAGCAGTTCATGATATCTCCATAGATTTGGTTCTCTGCTTTGGACATCTTCTGGACTTAGATTGTCTTTCAGTCTCTCTAAATCATACGCTACTAATAAAGGTGAGCCACATTCACATAATTGATGTTTTTCTTTTGGACTATATTCATTTTTACATTTAGGACAATATAAGTGAGAAACATAACTAAACGGCATCATACACACTCCTTTAAATTCTGTAAACATAATACCATATATAAAATATAATTTATAGTATTTTTATAAGAATTATAAGATATGATATCTTCATCAATTTGTTAGTCATTAATAAAAGCACAAAAACCCTAGTAAATCAGAGTTTTTGTGCTTTTTTCGACTTTATTTATATTACTTTTTTTAGAAGTAAACCCAGTAATTTTAGATAAAAACCCGAAGAATAAACAAAATCCACACTTTACTTATAGGAATAATTGTTTTAGTATGTAAAAAGATATTTTAAGGAGGTATTTTAGGTGAACGCACTTTCGATAGTGAATAAGCATAATAATAGCATGTGTACTTGTCTAATTCTCAAAGGT
The DNA here is from genome assembly GCF_053667915.1 of Priestia sp. JNUCC 25. NCBI lineage: Bacteria > Bacillati > Bacillota > Bacilli > Caryophanales > Bacillaceae > Priestia > Priestia sp. JNUCC 25. The sequence continues at coordinate 3,303,401 of NZ_CM132211.1, forward strand.
TACTAAAGCAAAAACAATACTACACTACAAGGAGAATTGGACAGATGGCTGCAAAAAAGAAATTTAAGCTTAATTTAGGATTAAAAGTAATTATCGGATTAATTCTTGGATTGATCGTTGGTTATGTTAGTAAAGAAGTTGGTTTAAAGTTAGAAATAGTAGGAAAAGCGTTTATCCAGCTTATTCAAATGGTTATTGTCCCTCTTGTTTTCCCATTGATTGTATTAGGAATCACAGGGATGCATGATACAAAAAAGCTGGGACGAGTAGCGTTTAAAACGCTTCTCTATTTTGAGATTGTGACTACAGTATTAATTATATTAGGAATACTCATTGCTAAAGTAACAAATGTAGGTGGACATATGCATGTAGGTGCAGTGGATACTTCCTCGTTAGGAAACCTAGCAAAAGGCATCGACTTTGGAGAGTTTTTCTTAAGTATTATTCCAAGCAATATTGTAGAAGCAATGGCACAAGGAAAGCTGTTGCCGATTATTTTCTTTGGTATTTTTGTAGGGTTAGCTCTTACATCACTTGAAGATAAAGCGAAGCCGGTTATTACATTTTTTGAAGCATGGCTACAAGCTATGTTTAAAGTAGTCGAATACGCGGTATCGTTTGCCCCAGTTGGCGTATTTGGATTTATCTCATTTAGCGTGGCTAAATACGGGATTGGCAGCTTGCTTTCTTTAGGTCAATTTGTAGGTATTACGTACTTATCTTTTGCCGTTACGGCATTTGTTGTGTTTCCGATTATCGCACTTATTTTCCGTATCCCTTACAAGGAACTGTTAAAAAGAACCGGAGATTTGATTTTATTAACGTTTACAACGCGCAGCTCAGAGGCTTCTATGCCGCTGCTGATTCATCGATTAGAAAAGTTCGGAGTGTCACGTTCTGTCACTTCTTTTGTATTACCAACCGGCTATTCTTTTAATCTAGATGGAGCTAGCATCTATATTAGTGTAGCGATTATCTTTCTTGCCAATGTATATAACCTACCTCTTAGTCTTGAACAAATTATTGTGATCATTGGTTTATTAATGCTTATGACGAAAGGATTAGCAGGCGTTCCTTCGGCTGTCATCGTTGTACTGTTAGCTGCCGCGAAAGAAATTGGCTTACCTGCAGAAGGAGTCGCTTTATTATTAGCAGTTGATTTCTTTGTAGACATGGGCCGTTCAGCATTAAATGTCGTAGGAAACTCTTTAGCTACTGTTGTTATCGCAAAGTCTGAGAAGTCGTTTCATTTTAATGCCGAGGACAAATAACCATACCCCTCATCATTCAAAAACACGATAGTGAGAAAGAAGTGTTAGTTTGTTTAAACAGAAAAAATCTTTTGAAGAGCTAGTAAAAGAAAATAAACAAGCATTATTAAAAGATAAAAAAGCAATGGAGAAAATCGAAAAACGTATTGAAAAACGCCATGAAGTGATAAAGCTAACTTAGTACAGTTAGCTTTATCACTTTATTTTGTAATCATATCTTTTAGCAAACTTACTTAATCAAGTAAGGGATTTCTATAGAATATACAGCTTTTATGCATATGTTTAACTTTGTCAAAGTATCTTTTTTATAAGAAATTGACATTTTAGTAAGGTACCTTTATTATTTGATAAGGTACCTTATTTTTATTTCAAATGAATCCTTCCTATCTTATTAAAAGGATAAAATTTTTTATGTAGATAAGTGCAGCGTTAAATTAGTAAGGAGGCTTTTATCATGAATGAAAGAGATAACGAATATTTACACGAGCAAGATTTGATTGATCAATTTTTCAGGTTCCAGAGACAGCTGGCAAGATACCAGCGACACTACTTTATTAATCGAAGAGATGCTGGAGCACTAGGTGATCAGCACCGGGGGCAAGGACGGATATTAAAATTATTAAAATTGCAGCCTAAAACTACACAAAAAGAGCTGTCGTACTTACTGGATATGAGACCTCAGTCAATAGGTGAATTACTTAGTAAGTTAGAAAGAAAAGGTTACATTGTTCGTACGCCATCTGAGAAAGATCGGCGAGTACTTTCCGTTGAGCTAACAGAAGCTGGACTAGAAGCTATCGAGGCTACGGAGGAACAAGACAATAACTCAGGCATCTTTGATGTTCTTTCAGAAGAAGAGCAGGATACTCTTTCACATTTAATGCAAAAGTTAAATACTTATTTAGATGAAGAAATGTTAAAACAAGGTCATGATGAAAATCAAGAATTTCGACGCCATAATGACCTACGAGGATTTGGACCTCACCACAGATTTTTTGGTGGTGATCCAGAGCATGGTCCAAGAAGTTTTGGGCGCGGACCTTGGGGAGACGGTGCTGAATTTAGAACACCGAGATTTAGAAACCGAAATCCCCGAGAGACTAATAGAGATAATAACGAGAAATGATTCACATGCTGTTTAGTGATCATTTCTAATAATTTCACGAGAGGAAACGCAATATGGAAAACATCTCAAATGTTGGAGAACAAGTTTTAAATAATAAAAACAATAAAATACTAGTAATGACTGGATTAATGATTGGAATTATTTTTTCTGAGCTTGATGAAACAGTTGTAAATACAGCCATGCCAACGATTATACGTGATCTTGGCGGATTATCTATGTATGGCTGGGTTGCAGGCATCTATATGCTAGCTCTATCTGCTTTCATGCCTATACTAGGAAAATTAGCCGATTTATTTAGTCGAAAAAAAGTCTACTTCGCTTCTATGGCTTTCTTTATTGGAGGCTCCATTATATGCGGGCTTTCTCATTCAATGATTATGCTTTTAATTGGAAGAGGAATTCAAGGACTTGGCGCGGGTGGCCTCATGCCATTAGCCATGACGATTTCGAGTGATTTGTTCCCTGTTGAACAACGAGCAAAAGTTCAAGCGTTTATGGGACCAGTAATGTTTATCCCTATGCTTTTAGGCCCGCTAATGGGAGGCTTTTTTGTAGATCAAGCAAGCTGGCATTGGATTTTCTTCGTGAATATTCCAGTGGGATTAATAGCAGTCATTTTTTTAGCAAGTGGGTTAAAAGAAGTACATGAAAGAAAAAAAGTAACAATTGATTGGGCAGGAGCTATTCTTCTAGTAGCTGCAATCATTTCGTTATTAATTACGCCTGTTTTAGTCGAGAACGAAGGGTATACGTGGAGCTCTCCATTTATCGTTTCGCTACTATGTGTAGGCGTGATTTTAATTGGACTGTTTATTTGGGTGGAATCAAAAGTGATTGAACCTATTGTACCGCTGCATCTATTTAGAAATCGTAATATTTTAGTATTGTCACTGCTTGTTTTTACTGTAGGCTGTGGATTGATGGGCTCATTCTCATCTTTCCCTTACTTTGCACAAAATGTATTAGGCCTTACTCCTACAGAATCTGGGTATTTAACTTTGCCCATGATGGTAGGTGCTGTTGCAACCTCAATCGTTTCTGGATTTCTATTAACAAAAGTTCGGTACCGCGAATTATTCGTGATTTCTTTCATTATGCCTGTTATCGGTTTTTATTTATTTTCTAAATTAGATATTAGTACCACTACCCTGCAGGTCATTATTTTCTTTTTTATCACCGGTCTTGGTTTAGGCGTTATGTTCGGTGGAGATAACTTAATTGTTCAAGAATCTGTAGAAAAAGAACACAAAGGAATTGCCTTGGCAACCGTTCCATTGTTTCAGTCTATTGGCGCAACTGTCGGAGTAAGTATGTTTGGGACGCTATTATCTTCCACACTTACGTCAAATCTAAGCAGTTTAGGCGATGAATTGCCTAAAAGTATGGCAAATAACATGAATAGCCTGGCAGCAGGAGGAATTCCAAGTGGACTTACTCCAGAATTATTTATGAAAATTAAAGTTTTATTTATTGAATCGTTTCAGCATATCTATACTTACGCATTTGTACTTACGATCATTGCCTTTGTTTTATGCTTCTTTCTAAAAAAAGAAGTGCTATCTTCAAAATCAGAAGAGTAATAGAAGAGATTCTTGCTTTAGCCAAAGGTGTATTTGTACAACAGTCGTTCCGAAAAATGCAAAAGCCAATTCGAATTTAACTCGAATTGGCTTTTTTTATTAATAGATTAAAGGTTTTACCTTAGTTATTTCGGATTTATATTACCATCAATTGTACTCTTGATTGTTCCTTCTTTTTTTAAATAGATTTATTCACACTCTCTTTTTTAAAGACTCCTGTTAAAAGCGTAACGAGTCCTATTAAAAAGAAAATAGGAAACAATAACATCATTAATGCAACTCCTGCAAAACCTTCTTCCTGACTAATAGCATATAGAACCGAAACCACCCATGAAAAAAATGGAGCTACGATCAATATAATCGTTGTTCTCCACACTATATATTTTCTTTTAGCTGTTTTCCCTCGGCTTAGTCCGCTTGCAAACATAAGCCCTACTACTAAAACTGTTAATGCCACTCCAATTGCCATTTCATCACCGCCTTTAGCAGCCAGTTTCTCTTTTACTTTACATCGTTTTCTTTTTTGCCTCTTGGACGGAAATAAATACGCTTGTAACAACAAGTAAGAGTAAACCTTCTCCGATAATCATTAAACCTTTTATTTGAATGTCTAGAGCATCAAACCCGCTTATTTTCGCAAAAGCATAAAGAAGTAAAAATGAACCAAATAACATAGTAACGAATGAAATAACAAGGGCGACTGTTCTTTTGTTACATACGATACTTACAAACAGTATTAAGACAAAAATTATGCTAATGGCCATACAATTATTAAGAATGAAAGACATACGCATCCCCTTAAATATCTTTTTATTCCATTATTCTTACTCAAACCTAAATCCAATCCCACCGTCTACAATAATGTTTTGACCCGTAACAAAAGATGCGTCATCCGAAAGAAGCCACTTTACTGCTTTTGCGGCTTCAATCGGATCACCAATTCTGCCCAGCGCGTTTAGCTTTTGATAGGATTCATTGAGCTTTGCTTTTTCGTCTTCAGATAGATTTGAAAACCTTTCTTCTAACATAGGCGTACGAAATGCACCTGGGCACAGAGAGTTAATTCTTATATGTTGATGGCCATATTCTTGAGCAACTGACTTCGTTAAAGCAATCACACCGCTTTTCCCAGCCGCATATACGCCAGTCCCTGCTGAACATAAAATAGCGTCCATTGACGATGTATTTACAATGACCCCGCTATTTTGTTTGGTCATTACCTGCAGCTGATATTTCATACAAAGCCATACACTTTTTAACGTAACGTTTATTAAATGGTCAAAGTCTTCTTCTTTGAATTCATGGGTAGCACTAGAGGAAGCCTCAGTGTTAGCCGCATTGTTAAAGCCCACGTCAATTTTTCCAAATGTAGAGTATGTTTGGCTAACAAGGTTTTTAACATCTTGACTATTCGTTACATCGGTTTTGATAAAAATAGATCGAGGAGACCACTTTCTTAATATAGAAAGAGCTTCTTCTCCTTTTTCACTGTTTCTAGAAGCGATCACAACATGCATGCCCTCTTTTGCGAGTAATTCCGCTGTAGCTAAGCCAATCCCCGACGTTCCACCCGTAATAATCCCTACTTTTTCTTCAAACATATAGTTCTCCCCTTTTGCGTTTAATGAAGTCCCAACAAATTAAATGTAGTAACATTAGCCATAGAAGTTATTCAGCTTTGGGTAGATTAATACCTGCTTCGAAACACTAAAAAGAGAGTAAGACACAACTAAAGCAATTCAATCTAAAGGCTAGCAAATTGGATACATGAGCTAGTTTAGGTCACTCGCTACATCGCTGTTGATTTCCGTGCAAGGCTTCGCTTTCCGCGGGCGCCCGCTGAGCCTCCTCGTCGCTTACGTTCCTGCGAGGTCTCACCTATTCCGCTTTTCCCGCAGGAGTCTTCGCCATGCCCTCCAATCAACCGCTAGAAGCACCTACCCACATAAACGAAACCTACGTCCATCACAATAACAAAAAAATCCGAACGAGTTTGATTCTCCATCCCTCGTTCGGATTCACCTTCAACTAAACTACTTTTGTCTCAACCTCTTTTAATTAGCCACTAACTTGATTATGAGAAACAGATACAGATAAAGTAGATTTTCGATTCCATAAATAGAAAGCATAACCGCTTAAAAATAGATTCTCGTTCTAAACGACATGTTTTGTTGAAAGGAGAAAAAATGCGGCCACTTTTTTGTTTTTGTTAGATAAAATGCTATTCCAATCGCCAAAGGGACGATTCCTAAAAACTGAAGATAATGTGTAGTAGGATGCGTCATGCTCACGTATGCACCGTTTACCACAAACCAAAAAATGACTAAGATTTCTAGACCAATAACTTTCCACAAAAGTTTTGACTTAATCATTACTAAACCAACTTTCTCCTTTAGCGTTCATTAATAACCTATACTATTCGCTTTAAGAATTTTATATGTTACTGACTCTTTTATCATTTGAGCTCGTAGAAAGTACTGAGTAAAGTTTAAGGCAACGTTCTATCCGTTTAAAATAAGGAGATGGCTTTCTACTGTTTTACTGTGATTATACAAGGTACAAAAACGCACAAAATCCTGCCCATGTGACATAATCACTGAGCTCGATCTTTTTACCGCCTCTAACAAGTACATTTACAGCCCAGTTCAAAACATTTCCCTCAGACGTTTTATCTACATACTTTCTTGCTAAAGCGTATGCAACCACTCGAAATAAGTAATAGCTGGCTAAACATAAAAGAGATATGATCATAAAATTCAAATTCAATTCTTTCACCTGGTACACCTCATCGTTTTTCTGCTATTTCATCCTTGTTCATAAAAATCCTTTTTGACGTCTTTTAAAAGTTTTAAGATATCTTTATAAAAACAAGTAATTAACATTCCAGCGATATTGGACACCATCGTAATTGTAAGATTGCCGATAATCAGGCTAAGTAAAGTACCAAGAAACATAATACCTATTCCGATATAAAAACCTGGGTGAAACAGTTCATCGTCGTCCTCTTTTTCTTCTTCACGAATGTTTATTCTGTTTTGTAATGTGGCATCCTTTTTAATAAATTCATCAATAGTCGTCTCGTAGATGTCGCTTAATTTTAAAAGATGCTGAATGTCAGGATAGCTTTTATTATTCTCCCACTTATGTATGTGCTGTACCGATACACTCAGCTGCTCAGCAACCTCTTCTTCCGACATCTTTTGTTCTTCTCTTAACTTTTGCAATTGATTTCCTAACCTCAACTCATTCACCTCTATAACTATGACAGCGTGCAAACAAAATTTATTTACCCTACGCTTCCTATAATTCTAACATATTATGGTAAAAAAGAGATAAACAGTTAATGAAGCATATACAAAAAACTAAAACGGCAGTCATAAAAAATAATGAGAATTCTCATGTGTAAAAATGAAAGAATGCACTTTTATCTCCATCCTTTTATTGTTTATACTAAATAGTGGATTGTACGAACATCGAAATAAAAAAGGAGGAAACATGACGATGGAAATGCTATTTATTTATATATTGGTTATCGCTCTTATTGGATTCATTATTTGGAGAAGGGTTAAAAGGAGACATAGACCCATTAAAAGGAATGGACTTGGTATATTAGCTCCTATTTTGTTCATATTAATTGCATTTTCACTTAGTCTAAGTCAGATGATGCACATACCAGGCCAGCCCTTTCACTTACCTCCCTACTGGGAAATGATGATTGCTGGTGTACTAGGTGCTATATTCGGACTCATTATGCTTAGCCAAACAGACTATGAAGTAAGAGAAGATGGCTTTATTTATTCAAAGCCAAATAAGAATTTTAAATATGTGATTATCGCCATTATCTTTATAAGAATGGCTTTGAGCCAATACTTCAAAGGCTTAGATTCCATAGACTTCGCGGTCTTAACGATGACACTAGCTTTTATATATATTGTCATTTGGAGAGTTGGCAGCTATATGAAATTCCGTAAATTAAACGGTGATAATTACAGCGTAAATGCTGGGTAATCATCAATATAACTAGTCCTTCTTTCTGTTTGGAAAGAAGGATTTTTTGTCATAGTGAGTAAAAGTCCCGCCTGTTGTGTAAGACAACACATATATTGTATAATGCAATATGTGTTTTTTATAACAGTAGTCTATATATAAAAACAGATTATATTAAAACTGTACCTAATCACTCGCTGTTTGATTTACAGGTATATGATGAAAGGAATCGTACTATGACATTTATCAATTCGGTAACAGGCCCAGTCCATACGTCAGAACTAGGGCTAACGTTAATCCATGAACATATGCGCGTTCGTTCTGAATCTGTTCATGCGCAGTTTCCTCATTTGTATGATGAAGAACAAGAAGTTGCAAAAGCAGTAGAACAAGTAAATCGTGCGAAGGCACTCGGAGTCAAAACAATCTGTGATCCTACGGTGATGGAACAAGGACGGGATATTCGTTTTATTGAACGAATTGCCCGTGAAACGGACACTCAAATCGTCGCAGCCACAGGAATTTATACGTATAACTACATCCCTACCCATTTTCAAACTCGAAGCATTGACTATATGGCAGACCTGTTTGTTCGAGACATTGAAGTCGGCATTCAAAACACGTCGATCAAAGCAGGTTTTCTAAAATGCGCTACGGATGCACCTGGCGTAACGGCTGATGTAGAAAAAGTAATGCGCGCTGTAGCACGAGCTCATAAAAAAACAGGCGTGCCGATTATGACGCATTCACATCCTGCAAGCGGTACGGGCTTGAAGCAGCTTGACATCTTACTGGATGAAGGCGCTAATCCAAATCAAATTCTGATTGGACATACGGGAGATACGGATAATCTTGAGTATATTTCAAACATATTAACTCAAGGTGCTTTTATTGGAATGGACCGCTACGGCCTAACAAGAGAATGTTCAACTGAAAATAGAAACAACACGGTTATTGAGTTAGCTAAACAAGGATATTCAAACCGCATGTTTCTCTCACAAGACTACTGCTGTACAATGGACTGGTTTCCAGAAGGCGTGATTGAAGAACGTTTTCCAAAATGGTCGATGAGCTTTGTATTAGAAGAAGTCGTTCCTGAGTTAAAAAGAAAAGGCGTAACGGAACAGCAGATTCAGCATATGCTTTTTGATAACGCTCGCTGCTGGTTTGAAGGAAAGTAATGAAGACGGACAATACGCCTCCTATAAATTGAAATAATAGTTTATAGAGGGCGTATCCATTCCGTTTATATCTAAGCTTTGTTCGTGTAGAACCGTGCTAATTTTCAAATAAAAAATATATCTCACCTATTATTTTTCAAGAAACGATTTTTCGAAAAATCCTAAAAGATATTCCAATGTTATTGGATCACTGTAGGTCGAAGCTTTTGTGTTAATTTCGAACACACGATTGTTCTTAACCGCAGGTATGTTCTTCCACACACTTGTTTTTAAAAACGAATTATCGCCATCCGTACTTTTACTCAAGATTATATAATCGCCCGCGAACTCAGGAAGTAATTCTGAAGAAAACGTATAGATACCCGATTCAAGTGCTTTCTCTTTTACTTTTTTAGGCATGTTTAGCTTCATTGCCTGATACAATACTTCTGTTCCGCGCGCATAGTTATTTCCAAATACATAAAACTCTTTATTGCCGCTTTCAATCACAGAAACAGTCGCATCTTTACCGATTTTTTTGCGAATTGCTTTTCCTGCAGCCGCTGCGCGTTTTTGGAAATCATTCACCCATTCTTTCGCTTCTTTTTCTTTGTTTAAAAGCTTTCCAATTTCTATTTGCTGATTCAAATAATCTAATTTACCCCAAGTAAAGACAACGGTAGGAGCTATTTTATTTAGTTTCTTGATGTTCTTCATTTCAGATCCAGCAATAATTAAGTCTGGTTTCAGCTCCATAATCTTTTCTAAATCATCCTCTGATACTACTTCTACTCCCTTTACTTTTTCTTTAAAAAGCGGGTTCATACTGCTCCATTCATCAATCCCAACGAGCTTTCCTCCTAAAGACATTACATTAGGGCCGTTGCTAAGAGCCACTATTCTTTTAGGGTTTTTAGGAACTTTGACAGGTCCAGCTTCTGATTTATATGTAATTGTTTCACTTTTAGTATCTCCCTTATCTTTTCCGTTTGTCGTTTCGCTGTTTCCACAAGCGCTCACGATAATAGCCAGTATAAGTAGAAATGGTATAAAAAATAGCTTCTTCAGTTTAACCTTCTCCTTTTTCACGTTGTTCTTATTTGATAATGATAATCTTTATCAATTATTACTCTGTATATATTATACGTCAGTGATAACGATTGTCAATAACTATAAAATTTTCCACCAAAGAAAAAAAGGCCTCTATCTTAGAGGCCTTTTTCTATTACTTCATTCATCTCACTTAGTAAAATTAACTCGTTTTTCTTAATAACTTTTGTTTTTCTTTGCTCTTTTTTATCATAAAGTGTGCACCACACAAACATAATCCAACGGCTATTCCGATCGTCAGGTTTGTAAACACCGTTAACGAAAATGTCGTAAGTAAAACCAATGAATGGAATGATTTTTCTTTTATCACCTTTGCAAACTGTTCTTTTTTACTGATATTCCATGCCACGACCATTAGAACTGGTGCAAGACTGGCAAGCGCCACGTATGAAGCGTACGGAGCTAACACTAACAGCACAATCAAAACAAAGATAGCATGCGTGATGCCTGCAATTGGAGAGGAAGCGCCGTTTTTAATATTGGTAACGGTTCTTGCAATCTCTCCTGCTGCGGGAATACCTGAAAACATCGGCGTTACCATATTTACAATTCCTTGACCGATCAGTTCTTTTTTGCTGCTGTGCTTTGATTTTGTCATTTCATCTGCAACGCGAGCTGTCAGCAAAGACTGTAACCCTACAAGTACAGCAATCACAAACGCAGAAGGTAAAAGAGTGACAACCCGCTCTACTGTTATATCTGGAAACGCTGGGGCCGGGAAATGGCGAGGTATCTCTCCATAAATGGAGCCAATGGTTTCAAACTGATTGGAAAAGAAAAAAGATGCCAAGCCCGTTGATACAATGATTCCGAGTAGATAGGACATCCCAAGCGACTTAGGTGAAAAATAAAGAACAATTAAAATGGTTAGTAAGCATATCGCTGCCGTAGCAATACTATAGATGTTGATGAAATGTAAATTACCAAAGATCTCTTTTATATTCAAATGAAAATACTGATATTTTTCAATAGCGTGTAACCCAAGGAAGTTTGGAATCTGCCCGCTGAAGATAATCAGCGCAATCCCTGACTGAAACCCTACAATAATGGACGAAGGAAAATACTTGATTAAAGCTCCTACTTTACATAGCGCAAAGATAATGAGGAGAATTCCGGACATAAAGCCGGCAATTAATAAGTTTTCATAGCCATATTGCAACACAATCCCTAATAAAACAGGAACAAACGCACCGGTAGGTCCCGCGATTTGAAACCTACATCCACCTAAAATAGCAATTAGCAGCCCTGCTACAATCGTTGTATAAAGTCCTGTAACAGGCGATATTCCAGAAGCTATCGCAAATCCTAACCCTAAAGGTATAGCTATAATGCCAACAACAATACCTGATAGTATATCTTTCTTCAAATGCTGCAAGGAGTAATTTCGAAAAACCTCTAGATTCATAAGTCTACATCAGCCTCCATTTTAAGTAGTGAGGTTACCCATTCGTATTTTGGTCATACAACCTTATTTAACTTTCATTCGTTCAAAATAAGGTGGGCTACTCGATTACTTCTATTTTAAAGGAGACAACTTACAAAAAAATAAAGAGGAAATTAGAAGTTTATTAGCAAGTTATTAAAATTTTCTTAAGAATTCTTACTATTTATTCTTTTAGTTATTTTTTAGATAGAGCTAGGTAAAACCGGTACGATTTTCTCGATATAAGACTTTAAGAGCTATAAACTGAGGGAATAATGAAGTCTTTATTCACGCAGACCCTAGGTAGAGGCTTGAAACAGAGTCTTCTAGGCATACAATTTTTGATACTTATCGCTGTAAATAAATCTTTTTTACTCAACTGCGCTATAAATGTAGAAATAAAAACAACTAGACCCTATAGTAGCTATAGGGTCAATGATTATATTTATTAACAGCTCAGATTATAACTAAATGTTCCTTTTCCAACATTTTGATCTAATCCATTGATAGTTAGCTTGCGCTGCTCTTTTTCCGGAAGGTGAAACGTAATCTGGTTATAAGGCAATTCATAAGAACCTTCCTTGTTAATGTTTATTTGAATCTCATCTTCTGTAGTTTCCATATCAACATGAATGTACGCAAATGTGTGCAAATATTCGTTTGTTAACCCATCATCTTCATATAAGCTATAAGAAGATTTCCCTTTCCCTCTACAAGGAAATAATAAAAATCCTCTTTCATCCATATTCTTCGTTGAAAAAGTTACTTCTGCTTCATTAATCGGGATGATTGCTCCCGCCTTAGCTAGCAGCGGCGTATAGTGTAAAGGTGCAGGAATTTCAACCTTTTTTCCCCCTTCATACCACGTTCCAACATGAAAATCGTACCATCCTCCAGGATTATTTGGCAAATACACTTCTCGCTCTTTCTTTCCTTTTTCAACAACGGAAGCAACCAGCAGAGAATCGCCTAGCATAAAGTCGTCATTTTCTTCAAAGGTAGTTTCATCATGTTCAAAATCATAAAAAGTAGGCCTTATAATAGGATGGTAGCTATTAGAGGTTTCGCGCAACTCACTATAAATATATGGAATTATTTTTGTTCTAAATTTAATTAATTCTCTAATTGAGTCTAGAACTTCAGGATACATCCAAGGTTCATTAACTGTCTCGTCATCGTTCCAAGAGTGGATAGTGAATCTCGGATGAACAATTCCATTTTGTATCCATCTTACGAATAATTCAGGTTCAGGAGCAGGGCCAGAAAATCCACCTACGTCATGTCCAAAATTATAAATACCGGATAAACTTAGCCCTATCCCCATCTTGATATTGAATTTTAACGTTTTCCAACTGGTGCGATTATCGCCTGTCCATGTTTGCACATAACGATGCATTCCCACAGAGCCGGATCGTGATATTAAATAAGGACGCAACCGAGGGTTATGTTCCAACTGTGCTTCATAGGAAGCCTTCATCATAAGCAGTGGATGAAGTGCACGAATCAGTTCAAACTCTTTATTGTTCCCAAAACCGTGACAGATGGCTTCCTTACTCCAGATTTCAAATTCATTATTATCATTCCAAGTGGAATCAATTCCATAATCCAATAGCTTTTCTTTTACTTGCCCTTTCCACCAGTCGTAGGTTTCTTTATTGGTAAAATCTAAATAAGCACCTATTTCATCCCAAAATTGTGCCATTTCAGGTTCTTCTTTATGACTATTTGTTATAAACATCTTTTTTTCTTTTAACTCATTAAATAAGGGATGATCTTTTAATAAACAGGGCTTAATATTTGCACATAAACGTAAACCCTTATCATGAAAGTCGTTTACCATCTTTTTTGGTGAAGGAATTTTTGATTGGTTCCAATTAAATACATAACGCTTATCTTCAATTGACGTATAGCCCGACGACAATTGGAATGAATCACATAAGATATCATGTTTTTCACACAGCTTTAAGAATTCGTTTAACTGCATTTGTGCATCTGGAGCATCGGTATAACTCATTGTCGATCCAGAATACCCCAAGCTCCACTTCGGTGGAAAGATTGTTTGTCCAGTTAACCATGAAAATTTCCGAGTAACATCTTTAACTTTTGGGCCTCCAATAATATAGTAATCTAAATCACCTTGTTTAGCTTGATAGTATCTGTATAGCTCATGATAGTTATCGAGTTCCGTACCTAGTTCGAAAATTGAACTGGACAAATTATCATAGAAGACCCCAAATGAGAATCCTGTTTCTCTATGCCTTGTGATGTAAAAAGGAATATGTTTATAAAGAGGATCGCTATATTCTGCATCATACCCCATTGCATCAATTGCTTGCATTCGATAGCGCTTTCCATGTTTATCAACTGATCCTGTCTTTTCTCCTAATCCAAAATATTGTTCACCTAAATCACGCTTTAAATAATGAACGATCCCCTCACCAAGTGAACCATCAAAATTATACGCCTGAGTTTTTCGGTCATTCGCAAAATTCACCCACCCAGAATCCTCACGGTAAAACCAGCTAATCTTAAATCCATTTAAATCAACATTAAGCTTTAATGCTGAAGTTTCTACGGTACATTCACCGTTATTATTACTAAACTCATAGCTTGGTAGTGAAAAACCGCTTGTATCCAAACGTTTGCGCCCCTCCAATGGAACATCTGACTGCCCGGGTGCGACACTCCAAGTTTTATCTAGTTGTAATTCCTCACCGTCTGTAAACAAAATCCTGATAATATCTGTTTCAAGTATCATAATTTTCGCATATATGTTATTCTCTGCTAGTTCAAATTGAAGAATGTTATCAGTTTCATTTATGAAAGTAAATTGATAATTTTCCTTAATACTCATGTGGTATCTCCTTTACTATGCATGTATTATAAAATAGTGTGTCAAGCTGCTTCCTAATAAAAGTTTATAAATATTGTCTTTAGTAGCCCCTATTCAAAATACTTTTTATCAAATTTTTTTAAAGCTGCTTCTCTCTTTCAAGTCGGCAACAATTTTACTGTATAAATTATCTGTAAGGTTATAAAAGAAAAATAAAATGATTAATCCAATAATATTAAGAGCCGCCGGAGCAAGAAATAATAACCCCTTAAGACCTAACAATGTATCTGAAGACTGCTGAATATTTGGAACGTACCCAATTAAGCTCAGTGCAACTCCTGGAATAAAACCTGCCAAAGCCTGCGCAAGCTTTCGGAAGAAACTGTATGTTGAGTAAACAATGCCTTCTGTACGTTCTCCCGAATTCCACTCATGATAGTCGATGGAATCAGCAATCATTACCCACGGTAGACCAAGCGCAAATGCTAATGCAAAGTTTCCTAATGAAAAAACAGTTAAAAACGTTACTGTACTCGTTGGTAATATAAAATTTAAAACGTCACAGGCAATGCAAACTAAAAGCCCAAGCATGAATGTATTTTTCTTCCCTATTCTTTTTACCATTGCCGGAATGAACATTGAACCAACTACAGCAAGCCCTATACTCAAAAAGGAAAGTATTGCCATTAATTCTGGGCTTTTTAAATTATACTCCAAATAGTACAACTGAACAGCGTTGCGAATATTGGAAGAAGCAATCATGAATAACGCTGCTAAACACAATACAATAAGAGGACGGTTTGAAAACAATGCTTTGAATAGTTTAGATAAAGGCACCTTTTCTTTTCTTGGGGCTCTAATAACGTTTTCTTTAGTATTACGATAGCAAATTAAATGAAACAAAATTCCGAATATTGACATCACAGATATAGCTACGATGTACCCGACTTCTTTATTAGCAAACTGTAGCACAATAGGAATTACCACTACTCCTGAAATAAGAAGAGCTGTTTGACTACCAATTGCTCTAAATGAACCCAAAGATGCACGGTCAATTGGATCTTGTGTCATCGCTGCAGACAAAGAACCATATGGGATATTAACAAATGAATAGGCTAGCCCAAATCCCATATAGGTGGCAAATGCCCAAACAATCTTTCCGGTGTCTGAAAAGTTTGGAGCCAAAAACGAGATGACCGTCATTAATGCTAGAGGAACTGTTCCCCATAAAATGAAAGGTCGGAACTTTCCTCTTTTTGAGATATTTGTTCTTGAATCTACAAATGCACCAACACTTGTATCTGCAAACGCGTCAAATATTTTAGAAATTAAAAATACTAGCCCTCCCCAGTAAGCAGAGATTCCCAAAACATCTGTATAAAATTTCAGAAGGTATAACTGTCCCATATCAAACATAAGTCCGTTACCAATATCACCAAAACCATAAGACATCTTTTCTTTGAAAGTTAGCTTTTTAGAAACCGTAACTACTGGCCTTTTACTTGGAACCACTGGTAATGCCATATAACTATCCCCTCTTTCTCCCATTTACAATCCCCTTTTGTAAACCCTTTCATTAAGAAGTAGACATAGATGTTTCAATATTTAAAATCTATCACACTCCTTTCAGATGTCTCTTTTTAAGTTAGTAGCCCACAAACTTAAAGCATCAATTTTCTCTTTTCTTTAACTCTTTCCACACTTGTTCATATACTTTTTTTAAAGGAACGCTGTAAGTCTCAGCAATGAACTTACAATCTTCAAATTCTGGTGCCCTTTGTACAACTTCACCTTTCATAAGTCCGGTTTTTACTGTAACGCTTCCCCATTCGGTTTCTACTTTATGGAATTCTCGTTCCAGCCGGTGAACCGACAATGGATAATAGCGAATTCCCAAAGTTGTTGTTTCCTGAAATAAAATCTCCTTTATTTTATCTACATATGCCTCTGCACAAAGCAGCTGAAGTAAAACACCTGGTCTGTTTTTCTTCATGTAAATAGGCGTGTAAAAGACGTCGTTGGCTCCGGACTCTAAAAGCAAGTCCATAATATATCCCAGTAATTCGCCAGAAATATCGTCAAGATTCACTTCCATTTTTATCATTTTACGATCGATGTGCTCCAAGTTAGGAGGAATGTGTGAAGACAAAATAGTCTCTCCTTTCTTTTAGTTCCTGTTTACTTTGAGATAGGATACTTCAGACTTTCAATTTTCCTCACCAATAATTACTCGGAGCACATTAGGATGTTTTTCAAAATCTTTTGTTCCTGCTCCATACCCCACTGATTGTACTGTCATGGAAGGAACTGTACAGAATTCTTCTGAAAGCACTGATACAATAGCTGCACCTGTAGGCGTGGTTAACTCGCTTTTTATATTGCTTTGCTGAAGAGGAACACCTTTTAATATTTCTAAAGTAGCAGGTGCAGGGATTGGATAAATCCCATGATCAATATGTACTTTACCAGCACCTACACAAACAGGTGATGATTTTATTTTTTGAATTTCTAGTTTGTTTATCAAAATAGAAGCTCCTACAATATCTATAATCGAGTCTACAGCTCCGACTTCGTGAAAGTGTACTTTTTCTAAAGAAATACCGTGAATAAGACCTTCAGCTTCCCCAATTTTTCTAAAAATTTTCAACGAAGTTTCTTTCACTTCTTGAGATAATTGACTTCCGTCGATCAGCTTTACAATATCTTGGTAGGCACGATGACTATGGTGATGGTGATGGCTGTGTTCGTGATGATCGCTATGTTCATGCTTGTGATGATGGTCGGTATGTTCATGTTCGTGATTGTGGTCGACATCTTCATGTTTATGATTATGTTTATGATCATGCTGATGGCCATCCGCATGATCAACTGTTTCCGCTAACTCTACATCAAGCTTCGTACTAGAGATTCCATTTTTCACAACTTTTCTCCAGCTCAATTTATACTCTTCACAAATATTTAGTTTTTGAAGCTCCTCTTCTAAAAGAGTTGAATCTCCTCCAGCATCAATAAGTGCACCAATGAACATATCACCACTAATGCCTGAAAAGCAGTCAAGATAAAGCGTTCTCATTATGTTTAGCTCCTTTTTGAATTAATCGGTGAATCAAAGCAGCGTTGTAAGCAGCGCCGAACCCATTATCAATATTAACTACGCTAATTCCGGAAGAACATGAATTTAGCATAGTTAATAAAGCTGATAATCCATTAAAATTTGCTCCGTAACCAATGCTAGTAGGTACAGCAATGACAGGATGAGAAACCAACCCACCAACAACGCTTGGAAGAGCTCCTTCCATCCCAGCTACTACCACTGTCACAGTAGCATTTTGAATCTCATCAATATTATTTAAGAGTCGATGAATACCAGCTACTCCTACATCATAAATACGGCGAACTTTACACCCGAGTATTTCTGCAGTTACTGCAGCTTCTTCTGCCACAGGCAAGTCAGAGGTTCCTGCACAAACAATGGCAATATATCCTTCAAAAAAAGAATCCTGATCCGAGTCCTTCCAAAAGAGAATTTTTGCTACCTCGTTATATGCAAAACTTGGGCATGCTTCAAGCACTTGATTTGCTTTTTCTTTTGATATTCGCGTCACAAGCACCGACTTATCTTTCAGTTGCAGCGCTTTAATAATAGAAATGATTTGTTCGGCTGTTTTCCCTTCACCAAATACTACTTCTGAAAAACCTTGACGTTTTTTTCGATGATAATCTACCTTAGCAAAACCTAGATCCTCATATGTAGCTAACTCTTTTTCAGCATCTGCCACAGTTAGTTTCCCTTGCTGAACTTGTTTCAAAATTTCTTTTATCATTGTTCGTCACACACCTTAGATTGTTTATTCAGTGAAGTTTAGTGTCACTATTCCACTTTGGATAAGGCTTGATTCATGCTACCACTTTGATAACCAGTCAAATCTAATGTAATATATTTATAGCCTAGTCCCTTCAATTTCTTAGTAATGATATTATTTTTTTCCATAATAAAGTTCATATCCTGAGGTTCCACTTCAATTCTAGCAATCTCTTTATGGGTTCGAACTCTCACTTGACCAACACCTAGCTCTTTTAAATAGGCTTCTGCTTTTTCTACTTTGGTTAATTTTTCTTTCGTAATATACTCACCGTAAGCAATTCTAGAAGATAAGCAAGCAAATGAAGGCTTATTCCAAGTTGGTAACTCTAATTGCTGAGATAACTCTCTAATTTCTTTTTTAAACAAATTAGCCTCTAGTAGAGGTCCTCGTATTCCTTTTTCCTTTGCAGCCTTCATGCCAGGTCGGTGTTCATTCATATCATCCGCTATAGCACCATATACAATCGTTTTAAATTGGTATTCTTCAATAATTGGCTTCAGATGATCAAATAAGCTACTTTTACAAAAATAACATCTATTTTTGTTGTTTTCCGAATAGCCTGGAATAGCTAATTCTGATGTCTCAATGATCTGATGCCTTACCCCAATTTGCCTTGCTAGCACCTTGGCTTCTTCCAGTTCACTTGATGGATAGGTCTCCGAATCTGCAGTTACTGCAATCACATTTTCATTTCCTAATGTTTCAACAGCCACTTTTAATAAGAAAGTGCTATCGACTCCTCCGGAGAAAGCTACAACAACTGATTCCATATCTCGAAGAATAGAAGTTAAAATCTCGTATTTTTTGCCCAACATGTTCTTATCCTCCCGTCTTTGACAATCTTCTTACTTTTAAATTGTCATGCTTCCAAATCCACCATCAACCCGTATTAGCGTTCCTGTTACAAAACTAGAAGCCTTTTCTGAAGAAAGCCAAACAGCTGCTCCTTGTAGTTCTTCTGGCTTACCAAACCGCTTCATAGGTGTATGTCCCATAATTGAATCTACCCTCTGTGAACTTAGTAATTTTTTATTTTGTTCTGCTGGAAAAAATCCAGGAATAATTGCGTTGACTCGAATACCGTTCGGAGCTAACTCTCTAGCTAAAAATTGCGTTACACTATTAAGACCGGCTTTTGACACAGAATACGTAAATACTTTAGATAACGGAGTAGTCGAAGAAACAGAAGAAATATTAATAATACTGCCTTTTCTTTTTTGTTCGATCATTTTTTCAGCAAAAATTTGACACGTAAGTACAACCCCTTTTAGATTGACATCCATAATATCATCCCATTCGTCCATATCTAGCTCAAAAAAAGGAGTTCCACTATTTTTACCAGGAGCGTTAAGAAGAATATCCCATCCTCCTGACCATTTTTCAATTGCACTAGCTACTTCAATTAAGGATTCACGAGCACTGACATCAGCTTGAAAAGCTTTTGCTTTTCCTCCATTACGTTCTATTTCCTTCACTACATCTTCTGCTTTTTCTAAATTACGTCCTACAATAGCAACTGTTGCTCCATGATTAGCTAGTCCTATCGCTATAGATGAACCTAAAACACTATTTCCACCAATTACGACTGCAGTTTTTTTAGTTAAATCAAATAATTGTTTCATTTCTGTCCTCCACTCTCAAAAAATTTCCTTCTTTATTAAATGATATAGAATACAGCTCTGAACTTTGTTGCATATGAGGATGAGAATGGATATGATTTAGCAATGCCTCAGAAACCTCAATTTCACTTAGCTCTAACGTATTTTTAATTCGCACCATCTTTACTTGAGTAAAGTCTAATATATTACTCGTTTTAATAGCTGCCTGAATGGCTTGGCGATCATTAGGTAACGTAGTAGGTATTTTTGTAGGCGCCACAACTGTTGAAGTTAAGCCATTGGCGTACATAAATTCTAGGTTTGCTTTATCTACTAATCTTTGAGTTGTAAAGTCTGCAGTTCCGACTCCATTTGCATTTCCTTCTGTTTGGGGAGTCAAGTCCAAAACAACCATCTTATTAACGGCCGGTCCGCCATGAGCATATGGAGTTGGATAGCGTCCTGTGACATTAGGATCCATTCCATCCCCACTAATATTTTTACCAATTTCATCAATAACCAGCACGTCTAGCTCATCAAAGTACAGTTTCGGTAAAAGCTGTTTAGCTATAATTTGTAGATTCGTCTCTTTATCCTCAATTTGTTCAGACGGCAATACTTCTATTACAGCTACTTTATCAAATGAGTTTTCAATACTAGCAATGCCAAATAGAACAGGAAGTTCTTGCATAATAACTTTAGCCATTGCAGGAACGTTTTCAGCCATATATTTAAATCCTAGCTGATGGCAAGCTTCTGCCCCTTTTTGTTTTCCTAAACCAATGCTAATCATTTTCATGAGACCACTTTCCACTGGACCGCGAAAAGCTGTATGTGGTTTTATTCGATTTACAACGATAATTCCATCAGCTTTTGAAGCATGCTTATCTACAAAGACAGGTAATCCATTGGATAATTGTCCAATTTCCACTACCTCCATTGAAGAACGAATCTCACATTGTACACTCTCTTCGGTTATTCCAAGATGGCGTAAAACTTCTTGCTGGCCTTCAGCAGTTGCTCCGCCATGACTACCCATGCTTGGAACAATAAAAGGATTAGCTCCAAGTCCTTTTAAGAATTGTACTGTGGTAGCTGTCATTTCGACTATTTGATCAAGCCCTCTACTACCTACTGCAATGGCAATTTCCATTCCAGGTGTTATTCTTCTTTTTATGTTTTCTTGATTTAATTTTTCCGTTAATACATGTTGAACGTCATGAATTTTTGTATCATCAAATGCCACTTGTACCTTGGCCATTTTAGGAATAGGAATATCTTTTAATAAATCTTGCAAAATACCCATCTTTTTCTCTCCTTTCTTTTAATCTGTAACATTAGAATTATCCGTAATAAGAAAAAGAACTTTATTCATGTTAACGTTGTAAAAAGTATCTCTCTGCGTTGTAATAAGAAATATTTTCAATCAGCGCTTGCAGAACTGTAGAATCATTGGGAACCTTTCCTTGCTCTACCCATTCGCCAATTAAATTGCATAGTATTCTACGAAAATAATCATGTCTTTCATAGGAGAGAAAGCTGCGAGAGTCTGTCAACATACCGATAAAATGACTGAGTAACCCAACGTTAGCAAAATCTTTCATTTGTCTCTCCATTCCATCAATGTGGTCGTTAAACCACCAAGCTGTCCCAAACTGAATTTTTCCAGGAACGCCATTTTCATAAAAATTCCCCATCATAGCGGCAAGTACAGGATTATCTTTAGGGTTCAAATTAAATAACACGACTCTCGGAAGCGCATCTTCTTGATCAAGCGCATTCAGAAATTCCGATAATCCTCGTGCGATATCAGCTTCTCCAATTGAATCAAACCCTGCATCCGCTCCTAAAAGGTTTTTCATTTTTGTATTGTTGTTTCGCATAGCTCCGATGTGTAGTTGCATTACCCATTGTTTGTGAGCGTACATTTTTCCTAGTTCTTTTAAAAGAAACGATCGGTACTTAATTAACTCATCTTGTGAAAGAAGTTCGTCATTCATACGTCTCGTAAAAATTATTTCCGCTTCTGCTAGAGTCACCTCTTGGTATTTCATGTAAGGAATATCATGATCCGCTGCTCTTCCCCCATTATCATGAAAATAATCA
Organism: Priestia sp. JNUCC 25; assembly: GCF_053667915.1. NCBI lineage: Bacteria > Bacillati > Bacillota > Bacilli > Caryophanales > Bacillaceae > Priestia > Priestia sp. JNUCC 25. The sequence goes on from NZ_CM132211.1 coordinate 3,325,461, forward strand.
ACTCGCTGTTTAAGAGCTTTAATTAAAGTTGCTAAAGATGTTACTTGTTTCTGAGCTACGTGTTCAAGGTTCTTGATCCATCTCTGAAAAGTTGGACGTTCAATAAACATTGCTCCATCAGGACGAAAGGTTGGAACAACTTTTGTTTCAAACGTAGAATTTTGCTTTAGCAATTGATGATATTTAAGAGTAGAGGTAGGATCATCCGTAGTCCCTATAAATTGTACATTAGATTTCTTAATTAACGATTGAGGTGTAAACTCGGCACTTTGCAGTTTTTCGTTGCATTCGTTCCAAATTTCAAGTGCCGTATCCGGGCTAAGCCTTTTATCAATATTAAAAAAATTCTTTAATTCCATATGAGTCCAGTGGTACAACGGATTTCCAATTAAAGAGGGCACCGTTTCTGCCCAAGCAAAAAATTTTTCCCAATCACTAGCTTCTCCCGTAATGAAATGCTCAGCTATACCATTCATTCTCATTGTTCGCCACTTGTAATGATCTCCTGCTAACCACAGCTGAGTAAGGTTTTTATATTGTTTGTTTTCTAAAATCTCTTTTGGGTCTAAATGGCAGTGAAAATCAAAGATCGGCATTTCTTTAGCAATGTATTTATATAACTTAACAGCTGTAGGTGTGTATAGTAAGAAATCGTCTGCTAAAAACTCTTTCATGTTATTTTCCTCCTAAGGAAACAAAATTGACTTTATGGCTAAAAGGATATGTAAACACTTTCATTTTCTGTTATAATTAATTTGTTCGTTTACTAAACTAATTAATTATAGAAATAATTTAGCATGTATACAAAATTCAGTCAATTAAATATTTTAAATTTTACAATTAATATTTTTCCACACGAAGATGCTATAATAAAAAAACAATGTCAACGAAAATTTGGAGGATATATTTATGCCTAACGGTGATGCAGCTTATATCAAAAAATTAAATCGATCTTTAATTATTAGCAAAATTGTAGAGGCAGGAATGATTTCACGAGCTGAATTGTCTAAGGTTACAGCATTAACAAAAGCTACTATTTCAGCACAAGTTGCAAGTCTACTTGAAGAAGATATTATTATTGAGACACAGCAAGACTATTCAAACGTTGGAAGAAAGCCTATAATGTTATCTTTGAACGAAACGGCAGGATATGCACTAGGAATTGATCTAGATTATGGTCAAATCTCATTTACTCTTTCTAATCTTCTTGGACGTCCAGTTTCTTCAGATAAAGTCAAAATACACGATACAAATTACTCAAATATACTTAGTGTATTAGTAAAAAAAATTAATGAATATAAAGATAAATGTCTTATGTCTAGATACGGCCTGATTGGTATAGCTATTTCGATACATGGTCTTGTTACCACTGATGAAATTATTCACTACATCCCTAGGTTGCAGTGGCATGAAATTGCTTTAAAAGAAGACTTAGAAGCAGCAGTAAAGGTGAATGTTTATCTTGAAAACAATGCAAATTTACTAGCTTTTGCTGAACGAGCTTATACACATCATAAATCTGATAACTTAGTATGTATAACGCTTCGTTCAGGTATAGGTCTTGGAATCTTAATAAACAACAAATTATCTAAAGGTCATGATGGCTATGCAGGAGAAATTGGTCATATGATTGTTCAACCAAATGGAGAGCTTTGTGCCTGTGGAAACAAAGGATGCTGGGAGAAATATGCATCTGAGTCAAGCTTTTTAAAGAACCTTTCCCAAAGAAAACAAGTTCGTAATATGTCTTTTAAACATATTGAAGAAGAGCTTAATAGAAAAGATATTGAAACCCATCAAGAAATGGAGAATTTTATTCATTACCTTTCAATTGGTTTGAATAATGTCATTAATATCTACAATCCTGAAATTTTAATTATCGATAGTGAATTACTTTCTCGATACCCAGATTCTATACAAAAAATTAAGAGCAGCCTTTCTTCCTCTATAAGTCACTACCGTGAATTATTAATCTCCTCAACTGGAAAAAAGGCATATGAATTGGGTGCATGCGCATTAGTAATTAAGCATTTCCTTGAAATTACAATGCCAAACTTGGTATATTCCGAGTCAACAGAAAGCTCCCTTTTAAAATAAGTACCATCTACATTTCAGCTTGTATAGTAAGAGTAATTAAAGATAAATGTTTTTACCTTCGAAAAAAGAAATGAAAGATTAATTAAGACTTTCAACCTTCCTAATAAAGAAAGTAAAATGATTGTAGCATGAGCTTAAACTAAAACCGGAGCTATCTTACCTAGACAGCGATTAAGAATTGCCTCCTACTTGCTAGGAGGCAATTCTTTTACTTCTATATCTAATCACCATAATAAAACTCCAAAAGGTTTAGGATAGATAACAAGATGATCAAAATAACCAAAACAACCAAAACTCCTCCTATTCATACCCTGCTTGCTTCTTTTGGGGATGTTTTTTGTTTTTCATGAGCATAAAAAACCAGTTTTCGAAAGGCAATATGCAGTAAAATAACGAAGGCAAACATACCAATCTTTGCAAAAATAAACAGATCATCACATCTATTTCATCACATCTATTTCAACAGAATAAACAACTAGAGGGCATTCGGTATATAGATTAGCTATGAAACTTTTTATTTCCTTTTTTCTTTTGGTACTCTATAAAAAATGAGACCGGGATTGCACCAATACCTATACCTATTGAAATAAACAGCGCCTGGTTTAGCTGAAGACTCGTATTTCCTGCTGCTTTACTATACATCATAAAACATACGAAGCTTAAAAAGCCTATAGCAAAGGGAATCAACAGATGCTTATACCTTTTCGTCATCTTATGCTCCTTTCTATGCCCTGCCTAGACCCACTACATCATGTGTAAGTTTTTCTCGTCACCTTCAGCGGAGAGTCTTAGTACATCGTTTATTTATAAGCACTTTTTTTAGATTGAGAGATGCGCTTAACATTATGTATCTATCATTCTTTTATAAAAAGTAACTTCCTAAAATAAAGCTGGCTAAAAGAGCGACTACAGCTACTCCTCTCAATATATAGCTTTGGCTTTCACTTTCACTCAAAGGTTTCCCCTTTCTTTTACTTATAACAGGATGAATATAAAAAAGAGAAAAGAAACCCCACACCTGCTGCTAAGGTTATGAATATTTCCAAATTAAAACATCTCCTTTTTCTTCTTTTTTTCTTGTTAAACAAGTCTCTTTAAGGAAAAGCAAATAGTTAGCAGCGTTTCTCCAGAAAATACAAACCACCTTGAAATTGCACAAAAATAAAAAAGCAGGATTTCTCCTGCCTTTTTGCATATGTAATTCCTCTTCACTATGTCAACTCAGCGCTTTTAGCGAGCATAAAAGCAGAGATACTAAACAAAACAATAAATAAAGAAGCGGCATGTAACAGTAAAAAAAGAAATTTTTGACCGCCTTTAATGAAGAGCGAATAAATCATTCCTAGGATTGTTACTAAGATTAAAAGTGCTGCTGCTATTTTAATTACTATAGCAAAGAAAGCTCCTGCAAATACAATTGACGGAATAAAAGATGCTACAATAACGATATACAAAATCAGTGTAGCAATAAAAGCGTTTTTTGATACGTTTGAAGCCTGTTTAAACAAATTCCCCATATAATCTCCTTTCCCATTTTAAAACTGCATCTTTTACTATAATACATGTGCATAGAGGACACAATTAACTTTTTTTAAAGTGCTCATCACTTAAGCTTTATCGCCAATCATATTCGTTATATTTTTGAAATCTTGTTTGCTTAGTTTATCAAATGTTGTGGCTGTTTTTTGTTTGAAGTATTTGTTGATAAATAGCCTTGAAGAACGCTTTGTAGTATTTACTTTAAAAACAATTCATACTAAAATTCTCTCTTCCGGTAGATAGACAGCGCAATAAAGTAAGAAGCAATATACATTACCATCCCAAAAAGAGTATATAAGATAGGAACATGCAAAGAAGAAGCGATCGGTAAGCTTGATGCCGCTAATATCTCGACGAAATAACCAACAGCTCCCTGTAAAGCAATTGCAACGAAAAGGCCGCCCATTCCACCTCCAAGTACTATTCCGTCAGATTTCTCTGCCCCGAATACGTAAAGAAGCGGATAAGCAAGTGCACCTGCAAAAAGTACGATAAATGTACCAAACGCAACGATATTTACTATATCCTCTACTGCACTCTTGGAAATAAGCGAATACATTGAAAAAACACCATAGGATAGGATGGTTCCGCTGACGACAATTAAAAAGTAAAAAACATAGTGACTTTGCACCACATTTTTTCGACTAACCGGAAGAGTAAGCACGTATTTGTCATAGCCGGTCTTACTTTCTAATTTGATCACTTCAAGCACTGGCATTGCCATCAATAAAATAATTAACATCGCTATAATACGGTAAAATGAAGGATCCGCAAAATAAAAGATGACCGCAGAAATAACTATGGCGAGCGCTGTGTACGTCAAAAAGCTTCGGTGAATGAGGTAGTAGTTCGTTAACAACAGACCTCTCATTTATCTTTCACTCCTTGTTAAAAGCACGCTTAGTTCTTCCATCGACATCGGTTCAGTTAAAGTTCTATCTGGCAGCTGATGCTTATCTGATACTAGTACGGGGATAGATTTATCATACGTTCTTTTTGCCACGACTATATCTTCTGGAAGTAAGTTCAGCTGTTCTTCATTCATAACGGCAATTGCATACTCCCGAAAAACTTTCTCTTTTTCTTCATTTAATAAAACCTCACCATTTTTAATCACAACAAGATGAATCGCGATTTTTTCGACGTCGCTTATAATGTGAGACGAAAGTAATATTCCGCTGTTGCCATTGCTGACAAATGCTTTTAATTCATCTAATATTTGCTCTCTAGACGAAGGATCCAGTCCTCCTGTCGCTTCATCTAACAGCAATAATTTAGCACGGTGAGACAGCGCTACAGCTAGAGATAATTTCATCGACATGCCTCGTGAAAACGTATGTATTTTTTTATCTTCTGGCAGTGAAAAAGAACGAATCAACCGGTAAAAATCGGCTTCATCCCAAGAGTTAAATAGACTTTTGAAGACTTTGTTTAGCTGTTTGATAGTTAAAGAAACCGGCAGATTAATCGCATCAAATACCACTCCAATATCTTCTTTAATCGTGGCATTTTTATTCAAATTGTCTTCACCAAATATTTCTACAGTGCCGCTATCTCTCGAAATTAATCCTAGTACTGCTTTAAACGTCGTTGATTTCCCCGCTCCGTTGTCACCAATAAATCCTACAATTGATCCAGGGGGTACATGAAATGAAACATCTTTTAAAACCTCATTTTGACCAAACGATTTTGCTATGTTTCTAACTTCTAAAAGATTTGTCATTTGCTCACTTCACTTTCTCTATTAGTAGTTAGGTGTAATCATAAAAATCAAAGATTTAACCGTTTTGATGATACGAAACATCACCTTTTATTTACAAAAACGACCATTCTTTACCAATTATAACTAGTAAACTACAAAAATTCGATGACAACATAAGGCTTTATTGCTTCTTCGTTCATTTTTTATGACCGTAATGTGTATGACAACATCTGCCTGTACTATTCTTGCCTTACCTATTTAGCGAAATCACAAATAAAAAAAGATCTCCTATAAAAGATCCTTTTTCTTCACTTTATTCACACCCTTATGGATTATTGTATCATATTTTCCTTAATTTAGGTTAAATGTTTTGTGAAGCACATTTAATCTAAGGTAGCCCGCAAAACCGATTTCCTTATAGGAGTCAAAAAAGTAGGTTTCTTTTTATACATGTCATTATACGTTTGATGAAATGACGTATAGAAAATATACTGGGACACATATAATTCTAAAAATTTCTACTTTTATTAGCAAAAAGGATATTATTCCTTTTTATGGTATAATCGAAAAATATAATTAATAGGGAGTGAATCTATTGGAAACTAATACAAAACCTCAAATAAACACCAACTCTATTGTTTCTCTAACTCTAGGCATCGTATCCATCTTTATTCCAATCATCGGGTTTATTACAGGTATTATTGGCATTATCTTCTACAAAAAAGCATCAAATCAAATAGCTGCTTCCAATCAAGGCGGTAAAGGACTCGCGATTGCCGGGTTGATTTGCAGTATAGTAGGCGTAATTTCTCAGCTGTTCTTTGTATTAGGAATTATTACGTTTATGTTTGCGGGGACGACGGTTGACTATGAATAAAACAGGCAAATTAAAAAATTTAAGAAAATCGTGGTTTAGATAGGATTATTGAAATTTCTATATTAAAGAATAAAAGCTTGATTTTCGACTATCCGAAGATCAAGCTCTTGAAAGCTAAACATTTATTATGTTTTATGGTTACTACGCCTATAGCTTTTAATGTAAATTGCAAAGGAGAATAAAAAATTAAACCTATCGTTGAATCCAAAATAAAAGAAATAGTAATTGTTTTACTTATTTTACTACTAGTAGTCTCTGTGTTGATTAACTGTGCTAGCTATTTTAATAGTACAGAGATAAAAACGTTCACCTCAAAATGTTATGATAACGGCGGAGAAGCAAGAGTAGAAATACATAATTCAATTACCAATGACTATTCTTTTGAATGCAAATAACTGGCTTAGACTGCACCTTATCACTCAACAAGCTTTTTTAAAACAGGGTTAACGATTTAACCCTCTTCTATACGTTAAAATATAGCTGTATTAAGTCAATGACAAAGGAGTTATTTATGAAACATGTCATATTAGGTATCTGCGTCTTTGTATATGCAGTACTACTAGACTACCTAAAATATAACTATGGTCTTAACCTTATAGGAAAGGTGTTAATACTGTCTGTTTTAACTGGAGTTACGTATAAAATTATTGAAAAGATATACGAGAATCGAGCAGCTACACCAAAGGGTTAAGAGACCTATAAACAAACGCTGACAAATGAATGCCAGCGTTTGTTTTGTTTGTCTTTACAAAGTGAATAATCCATTATTTGTTTATAAAAGAGTCTCTCAATTTATAATTTATTGCTGATTAGCATGCACGGTGTTTGTAGACAGTAAATCCTTGCGTCTATAAATACTCAGCACAATTCCTATTAAGAATGCGTTTAACAGAACCGGCATTAATCCATAGCTAATAAACGGTAAAGACATGTTTGTCATAGGGAAGAATCCGACAATCATTCCCACGTGACCAACAAGTTGTATCGTATAAATTATCATAACTCCTACTAGCAGCAGTTTAGTATACGAATCACCAATTCTTTTAGCAATAAACGCAATTCTGACGAAAACTAAAGAAAGAACTAGAAAAAGAATAGCTGCAAACAGCCACCCGTAATAATAAGTAAAGCTTAGGAATACAAAGTTTGTGTTTGCTTGAGGAATCATTTGATCAACCAATAAATGTTTCCCAAACCATCCTGCATCCATAAATAAATGATGAACCTTTGAAAGATCAAAGTACTCTTCTGAATTATAAGGGTTTATAAATGAAAGCAGTCTTTTCTTCTGATAATAAGCAACGGTCATCCATCCAATTACTCCCCAGGTAGCAACTAATGCAAAGACAGATCCTAACACAATCGCTATCTTCTTCTTATTTAACTTACTCCACCAGATCATCGTAAAAGTCATGATTACATATATGAAGAGGGTTGTAAGGCTAAATTCTAAAAAGAAATACAGTGACAGAACAAATAAAAGAAGAAATTTCCACATTTTAAAGCGATTGCTTTGAAAGAACCCCGCCCATGCTAAAAAGAAAAAAGGAATGGTCATTAAACCTTCAATTTTTAGAGGCCCTACTTTGAAAACGAATTGACCTTCTGTAAATGTGTTAAAATTCTTTGTCAGAAATAATAAGAGTAAGGTACCTAATAAATAGAATAACCACCCTTTATTGGCTAACTTTCTATAGTCTATAAACATCATAATTAAAGCTAGCATCCCTCCCATGATAATAAAGACAACCTTATACGTAGAGAAATGATGGTTGGCTATATTCCCTTGAAACAATAGTGGTAGAAACCCCAAAAAGAGGGCTGCTGCAAATAAAATTAAGGTCATCCAGTCTACTTTTGGACGATGAATACGGTTAAGGTTTTGACCAATGCTGATAGGGTTTCCCATTTGAGTAACGGCCTTTTCTTCTGCTTGGTCTTCACTTATTCCTTTTTGAAGCCAATAGTTTTTTACTTCGTTTAAATGATGATGCAATTCTGCCGAAACAAATGCTCTGGCTTCTTTTGATTTAATTTGCGATTGCACTTGTTCCAAAAACGAATTTCTTTGTTCACTCATATACTCCTTCACCCCTCTAGTATTTCTTTAAAACTTAAATGGTTAGATAATGGCTGCTCTTCCACTTTTTTGAGCAGTTTGCGTCCCTTTTTATTTAATTGATAGAACTTAGCTCCGTCTTCTTGCCAACTGCTCGTCAATAAGTTTCTTAGCTCTAATCGATGCAGGATGACATATAAAGAACCTTCGTTTTCTTTAAAGTTTAAAATTCCTCGGCTTTGTAGTAAGCTGATTAACTGATAGCCGGTTTTTTTCTGTAAAAGTAGCTGCATAATAGCAATCAAAATTTCTTCGTCACTATGAGTCTCTTGCTTAATTTTTTCTCGAATGCTTTTCTTATGATTTTCCGTAAATTTCAGCTGAGCAAATACTTCACGATTCATTGTTTTTTTAAGGTTTTTAAGACGTTTATCCATGACTCATTCCTCCAATATTTCTTTTAAAAGTGATTTTGCACGTCTCAGTCTCGTTTTTACTGTATTCGTTCCGGTTTTGGTTACTAACGCGATGTCTTTAATCAATAATTCTTCATAATAAAAGAGGTAAATCACTTCTTTATATTTAGTCGGCAGCTTCATAATAGCTGACATCAGCTCGTGATCTTCTTCATGTTGAATAACAGCTTCCTCTATATCTTCTTTTTCACTTATATGATTTGGGAAATAATCTGTCGTGGGTATTATGTTTTTGTTGTACCAGCTTTTCAGAAAGTCTTTACAGTGGTTGATTGCAATTCGCCATAACCACGTTCGAAACTTAGATTTACCGCTATACCTGTATAGGTTTTTGTAGCATTTAATAAAAATCTCCTGTGTTAAATCCTCTGCAACGGCTACGCTGTTTACATATGAGTAAGCAAGCTGCAGGATTTCTTGTCCGTGTCGATCCATAATTTCATCTATAACTAGTTCTTTGTCTTGTACTTGTATCCATTCTACGGTCAGTTCTTTCACTTTTGCCTCTCCTTTCTTGTTCTTAGACGAAGCGTTTTGCAAAAAGGTTTTTATATTTTCATTTTTATTTTCTGGATAATTGCGTCTGCACTAAAAAAGGTTCTCTAAACGAGAACCTTTAGTCGTACCTTTATGTACCTACTATGAAAAAAGATTGCCGATGAAGATAATAAATCCTGTAACTAGAATTAACCCAGCACTAATTACCACTGTTAGAATACTTCTTAGAGCCGATGCCCAATTGTTTATTCCAAAGAACCCTGCGATTCCTGTTAAAAATAGAATGATTGCTAAACAAAGATTTGTATTCAATAATGCTGGATAATAAAAGGCAATGAAAAAGAAACCAACGCACAGTAGCGTAAAGATAAATGACCAGAAATTAATAATTCGTGCCATTTCAACTAACCTCCTCTACCTTTGAAACTTCCACGTTTAAACACATTCTTAAATTATTTATTTCAAATCTGTTTTCAAACGCTGCAAGAAAAAATCACAGACTTCAGTTTGAATAAACTGCTTCTTTAAACTGTACAATAAATACTTTAGTTCAAATTTCTGATAAAAGATTTTAGAAACATATAATTCTAATTCTTCTAAAGTAGGTTGTGATGACGCATATACGTTATCTAACGGAAGATTAAATTGAGAGAACAAATAATCATCTTGATACAATACTGAAATGTCTTCACCTTTTATTCGGAGGCTAAATACACCTAGTGCTTTTAAGAATGCATTTACTTGATTTTCTTCAAATTCATGATCAATCGCAAACATAAAAAAAGGATGTTCCTCTGCGTTAACCATATGTTTCATCAGACTCATTTGGTATTTTAATAATTTTACTTCTTTTACTACGTCCAACTTCTTCCCATCTTTCTTTAAAAAATGATACTACTATACTCTGTGAATTTTACCATAATATAGTAGTATCAATAAACCATTTATAGAAGTATCACTTTGTAATGAATGGAATAATAAGGTATATTATTATAAATAGGAATAATTTCATAAATCGAAAGCGAGGATACATATGGGCCTATTAATGATTGCTGCTATTATCACGTTTTCCGTCATTTTGGATTACTTTATTTTTGACTATGACGATAAGCACTGGGGCTGGTTGAAGAAAGCTTCTAAACCCGTTAGAAGAAGTGTTATTGGCTGTTACTTACTGATGTCGTTTGTTATTTATTTTGGTTTAAGTCTTCCGTATATTAAGCCTTTTTTGTAAATATCAATGCGGTTAACCTATAACTCTTAACCAGAAGTTATAGGCTAACCAACTCACTTAACCACCACTACAAATTGTTTGTCTTCAAATGTAAACACTTCCCCTAATTCATAGATGTACTTCTTCTTGTCTAATTTGTAATGCTTTCCAAAATACAAGGTTTTTAAGTTAATACTCGTATCTAGACTTGAATCTTTTTCTTCCGCTTCATCACCGTCCAAGCAAGAATATAATTCGATATGACAGCCTTCTATAAGGTGTTCTTCAATATATGTAAAAAGCTCTCTCATGGATTTAGGGTGCACATCGCAAGATAATTCGTAGATATATGATAAGGTGAATACATGCTTTATATCGCTGTACCCGTCGGTTAAGTAATTGATACTAATACCGTACGCATCTTCTTCTTTTTCATAGATTGTAATCAGCTTTTCTTTCTTTGGATTTCGATTAAAAGAAGAAACTTCGGATAAAGTCACCAACTTTTCTTTTATGCCAAAGCTTCCTGTCGGTAATTCATGAGGAGAACCTATATAGTGATGTACAGTCATACTCGTCACTTCTCTTTCTCTTTGCTTATGTAAAATACTATTATTCTATCGCTCTCACTAAGATTACATACAAATCCAAGGAAAATATGTATAATAAAACCAGGAGGTGACAGCATGAAAAAACTACTGCCTTTTCTATTTTTAGCCGCTCTTTATTTGTATGACTCTTCATACAACCATACTGCTTTTTTACATAAACCAGTTGTTTCGGCGTTTTTATATGCGGCAGCTATCTTAGTTTGTGCATTATTATTTGTAAATGTAAAAAAAGATCGAGCTGTTTAAATAAGGAGATTACGATGAGCTATAAAATTGTATTCTTTGACGTAGATGGAACCCTTACGCACCACGAAAAAGGGACGATCTCCGCTAAGACTCGAGAGATTGTAAAAAGCCTAAAAATTAAAGGATTAAAAGTCGTAGCCGCGACAGGCAGGCCTTTATCTCTCTGTGAAGAAATTAGAGAATTAGGTATAGATACGCTCATTACCGCGAACGGAGCGTTTACTGTACACAATGAAAAAGTTATTCATAAGCTGTCCATGGATAAGCACGTTGCGCGCGAAGTTTTTGAATACGCAGCATCAGAAAATCACGGTCTTTCATTTTACACAAAAGAGCTCAGCATGAACGGGATTAAAGATGACAATATTTTAAAAGCACTGAAGGAAACGTTATCTCTCAATGATTATCCTAAAATGAATAAGCGTATTTATGATGAAGACATTTATTTAATGTGCTTGTATGCCGATGACAAAACCGCAGAGCATTATGCACAGCGATTTCCTCATTTACTGTTTAAAAGGTGGCACCCTTTTGTCGTAAGTGTTCTTCAAGAAGAAATCACAAAATCGGTAGCTATCCTGAAGGTTTTACATTATTTTAACATCCATCAATCTGAGGCCATCGCATTTGGCGACGGAGAAAATGATATTGATATGATAGAATTAGCCGGCCTTGGAATTGCGATGGGCAACGGATCTGATACGTTAAAAAGCGCCGCTGATTTTGTTACGAAGAAATCCGGTGAAGACGGAATTGAGTTTGCGCTTAAAAAATTTAAAGTCCTATAAAAGAGAGCATGCTTGGATAACTCTATCTAAGCATGCTCTTTCGCCTCCATAAATTCTTCGGGGTGTAAAACCTCCGATTGAATGACAATCGCCGTCATGCCTTCTGCACTTCCCGAAGTATGCCATTCTCCTTTTTCCCACAGTGCCGCTTCTCCACGTTTAATCGGAATTCGTCTTTGATCCTCTCCTGTTACCCACCCTTCACCTTCGACTACGATAAACAGCTGAGCGATAGGCGCTTCGTGATACCCTACTGTTCCTTCTCCCTCTATATACATACAGCCAATGGTAGCTGCTTCCTTTGTTTGTGCCATTTTTACGTAAGTGGCTAAATGCGACTGATATCTTTCTACTTTTTTGCCATGTTCTTTGCTGAATTTATAGATTTTCAATGTGCATGACCTCTTTGTTCATTACGTTTTCTTATTTATTTTTTTTGCGTTTAAGATACTCGGGCGGAGAAACAGACTCAACAAGTAAAGCACCATCTAGCTGGTCACGCGGTACAAATAAAGTTGGCATGGTACCACTTTCTAAAAAGATGGTTTTAGTGAATATCCACTTGTTGCCTGAGTTTTTTTCAAGCTGTGAAAAATCCGTAAATAAAGCCGGTGACTGCACTTGATGCATATAGTCCTCTAGACTTTTTTTAGGCGGCTTCTCCATTTTATATGGCTGTCCCGTGTCCGTATGTATTTCACCTTCATACATAAATAGGCCTAAGTAATAAGACTGTTCTTTTATTTTATTAGAGACAATTGCTCCTAATGGTTCAAACCCTGTAAACGTTTTGTATTGTTTAAAAATATGAAGGTTATGTGCCCAGATAATAATCTTTTCATTAGGATACAGTTCTTGACAAATCCATTCTAAATTTTCCTTCATTCGTTTTTCTCTTACTTTTTTATATGTTCGGTAGTTGTTATGAAAATGGTTTATAAAATACAAGCGATTTTGCAGGCAACGAAGGATTATTTTAAACTGACGTACAAGCTCGTGATTTTCAAGACGCAAAACGTATTCTTCATGTAGAGAGGCTTCTAAATCTCCTATGACTGCGCTTGCTTTTTCTTTAAACTCTGCAAACTCATGTAGCATTTCTGCTGGAACTTTTTTTCTTCTCGCTTTATATTGCCCTAGTTGGTAGTACCATTTATACACGCCTGCTTCAATGTATTCTATCTTTTCTATCGCGTCTTCAGACACTACGGAACTCAGCTGCTGAACAAATTTTACGAAAAGATCAGGATTAGAAGAAGGATTAATATCTATTCCTATTAAACTTAAATCTGATTTTTTCATTAGCTGAAACAAAGGCAGATTTTCTTTTGTTGCCCATAAAGAATAAATCGCGTTTTTTAAAAAGTCTTCATCTGTAAACTCTTCCTTTAACTCATTAGCGCTGAAGCATTCGGCTAAGCCGCTTTCAAATGCCAGTACGGTAAAATCCATTTCTTTATGTAGAAATTCTATTATTTTTGACTTCATCATATTATGTTCTCTTATGTTATGGCCGTTTTCCCCTAACCACACAATTCGCTTATCTTTTACGATATGACGGAGAAATTCAAACTCTTGAGGCGTACATTCAGTCGGTTCGCTTAAATGGATTGAGTTTTTAGATAACCATTCTACAGAGTTTAAATATTTCTCTTGTCCTCTAAAAAAAATCCCCATATCCTATCCCCCTTTACCACTTTACCTATTACTTCCATTTTACTAAAATAAAGCTAACACTTCACTATTTATGTCCGGTAGCTAATCATTAGCAAAAAGACCTTATAGATATCTCTATAAGGCCTTATCTTTCTAGAACTCTAGATTAACTCATCCCGCTGAGCTTTCTCCAAACGCTCTTTAACTATTTTTTTAAACACATGAGGATCATCTACTCGAATGGCGACCTGCTGATATTTCTTTTTGATTCCCATAAAAAGCGTCGCTTCAATTGGAGACTTTAGTATTAGTAAAAGATCAGGATAAACTTTTTCAAAATCGCGTGCGATAAATTCAATCGTGGTGTTAGGGATTTTTTGTTGGAGGATGTGAGTGTCTTCTACTATTTCTTCAATATCTTTAAAAGAGATTTCCATACGCTTAGCTAAGCCAAACGAAATGTATATACAATCATCTTCCACTCGTAAAGGGTTAAGCCTTAATCCTTGAATATCTCCTATGAAGAAAACAATGCTATAAATATTAAGGATCAGTAAAACGATTGAAAGAATTATAGACGTATTATGCAGCAGCCAATGAAGACCTAATGTTTCAATGACAATCGCATGAATAATCATAATTTGAAACGTAATAAAACTTGAGCGTTTATACAGAGTAAACGTATTCCCTTCAGTACTCGGCTGCTTCTTCCACGTTCCAAACGTATAATAAAACATCAGCATTTCTGAACACAGTACGTGTATAAACGGTTGTTTGGGAAACTTTTCGTTTATAGCATGCGAAAAGGAAAATAAAAGCGGTAAAGAGCTTGATCTAATCCTTCTTAAAATAGGCGGTACGTTTTTAACTAGCATAAATAGCAGTGAAAGTTCAAACAAAATAAGTAGTCCTTCTATGCCAACTCCTAGCCACATAACCGACTGAAAAGAAGCGAAGTATTCACTTGGAATGATAAAACGCGCAGCAATAAGGCCTGTGGCCATTAATACGATAAAATATTTTACGCTGAACTTACGTTGCCAAGCTAAAAACAAGAGCGGAGCGACAAGGCTTAAATCTAAAATAGAACCTACTACCACTCCGGTTAGATCAGCAGGCAACGACTGAAGTCCAAAAGAGGAATGATACAATACGTAATTTGAGCTTATTACTAACAGCAGTAAGAAAAAAGCGGCAAGGGATACTGCTTTTTTATGAAGAATCAAACAACCCACCTCACTTTTAGTTGGTGAAACACAAAAATTCCTGTTACTTCCATTTTAGCAGTGAAGTTGATTTAAGTCACTTTGTAACGTGACTTTGTTTTATAAAACCATTTTAAAGATATCGACTTTTTTATAGCAGTTCTTCCATACAAATAATTTACAATGTAAAAAGAGTTTGACATTTTTGGAACTGATGCTACAATAATAAATGTAAAATACTTTTTACATTTATTATAAGGAGGAGTAAAATGGATTGGGTTAAAATTGTGTATTCATTCATCCTGTTAGTTTGCGGAATTTTGATTTTTGTTTCATCATCTTCGCGAAAAGGTGACGAAAGAAAGAAGTTTATCAGCACGAAGGCTCAATCATATTCATTTATGATCGTTATTGGTGTACTAATTTTAGATGTTGTAGAGTCCATTTATCGGACTTTTCAAGGGAAAAGTTCTTATGATGGCAATGGCATTTCGCCGTTAATGTTTCTAACGACAATTTCAGTTGTATATTTAATAACGTTTCTCATGTACAGAAAAAAATACGGTGATTAAATGAAAGATCACAAGTAAGAAATAAAGAAATTGAGCTCATATTTTCTGGTGAAACGATAAATAATAACCTCACTTTATAATTAGCTTTTAATACAGCCTCTAGATGACATCCGACAGTAAATGAGCTTGTTATAAGTGCTTTTAAAAGCAATAACTAGACCTCCTACTGAGGTTTTTTTTATGCACTCTTAAAATAAAACGTCTCCCGTAACTAAAGTCAGGAGATGATATCATAAACGTTGAGTTCATTAGCGTTTTCTTACTCTCTATTCTGTCTCTCAAGTAATTCAATGATTCTATCATTTTGTTTGACAATCGTTCTTAGCTTTGCTTCTAATGAACACAAAGTGATAAAAACGGCTATAAATCCTATAATAGCTAAAAACATAACGGCTTCTCCCCTTTTTAAAACAATTAAGCATATACGCCCTACATCTCAAAAAAGCTATGTCTTTCCACTTTGCACACTCTAAGCGAAAACGTTTGATACCATTCTGTTTTTCCTTTGTGCTGAGCTGCACGGTGCGCTGAGTTTTCTTTCCACATTTTTATTGATTCTAATGAATCCCAATATGAAACGGTAATACCTAAATCTTGATCTCTGGCACTTTCTATTCCCAAAAAGCCTTTTTGTACAGATGCAAGCTCTACCATTTTGTCTGCCATGATTCCGTAACCCTTCTCGCCTTCTGTTCTTTCAGAAGCAAAAATAACGGCATAATAAGGCGGTTCGGGGGTTTTGGCAATTCCAGTCATATTGATTTCCTCCTTTAGAAGTCACATTAATAGTATAAGTACATGGTTATTTTTTTCTATTATATTTATCTTCTTTCAGCACTACTTTTATGAATTCCATTATAATACTTTTTTTAGTTTATCTATACGAAATGTAACATTTAATAGTATATAAAGATAAATATTCCATTTATATGATATAGTTTTTATACGTAAGTAATAAACAAATAGAAATGGAGTTTCAACATGAGGAGCATAAGCAAGATAACAACAGGGACCATTACGATAGCTTTGGCGCTTGGATTAATGGGGTGCAGTCCTACACGTTCAAACAATGAAAGCATAGATGGAAGCGAGGCAAAAAAAGAGCTGGCCATAGAGCTGAAATTCCTGGAAAACGAGTGTGAACGCTTAATTAATAAAGATGGAAAGATAGAGGATAAAACGTTTCAAAGCTACAAAAACGATTTTAACCTGCTGTCTGCGTCTATTAGTAGTACAACAAAAATAGAAACACAAAGTGATAGTGAACTAAAAGAAAGCATAGCGCAATTAAAAAGAGATGTAGATGCATTAACAGAAAAAGAATATGTAAAATCCTATTAAAGATTTAATTCAAGCAAGACCATCTATGAAGTTACGCTCATGAACAATATGCATGACGTTATAGATGCAACAAAAACTTGGGAAGGAAGCAATAACGTGTCAGATTCATTTGATGATAAACACTTCCATTCTTCTGAAGCACAAATAAAAAAAGATATGGGGCCTGCGATTGATCATATCAACACCGTATCTAAATATAAAATAGAGCTCATGCAAGATGAAATCCAAAAGCATCGCGATAGTTTCACCAAGCTGCAGCTCGAACAATTAAAAAAAGCCACTTATAATTTTGATTTGTCTCTCAACGATCAAATTAAATCGATTCAATTCTATAAACCTATAAGTGGAGATTATAATGTAAGCAGAGACCTTAGCTATAATTCCTATGATAAATATACAAATGCCTGTGTATACATTACCGACTTTGAATCTAATTTAGGAATTGCCAAGGCCGGTGAATTTTAAAAAAGCCTTTCTAAAAAATTATTTTTAGAAAGGCTTTTTTTGCTGTATTTATTACAAGCGCTAGTTCTTTATATCTTTTAACGCTCTATAGGCATTTGCTTCTCCTGAACCAAATAAAGCGTCCTGTCCTTTTTTTCCATAGTCAAAAGCTGTTTGCTTAATACGTGCTGTTACTTGAGCGGGTTTATACTCAGGATGAGCTGCTTTAAGAACTCCTGCAATTCCAGCTACTTGAGGAGTTGCCATGGAAGTACCGGCGTTTAACTCATAGGAAGTTCCTAAATACGTAGGCCATGTACTCAGAATTAAATTGCTTGGATCAGCCGCTGCAGGATCATTGGTTTTGGCATATTTCTCTCCAAAATCCCCTCCTGGAGCCGCCACGTCAATGGCACTGTTTCCATAATTAGAGTAGAAAGCAAGCTGCTGAGTCGACCATTTTGTGGAAGCCGAAACATTAATCACTCCTGGCATTTGCGCCGGTACGACAGTTGCTGGCCCTTTGACACTTATACCATATGGTTCATACAAGGTATTTAAAAAGTCGTTTACTTCCTTTTTATTATCCAAATTTAAACTTTCGTTTCCGCTACCGGCTACGACCGTTACGCCATTTTTCACGGCATACTGAATGGCTCTTTTCCAAAGCAGCGTTTCAGCGATTGATTTATAACTTTCTCCTTCAATAGTCATCTTGTTATTATTATAGAAACGAAGAGACATATTAATAACATCTACTTTATCATTAGTTGCGGCAATAATTCCGTCTATAATCCAAGATGGCAGTCCTAGAGCTTGCTCTGAGTACAGTACGCGATAAGAACGTATTCCAAGTTCCGGTCCCACTCCCTTTACTTTTCCATTCGCTCCAATGATTCCAGCAACGTGCGTACCGTGTCCGTTACGATCTTTTATATCTGCAGGATCCCCTGTTTCCGATTCGTCCATTCCAGCCGGAACAAGATTACGTCCGCCTAGTATATTATCTTTTAAATCAGGGTGAGACTCATCAATACCGGTATCAATTACTCCTACCACTGCTTTATGAGTTGTACTACCATCTTTATTTTTATACCCGCCTGTTTCTACCGTATAAGATTTTCCGTCATTTGTCACTCGTTGAATATCCCATTGAGAGTCCCAATAATTCTCTGAATTCTGTGAGCTGATTATACTAGACTGATAGTTATAAGGACTAACTGCTGTTTTTTTCAAGCTTAGAGGAATTTCCCTGTTAGCAGCTTCGATTGAAGAATTTCCTTTTAAATTGTTAAGAAAAGAAGACTGTTCAGATTGAGCCTCTATTCCTCCTACTTCCGGCAGAGCTTTAGTGACTTTCCCACCAGCTTTTTGAATAATCTCTTGATAGTTGTCTGGTAATCCATTTTTAAAAGCAATTGCGTATGTGTTACTTATCTTTTCATCTTGACTCTTAGCTTGAGTAAGAACTCCGCCAACAGCAAACACTCCTGCTCCTACCGCAAGTGAAAGCACCGTATGTAGAATTTTTTTTTGCATATGCCCCTCCTATATATGGAAATATTTATCATATACTATCTTATTACATAACCTTTAAAATTCCAAGTTTTTCTAATAGATTACGATTATTTAAAATAAGACTTGATTTATATTTCACAAACAATAACCAAAATAAGGGTTTTAAAAGAGATTTATAGCTCATTTATTGTATAAGGAAAGCTTATTATTTGATACCTCAACTAATAAAGAGTAAAGTTTTTCTATAATAAAGGTTAAAAGCGAAAGGATGAGTAGGATGTTTAAAGATGGTTATGTAAAAGTGAATGATGTAAACCTTCATTACGTGACAAAAGGTGAAGGCGAACTAATGCTGTTTTTACACGGTTTCCCTTACTTTTGGTATACGTGGCACCATCAGTTAGAAGAGTTTTCGAAAGATTATCGCGTGGTAGCTGTAGATATGCGAGGCTATAACTTATCAGATAAGCCAGAAGAAATTTCTTCTTACAGCATGCCCCTTCTCATGGAAGATGTAAAACAGTTAATTGAAGCGTTTGATGAAAAAGAGTGTGTGTTAGTGGCACATGATTGGGGCGGCGCTGTTGCATGGGCATTTGCTTATACATATCCCCAGTATGTCAAAAAGTTAGTGATGTTTGATGCACCGCACCCTTACACATTTATAAGAGAGCTTGCTGAAAATCCTGCTCAACGAGAAGCCAGCAGCTATATGAGCTTTTTCCAACAGCCAAATTCTCAAGATGAGCTACTCGCGAATAATAGTGAAAAATTAAGAAAAATGCTGACGGAGCCGGGCATTAAAAAAGGCTATTTAACCAAAGAAGAAGAAGCTAAATATGTAGAGGCGTGGAACCAGCCAAATGCAATGAAATCCATGCTTAACTACTACCGTGCGTCTTCTCTTTATCCATTTGAAGAGCGCGTTCATAAACCTGTAGCCCTGCCGCATAAAGTATTTCAGTCTCCGACTTTAATTGTATGGGGAAATGCGGACGAAGCGTTTGAAAACAGTAATTTAGATGGCATTGAAGAGTACGTTCCAAATGTAACGATCCACCGCTTAGACGGTATGGGACATGCGCCCCAACATGAGCAGCCAGAAAAAGTGAATGAATTTATGAGAGACTTCTTAAACAAATAAAATTGAATTATTTTTCAACGTTTCAATAGAGGTATACCGGGTATAAATTTTACTGTACAGATGCAGTCTCCCCAAAGGAACATGTACATTTCTTTCTTACTTACCCTTTTTTGAGCTCTCCTTTTGGAGGGTTCTTTTTTATGGTTTTACTTCTTTCCCCACCGGAAGAACAATCTTAAACAACGCTCCTCCCGTCTCTTTATTATCGGCCGTAATGCTTCCTCCGTGGTTTTTCACAATGGAATGAGCAATATAAAGACCTAGCCCTAAGTTTCCGTGGCCGCTTGCCCTTGACGCATCTTCTCTGTAAAACTTTTTAAACAGCTGTTCTTTGTTGGATAGTGTAAACCCAGGGCCCGTATCATGTATTTCAAAGATTACTTCGTTGTGATGAATCACGATATTCCAAACTATTTCTCCGCGTTCAGGCGTGTAGCGAATACAGTTTGTGATGATATTATCTAACACTTGAGAAATGCGCTGAGGATCTCCGTAAAATTGGTTTGGCCCTTCTGTTTCACTAAGCGACGACACAAATGTAATCTCTTTTTTTTGACATAAAAGCTGAAATTCATTTGCTTTCTCATGAACAAATGTGTTGATATTAATAGGCTCACTCTTTACGGCAAAGCCTGGATTTTCTATGACTGATACTTCTTGCAGCTGATTTAATAGTTGAATCGAACGCTGTGTATTTGTGTAGATCGTATGTAAATATCGACTAAGCCTCTCTGGGTCCTTTTTGCTTCCTTCTACTAAAATTTCGGTGTGACCGTGAATAATTGTAAGAGGCGTTCGTAAATCATGTGCAATCGCAGCCGTCATATCTTTGCGGTCTTCTTCTAGCTGCCACTGTTTAGCTAGCGATTGCTTTAATTCTTTTCGCATTTCTTCAAAGGCATGCAGCAGCTGGCTTAATTCTTTTGCGTCTTGAGTCACGGACAGCGAAAAATCCAAATTATTATGCTGAATGTTTTTCGCGGCCGTCATCAGCTCGTTAAAAGGCCGTTCAATTTTTTTACTAAATCGTCTTCCAAACAAATAAGCAAACAAGTAAAAGTAAAGAAACGGACTGGCTAACGATAAAAACGTTACAAGCGCAACGATCCATTAATAAAAATAATAAGCTTACGGTTCAGAAATGCCATTCGCAATTGCTAGTAAAAAAATTAAGCCAGAAAGCAAAATAAAAAAAATACTGTTTGCTATAATGCTAAACCACACAACGCTCGGTTTTTTCGTTCGGACTCCTAAAACTAATGCCACAATAAAGCCAGCGTCTATCGCGAAAAACAGCCACAGCGGCATCGTCAAATCACCGGTTTCATTTGGAAAAATTGAATTTTGCGGAAACAGCCAATTTGCAAAAAATACAACAAACGCAGCCGCCATCAAAATAACTGTCAGTAAAATCGGCTTATTTTCCTTCGGAATACTCATTTTAAATACATCCCATATAAAGAAAATAATACCATATATTATTAAATAGAAATATACAGATTCCATAGTCTCAACATCAAAAAGAAAAAAGGACATAGATTTTTATTTACGGATTCTTTTCCGAGGGGCAAAATTTAATTTCATAATGCACTTTTAGCGTGAATTCATGTTTTTTTATTTGCTTGGTATTACTTCTATATTTGCTATTTCCCCTTAAATTCAAGCAGGAATTCGCATAAAAATTCTCCAATATGGAAATAGTTATTTGAATTTAACCGTGAATTATTTAGTGAGTTTTAAGGATATTATTTATTTTAAGTAGGTTCTGATATCTTTCGTTGTTGATTCACTTTATTAAACTGTTTGGAAGTTTTGTTGAACAAGTTGTAAATTTAACATTCTAAAGTAAGAACATTTCTTTGTATTGAGAAATGCTTTTTATTTTGTTTAAAATTAAAAGGATATTTCAATAACAACAATAATATAATAAAAAACGATAATAATTTATTGTAAAACGATAAATCATATGTTAAATTCGTATTATTATTAGTGAGGTGTTTTTTATGAATGTTAAACGAGGTTCTACCACTTTCTTAAAGGTAATAATTTTTCTGATTGGAATTGCAGTGCTTGCCGCATGTATATTTTTGTTGCCTGAAGCAGCCAGAAGAGATGCTATAGAGCGTCCTGGTGATTATTCGTTATATCCACTTTTGGTATGTACATATGGAATATGTATTACGTTTTCTGTGGCGTGGTATCAAGCTTTTAAGCTTTTAACCTATATCGAGAAGAATAACGCTTTCTCTGAGTTATCTCTTCAATCTTTGAAGGTAATAAAAAAATGCACTTTTACTGTCATTTTCTTTATTTTGTTAGCAATAGTTTATTTAAGGGCGCATGCTCAATTCACAGGTGATGATGCAGCAGGTCCAATATCTCTAGGTCTAATGGGCATCTTGGCAACAAGTATCATCGCAGCCATTGTGGACGTGTTTCAAAAACCTATAAAGAATGTCATGGATTCACAGCCAAAAAACAATTAACATTTCGAAATATAGGAGAGGTGTTTTTTATGAAGATAGCAACCACATTATTTTTGAAGATAGCAATTATTCTCATTGGAATTCTGGTTCTCACTTTGTGCATATTTCTAGTTCCTGAACTGGCAGATGCGGTAGCGGATTTCTTAGGTATTCATTCCATAAAATATATCATTTTCATCCTTTTATATGGAGGAACATTACCTTTTTACTTCGCCCTTTATCAAGCTGTTAAACTGTTGAGTTATATTGACAAGAACATTGCTTTCTCTGAATTGTCTGTTCGAATTTTAATGGGAATCAAATACTGCGCCATTTCTATCTGTAGTTTGCATGTCTTAGGTTTGCCCGTCTATTATCTCGTGGCAGATAAAGACGATGCCCCAGGTCTCATATTTGTTGGAATGGTCATTCCTTTTGCTTCGTTGGTTATTGCAGTTTTTGCTGCTGTTCTCCAAAGGCTTTTGCAAGAAGCGATTAACATAAAATCAGAAAATGATTTGACGGTCTGAGGTGGAGGATATGGCAATTATTATTAATATTGATGTGATGTTAGCAAAACGAAAAATGAGCGTAACGGAGCTTTCAGAGAGGGTTGGAATTACTATGGCGAATCTTTCCATTCTGAAAAATGGGAAAGCAAAAGCGGTTCGTTTTTCAACATTAGAAGCAATATGTAAGACTTTGGATTGTCAGCCAGGTGATATTTTGGAGTACAAAAGCGACGAAGACAATCAATAATAAAAGACAACAAATTTCTTCAACCATGAGGATTAGGTAGTGAAATTAAAGTGAAGGGGCAGCTTAATTACTGTCCCTTCTCTGCTTTTATTGATTTATTTAATTAGAGAATTCCATTGAGAATTATATTAATATTGGTGACAAAAAGTGTGAGGTGATTTGCAATGTTTGCACCCCAAAAGGGAACACGTTAGATTTTTCTACGTTCTCTTTATTATTCATTTGGTACATACTCTAAAATGTCCCTTGGTTTACAATCTAACACATAACTTATTCTAAATATTCTTCCTCTAAAGCAGGTTTTAAATAACGAGCCATGCCTGTTTTCATTTTCCGAAATCCTGCTTTTCTATAAAACTCTTCATTACCCGCTGTAGAAACAAGATGAACGCATGAAATATCATTAAGCTGAGCAAGCAGGTTTTCTATAATTTGCTGTCCAATTCCTTGATTCTGATAATGCTTGTCAACCACAACATCATAGATAGCAGCATTAAACACACCGTCTGAAAGAGCTCTGCCGAACCCTACTATTTTATTTTCATCATAAGCAACCGCTACTACATTGCTTGATTGGAATACTTTTTTAACCTTTTCTTCATCATGGTTCTTCCACCCTACAGAGCGGTAAATTTCTTTCATTCTCGACCACTCAACATTTTCTATAGAATTTGAAAAGGAAACCTTCATAGAATCTACTCCTTTTGTTTTTATATAAACTATTTCGGCCTCCAAGATACAAGTCCCTGGCATATCATCCATTTATCTTTCAAATCATGACGAGTATTCGGCTATAAAAACATATATTCAATATATCAAAGTAGATTTTAAAAGGAGTAACATTTAATCATAATGTAGACAAAAATAAAAGTTCAAATCATATAGATTTGAACTTAAGATAAAAACTTGATTTATAAACTCTCTAAAAAATGAATAAACTTTTTAAGACTTTGAGAGCGCTGCTTCCCTTTCTTTACTACAAAATCAATATGAACGTCTTCTGAAAGCTCTTGGTATTCAATGCTTTTCATATCACCGCGAGATTTTACTACACTAGCGGGGACTACACTCATTCCAAGTCCATCACGAACGCCTTGTAAAATAGCTTCTAATGAATCAAATTCCATGATGTTGGCTTTATGTAGATGATGTTCTTTTGAAAACTCTAATAGTCTGTTTCTATAGATGCAGTTTCCATCACTATTGATGAGTAGCGTTGGTTGGTCTTTTTCTTCTCGAGCTTCATATAGAGGTGAGATAAGCACCATTTTTTCTGCATAGTGATAAACCGTTTCAAACTGAGCCTCGTTATAGGTACCGCTAAGAAAAAGTCCGTCAATTTCTCCGTACGAAAGCATTTCTTGCAAGACTTGTTTTCTATCTGTTTTTATTTTAACTTCAATATCCCGATGTTCTTTCAGAAAAGATGAGAATAAAGAAGGAACTTTAGTAGCAGAAACCGTCTGCGAGGCACCAATGATCAAGGATCTTTTAAACTTATTCGGATTAACTTCTGCTTTAGCTTCCTCCATTAACAGTAAAATACGCTGGGCGTAGTTAAACAAAGCTTCCCCTTCATTTGTTAACGTAACTCCTCGATTTGTACGTATCAATAATTTGGTGCCTAATTCTTCCTCTAGATTTTTAATCCGCTGGCTAATATGCGGTTGAACATATCCTAATACCTCCGCAGCTTTTGATAGTGATTTTGTTTCTGCCACACATTTGAAAATTCGTAAGTCTTGGCTTTCCAATTTCAATTCCTCCGTTGATATCATTTTAAATGATACCGCTCTTAGTATTACCTATTATATCCTTTTTCTGATCGAAGATATAATAAAAGATGTTAAGAGAAAGGAAGGTTTATAGAAGTGAACAATTTTAAAAATAAAGTATTTATTATTACGGGCGGCGGCACTGGTATAGGCAAAGCAACGGCTTTAAAGTTAGCAGATAGAGAGGCAAAACTTGTGATAAACTACAGTTCCTCAGAAACAGAAGCGAAAAAAGTTGTGGAGGAGATTGCTGAAAAAGGAGGCATTGCGTTTGCTTTTAAAGCGAACGTAGCCAGTGAGCACGAAGTTAATAATATGATTGATCAAACCATTGCACAATTCGAACGGTTAGATGGATTAGTGAATAACGCTAGTATTACAGCTCAAATCCCCATGAATGACTTAGAGTCTGCAACTGATGACGTATGGGACTCCTTATATGATGTAAACGTAAAAGGTATGTTTCACTGTGTAAAAGCAGCCGTTCCACATATGAAAAAGCAAAAGTCAGGGGCGATTGTTAATGTAGGAAGCGTTGCGGGTACAACTGGAATCGGCTCGTCTATTCCCTATGCAGCGACAAAAGCAGCAATTCATACGATGACGAAATCGTTAGCGATTGCACTGGCACCACATATTCGAGTAAACTGCATCTCTCCTGGTGCAGTCGACACAGGGTGGTGGTCTGGCAACGAAGACAAAATGTATCAGCTTGCGGGAAATTTACCTCTTCAGCGCATTTCTTCTCCCGAAGATATCGCAGATGCTATTCTGTTTCAGTTAAAACAAGAGTCCGTGACCGGCCAAGTGTTTACGATCGATAACGGACAAACTCTTTAAGCATACGTAAATATTTCTAAAAAACAACTCCACTACTAGCAAGAAATAGTAGTGGGGTTATAACAAGCTCTCTGCTACTGATTTTATCATTCTTTCCCCAAGGAAAACCCTTCAAACAGCCGGCCTCCATGGGGTGCTAACACTTTATCGACTAGTTGAATTACTTTAACTTTACTCCCTGTTTTATAAAAGATTTCGAATGCCTCCACAAACTCTTTACTAAAGTTTTTATTGTAGTTATTCAAAGACCGTACAATCCATTTAGAATCCCCGATCCAATGACCGTTCGTTCTTAATACAAATTCATGCGTTATGTAAGCGAGCGTGTTAGCAATAAAAAGTGATTCACCTGTATTTGAAGAACCGATTAAATCATCTAAGGCATCACTTATAAAATATCTTTTTAATCTAATCGTCTCTTCCGGCCATTTTTCCGGACCTTTTTCTAGTAATTGTGCAGCTTCTTTTTTTATAGACTGAACAATCCCATTATCCACTAAAATAATTCCCTCGGAAATCATTCTTGGGAGTGACGGTCTAGCCCTCTTACAGTCGCTTTTAAAAAAGGCTTGGTATGAAGTCAGACTATGAGCAAAAACTTCAATTGCCCACCCAAATTCAATGAGTGACTCCCTAAAAGAAGAGGTGAAATTCTCATCAAAAATAACAATATCAAGGTCGGACGTATGTGTAGCTTCGCCTCTCACTACGCTTCCGGAGAGTAATGCACCTTGGCAATGAGGGTAATGTTTAAAAATGAATTGTGTAGCTGCTTGCAGCGGTTCTAACCTTTTTAGCTCTTTCATCGTATTCCTCCAGAAAATGATATATATTATTTTTCTGGTTAGAACGCGGAAATTCCTTTTAAAAATAGATTTGAATAAATATGTGATTTATAAGAAATTTCAGAATTTAATCTTTATTAAAATGCAAACATGGTGTATGATAATGAACAGCAGTTTTATGGCTGACAACTTAACTAGTTATCGGAGAAGGTTTTATTTCTTTAATTGTTTTGACGATAAACACAGGGACAGGCAGAAGGCTGAGTTTTCCTAATGAAGTAATGATGCGAATGTACTTCATTTCACCTTCCACATCAATTTCATCTCCGATATTCCAGCATTCCATTGATTTTTGACTAAGAACAGGAAGGATTTTCAGCACATCGCCATCAAAGGAGATGTTATCTTTCACCTCTAAATTTCACCTCTAAAAAAGAAAGGCGATCCATTTTTTTATAGTGATGCTTTGGATATGTTCTTTTTTTAAATACTGTTCCCTTAATTCTCACTCAAGCCACCTTCTCTTTTTTATCAGATTATTCCTTCCGCTTTGCTGTAAACAAGAGAAGAAAAAAATGATGGTCTCTCTTGTTTACTTCTCAGCAAAAAACATCATAGCATAGCGTTTAAACAGCACTAGTTAATTTTCTTAGCTGAGCCTTCAAGCTGGATAAAATTTTTCACTGTAGATTTACTTCCGCAAGACTCGCGTACGATTAGTTCATCTTTTAATACAAACTTTTTTTGTTCTAACGCTTTTCCGCTCATTAACCCAAGCAATAATTCCATCGCTTTTTTTCCAATTTCATATTTAGGCTGTTCAATCGTTGTAATATGAGGTTCAATGATATCCGACATTTTTGAGTTATCAAACCCTACTACAGCTATATCTTCAGGCACTTTTAAACCGCTGTCTTTTGCCGCTTTTATCGCTCCTATCGCCATTTCATCGTTAAAAACAAATACAGAAGTTGGTCGTTGCTCTAACGATAATAGCCTGATCATTTGATGATAACCGGACTCTAAGCTAAAATCTCCTTCTTGAATAAAAGCGGAATCCACGGGTAAATCGTGACTAATCATCGCCTGGCGGTACCCTTTTAATCGGTCACGGCTTAAGATAACATTCATAGGGCCCGTGATGTGCGCGATTTTCGTATGCCCAAGGCTTATTAAATGCTCCGTTATTTTTCGCGCGCCGCTAATATTATCAATAGATACGGTAGAGATATCTAAGCCATCTATATACTCGCACGCAAGAACCGTAGGGAACTGTCTGGAGACTTGTTCAATTCTGTCTTTATCCATGCGGGCTGTTAGAAGGATCATGCCGTCCGCTTGCTTTTGGAATAATAAATCAACAAACTCTCCTTCTCGCTCAATGTCATTTTCTGTGTCTCCTAAAATCACTCGGTAGCCGCTTTTAATGGCCGTATGCTGAATTCCTTTAAGAACTTCAGAAAAAAACGGGTGGGTAATATCAGGAACAACTACTAAAATGGTTTTTGTTTCTTTTTTTCTGAACTGTCTTGCGATGATATGGGGCTGATAATTTAATTCTTCAATGGCTTTTAAAACTTTTTCCTGCGTTTCTTTGCTTACTAGGTGGGGCTGACTAAGAACTCGCGAGACAGTAGCTGGAGCTACATTAGCTAGTTTGGCCACATCACTCATTTTAACTGACATACGTTCACTCACCTTTATCTGTAGTAATTAACATTTTATAATAAAAAGTTCTATCCGCTTTGCATCTATCTTTATTATACATTACTAGCATAATAAAGCCTCTCTTTATCATCATGATGGGGGCCGAATAGAACAATTAAGACTATTTTAAACTAGCTATGCCCACAAGTTCTGATCTTCTTTCAAGCATAAACCATGAAAAGTGATGCAAAACATATCTTTTTATGCTTCGCATCACTTCAGTCAATCACGTTAAATGTTTAGGCCTTCTTTAATATTTAATCCTTCTCTAATTGACTTTAACGTTACTTCGTTTGACCATTCTGGTCGATCAGGGTAGGCAAATACAGAGTTTGTTACGATGCCGTCAAAATTAATTTCTCTCAATTTGCGATACAGTGCGTCAAAATCAATTTCTCCTTCACCAGGATTTAAATGCTGGTGAATCGTTACCTTCGCATCAGGCGGATTTACAATATAGCGCAGTCCAAACGCTGCTTTATGGTTAAGCGTATCAGCAATCAGAACGTGTGCAAGCAAATCACCTGCTTCATCAATATGCTTTGCTACATCGCCAATGCCATCGTCATAAAAGAAAGCATGAGGAACAGAATAAACTAATTTAATCCAGTCTTTATCCAGCGCACGAATCATTGCAATAGCTTCTGTATTTAACTCAATAAAATCATTTGGATGCGATTGGAGGTTAAGCTTAATTCCTTCTTTTTCAAAAATCGGCATCAGCTCTTCCATCGATTTAACAAAAGCCGCTTCGCTTTCAACAGGCCGGCTCTTGTCGCCGCTGAATTCACTGTTCATTAAATCTACTTCCAGCTCAGAAGTAATTTCAATTGTACGCTTCCAGTTCCTTACTGCCGCTTCGCGTTCCTGCTCATTTGGTGAAGACCACTGCTGCACCGGAAGCACAGAAGAAATTTTCACACCAGCATCGGCACAGTATCTTTTTAAGTCTTTTATACGCTGTTTATCAACTTTTGGGTATTCATAAAACCAAATAAAATCTTTACGCGGAGATAACTCTACGTATTCATAACCTAATCTTGCAACTGTATCAATCGTATCTTTTAAACTTGTATTATCACGGTAATGTGACGGATCATATGCTAAACGCAATGTAAAACTCCCCTTTCTTTTATGCACACTAGACGTGTCCATCCCCTAAGTTTTAATTAAGCTGTTTCGTAAGCAAAACGTTTTTACGCTTACAGTTTGCCGGCTGCGGTTAACGTTTTATAATAAAAATCCGGACGTTCACCTAACGAAATAGGAACAATGTTTCCTGATTTTTTTGCTTCTAAGCAAGCATCTGAAGTAACGGCCGCAACATAACCATCCCAAGCAGTTGGTCCATTCACTTCGCCTTTAAGCGTTGAATTAATCCAGTCTTGCAGCTCTGTATCATAAGAGTCAATGAATCGATCTTTCCAATCTACTAAAATTTCAGTAGATTTTTTTGCTTCACTGCGTAACACGACGCTTGAAGGTTCAGGTAAGTTGGCAATTCCTGTTTCTCCTACTACTTGACATTGAATATCATAGCCGTACTGGCAGTTTACAAAAACCTCAGCATCAATTCGGACGCCTTGCTTTGTTTCAAGCAGCACCATGATTGGATCTTGCAGATGTTCAAGTGCCTTGCTCGTTTTTCGCGGTGCCACGATTTGAACAGATACATAATCGTCATTTAATAACCAGCGCAACACGTCAATTTCGTGGATGAATGTATCAACAATTGACATATCGCCCGTGTATGTATCAGGTACCGTAGGATTTCTGTGTGCGCAGTGAACCATTAATGCTTCACCAATTTGCCCGCTTTCAATCACTTTCTTTAAAGCGCGATACCCTGTATCATAGCGGCGCATATAGCCGACTTGCACCAATGGCTTGCCGTGTGTAATTTCAGCGTCAACGATTCTTTTGCAGCCCTCTGCTGTTGTAGCAAGCGGCTTTTCGCAAAATACAGGTTTTCCAGCTTGAATCGCTGCCAGCACAAACTCCTCGTGCGTCGGTCCCCAAGACGTAACAACAACTGCATCTACATCTTCTGACTTAATCAGCTCATGTCCGTCATCATAAATAACGGCATCCAAATTTTGATTTTTTACAACAGCTTTTGCTTGTTCTTGATTTACATCCGTAACCGCAACAATTTTGCCGCCTGATAATGTATTGGTAATTCTTCTAATATGATCTTGTCCAATTGCTCCTGTTCCAATAACGCCAATTTTTAATACCACAATCAATGGCCTCCTTTAATATGTGAACTTAAATAATAGTGCTTAAAAATAGAAATAGATGCTTGCTGCCATACTTTTTATTTTGCTTTAAAAACTTTATATGACGCTTCTTTCTTATCCCATGCCGCTGCAAAAACAGTAGCAGTTAACCCTAAGGCTGCTGCAAAAAAGAAGCCTGCTTTAAGTCCCATCCAAGAATTTAATATTCCTGCAGCAAAAGGACCTCCGAATATTCCTAACGCATACAGCGCTTGGTAGACTCCCATCGCCGTAGCTCTTTTTTCTACAGCTATTCTTTCAATAGACATTCCTAACATAAGAGGAAACACTAATCCTAATGAAAAACCGTTCACACTTTGAATGATACAAAGCAAAAGTTTATTTTCCGTCATAGGAATCATACAGGTAAAGAATGCGGCCAGAAAAAATGCGGCCTTCAAGATGCTCCATTTTCCAAAGCGCCAAACAAATAGCTTTTCCATAATAAGAGGAGCAGCTGCATGAGGGATCATAAAGGAAAAGACAATCAAACTCAGCTCTCTCTCTCTAAATCCTGCGCTTAATGCGTACGCAGGAGTAAAACCAAACATAGTCGTGAAAATAATGCTGTGTGCTAAAATAGACAGCAGCGAAATTTTTAATAGCGAAGGCTCTTTTATTACGCCTATTAATTCCTTAAGCTTTATAGGTGATCTCTTTATGTTCTGTTTAGGCTCGTGAATGAAAAGAGAAAGAACGGCGCCTATTACACTCAAGATCGTCCCTATCCAAAACGGAGCGTGCCATCCCCACTTACTCACGATGTAACCGCTTAAACTCATACCCAAAAGCTGAGCCAAAACCACTATAAATGAGATGATATTCATAGCACGAGTAGTTTTTTCACGTTCAAAGTAGCATGAATATAAAATCGTAAAGGCAACCCACGTTGCCGCTGCCAATCCAGCTAAACACCGTGATATAAACACGCCTATTAAGCTATCGGTCAACGAAAATAGCAGGCAGCTGGACATGCTGGCTACCATGCCGAAGATAACAAACGGTTTTCTCATTTTCACAAAGTCTGAAAAGATCCCGAGCGGAAGGCGACATAACAGCTGCATGAGTCCATAGCTGCTTAACACTAAACCAATAAAGGCATACTTGCCTCCCAGCTCTTCCATATAAGGAGACAAAATAGGTACGTAAATAAACTGCGAGAACCAAAAGATAAACGAAACAGCTGCAAAAAGATACTTATCTTTGACGGTACTTATAGCACTCAACTAATCACTTCCATTTTGTTACTGCGAAAAAACCGACTTTTATTTTTTATTAGATTGTACTACAGGGTACCAGCAAATGTCGCTAGTATCCCATAGTACGATAAGTAAATTCTTAGTAGCGTGCCGTAACCATTTTCTTTCTTGTATAGAACTCTACGCCGTCCGTACCGTTGGCATGAAGATCGCCGTAGAAAGAGTCTTTCCAGCCTGAGAATGGGAAGAACGCCATAGGTGCCGGCACCCCTACATTCACTCCTAGCATGCCCGACTCAATATTTTCACGGAACTCGCGTACGCTTGCGCCGCTGTCTGTGTAGATACAAGCTCCGTTTGCGAATCGAGAGTTATTGGCAACGTCAATTGCTTCTTCTAACGTTTTTACACGCACGATAGAAAGCACCGGTGCAAAGATTTCATCTTGCCAGATTTTCATTTCTTGTGTAACGTTATCAAAAATAGTTGGTCCAACAAAATAGCCGTTCTCTTTTACTGCATGATCTTCGCGGCCGTCACGAACTAAGCGAGCTCCTTCTTCTACGCCAGATTCAATATAGCTAAGCGTACGTTCTTTATGGTTTTCACGAATAACCGGTCCTAAGAAAACATCTTTTTCTAATCCGTTTCCAATTACGATGTTGTTTGACTCTTGAACAAGTCGTGAAATTAATTCATCTGCCACGTCTTCTTGCACCGTTACGACAGATGCTGCCATGCAGCGTTCACCTGCTGATCCGAAAGCAGCTCCGATAATTTGTTTTGTTGCTACGTTTAAGTCAGCATCGTTTAATACGATTGAGTGGTTTTTAGCACCCGCTAATGCTTGAACACGCTTTAAGTTTTCTGTACCTTTTTTATACACATATTCAGCTACTGGCTGCGAACCTACAAACGAAATAGCTTTCACTAATTTATGTTCAAGAAGGCCATTTACCACATCATGCGCGCCGTTTACAATGTTTAATACGCCTTTTGGCAATCCAGCTTCTTCAAATAATTCTACTAATCTTGCTGCTAAAAGCGGCGTGCGCTCAGACGGCTTTAATACAAATGTATTACCGCAAGCAATCGCAAGAGGGAACATCCAGCAAGGAACCATCATTGGGAAGTTGAACGGCGTGATCCCGCCAATAACGCCGATTGGATAACGATACATGCCAGACTCAATGCCAGTTGCAATGTCAGGAAGCTGTTTTCCCATCATTAACGTAGGAGCACCTGCTGCAAATTCTACGCATTCAATTCCGCGCTGTACTTCTCCGCGCGCTTCATTAAAGCTTTTTCCGTTTTCAAGCGTCACAAGTTTTGCTAATTCGTCCCAGTTATCTACTAATAGCTGCTGATATTTAAATAAGATACGCGCACGTTTTGGCACCGCAGTTTTTGACCATCCTTTGAAGGCTTCATTCGCAGCTTGCACCGCTTGATCTACATCTGCTTTTGTTGAAAGAGGCACCTCTGCAATAACTTCACCCGTTGCAGGGTTATAAACTGGTTCTGTAAGACTTGTAGATGAATTCACCCATTCGCCGCCAATATAGTTTTTTACTGTTTTTACTGTTGTTTGTGTCATGTTCATTCTCCTCTCAATTTTTGATTACGCTTGTTGCAGTACTTCTTCAGCTGTTTCCATAAACTGCTTAATTTCTTCTACAGTTGGCATTGCATCGGAAGAGCTGTGTTTTGAAATAACGATGGAAGCAGAAGCACCGCCAAATCTCATAGCTTCAGGAATTGTAAACCCTTGCATTAACCCGTAAATAAAAGCAGATGCGTAGGAGTCGCCAGCTCCAAATGTTTTGAGCACTTTTGTTTTAAAGATGCCGCCTCGATGAGACTGGCCGTCTTTCGTATAAGCAATCGACCCTTCTCCCCCGTGCTTGATGACGACAATCTTAGCATGATGAGAAAACCATCGTTCAGCTGTAACTTGATCATTTGATTCTTCATAATTTAAAAGCTTTTCCATCATATCGAATTCTTCTCGCGTACCGATAATCACGTCTGATTTCTCTGCTGCTAAATTATAATAGACTGCCGTTTCAGCTTCTGACTCCCACGTGTATGGGCGGTAGTCAACGTCAAAGAATACAACCACGCTATGTTTTCTGGCGTATTCAAGAGCAAGAAACACTGCTTCTCTTGAAGGACTTTTAGCAAGAGCCGTTCCAGAGATGAGCAGCGCTTTTGATTGCTTGATGTACTCTTCAGAAACTTCCGTCGGATCAAGCTTTAAATCTGCCACGTTATCACGGTACATAAGGATGCTGCATTCTTCAGGACTTTTAATTTCAGTAAAGGCCAGTCCCGTTACGGCTCCTGTTTGATCAACTACAATGCCTTCTGTGTTGATGTTATGTTGATTTAAATATCTGGTGCTGAAGCGGCCCATTTGGTCATCTGACACTTTTCCAATAAAGCCTGTCTTCATTCCAAGTCTAGAAAGACCAATGGCGATATTAGCAGGAGATCCTCCTACATATTTTGTAAACGTCATCGTGTCTTCCATCGGGCGATTAAATTCATTTGCATTTAAGTCGATGCAAAGCCTTCCTACTGCAAGAAGGTCAAATCGCTTTTGCGAATCGAATGTTAAATAACTCATAGTCACGTCTTCTCCTTACTTTAATGCTAATTTTTCTTCCATAATCCATTCATGATCTTTGCTATTATTAAATTTCCATGTTCGAACAGGACCAGCCATGACGTTTAAATAATAAACTTCATAACCCGGAGGAGCAGATACCGGGTGATACCCTTTAGGAACCAAGACTGCATCTCCATCTTTAATGATCATTGTTTCATCTAGAGATTGATCGTCCGTATATACCCGTTGAATCGCAAATCCATGTCCTGGGTTAACTTTATGATAGTACGTCTCCTCTAAATACGATTCATGCGGCAAGTTATCTTGATCATGCTTATGAGGAGGATAGCTTGACCAGTTTCCTTCCGGCGTAAACACTTCGACTACTAGCAAACTATCAGCCGGCTTTTGTTCTGGAAGAATGTTATGGACTTGTCTCGCGATATTTCCTGCTCCGCGATGCTCTATGCCCACATCCTGCGGCGTAATTAAACGAGCAGGGTATGTACCTTTTCCAGGTGCTGCGCACACCGCAATTTCCAAGTCGGTTACAGCTTCTACTTCATAGTGATCATCATTCGATACATATACGGAGTACGGAGGGATTTTTTCAAAGATCTCCATTCGCCGTCCGATATTTTCCCATTTCTCTTCTTTTGTAGAAACGTTGGACTTACCGGTTAAAATCACAATACAAATCTCTTGATTTTCCGTGTTCTTTTTAAGCTTTTGACCTTTTTTTAATGAGTAAACGTCAAAGCCAATGTACTCCCATCCTGCAGATTGTGGGGTGATGCTTAGCACGTTTCCATCACTGTCAGCTGTTTTTGTTGGTACGATTAAATCAGCCATTACTTTCCACACCTTTCTATTTCTTATTTTTTAACGTGTTTATGCTAGGGACACTCTTTGCTAAAGCTTCTAGTTTTTTAAGAGCTTAATATTTTCTTGCTTTTTGCAACTGGCTTTCTTTGCCTTCAAACGCCGTTTGAACGTCTGAGCTTTCAGATACGGCTGCTACTCCTACATGCCACCAAGAATCGTAGCCGTCCGTCATTGTTTTTGGAAGAACTTTAATGTCAATCAGTGTACTAACACTTTGCTTTTTTGAATCTTCAATGGCACATTCAAGCTCTTCCATCGTATACACTTCATATGTTTTTGCTCCGTACGCAGCTCCAGATTGAGCAAAGTTGATGCGCATAATATCTCCATCAAGCTGCCCCGTCCGTGGATTACGAACGCGGAATTCTGTGCCGAAGCTTTCAATTCCATTATCCATTTGCAGGTTGTTGATGCAGCCAAAGCCTGAATTATCAAAAAGAACAATATTTATTTTAATTCCTTCTTGAATGCTCGTTACCAGCTCACTATGAAGCATTAAGTAGCTTCCGTCTCCTACCATCGCATACACTTCTTTATCCGGCTCAGCCATCTTAGCGCCCAAGGCAGAAGCAATTTCATAGCCCATACATGAATATCCGTATTCAAGGTGATACGTATTACGTTCATTTGAGATCCACATGCGCTGAAGGTCACCCGGGAGGCTTCCCGCTGCACATGTAATAATAGAATCAGGTGCAATTAGTTCGTTTACTTTACCAAGCACAGTCGTTTGGACAAGTTCTGTGCTCAGGCTATCTTTATATTCCGACAGGCTTTGATCAAAATGCCCTTTGATTTCCGGAACAAATTCTTCGCCTGTGTATGCAATGTTTTTTAGACGAGTCAGCTCTTCATTCCACTCTGATTTAGCTTCTTCAATTTCAGTTTCATAGCCTGATTTGTAGCCTTCTAACGCAGACGAAAGAGCTTCAAGACCCACTTTGGCATCCGCGACAATTTTGGTAGCCTCCAGTTTTGACGCGTGAAATTCAGAAATATTAATGGTTAACACATCCGTCTCAGCGTAAAACAGCTTTGAAGAAGTCGTAAAATCTGTGAAACGTGTCCCAACACCAATAATTAAATCCGCGGATTGTGCTATTTTATTAGCAGCGCTGTTACCCGTTACGCCAACTCCTCCTAGATTTAAAGGGTGATTGCTTTCAAGACCGCTTTTTCCAGCTTGCGTTTCGCTAAACGGAATATGAAACTTTTCAGCAAATGCAGCAAATGTATCCGCAGCCTCTGAATAACGAACGCCGCCTCCTAAAATAAGAAGAGGCTTTTTCTTTGATTTAATCAGCTCCACCGCATTTCTAATACTTTCTTGCGAAGGCTCGCGGCGTTCAATCAGGTGGGTACGCTCACGGAAGAAACTTTCTGGAAAATCCCACGCTTCCCCTTGTACATCCTGCGGCAGCGCGATTGTAACGGCTCCTGTATCTGCCGGATCTGTTAATACACGCATCGCATTGATCATAGCCGACATCAGCTGTTCTGGACGGCTGACTCGATCCCAGTACTTGCTGACGGACCGGAAGGCATCATTTGTAGAAAGAGATAAATCATGCGTTTGTTCAATTTGTTGAAGAACCGGATCCGGCTGGCGAGTTGCAAACACATCGCTTGGCAAAAGCAGCACCGGAATATTGTTTGCAGTAGCCGTCGCAGCCGATGTAACCATATTCGCTGAGCCTGGACCAACGGAAGAAGAGCAGGCCATGATTTGCTTTCGATGTTTTTGTTTTGCAAAAGCTACTGCAGCATGAGCCATTCCCTGCTCGTTTCTGCCTTGATACACTTCAAGCTCCCCTGGGTTTTCCTGCAGCGCTTGCCCGATCCCCACCACATTTCCATGTCCAAAAATGGTGAATACTCCTTTGATGAAACGCTCTTTTTTTCCATCAAACTCTACATATTGCTGATTTAGAAATTTTACTAAAGCTTGACTAGTTGTTAACCTTATCGTTTTCATATACCTTCCTACCTTATCTTCTGAAATTAATCACCATCAGATTGATTTTTCTACCCTTTTTTCTTTTTTTAAATGAAATCGATTTCATTCTATGCGATAAATGAGGTTCTATCCTCTTACTTCCTAGCTCTTTCCTTTGTTTTAGCTCCTATTTAGCGATGAGACAAATACTTTCAATCCCTGTACTTTTTAATACTTGAAGATGGAGAAAAGCTCGAAAATTCATCATAAATTCCACTTTCTAATGAAATCGATTTCATTTGGTGTTAAAAAAATATTTTTCAAACTCCATCCTTAACTTCCCCATCAATTTTTCATGTTCTGTCTTACTTGTAAAACCAATCTTATTATACATTTAGCTTCGTTCAATGAAATCGATTTCATCTAATTTTAAAAGCGCTTTCTTATCTATGAACCTAGTTTATAATATTCAGTTTACTTTGTAAACACTTTTTTAAAAATTTTGTTAGTTTATCTTTTCATTCACTGTAACCGCTTTATAGAGGAGCACGATATGAAGAAAAAAGAAAAGGCATACTTCTATGTATGCCTACTGGCTCTAGATCTAAGCATATGTATAATAACTCAAAAACACTTATTCTTCCGCAAGGATAAGTGT
Organism: Priestia sp. JNUCC 25; assembly: GCF_053667915.1. Classification (NCBI taxonomy): domain Bacteria; kingdom Bacillati; phylum Bacillota; class Bacilli; order Caryophanales; family Bacillaceae; genus Priestia; species Priestia sp. JNUCC 25. Next base: position 3,363,346 of record NZ_CM132211.1, read on the forward strand.
AATCTCATTTTCTTTTGCATAGTGCTGATAGCTGACGTCCACTTTATCTGTAATTAAATAATCCACTTCATGCAGCTGACAATACGTAATCATTGCATACTTATCAAATTTTGTATGATCTGCTAATAAAAACACTTTTGTACTTCTTTTTATGACCGTTTCTTTGATTTCACTTTCAACGGGCGATGAATTGGTAACGCCATTTGATATGGAAATACCCGTAGAAGCCATAAATACTTTATCAAAGTTGTAGTTCTTTACAGGATTGGCATGGTTAAAGCTTGAAAATGATTGAGTTTCACGCTCAAGATAGCCGCCCGTAGAAATTACTTTTAACGCATCAAAAGGCAAGGCTTTTACTATAACATCTAAACTATTGGTAACAATCGTTATTGATTTGTCTTTTAGAAATTCAATCATTTCTAACGTGGTGGTTCCTGAATCAATAAAGATGACGTCTCCGTCTTCTACGTACTGAGCTGCCGTTTTGGCAATTAAACGCTTTTGAAACTGATTTCTTGTTTGTCTTTCATTAAATGATTCAAGCTTCACATGGTTAACGGCTACTCCGCCATATACTTTTTTAATATGCCCTTCATCCACTAACTTTTGAACGTCGCGTCGAATCGTGTTTTTAGAGACTTCAAACACCGAAACCAAATCATCTAATGAGACAGATTCATGTTCAAAAACATACTCTTGAATTTGTTGAATTCGCTTCGTTTTTAACATTTCTACCTCTCCCATTTATCTTTCTTTTCGCTTTTTTGTTACTTACTATTATAACCTTTACAAAAGGCATTTTCTAGAAGAGTAACTGCTAAAACAAAGAGAGTTTGAGACATAACTACATCAATTCCAGCTAAAGACAAACAAGTTAGATACATAAGCTAGTATAAATCGTTTGTTGCACCGCTGGTGATTTTCGTGCAAGGCTTCGCTTCCTGCGGGGTCTCACCTCTTCCGCTTTTCCCGCAGGAGCCTTCGCCTTCCCCTCCAATCAACAGCTAGAAGCAACTACATACCTGAAACCTACGCTCATCATCACCATGAAAAAATCCGAACGAGTTTGATTCTCCATCAAGAATCTCCATTCATCGTTCGGATCTTGCTTCAACTATAATGCTTTTGTCCCAGCCTCTTTTTTATTAAGCCTTATGACTTGTATGAAACTCTCTCATTTTCTCTTTTACAGTCGCCATAACCGCTTCTTTTCCCGGTGTAAGAATGGTTCGCGGATCATACACTGCACTGTCGCTTTCCAATGTTTGACGGACAGCGCGCGTCCAGGCCTGAAGGCACTCTGTGTTCACATTGATTTTCGCATGTCCAAGAGCTATTGCTTTTTGAATTTGATAGTTTGGTATACCCGAACCGCCGTGTAAAACCAGCGGTACATCTGTTAAGTCAGCTATTTCTTTCATTTCATAAAAGCCTAGCTGCGGTTCGCCTTGGTACTGTCCGTGAACTGAACCTAAAGCAGCCGCCAAAGCATCGACTCCCGTTTCTTTTACAAGACGCAGACATTCGGCAGGGTCAGCGTACACGATGTTGCCAACAAGCCCGTCTTCCATGCCTCCGACTGTTCCGACTTCGGCTTCAACGGAGACATACTGAGCAGCAGCATAGTCTACTACTTGCTTAGTTATGGCAATATTTTCATCAATTGGATAGTGAGAACCGTCAAACATGACCGAGCTAAACCCAGCGTCGATAGCTTTTTTACATCTTTCTACACTCATACCGTGATCTAAGTGAAGCGCGACAGGAACTGTAATGTTCATTTCGTCTAACAAGCCTTCAATCATGCCTACAATCGTTTTAAATCCGCCTAAATAGTCTACAAGCCTGTCTGAAACGGCTGCAATGACAGGCGCTTTTTCCTCTTCGGCAGCTTGTAAAATGGCCTGTGCCCACTGCAGGCTGTTAATATTATACTGACCAACCGCATAGTTTCCTTTTTTAGCGGCATGAAGCATATCTTTCATTGATACTAGTTTTGAAGATACTAACGTCACCGACTGACACTCCTTATCATGAATATGATTTTGTTGTTTGAAAGCTGTAGTATTCCGAGATAGCCTTAATGGTTGTCTCTTTAGCCGTCTTAATTGCTTCTTCTGCGCTTAATTGATAATATTCAGGTCGAAATAGCTCTACAGATACCGCATCATTATAGCCTTTTTCCTTTAATGTTGAGAAAATAGCAGCTAAATCAATTGCTCCTAGACCTGGCCATACTCGGTCTTCATCTGTTAAGAAGCCAATAGGAAAATCTTCCGTGTCATCAATATGAACGATAAATATTTTAGAAATATCCGCTTGTTTTAAGTCTTCTAGTTTTGATCCCATTGCATGAAAGTGGAAGCAGTCAAGTACTAAGCCTACGTTATCGCGGTTTACAGCTTGAACAATATCATAAGCTTGATCAAATGTATTAACCGTGCACTGAGGGTGTCCTACAAACTCAACGGCGATTTTAACTCCGTAAGGTTCAGCCAATTCCGATAATTCATTCAGCACTTGTACGCAGCTATTCTTAATCTCTGCTTTTACTATTTTTTGTTCCGTTACTAAAGGAACGGCTACAATATAGGGAGCACCTATCTTTTGAGCGGTTTCTAGCATACTTTTAAACTCTTCTATCACTTCCTTGTACTCTTTTTCACTGCGGTTATTAAAGAAGACTAAAGCATTCAGCGCTAGCGGTTTAATATGATTTTCATTAAAAAACTGTGCTAAATCATCCATTGAGTGGCTTTCTAAATACTCAGGCAGCTTATCCATTGTACGAATTTCGATATAATCATATCCGTGCTTGTTGCAATACTCAAGGTCCTTTACAAGATTTGAATTTTCTAATGTTGTTGCTTCGTTAAAACATAGTTTCATAATCATTCTCTCCATTCTTTACTTAAATAATTTTATTGTCATTCATGACGTCAGCGTCTTCATTATCATAGCTGCGGAACCTTTGCTCCAGTTCTTCAAGTGTAAGCCCTTTCGTTTCTGGTAAAAACTTTTTAACAAATAAAATCGCTCCGATTCCGAGTACAACAAAAACAAAAAACGTAGTGGATAAGCCAATGCTGGCCAGTAAAACAGGAAACGTTAACCCTACAAGGAAGTTAATTCCCCACAGACAAAATACGGTAACACCCATCCCTAAGCCTCTTAATCGTAAAGGGAAAATTTCCGAAAGCATTAGCCACGTTACCGGGGATATAGCTCCCTGCTGAAACGCGAGGAACGTAATCGTTAGTGCTAATACGATATATGGAAGTGCCGCAGATCCTTCAAATACAAGAGAAAATATACCAATCAGCAGCAGGGCAGTAGTCGTTCCCACCAATCCCGTTATAAGCATTGGTCTGCGTCCAACTTTACCTAGCAGCCAAATCCCTACAAACGTGGCTAAAACAGATATGACTCCATTTCCGATATTTCCAATAAGAGCAGCTTCTGTTTGAAAACCTGCGTCTTTTAAAATTTCAGTGCCGTAATACATGATGGAATTTACGCCGGTAATTTGCTGTACGACAGCAATTCCAATACCAAGGAAAACGACTCTTCGAACCCACGGAGTTGTTAAGTCTTTAAACGTTGCTTTTTCCATTTTTGCTTCTTTCTCGTAAGCGCTCTCAATCTCCTTCAGCTCTGATTTGGCTCGTTTACTTTCTCGTATCTTTTGAAGAACCGTTAGCGCTTCGTTATTTTTCCCTTTTGACACAAGCCAGCGCGGACTTTCTGGTACTCTAAGCATGCCAAAGAATAAAAAGACAGCTGGAATGGCAGCGATTGGCAGCATATATCGCCAAACGTGAGGGTTTTCTCCTAGCATATTTCCGATAATCGCGTTAAACGTAAAGGCAAGAAGTTGACCAGTAACAATCATAAGTTCATTTTGAGTTACCATTTTCCCTCTGCTTTCAGCTGGTGACATTTCAGCTAAATATGTCGGTACGGTAACAGATGCGCCCCCTACAGCAAGTCCTAATAGGAAACGGCAAAGAATCATAACGGCTGCGTTTGGCGAAATTGTACATCCAATTGTGGAAACAAAAAATAGAATGGCGAGATACAGAATCGTTTTACGCCGCCCGTTATAATCTGCTAGCCTGCCGCCTATCACTGCACCAAATGCAGCACCAAATAACAGAGCGCTCGTTACAAGACCTTGAGTAAAAGAGTTGAGATTCAATTGATCAGATTCAGACATATAAGGCAGTGCCCCGTTAATAACTCCCGTGTCATATCCAAAAAGCAGTCCACCAAACGTAGAAACTAAAATGATCGTACGTAAAAATGAATGTTGATTTCCCTGTTTACCCATGCTAATTCCCCCGTCTTATTTTAAGAATGAATAACTAACTTTTCGTTAATGTACTTTCGGGCCATTAAAGCATATTCCAATGGATGCGCAATGGAAGGGTCCTGTTCCGCCTCAACCACAATCCATCCTTTGTAATTATAGTCAACTAACGCTTTATACACGTTTGTAAAATCTACACATCCATCACCCGGCACGGTAAACATACCGGCTAGAAACGACTGCAAAAATGACTTTCCTTCTCGCTTGCACTGCTCCAGTACGTTTCTTCTTGCATCTTTAAAATGAACGTGTTTAATACGATCTATATGTTTATGTAATAGCTCCATATAGTCTCCGTCAGAAACATAAATATGTCCCGTATCATATAAAAGATGAACATGATTTGCGTCCGTTCCTTCCATTAACCGATCAATTTCAGCTAATGTCTGTACACCTGTTCCCATATGGTGATGATAGACAAGACGTAAACCGTATTCTGCTGCGATTTTTCCCAGCTCATTTAATCCTGCACATAAAGCTTCCCATTCTTGATCACTGAAATAAGGTTTTTCAGCAAAAACATTTCTTTCAATCCCTTGAACACTGTAAGTTTGCTCAGATACGACCGCCACGTCAGCATGCACTTCCTGTAGATACTGACAATGTTTGTGAAATAAACTTAACGTCTCCTCTATCCCATCACGAATGATAAAACTGCTAAACCATTGACCCGCAATTCTTAAATTTCGAAGCTCAAGCTCTTTGTTTAATATGCTTGGTTCAGGAAAAAAACCTCCCACTTCTGTTCCTTGAAAGCCCGCTACGACGATATCGCTTAACAGATGCTGCAATGTGTTTTCTGCACCAATTTCAGGAATATCATCATTTCTCCAGCCGATTGGAGCAATTCCCCACAGAATATTTTCGTTTTCCATTTTGATTCCTCTTTTCCCCTTATTGTGTAATGCTGCCTCACTAGCAATAGATAGTGATAAAACTTAACAATCCTATAACTCTACAAATGAAATCGATTTCATTTGTAGATAAAAAAACTCTTTTGTTATGTGTTGGTTAAATATTGGTTAAGTTTGAATTAATATTAATATTAAAAACGCTTTCAGTCAATGAAAAAATTTCAGAATTTTTTATACACTGCATCTGCCTAAAAGCTTATTCCTTCTAAAAATGCTACTTATAAAAGATATCGTATCCACTTATATAACCACAAAAAAAGCTTTATCTACTGTTATTTCAACAATAGATAAAGCTTTTATGAGCAAAGTTATATTTCTTATTTTAATAGTATGATTATTTAGTATGAATTTATGGAATAGATTTATAAAAAAATGACCTGCATCCTTTTTATAATCAGTTTCCTTTTACTTTTATAATAGCTTCTCCATAGCTTGTCATTGACGTTTTAAATTCAGTTATGAACTGTTCTATTTTTGAAATAGATTTTTTCATTTCATCGTCCCCTTTGCCTCTTATATAGCTCTATTATCAACAATTGTCTGCTGTTTGACAAAGTCAGCGGAAACGGAAACATTCCACATGAAAACGTACACATACCTGTTAAAAGAAGCAAATCTTCTCATTTGCTTAGTATTTCATCATTTTTCTTTCTTTTTTAGGGTCTCTTCTTACGTTTTTTGCTTATCCAACAAAAGGATTTATGAGAACTTTCCTTTAAAAGCGGCAGTGCGCTTCGCTCGCATTCCCTCATACTAACAGCAGGATCACTATGTGCATTAACATTAGGCTTACCTTTTCTTCCCTTTCCTCTTTTTATCCAAATTACCTCTTGCCTTAAAGTAGACTTTAACGTTTAAGCTAGTTTTATAGCTTTAAAAAACAAAAAAGGAGAAATACTATGCTGATTAAAAGGATTATGGTGCAACTCCCCGGCGGACTTCAGGCTAGACATACAGCTTTATTTGTACATAAAGCTTTCTCTTTTAAAAGTAACATTCTTCTTGCGAAAGACGGAAAATCTGCGAATGCCAAATGCATAATGAAGGTTATGGAGCTAGCTGTTAAAGAAGGAGATGAAATTACCTTACTGACAGGTGGAATCGATGAACACGCCGCCGTTCGCACCCTTGAAGAATTTCTTTTAACTAAACATAGATAAAAAGCTGCTACACTATTCCTTACTCTCCTTTTTTTCATAAAATCATAGAAAGCAAAATTTTTTAAAAAAACTCTTGCTTTAAAGTCGACTTTAACGTTTAAGCTAGTGTTGTAGCTTTTAAATACATCAAGCGTAGTCAGTGAATGCCATTGTGCTAGCAACTGGTTATGTTTAATACGAAAGGATTGTGTTTTTACTTATGTGTAATAATCATCAACATACAACAACATCACGTGTTCTAAGTGCGCGGCATGCAAAGGCAAAATTCGAGAACACGACAATTGAACGCAGAGAACTGCGAGCAGACGACGTTTTAATTGATATTAAGTTTAGCGGTATCTGTCACTCTGATATTCATAGTGCATTTGATGAGTGGGGCGGCGGAATGTTCCCGATGGTTCCTGGTCATGAAATCGCAGGAGTAGTTGAAGCGGTTGGAGAAAACGTAACAAAATACAAGGTTGGCGATCGCGTTGGCGTTGGATGTTTCGTTGACTCTTGCGGAGAGTGCGAGTACTGTGTAAACGGTGATGAGCAATACTGTACAAAAGGCGTTGTTCAAACGTATAATTCATTGGATTATGACGGAAACCGTACATACGGGGGCTACAGCCAAAAAATCGTCGTAAAAGAAGGATTCGTTGTTCGTATTCCTGATAATTTAAGTATGGATGCAGCAAGTCCGCTTCTATGTGCAGGGATTACAACATTTTCTCCGTTAAAGCACTGGAATGCCGGTCCTGGCAAGAAAGTTGCGATCGTGGGAATGGGCGGTCTTGGACATGTAGCGATTCAATTTGCACATGCAATGGGTGCTGAAGTAACCGTACTGAGCCGTTCTAACAATAAAAAAGAAGAAGCTCTAAGCTTTGGCGCAGACCATTATTTTGCGACAAGTGATGAGACGACATTCACTGAATTAGCAGGTCGCTTTGACCTTATCTTAAACACGGTATCGGCTAACCTGAACGTGGATCAATACTTATCTTTACTTCGCGTAGATGGAACGCTTGTTAATGTTGGCGCACCGGCTAACCCAGATCAATACAGCGTATTCTCACTTATCATGGGACGTCGCAGCATTGCTGGTTCACTTGTAGGCGGCATTCGTGAAACACAAGAAATGCTTGATTTTGCGGCTGAACACGGCGTTGCCCCTATGATTGAAGTTATCGATGCGAATCAAGTAGATGAAGCGTACGAACGCGTTCTTCGCAGCGATGTTCGCTATCGATTTGTTATTGATATCTCTACACTGTAAGTTTAGAAGAAAAGCGGGCAGCTAATTGAATTAGCTGCCCGCTTTTTATTCTTTATAAAATAAGAAAAACAAACGGTAAATTAGGCTTTAAATGAAAGCTCTTCCTGATACTTTTGCTCTAATTTATCATAATAATCAATTTTCGTTTCAACTTTTCTAAAAGCTGCGTCCAGCTCTCTTTGTTTTTCCATCATTTTCTCTCTATGCTTTTCAAATATCTGCTTGCGCAAACCGATTGTATCATCGCCTTCTTGTGTTAATTCAACAATTTTACGTAATTCTAAAAGAGCAATATCCGTTTTTCGTAAGCAAATAATAAATTCTAGCCACTCGATATCGGACTCGCTAAAAATACGATTTCCGTTTTCATCTCTTTTTATAAAAGGTAAAAGCCCCTGCTGTTCGTAGTATCGAAGCGTATGCGTAGGCAGCCCTACCTTTGCAGCGGCCTCTTTAATATGATATTCCATTTCACTATACCCTCCATCGCCATTCTTAGTACGGCGTTTGCTTTATGTATCTAAGCTTCCCTTTTCACGGGTGCTTTCAACTCATCTTTTAGATTTCTACTATACGATATATATAATAGATTCCGCTATTTTCTTTGCTATAAGGTAACTGTATAAATAGTATCATAAACATTAAAGTAAACGTTAAGGCAACTTATAAAGAGCTGCCGTGAAGTCAGCAGCTCTTTTCATTTTTATATAAAATACGATTAATCTGCGGCCATCACTTTCCTTAGTTCATTTAATAAATAATCAAGGGTTTGACTGATTCGAACTGTATTACGGCTTGTAAAACCTTCTGTAAGTCCTAACATAACCATATGCTCTCTTTCTGTTTCGATTTCTGTCATTAAGACTTGCATGACAACTCCTTTATACCACTTCACAGCTCATCACCCCTTTTTACTATACATATATCTCATATGCGGTAATCTTAAACCTATCATACAGGTTTTTGGGGGTGAATAGCGAGTTTTATAGCTTCAACAGTTTTATTTTTTATAAAGTCAATATACTAATATACTTATTGAAATAGAAAGTATCACTCCACTTTCTGTTAGAAGTTAAGAAAAGGCCTCCATTTAGGAGGCCTTTTCTTATTTCTTATAAAGCAGTCTAATACAAAGCCTTAGCCTCTAAAATATTCTCTATAATACGAACCTTTCTCACACTCTATCTCATAGCGCAGCCTCGTTTGCTTTCTGTAAAGCTCTTCGGACAGCTCATTAAATTCACCTTCTGTGATAGATCCATGAATTAAATTGTTGAATAAATTATTAAGATGTTCAGTTAATTCTTGAAGTTTTTTTTCTTTCAATGAACATCACCCTTTAAAATAATTTTCATCTCCTAAAATTATATCAAATAAAACGTTTTCATACGATATTTTTTTAATGAATTATCGTATGAAAGTGATGAAAGTATTTTTTAACTACCGCAAAACAGTCGAAAGGCTCAGATAAATCATTAATCACATGATTTCAGCAAAAAAGAAGTGGATAAAGACCGCGGACAAAAAGGCAAATGGTATCAACCGTTTTGACAAAAGCATAGGATGAAAAGAAAAATTAAACGAGAAAAGGAGAATGAGTATGCACTATACACCTTATTATCATCAGTGGCAGACCCCAGTGTACTACAGCTGGCACCCATATAGTTATTATGTGCCGAATCACTATCACACCAGCGAACAGTTTCAGCAAAGAAACGGTAAATTAAAGGACTACGGACCAAGGCCATTTGTTATTAACATTAATGAAGCGTCAAAGCAAAATAATACGTACCGCACTGCTTTATGGACGGGAACACATTTACAAGTGACGTTAATGAGTCTTAAACCCGGTGAAGATATCGGCTTAGAAATCCACCCTAACGTTGATCAATTCCTGCGCATTGAACAAGGGCAAGGCGTTGTTCAAATGGGCAAAAGTAAAAACAATCTAACCTTTAAACGAAAAGTCTACGATGATGATGCGATATTTATCCCTGCCGGAACGTGGCATGATGTCACCAATACGGGTACCACTCCGCTAAAGCTTTACTCCATATACGCTCCTCCAAACCATCCGTTTGGCACAGTTCATGTGACAAAAGCAAACGCCCTGGCTGAAGAACATTAAAGATAAGCAGAGCGTTATGCAGGATTGGAAAGCTTTTTCAGGATCAATACTAAGTGAATAGACGGATGTTGACTAAAGAAGCTCGCTAGAAAATCGGTGTATGACCTTTTCTAGCGGGCTTTTTTTAAACTTGCTATACATACAGGATTTTATAGCCAAGGAAAGAATTATAGAATAAACTACTCTTTTTAAACAGCTCAAAATAACTGAAAGGCAAACAGGCGATGAAAATATTTTATAAAATTCCCAAATCAAACGTAAATCCTTCTCTTAAACTAGCAAGAAAAGTTCTATATATATCTGTAGAAGCAGTCATTATGACCATGCTTGTAATTAAATCTTTTACTGTGGCCTATGAAAACGACACAAATTTAATTCTCAGGCAGCTAAATGAACTGAAAGCTTCGATTGGCGGATTTGGCATAAACGAATCATTATTTTGGTTTATGATAAAGTGCAGTATTTGTACCATCGTTACATTTGATCTTTGCTTATACTTTCGAAAAAAGCTAAAAAGAAACAAAAGAGTTTTATAATTCATAAGCTAAAGCTTTTACATTGGTCCATTGGTTTTCCCATCAAGAATCTAGATTCATCGTTCGGACCTTCCTTCACCTAAAATACTTTTGTCTCGGCCTCATTTTTAATAGAAAAATAATAAAAGTAGAGGCATATTACGCCTCTACTTTCTGTTTAGAAATCTACATCGATATCTTCTTGAATGGTTCCGGTCACTTTTTCACTTTTAATTAATTGACCTTCTTTAAATGTTTCTTCTTCCTCATTTTTAACGGGTTTCAGCTGCTTATAAGAAGGAGCTGACGCAGAGCCCAGCTCTTTTTTAAGCAAATGAATTTCGCCTAACAGCTCGGCTCTTAATGAATGAACTAACGATTGAAAATCTTCTTCCCGGCTGTCTTTCTGCCCGTTTTGTTCCACAAGCTTCGCTACATAATCCTGAAGTTCCTTTGCCTGCGAGGCCTCATACTTCTCACGATTTGCAGCAAGACGTGAATTCATTTCTTTTTTTAGTAAGTCAATTTCGCCCAACAGCTCTTTTCGAAGTGAATGAACTAACGTCTCCACTTCATTTTCTTTGCTCATTTTTTGCAAGTCTTGCTGTATGAGTCTTACTACATAGTCCTGCAGCTCGTTTGCCTGCTGTTTTTCTTTCAGAAATGAAGACACATCTAACGGAATGTCAGCAGTTTCGATTGTGAAATTTCCACGTTCATCTCCATTACTTACGGTCTTTTCCCTTGCTCCCATCATATCTGCTGATAGATTGCCAGCTGTCAGAAACGCATTTGATAGTAAATAAAATGGTGCAGCCATTTGGGAGCTTAGCTGACCGTACCAATCATCTAGTGCTTCCTTAAGGCGAGTGTTTTGATGACTCATATATGCTCCCCCCTTTTTAAACGTGAACTGCGTTTGTTTCATGTCTGCTTAAAATTTCAAGACCGTATAAATTTAATTTGCGCGTCTCCGGCAAGAAAAGATGATTTTCTTCTCTGATTTCTTCCCCGTACATGTTATCAATCTGCTCTGCAATAAACTGTTGAAGGATAGGAGCCAGTCCTCCAATATAAATATATTTATAGACTTTATCTTTTGGCGATGGAAATAGATTTTCAACTTTCGTTAATAAAATTTGCGTGTATTCTCTAAGCGAAGCGTGAATAGGCTCCGTGAGATCTACTTTTTTCCCGCTATTGCCGTCTCTTTGCTCCATTTTTGCTTTATGGATATTGGCAATAATAAATTCTTCTAATGAACGAACATCGTCAAAATACTCAAGCAGTTTTTCATTTCTTAGCTTTTCAATATGCTTCAAATATGAAATATCCGTAAGACACTTCAGCGAATTTCTGCTTTTAGGAGCTTGAAGCCCTGCAGGAAGCAGCGCAAGGTCAACCGTGCCTCCGCCCAAATCTACAATTAGTGTTTCAAAATGTTTGAATGCATTTGCTTCTTCTCTATCTTGTAATTCAAAATCTTTTTTGATCGCCCAGCGAGCAACTTCGCTTTCAATACGGCATTTGCTCGTTTCAATGTTCACAGTGACCGTTTTTTCTAATCCAGGAGTCAATACCGTAACCGTGTGCTCTCCTTGAAAACGTTCGGCCATCTTCTGCTGCATTTCACTGAATTTATTTGTTTTCTTAAGCAGCCAAATCGGAAGCATAGTCGAGAAATAATTAATCGTCACATGATTATCCTCTTTGTCTTTTCCTTTAAGTATGTTGTAATAAGCAACTGAAGCTAAAAACGTCACATAAGGAATATCAGATTCAGTTTTATTATGTAACTTATTAATATGGATATTGCCTAGCACGTGTTTCTCTGCTGCGTCTCCTACTAAATAATACTTTTCTACTCCTTCAATTGTTGTAGAAATCAGTAAATTTTGAAGAAGTAATTCCGGTTCATTTACACTTGAAGGAAAATGACCCTCTGCCTGATCTTTTGTGATTTCTACTACGTTTGTAGGAATTTCATAGTAATAACCATCCACTAGCGTTTGAAAAATTGAGTTACCAAAATCAACGTTTTGACGTTTGATATCCATCCTTGTTTCTCCCCTTTATCTTTTCGTGACAACACTAATAAGTATATATTTTCCTCATTTGTTTGTCTAAGTATTTAAATAATTTATGTTATTCGAAATTGAAAATTAATTAATTTTAGACGGCTAATGTAATTGAAAAGCACTTGAAATGCTTCTTTTTACCAGTACCCATTTTTACAAAGAATGTAACATGTCACGCTGTGAGTTCCTCTTAATTTTTTTGCAATATAAGCCCTTCAATCACCAGCTAGAAGCAGCCACATACATGAAACCTACGTTCACCATAACAACAAAAAAACCCGAACCATCAATCAGATTAATAGTTCAGATTTAACTTCAACTAAAATATTTTTGTCCCAGCCTCTGGGTTTTTTAATTTATTAATAACGCCATTTGTCTTTTTTTCTTTGCGGGTTTTCTGGCAGTTTACTAAAGCCTATTTCTTCAAGACCTTTTTCTAACGTCGCTCTTGTTTTAATTGTTCCAAAATCGACGCCTAAATCCACAACGGTTTGCGCGATTTCCGGACGTATTCCGGTAATCATCGTTTTAGTGCCGATAAGCTGTAAGGCTTTTACAATTTGAAAAATATTGTCCGCTACCATCGTATCGACGATAAGAACACCTGAAATATCAAATATTAAATAACTCAGCTGCAGCTGAGCGCTTTTTTCTAAAGCCGTTTCCATAATAAGCTGCGAACGATGCGTATCAATTTGTCCAACGATTGGCATCACAGCGATTCCTTCAGAAAGAGGAACGATGGGAACTGATAATTCTTCTAGCGCTGCATAAGCGCGTTTTATGGTTTCCGTATTATGTTCTTCATAGATTTCGACAAATATATGATTAAGCTGATCAAGCATCGGATCAATTTTTTTACTTACATCAAGCATCGTAATAGGAGCAAACTGCTTCTGCTGCAGTTCTTCTGTAAAAACGCCCCATATCACTGTTCGAAACAGCGCGAGTGATTTTAACGTTTGACTCAAAGAAAGTCCGTTTTCCACAGCCACTTTTCCTATATCTGTACCCCACTGAACGATTTTCTTTAAAACGACCGAGCGCTCTTCGAATAACGACTCGCCTAAATACTCAATGAGTTCTGCTCTCCATTTTAAAACTTCGCTTTCTTCGTGGTAAACAAGCTTCCGCTTATATTCAGAGTCCATCAGATCAGAAAATTGTATCGCTAATTCCTGTTTATTATCGATAATTTTCTTCCCTATATATAACAACTCATCCCTCATTTTTTTCTTTATCTCCTTTAGGTAGCAGAATTAACGATTACATTTTATAACAATAGTTATATCACATACAATATAAAAATATAACCGAAATGAAAAAATTGTTAAGCCCTCCCTATTTACTTTTATCCCTACTCTTCTAATCGGTATACCTGCCATAAAATGATTGAAATTTCAGCGTTTGGGTAAAAAACTACTATGAATTTATTTCTATACTTATAAGGAGGATTTTTCAATGAGCAAACATAAAGGGACCGTTAAATCATTCAACGAATCAAAAGGATCTGGATTTATCACACCCGAAGACGGATCAAAAGAAGTGTTCGTTCACTCCAATGCGATCGACCATGAGGAATATAAAAACCTGTCAGAAGGTCAAAAAGTAGAGTTTGAAATTCAAGAAGGAGCTAAAGGACCCAGCGCTATAAAAGTACACCCAGTTGACTGATAGAGTGATATTTACATACAGGTTATGGGTAGACTGTCGAATCAAATACTATTCGAATCCAAAAACACCTCTTCGACTTTTATTCGAAAGAGGTGTTTTTTATATGATGCAAATAATTCTACATTCAAATTGAGGCATAACTAAATCCATCCAATCTAAACACGAACAAATGGGATAAAGCAGCTAGTATGAATCACTTGTTCCAACGCTGTTAATTTCTCTGCAAGACTTCGCTTTCTGCGGGGAGGCCGATGAGCCTTGCCCTCCAGTCAGCACTTAGAAGCCTTTGCATATATGAAACCTACCTTCACCCTGCCAATAAAAAAATCCGAACGCGTTCGGATCTTCCTTCAACTAAGCTGCTTTTATTCTAGCCTCTTTTTTAAACTACTTAATTCCGTAATATTCTTCAAGCGTAATGCCTTTACTTTTAATCGCCTGCGCCACTGGTTTGCCTACATATCGCAAATGCCACGGTTCATATTTATAGCCGGTTACCGCTTCTTTTCCTTTTGGATAACGAATAATAAATCCATATTCTGCTGCGTGGGCGTCGAGCCAAGTTGCTTCTTTTGTTCCGCCAAAGCAGTCTTGAGCAGCACATGTACCGTCTCCTTTTGTTACATCAATTCCAAGACCCGTTTCATGTTCACTCGTGCCTGGCAGTGCGCTATAAGTTGCCGCTTTATCATAACCATCTCTTTGAACATACGAACTAAAAAGCGCGCTTTGCGTTGCATGTGAACGGTAAGCTGATACGCCAAGAAGCGTAACGCCTTGTTTTTTCGCACCCGCAAATAACTGTGCAATAGCAGCGGCTGCTTCACTGCGCATTTTTTTCTTTTCCGTTTGTTCTTTGAATGTAAATGGAATCGTTGTATATACTAAATCTTTCGGAACGTAGTTTTCCGGAAGCTTGTTTTGTTTATTCACAACAACTTGTATGCTTTCAGGGTTCGAAACCACTTTCATACCAGCTAATGCTCGTACGTATTGACCGCTTACATAACCAGCCTTACCTTGATACGTAATTTTCAGCCAGCCGTTTGCTGCTTTAGCCGTTACGTCTAGCTGTGTGCCGGCTTTAAGTGTTGCCATGACAGCACCAGAAGTTGAAGCAGTTGTTCGAACATTTAAATTCGCCGTTGCCACATAGACAGAAGCCGCCGGAGCTGGAGCTGGAGCCGGTTCAGAAGAACCCGTTGATTCCTTTACGTATTGCGTGCTCACATAGCCCGTTTTGCCTTGATAGCTTACTTTTAGCCAGCCGTTCGCTGCTTGTTCTGTCGACGTTAGCTGCGTGCCTTGTTTGACCGTTACAACAATTGCGCTTGAAGTCGATGGACCGCTTCGAATATTTAAATTTGCCGCTGTTACATAGGTTTTGGTCGTTGAACTCGCAGACTTTTTAACATACTCACTGCTTACGTAGCCCGTTTTGCCTTGATAGCTTACTTTCAGCCAGCCGCTTGCTGCTTGTCCAACTACCGTTAGCTGCGTGCCTTGTTTGACCGTTGCAATAATCGCGTTGGACGTCGATGGACCGCTTCGAATATTTAAATTCGCCGTTGTTGTATATGTTTCCGCCGCTGCGCTTGCGACAGTTGGCTCACCCGTAAAATTTAAAGAATGAAGACCTAGAGTTCCTGCCCCTACAAGTGTAAAAGCAAGACCTGTTACCGCTAATTTTTTGTAAAATCTTTGTTTGTTCACTTCTGTCATTTTTTATACCTCATTTGCAAAATATAATAGAAATACATGCTGCTAGTTTAATAGGTTAAGTGAAAACAGGATCCGATGTTTAAGCTCAACCTTAACTAAACAACATTAAGTAAAATTATTCGACGTCTAGAGGCTTACCATTACTTCGTTCCAGCTAGCACGTACTTTTAGAATACCGGATAATCGTGTCAAAAGTATATCAAAATATTTCAAACTTGTTTCCAAACTGATACATTTTCAACAAAAATAGAATAATAGAGCAGAAACAGCAAAAAAACCCTTACGTTTACTCCCAAATTCTTAGGGTAAAAAATAACTAAAAACAAAGATTGAGATGGTGATAAAATGAACACGGCAACGGATTTTTCCTCAACTTCGTTTCGAGAACCCCCCACATTAAAACAGCATATTTTTGATACGCTTCGTTTCTACTACCCCGCTTGTATTGACAAGAAAAACGGCGGGTATATCCATGAATACTATGACGACGGCACCGTCAACAACACGCATTCAAAACACTTGGTAAGTACGGCGCGCTTTATTTATATCTTCAGTGTAGGGGCTCTTTTAAACGGACCGGATTGGTGCAAAGAAGCAGCTCAGCACGGCATTCGTTTTCTACAAAACAACCATTATGATAGAGAGCACGACGGGTATTTTTTTGAAATAGCCGATGACGGAGAAGTAAAAGATGATTCTAAACAAGCATATGGCCACGCTTTTGCTCTTTTAGCTTCTTCCATCGCGTATCAAGCCGGCATTCAAGAAGCAAAAGAAACAATTGAACAGGTATATGACGTGATGGAAAAGTACTTTTGGGAAGAAACGCACCGCTTTTACCGAGATGAATGGGACGCATCGTGGTCAGCCTCTTCTTTATATCGCGGCCAAAATGCAAATATGCATATATGTGAAGCGATGCTTTCTGCCTTTGAAGCAACAAGACATAAAAAATACTTAGACCGAGCGTACACGCTTGCAAAAGGCGTTACTCAGCAGCTTGCTGAACGATCTGGCGGCATGATCTGGGAGCATTATGATACAGACTGGCAGCCAGATTGGGAATACAATAAAAACAATACAAAGGATGAATTTCGTCCGTACGGCTTTATACCAGGACATCAGTTTGAATGGAGCAAGCTGCTTTTATGGCTTGATCGGCACCGTTCGGAAAACTGGATGACAGAACGTGCAAAAGATTTATTTGATAAGGGCTGGAACCGAGGCTGGGATGCTAGGTACGGAGGTCTTTACTTTGCGCTGTCTCCTCAAGAAGAGGTCATTGATTGGGATAAAAACTACTGGGTGATGGCCGAAGCCATTTCTGCGGCTTCACTGCTTGGGGTAAAAACCGGAGACAGCGGATATTGGAAAGCATACGACGCCCTGTTCTCCTACTGTCAGAAACACTTTATCGATCACACATATGGAGGATGGTATCAGCTGTTAAATCAGCAAAACGAACGCTACAGCTCGAAAAAAAGCCCCGCTCCTAAAGCCGATTATCACCCTGTGGCAGCTTGCTATCAAACGCTGATAGCACTGAATTCTCTTTGAGATAATGCTCATGAAGAAACCGTTTTCTAGCAAATGCGTTTATTTCTTTTATTTAAGGGAATTTACTTACTAACAATCAATGTTTCTACAATTCAGAAAAAGCTCGACTATATATATGCAAGGAGTGAGGACGATGTATTTTTACGCGTTAGCACAAGGAACAGATTCTGGAGATCCAGTAACACTGCATCATGAGAAGAAATTTTCGAAAAAAGAATTTTTAGAGATGTTTAATGAAGCATTAGATGAGTTGGATACGCATCCAGCTCCAAGCGCTGTCGGTGAATACCTTTGCCGTGCGTACGGATTTCAAGAAATTGAAATCGAGACGGGTGTTGTATGCTACTGCGCTCCTTTTAGAAAGCTAGACGACTCGGATATTATAGAAGACCGTACGTACATGGACGCCACGACCGGAACACTAAAATACAACTAACCAAAAAGAAAGGTTGGATGCGTGTGAAGACCGTACAGAACATTTATCGAACGAGTGAAGCTGTACCAGAATCGGGCGCTTACGTTTGTGCGGAAGGTGAAATTAAACTCTTTCAAAAAGATGATCTTTTTACACCTTGCCCACATACACGTGAATCAACGACGTGGAAGCCTGTAGATGACGCCTTTTCAACCGGAGAATTGGTTCCGCAAACCGGTCGCTATACCGACGAAAACGGCAATCAAGTAAAGCTAAAAGAAAACGATTTATTTCCAAGATGCCTTCGTTCAGGTGAGCCTACGACGTGGAGGCGAGGATAACAGGCAACAAAGCAGCCGCTTATTAAGCGGCTGCTTTTTCTTGAAGCTTATTTAAAAAATGAATTCTTTTTTCTTCCTTTTAACAGATCGCCCGTCCACCCTTTCATTCGTAAATAGAGATAAATGGCCACGGTTGAAAGAACAATTAAAATGAGTGCGTAGACATAGCCAAACTTCCAGTCAAGCTCCGGCATCCCTTTAAAGTTCATTCCCCAAAGAGCTCCAAAAGCCGTTAAAGGCGTACTGATTGCTGTCAGCAGCGTTAAAGCTTTCATAATCTCATTTCCTCGATGAGTAGACACAACTTCTTCTAATTTAATTAACGCGTCAAATTCTTTTTGATATTGTTCAATTAGCGTTAAGCCGATTTCGATTTTTTTACACATCCGCTGATATTCGACCGTTTGGTTAATTTTTTTATGAAATGCTTCTTCTATTCCCATTGTGACTTCTCGAACAGAGCTAATTAAATTTGTCCATATAAGCAAGTCATACCGGGCTTTATGAATGTCATCTAACACGTCAATGTTATTATTATGGCGCACTTCCCACAGAAGCTCTCTGAAATGACTTTCAAACTGATCAAACCCGTTTAAGTGCTTTTTCATAATTTCGCCTAAAAGAATAAAAAAGCTTTCTGCCGTGTTAGCAGACTGCTTCATGCGTTCAATCATTCGTTCATGATGGGTGTCTTGTAGGATTTCCAAATCAATTCCTGCCGTTATAATAAACTCCTCGGTGATATAAAAATGAAACGAATCGTAATTTTTTTGATCAAACGACTTCTTATGATAAATTAGTGAACCATAAATGAGCTCACTTCCCCCTACGACATCTACTTGAATATGATTAGAATTTTCCTTTTGCAGCTGCTGGCAAAACCATTCATCTCTTGGATACTGATAGTCTTTGATTATATCAGCTATTCCATCTGCTTCTTCTAAATCAAACTGATACCATTTCCATTGATCGTTCGTCACGGTATTCATACTTTCCCTCTTTCCCCTTTTATTAGAATTTTTCCCTATATACAGTCAATTGAAACCTCATACATAAATTAAAGATACATTTCATATCCATCTTTACAAAAAAAGTGCTATAATAAATCCATTGCGCACGTGCGCGATGCTTTATCAGTTTGAGAGGAGAATAACAGTGAAGAAAGATATCGCTTTACGTTCTTATCTACTAGAAAGTGCACCAACTATGACGGAAGAATGGTATGAATCTTTGGACAAAAAATCATCTGAAGGCGTATATACCTCTAATGATCCTGACGTCATTCAGCGCTTAAAAGCGCAAAACTATGAATTTCATTTATATATCAGCAACGTCTTTACAGAAGATGAAAAAAGCTTTTTTGAATCTTTTAACACGTGGCTAAATAAAGTTGCCAAAGACCAAGAACATATCAGAACACCCATTCAAAGTATTATTAAAGAATTTATGAACGTCCGCAAACAATACTGTGAGTATATTCGACGGTTTGCAGAACTTAACGATGACATCACTCAGCAGCATATTGATGTGTGGAATGAAAAAGTAGTAAGGGTATTTGATATTATTATTTTGAAATTCATCACAGAAGCGCAGGAGTACGCATCAAACCGCCTCCGCTCGCAGCAGGAAATGATTCATGAATTAAGTTCACCTGTTATTGTGATTAAAAAAGACGTTGCTCTTTTACCGTTAGTCGGCGATATTGATACGGCAAGAGCCAAAATGATCCTAGAAAGCACGTTAAAACAGTGTGCAGAGAAGCAAATCGCTCATTTGTATATTGATTTGTCAGGAGTTGTGATGATTGATACAATGGTCGCACACGAGCTGTTTCAGCTGATAAATGCGCTTGATTTAATCGGCGTTAAATCAATTTTATCGGGCATTCGCCCTGAATTAGCTACTACTGCGATGCAGCTTGGACTGAAATTTGATCATATACGAATTAAATCGAATCTTGCTCAGGCATTAGAAGATGATTCAAAAATTGTAATTGCTTCTAGCACTCATTAATATAGGGATACAAACAAAAAAACAGCCCGAGAAGGCTGTTTTTTATTTTCTATGATGAATGTTTTCAGAACCTGATTCATCTTTCGTTTTCGTTTTATTTTTCTCTTCTTTTTGTTCAAGTCTTATGTCTTCCATTGGCATAGGATCCACCGTTTCTTCTTCTTTGAAACGTTCAAATAACGTTTCGTCTTGATCTGTTACACGCTGTTCCGTTTCATCTCTTTTTTTAGGTGCATTTGATATAGATCTTTTCTTGCGTTCTCCCATCTTTTCTCCTCCTTTACTATAGGTGGTGCAATTATGTGTTCATGAAATCTCCGCCGTTGACATGAAGCGTTTGACCGGTCATATAAGATGAATCATTTGAAGCTAGCAGTACATAGCAGCCTACGTGCTCCACAGGATGCCCAGGTCTGCCCATCGGCGTATCGGTACCGAATTCTCCTACTTTATCACCTGAGAAAGTAGACGGAATAAGCGGTGTCCAGATTGGTCCCGGCGCTACAGCATTAACGCGAATGCCATCTTTGACAAGCGCTTGCGCCATGCTGCGCGTAAAGCCGTTGATTGCACCTTTTGTCGCCGTATAATCGATCAGCTGAGGATTTCCGCGGTAAGGATTAATTGACGTTGTATTAATGATCGCACTGCCTTTTCCTAAGTAATCAAGCGCTTTTTTCGTAAAATAAAAGTATGAATAAAAGTTCGTTTTGAACGTTCGTTCAAGCTGTTCACTTGTAATTTCTTTAATGCTTTCTTTTGGATGCTGCTCTCCTGCATTGTTCACAAGAATATCAAACTTTCCAAGCTCACTTACTGTTTTTTCTACCGCTTCGTTACAGAACGATTCGTCTCCTACGTCTCCTGCAATCAGCAGACATCTTACACCTTCTTCTTCAATGCGGGCTTTTGTTTCCTCGGCGTCGCTATGTTCGTTTAAGTAAACGATGGCTACGTCCGCTCCTTCTTTCGCATAAGCAATGGATACAGCTCGTCCAATTCCGCTGTCTCCTCCGGTAACTAGCGCTACTTTTCCTTTTAATTTTCCTGTACCAATGTAATTGTCATCCTCATAAATAGGGAGAGGATTCATCTCGCTTTCGATACCCGGCTGGCGGTCTTGCGTTTGCTGGGGCTGACCTTGTGTTTGTTGATCTTGTAAATTCATTTTAATCTCCTCCTATTTTTGATGGAACTTTTTAGTATAGTCTACGTTTAGCCTTCTGTTTTGAAGTTCAAACATCTTTTTTTAAAAATTTATGATATTTCTATTCTCTTTTACTATCTTAGAAAATTCATAGAAAACAAGTTTAAAGTTGGAAACAAAGGCTACAGAATGAGTAGAAGATGTATTTCAGAAATATCTTTTATTAGGAGGTTTGGTTGGTATATGAAACACATTGAAATAGCAGAAAACCAAGAGGAGGCAACCTGCATCATCCATTCTTTTTTAAAAAAAGGATTTACAAGCAAAGATATTTACCTGCTGGCCTACGATAAAGAATGGGCTCAGAATTTAACGGAGGCAACACATACAAAAAAATACAGAATGGCAGAGCAAGGTATTTTTGAAACGGCGGTAAATAAGCTTCTTTCAAGAGAAGATGAGCTTCTTTCAAAGATGGCTTCGCTCGGCTTATCTAATCAAGAAGCAAACCGGTATAAAGAAGAGATGAAACAAGGACATATCGTGGTGATTGGCGCACAGAGTCAGTCGATTCCCTACTAAAACAGCGGAAACGTTTTTTAATAGCATATAAGGGTATTTAGTAAAATAAACCATTTCTATCAAGAAAGGAAGTTATTAACAATGTTAAACTATTTGGGAATTCAGATAGGCTCTCTTTACTTTCCTACTAGTATTTTGCTTATCACGTTTCTTGTATTAATCGGCTTTTTTATTTATTTCCTATCTAGAAGAAGAAAAAACCGCCAGGAATCACGTGAGCACTCACGAGGAAAATAAAAGAGAAGGTCAATTTAAAAGCCCTTCATGCAGAAGGGCTCTTTGTACTATAAAACAGGCAGATACTTCTCATAGCGCGGGTTTACATAAAAAGGCGGACGAGGTCCTAAAAGCGGCAGCAGAAAAGGCCGAGAATCAGAGTTATAGATTACTTCCACCGTCTGATTTGACCCGTCCATTAGCAATAGCTTCACTTCTTCACTGTAGTAATATCGCATGAACTCCCCTTCTTTCTCGCATTCTACACTCTTTATACGTATGCATGAGAGATCGATCTATGTCATAGAGTGAAAGAGTGATGCTTTTTGAGGAGGTTGTTTTATGTGTCCAAACAATGAATTTTATCAGGACAAGCAAGGGTATCCGATGCAGCCGAATTACGGAAAAATTACGCGCTATGAAGACGTTCCGATTACGGTTCCTGAACAGCGGCAGCTTCGCCAGCCCGGGTTAGAAAGTTTGATGGTTCCGCGTCCCATTATCGAAAATCCGCATTACAAAGGAAGCGGCAAGCTAAAAGGAAAAATTGCTCTCATTACAGGCGGTGACAGCGGAATCGGAGCAGCCGCTGCCATTGCCTTCGCTAAAGAAGGAGCAAACGTTGCGATTGCTTATTTAGATGAACATGAAGATGCAAATCGAACGAAAGCAAGGATTGAAGAACTGAGTCAAAAATGTGTGCTGCTTCCCGGCGACGTGCGGGACAAACAGCACTGTAAAGACATCGTCGAAAAAACGGTAGAAACGTTCGGTCAGCTTGATATTTTGTGCAATAACGTAGGCGTTCAGTTTCAGCAGATGAGTCTTTTAGACATCACCGATGAGCAGTTTGATCATACATTTAAAGTGAATATCTACTCGCACTTTTACACGACGCGTGCCGCTCTGCCTCATTTAAAAGCCGGCAGCTCGATTATTAATACTGCTTCAATTGTGACGTATAAAGGCTATGAACAGTTAATTGACTATACGGCAACTAAAGGAGCCATTGTCGGTTTCACTCGTGCACTTTCCAATAGCCTGATTAAAGACGGCATTCGCGTAAACGCCGTAGCGCCGGGGCGCATTTGGACGCCGCTCATTCCAGCAAGCTTTTCAGCTGATCAAGTAACGCAAGTGGACAATCCGATGGAGCGCCAAGGGCAGCCGTTTGAACTTGCTCCAACCTACGTGTATCTCGCAAGCGACGACTCACGGTTTGTCACGGGGCAAACGCTGCATGTAAACGGCGGAGAGTGGGTTTCTTCTTAGACATCCCAATAAAAAAAAGCGTGAAGCCAGGCTCCACGCTTTTTCATTATTTACGGGATTCTTTTTGCAAAGGCGATTTTTCAATAGAACGCGTAAACCGGTAAACATCAAGCTCCTGTCCTACCTCTGAAGGCAAATACCCAAACGTTGTGAAGCTGTCCACAGATTCCGGCTCAAGTGATAGAGACAATAAATTGTTTTGCGGCTGAGATGTTAAAAAGACGTAGCTTCCTTTTGGAAACGTTACTGTTTTTGGCTTCACGATTGTTTGCACATCTACATTTGGCTTGTTTTCGTAGACTTCATTTTCAATGCGGCTGCTGACACTATACGCTTCTACTGAAAGAGCCGTTTCTTTCGTTAATTTGAAGCCTTTTACTCCTTGTCCCTGCAATTTCGCTGCTAACTCTTCATGTCCTGGCTTTAAAATATAAGCAGTCGGACGTTCCCGGACAAGCGTCGGCGTAGCTTTCTTTGCACTGTAGTACGTCACAGGAATGTCTTTAACAGACGCGCTTTCCACATCAACCATTTCTAACGTCGAGTTTGGTATTTCTTTATTTTCGCTGTTCACAATAATCGGGTCATGATCATTTGCATTTTTTCCTTTTTGGACAAGCGCCGCTTTTTCTTTTGCAATCAGCGCTTTAATTTGTTTGGCGTGATTAGCTGTTTGGGTAATCAGCTTTTCTTGCGTAGCAATTTGGGCACTCACTCGCCGCGGAAAATCTTCTCGTCCAATACCGATCCCTCTGCTTTCGACTAAAAACGAAAACGATGGATACAAGCCTAGTGAGTTTCGACCGATCCGCGGTTCAACTGAGCCTTCTTCCACTTCAAGCTGCCCTTGTTTATTCACTTGAGACGTATAGTATACTTCTCCTGAATATCCTTGCTTTTCAATGGCTGTAAGCGTGCTGTTCACAAACAGCTCATCAGATACGTCGCGAATGTTCTGCGGAATATTTAAGTTTCGACCGGACTGCAGTAAAATATCGTGATACTTCCACACGCCTTCTTTACCGATATTTTTAAATCCGCTGCTGTAAGGCGTATATTCATGAGCATCAATGACGACTTCCGGTGAAAAACGGTTAAATTCAGCTCGTACGCTCTGCACTTCCGGGCTTTCAAGCTTTATGTAGTCGCGGTTTCCATCTAAATTATTTGCTAGCTGACGTTTAAATGCATAAGATCCGTCTGGATTAATGCGCGGCACAATGACAATGTTCACTTTATTTAGCACATCTTTCCCAAAGTCTTCTGTCAAACGCGTTGCAACGGCGAGTACGGATTCACCGCTTGCCGGTTCATTACCGTGAATTTGACTTTGAAGCCAAATCGTTGGCTTTTTGGATGTCTTTCCATCCGCAAATTTCTTTTCCTTTGAAAAATACAGAGCCGGAATGTCTCGTCCTTGCTGTGATTTACCGATAATCTTCAGCTTTACGTACGGACTTTTATGAGCAAGCTTTTGAACATAGCTCATCATTTCTTCTTGAGTCGTAAATGCGTCTTGTCCTTTTGTAAATGCAGGCGTTGCTTCATTCACCTTTATTTCTGGATAAAGCGCTTTAATTTTTTCCGGCTGACTATAGTCTTTTCCGTAATAAGGCATCTCAGCTTGTACCGCAAGCGGCGACAGCAATAATCCAATCGACAAAAGAGCCGGCACGGCCGTTCGTTTTACAGTTTTTTTCATTCATTTACTCCTCCCAATCCCCTTGATTAGACATTTTAAATTTTTAAAATATTTAAAATGTTACATAAATAATTATACCGTTTAAGGAAATAACTTCAAGATAAGAGAGCTGAACCTTTTTGACTATTTTATTGTAAGAGAGGAGTATGATTTTATAACAAAGAGATTGGGACATAACAAACCCAACTCCATATGAAGACGACCAATCAGGATAAATGATCTAAACCGCTTTTCCCACCGCAGTTGATTTCCATGCAAGACTTCGCTTTCCGCGGGAGTCTTCGCCTTACCCTCCAATCAACAGCTAGAAGCAGCTACATACATGAGACCTACGTTCACCATCTTAATAAAAAAACACGAACTATTAATCAATTTTCGATAGATAGTTCGTGTTTAAATTCACCTAAACTAATTTTTTCAGTCTCTACTCTATCACAAAATCCGCTTCTGCTTTCACCACTCCGTTTACAATAACAGAAAGCGTATGCGTACCGCTGTAATGTTTTCGTGTACTTAAATCTTTAAACGCATGCTTTTTTATGACTGTCAGCGTTTGGCCTGCTTTTGCTTGAACATTTTTTAGCATAAACACTTTTTGAGTGCGGTTTCCTTTTGCTTTTACGTAATGAATTCCGTACTCTATGCGAAGCGGCATGTTTTTTTCTACCGATAGCTCAAAGGAAAAGTTAATGCTATCACCAATCGTAATGACATGCGGCTGTAAGCTAAGCCCTGTGACATTTACTCCTGGGTCATCTCCATAGCCAAAAAGAGACAGAGCTTCAGGGTCTCCTTTTTTCAGCAGTGAACGGCACGCATGTTTAACGATCCAGTCGGTTTTAGAGTCTTTTCCGTACCAGCTTTTCATCACATCAAGCATCCAATCTTTTTCTATGTAAGAAATATCATTTAAATGATTGGCTACGCTTTTGCGGACATATAGCGATTCATCGCATTTTAACTGCTCTAAAATCGGCAGCGTTTGTTTTGGATCTTGCTTTAACGCAGGTACTGACTGTCCCCATGGAAGTCTAGGCCGGCTCCCTTCGCTTGCTAATCTGCGAATATGATGGTTTTCATCTCCTGCCCATTCAATCATTTGCTCAAGCATCCGTTTTTGATCTTGAATTAAAAACGGACGCACCGCAAATTCTGATGTGGAAAACGGTGTAAAAAAAGCGAGTGCTTTTATTGAAGCTTCCCAAGCGTTCAATCCGTAAAGTTCAACATAATCTGGAAAAATCGTGCCTTGAAGTCCTCCTACCGTTGGAGCTACTTTATATAGAATATGAAGCGCTTCTTCATAATCCGCTGGCAGCACTTCATGCACGGAAAGCGTAATTCTTCTCATGCGCTCTTTCAGTGCTAAGTCTTCCCAGTCCTGTTGAAAAACCAGTTCATGAAATCCTTTTTTATCAAATGAACTCATTTCATGTGAAAAAGCGTCGCTTAAGTGCGTAATCAATTCTTCATTAAATACGCTTTTACGTAACTCTTCAGCCATACTTATCCCTCTTTTCCAGGCAGTATTTTATTTTCTTTTGAATAAAGCGCCCGCTCGTACATGCCTTTTTTAAAAATTTGCATAAACAGCTGCTTATTTTTAACTTCTTTAAATCCGTACTGACTGTACAAACCGTGAGCATCTTTTGTTGCCAATAAAATTTTTCGTACGTGTTGAATCGGCTGATAGCGAATCATTTCTTGTACCAGCGCTTTTCCAAGCCCGTTGCCTCGGGCGTGCGGCAGAATAAACACATCCGCCAAATAAGCAAACGTCGCAAAATCTGAAATAATCCGTCCAAACCCTACTTGTTTATCGCACTCATCATACACGCCAAAACAAATGGAATGTTCAATAGACGTTTGAACAAGGTGAAGCGGAATTCCTTTTGCCCAGTATGATTCATGATGAAGGTACGAGTAGATGACATCTATATCAAGCTTTTCTTTATCCGTATGTATGGTAAACTGATGATTTTCTTTCATGCTGCAGCCTCCTTGCTTCTCTATCATAGCACAAATGTTCGTAACAAAAAAAAGCCTTTTGCGTTAAAAGGCTTTTTTGGTTAGTATGGTATTTTTTTAAAAACGGAAGAAGTTTTTCTATAGCGTCTTGCGACTATGTAAATAAGCGGACTGCCAATAATCGTCGGCAAAAACCAATATGAAAGGTCGGGAAGCTTGTTTAACAGCGGAATACTATCTCCAATATTCACAAGCAGCGCGGTAACGGCGCCGATATAAGACCCCAGCATACCGCGAATATGGTGTTGAAGCCAGCTCTTCCATTTTTGCTTGCGTGATGCATAGCCGTAGATCGCTAATCCGTATGAAAACACGGCAATATAAAATAAATAAGCAATTTCATTCCATTTCCAAATCGCTAAAATGATAGCGGTAGCGGCTAGGGCTGCATAAGCACCATGATACACTTCCCCCCACTTTGTATGCCCTCCTTTTGTCTTAGGCACTAGCATAGACACTGCTCCTGAAAGTAAACAAATCATGCCGAGCCCAATATGTATGCTTAATATAACTTCAAATAAATCCAAGACGCTCTCTCCTTTTATGCCCTTCTCTTTTATATCTTCGGCTAACATACTTAATTTTTAACAAAATATCTCTGTTTATTTACAAACGCTTTCACTTTAATCACTGGAACGTTCTTTAAAATCGGTCTATTGTTCTATGCTACTGTGCTGGGCCTTTCTCATGTGTTTAAGCTTAAAAACCCGTCACCGCTTGTATCTCCAATCGGCTTAGTCGTTTTGTTTTATTCATTGTCTCTTGCTCAAAACTATTTTAAACATGTCCATCAAGGATTAAAAATCGGTCCATTTACTTTACATCTTTCGTTTCAAATCGTCATACCTGCTCTTTTGCTTGTGATTGCCTTTTTAAGAAATTGAAAAAATGTACAATCTATCAATGCGGAAAATACTGCATAAAATTCATAATATTTTCATTTCTCTATTGGTTTTAATCTCCTAAAATTATACAATGTAGTCAAGAAGCCAAAAGGAGAAGTACTATGATTGGATTAATTCTTTCTGTTTTAATATTTAACATTCTTGCCTTCAAAACAAATAAGCGCTTAACGGCAAATCAAATTGTTCACATTTGGATGTTCACCATTGCTGCTCAGCATATCTTTGACGTCTTCATTAATTTCAAATTTCACGGCTACTGGTATTTTACACAAGAGACAGACTGGCAAGGTATTTTTGCCTATACCGTTCTCATTCCGCCTGTAAACATGCTTTTTCTTACTTACTATCCTTTTGCCGGGAAGCTCACAAAAAAAGCCGCTTATATTTTACTTTGGTCGGTTGCTGTTTTACTTTATGAAGTAGTGGCCCTTCTCCCTGCTCCATGGGGTTATTTTCACTATGGATGGTGGACGTGGTGGTATTCGCTTTTCTTAAACCCGCTGTTGTTTTGGATGGTGGTGCAGTATTACCGGTGGGTGTGTAAAATTGAAAAAAGAGCGATAACTAAAAAATAGAATAGCCTTTGGATCAGCACATCATCATTTTCAGCACGTGCAATAAAACAAATGTCTGCTTCTCCGCTGGCTATTCTTTTTTTATTTAAAAACGTCTTTGGACAAGGAAACTTGCTTTTCTTTTTCTTTTCCAACTAACGACACAAGGAATCCTGCTATTCCAGCTATACATAGAACCACCAATAGACCAGTAGTACCTACTAACAAGCTCACCGCAGCTGAAGCTAACATTCCTCCAACATAACGAAAAGTGGAATAAATGCCCGATGCGGTGCCTGATTGCTCCTTTTTGACAGATTGAATATTCATAGCCTGCATAGATGAAACACCGATCCCTGCTCCCACTCCTCCTACTAATAAAGATACAATGGTATAAGAAATGGAGGCATTCGCTAAGTGAAAATAAAGCATCGCCGCAAGCAGTGAAATAAGAAACGATAATCGTATCGGATGTTCTTTCCCTACCTTTTCTGCTAACAATCCTCCTAGCCAAGAAGAAATAGACATGGCTAATGAAAAAAAGAAAAGAAGCAAACCAATTAAACGAATATCATACTGCTTCTCTAGCAAAAGCGGAACAAACAAAATGGTACTATACATCATAAAATTACTGCATAGAATGGAAAGATTTGAAGAAAAAAAGGGCCGAACCTTAAAAAGCTTAAAATCAATCAGCGGCTCTTGGACCTTGCGTTCTTGCACAATGAAAAGAACGATAGACGCTATGCATATAAAAATAGTCCAAGCATTAAACAAATCACGGTGCGTCAGCATTAGCGTAAAGCTCGTCAAGCTTACTCCAAGTAAAAAAGCGCCCCCTATATCCAGCATTTTTGCTTTTTGTTTTACGGTAGACGGCACGTATATAAATGAACAAATCAACGACAGAACAGCAAAAGGAACGTTAAACCAAAAAATCGACGTCCACCCAAGATACTTAATTAAAAAGGCACCTAATACAGGCCCTACAGCTGCTCCTAGCCCCATTGATAATCCAAATAACCCAAGCGTTCTTCCAAGCTTTTCTTTTGGCAAACTGTGCCTCATAATCGCTGTTGCATTAGGCGTAGCTAGTGCGCCTCCTAATGCTTGCAGCGTTCGAAAGACCGTGAGCGAAAGTAAGTTATATGAAAACACACAGGCGGCAGACCCCACTAAAAAAATAATCATTCCAGCTACAAACATGGTCTTATTTCCATATAAGTCACCCAGTTTCCCCGCGATGGGCTGAGCAACTGCCATCACAATTAAATAGATCGTTACCACTACTGATACATGTACGATGGAAAGATGAAGCGCTTTGGCAATAGACGGTAAGCCTACCGCAATCATAGTGGAATTAACGGGAATTAAAAAAGTTCCCGTTAAAATAGAAAAGATAATCAAAGACGGCTTACTGCTGTTCAATCGTCACCACTCCGTTAGTTCCGTCTACGGTAATAACATCTCCGTCTTTTAGTAGATCCACGGCTACTTTTGTGCCAAGAACCGCTGGAAGTTTATATTCACGAGCCACTGTTCCTGCATGAGATAAAATTCCTCCTGCATTGGTTACAATTGCTCCAGCAAGCGAAAATAACGTGGTCCAAGCGGGTGCTGTTGTTTCACACACAAGAATATCTCCTTGTTCAAGTTTAGAAAATTGACTTGGATCTGAAATGATTTTTACCACTCCCGTATAAACCCCTCTTGAAGCGGCACTTCCTTTAAAGATTTTTTGCGTTTCATCTACTTCTGGAGGCCCCATTTTTCCGAATACCCGCTCTAATAAAGGATCTTCTTCTGTTTGAGGAGGCGTGCCATAAGCAGGCGGCGTTTTTTTATGACGATTCTCTTCAAACTCCTGCTTTCTATTGACGATAAGTTCATGAGATGCCACGGGCGTTTTTAATACTTCCAGCAATTCATCGTAATAGAAATAAAAGATATCTTGAGGCTGATGAATCACTTGGTGATCAGCTAAAAGAGTTCCTACATTCAGCAAAAACAGTCTTGCCGTAGCAGGCAGCATCGCATCGATATAAAAATGATGGTCTTCATCCAACCCCCATGCGTCCAAAGCCCAGCCATAAAACAGCTTAAACTGCTCTTTTTCTTCGCACTCCGGCATTTTTGCGAGTACATCACGATAGCTTTCTTCTCTCTTTTTTACGACATCTTCATAATTTTTCTTGAAGTCGTAATCTTTACGCACATAGCCAGCAATAATCGATAGCGCATGTAAAGGATTCTCTACCCACGTCTCATCAATAAACTCATGCGAATTTGCAGAACGATAGCCATACTCATTCAAAAAGCTTTGCAGATTCTTTAAAAATTCTCTGCCTTCAGCTGTGCCTAATAGATTTGCTTCTATGTCTTCTGACTTCTGCTCCGTAAAAGCTTGTTTTAATTGATTAGAATCTTTGACTTTGTCAGTTAGTTCCCACAGTGCTTGATCCGTTTCAAGTGACTTGTTCATTACGCCTTCCAGCAGATCATATACGTAAGCGGTATTCTCATCTCCGGTCAAGGCTCCATATAGCTCTTCTAACATCATTCCTAAATCACTTCTTGGCATGACAATTTCAAAGTGAAGCTGCCAAGCTTTTTTATAAAAATCATGCAGTTCTTTTACTTTTTCTTCTGCTTCTTTTAAAGATAAAGGACGTTCTGCATTTCTTTTAACTTCCGTATAAAAAGGTAAAAACACCTCATTAACGTACTCGTATAATCTAGGTTTAAGTCGAGGTAACAGCGGCTTCACTGCTTCTTGGTGCTCCTTTAAGCGATCATTTACGTCACCTGGAAACGGGATATTTTGCTGATACATTTTTCCATCAGCTAATTTCACTACAAATTGATAGATAGGCAGTTTTAACGTTTCAAAACCTTGCTTTGTCCCATAAGTCATTGCCGGAAGCTGAAAGGAAGCGTATAAAGGACTTAGCGCATGTGCGATATGTAGGTTGTCTTGTACCCAAAATCCCGTTTGTTTTTCTTCCTCACTTAAAAATAGGTCGTTTTGAAATGCAGATAATACGTTCATTTGATTTCCCCTTTCCTTTTCATTATGTAGTAACAGGTCTCACTTGAAGCAAATAAATATGTTTATTTTTTATGGCAAATTCAATGTCTACAGCGTACTGACAATACTGCTCTACTTGATTCGTTAAACGAAGCAGCTGTAGTGCTGTTTCATCTGATATAGAAAATTCATTTTTTTCTTTATCCGTTGTCACAGCTTTTGTTATTCCTGTAAAACCTGACACTAGCTTATACTCTTTTAATCCTAGTTCTTTCATTATACTTTTTGTCTGTTTATGAATAATAAATAAATCCGGCGTAACACCACCTGATACGATTCCCTCTCCTAAGCCGTACGCCACGTTAATGACTACTTCATCTTCACTTTCTGTAATAGGATTTACGCTAAAAATCACTCCGGATACATCGGCTTCAACCATTCCTTGTACAAGGACACCCATCTGGGGATTAGAAAGCGAAATTTCTTTATCTTCGGCGTACGCTTGAACCACGGATGAAAAATAAGAAGCCCAGCATTTTTTTATACTTGTCAAAAGTTCTTCTCTGTTTCTTACGTTTAATATCGTTTCATACTGTCCGGCAAAAGACGCATTCTCCAAATCTTCAAGTGCGGAAGAAGATCTTACGGCTACGGCTTTCACACCAGCACCTTGAATATTGGCATACGAAGAAACAATTTCTTTTTGCAGACCTAAAGGAAACGTGCCGCTTTGAATCTTCTTTTCTATGACGCTGCTATCTTCTGCTTTTATTTCTATTTGGTTAAACGTTAAAAAGGAATGTAACGCGTGAGATGTTAAAACAAATCCTGTAGGGATATGAGAAACGTGCTGAATCATTTTTGAGAGATTGTAAGCTTTTGAACCTACTGCTTGAAGTTCTGCATAACATGCTTTTTCTAAAGAGACGATGTGCAATCACTTCACCTCCTTTCATTTATGTCAAAAGACAATCAGATAAAATAGTAAAATCCATTTAAAACCATAATGTAGTTTTATGGAACTGAGTCTATTTTACCAAAAATTAACATAATTTTAAATATCTTCACAAAAAAATCACAAACCATATTCACTAGAATATGATTTGTGATTTTTTTTATAACTAACACATTTGAAATTCATATTGTTTTGACAAATTAAACTGTATCTCTCTCCTTCTTCTCCCTCACAAACTCAACCACAGGCCCCACAATAATACAAATCCCTGCGATAATCAGCCAGCCAAACGCAAGATACGTCCAGCCTTTAAAAAAGGACAGCGTGTATTGATAGCCCGTTAAAAACATCACGCCTGGAAACAAGAGGACAAACAAAAATGTAAGTCCCAGCGCCCAGCGCGTACAAAGCTTTGCATCTTTATTTAACTGTTGTTGTGGATCCATACGCCACTTCCTCCCTTAATGGTTCATCTCCATGTTCATCAAAGCTTTTGAATTTGTCTTTTAGTTCATCAAAGTCAAATTCTTTTTTGGCAAGCAGACCGTGTCCGATTGATATAACTCCGCTGATAATAAAAACGGTAGAATTTCCAATAAGCATTGGATACAGTCCGCCAAGGGCTTCTACATCAATGTGACCGTTAATTAAGTAAGCAGATGTGTTCCATGCGACAACGCCGCCAATCATCCCTAAAAGCGCGCCGTAAAATGCACCTGTATTCGTCGCTTTTTTCCACATCAGTCCAAGCGTAACGGGAATAACGGCTCCGCTGACGAAAATACCCATGGCCATATACATAAACCCAAGACTAATTCCTAAGTAAAACAGTAAAATGGAAAACACACCCATCGCCAGCCCAAAGCCAAGCGTCACTTTTCGCGACGTGCTTAAGATTTTTTTACTGCTTGCTTTTGGATTGATAGATCGCAAGTAAATGTCCGTTACGATAATATTTGTGATCGCCGTTAATTCAGCCGCTCCTGTCGACATTACCGCCATAAACAGCATCGTTAAAAACAAAATAGAACCTAGATTCCCAAGCACGTGTGACGCCATAACGGGCGCGATAGAATCCGGTGAATCTACAGCAATTCCAAGCCCAGCCGCACTTACACCTAGGAAAGTGGCAACGGCAAACGGAATCGAAAACCAGGCAATTCCGCCGTAAATATACGCTTTTGAAGCAGCGCTGTTTTTACTTGCAATGGCACGCTGCCAGTAAGCTTGATCTACAAAGACCGTACCGAAGTTCCCGATAATATTAATCATCCCAAACAAAAGGCCCGGCACCGATGCCATCGTAAGCATATGCTGTGACGAAGGCAGATTTTTCAGCCCTTCGTACACGCTTGTCACGCCGAACTTATAATAGACGGCAGCAGCAAAAATAAATAAAATAATGAAAATAAAAACGGTGTTAAAATAATCAGCAACAAATGAGGCTTTTAAACCGCCAATCATGGTGTAGATGGTAAACGTAAGAGGAATTAAAAAAGCGGCAACAAAAATATTCATCCCGGTAAGAGAGTTTAAAGCAATGGCTCCTCCTAAAATAACCATGGCGGTCACAATAATATTTGTCATAAGAGCAAAGCCAAGCATTAAACGATGATTTTTCACGTCGAAACGCTGTGCAATAAATTCTAAAAACGTATGAGCGTTCGGCGCTTTTTTCTTCAGGTTAATCGCGACAATGGCAAAAAGCAAAATTTGAATGCTTGCTCCCGCTGCGTACCAATACGGTCCGCTAATGCCGTACTGATAGCCTGTGGAAGAAGACATCATTAACGTAGCGGCCCATGTCCATGCAGCAATAATGGATGCACTCGCCAGCCCAACGCCTACATTTCTTCCGGCTGTACTAAACTGCTCAGCCGTCATTTCCTTTCCTTGACGGCGCTGCATCATAATTGTAACGGCCGTAAAGCCTCCTCCAAAAATCAGTAAAATCAAATACCCGACGCTTGATGAAAGCATCTTATCCCTCCTCTTCCTCTTAATGTTAGATTTACTGACATTAATATGTAAATAAAAGTAACATTTGTTAATAAAATACCACGCCGTGAAATTATTAACAATACTGTATTTTCTGATTATTAAAGAGTATAATTAGATACTTTCCCCTTATGCAAACAAAAAAAGCCGGCACATCCGCACCGGTCTAAGCATGAATTTTCGTTTTCAACGTGTGTTATTTCCTCACATGAATGAATGGTCTTACTAATAAAAAAACGACAACCCCTTGGGTTGTCGTTTTTTTATCATTGAGATACCATTACTTTTTGGCGAACGTGCTCTAAGTGATCACGAACCGCTTCTGCTGCTTCTTCTGGCTCTCCATTTTTAATTGCTTCAAAAATACGCTCATGGTCGGCATCCGTTTGCTTACGATTTTCTTTTTGGCTTTTATTTAACGAATAAGCAAGCGCTTTTCGATACAAATGACCTAAATCTTCTACAGCATGAAGAAGGAATGAGTTATGAGCAGCTTTTACAATATCATGATGGAAACGATAGTCCGCTTCATGTCCAATTTCTTCACTGTTATGAACCGTCTTTTTAAACGCTTCTAACGATTCTTTAATTTCAATCAGTTCTTCATCCGTACGGCGCAGCGCGGCTAAGCTTGCTGCTTGCGACTCGATGATAATACGCATTTCAATTAATTCAAGAACTTGATCTGCTTCAACCATTTCAAACGTCATTGGATCAAGCATGCCCACTAAGTTTACACGCTTTACGTAGCTTCCTCCGCCTTGTCTTGATTCAATCAAGCCGCTGGCAGAAAGAACGCTTAGCGCTTCACGAATTGGTGCACGGCTCACTCCAAACATTTTGGATAACTCATGTTCCGACGGCAAACGAGACTCTGGCGGGAACGTTTTCTCTTTAATCATCTTTTTTAATTGATCAAGCACTTGACTAGATACTTTTTTACGCTCAATAGGTACAAACATACTTCTATTCCTCCTCCAAGTAATTATCTCTCTCTTTTTTTTAGTTTTCATCGGACCCAGATTAACTATGTGTATTCCGATTTATGTAAACGCTTCAATCTTTGTATTACAAGTATACATTATTTCAATTCAAATGTGTTGATAAAATTTTACTATTATTGTTATTATACCATGAAAACAAGTTATAAATGAATAACGATTCATGGTTTTTTGACATAATACCACTATCTTACATATAATCCGTATACGATCATGATCGCCGCGTCCGCTAACGCATGACTAATAATTGCCGCTTCGGCACCATATCGCTCCCTTATACACGCCCACATTATACCTGCTAAAAAAATGCCTGCAGCCGAGATCCAATTAAGAGGAAACGCAAAAACGGGCAGAATAATAAACAGGTGATAAAGCGTATAAAAGCTTGATGTAACAATGGTTGAAGCAGGTAAGGACAGATGCTTCTCCACTTTATTCTGTATATAGACTCGCCAATACATTTCTTCTAAATAAGGGTTAATAAAAATCAAAACGACGGCTAAAATGATAACTTTCCATCCGCTAAATCCCCATATTTGCAAAACCGCTTGCATATCTTCTACATGAAAGATTTTACCAGAAAAAAGCAGGCTGCTTCCAATTATCACAGCGGCACATAGAAATCCGCTCAGAGTTCCCACATACAGAGATTTTTTTGTAAGCGCTACCTTCAAGTTAATTTTATTATTCGCATATAAAATCATAAACATCCAGCCGTAAAAGCACACAAATGTTACCAACACATTTTGGATAAGCCACAAACCGAAAAAAACAAAGATTGTAGGCATGAACAGCAAAAACAAAAATTTTATCACGTTTATGGCGCACCTTCTTTAAGAGCCGCTTTTCTTTTACCTAGTAAACCTTTCGTATTCAAAAGGTTTACTATCTTTTATCTTATAAAAGTCCAGTGGTATTTTCAATTATTTTTTAATTCCTGCTCCAGCTCACGAAGACTTTCAGCAAGCTTTTTCTTTTCTTCTTCAAAGTGAGCATCGTCTTTAAAAGCAGGAGCTGGAGGTTCTAGCTCTTCATTTTCTTTTAGCCAATCCGGCGTCATTTCCTTGCGAATGACGCGCTTTTTATTAGCGTAGGAAAGCGGCTTTTCAGTCTGTTGACTTGCTAGCGTACGCTGTGACGTTACATAATGCTTATGAAAAAGATGCTGTTTAATATAGGCAAATGCTCGAATGGTATCGCCGCTGTATTTAGGCACGTAGTGATCAAATGCTTCCTGCAGTCCAGATAGCGCCTCTTCTACGGGTATTTCGCTTTTTGCGACTTCGTACATATGCTTTAAATCGCTGGCTGAAGAATACACTCCTCGGTTTCTTCTAGCAATAAAAGCGGCTTCTAACGTTTGTACGTAAGCGTCATGCGCGTCTTCTTCTCTTTTTATTTGATTTGTATTTTCTGCTGTAGTCTCTGTTAATGACGCCTTCACTGTGACCGGCTCCGCTGCTTCAATTTGACTTTCCCCTTCTGTCAAATTGACATCTTCGAGCTCTTCAAATTCATCGCTTGGCATAAGCTCTTCTAGTTTCTTATAATCAATCCGGTACCAGACCGTGTTGTTAAATTTAGAGCGGTTGTACTTTCCTTTTATAATCAGTCCTTCTTTTTCAAGCTTTGAAATGATGCGTTGAATCGTTGAAAGCGACCAAAACGGAAACTGCTGCAGCCACTGCTGATTTGTATTATATACCCACGTATATCCGTCCTGTACATTTACGCTTTTTTCAAGCCAGTAGTGAAGCTGCTGAAGAAACAGCGCTCCGTTCACTCCTACTTTAACTGCAAGCGCCGGCAGTACAATTAACGGCTGATCTTTTAATAATAATTTACTCATTATATCATCTCCTTTGTTATGTAAAATAGCTACTATATATATACAAGGAAAACGGAAAAACGGGGATGCCCGCTTTAAAATTATGTTAAAATATAGAAAAAATGAGGTGAGCATATGATACGTCAAGGCAGAATTGGCGATGAAGCGGGCATCGCAAATGTACACGTAGAAAGCTGGAAATCAACTTATAAAGGACTTGTTCCCGATTCTTTTTTAGATTCTTTGAGCGCTGAAAAGCGAAAACCTCTTTGGAAAAAGCAGCTGGAGTCAAATTCTGTTTTTGTTGCAGAAGAAAACGGTCAAATCGTCGGCTTCGCTTCTTATGGCAAAGAAAGAACCAATAAGCACCCTTCCTATACCGGAGAACTATATGCAATGTATTTACTCGCAGAGCATCAGCGAAAAGGGATTGGAAAAGCGCTTATGCATAAAATAGCGCAAGAGCTGGTAAACCAACATATACATACGATGCTCACATGGGCTTTTGAACAAAACGGCGCCTGTCAATTTTACGAAGCGCTTGGCGGAAAAAGAATCGATCGTGCTGAGGTTATTATTGAGGGTACATCTCTATCTGAAGTGGCTTTTGGGTGGGACACGCTTAAAAATTTGTAAGACAACTATCTGGACAGATTTTTTTCTTCACGGTAAACTGTTTAGTTGGTATAAAAAGAAAGGATGACTTACCGTGACGAATTCTACTTATCGAAACATTATTTTGCTGGTTCTTTGTGTCACAGCGGGTATCGTCGATGTGATTGGCTACTTAAGCCTTGGCCATATCTTTACGGCAAACATGACCGGAAACATCGTGCTGCTTGGGCTAGCAATCGGAAACTCTCTTGAAACAACTGTTTTTCACTCCCTGACAGCTTTAGGAGGTTTTATTGCAGGAGTTGTAGGCGCTGCAATCCTTGTTGGAAACAAAGAAAAAACGTTTTGGCCTAAAGCCGTAACGATCGCGCTTGGAATAGAAGGATTAATTTTACTTGTTTTTGCACTTTTATCTTCGTTTTCTCCTTCTTTACACTTAACTTACTTGTTTATTTTCTTACTAAGCTCAGCAATGGGACTTCAAACAACGGCTGCTCGAAAGCTTGGCGTAGCCGGAATTTCAACAACCGTATTAACGGGAACGCTTGCTAATTTCTTTGAAGACGTAACGGCACGTTTGCGCAGCCCTCGCTACCGCAAAACGTTTACAATCGATGCCATTCTTCGCGCGCTGTCTCTTGTACTTTACTGCTTTGGCGCTGTTATCGCTGCACTTGCAGAGCCTGCTTATAAATTTGAAATTATTTGGCTGCCCATTGTTATTTTGTTAGCCATCATTATTTTTGTCAGCACGAAGTTTCGTTCTGATTCAGAAAAATAATAATAAAACAAGGCTGGGACAAAAGTATTTTAGTCAAAGGAAAATCCGAACGAGTTTGATTCTTGATTGAGAATCAAATTTGTTCGGATTTTTATTAGTATAGTGAACGTTCATATATGTGCGGCTTCTAGCTGTTGATTGAAGGGCAAGACGAAGACTCCTGCGGAAAGCGAAGTCTTGCACCGAAATCAACAGCGCTGTAACAAGCGAACATACTAGATCATTTATCCAATTTGTTCGCTCATCGCTCAAGCTCCTTTTTACTCTACATTACCATATACTTCCTTACTAAAACTACTATTTATTTGTGATTACTTCAATGCCGATTTCGCGGTAAGCATTTAACACGGTTTCGTTCACATGCTCTTCTGTAATGAGCCAATCTAGCGAGTTGGCTGAGCTGAACGTGTACGTTGACGATGTATTGAGTTTTTTAGCTGTTACAATAGCCGCTACTTCACTCGCACTTTTAATCATTTGGCTTTTAATGTGCATTTCTTCAAGCAAAGGAATGCTCATCCCGATTTTAGGATCGATTGCGTATACGCCTAAAAAACAAAGATCCGCTCGAATTTGTTTAAGCGTATCAACCACGCTTTGTCCTACCGTGACCATCGATTCTTTTCGAAACGTTCCTCCAAGAGAAACAACTTCTACAAAGTCATGTTCCGCTAGTGCAACGGTAATTAACGGACTGTTTGTAATAACCGTAACGTTTAAATTTTTTGGAAAAGCTTTGACGAGCTGAATATTTGTTGTACTTCCGTCCATCAAGAGCACCTGCCCGTCTTTAATTAACGGAAGCGCCGCAACGGCAAGTGAATGCTTAACATCCATCAATTCACGTTTTCGCTCTTTGTAATCAACCGCAGACGTGGAACGCGGAAGCGCTCCTCCGTGTACGCGCTGCAGCAGACCAAGCGCGTCCATTTCCCGCAGATCTCTGCGGATTGTATCTTCTGAAACATTCAGCGTTTGGCTAAGCGTCGTAGCTACAATGCGCCCTTCTTTTTCAAGCAAATTCATAATTTGTTTGCGTCTTTCTTGTTTTAACATTGCTTGTTCACCTGTTTTCTTTCTGCTTTTTACTTTATTATACTTGTTTCTTTTGTAAAAACAATGTAAAAACGCTTGATTATCGGTGTTTTTTCGTTTATTGTAGGATAAACAAGATAAAACATGCAAAAACAAGTAATAATAGTCAAAGGGAGAGATAGTTTATGAAGATGATTTTTACAGATTTAGATGGAACTCTTTTAAATAGCAGCAGTGAAATTAGCACAATTAATGCAGAAGCAATTAAAAAAGCGCAAACACACGGAGTTGAAGTCGTGGTTGCTACAGGGCGCGCTTATTTCGACGTGCAGGAAATTTTAAAAAAAGCTGAGCTTTCAAACCTTTGGGTGATTGCCGCAAACGGAGCGACTATTCATGACCCGAACGGACAGCTTAGACATTCTGTTCCAATTGATGCCCATCACGTAAAAGAAGCGCTTCAGTGGCTGGATGCAAACGAATTTTATTATGAAGTGTTTGCCGAACATGCGATTTATACACCAAACTCGGGTCGTGAGCTGCTGGCCATTGAAATTGACCGGGTAAAAAGCGCCAATAAAAACGTGGACGAAGAAAGACTTCATCACGCTGCTGCTAAGCAGTACAGCCAAACGGGATTTGCCTTTGTTGCATCCTATGAAGATATTTTAAATACAAACGCTGAGCTTTATAACGTGTTAGCTTTTTCATTTGATGATGAAAAGCGAAAAAAAGGCTGGGATCACTTTAGCAAGCAGCATGACATGACCCTTGTCTCTTCCGCTGATCACAACTTTGAACTCGAACACAAAGACGCCTCAAAAGGAAACGCATTAACATACGTGGTAAAAGAGCTTGGCGGCTCTCTTCATGATACCATTGC
Source organism: Priestia sp. JNUCC 25 (assembly GCF_053667915.1). Lineage (NCBI taxonomy): Bacteria > Bacillati > Bacillota > Bacilli > Caryophanales > Bacillaceae > Priestia > Priestia sp. JNUCC 25. The sequence goes on from NZ_CM132211.1 coordinate 3,404,026, forward strand.
CATTGGAGACAGCTTTAACGACGTATCGATGCTGCAAACGGCTGGAAAAGGAATTGCTATGGCAAATGCGCACGCGGAAATTAAAGCACTAGCAGATGACGTTACATTAACAAACGATGAAAACGGAGTAGCTTCCGTTATTGAAAAAGTGTTAGAAACGCAGCTAAAAGCACATTAAAAAAACGCTTGGCATTTGCCAAGCGTTTTTAAATGGTCATGCGGTAAATACCGACAAACCAGCTAAACAGCGCAACTAAAAGCAACAGCCATGCGCTGGTTTTCTTTCTTTTTTGCCACTCGATTGCTCCTAAAACTAGCATGGTAAACCCGAGCAGTATATTTAAAAACGAAAGAAACTGGTAACTGTGAGTGAGCATGATATAAAGAGCCAGCCCAACAGTAATAATTGAAAGAATAAGCTGTAATGCTTTTAACAAAAAATCTCTCCTTACTTGTAATTCACTTCTTCATTCACACACGTCACTAAAGGCTTTTTTTCAAGACCTAAAAGCAGGTTCTGGACGGCTAAATCTGCCATGCGATTGCGCGTTTCGTACGTAGCACTTCCAATATGCGGTGTTACCAGCACGTTTGAAAGCTGCAGCAGCTTATGATCTGCCGGAAGCGGCTCTGGGTCTGTTACGTCTAGTGCAGCATATGCAATTTCTTCATTTTTCAGCGCTTCGTAAAGTGCTTCAGTGTTCACTAATCCTCCGCGCGCTGCGTTTACAAAATACGCGCTGCTTTTCATTGCTTTAAATTCCTCTTCTCCGAACATGCCTTTGCTTTCATTTGAAAGCGGCACTAGGCATACGATACAGTCAGCTGTGTGAAGCAGTTCTTCAAACGAAAGGTATACGGCATCAAGCTCTTTTTCTGCTTCATGCTTGCGGCTTCGGTTGTGGTAAACGATGTTCATTCCCGATGCCTTTGCTCGTCTGGCAACGGCGCTTCCGATATCGCCCATTCCAACAATACCAAGCGTTTTTCCAAATAAATCGACGCCAAATACCGTTTCCCAGTTTCCTTGTTTCACTTTTTCATAGCCTTCATGAATGCGGCGAGCTGCTGACAGCAAGAGACCAAACGTTAAGTCAGCCGTTGCTTCTACTAACACGCCTGGCGTATTACTAAACGGCACGCCTTTTTTGGTGCATGCTTCGACATCTACACTGTCATACCCTACGCCTGATTGAGAAATAACGCGCAGGTTCGGTGCTGCTTCTAACAGCTCTTCGTCCACTGTGATGTGGCCGATATTAAAAAAGCCGTCAGCGTCACGAAGCCAGTCGCGCAGCGTTTCTTGTGGAATCTTTCCTTCTCCTTCCCACATTTGAATATCGCAGTGCTCCGCTAGCTTCTCGTAAGCATTTGGCCACGTTTTTCCAGACATAACAACTTTGTATTTCCCCATGTGTATCTCTCCTTTTCCTTGTTCACTCATATGTATGAATAGTAACTAGCTATCCTATCATAAGACTACTATAAAGATGAAACTTTTTCCATTCAGTAATCGTATTTATAGTAAGGGGGAATACGAATGTTTGAAGATGAAATGATATTTGAAGATGACCCGTCCGGAGATGACATTGTTTTTGAAGGTGATGTGCCCGATGACGTAAGCGGAGGCGCTTTTTTTCCAGATGACGCGTTATTTAACGGAATGCCTACGTTTGTGATGCTATTTTTTGTTATAGTTATTGGTATTTTTCTATTTTCTATTTTTAAAGGAATCGGCACGTGGAGCAAAAATGAGCAGTCTCCCCGTCTCTCCGTAAAAGCAAAAGTTACGGGCAAACGGACAAACGTCCACCGCCATGGCGGTCACGCTCACGAACATCATCACTCTCACACGTCTACAACCTACTACGTAACCTTTCAGTTTGAAAGCACCGACCGCTCTGAATTTACTGTTTCAGGCCGCGAATACGGCATGCTAGCAGAAGGCGATGAAGGAATGCTGACGTTTCAAGGAACTCGTTTTTTGGATTTTCAAAGGAATCCAAGTGAAGAACATACAGATGCTTAGCTTATGACCTCTTGCTTTTAGAGGTCTTTTTTACTGTAATGGAGCATTCATATAGCCAATGACCTATTTGTGCCCTTTTTACACTGTAGAAGAACGTTAATCCATATAAAAACATACCGTGTAACACATTCATTTAAGCAGGCAGGTGATTTTATGTATTCTCCTTATTCAGGCAGCGGCCTCTACTACGGACATTACGGCGAAGCCCCTCATTCGCATCCTATTCAAACAATACTGGCGCAATACTGGCACGAAACCCACTATCCAGGTCCACACAAAAAATATGTACACGTGTATTATCTTAACCCGGCTTCTCTTCATTATTATCCAACCTATCAAAGGCTTTTGTAAAAAAGTGGTTTTTTAATCGAGTCTTTTATTGTAAAATTAATCCATATGCTTATTTATTGGAAAGGAGGTTAAAAAACAGTGCGTAATTCTACAGCAAAAAATAGTGTGATAGTCACCACTTTGCTTTCCGCCCTATTTTTCTGCTTCATTTTGGTTCTTGGTTCGCTTTCTCCTCTAGCAGATTCAGGCCCCAACGTTAATACGTTCGGCTCAACAGGGCTGTGGTTATCTCTTGGCATGGCTCTGTTTTTATATTTGTTGCCTTTAGCTTTTTATCTGATAGGAATGCATTTTTTAAAATTTGTCATGGCTGCTTTTTGCAGCATCGGACTTTTAATCGCTGCTAGTACTCTATTACTGATGCCGGCTCTGTTTTTATTCGGATTAGAAGATTTCTCAGGAAACTTATCTTCAATTATAGGAATAATGATTTCTTGTTTAGGTTTGCTGATTACGAATATTGTGTGGTTTGTTGCTGCGTTTAAAAGACCGTCAGCCACCGTGCAGGAAAGCGTTTAAAATGGTGAAGAGGAGCCGCTACTGCTCCTCTTTTTATAGCTCGGTAAGTAAAAAGTGTAAATATAACGAAGTAGCCTTTGTGCTTACTGTTTTTTATACATAACATCAAATTTCATTACATATTTTTATATAATGAAAGACCACTTAAACGGAAAATAATAGTAGATACAAGATTGAAAGAGGTTTTGTTTTTGGTGACGTTATTTTTAACAAATGTACTCCTAGGCCTTTCGATTGCCCTTCCCGTTGGCACGGTGACGATTGAAATGACAAAACAAGGTTTAAAAAACGGGTTTCTTCACGGATGGGTTGTTGGACTCGGAGGAATGACGGTTGATTTATTATTAATTGTGCTTCTTTACTCTGGACTGGCTTCTTTTTTATCGGCTCCTTTTATACAGCTTATGATGTGGCTTATAGGAGCGCTTTTTTTACTTTATATTGGCTATGACAGCATTAGACATGCCGACCATGATATAACGTCTCCTGGAGAGCATGTAAAAAAGTCGTTTGCATCTTCCTATATGAACGGGATCTTTGTTGCGATTTCTCCTAGCAATCTCATTTTTTGGCTCAGCGTGTTTGGAACGGTGCTGACTAATTCGCTTCAATCCTCTCATTCTTTTCATTTCCTGCTGATTGCTGCCGGAATATTAACAGGGATTTTAATTCATGACCTAGGCTTAATGACGATTGTCTCTGGAACTAGAAAAGTGCTGAATCAGCTTTATATTAAATGGGTTTCTATTGCGGCAGGATGTGTCTTAATTGGTTTTTCATGCTATTTTCTTTATCGTTTCATTGGGAATCTGCGCATGTACTTTTAATGTTTCTACATATTTTATGACTTGCTATATCCCCTCTTTATCTAGTATAGAGAGGGGATTTTTATAATCTATCAGGGACTATCAGACAAAAAGTTCACAATTTCGTCACATTTCTATTGATTTTTTTCTCTTTTTATACGAAAATATAAAAAAGGGAGGAAATATCATGAAAATCAAAAAAGCACTTCGCATCTTTATTGGATCAAACGTTCTTGTATTATTAACATTCGGCCTTCTTCCAGCACTATTGGTTAACCCTGATATTGACCTAATTCAATCATTTATTAATTATATAGGCAAGGATTAATCCCGCTTTAAATAGTCATAATTTTCAATCTATTATTTTAATAAAAAAAGACAGCGCAGGCTGTCTTTTTTGGTAGGTTTGAAAAAGCTTATGGTACTTTTCAGGCTTATTTAGTTGAAAGCAGCTTTTTAACATCTACTTTTTGATCTTTAACAATCGTATATGTCGCCTGTTTTTTATCTTCAAAGCTAAACGCTTTTATGTAGTCATTATCGTAAATCGTTAAGCCGTACGCATCTTTTCTGTTTTCGACGATTTTTACCCAGTAAGCTTGGTCAAACTTTGGGTCGAGCTCCTTGCTTTTTTTTACTTCTACTTTTGCCAAAGAATGTACGATTTGCTTTATCTCTTTTTTATCATCTACTACACGTTTTCCTTCGTCCGTATCTATTTCAATACGCGTAACGTTTGCTTCATCTACTTTTATGACGTCTTTTAACTGATAGGCTTTCCCGGTATATGTAAAATAAAATACGACAATAAATAAAAGTGCAGCTATAATAATCGTTCTTTTTTTCAAAAGGAACCTCCTTTTCTACATCACGCTGCATTCACGTGATACACCTTTTTATTCCTCCTGTTCCGCAGCCCTTTAGTACAATGCTGCTTCCTACAAGTAAACTATACGTTAATCCCGGAACAGGAAGTACTAACGTTACCATCAACAGTAACATGCCCGTACTTGTAAGAGCTACTCCGGCAGCTCGATTTTTCATTCATTTCACCACCGTTGCTCTGTAAATCTCTTTTTATAAAGTGATAGAAGTAATATTGATCTACTATTTACTTATGTGCTTTTAGCTTATAGTACAGAAATGTCAAAACTTCTACTAGTAAGATCGCTACTTCACATTACCTTCTCTTTTTAACTAACTCATCATGATTTATGAAATAAAAACAGCTCATCTACTGTTGCTCCCAGCTCTGCAGCCAGTTGAAAAGCAAGGGTCAAGCTTGGATCATACTTATTGTTTTCAATTGCATTAATCGTTTGTCTCGATACGCCGCATACTTTTGCCAATTCATCTTGAGACATTCGTTTGCTTTTACGCAGTTCTTTAATTCGATTTTCCACCATTCATCACTCATCTCTAAAATGTAAAAAACTTTTTACATCCATATCTTATATTATCTTCCTTGTTACTGTCAAATATATTTGACAAATCAATGTCTCTTACCTACCTAAAAAGAGATTGAAATATAACAAGATTAATCCAATCTAAAGACGAAATAGATTAAACACATGTTCACCCTCTCAATAAAAAAAGCCGTACTTATTCATGTAAATACCATCTTTACTTTTACATATTTACAATAACTACACAGAAATTAATATAAAAAAGCACAAACTCCTTAAAAGAAGCTTGTGCTTTTTTATTTCATTGTCTGTTTGTTAAAGCTCCTTACTCATATTAAACCACTGCACGCCTGCATGCTGAGACTCCGCTACTCCTTGATTCACATATCCGTTTTTTTCGTAAAACGGAATCAATTCTTCTTTACATGTTAAGGTAACCGTTAAGCGCTGTTTGTTCCGCGCTTGTTTTTCAAATTCTCTTAACAGCATACTCGCAATTCCTTTGTGATGATGCTTGGGATTTATAACGATACCCAAAATACTTTGATGACCGCCTGTCTCAGGGTTCGAAATCGTTTTTTCAAACAAATCATCCGTAATAAACGGAGCTGAAATGACGGGACCGTTCACATATCCGATTATTTCTTCATTTTCTTGGGCGATGATAAACGTATCAGGAATGGTGTTGATCCGCGTGATGAATGCGTCTTTTGAGGCAGCTTCTTCAGGTGTAAAGCCTTTGTTTTCTAACGTAATTAATTGGTTTAAATCTTTTTCATCCACTTGTCTTATAATCATTGAAACGTTTCCTTTCATTATGTATTTCTCTTTTTTCTCTAAAAGCTTCTATTACATATAACTATCTCTTTCTACTATATATAAAAATGCCCAAACAAAAAAGGATTGACCTCTGCATCATACAGAATTCAATCCTACTTCGCTTTTTAATTAACGTCTTGATTATTTAATAAATGCACCAAACGGCTTGCCCACCGGAAGCACAACTCGACCGTAGTGAGTATTTAATACAGCCGCTGCAGATCCATAGAATGAAAACAGAGCAATCAATAGCTCTGACACTGCTGCTAGTAAGTGCGTGTACTCATATGCCACACCAAATGTACTTAGCGATAATCCAATAAATAAGAAATCGATTAACACAAAAATAATAAATAATACTTTATGAGTGCCCATTGCTCCAACTGTCATAAAAACGCTGAAAATCAAGTAGCCGACAAAAGCAAATGCGAGCTGCTTCGGATCCGCTTCTTTTGCGAGCGCTTCCCCAAATGCTCCAAGCTGAATAAGCCATGTCATAGCTACACCTAGCCAAAATAACCCGAAGGCACCAAAAGCAGTTGCGCCGAAGGTATTATTATGTTTGAAATCTTGCATAGACGCGATTAACTGCCCTATCCCGCCTAAAAAAATCGCCCATGGCAATACCAATGAAACACCATCGGTTACCCCAAGCTTTTGAAACGATGCAACAAGTGTCACCATGGCAAGTCCGAATAGACCTAGCGCTGATGGATCCGCTGTTACAATTTTAACGTGCTGCGTGCTGTTGTTACTCATGTTGTACCTCCCTGATTTTAAAAACACCTTTAAAAAGATACAAAAATGTAGGGGAAGTGTCAATGGATATTTTTGGCCTTTTAAAATCCCATAAGAACAAGCAGTGTAGCGGTTACACTGCTTGTTCTTTAATTTCTTATCATTAAACGTTTTGTAATAAATTTTGTCTGGTTTGTTTTGCGGACTCAACCATGACTTTTAAAGCTTCAACCGTCTCGCTGATTCCTCTTGTTTTAAGGCCGCAGTCGGGATTAATCCAAAATAATGCAGGATCAAGTACCTGCAGAGCGCGGTCAATGTTTCGCTGAAGCTCTTCAAGCTTCGGTACGCGCGGACTGTGGATATCATACACGCCAAGTCCGATTCCTTGATTGTACGTATGTTTTTCAAACGCATAAATTAATTCACCGTGGCTTTTAGACGTTTCAATGGAAATCACGTCGGCTTCAAGCGCTTTGATGGCATCAATAATCTCTTCGAATTCTGAATAGCACATATGCGTGTGAATTTGCGTCTCATTTTGCACCGATACCGTGGCTAGCTTGAACGCATACACCGCAGCGTTCAAGTAGCTGTCCCAGTTTTCTCGTTTTAACGGCAATCCTTCACGCAGTGCCGGTTCATCTACTTGAATCATTGAAATGCCCTGACTTTCAAGTGCTTCTACTTCTTTTCTAAGAGCAAGCGCAATTTGATTTGCCACGTCGTAGCGCGGGATATCATCACGCACAAACGACCAATTTAAAATCGTAATCGGACCCGTCAGCATTCCTTTAACCGGCTTATTTGTTAGAGACTGTGCGTAGACCGTTTCTTTGATCGTCATCGCCTGCTCATACGATACATCTCCGTAAATAAGCGGCGGCTTCACGCAGCGAGAACCGTAAGATTGCACCCAGCCAAACTTCGTAAACTGAAAGCCTCCTAATTTCTCACCGAAGTATTCGACCATGTCCGTACGCTCAAACTCTCCGTGCACAAGGACATCTAAGCCGATGTCTTCTTGAATTTCAATCCATTTTTTTATTTCCTCGTTAATGTACGCTTCATATGCTTCATCGCTTAACTCGCCTTTACGCCATTTTAAACGCTCTTTTCGCACTTCTTTTGTTTGCGGAAAGCTTCCAATCGTTGTCGTTGGAAGAAGCGGCAGTTGAAACGCTTCTTGCTGAACGCGTTGACGTACGTCAAACGGCGCTTGACGCGCTGCTTTATAGCTGTGCAGCTGCTTCAGCTCTTTTTGCACGTCTTGATGATTTCGAAAAGATGAACCATTTAATGCTTGAATCGCCTGTTTGCTTACGTTTATTTCTTCTTCTATCGACTCTTTTCCTTGCTGCACTGCTTTTGTTAAAAGCGTGATTTCCTTTAGCTTTTCATCTGCAAAAGAGAGCGCATTTTTCAATACTGGATCAATGGTTTCTTCATTTTTCACCGTGACAGGAACATGTAATAAACTTGATGAAGGCTGCAGAATCAAACGGTCTTTTGATACGGCTTCTTCAATTTCACTAAGCGTTAAAAGCTGTTCGTCCAAATTTTCACGCCAAATGTTTCGTCCGTCAATCACTCCCGCAGCAAGCACTTTATCAGTTGGAAAACCATATTTATTAAGCGCAGTGAGATTTTCGCCTCGGTCATGCACAAAGTCTAAACCGATTCCTTCAACAGGAAGAGACACAACTTCTTTGTAGTGATCAACGCTGTCAAAATACGTTTGCAAAATGACTTTTACATTCGGTGCCGCTTCCTTCAAAGTTTGATAGACTTCTGTGTAAAGCGCCAGGTCTTCTTTTGATAGCGTTGTAGATAAAATTGGCTCATCTATCTGCACCCACTCTACTCCTTCTGCCTGCAGCTCCGCTAAGATAGTTGCATAAAGTGGAACAAACTGCTCAACTACTTCTTTAAACTCACTTTTTTTATATCCTTTTGACAGCTTCACAAATGTTACTGGACCTAGAATAACGGGCTTTCCTTCAATATTCAGCTTTTCTTTTGCTTCTTTGTAAAACTGAAGCGGGCGATTTTCTACAAGAGACGGCGTACATTCCTCAAGCTCGGGTACGATGTAGTGATAATTTGTGTTAAACCATTTCGTCATCGTAGAAGCTACCGCACCTTTTGTTCCTCTCGCGATATCAAAATACGTTTCAAGCGATACTAGTCCTCCGTCATACTCAAAGCGTTTAGGCACTAAACCAAACATAACAGCTGTATCTAACACGTGATCGTATAAGCTAAAATCGCCGACTGGAATCAATTCAATTCCTGCGTCACGCTGTTTTTTTAGATGCGCTAGACGAAGAGCTTCAATTTCTTGAAGAAAGATACCTTTCTCTAGCTTTCCTGCCCAAAACTGCTCAAGCGCTTTTTTCCATTCTCGTTTTTCACCAATTCTTGGATAACCTAAGTTCGAACTTTTTACACTGCTCATTTTTTCCACTCCCTGTATATTTTTTTATCGGTAAACTAAAAAATCTCTCTTTTCGAAATGAAAAGAGAGATAATACGCATACTTAACTAGAGTTGAGACAGCCTGTTTTTCTCAACACGTATTCCTCACTCCTCTCTATATCCCGTAGAGCTTAAGTGCATACAACAGGCAGGTCTCCTGACTTAGGTTCATAGCTTCCTATCCCTTCCCATTTCAACATGAAACAGTGGTTAATAAGTTGCTCCCCATTACAGTGGCGGGACCGCGCCGGCTTTTCACCGGTCTTCCCTTTTAAGCTGCGTACATTCGTTACACAGCACCTGATGCATTTTTATAAAATTGTCCATTCAAAACATATTCACATAAAATAAAAAGCCTCTCTATCACGAATAGAGAGGCATAGTATCTATGAAATCCTCTCTTATTTTTCAAAGCAGTACGCTTTGCAGGATGTAGCACCTTTTCAACAAGAATGTTAAATGGTTGCCGGGCTTCACAGGGCCAGTCCCTCCGCCTCTCTCAATAAGAGTTTTAATTGTTTATAATATTTTGAATGTAGAGTCATCTTAACACCTTAGATTTATGTTGTCAAAAGAAATTTCAAAAAAATTAGTTTTTAGGAGGCGCTGACGCTAATTTTTGCCTTAACAATTTGTAATCGTCTTTTCGGTGCGTTTCAATTAAATCTTTGGCTCCCTGGTGATATCCTGACGAATAAATATACTCTACCGCTGTTTCGATAAGCTTTCTTTTTTCTTCGGCACACTCCCGGTCCATTAAGGGGAACAGTCTACCTAAAAGGTCATTTAAATCTTCCTTGATAAAACGATCAAGTCCTTCTTGCATCTTTTCGTTTGCCATGATTGCTCCTCCATTTGCTGTGTATGTTCTAAGCCTCTATAAACAGGCATTTCACTGTAAATTTTAAGATAAAGTTAAGTCATTAAACAGTATATCAAGTGAATGTTTTTCTTCAATTACATATGTAATACAAATATATGACAAATATAGAGAATATATCATCATTCATTATCTATTATAACGTTTGACTGAGCCTTCTGCTACAAGGTTTCTGTAAACATTATGCATAATATTCCAAAAATCTGCCTGTGAATTACGGGCAGGCTTTCGGCTAAACATAGCTTTCCATTCTCTTGTTTTTACAAACAATTTCTTCGAGGTCGTCCAAAATCCTTCCAAAGAAGAGGTCCTAATATGTTGTACCTGCTTACAAAAAACTCCATAAAATTATAATTATTTAAAATTAAAGGCGGATCAAAATCAAGAGGAGCACCGGCGCCTCCTGACAATACAAAATCAGTGCCTCTTCCAAACGTAAATGTCCCGTTTCTATTTTTTCTAATAAACTGTTCGTCATATGCATGCACGTGGCTAACGAGAACTTTTTTCACGCGGTGTTCTTGAATTAAATCAAAAAATTCTTGACTTTGAGGAGTCGTTACAGGAAACCCTTCAAGATTTGACCACCGGCCAATATTTGGCTGCGCATGCATGGCTACAACGGTATTACGAGGAGCATCCTCTAGCTGCTGCTCTAAATAATTCAGCTCTCTATCTGTAAATCCGTATATTTTATTCTTGGGACTGATGACATTATTTAATGCGATGCACCGAAAGTTGAAGACAGGAATATCAATGACCCAGTGTACTTTTCCGATAGTGGCTCTGAAGTTTTCGAGATTGCTTTCATCAAGGTACAGTTCATCATGATTCCCTACGCATACAAACATAGGAATGTTTGATGCGATTTTTTCGACAACCTTAACAAAGTGCTCCAAATACTCTTTTTTCCCTGTATAGACGGTGTCTCCCCTATGAATAATAAACAGCGGGTTCAATTCCACCGCCTTTTTTAATACAAGCTCAAATTCACCGCTCATCGTGAAACAATTATCGTTTGGTCCGTCACCTCTGCTGTCGCCCCTAAAAACAAAGTTAAATGGACCGGATTTAATTGTTTAATTCTTTGCTTTAATAACTTTTCAGAACGTTCATGAAGCGTCAAATTCATCAACTAGTTAATCCCCCTATTAATAAATAAATTTAGTTAAAAGTAAACAAGCTTACTTGTTTATATGAGAATTTGTTGACGAAGGTCACTACCTTCTTGTAAGCAGAACGCACATTTAGCTTTCGTTTTAGAAATTGCTAGTTATGAATATCTATTAAAGTCCACTCTATGATAAGCTAACCTATCTTTCCATTTTATTAGGCACTAATATGACAGTGTAAAAGCTGAAATCTCTATATCTACTAATAAGAAAGAGGCTGGGGACGAACAAAGGCCGACATGTGCTGAACCGCTTGTTACCCCGCAGTTGATTTCCGTGCAAGGCTTCACTTTCCGCGGGCGTCCGATGAGCCTCCTCGTCGCTTGTGCTCCTGCGGGGTCTCATCTGTTCCGCTTTTCCCGCAGGAGTCTTCGCCTTGCTCTCCAATCAACTGCTAGAAGAAACGAAACAGATGAAACCTGCGTTCACCATAAAAAAACGAACCACTAATCAAACACTTTGATTAGTGGTTCGTTTTTCACTTCAGCTAAAATACTTTTATCTCAGCACCTTACATTTAAAACATTACGACAATCAAACATATTTATTACGCTCAACCGGACTTAAAGACTTCCTTGCAGAACGAGCTGCCATGTCCGTTTCAATTTGCTCTAGGCTGCGTCCTTTTGTTTCAACAACTACAAAGCGTATGAAGAATAATCCGAGAATACAAATGATCCCGAACGTTGAAAAGATCACGCCTAAACTAAACTGGTCGGCTAAAATTGGGAACACAAGCCCTACTGCAAGCGATCCCGTCCAGTTAAAAGCAGATGAAATCCCAGCACCGATTCCGCGTACAGAAAGGGGGAAAATTTCTCCTACAATGATCCACGTAAGCGGCGCCCAAGAAAACGCATAGCAAAGGATAAAGCAGCAAAGAGCAATTAACGTAACCCAGTTTACGACGACTTCATTAACGCCTAATGCTCCTAGAATAGCCGGTGTGAAAAATGAAAGAGCCATACCCGCGCCGCCAATCGTAAGAATGGTACGGCGGTTGAATCTATCAACAAACTGCAGAAAAATAAGTGTTGTCACAACGAAGATTACCCCAACGATGACCGTAAAACCAGCAGCTACCTGCGGCGCTAAACCAACTTGACGAGCAATGCTTGTTGCATAATAAACAATTGAGTTTGAGCCTTGAATCTGCTGAAAAGTTGCCATTCCGACACCGATAATTAATGCTAAACGAAACTTTTTATGAAACAGCTGTTTGATGCCTGATTGTTCATGAACAGCTATGCTTTCAATTTCAGACACTTCAGCTTCTACTTCAGCTGTTGACCGGCGAAGCGTACGCAGCACTTCACGCGCTTTATCTGCCATTCCGTTTTTAATTAAGTAGCGAGGCGACTCTGGAAGCTTGATCATACCGATGCATAAGACGATCGCAAAAATACCGGCGCTGCCAAGCATTAATCGCCAGCTGTTTGGAACCGGCTCAAAAATAAAGGCTACGATATAGCTTAATAATAATCCAATTACAATCATTAGCTGATTTAAACCTGAAAGCTTCCCGCGAATATGAGCAGGTGCGATTTCTGACATATAGGCAGGAACTAACGAAGAAGCCGTTCCTACTGCTGTACCTAAAAAGACGCGCGCAATCGTTAACGTAATTTCCTCTGGTGCAATCGCTGAACCGATGGAGCCTAAAAGAAAGATGATAGATGAAATTAAAATTAACTTTCTTCGTCCAAACTTATCTCCTAATAATCCGCTTAAAATGGAACCGATAATTGCTCCTCCCATTAGCGACGAAACCACAATCCCCAGCCAGAGCGGACTTAAATGAAACGCTTCACGGATATGACTTTCTGCACCAGCAATAATCCCAATATCATAACCGAATAAAATACCGGCAAATGAGCCGAAGAAGAAGATAAACTTACTTGATACTTTACTCATGATTATATATCCCCTTTGTATTGTCTTAGTTTTGCTTCCTACCACACTTATTTAAAACGCTTTCATTTGTTTCTAAAAACGGCGTTCTTTTACTGACGCTATATTTTCACTTCCAAGGAAGCAGTGCTCCCTCGGAAGTAGTGGTGCTTACTTAATAATGACGTACTCTAGATCAACAAGCTTTGCATAGCTCACGATTTGATCGGTCGTTAAATTTAATGAAAGTACCGTATGATGGCCGCCTCCGTTTTCAATCCACGCTTTAACGCCGTCTTGGAAGTTCGGCTTAATGTTCCAAAGCACGCGCGCTACCGGAAGATTTGGAGCTGGAACTTCCGGCTCAAATGCGGATACTTCGTTAATTAACAGCTTGTAATGCGTACCGAAGTCAGCCATGGAAACCACTACGCCTTCTCCTTGCTTACCGTCAAACACTAAGCGGGCCGGATCTTCACGGTTGCCGATGCCTAGCGGAGAAACGATTAGTTTTGGCTTATTTACCGCTAGCGTCGGGTCTACTTCAAGCATGTGTGATTGAAGCACAGACTCACGTCCGGGAGCCAATTCATACGTGTAGTCTTCCATAAAGCCCGTTGACTGATTATGGCTCATCACTTTGAGCAAGCGGTCAAGCGCCGCTGTTTTCCAGTCTCCTTCACCAGCAAAGCCGTAGCCCTGTGCCATCAAGCGTTGTACGGCTAGACCAGGAAGCTGTTTCATACCGTATAGATCTTCAAAGTTAGTGGTAAAAGCGCTGTAGCCGCCTTCGTCTAGAAAACGTTTAATCGCAATTTCATAGCTTGCCTGTACTTTTACGCTAGACTCCCATTCTTCTGCAGAATAATCACCGTAGACAAATTCGTACGCGTCGGCATATTCAGCAAACAAATCATTGATTTCTTCTTCCGTAACGGCATTTACATATTGAACAAGGTCACCGATTCCAAAGTAGTCAACCGTCCAGCCAAATTGAATTTGCGCTTCAATTTTGTCTCCTTCCGTTACTCCGACGTTGCGCATATTGTCGCCGAAACGCGCGACTTTAATGTTGAAGCTTTCGTTATAAGCAGCGGCTACGTCCATCCATTGTGCAATTTGCTGCTGTACTTGGGGGCGCTCCCAGTAGCCTACTACAATTTTATTTTGCTTGTTCAAACGCGCGTTGATAAAACCGTATTCTCGATCACCGTGAGCGGATTGATTCAAGTTCATAAAATCCATATCAATCGTTTCCCAAGGAATGCTTTCGTTAAATTGTGTCGCCAAATGAAGCAGCGGTTTTTGCAGTAACTTGGTACCGCGAATCCACATTTTTGCAGGCGAGAACGTATGCATCCACGTGATTACACCGGCAACTTCATCTCGGTAATTCACTTCTTTCATCATGCTTGTAATTGTATCAGCACTCACAGCTAAATCTTGCAGAACAATCGGATAAGGCAAGACACCGCTTTCATTTAAAGCATCAGTCATAGTTTGCGCGTGTGCTTTTACTTCTGCTAGTGCTTCTTTTCCGTAAAGATGCTGTGAACCAACAATAAACCAAAATTCTTTTTGAGCTGTTTTTAACATGATAATCCCCTTTTCTGTATGTAAGTCTTTTATTGTCCTTGCCCGTAATACGCGTTTTGGCCGTGTTTTCGTAAATAATGTTTGTCTAATATACGCTGCGGCAGCTCTTCAGCCAGTCCGTTTAATTTTTGTGTAAAGAAATTCATTTTGGATACTTCGTCTAGTACGACGCTGTTCATTACCGCCGATTTGGCATCTTTTCCCCACGTAAACGGCCCGTGTCCTTGAAGTAAAATGCCAGGAACCGCTAGCACATCTAAGCCGCGCTCTTCAAACGTTTCGATAATCACTTTGCCCGTTTCCACTTCATATCCGTCATTCACTTCTTTTTCTGTCAAAAAGCGCGCGCACGGTACGGAACCATAGAAGGTATCGGCATGAGTCGTTCCCATTGCCTGCACATCAAGTCCTGCTTGAGCCCAAATGGTCGCCCACGTTGAATGCGTATGGGCAATACCGCCGATTTGCGGGTAATGTTTATAGAGTACGGCATGCGTCAGCGTATCCGATGACGGATTAAGCTCCCCTTCTACCACGCGGCCATCTAAATCAACGACTACCATGTCTTGCGCCGTCATTTTCTCGTACGTCACACCGCTTGGTTTAATCACAAACAAACCGCTGTCTCGATCAATGGCACTTACATTTCCCCACGTGTACTTAACCAGTCCGTGTTTTGGCAAATCGACGTTTGCTTGAAATACTTCTTCTTTTAATTTATCTAGCACACTAACTCCTCCCGTTCTTCGCTGTGGTGCTCTGCAGCTGCTTTTTCAATCACTAGCCCTTTTTTATATCTTTTAATAAATGCTTCAAACCCTTTTACATCAAGTTCGTCAGGATAAATTTCTTGTGCGGTTACTTCTTTAAAGACTTTATCATCCAAGAAATCTTCTAAACTTTCATTCTCATTTTTATTAAGCATATAAGAAGAAAGAATAGCCATTCCCCACGCGCCGCCTTCTCCAGCTGTGTCCATGACGGAAACCGGGGTATTAATTGCCGCTGCCATCATTTTTTGACCAACTACCGGCGTTTTAAATAATCCTCCGTGCGCTAAAATACTGTGAATCTTTACGTTTTCTTCTTTGACTAAAAGATCCATACCTATTTTTAAAGCGCCAAAAGCTGTAAAAAGATGCGTTCGCATAAAGTTTGCTAGATTAAAATTACTTTTTGCTGAACGAACAAATAGCGGACGTCCACTTTCTACTCCGGTAATATTTTCACCTGAGAAATAGCCGTAGCTAAGCAAGCCTCCTCCATCAGGATCAGCTTCTAGCGCTTTATTTAACATCACTTCGAATAATTTATCCGACTCTACTTTTTGTCCCATAGCCTCCGAAAATTCGCGAAACAATCCGAGCCAGGCGTTTAAGTCGCTTGAGCAGTTATTCGCATGAACCATTCCAACTGGACTGCCGTTTGGCGTAGTAACCAAATCAATTTCCGGATAAACGTTTGAAAGCTTTTTATCTAGTACAATCATCGCAAAAACGGACGTTCCTACTGAAACATTTCCCGTGCGTTTTCTTACGCTGTTTGTCGCCACCATTCCCGTTCCCGCATCTCCTTCTGGAGGACAAAATGGAATTCCCGGCTGCAAATTTTTTGATTGATCTAAAATACTAGCCCCAATGGCTGTTAATGTACCTGCTTGCTCGCCTGAAGTATGGACTGCAGGCAGAATATCTGATAGTTGCCACGGATACCCTTTATGAGAAATGAGATCATCAAACTGCTTCATCATATTTTCACTGTAATTTTGCGTGCGTTCATCAATTGGAAACATCCCCGAAGCATCTCCAATGCCAAGCGCCTTACTGCCTGTCAGCAGCCAGTGAATATAGCCGGCTAGCGTTGTCATGTAATCAATGCGCGGCAGATGCTTTTCTTGATTGATAATTGCCTGATAAAGATGCGCAATGCTCCATCGTTCAGGAATATTAAATTGGAAATGTTCAGTTAATTCTTTTGCTGCTGCGCTTGTTGTTGCATTACGCCACGTTCGAAACGGAACTAGCAGCTCACCCGTTTTATCAAACGCCATATATCCGTGCATCATAGCTGAAACGCCGATCGAGCCAACTGTTCGAATCGTGATCCCGTAGCTTCGTTCCACTTCTTGCTTCATTTCACGGTAAGCACTTTGCAGACCTGTAATAATATCGAGTAAGTTGTACGTCCAAAAACCGTCTTCTAAGAGATTTTCCCATTCATAACTGCCTGATGCGATCGTTTCAAAGTTTTCATCAATCAGCACCGCTTTAATACGAGTAGATCCAAGTTCAATTCCAAGGGACGTTTTCCCTTTAGCAATTGCTTGTTTTATGCTTTCTTGAGTTGTTTTCACGTTTAATCTCCTTTCTGATAGCTATAAAGATACCTATAGCAGTAAGGAAGCGCTTTCCGTTTTATGTAACGCTGTTTGAATTTGTTAACAACTTAAGTATATTTATTTGTACGTACATTTGTCAATATAAAAATTATATATGCACACAAATATTCAAAACACCATACTATTCCCTTCTCAAACTTTTAAAAAATCGGTATCCAACCCTTAAATCATTCTCCTTTCGATTAAAAATCAAGGAAATCTTTTCATTTATTCACGTTCATGATAAAATATGTCCATACAAATTTTATACATAAAAAAAGTTGAATGTATACAACTACGAAAGAAGTGAAAACATGAAGCCAAAATATCAGGTGATTATTGAGGATATAAAAAGCAAAATTCTTTCAGGCGATTACAGCATGGGCGAACAAATCCCTACTGAATCGGTTATGCAAGAAACGTATGGTGTCAGCAGACATACGGTTCGAAAAGCCATTTTAGAGCTGTCGAATGAAGGTTTTTTAAGAAGTGAAAAAGGCTCTGGCACCTATGTGAGCAATCAGTATCAATCCAAATCTAGCGGGGCTTCTGCCAACAAAACAATCGGCGTAATTACCACGTATATTTCCGACTATATTTTCCCTTCTATTATTCGCGGAATTGAAAGCAGATTAAATAAAGATAATTATTCGCTGCTGCTGGCGAGCACGAATAATGATGTAGAACAAGAAAAAAAAGCATTGGAAATGATGCTTTCCTACGGAGTAGACGGTCTAATTGTTGAGCCTACAAAAAGTAATTTGTACAATCCAAACATCTCGTATTATTTATCATTCAAAGAACAAGACGTTCCGTTTACAATGATTAACGCCTACTACGAAGAATTGGACGTTCCGTTTTTTTGTCTAGATGACGTTCAGTCAAGCTATCTTGCCACAAATGAATTAATTTCAAAAGGTCATACACAAATCGGGCTCATCGCAAAAATGGATGACCTGCAAGGAAAGTACCGAATGAAAGGCTACATAAAAGCGCTTGGTGAAGCAAAGCTCCGCTTTCAGCCTGAGCATATTTTGTCTTTTAACACCGAAACAAAGCTTGATTTGTACGCTAATTTAAAGACGTTTCTTACTGAAAATCAAGACGAAATGACGGCTCTTGTCTGCTATAACGATGAAGTCGGATTAGAAGTTGTAAATGTATGCAGACAGCTTGGCATTTCTATTCCGGACAAGTTGTCAATTATTGGTCAAGACAATTCGTACATCGCTAAAAATGCGACGATTAATTTAACAACTTTAACCCATCCGCAGGAACAAATGGGACACGACGCGGCGGATTGGATTATTAAAAAGCTGCAGGGCAAAAAAGAGTTACCAACCGAAACCTACTATCAGCCTGTATTAGTTGAAGGTGAAACGATTAAAGAGTTAAATGCGAAGCGTGATGAAGTTCGTTAAGAGAAGGCTTCCTTAGAGGTCTATAAAACTTCTTATGAGAGAAAGGGATGCACATTATTATGCATCCCTTTCTTTATGTAATGATTCCCTTTATAACGGAGCCTGAATGCTGAGATATACTCCTTTTTCTATCTTTTGTTTTGCTTCTTCTATTACTCTTTTAGCGGTAAGTGATAACTGAGATACAGGAACCGCCCCATCTGAACCAATAACAAGAGGATCAACCCAGCGCATTTTTGTCGTTTGGTGAACATCATGACAAGACGCTGTTCCTTTTTGTACTTTGCTGTTAAAAAGAGCAGATAACACCCCTTCAATACTGCTATCTCCAGCATTTTTCAGCAACCGAACCACATCGTCATCCTGCTTTAAAAAATCTTCTATAGATAAAATATCTTTTTGCAAAGCGAGCTTGATAATTTTCGTCAGCTGATAGTTGCCAAACATATTAAGCGGATTCATAAAAAAGCCAATTACTTCTCTATAATAAGCATCCACAAACCATTCTGCCGCTGATAAATTACTGCATGCCATTTGTCCATTAAATACGACAAGCTGATCCAAAAATGTATGCACTTCTTGTAAAGTAATCTCCCCGCATACGTACAAATCCCGCAGCGTATAATCCACGCGGTCAGCGCATAAGTGCGGAGCGTTCTGTTCGAGCAGCGTCCATTGGCTTTCATCAAGTAAGATATCTTGCCAGTTTAAAGCGGCGCTCTTTAAAATAGGAGGAATAGACGACTGGGCCACAATTTGTTCGTAAATCGTTTCATGATAATTTTCTTCTTTTTGTTCCAAAACATAGTCAATCACATGAGAAAATGCCGTATGTGAAACGTCATGTAATAAAGCTGCTATTTGCTCTTCCAAAGAGCCTCCTAATCTGTTGACAAGCATCATCGCACCAACGGAATGATCATATCGAGTAGTATTCCAGTTTTCATTTACAAACCGGCTCGCTCCGCCTTGGTAAATTCCTTTTAAACGCTGTACGGGATCACTTTGAATGAGTTCTAAAAGAACGCCGTCTATTTCAAATTTCCCGTACAGCTCATCATAAAGTATGAGCATATTTCTCTCTCCTTTTCCTAGCTTATTATGTTTAATCCTAAGCTCAAGACACAATACTGTAAAGTCGCGTTGTAATAGCAAACTATTTTTTGCAATAAAATGTTCAATTTCCTTGGCGTCACAATCGTAAAAAATCACTCATTGGGATGATTTTATTTTATGACTTCAGTGATAAAGTTTTATGGAGAAATTTATTTACTAATAGAAGGTAAGATAAAAAAGGAGATATTTATGAAAAAGCTTAGCATGCTGCTGCTCGTTTTAGTCATTGCCGTGGTCGGCTGTTCAAAAGGAAATGAGCAACAGTCACAGGAAGTAAAAGAAACAATTGAAGTGCCGCAAACTATTAAAGCAAACGAAAAAACATCTATTAACGTACTCGTTACACAAGGAGATAAAAAAATCGAAAATGCAGACGCCGTACAGATTCAAGTTGAAAAAGAAGGCTATATTAACCAGGAAATGATCGATGCCAAACATCAGGATAACGGCGCATACAGCACGGACTATACGTTCAAAGACGACGGCGAATATACGATTACCGCTCATGTGACGATAAAAGGCGACATGAAAATGTTTACGAAAAAAGTGACGGTTGGCGAGAAAAAATAAATAGCCTATCAAAAAGCGACCTCTGCTTGTCAAAGGTCGCTTTTATTATTTCTTTGATTCTTTAATACGGTCAAGATACTGCTTCGCATGAAGCAGACCAAGATTTTTTTCTTTTCGTATGTATTTAATAGCCTGCACATCACTTCGGCCATTCATAACCATCAAATTGACTCTGTTTTCAAAAGCCTCGTCTTTCTCTATTTCTAGCTGCTTCCACTCTTCATCTAAATCGCGTTTAGGTGTTTTGAGCAGGAATATCACTAGTATAACAAGAATGCTACTTGTGGTGATATAAAGCCAAAGCCAATCGAGAAACCAGCTGTTAATCACATTCACTATTATCAGAATGGTGAAACAAGAGTATAGCCTTGTTTGATACTTATTAGCTTTTTTTGAATCTATTTTATTAAAAAATATCCCCACCGTCAGCCTCCTTTTAGCATTTCATTGGCGCTTTTTTCTATTAATCTCTCGTGGTGCAAACAGCAGCTTTTTTTACCTAATGATGATGCTTTCGGTTGTACCCTCGCTTGTCTGATAGCTTCCTGAACTGTTGCTGCCAATCACTTGTATGCTGCCGTAATTACGATAATCTTTGTCCAAAGAATGAGAGGTTTGTAGTTGTTTTAACTCCGTTCCCTCTAAAATAAAGTAAGGGCCGTCATAACTCGTATTCTCGTACTCACCGGAAGAATGAAGGTGCGTGTACGCATAGCGACTAGTTGTAAAGAAATGCTGGTTGTTAAGGGTTTCTACCTTCAAAAAGAACTCATCTGCGGTCATTAATCGGTCGTATTGAGCAGGCTTTCGATCAACTTTGTCACTTGTAACTGTCAACCGATCCTCTCCTTTGTCTTCACATAAAAAACAAGAGCTGTAATCTAGCATTGTATATGAGTTATCATCAGAAGGATCTATCACTGTAAACCGCATAGAAGATATGTTTTGATCCCTATCTAGCGTCAAACGAAAATCTTCTATTTTTGCTTTGTGCTGTGACAGCTGCTGTTCTTTTCGAAATGATTCCCAGCTTTTGCTTACTTCTCCAGACTTCAGCTCATCTCTTGTAAATAGAAGCATTTGTTTTGTACCTTTATAAACGACATTTACAATACTGAACTGAGAATAAGGAGAGCAAGGATTGCCAGCCAGCAGATGGTTTCTATGACCTTGTTTTTCACCATAGTTGTTCTTCCCCAGAAGTTACATGTATGTGCATCATGAACGAAGCACATATCATACAAATTACCATTTCCCCTAAAAAATATCAATTAATCTTACATTATAAAACTAAAAATCTAGTTAATTAACAACTCATAAAAAAAGCAGGGCTCTTTTCAAAGCCCTGCACTTTTATTTCCTATTTAAATAAGGTTAAACCCTTTTACCACTTGCGCAACCGTAAACGTAACGCCAATCGCAATCACTGTTGGTATTGCAAAAGCAAGAAACGTCCACTTTGCATTTTTGGTTTCTTTATAAATATTCACAAGCGTCGTTCCGCACGGAAAATGCAGGAGTGAAAACAACATCATGTTAAGAGCCGTTAGCCACGTCCAGTGGTGATCAAGGAAAATTTGTTTCAGTCGAGTCGCATCTTCAATTTCAATTAATGAGCCCGTTGATAAATACGCCATCAGTAGAACCGGTACAACAATTTCATTAGCCGGCAAGCCAATGATAAAAGCAGCTAGTATATACCCGTCTAGTCCTAGCGACTTAGCAAATGGGTCAAGAAACTGAACAAAGTGCATTAAAATACTTGTGTCACCGATATAAATGTTGGCCAATACCCACGTTAACACCGCTGCGGGTGCTGCAACAATAATCGCGCGTTTTAACACGAACAGCGATTTATCCAGCGTCGCGCGTACAATTGTATCTACAAATTTTGGCTTGCGGTAAGGCGGGAGCTCTAGCGTATAGTGTGTCGGAACTCCGCGCAGCGCTGTTTTAGACAGTGCCCACGATACAAACAGCGTCACCACGATTCCAAATAACACCGTTCCAACCACAACAAGCGCCGTTACGAAAGTTTTAGCACTCCCTGTAAAGCCTGTTGCCATAAATAAAGAAGCTAACAAAATCAGCGTAGGCCACCTGCCGTTACATGGAACAAAATTATTTGTTAAAATCGCCATCATACGTTCACGAGGCGATTCAATAATACGCGTTGACATAATCGCTGCGGCGTTACATCCAAACCCCATCGCCATCGTCAGCGACTGCTTGCCGTGTGCGCCTGCTCGTTTGAACAAACGATCCATATTAAACGCTACGCGAGGCAAATATCCGTAGTTTTCTAAAAGAGCAAAAACCGGGAAAAAGATGGCCATCGGAGGCAGCATCACGCTAATGACCCATCCGGTACCGCGAAACAGCCCTAATACAAGAATTCCGTGCAGCCATTCTGGCGCATGCATAGCTTGAAAGAAAGCTGTTAAATACCCTTCGGCCCAGCCAAATCCTTGTGCGATTAATCCAGAAGGAACATTTGCGCCGGCTATTGTGATATAAAAGATGACCGATAAAATACCAAGCATAATCGGAAAGCCCCAAATTGGCGAGGTAAAGACTTTATCTAACTTTTCTGTACGCTGAAGCTTTGAGCGGTCTTCGTACACAACTGATTTTTTACATATTTGCTGTGACGACTGATAAATACTTGCGACCATATTGGAACGATGATCTTTTTCTTTTGCCTGCTGCGCATAGCGAGTTAATTGTTCCATCGCTAATGAGTTTTCAGGAGTTAACGGATTTCCCATATGCGCTGTTCCTCCTTTCTGTGTGACTGATACCTTGCTGCTGACGCTGCTGAATGGTTTCTAAAAATGACGTGTCTCCATCAAGAACCCGTAAAGCAATCCAGCGCAGAGGAAATTGATTTCCAACAATAGAAGCGACTTGAGGTTCTAGCTCCTTTAATGACGCTTCTATTTCTTTTGTGTACTGCACCTGGTAAGGGTTAAGTTTTACCTGCCCGCGTACGACTTGTTCAATTGCATCTAGCAAATTCGTAATCCCTTTTTTATTACGTGCTGATATAGGCACAACCGGTACGCCTAACGATTCAGCCAGCTTTTTTTCGTTAATCACAATTCCTTTTTTCTTTGCTTCATCCATTAAGTTCACGCAAATCACGACGTTTTCAGTCATTTCCATCACTTGCAGCGCTAAATTAAGATTTCGCTCCATCGCCGTTGCATCAACCACCACTACCGTAACGTCAGGTCTTTCAAATAAAATATAGTCACGCGCTACTTCTTCGTCCGCCGAGTTTGAATACAGTGAATACGTTCCAGGTAAATCGACGATTGTGTAGAGCTGCTGGTGATGTTCAAACGTCCCTTCTGCTTTGGCTACGGTTTTTCCCGTCCAGTTTCCCGTGTGCTGCTTAAGACCGGTTAAGCTATTAAATAACGTACTTTTTCCTGTGTTCGGATTTCCTGCTAATGCAATACAATACTTACTCACCGTCGTCACCTACTTTTTTCACATAAATTTTTGAGCTCTCTTCTTTTCTGAGACCAATCGTTGTATGACTTACTTGATAGGCAACAGGATCTCCTAACGGGCTTTTTTGAAGCACTTTGATAATTGCTCCTGGAATAAATCCTAAATCTAACAAGCGTCGCTTTAAGGCACCTTCGATTTCGATTCGCTCTAGCTGCACCGTTTCACCTGTCGTAAATGTAGACAATGGATAATTATTTACACTAGCCATCTATTTTTCGTCCCTTCTCATTTTTTATCTAAGGTTATATTTTTTTCGTTAGACCAACTTTTAAGGTAAAAAAATATGCTCGTTGATTTTTAATAGGGTATTCTGCTAATGCAGAAAAATGAACATGTCAGCATGATTTATTTAAAATTTTCAGTTTTCACTTGTCATGATATCGAAAGTTTACCATAGGAAACTTTTTTAGTCTAGGGTAAAATACTGTGTTTTTTTCTTACTTACAGCCTGTGTTCGTAAATATTTATGAAAAATCATACTGAAAATAAATCAGTAAAAAAGAAACAAAAAAACAGTAAAAACCTGTAAATCCTGTGCTATACTAATAAATGGGTTTTTTTGAAAATAAAGTATTGATTAGTTTTAAAACCTACAAAAATCACTTTAGGAGGCTTTTATGAAAAGGTTCAAAAGGGTTAGCGCAGTTGTTTTAGGTTTGGCTTTGTTATTCTCACCGCTTGCTTCGCAAACAGTTGCAGAAGCAAAAGTCGTGTGGGGGAATCAAGAACTGGTTAAAGGGCAAATAGGACGCGTTACCGTTTTAAAGAATACTAATCTTTACAACATTAAAAACAACAAGTTAGTAGCAGCTAGAAAAGTGACAAAAGGGCAAGTATTTCGCGTGTATTCTGAGTCAAGTAAATTTGGTGGTCTGTATGGGGTATCAAAGGGTACCTATGCTCAAAAGTCATCAAGTATTAAGTATGAAAAAGCACCTAGTGACAAAATTCAAGCACTAGGAGTAACGGTTACGAAGAAATCTTTAGCAAGCAACATTAGCTATCCGCAGGTATCTGGCCTTATCAATAAACCATTTGAGGCTAGCTATAATCGAAAGTTTTTAAACATTGCTAAGGAAGCACAAAAAGAACACAACAAGCTAAAAGAACAAGAGAAGGAAGACCGCAAAAACGGCTGGGCACCAGGTCCTTATTATCGTAATATGACATACTCTGTACCTTACAACCAAGATAATATTTTAAGTGTTGCTATTACGAATGATGCGTACGCTGGCGGCGCTCACGGCAACGCTTGGATTGATACGTACAATTACGATTTGTTGAAAGCTCGACAAATTAGCTTAAAAGATATTATTAACAACAACACTAAGTTAAATAAAGTTAATAACTATATTCGTAATGAAATGATTGCTCGTAATAAAAAGGGTGCTCAGTTCTGGGTTAATGAATTTAAGTCTGTAAATTTAAAAGAAGATCAGTTTTACTATACAAGTAGCGGCATTGCCATTATATTTGGTGAATATGAGTACGGCCCGTATTCTAACGGCATTCATACGTTTAAAATTCCGTCTAGCGTTTATAAGTAATATGGTCGTATAAAACTAAACTAGTACAAGAAAAAAGAAGCTTACGAACCATCAGTTCATAAGCTTCTTTTTCTTTTTTTCTGCAGAATAAGCGGAGCAAAAAAGAAAGGTTATTCCTAATCCCCTTCCCTTTTACCATCATTTTTTGAGATATTGCAGAAAATCAAATTATACAGCCATGGAAGAACTCAGGGCTGCTTAAATTACGCTTCCGATAGCCGAGGAAAAACTGCTTTTCGAGGTATTTTTATAGTGTTTGAAAAAGTGAAATGGTCAGAACTAACGTCAGCAAGGAGCCTGCGGATGTTAACATCATTATTTTTCGGTTACTCTGATTCTTTTCAGGTTTTAAAAACTCTTGAATTGCTACAAACCAGATAACAAAAGTAATTAAAGAAAGTATCCCCATAGACATATGAGCATCTCCATTCTTATATGTATTTAAATTTTTAACACATCTACTCAACAAACTTTCCCGACCGAGTTACTAAAATAAATGCTACTCCTCATCCAATATTAACATAAAATTCCATAAACCTTTAATGCATTGTGTAAAACCACAACATTTTAAAAAACAGGCTATTTATAAAACGCTCTTTTGAACTAAAAATAGACATACAGCTGTCTTTGGCCATCCTCCTCCTTACAAATGATATACTTATTTATAGAAAAACCTCTCAGATCTCATCCAATACTTACTCTATTTTCAGAGGAAGAAAGTTCACATTGTTAGGAGGAAACGAAATGATTAAAAAGTTGGACCATTTTGTGCTAACGATAAAAAACATGGAAAAAACGACTCACTTTTATACGGTTATTTTAGGCATGCAGAAAGAAACGTTCGGAGAAGGAAGAATAGCGCTTCGTTTTGGTGAACAAAAAATAAACTTACATCAAGCAGGCCATGAATTTGAGCCAAAAGCAAAGCATCCTCTTCCAGGCTCCGCTGATTTATGTTTTATTACGGAGGAAAAAATTGAGAGCGTAATCAATCATTTACAAAAACATAATGTAGAAATTGAAGAAGGACCGGTCAAACGTACAGGTGCTGTAGGGCCTATTGTTTCTGTCTATATTCGAGATCCTGATCACAATTTGATTGAGCTATCGAATTACTTAGATTAAAACAACCTTATTAAAAAAAGAGAATGCACGAGGCATTCTCTTTTAAATGGCTATATAAGCCGCTTCTTCAATTATAGGTACTACTCTTTAGACTTGCCTACCTCTACTTTTTTCGTAAACATTTTCATGTCACCGTCTACCGTAACGTGAGCGGTAATCATATATTCGCCGTCTTCTTTAAACGTATAGTCCGTGCTGTATACGCCTTTTCCTTCGTGCGGTGCTTTTGTCATTTCTTGATTGATGTAGCCTTCTTTTTCAACTTGGAACTGCACGTCATCGGCGTTTTCCACTTTTTTATCTCCTTGCGTCACAAGGACTTTAAGCTTGACTTGTTCATTTGCTTGAATTGATTCCGGTACTTCAATCGTTCCTTTTACTTCTTTTGAACTTGAATCATTTCCTTTTGAACAGCCTACTATAGCTATCATTAAAACAAATAATACAATGCTGAGTTTTTTCATTATGTTCTCCTTTGTTATGTAAATGTGAAGTCTTCCTGCAATTTAATATTATACTCATTTATCCGGTAAAAAGAGAAAAAATGCTTATTGTCCACATAAAGTTCTTATTTCTACAGTAGCTTTTGCATCTTTTCATTTCTCTACTCGCCCTTCGCTTCACAAAAAAAGCTGAAGAAGCTCATTGCCTTCTCCAGCTTTGCCTTTATCTCTGCGGTTCTTCTAACGTGTACGATGACAGTGCGTTTTCTACCCATCGTACAAAATCCTTGCTTGCTCCCCAATCAATATTTAATATCCCTTCTGCGCTTCCTGAAGGAATACACTTTACTTTGTTTGGACCGGACACATTTTCTAAAATAATCGTTAGTGATCCCCTGCCGCCGGTGCGGAAAAAATAGCGTTCAAACACAAGCGTACAGATCTGCTTGCCGTCTCCGAGATCATAATATTCCTTGTATAACAAGTCACTTTCCGAATTATTTGCATTCACAAGCTTTTTTGCTCCATCAAAAGGAAGCAGCGTCGTTTTAAATTCAATTATCTTGTCCATCACTCAAGCCCCTTTCTATCGCAACAGATAGATACTACTTCTCTTTTTCTCTTTAAAAAACCTGCCCATTATCTTTATAAACAATATGGTACAATAGAAAAGAAAAGAAATTGTTTGAACGGAAAAAGGAGCACACAACCTCAATGAATACACGAGATGAACTTATCCAAAATGTTGTTTCAACGATGCGAAACCAAACGAAAAAAATGCAGTTATCGGTTATCCCTACTTTAAAATCATATATTCCTTTAAATGAATTTTTAGCGCTTCACATGCTGTATAAAGAAGGGAATCATATCGTTTCTGAGATTGCCGAGCATATGCACATCTCAAACAGTAGCATGACGTGCATCAGCGACCGATTAATGGAAAGAGAATTTGTTACGCGCGTACGCAGTCAAAAAGACCGTCGTGTTGTCTACTTATCGATTACGGATAAAGGAAAAGAGTTTGCAGAAGAAATGGAAAAAGTGCTCACCAAAGAATATGGTGAAAAGCTTGGACATTTTACGGATGAAGAATTACAGACGTTTCTTCGCTTGTTAAATAAAATGGATATCTAATAAAAAACCAGATGCTCGCTAAGCAGGCATCTGGTTTTTAGTTTGTTATTTGTTATTTACCTTCAAATTAAAGGCGTCCGAAGTTAAATCTTTTGAACTGTCGTTTTCGTAATCACTTACATACGGAACAAATCGAAGCATAACCACTCCTTTGTCGTTTCGGTACTCTTCGTCCATTTCTAGCACTCTGTCTGTTCCTCCTCCACTGCCGCTTTCAGAAAGATCTCTTCCATTTTGATCTTTTATTTTTACGCCCACGTTCGTTCCGTTTCGAATGCTTCCTGTTGACGATGTAAACGTATAGTGTAGCTTAATCGAAACAGGCGATACGCGAACTTCTTTGATGGACAATACGCCTTTTATTCCTTTTTCGTTAATCGGAATTTCTTTATTCAACGGATACACTTTTGTATCAGCGATGATTTTTGAGCCATTTACGCTTGTATGAACCGTCCAATTTCCTTTAATTTCCCCGTAGGAATCCCGGTAGTTCCCGCTTTTCGTCTGGCTAGGATTCTTTTCAAAATCAAGGCTCGTGAACTGAGCGCTGATTTGATAGTTTTTATTCGGATCAATATGATCTAGCACATTGTAGCCTTCCACATCGATTTTCCCGTCTCCGTCCGTGTCCGCTTGCGTTAGTTTTAAAGCGTACAGATAGCTCCAGCTTCCGTCTTTGTTTTTGATTGGTTCCTCTCTAATACTCGAAGCCGAATCAAAAAACGACATATTGCCAATTTTCACGCGCAGCTCTCCTGGTCGAATTGGCGTGTTTCTGTTAAGACCTAGTGCCGTTTTTCTAAATTCATCTGCGCTAATCGTTAACCCAAGCAGCACCTGTCCGTCATCAAGCATCAGCTCATTTACTTTTACTTGAATGCCTTGGTCCGTTGCCGTTTCATTTACCGTTTTTTTATAGCTGCTCAAGCTGCCTTCAGGCTTGTTCATAAGCAGCTCGATTTGCTGGCCAATTTGCTGACTGATTCGCACAGCCGATGCCCATACCGTTTCGTTTTGCATCATTACAGGCGTCACGGCAAGCAGCAGCACCGCAGCGGCAATCAGCGGACGCGCTTTTTTTCGTGCCGGCTTTATTTCACGTTTTAAGCGTTTTTTCATTCGCTTTTTCTCGCTTGCCGTTAGCTCAATTTCTTCATATTCATCAAAATCTACAGAAGATCCGTTTAATAAGTCATATTGATTTTTCATCTTTGTCCCTCCTTATTTCTCATTTAAAAATCGCTTTTAATTTTTTTCGTCCGCGCGACAGCCGGTTATATAAATTGCTGATGGTGGTCTGCTGTTTTTCAGCAATTTGCTTCAGCTCGACTTCCTGTAAGTAATACGCTTTAAACAGCTCGCGGTCTCCTTCACTTAAGTGGCCTAAAAGTTCTTCCACGTCGTCTGTTTGAATGTTATAAACTTCTGATGTTTCACCCACTCCCGCTTCGCTAAGCGATTCGTGCTGCGTTTTTATGTATTTGCGCTGATAGTCAATGGCTTTATACTTCGCAATAGCCGCAACCCAATTTTTAAACGTGTTTTTCTCCGAATCAAAGCGATCAATATGATGCCACACCGCTAATAACACGTCGTTTACACACTCTTCTTCATAACTTTTCAGCGTGCCTAGATGCTTGCGTACAATGGCCGTAATTAACCCTCCGTACTGATCGATTAACAGCTCTAATCCTTTTTCTTTTTTTCGCGTTATACACGCAACAATCCAGTCATCTTCCATGACATTGCTCCTTTCCGCTTGCTTTTACATCTATTAATACGGATTCTTTTTACAAAACCTATCAATCTTCCTAAATTAAATGAAAAATAAGCTTGTTCAGTATTTCCCTCACTGGTAAAATAAGCTAAAACCTTTGAAGGAGGCCGCTATGATTACTTATCCTTTTCTTACATCTAACCCAACCATCGGCATAACCGCACCTTCTTCTGGTGTACCTCAAGCTCTTCATTCCATGTTTTCTTTATCGTGTGAACGAATGAAAGAAAAAGGCTTTTCTGTTATACCGGGAGAAACGGTTTGGACGCAGCACAAAGCAAAATCCGCTTCTCCTAAAAAACGTGCAAATGAGCTTCAAGCCATGATTGCTAATGAAAACATTGATATCATTATTCCTCCTTGGGGAGGCGAGCTGCTGATTGAAATTCTTGAACATCTCGACTTTACAAAATGGACAGCAAAATGGGTGCTTGGCTATTCTGACACCAGCGTTCTTTTGCTGACTATTACACTTAATACTGGGATTGCAACGGCTCATGGAACCAACTTTGTGGACTTGCGAGGAGAATACTGGGACCCAACAACTGCGATGTGGCAGCAGGTACTGACGACCAAAAAAGGAGAAAGTGTGGTTCAAGTTTCTTCTGATCGCTATCAAAAAGAATGGCAGCATGACAATCCGTCACCATGCGTGTTTCATTTAACGAAACAAACCGCTTGGAAGCATACAGAGTTAAGCGACGTGCACATCGAAGGGCGACTGCTCGGAGGATGTATTGACGTAATCAGACACTTAGCGGGCACTCCTTTTGGAGACGTAAAAGCTTTTCGAGAAAAACACATTCCTGCTGAGCCGGTCATTTGGTACTTTGACAACTGTGAACTCACGACCGCTGACCTTCGCCGTTCACTTCTTCAGCTTAAGCTAGCGGGCTGGTTTGACAACTGCTCGGGTATTTTATTTGGCAGAAGCAGCGCTAATAAACCCGTTGATTCCTACACCGCTGAAGATGTGTATCGCGACCTTGCCTCTGACTTACATATTCCAGTTATCTATGACATCGACTGCGGCCACCTCCCTCCTCAGCTCACGCTTATTAACGGCGCGTATGCGAGTGTTAACTTAGAGAAGAACAAAGGCACAGTCGTTCAATACTTTACGTAAAAAAGAAGCTTGTATAAAAGTAGTTTGATTGAAGGAAGATCCGAACGAACTTGATTCTTGATGGAGAATCCAATTCGTTCGAATTTTTTCATGGGTATGGTGAACGTAGGCTTGTTTCATATATGTAGGTGCTTCTAGTGATTGATTGGAGAGCAAGACGAAGACTCCTGCGGGAAAAGCGGAACAGGTGAGACCCCGCAGGAGCACACGCGACGAGGAGGCTCACCGGCCGCCCGCGGAAAGCGAAGTCTTGCACGGAAATCAACAGCGGTTCATTTCGTTATGTCTCAATCCTGTTTTACATATCTGTCATCAGTAATATAAACGTCCCAAATAAGAAAAAAGTTGCACCAAACCACGAGTGGTAGTGCTCTTTTTGCTTTCTTTCAAACTTCCATTCTTCGAAACCTCGAAGCACGTACAGGAGAAACAAGAAAAGAAACATAAAAACGGAGGTGTAGGCTGGAGGTATAACAAAGATCAGCACTAAAAACGAAGCAAGCATCACCATTTCAATTGTAATAAACAGCGGACGCCTTCCTTTAAAGCTTCTCCAATAACTTTTTGTCATCTTTGTATGCAGCTTTTTTCGCAGGCAATAATCTAGAAAGACATAGACGACTGCCAGAATCAGCAAATACACAAGCGTCATTTTCATTCCTCCTTCCCACCGGAAATATCCTTATACTTCCATTTTAAAGGACTTTCCACAAATTTCAAGCATCTAAAAAATCTTTACACAACTTATTAGTGCAAGCATTCATATATTCAAAAATCGCTAATATATTGACTAATGTACAGGTTAAATTCTCTGTATAAACTCACCTAGAGGGGGACATCAAGTTATGAGAATAAAAGAAGTGAAGCAAGGTGCACTCGCAGCGCTGAAAAACCGCTGGGGATTTGCCGTACTGCTTACGTTCGTTACGTATCTAATTGCTGCCGGTATTCCAGGACTTATTGACTTTTTAATCAACGGATTTCCAAGCGGGTCTGAAACCGAATACTCTCAGTCTACCTTAGCTAATATTGTATCCCTGCTGCTCGTACCGCTCTTTTTCTCTTACTACTGGGTACTATTGCGTCTGGTGCGAGGAGAAAGTGTACGTGTAGGAAACGTGTTTGATTCGTTTTCATCTGCGGGATTATATTTTAGAACCCTCGGACTTTACTTGCTAACGATTATTTATACCGTGCTATGGAGCATTTTATTAATCATTCCTGGCATCATCAAAAGCCTTGCCTATTCACAGGCTTACTACGTATTCCGCGATAACCCAGATTATTCAGTCAATCAGTCTATTACTGAAAGCAGACGGTTAATGAACGGCTACAAGTGGACCTACTTTTTACTTGTTTTAAGCTTTATCGGCTGGGGAATTTTAAGTATCATCACGCTTGGCATTGGGTTATTATGGCTTGTTCCGTATGTAACGACTTCGCTTGGCGTATTTTATGAAAAGCTAAAAGCAAATGAAACTGAAGTTGCTGAATAAACGAAAAACCGTATTCGAGTTGCGAATACGGTTTTTTTATGAATAGCTTCACGCTGCCTGGTCTCCTCCATCAGAGGGCTTTAACTTTTGATTCTTCGCTTTTTTATTCACTAAATAAATACTGATAATAATAAGCACCAGCCCTACAAGAAGTGACGACGTAAACGGTTCGTCTAAAAAGAGCGTGCCAATGACAATTGAAATAATCGGAACAAGAAAATTAAAGGACGCCACTTTGCTGGCCTCTCCTTTACTAATTAAATAAAAATAAATGAGCCACGCAACGGCAACAGAAAACAGTGCTAAAAATAAAAGCAGCAGCATAGATGATGAATTCCACATCATATGAGACCATCCTTCCACTTTGCTGCCAGCTGCTGTCATAACTACTCCGCCGACAAGACTTTGAACAGTAATAAGCCAAATGCCATCTACACTGTCGCTAATACGCTTGATATAAACGGTTCCAATCGCCCAGCTCAGTGCCGTAAGGACAGCTAAAAGAATTCCAATGGCTGAAGCATTAGCAGATAATTCTCCCATGCTGATGGTAGCTACACCTACAAAACCAAGAAGCAAGCCCCCTATCTTCACAGCGTTCATGCTTTCTCCAATCCACAGCCATGCAATAATGCCGATGAGCACCGGCTGTAAGTAGACAATAACGCTGAAGACTCCTGCGGGCATAAACATAAGTCCAATCGTTTGCAGACCGTAGAATAAGATTGAATTAAATAGACCTGACACCATATATTTACGCCAGTTCTGCTTCCAGTGAAGCTGTTTATATCTTGGCAGTGCGACTGCTAATAAGATGATTCCAGCACTTAATGACCGCAGTCCAGATAACAAAATAGGCGATGAATAGCCAAGCGCCAGCTTCGACATCGGCCACGTTAATCCCCAAATCAGTACAAGAGCAGCTAAAAGAATTCCATTAATAAAAGATGATGACTGTTTCATACAACAACCACTCCTACATATATGAATGTAAATGATTCACGCGTTCATTCCTCCTTGTATACTACGCTTCTTTTTTGCTCACTTCAATTGCACGCTTTTAATGTACTTCATGCATAGCAGCTATAATAACTGAGTTTCTTTTATGACAGCGTATCTTTCTTCTCTATGTGCTCATTTAGGAAAAAATAAAGTGCATCGCTAGTGACGATATCATTTTTACCTATAGCTTTTATACATCCTAAAAGCCTTGAAGCCATTCAGCTGCTGGGTTTCTGCTCCCCTTTTTCATTTAGCTTACATATTTTCTAATAAATCTATGAATCTCCTAAACATTTCTACCTAGATAAATTATCAGAATTATTACAGAGAAGGTGACAATTCTACTTATATCGCCCTTTAATATTAAAACTATGTTACAAAATGTCGTAATTTGGAATTAGATGTTTACTTTTCCTGTCAGGATTGATAGACTCACAGTTGTGAATAAAACAAGTTATGGAAAGGGAGAAAGAACATGCTAAAGAAAGCAAATCGTACAGTTATGAATATGGGGTTAGCAGCATTACTTGTTCCCGCTGCCCTAACATTTAGCACAACTTCAGCAAGTGCAAATGACGGAGGCGCTGCACCAGCACCCGTACAAGAAAAGGTAACGCCAAGCGTACCTCAACAACAAGCAACTACTACTACTAATCAAAAAGTCATCGTAAACGTGAGTGCGTTAAATATTCGTCAAGGAGCTAGCTTTTCATCTCCAGTTGTTGGAACTGCAACACAAGGTCAAGAGTTTGCTATTTTAAAAGAAGCAAACGGCTTAGTTGAAATTGCACCAAATAAATGGATTTCAAAAAGCTCAAGCTATGTAACAATTGCATCAGGTAAACCAAGCGCAAGCCAAGTAAAAGGTGCAAGCACATCAACTCCTTCTACTTCTACAGCATCTACATCTGCAGCACAAGAAACAAGCACACCAGCACCTGCTCCAACAACAAGCACGGCTTCTGGAAGCACAGTAAATGTTGCACGTAGTTTAGTAGGATCACCTTACCAATGGGCAGGAAACACACCAAGCGGATTTGACTGCTCAGGCTTTATCGCATACGTGTTCAACCATAGCGGTCACAGCATTTCACGTACAAGCGTAGCAAACTACTGGAACATGGCGACAAAAATTTCGTCTCCACAACCAGGCGATCTAGTATTCTTCCAAAACACATACACAAGCGGCCCATCTCACATGGGAATCTACATCGGAAACGGCCAAATGATTCATGCTGGTTCACACGGTGTAGCTGTAGCTGACCTAGATGTTTCTTATTATCAAGATCATTTCTTAGGATACGGACGCTTCTAAGAAAAAAATGCCCTCTAATCGTTAGATACGTTCTAACGATTAGAGGGCATTTACTTTTTATCGCTGCGCGACGGAAAGCGCCTTTTCAATACGCGTTTGAAATTTATGCTTCCAGTCTTCAGCTAGTTCAGCCACTTCTAAAGCCCGCTTCATCCCTTCTACATCTTTTGAACGATGGAAATATAAATCAAGCGTAAACCAAACGGATACTTGGTTTGGATGAGCTTCAATCAATTTCACTTCTGCACCTTGCGTAATCGTACCTTCTTTCAGCACGCGGCAAAGGTATCCGGTATAGCTTGTCTCAATCATTCGTTTTAAAATCCCTTTAACGCCCGTTCGCTTTGTAATTGTGTCGCATGGATTTCGCCCTTGCGTCACTTGAATAACGGCGTCTCCTACTTGATAAATGTCTCCAATGCATACTTCTTTTTCAAGCATGCCTGCAACAACAAGATTTTCTCCAAACGCAGACATTGGCAGCTCCGTATCAAACTCTTCGTTCCATTTTTTGTAGTGCTCATACGGATATACGCACACCGCACGATCCGGACCGCCGTGATACTTTAAGTTCGCTACGCCGTCGCCTTGAAACCCTTCTTTTGCTAAAAACGTTTCGTCTACTTGCTTCTTGCATATGCCTGTGCGCATTTCTTTGTCAGGACTGTATGCCATTTGTTCAGGCATGCCGGTTGCTAAATGAATTATTTTACGTTGATTCATTCGTGCCTCTCCCTTCCCCGTTTTCCCTTACTAATTACGTCATATTTTACCACATTTTAAAGATGGCGCTCTTATTTTT
The DNA here is from genome assembly GCF_053667915.1 of Priestia sp. JNUCC 25. Taxonomy (NCBI): domain Bacteria; kingdom Bacillati; phylum Bacillota; class Bacilli; order Caryophanales; family Bacillaceae; genus Priestia; species Priestia sp. JNUCC 25. Next base: position 3,439,480 of record NZ_CM132211.1, read on the forward strand.
TGTGTATTCCACTAAAATCTTGGCAATATCATGAAAGTTTAAAAAATATTTCACAATTATATTAAAAATATCTTCATTTCCTCTTTTTCTTTTGTTCGAAATGATTTAAGATAGTAGAGGTTGTCGAAATATAAGTTATTATGTCAGTTCTGCATGTTTTTTTACATATTAGCACATAGTAAATATTATTTTACCATTACGTCATTTTTTACAATGGCCTAAAAAATTTTGCCCATTTTTACTAAAACTAGCGTGAAAGTCCTGATTTTTATATAAAATAGAGGCCGATTTACATAGTCATTTCTATGCACGTCCCTCTTTTATAAATATAGAGTACATGTAAGGAGAAAAGTAAATGTCAATTTTAATGGGAATTATCGGAATTGTAATTGTCTTAGCAGTTGCGTTCCTCATGTCAAACGACAAGAAACTTATCAACTACAAAGGCATCGCAGTTATGCTGGTTATTCAGCTCGCTATCTCTGCTTTTATGATGAATACATCGATTGGTCGCAAGGTGCTTGACTTTATTACGAGTGTATTTACAAAGATCTTATCATTTGGTAACGACGGAATTTCGTTCGTGTTTGGAGATCTTGCAGGAAAAGGCATTTTCTTTATCCAAACGTTAGTTATGATTGTATTCGTTTCAGCATTATTAAGTATTTTAAACTACTCTCGTATTTTACCCTTTGGGATCAAATATATCGGAGGACTTGTTTCAAAAATTACCGGACTTCCCCAAATTGAAAGCTTCACAGCCGTGAACGCAATGATTTTTGGTGATACAACGGCGCTAATTGCGGTGAAAAACCACATCGGAGGTTTAACACCAAACCGTTTATTTATCGTCACAACAACGTCTTTAGTATCCGTTTCTTGTTCGATTCTAGGCGCATACATGCAGATGATTCCGGCGGAATACGTATTAATTGCCCTTCCGCTAAACGTATTCTCTGGCTTAATCGTTTCTTCTATCGTTGCACCTGTAAAAGTAGAAGATGAAAACGAAGTCGATATTAAAGCGCCTGCTAAGCAAGGCACGCTGTTTGAAGCAATCGGTGACGGAGCACTAGACGGCGGACGCGTTGCGTTAATCGTAGCAGCGATGCTTGTAACGTACGTTGGTCTTTTAGCATTAGTGAACTACGTATTAAACGGCGTAATTGGATTAACTGTTCAAGACATTTTAGGCTATATCTTCTACCCAATTGCCTTTATCATGGGTATTCCGGCAGATGAACTAATGAGAGCCGGCGGCGTAATGGGAACAAAAGTAGTAGCAAACGAATTCGTTGCCATGCTTGACTTCCAAAAAATGATGCCTCACCTTTCTGAAAAAACGGTCGGGATCGTATCAGCTTACTTAATCTCATTTGCAAACTTTAGCTCAATTGGTATCGTTCTTGGTACGATCCAAGCAATCAACGGCGAACAAGCTTCAAGGGTTGCCAAGTTCGGCTTAAAGATGCTGTTAGTCGCTACAATGGGATCGATTTTAACAGGTATTATGGTTGGATTATTTATTTAATGGAAAAGCACTCACTTGTGGTGAGTGCTTTTTTGTTTGGTTGTTCTTTTTGGGTTATAGCTGGAGCGTTTCTACAATGTTGAAATTTATTAAATATCTCTGTTGACATACTCCGAGTTATCGGCACTATTATCAAATGCTTTTTATCTTCATTCTAATAACATTTAAATTAGTTTTACATAATGGATTAAAGCAATATCTCTTATCCAATAAAAAGACAGCTTGCTTTATCAGCAAACTGCCTTTTTTGTAATGACCCGTCCGGGATTCGAACCCGTGTTACCTTTTTAAAAGGATAATTTCTTGACCACTTGGCCAACGGACCAGATAAAATTATAAAATGGCAGAGAAGAAGGGATTCGAACCCTCGCACCGCGTTAACGATCTACTCCCTTAGCAGGGGAGCCCCTTGAGCCACTTGGGTACTTCTCTGTATGGATCTTCCATTGAAATACTGTGGAATAATAGTAGGCCTAAGTGGACTTGAACCACCGACCTCACGCTTATCAGACTTGGGCTCTACCAAAATGAGCTACTTCCCGTTTATGGCGCGCCCGAGAGGAGTCGAACCCCTAACCTTTTGATCCGTAGTCAAACGCTCTATCCAATTGAGCTACGGGCGCTTCCTAAAATGGTGCGGATGAAGGGACTTGAACCCCCACGTCATAAGACACTAGATCCTAAGTCTAGCGCGTCTGCCAATTCCGCCACATCCGCATGTGAAAAATGGTTGCGGAGACAGGATTTGAACCTGCGACCTTCGGGTTATGAGCCCGACGAGCTACCGAACTGCTCCACCCCGCGATAATAACAAAGATATAATGGAAGAGGAAGAGGGATTCGAACCCCCGCGGGCTTTGACACCCCTGTCGGTTTTCAAGACCGATCCCTTCAGCCAGACTTGGGTATTCCTCCATATTTCAGGTTCAATGGTGGACCTTGTAGGACTCGAACCTACGACCGGACGGTTATGAGCCGTCTGCTCTAACCAGCTGAGCTAAAGGTCCTTTCTAAGCTCTCTATTAGAATGTGGAGCCGGCAATCGGATTTGAACCGGTGATAAAGGTATTGCAGACCTTGACTATGCCACCAATAAGTTTGGACATTATTTATAGTCAGTCACATTTATCCGTATGCTACCCCTTCATATGAAACATGGACTAGTAATTTAATAATTAATATCTGTTTCGCTACCAACAAAAATTATTTTATCTTATAATTTCGTAGAAGTCAACATCTATGTAAGTTTTGTTTTAATACTTAATTTTGCAATTATTAAGTAGGAACATACACCTAAATAAAAAAACTCTGTAACAAGAATCATGATTCTTGTTACAGAGCTTATTTTTATAAAAAGGTTTGCGTAATCGCATTTTCTAAATCTCTTGTAGAAGATTTTAGGTATCGTTTTGTAACATTCACATCAGAATGGCCTGCTAATTCGGCAACTGTTGCAATATCTATCCCTTTCTTAACTAACTCATGACAGAAAGTATGGCGTAATTTATGAGGATTTACATTATATTTTTTTAACATGTACTGAACCGTACGTGGAGACATTCTTCTATCAAAATTAGAGACAAATAAAGCTTCATGATTAGAATCAAGTGAATCAATATATTTCTTTAAACTATTCCTTGCTTCTGTAGAAAGAGGAACAAATCGCTTTTTACACCCTTTAGCATTACGGATAATTAAAAAACCGTCAGATTTGTTAATCTCTACGTCTTTATGATTCAAAGCACAAATTTCTGATACTCGAACCCCTGTATGTAATAAAGTGTATACAATAGCAATATCACGAAGGTTTCCTTGTTGCTTTACTTCAGATAAAAGACGGTCAAGCTCACTTGCTTCTAATGACTGTGGTACAACCTCGTTGTTTTTCTCTTTTCGTTTACGTTCAATATTTTGAACAATTTCTGGTTTTTCAAGAAAGCGTGCAAAAACGCTAATTGTGACAAAAGCTTTTTCTATAGTCGACGCACTTTTATTATTAGATTCAAGGTTAATCATATAAGTTTGGACATTATTTTTTGTTACTTGATCTAAGTTTCTACCTTCACTTAGAAGCCATTCATGAAATTGGTTTAGCACTGCTCGATAGGTTTTAATCGTATTATCAGATTTGCCTGATTCTATTAACCATTGGCTAAAGTCATCAATCACCGGAATAACTTCTAGGCTATTTTTTTTCACTCTAAATCCTCCTACATGTACTAATAAATTACATAAAACATAACATTTAATTTCGTAGAAATCAATTTAAACGAAATTAATATACAAAAAAACAGCCCATCATTGATATAATGAGCTGTTTTTTTGCCTGACAACGTCCTACTCTCACAAGGACAAAGTCCCCACTACCATTGGCGCTAGAGAACTTAACTTCCGTGTTCGATATGGGAACGGGTGTGACCTCTCTGCTATCGCCACCAGACCTATTAAAGATAGTTTTCTTAACACTAAATAAAAATTGCTAAGTAAAAACACCGTGCACCCGTCATTGACATGATCAAATAAGCGTTACTTGTACAGTTAGCTCGACCGGGTTGTGCTGCAACACACAGAAGAATCTACTTATGGCTGCTTCCTTCCGGACCTGACCATGTTCATAGGTTTCTGTTGTGCAGGACCCAGTTGTCAACACCACTTGTCCAAGTCAGACCTTACCTGACTCATACCTCTGTTAGGAATTAAACCCTGCTAAGGCGGATTGCAGGTTACAGGGCACCGCCATCTCCCCGTCTAGCACGGTATGTACAGTTAAGGGATTCCCACCTATGTCGTCCTCCCAATCTGTTTTGTGAACCCGCGATCTCGCAGGTGGGTTTCCGCATATTAACGTTCCAGCGATCCTGTGTCAAAGACAGGCATGGCATCAGTCAACAAATGTAGGAATCCCAAATAAACAGTACGGTTCAAAACAAATAGGGCATAACGTGCATCGTAGGATAAGTATTTAATGTGTTTATTGATGATATAGATTATCCTACAATAAAATTTCGTAGAAGTCAACATAAACGAAAAAATGACTTCTAACCCTCAACGTTTTCTTATTTGCTTGATTTACTGTTGTTGGGAAGGGATTTCTTTGAAAGATGGAAGTTATAAGGAGTCGTGTTTCATTATATTGAGTCCTCCATTTAAAAATGAAGTTCATTACGGTTAGATTTTTATACATCCTTGATCTAACACTACTTTTCTAATGTGGTTATTTTTTCTTCTTATCCTCTCTCCATAAAAATAAGAGAAAAATAAAAAAAGCCTAAATAAAATGGCTTTTTTATTCTAAGAGTAAATTATTGTTCTGTTAGTTCAGATATAGAAACACTTTGCTTATTATTTGGTTCATCCAGGTTATGAATTGTAGCTACCCCATTTTGTTGGTCTACATGCTCAATGTAAATGCTTTTCCCGTTATATATTACATTGGCCATGTCCACTGAATCGGCAATTTCTTGTGCTCTTTGTGCATCCATCTTTATCTAGCCTCCTTTTTATTTATGACAGTGAAAGTATTTGTTTTTAATTAATTTTTATGCATTTAATTCCTCTATATAAAATCAATTTTAATTTTTCAAATGAGACATAAAGCAGTAAAAAAACTATCTCCTTTATTATTTGAGATAGCTTTTTATTTTATTATTCAGTTTAATCTTCTTCTGGAATCTTAATTAAAATGGCTATAGCTATTGTTGCCAAAAATATAACTCCTAAAGTTAGCAATAGACTCGTACTCATATGCCTCATCTACCCTTCTCTTTTCATCCCTATGATTCCATTTTAGCAGAGGAAATTAGGTAATAAAACTGGAAATGATAGCGTTTTACTAAAAATTTTATACATGTTAAAATAATGTAGTTGTTTTAACTCAACCAATGTATTCAATTTTTTGCTTGAGTAGAGCAAGCTACCTCTTTCCTATTTTGGGGTAGCCCTTTTTTTTATCGTGATAAAATAAAATTTTGTTTTGGATATATTCCTTCCTACCCTCGGTTTACATTCGTTATTTACGAATCTGTTCAATCTCTTCTTCTGTAAGCTCAGTTAATTCAGATATTGTTTGATTATCCATACCTTTTTGTAGCATTCTTAACGCTACTCTCTTAATAGCTCTTTTTTTCCCTTGTTTTTCAGCTTTTTTTAATGTTAATGTTTCATCTACTTGGAATTCCTGGTTTACTTCATAAGTCATTAACATTTCTGGGTCTTCAGTTACACGTGCCCATTCATTCATCGCATTTTTCAAAGTTTGATCTTTCTCCATTACAACTTCTTCCAAAAATGAGTAAAATCTTCATTTCCTGACATATTAAACAACAGTAATTGTTTTACTAATTATGTGTCCTTTTTACGATACTATTCTCACCTATTCCAAAATCAAATTAATCCCATAAAGCTTGTCCGTCCACCCTAAAACTAAAAAAGAATAATTACTGCATTAGGTAAGACGTAGGTAGTAATGTAAGATGTGCTCGGTTGTTTATATGCCGGGGTCAGCCTAGTGGCAAATAGGGCTTTGATTCAGAAGCAACTAACAAATTATTTATTTAATTTATATGTTTTTTCTTATAGTTGCACATATTAAAAACAATACTAGATGAAAGCGAGATGAGATAAGTAATGTCAAAACAAGGGATACAGAAAAAGAATCAGACAAGAGAGCAAGTAGAGAAGCAAGATAAAAGAAATGATGTTGAATTAGGCAATGAATTTCAAACTGGCAACACAAGTTCCCAGAGCCAGAAAAAAAGTGGACGCCAAGTAAATAAAAAATAAATTTAACCTTTCGAGGATAATAAGAAACCTCAGTTCAAATGTATGACTTGAACTGAGGTTTCTTTTATAGAGTGAAGAAGACTTATGTGCAAAAGAGGCACCAAGCTAAAGAGAATTTGAATTCTATTATGAAAACAGAATTCAAATAAAAAGAAAGTATCTCACATTAGATAATCGTTAAGTATTATAACAAAATAAAAAAGTGTAGCTTAACATAACCATTCTTTCCGAAACTTATAATAAAAACATTTTTTTATGAATACGATATTATCTTATATCTCTTTTTATATTTACCTTCAAATTTTCTAACCTGATTCTCTGTATAAAAGTGTGCTACTTTATATCCTTCGTTATTATAGGCTTCTGCGATTCTAAGAGGTTGTTTAACATCTTTTGGATAGTAAGTCGGCATTATGGTCGATATACGATTATAAGTTAGAACGCCTGTATCTTTGCTTTTTTCACGATTTAGTACATAAAGTCCTTTAAATATCGCTTCAAATCGTCCAGAAGAAGTTTTAGCGTATGCAAATAGCGCGATCTTCTGATTCAGCTGATACATTCTTTTTTGAAAGTAGGCTTCGTTCTCTTCTGGAATTGTATTATATTCAATAAATATTTCCTCATTTTCAAGAAGTTGATTGTTCCAAGTTTCATTAGGGAAAAATTTTAATCTTTTAATATCTGTATCTTCTTCAAATTTGTGCGGGGCTCCGCTTTTTTGAATTCCGTGAGCATAGCCAGCTCCAAACACATTGCAACAGTCTGCAACTAACCGTAAAGAAATATTGTCATCAGCATCTATATATCCTTGTTCAATATAAGTATTTGGATCATATTCCTTCTCCAAATCCCATGGAATAAACCATTGCTCTTTTATTAGCAGATTAATTTTTTCTACTACCTGGTCGATCTTTTCATGAATCTTTTCAAGAGATTGAGTAGCATCTATTCTTATAAAATCACAATCTAAGGCGTTCACAATATCGTTTTTTCTAATTTCATCCAGTGTTTGATTTATATCATTCATATGATGGGCTTCATCAATTTCAATGGCCAAATTAAACTGTGGAAAATACAAATCAATTAAGCCGTATTCGACCCTTTGGTTTTTATTTGATCGTACTACATACTGTTGAGTATTTATTTTCATATCGTAATTATCAAGCAAATGCCAGATCCTTGTAATGATATAATTCTCATCATTTTTTTTATTCGTTTTTGCTAATTGTCTTTTGATATAGTCATACTTGCTCATTACTTTTCTAGATCCTCTCTTTTTCCTCTTCTATAGCATTATGAAAATGAATTCCTAAATAACCATATCCGAACGATGAGGGGAGTGCAACTCTTTTAATAAACTGTCTACTGGACCTTGCATTTACGATTCCCTCTTCTTATTGCTAGAAGTTTCTGCTAGTTATTTTGATATACATACTCACATCCTATTTTAGTATATATATTGGCAAAATAATTTATATATACTAAAATCAACCAAAACAAACATATCAAGACTTAATTTAAGGATAACAAGTCCATATTAGTGTATATTAAGCAGTTTGATCTAACCTATTATCAAAATAAGGAAATTTAATATTGTAATATAACTATATATATGTAAACATTAAACATGTATTTTAAATACATAATAAATGCATGTTTAATGTTTACAGGAGGAAATGTACTGAAATGAAAAAATTTTTTAAGATTGGCTGCTTAGGATTTATTATTCTTATTGCACTTATTGTAGTAATTGCTGTCGTAGCATCAGGTGGAGACGATAGTGGTTCTGGTTCTGGATCTAGTTCTAACTCTTCAAAATCAGAAGAACAAAAAGCTCATAAAGTGGGAGACACTTTTACAGTAGATGATAAAGCAGAAGTTTCTGTAACAACAGTAGAAGAAAGAGAACAAGTTGGAAACCAATATGCAAATAAAAAAGCTTCTGAAGGCGGTACACTTGTTGCTATTCAATGGACTGTTAAAAACATCTCTGACAAACCATTAGGTGCTTTTTCAACCCCAACAATTAACCTCATTGATGAAAAAGGAACAAAATATGACGCTGATATTGATGCAACATCAAATTATGCAGTTGAAACTAACATTGATGACTCTAAGATTGCAAGTGATTTAAATCCAGGTATCAAAGTTACGGATGTTGACGTATTTGAGGTTTCAAAAGATAGCTATGCAAAAGGTAAATGGTATATTGAAATAAACGGAAGTAAAGTTCAAATTAAATAATACTTTTCCATAGAGTAAAAAGCTCACTAAACGTTCAACGTTTAGTGAGCTTTATTATATTTATACTATTATCTATACCCGTGAGAGAGTATATGGGGAAACGGCCCCTTTTTCTGCAGAGAATGTTGAATAGTAACGGGATACTATATACTTGTTTCAAACAAGTGCAATTTACGCACGGAAATTATAAATAGAGTCCTTTAATATAAATAGATGCGATATTCTTAGCAATTTGTTCGACAGGGTGCTCATATTCATTACGAACAATTTCCCAAAGGTACATTTCATTAGTGAAAAACCACCCTCTTGCTACTAACTCGTTATGTACATCTTTACGTGCTAATCCATTGCGCTGCGCATAGGCAATGTCTTCTGAAATTCGTTGAATAAACTTTTCCCGAATGTTCTTCCATTTCTCTGAAACGAGAGGAGAAATACCAATAGCCTGCTCAAACACTTGCAGCATTTTTTGTTCATCCTCAGCCATTTTTAAAAACTCGTTCGTTTGTTTATGAATCATTTCTTCTGCTTCATTTACAGATGCGGGTAAAAATGCAGCCTCGGCAATTTCATAAAATTTCTCCATAACATTCTCCATTAATACAACTAAAAAGTCTTCTTTTCCTTCAAAATGAACGTATGCAGTCCCATACCCAACCCTTGCCTTTTTTATTATTTGAGTGATAGTTGCTTTGTGAAAACCTTCTTGTATAAATACTTCTCTTGCAGCTTCTAATAATTTTTGTCGAGTCTTTATTGAACGTAAATGCCGTTTATCTTCAATATTATTTTCATTCATTAAGGCTCCTTCCTCCCTATCCGTTTTACTCTCTAGGATATAGAAGTTTTCACAAAACGAAAAGTAATAAAGAGAATTTATTACAAAAATTATTTTTTTAATTTTCAAAATTATATTATTGACACTGTGTCATATTCTTTGTTACGATTCTTCTAGGATACATATTAAGTAATGCAGAGGAGGAAAATTATGCAATTAAATACCTTTAAACCCACATTAGAGTATGCCAAACAGTTGGATCAAGAAGACTCCCTTTCAAGTTTTCGTAACGAATTTTATTTAAAGCCTGATTCCATATATATGGATGGAAACTCATTGGGGCTCCTTTCTAAAAGAGCTGAACGCAGACTTATAGAAGTATTAAATGATTGGAAAGAACAAGGAATTGATGGATGGACTCAGGGGAAACATCCATGGTTCTCCTTGTCCGAAAAATTAGGTGAAATGAGTGCGCCGTTAGTTGGGGCTTCTAGCGAAGAAGTCATTGTAACTGGTTCGACAACAGTTAACCTTCATCAGCTTGTAGCTACTTTCTACAACCCAAAAGGAACGCGCACAAAGATTTTAGCTGATGAATTGACCTTCCCATCTGATATTTATGCGCTTCAAAGTCAGCTGCGAACCCACGGATACAGTCCAGACACTCACCTTATACGTGTAAAAAGCCGCGATGGCCGTTTTTTAGAAGAAGCTGACATTATTGAGGCTATGACCGATGAGATTGCTTTAATTATCCTACCAACTGTACTCTATCGCAGCGGCCAAATATTAGATATGGAACGATTGACGACTGAAGCACACAAACGTGGAATTTTGATTGGATTTGATGGCTGCCACTCTATTGGTGCAATTCCTCACTCATTTAGTAAATGGGATGTGGACTTTGCATATTGGTGTAATTATAAGCACTTAAACGGTGGACCTGGCTGTGTAGGCGGTTTATATGTAAATAAAAAACATTTTGGAACAGCACCTGGTTTAGCAGGCTGGTTTAGTTCAAAAAAAGAAAAGCAGTTTGATATGGAGCACACATTAACACCTGCTGATTCAGCCGGTGCTTATCAAATTGGAACACCCCACGTTTTAAGTCTTGCTCCTTTAATTGGATCGCTAGAAATTTTCACTGAGGCTGGTATAGATAATATTCGAGCTAAATCTCTTAAAATCAATCATTATTTAATGTATTTATTAGAAAAAGAACTGAGTGACTTCAATTTTACCCTCGGAAGCCCTAGAGAAGATAAAAAGCGCGGAGGGCACGTAAGTCTTGAACATAAGGAAGCAGCGCGCATTTGTAAAGCATTAAAAGAGAATGGTATCATTCCAGATTTTCGCGCTCCGAATATTATTCGTCTTGCTCCTGTTGCTCTTTATACTTCTTATACAGAAGTCTGGGAAGTAGTACAAACTTTGAAGAAAATTATGAACGATAAAGAATATGAAAAATTTAAAAACGAACGTGAAGTAGTGGCGTAAAAGCTAAACTACTTGTTTTTTTAACGAGAAAAGTAAGCGCTTTCTAATTCTTAAGGAAGCTATTTTACGTAGATATGCAGCCAAACCATTATTTTGAAACTATGAGGGAGATGAAATATGAAAAACCACAATACTCAATTGCCAAACAAAGATGACGCAGAAAAGGGATTAAAACGAAATCTAAAAACAAGTCAATTGACAATGATTTCGATGGGCTGTGCAATTGGAACTGGACTATTCTTAGGCAGTGGACTTGCGATTCAAACAGCTGGACCTAGTGTATTGGTTAGTTATGCCTTAGGAGCTTTTGTTGTATTACTCTTAATGGGGTGTTTGGCAGAAATGACAGTGGCCCACCCTACCTCTGGATCGTTTGGAACAATTTCTGAAAAATATGTACATCCCCTGGCAGGGTTTTTGGTTCGCTATTCATATTGGATAGCCAACGTTCTCGCCGTTGGAGTAGAAGTAAGTGCAATAGCCGTGTATATGAAGTACTGGTTTCCAAGCGTTCCGGGTATTGTCTGGATTTTAGTGTTTGCTGCTATACTAATCTATGTAAACGCAACTAGTGTTAATACGTTTGCTACTTTTGAGTATTGGTTTTCTATGATAAAAATCAGTGCAATTGTGGGCTTTATTCTTTTAGGATCCTATGTTCTGTTTGGAACAGATGCACGCCCTAATATGGGTACAGATAATTTTGTAAATGATGGTGGATTCCTTCCTTTCGGGTGGTGGGGAATGTGGGTAGCTGTCTTTATTTCCCTCTTTAGTTTCTTAGGAACCGAAATGATTGCAGTTACAGCTGGAGAAGCAAAAGAGCCTGATGTAGCCGTTCCGAAGGCTTTAAAAGCAACTGTGTTTCGTTTAACTACTTTTTACGTTTTGACTATAGGCATCATGTTAATGATTGTTCCATGGAAGTCAGCTCAAGTTGATAAAAGTCCATTTGTGAAAGTAATGGAAATTCTGAATATCCCGGCTGCCTCTGGAATTATGAATTTCATTATTTTAACGGCTGCCCTATCAGCTATGAACAGTCAGTTATATGCTTCTACACGTATGATGTTCTCTCTCTCTCAAAGTAAACATGCACCAGCTTTTTTAGGGAGACTAAGTAAAAAAGGTGTACCGCTATGGGCCCTTGCTGTATCAACCCTGGGCATTTTTCTTGCGGCAGCAGTTAATGGACTGCTCCCAAGCTCTTCATATGCCTTTATGATGGGTATTTCAATGTTCGGAGCTATGTTCACATGGCTTATGATATTTGTTTCTCACCTCTACTTCCGAAAAAAATGGGAGAAATCTGGTGGAAGAAAATTACCGGTAAGAATGCTTGGCTTTCCCTATTTTACGATTTTAGGAGCCATCTTATTACTCGGTTTAATGATTACCACTTGGTTTACAGATTTTAAAATTATGCTTCAGTTTGGAATTCCTTGGTTAGCATTCTTATCCATTGCTTATTTTATCTCTAAGAAAAGAAAAGTTAACCATCATTTTGCAGAAGATATGGCTAATAGCAGCTTGAAAGAGGAATTAGAGGAATTACGTTAACGTTCAAGTTATTTTACATAAAAACAAGGGGGATACAAAATGAAAACGACAAATAACAAGGCACCAAATGCAGTTGAACTAGAGAAAGAACTTCAAACGGACTTTCAGAAAGCTATGTCATATGGAGATTACCTGCACCTTGATAAAATATTATCTAGTCAGCATAGACTTTCTAATCACCATGATGAAATGCTGTTTATTGTCATCCATCAAGCTAGTGAACTATGGATGAAACTAATTCTACATGAGGTAACAGCTGCTATTCAGTGCATCCGTGCTAATAACCTGGAACCTTCATTTAAAATGTTATCACGCGTTTCAAGAATTCAGCAGCAGCTAATTCAATCTTGGAGTGTTCTCTCTACCTTAACACCGGCAGAGTACATGGAATTTAGAGATAAATTAGGTCAATCTTCTGGCTTTCAATCTTATCAAAATCGCCTGATAGAATTTGCTTTAGGAAATAAAAATGTCCATACACTATCTGTTTACCAGCATGACGCGGATTTATATCAAAAAATGCAAACGGCTCTTCATGAGCCTAGTATCTATGATGCTGCTATTCATGCTCTTATGAAACGCGGGTTGCCGGTAGATCAAGAAGTTTTACAAAGAGATTGTTCACAGCCTTACGAACCGAATGCCAGCGTAGAGGATGCATGGCTTACCGTATACCGTAACGTTGATCAGTATTGGGACTTATACGAATTAGCAGAAAAATTAGTTGATATCGGAAATCAACAGCAAATGTGGCGATTTAGTCATATGAGTACAGTAGAAAGAATTATTGGAAACAAACAAGGTACAGGCGGATCTTCTGGAGTGAATTACTTAAAGAGAGCTCTGGATCAGCACTTCTTCCCAGAACTATGGAGCCTGCGAACGAAGCTATAAATATTCTATAAAAAGATAGAGAGGTAGTAAGAATGAGCAAATGGATTGATATTTCACAGCCTCTAGACGAAAAAACAGCAGGATGGCCTGGTGATACTCCCTTTTCTTATGAAGTGAATTGGAGTAAAGAAGAGACCGGTTCTGTAAATGTTGGAAAAATAACAATGAGTATCCATACCGGCACTCATATCGATGCACCTTTTCATTTCGATGATAACGGAAAAAAGGTTATAGATTTGGACTTAGATTTATATATTGGACGTACAAAAGTTGTCCATATCCCAGCTAATAAAAGCATTGGAATAAATGAATTGTCAGATGTTACTTTAAAAGGTATTACACGCTTATTGATTCGAACAGACGCGTGGCAAGACCGAAGTGTTTTCCCGGAAACCATTCCTTACATTGAACCAAGCTTAGCTCCCTACCTTGCTAAGCTTGGCATTCGCCTGCTAGGCATTGATCTGCCTTCAGTAGATCCACTCGATAGTAAAGAACTAGCGGCTCACCATGAACTTGCATACCATAAAATTCATATTTTAGAAGGTGTTTTACTAGATAAAATCCCTTCAGGAGACTATGAACTAATCGCAGCTCCTCTCCCTTTAGTTGAAGCTGATGGAAGTCCTGTGCGCGCGCTGTTGAAAAAAATCAACTAACTTAAAGCGACTATTAAAAGAACGATTCTTTTTCCTTAGATAGTTTCCGATGTATACAAAAAAGAGCGGTATATAAATATACCGCTCTTTTATTATAGCTAATCAACTTATTTCTTCTTATTCATATCTATTTCTTTCCTTGATACTTCTGCAATTCCCCAGTGCGAAGATGGAACCTCGTTGACAATGATCCTTACTCTCTCCTTTTCAACGTGAAGGCTGTTAGAAATTGCTTCGGTTACTTCTACTAACATGTTTTTAATGTCTTTTTCTTCTCTTCCTTCCAAAAGGTGAACTTGTACAATCGGCATACTATCGACTTCCCTTAAAGTTTTCTATACAACAAAGGGCCTTTATGTTCAGATGAAATAATTATTAAAAAATTCTAGTTAGCTGCAGCTGAATGATACGCTGCCTAAATCAGCGAACTGTGCATGGATACTATCACCTGATCTAAAAGAAATTGCTTCAGATACCGCTCCAGTTAATACGATATCCCCTTTTTTCAACCCTTCTTTATGTTCACCTAGTTTATTAACCGCCCAGGCGACAGCTTTAGCAGGGTGTCCTAGCACGGCAGCACCCGCGCCTACCGTAGCAACCTCTCCGTTTTTAGACATCACCATTCCGATATTAGCTAGATTCACTTGGTCAGGCTTTATCCAATTGCTCCCTACAATAAAACGTGAAGACGAACAGTTATCAGCTACTACATCAGGAAGAGTAAATTTAAAATCCAAGTAACGGCTGTCGATAATTTCAAGAGCTGGTGCAACATATTTTACTGCTTTTAAAACATCTTCTTCAGTTAAGTTGGTTCCACAGAGGTCTTCCCCCATTAAAAAAGCAATTTCAGGCTCAGCTTTTGGGTGAATCAGCTGATTAAATACTATAGGTTCCCATTCAAGTCCCAACATGTCGCTTGTTAAGTATCCATAAATCGCTTCATGTACCCCCATCATTTCCTGCTTAGCCTTACTTGTTAAACCAAGCTTTACACCTACTCGTTTTACACCGTCTTGTACTTTTCGTTCAATCAATTGTTTTTGCAAGCTGTAAGCGTCATCAATTGTCAAATCAGGGTAGCGTTCCGTCACTTTTGTTACTTCATACCCTTCTCTTTCTGCAGATAAAAGATAGTCAACGATTTCTAAATTTGCGCTTTTCGTTAAAGGCATTTTCACATTTCCACCTTTCTTTGAGCTAACTCAGCAGCCACGTCTAGAATCATATCTTCTTGACCGCCGACTGCTTTTCTTTTACCAAGTTCAAGTAAAATATCACGTGAATCCAAATTAAAACGCTTTGCAGCACGCTCTGCATGAAGTAAGAAACTAGAATACACGCCTGCATAACCCATTGCGAGGCTGCCTTTTCGAATCTCTTGAGAGCCTGGCAGGATAGGTCCTACTACTTCTTCAGCCAGATCCATTATTTTATATAAATCAATACCTACATCTATTCCTAAACGGTTTAACACGGCTATCAATGCTTCAGTTTGAGTGTTACCTGCTCCGGCTCCTAAACAACGAACACTTCCGTCTATTCTCGTGGCGCCTTCTTCAATAGCAGCAAGCGTATTTGCAACAGCTAACGAAAGGTTGTTATGAGCGTGAAAACCTACTTCAACTTGAAGAGAGTTACGCAGTGCTCTAACACGTTCACGAACTTCATGAGGCAAAAGAGCTCCTGCTGAATCAGTTATGTAAACTCCTTGTGCCCCATAGCTTTCCATTAGCTTTGCTTGCTCCACAAGCTTTTCTACGGGTGCTGAATGGGCCATCATCAGAAAACCGAAAGTTTCCATCCCTAGTTTCCGAGCATATTCAATGTGCTGTGCAGAAACATCTGCTTCCGTCACATGTGTAGCTACTCGGACTAAGCCTGCCCCAAGGCTATTTGCTTGCTTCAGCTCATGTACCGTTCCAATTCCCGGAATTAAAAGAACAGCAACGGTGGCTTGTTTCGCTTCTTCTACCGCAGCCTCAATTAATTTCATTTCGTCAACGAGAGACTTTCCGTATTGCAGAGTCGAGCCTCCTAACCCGTCTCCATGACTAACCTCGATATAGTGCATTCCTGCATCGTCCAGCGCTTTCGTGACACTTTTTACTTGGGCTTCTGTAAACTGATGTTTGACTACGTGACTTCCATCTCGGAGGCTGACCTCTGTAATCTTAATAGGCTGATCACTGTTACGTTTCATTCGTTATAGCCCTCTCTTTCTTTATTCCTCCATATAAGCTCTCTTCGAGTTTATAGCGCGCATAATCTTCCGCAACCTTCGCTGCAGCAGCCGTCATAATATCTAAGTTACCGGCATAAGAAGGAAAATAATCTCCAGCTCCAGTTACCTCTAAAAAGACTGTTACTTGATCACTATCAAATAATGGTTCTTGCTTTAAATTATAGCCTGGTACATATTCTTGTACTTTTTTGACCATATCCTTGATAGCCTTTTGAATAGCTTCTTTATTCACATTTTTCACTTTACAATAAATTGTATCGCGCATTAAGATAGGTGGATCAGCCGGATTTAAGAGAATAATAGCTTTTCCGCAGTCTGCACCGCCTACCTTTTCAATAGCTTTTCTTGTGGTAACAGTAAACTCATCAATATTTGCTCGTGTTCCTGGTCCAGCGCTTAGGCTAGAAATAGTAGCCACAATTTCTCCATATGTTACATCTGCAACTTGGTTGATTGCATAAATGATAGGAATCGTTGCTTGACCGCCGCATGTAATCATGTTTACGTTTTCCGATTCAAGATTTTCTCCAAGATTAACAGGAGGACACACAAAAGGTCCTTTAGCAGCAGGAGTTAAGTCGATAACCATTTTTCCTAAGTCTTTTAAAATCTTTGCATGTCTAACGTGAGCCTTAGCCGATGTAGCATCAAACACAATTTCTGCTAGGTCTTGATTTTCAGCAAGGGCTTTTATTCCATTGCTGTATGTTTGATATCCTGCTTCTCTCGCTCTTTTTAGACCATCTGAATCCGGATCAATTCCAAGTACAGCTGTTAACTCGATAAATTCACTGCGCTGAAGCTTATACATCAAATCTGTTCCAATATTTCCTGAGCCAATAATTGCGGCTTTTACTTTTTCCACTACTCTTCACCTTCTTTCCGGTATTATTCAAAACGTACGGATACTGAACCAAGAGAACCGAATTCTGCTTTTACTACATCCCCGCTCGCAACTGGTACTGCTGCAGATAGAGCCCCTGGTAAGATTAATTCGCCGGCTTTTAAACAAATATCGAAATCAGATAGCTTATTTGCCAGCCATGCAACCGCATGTGCCGGATGTCCAAGGGCAGCTGCTCCAGCTCCTGTTGCGACGAGCTCTTTGTTTTTATAGAGAAGCATACTAGTCGTACGTAAATCGGCTTGTTCAATTGGGGAATATTTATTCCCTACCACTACTTTGGCAGAAGAGCCATTGTCTGCAACCGTATCCACTAATTTGATTTTCCAATCGGCAATACGACTATCAATGACTTCGATGGTCGGCACCACGTATTTTGTTGCCATTAAGACATCTAAATAGCTAACGTTTGGCCCTTTTAAATCTTCTTCTAGAATAAATCCAATTTCCGCTTCAATTTTTGGAGCCACCATTGAATGAATGTTGATTATTTCATTATCCGTTACTTTCATATCATCAAATAAGTGTCCATAATCAGGCTCACTAACTCCTAACATATCTTGCATTGCTTTACTGGTTAGACCAACTTTTTTACCAATAATTTTTTTTCCTTCTTCCAGCTTTCTTTTTACAATCTCTAATTGAATATGGTAAGAATCAGCTACTGATAAAGCAGCATGTCGTTCTGTAATAGGAGAAATTGGCTGATTCGTCTTTTCTGCTTCTAAAAGTTCTTCTGCAAGCTCACTAATAAGTGTACGCATCCGTTAATCACCTCTTTTATAGAGTTAAAGTTTCATCGTAATTGTTTTGGCTTCGGTATAAAATTCAAAGCTGTGCCGGCCGCCTTCACGACCAATTCCACTTGCTTTTGCTCCACCAAATGGCGTTCTTAAATCACGAATATACCAGCAGTTGACCCAAAGTAATCCAGCAGTAACTTGAGAAGCAACGCGTTGTGCTCTTCGTAAATCATTTGTCCAGACAACCCCTGCTAATCCATAAATAGAATCATTGGCAATTTGAATTGCTTCCTCTTCTGTTTTAAACGGAATGACAACAAGTACAGGACCAAAAATTTCTTCTTGAGCTACACGCATTTTGTTATCTACGTCGTAAAGAACAGTCGGCTCATAAAAATTTCCTGTTTCTAAACCTTCTACTCTTTTTCCTCCGCATGCCAGCTTAGCTCCTTCCGCCAAACCAATTCGAACATATTCATCGACCGTTTCTAAGTGACTTTGTGATACAAGTGCTCCCATGTTTGTCTCTTCACTCAGAGGATCGCCTACTTTAATCTTTCTTACCTCCGCTGTGAACTTTTCAAGAAACTGCTTATAAATGCTTTCTTGTACAAGTAAACGAGAACCTGCTAAGCATATCTCTCCTTGATTTCGATAGATTGCTTCGATAGATCCTTTTACTGCTTCATCCAAATCCGCATCTTCAAATACAATATTGGCTGATTTGCCTCCAAGCTCCAGCGAAACAGGAATCAGGTTTTCCGCTGCATTTCGCATGACCGCTTTTCCTGTATTACTTTCCCCTACAAATGAAATACGCCGAACGGACGGGTGAGTAGACATAGTAGTTCCTACCGTATTCCCCGGACCCGTAATAATATTCAACACACCAGGAGGCAATCCAGCCTCGTTAGCGATTTCTCCAAGCATCACTGCACTTAACGGTGTATAAGAAGCAGGCTTAATAACCACTGTATTACCGGATGCCAAAGCAGCGGAAGCTTTCCATGTCATCTGCATAAAAGGTAGATTCCAAGGGATAATGAGGCTTGTAACTCCCGCTGGTGAATACTTGGCATAGGACATTACATTATGCTTTTCGTAATGCTCATGCACCATATATTTAGCCATCTCAGCAAAAAAGCGGAAGTTTTGAGCTGCTCGTGGAATATCAAACTCTCGACTTTCTTTAATAGGTTTGCCTACATCTAGCGTTTCTAAATAAGCTAGTTCATCTACTTTCTCCATAATTAAGTCAGCCATTTTACAAAGGATGGCAGAGCGCTCTTCAACAGGCATCTTGCTCCAAATACCGCTTTCAAATGCAAGTTGAGCTGCGTCGATAGCGCGCTTTGCATCTTCTGTGCCGCCATTAGCTACAGAAGCTAATTTCTCATTCGTTGCTGGATTAAAGGTATCAAAGGTTTGACCGGATAGGGCATCTACGTATTCTCCATTAATAAAAAGCTTTGCGTCTTTTACCGTCATTTTTTCAATAACTGCCTCTTTACTCATCGGATATCCTCCTCATCCTCAATCTCTAAAATCATTTCAATTTCTACAGCTGTGTTATTGGGGAGCTGGGCCATCCCTACAGCTGAACGGCCGTGTTTCCCTTTATCCCCAAATACTTTTACGAGTAAGTCTGAAGCGCCATCCATTACTTTAGGCTGGTCCGTAAAGTCCTCTGTACTATTTACAAAACCAAGAATTTTAACGACACGCTTCACTTTGCTTAACCCGTCTAACTCATAACTTACCGCACTCAATACATTCAGCATGGATTGCTGAGCGGCCTTATATCCCTCTTCAATTGTTAAATCCTTGCCTAACTTGCCGTGATATTGATCTACACCTTGGCCAGCCGTAAACAATAAATTACCTGTTCGTACACAGCTGACGTAGTTTCCTACTGAAGGACGAACCTTTGACAGCGTTAAGCCAAGTTCTTGTAATCTATTCTCTGGTGTTTGTACTGTTGGCATAAATGTCACTCCTTTTCTCTTGCCCAATGTTTAAAAACTTCGCGGCATTTCCACCTAACATATCTAATCTTTGTTGTTCCGTTATATCCAGCGTTTCATCCAGAACTTTTCCCGGAACAACTTCACGCAGTAAAAATGGATAATCCGATCCCATAAAGATTTTTTCATGTCCAAAACGTTCAATCATATACTTTATGTTCAGTGGATCGTAGTTTAACGAATCAAAATAAAATTGCTTTGCATAGTAACTAGGAGGATGTGTTGTCAGCCTGAGGTGCGGCCACACTTCCCACCCTTTATCTAATCTAGGAAGAATATAAGGGAAAGATCCTCCTCCATGTGCAAAACAGACTTTTAATTTAGGGAATTTCTCCATAATGCCGCTCCATAGAAGTGTTGCAGCCGCTAGTGCTGTTTCACTTGGCATTCCTACGGTATACATAAAGTTATGGTTTGGCATTCGATCGCGGCCTAACGTTTCCCACGGGTGAATAAAAATGGGCACTTCCCACCTTTCAGCCATTTGAAAAAACTCAATGAAAGACGGATGGTCTAAATTTTGACCATTGACGTTTGTCCCAATTTCAATTCCATGCAGTTTTAATTCATTCATGCACCGTTCCATTTCTTTAACAGCCGTAGGTCCGTCTTGCATAGGAACCGTCCCTAACCCAACAAAGCGGTCAGGGTATTTAGCAACTGTTTCTGCAATAAAATCATTTTGGATTTTAGCCATTTCTAATGCATGTTCGGGCTGAGCCCAATAAGAGAACGTAACAGGGATAGGAGATAACACTTGAATATCTACTCCTTCTTTATCCATGTCAGCTATACGTTTTTCAGGGCTCCATACTTGGTCCGTTACGTCTCTGAAATTTTTCCCTCCAACCATAATTGATGCGCCGCATGTGCATGTGCGTTCTAGCACAGGCCAGCGCTCACCGCCATATTTTTGAGCAAAATCAGGGAAACTTTCCGGAATGATATGTGTATGAAAATCTATTCGCATTTCCATTCACTCGCTTCCGGTGCCATGACATGATTACACTTTTTACATGTGCGTAATTCTAAGCTGCTGTTGAACTCCTGAATGGCTTCTTTTACTTGAACTTCAATATTGGTTAGCTGAACTTTCACACGATGCATCTCCGCATCACATTCATCACAGAACCATACAAAGTCTTCTAACTCCCCTTCACTTCTGTTTCGCTCGATAACGATACCGATTGTGTCTGCTACACGATGTGGAGAATGCGGAACGTTTGGAGGAAGTAAATACACTTCTCCTTCTTTCACCGTTACAACTTCGCGCTTGCCTTCTTCATTAATGATTTCAACATAGCAATCACCTTTTAATTGATAAAAGATCTCTTCAGAAGGATCTACGTGGAAGTCACGGCGTTTATTGGGTCCCCCCAAAACCATAAACATCAATTCTGAGTCTTTCCATACCACTTTATTGTTTACAGGTGGTTTTAACTGGTCTTTATGCTCTTCGATAAACTTCCAAAGATTTAATGGTTTAGATGATTGAATAGTATTTGTCATTGAGATAATCTCCTTTTAATAAATTTTAATTTTCAAAAAATAAAAGTTATTTTGATTGCACTTGAAAATACTAAAATCTTAAAATGTGATTAATTCAGGATTTCCAGCTCGCTTACTTTTAATTTTTTCTGCATGTAGACCACTTCATTTGCTAAATTCTTAATGCGATCTAATACTTCCGGATCTGCTACCTCATTCTTTTGATTAAAGTGAGTCGTATGAGCGTATACATAACTCGGTGCCACAAAAGCACGAAAGTAACCCGCAATAGGCTTTAACTGATTTTCAATCACTAAATAATGCTGATAAGTCCCGCCTGTGGCGATGAACCCCATTACTTTATTTCGAAAAACCTGGGGATGTATTAAATCAAATACATTCTTAAGAGCACCGGTGATTGACCCTTGGAAGATAGGTGAACCAATTATATAAAAATCAGCGCTAGAAATAATTTCAATGACTTTTTTAGTATCTTCTGAATAAGCAGAGGGATCGCGGCCATCACAAAATTGGATAGTGTAATCTCGTAAATCTAAAAATTCAATTTCGATGTCTGGATGCTGCAATTTAGCTTCTTCAAGCACTTGTTGAACAACAGCACCTGTTTTAGAACCTATAATCGTGCCTGATATGCCTAGTAATTTCATTTTCACTTTCCTCCTTCTAAAGAAGTCTCATACTTATCTTCAAACACTCATTTTTTTATACATATTCCTTTTGTAAAGACCAGCCTAATAAATCATTTGATTGGTCAATTGCACCTTGCTGGAGTAACTGACGAATTCTAGTAGAAGAGATTCTTGTTCCTTCTGAACAACAGACAGGCGGGATGATATCTACTAGGAAGTGCTTTGCCAGCAGCTTGATATCTCCTTCTCTATTTCGGCCGAAACGAAAATCGTTGCCTACTATGATCTCCGATGGATTAAGCTTTTTTAAGTTGCTGATAAAATCAATTGATGGGCGCTTAGCGTATAACTCATCAAAATGGATAATAACTGCGTAGTCTACTCCTAACTCAGCTATCAGATGTACCTTTTGGTCAATAGGCGTTAACACTTGATCACTTTGAAAATGAAAGCGAGGAGGAGGATCAAATGTATAAACAACGCTAGGTACCTTTAACGCTTTGCTTCGATTTACAGCTCGCTTAATTACTGCTTGATGTCCTTGATGCACGCCATCAAATGCACCTATAGCTATTACTGATGCTGGTAAAGTTAGTATTCCATCCTCATACCTTTGCATCTTTACACCTCCCTTATTAAGAACGTAATCAACCTAGGCTCTGTATCTATTAACAAAGTTTATTTTTATATAAAAGGATTATGGGTATCAGCTATTTGTTACTTCTTTCTTTTTGGCTTCTGTATTTAAAGCAGCATCCACCATGGCAAATGAATGGCTGCGCTTATAACTATTGTAGAAAATAGCTCTTTTACGGATTGGATCTCCTGTATAGTATCGCTCGTATTGAAGTAACCTTTGGCCAAATGCTTCTCCACATAGATCCCACGCTAATTTAAATAATTGAACACGGTCTATAGCAGGTACTCCTTCTCGGCCTCCATAATAACGATTTAAATCCTCTCTTAATTCAAGATTTTCAAAATCCGCTCCTGTAGGAGACATAAGCAAACCGCCTGCACCAATTGTTTGCATAACTTCAATAGCACGAGGGTACATTTTAGGAAGCAATCCACGAATTGTTTCTAAAGCCGTTTCATTTGGAAGAGCTTCTCCTTTTTCATTAATCGTATACTCATACTCTGATGTTCGAAGCAAAGCTCTAATAGATTCTACTGACTGTACCAATTCTCCTAAGCTCTCTTGAACGTTTAGATATCCATCTACACCGATTGCATCCGCTACTTTACAAGCTACTTCCGTTGCAAATTGGAGTTTAACTAATCCTCTTACGCCAGATTGATGTGCCGGTTGCTGGGCGATTCCTGTTTTAGGATAAAGAAGATTTGCAGCTTCAATATTGTTATATAAAAACACTCGGTTCCAAGGAATCAGCACATCATTAAAAATCAATACCGCATCCATCTCTTCAAATCGAGAGGCTAGTGGATGATCAAACACTGATCTTGTTCCGTCTTGCATAGCTTCTCGGCAAAGAATTCGAAGTCCCGGTGTATCGATTGGCAGCGCAAAAGCAAGTGCATAACGTTCATCTCCAGGTTTAAATCCTGGGAACGAATAAACAATAACTTCATCGGTAATAGGTGAAAGTGTAGCTAGCATTTTAGCTCCTTTTACAACAAGTCCATCTGGTGTTTCTTTTACAGCACCTAAATGAGTGAAGAGATCTTGTTGTTCATGTGAGGCTTTGCTTCGGTCGTTCTGCGGGTTGATAATAGCATGAGTTAAAAACAAGTCATTATCACGAATATAACGGTAATAATCTCTTATATTTTTGCCCCACTGTTCATTGTAATAATCTAGAAAACTAGCATTATGAAATAAAGAAGTGACTACAACATTTAAGAAATCCGGTGTTCTTCCCATCAGTCCAAAGGTAGCTTTTGCAAATGCTTCAAACACTTCTCGGCGAGCTACTAAATCTTCGTAACTTTTAGGAATTAAGAAGGCATTTGATATTCTCTCTCCTGTTTCTTCGCAAATATGAGTGATTTTCTCTTGGTAAGCCGGGTCATGCTGCATATCGTACAACTTCGCAATTTCTAAAATAGGCTGTTGAAACACCTTTTCTTCAAATACATTTGTAATTTTTCTGCCCCCTAACCAAATTTCTGGCTGGCGTGATTTTAATGCATCAATATATTGAGCACCTGTACGAATCCCCATATTTGTTCATCCCCTTAAGGTTTAATAGTAATTAATTGAATTATATTATTTGATTTTTTTCAGGGGTGTAGTCTCGTTAACATTTTTTTGGAGTTTTTTATTTTTGGAATAGACGGAGTAGCTCAAATAAGAAATTTATATTATTGCATTTACGCATTTTTCGCTTTAAGATATTGTAGAAAGCGTAACGTTTTTATAAAAATATTGGCTTATTAAAAAAGAGAAGAAATAAAGCGCACATTGTTGTAAGCGCTTACTTATTTTTGTTTTTATAGCAAAGTAAATAAAATGCCCTACCCTATAGTGTGTTACTTGATCTTACAATTGTCTTTTCAATTTTTTAGGCGTATCTTATATTTTGGTTAAGGAGTGAGTATGATGGCTATTCTCTTCAATCACGAAAATAATTTCAAAAACTACTTAATGTACGGAAAAAGGCAATATATGAAACAAAAAAATGTGGTATATGAACAAGGAGACATAGGAGAAGGATTTTATTACCTGGACAGTGGATTAATTAAAGTCCATACCTCTACCCCATTAGGGAAAGAACGCGTGTTAAACATTGTATTGCCAGGTCAATTATTGGGAGTTCAAGCAATGGACCAACAAGCTCATTTTACTACTGCTACTACAGTAAAAGATTCCGTACTATATTATTTTAGTTATGACGATTTCAAAACACTTATAACTCTCCACCCGCCCATACTAAACCTTATTACAAAGAGTATTATTCAAAAAATGCATATCCTAGCTGAACAAATTAATTTACATACATTAACTACCGAACAGCAAATCGCCGCTGTGCTCTTAAACATCTATCATGACTTTAAAAACTATGAAATTCCTTTAACACAAAAGGACTTAGCAACGTGTACCGGTTTAACAAGGATTACGGTTTATAAAACGTTAAAAAAATGGAAAGAAAAAAAACTAATAGATAGTAAAAATAAAAGATTTTTAATTAAGAACCCGGATCTGTTAAAAAATTATCTCTTTCATTCATAAACGCTTTGGTCACGTTATTAAAGTAAAGAATAATGCTTCATGTATGAAATGTTTCTATACGTTTAAAATACACTTTTATAGAAAGGTGATTGAATGGTAAACCTTCGATACATATGGCGTCCCTTTTTAAAGTATGGACAGATGATAAAATTAGAAGAAAACACCACGATCTATTATCAAGGAGAAGTTGGTAAAGGATTTTATTATTTAGATAAAGGCAGTGTAAAGATTACTCTCTTAACTGAGAAAGGAGCAGAACGTACGGTTAACTATGTACCTGAAGGCATGTTATTAGGGGAAAACGGTATTAATAAAGAGCCTTATTTAACAACTGCTGTAACCACAACTCCATCCGTTTTATATTATTTTACTAATGAAGCAATGTTAAAAATATACGAGGAGGAACCGAAAGCAGTCATTCTCTTTACAAATTCTCTTCTCTATAAGTTTAGACTGCTAGCAGAAATTATTACGTTTCTTAATCTCCCCGTTGAACAACAGATGGCTCATTATTTATTAAAGCTCGTAAAAGAAAATGAGGAATTTCCCTTTAATCAAACATCCTTTGCCCGCTACGTTGGGACTTCCCGCATTACCGTGAATAAAATTATTCAAAAATGGAGTAAAGAAAAATGGATTGAGCTGTCTAATCAAAATATCTATATTAAAAACATCAGTAAACTTAAAGAAATAAGAGATCAAAACAGCAAAAATATAGGAGATTTAGATATGCTAATGCTGCCATTAATGTGATTATAAATACACTTGTGATACTGCTTCGCACATAGAAGGTATGGAGGAAAATACAGGGAATGTGAAAATATAATTTAATAAAAAAGAAGTTACCTTTAGGTAGCTTCTTTCACTAAAAAAGGAGTCTATTTATTCTAAGGTTAACCTTATATCACAAATCGTGTTTTTCGGAGTACTACTACGATTTATTGTGGTTTATCCTAATCAAGACGTACCTCTGTTTAAAAGTTCAATTAAAATCGCCTTGCCATATATACATATACCTTTATTTCAAAGTTACGGTTAATTCTCTTTCTGTAAAAACTTGTTTAGCAATAAAAATAGCATTTAACACTCTAGGAAAGCCAGTGTATGGAATACAGTGAGTAATGGCTTCTACTATTTCATGCGGTGTGAGACCTACATTAAGCGCAGCATTAATATGAACATTTAATTGTGGTTCACACCCTCCTTGTGTCGTGAGTGAGCTTATCGTAACCAGTTGTTTTTGCTGCAGGTTAAGTCCTTCTCTTGTATAAATATCTCCAAAGGCAAATTCAATGACATATTTCCCAAGGTCTGGAGCAATGTCTTTTAATGATTCAATTACTCGTTTTCCACCCTCTCCATCTACCTCCATTAACGTTTTCCAACCATTTTCGTAACGTTCATTCATCAACTGAATCTCTCCTTACAACTGAGTTATTTTATTTACAAGTTAGATATTACGCTTTAGAGCGCGCTCTAAAGCAAGCATTTTATTTCTCATGTTATAATAATTAATATGGAAAATTTATTCAGTATTCAACAAGTAGCAAGTATGACCGGTCTTTCTACACATACTTTGCGTTATTACGAAAAAATTGGATTAATAAAAAATGTGCAAAGAGCCCAAACCGGATATCGGCAATATACAGATCTTGATCTAGCTTGGATTCAGTTTTTAATTCGTTTACGTGTTACAGGAATGCCTATGCTTAAAATGAAGCAGTTTTCTGATTTGCGACAGAAAGGAGAGTCTACTATTACGGCAAGAAAGGAACTGTTAGAGGAACATTATAATGATGTCTTAGGCAAGATAGAGGAACTAGAGTTAAATGCGCATAGAATTGAAGAAAAAATTGCGCACTATAAAAAATTAGAGACAGTGGAAAACCAACAATCTTAATAACTATAAAAAAGACCTTGAAACACACCTTTCAAGGTCTTTCTTATAGCACCTAATATAACATTAAACAAAAAACGCTGAATTTATATATGTAGCAGATTTGAAATATTCCCACCTAACACTCTGTCTGCAACTTCTCCACTAGTTGCATTTGAAAAATTTGCGTGTCTTGAATACCGGCTTTTTGGAGTTCCTGTTTAAAGGATTCTCCTTTTTTAGTTTTAATAATTAACAAATCTATACTAACTCCACTCATTCATAATTGCCAAAAGTTCATATCCATATGAACCGGGTTTTCCTTTTAACAAACCTAAGATTAAAAGTGGAATCAATTGATCTCTCCTCATAAAATGGGATTAATTCTGTTTTACTTACTTTCATTAATAGTAGAGATATTAATAGAAAACTCCTCAAAACTTAATTGTCCCAAAGCAAACTTCATACTTTCAACAAATATACGTTCATTTTTAGTTAGTTCACGCTTTGCTTCCTTTTCAACCCATTCATGCTCAACGTCTAAAACATCTAACACATGCTTTTGTTTTGAAAAAGCCTCATAGTATCTTAATCCAAACTTTCTTTGGGAAACGGCATCAATATGAATGCCATCCGGATTTGATGTTAAGCCTTTTGATGTTACAAAATAACAATTTTTTTCAGTATGGGCAACTTTAGATAATATCTGGTTTATTTGTTTATATTCTACAGCGCTTTTTCCAAATCCGACGTCTCCAAGGTAATGTCCCAACTCACCGATAATAATCGGGATATCTGGTGCATTCAATTCTTCTCTCAAATGTTTAAATAATGAAAGCAATTTATCTTCATACGTCTTATAACGTTCTCCGTAACTGTCGCTTTCTCCTTGATGCCACAGAATTCCCACTAACTCACTTGTTTCCATTGCGAATTTTGCTTCAGAAATCGCGTGTCTGGTTAATAGTCCGTCAATTGTCCACTCATCAATTGAGCTTCCTCCCTCGGCACATGGTATGACCCCAATGGACTCGCCCCGATGATCCTCTGTCCAAGCTTGAGCAAAAGAGGCTGCCGGCCCAACACCAGATATGTGACGATCAAAATTAAGTGGTTCTGCCATCGTTTGCCATCTACCGTTTCTCAACATATGTATATGCTCATTATAAATCGGCGGTACATCCTCAATAAATCCTCTGCCTGCCATATTTGATTGTCCAATTAACAATACAGATTTCATAGAAACGCCTTCTTTCTTTGTTTACAATAGTCTAATTAGACTAAGTAGGTTTATCACTATAGTTTAATTAGACTATTTATGATTTAGGTCTTGATAAGATTTTATCTGGAGATTCAGCGTATTCATACACTTTAGTAAGATTTATTTCTTACTGTTCTTTCTCTTCCATGTGGATCACTTTTTTCTAATTTGCTCGTGGTTATACTTATAGAATTAGTTACACTTTGATATATAGCTTAATCGATGGCTTCAAGGGCTTGTTTCAAATAATCCATTTCAGAGGTTATATCATCTATCTTTTGGTTTAACTGACTTACTTTATCAAGAGTATTCCGTGCGTCTAATAAATTAATTTCTAACATCAAACGGCTTGCTTCACTCTCAAGTTCCAATCTCTTTGCAAATAATATCTCGTGCTTTTTTATAATTTCAGATTTTAAATTCTTACTATTGGTTTCTTTCATACTTCTACCTCACTAACTTGTAATAACAGTATTTTATTGAGATGTAAATTTCCCTATATAATCTAATAATTACCTACAGGGAAGTTTATGATATAGTTGAAATTTCCTTTTTCACTTACAGGAAAACCACATTTATTTCGCATTTACATAAGCTAAATAATAGAAACTAATTAAAATAAATTCCATTATTCACTTTCCTTGGATGGCTTTCATAAGCTCTTGATGTTGACATTCAGATACATACTGAGCGCTCAAAAGCTTCTCTAACTGTTAAAAACAAATGCAACATTCCAAAATAAGGGAAAATTTAAATCATTTTGTTTTTTTGCAGGAAAAGAAAGCGAAGTATATAAAGATAACAGTATGCATCAAAAAGCGTTGAGAACATTTTATTATCATTTTCTATAAGCACGAGAGCAATAATTTGAGAAAAGAGCTTATATAAGTCCGTGTCTTAAGTATGCCTATTATATAGAATGGGTTACTTAGTAAATAAGGGAAGGTGATTTATATGTTAGGGGAAGAAGATTTAAAAGTAAATTGTATATCAGCTGCTATAGGTTTACTAATCCAACATAATATCATCACTCACCAGGAACTGGACAAACTAACTAAAACGAATTACCACGTTTTTTATCATTTTCTAATGGATAAGCTAATTGAAGAAGAGTTTAGTAAGGATAGAGTGGTTCAAACATAAGTGCTTCAACAAAGAAAGAAGCACAAGATCCAAAGCAAAGATCTCCTATTTCAAATGTAATTCATATAGGGCTCCTTACATATTAGACATATATAATATGTAAGGACTCTCTTATTCAACAAACGTCCCCTATAGTTTAAATGTATTTCTTCACAATCTATAATTTTAAAAAGTCATTTTATCGCAGGAAGCCTGCCAGTATTGTTACAAAAAAAGTCCTCTCCTCGTTTCAGGAAAAGAACTTATCTTCAGTGAATTTTATAAGCTACTTCCAAGTCTGATCCAGTTTATCTGAATAGAAATTTAAGGCTCTTTTATAACTTAGTATTTCATTGTCATTTGTCGTATTTATTAAGCATTTCAGTAACAGTTCCATCGCTTGACTATGTTCTTTTAAATTGTATAAGGTCATGGAATAAAACACTTTAATTACATGATTATCTGGGAATAATTCCATGCCTTTCAAAAATGTCTCTTTTGACTTTTCATATTCCCCCAAGGCTCTATATGTGCTGCCCAATCCCAATACTGCACCTTCCATATCCTTAGAAGGTAATCCTATCTTTATGGCATTTTCGTAAAAGGGCACCGCCTTTTCTTCTTCTCCTAATATGTCAAAGCTCCAAGCACATTGATAGTTATATAAAGCATCGTCTGGAAATTCCTTAACTAATTCACTTAGCAATTCGTTAGATTCTTTGTGATTTCCATTCTTTCGTAACGCTAACGCTTTACCTAGTTTTTTATTCATTACTTAAATCTCCAATCCTTCTTTTTCCCACTATTTATCTCTTAACATCCTTCCATATCCGGAAATTCAGCGTATTCGTACACTTTATCCAGATCTAATTCTTGCTTTAACTATCCTTAATGTTTAATTTTTAAAGGCTAACCCATTGGCCTGCAAAGCTGTTCTAAGTTTAGGTAAAGAAGCCGGCCCCATACCGTGAAATTGTAATATCTCTTTTTCACTAAATTTTGATAACTGCTGCAAAGAAGTTATCCCGTTGCTTTCCAATGCTCGTCTTGCTGGTGCTGATAGCATGGAGAGAAATCCATTGTCAGGTTTGCTTTCTTGCTCACAGGTTGGGCAGGTCGGACAGTTGCTGCTTTTATAATATTTGTGTCCTTTATGACAGATTCTTAGATTTTCCTTTTGGATGTTCATCTTTAATCTCTCCTTTTCCCAAGATTTTTTTAGCTTTTATCCCCTGCCACTTCTTCAACGGATGGTTTATGAAGGAACAAAACATCCTACGTATAGTAAACTAATTATTATTAAATGCTTGTTAGTCTCGTTTCAGATAGTGTAGCTCCATTACACATCATGCTAACACCTTACATGTTTGCGTTTGAAACCAAGCCGTCCTCTATCTATATCCTTTTGAATGTTTTCGGAAGCAAGAAGAATACTACTTTTTTTCTTATCCTTCTTAACTTCGACTGGACCTACTGCCTTTGCAGTTTCAAGCGCCTTCTCATGAAGTGGCAAATATGAAATACCGACTGTATAGATAAAATTATTCATAGCCGATTTCGTTCGATCTGGAGAATCGTGAATCGTGTTTTCCACTTGATTAAGCATATCTGCAATCTTGCTTGTGCTAAATTCATCGTCAGGACGATTACCCAAAAGCCAGCAGTAACAACTCCAACCTGCCGACATTTTAAGTTCTTCATCGCTTGCCACCCATCTATCAGCAACAACTTGCGCAAAATCGGTTTCTGACAAAGTTACTGAAACTACATAATCGGATAGCATGTAAAAATACGCTTTATTAATCCAACGCTCAAAATCCTCCGCAGTCATCTCTGTTGGGTCTGCAATGATACCAGCAAAATACATAGCATCGTAATTGCCAGAAGCGTAAAGCTGCTCAGCCAAAGCCTGATTTTTCTTGATTTTCTTTGCAATCGGCTTCATTTTTCCTGTTGCCACTCCAAAAAGCGGATCGCGTGCACCATTGTTTATGTAAGTCTTTTTAATTCGTTCCGTACCAAGCGCTTCAAGTTCTTTCATAACCATTTCAAAGTCCACCGTTCTGTATCCTCCTTCTTCTCCGTTCATAATCTGCTTTTTATTTCCGCCAAAAAGTTGCACAGTCTTTCTTATCTAAAATATTAAACTCGATTATGTTTTTAAGTAATTCATAGTTTACTGGCTCAGTCCATAAAATTCGAAACAGGCCTTTGGTAGCGCTGTATCCAGCCTGAGCAATGTCATGATTAAAGTGCGCAATGCCTGTTTCTTCAGGTGAAACGCTCAAATGATGTTTCGCTGAGGCAAAGCCGACGATGAATGTTCCATGATCGGTAAACATTGGCGTATTCCATTTAATTTGTGGTTCCAAATTTGGGAAAGTATTAGCAATCCAAGCCAAAACCTCCTCTGTTCGGTCACGGTGGTCAGGGCTATCTATACGCGCTAAATATTCTGCAAAAACTTCCATAGCATTTTCTCCTCAAATAAAAATTTTTTTAATCTACTCTACTTTTATACAAATAGAACATCAGTCAGTTCACTTAGCCTTATTTCATTTTTAACTCAAATACATTAACAATTTATCTTAGCCATGTTTTAAATAAAATGTACTAATCATTTAATCCTTTTCCATTAAGAATGTTCGGAATGCATTTTTCAACCCTTGATTCTCGAGTCTTAGATTGTTTGGCCGCAGAAAAATGAAGAATATATGCTCTTTGCCGTCCTGGAGTCAATGTAGTAAAAGCCGTTTTTAAAGCAGGTATTTCATCAAATTTGTGTTGTAGCTCTTCAGGAATAATGAGTTCTTCAGGCTTTTTAGCTTTGACTTTCAATCCGGCTTTTTCCACCTCAATGGCCTCATAAATATAAGCTTTTAAGATGGCTTCCTTTTCAACTATTTCTTGCACATTGGCAAACCGAATTTGTCGCGCCCCTTGTACATTCTCCGTTTGTTGGATTAGAATACCATGAGAATCTTGTAACAGAGAACCTTTAGGAAACAGCAGTGCACAATATTCTTTAAATCCATGCATTAAAACAACGTTTTTTTTCTCAAACGTGTAACAAGGGTTCACCCATTTAAAATCTTCGGTCAACTCACAGTCAAGAACAATCTTTCTCAACGTCTCATATTCTTCTTTCCACTTTTTAGCTTTAGTTAAAAATTCATCAACCTTAGGATTCATTTTACTATTTGTCATCAAGGAACACTCCTATTCAATTTTTTAATCTGTCGCTCTAGCAATGATACAGTCAACCTTCAATTCATTTAATGGTGTTACTATTCTTCAAATGTAGGAAATGCCCTTCTTCAACGTTTGCATTTAATATAGAAAAAAACAAAGCAAGGACTGCCTGCATGTCGATACATATAATGAATCTATTTGGTAGCTACTCATAATCGATCGAAAGAATCTTTCAAAAAAGAACATTCGTTCTCTATATTATACAAGAACAAACGTTCTTTTTTCAATAAAAACTCTAAAGCTTTCCGAATTATTCCTATGAATAGCGTCGAATTTATTATTAAAAAAGAAATACTTTATATACCTAAAGAAAGATATTGAAATAATGAAAATAAAAAACTATGAGAAAATGTTCTCCAAAGCAAAATTTCGGAATGAAATAATCAACAAAATTTGCCATAATAAGTGAAGTAAGGAGGTGTATTATGTTTCGATTGTATGGAGCCTTAATTGGGCTTAGTTTAATTTGGGGTTTATCTTTTGTATTTATGAAGTGGCTGCTTCCCTCAGCTGGAATATGGGGAATTGTATTTTTTCGTTGTCTAGCAGGTGCTATCATCTTGCTCCCGTTTCTATGGTGGAAGCGTAGAAAAGTTAAAGAGAAACTACCCTGGAAGGCATTGATTGTTGTTGGTATATTTAACTGTGGTTTGGCGTGGGGATTAATTTCCTTAAGCGAAACTGAGATAAACAGTACAACTGCCTCTATTCTGAATGCGACCACTCCGATCTGGACAGGTCTTATCGGATTTATTCTTTTTTCTTATCGACTTACCGGACGTCAGTGGATCGGTATTCTTATCGGTTTTTTCGGGATACTCGTCCTTATGAATTTTCAATTTGGTCAGATTTTCGGGAAAGGGTTTGTTGGGATTGGAACAATGCTTGTTGCTTGTATCTGCTATGGGCTTGCTGGGCAGTTAACAAAACGGTTTCTGTCTGAGGTGAGCGTACTAACTATAACAACTTTCACCTTACTAACAGGTGCTATCATTGGTTTAATTGGGATGCTGATTACCGAACCATTCAAATTAGATTTGTTGATTCATCCACTTCCGATTCTTGCAATTGTGGGTCTCGGCTGTTTTGGCTCAGGATTGGGTCAGTTAATCTACTTTTATATCAATAAAAATGGTGGCCCTGAATTAGCAGCAACGGTTACTTACCTGATCCCTGCCTCGGCCATGGTATGGGGTTATTTACTACTGGGAGAGACAATTACTCCAAACGTAGTCATTGGACTACTTATTATCTTTACTGGCGTTTATCTTTCATCTAGGAAATCAAAAGGTAAAACTCCGCATGTCACTCTTGTTAGCAATAAACAAAATTAAGTAAGTAGATTTTATAATGTGAGTCTTTAAAGTTATCTACGAGAAAGGAATTAAGAAACTGAAGGACTACAAAATATGATATATTTCAAATGAAATTCATCATATGTAACAATAAAACGTACTTCTAGTTGTTCAATTTTGTTTAAAAGGCAGCCCTCTATTTGGCTGCCTTTTTTATTTCAAGGCAGAAAATAATTTTAAAATTCACTGCTAGTTATCCCATACAACACAACGTCAAACAAAAACGCTGAATTTATACATGAAGTTTTAGGTACGCCGTGTGGAAAAAAGACCATTATTCACCCTGTGGCAGGAAAAATGATTATGGACCATATTACGCTCCAAGTGTATGATGCACCTGAATTAAAAGTAACCATTTATCAGCCTCGCCAGGAAAACGAAACAGAAGAAAAGATGGAACAGTTACTGAGGTAATAGTATTACTGTATATATTCATAGTGTTAATTACTAGAAGCCTACGTACTGCTGATGAGTACATAGGCTTTTTATTTTTGAGTTGACATAAGATAAATTCTAGGCATCTTTATAATAAAAAATACATACTATGCTTTCGTCTTGAGCAAACTACTCAAGAAACTGATAAGGTTTCAACCCTTTGGATAAATAAATGTAGCAGGAAAACTCCCTTAACGCTCTGGGGGAGTTTTTTCTGTTTTTGGACTGTATACCATATACATTGCTAGTTTACATAAAATATTATTCAAATACTTGAACCATTTAGCAATTGTATAAAAGTTCCTCTTTTTATGCACTTGTCCCCTAATCCCCTCAAGACAAATCGTTATTATATGGAGGATGGTATAAAAAGCTGCCTACTCCAGAAAGAGAATCCTTAGCTGAACCCTACTGCCGCAAGGGTTATTTTTTGTGATGTCTACCAGAAAGAGACTTTATGTAAACTAGCGATGCATATGATATACATAACAAAGAGCACATACATTGTTATAAAAATGTGCTCTTTTAGGCAAGATTTTTTAATTTATTATTTGGTAAGTTCTTTTGCAGATAGCCCTAATATGTCCGTATTTTTAGGCGTATGCCCAAGTAGACGTAACATAGCTACAATTTGTCCTTTATGATGTGATTCGTGAGTAATTGAATGGACAAGCAATTGACGGGGTGTTTTTCTTATAAGACCACTGTTTGCTCTCCAAGCAAGCTCTTTTTCGATAAATTCATCAAATTTATCTGTGAATTGCTCGAATACTTTTTCTACGTATCTATCAGCTTGTTCAAAATAACGTTTAATATCGTCTACCTGCATAGTGTTAAGGACTTCTTTTGTAAGTAGTGGTGATGAAGTTTCTGAAAGAACAAAAGAACCTAGCCAAGCATGATAGCAACCTGCCACATGAACTAAAGAGTCTCTAATACTTTGAAACCCAAATTCAAACTCTTTCGTAAAGTCATCTTCATTTAATTCTTTACACTGATCTAGTAAAATCTGTCTTGTTTGTTTTACCCATTCATACTCTAACTTTTCCATAACAATCACACCTCTTAGATATATAATAAAAAAACATCATTAGAGTTTTAAAAATCTATTTCTCCATTCCTCTGATAAATCATCAACTCTCAGTATCTTTTCGATTGATTCTTTATCTTGGTGTTGATGAAAAAGAATTTTTGTAGCAAAAGCCACTGATATTCTTCTAGGATGCCTATCAATAACGTTTATTTCTGAATTGTTTTTAATAGCTCCTTCTTCCAATACTCGAAAAAAGTAACCTGTTAGAGAGGTTTCAACGACTTTCTTTAAAAGGTGTTTTTCCTCATTATATTTCGATATTGTATCACAAGGTACCCTTCCTTGCGTCACTTGCACAATTGCATCTCCTATTTGATATACATCGCCTATACAAACTTGTTTTTCAGTCATGCCCATTGCTGTAATATTTTCTCCAAAGGCTGGTAAAACCATTTTCTTTCGTAAGATTTTTTCCCAATAAGAATAGTGTTCAAATGGATATAAACATACCGCCCTATCAACGCCTCCATGCTTTTCTTTATTTCCAACGTCGTCTCCCACGAACCCTACCTTTTTTAACTCAGCAACCTTGGTAGAAGTCTTTCCTATTCCAGATAGCTTAGCTTCGTGGTTCCAGTTATATTCCTTTGGCGTTCCAATAGCTAAATTAATAATTCTAGGCATCAATTTGTAATGACCTCACCTTCAGTGTTTACTTGTACACTAGCCTGTAGCTTATCTGTTGATGAGAGATATTTAGTTACATAATATTCACCGTTAGGTATTACCTTCTAGCTATCATTTCTATTTCAATTTGTGCGCCTAGAGGGAGAGAGGCTACACCTATAGTTGTACGAGCAGGATAAGGAGCAGAAAACTGTGTTGCATAAACTTCGTTCATTGCTGCAAAATCATTCATATTGGTTAAAAAAACATTTACCTTTTCCACATTTTCAGAGGTTAGACCTGATGCTTCCAATACTTTAAAAAGATTTTCAAAACATTGTTTTGTTTGTTCTACAATATTACCCTCCGAGAGCTTTTGAGTCTGTGGATCGATAGGAGTTTGCCCGGATAAAAATAGGAACTCCCCTGCTTCAACTGCATGAGAGTACGGCCCAACAGCAACAGCGCCATCAGCATTAATACATTTTCTTGTCATATAAAATACCTCCTTTAGATATTTACCTTATTGTAATATAGGGATTTATAAATAAATTATAAACCTCTATGTTCCGTATTTTTATAAATTACGATGTAGCGTTTAGAGAGATTCATCGTTTTTTTCTATTTAAATATGATTACGTTTTAAAAAATCTAACATTAATTCTCCAATTTCATTTGCGTGTGTTTCTAGAGCAAAGTGGCCACTGTCTACTAAGTGGACCTCTGCATCAGGTAAATCTTTTTTGAAAGCTTTAGCCCCTTCTGGAATAAAGGAAACATCATTTTTACCCCATACTGCTAATAAGGGCGGCTGATACTTACGGAGATATTGTTGAAATTCAGGATACATCTTTACATTGGTTTGATAATCAAATATTAAATCTAACTGTTTTTCATCATTTCCTGGTCGTTTCATATAGGTAATGTCAAGCGTATAACCATCTGGGGAAACTGTATTTTCCCGCGTCCCATCGATATACTGATGCTTAATGGTTTCTGATGCAAAAGCCGTTCGATAACTTTGTCTTTTTTCCGGCGTGGGATTTTCCCAGTATTCTTCTCTGGTCGCCCATTTTGATCCCAAACCTTCTCGATAAATGTTTCCGTTTTGGCTAATAATTGCTGTTACACGCTCTGGGTTATGCATAGCTAAACGAAAACCAATAGGAGCACCATAATCAAAAACGTATAGAGCATACTTATCAAGTTCTAATTTATTAACGAAAGCTTCAATTACCTCAGTAATATGATCAAATGTATAGTCGAATTCTTTTCGATCAGGCGAAGTTGTATTTCCAAAGCCAGGATAATCAGGGGCAATTACATAATAATCTTTTTCTAGAACCGGAATAAGATCTCGGAACATGTGGCTTGCAGATGGAAATCCATGTAGCAATAAGATGGTTGGTTTATCTGGATACCCAGCCTTCCTATAAAATATATTCAGACCTTTCACTTCTAAAGTATGATATGTTACCATACAAACTCTCCTCTCCTAATTACCAAACGTTAAAGTGACTAAACCCTCTTCTAAACAACTATCATCAATAAAGACTTTATTTTCAGCTAAAGTTATCGACTGTTTTCTCCAAATATTTCTTAATCAATACCTATACTTTATAATAGATTTGCTTACATGTATAATTCAATACTGAGATATGGGGTATCTCTAAAAGAGATATCCACTTAAGTTAGGAGGCAATATGAATATTCAATTGCTTCACGTCTTTTGGTTGAAGAAGCTATCATATCAAGTTTTTCCTTAAAAAATGATACGATAGCTTTTATTTATCAAACCTTTAGTTATCAAAATGACGCAAACAAAGATATATGAATAAAGTAATGTTTTATATTGTTCTTTCTCTTTCTACTACTTCCTTCTCAACTATATGCTTTCAATACTTATTAGACACATAAAAGTTAAATTTCTTCATTCTGTATATTTTCTGTAATTACAATCTTAACAGGCTTATTATCAAATCGAATCCCGGATAATAAAAAGAGAGCACCAATTAATACAACAATTGCAGCCCCAATTAAAGCAGAGTTGTAATTATGACTAGCAGATGCAAAGTGGCCAGCAAGCAAGGGCCCTATCATTTGACCAGCAGCATAAATAGCTGTAAGGTAACCGATGATACGGCTACTATTCTTTGGAGTAATTCGGCTTGCTAATGTTGTAGCAAGTGTTGTAATTCCCATAAATGTTGCTCCAAACAATAGTGCACTTACAATTAAACCTATTTTAGTCATTAATAATACCGGAACTACAATGCCAAAGGCTTGTAATAGCATGGTAACAACTAAGCATTTCACAAACCCCATTTTTTTGGCAAGTGAAGACCAGATAATACAAGATGGAATCGCAGCTAAACCGACAATCATCCATATAAAGGTTGCATCGCCATTAAAATTTGGTATTTGTCCTGCAATAGATATAATAAAGGTACCAGTTACAATATACCCTAGACCCTCTAGGCCATAGGCTATAATCAACCAAGGAATCCATTTCGTTGGAGGGCCATGAGCAGGTATCTCCTTCTTCTTATTCTGAGTAGAACTAGAGGTCTCATCTTTCAACCAAATCCATACTAGGAAAGTTAGTATAATACTTAGAATAGAGAGCCCAATCCATGCTCCTTCCCATTTAAAATAATGATTTAAAATAGGGATAGTGATTCCAGTAAGAAAAATCCCTACTCCAACTCCTCCATAGAAAAGCCCAGACCAATTTGTTTTTTCCTTTTCAGCAAGTTTGTCTAATACAATACTTGAAGATAAAACAAGTACAAATGCACTAGAAAAGCCGGATATAAAACGACAAGTATACCATGCTGAATACATTTGAAATAATCCCATGCCTGCAGTCGTAATTACACTGAAAATTAGACTTAATCTTAAGACTGCTTTTCTACGTTTTTTTAAAGGTAGGATTCCTACTAAAACAGCTCCAATTAGATATCCTGCATAGTTGCTTGTAGCAAGATACCCGGCAACTTTATTTGAAAATGACATGTCACTTTGCATAAGAGGTAGAATAGGCGTATAGGAAAACCTTGCAATTCCCATTGCAATAACTAACGATAATATTCCACCAACTAAAATTTTAATCAAGATCTCATCTCCTTAAAAAATGTTACTACTTCAGCATATCTCTATTTTGATATATAATAAAATACATAAAATAGATAACAGGTATCTTTAAAACAGATATCAAAATCCATCGAAGTTTGTATCTCTGGCTTCTCAATGAGTCTGCTAGCACGTTCATAATTTTTTAAGTCTATAGAGCTCTCTGCACTACTATATTTACACATGTGTAAAAGCCCTTTGCTCTTATTAAGCAAAGGGCTTTTTATTAAATAAAATGTGATAAATTCAATTACTATGGCGGGGTTTATTCCATATACGTACACATTTTTTAATTATGAATCCACGCTATAGTTGTGTGGAAACCTTTATCCATATAACGAGGATGAAAGTCCCTTCTCCTCCTCTAGGATATTATAGAGGACTAATCCTCTCCTCTTGAAACATTTCTGCAAATTTAATAAGAGGCGTAGAGAAAGTGACATCAGTACGATAAATAAAAAGCGTGTCGACTAGCGAAAATTTTTCTGGAATAGAATAATGAGTAACCTCTTCTAGATAGCTGTATCTTTGTACAATAGATAGAGGTAGTAAAGTAACTCCCAGGCCAGCTGCTATACATCCCATAAGCGCATCCAAGGAACCAAACTCCATAACTTTAGAAGGTATCACTCCTTCTTCATGTAACCAATGCTTTAACTTCTCACGATAAAAACAACCTTTGTGTAAAACTAACAGTGTCAAATCATCAACTTTATGAGATTTTAAAGATTGAGAAAGTAACGAATTTCCTACCAATACTAATTCTTCACTGAATACTTTCTTTGTAATAAGGTCAGGATGAGATAGAGGTCCAGAGACAAATGCACCGTCTAATTTATAATTTAACACTGCTTCAATATGCTGACTTGTAGGCCCCGTTTTTAAGTTTAAATCTACTTGAGGATAGGCAGAGTGATACCTAGAGAGAAACCTAGGCAAATGAACGGCAGCCGTTGTCTCCATTGAACCGATACCTAAGGGACCTTGAGGCTCTTCTTGGTCCCTCATTACTTCTTTTGTTTCATCTAAAAGACGAAAAATTTTATCAGCATAAGTTATTAATACTTCTCCTTTTGCTGTTAGTGTAACCCCTTTGTTATGTCGATAAAATAAGACCGTTTGCAGGCTGTTTTCTAACTGTTGCATCCGAGTCGTAATATTAGACTGTGCATAATTTAGCTCTTTTGCAGCTTTTGAGATACTCCCATACTCGGCAACTGCCTTAAAAATACGCAAAGATTGAATATCCATGTTTCTTCACACCTAATTTCTCTTTGCCATCTGTTAAAGAGATGGCAAATATCTTTATTTTGAATTATACCATATGGATAAAAACATATATGATAAATATGGAGCATCTTTTATGAGGACTATAAAGTGCCATTATATTTTTATGAGTCTCACATGTGCTCTTAATAAAAATGAATTAACTACCAGACCACATCATTTATTTAATTCTTAATACAACTCGTGTAGTCTACTTCATAACCTGGGGGAGAAAAATGAATTTAGATAATCGTGTTTGTGAAATGTTAGATATTAAGGTACCCATTATACAGGCTGGTATGGCGGGAGATAAAATTACAACAGTAGATCTCATTGTAAACGTATGTGAGGCAGGTGGGCTTGGAACATTAGGTGCTGCTTATATGCATCCAGAGGATATTCGACAAGCTGTGAGAGAGATTCGAAAGTATACTAAAAGGCCCTTTGCTGTTAATCTTTTTGCTACTGAAATGGCAGATAATACGGGTGGGTTAGAAGAGGT
Organism: Priestia sp. JNUCC 25; assembly: GCF_053667915.1. NCBI lineage: Bacteria > Bacillati > Bacillota > Bacilli > Caryophanales > Bacillaceae > Priestia > Priestia sp. JNUCC 25. The sequence goes on from NZ_CM132211.1 coordinate 3,480,578, forward strand.
TCAGCAATTATTAGATACGATGCGAGGCGTTTTATCTATTAAGCGTGTTGAACAAGAAGTCAAAACTAAAAATTTATTTAAAGAGCAGTTTAAAGTATTGGTAGAAGAACAAGTACCTATCGTAAGCACAGCTTTTGGTGTTCTTCCACCTTATGCGATGAAAATAGCAAAAGAAAATGACATAAAAGTTATGACAATGGTTACAACAGTCAAAGAAGCCCTAACTGCACAAGAACAGGGGACGGATGTGATTATAGCTCAAGGAAGTGAAGCAGGTGGTCATCGAGGAACATTTGATGTAAATGAGCATCCTTACGGAGCTAATATTGGGCTGTTCTCACTTGTACCTCAAATAGTGGATCAAGTGGATGTTCCCGTCATTGCCACCGGTGGAATTATGGATGGAAGAGGATTAATCGCAGCTTTAGCTTTTGGCGCGAGTGGTGTACAAATGGGAACTGCTTTTTTAGCGACACAAGAATCTGGAGCACATCCTTGTTATAAAGAGGCTCTTCACGAAAGTAATGAAGAAAGCACGGTTCTCACTAGACATTTTTCAGGTCGTCCCGCACGAGGAATAGCCAATACTTTTATTAAGGAGTTCGAAACTTCTAAGATTCAACCGTTATGTTTTCCTACACAAAATACCATTACGGGAGATATTCGAAAAGCTGCAGCTAAGCTAGGTGATAAAGAGTATATGTCTTTATGGTGTGGCCAAAGTACGAGGCTATTAGAAAGAGATAGAACAGCAGCTGATCTAGTGAAAGCTACTATGCAACAAGCAGAAAATATTCTAAAAACACTCAACTATAGTTAAATTAATAAATGAGCCTCTTTCTATAGTAATTATCGTTTGAATCTATAGAATTGGGCTTTTCCTATTTAATCATTTACTCTAAAGGTATAATAAATGATGTGAAAAAATATTTGAATTGTAAGGTGAAAAACATGAGAATTGGTTTTTTTGACTCTGGCATTGGAGGAATATCGGTATTAAATGAAGCAATAAAACATTTTCCGAAAGAAGATTTTTTATATTATGCTGATACACGCAATGTTCCGTATGGAACCAAGACAAAAGAAGAAGTAAATAAACATGTCCAAACTGCAGTGGAAGATATTCTTAAACAAGAGGTTAAAGCACTTGTTATCGCTTGTAATACAGCTACTAGCATCTCTATTAACGAATTAAGGTCTACGTACGATATCCCAATAATCGGAATGGAGCCTGCTGCAAAGCCTGCTATTGAATTAAGTAGTTCAATGGATAAAAGAGTGCTTGTTTTTGCTACGGACTTAACATTAAAAGAATTGAAATATAAAAAGCTAATTACTAGAATTGATAAGGATTCAATCGTTGACCCATTACCTCTTCCAGAATTAGTTGAATTCTGTGAAGATCTAAACTTTAATTGGGACAAATTAAGTACGTATTTTAGAACAAAGCTAGAAGGATTTGATTTAAATCAATATGGTACGGTTGTACTAGGTTGCACTCATTTCCCTTATTACAAGCCTGTATTAAAAGATTTTCTTCCCTCTCATATTCAACTTATTGATGGCAGTAAAGGTACTGTAGAAAGACTGTCTAGTCTCCTAGAAGAAAAAAGTTTACTAAGTACCAATGGAACTAATGATATTTCGTTTCAATGTTCTAGTAACGATAAGAACTATATGATAAAGATGGAAAATGCATTAAATATACTGCAAAATGCATTAAATAAACCAAAAAGAAAGCACCTTAAGTAAAGGTGCTTTCTTTTGCGTTCCTGCAATGGGCATTGCGTTTAGTTTCACTTTTCAACATATCGATAACATAATAAACTAACTCTAAATTTCATTTTTTCATTTATATGTTTTGTAGAAAAATATGAACTTTTTCGACAACAGATATAAATACTAAAGTATCTATAACAAAAATAATTAACCATTTACTTAAATAAATTAAAGAATTTTTAAGTTAGTATAAATGTTATTGCATATTCTAAATATTTACGAAAAGATAAGGTATGAAACAATAAATACATACAATAAATACATAAAGGAAGGAATTAGCCTGTCTTGATAATGCTGTCTCCCGTTGCAGCAAATGCCTGATTCGGGATAAAAACTCCCAAAGCCATTATGATAGGTACTAGCTTTTTCTTCAATGGACAACACTCCTATTCAGTTTTTTGATACCGAACGAATGTAACCATTTGATAAAAATTGTCATGGTTTATTTTGTTACATTTGCATGACAAAGGAAAAACTGTTGCATCGTAAATCATAGAACAGCTAATACTAATTTTACGACTAAGAAAGGAGATGAAACTATATGAAAAGTAAAAAATTAGAAAGACGATTTCTAAAGTGTATAACCGTCATATTTTTAGGTAGCTTACCCTTCGTTTTAAAGAAAACCCCTGTCAAAGACTCACTGTTGGTCTTGTTTATGAATGGATATACAAATGCTATCGTTGACAGGTTTCTAGTTAACCGTCGAATACTTCAATACCCTATACGCTTTATACCTAAAGAGTTTAAATCGAATGTTTTATTTGATTTCTTATGTTTACCAACTGTTTCTTTATGGCTTTATCATTTAACAAAAAATGATAATCCTTTTAAAATTGTATATAAAATTGTACTTACCATCAGTTCACTATTTTTAGTTGAGTTATGGGCAGAAAAATATACGAAACTAATTAAGTGGCAAAAAGGCTGGAAATGGTATTACAGCCTTATTAGCCTTAATGTAAGAGCTTTATTTAGTCGTTTAGTAATTGCAATTATTAACATTATACAAAAGAAACAAGAGGGTTAACCTATGCTCCTACTAAAAAAATCATCTTGTGTCTCCCTCTTGTTTTATAGGTGGAAACTCAACTGGTTCTGCTTCTTCAAAGATGAACAAATCTAATTGTTCAGTCTCGAATGGATTACCGGATGTTTCCCAACCAGTTAATGCACCGAACAGACCTTCATTTTCCCATCCTGTTAAGTTACCCCAAATAGATACTTCACTCACATGAGCATGAGAAGAACTCGGGAATGCTGCTCAGATATTAATTGTTTTTCATCTTGTAGCCTTTGAATTTATATCCATATACGCTTGTAAGATCAACGAAGCTCTTATAGGAATACGTAATCGCAACCGGTGTTCCAACTTGAACTTTATCATAAAGCTTTTCGATGTCTGCATTATGCATTCTCACGCAACCTTGACTCACGTATTTTCCAATGCTGCTTTCATTGTTATTGCCGTGAATGCCATACGTATCACCATACGTACCGTTTGCATTTATCCCTAACCAACGTTTTCCTAATGGATTGCGAGGATTGCCCGCAGGAATATGCCCTGTATAGTAAGGGCGGTTTTTAATCTTGTTCACCACTTTAAAAAAGCCAACAGGTGTTTTGACCCATGTTTTCCCCGTTTCTACTGGATCAACGATTTCAATATAACCATTATGAAAATACGCAAGCTTGTTATAGTACTTGTTAATGATGATTAAATCTTGATTTGCTGGTTTACTTGCTGCTTCTGTTTTCCCCTGATTTACTCCACATAATGCGACCATTAATAATGTAAGAACGGTCATTAATTTCATAAAAATGTTCTTCATAAAAACTCTCCTCTTTTTTATATTTTTATAGGAAACGAAAAAAGCACCTCCCAGAAAGATGCATTTTCGTCAAAATCATTTATAAATAAAAACCTAATAAATCGACGATTTTAACATGCAGAGAAACGCTCCCTGACGAAATTAACTTTTATTTTGCGTATAACTTGCAAATTTCAGCGTTTTAAAATACACATAAAAAAGACCACTCATATAAGAGAGGTCTTTTCATTGCTAATTGATTTCTCCTCGATGGGAACAATGCTATCAATACTTTACATTAAAATTTCGATGATTCCATATACCTTGGATAGCTTGCTCAGTTTATAAAATTCACCCTAATTTGCGTTTGAATTCTTTACTAGCGAAAAAGTAAGCGATGACCATGATACCTAGGCACCAGGCAAGGGCACTCCAGATATCGTTGCCAACTGATCCTTCGTACAAGAGTGCACGAATTGTATTCACGATTGAAGTCACGGGCTGGTTTTCAGCGAATGCACGAACAGCTTTAGGCATCGTTTCAGTGGGAACAAAGGCGGAACTAATAAAAGGTAGGAAGATTAGTGGGTACGAGTAGCCTGTGGCTCCTTCCATAGATTTCGCTGTCAGTCCTGGAATAATGGCCAACCATGTCAGGGCTAGCGTAAACAGCCCGAGTATCCCGGCTACCGCGAACCAATCTAGGATATCAGCGCTGGAGCGGAAACCCATCAAGAGCGCGATGAGGATAACTATTACGACAGTAAGCGCATTGGAAACAAAAGATGTCAACACGTGAGCCCATAATACCGAAGACCGTTTAATAGGCATAGTAATAAAACGGGCCATCAGTCCACTTTTTACATCATTAAATAGCCGCACGGAAGTGTAAGCGACGCCGGATGCGATAGCCATCAGCAAGATTCCTGGTAATAAATAATTGACGTAGTTGGCTGTTCCTGTATTTATGGCACCCCCAAATACGTAGACAAACAGTAGCATCATCATAATCGGCGTAATCGCCACCGTAATAATTGTATCCGGGCTGCGCATAATAGTGCGCATCAAACGTCCTAGTAATACACCTGTTTTGTTTTTCATTTACATTTCCTCCTTTTTGCCGATGATCGCGAGGAAGATTTCCTCCAATGTTGGCTGTTTTTCAATGTATTCCACTTTTGCTGGGGGGAACATCTCTTTAAGTTCGGTAAGGGTACCGGTTTTGATGATTTTTCCGCCATGTAGGATGGCTATCCGATCTGCCAGTTGTTCAGCTTCCTCCAGATACTGAGTCGTGAGCAAGATGGTCGTACCACCGCCAGCAAGCTCTTTGACGGTGTTCCAGACTTCAATCCGGGCTTCCGGATCAAGTCCGGTCGTCGGTTCGTCGAGAAAAATAACGGCTGGGGCGCCAATCAGACTCATAGCTATATCAAGACGGCGCTTCATTCCACCGGAATATTGATCCGCCCGGCGATTGGCTGCATCGGTCAAGCTGAATCTTGCAAGGAGATTGTCAGCTACTTCATTAGGATTAGATACCCCTCGCAATTTGGCAATCATTATCAGGTTTTCCTTCCCAGTGAGCATGCCGTCTAAAGCTGCGAACTGCCCCGTTAGGCTGATGTTCTGGCGGACATCAGCCGGTTGACGTTGGACGTCAAATCCGCAAATACTTACTTCGCCGCTATCAGCCTTCATCAGTGTTGAAAGAATGTTAACTGTCGTCGTCTTCCCTGCTCCATTTGAGCCCAGCAGTGCAAAAATTTCACCGCGCTGCACCTCAACGTTCACCCCTTTTAATACTTCTTTGTCTTTAAAGGCCTTTTTTAACTCTTTTACAAAAATCACTGTATTTCTCATACGTTTTTCCTCCTTTTAAAAGCTCCACAAGCTGGCTTGCTAGAACTGTCATGATTTAACTAAGCTGAGCGTCTCGTAGAGCTAAATTTTTAATACCTTACTATTCAGTCTGACTTATATTCTGTATTACTTAGTACTGAGTTTAAAAAATGACTGAATAGCAAAAGCAAAAATCTATACTTGCAACTAGCTATTCAGTCGATGTTATTGATTAAATTTATTTTTTCCTAATCGTTCCTTAATACTCTGATTCAAATCTTCACGATACTTAACCATATAAGTTTTAGCATTTGCCACTAATTCGTCAGCAAAGGAAGCCACATCGTCTCCAGTAATTTCGAGCACCTGTCTACCTTCTGCAGCACCTGCTTCGAATAAATCAATTAATTCATACTGCATGTGTAGCATATCCATTCCGTTGCCCGATGAGAAATTCCACATGTAGTTTTGAATTTTTTTAAATACAAACTGATAGTCCTCTGGCAAGGCTTCAACCCGTGCCATCATCATTTTATACTCTTTTTTATCACCAATCATTTTTTTGAATATTTCCAGCATGTCATTTTTCCTCCTTTTTATAAAACTTCATAAGATGCTTTAAAACTATCCGACGGTCTATCTTATGAAGCTAGTTTGACTTCAAGACGTTGATTTTTGATGATACAAAATCCCACCTCTTCCAAAACAGCTCAAGCTCCTTGTAGCCCGCCTCATTAAGCGAATAAAATTTGCGGGGTGGGCCCATATCTGATGGTTTTTTTTCTATATTCACAAGTTTTTTCTTTTCTAATCGTACGAGAATAGTGTAGACCGTTCCTTCCACGACCTCGATAAATCCAAGCTCGTTCAGACGGCGTGTAATTTCATAGCCATAGGTTTCATGACGGCTGATAATTTCTAACACACAGCCTTCTAGCGAACCTTTCAGCATTTCAGTTAAATTTTCGATCTTCAGAACCTCCTCTATATCGTTTGACTTATATTCTGTATTACTTAGTACCAAGCCAATTTTTACTTAATACTTTTAAAAATTAAGCTATTAAGTAATACTTAGTATATGTAGATTGTAATACTTAGTACCGGGCATTTCAACTATTTTTTAAAATATTTTCAAATGTATAGATATATTCAGGGATAATACTAAGACCCAAAAAAACTTATTAAAAGAATCCATAAGTCCTTTTAATAAGTTTTTTCCTTTACAGATGCTTTTACAGTTTTTCCGTATAACCCCTTGAATTTCGAATTAAAAAAGAGATCCCTGTCAGTAAACAGTTAAGAAACAAATATTTAGTCAGGTAGTGTTGAAAACTGTATGTGAAGTAGAAGTATAAGAAGAACACAAAACTAAAATAGAAAATAAATTTTAAATATCTTTTTAAAACTGAGTTATGAGGAGAATTCACATTGACTACTCCTTTTAAAGTCATATAATAAAATTATTTTTCAACATATATTAGAACGTTTTCTGTTTCATTTTATAAAACAATTAGAAAAATGATAGGTAATGTAGCAAGGCTTAGGGAGGTGCTAATTAACGTTGCACTTGATACAAACTCCGGCTCTGTATTAAATTGGAGCGCGTACATAGTTGTATTGGCAGCTGTGGGCATAGCAGCCATAATAATCATAATTTGTTTAACCATCTCATCAACAGGTAATAGAAGTGTTAGTATATAAGCGATAAATGGTGAGATCACAAGCTTGATAGCTAATGACCATGAAACTTTTGCTTTGGCTAAATTTCTAATTGATATTTTAGCCAGCTGCATTCCAAGTACGATCATGATGGTAGGAATAGCTGCACCGGCCACTAAATCAACCGCTTCTTTTACAGAGTTGCTTAATGGAATATGAAGAAACTGAAATATAGCTCCCAAAAGTCCCCCATATACAATTGGTATCCGTCGCACTGCGTCAACGGCTGATTTTATACCGTTTCCTTGTGGACTCCCTTTAGCGGCATAATAAACTCCCACTGTACACATGACCAGCTGCTGTATGACCATGAGAATAATGGCAGAGTCTAAGCCTGTAACGCCAAAGAGCAATAAAACGACAGGTGTACCGTAGTTTCCATTATTCATAAATGAGGACGCTAATATCATTCCACAGGTTTCTGAAGTAGAATATCTCTGGAAATAAGCAATAATATAGACGACAGCAATTAATGCAAAGCAAAGTGCAAATGTATACAACGTAAGATATAAGTAGTCAATATTAAATTTGGTTGTGTAAAATGTTTTGAACACTAGAACTGGAGACATCAAATAAAGTGCCATTGTTGAAATTGTTTTTGTATCAAATCCTATTTTCTTTTGTCCAATAAATCCAAGTGCAAAAATCCCGAAAATAGGAAGAAGGATTGTTAAGAACTCCATGTTTGTTCACCTTCGTCATTTTTTCTTTGTTATTTTCCAAATGAAGGACCTAGAAAATTAAAAATCTAGGTCTTTCATTTAAACTGATAAATTATAAATTTAGAACAATGATACGTTCTTCAGTCATTTCTTCAATTGCATACTTCGGCCCTTCTTTTCCGTTACCGCTCTTTTTCACACCGCCATATGGCATATGGTCAACACGATACGCTGAAGCATCATTTACAATTAATCCGCCTACCTCGATTTCGCGAGCTGCCTTCATAGCAAACTGTAAGTCGTTCGTAAAAAGGCCTGCTTGTAACCCATAGTCAGAATCATTTACCTTTGAAATCACTTCATCAATCTCATCATATTGAGCAATAGCTACTACTGGCCCGAACACTTCTTGACGACAAACTTTCATATCGTCATTTACATTGGTCAAAATTGTAGGAAGATAGAAAGCACCATCACGCTTTCCTCCTAGTTCAATTTTTGCCCCTTCTTCCACCGCTTCTTTTACCCATTCTTCCACTCGCTCTGCTTCTTTGAGACGAATCATAGGTCCAATATCCGTTTGCTCATCCATTGGATTACCGACTACTAACTTTTCTGTTTTTTCTTTTAGCTTATTAACAAATGCAGTATAAATATTCGTATGAACATAAATTCGCTGAACTGAAATACAAACTTGTCCCGCATTATTAAAGCTTTTTTGAGAAATTAAAGATGCAGCTTTTTCTAAATCAGCATCTTTATGTACGATAGTAGCCGAATTATTTCCTAGTTCAAGTGAAACTTTACGCAAACCTGCCTTAGATCGAATGAGCTCTCCTACTCTTGGGCTTCCTGTAAAAGTAAACATATTAACATCTTGGTTTTCTAATAACCATTCACCAATTTCTGCTCCATCCCCAGTCAATACTTGAAGGCGCCCTTTTGGCAGACCTGCTTCTTCCATTAATTCTGCTAGCTTGAGAGCACAAATTGGAGTGACTTCAGCAGGTTTTAATACTACACTATTCCCAGCTGCAAGTGCCGGTCCGAGTTTATGACAAACTAGATTGATAGGTACATTAAACGGTGTGATAGCTGCAACAACTCCAACCGGGACTTTTACTGTAAAAGCCATGCGATTCTCCGAGCCTGGAGCCGATTCAACAGGTACACCTTCTCCATGAATACGCTTTGCCTCTTCCGCTGAAATTTGTAAAGTTGTAGCCGCACGCTCGACTTCTCCACGAGATTCACGAATAGACTTTCCAACTTCAGTAGCCAAAATTTCAGCAAATTCTTCTTGACGGCTTAATAGTAAATCCGCTGCCTTCATTAATACCTCGTAGCGTTCATATGGTGAAAAAGTGTTTTTTAATGCATCTTTCGCGCTGGCCACAGCTTTATTTACATCGTCTTTTGTGGCTACTGAGATTTCAGCTGCAGGCTGCTGTGTATATTTATTTAAGACTTCCATTTTTTCTGCTGTTGTTTCCCATTCCCCATTTACATATAAACCATATTGTTTGACTTGAGTTAAACTCGTCATTATCTCCACATCCCCAATTGTATTAGCATTTTATCTTGTAAGTTCAATATTATAATGATATTTGTCACTGCGATATTTTGTTACCGTAAATTCAAGTGGCTTATCATCAAAACCGTAACTTACTCTTGTCATTTCAAGTAAAGCTTCTCCGCCCCGTATGCCTAACAGATCTGCTTCATAAATGGTTGCATTAATAGCAGATACCTTCTCTTTAGCTCGTTTTAAGAAGATTTCATTCTCTTCTAGCACTTCATAAAATTTTGCACGATTTAAATCTTGTTCAACTAGTATTTTCCCAATATGCATAGGCCAGCAAGAACGTTCAATCGCAATAGGTACTTCATCCGCAAAACGAATTCGTTCAATGACTAGAACCTCTTCTCCAGCATCTAACTCCAGCATGGAAGTTTCATAATACAAATCTTTTTTAAAATCAGTCCGAATGAGTTTTGAATTCGGCGTTAGTCCTTTTTCTGCTACTTCTTCTGCTAGTCCTTTGAGCTTGCCTAAGCTGCCGCCAATAAGAGGCTGAGGCTTTACAATTGTTCCCCTGCCCTGTTTTTTTTCTAACAGTCCATCCTGTACTAACATAGAAATAGCTTGTCTTAATGTAGTACGGCTTACATCAAATTCTTGCATTAATTCTTGTTCTGTTGGAATTAACGTATTAGGTTTCCAAATTTTCTCTTGTATACGTTTAATTAAGACATCTTTTACTTGAAGATAAAGCGCGATATTTTTATTAGAACCTATTGTATCTTTCATGTTCTCAAACTCCTTTTAAGTTAGCGTTTGGTATTATTATATAGTATTGGCTAACTTTTACTGTAGCAGAGAAGTACAATCTTCTTATACATAGACCTTTGTTTCTAAATTAAGCATACGTCCTAGTTCAATTAGATGTTCTGTCACATCACCATAAACTAGTGCAAAATGAGGTTCATACCCCGCATGCATAAGTTCATAAAGTGTGTCTGATGCATTTGTCGCTAACTCAACTTCTACAGAAGTACCTGTAAAAGGCTGCTCTACATCTAATGCATTTCCTTTCATCACTAGAAGACGATACCCGTCAGGTGTATGACTTACCCTGAAGATCGTTACTTCTCCTGCTTTTAATCCAAAATCCATCGCAAAACCGATTTTTCTGTTAGGATGTACCCCCGCTGTTGCTCCAGTAGAAGGATTGGCAAGTGAATATGCTCCTGCACCGCAGTGCCAAAAAACAACTGAGTTTTTTTCTTCGTCTATGTGAACTAAATCTCCCAGGTAAGGTGCATTTCCGCCTGCTAACTCACGCAGGATAAACATTGAGATTGATCCATGAATATCCGACTCACAGGATGTTACCATTCCATCCTCAGTAAACTGAGATAGAGTTGAGCACGGAGCAGCTCCTAAATCATTAAAGAAATCGGGCCAGCATCGCATAGCTAGTGCATCTAATTCTTCACTTTGAATGTGCTTTTTAATATATGTGGAAAATTGAGCAAATTTAGTAACGGTTTCATCATTTCGATTTAGACCAATCACTTGCTTTTCTGCCCGCTCAACTTCACCTATCCATTCTTGTTCTGGAAGCTTTACACACTCTTTAAACGCTTCTTGTAAATCCATCTTATGAAGAGTTACTCCAAGTGCGCTTTTTAATTCTTCCTCATTAGCTGCTGAAAAAAAGAATCCTGGTGGATAATCTCCCACTACCCCAATTTTCAATTCGTTCAATGCTTTTAACACGCGCATAACATTAATTTGTCTTAATAGACGCTCCTGTAAAGCTTTCTCATCTGGATTTCCAAATACAAATGCAAACGGATGCTGGTGGTTGCGCAGCACATTACTGGTGCTATTTCCACCTGTTAGCGAGTTTAAACGTAAACGCCCACCTACACTTGGTTCACGTACTGACCAAACAATTACAGGCTGTTTAAAATACTCCAATATCTTAACCATAAATTCACCGTCAGCAAACGTAACGCTTTGATATAAAACGGTATCAATCTTATTCCCTTTAATTGAATCAAGAAATCCCTGTAGTTCTTCAACTGAAGTTACAATTTGCTCCGGCGCAATCACAGTACTGCAGTTACCTTTCAGCCACTCCATACTTTTTTGACGATAAATCTCAGCTACTTCAATATCAAATGTTTTTCTACCTATAGGCACATATAAAACTGTCGTATTTTGCATATAGAGTTCCCCTTGTCGTAAAACTATTTGTTATAACCATTTTAAAATACATCATTACCTTTATCAACATTAATTTTCCGTTTGACTACATCTTTTATATAAATTTGTAAAAAGACAGCTATCTAAAAAACTATATAAATTGTAAATCCTTTAAATTAGATGTGACTGAGTTTAGAAAACAACTCACTCCATATAGATTTTTTACGGTAAAATACAGGTGGATAACCTAATGGCGCCTGAACAGTAACCGATCCTCCTGTGTACTCTTCACCACTCCATACATGGACCCACTGATCTTCTGGTAAATATACTTCCCACTCTGTTTGGTTTTCTTGATGAACCGGCGCAACAAGTACATCTTCACCAAATAAGTATTGGTATTGAATATCATATGTTTTTTCATCTTCTTCATAGTGCATAAACAAAGGTCGCTGAACAGGAATTCCACGTCGCGCATTTTCTTCTACAAGTGATCTAATATAAGGTGCCATCGTTACATAAACATTAGACATTCTTGCTAAGTGTTCTAATGTTTCCTCATCACCGTCAAACTGAAAACAATCATCAGGACGATTTCCTTCATGTGTTCTCATCATAGGCGTGAAGGCTCCCATTTCTGCCCACCTCATCAGCAGCTCTTTTGAACGTTTATTGCCATGTAAGCTCGTATAGCCTCCAATATCACTATGGTGTAAGCCGCAGCCAATCATTCCTGATGATAAAGCTGCAGGAATAACGGAAGCTAAACCATCATCCAGCGACCAATCTACACTTTGATCTCCGCCCCAAAGAAGTGTACAGTATTTTTGTACGCCCGTATATCCGGCACGCATAAAGTATACAATTTCACCAAGTTTGCCTGCTTCTGATACCGCTTCATAGTTTACTTTTGCCCACATCGTCGGCCAAGCATTGTGCATAATCTTAGCGTCGACTCCATTTTTGAGCACAACGTCAGTTGGCAAGTATTCGCCAAAGTCAGCCATCCATCCGTCTAATCCAAAATCAATCATGTTCTCTTTAATAACTTGTTTATACCATTCAGTAGCCTCTTCGTTGGTAAAATCAACAACTCCGCAATAAAATTCACCAAAATCCACTAAATATGTATTTCCTTCCGTATTTAATGCTAAGTATCCTTTATCTTCAGCTTCCTTATATAAATCACCTTCAATGGCTACATATGGATTAATGTAACCTAGAAAACGAATATCATTTTCTTTCCACTCTGCAATTTTTTTATCTAACTCTGGGTATTCACTCTCGTTCCATTTCCAATTCCACATTAAACGTTTGCCGAAAGAAGTAATACGTTTGCCCTGCCAATCTTGGCACCATACTCCAGATACCTTCATACCTTTTGCTAAAACTTTTTCTAATTTTTGTTCAACAACATCTGTACCACCTTGAATGCCTAAAACCACACCGTTGTATACCCATTCTGGTAATTCAGGCTGTCTTCCAAATAAACCTGTAATTTTTTCAACTAATTCAAGATACGTATCCGCCGTTTCAAACAGCATATATTTAGGTACTTCCCAAACTTGCAGTTCATGGAACGCCTCATTGCGAAAATCAAAGTCCGCGTATGCCGTTGTTTCTACATGACAATAGTACTTTTTACTAGATACATATGTAGGCTGAGGAAAGTTGGTATTATAGTAATCTCCTCCAGCCTTATCAACTACATCAGCTTGCCATGTTACGTACGTTTGTTTATTTCTTCCTACACCCGGCTCAGATGTCCATAAAGGAAAGTTTTTTCCTCTCATATTAAAATGAGAAAGTTGTTCTCCGCATCCATAGACTTTCTCCTGTTTATCTGCAGCTACTCGTAGCCAAAAACGATTAATGTTCGCATCATTTTTTTGATATTCTACTTTTAGCCGATTCTCTTCTTCCTTAACTATAAGAGACAGCATAGTATCTCCATTTTTTAAGTTGGAGAGATCTATTTTATATGCCCCTTCCATTTCTTCAACATTTGCGTACCGAAGAGCTGTACGTTCAGTCACATAATCTTTAATATCAAAGTTACCTCTATACATTTCAATCGTTTCTTCTCCATGACCAACAAATAGCATTGGTTTTTGTGTTGTGTGCTGAAGTAGAACTACACCGTTAAGAGCAACTTCAAATCCATCTTGTAAGATTTCCACATTTACCCCTTTAGTTACGTTTAAGGTACCTGACATTTTTCTCTCTCCCATCAATTAATAGAGCTTAGTCTTTTGGCTAATAGTCATGCGCTCTATTGATAAACTTTAATATTTTCTCCTTTTATACCGGGATGTGCGCCTTTATTAATTAATTGCTCTCTTTCAGGATGAGCAATTAACCATTTATTTTTCATAAACAATAACTCATCTTCTTTTGTTCTTTTTTGAATATTAGTTGATAACGGATCATTTGTTCCTTTAGGTAAAATGACGATTGTTTTAAATCCCTCATTGTTTACTTTGCAAGGAGCAAAATGTAAGGTCGTACTATATAACTCAACTGCTGTTCCCTTAGGTACAAAGAAAGCGATTACATCATTTGAATGAAAAACATTATTTTCAACTTCTTGCACCTTACCTAATAAAAGAACCATATCCGTTATAGCGATATTGATTTCACTGCTTTTATGATACTCAAGACCATTTAAGGTTGAATTAGGACCATTACAATATCCAATTTGAATAGACATCTCACCATAAAAAGCTTCTTGAAGCTGATTCTTAATAATGGTGTTTTCCATCTCCGTTACGGATGCTACATATACATTCTGATCTTGAGGAATAGTTAAACTATCCATATATGTTTCTAGTTCATTGAAATCATACTCGTTTATTACCTTTCCATAATGTTTAAATTTGCTGTCCTCTATATGATAAAAAGGTATATGTTTATTTAAGTCTTTCATGTATTGAAAGCTGCCCACCGTTTTCTTCTCTCCTTTTTCTATATAAAAAGCCCCTCAAAGAAGATAATAAGATTCTAAGAGGCGCCTTTTATAAAATACATATGTTTATTTTAAGACAGGAGCTTCTGTGACTGTATTATCCCAAGCGTTGCGGAATTTGTTTAATCCATAGTCTGTGAACGCATGCTGGAAGCTTTCTTTATATACATCAAATCCGCAAGTCACAATATGCGCACCAGCTTTTGCCGCATCTACAATTTGTTTACCATTACGTAAAGCAGCAACAATGATTTCTGTGTTGTAATTGTAGTTTTTATAGATATTCACAATATCCTGAATATATTGAGTTGTATCGTCTCCGCTATTTTCTTTCCAGCCGACAAATGGAGATACAAATTTTGCACCAATTCTTGCAGGCTGAAGTGCTTGTGATGGCGAGAAGACAAGAGTGACGTTAGTAGAAATACCTTGTTTTTCAAATTCCTTTGCTGCAATTAACCCAGGTTCTGTGCATGGAATTTTAATAACAAAGTTTGACGACAGCTTAGCGATCTTTGTCCCCTCTTCTACCATATCCTTGGCATTATCCAAATGAGGATTAATTTCAACTGAAATTGGGAAATTTTCGACTCCTTTAAACTCACTTGCAAATTCATCTAAAACCGTTAAGAATGGTTTACCGCTATTCATAATGTGACGAGGATTTGTTGTAACTCCGTCAATTGCCCAATTTTCATATGCGTAACGAATTTCCTCTAAAATGGCACTATCTAAAAAATACTTCATCTTTATACCTCCAGTTAATTGACTATCATCCTAAAAAGATAATAACCTTTATATAATTTGTAATAACCTTTGTATTCATAATATGAAAACGTCACCAATATTTCAAGTACTTTTTGCTAGATTGTTAAATTAATTTTGTATTTCGTTCATTTTACCTATCATTTTACATCGGTATTTTATTTTTGCCCTTAGCAAGATCCAATACGATTTTATTGTATTTTTCATCTGAAAGTTTATAAAAGAAAAACATGACAACAATCGTTGCAATAGCTAGTGTACTTGGATAAATAAACATCAACCCTCTAATTCCCTCTAGCACATTTGCACTTTGCACCGCATTTGGAACGTACCCCACTATTCCTAACACAACGCCAGGAATAAATCCTGCAAGCGCTTGAGAAAGTTTACGGAAGAACGTAAAGAAAGAATACACGACACCTTCAGATCGATTGCCCGTTTTCCATTCGCCATACTCTACTGCATCAGAAACTAATGCCCAGTTCAAACTGTTTACAAACGAGCTGCCAAAGAAAGCAAAGCAGGCTAATGTAATAAAGATCACTGCGTTATCTGCAAAAATATAAGCTAAGATGTCTCCTACAGCCCAAATCGCGCAGCCTAATATGTACGTAGACTTCTTTCCAATCTTTTTAACCATGAAAGGAACCATTGCTACGCCAATAAATACACAACCAATACTAAAAAAGCCCATATAAGGAACGATTGCTACATTTTTTAAAACATACTGACAAAAATAGACTTGGACAGCAAGCTTGACGTTAAAAGCTGAAAAGGTAAACAAATTAACTAAACAAAGAATGAGTAAAGGCGTATTCTTAAAAAGCCCTTTATAGCTGTCAGTCAGCTTTACATTTGTATTTTGGGGCTTTTCATACACATATCTTTCTTTTACATTGGCATAACAATAGACTTGTAATAAAACGCCCAAAAATGCAAAAATAGATACAGCCACTAAATAACCAGTAGATTGATTGTTAAACATTAAGACAATTGGCATAAACCCTACAGTTGTAATAAGAAGGCCTAAATTTGAGCCTGCTTGTCTAAATGATGCCATTTCTGCTCGTTCAACAGGATCTTTTGTCATCGCAGGTACCATTGATCCATAAGGAATATTTGAAATGCTATAAATCGTTCCAAATGCCATATACGTTACATATGCCCATATAATTTTTCCGGTTAGTGAAAAATCGGGATTAGTAAAGCTGACTATCGTTATCAAAGCAAGTGGTATTGCAGCATAGAGAAAGAATGGTCTAAATTTGCCTTTAGGGCCTATCTTCTTACGGTTATCAATCCAAGTACCTACTGTAATATCTGCGAACGCATCCCATATTTTTGTAATTAAAAATACTAAACCTGCTGTTGCAGAAGGCAAGCCTAACGCGTCCGTATAAAACTTCAGCAAATAAATTTGACCCAAGTCTAACATAAAATTATTTCCTACATCTCCTAATCCATAAGCAACCTTCTCTTTAAGTCTTAGCTTCTTAGGTGTATTAATTGAATGTTCTACATTTTGAACCAATGGCTGTTCCATAAGTTCTCCCCCTTTGATTAACACTTTTTAAGACTTCACATTAAAGATGCATCACATAGGAGATTACAATTTTGATACACTTCCAAACTTATAATCTCCTCTAAGTTGATACTAAAATCACCTCCCTTCCCATAACATCACAATGTTTCTTAAAAAAGTTACTACCTTTTTACTTATAATATGAAAACGCATACAAATTATCAAGTGTTTTTTTATTTTATTTTAAAAATGCTGAATAATAATAATAAAAATTCTATAGCTGTCTCTTGAGGGATAAGGATTCTTTTTGAGTTGCGTGCCGGAAAGAATGGTTATGTTAACTAGATATGTATATCACATATACAGCTTAAAAACAGAACAAACTACCCTGATGTGTGATAGAGTAGTTTGTTTAAAGAGCAAAATAATATGTATTATTTTTTAAGGGCAATTACCTATCAAACAAATATGTTGACTGAGTTTATACACTGTGGGTACAGAAATATAATTAGATATTTACTTCTTTCATCTCCTTTTGAAACCATTTATTAAATTGATGAGCAACAAATAATAAAAGAGGGGAATATAGGGATATTTAAAAGCTCGTTTTTAAGTGGTCTTACAAGTTCAGTATAATGTCCAATAAAAAAAGCGTATAGGTTGGCTATAATAACAAATAGCGCATAATAATTTTTAATTTCGTTTCACATATCATAAACCTTTATGTTCTAAATACCTCAACAGATGATATTACGATTTGTCTACTATTGAAGAAGATATAGGATAAAATAAACACAGCGGTATTATTTGCAATTGTTATCCACACTAATTCTCGTTATTCATTCTTTTCATCATTGTTTTGCCCCATTGATGAGTCACAAAATCTGGTGCAATCTTGCTCATAAAACGCATGATTTTACTGAAACCTGGATTCAAGCGAATTTTATTTTTTTCCATGCCTTTGATACCAGCATCAACAAGCCTGCCCAATGGCAAATCAATGAATTTGGTTGACTTGTCATGTGACATTTTATCCTCTAAATTCGTTTCAGAAATGAGTGGGGGGCAGAGTTCCATGACATGAATCCTCTCATTTTTGGCTCGAATTTGTTCACGTAGCGCATCTGTGTACATGTGTATTCCAGCTTTTGTTGCAGAATAAATTGGACTACTTGCAACCGAAATATTTGCTAGTACGGAGCTGACATTCACAATCATGGCTTCTTCTTGTTTAGCAAGAAGAGGAAGGAATGCTTTTGTCACATAGATTGTGCCGTTTAAGTTCGTCTCAATTTCTGCGGTTAGTTGTCCCCCTGTGACTTCTTCAGCAAATAAATCATAGTAGCGCATAATACCAGCTGAGTTAAACAGAACGTCTAGTTTTGAATACTGTTGTTTGATTTGATGCACCAACTGGTCAACCGACTTCACTTGACTGACATCCGCAGCAATGCCGATTAAATTAGGGTTTTCTTTGATTGCTTGGTCAATGTTTTGCTTGGATCGACTAGTGACAATTACCGTGTTCCCCATTTCAAGAAACTTTTTCGCGAATGCCAAGCCTATACCCGATGTTCCGCCCGTCACTAAAATAGTTCGATTTGCCAATTTCATATTGTTGTTTTCCCCTCCTGTATAGTCCTAAAAATTAATAATTACTTTCCCTTTTGGCCGTCCATTTGCGACGAGTTCTAGCGCTTCATTTACATTGTCTATGGTAAATAGTGTTGGATGAATTGGTGGAACAATGTTGTTCTCTTCAATGATTTTGGTAATCTCTTTGAGCTGTGCGCCGTCAGAACGAACGAAGATAAAATGGTATTCCACGCCGTGTTTCTTGGCTTTGTGGTCATACTTTGCGCCTGCAATGGAAAACAGCTTTTGTTTCCAAAATGGAAAATCTCTGTCTTTTCCGAAACGTTTATTTGGTCCTGTACGAAGAGAGAGCAATCTTCCGCCAGGTTTGATGATACTCAATTCATTGTCAAATTCTTTAGGACCCAGTGTATCAATTACATAATCTACATTCGACAACAAGTCAACATAGTTTTCTGTTGCATAAACCAAATATTGGTCTGCACCCATTTCCAACGTGCGTTTGCGTGCTTCTGAGTTTCCACTAACAATGACATTTAGACCTGTTGTCTTTGCTATTGGGACAGCTATTTGACCAAAGCTGCCCGATCCACCTGGAATAAAAACAGATTGACCAAACTGTGCCTCAAGTTCTTCATGTAGACCTTGATATGCTGTGAGTCCAGCCAATGGTACAGCTGCTGCTTCCACATAGGACAAGTTTTTTGGCATTGGTGCAATTGCGGTAGCATCAATTGCGGCGTATTCCGCAAAAGCACCAATTTTTTCTAGTGGGAGACGTGTATAGATGTCATCTCCTACCTGAAATTCTGTCACGTTTTTTCCAACCTTTTCAATAACTCCTGTCAATTCATTACCAAGCGTGAATGGGAATTTATAATCCTGAATCAGTTTTACGCTACCTGTGATAATCAACATTTCAAGCGGATTGACCGCTGCAGCTTTGACTTTTACCAAGACTTCATTGTCATTGATTGCTGGGATTGGAATGTCATTGACTTGGGCATGGATATTTTTTGAGTACTTAGTTATCTGAGCTGCTTTCATGAGTGTTTTCATCTTTTTATCAGCACCCTTCCGTTGAGTTGCATTTATTAAGTTTCTTTACCTTATTTTTATTATTTTCACTGTCCACTTCATTTTTTTGCCCTCAATACAATTCTTTTTATAAAGATCTTATATTATTCCAATCGTTTAGGTGGAGGAAATCTTATTTTAGGATCAACCCACCACCTAAACCTTAAATACTTACAACATTATCTTTTTTATCCATTTGGCACTGTGTTTTTTAGAACGTTCATTCTTAAATGGTTAAATTTTTTGAATCGATACTGTAAAGAAACTGTTTATAACCTTAACGGGTTATTTTCGTTTTTTAGTTATATATAGATCTAAACTTTGTTGATGCATTAAACGCCTAGTATTGGATAGATTTGATCTCTTAAATTGAAATTGTAGCTTTCATCTACGATACCTACGACTTTATCGTTGTTATAAAGTTCCATCATAAAACCAGCCATTTGCTTAGCTGTGTGATACATAGGGACATTTGCTTCATAATCAAATTCTTTCATATCGCTTGCAGATTTCGCGAATTCTGTTTCTGTCATTGCTGGTGCTAAAATCTTCACCTTCATTTTCGCACCCTTCTGTTCGAGTTCTTTTGCAAGCCCTTCTGTGAATGCACTAACAAAATATTTAGATGCAGAATAAGTAATACTACCAACATAAATTGCATATCCGAGTGCTGAAGATACGTTAATTAATTGAGTTCCCTCTATATGATAATAGTCTCGCGCAAATAGTGTAGAAAGGATTGTCAATGACTCTATATTAAGATGTAACATGGTTTCTACCTTATCTAAATTCTGGTCTGTTACAGAAGAGGATTCACCAATCCCAGCATTATTAATCCACGTCTCAATTTGATACTCCTTTAAACTGTTGTACAGTGTATATACCTGATCTCTGACAGATAAATCACTTGTACGAATAATAACATCCAAATCAGGATTTATATTCTGAATGGCTGATTTAAGCCCTTCTAATTTATCTAATCTTCTAGCTACAATAATTAAGTTTTTGCCACGAGCAGCAAATTCCAGGGCAGTTTCATATCCTATACCTGAGCTTGCTCCTGTAATAACTGTGTACTTCATATTCATTCTCTCCTTAAAAATATATTCAAATTGGTGTTAATTGGTTTATTTAAATAACAAGGTATGTCTTAGTCCAATGTTGACAAAGTCAAATCAATAATGGTTTCTAATTCTTTCTTATCATCTGTTGTTTTTGCTAATACTCGTATTCCGACTAGGGAATTATGAATAAATTTAGAAAGTTCTTTGATATCATAGTGTTTAGGAATTTCTCCTGGTTCTTGACCACGTTTCAGTAGATCAAATAATAAGGTTTCGGTCTTTATAAAAGTCTCCGTAACTTTTTCATCTACTTCTTGATTGAGTAACGATAATTCAACTGCTTTGTTTACTATTAAACATCCTTTTGGCTGTTTCTCATTTGGATAAATAACCATTCCAACTAATTTTCGTATACGATTTTTCAAATAATCTGCTCATCTGAATACTCCTTTTTAGTAAGAGTTAGAATCAAGAAATGAATTTACGTTTTCTGCAAATAGTTCTGGAAATTGGAATAGATGGCCGTGACCAGAATCAGGATATATAATCAGCTGTGCTTTGGGTAATTTCTCTGCTAAGATATAACTGTTTTTAGTCGGAACCATCACATCATTAACCCCATTAGTAACAAGTACAGGGTGTTTGATATTTTGTAACCATTCATAATCATGATTAGATTTTTGTTTAGCCCATTTTGCAATGGCTTGTAATTGTGCCTCTTTTACTTGTTCTGAACTGTTTACTTTTTTCTGATTAAAAATTCTTTGTAGTGAAGCCATTCCTGCAGATTTACTTGTTTCGGTTTGCTCGTAGAAAAAGAACATAAAATCATTTATTCCATCTTCTTCTGTGACGCCGTGACGATTCATTCTTTCAAAAATCTCTGGATTTGGATTAATGCCAGATTCAGGTGAAGTACCTGCCATGATGATTCGTCTAACCAAATTGCCTTCTTGTAACGCTAATTCTTGTGCAACCATTCCGCCAATTGAAAAACCAAGAATATCGACTTGAGTTAATCCTAGTGCTTTAATAAATGTTCCTGCATCCTGTGCCATTTCAGCTATCGTAGTAGGTGTTTGCCCATCGGTCTCACCAACCCCTTTATTGTCAAATAAGATTACCGGGCGTGTATTTGCAATAGGTTCAAGCATGTTTGGATCCCAGTTTTCCATCGTTCCTCTAAAATGAACAAGAAATACTACTGGTATACCATCTTGTGTACCAAATTTTCTATATGCGTAACGAATTCCATCTGCTTCAATAAATTCTGATTCTGTTGGTATTTTAAAGTTTGTCATTTTTGTGTTCCTCCTTAGAAATTAAAAAGAAATTTTATCAGTATGCATTATGATGGTTTGTTTCATAATAATTTTAGAATGACCGTTCTAAAAATGGTAAAAAAAGAAAGCTAGTCCAGCACTGAAAGTGCTAGATTAATGATGCCTTCTAATTCTTTTTTATTGTAATTAGTTTTTATTAGTACTCTTATCCCTACCAAATTGTTGTGTAAGAAACGAGATGTATTATGGGAATCGATTTCTTTTGATAGCTCTCCACTAGTTTGGCCCTGTTTTATAAGGTTATTAAACATATCTTCAGTACGGTTAAACATTTTTGTAACTATGCATCCAACTTCTTTGTCCAACAAAGATAATTCAACGGCTGCATTTACTGATAGGCAACCTTTTGGGTATTGTTCAATGGCATTAAGTATGAAAATAAAAACCTCACGTATCGTCTGTTTAATAGATGAAGTGTTCATAATTATGCTTTCCATCTCATTGACGATGAGCTCTTCATAGAGATTAAGGGAAGCTAAAAACAATGAACGTTTGTCACCAAATGTGTCGTATATACTTCTGCGGTGTATTCCCATATGATCCACCAAGTCTTGCATGGATGTTTTTTCATAACCCTGTTCCCAGAAAAGCTCCATTGCTTTTCTTAATACTGCTTTTTCATCAAACTCTTTACTTCTAGCCATTTTATTTCTCCTTAAAAGAATCCATGAATTGATACTAACAAATACAAACGTCACAATCTATTATAGAATGAACGTTCTAAAATAAACATATGAATTTCAAACCATGATTAAATAATACCTTATTTAGAACGATTAGTAAAGAATTATAACTAACCAATAATTTCTAAAAAATCTGCTACATATCACAATATTATCCATTAACTTTCACTTAGGGGTACCGCCAAACATTTCTTCTATTCGTTTAGTTTCTTCAGGATTGTCTTCTCCCACTGTTTCAATTAATGGATCAAACTCTTCTACAGATGCACTCATACCAAATAAACAAGAAATAGCAAGTAGAAAAAACATCTGATCCCTTACTCAATCAAACTGCCCCTTTAGTTGTATAAGAACCTGAAAGAAGAAGAGAAAAATTAAGACAAGAAGAATTAAAAGGAAACCCTTGACTTTATTCCTTTAACGTTTTGAAACAGAATCAAATACATCGTCCGTAAAAGTATACTTTTACGGATAAAATATTTAAATCTATGACAATGTTTTAAAGTAATTATTATTTTATTTACTCTTTAAATATTTTTTGCTCCATTCACCCATACTATGCAGGATAGGAAGGAAACTTTTACCTAAGGGTGTTAAAGAGTATTCTACTTTTGGAGGAACTTCTTTATATACTTCTCTGTGTACCATTTGGTCTTCTTCTAATTCTCTTAGCTGACGTGTTAGGATTCCTTTTGAAATATTAGGTAGCAGCCTTTGAAGTTCATTAAATCTCCTGGTTTTTGTGCTTAAATGCCATAAAATGATGATTTTCCATTTTCCTGCAATTATGTCTTGAGTTTGTGTAACTGGACAAACTTCTTTATGCTCTTCTGGAGGTTGGGTGAACCAACTTCGTGCCATAATCAATACCTCTCCTTCTTTATGGTTCTATTTTTGTGACTATGTTATAAAAAAATGACTACTTTTAAAAAAACGTCTAAGACTATAATATTAGATTACCCCTAATAATCAAATGAAAGTAAATAAATACTTGGAGGTTATTTGAAATGAAACACCTTATTGTTTATGCACATCCAAATCCAGAAAGCTTAAACCATGCAATCTTGGATACAACAGTTAATACATTAAAGAAAAACGGTCACGAAGTTGTTGTACGTGATTTATATGCATTGGATTTTCAACCTGTATTGAAACCAGAAGATACTGAAGCTATGAAAGCAGGACAAACTCCTAATGATATTAAAACAGAACAAGAATTTATCTCTGATGCAGACGCTATAACATTTATTTATCCTATTTGGTGGACAGGTCTTCCAGCCATTCTTAAAGGATATGTAGATCGAGTATTTGCATACGGGTTTGCTTATGCTCCTGGTGAAGAAGGAATCATTAAGCTTTTGAAAGGTAAAAAAGGCTTGATCATTAATACTCATGGTACTCCTAATGAAGTTTACGATGAGATTGGAATGACAGCTGGTCTTAAAATAACATCTGACATTGGAATATTTGATTTCACTGGAATTGAGACTGTAGAACACTTACTGTTTGGAAGTATTGGATACCTTGATGAAGAAGGATATAAAGGTATGTTAAATAAAGTTGAAGATACCTTTAATCGTCATTTCTCATAAAAAGATAAAAATACTGCCTAATTAGGCAGTATTTTTTGATGGCACTCTTTTATTTAATGGGCTTTAAAAATTGTAATATTTAGCTCTTTAGGTTCCTAGAACATCCATTATAGCAACTAAAAATGTAAGGTTATTATGAGTATCTTTAATTTAATTTCGCTAGTTTTTCAAGACGTTCTCTGTCTCTAATGATGTAGCCTGGTGACTGCTTTTCAATAATATCTGTTTTACATAGTTGTGCTAGTACATGGAGCAGATGACGATATGATACGCCCAAGTACTCGCATACTTCAGTATGTTTCTCTTTATAAAAGTTACCATCAGCCGACAACATTATAAAAGCAGCGAGGCGGTTCTCAAGCGGATATGCCTGATTTTGGGTATACTTTGCTGAAGTTCTAGTTGCTTTCTCACTTAAAAAACTGCATAAATGCCTGAGAAATGTAACATCTGTTAAGAGCTTATTTTTACAGGCATTAATCGGAATAGCCAAACAAATGGTTTTTGTGACAGTTTGTATAGCTTTAGAATATTGTTGCGAATTTAATAGCTCTACTTCCCCCATGAATGTTGGAGCCTGTAAAAAATTAATTAAAGACACTTTTCCGTTTTCGTGTGTAACATAGAGTTTTGCCTTACCTTCAACAAGATAATAAATATATTGAGGGTAGGAACCTTCCTTGTAAATAAACTCACCACGTTCAAATTGGCAGACTTGAATAAATGGAGTAATCGGAAAGGAAAAAAGTGATTGAATCGAATACTTTTCGATATAGTAACTGTGCATAGGCTCGTTTAAAAATTTCATTTTTTCTCCTATTGTTATAAAAATATGAGATATCTCACATTATTTTATCTATTTACATGCTATGATGCAATAAAAGTTGATATATCAATAAGGAGTTGTCTCATACACATGATTAAACAAGACGAATATTGGAATGAAGTAGCTAATAAAAAGGAATTTACTACGCCTTTTCAACCTGAATTATTTCTCACACATGTTGACCGTGATGCTGTCATATTGGATTATGGTTGTGGTTATGGAAGAACCTTATCTGAACTAAGAGGTTACGGTTATAAAAATTTACATGGTGTAGATTTTTCGGAAGAGATGGTTAAGAGAGCTAAGTCAAACGACTCGGAAATTGATTTTCAAGTTATTCAAAGTGGGAAGCTCCCTTTTCCTAATCATTCTTTAGATGCTGTTTTACTTTTTGCAGTTTTAACATGTGTGCATAAAGATGAGGAACAGAACGCTATTTTAAACGAGATTAAACGCGTGCTGAAACCAGGAGGCATCATATATATTAATGATTTTTTGCTCAATCATGATAAGAGAAACAAAGACCGTTACGAAAAAGGTTTGGCTAAATATCATACCTATGGAGTGTTTGAATTAGCTGATGGAGCCATCTTGCGTCATCATAGTGAAAAGCGCATAAAAGAGTGGACGAATCAATTTGAAGAAGTAGAATATAAAAAAGTAGAATATGTTACTATGAACGGCAATCGTTCTAATGGTTTAGTTTATGTAGGTAAAATAAGATAAATATAGATAAAAAAAGCCATCTCTTGTGATAAAAGAGATGGCTTTTTTCGATTGTTTAAGATGGCACCTTCTTTGAATTTCCCGAGATTTTTCTTGCTGCAAAAGAAAAAGCTTCTGGAACGTAAAAAATAACACTTAACAGTCCTCTCATAGCTAAATTAGTCAGTGAAAAAGCTAGTTCCATTCTTCATCGCCTCCTTCTCATTACATATTTTATCGTAATTCACTAAAAATTCTTTGTTCATACAGTTCCTAGAACATATTTTATATTTACTAAAAAGAAACCTTAGTATTGGCAAGGTTTCTTTTCTTATTGTATAAGGTTTATTCATATGTATCCCGCTCTGAGCGAATATTGAAGGTGAATTAAAACATGTTTTTTACTACTATATAGCATTTTCCGACGTTTTGTGATTCATAAAATAAATGGCAGCGTCAAATACGCACTTTGTAAAAGCTGATACCTAGCTTTTGTTATTAAAGTCCTTTATTTCTCTTTCAATAAGAGCTACCGAAATTTCGAATGCTTGTATTCTTCTTTTAGCTAAGGTAATTTGAGATTTATATCTATCAGCATTTTCTTTAGCTTCAAACGTTTTTACTGTCTGTCTGAGTTTGTGTAAAGTTGAATCAATTTGACGTTTTGCTTCAACTAATTTAGATACATCAAATTTCATTTACGTCTCTCCTTTTTATAATTTTTATCGGTAAGATGTCTTTCTTTAAAAAGGTTGTTTATCGGCAGAGCTACTGTTATCTATATTTCCTGTCCTGTACATGAGTAGCCATCCAAAAATGCTTATTATATCAAATACAGTGAACACAAACTTACCACTTAAAACTTTTCCTAACAATATACCTGATAAAATATTTTTTTATCTATAGAAATTGAAAAGGCTCCTTTGAAAGAAGCAGGTTTCTCTGAGGTATTAAGAGGTAACATTGATTTTTATTGAGATGCTCAGCTGTTCTAAAATAGCCTCTGCGTAAGGGTCAAGCTAAATAACCCATTCAAAATCTCTCAACGCAATAAAATTTGTCATACAAATTTTAATTTTCATCTTCACAACAAAAATAGTTTGTGATATACTTCACATGTAAGGATGTTCATATGAACTAACAAACTCTTGAATGTAAAGTAGAAAAAGCTATTTCACTCCGATGCCAATACGATTGAAATAGCTTTTTTTATGTTCTTATTTTGAGAATCCCCACCATTTTTGTTGATATGGCCTTCTATGAATTTTTCTAGAAGAAGTAAGTAGTAAGTGCTTGATCCACCTATCTTCCTTATTCATCCAATCGTTTCAGCAAATTCTCATTAAATAATTCTATTCCCTCTTTGTTTGCATTTTGTAATCGAGCCACTGTAGATTGCTAAAAAACAAAATAAATTTTATCTATTTTCACTATAAAATGTAGATAGAACAATAGCTACAAAACCTATTCCTAAATATGAAAGATTAATAATCGATCACTCCAGCTATAGCATTATTCCTATGTAAAAGGTTTTACAATTAAAAACATGATGAACATAATAATGGTAAATAAAGCCCCCTGAAGAACAAAGTTAATGGGCCTATGAGTATCTTCATTAGCCTTTGCAAGCCGTTTTGACCATCTTGTATACATTGCTAATTTTGCACAAAAGCTAAATAAAACACCTGCAATGATTGAAGCGATTGCTATTTTTAAGATATGAATTCACTCCTTTCTAAACTAACAGAAGGATGTCCATAACTTAACATAAAAACCTAAATAATACAAAAACCTAAGAATCATAGGAAGTAGTCTTTCCACTTTCTGTGCCGCCACTAATTAACCGCCCTACCTTATTTTCAAACATGATTCTTGCACTTTTTTTGTCATTGCTTCGCTACAATATTCAGTGTTGCAGCTGCTTTTGGCCATCCCACGTAAAAAGCCATATGAGTTATTAATGCGATGATTTCTTTTTCAGTCACTCCATTCTTTTTTGCCAGCTGCAGATGAAAAGGCATTTGTTCTGTGTTGCCAATACTAATTAAAGCAGAAAGTGTACTTAAACTTCTTTCTTTTGGTGTTAAAGTCGGATCTCTCCACACTTCCCCAAATAAGATATGTTCTCCATATTTCACAAAGTCAGGAGCAAGATTTCTCATTTCTTCTAGCAGCTTAGACTCAATGCGATTATTCATTCTATTTTTCCTCCTTTTGATTCATCATTTGTGCGATTCCTTGCCCAAATGACCAGTTTTCAAGGGGTGTCTCGTTTAATGTAATAAAGATATTGTTTGTAGAAATATTCAAGTGAGTGGAAAGTCCCTCTACGATGGATTGGTATAGCTTCTTTTTCTGCTCGACCGTTCTTCCTTGCCCGCACGTAATGGAGACATAAATCATGTTATCTGTTCTTTTTTCTTCCCTTTCTAAGAGATACTGTGAATCATAGAAAAAATGCTGAGATGGATACGGTAAAAACAGTTGAAAATAATCGTCTTCTGGGATGTGAAAATGTTGGATTAAAGACTGATGAATATGACTGCTTACTTCTTTTAGTTCCTTATGGTTTAACTGATGTTCTGGGTAATACACGTTCACAAATGGCATCGATCATCTTCCTTTCTATATTTAGTGTACTTCCATACTCTTCATTTGTATAATTGAAAATAAGTCTAGTAATTATCGAAAAAACCGATAGAGATGAGGTTAGAAAGTGGAAATTAAAGAATTAACGACGTTTAAAACAATTGTGGCAGAAGGAACGTTTTCACTTGCAGCAAAAAAACTAAACTATGCCCAGTCTACCGTCACCACTCATATAAAAAAGTTAGAAAAATATCTTGGATTTCTCTTATTTGAACGAGGCTGGGAAGCAACCTTAACAAAGGAAGGTACGTTATTTGTAGAAGAAGTAGATAGCTTGTTGAAGCACTGGGAGTATTCCATATCTCAAGCGCAGCGTATAAGCAAAGAGGAAAAAGGAACCATCAAAATAGGGTTATCAGAATCGATTGCTCAAAGGTTGATGCCAGCTATATTAAGCTATTTAAATGAGGAAAAACCTTACATACACTGCGATTTTACTATTGGAAACACGGCACTTTTATCAGAACTATTACGTCAAGATAAACTGGACTTTGCTGTTTGCGGACAGAATACGAACCTTTCCGGCGTGACTTTTACTCCGCTTGGTAAAGAACAAATTCAATTTATTGTTAATACGTCTAACCATCCACTACTGCAACAGGAAACAGTTGAAATAGCCGATATTATCCACTATCCCATTTTAATCGGAGAAAATAGCTGTTATTACTATCAATCCGTCAATCATTTTTTGGCAGAGAATGATTTAGCCTTTAAAACCGTTTACAGCTGCAGTGCCCTGCATCTCATTCCAGAAATGATGTTTGGACATGCAGTAGGAATTATCCCTAGAGGAACTAGTTTGAAACCAAGTAATATCTCGTTTGAAGTAAAGGGCTTTGACCCTCAAATGCCTATAGGCTTATTAATTTCTACTGAAAAAAGAACTTATTTAAGCCAGACAAAAAAGAATGTTATAGAGGTAATTAAATCTTCATTATCGTAGACGGAAACTTATTTAACGTAATGAATTCATTTATACAAAAACCCTTTGCTTCCAGGGCAAAGGATTTTTTTGTAATTATAGAGATCTTTGTCCCTTTTACAGATTAATATAGTACTCATTCTCTATCAAAACAATATTTGTTGATTAGTTAAATCCTATTAAATTTTTCACCTGTTGAACATTTTCTAAAGAAGTTAATTTCTCTAATAGTAAAAAAGCCACATCAAACCCGGTGCTAGGGTTTGATGAAGTAATTATATTGTGGTCTACAACAATATAATCATCTTGAACAAGTACACCAAATTCTCTTAACTGTGCCCTTCTTATACTTGTAGAGTGATTATAGGTAGTAGCTTTTTTACCTTCCAGAATTCCACTTTTTCCAAGTGAAAGAGCGGCAACACAGACACTAGCGATAGGTTTTCCTGCTGAGTGAAATTCTCGAATAACCTGTAAGAATCTCTCATCGTAAGCATCTTCATAAAAATTTGCTTCTTCAAAACCACCGGGTATAGCAAGCGCATCAAATTCTTTTACATTAATATCTGATACTAGCATTTCCGGGATTACAGTAAAGTTCCATGTACATGTTAGCTTTGGATGTAAGCCCGCTGTTATTAGTTCAGTCGTGCCGTCTCCCTCAAATTTATTCCACCCAAACACATCTGTAAAAACGCTTGCTTCTACAGCTTCAAATCCATTTGCTAAAAGTAATAATATTTTCTTCATAGAATCATCTCCTTTCAGTAAATTTTATGAAATATTTATGCAATGTTATATACAAATAATTAGGTTATTTCTAAAGATAGCTTTACTAAATTAGGTAATTACTTGATAATAATTAATAAAAAAAGGTTGACGATAAAATGGACGTAATAGATAGAAAAATACTTCATGAACTGCAGGCAAATGCTAAGATTTCAATGAAGGAATTAGCTCAAAAAGTTTACTTATCTTCTCCTTCTACCATTGAACGAGTGAGAAGGTTAGAGGAAAACGGGATTATAAAAGGCTA
The DNA here is from genome assembly GCF_053667915.1 of Priestia sp. JNUCC 25. Taxonomy (NCBI): domain Bacteria; kingdom Bacillati; phylum Bacillota; class Bacilli; order Caryophanales; family Bacillaceae; genus Priestia; species Priestia sp. JNUCC 25. Next base: position 3,510,851 of record NZ_CM132211.1, read on the forward strand.
TAAAACAATTGTTGATGCAGAAAAATTGAATAGAAACATAACTGCGTTTGTTTTATTTGAAACGACAAAATGTAAGGATCTTGCCGCGTTTTGTAGCGTTCATCCCGATGTAATGGAATGTTATCGTGTGGCAGGAAAAATAAGTTACATAGCAAAAGTATGTACAGAGTCCGTACATACTTTAGAAGAATTTATTGATAAAGCTATGGAGTTTGGTACACCCTCAACAAACATCGTTTTATCATCACATACGAATATGGAACTTAAATTATCTCAAGATACTAGCAGTGGATAATTTTTAAACAGTAATTTCTAGAGCTTAAAATGTTCATATATTTAGCAGTTAACAGTATCCAAATTGATTTTTCAAGAGATATAACTGAATCAAATTTCATATATGAGCCTGCTGTAATAGGGATTTTTAAAAGCAAGGAGGAGGATATACGTGCAAATAAAAAAAGATGAAAGACAGTCATTTTATGCCGGATGTCAATTCGTAGATATAGAAGATCAAGAAAATGAACACGTCTTTCCTCTGCTTATTATGTATCCTACATATAAAGAAGAAACAGTTGAAAAGATTGGACCTTACACGATAAGCGTTGCGCAAGATGCTCCGCTTTCAGATGGATTATTTCCTTTGGTCATTATTTCTCATGGAGATGGAAGCACACCTTTTGCTTATCGAACAATTGCTCAGTTTTTAGCACGTCATGGTTTTATTGTAGGAATACCTCAGCATCCGTTTAATAATCGAGAGAATAATACGCTATCTGGAACAATAGGTAATCTAAAAAATCGGCCTACCCATATACGTACTGTAATTGATTGGTTTTTAAAAGAGCATTCCTTTTCTTCCTACATTAAATCAAATAATATTTCTCTTATTGGCCATTCAATGGGAGGATATACGGCTCTTGCTGTAGCAGGTGGAGTTCCCACTTCTTTTCCTTCTGAATCTCCTGATCAAAAGCCTTATTGTTTATCTGTTGATCATGATAAGCGGGTTCAATCACTTATTCTTTTAGCGCCAGCCACCGGATGGTTCAGAGAAAGAGGAGCTCTTGAAGACGTGAATATACCTATTTTAATGATTACAGGCGAAAAGGATACGATTACTCCTTCTTTTCACGGGGAATTTGTATTAAATGGGGTTTCTGATGCGGAAAAAGTTCAGCATATAGTTGTAAAAAATGGAGGGCACTTTTCATTTCTCAGCCCATTTCCTGACTTTATGAAATCTCCTACCTTCCTCCCTTCTCAGGATCCGGAAGGCTTTAATCGCAAAGAGTTTCATGAGGACCTGCAAAACACTATATTGGACTTTTTATTACGTTCTTTTTAACTATTAGTATTCTATATATTTTTGAGACTTCTAAAGCTACTAAAAGCATTTTTAAATCTTATATCAATAAAAAAAGTGATGTTAAGTAATTTCACTTACTATACCTAACCACGTAAAAACAAAAAAGAAGTAACCATATTGGTAACTTCTTTTTTTCCTATTCATACGTCAGATTTTCACCTACAAAATAATCACTTACATTCAGTCTCTTAAAAATGACAGCAGCGCTTCGTTAAATTCGTGTGCATGCGTTGCATTTAAGCCGTGCGGACCGCCTTTTATTAAGGCTAACTTAGAACCAGGAATGGCTTCATGCGTTCGCTTTCCGCTATATTCAAATGGAACAATCTCATCTGAATCACCATGAATAATAAGAGCAGGTATTGTAAATTTGGCTAAATCGTCTCTGAAGTCCGTTTTGCTGAAAGCAGCTATACAGTCTAGTGTCCCTTTAGGTGATGCAGCTGCTGCAATATCCCGGTTGTAAAGTCGAAATGGTTCGCTGACTAAGTCATTTCCGTCTTCCATCCCAAAAAATGTTTTTGTAAAATTATCAAGAAAAGCTAAACGATCATTTTTTACGCCGTTTTCAAATTCTTGGATTCCTGCATCATCTAATGCTCCTTCAGGATGATCCTCTGACTTATAAAGAAATGGTGGTACAGCTCCTGCAAATACGGCTTTTTCTACTCTATCTGTTCCGTAAGTTCCTACATAGCGAGCTACTTCTCCGCCGCCCATTGAAAACCCGACTAGTGTCACATTTGTTAAATCCAAATGTTCTAGCAACTGATGTAAATCAGCAGCGAATGTTTCATAATCGTAGCCGTCCCATGGCTGAGAAGACTTTCCGAATCCTCGGCGGTCATACGTTATGACTCTGTATCCAGCCTCAACAAGAGCTGGAACTTGATATTCCCAAGACCGTCCGCTTAGTGGCCAGCCGTGAATTAAGACAACCGGCTTTCCTGTCCCATGGTCCTCATAGTATAGTTCAATAGGTGCTTCATTTTCTGTTCCTACATTAATTTTTGCCATTTTGCTACCTCCATTATATAGTCGTTCTTTATTTGGTTAAGTGGTCGTAAACCTAGCGTAGATAATAAAAAAGATGGCTAACTCTCCTATGATGAGGGTGCTCGGGACGACTAAAAGTAAGTTAATAATAAAAAATACAGCTAAAATTCCTAAAAACAAGCCTAAATGATACACTTTCAAACGATGTTCTTCAAATCTATACTGGTGAAAAACAAGAGTGGTTGCCATGAAGTAGAGCAGCACGGAGCCGAATACAAAATATAAGCTGAATGTGTACTGAACTTCGTGTAAAAACATGAGCTTAATCGATGCTGCAATCATGCTTAGAGACATGAGGATAAGTAAGTGTCCGTAAATAATCGTTTGTCCCGCTCTTTGAATGGACTTGTTTACTTTCTTTTCTACGTTCTCAAAGTACTGCCACCACATGGCGATGATCAGGACAAATGAAATAACCGAAAATAAAATGGTATTCCAATCCCCTTTTTGTGGCTGTATCACAGCAAGAATGCTGACAACGGATTCTCCAAACAGGATTAATGTTAGTAACGCAAAGCGTTCTAACAAATGAGCAGTGTTGGTCGGTAATTTCGCTAACCGTTTATGTCCTAAAATAGGTAAAATCATATCCACTGCAATTCCTGTATATAACACGGCGTAGCGGACCCATGAATCAAAAAAGAGCGAAAGAAGTGAGATGAAAATGCCAATTCCAAAGCATACGCCTAAAAACGCAGCAACTTTTTTTCTCTCACTCTGTTCAAATTTTTGAACAATAAGATATTGAATCGAGGTTAACGCTCTTAGTCCAATATAGCCAATCAGAAAAGAGACGTAATATTGATCAAAATCTACGGACAAGCTTGAGATCATGATAAGAACAAACAGCATTTGAAGAATCATAAAGATGCGCTGATGCAAAAAATCCTGTCCAAACCGATTGATAAACATTGTTTGTCCCGTCCACGCCCACCATATCGGAATAAAGATCAGTACAAACTTTAACAAGTACTCTCCATGAATATACCCTTGTTCAACGTGAAGCAAAACATGCGTAGCAGTCGCAACGGCTGCCACAAATAACAAATCATAAAAAAGCTCCAGCCACGTAACTTTTTTTTCTTCCACTACTCCGCATCCCTTCCTATCATTTATCAGGCTGTCGTTAATGTACTTTGTTTTATATACAAGAGATGCATACTTCATGACAGGTAGCGTAGTAAAAGATAGGTGAGCCAGCTGTTCATCAGTCGGCTCACCTATCTAACAATTTCTCTTATGTCGTTACGTTTTCTCCGTCACATAAATGATCCACAGATGCCATTCTACTTTCATGTCTTATATGTAAAGAGAACGACCTTTAGCAAAATGTAGTCTCTGCTACATTAGACACTCTGCTTGCTGAAATCGCGCTGAGCTCCTCTATAGCTGCCCATTAAGTTTTGATAACCAGGAAGATGACTAGAAATTAAATTACCAAAACCTTCAACGTCGTTGCGCCAGTCGCGCTGAAGCTCGCACGCTACGCTAAACCAGTTCATAAGCTGTGCGCCCCCGTGAGCCATACGCGTTAATGCTGCATCCGCTACTTGCTTATTGAACGTCCCTGAAGCATCTGTCACAACAAACACTTCGTAGCCTGCTTTAATGGCCGAAAGCGCAGGAAAAGCAACGCAGACGTCTGTAACTACACCCGCGATGATCAGCTGTTTTTTGCCCGTTGCTTCAATGGCTTTAACAAAGTCTTCGTTATCCCATGCGTTGATTTGTCCAGGACGAGCTATCTTTGGCGCATCAGGAAACAAATCAACGAGTTCTTGCATGAGCGGGCCGTTGGGTCCATTTTCAAAGCTTGTTGTTAAAATAACCGGTAAATCAAAGAATTTAGCCGTATCACCAAGAGCTAATACGTTGTTTTTAAATTCATCAACACCATAGTCACGTACAAGGCCGGAAATAAGCCCCGTTTGGTGGTCAACTAAAAGCACGGCAGCATCATCTTTTGAAAGGCGAGAGTAAAGATCAGACATTTTATAATCCTCCTTAAATTAAGGCAAGTAAGGATACACGTACCCTTTCCATTCCTTACAAGCGGTCTATAATTTGAACGGTTTTTTGGATTTCATTTATGATCTGTTAGGTAAAACATGTATAGAAAGAAAAGTTATTTCTGAGGTGAAGGTTCGTGAGGTGTGTTCTCTCTCTTAATCTAGAACAGGAACAGGTGCTTGATCAATCCAATGAATGAACTGCTGTAGGTAGCGCTGAAGATAACGTTTTGTTGATTCATCGGTTAGTACTTTTTGTTGAGCATCAATTTTTTCATGAACTTGCGAAATCAGCATTTTTTGAAATGGTAAAACGTTGACTTGCATAGCTTCCAGTACTTCTCTCGTTTGCATTTGAGCAAAAGCCGTACCGAAGCCTCCTGGAGTTGCTCCAATGAGACCAACCGGTTTTCTGTTTAAAACAGAAGAAGTCCGAGGTCTTGATGCCCAGTCTAAGGCATTTTTTAACACTCCTGGAATTCCCGAGTTGTACTCTGGACTTACAATGATAACACCGTCAACATCTTGAATCGCAGCTCTAAAAGATGCGACAGATTCTGGTGATCCGTCAGCTTCTAAGTCTTCATTAAAAAAAGGCAGGCTGCTTATTTCAATCCAGCGATATTGAGCTGAGTCATCTAATGTAGTCAATGACTCAGCGATCATTCGGTTATACGAATTCTTTCGTAAACTTCCACAAATAAGACCAATAGTTTTTGTCATCTATTCACCTCCTTACTTGGAATTAATTTCATATTACCACGGTGTTTCAAATATAGATATTAGTTTTATATATAGATAAATTAATTCCTTCTTTGTACCTAATGTAGGGTTGAACTAGCGTTTTACTATTACTAAAAGAATTTTTTCAGTGAAATTCAGTCTAATTCTCTCACTTCAAAAGGAATCAAAGCTCTTTCAATTTGATCTCGATGGGTTTCGTACTGTTCAGGCAGCATGAGCTTTTCTCCCATTGTTTCATGTGATTCATCATGCGCAAAGCCTGGAGGGTCTGTTGCAATTTCAAATAGAATTTCTCCGTGTTCTTTAAAGTAAATCGCATTAAAGTAATTCCGATCTCGAACAGCCGTCACTCCGTATCCGCTATCGGCTACGTATTTCTGCCATTCCAACTGATCTTCATCATCTTTTGCTCGCCATGCAATATGGTGAACCGTTCCAACGCCCATTTGCCCGCGTCCAATGGTTGTTAATTTTAAATCGATGACATTTCCAATGTCAGCTGATGATTGAAAACGTATAAAATCTCCTTCTTGCCCTACTTTTTGTAGACCCATTACGTTTTCTAATAATTGAGCTGTTTCATCAGGTCGAACGGATAATAACGTAGCGCCTCCGAATCCTTTAATAGCAACATCAGGTTTAATTTCACCAGCTTGCCACGTATTTTTTTCTCCTTCTTCTCTTTCAACAATCTCTAGATGTAAACCATGAGGATCATCAAACTCTAAATACTGCTCTCCAAATCGCTCCATCTTTGTAGCTGGAATCCCAAACTTAGCTAATCGTTGTTCCCAAAAGTCCATCGCACCCTTTGGAACCACATAGGAAGTTACCCCAACTTGCCCGTCGCCTATTTTTCCTTGTCGTGCATTTGCCCACGGGAAGAATGTGATAATCGTTCCAGGTTTTCCGCCTTCATTTCCAAAGTAAAGATGATACGTTCCTGGATCATCAAAGTTCACCGTTTGTTTGACCAAACGTAATCCTAACACACCTGCATAAAAGTCAACATTTTCTTGAGGATGACCTACAATCGCCGTGATATGATGAATACCCGCTGTTTTTTTACTCATTACTACCATCTCCTTCGATACATTTTTCGCCATATGTTTCGTTATCCCTCTTAAAATTACAACTATTTATCGTAAATATCTCGAATTCGAGATATTAGTCAAAAAATAAAAGCATCTTTCTTATTCCAACCCATTTTCTCTTTTAGAAAATAAAAGTATCTAGTGCATAATAACCTGGTCCTGCAATTGCTACACCGATTGCTACAACTAGCAGCGTAAGATTATATTCATATCCGTTTTGTGTTGCCCAGTATCCATTTGGACCGTGTACTTTCACAATCGCCATGACCATTGTTCCTGCAATCAAAAGTGCTCCAAGCGGCGTAAGAAGTCCTGCAGCAAATAAAGCCCCGCCTACTAGCTCTGATAATCCAGCCATTAACGCCATTCTAACACCCGGCTTCATTCCGATGGATTCAAACCAGCCTCCTGTTCCTTTTAGCCCGTGGCCGCCAAACCATCCAAATAATTTCTGAGTTCCATGTGCCATAAAAGATAATCCAATGACTAAACGTATTAACAATAAACCAATGCTCACCATTTTTTATTCCTCCTATTTTTTCATCACTTTAAAATCTCGAATTAAAATATCTTGAATTAAGGATAATTATAAAACCTTATGATTCCACTGTCAATATAAATTTTTATATTTTTTCGTAGCTAGTTGAAACGCTTAGCGACGTATTAAAAACATATTCATGATTTTGAGCGGATATGAGCATGGGAGAAGAAATATATAAGCTAAAGGTTATTAATCATATTAAAAGAGGAAATAAGGATATAAAGTCATCAGGATGAGTAGCGGGAGCATTGCAAAGCGTATCGCGTATGACCCAAGTTCTAAAAAGAATTAAGCAAGGTTTATTTACTTTTCTGTGAAATATAAAAGTAATATCACTTATTCATACAAAAATGCACCCTACAAATGTAGCAGGATGCATTTCACTCAGTTTTCTGTATCTTTATTATTTTTTCTGCTGAAAAGTTCCTTAACACACTCAAATGATTAGAAAATATTCAGCAGTTTCTATTGGTCCAATTCCTTCAAGTACATAACTTGAAAATACCTCTAAATTTTAATAATAGGCAGCTGAAATAATAATAAGTTGGTTTAGCTGAATACTTCTGATGACTCTAAAATAGCCATAACGCTTTGTACGGATTCGATTGAACGTTTTAACCCTTCATTTTCCTTTTCCGTTAAAGGAAGTTCAATGATATGTTCAATTCCATCTCCTCCTAGGATTGTGGGTACACCTAGGTAAAGATTATTACAGCCATATTCCCCTTCTAGATAAGCTACAGAAGGGAGAATTCGCTTCTTATCCTTTAGGATCGCTTCTGCCATTTGAACCATAGAAGCAGCAGGAGCATAATAGGCACTTCCATTTCCAAGCAGGTTAACGATTTCTCCTCCACCTTTGCGTGTTCGCTCTACAATAGCTTCTATACGTTCAGGTGAAATGATTTTATCAAGTGGAATTCCTCCGGCATACGCATAACGAACTAATGGTACCATATCATCTCCGTGGCCGCCTAAAACAAATCCTGATACATCTTCAACAGAGATATTTAATTCTTGAGCCACAAATGTATTAAAGCGGGCTGTATCTAATACACCAGATTGGCCTATTACTCTATTCTTAGGGAACCCCGTAGTTTTATAACAAACGTATGTCATTGCATCAACTGGATTACTCAATACAATAATATAACTGTTTGGTGCATGCTTTTTTACATTTTCCGATACTTCTTTCATAATTTTTGCGTTTGTTGAGACTAGGTCATCACGGCTCATTCCCGGTTTTCTTGGAAGTCCTGCAGTAATTAATACTAAATCTGCATCCTGAATGTCCTCATAGCTAGATGTTCCCTTAATATTAGCGTCAAATCCTTGGACTGGGCTTGCCTCTAACATATCAAGTGCTTTTCCTTTAGTCGGGTTAGTCTGGGAAGGAATATCAACTAACACTACGTCTCCAAGTTCTTTTTGTGCCATCATTAATGCTGCTGTGGCTCCTGTAAATCCCGCTCCAATTACAGCTATTTTTTTACGCTTAAATGCCATGATTTATCCCCCGTTCCTCGTCGTTTATATGTATGTTATTCTACTTTTTGATCTTCTTCTACAGCAGCAGAATCTGCTTTTGCTTTATATTGAATACTGGATTTTGTTTTAGCAGCAGATGATTTTTTAGTCGCTTTATTGTCTTTAGGTGTCTCCTTTGACTGCAATTCTTTATTTTCATCTTTTAATAGGCTATTTCCAACCTCTTCATCAGGATGGGGAATTACATGTGCTGAAACTAATTCTCCAACGCGAGCCGCTTCTTCTTTTCCCATATCTACAGCTGCCTGTACTGCACTAACATCACCTTCAACTAACACTGTCACAAGAGCTGCATCCACTTTTTCTTGCTTCACTAAGCGAACATCAGCTGATTTTAGCATCGCATCCGCTGCGACGATCGAACCTATTAAGCCTCTTGTTTCAATCATGCCAAGCGCTTTAGCCATTCTCTCCACCTCTTTCTATATCAACAGAGTCTATAATCCCGATAATAATTGCATCAATGGGTAATGGGGTGTCGGATGCCATATGTGCTGCGGCACTTCCTTGCGTAACCATTACCTTATCACCAATCCCCGCTCCAATACGATCAACTGCAATAAAAGAAGAGTCGTTATTCGATTTATTTAAAAGTTCCGGTTGAACAACTAAAAATTTTAAACCGCGTAAATTATCTTCTTTTCTTGTTGCCCAGACGTTGCCAATTACCGTCCCTATTTTCATAAAACATCCGCTCCCTCTATGTCTATCACGCAAATTTCTTTTCCTAATTCTCTTGCTGTATCGCGTGCTAAAGGAGTGATAATCGTTTTAGGTGAAACAGTAATTTTTTCTTCTTCTACTAATTTCACATGTCTTTGGGTTAACACTCGTTCTGTAAATGATAAAGAATGTCTGTTTAAGCCTGATTGCAAAAATCTCTCAAACGATTGGATTTTCACCCCAAAGCCTTCTAATGTATTTTTATAAGCGATTAAATGGGCTGCATATTTGTTGTTTACTGGCTTTTTTTGATTAGTAGATAGCAAGACGTTTCCTAAAGTTACAGAAGGAATGAGTGAAACAGAAATTCCTTCTAGCAAAGCCTCAGCTAAAAGAGAACTTTCTAGTGTATCTGTCATGCCAAGCGCTCCTTTTACTAGCAGGTCTTGCTTTGCTTCTGCAAATAAAATACCTTGTATATCTTTTGGAAGGTTTTCTTTTTGGTCATCGCTGTAAACCAGTGTCCAGCTTGTTTCTAGCTTTTTGATTTGAATTGGATCAATTGCTGCTGCCTCTTTCACGATCAGCAGCTTTGGCTTTACATTTAGGTGCTGCTTGTCTGATTTATCTAACCGTTTCAAAACTTCTACTACAATTTGTTCAATCAGAGCATGATGGTTCATAAAGCTTCCTCGTATTGAGAAAGAATCCCTGTAGCTCCGGTAGAAATTAGTCCGGCATTCGCTTCATCTGTATCAATATGCATTTCAAGCTTGAACTTTGGTGAAACTCGAATTAATACACGTTCTAGCGTAGTAGGTCTTTCTCCTTGAGAGGTAATGCGAACACACTGACCATTTTTTACACCATAAGCTTCAGCATCATCCGGCGTCATATGAATATGAGCTCGTGCAACGATTAATCCTTCTTTCTTGTAAATGCTCCCCTTTGGTCCAACTAATGTAATCGCTTCTGAATTCTTTATATCTCCAGACTCACGTAGTGGAGGAGCCGCACCAAGTTTAATTGCATCAGTTTTACTGACCTCCACTTGAGTTATACTCCTTGCTGGGCCAAGGACTCGCACCTTTTCGATGCTTCCTTTAGGCCCCACAATAGTAACCGTTTCATTCGCTGCAAATTGACCAGGCTGAGACAGGTCTGATTTTTTTGTTAGTTGGTACTCTTCTCCAAAAAGAGTTTCTACATCTTCTATACTTAAGTGACAGTGTCTAGCAGATACAGCCATTGGGACTGTATTGCTTTGCTTGGTTGTTTGACTTAACTGCTGAACAACCTCTGCTACAATCGATTGAATGGCCTGCTTATTCATGCGCTATGCTCCTAACTTTTTAAGCTTATAGTTCACTATCGATTTTCGGTAAAATACTTTCTAATTCATTGTGTGGACGTGGGATAACATGAACGGAAATAAGTTCTCCAACGCGCTGTGCAGCTGCCGCACCAGAATCTGTCGCTGCTTTTACCGCGCCTACGTCACCGCGTACTAAAACCGTTACAATTCCTCCACCTACGTGAACTTTACCAACTAAATGTACGTTTGCTGCTTTTACCATTGCGTCTGCTGCCTCTACTGATGCTACTAATCCTTTTGTTTCAATCATTCCTAATGCTGTTAGTTCTCTTGCCATTTTTAATTCCCCCTAATTAGTTTGTTTGATATTTTTGAAGTGCTTGATTAACCATTTCAGAAATTGCTGCCGAATCAATTGGTCCCTGTGGCTTTAATTGATTCATAACTTCGTTGACAATTTCCTGTACCTCCTGATGATCTTTTATATCTGATGAAGCAGAGGTAAAAGATACGGATGGTTTTGGAATTGTCACCTCTTTTGTACCATAAGCCATTCGCTTAATATTTAATAAATGGCGAGCGGTTACATTGTCTGACGTAATGTTGCCTCCGAATGAACCGCATCCTAGTGTAAAGGATGGTTTAAGTCCAGTCGTACCACCCACAGCTCCCACTGACGAGAGTGTGTTGACCATCAATCTTGAGACCGGCATTTCAAGAGCAAACGTTTTAGCTACCGCATCATCGTTTGTATGAAGTGATAAGCTGTGACCTCTTCCTCCAAGATTTAATAAGCTTAAACATAATTCCCTTGCTTGCTCTTCGTTCTTAGCTGTATACAATGGGAAGATAGGTGCTAGCTTTTCAATCGAAAACGGTACATCCTTTGCCACCTTTGTTTCTTCGGCAACTAAGATTCGTGTAGCAGAAGGTACTGTAATACCTGCCATTTCAGCAATTTTCACAGCATTTTGACCAACAATATTTGGGTTAAGCTTCTTTGGAATCGGTGAAATCACTTTTTCCATTTTGGCTTTCTCTTCTGAATTTAAGAAGTAGGCCCCGTTATTCTTTAATTCTCTAATAGCCATTTGTTGAATATTAAGATCAACAACAATCGCTTGTTCGGTTGCACAAATCGTACCGTTGTCGAACGTTTTGCTATCGACAATCATTTTTACTGCTTGGTCAACCTTCGCTGTCTTCTCAATATATACAGGTACGTTTCCTGGACCTACACCATAAGCTGGTTTCCCAGAACTATACGCTGCGCGAACGAGACCACTTCCACCTGTTGCTAAAATTAAATTCACATCTTTATGCTTCATTAATTCGTTAGTTGCTTCCATAGAAGGATTAGAAATCCAACCAATAAGCCCTTCAGGAGCTCCTGCTTCAACTGCTGCACGGGAGCAAATTTTAAGCGCTTCTACTGTACAGTTCATTGCCCGGGGATGAGGGCTGACTACTAGAGCATTTCTAGTTTTTAAACTAATTAATGTCTTGAAGATAGCCGTTGAAGTTGGGTTAGTTGTCGGAATAATTCCAGCAACGACTCCAAAAGGAGAGGCAACTTCTACAACTTTGTTCGCTCTATCTTCGTGAACAATACCTACTGTTTTTTCGTTTTTAATTGATTCATAAACAGCTCTAGATCCTACCTCATTTTTAATTTTCTTATGTTCTACAACACCCATTCGCGTCTCTTCAACAGCCATTTTCGCTAATTCCAATGCTTTAGAATAAGCTGCTTCGGCAACTCGTTCAACGATACGATCTACTTGTTCTTGTGAAAAATCTAAGTATACCTGCTGTGCGGCTTTTGCCTTTTCCACTGCATCTCGCATCTCTTGTAAAGATTGAAGATCTTTATCAAACTGCACATCCAACAACTCCTTTCTACTGTCTATAAGCTTTTTAATAATGAACTGGATTTCTTGCAATGTCTAAAATAGCCTGGCGAAACGCATCAGCAGCTGCTTGACAGGCTGATTGAGATCCTGTTAAAAACCCACCGCCAAAATTTGTTTCAGAAGGAGGGCCAAAAAATTTCACAAGTTCTACATCAGCTGCTTTAAGCGCTACATCAAGTCCATACATAGCCTCTAGTGGAGGGGCAATTAAATAAGCGAGTGGTTCGCCAATATCGATTCCTGCTTCTTTAGAAAGGTAAGAACCTGTCCTTGCCACCACATGTGCATACAGCGCATGATTTTTTTCTTCATCTAATGCTTCAAAATAGGCATCTGATTTCGTCACTTGTAAAATGGCATCAATGCCAGCTTTAACTTCATCTGGACTTGGACCAGCTAATACACCAATCATTTCACCTGATAGCGGACCTGACGCATGAGCAGCACCAGCATAAAAGGAACGGGCATAAGCTACTTCAACATCTGCTCTTTTGGTGGCTTCGTCTAAAGCTGTATAGCCCACGTCATCAATACTTGATGTAAACATGGCTAAACTTCTATGGTAAGGCTGCAAATTAAACTGTTGAACTAAGGCGTCATCCACATTTGGAATCACACGAACAGCTAAAATGTCAGCGTGGATACGTGTTAAAGCCACTCCTATTCACCTCTATTGTTCTTTTTGAACAAGCGATACTCCGCTAGCTTCATATTTTAAAATTTTTTGAACCAATGTACCGAGATAAGCACCCGCTTCAACTGGAGGAATGCCGCCTTTATGAATATTGGAAACCACCATTCTCTCAGCTTCAATCATTCCTTTTCTCGGTTCATAGCATAAATAGGCACTTAAAGATTCTGCACTTATAAGTCCTGGGCGTTCTCCAATCAAAAGCACCACCACTTTTGGCGTCAGAAGTTCACCAATGTCGTCCATTACAGCGACTCGACCTTTTTCTATGTAAAAGGGAACGCCTACATCTAAATCTGCGCTTTTTAAGGACTGTTGAAGAGATAAGTAAACATCTTCGACATTCTCCTCAATGGCCTTGGAGCTTAAACCGTCAGAAACAATAATTTGAACAGTTGGTGATTTGGTACATCTTTCTTGAATGTACTTTTTTGCTTCGTCTGATAGCTTTCGTCCATAATCGGGTCGGCGAATGTATACTTCTTTATCCGTTACCTGAGTATTTACTTTAAATAAATTCAGCCGTTTTAAAAGGTCGTCGTTCACATTGCCATACACAGCGTCAACGGCTGCTGCATGGTCATAGCGGAATTTCAGCCATGTCTCTGTTCGTGGACGTAAGCCTGCTCTGCCAATCCCGATTCGAGCAGGTGTTTTCTGAATCAATGTGTCTAATTCTTCTTGATTCACTGGATTTTTAATACCAGACACCTGCTGTTTTGGTTCAATATCTTCTTCCTGTCGAATAGCCATTTTACTTTCAGGCAGAGATGTTAAATTATTTTCTTGAATATTCGGAAATTTAATTAATTCCTTTACCGAATCATCTTCTACTACTTCAGCTAGAGGACCATTAATTACTTTCTTATTTGCACTGGATGTATGAGCCCAAAAAGTTACGCTGCTTTGACGATCGTCAGTAGGAAAGCTTTGTTCGAAACTAGATTGTTTTTCTAGTTTTTCGACAATGGATCGTGTAATTTTTTCAATCAATTCAGGATTCATCTTCTTTATCACCTACCTTGTAAAAATACTTGGATCTCCTGCATATTTACTTAATTTCCCTTGTTCAAAAATCCCCATTTTCTCGAGCCACTCTGCAAACAAAGGAGAAGGCTGTTTCCCCATCGTTTGCCTTAAAGTCGCTACATCATGGTAGCTCATTGATTGGTAGTTAAGCATACAATCATCACCCATTGGTGTTGCGATAATAAAATTAACGCCTGCAGCTGTTAGCAATACACCTAGATCTTCAATATCATTTTGATCTGCTTTAATATGATTGGTGTAACAAATATCTACACCCATTGGAATTCCATGCATCTTTGCCATAAAATGATCTTCTAAGCCTGCGCGAATAACTTGCTTGTTGTTGTATAAGTACTCAGGTCCAATAAAGCCAACCACGGTATTTACAATGTAAGGGTCGTAATGACGTGCAAACCCATAGTTACGCGACTCTAACGTTAGCTGATCCATTCCAAAGTGCGCTTCAGCTGATAGCTCGGAACCTTGTCCTGTTTCAAAATATAAGCACTGAGGCCCTGTTCCTGTTCCGTGACTCTTAGCTAATTGATTTGCCTCTTCTAGTAAGGCAGCGCTGATTCCAAATGAACGGTTAGCGGCTTCTGTTCCAGCGATACTTTGGAAAATCATATCCGCTGGTGCTCCTTGTTCAATGGCTTTCATCTGAGTCGTAACATGAGCTAAAACACAGTTTTGAGTTGGAATCTCCCAATCATTCATAAAGTTTTTTGTGGCGTGGAGCAGCCGTTTTACACTTTCAACCGAATCATCTACAGGGTTAATACCAATAACGGCGTCTCCAATTCCGTAAGACAGCCCTTCTTTTAACGAAGCAATCATGCCTTCTACATTGTCTGTAGGATGGTTAGGCTGCAGTCTAGAAGCTAAGACTCCTTTTTGGCCAATCGCAATATTGCATTTTGTTAAAATTTCAATCTTATTCGCTGCGTGAACCAAATCAAGATTTGACATTAGCTTTGCTACTGCAGCAATAATTTCACTATTTAACCCTCGACTAATCCTCTTTAAATCCTCACCCGTTGTTTCATCGCTTAAGATATACTCTCTAAGCTCTGCTACGGACCAATTTTTCATTGATTGATAGATGGGCTCATTGACTTGATTTTCAATAATTTGAGATACTTCGTCTTCTTCAGGTGAAATCATTGGATTTTCGCGAATATCAGCAAGTGTTAATTCGCTAAGCACCTCTTTTGCAGCAATTCTTTCTTGAACGGTTTCTGCAGCTAAACCTGCCAGCCGGTCACCAGACTTTTCTTCATTTGCCTTAGCGAACAGATCTTTTAAATCAGAAAATTGATAAACAGCACCTAAATAATGTGTATGTAACTTCACCAGTGAAGCCCCCTTTCTTATGAATGGAACGTAAGGGTTTTGACTACTACCGGTACTACGCTTGTTTGTAGCAGCTGACCAATATCTAAGTAATCACCGTGTTCCACCTTAATTTGATCAATACAAATAATGCTTTGCGACGAATCTTGAGCAACAAGCGTTTGGCCCAATACCTTGGCATGGTCGCTCTCAAGAACAATAATGAGCGGCTGATCTCTTTTGTTTTTTTGTTTCACCGCTTCTAGCAGACCTTTTGCCAATTGTTGAATATCTCGAAATCCTACGTATGGAAGCCCAGATAAGTACAAGGCAAAATTTTGTCCCTCCTGTTGTGGGTCATGTATCTCAATTGCATCTTTTACAGCATCCTTTAAGTGATGAACACTTTTTTGAAACCCATCCTTAAAAGAAATTTGATAAACGGGTACATTTCGTACAGGTAAATCTTTGGTTTCTACTTGAATCGTGGCTCCACTGATTTCAGTCGTTTGTGTACCAGCACCAAGAACAGTTGCGCGAACGGTTTCATCAGGCTGAATCCATGACCATCCTTTCAAACTCTGACTACCCCTTAAAGAGTCCGCAAGCATCATTCCTATGTCTTGGTAAGGGGCTTGTTCAAAACCTTTAGATTCATATTGATAGAGGCACTCACTGATTCCACCAGAAAACATAATGACATCAATTTCTTCTTTCCAATTCGGTTCATGACCTAAAAGCAGTACCTTGTCTTCTGCTGTCATGGTACGTGTTAGCATTCTACTAATCACATCGGCCATATAATTTGTTATATTCTTTATCTCTTTTTCCACCATTACGTCACCTGTTGCAAGAGTACTATTCCACTCTCTTAATAGGTTTCTAACGGGTGGCGAAATATTGCTGATTTTATCTTCCGAAAACTCTATCAGCCTGCCTCCTATGTGCAGTGTGCAGGTTCCACACAGCCTTCCCATTCGATAAACTGCTACATTAGCTGTTCCCCCGCCAATATCTACATTGGCAATAGTTTTGCTCATTTTTTTAGAATATTGATAAGCTCCTGATCCTTTTGCTGCAATAATTCCCTCTAAATCAGGACCCGCAGTTGCAACTAAAAACTCACCGGCATGATTTGAAAGATGGTGAATCATTTCTTCCGCATTTTGCTTAGTTGCTGTTTCACCTGTAATAATCACGGCACCTGTTTTAATATCTCCAGAACCAACGTTTGCTTTATCATACTCATTTTTAACAAGCTTCTCTATTGCTTCAATATCGATTGTTGTTGATGTGAGAAGTGGTGTCCGATAAATCGGGCTACGATGAATAATTTTTTTATCAATAATCTCAATACGCGGCAAGTGTGTTCCTCCTGCCATATTCATCAGAGAAAATTGACTTAACACAATTTTGGTTGTGCTTGTTCCTATATCAATTCCTGCGCTGATAATCTCCTCTTTTAGCGGTTCGTATTGTTTCATATCCCTCCACCTCATCAACCTTCAATCAGCAAAAGGTTTTATTCATTACTGATTGCTAATTAGTCGTGTTTTAGTCAAATAAAAAAGGCACCTCATACGAACTATCCCCTAAAAGATAGCTGTATAAGGCGCCTTTGCCCGTGATTTTTTTGTATATTTAGAATATAACTGATTTTTCACAAAATGTAAAGGTTTTCATTAAAAAATAATATATTTCGATTTCCAGTTATCAGTATACTGTTTCATCTCTTGTAAAGACTGACACTGTACCAAAGCTCGAACCTCTTCAAGCCCTTCTTTATTGCGAGAAGAAGTGACAACAATAGGACCATTTACAACTACTTGCCTTGCTTTTTTAATAGCTAAGCTCACATCAGCATCTTTTGCATCACTTTTTGTAATGACCCCAATAGCTAACTTATTAATGCCTGTACTAAAATTAGGTGGAAAGACTGTCTTTTTCTTTGTGGCGTCCTGCAAATATAACACATGTGTAACTTCAAGAGCGGTTGCCATAATATTTTTATAAAAAAAAGGATTTTCAACATATTCTCCAGGTGTATCAACAATCCAATCATAATAGATTAAAGCTTGTGTTTTAACTGCCTCGACCGGCTTTCCAAGCAGAGCATTTGTTAATGTCGATTTGCCGGCACCAATTGAGCCAATGAGCATGGCTCTATTTTTTTTATGCATACGTCTTCCCTCCCTACTATACAATTAGGATTTTGTAATAATTGAAGGCGTGTACCCTAATGTTTCTGAGAGAAAACGATTGATTTCTCTCATGGCCATATCCACTTCCGAAACGCTTCCTACAATAACAAGACTTCCTGTAAAACGATCTAAAAAACCTAACTGAACATGTGCAGCTTTTGTAGCCAAATCCCCTGCAATAATAACCGTTTCGCTTGGAGTTAATGTTAAAATACCTAAAGCTCCTTCTTGTTGTATACCTAATTTTTCGAACATATCCGGATCTGGATTTGCAATTAAATGGCTCAATGTAATTTGTTTTCCCGGCACAAACTCTTGAATAAAACGCTTTTTTTCTTCACTCATAAAAAATTACCTCTCCCTTATCGTACAAATTCTATACAATGCTTACATCACTTGTGTCTTACTGCTTTTTTCTTCTACCTTTTCATTTTCTTCAGCTGCTGAACTTAAGTACTCGTCTTTTCCAATAATGCCTGCTTCACGATCCTTCCTTTCTAGCTCTAAGGCTTTTGGAACAGATAGCCAATATGCTAAACCGATGCCTATTACACCCGCAGAGAACTTCCCGATAATAACTGGGAGAATTAATGTCGGCTGGAAATTGGCTGTAAAGGATAAATGAT
Organism: Priestia sp. JNUCC 25; assembly: GCF_053667915.1. Taxonomy (NCBI): domain Bacteria; kingdom Bacillati; phylum Bacillota; class Bacilli; order Caryophanales; family Bacillaceae; genus Priestia; species Priestia sp. JNUCC 25. Next base: position 3,528,979 of record NZ_CM132211.1, read on the forward strand.
CTCCTAATAAAAATGCCGAGCAAACTGCAAACGAAATATTAATAACTTTGTCTTTTGGAGGCATGCTTCGAATGAGCTTAAACATCGCCAAAATATTAGCAATTGTAGCTAAAATACCTGCACTGCCTTCTTTACTTAATCCAAGTTTTTTCCCTACAGCTTCAAGCGGCTTTCCTGCATATTTTTGAAGCAAATAAACCATTGGAAATGCACCAGCAAGCATAATGCCAATATAACCTGCTGTTTCTAGCGCACGGAATTGATCCGCTTTATCTGCCATGATCGGATGAAATCCCCAGCTTCCAAATAGATGAGAGAATAAGCCTGTAAAAATTTCAACAATGGAAAAAACAAGAACTAGCTTAATTCCAGCATCCATGATACGCCCAAACCACATAAACCCTTTAATCATTAAATCAGGCAAGAAATATAGTCCTACCGCTAACAGCACAACAAATAATAAAAGTGGAGATAAATTCAAAATAATTTTCAAATAACTTATCGTAAATTCATATGTTGAATCACTTGTAGTGGAAATAATTTTACGCACATCAGAATTGGTTACCATAATTAAAACACTTGAAATAAAAGCCCCAATTGGAATCGTTAACACACCTGACATAACGCCGAGCGCCATATATTTATGGTCGCGTTTATCAAGCATGGCAAGTCCTACTGGAATCGAGAATACAATGGTTGCTCCGGCCATAAATCCTACTATCATAGCCATGACCCATCCTTCATACGACTCTTTTAATACGTGTGCTAATTGATATCCTCCCATATCCGTTGCTAAGATAGAGGTTGCAGCGATAGCAGGATCTGCCCCAATAGCTGAGAAAAAAGGACCGCATACCGTACTAATAAACCACGAAAGATATGGAGTTGCAGCCATGATACCAGCCGCTGGTATAAAAATATACCCGATAGAATGTAACCCTTCCATGAATTGCTTTCCTAATCCTTCATCACTATTTCTAATCGCAGCAATAGCCCCACACACTGCACAAGTCATGATAATATAAATCACGATTTTCCCAATGATAACCACACCCAATTCCCCCTATATGATGATTTTTATTTAAATAGATAATAGTTTAACTATTTCTATCTATTTAAAGCGTATGAAGTAACCTGTCAAGAGCTTTGCTACTAGAGAAAGATTAAAATTGTTCCCTTAAAAAAGACAAAAAGGTGCCAGGTGGTTTTTTATCACTTAAAACCACTAAGCACCTTTGCTCAAACTATTTACTTGTACAGTGAGGTTAAGTTCCATATTTCTCAATGATGTGTTTTGCTAACTTCTCTAGTGTAACCTGCTTTTTCATGCTAATAGTCCGCATTTTTTTGAAAGCACGATCTTCTGTTAAATTATATTTATCCATTAAAATTCCTTTTGCTTTTTCAACAATTTTTCGTTTCTTCAGTTCATTATTCATTTCCTGAACTTTTTGCTCATACATTTTTGCATTTTCTGCTTGCTGTAGAGCGATTTCAACTGCTGGAATTAAATTTGATTCAGCTATCGGTTTTACTAAATAGCCTACTATATTCGCTTTTTTTGCTTTATCAATAAACTCCCTCTGGCTGTATGCTGTCAACAGCAGAATAGGAATATTATATTTATTTGAAATAATTTCACTTGCTTTTAGTCCATTTAACTTAGGCATTTTTATATCCATAATAATCAGATCTGGCTTTAGTGCAAAAGCTAATTCAACCGCTTTTTCTCCATCTCCAGCTTCTCCTACTATTTCATAACCATTATCAGAGAGCATCATTGATAAATCTAGCCGTACAATTGACTCATCTTCAACAATCATAATTCGTTTAGTCACGGTGTCCGCCTCTTTCTAATGGGAACCTAGCTGATGCCATGGTGCCATTTGCAGTTCTCTCAATCGAAAATTGACCAGATAAATCGTGAGTGACCATCATGGTAACTATATCTAATCCTAAAGATGGTTTGGCTTCTTTTGAGTATCCAACACCATTATCTTTAATTGTAACCTCTATCTCACAGTTATTCTGTTGAAAAGAAACGTGAACCTTACCTTCTTCTCGCCCCTTAAACGCATGTTTCATACAGTTTTGAATGAGCTCATTAATAATTAATGCTATGGAGACAGCTTTATCCGACTTTGTAAAAAGCTGAGTGCCCGAATATTCAATTGAAATATTTTTATTTTCATCCGTAGAGCTATACACTAGCATATTACCAATTTTCTCAATCAAACTAAGAATATCTACATTGTCTACACTAGAGTTGGAAAGAATAATCTCGTACACAGAAGCGATACTTAAAATCCGGTTAAGACTCTCGACAAAATGAGCCTTGCTTTCTTCAGGAAGGCCCCTTCTCATCTGGAGCCTTAATAAACTCGCAATAGTCTGTAAATTATTTTTGACGCGATGATGAATTTCTTGAATCATGACTGATTTGACAACAAGTTCTCTTTCTCTCTCTCTAAGTTCAGTCATATCTCGAAATGTAATAAAAGCGCCATTCGTTGGATTTTCTTGTTTTAAACTAACTTTTTTGACTTGAAACACCTTATTTAAAATGGTCACTTCGTGCATAAACAACTTTTCTGGATGATAAAATAACTCTTCTAAACAAGGAAAATATTCGATGATTTGATTGCCTGTCTTACATTCTGAGGAACAGACTTCAGAAACCAAATTAAAAGCAGCAGAATTAAAATATAGAATGTGTAAATTAGGATCAATAAAGAAAAGTGCCTCTCCAATAAACTCTGGAATAAGCGAAGCATTTTCTGTCATCTCCATTAAAATTTCGCTTAACGTATCATTTGTATTTGATAACGTTTTCATTTTTTCTTGACGTTCAACTACTTCACTGATATCTTTCTCCATAATCAATGTAGCAATTACACGATTATTAAATCCTTTAATAGGAACCACACTTTGTTCTACCGTTTTTCCTTCTTGTGTTAAGGCACGATTTAAAGACATCGGTTTTCCATTTTGCAGCGTGTAAAATACTGCTGGTTCAAACGCTTCGTACACAAATTTCCCTGCGACTGGACGTTCATAAACTGACGGTGCAGTTTCTGGTGCAGCTTCTGCCACTACAACTGCATGCTGTCCTTCTTTTGTTAAACAATCGATAAACACATTTGCTCCGTTTAAATCAGCAATAAGCGGCAAATTTTTAGCAACTTCATCAATCTTTTGAATATCGACTTCTGCTAGATTTGTATGAAGTCTGCATAAAGAATTTAAGGATAATGTATGAGTCATATGTAAACTCCTAGCTGCTTTTAAACATTTAAGCATTAAAATATTAGAATATAATAAGTATTATATTTTTCTGAACTTTCTTTGTCAATGACCCATTTTGACGCGAAAATATTTACTTTATGAAGGAAACCTTATTTCTTCTATGACTTATCACTTCTTTTTCTAAAGGTGAAAGTGGAAGATGTTGGTATACACTCCAGTTTAATTCGCATAGATATAGTCCCTGGGCTTTAAAGCTTTTTACATAAAAATTAGTATTCTGTTATTTTGTTAGTAATAGCTTATGATAGTGAGTTTTGGATTTTTTAAAAAGATAAAATCAACTACAGAGCTGCTTAATAAAAAGAAATACTTAATAAAATCAAGTAGCAAAGGGGCGTTTTAATACGATGTCAGTGTGGATAGGAATATGGATTGCTATGTTTGTTGCCATATTTTAGGGCACATATTCCGGATATAGGTTAAATAAGAAAAGGAAAGAAGCAGAGAAAAAAAGAGATCATACAGCACGATAGCAAACTGTATGATCTCTTTTTTTAGCCTTTTTTACATCTATATGGACGAATAAGGTTTTATTTTTACACGCGGGTAGGCACTTTGCAAAGCTACATCATAGTTTAACTCTTACTTCCGTACCGTCAGCAGCTTTGACATCTACTAGTACCATTCCCTTATGTTTCTTCAGTTCCTTAACAATAGGCTTTAGCATGCTTTTATCTATTATCGGAAAAGTAAAATTCAGCTCTTTTCTTTTAAAATGTTCTTTTGTCCATTTATCTGCATGCTTCTGGATAAATTTCGAAAAAACAACGCTGATAACAACGTTTAAAAGAGCATATGGAATAGGGATGTTAAACCGAGCTTCTTTGGTTTTCACTTTTACATGAATCATAAGCGAACCATTACTCAATGATGACTGAAACGGTATCTCCGTTTGCCGATTTAATATCAACAATTTGGCCATCTAACTCGTTTTCGATTGCCTCAACAATAAGGTTTATGTCTATATCTTTCACATATTTTTCTGATTGAGGAATACTCGCTGCGATGCTGTGTCCAGCCATTAATACCAGCTTGACAAGTTTGATAGGCAAATTAACCTTCACATTATCGTTTTCAGTTGACACAACTCGAATTTTTAACGTTTTATCTAAATACACATTTGGTTTCTTCAAAAGTGTATTTCCTGTTTCTTCTTTCTCTTTTAATACTTGAATCAGTTCTGATCCCTTTTCCGCATCAATTTTGCCTTCTTGAACCATTGTTAACACTTTTGTAATTTCCTCTTTCATAAAAAATCCCTCCCTATTCTCCTTTTAAAAGCTTAATGGCTTCTTCTGCTGTAATTTCACCATTTTCTAACATGGACACAACTTTTTTCTCATCTACTTCGTTTTTCTTCTTCTCTACATATCCAAGGGACGAAATGATGTCTGTGAGCTTGCCTCGAACGGTTGGATAGGAAACGCCCAGTTCCTTTTCCACTTCTTTGATATTTCCTCTGCATGTTAAAAATACTTCTACAAAATGAAGCTGATCACTTGATAAGGATGCCAGCTTAGATAATTCAAACTCATTTTCAATCGTCGTGTGACAATGGGTGCACTGCAGCTTTGTAATTTTTAATGTTTCACTGCAAACAGGACAATTTGTAATTACTTTATAAGCCATAATCAAATCTCCTTCTTTTAGTTAATTTGATTATATAACAAATATTTAATATTAAAAACAACAAAATTAAATAATTTCATATTAAAAATTAAATATATTAACTTTAATTTTAAAAATATTGATAAATTGCTCTAAAACCAAAACAATAAGAGCCCAGATCCTTCACATCTAAAAAAGTAAACACAAGATAAAAATGTTTATTTTTTAGAAAAATATGTTGTAAAATACATTTGGTACTATAAAATTATTCCTGGTACCAAATGGAGGTTTTTTATGAAAGAAAGAATTACACAAGAAGCCATTTTTTTAATTCAGCAAAAAGGGGTGTCTTTTACTATTAGCGATTTGGCTAAGAATTTAGGAACGAGCAAACGAACCATGTACCAACATTTCAGCTCCAAAGACGACATCATTGACTCAATAATTGAAAATCTCATCCTACAGATTAAGAACAAAGAAGAAGAAATCTTTCATGATGAAAGTCTCAATTTACTTGAAAAGATTACCCAAGTCCTTATATGTGTTCCTGAAGAGTTTAGTACAATGGACTTTCGCCTATTAGCAGATTTAAAACGGCTTCACTATAATCAATGGGTTAAGATAGATGACTTTTTAAAGCAAGAGTGGGATCTAGTGGTAAAACTGATGGAAGAAGGAATAGAAACAGGAGTTCTACGTGAAATTGATTCACAACTATTTATAGAGCTATACCTGGGCGCAATCAATCAAATTTATCAGCCAAGCTTCTCTCTAAAATCTAACTTAACAATAAGTGAAATATTAAAATCTGTTATGGATATTCTTTTGAATGGCATTTCTATAAAAAAATAAGGTGGCGAAAAGATTTGCATTGGATTTATCTATGTTTAGCTATTCTTTTTGAAGTAGCTGGTACAACGTCCATGAAATTATCAGACGGTTTTACTAAAGTTATACCAAGTGTGCTACTTATACTTTTTTATATTTGTAGTTTGTGCTTTTTAACGTTAACTTTAAAAAGTTTAGAGGTTTCAATCGCTTACGCTATTTGGTCAGGGATGGGGATTATAATTATTACGCTAATTGGATTTATGTACTTTAATGAAAGTGTAAGCCTGCTAAAAATTGTTGCTATAGCTCTAATCATTATCGGCGTAGTGACATTAAATATGACCGGGGAAAAAGAAGCTAATACTAGTAAATCAACTTTGGAAGAACACACGAGGTAAAAAGATGAAATATTTGAAACCTTTTTTTCTTGTCACAGATATCGGATTTATTATCTATTGGATTGTTACTTACTTTGAATGGATACCCAAAAGTGCAGCCTTCAAAGATTATGATAACCCCATAGTCATAGCTTGGAACTGGTCGTTCTTCCCTCTAGATATTCTTGTTTCATTCACTGGATTGTTTAGCCTATATTTATACAAGCTGCATAGAGAATCATGGAAAGGTTACGCTTTAATTTCTCTAGTGTTAACATTTTGCTCAGGGCTACAAGCTATTGCGTATTGGGCATTTATTAAAGATTTCGATTTCACATGGTGGGCTTTTAATTTGTACTTGATGATTTACCCTCTATTCTTTATAAAATTACTTATAAAAGATAACGGCAATCAAAAAAGCAACCTTTCCTTATAATGAACGTTTTAAAAATTGTAAGAATTAATGAATAGCAGCATTCACTAATAAAAGAGGTAAGATTGGCTTAATCTTACCTCTTGGAACTTGCTCTTTTATGGTGCAATATCTTCTAAAACCTTTTCACGTGTTTCAATCATCTTAAATGCCATAAATGCACCTACTGCAGCTACACAAGCAAACAGAACAAAAACAGAGGTAATTCCCTTAGCGCCTAACACAAAGCCAAGTATCGTAGGAGCAATAGCCGAAGCTAGTCGCAGCCATGCTGTCGCAAACGCGATTCCAAGTACTCTCATACGTGTTGGATAAATTTCTGGCGTGTAGAGATAGAGTAGAACCGTAATTGTTCCCATAACGCCGTAAGCTGCTGAACCTAAATACATAACACTTTCGGCAGATTTGGCACCATTAAACCAAAGTGTCGTTAAAAGTAATCCTACAACAAGAAAAGCAATAGTTGCCCACCTTTTACGGCCAACTCTATCAATAAGTAAGGCGCAAGCAAACACAGCCACTGTTTGAATCACATTCGTTAGTGACGCTGCGTGTAGAGAATCCTCTAATGGAAGATTATAAACTGTTTTATATAAACTTGGGAGCCAGTTGTTAAGTCCATTCGCAACAAAGTAGGAAGAAAACCAAAGTGTCCAGACAATTAGCGTTCTACTGCGGTAAAAAGGGGAAAATAATTCTTTCCAATTGCCTTTTACTACAGCTTGAGGTGCACTAATTTTTGCTTCTATACGTTTATCCGTACTCGATTCAATTTCTTCAATTACTCGTTCTGCTTCGTCAAACCTGCCCTTTGAAATTAACCAACGAGGCGATTCACGCAGCTTAAAGAAAAATAAAAAGACAATTAATCCGCCGATACCACCGATCAAAAACATCCACTTCCACCCAAAGCTAGGTACAACTAAAGCACCAATCTGCGCGGATATCATTAACCCTAGCGGAAAAATCATCTCATACAGCATAAAAAAACGTCCCCGTCCTTGTGCAACTGAAAGTTCATTTATATAAGCTGCAGCAACAGGAACTTCACCACCTACTCCGATGCCTTGTACGAACCGCAGCCACATAACACCTTTAGCTGCCTTTTACCTTTAATTGTATACGTTCCAAGAAGTGATAAACCTAAATTATTTTACATAATATACATGTTGTTATGAATATGCCTTACCTATCAAGTACTACTTTTTCACCAGTCTCTGCAGATGTCCGAACCGCATCCAATAGCTGATGAAGCTTAACGGCATCATTGAAGTTGGGAATTTGACCTCTATTTTCGAATATATCTTTTGCCAACATATTATAAGCCTTTTCAACATAGCCTTTTGGATTATTATCTTTTACTGAAGATACGTTTATTTCTTCAAAATAAACACCTTTAGCACTTAATAAATAAGTAGGATATTTAACTTTTTCGACTTTGAGATCACCAAATTGCACGTGGCCTGAGGAATGATTTTGTGTTAAACGAAAAACCCCCTTTTCCCCTCTAATCTCTAATTGAAAAGCTGGATAAACTCCGCCTTGAATATGGACAGAAGCCGAAATGTCATCGATGAGTGTCCCTTGTATTAAGATTTGGTCCGCTGTATCTTTTGGTATCGTAACTCCTGTTCCTTGTATGAGAGTTTCTGTATAATGCGTATTCATTACAGCCGATAACTCTCTAAAATCACCTAAGATGTAGCAAAGAACATCAAGCGAGTGCCCACCGTTAATGGTAAGAAGGTTCGCTCCGTTTTCTTTTTTCAAAATATAACTGTTTGCTTCATCTGTTACTCCCCCTTTCCCTTGTGTGGCTACCTGCATGGTGCAGGAAATGATTCTCCCAATTTCTCCTTGTTTAATAGCCTCCTTTATATAATTCACTTCGGGAGATTGTCTTGCTTGTAATCCAATAGCATGGTGAATGTTCGCCTGACCCGCTAACCTTGCTAGTTTAACAGCCTGCATAGTATCTATGCCTAACGGCCACTCGCAATAAATATGTTTATTTTCCTCTATGGCTGCAATTGAAGCTTTGTAATGGAATGGAACTTTTACACTAACTACTACTAAATCAACATCTTTAGATTTAGCTAATTTCTTATAATCTGTGAAACTATGGGAAGCATGAAGTACCCTCGCACTTTCCTTTGCGGTTTCTGCTTTTGATGTTCCAATCGCGGTTATTTGATAAAAAGGGTTGTCTTTAAGTACTGGAATATGTGTTTTACTCGCCCATTGATTATTCAAAGATCCTCCTATAATTCCTACTTTTATTAATTGATCCGTCATTAGACATTCCTCCAAAATTTTGTAGAAAATCTTACCTTTTAATCAAGTATAATTAAAATGAATCATCATTTTAAATGTTAAAATATGATGGATATATCACTTTTTTTGATGGATGGTGAAAATGAATGGATATTGAAAACATGAAAGCTTTCGTTTCAGTGGCGGAATTAAGAAGTATATCTGCTGCTGCGATGAAATTGAACCATCTGCAATCTAATATGACCGCAAAAATAAAGAAAATTGAAATGTATTATAACCAAGAACTGTTTATCAGAAATTCAAAAGGAGTTAAATTAACAAAACAAGGAGAAAAATTGTACCATCAATTTAAAAAAATATTGCATCTTTGGGAAGAAACTGAAAATAAAATGAAAAAACAAGACGAAAAACTCCGTATTGGTACCATGATATCAGTTGGGGGAACTGAATTCTCAAGCGCTTTAAACAAACTTTATAACACATATCCCGATTTAGCAGTAACGTTAAAAACCGGTTCAACCGAATATATTGAAAATCAAGTTCTACTTGGACAAATTGATGTAGCTTATACAATTGGATCATTAAACAACAAAAAGATAAGGTATAAAGAAGTAGGAGTAGAAGAAATGGTTGTAATTGGTCGAGGGATTGATCAACACACAACATTTGATGATTATGTAAGACAAAAAAATATACTTGTACTATCTGATAAGTGCTTGTACATGACGATACTACATAATATTTATGTGAGCTTAAATATTGAACAAGGTGACATTATTGAAGTGGGTGATCCAGAAACATTAGTACAATTTGCATTAATGGGTATGGGTATTTCCTTAGTATCTAAGCGTATCGCAAATCGTTATAACATCAACAATTATTTAGAAGTTCCATCACCCTATAGATACACTGACTTTTATCTCATCTCTCGCCTAAATTATGAATTTACCCCTATAGAAAAACAGTTTATTGAGTTAAATAACTCCCTTAGCGACACTTTTAAAGGAATGGAAGTTTAACATCGAGGTTACAGTTCTTCCTGTAACCTCTTTTACAATTCCTTACCTGCAATTATCTTTTATATAAGTGTCATATGAGGTATTTTTTAATTTCTACAAGTTTGATCATGGGAAGCAGCCTTTCCAATTCCTGTGCTGCCATTGGTTACCAACACTATCTTATTTTTAAACATAACGTTTATATCTCTTTTATTATCAAGCTCTGGAGAATTACCATATTTGCTTGTTCATTCATTTTGTTTGGTCTTCTTCACTATCTTTTTTAAGTAGATTTCCTAAACCTAAAAGAACTCAGTTAACAGCTAGGGGAGAAGCTGGATTATAACAACAGATAATTTCAGAAAAAATTTTATGATTTTGTAATTTCACGAAAGTTTCTCTTGCCTCCCTTTCTGTTTTAAATTCAAACATGATAATATTATTTTCTCTTGAATAAGCATTGATTACAGTAACCACCCACATTAAAAACCCCCTAGGGTTGTTACAATTAAATTTGATTCTGATAAATGAATATCTCTGGCATTCTTATGAGTAACTGTTATACCTGTAGACTTATTTGGAATGAACCCCTTTTCTAACCAAATAGAACCGCTTTGAAAATTCCATGTTCCCAAGTAAATCCCCCCGTATCTTACTATTGATACAATAAATTAGTTTATTTAATTGTTTACAGTAGCATCTTCTTTACATGCTTTGATAACATCCAACCAATAATCTGGCTTTTGCCCTTTAAACTTTTCTTTTAAATTAAATGAAGCTAATGTTTCTAACTTACTTTTTGCTGCTTTAGACATAACAGAATTTAAATTAGAAGCCTCTAGCATTTGAATAGAGCCGTCTAACTCAATTGATCTTCTTAATGCATGTATAGAGGTTCCAGTTACCAATCGGTTCATTGTTTCTCTAAAGCTCTTACTATCTAAAGTTTCACTAATAGAATCTAAGACTAATTGCTCTACATTAAATTCATGAGAAGCTTCTAATAACTCTAGATAAAGAGCAACTACACCTTTCATATAAATGCTGCGAATTAGCTTTACAGCAGAGGCATCACCAGGTTTTTCACTTACTTTAGTTATGTCCATACTGTACGGAGTCATTAAGGAAATCAGTCGATCTACACCATTACCACTTGCTGAAATAGGAACCTTATGTTTATAAACTGGCAGGGGACCTAGCATTGCGGCATCTACAAAGAATGCATTCTTCTCTTGTATATTTATGTTAATTTTTTGCTTCACGATAGGAGTGGAAGCTGATACATCTACATAGATACATTCTTTCTTTATAAATGCTTTTAGCATCTCACTAACTTCAAGTGCTTTATCTGCGGGTACTGCTACTATTACTATATCTGCTTGTTTTAAAACTTCTTCGGGTCTATAAAGAAGTTCTACTTGAGCTTGAGCAGCTCGTTCTTTAATTTGTGGACCATATGTAGGATGGTCTATCATAACATCATGAGCAAAAATGGTTTCTAAACCTTCGCCTTTTAAGCCAACTGATAACTCAAAGGCCGCCTCTCCAAATCCAATAAAACCTAATTTCACTTTAAAGCTCCCCCTTCTGTTTATAATCCATATGCTTTCATCTGTTCTCTTAACCATGAAGGTTGAATGTTACCTCCAGATTCACCTTGCAGACGCGCTTTTTCAAATGCTTCGATCGTTTCTAAACGCGTTTTCTCATACTCTAGTTTTTTTTCAGCTTTAAAAAGAACCTCTTCGATCTTTTCTTTTGGAACTACAACAACTCCATCGTCATCACCTATAATTAGATCTCCTGGAATGACGGATACTCCTCCACAAGAAATAGGCTTATGCAACTCACCTGGCCCGTCTTTTAAGGGGCCATTTGGAATAAATCCTTTTGAGAAAATAGGAAATCCTGATTGACTAAGGGTCTCTTTGTCCCGAACTGCCCCATCTATAATAATCCCCTCAAGTCCAATAGCTTTAGCTGCAGCTGCCATTAATTCTCCAAGGTAAGCATTTGCCGTATGCCCCTTTCCATCAGCAACTAGTACATATCCTTCTGTACCATCATAGATTGCCTGATGAAGAAATAAGTTATCTCCAGGTCTTAAACTTACAGTTAGAGCAGTTCCAACTACCTTCATTCCTGTAGATACAGGCTTAATTTTATAATCCATTGAGCCTGTACACCCCATTGCATCGGATATAAGAGTTGTATTAAGAAGGTTTGCTCTCTTAATAATGTCTTCAGATAATACTGGTGCTAAATTACTCACTGATATACACTCCTCTTCTCTTTTAATATATTTTCTCTTTTAATATATTCTAATCAATGCTCTACTCAGGATAACGCTTACAAAAATTAATTTAGTAAAATTAGATATTGCCCCCCTATTCGCAGAATATCTACAGTTTATTTGCTGCATTTTTGAAAAAGATAGAAAAACATCGTAAAAAATAAATACAGTAATAAATATTACTACATTTAATATTTTAGTAATATTTATTACAACAACCTTAAATGTATCTTATCACCGGTGCCTAATAAAGTAAATCTATTTTTGTAAATAAAACACAGGAAAAGCATATCGTAAGCCTTATTACTTAGAAGAAACATTTTTACATAAAAAAGTAAACATGCTAAAATTCAAGTAAGTATTGTGATAAATACTTTTTATATACTTAAAAAAATAAAATTTACAATATAATCTGTTTAATTGGAGCGAAGGTATGGAAAATCCAATATTAAAATTAAAAGATAATATCTCACAACTAACAGAAACTCAACGGAGAGTAGCAGACTACATCCTTAAAAATCCTGTCGATGTAGCTTTTTTAACGGTTGATCAATTGGCCTTGACAGTAAAAACTAGTACGACCACGATAATGAGATTAACTTTTAGTCTAGGTTATTCTGGATATGCAGAGTTTCAAAAAGGACTTCAGGAGCTTTTACGTAACAATGCTGCTCCTCAAATCAGATTAGAAACAAATTTGAAGGGCTTAGATGAGAGTGATTTGTGGATGCGCTGTGCAGAAAGTCAATTCAATAACATTCAATCAACAGTAGAAATGATTTCTACAGAGAGTCTAAATAAAGCGTTAGAAATGATTGTCTCTGCAGACCGAATATTTTGTACAAGCGTTAGAAGTGGTTTACCCGTGGCACAGCATCTATCTTTTGGGCTTAATCGACTACTCGGAAACTGTGAGCTAATTGTCTCTGACTTAAGTGATTGGGTGGATAAAGGAATTACTTTAACTTCTAAAGATTTAGTTATTGCAACCTCCTTTCCAAGGTACGCTAGAAGAACTGTTGAGTTTGTAACAGCTGCCAAAAGTAACGATGCCAAGGTCATTTCAATTACCGACAGTTATTCTTCTCCTTTAGTTAAGTACTCAGATTTAGTACTGACTTGTAGCTCGAGTAGTATCGCTTTTCATAATTCACCTATAGCGTCGCTACTTGTGGCCGATTATCTTGTAAGTGCGATAGCTATAAATTATCCAGAAAAGACAAAGGATCGTCTCGATAAAATCACTTCAGTCCTTACAAAAATTAATTATCATTACACTGATTAAATTTACGAATGTGGTAAAAGCATGAAATATCGAATGTATAAAATAATTCGATATTTTATGTTTTTACCACTTTTTTATTTTTTTAATTAAGTCTAATACTTCCCTTTCACTTTTCATTTCTATAAAAAAACATTTACTTTTCATTAGAAGCCATGATAGTATACTTTTAAATAGTCACAATTATTACAACAATTAAATAAAAAGTAATAATTATTACTTCAAACAATGGGTTGTAATAATGAATATAGTTAGTTCTGTAAAATCATTTTTAGATATCATCCGGAGATATCTGACTGCTCCCCTACTAAGATATTACAAAGTGACTATAAGTTTATTAATCCTAACACTTGTATTTTGCTTGTTAACACGCAAATGATGAGAGCACTACCTTTGGTTCTAAGCAATCATCAACAAAAGATTTTAGTAAAGGAGTGATTAGTTAAAGAAACACGAGAATAGAAAATAATCTATTAATGATTCTATATATACAGTGGGCTTAAGGGGGGATTTCACGCTAGATTTTTTGTAAACCCTTACATTAGTTCTGATAACAGGTTTTAAACCAATAATATGTAAAAAAAATACAATTTTTTCTACTAATGAATGATTGTGCAAAGCAGCTTTATAATAAAGAATGATAGTTAGATAGTTTCATGAGAATTTAAAAAGTATGACATTAAAGATAAACAAGAGGGAAAATGAAAGAAAGTTCTAGAGGGGGTATAATATGTTAACATTTTTAGGTTTTTCGATGATTGTAGTATTTATGTATTTAATCATGAGTAAGCGTTTGTCTGCCTTTAGTGCATTAACGGTAGTTCCTATTGTTTTTGCTTTATTGGGCGGCTTCACTGATTTAGGACCAATGATGATGAAGGGTCTTGAAACCATTGCTCCGACAGCAATTATGATTATCTTTGCCATTCTCTATTTCGGGGTGTTAATTGATACAGGATTATTTGATCCTTTAGTAGCGAAGATTATAAAGATGGTTGGCGGCGATCCTTTAAAAATCGTGATGGGTACTGCAGTACTTTCTCTGATAGTTGCTCTAGATGGTGACGGTACCATTACATATCTAATTGTAGTAACTGCATTTCTCCCACTATACAATCGATTAGGTATGAATAAACTTATTTTAGCCTGTATTCCTGCCCTAGCAATGGGTATCATGAATTTGACTCCGTGGGGTGGTCCTGCTGTACAAGCTACGGCGGCGGTAAAAGCAGATGTAACGGACTTACTGTTACCACTTATTCCTTCTATGATTGCAGGCACGATTTGGGTTTTAGGGGTTTCTTATTTTCTTGGACGACGTGAACGTAAAAGACTGGGAGTTATCAATATAGATACAGAATTTAACGATGAAATTGCTGCAGCTCTTGATGTAGGAATGGATGCATCAATAAAGCGACCAAAATTATTTTGGTTCAACTTAATCCTAACACTTTTACTTCTAACTGCTCTAGTTCTAGGGTTCTTGCCGTTACCAGCCTTGTTTATGATTGGTTTTGCTATCGTGATGATTGTTAATTATCCAAATTTACAAGATCAAAAGGAACGCTTGCATGCTCATGCAGGAAATATATTAACGGTGGTTTCCATGATATTTGCTGCAGGTATATTTACTGGAATTATAGATGGAACAGGTATTGTTAAAGCTATGGCGGATACTTTAATAGCAGTTATTCCTGATGCTCTTGGCCCAAAATTAACAGTAATTGTTGCCCTTATAAGTATGCCATTCACATTTTTTATGGCAAATGCTCCCTTCTATTTCGGGATTATTCCTATTATGTCTGAAACGGCTGCTCACTTTGGTATCCCTCCACTAGAAATTGGTCAAGCTTCTTTACTAGGGCAACCCTTGCATCTATTAAGTCCGCTTCAAGGTTCTATTTATGTCTTAGTAGGACTCCTTGGCATTGATATAGGTGACCATATTCGCTTTGCTGCCAAGTATGCCATTGGAACAGCGTTAGTTATGACGATTGTGGCTGTATTATTTGGAATACTATCTATATGAATGATTTATGGGAACATAAAAAAGAGAGAGCTGATTCTTCAAAACAGCTCTCTTCTATATATTTAACTTTAAATTACATTAAAGATTGAAATATAACATAAGCAAATCACTAATCAATCATGACTGATACAGTATCTCCGTTTGACAATTTGATCTCAACAATTTGGACATCAAATTCATGTTCAATTGCTTGAATAATAAGGGGGATGTCTATATCCGCAAAATTTAAAAAAGGTGCCTACCCACTTAAGTTTTTAAATCAACTCCATTTTTTTGCCTTTTCAAATAAATACTGCACTCCATATAACAAATATGCTTTGTAGTGAAGGTAGATAAAAAATTGAAAATGATTTAACCGGTTTAGACTTACAATTTTCAACCTTTTAAGAACATCAATGAAGAAAAAAGCAAAGATTCCATCAACTACAATATTCAGCAGTAAAAACTTCTTAAAGTTTCCATACGAAAATTTAAGCAGCCACATTGAAAGAGGCATATAAGGCCCAATACTAAAAGGAAGTTCATCTTTTATAAACGAATCTTTTTTATCATAAAATCTCCACCACTTCCTCTGATGCCCATACAAATGATTAATAATCTCAAAGATAATAATAAAAATCCCTGCTAACGAATAACGTCTTATGCTGTGTTTTCCTATAAAAAACAACGATAACCACGGAATCGCTATTATAGATAGGTTAAATCCTAAGTGTTTTTTTTGATATCATAAGTGAACTCACCTCAATGTACTTTATCTAGTTCTTCTTATAGTGTCCGCCTATTACAAAAAAACACAGACCATCCAATGGTCTGTGTTTTTTATTAATGTGCTTTTTGTTCAACATTAACTCTCTTGATAAAGAACGAGATAACCAATCCAACAATTGAAACAATAATCGCAAAGATGAACGCATGCTGAACACCGTTGGTAAAGGCAAGAACTTGATT
Source organism: Priestia sp. JNUCC 25 (assembly GCF_053667915.1). Classification (NCBI taxonomy): domain Bacteria; kingdom Bacillati; phylum Bacillota; class Bacilli; order Caryophanales; family Bacillaceae; genus Priestia; species Priestia sp. JNUCC 25. Next base: position 3,545,358 of record NZ_CM132211.1, read on the forward strand.
TAATGGATCCATTTTATCTGATACCGTCTCAAGGAAGCTTCTTGAACCTGATGAAAGAATGGAAATTCCAACAGCTGTTCCAATTGCGCCTGAAACCTGCTGTAAAGTGTTCATAATCGCTGTTCCATGCGGGTACAGTTCAGGTGGGAGCTGGTTTAATCCGTTTGTTTGAGCCGGCATCATAATCATCGAAATGGCTATCATAAGCGCAATGTGCAGAGCAACGATAAACCCTGTTGACGTTTCCAGCGTTACGGTTGAAAAACCATACATGGTGCCGGCTACAATCACAAGTCCTGGAATAACTAACCATTTGGGACCAAAACGGTCAAATAATCCGCCCATAACCGGTGAAAGAATTCCGTTAATCACTCCTCCAGGAAGAAGCATTAGGCCAGCGGCAAAGGTTGATAAAGCTAATGATGTTTGTAAGTATAAAGGTAAAATCATCATCGCAGACAGCAGTACCATCATGCAGACTAGAATTAACAGAAGACCGATTGTAAACATGGGATACTTAAAGGCTTTAAGGTCTAACATTGGCTCTTTCATCTTCGTTTGACGAATAGAGAATGCCACTAATGCAATGGTTCCAATCACAAGAGTTAGAACAACCTGTAGACTTCCCCAGCCTCCGCCTTCTCCAGCGCTGCTAAATCCAAACACAATTCCTCCAAAACCTACTGTTGAAAGAACAACAGAAATTATATCGATTTTTGGCTTCGTTGGTGTGGTAACGTTCTGCATAAAGAAAGCTCCAAACACTAAGGCAACAAATAACAGCGGAAGTGAAATCCAGAAAATCCAGTGCCACGTTAATGTTTTTAAGATTAAGCCTGATACGGTTGGTCCAACAGCTGGCGCAAACATAATAACAAGGCCGATAATCCCCATTGACTTTCCACGTTTATGCGGCGGGATAATAACAAGAATCGTGTTAAACATAAGCGGTAAAAGTAAAGCAGTTCCAACGGCTTGCACGACACGGGCAATCATTAGTACCCCAAATGTTGGTGCAATAGCGGCAATAAATGTTCCAATGATGGAGCAAATTAGAGATGCTATAAAAAGCTGTCTGGTCGTAAAACGCTGAAGAATAAAACCTGAAATAGGTACCAGAATTCCTAATGTTAACAGATACCCTGTTGTCAGCCACTGTGCGGTTGTTTCGTGAATACCAAAGCCAGAAATTAGCTCCTTTAACGCCATATTTAAAGCTGTTTCACTAAATAAACCAATAAATCCAGCAATAAGAAACGACGTAATAATCGGCAGCACTTTGATGTTAGAGCTTTCGGCCACTGTTTGTTGATTACTCATATTAAATTGTCTTCCTCTCTTTTACATACTCTTTTTAGTGAACGTTTTTCTATCTCAATGATAAGTTGATTAGCAGACAAACAATGCATATTGATATAAAGATTAGTGATAGGTTTAAGGCATTATGTTGACTAAGCTTTTTCTTTCTCTTCTCTTTTGATCGAAGTGCTTTTTGTCTTCTAAATTCGTTTCTTTCCACAGATCCCTCTCCATTTCATTTCTAAATCAGTTTTAGAAACCTTCCTATGTAAACTCATTTCCATTCCTAATATGGACTTTTTAATAAGTAAGTTAAAAGGAAATAGAACTATAAAATGAATTTTACTCTACATAACAGGAATATTGTAACACAGCTATAAGTACTGTTTCTATCTAAAATATACTAAATAACAACAGCTATATACCTAACTTAGTGCCCTGTGACAATTAAAATTTGTTTCTGCTATATGCTTTTTGTTCTGTTTGCCCTAATAGAACACAACTAACTTTTTAATCATCAGTCAAAAGAAATAGTATCAGAAATTAAGTAATAGTAAAAATTGATACTATGGAGGTGTTTTCTTATGAAAAAGTATGAAGTAACGTTTCATCTAATTAATGGTGAAATAAGTCATTTAGTTGAAGCTAAATCACTTATTCGTGCAAAGAACTACATCCAGTATAGATTTGAAGATAAAAGTAAAATATTGGATCTAGCAAATAATTTGGTCATTGTTAAAAGGAACGTCCAATACTTTACGGTAGTTGAAAAAGAATAATTAGCTATGTAAAAGGACGTTATTTACAAAAGTAATGTCCTTTTATATCCATACACTATCTTATAGGGTAGTCTCTTTTTCCCCATTCTGGTCACTAAAATTTTTCTCCAGCTCGAATTCACATACTAAATTTATCTAACTAAAAAGATATTCTTCTAAACAGAAGAATATTATAGTTAAAAATTTATGTGGATAATTGGTAGTTCTGAACAGAATTATTAAAATTCAGTCTCTTCATTTTAATAAATGAAGGAATTCATCTAGGTTCGCCTCTGTATTTTTGTATTAGTTATTAATTTACATAAAACATATGTGTAAAGAGTACGTGTAGAAATTAAAAGAGCAAACTCCCTTGCACGTGAGTTTGCTCTTTCTGTTCTTTATTCAAATTTCTTCAGTTTAACTTATTGTCCTATATCCTTCATCCTTTTAAGAGCTTTTCTATATTCTTGATCTCTCATATGCAGCATTTTATCAGGAGAAGGTTTAGGCTGACCAAATTTTTTTAAAGCTTCTCTATACTCGCTGTCACCAATGACTTGATTCGAAACAGCCTCTTTAGGCGAACGCTCAAAAACGGGAGTATCTTTTTTAAGGTGAACTTCTTCGATACTCAGCTTTTCTTTATTTTTTTCTTTGTCATGAGGCTTATGAGCCAGCTTGTGGCCTTTACCTGTTAGGAACATCAAAAATGAAAGAATTAATACCACAATGCTCAATACACACGAAAACGTAGAAAAGGTATGATAAGTAATGATTTCAGATTTTACATGTAGAGATTGCGTGAAATTTTCTTTACTAGCAACCTGGCCCTCTGCACTTATCGTCATAAGGTTATCTTTATACACCTTTGCAAAGACGATACCACTGATTACAGGGATGACTGCAGATACTGTAACTCTTATAAATTGAACCGTGACCATCCGAGGGACTAAACTTGGTAGTGGTCCGCCTAAAGCAGCACCCATAAGACCTGCAGCAACTGTGAACCCTACTCCTGCGATTAAAGCGGCAAAGCTGCTAACAAAGAGGAATGCAGAAGCATGACCGTCTAAATACATCCACTGTATGTTCACTCCCATAATAATGACTGCTCCTATAATACCTAATACGCCCGGTCCAACTTTATCATATAATACGGCACTTAATATGGCCGCAATCACTATTCCCGCAAAAAGCCCGATATAGATCAGTGAAATGTCTCCTTTATCAAAACTAGATCCGCTTTTAAGCAATCCTTGTAGAGATAAAAGAGTTAAACTCATACTAATATTACCTATAACAGCAATTAAGATAGCGAGAGCTGGTTTTCGAGAAGCCACTAATCTAAAGGGAATTAACGGATTTTTAATATGCCATTCTGCTACGAATAAAAAGCATAAAAAAATGATGCTTCCTACTATGCCTATCCATACATAAGTAGATGTCCATCCTGATTTTTGGAGATTAAGTAATGTAAACGTAATAAATGCGGTAACCATAAACATTAACGCTACACCGATGATGTCAAATGGTTCATGATGTTTGTGCTGTTGATTGGCGTGATCATTTGTTAAAAATTTGTAGCTGAAGCATATTCCCAGTAAGGAAAGTACGGCCGCTATATAAAATAACCCTCTCCAATGGCCGTAGCTGTTCACTAACATTCCCAGAAAAATACCGACAACGCTAGATCCATAAAATCCGCCGATAAGAATCAGTAATGCCAAGTTCCGTTTCTGAATCGGAAAAGAAAGAACCAGCATTGGAATCATCATCATAAGTGCTAAACCTGTTCCTGTTCCTTGAAAAAAACGACCAATACCCATTCCTAAGAAGCTGTTAGAAGCTATACTTACGATAGCTCCTATAAGAAACAAACACATCGAAAGAACATAAGTCCTTCTCTCCCCTATCTTATGTCGAAGGATAGGTCCAAACGGAATACAAAATGCAAAGCTTATAACCCCTATTAAAACCGGTGTTATCGAAATATAAGATTGATCGTTAAACGTTTGTTGGAGAATTTCACGTATAGAATTTAATGAAGTGTTTAACATTAAACCAGGACCAATAGCTAAAACTGCCAGTAAGGAAATCCCCCAGTGTTTTTCTATTTTCATACTACAATTCCTTTCTGCCTTTCATGATTGTAAAAAACTAAAAATGCGGCATTCATGTTTCTTCAAACCATCACAGTAGCTATGGTAAAGAAGAAAGATATTTATCCGCATTTGAACAAACTAAAAAATAAAGCTTCAGTAAGGAAGCTTTATTTTATTTTCTAAACCTGCCACTCGAATTGGCCCTAAAAGTGTTAGACTGGTTAATTTTTCAGCCATAAATGCAGGGCTAAATTTCATATCACTTTCTAACCAAGAACAAATGACACCTATATGAGCTGATGTGATATAGCTAATCAGGATATCTTTAGGGATATCAAGTCCATCCTCTGCTTCTCCAATCGAAGAGATTAGCTCTCCATACACTCTTTTCTTTACAATTTCCGTCATATGACTTCTAAATTGAGGTAATCCTCGATCACTTAGCATGACTTTAAAATAATCGGCATGGTCATAGATGAATTCGAAAAGCTTTAAGAAAGAAACGGATTCATCGTTTTCTTCTACTTTCGAGGAATCCTCATTATTTTGTTTTGGTTTCACTTTCTCTATTAGCTCTTCTAGAACTTCATTCATACTCTGCATGAGAAAGTCTTGCTTATCTTGATAATGCAAATAAAAGGTTCCCCGCGTTAATTCTGCTTTTTCCGTAATTTCTTGAATCGTAATGGATGTAACGTCTTTCTCTTTAAGAAGTTCAACTAAAGCGTCTCTTAAGTATTTATTTGTTCTTTTTATCCTAGGATCTACTTTTGCTTTTTTAGACATTGTTCGTCTCCTTGTATAACTTTTATTGAGTCTCAGGCATATGATTATGACTTGTATAGGTGCAGCCATTTAGGCCTTTTCTGATGATTAACTATTTAAATTAAACTACCCTGTATCAACAACATACATTCTGTACATGATGTAAACTAATGAACATTATGTATATTAAGTCTCACAAAATATAATCAATCTGTCAATATCAAAAACTGATTAAGAACGAATCATTTGGTTGTTAGATATGGATGGCGCGAACGTAAGAGCAAAATCTTTGGTAATGAAAGAAAAAGAACTGAAAGATATAACTGGCGATGTAAGAAGTGCTGGTTTTTATATGCTGGAGATTGGACTATTGAGATAGCTTTTACATAGCAGACTAATTAAACAAATAATGATTTTGCACAATGAATGTTTGAAACTTTCCAATATATGAATCTGCTTGTTTAGATACCATCATCTCAATCGGATCAAGCAGGTTTTTAAACAAAACAGCATGTCCAAGCTGATCTTCCAGCCATAAATCCCTTAATTTGACTAAGCTAAAAGGAACCGGCTCCTTACTGTTAGTGATAGGATAGAAGGTTAAATAAAAAAGAAGTCACCTTTTGGTAACTTCTTTTTTTCTCCTATGCATATGTGATTAAAACAAAAATATATAAGTTTTTTATTTTTCAATATCTTCATCGCTAGGTTTTCGTTTATGTTTCTCACTAATAATTCTCTTGTTCAGTATCCTTACCTCACCCACCATTAGTAGTCTCATATCTTTTACAATATATTTAGCCAATTCTTCATCAGAGATATCATCACTATCAATATCAAGACGAAATTCCTGTCCTTGTATTCCACCGCCATTAGTAAAATCGACTTCAAAGTCAAAAATGACTCTTTTATCCATGTCTAATCCACCTTAACTTGTTTTAATCATCTAATATATATTCGGTTTAAGAAAACAAATGCCCTATCCAACAACTATCTAATGAAGCTTATTGTCTGATAAGTCCCGGTAAAAGGACTTTTAAGTTCTAGATTGGTATTAAAAAAGGAATAATACTGTGGTAAAGGAGATTCTTTAGAACCTTAGACACCTGTTTACACCACTAAAATAAATATAATTAAAAAAGACAATGGGTTGAATAAGCTACGCTCTATTAACTCATCTTAACAATGTAACTACATTTGAAGGGAGATTTAAAAATGAGTCAGAAACGCGATAAAGGCAATAGTCAGAAAGGCAAACCAAATAGCAATACGGTAGATCCAGTAATTGCAGCAGAAGACGTGGGAAAAGCAATTTTTCCAACTAATAAGCCTCCTGGCAACGCAAAACCTTAAAAGAAAATTAGAGTTGTATTATTAGCTGCCTGTTTGGCAGCTTCTTCTTAAGAAAAGAACTTAATTAATAAGTACGAATATGCTCAGACTTTTACGTTTTTTATACGATTTTTAGTACAAATGTTGGGACTTAGATGATGTAAAATCCTCTCTCATTTCTACTCAAATACTCTTCTTCAGCCCGCATTCTCAACATTCCTATAAGAATACGCGACCCTTTACAGAACTTTTGAAGTAAGATGAATTGCAGTTATCAAATCGTCCTCTTAACTTATTATTAAGATTAATTTTTAGAGAGTTTTTAACTTAGAACGCTTTAAGATATCTAACTGTTACTTACCTTCGTTGCATATAAATAAGCAACATAGTCAGTCATAACTCCAGGATATCCCATTTGGCGCAACATAGCTGTTATATTTCCACGATGATATGTTCCATGATTAACTACATGTTGGATTAATTCAAATAGATTAGTTTCTAACTGGCCAAAATTAGGATGTGCGCAGAAAACGAGTTGATTAAGGTTATCTTGGTGGTCAAAAAATGTTTTAAATTGCTCAGATAAGTTAAGAAACATCATCTCCATTTCCTCGATGCTTTTGCCTTTTATATTCTCTCTTAGTTGTTTTCCTGATTTGATAATTTCATCAAAACTATAACCTGACATGACACTTAACCATATAGTATCAGTAGCATAAATATGTCCTAACACCTCCGATACAGAAGAAAAAACATTCTTAACCTCCTTGTGGTAAATATCCTGAGGCAAGCCTTTTAAGTGACTAAAAATCTTTTGATTTGCCCATACATGGTAGTTATAAAACTGTAATTCTTGACCCTTCACTTGAGATTCCTCCTTATTCTAAAATCCACGACCAATATTAGGTATTCCTCATTGTTTTCAAAACACCTTCAAATGATTATTGAAAAAAGCATTGATTCTTTACGTTTTATTTAGGTACCGAAGTAAGGCTGCATGTGTACTCATGAGATTCAAAAAATGAACTGTAGTAGGCTATGTGGAGACAATTATCTAGTATCTCTTCTTTAAATTATTTTATCTTGACACTGTTCTAAAGGCGTGATTAGATATATGTGTTAACTTTAAATAAAATAAAGTTAACACATATTGTTTTCGGTGGTGAAAGTGCATTGTATTGGGAAGAAGATATAAAAAGAGAACTTGCCTATTTAGATGAAATTTTTCAAAAACGGCACCTTGTTACTACAGAATTTGCTGAACAACCATGGCTTACATTCAATGGACATAAGATGTTAAACCTTGCCTCTAATAACTATTTAGGCTACGCAGGAGATAAGGGGCTGAAGAAAGCAATGAGTGATGCTGTGATGACATATGGAATAGGAGCAGCAGCTTCACGCTTAATAGTAGGAAATCACTCTCTTTATGAGAAAGCAGAAAAAGCACTTGTTAATTGGAAAAAAGCTGAGGCAGGACTTATTATCAATAGTGGTTATAATGCAAACCTAGGAATCATTTCAGCCTTGGTTCCGCGTAATGGTTTCATCTTCAGCGATAAGTTAAATCATGCAAGTATCATTGATGGCGCCCTACTGAGCCGTGCAAAACTGCAGCGCTATCGCCATAACGATATGAACCACCTAGAAAATTTATTAAAAAAAGTTCCCTTGGAGTCACGGAAGTTAATTGTAACAGATACTGTTTTCAGCATGGATGGTGATTTTGCCAAGCTCGAGGATCTTGTTAAATTAAAAGAGCAGTATAACGCACTGTTAATGGTTGATGAAGCTCATGCAAGCGGTGTATACGGAAAAAATGGTGAAGGATATGCACATTTTCTTGATCTGCAAGATAAAATTGATATTCAAATGGGAACGTTTAGTAAAGCGCTAGGGTCATTTGGAGCTTATGTTACCGGAAAACAGTGGCTGATAGATTATTTTAAAAATAGAATGCGAGGATTCATTTATTCAACTGCTCTTCCCCCTGCTATACTCGGTGCAATAACGGCTGCGATTGAAAAGGTGCAACAAGACACAGAGCGTCGCGCACTTCTTCAACAACATGCACTATTTTTTAGAAAAGCACTTACATACGAAGGATTTAACACATGCAAAAGTCAATCTCAAATCATTCCAATTTTGACGGGAGAAAACAAAAGAACAATGCAGTTTGCAGAGCGTTTACAGAAAGAAGGAATTGCTGCTATTGCAGTTAGGCCTCCTACTGTTCCTGAGAATAAAGCAAGAATTCGTTTTACTGTAACAGCCGATCATACTCAAGAAGATTTAGATTGGGCCATAAAGAGAATTTCTCTAATTGGAAAAGAAATGAGTGTGATTCAATGAAACCATCCACTATTATAATATTTCCCGGATGGGGAATGGAAAAAGCAGCGTTTCACCCAATCATAAAATCATTGTCTACTATATGTAACGTTTTGTGTACAGACTGGAGAGGTGTAAAAGAACTAAGTGACTTTAGAGAACGAGCAATTCAATTGCTTACTTCTACTCAAGGTACTGTTTATTTAATGGGTTGGTCATTAGGTTCCCTTGTAACGCTTGAACTTGCAAGTTTATACCCTAACAAGATAGAAGGACTCATATTAATTGGCGGAACTAGTCGCTTTACAAACGACGTGCATAATACAAATACAGTTGGATGGGAGCAACGTATCGTTGAACGTATGAAAAAACAACTACAGCGTAATAAAGAAAAAACCCTTACTGCATTTTATAACGCTATGTTCACTAAATCTGAAAAAGAAGAAGAATTTCATCATCAATTTATTGAAGTTGTTCAGCGTGATTATCAAGGAGACAGTACGTACTCCCTCCTTAAAGGGCTAGATTATTTACTTCAAAAAGATGTTAGAATGCAACTCAATCAAATTCAAACTCCTTGTTTGTTAATCCATGGAAGAGATGATCAAATATGTTTACCTGAGTCTTCTTCTTTCATAGCTGAAAGGATTGGTGGAAAAGTGCAGCTGTGTATCCTAGAAAAAACTGGCCATATTCCTTTTTTTACGAAGCCTCAGCAATGTACGCAACTTATAGAAAAATTTCTCGAAAAGGAGCTCATTTATGATTAATAAGCAACTCTTAAAGAAAAGGTTCAATAATCATGCTAAAACTTATGATGCTTATGCCGATGTACAAAAAAGTATGGCAAACCAGTTAATAGACCAGCTTTCTACCAATTTCTTCAACCAGGAAATAACTATTCTTGAAATTGGCTGCGGTACGGGTTATTTAACACAATTATTGTGCAAAAAATTCCCTAAGGCTACTATTACAGCAGTTGATTTGTCATCAGGAATGATTGAGTTAGCAAAGAAAAAAGTAATGGAAGATCGAGTTTCATTCATATGCGGAGATATCGAGGAGATAAGTATAGAAAGACGTTATGACCTTATTATTTCGAATGCAACATTTCAGTGGTTTAATAGTCTTCATACGACAATAAAAAAATTGTATAAACAACTTAAGCCTACAGGCAGCCTGCTATTTTCAACCTTTGGTAATCGTACATTTGAAGAGCTTCATTTATGCTACAGTCATGCGAAACAAAAGCTTGGTCTTTTCAGTAACAGTTCACCTGGCCAATCGTTTTTTTCTCTCGAAGGGTTGTCTCAAATTTGTGAACAAGCATTAGTTCCATTGAGAGAGCATCCATTTAAACTATCAAAAATGGAGAAACTAGAGGTTCAATATTTTCCAACGGTTCAGGCATTTTTTACATCAATAAAAAAGATTGGAGCAAGTAACAGTAACGAGGAAAGCTACTGTCAACGCCCTTCTTTTTTTCGTGAATTAATCAACCTATATGAAAATGATTATCGTAATGAGAACGGAATAAAAGTAACCTATCATTGTTTAATATTTAATGTTACAAAAAAGAACCAATAGCTAATCCTGCCCTGGTTACTCTCTAGAAGTGATGGATTGCAGCTAAATTAAAAAGCTCAATACAAGAAAGTATTTCATATAAAACCTCGCATCATCTCATATCAATTTCTATGTGAAAGAGCACGCTTCTTCATACTGTTAGTTTGTTTAATAGTTTTTTGCTCAATCGCCTCTTCTATTTGACATATAAATTTAAGAAAATAACACATACTATAAGCAGTCCGTCCTTCCCGTTGCGGGTGAATGGTCTCTCCTTTCAATAAAGAAGGTTTTCAAAAAGCACCCTTTTATGGGTGTTTTAGTTTTCGGATGTATAATTTTGAAAGGTTAACACAATATTTATAAAGGGAAAGTGTCCCTTTACCTTCCCAGCGTTTCATATTTTTGACCTATGTATTACTTCAAAAATGTAAGGAGAATGATAAGCGTGGAAGAATTAAGACGGTATGTTGATGTTGTTAAGAAAAATATCGAAACTATGAAAGCTCCTGATTACGAAGGGAAAGAGAGGGATTTAGAAAACCAGCAAGAGCAACTAGAGCAGTATGAGCGATACCTCAAAGCAGAAAGTATCTCACCTGAAGGTTTTGATAGAATTGTGGATGCTGCTGTAGGTTATGCATCTAAAGATATCTCTTTTTCAGAGCTAGAGGAAATGTATAATCAATTAACGAAATAGTACTTTGATAATGGATGTTTGTTGAATTACTTTAAATACGTATAACTACAACAAAACGAGCATGTCCTGTAACTACTAAGCCTCCTCCCTTTGCTGACGAATTGCTTCTCCTTTACACGTTAAGTTTATAAAAACGCTCGCCTCCACGGGTGCTTTTTATTTTAAGGTATAATTCTTATGAAAGAAGTAATAGAATTTTTTAGCTAACTCCTTTCAGGTTGCTAGTGTTTACGTTATGTAATTGCCACCAATTAAAAAAGATCAATTGATCTTTTTTATGAATTAATTTGATTGTAACTATATTTTAATATACGCTCACTATTTGTGGATTATAATGGAATTACCACGTGATTATCTTTCTTTTAACTTGCTTTTTACCTTGAGCAAGTCTTTTTGTATTTATCGTTTCAACTTTTTCAAAGAAACATCATGATACAATTAATTTTCACACACGTTATGTTGCATTAAGGACACTTTCCTCAATAGAATGCTGCCCTTTCTTATACGTTTACGGACAATCTATTTAAATCAGTTATAAGATGTTAAAGTAATTATTAAAATGCCACCCATTGTTTGCAGGACAGGTGGATTTTTAATATAGAATGCGGGCTTTTTTATACATGCTCTTTTCTTTTAACTATCCAAAGAATTTAGTCATATCAACGATCTATAAAAACCTCATAATCTAAAAAAGAATCCTTGGAAAAAGCTTACTGCTCCAAGAATTCTTTTACTTAATCGGTTCTTTTAAGAATGATTTCTTAAGCTTATTTAATTTTATGGTTTAGTATCGTCTTTGTCCTGATTGAGCTCCTTTTTGGATTTCTTTACTATTTGATTTAATTCCCGTATGTCCCCTTTTGCATTGATGATTTCAAATATTTGATTTAATCCCTCGTTCGTTTGATCATCATGATCTCTCATCATCTATTCTCCTTATAAGATTACTACTATCATTTTCCACTTTATTAAGAATTATGTTTCTGATTTGATAATATCAAGACAGAGTTCATTTCACCGTCTAACATAAGTTATTATGGTCATATTCAAGATCTCAGGAAATAAATGCCCTTATTAACCATGAAGACATCCCCTATACGAAGTTAGTTTGCGTAAAACATGTTACAGCTAGCAATAACAGTGACTATAATAAGTAACTTTATTATTGGTATATATGCATTAATACTGGCTATTTAATCAATCCTAATTTTGCTGCTACGCTATAGCCTGATGAATTAAATTTAAATCGATTACGAAGTTCAATAAGGTTCGGTCCAAAGCTTGACTCTAGGATCTCTCGATGTTTTTTCATCATTTCATAGATATACAAGTCGTGAATGATAACTTCTGTAATTGGCATAACTAATCCCGGATGCATCGTCCAGGCAGCACGGCTATCCTTACCAAGTGATAATATACCTGCAACTACTTCTCGATCATCAGCACTTAGAACAATCCATCGTCCGCCATATTCATTGGTTATTTCTTCGCTTGCATCATGCTGATGAACCTGCGCAAAGTCAAATACTAAATCTCCATAGGATACAATTAAAATTTCTACGCCTCTTTTGGCTGCTGCTTGTAATTCTTCTTTTAGTTCCTGGGCATCTTCTGCCCATATTTCCAATAGAATACGCCCTGTAGCTTCTTTTATAGCTTCCTTTGTACGATTTAGTATAGGCTCATAACCTGTAATGTTCCAGATGTTTTCTCTGTTTAAAGATACATAAGAATAATTTTCGAGAGCTTCTTCAGCTACTTCAAACGAGGATTCAGCTTTACGTTTTTTCAAGTTGATTAATTCATTAGGAGGTAACGGTGTATATAGAGCGGGATTTTCATGACTGATCATGACTTCTCCTCGATCCACTAGTCCTCCTAATACTTCATAAATTTTAGATCTTGGCACTCCGGAATTTAACGAAATAGCATACCCTGAAAGAGGAGATTTTTCTAGTAAAGCTAAATATGCTTTTGCCTCATATTCAGTAAAATTTACATCTTTCAAAATTTTTATTATATCTAGTGTCATGATTGGTCCTCCTTGATAATACCCGGATAAAGTCAATAATTTTAAACTAAGTATACCATTAGTACCCTTGACAGTTTGGGTTAAAAATTATAATTTAATTCTAGTTGCTACAAAAGTAGCTACTATATAGTTTTTAATCCTACTTGGAGGTGTAATAATGGATACAATGATAGCGAAACAACAAGAAAGCTTAAAAATAAGAAAGGTTAGAAGTGGAAATGGTTTATACATAAGTGCTTCCGTAATAGCCGTCCTTTTATGGAGTACATCGTTTGTTGGAACAAAAATAGCCTATACCTCTTTTCCACCCCTTACATTAGGAGCGGCTCGTTTTGTTATAGCTGCTGTTATTTTAGGACTTATTCTCTTAATCAGGAAAGATAAAACAAAGCCTTCATTCAAAGATATGGGGTTAATGTCTATGAGTGGTGTACTAGGCACTACCCTTTATTTTTCTCTGGAGAACATAGGAGTTGAACTAACAACAGCATCTAATGCCGCTATTATTGTAGCGTCGTATCCTGCTATAACGGTTTTGATGGAATTTCTTTTTTTTAGAAAAAAGACATCATGGGTAAAGGCCCTAGGAATTGGAGTAGCGATGATAGGTGTATATCAAATATCCTATAGTCCTGAAACTCAGACAGATGATAAGCAATTAATTGGTAATATTATATTAATTGTAGCAGGTTTTATTTTTGCTCTCTATAACTTCACAACTCGTAAAGTTGTCAAAAAATATTCCATGATTACTATCTCTTTTTATCAAACTTTGGCGGGAGCTATTACGTTTATTCCATTAGCCTTTATAGAGAAGTCAAGCTGGCAAACACCAGATATACGATCATTTCTAACCTTATTGTACCTAGGCGTTTTCTGCTCGGTTATCGCTTTTTTATTATATAATTTTGGATTACGCAAATTATCTTCTAGTTCTGCGATGACGCTGATGAATCTTGTTCCTATTTTTGGTGTGTTATTTTCTGTTCTACTCCTTCATGAAGTGGTAGGCATAAACCAATTTATTGGTGGAATCATTGTACTTTTGGGTGTAGTTTTGAGCATGAGGGAAACGAGGAAAAAGTATGTTTTAGAAAATAAGTAAAAAGTATAAACCTAAAAAAAGTCCTCAGTCAAAGTAGGGCTTTTTATTTTCAATAAAAAAGTACACAAAAACTGGTATTACGTATCTTCTGATTAAAAATAAATAGATACTATTTATAAACTGGCCCCCAATCGTTAGACACAGCCTGATGATTGGGGGCCAGTATTTAATCTTTATCTTTTAATTTAAGTTCTCTACTTCAGAATCCCAATTTTGATCTACACGGTTAAAGTAAGCTTGTTCAAGAATTTGCATGTAATCGCCCTCGGTAATTAAACGGACGTTACTTGATGTTGAGTTATTTTGCATGGCCAACCTTACAATGCTGGGAAAGTCTTCTTTCTTTACACCCTCTAAATCTTTCAATTTAGGAATGTTTAATGATTCTGTTAATTCTATAATTCCTTGAATTAATTTTTCAACAGCTATTTCATCTGAATCTGAATCCTTGGCAAAGTTCATATACCTTGCTAATGTAGCATGTAATTGCTTATTCTCCATAGAATTGAACCTTAATACATATGGTAAAAACACTGCGTTGGCAACTCCATGCGGGGTATCATAAAGTCCTCCAAGCGCTTCTGCTAAGCAGTGTACTGAGGCAACATCTGCAGATCCAAAACAAAGGCCTGCTAAGAGACTTCCTTCCAGCATATCTTGACGAGCCGCTTCATTTTTACCATCGCGGAAAACGATAGGCAATGCCGAAACAATGGTTCTCATTGCTTGAGCTCCGAGCGCTTGTGAAATAGAATTTGTTACTTTACATGTATAACCTTCAATCGCATGAACGAGTGCATCAATGCCAGTAGCGGCAGTAACAGAAGGCGGAAGACTGAATGTTAGTTCAGGATCAAGAATCGCCAAGACAGGTCTTAACAAACTATGTTTGAGTGTCATCTTTCGGTGTGTAGATGCTTCTGTAATAACAGCAGAACGAGTAACTTCTGATCCCGTACCTGAAGTAGTTGGAATACAAATAACTGGTGCAATGTTTGAATACAGGAGTCGGCCGTCTGCATAGTCAGATGGTTCCCCGCCGTTTGGACCGCACAGTGCAATAGCTTTTCCAGTATCCATTGCACTTCACCACCAATGGCAACAACTGCATCTGCACCAAAGTCACGAAATAATTTAGCACCTTCCAAGCAATTCTTATCTCGAGGATTTTGTTCAATGGAGTCGAATAACAATACTCGATATCCAGAAGCCTCCAGGGCCGTTATAATTGGTGAAACTAGTCCTGTACGGACCACACCTGGATCACTCACAATTAAAATGGATGAACCAATATTTAGGGATTTTAGCATTTCTGGCAATTCTTGAGCTTTTCCCATCCCTACCTCAATTTGAGTAGAACACAAATAGTTATAGGATTTCATTTATACCCCTCCCATTATCTAAAATCAAATACATATCTTAATTAAATTTTAACCTTCTCTACCTCTACAATTAGTAGATTCAACTGTTAGGCTGCGGGTAACTTATATTTATGGTAGTTTAGACAATACACATACAGAATAGTAATGTAGTAGAGAACATAAATAAACTATATGTATATCCAACAAACTTCTTATCATATATAATACAAGCCCCGCCCCAATCATTACAGATGAATATTTAGATTGTTACTATCTAAAAAACCGATTAGTAATCTCTATAATATGTAATCAATTTATTTATGTAAACCAATCTTGGTGTTCAATAAAAATAGATTCAAATACTAATCCCCTTAATGATCCAGTATTACTTCTCTAGTTACATCTAAAAAAGCACTCAAAGCTGGAGATACCCATTTGTCTTTATGCCAGACCAGCTGAGTTACGATTGGAAACTCTGGACCTTTCCATCTTAATACACTCATACTCCCTTCCTCTATTTCCTTCTCCACTGCTAGCTTAGGTAATGCTGCTATTCCAATTCCAGCCATTACACATTTTTTGATGGCTTCTATATCACCAAGTTCAAGGTCATATAACGGTTGAACGGCTGCATCAACAAGTGACGCTTCAAATATATTTCGATAATCGCATTTCTCAGTAAAAAGCAGCGACTGACTATTCAGGTCCGCGGGTCTTACTTCAGATTTATCGGCTAAAGGATGATTCGGCGGACTTACTATAACAATAGGTTCCGCGACAAGCTGCTCGGCAATCAGCTTATCCGAGTTAATGCGAGTCATAGATATTAAAACAGCATCTATGAGACCTTGAGCAAGTAAATCCTCAAAATCATTTTCAGAAATTCCAGGTCGAAAAATCAGTTTCACTTTAGGAAAACGAGCTTGAAATAGTTTCAGCAAAGCTGGTAAGCGATAGGTGCATTGGGTTTCTGAAGCACATATTGTTAACGTCCCACTAGGCTCTTCATTCCCACCTACAGTCTCCTTTGCCTCTTCGGTTAAATCAAGCACCTTGTCCGTATATAGCTTAAAGCGCTTTCCAGCGTCAGTTAAGATAACTCGCTTCCCTAACCGGTCAAAAAGTTGGACAGCAAGTTCTTCCTCAAGAGATTTAACCTGAGCCGTTACACTTGATTGAGCATAGTGAAGGATTTCAGCTGTTCGAGTAAAGTTTAGTTCTCGAGCAGCAACTTGAAAAATTTTTAACTGTTTGAGTTCCATAGTTTTCTCTCCTAAATCATTTTCACCAATAATAATATTATTCTAAATATATCATTTCACTCGTGCTGCTTGTAAGCGTAATGTCTCTCACTACTCGCTTCTCAGAGGAACGTTTGCATATCAAGAATGTATGATGCAAAGCTGCTTATTCCGGAAAAAGAACCCTGGACAGTGAACAGAACTGATCCAAGGGTTCTTCTACTTGATTGGTTCCTTTAAAAATGATTATAGTAACTAAGGTTGAACGCGATATACAGAGTGAAAACAGAAAAGACCTACCTCTTTTCAGTTAAAAAGGTAGGTTTTTCTGTTTCACGACTTTATCTAATGATATCTTATGTGATATCTTATGGCAGCTTGAGTAGGTTGCTCAAATTATAAAAACATATTCAATTCTGAAAAGCAAAAAACAGGATCCATTTTTCTCTAATCTAAGGTGGTTCCTTCTGATAAACCCTATTACGTTATTCCGATGTAATAGAAGAAGGATTTTTACTTTTTAAGATAGAATAGTTCCTTAAAGAATCATAAAGGAGTTGATTTCATGTCTAAACAAATAAAGGATAGAAAAGAAATAAAACTTTTGGATTCTCAAATTTATTTATGTGATGAAATTAAAAAGTTGTTGAAGAAAAAAGAAAAAAGAAGTCTAGCCTTTGAACAAGAGTATACAGAACATGATATATTACACATTGCTTTAAACAGATTAATGAGTGAGTTAATCTCTAGACATTAAAAATGTCACCTATCATGTTTGATATTATTCGAAATAGATAAGTTTAATATAAAAATAGACAGAATATTTCATCAATATCTTTACTTTGTAAACGCTTTCGTTTATACTAAGTATAGGTTGGATGGCATGAGTGGCTGTCATAGTATTTAGCGTAGGCGGGGCTGATACGAGGGAACAGGACATAGAAGAGATGTCCTTTTTTGTTTGGGCAATATTTCTTAGAAACTAGGAAATATTATAAAATGCTTTCAAACGTTTTTTTACTTAGTATGCCCTATCCAGTCTGGAAATTGAAAAAGACCACCTCTTCCCAGTCAAAAGAGGTAGCTTTTTTAAAATTGAATTAACAGTAGTCGTTAGATAATGCTTTATTAAGTTGCTTAGTTTAATAAACTGTATTCGTAGACAACATATTCACCGCTTTTTCTAACAGTAAAATATCTTCTTCAACCATTCTTTTCACATCGTCGAGATCAAGTTGAATATATTCTTCTTTTAAACGTTCTAATTCCCTGACAAACAGGGTTCCCGTATAGTACCTATAATTTGTCACTAATATTTATCCCCTTTGTGTGCTCTTAATATATGTAATTCCCCTTTATTTAGATTAACAACCAATTAAAGCAGGATTTATAAAAAAATAATCCTTCCCTGATGTAGGCAAAGGATTTTTAACTTTATTAGAATAGAGAGAATACGTTATTAGTGTGGCCAGATTTGTAGTTTCATATACATACAAAGTTTAAAAATGTTATAATCACTCTAATTCTCTCTTACCTGAGATTCATAGTTTATTTAGTAAATACTAAAGTACTTCGTATATTATTACAGTTTTATCATTTGCACTTACGGGCGGCAAATAGATGATATATGAAATCGTGATTTTTGTACAATACAAGCACTAGCTTTTTTAATTTCATGATAGTCGGTAAGCTTAGCTTTTTATGGGGAAGAAGTAAGCTTACTTGTTCCATTCCGAAGCTAATATACCCATAAAATATGTATCTACGTACTTCCCATCCACATAGGCATGATTTCTTAATTTCCCTTCGGTAACAAAGCCGATTTTTTCATACAATGCAATTGCCTGTTCGTTTATTCCTCTTGTAGTTAAATAGATTTTGTTTAAGCGGAGCTGTTTAAACCCTAGATCAATCATTTGCTCCATGGCTATTCGGCCGTACCCGTGACCTCTAGATTCTGAAGATAAAAGAATTCCTATACTAGCTCTTCCATGTGCGTAATCTAAATCCTTCAGAAAAACCCATCCAACTAATTCTTTTTCATCGCTTTTAATTCCTAAAATTAAATCGTTGTTCATTCTTTTCTTTTCTACTTCTTGTACTACCTCTTCATAAGTTAAAGGTGTCCTGCCTATCATTCGTATTGCTCGTTCATCGTTTAACCATTTATGTAAGTATTGAATGTGAGTTGTTTCAAATGGCGTAAGGTGTATTTTTTTTGTACTCATTTATTTATCTACTCCTTTTTACGTATATTCAATCTTTATCCTTAATTAGAGTTAATTCATTAGTTTGAGATATTAAATCAATTATCTTATTTCCTTTTTCATAGTAAGTGGAGGCCCCTTCTTGGCTCCTCTCCTTCCACCCTTTTGATTTAATTACTAATTTATATCCTGACGGGATGCCGTTTTCTTCAGAAGCTTTAGACCAATCATAGATATCTACACGTTCTTTTTCTTTTACTAACTTTGCATTTTTAGGGACAGGAAATCCAGAAAATTTAGCGAATGGGATATAGGCAAAGAATGTAACAAAATAGAAAATTACTGCTCCCATTAGTAGAATTCCAGCAATGGTGACCGTCACGATTTTTTTCAACATACTGCCCTTCTTTCAATGACATTTTTAAAACGCGGTAAGTATTATAACCTGTAACAGCATTAAACTTTCTGTTCGAAATAATTATTAGTTTGGCGCCTGTTATTTTAAATTTAAGCACCTTTTTGTACATTCGTCTTATATAGCTGTTTCAACCAGAAATAAAGAATACATTCGCTGATTACAAAGATAAGAAAACTTATAAGCGTAGTTGCTAAAAACTCAAAGATGTTAAGAATAGACATAGCGTGTCCCCACCACCAATATCTAAAATCCGTTCCGAACAAAACAAAATAAATAAAAAGAGAAATTGCCTGAACTTCCCCTACTGATCTATCGGATTTTATAATGAGTATCCTTCCGATAAAGAAACTAATTATAAAAGATAGAATAATAAATACGAAATAAAGAGAACTAGCCAATAAGGCTTCCTGTGGTGAATACATTGTAACCTTCTTTTATATTGATTATTTTACCATTAATTATAATTAAAGGAAGTTATTTTATAAGGGTTTGTATTTTAGGAAATGTGGACATAAAAAAATCCTTTCCTATGTAGGCAAAGGATTCTTTTTTTATTGGAAATACTAAGGTATTTTAGTTATTATTGAAGCTTCAACACTTGCACTTAGTGACGATAAATAGAATGTTTTGGACAAGTTATGTAAATGATGAAAGCAATTATAAAGTGCGTTTGTTGTGTTGATCGTATGGTGAAAAGCAAAGCTAACATAACAAACATTCTAGACACTTATTAGTTTATCGTTCTACTTTGCTTTTAAATCAAATTTATCTTCTTTACCATTCCATTTTATTGTTACATGAAAAGGAGCGCTGCTGCTTTGAGTCGCACATCCGCTGCAGCCCCCATTTAAATTAATTTTTCCTCCTGTCTCGTCATCCGTACCTGATAATTTGCTTGTTTCCCCTTCCACGACATAAGAAACTTTTCCTAATTTCTCTTTGTCTTTTCCTTTATAGATAATACTGCCTTGTCCGTTTTCAGTATTCTCTCCTTTATTTAAAAGATACAAAGCTTTCCACTGATCCCCTTCCCCTTCAAAACGCACGCTTTCTTCCTTACTCCCACAGCTACTCAATACTAATAAAAGAATAGACATGAATCCTAAAAACAACAAATTTCTTTTCAATTTTGAATCCTCCTACACGGTAAAAAAGCAGCCATATATCCTATTGGGTAAATTTTTATTACTATCTGGCCTTTTTTTAAGTAATTTAAAGTGAGTTATTTTTCAATATGTTCTCCTGTTATCTTAATAAAACCATTTTTAAATAAAGCGTACCATTCTTCTAGTTCTTTACTCTTTAAAACATTTAATTTATTTAAAATGTCCTTCGAAAATTCTAATGCACCGCTTCCATTAGCTGTAATTAGACAGCCATCACTAACAGATTGTTTTTCTATATAATTTTCATCCCCTCGATAATTAGGTGCTCCTTCTTTCAAATAAGGTAATGAATTACCTGTATGTTTATTCTGATCAAGAAACCCATAGTTCCCTAAAAAGGTCGTTGCATCACAAATCGCTGCAACCGGAATGTTATGTTCAAAACAAAAGCTCACCAGTTTCTTTACCTGATGATTTTTCTCTTCTCTCCATCCCGTTCCCCCAGGCATAATTAACATCGCAAAGTCCAGTTTAAAAGGAAAGTCTTTTAGGCTGTAATCTGGAAGAACGGTCAATCCTCCCATTGAAGTTTTAGGGTGTTTGTCGATTGCCATTGTCTGAACTTGAAATCCTGTTCCCTGTTTATTTAACTCAGCTGTCACATAACTGGCTTCCCAATCAGCAAAACCATCTGTAATAAAGATCATCACTTTTTTCATACATACACCACCCCTAATTCTTGATTAGAAATATAACTAAGTACATGATCAATCACCTATTTTAATTTACCACTTTATATATATAGTGTAAAATAAAACCAATATCAAACTATTACGTTTAAAAACATCTATCTATAATTGAACAATGTTTCCATCTAAATCATGGTTTCTCTTCTTCTATTAAAGGGAATTAAACCCTAAAAGTGAACCTTAAAAGGAGACCATCATGGTTACAATTGAATCAATCATAATAGGTATTGTTTTTATCCTCATTCAACTATACGCATTAACGATTGTCGAACGTTCTCCAATCGGAGAGCAAAAGCTGCTCTCATTATCAGGCGGTGTAGCTATTGCCTACGTATTTATTTATATCTTACCCACGCTTCATAAGAAACAAGAAGAGTTTGGAGGATCGCTAGCCCTTGATACTGAACTATATTTTCTTGGTCTTCTCGGCTTACTCGTCTATTTTTCGGTGTATTCATTTGCTCAGACAAAAGCAGCCACACATCTAACGGAACTGACCGTGTACATGGTACAGGCTAGTTTTTTTATGGTTTATTCTTTTATCATTTCTTATGTCGTATTTTCAACCGATGTTAAGCGAGTTGAATCAGTATTCTACGGACTGGCTATCAGCCTTCATTTTATCGGGTGGTCCTATCATTTAGGAAAAAAACATAATCGCTTACACAAAAGCAGAGGCCGCTATATGCTTGCCGGGGCAACTTTTCTTGGGTGCATCATGGGCGTCTTCGGACCCTCATCCGGCTTGCTTATCGAGTCGATGATTGCTTTTAGTTCAGGTGCAATGTTATTTAACGTGATCAGTAAAGAACTCCCTTTTGAAAAACACGCGCACTTGCCAACCTTTTTAATCTCATCTCTTGTCTACGCCGGTACAATGATTTCGTTAAAAGCTTTTTTCAATTGGTAGTTGCGAGGTGTTGGGACAAAATAAAAAGAGCAGCCATAAAGGCTGCTCTTTTAAAGTATGGTTTTTATTACTAGATACACTGCAGCAATCGATGCAAGAACGATAAGTACATTCAAAATGCGATGTTGAGTAGCTAAGTGGCCTCGCTTCATTTCTGCACGAGTCAATGGTTTATTTTCATCGTGATTTCCACTCACTCTGTTACATCTCCTATCCTGTTTAGTTATTGGTTCTGCCAATTTAAGCAATAAGCTGATCTTTGTCAGCTGCTTCTTCCTTTTTTATCTTCCCTCTACATAAGATATAGAAAACACTAAACATAACAATCGACCAAATAAGATTAGCTCCTGGCTCAGTGTTAGCTACCTTAAACAAACTCGGTATAGATCCGAAAACAGAATCGTCCGTTGTAAGGAATAGAGCGAGAAACATGTTGTTGGCTGCGTGTGCGCCAATGGTAATTTCTAAGC
The DNA here is from genome assembly GCF_053667915.1 of Priestia sp. JNUCC 25. NCBI lineage: Bacteria > Bacillati > Bacillota > Bacilli > Caryophanales > Bacillaceae > Priestia > Priestia sp. JNUCC 25. The sequence continues at coordinate 3,567,813 of NZ_CM132211.1, forward strand.
TTTTTGTTTTAATCGCGATATATGTAAGAGCAAAACCAGCTACAATATAATCTAGTCCCACCAATATAATGGATTTATTCATTTCAGGATTAGCAAAATGACCTATTGAAAACATTAGTCCAACAATAATAGCAAGTAAAATTGGACGCTTCACCTTCTTACTCACCCATTGAAGAAGAAGCCCTCTAAAAAACAGCTCCTCTGTTGTTGTTTGAATAGGTACTAACAAAAATGTAATAAGTATTAATAGTACATACTCTTTCAGACTTACATGGTTCCATGAATAATCCGAATGGTTAAACACGACATCAATTAATTGTGAAACGATTAGTAACAGGCTAAAAGCTCCAAAAGACCATATTACTTTCTTCCAATTCACACGTTTGTTAGCAGTGATTAATGATTTCATTTTTCGTTTGTGAATAAGACGAATCCCGATCCATAAACCAAAAATCCAGCATATGTACATAATATGAGACAACAGAAAATCAAGATTAGCATTGATTCCTACAGCTACCCCACTATCAAAATCAAAATATGATTTTCCACTTTCATCATCTGCAACCATTATCATTTCAGCAATAATATAAATAATTGATCCTAACAGCATAAACACAGAAGCAAGGATTGTTGTACTTACATAACGCTTCCAGCTATTTCTTCCTTCTTCCACATTTAAATAGTTTTTCATTTTCTTCTTACTCCCTCAGCCTTCTCTTCTCAATTACATAGTTCTTCTCTACTTAGTTGTTGTCTAGGCAATGTAAAAATCTATTAGGATCCGAAGTCCTGCAATCATTTTAACTACCGCCTGCTTTTTACCTTTAAAGATAAGGAAAGAGACTGACAATATGAAGAAATCACAACTCTACCCATTACCTCTTTATATAAAATTTAGCGCCTTAAAAGCCGTTAAAAAACAGCTTCTTCTAAAAGAAGACTCGACACCAAGTCATCGTTAACCTTTATATCTTGCTCATACGTGCCCGCATACACATAATTTTGAAGAAAATACTTGCTACTCAAGAATATATATCCTAGAACAACTAAAATAAATATTTTTTTCAACATCGTCCTCACCTTTTTATCCAAAGTTTTCCCCTCACGGATGCTACCACAACCGCTAAGGGCTTATCTATAAACAGCTTTTCATTTTTTAAAATTAGCTACCATTCTATCTAACATCGCAAAACATATATAAGTTACAAATATATTACATTATTATTACAAATGTAACAATTACATTATAACTAAGAAAAAGAGGATAATCAATATGAAGTGTTTAGTAACGCAAATAAAATTGCTAGATTAATATAATGCATCTAAATAAATCAAAACATTATGCAAAAGTGCACACGTTTTCTGGCAGGAATATTTAAATATTAAATAAGAGTGTTTTTAACTCTTTTCATCTCATTATGGACTGATCTTATAGTATAATTTTGGATTTTAATTGAATTTTTAGTTTTATATTCTATAATAGTGAAGGTAAACTAAAGAGGCTGGTGAAAAAGGTAGGTTTAATATGGTTGAACAAGTTAGTGGTGTAAAGTACTACTGCCTTAGTCAAGAAGTTTAGACCGTAACAAAAAAGCATAGAAAACAACTATGCTATAGCACTTTAGAACAAGGTGGAAATAAAATGATTTTTATACCTATATTATCTTTAATAATTGGTTTGTATCTGTTAGTTTCAGGAATTTTTATAATTATAAGGGATAAAAATATAAAAGGAAAAACTAAAAAAGCTTTAGTTTTTTTAGCAGTAGCATCAGATATAGCAACCGATCCAGTGTCATCTTCAGGATTCCGGATTATGCTTGGTGCTGTTTTATTAATAGCTGGATTCATTTTATTATAAGAAATAAACATTAATAATTCATTGTATTTAAAAAGGTTCCATCCATTTAGAGATAGGAACCCTTTTTATGATCAAATATACAGCCTTGATACTGATTTAGCTTAATCATTATTTACGGCTATAACCATTTTTTAATTATTTTGGATCTAATGGTGGCACACGAAATAGCTGCTTTAAAAAATCATCGAAAGTATCTGCTATTTTAATATACTCCCATTCTATAGTGTCGTACGTTGAAGTTGAGAAGTTTTCTGCGATATACATAACAGCAGGATTTTGTGATCTATTGTGATAATTCAACACGACCCAATAGTGAAAATCTGTCCATAATACCACAAATTCACCGGTGAGGCTTACTTCTTTTAATAGTTCTTTAGAAGACAAGATGCTTATATCTTCCTTTTCAAAATGTATAGGATCAATATCGCTAATCCTTGCTCTTCCTCCATAAGGAATACTTTCGGTATCTCCATCAGGTAACATAAAGTATGGATAGTTAAGTCCTCCACCATTTCTTATTTTCATTAAATCCAATAATGAACTAGGTAACTTAACACCTAAAATAGCTTCAGCTTGCTTTATGATTTCATCATTTATCGGATAATCTATACGCTTATATTCACTATCGTCACTCCAAAAACTATCTCCTCGATAAAATTCTTTTTTCAAAACTTCACCTTCTTCCAATTTAAGTATTAAGTAATTGTTTTAATTCCTTTTTTAAGCTTTTATAATGCCAATGAATATGATCAAGTTCTATCTCTATTTCAATTAATTGTTTGATTAGCTTTTCTTGATTTAGTGAAGAACGAAGAGTTTCTCTAATTAATCGATCAATTTTATTACTGCTTTCGTAAATGTTGTTTAAATCAACTGCTAATTCCACATACTCTTTTTTTTGAATCAAATAAGGAAAACTTCTTTATTAGTTCATCTACAAGGGTCGGCTTCACTTTAACCGCTCCCTTTTAACCCTTATGTATTTTAGATATTTCCATCCTCTATAAAAAATTATTAAAACTGGTTAGAGTAGTTTATTAGAATAGTTCAGTTCCATAAATTTCTTCATTTGTGATATTATTGACTCGTTTTACCATACAGCGTGTACCTTTTCTTCTAATTTATTTGTTTGGAGAAAGATGTTTCAAATACAGATCTTAATAAAATAGCACCTTGGATATTTTAAATTCAAATTACCCATAATATCGTTACATGTCTTTTGCGTAAAAGGAGCGAAGTAACGATGGAACTGAAAAGAATAGTAGGCCTCACCTTTTTATCAAGCGTTATCTTATTTTCGGGACCTTTATCATTGGTCAATGCATCGGTAAATGATTCTAAAATGACTGTAAAACATTCAGTGAAAGAAGAGCTGCCCAATATAAAAATTTTGGCCACTGGAGGTACGATTGCAGGTTCTTCTGAAAGCAGCACAGACACAACTGGATATGAATCAGGAGCTCTTAACATTAAAACAATTATCAAAGCTGTTCCTCAGTTGAAAAAACTAGCGAATGTAAGCGGAGAACAGGTCGTAAATATCGGAAGTCAAAATATAGATAACACCATTTTGTTAAAGTTAGCGAAACGAATTAATACGCTATTAGCGTCTAAAGACGTTGATGGTATTGTCGTGACACACGGATCTGATACGATGGAGGAAACGGCTTATTTTCTAAATTTAGTAGTAAAAAGTAAAAAACCTGTGGTTGTGGTTGGTTCAATGAGACCAGCTACCGCTATAAGTGCAGATGGACCGCTAAACTTGTATAATGCAGTGAAAATTGCTTCTAAAAAGGACGCACGAAATACCGGTGTTTTAGTGGCACTTAACGATCGAATTGGCGCAGCTCGCTATATAACAAAAACGCATACAACGGCAGTTGATACGTTTAAATCTCTTGAACAAGGATATGTAGGAGAAATAGCTGGAGATAAGGTATTATTTTATAACAAACCAACTCGCAAGCATACAACGCAATCAACATTTGATGTATCAAAATTAGATAAGCTTCCTCAAGTAGACATCATATATGGATACCAAAACGACTCTAGGAACTTTTATGACACGGCCGTAAAAGCCGGAGCAAAAGGAATAGTCGTCGCAGGAGCAGGAAACGGACTGCTATCGGATGCTGCCCTAGCAGGTGCTAGAGATGCGGTAAAAAAAGGCGTAGTTATTGTGAGGTCTAGCCGGGTAGGAAGCGGAGTTGTGACACATGAAGATTCAGATGCTAAAGATACGTTTGTTACATCCGATTCGCTAAATCCACAAAAAGCCCGTATTCTTTTAATGCTTGCCTTAACGAGAACGAAGGATCCTCAAAAGATTCAAGAATATTTTAATGAGTATTAAATCAAAAATATCTTTCATCCTCTGTTTTGACTAATTTTTTAAAAACAATCGTTAACGACAGCTTATAAGAAGAACATAAAGAGGTTGAGACATCACTAACATACTTTTGCCTCACCCTCTTTTAAAAATGAAAGAAACTATCAGCAGGTTCCTTATTCATTTCCCCAGTTCTTGCTTTCCATAATTAAATGATTTGAGGTGCCGTCTAGTACACGCCACACTAAAGTCTTGCCTTCTATATCCTTTAACTCGATAATGCCCTCTAGCTTATTGGTATTCACATGGACACGTCTTTCATCTATTCTTTGCGCACTTTTTAATCTTGTTCCAAATGTTGCAGGACTTTCTTCCGTTAGCTTTACAATGACATTTATCATACGTTTGTCAGAGACATAGTTTTTGCTGTTCTCGTAGTTCTTATCAGCAGGCTTAATAGCCTGTTCTGACCCAGTTTCGTATTGGCGCCAATCAACAATTAAAAAAATCGCAAATACTAAAGACACTGTGAGTAACAAGCCGTACGCAACATATCGTTTCATTTATTTTTGCTCCTTTCTGATAGTGGCTGATAGGTAAAGCGAAGAACATCCCTGTTAAGGAGATAGGTTGTATCAGAAAATAGTATCGTACCACTTTAAGAAATATTCCTTTTTTAAGAAAAAATAAAAGAAGTTATATTTTTTATAGGCCTTCCCTGCTCAAATTGCATGAACCAAGAGAGATTTGTATACGGCTCGTTTTTAGCTGCCACTATTACTTCGCCATAAACTAAATTAAAAAAGGTTCCACTCATCAACGTTCAATGAGTGAAACCTTTTTGGATTATCTCAGGCTAGCTGTACCATTGCTTTTTTGTAGGGGAGCTTATGATAACAAACAGTTACTTTATTACTGAAATACTGCCGTTATGAGTGGCTAGTTTAATGATATTCTTTCCTTTTCCAATAACAGCACTACTATCATATTTATTTAAAATATCGACTTTTCCATTGTCCACGGAAACATTAAATTGAACGTTACTTGGTTCTTTTTTCGTCGTAATCTTAATCTTTCCATTGTTCGTTTTAAAGTCAATATCTCGATCAAGTTCTTTTGTTTCTAAAGCGATACTTCCGTTATGGGTTTCCCCTTTTAAACTACCTTGCACGTTACTCAGCGTTATTTTTCCATTATTCACTTTTGCTTGAACCGTTTTTGCTGCAGCATTTTTTATGCTTGTAAGTCCATTGTGTACGCTGGTGTTCAGGTTTTGTGAATCAATGTCCTCTAATTCTACACGTCCATTGTTTGCGCCAATGGAAACATCCGCTGCGCGTAATTTTTTAACAGACACATACCCATTGTTGCTGGAAATCCCCAATGAATTATACTGTTTTTCAGGCAGATAAACGTTGATGGATAGCGGTTTTAATACACTAACAATATCAAAATTGACCCAGCTGCGCTGCTGTTCATTATAGGAGATGAAAAGCGTTGAATTTTTAACGGCAGTAGTGAAGTCTCTTTTTATATTAGGAGATGTTTCGCCTTTTAATGTTACTTTGACATTATCGCCTTTGATAGGGTACACATGAACACGGGTATTATCCGTATCGATGTTTACCTTGGATACTTGATTGCTGTTGATCGTTTTTTCTTTTGAAATAGGTTCAGGATCAATCGCACGATAAGTAAGGAGACTTCCTATAATCCCAACAAGGATGAGAATACCTGCAAGAATGGAGAGTTTCTTTTTATTCAGCACGTTTTAAACCGCCTTTCACCAGTGATACATTGTATTTTAGATAACGTACAAAGCCTTTTATAGCTAGCTTCGTTACAACGAACATACCTAACATAATAAAATATCCTATTCCGCAAAATGCTAAAGACATGAATAAATTAAAGAGAAAAAAGCCGCTCGAATGTACAATAGCCTCACCGAGAACTAGAATAGGAGATAGCAAGAAACATAGACCTATGGCCCAAGCTGACAAAATGAAGCCGGCTAATGCGACGGCGGGCCCAAGCACAATCACTACATTAAAAAAAGCTAAACCAATTACGGCCCAAGTGGCTCTCAAAATATTTTGAGTTGTTGCCTTAGCTGTTGCTTGCTCAACGTGATAATCTGCCAGCAATTCTTTGGCTATTTGATTCGGAGAACCTAGCGACGTTACAATTTCTTCTTCTGTTTTTCCTTCTTCTAAGCCAATGGAAAAATGTTCTTCATAATCTTGTAGAATATCTGCACGTTCTTTTGAAGACAATGGTTTTAAGGATTCATTTAATTGCTGTAAAAATTTACTCTTCGACATTGTTCACACCTTCTTTAATTAATTGATTAACACCTCTTGAAAACTCGTTCCATTCATCGATAAGTTCGTATAAATAATCCCTGCCTTTAGCTGTAAGCTGATAATACTTCCTTGAGGGACCTTCTGTAGATTCCTTTAAGTACGTTGTAAAATATTCTTCTTTTGTTAATCGGCGCAGAAGAGGATATACCGACCCTTCTGATATTTCAATTTGATCGGAGATTTTTTGAACTAATTCATATCCATAGCGGTCTTTCTTATCAAGCAACACAAGGACACAAAGCTCTAAAACTCCTTTTTTAAATTGCACGTTCACTGTTCTTCACCCTTTTCTTTTCACAGTCCACTACTGTTTATTGTATAGTACTGATTCATAATGATTTCCTAATAATTACAATATATCACCAGCTATTGTTTATTGCAAGGTACTGTTTAATAATTTTTAACTATTTTTACAATCGTAAGGTATTTTTTATAAAGCAAGGTTCAACCTTCTTTTTCTAATTAGCTTATATATGGAATTTTTTTAACGCGGCCAAAAGAAAAAGCAGCCTATAACTATAGACTACATAGCAGCAATCAAGCCAGGCTATTTTTCTTTTGCTTGTTTGATAAATAAAAAGAAAACCGTTATTAAGATAAAATAGTTTAGCGGGTTTTGGAAAACGTCTCCGCCTAAAGCCAATTGTAATAAGATCCATAAAGCGAATATCACTAGTATGGCTGGTATTATAAGTTTGTTCATACATCACTCATCCTTCGTCTAAGAGTAATAAAGCAATCGTGGCTCTCAATATTTTTTTATACTGTAAAATCAAATCCATAAATAGCTTTGAAAGTATACTGATTGAATATTTATAAGAATATCACCTTTAAGATAAAATTTAACAATTGTTACTATAATTGATAGAAATGCCTTAAATACATTTGATTTTTTTGTAATAAATTAAAGAAAAAAGAAACCGTTATTTTACATTTTCAAACAATAAAAAACAGCCAATTTTATGGCTGTTTTAAAGTAGAGTGCTATCAAAAATTTCATTTTCTAGGTGGTGCAAACCTTTCATTATTCATGAATTTTCCATCCATTTAAGGCTTTAGCCGTATCGGCGGTAAAATGATCAATGATTTCACTTTTCCCGCTGTCCATAGCAGTAATGGCTGCCATATCTTCATCACTTAACGTGAAATCCCAGACGTTAAAGTTTTCAGCGATACGTTCTTTACGAACAGATTTTGGAATGGTAACGACACCACGTTGAATATGCCAGCGCAAAATAACTTGTGCCACTGTTTTTCCATATTTCGCTCCAATACCGGAAAGTAATTCATTTTGGAAGATATTATTTTGACCTTCTGCAAATGGTCCCCATGATTGTATTTGCACACCGTATTCTTCCATCACTTTCTTTGCAGCTTTCTGTTGAAAAAAAGGATGATTCTCCACTTGATTTACAGCTGGCACAACTTCATTATTTAAGATTAAATCAACTAAACGATCCGGATAAAAGTTGGATACACCGATAGCACGAATTTCCCCTTCTTTATAAAGCTCTTCCATTGCACGCCAAGAACCATAATAATCATTAAACGGCTGGTGAATTAAGTACAAATCAAGATAGTCAAGCCCTAGTTTGTCCAAAGAAACATGAAAGGCTTTTTTAGCACTTTCATAACCTTGATCCTGAACCCAAAGCTTTGTTGTGATAAAAAGCTCTTCTCTTGGAATACCACTTTTTTTGATAGCTGCACCAACCGCCTCTTCATTCATATAGGCCGCCGCTGTATCAATTAGACGATACCCTGCTTCAAGCGCGTTGGATACTGCTTGTTCACATTGAGCTGAATCAGGAACTTGAAATACACCGAAGCCTAAGATTGGCATTTCGACACCATTGTTTAAAGTAACTTTTTGCATATAAAATTCCTCCTGTTTTACATCGTAAGTTTCGTTAATCTTGCACAAATATTATCCTAATACCTTCGTGTAACACGAGGTCAAGAACTTTACATAAATTAAGTTAAATCTTTCAATGATGAATTAAAGCGTATACGGTGAAGGAAGTGGATAAACTATACCTTCAGCTTTATGTTCGGCTGGGTATTTGTTTAGATTACTTTGATGGTACTAACAAATTTATTGACTTGAACCATAATCATCTTCTTGCCTTCGTGTTACACGAATGTGATAGATTTTAAACAGTAATAAAGAAAAAATGTTTATGGGAGTGGCCAAAATGTATACGGTGAAAGATGTGGCTAAGCTGCTTGACATAACGGAACATACCGTTCGTTTCTACACGGATAAAGGATTAGTTCCGAGCGTACAGCGTGATAAAAACAATATTCGTCTTTTTGATCAAGAATCCATTAATTGGCTGACAGGTGTTAAATATTTAAAACAATGTGGGATGACAGTGGAAGACATTAAAACCTACGTAGATTTGTGTTTAGAAGGTGGAAGTACTATTCATGAGCGCTATGAAATCATTTTAAAGCAAAAAGAGATCGCTCAAGCTCAATTAGAGGAAGCTAAAAGAACTGTAAAATATATGGACGAAAAAGCAAATCATTATCTTGATGTTATTAACGGTTTATCGCCAGATGACACTAACCCTGGCGAATGGGAGTTAATACATGCTAATAAAACATTCAAAGGATCTTAACATCACCTCTATATCGGCAGTAAAAAGACTTATCTAGCATACCGTATAGACAAGTCTTTTTACTGTCCTCGGTTTTCAACTTTAACTCTCTTTAAAATATCCTGGGCGATTACAGCCGCTTTACTCCATTTGTTTGAGCTAGACCGATACCCTGTCAGTTTAGAGTGTGTGCAAATTCTTCCTGCAGTTCTTTTAAAAACGCATTCGCCGCAGCTGAAAGAACATGATGCTTTTTCCACACAATATTTAAGCCTGATTCAAGTCTTGGCTGTAAGGGTCTGAAACAAAGATTACTAGCAGTAGACGTATTGACTATTTTATCAAGTGTTATTGCATATCCGATGCCTTCTTCAACCATAATGGCCGCATTATATGCAAGATTGTATGTAGTGACGATGTTTAATTTATGAAAGTCTTCGCCAAACCAATCCGCAAATTCATTTTTGGAAAACGTCTGTTTCATGGCCTGTCGTGAACAAATCAGTGGAACGTTTAATAAATCCCCAGCTTGAATGCTTTCTTTGAGGGCAAGAGGACTGTCTTTTCTCATCACAACGCCCCAAACATCTTTGGCAGGCATATTAAGATAATTGTATTTTGAAATATCGGCTGGCTGAATTAAAATACCGAAATCAAGCAATCCCTTGTCAAGCCGTTCCGTTATATCTTCTTCGTTTCCGCTGTAGAGGTGATATCGTATATTAGGATAACGTACCTGTACATCTTTTGCTACTCGTGCAATGTGTTTCATTGCTTCAGTTTCTCCGCCGCCTATATAGACATCACCACCTATTGTTTCTTCCATCGAACTAAATTCTGCCTCTAATTTATCCACCATATTAACGATTTCCTCTGCCCTGTTTCGCAGAAGCATTCCTTCATCTGTCAGAAAGACACTGTGACTGCTGCGAATAAATAGTTTTTTACCTAACTCTTGTTCAAGGTCTTTTAATTGTCTAGACAAAGTTGGCTGTGTCACATGCAAAACATCAGCAGCTCTCGTGATGTTTCCTTCTCTTGCAACCGCAAGAAAATAGCGCAAAACTCGAATTTCCATATCCCCCTCCTCCTTTCATAAGCTTTAGTATATACACTCCAGAAATGCTTATCAAACATATCATGATATAAGATATAAGTATTTTTTATATTCAAAAGAAGCCGTTAGAATAAATAACAAAGAAGTTTATATCACAAAAACAACACCTTTACTTATTCAAAGTGGAAAGGAGCTTAAAATGAAAAAAAAATCTATGATTACACGTGTATGTAAAGTGATTGCCCTGTGCTTGCTTGTATCCACGACCATTGTTGCATCAAAAACTGACGTTAGCGCTGCATCGAAGACCGACGCTGCATACAAACCAGACATGTCCAATGGAGCAGATAATTTTTACAAAAGCAAGAAGGTAACAAAGAAAAAGGTTTCGTTTGAAAATCAATACAATATGAAAGTTGCAGGGAATCTTTTCATTCCAAAAGGTCTTAATAAAAAAACGAAGCACCCAGCAATCATCGTCGGGCATCCTATGGGTGCTGTGAAAGAACAAAGTGCAAATTTATACGCACAAAAGATGGCTGAAAAAGGTTTCGTTACGCTGTCATTAGATTTATCTTTTTGGGGAGAAAGTGAAGGCCAGCCTCGCAACGCTGTCTCACCAGATATCTATGCAGAAGATTTCAGTGCTGCAGTGGATTTCATAGGCACTCGAAAATTTGTTGATAAAGGCAGAATCGGTATTCTTGGTATTTGTGGCAGCGGGAGCTTTGCCATTAGCGCAGCCAAGCTCGACCCGCGCATGAAAGCCATTGCGACAGTCAGTATGTATGACATGGGGGCTGCTAACCGCAACGGGCTTAAACACTCTCAGACTGTCGAACAGAGAAAGAAGATTCTTGAAGAGGCAGCAGAGCAGCGCTATGTGGAATTTAAAGGCGGTAAAACTAAGTACACCGGCGGAACGGTACACGAATTAAATGAAAACTCTACGGACGTTGAACGTGAGTTTTATGATTTTTATCGTACTCCAAGAGGTGAATACACACCTAAAGGTTCGTCGCCAAAGCTGACGACTCACCCAACGCTTACCAGCAACGTTAAATTCATGAATTTTTATCCGTTTGAAGACATAGAGACGATTTCTCCTCGTCCAATGTTGTTCATTACCGGTGAAAACGCTCACTCTAGAGAGTTCAGCGAAGACGCCTACAAGCTAGCAGCTCAACCAAAAGAACTCTATATTGTTCCAGGCGCCGGGCATGTGGACTTGTATGATCGAGTGAATTTAATTCCTTTTGACAAGCTTGAATCCTTCTTCAAAGAAAATTTGAAGAAACAATAAGGCTCGTAAAGAGCATGACATCTTAATCGTAATTTGTATGAATTCCGGCCTATATTGTCGGAATTCATACGTTTTCGCCAATAGAATTTGAAAATTTAAAGGTAAAAATAGAAGGAGTCTAACAAGATGAAAAAGCTGTTGTGCCTAGCTTCTATCTTAGTAACAAGCGTTGTCCTTGCCGCTTGTGGCAACAATAATTCATCTGCAACCGACAGAAATCATAATGCAAATGACAACTTAAACCGGGAACCAGAACAATCAAAAGAAGATAGTATTTCAAATGCAAGAATAAAATTAACATTTGACAACAAAGAAGTAGTAGTAAGGATGTACAATAACCCAATAAGTAAGGATTTTCTAGCTCGATTACCTTTAACAGTAACTTTTGAAGATTATATAGGTAAAGAAAAAATTAGTATTTTGCAAAAAAGATTATCAGCAGATGATGTACAAGCTGGAGATCTATCAAAAAAAGGCGACTTTGCTTATTACGCTCCTTGGGGCAATGTAGCTATTTTTTATAAAGGTTTTGAGGATGCCACAAATGACCTTATCATACTAGGTCAGATTGAGTCTGGAAAAGAAAACGTTGAAAATATTCATGGTGATTTTACAGTTACCATTAAAAAAGTGACTAAGTAAAAACATGACAATTGCTCTTTAAACAGCCCGCTTTGAAGCAGCTAGAACATAACGCTTTTTAGAAAGAAGGAAATTGATTTTATGTCTAAACAAAATAAGCTACTTATATTTGTCTTAACCTTAGGAGCTTTCGGGATTATAAATACCGAAATGGGGGTTATAGGGATACTGCCCTACATTGCGGATCACTTTCATATCAGTGTATCAAAGGCCGGATGGCTGGTGAGTCTCTTTGCGCTTACTGTATCAATATCTGGTCCAACGATGCCGTTACTCTTTTCAGGAGTCAACCGTAAGAAAGCAATGTTACTTGTACTTGGTATTTTCGTTTTAGGTAACATTATCTCTATATTCACCACTAACTTTGCTATTGCCATAATTGCGCGTGTGATTCCAGCTATCTTTCATCCAATTTATTTTTCAGCAGCTTTTACAATGGCAGCGAACTCAGTCAGCAAGGAAGACGCTCCAAAAGCTGTTTCCAAAGTCTTTATTGGCGTATCTGCAGGCATGGTACTTGGTGTACCAATCGCAAGTTTTCTTGCAAGCACAGTTTCGTTTCAACTATCAATGACGTTTTTTTCTGTTATTAATGCTATTGTATTTATTGCTACGTGGGCATTCTTCCCTTCTATGCCTGTTACAGAAAGACTTTCATACGGAGCGCAGCTAAGCGTATTAAAAAAACCTATTACTTGGCTTTCTATTATTGCCGTCCTTTTACTGAATTCAGCAGTATTTGGGGTTTACAGTTATCTTGCTGAGTATCTTAAAAGCGTTACGAACATCTCTGGACAATTAATTAGTTTCATGTTGATTCTATTCGGTGGGGCAAATATTCTCGGAAATATTATCGCAGGGAAGTTACTTACGAAAAATGCCATTAAAACTGTAGTCGTTTTCCCTTTCGCATTGGGAGTCGTTTACATCATTTTATTCTTCATCGGACAGTTTACTTGGCCTATGGCTATCATGACTTTAGTTTGGGGAATATTCGCTGGTATAGGAACGAATATTAATCAATATTGGATTTCCTCCGCAGCTCCAGAAGCTCCTGATTTCGCAAACGGACTATTTTTAGCGTCCGTTAACTTAGGAACAACAATTGGTACAGCTGTGGGTGGACTATTTATATCAGGAATGGGTACACAATATGTTGTACTAGTGGGGATCTTGTCATTAATATTGAGTGTACTATTCATTTTACCAAGAAGCTACATGCAGCGTCCGGTAAGGCAACTTTCAAAATAAGACATCAGCGCAACTTTCTTTCGGGATCCCTAGCAGGTTCCCTTTGTTTTCTTTTATTACATCTATGAAAAGCAGCAATCCGTTCTAATCAATGCTCACAGCATTAATATATAAAAAATGGAGGACTTGAAATGGAAAAATACACTAAAGTGGCACTTGTCACCGGCGGAAATCGCGGTATTGGATATGAACTAGTGAGACAATTGGCGATGGAAGGTTTTAAGGTCATTTTGACGAGCCGTAATTCAGAAACCGGACATAAAGCCGTGCAAAAACTTAAAGACTCTCATCTTGATGTTTCATATGTGGTGATGGATATAAGCAATGAAGCCAGCATCCTCAAAGCTGCAGCTACAGTAAGTGAACAATATGGACGATTAGATGTATTGATTAATAATGCGGGCATATATTTGGATAAAAACCAAAAATTAGTCAATATGGATCCTTCTATTCTAGAGAAAACGCTGGCAACGAACTTCTTCGGTGCCTACCATGTAATCCGTTCCTTTATACCCCTCATGGAACAGCAATCCTACGGAAGAATTATTAATGTTTCCTCAGAATATGGAGCCATGAGTGAAATGTCATCTCCAGGAGTTGGCGCTTATAAGTTATCTAAGCTTATTCTAAATGGCTTAACGCAATTAATAGCTGCAGAAAGCACCAATGATATCAAAATTAACGCGGTCGATCCAGGATGGGTAAGCTCAGATATGGGTGGACCATCAGCTCCAAGAACTCCAGAGCAAGCTGCTCGTTCTATCCTTTGGTTAGCAACGATTGGAACTGAAGAACCTTCCGGAGGCTTTTTTAAAGATGAAAAACAAATCGATTGGTGAATGTTTAGAGCTTTAAGTACCTCCCCTATGATATTTTGAATTTATAATAAAAAACCTACGGATTATTACCAATAATCCGTAGGTTTTTTTGTTTCTAGCATATATGCAATCTATTATTTTATGTTGTTATATTCCTCATCCGTTACTGGTTCTAACCATTCCGGCGTACCGGCAGTGATGGCAATGTGTTCAAACCAGCTGTCTTTTGCAGCACCATGCCAATGTTTTACACCATCATGTGTAACAACAACATCTCCAGCTTTTAAGAATTGTGCAGGTTTTCCTTCTTCTTGGTACCAGCCTTCGCCACCTGTTACTAATAAAAGCTGAAATCCATCACGATGAATATGCCAGTTATTGCGGCATCCAGGTTCAAAGGTCACATTTCCAACTCCGACATTCACTTTGGGATCGGCGATTAATGTTTGAAGATAGCTTTGTCCAACAAAAAATTGTGCATACGCTTCGTTTTTTTCTCCTACTGGGAAAATAACGCCATTTTTTACTTCTTCATGTTTTGCCATTTTGATTCCTCCAATAATATCATTCATAGTTGTATGTCTTGGCTCATTCATTGCTATTACATGTTTACTTCAACTTCCCACCAAATACCGGGAAGTAGCTATGCTCACCATAATCCTGAATAGGTTCGACATTTTTCAAAATTTCCATATCTGCATCACTAATCACAAAATCAAGCTCTGCATTGATTCTCATATGATCTGGGTTTGCGGTCTTAGGAATTACTGCAAGACCAAGCTGAATATCATAGCGTAGGCAAAGCTGCGCGACAGATACCCCATATTTATCAGCTATTACCTTAACTTCTTTATTATCAAGAACTGCACCGTGTGCAATTGGCGAATATGCTTCTACCAAGATGTCATTCTTCTGACAAAACTCAATTAAATCTAAAGGCGTGTTGCTCACATGTACTAATACCTGATTGACCATAGGCTTGATTTCACAGCTTGAAAGAATATTCTCTATATCATCCTGAAGGAAATTAGAAAGACCGATTGCCTTTACCTTTCCTGCTTTATAAGCGTCCTCCATTGCTTTCCATGCCTCTTTGTTTTCTTCGAAATAGCGATTTTCTTCTCTAAACTCCGTCCAAGGCTGTGGACTGTGGATAATGAGAAGATCAATGTAATCCAGCCCCATCTTTGTTAAAGACTCATCAATGGACTCCGTAACTTCCTCATAAGTCTTTGCTTCTGCTGCAACCTTTGTTGTAATGAAAAGTTCTTCTCTTTCAACACCGCTAGAACGGATTCCTTCGCCTATACCAGCTTCATTCATATAAGCTTGAGCCGTATCAATGTGACGGTACCCATTAGAGACCGCATCACGCACTGCCTGCGCTGCCTGTTCATCATCAAGCAGCCAAGTACCAAGGCCTAATAGCGGCATTTCTACACTGTTTGATAATTTATACGTTTCGTTAAACATGTTTTTTATCTCCTTTGAATTGTTCTATTTTTTGTAGTAACTTGTCCTATATACTTTGGTTTCCCATTTCTTATCAGGGAAATCTTCACATAAAACAGAGATTCTTTACTTTCTTCTCTTAGTTTTCAGGGCTAATTTCATTAATACAAGCTAATGTATTTAGTGTTCTTGGAAAGCCCATATATGGAAGACAGTGAGTGATTGCATCAATCAATTGTTCCTTGGCATTTCCCACATTCAGATTCCCTTGTACATGTGCCTTCACTTGACCTTCAGCACCACCTAACGCACTTACAATACAGAGAGTTAATAGCTCTCTTGTTTGCAAATCAAGTCCGCTGCGGGTGTAAAAATCTCCGAAACAAAAAGCCGAAAGATATTCCTGTATATGCGTTTGATTCGATGGAGCATTCTTCTGCATTTTTTTAATAACATCCCCGAAAATCTCTACTTGAGTAGCCAGCCCTTTTTGAGAGCGATTCTGTTCATTTACCGTCTTTTGACTCTCTATCGGTAAAACAATTTCCTTTGCTTTGAAAACCTCGTTAACTTTATCGATGGCATTTAACGTTTTTGGAAATCCAATGTATGGTGCACACTGGTAAACAGCTTCTTTAATTTCTACAGGTGTTAGACCAACACTCAGCGCTGCGCTAACATGTGCTGTTAGTTGAGGCAACGTCTGGTTAGTAGCCAGAACTACCAATGTAATTAGCTCGCGCTCCTTGTCATTTAGCTCACCTTGATAAAAAATTTCTCCAAAAATAAAATGGCTCAGAATGTCCTGAAAATCCGGATCGGTAACATGTGTAGCTGGAACACCATCGCCAAACAGCTGCTTGTATTTTTCTATACTCCTGTCAATGCGGTTCACAAACATTCCTCCTATTGAAGTTCATTTTTCTATAGTTTTAAAAGTATCTACCTGTCTGCTGAAAATCAATATTGATTGATTAATCAACATCTGTCTATAATTATAAAAGCAAATAAGATCCTTTCAATCGCTAATTAAAGGCGATTCGTTGATTACTCAACAAATGAAGAGATATTGTTGAATATCTTTAAAAAAAGTGAGGTTTTAAAGTGGCTAAAGTCGATAGAAGAATACTCAAAAGCCAAGAGGCTATAAAAAAAGCAGTTACTGAGTTAATGACCCAAAAACGATTTGATGACATTACCATTCAGGACATTGCTGACAAAGCAAACGTTAACCGAGGCACAATTTATCTTCACTACATGGATAAATACGATTTACTAGATAAGATGATTGAAGAGCATATGAACAATCTCGAGGAACTATGCCATTCGGCTGCTGATATGACGTTTCAAGAAGGAAATTATATTTGGTTTGAATACTTTGAGCGCCACCACCTGTTCTTTTCCACCATGTTAGAAAGTAAAGGCGCACATTATTTCCGCAGCCGTTTTCTCGAGTTAGTCATCCAAGAGTATAGTCCTGAAGTTGATATAACTAAAGGTGAAAACGAAGGGTTAAGTAAAGAAGTTGTTGTTCAATTCTTTGCCTCAGCTGTTGTAGGGACAGTAGAATGGTGGTTTAAAAATGGCATGCACGTTCCAACCGATGTCATAGCTGAGCAAACTGGCATATTGTTAGATCGGAATTTAGAATAATTTATTGCGTTTTTAAAAGCAATTAAATAACCTGGACTCTACAGAGGATCCAGGTTATTTATAAATAGTACTAAAGCACGGAGAATAAGCGCCGAAACATATTTTGATTCATCTAATGAATGAAAGACGCAGAAAAGCTATTAAACGGAAATGAGGTAGCTTTCCCCCCAGCTCCGCCTGAACGTTTAGAAGCAGGTTTGGATGATATTCTATGCAGAGCACGTTTTCAAGATCCAGAAGTCGCAGCGGCTATCTCCATGGAGATAGCTGCTGGTATAGTTTTATAGCTAATTAATTGGCTCGTCTATTCGGAAAGATATTGCAGCGATGTTTGGTAAAATTGACATGCAAAAAGCACAGATTACAAACAATGAGCTTTCTATAAATACAAAAAATATTTCTTAGCAAATAGGGACATTACGATAACTAACTTTATCTATGATATACATATTATTTAATTGATTTAATCCCATATTCTAGGTCGATCAACCTCCATGATTCTCAAATACTGTAAGAGTTGTCCAGCGTGTACGGATTCATGATAGCCTATCCGCATCAACATATCCCCTAAAGAACGAATATAACCAACACCTGAACGGTCTATTTGAATGTTAGTTAAATCTTCTTCAGAAAAAGTAGTAATCATGTCTAAAAATTGTTGGTGGTATGATGCTGCAAACTCCAATTCATCCTTTATAGATTGTAATGGTCTTTTTTCAAAAGGAGAATCAAATTCCTTTAAGCTGCCCAAATTTTTGATAGCTAGATGATAATAGTATTCTGACTCCAAGACATGACGAACCATTTCTACGCATGTCATAGCTTCTTTATCTGGCTTCCAATCGAGTTTATCATCAGGAATTGCTTGCCAAACCTTTATACTTCTTCTTCTAATCTCTTTTATATTTAATACTATTGTGTCTGTTCCATTCATTTCCATCCCTCCTCTTATCATTATTTTACATGATTTCTCCAAAACAAAGAGGTGAATTTTCAACTAAACTTATTTCAAATATTCATGGTTCTTATGCTGAGTATAATAACTTTCATACTTTAGGAATCGTATGTTCAATTCTTTTATGTAAAAAACTCCATAAACGCTTAGTAACAAGCTGTAAACCATTGGTTAACGCAGCAGATGTGAGTACTAATCACTATACATGTCCCCATTTAACAAATAAAAAAAGCTAGCATAAAGCTAACTTTTTTAAGTTAGAGATAAAGGCAGGCTAATAATTAGCAACCGCCAAATCCTCCCCAACAAGCACAGCCAATAATGATTAATAAGATAAACAGCACGATAATTAAAGCAAAACCACTGCCACCGCCGTAACCGCAGCCGCCGCCATAACCATAGCCACAACCTCCGCCATAACCGCCAAAGAACATAAACTTCACCTCCTTCTCGTTCATACATTTAGCATATGATGAAAAACGAAATTTGCTCCACGAAGTGGATAGACTACGTTTTATATCACTATAAATAAAAAATAATAACCTTTTAGTTTCTTTTACATACAATGAAGCATCCCCAGATCCCATATATGAGTTTTACTCCCTCTGCAATAGATTGTTTGAATTCCGCCCAATCAGTTCTATTGCGTATAAAAGCAACCCCGCACAACCTAGAATAAAAAAGTCTTTCTCAAATTAGAGAAAGACTTTTTTATTGTTATTAATAGCCAAATCCGCGGCCGTAACAGCTGCATCCAATAATGACAAGAAGAATAAACAGGACAACTAATAAAGCAAAACCAGAACCAGCTCCACCATAACTAGACATACAAACACCTCTTTTCGTGGTATTTAACTAAAGGAAAAAACTTTAAATATACATGGGTTAAGGTATTATATGTAGACATAGCTCATATCGATTGGATTTTTGTCTAAAATAGGCTACTTTGTTTAGCGACAGCTAAATAACATCATAAATTTCACATAGTAAAAACCCTTCATTGTTAAAATGAAGGGGCTTTTTTGGCTATTAGCACCAAGGCCGAGTTCTAGGAGGACAGCTTGGAGCACAAAAATGTTGATGCGTTTCCTGATATACAACGGATTCTGTATGCGGGAATGAGTGCATATATTTATAATTTTTTTGATAAACATTTGTGGTATGGCTAGGATGCACCACTGGAACAAACACATCTTGACCAGTAAAAGATGTGTTTTGCTTAACTGGGTCATACTGAGCAGGCATGGTTTGAGGAGGCAATTGACCACAAGGTTTAGATTGAGGATAACCGCAGTTACCTTGCTGAGGATACATAGCCCCTTGATAATCACCGTAATTAGAGTGCTGATAAGGATAGTTGTTTCTCATATTAAAAATCTTCTCCTTGCTGTTAGTAGACTCCTATTACTGTATCTGAAACAACCATAGAATGTTTTGGGAAATACCTAAAAAAGACCCTAATTATTTAAGGTCTTCTTTACTAAGAGAAAAAGAAATGTGTATCCTTAGTTAGCTATGATATTAAGAAATAGAAGGTTTTTTTATGTCCATTATTCCTCAAGATTCACATCCATCGCTGCGTTATCAATATTATTTAAAATGGTTTTGTTTTTATCGTCTAATTCATTGCGTAAAAGTGAATTACGCGTCGCTTCGTATAAATCGTAACTTCTTTCATCAACTGGAGAATTATGATCTTCACATATCATTTTTTCTGATTCTTTGGATTGATCTGCCATATCAGTCACCTCCTTTGTATATTATGTGAGTTGATTAAGAAAAACATAAGAACTTTATCTGCTTATTGTTGAGTAAGGTTTAGATTTATATCAACGGTTAGCTGCTTCTGTGCATTGTGTTTACATATGACCTAGTATTAGGTGGACACAACCGTTTCTTGAGCATGCTTTTGGATGATTTCTGGAACTTCCAGCAATGAATTAACGGTTATCAATTTACCTTTTGGCGCAATATCAATTTTAACTTGGTTGTAGCTCCATTCCAGTTCAGAAGGTACGTGAATCGCATGTATTCCAACTTCTACTGCCGGTTTTATATCGGTTTTTAATGAATTGCCAATCATCCAAGTCTTTTTTGGATCGTACTTAATTTGGGTTAGTATTTCTTTTAATGCAGGTGTATCTTTTTGTTCAGAAATGAACACTCTTTTTTCAAAGTATTTAGCTAGCTCTAGCTGAACAATTTTTCTACCTTGATTTTCCTCGTCTCCACCTGTGTGTAAATAGAGATTATGTCCTTGTTCTTTAAGCTTATCTAATACTTCATACATATTTGGCAAAGGCTCTATCGGTACTTCAAATACACTTTGACCAATTTTCTTGACTCTTTCGACTCTATCTTCATGGATATCTTGATGATTTTGTTCACTAAAAAATAAATAAGTAGCTACTAATGATTCTGGAAAACGAGAAGAGTGAAGGCCATACTTTTCTATACTTTTTAAATCTATCTCTAACTGCTTTTGTTTTATTTCTTCCTTAGTCAGATTCTCAAACCATTCCTGCAATTGAGCCACAAAATCATTTATGGTGTCTCTAAAATATTTATTACAGTGAACAAGCGTATCGTCTAAATTAAAAATTAAGGTTTGCTTCTGCATTTCGTTAAATCCTTTCTACAATCGATGTACAGACAGTATATATGAAAAAACACTAACCACTTTTATTACCTATCCACACCTAAAACCAAGATGAAATCTCCAATACGTTAGGAATAAGCAGTTGATTTACTATACTGAAATGAGAATATTTAGTGGAAAGATCCTTCTAGCATATAAAATAGAAGGATCTTTTTATAAGATAAAAAGCAGCAGGATACTCCTGCTAATAAATATAACGTTCAAAATGTTCTCTATTCATATTTGTTTTGAACGTAGAGGTACTCAGTCCTGAACGATTTATTAGCGGTTGGCTGCCTTCGTCTTCTTTAGGTATATTCATTTCAAGACCTTGTATAGTGAAAGGATCATACATATACGTTGTTCGTTCAGTTTCTGTATGCGACATTAACTTCACCTCTATTAATAGTCCTCATTTTTTAAACCATGTTAACTCGTTTACAGCAGGTTCTCTAATGAAAATATCTACGTTTCGTAGGTCTTTTCGCTAAAAAAGATCCGCCGTTTTCTACTTTTTTTATTAAGTTGTAATTTCTTGTGGCTCTTCACCTTCAAGGTCAGTAAAGAAATTTTCTAAGGTTTCCCTCGGGTCAAGGGCACGCCCATCTTCTTCGACAATACGGTTAAGCGTAGGATCATTATTGCTATCTTTATTTTTATAGTTGTTATAATCAACTCTTTCTGCAATTCCTGAATTATCAACGCCTTCAAAGTCTTTCTTTGGCATAAAAACACCTCCTAGCCATATTGTTTGAAAATTTGAAGATAAAATAAGTGGAAGGTTAAGTTATATTTTTATTTCCCGAGAATTAAATAGATACTTGTTGCTAAGAGACATGTACAACATGCTTAATTATTTTACGAAATGGGGAAACTAAAACGTCAAAATTTAATTTACTGAGGAGGAATATAAGTGGAAAGAAATCCAAGCACAAGACAGTTTCAGGATGATTTTGAGCAGTATCAACTGCCAGAGTCAGTAAAGCAACAAAAATCAGGAACTTATCGAGTCGGATTTGAATCAAACACTGGAATTGAAAAAGTACAGAATCAGCAAGAAGGAAGAGAAAATAAATAAGTTTGGGCATTTTATACTTTTACATGACGAGGAGGGCGTCTCATGGATCAATAAAAAATGTTAGCAAATGAATTAAGTAACATGCTTACAGAAAGTAAGCTGCCGATTACAATTGAAGAAGATATCCATGAAATTTGCAGAGGTTTACAATCAGGTGAAATCAGCGTGAATGATTTGAAAGAAAAAGACCCTTTTGTTGTAAATGCAGTTCAAGAAGCAATGGATAGAATAACTAAACACAATTCTTAAAATAGCTATAGCAATCATTTTTATTAAGCCAAAGACTAACTCTTTACAGAGTTAGTCCTTTGTCATTCAAATAGTATACCCATGAACGTGAAAAAAGAATGACAAACGAGCTGTCATTCTCTCTCCTACACATGGCAAGCGTTTAGTTTTTAGTCACAAGGAAATGAAACATCTAATCCCACTTTTTACAGTGTCGGTTGTTTCTAAAAATTAGTATGTCATCCTAACAAGGAAATATACATCCATTATTTACCACGAATACATTTCTTCCACAATAGGAAACTTAAGAAAAACAAGGAGGTGACACAACATGGCAAACAACAAAAGCAGCAACAACAATGAATTATTAGTATACGGTGCTGAACAAGCAATCGATCAAATGAAATATGAAATCGCTAGCGAATTTGGTGTAAACCTTGGTGCTGATACAACTGCACGTGCAAACGGATCAGTAGGTGGCGAAATCACTAAGCGTCTTGTGCAATTAGCTGAGCAACAACTTGGCGGCGGGCGTTTCTAAGACAACTTTATAATTGATGGCTGAAGGAAGAATGGGGACCCATTCTTCCTTTTTGTACGAATAAAAAAGGAAGGAGAGAGTATATGCAGCAACATCAATTAGCTAAAGAAAAGGCGGGTTTTACTGAGAAACCAGCAGCTTCTGCAACAAATGCACAAAAAGTAAAACAAGAAATCCAAAGAGACGTAAGTGAAGGACAAGGTGCAATGACTTCTCGAGAAGCAGGCGCAATGCGCGATTGAAAATCAATTTGAGCGGTTTTTAATCCTCGATTCTTTGTACAAAAACTTAAAAAGTACCTCGATTAACTAAGGTACTTTTTTAAGTTTGCTCTATTTCGACGTGGGAGCTGCTTTGACTTCGGTTGTGTTTTATCGGGTACATGCTGTTGAAAAACAAAGGCAAACAGTGTAATCCCCAATATATAAAAGTCGAGCCTGTCTTGTCCAACTGAAAAATAATTAGTTTGTATTTTGTCCCCCGCCATTCAGCCCTTCTTTTATGTACGCGTTAACCTGACTATTTGAAAGCAATCCAATATGTCCAATGCCATAAAGTTGAATATTTCTTGCTCCTTGCAGCCTAGAGAGACTATTAACAACAATTTGATCATTTATGCTGTAGATCGACGTATAAAGAATTTTTTGATTAAGATCTGTACCTGGGAGTGCTGTCGAAGAAACTAAACCATTCGCCCCTCCTAACGTCACGACATTTTCAATCTTATTCCCTCCCCCTAGATATTTAATACAGTACAGCGTGTTTGCTCCCCCCATACTATGAGCAACAATATCTACCTTCTTAGCTCCCGTCTCTTTCAACACTTGATCAATGTATCGAGCAAGCTGAGGTCCATTATTCAAATTGTTGCCTGTCTTATCTATAAAATCAATAGCATAAAGATCATTGCGATCCCACCCTTGAGCGATTAGATAGTTTTTGATAGCAATAAAGTTATAGGACGCACCGCTGATTCCATGAGCAAGAACAACCGGATTGTGGTTTGCTTCGGCCTTAGCATTCGAAGGCTGAATTCCTAATGCAGATACAACCAGGGATAAAGCAAAAATTAATGCGACAAACGTTTTCTTCATTTCTTTTCTCCTCCTCAAAATGTGTAAGTAACAACCTCCATAGATTATATATAAAAATCCTAATATGGTAAACTTATACTTATAAGTTATTTAAAGGTATATTCATTTGTTATCTGTGGTATTTTTTTATAGTAGCTTATATGATAATGAGCATCACCTACTTCTATTACGTTAGATCCTTTTTATAATTAAAAAAATCCCCCCGGAAATAATTTTGATAGACCGTACGAAAAATAGGCTTATAGTTTGTTTTCTTTTCTTGATTACTGTCCGTTTTATGTTAACTAAAATACTACATACAACCTAAACACAAAAGAACTACTGCTCCTGAACAGTAGCTCTTTCTCTTTATACGTAATATTTTAAAACACCTTCAGTAGCATGCTCAGAGGATGAAACATTATTTACTAAGAACGTTTTTCTAATCATCTAACCTTTTACGGTCATCTGCTTGAGGAGGCTGTTCCATCCAGTGATTATCAATCATATCTTTCCCAATACGGCTATAAATCCACAAGCTATCCAAGGCCGCCTTTTCATAGTGTGCTGAAATATCAGCTCTCATACTTGCAATGAGAGCTGCGTTATAATAAGTAACTGCTACACCAAAAAGGAAACCTGTTTGAAGAAGCATAAGCCGATCTGAAAAAGGAGAAATATTGGAATTTGTAACCTCTGTTTCGCATGATTGAGGTAGATGAAGGTTGTCTTTGGTTAATAAGGATGAAAACACATCAATGTGTTTGTTTTTTACTTGCAGGCTTTTTTCTAATAATGCTCGTACGTTTTGATTTTTTGAAACTTGTGAAAAGCCAAGGATCATCGCTTTCGCAATAAATGTTTTGTGTAAATTAAAATAAGCATGTCCACTTTCTATTGTATTTATCGGTCTCTGTTTACCGAACACATCTGTTACATAGTGGTAGTGTTTAATCATTTCCACCTTGTTCGGTGTTATGTAAGTAGGTGGTTGCTGATAAAGTTGTTTTGAAATAAGAAGATCCTTAGTTTTTTTATAAATCTCCATCGCATTAAGGTTGCACTGATAATAAAAATCAACAATGTCTGGACGTAAGGAAGTCGTAAAAGATAAACTCATTTCATTATGTCCGTGTGTGCTCATCATATAAAGGGATTTAAGACACAAAACGTCCGTAAATAGAGGAGGAGCTTCTAAGTTTACGTCTTCTTCTGTAAATCCTTTAGGAATAGGAAACTTCTCTTTCTTAAATAATGCTTTTAAAGTATCTATGTGTTTAAGTGAATAGTGAAGAGCTGTTTGAAAAAGGCTATGTATCTCAGGATCTTGGATCGTGTGAAGCATATATTTATTTACACATATAGATAATGTTTCACGGATATAGTGTGTCCATAAATTTGCCATTTCAGGAGATGTTAATCGATTCTTTTTTTGCAATTTTCTGTTCCTCCGTATCAAAGCCATTTTTTCTTAGCTTCCCCTCCTTTTAAGCTTTCATACAAGTTAGCTTTCATACTAATATTTCCTCTAAAAAAGAAAAAGCTGCTCAAATGAGCAACTTTTTAAAAACACATACTTAAGGAAAGATATTGAATAAATCAAGATTAATTATTTTTTTGTTTATATTCTGCATCAAAAGAGTTTTCACCGGCATGAACAGACAGCAAGGTATCAGCATAGCCAACTAGCCTGTTGACCAGCTCATCTGCAATTGCATAAACAAGAGGGTGGATTTCTGTTCTAAATAGTGCTGGATCATCTAAGATGACTGTAGTGTTAATAAACACATCTCTATTTCCATAAAGGTTATAATGAATCATTGCTTTTCCTGCAGCTCCACCTGTTCTTGGATCTTCATAACCTGGAAGAAATACGTACCATTCTTCTGCTGTAGCAGACCGGAAATTTTTCGTAAAGGTCATTCCGTTGATCACTTTTTCAATCTGCGTTTTTTGCTCCAAATGAGCTGCATCTACAATTTTCTTCTTCATAACGCACTCCTCATCACATTAACGAAATTCTTCGTCAGCAGGCGTAGCCTCTACAGCGATTTGATAAGCATCTAAAATGGAGTCACGTTCCTCAGGATCGGTCAATCCAACAAGATATTGTTCACCCTTTTCATCTTCAACGCGCATCAACAGCGCTTCCCCGTTCGATTGCAGCAAAGCATAAGTCTGATTTCTCATATCAAATAAAGCCTCAACTGCGTATTGTTTTTCAATACCTTTTTCATCTTCAATGGTTATAAGATCTCTTTCCCTACTGCTCACTTTTCGTTCACCTCCACTAAAAATCTTCCCGGTTACTTTACCCGTTCTTCTCTGCTTCTATAATCGTACAAAATGAAATTCAATAGCGAAGGCGAATAGGGAGTTTAGTTATGGATATATCTAAAAAATAGTTATTTATCCGTCTATTGGAGAATGAAACTTTAAGAAATGATTAAAAAAATGTTTTTACAATATCGTGTTGTGAATGACATTCATGGCAGTACCAATTAATTTCTAAAGCATCTTCTGTGAGGGTATGTATAGTTTCTTTTCTGCACTTTTTACAGTATTCTTTTTTCTGACGTGTCTTTGACAATATAACCCCTTCCTCTCTTGCATTTTTAATTTTATGCTTCGTATAAAAATAACCATTGATACGGTACCTAAAGAGGATTGCAATAGCAATTGCAATCCTCTTCTCACATGGCAACTTTTAGATAACAAGGAAATGAAACATCTAATCCCACTTTTTACAGTGTCGGTTGTTTCTAAAAATTAGTATGTCACCCTGATCAAGAAATAAACATCCATAATTTACCGTGTATATACTTCTTGGCCCCTAGGAAACTTAAGAAAAACAAGGAGGTGACACAACATGGCAAACAACAAAAGCAGCAACAACAATGAATTATTAGTATACGGTGCTGAACAAGCAATCGATCAAATGAAATATGAAATCGCTAGCGAATTTGGTGTAAACCTTGGTGCTGATACAACTGCACGTGCAAACGGATCAGTAGGTGGCGAAATCACAAAGCGTCTTGTGCAATTAGCTGAGCAACAACTTGGCGGCGGACGCTTCTAAGACAACTTTATAATTGATGGCTGAAGGAAGAGTGGGTATCCACTCTTCCTTTTATTATGGACATTTTCTATTTATCGTCATAAGCAGAAAGCCACATAAAGCATGACAAAACAAAAAACTGCCAAAGAAGGCAGCTCTCTGTATAACAAGGGTATTGTGACTATGCCCTTATAGGCAGCTTGAATAGTATACGTAAAATAGTAGATTGTATTCACTGATAAAATTCTTTTTTTATATCTAGAAGAATAATGAAACATGATATGGAGACGTTAAGTGTGTGCATAGTAAGAAAGGTGGCACATTATTATGAATATGTTAAGGAGGATAACAATGGGTATTTTAAGTGGAAATCCTACAGATGAACCGATGCATTATGGTGAAGTATTTGGAACATGGTCGTTTCTTTCTGCTTCAAAAGGATTAGTAGCTGGTTATCAAACGTTTCTAAATCATGTAGGAGACAAGGATCTACATAAGTTGGTACAAGAAACGATTGAACAATGTCAGCAGGAAATGAAAGGTGTAGAAAAGCTATTAAAAGAAAATGGAGTGGCTTTACCTCCAACTCCGCCTGAACGTCCAGAAGCTTGTTTAGATGATATTCCAGTAGGTGCACGTGTTCAAGATCCCGAAGTTGCTGCGGCTATTTCACTGGATATAGCTGCTGGTCTAGTTGCTTGTAGTCAACTGATTGGCCAATCTATTCGTGAAGATATCGCAGCAATGTTTGGTCAAATTCACATGCAAAAAGTAGCTCTTGGTGGAAAGTTTTTGCGACTTAACAAAGAAAAAGGCTGGTTAGTTCCACCACCTCTTCACAAGTCAAAAAACACGGATTGTTGATAATGAAATTACTATAAAACGTGAAGATTTCACTTTAAGTGAACCATACCACATGCTACGAAACATTGCTTGGAAATCCTCATTTAAGGTGTATTTTTCTTTTTAGTACATGAGTTATTGATAACTTGAGCAAACTACTCAAGATGCAATAGAGAATTATCAACACAACATCTATATTTCAACGACTAGGAAAACTACTGCACAGGAGCAGTAGTTTTTTCCGTTTTTATGTTGTATAGAATATAAAAACATAGTGAACATAATGCTAGATCATGAACAAACGAGTCAAGACGCTATGAAGCATCTAACTACTTCTTTATTAACATAATACCAATTTTCAAAAATAACATGTAAAGAAGCTCTCTATGGAAAAATAAAGAGCTTTTTCTCGTCAACGAATCCTCCATTTTGATAAAGATTAAGTGTATATCAATGGATTGCATAAAATAAGTAAACAAGACCATATTAAATATGAATACTAGGTATAAAATTAAATATGAATGATAGGTATAAAAAGTATAATCCATTCCAAATTATGGGAGATTGTATATGGATAATTATAAAAATGACAATACTGCAAGACGCTATATTGCTCATGTCAGTATATTTGGAACGACTCAAATTCATTTAAGAAACCCCTATATTGTTGCTTGGTGGTCAGCAGCTTTTCCAGGGTTTGGGCACTTACTACTGTCTAAATACCTTCGCGGCTTTGTATTATTTATATGGGAGGTCATTATAAACCTTAAATCTCATGTGAATTTAGCCATGATTTATTCTTTTCAAGGAAACATTGATATGGCCAAAGACGTGCTTGATACAAAATGGCTTCTTATTTATATTCCCGTTTATATTTTTGCTATATGGGATAGTTACCGAACAACCGTTGATTTAAATAAAATATACGTGTTAGCTGAAAGAGAAAATCATCAGTTCAACTCCTTTAGTATAGGATCCATGGAAATAAACTATTTAGATAAACGGAATCCCATCTTATCCGTTATCTGGTCCTTGTTGATGCCAGGTCTAGGACAACTCTATATTCATCGGATCATTGGTGCTTTCTTTGTTATCATTTGGGCAGTCGTTTTCTTTTATTATTCTCATCTACTTGAGGGTATTTCTCTTCTATTTTTAGGAGAAATAAAACAGGCTACTTCCGTTTTAAATAAAGAATGGCTGTTATTTTTTCCTTCTCTATATGGTTTTGCTACCTTTGATTCCTATATGAATACCGTTGAGAATAATAAACTTGTTGAAAGAGTGCAGAAAAACTTCTTCGAGAAAATGTATCAACACCCAAGCTTTTGTATTGTGAAAGGAAAAAAGGTGGAGTGAAAATATGCAAATCTTTTCTACATTTGAATACTCCAGTTACATAGAATTAGCTATTTCCGATCTAGAAAAAAAAGGAATAAAGAAAGAGGACATATTTATCGTTCCTCTTAATAATAGAACGGAAGACCGCCGGATTTTTGATAGCCTTCATCGAGCAGATGGTGTTTCTCTTATTGATTTAGGAATGGCTCTAGCCACAGCCTTTTCAGTCATTGGTGCAAGTATTGGTTTTAAACTAAGCTGGGGACCTATTTATTGGGGGATTATTAGTGCTTTTAGCGGATTTATCTTAGGATTAGGAATTAAAATATTTATGTTTAAAGTAATCAGAAAAAATCAACGGCTTCTACGTGGCAAACATTCCGAAGTCATACTCATTGTTGATTGTCATGCTGCGGACGCCGAAGCGGTTGAACAAACTTTGTGGAAAAATCTTGCCTTAGGTGTTTCAAAAGTTAGACCTGATGGCTTATAAAAATAAGTCATCACCGTACAATATAATGGCCAGATACAGGATGAATGAATTACTATTCAGGATTAGAGATAACTTCCTTAACACATTGAGGAAGTTTTTCTGTTTTTAAGCTGTATACTCTTTAGTTAGCATAATGTCATTTATTAGAACCAAAAAAGCTGTATGAAGAATCTTATTCAGGCAGTCTTCTGTTTAAAATTTTATTGATTGCGACTCTCTAACTTCTGCATATTTTCCCATATCATTTGAATTTATTAAATGTCATTACAATTTCCTTTTATTTCTTAATAAAATAACAATCGATATCAAAGCAACAGTATTAATTAATTCTAAAAGAGGACTTATTCTGTCTAAAAATAAACTAATCATGTTCTATAACATTTGCTTCTCACAACCTTCTAATTAAAATCAAAAGATTAAAAACAAATTATAAAACTACTTTTAGACAACCTATTGAAATATTTCAAGAAAAAACACTGTTAATCGGGAAGTTCTAAAAAATCATCTAAGTGTGTTTCAAGCTCAACTTTTATATCGCTAAGTGACTCACCAACTAGTTCTCCTATTACTTTGCTTCCAAAGATTTTTTTCGAGAGTGGTATACCTAAAAACGTACGGCTACATTTCCAAACTACTACGTTATAAAAATCAAGCATATCTCCTTCTATATCATCATTGATAAATATAATGACTACAGATTCATACCCTTCATCAAAATGATCACCGTTCGTAACCTCAAACTTCACAAAAAGGTCTAAGTTTTGTTTCTGAAATAAAGGCGTATATATTTGTTCGAGTTTCATCGTGACATCTCTTAATTCTTGTTCGATTTTATTGATTCTGTTTCTTAGCTGTAATGTAAATTCTCTCTCACCGTATTTCATTTATAATCACCATTTTCCAAAATTAAGGTTGAGTAACAATTCTACGCATAAAAACAAAATTTCTGTATTGTATACTTCATACATTCTTAGTTAGCATACTCACCGCTATTGGTACTAATAAAAAAAGAGATTGAGACATAGCTAAATCAATCGAATCTACAGACGAACAAATGGGATAAATGAAACCTACGTTCACCCTATCAATAAAAAATCAGAACAATTAATCGATACTATTGATTAACTGTTCTGATTTTTCTTCAACTAAAATACTTTTGTCCCAGCCTCTTTTCAGAAGTCACATATATTAAATGTTATTCTACCATCCTTTTTGATTTCTTAATGTGGTAATATGAGCAATATGATGCTTTCCATGCCAAGCGTAAGTGGCTATTAATTGCTCAATCGTCACTTCCCCGTTTTCAGGGTGGTGGATCGTTTTCTTTAAATCTATTTCATCAAGTGAGTTTAACACTTTATGAAGACGCTTATGTAAAGCTGAAAAAAGCTGGAGAGAAATTTCTATCGGTAACTCATTATCAGGAAGATTCGACCAAGCCACTTCATCATATGCCTTAATAGTAGGCTCTTGCTCTGTTAACCCTAATTTAAAACGGGTATAAGCATTCATATGGGAGTCAGCTAAATGATGGACAACTTGACTTAATGTCCAACCGCCTTCTCGATAAGGCGTAGCTAACTGCTCGTTTGTCAGCCCTTCTACAGCATAAGCTAATTGCTTTGGTGCATCTCCAATGTCATGAATCCAACCTTGAATATCCTCTTTTTGAATATCTTCTTTCACCGTAAATTTCCCAATCGGATATTGATTAAACATACACCCTCATCCCTTTCTATTGCTCTCAATATCTATTATAGCAACTTTAGGTGCATATGAGTTTAAATATTCAGAATCCATACTTCCCGATAAAGTATTCCAAATTGTGAATACAGTGTACACTTTCAGTTAGCATATTGCCGTTTATCCCCAATAAAAAATAATGTAGTCTCCCTTTACTATGGTTCATGATAAATATTCCTCTAAATTAAGGCCACTTTCAACTAAAATAATAACCGTATAGATAAACATTCCGTAAAATTAAGGTGAGGTGATTAAAATGAGCAATAATTATAAAAGCTATTTCTACAGTAAGTTCTTTTTAGTATATTTTATTACACTTTCATTATTTATTATCGTTGATATCGTAGAATCAGGAAGAATTACACTTTTTTCTTTGGGAGACAGCTGGAATTTCATTTTATATCAAATTGGTTTTTGTTTAATTGCTATTGGCTTTTTTAGTGCATTCATTGCAAACTTATTATGGAAAATGAAAAAAAGATAAGTAATTAATTAAAGATTGGAAATAGAAAATACATACTATATATGTTTCTAGTTAACATAAAATCTCCTATTATATATTAAGCTTTATTATTTAAATACTGAGTAAGTAAATGAACTGCGCTGTCTTGTTTTTTCTCTATTGCAACCTCTAAAGGTGTTTTCCCATCATCTTTTTGTATCTCGATATCTGCACCTTTTTCGATGAGAAGTTTAATCATATTTTCATCTCCTAGCAACGAGGCCTCATGAAGGCTAGTCCATCCACCGCTTTGTTTTGCATTTACATCTGCGCCTTTTGTAAGCAACAAGTCTACAGCTTGAATTTGCTTATTTGCTACTGCTGCATGAAGAGGCATGTTTTCATTCGAATTTTTAGCCTTAATATGAATATCCGCCCCTAGCGACAACAATAACTTAGCGCTATCCACTTGCCCAAAATAACAAGCTAAATGTAAAGGTGTCCACCCATCTGAATTAAAAGCGCTAAGTAAAGATGGCTCTTTATTTAATAACGCTTTTATCTCTTCACTTTCTCCATTCACCGCCGCATTTGTTATTTGATCAATATATTCCACTTTACACCCCCCTAATATATAGAAATACCTTGATTATATTTCCATTTTATCATAACTTTGTGGATGAACACGATATTCAAAAGTAGTTACCATAGAAATCAACAAATAGCTGCTATTAGTAAATGAGAAAGCCATCTTATCCTGATTTTTCGTACTCCATAAGATATTCCTACGCCAAAGTTATCTATACTTGATGATAGGGCAAAACCTAAAATGAATAACCATTCCATTTTGTATCCTCCTTTTGATGATAATATTGAGGAAATTTGCTTACTTGTTGCATATATTGTTGATAAACCTTCAATAAAATAAATACTGCGCGTTGAAAAATATAAAGAGGTGAATCACAATGTCTAACACCAAAAATGAACAAAGCCTTGGTCTGTTATTGAGGTCTTTATTAAAGGAAAATGCTTTATCTATGCGGAAGCTCAGCTCACTTACGGGGATTGATACGGCAACTGTTTCACGGATTATAAATGGAAAGCAGCAAGCAAATCTACATCATTTAAAGCAGTTTGCGCATTATTTAAATACGCCTCTTGAAGCATTAATTGACCCTGCTGGAGCTGCTTCAAACAATACAGAAAATGAAGTAGAAACAGGCATTCATTACTCCATTGATAAAATTCAAGAAATACTTAAATCTTTTGATATAGTGGATACAAACTTTACGATTGAACGTGTAAAACAAGAACTAACAAAATACAAGCAATATGCACAGACCGACGAAGGACACAGCATGATTCTAGATAACTTTCAATCCAAAATAGAGCAAGTAGGCAGCGTTGGTACCTTTATTGATCAATTAAAGCAAATGTATCTTGAATATTGCAGCGAAGAAACCTCGGCTGCCAAGCGCTCTATTTTGGGAAGTGCGCTATTGTATTTTATTTTGCCTACCGATATTATCCCAGACTACGTCTTTCCAATTGGATATCTAGACGATGCAATAGCTGTACAACTAGTGATGAATCAACTTACGGAATAAAGACTGCGTTTTATTAAGGGAACTGAACGCGGCATACCGCTATTTATTGTGAAAACGGAACTTTTTCTGGACGATGAGCAGGTAAATACTCTATTGCTTTCTTTAATTTAGATAATTTCTTTGGCACAATCTTTTTGATGATTTTTTCTTTTTCACATGATTTGCATGACTCATGGTTACATCTATGCGCACACATACCTAAAGGAATTTTCTCTCCTACAAATGGATCTATATAGACTCCATTTTCAAATAACTTACTTTTAATAAAATTTTCATTTTGCAATCTGCAGCAATTAACACAATAGTACATTTGTTTTTCACTCTCTTTCTTATACTTGATTTTGAAACATCTTATGAGAACTCATCAACAGAAGTGCTTGTTCCTACATGGAAAGTTGAAAAAATCTCAACAAACGTTGAAGAATACTCAACACACGTTACTTACAAACATGTAGTTTAAGTATGACATCATACAGAGTGTCATACATCGAGGAGGGATAATGGTGAAAACAAGAGGTATTATTAACGCTGTAATCGGTATTTGGTTTGTTATTGCCCCTTGGATGCTTGGGTTTTCATACGATGCAGGGGCTACTTCAGCAAGTATTGTATTTGGAAGCCTTCAAGTGATTATGTCTTTTTGGGGAGTTACTAAACCCGGATGGAATTTATGGCAAAATTGGATTTCGCTCATTACCGGATTATGGTTTATTCTTTTTCCCTTTATTTATTCATTAACAGACGGGGTGCTTTGGTCTAGCGTCGTACTTGGGTTAATGACCGTATTATTTAGTTTATGGAGCTTGAACTCTAAAGCAAGATTAAAATTAAAAGCTGTAAGTTAAAAAGCGAATAATATTCCACTTTTTACTTAAACTACTCAAGATACCGCAACGTATCGACTATGTGAGAAATAATTCTCCTAGCAGAAAAGCTCCCTACGGAAATAGGGAGCTTTTTCTGCTTTTTATGTAAGGCTTGTACAGATTTAGTCAACGCAATGTATTTTATAGAAAGCTATAAAAGAGAAAAGGTAGATCACATTTGCGACCTGCCTTTTCTCTCCATTACGGAGTCATCATTACTTTTTTAACACCGGTATCCATATTTCACTTTTAAAGGTTGGCGACGTTACATTTTTATGTTCATTCCATAAGATTTCCGGTCCTTCTACTTGTTCATAATTTGAGGATGGAAACCATTCTGAATAAATTCGTCCCCATACATCTTGTAATGTGTCAGGAAATGGCCCGACTGCTTCGAATACAGCCCATGTTCCAGCGGGCACTTCAAGTTGTACTAAATGATCGGGACAATCCTTAGTTGTGGCTACACCGATATAATGGTCCAGCTGCCCTTTTTCCTCCATTCTCCCTTCAGAAAAGTTCACAGATGCACTAAGCAAACCTAATGGTGTAACATTAGAAAGTTCTTTTAATTTACGTATTGTTTCATCGTTCAAGCTTTCCCACATAGCAGCAATCTTTGGGTTAACTCCATGAAAAATTATCGGAACTCTTTCTTTAATACCAACGATATGAAAGGCCTCTTTTTCCTCAATTCGATAATTCATTTCATTTCCTCCTTTAATTGATAACTGAAAGGTCATTTTTGGAAATGCTTTAAGTGAACTCCCATTTTTTTTAGCTTCCGAAGGAGTTATACCGTGTAGATTTTGAAAAGCCCTTGTAAACGAATCCGGTGAGCTGTAATTGTACTTGATCGCAACATCAATGACTTTGATGTTACTATCTTTAAGTTCAAATGCTGCAAGTGTAAGACGTCTTCGGCGAATATATTCTGATAAAGTAATGCCTGCAAGAAAAGAAAACATCCTTTTAAAGTGATACTCAGAGCAAAGAGCCAGCCTTGCTACTTCTCTAAAATCGATATCATTGGTTAAATTCTCCTCAATATAGTGTAAAGCTCTATTCATATTTCTAAGCAAATCCATTTGTATGACCTCCCTTATTATCAGAATAGCAGGATTTGAATAAGGCTATCCGACATTTCATGCACAGTTATGCAGGCTTTTTCCTTCTGTTCATAAGTTCCTACAAACTTAAACAAGCTATTCAAAATGCAATTTCAGCTAGCATAATAACTTTAGAAAACAACAAATAAAGAGCCTTAAATTATAAGCCTCTTTATTTGTTCTCTATTTACCTGTGGACTTGCCTTGGTTTTTATGAGTAAATCCCAACTAAAATATCAATTACACTGCATCTGTCATTATATATAAATTGGATGGGATAATTTTGTTTTCTAAAATTAAGTATGGATGGCACTTCATTAAAGCAAGTTTAAGAACTTCTGGTACTCTCTCTTCATCATAAGCGCATACTAAATGTAATCCGCCTTTATTTACTAATTTGTCTGCTTTATTTTCAAACTCTTCTAAAATAGGTACAATTCCTTCTTGCTGTCCCCATTCTACATGAGCCCATATTTGAAAAGATCTATTGTTTTTATAGAAGGGATCTAAGTGTCGAGAGAGATGTTCAAAGATTATAGCAGGCTGAAAACTTCCACTTGAACAGTAATAATCAAAATTATTAATAGTATGTATATATGTTAATTGGTCTTCAGTTAGAATTCCCTCTAACTTTTCAAAAATTAATGGAATTAATCTTTCACTTTCTATAACTAACGTATGCCTCTCCTGTTCAATTCCCGACACAATATAAGACACAAGATTATCTAAGTAACTTCTCATGTCGTCAATATTATAGTAAATATGAACGCTTTCATTATTCTGTATTAATTGAGCAAACTGATTTTTCAAGTGTGTACGCTCCCTTATATAAAATCAACCTAAATTTCAAGAATCTTAAACTAGTAAATTGTCTATTCGTTAGAACAATTCTACGCTTTGCATTCTTGTCTGTCAAAACTGGATGTTCTCCCATTTGTTTTGGGGTGTACAGCTGTTTTTAGAGCAGTGTAGCTATATTGATTGCAAACGGTATAACGTTTGCGGCAATTATTCTGGCGCCTTGACTAAAGAATACTATACCCCTTTTCAAATACGATTAAAGCCTAACAAGAAATAATGACAGAATTAAGTTTACTTATTCTTTCAAATAAATCTTCGCGTAGCATGGATAGAAGCATCACCCATCTATTTTTTAGTTTGTATAGCCTACAAAATAGCTATCATAACACGCGTTACAAGTAGAAAAAAGATCTTAAAATTCTAGGGAAGTTCAGGATCTTCAAATAAAAAGCTCTTATTTTTTTAATGTTATAGGTACACAAATATTACAATAATCAATCTCATTATTGTCACCATAATATCGTTCAAAGATTGGCCTTGGATCAACTTCATAACCCGCTTCTAACAAGCCAGAAAAAATGGTAGCCCACGCTTTTTGAATTTCTTCTGCAGTATGCTTAACTTTGTATATTGCATACTGTCCCCTACTAATTGATCTTCACTAAAATCATCGTCAACGTAATATTCACTAGAAATGACGATACCAGCATCATAGCGACAATTCTCAGGAGCTGTTTCTTCAGGATTGTCCCATGCGATGCTCAGAATTATTGAATCTTTAGTAAACAATCCCTTCTTTTTAGCCAAACGTTTTAACTTCTCCATCACTTTAACATTATGAGGACCATATGGCCCAACTTGCCTCACATATGCAATTCGGTAATTTGGTAAAGTATCAATCTTCATATTCATCTCACTCTGCCCCTTTTTCATCAATATTTACTGCAATGAAAAAGTTATCACTATTTAAAAAGATAATCACTTAAATTTTTAAAAATTTACCATTTATACAAATACAGTTTATATAAGCGCAGTTCTAAGCATAAAAAAGGAGCTCAAGAACTATTGAACTAGTCCTTGAGCTCCTCCTTTTACCCAATGTTCTGGGATTGCTAAAGCAGACGGCAACTTTGTATGTACATTTCCCTTTGCCGCATTCACCTGTGCCTGAGTAAGAAAAATACTTCCTGTCAGGTCGGCACCGCTCAAATCAGCATCCCTAAAGTCTGCACCAATAAGATCAGTTAACCGGAGATCCGCATCTCTAAGATCAGCAGCTATAAATAACGCTCCCTTTAAATTAGCTCCTCTAAGATTAGCTCTTCTTAGGTTAGCACCGATATAGTCACTACTACGCTTGAATTTCTTTCCCAACTTTTTATTAGATGTTTTAGGACGTACCAATTCACTTGTACGTACAAGCAAGTCCTTCACTTTCATTCGATGCTCATGTACATCAATTTTTAAAATATCCTCTGGGCTTTGTTTGATCAGGCTTTCAGTTTCTTCAAAAGAAATTTTTAAATCATTGTGAATTGGTTTTGTAGCTTGAAATTGGAGTGCCTCACTTAAATACCACAGCATTTCATGCAGCTGCTGAACAATAGGAAATACCTCAAACATTTCTTTAGCCCTTGTTTTGTTAGCTCTCCAATCATTTCCTATATATATAACTTGAGAAACTCTTTGACCTGCACCAAAACACTCATACCCCACACAGCCTTTGAATCCCGTAGTGATAAGGTTTTTATGAATGGAACATGAATAGTTTGGCTGTAAATGACGACAAGGAGTCCCGCCATCTTTATTAAATGCGAAATCAGCAGATTGTGCATAAGGTAAAGCTACGCAGCACAAACCAAAACAACTTGAACAGTCGGAACGTAAATTATCTCGAATATCATTATTTATTTCTAATTTATTAGACAAAACAACCATTCCTCTCATGTTAATAGCGACCAAAAGGAAAATAAAGTTAATTCCACCTTATATTTAGTGTGTAAAATACAGATTTTTTTAGTAAATTCTTTCGTAAACCTTAAAGAAAGTTACCTATTTACAGTACCTTCTATTGCTACTAAATACATTATGCTATCAATCCCAAGCCCTGTATCTATAAGCACAGCTTTATTTTCTCCGATAAGCAAAAAAGAATGGACTTTTTCCCAATGCCCACATTCGCTAATGGCATAAGTTTTATCATCAATCGTTTGCACTGTAAACCAAGAATCTTTAATCATATAACAGGCAGTGACTTACTACTAAGTTCGATATTTATACGATTATGTCCTCTCAAAACCTTCAATTATTCAGAAAATAGAATGTATGCCATATGCTGCTTCTAAGTATTAAAAAGAGCATCTAATCACCACATTAGATGCTCTTTCTTTTTCCCTTTGTTTATTCATTAACAGACAAGGTACTTTCGTCTAGCTGTTTTAAATAATTATGAAAACGAATTTTCGGATTTAATTCTGTATTTGTAATATGCTTTACATAGCCAATTGAACTTTGAGTGATATCATAGTCACTGATTTTATTTGAACGATATTCAATAAAAGGAGGAAGATAAATCATGCCAACTAAACTAGCAGATGCCTGGAATGGCTTTGTTATTTCGCTTACTGAAAATAAATTATACTCACCCGCTTGATAAGAATGTTCAGGCGAACCGATGGAAATAGCCAACACCCACTCCTTTCCCGTAAGCTTCGTTCCGCCAGGGCCATGAGCCCACCCAAAGGTAAACACTTCATCAAACCACTGTTTTAAAAGTGGCGGGCTGCTGTACCAGTATAATGGAAACTGAAAAACAATACGATCATGAGCAAGAAGCAGCTGCTGTTCAACTTTCACATCAATGGGTTGATCACAATATGTTTCATAAAGATCATGAACCGTTAAATCCGTTTGATTCAAAGCTGATTCCTTCCATTTTTTATTTACTCGAGAAGATTCAATATGTGGATGTGCAATGAGTACTAATGTTTTCATAATATAGACCTCCTTTTTATTTTTGGTATGATTATATTGTATATTTTGTAATAAATTAGAGGAAGTACGCACATTAATTAAACATAGTATAAAACCGTATACTACAGGGAGTGAAAATGGATGAGAAACCAAAAAGTAGGCTTCGATTATTCACCCAGTAAAGTCGGGTGCCCGGTCGAAACCACATTAGACGTAATAGGTGGAAAATGGAAAGGAATTATACTTTATCATCTCATTGATGGAAAGAAGCGTTTTAATGAGTTCCGAAAACTATATCCTGCCATTACACAGCGCATGCTGACTTTACAATTAAGAGAGTTAGAAAAAGACGGGATTGTTCACCGTGAAATCTATAAAGAAATCCCCCCAAAAGTAGAGTACTCCCTAACCGAATTCGGAAGATCTCTCGAACCAATCATTTTGCT
The DNA here is from genome assembly GCF_053667915.1 of Priestia sp. JNUCC 25. Classification (NCBI taxonomy): domain Bacteria; kingdom Bacillati; phylum Bacillota; class Bacilli; order Caryophanales; family Bacillaceae; genus Priestia; species Priestia sp. JNUCC 25. The sequence continues at coordinate 3,607,383 of NZ_CM132211.1, forward strand.
TATGAAAGACTGGGGAGAAACGCATAAGAACAGAATTATTAATGCGAGAGCAATGGAAAAAGAAGAAATTTGAAGATAAATTTGAAGATAAATTAGTGTATTTCTTATATCGCCTATTTGTCATAACCACCGTTATAAAGCAGCAAAAGCCTTTAAAACAAATAGTTTTAAAGGTCTTTTATATTTTCCTAATATGCTATAAAAACGCTCTTCTTAAAAAATATAAATTTTAAAATTCTTTGCGTATCTCCTTACCTGATTGTGGTACACCTTTCTTTACATAGTTTAAAGTAACTGTACCATGCTTTAGTTCAGCTTCTTTTTTTAAGAAAGATACCATTTCACTGAAAGTCTCTGCATCTTCTTTTTTCGGTTTTCGAGCAATGGAGATAGTAATTGAAGGCGAAGCATTATAATCCTTATAACTAGTGGCGATATTAGGATTAATATTATATGTCTTTCCTACTTGCGCATCGTAAAATACAATGAGCTCATCTAACGGTTCAAACTTCTGTATAATGTAAGGGCGAACTTTTTTATTTAATTGACTTTCCCACTTAGAAGAAATATAGCTATCTTCCATTTCATTTACTTCATCGTTGTAGTAAACAAGAAAATTTGTCTGATCCTTTTCATTAGTTACCTTTGCTGCATATTCAAAAGGAAAATTCCCCATATTGTCGTATAAGGTATCATAAATAACAGTTGAATCTGTAAAATGTGTCTTCAAATACTTTTTAGCTTCTACTTTTACTTTTTCTTCTTTATCTTCGTCTGGCTTTAACGACTGATTAAATATAAAAATGGCTCCTACAACAACAATTATTACTAGGCTAATAATCAGCACTAACCCCTTTGCTACCCTCTTCATCATTTACCCTCTTCCTTCAAATATTTTATTAACCTTATCGATTTGTTTCATCCTATTTGAAGATTTAGTTAACGTTATAGCCTTACCTTCTTTAACGAAAAATGTGGTTTGAAACTAATTTCCACTTCCGTATTGTCATCGTTCCCCAAGATATTTAACCGATCATTTTCTCCTTTAATTTGGCTAATATCTTCTAAATCAAAGTTAAAGATTAATCCTTTAAAGTGTTTATAACTTAAGCTTACACTGCACTTACTTTCATGTACCGACATCGTCAATAGTAAATGAAATCCCTGATCGTCATCCTTGCTGTACATAAACATACCAGTCTGTTTATCAATCATTACTACAGGCTCGTCTTCAAATAACTCAAGCATTTCATATTCATCGTACTTCATTAGTATTTAGATCCTCCTATCTTACTTGCATGAGTACCCACCTGAGCTGAAATATTTAGTAGATACACTATCAATGCTAATAAAATCCCATTTCTCCATATAAAAAATGCCTGGATAGGCATTATCCAAGCACTCTGAAAATTCATTATGTATGATTTTTCTTTCTTACCTGTACACCTGTATAAATAGAATTACCTATTAATATTGCGGTTCCTAGAAGCCAGCCCACCGTAGGAGAGTGCTCGAATACATCTTTCAAAGCCAGCCCTAAAGAAATGGCTGCTACTCCTAGCATTAATAAAAGGACAGTAATGCTTTGCTGTCTTTGCATATATGCCCCCCTCACCTGCTTTTTCTTCTAAATTATTGTTTTTCTGTCTGCTCTTTTTGCCCAACAATCCAAGCTAAAGATAAAATTGAAACAGTTACAACTGCTGCCGTTAACATCCCTATATCCCCCTCTTATTCCTTATAATTACATTGTAACATACTTTTAGAACAGTGCTTACACATGCTTATTCTATCTAGACTTTGTTGCTCTAAAAGTATAACCGGTACAAAAAAGCCCTACTTTTAGGGCTTTTCATTTTAATACATATAAAGCGTACCTCTCTTCATTAGAAAATCCAAGTTTACTAGCTAATGCTTTTGACGCTTCATTATTATTATCGCAATCCCAAGCAGGCATAACATTCTTTTCTAAACACTTATTTATAAACTCTTGACCCACTATTTTTCCCAATCCTTGTCCTCTATAGCTAGGATTAGTCACAATATCGATTTCAGCTATTGTTCCACTATGAAAGATAGACACACATTCAGCGACAATATTTTCTTTATGGATAACACAAACTCCTAATCCGTTTTTAAAAAAATGACTTTCTGATCCCCAGTAATCGACTATATATGATTCATTGAAATTCTCACTTCCCCTTAAAAAATCAGAGTTAAAATCTTTTAACTCATAAAGATCGGGAAGGTTATACTTAGAAGGAACTTTTGGAGGAACAAATCTATACTTAGAACGTATCATTTTCTTTACGTACGGTTTGAAAGTCTCGTCAAAAAGAGCCTCCCAATCGGTCGATGGAGTAAAAACAGTAAAACGTTTTTCCATGCCATAAACCTTCTCAACGAAGTAACGATAGAGAGAATTATTAAACACTAAGTCATTTCCTTGACCAAATACATAATAGTCCCCTGCACGTATTCTAAGAAATCCTGACGTTGGCTTCATACTATCATTTACGTACACAGACCCTTGAATCACACGATTAACAACAGAAAAAGCAAATGTAGGAGTCTTAAATGATGCTTTTAAAATGTTGTGTATCTTATGATAATCTTTTGGTTCTAAACAATGCATTTGATCTCCCTCCTTAATAAAGTATTTGTTTATCTATTTCTTTCTAGTTAACACAAAACATGTCATAGGCTATTTAAAAAATTAACTGCCGCTATCCTTCTTTAGTACGCAAATAAGAAGGATGTTGCAACCCCGTAGGTTTATAAAACTCATCATGTGTGTATTTAAACCCTAATTTATTAAGTGATTTTGCAGAGTCTCTATTTTTAGGGTTATGCCCCGCAAATAAACTGCTTACCTCAAGGTTAGTAAAAGAGTAATCTATGACTGCTTGACTTGCTTCTTGAGCTATTCCCTTTCCCCAATAAGGACGTTTTAAGTGTATGCCAAACTCCAGAGTTTTACCTTGAATATTGTAAGGTCGCACACCACAGCAACCTACATGTTCGTTTGGAGTAAAAAAACAGGCCAGTACTGAATGTTATGTTGACGATACATATCTATTTCTCTATCAAGTCTATTTTGCACTTCCTCCACAGACATTTTTCCATTTGCCACAATAAATTTCGTTACGTTTTCATCTCCCCAAAGAGAGTTTGCATATTTAACATCATCACTATGCCAAATGGAAAATCCTAACCTTTCCGTTTTCAAGAAATACTCTCTCATATACGTATCCTCTTCTCTTTTTACGTTTATATATTTGTTAATTAATACCACACAAGATTATTTTACTGTAAACTGAATACTATACTCTTTAGATTTAACATTATCTAATTTATTAAAATATCGTAAATCAACACTTTAATAGGAGGAACTTATGATATCGCTTCATAGAATTTTAAAATTGCGTGATTTAGAAATCTTCCATGTATCAAGGAATGGAAGAATTATATCTTATGTAGTTATTGAAGACACTCGAAATCCATTTACAGAAGAAGATAAAAAACTAGATCCATTATGTTATATGGATGCAGAAGATATTGACGCGATTTTAAACGTTTTTAGGATTTCGATCATTAATGATGAAAAATTAAACGAAGAAGATTCAGACCTTATAACGTCGTTCTTTTCAGACTTTGTTAATAATACAAATTTAACAAACTTTATTATTAAGGAATACATTCAAGAAGATTTGTATGATCATGAGGTTAATCTAAAATTCTTCAATAAAATGTTAAAGAATATAGGTTCAAATTATAGTATTGAAGAATTTGATGAAATGAACTGGATTTATTTATCTCAGGATTAAAATATAAACTGTGTACACAACCACTCTCTTAGACACACAGCAAAAAAGAGAACCCTTAGGGAAGTAAGAGTTCTGAAAAAGTCACTTTTATAGAATATGCAGCTTTTTATACATCCTTAATTTAGTTGGTTTTTCATTAGGAGGACCAATTAAATCGATGAATCAAAAGTGCACCTCTTATTCATATGTTAGAACACATCAAAAGTATTATTTATATTTAAAAATATGTTATAGTTTAATTCCAATAATCGTTCATACTTGAATACGTATAAATGAACCCTTACAAAAAAGCAGCCTCGCTTGCCAATGCCGAGGCTGCTTTTTCTTATTTTTTAAGGACTTTTGTCTTAAAAATGGACGTCTGCCCTGCGAACAAATACTTAGAAATCACATATTATAATATATCTTCTAAGTGAAGGAGGTATGCTATTATGGAAAACTTAGTTAGCTATATTAAAGATTTAGGCTTTCCAATTGCCCTATCTTTTTACTTACTTGTTCGCATTGAAAGCAAATTAGATCGAATTACAGAGCTGCTTCAAGTTCTTATTGAAAAAAAGGACAAGCAATAAGCAGACTGCTATTTATACCCAAAGCGAACTCGTGCCTTCGTTTTCAAGATGCAGCACGTTCACTTCTGTTCCTTTATCATACCCATGCTCTCCACCTGGAAGAACAACCAGCGCATTTGCTGCAGCTAATGACGAAATAGCGCCTGACTTGTCCATTCCAACTGGAGTTACAACAAGCCTTCCGCCTTCGTCTGTAATTTCTCCTCGCACCATTCTCGTAAATGCATTAGGCTCTTTAAAACGTCCGTTTAACACCGCTTTTGTTTTATGTAAATGGGGCAGTGGTGAATGTAAAAAGCTGCGAACAATCGGACGTACAAACAGTTCAAACCCGACATAGCAAGCAGATGGGTTTCCTGATAGTCCAAACAGCAGCTGCCCGTTTCGTTCTGCGACTGTTGTGACGCTTCCCGGCCGCATCGCAATTTTGTTAAACAGCACATTCGCACCAAGCTTTTCATAAATAGCCGGCAAATAATCATAGTCCCCAACGGATACCCCACCGGTTGTCAGTAAAATATCCACTTCTTCGAGCGCTTTTTCTACCGCTTCATAGCAGCGGTCAAAGTCGTCTTCAAGCTTTCCTAAGTATTTCGGAACCCCGCCGCTTCTTATAATTTGCGCGAGTGCCATATAGGAGTTGCTGTTGCGGATTTTTCCTGGTTCTAACGGCTCGTTCACATCAAGCAGTTCGCTGCCCGTTGTTAAAACCCCAACAACCGGCTGCTTCACGACAGCGACATCGGCATAGCCAAACGTAGCTAAAAAAGCCGTGACGCCCGGATTGATTCGCGTCCCTTTTGAAACAAGCACGTCTCCTTTTTTCGTTTCTTCTCCTTTTAATGCAATGTGCTCCCACTTTGAAGCCCGCCGGCTTAACGCCATATACGTCTTTCCTTCTTTTTCATAAGACTTCGTTACTTCAAGCATTACAACCGCATCACATGAATGAGGCACTTGCGCTCCTGTCATAATGCGCACCGCTTGAAACGGCTTTACTTCTCCTTCAAAAACAGAGCCGGCGCCGATTTCACCTACTACTTCGAACTCGACAGGATGTTCACTTGAGACTTCTACACAGTCTTGCGCTCGAATTGCAAAGCCGTCATAAAGCGATTTATTAAAATGAGGAACGTTTTGGTCGGCGATAATATCTTCTCCTAAATAGCGTCCGTAGCTTTCGGTGATTGATACGCGTTCAATGCTGCCTTTTCTTTTATATGTCATAACTTTTTCAATTGCTTCAGGAATTGAAATAGGTGTTCTGCTTTCTAACATACATTCTTCACTTCCTTTATGTCTGTTCACTTTTTACGCTATGGTGTAAAATCATAGCATATCTCACTATTTCTATCATACAACAAAATTTACTGAAAAAGGATGAAAACACCGATGTCTTCTTTTACACATTTTAATGACCAAGGCCGTGCCAATATGGTCGATATTAGCGAAAAATCTATTACTCGCCGCGTTGCAACAGCTCGTTCAAGTATACTTGTTAACAAAGAAATTCACGAAGCCATTGTAGAACATAAAATCGGAAAAGGCGACGTACTTGCTGTCGCGCAAGTAGCGGGAATCATGGCAGCAAAACGTACGTCTGACATTATTCCGATGTGTCACCCTCTTCTATTAAAAGGCGTAAACCTTTCATTCGACTGGGACACAAGCAATGATCAGTACCGTTTATTAATAGAAGCAACGGTTAAAACCGAAGGCTCAACGGGTGTTGAAATGGAAGCTTTAACCGCTGCTTCTGCCTGTGCACTAACCGTTTATGATATGTGCAAAGCCATTGATAAAGGAATGATTATCGGCGAAACATATTTGTTTGAAAAATCAGGCGGCAAAAACGGTGACTACAAACGCACAGAAGCGTAAAGGAGGTACATAATGAGCGTACACGAACATAAATCCAAAGCAACGCAGCCCGTTCGCTGCAAAGTTATTACAGTATCAGACACGCGTACAAAAGAAAGCGATAAAAGCGGCGCGCTGATGATGGAACTTCTAAAAGAACATGACATGCAAGTCGCCTCCTATGAAATTGTAAAAGACGATCAAACGTCGATTCAACAAGCGATACTTGCCGGATGCAGTGATGATGGCATCGACGTTGTTCTGACAAATGGAGGGACAGGCATCACAAAACGAGACGTCACAATTGAAGCCGTTCAAGCGCTGATTCATAAAGAAATCGTTGGATTTGGTGAGCTGTTTCGCATGCTGAGCTACATCGAAGACATTGGCAGCGCAGCAATTATGAGCCGGGCAATTGCCGGGACGATTAACGAAAAAGCCGTTTTCTCTACACCGGGATCAAGCGGTGCTGTTCGTCTAGCCATGACCAAGCTGATTTTGCCTGAGCTTCGCCACGTTGTGTGGGAATTAAAACGCCAGCGCTAACAAAATGCCTATGCGCACGCATAGGCATTTTCATTAATCATAGTCTTTATGTACCCACTCATCTTCTGGAATGCCTAAATCTTCTCCAGAAAAACGCTCTTCTTTAAACGGATCTCCTCTAAGATGAAAGCCGTTTTGCTCCCAAAAGCCAGGATGATTTTCATCAATGACTTCAAAGCCTCGAAGCCATTTAACACTTTTCCAAAAGTACAAATGCGGAACAACCAATCGTAGCGGATATCCATGCTTAGCTGTAAGCGGCTCTCCGTTAAAGGAATGAGCAAGAAGAATATCGTCTCTCAGTAAATCTTCTACCTCAATGTTTGACGTATAGTCATTGTCTCCGTGCAGCATGATATATTCACTTTTTAACTTCACGCCAATTGCTTTTAAAAAGTCTGTAAACAGCACGCCCGTAAATTCATTATCAAGTCTTGTCCATCTCGTTACGCAGTGAATATCGCATTTCACCGTTGTTTGCGGCATGTCTAATATATCTTGATACGAAAGGGTTACTTCCTTGTCTACTAATCCAAATACGCGAAGCGTCCACTCCTCTAGGTTATACTCCGGCACGTCTCCTTCATGTAAAATCGGAAAGCGCTCCGTCACTACTTGCCCCGGAGGCACTCGTCCTTTGTACTTTGGATCAATTTCTGGTGTTTTCATTCGTTTAATACGGTCTGCTTTGTTCATAGGTACCACCTCTTTATTTTTTTATCAGCGTGCACTTTGCTGACTTGTTTGATTCGTTTCGACTCCTTTATCTCGCAGGAAAAACATCGCTGCTAATGTCAGCACGTAAGGGACCATCATCGTAAACTCGGTCGGTATTGAAAAACCTTGCAGCCGTGTACTCACAGCATCCATTAAGCCGAAAAGTATACTTGATGCTAAAATACCAAGCGGATGAGACTGACCAAGCATCATCGCCACAAGTGCGATAAATCCACGTCCTGAAGTCATGCCTTCTGAGAACATCGTGACTTGTCCTAATGAAAGCTGTGCTCCGGCAATCCCACACAGGATTCCGCATGTTGCAATCGCAAACAGCTGATATCTGATCGCTTTTAAACCAAGCGTACTTGCTGCTACTTTATTGTAGCCTACCGCTAGAAGACGGAAACCAAAAATCGTTCGATAAAAGAAGATATAAAAAGCAATTGCTGCTAAAAAAGCAAAATAGACAAGCGGCGACTGTCCTGAAATAATGTCGCCGATTACAGGTATGTCTTTGATCAAAGGAATATCCCATGTGCCTATTCCCTGCATATTTTTATCGTAATAGGCACCTTTTGTATGAAAAATAGTCCGGAGTAAAAATGTCGTTAAGCCCAGTGCTAAAAAATTAATAGACACCCCAACAACAATTTCATTCGCTTTAAACACCACGACCATCACTCCAAACAGCAACGCAAAAAGTAAGCTTGCTCCAGCAGCAATCACGATCGCAAAAAAGACATTGTGAGTATAATAGTTGCCGGCAATCCCGCTAAAAGCTCCAATCAAAATCAGACCTTCTAGCCCTACATTAAATATGCCTACGCGCGCGCAAAGCATTCCGCCAAGGGCCGCTAATAATATAGGCGCAACCATTCGCAGCGTTGCATTTAACAGTGACCAATCAAGCAGCTCCACGAATATCAGCTCCTTTCTTTTTTGCTCTCCACCACTGCTTTGTGAACTTTGCTGAGATAAATAGAATGAGTACAGCTTGCATAATACTCGCAATTTCTAACGGAATGTCTGTATTACGCTCTAGCCCCATCGCTCCTGTTTGCAAAGCGGCAAGTAAAAGAGACGTAAAAATAATACCGATTGGATTTGAATTTGCTAACAGAGCAGCCATTACCCCAGTCCACGCATATCCAGGAACGGTGAGCGCATCGTCTACAAAACGGTACTGTGAACCAAGAACTTCAAACCCTCCGGCTAATCCAGCCAAGCTTCCGCTAATAAACATGCTAAACAGCATGACTTTTACTTGATGAATACCTCCGTACGCTCCGAACAACGGATTTTTCCCGGATGCGTTTACTTCATAGCCAAACACAGAGTAGCGAAGCACCGTCCACAGCAGAAGTGCACCTACTAGAGCAATGATAAACCCAATATGAAGAGGCATTCCTTGAAACACTTTTCCAAGCCACGCCCCTTGCTCAATCATAGGCGTTTGAGCGAGAGCAGCTGAGCCTGTTTTATCTTGAAACGGATGGCCTGCTAAATAGCTTGCAAATAAAACAGCGATATAATTTAATAAAAGCGTAGAAATGACGAGCTGAATTTTAAACGCGGCTTCCATCCAGCCTGCTAAAACAGAAAGCAAACCTCCTGCCACAACAGCAGCTGCAATAGCCGCTATCAGCTTGACTATCCCTGGAGCTGGCAGGTAATAAGCGACAATTGCTGCACTAATCGCTCCAACGACCATCTGTCCTTCTCCCCCTAAATTAAACACACCTGCTCTAAAAGCAAACCCGACACCTAACGCAATTAAAAGAATAGGCGTAGCGCGAGCCAGCGTAGTGCTGAAGAAATAAAAATTACCAAACGCTCCATTCCAGAGCTCTGTATATGTTTGAAGAACCGAACCACCAGTTAAGGAAATAATAATGCCTCCTATTGCTAAGCCAAAAATGACTGCAATAACCGGCTGGATTAATGATTTAAGAAGTTTCTGCAACTGTATCACCTTCTACCGTTCCTCCTGCCATTAATATGCTTAGTTTCTCTTCTGTTGCTTCTTCCCTTGTAAGCTCTCCAACAATACTGCCTTCGTACATAACTAAAATTCGATCTGATAGTGAGATAATCTCCGACAGTTCCGAAGACACAAGTAAAATAGCGGAGCCATTATTCCGTTTTTGAATCAAAGCATCATGAATACGTTCCATTGCCCCAATATCCACTCCTCGCGTTGGTTCAGCAGCAAGTAGAAAAGAAGTGTTTTGCCCAAGCTCTCTGGCAACAATCAATTTTTGCAGATTTCCCCCTGACAGTTCTCCAGCTTTTTGCTTAGATGAAATGGCTTTAATCGAAAATTCATTTATCCATTCCTCCACGCTCGACTTGAATATCTTTCTTTTCAGCCAGCCCATCTTCGAGTAAGAAGCTTTATACTGATAGCCCATTAGTGCATTTTCTTCGATCGTATCGTCCTTAGAGGCTCCCCACATATAGCGGTCTTCTGGAATATGAGCGATTCCTGCCTCTCTTCTTTCACGCACAGATCGCCCTGTAAGATCTTCATCTCCAAGTTTAATACTTCCGCTGTCTGTTTCTACTAATCCAGAAATTGTTTGAAGCAGCTCCGATTGTCCATTTCCCGAAACGCCTGCAATACCGACAATTTCGCCTGCAGAAACGTGAAGAGACACATTTTGCAATACGTTTTTTTGTCCTTTTCCTTTTAAAAAGAGATTTTGTACGTTTAAATGAGAGGTACCTTGTGATGGTATTCTTGCAGGACGCTCTTTTAATTCTCGCCCTACCATCAGCCTGGCTAGGTGATGAGCATTGGTATCTTCTTTACTTGTGACGCCGGCTACTTTACCATTTCGAAGAACCGTAATGCGGTCCGCTACCTCCATCACTTCTTGCAGCTTATGTGTAATAATAATGATACTTTTACCTTGAGAAGCTAAAAAACGGATTGTTTTTAATAGTTCCTTCACTTCATGAGGAGTAAGAACGGCGGTAGGCTCGTCTAAAATAATGATTTCTGCTCCTTGATACAGCACTTTTAAAATTTCAATTTTTTGCTGTTCTCCAATTGAGCAATGTTTTACTTTCTTATGAACATCTACTGAAATTTGATAGGTTTGGGTTAATTGCTGTACATCTGCTTTCGCCTGCCTTCTATTAAAAAAGAGGCCCTTCTTTGGCTCATGCCCCAAGACAATGTTTTCAGCCACTGTAAAATGAGGAAAAACCATAAAATGCTGATGCACCATGCCTATTCCATTTTTGATCGCATCTGCAGGAGATGAAAACGAGACGGTTTTCCCATGTAGCTGAATATTTCCTGAACTCGGCTTTTCCATTCCGTAAAGCATCCTCATCAACGTTGTTTTTCCAGCGCCATTTTCTCCAACCAGCGCGTGGACCTCGCCTTTTTTCAGTTTAAAGGACACGTTATTATTTGCTAAAAATGAACCGTATTTCTTCGTCAAATTCGTTAACTGCAGCAGCTCACTCATTCTATTCATTGCTCCTTTCCCCATTAGGATTTTTTCAAAAATAAGAAAGAGAAGCCAGCCTTACTCGACTTCTCTTTTCAACTCACTTTGCTAACGGATCTTTTACCACTGTTTTTCCATCAATAATCGAATCTTTAATTTCTTTTAATTGATCAATTACATCTTGCCCTACAAAGTCATTAAGAGGCGTCTTGCTGTCTTGAGTCACATACGTTAACCCAACACCTTTTTCTTTTAAGCCGTATGTCACTACACCGGATTTAAATTTGTCATTTGCGAGTGCTTCTACCGTTTCATAAGCAGCCGCATCAGATCCTTTCAACTGCGATAAAACGATATGCTCAGGATCTACTTCCGTACGGTCAATATCTTGGCCTGCCGTATAAAAACCCTTTTCTTTTGCTGCTTCAAATACACCCAAGTCGCCTACCGCTGAAGCTCCGGCGATAAAGTCAGCTCCTTTTGAAGCCTGTAAAATAGCAAGTTCTTTTGCTTTAGCTGGATCGGAGAAACTTCCAACATAGTTTACTAGAAAGTCTGCTTTTGGATTTGTTGATTGTAATCCTTCTTTAAAACTTACGGTCCATTTTTTTAATAATGGAATATCATCAGCTGCAACCATTCCTACTTTATTCGTTTTTGTAACCAATCCTGCCGCTGCTCCTAATAAATATGAAGCTTCTTGTTCACGGAATACAACGCTTCTTACATTTGGTAAATCGACCACTGTATCAATAATCGCAAATTGACGCTGCGGGTTTTCTTGAGCTACTTTTTTCAACGCATCTTCGGATTCAAAAGAAGATGTAATAATCAAGTCATAGTTTTCTGCTACGGCAGCACGCAAGTTACTTTCAATGGCTGCTTGATCCGTAGACTCAATTGTTTTTACATCAATGTTATACTTCTTCCCAGCGCGTTTTGCTCCATCATCCATTTGTTGAAAAAACGGGTTAACTCCAATCTTTTCAGGTAAAACAAGAGCTATTCGCTTCTTTCCTTTCTCTTCGCTTCCACTGCTTTTTGTGCTTTTTGACTGACAGCCAGTTACGAGTAGTACAAGCGCAACTGCTAAAACAAGAAATCTCTTCATTTGACTTACTCCCCCCATAATATAAAAAAGCTCTTCCTTTATATAAAGGAAGAGCTCGTTAACCAAACGTCTCTTCCTCATCTTCAAGAACATACTGTTCTTAAGGATTTGGCACCATTCTGTCATAGACAGCGGTTGCCGGGTTTCACAGGGCCAGTCCCTCCACCTCTCTTGATAAGGAAAACAATAGCTATTTGTTTTATGTAATATAGTCAATATTAATAGTTTTTTAATAATTGTCAATATTATTTTTCTTTTTCATAAAAAAACTTTAAAAACAGATAGGATTATACGGTTTTAGTCTACTAAAATACAGGTCAATTCCTCTTCTAAATTAATTATTGTATGCTTCCTAGCAAAGCGCTTACGGTAAGTCTGCTAGTCTTCTAGAAGAGTCATTTGGATCAGAGCACTTTTATTACATGTCTTTTGTTAATCCACTATCAATTGAAATAACTTTACCAAGAATGTTAGACTTTTCCTGAGCGATATTTTTTAAGAGGTGTTAACGTTGAAATTGATGAAAGAATTATCTGGAGTAGCTATTGGACTCATTATCGCTTTGGCGGTTTCAAAAATCTTTTTTGATACCCCGACCAATATTGGAATCGTAGTTATTTTTATTAGTAGTATGGTAGTAACAGGTATAGCAAGAGCGAAATTAAGATAAGATAAAGCACCATCTTTTATTAGTAAAGTTTATTAGTAAAGTGGTGTTTTCTTTTGGCTGCTTTAGTATATAGTAATCTCGGTTAATATCTAATGTTTTATAATGAATTAGGATTGTCCCTATACTACGTTTTTTACCTAATAAAGGAATAGAAACCAATCTTTTCACCTATGATAAATGAATCGTTTTTTGCTTTTCACCTTACCTGACGTTTATATTCTGAAAGGCGTGTTACATTATATATATCAGTTACCAACTCAACCAAGACTCCTTGACTACTCCCACAAAGGTTCACCTAGGCGGATGCTGCCTACCCCGCAAGGGGGGCGGCAGACGCTTAGGTCTAGCAACTCCGACCTACCTGCTCTTTAGGTAGGTCGGAGTTGCTAAATCGATATAAATAAAGGAGGAAACGATTGTGAAAATGAAACAACGTTTTTCAAAAGTAGCTGCCGCTGCAACGATTACAGGAATTGCTGCGTTTGGATTTGCTCCTGTGGCTCAGCTTGATACCCCAGCACACGCAGCTACATCTCAAGAAACAAGCAGTCAAAATCAAACAGCTGTAAAAAACATTAACGAAATTTATAATGCGGCGGTGCAAGGCGAAGTGCCGCGCTTAACAGCAGACTTAAAAATTGGCAAAAGCCTGCGTCAAGATGTTCGAGATCAGTTCGGTCCTCCGCCTGAAGGTTCATCAAATAACTTTGACTACTATCATGCGGAAATGGGTCACCCTGGATATGCATTTGGCTATGACCAAAATAATGTCATTAACGAAATCCGCTATTTTGGTACAAATGTAGAGCGTCAAACAAATCTAGGGTCCATCACGCAAGCTAACTTAAAGAAAGAATTAGGTCAGCCGAACTTTACAAGCAAAGTAAAAGGTGATGGTACGACTCAAACGAAGTACACGTATCATGCCGGCGCCTATGATCTTGAATTTATTTTTGATGATAGCAAAACGTTAAATCACGTAAACTTAGTTGAAAAGCCTTAAGTAATAGAAAAAGTAGCAGACAGCCTGCTACTTTTTTTCATGAAATAAAACCAGTGCTGAATCGGCTACGTGTTCATACCCAATCTCCATATAAATCTTGTTAGACGTAGGGTTTGTCATATCTGTGTATAGGCTTGTTGTTTGAAACCCTTCATCTAGCATAAGCTGAGAAAGCGCGGATACACAGCTTGAGGCATAGCCTTTTTTACGTTCTTTTTGAGGTGTGTACACAAAGTTAATTGTAACGTTATGGGCCGTTGGACGCGTAGCATTGGCAATCGACACACACTTGCCATTCACTTCCCATAAAAATAACCGTCCTGCTTTAATAAAAGCTTCTCCTGTTTTGACAGCTTGTTCTTTCGATATAGGCTCCCCAATGATATACATAAACTCTCGAACCCACTCCGTTACGAGCGAAAGGTGCTCCAACCTTGCTTTTACCAGCATTCCTTCAGCATCCGCAGCTTTTTTTACTTTGTCTAACCGGTAAATGCGCTGATCCATTTTCAAAGAAGCTTCTTGATTTTTTAAATCTGCTAGTTTTTGAGAAAGATATAAAACCGTTTGTCTTTCTCCAACTAAGCCCGGTATGTCGATTTCTTGTAATAGCTCTGCCGCTTCGCTTAGTTCACCCTCCGTTAGCTTCTGTATTTGAGAAAGTATGATTTGCTTAGGATGCGTTTGCAGTAACACAAGCACAACACGGCTATCTTTAAAAATAACGCCCATAAAATTTGGTTTGCTGCTTTCATTTAAGCCGTGTAAAATGCCAAGCGCTAAGTTATGCAGAACTTCATTTTTTGATAAAAGCAGCTCTACTTGGTTTTTAAATTCCTGTACTTCTCTATATCTATGTAACTGGATCATTTTCTTTCTACCTCCGCAAATGCTCTTACCGGAAACGTTCCGGCTCCTTTTATTTTAGGAGGCACAGCGTAAAATAAAAAGGACTCGGTTAGTTGATCTAAGTGACATAAGTGTTCAGCAATCACAATATCCGCCCCTAACAGCAGCGTATGAGCTGGTCTTGCTTTTCCTTTTGTGTCGTCAATATTCATCGAATCAATTCCGACAAGAGCGGGCTGTTGAGACACTAAATAAGCTGCCGCGCTTTCCGTTAAGTATGGATGGTTTTCTAAATAATCGTCTGTATTCCAGTAGCGATCCCATCCCGTATGAATTAATACCGCTTTGCCTTTTACGTCTATATGTTGAAAATGAGATTCATCAATAGCCGTTAAAGTCGGGTCAACCGAAACGACTATTCCTTCCAGTCCGGCTGTTTTATCAATAGCCGTTTGAGCCAAATCCGCTCCGTCTTTGTATCTGTGAAACGGCACGTCAATATACGTACCGGTATTCGTGACCATTTCAATTTTACCGATTTGAAATTCAGTCCCTGGTTCATAAAGCTTCTTAGACGCTTCTCGGCTCAAATAGTCGCAAATGATTGGTGCCGGCAAGCCTTTATGTGTGATAACTCCGTCTTCAATGATGTGGCTTAAATCAATATACGTTCTTTTTTTCATACTCCCACCCGCTTTTTCAATATTCAGTAAAAATATTCTAACATAAAAAAGCTCTTCCTAGTTTCCTAGAAAGAGCTTTTTTTAGAGAACATTATTAACTTGATAAACATACATCGTACGTGTGCTTTGTATAAACAAATCCTTCAAAAATAAGACGGGCTGTACGCACTACTTTGATTCCATTAACCTGTCCATCTTTTAGATCCACACTGGTTTCCATAATTCCCATTGGATGAGCAAGCCGAACGGTATCGCCTTTTAGTTGAACCATTTCTGACAGAAGCGTGCCTTTTGTATAAATAGCCGCCGTTGTACAAATTGCTCCTGTAATCGCAAGCGTTTGATGCGGTTTTTGCATCGACATCATGCGAATTAATACGTCCATTTGAGAAGCAGCTTTTTCTCTGCCAGTCCCGTCGCGATGGTCCATAGGAGGAGCAATAATCGTCATTTTTGGAACCGCTGGTGATAGTTTAGTTGCTTTGTTTTGAGGTGCAAGCCCCGCTTTTTCCGCTGCAATGGAACGAATTTCTTCAAATAGCTTCAGCTGTTTGTCCGTGTATTCATGCGGAAGTTCTGTTCCCTTTAGGCCAATATCCCCTGCTTTAACAAATACAAGCGGATTTCCTACATCAACAATTGATGCTTTTATTGTCCCAATGGATGTTTGCAGAAGATCAATAGCGTTCCCGGTCGGAAGCAGTTTTCCAGTAACAGCTCCTTCTCCGTTTTC
The DNA here is from genome assembly GCF_053667915.1 of Priestia sp. JNUCC 25. NCBI lineage: Bacteria > Bacillati > Bacillota > Bacilli > Caryophanales > Bacillaceae > Priestia > Priestia sp. JNUCC 25. The sequence continues at coordinate 3,623,418 of NZ_CM132211.1, forward strand.
AAACGAAAGATAAATGGGTGAACCCGTACCTGGCACTCCAGGAATCATACACGATCCTTCTGTTTTCACTTTTCCGTTTTCTACTTCTACTTCCGCTACGATTACTTTTTTCGTATTCGTATTATAAATCCGCACTTTGGTCACCGGTTCCACAGGTTGTACAATTCCTTGTTCGATGGCATAAGGTCCGACCGCTGAAGAGATATTGCCGCAGTTTCCCTTAAAATCAACGAGGGATTCGCTGATGCTGACCTGTGCAAACGTGTAATCTACGTCAGCTTTCTCTAAATCTGATTTTTTTATAATCGCAATTTTACTCGTCAGCGAATTGGCTCCACCTAACCCGTCAATTTGACGTTGATCCGGACTTCCCATTATATCTAGCAAAAACGGTTCCCAATCAGATTTGTTCACAGGCATTTCTTCATGATTGATAAAAACCCCTTTACTCGTTCCACCTCTCATAACCGTTACAGGAATGCGCGTCATATTAATCACCTTTCTCCCCTACTAACAAACGCCGAGGCGTTCATCAAACCATTTTATTTTTTTACTATTTAGAACCGGTTCATTTGCCATTTATCGTATAATAGAGGTGGTCATAAGTAAAATACATAAAATTTATTGTCTTTTTAAAAATTTTTTTATAATCTAAATACAAGGGGGAATTGGGATGGATCAAAAAGATTGGATATTAATTAAAACGCTTCACGAAGAAAAGAACATTACGCGAACGGCTGAAAGGCTCTACGTATCGCAGCCTTCTTTAAGCTACCGCCTTAAAAATCTTGAAGAAGAATTTGGCGTGTCGCTTTTCTTCAAAACGAAAAAAGGAATTGAGTTTACATCTGAAGGTGAGCATCTTGTTCGCTATGCGGAAAATATGTGGAAGCAGCTGCAGGAAACAAAAGACAGCATGCGTAATATGAGCGAAACCGTTACGGGAACGCTTCGCTTAGGGGTATCGAGTAACTTTGCACAGCATAAGCTTCCTAAAATTTTAAAACAGTTCTCTCTTCACTACCCAAATGTACAGTTCAGCGTCAATACGGGCTGGAGTACGCAAGTTATGAATCTATTAGACTCTTCGCGTGTGCACGTTGGTATTTTACGAGGCAATTATCCGTGGAACGGAGAAAAATCACTGCTGACGAAAGAACGGCTCTGCTTAATTTCGAAAAAAGAGATTGCGATCGATGACTTGCCGAACCTGCCTTATATTAATTATAAAACCGATACGTCGCTAAAAGATCTCATTCAAGACTGGTGGCATGACAAGTTTTCAGAGCCTCCGTTTGTGGCAATGGAAGTTGACCGGCAAGAAACGGCCAAAGAAATGGTCAAAAATGATTTAGGCTTTGCAATTTTACCTGAAATTTGCCTTCACTCCAGCGACAACTTATATACATACGGACTTTCGTACCGAGATGAATCACCTTTGCTTCGAAACACGTGGCTCATGTATGATCCTTCTTACTTGAATTTATCGGTCGTGAAAGCATTTATTGACTTTTTAAAGCTAAGTGAAAAATAAAGCAAAAGCTAAAAAGTTTGCGTCTTGGAAGAATCTCTCTTTTAGACCAAGCTTTTTTCTAGACTACCATTATAAAAATTTTTTATGAACTTTCTAAAAAAACCTATATTTCCTTTATTTTTAAAAATGTACTAACATGAAAACAAGAAACATCAGCGGGAGTAAAGAGCGGCTTTAAAAATTCTTAATAATCAAACTACTACTCATACATGGGGATGAGAGATGTTAGTCACGTTTTTTTACTCTAAAAGAAAACGCTTTCAGAGAAAAGAGGGAAAATAAAGGAGGTTGTTTGAATGCTAGCACTACTAGGTTTTACAATGATTATTGTCTTTACGTATCTCATTATGTCAAAAAGGATGTCTCCTATCGTAGCTTTAATGGTCATTCCACTTCTTTTTGCGGTGATTGGAGGGTTTGGTAAAGGCGTCGGAGACATGATGCTAGAAGGGTTAAAACAAGTAGCTCCGTCAGCTGCGATGCTGCTGTTCGCCATCTTATATTTCGGGGTTATGATTGATGCCGGACTGTTTGATCCACTAATTAAGCAGCTGTTAAAAATCGTAAAAGGCGATCCGCTTAAAATCGTCATCGGAACGGCTCTTTTATCGCTTTTAGTTGCACTAGACGGAGACGGTACAACCACTTATATGATTACGGTTTCTGCTCTTCTTCCCCTTTATAAACGCCTGAATATGAGTCCGTTAGTGTTAACGACAGTTGCGATGCTTTCTCTTAGTATCATGAGCAGTATGACGCCTTGGGGAGGCCCGGCTACTCGTGCGATTGTCTCCCTTCACCTCGATGCATCAGAGTTCTTTATTCCACTTCTTCCAACGTTAATTGGCGGAGCTTTGTGGGTAATCTTTACAGGCTATATCCTTGGGAAAAAAGAGCGAAGACGACTTGGTGCTATTGACATCGAGCAGTTTGAATTAAAAAGCACGCTTGCTTTTGCTGAAGACGCGTCCTTAACTTCTCAAGAAGATATTACACAGCCTAAAAAAATCTGGATTAACTTAGCTTTAACCATTGCACTCATGGTCGTGTTAGTTTCTGGCATTTGGTCTGTTTCCGTTTTATTTATGATTGGTTTTGCGCTTGCTCTTATGATTAACTATCCAAAACTCGAGGATCAAAAAGAACGTTTAATGGCTCATGCAGGCAACGCGTTAACCGTTGCAGCGCTTGTTTTTGCAGCTGGTATTTTTACAGGAATACTATCCGGCACTAAAATGGTTGACGAAATGGCCAGCCTGTTAATTCATTTAGTCCCTGATTCACTCGGTACGTTTTTACCGACAATCGTCGCTTTAACAAGCATGCCGTTTACATTTGTGATGAGTAACGATGCCTATTATTTTGGTGTTTTACCTATCTTCGCTGAAACTGCAGCTTCTTACGGAATTGATCCAATGGAAATTGCGCGAGCTTCAGTACTCGGACAACCTGTTCATCTGTTAAGTCCGCTCGTTGCGTCTACTTTCTTACTTGTAGGTATGGTAGGTGTTGATCTTGGTGAACATCAGCGCTTTGCATTTAAATGGGCCGTTTTAACGTCTCTTGTTCTGATTGTCCTTGCTATCATCACAGGCGCACTTACACTATTTTAATAGGGAATAAAAGCTGTCATGGCTTTTTATTAATAAATTGATAAATGATAGGTGGAGGTACTTCTAAAATGTATGTAATTACGTGTTATGTAGGAAAAGGTGAAATGAGAATGTACGAGTTTGACAGTAAAGAAGAAGCGCTCTCTCAGCTAAAAAAGCTGAAAGGCTGCAGTATTCTTTCAGAAGTTGTTTACTTTAATGATTCGTCGGTTATTCCGATAGCTATTTAATTACGCAGCACTCAGCCCTATAGGTACAAACTTGATAAGCTTCCTTTCGCTCAAAAGGAAGCTTCTTTTTTTATGTTTTTTGCAAACTCCTACCAAGAAGGTTATAAAGCAGCTGCCAACCCCCTTTCCTCTCATGGACGTTTTGTTACGTTCGGCTCGTTTTGTTTTCTTGCTTCAATCATATCAATAATTCGATTGGTATGTGGAGTTAACACTGCGCATTTCTGATAGAAGGCTCCGTCTACAACAAGCAGCTCTTCATCCATCCCGCAAAACTTACAGCGCAGCTCTTGTGGTCCTGCGTAAGAGGTGTGATAAACACTATCGTTAAAGATGGTATAAAAAGTATTTCGTTGCTGAGCATCGTAAAAGCCATATTCTTTATTACTTTCATCACGATAATTAACTCCATAGTTCCGTTCAAATTCTTCTTGAGTAAATCCATCCTGCAAAAGTTCATTTTGTACTAGTTCCCTTAAACAATCCTCTATTTCCTCACCGTTAAATGAACAATCATGCACGTAAACTTCTGTTTCTTCGCTACTGTTCTCTTTTACCATCATTTCGCTGCCGCAAATCTTACAGGGGTGTTTAGGACGCTGTTGATCAAAATAAGAGAGAGTTTGGACCTTTTCAACTACTATTTCATCGCTCACCTTTTTAAACTTAATCATCACATTTTCTGTTTGACTGACGTTTTCGTTATATAACATCACTTCGTATTCATCTATATTCTTTCCGTTTTCTGTTCGACTCCAATATTCAACTACTTCATATGAAGAAATAGTAAAAAACTCTTTAAAATTCACCACTAGCATGCATCCTTCCAAAAAAGTTTACGTTCTCTGTGTACTAAGCACGCTCTATACTACCATTTTTTCAAAGACTCGCACCACTAAACGAACTTGTTTTAGATTCGCATATCCTTTCTTTATCCGGCATACATAACACTAACCCTTTTATAAGGAGGATTTCATGAATACGTATATAATCATCAGCATTGGCGTTGTTGCCAGCGCATTTTTATTTCGGAAATATCGAAAGCAAGTCGTTGAAATATATACAATCAGTGAATTTATTCACGCTAAAAACGGCGCGGTCGCTACAAGCTCCACGTGGTTTGACAAGTTTTTTAAAGAACCTTACGCTACCGGACCAAACTATGAAAAAACAGAGGATGACGTTAGCGAGGATGGAGATGGCGGAGAATAACTAAAACAAAAAAAGGTTGAGACATGACTACATCACTTTAATTTAAAGACGAACAAATTGGGCAAATGATCTATTATGGCTTGCTTATTAGACCGCTGTTTATTTCCGTGCAAGACTTTCGCTTTCCGCGGGCGGCCGCTGAGCCTCCTCGTCGCATAGGCTCCTGCGGGGTCTCACCTGTTCCGCTTCTCCCCCAGGAGTCTCCGTCTTGTCCTCCAATCAACAGCTAGAAGCAACTAAGTAGATTAAATCTACGCTCATCCTACCAATAAAAAAATCCGAACGTTGAAGATTCTCCATCAAGAATCTTCAACGTTCGGATCTTCCTTCAGCTAAAACACTTTTGTCCCAGCCTCTTTCTTATTAATCGTCGCTTCCTAAAATACCAAAAAAGCGAAGCAAGTTGATGAATAGATTAATAAAATCTAAATACAAAGACAATGCCAAAATCGGAACAAGCTCTTCAGTGATTTCACTGTGCTTCATTTTATTAAAATCATACAGCACATATAGTGAGAAAACGATGGTACCAATCACTGAAAATGCCATCAGTCCAGGCGTTGTTAATGGACTAAACAGCGAGAAAATGCTGATGCACACTAATGCTAACAGCGCCACTAATAAAAAGCTGCCTAAAAACCCTAGATCTTTTTTTGTTTTTGCGCCAATTACACCCATCACCGTAAAAATAACGAACGTGCTTCCAAACGCATAAAGAACGACTTGCGCCCCCGCTACTGATGCATAGTAGCTGACAATCGGAAACAGCGTGATGCCTGATATAAATGAAAAAGCATATGTAAAGCCATATCCTACGCTTTTTTTCTTTCGTAACATAAATGCGGCAACCAGCATCACAAGTTCAGCAATCGCTAATGGAAGGAAATAAGCCGGCGGCACATATTGACCTGCGTATAAGCCAACTGTTGAAATAAATAACGAAAAAATAAATGTGACTAATACTTTTTGAAACAGAGACCGCTGCTCTACTCCAATCACTTCTTGCATGTGTAAAACCTTCTTTCTAAAATCTGTTATATTTTATATAATACCTACCTTTTAAAGAAAAATAAAGATAATACTAAGGTCTTTTTTCTTATTTCTATAGACAAGCAAGCATAGACGCTGCCGTCTATGCTTCCTTATCACCTATTTATTTCGGCAACAGAATACCATCAATAATTCCGTAAGTCATTGCTTCTTCAGCGCTCATAAAATAATCTCGTTCCGTATCGTTTGCCACTTTTTCAACCGGCTGTCCCGTTCGTGTTGATATGATTTCATTAATATGTTGCTTTAATTTTAAAATCCGCCGAGCGCTAATTTCAATTTCAGTCGCCTGCCCTCTAGCTCCTCCTAGCGGCTGATGAATCATCACTTCACTATTCGGAAGCGCATAGCGCTTTCCTTTTGCTCCTGCTAGGAGAAGCAGTGCGCCAAAAGAAGCGGCCATGCCCGTGCAAATTGTTTGAACGTCCGGCTCGATGTACTGCATCGTATCATAAATCGCAAACCCTGCGGAAGTCGAACCTCCGGGGCTGTTAATATACAGTGAAATATCTTTTTTAGGATCATCTGCCGCAAGAAATAAGAGCTGCGCGACCACGCTGTTGGCAATATGATCATTGATTTCATCACCAATTAAAATAATTCGGTCTTTTAACAGCCTTGAATAAATATCATACGAACGTTCACCGCGGTTGCTTTGTTCAATTACATATGGAATGGTACTCATATATATCCTCCCTATCACACGTAATATGGCTATGCAGCCATGCAGAGAGTGCATGTCGGAGTATACGTTGGTTTTTGAATGACGCTTTTTAAGGAAGGCAACTCCCGAATCAAAAGTGCTGGGTCCTGCGCTTCTAACGTTTTATAAAACAGTTCTGACAGCTTTTTACGCTCTCTTTCATTCCAAAAAGAGTCTGTAGAAAACGGCTCACTGTCTTTTTCTAACCGCTGCTTAGCACGATGTAAATTGCTTTTCACCGCTGTTTCTGACGTTTGTAAAATCGAAGCGATCTCTTTCAGCTGATAGCGAAAGCCTTCTTTTAAGAAAAAGATAACCGCTTGCTTCGGCGTAAATTGACTAAGCAGCAGTTCGACCGAGTGTCCCTTACTATCAAACGCATGCTTGTCGGCTTGTTGTTCCAAAGCTTTTTCTTCGACTATTCCTTCACGCTTTCGTTTTCGCAGCAGGTCAATCCAGTGGTGGTACGCAATTTTATTTAACAGCGCAGAAGACAAATTGTGCTCTTCGCCTTTATATCGCTGAGCTTTTAAAAACGTTTCTTGCGCGATATCATCTCCGTCCCACACATTTTGTGCTAAAAAGCGGCAGTACTGCTGCAGTTTTGGGTAATGCTCGTTCCAGCAAGCCTCATCAAAGCTTTCTGTTTGTTTTTCAATTTTTTTTGAATGTGACATGGTTTTCACTCCTTTTGCACTCTCTATTTACTAAACGATTAAAGGAAGTTCAAAAGATACGGGGAATCAAACTTTTTTATACATTATACGCTTAAGCAGCCATTTTTTTGTATTATAATGAAGATACTTTTATCTGAGGAGTCTAAAATGATATGCGAAGAAGACGATTATACGGCAAAAAGAAAACGAACAAACTTCACTATAAAGACTTAACCTGTGAACACCCTCCGCCCGCTTTGCCTATGAGTTATACAAGTGAAGCTCCTTTTTACTATTATGAGGCGTCAGAAGACGAAAAACAAAACGACTTTGAACTATATTCAGAGATTTGCATCATGAATCAAGAACATTTTTTCGTCAGAGGCTGCGTTGAAATTCCCGTTCTTAATGAAGACGACCCTTTCATTTGGAACATTTGGGTTTCTTTAAGCGAAGAAAATTTCCGCCGAATGATAGATTTATGGGAAAGTGACAAAAGAGAAAATGAACCGCCTTATTTCGGCTGGTTTTCAGTTTCAATTCCAGGCTATCCGGAAACGTTAAATTTAAAAACAAAAGTGCATACAAGATCTGTTGGAACACGGCCGCTCATTGAATTAGAGCCGACCGATCACCCTTTAGCCGTCGAGCAGCGGGAAGGGATAACGCTAGAGCGAATCAAAGACATACAAAAACAATTGACTTCGTATTAAAAAACCAAGACAGCCCCAGACTGTCTTGGTTTTTTACCTTTATGGCATGCGCTTTGCTCCGTAGTATTTAGGCGCCCAGTAGCTGTCTACTTTATAGTTTGTAATTTTCACGCCCTCAGATGTAGATACGTGAACGACGTAATCATTTCCAATATAGATAGATGGAATAAGCGAACTTCCTTCAAAAAAGACGAGATCTCCTGGCTTCAAGTCAGATTTTGAAATGGTTTCTCCTGTTTCCCACTGCTGACTCGCATAGCGCGGAATGTCTTTTCCAGCTGCTTCTTTGTAAATGTATTGAACAAAACCAGCCGTATCAAAGCCTGTAGAAGGACTTGTCCCACCTTGTGCGTAAGGTACTTCTCCTACATATTTAAGAGATTCCGTCACAAATGGATTGTCTTTTGACAGCGATAAGTCATCGTAGCGTCTTGCTCCTGCGTACTTAGACGTCCAGTAGCTGCTTGTCAGGTAATCCACCGTCACATTTTCGCTGCGCTTGGCATGAATAAACTGATTGCCGCCTGCGTAGATGCCGACGTGTGAAATCCCTTCACGATACGTATCTTTAAAAAAGATAACGTCTCCTGGCTTTAAATCTGTGCGAGCAACTTCTTCTCCAACTTGCCACTGCTGATCGGTTGATCTCGGAAGGTACACGTCCGATGCGTGTTGAAATACATATGCAACAAATGCAGAACAGTCAAAGCCGTCCGTTGGCGACTCGCCTCCGAATACATATGGTGTACCGAGATGTTTTAATGCTTCTGCAATGACTTCATTATCTTTTGCAATTTCCGGTGCTCCTGTAATGCGCTTTGCTTTGGCGAAATGTGATGACCAATACGCGCTACTTGAAATGTTTTTCACCACAACTTTTCCATCTGAAGAAGATGCATAAATCATTTCATCGTCTCCGATATAAATAGCGGCTACGTTCACTTCACCGTTTTCATCCGTGTCAAAAAACAATACATCGCCTGCCTGCAGCTCGTTTTTATCGATATCTGTTCCAAGCTCTGACTGTTCTTTCACGGAACGAGGAAGCGTTGTATCAAGCGCTTGCTTAAACACATATTGAACGAAGCCAGAGCTGTCAAACCCTTCGCTTAGCGTCTCTCCTCCAGACGTATAATCCGCTCCTTCATACGTTTTTGCTTTGTCAGCAATCACGTTTTCATCTGTTGCAGCCTGTACTTGCACAGCTTTTTCTCCAGGAAAAGCGCCTTCATAAAAAGTGGCAAGACTAAGCCCTAACGCTGTGACCATAAGAGGTTTCATTACTTTCATATTTGTTCTCCTTTGTTTTTTATTTCATCCAAGAAGTTTTATATGTAAATGGTTCCCCTGTTAAAGTATGGTGCAGATGGATAGGAATTGGCTAGTACCTTTTGACTTAAATATGCTTCCCTTCCAAAGTCCTGTAAAAAATCCAGAAAAAAACTCGGCGCATATTACGCCGAGTTTTTTTATTTCATGCCCACCTGGATATTTGCTGCTTTTTGTTTTTGACGTAAATTTGCAATCCACTTGTAATAAAGTGTAATCAAAAGAACAAAAATCCCAAGCGCAAAGTACAGTTTTGAATACCCTAAAGCACCTGCTGCAATTCCTAATACAAATGAACCAACCGCAATACCGCTATCATAAAACGTAAAGAATGTAGCAGTTGCATATGCGCTTCGGTGAGCAGGCGCCGCTTGAATCGCAAGAGTTTGGAAGCTAGGAAGCAGCGTTCCGTAGCCTAGTCCTACTAACGCACCTGAAAACAGCAGCATCCAAGAAGAATGTGTAAAGCTTAAGCTAAATAGACCAATCGCAAAGACAATACATGATGGAATAATCACAATGTTTGGGCCAGATTTATCAAATAATCTTCCTGTAAACGGTCGTGAAATCAGCATCGCAGCTGCGAACACGACAAAGAAAAAGCTTGCTGTTTTAATCAATCCAAGCGACTGTGCGTACACAGAAATAAAAGAAATAATACTTGCATACGAAAAAGAAACGAGTATACCTACAGATGAAATCGGCATGGATTTCTTTTCAAACAAATCGCTCAGTGAAAATGATTTCTTTACTGACGGAGCAGCGTTTTCTTGAAGATTTTTGACCATCATTCCGCACAGCCAGCCAACGAGCATAATCACGCCAAATACAAGGAAAATAATGTTGTATGCCATGTACTGATGAAGCGTTAGTGCTAAAAACGGCCCTGCAACAACGGCTAAGTTCATTGACATTCCGAAGTAGCCAAGTCCTTCTCCTCGTCGCTTAGCGGGAACTAAATCCGCTGCAATCGCTCCGGTGACGGTTGTCGCTAAGCTGAATGAAATTCCTTGGAAGAAACGCAGTAATAAAAGCACGTTAAAATGGTGGATAAGCATATACAAGAAGGAAGAAAGCGCAAAAATGAGGGTACTAAATACAAGCGTTTTTTTCTTTCCAATGTTTTCAATGACTTTCCCTGAAAACGGTCTAACAATAATCGCAGATAATAAAAAGATGGTAATAACAAGCCCTGCCTGCGTACTCGTGCCGTCTAAGGCGTCTAATACATAAATCGGCAGCAGCGTCAGCAATGCATAAAACACGACAAAAATAAAAAAGTTGGTAATCGCAATGCTGATAAAGCTTTTAGTCCAGATTGGCTCCTGCTGGTTCGTCATTCATTTCACCCTTTTCTGTAGATTTACAAATTTTCTTTAATAACGAGATAAGCTGATCTTGTTCGCTGTCGGATAAAGCAATCAGCAAATTTTCTTCTAAACGTTCAATTTCTTGCTGAATTTCCGGAAGCTTTTTCTTCGCTTGAGGAGATAAATAAACGATGCGCTCTCGTTTATCACTGCCTGCTTTTCGAACGATCCATCCGCTTTTTTCAAGCCTTGTTAACGTGCGGGTAACCGTTGGCGCTTCGACATTTAAATACTGCCAAATCTCTGTTTGCGTCATTGAGCCGAATCGCTTTAAACAAAATAAAATTGAATACTGTGAGCTGTATAGCCCGTACGCCTTTAACACTTCATTTACTTCTTTAATAGACAATCTCGACTTTTGATGAAGTTCATGAAACACCAAGTTATTCACTTTTCCCACCTCACCTTTCTATTTTATTTACCTAGGTAACTAATTGTTCTTTTATTAGTATATGTGCTGCTACTTGATGTGTAAAGGCGTCTAAACAGAGCGAAAACCAGCTTTTTTCTCTCATTTTCTACTAATGATTTACGCTTTCACTTCTGTTTTCTTATTCTTTCGTATCACGAAACTTTTTGTATATATTTACATGCACCTGCAAACTCTGTTAAAGAAGACGAAACAATATGCGGGAGGCTGGTATATGTTTTCACTGCGCGGCGATGCTCATAAAGTCTACCTTAAACTGAAAAAAGCGGCTCATCAAAACCAAAACGCAGAAGAAATTGATGAATTAGCGGAAATGGAAGAAATTCGGCAGCTTTACCTTACGCTCGGCAGCGCTACTTTGCGAAAAGTGTATTACCGAATGATCAAAGAAAAAAATGGCTCCGGCGTCATCCCTATCCTTGTTTCTGCCTTGCCTTGGCTCTTTTTTTTATTTTCCCAGCGGCTGCAGCAATTTTTATTTAAAGACGGCAGCTGGTTTTGGATTATTTTTGTGGTGCTGTATGTTTTTATTCTCATTCCAAGCGTGTTCCTTCATTTCCGTGAACAATCGTGGGCTTCTGTTCATATTGAAATTATTCAAGACATTTTAAAAGACCGTGAAAAAGAGCCGAACCCCCTTTAAGGTCCGGCTGTTTTTTACCTATTATGAAATAGCTTGTCTGCTTTCTACGTCTCGACCTAACTTTCTTTTGATGCGCTGCAGCGCGTTGTCAATTGACTTGACGTGCGTATTTAATTCTTTCGAAATTTCAGCGTATGAATGGCCGTCCATGTACAGCGTCAATGCTTTTCTTTCCAATTCACTAAGTGTTTCCGCAATTTTTAACTCGCGGTCTTCCACTTTTTCTTGATGAATCAGCACCGCTTCCGGGTTAGCAATTTGATCGCCAGGAATCATATCCATCAGCGTATAGTTTGATTCTTCATCATACAGAGGCTTGTCCAATGAAATGTACGAATTTAACGGACCGTGTTTTTGACGAGTAGCCGTTTTAATTGCCGTAATGATTTGTCTTGTGATACATAACTCCGCAAACCCTTTAAAAGATGTTAGCTTGTCTTCGTTAAAGTCGCGAATTGCTTTGTACAGTCCAATCATTCCTTCTTGGACGATATCTTCTTTTTCAGCACCAATCAAAAAGTATTTTCTTGCTTTACCCCTCACAAGATTTTGATACTTGTTGATTAAATACTCTAATGATTTTTCGTCTCCACTATGAACCATTTCAACCAAAACATGATCTTCTAACATAGCATAATTTTGAACTTTTTCAATTACGATGCCTACGCTCACTCATATCCCCCCGTTACACTTAGTTGAGTTTTGATGTGTTCTAAACTGATGCATGATCTACTTGTTACGACGCTACTGCAATACGGTCCAGAAACGTAAAAAGCGTACAGAGTAAACTGTCGCTTTCCTCTCTCACTTTATGCTCCCCTGCATCTTTCTATAATCTATTATAAAGAAGTATAACCGATAAAAATCAAAAAGGTTGTCGAAATATGAAAGTGTTTGCAAAAAAAATCAATTTTTATAGAAAATTCACGCAAATCACTTTATTATTTCATATAGTGACGGCAATCTGTAAAAAAAGCAATAAAAAAATACTTCCATATGAAATAAACTTACTCAAGCAGAGTAAGTCGAAGTTGCAGATGATACTGCGCATATAGGATTAGTTGCCTTCCGGCTTATCAGCATTTTTTGTTCCCTTGCTTTTATAAGGCTTTGCATTTTTCTTCTTTTTTGCACTCGCCTGCCAGCGGTTCCACCCTTTTTTGCCGGTGCCTCGCCCCGTGCCGCCTTTACCTTTTGCTTTACTCATACGTATTCCTCCGTTACCTGCGTGTTTGCTACAATAAAAAAAGACCCCGTCCAAAGTCGGAGTCTTTTTTGGATTGCATAAAATTATGCTTTTACAACGTTAGCAGCTTGTGCACCGCGTTGACCTTGCTCGATGTCGAAAGTCACTTTTTGACCTTCATCTAAAGATTTGAATCCGTCGCCTTGAATTGCGCTGAAATGTACGAATACATCTTCTCCGCCTTCAATTTCGATGAAACCGAAACCTTTTTCTGCATTAAACCATTTTACTGTACCTTCAGTCATACTATTTCCTCCAGTGGTGGAATTACTCCACGCATATATTACTACCCTTGCTCAATCGTACTATTTCCAGATAAAAATTTCTATTGAAGAATATTTCTCTTCTTTCAATTTCATACCGAACAAAAATAATTAACCTTAGTGTAACATATCAATTTAGAAATAGCAAGTTTCTGTTCTAAGACAGACTTTATACTAATTACGTATCTGCTAAAAGCCTACGGGCAGCTTTGAGGATACCAACATATCTGGATTGTGATGCGGCATAAGGTTTTTTCATTCAGCAATATGTATCATCTCCACAAAAATAAATATTTTATATCCTGCTTTCTAAGAACTATGCCACTTATAAATGGACATGCACATTTTTTATCAATTTACTTTCTACTCTCTTTCCACCCACGCAATAAAATAACCATTAATTACAAAAAAAGATAATAATAGTATATAATGATACGTGATTTATAACTAAGGAGGAACAACATAATTCGTGAACGATCACTTTTGATAAAAGGACTCACCTTTTTACTAGCTGTTTTTATTTTAAACATCCCTTTTCCTAACTCAACGCCGCTCAGTCATTCTGTCTTTTCTTTTTTAGGTCTTCCCATCTATGGAGATGAAGAAACAATGACGGGAATTCAATACGCTAGCAATGCATGGGGAATTATACTTTTACTTGGTCTTTTTGCCCTTTACAAAAGTTTAAATCGTCATCGTTTAAAACTAACGATTTTAGCTGCGTTTATTGTCATATCGGGTCCTGGTCATATGGTTGAAGCGATGCAAAAAACCGTATTACCAGGTATGTATGTCGTTTCTTACGATGCAGAAAACAGCATTTGTACATTTGAGAGAAATAAAGAAGAAACCGTATTAACGGGCACCTGTGACCTTTCATTTGAAAATCACAGCTCAAAACCCGTTACGTTTGAAGTAGCACTGGATGAGCGCTCCTATTTTAAAGAAGATACCCCTTTTTTACTTATGATGAATAAGCCTAGGCTTCATACTGTTACGTTGGAACCAAAGACGTATCAAACTGTCGAAATCACTTCCTCTGTCAAAGCAGCAGACTTTCCTTCTAAAATCTCTATGAGTGAAGTAAACGGTTTTCATGTAAACATTTATCAAAACGGGAAAAAGCGTTATTTATAAGCATAGAAAAAGCCCTTATAGGGCTTTTGAAATGAGTGAATTACCAGCCAAAGCCTCCGCCGTAGCAGCTGCAGCCGATGATCACTAATAAAATAAATAATACAACTAATAAAGCAAAACCAGATCCATGACCATATCCAGCGTTTCCAGACATACGAACACTTCCTTTTCTTTAGTTACTCTTTCCTCAAGAAAAACGCCGTTTGCATTTCGCTTGAGTTGGATTATCTTATGCCTGAACACGCCGTTTTGACTCTGCTTTTTTCTTTTTTCTTTTTCCTTCTTGCCATGCACCTCATTATTAAAAGAAGAAAACAGCCTAAGAAAAGCGCTGACTTCGGTTCTTCCCCTCTGTCCAAAAGAGATTAAGGCATAACGAAATCAATCCAATCTAAAGACGAACAAATGAGATACATGAGCTGAAACTTACGTTCACCATACCAATAAAAAAATCCGAACGCGTTACATTCATCGTTCGGATCTTCTCCTTAAACTAAAATGCTTTATAGCCTCTCTTACAAAATCATTTATTTCACTAGCTTACGTCTTTCAGAAGACCGTACTTCCGCACGCTTTCCGATACCTAGTACATAGTAGCTCAGTACGACAATAGCTAAAAAGATAATGCCGACAATCAGCGATATGCGCGTTTCATCATTAAACCACATGCCTACAAGCACCATAAGTAAAAACGCAATGGTTACGTAGTTCGTCACAGGAGCAAAAGGCATTTTAAATGGATGTTGATCCATCGCCGCTCCTTTTGCTTTTCGAAAACGAATTTGACTGATGAGAATCACAAACCACGGAATCATACCTGGAAGCACGCTCGCACTGTACACGTACACAAAAACGTTTGGCGGTGCAATATAATTTAAGACAACGCCCGCCGCTAAGCCAATCATCACCGCAACGGTACTATAAATAGGCACACCGTTTCGAGAAACCTTTGTAAAAAAGGCTGGAGCCTGACCGTTTATACCTAGCGTGTAAAGCATACGTCCTGCACTGAAAATTCCGCTGTTGCATCCAGACATTGCTGCTGTGATGACAACAAAGTTAATAATGCCCGCCGCTGCTGTAATTCCTACTTTAGCAAACGTAGAAACAAACGGACTGCCGAGTGAATCCAGCTCGTTCCACGGATACACCGTTACAATCACAAAGATGGCGCCGATATAAAAAATTAAAATACGCCAAATTAAGCTTTGAATTGCACTTGTTAACGTTTTTTTAGGATCTTTTGCTTCTCCTGCTGTAATTCCAATAAGCTCTACTCCTTGATAGGCAGCAATAACAAGCGACAGGGCAAAGAAAAAGCCTGACCATCCGCCTGTAAAGAAACCGCCGTTTGCCCACAAATTCGACAGCCCAAGCGCTTCGCCGCCGTTTCCAAGACCGAAGAAAATAAGGCCAAGACCAGCAATAATCATGAGAACAATCGTAACAATTTTAATCATTGCAAACCAAAACTCAAACTCTCCAAAAGATTTCACTGAAATTAAATTGGCCCCACCGAGAATGACCATGGCGACAATTCCGGGAACCCACGCCGGTAAATGAGGGAACCAGTACTGCATATAAGCTCCGACTGCAATAATTTCTGCCATGCCGACAATCACCCATTGAAACCAGTTGCTCCAAGCTGTGATATAGCCAGCTAACGGGTGAATATATTTATGACCAAATGTCGCAAACGAACCCGTACTTGGCTCTAAATAGAGCATCTCACCCATTGCACGCATAATAAAGAAAATAAAAACGCCGCAAATAGCATACGCAAGCAGGACGGATGGCCCCGTCCATTTAATGGTGCTTGCTGAACCCATGAATAACCCTACCCCAATGGTTCCTCCAAGAGCAATCATTTGGATATGACGAGATTCAAGCCCTCTTTTTAACTCTTTGTTTGCCAATTTACTTCCTCCTAGCCCTCGTGATGATTTTCTCTTCTATTAAGAAATTCTTTTATTTCCCTGTCCTGATAGGGAACTATCATCTTTTTTCTTTTTCATAAAGAAGTACGAACATACCACAAATACAGCAATCAGCAGCGTGAGATAAAACTGAGTGCGAAGTGAATCAATAAATGCCATCGCAATAAAGATGCTTGTGATCGCCGCAATCGTTCCATACGTTAAATAAGGAAACAGCCACATTCTGATTTTTAATGCTTCCGGCTTTTCTTTTTCGTATTTCTTTCTCATGCGAAGCTGTGAAAAAGCAATAACAAGGTACACAAGAAGCGCTACGCCTCCCGATGCGTTTACTAAAAATAAAAAGATTTTATCAGGTGAAAGATAGTTAAAACCAACGCTGATGTAAGAAATCACGGTACATCCTACAATGGCATTAAACGGAATGCCTTTTTTATTCACTTTTAAAAACATGCGCGGCGCGTCTCCTTTTTGCGCCATTGAGTACAGCATACGAGAACTCGTGTATAGACCTGAATTTAAGCAAGAAAGAACGGCAGTCAGTACGATAAAGTTCATAATTTGAGCCGCTGCCGGAACGTTTACCAGCTCTAATATCGAAACGAACGGACTTTTCATCAAGCTTGAAGAATCCCACGGAAGAATGGTCACTAAAATTAAAATCGACCCAAGATAAAAAATTAAAATACGATAAATAACGGTATTTGTTGCGATGGTGATCGCTCGCTCAGGCTGAGCCGATTCTCCAGCGGCTGTTGCAACAATTTCTGTCCCCATAAAAGAAAACATGACAATCGCCACTCCTAAAAAGACGGAGCTGATTCCATTTGGAAGAAATCCTCCTCTATGAAGAAGGTTCGACGCTCCCGGAGACTCTACTCCCGGTATTAAACCGAGGATGATCGCTCCTCCTAAAAGTAAAAACAGTACTAAACTAACTACTTTAATAAGCGAAAACCAGTATTCAAATTCACCAAATGATTTAACAGAGTATAAGTTCGTTAAAGTTAGTAAAAACGTCAGGATCAGACTCACGCCCCAAGACGGTAAAGACGGAAACCAATATTGAATAATCGTTGAACCCGCAATCGCTTCAACTGCAATAACAATTACCCAGAAAAACCAGTACAGCCAGCCGATTGTGTAGCCAGCCCACGGTCCAAGCGCTTCTCTAGCATATGTGGCGAACGAGCCGCTTGAAGGATTAGCCGTAGACATTTCCCCCAGCATTCGCATAACTAAAATCACCAGCAAACCGGCAAACGCGTACGAAAAAATGGAACCAGGACCCGCTGCGTTAATGAGCGATCCGCTTCCAATGAACAAACCGGCACCAATGATTCCCCCTAAAGAAATCATGGTTATGTGTCGAATTTTTAATTCTTTTTTTAACTCAGGCGGTTGATGACTCATGTTAAAATCCTCCTTATAGGAACCGTCATTTAAAGAATTACACGTTCTTCGCATCGCGCGTTAAATATGTAAGCCCTTACAATAATGTGGACAAATAACTGCCGTTTTCCTACCCTCCTTTTATCTGTACATTCAAATGAAGCCTTCACTTAACGAAAAAGATAGCTTCATTCGACAAAAATTACTTTTCGAATTATATGATAATTTATATTGAACAACTTTGTCTATTGTTTTTTTGAAAGGAAGATCATTTTAATTTACTAACGATAAACTCTTTCCCCTATCGTAATTCTTTACTTCAAAACATCTTTTCTTATATTTTACCAACACTCCTTTCTTTTCGTTTTGTTCAAAATCACTATAAAAGCCATAGATTCATTGGTTCTTTAAACAAAAGTGTTTATTTTTAAATTTTTTGAACATTTTTGTTAAAAAACTATGTACAAAACGAGAATAAGATGATTATAATACAGGTATAGGGTGTTGGAATATTAATTATGTTGCAAATTTTCTAAAAAAGGGGTAATAAAAATGAACACAATGAATATCAACGAAATCAAACAATACAAACACGAGCCTTTCACAGACTTTACGATTGCAGAAAACAAAGATGCATTTGAATCTGCATTAGAACTTGTACAATCAGAGCTTGGCAAGGACTATCCTCTTGTAATTGGCGGAGAATTAATTACAACAGAAGATCAAATTCAGTCCATTAACCCGGCAAATAAAGCAGAAATTATCGGCCGCGTGTCAAAAGCAGATCAAGACTTGGCTGAAAAAGCAATGCAAGCAGCACTTTCTACCTTTAATACGTGGAAAAAAGAAGCGCCGGAAGCACGAGCAGATATTCTTTTCCGCGCAGCGGACATCATTCGCCGCCGCAAGCATGAATTTTCAGCTTACCTTGTGAAAGAAGCAGGAAAACCGTGGAAAGAAGCAGATGCTGATACAGCAGAAGCAATTGACTTCCTTGAATACTACGCTCGCCAAATGGTGCAGCTAAAAGACGGTGCGCCTGTTGAGAGCCGCGAAGGTGAAGAAAATAAATTTAACTACATTCCGCTTGGTGTCGGGGTTATTATTTCACCGTTTAACTTCCCGTTAGCGATCATGGCAGGAACAGCTGCAGCAGCAATCGTAGCAGGAAATACAGTTCTATTAAAACCGGCTAACAACACACCGGTTATCGCAGCAAAATTTGTAGAAGTAATGAAAGAAGCTGGCCTTCCAGACGGCGTACTGAACTACGTGCCGGGAAGCGGAAGCGAAATTGGCGACTATTTAGTAGATCATCCAAAAACACGCTTCGTTTCATTTACAGGTTCGCGTGAAGTAGGCTGCCGCATCTATGAACGCGCAGCAAAAGTACAGCCTGGTCAAATCTGGCTAAAACGCGTTATTGCTGAAATGGGCGGTAAAGACACGGTCGTTGTAGATAAAGATGCTGATTTAGATTTAGCTGCTTCTTCTATTGTGTATTCAGCATTTGGCTTCTCTGGACAAAAGTGTTCAGCAGGCTCTCGTGCAGTTGTTCACCAAGACGTATACGATATCGTTCTTGAAAAAGCAGTTGCGCTGACAAAAACATTAACAATGGGCAGTCCTGAAGATGTGAACACGTATATGGGACCTGTTATTGATCAGGCTTCTTTCAACAAAATTACAAAGTACATTGAAATCGGTAAAGAAGAAGGCCGTTTAATGACGGGCGGAGAAGCAGATGATTCAAAAGGCTACTTCATTCAGCCTACGATCATTGCAGATGTAGATGAAAAAGCACGTTTAATGCAAGAAGAAATCTTCGGCCCAGTCGTAGCATTCTGCAAAGCGCGCGACTTCGATCATATGATGGAAATTGCGAATAACACAGACTACGGCTTAACAGGTGCCCTTCTTTCAAATACGCCTGAGCACATCGAACGTGCAAAAGAAGAGTTCCACGTCGGAAACCTTTACTTCAACCGCGGTTGTACAGGTGCCATCGTTGGGTACCAGCCGTTTGGCGGATTTAATATGTCAGGAACAGATTCAAAAGCTGGCGGTCCTGATTACTTGATTCTGCACTTGCAAGCAAAAACAACAAGCACAACACTTTAATACTCAGTAGAGCAGCCCTAGGCTGCTCTATCTTAAAACAACAAGGGATTTTTTCTATAGGGGGAGATATTTATGTTAGCAGAGGTATCTAAAAATGTGTTTCTTCACGCTTCCCAAAATAAAGCGCTAAACAAAGCGGCGAAAAAATGGGGTCTTCGCTTTGGTGCAGCTCAAGTGGTAGCTGGCGACACAATTGAACATGCGATTAAAAAAGTACGGGAATTGAATGAAAAAGGACTTGTTTGTACGCTTGATCATTTAGGGGAATTTGTTTCAAGCAGAGAAGAAGCTATCGAAGCAACTCAATATAATGTCAGAACGCTGGAAGCTATGGGGCAAGCCGGTGTAACGTGCAACTTATCTGTCAAAATGACGCAGCTTGGTTTGGATATTGACCGCAGTTTTTGCGTTGAGAACATGCGCCGCATTCTTGAAACGGCGAAAAAATACGATAACTTCGTCCGAATCGACATGGAAGACTACGCCCACTGTCAAATGACGCTAGATATTTTACGAGAGCTTCGCGAGACGTTTGATAATGTTGGAACGGTTATTCAAGCTTACCTGTTCCGCGCTGAACAAGACGTAAAAGAGCTAAAAGGCATTCCTCTTCGATTGGTAAAAGGCGCGTATCAAGAATCACCAACCGTGGCGTTTCAAGATAAAGCCCAAATTGACGAGAACTATATGCGAATTATTGAAGAGCACTTGCTGAGCGGAACATACACGGCTATTGCATCTCACGACCACCATATTATTGCAAAAGTAAAAGAGTTCGCTCACAAAAACAACATCCCGCGCACGCAGTTTGAATTTCAAATGCTGTACGGATTCCGCACAGACATGCAGCTTAGCCTTGCAAAAGAAGGCTATACAATGCGCGTATACGTTCCGTTTGGCAACGACTGGTTTGGCTACTTTATGCGCCGCTTAGCCGAAAGACCGCAAAACGTCGCATTTGCTTTAAAAGGATTCTTTTCTAAATAAGCAATCTATTCAGTAAGTATCATAATGAAAACGCTATCATTTCTTTGTACCCTTTGTAGATGCTTCTGCAAAGGGATTTTTTTATCCTATTTCTCTTCCCTTTCAGTATGTATTGCGATAAAATATAAATACGAACAAACGTTCTTTTTATTCCAAACAAAAAGGAGAGTACATATGAGTCCTCTATCAAAATTAGCACTGCCTCCTAAGCTAGAACCTTACCGAAAAGAAATCGAAAAAACATGTAAGCCTTACATTCACATCCATACGGTTATGAATGGTCCAAAATTATATGAAAGCAAGTTTGGCGGCAACCCCTACCTTCCTCTAGAAGCAAATCATCCTCTTGATTCTCAGGGCAAGCCGATGCTCCTGATGGCACAAATCAATTTTTCTGAAGTACCTTCCTATGAAAATATGCCCATTCAAGGCATGCTTCAATTTTTCATTTGCGGAGGTGATAATGAAAACGCCGGCGATATGTACGGACTTGACTTTGATCATCCTACGTCTCAAAAAGACTTTCGCGTCGTTTTCTACGAAAATGTAACAACCGACGAAAACAAGTTAACAACCGATTTCACATACCTAGAGGACATTGACCGAGGTATGTTTCCTATTCCTCAAGAAGTAGGCTTACAGTTTGAAATAAAAAGCGAACCTGTGTCTCCTACTGACTATCGATATAATGATATAGAATCCGGTTTATTTGACGATGAAGAAACGGAAGAAATCTACTGGGATGAGCTTACGGGCGAGTATCATAAAATGGGCGGATACGCTTTTTTCACTCAAAGCGATCCTCGAGACTACGATGAAGCGCTGCGGGCATACAACATTCTGCTTCTTCAATTCGCCATGGACGACGAAGCGGATATTATGTTTGGTGATGCGGGAGTGGCCAATTTTTTCATTAAAGAAGAAGACCTTCGCAACCGTAACTTTAGAGATGTTTTGTACAACTGGGACTGCTGTTAAAAAAAACGCCCTCTTAGAAAAGGATCTAGGAGGGCGTTTTTTCACATTATTATTACTACTCAGCCTGTTTTTCCGGCTCTTGCAGCATTCAGCGTTTCTTTAAACTGCTGTAGCGCTTTTACATCTGCAAATGCGCTTATAGGAATAACGTATCCGCTCATTGCACTAACAAGGATAAAGATATGTTCATCTGTTTCTTTAATTTGAGTGATGCTTGACCAAGGAGTCTTCACTTCTCCTTTCGAGCTTTTCTCTACCAAGCCATCTTCCGTAACCATCATAGTATACTCACCCGTCAGACTGCTGTTATCTCCTTCATTTATTACCTTTACAATGTTCTTTTTAATACTTCCGTAAAAATACTTCGGATAAAATAAAAACCACAGCACCGCAAGCAGCGCAAACGCTACGAACATGCCAAGTAAAAATTCTCCTTCAACCCACGAAACAAGCAAAGGAATAAGAAGAAAAATAAACGACATCCATCGCTGAACTCTCAGCACTTTTTGTACTCTTTCCGAATGTTGAGCGTGATGCATGTTAAAAGCTACGTAATCATCTTTTGTTAACGTATAATGATATTCCATATTAATCTCCAATTCTCCTAAATAACAACAAAATAAAATATACCTCATTTGGTGTTATATGTATATAAAACAATAAGTTTTTCTTATAAAAAGCATCATCTTTTTGTCATTTATTTACACGTATACATCACGTAAACTTAACTAGTACTCTACTATTTAAGGAGGAATGTTTATGACTTTTACACTGACGCATATTGATCATATTCAGCTAGCTGCACCCCCGAATTCAGAAAGCGAAGCACGACACTTTTTCGGAACCGTTCTTGGCTTAACAGAAGTCAAAAAGCCGGAAAGTCTAAAAAAGCGCGGCGGCGTGTGGTTTGAATTTGGTTCTTATCAGCTGCATATTGGTGTTGAACCTACCTTTTCACCCGCAAAAAAAGCGCATCCAGGCTTTCACGTTAAAAATCTACCTGCGTTCAAAGATCATCTGACTAGCTTCGGTATTTCTTTTATAGAAGACAAAAACATTACCGGTGTCGAAAGAATTTATGTGACTGATCCTTTTGGCAACCGAATGGAGTTCTTAGAGAAAGTGAATCTCCCTTTTTCCAACTGAATGTTCGACAAAACAAGAGCTCTTACTTAAGAGCTCTTGTTTTCTTTTGGTCCTTCTTTTTGCTTTTCTTTCCACAGCATGTACAGCAACACCCCTAGCACACAAAATGCCACGCCAAACATTGTTAAAGGAAATAAAAATGTATTAATAAAATGATGATAAACCCATGAGTCGTTCATCTAACCAGCTCCAACACGCACCGTTTTTTTACAGTATGCCCTAATATAAACTTTTTTATGTGGTGTTAAATATCATGGTTTCTATCATATTTCTATTTCTTTTTAATAGAGTAAATAGTAGATACATAACATTCTCCTCTTAGAGTTCTCATCCGCTGATTTCAAAATTTTATTAGAGGAGGTTTACTCTATGAAAAACAAGTTCACTGAAAAGCCTAAAAAGCTTTTTTGGATCCTTTCTTATAAATCATTAATTATCGCTATACTATTTGTTCTCTTAACATCTGCCGCTATTTTTACCGTCACGTATTCAACTCTTCAGCATACGCTGCGCTCAAACGTTGTCTATCAAGCACTATCAAATTATAAAGCCCAAAGCTTGTTCTACTTCATGCATACGGAAAACCATCATTTCTCTCATGCCTTTGAAGAAGACTTCTCCCCGCCTCCTCTCTCTTCTGTCGCCCTGCAGCTTGCGACGAATATTCGCGTGGCAGATACAAGAAGTCTATTTGGATCAGAACTGCCCGGATTTTCTATTTTTGATTCTCATATTCTATTAGCCGGTGAAGGAACGGATTATACCACGATTCCTCATGAATCGGCTCCTCCGCTCGAAAGCATTTCAGGCGAGCGTGATTTGGATCCTGCTGAAAGCAAAACGTACGAAGAAAGCAAAAAACAGTCTCAAACACAGGCCAAGCAAAGTACGGGAGACAAAAAAGTTGTGTACATCTACCACACGCACAGCTGGGAATCTTATTTCCCTTTACTTGGTATGCAAGGTGAAGCGAACGAAAATAAAGCCGTTGATAACAAAACCAACATCACGCTCGTTGGTCAAATGCTAGGAATGGAATTAAAAGCAGACGGAATCGGTTCGGAAGTAGATACAACTAATATGACGCAAAAGCTGAATGAAAAAGGCTGGGGTACAGGACGAGCCTATGCGATGTCTCGCAGCGTGGTGGAAACGGCTCTTCAGCAAAACAAAGACGTCGATTATTTAATTGATATTCATCGGGATTCACTGCGCCAAGAAAAAACAACGGCCGCTATCAACGGCAAATCGTACGCTAAAATGATGATTGTATTAGGTGAAGCAAACCCGAAATTTGATGAAAACGTTAAAATGGCCAAAGCGATTCATGAAAAGCTAGAGGAAAAATATCCAGGCCTTAGCCGAGGAGTATTAAGCAAAAAGAAAACAAGCGGCAATAACGGGTTATATAATCAAGACTTATCCGACCGCTCCATTTTAATTGAAGTAGGCGGCGTCGATAACAATATGGAAGAACTTACAAACACTGTCAAAGCCTTTTCAGATGTGTTCAGCGAGTATTACTGGCAAGCTGAAAAAGTGAATGCGCAGTAAACAAAAACTAGCTACCCCAGGTAGCTAGTTTTTGTTTTTATGAGAGTCACGCTTCTCCTCTTCTTCACACGCCAAGCACACAAGCTTCCCTTCAACAACCACACCGTTTAAAAAGCCCTCTAAACAGTACACATTTTTTTGACATACTGTGCAGATTCCAACGTACTCTTTCACGAATTTCTCACTCCTTCCATACGATTAAAAACCATAAAAAAAAAGCTCTATTAAAGAGCTTCTTTCCGTACATATGATTTTCCTTCAATTCAACAAACGGCTCATTTTCTCAGGAGAAAGCGGCTTATCGAATAGATACCCTTGACCGATATGACAGCCTTGTTCCGTCACAAACTGCAGCTGTTCTTCGTTTTCGATTCCTTCTGCAGTTAGATCAAAGTTAAGTTTCTTTCCCATTTGAATAATCGTTTCCACCAGCACTTTTCCGACTTCGTCTAATTCGTCAATAAATGATTTATCAATTTTTAACGTATTAATCGGCAAGTGTTTCAGATAGCTAAGAGAAGAATAGCACGTTCCGAAATCATCCATCGCCACTTTTACCCCTAGACTCCGCAGACGGTTTAACACTTTTTTTGATTCTTGACTGTTTTGAATAACGCTTTCAGTGATTTCAAGTTCCAGAAAGTGCGGCTCAAGGCCCGTTTTTTTCAAAATTTGTTCCATCTCCGCTACGAATCGTGAGGACTTCAGCTGAATAGGTGATACGTTCACTCCTATTTTACTCGCTTTTGAATTCAGCTCCGTCCATGCTTTCATCTGCTTACACGCTTCTTCTAACACCCACTTGCCAACTGGCACAATTAGACCCACTTCTTCTAAAATAGGCAAAAATTCATTTGGATAGACGGTACCAAATTTTGCACTATCCCAGCGGATAAGCGCTTCCGCCCCTATCACACCAGACGTCTTTAAATCGATTAACGGCTGATAAACGAGCTGAAACTCATGTCTTTCTAGCGCATACTTTAACTCATTCTCCATGCTGATTGTTTTAATTATTCGTTCATTAGATGAAGACGAACTCATTTCATATGTGTTTCGTCCATTCCGTTTTGCTACATACATCGCAATATCTGCTTGCTTGATCAGCCGGTCGATTAGTTCATCTGCGTCTTTTGGAATAATATGCTGCTGACATTCCTTTGAAAATAGGCTGATGCCAACGCTTGTAGAGGTTAGCACTTTATCTCCGTCTATATAAAAAGGAAGCGACATTTCTTTTACAATCTGCTCGGTCATTTCTTCAATTTCCTCAACATTTTTTAGTGAATGCAGCACTAAAATGAACTCATCTCCCCCGTGCCGCGAGATAAAATCAGAGGAAGGAATACATTTTCTTAATCTTTCTGCTACGCGTCTCAGCAGCACATCGCCGTGATGATGGCCAAGCGTATCATTTATTGATTTAAAGCGGTCTAAATCCAAAAATAAAATGGCCAGCAGTTCAGGAGATTCTCGATCTAAAAGTAATTTTTTCAGCTGCTTGTTTAACCAGTAGCGATTAGGCAAATTGGTTAAAGGATCATAATAAGCCATTTGCTTAATTTTTTCTTCATATGCTTTTCGTTTTGTAATATCATTGCGAATCGATACGTACTGATACGGTTTGCCTCGTTCATCTAAAAAAGGAACAATGGTTGTATCCACCCAGTAGTACGAACCGTCTTTTGCCTTATTTTTTATTTCTCCGTGCCATACCTTACCGGATCTAATCGTGCTCCATAACTCTTTAAAAAACAAGCTTGAATGATGTTTCGAATTAATAATACGATGATCCTGACCGAGAAGCTCATGTCTTTCGTACTTAGAAATTTCACAGAATTTATCGTTCACGTGATTGATGAATCCGCGACTATCCGTAATCGCTACAATCGATGATTCATTTAACGCAAGTTCAATATCATTTAGTTTTTTCAGCGCTTCTTTAAATTTATATTCAAAATGCCTGTTTTCCATAGCCTATACACCTTTATCAAAATTTTAACGATAAAACAAAACCCATGACGAAATGATAGAGAGGAATCGTGAATAATGAATACAATTTAATCAGCAACGGACAACGAATTAATCTGTCCGATTGCCTTACATTATTAAAATAGCAAGCGTAGGATCGCTGTTTTTCCTCTTTTCACCTTCACAAACTTCTTACGCGTAGTTTGTAAAAGAATTGGTAGCTCGTTTCGTTTATCCATGTCTGTTATCACAACTTTTATATGGTAACATTAAAATGATTTTTATAGAAATGAAAGTGTACTTTCTTCACTTAATTGACATACCTTTTCGTGAATAGATTGGATAAATGAGTTAGTATGGATTACTTGAGACACCGCTGTTGATTTCCGTGCAAGACTTCGCTTTCCGCGGGCGGCCGGTGAGCCTCCTCGTCGCTTCCGCTCCTGCGGGGTCTCACCTGTTCCGCTTTTCCCGCAGGAGTCTTTGCCTTTTCCTCCAATCAACAGCTAGAAGCAATTACATACAGTAAACCTACGTTCACCCTAACAATAAAAAAATCCGAACGATTCATCGTTCGGATCTTCCTTCGATTTAAATACTTTTGTCTCAGCTTCTTTTTCCACTTTCTTCTCATGAGCTCGTACGTGTCAGCCACGGAAGAATAAGATGTTGAAAGGTTTTGTTGTATACAACAATTCGGTTAAGATAATAAGGATCGTTGTCTTTTGTAATAAGATGCGGCGCTAGGATAGCTGCTTGGTGAAATCCAGCATCTTTCACAATCTTAGCTACGTCATCATTTGTGTTGCCGTATGGATACGCAAAGTAAACCGGGTCTATTCCTAAATGGTTCTTAATCGTTTCTTTGCTTTGTCGTAAATCACGGGCAAACGCGCTGTATTTAGCAGGCGTCAGAAATAAAGGCTTGTCTTCTTCCAAGCGGTGCATGTCATATGTATGAGAACCGATTGTCGCAAGGCCGCTGTCTTTCATTTCTTTTAGCTGACTCCACGAAGCCATGTTTAAATTTTGAAAATCCGTTGCCCCCACTTGTCCTGCGATTACATATAGCGTAAACGGAATGTTTTCCTTTTTTAAAATGGGAAACGCGTTTTGATAAACAGTAAGGTCAATATCATCAAATGAAATCCATACGCAGCGTTTTGGAAACGTGCCTTTTTGCTGATACGTTTCAATATCTTTTGGCGTAATAAACGTAGCGTCAAGTTCCTTCAGCTTTTTCAACTGATGTTCGAAATCATTGCTGTAAACGCTGTACTCTGTCAGTTCATCAGATTTTGTAACTGAGCTGACAATTCGGTTAAACCAATTATGCTTGCGCACGCGATGATAATTTAAGCCTAAGCATCCGTTCGTCTCAAGCGCTGGCTCCACGGTCGTTGTGGCTTTCGCCTTGTCTTCCCAGTTCACTACTTTAAAGAAAACAAAGCCAACTACCGCTGCCGCTATCAAAAGAAAGAATACATATTTCTTCATGCGTGTTTCCTCTCCTCAGTATGCTTTAACGGATTAACATCAAACTCGATGTAACGGGCACGCTGAAGTTCTTGAATTTGCTTCTTGGATAAAAGCTCAAGACGCTCTAAATCTTTTATACTCGTATACGCCGGCTCTTTCCGTCGGTTTAAGCTTCCAAATCTCTTTTTGTTGTAGAATCTCCATAAAAACAGAGCCAGGAAAAAGAAGCAAAAAATAGCGAGTCCAATCACTAAAAACGTTCGAATTTCGCCGTTCGTCGTTTTGAACGCAATTTTTAATACCCCGCTGTAACGGTCATTTACGCCGATAACAGCTGAAAGGAAAAACCAAAGAACAATGGCACAATACAGCCAAAAAACAGATGAAATAATGATACTTATCACTAATCGAGCAAGAGGCTGTTTGGCTTGAATCATGATTTGCTCTTCGTTAAGCCGCGGTCTGGACTGCTCCATGTAGCATAGCCTCCTTTCACTCTAGATCTGATAGCGCGAGGAAATGCACTTATTACCACAACCGTATTCACAATCCAGTAAAGCGCTGGGTACCATGCAGCCCATACGTAATAACGCTTCACGTTGTCGTATTTCGAATCAATTTTCAGCGCAATAAACAGCTGAATTAAGCTCATAAACACAAGGGAAAATGACGTAAACGTAAACCAAAACAGCATATCTTGAGGACTGCTCGCGGTAACAAGCAGCATTAGAGTCACAAACAGCCATGCGAATGACCAAAAAGTACTGATCCACTGCTCTAGGTATACAATCCAAATTCTGCGCTGCTTCCATTTTAATAACACTTTCCAGTGACGAAGCATTACCTCTTGTCCGCCTTGAGCCCAGCGTACTCGCTGCTTCCAAATTCCTTTTAAGGTTTCGGGCACAAGCATCCAGCACAATGCCCGGGGTTCATAGCGGATATCCCAAAAGCGCTGCTGCAGCTTCCAGCTCACGGCGATATCTTCCGTAATCATGTCGCGATCCCACAGCCCGACGTCCACAAGTGCTTTCTTTCGAAAAGCCACCACTACGCCTGAGACCGTCATTACTTTTCCTAAAATTCGCTGTGTTCGTTTAATAGAACCGATAATAGAAGAATACTCAACTAGCTGAATGCGACTCAGCAGTGTATTACGGTTTCGAATGCGCGGATTTCCGGTAACGGCTCCCAGCCGTTCCCCTTTATGAAGAAAATGATGGATTAGATAATACGGAGCGTCTTGATCTAAAATAGCGTCGGAATCTAAGCAGATTAAAAACTCAGCTTTAGATGCGTGTGCACCTAAATGTAACGCGTTGGCTTTTCCTTTATTTTCATAAAGCTGAATCACACGAACTTCAGGGTGATTTCTGCTGATTTCCTTTAAAATATCAGCTGTTCCATCCGTGCTTCCATCGTTAATAAGGATGATTTCTTTAGACGGATAATCTAACGCCAAAAGGTGCTTAAGCGTTTCTTCAATCGTCTCTTCTTCATTATAGCAAGGCACTAAAAAGCTCACTAACGGCCAATCAACTGCTGAAAAATCAACTTTAGGATCTCGGTCACGATAGCGTATGTAAATAAGCGTGCCTGCAATCCAAAATAAAGACATAATAAATGGATACCAGAAAACAAAGCTCGCAAGCTTTTCAAATCCAGGTATTAATACGTGTTGCATATTCATTTTTCTGACTCCTTCACACCAATTAAAATTGCATAGAGTGACAATTTTATCACTAAATTGGTTAAATAGAACATAGTAATTTTAACCATCTAAAAAAGAGACTTTTAAACTACTTTTATTCCTATATTATACAACCCTTATATGTAAGTAAGAAGCATCAATAAAGGATGGGCAAGTTACCTACTTAAAGAAGTGACATATAGTATCACTGTAGATTTCTTTCATCACGAAAAAGTGTGATGGTTGCAGCAAGTATAGTAAAGAAATCCTTTCCCTGAGGAGGAATAACAAATATGAACGAACAAATTCAAAAACTGCTCAATAACTTAATTCAACTTGAACTCGTCTCTTCGACTTTATACCTAGCTATGTCTAACTATATGAATCGATTAAACTATAAAGGAATGGGCAGCTGGCTGCGTCTGCAGTCTGAAGAAGAACGCACCCATATGCTAAAACTCATCGACTACTTAGTTGACCGCGGCGGAACGGTGGAATTAAACTCTTTGCCTGCTCAGCCAAGTGAGTTTGGGACACCGTTAGAAACGTTTCAAAAAGTACTGGAGCATGAGAAATTCGTCACGAATTCTTATCGTCAAGCGTTTCAGTTTATCAGCCAAGCGAACGACCCTCAAACTTTAGTCATCGTGCAGGACTTTTTACGAGAACAAGTCGACGAAGAAGCTCAAGCCCAAACGATTGTAGACCGCTTAAAAATCGCCCAAAATAACCCTGCAGCTATTTTTATACTCGATCAAGAACTAGGACAGCGAAAAGCTGCGCCGGCGGGCGGAGCACCGGCGGGCGGAGCACCAGCGGGTGGAGCAGCTGCGCAAGGTTAAAAGCGCAAAAGAGTGTAGAACAATGTGCAGAACCAATAACACGACGCCCGTTTCCTTGTTTCGAGTTGGTATTCATCACGGCTATTATGGCTATCCGCCCAATGTGTATAACGCCATTCAAAGACTTATGAATCAATATATGCATCAGTTTCACTATCATCGTCCTCAATACGTTCACGTCTACTACGTACACCCTTCTCTTATTCATTACTACCTTCACTAAGTTAAGGAGAATAGGAATTTTGCTTCTTGAAGAAATTCACCGTTTCTCCACCCTAATTAAGGAATTCCAATCAAAAATATGGATATTTATGCTAATATAGATTTTTTTAATCAAATAAAGAAACAATTATTAGCGGGGTGTCATATGGATAATCAATACGCTGCAGAATGGGGAACGCTGGCTTTAACTAATGCCGGATTAGCGCAAGGTAAAAATCGAACGGGTCTGAACTGGTTCTTATTATCTCTTGCTTTAGGACCGCTGGCTACCTTCATCTTACTGCTGGTTGAAAAACGATAAAAATTGGTTCAAAGCTCATTGCTTTGAGCTTTTTTCTTTATTGTTCAACTATAACTGCTCTCCCAAAAAAGTGAAAAAAGCACCGCTTGAAATTTTTTTCTAGACTTAATATGCATAAATCTATTCATCATTCAGCATAAATCCGGCTGCATTTTGTTAATAAAAAACCTACTCTTTAGAAAAGGGAGGAAGCTTCTTTTTAAACCTTTGTTTCCGACAATAAAATCAAAAGAAAGAAAAACGCTTTTATTCTATGCTTTTCTAATTAACAGATTAACTGTTTTCTTCAGATGATGATGATTTACACGGGACAGCTGTGCATCTACTGAATGAGGTCAAACTTCCTGTATTTCTCAATCTGTAGGATGAATAAATACTCATTTGCTTCATTTGACAAAGAAATAAATGCTGTGTAATTTAAGTAACATACCCCATCTAAAATGTTTTTAGAAAGGATTAAGTAGCAAGATGCGTACAAAAAAAGAAGAGTGTATAATTGACGAAATGGGAAGAGTATCCCTTCCTTCTTTGTTTATGCAACTAACAGAACTCGAGACGAACGACAAAGTTTTTTTACGGAGCTGTGATGATTGGATTATTATCGATCATCATGATGAAAATGTCCCCGTTCCTTCTCATATCTTCATTCGAACAATTGACCATATAGGTAGAATAGTCATTCCAAGATCCCTGCGAGATGACTATGAACTTAAGCCCTTTGATTATGTAGAACTATACGTGGTAGAACAGCAAATTGTTATGAAAAAAAGAGACGAAAAATCGATAGCGCTTTCACGAAAACCTGCGGCGTCTCCTCCTTATTATGCAACATTAACTGGACGGCAGATTCAGCTCACCTCTGAACTTTTAGCGTCAGTCGAATTGGATGCAAACATGGAGGTCCAATTTTTTATTAACAAAGAAAATAACATTGTGATTCAAAAATATGAAATGAGTTTTGGTAAGAAAACGACTTTAACATTTACGGCTCAATCTCGAAAAATTGATGACCGTTTTCGACTTACTATTCCTAAAAAGCTGCGAGATGATTTCTCCATCCACTCAGGTACGATGTTAAAAATAAAGACAGGTAATAAGCAGCTAATTTTAGAAAAAGTGGAGAACGAAAAAGAGATTAACAGCGTATTATCTCAGCAAATAGACGCAGCAATTGTTGAAAAATTATCGAAATAAGAACGACGCCAAAACAAATGGTTCCCTACGACTTCAAAGCAAAAGCTAAGAGTTACGCATAGAGTGACCCTTTCTATACCCAACTCTTAGCTTTTAGACTTATCTTCCATAAACGTGTACAAGCCGGTTACTCCACATGATAGCACTATCTCCAAAATAAAACATCATTTCCACATCTATCAAAATCATTGTAAATAATTTGAATATATGATTATAATGAGGTACTTTGCATAGAGGAGGCTGATTTAGTTGAAAATCTCAACAGGAGCTGAATTTTACGATAATGACGAGGCGTTTTTGGCCTATACAAAACACCGGCAGCAAAAAGAAAATGCCAACGATACGATTGAAAAACCCGCTATTTTACAGCTTCTAGGTGATGTTACAGATGCAAACGTTTTAGATTTAGGGTGCGGAAACGCTGGATTTGGCGCGGAGCTTCTGGAACAAGGATGTTTCTCCTATACCGGAGTAGACGGCTCGATCAATATGATAAATGCGGCTCAGCAACAGCTTTTAAACTATCCAAATGCAAGAGTGCTCCATGAATCGATGGAGCATTATACTCCACCACGCACCGAATACGATTTGGTTACTGCAAGACTGTCTCTCCACTACATGGAAGACTTAGCCTCCATTTTCACTAAAGTGAATCAAGCACTCAAACCTGAAGGAAGATTTATTTTTTCCGTTGAACACCCAGTCATTACTTCCACTTTGCAGCCTTCCGCTCTGCGCACAAACTGGACGGTGGATAACTACTTCTCAATGGGATTCCGTCAGCAGCACTGGATGGGCGGATACGTTCAAAAGTATCATCGCACGCTTGAAGAGTACTTTTCTTTGATGCAGCAAAGCGGCTTTACGGTCACAAACTTAAAGGAAGCGTGCCCTCAACAAGAACACTTTGACAATGTTGAAACTTACGAGCGGCGAATGCGTATTCCTTTGTTTTTACTAATGAGCGGCGTGAAAAACAGATAATCGAAAGAA
The DNA here is from genome assembly GCF_053667915.1 of Priestia sp. JNUCC 25. Lineage (NCBI taxonomy): Bacteria > Bacillati > Bacillota > Bacilli > Caryophanales > Bacillaceae > Priestia > Priestia sp. JNUCC 25. The sequence goes on from NZ_CM132211.1 coordinate 3,656,354, forward strand.
ATTGAGACATGACGAAACCAACAGCTAGATGCTGCTACATACATGAAACCTACCCATTACAAAAAAATCCGAACGATGAAGATTCTCCACCAAGAATCTTCATCGTTCGGATTTTCCTTTAACTAAAATACTCTTTGTCCCAGCCGCTTTCGTAACTTTTTTTGTATAAAACCACTTTTACTCGTTCTTACATTATGTTATTTATTCACGCTCACGTTATAAAATACAGGTCCTAAGTTAAAGTCATAGCCTTTTACATTTGTAGATACCGCGTTAATGTTGACTTTATGACCAATTAACGTAAACGGAAGCTCCTCCCATACGTATTTCTGCGTAGCATCAATAGCTGGTCGTGCATCTTTTACAGAAGCAGCCGCTTTGATTTTATCTAAGTATTTTGTTGATTTTTCAACCGGTGCTCCTCCTGACGTCCAAAATCCTTGAAAAATGGTTGAACGCGCCGCCCAGTCTACGGGGTAAATATCCCATGCTTTAGGGTCATTTACTTTATCTGTAAACGTTGCCCAGTCATACACTTCTAGCTTTACTTTCACACCGATTTTTTCAAGCTCTTGCTGCACGATAACAGCCGTATTGTACTGATCTTGATAATCGCGTGAAGTTAAAAGACGCAGTTCCTGCCCGCTGTATCCAGCTTTTTTTAAATAGCTTCTTGCTTTCTTTTCATCATGCTGATTGTACTCTTCTTTTCCTGCTTCACTGTAATAGTTCGGAAACTTTTTATTGACAATCGATGAAGTCAGTTCATAATAATCGGAATCGCCGTATGAACTTGATAAAATATCTTTTGCATTAATCGCGGCATTTACGGCTTTTCTAGCATTTAAATCGCTAAAGAACCCTTCTTGTGTATTATAAAATAAACCAATGAATCCGCCTGGAGCCAGCTTGTTCTTAACGTTTTGCGTACTTTCAATTTGAGCCGCATTGTCGCTTGAAACACCTAAGGCAATGTCAAACTGTCCAGCTGTAATGCCTGAAATTCTAGTAGATTCATCGCTTAAAAAGCTAATTTTAATTTCATCTACGTGAGGTGTCTTTTTAATTTTTCGTCCTTTTGAAGAATAATCTTTAAACCTCTCTAGCGTGATATATTGATTCTTTTTCCATTCCTTCACTTTAAATGGTCCTGTACCAACGAACTCAGTAGCTCCTTCAGCAGGTGCTTTTTCGATGATTTCTTTTGGAAAAATAGCGGCTGCTGGAATTGGATCTGCTAGTAGTGCCAGTGTATTCACATTTGGTGTTTTCAAATGAAGCTCAACCGTATAGTCTCCTGTTTTCTTAACCTGGGCACCAACAAAGTTTGTTTTACCAAGTGAAGATAGCTTGATCCAACGGTTAATCGAAGCTTCTACATCGTCCGCCGTCATTTCTTTGCCGTTATGAAACTTTACCCCTTTTCGCAGCTGAAACGTGTAGACTTTTTTATCTTCGCTTATGTCAATCTTTTCTGCTAAATCAGGCTCTACATTACCTTTGCTATCAAAAATAACGAGTCCTTCGTAAATATTTCGCGCCGCATCTTTAACCGAAGAATTCCCTGTAATTTGAGGATCTAAAGTCGTTGGCTCGCTTTGAAACGCAATGTTTAGCGTACCTCCGTCTTTTTGAGCGGCACTGGTGCTTTTATTCCCTGAGCTCGCTTGATTATTGCTGCAACCTGCGACAAATAAAGCAATCACAATAAATAATAACCATTTTACCTTAACCTGTTTCAACGTCATTCCCCCAATGTTTAAAATCGCTTTTTAAAACCCACTATTTTTGTAAGGTTAGTATGAATATTAACCATCCTACCACCTTTCCATTTGTTTGTGAAATTAGCAAAATTAAACTATTTCTTTACGATTACTGATTCAATTTGTCTTGTTTCAATTCTTAATTCTTAGTATGTTTATAAGTAAAGTATTTTATCTAAAGGAGGATATTATGAACTCTGCCATCCGTCTTCATACTAAAGAACATATTGCAACGATCGAACACTACAAACAAGCTTTATCTCTCCTATCCTGGGACGCAAAAACATCTGCTCCCCCTAACAGTCAAAAGCAGCACGCAACCATTCAAGGCACGCTTTCCAAAGAGCTTTACCTGCTCCAAACAGATCCAGCCTTCGCAAAAGAGTTGCAGCAGCTTCAAGAACAAAATCTAAATCAACTACAGCAAAAACAAGTACAGCACTATTGGAACATCTATCAAAAACTTTCCGCTGTACCGCTAGAGGATTATTATCAATTTTCCGTTTTAAAAGCTTCTACTCATGCTCTTTGGTCACAGGCTAGAGAGCAAAATGAATTTAAGCTCGTCGAAGACAACCTGCAGCAGCTGATTCATATGCATAAAAGATTTGCGGAGTACCGTAATCCTCACCTCGCTCCTTACGAACAGCTTTTAGAAGAATATGAGCCCGACGTTTCTAGTGAAACCATCGATTCGCTTTTTCAACAAATTAAAGATGCTATTCTTCCTTTGCTGACAAAAATTAAACGCTCTTCGGTTACACATGATACATCATTTCTCAACAAGCCGTTTTCAATAGAAAATCAGCAGAAGCTCGGAAAACACCTTCTCACTGCTATTGGCTATAACTTTAAGTCTGGCCAAATCGGCACCACGGCCCACCCGTTCAGTGCAGGCATTCACCCTCAAGACGCACGGCTTGCAGTAAGATACGACGAACACAATGTAAAACTGGCAGCTTTTATGTTTTTACATGAAGGCGGACATTCTATCTATAACCAGCAAATTAGCTCCGACTTGCTTGACACAGGGTTAGGCGCATACACTTCTATGGGACTGCATGAATCTCAATCTCTTTTTTGGGAACGTATCATTGGAAAACACGAAGGCTTCTGGAGAAATCACGCTCACTTATTCAAAGAGTTAGAACCTGCGATCTACGGTGATATTTCATTTGAAACTCTTTACTTTGCCTTAAATGAAGTCACACCTTCTCTCATTCGTTTGCAAGCAGATGACCTTACCTATCTGCTGCATATTATCATTCGCTACGAGCTAGAAAGAGATTTATTCGCTGACAAGCTTCGCGTTTCGGATCTTCCTTCCGCATGGAATGCAAAATATAAAGCGTACTTAGGAATCAAACCGGAAACAGACCGTGACGGGGTGTTACAGGACGGCCACTGGTACGGAGGAGCGTTTGGCTACTTCCCTTCCTACAATCTAGGCTTCATTTATGCAGCTCAGCTAAGAGAAGCCGTAATCAAAGACAATCCTGACTTTGATGAAATCATTTCGAGTCAAAACCTATCACTTATAGCAGACTGGCAAAAACAGCATATCCACCAGTATGGAAAACTAAAAACGCCAAGAGAGATCTTAACTAACCTTTCTATAGGTAGAATTGATGCTCAGCCGTTAATTAATTATTTGAAAAAAAAGTATGAAGGGTTATATAAACTTTAACTCTTTCTAGATAAATGTTTAAAAGAAGCTATCGCTGCTAAGCCAAAAGCTTGACTTAGCGACAGCTTCTTTTATGGTTAATAAACCGTATTCCTTTTAAGGTCATACTAATCTTTCCATCCAAACCACAACAGCAAATATCTGCTATGTTTTTGGTGTTTTTGCAGTTCGATTGCTTCGTACGCCAAGGAGTTTATCTTAGTTAATTATCTAACTTTCTATCAAAAACAAAAGTAGTCATCGCAACATCTTCTTCAATATTAATGTCTGAAAAAACTCTTACAATTTTTGCATGAACAAGTTTTTCAAACTTATCTCGTATCTCGGAGCAATCATAAATTTTTTTCACTAGTTCTGTACGTGCCTCATGAACCATCCTTTTGCCTTCAGGAGAAGTTATCATAAATTTTTCTACATTCGTAAGATTGCCTTTCATTTCACTAACAGCCCATGTATCTATAAAACGAGTAGTGATTTCTCTAGGTCCGTTCCCAACCTGCTCTTTACGGATTTCGCGCACCAAATTACTAAATTCATGCTCTCTATTTCTACTCATGCTCAAATTCTCCTTTCATTATCTTCTTATCTTTTTTTGTTAACATTAAATAACTAATTGTTAAAGCGATAATTCCTAACGATAAAAATAAACTTCCAATTTGATAATTGTTATTCACAATGATAAATCGTATTGTGGCGGTAATTCCAATATATAAAAGATAGCTTAACGGGAAATGGCAGCTTTCCTTAAAGTAAGTCATAATCATTGAAACAAAAGCAAAGTATAGAAAGAAAACCAGTACTTTTCCAAGAATTTTATGAACGTTATTATTTCCCGTTAAGGCATCATTCATAATATAAAAAAGCTCTCTTAATAAAAAATAAACAAGTATAAACCCAAGGACAATCAGCGATATATTTAAAATAATTTGATATGTCGTAATTAGATACTTCCTTTTTTTACATAAAAATAGTTTGAACATCTTTGTATCCCTTCCTTTTATCTAACTTCCTTACATTGATTCTATTTATGTTCGTAAAGCGTCCAAAACTTGGTAGCCTGTCTGAGAATCTGCTGCTTTTTTAGTTGTCTCCAGTACCTCCACTCCTCCACAAAAAAACCCATCATAAAGAAATTTGTGCATAGTTGTACAAATTTCCTTATGATGGGTTAACGACTCAGCATTTTTCAATACTTGTTATCCAGCCCGCCATATATTTATATATCATCAAGTCACCAAAGATAAAAAAACATATGTAATGAATTTCTATCAATAAGCTTCTTTTCACTTAATTATAACGCAACACATCAAAACTTCAAACAAAGATTTACTTGGCGTTTGCGCTGATATAGCGTTTAATTACTTCATAAACGTAATCTTGACAAGCGGCTGCTGTGTTTGGATTATATTTTCCATTGTTTACTTTGTTATTAGATAGCACTCTGATACCTAAGAATGGAACGTCATAGCTTCCTGCAATTTGTGCTGCCGCTGCGCCTTCCATTTCTTCTACAGACGTCCCATACTTAGTGTGGAACCACTTAATTCGATCCACTTCGTTATTCCACGTGTCCGCTGATCCTATTGTTCCTTCAACTACTTTACCTTTTTTGTATGTATCTTTTACTGCATTTGCAGCCGCAAGTAACTTCTTATCTCCTTCATAATAGCGAGCTTTTTCAGCATCAGGATCTTCTCCAGCGCTTCCTTCAGAAGCCATTAAATCCATCGGCTTCCAAGCAGTAGGATCCATTCCTTCGCCTTCTTTTTTATCTTCTGTTTTTAAAGAGCCTATGTTTGTTGTTCTCTTCCCTAATACAATATCAAATACGTTCAGGTTTTCATCATGTCCGCCCGATGTTCCTTGGTTGATAATCGCTTTAGGATGGTATTTTTCTATAGCTATCGCTGTAGCAGCTGCCGTGTTTTCCATTCCTTTTCCCGTTTTAACAACAATGACCGGATAATTATCGACAGTTCCTTTGTAAAAAACAAAATTCCCTGACTTTTCTTCTTTTACATTTTCTAATTTTTTAGCGAATTTCTGCGCTTCTATCGGCATCGGCCCTTGAACAATGATAGGCTTCTGGTTTTGTTTATTTCCGGCTTCTTTTTTTGAAGCTGAGTTACACCCGGCAAGTACAGATAGCAGTAAAACCATACCAATAGTAAGTAAAGTCCCTGTTTTTAACATCTTGTTTTTCATAAATCGTTACTTTCACTCCATTTCGTTTTGCTGTTTCATACACTCGATGATTGGACAAAAGAAAAAAACCTAGAACATTTTTGATAGTCTAAGGGTTTTAGAGTCAAAGTATAAGAAATTAAGCACGGCGTAACGCTTATGTATTGATAAACCGAACATTTTTATACTTTAACTCGTAGTCCAGTTCTTTGAATGGGAATCAGGTAGAGACACTCAGACCATATTTCCAAGTATATACGAGTAATATTTTTCACCTTCTAAATGTATCAAATACAAAATGGTTATTCAACATTAAAACGAATATTCCATCCGAAAAATCGTTAAAACGTTCGTTTTTATAGCCGGACATCACTAAATCTTTTATAAACCTCTGTCTCAAAACAAAAAAAGCGTCTCAAAATCGGAACTTTGAGACACTTTTTCTACTTACTAAACATTTATCCTCTAACTTCACTTAACGTTAATTGGCAGCGGTGCATGAGGAGCTACAAGCTTTTGTTCACGCATTTCTTCCCAGAAGGCTGCCGGAATTACTGTGTTTAATGCTGCTTTGTCTTCAGCAATACGCTCTGGACGACTAGCGCCGGGGATAACAGCAGCAACTGCTGGATTAGCGAGTGAAAATTGGACAGCAGCAGCCTTAATGCTGATCTGATGACGATCTGCAATAGCTTTGATTTTTTCTACTTTTGCCATAATGTCTGAAGATGCTTTTTGATATTCAAAGTGCGTACCTCCAGCAAGAACGCCTGAGCTGTATGGTCCGCCGACAACAATGTCCATATTATGCTTTACGGCTTCGGGCATCACTCGCTGCAGCGCACGTTCATGATCTAATAACGTGTAACGGCCAGCTAGCAACGAGACCTCCGGCTTTGCTTCTTCCAGCTCCAGCATGATTTCAATTGGTTCTACTCGGTTTACTCCAAGTCCCCATCCTTTAATAACTCCTTCTTCACGCAAGCGTGTAAGCACACGAAATGCGCCCGTTCGAGCAGACTCAAATTGTCCTACCCACTCATCTCCATAAAAATCTTGCGCGACATCATGAATATACACAAAGTCCAAGCGATCTGTTTTCAATCGGTTTAAACTTTGCTCGATCGAACGAAGAGTTGCATCTGCGCTGTAGTCATTGATAATTTTATTTTTACGGCCAAATTCAAAAAGCCCGCCTTTTTCTCCCATATCACGTAAAGATGTGTCTTCTAGTTCATCTGAAATAACGCGACCTACTTTCGTACTTAGCACATACTCATCGCGATTTCTTTTTGACAGGGCTTCACCAAGGCGCATCTCGGCTAAGCCAGCTCCGTAAAGAGGAGCTGCGTCAAAGTAACGGATGCCGCTTTCCCAAGCAGCATCGACCGTCGCGATGGCCTCTTCTTCTGGAATATTACGATACATATTGCCCAGTGGTGCCGTTCCAAAACCTAGTTTTCCTTGCAGTATCTCTCTCATATTCATAAAACCTCCTGAAATTTTTATACCTCTATTTTAGAAATTGATCAGTATGAAGGTAAACTCAACGACTGATCTATTCATTAAATGTCATATTATCTCCTGACAAAATTTATTATGAAGCATATACACAATAAAAAAAAGTACGCACTTCAAAGTAATATGGGAACTAAAAAGTAACCTACTAAGGAGTAAATGAGCTCTTCAGACTCTCTTTTTATTTATGTACTTTCTACTTCTTACTCATGCAAACAAACATTTTGCATACAATAAGCAGAAGGCTACTTTATAAATGAGGTGAGACTCTTGAGAGATGAATACTTAAAAAAAATTGAAGATAAGCTCGATAAGCTTGATGAAATGGACGATTCCACAATGAAAGAAGAACAAAAAGATGAGTATTTTCAAAGTTTGCTAGATGATATGGATGATTTGTTAAAAGACATGCGCCAGCGAGAAAAAGACTCGAATCATCTTGTCAGCGAACATATGAAAACGGTTAATGACATATTTGATAACGCAATCAAAAATTTAAAAAAAGACTGAAGCTAGCGTTATAACACTTCTACTTCATTTAAATATACTGATTTTTCTGTTTTTCAAATATAAAAATATAGTATTTCATATATAAAAATGGTATTTTCAGTATACGCATACAGTAGGAGTGAAAAGAGGAATGAAAAACAGTCACTTTAAAGAACGAGTAAAAACGAAAGAAGAGCTTCGCCGTATAGTCGGCGCGCCTAACAAATTGGCGCATCAAAAAATAATTCCTTATTTAGATCGACACTGCCGGGAATTTATTAAACATTCCCCTTTTGTCATCATCGCTACAGCTGATTATAAAGGAATTTGCGCCAGTTCTCCGCGGGGTGATCACCCTGGTTTTGTACAAGTCGTCGATGAGAAAAAGCTGTTGATTCCAGAGAGGCGCGGCAATCAAAAAGTAGATTCATTGGAAAATATTTTATCTAATCCTCAAATAGGGCTGCTTTTTTTGATTACAGGCATAGAAGAAACGCTGCGGATTAACGGCAAAGCTTGCATTGTAAAAGAAAAAGCGCTGCTTGAAACAATGGCGGTTCACAATAAAGCTCCGCTGCTCGCTATTGGCGTCGAAGTACAAGAATGCTTTCTCCACTGCAGCAAAGCATTCAAGCGATCAAAGCTGTGGAATCCAGAATCATGGGAAAGAGTCGAAACGCTTCCTTCCGCAGCTAAAATAGTCGCAGAACACGCAGGCTTTTCCACTCTAGAAAGCCGCAACAATCCCAAAGAAAACAAAACCCAGCACCTCTATGAAAAAAAGCCGCTATAATGCGGCTTTTGTCATTTTACCATCAGAAACAGTATACCTCCGGCAATGATCAGAACTGGTAACAAAGCAAGAAGCACGCCTTTTTTTGAACTTTCTATGTATTCATGATCACCATAGGCGCGGCCTGCTCTAAAATCGACTTTCACCTGAGATTCTTCTTTTTTATGTTCTTTTTTCATTCACTTTGCCTCCTAGCGGCAGTTGAGCGTCAATTTGCTTAATATGATGCTCTAAATGAGCAATATAATCTTTAGCCAACCACTCAAGCGAAACGAACTTTCCACCTTCTAATTCAAATTGATACATATACTTTTCTGTCGGTATATGGGAAAGAACGGAAGCAATTTGCTTATTTAAACTGCGCCATAGGGCAACTATTTCTTCCATGGACGTAGCTTGATAGTGCTGCAATTCTACCCATTCATCTTGTTTGTAAGGCGTCAGGGCTAAAGGTGTTTTTTCATGCTGCACGTTGATAAACCGCTGCAAATTGTGAATAGCTGAATCGCATAAGTGACCCGCAATTTCTTTTGGTGACCAATTCTTAGGAGCAGGACGGTTTGACGCCGCTGCTTCAGAGAGTACTTCAAGCTTTTTAGGAAGCTTTACCACCCATTCATTTAACTGAACAATCGTCGTTTCCATGTTCATTTCTCCTTTAAGCACGTTTTTTCAAAAACCTTCCCCATATAATATTCATCGACTGATTTTCCATCTACAACGAGCGAACATATTTTTTTCCCTTCTGTTTTAAAACCCATCTTTTTATACAGCGAAATGGCCGGTTCATTGTGTGTCATAACCGTTAGCTCCACTCGTTTGATGCCGCTCTGCGCTGCCCATTTCTCCATTTCTTCAAACAACGCAGTGCCGATGCCTCGGTTTCCATAAGATTGAAGCACGCCAACAGCTAAGTATACGCTGTGTTTTTTTCGGTTAACGCTTCCGCCAATCACAGATAAATGTCCGACAAGCTGTCCGTCTTGTTCCGCCACTAAAATGGTCGAGTTCGGCATCTTTAAAAAAGTTGTAATCATTTTTTTCTGCTGTTCAAGCGTAGTCGCACGCTCATTTTCCTCGTACAGCATATATGCTGTTTCTCGATCAAGCGCTTTATTTAACGCTAAAAAAGCGGCTGCATCGGAAGCTAAAATTTCTCGAATCACGTTTACCCCTGCTTTCGTAAATAGTAGTTAACTAGAAAAGAACGTTAATAAACGGATGATATCCTTACACACGTGCTGAACGTTTTCCAAGAAACGCAGTGAAGATAAAACATATACTAAAAGCGACGGCTGAAACGAAAAAGCCAAGCATCCATCCTAAAGCTCGCATAAACGTATCTTCATTGGGATACAGAGGCTTAACGCTTAGCCACTGGATCACCATAATCAATGCCAATATTAAATAAAAGCTGCTTCCTGTTAAAGACATTTTAAGACGGTTTTTAAATGACCCTGTCCATGCTGTACTAAGAGCGCGCCACGTGAGAATACTTACAATCGTCGCTAAAAACATAAGAACAAGATGTAAATAAGGGATATCTGTAAACATAAGAAGATAGAGTAAAAATATCGTAGTACCAAAATATAAAGCATTAATGCCAAACAAATAGCCTCCACTCAGCCAATGGTTTTGAAACCACTTTTTCTTGCTGAGACGTTCTGCCATTCCCCTGGGCACCCACAGCGTACGCGAAAAAATAATCATCACCAGCACAAGTACCGTGCCGGCTAAAAAGAATATTAACACCTTTTCATCAGCCTTTCTATTCAAAATAAATATGGTTAATTATACTATTACTAACAAAATTAAACTATTGTTTTCTTTACTAATAAAGAGGCTGAGACAAAAGTATTTTAGGGTAGGAAAATCTGAACGATGCATTGAGATTCTTGGTAGAGAATTAAATTCGTTCGGATTTGTTATGGATAGGCTGAATGTAAGTTTCATGTATGTAGCTGCTTCTAGCTGTTGATTGGAGGGCAAAGCGAAGACTCCTGCGAGAAAAGTGGAACAGGTGAGACCCCGCAGAAGCGTAAGCGACGAGGAGGCTCACCGGCCGCCCGCGGAAAGCGAAGTCTTGCACGGAAATCAACAGCGGTGTCACAAGTAATTCATACGAGCTCATTTATCCTATTTGTCCGTCTTTCAATGGAATTAATTTAGATATGTCTTAATCTCTATTTACATTCTTCCTCCGGTAAACGGATTGATTTCCCCTGTTAAATCACGTCCTGCTTTCTTTTCTTCATGTGCGATGCGCTTGCCAATCGCAATTTTATTCCAAATTATTGGCACCCAAATACAGGCTCCGAACAAAGTCATCCAAAAAAGTTCTCCCATTTCTTCCACCCTTTCATTTTCTGTTTTTATTTTGAAAACAATAAGAAAAGCGTATACGCTTTTTACTCTTGATTTGAATCCTTAATACCGTATGAAAAGAAATAAACCAGGATTGATAAAGCCATTCCGTAAGCAGTCCAAGCCGCTAGTAAAATGGCGTACTGATGATTGATAAAAAAGACTCCGCTTGAAATCAGCAGCAGTATAAAACTAATCCATTTTATTTTTTTCATTACTCTATCTCCTTTACTTAACCTTTTACAGTAAGTTTATTATTGTCTACTTGTTATTACGGACAAACTGTATAAAAGTTCCATATTTTTTTAACAACCGAAAAAGAATTTGATAAAACACTCAACTATCGATTATCATATACCTTAAAGTAAGCTTTACGATTCACAAGTGGGAGTGAACAATCTTGTCTTATAGCATGAAAGAAATGAATAAAAAAACCGGGCTTTCCGCACCAACTTTACGCTACTATGAAAAAGAAGGAATCCTTCCTTTTATAGAACGTGATGAAAACGGAAAGCGCCTCTATAATGATACAAATGTTGAATGGATCCGTTTTATCTTAGCTCTTCGCTCAACGGGCATGCCGCTTGCAGAAATCAAGCGCTATGTAGAGCTCTATAAACAAGGCGAAAGCACAATTAAAGAACGAAAAAACATGATGCTTCATCATAAAGAAGCGGTAGAAGAAGAAATGGCCAAAACGTTTAAATACCTTGAACAAATTAACTATAAGCTCGCTTTGTACGACTCGCTAGAAGCAAAAATAATGCAAAAAGAAATTAAAATTTAAACGCAAAAGTCCGCAGGAGCACCTGCGGACTTTTTATCAATATAGTGAATTCACAGTATTTAATAGCTCTTCTGACCATATCCAATCGCTGATTTCAACTGCATCTGTTACGTGATGCAATTTGCTAGCTCCGATAATGCTTGATGTTACAGCGGGCTGATTTAGCACCCACGCAAGAGCAAACTGAGACAAACTGACTTTATTTTTTTCTGCTAACTTGCGATACTGCTCCACCAGCTGAAAGTTTCGGTCTGTAAAGTAGTTTCGCAGCAGCTTTTCACCATGCGCAGCACGGCTTTCTGGCGGCACGTCATTTGATGTTTTATATTTCCCTGAAAGCATGCCGCGCGCTAACGGACTGTATACCATGACGCCTACACCTTCAGATTGACTAAACGGCAGCAGCTCTTGTTCAATTTCACGAGAGAGAAGATTGTACTGAGGCTGAACTGAAATGAATTTTTCAAGATTCATTTTGTCACTAATATGATGAGACTTTGCGATTTGCCACGCCGCGTAATTGGAACAGCCAATATAACGAACTTTGCCTTGGCGAACTAAATCATCTAGCGCGCGAAGCGTTTCTTCCATAGGTGTATTCGAATCAAAAAGATGAACTTGATAAAGATCAATGTAGTCCGTCTGCAGTCGTCGCAGCTGGTTGTCCACTTCTCTCATAATATGTGTGCGTGAAAGGCCTTTATCATTTTTGCCTTTTCCTACGGCAATTCCGACTTTTGTCGCAAGCACCACATCATCTCTTTTTCCTTTTAATGCACGTCCAATTATTTCTTCAGATTCCCCTGTGCCGTATCTAAACTCTTCATCCTGCCCTTTTCCGTAATAATTGGCTGTATCAATGAAGTTAATGCCATTTTCAATGGCGCTATGTAGAATAGCTGCCGACGCTTTTTCGTCAATCCATCGTCCGAACGCCATGGTACCTAGACATAAATTTGACACTTCCAGACCTGTTTCTCCAAGCTTTCGATATTGCATCGATACCCTCTCCTTTTTATTGCTGTCTTTAATCTCTCTTATCATACACCTTAACGTCCACTTTAAGACAAGCCTTAAGCGTGCGTGCATATATAAAAAACTGCTAGAAACAGCAGTGCTTCTAGCAGTTTTCCGGTTCATTTTTCGCTTACTTTTTTGCAATTCGCTTCTTCAGTAGACATAATATGGTAAGATAAATCATAGCTTACTCGTTATCGAAACTACATTAAGCTGCCGCTGTTAAAATAACGGCGATTCCATTAAAACAAGCATGAATGATCATACTTGGAAGCAACGACTTTGTTTTTTCGTACACCCAGGCAAACACGAGACCTGATAAAAAGTTAACGGGCAAGGTATTGTACGTTGGAATATGCACCAGCATAAAGATAAACGAACTTCCCATTAATCCAAACATAATTCCTCCTTTACGTTTCAGCCATGTATAAAAAAATCCTCGGTAGATTATCTCTTCATAAAAAGGTGAGATTACAGCGGCTGAAACAAAAGCAAGTATAAATGAAAACAGCGACAGGTCCTGCTGTAAACTGTTTGTTTTTTTATTTTCATATGTCATACCAAACCATTCCATGAGCACAACAATTGCTACACTTCCTAAGATCAGCACCAAAAGCCAAAAAAGAATGAGCGGCCAGTAACGCTTTGAAAACGATTGAAAACCAATTTTTCTATCATCAGCCTGAACCATCAGCCAATACAGAGCTGATAAAAACACAGCTGCCATGACAAATCCAGTAGCTGTTCCAGCATAGAGCTCACTTTTAAATAGCGACTGTAAAGCTTGCTGTAATGCTCCTTCAATGAAAACAGGCACAGCAATAAACGTGACCACCAGCATTATTACGAATGATTTTATTGTCCATAATCCTTGATTTTTTTGTTTCAATTTACTTCGCCTCCCTTTTACATATATTCAGTGTAAAAGGTGACGTAACGTTACCTGCAAGCATTTTTTTGGAGGAGTTAAAAATGATTTATTTTTCTACTGGGCAAGCCGCTAAAAAATTAGGCCTCACGGTGCGTACGCTTCGTTACTACGATCAAATCGGCTTGCTTCATCCATCGTCAAAAGCCGAAAACGGAAAGCGATCCTACTCAGAAACAGACTTAATCACATTAGAAAAAATTACCCTTTTAAAAAACTTAGCCGTTCCTTTGCGAGATATTGAACTTATTCTTCATCAAGTGAGTATTGATGAACTTCTAGCGATTCACCAACAAAAACTTCAGCAAAAAGCTTCAGAAATTCAACGAGCTTTAGAACATACTCACACTCTTCGCAACAGTATAAAAATAGAAGGTGCATTAAACTGGAAGCAGCTCCTTCCTTTAGTTCACAATCAGTCTACTACTAAAAGCAGCTGGACTGATCTGCTTTCGCTTTCAATAGAAGAAAGTGAGATTCTGCAGCATAATTTGCCTAAAATGGAGAATGCGAGTGCCGATAAATGGATTAACATCATAAAACGAGTTCAGCTTTGCTTAAAGCACCAGCGTGCACCTCAATCTGAAGATGGACAGCTGGTTGCAGCTGATATACTGCTTTTATCCAGTGAACTGTTTGGTCATCATACGGCTTTAGAAAAAGCCTTTTGGGATGTTCGCAAATCTCCTGAGGCATCAAGTTCACTTAATCTCTACCCTATTGACAGCGAAGTCCTTCAATTTATTGAAGATGCGATTATTTTTTACGAACAACATATAAAGGAATGAAGGTATTGAAAAAAGAAAAGCTGTTTGCTAATTCTTCTTATAAAAAATTATTTATTTCAAGCACTGCGGCAAGCTTCGGAGATTTATTTGATATGTTTGCGGTGATGACGCTTTTTACATACGTGTGGCACGCAAATTCCTTATGGATTACGCTTATTCCTGTCGCGTACGCTTTGCCTAGCATCCTGCTAAGTCAAGCAGCAGGAAATTTAGCGGACCGCTACGATAAAGTACAGCTGATGTTTCTGTCTGAACTAGTCCGTCTTCTGTTCACATGTCTGTTATTTTTCACAGATGAACCGCTTTTGGCACTAGGGGTACTGACCCTGCGCTCTATGAGTTCTGTTATGAAAGTGCCCGCACAGCTGGCTTACGTTCGAGAAGTGGTCAAAGAAGACCAGTTGCTGCAGGCCTCTACCTTACAAAACATTATGTTTCAAATTGCCAAAGTTGTAGGGCCGTTTCTCGGAGCCGCCGCACTGACGTTCACAACGCCAAAAGCATGTATTTTAGCTAACGCCGCAGCTTGTGTAATTTCTATTGGGGTGCTGTTTTCACTTAAAAAGTCAGGTAACAAAACACAAAGGCAAGCTGCTCGTGCTCATCAGTCAAAAGAATCGCTTTCAAAAGGCTGGAAAATCGTTTTTCAGCACTCAATCCTTTTACGCGTCGTTATTTTGTTTCACCTTTCGTATTTTGTAGTCATGCTTGTTGACGCTCAAATTAGCATCTTCCTTCGAGATGTGCTGCCTCACCATCCGGAAATGCTCGGCTGGCTGCTTTCTGGAATCGGGCTGGGAGCGCTAGCAACTGGAGTGTATCTTAATAGAAAAAAACAGGTTCACCATCCATTTAGACTTTTATCACTGGGACTGCTTCTATTTGGAGGGGCTTTATTTTTCATTAGCTGCTTTAATCCAGCCGTTATGTCACGCTTTTTCATTTTGATTGCTGCACCTATTGGAGGGGCCGGAGTCGGGCTTAATTTACTGCTGTTTAACTATATCGTTCAAACGTACAGCGACAAGAAACACTTCGGAAAAGTGTACGGATTCATTAACACCTTAACGAGTGCCGTTTTACTTACTGCTCCTCTTCTTGGAGGCATGGTCGTAAAGCTTGCAGGTGCTCAGACGACTTTTTTAACGGCGGCAATCATCATCGTAAGCGTTGGATTTGTGAGTATGCTGATGCCGCTGCGTGATAAACGGGAAAGGAACGTTCAGATTGACGCATAAAAACAGCTTGAGGTTATACCTCAAGCTGTTTTTTATAGACTCCTGTTCATCAACCAGCGGCTACATAAATCAAAGTAGCTAATACGTTCGGTACTGCAATAGCTCCAAATCGTTTTGCATCTTCAACTCGGCTCACCTTGCGCGTCTTTTTGGCTGAAAAGAATGTGCCTGTATTTCCTAGCACAATACTGTCAATAAGGTATGCCAAAGCTAAAACCAGTGATACTGCTCCCATTGTGCCTGACACAAAATAGAGATAGCTCCACTTCCCTGTAAAAGCAGCAAGAGCAAGAACAATCCCGACCATCACGATACCTGCTATAAATCCTTTCTTAATCATTGCATCCCTCTCCCCTTCCTACTTCTTAATTTTTACCATATACTTCTTTTTTTGTATAACACCTTACATTTCATTCTACTACACTCACACTTTATGGTAAAATTAGTAAGAGAGGTGGTACATATGAAAAAACGTCAAGGAATCACGCTGCTTTTATTTATACTCGGAGCAGCCTCTATTTCTTTTGGGATGGCTTTAAAAAATATCTTTCCTTATTCCCCTGCAGCTGGCTGGATTCTAGGGACACTGCTTTTGCTAGGAAACTCATTTTATACGAGAAGATACTTACATAGAAGGTCAATTAAGAAGTAAATATCCGCCCCGAGCCGTATATACAAACCTTCATTCGGTTATGGTAAAATAGATAAGCAAAAACTGGATGTAAGGAGATTTTGAGTTTGAAAACAGGATTAATATCTGGCATTATATCTTTAATTATTGTGATTATCATTTCTATTACAGCAGGCAACTGGCAGTATATTTACTATATTTCAGGCCCTCTTGGCATATTACTTACGGCAATTGCACTCGTAACCTTACTGGACGCATTTCGTTTTGAAACGAGAGGACCTTACTTTACCCCGGTCCGGCAGCGAGAGGATACAGAATGGATGAAACGTTTTATCATTGCAGCTGTTCCTCATTTAGTTGCTTCATGTATTTGTATCTTATTTTTATAGAAATCAAAAAGCCAATGAATGATCTTCATTGGCTTTTCTTATTTATTATATTAAATACCGCGCGACATACCGTAATAATCAATACGATAATCCACAGATCCCTCTGCAAATACATTTACGGCTGATTTGGAATCTTTTTTCGGAAATACGCGGGAAGTGAAGACAATCTTGCCGCCGTTTATATAAATTTCGACGATGCTTTTGTCGACAAATACGCGAACATCGACTTCGTTTGACGCTGTCCATTTTTCAGAGCGAACCACACCGTATTCCGTTGCATATTGATGGTGGAATGAAGAGCGGTCGAGTCGCACTTCTTGCTTTTCTGTATCAAACACGAGGCGAAGCTCTTCTTCTTTACTATTAAACAGCTCTAAACCAAACTGTTTGGCCGCTATCTCGCGGAACTTCATATTGATTTCATATGCATTGTTTGTTGCTTCATCAATGATCACTTCTTCATTTTTTAGCGTTCCTCTAAAATGAACCGCTTGATCTCGAAGCTTATTTAACTCTTCTACAGGCTTTTGAACAAGTTCATTTCCTTCAAGCGAAAGCTCACGAGGAAGCGTTAAGGCATGGGCCCATCCGTATTCGTCTGACGGGTAGTCAACGTCCGGGTTTCCAATCCATGCAAACAGCAAGCGACGTCCGCTTTCATCTTGGAACGTTTGCGGTGCATAAAAGTCAAACCCTTTATCAATTTCACGGTAATACTCCATTTCAAACGTTAAACTTTCCACATCGAATGTTCCCACCGCGTAAATCACATTATAAATATTATGAAAATCGTGGCCATCCGCTTTGATTCCTTGCGGTGAAAAGACAAACACATCTTTTCCGTCCAGTTTAAAGTAATCCGGGCACTCCCACATATAGCCAAAGTCAGGAAGCGATGTTTTAACTTCGCCTTTAAATGACCACTGAAGCGCATCGCTTGATTCATACACAATTAACGCGCCCGTTTCGTTTTCACGCTGAGCGCCTAGCAGCATATAATATGTATCATTTTCTTTCCATACTTTCGGATCACGCACATGTCCTGTATACCCATCAGGAACGCCTCGTACCGCTGGATTATGCGTGTATTTTTCCACACTTCCATCCCTGTTTAGCATCGCGATACATTGATTAGCTGAACGTGAGCCGTCTTCGTATTTTACATTCCCCGTATAAAACAGCAGCCCTTGACCATCTTTTTCAATCGCGCCGCCTGAGTATGCGCCGTGCGATTCATATTCTTCCGTTGGCGTTAACGCAACCGGAAGGCGTTCCCACGTTACTAAATCCGTAGATTTCACATGAGCCCAGTGCTTCATTCCATGCATCGCACCGTACGGATACCACTGATAAAACACGTGATATTCACCATTTAATTGAATCAATCCGTTTGGATCATTCATCAGCCCGTACTGTGGATGAATATGATAAATCGGCTGCCAGCTGTCTTTGATTGCTTTGTCTTTTAATTCTTCTAACTCACCAGATTTTGCTTCTAAAATCGTTTTGTACTTCGATTCAGCCATTTCTTCAATCCCTCCAGCATCTAAAAAAAGAGAACGTATTCTCCTTGCCCTCTATGATATAAAATTTCAAGTGAAAATGCTACCAAAGAACGAATGTTGTCGTTTTCTTGTGTCGGATTTTATAGATAAGTTTTTTTCGGTTTTTATAGCAGAAAAGAAGGTTTTTCTGTCAGGTGGTTGAATACTATATACAATCAAATTTCACCAGCCTGTACGAGCGTCCGACGGCACTTGCAGATTTTTTTAGCGAATCATTTGCGTTTTGCAGGAAGTATTCAACAAAATGGTAAACCCTTCATATTACATATTATAAAAGGAGGAAATGTCATGACAAAAGAAAACGTAAAAGAAACAGTAGGTAAAGAAACAAAAGGTGGAAGCAAAGAGTTATTAGTCGGCACGTTAGTAGGCAGCGTAGTGGGTGTAACAACAGCTTTACTAGTAGCGCCAAAGTCAGGAAAAGAGCTGCGTGCTTCTATTCAAGACGGAGCGAATCAAGCACTTGCTAAAACAGGTCAAGTGAAAGAAACGGTATATGCAAAAGGCCAAGACCTCAAACAGCGCACGGCTCGTCTTTCACAAAAAGTCTCCGAACAATCTTCGCAAGTTGTCAACAAAGTGAAATCTCTGCGCACTGCTAAAGAACAGCCGCTTGCAGAAACGGCTGCAGGAGAAGAGCTTGAAACGACAGAAATCGTTCAAGATCCTGTTCTTGAAGCTGAAGCGGTGCAAGAAGAATTAAATACAATTACGCAAGAAGTAAGTGACTTAGAACAATCTGTCGATGAAACAAGACGTTAATAACAAGCTGTAGAGATATCTCTACAGCTTTTATGTATATTCGCTATCCTTCCTTCCACCCTTCAAAAAAATAGCCTCCGTACGGACACGGCTCTGATTCCGTCAGTTCTTCATAACGCTGTCCGCTGTAATACTTCGCCAGCACAATCTTAGGCTTAAAAGCTGCTACCCCTTCACTGTCTTCTTTTTCCGCTCCGCTTTCTCTCATCAAACAAAAAATATCCATTCCCGCAAACTCTCCGTACCCTTGATAGCACGACTCATAATAAACTTTACCAGGTGTCACCAAATAACACTCCCGCTGCCACGACGGCTGCTTACTGTAGACACTCGCAATACTTATTCCACTCACTGCACACTTCCAGCTGCAAATTCCAACCATACAACGCCTCCAACGACTTGATAGTCTATTCATCTACAACTTTTGATGAAATCAAACATCCTTTGAAATGTACAGAATTTTATCCTCGACCAAAAACCTATACTACCAGATATCCTGTCCCCTTGACTTCACCCCAAAAGGTTCACCTATGCGGAAGTTGGCAGCCCGCAAGGGAGGGCAACTTCCGCATAGGTCTAGCACTTTATACTTGGCTGCCCTTTAGCCAAGTATAAAGTGCTACATCGATAAAAATATAAAAAAGGTCTGATAAATCGACCATTTCTGGTGATTATCAGACCTCAAGTTTTTCTGCATTTGAGCGGCTTATTTGCTGTTCAAGCGATTTAGCCAGCTGTACGATTTCGTGATCTACATATTTTGTTTTGATTTCTTCGATTTCCATTAATGTTTTAGAAAAGCTTTCTGCGTTATTTCCCTGTCTGTGCTGCACATCTTTAAAGAAATCAAGCAGTGCCTCGTTAGACTGCGTTGGACGGCTAAAATCAATCGTGTACATTTTGTACCCCAGTGTTAAATTTGTTGTAGTTGTCATAATTATTTCCCCCATTCTTCCTATAGTGATATATCTTCTACTCTTTACCCTTTAATTCCTTCTTTTTAACCTAAATTAATTATTTTTTTCAAAAAAACTTCCCATTATAAGAAAAAACACCCTTATAACAAGGATGTTAGAGTATTCTTCCCTTCGGTACAATTCCAGATGCAAAGTCATCTTTGAACTTAAAGCTAGCAGAATTGTTTTCCGTTAGAAAATGTATTTCCCATTTAAAGACCGGATATTCGGGCTTGTACATTTCTACTTTCTGATCGGGATTTTCTTCTAATCTTGCAATTACTCGTTTGAACCCTTCATATGCAATCCACCAATCGCTTCCGGTTTCATCGGTAATAAAACAAATAGAACCGTCAATTAAATGAAGGTTTTGCTTGATATCATCAGCATTTGTAAAATACGCATTTCCAAACGTGTTCAGACAATGATCGCAATAACCTGCTTTGCCTCCGTCTTTATAAATCCAGTGCGCGATTGGCTCACTGCAGTCTTTACACGTATTCGTCACTTCTTGAAGAAATGTTTTTCCGCTCCACTGTTCTTTTTCATTTTCAAAAACGGTCCATACTAAATAGCTTTCCGTTTGTTCTGAAATAAAAAGGCGAAACGGCTCGTCTCGATGCCAAAAGTGAATATTTTGTTCGTCTGATTCTTCAAAGTCAATGACAAAATTATCTCGTTCCAATATATGTCGAATAACATTGGTTAAAAAGGTAACATCCATATAAGGACCTCCCGTACTAGGCGTGACTTCTAGTAAAAATAGCATTTATGAGTTAAAACATATCACGCGTGCTGAAATAACGTCAACGATTACCTCTTGCTTTCTCCGAAAACTGGAAAAGAAATGGTCAAACGCGTTATAATGGTAGTCATGTTGAAACGGAAAGGAGATTTTATGAAGTTTACCGTTCAATCAACTGCACTTTTTCTTCTCTTTTTTATTTGTTTAAGCGGCTGTTCTGATAATGCCGAGCAGTCAAAAAAGCCGGCCGGCTATTTAGTGCAAGGGCGCATTTTAGAAGTGAAA
The DNA here is from genome assembly GCF_053667915.1 of Priestia sp. JNUCC 25. Taxonomy (NCBI): domain Bacteria; kingdom Bacillati; phylum Bacillota; class Bacilli; order Caryophanales; family Bacillaceae; genus Priestia; species Priestia sp. JNUCC 25. The sequence continues at coordinate 3,677,243 of NZ_CM132211.1, forward strand.
CAGGATGAAATTCTTATTGCAAACGTCATTCCGCGAGATACCGCGCTTGACTATACAACAAAAGAAATACTTGGTTCTAGCGATGTACAGCCTATTTATGTAAAAATTCCGGATAATCAAACATACAAAAAAGGACAGCTCGTTAAAGCTTGGCTTAAAAAAGACAAAAGCGTTCAGTATTCCGTTCCGGCAAAAGGCGAAGCTGTTGAAGTCCACATTTTAAAACAGCCGTAGAAAAGCTCCTGTTACGGGAGCTTTCTTCGTGTCAGCTGACGTCCGGTCCGATTCATTTTATGCTGTTCAAAATCCCATTTTTCTAAAAAGCGCTTTGCTGATATATAACCAGATTCATATAAAAATTCGATTTCTTCTTCCTTTAAGGCAAAATCCGTTGCCGTAATCACACCGGTTGGAATTTGCACCGTTCGTTCTTTTGTCTCCGCGTTCAAATACCGCAAATCGTGAGCTTGCAGCATCGTTGTAAACATACTTTTAAATAAATGGACCGGCGTTGGAATAACAGCGGCTGTATCAATTTCTTCTTTTACAAATCGAAAACCAAACGTCGGGAAACGCGGATGCTCCGTATCAAACAGCCAAATCGGAAAATTGCTTAAAAGCGCTCCATCGACAATGTATGACCTCTTGAACCCTTTGGATTTCCAGATGACGGGACGAAAGAAAAAAGGAATGGACGCACTCATCATCACGGCTTGTGAAATCTTCATATCGCTTGGCTGCATTCCGTAGCGAGGCAAGTCGTCAGGCAGCACAAGCATCTGTCCGTTCGAAATGTCTGAGGCAATAATTTTCAGCTTATCTGCCGGCAAATCCGCAAACGTTTCAATTCCTTTTTCACGCAGCAAACCGTACACCCATTTTTCCAAATAATCATTTTTATAAAAACCTAAATGAATCATTAATTCAATTAAGTTCCCAATCAGAGGAATTCGGTTAATGATCGTTTTCCCGCGAAACTTGGCATAGTCCATGTTTTGAAGCTCCTTGCGAATTTCACCACTTTTATAGCCGCTCGCCAAAAGAGCCGCAATTAACGAGCCTGCTGACGTACCTGCTAGACGCTGCCATTCTACGTTGCTTTCTTCCATCGCTTCAATCGCACCCGTGAATGCAATTCCTCGAACGCCTCCCCCTTCAAATACAGCATCTGCTTTCACATCTTTCCCCTCCCCTGCAACTTTCTAGTTTTTATATACCCTTTTTTATATTCAGGTTTTCGCTACTCCATACCTTTTATTTTCCCAACAAAAAAAGACTGTTTCATTTATCGAAACAGTCTTTTCTTTACAGTCGCTTTATTACCATTCGATAGTAATTCATTGTCAGCCAGTAGAAAAGAAAATAAATAATCCCGTATACTGCATCCGCTATTAAAACAGGAACTATCAGACTTTCACCGATTAAGTTTGTAATGACCTTCAGCGCAAATAGACTGTGCAAGATGGCAATTACTAAAGGCAAACCAAACGTAAACAGCTGCTGCTTTCGCACGGCGCTCATCATTTGAGACACTGAAAACCCAAGCTTACGCAGTACTTCAAATCTTTTGCGCTCTTGTTCAGCTTCTGAGATTTGCTTAAAATAAATAATACTGCCCGTTGCCATCAAAAAGACGAGCCCTAAAAATCCTCCAATAAAAATAAACAATCCTTTACTCATTAAGCCTGCCTGAAACACATCATAGTATGAAGTACGGCTTTCTCCAGCCACTTTTGCGATTTGATGATAGTTCTTAGTAAGTTCATTTTGTTTGTTTTCATCATCCGTATTAAACACGTACACCGCTTGCTTTTGTCCAGCCTTTGAAAGTTTGATAAACGTGTCGTGATTGACTACAAACTGATAGCCGGCACTTTCAGGGTCAAGAATAAGTGAAGGTTCTGATTTAACGACTTTTAAAGCAAGCTGTTCTGATTTGTTCAGCTGCACAACTGCCGTTTTACCTGTACTAGGCTTAAACACTTTTCCTTTTGCCATCGAATCAAAAACAACGGTTTCGTTTGCACTTAACGAAGGAACCGAAACGCCGTTTTTCCGCACTTCTTCTTCATCTAAAAAACTGATTCGCTCACCATCTCCGTAATAACCAGATGTAATAAATCGAAAGTCCGATAAATCAGCAGAGTGCTTCACGATATGATACACATACTGATTTGATTGGATATCTAGCGCATCCAGTACATCCATAAATTCTTGCGCTGCTTTTTTGCTGTGCAGCGTATAGTCATAAGGCTGCATGCTTCTGGCGTCGGCTTTTGTGTTATAGTACGAGGAATACGTCACACCAACTGCTACAAGTGTAGTAGCCGACAAGATCGTAATTAGGGTTAACACTCGTGCATTTGCTTTAATTCGATACATCATAGTAGAAACGCTTAGCATATTTGCAAACGAATAATATCCGCTTGCATGCTCTCGGTAAAGTCCCATCAGCCACTCAATTGTGGCTTTAAAAAGTAAAAATGTACCGAAAATGACCGAGAACAGTACAACGGCTACAATTAGAAAAAACTTAGGCGTCACAATGTTTCCTGATGAAAGGTAGTACCCGTAGCCAACGAGTAAGATACCAAGTCCTCCCACTACAATTGATCGCTTTGAATTCATTTTATTTACGCGTTCACTTTTGCTTTCTGCTTGAAACAGATCTAATAGCGTATAGCGGTACATAATAAAATAGCCTTGAAACGATATAAAAATGGTAACAATTAAAAACACTACGGCTGTTTTTAAAACCGCTTGAAGAGAAAATGTGAGCGTAATAGAAAGCGACAGTCCCATAAGCTTTAGTAAAAACAGCACAAACAGCCTTGAAAACACGGTACCTAGTAAAATACCGACCACCAGAGAAGAAATCCCCAGCAGCATATTCTCATAGAAAATCATTTTTCCAATCGTACGTTTTTCAATGCCGACTAAATGATACAGCCCGAGCTCTCTCTTACGCTGCCTGATAAAAAATGAGTTTGTGTACCAAATAAAGACAACAATAAAGGTAAGCAGAACGTAGTTTGAAGCATTAAAAATGCCCTGCAGCCTCAGCTCTTCTCCAATAACCTTTGAAATCGATTGGTCGTACTGAAGTGTAGCAAACACATAGTACACAATAATGCTAAAAATCATTGAAAAGAAATAAAGGCTGTACCGGCTAATATTTTTGCGCATATTCTTTTTAACAAGATCAAATACGGTCATAGCCTTCACCGCCTAATGCGCCTTGAATGTTCATAATTCGTTTAAAAAATGCTTGTCTCGTTTGTTCGCCTTTAAACAGCTCCGTATAAATTTGTCCGTCTTTAATAAACAGCACGCGGCTGCAGTAGCTTGAAGCCAGCGGATCATGCGTCACCATAATAATCGTGGCACGGTCTTCTTGATTTAGTTGCGACAGCTTTTCAAGCAGGCTTGAAGCAGCTTTGGAATCAAGAGCTCCGGTAGGTTCATCGGCGAAAATAACGGCTGGATTCGTAATCATTGCTCTCGCTGCTGCAACGCGCTGTTTTTGTCCGCCAGAAATCTCATACGGGTACTTATCCGCCAGCTCATAGATGCCTAGTCGCATTGCGGTGTCTTTAAGCTTCGCTTCCATCTCTTTCTTAGACATTTTTGTAACCGTAAGCGGCAGAAGAATATTTTCTTTTACCGTTAACGTATCCAATAAATTATAATCTTGAAAAATAAACCCTAAATGATTGCGTCTGAAAGCAGACAGCTTCTTATCTTTCATGAGCGCCACGTTTTCCCCTTGAATCCATACCTCGCCATCGGTTGGACGGTCAATCGTTGAAAGAATGTTCATCAGCGTCGTTTTTCCCGCTCCAGATGGTCCCATAATACCGACAAACTCTCCTTCTTCGATTGTAAAATCAATTCCTTTTAGCGCTTCGTATACATTTCCTCTTGATCCAAACGTTTTGGTTACATTTTTTCCTTCAAGAACAATGCTCACTTTTCCTCCTCCTTTCGTTCTTTTGTAGGCCACACGCTTTTCACTCGCTGCGGCAGCTCATTTTTTGTTATAATGTCATATTTCCGAACTTCATTACCTCGAACGAAAAGGTCAATAACCGTTCCTTCTTTTAACTGTTTAATCGTTGTAAATGTTTGAAACGTTGTTTGTCCTTTTTCGTTTATCACTGAAATTGTATATTGAACTCGTCCATACTCATCCACTTTTTTTGCTTCTTTTGGGATAATCCCGTATTGATGCTCCGTTGCGGCTTTTTGATAAATCTTTATTCCTCCTATACCTGCTCCTACAACAAAAAGCAGAGCTAAGAGGCTAATCCACTTTCTCTTCATGTACGTTCCCTCCTTGTGTATAGCTCTATCTTACTTTGAAACAAGGAAAGATTCGTTTGAAGCAGATGACAATCTCAGCGTGCAATCTTACATTTTTGAAAGGTTATCAAAAGAATTCGGTTTGTAGAAGGTCAGAATCACCGTGGTTCCTTCGTGTAAAAGTGAATTCACCTCTATTTGATGGCCAAGAGCATCTGTAATTTTTTTTGAAAAATACAGTCCTAGCCCTGTAGCTCCCTTCGTTTTTCTTCCCGCATTTCCTGTGAATCCTTTTTCAAAAACCCGGGGAAGATCTTGAGTTGGAATCCCTTTCCCTTGATCAGCGATAAATAACTTTACGTACTTTGGCGTTTCTTCACTAAAAAAAGAAAGCTTTCCTTCTAGAGGGCTATATTTAATGGAGTTAGACAGCACTTGCCTCACAACAAACTGCATCCACTTTGGGTCAGTGTGCACCAGTATGTCTAGATTTTTTTCATCAATATGCAGTTTCTTTTCAATACACCATTTTGAGAAGTACGCAACGTTTGGAAAAACAAGTTCACTTAGCGACACTGCCTGCACCTGATAATCTTTTTCTAAGTACTGCAGGCGTGCAGAATATAAATTCTGATCTACTAATCCGTCAATTTTCATCCACTCATCTTCAATATCCTTTAGCCAAGGCCATTTATAAAGCTCTGTACGATGAGCATTAATAAGCAGCTTCATCGCAGTAAGCGGCGTCTTGATCTCATGAATCCAAGTCGTTACATATTCCTGCTGCTCTCGCTGCTGTACGTGAAGAGCATGAGTTTGTCTGCGATACACACGATCTATATGCTGTAGCAGACTCAGCATATCTTCATCTGCTTTCGTTCTAACGTATGAATGCATTTCTTGTAAATCGTACGCATCATGCCGCAGCATTAAGCTTAACTTTTTTAGAAATCTTCTTTCTTTTATTCCTCTCCATAAAAGAAACAGAATCAGTAGACACAGCGTTAAAAGATTCAAATACCAAAACGAAGTGGACGATACCTTAATATCATACTCAAGCAGCAGCAGAGCATCGATTACACTCAGCCATATAAGAACAAATAAAATCCAGCTTAGCCTTTCTCTTAAAAAACTTTTCCACATCTTAATTCACCAAATATCCTTGGCCTTTTTTGGTCACAATTTTATCATTCAGCCCGATGTCTTCCAGCTTGGTGCGAATGCGTGTGATGTTGACAGAAAGCGTATTGTCACTTACAAATTTCTCATCTTCCCATAACCTTCGCATAAGCTCTTCTCGCGATACAATCTTGCCTCGTTCTTCCAAAAGAAGCCGTAAAATAAAAAATTCATTTTTCGTTAAATGAATTTCTTGATCGTTGTAATGCAAACTTCCTTTTTTTAAGTCTAGCACCGCGCCGTTCCAATCGATAACGTCTGAAATCGTGTCTCCATATGAATACGTTCTGCGCAGAAGCGCCTGCACTTTAGCAACAAGAACATCCAAGTTAAACGGCTTTTGAATATAGTCATCTGCCCCAACATTCATTGCCATAACAATATCCATTGGATGTTCACGAGAGGAAAGAAAGACGATAGGAGTTTTTGAAACTGTACGTATTTGCTGACACCAGTAAAACCCGTCATATACAGGCAAATTCACGTCTAAAATAACAAGCTCTGGGCTTTCTGCAATAAATACTTCCATTACCTTTTGAAAGTCTTCTACTCCAGCCACTTCAAATGACCACTGTTCAAATTTCTCTTTTACTAATTCATATATTTTATCATCGTCTTCTACAATTAAAATTTTCATACATTCACCTCTGTATTGTCCTATATATTATGTATAACCCACTGTTGAATACTCTCTTAAAAGCTCACCTAATTCATTAGCATGACAGCAATTTTCTTAAAAATAAACCATTTATTTCTGTAAAACGAAGAGTGAACGAGTATTATCGTAGTGTAAACTTGTATATGTTACAAGTTTCTCTGTTCAAATACTACAAAATAATGACAATATCGTTAATAAGTAATCTTTAAACTCCATTAAATGCTCATTTTTTGTTACTATAGTATATAAGATGAAAACTTAAACTAATTTGACATGTGGATATGTAAAAAGGAGCTAGTTATCAATGAGTGTACCCAACAAATTACGCGACAACGCAATGGTGATGTTAAAAGAGACAAGCCGAACATTTTTTATTCCAATTAGCCACTTGCCGGCAGAATTGCAGGATGCAGTAGGATCTGCTTACTTATGTATGAGGGCAATTGATGAAATTGAAGATCACCCTGAGCTAGAAGCCGGTGTAAAAAGCCGCTTGCTTTACGCCATTAGTGACCTGTTAAAAAAGTCTTTTAACGAAGACGAGTACATGGCATTAGTAGGTCCTTATCAAGCTGATTTACCTGACGTAACGCTTCAGCTCGGCAACTGGATTGCGCTTTGTCCGACTGGGGTTGCAGATCAAGTATTAGATGCAACTTCTATTATGGCCAAAGGAATGGCCGATTGGGTAGAAAAAGACTGGCATATTCAAAATGAAGCGGATTTAGATGACTATACGTTCTACGTAGCTGGTCTAGTAGGTGTGATGCTTAATGACATTTGGAAATGGTATGACGGCACGGAAACAGACAAAGAATTAGCCATTGCGTTTGGACGCGGCTTGCAGTCTGTTAATATCCTGCGTAATACCTCGGAAGATTCAGAGCGCGGAGTCAGCTTCTTTCCTAACAATTGGAGCAGAGAAGATATGTTTGCCTACGCTCGCCGCAATCTTTCACTAGGAAAGAAATATTTAGAAGATGTCAAATCGCTTCCGATCCTTCATTTCTGTAAAATTCCGTTAGCGCTTGCTGATGGAACATTAAACGCCTTGATGAAAGGAAAAGAAAAAATGACGCGTGACGATGTAAATAAAACGGTAAATGAAGTTGTGGATATGTAAAAACAAAAAACACGGAGCCCCTGGGTTCCGTGCTTTTTATATTTCTACCTGAAGACTTTCATATAAAGCGACGAGTTCTCCTTGAATAATAGGGTAGTGTTTCAGGGTCGGAACACTTGAAAGCTTTGGCGCTCGTTTTTGCTCAGCTGCTGCAGCTAGCTGAGCAAATGTTTCTTGAAGCTCTCGTTTTTCCGTTTCTGAAAGCTCATATCCTTCAAACGACGCAAGAAGCATATAACCTAACTGCTGTGTAGCGACAACTGCAGGCCACAACCCTTCTAGCTTGACGGCCGTTTTAGAATATTCTCCAATCACATTATCGTACAGCGCCCGAAGATTAACGAGTTCTCCTTGAAGCTTATTTCTTTCTCGTTTAATTCTTTCTTCATCTTGTTCGGTGCTTAGCATTTCTAAAAACTGTCCTTCTTTTCGTATCACATCTCCAAGCAAATATGGCAAACGAAGTGAAGAAGCTCGTTTGAAAATTAATACCGTGCCGACCACTCCAATAATAGAACCAATGACAATATCAATCACTCGAGCAGACGTAAAGTAGCTAATCGCTTTATCAGGATGACCGCTTTCAGCAATTAAAAGAGCATTCGGTGTGATAAAGAGCGTGCCGAGCGCGTAGTTTTTGACAATTACAATTTCAATCGTCGACTGAAGCACAAAGACAATGAGCGCAATGACGATTCCCGTTGGTTCAAGCATTAGAATCCCGGTTCCAATTAAAATACCTAAAATGGTTCCGACAGAGCGCTGAATACCTCGCTGAACCGTTGCACGAACGGTTGCTCCAAGCATCACTCCTGCGCACGTAAGCGGAATCCAGTAAGACCTTGGAATATTTGTCGTGTAGGCAACCGCTGCGGCAACAATCATAATAATTCCGTAGCGCAAAGCGTTTTTAAGCACATAAGAACGTTTGTGAAAAGCAGCTTTTAACCGTGTTTTTACGCTGCCTTGTGAAAATTGAATATACTCCGTTTCTTTTAATTCTTTCATTTGAAGAACGTCATTTACATCCAATAGCAATGTACGCAGCTCTTCTTTGATGGACAGCTCTTCAATTTCTTCTCGAACGTCTCGAATTTTTTTATGTTTTTTTAACGTGGCCATTTCGGATGCGAACGTTTCAATCACTGCCTGTGCTTTTTTAGAAACAGCTGGATTAAAATCGTTCGCAGCGGCCATCACAAAGATAAACAGCCCTTCGGCTTTTTGATTTAATAAAAACAGACGATGCGCAAACGATGATTTTTTTCGATTAATTTTCGCTTGTTTCATCGCTGTTTCCGCTGCCCGAAGCTCGACAACCGTTTTATGCTGCTCGGCGTGAAACGATTCCGTACCAAGAGACCCGACAAACGAAGCTAGCTGCCTGTACGCTTTCGCCACAGCGGCAGTTTCAGGTCCGCGCGGGTTAATAAGCCAGCCGCTCATGCTAATACACCAAGATAGTGTCCCTCCTAAAAAAACGAGTCCTGCGTGCAAAAAAACAGCCTGCAAATTCGGCGCTGGAATGCTCGTACTCACAGCAAATGAAAGGACAAAAAACATGGCAGAAGGTCCTGGAATTTTTAAGGCTCCGAAAACATAAACCGATACAGCTCCAATAACACCAAATAAAATAGTTTTCATCCAAGCTACGTCAGCAAATAATGAGCCGAGTGTAAAACAGAGCGTAACGCCAAGCAAAGCTAAAAATAACTTAACGGCACGCTGCGCGTAAGGCTCATCTTTTGTATATAGATATGTAAAGCCGCCAATGCTTGCAATGAGTCCGTACTGCAAATGATCAAACAAAATTCCTATCAAAATCGGCAGGCTTGAAGACAAGCCTGAGCTGATTCCTCTTACCCACGGAGAAGAAGCGTGGTTAAAGCGAAAAGCAGCTTTGATTCCCGGCGCTTTTGGAGAAGCCTCAATTTTATGATGAATTTCCGTATGATTATATGTTGGTGACTTTTTGTCATCACTCACCTTGACCTCCTCCTTTCTCTCCATATATCTTTCCTGTTCTTAAAACGTGATAAACCTAAAAAACGGTTGTTCCTATCCGTATTGTGTTTAGGAACAGCCGTTTTTATCCTTATAAGCAGCCTATACTAAAACAAAAAGCAGATGAAACGAATGTCTCATCTGCTTTTTACTAACAGCTCTACTGCTTCTTTTACTAAGTTTTCGGTATTCTCGCCTTTTTCAATACTTTCTCTTACGCATTGTTCAAGATTGGTGCTGACAATAACACCCATTGTGCGATCAATTGCGCTTCTAGCTGCTGAGAGCTGTGTCACAATGTCACGGCAGTCTTTTCCTTGTTCCATCATATTTAAGACGCCTTTTAACTGACCTTCAATTCGTTTTAAACGATTTTTAACTTGCTTATCATATTCCATCATACTACTACCTCCGATCGTGCATGATTGCGTTTCTTTCTTTTAAGCTGTACGCAAGAAATAAATGTATACACAACTTTATACCTATTAGGGTATGATGTCAAGTAAAGGAAGTTTAATATAAATGTTAATACTTGTTTACACCGTATTTATTGTCCTGTAATCTAAACTTAGCAATCTGAGAGTATAGTTAAGCTGTAAAAACGACTTATACTGGAGGTTTGAAATGGCTACATACGGGAAAAAATTAATGGCAAGTCTATTCATTATCATGGCATGTGTTTTAGGGTTTATGGGACATGCGGCGTTTTTAGCTCCTGAAAAAACGGAAGCTGAAGTAAACTACGATGCGACGCTTTATTTTCCGTTAGACCGATATCCTGAAACGGGTGATCATATTCGTGACGCGATTGCCGCTGGGCACTCTTCCGTTTGCACAATTGATCGCGACGGTGCTGAAGCGAACCGGGAAGAATCGCTGAAAGGATATCCGACAAAAACAGGCTATGACCGTGATGAATGGCCAATGGCTATGTGCGAAGAAGGCGGAGCAGGAGCTGACATTCGCTATATTTCACCTTCTGATAACCGCGGAGCCGGCTCATGGGTTGGAAATCAGTTAGAACAGTATCCAGATGGTACACGCGTACAATTTATCGTTCAATAATAGCAGAACAAGCTTTACTTTGAAGAGGTGAAATCATGAAAACAAAATGGAAAGAACAAGAGCTAACCATGTCTTATCATCAGTTTACACTGTTTCAAAAAGGACAGCCAAAGCCCCATCACGACTGGAGTGAAGAAGATATTCAAAAAGGATATGTCGCAGACGATAAAGCTATTTCATTTGAAGCCGTATCGAACACAAAAGCCATTATTGAAGTGTGGGTAAACGAAACTCCAGACGTATCACAGGCTGAAAAGACCACTCGCCTTCCTTTTCACGTCGAAAGCGATGGGATTGAAATCAAAAGCGTCCTATCTGAAACCTTAAGCTATGATATTCCAAACGGGTATTATTACGTCACATGCCTGACCATTCCTCTTCAAGAAAAAACAAACTCAGGCCTTTATTTGGTGAAGTATTTGCTGCATTTTGAAAGTCAATAAAAGAAGGCAGCCTACTGGCTGCCTTCTTTTATTGACTTTGGTATTCATAAGTTTCTTTATTTGATATAAACGGGCTGATTTCACCAAGCGAGAACAAGTGCAGCTCATGCATCGCTCTTGTACATGCTGTATAAAATAAATTTCGCTCGTATTCATCTTGGTAACATTCACTCGATGCATTGTAAATGATGACGGCATCAAATTCAATTCCTTTTGCTAAGTAAGCTGGCAGAACAAGCATGCCTTTTTCAAATGAACTTGTTTCTTTTGTCAGCAGCCTTGCAGACATCGCTTCAGGCAGTGCTTGGAATGCCTGACGACTTTCCTCAGCTGTTTTGGCAATAACAGCAATCGTTTTATAGTTTTGCTGCTTCAATTCATTAATTTTGTGTATAATTGCCTCATGCAGCTTTTGCACGTCGCCTGTAGCCGTTACGGTCGGTTTCGCTCCGTCTCGATTAAACGGCTCGATTAAATGACCGTTTGCTACCATATCCCTTGAAAATTCGACAATTTGACGTGTTGATCGGTAGCTTCTCGTAAGAGTCAGCGTTTCTGCTTCTTTCTCTTCGTACAGTTCGCTTGAAAGAATGGTCGGTGCGTTCAAGGCGTGCGCATAGATCGCTTGATTCAAGTCTCCAAGCAGCGTCATTCTGGCATGCGGAAACAGCTCTTTTAAAAACGCCAGCTGAAACGGTGAATAGTCCTGTGCTTCATCAATAAACAAATAGCGAATGACAGGGTTGGTTTTACGCCCTTCAATTTGATCTTTTATATATAAGTAAGGCGTTACGTCTTCATAAGACAGCTTCATGTTCATGACTCTTTTCACCGTGTTTTTAGCAGTGTCTTCCCATCCCTCTACGTGGGAAAAAAGGTGATTTCTTTCAAACAGCTGCATATAGATACGGCGAATGTCGATAAATTTAAGCTGTTTGATGGCTTGCTTAATAAATTTCATTTTTTTAGCTACAACCGCTTTGGCTAAATACGCTTGTTCCCGGTCAAAGTCGTCAAATGAACTTTCCGTGTAGCCTTCCTTTTTCTGCAAGTGCTGATAGGCCTCTACATAATCTTCTTTTTCTAAAAGCTGAATTTCTTCTTGAACCCAATCTTTTTTGCGCTCAAGTTTTTCAAGCTGATTAATGAGTTTAAGCGCCCATTCCGCAACGAGCTGCATCCTGTTAGGTATGGAAATTCCCTTATCAAGCGAATAGAAATAAGACAGCAGACGCCGAGCAGATAACACGATTTCGCCGCGAAACTTAATGTTTTTAAAAATGATGTCTTTAGTAGACAGTTCTTCAATATACGCATCTACCTGCTTTTTAAATTCACAGCTTGCCTTGTAGCGAATTTCCTGCATTTTTTGCTTTTTTGCCGCAGCATCTTTTTCCGTTAGCAAATATTCGATTTGCACGAACAAGTCCTCCACTTCAAACTCGTTTCCTAACCGGCCATCGGCATATTGCTGAAACGTTGTTTGTTTCATATTGTCTTCTCCAAGCTCCGGAAGAACGGTTGAGACGTAGCTGTTAAAAAGCGGATTTGGTGAAAACAGCATCATGTTTTCTGCAGTCAGCTGCTTTCGGTGATGATAGAGAAGATAAGCCACGCGCTGAAGAGCTGCAGACGTTTTACCGCTCCCTGCTACCCCTTGAACGATCAGCACTTTATTTTTTTCATTTCGAATAATTTGGTTTTGTTCTTTTTGAATAGTCGCTACAATACTTTTCATTTGACTGCTTGCATTGTGTCCGAGCACTTCTTGAAGCAGTTCGTCTCGAATGGTAATTCCTGTATCAAACATGCTTTTAATTACGCTATTTTCGATAATAAACTGACGCTTTAGCTTCATCTCGCCTTTAATCGCTTCACCTGGCGTTTCGTACTGCGCTTTTCCCGGTGAATAATCATAATAAAGACTCGAAATAGGCGCACGCCAATCATAAATTAAAAACTCTTCATCTTTTTGATCCATTAAAGAGCCCACGCCCACATAAATAGCTTCCGCTTCTTTTTCGCCATTTTCTATAAAATCAAAACGTCCAAAATAAGGGGATTGCGTTAGTTTTTTTAATGTTTTTAATTGATCATACGCTTGTCTATGGGTAATTTCACGTTCAGCTAAAAGTTCTGCCTGCTGCTTAATACTCGTAAATGTCTCAATCACATCATCCGGCTCATCCATATTAACCGTGACATCGTCCCAAAACGTGCTTCGCAAATCGACAATTTCGCCTTTTACGTTTCCTACGCTTTTGCCTATTTTTTCAGCTTTTTGGCTGATTTCTTCTACTACCCAATCAACTCGCTGCTGTTCTTCTGTTAAATTTTTGTCTTTCACTTATCCACACCCCTTACACACGTTACCCGATAACAGAACTTGTTACCGGGTAAAAGCGATCGTTGTTTATTTTTTTCAGAGTCTACATACTTCCCTACTGAATTCGTAAATCCCTGCTATGTAACCATATTATGTCTTAATTTCCACCGTTAGTATACTGAAAAATAATGAACTCCACAACAAAAAGGGCTGAGAAAATCTCAAGCCCCTTATCTTTATAAGTCGTTCCTCTACTTATTAGCTATTACTGTTTCCAAAAAGTTAGCAGATGAATGATGGCTGACACCACTTCTACCCCTTGAAACGCCAGTAAACCTGCTGCTGCCGCTGTAAACAATCCGACTACCGCTTCTTTAAAAATGAATGGCATTGATACCAGCTCCTTTGCTTATTTAAAATAAGTAGATTTGTTATCATTCTACTCCTTTTTTCAGAATTTTCAATACCTTTTTATCAACAAAGCAAAATAAAAACGCTTTCACTTTATAAAAATAAAGTGAAAGCGTTTTTTAAGCTTCCTTTTCTAATGCGTTCAGCGCAAGTGAATATTCTAATCCTTTTCCTTTTTGCACAACGTGCTGCACTTTGCCCATGTTGCACGCTTCTTGCGCACTAACAGTCATGCCGTTTGTTAACTTTAGTTGCACAGGTTCTTCCGCAATTCGTACATCGCATGCTAAAGCTAACTCATATCCTCCGCCAAACGTAAAGTTTGTAAGAAGCGCAATCGTTTGTTTGGAGCTGCATGAAATACGCTGAAAAATCGCTCGAGCTGCTACTGCATGAATCGGCTGATAAAGCCTTCCTGTTTCTTCACGTAGGAAAGAAGCTGTTCTATGATCTCCGTTCATCTTATAGTACTCTCCCATAAATACAATAGATCCAACCGACGCATCGTGCTGCAGCTCATTCATCGTTTCTTGCAGCTCATACATGACTTCACTGTTCAAACGATTAAGCATTGACTGATTCATTCGTACAACCGCCACATGATTTCTTTTTTCTACTTTGATAAATCTTTTCATCATTCCTCCGCCCTTTCCCCTGTCGTTCTTTATAAATAAAGCGCTTTCAAAATATTTCGCTTTTTAATAGAAAAGTTATTTTCATAGTTTCATCATACAACAAACTCATAATTATTTCCATTAATTTTTTAATTTTCCGTTAATAATTCCATGAATCATTTCCATGTTTTTATCAAATAAGACGTGCTATAGTATAAACAGCACAAATGCAGCTGAACTCACTGATAAAAGGAGTAATCACTATGAAATACGACTTAACAAAATGGGAGCCTCACGGCTATTCTTGCCCTGTGGAAGCAGCCGTTGATGTAGTCGGCGGCAAATGGAAAAGCGTCATTTTGTATCAATTATCGAAGGAACGCCGCCGCTTTAATGAACTGCGCAGACTCATTCCTGGTGTGACGCAGCGAATGCTCACACTGCAGCTTCGCGAACTCGAGCGCGACGGAATTATCCACCGCGAAGTCTATAAACAAGTTCCGCCTAAAGTAGAATATTATTTGACATCCTTTGGAGAAACGCTCATCCCTATTATCGAGCTGATGTTTAAATGGGGATATGATCATACCGATAAAATTGCTGAAGCGAGAATTCAAGCAGAAAAAGAGTAAGGAATGAGAAACGATATGAATAAAAGAAAAAAATTCCCTTTAATCTCCCCTTTTCTTTCGCTCAATTTAGTAAATACTGAAGTCGTCAGTCATGGCCGTCGTCACGAGTTACTAAGTGAAGACCAAGATTTGTTAGACTGGCTTCATATAATGTGTGAAGAGATCCCTTCTCTTGATAAAACAATATTGAGTATGTCCCAAAGTGAATTAACGGAAGTGTTACATCTTATATATGATTTTCGATTGTGTTTAAGAAACAACTTTGAATCAATAGCAGATGGAAATGCCATTGATAATAAGTGGATATTATCTTTAGAAAGAAATATTGAAAAAGCTCCTTATGTTTTTAAAGTTCATGCACAGCAATTAGTACAAATCCCAATCGGGAGCATCGTAAATAAACTCTTTTCCTTACTATCATTAGATGCTTTGCAGTTAATCAGTGAAGGCCAACTAAACAAAATAAGAAGATGTAGCAACCCTGACTGTGTATTGTTATTTATTGATACAACTGGAAGACGTAAATGGTGCTCGATGAAAATCTGCGGGAACAGGCAAAAAGCGGCGCGTTTTCAAGATAAAAAGGATAGGGGTGAAATAAAGCTTGAATTCTAATCATGAATTCAAGCTTTTTTTACCTCACAAAAACTAACCATTAAAATCATTATTGACAGGTTAATTTACAAAGAGGTAAAATGATTGAAAAATAAAGGAGGTTTTATATAAAGATGAATAGTTCACCTAAAGCGTCGGCAAAGGAAGACATTTCATACACGCAATCATATTTTTCTAAAATGATAACAACCGCGAGAAGCCCTTTAAAAATTGACGTAAAAGATGCAGTTACAGGCTTAGTCGGTGGAACGGTTAGTATTTTACTTCTAGCTATACTGACTCAGCTTACATCAAGCCCTTGGCTTATGGCCCCTTTTGGAGCCAGCTGTGTATTAGCATTTGGCCTTTGGAACGCTCCTCTATCGCAGCCCAGAAATATTATTGGAGGGCATTTAGTAGCGACTTTGGTGGGGTTAACCATCTATCATTTATTCGGTAATAACCCTTACACTTTAGGAACAGGAGTCGGCCTAGCCATTTTCTTTATGATGCTTACAAAAACAACTCACCCACCCGCAGGAGCAGACCCCATTGTTGTGATCTTAGGCGCTTCTTCTTGGAATTATATTATCAATCCCGTTTTAATAGGATCGATTGTAATTGTAATCGTTGCCCTTCTTATAAATAACGTACGAAGTAACAGGTCGTATCCTACCTACTGGATATAAGAAATTTGCTGATAAGAATTTAAAAGTTTATAAGAATAGTCTCTAGAGTGAATCTACATAAAAAAAGACTTCCCACAGGTCAGTGAAATTGACTTGTGGGAAGTCTTTTTTTATACGTTTTTCCAAATTAATAATTCTTTTAATCCGTATACAAATGTACTTTCAATCGGCTTTAACTCAAATGCCGGGCTCCAGTCCATCTGCGGATAGCGGTCAATCAGCTCGGCCAGCATAATTTTTGCTTCTATTCGAGCAAGCGGTGCTCCTAAGCAAAAATGAATGCCTCTTCCAAATGCCATATGCACATTTGGCTTTCGATCGATTTTAAATACATCCGGGTCTTCAAAATACTCCGCGTCTCGGTGCGCAGATCCCATCCATGGAACGACGTGTTCCCCTGCTTTTAGTTTCTGACCTGCAAGAATCACATCTTCTTTTACGATTCGGTGAAGAGCCTGAACGGGTGAACGATAGCGAAGAACTTCTTCAATCGCAGAAGGCAAAAGTTCTTTCTCACGTTTGAGTCGTTCAAAAGAAGCTTTATCTTCCATTAAACAATAAATCGTATTTGAAATTAAATTTGTGGTTGTTTCGTTTCCTGCAATCAGCAGCAAAATAGAAAAACCGACGATCTCTTCATCCGTTAGCTGTTTCCCTTCTTCTTTTGCCTGAAGAAGCACGGAGATAATATCATCTCCTGGACGCGTGCGTTTTTCTTCAATGATTCGATAAAAGTAAGTTTCTAGCTCATCATTTGCTTTCATTTTCTCTTGCTGCAATTTTTCGAGCGTTTCACGTTCGTTATTAGAAGGACCGGCTACGATAATATCCGACCAATCTTTAAACTGACGCTGATCTTCTATCGGCACGCCTAAAATATCGGCAATTACCATAACCGGAAGCGGATAGGACAGATGCTCGACTATATCAATATCTTCAAGATGCTCCACTTCTTGTAATAATTCATTTGTAATACGCGCAATTTTAGGCTCCCATGCTTTCATTGCTTTAGGCGTAAAAGCTTTATTAACAAGCGATCTCATTTCAGCATGCTTAGGCGGATCAATATTAATTAGGCTCGTTCCTAGTGCAGTTTGTCTTTGGTTTTGTGGAGGTCTTCGATCAGAAGAAAAAATATTCTTTTGTTCTAGCACTTCTTTGACTCCGTCATAGTGAAAAACATCCCATACCTGCCTTTCTTCATCCCATTGCACAGGCGCGCTGTTTCTCATCTCTTCATACCATGAAAAAGGATTAAAGCGCTCTTCTTTTGTTTGAATCGTATTCACTTGACGGACAATTCCGTTTTCTCTTTCGGTTTTCATGTTAAAACCTCCCCGTATCGTTCAAATAGAATGACTGTGTAGTCATCTATGACCAAATAGTACCATATATAAGAATTTTCTTAAAAATGATAGCTGTATATTTTAGTAAAAATGAATCGATAGAAGGATATTTTTTACAAAAAAGGGTAGGCGCATAGCGCCTACCTTTTTAAGAATAATGTTCTTCTGGTTTTTGTAATCGGTTGTCTAACGCGTACGCGCCGCTTCCTGCTAGAATCATATGAAGCGAAACGACAAAAAGGGCAACCTCAAGCTCATAGCCGCCTGTAAAACCAGCACCGCTTTTCGCTGTAAAAATAGCGCCAATCATCACAATCGCAAACAAGACACCGATTAAACGCGTTTGAAATCCAAGAATCATAGCGGCTCCCCCTACGAATTCAATAACCGCAACCGCATAAGCGAAAAACGCAGGAATGCCCATGCTGTGGAAAAAACCGACCGTATTATCAATACCGCTTTGGAATTTGCCAAGGCCATGAATAAAAAACGTTAGCCCTAACATAAGACGAAGTAAAAACGTTCCAAGCTGATAGCTTTTCATTTCTTTTCCTCCTTTTTTACTTTTGTCTGCACATGTAACAATTTTAGTTACAACTGTGAACAAATTCAAGGGGTTAGAACAGAAAAACAAGATATCAGCAAATTTCTTTATCTCATTTTAAACGTTTCTTTTGGAAGTAAGGCAATACTCCCTGCTCAGTCGCGCTGAAGATACGATAGAAATGCAAAAATATGATCCTGAATAATGAGTTCTGCCGTAGGAGAATGGCTCTTTAATGATAGGTGTTCAGAATATCGAAATCGGTTAAATTTATTTACATCAACATGGTGAACGGCCTGCACATGAAAACCTTCTATGATGGCTTTTATTTGGGCAAAAGGCGGTACAGCAAGAGATTCGGGCTTAATTTTCTCCAGACACTCTCTGCTTATGGCATGAGGAACAGCCGTCATGGAGCTCATTAATAAATCTTTTCTTCCTATTGTCTCGTTCAATACGTACTTCCACCCCTGCACCACATGCGTGAGCTTTTCTTCATCTTCACATACGTTTAAAGCTACATCAACGCCGCTCGCTACCGCTGAAGCAAACGGATACAACTCTTGAGCTGAAAGAACAAAATCCCCGTCTATAAAGAGAAGTATATCTCCCATTGCTGCAAGGGCCCCCGCAGCTCTTCCGCAATCATGCCCTAACCGCTCATCGTAGACGAGGGTTTTGACACCCTGTTCTTTGGCATACGCCTCCGACTGATCAGTGGAACCGTTAATCACGACAATGATTTCTAACGGCTCAAGTTTTCTTGCTTCTGCAATCACTTGTTTGATTGTTTGTTCTTCGTTGCAAACCGGAACAATAACAGACAGCTGTTTGCCTCCATAAAAAGATGATAGTTTCCCCCAGCCGTGCTCAACAACTGGAATGGGCTGCGCAAGCATATCCACTCTCCTTTTACGATTTGACGCAAGCGTATAGTATGTTTGAAGAAGCTGCTGGTAGGATTGAATTCGTTCTCTGCTGCGCAGCGGGCGATCGAAAGGACGAAAGCTTCCCTTTCCCTGGGTTTCAATCGTAATGTGCGAGCTTACACGATACTGCGTTAACAATGTCACAAATAAAGAAAGAGGCGGCATCTCCCAGTAGTTCTTCAATACACTTAACAGCACCCCGTAAGGCGCTTTTAAATAAGCGTTGGCACGATGAGGCTTTCCAAGCGCATGATGCAAGACCGCACTCCACGTCATTTCGCTGCGGTTAAAAGCATTTATCTTTGTTTTTTCCCACTTGTTTAGCACCACATCGCTATGTCCAAATAACAACGGCTGCACAAAACGTTCAATCTCAGAAGCAGAAAGAATAATATCTCCGTCTACAAATAAGACGGCATCTCCTTTGGCGGCTTTGGCTCCTTCCATTCTTGCTTCATGGGGAGAAAGGCGTTTTTCCACTACTTTTACCATGCACCCTTCTTCTTTTGCTATTTTTACTGAAGCATCGGTACAGCCATTTGCGATTACAATAATCTCAAGCACATTCACTTTCTTAATTTGTTTAAGCACGGTCTTTAGCGTGTCTTCTTCATTGTAAACAGGCAGCACGACAGAAAGAGTTTTCATTAATATCACCCCTAAAAAAAGAACCACTGAATAACTCAGCGGCTTCATTCATTTAAAATACCTCTTGTATCTACAACTTTTTTTGCATTTTTTACGATTGACCAATCCACCTGACTATGGTCAGTTAATACCAGTACAACGTCGCTTTTTTCGATTTCCTCTTTTGTAAGCGGGACAGAAAAGTACGTTTGCTTATTAAACACGGCAGAGTCAATATACGGGTCATGATACGTTAATTCATACCCTTTTTCTAAAAGACCTTCACACACGGTCAGCGCCGGCGATTCACGTATGTCATTTACGTCTTTTTTATACGCAACGCCTACCACGAACACGCGCTTTTCATTTGCGTCAAGCTGCTTTTCAACTCGCCTAATCACTTTATTTGGCATTTCTTCATTAATATGATGAGCCGCTTCAATAAGTTCGCTCGTTAGCCCATTTTGCTTTAGTTTCCATAAGAAATAAAGCGGATCAACAGGTATGCAGTGCCCCCCTATTCCGGGACCTGGATAATAAGGAGTAAACCCAAACGGCTTGGTAGATGCCGCTTGTAAGACCTCATAAAAATCTATCCCTAATTCCCCACACAGTTCGTTTGTTTCATTCACCAACGAAATATTGACCAGGCGCTGAATGTTTTCAAACAGCTTGCACATTTCCGCTACTTTCGGAGAAGAAACAGGTACAACCTGCTGGAAAATGCTTTCGTAAAATATCTGTATATGATGAAGGCATTCTTTGCTGTAGCCGCTAATCACTTTTGGAATATACTCAATGTCGTACGACTTGTTTGCTGGATCGACTCGCTCTGGAGAATATGCTAAATAAAAATCAACTCCTGCTTGCAAATCAGACTCCTTTAAAATAGGTAAAACGACTTCTTCAAGCGTGCCTGGATAGGTAGAGCTTTCATAAATAATTGTTTGTCCTTTTACCATATGTTCCTTCAAAAACGTAGATGCGCTAATAACGGGTCCTAAGTCCGGATTATGATTCTCTGTAATAGGTGTTGGCACGGTCACCACTACATAATCGCATGCTTGAAATGCGGAAATACCTTTTTTTAATTCATATGCTTGAAAGTTTTTCTCACTTTGAATCACATCATTACGTACATCTGGAATATAGCTTTTCCCTTGTTTTAGCGCTTCAATTTTCCGAACGTCAATATCAAGTCCAATCACGGTGTAGTTTTTTTTAGCAAACAAAAGAGCAAGCGGGAGTCCCACATACCCTAGACCAATAACGGCAACTTTTTTATTCATTGTTTAACACCTCAAACAAAAGATCATGTCTTCGTATGTCCGGAAGAAATTCGCCTCTTTCACTAGTTTGGCTAATATAGTACGCCATGGCCTCTACATAATCTCCTAGAATTCTCTGAGTGGATGCTGCTAGACCTTTGACTTTCATATGCTCTTTTCGAATCCGGTTCGTTCGCGCCACATCCACAAAATGAACAGGCTGAACCATAAAGCCGTACATGATACTTTTTAATTGAAATAAAGGTGGAATAATAAGAGATTCGTAGCCTACTTTCTCCATTACATCCCGTTTAATTGCATGCGGAATCGCCGTCGTTGTATTAATGGTTAAATCCGGACGTTTGCAAACAATATTAAGAAAATATTTCGCCGCACTTACAGAGTGGATGGGATGCACTTCGTCAAGCAGACACTCTAAATTATTAAGCGCTACATCAACTCCTTGGTCAGCCGCTTCTAAATATGGACGTAAATGTTCCGCGGAAATAACAATATCTCCATCTACGAACAAGCAAACTTCACCGCTGCTGTACATCGCACCAATTGCTCGAGGTACATTGTGTCCAAGGCGCTGCTTGTAATGAAGAACAGTAGCTCCGGCTTCGATCGCTCGTTTGACCGTTACTTCATCGGCTCCGTTGGCAACCACGATGATCTCTTCCACTCCGGCTTTTTTTACTTCTTTAATCACGTTTGCAATCGTCTCTTTTTCTTCACCTGCCGGAATAACAGCACTGTACTTAACTCCTGTTTTCCGTTTTACATTCGGTGTATAAGCGGAAACAACTTCTCGGTTTCGATCACCATCTGTGAGCCCGCCTCTTATTCCTTTTTCTTCGATAAGATGAGCTAACGCTTTAATATGATCTCCAATAATATAGTTAGTGGAAATAGGGAAAGGAGAATTGGTAGGAATGGTTTTGTGGGTGGTTCTAATCTTATTGGTATAAATAACGTCTGAAGAACACGGTGCAACGATTGACATTCCTTTTAAAAGAGCAATCGTATGAGCAAGAGGCGGGTGAGCTAAGTTCTCGTATCCAATTTTAGCTGCTGATGTTTTCTTGATAGCATGGGGAATAGCTGTTAATGCTTGAATGGATAAATCTTCACGCTGCAAGCATAAGTTCAGCATGTATTTCGCAACGGAAACCGGATGCGGACGCACCTTCCGCTTCATAATCCATGAAAGGTTGTTCAACGCTATATCATGACCGGTTTCTATAGCCTTCGTATATTTCATCAGCTCCTCATGAGGAACCGCTATATCTCCGTCCAAAAAAAGCAAAATATCTCCTTTTGCTTTTTTAGCCCCAATGGCTCTTCCAATATTAATACCAAGAGCTTCCTCATAATAAATGACGCGGCAGCCTGCATCCTCGGCAATTTCCTTTGTTGTATCACTGGATCCATTTACGACGACAATAATCTCAAACGGCTTCATTTTTTGAACTTCTTTAATGACAGGTAACAAAGAATCAGCTTCGTTACAGGCTGGAATAATCACTGATACTTTCAAACTCACTCAACTCCGCTGAAAATTCGAACATACGTAATGGATACTAGTGGAATGGTTACATCCGCGGGCTCGCCATATGAGCTTGATGTACGTACAACAGCCGCTGCGTCCGTAACAGCAAGCAGTGTTCCATTAATAACGTCAATAGCTGTGATGATTTGCACAAATGAACCTACATTTTCTCGTAATGCATCTTGAAACATATTTTTTCCTCCTTTCGTTTAAGCGCTTTGAATAGTCACAATGCTTGTAAATGGCAGCAATACCGTTGACGTTGGAGACTCTACTAATTCCAAATAATCATCTCCTACAAATGTCACAACACCTTCTAGTGGACCAGCGGTTGTTTCAATCACAACTTCCTGTCCGATATACTGCTCGGCAATTTCTTTAAAAGGTGATTCTTGAGATTCTTTAATAATACTGATCACATATTCTCTAAACGTGTCAGAATAAACAACGTCTTCTACTGCTTTTTTTGTGTTTTCCTGAATAAATTCAGCAAATCGATTTGAAAACAAAAGGTGTTTTATCTTTTCTACATAGCGACGGTAACAACAAAAAAACATAAATTTTGTTCCTCCTTTTTATACTGTTATCCCTTCAAATTACCTACAACAATTGACGTAACCTGAGAGATTACTTTATCAATATATACAAGCTGTATCATAAAGGTGACAGAACTTTTGTCATATTTCCATACAAATACGCACTTGACTAGTCCATTTTGTATAGGGTAATCCCCTACCTACCTCCTACCTACTGAAACCAATACAAAAAAGACAAAGCCCTTAGGCTTTGCCTTTTTGTATCTATTAAATGATAAATCAGTTAGCTGCAATACGCTTTGCTCCTATATAGCGATCTTTCCAATAGCTTGAATTTTTATCGCTAATCGTAACGCCTTTAGAAGACGATGCGTTAATAAATTTTCCGTCTCCAAGATAAATGCCTGCATGAGAAGGGCCTTCTTTGTACGTTTCAAAGAACACAAGATCTCCTACCTGCGGTTCACTTACATTTTCACCTGCTTTATAGATATCTTCAACCGTTCTGGGAATATCAACGCCTACACTTTCTTTATATACATACTGAAGATATCCGCTGCAGTCAAATCCTGAAGGTGTAGTGCCGCCCCATTTGTACGGCGTGCCCATTAAAGATTTTGCTTTGCTGATTACTTTATCCGTATTCACTTCTGATTCGCCTTCTACAACGCCGCCTTTACCTAATGCATTGTATGTATTCTCTCCAACAACTCCATCTGCTTCTAGGTTATGTTTCTCTTGAAAAGCCATAACCGCTTTTTTTGTTTCATAATTAAAATAACGCGATACTTCGCCTTTTAAAAATCCTTTATCTTTTAACACCGTTTTAACTTGTTCAACATCATCATTTGTCATCCCTTGTTTTAAAACCGTGTCGCCAAACGCAGCGTGTCCCATTGCCGGACTTGCAAATAAAGCTCCTCCTACAAGAAGCGCCGATAGCATTTTTTTCATTTCGTTTCCTCCCCGAATCATGTTTTAAGCACCGTACAACCATACCATCTGCGGATAACAATTCAATTAATAGAAGATAACAATTTGATAACAATCTTCTTAAACAGCCTCAACTCTTGGATGTAAAACGCCGAAATATAAGAAGAAGAGAAAAACAACTATTCTAGCAAATAAAGGTGATAAACATGAATTGGTTTAAACGAAACAAAGCGCATGCCGAAGCCGCGGCTGTCGAATCCATCACTGTAAAGCTTCATGTATCGGACCCGATGATAAAAAAGCAGATTAACATGATTTCCTTAACAGCAGAGGATCTCGAAAGGATTGCCAGATTTCAAGTTCACGCGCTGAACGCCATCGAAGAGATCGTGAATGATTTTTACAAAGCTATTGGAGAACAGGCCCATTTGGTTGAGATTATCGAAAAGCATAGCAGCGTCCATGCATTAAAACAAACGTTAAAACAGCATATCTTAGAAATGTTTGATGGACAAATAGATGATGCTTTCGTGGTAAAACGTCAAAAAATTTCCAAGATGCACGTTAAAATTGGACTTGAGCCAAACTGGTATTTGTGCGCATTTCAAAATTTATTTACGTCGCTTCTTTCAGTATGTGAACGTACGATGGAATCAAAAGAAGAATGTCTGGCTTTTATTGCAAGTATGACAAAGCTTATTAGTCTAGAGCAGCAAATTGTGTTAAAAGCCTATGAGCTTGAATATGACGAGCAGCGCGCTGGACTTCAGACTCAAAAAGAGAAGATTCAGCTAGAAATCTCTCGTACATCATCTATCCTTTCTTCGTTATCTGAAGAAACGAAGACGTTTATGAATCAAATGCACAGTCAATCCTCTGACGTCGTTTCTTATGCAAACAAAAGCTCTGAACTAGCAGAAGTCATTGAGAAGGAATCCGTTACGAGTCAAGCAAAATTAAAAGAAGAACAAAACATGCTTGGAAGCATACAAAAAAATACGTCGCTCATTCAAAACAAAATGAAAACGCTCGAACATACATCACAGCAAATTCATCAAATTGTTTCGATTGTTACTTCTATTGCTGAGCAAACAAATTTATTAGCATTAAACGCTTCGATTGAGTCTGCTCGAGCAGGCGAGCATGGAAAAGGGTTTGCAGTGGTGGCACAGGAAGTACGGAAGCTTGCAGAAGAAACGAAGAAATCTATTTCCAATATTTCAACTTTTATCGGAGACATTCAAAAACAAATCGAAAGCGTCTCGGCGTTAGGTGGAGAAGTCGCTACATTAACAAAAGATACGGCTGACAATATGAACAACATTACTTCTTTTTTCACAAACGTTCTTAGCATAACAACCGAGAACAAACAGCAAACCGTTCTAACAAAAAAAGAGCTTGAAAAAATAGCCGGCGTAATGAAGCAGCTGTCTCTCCGAATTGAGAAGATGGCCCATTCCTCAGAAGAACTTGAACGGTTAACTGAAAAAAGTTGATATGCAAAAAAGCCTTCTCAGCTTGCACAAGAAGGCTTTTTTATTTTTTCAAGCTAGCGGGCTCTTGAGAAGAACGTTCGATAAACTGGACAAAATCCTCTCCGTATATGCTTCGAATCAGAGCCGTCAGCTCAACAAAGTCAGGCAGCTCTCCGTAAACATCTCGTAGCGGCATCGCTCCTTGAAACAAAGGATTTTCAAGAGGATTATAATCCTCGAGCGTTTTTAAAAACATCTTTTTTCCTTCTTCTGTGAGCTGTACGTATGTATTCCGCTTATCTTTCTCATTTTTAGAAAGGGTAAGATAGCCCCGCAGGTGCAATTTTTTTGCAAAGTTAAAAGCTGTGGATAAATGCATGACGCCTAGTTTTGAAATGTCGGTCATCGACGCAATTTCCAGCTGATATGCAATTCCCAAAATGTGATGCTCATTAATGCTCAAATCGTACGGCTTAACCCACTGCTCCCAATCCTTTTCAGTAGACTTCCAAAGAGCTTTGCTTACCTGCATCACAAGCTGATTAAACAGCATAGCATCTTTAATCGTATCTTGATTTAACGTGCGTTTCACCTCTTCACTTCCTCTCTAGAAATGCAACCGTTCACATCATTTTCCCCTAAGACTTTATAAACAAAAAGAATGAAAATATATACAAAATATTATACATGATTGCTTATATATTTCAACTTATTTTGCATAAAAATAAATTTTAACGTTTCTTTATGTAAAAAAAACAGGCGTGAACGTTCAGCGTTCATGCCTGTTTTTTTAATGAATATACCGTTTACCAACCAGAAGGTTTGAAATAACGTCTGTCGGAATTTCAAACTCAATGTTTCCCATATATCCTGGGGCGACTTTATATTTATCAAATACAATTCTAAGCTTGTGATCTTTTGTAATATAGAAGCTTTGATTCTCAGCAATCTCTTTAAAAGGATCCATATCTTCTTCAGTCAGCCAGTAGATTTTGCCCTCTTCATGCTTCATTTGATCTTTCATTTGCTGTTTAATATTTTCACTAATGACCTTTATATAGCTTTTATCTTTGAACAAACTTGGAAGCGTAACGAGCACTTCGTGTTTTTTATCAATCGTGTCGTACTGATTGACGCTCGACGTTGAAGCTCTCGATTCTTCCACATATCGATGAACCACAAGCAAATCATCGGTATCCGTCATAATATCATAGCCGCTGCTGACAGCCACGTTTCCTTTCTCTCCTTTTTGTAATGTTTTCATCTCTTTTTTAAACTGTTCATACAGCTGCTCATTTTCTTTTATATACTTTTCATTCAAGCTTGTTTGAAGACCTTTGTTTTCCAAGCCTGAAATCGATGGTGTTTTCACGTCAATACGAGAATGCTTTTCTTCTTGCTTTAGTTCATCAAATGTGATCGCTTCTACTATTTTTCCAAGCACAGGAATTTTTGCCATTGCATTTGCCGTATCTGGACTCACATTCACCGTTGTGATAAAAATCACCGCTGCTGCCGCAATCGCGCTCGGCCAAATATAGGATTTCTTTTTACGGGAATGTGAAGAAAGTGCCTGTGCAACAACATCATCTAATTCGTCTGGAATAGGAATGTCATGATACTGCTTCTTTAACTTTTCTATTTTTTCGTTCATTGTTCTAAGTCCTCCTCCGTCATCGTAATCC
Organism: Priestia sp. JNUCC 25; assembly: GCF_053667915.1. Taxonomy (NCBI): domain Bacteria; kingdom Bacillati; phylum Bacillota; class Bacilli; order Caryophanales; family Bacillaceae; genus Priestia; species Priestia sp. JNUCC 25. The sequence goes on from NZ_CM132211.1 coordinate 3,704,178, forward strand.
GCAACAGGTTCAACCCTCTGTATAGCCTTGTCTTTACCGTGTTTACATTTTCCTCAATGATTTCCGCAATTTCGTCCATTTTTAAATCTTCGAAAAACCTCAGAATAATAATGGTTTTATATTTAACCGGCAGCTGATCCATTGCTTGCTTTAAATCGATATCTTTATACTGATCTTCACGTCCGCTGCTCAAGTACTCAAGCGCTTCATCATCCATAAGCGTTAGACGTTTATGCTTACGCAGGAAATCGATTGCTGTTCGTACAACAATTTTATAAAGCCAGCTTTTAATCGATTGAATATCCTTGATACTGTCCATTGAAATGAGTGCTTTTTTAATCGATTCTTGCACAATATCAAGCGCATCTTCTTGATTTTTTACATAGCTAAAAGCAAGCCGGTAAAAATCCGCTTTATGCTCGGTTACGCACGCTACGAGCACCTGATGTGCATCATGTTTTTTCATCGTCTTTCATACCCTTCTATTTTCTCTTGCTGAAGTACATCTATAAGGTAGACGGAATGAGTAGAAAAATAGTTTGGTTTTTTTTAAAAAAAGTAAAACTAAATAATGGTCTCATGCGTCTATTAGGTAGATATATACAAAAAGGGGAATATTACTACATGAAAACCATGGGCTACAAACGTATTTTGACACTGCTTGGATGCTGTATTTTGTTTCTTGGTACAGCAGGGTATATCGTCAAAGCAAACAGTACAGAGAAAAAAACGGCAAGTATTCAAACAGATCAAACCTATCCAAACGTTGAAATTCAAACGCTAGTTAAGGACCTTACCGACGGAGGCTATGCCATTAGCTACCCTTCCTTTGGTAAAAAAGAAATCGATCAGTCCATTCAAGCTTACGTAACAGATCAAGTGGCACACTATGAAAAAAAGCTGAAGAAGCAGTCAAAAAAGAAAAAATCTGAATTAACGATTACATATAAAACCGTCCATTACAGCAAGCAAACGCTAAGCGTTGTCTTTGATGAATATGAATCTGTAAATGGAGAGAAAGGAACGTCTTCTCTCAAAACCTTTACCTTTGACCTGCCTGCTCAAAAACAAATGACGTTAAAGAATTTATTTAAAGAAAATGCAAACTATTTAGATCGCCTTTCGGCTATTTCATATGCTGAATTAAAAAAACAAATGAAAACAGCTGATTTTGACCCGGACCTTCAAAAAGGAACTCGGGCAGCTAATCAAAATTTCAGTCAGTTTGCGCTGCTTGAAAACAGTATTGTGATCTATTTTAAGCCTTATCAGCTAGGTGCTGAACAAACGAAAACCAAAACAATCGCTATCCAAAAAGATTTATTTAAAGACATGCTGAGCGATGCTTACAAAGACGAAGCAGCAAATAAAAATAAAGTCAAAGAAACGCCTCCAAAACATATCGTTAACGAAATGCCGCAGCAAGGAGCGCCTATTGATCCAACTAAAAAAGTCGTTGCGATGACCTTTGATGATGGACCTAACCCTTCATCTACCAATGTGATTTTAGATGGATTAAAAGAAGTGAACGGGCACGCTACCTTTTTTGTGTTAGGAAGCCGCGTTCAATATTATCCTGAAACAATCGAACGTATGGTCAAGGAAGGAAACGAAGTGGGAAATCACTCTTGGGATCATCCTCAGCTCACACGTTTGAACGAAGCGCAGGTCAAACACCAAATAGGCGATACCCAAGCTCTCATTAAACAAGTGAGCGGCTATGAACCACTGCATGTACGCCCTCCTTATGGAGCCGTCAACGCAAATGTAAGACGTTATATCGGAAATGTTGGCGTGACTCTATGGGATATCGATCCCGAAGACTGGAAATATAAAAACGTTCCTCACTCCGTTCAAGCAGTTATGAGCCAAGTCGGAGACGGAAAAGTTATTTTAATGCATGATATTTACCAAACAAGTGCCGAAGCAGCGGTTGAAATTATGAAGCAGCTTCATGCACAAGGGTATCAGCTTGTTACGATTTCACAGCTAGAACAAGTAAAAAAAGAGCGAGAGCAGCTGCATTTGCAGTAGCGGATAGCGGACGAACGCGCTGCAGCCATTAGGATGGCTGCAGCGCGTTTGTTTTTTTATGCGATGTTTAATAAATGCTATACAGAGCAGCGTAAACGGAATCACTACGTGAAAAGGGATAAAAAGCAACACCGGCATAATCGTTAGCCCTTCTTTTAAATGCTCTTGAACATTACTTGCAATTGTCCAAGAAAAAAATAAAATCACCGTGCCCACAGGATATGTCAGCGCAGAAGGTCGTTTCACCTTAAACAGTGGGAAAGTCCAACAATCACAGCGTAAAAAAAGACGCTGATTTTAACAAATCCTACGATTACTAATGCAATCATAAAAAACACGTCTAGCCGTTCTAGCTATTACTTCAAGTCCTTTGTGCACCGCATAAATAATTAACAGCAGCAGCATCACATTCATTACAAATAAAGGACTGTCGCTTGTTCCTCTGATGACAAAGCTTCCGTTTCCTTTTTATTGTCTTTGCTTTTTTTATTTTTAAATAAAGAAGGCACGATTAAAAACACCTTTCTTTTCATTTTTTAGCTTTTTCCAAATAAATGCTTTGTATGCAATTTTTAATAGAGCAATCAAAGCGTAAGACAAAAAAAATAACAAAAACTATCGGTAGAATGTTTTTAAGAAAAAAACAAAAACGGAGAGTGAGACGTATGAAAATCGTTTGGATATCAGCTTTGCTGTTAGGATGCTTAATGGGATTTTCTCTCGGAGTGGATATGATGCAAGGATTTAGTTTTTCCATGGCCTTGCAAAATGCCTACAGTCCGTTTCGTGTTATGGAGTTCGCTGAACTATTTGTCCTTTTTTTCCTTTTGTTCTGTTTTGTAGCTGAAGTGTTTTATCGTTCATTTAAAGTGAAAAAAGCAAAACAGCGACAAAAATAAAACTCCGTAAAAAACACATATTTCTCCTTTTTACCACCTATTCTCCTTCTCATTTAAATGTTATAATTTTCATAATTGGAAAAACTTTTACACGCCTTTCTACATAGAAAGCTGTACGCTTAAACTACAAAATAAACATTGACTTTGAACTAAAAGGTGAAGAAATGATGAAAAAAAAATTAGCCGTTATTAGTACAGCTTGCTTACTTATTCTTGCAAGTGATCCCATCCCTTCTAATGCTACTCCTGATTCCCCGGATTCCTCTTCCGACGTTTTGGACCAGTCAACAGACGTGGATACAGCTGAAGATGTAAAAGCTATTTTTGACTCTCTCTATCAAGAAGGCTATTCGCTTGGAGAAGAAGATGGATACGCAGAGAAAAAATTTGAACAGTTTGATCAAACAACAGGACTGGACAAATCTTCTGAAGAATTCACGTGGTTTATGATGGGGTATACGGTAGGATATAAAAAAGGACAGCAGCAAAAAGAGGAAGAACTTAAGACTGAACAAGAAAATGAAATGGCTGCCGGCGAAGAGGAAGGCTATCAGCAAGGCGTCCTTGATTACAAACATGCTACTATTCAATCAGAAATCGACCCTTTCCCTTCTAAGTCATCCGACTGGAATAAAGGGTATGTTCAAGGCTACAAAAAAGCTATTTCTTTAATGGACTTATCTGTTAAAGCAAAAAAAGAAGGCTATGACCAAGGTCTTGAAAATGATTCAATGAGTGTTCCGAGCATGTATGATGATGAGGATGTCACACGTCAGGCTTTTACAGAAGGCTTTGAAACCGCTCAAGCCGAAGTGCTGAAGCAGCAAAAAAAGCAGTTTGAAAAGCAGGGCTACGTACAAGGCTATCACGACCTTTCATTAGAAGTACCTGCAGAAGCAGAAGGCGAATTGCAAACAGCCTTTGAGCAAGGATATGAAAAAGGACAGAAACAAAAGCAAAAAGACGTAAAAGCAGACGGGTACGACTCAGCTTTCACTTATCAGACCTATAGAGCGCCTAAAAATCTTCAGGACAAGCCCGAACTAGAAAAATGGTACAAAGCAGGCTTTTATTCGAATAAAGACGTGAAACCTTTGCAGCAAAAAGCTTATAAAGACGGCTGGAAGCTCGGAAAAGAAATGAGCGTTCCGAAAAAACACAAGCAAAATAAAGCTGCGGTGGCAATGTACAAGAAATATTTTGAACAAGGCCAAAAAAAGCAGGATAAAACAGTGAGTCATATCCTGCTCGGCAGCGGTATTGTTCTTACACTGGCTGTCCTTATCACGCTATGGAGACTTCGCCGCCGTAAAAATGAAGAGACAACACTGGATAGCTAAAAACGAGTATATAAAAAACCCGGAAAATCGTGATTTTCCGGGTTTTTATGTTAAATAATCATTCGTTTATTTTCCGCAAGCTGAACTTCTTGCTCTTGTTTTGACTGATTTTGTTTTCGAATTTTCAAATAATAATAAACATAGCAGCCTATAAAGAAAATACCTCCGCAGTATAACGCCATTCGCTGCTCGGGATCAAACGCAAGACTGATCATAACGATACAGTTCGTAATAAGCGCTACGATAGGAAGAACCGGATAAAGAGGTGTTCTAAATTTGAGATCTTCCACTTTTCCACCTTTAGCCACGTAAGCACGACGAAACGCAAGCAGTGAAGCTGTAATCGCAATCCAGCCAATTTGAGCGCCGAGTCCAGCGAGTGAAATCAGCCACACAAAAACGGTTTTAGCTGCCACTACGCTTGAAAGCAGAGAAAAACATGAAATCACAAGCGTAATTAATAGTGCATTAAATGGAACTCCTCTTTTGTTAACTTTTCCAAGCGCAGGACTTGCCATTCCTTCTCTTGAAAGAGAATAAAGCATACGTGTAGCCGCGTAAAATCCAGAGTTTGCGACTGAAAGAAGAGCTGTTAAAATGATAAAGTTCATAATATCCGCCGCGTAAGGTACACCTACACTGTCTAACACAACAACAAACGGGCTTTCTACGACACCTGCTTTTTCACGAGGAATCATGCTTGCTAGGACAAACACGGATAAGACAAAAAAGAAAAGCGTACGCCAAACCGTTTGCTTGATCGCTTTTGGAATTGTTTTTTCCGGATTTTCACTTTCTCCTGCCGCAATTCCAATCAATTCTGTTCCTTGAAACGAAAAGTTCACCGTAATCATTGTGATCAGCAAAGCCGTTACGCCATTTGGAAACAGCCCTTCGGCAAAGAAGTTTGATAGAAGGGGTGCTTCCTGTCCGCTTTTCATATCAATGAGTCCAAACATTGCCGCTCCACCTACAACAATAAACATAATGATGGCGAAAATTTTAATGCTTGAAAACCAAAATTCTGTTTCACCAAATGCTTTAGCTGAAAGTGCATTTAGTGAAAAAATTAACGCTCCAAAAATGGCGCACCATAACCAAACGGGCGAGTCTGGGAACCATCTTTGCATTAATTGTCCGGCAGCTAAGAACTCAAGTGCCACCGTTACTGCCCATCCTAGCCAGTACAGCCATCCAATCGCAAAACCGGTTGCAGGGCCGATAAATTTAGTGGAGTATGTTTGAAACGATCCTGCAACTGGCATAGCAACGGATAATTCTCCAAGACACAGCATCGTTAGATACATAATGATCCCTCCTACTAAGTAGGAAATCATTGCTCCCATCGGACCTGCTTCATTGATGGTATAACCTGAACCAAGGAAAAAACCGGTACCAATACATCCTCCTAGTGATATCATAAAAAGATGCCTTGTTTTCATCGTTCTTTTTAATTCTCCTGGCTGTCCCTGTGGAATATTCATCCCATTTCCTCCCTTTGCTGCATAAAAATGAAATCGCTTTCATTTTTTTAGGTTTATTTTGTTTTTATAGCCGCTTACTGGGTAGCTCTTCATGGCTGAAGTCCATTAGTGCCGGATGTTTTTCAAATGGCGCCAGCCCCGTAGCGAGGATGGCAGCCGATTAACCCTGCATGACCGTTTATTGGATCATAATAGATTTTCTTCTACACGATACCTGTAAGTAGCTCTTTCTTATAAAAGCTTATCGCCAAACAATGAACTCATTAACGCAACCGCTACTTCTGCAGTTTTGTTATGCTGATCTAAAATGGGGTTCACTTCTACAAATTCAGCAGATGTCACCATGTCTGCTTCCGCTAGCATTTCCATTGCTAAATGACTTTCTCGGTAGCTGATGCCGCCTTTTACAGGTGTACCTACGCCTGGTGCATCATCCGGATCTAAGCCGTCTAAGTCCAGCGACAGGTGCACGCCGTCTGTACCGCTTAAATAATCAATCGTTTCTTTCATCACTTGCGTCATACCTAAACGATCAATTTCATGCATGGTATACACTTTAATTCCTTTTTCTTTAATTAACTCTTTTTCACCATCATCCAATGAGCGTGCACCGATAATAACTAGATTTTCAGGTTTAATTTTTGGGGTATACCCTCCAATATTTAAAAGTACAGGATGTCCAATACCCAAGCTCACCGCTAACGGCATGCCGTGAATGTTGCCTGATGGAGATGTTTCAGCTGTGTTTAAATCACCATGAGCATCATACCAAATAACGCCTAAATTTTCTGAACCTTTCGCGACTCCTGCAAGCGTTCCAATCGCAATGCTGTGGTCTCCGCCTAATATTAACGGAAAGCGGTCTTGCTCTCTTACTTCTTCAACTCTTGCAGCAAGCTGTTCATTTCCGCTGGCTACAGCCGCTAAGTTTTTCAAATTCGTATTTTTATCTACGTCTGCCCGCTCTTTAATTTCTACTTTAATATCCCCTTCATCGTGTACGGTATAGCCAAGAGCTTCTAAGCGTGTATTCATGCCTGCATAGCGAATCGCGCTCGGCCCCATGTCTACACCCCTTCTTGTTTGTCCGTAATCCATGGGTACACCGATAATTGAAATGTCTTTTTTCATTTTCTATACCTCCGTTGCATTTTATTTTGTGTGAAGTAAACATAGGTGTTTATTTAACTATGTATTTTTTTCATTGATACAGCCCCTCATCTATTTCTTATGCAAAAATGATGCCAACTTTGTTTGTAGCATTCTATCAGTCTTTTTATCACGAGTTTTCTTACATACGCCAAAAAAACTGTCGATTTCTACAACTTTTTGGCAAAACGTGCAAACTTTTTTGTCGTTTCGTTTAAAATCGCCAATTATATTTGCTTTCATAAAAAAGAGATTGCGACATAACAAAATCCATTCAATCTAAAGATGAACAACTGTTGATTTCAGTGCAAGGCTTCGCTTTCCGCGGACTAGGTGAGCCTTGCTCTCTAATCAACAGCTAGAAGCAACTACATAGACGAAAACTATGGTCACCATAGCAATAAAAAAAATCCGAACGAGTTGGATTCTCCATCAAGAATCTCAATTCATCGTTCGGATTTTCTTTCACCTAAAATACTTTTGTCCCAGTCTCTTTTTTAATTTGTAATAACGTCTCCGTCTTCATCATCGCCGGCATCGTCTTCACCAGGATCTTTTTCTAATGAGACCACTTTCTTTTCTTCGTCCCATTTCACTTTGTAGCCAAGGGATTTTGCTACTTTGATAACTGATAAATAAGAGTGATGATTTGGTTTATATAGCTTTAAATCACTCGAATCAATGACGCCTAAGCCTAACAGTAGGCGATCGGACTGAACGTAAGGCTTTCCATCAATCAGCTTCACTTGCTTATCAGTAAATGGATAAACGGCACGGTTGACTTCAACTGTAAACTCTCCTTTTTTCTCTTCTTTAATTGGTTTTGGCTGTTTGGATACATATTTAATTGCGTCTACTCCTAATACCGTGCCTTGGCGCGTATTATCAGCGCCTCCGTACATTTTCCCTGTTTCATAGTCATAGATAACCGCTTGAACGTTTCCAATATGCTCAGGCTTTTCTTCAAACGCATGTCCTTTAGCCATCATTTCAAGAATTGTATCTTGGCTAAAGCCAGGTTCCCATCTTACGGTTGGATAGCCGCCTGAATAAATACGAGGTGTTAAGATCGCTTTTTGAATCGGCATCTTATGGTCAATAACATTCATAATCGTTTCTGCTACAGACGCAATAATGGTTGGGCCTCCCGGTGAACCAATTGCCATGAACGGCTTTCCGTCTTTTAACAGCATCGTTGGAGACATACTGCTTCGAGGACGTTTTTTAGGCTCAACCTGATTCACGCCTCCCGGAGTGGCATCAAAATCCGTCATTTCATTGTTGAGCATAAATCCGTAGTCAGGAACCATAATTCCTGAACCAAAAACTTGTTCAATGGTAGTCGTGTAAGAAACCATGTTTCCCCATTTGTCTACAACAGAGAAATGAGTCGTTTGGCCGATTGGATTTTCTTCCTTTACTGTTGCTTTATTTGGGTTTTCTTTTCCTTCATATTTCCAAGGGTCTCCTTCTTTGACATTAGGCGTTGCTTTGTTTGGATTAATTAATTTACGACGTTCTTTAATATAATCTTCATCTAACAGTCCTTTTTTCGGCACTTCGTAAAAGTCTTCATCTGCCATATACGCCGCGCGGTCCGCGAAAGCTAAGTGCATCGCTTCCGTTAAATGCTGCAAATACTGAGGCGTATTGGAACCCATTTTTTCTACATCATAACCTTCCATTAGCTTTAAAATCTGCTGCACGGTTAATCCGCCGGAGCTAGGAGGAGCCGCACTAACCACATCGTAGCCTCGGTAAGTTGTTTTGACCGGCTCACGTTCTTTTACAACGTAATTTTTCAAATCATCCATAGTCATGCTTCCATCGCGTTTTTGAACTTCTTTAACAAGCGCTTTTCCAATTTCTCCTTTATAAAGAGCGTCTGATCCTTCTTTTTGAATAAGCTTTAATGTTTTAGCAAGATCCGGCTGAACAAGCTTATCTCCTTCTTTTAATGGCTTGCCATTCGGCACGAATACACTACCGGCCGTTTGGTATCTTTCAAGCTTGTCCACATTTTCATCAATGTACTGAGCCATCGACCAATTTACTTTGATTCCTTGTTCTGCTTGAGTAATAGCTGGTTTAATAATATCTGATAAGTCCATTGTTCCATAATCTTTAAGGGCTGTTTCTACTCCTTTTAGCGTACCAGGAACTCCAACTGCTTTTCCTGTTATGTGACGCTTACTGAAAGGGATGACTTTTGCTTTTGAATCTAAAAACAGCTTAGGCGTGACATCAGCTGGTGCCATTTCACGGCTGTCTAGCATCGTAATTTTATCTTTCTTTTTTTCATAAATCATCATAAAGCCGCCGCCACCGATACCTGACATCATCGGTTCCACAACGTTTAGAGATAATTGAATGGCAGCTGCCGCATCCACAGCGTTTCCGCCTTCAGCTAAAACTTTCCTTCCCGCTTCAGCAGCCAGCGGGTGAGATGCCGCTACAATTCCTTGTGTAGCACCTCGTTTCATTGAATGGTCGACACCCGGAACTTCAGCAGCAGCTGGTGTGACAACTAAACTTAAACTAAATAATGCAATAACCAACATCTTCATAACCTTCATCTGGGTCTCCTCCTTCAAATACATTATTTTACATCGTCTGAAACGATGGATTTCACAAAGAATAAATTGGTTTATTATGATATTTTTTACATATGTGTATAAATAAAAAGCAAAGTAAATCAGACCTTTGCTTTTTTAGTTAGTCGCATGTTTAACTTTTCTCTCTATCCATCTACAATTATCTATATTTTCTAACAATTTATCCATAGGCTGATAGTTTCTTACTATTTTTGGAATTATGTAGACTGAACGCTCTAATAATGTAGAAAATCTAGCAGTTAAGAAGTCGTTGGACTTACATGCACTTCTTAAAATTTCTATAAATATTCTTATTGTTATATAAAAAGCAATTCTTTATGAAAATCAGCATATGTTTCCTGAAAACCAAAAATAAAACAGGACTTTTGATTCACCGTCCTGTTTGCAGCATGTCTTCGACTTTTTTAATATCCGCGTGAGTAGGATTGATTTCCCTGGCATAGGCGATTTGTTCTTTCGCTTTTTCCATTTCTTTTAATTGAATATAGGTTTTGGCGAGTTCGAGCGGCAGCATAATCCCTCCAAAACCAAGATCTTGCGCCCGCTGCAAATAAGACAGCGATTTTTCGTAATTCCCTCCAAACATAAGCGGAGTTTCCCGGTATTTTATTCCTCGAACGAAGTGCGCCAAGCTTGAAGATGGATCTAATGTTAATGCCTGATGAAGAGCTCGGTCCATTTCTAAATTCAATACCATTTTTTCAAAAATAATTGATTCTTCGATTTGCTTTGCTAAACAAACTGCTAAGTAACAGTACAAATCAGATGCTTGAGGTTTTTTCTTCATTTCTTGTTGAATTTCGCGTTTGATCTCTTTCCACTTACCCTCTTCTAGCTGATTCATGACGTATTCTACATGTATTCCCACCACTTTGCCCTCCTTTTCCTCTTTATCATAAAGGATTTCTGCACAAATGAAAAAAGTAAGTGTTCTTCATTTTTCTCAAAAGATCGTTACCGTTAAAAAATAGGCAAATTTCTTAATCACTTAACCCAATTAGTACATAGGATATAGAGAATTTTATTAAAGGAGGTTACACATATGGGTGCAAAAGGCGGTTTTGGTTTTTCATTTATCGTTGTTTTATTTATTTTATTAGTAATCGTAGGGTGTTCTTGCTACTATTAATTTCTAAAGAGGATGAACATCATTCATCCTCTTGCGACAAAAAAACCATGCTTTCGCATGGCTACATACCGATTAGATAAATGAGTAGAGGAACTCATTGTTCGGCAATATTGAAGAAATTTTTGGTTTTCACTTCCGCCTAGTATGCCCTTCTTAACAGGGGCTATGCGCAAATAAAGAACTAACATTTAAAAGTGAAAGCCAGACGCACCTACAATAACAAGTAAAACAAATAACACAACGATTAACGCAAAACTTTGTTTTTCCACGTATCATCCCTCACTTCCTGTTATCTGCTTTTAGTGTATGCAACAGCTTGGCAAAATGTTTAGGACAGGGGTGTGGATTTTCATGAGAAAAACCTTCAAATTTCGCTAAAAAAGTGAATCATATTTTTGTTTCTTTCGTTATATATAGTAAGAGATTTTTTACTATAAAAAAGGGGGACCTTTAATGCGCCGACATTCCAAATTGCCCATTGTTCTTGTCTTTGCCTTCTTTTTATTCATCGCAACTGTTTTGTGCGTAACCTCTTATATGTCTTGAATATATAAATAACATAAAAAACCGCCTCCTTGGAGGCGATTTTTCTTACCCTAGCATAATATCTTCGTTTGGGTATCGTACAGCTTCTCTCTTCTGTTTTGATAATGAAAATGCAAGCGTTAATGGCCCCACTTTTCCTAAAAACATGATAAAGATAATAATCACGCGCCCAAAGTACGAAAGTTCAGGAGTGGCTCCCATCGATAAACCTACTGTTCCAAACGCAGAAACAACTTCAAACATAATTTTTACAAACGGCAGGTTTTCCGAAATATTTAACAGGAAAATGGCCCCAAACACAAACATAATTGAAATCATCGTGATGGCTAGCGCCTTAAACACGTGAAGGGGAAGGAGCCTTCTCTTTAGGAGCACAATATCTTCCCTGCTTCGTAAAAATGCCCATACTGAAAAAATAATTACCACAAACGTTGTTAGTTTGATACCGCCTCCCGTTGACGCACTTCCTGCACCAATAAACATTAATAAAACCATTAAAAACACCGTTGCGTCATGCAGGTGAGCTAAATCAATCGTATTAAATCCAGCGGTTCTTGTCGTTACTGCTTGAAAATAAGACGCCCATGCTTTGTCCCCTAATGATAAATTTCCAAGCGTATGTGAATTGCCGTACTCTAAGAAAAAAATAAAAAGCATTGCAGTCACGTTAATCGCAAACGTGCTGATAATCATAATTTTTGAATGCAGCGTTAGTTTTTTGTACGATTTTTTCACCCACATATCAGCAAGGACGGTAAACCCTAACCCGCCAATAATGAACAGAAAAGAAATTGTTATGTTAATAATAGGGTCTCCTACATACTGAACTAAGTTATCAGACAGCAGTCCAAACCCTGCGTTATTAAAAGCAGAAATCGAATGAAACAAGCTAAAGAACAATCCCTTAGACCATCCGAATTCCGGAACCCAGCGTATTGCTAAGAAGATAAGTGCAACAAACTCAATTAAAAATGAAAAGATAAACAGCCTTTTAACTAGCAGCACAACTCCGCCGACGCTCGTCTGATTTAAGGCCTGCTGAACGAGCATACGCTCTTTAAATCCAATTTTTTTACCTAGCATCATAAAAATCAACACGGCAAATGACATAATGCCAAGACCGCCTATTTGAATTAACAGCATAATGATCGTTTGACCGATAACGGTAAAACGTGTACCTGTATCTACGACGGCTAAGCCGGTCACTGTCATAGCGGAAGTAGATGTAAAAAGGGCGTCTACCCACCGGATTGGCTCAGTAGTAGAAAAAGGCATCATCAATAGAAAAGCACCAATAATAATTCCTCCTCCAAAAATAGAGACAAGCAGCTGCGGAGGGGTAAGTTTAATGATTTGTTTTTTCATGAGTTAAACTCCTTCTTCTTCAAAACGGTTCAAATCGCGATTATGTCCGATAACAATCAGCATATCTCCTTGTTCAATTATTTCATGTGCGGTAGGCGAAATAACCATTTCCCCGTCTTTTCGCTGAAAGCCGATAATATTGCAGCCGTACTTGGCACGAATGTTTAAATCAAACAGCGTTTTATTATGAAGTTTCTTAGAGGCGACAATTTCGACAATACTATAATCCTTTGACAGTTCAATGTAATCAATGATTTTTTCTGACACCACGTGATGAGCAATACGCTTAGCGATATCGCGCTCTGGATGAATAACTTTGTCCGCTCCTATTTTTTCGAGCACTTTTTGATGATACATATTCACTGCCTTTACCCATACTTGCTTAACGCCCATATCTTTTAAAAGCATGGTTGCGAGTACGCTTGCTTCGATATCATCTCCAAACGAAATAAGCGCATGATCAACATTGCGGATACCTAGCCCCTTTAAGCTAGCTTCATCAATCGCGTTTGCTTGCACAACATATGTAGCTGAGTTGCTAAATTTATTTACTACCTCTTGATTGCGGTCAATAGCGAGCACATCCACATCCAGATTAGCAAACTCTTCAACCAAACTGCCTCCAAAACGACCTAATCCCAATACAGCAAACTGTTTTTTCATAATGTATTTATTCCTTTCTTCAACTGCTGTGTGTTCTCTTAGCTTATACTTTTTCTAAAAAATTACATCCTTTTCTTAAAAAAAGCGCAAAAAAACACAGGAAGGCTCCTGTGTTTTTCCACACTCTTCCCCCTCAAAACGCTTGCGAAGTTAGCTGTCGGGTTCGGGTTTTAAGAGTAACCCTACCTTTTTAAGGATTCACCCCGGAGCACAATATGTGCGTAAATAATGGGTCCTCCGCTCCGTAATGGATTAAGCGATTTTTATTCAAATGTCTATGATCTATTTTTTAGAATAATCGATTCGATTCATGATGCGTTTCACTTCACGAAAGCTATCTTACTCCTGTGGATTTTGTCTGTCAAGATATTTTTAGGGAAGATCTCACTTGCCCTGCAAGCTGCAAAAATCATATAAATCTAAACTGACAATCATTTTGTGAAATTGATCAAATAAATTAATAACAGCCAAAAGCTCTAACAGCTGCGTATCACTGTAAAATTTCTTTAATTGATTCATATCAGCATCCGTCAACTCCCTTGGACGCACCCGGTATACATCAATAAATCGAAACAGTAATCGATCTTTTTCTTCCAGCTCTTTTTCTCTTAACACTTTTTGATTAAGCGTCTCATCGCCTACATATGACATGCTCATACACGTCTCACAGCCGTTAACACCTGCTAGATAAAGCCTAATTTTTTCCTTAGTCTCTTTTTCTACTATATCGCTGTTCCAAAGCGTGTCGTAAAGCTCATCATACAATCTTTTTACATGCGGAATTAAATTCAATGCTTTTTCAAAATTTGTTCCCTCTTCGTTTGCTAACAAAACTCTTGCCATTTTTTACTCACTCCTTTTTAATTATTATAGTAAGAAAAATGGAAATTTCAGATTACATATAAAACATCTTATCTACTATTACTAATCAAATGAAACGTTAATGAGAAAGAAGGTTTTCAATTGAAAATTGATGAAATTGATTTATCGATTTTGCAGGCGCTGCAGCAAAACAGCCGCCTTTCCTTACGAGAGCTAGGAAAACAAATTAACCTGTCTCCTCCTTCGGTGGCAGAGCGAGTAAGGCAGCTAGAGAGCTTTGGCGTTATAAAAGGATATACGATCGATATTGATTATGAAAAGCTGCATTTGCCTGTGTCGTGTTTTATTGAAGTAACCATGAAAAACGGAGAGCATGAGCGTTTTAAACGATTTATTTCTCAGTATCCCTACGCTTTATTCTGTGAACGAATCGCCGGGCAAGCCTGCTTTATTACAAAGCTTCAGCTTCCTCACCTGCACGTACTCGAACAATTTATTAACGAAATTACACCTTATGCCAAAACGATTTCACACATCGCCCTTTCTCACGTGGAGATGGCTCCTGCATTATTGAGTCATTTAAAAGATGAAAAGTGATTGAAACCTAACGAAAGCGGTCCAATCTAAAAGCGAACAATGGGATCAATAAGCTCGTATGAATCACTTTTGACACCGCTGTTGATTTCTGTGCCAGGCTTCGCTTTCCGCAGGAGTCTTCGCCTTGCCCTCCAATCAACAGCTAGAACCAAATAAATAGATTAAACATACGTTCACCATACTAACGAAAAAATCCGAACGATTCATCGTTCGGATCTTCTTTCCATTAAACTACTTTTGTCCCAGCCTCTTTTATTCGTCCAACAGCATAAAAAATAACCCTCCAAAGCTGGAGGGTATAAATTTTCCGAATAATGAAAGTTTTACAACTTCATTTTATCAGGTGCCGACATTTCTGTCTACTTAAAAATGTAAAAGAGCTCTCTATTAATAGAAAGCTCTTTTACCTGCTTGTTTTTTGAAAACAATCAATCTATATAAAAGGGAACTACCTAAGGTTGAAAGTCACGTGAAACCTTGGCAGTTGATCCTGGATATACCGGTTGATATGATTCAAAACAAGTTCTTTCATCATTTCTTCTTTGACTTCTGATTCCGTTTTTTTATCTTTTTGTTTTAAAATAAGAATATAATAGACTTTACCCATTTTAATGGGCTCACTACTCTCTCCGATGTGCTGTTTTTTTAAAACATCTATAAAAGAGGGAGATAAACTTGAAAGCTTTAGATTATCAGCATTCTCTATTTTGCTCACTGTCTGGACATCAGCATATTTTTTTTGAACGTCCTGAAGCGATGTTCCCTTTTGCAGTTCAGCCGCAGCGGCAGCGGCATCATGTAAAGTGGAAAAAGCCAGCTGCGTAAAAGATACGCGCGTTAGATCGTTTTCAATACGTTTATAGTAAGCAGTTAGTTCATCAGACGTAATTTGTTTACGAAAATATTCTTCTAATTTAAACTGATTCGTTAGCTGGTTGGTTACATCACTGGAACGAATATTTAACACTTCATAACCTTGTTTTCTTGTATCCTCGTCATATGAGCGTTTAATTTGCTTCCACATATCCTCGACTTGTTTTTGTACTTTATCGCTTGTCTTTAGATGCGAAATTAAGATTTTTTGCATAACAAGCTGCCGCAATAACTCTTTGCGGTAGCTCGTATCATTTAGCGGAGCATCTGGATTTAAGAACCCTTCAACGGCTAAAAAACGGTTGAATTCAGCTCCTGTCACCTTGCCTCCCTCATACGCTGCCAGTTCTTTGGTAGAAGATAGCTGACTAATTTCTACAGAAGGAAACATCGTGTTTGAATGCTTCCCTTCGCAGCCGGTTAAAAATCCTAACGCTGTTAATACTGCTAGCAGCAGCTTTAACGGTGTTGAACTCATCCATTGTTATCCTGCTGCTCTGAAAGCTTCAGAGAAATAGTTTGTTTTTTTCCATTTCGATACACGTCTAATTTTACCGTGTCTCCTACTTTACGTTTTGTGTATAGATATTGACGTAAATCACTGGATGTTTTGACTTCATTTCCATCGATGGCAACAATCACGTCTTTTGATTGTAAACCTGCATCAGAAGCAGAAGAGAATGGTTCAACCGTCGTTACGACAACTCCTTCAGACGTATCGCTGGTTAGGCCTAGCTGGTTTTGTTTTGTTGCAGCTGAAAGCTGACCTACATCTTGAAGACCTACCCCCATATATGGACGCGTTATTTTTCCGTTTTTCATCAGCTGTTCAATCGTCGGCTGCACTTCATCACTTGGAAGAGCAAAGCCGATGCCTTCTACATTGTCTTCTGAAATTTTCATACTGTTGATACCGACTACTTCACCGGAAGAATTGATCAAGGCACCGCCGCTGTTTCCTGGATTAATCGCCGCATCCGTTTGAATTGCATCTACGTTCCAATTTTCTGAAATAGGGACAGAGCGTTTTGCTGCGCTCACGATACCTTGTGTGACCGTACGAGAAAATTGTTCACCAAGAGGATTTCCGATTGCAAGCACCGTTTCACCCGCTACTAAATCCGATGATTTCCCGAACTTCGCCACTTGTTCAACATTTTTGTCAGACATCTCAAGCACCGCTAAATCCGTTAGCGCATCAGCTCCGACAATCTTAGCTTTTTCTTTTTGTCCGTTTGAAAGTGACACTTCTACTTCGCTGGCGCCGTCAATAACATGGTTATTGGTCACAACGTATGCTTTTCCATTTTCTTTTTTGAAAATAACACCGGAACCCGTTCCTGCTTCTTGCGTTTGGGTATCTCCAGAAAATGGATTTGTTTGCTGTTGAATATTGTTCACGCCTACAACAGCAGCTGATACTTTATTTACAACTGAAACAAGATCTGACTGATTCACGGTTGTGCTTACTGTTCGAGGCGTGGTGCTCGTTGTTGTTGCGGTTTGAGTCTGCGTTGTTTGATTCGCTGTTTGCGTATCAGCTGAATCTATTAATCCCAGCTGCGGAGCACCGTATAGCACAATTCCTCCCCCTAGCACTGCTCCGGCGATAGAAGATGCAATCACTGGAAATAAGCGTCTTCTTGGAGGCTGTGATGATGACGCAGGCTGATACTGATCATAGCGCTGCTGGCGGTTTTCATATTCTTCTTTTCGTTCTTGCTCTCTTTCATAATCACGTGGATCCATGAAAAACACTCCTTTTAACGTAGCAAATTTTATGTTATCTATACTATAAAATAAAAGTTTGGGATAAGTATCAAAACAATGTGTGAAATTGTGAAAAATTTCTTTATAACAGCAAACACGTAGTATAATAGCGGGTACATAGACCTTTAAAGAAACGCGCATATATGGCGTAATATGCTTTATTTACCTTAATTTTCATATATTCAGAGGAAGGTGTCAAATTTGAGCTTTACACTATATTTAGTAGAGGATGAACAAAATTTAAACGAAGTTTTAACCCTTTACCTTCAAAAAGAAGGCTGGGACGTTCACACATTTTTTAACGGCACGGACGCCAAAGAAATGATTGCAACTCCTCCGCATCTGTGGATTTTAGATATTATGCTGCCTGACATTGACGGGTATCAGCTCATTCGCGAAATCAAGCAGCAAACGCCACATGTGCCTGTTATTTTCATCTCAGCCCGCGATGCCGATATTGACCGGGTTCTTGGGCTTGAAATGGGCAGCGACGACTATTTATCAAAGCCTTTTTTGCCTCGTGAACTAGTTATTCGAGCAAACAAACTGCTAAACCGCGTATATGGTTCCAATCAAAAGAAAACCGATACCATTACGCTGACTCCTTATGAAATCGATTTACATACCCGTACGGTCAGTGAAAATGGAAAGCCGATTGATTTAACGTCTAAAGAATTTGATTTTCTTGTCACTATCTCAAAAGACCTTGGACAGGCTTTTTCACGGGAGCAGCTGCTGAATCTCATTTGGGGAGAAGATTATTTCGGCACAGACCGAGTGGTGGATGATTTAGTAAGGCGCGTGCGTAAAAAAATGCCGCAAGCACGAATTGAAACGATTTACGGATACGGATACCGGATGATGAAAGCATGAAAAACAAGTCGCTTGCATTTCAAATTTGGCTCGTCATCTCCGGTATTTTACTGCTTATTTCAATTTTGCTCGCTATTTTATTCCCAACGACGCTCAGGCAGTTCTTCACAAATGAAATTTATACCACTATTGAAAATGAACAGCATATTTTAAAAGAATACGGCTTGCCAAGCCGCTCAGGTGAATACTACTTTAGCAATGAAGACAGTGAACCAACACTTGGCAATCGAACCGTGGATCATATTTTATTGCCTGAACATGCGGATATCTCTTATTTTTCATCACGGGTGTTGCCTCAAGACTTTTTGAGAAAAGCACAGGAAGATGCAATCAGTCAGCGGAAAATCGTCGCTCGCTATGAAAAAGATCTCGGCAACCGGACGCTTTTTTATGTAATTCGAAAAGTAAGCGTAAACGGACAGCCTGCTTTTTTGCTTTCATTTTCGTGGGATACGTATCGCAACGCGCTCACTTCTACTCTGTTTAAACAGCTGCTTTTTGTAATTTCAATTGTATTTCTATTCAGCTGGCTTCCATCTATTTGGCTATCAAGATATTTAAGCAAGCCGCTTGTATCGCTTGAAAAAGATGTAAAAAAAATTGCCGAACAAAATTGGCATGAGCCCGTTACAGTCAACCGTTCCGATGAAATTGGCAAGCTAGGCGCCTCGATCGAGCAAATGCGCAAAAGGCTCGTATCTAAAGATGAAGCACAGCAAACGCTGCTTCAAAATATTTCACATGATTTAAAAACACCGGTTATGGTTATTCAAAGCTACGCTCAGTCGATTCAAGACGGCATTTATCCAAAAGGTGATTTATCTCAAACGGTAAAAGTTATTGAGGATGAATCTAAAAATCTTGAGAAAAAAATCCGCGATTTGCTTTACTTAACCAAGCTTGACTATATGTCCACTCATCAGCTTGCACAAGATGACTTTGATTTTACTGCACTTCTTCATGAAGTAGTGGATCGCTTGCGGTGGAGGCGCCCTGAAATACAGTGGGAATTTGACGACGCAAACGCAACAATTAAAGGAGACAAAGAGCTATGGACAAAAGTTCTTGAAAATGTACTCGACAATCAGCTGCGCTATGCCGAGACGAAGGTTTCACTTTCACTTGCTAAACACCAAACGAACGTTCAATGTACAATCAGCAACGATGGTCCGCCGATTGATCAAAGCGTGCTTCAACACTTGTTTGAACCGTTTAAAAAAGGAGCAAACGGTGAATTCGGTATTGGCTTAAGCATTGTAAAGCGTATTGTTACGATGCACGATGGAGCAATTACGGCTGAAAATACAGACACCGGAGTAACGTTTTCACTTACTATTCCTATATAAACTAAAAAAGCAAGGGAGTCGAATCCCTTGCTTTTTTTATGAAAAAAATGATGTATAGGCATAAAGAGCCGGTGAACCGCCTGAGTGGACGAACACTACATTTTCATCCTTATTAAAATAACCTTTTCGAATTAAATCAATTAGACCAGCCATCGCTTTTCCTGTATACACAGGATCCAATAAAATCCCTTCCGTACTGGCCACAAGTTTGACTGCTTCCACCATCTCTTCTGTCGGAACAGCATACCCTGGACCTACGTATTCATCCATACACACAATCTCTTCTTTTTTAAAAGGCGTTTTACTATGCAAATGATCATAAAGTTCACTCGTCAGCTTAGCAACTTTTACTTCTTGCTCTTCTTTAGCACGACTGACATTCATTCCAATAACAGATACGTCACTTTGAAGACCTTGAAAGCCTGCCACTAATCCTGCGTGCATGCCTCCGCTGCCGCTTGTGCAAACCACGTGGCTAAGCTTTATTTGCTGCTCATAGCTTTGCATAAGCAGCTCTTGTGCACAGGCAGCGTATCCGGTTGCACCGATAACATTCGAACCTCCTACTGGAATTAAATAAGGCTTATGACCTTTTTCAATTAGCTCTCGCTCTACTTTTTTCATTTCCGCTGTCAAATCAGAACCTTCAGCGACAAACCGCATGTCATGAGCGCCTAATAAATGATAAAGAAAATAGTTTCCTGTTGGCTGATCGCTTGCTTTATTTTCCCCTTCTTCCAGTACGAGCACGCATTTCATTTGCTCTTTTACAGCCGCAGCGAGCGTCAAACGACAGTGATTGGATTGTATCGCACCGCACGTTACAAGCACGTCTGCTCCTTGCGCCTTTGCATCAGCTACTAAATATTCAAGCTTGCGCGTCTTATTTCCGCCCTCTGTCAGTCCAAGCATATCATCGCGCTTCATATAAATTGAAGGTCCATTTAACTGCTGAGATAAAACCGATAGCTTTTCTAAAGGTGTAGGGGAATCCGTATATTTTCTTCTAGAAAATTGAGTTAAGTTCATGCTCTCATCCTCTCTTTCATATTTGTTCTATTTTACCATATAGAAGCTTTTGAAGAGCTTTTTACGAAAAGGCTTTCTATAACTTGTATACATAAGAACAAGTAGTCAACATACATTAAACCATATAAACAGTTTGAAGGAGTGTTTTCAATGAGTGAAAAAGCAGTACTTTGCAGCGTCTCACGAGTAGTCAAATCACAGCACATTTTTCCAAATGACCTAAATAATCACCACACCCTTTTTGGGGGGAAAATTGTCGCTGACATGGACATGACGGCTTCTCTTTCAGCAGCTAAACATTCCCGAAAGTCGTGTGTTACGGCTTCCATTGATCACGTTGACTTTATCGAACCCGTCACCGAAGAAGATTTTATTTCATATGAAGCATTCGTTGTTGTTACAGGAAAAAGCTCTATGATTATTTTTGTTAAAGTGATTGCCGAAAATTTGTTAACGGGCATTAAGCGTATTGCAGCTACTTCTTTTCTTACCTTTGTTGCATTAGAAAACGGGAAACCTGCCCCCGTTCCTCAAGTTATTGCTCAAACTGAAGAAGAAAAAAGTCTTCAAAAAGTAGCTCTTGAACGAAAAGAGTCCAAAAGAACGCAGGTTGAGCACAGCAAAGCGATTGCGAGCATTTTATCTAAATCTTTGCGCAGCAGTAATTAAGCTCTTCATCTAAAAAGCAGCTGTCTGCTTTTTAGACGAAGTTTTTTTAGTTTTCACATTGTTATTTAATGTAATATGCGATATATTGGTTTTATGAAAAATAACATTCAACCTCTCAAACGACTTTCTTTAAGAGAAGAAGTCTATCAAACACTTAAACATAATATTGTCATGCTTGAATTTCAGCCGGAACAAAAGCTTCAGGATAAAGAACTGGCTGAGCAATTTGGAGTTAGCCGCACTCCTGTTCGAGAAGCATTAAAAAGACTTGAAGATGAAGGCCTTGTCCAAACGGCACCTGGCTCTTCTACAAAAGTGGCTCCATTAAACCTTGAGGAGGCAAAACAATCTTTTATTGTCGTCGCAGCTCTTCATGCACTTGCTGCTAAGCTGGCTTGTACTTCGTTACAAGAAGAAGATATGGGCGAACTAATCAAACACAATCAATCTCTAGAACATGCAATCAAAACAAGAAATGTCCTTAAAGCGATTGAAGCGGATGAAGCATTTCATTCCGTCTTTTTAAGACGGGCGAACAATATAGAGCTAGAGCGTGTTGTAAAACAAACAAGCGCCAAAATCCAGCGTTTAGAAATAGCTCGCTTTTCTTCTCTTTCTAGTCTTGCTTCCGTTGATCAGCACAAAGAAATCATAAACGCTTGTCGTCAAAAAGATGCCGCACTGACAACGCAGCTTGTCGAAACGAACTGGCTGACGCTAGGTGAAGCGCTGACAAGTGAGGAGGAATCCAAGTGAAGCCTCTTTTATTAGGCATTGCTGCATCATTCTTTTTTGCTTTTACATTCGTTTTAAATCGAGCGATGGATTTATCCGGAGGCAGCTGGGCGTGGAGCGCGTCGCTGCGCTATTTTTTTATGGTACCTCTTTTGCTTGTGCTCGTTTATTTTTGGGGTGGTATTAAACCTGTGGTGGCAGAAATAAAAGCCCAGCCGCAAAAATGGCTGCTTTGGAGCACGGTTGGATTTGGCTTATTTTACGCTCCTCTTTGTTTTGCTTCAGCCTACGGTCCCGGCTGGCTTATTGCAGGAACTTGGCAAATCACAATTTTATCGGGGTCTCTCCTAGCTCCTTTGTTTTACAAAGAAGGAAAGAAGCGAGGAGGCATTCCTTTCAAGCAGCTAGGTTTTTCGTTTATTATTTTAATAGGAGTTGTGCTCATGCAGCTTGAGCATGCGACTGAACTGTCGGCCGCTACTGCCTTGCTTTGTACCATTCCCATTTTGATTGCCTCTTTTGCGTACCCGCTTGGCAACCGTAAAATGATGGAGGTGTCGTCACTTAATACGTTTCAGCGCGTGCTTGGAATGACGCTTTCAAGCCTGCCGTTTTGGATTATTCTTTCTGTCTATGCCTACGTGACCGATGGACTACCAAAAACAACTCAGATTTATCAAAGCAGTTTAGTTGCTTTACTTTCAGGAGTATGTGCAACAGTTTTATTTTTTGCAGCAACCGACCTTGTTAAAAAAGATTCTCAAAAGTTAGGTGCAGTTGAAGCTACACAATCGATGGAAGTTTTATTTGCACTGCTAGGAGAGGTCTTCCTTCTATCAAGTCCTTTGCCATCGATTCTTTCTTGGGTTGGAATGGGAGTTATCATAGCAGGCATGGTGCTTCACAGCTACCAAACGAGTCATAAAAAAGCTATACCGCAAAAAGAATTGACCTACTAATCAATAACAAAAAAGAGCGTCTCAGTCGGCGCTCTTTTTGTTTATACAACAGATCTTCTTTCTAAATTGAAGACATTCACCTGCTCAGCATCAAAGCGGCTTAGCAACGAATCTACCCCGTACTCAAGTGCAAAAGCACGTTCATTTTCTGAAATCGGAACGGCCTGCAGGAACGCTACTTTTTTATCAGATAGTTCAATCGTTGAAAAATTATCCCATAAAAACGGCGGAATCAGCAAAATGTGCTGCATATGAAAGCTGTCATCAAGGACTGCAATAACGTCTTTATAAATAGCTCCTGGGAAGATGGACACATGAGATTTCATCATATGGAAAATACAGTTTGCTAAAATAGCAGAATAAATACCGAATTCCTCATGACAAGCCCCAACGATTTCAATTCGAAGCGGGATCCCTCCAACTGTATAGCCTGTCGGACATTGATGTCCACCGAGCGTTGCATACGCGGTTACGTCTTGACGCGGATGGTTTTCACACGCCACAACGTGAATACCATGCTTTTTTCTTTCATCTGAATAATCTTCAATTCGATCCTTTTGACCAAATACATCTATTGCTTTATGTATAATTAATTCTTCATCTTTTGTAAAATTACTCATAAAAAACCTCCTTGCTTGCGACCTTAAAAAGCTCCCTACTGTACAGCATATACTACTGCACTCGCTTACGATATAGTTTTTAGAAAATGTGATAGAAATGTTATCGTTTCGTAACATACTATGAAATTGTACCAAGAAGCAAATAAGAAACCTTAACCAATTTTTTCTTTTCCCATAAAAAATAGAGCCTGCACCATGGCAGCCTCTATTTTTTATGACATTATTATGAAATAATTTGTAATTCTTTTGGGTACTTCGTTAACGTTTCGTATCCATCTTTTGTAATGATTACATCATCTTCGATACGCACGCCTCCGAGTCCTGGAATATAGATACCCGGTTCAATTGTATATACCATGCCTTCTTGAAGCACATCATCATTGTTGCGGCTCATTGAAGGAAACTCATGCACGCTGATGCCAAGACCATGACCAAGACGATGCAAGAAATACTCTCCATACCCTGCTTCTGTAATAATATTGCGTGCTACCATGTCCAAGTCGCCAATGCGAGTGCCGGGCTTGGAAGCTTCAAGAGCTGCCTGCTCGGCGCGCTGTACCGTTTCATAGATTTCTTTTTGCTTATCATTAATGGACTTGTAAGCGACTGTACGCGTAATATCTGAACAGTATCCGTCTAGCACTACACCTAAATCGAACAGAACCATATCTCCTGGCTTTAACGTGCGAAGACCTGGGTTCCCGTGCGCTTCTCCCGTTTTTTCACCAAATAAAACCATCGTTGAAAACGACATCTCACGAATTCCTTTTCGCTTTAGCTCGTATTCAATTTTAGCCAGAACATCCATTTCCGTAACGCCTTCTTTTAAAGCAGCTACGCCTACTTCTACACCAAAATCAGCTAAGGCAGCTGCCTTTTGCAGAATCTCAACTTCACGCTCATCTTTAATTAAACGCAGCTGATTTAACTTCTCTTCTGCTCCGACTAGCTCAGCGTTTGGATATAGGCTAAGCAGTTCTTCGGCTCTCGCATACAGCAGCTGCTCTTTCTCTACAGCAACCTTTTTCACATCTATTACGTTTCGTTTATGTAAAGCTTCTTTAATAAGTTCCCAAGGATTTTGATGGTCTTCATATCCAATCACATCAAACTTCCAGCCGGCTTCTTTTGCTTGTCCCACTTCCATTGATGGACAAACAAGCATCGGCTCCGCTTCGGTAAACACAAATAAGCCAAGCAAACGCTCATGCGGATCCGTGTGAAATCCAGTTAAATAAAATACGTTTTCGGTTGACGAAATAAAGGCCGTTTCTACATTCTTTTCTTCTAGCCACGATACGACTTTTTGTAAACGTGCTTCCATTAAAAAAACCCCTTTCATTGTGCAATATTACTATTATAACATAGTTATTTAGCAATATTGTACAATGAATAGAGGTTAAGACAAAGCCGCGTGAAGAGTAGTAAGCTGCTCTTTAATCGCTTTTCGCTGAATACTTACTTTCATCAGCCAGCCATTTTCTCCGTATCTATAAATAAATTCGTACGTACCTTTAGGAAAATATTCTTTTACCAGCATGTCTCGGTTTTCAACAAATCCGGGATCGCCAATAAAATAGATACCTTCTTCAAGCGGAAGCTCATGAACTTTTTTTTCTAGCTGCTTCTCTTCGTCTTCGTCATCATCTATCACAATGTGCAGACCGCCTTCATCACGAACAACATCAAATTCACCGTTTTGTTCAAGCTCAAGCACCGGCACCACTTGTCCATTTACCGTTAACAGCTGCTTCGTTCCTTCAAGGACCTGGGACCAGTGATCATCGTATAAAGTAGAAGAATAAAAAATATAGCCCTGAGATTTATATAATAAAAGCAGCTGTTCAAAATGATTTTTTACTTGTTCTTTATCAAACAGAATAACAAAATGCTTTCGATAGAAAAAACTTGTAAAAGGCAGAATAGACGATTGATTAAGCTCTTTAATTATTTCAGCACTATCTTTACCTGAAATAATAGCTCCGGTCAATTCCCCCGCGCCATAAGGTTTCCAATGACTTAACGCCGCTTCTGGAATCAGCACAAGGTTCGAAGATGACACATATATACTCATTCGCTTCACTCCTTTTTTCTACATTTAGACCTATATTTGATTCTCCACAAACAGAGACTTTCCTCTTATTCCATTCTTAAAAGACAGAACTTTTTCCCTAACTATGATAGATTATAACAAATCTCCTCGAAAAAAATAACCTTTATTTCCTCTTTCTTCTATTTGTACACTTCTCTTATTTTAGCTGTCTTCACAGATTTACTAGTGAACGTACTTGCTAATCTAATTCCTTAGTGTTAATTTTATTATGTCGTTTTATAATTTTTTGCATAATTGGTTTCAAACAAAAAAGTATTAATATTTTTGAATGCGATGGTGAGACATTTGGAAGAACGTACAGAACGTAAACAACATAAAAGAAAAAAGCAAAGAAAAAAGAAACGCTTTAGAAAGCTACTTCTTTTCTTTCTCATTCTTGTAATCGCCGCTGGTGCGTATGTGTATTATCAATACCAACAAGGGTTAGCAGAAGCAGACGGAGCTTTTGGGAAAGATGGACAATTTGATTTTAATGGTGCAAGTGCCAATTTAGATAGCATGAATGTGCTGCTTCTTGGAATTGACTCTCGAGGTGAAGAACATTCGCGTGCCGATACAATCATGATTGCTCATTATGACAAAGACAGCAATCAGCCTAAAATTGTTTCTTTGATGCGTGATTCATATGTGGATATTCCCGGACATGGCAAAAACAAATTAAATTCAGCCTATGCATTTGGCGGTCCCGAATTAATGCGTAAGACAATTAAAGAAAATTTCGGCATAGATGTAAACTATTATGCCGTTGTTGATTTTAAAGGTTTTTCTAAAGTTGCCGATACGATTGCCCCTGAGGGAATTACGGTTACCGTGCCGCACGAAATGTCATCAGGAATTGGCATGACGCTAAAACCTGGAAAACAAACTCTTCACGGAGATAAATTACTAGGATACGTGCGATTCCGACATGATAGCCAAAGTGATTTCGGGCGCGTGAAGCGTCAACAAGAAGTGATCGGTAAATTAATGGATGAAGCTCTTCAAGTAAAGACGCTGGCGAAAGCTCCTAAGCTATGGGGAGTCATTGATCCATATGTGGATACAAATATTCCGCCAAAAACATTTATTGTGATAGGAAAAGATTTTTTAGTTGGAAATCAGCCAGATTTAAAATCTCTTCGTTTACCGGTTGAAGGTTCCTATTCAAACGAACGAATATCCGGTATTGGTGCTGTTTTAAGCATCGACCTTGAAGAAAACAAACAAGCGTTACAATCATTTTTAAATTAGGAAAAGGTGTCCATTAGCGGACACCTTTTTTATACTATTCAAAAAAACTTCTGTTTTTCCTCCCTATCCTTCAAAAAATTTTCAGCTTCGACAAAAAATGAAGCCATTTTCCTAGAAACAGCCGTTTCTTTGGAGTTCTATTTTTGCTGTTACATGCGTATATGAAAGGAGAAGGACTTCTTTTTATATTTTTTAGCTAAGGAGATGAAATGATGAAATTATATGGTTTTCAAGCTGAAGAAGAGCGTTCCTTTCTTCATTCTACCTATAAAGTAAACCCATTACTTTCTCATACTGGAGATGTCAAAATCAGCTTTTTATCTTTTCAAGAAAATGATTATACCCCTCGTCAAGAAGCTACGATTCCACAGCTTCTTTTAGTCGTTCACGGGGAAGGCTGGGTAGCTGGCGATAACGGACTGAAAATTTATATCAAACAAGGTGAATCAGCATTTTGGAGAGCCGGGGAATCTTTTGAAGTCGGGAGTCTAACGGCTATGACAGGACTACTAATTGAAGGATTAGATATCGCTCCTCAAAAGCTGCTTACTTCTTTCTCACGAACAAACGCAAATTAAAAAGCCGCTGTGACGCGGCTTTTTTTATTATCTTAGTAATCGAGCGTAGCTTTCTGCACTATCTTGAATAACTTTGTCACTCAGATCACCGCCTGCTCCTTGAAATAAAAATGGCGTTTGAAACTTCATACCTGTTAAATTTGCCATAGCTTGAAAAGGAAGAAGCAGATGATTCATTGGGTAACGGTTGTATCCCCCTTCTTGATAAGCTTCTGCAGGGCCCCCTGTCGAAGTAGCTACGACAAACTCTTTTCCCTGAAGTTTAGTACCTTTGCTTCCATAAGCCCAGCCGTATGTTAAGACAACATCTTGCCACTCTTTTAAGAGTGCTGGTGAGCTGTACCAGTAAAATGGAAATTGAAAAACAATACGATCGAATTGAACAGCTAACTCCTGCTCTTTTTCTACATCAATTTTGAAATCGGGATAGTTTGCGTATAAATCATGAACGTACACATTCTCTTCTTTTTTCACTCGCTCTGCCCACGCTTTATTAATACGAGAAGATGCTAAGCTTGGATGCGCTAAAATAACCAGTGTTTTCATTTTGATACTCTCCTTCTGATATTTGTGCTTGCTTTATTCTTTTCTATTTTTATGCTTGCCTCTAACGGCTTGTTCAGTCATTCTTTCCTTTTCCTTCAGAAAATCTGAGTTAGTTTACACTTATAAACTACCAGTATTATCATTCTGCTTCAATAAAATTGACTTTGTTTTTATCACCTTTAATTTTTTTATGTACCCAAAACGGCAGATAAAGGACAAGAAAGCTAAGAATCATGATTCCTTCAATCCATACTAAATACCAAGGATGAGGTCCAAGAACATCCAGTAAGGAAGCGTGCTCTGGCTTTTTCATCATATATAAATAATTCGCCCCGAGTAAACGATTCATAGCATAGATAAAACCTCCGTACAGATTAACAGATACTACGCTTACCCATAAAGAACGAAACGTCGGCTCATATCTGCAGACAGCAATTAGCATACAGCAAGCAAGTACCACACCGCCATGCGATACATAAAACTGCACATAGCGAAACTGGGCATACGCATAGCCGCCAAGGTCCGGGGTAATCATCGCTTGAACAGAGCTGCTGATTCCTGCGAAGTACACAAAATAAAAAAGAAGCCTGCTTTTGGTTATCAGCATAACAGCAGCCAGCAGCACGACTATATCGCTGAGCTGAAGAGGCAAGGAAGTTTCAGCGGACCACTGATGGCAGCTGATTTCCCAAGCCTGGTAGGCTGTTTCTGAAGCAATTAGAATCAGTGAAAGCAAAATGAACACAAACATCTTTTTTCGCAGCTGCTTTCGACACAAAAAAATAAATGCTCCTATGATCACGATAATAGCTAAAGTTACAAGATGTTCAACTGAAAAAAGCTGAAAGGAATGTTGTACAGGATGACACGTAAAAAATGAATTCATAAAAGCGCCTCCCTTCCATCAGAAAACAAATTCGGTACCTTTAGCTTGTTCATAAGGCCTCATTTTCATTAATGCTTCTCCCACATTAAAAAGAGATTGAGACATAACGAAATCACGCCAATCTAAAGACGGACGAATGGAGTAAATAATCAAGTATGGATCACTTCTTGCACCGCAGTTGATTTCCATGCAAGGCTTCGCTTTCCGCGGGAGTCTTCGCGTTGCCCTCCAATCAACTGCTAGAAACAACTAAAATAAAAAGATCCGAACGATTCATCGTTCGGATCTTCTTTCAACTAACATACTGTTGTCCTAGCTTTTTTCTTCGTTTTTACTCCTTAATTAATCCTTTTTTCACTAAGAATTGATGAGCAACTTCTTCAGCCGTTTTTCCTTTCGCATTTACTTGATAGTTCATTTCACGCATTTCGTCATCACTGATTTTACCGCCCAGTTGATTTAAGATTTTTTTCAGTTCAGGGTGCTCTTTTAGCGTATCTTCACGAAGCACAGGCGCTCCTTGATACGGAGGGAAGAACTGCTGATCGTCTTTTAAGACTTTCAAACCAAACTGTTTGATTTCAGGGTCCGTTGCGTAAGCATCAAGCACGTTAATATCGCCTTTTTCTACAGCGCGATAGCGAAGCTTCGGCTCCACCGTTTTAATATTCGGGAAGGTAAGGCCATATTCTTTTTGAATGCCTACATAGCCGTCTTCGCGATCTTTAAACTCAAGCGTAAACCCTGCTTTTACTTTATCTGTTGCATTTGCCAAATCTGAAATAGTTGTTAGATTATTTTCTTTAGCGAATTCTTTTGTTACGGTCAATGTGTACGTATTATTAAACTTCATTGGATCTAAATAGACAAGGCCGAATTTCTTTTGAAATCCTTCTTTTGCCTGCTTGTACACCTCTGTTTCATCTTTGCTGTCCGGCTGTTCCTTTAGATGCGTCACAATGGCTGTACCCGTATATTCAGGGTACAAATCAATTTCCTTGTTACGCAGAGCCTCAAATACAAATACCGTTTTCCCAAGCGACGAACGTAGATTTACTTTCATATCGGTTTGATCTTCAATTAATTCTTTGTACATATTAATTAAAATATCTTGTTCTGCACCAATCTTCCCTCCGATAACAAGGTCTGGTTTTGTTGCGCTCATCGCTGCAAACGGAGAAACAAGAATGAGTATTAATACGATGATCATAATAAACGAGCGTTTTTTGGACCCTTTTTTAGCTGAGTGTTCAATCGTTCGCAGAATTCCATCAAAAATAAGCGCTAATAATGCGGCTGGAATGGCTCCTAATAAAATCAAACTATTATCGCTTCGGTCAATACCAAGCAAAATTAAGCTTCCGAGTCCGCCCGCTCCGATAAGAGCCACGATTGTCGCTGTACCAATAATGAGTACCATCGCTGTGCGAATTCCGGCCATAATGACAGGAAGTGCTAGAGGAAGTTCTACTTTGATTAATCGTCTCCACGAGTTCATCCCCATGGCTTTGGATGCTTCAATTAAAGATGGGTCCACTTCTTTAATTCCGGTATATGTATTTCGTACAATAGGAAGAAGCGAATATAAAAACAGTGCAATAACCGCGGGAAAGGTTCCAATTCCGACAAGAGGAATCAGTAATCCTAATAAAGCGAGTGAAGGAATGGTTTGCAGTACGGCTGTTACGCCAATGATCGGTTCAGCAATGCGGTCATGCCTCGTTAAGTACAGTCCGAGCGGCACTGAAATTAATACGGCGATAACAAGAGCCAGTACGGAAATTTGAATGTGTTCAAGAAGAGCTTGAAACAGTGCATCTCCTCGTTGATCTAATAATGTGCTTAGTGCATTCATTACAGCGTTCCTCCTTCTTTCGTTTTATCAGAAAGAAACGCTAATAGGTTTTTGCGCGTTACAACGCCAATGCGTTTGCTCCCTTTTTTCACGGCTATTGCTTCATGGTCGTAAAGGGCGTCCATTGCCTGCTGAACAGTGGCGGTTGAAGCTAGCTCTTCAGTAGGCTCTACGTCTGGCTGTTCACTTTCTTTGACAAACATATCCAATGTCTCAAATAAAGCATTGCCTTGATTTCCAATAAATGTTTTTACAAATTCATTTTTAGGCTTTTGAATGAATTCCTCCGGGGTTCCAACTTGAACAATTTCCCCATCTTTCATCAGGCAGATACGATCTCCAAGCGTCATCGCTTCGCTCATATCATGCGTAACAAACACAAATGTTTTTTTGATTTTTTCTTTTAAGCTAATAATATCTTGCTGAAGCTGTTCGCGGCTTAACGGATCGAGGGCACTAAAGGGTTCGTCCATTAAAATAACGGGGGGATCGGCTGCGAGGGCACGTGCTACACCTACACGTTGCTGCTGGCCACCTGAGAGCTCAGACGGCTTTCGGTTTCTATATTGCTTTGGGTCTAGTCCTACCAAGGTAAGCAGTTCATCAATGCGCGTTTTGATTTTGTTTTTCTTCCAATGCTTCATCTCGGGTACAATGGCTATATTTTCAGCAATGGTCATATGAGGAAAAAGAGCAATCTGCTGCAGGACATAGCCAATGTTCCAGCGTAACTTATGTATGTTGTGGGCCGATACGAGCTTATCTTTTATGTATAGTTCTCCTTCGGTAATATCATGAAGACGGTTAATCATTTTTAAGGTGGTTGTCTTCCCACACCCACTCGGACCAATTAAAACGAAAAACTCCCCTTCTTTAATTTCTAGATTAATATTTTTCACGGCGGTCGTACCGTCTGGATATTGCTTTGACACATTCTTAAACGTAATCAAATTATCGTTCACACTCCCTGTTGAAATTTAACCCCTAGTTTCGTGTACCCAATACTTAGAGGCAATAAACATTCTTTTAAGAATATTTCTAAATATGATTCATAAGACATAGTGGAAAAGATACACATGTTTTCTCACAGCCTCCTAATAAGGCTATCAAACTGTTAAAGTTTTCACAAGGCGGGGAAGAATAATTCGGAGAAGAATTTTAAAGTCAACACAAATAAAAAAACCTTCTTTCAACAAGAAAGAAGGTTTTTTTATTATGCTAGCGACAGGGATCGAACCTGCGACCTCTTGCTTACCATGCAAGTGCTCTACCTACTGAGCTACACCAGCGTCTTGGAAAATTATATCACGTTTAAATTTATTTAGGAAGCGCTTTTTTAAATTTTTTTATTGGTATATTCTCTAATTTGCGTCTTCTGAAATTCGCACTTTCTACAAAGTTCCATATTTTATGTTAGAACTCCTTACATAAATTGTGTGAATTTTCTTTTTTTATATTACCCTTAGTAAAAGAGCTTACAAAAGAAGGGAAGAAAATAGATGGAACAACAACCAACCATGACCAAATCAAAAACGGCAACTCCCTACCCAAGAGACTGCACGTTCAGCCTGGAAGATTGGACGACGCTCGCCAAGTATTGGTACCCGGTCGCACGCTGCAGTGATGTAACAGAGAAACCAACGTCCGTAAAACTACTAGATGTAAATCTAGTTCTATACCGCACGACAAACAAATTAGTAGCGGCTCGTGATTTATGCGTTCACCGAGGCACCCCGCTTAGCATGGGCTGGGTGGAAGATGATGAAATTGTCTGTCCTTACCACGGCTTCCGCTATGCAACGGACGGCGCATGCACGTCGATTCCAGCTCACCCTGATGCCAACATTTCTCCCCGCCTGTGTATGGCCGTCTATCCAGTTATTGAACGATTTGGATTAGTATGGACTTCCCTGACAGGAGAACAAGATAACCTGCCTTACTTCGATGCTTGGGAGGACCCTGATTTTCAGCAAATTGTTTGTCCGAGCTTTGATATCATGGGTTCGGCCGGTCGTCAAATGGAAGGCTTTTTAGACGTAGCTCATTTTGCTTGGGTGCACACGGACACATTTGGTGATCGAAACAACGCCTTTGTGCCTAAATATAAAGTAAGCGATACAGACTATGGGCTTCATGTAGAATATACCAGCACGGTGAGCAATTATTCCAAAGAACAGCAGCATTTAAATCCACCTGATTTTAAATGGCTTCGCGTCTTTGATGTTTATCCGCCGTTTACAGCTACGCTAAAAGTATACTTCCCAGAAGGCGCAGAGCTGTGGATTATGAATGCAGTCTCTCCTATTTCAGCCCGCGAAACACGTTTATTCGCACCAATCGCTCGAAACTTTGACAAAGATTCTCCCGTTGAAGGTGTGTATGACTTTAACCTTCGCGTCTTTGACGAAGACCGTGAAATGGTTGAAAACCAAAAACCTGAAGACTTGCCTTTAGACCTGCAGATGGAAGCGCATATTATGGCTGATCAAACGTCCATCGGCTACCGGAAATTATTAAAGAAAATGGGCTTAAGCTTTAGATATACAAGCTAAAAGAAATCCCCGCTGTCTCAGCGGGGATTTCTTTTTTATTTAGCAAACTGCTCGCGTCCTGCTTTTTCCTTTATCACTTCATCTTCACTTGCCGGCGTGGCGCGTTTCATAAACAATGAAAGAATTAAGGCAACCACCACTAGTACTACTGAGACGGCAAACGCATCGTTAATTCCTTGTACCATTGCCTGCATCCCAATCTGTTCTTTCATTTGAGCTGCCCCGGCTGCCGTTGCATTCGCTGCTCCTGCTCCGCTCATTGCATCTTGAGCGAGCTCTTTTGCATGCGTAGCTGTACGGTTTGACATCACCGTTACTAAAAGAGCCGAACCAATAGCTCCCGATACTTGTTGAAGCGTGTTATTCATCGCAGTACCATGCGGATTAAAGCGTTGCGGCAGCTGATTTAACCCGTTTGTCATAACCGGCATCATCACCATAGACATTCCGAACATGCGAAGCGTGTAAAGCGTAATGAGCGTTGTATACGTCGTATCAAGCTCTAAGTTACTGAAGAAATACGTCGTAACGGCTGTAATCGTTAGACCCGTTACAGCCAGTGCACGCGCTCCGAATTTATCAAATAATTTTCCGGTAATCGGTGACATCACACCCATTAGCAGCGCACCCGGAAGCATTAGTAATCCTGAATGAAGCGGAGAAATGCCTCGTACCGTTTGAACATAAATTGGCATTAGCAGCATGGCTGAGAATAATGCCATTGTGATCACCATTGAAATCGTTGATGATAAAGCAAACATTGGATATTTAAAAATGCGGAATTCAAGCATAGGTGTTTTCAGCTTGAACTGACGCGTAATAAATAAAATCAGCGCCACAGCTCCTACGATAATGGTGCCGTATACTTCCACAGAATCCCAGCCTTTATCCCCTGCTGAGCTAAACCCGTATAGAAGTCCTCCAAATCCAATCGTAGATAACACAAGTGATAGGAAATCCAAATTGATTTCCACTTTTTCTTTTTTGTCTTTTAATAGGAAGAAAGAGCCTATTAATACAATTGCCGCGATTGGCGTAACAAGGTGGAACAGCATTCTCCACTCATAGTGTTCAATTAGCCACCCTGATAATGTAGGACCAATTGCCGGAGCAAAAATCATAACTAAACCGAAAATCCCCATAGCAGCTCCTCGTTTTTCTAATGGAAAACTTGTGAGCAATACGTTCATTAAAAGCGGCATCATAATGGCTGCGCCTGATGCTTGAATAATACGAGCGGTTAACAAGATTGAAAATACGGGCGAAGCGCCGGCAAGTATTGTTCCTGCTGTAAATAAAGTCATAGCCGTTAAAAATAAGCCTCTGACAGAATAGCGCTGAATTAAAAAAGCGGTAGTTGGAATCATAATACCATTCACTAACATATAACCAGTAGAAAGCCACTGGACAGTTGACGTTGTCACATCTAAGTCTTTCATAATAGATGGCAGCGCCACGTTTAATAACGTTTCATTCAACAATGAGATAAAAGCGCCTATTAACAAAATAGCAATTATGCCATAAGGCGGCTTTTCCATTTGATTTATCGATTGACTCATTATTGTACCTCCTTATACTTCAAGTTCATTTTTTTAGACACATGTTCTACATAGAGTATATTATACTGTGAGTTCAATTTATGCAAGCGAAAAATCTTGTGTTCATGTCCTTTATTTTACCGACTTTTTTACTCCTATAACCCTTTTATATCAATATATTGTCGTGATATCGTCCATTTTTTTAAAAAAGAACATTTGTGTAAACGCTTTAAATCATGTATCATAAAGTTGGACCATGAGTCTAATTTTATATTTAGGTGATAATAATGAATAACCGAAAACAGCAAGTTGTAAAAAATGCACACCATCTCTTCGTTGAAAAAGGATTTCAAGCTACGTCTATTCAAGACATCATTGATTATAGCGGCATTTCAAAAGGAACATTCTACAACTATTTTTCTTCAAAAAATGAATTATTAATCGCTGTTTTTACCTGGCTTCATACAACAATTGAACAAGAGCGAAACCAGCTGCTGGTTGGTAAAAGCCTGACCGATGTAGATGTATTTGTTAAACAGATTGATGCACAGATGAAAAACCATCATAAACATAAATTTTTTACATTACTTGAAGAAGTATTTGTTTCCAATGATCCTGATTTAAAAGCATACATAAAAAAAACCCAGTTTATTGAAGTAAACTGGGTTTACAAGCGGTTCATTGATTTATTTGGACAAGAAAAGAAACCGTACCTGCTAGATTGTGCAATTATGTTTCTTGGCATGCTTCATCGCAACTTTCACTATAATTTTATGGTTAACGGCACAAATACTGACCCGCATGAGATCATAAGCTACAGTGTCAAGCGCCTGCTTCCTCTTGTAGACGAAGTAGCAAATGCAGGAGACATTTTGCTCGATCCGCAAACGATTAAAGAATGGCTTCCATCTTGCCCGAATACTAAAAATCAAATAGAACAGGACATTTCTGCAGCACTTATCGATTTAAAAAAACAAGTTCACAAACAATTTACTGATGAATTTGAGCGTCAAAAATGCACAGAGCTTATTAGTTTTATTGAAGAAGAGCTGTTTAAACAATCAAATCCCCGCAAGTTTGTTGTGGATAGTGCCCTTCAATCGTTAAAGCAGCTGTCTGTTAACAACAGTAAAACGCCCCTAGAGGAACTGCAAACGATGATTGATCAGTATGTGAGTGAACTTCATTAAAAAGCGTTTAAGACGTAACTAAATCATTTCAATTTAAAGTCGAACAAATTGAATAAAGGA
The DNA here is from genome assembly GCF_053667915.1 of Priestia sp. JNUCC 25. Lineage (NCBI taxonomy): Bacteria > Bacillati > Bacillota > Bacilli > Caryophanales > Bacillaceae > Priestia > Priestia sp. JNUCC 25. The sequence continues at coordinate 3,740,243 of NZ_CM132211.1, forward strand.
GTTAGTATAAGTTACTTGTTACACCGCTGTTGATTTCCGTGCAAGGCTTCGCTTTACGCGGGCGGCCGGTGAGCCTCTTTTCCCGCAGTAGCCTTCGCCTTGCCCTTCAATATAACAAAAAAACGAACGATTAATATTTTTTAATTAATCGTTCGTTTATAATTCTAACTAAAATATTTTTATCCCAGCCTCTTTTTTATTTTCCTCCAGTAAACGAGATTCCTTTAATAAAATATTTATTAAAAAACGCATAAATGAGTAAAATGGGAAGTGTAAAAACCATGGAAGCTGCCATAATATAGTTCCAATAACTGATATACTGACCTTTAAATGTGTTAAGCCCTAAAGTTAATGTAAACATATTTTCATCAGACATCACAATTAAAGGCTTCATAAAATCATTCCAAAATCCCATAAATACAAAAATCGTTTGTGCTGCTAGGGCAGGTTTTGCAAGTGGAAGGACTATTTTAAAGAATGTTCCAAACTTTGATAACCCATCCAACTCCGCTGCTTCTTCAAGCTCTTTTGGGAAATTAATAAAAAATTGACGCATCATAAATATAAATGTCGCATTCACCATTCCGGGTACAATCATTCCCTGATAGGTATTTAACCAGCCTAACTCTTTCAAAATTAAAAAATTAGGGATCATGGTTACTTGTCCAGGAATCATAAGCACAGCTAAAATAATAATAAACAAACTTTTCTTTCCCGGGAAACTGAGGCGTGCAAGGGCATAACCAGCCATTGAGTTAAATAGCAAATTCAGAGCTGTTCCTACTACAGCAATAAATAAGCTATTAAACATCCAGCGAGGGAACAGCTTTTGTTCCACAAAAATTTGTTTATAGTTGTCTAGCGTAAAGTGTTTCGGAATAAAGTTCACCGTACCTGACACAATTTCTTCAAGCGTTTTAAAAGAAGCTGACAGCGCCCAAATAAATGGAATTAGCGTAATCAGTGCGTATATGCTTAAGATAGCATATAAAATGAGGACTCCCGTTTTTTTCTTCATCTTTTTCTTCCCCCCTTAGTACATACTTTCTTCTTTTGAAAACTTTCGCTGAAGAACCGTTGCCACCAAAATCACGAGCGCCAGCATAAAGGCTAGTGCTGCAGCATATCCCATGGTTCCTAAATTTTTAAATGCATATTGATAAATAAGAAGAACAACAGTCAGAGTCGAGTTATTAGGTCCCCCTGAACCTCCTGAAAAAATAAACGATTGATCAAACAGCTGAAACGTACCAATTAGTCCCATGATTACCACGAACGATGTAACCGGACGCAGATTCGGAACTGTAATATGCCAAAATCGTTGAAACACATTAGCACCATCCAACTGAGCTGCTTCATACAGCGAATCTGGTACATCCTGCAAAGCTGCCAAATAAATAACCATAAAAAATGGAGCTGTTGCCCAGATGTTCATAATCATAATGGCAATCAAAGCGACCTGCGGATCTCCAAGCCAATTATAAGTCGGAAGGCCAACAAACTTTAAAAACTCGTTCACAATTCCATTTTGATTGTACATCCACATAAAAATAAGCGTTAATACAGCCGATGATGTAAGCGTAGGTAAAAAATAAATAATACGAAAAACTTTTTCTGCTTTCAGCCCTGCATTTAATGTGGCAGCCAGTATAAGTGCCAATGCGGTTTGTACCGGTACAACAATTACTACATACTTCACCGTATTCCAAAGAGCAATTTTAGCTTTGTCATCTTCAAGAACCTTCATATAGTTCTCAAGCCCTCGAAAATGGAACTCAGTCCCTCCCAACAATTGAACTTTATGTAAAGATAAAAAGATGGCATAAAAAATAGGTGCAATCACAAACAGCAACAGTACAAACAGTGTAGGTGTCATAAAAGCATACCCTTGCCCTACATCACGAGGTTTGTACGTTCGTATTTTTCCGTTTTTCATTTCCTCCACTCCCCCGCCAAGCCTTATTCATAAATACTAATCTCTTGATTTGCCTGCTTTTGTGCTTTTTTCAAAGCTGTTTCTAAATCACTTTGTCCTAAAAAGGCGCTTAAAAACTGGTTATTAAAGTTATTCATAATAATAGGCAAATACGGACCATCTTGCCAGACAGTAGCATAAGCAGCTCCTTTTACCAACGGACCGCGTTTTTCATCTTCAGCAAAACCAAGCTTATCCGCTACGGATTTTCTTGTTGGCAATGCGTACCCCTTACTTGTCCAAGTTTCCATTCCTTCTTTACCAGTTAAGTACTGAATGAGCTCCCAAGACGCTTTTTTCTTTTTCGAGTCAGCATTCATTACATACGCGACCGTAAATGCCATCGTATTTTTATGACCGTTTATTGTCGGAACCTCCGCTGTACCGTAATCAAGTTTTGGAAAGGACTCTTGTAGAAACGGAATCATCCAATTCCCTTCAATTACCATAGCCACTTTTTGTTGTGCAAACATGTCCGTACCTGAGTTTGCGCCTACATCAGAGGGTTGTACAGACGTTTTATCTTTTAAATGCTGATCGATGAGCGGCTGAAGAGCGTCAACGACTTCTTTCGTAGCAAAATTTGCCTTATTGTTCTTTACCACGTCTCCTCCGTTTGCCTGCGCCATATAAAAGATACGTGCTAATTCCGGCGTGACACCAAACGCTTGAATCCCTTTCTTTTTAAATACTTTTGAAACTTCTTCAAACTCACCCCATGTTTTTGGTACTTCTACTCCCGCTTCTTTAAATAGCTTTTTGTTGTAAAATAAGCCTAACGTGGAGTAATCTTTTGGAAAACCATATGTCTCTCCATTTTTTTGAAACGCTTTCAATAATGGTTTCTCAAAATCTTGAACATCAAAATCAGACTTTACATAAGAATTCAAAGGTTCTAAAACTCCTGTATTAATAAGACCAGGCGCTTCAAGTGCATCAAGATAAAAAACATCTGGACCGTTTCCACCTATTAAACGCGTTTTTAGAATATCCATGTATTGATCAGTGATTACTTCATGCTTCACATGAATCGATGGATGGAGCTTTTCAAAATCTTGAATAGTTTGATTAAGCAGCTTCGTCTCTGTTGGGTTGCCTCCCCAGCCGGCTAATACAATTTCGACTTGACCATCTTTCCGGGAAACTTCTTGTACATTTGAACATCCAGTTAAAGCTGCTCCGGCTACTGCCAGAAGCAAACTTAAAGCGAGTACCCACTTCTTCATTAGCTGTCTCCTTTCATTTCATTGACCTGCAGCTTATTAATAGACGCTTAATAAGCCCCAGTCGAATTAACATTAACCTACATAATTTCTTACTTTACATTGAGATAGAAGCTCGTATTTTGTCGTATTTTCTTTCACGTAAATGATAGTTTCGCTTTCTTCTTTTTTAACCGTTAATGACAGTTTTCCACTGCCAATCACAAGGTTTTCTACAGAGAGTTCATTCATATCGTCTATGAGCACAGGATTTATCTGTATCGTCCCTGCTGTGCTATCAGGAAACAGTCTCAGCATCGCCTGTACGAAAGCTAAAGGCGTACCGGCTGCCCAAGCTTGAGGTGAGCAGGCAACAGGATATTTAACAGGTTTGTCAAGTTTACTTGAATAGCCGCAGAATAATTCAGGAAGACGGTCGTACTCAAAATGTTCTGCTGCATCAACAAGCCCTTTTATAACTTTATTGGCTTCTGTTTGCTTGTTCGCTTTACTCAAACCGAGAACAATTAAACTATTATCGTGCGGCCAAATGCTCCCGTCATGGTAACTCATTGGATTATAGCCTGCTTCTCCTTCTGCCATTGTGCGGATACCGTATCCCGAAAACATAGAGTCCGATATTAGCCTTTCGCTTACTTTGTGCAATTTCTCCTCATCCATTATCTCTGCTAAAAGCGCATGACCTGGATTTGACGTAATCGTTCCTACTTGGCTCTTATGTTCATCCAGTGCAATTGCGTAGAATGATACGTCATCCATCCAAAAGGCTTCATTAAACTTTTTACGCAGCTGCCTTGCTTCTTTACGTAAATTATTTGCTTCATCTGTTTTGTTTAACTGATCATATAAAGAAGCAATACCCATTTTTGCTTGATATACATATCCTTGTACTTCCACTAAAGCAATGGGAGTTTTTGCATATTCACCGGTGCGATGGACAACAGAATCTCCTGAGTCTTTCCAGCCTTGGTTAGCAATTCCTTTACTTGACTCTTGATGATATTCAAGAAATGAATCGCCGTCTCGATCCCCATAATCGTTGATCCATGTCAAAGCTCTATCAATAGTCATGTGCATTTCTTGTACAAACTCCAAGTCTCCCGTCCATTTTACATATTCCGTTAATAAAATTAAAAACAATGGCGTCGCGTCAACCGTTCCATAGTACGGCGTAAAAGGAATTTGATTTGTGTTGGCAAGTTCTCCGTAACGTATTTCGTGCATAATTTTACCCGGCTGCTCATCACGCCATGGATCATTTGCTGTTCCTTGATACGCCGCCATCGTACGCAGCGTTCCTTTTGCCACTTCCGGATTAAAAGCAAGCATTTGAAGCGCTGCAATTAGACTATCCCTTCCAAATGGCACACCAAACCAAGGCAATCCTGCTACAGGAAAAGTACCGAATCCTACATCCGTTAACAGTACGCGCAGGTCGTTAAGCCCTCTTGTAATAAGACGCTGCATTGTCGGATGATCAGTTGTCACTTTTGTAGAAGATTTTTCCCACTTTTTATATGACTGCGTTAGTAAACTAAGCGCTTCATCAGCTGATAAAATATTTTCATTAATGTTTTCACCCATTTGCGGCTGAACCATTAATGTAATTTCTTCTTCTTCTTGATGATTGAGTTCAAAAGAAAATGTAACCTCTCCTTGCTCATCCATATATGAAGCTTCTTTATCCCAGAGAATCCGTGTCGCCCGCTTGATATCATCTGCTCCTTTGTATGTATATGTTAGGCTGCTTTCTCCTTTTATTTCCCCCGTTCGTTTTCCGACATTTCCAGTTTGAAAACCTCTTACGATGAACATATCGTTAAAATCGACATCTGCTTGGATACTTAATGTAAAAGCAATTTTTTTAGGAAAATAGCTTTTTAACTTTATTTTTTCATAGAAAACTCCTCCATATATAAAGCGCTTTCTCTCTATTTCTATAGACTCTCGCCATAGTACAAGCTCTCCTTCTTTTTCCATATGCGGATTAGTAAGAAGAATTGTAGCTAATAGGTTCTCCTCTGCACTTGAGGACAATAACACAGGATCTGTATCATTAATCTTCAAACGAAATTTGCTCAAAAAACGCGTATCTTTCATATATAGCCCTAAACCATACTGATGGTTTTCATTGATATTTCCTGCTGGATCAGTCAGTAAAAATAGGTCATTTTCTTTAATAACACGGTAATCCATTTCCATCCCCCTAAGTTTTACCGAAACGTTTTGGAAAAAGCGCACAATATCCGAAACGTTTCGGTTTTGCATTATATAAAAACCACTAATTGTGGTTTTTATCTGTTGATTCTCGAATAATTAGCTTTGTATCAAGATATCGCTTCATATTTGTTTCTTTTCCTTCTAACATTTCAATTAATAAATCTGCAGCTTCATAGCCAATCTGATATACTTCCTGTCCTACTGTCGTCAAATTTGGAGACGAATAAGAGGCAAGGACAATGTTATCGTATCCGACAATCGACATCTCTTTAGGTACATGAAGGCCAAGTTCTTTGCATGCTTTTAGTGCTCCAAGTGCCATTAAATCACTTGCACAAAAAATAGCCGTGACCTCTTTATGTCGATTTATAAGCTCCCGAACAGCTTTCTCTGCTTTCTTTTCTTCAAAATTCCCGCTTACAACCCACTCAGAACGAAACGACAAACCGCATTCTTTGAGCGCTTCTCTGTATCCGTTGAGACGTTCCTGGCTGACAAATGCGTCTTCATGTCCGTTAATCATCCCAATATGCTTATGGCCAAGACTCGCTAAGTGTTCAACTGCTTTTTTAGCTCCCAAGGCATTATCAGTGGTGACATAGCCCACTGAATTAGAATGAACTGGAATATCAACTAAAACACAGGGAATATCACTTTCTACTACTTCTTTTAAATAGGGATCTTCTTTTTTAATACCTTGAATAATTGCCCCATCCACCCTTCGCTCTCGACAAAGCTGGGTATACGTTTTTTCTCGTTGCATCATCGTGTTTGTATTAAATAAAATCAAATCATACCCTAAAGTAGATGCTCGCTCATTTACACCGCACAGCACTTCAAATGTAAAATTATCTTTTACGCTCTCTCTGCTGATGCCTGAAACTAGTAGTCCAATAGTCTTTGACTTTTGCATAACCAGTCCTCGAGCTAACGTATTAGGGCTGTAGTTCAGCTCTCTTGCTACGTCTGCAATCTTTTGCCTTGTTTTTTCATTTACATCTGAATAACCATTTAAAGCCCGAGACACCGTTGTTACAGATACGCCAGCAACTCGCGCTATATCTTTAATCGTTGTCACTCAAAATTCCTCCAAAACGTTTCGGATAGCTTTAAATAGATTGTAACGCTTTCATTTATTAAATTCAATACTTTTTTAATAATCAGTTTACTTTTTCTCTAAAACTTTTGCGTATAAAAAAAGCAGCCCTAAGGCTGCTCTTTATTCACAAAGTGGAAATTCAAGTGAAAAACACGTTTCTTTTCCTTTTACGCTAGACACACTCACTTTTCCCTTCATATAATGAATAATGCTGAAAGATACCATCGTTCCAAGCCCCGTACCTTTTTCTTTTGTTGTAAAATACGGTTCGCCTAGCCGGTTGATTTGTTCTTGCGTCATGCCGCAGCCTGTATCGATAATATCCACAATAACAGCTCCGCCTTCTTTTGTTACTTTAACGGTTAACGTGCCTCCATTTTGCATGGCTTCAATACTATTTTTAAATAAATTGATTAGGCACTGCTGAAGCTTTCTTCTTTCTCCCATTACGAAGAACTTCACTTCTTCATCAAATGTAAAATCAATAGCGACTCCATTCATATTGGCAAGAGGCGTCATAATATGGGTAACATGATGAATCTCTTCTGAAATATTCATTTTTTCATTTCGTTCCGGAGCAGAATTGGCAAACAGCAAGTAATCATCAATGATTTCTTTTGCACGATCTAGTTCATTAATCGCAATGGAAATGTAGCGTTTTTTAGCAGGTTCTTTTTCATCTTCTTGCAGCATTTGCATAAATCCTCTGCTTGCCGTTAGAGGATTTCGCACCTCATGAGAGATGCTGGCAGCTAAATGACTGACAATTTCTAGTTTCTCTGCTTTCATCAGGCGCTGCAGCACTAGTAAATTTGCCCGTATCGCTTCCCACAGTATGGTAATGACAAACATGCCTGCTACATCTAAAATCGCGAATTGAACCCACACGCTAATAGGAATGCTTGTTACGTGCAAGACAAAAATAGATACAAGCATAGCTAATAAAGAACCGATTACACTAAGACAGGTGCTCACGATAATTCTATTTTTTAATGAGAAATGTAAAAAGTATTTTGTTATGAAAAATAAAGGAATGGATAAAATCGGAAGAGCAATTAGTGTTGATAAAAACCCTACATCGTACCCGCCAATTAGCAAGCGCAGCAGTAAAATAAAAACAAAAAGCAAGCTTCCTAGCGGCCAGCCTCCATATAGCGTTCCTAAAATATAAGGAATTCTTCGTAAATCCATTCGATAATCATCGGGGACATAAGCTCCGTTAACCGGAAACAAAAGGCAAAAGATAATAGCTAAAATCGGAAATACCGCGATATAACGATCTTTCCACCAATGAATTTTTTTAGCATACTTGATTAAATAAAACATCTGCACTAAAAACAGCGCCAATAAAATAAATAAAAAATTAATTAACAAATCTTTCGTGACAAAACTCATGTATTCACCGGTCTTTCAAATGAGATAAAAATAAACTCTTTTATTGCATTTACATTTGTAACACAAATTAGAGCGTAATCATAGACAAATAAACGTATTCTATTTACTTTTTTATAACTTCCTATGACTTTATCGTCCGTTCCCCAAAATAGTGAAGGCAAAGAAAACCTTTTCAACTCCACTAAAAATATTCAGAATTTTATTTACATATGAGCTACAATGCTCTATAATCAGATCAATGTACTTGGTTTTGAGAGTAGGAGGAAGAAACATGGAACTATCAATTACCTTAATGGGATTATTCGTCGGAACCCTAGTAGGCTTAACGGGAGTTGGAGGCGCCGCTTTATTAACACCTTTACTGATTGTACTCGGCATTAACCCTTCCATTGCCGTAGGAACAGATCTTGTCTACAATTCTATCACAAAATTATTTGGAGTCGCTCAGCACTATAAACAGCGAACCATTAACTTTAAATTAGCAAAATATTTAGCCTTCGGAAGTATTCCGAGCGCTGTTCTTGCCATTGTCACACTTCATGCATTTCCATCTTTTCACGAGCATCAAGAAACGATTATTAAGCACGCTCTTGGATATGTCATGACACTGGTTGCCATTTCAATTATCTTTCGCGTCTTTTTTGATAAATTCATTCGCCCAAATCGTTTTCAAGAAATGGACTTAAATCAGAAAAAAGGATTAACAATCGGAATTGGTGTAGTCTTTGGATTCATTGTCGGACTAACATCGATTGGTTCGGGCTCATTATTTGCGATTGCGATGCTGTACTTATTTAAGCTAAAAACATCTGAGCTAGTTGGAACTGATATTGCACATGCGTTTCTTCTCGTTACGGTGGCTGGTATTTTAAATGCAAGCTTCGGAAGCGTGGATTACATGTTGACTGCTAACCTATTAACTGGATCTATTCCAGGTGTGTTAATCGGAAGCCGTTTATCAACGAAAGTGCCTTCAAGACCGCTTCAAGCCATTATGGCAACCATCATTCTAATTAGCGGAATTAAATTAATTTAACAAATAAAAGCACATGCCTTTGCATGTGCTTTTTATTAGTTTTTTTAAAGATCTATATTAAAAATAATAATGTTTTAAACCACTCCCTTCCCTTCTTATACACTTCAACTAATATTTTTATTGAATTTTAGTCAAAGAGACCAATGACACCTCAAACAACCTTACGTTAAAATGTAAAAAAACATAACATCTATTGTGATATCTAAAAAATTGTACGACGAAGGGAGAACACATGACACAAACAGCGGCAAAAAGTAAGCAAAAACCTTTTTATAAAGGTCTTTTCTTTCAAATTATGATGGCGATTGTACTTGGCATAGCCGTAGGATATCTGTGGCCAAGCTTCGGGAATGCTGTGAAACCGATTGGAGACGGTTTTATTAAGCTTATCAAAATGCTGATTGCTCCTCTTATTTTTGGAGTAGTCGTTGTTGGAATTGCCAAGGTTGGAAACATTAAAACAGTTGGGCGTATCGGCGGAAAAACCATTCTTTACTTCGAAATTGTCACAACATTCGCTCTATTAATTGGTCTATTAGTAGCAAACGTAATGAATCCCGGCACCGGTATGAATGTTGATCCTTCAAGCTTCAGCACAAGCGAAGTGGACGCGAAAACTAACGGCTCCGAACTTCCGAGTGAAGGTGATTTTTTTCTTAATATGATTCCAGACAGTGCAGTTGGTGCTTTTTCAAGCAACTCCATGCTTCAAGTGCTTTTAATTTCTTGTTTGTTTGGCATCGCGCTTGTCCATATAAGTGGAAAAACAGCAGAGACACTTTTAAATGTATTGGAGAAAGTAAATGATGTATTGTTTAAAATTATGGGATACATTATGAAATTAACGGCTCTTGCCACGTTTAGTGCCATGGCATTTGCAGTTAGTCAGTACGGTCTTGGAACACTTGCTGCATTCGGAAAGCTGTTTATCGCTATGACAATTGCTTGTCTAGCATTTGTTCTTGTTTTAGCTGTTATTTTACGAATCTATTTAAAATTAAGTTTGTGGAAAGTCATTCTATATATACGAGAAGAAATTATGCTGGCATTTGCTACGGGTTCCACTGAAGCCGTTATGCCGCAGCTCATGGATAAATTCGAACAAGCAGGATGCAACAAAGCAGTCGTCGGCCTTGTTGTACCTACGGGCTATTCGTTTAATCTAGACGGTGCTTCCATTTACTTGTCTCTTGCCCTCGTCTTTTTAGCACAAGCAACGGGCGTGGATTTGAGCCTCACTGATCAGCTTTTAATGCTTGGTGTTCTTCTTCTTACGTCTAAAGGAATGGCTGGTATTCCAGGATCAGCTTTTGTTGCTCTCTCTGCTACCGCAGCAGCAACCGGATCCATTCCGGTAGCAGCCGTTGCTCTGATGCTCGCTCCTGATCGCTTTATGGGTAATTACCGGACTACAGTTAATATTATTGGTTATGCGGTAGCTGCTTTTATTATCGCACGATGGGAAAATTTATTAGATCTACAAAAAGCAAATGATGTGCTGGACGGAAAAATTGCGTATCAGCCCAAAAATGCTGAAATTTCTCTCCCAGAGAGTATTCCAGCAGCCAATGAAAAAGCATTTTAACAAAAAAATTTCCTGGCCGAGACAAGTCTATTTTGCTTGTTTTTCGGGCAGGAATTTAATTGTTACATGAAAGGCCTTTTGCTGAAACTTATTTTCTTCGAGTATTTTATATACCATTTGTTTAATCGTTTCTTGCGTTTTGGCATCAGCTGAAACGGAAGGCTCCATATACACATCCAGCTCTACTCTGTCTTTTGAGTAAAGGGAAGAATTCACGCCCCTTGATTCATAGCCCGCTTCAGTTAAACCGCTGCTGATTTTATGCCAAATATCCAGTTTGTCCATTTGTTTAATAACAGGCTTTGCTTCTTCGTACACTTGTGCTTGCTGAGTCTTGAAAACTTCTTCTTTTTTAGTAAAAACTGCATACCCTGAACCTACTACTAAAAACGTCATAATAGCAAATGCTCGCATCCTTTTCATTCTCTCACCTCATTTAGAGATATAGATTATAAATATGCGAATAATTGCTGCGGTATGACGGCTTGTATCTCTACTTCTTTTCCAATATACTCAGCAGTCGTTTAGAACCAACTTCTACTTCTTCTATCATACTGGCAAAAAGCTCTTGCACCGTTGGAATATTATCAATCAGTCCAACGACTTGGCCTGCCCATCCATAGCCTTCATCGATTTTATTTTCATAAATATACCGGCAGTTTGCCCCTCCGCTAATGACGTCTTTTAACTCTTCGTACCTCTCTCCTTGCTGCTCACGCTCGATAATGTCAAGAGTGTAGTGGGACTTCAATACGCGTCCAGGTGCCCCGAACGAACGTTTAATAACCACAGTATCGGTTTCTTTGGCTTCTACAATAGCTTGTTTATATGCATCATGGGCATCTACACATTCTTTTGTCGCGATAAAACGTGTTCCCATTTCTATCCCTTCAGCGCCTAATGATAACGCTGCTAATAATCCTTGTCCGTTTCCAATCCCTCCGCTTGCCAAAACCGGAATTGACACAGCCGCAGCTACTCGAGGAATTAATACCATTGTACCCAGATCCTCACGTCCGATATGTCCTCCTGCTTCTTGCCCAACTGCCATGACAGCATCTGCTCCTAGCTTCTCGGCTTTTTGAGCTTGACGCACGTTGGCTACCAGTACGAGCGTTTTAATTCCCGTTCCTTTTAATCTCTCAAAAATAGGTGCGGGATTTGCTCCTGTTATGGAAACAACCGGCACGCCTTCTTCTACTGCTACGTCGAGAAGTTCTTTATAAGAACCTTCTGTTTGACCTCCCACAGCAAAATTAACGCCAAAAGGACGCTCAGTTAAAGAACGTACTTTCTTAATTTCAGCTCGTAGTTTCTCAGGTTTTCGGAGCGTCATAGCTGTGATTTGTCCAAGCCCGCCTGCATTTGAGACAGCAGCGGCAAGTTCTGCGTACGCTAAATACGCAAGACCTCCTTGTACAATTGGATATTGAATCCCTAATAAATCTGTTACCCGTGTTTTCATCTATGTATCCCCTCTCCTTTTATTTTTGTATTTATGAATACTTATTCATAATCATAACAAGAAAATAACGGATTTCCTACGAAAAAATTCCAACATTTCTGTTTGCTTCAACTTTTGATAGGGTACACATTTTGTAATGATTATTAACTGAAGATCAAGGAGGAAGACAGGTATGACAAAAAAGCACCCTGTAAATGAAAAAAGCAAGCAAGAACAGCTCGAGCAGTTTAAAACAGATGATCGAAACCAAGCGCTCACAACCAATCAAGGGTTAAAGCTTTCCGAAGATGAATTTTCTTTAAAAGCGGGTGAACGTGGTCCAACCCTTATGGAAGACTTTCATTTCCGTGAAAAAATGACGCATTTTGACCACGAGCGCATTCCTGAACGCATCGTTCATGCACGAGGCTTCGCTGCTCACGGAGAATTTGAACTGTATGACTCTCTCAGTGAATATACAAAAGCTAAATTTTTACAGAATCCGTCTGTAAAAACACCTGTATTTGTCCGTTTTTCTACTGTAGCAGGTTCTAAAGGTTCAGCTGAAACGGTGCGCGACGCCCGTGGTTTTGCAACAAAATTTTATACAGAAGAAGGAAACTATGACTTAGTTGGAAATAACATTCCCGTGTTCTTTATCCAAGATGCGATTAAATTTCCGGATTTAATTCACGCTGTTAAGCCTGAGCCACACAACGAAATGCCGCAGGCGGCTTCAGCACATGATACGTTTTGGGATTTTGTCGCCAATAACCAAGAGTCTGCTCACATGGTCATGTGGTCAATGTCAGACCGTGCAATTCCACGCAGTTTGCGTATGATGGAGGGCTTCGGCGTACATACTTTTCGCTTAGTTAATGCAGAAGGAAAAGCTCATTTTGTCAAATTTCACTGGAAGCCCGTGCTTGGAACGCATTCCCTTGTTTGGGACGAGGCTCAAACAATTTCTGGGAAAGATCCGGATTTTCATCGTCGCGATTTATGGGAATCGATTGAAAACGGAGACTATCCTGAATATGAGCTAGGCATTCAAATCATAGATGAGGAAGATGAATTTAAATTTGACTTTGACATTCTCGATCCAACTAAGCTTTGGCCTGAAGAAGACATTCCCGTCAAACTAGTTGGAAAAATGACCTTAAATCGAAATGTGGACAACGTATTTGCCGAAACGGAACAAGTCGCATTCCATCCGGGGCATGTGGTACCGGGAATTGATTTTTCTAACGATCCTCTCTTACAAGGAAGATTGTTTTCATACACAGATACCCAGCTTATTCGTCTTGGCGGTCCGAATTTTCACGAACTTCCAATCAACCGTCCAGTATGCCCGTTTCATAACAACCAACGAGACGGTTACGGACGTCAAACGATTAACAAAGGACCTGTCAGCTATCACAGAAACTCTCTTGCAGCCAACACGCCGGCTCCTGTACCTGAATCAGAAGGCGGTTATGCTCACTATCAAGAAAAAGTGGAAGGAAGAAAAGTTCGAAGCCGCAGCGAAAGTTTTAAAGACCACTTTTCACAGGCAACGCTATTTTGGAATAGCATGAGCGCCCCTGAAAAAGAGCATATTATCAGTGCTTTTAGCTTTGAACTTGGAAAAGTAAAAAGCAAGTCTGTTCAGCAGCAGGTCGTTGATATGTTTGCCAACGTCAGTACAGCGCTAGCTAAACAAGTAGCACAAGCGATTGGTGCAACGCCTCCATCTGGAGAAGACGCGCCAGTGACCAAGTCATCTCCGGCTCTTAGTCAGGAGCAAACGATTAAAAAGCCGAATACGCGTAAAGTAGCTGTCATTGTAGCTAATGACTTTAGCAGTGACCTACCACAGGTGTTAAACAGTTTAAAACAACAGGGCATTCAGCCTGAAATTGTAAGCACAACCCTCCAAAACGTAAAAGGAACAGACGGGTCAGAGCTTGAAGTACAGCACACCTTCTTAACAAGTGACTCTGTCTTATTCGATGCGGTTTATGTTGTCGGAAGTTCGTCAGCTGATGAGAAGTTTCGTAAAGAAGCACTGACGTTTGCTCAAGAAGCATTCAAGCATTTTAAACCAATTGGGGCGACGGATGAAGGTGTTAAGTGGCTGCAAGCTGCTGGATTAGATAGTAGTCCCGGCGTCGTAACTGGAGAAACTACACTCTTTACAGATGAATTTATTGAAGCTATTTCAGCTCACCGCCACTGGAATCGTCACGTTATATAAATTACAAAAAAGATAGGGACCTACCCTATCTTTTTTATATGAAATCGCAGTAATTGAAGAAAAGCTTCTCTTTTGCTTATACTAGATAATGCATCTTAGATTTTCAGGAGGCAGAAGGAAGACATGCTCACAAACAAATCATCTTACTTTTTACAATTAACGAAACGATTCAAAAAAGCTGCAACGGCAAATTCAGTTATTCTTGGAATTTTGTTAGCTATTGTGGGAGGTTTTCTTGATGCTTATACGTATATAAGCAGAAACGGAGTATTCGCAAATGCACAAAGTGGAAATATCGTCTTATTAGGTGTAAAGGCAGCGCAAGGTCAATGGACAGAAGCTTTTCTTCATATTCCCCCTATTGTAGCCTTTATCCTAGGCGTTGCTGTAACCGAAACATTTAAGCAACCGCGATTTGTATCTGTACTCCCTGATACTTCTCGTATCGTATTGCTTTTAGAAATTGTCGTACTCATTATCGTTGGTTTTTTACCGTCTAGTGTTCCTAATATGTTGGTTACAGTAACAATTTCATTTGTTGCTGCTCTTCAAGTTTCTTCATTTAGAACTTTGATAAAATGGTCATATAATACAACCATGACAACCGGAAACCTTCGTACTGCTTCTCAAGCAGCATACTATGCTATATTCAAACGCGATGAAAACGCTGCTTATCAGTGCCTTCGTTTTACCGCCATTATCCTCTCTTTTTTGAGCGGCGCATTGTTAGGTTCTATTTCTACTTTCACCCTAGGGACAAAAGCAGTTTGGCTAGCTTCTGCTATTCTTTTTCTCGCTTTTGTCATTTTAAATTCAGAATCTCAAAAAAGCCTTTGAAATCATTGATTTCAAAGGCTTTTTTTATTAAACTGATTTTCTAAATGCCATAACGTGCAAATCTTTTACCGGATAAAAGTCGTTATCAGGAAAGCGAACGTAACCTCTTTTAGTGTACAGCTTAATGGCATGTTCCATTGAATGATCTGTATGTAAACCTAAATAAGAACACCCTAGCTCCCGAGATTTTTTTTCACACGCTTCAAGAAGCGCATTGGCGACTCCTTTTCGGCGATGAGACGGAGCAACTGCCAGCAGACGAATTTCAGCCCATGGAAATGGTTTTAACAATCCTCCATATACATCCGTATTTGGGGGATAAAACAAAACGCTTCCTGCCATTTCTCCATCGATTTCAGCTACAATGCACTCAAATTTCTTTTCTTCACTCAGGGTATGTAAAATTCCCTTTCGATATCTTTTCCAGTGTGCTTCTGATTTTACAGCTGCATATTGCTCATAAGCAGCAAGCGTCACTGTTTCAATAGATGATGTTTCTTCTTCTCTAGCTTTTCGAACGATCAATTTTTTCTCCTCCATTTACCTTCTTCGTTAATTCTTATTGTCTATGGTGAACCATGTTTATGCAACACATTTGCATCTTAAAACAGCTTCCTTTGCATATATTTAATCCGTTCATTATGGTTTCTAAAGCGGTCTTTGTGCTGAAACTCTGCTTGTCTTCATATACATATAAAGAGATTCATAGACAAGGATGAGACAGCATGTATAAAAAATTGATTGCAATTGGAATTGGCAGTGTGTTTGTTAGTATCGGAATTAACGTTTTTATTCTTCCGCTTCAGCTTGTAACAGGAGGCATTACGGGAATTAGCTTAATCATTAATTATTTACTTGGCTATAAAGTAGGTGTGATGATTTTTTGCTTAAACTTGCCGATTTACCTTCTCGCCTTGGGTTTTAACCGCTCTTATTTTTTAAATGCTATCTATGGCATGGTTCTCTCAGCCGTTATGATTGATTTGCTGTTTCCGCTTCACGGGATGTTTCACCTTCCCATTATCTTAAGCGCTTGCCTTGGAGGTGTTTTTAACGGAATCGGAACCGGCATCATGCTCCGGCAGCACGCAAGTCAAGGCGGGGTCGACTTATTTTCTCTGATACTTGCGAAATGGTTATCTTTAAACCCCGGCATCATCATTTTAGTGATTGACGCATCTATTATTATTTCAGGTATTTTACTGCTTCAAAACGATACAGCTATTTATTCATTAT
This sequence comes from Priestia sp. JNUCC 25, assembly GCF_053667915.1. NCBI lineage: Bacteria > Bacillati > Bacillota > Bacilli > Caryophanales > Bacillaceae > Priestia > Priestia sp. JNUCC 25. Next base: position 3,756,529 of record NZ_CM132211.1, read on the forward strand.
TCATTGTTGTATGCTCTGGTATAGTGACCAGTTTAATTACGTCATTCAAACGCATCATCGTCTATGTATAAGGAAAAAGCCTCGAGACATGCGTCTCGAGGCTTTTCTTTATTTGTCATTTAAGAATTCTTGCAGCGCTTCTTTATTTTTATCTAAATCAATATCAAGCACCATACCAACACCGCTATACGTTTTGTTTTCAAATGATCCGTCTAACGGCAGTCGCAGGCTTTGAACATCTTTCATGTTTCCTGTTACCACATCTTTAGCTAGAAGCATCATGCTTTTTGTATCTAAATTTGTATCGATGTAAGGATCCATTACGCCGAGAAGCTTCGGTATTTTAAACACGCTGTTTAGGCTTGCTGCTTCATCTTTAAGCTTTAAAACGACTTCTTGCTGGCGCTGAACGCGTCCAAAATCACTCATGTTATCATGGCGAAAACGTACGTAGCCAAGCAGTTGTTCACCGTGTAAAACTTGGGTACCTTTGTGAAGCGTCATACCAATTCCCGAAGACATATCGTGAGGCACGGTTACTTCAATGCCATCAGGTGCAATCGTATCTACAATTTTTGAAAACCCTTCGAAGTCCACAACTGCATAATAGTTAATATCGATATCAAAATTTTGTTTGATCGTTTGACGCAGCAGCTCAGGACCTCCGAACGCGTAAGCAGCATTCAGCTTTTGCTTGCCGTGTCCTGGAATATCCACGTACATATCCCTCATAAGGGAAACAATTTTCGGGTGTTTGCTTTTAGAATCGTAGTGAGCAATTAAAATAGAGTCTGTACGAGAATGCTTTTCCCCGCGCGAGTCACTTCCTAACAGCAGCATATTTACTTCTCCGTTATTTGGGAGACTGCCTTGAAACTGTTCAAATGTCGTGCCGTCATCCGCAAATTTACCATCGCTTGCCATCGATAGCCCTTGCTTATATTGGAAATAGCTGTATATGCCTCCAACGATAATAAAAAGAAACAACAAAGCAAAGAACACTCTGCCCCATCGAACTCTTCTTCTTCTTTTGCGTCTTGTTCGCTCCACGTTTCTGTCACCAGCTTTCTTTTTCAATGAAGTTCTCATAAAACAAGCAAGTAGCTAAGCTTTTAAAAAGCTCCTCTACTTGCTTGTTTGGATTGTATGGTGTGAAAGCTTACATTACTTTTCTGTTTCTTGGTCTTTTCCATACATATATTTTGATGGATCGACCGCTTTAAAGTCATCTAATTTATTAAATCGTAATAAATCACCGTATAACACTTTATCAGAAAGTTCTAGCTCTCTTCCAACTTTCTTTTTATAAGCTTTCGCTTCGTCTGTTGCTGTGATTCTTTCTCCTGTGTTTGTATCGTAATACTTGCCGTCAATTGACGTGTATTTCGGAGAAACATAATCACCGTTTCTAAATGCTACTACCTGATCGTGGTCTTTTGATAATAAATCTGTACCGAATTGAACATACTCTTTACTATCAATTCCCACTAAGTGAAGAAGCGTAGGCACTACGTCAATTTCACCGCCGTACGTGTGGTTCACTCCACCTTTTACACCTGGTACGTGAAGGAAGAACGGTACGCGTTGAAGCTGAGCGTTTTTATATGGCGTAATTTTCTCGCCAAGAACTTTTTCCATTGCTTTGTTATGATTTTCAGAAATACCGTAGTGGTCGCCGTAAATCATAATAACCGAGTTGTCATATAAGCCTGAAGCTTTTAGCTCTGTAAAGAATTCTTGCAGTGATTCATCCAAATAACGAGCCGTTTGGAAATAACGGTCTACCGTTCCATCTCCTGTGTTTGCCGGCTCAATGCTAGCATCGCCTTTATCAAGGACGAATGGGAAATGGTTTGTTAATGTAATCATATGCGCATAGAACGGCTGCTTCAATGACTGTAGCATTGGCATAGATTCTTTGAAGAATGGCTTATCTTTTAATCCATAGTTTACTTTGTTATCACCAGTCATATTGTAATAACTTGCGTCAAAGAATTTATCCACACCGAACTGCTTATAAATTTCATTACGGTTCCAGAACGTTTTATAGTCTCCGTGTAAAACGGCACTTGTATAGCCGCCCTCTTGATCTAAGATCGCTGGTGCTGCTTGGTACGTGTTGCGGCCTTTTAAGCTAAATGCTGATCCTTGAGGCAAGCCGTATAATGACGTATCCATCATAAGCTCTGCATCAGCTGTTTTACCTTGTCCTGTTTGATGGAAGAAGTTATCAAAATACATAAATTCATTTCCATTTGCTAATGAATTTAAAAACGGCGTTACTTCTTGCCCGTTTAACTTATAGTTAATCAGGAATGACTGAAATGATTCTAGATGAATTTTAATAATATTTTTCCCTTTTGCTTTACCGGCATACTCAATATTTGGAGCTGCATAGTGACTTGTACTGAAGTTTTTCACTGTTGTTAAGTCATCACTGCTTGCGAATGCTCGCTGCTTTGAGTTTTTAAACGTTTGAACTGCATCATACACCGTGTAGTTGTATGCTCCTAAATATTTCACTAGGTAGTTGCGATCAAATGTTCTTGTTAATAATTCAGGGCGATCTTTTTCAGCATAGTGCAAGTTAATTGCAAAAGCGATAGCTCCTGCCGCTAGTACCATGAACGTATAGCGGAATTTAAGACGTGCTTTTGGCCATTCGATTTTTCTAACGAACAATAGCGCAATCAGTAAAATGATATCTACAAAGTAAAAAATATCGTGAGCTTTTACTAAATCAGCGATACTGCCTCCCATATGACCCACATTGCTTGTTTGCGTTAAAGTAGGCAATGTCACAAAGTCATTGAAGAATCGATAATATAAAATATTGCTGTACAAAATGACCGTCATGATTGTACTAAGAATAAGCGTCCAAACGATGGATCTTTTTCCTTTTGCAAACAATGCTAACCCTAAGAAGATCAGGGTTGAACTAATTGGATTAATAAACAATAACGTTTTTTGCATTGAGTCACTTATATCTAAGTTGAACTCCACTTTGTAAGACATGTAAGACTTGATCCACATGAATAAAACCGCTATAAAAAAGTAAAACAACGGCTTTGAAAATAGTTTTTTCATTTTCAAATTCCTTTCACTAAAAAGTAGAGATTTCATGTTCAGCTAATCTCAGGAAAGTCCCCTACATCAAATCGTAACGGTTACGTCCTGCAAAAGATTACCCGAAAATGATTCAATTTGTCAAACAATATCATCTTCATCTCTTTTTTTAGTCATCTACAAAATTCACAAATTAACTTGTAATCTCTTATTTTTTATCGTGATGTTAATATTACACAATTGTTAATTTGTAAATTTTGTTCTCCCTATATTGCATACATATTAATTTACCACATTTCTGCTCTGCAATAAAAGTATTTTTATATTTATTACGCATAATATTTCACTTACTTAATGAAAAGGTACTATTGTACTGGACGGTATTCTTCGCTTACTGTTAGGACTAGTAAAAATAGACTTATCTATGCTTAGTCTTCCTCTTTATAAACAGCTACGCGGTCTCCTTGTGCAAAAGGCTGTGAAATAACAAGAAACTCAATCTCCTCGCTCGAACGATTCATCATTTGATGAAGAATGAATGGAAGTACTTCTACTCCTTCATGTGCTTTTACATCATAAATGATTCCGTCTACTTCTAGAGCAGCTGTTCCTTTTAATACAAAGAAAAATTGCTGTGCTCTCGTGTGATAATGCCTTACCTCTTTCGTATGAGGGGGCATGCGCTCATGAATAATACTTACGTCTTTATTTTTCACTAGGTGCCACCCATCGCATTTTCCTCCCCACACATAGTGTTCTGCGTTTTGCTTACTGACTTTCATGACTAGCTCCCCTTTTTCTAATAAATGAGCACCTGCAGATTAAATAGAAATTCTATGTGATCTTTTTAATCTTGCTATTGGAAATACTTTTTTGAGATGAAGGTTTTGGCTTCAAAGTAAAAAGCATTCCTAAAAAGATCAAAACAATGCCTGCAAGCTGAAAAAGCGTCGGGCGAAATCCCGTGAATGCTGTATCTAATAAAATAGCAACGGCTGGATCTAAAAATACCAGAACTGAAATTACCTGAGTTTTTAAGTAGCGCAGGCTGTCGAAAAACAAATAATACACTAAACCAGTATGTACAAAGCCTGTTACTAAAATCGCTGTCCAATTGGCCGTTGTGAGGAGATGAAAATCATTAAAGTGAACAAACGGCAATAATAAAAAAATTCCTAAAAAAGTCTGAAGAAATGTAACAGCGTAAGCACTCGTATGAATAATTCCTTTGCCAAGCAGCGTCGTGCATGCATAAAACAAAGCGGCTAAAAGCGCCCACAGTATTCCGGACGACATGAAGCCATCAATCGTAAGTTCCTTCACCCCAATAATCAGAATTGTTCCCACAAAACAAATAAAAATAGACATAACGCCAAGAACCGTTAATTTCTCCTTAAAGATAAAGCTTCCCAGAAGCAATACTAAGACGGGCGCAAGATGATAAACAGAAATAGCTACCGTAACGGACATCATTTCAAATGCTTTAAATAGAAATACCCAGTTAAACACAAGAAATATTCCGCACAGTAAAATCTGCTTTATTTCTTTGGCATTCCATTTCTCCCTTTTATATTCACCCGTTACAAACCAGCACATTCCGAGAAAAAGCGTTGCACAAATACAGCGAACAAATACTAAATCAAACGAAGGCAGTCCAGTTTGTGTGGAGAAAAAGCCAATTGAACCAAAAATACTCATTGAAACCATCATTTTTACCATTGGGCCTGCTTTCATTTTTCTACCTCACTTTCAGAAAACTATTATTATTCAAACATAAAGAAGCCCATTTGTAAATTAATGGTTCAAAAGCGCTATTCCACGAAGAAGCAAAAAGCGCAAAGACACGGGGGCAGCCCCATCGTCTTTGCGCTTTTCTGTCTTTCTTTTAATCTTCAACCGGGAACCAGCCTGGCGTGTTGATAACGGCTTGCCACAGTGGATCAGGAATGACAAGCTTTTCCTGATCTTTTTTGCTTAATGTTGTCACAATTTCATTTTCGCGGCCTTCTTTGACTTTTTGAACCCAGTCTGGATCTATAATTAATTCACGGCCAATCGCAAGCAGTGGAATACCCGTTTCAAGAGCTGCTGCTGCTTCGTCTGCTGTATGAATAGAACCTACGCCCATCACAGGCACGCGACTTCCTACTCGCTCTTGAATAATTTCAATACGTGAACGAGTATCTTCCACGCCTCGGCGCGGTTTTGACCAGAATTCCATTAGGGATACGTGAAGGTAATCAAGGTCTTTTTCTGCTAGTGCATCAACTAACTTCAACGTATCAGCCATTGTGATTCCGGGCGTTTCAGGCTCTTCTGGCGAGAAGCGATAGCCTACTAAAAATGGCTCTTTTGCATGTTTAGAAACGGCTTGCTTTACTTCGTCTACGATTGCTAGCGGGAATGTTAAGCGTTTTTCCACGCTGCCACCCCATTTATCTTCGCGGCGATTAGAATGCGGAGAAAAGAACTGCTGAATTAAATAGTTATTTGCTCCGTGGATTTCAACTCCGTCAAATCCTGCTTCAATAGCACGGCGCGTCATCTCACCAAAATCATGAATAATGCCTTCAATTTCTGCATTTGTTAACTCTCGAGGCACCGGTGCTCCTTCTTGTTCTGCAGCAACAGCACTTGCGCTAACAACCTCTCCATTTGGAACAAGCTCAGGCGGACACATGCGGCCTCCGTGGAAAATTTGAAGAACTGCTTTTGCTCCTTGATCTTTAATTGCTGTTGCTAAACGGCGCAGGCTAGGAATCATTTCATCGCTGTCTGCAGCAAACTCTCCGTGAAATCCTTTGCCGTTCGGCGTTCCGTATGTACATGCTGTAATGACCATACTAACACCGTTTGAACGTCGTACATAATAGTCTACTTCTGCATTTGATACTGTTCCATCTTCATTTGATGAAAAATTTGTCATAGGTGCAAGAATAACGCGGTTATCTAATTTGATGCCATTTGAAAAAGTAAATGGCTGTAAAAGCGGCTCATACTTTTTATTTGTCATTTTATTTCCCTCCAAAAATGATACGGTCAAAAATATTGGCATATTATAGGTAGAAACTGTTTTCTTTCCCACTAATATGTGTCATTTAAAACTGTAACTTTAAAATATACTGTTATTTTAAGCTGTACAGTTTTGCCTGTCAAAGAATAAGACTTTCTCATATAAAAAAGCACTCATACACTGAGTGCCTTTTTATCATTGCGAAAGAGGTTCTTGATTATACATAAATGCTTTTACTTTTACATATTGAGCTTCTAACTCTTGAAGTGTCAGTTCGTATAGATGCCGATTTCCTTTTTTATAAATACCAAAATTCAATAGCGCATTAATAAACCAATTTTTCTTATGTTCCGTTTCAGGCTGTGTGTGTTGTTTCACCATTTCCACCACCTAAGTTTATCTCATATTAATTTTGCAAAGCATTCGCTTTTACATAAATAATTTTACTTCTGTACGATGAAAAAACAGTGAAATAGAAAGCTTTTTTATTTTAAATTTCCACAGCCGGACCCGCCATTTTTTTGCGTCTTTTTACTCCTGCTAATATTTTTTCAATATAATAAATAACAATAATAAAAACCGACATAATAGCAAAATAAGTACCGATTACAACAAAAGGATTCGGACTTTCAAAACCGCCTTCTTTTCCTTTCATCCCTCTTTCCAAACCTCCGCCATCGTGATCAAAGTTCGGACGTTCGTGACCAGCAGATGCCATCGCAGAAGATTTGTTCTCGCTAAATGAATGGCGATCAAGATCCGGCTTCCCACCGCCTTTTTGCGGCATATCTGAGGAACTTAAATTCAGCACTCTCGTTACTCCTCCAAGCTTTCCAAGAAAACCCGTCTCATTTATTTCGTATATGCCAACGACTAACAGTGCAACGGTTGCGAGCTTAGCTGCTATGTTCAAGCTTTTCTTTGACTTTTGGAATTTCGTCATATTTTTACATACATTTATAACCCATTGCCAATGAAGACCTATGTGAGCGGCTACTAAAATTAACACTAAAAATGATACTGAAATATGCGAAACCTTAAACCACTGTTCATTACCAATATTAATATTCGGAAATACTACTCTTGAAATAAAAATACCGCTAATCATAATAAATGACATCGTAATCAACAGCATGATATTTAAAAAATAACCGAACTTTGTTCTGCGCGGAAGCTTGCGGTCAAATAATTTAACCGTAACTCTCTTTACCCACTGCCAGTTTAGCAGCACGTGGGTAAAAAACGCGACGGCAATCGCTAGCCCCGCAATTTCATGAAACGTTAACCCTCCCAATACTTGTTTGTTAAAAAATAAAACAAACGTAACGGCCATTAAAAGATCCAGTCCAAACCGGACATACATCATCTTTTTCACTCTATTCATTCTCCTCACCTATGTATTTGTCAAAACAACCTCTTTTTCATATTTCTTAATGTAAGCAGAGTTGGTGAAAATTAGGTGAAACGACTGATTTTTTTACCAAAATAACCAGTCCTGAGTTCTAAAAAAACCAAAGTTCCATCATTTTATTTTTAAAAAAATAGCTGTTGACAAAGAAAAAAGAAGCACGTATAGTAATGGTTATTCATCAAGAACTTTCAGATTTTAATCAAAAACACAGCGATTGGGAGTAGTAGAAGCTTATTATTCGGTCAAGAGAGCTACGGGTTGGTGCAACGTAGTCCAATAATACTTTGAACTCGCCCAGGAGTGGTAATTCAGAAAGAATGCAGAAGTATTCTCTAAGTTTTAACGTCTAACCTTCGTTATCAGGTTTTAAGCAGGGTTCTTTAAGAGCCAACAAGAGTGGTACCGCGGTCAGCTAAAGCTTATCGTCTCTTCTCTCATTTGATAATGAGGTAGGAGACGATAAGCTTTTTTTATTTTATAAAAAAGTGGAGGGAAAAGTCATGAAGAAGGACAACCAAGGTTTACAGCGAACAATGACTTCACGTCACATTATGATGATGGCGCTAGGTGGAGCAATTGGCGCTGGTTTATTTAAAGGAAGCAGCTCAGCTATTGATATGGCAGGACCATCAGTTATCATTGCTTATTTAATTGGCGGAATTATTTTACTATTCATTATGCAAGGTCTTGCTGAAATGGCGGTTCGAAACAGTGACGCACGAACGTTTCGTGATTTAGTTCAGTCGATTTTAGGAAGCTACCCCGCTTATTTTTTAGACTGGATTTACTGGAAAATGTGGGTGTTAAACATTGCAGCTGAAGCCGTTGTAGCAGCTATTTTTATTCAGTACTGGCTTCCTGATTATCCAATTTGGATGCTTGCTTTAGGCGTATCCGTTATTGTCACAGTTATTAACTTGCTTTCGGTTAAAGCATTTGCTGAAACGGAATACTGGTTAGCCTTAATTAAAATCACGGTCATTGTGATCTTTATCATCGCTGGACTTCTATTACTATTTGTATCATTTGGTCACCATACCGCAGCGGGTTTTTCGAATTTAAGTGATCACGGCGGTTTCTTCCCTAAAGGACCAACTGGGTTAATTACAGCGATGCTAGTTGTCATCTACTCTTACGGTGGAACTGAAATCATCGGGGTGACGCTAGCTGAAACAAAAAACCCTGAAAAAGTAGTACCAAAAGCCGTGCGCAGTACATTAACGCGCATCATTGCTTTTTATCTGTTCCCGTTTTTTATCATCGTGAGCTTGATTCCTTGGAATGAAGTGAACGGCGTTTCTCAAAGTCCTTTTGTGATGGTATTTAACATGATTGGAATTCCCGGAGCAGATCATATTATGAATGCCGTGATCTTGTTAGCCGTTATTTCTTCAATGAACTCAGGACTTTACGGTTCATCACGTATTTTATATACGCAAGCAGTAGACGGTCGAGTGCCGAAGATATTTTCGAAACTTTCTGTTAATAAAGTTCCTGTCTATGCAATCTTAATGTGTACATCATCCCTTTATGTGGGCGTGTTGATTTCCTTATTTGCAGGAAGTAAAACATTTGATTATTTGATGGGATCCTTAGGATATACCGTGTTGTTTATTTGGTTGATTATTGCGATCGCACACTTAAAGTCCCGCAAAGTTCAGCCAGAAGCATCAAGCAGCTACTCTGTTAAATGGTTTCCTTATACGACGTGGGCTGCCCTAATTGCACTAAGCGCTATTTTAATTGGTGTTATCTGCACAACCTCCGTTGTTATTACGACTATTACACTGGCTATCTATTTATTTATTACAGCTACGTATATCTTTAAAGGCCGCTTTTATCGATCATCAGCAGTCAAGCACGCTAAATAAAAAAACGCCTCCTTTGAGTCATCAGAGGCGGCGTTTTTTTATTTAAAATGTTAAGTACCAATAGCCAAGTGCAAAGCCGATATAGTTACCAATAATATAGCCAAGCGTTCCTACTACCAAGATAGGACCAACCAAACTTCCCCATCCTTTAGCAATCGCCATTGCACTTGCTGTCGTAGGTCCCCCTACCGTTGCATTGCTCGCCAGTAAAATATGTTCTAAATCAATTTTAAATACTTTTCCTAAAAGCAGCCCCACAATTAAATTACTCATTCCCACAATGAGCACAAATAGAATCAAAAGCGATGCTTTTTCAACAATTAATGGAATGGACGCCGGCACTCCAATGACAACAAAGAAAATATAAATGAAGTACGTGCCGATTTCTTGGCTTCCGCTAATGTTTTTAAAATAAGAAGGAAACAGATAAATGACAAGAAACGTAAGTGTGGAAAGCAATAAATATTTTTCGCTCAAAATAGTATGTAATAACGTTTGAACTACCGAAACATTTGGACCAGTTGGAATGATTGTTCCAAACCATTCGGCTAATTTAAACGATGCAACCACTAGAAAAAATGATGTACCAATTGAAGCCGCCACGTCTTTTAACGAAATTTCTTTTTTCGCCCAATATTTTTCTGCAAGCGTATGACGATCATTTTCTCCATATTGCCCAGCCTCTACTTCTTGAATATGAGGTGTCTTAAAATGTTTCCTAAAAAACTTCATAGAAGGAACAAACATATACACGGCAAACAGCAAAGCCATGACCATATTATCAGCAACCACCGTCGCCGAAACCATTTGACTTGATGGTTCAAATTTGGCCGTAACGGTAGCAAAGTTAACCCCTCCACCTACATAAGAAGCGCCGATAGCAGCTGCAATTTTTGCTAGTTCAGGAATATAATCTTTTAATAACAAGAAGCCTACCGTGCTCCCTATGACCGTTCCTACTGCACAGATTAAGAAAATAAAAAGCAGTTTCCGGCTTTCTTGAAATAATTCTTTCATATTGACTTGAAATAACAATAATGGAATGGCAAGCGGTACTAGATACGCCCAAACCGCATCATAAACCGGCGACTCTGTTGGAATGATTTTTAAATTTGATAGGATAAGCGCTCCTGCTAGCGCAATAATAGCTCCTGACAGAAAAGAAGCCCACTTATACTTTTGTTCGAGAAAAATACTAACAGAAGCCCAAATTGCTAAAATTCCCCATAGTGCCCACGTATCATCAGCTTGAATAATAGTAAAAATCACAAGCTACTCCTTTCTTTCCCTTTTCAAGAAATAGAATTTTCAGAAAATATACCTTTAAATTTTATCAATATATGCCAAATTCCGTCAATCTATAAAAAAGAATCGAGGACATAATAGTTTAGTTAAAGTGAAACACGAACTATCTATCAAAAAGGATGAATAGTTCGTGTTTTTTTATGATTATAGTGAACGTAGGTTTCATGTAGGTAGCTACTTCTAGCTGTTGATTATAGGACAAGGCGAAGACTCCTGCGGGGAAAGCGAAGCCTTGCACGGAAATCAACAGCGATGTCACAAGCAGTTCAGCTCATGTATCCCGATTGTTAGTCTTTAGATTAGATTCATTTTGTGATGTCCCAGCCTCACTTTTTATTTACGAACAAGCACTGGAATCTGCTGCTGAATCTGCTGCAAAGGAGCGCTTGTTTTCTCTGTTAACGAACGCAAGATTCCTCCTTCGATCATACAGTTAATCACAATTGCAAGCTCTCCTGCCTGCTTCTCTTGAAATCCGCTCTCTATCATTTTTTCTCTAAAAAGTTTTTCCCAATCTTGAAACGCTGCGTAGCAGACTTCGCGCAGCGGTTCATTAATAAGAGCCGTTTCTCCAGCCAGCAGTCCAACAGGCATACCAGCAATACTTTCTTCGTGTTCAAACTGCTTGGACAATTCTTCAATAAAATACTGAATAGCCTGCGCTGCATCAGAAGATTTATTTAGACTTTCTTTAATTTGAACTTGTACGTATTTATTCGTATATTGAACAGCGTGAATCGCCAGTTCTTCTTTCCCTTTTGGAAAATAATAATAAAGAGACCCTTTTGGCGACCCACTCTCTTTAATAATTTGATTTAATCCTGTTGCATGATAGCCTTGCAGCTGAAAAAGCCGCGATGCTGTTTCTAAAATCTTATCGCGTGCATTTGCTTTCTTCACAAAACGATGCCTCCCCTATTATAATAAGTGGTTTCTATAACACTACTTATCATATAAAGAAATGAAATTTTTGTCAAAATAAAGTGAATATTTTACCATTTATTTTTTCTTCCTTTCATTTCTTATGACCTAATAATTGTTTTTCTTACTTCTTCCGCTAACGGTTGAAGAGGCGTAATAATACGGTCGCTTACCTCCTCCGCTGCTTCTACCATTGAGAGCTGTGCCACTGAAACAACAGTGTTATGCTCTTTTATTAGCTCATGTAAGACATGTTTTACCTTCTGTTTATACTTCTTTAGGTTTCCAGTCATTACTAGTTCAAAAGCACCTTCTATCACAACAGGGCGAACCTTTATCTTTACATTTTGATAAAATGCAAATTCGTCTAGACGCTTCATTGTTCCTTCTACGGTCTCCGGATTTGTAAACACGATAAGCTGCGGTTCTTCTATTTCACATATTCGGTGAAAATAAGGCTCATCAATTTTAATAATTGGAATATCGCTTGTAAATGCTTCTGGTAAAAGAGCAATGTAATTCGTACACGTAAGTAAAATAGCATCCGCTGAACATTCTTCCATCCACTTTAACTGCTTTTCTACTTTTGCAGCTGCTGACTCCGCTGCAAACTTAGGGTCGGTTGTTACCCGATGTACAAGTCCAGGGTCTACGAAATGCATACAGTTCGCAAACGGCAGCGCTTTTTCTATATAAGAGATGTTCGAATGATGAGCGTGCAGGCAAGCAATTTTCTTCATCGTTTTCCTCCTGTATGATGGTCTTTGAAATACTGAATTAAAAATTCCTGGAACTTTTTCGCAACAGGAGTTAAATATTTATCCTTGTTCCACGCAATCCCAATTACCCTTGAAGCTGTGTCTTCTTTGAGCTTTATTTTTTTAATGCCTCGTAAGTCCACTCCCTTTATTTCAGGAAGCAAGGCAATCCCTAAATGAGCCGCTACAAAACCAATTACCGTCAAAAATTCTTCTCCTTCAAACGTAATATTTGGGACAATCTCGGCTTCGTCAAACAGCTGATCAAAAATTGTTCGGCTTCCGTATCCTTTTTTTAACGCGATAAACGATTCATGAGCCAACTCTGAAATCGAAAGCACTTGTTTTGAGGCAAAAGAATGCGTATCAGGGACATACGCGTACAGCTCGTCTTTCCATAAATATTCCCACTGAATTCCTGCCCTAGATTCCGTTACGGAAGACATACAAAAATCAATTTCCCCCGTTTGAAGCTGATCGAGCATGATGTTCGTGGCGTTCTCAAAAATTTGAAATTGAACGTTCGGATACTCTTGTAAAAAAGCATGAACTAGTTTTGGGACCGACGAAGCGCCTAATGATTTTAAAAAAGCAAACGAAATACTGCCGCGGTGAGGGTGGATTAAATCTGAAAGCTCACGTTTAGCTTCTTCCATTTCGTTTAATACTTTAGCCGTTCGTTCATAAAAAAGCCGGCCATATCGATTTAAAATGACTTGTCTTCCTTTTCGTTCAAATAGCGGCACGCCAAGCTCTGATTCTAATTTAGAAATTGAGCGGCTGAGCGTAGGCTGCGCGATTGATAATTTTTCTGCGGCCTTTGTGAAATGTTCCGTTTGAGCTACAACATTAAAATATTCGAGCTGCTGCCATTCCATTTTTTCACATCCTTTACTTATTACATAATACTATCAATTTCATATAAATTATACATTGGACGTCATAAAAAAATCATGTTTAAATGAAGAACGTAGCACTTGCTAAAAATGTTATGTGTCTGCATAGAATAAGTGTTGAAAGAAGGAATTAGTTTATGGATGTTTCAATTGTTTTAACAATGTTAGCCGTCGGACTGATCTTAGGATTTGTCGGAGCAGGCGGATCAGGTTTTATTATTTCAATTTTAACGCTGCTGTACGGCGTATCTGTTCACGTTGCACTTGCAACGGCTCTTACCGCAATGATTTTCTCTTCTTTATCTGGCGCAGTCAGTCATTACCGCGAAGGTAACGTATCTTTAAAATCCGGTATCTCTGTTGGTATCCTCGGTGCATTAGGCGCTTGGAGTGGGTCTAACCTTTCATCCTTTATCCCAGAAGGCGAGCTAAAGTGGCTAACAGCCGGTATGCTTTTATTATCTGGCGTTTTACTTTGGCTGCGAATGTTTTTATTTTCCCGTCAGCAAAAAGAACGTACGATTCCAACAGGAGCTAAATTTGTCGTCTACTCTTTACTGATCGGCTTAATCACAGGCGCTCTGTCAGGAATGTTTGGAATTGGATCAACTCCATTTATCCAGCTTGGCCTTATGATGGTGTTAGGCTTGTCTATTCGTCAGTCGGCCGGAACGACTATGCTCGTTATTATTCCGATTGCCATCGGCGGAGGAATGGGCTATTATCAGCAGGGCTTTTTAGATATTCCGCTGTTGATCCAAGTAGTAGTCGGCACAATGGTCGGTTCATATATTGGAGCAAAGTTTACAAATCGCGTACCTGCTCCCGTATTAAAAACGTCCCTTGTAGCGCTGCCTATTTTCTCTAGCTTCCTCCTTGTTATATAAGAAAAAAGCTTGAACTCTTGTTCAAGCTTTTTTTATGTCCATCTGATAAATAAACTGCTTTCCTTGGCTTCCAAAAATATGCCGGCCTGTATCGACAAAGCCGCTTCTTTTGTACAGATGCTGCGCGGCCGTGTTTTTATAGTTCACGCCTAGCACCACTTCATTTTTAGTCGGAAAGTGATGGTTGATAAAAGAAGGAAGAAGTTTCAATGACTTTTTGCCAACTCCCTTTCCTTGATAATCAGGATGAATGGAATACGACCGTATTAAAAGCGCGCCGGAGCTCTCGGTATATTCTTTAACGGCTTCCCCTGCGTCGAGCACGAAAAAGCCGGCTACTTTGTTTTCTGCCAAAATCAAAACGGGCGTTCTGTCCTTTTCCTGCTCACAATTAGCTAAGGCTTCAGCGGGAAGTGCCGTATAAATAAGCTGCTCTTCAGGCAGCGTATAGCTATGTATAGACGAGTCGTACGCTTCACTATAACACGCTAGCGTTACGTTTTTTGTATTATTCATTTTCTGCTGTACTCCTTTTCTTTTTTCATAGTATATCACTCACAAAAAAAAGCCGCATAAAGCGGCTTTTCCTTTATCTAGCGTCGGATACAACGGTAAAGCGTTCGTTTACATGCTCTCCTCGCTCAATTTCATCAATGACAGCAATAGCATAATCAGCATAGCTGACATGGCTGTTTCCTTCTGAGTTTAAAATAACATGATCTTTTCCTGTTTTATAAGCATCCGTTCGTTTTCCTGAAGGATTAAAAAATGCTGCTGGGCTAATAAACGTCCAATTAATATCGCTTGTACTTTCTAAGTCTTTTAAATTTTGAGCTTGGTTGTCAGCTGTCGCTTTATATTCTTTTGGAAAATCAGGCGTATCTGCTAAACGCGTCGTCTTCTCTTCATCGACAAACAAACTGCCTGCTCCTCCTACAACAAGAAGACGAACGTCCGGAGCTTGTTTAAATACATGAATTAACGACTGCCCCGCTTCTACATGCAGATGTTCTTTTCCTTCAGGAGCTCCAAACGCATTCACTACTGCGTCGAAACCTTCAATATCGTTTGCCGTAATATCAAAGATATCTTTTTCCAATGTACGAACATCCTTTTCTTCTACTTTGCCCGCATCACGTACAATTGCTGTTACGTCATGCCCGCGATTTAAAGCCTCTTTCACGATAAAACTTCCTGCTTTTCCTGTAGCGCCTACCACTCCAATTTTCATTTTATAACCTCCAGTAAAATTCTCTATATTTAGGTAATAGCCTTTTTTTGCTTTGCTAAAACACGGCGAAACAGTTTAAGCAAGATAGAGAACAAATAAAGAGACTGGAGCAAAAGTATTCTAGTTGAAGGAAGATCCGAACGTAGGTTTTATATATGTAGGTACTTCTAGCGGTTGATTGGAGGGCAAGGCAAAGACTCCTGCGGGAAAAGCGGAACAGGTGAGACCCCGCAGGAGCGCAAGCGGCGAGGAGGCTCACCGGCCGCCCGCGGAAAGCTAAGCCTTGCATGGAAATCAACTGCGGTGTACTAAACGATCCATACTGGCCCCTTTATCCATTTGTTCGACTTTAGATTAATTTAGTTATGTCTTAATCTCTTTGACAAAAAATAAATAAGTACTTATTCAATTTCAATAAATAACACATGAGCCATAGAATGAATTGATTTAATCAATTCTACTTTATTCCCTTTCTTTTTTGCTTTTCCTTTTATTTCAACAAAATAGAGCAGTTCACCTTGATGATGATCTCGGTGAATTTCATAGGATGAAATCATAATATTTTCCCTTTCAATCTTATCAAGAAGCTCATAAATATCCTCTTGATTCGCTGCACGAAACTTAATTAAAATGGAATGCGTAGAAAGAGATGTAAACATTACGTTCAATATTTCTAAGCCAATCAGCACCAGTATAGTTGCACTAATGCCGACTGTATACATACCCGCCCCAATGGTTAAACCAATTCCCGACGTTGCCCATACGCCTGCGGCTGTTGTGAGCCCTCTAATATGCTGCTTTTGAATAATAATCATACCTGCTCCTAAAAAACCAATACCGCTTACTACTTGTGCGGCAACCCGGCTCGGATCAAGAGCCATATGATCTTGATGAAGCACATCCGAAAAGCCGTATTTCGAAATTAGCATAATTAGCGTGCTACCGACAGCAACTAAAAAATGAGTGCGAAAGCCCGCTTCTTTTGCTCTAAATTCTCTTTCTAATCCAACCAAAGCTCCTAACAGACCCGATAGAGCTAGACGACTAATAAAAGCTGCGGTCATTTTTCCCCCTCCTTTCTCTTCATCTTCATTTTTTCACAAACGCACCTATTAACTATTTCTATTTTTGTTATAATTTACTATAACTAATTTTTGAAGTGGAGGCTAATCAAATTGGATAAAATCATCAATTATTACAGCAGATTTGATGAGTGGGGAAGATTAGAACGCGAGCCTATTGAGTTTCAAGTAAACTGGCATTTTATCAAAAAGCACCTTCCTCCCAGCGGACATATTTTAGATAACGGTGCCGGACCGGGAAGATATGCTTTGAAACTAGCGGAAAGCGGCTACGAATTAACTTTAACTGACTTGACGCCGCAATTAGTTGAGAAAGCCAAAGAAAAAGCTTTAGAACGGCAGGTATATGATGCATTTCATGATTTTCAGGTGGCGGATGCCAGGAATCTTCAATGTTGTTTCGATGAACAATTTCATGCGGCATTAATGCTTGGACCAATGTATCATTTGCAGAAGAAACAAGATCGTATTCAAGCAGTTCGAGAGCTGTATCGAGTCACAAAACCAGGCGGAACTGTCTTTATTTCGTTTATGCCGCGCGTCCAGCACGTCATTTCTTCTTTAACATCCCCGGAGCGTTTAAAACCAAACAACACGGCAAAAGCGCTGCATGATTTTTATGAATCAGGCTGCTTTGATCATGCCGAAGAAGGCCGGTTTACTCATGCTTATTACGCTAATATTGAGGATATTATTCCTTTTTTAAAGAAGCATGGATTTCAATACATCGAGCTGATTGCCTCTAACGTTGCTTCGTCCGTTAATTCTGAGGAATGGACTTATTGGAAAGAAAAGTCCCCTGAAGAAATGGACAGCATCGTTCAACTGCTTATTCAACAAGCATCAAGTTCTTATCACCTTGGACTTTCTTCTCATTTACTCTATATCGGACGGAAATACTAATAATCACCTCTATTTATCATAGGATAAATAGAGGTGATTATTGATGAATCGTTTATTCAAATGGAGTACAAGCATTTTGTTGCCTTTCATGTGCTGCTTTTTGATTCTCCCTCCCTCTTATGCAAGCGGTGACTATTACTCCTCTTATGCCGAACTGCAGCAGCACGAAATTCTTCACCAAGACTACGATATTCGCTACGAGCAGCGCTTTAGCTACCTATCCATTATGGCCATTCATGGCGGAGGAATTGAACCGGGTACATCAGAAGTCGCCAAAGAACTCGCCGATCATTTTTCCGCTTCTTACTATTTATTCGAAGGCATCAAATCAACTAACAACGGAGTTCTGCACATAACCTCAGAAAACTTTGACGAACCCACTGCTAGAGGAATGGCTCAGCAAAGCATGTCCGTTTTGACGATTCACGGCTACAGCGGCAGTCAGCCTATCGTATATGTAGGCGGAAAAAATCAGCTTTATAAAGAGCTGGTAAAGCAATCGCTGCGCAAACACGGCTTTACAGTCCGTGACGCCCCTTCTGATATAGCCGGAACAAGCGAGCAAAATATTGTAAACGATAATCTGCTAAAAGCCGGAGTACAGCTTGAACTCACAGCCGAACTAAGAAAATCATTTTTCGTAAACCACGACTGGTCGAGAAATAACCGCATGAATGTAACGCCGCTTTTTCATGCATTTGTATCTTCCTTACAAGAAGCATCTTCTTCCTATCAAACTTTCCTTTACCTACAGATTCACTAATTTTCACAAACTCTCGATTTTCAGACAAAAAACCGGCGCAGTCTGTGTAATCAAACGCGCTGGTTCTTATCTATTTCTCTCGCTAAAATAGACCGTTTAAAGTCTTTTTGTTTAAAGAACTCTTTAATTTCACTTCTTATTGGACGAACCAAGCTTTAAACAGCGAATCTATGCCCGTTTTTATCTCTTCGTCAGACAGTCCAGCAAATCCAAGCAATACATAGGGCGTGTTGTTATCACCGGCACTATGATAATAAATAGACGTTGGATAAATCGTTACCCCTTGCTTGGCAGCTGCTTCTATTAGTTTCTGCTCACTCATTCCATTTTTCACCTCAAGAAGAATATGCAAGCCTGAATGTTCTCCAATAACATCTACATGATCTCCCATAATAGTAGTCAAGCAATCTAGCAGCAGCGCTTGTTTTTTACGGTACGTTGTTCTCATTTTATTCAAGTGACGTTCCCAGTGCCCTTCTTTCATAAACAGCAAAAGCGTATGCTGATGAAGCCTTGAAACAGGCTGTTTAAAAAGTCCACAGTGCTTCACATAGCTTGTACGAAGCCGGTGTGGCAGCACGGCATAACTTATTCGAAGAGAAGGCATCAACGATTTTGAAAACGTACCCGTATAAATAACGCGATCGTCTTGATCTAATCCTTGAAGGGCCGGAATCGGTTTTCCTTTATAGCGAAATTCTCCGTCATAGTCATCTTCTATAATATAGCTGTTCGTTTCTGCCGCCCACTCTAGTAGTTCAAGTCTTCTTGCTATCGGCATGACCATCCCAATAGGAAATTGATGAGACGGCGTAATGTACACCGCATCCGCTCCGCTTTCTTTCAGTTCCTTCACTTTCAAGCCAGAATTATCGAGAGAAATAGGGATAACTGACATGCCTTGTTCTTGAAAAACGTGCCTCGTTCGGTGAAAACCCGGATTTTCAAACCCAATTATTTTTTCTTTCCCCAACGTGACAGAAAGCAGCCACATAAGATACTGCGTACCTGCACCTATCACAATTTGCTCCGCCGTGCAGCGCACTCCTCTTGAATGATAAAGATACGCTGCAATTTCTTGGCGAAGAAGCAGTTCGCCCTGTGGATGTCCGCTGTAAAAAAGCTGGCTTTCATCATGATAAATAGTTTGAACCGTTAGCTTTTTCCACGTGTTATACGGAAATTTTTCTACGTCTACCTTTCCATGGCTAAAGTCAATGACAGTTGATTTCCGTTCTTCTTGCGGTAAAGAGACATAGGCGGGAGGCAGTTCTTGAAGCACAACTTCATTTTTTATCTCTTTTACAAATGCCCCTTTCCTGGCTAGTATCTCGATATAGCCCTCTGCTTCTAACTGTACATAAGCTGCTTCAACCGTATTTTGGCTAATGCTTAAATGAAGAGCTAGCTTTCGTTTAGAAGGCAGTTTTTCAAGAGGCGGAATGGTACCTTTTTGAATTTGTTTCTTTATGTAGATATAAAGCTGCATGTATAAGGGATCTGCTTTTCTTTTATCAAGCAAAGGCATTAACTCTAACATAGTGTTCTTTCCTTTCTAACTGATACTATTAAATTCGCTGTTTCTGACACTTACTCTCAGTTCAGGTTCTTCATATACTGGACTATATCTTATAAATCAAGGAGATGACGCAATGACTATCACTTATAAAACCAACGTCTCAATCCGCGCGGAACAAGCTGCTGAAGTATTTGTACATTCCGGTATTAAACGTCCTGCACAAGACCTTGATCGAATTCAAAGAATGCTTGATCATGCTTCTCTTACTATCACCGCTTGGAACGACAGCGAACTCATTGGCATAGCCAGAGCGTTAACAGATTTTAGCTATTGCTGCTATTTATCGGATTTAGCTGTTGTAAAAGATTATCAAAATCAAGGAATCGGTACACAGCTAATCAAACACGTTCAATCAGAAATCGGCGAAGAAATCGCGCTGATTTTACTTTCCGCTCCTTCTGCTATGAACTACTATCCAAAAGTCGGCTTTCATCAAATTGATAACGGATTTAAAATTGATAGAATTCGGTAGACGCGAAGAAAGGAGCTTCTCCTTTCTTTTTATCCAAACGCCTGAGCTGCTATAGCAAAAAGATTGCCCTGTCTAGCAGGTAGGGGATTGACACCATACGCCATAACAGGAGGCTCATTTTGAAGCTGAAATCCGTGATTTTCCATAAGTTTCTTTAACGTTTCCTCATGAGAAGACAGGTCAATTCTCAGCTTTTCTTTGTAATTCTTCGCTAGTTCATCAATGACTAGCATTGCTGCTTCAGCGTTTGGAGCAACTACAGGACCAATCACGATATTGCTTGGGGTACGAACCGCTAAACCATAACCCGTCATTTTATTTTGTTCGTTTTGTAAGACAACTGCTTTTTCAGCTTGCTGAATTCTACTTTTTAAAAATAGCTTTCTATTATCTCCAAATGCTGCTTCATCAAGCTTTACAACCTCTTTGAAGTCCCTTCTCGTTAAGGATCGTGTATAAACCCCTGAAGCTTTAAATGCTCTTGGTATGTATTCACTGCTTATATATTTACTTACATAGTCCACGGTTTTAAACCCTGCTTTTTTATATAAGTGCTCACCTTCTTTTGTCGCAATTAAGTAGGCATTCACCTCAGGGGAAAGAGTTTGCAAACAGTGCTTCATGAGCTGCCCGGCTAACCCTTGTTTTCGGTAATCTTTTCTCACAATTACCATTCCTATAAAAGCTGACTGATTTTTATACAAAATTACTGCTACGCTTGATACAATGTTACCTTTCTCATTTCTATGACCAAATACGTCTCCAGATGAAAAAATCGTATGTAAATCCGCTTCGCTATAATCCCATTTTTCCAACTTAGATAGCACTAGCAAATCCTTTATGTCTTTTTCACTAAATCTTTCTATCATTTCTGCCTATTTCCTCCCAACTTTTCGATGCACTGTACGGCGTTAAAAAGCGTAAAACTAACATACTTATCCACTTTCAATTACCACTTAATCATTAACGAATTCTCTAACTAAATAGTACAGAATAAATAGAATATTTTCTACATTATTCATACGTACCAATGATCCCTTAAAACAAACTAATCATTCGCACATAAACTAATGAAAAAAGACCTCTTTCCAAGAAAGAGGTCTTTTCTTTTATTTCACTAGCTTTTGCTCAGCTGCAGCTGAACCTTGACTTCGTTTGTGGAATCCTTTTGCATAGTACGCGATAATAAGACCGATAAACCATAATGGTCCGATGACAACTGCAATTCTAGTATCTGGATTATATGCCATGAGAACCACCACCAGCGCTAGGAACGCAAGTGACACATAAGATGTTAACGGAAATAAAGGCATTTTATATTTCAGCTTTGCCTCTTCACCTGTTTTTAACGTTTTGCGATACTTAATTTGAGAAAGCAAAATAATTCCCCATGTCCAAATCGCACCGAATGTTGCAATGCTTGTTACCCACGTAAATACTTTGGCAGGCACAATGTAGTTTAACGCTACTCCCACTAATAAAGCACCCGCTGATGCTAAAACAGCTTTTCCCGGTACGCCGCCTTTTGTAAGCTGGCCGTATCCTTTTGGTGCTTCTCCGTGCTCTGCTAAGTTAAACAGCATACGGCCTGTACTAAAAATACCGCTGTTACAAGAAGAAAGAGCTGCTGTTAGCACGACAAAGTTAATAATACCAGCCGCCGCTGGAATGCCGATTTTTTCAAATGTTAATACAAAAGGGCTTCCCTGTGAACCGATTTCTTGCCACGGATAAATCGACATAATGACAAATAATGCACCAACGTAGAAAATAAGAATACGCCAAAAGACAGAATCAATCGCTCTTGCTAGAGATTTTTCCGGATTTTTCACTTCTCCCGCGGTAACGCCGATCATTTCAATTCCTAAATATGCAAACATGACCATTTGCAGCGACAGCAAAATGCCTTTAAATCCGTTCGGGAACAGTCCGCCGTTGTCCCACAAGTTTTTGATACCAGTCGCAACGCCGCCGTTGCCGATTCCAAACACAATCATTAATAATCCAACGGCAATCATTAATACAATCGCTAAAATTTTAATAAGTGCAAACCAAAATTCCAGTTCACCATATGCCTTAACAGCTAAGAAGTTAACCGTTGTCATGATAACAAGCGCCGATAACGCCCAAATCCAGTTTGGTACATCCGGATACCAATACCCCATATAAATACCAACGGCTGTAATTTCAGCCATACATGTTACAACCCATAAAAACCAGTAGTTCCAACCTGTTAAATAACCGGCAAGCGGCCCTAAGTAGTCGCGTGCGTACTTACTGAATGAACCTGCAACAGGTTTTTGAATCGCCATTTCTCCAAGTGCTCTCATAATAAAAAACATAATCATTCCGCTAAATCCGTACGCCAATAATATTCCCGGTCCTGCTAATTTAATAGCAGATGCAGATCCAAGAAACAGTCCTACCCCTATGGCTGCTCCTAAGGACATCAGCGTCACATGTCTTTCTTCTAACCCGCGTTTCAATTCTTTCCCCTGAGTTTTCCCCTGCATAAACGTCTCCCCTTTTTCCAATCTGTCAAAACGAGATGAACACAGCCTTTTTTGTTAGCGCTTTCATATAAGTTTGTGCTAAAAGACAGCTAGGCTGTATATTTGTATTCTATCACCTTTCTCTCATTTTTCTTTTGTCGAAAAACAAAAAAATTATCTTATCATTTTGTTTAAACGCACAATTAGACATAGACCCTGCTATTTTAATATGTATTTATTATTGCACTTAAGCAATAGTATTTTAAAAAAATAGAAAAACGCCGACTCAACTCCGTCAGCGCATCGTTCATTTTATGCTTTTTTATAAAAACTAGCATTTATCTCGCGGGTTCAAAAGTTTTACAGCCAGGTTCTTCCGTTTCAGAAACATGGTGACTACTTTCAGGACTCACAACGTAAATGGACTCTGCACTGCATTTATTTCCGGATTTCCAATACATGCACTCATTCACTTCACATAATACACCTTGGGCCACTGTTATCCCTCCTTTGCTTGTCTTATCTATTTACTACCCGAAATATAACGATTCTAACATTTTCACGCAAAAAAACCGCTTGTTTATCAAGCGGATCTTTTTATTGCGTGTGTTCAACATACTGTTTTTTAGCTAAATATAACTCACGGCTCAGCGTGATCCGCCGTTCTCTCAAGTGCCTTAATTTAGTCTGAAATTGTTCGTTAGTTGGCTCTTTTTGAATCAAGCGATACGTAAAAGAAATATCTTCATTTAACTGTTTAAAATCTTCCCATATCTCTTGAACTAGGGCGGATTGTTTTTCTTCAAATGAACGATTTTGCTGCGTTTTTAGCGCCGCTAAAGTTTCCTGCTGCCACGTTTCGTCTTTTATTTCTTTGGCTAATAAGTATAGATCTAAATAATCATCAGTGCTTAACGCTGTTTGTCTACTGTTCAATGTCCTCACCTTTTCTATACGAAATGTTTCTTCCTAAGAAGAGGATTTCATCATAGAAAAAGATTCCTCTTCTTATCTGTCAGAGCTAGGCTATGCTGGAATTAGCACCATTCAATAATTGTGGTTGCTGAGGCTTCAAAGGGCCAGTCCCTCCACCTCTCTAGATAAGAATATTTCGTTTTTAAATTATTTCTGACTATTCTAATATGTTTTATAGGTTACGTCAATAGCTTTTCAATAAAAAGAAAAAAGAAGTAAAATATGGTATGATTTCATAAAGGATGGTGAGCACATGAAACGATATATGTTATCTGCTTTTTTGGGAAGCTTGCTGCTGCTTCTTACTATTGCTTTTTCATCTACTTTCCATATTGCAATTGTCAAAACAACGGGAAGCATCGGAGGAATTATTTTAGCTGCGGCAGCTTTAGTTATGAACGCGCTTGAAGATCCCCCTTCCTCAGATAATACAGGTGAAGGAGCCGTTGAAGTACTAGATAAAGGAGCCGTTTGGGCTACTTATTTACTTTTACTTTCACTGCCAAACCTCATCGCGTGTATAACATCTTATGTTTTATGGACTCGCTGATATTCACCAACGTTACGGACGTTTTACCATCTGTAAGGTCATTGATATTTGTTTATCTACAAATCCAAGGTCACGATACACATGCTGTGCAAAATTCCCAGCATGAACGCTGAGTCTGATTTCAGGGTATCCTTTGATAGACAATTCATCAATTGCTTTTTGTATTAACGGCTTGGCTAAACCTTGCCCGCGGTATTCCGGTACAACATATAATTCGTAGATAAAGCCAATTTCTTCTTTTGAAAAGAAGTCGGTAGATGGGCCGATAAGAACCCAGCCTGCGAGTTTATTTTCTTGTCTTGAAACTAAATAATAACAGCCTTTTTCAAAGGCACTACCAACTAGTTCATTTACGCGTTCAGCTGACGGATGAAACTGCTTCATTGTTCCTTCAAACAGCGCATCAGCAGATTTCGTCCGAATTTCCTGTAATTCTTCTTCAGTAGCTTTTGCAATCATTATCGATCTCTCCTTTCGTGTTCGTTTTCTACATGCGAGGATAAATTCCTGCAAAATAAAAGTCTTCGCCTAGGCGAAGACTTTTATTTAAATTCAAAATGCTCTTGATGATTACCTTGTTCGTCCGTCCAGTTGATCATGATGTCTAAGCTTGCCGCTTTTCCAGGAACAGCAAAATTCGCATAGCGAAAACGCTGACCGCTTTTGCTTAAGTTAGACCTTTCAATAGGAGAAAACAAGCTGTATTTCGCCTTATTTTTTCCTTCGTGCCGAAAAGCTTGGACCTGCACGCGCTCTACGTCTTTTCCAATGTTTTCAACGGTTAATCCATATGTATGATAGACGTTATTTTTCCACTTTAGCTGATTATCTCCCGTCATGCTCGCTTTTGTCAGTTCAACCGACCATTGTTCAGATGATTTCTTCATTGGAAGCTTCTCAATCGAAAGAGCGCTGACATGAATGGCTGCAAAAGCAAGCCAGACAAAACAAAAAGTGCTGACTGTATAAAATAGTCTTTTCATAGATTTTGATCTCCTTAGAAATTTTAGTAGTAGCATTTCCTGTTCACTTAAAAATTATGATAAACGCTTTAACAAAAAAAAGCCTCTCCATTTAGGAGAAGCTTCTTAAATTAATGCATAAGCAAATCTTTTTGTTTGTCTAATGAGTGTTTTGTATATAAATCTCTTTCAATCGCATATTTAGGACGCTGTTTCACTTCGTTAAAAATCTTGCCAATGTATTCTCCGACAAGACCCATTCCCATTAGCTGCAGGCCGCCTACAAGCCAAATGGATAAAATAAGAGACGTCCAGCCGATTTGCGTATGATCTAAATATTTTTGAATCAGCGCATAAATACCAAATGCAATACTAAAGAGAAAAGAAGCCCCTCCAAGCAGCGTCAATAAGCGTATCGGCGCTACGCTAAAAGATGTAATCCCATCGAATGCAAAAGCAAGCATTTTCTTTAACGGATATTTTGATTCGCCCGCCGTCCGTTCTTTTCGGTCATATGTGACTTCCGTGGAGCGAAATCCTACTAATGGTACAAGGCCTCGTAAAAAGACGTTTCCTTCTTTATATTTCATGAGTTCGCCAAGAGCACGTTTGCTCATGAGACGAAAATCAGCGTGATTTTGAACGAGCTGAATTCCTAGCTTATTCATAAAACGGTAAAACCCTACTGCCGTGGTTCGTTTAAAAAATGTATCGGTTTCTCTGCTGTCTCGAACACCATATACGACTTCATACCCGAGCCAATATTTCTCCACAAAGGTACGAATGACGCTGATATCATCTTGCAAATCTGCGTCAATGGAAATGACGCAATCAGATTGCTTATGGGCTACTTCTAGTCCTGCGAGCAAAGCATTTTGATGTCCTACATTTCGCGCTAGCTTTAACCCTTTTACAAATAAATTGCTGCAGCTTTCTTTTTCAATAAGCGACCACGTGCTGTCTTTGCTTCCATCGTCGACAAATAAAATGGTGCTTTCACTCGATACAAGACGTTCATTTATCAGTTCTTTTATTACAGTAGTTAATTGAAAAGATGTCTCTGTGAATACTTCTTCTTCGTTGTAACATGGAACAACAATCGTTAAAATAGGTCTGTTCATGTTATTGCCCCCTTACTTTGCTTCATATACATACACTTTCCAAGCGGACTGTTTATCGTTAAATGCTTTTAAAAAGTGCAAACCGTCACTTTCAGCATTTTCGATTGGAACAGCTGAAAAGATATAGCGACCGCCCATTTTCTTAAATTGGCTGATATTAAGCTGCAAATGACGGATTTTTTTCGTTGAGTCTTTTCGGTAATCATATTTTTTCCCTAGCTCGCTAACAAACACATAGCAGCGGTTGCCCCAGTGATCATAGTAGCTTTCTAACTTTTTATTTTTATCAAGCTCTTTGGCAATGATTTTGCGAAACTCATGTTTATACGTTAACGGATAGAAGTTGTTATACGTATCTAGCGTATAAAAACCGTTATACTGAGCAATTGATGGATGAAGCCCAATGCTTGCTACCCGATAAGATGATTTAGGTTTCCCTATATATCTGCTGATTTCATCGAATTGATGGACAGCATAAAATTCTTTGACTGACGGCTCGTGATTGTAGCGATAATAAAGCTCAGGGTTCGCTATAAATAACACAAGCAGCTGTAAAACCAAACACACCCACACAAACTTTTTCCACGCTTTGCCCCGCTTCCATAAAACATAGCCGCCAACGGCAAACATCAAATAAATAATGAGCGGGCGTAAAAAATGAAATCTAGCAAAGTTAAACGTATTTAAAAGCTGAAATTTTTCTTTTAGCGGCTCCCATCCTTTATAAAACCAAAACGCATACCAAATCGACAGTAGTAGATTAAGAACAAATAACTGCAAAAACGTTTTTTCAAGCTTTCCTTTCTGATTGCGAGCGACAATCCACAGTACAATAAAAGAAAGCGGTAAAATGATAAAGGTATGAAGCGTCATTACATGTGTATGCCCAAGCGTATAGTTCTTCAAAGTAAGGCGAATGGAATGTCCGAAACTTAGAGTAGAGCTTAAAAATTCATTTCGACTCGTCGGGGCCTCCGGAAACAAAAGAGAAGCAACAAGCCGGTATTCAATGAGCAGAAAGACAGCGGTCATCGCTGCAATACTGCTTAAAAAAGGCATATTCCACGCTCGTTTTTTTACTGCATCTCTTAGCCATAGCAGCCCCATCGCTGCTAAAAAGAAGAAAAACCCTAGCACAAAGCTCGCGTAAAACGGAAGCAATAAAAGAGTAAGCCATTCCTTCCACGTTCCTTCGCGGTTTCGAATGGTTAAAAACGCCCACAGCGCCAGCGGCTGTCCTAATGTACTCAGCATCCCCGAAGGCCAAAAAGGAGTAAGTGCAAAAGCAAGTGATACAAGCACTCGAATCGCATAAGCATCCTTGCTTTTGATAAAATGCTTTTTTAATAATAAGTACATTCCAATTAAAGCAAATACGCGCGTGATCGTTTGACTCAGGCTGTATGCAAGCATGGTCGGGAATAAACCATACAGCCACTGAATACCGCTAAATTCTGTTCCAAACGTATTCCTCGGCAATCCGTTAATAATTTGAGGTAATACGGCATGACTGGAGCCAAACAGCTCTCCGCTTCGATGCAGAACTTTATACCACGTAATATTTGAGTCTAAATTATCGTGCACGCGTATATGTGAATTTTCCCCAAGCAAAAACATAGGGGATACATACGCAAGCAGCAAAAGGAAAGCGATAATAAGCAATGTTTTTTCTTTATTCATAGCTGTTTCTTTCTTCATCTGTTAACACCTATTTCTATTTCATAATTACTAGAAGCTACTCGTGTATGACGGCTGCTTCTTTTTTTGCATTAAATACAAAGTATTTTTGACCCGTATAATTTAAAAGCGTATACAGACCTGTTCCAATCAATATACCGACGTCTTTTTTGAACGGACGCACAGCAGCAGGAAGTTGGTGCAATAACCAGCTGGAGAACTGCAGTCCAATATAGTAAGATAAACCGTAGCAAACGCCAATAACCAAAATAAAACGCAGTATGCTTTTAGATAAATGAACTCCGCTTTTAAACGTAAATATTCGATTTAATACGTAGCTAACGACTGCCCCCGCTGCGTTGCCCACAAACGTTGCTGCCCAGTAATGATGAAAGATATGAAGCAGCACATACATAATGGAGAGACCTACTCCTGTATTGACCAGCCCTACTACTAAAAAACGTACAAAAGATCCTTTCATACAAACTCCTTTTGATTTTGATACTTTCATGAAAATTACATATTATTACTTTAAATACAGTTTCAGTGTAGCAACTCCACTTAAAAATCTAATGAAAATAACATTAAAAACAGATGAAAAAAAGTTAAAAGAATCAATAAAAATCAGGATTCTTTTAGCTATTTAGTAGAGCCTTCAATGATTAATTTTTGGTCGCTTTGATTGTCAAACGCATCCACTGCCGCTACTTCTATTTGATACGCAGTATGAGGCTGCAAACCTGATAACGGGAGACTTAGAACATCCGGAACAGGATCGCTGTAATATTGAGAAAATGCATTATATGTTTTGACCGCTTCTCCAGTTTCTTTATTTTTGACGGTAATGCAATAAGAATGAACCATCAGATTATCCACCGCTTGCGTAAACTGGATATAAAGCTGATTCGATGAAGCTTTTTCTTGTATAACAGAAATAGTAGAGCTTGGAAGAAAAATCGGTTTTACTAAATCTCGTTCATTTGTGTAGTGAAATTTTTTTAAATCTGCAGGTATGTCAATTTTCCACGCTTCTCCTGTCCACTTATTTGCGTGAAAATCTCGCCTTTTAACTACTACTTTTCGATTATAAACCTCTACAAGAAGACCTTGACTCACATCTCGGTAGCCAGGAGGAAGTTCACCTTGTAAATATCCAGCACCAGGCCATATATACCGAACAGAAGACGTTGCAAGAGATGTAAAATCTCTTTGAAAAATAGTACGAGGATCGTCCAACGGATGGTGGGTATGACCAGAAAATGTAATGACTTGCGGATAAGGTTTTAACGTATTGTAAAGAAGCTGTTCATTCACTTCTATCCCCCATCTGTTTTTCCCGTACAGTGTATTGTTAATAGGCTGATGAATAAAGACAAAAATCGGTTTTTTAGGATCGTCTCGCTTTGCTATCTTCAGCTGTTCTCCAAGCCAGTTAATTTGTTTGATTGAATAATCACCGGCGGTCAGACGGCTTTCTGTTCCAAGCATGATAAAATGATACCCTTTTATCACTTGATGAAAATAAAGAGCTTTCATTTTGGTTTTAGATAAAAAACGCTGCTGCGCTTGCTGATTAGTTACGCTGTCCCGGTATTCATGATTACCAATTGTAAAAAGAGATACGGCCTGCGGCTGTTTATTTTGATTATAAATAGAAAAAAAGCGGTCGTATTCTTTTAACGCGCCGGTATCAGCCAAATCTCCTACTACTACAAATGCATCTTGTTTCGGTGCCTGTTCATTTAATTGCGTTAATGCATGTTGAAAAGTACGCAAATCAAGCGTTCCTGTTTCCTTAATATGAACATCACTGATCACAGGAAAAACTAGCTTTGGTTCGATGTATCCGCTTCGTCCGCTCTTCTCTTCGGCTCGTACGTTTAAGGTAATACCGCATATAAGAACACTTATTAATACTAAAGCGAGCCAGTCTTTTTTCAGCGTTTCCATAAAACCGCCGAGCATGATGCTTCCTCCTTTCTTCACTGCTGCGTCTCAGTCATTTTCTCTACGTGTATGAGCTTTTATTTTATGTAATTTCAAAATATCTAATCGTATAGTTTCAATATTTCTTTTCGTGTTTGCACACACTATGTTCACAATCAATTCATTACACTTTTCCTAGTCATAGTGGTATGATTTTCGTATATTACAGACTAATTGTTGAAAATGTAGGAGTGAATATTTTGAAAACGGTCGCTGTTATTGGAGGAGGAATTACGGGCTTAACCACTCTGTACTACTTGCAGAAACTAAAACGAGAACGTAATCTCCCGCTTAAATTATTATTACTAGAGAAACATTCCCATTTAGGAGGGAAAATCAATACGCGTGAAGCTGGGGAATTTATCATGGAAAAAGGGGCGGATTCTATTGTAGCTCGAAAAGAAAATGTTATGCCCCTGCTAGAAGAGCTGCACTTAACAAACGATTTAGTCTATAACGAAACGGGCAAATCGTTTATTTACTCTGCTAATGAGCTGCTTCCAATTCCTGAAGATACCATGTTCGGTATTCCAACAAGCGTAGAATCTCTTTTTAAAAGCGAGCTGATTTCTTCAAAAGCTAAAATTACAGCTTTAAAAGACTTAATTACTAAAAATACAACGTTTACGAAAGACAGCTCAATTGGACTCTTTTTAAAACATTTTTTAGGAGAAGAGCTAGTAGAAAAGCAAATTGCACCTATTTTATCGGGCGTCTACTCTGGCGATTTAGACAAACTCACGATTTCTTCGACTCTCCCGTATCTGCTCGACTATAAAAACACGTACGGCAGCATCATCAAAGGAATGGGAGCCAATGAAAAAAAATTTAAAACGGCAGGAAATAAAAAATTCATTTCGTTTAAACAAGGTTTATCAACGATTATTCACCGCTTAGAAGAAGAGCTTTCTGATGTAACGATCTTAAAAGATACGCCAACCACCAGCATAAAACGGAACGGTGAACGTTACCAAATCAGTACGCCGGGGCAAGCCCATTCAGCGGATTACGTGGTGTTAGCTACACCGCACACGGCTGCTCAGCACCTGTTGAACGATCCCGAATTAAACGAAGACTTTGAGCAGTTAAAAGATTCTTCTCTAATTAGCGTGTACATCGGCTATGACGTTCCAGACGAATACCTTCCCGCTGAAGGCACCGGGTTTATTGCCTCTCAATCAAGCAACTTAATCGCCAATGCCTGCACGTGGACGAGCAAAAAATGGGCTCACACCTCTAAGCGAGGGAATTTGTTAGTTCGCTTATTTTATAAAAGCACGAGTCACTACTTTGACAGCCTGCGGCCGATGTCAAAAGCAGAGCTGCTAGCAGTGGCACAAAAGGACATTGAAAACAGCTTAGGGATCAAAGAGAAGCCCATTGAAAGCGACGTAACCAATTGGGATAAATTGATGCCTACCTATCACCTTAAACACGGTGAACTCGTACGCAGCTTGACTCAAAAATTGCATGACAAGCACCCCGCTATTACATTAGCCGGCTGTTCTTACTATGGAGTAGGCATTGCAGCGTGTATAACAAACGGTAAACAAACGGCTGAAGCTATCTCTCAACAGTTGACTTAAAAAAGGTTTAAAAACAATAAAAGGCCTGAAAATAATATATTATTTTCAGGCCTTTTATTACCTTTTCGTTAGCATATAAAGCTACTTTCCTTACTATTAACAACTCTTTTATCGCTTTTCTTTTTGCAAAGCAGCAGTAGCAAACAATACAAGATAGCGCTCGTCTGAAGTTAATCTAAGCCAATGTTTCACTTTATATCTCACAGGTTTCCGCTCCCTTCCTTCAAGGTTTTATATGAAAAGACTTTATATAAAGGTTCAATAACGATAAGAAATGATGCTTGATATGTATTTTATTCCCACGCCCGCTTATTTACAAACTTTTTTAAACGTAAGACTCTTCGTTTATTTCCCTGAAAATAACACCGTTTTCGCCATTATCATCTTACTATTTGAGAAAAACGTGTACATTTCTTTCCTATTTTGACGAACATTGCGATAAATAAAAGCTGCCAATTACGGCAGCTTTTATTTTAAAGGACTAATCTAATTATATTGCCTGATGGATCTTTTGTGATGAAATCTTGGTTTTCTTTAGACACAGCTGCTCCAATTTCACGAAGCTGATTTATTGCCTGCTCCCTTGCTTCTTCAACTGGAAAAACAAGTGTAAATGACTCTAAACCAACGCTGCTTTCAAGAGGACTAGGCGCTCCAATTCCATTCCAAACGTTTAGTCCGATGTGATGATGATAGCGCCCAGTTGAAATAAACAATGCTTGATTATGGTAATTACTCACAACCTCAAAACCTAATCCATTTCGATAAAAGTTTTCCGTTTGTCCTAATTCAGAAACGTGAAGATGAATATGTCCCATTAAGGTAGCTGAAGGTAATCCTGCCCATGGTTTACCGTTTCCTTCAGCTAATATCTCTTCTGCATCTAAAGGTTTTGTAGCCATTACTACTTCACTGTCATTCCATTCCCATGTACTTGACGGACGATCTCGATAAATCTCTATGCCGTTTCCATCTGGATCTGCCAAGTACAGCGCTTCGCTCACTAGATGATCAGACGCCCCTTGAAGCGGATAACCGCTATTTAACAAATGCTGCAGTATACTTCCTAAATCAGAACGAGTCGGCAACAATAGAGCAAAATGATATAAGCCTGTTGTACGAGGCTGTTTTGCTGTAACGTTTTCCGGCTGTTCAATCGATAACAGCGCGGTGCGTCCATCAGCTGTTAACAGAGCTTTGTTCTCTTTTCTCCCTAAAAGTTTAAACCCGATTATTTGCTGATAAAAAGCAAGTGAGCGCTCTAAATTTTCTACTTTTAAATTTACTTTCCCAACAAATACATGAGGTGCACGGTGAAAATTCATGATTATTTCTCCTTTTGAATATATCATTTTTTAATTGACTTACTTTATGTAACTTATTATATTTTTATAACTTTATTTCGTCAAGTTATTTATTTTACTATCATAACTTAAAGCTTATATCACTGCACAACCAATTGAATAAGCCCGGCTGCTCATAACATAGTATGAACAGTCGGGCTTATTTATCATTATGGATAAACTATCAAAACAGTTCTCTGCTTTTGCGTTTGATATTTCCATTAACAAAATACTGTATTCTCTCTTTTTGCTCATTTGTCGGCTTTTTATATGTTTCACATTCAAACTGAAAACATGCTTTTTCTAAATCGACTTCATTTCCTACAATTTCTCCAATCGCACTCAATTGGTTTAAATCTCGCCAAAGTTCCTCAGGAGTTTCAGGGTCAAAATGAGATGAGAGATAATACTGCGCATCATATTTTTTAAGCTCTCTCTGAATCCGCTCAAAGTCTTCTTTATCATAACTCCAGTCACCGCTATAAAAATCTGGACATAGACAATCACCTAAAAACAGGACTTTTTCTTGGGGTATGTAGACAATAGACGAGTCCTGCGCGTGTACTCCTCCAATATGCTGAATACAACAAGTGATTCCACCTAGGTCAACTTCCATATGATGATGAAACGTTACGTCTGGCTCCTGTAAAATTAACGCCTCTCGACTCGGCATTTCTTTCTTGATCATATCCCGGCAAAATTCAATTTCCTCCCCCTCCTGGACGCGTTTATCCAAGGAATCATCGTCCCAGCGCAGTGTCTTTAAATAGGCCAGCTTTTTCTTTGTTAAATGATGGCTGATTGTATACTTATTCATTGCATGAATGCCAAATGTATGATCCCAGTGCCAATGCGTAATAGCTACTCCTTTGATTGGAGGGACGCCCATTTTTTCCACTTCTTCTAAAAATGATGATGCATGCGCAGGAGAATTCCCGGCATCTACGATGAAACTATACTTCTCCCCGCAGATAAGCCCGAGCACCGGCCGATCCGTTTCTTCAGAATGAGGAAAGTAATAAACGTAATCCGTTAGTTTTTTCAGCATATTTACACCCGCTTTATATAGTTTAATAAAAGCCGTTTCGCCAAATGGTAAATAATGATAAATAAACTGTATCATACTCGGTGCTGCTTGCCTATCCAATTAGCTGATATTGGACTTTTCTTGAAGAGCCATGACTTTTTCTAGCTCTGCTGCTTTGTACTTTAAGAAGATCATCACACTAATCATCACAATCATTCCTCCCACTAACTGAGAAACAGTTGTCATTTCTCCAAGCAAGAAATAAGCGAGAATGATGGCACCAATTGGCTCGCCCAAAATAGCCATTGAAATCGTTGTAGCATCTACGTACTTTAACAGCCAGTTAAATAAGGCATGACCAAAAATATTAGGAATAAGTGCTAAAAGCAAAAAGATCCACCAATCTTTTATGTCATATTGAATCAGCGATACGTTTGTACAAATATTGTAGACAAATAGAACCAGGCCACCGATTAAAAAAACGGCGAAGCTATAGATGATTGAAGGCATTTTCCTGCATAATTCTTGCCCCGCCAGCATATGAACAGAAACAGCTACTGTACCTAAGACAGAAAGTAAGTCTCCGTAAAGAGCCGTTTTGGATACTCCGATATCTCCCGATGCGATAATCACTGAGCCGCTAACAGCAATTAAAATGCTGATGATTCCTACTTTGCTTGTTTTTTCTTTAAATAAAAAATAAGCTCCTATCGCTACGAAAACCGGCTCAAGCGCAGTCAAAATCATAGCGCTAGCAACTGTTGTATGTAAAAAAGACTCCATCCAAAACAGAAAGTGAAGCCCTAAAAACACGCCTGATACAGCTAGCATTAGCCATTCTTTTAACGTGCTGTTTTTAAAAAGAATTTTCATTTCCCTCCATGGTAAAAACGGTAAAAATAAAAGGACCGTAAATAGCAGTCTATACATTCCTAAAATAGAAGCAGGCGCCTCCGACCATTTAATTAAAATAGAAGAAAAAGAAACGGCTACTACACCGATTAAAAGAAAGACAGGAGGCGGTAAAGGAAGAGTTGATTTATTCATGCCATTACTCCTTTTAGAATCTCTTTTTTCATATTTACTACGGGAATATCCACTCCGTCTCTATGTACAATTTCTTTTTCCTCTATGTAAAAGCCGATTGATTCATACAAAGCTATATTACGAGAAACACTCATTCGCACCTTGCATGATAAACTTTCCTTGCCACACTCTTTGGCGTATGTTTCTAACCATTGAATAAGCTGTTTAGCCATTCCTTTTCCTTGAAAAGTAGGAATAACAGACAGGCGGTAAAAATATAAGCTCGTTTCTTCTAGCGTAAAACGCGCCATCGCTACCGGCTTATTTTCGACGTATAAAATGACAGCTTCTTTTCCGTGCTTTAACGATTGCATAATAGATTCTATCGTTTCATCAAGAGCACTGGACGGTGGGACAGAATCGCGATAGACGGAGAAGGCTTGCAGCATAAGATCGTGAACTATAGCAGCATCCTCTGGCTGTGCTAAACAGTACTTCATAAATTTTACCCTCTTTCTATAAAAATTAAGTGTATCGAATTATTATACAACACCACCTATTTTTTTCCTACATCTTTTATTGATTTTTATTAGGAGAAATAACCTCTTTTTATGCTTTTATGCCTTCTTAACTTTACTCCATTAATCTATTAATTCATTAGCACACACTCTTGAGAACTTTTTGTCGAAATGGTTAAAATTCTGTTGGGAGGGAATCATCATGACATTTTCTTGGCTTATACCTTACATAGCCGTGTCACTTATCATTGTCTTAATACCAGGACAAGACATGATTTTTGTAATGACACAAAGTATTGCTTCAGGCGTCAAAGCAGGCATCAAAACCGTATTGGGATCTATTACGGGAACCTTTGTACATACTCTTTTAGCCGCAGTGGGGCTATCTATTATCTTTCAAAAATCAATTATAGCCTTTACGATTCTAAAGGTTGTAGGCGTTCTGTACCTGCTGTTTTTAGCATACCAATCGTTTCGCGAAAAAAGCGGTCCATTGGAATTAACAGAAAACGTTCAGCAGCACCATCACTTTAGAAAAGGATTTGTTAGCAACTTAACCAATCCAAAAGTAGCTATTTTCTTCATCACGTTCTTACCGCAGTTTGTTAATTCGTCTCTTGGACATGTAAGTTTGCAGATGATTTTGTTTGGTATCATCTTTATCGCCGAAACGCTCATCATCTTTTCACTTATTGCGCTATTTGCTTCTGGCCTTGGGAAAAAAGTCAAAAAAAGCCGTATCTTTCAGCACACATTAAAATATGTAAAAGGAACGGTTTTTGGCGTACTTGGCCTAAAACTTTTATTTTCTAGCAACAATTAAGTAAAACAAAATGAAATTTCTTTCATCCCTGCTGTTATCGCCTTTTCATACCCGCTTCATTTGTCATATCACCCTATTTTTCCATGTGAGGTTAGTTGACAAAAGACCAAAATTATTATTTTATATATATATAAGGTTCAGATTTAGCAACAAGATTCGACAAGGATAATGAAGAAAAACAGCGGGGAAATAGGGAGATCTATCTAAATAGAGGGAAAATTCTATAAATTCACGTTTTTTATTATTATTCTACTATAATTCATGAAGAGGTGAAACTATGCAAGAAGTAGTTCAAGGTTTTGTTAGTTCAATCAACGAATTTCTTTGGTCCTACTTACTGATTGCGATGCTGATTGCATTTGGTTTGTTTTTTACATTCAGGTCAAAGTTTTTACAAATTCGGTTATTAAGAGAAATGATTCGTGTATTAAAAGAAGGTGCGGATAGCTCTTCTAAAGACGGAATTTCGCCATTCCAAGCATTTTGTATCAGTATGGCAGCCCGCGTTGGTACGGGGAACATTACAGGTATTGCGATTGCGATCGCTTTAGGGGGACCTGGTGCTGTATTTTGGATGTGGGTGCTTGCCGTTATCGGTTCAGCTTCAGCATTTATCGAAAGTACATTAGCACAAATATACAAAGTAAAAGACAAAGACGGCGGCTTCCGAGGCGGACCGGCTTACTATATGGAAAAAGGTTTAAAGAAGCGCTGGATGGGCGGACTGTTTGCTGTCTTAATCACTTTATCATTCGGCTTAATTTTTAATGCTGTACAATCGAACACGATTACTCTTGCTTTTGAAAATGCGTTCGGAACAAATCGTTTAGTGTTAGGAATTATTATGACAGTGGCTTTCGCTGCCATTATTTTTGGTGGAGTTAAGCGTATTGCAAAAATGTCAGAATATATTGTGGTAGTACTGGCTGTTGCCTACATTGGCGTAGCACTCTTTATTATTATTATGAACATTCAAGAGATGCCTTCTCTTATTGCGTTAATCGTAAAAAATGCATTTGGTTTCGAGCAAATTGCCGGAGGTTCTCTTGGAGCAGCTCTTATGCAAGGAATTAAACGCGGATTATTCTCAAACGAAGCGGGTATGGGTAGCGCGCCAAACGCTGCAGCTGCTGCAACAACAAGCCACCCGGTAAAACAGGGATTGATTCAAGCCTTTGGTGTATTAACGGATACGCTTATTATTTGTAGTAGTACTGCCTTTATCATTTTACTTTCAGGTGCTTACACAAATAAAAATTTAAGCGGTATTGAGTTAACACAGGCTGCTTTAAGCACTCACATTGGTTCTTGGGCAGCAGGCGCTCTTGCGATTATGATTTTCTTATTTGCTTTTAGTACATTAATTGGTAACTACTACTATGGAGAAACAAATATTGAATTCTTGAACACAAATAAAGCTTGGCTGATGACTTATCGTGTTGCTGTACTTGCAATGATTGTGTTCGGTTCTATTTCTCAAATTCAGCTTGTATGGGATTTAGCAGATCTGTTTATGGGCTTTATGGTAGTAGTCAACTTAATCGCAATTCTCCTGCTGTCAAAAGTTGCCTTTGCCGCACTCAAAGATTATCTTGCCCAAAAGAAAGCTGGAAAAGACCCTGTCTTCTATCAAGACAGCATTTCTGGACTTGATAATATTAATGCGTGGGATCATTCAAAAGATAAATCCAGCTCGAAAAAAGCGATCTAACAAAAAAAGCCGTGAATATTCACGGCTTTTTTTATTGTGCATATTTACTTCTTTTTCTTTCTTCTAGTGAAGCAGTCTAAGACTAACCAAATACCTATAGTATAAATAAATCACGCTGTACGGAATCCAGTAGGAAAAAAATGTCCAGCCGAGATTCCACCCGTTTCCGTATATAACTCTTTCCATATGCACATACGCTCCTTCTAAAAATGTTGTAAACAGTGCAATAAGAAAAATAAAAAAATAAGGTTTTCCGATTCGCTGGATTAAAAAAATCATATAGCTGGCCAATACAGGATAGACGCCTAAATTAAAAGGCAGCGCCTCTAATGCTTCATTTTCTAAAGAAGTGCGGAGTTTCCAAAAGCCATAATAACTTCCTAATTCATTGACAATGATTGCTAAAATGCAAAAAGCAGTTCCTACTAAAGGCATTAAACGACGATTTTTAGGATGTAAATAAAGTGTGCCAAAGATCCAAGGTAAAACAAACCCCAGCGCTATATTGATAAGCAAGAATATCCGACCTTTTTCTTTCTAGTATGCCACACCGTTTCTTTTTCTAATCATCTCTTTATCTTGAATGCAGCAAGCGTAAAAGCACCTTATCTCTCATCATTAAAACAGAGTGCTTACTTTATGATTACTGTGGTTCGTCCCTTGCTTCTTCCATTTATTTTAATGAAACAAATTCAGCGTCTTTTTTCTGGTAATAGTTTTGAACTAAACGCCCTGATAAAGCGGCTAATACCTGCTGAAATAACATCCCTAGTACGACGGGTACAGCAACGGGAGCTGGAAAATAAGATACCGCTAATACGGCTCCGGCGCTAATATTTCTCATGCCCCCGCAAAACGTAAGCGTCACAACTTTTGCTCGGTCCCACCTTAGCCATTTACCAATCATCCAGCTAAAGAAATAACCAGCTGAACTCATTAAAAAGACGATCACGATGATAAACAGGAGTTTTTTATCGATATGTTTTAAATAAGGGGCAATCACTCCCCCGTTTACCATGACCATCACACTTAACCCTATTTTTGAAACAGGTGCCAGCTTTGGTCCTAATGTCTGCTTAATTGTTCCTTTTGTATATTGATTTAAGCACATGCCTAACAGAGATGGAAGGACAATCATAAAACATAAATCTTTGACTAGCTTTAGCGCTTCCAAATGCACAGTGTCTCCAACCACCAATAAAAGCGTATAAGGAACGATAAGCGGCGCTAAAAGAGTATCAATTAAAATAATGGACAGCGCAAGAGGAATGCTTCCTTTGTAAATAGAGACCCATATAAAACTAGTCACTCCGGTTGGAATAATCGCTGCTAGTAAAAGGCCCGTGCTTGTAAATACATCATGCGGAAAAATCACCTGGCCAACGCTCCAAGCCCACGCTGGCATAAAAATATGTAAAACAAACAGGGCCATAACGATTGGAAATGGACGGTGTATGGTGGCGTTTAACTGCTGAAAATTTGAGTTTAAACTTCCAGCAAACGTCATTAATGCAAAAAGCCATGGAATTAAAAAGGTATACTGACTCAGTGACGAACCGATAAGCACTCCTATGAGTAAGCTGACCGGCGTAATAAAGGGCATCAATTTTTCTAGCATTCTATTTAATTGACTTAACAAAGCTTCTCCCTCCAACGAACGTTTTAAATAAATAATAAGATAAATTAATGTTTATAATATCACCTATTTATTATACAACTTATTTTCAGACTATTGTCTGTCTCTTTTACTAAAAAGAGATATATTCATAATTATCACTTAAATAGATTTACGGGTATTTTTATGCTATTTTAATAGGGAAGAAGCTTTTAAAAAGCATGAATTTAGGGTACATTACACTCTACATAGAAATGCTTTAATTGACGGATATAAATGAACTGTAGCACAGTTTTGGTAACTAGGAGGATTGTATGGATTTTTTGAAGTCTCTGTCATCTTTAGATGATTGGAAAAAAATCGTGATTGCGATTGGGATCTTTCTGATCTTTTTAATTCTTCGCAAGCTGTTCACGACTTATTTGTTTAAGTTTATTATTGGTTTTGTCAAAAATAAAAAAATCAATTTAATTACGAGCGTTTTAGAAGCTTTTGAAAAGCCGCTGCGCTGGATTTTTGTGATTATTGGTTTCAAGCTTGCTCTTCCCTATCTTCCCTTTGATGTTTTAACAGCCGACACGGAAAGACATTTAGTTCGTTCAGCTTCTGTTGGCCTTGCAGGATGGGGCTTGTATAATTTAGCTGCTTCTACCAATTTATTTTTTGCAACGTTTGCCAAAAGCTTTGATATCCAAGTGGATCGAATCATTATTCCTTTTATTGAAAAGTTCATCCGCATCGTTGTTGTTATGCTTTCTATATCCATCATCGCAGAAGAATGGGGTTTTAACGTAAACGGCTTTGTAGCGGGGCTTGGGTTAGGTGGTCTTGCTTTTGCCCTAGCCGCAAAAGACACTGTTAGTAATTTATTCGGCGGAATTGTGATTATTACCGAAAAGCCTTTTACTATTGGAGATTGGATTAAAACACCGAGTGTTGAAGGCGTTGTAGAAGATATTACGTTTCGAAGCACCAAAGTTCGAACGTTCGCTCAAGCAGTCGTAACGGTTCCAAATGCTACTCTTTCTAATGAGCCTATTATCAACTGGGCTAAGATGGGAAAACGTCAAATTGCCTTTCATTTAAACTTGAATTATAATACACCAAAAGAAAAGTTAGAAACCGTAGTGACAAGAATTAAAAAGATGCTGACGGAGCACGAAGAAATTCACAATGAAACGATTCTTGTAAATTTTGACGGCTTCTATGAATCTAGTCTAAATATCTATCTGTATTTCTTTACAAATACAACCGTTTTTGCTGATTATTTAGATGTAAAAGAAAATATAAACTTCGAAATTATGGATATTCTTGAAGAAGAAGGCGTAGAATTTGCTTTCCCTACGCGCACACTCATCGTTGAGCAGGACGGAAAGCTTTCTGGCAATCCAAAAGAATTTCTAGAAAGTGCTCGAAGCTAAAAAAAGCTGACTACTAAGTCAGCTTTTTTTCCTTTCTTTTTTAGTTTGAAATGAACATTTGAGTCCAGTAATGGCCGTAGCTTCCACCTTTAGCGTAACCTACTCCGATTTCGGTAAATTGACTCGATAGTATGTTTTTACGGTGACCTTCGCTATTCATCCATGCGTTAACCACTTCTTTTGGAGTTGCTTGTCCAGCAGCGATATTTTCACCTGCTGTACTGTATGTAATACCAAAGTTTTTCATCATGTCGAACGGACTTCCATATGTAGGCGATGTATGACTAAAATAATTTTTATCAATCATATCCTGCGATTTATAGCGCGCAACGCGAGCTACTTCCCAATTAGACTTTAAAGGCTTAAGTCCTACTTTAGCACGTTCTTGATTCACTAGCTGAACCACTTGCTCTTCGTATGAACTTCCTGCTTTATCGGTTGGAATAGTAATTTTCTGTCCCGGATAGATCGAATTAGGATTTTTAATAGCAGAATTCGCTTCAATCAGCTCGGAAACGCCAACCTGATATTTTACTGCTATTTTCCACATCGTATCTCCCGATTGAACGGTATGTACGGTTGCTGCTTGCGCAGTGTTATTAAGACCAAAAGCTAGAGTGACAGACAACAGTGTTACTAATAAAAGTTTTGATAGAGTTTTCATACTTTTATTAAAGCAAATTGATTTCAAGATTCATAGCGGTAATATTATCCCTTAGTTCCATCATATGACTTTATCATCTTCTCAGCACGCTTTTTTCATAAGAAAGGCGCACTGCTCTTTTGCAATGCGCCTTTTTGTTACGAAGATAAAGCCTGTGACTGGTTCATGTCCGACACATTAACCGCTTCATCCGTGCTTTGATGCACCTGACGTTTTTTGATCACATCAATATATTGAATGTGATGGCCTTCCATTTTCGTAACGGTAAAGTCATACTGATCAAAGCTAAGGCTTTCTCCTTGCTTGACGTCATATTTTTCCGTCAAGACCCAGCCTCCAATTGTATCAACATCCGTATCATCAATTGTTGTGCCAAGCAGCTCGTTAAGCTCACTTACTAATAACTTTCCATCTACAATATAATGATCGGGTTTGACTTTCTGAATTAATGGAAGTTCATCCGCATCAAATTCATCACGAATTTCACCGACAATTTCCTCTAAAATATCCTCTACTGTTACAATCCCTGCTGTTCCACCGTATTCATCAATTAAAATAGCCATATGGATGCGTTCACGCTGCATCTTAAGCAATAAATCATGAATAGGAATCGATTCAATTACTTCAATAACAGGACGGATATACTGTTTTAAATCTATTTTTTCCTTGCTGTTGTTCATGACAATCTCGGTTAAAATCTCTTTCATATTGACCATTCCAATAATATGATCTTTATCTCCATCGATGACCGGATAGCGGGTAAACCGCTCTTCTTGGACCATCTCAAGGATGTATTCGACTGTATCTTCCTGGTCAATCGAAACGACTTCCGTACGCGGCACCATAATCTCCTTGGCAACGCGATCATCAAAGTCAAAAATTTTACTTACATATTTAAACTCCGATTGATTGATTTCACCGCTTTTATAGCTTTCTGATAACAAGATGCGAAGCTCTTCTTCACTGTGTGCAAGCTCATTTTCTGAAGCAGGCTTTAGACCAAATAACCCTGTTATTAAACGAGAAGAACTGTTTAATAGCCAAATGAAAGGATAGGTTACTTTATAAAAGAGTATAAGCGGACGAACAAATAATAAAGTGACTTTCTCTGCTTTTTGAATTGCAAATGTTTTCGGAGCAAGCTCTCCGACCACAACGTTTATAAATGTAACAACCGCAAAAGAAATCGCAACAGATAGTACTTTTGTTAAAGCTCCGCTTATCCCTAGTTGATCAAGTAATGGTGAGAGGAGATGCGAAAGTGTAGGCTCTCCTAACCAACCAATTCCCAGCGCAGTAATCGTAATACCAAGCTGACACGCAGATAAGTATTCATCTAAATTTGAAATAACTTGCTTCGCAGCTTTTGCATTGCTGCTCCCTTCTGCTATAAGCTGATCCACTTTGGAACTCCTCACGCGAATAATCGCAAACTCGGTAGCAACGAAAAAAGCAGTTAATGCAATCAGTACCGCTAGTAAAATCAAGTTAAATATGTCCAATCAAGTTCCTTAGCTCGTTTAAAAACGAGTAAGGACTCACCTCCTAAAAAATAAAAAATTTGGATAAAGAACTCTATCCCTGTACTGATCACTTGGAAAAGTGCATATAAGGAGGAATCACATGATAAATGTATAAACATTTTTATATGGAGCAAAACTGCCAGTCTTTCTTCCTTATCTCACGTTTCACTCGTTAGTGTAGCAGGTCATTCTTTATTCAGCTGTTCTAGATGTGAAGCAATGGCTCACATCGCTTCATTTCATGATGTTGCTTCAGCGCTGATTCTCTCTTCCATTCATTTATAAAAAATTTAGTAGTTTACAATCTTTATAAAGTTAAAGTCTGTTAACGTCTTAAAAGAGCGATTATGTGATAAAGAGCGATATGCGTGAAGCAAATGTAGGTTTATATAATACTGTATTG
Organism: Priestia sp. JNUCC 25; assembly: GCF_053667915.1. NCBI lineage: Bacteria > Bacillati > Bacillota > Bacilli > Caryophanales > Bacillaceae > Priestia > Priestia sp. JNUCC 25. The sequence continues at coordinate 3,800,110 of NZ_CM132211.1, forward strand.
TACGCTTTGACACTGGTGCATATAATGCTACTTCGCCAACGTGGTACACTGCCCCATCCAATCACCTCTATTTCCGTATATCTAAAAAGAATAAGGAATAATTATCCTATTTCTTTTTAAACTTATTGACTTTATTTTAAATGTTAAAAACTTTGCAGTCAAACGTTTTAGTTAGTCTCCTGCCCTTGCTATTTACTGGTGCGGCGATTTTTAGCAGGTAAATAAAAGCTTGCTGCTACACAAAAAAAACCAAGGACAAAACAGATAATGGGGAGTTTCACACCTATCGCTTCAGCATAATAAGTGAGACTCCTTCCGTGAATAGGGACAAGATTCATTTCAAAAATCAAAGTCAAAACAGCTGTCACTTTGAGTGCAATACCAACAATGAAGAGACAAACTCTCAAGCCTACACTCATATGCGAAAACATCCCTTCTATCCATTAGCGAATGGATGATGTACTACACCATATGATACATCCCTACACTTTATCACTAAATGCTAAAAAAGCGCTATGTCCATGCATAGACGCTTATAAATTTGCGACCACTTGTCCAATGGAATCATAGATAACCAAATCAAACAAATAATCGTAATGCGTAGGTTCTTTATTAATCATCACCATGTTTGTACGATTGTACCGGCTCACAAGCAGCGGAATCTGATTAATCGGTGCTACTTCAAGCGATGAACCAAGCACGATGAATAAATCAGATGACAGCGCTGCTGTAACTGCTTCATCGAACTGATGAATGGCATCTCCAAAGAGAACAACATTTGGCTTTAAAAGGCGCTCACACGCTGTACATTGTGGGAGAGCCGACTGATTTAAATACGCTAAGCCATACTCTTCTTTACAGCTTGGACAATGAGCTCTCTTAATAGATCCATGAATCTCAAAAACGTTCGTGCTTCCTGCATCTTGGTGCAAGCCATCAATATTTTGCGTAATCACATGCACGGTTTTGGCTTCTTCTAGTTCAGCAATAAAGCGATGGCCCGTATTTGCTTTATACTGATGCAGCATTTTAATATGAAAAATCTCTTTAAACAGCGGCCAAAACTCATGAGGATACTGTTCATAGAAGTCAGCAGCTACTATGTCCACAAAGCTTTTGTTTTGGCGATATAAGCCATTTTGAGAGCGAAAGTCCGGTATGCCTGACTCTGTGCTCATTCCTGCTCCCGTAAAAAAACAAATGTGTTTAGCATCATCAATGAGCTGTTTTAATTCTTTGTACTGTTTTGACATTGCATTTCTCTCCTATTTAACAATTAGCACAGGAATCGTTACTTGCTGTGCAATTTTAGAACTCACGCTTCCAAGCAGCATGCCTTTTACAGGATTTAACCCTCTGCTTCCTATTACTACAAGGTCAAATGAATTTTGATTAGCAAATTGAATCACTGTTTTAGCCGCGTCTCCATGCATAAACGTAATCTCATACTCCACGTTTCCTTGCTTTAAAATTTCATCTGTTGTATGTATCCGACTTTCCCGTTCCTCGTCGCGGCTAAGTGATTTTAATCTTGAATCACCCTCTACTGCATAAATAACTTGAATAAAACTGTTTTCCGTCAGCTGAGCCAGCTGAACGGCTTTTTCTGTTGCTTTAGCTGCATGCTCTGAGCCATCTGAGGCAAGTAAAATTCGTTTAAACATCACGCTTCCTCTCCTCTTTTGTAAAATGGTCTTCTCTCTTTACTATATCACTCGCTGTTCAAATGTAATCATTTTTTTAATTATTTCTATAATTTTTAAAATTATTTGTCTACTTTTATGATAAACTGAAAGAAAACGTGTACAGAGGGGATGGAACGATGTTTGGTTTTGAATTAATTTGCACTTTTTGCAAAGGGCTCGGAAAGCTAGCCGTTATTCCTGGTATCGGTTACATGAAAACATGCAAACACTGCGAAGGGACAGGGATGCAATCAAAAAAAGACGAAACTCCTTCAATATAAGAAGTTTCGCCTCAGCAACACTGTGATTAGATTGAAAGCTCTTTAGATAAACGGTACATATCAGCATTGATATGGTGAGGTTCACCTAAAATTTCCATAATATCATAATCTACAATTTCATTTTTACGGATACCGATTGCACGGCCGCCTTTACCTTCTAGCAGAAGCTCGACTGCACGACCGCCGAAACGGCTTCCTAGCACACGATCTTGAGCAGTTGGGGAACCACCGCGCTGAATGTGTCCTAATACTGTTACACGCGTTTCAATACCTGCAGCTTCATGAAGCTGCTTCGCCACTTCATTACCATTGGCTACACCTTCAGCTACTACAATAATGCTGTGCTTTTTACCGCGCTCTTGGCCTTTTCTCAAACGATCAACCATTTCTTGGAACTCATCTTTTGCTTCTGGGATAAGGATTGTTTCCGCACCGCCAGCAAGACCTGACCAAAGAGCAATGTCTCCTGCATTACGACCCATAACTTCAATAATAAACGTACGTTCATGAGAAGTCGCCGTGTCACGGATTTTATCAATTGCATCGATAACCGTATGAAGAGCCGTATCAAATCCTAATGTAAAATCTGTTCCTGGAATGTCGTTATCAATTGTTCCTGGGATACCGATACAAGGGAAACCAAGCTCTGTTAGTTTTACAGCTCCCATATATGATCCGTCTCCACCAATAACTACTAAGCCTTCAATACCGTGCTTCTTAAGGTTTTCAATACCTTTTAAACGCCCTTCTTCTGTTTTGAATTCTGGACATCTTGCAGAATAAAGCATAGTTCCACCGCGTTGAATGATGTCACCAACATCTCCAACTTCTAGCTTTTTAATATTTCCTTCTATTAACCCTTGATATCCTTGATAGATACCGTAAACTTCCATACCTTCATGAATTGCTTTACGCACAACAGCACGAACCGCAGGATTCATACCTGGAGAATCTCCGCCGCTTGTTAATACACCTATTCTTTTCATTACTTTCACCTCATCAAAGTCACATACATGACTACTATATTATAGTTCTACATTTTACCCGAGTTCGAACTTTTTGTGTAGTAATTCACAACATATTTCTTTGTTAAATTTTAAATGTACATACTTTTTCATATCTTTTAGTTATTTACCGTCAAATATTCAAAGTTTTTCTAGCAATATTGCACATCTAAAGAACCCTTTTAGTTACAGCTTTTATAAGACTATATTCACCTTTATATTTCATTTTTTTCATATATGTAATGAAATTGTAACGTAGAACACTGTCGAAAGATGATATGATGAATTTACTCAAATCAGGAAAAATTTTCAGGGGGTACTAGTTTTATGAAAAAAGTAATAGCAGCTCTTACGCTTGCTGGCGTTATTGTTTCTACTAGCCCGATTGTCAGCCAAGCGGCTCTAGGCGACCAAACGCTTCGCCAAGGCATGAATCATCAAGATGTTAAACAACTACAACAAACGTTGAAAAATAAAGGTTATTTTAAAGGGAATACGACTACATACTTTGGGACTGTTACAACTTCTGCTGTAAAATCATTTCAGCGCAAAAATGGACTAGCAGCAGATGGTATTGTTGGAAAAGGAACGTATGCTAAACTAGGCGTTTCAGCAAAGGGTAAATATTCTTCTAGCTCAGCGCGCTATAACCCTAACGCAGTGATTAACAAAGGAAAACAGTATATGGGCGTTCGATATCGCTGGGGTGGAACAACGCCAAGCGGCTTTGACTGCAGCGGTTTTATTGGCTATGCGTTCAAACATGGCGGCGGGGTTCAACTTCCTCGAACAGTAGCTCAAATTTATCAAAAAGGAACGCGCGTCTCAAGTCCAAAAGCTGGAGATATTGTGTTCTTTCAAACCTATACAAAAGGGCCTTCTCATGCAGGAATTTATTTAGGAAATAACCAGTTTCTTCACTGCTCTTCATCTAAAGGTGTGAGCATCTCTTCTCTGAAAGAGAGCTATTGGAGCAAACGCTATTTAGGTGCTAAAAGAATGTAGTTTCTATAAAAGGGCAAGCTGTGCGATTTTGATGCGGCTTGCTCTTTTTCTGCATGTAAAAGATTTGGTATAGTAGAAGCAGCACATTACATTGCAAAACCAAGCGTGTAGATGAATACTGTAAAGGAAGTTGAATAAATGCACACCCTTTTAATTGACATGGATTCTGTCATTTGTGATCTTATGACGGATTGGCATAACCAATATAACAAAGATTATTGCGACAGCTTATCGGTTGAAAAGTTAAAATGCTGGGAATCAGAAAAGTATGTAAAGCCGGAATGCGGCACAAAAATTTATGACTACCTCGATCAGCCGGGACTTTTTTTACATTTAAAACCTCTGCCCCATGCTGTTGAGGTTCTTAAACGACTTTATGAAAGGTTTGCCATTTTAATTGTCACAAGCAGCCGTACCTATGCTTATACAGAAAAAGAGCAGTGGGTTGAAAAACACCTTCCGTTTATCGGAAAATACAATATCGTGTTTACACACCAAAAAGATAAAATATACGGAGACTTGCTATTTGATGATGCACCGCATAATTTGAAGGCTTTTCAAGCTACAGGTCGCCATGCTGTTGCCATGAGCTACCCGTATAACGAAGAAGTAAAGGTCCCTCGCGTGGACGATTGGCTTCAGTTTGAACAGTACGTAAATACTTATTTCAACGAATGTTGAGCTAAAAAAAACACGTGGACTTTGTCATCAGAGAATGAATGCAGTTCGTTTGTTAGCACAGCTATAAGCATAAAAAAACCGCCCAAAAGGCGGTTTTTGACGGATAGCCCCCTAAGGGCTATCCTCTTTTTATTTAAAAAAGATATAGTTTTTTAGTACTTATCAGCTGATGAAAAAAAGTCCATAATGGCATGGATAATTTCAACGGACTGAAAAGAGAACAATGATATGGCTGTTAATGAAAAGAAACCAATCATGGCCATACGTACAAGTAACATAGACTAATCGCCTCCCTGTTTTGAACTAAATGAACGCACCCAAAACAATTCGCTATCTGTCTTTGTTTGTACGACGTTTTCGCCAAGCAAAGGCAGCTCATTCACTGCGTGTAACAATAACAATGAATCTTCATCTTTATCTTAAAGACTAAGCGTATAGTTAGTATATCAAATGAAACTTTTTCTTCAAGGCTGTACTAGCGGTAAAAAAGGAAATAGTATGAAACGATGCGTTTTATCTTTATTTCATACAATTCAGTACCCTAATATTTATTATATTAAACCTTTCAAGAAAATTGCTACTATTATATCTTTTTTATAAAAAAATATTGAGACATAGCTACATGCAGTAAACCTGCGTTCACCATCACAATGAAAAAATCCGAACGATTCATCGTTCGGATCCTCTTTCAACTGAAATACTTTTGTTCCGGCCTTCCCCATTTTATCGACACGTACTGTAATACTCATTGACAATGTCTAAAATGGTTGGGTATTCTTCCACCCATGTAAAATTTGTTTTTTCATTTTCTTTTTTTACTGTTTCTTGTTCTGCACCTATCTTTTCCATTGTTCAATCTCTCCCTTTAACTGTTATATAACATTTATATTAAATTAACTTTGTTTTATAACAATTTTCAGAAAAAAGTTGGACAATGACGTATGAAAAAAAGTTATTGTGCCGATAAAATTTTCACATAATACGTACGAGTCCTCGGTCCATCAAACTCACAAAAATAAATTCCTTGCCACGTTCCTAGCAGCAGCTGCCCATCGTGAACGATTATATGCTGAGAGGAGCCGACCGTGCTCGCTTTGAGGTGCGCCGCCGTATTTCCTTCCATATGAAGATCTAACTTATGTTCCCAAGGATATACTTCATCGAAGCGTCGGATCATATCGGTTTTTACATCCGGATCCGCATTTTCATTAATTGTTATACCAGCGGTTGTATGAGGACAGTAAACAACTACCGCCCCTTCTTTTAACCCTTCTGTTCTTAGTACTGCCTGCACCTGACTCGTAACGTCAATCATTTCGTCACGCTTATTCGTTTTTAACGTAAATGAATGTAGCATATCATCACCTCTTTTCTTTACCATAACATATCTTTTCTATTCTTCCACATTTTTCGCATAACTCGTTTTTACATCGTAAACACTAAGCTCATTAATACAACAGGCGGTGAGTTTATTTATGCTCGATTCAAAATTTCAGCCCAATGCAGACTACACCGTTCAAACGTTTCTAGATTTGGTGGGTCAAAATACAGATGTTGGTTCCAAAAAATTATGGCTGTCTCCCACAAAATATATATGCATTATTTATCTCCAAGGATTAGTCGACGGAGAAAAACTTGATAATCTTACTCAGCATGTTGTTGAGACAAAAGCAAAAAGTGAAACGCAAACACTCGATGACATCGATTCGTTTATTTCTGTCATTAAAGACAAAGAAGTTTATACATACAAGCAAGCGATCTCGTGTTTTTTTAAAGGTCAGCCCCTGCTGTTTATTAGCGAAAGCACCACGGCATACTCATTAAATATGTCTATGACCAAACAGCGCTCTTTAAGTGAACCTACAACAGAAAAAGTAGTGCGTGGCCCTAAAATTGCTCTTATCGAAAACTTAGATGAAAACCTTGGTCTTTTAAGGCAGCGTTCTACCGAAGAAGAAATGGTTATTGAAGACATTTATATTGGAAATACAAAGGAACATCGAACAAGTATCGTTTTTCATAATAAACACTGTCAAACTCACATCGTGAATCAAGTCCGAGAGAAATTATTAGACATTCCTTTAGATAACATTCAAGACTCAGGAATGATTGAAGAATTTTTAGAAGAAGCACCTTACTCACCGTTCCCTCAAGTACAAAATACAGAAAGACCGGATCGTGTTCTCGCTGCGGTGAATGAAGGGCGAGTAGCCATTTTAGTAGATGGCTCTCCTTTTGCTCTTTTAGTGCCTACAACTTTCGATATGATTATGAAATCACCCGATGATTATTACGAAAGATGGATAGCCGGTTCATTGCTAAGATTACTAAGGTACTTGTCTATTTTTATTACCCTATTCTTTTCAGCTATTTATATTTCACTCGTTTCGTTTAACCAAGGCCTGCTTCCGACTGAGCTAGCTATTACGATTGCGGCCACACGAGAAAACGTTCCTTTTTCTCCTTTTATCGAAGCAGTGGTCATGGAAGTGACGCTTGAATTATTGCGCGAAGCCGGGCTGCGTCTCCCTACTCCTGTTGGACAAACAGTTGGACTTGTAGGCGGGGTTGTGATTGGTCAAGCAGCGGTGGAAGCCCATATCGTTAGCTCCGTTATGATTATTGTTGTATCTGTATCGGCAATTGCGTCCTTTACCGTTCCTCAGTACGGAATTGGCCTTTCGTTTCGAATTTTGCGTTTCGTATCTATGATGATTGCAGCAATCTTTGGGTTATATGGCGTTACCATGTTTTTTCTTGTTCTCGTCATTCATCTAACCAAGCTCGAAAGTTTTGGTATGGCTTACTTCAAACCGTTTTTTGCGTTAAATAAAAAAGCCTGGAAAGACTCTTATATTCGTCTGCCAAACAAAAGTCTAAAACAGTCTAAAAATAAATCGGAATAAAACTGACACAAGGAGGACCATATGGAACAATCACAGTCACAATCAAGCAAGCTTCTTTCAGACTTTTATGCCATTTCAATTATTTCTTCAACCATGCTGGGCGTCGGTTTATTAACACTGCCAAGCAGCATTACAAACCAGACAAATAATGCAGATGGATGGATTGTACTTATTATGGACGGCCTTTTGTTTATTGGAATTGTTCTTTTTTTAGTCTGGATGGTTAAGTATTTTACGATTAGCTGTATGTTTGATTTCTCGCAAGAAGTAACCGGCAAGCTAATTGGAAATATATTCAATTTTTCTATAGTCGTTTATTTCACATCTGTAGCAAGTTTTGAAGTAAGAGCTATGGCAGAAATGATTCATTTTTATTTACTGGAAACGATGCCCATTGAGTTAATTATCCTTTCGTTTATTTTGACAGGCGTCTATTTAATCACTGGCGGCATTGATTCTATCGGAAAAGTAATGGCGCTATGTTTCCCTGTAACGGTCATTATTCTTCTTATCTTATATCTTCTTAGTATTGGAATGGTCGATTTAAAAAACTTGCAGCCTGTGTTAGCTGATGGCTTCAGTCCGCTTCTTTCTGCTTTTACAACCGTCTCTGTCTCCTTTTTAGGGATTGAAACGATTGTATTTCTTCCAAAGCATATGAAAAACAAAAATCATTTACGAAAAGTTTCTATCATCGGATTTTCCATTCCTTTACTTTTATATATTATCACTTACGTATTAGTTGTCGGCGCGTTATCCGTCCCGGAAGTAAAAACAACCGTTTGGCCTACCATTGAATTTGTTCAGACGCATGAAGTAAAAGGAATTTTCTTTGAGAGGCTTGAATTATTTTTACTTATTGTCTGGCTTCTTCAGTTTTTTTTAACCTTTGTAATGTATTTCTTTTTAGCTGTTTCAGGATTTAAAAAAATTTTCAAAAACCGATCAACTACTAATATTATCTTTCTTGTGCCCGTTCTATTTATGAGCTCTTTAGCCCCCAAAACAGCAAGCGACGTGTCGAATTATTCAACTGTTCTAGGCTGGGCATTTTTAGTGACATTTTTAGTTATCCCTCTTTTTTTCAGCATGTTAATGAAAATAAAAAAGGTTGTGTTCAAATGACGAAAAAATGTCTTCCTGTCATAATGGCCATTTTTTTATTGTGCGGCTGCACAAATCATCGAAACATTGAACAACTTGCTCTTGTTATAGGAGTGGCAATGGATATTACATCGAAAATCGAACCAAAAACAGGAAAAAACCAGCTTGTGCTGACTCATCAAACGTTAACCGAAACGGAATCCGGAAATATGTCTTCTTCCATTCCATACAAAAACATTACAACAGCTGGTCCTACAATTCATGAAATTACGCGAAATATTTCGCTGAAATCTGATCCTATATACAGCCAGCATCAGCGAGCACTTTTAATAGGAGAAAAAGCGAGCAAGACCATCCCTCTTGATGCGCTCATCAATCAGTTTGTCCGTGACAATGAAATACGGCGCAGCAGCCTTGCGTTTGTTACAAAAGGCGATGCTAAAAACGTTTTAACGATTCAAGGAATGTCTGTACCGCCTGTAAACTTAATTTACGAGCTTGTTTACAATAAATTCAAAACGAATAAAATTCTAAATCCCCTAACAATGGGAGAGCTATCGGCTAAGTTAAAAACCGATCAAAGCTTTTTAATACAGCGGCTTTCTAAAATAAAAAATAGCGTTGAAATAGACGGCGCGGCAATCATAAAAGATAAAAAAGCAAAATTCACCTTAACTCAGCACCAAGTGGAGGGTTTAACGTGGTTAACGGGGAATATTAAAGGCGGAATTATTTATGGCAAACACAGATCATACCCATTTTCCTATGAAATTGGAGATGTTCAGCAAGATGTGAAGGCCCGCATTGATTCAAATCACTCCATTCATTTTGACATCAACGTTCAAACAAGCGGCAGGCTATCAGAAGATTGGGAGACTTCAAAACAGGCTCTTGCCGCCTCTAATGTAAAGAACACCGAAAAAAAAATAGGAAAAATCATTCGAAAAGACGCAGAAAAAACACTCCGCTTATTGCAAAACAACTACAAAGCTGATGTGATTGACCTGCATGATTACGTACGAATTCATCATCCTCATTTTTGGAAAAAACATCAGCATGAATGGGATGAAATTTTTAGCCAGTCGACCATCGACTATCATATTCAGGTTCAAATTAAAGATTTTGGGACACAGGGCAGAGATTAGCTCTTATTACTCAACGCCAGCTTCAGTGAGCTCTTTTTTCTTTAGTTCCATAATCATGAACTTATCGGTATAGTTTTTGCTGACGAACAGCTGGCGTTCATTGTCGTTATTAAAATAAAATTTTTTATCATCTTGATATTGAAAATTCACTTTCTTCTTTTTCATTTGTTTAATAAACGTTAAGTAGTCATTTGAATGAATGAGATACCTTTTAGGCTTATCGGATATTTGAACAACATCTTCACCCGAAGATTTTAATTTTACAATACTCCATGCAATGGGGAGAGGATTACCTTCTTGAAAGATCGTTTTGTGAAAAATGAGCACAAAGAAAGCAGCTGTAATAATTGAAATAAGAACAAGCTGTTTTTTCACCATATATCATCCTTTCTTCACGTCTTTACTACGTTAAGTAATACGACAGGCGTATGAAAAAACCTGTTCATCCGCAAAGGTTGTGTAAAGAAATAATGCAAAATCAACAAAATATAACAGTTTGGTTACCTTTTGATTAAATAACATTACTTCTTTACAAATTTAGCTAATCACGTGATAGACTAAACTCAACATATTAAGTCAGGACTAAACTAAATGAGGTGTTGCGTATGACTACAATGCGGCTTCAATCATACTTAACAACAATGTTTCCAAATGTTCAAATGAAAAGACCTCTTTTTTATAACGCGCCCGCAGGTATCCGCTTTACGCTTACCAATCAAAAAGGCGTATGGGAACGAGAATACATGAAAAATGTGTACGCACGCGCTTATGAAATTTTTGAGACACTCCATGAAAAAAATGATGAGCTGTTACTTGTTTTCAAAGCGAATGCTGCACAGGATGATTTACTTTTAAAAAAGAAAAAAGAAACAGCTATTAAAAAATTCATTCGCTCTCGCCTGAAGAAACAAGAAGTTCAATCCGTAGCATTATTAAATAACGCTGAGTATATTATTGCCTGTAAAACAAATGATGTGAAAGAAAAGCTTCTTTTGCAATCAATTGCCAACCGCGATCTTCATATTCATCCGGCTATTGAAGAAGAGTGTTATATTGTGAATTTGAATAAAGAAACCATCTTCCACCTATACGACGAGCGCGGACTGGACATTGTATCGAACAATCAGTCTTCTCTTCAACTTCTTCAGCAAAAGTTTCACGACTGGATTCTAGATATTGATGCAGCTTGCTCTAAAAAAGTACAATAAAAAAAGCAATCATTCAGTAAAGGAATGATTGCTTTTTTATTAGGCTTGATGGACAGGAGACGCTTTTTTTAAAAACAGCCAGTTGATAAGAAAGAATAAGAAGCTTACGATAACCATTGTTCCGAATGTAAGTAACAGCGACCCGTTCGAAAGGCTTTTTATAAAATGAATAACCGGTTCTTTTGTCACTGGAATCGTAAACAGTAAAATTAAAACAGCACCGGTGATCATCCCTCCTGTTTGCCCGAATTTGTAAACGATACTGCCGAGCAAACACGATGCTGCTGTAATAAAAAAGATAAATACAGCGTCCGTTAAAAAGTGAACAGCGACAGTAGGGTCATGAAAGATAAAATCGCTCGCATAATAAAGCTGAACATTCATTAAATTGAAACTATTAATCACCTTTATTGAAATGCTCATGATGACAACATTGATAAGGGACATTACAATTGCAAATAAAGCAAAAACACAGGTCATCGTTAAAAGATATGCTTTACGAGTAGCTCCTAACTTTAAGCAAAAGGAGAAACTTTTTCGAATGATAATAAAACTTACAATACCTGAAAAGATGTACTGCGGCATACTTGTTACTAATAGAAGATGCTCATTCACCTGACTGAACACTAAAATATCTACTACAACAAAAGCTAACAGAATCGTCCAAAAGCGAATCATTAAATACTTTAGTTCAACGTAGAGCGAATAACTAATGGCGGCAAACTGTCCTTTCATTATGCTACACCTCCACGATTTGCTGTAAGATAAATCATAATATCCTGTATGTGAACAGCTTCTACATGAAATGAACTGTCGACAAGCTCTTCAGCATAAATATCTTCATTAAAGAGGACTATTTTTTTCTCTCCTCCGAATACTTGTTCATGGATTACTTGCTTTCCTTTTTCATATTCTTCAATTTGGCTTTTAGGTCCTTTCACACTTACGCAGCGCTGCTGCAAATTTTCTGCCGTATCCTGAAGAATCAGCTTTCCTTCTTGCATAATGAGTACTTCTTCAAATAAATTACTTACCTCATCAATTAAATGCGTTGAAATAATGAACGTGCGTGGATATTCTTCATATTCATCCAATAAAAGCTCATAAAAACGCGCTCGCATCGCAGCATCAAGTCCAATATAAGGTTCATCAAAGATTGTGATGCTCGTTCGAGAAGATAGCCCAACAATAATTCCTAATGCTGATTCCATACCTTTAGATAATGCTTTCACTTTCATATTACAATCTAAATCGAACTCTTCCATAAGCCTCTCAGCAGCTTCTTCACTCCAGTAAGGATAAAAAAGTGACGCAATTTTTAGCACGTCTTTGACTTTTAATGTTTTTTTGAAATTTCCGCTTTCGTTAATTAAGCAGATGTTTTGCAAAACAGAGCGGTTTTCAAATGGAGATTGATTTCCCACTTTTACCTCTCCTGTCGTAACTGGAATATGTCCTGCTACAATTTGCATCAGAGTCGTTTTGCCGGCTCCGTTTCTACCTAGCAACCCGTATATTTTATTTTGTGCTAGCGTAAGTGAAATGTCTTTTAACACTTGTTTAGACCCATAGCATTTATTTAACAGCTGCGCTTCTATATTCATTTTATTTCCCCCTTGTCTAACAGCTCTTTTAGCTCGTTTACCGTAATCCCCAAATGCTGTGCTTCTTTTTTCAGGGGAACGATAAAACGGTTATAAAATTCTTCTTTTCTTTGTGTAAGCAATACTTCTTTGGCGCCCGCACATACAAACATCCCTATCCCTCTCTTTTTATACAATATTCCGTGGTCAACTAGCTGATTAATTCCTTTAGCTGCCGTTGCAGGGTTAATGCGATACATTTTGGCAAACTCATTCGTAGACGGTACTCTTTCTTCTTCTGGAAAAGCATCATTCAAAATATTCTCTTCGATGGTTTCTTTGATTTGTTGGAAAATTGGTCGCTGATGATCTAGTGATTGTTTCATTTTGACTACCTCACTTAAGTGGTTCATTACTCATGTAACTAACTATATAACTGACTGGTTATTTTTTCAAGCGTTATTTCCAAAAAAAAAGAAAAAAAGTCCGTCAGTTAGTTACTGACGGACTTTTTCATTTGACTGTTTAACCACTTGACCGTTCTTTTTACTAGCTCATCCTGCTGCTCTTTAGTGGAAATACTGGCTTTGTTGTCGCCTTTTTGTTTCCCGTACATTCCAAACTGTGCGTGATTAGCTCCTTTTACTTGGACCAGCTCCGTATTTTTTGAAAGTAAATGCTTGGTTTCTTTAATTTTTCCAGGCGTCGACAAACCATCTTTCTCACCGGTTAAAGACAAAATAGGATAAGTGGAAGTTGAAAAATTATTTTTATTCATCGGATACGATGCTAAAAGAACTAAGCCTTTTATTGAATCTTGATGATCATACGCATAAGAGGCTGCACTCACTCCTCCAAGGGAATGCCCTCCGATAAACCATGCGGAAATCTTCGGGTAGCTCTTCACAATATCCGTTGCTTTGTTTTGACTAAAAAAACTCATATTAAACGGAGAATCTACAACAGCAACAAGATATCCTTCATTTGCAATTTGCTGAGCATAATAGCCATATGCTAACGGCTCTACTTTAGCACCTTGATAAATAATATAGCCGGCTTTTATCTCTTTGTTCGTTTGAGGCTTGAATACGTAATAATCGTCTTTCTTCACTACTTTTTTCTCATCTACTAGTGAGTGAAGCTGCTTTGAAGGTTCATAATCAAAACCTGACCATATGACAAAAAAAGACACGGTTACTGCAACAAGAACAGCAAGACCGACTCCTAATGTTTTTAACGTTTTTTTCATGTCACTCCCTCTTTCTGTTTTTTTACTATGTACTCTTTTTATATCTTTTAGACATTTTACATGTTTGTTTTAAAGATATACAAGAAAAAAGAGAGGTTCGATATGCCCAAAGCAGGACGCAGCAGAAGTGACATAAACCATTCCATATACTCGAAACAAAGAGAGAAAATTTAAAAGGCTGCTGCATGTAATAACGGGACAGCCTCATTAGCAGACAACCTTCACTAATGAATATCTCGTTTCTTAAACCTCCCTCCTCTAACTTCAGCAATAGCTGCTACAGCAAAAAAAGCAGATGGATCTATCTCATCGATAATCGCTTTTAGCTTTGCTTCTTCAAGCCTGGTAATAACACAAAAAATTACTTTTTTATCATCTCCCGTATACGCCCCTTCCCCATTTAAATACGTGACGCCTCTCCCTAAACGAGCAAGAATTGCTTCGCCAATTTGTTCATATTGTTCACTGATAATCCAAGCTGACTTAGACTCATCTAACCCTTGAATCACAATATCAATCGTTTTAAAAGCAATGAAGTAAGCCATTAAAGAATACATAGCGCGATCCCAGCCAAATACAAAACCGGCACTTCCCAAAATAAATAAATTAAAAAACATAATCGTCTCACCTACAGAGAAAGGCGTACGCTTATTAAATAAAATAGCTAATATCTCGGTGCCGTCTAGCGAACCTCCGTACCGAATAACAATTCCTACTCCCACACCGAGAACAATTCCGCCAAACACAGTGGCTAAAAGAGGATCACCTGTTAAGACCGGTAAGTCGTGAAAAATAGAGGTAGCAATGGATAGAATGATAACACCTAAAAGCGTAGATAGCGCAAATGTTTTTCCAATTTGCTTGTAGCCAATAAAAAAGAATGGAAGATTTAATACGAAGATATAAAAGCCGATTTGAACATCCGTTAAGTGGGATAAAATAATAGATATACCTACAATTCCACCGTCAATAACCTCATTAGGGACAAGAAAAAATTCTAGCCCGACGGCCATTAAAAGGGCTCCCACTAAAATAAACAGCATGCGCTTTACAATCATTTTAGCTGATAGCGAACGATGAACAACCTTTTTTATTTCATGATCCGTTTGCAGCACATAACTTCCCCTCCTTTTATGATAGAGACATCAACTACTAACCAAACCCTCTCTTTTAATATTATCACAAAATTCAAACTATTTACCTGCTCTTTTACAAAATTTCATCTAATGAAATAAATTATGCATATATTGGATAAAATTGTAGATGATAACAAGTGAATAAATGCCCGATCATGTTCAAAAGTGAATGCATGCCCACCACTTTTCATACGGGACTAACAGGACAAACTTAGATTAAAAGGAGAGTAAAACGTTATGAACCGTGTAAAGATTATTGCTGCTTCTTTACTCGCAGTTTTATTGCTAGCTTTTTCAGATAATTTCACTTCTGCAGCTGTGCAGGAGGCGATGATACGAGTTGTGCATGCGTCACCTGATGCACCTGAAGTAGATATATATGTGGACAATCAAAGCATCGTAGTCGGCGCATCGTTTAAAGATGTGACAGATTACCTTAAAGTACCTGCGGGGTCTCATAAAATAGAGGTATACGCCATAGGTACAAAAGGAAAAGAAAAACCTGTCATTTCCACTAATGTAACCGTCGAAGCAAACAAGGCCTATACTCTTGCTGCTATTAACCAAGTTGCACACTTAGAATTAAAAGTAGCTCAAGATGATATGAACGTAGCTAAAGGAAAGAGTAAAATTCGAATTGCTCACTTTTCTCCAGATGCTCCCGCTGTTAATGTAGGTATTAATCACGGCCCTACTTTGTTTAAAGACACTGCCTTTAAACAAATGACAAATTATTCTGAAGTAGATGCCGGAACCTATGATTTAACCATCGCAACTAGTCAAGACAATAAAAAAGTACTGGACATTCCAAACCTTAATTTAGAAGCTAACACGGTCTACACAGTGCTCGCTATTAACAAAGCCGACAGTCTTGAAACGCTTTTATTAAAAGATAATACGGCTATGCCTTCCGAAATGCCAAAAACAGGTATGGGCGGTGCTTCACAGGATAATTATAATTCAATTGTGCCAGTTCTTACTTTATTAGGAATTGGAGCGGTCGCTATATTTGTTGTTCGTCGTCACAGAGGATACGAAAGCGAATGAAATGGATAGGAGGGGTTTTCACCTTTTCTTTTATACTATTCATGAGCAGCTGGTTTGCCCAACCAGCAATTGCAAACGGCTCGACGGATTTTGTTGTGAAGATGGCTGAAACAAAATCGGCTCAATCCTTGACACCTTCAGGAAACGCTTCTACGCCTCTTCCATCTCAGCTTATTATTCCGAAGCTTCATATTAAGGCTTTCATAAAAGGAATGGGCCTTACTAACCAAGGTGAAATGAGCGTTCCTGATAATGGTCATGATGTAGCTTGGTTTAAGCTTGGAGCAAGACCCGGAGAGGAAGGAAATGCGGTCATTGCAGGACATGTTGATGATCAAAAAGGACCCGCTATCTTCTATCATCTCGACAAGCTCACAAAAGGAGATGAAATTTTTGTAACCGATCAGCAAGGGGATCAGCTGACCTTTGTTGTTACCAATAAAGCTTCTTATCCCCGAGATTCTGCTCCTATCAGAGAGATTTTCGGTCCAACTTTTCAACACCAGCTTAATTTAATCACCTGTACGGGAACGTTTGATCATAAACAGAAAACTCATGAGCGAAGGCTCGTTATTTATACAAGCCTTCGCCCGGAAAAAACAGCCGATGTTTCTCACTAAACATCGGCGTTTATTACTTTTAATTACATACTGGTTCGTTTTATTTAAATATTTACACAGCCTTAATATGAACACAACATCTCACTAGTAAACTAATGCATGACCCCTCAATAAAAAGGAGTTTTGATATGAGACGAAAATGGTGGTTTGTAAGCTCACTCACTCTTTGTTTATGCGGCATTTTTATGTTTATACATACGCAGGCAGCTTCTATTCAAGCAGAAAAAGTAGCCATTATTGCTCATCGAGGCGCATCAGGGTATGAGCCAGAGCATACGATGCAATCTTATCTCGCGGCCGTCCAGCAAAAAGCGGATTACATTGAACTTGATCTTCACATGTCTAAAGATCAGCAGCTTGTAGCAATTCATGACTACAAAGTTGACCGAACGACAAATGGAACAGGATATGTAAAACAATATACAGTGAAGCAGCTTCAGCGTTTGAACGCAGGAAAAGGTAATAAAAAAGCCGTCATTCCAACTTTAGAAGAAATATTCCGTACGTTTGGCAATCGAACAAACTATTATATTGAAACAAAATCTCCTCATGAATATCCAGGTATGGAAAAGGAATTGTTGACGTTGATGGCTAAGTACAACATTCATACCAATCACGTCATTGTACAATCATTTAGTCCTGAAAGCTTAAAAACCGTCCATCGATACCGACCTACTATGAAACTAATTCAACTGATTCGTTCTAAGCAAACCAATATGTTAACAGATCAGCAGTTCAGACAAATCAAAACGTACGCGAACGGCATCGGTCCGAACGCAAACACGCTGACAAAACCATATGTACAAAAAGCTCGCTCGTACGATTTAGACGTTCATCCTTATACAGTAAATGACGAAAAACAAATGAGAACGCTTATCGAGTGGGGCGTAACCGGTATGTTTACTAATTACCCGGATCGTCTTTATAACGTGCTTCATAATAAATAAACACTTGCCGCGGCAAGTGTTTATTCTTTATACATCTCTTCTATTCGCTCTCCACAAGTACAGGCTAATTAATGCTATGGCATAAAGCAAAGCCCAGCCAAACACCAAAAATTTGTTTAATCCTTCGTTAATAAATTGAATGATTGCAGATACGGGTGGCAACACATACAGCAGCAGTCCGCCTCCTTGATACGGAAATGAGACGCCTGCCGCTGCAAGCGTAACGATTAAAATAAATAGAGGTCCAAACCATGATAAGCTGCCTTCTCTTACAACATCTCTTGTAAAAACAAGACCTATGCTCATACCAAGCAAACTAAACGTCCAGTGAATAATAAACCCAAACACCATTTGCTTAGTGGATATATCCACTTCAAACATATCAAGCAGCACGGGATAAGCAATAGAAACCGCTGATAAAAACGTAAACAGCAGCATACAGGTAATAAGCTTGCTCATAAAGTACTTGTTCTTTTTCCCTACATGAAGTTTTGTAATAACTTCTTGACTGGAATCTTCTGCGTGAAACAGCGACATCGTAAACCAAGTGGTTAGAAAAAAGAGGAAAAGTGCCGTATTAAAAAAGCTATCAAGCACCGGGTTCGGTCTATATGTATAGTTCATACACAGCGAAATAATATAAAGTGCAAGCGGCGGAATATATCGATACGATTTAATGTATGTAATAAAATGATAGCGAATCAATGCACCCATCTTAAATTTCTTCCCTTTCCATATGATATAGCTTTACAACTTCAGCTTGAACAGCAAGCAATTCTGCAAGAAACTCATTTACATATTTTTTATCTATATAAAAAATCCAGTAGTTTCCGTGCTGTTCAATTTTCGTGCACTTTTCTTTTAATAAACGAAGCGGCTTATTGAGAATGACATTTGCCTCAATAACCGTTAAATGCTCAATGAGTTGAACGCGCTCATTTTTTAAAATGCGCTGTGAGCCAATGGTGATAACACGATCGGCTACAGCATGAATGAGCCTTTCTTCATGACACGTAAATACAATGGTCATCCCTCGTTCTTTGAGCTTTGTAAAAATCCGTTCTACTTCTAGCTGAGCACGAGCATCTAATCCTGATAGAGGTTCATCAAGCAATAGCAGCTTAGAAGAACTCAGCAGTGCTTGCATCATGTTGACTTTTTGCTTCATTCCTTTTGAAAAAGAAATGATTTCTTCATGTCTAAACTCTACCATTTCGAAAGTTTCGAGCAGTTCTTCAATTCTAGAGCTGCGCTTTTTCTTAGACAATCCTTGAATTCGCCCCATGTGCTGCAGATAACCTGCTAGCGTAAAACGCAGCTCCTGAGGAAATTGTTCCACCACAAATCCAGGCGTACCGGTTTCTTTATGAAGGTGAATTGTCCCTTTAGTCGGTTTAGATAATCCGCCAATTAGCTTTAAAAACGTACTTTTTCCCGCACCGTTTTTTCCAACAATCGCGACAGTCTCTCCTTTATAAAGGGTCGTGTGAATGTTTTCTAATACGGTATGTTTTTTGTATACTTTTGCAACATTTTTTAATTCAATCAGTTTTTCCATCTGCTGCCTCGCCTCTCCATAATCCTATATGTTAAATCATAGCATATTTATGGGAAATGTGCTTCCATCTCTATACGTTTCAGCTAAATTTTTCCCGCACAAAAAAGCCTTTGATATGATCAAAGGCTTTTCATACACAATACCATATGCTCTTCATCGATAAATTCACCATCTACTTGAAGAGCTCTTTTTTCATACGCATAAGAAGTAAAACCGAGGCTTTTGTATAGGACTTTTGCTCCTTCATTTTTAGCAGCGACGGCCAGGTAGATTTGCAAAACATTTGTTTTTGAAAAAGCTTGTTCAACAGCGGTTTTTAACAGCTTCTTTCCAAGACCTTTCCCCCTTGCTTCAGGGGCTACGTACATCCCCCAAATATCTCCTTTATGCTGAACTTTTAAAGGCTTTTGCTGCTGAAACCCTACGATCCCCACAAGCTGTTTTTCTATAAAAGCTCCTACTACAAATTCTGATTGACTGCTTGGAAAATAATTTCGGATGTCAGCAATTTCTTTTTCATATTCTTCTTCATAACTTAAAATAAAACTTTCGGGATGATCTTTTAAAGCACGAAGACGGAGTTCAAAGTACGCGTCAGCGTCTTCTTTTACCAACAATCGTATATTCATTTTTTCACCTTAGTTTCTTATGTTTTAATTAGCTATTAAGGGTTGTACACGCTAAATACTTCATTCCACCGATACAGCTCATAATAATTTTCCGGCAGGTCTAAGCCTGAAATAAGTACCTTATCATTTTTCGTGTCTTTTACGCGTGTTAAAAGATTTGCTTGTTTTCGATTTGTACGAATCCACATCGTTTGATTCGTTGCTTTATGATAAACAGGCGCATAATCTCCTAAGCCTTTTTGTGGAAATGTGAACTGACTTTGCTTATTGGTCTTTACGTTCATGCTATACAAAAAAGGCAGTGGCCTCTTTTTTTCATCATTCGACCACCCTGCTTCGGGCACACGTGAAATGATGATGTTATCTTTTTCTGTCCAAGTAAAATCCCAATCTGCGAAGCCATTTGGAGTAAACACATGTTCTTTAAAAACCGGCATCTCTTTTAAAGTGAACTTTTTATTTTCAGTGGCAAACCTTCCTTCCCCATTAATAAATGCCAGTACTGGCTCTTCATTACTCCACTTAAACCAATTGGGTACATTAAGCATATCTCCCACTACTTGAAAAGCTTTCCCTTCTTTTGTAATGATGCACAGCTTATTTGCATCTGCAGACATCGAAGCCGTTGGAATAGCAATAAAACTAATCCATTGACCGTTAGGAGACCATTTGAAGCTGCTTGTTGTATAGGCAAAAAATGAATCATTTTCTGCTGGCAGCGTCGTAAAAGCCTCCACTTTTTTTACGTCTAACCCTGCATATTTGCTCACTGTATATAGCTTTACCGGTCCCCATCCGGTCGGCGCCAGCGCAGCAGCTGACGTAATTAAAAATCGATCTCCTTCTGGAAACCATGAAAACTGATCAACTCCTACGGCTACACGCTTCTTTTCATGCGTTTTAACGTTGTAATATACTAAGATTCCATTCGAAATATACGCAAGTTCCTCAGCAACCGGTGACCATTGATAATGAGTCACATCATGTTCAACAAGTAACGGCTTTCCTTTTAACGGTGCAATCATTAAAGAATCATTTTCTGCATAAGCAACTATATCTCCATGTGATGACCATTGAGGCATAGAGGCATGACGGGCATAGGATAACTGCCTTTCGGTACCGTTATCATATACCCATAGGTTTCCTTGCCGTATAAAACTGACTTTCACTGTATTGGCAGCATTTATTTGCATAGGGAACAACATAAGAAAAAGCAGACATAACGCTATTTTTTTCACCATGTTCACTCCTGTCTTTTTTTATAGCGTTACACAAATCTCCTCATCTCATCACATTTTTGAAAAAATAAAAGAGGTTAAGACATAACGAAATGAATTTAATCGAAAGACGAACAAATGGGATACATGAGCTGAACCTCTTGTGACACCGCAGTTGATTTCCGTGCAAGACTTCGTCTAGCCCTCCAATCAACTGCTAGAAGCAACGAAATAGATGAAATCTCCGTTCACCATAACAAAAAAAACAAACCACTAATCAAATATTTTGATTAATGGTTCGTTTTTCACTTCGGCTAAACTACTTTTGTCCCAGCCTGTTTTAAAAAAATAAAAAAGCGCAGCGAATAGCTGCGCTTTTTGTATATTATGATTTTGACTTAGATTTTGGTGATGGCTTTGTTTTAGCTTGTGCTGTATTATTAGCCGCATCTTTTTCTTTTAATAAACTCATACGTTTTTTCAAGTAGTAACCTTGTCCAATTCCGAATAAGTTACCAATTACCCAATATAATGCAAGAGCAGATGGAAGTGAAATTCCCGCTACTAAGATGAAGATTGGCATAATGTTCATCATCATTTTCATTGGAGGTTGAATTTCATCCGTCATACTTACACGAATTTGTAAGAATGTCGTAATCGCTGCAACTACCGGTAAAATGAAGTAAGGATCTGGCTTTCCTAAACTTACCCATAAGAATGAATGCTGCGCAATTTCATGCGTTCGTGCAATGGCATTATAAAATGCGATAATAATAGGCATTTGAATAAAGATTGGCAAACATCCGCCAACCGGATTAATTTTATGCGTTTGGTAAAGCTGCATCATTTCTTTTTGCTGCTTTTGCTGTGTTTCAGGATCTTTTTTACCAGCATATTTCTTTTGAATCTTTTCCATCTCTGGACGAAGTGCTTGCATAGCCATCGTGCTCTTTTGCTGTTTTAAAATAAGTGGCAATAGAACTAAACGAATGATAACCGTCGCAATAATAATAGACAGACCATAGCTTCCGCCTGCCCACTCAGCAATTTTCGTTAATGCCATAGATAAAGGGTAAACAAAATAATGATCCCAGAATCCGCCGCTTGTAGCCGTGACCGGTGTTTTTGTACTGCTACAGCCGGCTAGAGCTAAAAGAAGCGCTCCCATTAAACCAAGCAATAATAATTTTTTATTTCTTTTCATATTCTTTCCTCCTAATAATGACTAAATGTATGAAGTGTTTTTCAGAAGGAAAGGATCTTCTTCATCATTATTCTTCTCTTTAACTGGTGTTTTTCTATACACATGTATAAATACATTTCGTCTTTTCCATATTGTTAATACTGAAGGGTCAATCCCTGCATTCACATGGTCGGTGACAGGTTCCGCATGAAAAGCCGTAAACCTAGCTTCACGAAGCATATAATAACAAAGGATGTATAAAACGAAAGCAGATAAATACGGCGCATATAGAAAAAGATCGTGATAAAATTCCATGTGCCAGCTCTCTTTCTGACTATAATAGTACAATCCAATATATGTAGTGTAGCATTTACGTTCCTGTTACACAACATCAACTTATCTCTTTGGCTGTTCTACGTATTACTTTTTAAAAAGTTTCATATTTACGACACAAAATTTGCTCACCATAAAATATGATGAGCAAATCTAATACCATTCTTTATTCTCGTATGCTTACCGCTGCTTCTCAGTCTTCTTTTAGTTTCATGAACCACGTAACGCCGAATGCTACACCTACAGAAATAATCATGCCGATTATATAGTGAATTAAATTGCTCATACCAAGCGGTGCAGCAATGGCCATCATTGGAATACCTGTGAGTCCGTAGGCATTGGCTACTACGTGCATAAGTACAACATAGCCTCCTCCGGCTGCTCCGCCTATAGCCGCCGCAATAAATGGCTTGCGAAGTCTTAAGTTGACGCCGAAAATAATCGGTTCTGTAATTCCTAAGAAGGAAGAAATAGCCGCTGGAATCGCAATTTTTTTCGTTTTGGCATTTTTCGTCTTAAAGTAAACAGCCAGCCCTGCTCCTCCTTGCGCCACATTCGCGCAGGCCCAAATAGGAAGTAAGAAGTTAACGCCAATCTTCGGATTAGCAAGCAGTCCTGCTTCAATAGCATGAAAACTGTGCTGCAAGCCTGTCAATACAATGGTGGAATATAAGCCACCAAACAAAATTCCTGCAAACACTCCGGCTACATCGTATAGAGACTGAAGGCTGATCGAAATTAAATCTCCAATATAGCGACCGAAAGGACCAATAAACACAAGTGACACAAAGCCTGTGATAATAACAGTTAAAAAAGGCGTAACAAGTAAATCAACCGAATTCGGCACAATTTTCCGGAGTCCCTTTTCAATTTTGCTCATGACGTAGATAGCCAATAAAATCGGAACGACCGTACCTTGATAGCCAATCAGCGGAATACTTAAGCCAAACAAATCCATATATTCTGGCTTAGCATCTGCTAATGTCCACGGATTTAATAACATCGGATGCGTTAAGATCCCGCCGATAACCGCTCCCAGATAAGGATTTGAACCAAATTCTTTTGCAGCTGAAAACCCGATTAAAATCGGTAAAATGATAAATGCTGCGCCTGAGAACATATCCAACAACACAAACAACGCGCTATCTTTTGAGACCCAGTGGAACGCTTTCATCATCCCGAGCAGTCCCATTAGTAAACCACTGGCTACAATGGCTGGAATAATCGGAACAAAAATATTGGAAAGCATGCGGGCAAAACGGGCGAATGGGTTCATTTTCTTTTTCATTTCTTTTTGATGATCCGCTGGGGCAGCAGCCTCGTCAGCACCTAATTCTTTCACAAAAGCAGCGTGGATTTTATTAACGAGACCGGTTCCAAAAATGATTTGAAACTGTCCTGAATTTGAAAAAGCCCCTTTTACATCTTCTATTTCATCTAAACCTTTTTGATCGATTTTGCTTTCATCTCGAATAACTAGGCGCAAACGCGTAGCACAGTGCTGCGCACTAGCAATATTTTCTTTTCCTCCTAAAAGCGGAACAAGTTTTTTAGCAATTTCTTTTACGTCCATCTTACTTCCTCCTTTTTGTATGTCATAAAAAAAGCAAGACCTAAAACACGCTTATAAAAGACACACTTGTCCTTCATGCGCATTCTAGGTCTTGCCTGCTTTACCAGTCACAATCCCGATTATTCAATTAATACGCTTTCATTGTACTCAAAGCAACAATATTCGTCAATGTTTTTTTCTATATTCTTTGCTCTATTCGGCAAATGTGAAGCGTAATGTATCCTAGCTCCGCTTCTGGAAAATTAATTTCGTACTCATCTTTGACAAATTGCTTTATCGTTTCAGCACACTGATACGATTTTTTATATTTGACTTTTAATACGTCGAGCATCTCTTCATCCATTTCATGAAAAGGTTCATTTTGCGCTAAACGGTTTAACGCAAAGCGCAAGTGAGTCAGCAGCCGCTGATAGGACATGCTGTTTTCATCAATCTCCGTATTCAGCTCTTTTTTTATAATCGTAACCATTTCATTAATAATCGTTGTATTCATCATGAGCTGCTGCATTCCCGGTGAATTCAGTTTCGCCGTATGAATATGAAGCGCAATATATCCCGCTTCGTCAACCGGCATCGTGATATCTAATCTCTTTTTGATATGCTGAAGAGCCCATACTCCTATTGCATACTCAGGCTGATAGAGAGATTTAATTTCATTAAGCAATTTATTTTGGATGAAAATACCGCGGGCTATCCTTTCAACAGCAAAAGATAAATGATCGCTCAAAGCAATATGCACATGATGACTTAACGTAGCAGAAAGCTGCTGCTCAGCATAAGAAATGATTTCTTCCGCCACTTGAATATGCTCTTCAGGAAGGTTTTTTAATAGTTCCTGAAACTTTTCCTGTTCTTCTTTCATGACAAAGACTTTCTCCACTTTTGCAGCATTAATAAGATCATTTTTACCTTTTTGAAAAGCAATACCGGGACCCATCGCAATTTTTTCAACTCCGCCTTCCTTAAAGACAACGGCGTTGTTATTTAACACTTTTAAAATCTTCAAATGCGCTCTCCTTTCTTAAAGGAAAAGGCCTTGCTTATTACTTCATCGTTACTTTTGCACAAGCCGTTTCGCCTTTTTGAACCGTCCCTTGAGCCAAAATTTCGAAACTTTCACTTGCATCACTGTTTGTAATAACGATTGGTGTGATAATGCTTTTCGCTTTTTCTTGAATAAGCGCTAAATCAAATGTGATAAGAGGTGTTCCTACACTTACTTTGTCACCTTGTGCCACGTGAGCTTCGAATCCTTCGCCTTCCATTGCCACTGTTTCAAGGCCGATATGTATTAATACTTCCGTACCGGCTTCTGTTTTTAAGCCTACCGCGTGTTTTGTATGGAAAAGCTGAACGACTTCCCCAGCAACAGGTGAAACAACTTGTCCTTCTGAAGGTTCGATTGCAAAACCGTCTCCCATCATCTTCTGTGCGAACACTGGATCTGGCACTTCGCTTATTGGCAGGATATTACCTGAAAGCGGAGCTAGAACGGTTGTTTCTTTTGATTTTGTCTTATTACCAAATAATTTTTTAAACATCTCAATCACCCTTTTTTAGATTGTACTTGTAGCATACCCCAATGATTCTGCAGAAAAACTTCCCCTATCCCGATGTTACGTTAACATGGTCATTATTTAACCATGCTTTTTTTGTCTTGTAAATAAAAATGTATAATCGTTTTTATAAGAAGTACGTTCTCTACGCTGCATTTTATGTAACCCTTTACATATTTTCCGAAGGCGGGATATTGAATTTTAAACCTAAAAAAAGCCCTTTTAAAGGGCTTTTGACATTAGAACGTTGATGCAACTTCTTTTGCTTTTTCAGATGCTTTTGCTAGAATATTGTCTGCTTCTGCTGGTGTGTAAGCCATGCCTTCTGCAACAACCAGTTGGAAATCTTGAACACCAATAAAGCTCATCACTGTACGTAAATAGCTTTGAGTAAATTCTAGCTCTGCCGCAGGGCCTTCTGAATACACTCCTCCACGAGCTTCTAGTAATACTACTTTTTTATCTGAAGCTAATCCTACTGGACCATTTTCAGTATATTTAAACGTTTTTCCTGCAATTAAAATGTTATCAATATATGCTTTCATTAGTGGAGGGAAGCTTAAGTTCCACATTGGAGCTGAGAAAATAACTTTGTCAGCTTGTAAAAACTGCTCTACTAATTCACCCATACGCGTTACTTTTTCTAATTCAACGGTTGATAATTCTTCACCAGCTCCAGCTTTTCCCCATGCCGCTAAAACATCTCCATCAATGAATGGAACTGTTTCTTTATACAGATCAAGCGTTGTCACTGTATCAGTCGGGTTTGCTGTTTTATACTCATCTAAGAAAACCTGTGCTAAACGAGTTGAAAATGATGCTTCATCAACCTGCGGATTTACTTTTACATATAATACATTTGCCATAAATGTCATCTCCTAAAAAGTGTCTATTATCATTAGTTCGAGATATTACTAAACAAATTATCTTTAATTCGAGATTTATTATATAACGCCATTTTTTATGCGTCAACCTTTTCGCACAAAAAAACTCCGCAAGCGGAGTTTTATACACATTGAAATTCTCGAATTTGATTTACATCTACCCCAGCATACACCCAGAAAGATCCTGTCCAGCGATATCCTGCAACTGAGCGTCTGCCTACAAAGGTTGGGTAAAACCAGTAAGGTCGACCATTTCTCGGCCATATATAGGTATATCGGTATAAGCATCCTGAAATAGCGCCTGGATCAACAGCATAAAGCGATGGACCTCCTGAACCTAGCTTTGGTGTAGGTGTAAAAGCTGGCGGTGGACTTGAAGGCGGCTGCGCTCCTCCCTGCGGGGGAAACCCTTGGCCCCCTCCTCCAGGTGGTGGCGGTGGAAACCCTTGACCTCCTCCTCCAGGTGGCGGTGGCGGAAATCCTTGGCCTCCTCCTCCAGGTGGCGGTGGCGGAAATCCTTGGCCTCCTCCAGGTGGAAACGATGGAAACCCTTGACCTCCTCCAGGTGGAAACAAATTTTGAAAACGTGGATCGTATTGATATGGATACATACGCACTCCCCCTTTATAATGCTTGCTACGTTACAATATGCATCATAATGAAGATAGGTGAATGTCTACTTTTACCTTCTATAGACTAATTGTACGTGTCAAACTTGATGAGCTCAAAGGGGAGCCTTACCGGAGGAAATAATAAATCCAACACGGAAACTACTTGCGTGTTGGATCTGCTTGCGGGAAATATTTTTCAATAAAATTATACAGCCAAAATACGGTAATCAAAATAGGAGCTATTAGAAAAGGATGCTGAACCCACATTTTTACCAGTACCTTTTCAAATGACGGAATCGATTTTAACACTTGAAATAACGAGCTTCCGCTAAAAATAACGCTCGTTCCTATCAATAAAAAAGATAGCCAGTTAAATTGATCCATCCACATGCTCATAGAGATATAAAAACTAACACCTGTTCCTATGCCCCCCATTATTCCGCTTAAAATACTTTTTACCGAAAAAGGAATCCCTACAAACCATCCAGCTCCTAGTCCTGCACACCCTGCTAAAATGCTAGAAAAAAGCAGCGGCTGCTCAAGCCAGAGACATGCATTCACTCCAACCACTAAGGTGACATGTATTCCTACGTGAAGGGAAATTCTTTTGCCAACAGGCTCTGAAACATAATGATAGTAGCGCCCGCTATAAAAAATTGTCCACCATAATAATAAAAATGCTGTCACACTTGCCCCTATAATCATAAACACACCTCTCTACGTTATGATTCTATTAATCTCTATCTATTATTTTCCTAATATCCTGTGTCTCTTATTCGTTAATCTATCCGTATACCTTCTATACATTCGTTCATCAGCAAGAAAGTAGAATATAACTGTATTCTTGTCTCAACTGTTTACTCGTGGGAGTGCTAAGAAGTTGAATGTCTGCATGTAGAAAAAGATAGTATAGAACACTTTCTCTTATCTTTACTATTATTCATATGTATAGCTTGCTAGATTTAGTCCTCGCAGTTTAGAATTTTTCAGTCGTTCATATGAAACTATTTGCCCTTTCTTTCGTTATATATATACACGTTTCTTTATCTTTTCACGTGCAAAAAAAGATGAATTCCTATAATATGTTTTCATATTAACCTTTAAGGAGATAAAGAAGATGAATTGAATAAATCCCTGCAAATAGAGTTTTTAGAAAAAAAGAAATTGTTATCATTTCTCCTATTTATGTTATAGAATAATTCATGTATAATAAAAGGCTGTATGGTAACGCAGCTTGCGACATATCTTTTCTTACTTTTAGCAAGTCTATATTCAAAGCAAAAACTGCAAAGTGGGGTTAGTGCGACTCTTCATTAATCGACTTTGCATTAAAAACCAGCATTTTTCTTTTATCATAAAGAAAGAATGAGATTTAATAGTGACAGGTGAATAATATGGGTGAAAATCAAAGAAATGTTAGTAGATTTGACTGGAACTTGGCTTTCCTAATCTTCCTATTGTTTTGCGTAAGCGTTGTGGCAATCCATAGTGCTGAAAAAATTGGGCAGTATGATAAGAACTTCGTAGCGCAACAAGTTGTGTTTTATATAATCGGAATGGTGATTATAGGGTTTATCATGCGTTTTGACTCCGATCAGCTTCAAAAGCTAACGTGGGTTTTTTATGGATTTGGGAACTTTTTATTACTTCTTTTACTAGTGGCTCCGTCAAGCATTGCCAGAGAAATTAACGGGGCAAAAAGTTGGTTCACACTTCCCGGCTTTTCGTTACAGCCATCAGAGTTTATGAAAGTGTTTTTGATTATCACACTGAGTACGGTCATTGTTAAACACAATGAAAAATATCGTATCCGGACAGTAAGAGAAGACTTTTTACTGCTTGGTAAACTGGGTGCTGTACTTGCTTTACCTTTATTATTAATTATGCAGCAGCCTGACTTAGGTACCGCTCTTGTGTTCTTAGCAATCACGATCGGACTTGTATTTGTTTCAGGCGTAAGCTGGAAAATCATCGCGCCTGCATTTTTAGGTATTACGGCGGTTGGTTCTGTCATTTTGGGACTTGTTGTTTATGCACCTAACCTATTAGAAAAGTATCTAGGGGTTAAGCAATACCAATTTGGACGTATTTATTCTTGGCTTGATCCTGAGTCATATAGTTCGGGAGAGGGCTATCATTTAAAGAAATCGTTAGATGCAATTGGATCAGGAATGGTAAACGGTAAAGGAATCGGAAATGGAGTTGTCTATTTGCCAGAGGGACAGACCGACTTTATTTTTGCGGTTATTGGAGAAGAGTTTGGCTTTATAGGCGCCAGCATTGTTATTAGTCTTTTCTTCGTACTCGTTTATTACTTGATCAAGCTAGGCCTTGAAACAAAAAATGAATTCAATTCTTACTTATGTGTAGGCGTTATTTCAATGCTTACGTTCCACGTATTTCAAAATATCGGTATGACCATTCAAGTCTTGCCTATTACCGGAATTCCACTTCCTTTTATTTCATATGGAGGTAGTTCACTGATGGGGAACATGTTTGCAATGGGTCTGATGTTTGGAATCTCATGGCATCATAAACGCTATATGTTTGGAAATGATTAAAGAGAGACGATGGTCTCTCTTTTTTCTTTTATCTCCCTATTAAGCATGCTACAATGAAGAAAACGTTTCCAAATCCTGTTTTAAAAGGAGTGGATATGCATGCTTGATTACCAATATCGGCGCAAAGCCTATGCTATTTTGTTAAAACAGACATCCGTACCCTCATCTACAACTTCTTTTTCCACCTGGCTCATACAGCTACTAAAACGAAACAAGTAAAAAAGGTGTGCTACTGCACACCTTTTATTTGTTCGACAGCGACGTTATGCCAATTTGCCTTACAATTTTTTTACTGTCTTCATTTAATCCTTTTACAATAACCTTTTTATTCAATCGCTCATATTTATCGATAATTTTTGAGATGCCGATCACGGCCGATTGATCCCATATATGAGAAGAACTAAAATCAATAATGATGGTATCCGGGTCTGTTTCATACTGAAATTCATCCATGAAGAAGCTGATGGTAGCAAAAAATAATTGCCCTGAAACCCTGTATTGCTTCATATTGCCTTCTGTTTGTGAAGTTGTTTTGATTTTAGCCATCTTCCAGCCAAATACAATCGTACTTAAAACAATACCTACCATTACTCCTAATGCTAAGTTATGTGTAAACAATACGATAACCACCGTAACAACCATTACAATGGCATCCGATAGTGGATATTTCGTTAAGTCTTTAAGGGACTGCCAATCAAATGTACCGGCAGCTACCATAAACATAACGCCTACAAGAGCAGCCATTGGAATCTGTTTAACAACATCGCCAAGCACCATAATTAAGAACAATAAAAAGACTCCGGCCACTAAGGTAGATAGCCTTCCACGTCCCCCTGATTTTACATTAATCATAGATTGTCCAATCATGGCACAGCCAGCCATTCCTCCAAAGAAACCTGTTACAATATTAGCGATGCCTTGACCGCGCGCTTCTTTGTTTTTATTCGAAGGCGTATCTGTAATTTCGTCCAGCACCGTTGCCGTTAGCATAGATTCAAGTAGGCCTACAATCGCTAAAGGAAGCGAATAAGGTAAAATGATAAGCAGTGTCTCCACTGATAAATCAACCTTTGGAAAGTGAAGAACCGGAAGCGAACGCGTAATATTCCCCATATCTCCTACCGTTTTTAAATCTAAATGAAAGACAATCGCTACAATCGTCATCAAGACAATGGCAACAAGCGGAGATGGTATTGCTTTGGTCATGAGCGGAAACAAATAGACGATGAGCAGCGTTCCGGCTACCATTGCGTACATCATCCAATTTGCTCCTTGAAAATGGGGAAGCTGTGCTGTAAAAATTAAAATACCTAGCGCATTTACAAATCCAATCATAACTGTTTGAGGAAGAAATGATAAAAACCTTCCTACTTTCAAAACACCAAGTAAAATTTGAATAATTCCGGTTAAAACAGTAGCTGCAAATAAATACTCAATGCCGTGATCTTTGACTAAGTCAATCATCAATAAAGACATTGCTCCTGTTGCAGCTGAAATCATAGCTGGTCTTCCGCCTGTAAAAGCAATCACAATTGCCATACAAAAAGATGCATACAGGCCAACCATGGGATCGACACCGGCGATAATGGAAAAAGCAAGGGCTTCTGGAATAAGCGCAAGAGCAACTGTCATCCCAGACAAAATATCTGCTCGAACGTTTGAAAACCACTGCTGTTTAATACTTGCCATCATGATGGTTGATCACCTCTTATGAATTTTTTATACAATTTTCGACTTTCACGAAAATCAAAGCCGTTTTTAACGTATCAAATCGTACCATACAATTTCCCGTTTGGAAACAATTAATTTTCACAAATAAAAAGGCGAGAAGCTTGATTGCTTCTCGCCTTTTTATTTGTTACGCCGCAGCATTTCGCTGCCATTCAGCAAATAAACGAAATGAAATTATGTTCATTCATTAATTGCTGCTTCAAGCGCAACAACAATCATATCGTTAAACGTCGTTTGACGCTCTTCTGACGTTGTTTCTTCACCAGTAAAAATGTGATCACTTACTGTTAAAACCGATAAAGCATTACGGCCGTATTTAGCGGCTAGGGTATACAAAGCCGTTGTTTCCATTTCAACTGCCAATACGCCGTGAGCTGCCAATTTTTCTAGCTGGCCGTCTTCATTGTAAAATTGATCAGATGTAAATACACTTCCTACTTTTAACTGAAGGCCTTTTTCAACACCTGCATCGTAAGCGCGCTTTAATAAATCAAAGTTAGCTGTCGGTGCATAGTCAATAGGACCAAATTTAACGCGGTTCATTTGTGAATCACTTGACGAAGACATGGCTAAAATAACGTCACGTACTTTTACATCTTTTTGAATTGCTCCGCATGTACCAACGCGAATTAGGTTTTGAACACCATATTCATTCATTAGTTCATTTACATAAATAGCAATTGATGGTACACCCATTCCTGTTCCTTGAACAGAAACGCGCTTTCCTTTATATGTTCCTGTGAATCCAAGCATACCGCGCACTTCGTTATAGCAAGTTACATCTTCTAAAAACGTTTCTGCAATGTATTTTGCACGAAGTGGATCACCTGGAAGTAAAATCGTTTCTGCAATATCACCTTGTTTTGCCCCAATATGTACGCTCATTTCGTACCTCCTATATGTAAAAAATCTTACGCTTTCACTATACCATATTGTATCCCTTGCTTGTCTATTTACTTCTAACATTATGCGTCAAAAATAAAAAGACATACAGCCCAAAAAATGGCGTAGTATGTCTTTTTATATAAGGGTACGCTAATAGCGCAAGGGATTTACTAACGTTAGCTGAGGTGATATGTATGGGGAAAAAACATCGCAATCGAATTAATTCGCCTAAAAAGAATAATCATATTCCAAAAGAAGCAATTATAGCAGAACATGAAGCCCATGGAGATGAATATTCAGCAACAAACCGAAAAAATGGCCCTGGCCATCATACTCGTGATTACTAAGGGTCAACATATAAATAAAAAGCGGCCAGATAGGTCGCTTTTACCTTATGTTTAGCGTACGTGCAGGCGGTTCACTTTTTGCCAGCCGTCTGTCCATAACTTGTAGTAATACTTTCCTCGAGTACCTTCATCAATTAACAAAATATCGCCTGTGCTGATAAACCTCGCATCACAATCTTTTGGCAAATTATCAGCAATATTAAACATTTGAAATACTTGTGTTGCTGCGTCTTGATGATCGAATGCTGTAATCGTTAGACGATGGACAGGCTTATATCCGCGCTTTTCGCCTTTTTCTTCTGTTTGCATAATGGTTACATCATATTCTGTGCTAATATTAAATTGTTTTTTTATTGTGGTCCACACACTCAACATTCTTCCCTCCACCCAAAAGCAAGTATTTACTCTTTTACGTCATGTATTCTTATATAATTAGTGATAAAATCCGAAAATCCTTTATCGAATCAAAACGTTTTTTGTCGAAATTACTAGTTTTTTCTTATTAAATATGTACATAAAATATTTGTTTCCCATTTTATCATTAGTTGTTTTTGAATGGATGAATCAATAGGCCTACTTAAACAAAATGAAATATTAACGAAAAAAATGTAACCATTGCTCCTATTTTTGGTTATATAGGCGTTTAGAAAGGAGATAGACTCCTAAGGACCAAGCAAGTCCTAAACAATATCCTGCTAGTATATCCGTTAAAAAGTGTACGCCTAAATACAAACGGCTAAATCCAATTAATAAAATAACAATAGCTATTACGCATGCAGCTGCCGTTTTAACAGCCCTGCTTCTTGTATACATCCATATTAACAAAAGTACTCCGCTGTAAAACGCCATTGAGTTCATGGCATGTCCGCTCGGAAAACTATAGTGAGAGGCGGGAACGACTTGACTCCAATCAGGTCTTGGTCTTGCAAAAATCTCCTTCAATCCCCAATTTAAAGCGCGAACTCCCCAAAAAACGAGCGTGATATATAAAGCGAGCAACCCTTTTCGTTTATAAAGAAGAAATACTATAATTGCAAACCATATTGGCGCAGTGACATACCAAGATCCTACGGTTGTTATAAATATGATGATGGGTGTTAACGTGTCCGTCCTCCATCCTTCAATGGTATGAAGTACATTAAAGTCAAGCTGTTTCACCCAAGGTGTATTAAACGTAAATAAAATGAGTAAAAAGAAAGCTAAAAGCGATACAATAAATAGAGAATATTTTGTAGTGCGATTTACCATTTTTTATTTCCTCCAACCTATTAAAAGAAAAAGCATGTAGCGTTCTACATGCTTTACTTATTCACACGTTTTGGCTGAATATAGTCTTCCGGCTTAGGAGCTTGATGAACGACAAATTCAGCCGAAAATTCCTCTTTTGCATTTATTTTTTTCGTTTGCTTTGATTGCGGCATATACCTCTCTCCTTTCTTTTTACTGTCTTTAATATACGAAAAATAAAGGAGAGCTATGCACGTTAGCTATAGCGTGAAATAATATTGGTTAATATATTTTTTAACTGAGGAATTTCTTTTTCAGAAACATGAACATGAACGAGCGACTCATCTGCATCCAGCATTTCAGATAGAAAGCCGCCAAACCCTCTGGCACGTCGATCTACTTCTATAAATAAATCGTAGTCATGTAAGCCGCTCGGCTGTACGATGATTTCAATTTCATCTACTTTCCCAGCGTACAATCCACCGCTTGGAACAAATTCAAATTCTTGAACAAAAGGAAGTCTTTTTCTCATCCGGCGAGGGGCTTCTTCGCACTCGACTTGGCGCAAGCGAAAGCCAAGCTGTTCCATAGCTTCAATTGCGCTTGTTACCATAAGGTTAGGAAGCACTTTTACATGATCAATATCTGACGGATCAACGGCATCTTTAATATCGAGGCTCGTCGCCACCCAAACCCGGGTTCTCCCTAATGTAACAGGCGTATCATCAGGCAGCTGAAAGGTAAAAGGAATAGATTTCGTTTCAGCTGGTTGAATAGTGAACGGGTCGTTAATCTTAAACGTATTGAGCTCAATATCCTGCTTGTATTTTTTATCGTCTCTTTCTTTTACATAAGTTGTGAATAGACGCAGATAGATGCTGTCAATTTTCTGCTCAACATTGCCTCCGTACACTTCAACAATCCCTTCAATCTTTTCACCAGCACGAAATTCATCATTGACAAGCTTAGCGTCCACTCGCGCTGCACCAATTCCAATGCGGGCTAACGCTTTATTAAATAGCGCCATACTTTCCCCTCCCTGAGTTCTTACTATTTATATAGTCATAAATATCTTTTTGTAAACTTTTAATGCTTTCATACGATTCATCTGCTCTCAGCATTTTTTGAATGATGATCTTAATAGGTGTCGACAAACTTAGCTCTTGTTCCCAGCTTCTTTCTTGTTTTTCCGTCGGCTCATAACCAGAGTATAATAAAAATAAAAGAAAATGACCAAGTGCATAGATATCGCTTGCAGCGGATGTTTGTCTCATAAACTGCTGTTCTTCTATAAGGGTGCTTGTTTCTTCATGGTCCCCTAAAAATCTAGCAAGACCAAAGTCAATAACATAGATGGTTCCGTTAACATCAATAATATTTGGAATACGAAGATCACGGTGAATGATTCCTTGCTCATGAATAGCAGAAACTACGTCTAGAATATTAAGTAAAATGTCAAGCGCTTGTTCTTCCGTATACACGCACTTCTCTTCAAAAATTAAACCTTCAAACGTTTTTCCTTGAATCAATTCCATCACTAAGAAACAGCCTTCATCTGTTTCGATAGCTTCATACAGTGAAGGAATTTGAGGATGATTTAATTGAGACAGCAGTTTCGCTTCATAATGATAAGACTTCAGCCCCTGAGACGTGCGCTGCTTTGTTTTACGGAGCTGTTTTACTACTACCTCTTTTTGTTGCACAATATCGTTAGCAACATATGTTATACCATAGCTTCCCATTCCCAGTACATCTATGATTTCATAGCGCCCGCAAATGACTTTTCCTTTTTTAAAAGGGCGGTCAACTAACCAGCGATGAAGGTGTTTGAACATTCGATTTTTCATCATAAATCAACTTGAGAAAAAGCTTGAGAAGAAGCTTCCACTTTTACGTTTGCGCTTGTAGTGGTGGTGGCCATATTTTGAATGACTGTGGCTGTCATAATATTTGCTTCGTTTATAATCGCTACTGCTGCTATGGTGACGAGGACGTCTGTAATGCTGATCACTGCTGCTGTAGTGACGAGGACGTCGATAGTGTCGATCGCTGCTGCTGTAGCGTCGATGTTTAGATCCAGTTAATGATTCAAAAATTTTTCTGAACATAAAGAAAACCTCTTTTCTTAACATTTGTTACCCTTTATACGTACGAAATGTTATAAAGGTTTCAAAAAATCCCTTACCCTTTTTTTATATAGTTAAACGTTTCAAAGGAGGCTTAACATGACTTCTACTGACACAAATTCTCTCATTAAATTGGAGGATGTTCTTCGCCTGCAGCAGATGATGCAGCTCAAACCTCCTGCTACCCTCCCGCTGTCTTTTATCGGAGAAGACGTAAAATTGATTCAAGAGATTCGAAAAAAAGTAAAAAAAGCTAATCAAAACAATGTTACACGTACCCAAGCTTATTTAGACTATTATCAAAAACACCCCGAAATTCACTGGGCTTTTTTAGCACACTTGGTTTCACGGAACGGCGGCTATTACATGACAGATCTCTCCACTACCTTAATAAAATCCCTGCTTTCTCCAGAAAAACAGCATGCGTACTTCTTGTTTTTAGAACATTCCAATTCCGCCATTTTTCATGATGCTTACGCTCAGCTGTTACTCTATGAAAAAAGCAAAGAGCAAAACAGCAATCTGTTTCATTTACTACCCGCTTTTCACATATCTTTTTTTATGAAAACTGTTTGGAATGACTTTTGGCAGCATAGAAACAAAACGCTCTTATCAATAGCCCTGATTGTGAACGAACAGTATCATATCGAAAAAAATGTTCTCTTTAAAAAAGAGTTTCAGCGGGATGTTCTTCACTCTTGGCAGTTTCACACTCAAAACTTTCTCGGTATGACTCAAATCGTCTTTCCCTATTATTCAGGTAATAACATTGATTTATGTGGAACAAAAGTGTATCATTTCGAGTCTGTCTTAAAACGGATTGAAGTGGGAAAAACTTTATACGTTCTTCTTTTTTATTCAAACTTGCATGATTCTATCTATACATTTAGCCTTAAACACCCCCACACAGGGTCTCGAAGCGATTATAATACGGATATATTTACAAAGAATCGAACTCATTCCAAAAAGCTGTATAGCCCGACTTTAAATATGAGCTGGGGAGACCGCGTACACCTTTTTTTAAGAAAAGATGAGTGGTTTGAAGACGAAAGCATATTTTCTCTCCTTGAGTCTATTCCCGCTTCTTCAGTTAAAAAAATTCCCATTCAGCATCATATAAAAGTGCAATCCGCTATTAAAGCTGCTAACCCTTTTTCATAGCCGCTGTCTCATAAACAAAACGACGAGTTTCCCCGTCGTTACAGATGTATCTATCTTTTTATTCTTCATCTTGCTCATCAATAATACATTTATCAATGAGATAATCAAAAGTTATATCCGCTAATTCGCCTAGCTCTTCTTCAGCGGGAACATAGCCTCGCTTGACTAGTTCATTGTAAAAGAACTCCGCAATTTCTTCCGTATCAATGACCACTTCGATTTCTTTCACAATATCACTCCTTATCCCGTTTGAACGGATTAGCGTACCTTACTTTTCTTAAAAATAGGTTCACTCCATCTTCTGCTTGAAGTTTTACCTTATACACATTTATGAACAATTCAGCAATAGTATGTCTAAAATTTCAGCAGTTTAAATAGAAAGGTAATTATCCCCATTCTTTTTTCATTACCATCGCCGTATACACAATAAAAGATAGCTAAGAGAGATGTGATGATCTATCTCGGCTATCTTTTATTTATTAGGCATCTACCTGCTATTTTCCTTGTTCGGATTTTGCTATCTTTTTTAAATGTTTCAGCACTAAGTTCATGACTTCAGCGTATTCTTCATCTTCAAAAAGCTCATACAAAAATTTATAATCATTGTACACATCTAAAAGACCGTTTATAATCTCATGCTTTTCTTTAGTTAACCTCACTTCTTCTTTTTCAGAACCGTTTTGTTTTTTCATCTTTGGTAGCAACTCCGTCTTTTTAATTTCTTTACCTAAATACAACATATCAACACTTTGAGCATAATTTTCTGTTTCCTCATGAGGAGTTACGAGAATGAGTTCTTCTTCACTAGCCTCAAGCCATTCTCCATCTGTTACACGTGACAATTCATAGACAATATCTTCCCATGAATCCTCTTTATAACGCCATATTTCTGTTCGAATACCAATGATTTTAAATAACTCTTTTCCATAATTAAAAACCTGGACGATATCGCCGAAGAAAAATTTATATTCAAGCTCTACTCTTTCCTGTACTAATATTTGACCTTCATATTCTTCTAGAAGCTCAATTGTATCTTCTAAAAAAAGACCTTCACTATGGTTGATTTCGTATACAAAAATCCCATCCATTACTTTTATATCGGTTATAGTGCCAACGGTCCCGTATATTGTTACAACGACTGTTTCACCAATTCCGTATTTAGGTTTTTTCTTCCCTGCCATCGTCGCACCTCCTTAGTAAACATACACCTACTGAAAAGTTACAATATTATATGCAGTAACTAAAAAAGGGGAAGTATAACATCTTTAGAACCAAGCCTTTATTATCTATTGCCCTCTATCATTTTTACCCCTGCTTATTGCATGAGCTAAAGAAAATAAAAAAGCAGGCTGATGGATATCCATCAGCCTGCTTTTTTATTTCTCACGCATTATTTTGATAAAGCTCCCATGCTTCATCAAATACGGTCATACTTGATAAATAATGTCCGTTGAGCTCTAAATAAGAACTCAGTTCGTCATAATTTGTTGAAGATTTCGGGAAGCTGTGATCATCATAAGCACTTCGCGCAAACTCTCCCATTCGATCATGTTTTTTATTTGATCGGAATTTCATTATATAGTGATAAAAGGATTTCATCGTACTCCCCCTCCAGCGGTATGTGTATCTTTTCTATCATTTTTTCAAGAAATCTACAACTTTCTTCTGTGTTATGTAGATGTCGAACACTGCAATATAAGTGGTTTACCGGACAAAAAATATTAAATTCATGTTACAGTTGCAAAACAAATTTCACTATTAGCGTAACGAATAAATATTGTTATATCAATATTTTTCTTTTTTCAAAAAGACATTTGTAACAAAAACACATCGTTTTTATAACAAAAGCGTTGATTCGACAGGTTTCTCAAGCCTTTATGTAATTGCAAAAAAGAAGAATTCATGTTTTAATTCCGTAGTGAAAGGTTATTCTAACAATAATCGCCATTTAAATAAATCTTGTTGGTGGGAGGTTTACATCAGCATATGTTGAGGAAAAATAATACTATGAATACTCGAAATGCTTACTTTGATAATGCTAAATTTGTATTAATTTTTTTAGTTGTATTTGGACACATGATTTCTCCGTACCGAACAGATAGTAGCGGAATGCTGTCCATTTATCACTTTATCTTTATTTTCCATATGCCTGTCTTTATTTTACTAGCAGGTTATTTCTCAAAAAATTTTCATAAAAAAGGCTATTACAAAAAAATATTTACAAAGGTGGCTCTTCCTTACTTAGCTTTCCAAACTATCTATACCCTTTATTATAGTGTGCTTTATACAGATGAAACGTACACGCTTCAATATTTGGTTCCTAGATGGGCAATGTGGTTTCTACTGAGCTTAATTTTTTGGAAATTAATGCTTCCTTTCTTTGCGAAATTCCCGATGTGGATTAGCTTAACTGTCTCTATTTCGCTTGGACTTGCAATGGGCTTCATTGATATTGACGGATTTGATAAAATTCTAAGCATTAGCCGAATGTTTGTCTTCTTCCCGTTTTTCCTTTTAGGCTACTATTTGTCACAGCGACAAGAGCCTTTTACAAATCTTTTGACAGCGCGAAATCGAATCATTGCATCCATCGTATTACTAGTGACATTAATCGGAAGCTATTCTTTCTTAGACGACACGGCTTACACAGATATGCTGTATGGAACGAACACGTACGACAATGTGGCCGAATTTTTAATGCGCGTTTCTCACTATGGAATTGCTTTTCTTGTATCTTTTGCCTTTATGGCTTTAATTCCAACGCGCGGTTTTGCTTTAACAAGCATTGGACAGCGATCCCTATACGTGTATTTATTGCACGGCTTCATTTTAAAATGGTTCTTTACAACTGACTTCTCAAAAAGTCTAGAGCCAACATCATGGGGTATTATCGTCTTAATCGCCCTGTCCATTTTAGTAACGATGCTTCTCGGCAGCCGTATTGTCGATTGGTTCATCACCGGTACCAAGCTCATTGTTCAGTTTGTTACACCTAAAAAAGCCATTCAGAAATTTTCACTAGCATTCAAACGTACGTTTTCATAAAAGTCATACTCCTAAAGGAGTATGACTTTTTTCATTTTCTTCGAAGAAACCAAGTAAATAATTTCATTTTGCTGAATTTTATGTTAACGTTTTAATATCTAAAGGAAGGGAGTTTTTCAAGATGGAATTAGCATATTATGCTGGAGAGTTTAGAGATATTAATGAGGCTGTTATTCCAATTGATGAACGCGGTCACCAGTTCGGAGACGGTGTTTATGAATTTATTCGCGTATACAAAGGAGTTCCGTTTTCGATTGAACGTCACTTAGACCGCTTAGAAAGAAGTGCAAAGGCAATCTTTATCGAACTGCCGGTTTCAAGACAAGAGCTAAAGGACATCATTCACCAAGCAATGGAAAAATCAACGTTAAAAGACGCTGATATTTATATTCAAGTTACGCGCGGGATTGCTCCTCGAAATCATTTATTTCCCGATGTACCTGCACAATTAGCACTCACAATACGCCACCCTCGCCAAACACCTGAAGAAGCCTATGAAAAAGGCATTTCTACGCTTCTTTTGGAAGACGAGCGATGGGCTAATTGCTATATCAAATCATTGAACTTACTTCCTAACCTTCTGGCCAAACAAGCTGCGGCTTCTAAAGGATGTAAAGAAGCTATTTTAGTAAAAGACGGATACATAACCGAAGGGTCGAGCAGCAATGTATTTGCGATAAAAGACAACGTCTTGTTCACGACTCCTGCCACAAGAAAAATTCTATCCGGTATTACGCGCGCTAACGTACTCGAATGTGCGCAGGAACAAGCCATTCAAATCCGAGAACAAAATATGACTCCTTCCTTTTTAAAAGACGCTGATGAAGTTTTTATTACGAGCACATCTGTTGGTCTCTTGCCCGTTTCAAAAATAGACGAAGTCGAACTTCCAACTTTCCGTCCTGTTACAGTGGCTTTAAAACACGCCTACAGCCTGCGCACTGCTGGAACAAAGGCTTATCAATAAGCAAAGCCGCCCCTTACAAAATAAGGGACGGCTTTTTAGAATTTAAAGTAGTTGCGCTTTAATAATCTCGGCACTTTCAATAGCTCATCATACCGAATGGATTCATCAAGTTTTTTTGTATCGACAAGAAGCAGCTGTGTTTCCACTTCTTCTATGATCTCTTCTTCTTGATATGACATCCCGCAACCTGAACAGCTGATACATGGCATATGAGTAATTTCAATACTTCTCGTTCCGTCTGGCAATTCCCAGTATGCGGTATTGGTTGTTTCTACCGCTTTTTCTTCTTCGCACCATGCGCATTGAACAGTCATATTACAGGACCTCCTTAAGATGATGGAGCATCGTCGCTTTTACCGTCTTTTTTCAATTGTGCTTTAAACTTTTTATCTTTTAATTCATCTCTTTTTTCACGTTTGTCTTTTAGGCTTTCGTGAGCACTGTCACTTTCATATGTTTTACGTCTTTTTACTCTCCCTAACCCTTCCGGTACAAGGTTGAATTGAGCATCATTCATAAGACCCGAGATGCCGATGGAAGAATCTTTAGTATCCGATGCTGGATAAACAGCTCGAAAATAATCATCTGCACCCCCAGGCACATAGCTTTCTGGCTCCGGATACGTCGTAATCACTCCTTCAAAGTTTCGCAGAACAACTTTACTTGCGCTTTGACTAATAATATAGTTTGGCTGAACCGCAATCTTTCCTCCTCCTCCTGGCGCATCAATAACAAACGTTGGAACAGCATAGCCAGACGTGTGACCTCGCAGCCCTTCCATAATTTCAAGCCCTTTGGAAACAGGTGCACGGAAATGCCCAATTCCTTCTGATAAATCACATTGATAAATATAGTAAGGACGAACGCGTATTTTCACTAAGTCGTGCATAAGCTTTTTCATGATAGCTACGCTGTCATTAATCCCAGCTAAAATAACGGCTTGATTGCCAACTGGAACGCCTGCATCGACAAGCATTTCACATGCTTTTTTTGTCTCTTCCGTAATTTCAATGGATGTATTAAAGTGAGTATTTAACCATACTGGATGATATTTTCTTAAAATGGCACATAAATTTTCCGTTATTCGCTGCGGAAACACAACGGGTGCTCTTGTGCCAATTCGAATAATTTCCACATGGGGAATAGCTCGTAAATTCTTCAAAATATATTCTAAAATGTTGTCATTAATCAGCAAGCCATCACCGCCTGAAATGAGTACATCTCGTACTTCGGGTGTTTTGGCGATATAAGCAATCGCAGCATCTAACTGCTTTTTTGGAACGCCCATTCCGATTTGTCCTGAAAACCTTCTTCGAGTACAGTATCTGCAGTACATGGAGCATTGATTGGTAACTAAGAACAAAACGCGATCAGGATAGCGATGAGTCAACCCTGGCACGGGAGAATCTTCGTCTTCATCTAGGGGATCTTCTAGATCGTATTTTGTTTTATGAAGTTCTTTGCCAACCGGAACAGACTGCATACGGACGGGGCAGCGAGGATCATCTGGATTCATTAAAGATGCATAGTAAGGCGTAATATTGAGCGGAATTGTTTTGGTTGAAATGCGTACTCCTTCT
Organism: Priestia sp. JNUCC 25; assembly: GCF_053667915.1. NCBI lineage: Bacteria > Bacillati > Bacillota > Bacilli > Caryophanales > Bacillaceae > Priestia > Priestia sp. JNUCC 25. The sequence continues at coordinate 3,842,885 of NZ_CM132211.1, forward strand.
TCTTCTTCAGGAGTTAAGTTAATAACCTTTTTTAAATCATCTAACGTTCGAATTGTGTTTGTTAATTGCCAAATCCAGTCATTCCATTTTTCTTCAGGAACATCTTTCCATAACTCAATATCTTTCCAATGTCGGGACGGCTTATATAAATCATATAACATACAATCGCTCCTTTATGAAGATTTACTATTGTTATATGTTACAGCCCATAAATTGGTTAATTATTTCTCACCCTTTACTTTTTGACAGATCCTTCACCCATACGTTCATATCTTCTAACGATTTATAAATGTAGCAATTATTCGTTAATCGTCCCGTATAGATATACCCAAGCTGATGAAAAGCGGCATTCATTCCAAATGAAAGCGCTCTCGCTATTGTGTATGCACAAAAAATATGCCGCTGTTTTAGCTCCGCCTCTAGTGCGCTTAATAAATGCTTCATGAATCCATACTTTCGGTAAGCAGGGAGAGTCGCACAATCCGTTAGTTCAGCATTATGATAAACATAGTCAATTTCAGCAGAAGCAGCGCTAACGATATCGTTCTTGTCAACTATGATATAAAACAAACTATCTTCTTGAAGCAAACTAGAGAGATACTCTTCTTCGTAAAGGGGAGTAGGATACACTGTGAAGATTTGACGATAGAGCTGAGAAAGTTGTTTAGCGTCAGATGAAATGGCTCGGCGCATGATCAGTTGATTTGATAAAGGAGAATAATTAGATGTCGGCAAATTCAAAACATCTTGAAGCAGCTCTGTTTCTTTTAACGTCTCCCCGCTGTCTCGGCGGGATTGAGACGTATAGTAGCATAAAAGATACGCGTCGCTTCCGTTAAAATAGTAGGGAACAGTTGCTTCTAAAGAAAATCCCAAGCTCATCCAGTCCAACAGATGTTCAGCACGTGCTTTTATAATCCACTTTTCGTACGTTGCCTTATCAACTTCTTTATATATATAGCTGTAAATATCGTTCATATTTCCCCGGTAATCATCTATTCTCAGACGCTTGTTACATTCATCTAAAAAAAGAGTCATAGCAAAGGTTGGTTGACAAATATTTTCTTGTTTCGCCATTTGTTTGTATCCTCTCCCTTTTTAGCTTAGTCCGCAATACTGCACCAGTCTGCTACCGTGAGAGCAATAATTTCTGCTGCGTCAAGCATCGTTTGAATACAAATATACTCATTCGGAAAGTGGGCCACTTCTGTTACTCCCGGTCCAAAAACAACTGTTGGAATATCCCCTACTTGTGACAGTATCCCTCCGTCCGTTCCCCAAGGAGATGCTTCAATGATCGGCTGTTTCTGTTTCACTTGATAAAAAGAGGACGAAAGAGAGGTCATAAGCGGATGCTCCAATTCAATTTCACCGGGAAGCCAGTGGGCCCCAAACCATTCCAGGTCGACAGGATGCTCAGCAAACCACTCATCACACTGAGGCAAAAGTTCAAGCCAGGCTTTCATTTCTGCTCTGACATTTTTCATTTTTTCATGCGGAGCAACTCCTATCCTGCCTTCTAATATTACTTGATCAGCGACTGAAGAAGGCCACGTTCCTCCTTGTATATTTCCGATATTAATCGGCACGGGAATGGGAATTTTATTATAGAGCGGATCTGTAATTCGACTGTTTCTCTCTTTTTCAAGACCCTCAATATGTTTAAGCACAACAGCCGCTTTTTCAATCGCACTCACGCCTTCATACCGAGTCCCTCCATGTGCTGCTACTCCATGCACGGTCACTCGAAACCACATGGAGCCTTGCTGCTTAGGAAAGATCTTCATGTTGGTTGGTTCCGGAATAATGGCACCATCTGCTTTATACCCTCTAAGTACGCAGGAAAGTGTTCCTGCACCTCCGCTTTCCTCTTCTACTACGCTTTGAAAAATAACATCTCCTTTTAGTGAAATATCTAGCTCTTTCAACGCTTGAATAGCTAAAAGTAACGACACATTTCCTCCTTTCATATCCGTTGCTCCGCGCCCATATAAGTTTCCATCTTTTACAACAGCCGTATAAGGGTCTTCCGTCCACTGTGAAAGATCTCCGGGTGGCACTACATCAATGTGCCCATTCAAAATGATGGATTTCCCTCCGCCTTTCCCTTTTAACACGCCTACCACATTCGGACTGTCTCGAAAAGTAGAACGGTTGGAGGCAAAAGCTTCATGGCTACGAAGTATTTTTTCGTCCGGTTCCCATATATCAATATCTAACTGCAACTGTCGAAGGCGTTCAATGACAATTGCCTGCGCATGCTTTTCAGAACCTTGTACGCTTGCTTCTTCTACGAAACGCTTGAGTAAACGCACTGCACTTTGACGATGCTCTGTCATCCAGTTATGAATAGATTGCTGTATCTTCATGTAATGGTCCTCCTTATGGTATCGTAATCAATTGATCACTCAGGCGAACTGTCGCTTCTGTTGAACTCAAAATATCCTCTACGGTATAAGGAGACATTAACTCTGTTAGTAGAAGCGCATCTTTTTCCACTTTAAAAACCGCCCGATCTGTAATAACTAATCCCACGCAGCCCGAAGCAGTCAGAGGTAAAGAGCACGTCTTAACCAGCTTCGGTTCTCCTGTCTTGCTCGTATGATTCATTAGCACAATGACTTTTTTCGCTTTTTGAGCTAATTCCATCGCTCCTCCCATCCCAGGAACTCGCTTACCTGGCACAATCCAATTAGCTAAATCCCCTTTTTCACTCACTTCTAACGCACCAAGAATGGTCATATCGACGTACCCTTTTCGAATCATCGCGAAGGCTGTAGCACTGTCACAGTATGAAGCCCCTTGAACCGTAGTTGTTGGATAGCCTGCTGCATTGCAGACATTCTCATCTTCTTCACCTAAAGGAGGCGAAGATCCTAACCCTAAAATTCCGTTTTCAGCATGAAACATCACATGAACAGTACTTGGTACATAATTAGGAATAAGAGAAGGAATGCCAATCCCTAAATTAACAATCATGCCGTTTTTGATTTCAGCCGCAGCACGTTTTGCAATACGATGACGCATATCTATTCCCAAACCCATTTCCAATTCACTCCTTTTGAAGGAACAATATAATCCACAAATACACCTGACGTCATCACGTTCTCTGGGTCAATGTCGCCAAGAGGAACAATTTCATCCACTTCAGCGATAGTTATACGACCTGCCATTGCCATTAACGGATTAGTGTTTCGAGCGCTTTTATCATAAAGCAAGTTGCCGAATGGATCGGCTTTTTTTGCATACACAAAAGCAACGTCGGCTGTGAGCGGCTTTTCCACTAAAAATGTCTTGCCGTCTACTTCTACTTTTTCTTTTCCCAATTGAATAATGTCATTTTCTATTCCTACATCAACCAGTATTCCTCCAAGTCCAACTCCTCCCGCTCGAATACGTTCAGCAAGCGTTCCTTGAGGAGAAAACTCAACTTTTAGCTTTTCTTCTGTCATGAGCGTCCCAGCCACTGGGTTCGACCCAATATGAGAAGCGATCAGCTTTTGAATTTTTCCTTGGCTTACCAATTTTCCGGCGCCAATATGAGGAAAGCCTGAATCATTACATATCAATGTAAAATTTGATTTTCCGCTTTCAATCAGACCGTCAATGAGAGAAGGCGGGCTGCCTACTCCTCCAAACCCTCCTATCATTAGCGTAGCAGCATGATCGACATATCCAATCGCTTGTTCCACAGTTGTAATCTTTTGAAATGAGTTTTCGACCTTTGTCACTTATTTCACCTCATTTCTCTGTTTTTCATTTTGTACTTCATGCAATGTTTTTGAAAGCAGATCGACCGTTTCATCAAGCTGACGATGAGTAATTGTAAATGGTGGGGCAATAATAATGCCGTCTCCTTCGACTCCGTCTGTTCCTGCTTGTGAAGGGTAAAGAAGAAGACCATTTTTTTGGGCTTTACTTATTAGGCGTGCCGTCATATTTTCCGAGGATGAAAAAGGCTCCTTCGTTTTTGGATTTTGCACAAGCTCAAGACCAATTAGTAAGCCTTTGCCGCGTATATCACCAATGATAGGATAAAGAAGCTGAAGCTTCTTCAATTTTTCTACTAAGTAGTCTCCTTTCAGCGCTGCTTCTTGAACGAGATCATGCTTTTCAATATAGGTTAAAACAGCTAGCCCTACAGCCGATGACAGCGGATTAGCGCTTAGCGTATGTCCGCTCATAATTAATTTGGATCCGTTCATAATAGGTTCAATCGTTTTGCTGCTAGCCAACGTAACGGCTATTGGTGTATATCCTGCTCCCACTCCTTTTCCAAGCGTCATGATGTCTGGTTTAACTCCCCAGTGCTCATACGCAAACATCACGCCTGTACGCCCAACCCCAGTCATGACTTCATCCGCAATCCATAACACATCATATTTATCACAAATTTCTCTTATCACTTCATAATAACCGGGAGGAGGTGTAAGCGCTGCTCCGGCTGCTCCTACAATGGGCTCTGTAATAAAACCAGCAATATGTTCAGGGCCAGTTCGTTTGATAACTGTTTCCAATTCGTGTGCACAAGCAAGATTACAGGATGGATAGGTTTGATGAAACGGACATCGATAGCAATAAGGAGGTGAAACCGAAGGATAATCTTCAAGCAAAGATGAGAAGCGTTTTCGTCTTCCAACGTGCCCTGACATAGACAGAGCTCCTATTGTAATACCGTGATAGCTCATCCACCGTGACAAAACCTTTGTTTTGGTTGGCTTTCCTTGCTCTTGAAAATGCTGAATTGCCGTTTTCATAGCCGTTTCAGTCGCTTCTGTCCCGCTGTTAACAAAAAAACTCCACTGGAAATGATTGCTGCTTAATTCACATAGTTTCTTAGCTAAGGCTTCTGTTGAGTCACTTGTAAACTGCGACCGATATACAAACGCAACTTTCTGTGCCTGATCGGTCATCGCATCAATAATTTCTTTTACGCCGTGTCCGATACTTGCTGTAACTGCCCCCGACGAAGCATCTATGTACCTTTTTCCATCTTGGTCGTACAAATAAATTCCTTTTCCATATGAAATAACTGGGTAGTCATCGTCGAGCAGCGGCTTTATTACATGAGTTTTATTCATTTCCGCACTCTCCTTTCAAACATACACTCTTATTAAACTGTATGCTGAAACGAAGAGTTTCTTGCCAATAAAAAAAGCCCTAGCATATAGCTAGAGCTTTTGCGCTTATTAAGCTGATTGCGTTACAGATTTATCGATACGCTTTGCTTCTGACTCAGCCACAATAACGGCACACGCAGCGTCTCCCGTAATATTTACAGATGTACGAAGCATATCAAGCAAGCGATCAATTCCAATAATTAATCCGATACCTGCTACAGGCAGTCCAACCGAACTCAGTACCATTGCTAGCATAATGAGACCAACTCCCGGCACACCTGCTGTACCAATACTAGCAAGCACCGCTGTCAATACAACCGTCACAAGAGCACCTAGCGACAGGTCAACGCCGTATACTTGTGCAATAAAAATAGTCGCTACACCTTGCATAATTGCCGTTCCATCCATGTTAATGGTAGCACCTAACGGCTGAACAAAACTGCTGATGGACTCCGGGACACGAAGATTTTTTTGAGCCACATTCATTGAAATCGGAAGCGTTGCATTACTGCTTGATGTACTGAATCCAACTGTCATCGCAGGAGCAAAACCTTTAAAAAATTCAATAGGGTTACGTCTGGCCATAAGCGCGACTGATCCCCCATATGTTACGATCGAATGGATAAACAGCGCGAGCACGACTACAATCATGTACAGCCCCATCGCTTTAATTGCCTCCCAGCCTTGACTTCCAACCGCGGTTGCAAGAAGCCCAAATGTTCCGTAAGGAGCAAACTTCATCACTAGATTTACAAGATACATCATCAATTCATTGCCTTGCTCGAGTAAATTGTAAAGCCCTTTTGTTTTACTTCCAAGCATCGTAATACCAAAACCGATAAAGATAGAGAAAACGATAAGTTGAAGCATATTCCCTTCAGCCATCGCTTGAATTGGGTTGACTGGAATCATATTTAAGAATGTCTCTCCAACCGGCGGTGCTTTTTCGGCTTCAAAAGAAGCGTTTTTTGTATCAAAAGATCCAAACGTACCCGGTTTAATTGCATACGCTAAAATTAAACCAATAATAATAGCAATGGTTGTTGTAACTAGGAAGTAGGAAACTGTTTTAGCCCCGATTCTTCCTAGTTTTTTAGGATCTCCTAAACCTGCTACGCCTAACGTGATAGAGAAAAACACAATTGGTACAACAAGCATTTTAATTAAGCTTAAGAAGATTTGGCCAAGCGGTGTAAACAAGTACTTGTCCAGCGGAGCAAAAGCACTTGGAGCAAAAGCATTAATCAACACTCCTACAACAGCACCAGCAATTAGCGCGATAATGATCTTTGTCGATAGCTTCATAGATTTACCTCCCGTAAATAAATTATATTAGAATGATTCTAACTACCATACTTATTTTACCATGCATTGAGAACGGTAACACTCAAAATATACAATATATTAAAAATTTTCAGATTAATATTTTTCAGCTATATAAAAAACCATGAGAATATCGTGGTTTCATAAACCACCATTCATAAATATGAATAATTATTCTAATACCCGCGTACTTTACTTCTTTCATAAATATTTTACTCATCAAAAAACAACTCTTTTCAACTGTTGATTTTATCCTTGTATTGCTTGATATAACCCTCTTAAAATTTCACTGAATTTATTGATGGAAATAAATGGACATTATCAATTCGCCTTATTCTATTTAATTCTGCTCACGATAGAAGTATGGATTCCGTAATATCTTTTAAAAAAGGAGCGGGTAATTATCATATAAAACTATCGGAGTTGGAGCGGTACAAGTTCTTTACTTTTTACTTATTCGCTCTCGTTATTTAACACATAAAAAAAAAGAGGCCGTGACGGCCTCTTTTTTTTTATACAGTAACAGGTTCAGAACTTGCTTTGCGATTCTTTAATTTTTCAACAATGTCACGCGCTACCCACACACCGCACGCACTTGCCTGCGCGAGCCCTCGCGTAATACCAGCTCCGTCTCCTCCCACGTATAAACCAGAAATTTCAGTTTCAAACTTATCGTTTAACTTCGGACGGGCGGAGTAAAATTTCGCTTCCACACCGTAAAATAGCGTATGTTCAGATGCTAATCCAGGCGTTACGTGATCCAGTGCTTCTGTCATTTCAATTAAGCTTTTCATCGTATTGTAAGGAAGCACTAAGCCCAAGTCACCAGGTACAGCTTCTTTTAACGTTGGTTCTAAAAAGCCTTCTTTAATTCGAGTCGCTGTTGAACGACGGCCCTTTAAAATATCTCCATACTTTTGAACAACTAAACCCCCGTTTGACAGCATATTAGCTAACCTTGATACTTCGTGCGCATATTCATTCGGCTGATCAAATGGATCCGAAAATTTATGGGAAACAAGCAGCGCAAAGTTCGTATTTTGACTTCCAAGCTTCGGATCTTTGTATGCGTGTCCATTTGCTAACATAATACCTGAATGATTCTCTACTACCACATGTCCTGAAGGATTGCTGCAGAACGTTCTGACTCTTGTACCTACAGACGTATTGTAAATGAATTTCCCTTCGTACAAGTGCTTGTTGATTTCTTCCATAACAACGTTGGATGTTTCGACTCGAACGCCGATGTCCACTTGATTGTTAATCATTTTTAAACGACGTTTTTTTAGTAAGTCACTCATCCACTTCGAGCCGTCTCGACCTGGTGAAACAACCACTTTATCAGCCGTAATTCTTTCACCATTCTTCAATTCGATACCGCGCACGATATGCTGACCATCTTCTTTTTCTGTTATTAAATCGTCTACTTCCGTTTTATACTGCATATCAATTTTTTCTTTTAAGTATTCATAAATGCTTTTTAAAATTTCTAAATTTTGCTCTGTTCCTAAATGACGCACCTGGGCACGTAATAGCTTTAATCCTGCTGCGTATCCGCGTTTTTCAATTTCACGAACTTTATCAGTTAACGGATCCGTAATCGTATCGGTTGCTCCGTGTTTTAAATTAATTTCATCCACATATTTAATTAAATCTACCACCTGTGATTCAGACAGATAATCCGTCATCCAGCCTCCAAATTCACTGGTGATATTAAACTTCCCGTCTGAATATGCGCCGGCTCCACCGAAACCATTTGTGATAGAACAAGCAGGCAAACAGCCAGCAAACTCTTTTTTGCCAACCGCAGGCGGACATTTTTCAATTTTTTTCTGAAGAATCGGACAATTACGTCGATAGATATCGTGTCCTTTATCGATTAATAAAATAGTTGCTTCCGGTAATTTTAACGTTAACTCATAGCAAGTAAAAATCCCAGCGGGTCCTGCCCCTACCACAATAACATCATAATTTGAGTTCATTGTACATTCTCCCATCATCTTTTTTCTTTGGGTAAAAGATAAAAGTTATTGACCGAATTTTCTTTTTTTATTATAATTCGGTTATTTTCTAGCCATTTGATAATATATCAAAAACAAACCCTTTAGTCAACAATATACACGAACATTAAAATAAAATATTTAAAAAACATTCGTTTTTATTCCAAACAAATAAAAACCAGTGAACGAATAGCAAGCGCTATGAAATGTTCACTGGTTCTTTAATGTACGGAAGAGCAATTTCTACTTTTGTTCCTACTCCTACTTTACTCGCAAATGAAATATGCCCTTGATGCTGTTCGATTATTCGGTAGCTAATCATTAACCCTAGCCCCGTTCCTGTTTGTTTAGTGGAATAAAACGGTTCACCTAGCCGAGCTAAAGATTGCTCATCAATTCCACAGCCTTCATCCTCGATAATGACCATGCCGTATTCATTTCTTTTCTCAACGGTGACTTTAACTGTCCCTTTGCTCATTGACTCAAGCGCATTTTGAATTAAATTAATAAAAACTTGTTTAAGCGCATTTTCTTCACAAAAGATTGTAATCTCATCACTAATCTCATTAATAATACGACAGTTTTTATAATTGGCGTGTGTATCTAATAGTAATGTCACATGACGTATGATTTGATTGAGACTTTTGGGGTGGTATGAATTTTCAATTTTAGGCTTGGCCAGCGTTAAAAATTCTTGAATAATGGATTCGACGCGATTCAATTCTTCAAGCATAATATCATTGTATTCTTCGTTGTACTGTTTCGATGCTTTTAACAGCTGAATAAACCCTTTAATCGCCGTCATTGGATTACGAATTTCATGTGCTACTCCTGCCGCTAACTTGCTCACCATTGTAAGCTTTTCAGATTTGCTTGCCATTTCATCATATTTTTTTCGATCCGTTACGTCGCGAATAATATACTGAATGGCATCCTGTCCTTCAAACTTAATTTTGGTTGCCGAAGATTCAATAATGACGACTCCTTTTTTAGTCAATAGTTTCACATCAACACGCGGCCTCACGGACATTCCATTCATCAGCTGAACCATTCGTTCTTTTACGATTTCTAAATGTTCGGGGTGAATAAAATGAAGCCAAGGACGCCCGATATACTCTTCTTTTTTCTCGCCGCCAAGAAGTTTAACACCAGCGGGATTCAAATATTGAATTCTGCCTTCTCTTGTTACAATAAATGCATCTTGGCTTTGCTGGACAAACTGCTTATATTGCTTCATTTTTCGAATGACTTCCTCTTGCTTTTCAATACTTGAGGAAAACTCTTTCCACTGAACAACTAAGAGCGGAATATCCCCTTCCGTGCGCTGAATATGGATGTGCATCGGAAACTGCTGATCTACTTTTTTCTTAAGTAAAACAACTTCTTCCTCTTGCTTTCTTAACGGTTCCACTTCATGCTTTTCAATAAAAAAGCGATTTGGCTCTTCAAATACATTACAGGAAAGAAGTCGTTCCTCCGTTGTTTTAAAAAGGTGGCAGCACGCTTCATTTAAAATTTGAATATCTCCATCCATATTCATTACGAGCATTGGTGTAAATGACATTGAAAATAGCTGTTGAAATACTTTTTCCTTTTCCATATATTCACCTTCGCTTATTGAGTTACTAGCTATAGTATAATATGGTAAATGTTGATTTGGCAAAATTTTTTTATTATTTAAACAATTTATATGTAAGTTTGTCCTTTTCCATCTGTTATAAAAAGCTCGCACATGCGAGCAAATGAGATCTAATCAGCAAAAACAGGTGCAGCCAATGATGATTAATAAAATAAATAGCACAACAATCAATGCAAATGACTGGCCCGTTCCGCAATGATGATAACCGCCAATTGGATAGCTAATTGGATAGTGGCAAGTATCATATAGGTGGTGATAGCCTCCGTGATGGCATGGATCGTAACAATCGTAGTTATACATAGCAATCTCTCCTCTTGTTTTTTTTATTCATTTCGTACACTGTACTTTATATGCGTTAGTTGATTGTCCTGTATGTGCATTCGCCCATTTTTTACTTTCTCTTACGCCATATTCGCCTTTTGGGCTGCAGCGTATACGAAAACAACAAAAGTAAAATACTTCCCATCACCAGTAACGTAGTAAAATCTTTCATAAACTCAATAATGACCCCTATATACGGGAGATGGTATGCGTAGCTTCCAATCACTTTAAAAGAGGCAGACAAAGAATCTCTTTGAGCTGTAACCAGTACATCTAGCTCTTGATTATGGGCCAGTACAAGTTCATTCTTTGAAGAAGATGATTCGTCTCTAAAGACAACTATATCTCCGCGATGCAGGTGGTGATAATCCGTTTCTTGAACGGTCACAGTGAAACCAAATAGGCTTGGAACTGTACTAACAAATAAAAATGTAAAGCAGATAGCATAAAGAACAAGTACATATCGAAACGCAGAAAACATACATTTATTGATCATAGGTAATCAGCTCAATTCGCTCGGTTACTTTATTTAGCGCGGGGGTAATGTGATTAAATGAAGTAGAGCGCCCTGTAAATTGAATCAAAAGTAGCAGCAGTAAAAAACTTAACATAATTAACCGTAGCATCCGAGCATAAAAATCGCGCATGCTCTCACTCCTTTTTTCTATACTAAATTCGGTCGTACAATAAGCCTTCAGTCAATAATTTGATTCAGTATATGCACATAGAGGGCATTTGGCTCATTGTTTCTTCTTGGAGGTCTCGGGAGTGATCAGTGATCGGCATAAATTATGAGTTTTAGCATATGTTTGGTTACGTATGGAAATGTTTTTATACTCCGACAATAAGGGAGCTGAACATATGGCTAATTATTCCTTTGATCAATATATCAAAAAAGCAATGAAATACGATTTTCTAGCTAACTACTATAAGTATAGTGATCCATCTAAGCATATTCATTATTATCAAAAGCATTTGTACTATATCCAGCAGGCCATCTTAACTTCTTCTGAAAATACGAATTTACGCGTAAATCCACCGCAAATTCGTATACTTCACGCTTCTCCAGATTCTCCATCTGTAGATATTTATATTAACAACAAACGAGTGATTCGCAATTTAACTTATAAACAAGAAACAGATTATATTGAATTACAAGAACCTGGAAGATATACAATTTCTATTTATCCCGCTGGAGAAACGGGAAGACCTGTTTTAACGGAATCATTTACATTTGAAGGAAACCAAAATTACACGGTAGCGGCGGTAGATGAGCTAAATAAGCTTGATTTATTATTTATCTATGACAATACGGATGTACCAAGTGGAGAAACAAAGCTTCGGTTTGTGCATCTTTCTCCTGATGCTCCTGCTGTGGATATTGCAGCTAGAGGCGGAGACGTCATTTTTTCTGGAGTGCAGTTTAAAGAAGTCACAAAATATTTGCCTTTATCCCCCATGCATGTTCAACTTAGTGTGCGCATAGCGGGAACCAAAAATGTAGTACTCGAAATCCCGGCACTGAACCTTCGTCCGAATCGAACATATACGGTATATGCCGTCGGATTTGCTAAGAACCGTCCTGCGTTAGAAGCGCTGATTTCCCAAGATCGTTAACAAAAAAAACCTTCCAATTTGGAAGGTTTTTTTATTCACTGCGCGAAATTAAACGTACGCGAATATCATCATTTTTTAAATCAAACTTTTGTACTTTTACAGCAAAATCACTCTCTAACTTCATCTGCTGTAACGCTACGTATACTGATTCATTCTTTGGATCAATCGTTACCCATTCTGGTAGCGCAAAGTTATTATTCACGTATCGAAGCACTGTGCGGACAGGAAGCTGCAGCTTTCCAACAGAAAGTGACTGCTGTTCAAGCACAATATCTCCATTTTTTTGTACGATTGGATCAAATGTCATTCGAATATTAATATCATCGCCGAATACTTGAATCGTACCATCTACTCTTACTACATCGGTAAGAGTAATTTTGTAGTTAAGCGGCTGATTCTTAAACTCTTTTTTTAAATATTTATCAATCAGTACATTTAAGTCCGCTTTTTTAGCCAAAATAGTTAGTTCTGCGTCTCCTTCTACTTTTTCAGAGGGAGTTGGATTGGCCTTGTCAACCGGTTGAAAAATAAACGCAATAATAAGGATAGCCCCTAGAACATTAATCCCTAATAACGCGATAAATAGGGTTTTCCACTTCTTCATATAACAATCTCCTTACTCGTTCCCACTCTCTTTCGTGTTTTTCTCTTTTTCATCAGATGTAACTTCTTCTGCTGTTTCCTTTTTCTGGTCTCCAACGAGAGGATCTTCTTCCTCCATTGATTTACTAATGCGCTCAGCCATTAGTTTGTACCCTTTTTTATTAGGGTGAAACTCGTCTTTCCCTAATAAATTTACGTCAGAATCATAAAAAATATCATCAATTTTTACATAACTTACATTATCATATTGAGAAGCAATTTTCTCGCTTGCCGCATTCCATTCATTAATAACAACATTAATTTCTTTCACATCACTTAACGATTTAAAGAATGGATTATAAAAACCAATTAAATAAATATGAGCATTAGGATTAAGCTTACGTATACGTGAAAACACGTCATTTAGACGTTTTTCATATTTTGACTGCTGTGATTCAAACGTCTTAATTGAGATATTGTAAAAGTAATCTCTTACCACTTTCATCACGTCATTGCCGCCAATCGTCAAGAAAACGATGTCTGCTCTTGATACTTCAGCTGCTACTCCCGGCTGATTTAACCTCGCTAATAGCTGATCCGTCCGGTTTCCTCTTTTACCTAAATTCTCTGTTCGTACATTTTGCACTTCATTTTGTTTAGAAAGGTATTTAGTTAAGTATGGTACATAACCGCCTTTTTTAGACTCATCTCCTACTCCTTCTGTTAATGAGTCGCCAATGGCTACAATATCTAAATCTACAGGAAAAAAGCCTTTCGGAATATGCTTTTTAGGTGTTAAATCCACTTCTTTCTGAACGGCTTCTTCTTTATTGTCCGTTGGCAAAAAAGTCGTCGTCGAACAGCTCGCTAACACCACCGCACTCATACTGCTTATCACTATACTTTTCCATTTTCTCATCATAACACCTACTAACTATGCTGTATTCTCGCTGTCACAAGCAATACTGCTTACCGCTCTGAATAACTATATCCTTATATCTTATCATACTATGTCAAGTTGATATTTTACTACGTTTCTTATATATAGTATATGTAAAAAAAAGGATAAGCATGTTTCTTTCATAAAAATATCCGCTAACACATCACTATAAAGATAGCTGTGTTTGGCGGATAGATTTGACGGATTTATAGCTCTTACTGAAGGGTTTTGATATCTTTTAACATATCTTCATAAGGAGGATCAGTCACTCCTTGATAAGATTTTTGAACGACTCCATCTTTGTCAATTAGAAAAAAATCCGTGCCGTGAATAACCTGCGGATTTTCTTGCGGCTTTTTCACAATCGTTTTAAATTGGTCCAGCGCAAACTTTTCAATTTCCGCTTGTTTATAACCCGTTAAGAAATCCCAATTCGAAAAATCAGCGCCAAATTTAGTCGCATAGTCCTTCATTTTCAGTGGAGTATCCACTTCAGGGTCTACGCTAAATGAAACAAAGCGAACGTCCAGCCCTTCATCCTTGGCCATTTTTTGTAATTTAGCCATATGAGCCGTCATTGGGGGACATACGGTTTCGCAGCTTGTGAAGATAAAGTTAGCTACCCAAACGTTCCCTTTCAGCTGACTTAGCCCTACTTTCTTTTGATCTTGGTTAACATAAGAAAAAGAGTCCATCTTCCAATTAAGCGGATTTTCTATTTTGGAACCACAGGCTGTTAACATCATACAACTAATGAGCAGTAAAAAAAACAATTTATAAGACCAGCTTTTCATATGTTCCTCCTGCACGGTTAAAGTTTAGTCATAGCTAGGGAAAATCAAGGTAAACGTTGAACCTTTTCCTGGTATGCTTTCCACTTCAATTCTTCCATTCATTTGTTCGACCAGTTGATAAGACACCATCAGACCAATCCCTGTTCCTTTTTCTTTTAAAGAATAAAACGCTGTTCCCAGCCGGTTCACTTGTTCACTGGTCATGCCTATACCAGTATCTTCAATTTGAATATGTACATGCCCTTCTCGCTTGTAAAGCCCTACTCGAAGCGTTCCTCCATTTCTCATGGCTTCAATTCCATTTTTCATAATATTAAGCAGAACTTGATTCAATTCGTTTCGGCTGCCGCGAACATACATCTCTTCTTTTGCGTCTAATTCTATGAGTATATTGTTTGTTAACAAAGCATAAGAAGATAATAAGTCTACTAAGCTTGTAACACACTCTAAGCAGTTAATAAAACGATGCTGATGAACATCCGGCTTGGCTAAAGATAAATAGTCATGAATAATCGCTTCCGCTCTGTCCATTTCGTTAATCATAAGATGAATGTAACTTAATTCAGTGTTTGAAAGCTTTGTGTTATCTTGAAACAGCTGTAAAAACCCTTTTACCACCGTCATAGGATTTCGAATTTCATGGGCTACAGAAGCAGCTAATTGACCAATTGCATTCATTTTCTCTGCTCGCTGCAATTCCTTTTGCATCCTCGTTTTTTCCATAATAACTTCTAATTCATCAATCGCTTTAGCAATTCCATCTTTTGAATGACTGAAATTCGTTTCTACGTTCAGCTGTTCTTTTGTTGCTGATACTTGTTGAAAAAGCTGCTGAAGCCGCTCGGTCATTTCATTAAATCTTGTGTGTACATTCCCTAACTCAGAATCATTTTCATGTGTCAGCTTCACATCAAACTTACCTTGACTTACTGCTTGAATTCCTTCTATTAATTCTCCTAGGGGCGACATTAATCGCCTTAGTCCCCAGTCTTGAATAACAATAATGAAGGTAAACAAAATCGTAAACGCAACGATCAAAGCCACAATTAAACGTTTTTGGTAGATATAGATAGCGCTCGCATCTATATCTACACCAAGCATAGCCACGACTTTTCCGGAGCTGTTTGTAATAGGCGATAAAACGGTGATCCACGTCCCGAATTCGTCTTTGTATGTAGATGTTACGATATTCTTCTTTTCTTGTTCTGCTTGCTTAAATGATTTGTAAAATTCTTCTCCTCCATAATAAATCATGGACGGCTCTAGTGATTGCTTAATTTTCTTATTCGCTGTTACGATAATCTTATTTCCATGCGACTTGAATTTTTCGGTCGTCATAATATATCCCTGCAAGTACGACGGATGCAATTCATAAATCTTTCTAAACTGCTTTTCTAGCTCGTCTTTTTCAGGAATCGTCCCGTTCCTTGAATCCACTGCTGCTATTACGGCTTGTTTAGATAAAGACTCCCTCCATAAATCAGCCATAATTAACGCGTGCTGCGTTAGTGTCTCTTTTGCCATCTTTTTTTGAACTTGATAGCTAATGGCTAAAGAAATGACTCCAAGGGCAACTACAATTAAAGTAGAAAATAAAACCGTTTTGTTAAACACACTCAAATTTCGAATATATTTTTTCATCGGTATACTCCGGATTCAAAAGAATAGTAACCAGCACAGCATTCGCTGGTAGAAAGTTGATTCTATTATATCACACGTTCGTCCACTTCTCTTTCCCCTTTTTCCAAAAAAGAGAAAGCCAAAAAAGTGACTTGCAAAAAGCAACCCACTTTATTCAGCAAAATACATAAAACCAATTGCACCAATACCTGTATGCGTCGAGATAATAGGCGTCGTATCTTCAATCGAAAATTGCGTATAGCCCCTTGCCTTCACAATTGATTCTTTTAACTTAGAGGCGAGTCCAAATCCATCTGCATGTACAAGCCCTACTCCTTTAATACTTTTTCCTTCTGTATGCTCTTCGAACTGTTTCGTTAAAAACTTAACAATTTGAGAATGGCTGCGCACTTTAGCAACAGGAGTATATACTCCGTCAGCTAGAGAAGCAATCGGCTTAATATTTAAAAGAGAACCGATCAATCCTTTTCCTCGTCCAATACGTCCACCTTTAACCAAATTTTCAAGCGTATCAACTACGACAAAAAGATTCGTATTTTGACGCACCTCTTCCAAGCGTGTGATAATTTCTTCTACTGTATGCCCATCTTCAATCATTTTCACCGCTTCAAAGACTTGAAACGAAAGAGCTTTTGTAATGTACATAGAATCAACAACGGTGATGTTTCCTTCTACCATTTGAGCCGCGCTTTCAGCTGCTCGAACAGTTCCGCTCATTCCCCCAGTCATATGAATCGAAATGACGTCATACCCTTCACTAACTAATCGTTCATATACTTCAACAAAAGAACCAATAGCTGGCTGAGAGCTTTTTGGTAATTCTTTTGAATTTTTCATTTTTTCAATAAAATCTGTCGGCGTTAATTCCACGCGATCTAAATACGTTTCATTATCAATGTTAATACATAAAGGTATCATCTCAATACCGTACTTTTCAGCTTCTTCCAACGTTAAATCAATTGTTGAATCCGTTACCACTTTAATTTTCGCCATGTGTTCACCCCTATAAGATGCATTGCAGACTAGTATAACATGAACACTTACAACAATATAGTTATAATAGAATGCAAGTTTTGCTAATTCGTAAAACGCATGTTCAACCTTTTATATCAACAAAAAAAAGTTGACTCTGCTGAAATATTCAGAAAAGTCAACTTTTACGTTTATGCATTATGTTTTAATACATGAGACTTAAAGAGCTGTTCGTAATCTTTCCATTTCAACACGCGTTTTAAATATTCTTGAAACGAGTAGGTTTGCTTCGGAACTGATTCGTTCGTGATTTGTCTAATAAATAAATCAAGTTTTGCAGATAACATGAACCGAAACGTGCTATTTTCCTCTAAAACTGGAATTTCAGTAATTTTTACTTTTTGACCACTGACATGTTTAAATTCAAGGCTTTTTAATAGCAAGGCGATCAACCCTCTTTTTACCCGTTTATTTTATTATAATGCTTAAGGCACTTTCTGTCTTGATAAAATAAAAAGAAAACACAAATATTCTTTAAAATAAAAATGCTTCATCAACTTATTCGACAGTTGATGAAGCATTCCTTTTTAAAATGACCTTCTATTTAAATAAATAAGTGAAACAAGTTGCTTTCTTTATTAATTTCTGTGTAAGGGAATCCTTTTTTATCCATACGATTAATCAGTGGATAATAATCTTCTTTATGCTTGAGCTCGATTCCAACAAGTGCTGGTCCGCTGTCTTTGTTATTCTTTTTCGTATACTCAAAGCGCGAAATATCGTCTGTCGGTCCAAGCACTTCGTCTAGAAATTCACGAAGAGCTCCTGCGCGCTGAGGGAAATTAACGATAAAATAATGCTGTAATCCTTCATAAATCATCGAACGTTCTTTGATTTCTTGCATACGTCCAATGTCATTGTTTCCTCCGCTGATGACGCAAACAACCGTTTTTCCTTTAATTTGCTCACGATATGAGTCAAGAGCAGCAATCGAAAGAGCTCCTGCTGGTTCTGCTACAATCGCATTTTCATTGTATAGAGATAAAATGGTTGTGCAAACCTTGCCTTCAGGAACAACTACAATATCGTCCACAAGCTCTTTACTGATGTCATACGGAAGCGTTCCGACTGTTTTAACAGCTGCTCCGTCTACAAATGGATCGATTGCCGGTAGCGTCACTACATTTCCATTTGCTAAAGATGTCTGCATGCCAGGCGCGCCTGCTGGTTCTACCCCAATTACAGCTGTTTGAGGCGAGATGCTTTTTACGTATGTGCCGACACCGGAAATTAATCCGCCCCCGCCGATACCCGCAAATACGTAGTCAATTTCATCTTCACAGTCATTGAACATTTCAACGGCTACTGTACCCTGCCCTGCAATAACGTCTACATCATTAAATGGGTGAATAAATGTACGATGTTCCTCTTCACTGCATGCAATAGCTTGTTCATAAGAATCATCAAACGTATCTCCGATTAGTACGACCTTTACGTTATCTTTGCCTAAAAATTTCACTTGATTAATTTTTTGGCGCGGCGTTGTGCTCGGCATAAAGATTTTACCATCGATATTTAAATGACGGCACGCATATGCTACACCTTGTGCGTGGTTTCCTGCACTTGCACAGGCAATTCCATTTTCTAATTCTTCTGGGGATAACTTTTTGATTCGATTGTACGCACCGCGAATTTTAAATGAGCGCACCACCTGTAAATCCTCACGTTTTAAATAGATATTACATTCATATCGTTCAGACAAAACGTCATTACGCTGTAGTGGTGTATGCACAACAACATCTTTAATCAATTGATTTGCAATCATGATGTCCTCTAAATGTACGTGTTTTGTTCGATTATCTACTTGTTGTTTCATAACCAACTTCCTTCCTCTTCTACCATTATTAATTTGTACATTATATCACAAAAAATTTAGAAAAATCATTATTTTTCATTAATAATAACTAAAAAAACTTTTCCAACTATTTTACTGTCCACATACTTTACATATGTTTAGCAAAAGCTAAATAGACTTACAAAATTGCCCATACTTTCTACATGCAGCTGATGCGATAACAGGTATAAATTAAGAAAGGTTGTGGAATAAATGGAGTTTTCGCTTCAAAGTCATGAAAGTGCCGTTCCGTGCGAAATAGTTGCAGATGAAGAAAACGGTAGATACATGCTTCGCAAAGCAGATACGAGCGGAGAAGTTTTTAATACACCAAGCGAGCTGATTCAATGGATTGAAGCTAACTGGAGCACTGAACAGTTTGTGAGCCCAGCGGCTTTTCACGAAATGATGAAGCAATTAAAATCAATATAAAAAGAGATTGAAACATAACGAAATCAATCTAAAGACGAATAAATGGAGTATAGGAGCTAGCTAGTAGGGGGTGCTTGTTACACCGCATTTGATTTCCATGCGAGACTTCGCTTTTCGCGGGCGGCTGGTGAGCCTCCAATCAACTGCTAAAAGCACCTACATACATGAAATCTACCTTCACCCTCATAATGAAAAGATCCGAACGATTCAACGTTCGGATCTTTCTTCGACTAACATACTTTTGTACCAGACTCGCGTTTTTTATAAACAAAAGAGATCAGCTTCGCTCGTATACGGTAAAATAATACGTGTAGGGATTTTTTTCATCTTTAATTCCTTGCTGCTTCGAAATAACTTTCCATTCGCTCAAATCAATCGCAGGAAAATGTGTATCTCCTTCAAAGGATTCTTCAATATGCGTAATATAAAGTCGGTTTGCAACGTCTAATGTTTGCTCATACAGAGTAGCTCCGCCAATCACGAACAGCTCGTCTTTTTTTTCAGCATCTAATGCTTCTAATTCCTCAACTGAATGAATAACGGTTGCTCCTTCTTGTTGATAATCTTTTTGACGCGTAAGAACCACATTTTCGCGATTAGGGAGCGGTCGTCCAATTGATTCAAATGTTTTTCTTCCCATTATAATGGTATGACTCGTTGTGATGCGTTTGAAATACTTTAAATCTTCCGGAAGACGCCATGGCAAATCATTTTCTTTACCGATCAGCCTGTTTTGATCCATTGCGACAATGAGGGAAATCATACGCTCACAGCTCCTTTGATGTGAGGATGCGCATTATAGTCTACTAGCTCAAAGTCTTCAAATTTAAAGTCAAAAATTGATTTTACGTCTGGATTGATTTTCATTTTTGGCAAAGCATGAGGCTCACGCGTTAACTGCAGGTTTACTTGTTCAATGTGATTGCTGTAAATATGCGCATCGCCAAACGTATGAACAAAATCACCTGGCTCTAAATCACACACTTGTGCCACCATCATTGTAAGCAGCGCATATGAAGCAATATTAAACGGTACGCCTAGGAAAATATCAGCTGAGCGCTGATACAATTGACAAGACAATTTGCCGTCCGCTACATAAAACTGAAATAAGCAGTGACACGGCGGTAAAGCCATATTGTCTACATCAGACACATTCCAGGCGCTTACCATTAAGCGGCGAGAATCAGGGTTGTTTTTAATTTGATTGATAACATTTGTAATTTGATCAATTTTTTCTCCGTCCGGCGTTGGCCATGAACGCCACTGATGGCCATACACAGGACCAAGCTCCCCGTTTTCATCCGCCCATTCATTCCAAATGCGCACGCCGTTATCTTGTAAATACTTAACGTTTGTATCTCCTTGTAAAAACCAAAGCAGTTCATGAATAATTGATTTCAAATGAAGTTTTTTTGTCGTTAATACCGGGAAACCTTCTTGTAAATTAAAACGCATTTGATAGCCAAATGTGCTAATTGTACCTGTTCCTGTCCGATCTTCTTTTTTTGTTCCATTTGCTAACACATGCTCGCAAAGTTCAAGATATTGTTTCACTTCCGACACTTCCTTTATTAAAAAGTCCTTTTCTATTGTATAAGTGTTCACGAGCTAAGTAAACAACTAAATCTCAGCTCATGTAGAAAAGTTTTTTATCATTTAGATACACGATTTCCCCGAAAAAAACGAGGATGAGACCTAACAAAATCAATTAAATGATCGCTTATGAATCGCTTATGACACCGCGGTTGATCTCCGTGCAAGGCTGGCGGCCGATGAGCCTCCTCGTCGCTTGCGCTCCTGCGGAGTCTAACCGATTCCGCTTTTCCCGCAGGAGTCTTCGCCTTGCCCTCCAATCAACCGCTAGAAGCAACTAAATAGATGAAATCTACGTTTACTATCACCATAAAAAAATCCGAACGAATTTCATTCTCTCTCAAGAATTTCGATTCATCGTTCGGATCTTCCTTCGGCTAAACTACTTTTTTAATAGCTTAGTCTTTGTTAATTAAATACAATTGTGCGGTTTTCATGCACTAAAATGCGGTCTTCTAAATGCCATTTTACAGCACGTGCGAGCACCGTACGTTCAATTAAGCGGCCTTTTTTCTTTAAGTCATCCGCATCATCACGGTGGTTCACGCGTTCAATATCTTGTTCAATAATTGGTCCTTCATCCAAGTCGTCCGTTACATAGTGAGACGTAGCACCAATTAATTTTACACCTCGTTGATATGCGCGTTCATAGGGGCGTGCTCCGATGAATGCCGGTAAGAATGAATGGTGAATATTAATGATACGATATGGATTTTCAGCCACAAAAGTCGGCGTTAAAATTTGCATATAACGCGCCAAGATAATTACGTCAATATTATAATCTTTTAATACCTGCAGCTGTTTGGCTTCTGCTTCTTGGCGAATGTCTTTTGTCGCCGGTATATGCTTAAACGGTATACCGAATGATTCAACCACTTCGCGCGCATCTTCGTGATTGCTCACAACGACAGCGATGTCTGTCATCAAATCTCCGCTTTCCCATGCCCACAGCAGCTCTAGTAGACAATGAGGCTCCTTTGACACAAAAATAGCTGTTTTTTTCAAATTATGAGCATATGTAAACTGCCAGTTCATTGAAAACGTATCGGCAATTTTTTTGAAGCTTTCTTCTAGCTTTACTTCTTTAGCTAATAAATCCTCACATTCAAATTCGAAACGGATAAAAAACATCCCCCCTTCATGGTTCGTTGAATGTTGACTTGATTCTACAATATTTGCACCGTGCTCATGTAAAAACGTAGACACAGCGGCTACAATACCCGGTTTGTCCGGACAGCTAATTAGCAGCCGACCGCGATTTTTATATTTCTCTTTATATGAAGTTAAATGTTTTTGAATATGCGATTTCATGTAATTCCCTCTCTTTTTTTAAATATACAGACAATTGTACCATTATCCTTGCAGCGATGCGACATTGAAATAAGGCTTTGACAAAAGAAAGCCGAAACGTTTGCTTCAGCTTGTGTACTTGTTGTTCTAACATCTACTCCCATCAAATCGTTCATTCACTCACCTTTACGTTCTACACATACCTAAAATGAGTGTTTCCTAAAGTGCTGTAGCTCATCCAATTCTCTTGCTGCTTTTGAATTAAACATAAAAAAGCCGCTAGCACAACACCAGCGGCTTTTCCTTATTATTGCACAGCTTTTTCACTAACTTCATGCAAGGCATTTCGTACCTTTCCATATTCGCTTGCGTGAGGACGATCTCCGTCATCTTCGTATCCGTAATCAAACATTCGATTTCGATTTAACGTTAATTTCGTAATGGTTGGACGTAATAAATCAAACAATTCAAATCGTTTTTTCAAATGTGGAAATGATGCTTGATAATGTAAAATTTCTGCTCGTACACTTTTCCAAAATTCCGCTTCTTCTACGCCTTCATGCTCTTCTAAAATAGTCGCTAAATAGCGGAAGTGACAAACAAATAACCCTGTTAAAATAAACTGCGTCAGTCCTTCCGGCTCTTCGCTGCGCAACACTTCTTTCAGTTCAAAAGATAGCTGCTGCAGTTCTTCAAACGGCTGATCGCTAATATTCACGTCGTCTACAAAATCTTTCATAATAATTCGAACGGGCTTGTTGTTTTTAAGCACCAGTACCGTATTTTGACCGTGCGGGGAAAATACAGTACCGTATTGATATAAGTAATGAAGAAGCGGCGGCAATACAGCGCTGGTTAACGCATCAATCCACTCGACAGGAGTTAAACCCGACTTTTCTATATAAGATGAAACTAAAGCTTTCCCTTTACTGTCAACATGTAAAAGCGCAGCTAGCGTAATCGCATGCTCTCCTTCTTCTAACTCTTGATAGATGCTTTCACGCCAAACCACTCCCAGCATTTCTAAATACTGATAAGGCGCGTTTTTAATAGAAGCAAACGTGGGCTGAGTTACGTTTAACGTAGCCACTTCACCTAAAAGTCCTACTCTGCACGTATCTTTTAAAAACGCATCGCGATCTCGTATGCCTTTAATGTGCTGAGTTACTTGAGGAGCAATTACCGTCCGCTCACTTGGAAGGCCTCTGTACACAAGCGTATTTAATATACTCATGGGAAGCTTCACATGATATTTATCTCGATTTGTTGTATTCACAAATGTACGAATCGACTGCTGAGGAAAATATTGATCTTCACCTTCTCCTAACGGAACAATTAAATCATTTGCAATGTATTCAGCGAATAAAGGAACAATCACGTTCATCCACTGCCATTCATGGACGGGAATATAGTAATAGTCCGCTGCTAAAAGGTCTTGGCTTGTTAATTCTTTTTCAAATTCAGCTAGCGTCTTACCGCTTAACTCCTGCTCCATGACATCATCGAAGCCGAGGGTATCTAATGAATGAAACGAAGCAATTTGCTTCGCAACAGCAATCCATGAAAGCTTAATTTTTTGTTTTTGCTCAGGTGCAAACCGCAGATAATCATCATAGCCAAATCCGATGCGCCCTTTGTTGTATGTAATCCAAGGATGTCCCGTCATTTCACCTTCTAGCTCCGCATAATCCATACCTGCTAATTCATCAGCTGATTTTCGATTTTGCAAATGTACGTCTGCTATTAATGTATGAAAATATTCTTTTGCTAAGTGACCTGCGGTTGAGCTAGACATTCCTTTGTCTTCAGATAAGCTAATTAACAGCTGCAAGGCCTCCGAAAATGTAGGGGTTGACGCTTTAGATGTCAGCTTAATACTTTCTGGCAGTACAGAAAAACTATCAAACAATCGCTGTTTCGCTTGATATGTATACGTAACGCCCCGGTGGTCTTCCCATCGATACGTGGCAAGCGCACCCTGCTTTTGCAGCTGTTTTGGCTCAATAATATTTTCATACATGAATTCCTGCAGCATTTTAGCTAAAAGCTGGCGATTTGCTTTTTCCCATGATTGCTTATTAAATACGGAAAGATACGTTTCTTTGATTTTCATCCTTCATTCTCCTTTACTTGTCTTAGAATAGGGATTGTTTTATTACGCAGCGGCATTACAGCGCTAGCAGCTAGCAAAGCAGCAGCACCAGCTGCTAACGGAAGCGCTAAATTTACTTTGCTGATTTCTAGTGCTAAAAGCGGTGCAATCAGCAGGGCAATATTTTGAACAGCAATAAGCCAGCTGTAATAGTAAGCAGCTCCTTCTTTGCTTTTTTGAAATAAATAGATATCAAGTATAACCATGCTGAGATAAAACCCGGCTCCATATAAAATTCGACTTATAATAAATATGCTGAGATGATCGGCATATGCTTGCAAACATAGCAGTAAAGCACTAGCACCCGTTACGCTATAAAAAAGCGGTATAACTTTTCCATTAAATAGCTTTGTAGGTACCGTAAGCTTTAAGACGATCGCCATAATGCTCGGCATCACATATAACAAAGCGCTGCCTTGACTATTCATGCTATATGTGTCACTTGTAAACAATGTAAAATAAGGGCGAATGACATTGTGTCCAAGGTGAAAAAAGAAAATAGCCAGCAAATAGAAAAAAATAGGCTCGTTTATACTTTGAATGTATGTTGGTGTTTTTTCTTTTTTTAAAGATGAAGCTTTTCTTGTTATGAGCCATACGGCCAGTACCATATCAGCTAAAGCAAAGTACTGATATACTTTAAGCGGCATTTCCCATGCAATAATCGTACTTCCAAACAAGCTAGCGACAATAATAGCCGTATGAACAATAAATACATAGGTTGTTGCGGCACTTGCCTTTTTCTGTCCATTTTTCATGCCGCCTACTAAATATGGGTACAAAAGATATAAACTGCTTTGAAACACAAGTAATACTAACGAAATGGCTAAAAATCCATAAAAAGTAGAAACTTCGCTCAGAATGACTTTAATTAAGGCTGTCATTAGAAGTGACGCTACGATTATATGTTGTACTTTCCACTTCTTAAGCAGCATTCCCCATAAAGGAGTCATAACAATGACCACAATTCGGCAGCAAATAATAAAAAAAGACGTCATTGCGACTCCATCTACATGGAAAGCATTTGTAAAATACTGCGGATAAAATGGTGATAATAACACTTCCGACGTCATGGTCATAAACAAACAGATAAAAACAAAGCGCGGAGAAATCATTTCTTAAAATCCAAACTTTTGGAAAACAGTATTTTTATATATTTTGTACACGTTTTCACCTGCAATTTGATTAATCAAAACAGCATTGCGATAAGCGCCTAAACCTAAGTCTGGTGCTCCAACCCCGTGTGTATGAAGCTCTCCGTTTTGAACAAATAGCGGGGCGCCTTTTTTCTTCATCTCAACTTGATAGAGTTCGTTGATTTTCAGCTGTCCTTTTTCATCAAACAGCAAATGTTCTTTTAAACCTTCCATAAAAGCAGGCTCTTTTGCATGATAGCCCGTGGCCATAATGACAATTTCACTTTCTTCTTTTTCAAACGAGTCCTGCTCGTATTGGTGAAGAGTAAGAAGATGTGTATCGTTTGTCTTTTCAACGCCTGCAAGTTCCGTAAGCGCTCGCATCGTTAGCGGCACTTCTTTTCCTCCAATTGTTCGTTCGTAAATCAAATCATAAATATCACCGATCGTTTCAAAGCTTATTCCTTTGTATAAAAGAGCTTGATTTCGTAAAACGCTCTCTTTTTTCTCTTGGGGCAATCTGTAAAAATAGTGGGTATAATCCGGCGAAAAATGTTCAAGGCCAAGCTTTGAATATTCCATCGGATAAAACCCTTTTGAGCGCGTATACCAATTCAGCTTATAGTCAAACTGAGGCTGCTGTTGAAGTAAATCATAGACAATTTCAGCTGCGCTTTGACCAGAGCCAATTACGGTAATACTTTTAGCCTTCAGCGTTTGTTCACGATTCATTTTGTACTGAGCGGAGTGATAGAACGTATCGCTGGCTACTGATTGAAAGTCTCTTGGCACTACGGGCTGTGTACCTACTCCGGTTACAAGATGATAGCTGTAATAGGTATGAAGCTTTCCTTCTTTTTCAATCGTTACTTCATAAAAAGGTTTAGCGTCTTCATGCATTTTTACTTCTTTTACTGTGCTGTTAAATTCAAGCCCACTCAGCTGGCTCGCTACCCAGCGGCAATAATGATTGTATTCATTTCTCGGAATGTGAAACTTCTCAAAGAAATAAAACTGATACAAGCGCTCATGCTCATGCAGATAATTTAAGAACGTGTACGGACTCTTCGGATCCACCATCGTGACCACGTCTGCCATAAACGGAACTTGAAGAGTTGTCCCTTCTAAAAGCATTCCTGGATGCCAATTAAACTCCTTTTTTTGTTCAAAACATTTATATGTACAATCTGTTTTATCAATTAAAGCTGCTAATCCTAAATTAAATGGACCAACTCCTACTCCAATTACGTCTAAAATGTCCCGTTGTTCCATTCACTCCACCTTCTTTCAAATACTGTTCTTTCACATTTCAGCAGTACGCCTGTTTTATCAGGCAGCGACACTTCTTTCATAAATTGAAACCCGCATTTTTTAAATACTGCAATCATCTTTTCATTTCGTATATCTGGTTCCGCTATTACTTTAGCAGTATCTGCTACCTGGAACTTGTGCTTTAGTAAACTAAGAAGGAGCGGATAAATATGGCCTTTTCCTAAAAAAGCAGGTTCTCCAATTAATAAATGAATCCCTTGATCTCCTTTTTCATAAGGGTAATAGTTACTGATAATATCGCCGTCAACCGTATAAGATTCCCAATAGCTCATAGGTACACCGTCAATTTCTCCAATTAGCAGTTTTTGATGGGAATCAGCTAGAAATGTTTTTAAATGCTGTTCATACGCCTGTTTTGAAATATTTAAATTCCAATACGGAATAACATGCGGTTCATGCATCCACTTGTACAGCCGTTCGAAATCTTTTGCAAAAGAAACAGAGCGAAAGGTGATGCTCTGCTCCTTTTGCTGAATCATAAATGGATACTGCTTTTGTAATGCCGATTTCATAACCGTACACCTGAAGATTCGTACAGAGGATTTTCAACATTTACATAAACAGACTGCGTTTCAAGAGAGCCTACCAGCTCATCCATATCGTGAACGCGCGTTAAGAAATTAGCTTTGCAAGGCAGCACTTTCTCTTCTAACATTGATGAAACAAGCCCTGTATGATCTTTTTCTTTGTACATCTCTACCTCTTGTCGCAGGATCAATAGCAGATCTGACTCTTGAACGAGGCCAGCAGCACCAAATGCGTTAACTAACCCTAAAATATGATTAAAAAATACGTAATAACGAAATCTTTCTTCTGCTACAGCGTCATCACATACCGTATCGCTTTCTCCGTTTAAGGAAGGAAGCAGCTTGCGAAGCTCTTGTTCCTTTGATTTCATAAAGTAATAGCCTTGGTTGTCACGGTAGTAAAACACCGATGGATATCCGTTTTCATCAAGTTTAATAACGGAATTTTGCTGATGAGCTTCCAGCGCAATTCCTTTTTGAGTGTAAAGCCACATCATAGGATGAAATGAGACATCTAAATAGCGTTTAAACCAGTGCTTGCTTATGTCTTCATTTGTGCTATTTTCACTTGCAGCAATGTAATTAATAATATTTTCAATTTGAGAAGCTTTCCCAAACACATGATCTTGACACAAACTTGCTAAGAGTGTTGTACGGTCCCCATGCTCACCTTGAAAAGGATTGCTTCGAATCATGACTTCAAACCCAAGCTCTTTTTTTCCAAGCGTGATGTAAGCAGGGTCTTCAATCACTTGAAAAGCCGGATAGTTTTCTTGAAGCTCCGCCTGCAATCCTTCTTGCAATAAACGGCTAACTTCTACCCCTCTGCTTAATTCTTTGCGTTTATTCACTCTCAGTGAATTCGTAATCTTCACCGGAATAGAAAATTTGTACATCACATCTGCATCTTCACTGTATACGGTTCTAACAGACGAAGTCGGATAAAACGGCTGACCGTGTGGTCCTAGATAAGCAAGCCTGCCTTTTTGAATCCATTCACACACTTCTTCTTTTCCTAAAAGATAACGAGCTTGCAGCGGATGCATAGGTATAAGTGAATAATCGTCCGCTTGGCAATGCGACTGTATGAATTCTTCAGAAACCTTGTTATCTTTTTTCAGCTGCTCTTTAATAAGCTGTGAAGCGGTTTGACTCTCGGCAGACTGTTCTGCAACAAGAGATTTATGTGCTTTAAAATAATGAAGCTGAAATTTGCCGTTAACTTCAGGCCCAAACACCTCTTCTTCTTCAGGTAATATCCCTTGACGGCTTTTAGGTGTAGGATGCAGCTGGTGGCCAATAAGCAATGACTGCTCAGATTCTAAGAACGTTTTGTCCCATTTATAGCACGTTTCTAACTCTTTCTGTCTTTTTTCAATGAACAATTTCATATTTTCATAGCTTAATAGCACACGTACAATTAGCTCATTTACCTGTAGTAAATGATCTGTTACTTCTTTTAAAAGAAAAGCCAAAAGAGTGACGACATCTAACTCCTTGAGCTCCTCTTTCTGAATGCGATAATAAAAGACCGGAAAGAACAAGTGACGTCCGGTAGCTGAACGGTACTTTACTGGAAAGTAAAGAGTTACCGGCTGTTTTTCTAGCCTAAGAACGAGCGTTTCTTCGCTTTTTATTTCTGTAATGGACTGCCATACTCCCTTACCTGTTTCTCGAATATAGCAATTAATAATATTTTGCATCGTAATAAAATTAGCCGATAACTGAGCGTTCACGTAATCGCTCCTCCTTTTTCTCCAACTCTTTTCCTAAAGCCACGACTTCCTCCAACTGAGTGGCAACAGTATCAACTGTAATCATGGGATTTAACATCGTTAGCTTTAAATAAGCTTGCTCTTTATGCTTTGTTTTTGCCGTGATAAACGTGCCTTTTTCATATAAGTGCTGCTGAATAAGCTGATTCAATTTATTTTCATAATGCTGCTGTTTTTGACAATCAACATATAAAGTATCTGGCACATAGCGAAATACAACCGCGTTCATATAAGGATCATTTAACACCGTAATATTCCTTTGCTTTCGTAAATGTTCAGCTGTCTGCTTAGCCGTTTCAATCGTATGGTCAACCATTTTTCCATACTCATTTGTACCTACTGCACGGAAAGTCAGCCATAGCTTCAAGGCGTCAAATCGTTTGGTCGTTTGAATGCTGCGATCTACCAAATGTACGTGCTCATCTTCTTCAGGATTTAAATAATCTGCATGAAGCTGAATGTGTTTAAACATAGCTGAATTCTTCAGTAAAAATGCCCCGCAGCTCACCGGCTGGTAAAACCACTTATGAAAATCCATCGTAATAGAATCTGCTCGTTCAAGAGCTTTTAAGCGTTCACGATATTTATGTGAAAATAGCAGCGCTCCTCCATAAGCGGCGTCGGCATGAAGCCAAAGCCCTTCTTTTTTAGCTAGCTCACTTATTTCAAAAAGAGGGTCTACACTTCCAAAATCCGTCGTGCCTGCCGTTGCTACAACAGCAAAAGGAAGGTTTCCCTGGGCTTTGACTTCCCGTATCGCTTCTTCTAAATTTTCTATATCCATCTCGTGCCTTTCATTGCACTTTACACTCACCACTGCATTCATGCCCAATCCAAGCTGAGCTGCAGATTGCCGCACCGTAAAGTGGGCTTTTTCGGAGCAGAAAATCCGCAGTTTTTTAGCTTGGAGCGGTAAACCTTCTTCACTAACATCAATTGAAAATGCAGCATGACAATATTCATTACGAGCAAGCAGAAGTCCCATATAATTCGACTGAGTCCCTCCGCTTGTAAAAACGCCCGAAGAAGAGCTTGGATAACCAATTTGTTTTGTTAACTCATCAATCACTTGATCTTCTATATACGTGGCTGCCGGACTTTGATCCCACGAGTCCATAGATTGATTCAAAGCAGAAATCATCACTTCCGCAGCAAGGGCCGGTATAATCGGAGGACAATGCAAGTGTGCCATTGCCCCGGGATGCGAAATATGAAGCGAATGATCCAGCACTACGGCTTGTACGTCATCAAACAGATCTTCTAGCGGCTGTTCGTGTTCGCTAAAATAGACCGAACGATTGACTAAGTTCGATAGTTCGTCAACGTCTATATGAGTATAAGGGGATTTTAGTTCATGGTAGTGACGTTTAATCATCTCTGTCATTCCGCCTATCATCGCTTCATAATTCTCGAGGCTTTCTTTGGATGATGATAAAAACCACTTTTCAAACGGCGCCATTTTATTTATTCACCCACTTCTCTTCTGCTGCTTTTATCGCTTCTTCAAATCTTGTTAACACTTCATCGGTTTCTTGTTTCGTTAAAATTAATGGAGGAAGCAGACGAATAACAGCACCATGTCTTCCACCCACTTCTAAAATGACGCCTCTGTCGAAACATTCTTTTTGAATCAGCTTAGCTAACTCACCGTTTGCAGGATGACTGCCGATTTTATTAGCCGGCTTTGTTGCGTCTATGATTTCAACGCCTAGCATCAAACCTCTTCCGCGTACATCACCAATTGAGAATACTTGCTTTTGAATATGTTTTAGCTGACTCTGAATATAAGCTCCTAATTCATGAGCATGTGCAGGTAAGTTTTCTTGTTTTATAAATTGCAAAGTAGCTCGTCCTGTAGCCATCGCAAGCTGATTTCCTCTAAATGTACCGATGTGTGCACCTGCTTCCCATTGATCAAGCTTTTTATCATATAGAACAACGGATAAAGGAAGGCTTCCTCCAATTGCTTTAGATAGTACTAATACATCCGGTTCGATATCAGCGTGTTCGAATGCATACAGCTTTCCTGTTCGTCCAATTCCAGTTTGAACTTCATCTACAATAAGCGGAATGTTTCGTTCTTTTGTGATTCTGCGAAGCTCTTTTAACCATGGAATCGGCGCCGGAACAGAGCCTCCTTCTCCTTGTACAATTTCTACTACAACACCCGCCGGAGTAACAATTCCGCTTTCAGGATCATCCAGCATATTTTCAATGTATGTACTAATGTAAGTGTGACCTTCAGCACCTACGCCAAACGGGCAGCGGTATTCATATGGATAAGGTAGAAAATGTGTATCGGGCACTAGCGCATGAATGTGCTTTTTGGGACTCGTTGTACCGCTAATGCTTAACGTTCCGTGCGTGGAGCCGTGATATCCCCCTTGAAAAGATAAAATCGTGCGGTTGCCTGTTGCTGTTTTTACAAGCTTCAAAGCCGCTTCAATTGCGTCTCCTCCAGTTGGACCGCAAAACTGTATTTTCGCTTTGTTTGCAAATCCTTCTGGTAAACTAGCAAATACTTCATCGATAAAAGCTTCTTTCACAGGCGTTGTTAAATCTAATGTATGTAAAGGAATAGATTTTGCTAAAACGTCTTGTATTGCTTCATGGACTACGTAATGGTTATGACCAAGAGCAAGCGTGCCGGCTCCTGCTAAACAATCAATATACTCTTTTCCATCCATATCCGTGATCACGGCGCCTTTTGCTTGTTTAATTGCAATAGGAAGGCGTCTAGGATAAGACCTTGCATTGGATTCACGTTCATTTTGCATAGCAAGCAGCATTTCGTTTGATGTAAGTTGTTTCGTTGACGTTGACATATCATATCCTCCTGTTTGTTCAATTGATAATGATTTTCATTAACAATTACAACAATAAATGATAATGATTATCACTGTCAATGATTATTCTGAAAATATGAAATTATTCCTATTTCACTCTAAAGTCGGGAAAACGCAGCATTTCTCTTATGTATCAAGGATTCAAAGGGTTTTATGATGTTTTCCATTTAGGGAAAACTATGTAATAAGTCCCTTTCTATTTCCAAATAAAAAAGTGCTACAATTCCTTGTAGCACTTCTGTTACTTTTGCTTATTCATCGTTTCTTTTGCAGCTTTTACACTCCTTGGGTCAAGCGGTTTCGTATATTGACAATTCACTCGAACCCCTGAACCAATACGAATTTCTTTCACGGGAGTAACGGATAAGAACGCTTGAAGATTTTCAGGTTTCAGCCCTTTTGTCCCGATTAAAATAATATCTTTATCTTTCATTCTTCTTAACAGTTTTTTAATATGAGGAATACCGTTTAGCGCACTTTTATCCGCTCCTGAAGTCATGACACGCTGAATTTGCTTATAGCTTACAAGCGTTTCAAGCGCCTTTTCTTGATCACTGATTTCATCAAATGCTAAGTGGAACGTTACATTCATTTCTCCTGCCGCATCCAGCAGTCGCTTTAAAGCTTGCTCATCAATAATTTTGTCTTCTGTTAAACAGCCTATTTCAATTCCATCAATGCCAATTTCTCTTGCATAGTGAATATCTTCAATCATTGTTTGCAAATCATCTTCATCATACTGAAAAGATTGATTATGTGGACGAATCATCACAAATATTGGGATATGTATCGTTTCTTTCACTTTTTTCATCAAACCGTAGCTTGGGGTTAAGCCGCCTTCACCGATTCCAGTTACAAGGCTTATACGATCGGCACCATGTTCCTGGGCAACTTTAGCATCATGTAAGGTTGCAGCTGTGACTTCTAATATCATTCTAAAAACACCCTTTCCCCTTTAATATAGAGCTTTTGCCTTCTTTTCCCTGTATTTATACTTAAAAAACTCTACCAAACTCTCTTATGTAAGAAAACACCCAAAAGATGTGATTAATATTTTCAAAAAATTGAATGTCATGGAAAAAGAGTAAGAACTATTCTTTTTCTCATGACGTTTCAATTAATAAAATTCTATATTTATACTAAAGATTCAAAAATACATCCCTTTTATCTAGGGTAAAGGGTTTATTAAAAAGAGCGTGGATTTGTTTGTTGCATGAACATCCAATCATTTAAAGGATGAGGCTGCTGATGACCAACGGGTGCTGAGAAATCGCGGCATCCGCAATCATGCATCGGCATTTGACCCATTCCTCCTTGCATTGGCGGCATTCCTCCTTGCATCGGCATTTGGCCCATTCCTCCGTGCATTGGCGGCATTCCTCCTTGCATCGGTATTTGGCCCATTCCTCCTTGCATTGGCGGCATTCCTCCTTGCATCGGCATTTGGCCCATTCCTCCGTGCATTGGCGGCATTCCTCCTTGCATCGGCATTTGGCCCATTCCTCCTTGCATTGGCGGCATTCCTCCTTGCATCGGCATTTGGCCCATTCCTCCGTGCATTGGCGGCATTCCTCCTTGCATCGGCATTTGGCCCATTCCTCCATGCATCGGCATTCCGTCTTGCATCGGCATTTGACCCATTCCTCCATGCATCGGCATTCCGTCTTGCATCGGCATTTGACCCATTCCTCCATGCATCGGCATTCCATCTTTCATCGGCATTTGACCCATTCCTCCATGCATTGGCGGCATTCCTCCGTGCATCGGCATTTGACCCATTTCTTCATGCATTGGCGGTAGCTCTCCGTACATTGGCATTTGATTCATTTCTTTTTGCATCGGCGGCATTCCGCCTTGCATTGGCATTTGATTCATTCCTCCATGCATCGACGGCATTGCATCTTTCATCGGCGGCATTTCTCCGTGTATTGGCATTTGATTTGCGCCTTCTTGCATCGGCATTGCCTGCATTTCTTTTGCAGAAGGCATAGGCGGCATTTTAGCAGGTTTAGGTGCTGCTTGCATATATGGATTGGATATCGGTTGTCCGGTTTGTTTCATTCCATACGAATTTCTCATTTTTAAGGGCTCCTTCCCATTCTCTTACTCTGTTTACGTTATTCTTTTTACCATCAATCTGAAATTCGTCCATAAGAAAATAGGCCTTCTACACATTCAAAATTGTAGAACGTATAAGAAAAAAGCTATAATCGAGGCAAATTGCAGATAGAAAGGTGGCACATGATGAATAAAACCATTATCGTATGGATTCGAAAAGATTTCCGGCTAGTTGATAACCCAGCTCTATTTCACGCAGCTAAAGAAGGAATGGTTGTACCTGTTTATATCCATGACGACTATGAAGAAAGCTCAATGGGAAGTGCAAGTAAATGGTGGCTTCACCATGCGCTGAATGACTTTAAAACCTCGATCAAAAAAATAGAAGGAACGCTGATTGTACAAAAAGGAAACCCTAAAGATGTGTTACAAAAATTACTCCATGAAACAAATGCACAAGATATTTATTGGAATAGACGCTATGAACCACATGCGCTAAAAAGAGATAAAGAGCTTCAAGCTTTTTTTTCAGAGCAACAAATAAATATTCGCACATTTGAGGGGTTTCTCCTTCATGAACCTTGGAAAATCACAAAAGAAAATGGGGATCCTTATAAAGTGTTTACAGCTTACTATAAAGCTTCTCAAAAACATTCAGTATCTTCTGCTGTAAAAAAAGTTACTTCCATACAGGCCTCCTCTAAACCGGTTGAATCTCTTTCAGTCTCAGATCTCGATTTGCTTCCAAGCATACCGTGGGATGAAACGATTAAGTCGACGTGGGAAGCTACGGAAAAAGGCGCTATTGATGTCTTCAAAACGTTTTTAAAGAATAAGCTGCTTCATTATGAAAAAGGACGAGATTTTCCTGCTGAAGCATTAAATTCATTTCTATCTCCTTATTTGGCTACAGGACAGCTCTCAGCTCGAGTCCTTTATCATTATTTGAGAACTAAAGCTGAAAAAGTAGGTTCTGATGCTTTTGAACAGCAAGCTGAAATGTTTATTCGTCAACTTATATGGAGAGATTTTGCTTATCAGCTGCTTTATCATTTCCCGCACACTACAACTGAACCGCTTAATGAAAAATTCAAGCAATTTCAGTGGGCTGACGGCAATGAAGAGCTTCAAGCTTGGAAAAATGGAAAAACCGGCTATCCCCTTGTCGATGCCGGAATGCGGGAGCTGTGGGAAACAGGTTTTATGCACAATCGAGTTCGAATGGTAGCTGCTTCCTTTTTAGTAAAGCACCTTTTAATTCATTGGAAACACGGAGCAAATTGGTTTTTTGATACCTTAGTAGACGCAGATTTAGCTAATAATACAATGGGGTGGCAGTGGGTGGCAGGCTCGGGAGCAGACGCCGCGCCATATTTTCGTATTTTTAATCCAATTACTCAATCAGAAAAATTTGATAAAGAAGGAGAATATATTAAAGAGTGGCTTCCAGAGCTTAAAGATATTCCTTCTTCTTATATTCATAAACCTTGGGAGGCCCCAGCAGACGTATTAGAAAAAGCAAACGTTACACTTAATAAAACATATCCGGCTCCAATTGTCGATCATAAAGCAGCTAGAGAGCGAGCGCTGGAGCATTATCAGCACATCAAATAAGAGGTAAATCAAGCCTCTTATTTGATGTGCTGAATTTTTTAAATGTGTAAAAAATTCCATTCTTCATCTATTTACAACTAAAAACATGTATTTGAAATCTCTTTATAGGGTTTTCAAGCCCAATTCCCCTCTCTATAGCACATTTGATTTTTCATATTTTTTCCTATAATTTGAATATATAATAATGATTATATATGCTTGGGAACTCTCTCATTGCATAGATCTGATTGGAGTGATTCGATGCCCGTTTGTCCTTCTTGTAACTATAAGGAAGATTATAATTTTTGCAGAATGTGCGGCACTCAAGTTCGGCACACCTTCGCCAACCAAGAAGATCAGCCTTTTTATCCATTAAAAGATCGAATCATTACGGATGACAATGAACCAAAGCATCAAGCTATTTTATCTCATACCCATGATTTAGTATGTGCTATTACTGAAGATGGCATTTATGAATACGCTTCTCCTTCTTACGCTAAAACGTTAGGCGTTTATCCTGATGAGCTTATTGGACAACATGTGCTTATCAATGCGTATCCCGAAGACAAACACATAATCTCGACTACTTTAGCTAACATGAGCAAAACAAAAGATGCCTCCACATTTGAATACCGAAAGTTTCACGTGAACGGCACCATCGTTTTATTAGAATGTAAAGGCGCTCCAATTATTACATCCACTGGAGAAATCGAAGGGTTTGTATTTGTCTCACGAGACGTAACAGAAAAAAGACAAGCAGAGAAAAAGATTCGAAATTCAGAAAAACTTTCTGTCATTGGTCACCTTGCTGCAAGTATCGCACACGAGGTTAGAAATCCTTTGACAACCATTAAAGGGTTTGTACAACTGTTCAGTGAGACACAGCAGCCGAAAAAAACAATGATTTATCGAGATCTCATTCAGCATGAACTTTCACAAATTGAACATATCATCACAGAGTTTATGAGTTTAGCTAAACAAGAGTACGTATATACAGACAACCTTGTTATTACCGACTTGTTAGATGAGGTATTAAAGCAATTTGAACCGGTTACTGGAGTCAAAAACATCCGCATCTTTCGTCACTATCCAAAAGAACATCCTCTGCTCGTTAGTGGGCAAAAAACACAGCTAACCCAAGTATTTATTCATATTATACAAAACGCTATTGATTCGATGGAAAGCGGCGGCAAGCTGGCGGTATCGATTGAAAAATCAGCTAGAGAAACGCTGTGCATTGTGATAAAAGACAATGGATGTGGAATTGATTCAAAGCGTATCCCTCATATAGGAGAGCCTTTTTATACAACAAAAGAACGAGGAATAGGCCTGGGACTAACAATTTGCAACAAAATTATTAATGAACATAATGGTTTTTTTCATGTATCCAGTGAAAAAAATGACGGCACAAGTATTACCATTACCCTTCCTATGAAAACGACTGAACTTTACG
Organism: Priestia sp. JNUCC 25; assembly: GCF_053667915.1. Lineage (NCBI taxonomy): Bacteria > Bacillati > Bacillota > Bacilli > Caryophanales > Bacillaceae > Priestia > Priestia sp. JNUCC 25. The sequence continues at coordinate 3,879,915 of NZ_CM132211.1, forward strand.
TAGTGGAAGCCTAAAAGAGAGGTTGAGACATAACTAAATCACTTCCATTTAAAGACGAGCAAATTAGATAAATGCTCTAGTATAAATGGCCTTTTACACCGCTGTTGATATCCTTACAAGGCTTCGCTTTCCGCGGGCGGCCGATAAGCCTCCTCGTCGCTAGGCTCCTGCCGGGTCTCTTCTAGGCCGCTTTTCCCGCAGGAGTCTTCGCCTTGCCCTCCAATCAACCGCTAGAAGCAACTAAACAGATGAGACCTACGTTCACCATTCCAATAAAAAACGAACCACCAATCAAACATTTTGATCAATAGTTCGTCATTCACCTTGGCTAACATACTTTTGTCCCAGTCTCTTCTTCCTTTAAAACAGCTGGGTGTACAGCTGATACTTATAAAGCATATAAAAACTTCCTATCACTGCCAGGTAAAAGATGAGAGTCTCTGCTCCGCTACCTGTTTCATATGTTAAAGGAGGCTTAAACTTCTTCTTGCTAAGAGGAGAGAAAAAAGGTACCCCTCGTTTAGAAAAGAAATCTCCAAGAATATGAAAAGCGTATCCATAGGCTATTCCTAATGTAAAATCGTTGTTATACATCGTATGTAAATAAAAAATAAGTCCGCTTGCAAGAATAGAATGCGTAATACCTCGGTGACCAAAAATAGATTTAATGACTTTTGCGAGACCAAGAGATCTTCTACCAATATATGAATTTGGTTCATCAATATCAGGAAGCAGCGCTCCAATCGCAATGCCTACAACATAAGGAAATGTAAACGAAGCGTCTCCTGTTATAGCCACACCGGCACCGGCAGCAATCGATGTTGCAATATGTGTGTGATATCTCAAATATGCCACCTTCTTTCTTTTTCAACTTAAGGCAAGCACCGTGACCAAAATCATACATATGTTCGCCCAAAGTTAACTATAAGTGAAGGTGGTAAAAATGTCAAAATAATCTATGGTTACGTAAACTGCAGACCGACTAACCCGATAAGCATCACAAGAAAACTAATAAGAGTACCCTTTCCATTTTTCTTTGCTCTTCCATCTTTTTTGACAATTGAATAAATCCACGTACTCGAATACACAGCGAATCCAAGAAAACCAAATAACGTGATATATGTAAACATACCGAAACTCCTTTGCTTGTCATTACTATTAACTATACGAGATTTTTTCAAAAAAACAAAGTAGTATGACGGCTTGTTTAATATCTCTTTCTTTTTCTTATACTAGGAAGAGGAGGGATGGCTATGCAACAGAAGCAGCTGGAAGATATATTCGACTTTTATGGGTTAAGTGAGGTTTATCGCGGCAATTTTGAGGATGTTGAACACCACTGGTTATTTAAAGACGTGGAGGCAACTATACTTGAAGATTTTTTTAACTCTCACGATTGCGAAGATCTCGAATGCTGTACTCTAGAAGAATTTTGTTTTTTATTCATGAATTTCCAATCCGTACATGCACAAATTCCCCACGTGTACTATTACTAAAAAAGTGATTTCGCAGGAAAGCGAAATCACTTTTTGTTAAAAGCCTAAAGAAATATATTTCACTTCTAAATATTCTTCAATTCCGTAATGTCCGCCTTCACGTCCAAGTCCGCTTTCCTTAAAGCCGCCAAACGGCGCTTGTGGTGTAGAAGGTAGTCCATCATTTAGCCCTACAATACCATATTCTAAAGCCTCAGCAATACGAATAGCTTCTGAAATATTTTCAGTGAACACATAGGCTGCTAATCCGTAAGGCGAGTTATTTGCACGGCGAATAACTTCTTCTTCTGTTTGATACGTCGCAATTGGAGCAATTGGCCCGAATGTTTCCTCGTACATACAAAGCATATCATCCGTTGCACCATCTACAACCGTAGGTTCAACAAACAGTCCGCTTCCCTCTTCGCGTACAGCCCCTCCAGTTAAGACGTTTCCACCTTTTGCTACAACATCATCTAAGTGGCGCTTTACTTTTTCTAACGCTTTTTCATCGATTAGAGGTCCGATATCCGTACCTTCTTCTAAGCCGTTTCCGACTTTCAGCTGACTAACAGCCGCTGCAAACTGCTCTGCGAACGGTTTAGCAATAGACTCGTGCACGTAGATGCGGTTTGTACATACGCATGTTTGACCAGCGTTGCGGAATTTAGAAGCAATTGCATTTGTTACTGCTTTATCTAAATCAGCATTTGCTGTTACGATAAACGGAGCGTGTCCGCCTAATTCTAAAGACACTTTTTTAACCGTATCAGCTGCTCCGCGCATTAACAGTTTACCTACTTCTGTAGAACCCGTAAACGATAGTTTACGTACACGTCCATCTTGAAGCCACGCTTCTCCAATCGCTTTTGCATCTCCCGTAACTACATTAATTACGCCTTTTGGAATACCTGCTTCTTCTGCCAGTTCTGCTAGACGAAGAGCCGTTAGTGGCGTTTGTTCTGCCGGCTTAATAACCGCTGTACATCCAGCTGCTAAAGCTGGCGCTACTTTACGTGTAATCATTGCTGCCGGGAAGTTCCACGGCGTAATAGCTGCCATAACTCCCACTGGCTGCTTGTGAGCAAATAGACGTTTATTAGGAGAAGAAGCTGGAATTGTTTCTCCGTAAATTCGTTTTCCTTCTTCTGCGTACCATGACACGAATCCGTTGGCGTAGCCAATTTCACCTTTTGCTTCTTTAAGAGGCTTACCTTGCTCGACTGTCATTATTTCAGCCAGTTCATCCGTGTGTTCTTCAATCAGCTGATGCCATTTAAATAATAGTTTGCCGCGCTCTTCTGCTGTTTTTTTAGACCATGTTTGAAACGCTTCATAGGCAGCATCTGCTGCTAGCTTCGCTTCTTTTTCTCCGCCTTTTGCAACGGCAGCCACTACTTCATTTGTCGCTGGATTTACCACTTCGTATGTATCATTTGTTGAAACAAATTCTCCGTTAATATATAAGTTTGCTTGCTTCATATTTCTTCACTCCCTGCTTAAATTTATCTACTCACTGTTCGGTGCTGTCCGACACGTATTTTCGGATTTTACGACTCGCTTGTGATTGGCTAATACCAAGCTGTTCGGCTACTTTGTAAGATGACCTATGCTGTTCAAACGCCTTGATGACCATTTCTTTTTCCACATGTTCAATCATTTCAGGAAGCGTATGAACAGGCGGATCGATAGCAAACTCTTTTGCAAACGGCAAGTCTTTAAGCGTAATCATTTCTTCTCCTGTAACAACCAGGCGCTCAATGATATTTTCCACTTCGCGAACGTTTCCTTTCCATTCCTGACCTAAAAATGCATCTAACGCCTTTGGTGATAAGCGTACATTACGTTCGTATACCGTATTAAAATGATGAAGAAATTGATAGACAAGAGGCAGAATATCTTCTTTTCGCTCTCGTAAAGGTGGAATCGTAATTGGCACTACGTTCAGTCGATAGTACAAATCACGTCTAAACTTTCCTTCTTCCACCATTTGCTCCAGATTTTGATTCGTAGCAGCAATAATTCGTACATCTATTGATACTGCTTTTGTTGAACCCACGGGACGAATTGTACGGTCTTGCAGTACATGGAGCAACTTACTTTGTGCTGAAAGAGAAAGTTCACCAATCTCATCTAGAAAAAGCGTGCCTTCGTTCGAAAGCTCAATGATACCTTTTTTCCCTTCTCGAAATGCTCCAGTGAACGTACCGCCTTCATAGCCAAATAGCTCTGATTCAATAAGCTGTTCAGGAAGCGCTGCACAATTAAGCTCATGATACGGCTGCTGTTTTCTTGTACTAAGCTGGTGAAGCAGTTTTGCTACTCTGCTTTTTCCTACCCCTGTTTCTCCAAGTAAAAGAACGGTTGTATTTACAGAAGCAACTCGTTGAATGGTTGAAAAAACCTTTTTCATCGCTTCGCTTTTTGTCACAATGCCTTCTAAGTCTACGGATTCATTTAACTCTTTTTTATAGTTTTCAAGCTGTTCTTCCATCTCTTCTACTTTTCGTTTTAATTCCATTAAGTCTGTGAGATCCCGAGAATAGCTAATAACGCTTTTTAAATGCCCGTCGTTTGTAAATACCGGCCTTGTCCGCACATGAAGATACCGGCCGGAGTTTGTTTTTTGAACCAATTCAATTGCTTGATTAGATTCAATCACTTTTAGCGTGGCCGAAGGATAAAAAATACCCATTTCCTGCAGTTCTTTTACGTGCTTTCCAATAAAATCTTCCACTTTCAAAGCATAATTTTTTTCACACTCTGAATTTACAACTAATACATACCCATTTGCATCAGTTACAAAGATTTCATCAAATGATGACTCAAATATATCGTAAAGTTCGTCGTTAATTTGCTGAATATGCTTTTTATGAATGGTCATTTGAATCACCTTTTCGTCAAAAAATAATTATTATTTTATTTTATCAGAAAATGAAAAATCTATAAATAGAGTGTCCAAACATACCCATTTTTTGTGATTCATGAAGAATGAAGTTGAGACATAACTAAATCCATCCCATTTAAAGACGAACCAATAGGATAAAGGAGCTCGTATGAATCGCTTGTGACACCGCTGTTGATTTCCGTGCAAGACTTCGCTTTCCTCGGGCGGTCGGTGAGCCTCCTCGTTGCTTCCGCTCCTGCGGGGTCTCACCTGTTCCGCTTTTCCCGCAGGAGTCTTCGTCTTGCCCTCCAATCACCAGCTAGAAGCAGCCACATACATGAAACCTGCGTTCACCATCGCCATGAAAAATCCGAACGAGTTGGATTCTTCATCAAAAATCTCCATTCATCGTTCGGATCTTTCTTCAACTAAAATACGTTTGTCTCAGCCTCATGCCACAATTTCACTTACACTTCAACTGTTTGCTGTACGCTTGCTTCTAGTGCAGCTTCAAAAATAGCTAAGCCTTCTTCTAGCTGCTCATACGTAATAACAATCGGCATTAAGATACGAAGAACGTTTCCGAATACTCCCGCGCTAAGCAGTAATAATCCACGTTTGTTTGCTTCTTTTACGATACGCTGTGTAAGCTCTTTGTCCGCTTCTTTTGTTTCACGGTCTTTCACAAGCTCAATCGCAGACATCGCTCCTAATCCGCGAATATCACCGATACAGTCATATTTTTCTGCTAGTTTTTCAAATCGTGATGTTACCACTTTTCCAAGGTACTCACCGCGTTCGTTTAGCTTTTCTTCTTCAATGATATCAAGTACAGCTAAGGCTGCTTCACATCCAAGAGGACTTCCACAATACGTTCCGCCAAGCTCACCAGGATTAGATTCATCCATGATTTCAGCACGGCCAATGACACCGCTGATTGGTACACCAGCTCCTAGTGATTTTGATACCGTAATTAAATCAGGCTCAACGTCAAAATGTTCAATACCGAAGTAGCGGCCTGTACGTGCAAATCCTGCTTGAATTTCATCTGATACAAATAAAATTCCGTGCTCTTTACATAATTGATACACTTCTTGCACAAAACGTTTACCTGGAACAATGAAACCACCTTCACCTTGAATCGGCTCCATTACAACAGCTGCAATCGTTTCCGGTGCTACTTCTGTATTTAAGAAGTTTTTGAATTCTGTAATCATGAAATCTTCGTATGCTTCAACTGATAACCCTTGTGGACGGCGATACTCATAAGGATATGGAGCTTTGTATACTTCAGGAGCAAACGGTCCAAATTCATATTTATATGGTTTTACTTTACTTGTCATTGTCATTGTCATTAATGTACGACCATGGAAACCGCGGTTAAAGGAAATAATTCCTTGACGCTTTGTATATTTACGAGCAATTTTCACTGCGTTTTCTACAGCTTCTGCTCCGCTATTTAAAAGTAATACTTTCTTGTCAAATTCACCAGGTGCAATTGCTGCCAATCTTTCTGCAAGCTCTACATATGACTCATACATCATTACATTAAATCCTGTGTGAATAAAACGGTCTACTTGTTTGTGAAGCGCTTCTTTTACTTTTGGATGACTGTGTCCTACATTGATTGTGCCAATTGCGCCTACGAAATCAATAAACGTATTGCCATCGACATCTTTAACGATCGCCCCTTCAGCCGTATCAGCAAATGTCGGAATGCCATAACTTACACCTTTCGGAATGGCACGGTGTCTTCTATCTAATAATTGCTTTGCATTTTCTCCCGGTAAATTTGTTGCTACTTTGCTAAAAGTTTGACTCATTTTTTATCTTCCTCTCATATTAAATAATTCTTCAATTAGTTTATATGCAAAAAACGTGCCAACTTTTAAAAAGCTGAAAAATAAGGATTTTTAGATAATTCTAACGATAATTTACTCGTCAGCGAGTCTATATAAACTTATCGATGAGTCAAAAAAGACTTTCTTCTCCTACAAAGTACAGGAATTTTATATTGCCATAAAAGGAACAAGGCTTTTATAATAAATGTATAAATATAGTAATGTTTTGTTTAACCTCTTTATAAGGGAGTGAAAAATATGCTAGAGGGCTGGTTTTTATGGGTTATTTTATTTTGGGTTGTCTTTTTAATGAGCATGTTTGCTATCGGCGGATTTTTTATGTTCAGGAAATTTTTAAAGCGCTTACCAAAAGAAGACGGCATGTCTGAGCTTGATTGGCAAGATCACTATCTTTCCAAAACCGTCCACCTTTGGTCAGCGGATCAAAAGCAGCTATTAAACGTTCTTGTTGAACCAGTACCTGAACTATTTCGCGATGTAGCCAAACAAAAAATCGCGGGAAAAATTGGGGAACTCGCAATTGAGGAACAAGCAGCCTCTATAACGGAAGACTTAATCGTACGTGGATACATTTTAGCTACGCCTAAACGTGATCATAAATTTTTATTAAAAACATTAAAAAAGCAAAAAATAGATGCCGTCCCCTATCAGCATTTATTTTAAATCAAAAAAGGTGGCTGCGTAGCCACCTTTTTTAGTTTAATATCGTTGTATTAGCAAGACGATCATTATGCAGCTTTCGTTCGAGCTTTTTGTACGATGTGTACATAGCAATGCGCCAAGGTACAATCATACCAAATGCTAAGATCCAGAACATACCGCCAAGCTGGCCAACATCAATTGAAGAACTTAAATATATTTTCATTGCAATTCGAATAATAAGCAAACCAATAATAATGAATGCAAAAGCTTTTGAACGCTTCAAGTAAATATGATCGTCACGAATTTCAAATTTAGACGTTTTAATTAACAGGATTGAGAAAATCATGCCTGCTATTAACGCCTCAAGCAGTTCTGCACCCGTTACTCGAAACATTGGAAAGATAAACATTAACGCTCCCGTACTCATAAAAAAAGGCGGAAGTATAATTTTTTTTGCATTCGTTGGTTTATCAGCAGCTTTCATTCGAACAACTAATATGAAAGAAGCCATAAAAATTGCGACAAGTGTTGAAGCAATAACCAATGAAATCCTTCCTTTACTATAGTTTAGTGTTTACTTATATTATAATCCAAAAAACATCAGAAGTAAAAGTGCAACAAAAAAACAGAAGAGGATCTCTTCTGTTTTTATTTAGTAGAGGTGATATCTGCTTTTGCTTTTTGCTTTTGTTTTTGCTTTTTCATTGCTTTTAGTAAGAACCCGCCTTTAAATTTACGCGGCTCGTATGAAATAATGAAAGCACGAGGCTCATATTCTTCAATGAATGCTAATAGCTCTTCTTCTCTACTTCTTTTTGTTAAAATGTCTAATCTATAGCGTGCACTGTCTCTTCCTTCTCCTTGGTAAACAGTAACACCAAAACCTTCCTGTCGAAGGCGGTTAATCAACTCTTCATTTTTGGTCATAAGGTTAACTAAGAATGTTGTATATCCGATAGCAAGTCTAGATTCAATATAACTTCCAAGGATAATTCCCACTCCAAACCCAACTGCATATACAACCATAGCAAGCGTGCTTTGATCTCCTGAAAATACCAGGGATAAGCCGAATACATAAATTAACGCTTCAACAAATCCAAAAACCGAGGCATACATACTCATACCTTTGACTAAAAAAATTGTGCGCAGCGTCAAGATCGGTACATAGATCAGTTGCAAAAGCAAGATTAACAAAATATCTTTCAATTTATACACCTCTTTTTAACAATTAAAAATATGACGATTTTATTGTATCACTCCGTATTTATAGAAGATATAGTAAAAATAAATTTTTTCTATATATTTTTTCACATCATATTTGTGCTTATTTCCTAAGAGCGAAAGTAACTATTTTGTCTTTTAAAAAATAAAAAGAATCTGCCAATTCCCAGATTCTTTTTGTATCACTTTCCCTTTTCAGAAGCCCGTAAACCCTCCGAATACGCTCGTTGTATAAATAATAATTTTTGTCATCCAGTCAAAATACAAAATAAATCCCATTCCAATCATTGCGTATCCGCCAACTTTCATCATGGAATTCATATGTTTTTTTAACCAGTTCATTTTCCCAATAAAAAACGTCATAATAAAAAATGGAATAGAAAATCCAAGTGAATAAGTTATCATGTACAAAAGACCGGAGCCTGGGTTTGTCGCTGCAAGCGCCATAACCGATACTAAAATAGGGCCCGTGCACGGAGTCCAGCCGGCAGCAAAAGCCATACCAATAAAAGAAGAACCTAAGAGTCCAGCCGGCTTATTTGCGAATTTAAGCTTGTGTTCCTGCATAAGAATTCGAGGCTTAAAAATCCCTAGTACAACTAGACCAAAGAAAATAATAAGAATAGCGCCAATCTGCCGAATTAAATCCTTATAGTTAAAAAACCACTGACCAATAAAAGAAGTGGCAAAGCCAATCATAATGAAAATAACAGAAAACCCCAATAGAAAAAAAGCTGTGTGAATAAAAGCTTTGCGCTGATGTGACTTAGCGCCTTCCTTTAGCTCGCTAACTGACACTCCTGTTATGTACGATAAAAAAGCTGGGTACAAAGGCAAACAGCAGGGTGAAATAAACGATAAAAACCCCGCGCCAAATGCCAAAAACAAATTTAAATCTCCCACATTTCCCACTTCCCTTTTTTTGTTCTTTTTGTTCTTTTTCGTTACCATTTTGTAACCAAATTGTCTTATCTCACTTCTTTCAAATAGTACCATTATCTTGTATAATTAGGTAAACGACTTGTTAGAAGGGATACATAGCATTGGCCAAAAAAGATATACTATTAGCGATTGAAAAGAAACGAGAAGAACTCATCCGCATAGTCCGAGTAAGTGGATTAAACTCTCCACCTGCTATTAAACATAGTCAAGAATTAGATCATTTATTAAACGTTTACAATGAATTCCCTACTCAAACAACAGAAACAACCTCTTCATGAAGGTTGTTTCTTTTTTCACCTTCACTCTATCAATTCTGTATAAATCTCTTTTACTCCTGTTTCTTTGCTGAAATTCTCTTCTTTTTCACTGTGCTGAAGCTGATACATATTATAGTACAAACCGCATTTGTTTAGCAGTTCAGCGTGCGTTCCTTTTTCGACGATTTTTCCTTTATGCAATACTAAAATACAGTCCGCGTGTTGAATGGTCGATAAGCGATGAGCAATCGCAATCGTTGTGCGGCCTTTTCCCATATCTCTTAACACCTCTTGAATCGCTTCTTCCGTTTCTGTATCAATGTGCGCTGTTGCTTCATCAAGAATAAGGATTTTAGGGTTTCGAATCACCGTTCTTGCAAATGCTAAGAGCTGGCGCTGACCGCTTGATAAAGTCGAACCTCTTTCCACTAGCACTTCATTATACTTATTAGGAAGTGCTTCGATAAATGCGTGAGCTTGCACAAATTTCGCCGCTGCTTTTACTTGCTCATCAGAAAAATGGTCTTCATGCAGCGTAATATTTCGCTTTACGGTATCGGCAAATAAAAAGGCATCTTGCAGCACCAGCCCTACCTCTTCTCGAAGCTGTTTATTTGAAAAAGACGATAGCGGTTTACTATCGATCAAAATGTCTCCTTTTTGCTGCTCATAAAAACGCATTAATAAATTAATGATGGAGCTTTTCCCGCTTCCAGTATGGCCTACTAAAGCCACTGTTTCTCCTTCGTTTACCGTAAATGATATATCAGAAAGCACATCTCGAACACCATCATAGGAAAACGTTACGTTTCTGAATTCTACCGTTCCTTTTTGTACCCCCTGCTTTTGTTCTCCTGTCATGACTGGATTTTTTTCTTTTTCATCCATCAAGTCAAATACCCGAGAGGCTGATACCATCGCTTGCTGATACATAGAAAGACGCTGCATCATTTCATTAACAGGTTCAAAAAAACGATCCAAGTAGTTGATAAACGCGTAAAGAACACCAATTTTAACAGGGCTGTCAGCTACGGAAATACCAAAATAACTGAGTACAAGAACAACGGCTAAAATGTAAAGTATTTCGACTGCCGGCCTCAGCAGCAAACCATCTAACTTAATATTGCGCATACCCGCTTTATAATGCTCATCATTAATTTCTTCAAATTCCGAGCGCAGCCGCTTTTCTTGACGAAATAACTGAATAATAGACATGCCTTGCAAAGACTCATGAAGCTTGGCATTTAATTGACTTAGCTTTTCTCGGAGCTGTCCGTAGTAAATAGCGCTGTAATGCTGATAAAGCTTCATAAGTCCCCAAATGAACGGGAGAAGAACTAAACAATAAAAAGCCAGCTTCACATCTAGCATAAACATGGCTATAAAAATACCGATCAAAAATACCCCATTTTGAATAAAAACCGCGATGACTTCCACAAACATTTCTTTCATGGCTTCCGTGTCATTTGTAATTCGAGATACCAGGCTTCCCGTTGGCGTGTTGTCAAAAAAGCGAAGAGCCAGGCGATGAACATGAGAAAAAACGTCAATTCGAATCTGCTGAATAATTTGAAGCGCAATTTTTTGAAACTGCAGAAGCTGAAAGTATTGAACGACAATTTTTAAAAGCTGTAAAAGCAAATAACTGCTCGCAAGCCACACAAGAGGCTGAAGAGGCAAGTACTTAGGAGTTAAATAATCGTCAATAAAAATTTTAATCAAAATGGGCCCTAATAAATCCGCAGCCGTAGCAATTAATAATAGTGTGAACGCTAAAAAAAATGATTTTTTATGCGGAATTGTATAGCGAAACAGACGTTTATGTACCGAAGAATGTTCAATTTTCATTTTTCGTCTCTCCTTCTTCTACCGCACGTTCAAGCTGCTGTCTATCGTACATATCCTGGTACCAGCCGCTCACGCTAAGCAGTTCCTCATGAGTTCCTCGCTGAATAATTTTCCCTTTATCAAGTACAAGAATCAGGTCTGCATGAGTAACCGAGCTCAGTCGATGCGCTGTAATAATCGTTGTTCGATTTTGACGTTTCTGCTTCAGCGCTTGTAAAATACCCGCTTCCGTTTTTCCATCTACCGCTGATAGCGAGTCGTCTAAAATTAAAAGCTCAGGATCTAATAGAAGAGCTCTTGCAATCGAGATACGCTGTTTTTGTCCACCCGATAACGAAACGCCTTTTTCACCTACTATTGTTTGATAGCCATCTGTAAAATCGAGGATGTCTCTATGTACATTGGCAACTTTAGCCGATTCTTTAATTTCTTGATTGCTTGCTTCTCTTTTTCCAAACGCGATATTATCAGCAACTGTTGTTGAAAACAAAAAGTGATCTTGAGGAACATATCCAATGCTTTTGTACAATGAATCAAAAGCATAGTCTTTAATGTCTTTTCCTCCCCATAAAACAGCTCCGTCGCTTACATCAAATTCACGAAGCAGCAGCTTTAAAAGCGTGGTTTTCCCAGCACCCGTCTTTCCGACAATACCTAACGTTTGACCGCGAGAAAGTGTAAAATAAATTTCGTTTAACGTATATTCGTCTTCTTTAACATACGAAAACCTATGAATAACAGCTTCAATATTTCCTGTTGGCATTTCAACACTAGGATGCGCTGCTTCTTCAATCGAATTTTCTTCTTTTAATAAAGAAAATACCCTGTCATATGATGCTCTTCCTCGTTCCACAATATTAAATAGCCAGCCAAACGCGAGCATCGGCCAAATAAGAAGGCCCAAATAAGTTGTAAAGGTAACAAGCTGCCCCAGTGTTAACTCTTCATTAATAACCATCTTGCTGCCAAAAATAAGAGCAAGTAAAAAAGAAAGTGCTACAATAATCGAAATGGTCGGATCAAACAATGCATCTACTCGGGCTACTTTCATGTTCTTTTGGACAACATCTGCAGACTTAATGCGAAATTCTTCGACATCAGCTGCTTCTTCCCCAAACGTCTTAATGACTTTAATTCCGCTAATGCTTTCTTGAACCTTATCATTTAAAGTAGAAAATGCTGCTTGTGCGTGATGAAACCGCGCATGAAGCAATGTACCATAGTAACTTGTTAAAACGGCCATAAGCGGCATAGGAATAAGGCAAATAAGCGTTAATTTCCAGCTGATTGTAAGGGCCATTGTGCATAGAACAAGCCCTCCTGTGACAATCGAATCCACAAGCGTCAGAACGCCCGAACCCGCAGTTTGTTGAATAGCTTGAATATCGTTTGTTGCATGGGCCATCAAATCCCCAATTCGCCGCCGCTGATAAAAGGCCTGATTCATCTTGGTAAAATGAGTGTAGAGGGTATTTCTCAGCTGCTTGGCTAGTTTAACAGATGAACCAAATATCATAATACGCCATATGTACCTTGTGAAATAGGCCACAACAGCAGCTCCTAGCAAAATGCTAACCATCTGCATTAAGCGCTTTCCATTCAGCGTCCCTTCTTTAATGCCATCTACCGTTAAACCAATAATTTTAGGCGGGAGAAGTTCTAATGCTGCCACAATAATGAGCAGCGCTATCCCCGTTATGTAAGACTTTTTTTCCTGTTTGAAAAACCACCATAGCTCTCGAAAAATTTTCATCGTATCCCCCTAGCCCCGCAACCATTTTCTTATATCTATCATAAAACAAAAGACACCCTTCTGAATAGAGAGTGTCTGTCCAATTAACCATTATTTAATTTGGCCGTTCATTGCTTTCATCATTTGGTTAATTTTTTTCTGCGATGGTTTCATGCCCATTTGCATCATCATCATTTTTAACATTTGTTCATTAATTGGTGGATTTTTCTTCAGATAGCTCATCATATATTTACGAGCAATGAAAAATCCTAGCGCTATCCCAACAATTAATGCTAGAACACCAACTAGAATATACATTCCCATGGTATTACTTCCTCCTTCGTGTTGTCTAACTTACAGTGTACTAGACCATACGCTATTATACAATATTTCCGTTCCAATTTCCTTAAATAATTACACAAATTTTCTTGTTTTCACAGGCCTCAGCCAGCCGTATTCATCCGTTCCATAATTCACTGCTAAAAAACAAGGATCTAGCTTGCGTAATACTTCAAAAAAAGCTGTCTCAGCATCAACATTGCCATCTCCTTCAATTGTTATACAGCGATTCGTTAATTTTATAGATGCTCGACTTTTTTTATGAGGATATTCCAGCACAAACGTCTCTTGATGAGTAAAAAAATGAGGATAATGAGAAAACGCCTGAAGTAATTCTCGTTGAATAAATGAAATGGGCAGTTGCCGAGTAATGTAATGAACTTGTTTTTGTAAGTGCGTTTCCTTCAAGTGACGTTTCATTCTATATTCAATCAGCAGCTGATAAATGAGCTTTTCTCTTCGAAAATAGGATGATGCAACTTCTTCCTCCATTAAATATACTTCATACGTTCTCACGATTCATCCTCCCTTTCGGCTCGTTCTTTTTTGTACCATTATACCGAATGGTGTACGCAATGCTTGTCTATCGATGAAAAAATTCCTTTGTTTTTTTGTCGAAAAAAAAGAGCAGACCACAAGAGTCTGCTCTTTCTTATGAAAAAGAATTATGCATTAAGCAAGCTTTTCACTTTTGCTACTACATTTTCAACTGTAAAACCAAATTCTTTCATGATTGTTTCACCAGGAGCAGATGCACCGAAGTGATTAATACCAAGAACTTGTCCTTCGTCTCCAACATAGCGTTCCCAGCCAAGTGTAGAAGCCATTTCAATACCTAAACGTTTTTTCACTGATTTAGGGATAACACTTTCTTTGTACTCAGCAGATTGCTCTTCGAAACGATCCCATGCAGGCATACTTACTACAGATACGTCAATGCCTTCTGCAGCTAATGCTTTTTGTGCTTCTACTGCTAGGCTTACTTCAGAGCCTGTTGCAAGTATTAATGCATCCGCTTGGTCTTTACCAGCTTTAGATACAACGTACGCACCTTTAGACACGCCTTCGTATGCATTTTCTTTTGTACCTTCAAGCGTTGGCAAGTTTTGACGAGTCAATACAAGCGCCGTTGGGCGGTCAGTTGACTCTAATGCTAGGCGCCATGCAGCAGCTGTTTCATTTGCATCTGCAGGACGAACCACTGAAAGACCTGGCATTGCACGAAGTGATGGCAATTGTTCAATTGGCTCATGTGTTGGGCCGTCTTCTCCAACTGCGATACTGTCATGTGTGAATACATATGTTACAGGAAGCTTCATTAAAGCTGCTAAGCGAATTGCTGGGCGAAGATAATCAGAGAATACAAAGAATGTTCCTCCGAATACTTTTACACCGCCGTGTAGAGCCATACCGTTTAATGCAGCTCCCATTGCAAATTCACGTACACCGAACCAGATATTACGTCCGCTGTAATCAGCTGCAGTGAAGTCTTCTGAACCTTTAATCATTGTTTTATTTGAGCCAGCTAAGTCAGCTGAACCGCCGAAGAATTGAGGTACAGCTTGTGCTACTGCGTTTAATACTTCTCCCGAAGAAGCACGGCTAGCTAGGCTTGAACCCGTTTCGTATGCTGGAAGCGTTTCTTCCCAGCCTTCCGGTAACTTTCCTTCTACTGCTAGTTCAAATTGACGACCTAGTTCAGGATATTTTTCTTTATACTGTGCAAATACATCGTTCCATTCGTTTTCTTTCTTTTGGCCATCTTCAGCAATTGTAGCTTTGAAGTGAGCATACACTTCTTCTGGCACATAGAAATCTTCTTCAAATGTCCATGCATAAGCTTCTTTTGTTAATTTTGTTTCATCGGAACCTAATGGAGAACCGTGCACGCCAGAAGTACCCGCGTGGTTTGGAGAACCAAATCCGATTGTTGTTTTTACTTCAATTAGCGTTGGGCGTGTTAAATCGCCTTTTGCTTCTTCAATCGCGTTTGCAATCGCTGTCAAGTCATTGCCGTCTTCAACGCGGATTACTTGCCATCCGTAAGCTTTGAAACGATCTTCTACGTTCTCAGAGAACGAGCGATCTAAATCTCCGTCTAAAGAAATATCATTTGAATCGTATAAAACAACTAAACGTCCTAATTTTAAGTGTGCCGCTAATGAAGCTGCTTCAGCAGATACACCTTCCATTAAGTCTCCGTCACCACAAATACCATACGTAAAGTGGTCTACAATTTCTAAACCTTCTTTGTTGTATGTTTCAGCTAAATGACGTTCTGCCATTGCTTTACCAACAGCCATTGCAATACCTTGTCCTAGTGGGCCGGTTGTTGCATCAACACCTGCTGTATGACCGAACTCTGGATGACCTGGTGTTTTACTTCCCCATTGACGGAAGTTTTTAAGGTCTTCAATTGATAAGTCATATCCAGCTAAATGAAGCAAGCTGTATAATAGTGCCGATCCGTGTCCTGCTGATAATACAAAGCGGTCACGGTTGAACCAGTTTGGATTCTTTGGATTGATGTTCATAAATTTTGTCCACAATGTATATGCCATTGGAGCAGCTCCCATTGGCATACCTGGGTGACCTGAATTTGCTTTTTCAATCGCATCGATTGATAAAGTACGAATTGTTGCAATCGAAAGATCTTCAATACGTTGTGTCATACTCTTCATTCCTTTCAAAACTATGTACATATGTTATCATACTAATGATTTGCTTATTTGTACAATACTTGAACCAAAAAAATTTCCACTTTCACAGTTTTTGTGTGCCTTATTAAAATTATACAAAAAACTAGAGGGAACTCTCCCTCTAGTTTTACTAGAACGTCTCAGTGAAGACGCTTCTTTTTACTCTCTTTTAACTTCTTAGGCGTAACATCTTTACCTTCTTCGTCCACAACTTTAATCGTATGAAGGTGATTTGTCATAGATTGTCGGAAAACTTTTAAATATTCCTGACGTAGCTCTTGCTGTTCTTTCGCTTCAGATTCTGTCAGCCCTTCAGCCTTTGCCTTTTTTGAAAGAGCATTAATACGAGCAAGTTTATCTTTTGATAGCATATAAAACCTATCTCCTTATAATCAATAATTAAAATTACCGAACCGTTCCGGCAACATGTAGTCATCTTACTAAATCTCTTTCGTTTTATCAAGAGATTGAGCACTGTCTTGGTACTCTTGATAGCGACGATGTACCGTCGCTTTTGAAATATTATAACCAAAACCTTTTAGCGTAACTGAAATTTCAGCAAAGGTTAAGCCGTTATGACGAAGGCGGACAATTTCTTCAATCGGCGCTTCTTTTTTTTCTCTTCCCGAGTTAACTCCTTGATTTTTTAAATTTTGCTGCGGACGATAACCGTTTTCTACGGCTCTTTTCATTCCTCTTTTAATTTTAGCATTATGTAATTTCCGCTGATGCTCTTCCACTAAGCTAATAATATCTAACACCATTGAGTCAGATTCTGAAAGCTGAAGCTGGCCTTGATGACTAATCGTATAGATTGTAGCATTTTCTTTATGAAAAGCATGAAGCAGCGCAATTCGGGCGTTTCCTCTGCCTAATCGTGTTTCGTCTTGAATGAGCAGCACAGATATTTTCTCTTCTTTCATTGTATGAAGAACATCCAAAATCCCCTCTCTGTCTACATCATATCCGCTTGCTTTTTCCATCACGACTTTTTTCACCTTTAGATGGTGAAGATCAGCAAGCTTTTTTAATTCTTCTTGCTGGCGCTGTAAAGATGTTTCTTGGGTTTTTTTATCCGTACTGACACGGCAATAAATAATGGCATCCACTTTTATCACGACCTTTTCGGCTTCTAACAATATTCAGGAACGGCCGTTACACACTACTGTTCAATTGCCACTTGATTATGTAACTCTTTTTTTAAAACAGGAATATATAATTTATCTCCAGGAGATAAAGACTGGGCAGTGTCTGAGTTTAAATCATTGACGTCTTCAACCCATTTGACAAATTCATTGGTGGTCAAATGATGGTGATTATGATACTTGTTGGACAAGTCCCAAAGCGTATCTCCTTTTGTAATAGTAACCGTTGAATATTTGTCTAAATCTACTTTATCCGCTCCTAAAACCAGCGTCAATACATATGTAAGTGCAGCGATAACTGCAAAAAAAATAGCGTAATGTTTCATAGAATGTAAGAATTGTTGCATATTATGATCCCCCTATCAGAATATATGTTCTTATTTTAGTGAGAACATTTGTTTCTGTCAATGGAATTCTTCGAACTTATGTTTGTATATTGACACATCACGTGGTATAATTCACCTAAAGAATAGCTAAAATCGAGGTGAAAAATATGAAGCTATCAAAACGTCAACAAGACATACTAGATTTTATTAAGCACGAAGTAAAATTAAAAGGTTATCCGCCTTCTGTTCGCGAGATTGGGGAAGCGGTAGGATTAGCCTCTAGCTCCACTGTACACGGGCATTTAGCTCGTTTAGAAAGCAAAGGGTTAATTCGCAGAGATCCAACAAAACCGAGAGCAATCGAAGTTCTTCAACTAGACGAAGTAAACATCCCTAAAAGCAATGTCATTAATGTTCCTGTTATTGGTAAAGTAACAGCGGGGCTTCCTATAACAGCCGTTGAAAATGTGGAAGAATATTTCCCTCTTCCAGATAAATTCGTTTCTCCAGATGATCATGTATTTATGCTTGAAATTATGGGAGAAAGTATGATTGAAGCAGGTATTCTAGATGGCGATATGGTAATCGTACGTCAGCAGCAAACAGCTAATAATGGAGATATTGTGGTCGCTATGACCGAAGACAACGAAGCAACGGTAAAACGCTTCTTTAAAGAAGAAAATTTCGTTCGTTTACAGCCTGAAAATTCAACGATGGCGCCTATTATTCTTCGCCACGTAACGATTTTAGGAAAAGTAACTGGTGTATATCGCACTATTCACTAATCAGACACTGTATGTAAAACCAACTAATCATGATGTTAGTTGGTTTTTTTACGTTTGTTTTCTAAAAAAATTGGCATATTATAAATGATACGTTGAATCATCGCAGGCAGGTAGAACGGTTTTTATAAAGCTTGTTTTACCCTTTACTTTCTATCTGCATTTCCTCGACTCTTACAAGGAAATACAACCGACTATAAAAAGGATGTAGTTTATGACCAATACACTAAGGAAAACAGAACCATTTCAAACCATTGTACCTACCAAAGCAATGAACATGTTTCTTTTTCCTTTTTCCTTTGACCGAAAAAATAAAGAGCAGCTTGTTCATGCACTGGAAGCAAATTTGTTCGAGTTTTTTTCCATTCAAAACAAACATTTAGAAAAAGAATACTACGGAGAACAATATTACGTATCTCATGATAGCCTGGATCAATATTTTCTTCCTTACATTGAATGCATTCTATTCCCTGACTCGTGCGAAAAAGAAGGGTTGCTTAGATTTTCAAAAAAAATAGACCATGCCATTACGTTACACACTTCCTCCACCACCGTGTCTAGCAACGTGCTGTCTGTGGATGTTTTTTTATGTCCTTTTGAAATTGGCGTCATGACCATTCGCACTGAGATGAGCCATAATCATTACACCTATGATGATATTTTAGAGTTCATGAATCATTTTCGTGTATTAGAACCGAAGCTTGCTGAAGAGCATGGATCCACCATTACCTATGAACATCATCGCTATAGCAAAGTGCAAGATTATATTTTTTCACAGCTCGCGCCATTTTTGAACGAACACATCAAGAAAGAAGCCACACGTGAACAGCACGTTGGGAGCCTTCCTTATTTTATCGATGAACGGATGTTTGTGTTAAGTTATGTAACGGTAAATCAAGAGCAAGAGATTAATTCCACAACTTTATTTCGTACTGGACAGCTAAATAGCTATACGCCTGGCGGGAAAGCGTTTATTTCTGCACACAATCATGAGTATATTAAAACGTATAATACTAAACACGTGTATTCCAGATGGGCTCCTGAAACCTATTACGTCATAACAGACCATGTGTTTTCGTGTATTTCTAAATCGACAGACTCTAAAACGGATCAGCTTTTGATGAATCATCTATTTGGCCAGCATTACTATAATTTATTTTTACATTTTTTCTATAAAATCGTGTTGCTAAAACTATCTTATGAATATTCTCAGCTCACGTTTCATAAAAATTCAGAGGGCATTGAACGACTAATCCGCTCTATTACCGTGTTTTCAGGTAAATATTTGTTTTTAGAAATTAGCTCTCGCACAGAAGGTCAAGAGTTTTCTGAGCTCTTTAAAAAAATCTTTCATATCAATTCTCTTTATCAAGAAGTCAAAGAAACCCTTGGTACTTTGTACCAAAATCAAGAGAAAATCGCAGCCAAGCGTCACAATTACTTATTATTAATTTTAACGATTTACACGGTTCTTTCCGGTATTTACGGAATGAATTTAGTTATTAGCAAACTAAAGGGAAACATCCATTGGGATAGTATGAAGCAGTTTTCTATCTTTGAATATATCGCTTTAATAGTAGCTCTATCAGGAATTCTGATCAGCATTAGTCTCGGAGTGAGTTCCCTATGGAATTTATTAAAAGATCGGTTTAAAACATAAAAGCTGTTCGCATACGTATGGATGCAAACAGCTTTTTAAATTATATGTCCGATATCGAAATCCGTAAAGACACGGGAGATTTTCGTATTATCGACCGAAAAGTAGCGGATGTATTCAAAAAAATGACTGAACGCAATCGTTTTGTACGAGGAATGATGTCTTGGATTGGCTTCAGGCAAACATATGTAGAATATGAGCGCGATGAACGCTTTGCTGGTGAAACAAAATATCTTTTAAAAAAGATGATCAAGTTTGCTTCAGATGGAATTATTGGGTTTTCAACGAAGCCTTTGCGTTTAGTAATG
Organism: Priestia sp. JNUCC 25; assembly: GCF_053667915.1. NCBI lineage: Bacteria > Bacillati > Bacillota > Bacilli > Caryophanales > Bacillaceae > Priestia > Priestia sp. JNUCC 25. The sequence continues at coordinate 3,900,037 of NZ_CM132211.1, forward strand.
GTTATTGGCTGGTTATCGGTTTTTGTATCACTTTTAGTTTTAAGTTATTCGATTGTTGTTTGGCTGATAGGTAAAAACATTCAGCCTGGCTGGACTTCTATTATGGTAGCTATCACCTTCTTTAGCGGTATTCAGCTACTTGGCTTAGGACTAGTCGGACAATACATCGCAAGAATTTACGATGAAAGTAAAAATAGACCTATTTACGTTGTACGTGAAACCGTTAACTTCTCGAAAGCTTCAACAGATTCTCCAAACGTACGTGAAAAAGTATATAGCTAAAAAAACAAGGAAGAAAACAGCTGTTTTCTTCCTTGTTTTTATTCTTTTTGAAGCTGTAAATCACTTGGCACCCAGTCCGGAATTCCATCATCTTCATCAAATTCAATAATGACATCCGTTACTCCTTTTTCCTGTAAAATACGATTTTCCAGACGATCTTTAATATCATCAGCTTCTGCCACTGTTAAAACAGGATCAATTTCTACTTTTAATTCAACGTGAAGCTCTTCTCCTTCTTTCATCACCATTAACGTTTGAATATCACGCACTTGTACATCTTGCATGACAATCGCGCCAATTTTCATTTCCATTTCTTTATCCGCTTCGCCAAGCGCTCCAGCAGCATTATCTAAAAAGACTCGTCCTACTACAAAAAACATCATAAGACCAATTAAAATAGAAGCAATTCCTTCAGCTTGATGAAAAGGCGTAAATCGCGAAATAAAAACGGCGATTAAAGCCAATACGCCTCCTCCAGTAGCTACCAGATCTTCCATAAAAACAAGTTTAGTTGCTGGCTTGGCTTTCTTTAAATGAACAAAGCTTTGCGCAAAAACATTTGTTTCTGCAGGGTTTATCCCCACATCGTGCAAAATTTCTTTCATTGCCTTAAATAGAACAAACATTTCAAGTAACACCGAGATGCCAAGTACTGCAATATTTAAAATAAAGCCTGAAGACTTCGTCGGATGAAGAATGTGGTGATATCCTTCTTTAATCGTTTCAAACGCCATAATTCCTACTACAAGAACCGCTCCTAATAGAACAAGATTAACCAATCGGCCAAATCCGTTTGGAAATCGTTTGGTCGGGGCTTTTTTACTTAATGCCGAACCTATAAAAACAAAAAACTGATTTGCTGCATCCCCTAAGCTGTGCATCGTTTCAGCAAACATCGCTACATTCCCTGTTAAAGCGAAAGCAATCCCTTTAATAATGGAAATAATAGTATTCACTATAGCGGCCATCATGGCCGATTTATTTCCTTTTCGCAATAACTTAATTAATTCACTCATACAATCCCTCCGTTTGCGCCTTTATGAGATTCGATTACGGTTAGTGTATGTGAATTTAAAAATTAAAAACCTCCAACATACAAGTTGGAGGTTTTTAGTCATGTTTCATTATTTTTTAAAACGGTACGGTACAGTTGTAACGATTACGTTTTTACGGTAAAGCAAATGTGCTTTTAACAGCAGACTGGACTGATTGTGAAGGATATTTTGCCAGCTTTTTTTCGTAATGAATTGTGGAATAACGACCGTAATAGCCATATTGTTTTCCCGCGCTTTTTCCTCGGCCATATCAATGAATCGAAACAGCGGCCGCACTAAGCTGCGGTATTGAGAATGAAACGTAACAATACGAATATCAGGCTGCCACTTCTCCCACTTCTCTTCCATTCTCTTTTCGCTTTCTCGATCAAAGGCCACATGCACTGCAATAACGGTATCGCCAATCGTTCTTGCATAATTTAATGAATTTTCTACTACCTTTGTCATTCCTGCTACAGGAACAATGACCACACTTCCTTCAAGCTTTCCAATCTTTTCTCCTTGCTTAATGCGAAGCTGCTCTCCTACCGCTTCATAATGCGTATGAATGCGATGAAAAATATAGACAATAACCGGTAAGAAAATGAGCACGGACCATACTTGTGAAAACTTCGTTGTAAACAAAATGATTAGCACAGTTAAGGTAATAAGCGCACCAATTAAGTTAATGATTAGCTTTCCTTGCCAGCCGGCCGGCTTTTCTCTAAGCCATTTGACAATCATGCCTGTTTGAGAAAGCGTGAATGGAATGAACACTCCAACTGCATAAAGAGGGATTAATTGTTCAGTCGCTCCTTTAAAAGCTACAATTAAGACAATAGAAGCAATTCCAAGGGTCACAATTCCATTTGAATAGCCTAGTCGATCGCCACGAATTTGAAACATTCTTGGCATGTATTTATCAGACGATAAGTTGACAGCCAGCAAAGGGAAAGCTGAAAAGCCCGTATTCGCTGCTAGCACTAGAATTAGAGCTGTTGTGCCTTGAATAAAATAATAAAATCCATTTCGTCCAAACACACTCGATGCAATTTGTGATACAACCGTTTCATCTGCTTTTGGAGAAATGCCAAGCCAATAAGCTAAAAACGTGATGCCCGAAAATAAAACGGCTAAAATACCGCCCATCAGCATTAATGTATGAACAGCATTTTTTGCACCTGGCTCTTTAAAGTTAGGCACTGCATTTGAAATAGCTTCTACACCTGTCAATGCCGAACAGCCTGACGAAAAAGCTTTTAATAATAAAAACAAACTAATACCTGGCACTACTGTACCGAGAGATGGATGAAGCTCAGGTGAAACTTGACCTGTCGCTATTTTAAACAAGCCTACCGCTATTAACAAAATAAGAGCAATAACAAATAAATAAACCGGATAAGCTAATACAGAAGCGGATTCTGTTACACCACGTAAATTTAAAACGGTAATAAAAATCACCAGCAAACACGCAATTACTACATTGTAATGATGCAGCGTTGGAAAAGCCGAAGTTAAAGCATCGGTTCCTGCTGAAACACTCACGGCAACTGTTAAAATATAATCTACTAACAGTGACCCCCCAGCGATAAGCCCAGGATTTTCTCCTAAATTGGTTTTCGAAACAATATAAGCTCCTCCGCCTTGCGGATACGCATAAATAATTTGACGATATGAAAGAATTAAAGCCGTCAGGAGTACCAATACCCCAATCGCAATTGGAATCGAATACCAATAGGCAAGGACGCCGACTGTTGCAAGTACAATCAAAATTTGTTCTGTTCCATAAGCCACTGAAGATAAGGCATCTGAAGATAAAATAGCCAGTGCTTTAAGCTTACTAAGCTTTTGATCGCCTAACTCTTTTGTTTTAAGCGGCTTTCCAATCAATAATCTTTTGAGAACTGAATAGTTCACGCAATTTCCCTCCGATGATTGCCTAGCTACTATTTACTATTCATTGCTAAGCTCCGTTACAAGTTCACGAACAAGTGATATCATTCCTAAAAAATACCTTTTTATGTTAAAAAAGCGCACAAAAAAAACACTAAGGGTTCTCAGCGTTTTTACACAGCTTAAACCTCCTCTCCAAAACGCTTATGGGGTTAGCTGTCGGATTCGGGCTATGAGAGTAGCCCTACCTTTTAAAAAAGGATTCACCCCAAGTGACAATGCACAAATTTGGGTCCCCCACTTCTGACGAATTAAGCGATAACAGGTCAATATAATTTTCGGTTAAAGGGTATGATCGATAACATGTTTCTTTCATAACTATCCTTTGTTCTTAGATAATATACTCCCGTACAAATGGTTTGTAAAGCATTATTTTACGTAAACCATAAAATAGTACTTAAGGCGCTTTTAACAGAAAAACAAAAGGCCTTCTGCTCGCTTACAGAAGACCTTTTTGCTTTAACTTTTTGCTTTTAAAACGGCTGCTAGCTTGTTTTTCGTTTGAGGACCATAAATGCCATCTACATCATAAGGAAGATACACAAGCTGAAAACGTCTTACTGCATCTTTCGTTTGAACTCCATATATTCCGTCTACTGACCCTACTTTAAAATTAACTGCGTTTAATGCTCTTTGAAGCTGTTTCACGGCTTCTCCAGAATCACCTTGCTTTAAAATTCCATTGGGAAGTGGATATTGTTCAGCAGGTGGTGTTGGAGATGGGTTTGGTGAAGTCCCTGAAGGAATAACAATTGTTTTTCCAACCTGTAGTGTTAAAGGATCAGAAAGCCCTGTATTCGCTTCTTGAAGCGCTTGTACTGTTATATTGTACTTCTGTGCAATACTGTACAGCGTATCTCCTTGCTTGATCGTATACGTTTTTGTACCTGGTTCAGAAGGTGATGGATTTGGTGTTGGTGTTGGATTTGGGTTTGGAACTGCACGACGGGGTAAATTCAAATAGACGGCAATTCCTTTTGCATACGATTCACCCATGCTTTTTAAAAAAGCTTCGTTTTGGAGAAGTGCTGCATCGGTGCGGTTATCAATAAAAGCTATTTCAGTTAGTACTGCGGGCATATTTGTTAAGCGAAGCACCGCATAATTGGCTGACTTTCGACCGCGATTCGGATGATTATACGATAGCAGCGTTGGCTGTACTTGGCCGTGGACAATTGATTGAAACGTTTTACTGGCATTGCTAGCGCTTCTGTAAACATAATCTTCGTACCCTGTTCCTCCACCGGCATTTACGTGAATAGACATAAATGCATCTGCTCCCCACGAATTAGCTTGAGAAGCGCGCTGAGATAACGATAAAAAAGTATCTGTGGTACGAGTGGTTTTAATCGTAAAGTCACTGTAGGTGCTATTTAAATAGCTTATTAAATATTGTTGAATTTTTAAAACTAAGTTTTTTTCATACAGTCCATTCGCTCCAACTGCTCCTGCATCTGCCCCACCATGTCCTGCATCAAGATAGATTTTTTTCATATTACTTGTCCCTCCTTATTGTTAACATATGCAAGGGGGCAAAAAGTGCTACGTATACTAGCCTAGCAGGTGAAAAATCACTAAAAAAAAGACCCGCTGCCCAATGGCAACGGGTTATTCTGCTTTATAGACAGAATACTGAATAAGGATAGCTCTCAAGGAGTGACAGCTATATGCAGAGTGTTGATTCGTTGATTAAATGATAATAATTATCATTTTCATTTAAAGTATACACTGCAAGGAAAGTTTTGTCTATTCTATTATCGTCATAAGCCTATTTAAAAAGAAGAACACCTACAACAATGAGAATAATCCAAATTGGAATGCTTATTAAAATTCCTATGACCAAACCTTTAAAGAAATTTCCTTCTTTCATTTTCCTTACATTCCTCTCCAACAGTATTTTCTATCGATACTGTGCCTGGCTGAAAATTCTCTGAAGTTATACTGAAATACAGTGCAGAGTGAACACATAAACAATCTCTCTATCTGTTATACACTACTTTTACATATAGATTCAATGAGACAAAAAGATTATCCTTTTTAATTCATATAACCAAATTCTTTCCTGTATATAACAAAACAATAAAAAGCCTCCCGTAAATTATACGACAGGCAGCTATACTTGTTTTATGAACAGCTTAGTTCGATATTTAATATACGCATGCAGAATATTATTCATTATGAAAAACAAAAAAGTCCGAGAGAACGTATAAACGATCTCTCGGACTTTTAGGAATTAATATTGGCTCATGTATTGGTCACGTTCCCAAGGATGAACTTGTGTACGGAACATATCCCATTCGATTTCTTTCGCTTCAACGAAGTGCTCTGCTAAGTGTTCACCTAATGCAGAAACCATAACTTCGTTTGATTGGAAGCTATCTAAAGCTTGAGCTAATGTTGCAGGTAAATCTACGATACCTTCTTCAATACGCTCTTCTTTTGTCATTACATAGATATTACGATCGATAGGTTTTGGAGCTTCAAGGTTGTTCTTGATTCCATCTAAACCAGCTTTTAATAGAACAGCCATTGCTAAATATGGGTTAGCAGCTGGGTCTACGCTACGTACCTCAACACGAGTTCCTACGCCGCGAGAAGCTGGAATACGGATTAATGGGCTACGGTTGCGAGCAGACCATGCAACATAACAAGGAGCCTCATATCCAGGCACTAGACGCTTATAAGAGTTTACAGTAGGATTTGTTACTGCTGTAAAGCTATGTGCGTGCTTGATGATACCTGCGATAAATTGACGAGCAGTATCACTTAGCTCTAGATTACCGTTTTCATCATAAAATGCGTTTTGACCATCTTTAAATAATGAAACGTTACAGTGCATACCTGAACCATTCACACCAAATAATGGTTTTGGCATAAATGTAGCATGTAAGCCATGTTTACGTGCAATTGTTTTTACAACAAGTTTGAACGTTTGGATATCATCACAAGCTTTTAATGCAGCAGCATATTTGAAGTCAATCTCGTGTTGTCCAGGAGCTACCTCATGGTGAGATGCTTCAATTTCAAAGCCCATTTCTTCAAGCTCTAATACGATGTCACGACGGCAGTTTTCACCAAGGTCAGTTGGCGCTAAGTCGAAGTAGCCACCTTTATCATTTAATTCTAATGTAGGTTCGCCTTTTTCGTCTAATTTGAATAAGAAGAACTCTGGCTCAGGTCCAAGGTTAAAATCAGTAAATCCTAACTCTTCCATCTCTTTTAACACACGTTTTAAGTTATTACGTGGATCGCCATCAAACGGAGTTCTATCTGCATTGTAGATGTCACAAATAAAACGTGCTACTTTACCTTTTTCAGATGTCCAAGGGAAAATAACAAATGTATCAATATCCGGGAATAGGTACATATCTGATTCTTCAATACGCACAAACCCTTCAATAGAAGAACCGTCAAACATCATTTTGTTGTCTAACGCTTTTTCTAATTGACTTACTGGAATTTCAACGTTTTTAATTGTTCCTAAAATGTCAGTGAACTGAAGACGAATATACTTTACATTCTCTTCTTGAACTTTGCGGAAAATATCTTCTTTTGTGTACTTTGCCATCGTGTGATCCTCCCCTAAATCTCTATATAATATTTATAATCTATACCCCTCATATACGAACGGCATAAATATTGATAACTTTATTAATGAAAGAACCTGGACATATCTCCTTGATTTAAAGTTGCTCGATTAAAACGGCCTGCTTGCATAAGTTCTGCACGAAGCATTTTTCGCAATTCATCGTCCGTTAATTCTGGCTTTGCTGTTGCTGCCACAACTTTTTCTTCTTGCTTATGCCCTTTTTGCTCCTTTTGAAGATGAAACAGCTGTTTTACACCTGCTAAGTTTACACCTTGTTCAATAAGATCACGGATTTCAAGCAGCTTATCAACATCGTTAAATGAGAATAATCGTCGATTTCCCTCTGTTCTTACTGGTGCAACTAATTCATGTTCTTCATAGTAGCGAATTTGGCGAGCCGACAACTCAGTTAACTGCATCACAATTCCAATTGGGAAAAGTGGCGTATTTCTTCGAATGTTGTCACTCATTTCAGTTCCTCCTTTGGATTAACTATTTACATTGTATGCTATGTTAGTTCACCTGTCAACCGAATGTTAGTAATTCTAACATAAATTTTTCTGAACATTTCTTCTATACAAATAAATAGCACTTCGTTTATTTTTATAAGCCTATCTTTTCTTTCTTAGCGGGGAGAAAAATAGTCTTTCTATCTTATATTTTATAAAAGTTCTTTCGTCAGCATTTGATCTACTGCCATACATATTGCTACTTTTACGTGAGCATACGTTAACCCACCCTGCACGTAAGCGACATATGGAGGCCTGATAGGCCCATCTGCCGTCAGCTCGAGGCTTGCTCCTTGTATAAACGTTCCTGCTGCCATAATTACATCATCTTCGTACCCTGGCATATAAGCAGGATAGGCTGTTACGTGTGAATTAATTGGCGAAGCGAATTGAATAGCCTGACAAAAAGAAACCATTTTATCGCGGTCATCGAACTGCACGGATTGAATTAAATCCGTTCGTTCACTGTTCCACTTCGGTTCACTTTGCATCCCTAGTTCTTCAAACATAGCGGATGAGAAAACCGCTCCTTTTAATGCTTGACCGACTACGTGCGGCGCCAAGAAGAATCCTTGATACATTTCTTGTAAGCTATAAAGCGTCGCTCCAGCTTCTGCACCGATTCCAGGAGTTGTCATTCGGTATGAACAAGCCTCCACTAAATCTTTGCGTCCTGCAATATAACCGCCGATTTTAGCAAGGCCTCCACCGGGGTTCTTAATAAGCGACCCTGCCATCAAATCTGCTCCTACATGCGTTGGCTCGATTGTTTCTACAAATTCACCGTAGCAGTTATCAACAAATACTGTAACGTCAGGCTTAATACTCTTTACAAAAGAAATCATTTCTTTTATTTGCGCGACTGTAAAAGAAGGACGAATGCCGTAACCTTTTGAGCGCTGAATGCCTATCATCTTTGTGTGCTCATGAATAGACGCTTTCACTTCCTCAAAATCCACTTGACCTTGCGCTGTTAAATCTACTGATTTATAGCTAATATTATATTCTTTTAAAGAGCCTACGCCGCTTCCTCGTATACCAACAATTTCTTCAAGGGTGTCATAAGGCTTTCCGGTTATATATAATAGTTCATCTCCAGGACGCAGTACACCAAACAGCGATATGCCGATTGCGTGCGTACCTGAAATAATTTGCGGACGCACCAGGCAAGCTTCTGTTCCAAAAACGTCCGCGTATACTTTCTCCAACGTATCGCGGCCTAGATCGTCATATCCATACCCCGTTGTCGGATTAAAATGTGAATCACTCACTCGATTTTGCTGAAAGCTTTGCAGCACCCGAAATTGATTTGCTTCAATGCGCTCGTCAATTTTCTCATGCACGGGCTTAATTTGTTTTTCTACTTTTGCAGCAAGTTCTCGAATGCGTGCCCCGTTTTTTAACTGATCAAACATCATTTCTTTGTTCCTCAACTTTCTTCAAGCGTTTGTAGCTTTTTGTAAAGGGGATGCTCTTTTGCAATATACCCTTTGCACTGATACTTCTCAGTTTCTTCATTGAATTTTAACGACTCAACAATAGAGACCGTTTTGAGTTCAGCGAGCATTTTCCCTTCATAAGCCGGCAGCAGCACATGAAAAAACGCCATTTCTTTTTTCATTTCTTCTTGAATTCTTTCCCCAAGCTTCACTAAATCAGCGGCTTTAAAAGCGCTCATTGATAACGATGTCGAAGCGGATGGGACAAATAGTTCATGCTGCATATCTTCTTTATTGTAAACTGTCAGCATCGGAATGTCCGTTACGTTCAGCTCTTCTAGTAAGCGATGCACTGTTTTTTCGTGGTTGTTGTAATCTGGATTAGATGAATCTACCACGTGCAGAACAAGGTCAGCTTCGGTTACTTCTTCAAGTGTTGAACGGAACGCGGCTACTAACGTTGTTGGAAGATCTTGAATAAATCCAACCGTATCCGTTAACAGAGCCGTTAATCCTGACGGAAGCGTATACTGTCTTGTCGTTGGATCAAGAGTTGCAAACAGCTGATTTTCTTCAAAAATACCAGCTTCTGTTAAACGGTTAAAGATCGTCGATTTACCAGCGTTCGTATAGCCCACAATTGCAATTTGATAGACATGATTACGCTTACGTCTTTCTCGATAACGTTCGCGGTGACTTACCACTGTCTTTAACTGACGCTTAATTTCATCAATTTTACGGCGAATATGTCTGCGGTCGCTTTCAAGTTTCGTTTCACCAGGACCTCTTGTTCCAATTCCGCCTCCAAGACGCGACAAAGCGGTACCTTGTCCTACTAACCTAGGTAGCAGATAATTTAATTGAGCAAGTTCCACCTGCATTTTTCCTTCTCGCGTTTGAGCACGCTGTGCGAAGATATCCAAAATCAGCTGCGTGCGGTCAATAATACGCGCAGATAACCCTGCTGACAAATTGCGGATTTGACTCGGTGACAATTCATCATTAAATACAATTAAATCAGGCTCTAACTCTTCTTCAAGAGCTACAAGTTCTTCTACTTTCCCTTTTCCAATATAAGTAGCTGGATGAATGCGATCGCGCTTTTGCGTTAACCTTACCAGCACTTCGCCTTTTGCAGTCTCAGTTAAAGATGCTAGCTCATCCATTGAATATTCAAAACGTTCGTCATCGTCATGAAGCTGACATCCGACTAAAATTACGCGTTCAAGTTCAGTATTCATTTCTGCTGTCAAAGATTTTTCCTTCCCTTACTATTAAATTGACAAATCATTCATATCATATCAAAAAAATGTCCATTTCTCCATCTTTGCAAAAGAGACAGAATACATTGTCTTTTACTAGTTTAACACCCTTTTTAAAATCTATAAAACGATGATTAAAAAAACATTGAAATATCACGAAATTCTGTATACAATTTGAATTGGTTTACTTATCGAAATTTGAATCAGGCTGCCTGATTTTAAAATAATAGTCGCTACTTGGTGAAAACAGAATAAAGGGGATAGCATCATGACTTGGGACGTACTTAGCATTATTGGAACGATTGCTTTTGCAATCAGCGGAGCTTTCATTGCCATGGAAGAGGAATATGATATTTTAGGCGTTTACATACTCGGAATCGTAACGGCTTTTGGCGGAGGAGCCATTCGAAACCTGCTTATCGGTGTACCGGTGTCTGCCCTTTGGGAACAAGGACTCTTTTTTCAGATTGCTTTATTATCTATCACTGCCACTTTTTTATTTCCAAACAATATCTTAAAACATTGGAAGCGATGGGGAAACTTTTCGGATGCCATTGGCCTTGCAGCATTCGCGATTCAAGGAGCGCTTTATGCCACTCATATGAACCATCCGCTTAGCGCGGTTATTGTAGCTGCGGTCTTAACAGGAAGCGGTGGGGGGATTATCCGAGATTTATTAGCACGCCGAAAGCCTACTGTTCTTAAAGATGAAATTTATGCGGTATGGGCGATTATCGCAGGATTTAGCGTGGGGCTGCATATTACAAATACGCCTGTAGAACTTTATACGTTATTTATCTTACTTGTAGGTCTTCGGATGTGTTCATATATTTACAAATGGCGCCTGCCGATCAAAACGATTCGACAGCCAAATATGTAGAAAAAAGCCTTTCATGACGAAAGGCTTTTTTTTACAGCTGAATATCGCTTGACGTTAAAGTTAGAAGCTCGTTGCGCTCATAGCTTTCTTCTTCTAAAAGCCTCATGGATTGAGTGCGTATGGAACGTTCGATAATGTTTCGCACATATCTACCGTTACTAAAATCCCTAGGCGTCTGATTGTACTTCACGTCCATGAAATGATCTTTTAGCTTTTTATAGGCCTCTGTACTAAACTGATACTGTCTGTCATTCATCATGTGACCGGCAATGTCCATCAGTTCATTGACATCATAATCCGGAAAATCAAAAATAAACGGAAACCTAGAGCGCAGTCCTGGATTAAGACTTAAGAAATTTTCCATTTCTCTTGGATAACCAGCTAAAATCAATACAAACTTATCATTTGAATCTTCCATATGTTTGACCAATGTATCAATCGCTTCTTTTCCAAAATCTTTTTCTCCCCCTCTTGCAAGAGAATAAGCCTCATCAATAAATAAAATACCTCCAAGCGCTTTTTTTACAAGATCTCTCGTTTTCTGAGCGGTATGACCAATGTATTCTCCAACTAAATCTGCCCGCTCTGCTTCAATTAAATGTCCTTTAGACAAGATGTTCATATTCAAAAATAATTTACCTAGCAGGCGGGCTACCGTCGTTTTCCCTGTTCCTGGATTTCCTTTAAACATCATATGCAGCGCCTGCTTTCCCGCTTTTAAGCCCTGTTCCTCTCTTTTTTTGTTAATATATAACCACGCATATATTTCTTTTATCATTTTTTTCAATTCTTCCATTCCAACCAGTCCGCTCATTTCTCGTTCAATTTCCCGAAGCGGCTCATGATTTATCACAGCTTTTTTGGCAGGACGCGGAATTGATGTCGTATACGATTTTTCCTTTTTTGTTTCATTATTTAAAATGATATTAATTTGCCCATTATTTTTAAGAGTTATCGGCTGCTCCACCATGTTCACCTCTCGTTTCATCCCACTTCTCTGTATCGCATAGCTGCATGCGATGAACGATACGAAGACAATGATCTCTTATTACCGAAGAAATAATCGTCTATTATAAGGTTTATGTTCGATGAGTAAAAACAATGTTAAGAAACTTTTTTAAGCCTTTATTTGCATAAAAAAAGCATCCGAATATGCGGATGCTTCTCATTAATCTCTATTCAAGTTCTACTGTAATATTTTTATTTGGTACAAATGTCGAAATAGCATGTTTATAAATCAGCTGCTGTTTTCCTTCAGATTCAATTAACACAGTAAAGTTATCAAATCCTTTAATTAGTCCTCTTAATTGAAAACCATTTAAAAGAAATACCGTCACGTAGATATTTTCTTTACGTAATTGATTTAAAAATTGGTCTTGAATATTAACTGATTGTTTCATTATTCGGCCTCCTCGTTTCTCTATCTGTTTACTTAATTCGCTTCTTTCTTCAGCTTTCCTGCAATATATGTAAAAATTTCAGCAAACTTTTCGGGAAATTTGTCAACTTCCATCTTTATCCATTTTACAGGCATTTTATTTCGAAACCACGTTAACTGACGCTTTGCATATCTGCGTGAATTTTGTTTCAACTGTTCAACGGCTTCTTCGAGCGTACAGCGTCCTTCAAAATAAGCATACAGCTCTTTATAGCCGATAGCTTGAATTGATTGTACATCATGCAGACCACTTTCGTACAATGATTTGACTTCATCAAGCAGTCCAGCCTGCATCATCATATCGACTCGGTGATTAATTCTCTCATATAATACGTCTCTATCCATTGTAAGTCCAATAATGCTTACGTCATATAATAACTCTTGCGACTGTTCTTTTGTATAGTCACTGAATTTTTTACCGGTTACTTCATAAACTTCAAGCGCTCTGATTACACGGCGATGGTTATTTTTATGGATAGCAGCTGCACTGTCTGGGTCAATTTCTTTTAGCTTTTCATACAGGGGATCAATGCCATGAGCTTTAATAAATACTTCCATTCGTTCACGAACTTTTTCATCACTAGGAGTTTCTGTGAACTGATAATCATAAATAACGGATTGAATATAAAGACCCGTCCCTCCAACAATCATCGGCATTTTTCCTCTAGCATGAATATCATCGATTTGTTTTCTTACAATCTCTTGAAATTCTGCCACAGAAAACGATTCATCTGGCTCCTTAATATCGATCAGGTAATGGGGAATACCCTGCATCTCTTCTTCTGACACCTTTGCTGTTCCGATATCCATCCCTTTATAAATTTGCATGGAATCACCTGAAATAATTTCTCCGTCTAACTGTTTGGCAAGTTCAATGCTCAATTTTGTTTTACCAACCGCAGTTGGTCCAATAATGACAATAAGTTTGGGTTTCTCTCCCGTCATAACAACACTACTTTCATCTATAGGCATTCACATCATTCCATTTTATCCAAATGGCCATGATTTATTCAACAAAACGGCTAGCTGCAGCTAGCCGCATTGCCTACATCACTCGCTTAAACATTTTTTCCATTTCATACGTCGAATGATGAATAATAATTGGTCGTCCGTGCGGACACGTAAATGGATCTGTTGTTTTTCTCAACGTTTCAAGTAAAGCAAAAATCTCATCGTTTCGCAAATGATGATTCGCTTTAATCGATCCTTTACAGCTCATCATAATAGCCGCTTCTTCTCGTAACTTTTCGATATTGACTCGTTTCATCGTAAAGATTTGCTGAATCATTTCTTCAATGGTTTCCTGTTCCTCTCCTTTTGGAAACCACTGCGGATGCGAACGAACTATATAGGAGTTTTGTCCAAACGGTTCTAAAAAGACTCCTACTTCAGCAAGCATGTCTTTGTATTCTTCTAAAATCAGGGCTTCATTTCCCGAGAACTCTAGCGTAAGCGGCATAAGCAGTTCTTGAACTTCTGAATCTACTTCTCCAAGCTTTCGCTTAAAATATTCGTACTTAATTCTCTCCTGCGCCGCGTGCTGATCAATAATAAATAATCCTTTTTCATTTTGTGCCAAAATATACGTTCCGTGCATTTGGCCAATTGGGTACATCGCAGGAACACGCGGTTCTGGCCGCTCTTTGGCTGAATGGCTTGGTTCTGGAATAGGAGCGTTTTCTTCCACCGATTCTTCATAGTGTTCTATTTCTCGAAACGTTGGTTCGAGTTCTTCATCTTGACGTATGACCTCTTTTTTAACAGGCGGCATGATCTCGTCTACACGAGCGGGAGCCTCCTTAAGGCTAGGCTCGCGAACCATGTCAGACGGCTGATAGCCAGACGGTTTAGACCGATGATCAAATGTAAAGGTCTGCTGCTCAGTTGGCTGAACAGCTGATTTTGACTTAGTTGGTACTACAGCATCCGGAATTAACTGTTGCTTTTTAAAAGCAGCTTTCACTCCTTGTTCAATAAGTTCAAACAGCTCCGCTTCCTTACTTAAGCGCACTTCTAGTTTCGCTGGATGAACATTCACGTCCACTAACAAAGGGTCCATTGTAATGGTTAAAAACACGATTGGAAAACGGCCGATAGATAAAAGGGTATGATAGCCCTGCTGTACCGCTTTTAACAGCCCGTAGTTTTTAACAAACCGACCGTTAATAATGGTCGACATGTAGTTACGAGAAGCTCTTGTAATTTCAGGAAGAGCGACGTAACCACTCACTTCATAATCAAGAGACTGAACGTTAATCGGAATCATTTTTCTGGCCACTGCCATTCCATAAATAGCTGCAAGCACTTGACGCACATCTCCGCTTCCGTTCGTATACAGAAGCTGTCTTCCTTGATGCATCAGCCGAATTGAAACTTCAGGATGAGACATCGCAAGGCGATTGACTACGTCCGTTACGTTACCAAGCTCCGTGTTTACCGTCTTCATATATTTTAAACGTGCAGGTGTGTTGAAAAATAAGTTTTCAATAACAAGTTCGGTACCTTTTCGACTTGACGTTAATTCGTGATGAACGATTTCTCCGCCTCTAAGTTTAAGATGAGTGCCGGCTTCTTCTCCCGTACTCGTTTTGAGTTCAAGCATTGAAACCGAAGCAATACTTGGCAAAGCTTCACCGCGAAATCCTAACGTTCGAATTCGAAATAAATCTTGCTCTGTTTTGATTTTACTTGTCGCATGTCTTTTAAAAGCGGTCAAGCAGTCTTCAGAAGCAATGCCGTCTCCATTATCCAATATACGAATTTTTGAAAGCCCAGCTTCTTCTAGCTCAATTTCAATAACTGTACTGTTTGCATCAATAGCATTTTCGACTAGTTCTTTCACCACCGAAGCAGGTCGTTCAACAACTTCTCCGGCAGCAATTTTATTTGAAAGTTCGTCTGAAAGCTGCACAATTTTACCCACAGACTCACTCCTCTCAATCTATTTCTTCTTTAATGATTTTTGCAGTTCATACATCGCATTCATTGCGTCTAAAGGCGTCATTTCTAAAATATCCAGCTCTTTTAAACGATCTATAATTGCTTTTTCCCGTTTCGAAAGCGCAGGCTTTTCTTTTTTCTCTTCTATTTCAAAGAACGAAAGCTGATTGGCTTCATCTGCTTTTTTATTATCTGCACGTTCTTCTTGAACCAAAGAAGCACCTTCTTGTGGAACTTGTTGTGTCATCTCTTCTCTTTTTGGAGCCTGATGTACAGGTTCACGCTCAGAAGATTGTTCTAAATCGTGTAAGATGACGCGAGCTCGCTCTAGAAGCGGATCTGGAAGTTCCGCTAGTTCCGCTACGTGAATACCATAACTTTTATCTGCGGCACCATCTTTGATTTTGTGTAAAAAGACGACTTTCCCATTTTTTTCAACCGCGCTTACATGAACATTTTTAAGCGCAGGAAGCGACTCATCGAGTACGGTTAATTCATGATAATGAGTAGAAAATAGTGTCTTACAGCCAATATGTTCATGAACGTATTCAATAATTGCTTGAGCAAGAGCCATTCCGTCATACGTAGACGTGCCGCGTCCAATTTCATCTAACAGAATTAGACTCGACTGAGTGGCATTTGTCACTGCATTTTTCGTTTCTAGCATCTCGACCATAAACGTACTTTGACCTGAAATTAAGTCATCGGCTGCTCCGATACGTGTAAACACTTGATCAAAAATCGGCAGAACCGCTTCGTCTGCTGGCACAAAACAGCCAATTTGAGCTAATATCGCCGTTAAAGCGACCTGACGCATGTACGTACTTTTACCAGACATATTGGGTCCTGTAATCAGTAAAATTGAACTATCATCCGTCATTTGACAGTCGTTTGGCACATATTCCTGCGAATTCATTACTTTTTCTACCACTGGATGGCGTCCATTTTGAATCGAAATATCTTCACTTGAAAAAATAGGCTTCGTGTAATGACGTTCTTCACTGATTTTTGCAAAGCACTGCAGTACGTCAAGCTCACTTACTTTTTTAGCGAGTTCTTGCAGCCTTGGAATATATGCTTTTACTTCTTCACGAATTTGTAAAAACAATTCATATTCCAGCTCTACAATTTTCTCTTCCGCTTCTAAAATCAGCGCTTCTTTTTCTTTCAGCTCAGGCGTAATAAAACGTTCTGCATTGGTTAACGTCTGTTTTCGTTCATACATTCCTTCAGGCAAAAGATGGAGATTTGCCCGCGTTACTTCTATATAATAGCCGAACACGCGATTATAACCAATTTTCAGTGAGCGAATCCCTGTTTTCTCACGCTCTTGCTGTTCAAGTGACGCAATCCACGTTTTTCCGTTTCGGCTTGCATCTCGGTATTGATCAAGCTGTTCATGATAGCCGTCATTAATAATGTCTCCTTCTTTAATTGACAAAGGAGGGTGCTCTTTTAATCCTCTTTCAAGAAGATTAGCTAATCGCTCACAAGGATCAATGTCTTCAACAAGCTTGGTGGCATAAGGGTGATTCAAACGATTCACAACCTCTTGGATATGAGGCACATTTTGCAATGATTTTTTTAATTGAATTAAATCACGAGCATTTACATTACCAAAAGCTACTCGACCAGCTAAGCGTTCTAAATCATATACGTCTTTTAGCAACTCCCGCAGTTCTTCTCGTTCAAAAAACTGTTTCATTAAGACATCTACCATATTCAAACGATTATCAATATCCGCTTGTTTTAAAAGCGGACGGTCAATCCATTTTTTTAATAAACGGCCGCCCATTGCCGTAACAGTCTGGTCTAATAACCATAGAAGCGAGCCTTTCTTTCCTTTTGAACGAATCGTTTCGGTTAACTCTAAGTTTCGCTTAGAGAACAAATCAATTTTCATATATTCATTGATTTGATAAAACTGCACGGGCTGTAAGTGTTCAAGCGAACGCTTCTGCGTGCGAGTTAAATACTGAAGAATACGCGCAAACGTTGTAATAAGCTTTTGCTGCTGAAGCGACTCTACTAAATAATCTAGTCCTTCTACTTGCTCTGTACTATTCTCATAAGAAATGGTAATCGTCATGCGCTCTTTTAGTGTTTGTAATAAGTCAGCAGGAAACTCAGAGCTTACAACGACTTCTTTTGCTTCTTTTGCATAAATCTCTGAGACTATATCGTGAAACGAACTAACAAGCGTTACGCTGTTTTCTCCTGTAGACAAATCAGAAAGAGCAAGACCAAACGTTTGATCCTCGAACCCAGTAACAGAACAAATATAGTTATTTTCCTTTTCATGCAGTCCGCGTTCGTTCATCAGTGTTCCGGGTGAAATCACCTGTACCACTTCTCGCTTTACAACACCTTTTGCATGCTTAGGGTCTTCTACTTGCTCACAAATAGCTACTTTAAATCCCTTTTCA
The DNA here is from genome assembly GCF_053667915.1 of Priestia sp. JNUCC 25. Classification (NCBI taxonomy): domain Bacteria; kingdom Bacillati; phylum Bacillota; class Bacilli; order Caryophanales; family Bacillaceae; genus Priestia; species Priestia sp. JNUCC 25. Next base: position 3,917,789 of record NZ_CM132211.1, read on the forward strand.
ATTAAACGCTCGATATACGTAGGAGCAGAGTGATACGGAACCCCGCACATCGGAATTCTCTCTTGTCCTCCTCCGTCTCGACTTGTTAATGTTATTTCAAGTTCTTGAGAAGCTGTCGTAGCATCTTCAAAGAACATTTCATAAAAATCACCTAATCTAAAAAATAAAAAGGCATCTTGATACTCTGCCTTAATTCTCAAATATTGCTGTATCATTGGCGTATACGCTGCCATACTATTCCTCCATACCACATCTAGTTGTGCGTTTTTGCTACACGTATTATAACATAAGTCTTTCTTAAACTTAATTTATTCAAATAGAACAATCTTCAATTTCTTTTCATAAAACAAATAAAAAAGCTTCGGACGAAGGAAGAAGCTTGTCCGAAGCTTGTCATTATTTACTGCTGTTCAAATGACTATGCTTACGTCCGTATAAGAAGTAAACCACTAGCCCTAGTACAAGCCAAATTACGAAACTAATCCATGTTAACTTTGGAAGCTGAAGTGCTAAGTATAAACAGAACACAAAAGCTAAAATTGGAATCACCGGCACGAACGGTACGCGGAAACCAGTCGATTCTGAAGTTTGTTTTGATTTACGTAAATATAAAATTCCAATTGATACGGTCATGAAAGCAAAAAGAGTACCGATGTTTGTTAACTCTGCTAATCTTCCTAATGGTACTAAACCAGAGAAGATGGATACTAGTAAACATGTAATCCACGTATTTACTACTGGCGTTTGTTTTTTCTCACTAATTTTTGAAAAAGGCTTTGGCAATAGACCATCTCGACTGATCGCATAAAATAAACGAGTTTGTCCATACATCATAACGAGTAATACCGTTGTAATACCAACAATTGCGCCTAATGAAATAAATCCTGCTACCCAGTCTTGGTTAATGTAGCTTAAAGCAAATGCTACAGGGTTTTTAACATTTAATTCTGTATAAGGTACGATTCCTGTTAAGATAAGCGATACGACGATATAAAGGACTGTACAAATCGCGAGAGATGCGATAATTCCGATTGGCATATCCCGCTGAGGCTTGCGTACTTCCTCGGCCGCTGTTGCTACAGCATCAAACCCAATGTAGGCGAAGAATACAGTTGCTGCTCCTGTCGCTACTCCCGAGAAACCAAACGGCATAAACGGCGTCCAGTTTTCTGGTTTAACATAGCTAACTCCTACTCCGATAAACAGAAGTACAACAGCAAGTTTAATAATAACCATGATAGCATTAAAACGTGAAGATTTTTTTACTCCTTGCGTTAAAAGTAATGTGATTAAAAACACGATCATAATTGCTGGAATATCAATATACGTGCCGTTTGCAGGATTGTATGCACTTGTTAAAGCTTTGGGAAAATGTATGCCAAACCCTGCTAATAATCCTTGGAAATACCCGGACCATCCGCTGGCTACAGCAGAAGAAGCAAGACCGTATTCCAAGATAAGATCCCACCCTAAAATCCAAGCGATTAATTCACCAAATGTTGCATAACTGTAAGTGTATGCACTTCCTGAAACTGGAACTGTTGAGGCAAACTCTGCATAACAAAGAGCTGCAAACACACACGCAAGTCCTGACATAATGAAAGATATAACTAAAGCTGGACCGGCATGTTCAGCGGCGGCTACACCCGTTAATACAAAAATTCCGGTTCCGATAATGGCTCCAATTCCTAACATTGTTAAATCGAAAGCGCCTAAATCCTTTTTTAATTTAACACCTTTAGAATTGGTTTCACTAATTAACGTTTGAATTGATTTTTTTCGAAATAAGCTCATAGTAAACCCCCAAAAAATACTTATCTGATATAACTAAATTTTCTGAAAATTAATGCATTATTTTCTTTAGATTTACTATACACTGCGCATTCGACAAAAAGCAATATATTTTTTTGTTTTTATAAGAATTTTCTTAAAATAGTAAAAATAAAAAAACTAGGAAGAACTTCTTCCTAGTTACTCATCGTCCCCTAATATAAAATCAGGATCCAAATCTTCAAATTCATCGTCATCTACGTCTAAATCAAACTCATCTTCATCATCGCAGCCTTTCGGATTTACTGCAACACAAACCTTGGTTTCGCCAATCACTTCTGCCAATAATTCTCTCTCTACTTGAACAATCGTTTTATTGCCATTTGGTGAAATTGTGCACTCTAGGCAATTTGGCTGCTGCAGCACGCGAACAATTACTTCATAATCGTCTCCAATCGAATCTTCATCTTTATAGCGCAGCTTAATATTATCTTTGTATGATACGGTTTCCGTCCAAACTTCGGTTTTTGTATTATTATTGTACGAATACCAGATGTTAATATCATATCTGCCGTCAACTTCTACATTGCTGCCGCTTTTTTTTGCTTTGTACTCATGGTTAATCACCCAGCACCCCAAGATGCTTGTTGGTCGATTTTTCGGTGCAAGCGTATGAGACGATTGTGTAAACTTGCGACCTTTACCTACGACTGCTTTTGTAATAATTTCTCTATAGTGTTGTGACATGTGAGCATACCCTCCTCAAACTATCTTCATTTCATCCTATGCAGGCTCATTCACTTGTTTGCACATTATTTTTAAGAAACTAGGTTTAAGGCATAAAAAACCTATGTTCCATTGTATGCAAGGATATAGAAAAACGTGACAATTATTAGAGAGAAAATCTGCCCAATTTTATGCCACGGGATGCACAAAAAAATGCCTCAGCAAATTGCTGAGGCATTTTTTCTTTATGAGCAGCTAGATCCAGGGCTGTTTCGCACCTGTGAACCTGTTTCACCGCGCAGTAAATCACCATCTGTTGACACAATAATTTCATCCGTTACTGTGTTTGAAATAGTGTTAGCGACAAGTTGAAGCAAATCATTCACGTTTATTTGAGACTCTTGAAACTGCTGAATAATCGGCAGTTCATCGAGCTCTTCCTGTAAGCGATCGATTTTTGCCTCCACTTGTTTTAACGCTTCTGTTTTACCATAATGTTGGAAATTAACAGCTTGTTTTTGCAAGCTTTTAATGCTTGCAATGGTTTCACGCACTTTTTGATTTTCGTTAAGCTGAGCTTCGGCACGCTTGAAGAAATCTACTTCTTCCGTTTCAGCAATCATTTTTGCCAGCTCTTGAGCACGTTTAATTACGTCACTCTTGTTATACTGCGCCATATTACTTCACCTCTGCTGTTTCTTCTACCATTTCCCCGTTTAATGTCCATGTTTTGGCTTTTGTAACTTTTACTTTTACAAGTTGACCAATCACTGACTTAGGTGCTTTGAAGTTTACAAGCTTACTTTTTTCAGTGTAGCCTGCTAGTACTTCAGGGTTATTTTTACTTTCACCTTCTACTAATACTTCGACAACTTTACCTTCATATTCCTTCAATTTCTTTGCAGAAATTTCATTTACAAGAGCATTTAAGCGCTGAAGACGCTCTTTTTTCACTTCCATTGGTACATTGTCTTGCATCTTAGCAGCCGGAGTACCTTCACGAGGTGAGTAAATAAACGTGTACGCACTATCAAATTCAACCTCACGATATAGTGACATTGTTTCTTCAAACTGCTCATCCGTTTCATTTGGGAAACCAACAATAATATCAGTTGTTAATGAGGCCGTTGGAATGGCTTCTTTAATTTTACGAACAAGCTCTAAATAATGTTCACGAGAATATTTTCGTGCCATAATTTTTAAGATGTCGCTGCTTCCTGATTGCACAGGTAAGTGAATGTGGTCGACAAGATTTCCGCCTTTAGCTAGAACTTCAATTAAACGGTCATCAAAGTCGCGAGGGTGACTTGTTGTAAAACGAATACGGGCAACATCAATTTTACGGATTTCATCCATTAAATCCCCTAAGCCGTACGTCATGTCTTCAAAATCTTTTCCGTATGCATTAACGTTTTGGCCTAAAAGCGTAATTTCTTTATAGCCTTGAGCAGCTAAATGACGTACTTCTTGGATAATGTCTTCTGGACGGCGGCTTCGTTCTTTTCCTCGCGTATACGGAACGATACAGTACGTACAGAACTTGTCACAGCCGTACATGATGTTAACCCATGCTTTAACGCTGCCTTTACGTGCTCTTGGAAGGTTTTCAATAACATCCCCTTCTTTAGACCATACTTCAATTACCATTTCTTTTGCTAAGTATGCTTCATTTAGAATGTGAGGCAAACGGTGAATATTATGTGTACCAAAAATCATATCCACGTGCTGATGTTTTTGTAAAATTTTATTTACAACTGACTCTTCTTGAGACATACATCCGCAGACGCCGATTAATAATTCAGGGCGCTCGCGCTTCAAGGCCTTCAAGTGTCCTAATTCACCAAACACTTTATTTTCCGCATTTTCACGGATTGCACACGTATTCAATAAAATAACATGAGCATCTTCAACAGAGTCAGTTGGCTCGTAGCCAAGGCCTAGAAAAATACCAGCCATTACTTCTGTATCGTGCTCATTCATTTGACAGCCGTACGTACGGATATAAAACTTACGTCCCTGTCCCATTCCATGAAACTGTTCATCGATTGCAAAATCATTGTGATAGGAAACTTCTTCTTTTCCTCGTTTTTTCGCATCTTTTAAAGAAGGTGGCATGTATACTGTTTGAAAATATTTACTGTAATCCTTTTCGGATTTTTTGTCCGCTGGATTAACTTGGTTGCTTTCTAAACGTTGTTTTTCATTCATAAAAAAATCTCCTTTCGCCATGACAATTGTCACGTTGCACCTGTAAATCGCAAAAAAATGTGAGAGCCTTATGCTTATGCATAAAACTCATCACATTAACATAGTATATAACTTTCAAGTAGCGAACACAATCATATACCTATTTTCTATACCTGTTTCGTTAAAATTTCGTTCGACTTTCGAAATATTTATTAAATCACAAAAAGAGATTGATACATAACTAAATTAACCTATTTTAGAGACGAACAAATGGGATAAAAGAGCTCATAGAAATTCGCTTATTACACCGTTGTTGATTTCTGTGCAAAACTTCGCTTTCGGCAAGCGGCCGATGAGCCTCCTCGTCGCTTCAGCTCCCGCGGGTTCTCACCTATTTCGCTTTTCCCGTAGGAGCCTTCTCCTAGCTCTCCAATTAACAGCTAGAAGCCACTCCCTACATGAAACCTACGTTCGCTATCACTATGAAAAAATCCGAACGAGTTGGATTCTCCATCAAGAATCTCAGTTCAACGTTCGGATTTTCCCTCTACTAAACTGCTTTTATTGCAGCCTCTTTTACATAAATTCAGCTACTAGCTCATCAAATTTTTCCTCAGTCATGCCTAAGTCTGCTTTTGACAGCGGCTCTTCACTATAACCGTGAACAAGCTGCTGATACGACGGCTGATGCGCATTTTGATAAATAAGCCCTGTTACTAAACCGTTATGCTCCATTAACGTCTGCATAGCTTGCATACGATTGTTTGCATCATAACCTTCAATTGTGCTAAGACTAGTTAGGTTTTCTTTAAACCAATCATACGTGTTCACTTTGTTATACGTTACGCACGGGCTAAATACGTTAATTAAAGAAAAACCTTTATGCTGGATGCCTTGTTCAATTAAGCTTGTTAACTCTTTTAAATTCGTTGAAAAGCTTTGAGCCACAAACGTTGCTCCAGAAGTTAACGCAAGCTCCATAACAGATAAAGACGACTCGATTGATCCTTCAGGCGTACTTTTTGTCTTGAATCCTACTTCACTACGAGGAGATGTTTGTCCTTTTGTTAAACCATAGATTTGGTTATCCATTACGATATACGTCACATCGATGTTTCTGCGAATCGCATGTACCGTGTGTCCCATACCGATAGCAAACCCATCTCCATCGCCGCCAGATGCGATAACGGTTAAGTCACGATTAGCCATTTTCACACCTTGAGCGATTGGAAGCGCACGTCCGTGAATACCGTGAAAACCATATGAATTAATATAACCAGAGATACGTCCAGAACATCCAATACCTGAAATAACAGCAAGCTCATGAGGTTCTAAACCTACGTTAGCAGATGCGCGTTGAATGGCTGCTTGTACGGAGAAATCTCCACACCCCGGACACCAGTTAGGTTTTACACTGTTACGAAAATCTTTAAACGTTGCCATTTAACACAAACATCTCCTTACTTTTTGCGTATACTTCTTGCGGAAGAAATGGATTTCCATCATACTTCAATACGCTTTGAATTTTATCATGACTTGCAATATTCATTTTTAAAATATTAGCAAGCTGTCCAGTAGCATTGTTTTCAACGACGACTACTTTTTTAGCTCCTTGCACGTAAGGAAGCAGTTCGTCAGCTGGGAAAGGATGAATCAAACGAATGTGAGCATGATTTACTTTTATACCGTCCTGTTCCAAACGTTCCATTGCCTCTTCAATGACTCCACGCGTCGAATTAAATCCAACAAATAAAATATCAGACTCTTTTTCATGAGAGTGAACATGAATTGGCGTATTAAAACGAATTCCTTTTGTTTTACGAAGACGCTTATTCATTTGATCATCGCGGTTCACCGGAGATTCAGATGGCTTTCCTGTCTCATCATGTTCTACTCCCGTCACGTGATGAATGCCATGCTTCATTCCAGGAATGACGCGTGGTGATACGCCGTCTTCTGTTACGCGGTAGCGCTTGTAGTATTGTTTTTCTTCTAGCTCTTCTAGCTCTCCTTGCTGAAGCTTACCGCGGCGGATTTCAACGCGGTTATAGTCAAGCGGTTCTACTGATTGCTTCCCAAGTGAAAGCTGTAAATCCGTTAGCATAATAACTGGACACTGATATTCTTCTGCTAAGTTAAACGCTTCAATCGTATCGTAGAATGCTTCTTCAACCGTACTTGGCGCCATGACGATCTTCGGAATTTCACCGTGCGTACCGTAAATCATGGCCATTAAATCAGACTGTTCTTGCTTAGTTGGAAGCCCTGTACTTGGACCGCCGCGCTGCGTATCTATAATAACAACAGGCTGCTCAGTGATTCCCGCTAATCCAATCGACTCCATCATTAATGATAGACCAGGTCCAGCTGATGCTGTCAGCGCACGTACGCCTGCATAGTTAGCTCCGATAGCCATCGTACATGCTGCGATTTCATCTTCTGTTTGAATAACGGTTCCACCAAATTGAGGAAGCTTTTTAATTAAGTATTCCATGATTTCTGAAGCAGGGGTAATTGGATATGCTGGCATAAAACGAGCCCCACCGGCTAAAGCACCTAGCGCAATCGCATCATTTCCAATCATAAACATACGTTTTTTACCATCCGCTGGATCTAGTTTCATTGTTTCTAATTGTTCGCCTAGCTGTTCACGAATGTAATCTGCACCTTTTTTAATAGCTTCCATGTTTTTTTGTACAACTTTTTGGCCCTTTTTACCGAAGATTTCAAGCACTACTTCTTCAAATACTTCTGTGTCAATATGAAGCACAGCACTTGAAGCGCCAACAGCAACCATGTTCTTCATTAGTGACGTTCCTAATTCCGTTGCAATTTCCGTAAACGGAACAGCATATAGCGTAGCAGTTGTACATGTTTCGGGCAGACTTGGGTTGAATTTCGCATCTGCAATTACAACGCCACCTACGCGCAGCTCATGGACGTTTACATCGATTGTTTCCTGATCGAACGCAACTAAAATATCCAAATCATCTGACACAGATCGAACCTGAGTTGTACTCACTCGAATCTTATTATTTGTATGTCCACCTTTGATACGAGAAGAAAAATGACGATAGCCGTATAAGTAATAACCTAATCGATTTAAAGCGGTTGAAAAGATTTCTCCCGTACTTTCGATTCCCTCACCCTGCTGTCCGCCAACTTTCCATGAAAGTTGCTGTACCATAAATCAACGCCACTCCTTTAATTGCTCATAATATAGAAATCTATTTTATTAATAAAAACTGAAAAAAGTAAATTAGCAAACGATTTCATTTGCTTCTGCATTTCACCAACCAAAATCATCTGCAAAACTCCCACAGCACCTTGCCGCTGTCCAGGATACGTTTCTGCTTGAGCAGCTCCGTAATCCGTTTTCAATTTTATTCCGATTGCCAGAAAAATGCAACCCTTTCCATTGAATTCTCAATCGTTTTAATTATATTTATATTTAATGAATAAGATGAAGTTTTTTAATGATCTTTTCTGCCTTCACATGAGGCATTAGTATATAAATAACTTGTATAAAAAAGAGCTTTTCCAAGAAGAAAAAGCTCTTTTTTTATTAGCTGCATACACGATCAGCAAAGTTTTGAAACAGAAAACGTTTTACCTGATCCTCAGTGTAATGCTTAAGGAGTTCTTCGATTAAATTTGTATACTGTTCATATCTTCCGAGACGATGAACCGTTTTGTCAATGCCGTCAAAGTCAGAGCCAAAACCAACGGAGTATTCGCCTCCTCTTTCACACATGTAATCAAGATGGCGGATCACATCCGCTATTTGCGCTTTGGCAGAACTCGTTAAAAATTCAGGCACAAACGTAATGCCAATCACGCCGTTTCGCTTTATTAAAGCATGAATTTGATCGTCTCTTAAATTCCGGGGATGAGAACACAATACGTGTGAATTGGAATGAGTAGCCACTACATATTGCGCTAGCTCAATCACATCCCAAAAACCTCTTACCGATAAATGAGAGACATCCGTCCACACTTTATATTCATTGTTCAATTCAACAACTTCTCTTCCAAAAGAAGATAATCCCGCGCCGCGAGGTTCTAAAATACCGTCACACACAGCATTGCTGTAATTCCATGTCAAACCTACTGAACGTACACCCAGTGAAAAAAGTGTCTTTAAGCGAACTAAACTTGTATCAATGGCATCGCAGCCTTCAAGCGTCAGCATTGCTCCTATTTCACCTTTTTTCAAGCTATCTATATCGCGTTTTGAACGAACCCATTTCACACCGGGAAGCGATAAAATATGACTCTGAAACAGCTGGATCATTTCTAACGCAACATCAAAGCGCTGAGCTGCCGGAACCGCTTCTGGAATATAAATAGCGAATAGCTGAACTTTCCCTTTTGCTTTTTTTATTCCTTCTAACGTCACATGCAGCGCTGAATCATATGTAAAAGATAAACGTTTATTTAGCCAGAGTTTCATCAATACATCACAATGAGCATCAAATATCACAACCCACACCCCTTTAACTCTATACAAAAAGGACCTGTTTGGCTTCTATGCTTTACAGGTCCGTGGTTTTTATAATTATCGCGGCTCTACAATTAATTTAATGGCTGTTCGCTCTTCTCCATCAATTTGAATATCTGTAAAAGCTGGGATGCAGATTAAATCAACCCCACTTGGTGCAACGAACCCTCTTGCGATTGCTACAGCTTTTACTGCTTGATTAAGCGCCCCGGCCCCAATGGCTTGAATTTCTGCTGCGCCGCGTTCGCGCAGTACGCCTGCTAAGGCACCAGCAACTGAATTTGGATTAGACTTTGCTGAAACTTTTAATATTTCCATATCTAGCTCCTCCTTATTCTTTACAATGTATGATGAGAGATCATTAGACCAATGACTTAATTGATTTCAATGTTACTATATTCACGATATGTCAAACGTATTCCTGCTTGTTTTTCCTAAATATTCAAAAACTTATATTTCTACACCTTTCTTTTTTCTTTTTACGTTTTTGACAAAATAAAAAAGCCAACGTATCGTCTTTCGACACATTGACTTTTTCCCTTTATTCAAAAAATGGATGGTCTTCGTTAATTAAAATTCGCTCTGTTTTTGTTGCTTTCCCCGTCTTTTGATCAATATCAATAACGATTCCACTAAGCTGCGTTCTTCCTTCTTTTGGCACTTCAAATCGAACAGGAAGAGACGTTAAAAAACGCTTAATAACAGCTTCGCGCTCCATCCCTAAAATGCCGTCATAAGGTCCCGTCATTCCTACGTCAGAGATGTAGGCTGTTCCTTTTGGCAATATACGATTGTCAGCTGTTTGAACATGAGTATGAGTGCCGACAACAGCGCTGACACGACCGTCCACATACCAGCTAATCGCTTGCTTTTCACTTGTTGTTTCAGCATGAAAATCAATAAAAATAAGTGGAGTGCGCTGACGTGCTTCTTCAATCAGTTCATCTGCTTTATGAAATGGACAATCAAGCGGAGCCATAAACGTGCGCCCTTGTAAATTAATCACGGCTACCTCAAGCTGATTGTACGTAAAATACGTAATTCCCTTGCCCGGTGTACCTTCAGGAAAATTAGCTGGACGAACAAGATTTTTTGCATCGTCAATAAAATCAAAAATTTCGCGTTTGTCCCACGCGTGGTTACCAAGGGTAATAATGTTAGCCCCTGCTTGTAAGAACTGACGATAAATCTTTTCAGTAATGCCTTTGCCCGAAGCTGCATTTTCTCCATTCACAATTGTAAGTCCCGGAGAGTATTTTCTTTTTAATCTTGGTAAATATTCTTCAACCATTTCACGGCCTGGAGAACCAACTACGTCTCCAATAAATAAAATTCTCATGTAAAAGCTCCTATACTTCATTCTTAATCTGCATCTTCATCTCTACGAAAAAAAATAAAGTGGCGAAACGCCACTTCATTTTTATTTTGCATACTCTACTGCTCTTGTTTCACGAATAACGGTTACTTTGATGTGGCCAGGATAATCCAGCTCATCTTCAATTCGTTTTCGGATATCTCGAGCAAGTCGATGCGCTTCTAAATCACCAATCGTATCTGGTTTCACCATAATACGAACTTCACGCCCTGCTTGAATCGCAAATGATTTTTCAACGCCTTCATAAGACTCTGAAATTTCTTCTAACTTTTCAAGACGACGAATGTAGTTTTCTAACGTCTCACTACGAGCACCTGGTCTTGCAGCAGATAATGCATCCGCTGCTGCAACTAGTACAGCAATGATTGATGTTGGTTCTGTATCTCCATGGTGAGAAGCAATCGCGTTAATAACAACCGGATGTTCTTTATACTTTGTAGCTAATTCAACACCGATTTCTACGTGACTTCCTTCTACCTCATGATCAATTGCTTTACCAATATCATGTAACAATCCTGCTCGTTTGGCTAACGTTTCATCTTCACCTAATTCAGCAGCCATAAGTCCTGATAAATGTGCTACTTCCATTGAATGTTTCAGCACATTTTGACCATAGCTTGTTCTGAATTTTAAGCGACCAAGAATTTTCATCAAGTCTGGGTGCAACCCGTGAACACCGACTTCAAACGTCGTTTGTTCACCAACTTCACGAATATATTCGTCCACTTCACGGCGAGATTTTTCAACCATTTCTTCAATACGCGCGGGATGGATACGACCATCTTGAACGAGTTTATCAAGTGCAATTCTTGCTGTCTCACGACGAATTGGGTCAAATCCTGATAAAATAACTGCTTCTGGCGTATCATCAATAATAAGATCAATTCCTGTCAAAGTTTCAAGCGTACGGATGTTTCGACCTTCTCGACCAATAATTCGGCCTTTCATTTCGTCATTTGGCAAGTTAACAACTGAGACAGTCGTTTCAGCAACATGATCTGCTGCGCAACGTTGAATAGCAAGTGAAAGAATTTCTTTCGCCTTTTTATCGGCGTCTTCTTTTGCACGGTTTTCTGTTTCTTTTACCATTATTGCAATGTCGTGGGAAAGTTCATTCTCAACACGATCTAAAATAATCGCTCTTGCATCTTCTCTTGTTAAGCTTGAAATGCGCTCTAGCTCTGTTTGCTGTGCACGTACTACTTCTTCAACTTTGCTTTCCATCTCTTCAATATGCTGTTGTTTAACAGTAAGAGAATCATCTTTCTTTTCAAGTAACGCTTCACGTTTATCAAGTGATTCGTCTTTACGATCAAGATTTTCCTCTTTTTGCATTAATCGATTTTCTTGTTTTTGAAGTTCTGCTCGACGATCACGAATATCTTGTTCTGCCTCTGTACGAAGCTGATGGATTTCATCCTTCGCTTCTAGTAAAGCTTCTTTTTTCAAAGCTTCCGCCTCGCGGGTTCCTTCATCGATAATTTGTTCTGCACTAGACTTTGCTCCCGCAATTTTAGCTTCAGCAATCGATTTACAAACAAAAAAGCCAACAACTGCACCGACGATTAGGCCAAGCAAAGCGAAGATGATTGTATTAGTATCCATCATTTCACCTCCCCTTGCTATAAACTTGTAAGTTTTAAATTTCATGTCGGCATGTACATCGTATTCACCTTTCAATATACACACAAAGGCTTTTAAACGCTAAAATGTTTTAAAAAGGGAAAATATACATCTTAATTGTAAATCTGTGCATTTTTATTGTCAAGCCTGCCTCTACAGTATATATTGAAATTTCGTATGTTACTTTTCTAGCATTAACAATTTTTACAAAAAAAAGACCCCTTCTTTGAAATAGAGGAGTCTTTTTTTATCTCGCAGCAAATTAAATATTTAAATCGCCTTGATCGTCATCCTCAGGAGCTGGCTCTCCATCTTGGTCTAAACCATGATGTTCACGCACTTGTCCCGCAATTTCCTGACGAATATCAGTATTTTCTTTTAAGAATTGTTTTGCATTTTCACGACCTTGACCTAGACGCTCGTCATTATATGAATACCAAGATCCACTTTTTTGAACAATATCTAGTTCAGAAGCGATATCCAAAATTTCACCCTCTTTTGAAATACCTTCTCCGTACATAATATCTACTTCAGCAGCACGGAAAGGCGGAGCTACTTTGTTTTTCACAACTTTAATTCTTGTTTTGTTACCTACAATATCGTTTCCTTGCTTTAACTGCTCTGCACGACGTACTTCTAGACGCACTGAAGAATAGAATTTAAGCGCACGTCCACCAGGAGTTGTTTCAGGGTTACCAAACATAACGCCGACTTTTTCACGAATTTGGTTAATAAAGATAGCGATTGTTTTAGACTTGTTGATAGCTCCAGATAGTTTACGCAATGCTTGAGACATTAAACGAGCTTGTAGACCCACGTGAGAGTCTCCCATTTCTCCTTCAATTTCCGCTTTTGGCACTAATGCTGCTACTGAGTCAACAACGATAATATCTACGGCACCGCTTCGAACTAAAGCTTCAGCGATTTCTAACGCTTGTTCTCCCGTATCAGGCTGAGATAATAATAGCTCATCAATATTCACACCTAATTTTTGAGCATATACAGGATCTAACGCGTGCTCCGCATCGATAAATGCAGCCTGTCCGCCCTGCTGTTGAACTTCTGCAATCGCATGAAGAGCAACTGTTGTTTTACCTGAGCTTTCTGGACCGTATACTTCAACTACACGTCCACGTGGATATCCACCTACACCTAAAGCTATATCTAACGCTAATGAACCACTTGGAATTGTAGAAATTCTTTTTTCCGTTTGTTCACCTAATTTCATAATTGAACCTTTACCAAATTGCTTTTCAATTTGTTTTAAAGCCATATCAAGGGCTGCTTGACGATCGTTCACTCAATTTCCTCCTCTATCTCTTTGAAATCATCTATAAACTGCAAACTTACTACGATGTAGTAGCAATGTCGAATTAACAACTTTCTATAACTTACTATACTAGTTTTCGAGTCGTTTGACAAGCAAAAAGCGAATAAATGTTCGTTTATTATTTTATAAAAAAAAGGCTGTTTTGGAAAAACCAAACAGCCTTTTTTCTTTATTTCTTTATCATCTTTAATACGTAATGACAGCCATAATTAACCGTTCGTGAACGAATCCCCTGGCGGCTTCCAGATAGCTGCAGGCTGTAAACTTGAGGAGCTTGATCTTTATAGGCTACCCCTATATATACTGTTCCTACAGGATGTCCTTCTTGTTTGGAGGGCCCAGCTACACCTGTAAACCCGATGCCAATATCCGTTTTGTATAACTGTTGAATACGCTGAGCCATTTCAGCCGCGCACTGCTCGCTAACGGCTCCGTACTGATTCAGCGTGTGTTCGCTCACTCCGAGAATATTTTGCTTGATTTCATAATGATAGGCGACCAGGCTGCCTTTTACAGCTTCTCCAGAACCTGAAACAGTTGTTAAACGTTCGCTGAATAAACCGCCGGTTAAACTTTCGGCTGAAGCAATCGTTAATCCTTGTGCCGTTAATTCTTTTACCAATTCATTATGTAAAGAAGTTGCTTCGTATCCATATAAATACTCGCCTACGCGCTCTGAAATGGTTTTTTCCACTTCGTCTAACATGCGCTGTGCTTCAGCAGCATTAGCGTGCTTAGCAGTTAAGCGAAGCGTCACTTCTCCATCTCCTGCTAGCGGCGCAATCGTCGGGTTGGTTTGCGCATCAAGCAAATCTTCAATTTCCGTCTCAAGCTGTGATTCTCCTATTCCGAAAAAGCGAAGAACACGTGATTCAATACTTTCTTTTAATTCAAGCTTTTGAGCTAAAAATTCTTGGCCATACGATTCATACATTGGATAAAGCTCTTTTGGTGGCCCGGGAAATAGCATATAGTGTTTTCCCTCTACCGTAAGCCCCATACCTGGAGCCATTCCGTAATCGTTAGGGAGCACTGCCGAACCTTCTAGCACAATTGCCTGTTTTTTATTGTTAGGTGTCATGACACGATTTGACTGTTTGAAATAGGCTTCAATGCTTTCAAGTGCTTCTGCATTTGTTGTCAGCTCTACTCCTAGCACACTCGCAATTGTTTCTTTTGTTAAATCATCTTTTGTAGGACCAAGCCCGCCTGTGAAAATAATTAACTCTGCACGCGTTTGAGCTGTAGCAATCACTTCTTTTAAGCGCTGTGCATTATCTCCTACTACCGTATGATAGTAAACATTAATTCCAAGTTCGGCTAATTTTTTCGATAAATACTGAGCGTTTGTATTGGCAATTTGTCCAAGCAGCAGCTCAGAGCCGACTCCAATAATTTCAGCGTTCATCATATCATCTCCATCTTACTTATTTTGAGTTAACAAAAGCCTGTTTGTTTTTAGCAAAGTAGTCCCAGCCTGAAATAACCGTAAAAATCACTGAGATCCAAAGCATTACGCTAGCAAATGGAATGGAAACCCATTCAAAAGGCAAGTTATACAACAGAATAGCTGAAATAGCTAAAATTTGAGTCCATGTTTTAATTTTACCTAACATATTTGCTGCTACAACTTCCCCTTCCCCTGCTAGTACAAGTCTTAAACCAGTGATAGCAAATTCACGGCTAATAATGATGATAGCAGCCCATCCTGCACCTGCAATTAAATCTAAGTCAACAATAGCTACAAGCGCAGCTGAAACCAATAGCTTGTCTGCTAGTGGATCTAAAAATTTGCCCAAGTTCGTGACTAAGTCGTACTTTCGGGCATAGTATCCGTCAATCCAGTCTGTTGTAGATGCAATAATAAATAATGCTGCCCCTAATAGGTGAGCGATCGGAATCTCTTTTCCTGCTGCCTCCACTGTGCCAAATGGTAGCGGCACCATCATAAAAATGAGGAATACGGGAATTAGGAAAATCCGCGAAATGGTAATCTTGTTTGGTAAATTCACTTCTTCTGCCTCCAATTACTGTTACAAACTGAAAGCGTGCAAACGAAATTGTTTGCACGGCTTTGGTTTTATTATAGCGTGAATAAGTGATTAATTCACATATTATCTTTATTTACACCCTGATCACTTTTTAAAACAGGGTGTTTACTGTGCTTCTGCCGGCTGATATTGAATCGTTACAACTTGTCGAACTTGCTTGGATGAATCAAACGGCAAGTCAACCGCTTTTCCATTTACTTTTAACTCTACTCCAGGTGAATAACCGATGTTGACACGAGCTTCAGTTTCTTTCGTCAAATCAAATTCTTTTGTTTCACCTTTTTTTAGAATGGAGCTAAAGAAAGCATTTCCTTTTCCATTTTTCACATCTAACCAAGTATCTGCTTGAGTGGATGTTACTTCTAGATTAAATGCATCTGTACCGGAAAGAGCATACGTAGCACTTCTGCCTGTTTTTTGAACTTCCTTGTATTCTTGTTTACCGCTGTCTTTCTTTTCTTTTTCAGCTTTTTCTTTCTCAGCTTTTTCTTTTGCGGCTTTTTCTTTTTCAGCTTTTTCTTTTTCTTGTTCTTTCTTATCAGCAGCACTTTGTTCATCTTCTGACTTGCTATTGTCATTTTTTGCAGTAGTTTCATTCGTTTCTTCCTGCGTGTTAGACTGCTGAACTTCGCTGTTTGGAGCTTCTTGGTTAGCCTGCTCCTTGTTTTTATCCGAGACGATATTTTGAGCGATTACCCAAATAATAATCCCAACAACTACAACTCCCGCCACCACTAGAACAGTTGGAAGGTAGTCATATGCTTTTGAAACTCCTTTTGTATGCTGAGGAATTTCTTTGCGGCTGCGAACGCGCGAAAGCTGCTGCGGCATGTCTTCTGTTTGAGTTGAAGGAATGTCTGATTTGTATTCTTCAAAAATAGCATCTGTGTCCAACCCAATTGCTTCGCAGTATTGCTTAATAAACGCTCGTACGTAAAATTTCCCCGGCATAACCTCATAATTGCCTTCTTCAATGCCAAGTAAATAGCGTTTTTGAATTTTCGTTAGTTTTTGTAAATCCTCTAACGACAATCCTTTGTTTTCTCGTTCTTGTCTTAACCTTTGTCCTAACTCTGTCAATGCTAACACCTACCAATTATGCTAAAAATCAAACATCGATAATCCACCGTCTTGAAACATTTGAGGACCTTCCATTATTTCATATGTAATTTTCTCATTGGGGTCGTTTCTTATTTCAATAATGTAGGCAAAATCATCTAACGAATACTCGGTATTTTGTACAAATACATCCGGATGCTCCACAATTTTTGTCGCGGGTACATTCATTACTTCTCGAACAAGCTGCCAGTGCTTTTCATTCGCGCGTTTTGTCGATACAATCCCGTCAATAATAAAAATATTATCAGCGTTGTATTCGTCAGCAATAAGCTGACTGCGAATCGTTTGTTTTAAGAGTGTAGAAGACACAAAAAGCCACCTTTTGTTCGCACATACGCTAGCTGCTACAATGGATTCGGTTTTGCCTACTCGCGGCATACCTCGAATGCCGATAAGCTTATGACCGTCTTGTTTAAACAGTTCCGCCATAAAATCTACGAGCAAACCTAATTCATCTCTTACGAAACGGAACGTCTTTTTATCATCTGCGTCCCGCTGAATATAGCGACCGTGACGCACTGCTAACTTATCACGCAATTTAGGCGGTCTCATTTTTGTCACAATGATATTATCCATTGTTTTCAAAATAGATTCAAGCCTGTCTATTTGCTCATGTGAATCACAGCGCAGCAATAATCCACGGCGAATATCATCCACTCCGTTAATTGTGACAATATTAATTGACAACATTCCAAGAAGCGATGAAATATCACCTAAAAGACCCGGACGATTTTTTTGTATTTGATATTCTAAATACCACTCAATTTTCTCCATCAAACCCCTCCCATTTCTTGGCTGGCCTTCGAGAGGTGCCCCCTTTTTTTCACCTAGTTTAACTATAAATGATTTCCATTATATTATAAACCCTAAAGACAAGTAGTTCTACATTTGTTATGTATGTAAGCGCTTATTTATTTGTACTATTTATTTCTAAGAAAAAAGGAGCTTTCACATGCGGTGAATTAGCTCCTTTTTAAAAACGATAACTTATTTTACTGATCCGTTATTTTGAACTAATTTCACCATGCTGCTCGCAATCGCATGCTGCTCTTCTTTAGAAGCAACGCTCCAAAGGTCTGCTAAAATTCGCTCTTGATCATTTTTTGCATCAACTTGGTTTGCTAAATATCCACCAATTTGATAAGCAAGATCATGAATAACTTCTTCTTGCATTCCTTCGTTTTGCGCATGATGTAAACGGTCGCCTAAAAAATCTTTCCAGCTATCCCAGTTTTCTAATACTGACATGAGTAGCCCTCCTTAAGGTTTATTCATATCATAGTTTGTACCGTGTTTTTGATTTTATGCACACTTTATATGTACCAACCGCCATTAACCGATAATATTTGTCCCGTTATGTAGGAAGCTCGTGAAGATATTAAGTATGAAACCGCATCTGCCACTTCTTTTGGATATCCTATTCTTCCTAAAGGGATCTCTTCAGCCAGCTCTTTGACCTCTTCTTTTGAATAGCTGGCCATCATATCCGTTTCAATCGCTCCGGGCGCAACTCCATTTACTCGAATCCCACTTAGTGCAACCTCTTTTGCCAAAGCTTTTACAAACGTATTTTGTGCACCTTTTACCATTGAATAAAGGACTTCAAATGAAGCTCCTGTAAGTCCCCAAATGGAAGAAATCATGATGATTTGTCCGCTTTTAGCACTAATCATTTTAGGTAATAAAGCTTTGGTAATAACAAAGGGAGCCGTGATGTGAAGATAGATCATTTCTTCGGTTTCTTTTGCCGGAGTATCTGTCATTAACCCGCTAACGCTTCGTCCGCTGTTATGAATAATAACTTCTACCGGAACAATAATTTCCTCTAAAAACTTCTCCACTCCCTCTTTACATGATAAATCCGCTTGTACCGTAAACACGGTTTTTACCTTTTCAGCAAGCTCATGTGCAAGCGCCTCTATTCTGTCTCTTCGTTGATGGTAATGCAAAATAAGCGAATATCCATCCTCAGCTAATTGCTTAGCAATCGCTGTGCCAATTCCTCCGCTTGCACCTGTCAAAAGGGCAAATTTCTCCATAACCTTCTCTCCTTTACATGCAAAAAAGCTGATGAACATCAGCTTTTTTGGCAACAATCATCTTTATTTAGGTACTACTTCACAAACCGTAAAGTTCTTTTCATCAATAATCTCGTTTAGCACATCTTTTATTTCGTTCACCTTCAGTTTTTCCAGCGTTTCAACAATATCAAATAAATTCATATCATTAAATGCATAGCGTGTAAACTGATTAGCGATAAACTCAGGTGAGTTTAATGAACGTAAAAATCCGCCGATTTTCTTTTTACGGATACGTTCAAGTTCTTCTTCTGTTAGTGATTTTGTTTTCATTTCAAGTAAAATTTGTTTAACTCGATCATACAGCTGCTCGGGTTGGTCCGTATCTCCCCCAATAAGAGCAAAACCAAATCCTCTTTCCTCCGTATAATCATAAGCAAATGTTTCATCAATGAGCCCGTCTGCATATAACTCCTCATAGTACGAAGAGCTTTTGCCAAATGCGTAATCTAAGATAATATTCATTGCTAACTCATATTTAAGCATTTCTCCACCTGAACGCTGCGGATTTTTCGCTTTTAGACCCACCATACATTTAGAAGACTGCACCGGCATTTTTAGTACTTGTTTTTCTTGATCCACCGTTTCAGGCTCTTCGTCAAAGTGACGCTGTATGTCAGATATTTCTTTATAATCTTTTTTCTGCTGATTGTCTCGAACTTGCTTCATTACCTTTTCCGCATCAACAGGGCCTACAATGAACAACAGCATGTTGCTTGGATGGTAGAACGTTTCATAGCATGTATACAGCAAATCTTTATTAATATGTGAAATCGATTCGATCGTGCCGGCAATATCAATTTTAACAGGGTGGTTTTTGTACATATTTTGAATGGTACCAAAATACAAGCGCCAGTCCGGATTGTCGTCATACATTGTAATTTCTTGACCGATAATGCCTTTTTCTTTTTCGACCGTTTTTTCTGAGAAGTACGGCTCTTGTACAAAGTCCACTAATGTTTCAAGGTTTTCCTCAAAATTTGACGTACAGCTGAATAAGTAAGCTGTGCGGGTAAAAGAAGTAAATGCATTGGCCGAAGCACCTTGTTTACTAAACTGCTGAAAGACATCCCCGTCTTCTTTTTCAAATAATTTATGCTCTAAAAAGTGTGCAATTCCGTCCGGAACTTTTGTCATTTCATTTTCATTTAGTGGTACGAATTGATTGTCAATCGATCCGTAGTTCGTTGTAAAGGTAGCAAACGTTTTGTTAAACTCCGGCTTTGGCAAAATATATACCTGCAGCCCGTTATCCATTTTTTCATGATACAGCTGTTCCTGAAGCTGCGAAAATTCAATTTTCTCCATTTTCTTCACCGCCCGTTCCTGTTAAGAAATAAATTGTATCCATTTCAATTTTCTCAGCCACTTTAATAATTTCCTGCTTAGATACCGCATCAATATGCTTTAAGTATTCGTCAATTGAAATGTCTTTGCCTGTTAATTCATTATGATACATAACCTCTACTAGTCCTCGTGGAGTATCCACCGTTTCAAGCAGCTGATTGTGAATGACGGCTTTTGTTTGAGCGATTTCGCCGTCTGTGAACGACCCTTGCTTCATCTCCTGCATTTGTTCTTTAATAATGGTCACGGCTTGGTCGTAATTTTTAGCATCAATACCCGACATGACCATCAGTAATCCCTTATGACTTTCTACCCTTGAAGCGGCATAATAGGCTAAGCTTGCTTTTTCACGCACATTGATAAATAGCTTAGAATGTGAGAAACCTCCGAATATACCGTTAAATACTTGCAGAGCAAAATACTGTCTATCTCCATACACAACATTTGTGCGGTAGCCAATATTTAATTTCCCTTGTTTTACTTCTTGTTTTTCCACTACTTCATTTACTTTTGAGATATCTTTAGACGTAATAGAATCTTCAATGTCTTTTTGCTCGCGCTTTGGTAACGTAAATGTTTCTTTTACTGTTTGTAAAACCTCTTCGAGTTGCAAATCTCCAATAGCATAAAGGTGAATGGCATCTTCTTTTAACACCTGCTGATAATAGGCGTACAAACTTTCACCTGTAATTTCTTCCACGTCGTCAATTTGACCGTTTACATGTAAAGAGTAAGGTTCTTCCTTACACATTTCTTCGACTAATCTTAAATTAGCATAGCGCATTTTATCATCAAATACGGCTTGAATTCTCTGACGAAGCGAACGCTTTTCTTTTGTCATAATATCCTTTAAAAAAGAGTCCCCTTCAACTGCTGGCTTTAATAAAATATCGCCAAGAAGCGCTAACGCTTTTTGCAAAAGCGGAGTTGAATCTTTCAAATATTTTTCATTCGCTATATCAATGCGAATCGTAATATCGTGGTTATCACCTTTTTTTGTTAAGTCTACTTGTAAAGTAGCACCATAAAGCTCATCTAAATATGTACGAAGCTTTGTCGTAGACGGCAGCGACTCGGTAGCGCTTTGAAGCACATAAGGTAAAAGGGCACGCATTGTCACCGTTTTCTTATCTAAAGGGGCATTTAGTTTTAAAATGAACGTGTTTGTTTTGTACTTAGCTGTTTGAATGGTGTGAACAGTCAATCCTTCTAGTTCATGTTTTTGTTCAGTCAATAATTTCATATATAAACCTCCTTTTAAATTTTGATGTATTAACTAGACAATACTTCTATTTTGAATCTTTAACGCTAATTTTAGTCTTATAACCACTATATCGAATTCAAGGAAACATTTTCAAGTAACTTGCCGCGCGCTTCCTCATTTCTTTTCATATTCTTTCTCTCAATGAAAAAAAGGCGGAGAAAAGAATATGATTCCTTTGTCTCCACCTTCTATATTTATCCAACTTTAGTCATTGTTAGACCTCGTATAGAGGATTTATTAGCGGCGGCCTTTTTCATAAGGAACGCCTAGCGCTTTAGGAGCCTCAGCACGTCCTACAAAACCAGTAAGTGCTAAGATTGTTAATACGTACGGTGCAATGGTTAAAAGGACGGATGGGATATCTTGAATAACCGGAATCTGAGCTCCCGTGATACTCAAAGACTGTGCTAACCCGAAAAACATGGCTGCGCCTAAAGCACCAATAGGATGCCATTTTCCAAAAATCATAGCTGCAATAGCAAGGAACCCTTGTCCAGCAATCGTTCCCGCTGCAAAGTTTGTAGCGATAGATGTAGCATACACCGCGCCGCCGATTCCAGCTAACATTCCGGAAATCATAACGCCAACGTAACGCATTCTCACAACTTTGATCCCCATCGTGTCTGCTGCCATTGGGTGTTCACCAACTGAACGAAGACGAAGACCAAACGGCGTTTTATAAATGATGTACCATACAGCAAAAGCTAGCGCAATTGCAATATAAGACGTAATAGGAACATTCGAAAACAGAATTTTACCGATTACTGGAATGTCTGATAGACCTGGAATACTTACTTTATCGATACGGAATTGGATAAAATCTGTTTGTCCTTTCCCAAAAATCTTTTTGATTAAAAAGATTGAAAGACCCGCAGCTAGAAAATTCAGCGCTACACCACTTACAGTTTGATCTGCTTTTAATGTAATACTTGCAACAGCATGAATCAGCGAAAACACAGCGCAAACAACAGCCGCAATTACTATCGCTACCCACGGGGCCCAAGCACCCAATGAATCCTGAAGTAAAAGGGTTGAAACAATACCTGTGAACGCGCCAAACATCATCAGCCCTTCTAATCCGATGTTCACGACCCCGGAACGTTCACTAAATATCCCTCCGAGCGCGGTAAAGATAAGCGGTGCAGCTGAATAAAGCGCCGCTGGAATAATAATGGCTAACACCTCTAAGAAGTTCATTTTGCTCCCCCCTTGCCTGCACGGCCAAGCACCCAGCGAATTAAATAACTAGATGCAACAAAAAAGATAATAAGCGCAATGACAATTTGAATTAATTCAGACGGTACGCCTGTCATAAAGTTCATTTGAGGAGCCGCAGTTTGCAATCCTCCGAAAAAGAATGAAGCTAATAAAATTCCAATTGCGCTGTTAGCTCCTAAAAGAGCTACGGCGATACCGTCAAACCCCGTACCCGTAAACGCAGTGAATGTGCCCATATACTGAAATGTTCCAAGCCCTTCCATTGCCCCGGCAAGCCCGGCAAAAGCGCCTGAAATCGCCATGGATAACACAATGTTTCGGCCTACATTCATTCCTGCATACTGTGAAGCATGTTGATTAAAACCAACAGCTCTTAGCTCGAAGCCCTTAGCTGTTTTATTCAAAATAAACCACATTACGATGGCTGCAGCGATGGTAATAAGAATGCCGTAATGAAGGCGGGAGTTATCGGTTAACTGTGCTAAAAAGCTTGATGCTAAAGATGCCGATTCCTTAATATCATACGATTTTTCATTACCCGCATATAAATACGTACGGATTAAGCTGCTCGTTGTATAAAGGGCAATATAGTTCATCATAATGGAAACAATTACTTCATGAACATGAAATTTTGCTTTTAAAAATCCTGGAATAAACGCCCAAACTGCTCCAGCTGCAGCTGCTGCTAATACAGCTAAAGGAATATGAATGACTGCTGGTAAATCAAACGCATACCCAACCCATACTGAAGCCAACCAGCCAACTAAAAGCTGTCCTTCTACTCCAATGTTAAAGAGACCGGTTTTATAAGCAAACGCAACCGCGATACCAGCCAGAGCAAGAGGAGTCATGGCACGAATCGTTTCTCCAATGGCTTTTGGCGTTCCAAACATCCCGTCAAAAAGAGATTGATAGCCAAGCATTGGATCATAGCCGCCTAGTAACATAATAACCGCTCCGGCAATGAGTCCTAATATGGCCGATACAACAGGGATCAAAATCATCATTACACGTTCATTTTTCACAAGTTTATTCATGCTGTTCCACCCGCTTTCTCACGCGTACCGCCTGCCATTAATAAGCCTAACTCTTGTTCATTCGTTTCTTTTGGATCTACAATGTCGACTATTTTCCCTTCATAAATAACCGCAATGCGATCGCTTAAATTTATTACTTCATCCAGTTCTAGCGAAACAAGCAGCACTGCTCGTCCTTTATCTCGTTCTTCGATCAGTTTCTTATGAATAAATTCAATGGCTCCTACGTCCAGCCCCCTCGTTGGCTGAGCTGCAATTAATAGCTCCGGACTGCGGTCTACTTCACGGGCAATAATGGCTTTTTGCTGATTCCCCCCCGATAGCAATCGCGCTTGTGTATATTCACTAGGCGTTCGCACATCATATTCTGCAATTAGTTCTTTTGCCTTTTTATACATCTCTTTATAATTTAAAATACCTGATTTAGACATCGGCTTTTGATAATACGTTTGAAGGCCAATATTTTCACCTATTGTATAATCTAATACCAGTCCGTGCTTATGACGATCCTGCGGAATATGTCCTATTCCTGACTCCGTAATTTTACGAGTGGATAACGTAGACAATTCTTGATTTTTTAATGTGATCGAGCCCGACTTTATTTTTCTCAGACCCGTAATTGCTTCAATCAGCTCTGTTTGACCATTCCCATCTACACCCGCAATGCCTACAATTTCGCCTGCCCGAACGCTTAGATCAAGCGAACTTACAGCCTCTACTCCTCGGCTGTCTTCTACTACTAATTCTTTTATTGTTAACACAGCTTCTTTTGGAGTCGCTGTTTTCTTTTCAGTTTTAAAATGCACTTCTCTTCCTACCATTAAAGCAGCAAGTTCATCAGGGTTGGTCTCTTGCACATTTACCGTGCCAACCCCGACACCTTTTCGAATAATTGTACAGCGGTCACATACTGACATAATTTCTTTTAATTTATGCGTAATTAAAATAATCGACTTTCCTTCTTGAATTAATTTTTTCATAATTTGAATTAATTCCGTAATTTCCTGAGGTGTTAAGGCGGCAGTAGGTTCATCAAAAATAAGAATGTCGGCTCCTCTGTAAAGCGTCTTTAAAATTTCCACTCGCTGCTGCATGCCAACTGAGATATCTTGAATCTTCGCATATGGATCTACCGATAATCCATATTGATTTGAAAGCTCTTGAATATCTTGAGCTGCTTTTTTAATATTGATTTTCCCCGTGCGCGTCGGTTCGTTTCCAAGAATAATATTTTCTGTTACTGTAAAGTTTTGAACGAGCATAAAATGCTGATGAACCATCCCAATTCCTAAGTCATTCGCTACGTTAGGGTCCGTGATTTTGACTTCTTGGCCGTTTACACGAATCTGCCCTTTTTCAGGCTGATAAAGTCCAAATAAAACGTTCATCAGCGTTGACTTACCTGCACCATTTTCCCCTAACAAAGCATGAATTTCTCCCTTTTTCACTTGGAGTGTAATATTGTCATTAGCGACAATACCGGGAAACTCTTTGCGAATATCTAGCATTTCAATAACATATTCCACTGCTTTCACTCCCTATTCCTGCCTGCTACAGGATTCTGTCTTCCGTTTTTTGGCTATGAAAAAGGCTAGTTTTCACTAGCCTTTTATACTCATATAATCATTGCTTAACAGACGTCAACTTATTTTTTAAGCGTTTTTTCAAACTCTTTAAATTCTTTATCCGTTTGAGGCACTGTAATGTCACCGTCTAGAATTTTTTGCTTATACTCATCAACTGCTTTTAACGCATCTTTGCTTACATTATCTTGTGATGGAGCAATTCCTACTCCGTCTTCTTTTAAGCCAAACACAACTTCTTTACCACCTGGGAATTTGTCGTCCATTGCTTTTTTGGCAACATCTTCTACAGCCAAGTCAACGCGTTTAACCATCGAAGTTAACGTTACGTTTTCAGGCATACCTTCTTCATGCTGATCGCGGTCAACTCCAATTACCCAAACCTTTTTGTCTTTCCCGCCTTTTGAACGGTTTTTAGCTTCTGTAAATACGCCGTTTCCAGTACCGCCAGCCGCTTGATAAATAATATCAGCGCCTTTGCTGTAAATGGTAGAAGCAATAGCTGAACCTTTTTCTGGAGAGTTAAAACTTTCTGCGTATTGAGAGATAACTTCAGCATCTGGGTTTACAGATTTAACACCTGCTTTAAATCCGTTTTCAAACTTCTTGATTAATGGAGATTCAACGCCTCCGATAAAGCCGATTTTGTTCGTTTTCGTTTGTTTAGCTGCCACTACACCTACTAAGAAAGAGCCTTGCTCTTCTTTAAATAGAATGCTTGCCACGTTATCTAAGTTCTCTGACTTTAGCGTATCGTCTACTAATGCAAAGTTAGCATCTGGATACTGCTTTGCTGCTTTTTTAATATCTTCTTTTAATAAAAAGCCAATTCCATACGTCAAGTTGTAGCCACTCTCAGCAAATTTAGAAAGATTGCTCTCGTATTCAGATGCTTTTGTAGACTGCAAATACTTATATCCAGTCCCTTCATCAAGTCCGTTATCTTTCCCAAACTTTGTCAGACCTTCCCAAGCAGATTGGTTAAACGATTTATCATCTACCCCGCCCGTATCTGTTACCATTCCCACTTTAAAATCCGCCGCTTTTTTATCTCCGCCGCTCTTACCTGCGTCGTCTGAGCCACACGCGCTTAAAAGTGTTCCTGCCGCTAATACTAGTGATAATGCAAGTCCCGTTTTACGTTTTAACATGTTTTAACCCCCTGAATAGTTTTAAAAGTATAAAGCCAATTTTCTATTTCGTCCTTGTGACCTACATTTGACACCTCCTTAAAAGGACAATGTTAAACAGTTATAAATTTTCTGACATTTAACCGCAAAAAAACTAGACGCGTTTACGCAATACTTGGAAACTAAATTGATCTGCTTTAAAATAATTGATGGAATATAAAATGGGTTCATCATGCTGGTCATAATGCATTTGTTTCAGCACAAGCAAAGCGGTTTCTGGTTCGCATTGTAAAATAGGAGAAACTTTTTCATGGTAGCCTAGAGGCTCAATGTTTGCCACTGCGTATGAAATATGTTTTCCTGCTTGTTTTTCAAGAATTTCTAGCAAAGACTCTTGTTTATATTCGAAATTTTCAGGCAATATTTTTTGAGGAACCTTGTCCATGCAATATACAACCGGCTCTCCGTTTGCCGTTCTCACCCGTTCAACAAATAAAATCTGTTCGTCTTCCCCGCAAGCAAAACGTGTTAAATCATTTTCAGACAACTCTTGTATTTGAGAAGATAAGAAGATTGTTCCAGCCTTCATACCGGCTTGTTCAATCATATGTGTTATACTATTTAATTGCTCAATCCCTGACAAAAAAGTAGGCTTCGTGTTGACAAATGTTCCCACGCCGTGTCTGCGAACAATAATATTCTCTTCTTCTAATATGCGAAGTGCCTCACGTAGCGTTGCGCGGCTAACCCCTAGCTGCTTTGATAAATCAAACTCTGAAGGGAGTCTTTCCTTTTCTTTAAAAATTCCTTTTTCTATATTTTGTTTAATTTTATCAATCACTTGTAAATACAAGTGCCGATTATCCGCACGTATAGACATCACTCTTCCTCCATATTAAAAAGTCATCAGACCTCTGATGTTCGACTACTTAATCGAAAATAATATATCATTTTTCGACAGATAAATAAATAGGTTATATTAATTTTTTATTAAAATTATTATTATTTTTTTAAAAAAATGAATTTTTGTTATTTTTTAATGTCAGCATACCTAACAACCTGCTTTTCTTCTAATATTAGATAAAAACCAAACATTTTAGTCATTAAATTTTTTAATATTCGTTTTTATTTCATTTATTTAGCATGACATATTTTTGTATGATACTATTCTTACCGTCTCTTATTCCATAAAAAATGAGGTTGAGACATAACGAAATGAATTCAAACTAAAGACGAACAAATGGGATAATGAGCTGAACAGCTTTTGACACTGCAGTTGATTTCCATGTAAAACTCCGGTTTCCGCCGGCGGGTGATGAGCCTCCTCGTCGCTTGCGCTTTTCCCGCAGGAGTCTTCGCCCTGCCCTTCAATCAACTGCTAGAAGGAACGAAACAGATGAAACCTACGTTTATCATAACAAAAAAAAACGAACCACTAATCAAACATGTTGATTAATGGTTCGTTTTTCACTTCAGCTAAAATACTTTTGTCCCAGCCTCATCTTTTCTAGTAACATTATTAAGATCCAACATCCTCATTTTGCTGAGAAATCAGCACGGAACGCGGCTTACTTCCTTCATAAGGCCCCACCACTCCACGCTCTTCCATTGCATCGATCAAGCGTGCAGCCCGGTTATAGCCAATTCGAAAGCGTCGCTGCAGCATAGAAACAGAAGCTGTTTGCATTTCTGCTACAAGCTGTACCGCTTCGTCATATAGCTCATCTGCAAAATCATCAACTTGTTCAGGAGCATCGGTTGGAATCATTTCTTCTTGATACTGCGCTTTTTGCTGTGCAATTACAAAATCAACAATTTCTTCTACTTCTTCATCTGATAAAAAGGCACCTTGCACACGCACAGGTTTTGAAGCTCCAACAGGCATGAACAGCATATCTCCTCTTCCTAGAAGCTTCTCAGCTCCTCCCATATCTAAGATCGTACGAGAGTCAGTTTGTGAAGATACACTAAAA
Source organism: Priestia sp. JNUCC 25 (assembly GCF_053667915.1). NCBI lineage: Bacteria > Bacillati > Bacillota > Bacilli > Caryophanales > Bacillaceae > Priestia > Priestia sp. JNUCC 25. The sequence goes on from NZ_CM132211.1 coordinate 3,946,101, forward strand.
GCGATTCGGGAAGGAATGTTTGCTTTAATAACCCCAGTAATAACATCTACTGATGGTCGCTGTGTAGCAATAATCAAATGAATGCCGGCAGCACGAGCCATTTGAGCAAGACGTGTGATCGAATCTTCGACGTCAGATGAAGCAACCATCATCAAGTCAGCCAACTCATCGACAATCACCACAATATAAGGAAGAGTCGGCTGTTTTGCATCGGCGTCTCCATCATCATTCATACGTTTTACTAAATCGTTATATCCTTCAATGTTTCTCGTTCCGCTGTGTGAAAACAACTCATAACGTCGCTCCATCTCACTTACAACTTTCTTTAAGGCTTGAGAAGCTTTTTTCGGATCCGTTACAACAGGAGCCAATAAATGCGGAATACCATTGTACATATTGAGCTCAACCATTTTAGGGTCAATCATCATTAATTTTACTTCATGAGGCTTTGTCCTCATTAAAATACTAATAATAATACCGTTGATACACACACTTTTTCCGCTTCCTGTTGCGCCTGCTACAAGCATATGAGGCATTTTATTAAGCTCTGCTAGCACAGCTTCGCCTGAAATATCTCTTCCTAAACCAACTAATAGCTTTTTATCCGGTCGGTTATTTTCAGTTGCTTCAAGTACTTCTCTAAGTGAAACCATCGCTACTTCTTCGTTCGGCACTTCAATTCCTACCGCTGATTTCCCGGGAATTGGAGCTTCAATCCGAATATCTTTGGCAGCTAATGCAAGTGCTAGATCATCACTTAAATTGACAATCTTACTTACTTTTACTCCTACATCAGGATATACTTCATATTTTGTAACAGCTGGTCCAAGGTGAACTTTTGCCACTTTTGCTTTTACGCCGAAACTTTGAAACGTTTTTTCAAGTTTTTCGGCATTTTTATAAATGTTTTTATGCTCTTTTGCCTGGTTGCTTTTCTTTGGCATCGTTAATAGCTTGATAGGAGGAAGCTCATACTCTTTATTTTCCGTTTCAGTAAATGTAATCATAGGAGCTTTTTCTTCTTCCTGTTCCTTTTGCGGCTTTGGCTGTTGCGGTGCAGCAGCTACAGGCTTCGATTCCATAACCGGCGGCGCTGGAGCTATAGGAGCAGCAGGAGATTGACTAGACTCTTCCTCTCCGTAGTCAAAGTGTTCAATAATTGGAGGCGAAGGTGCTTCTACTTCTATGTCCATGCTTTCTTCAGGTTCTTGCACAGCTTTTTCTTGTCGTCTCTTTTTTGTTGTTTTAGGAGCTTTTTTCTTCTTATGTTTCCACGTCTGAATATCTTGCCAGCCTTCTTTTAACTCCGTTGTTAAAAAATTCACTAGAGGTGACAAAAGTTTTAATACCGTTTCGTGAAGCGAACGTCCGGTAATAAGCAGTACCCCAATCACAATAAGCAAGGCAGCGATAAGTTCTGTTCCTAAGCTATCAAATAGATAGTAGAACATGGCAAACATAATAGCTCCTATCATCCCTCCGCCTAAATCACTGTGATTCGATTGGCCCGTTGCTTCGAGCATATACAAATCCCACGTGTTCATAATGACAGACGGATCTGTAAACGTTCCGTTTTTTGATAAATTTTCAAATAACGTAACATGACTAAACAGTAAAATAGATAAAATAATGAGATATGTACCGATAAGCTGCCGCGTCACTAAAGGAGGCATTTCTCTTTTCCAAATAATATAAACAGATAGAATAGCCATTCCGATTAAACACAGCATATACCATTCGCCAATAAATAAGCGGACCACTAGTACAAGGGCCTGTCCTACAGCACCAAGTCCTGCCATGGCAATTAACGTTAATGCTAATAAAAATAAGCCAATAAGCTCAAAGCGCAATATGCGTTTCCATTCATCCTTTTTTATTTGACCTCTTCGTTTTTTCTTTGCCATTTTTCCACTCCAATCAACGTCCAACACTCTATGTTGATTTTGTTTCTTTTATCAGTTGAATAAAAAAGCAGCCAATACAGCGGCTGCCTTCTTCGTCATATTCATTATACCATATTCACCATAATTATACTGAAATCCTTACGACAAAATTTGACCAGGATAATAATTTTCATTCAAATAATCTTGAGGATTCGTGCTTAAAATCCTCACAATTTGCTGTTGCTTTTGTTCATTTTCTTCAACAATAACCGGGATTCCATTATGGTTAATAAGCTTTGGCTGAGATTGTTCTTGATGATAAGACTGCTGAAAGATCAGTTCTTGCGGCATCATTGTATACAAAATCATTGCAGCAGCTGCTCCTCATTCTGACGTCCTTGCTCAATCAGTTCATTCAATTTTTTGATCGCTTGAGCAACTCCGCCTACTTCATTAATTAACCCGTATGAAACAGCATCTCCGCCAACTACATTTGTCCCGATATCACGCGTTAAGTTCCCTTTTGAAAACATAAGTTCTTTAAACTTTTCTTCTGAAATATGAGAGTGTTCTCTCACAAAGTTAATCACGCGCTCTTGCATTTTATCTAAGTATTCAAATGTTTGCGGTACACCAATAACAAGACCCGTTAAGCGAATAGGATGAATGGTCATGGTCGCTGTACCGGCAATATACGAATAATCAGTTGAAACCGCAATTGGAACACCGATTGAATGTCCGCCTCCTAACACAATAGACACAGAAGGCTTGGATAACGAAGCGATCATTTCAGCAATTGCAAGACCCGCTTCTACATCTCCACCTACTGTATTCAAGATAATAAGCAATCCTTCAATTTTTGGATTTTGTTCGATCGCCACAATTTGCGGGATGACATGCTCATATTTTGTCGTTTTGTTTTGAGGAGGCAGCTGCATGTGCCCTTCGATTTGTCCTACAATCGTTAAACAGTGAATATTAGAATCCTGAGGAAGCTGAGCCACGTTGGTCTGTCCTAGTTGTTGAATTTTATCTAATATTCCGCCCTTGCTTTCTTCATTTTTATTAGGCTGCTGAGGCGCTTCATCAGAATGTAATCTTTCGTTATTTTCAAACATATTCTAGCTCCTTTCACTTATTGATAGTAGTAGTATGAACTTCTCATAGTTATTACATCCGCATCAGCTGCAAATAAAAAGCCTTCCCAGCGGGAAGGCTTCACATTAGATTTCCATGATAATCGGTAAAATCATCGGTTTACGACGGGTTTTTTCATATAAAAATTGATTTAAACTTTCTCTCATTTTTAATTTTAATGAAGACCACTCGATCACTTTGTCTTCCATACACTTTTCTAAAATTTGCTGAACAATCTTCGTTGCTTCTTCTAAAAGCTTTTCTGATTCTCTTACATAGACGAATCCGCGGGAGATGATTTCCGGCCCCGCTACTACCGTTTTTTGGCGTTTATTAATCGTAACTACCACCGTTAAGATTCCGTCCTGTGACAGCAGCCTGCGATCTCTCAGAACGATATTTCCAATATCACCGACGCCTAGTCCATCAATGAGCGTATTTCCCGCTTGAATAGAACCGCTAGGGTACATGCGAGCATCTTTAAATTCAACTCGCTCACCTTTTTCAAGCAAACAAATATGATCTTCTGATATTCCTAATTGACCGGCCAGCTTCGCATAAGCTTTTTGTTTTCGATACTCTCCATTCACAGGCATGACATATTTCGGCTTTGTTAAGTTAATCATAAATTTTAATTCTTCTTGACTGCCGTGTCCGGAAGCCTGCACTTTCCTCTGAGCAAACACTACGCTTGCTCCTAAACGAAAGATGACGTCAATTGTTTTTGAAAAGGTCGTTTCGTGCCCCGCCACAGGTGTAGCAGCCAGCAGGACCGTATCATCTTGTTTGATTTGAATAAATTTATGGGACTGTTTAGCCATTCGAGTAAGACCTAAAATCGGCTCTCCGTGATGACCTGTTGTTAAAATAACCGTTTCATGTTCTGGAAGATCTTTTAGCTTTTGTACAGGAACAATTAAATCCTCAGGCAGCTGCAAATGTCCAAGTTTTGCTGCAATATCAATGATTTTCAGCATACTTTTTTCCATAACGATCAGGTTACGGCCGTGCTGATATGCGGCATGAATGATTTGCTGAATACGGTGCAGATTGGAACTGTATGCAGCAACAATGATTCGACCTTTGCTTTTATAAAAAGCGTCGGTAATATTTTGTCCAATGACGGCTTCAGAAACTGTATAGCCTGGCTTATCCGCATTTGTACTGTCTGAAAGCAAACACAGGACGCCTTGTTCCCCAATGGCAGCCATTTTTCCAATATCAGCGCTTTGAATGCTGACTGAATTTTGATCAAATTTAAAATCACCTGTATATACAATCGCCCCTTGATTTGTTTGTAAACAAATACCGACTGAATCTTGGATGCTGTGCTGCGTTCTAAAAAATGAAATATCCACTCCTTCAAACGATAAAACCGTTGACGAAGTGATAGGATGTAAAGCTTCATATTTTTTAATTCCATATTCTTTTAACTTTTCTTTGATAAGTGCTAGCGTTAATTCTGTACCATATACAGGCACATCCAATTTTTGAAGTATAAAGGGAATAGCGCCAATTTGTTCTTCGTGTCCATGAGTAACAAATATGCCTTTTACGTTCTGCTGATTTTCTACTAAATATGTAATGTCCGGAATGACAATATCAATTCCTAACATTTCCCCTCCCGGAAACTTTGATCCTGCATCTAACACATATATGTTTTCATTGATTTCCACCACATACATGTTTTTTCCAAGTTCTCCGACTCCACCCAAGGCTGAAATTTTAATATTTTCTGTCTTTTCTAGTACCATAAGCTCCTCCTACTTACTTTCACCCGTACAATTTCATTTGCTTACATTATAACTGAAGTAAGAATTGGAATACAAGAAATTTCATTCGTCTATTTCCGTCATCTGCTCTTCTATTATCTTATAAGAAAAAAACGTCTCTTCATCGACTCGTATATACGGTCAATGAAGAGACGTTTAAAAAACATACTTATAGCTTATAGCGTATTTAATGTGCTGACTAACGTTTGGCGTTCTTCTTCTGTTAACGGAACTAAAGGTAATCGTACCGATCCTACGTCTAATCCTTTTAGCTGTAAAGCCGTTTTAACAGGCGTTGGACTTGGAGCTGCAAAAAGAGATTTCATAACAGGTACAATACGCTGATGAATTTTTGCTGCTTCCTTCGGATTTCCTGACTCATAAAGCTTAACCATCTCTTGCATTTCATTCCCAATAATGTGAGAGGCAACAGAAATAATACCAGTTCCTCCAATTGCTAATACCGGTAGTGTTAAGCCATCATCACCGCTGTATAAAGCAAAATCATCGCTTGTTTGTGCGATAATAGCTGTCATTGCGTCAAGATCTCCGCTTGCATCTTTTAACGCTACAACATTTGGCAGTTCAGCTAGGCGTACAATTGTATCAACAGACATATTGATCACGGATCGCCCTGGAATATTGTATAACATGACAGGCAGCTCTGTACTTTCAGCAATTGTTTTAAAGTGCTGATATAAGCCTTCCTGATTCGGCTTGTTGTAATAAGGTGCTACAATCATAATCGCATCTACGCCTATTTCTTCTGCCTTTTTCGTTAATTCAATTGATGCATACGTATTGTTGCTTCCTGTACCAGCCACAACAGGTACACGGCCATCTACTACCTTTACTGAGTGGCGGAACAGCGCCAGCTTTTCTTCTGTTGAAAGCGTAGGAGATTCACCCGTTGTTCCTGCAATAACCAACGCATCCGAACCGTTGCTGATTAAATAGTTAATAAGCTGCGTTGTTTTTTCAAAATCAATATTTCCTTTATGATCAAAAGGCGTTACCATCGCTGTTGCGACTTTCCCAAAATCAATCATGTTTTCACTCCTTGAAATTGCATTATCCCTATTCATGTAATGAACCGTTAGCTTATAGCTAACGGAACATGTAGTTTATCTCTTTTGCGGTGCTTTTGACAAGTCAAAGGCACCATGAAGAGCATTAACGGCTTTCTTTAAATCCTCTTCTTTTACAAGCACCCAAATCGTCGTATGGCTGTCAGCAGATTGTAAAATCTGAATACCTTCGCTAGAAAGGGCTGTAACAATTTTAGATGTAACACCAGGCACCCCTGCAATTCCTGCTCCAACCGTTGACACTTTGGCACAGTTGCGAATAACAGCCGGCTCATACCCCAGCGCATGAAGCACATCAATCGCTTTGTCAGTTGCTTCATCTGTTACCGTATATACAACACCCTTCGGTGAAATATTGATAAAATCTACGCTGATTTTTTCTTGTGCCATTGCTTTGAATACTTCTGCTTGCGTATCATAATGGCCTTCTTTACTAAAAACTTTAATTTGAGTGACGTTGGATACGTGCGCGATGCCTGTTACAAGGCGTTCTTGCACATCGCTTCCACGCTGCTGTGCTTCACCTTGAGATGTAACGAGCGTACCTGCTGAATCAGCATACGTGGAACGGACGCGCATCGGTACTTTTGCCTGCATGGCAATCTCTACGGCACGTGGGTGAACTACTTTTGCACCTTGATAAGCCATGTTGCATATTTCGTTATATGTGACAACGGATAGCGGCCTTGCATCTTCTACAATACGCGGGTCCGCTGTCATCACACCTTCTACATCTGTGAAAATGTCAATGTAATCAGCCATAAGGGCTGCACCTAAAGCTGAAGCAGATGTATCGCTGCCTCCGCGTCCAAGCGTTGTTGTATCACCTTCAGTAGTTGCCCCTTGAAAGCCTGTTACAACAACGACATCATATTCTTCTAATTCTTTTAACAAACGGTCGCATTTCATTTCCAGTATCTTGGCATTGGTAAAATCATCATTCGTCACAAACCCGGCCTGTGCACCGTTTAATGCTGTAGCTTTAATACCATTTTCGTTTAATAAATTCGTAAATACAACCGATGAAATTAACTCTCCGCATGCCATAAGCATATCAAGCTCACGTTTGTTAAGTGACGCTTTATTTCCATCAACAAGTGAAAGCAATGTATCTGTTGCATACGGCTCACCTTTTCGTCCCATTGCCGATACGACAACGACTACTTTGTAACCCTCACTTAATGCATTATTTAAATGATAGATTGCTCTCGCTCTTCCTTCTTCGTTACGAACGGAAGTTCCTCCAAATTTTTGGACGATTATTTTCATACTTACACCTCATCATGTTCCGAGACACTCTGGTTGCGCTTATTTTACTAAGCTAAGCTTAATAAGTGATTCTGCAATTTGTACAGAATTCCAAGCTGCACCTTTTAACAAGTTATCAGAAACGATCCACATATGGAAACCGTTATCGCGATCTAAATCTTTACGAATACGGCCGACAAACACATCTCGTTTACCTACACAATCTGCTGGCATTGGATATACTTGATTTTCTGGATCATCTTGCAATACGATACCAGGTGCATCAGCCAATAAATTTTTCACATCAGCTACCGTTACACCGTCTTTTTCAATTTCAATGTACACTGACTCTGAATGACCTGTTACAACCGGTAGACGAACACAAGTAGCAGCTACTGGCAATTCAGGCATGCTCATAATTTTCTTCGTTTCATTAATCATTTTCATTTCTTCAAATGTAAAACCGTTATCTTGAAATTTATCAATTTGCGGAATGGCATTAAAAGCAATTTGATAATGTTTTTTATCTCCACCAACCGGTAAAATTTCCGGTGTAAACTCTTTTTCTTCTAAAATAGCTTTAGCTTGTTCTTTTAATTCATTAATTGCAGCAGCTCCTGCTCCAGAAACGGCTTGATACGTTGATACTAGCACTTTAGATAAGCCGTATGTTTCGCGCAATGGCTGTAATGCTGCAACCATTTGAATTGTAGAGCAGTTTGGATTAGCAATAATTCCGTTATGTGCGTGTAATGCGTCTTCATTCACTTCCGGCACAACTAACGGGACATTTTCATCCATTCGATAAGCGCTTGTGTTGTCTACAACGATTGCTCCGCGTTTTACTGCCTCTGGTGCAAGTGCTTTTGAAATGCTCCCGCCTGCACTGAATAAAGCAATGTCTACGCCTTCAAAGCTATCCGGAGTTGCTTCTTGCACAACAACTTCTTCTCCGTTAAACAACACTTTTTTACCAGCTGAACGAGCTGAAGATAATAACGTTAATTTACCAACTGGAAAATTACGCTCCTGTAGGGTTTTAATCATTTGTTGTCCTACTGCACCTGTTGCTCCTACTACTGCTACATGTAATTCTCTTGTCATTTTAATACCGCCTCCAACAATTTTCAACTACTCAACATTTATCTGCATATACTGACTATTTTAACATATTATTATGCTTCATTGCGTCAAAGAAGAGAAGATTTTTAAAATCTTCTCTTCTTTGAGATTGAGAGTTCTCTTACAGCCGCAGTATTGAATAGATTCATGCAACAGCAAGAGGCATATATGTCCTATGACTCTTGACCGTCGCGGAACCTTTCGACAATAACAGGCTGAATCTGTTTATCTTCAAGCGCTGCGTACACCGTGTCTGATAACATCGTCATACGCGCTACCATTGAATTTGGCTTAAGCACCGGGTCATCTTGACCAAATGGAATAAAATAAATATTTTTAGTCGCCATTAGCCTCATTAAGTTTACACCATTTAGCCCTAGTGCGTCATTAGTCGAAATTCCCAGTACCACCGGCTTATTATTACGAAGCGTTGCTTTAGCTGCCATGAGTACCGGAGATTCAGTCATTGCATTTGCAAACTTACTCATCGTATTCCCAGTGATCGGGGCAACCACCATACAATCAAGCGGAATTTTTGGTCCTAAAGGCTCTGCTTTTACAATTGTATTGATGACGGCGTGACCTGTTAATTCCTCAATTTTCTTCACCCAGTCTTCTCCATCTCCAAAACGAGTATTTGTGGATTGTACAGTGTAAGAAACAACCGGTAACACTTCTGCTCCCAAATTAACAAGCTTTTCAATTTCCGGCATAACCGCATCATACGTACAGTGAGATCCGGTTAAGCCAAACCCTATTCTTTTACCTTTTAATGACATTATTTTTTCTCCTCTCTCGCATCCGCAGCGTCTTTTAATAAATTCACTAATACATTAGCGACAATCTGACCTGCTGTTTTTGGAGCCACAATTCCTGGAAGACCAGGTGCTAAAATAGCTTTAATTCCCCGTTTTTCTGCATAGCGGAAATCGGTTCCTCCAGGCTTTGAAGCTAAATCAATAATGAGCGCATGGGTCGGGACATTAGATAATGTCTTAGCCGTTAAGATGGGGTATGGAATGGTGTTAATACATATATCACTATCAGCAATTTCTTTATCGAGTTCAGAAAGATAGAAAGGTTGCAAACCCATTTCAGCAATACGTGCTAAATGTTCAGATTTTCTGGCTCCTACTTTTACATTGGCACCCAGTGCAGCAAAGGACCTCGCCACGCTCATTCCTACTCTTCCTAAACCTAGGACAGAAATATTTGAACCGTGAATAGTAAAATCTGTATGTTGAATAACAAGCATGATGGTACCTTCAACAGTAGGAATAGAGTTATAAATTGCTACATCATCACGCTCAAATAGCTGAACGAGTTTACGGTTTGTCGTTTTGACTAATTCGTTTAAATACCCATTGCTAATACCAGAATAAATAATGCAGTGCTCAGGCGTTTTTTTAAGTATTTCTTCAGTCAGCACTACTTTTTCATTTGAAAAAATAGTATCTACTTGCCCTTCGTGATTTGTTCCAGGCACTGGAAGGATGATGGCGTCAACATCTGAAAAATCCAGCTCCTCTATCTGATATTTCGTCGCACCTGTAAAACCATGATCTAGCTGATCAAAACCAATAAGAGAGGTTTTTGCATCTAATTGAATTAATTTTCTAATGACTTCAAGCTGCCTAGCATCACCGCCAATTACAGCTATGTGCAAATCCGTTAACATGTTTCATTTTCACCTTCTTTAACATTAAATAGATGTATCTTTCGCTTAAACCATCGAGATGTAAAGTGCTATCATTACGCCCTAGAATGCCTATTGCTTTTCTCCAACATACTATGTAAACACACAGGAATCGGTGAATCTTTATCCCTGAAAATAAAAGAAACGAGATGCAGTAAGCATCTCGTTTCTTATTTTGTTGACTCATTGTTTATGTCTTCTAGCTGATGGACATTTACAATCACCATATCTGTACCAATTTTCTCGATATTCCCCCACGGCACTCGCACTTCATCTCCTTGCTTTCGAAACCCAAACCACTTCACAGATGGAATAATAAGTGCATTAATTTGTCCCGTATGTTCATTAATTTCAAGATCTGTTTGCCCTAAAATACCCAAACGCTCTGCTCGCTTAACATCTACAATTTCTTTTCCACTCAGTTCGCTTAATCTCATAAAATCCCTCCTTTCATCTAATTTATTGAACAACCATACAAAAAATTACAAAAAAATAAGGCTGGCTCAATTATTTTAGCCAACCTTACTGTTACTGTTTAATTTCCTTTAAAACCTTTAGGTAAATCTCCACTCGGGCTTATTAATGAAAGAGCAAATTCATCTTTGAAAATATCTCGCGCAAGACCATTTACACTATCTTTAGTCACGGCATTAACAAGGTCTAAAATCTCATCTAATGAGCGGTGATAGCCTAGCATTAACTCATTTTTTCCGTTTCTGCTCATACGGCTATTTGTACTTTCAAGACTCAGCATTAAGTTTCCTTTCAGCTGCTCTTTGCTGTTAGAAAGTTCTTTATCCGTAATCCCTTTGTCTTTCAGATCATAAAGCGTTTCTTGAACCGTATCATATAATACGTCGAGCTGATGGCTTCCCGTCCCCCCATAAATCGTGACAAGACCGCTGTCTCGATAAGAAGAATGATAAGAGAAAACAGAATAAGCCAAGCCGCGCTGTTCACGGACTTCTTGGAACAAACGACTGCTCATACTTCCGCCAAGCACGTTATTTAATACAATTAAGCTATATACATCTTCTCCGCCGATTGGCAAACCTTTAAAGCCAAGGCAAAGATGAGCTTGTTCTGTTTCCTTTTTGCGCGCAATATGATTTGTATGGAACTCTGGCTGAACATATTGATGAGCGGAATGACTTGACGTATATGTACCAAAATAGTTTTCCACCTGTTGAATAAAACTTTCATCAATGTTTCCAGCTACTGAAATAACAATGTTTTCGGGAATATACATTTGCTCCATATACTGACGAAGCGAATCACCGTTAAATGTTTTTAACGTATCTTCCGTTCCTAAAATTGGATAGCCTAATGGATGATTGCCATATACGGCTTTTCCTAATAAATCATGTACAATATCATCAGGTGTATCTTCATACATTTTAATTTCTTCATATACAACATTTTTTTCACGAGCTAATTCCTCTTCATCAAATGAAGAATTAAAGAACATATCCGCCAGCACATCTAGCGCTTGATCTGCGTGTTCGTCTAATACTTTTGCATAGTAGCACGTGTATTCTTTAGAAGTGAATGCATTTACTTGTCCCCCAATGCGGTCGAAGCTTTCTGCAATTTCACGAGCAGATCTTGTTTTTGTTCCTTTAAAAAACATATGTTCAAGAAAATGTGATACACCATTAATTTCAGGGTGTTCACTTCGAGAACCCGTTCCGATCCACACCCCAATGGCCACAGATCGAACAGTTGGGATATTTTCCAATACAATTCTTACACCATTTTTGCACGTATATCGTTTTATCAAGCTAGTGCCTCCCTTTTGCTTATCTCACTTACTTCTTAGTAGAAGAAGGTATTTTCATCATTCGTTCTTCATCTAGCATTGTTGACACATCGCTAACTTTCAGGCCTTTGCGTTCAATATCGGTTAACAATTGGTCAAGCGATTCGGCCGTTGATTCAGTCGGGTGCATCAGTACAATAGCCCCTGGGTGAATCTTTTTCATTACTCGATTAATTAACACTTCTGAACTTGGCTTTTGCCAATCGATTGTATCAACCGTCCACATGATGGTACTCATTTTTAACTGAGAAGCAAGCGTTACTACTTCGGGGCGAAAACTGCCGCTCGGCGGAGCAAACCATTTTACTTTTTGTCCCGTAGTAGATGTAATAATATCATTCGTTTTTTTAAGCTGCTGATTGATTTGACTAGCCGATAAAGTGGCCATATCAGGATGAGAATAAGAGTGGTTTCCTACTTCATGACCTGCGTCTACAATCATTTTTGCCATATCTGGATTATTTTTAACCCATTTTCCTTCTAAAAAGAAAGTTGCTTTAGCATGGTGCTTTTTTAGCACTTCTAACATTTTAGGCAAATACTCGTTCCCCCATGCTACGTTCACTGTAAACGATACCATAGGCTTTTCATCGTGTCCACGGTAGATAGGTTCCTGCGGTAAATCACTCAAGTGAACCTTTGGTCTAACCTGTTTGTACACTAGTTTTTTTTCATCAAATTTACCCGCAGGTTTCATATTTTTATAAGAAGCAGCAAGATCAACTTTTATGCCGTTATAGCCAGGAACCCGTTTCCAAACTGGATCGATTCGTGCATTCGCTGCTGGCTTTTCATAATCTTTTGCTTTTTCTTCAATCTTTTGATATAACGCATCATGCTGAGCTGATACAAGTTGTACATCGGATTTAAGTGCTTCTATATATGCTTCAGCAAAAGGATTATAAATAGATTTATATGTAATTGCCAGTAAAAATAGAAATGCTGTAAATTGCACAATGGTTCTCTTCACTTATCCTTCCCCCTTTACCATTTAAAATATGTATAAAGAGGACAAGGTAGAACAAACATCTACAAACGATAAAATCGCCCTAAACATGGATTTTCTTCATGTATGGACGATTTCACAATATCTATATAGTAGTAAAAGAAGATTATTTTGTTTCTTTTGCTTTTTCTTCTTTTTCTTTTTGTTCTTTTAAAATTGCTTTACGAGATAAGTTAACGCGGCCTTGTTTATCAATTTCCATAACCTTAACTAAAATCTCGTCGCCAATCGATACAACGTCTTCCACTTTTCCAATACGCTCTTCTGCAAGCTCTGAAATGTGAACAAGCCCATCTTTTCCGCTGAAGATTTCTACAAATGCACCGAATTTTTCAATTCGTTTTACTTTTCCTAAGTACATTTGGCCGACTTCAACTTCGCGTACAAGATCTTCAATAATTTTCTTCGCTTTTTCATTCATCGGCTGATCAATAGAAGAAATGAAGATTGTACCATCTTGTTCGATATCAATTTTAACGCCTGTTTCTTCGATGATTTTATTGATTTGCTTGCCGCTTGGTCCAATAACATCACGAATTTTATCAGGGTTAATAGCCATTGTAAGGATCTTAGGCGCATATTGAGAAAGCTCTTGACGAGGCGTAGCAATCGTTGACATCATATGATTTAAGATCTGCATACGGCCTTTTTTTGCTTGTTGAAGGGCTTCATCCAAAATTTCACGAGATAACCCGTCAATTTTAATATCCATTTGAAGCGCAGTTACGCCATTTTCCGTACCTGCTACTTTAAAGTCCATATCTCCTAGGTGATCTTCCATTCCTTGAATGTCCGTTAGAATCGAGTAGTGTTCACCTGATTTGATCAGACCCATGGCAATCCCTGCTACAGGTGCTTTAATTGGAACCCCAGCATCCATCATTGCAAGCGTACTTGCACAAATACTTGCTTGTGAAGTAGAACCGTTTGACTCTAATACTTCAGATACAAGACGAATTGTATAAGGGAAATCTTTTTCATTTGGAATAACCGGCTCAAGTGCACGTTCACCTAGCGCACCATGTCCAATTTCACGACGACCCGGTCCGCGCATCGGTCTAGTTTCACCAACACTAAATGAAGGGAAGTTATAGTGATGCATGAAGCGTTTAGATTCTTCTACACTTAAACCATCTAAAATTTGCACATCGCCAAGTGCACCTAATGTACAGATGCTAAGCGCTTGAGTTTGTCCACGCGTAAATAATCCAGATCCGTGTGTACGAGGAAGCAAGTTTGTTTCAGAAGAAAGTGGACGAATTTCATCAATACTACGGCCATCAGGACGCACTTTTTCTTCTGTGATCAAGCGACGCACTTCACTTTTAACAAGCTTCGATAAAATTTCATTCACTTGATTTAGTACTTCTTCTTCTACATCTTGCTCTTCAAATTTTGCAGCTACTGCGCTTTTCACTTCTTTAATCGCATTTTCGCGCGCGTGCTTTTCTTGAACTTGAACGGCACGGTTCATGTCACCTTCTGCAATTTCACGAACTTGACGCTCAAGGTCAGCATCAACAGTATAAAGCTCAACTTCTACTTTTTCTTTGCCTACTGCTGCTACAATTTCTTCTTGGAACGCAATTAATTTTTTAATTTGCTCATGTCCAAACATAATTGCTTCTAACATTACTTCTTCCGGTACTTCATCAGCGCCTGCTTCAACCATGTTGATCGCGTCTTTTGTACCAGCAACCGTCAGATGAATATCGCTTTTTTCAAGCTCATCTACCGTTGGGTTTACAACAAATTCATTGTCTACACGGCCTACGATTACGCCTGCAATAGGACCTTCAAATGGAATATCAGATACTGATAATGCTAATGAAGAACCGAACATTGCCGCGATTTCTGAAGAACAGTTTTGATCTACGCTCATTACAACGCTGACAACTTGAACTTCATTTCGGAAACCATCTGCGAATAAAGGACGAATCGGACGGTCGATTAAACGGCTAGCCAAGATTGCTTTTTCACTTGGTCTGCCTTCACGCTTAATGAATCCACCTGGGATTTTACCGACTGCATATAAACGCTCTTCATAGTTTACTGTTAACGGGAAGAAATCTACATTTTTAGGCTCTTTTGAAGCCGTTGCTGTACTTAATACAACTGTGTCTCCATAGCGGATTAATGCTGCGCCATTTGCTTGTTTTGCCAACTGGCCAACTTCAACTTCTAGCTTTCGTCCAGCTAGATCTACGGAGAACACTCGTTTTTCTTGTTCCATATCGACGAGTACCCCTCTCTACATATAAAATATGTATGTAATCAAATGTGATAGTTTTATTATAAACGAAATATCCAAAAACAATAGCTTTTTTCACATTATGTAGCATCTTTAATGTTTCTTAAATGTACATACTAAAAAAGCGGGAATGCTCCCGCTTTCTTCTTATTATCGACGTAAACCAAGTTTGTTGATTAACTCACGATAACGAGTAACGTCTTTGTTACGTAGGTAGTTAAGTAAGTTACGACGTCGACCTACCATTTTTAAAAGACCACGACGTGAATGGTGATCCTTTTTATGAGTACGTAAGTGACCGTTTAGATTGTTAATTTGCTCTGTTAGGACAGCGATTTGAACTTCTGGAGAACCAGTGTCGTTCGCATGAGTTTTGTACTCACTAATGATTTCATTTTTACGCTCTTGTGTGATAGCCATCCTATTCACCTCCTTATTATTAAACCCCAGTTACCGAGCAAAACGTTGGTGAATCGTAATGCCAAGCAATGGTTGTTTTACATACAAGTGTTATGTTACTACTTATTAGAACAAAAAGCAAGTCGTAGCAACTATTTATATATATTTTTTTATTTCTTATGCTTTTGAATTCCTTCAAAATAAGCAAGGGCTTCTTCCTTGTCCTTTGAGATCTGACCGACAAGTTCTTCGATGCCGCTAAACTTTTTTTCTGAACGAATCATTCGGTGCCATTTCACCGTTACGTGCTGATCGTAGATTTGCTCGTCAAATGATAATAAGTGGACTTCGATTGTTGGCTTTTCTAAATTATCGTGAAAAGTCGGCTTGTAGCCCACGTTGCATACTCCTGCATACCACTTGCCGTGGAGCTGAAGCTCAACAGCATACACGCCGATGCGCGGAAGTAAATACTCATCGTCTAAAGCGATGTTAGCAGTCGGAAAACCTATTTGCCTGCCTCGCTTTTCTCCATGAGTTACTGTACCTGACACTTCATAATAGCGCCCAAGCAGCTCTTTTACTCGATGCATGTCTCCATTTGCTAAATTTTCGCGAATAAGCGTTGAACTAATTTTTTCTTCGCCATTTGTTAACTTATCAATTGTTGTTTGAGTGAATTTTGATCGAGAATGAAATGGTAGTATTTCCATTGTTCCTTTACCTAACTTTCCATACGTATAGTCAAATCCAGCTACCACATGCTGCACATTCAGGCCAATAATATACTGATCAACAAACTCTTGAGGCAATAGTGCTGCAAACTGTTTATCAAAATGAACGATATATAAAAAGTCAATTCCCATTTCCTCAATGAGTTTCTTTTTTTCTTGAAGTGGTGTGATCATATCAATGTGCTGCACATTGCGCCCAAGCACCACAGAAGGGTGAGGAGTAAACGTCATAACAGCACTAGCTATGCCTTTTTCATCCGCTAACTGTTTTGCTGAATTTATCACTTGCTGATGCCCTAAATGCACACCATCAAAATAACCAAGCGCTAACACTGATTGTTGAACAGCTTCTCGTTGAAAGTGGTGTGGATGTCGAATTTCAATCGTTTCCAAAACACAGTTCACCTTTTCTCTAACCGGTCTAGTCGATTGCCAACACTTTAACCGGCTTCATTAAATGTTTTTTTGTTGGGTGCTGAGCATAAATTGCTAAGCACTTGCCTGCAGAATTTATCATTAAAAAGAATGGTTCTTTTTTTAACTCTTCATCTTCCGTACACGGCAATACCGCGCCATTTTTCACTTTCTCTGCTAATGTATCACTAATTTGAAGTTTCGGCAAATGATTAAGAGCTTCTTCGATCGAATGCAGTTTCTCAGTGATCGTTTCTTCTTCTACCGCCCGTTCAATATCTTCGAATGTCACACAATCTTCCAGTGAAAACTGCCCGGAACCTGTTCGCTGCAAATAAGACATATGAGATGGATAGCCAAGAGCTTCTCCAATCATCACAGCAAGCGTTCGCACATATGTACCTTTGCTGCACGTTACGCGGAATTTGAAGGAAATCTGTTCTCCCTCAAATGTAGAGCGATCATCCAGCAGTTCAAAGCTATAGATATGAATAGTTCTAACAGGGCGCTCTACCTCGATTCCTTGCCTTGCATATTCATATAGTTTTTTACCTTTGACCTTTACCGCTGAATACATTGGAGGGACTTGCTGAAGTTCTCCTGTCATCGAAGACAGCACTTCTTCGATTTGAGCACGTGAAAAAGAATCCTCTACTTTCTTTTCTTCTACAACCTCTCCGGAAGAATCTTCTGTTGTTGTAGAAAATCCGAGTGTAACTTCTCCTTCATAGGTTTTAGTAGCTCCTGTTAGATATTCTACAATCTTGGTAGCTCTACCGATACAAATAGGCAATACCCCTGTAACTTCTGGGTCTAATGTGCCTGTATGCCCTACTTTTTTAGTGCGAAGCAGCTTTCGGACTTTAAACACACAGTCGTGCGAAGTCAGCCCAGCTGGTTTATGTAAAACTAAAACACCGTCCACTCATTCTTCATCTCCTTTTCATTTAAAAAAGGGTGTCTCAGAAGCAAAAACCACTTTTGAGACACCCTTTTTTGTTTCTACATTCACTGATCTTATTCGTTCTCTTGATGGTCATCGCTTTCTTTTTTAATTTCATGAAGCAATGATTCAATTCGATTACCATAATCAATTGATTCATCAAACTCAAACGTAATTTCAGGTGTTTTACGTAAGCGAATGCGCTGACCGATTTCTGAGCGGATAAATCCTTTTGCTTTCGCAAGGCCTTTTAACGTATTCTCACGCTGTTCAGCATCTCCTAAAACAGAGATATACACTTTCGCTTGCTGTAAATCGCCTGATACTTGAACATCTGTTACAGTCACAAAACCGATGCGCGGATCCTTGATTTTACGATTTAAAATCTCGCCCATCTCTTTTTTCATTTGTTCTCCGACTCTAGTTGCTCTTATGTTCATCTGTGTCACCCCTTTTATAACCAATCAAAAGTTGTAATGGTACGTTCAATCTCTGGAAAAGAATCAATCAAGCTTAGCGCTTTTTGCAGTTCTTGTTCCGTTGTGACACGGCTAGATGAGACTGCGACAATGCTAATTTTTGTTCGTTGCCACACATCTTGAAAATCAGTTTCTGAAACTGATACGTTAAACCGCTGCTTCAAGCGCATCAAGATGCGCTGAAGCACGGCACGTTTTTCTTTAAGAGAAGCAGCATCGTAAATTAAGCATTCACACTCCACTAGTCCAATCATTTAGGATCAATTTGCTCCATTACATATGCTTCAATAATATCTCCTTCTTTAATATCATTGAAGTTTTTAATTGTAATACCACACTCATATCCTTGAGCGACTTCTTTTGCATCGTCTTTAAAGCGTTTTAGCACATCTACTTCACCTTCAAAGATAACAATTCCGTCACGGATTAAACGAATTCCACTGTTACGTGTAATTTTACCGTCTGTTACGTAACTTCCTGCGATTGTACCAACTTTTGATACTTTGAATGTTTGACGTACTTCCACTTGACCGATGATTTTTTCAGCAAACTCAGGATCAAGCATTCCTTTCATCGCAGATTCAATTTCTTCAATTACTTTATAAATAATGCGGTGAAGACGAATATCTACGTTTTCTACGTCAGCTGTACGTTTTGCTCCAGCATCCGGACGCACGTTAAAGCCGATAACGATTGCGTTAGAAGCAGTTGCAAGAATGATATCAGATTCTGTAATCGCACCTACACCCGTATGGATAATACGAACATTTACACCCTCTACATCAATCTTTTGAAGAGCAGCAGCCAATGCTTCTACAGAACCTTGTACGTCTGCTTTTACGATAAGATTTAAGTCTTTCATTTCACCTTGTTTAATTTTTTCAAATAAATCATCTAAGCTTACGCGAGATTTTTCACCACGCTGTTGTTCAAGCTGCTTTTGAGCACGAGCTTCTCCGATTTGACGAGCTGTTTTCTCATCTTCAAACACTAAGAAACGATCTCCAGCTAACGGAACTTCGTTTAAGCCAGTAATCTCAACCGGAGTAGATGGTCCTACTTCCTTCACTCGGCGGCCGATATCATTTACCATTGCGCGAACGCGGCCAAACGTATTTCCGACTACGATTGGATCACCTACGCGTAGTGTACCAGTTTGAACAAGAAGCGTTGCTACAGACCCACGGCCTTTATCTAGCTGTGCTTCTACAACTGTACCTGCTGCACGACGGTTAGGATTTGCTTTTAACTCTTCTACTTCACTTACAAGTAAAATCATTTCAAGCAATTGATCGATCCCTTCACCTGAAATGGCTGAAAGCTTACAGAAGATTGTTTCTCCGCCCCACTCTTCAGCTACAAGGCCGTGCTCCATTAGTTCTTGCATAACGCGATCTGGATTTGCTGCTTCTTTATCCATTTTGTTAACCGCAACAATAATTGGCACTTCTGCCGCTTTTGCATGGTTAATCGCTTCAATTGTTTGAGGCATTACACCATCGTCTGCTGCAACAACAAGGATTGTAATATCCGTTACTTGCGCACCGCGAGCACGCATCGTTGTAAATGCAGCATGTCCTGGTGTATCAAGGAATGTAATTTTCTTTTCGTCAACCACAACTTGATAAGCACCGATATGCTGCGTGATACCGCCTGCTTCTGCAGCCGTTACTTTTGTGTTACGGATAGAGTCAAGAAGCGTCGTTTTACCGTGGTCAACGTGACCCATAATTGTAACAACTGGAGGACGCACTTGAAGGTCTTTTTCGTCATCAATGATTTCTAATGATTCAAAAGCAGTGTCATCTACTACTACTTCTTCTTCAACTTCTACACCGTATTCTCCGGCAATTAGTTCGATAGAATCTTTATCTAACTCTTGGTTAATTGTTGCCATTACACCAAGCATAAATAGTTTTTTAATAATTTCAGAAGGCTCTTTGCCTAATTCTTTTGCTAACTCAGAAACCGTTAAGCTTCCGACAAACGTTACTTTTTCCGGTAACTCTTTTGCAGCTGCTGGAGCTGGTCTACCTTTTGGTGCCTGTGACTTTTGTGCCTGTGGCTTTTTGTTACCTTTATTGTTTCCTTTGTTAGCTGTTGATTTTGTATTTTTATTCAATACTTTCACCCCCATAAAATTAACCGAGCATCGTTGCTAGCTTTTTAGCAAATCCCTCGTCCATCACGGCTACTACAACTCGAGCATCTTTACCAATCGCTTGACCTAGCGTATAGCGATCGGGAACGATTTTAACCGAAACGTTGTAGTAAGAACATTTATCCGTTACTTTTTTCTTTGTGTTTTCAGACGCATCGCTTGCTAAAAGTACTAACTTTGCTTTTTGTTTCCGAACTTCTCTAACCACAAGTTCTTCTCCAGAAATCAATTTGCGTGCACGGTTTGCAAGCCCTAAAAAGGAGATCCATTGTTCATTCATTAGCGTGACTGTTTCTCCTTTTCTACAAGCGCTAGCAACTCTTCATAAACCGCTTCATCTATTGACGCGCCTAAATGTGTCGAAAGCACATTTTTCTTTTTTGCCAATAAAATTGCTTCTTTATCCTTGCTTACATAAGCTCCGCGCCCGGACTTTTTACCCGTTACATCAACTGAAACGTCGCCTTCTTTTGAGCGTACAACGCGTACTAGCTCTTTTT
Organism: Priestia sp. JNUCC 25; assembly: GCF_053667915.1. Lineage (NCBI taxonomy): Bacteria > Bacillati > Bacillota > Bacilli > Caryophanales > Bacillaceae > Priestia > Priestia sp. JNUCC 25. Next base: position 3,966,753 of record NZ_CM132211.1, read on the forward strand.
TAGGCTTCATTTCTCCAGTGGCCACACATTTTCGCATCGGGACTTTTTTACGATTGTTCACCTTGGCTCACCTCTTATTCCATATCTTCATCTGAATCAAATGCATGTTGACTTACTAGCATATCATCGCTGTTTTTTACAACCATACCTTCTTGTTCAGCTTCTGATTGACTTTTAATATCAATTTTCCAACCTGTCAGCTTAGCAGCTAGACGTGCATTTTGTCCACGTTTACCAATTGCAAGTGACAGCTGATAGTCAGGAACGATAACAGTTGTTGCTTTTTCATTTTCATCTACAATCACATCTACTACCTTAGATGGACTTAAAGCATTGGCAACAAATTCAACTGGGTCATTTGACCAGCGAACGATGTCAATTTTTTCACCTTTTAGTTCATTTACAACAGCCTGTACGCGCTGACCTTTTGGACCAACACAAGAACCGACCGGATCTACTTCAGCATACTCAGAATGAACAGAGATTTTTGAACGGTCTCCAGCTTCGCGAGCTACTGATTTTAATTCAACTGTACCGTCATAGATTTCCGGTACTTCTTTTTCGAAAAGACGTTTTAAAAGACCTGGGTGCGTACGTGAAACATAGATTTGTGGGCCTTTTGTTGTTTTTTCTACTTTCGTAATATACACTTTAATACGATCATGAGGTTTATACTGTTCATTTGGCATTTGCTCGCTTTGAGGAAGCAATGCTTCAATTTTGCCAAGGCTCACATAAATGAAGCGAGAATCTTGACGCTGAACAATACCTGTCATAATATCTTCTTCGCGATCGCTGAACTCTGAATAGATAACGCCTCGTTCCGCCTCACGAACACGCTGTGTAACAACTTGTTTTGCTGTTTGAGCCGCGATGCGTCCAAAGTCTTTTGGCGTTACTTCGATTTCAACCACATCGTCTAGCTGGAAGTTAGGGTTGATTGTTTGTGCTTCTTCAACCGAAATTTCCAGGCGTGGATCATATACTTCATCAACCACATCTTTGCGAGCAAACACGCGCATTGAACCTCTTTCTAAATTTAAATCAACGCGTACGTTTTGCGCTTGGTTAAAGTTGCGTTTGTAAGCAGAAATTAGCGCTGCTTCAATTGCTTCAATAATTACATCTTTGCTAATGCCTTTCTCTTTTTCAAGAATGACTAAGGCATCAAATAACTCACTGCTCATCGTTGGATAATCCCCCTTTAATATTGGCCCCTACACATTAAAATACAATCGCTAATCGAGCAAAAGCGACTTTGTCATATGGTAAAACCACTGTTTTTGTGCGTGTTTTGATACGAATAGATAATGTGACAGTTTCTCCGTCAAATGATTGTAATTCGCCTTCAAATTCTTTTGCACCTTCAATTGGTTCATATGTTTTTATGTATACATGCTTACCAATTGCACGTTCAAAATCTTTATCTTTTTTTAATGGGCGTTCCGCACCAGGCGATGATACTTCTAAAAAATAGTTATGAGGGATTGGATCTACTGCATCCATTTTCTCACTCAATTTTTCACTTACTGCTCCGCAGTCTTCGATATCCACGCCGTTATCAGAGTCGATAAACACACGTAAAAACCAATCTTTTCCTTCTTTTACGTATTCAATTTCAACAAGCTCTAAATTCATTTCCTCTAAGATAGGGGAAACCATTTCTTCCACTGTTTGTTTTACATTTTTACTCATTCTAATCCTCCCTTCGAGACATTGCATGGTATGTTTAGGTTACGCGTTTTTTATGTCTCTTATATCAAAAAAGAGTGGTTTATTTGCTATTTTTATTTTGCACTCTATAAGAGGTCTAACCTACTAGAGTGGAAATGTTGTCATTTGTGTTGCAGGATTTTAAACGTCACATAATAAATCAATCATGGTGATTGAAAATCTACAGAAAAAACGAATCATGCTAGAAGCCGATTCGTTCTCCATACTACTTACTATGTCAGTAAGTTCATATCAATAAGAAAGAGCGGGTTTCCCCACTCTTTCTCGTCCGTATCCTTAGCATTTCCACAATTACTATATCATAACCGCTTATTTTATGCAAATGTTAGAAAAGAGAAAGCTGGTTCTGATCAGGTAATGATTCAAGGCATCCATGGTTGTCTAGATACTCTAAAATCGTCTTCGATACTTTGCCTCGCTGCTGCAAGTCTTCTTTCGATAAAAACTCTCCTGTTTCACGAGCTTTTACAATATTCAGCGCTGCATTTGTACCCAGACCGGGAATGGCATTAAACGGTGGCACTAAAGACGTGCCGTCAATTAAAAATTCATCTGCGCTTGATTTATATAAATCTACTTTTTTAAACGAATAGCCTCGTTCGCACATTTCTAAAGAAAGCTCAAGCACTGTTAATAAGTTTTTCTCTTTAGGAGATGCATCTAAACCTTTAGCGTTGATTTCTTCCATCTTCGCTCGAATGGCAGTTGAGCCTTTAATCATCGTATCAATATCAAAGTCATCTGCACGAACCGTAAAGTACGCTGCGTAATAAAGAAGCGCGTGATGCACTTTAAAGTAAGCAATACGCACGGCCATCAATACATAAGCAGCGGCATGGGCTTTAGGGAACATGTACTTGATCTTTTTACAGGAATCAATATACCAGTCCGGTACACCATTTTTGATCATTTCTTCTTCAAATTCAGGTGTTAGCCCTTTCCCTTTACGCACAGACTCCATAATTTTAAAGGCAAGTGACGGTTCAAGACCTTGATAAATTAAATAAACCATAATATCATCACGACAGCCAATTACTTCACTTAAGTTGCAAATATCATTGCGAATTAGCTCCTGCGCATTACCAAGCCATACGTCCGTCCCGTGAGACAGTCCCGAGATTTGAACAAGCTCTGAAAACGTCGTTGGCTTCGTATCTTCTAACATTTGACGCACAAAGCGCGTTCCAAATTCAGGTATACCAAGCGTTCCTGTTTTACACATAATTTGCTCTTCTGTTACGCCAAGTGATTCCGTTCCGCTAAAAATTTTCATCACTTCAGGATCATCCGTCGGAATCGTTTTTGGATCAATTCCACTTAAATCTTGAAGCATGCGAATCACGGTCGGATCATCGTGTCCGAGTATATCAAGTTTTAATAAATTATCATGAATCGAATGGAAGTCAAAATGAGTTGTTCTCCATTCAGAATTACGGTCGTCAGCTGGAAACTGGATCGGTGAAAAATCGAAAATATCCATATAGTCCGGTACAACGATAATCCCCCCTGGATGCTGACCCGTTGTACGTTTTACGCCCGTACATCCTGCTACTAAACGATCCACTTCTGCGTTTCGTAAATGTAAATCACGGTCACCGGCATAGCCTTTGACATAGCCATAAGCTGTTTTTTCGGCTACTGTACCGATTGTTCCCGCGCGGTATACATTATCTTGTCCAAACAGTACTTTTGTATAGTTATGAGCTCGCGGCTGATACTCTCCGGAGAAGTTCAAATCGATATCAGGAACTTTATCTCCTTTGAATCCTAAGAACGTTTCAAACGGAATATCGTGTCCGTCTTTAATAAATGGTACGCCACAATCTTCACAGCTTTTATCCGGCAAGTCGAATCCAGAACCAACGGAACCGTCATTAAAAAACTCGGATTTCTTACATTTTGGACAAACATAATGCGGCGGCAGTGGGTTTACTTCTGTAATTTCCGTCATCGTCGCAACGAATGAAGACCCTACGGAACCACGTGAACCAACTAAGTAACCATCATTCAAGGATTTTTTAACGAGTTTATGCGAGATCAAGTAAATAACGGCAAACCCGTGGCCGATAATACTTTTCAACTCTTTCTCTAGGCGAGCTTCTACTACTTCAGGCAGCTCTTCACCGTAGATGCTGCGTGCCATCGCATAGCTCATTTCACGCATTTCTTCGTCTGCACCTTCAATTTTTGGTGTATATAAATCATCTTTAATTGGTTTAATATCGTCAATCATATCCGCTATTTTTTGCGTATTATGAACAACAATTTCTTTCGCTTTGTCCCCGTCTAAAAATGAAAAACAATTCAGCATCTCATCCGTTGATCTAAAATGAACATCCGGCAGCTGGTGACGGTTTAACGGGTTAGCCCCGCCTTGTGAACCAATTAAAATTTTTCGGTAAATTTTGTCTTCCGGATTGAGATAGTGAACATTTCCTGTTGCTACAACCGGCTTTCCAATCTTTTCACCGAGCTTCACAATATTGCTGATAATATCTTTTAAGGCTTTCTCATCTCGCACTAAATCCAGTTCAATTAAGTGCTTGTAGTTGTCAGGAGGCTGCACTTCGATGTAATCATAAAATTCAGCTGCTCCTTCTACTTCATCAATTCCTTTTTGCATCATGCCTTCGAATACTTCGCCTCGGTCACATGCGGTTCCAATCAAGATGCCTTCTCGATATTTGTCGAGCTGAGATCTTGGAATTCGCGGAACTCGATAAAAGTAATTTAAATGAGAAATCGAAACGAGTTTAAATAGATTTTTTAAACCTACGTCGTTTTGTGCTAAAAGCGTCGCATGATAAGGACGGGCCCGCTGATATGCATTCCCTTCTCCCATATAATCATTTAAGCGATCGTGCATCGTAATTTCGCGTTCAAATGCATCTTTCAGCATTTTATTTAACAAATAGCCGGTTGTTTCCGCATCATAAATCGCGCGGTGATGCTGCACAAGTTCAATATCAAACTTTTTCGCAAGAGTATTTAAACGATGGTTTTTCATATGCGGATACAAAAATCTTCCGAGTTCAAGCGTATCAATAACGCCGTTAGCTGCTTTTTCTAATCCGATTTTTTGCAGTCCCATATTTAAAAATCCCATATCAAAGCTTGCATTATGAGCGACTAAAATACTGTCGCCCATCCACTCGTGAAAATCCCGAAGTACTTCTGAGATTTCAGGCGCATTTTGGACCATATCATCTGTAATACCCGTCAGCTCAATTGTTGTTGCAGACAGAGGATGATGAGGATTTGCAAACCGTTCAAATCGATCGATGATTTCGCCTTCTTTCATCTTCACGGCAGCAAGTTCAATAATGGTATCGTACACGGCTGACAAACCGGTTGTTTCGACGTCAAATACGACGTAAGTTGCTTCTGTCAAATCCACATGCTGCGGATTATAGGCAATCGGCACGCCGTCGTCTACTAAATTGACTTCCACTCCGTACAGTATTTTAATGCCGTTCTTTTTCCCGGCTCCATACGCTTCAGGAAACGACTGTGCAACCGCGTGATCAGTTATCGCTACAGCCGGATGTCCCCATTTTTTGGCTTGTCCGACTAAAGCTCCAACAGATGAAACGGCATCCATTTGACTCATTGGCGTATGCAAGTGAAGTTCCACACGCTTTTCATCTTCAGGCGCTGTATCCTGTCTAGCGGGACCGGTAATCTCGTTAACATCATTTCCAATCATAACTAGATCACGGACAAATGTATCATTTTGCACACTTCCGCGAACCTTTACCCACATTCCTTTTTTAATAGCTTGAAGTAAAGGAATATCTTCTTTGTCACGCGAAAACATTTTAACCATAATAGAGTTTGTATAATCTGTCACTTTAAAAATAAGAAGCGTACGTCCGCTTCGTAATTCTCTAGTTTCTGCATCAAATACGTATCCTTCAACGGCAATTCGCTTTTCTTCATCCACAATGGAATCCAGGCGAACCGTCTCGTCTTTAATCGTATATCCAATTGTAAGCGGACCTTTTGGTAGGTCTGGTCCATCACTTTTTTCATTTTCTTTATTTTGCATTTCTGTGATGGCTTGTAATACTTTTTCTGTATCTTCTTGTTTTCGTTGCTCTACAAACTGCTGAAATGCTTCTTCTGAATGTACAACTTCCGTCATTAGCTGAAGGTTCGGAAACCCATAGGACGCATACTGATCAGCAATTAACTGACTATACTTTTTACGTAAAGCCGTTCCTTCTGCATCATGGCGTGCGTTCACAATCAATTTGGCACCGTTCAATCTCGGCATTTGATCTTGTAAAAGCGACTGTAAAAGGGGAGATATGCCCTGCATTTCTCCAATACAATGCTTCCAATATGACTGTACATGCTCTTCCGTACATTCTTTATTAACGGTTTGAATAGAAAAAGAAACACTCGCAATATGAGAAAAAGCTGAAGACATGCGAGCATGGAATAACTCATAAATCTCAAAAGGTAATAACCCTTCTAAAGAAAAATGGAAATGCCATCTTTTTTGTTCTTTCTGAATGACGAGCTTTTCAATCGCTGCGTTTTCAAAGTAAGGAACAATTTGATCACTCGTCAGCTCTAACTGCTGCAGCAGCAACTTAAAACGCTCTTTTTTTCCTAGCGTTTGTGCTTCCAAGTTTTCTGCCTCCTTTTATAAATGAGTGCAATCTATTTTAACATAAATGACTTCTATTCTGTCATATGTTCTGTTTATAAACATAAAAACAGCAGGGATACAAATCCCCGCTGCTTCATTACTTCGCTAGCAGTTCTTTCACTGTTGAAACTAGATTGTCAACTGACACTTCTAATGACTCCCCAGTTTTGCGTACTTTTACTTCTACAATCCCTTCAGATGCACGTTTACCAACTGTTACTCGAACAGGAAGACCAATTAAATCTGAATCTGCAAATTTTACTCCTGCACGCTCTTGGCGGTCATCTAACAGCACTTCAAAGCGATTATCTAATAACTCATTATATAATTTCTCACCTAGTTCACGCTGTTCATCATTTTTCACGTTAACTGGAATAACGTGCACTTGATAAGGCGTAACAGCTTCTGGCCATAGAAGACCGTTCTCATCATTAAATTGTTCTGCAATCGCAGCTACCGTACGAGAAACACCAATACCATAGCAGCCCATAATCATTGGCTGGTTGCGTCCGTTCTCATCTAGATACGTTGCTCCCATCGCTTCACTGTAGCGAGTTCCTAGCTTAAAGACGTGTCCGACTTCAATACCTTTAGCGAACTTAATAACGCCTTGTCCATCCGGTGACTGATCCCCTTCTTGGATGAAGCGGAAATCTTCGTAAGTTGCATTAAAGTTACGTTCATTCACATTTGTGTAGTGATAACCTTCTTCATTTGCTCCGCATACACCGTTAGCAATTGCTTTTACAGCATGATCAGCTACCACTTCTACTGAATCACTTACTCCAATCGGTCCTACTGAACCAACTGCGCATTTTAATACTTCTTTTGTTTCTTCTGGAGTTGCCAGTTCAACAACGGAAGCTTCAAAATAGTTTTTCACTTTAATATCGTTTACTTCGTGATCCCCGCGAACAAGTACAAGCACAAAACGATCATCTACTTTAAATAAAAGGGACTTGATACAAGAAGTCGCTTCAACATTTAAGAAAGCAGCTACGTCTTCAATGCTATGCTGATTTGGTGTTTCTACCTTTGTTAATTCTTTTTCAGCTTCACCTGATTTTTCATACGTATTTACAACCGGTGCCATTTCAACATTTGCTGCATAAGAAGATGTATCTGAATAAGCAATTGTATCTTCCCCGATTTCAGAAAGAACCATAAATTCATGCGTATCTTTTCCGCCCATTGCACCTGAATCAGCGATAACCGCACGGAAATTTAATCCGCAGCGTTCAAAGATGCGGCTGTAGGCAGCAAACATTTTGTCATATACTTCATCTAAACTTTCTTGAGAAGCATGAAACGAATATGCATCTTTCATAATAAATTCACGACCGCGTAATAAGCCAAAGCGTGGACGTTTTTCATCGCGGAACTTCGTTTGAATTTGATATAAATTCAGCGGTAAACGTTTGTATGACTTCACTTCGTCACGAAGCAAGCTTGTGATAACTTCTTCGTGTGTTGCTCCCAAAGCAAATTCACGGCCGTGACGATCTTTCATACGCATTAACTCAGGTCCATATGAATACCAGCGGCCAGACTCTTGCCACAATTCAGCTTGTTGTAAAGCAGGCATTAATAATTCGACAGAACCTGCACGGTCCATCTCTTCACGAACAATTTGTTCAACTTTTTGCAATACGCGCTTACCAAGCGGTAAAAAGCTGTACACGCCGCTTGCATTTTGGCGCATATAACCTGCGCGCAATAGAAGCTGATGGCTTTTTATATCCGCATCAGCTGGCACTTCTCTTAATGTAGGAATCAATGTAGAACTTTGTCTCATAACCTCGCACCTCTTTGCTTACTTCTCTATCTTATTTTTTTTAGGCGGACCATGCCGCAATTTTCATATAATCAGCGAGGGAATATCCCTCGCTGAGCGTATGTCTTATAAAAAGAACTTTTGAATATCGTTCCACGTTACAACGAGCATCAGCAGCATTAATAAAGCAAAACCGATAAAATGAACAATGCCTTCTTTTTGACGATCAATTGGCTTACCGCGAATTCCTTCTACAGCGAAGAACAATAGTCGTCCTCCATCTAAAGCAGGAAGTGGAAGCAAATTGACAATCCCTAAGTTAATACTTAAAACGGCTGCCCATTTCATTAAATAATAAATGCCTGACTGTGCTACTTGATCGGTTGCTGCGTAAATACCTACAGGACCAGAAAGCATATCCAATTTGAACTGTCCTGTCACAAGCTTCCCTAGACCCGTTAAGATTTCTTTCATCCACGTATATGTTTCAGTAGCTCCGTGCGTGATCGAACCAATGAATGACTTTTCAACCGGTGCATATACGCCAATTAGTCCAATTGTCTGTTCCCCAACTTTGCGACTTTCAGGTGTAATCGGAATATCTAGCGTTTTGCCGCCGCGCTGAACCGTGAATGTAATTTGCTGTTCAGGATGTTTTTGAATTACTTTTACGACATCATCCCACGTTGAAACACTTTGTCCATCAATTGCTTGAACTTTATCTCCTTGTTTAAGTCCCGCATCAACGGCTACTCCATCTGATGTTAATTTGCCCATCACGGGTTTGTCAACAACATATCCTTGAGAAATCCCAAGAACGATAAAAATAACAAAGGCTAATATAAAGTTCATTAGCGGACCAGCGAAAATGGCTAGCGCACGCTGACCAAGAGTTTTGGAAGCAAACTGACGGCTGTAAGGTGCAATTTGAATTTCTTCTCCGTCCATAACGAAGTAAGATTCTTCTGCTACCTCGAATTTTTGCAGACGTTCATCTTCACCTTCTTCATAACCTGAAATAAATAGATTATGCTCTAAGTCTGCTTGCTCTACCTCAATAACTTTTGCATTTGGATGCTGTTCCTTGTTGTTAATAATGACTTTATTTACTTTGCCTTCCTTATCAAACATGAGGCCCACCATTTGACCAGGCTTAACTTCGATCATTTCTGGGTCTTCTCCAGCCATTCGAACAAATCCACCTAGAGGCAGCAATCGAATGGTATAAACTGTTTCATCTCGTTTAAATGAAAAGATTTTGGGACCAAACCCAATGGCAAACTCACGGCATAAGATGCCTGCACGCTTTGCAAAAACTAAATGACCAAGCTCATGAAAGAATACAAGAGCTCCAAAAATGACGACAAACGCAATGACTGTGTTCAATGGGTATTACCCCCTTCATGTAATAGAGTCAAACCTCCACCCACCAGAAATAAATGAGTGGCTTCTCTCGCACGCACATTATCGAGAGATGGCGGATCTAACAAACTCTCTTGCTTCTAAATCTACTTCTTTAATAGTAGATAAACAAGGTTTCTGTATTACAGTATGTTCATTCATTGCTTTTTCAATCACATCTTCAATTTGTAAAAATGTAATGTGACCATCTAGAAAGGCTTGAACAGCTTCTTCATTAGCTGCATTTAAAACAGTCGGAAGTGTTCCACCCGCTTTGCCAGCCTCAAATGCAAAAGCTAAACAGCGAAAACGCTCTTCATCCATTTTAGCGAAGTGAAGCTGGCCAATATCCGCCAAACTTAAACGCTTGGTATTGGGCAAAGACATGCGTTTTGGATACGTTAACGCGTATTGAATTGGCACGCGCATATCAGGCGTTCCAAGCTGAGCAATAACGCTTGTATCAGAATACTCTACCATAGAATGAATGATGCTTTCCTTATGTAACAATACATCAATTTTCTCATAGGGAAGATCAAAAAGCCAATGTGCTTCAATCACTTCTAGTCCCTTATTCATCATCGTTGCCGAATCAATTGTAATTTTAGCTCCCATTGACCAGTTTGGATGATTTAACGCATCTTCAACCGTTACTCCCTGTAGTTCTGCTCTCGTCTTATCTCGAAAGCTCCCTCCAGAAGCCGTTAAAATTAAACGGTCTATTGCTTTTTGATCTTGCCCTTGCAAACTTTGAAAAATAGCTGAGTGCTCACTGTCTACCGGTAAAATATCAGCGCCATATTCCTTGGCTGCTTCCATGACAAGGTGACCAGCGGTAACAAGTGTCTCCTTATTTGCAATAGCAATCGTTTTTCTCATTTTGATTGCTTCTAGCGTAGGAGTCAACCCTACACTTCCAAGAACAGCATTTACTAAAACTTCTGTGGATGGATGAGTTGCCACTTCCACAAGTCCTTCTTCTCCATAAACAAATCGAATAGAAGGGAATTCCGCTTGCAGTGACAGACAATCTTCTTTCTTCATCACAGAAACAAGGGCTGGCTTACACTGCTGAATAATCTTTCTTGCTTCATTAATATTTCGACCTACAGAGATTGCTGAGAGCTCAAAATGCTCAGTATGCGCTCGAACAATATCAACGGTTTGAGTACCGATTGAGCCTGTAGCTCCTAACAAGGAAATTTTCTTCAAGTATATTCACTCCTATTAAAACAAAGACATCTTTTTTATAGAGATAATAAAAAAGCTAAAATTGGCATGATGAACATTAAACTGTCAAAACGGTCTAAAATCCCACCATGACCCGGTAAAATCTTTCCTGAATCTTTTACGCCATAGTGACGTTTGAACGCTGATTGTACAAGATCACCCATCTGTCCAAATAACGATACGATAATACCAATTACAAGTAGTTCGATCATAGTTTGATCAATATTTGCTAACAGCTTAAATACAATAGCTACTATAATAGCGCATACGACGCCACCAACAAAACCTTCAATTGTTTTATTGGGACTGATTTCCGGCCATAGCTTTCGTTTCCCCATTGCTCGTCCAATAAAATAAGCTCCGGAATCCGTCGCCCAAATAATAAGAAAAGCAAAGAACAAATAAGCTAACCCGAACTCTTGACGAACCTCGATAAAATAATGAAAGCCAAAGCCAACATATACTGTCGTTAACAAAATAAACCCAACGTCATCGAAGGTAAATTTATTTTTAACTATAACCGTGTACATTAATAAAAGAAGGACAGCAGCAAGCGCTACTTCTATCTTATGTTCACTTAAGAATTGAAATGCAACATCTCTTCCATTTGGTAGTAAAAACACCCAGGTTAGCAATAAACTAATGATACTTGGAAAAGACATTGCTTTCAAATGTTTCATTTTTAAAAGCTCAATTACACCAACTGTTCCGATTACATACATGATAAGGGTAAAAGGTAACCCTCCAATTAAAACAATCGGCACAAATACCGCAAGTGCTACAATCGCGGTGATAATGCGCTGTTTCATCTTGTTTTCCACACCTTCTTATACACCACCAAAGCGACGACCGCGCTTTTGAAACGCCTCGACTGCTTCGATTAAATGATTTTCTTTAAAATCTGGCCATAATACTTCTGTAAACCAAAACTCTGTGTAAGCTAGCTGCCAAAGCATAAAATTACTTAAGCGAAGCTCACCGCTTGTACGAATAAGCAAATCCGGATCTGGAAGGCTTTTGCTCATTAAATAGGAAGAAAATAAATTTTCTGAAATAGAAGAGGAAGCTACTTTTCCCTGTTCTACATCTTCTACCAATGACTGAATAGCGCCCATGATTTCGTGACGGCTACCGTAATTGAGCGCGAAGTTTAAAATCAGCCCTGTGTTATGCTTTGTTTTTTCAATTGCGTTATCCACGGCTCGAATCGTATGGGCAGGGAGCTCACTTTTATCCCCCATAATACGAACTTGCACATTTTTTTCAATTAGCTCAGGCAGAAAGGTTGTTAAAAATTCCTCTGGCAGTTTCATTAAAAACTCGACTTCAGTTTTGGGGCGCTTCCAATTTTCAGTGGAAAATGCATATAAAGTTAATACTTTAACACCTAATTCATTGGCCAATCTGGTCACATGACGCACTACCTTCATTCCTTCATGATGGCCCATCATGCGAGGAAGAGCTCGTTTTTGCGCCCAACGACCGTTCCCATCCATAATAATTGCAATATGTTCAGGAACAGGGTGCTGTTTCACTTGATCTTTTCGTTCTGACAAAGACAGTGTATTTAAATCTTGACTTTTCTTCCATGCTTGAAATTTTCTTAACATGCAAAGGTCCCCCGTTGTACGCTCTCACATAAACGTGTGGCTTATGTGAGTTTTTTCTTACTACACATTATTAACAAAAAAACCCCCTGTAAACAATAGAGGGTCTTTTACAATATATTTTACCTTGAAATGACTTAAACTGCCATAATTTCTTCTTCTTTATCTTTCGCCACTTTATCCACTTTTACGATATGGTCATCTGTTAGTTTTTGAATGTCATCACTGTAGCCGCGTAAATCGTCTTCAGTAATTTCACCTTTTTTCTCTAACTTTTTGAAATCATCGTTTGCATCACGGCGTACGTTACGAACCGCAACTTTTGCTTCTTCAGCATATTTTTTCACCATTTTCACTAACTCACGACGACGTTCTTCCGTTAAAGCAGGAATCGATAAACGGATAATAGTTCCATCGCTTGTAGGCGTTAACCCTAAGTCAGATTTTAAAATAGCTTTTTCAACTTCACCAATTTGTGATTTGTCATAAGGCTGAATAACAAGCATACGAGCTTCAGGCACGCTTACTTGCGCCAATTGGTTAATTGGTGTTGGTGCACCGTAGTATTCTACCGTTACGCGGTCAAGAAGTGACGCGCTTGCACGTCCAGCACGAATTGATGCTAGTTCGCGGCTAAATGATTGAATTGCTTTTTCCATTCTTTCTTTTGCGTTTTGCAACACTTGTTTTGGCATGTTTATTTCCCCTTTACAATTGTTCCAATGTTTTCGCCTGTAACGGCACGTTTAATATTGCCTTCTTCCGTAATTGAAAAAACAATTAGCGGAATATCATTATCCATACATAATGAAGAAGCTGTAGAATCCATAACAGCTAGTCCATCTTTTAAAACATCAATATACGTTAATGTTTCGTATTTTACAGCATCAGGTACAAGCTTAGGATCTGCATTATAAACGCCATCTACGTTGTTTTTAGCCATTAAGATCACGTCAGCTTCGATTTCAGCTGCACGCAAAGCTGCTGTTGTATCTGTAGAGAAATAAGGGTTTCCTGTACCCGCGGCGAAAATAACAACGCGTTTTTTCTCAAGATGACGAACAGCTTTTCTTCTAATATAAGGCTCTGCTACTTGTCTCATCTCGATAGAAGTCTGAACTCGTGTTTGCACACCAATGTTCTCTAAGCTATCTTGAAGAGCCAAAGAGTTCATTACTGTTGCTAGCATTCCCATATAATCAGCAGCGGCACGATCCATACCCATTTCACTGCCAATTTTACCACGCCAAATGTTTCCGCCACCAACGACTACAGCAATTTCCACACCTAATTCATAAACGGCTTTTACTTGTTCAGCAACAGATTTGATGATGGATGGGTTAATACCAAAACCCTCTTCACCAGCTAATGCTTCTCCACTTAACTTTAATACGATACGATTATATTTTGCTTGACTCATGCTTACCTCCATCGTTAACGGTGAGATCTCTTTTGTAAAAAAGGGAACACACAGTGTTCCCTATACGGTCAAACCCTTACTTTTTAACTTGGTTCATTACTTCTTCAGCGAAGTTGTCTTGACGTTTCTCAATACCTTCTCCTACTTCAAAACGAACGAAGCTTTCAACAGTAGCGCCTTTGCTCTCAACGAACTGACGTACTTTTTGATCAGGATTTTTAACAAATGTTTGATCTAGTAAGCAAATATCTTCGAAGAATTTGCCAAGGCGACCTTCAACCATTTTTGCAACGATTTTTTCTGGTTTGCCTTCGTTTAATGCTTGTTGAGTTAATACTTCGCGCTCACGCTCAGTTTCTTCAGCAGAAACTTGATCACGAGAGATGTATTTAGGGTTGATTGCAGCAATGTGCATAGCAACGTCTTTTGCAACAGCTTCTTCAGTTGTACCAGATAATACTGTTAACACACCGATACGTCCGCCAGCATGTAGGTAAGCACCGAATGCATCAGCATCAGTTTTTGTTGCTACAGCGAAACGACGTAGAGATAATTTTTCTCCGATTGTAGCGATTGCAGAGTTGATGTGTTCTTCAACAGTTGCACCGTTTTCCATTTTTTGAGTAGCAGCTTCAGCAGCGTCAGCTGGTTTGTTAGCTAAGATGTGAGCAGCTAATTCTTTTGTTAATTTTTGGAAACCTTCGTTTTTCGCAACGAAATCAGTTTCAGAGTTAACTTCTAGGATAACAGCTTCGTTACCTTGAGTTTCGATGTAAGTTAGACCTTCAGCAGCAATACGGTCTGATTTTTTAGCAGCTTTTGCAATACCTTTTTCACGTAAGAAATCGATTGCTTGCTCCATATCACCGTTAGTTTCAGTTAACGCTTTTTTACAATCCATCATACCAGCGCCAGTTTTTTCACGTAGTTCTTTTACCATTTGAGCAGTAATTGCCATAATGTGTAGCCTCCTTGTTTGGGTATGTAATTAATGTATATAAATGGGTTAAATCTTTTCAAAAAAAGGTGATAAAAGGCTATTCCCTCTTATCACCTTTCACGGAATTAAGCAGTAGTTGTTTCAGTTTCAACTGCTGTTTCTTCACCTTGTTTAGCTTCTAAAATAGCATCAGCAACTTTAGAAGTTAAAAGTTTAACAGCACGAATTGCATCATCGTTTGCAGGGATTACATAATCAATTTCGTCTGGATCACAGTTAGTGTCTACGATACCAACGATTGGAATGTGTAATTTTTTAGCTTCCGCTACTGCAATACGCTCTTTACGAGGGTCAATGATGAATAATGCATCTGGAAGTTGTTTCATATCTTTAATGCCGCCTAAGAATTTTTCAAGACGCTCTAACTCTTTTTTAAGTTGAACTACTTCTTTCTTAGGTAATACTTCGAAAGTACCGTCTTCTTGCATTTTTTCGATATCTTTTAAACGTTTGATACGTTTTT
Organism: Priestia sp. JNUCC 25; assembly: GCF_053667915.1. Lineage (NCBI taxonomy): Bacteria > Bacillati > Bacillota > Bacilli > Caryophanales > Bacillaceae > Priestia > Priestia sp. JNUCC 25. The sequence goes on from NZ_CM132211.1 coordinate 3,982,039, forward strand.
GGATAGTTGAGAAGTTAGTTAATGTACCACCTAACCAACGTTGGTTAACAAAGTACATACCAGCGCGAGCTGCTTCTTCTTTAACAGAATCTTGAGCTTGTTTTTTCGTACCTACGAATAAAACAGTACCGCCGTCTGCAGCTAATTCTTTAACGAATTTGTACGCTTCTTCTACTTTCTTAACTGTTTTTTGAAGATCGATAATGTAGATGCCGTTACGCTCAGTGAAGATGTATTTCTTCATCTTTGGGTTCCAACGGCGAGTTTGGTGACCGAAATGTACACCAGCTTCTAGTAATTGTTTCATTGAAATTACTGACATGTGTTTTTCCTCCTAATGGTTTTAAGTCTCCTCCGCTCATTTCATCTTCAGCCGAAACTACAAATAGTAGCACCATCAACCGAATCAACAAGCGTGTGTAATAACACCAAAAACAAATATAGCACACTCCTTTTTCACAAGCAAGCGTTTCATTAAGTTTATTGATGAAATTTCAATAATAATTCAATTTCAGTTTTCCCTCTGTGTAAATGTTTTGCAATTTCTTCGATTGTTAAACCTTTTCTTTTTAAATAAACGGAAAATTCTTTTATCTCTTCACTTGACAAATCTTGAATTTGGTCTGTAGTTAATTCGTCAAAAGATGTGTGTATATGCTTCTGATTTTCTTCTATAGAAAGAAGTTCATGTAGCGACTGGGAAGGCTCACTTTTTAGATCCACCCTTTGAACAGGCACGTCTTCTTCATCTACCAAAGGTGATTTTACGCTGTTTTTTTCCACTTCCGAAGAAAGCGAAGTGGAACGCTCTCGAAGCTGCCTTAAAAACTGCTCGTTTTGTTCCTGAAATTCAGCTAGATATGAACTCATCGCAGCTTCCATTTTATTTATATTTTGCTGGTGCAAGCGTTCAATCCTTTTCACTTTGGTCACTTGCATATATAAAAGAATAATGCAAAACAGTGATAGACCATGAATTAAAAAACTAACTGCGAGTAAAAACCCCATCTTTTTACCTCTTTGTTAAATTATTTTGCTTAAGCTCGTACGCATTTTAAACAGCGCTTTCGAATGAATTTGAGAAATACGTGAAGTAGATAGCCCTAACAGCTGTGCGATTTCTGTGAAAGTCAACTCTTCTTTATAGAATAATGAAACAACGAGCTGCTCTTTTTCATTTAGCTGCTCGATAACTTCAGCAAGCTCTTGATATCGTTCGTCGTTAATTAGCTCCTCTTCAGGAGAGAGCGTTTTTTCATCTTTAATCGTATATTTTTGCTCTCCATCTTCATACTCTTTCGGCTGTTCTTCCATTGACAACACGTTAGCTAAGAAGCCTTCGTTCATCGTATGAACGACATCTGCTTCTGTCATGCCTACTTCTTTTGCAACCTCACTTGGTGCAACTCTGCGCAAGTATCTTTGTTCAAGTGCTTCTGTTGCTTGCTCAATCCTTTTCGTCTTTTCCCTTGCGCTTCTTGATAACCAATCTTCTTTACGAAGCCCGTCTATTATCGCCCCTCGAATTCGAAAAGACGCATATGTATCAAACTTTAAGTCTCTACCGTAATCAAACTTTTCCAAAGCATCGTAAAGGCCGATTAACCCTAAACTACGAAGCTCTTCTTTATGAATATTCTTTGGCAGCCCCACGCTAATCCGCTGAACGTGATAGTTAACAAGCGGCATGTACTTTTTAACAAGCATGTTTCCTGCATGTGAGTCTCTCGTCTCTATCCATTCCTGCCAAATTTTATGTTTTTCAACTTCTTGTATACTTTTCAAGGGTCTTTCAACTCCTTTTTATAGCGCTATTAAACGGTCAGAGCGCGCTTTATATCGTTTTTATCCCTTCGTTAATCGTACGAACCTTTAAAATAGCCGTTTGAGGATCAAATTCAATTGTGCGTCCGTTGTGTCCTCCTGTAGCTTTTGCTGCAATTTCTACATTGTTTCTATGCAGCTCTCTCTCTACTGCTTGAACATTTCGAAGGCCAATTCGCATGACATCATTTCTTGGTTCAAATTGAAACATCTGCGCGCCTCCTGCTATTTTTGCTTTTAACAACTTTCTATGTGCGCCTTGTTTAATCAACATATTTATCAAATCAAAAATGGCTGTATCTGCATATTTAGCTCTATTAAAAGGACATTTAGCCCCGCTTGAATCCGGAAGCATCACATGAGCGAGCCCAGCTACTGAGTGAATAGAGTCATAAACGACAACTCCTACACATGATCCTAATCCCGCTGTTCGAAGCACTGCGGGTGCATGTGTAACATTCATCTCGGCAATTCCTACCTTAATCACTTGTTTATCATCTCTCACGATTCTTCAACTCCTAGAACCTTCAGCGTGATATCCATTATTCGTTTGGCTCACTGGAGGTGGTCTTCTAAAGAGAGCACTTTAGGTAAATTTAGAAGAACAATTAAACGGCTATCTACTTTAACGACTCCGTTTAAGTATTCTACAGCTGTTCCTTCAACTGTTTCAGGCACTGAAGCAATCGTTTTTTCATCAATATCCACTACATCATTTGCTGCATCGACAATCAAACCTGCTTCTACATCATTAAGACGAACCATAATAATACGTGTCAGCTCATGGTTAAGCTGTTCTTGCAAGTTAAAACGAGTGCGCAAATCAATAATCGGTGTAATAACACCGCGAAGATTAATAACACCTTTTACATATTTTTTTACTCCAGGAACACGTGTTATGTGCTGAATCTTTTCAATCGACTGCACTTCTTCTACTGAGATTCCGTACTCCTCGTCTCCCAATTGAAACACAATAATTTTCATGCCTTTCTCCCTTTCTTTTTACAGCATTTGTTATTTAATCAAAGCGTTGCAATCAATGATAAGTGCTACTTGTCCATCGCCTAAAATCGTGGCTCCTGAAATAGCAAACACATCCGGCAGATAATGACCTAAAGATTTTAAAACAATTTCCTGCTGACCGATAAAAGAATCAACAATTAGCCCGGCGGTCTTTTCTCCTTTTTTCACGATGACTACTGAATAATGATCGCCTTGTACTGAGTTAGGCACAGTGAATAGTTCTTTTAAATCAATAAGAGGAATAATGGCTCCTCGAAAGTCAATAACCTTTTGACCGTGTACATGCATGACCTCTTTCGGCTGAACAATAGCTGTTTCAATAATCGAAGAAAGCGGCAAGGCATAGCGCTCTTCACTCATTTGCACGAGTAAAGCAGAAATGATAGACAGAGTGAGCGGCAGTTGAATAGAAAAACGCGAACCGTATCCTTCGTTAGAATCGATCGTTACAGAACCCCCTAGCGATTCAATCGTGTTTTTCACGACATCTAAACCTACTCCTCGTCCGGAAACATCTGAAATTTGCTCAGCCGTCGAAAAGCCCGAAGCGAAAATGAGCTCGTACACTTGTTTATCCGTCAGCGTTTCAGCTGTTTTCCCATCAATAATTCCTCGATCTAACGCTTTTTGCAGTATCTTTTCACGATTGATGCCCGCCCCGTCATCTTCTAAATCAATAAAGACATGATTTCCGCTATGATAAGCTTTAAGGCGAATCGTTCCCTTTTCATTCTTTCCGTTCTCTAAGCGTGCTTGAGGCATTTCAATTCCGTGGTCAACGGCATTTCTTAATAAGTGAACAAGCGGATCTCCAATTTCATCAATGACGGTCCGGTCCAGCTCTGTATCAGCTCCGACAATTTGAAGTTCAATTTGTTTCCCTAAATCTTTTGAAAGCTGTCTCACCATACGGGGAAAACGATTAAAAACGGTTTCTACAGGCACCATACGCATATTTAAAATAATCGTTTGCAAATCTCCAGAAATACGAGACATCCGCTCTACCGTTTCGTCTAATTCGCTATTATTCAATTCTTTTGATATTTGTTCTAACCTGCCTCTATCAATAACTAGTTCTTCAAACAAGTTCATGAGACTGTCCAAACGGTCAATATTAACTCGAATCGTCTTGTTATTTGAGAGCTGTCTTTTCTCTTCAACAGGCGATTTAGAAGGTGCTGACACAGTAACTTCCTGTATGGCTGCTGCTACTTCTGGTGAAACAAGCTCCTCCATTTTTGTCTCCTTTTTTACGGGGACCGCAGCAATTTTCACACTTTCTACTTCAGAAACTTCCATAATGCTCGCCTGCAGCTTTTCTTGCGATTCGTTTGTTACTAATATAACGATAAAAGATGATTCAAATTTTTCTTGTTCGATATCTTGAACAGTTGGCGCTGACTTAATGACATCTCCCGCTTGCTCTAACACATCAAATACCATATAAGCGCGTGCAGCTTTTAATAAGCAGGTGCGTTCAAGCTGTATGGTTATTTCAAACGCGTTAAACCCTTGGTCTGCTGTTTGGCTGAGCAGCGTTTGTACTAATTCATCGTACTCAATGGAAGAAGCTGCATGCTGTGCTACGGGTTCCTCTGCTACAATACGCTGCAGCTTTTGAACAAGCAATTTGACATCAAGCTGACCATCGCCGCCTTCAGAAATAGATTGAACCATTATTTCTAGCGCATCGACTGATTCAAACAAAGCATCAAGAACTTCCGTATGAACGTCGAGTTGGTGATTTCGAACAGCATCTAACACGTTTTCCATTTTGTGAGTTAATTGTGCTAAATCATCAAATCCCATTGTTGCAGACATACCTTTTAACGTATGAGCAGACCGAAAAATTTCGTTTACATAGCCAAGATCATCGGTATTTTTTTCAAAACGCATTAGCTGGTCATTAACGTTTTGAAGATGTTCCCTGCTTTCTTCAATAAACACTTCTAGATATTGATTCATATCCATCGTAACTTCCCCTCCTATTTCTGTGCGTAGCGAGAAATAAAGCTTCCAACGTTTCTCAGCGGTTCAATATAATCAACAAGTTTTGTAGAAACGGCTGATTTGGGCATCCCATAAATGACAGCAGTTTCCTTAGATTCAGCTAGTACAAGCACATCTTTATTTTTCTTTAACTCAATCACGCCTTCCGTTCCATCCGCCCCCATTCCCGTCAACACAATGGCAAGCGTTTGATAACCTGAAATTTTACTAATCGACTGAAACAAACGATCCACTGAGGGGCGATGTCCCTTTACAGGTGAAGAAGTATCTAAACAAATGCTGAGCTGTCCTTTTTTCTCTACAACCGTCATATGAAAACCTCCAGGCGCAATATACGCACATCCTGAGCGAACGATTTCATTGTCTTTTGCTTCTTTCACTTCAATATCAGACAGCTGATTTAATCTAGCTGCTAATGATTTTGTAAAATTTGGCGGCATATGCTGCACAATAAAAATAGGTGCGTTTATGTCTTTTGAAACAGTTGATAATACTTCTTGCAGTGCACGCGGTCCTCCAGTAGAAGTGCCAATACAAATCATTTTGTTCACTTTCGTCCCCATCGGGAGGTTATATACACTGCTGTTTTGCGCGTCCTGATGACTGCTTGAAGATATGTTGGCTTTACTAGCAAGCAATAGTTTAGAGATAAGCTCATCTTTCACTTTATGTAAGTCCAGCGAAATAGCTCCCGAAGGTTTAGCAACAAAATCAACTGCGCCGTACTGCATAGCGGTCAGCGTATTTTCAGCACCTTCTATTGTTGTACTCGATAACATGACAACAGGAAGGGGCTTCACGCGCATGAGCTGTTTTAACATATCTAAGCCATTCATTTTGGGCATTTCAATATCAAGTGTCACAATGTCTGGCGACAGCTCGAGCGCTTTTTTCAACCCTTCTTCACCATTACGTGCGGTACCCACAACGTGAAAACGACTGTCACATGTTAAAAAATCGCCGATTAGCTTTCGCATAAATGCAGAATCATCTACAATAAGCACCTTTATTTCATTCACTCTAATTTCCTACCTTTCAAGAAAAAATCGTTTAAGGCGCCGAATAAACATTCCTTGTGTGTTAGTGGCTGTCCTATCGTCTTGTGGAACAAGAATATTTACCATATCCACCAGTGATGTACTAGCTTTAGATTTTGGGTCTTGAAGCAAAAAAGGGATTTGACGATTAACTGCCTTTTGGACAGCTTGATCATCTGGGACAATACCTAATAGAGAAATAGATACGTTCAAAAACTGCTGAACAGCTCGATTAAATCGTTCATACGTCTGATTTCCTTCTTTGTCAGAAAGCGTTTTATTGATAATAAGACGGACCGGTGCTGATACAGAATAGGAAGCTGCTAGCTTAATAGCAGCGTAGGCATCTGTTATAGATGTAGGTTCTGGTGTTGTGACCACGATCATTTCATCTACAGCTTTTAAAAACTTAAGCACACTCTCTGACATGCCCGCTCCCATATCAAAAATCATATAATCATATTGATTTGTTAACGAATTCAATTCTTGTATTAAATGAGCAAGATCTGATGGAGACCATTCAAATACAGAGGAAATTCCTGTTCCACCAGCCACATAAGCTAAATTTTGAGGACCTTTTTTAATAATTTGCTGGATGGAAAGCTTTTTTTCCAGCAAATCAACCATCGTATATGAAGCAGTTTGACCAATCAGAATATCAATATTTCCCATCCCTATATCCATGTCAAAAAGAAGAACTCTTTGCTTTTGCTTCGTTAGTGCAAGAGATAAGTTTAATGATAGATTCGACTTTCCAACTCCTCCTTTTCCGCTTAACACGGCTAGTGTTTTACAATTCCTTAAAGAGTTTTGATGCTTCTTTAACACTTTTTCTCTTAAAACTGCTGCTTGATCATTCATCTTTCCAATCTCCAAACACATCGTCAATAAACTCTTTTATTTTAAATGCCGAAACATCTTCTGGTACATCCTGCCCGTTTGTTGTAAAAGCAGCTCGCTTACCGTAATGATATAACATATTTAAAAGCGAGCCTTTGTGGGTTGTTTCATCTTGCTTCGTAAAAATCAAGTGATCAACAGGCAGACTAGCAAAACGTTCATATACAGCTTTCATATCTGATACTTTTGACGTTAGTGCTAAAACAAGAAACGTTTGCAAATCTTCTTGAAACGTAATAATTTTCTTTAAATCATTTACATATTGCTGTTCCAAAAAGTTACGGCCTGCTGTGTCAATAAAAATCACATCGTATGCTTCCGTTTCTAGCAAAGCTTTTTTAAAATCTGCTCCGTTATAACAAATCGTTAAAGGAGCATTCAAGATCGAAGCGTACGTCTTGAGCTGCTCAATCGCTGAAATTCTATACGTGTCAGTTGTAATAAATGCTATTTTTTGATTGTATTCCAGGACACACTTTGCGGCCAATTTAGCAAGAGTTGTTGTTTTACCGACACCTGTTGGTCCTACTACACTTACATATTTTTTGAAAGGGCCGCTCCATTCACTTGCTTTAAACTGATTGACAAACCAGCTCTTCGTCCACTCCATAAGTTGGTTTGAGTGAGGGCGATGTAAGTAGTAGTACTCTAGCATAGGAGCCTCTATGCTTTTTAAAATAGCTTCGTCTATTTCTTGCAAACGCAAATAGGCAAGCACATCCTCCACTGCTTTTGGATACGAACCTGAAGAAACCTTTGGCATTTGATTCATTTGTGAGAGAAGAGTATTTAACTCACTGAGCTGCTGCTTCATAAAAGATTGATTATCTTCCATACTGGGTTCTGGCGGCGATGAGTTCTTCTTTACGCTCAGCCTTTCTACGGAATCGACAGCTGCCAAAACTTCTATTTTTGCCTTAGTAAATAAGCCAAGAAACCCTCCTGTTCGAATTTGTTTTGAATGTAAAATAACCGCTTCCTCACCTAAATCTGAACGAATGGCTTCCATAGCTTGCGGCATAGATGCTACTACGTATTTTTTTACTTTCATCAGATATCCACCACTCCAACACTTTGAACTTCAACATTTGCTTCTAGCTCGTTATATGATAAAACCGCCATATGAGGAAAATACCTCTCAGTGATTTGACGCACGTACATCCTCACCGCAGGAGAACATAACACAATTGGAGACTGTTCTTGAAAAGAAAGTGTTTCTGTTTGCTTGGCTATACTTTCTACGATAGCTTGTGAAACGCTAGGGTCTAGTGATAAATAATTCCCATGCTCCGTTTGTTGAACAGCTTCAGCCATCGTTTTTTCAACTTTTCCTGAAAGGGTAAGAACTCGAAGCAGACCTTCTTGGACCGTGTATTGACTGGTAATTTGTCTTGCGAGTCCTTGCCGGACATATTCAGTTAACAAATCGGTGTCTGACGTCATTTTGCCGTAGTCGGCCAGCACCTCAAAAATAATGGGTAAATTTCGAATTGAGACGCTTTCTTTTAAAAGCTTTGCCAGTACCCTTTGAATGTCTCCAACAGAAAGCGGATTAGGCGTTACTTCCTCAATTAATATAGGATACGTTTCTTTTGTGTGATCGATTAGTTGCTTTGTCTCCTGCCTTCCAATCAGCTCATGCGCATACGATTTTATAACTTCTGTTATGTGCGTAGACACAACCGACGGTGGGTCAACAACGGTATACCCGAACATCTCAGCCTGCTCCTTCACCGACTCACTAATCCATTTTGCAGGCATTTTAAAAGCTGGCTCTAACGTATCAATTCCTTCAATCAAATCATCATCCATTCCCGGACTGATTGCTAAGTAGTGATCGAGCAGCAGCTCCCCTTTTGCCACTTCATTGCCCTTTATTTTAAGACAGTATTCGTTGGGCTGAAGCTGAATGTTGTCTCTGATGCGAACAACCGGAATGACCAATCCTAGCTCAAGTGCCAGCTGTCGCCTAATCATCACAATTCGATCAAGCAGATCGCCTCCTTGATTCGTATCAGCAAGCGGAATTAATGCATACCCAAATTCAAATTCAATTGGATCAACGCTTAATAGATTGACAACACTCTCCGGACTTTTCATTTCATTGTCTTCAAGCTCTTCTTCAGTAGGCGCCATTTCTTCACGAACCGCCTGATGCTTAGCCCGAGACAAATAATAGCCTCCCACTCCTAACAAAATAGCAATAGGCATTGTAATAACATCATTAATTGGCGTAATTAAACCAAGAGCCGCAATCGTTCCTCCAGTGACATAAAGCATAACGGGAAAAGCAAACAGCTGCTGGGTAATATCTTCGCTCAAATTGCCTGTTGAAGCAGCTCTAGTGACGATAATACCTGTCGCTGTTGAAATCATAAGAGCTGGAATTTGACTCACTAACCCATCGCCTACTGTTAACAAAGTAAAGGTTTGGGATGCTTCAGTGATGGACATTCCCATTTGCAGCATGCCGATAATAATTCCAAACAAGATATTAATAAGGGTAATGACAATCCCTGCAATGGCATCACCTTTGACGAATTTACTAGCTCCATCCATTGCTCCATAAAAATCTGCTTCACGCTGAATTTTTTCACGGCGGTCAATTGCTTGCTTTTCTGAAATCATACCTGCATTTAAATCTGCATCAATACTCATTTGTTTACCCGGCATCGCATCTAAAGTAAAGCGTGCGGCTACTTCAGAAACACGCTCCGCTCCTTTTGTAATAACGAGAAACTGAATGATAATTAAAATAATGAAGACAACAAAGCCCACTAACGGATTGCCTCCAATAACGAAGTGGCCAAATGTTTCCACCACTCCGCCTGCTTCTCCTGTTCCTAAGATTGAACGTGTTGTCGATACATTCAAACCTAATCGAAACAGCGTAAGAACCAGCAGCAAAGACGGAAATACCGATAGCTCTAAAGGTTCTTTCATATTCATGGAAACGAGCAGTACAAGCAGCGCAAGAGAAATGTTAATCATGATTAAAATACTTAATAACCATGAAGGCAACGGAATAACAAGCATGACGATAATGAGTACAACACCTATAACAACTGGCAGTTCTCTTGCAGACATTAATTTTTCTCTCCTTACAATAGCGTAACGTTACATTTTATTTTGAATGCGGTATACGTAAGCTAATATTTCAGCCACCGCTTTAAAAAATTCTTCGGGTACTGCATCTCCTACTTTGGTTTGGTCAAAAAGTGCTCTTGCCAGCGGGCGGTTCTCTACCATGATGATTTCATGGCTTTTGGCAATCCCTTTAATCTTTTGAGCAATAAAATCCACGCCGCTGGCTACAACATAGGGAGCATCCATTTTTTCTTCATCATATTTTAAAGCAATGGCATAATGAGTGGGGTTTGTAATGATGACATCTGCTTTTGGAACTTCTTGCATCATGCGAGACATTGCCATTTCCCGCTGCTTTTGCTTTATTTTTGATTTGATTAGAGGATCCCCTTCAATGTTTTTATGCTCATCTTTGATATCTTGCTTTGACATTCGAATATTTTTCTCGAAATCAAACTTTTGGTACAAATAATCAAGCAGCGATAAAAATAAAAGCATAAGCGAGGCTGCAAGTCCCATTTGAAAAACAAGCTTAGACAGAACAACCAGCGAGTCCCCTATGCTTTTTTGAGATAAATTTAATACATCTTCTATGTGAATCCATAAGATAAAAAACGTGACGGCTCCGATACACATAATTTTCAGCGTTGACTTGATTAGTTCTACCAGCGCTCTCATGGCAAAAATCCGTTTGGCTCCGCTAATAGGGTTAATCTTTTCTAACTTAGGCTGAAGAGCCTCCGTGGAAAAAAGAATGCCAACTTGCATATAATTCGCTCCGAGCGCAGCAATAAAAGCTGCGAGCATAACAGGACCTGCTGCAAGGGCTATTGAAGGAAGAAGGTGCTTAAACATTGCAAATACGCGCTCTGCCGTCACTTCCTCAAGCATATACGTTTGAAAAGCTTCTCTTAACAACTTCATCATTTGCTGTAAAAACTGTTTAGCTCCAAACAAAAAATAAAGAAAAACCATTAAAAGGATGAGCGCAGTTGTAACGTCTTGACTTTTAGCTACCTGTCCTTTTTTTCTAGAGTCTTGCTTTTTTTTAGGTGTAGCTTTTTCCGTTTTTTCTCCCGCGAAAAATTGCAAATCAACTTTTACTAAAAACAAAGCTACACTCCTCCTAATATGCGGATCATCGCGTGCATCGCTTCTATCATTTGTTCAAATATGATTTGCATCATATAAAACATGCTCCCCATCACGACAATCAGCAAAATAAAGGCAACAATAATTTTTACCGGAAATCCCACTACAAAAATATTTAACTGCGGAACGGTTCTTGCGACAATTCCAAGCGCGATATCTACTAAAAATAATGAACCTACCAAAGGTAAAGACATTTGAACAGCTACTAAAAACATCGATGAAAAAACAGTTATGATGTGTGTAGCAAATGCTTGGCTTCCCACAGGGAAGGCTGTTTTGTCTAACGGAATAATTAAATAACTATTATAGATGCCGTCTATTAATAAATGATGTCCATTGGTCGATAATAAAAATAGGAGAGCAAATATATATAAATATTGACCTAGTATCGGACTTTGCGCCCCTGTCTGCGGATCTATTACGTTGGCAATCGCAAACCCAATTTGAAAATCGATGAGACCTCCGGCAATTTGAATAGCCATAATAAATACATACGCAGTCAAACCAATAAACAACCCAACAGCACATTCTTTTACTACTAAAAGTACAAACTGTGCATCTAACGAAACGACGGGTAAATCAATCGTTGTCGCAATAATGACGGATAGCGAGGCAGACAAACCTACCTTATGAACTGCGGGAATCGTTTTGTATGAAAATAGCGGAACCGTGATAAAAAAAGACGTTACCCGCACTAGCACTAGTAAAAACGCGGGATAGGATAAGATCAACTGACTCATAGCTATCCTACGTACCGATACAGATTTGAAAAAATTTCATATGTAAATGAAATCATTTTTGATAACATCCACGGACCAAAAAATACAATTCCTACTAAGACCGCTACAATCTTAGGAACAAAAGCAAGAGTTTGCTCTTGAATTTGGGTAGTTGCTTGAAAAATACTAATAATGAGCCCAACTACAAGGGCCAGCAGCAATAAAGGGCCAGATACAATTAAGATCGTATACACGCCTTTTTCTGCTAACGAAATGACAAATTCTCCATTCATTGTCTATCACCTATTGAAAACTTATTAATAATGATTTAACAACTAAATTCCAGCCGTCAACCAGTACAAATAGTAAAATTTTAAAAGGGAGCGAAATCATAACGGGAGGAAGCATCATCATTCCCATAGACATCAGCACGCTTGCTATAATCATATCGATAATGAGAAAAGGAATAAAAATCATAAATCCAATTTGAAATGCTGTCTTTAGCTCACTGATCGCATAGGCTGGGACGAGCGCTGTTAAAGGAATATCCTGAACAGAGGATGGTCTATCTATATCCGCATATTCTAAAAAAAGAGCTAAATCTTTTTGTCTTGTATGAGCACTCATAAATTCTTTCATCGGTTCAGCTGCTTTTTCATAGGCTTGATTCAGCGTGATTTTTTCTTTTAAAAGCGGCTGAAGCGCCTGTTCATTCACCTGAGAAAAAGTGGGTGCCATAATAAAAAACGTTAAAAACAGCGATAAACCAACTAATATTTGATTAGGAGGCATTTGCTGTGTCCCGAGCGATGTACGTACAAATGACAGCACAATGACAATGCGTGTAAAGCAGGTCATCATAATTAAAATTCCAGGAGCAACCGAAAACACCGTCAGCAGCAACAAGAGCTGAACAGACGTGGAAATATTTGTAGGACTGCTCGAGTTAAAGAGGTTCATCACTTCATTCATCGTTCTTTTTGTTCCTTTCTAACTCTTTTAGTACGTTTTGCCTTTTTATTTTCATTTCATTCATTTCTCTCTGAAAAAGCTGTTGAAAAGAATGACTAGATTTCTCTTCTTTTTTAGAAGTCAATTTTTCTAAAAAAGACGGTAGTACGACTTTATATTCGCTCTCGTTTTTCTGTTGTTCCTCATACTGCGTAAGCAGCTGCTGTTTCTCTTGCCCTGTAATTTCTGAAAGAAGCTGCACATTTTCACCGACTCCAATGATAAAAAGCTGATTTCCAACTTTAACTACTTGTACAGATTTGCTGCTTCCAACATTTGTACCGCCCAAGTTTTGTACTACTTTATTTTTTTGCAGCAGCCTTCCTTTTTTATTGACAAATTTCAAGAGCACAAAAAGCAGCCCAATTACAAGTAAAAACGCGAATATCATCTTCACGATATCTCCAGCTGAAAGCGTAGGTGTCCCCTGGAGTTCAGTTTTTTCTTTTGAATCAGTACTCCCACTCTCTGAACACTTCTCCGTTTTTTCCAAACATTCTTTTACCGATGCAGATCCACTTTCTGCATAGACGATTTGATTTGATCCTGCTAATACGCTTATTAACAGCGCAGCAATTACGAACTTTCGCAGCATTGTCTGCCACCTCTTACTTCAACATAGTGTAAGATTAGCGGGAAAGCCCCGCCAATCTGTTGTTTATCCAATTGCTTTTGAAATTGCCTCTAATACACGATCTGCTTGAAAAGGCTTAACGATAAAATCTTTTGCCCCTGCTTGAATGGCATCAATCACCATTGCCTGCTGGCCCATGGCTGAACACATAATCACCTTAGCATCACTTTTTATGGTTTTAATTTCTTTTAAGGCCGTAATTCCATCCATTTCAGGCATTGTAATATCCATTGTGACAAGATCTGGTGCATGCTCTTTAAATAACTCCACAGCCTGCTGGCCATCTGCCGCTTCTGCTACTACTTCATATCCATTTTTCGTTAAAATATCTTTGATCATCATGCGCATGAATGCAGCATCATCTACAATTAAAATTCGGTTTCCCATCTCTACTCCTCCTAAAAATCATTACTTTAGTTTGTTAATACGGTCTTTTTGACTAATAATATCGGTTACGCGAACGCCAAAATTCTCGTCAATGACGACCACTTCACCTTTTGCAATTAATTTGCTATTAATCAAGATATCTACTGGTTCGCCTGCTAGTTTATCAAGTTCAATGATTGCACCAGAAGATAATGCTAAAATCTCTTGAACCGTTCGCTTAGTTCTTCCAAGCTCCACGGTAACTTGAAGCGGTATATCAAGCAGCATGTCTAAATTTCGTGAATCCCCTTGAGGAGAAGACACGTGCTCGAACTCTGAAAACGATGCGGGCTGAACATCAACTGATACATGACCAGGTTCTGCCTGCTGCGTTTCTTCATGCTGTATGTATTCAGCTGCCGGCGGTTCTGTTTGCTTTTCGTTAAGATCTGATTCTTTTTCAATAGAAGCTGCCGTATCTTCTGCGCTTGGAACTAAGAGCTCTTCCACCAAGCTTTTGGCAAAAGATATCGATAAAAGCTGCATAATATTCGAATCAATTAATGTGCCTACCTTCAAATTAAAAGAGACCTTTACAAAGACGTCATCTTGGGGAATCAGCTCTGTGCCTTTCCCTTTTTGAATATTTAAAATATCTAAGCTCGGCGGAGAGATATCAATTTTCTTTTGAAATACCGTAGACATAGACGTCGCTGCAGAACCCATCATTTGATTCATCGCTTCCTGCACTGCACTCAGCTTAATTTCATCCATGATTTCCGTCGGATTCTCTCCCGTTCCACCAAGCATCAAATCTGAAATAACAGCTGCATCTTCATGTTTAATAACTAACAAATTCGTACCAGAAAAGCCTTCTGTATACTGAACTTGCACAGCGACATGAGGATTTGGAAATTCATCCGTCAGCTCTTCTTTATATACGAGCGATACAAACGGTGTGGTAATATCGACTTTTTGATTCAATAAAGCCGATAGCGCTGTTGCTGAACTGCCAAACGAAATATTTCCAATTTCGCCAAGCGCATCTTTTTCCATTTCCGTAAAGTAATCGTCTACTTGACTTGACTTATTCGGCTCTGAGAACTCGTCAAGTGAAGAAGTTCCTTTTAACAATGCATCAATTTCATCTTGCGAAAGCATGTCATCGTTCATTCTTTTAGTTCCTCCTCTTAACATCATCTAGAATTTGCACAGCAACTTTTCGACTGACTTTTCCAGGCTGTGCAATAAATTTAGGTTGTTCTCCGACGTAAATAGTTAACGGATTATGAACGCTTGTTTGCAGTCGAATAACATCTCCTGCATCTAATGCTAGGAAATCTTCAATTGAAATATCCGCTGTTCCTAGCTCGGCTACAACCTGCAATTCCGCATCATTGATTTGTTCCTTTAGCTGTTCAACCTCTTGTACATTAGGTTCTTTTTTCGAAGATTGCATCCAGTAATGAACGGACAGTTTGGACACGATCGGCTCAAGCGTCACGTGCGGAATACATAGATTGATCATGCCCGTTTCATCTCCAATTTGTACGTTTAATGAAATGACGATGACAATTTCATTTGGTGAAATCACCTGCAAAAACTGAGGATTCACTTCAAACTCTGATGTTTCAGGCTCAATTTCCGCAATAGAACTCCAAGCTTCTCTCATACTATCTAACGTTTTCTCTAACAAGTTTCGAACCAAGCTCGTTTCAATTTCCGTTAAGTTACTAATTTCCCCACCGCTCTCGCCTTGTCCCCCGAGCAAGCGGTCAAGCATCGCATAGGCAATGTTCGGATTGACTTCCATAATGATATGCCCTTCTAAAGGAGGGACAGCTATCACATTTAAGATGGTTACTTTCGGAACAGAGCGAATGAACTCCTCATACGGAATTTGATCCACGGATACAACGGACACTTGTACAACGTTACGAAGCTGCGCCGAAAAGACGTTGATGAGCATGCGCGCATAATTTTCATGAATTCGCGTCAAACTGCGAATCTGATCTTTTGAAAAACGCAGGGCGCGTTTAAAATCATATGTACGAATACGCTGTTTTTTATTTTCCTTTTTTAGCTCATCCGCATCCATCTCTCCGGTTGATAACGCGGATAATAGGGCATCAATTTCATTTTGTGATAATACATCCCCTGCCACTAGCTTCCCTCCCTTTTTCTTTACTGCAACACTTTAGACGTTGTATAAATTTTAACAACATGTCCGTTTTCCATTAATTGATCAATTTGTTTTGCAATATCTGTTTCTAACGTGCTGAGCCCTTGTGTTCCTTCAAAATCTTGAGCACTCATATCTGAGAGCCGTTTGATAATGATGTCTCTTACTTGAAAGTCTCTTTTTTGAAGCTCTCCCGCTGCTTTTTTGCTATCCATTTGAATTTTAAAAGAGATGCTGATGTAATTATTGCTTTTTAAATTGGTTTTGATATCCGTTACATCTACAGAAGCTTTAATCACATCGTCGATAGATGGACCTTTTTCAGTACCTGCCTGCTCCGTGTACTTTAACGTCACAATAACCGCAATGCTTCCTATTAAAGTAAGAGAAAGCAGGATAATAATCATCTTACTAATTAGCTTATTTTTAAACACACTTTATTCCTCCGTCGTTTGCTGCAGCCCTAATACGTTAATTCGCTGATAATAGCTCGTCACTTTCTCATTCACTTCTTCAACTGAATCCTTTACCACTAGCTTTTTGTTATTCGTTAGCGTAATGGTCGTATCGGGAAATGCCTCAACCTGCTCGATGTAAAGAGCATTTAACGTAAACGTTTTGCCGTTTAGCCTTGTTAAAGTGATCATAATCAACCGGAGTAATACTTACTCCTTCCTCCCGCCTATCGTTTTAGATTCACTAGCTCTTGCAGTATTTCATCGGATGTTGTAATAATTCTTGTGTTCGCTTGAAATCCGCGCTGTGCAACAATCATGTCCGTGAATTCTTCCGATAAATCAACGTTGGACATTTCAAGGGCGCTTGAAATTAAAGTTCCCGTACCGCTGTTTCCAGGAGTAATGTTTGCAGGAGTTGTAACCAGACCAGCATTTGGAGTATTAGCGAACAAATTTCCTCCTGCTTTTTGAAGCCCTTCATTATTAGCGAATTTTGCAAGCTTGATAGTCTGAGGATTCGGAAGCATAGTTCCGTTTAGACCAACAATATTAACGGTCCCATTTGCCCCAATGCTGTAGCTTTTAGCTGTAGTTGGATCAATTTTAATTCTTCCATTGTCATTAGTACTAGTAGATTTCACAAACAACCCATCACCTGTCACAAGGTAACCATCTTTATCTAAATAGAAGTTCCCCGCTCTTGTGTAATAGTCTGATGTTCCATCATTTACAACAAAATAGCCGTCACCAGAAATAGCTAAATCTAGCGGACGTCCCGTTGACTGAATGCTTCCTGATGTTTGAACTGTATCAATTGTGCCAATTTGCGAACCTAATCCGACTTGTTTAGCATTAACACCTCCACGGTTCCCAGCCGGCCCTGTTGCTCCTGCTACCTGCTGACTCACTAAATCTTGAAACGTTGTACGTCCTTTTTTATAGCCGTATGTATTAACGTTGGCAATGTTATTTCCTAGGACATCTAATTTGGTTTGAAAATTTTTCATGCCGCTGATTCCTGAATACATCGAACGTAACATAAAATCACTCCTTAAATTTGGTTGGTTAACTGCTTACTTCTAAGATCTCGTTTAGCGAAAGTACCGTATGATTTTCATCATTGATCCTAAACGATACCTCATTGTTTTTGACAGATGCTGTCGAAATGACTCCTTGCTTTTTATTTCCTTCTTCATCTAACCATGCAGCGGTTTTACCAATTAATTCGCTTCCTTTTAAAATAGGGGAAGCCTGAGACTGCGTTAAAAACGTATTGAGCGATGTGCTCATATTTGTCATTTGTTCAAGAGATGAAAACTGAGCCATTTGAGCAATAAAGTCTTTGTCTTGCATTGGATTCATTGGATCTTGATTTTGAAGCTGAGCAATCAAAAGCTTTAAAAAGTCATCTTTGCCAAGCGAGCTGTTTCCCGTTTGCTTCACTTGTGCCTCCCTATTGCTTAAATACAAGTCAGACGTAATTTCATTTGTCATTGTTATCACCTATACGTTGTAGTTAATGAGCGCTGCTTCAAAAGAAGATAGAAAGGAAGCCGATTCTTCCAATTGTTGTGACTCTTGATCTTCTTCTTCTTTTTTAAACGCTTCTTTTTCCTGTCTTTCTTTTTGCTGATCATTTTCATTGTTATACGACATCGCTTGTTCTGACAGTAGCACATCGATTTTATCAATTGATACATGCTGAGACGCGAGACCGTGCCGCAAAGTTGAAAGGTTGGAGTCCAATAACTCTTTTGTTTTTGCTGACGATACGACAATTCGTGCAACCGTTTCACTGTCTTTCTGAAGCATTTCAATTGAAATCGCACCTAGCTGTTTTGGAAATAACTTAATGAAAAGCTTGGATGTTCCCTCTTCAGTACTGAACGAAGCTTTACTCCATATTTTTTCCAGCTCGTTTACCAAATTGCTAGACTGTTGATAGTCAGATTTTGCTTGCCCTAGATAAATAGAGAACTGCTGAAGCTTAGGCATTTCTCCAGTTCCAAAGGATGATGACTGATTCTCTACTGTCGCTCCGGTTGTGTTTGTACCTGCAGAACTTTCGCTATTTTTTAAAGAGCTATTTGTATCTATACTTTCGCTGTGTAATACCACATCTTTTTTCCATGGAAGCTGATTGAAAAACGGTACTTTTTCTTCTTTACGAAAAGCGTTCGTATTTCTCACAGAACTTTCTGAAGCGGTATGAACAGCGTCCACACCAACTTTATCAACATCAACGGATACATGCTGAGATGTGAGAGCTTGCCGTAATCTGAAAAGGTTGGCGTCTAACAGCTCTTTTGTTTTCGCTGACGATACAACTACTTGCGCAATCGTTTTATAATCTTGTTGAAGCACTTCAATTGAAATCGTACCTAGCTGCTTTGGAACTAACTTAATGGAAAGCTTGGATGCTCCCTCTTCAGTACTGATTGAAGCTTTACTCCATATATTTTCCAATTCGTTTACCAGATCTCTAGACTGTTGATACTCAGATGTTGCTTGCCTTAAATCAATAGAAAACTGCGGCACTTTTTCTTGTTTACCAAAAGCGTTCATATCTTTTACAGAAGTTTCTGGAGCTGCTTGAACAGCGGCCACATCGACTTGATCAACGGATACATGCTGAGGAGTCAGAACTTGCCGTAAAGTCGAAAGGTTAGCGTCTAATAGCTCTTTTGTTTTCGCTGACGATACAACCACTTGCGCAATCGTTTCATTTTCTTGCTGAAGCACTTCAATTGAAATCGTACCTAGCTGTTTTGGAAATAACGCAATGAAAAGCTTGGATCTTCCCTTTTCAGCACTGAGCGAAGCTTTACTCCATATTTTTTGCAGCTCATTTAAAAGATTGTCAGACTGTTGATGATCAGATTTCACTTGCCCTAGATCAATAGAAAACTCTTGGACCTTAGGTGCTTCTTTAGATTTAAAAGATGATGGAGTATTTTCTAACGTCGCCCCGGCCGTGTTAGCAGTGAAAGAAATTTCACTATCCTTTTTTGAACTATCTCTATCCATACTTTCGTTACGTAAAATCACATCTTTTTTCCATGGAAGCTGATTCAAAAGCGGCACTTTTTCCTCTTTATGAAAAGCGGTCATATCTCTTACAGAACTTTTTGGGGCTGCTTGAACAACGGCGAAGAAATCAGCTGAGCGCTTTTCATGTAAGGTATCGGTTAATACACGTGGTTGTTTATGAATTTTCTCTATTTTTTCAGCAGCAGTTTTCCGCAAACCCTCAAGCTGCGAATCCGAAAGCTTCACTGACTGCAGCTGCGGTTTTTGTAGTTCTTCCATCAGCTGAGCAAACTCTGTTTGAAAAACAGCTGACGTATTTTTACATAGTTCCAGCAAGGTAGAAATAGAAGTTAAATACTGTTCTTGACTGTCTGTTTCAGGTGAAACAGGTGCCCGCTGCATGTCTGTTAGCACGTGCTGCAGCTTTAGAAGCGGCTGTTCCAAATCTGGACTACTTGGAATCCTATTAATCATTTCGGTTAGATGTTCGTATAAGACAGCCGGTTCCATTTCTTTATCTTCTGCTTCACTTAACTGAATCGCAATTAACCCAACCGCCTGCAAGAGGTTTTGATCTACCGCTGTTTCATCTGATGATTTCTCCTCGGATGCTGAAGGCTGCGTATCTAACTGCTGAAGCTGCTGAACGATTTCTTCAAAAAAACCCTGAGTCTGACTAGCAGCTGCTTTTTCATCACAGTTTAACTTTGATGCAGCTGCTGGACGTAGTGAAATTTCCACTGTTTTCACCTCTGCTTTTATTCCTCAATCTGATCTGTTAACAATGTCGTATAGCGTGCAGCTACTTTTGGATCCATTTTTTCTAAGATTGCCGTTCTTGTACTCGCTTTGAACTGCTTAAGCATCGCGACCGCTTTGTCTTCTTTTAATTCGGCAAAGATAAGTGCTGCATTTTTAGGAGACATGTTTTCATAGGTAGCAATTACATCTTTTTTTGCCAGCTGATTGTTCTTTTGTTTTTCCGCTTCATCATCGGCTTTTTCTTCCATATCGCGCATTTCAATTTTTAGTTCATCCATTTGACGATCTTTTGTAGTGATCGTTTTCTCATAAGCTGCGATTTGCTTTTCTTTCGTGCTCAGCTTCTTTTGAAGGCTATCAACCTGCTTTTGTATTTCTTCATTGCTTTCTTGAATATTTTCATTTTTTTGCGACTGTTCACTTGATACAAGCGGAATGGCGTGTGTAATACCTGAAACTTTATCATTTACATTAACGCCTAAAAGCGTCAGAACAATATAAGCCGCCAAGATGAGGAACACCGCTGGAATAAAGATTAAAAATAAAAACACTTGGCTTTTACTGTAAGACTTTTCTTCTTCGTACTCTTCTCTTAACTCTTTTTGATTAGCCATGTTGTCCACCTAATTCCTATGCAGCATATACTGCTGTAGCGACAGCTCATCCATTTGCTTCGCTTCTAACTGTTTTTCCGCGGTTATATAAGAATCGTAGTCTCTCTTTTTTAACTTTTCATACTTCTTTACTTCTATGTTCTTTTCTTCTAGCTTCAGTTTTTTTAAGTTCATTTGCTGTCTTGCAAACATGACCTCTTGTTGCAGCCTCTCAATCACTCGTTCGGCACTTGTTAAAAACTGCTGAAATGACGTAATTTCTAAAATAGAAAGCCCTTGCTTCATTTTGCCCGTATGCTGTTCAATCAGCGTTTCTTTTTCTTTTAACTTTTTATAAAGCTTTTCACCCGCTGTTTCAAACTGCTGTAAGGATTGATTATATTGAGATAGCAGTTCATCTTTTTCATTTGACTTGATTGCCATTATTTTAGATAACCTAAATTCATATGCCATATTTACTCACCTTTCACAAACAGTTCACAGAGCTTTGTTACACTTGTTTCAAATGATGGATGTTCGTTCGTTTTTTGCTTTAAAAATGCATCAATGACAGGGTGATAGTGGATGGCCTCATCAATGTAAGCAGAAGATCCTCTTTTGTAGGCACCTATGTTAATTAAGTCTTCAGAATTAACATAGGTAGCCATTAATGAACGCAGTTTTTCAGCTGCTTCTTTATGCCGTTCACTTACGATATGGTTCATCACCCGACTAACGCTTTTTAAGACATTGATGGCCGGATATTGACCTTTATTGGCCAGCTCCCGGTCTAGTACAATATGTCCGTCTATAATGCCTCGCACCGTATCCGAAATAGGTTCGTTCATATCATCACCGTCTACTAATACAGTGTAAAAAGCAGTAATAGATCCATGTTGATTAGTTCCCGTACGTTCAAGCAGCCTTGGCAAGCTAGCAAAAACAGATGGTGTATAACCTTTGGTAGTTGGAGGTTCACCTACGGCTAATCCAATTTCTCTCTGAGCCATTGCTACACGAGTAACAGAATCCATCATCATCATGACGCTCAGCCCCTCATCTCGAAAGTATTCAGCAATAGAAGTAGCTGTATATGCTGCTTTCATTCGAAGTAGAGCAGGCTGATCCGAGGTAGCAACTACTACAACGGAGCGCTTTAACCCTTCCTCTCCAAGATCTCGCTCAATAAACTCTCTAACTTCTCTTCCTCGCTCGCCTACAAGGGCAATGACATTGATATCTGCTTTTGTATTGCGTGCAATCATCCCGAGCAGCGTACTTTTTCCAACACCGCTTCCTGCAAAAATACCTATGCGCTGCCCTTGACCTACTGTTAGCAAACTATCAATCGTTCGTACCCCTACTTCAATCGGCTGTTCAATAGGCGGCCGCTCTAAGGGATTAGGGGGGTCTTGATCAGTTAAAACAAACGGCAAATAATGAGAAAGTTCAGACCCGTCTAAAGGGTTCCCTAACGAATCAAGCACTTGACCTATTAACTCTTTTCCCACGCTTACCTGCAGAGGTTTTTCTGTCGTTTCCACTAGGCAGCCAGGTCCGATATATCGAACAGACGTATAAGGCATTAAAATGACGTGCTCACCGTTAAAACCAACAACTTCCGCACGAATTTTATCTCCTCGTTCACTAAGATGAATAAAGCAAACATCTCCTATTGACGTTCTAGGTCCTCTAGATTCAATCATCATTCCTACTACTCGGCTAACTTTCCCGTACCGTTTAAAAGAAGATGTGCGCGGGATTTCATGAATGAGTTGTGCGACTTTCATGTTTACTCTCCTCTAACAAACGTTCTTTTAATTTTTTCTTCATTTCTGTTAACTGACTATCAAAAGAAGCAACAAGACGGCCATAAGAGGAATCGATGACACAATCCATTTCCTGAAGATTTTCATCTGCATAAATAAATAGCCCGGTTTCTCCGTTTAATAAATCGAACAGTTCTCGTTTATGTTCACATACATATGCATATTTTTTCGGAGAAACAAAAAGCTGGATTTCTTTATGTTCTCTAACTTCTTTTAAAGACCTTGCAACAAGTGATAAAAATGATTCATCTCTTTGAAGCTGCTCATTTAAAATCGTTTCAGCGAGGGCGAAACCTAATTCAAAGATGACTTCTTCAGATTGATTTATATATTCGTAGTACTGATTCTTTGTTTCGTCAACAATGTTTCGCGACATGGCTAATACATGCTCATACTCTTGTTTTCCTTGAAGCAGCCCTTCTTCGTATCCTTCTTCATAGCCTCGCTTTTGTTCTTGTTGAAACAGCAGCACCTTCTCTTCTTCCCACTGCTTTTTCAAACGTTCAACTTCGTTTTGAGCTTGTTTGCGGTAAGCGTCTGCCTCGGCCTTTACTATTTCAGCTTCACTGTGCGCTTGTTCAATAACGTGCTGTGCATTTTCTTGCTGAAGATGTTCTTCTGCGGGCTCATCTTGTATCGGAAAACCAAATGGAATGACTTGAATGTGCTTAGCATTTTCGTCTGAAAGTTTGTTCGTATAAGTTGATTTAATGATATTAGACAATAATATCGTCTCCTCCACCTCGAGCTAGTACAATTTCACCAGCATCTTCTAAACGTCTAATTGCAGCAACGATACGTGACTGAGCTTCCTCTACATCTTTCAAACGCACAGGACCCATAAATTCCATTTCTTCTTTAAACGTTTCCACCATACGGCTAGACATATTTTTAAAAATAATAGATTTCACTTCTTCACTTGCTACTTTTAAGCTCAACAATAAATCATCATTTTCTACATCTCTTATCACACGCTGAATAGAACGGTTATCGAGCGTTACGATATCCTCAAATACAAACATTCGCTGTTTGATTTCTTCTGCTAATGCCGGATCTTGAATTTCAAGCGTATCAATAATAATTTTTTCAGTCGCTCGGTCTACTCCATTTAATACTTCAACTACCGCTTCTAAACCACCTGTTTGGGTGTAGTCTTGGGTAACAGTAGCAGAAAGCTTTCTCTCTAAAATTTGCTCCACTTCATTAATAACTTCCGGAGACGTACTTCCCATCGTTGCAATCCGTCTTGCAATATCCGCTTGCCTTTCCTGAGGCAGTGATGATAAGATTTGTCCTGCCTGCGGCGGCTCTAAGTAAGATAAAATAAGGGCAATCGTCTGAGGGTGCTCATGCTGAATAAAATTTAACAGCTGCATAGGATCAGCTTTTCTGGCAAAGTCAAACGGACGAACTTGCAAAGAAGAAGTTAATCGATTGATAATCATCATAGCCTGCTCTGGTCCAAGTGCTTTTTCTAACACCTGTTTCGCATAGCTTACTCCTCCTTTTTCAAGGTAGTTTTGAGCAAGCGTTATTTGTTCAAACTCATGAAGCACAGCTTCTTTTAGAGACGGCTCTACTTTTCTCACTGAAGAAATTTCAAGCGTTAGTTGCTCAATTTCATCTTCACTGAGATGTTTATAGATAGAAGCTGATACATCCGGACCGAGAGAAATCAACAAAATTGCTGCTTTTTGCTTTCCAGTTAACTCATTTTTTTGCATAGCCTTTACCATTAGCCTTCCTCCTAATCCTCACTAATCCATGTTCGCAGCAGTTTTGCAAACTCTTCCGGGTCTTGCTTCGCTAACGTTTCAAGATTGCTTTTTGTTTGCTGTTCAGCACTTAAAACAGGGGCTTTTTGTGCTGCTTCATATGCTTCAAAAGTTTCATCATACTCTTCATCATATTCCTCTTCATCTAAGTCTTGACGCCTTTTCTTAACCAACAGCACAATAAGAACAACAATAATAAGCAGCAGTGCTCCTCCGATTATATACATCCACAATGGAATCGAACTTGCTGTGTTGTCAGCTGTTTCTTGTCCATTAAACGGCTGAACGGAAACGGTAATCTTATCGCTGACCGCGTTATCCGAGAGAGCTTTCGTATTTGCATCTTTTGAAATAGAAGTACGGACAATTGTACCTAACATTTTTTGAACGTCTGACTCAAGCGTATCGGAAACTTGCGATTTCCCTTTTGCATTGGACGGATCTATCATTACTTGAATGCCAAGGTCTTGAATTTTGTATGGACTTTCGACGATTTCTTTATGAATTCGATTCACTTCATAATTAATTCGTTCTTCATTTTTTTCGTAGTCTCCGTCTCCACTTGTTGTACTGGATGAGTAATTTGTTGTATCTTCTTCTCCTGTTCCAGCAACGCCTCCATCTTGAGCATTTTTACCAGAAAATGTTTCATTAATTTTTTCAGCGCTAACGGCAATTCCTTGCATATTATCTTTATCAACAGGCTCTACTAGCTTTTCTTCGCGATTTTCCTGTGTAAAATCAAGATCTGCTGTAACAGAGACCATTACTTTATCTTGACCGACCAGTCTTCCTAGCATTTGCTGTACTTGACGCTGAATATCTCGCTCAACTTCTTTTTTCGCTTCGTTCTGCGAAGCAAATGAGCTAGAAGCTGAATTCGTTTCGTTACCTTTTAAATCAAAGTACTCAAAATATTGGTTCATGATGACGATATTATCTGTAGGAAGGTTTGGCACACTTTTGGATACTAGATGATAAAGAGATTTAATTTGCTGATCATCAAATTTATAACCAGCCTTTGTATTAAGCACAATCGATGCTGATGCTTCTCCCTGCTTTTCATTCGCCCAGACGCTTTCATTGGGAAGGGTAATCATCACTTTTGCATCGTTGACTCCTTGAATGTTTTTCATTAAGTTAGCCAATTCAGTTTGCATCGCATCGAGTTTTAACACATCAAATTCATTATCTGTCATACCAAAGCTCGCATTTTTCCCAAAAAACGAATAGTCGATACTTCCGCTATCAGGAATTCCTTGTGCAGCTAAATCAACTTTTAGCGAGTCAACGCTTTGTTCAGGCACCGAAATGGTTGTTCCGTTATCAGAGATTTCTGAAGGAACGCTTCTAGCATCAAGCTCCGCTTTGATTTGTCCTGTTTCTTGAGCCGATAGATTGCTATAAAGAGGGACAAATTTATCCTGGTTTAAAAAAACAGATGCTAAACTAATGACTAGAATAGCCGCAAGAGGAGCAGCGATAAGGGCTATTTTCTGTCCTTTTTTGCGGTTATTCCAAAAGACTTTCATCTTATCTCGATAAAGAGCTATTCTTTCATTCATGGTATTCCTCCGGTTATTACTATTTTCATTTTCTTTAATAACCGCTCAATTACATTTGCATTCTCATCATTTCCTGATAGGCTTCAACAGCTTTATTGCGTATTTCAAGAGCCGTTTGCATCGTAATACTTGCTTTTTGAGCAGTAATCATTACATCTTGGATTTCGACGTTTTCTCCTTTAGCAAGCTTTTCAGTCGCTATATCCGAAGCGCGTTGAGTATTGTTTAACTCATTGATTGAGTCTTTTAAAAACGTTGAAAACTGTTGAGTTGTTTGTCCAGTGCTAGTAGAAGCTGCTGTTTTTGCTATTGCTATTTGATTGCTGATACCATTAATCATTTTATCACTCCTTTATTTCCCAATTTCTAACGCCTTTGTTAGTATACTTTTGTTTGTATTAAAGACCGTCACGTTTGCTTCATAAGATCGAGTAGCACTAATTAAATCCGTCATTTCCTTTAAAGGATCTACATTCGGCATCTTTACGTACCCTTGGTCATTCGCATCTGGATGCGTCGGGTTATATACTAAATTAAAAGGAGTATTATCTTCTACGATATCTGTGACTTTTACACCATTGTTTTGATTTTTATTAATTTCGGAGTGTAAGAGGGACGAAAAAGAAGGCGAACGATCAGACTGTATGACAACCATTTTTCTTTTGTAAGGCTGCCACTCACCATTAACGTACGTCCCTCTTGTAGTTTCAGCATTCGCCATATTAGATGAAACAACGTCCATCCTTAAACGATTGGCAGTTAAAGCTGAAGATGTAATATTCATATTTTGAAAAATAGTCAAACTTATTTACCTCCTCTAATGACTGTTTGAAGAGAATTAAATTTTCCATTTAAACGATCTACTAGCGCCTCATAGTAAATTTGATTTTCAGCCATATCCGCCATCTCTTTATCCATATCCACATTGTTTCCATTTGCTTGATAGGAAGTGTTTCCTTGCTGGGTAATCACTCGCTGGGATGAATCGGAAAATGGGATATGTTTTGAATCAGTCTGATATGCTTCTAACTCGTTATGTAATAAATCTCGGAATTCACTCGTACGCGATACTGTTTTCGATTTATAATTTGGAGTATCAACGTTTGCGATATTTTGTGCAATCGTCTGCTGCTTTTGTGACGCGTAGCTAATTCCATTTTCAATTGTTTGAAAAGTAGTTGAAAACAAACTCAATTCTTACACCTGCTTATCTATTCTATTTTCCTCAAAAATGAGACAAATTTCGACTTTAGTACCATAGAACTTATTGTAAGAAAAACTTCATGCAATGTCTATCCTTTTTTAAGAACTTTTGGACTATAAACCAAAATTTTCATTCGTTTTCCAAGCATATTTTAACATCAATGCTATACTTTAGCTCTATTTTTTAAATTTAAAATCAAAATATATATCATAAGTCCTGAACAATATGTAATAAAAGTAACGATTTGTAATCAACTAGTATCTTTTTACTATTTAAAGATTCTATAATATAATTTTTAGATTTTTATATGAAGTTTGTTATAGATTTGTAAAAATAGTGAACGAATCGTCTTAACTCACAGCGAACCTTTTTGTACTGAGAGCACACAAAAAAAGCACACGGGCTTTGCCCGTGTGCTTTTTAGTTCATAAACTTAGTTAGATTTTAATTTTTCAAGCTCTACTAAGAATTTGTTGTTAAGAACTTTAATGTAAGTTCCTTTCATTCCTAAAGAACGTGATTCGATAACGCCAGCACTTTCTAATTTACGTAGCGCATTTACGATTACTGAACGTGTAATTCCAACGCGGTCAGCAATTTTACTTGCTACTAATAGTCCTTCATTTCCATTTAACTCTTCAAAGATGTGCTCAATAGCTTCTAACTCACTGTATGATAATGAGCTAATTGCCATTTGTACAACAGCTTTGCTACGTGCTTCTTCTTCAATTTCTTCTGCTTTTTCACGAAGAATTTCCATACCTACTACCGTTGCACCGTATTCAGCAAGGATTAAGTCATCGTCTTCGAACTGACGGTCTAAACGAGATAGTACAAGCGTACCTAGACGCTCTCCGCCTCCGATAATTGGAACGATTGTTGTTAGTCCTGCATCAAATAAGTCTTTATTTTCAACTGGGAAAGCTGTATATTGACTTTCAATGTTTAAGTTAGAAGATGTTTCTTGAATGTTAAATAAGCTTTGAGTATATTCTTCTGGGAACTGGCGTGCTTCTAACATATCTTTCATGCGCGCATTCTCAATTTGCTGTTTAACAGCGATTCCTAATAATTTACCGCGACGGCTTACTACGAATACGTTTGATTCGATCACTTCGCAAAGTGTTTCAGCCATTTCTTTAAAGTTTACTGGTTTACCAGCTGCTTTTTGTAGCATTGCATTAATCTTTCTAGTTTTCCCTAATAAATCCATTAGTACTCTTCCTCCTGCGATTTCAGTTCTATAAAATAAATTGACTCAAATCTTTGTTTTTAGCGATTTTTTCTAATTTTTCTTCCACGTACTGTGGAGTAATCACAATTTTCTCTAATGTTACTTCTGGTGCTTCAAACGA
This sequence comes from Priestia sp. JNUCC 25, assembly GCF_053667915.1. Taxonomy (NCBI): domain Bacteria; kingdom Bacillati; phylum Bacillota; class Bacilli; order Caryophanales; family Bacillaceae; genus Priestia; species Priestia sp. JNUCC 25. The sequence goes on from NZ_CM132211.1 coordinate 4,010,555, forward strand.
TAAATCCTCTAGCAAACGTTCTAAAATCGTATGAAGCCTTCTTGCACCAATATTGTCTGTATCTTGATTCACCTGATATGCAATTTCTGCAATCTTACGTATAGCATCGTCAGAAAATTCAATTTGTATACCTTCAGTTTCCAATAATGCCGCATATTGCTTTAATAACGCATTATCTGGCTCTACTAAAATGTTTATAAAATCTTCAACGGTTAGCTTCGTTAATTCAACGCGAATTGGGAATCGACCCTGCAATTCTGGAATTAAATCCGACGGTTTTGATACATGGAAAGCACCGGCTGCTACAAATAAAACATGATCAGTTTTGACTGCGCCATATTTTGTAACAATCGTTGACCCTTCTACAATTGGTAAAATATCTCGCTGCACGCCTTCACGTGAAACGTCAGCGGAAGATGAATTAGCACTTTTTTGAGCAATTTTATCAATTTCGTCAATGAAAATAATTCCGTATTGTTCTGCACGATTCACAGCTTCTTGCGTCACTTCATCCATATCAATCAATTTTTGCGCTTCTTCATTTGTTAATACTTTTCGTGCATCTTTAACAGTAAGTTTGCGCTTTTTTTGTTTTTTAGGCATAAAATTACTTAAGGCATCCTGCATGTTCATGCCCATTTGTTCCATACCCGAACCTTGTAACATATCAAACATAGAAGGCTGTTGCTCTTCTACTTCAATTGTGACATAATGATTTTCAAGCTCTCCTAAAGCAAGCTGATGAGCAATCTGCTTGCGCTTCGTTGCAATATTCGTTTCCTCATCTTGATCAGGATCCGCATCGCTTGACTGTGTACCGTTTGAAAAAATCATTTCAAACGGATTTTTAAACGATTGCTGCTTCTTTTTGCTTGGAACAAGAAGCTCTACTATCCGCTTGTTTGCATTTTCTTCTGCGCGATCACGCACGCCGTTCATTTTTTCTTCTTTCACAAGTCGAACTGACGTTTCCACTAAATCACGAACCATTGATTCTACATCGCGTCCTACATATCCAACTTCCGTAAATTTTGTTGCCTCAACCTTAATAAAAGGTGCACCGACAAGCTTAGCTAAGCGGCGTGCAATCTCGGTTTTACCCACACCTGTAGGACCAATCATTAAAATGTTTTTCGGCACAACTTCATCACGTAAAGATTCGTCTAGCAGACCGCGTCGATAGCGATTTCGCAGCGCAACAGCGACCGCTTTCTTTGCCTTCGTTTGACCAATAATATACTGATCGAGCTTTTCTACAATTTGTCGAGGTGTTAAATGAGAATTCATAAAAAAATCCCCTTTCCTACAGTTCTTCTACAATAATATGATCATTTGTATAAACACATATCTCACTTGCTACATCTAAAGCTGCTTTTGCAATTTCTTTAGCTGTTAAATGTTCGCCTGCATGTTGTTTTAATGCACGTCCCGCTGATAAAGCATAATTTCCGCCTGATCCAATTGCTAAAATGCCGTCGTCCGGTTCAATAACTTCACCCGTTCCTGATACTAACAGTAAGTTATCTTTGTTCATAACAATAAGCATTGCTTCTAACTTTCGCAATACTTTGTCACTTCTCCATTGTTTAGCAAGCTCAACGGCTGCACGCTGAAGATTTCCGTTATACTCTTCAAGCTTCGTTTCAAATAATTCAAAAAGAGTGAATGCATCAGCTACTGAACCTGCAAAGCCGGCAAGAACTTGCCCTTGAAATAGACGTCTTACTTTTCGAGCAGTATGTTTCATAACAACAGCATTTCCGAACGTTACTTGTCCGTCCCCAGACATGGCACATTGACCGTTATGCTGAACCGCAAAAATCGTAGTAGCATGGAAAGTAGACAAATTAACTCCTCCTTTTATGCGCGAGGATGGTGATTCATATAAACTGCCTTTAAACGATCCTTCGTCACATGTGTGTATATTTGAGTGGTTGATAAATGTTCATGACCTAGCATTTCTTGAACTGTACGTAAATCTGCCCCTTCATTTAACATATGAGTCGCAAAAGTATGCCGCAAAACGTGTGGACTAATATGTATATTCTCAGCGGTCTTCTTTACTAACTGATCAATGACTAAGCGTATGCCTCGGTCTGTCAACGGTGTCCCCTTATAATTTAAAAAGAGCGAATGAGTATCAGAAGGAGCCTTTTTTAAAAGAAGCTTTCTTCCATTATCTATATATACTCTAAGAGCGCCCTTGGCATAACAGCCAAATGGCACGTACCGTTGTTTTTTCCCTTTGCCATATACGAGCAAAGTTTGAAGTGAAAAATCTATATCGCTAAGCTTAATAGATGCACATTCACTCACTCGTATTCCGGTGGCATACAGCAATTCTAATAGAGACTGATTACGCTGCCCTAACGGAGTTGTTAAGTCATTCATTTGAAATAATTTCACAATCTCCTCTTCATACAGAAAGCGAGGATTTCGCTCTTCCTTTTTAGGAAGGGTAACGAGCGCAAATGGATTATCTTCTACTAATTCTTCTCTATTTAAGTAACGATAAAACGTTCTCAAACAAGAAATTTTGCGTGACATCGATCTTTTTGAATACTGCTTTTCATATAGGCGTGTTAAAAACAGCCTTGCATCAGCATATGTAACACTTTGTAGGTTTTGTATTTGCTCTTCCTGCATAAAAGACATGAAGATACCTATGTCTTTTTCATAGCAGTCAACTGTATATTTTGAATAGTTTTTCTCAATTTGTAAATATTCTAGAAAGGAATTTAATACATCTTTAACAAATTCCAATGTTATCACCTCACAAGGGCTACTAAATATTATCACAATTAAGTAGCCCTTGCAAACAATTTTGATTATTTTGTTGTAAAATTCTGAATAGTTTCCAATGCTCTTTTAGCAAGCGTTTCATTTCGTTCTTGTTTGTTTTTGATTCGCACTTCCAATTCTTTGAATAAGCCAAAGTTGGCATTCATCGGCTGGAAGTTTTTAGCGCTTGTATGTGTGATATAGTGAGCCATACTGCCAATCGCCGTTTCCTGCGGCAATACAACCAATTCTTCACCAAGTACAAGTCGAGCTGCGTTCATTCCGGCCATTAGTCCGCTCGCCGCTGATTCTACATATCCTTCTACTCCCGTCATTTGTCCAGCAAAGAATAAGTCATCACGCTCACGATATTGATACGTCGGCTTTAACAATTTAGGAGAATTAATAAACGTATTTCTATGCATAACTCCGTAGCGTACTACTTCTGCATTTTCCAAACCTGGAATTAAGCTTAATACTTCTTTTTGTGCTCCCCATTTTAAATGTGTTTGAAAACCTACGATATTATATAGTGTACCTGCTGCATCATCTTGACGAAGCTGAACAACTGCATAAGGTCGCTTTCCTGTTTTCGGATCTTCTAACCCAACTGGTTTCATTGGTCCAAAGAGCATTGTTTTTTCTCCGCGTGAAGCCATTACTTCAATTGGCATACATCCCTCAAAATAAATTTCTTTCTCAAATTCTTTTAAAGGAACCGTCTCTGCATTGATTAATGCTTCATGAAAACGTTGGAATTCTTCTTTTGTCATCGGACAGTTTAAATAGGCAGCTTCCCCTTTGTCATAGCGAGATTTAAGATATACTTTATCCATATCAATGCTGTCCTTTTCAATAATAGGTGCAGCCGCATCGTAAAAATATAAATAATCTTCACTTGTTAACGCACGCAGCTTTTCTGATAAATCTTTTGACGTTAACGGACCTGTTGCAATAACAGTTGGTCCTTGTGGAATTTCCGTAATCTCTTCATTAACAACCGTTACGTTTGGATGGTTTTTAACGCTTTCCGTCACACGAGCGGCAAATTCGTGACGGTCAACAGCCAGTGCTCCACCTGCTGGAACCGCACACTCGTCTGCTGAACGAATAATTACAGAGTCTAATAATCGCATTTCTTCTTTTAACACACCCACTGCATTTGTTAATGTATTCGCACGCAGTGAATTACTACATACTAATTCAGCAAATTTGTCCGTATGATGAGCAGGTGTTTGCTTTACTGGTCTCATCTCATAAAGACGGACTTTCAAACCGCGCTTTGCGATTTGCCAAGCCGCTTCACTTCCAGCAAGACCTGCTCCGATAACATTAATTACTTGTTCATTCATTGTAAATCCTCCAACTTCATTTCTATCTTTTCTATCATTTTACTTATTCATTCACTTGTCTTTTCCTTTTTTAACGGGACAAAGAAAATGCGACATTACTCAATGTCGCTAATAACGTTTCCATTTTAGCACATGAAGCAATGTCGCCGCATCTTATATAACTGCTATTTTTAAATTTAAAGTGTGGGAATTCATCCCATTCTCTTTTACTGCTGAGCTTCCTCTTTATAATCACAACTTGTACAGACGACTTGAGTTCCTTTTTTCTGTTTCTTCTCCACAAGCAGATTTTCACATTTCGGACATTTTCTTGCAATCGGCTTATCCCAAGATACGAAGTCACAGCCCGGGAATCGATCACAGCCATAAAATGTACGCTTTTTCTTCGATTTTCGCTCAACGATATTTCCTTCTTCACATTTCGGACACTTTACACCAATCTCTTTTACAATTGGCTTTGTGTTGCGGCAGTCAGGAAAATTAGAGCATGCCATAAATTTTCCGTAGCGTCCCATTTTGTATACCATAGGTGAACCGCATTCTTCACAATCTTCTCCGGCAGGTTCATCTTTAATCTCCACTTCGCGCATTTCTTTTTCAGCATGTTCTAAGCGTTTTTCAAAATCACTGTAAAATTCGTCAATAACACGCACCCATTGAACATTACCATCTTCCACTTCATCCAAATCGTTTTCCATTTTAGCTGTAAACTCTACATCTAAAATTTCTGGGAAAAACTCCAATACAAGCTCTAGTACAATTTCTCCAAGTTCTGTTGGAACAAAACGCTTGTTATCGAGCGCTACGTACCCGCGCTTTTGAATCGTGTCAAGTGTTGGAGCATATGTAGACGGTCGGCCAATGCCTAGCTCTTCTAATGTCTTGACTAAACGAGCTTCAGTATATCTTGGCGGCGGCTGTGTGAAGTGCTGCTTTTCATCGATGTCCTTAGAATAAGCTACTTCTCCTTCTTCTAAGTCTGGAAGAAGATTTTCTTTTTCCTCCACTTGATCATCATTGCCTTCAACATACACTTTCATAAAGCCTGGAAATTTAACTTTCGAGCCGTTTGCTCTAAATGTTACGTCTCCATTTTTCAAATCTACAGCCATTGTATCCATAATTGCAGGTGCCATTTGACTAGCAACGAAGCGCTCCCATACTAGCTTATACAGTCGATACTGATCACGCGATAAGAACTCTTTTACCTCTCCTGGTTTACGAAGAGCTGAAGTTGGACGAATCGCTTCGTGGGCATCTTGCGCGTTCGAATTTTTCTTTTCTTTACGCTTTTCCGTTGCCACAAACTGATTTCCGTATGCGTTCGTAATGTAATCTCTAGCTTCTGTTTGAGCTGTTTCTGAAATACGAGTAGAATCGGTACGCATATACGTGATAAGACCTACTGTACCTTCTTTTCCTAAATCAATTCCTTCATATAATTGCTGCGCAATCATCATTGTTTTTTTCGCTCGGAAGTTCAGTTTCCGCGCTGCCTCTTGCTGTAATGAAGACGTGGTAAAAGAAGGAGCCGCATTACGCTTTCGCTCACGTTTTGTTACTTTAGAAATTGAAAATTCATTTCCATCTAATTGTTTAACAATGTTGGTTACATCATTTTCATTCGATAGCTCTACTTTTTTCCCTTGATATTCGATTAACTGGCCTTCAAATTGGTCGTTCCCTTTTTGAAAAGTTGCTTTTACCGTCCAGTATTCTTCTGGGATAAACTTTGCAATTTCTTTTTCACGATCAATAATTAACCGCACTGCAATTGATTGAACCCTTCCGGCACTTAATCCTTTTTTCACTTTTTTCCACAGCAATGGACTGATGTTGTAGCCAACCAGCCTGTCAAGAATACGGCGTGCTTGTTGAGCATCTACTAAATCCATATTAATTGCTCGTGGATGTTTAAAAGATTCTTTAATCGCTTCTTTTGTAATCTCGTTAAATACTACGCGACAGTCCGATGCAATGTCTACATCCAAACTGTGCGCCAAGTGCCATGCAATCGCTTCTCCTTCACGGTCTGGATCGGCTGCTAGGTAAATCTTTTTTGCTTTTTTAGCCGCTGTTTTTAGTTCTTTTAAAACCGGGCCTTTCCCGCGAATTGTAATATATTTCGGATTGTAATCCTGTTCAATATCAATTCCCATTTGACTTTTAGGTAAATCGCGAACATGTCCCATCGATGCTTTTACTTTATATTTCTTTCCTAAATAACGTTCAATTGTTTTAGCCTTTGCAGGCGATTCTACAATCACTAGGTAGTCAGACATCTATTTGTTCCTCCTCAAGAGGTAGAATAAAATCTTCATTATTATTAAATATTTGGTTCTTGTTTGTCAAATGTCCAAAAGATAAGTCATACGATTTTACTACGTATCTCACTAGTATTTCATACCATGCAAGAATATGACTACTTTGAAACATTCATCTTATATACATCATTTCATCTGTAATATCAGCAGCGCTTTGCACAAGTTTTGCCCCTAATTGGATTAACTTATTCGTTCCACATGATGTTTCTTCAAAAATAGAACCCGGTATGGCAAATACTTCTCTTCCTTGCTGAAGCGCCTGGTCAGCGGTAATAAAAGATCCACTTCTTTCTTTTGCTTGCACCACCAACGTGCCTCCTGTTAATCCGCTAATGATTCTGTTTCTGCGAGGGAAAAACCATTTCGTCGGCTTCATAAACGGGACATATTCAGAAAGCAGCAAATGATGCTGCGCAATTTCTCTTGCTAAATTTTGGTTTCCTCTTGGGTAAATATTATAAAACCCTCCGCCTAAAACTGCAATCGTTTTAGCTTTTTCAGCGATAGCCAGTTCATGAGCAGCCTGGTCAATCCCTAGAGCTAGTCCACTTACAACGACAAATTCTTCATGCAGCATCGGCTTAACAATATGAGTCAGAGCTGCAGTTCCATATGAAGTGGGATTCCTTGTTCCTACAACGCTTAAGCTTTCTGGAGCGTGTAGAAGAGAAACCTTTCCTCTTGCAAATAATACCCAAGGCGGATCATAAATATGGCGCAAAAGTTCAGGATATTCATTATCTAGGATGGTGACACATTGAATATTCTCAGCGTCATATTTATCTAGAATATCTCGTATTGGAATAGTTTGCAAATCTTTTTTTATTTGATTAGCACGTTCAATCGAGAGAGTCAATAGTTTTTGAAGCTGTGATGGAGAGTACTCGTAGAGATTTTGTAATGAAGAATTCTGTTGAAGTAGCGTAAAAATTTGTTTCCAATTAACAGATGGACAATGTGCTAAATGAATTAATTTTTCCCGTAAATCAGACATTCTACAATCTCCTTTTTAAATGGACAAAATAGCCCCCGGTCAAAGGAGGCTATATGTCTTCTATTAATGAGTCTTACACTGCTCGTAAATGCCTTGTTCTTTTAACACTTTAATAAGTGTTTCTCCCATAACAGATGGTGTTTCAGCTACTTGGATACCGCACTCATTCATTGTTTTAATTTTTTCAGACGCTGTCCCTTTACCACCTGAAATAATAGCACCAGCATGGCCCATACGTTTTCCCGGAGGTGCTGTTTGACCGCCAATGAAGCCGACCACAGGTTTTGTCATATTTGCTTTTACCCATTCTGCCGCTTCTTCTTCTGCCGTACCGCCGATTTCACCAATCATAATTACTGCATACGTATCTTCATCTTCATTAAACGCTTTTAATACATCGATAAAGTTCGTGCCGTTCACTGGGTCACCGCCGATACCAACAGCTGTTGATTGGCCAATGCCAGCTTCAGAAAGTTGATGAACAGCTTCATATGTTAATGTACCAGAACGTGAAACTACACCTACATGACCTTTTTTGTGAATGTACCCTGGCATAATTCCAATTTTACATTCTTCCGGTGTAATAACACCTGGGCAGTTAGGTCCCACAAGGCGCGTACGTTTTCCTTCCATATAACGCTTTACTTTTACCATATCTAATACTGGAATACCTTCCGTAATACAAATAACTAAATCTAAATCTGCGTCAACTGCTTCAATAATGGAGTCAGCTGCGAATGCTGGCGGAACATATACAACAGAAGCCGTTGCGCCTGTTCTTTCTTTTGCCTCGGCAACCGTATTAAATACCGGAACACCTTCTACTTCTAAGCCGCCTTTACCTGGCGTTACGCCACCAACAATTTTCGTTCCATATTCTAACATTTGCTGTGTATGAAAAAGGCCAACTCCGCCTGTAATTCCTTGTACAATTACTTTTGTATCTTGATTAATAAATACGCTCATTCCTATCCCCCAGCCTTTCTATTTCACTAGTGAAACGATTTTTTGTGCGCCGTCTGCCATAGATTCAGCAGCTGTGATATTTAAGCCTGATTTTTGTAAAATCTCTTTTCCAAGTTCAACGTTTGTTCCTTCTAAGCGAACAACTAATGGAAGGCTTAATCCAACTTGTTTCGTTGCTTCAACAACACCTGTTGCAATAACATCACATTTCATAATCCCGCCGAAAATATTAACGAAAATACCTTTTACATTTTGGTCAGATAAAATAATTTTGAATGCTTCTGTTACTTTTTCAGCAGTTGCGCCGCCCCCAACATCCAGGAAGTTAGCAGGGTCGCCTCCATAATGCTTAATAATATCCATCGTTGCCATTGCTAAACCTGCACCGTTTACCATACAACCGATATTACCGTCTAGTGAAATGTAGCTTAAGTCATATTTAGATGCTTCAATTTCTTTAGCATCTTCCTCTTCAAGGTCACGATATTCAAGAATATCTTTTTGACGATACAGCGCATTTGAATCAAAGTTTAACTTCGCATCCAATGCCATAACGTCTCCGTCACCTGTTACAACTAGAGGATTAATCTCTGCAATTGAGCAGTCTTTTTCAACAAATACTGTATATAAACCTGTCATGAACTTAACTGCTTTTCCAACTAATTCTTTTGGAATATTAATATTAAATGCAAGTCTGCGAGCTTGGAATGCTTGTAAACCAATCGCAGGATCTACATATTCTTTAAAGATTTTTTCAGGCGTTTTTTCCGCCACTTCTTCAATTTCAGTTCCACCTTCTTCAGAACCCATCAATACAACTTGAGACGTTGCACGATCAAGAACTAAACCGATGTAGTATTCTTTCTTAATATCGCATCCCTCTTCAACTAACAAGCGCTTAACTTCTTTTCCTTCAGGGCCTGTTTGGTGTGTTACGAGGGTCTTTCCTAAAATATCTTGTGCATATGTACGAACTTCATCTAAGTTTTTTGCTACTTTGACACCGCCCGCTTTACCGCGTCCACCAGCATGGATTTGTGCTTTCACCACTGATACTTGTGAACCTAATTCCTTTGCTGCTTCAACTGCTTCTTCAACAGTAAAAGCTACTCGACCGTTTGGTACTGCAACCCCATATTTTCTGAGTAGTTCTTTTCCTTGATACTCATGGATATTCATTTCCCATCCTCCTAACATAATCAACCACAAAACTATACTGCACAAAATAGACTGCGCTTTCATTGTATAAAAATAATTGTCTAATTGTCTACTATTCTAGTGAAAAATATTGAAATAATAAGAAAATTGATATTTTTATGGAGATAGTACTTAACTATACCTTATGAAGTCGATGAGGCTTTGCGGACGTTAAACGTATAGTTGATCATGTAAATCAACCTTCATAACTAAAGCGAACTGAGAGGAAAATAATTTACGAACTTCACCCTCTACAATATCTCCACTTAAATAGGCTATATTCTTTTTGAACCTAAAATCCCGCACGTGAAACATGCGCTAAAAAGCAGAGATATGCTCGGGTATCATGTTCTAGTTTACTTGGTTTTTTATCGGTGCAAAAGATCGGCGATGTTCTGGCAAAATTCCATATTGTTCGATTGCTTCTAAATGTTGTTTTGTTCCATATCCCATATGTTTTTCGAATCCATATGCAGGATAGCGTTCACCAAGTTCTTTCATCATTCGATCTCGCGTCACTTTTGCAATAACAGAACTTGCAGCAATCGAAATGCTTGTAGCATCGCCTTTGATGATTGACTGCTGCGAAATAGGCACCGGCAGCTTCATCGCATCAATAAGCAGTTCATCAGGCTGAACAGCTAGAAGTTCAATTGCTTCAGTCATTGCCTTTTTTGTTGCTTCATAAATATTAATAGAATCAATAACCTCTGCCCCTATAATGCCTATACCGATAGCAACAGCGCTTTTACAAATTTCTTCATAAAACGCTTCTCGCTTTGCCTCTGATAACTTCTTGGAATCTGTCAGACCAGGAAGAAAAAAATCAGGAGGCAAAATAACGGCAGCCGCTACTACCGGTCCCGCTAACGGCCCTCTTCCTACTTCGTCTACTCCGGCAATATAGGTTGCTCCTTGGCTATATAATTCATTTTCATATGCCATCATTTCATCAAACTGTTTCTTCAAGCGCTCAGCGGCTTCAAATTGCCTTTGTTTTTGAATAATAACCTGCTGCACACCTTTACGCTCATCTTGCGCATATGCCTTAAATAAAGCATCTTCCGGGCTTCTCACTTGCTTTAGTTCTTCTTTTATTTCCTTAATACTCTTTTTCATTAGCTCCACCTTCTTTATATCAACATTTTCACACGGCACCTTTACATAAAAAACGCCTCATGCTGAAAAGGCAGAGGCGTTTTTTGTTTCAGTTCGCAATGTATTGCTTACAGCTGCTGTTCAGCTTCACTTGGATCATCAAATGTAAAGGTGCCAATTTTATCCGTTCGAATTTCTCGAAGAACAAGCTCAGCTGTTTTATCGTAATCCACCATGCCGCCACCCATTAAACAGCCGCGGCGCGACCCAATTGCATCAAAAAGCTCTACAATATCTTCAGGGATTTCATTTAAATCATAACGCTGCTTTAATTGTTCTGGGTAATGGCTAGATAAGAAGCGCAGTGCATAAACAGCGACATCTTGCATATTTAAAATGGTATCTTTGATAGCACCCGTTGTCGCAAGCTTATATCCAACTTTTTCATCTTCAAATTTAGGCCACAAAATACCTGGCGTATCAAGTAGCTCCAGCTCATTCCCTACCTTAATCCACTGCTGTGCTTGCGTCACACCTGGACGGTCTCCGGTCTTGGCGATTTTTTTGCTGGCAAGGCGATTAATCAGCGTTGATTTACCGACGTTAGGAATCCCTACAATCATCGCTCGGATAGCGCGGGGTTTTTTAACTCCTTTTGCGCGCATGCGGTCAAACTTCTCTTGAAGAAGTTCTTTGGAAGACGAAACAATTTGTTTCATTCCTTTACCTGCTTGTGCGTCAATAGCTAAGGCATAAATACCTTGTTCTTTGTAATAATCTAGCCACTGCTGAGTAACGCGCGGATCAGCTTTGTCCACTTTATTCAGCAATACGATTCTCGGCTTGTTCACAATAATCTCATCAATCATCGGATTTCGCGATGATTGCGGAATGCGTGCATCAACCAGTTCGTATACAATATCAATCAATTTTAGCTTTTCAGTTACTTGTCTTCTGGCCTTGGCCATATGGCCAGGAAACCATTGAATTGTCATATTTTACTCACCTTTTATATTTTACTTTGCAAAACGTGCTTCTTTAATCGGCCAGTATACGGCACTCGTTTTACCAAGCACCTTGTCCATGCTCACAAAGCCAATCTGACGGCTGTCTTTACTGTAGCGTCGATTGTCTCCCATCACGAACAAATAGCCTTCTGGCACAGTCTTTTTACCCGTTACGTCTTCTAGTTTAAAGTCTTCGGTTAAATTACCGTCAATCACTTCTTTTTTATACTGATCTAAATAGGGCTCTTTATAAGCTTTTCCATTTACATATAGCGTATCATTTCGATACTCAATATGATCACCCGGCAGTCCGATAATACGTTTTATGTAATCTTTTTCCGCTGTAGCATGAAAAACAATAATATCAAAGCGATCAGGATCACCAATCTTATAGGAGAACTTATTTACAATCATTCGATTTTGGTCATGCAGCGTAGGCATCATAGAAAGTCCATCTACTACAATCGGTGCAAACAAAAAATAGCGAATTACAACAGCTAACAGTACGGCAATGGCGATTGCTTTTATCCATTCCCACAGTTCATTTTTCTTTCGAGCCATCTTCAGTCCTCCAACTCTTATGTCATACCTTTATTTTAAACGATAATGTTTGAAACGCCTAATAAATAAATAGAATAAAAAAATGATGACTTGTACGTCTATTTTTTACTGTCAGAGAACGAATCGTTCTAAAAAAACATTTGAAAAAAGGAGCTTGTATAAACAAGCTCCCCTTTACTATTATCGAATTTCTTTAATACGCGCAGCTTTACCACGTAATTCACGTAGGTAATAAAGTTTCGCACGGCGTACTTTACCGCGGCGCATTACTTCGATTTTTGCAATTTTTGGCGTATGAAGTGGGAATGTACGCTCTACACCTACACCGTAAGAAATCTTACGTACTGTAAATGTTTCGCTGATACCACCGCCACGACGCTTAATAACAACACCTTCAAATACCTGAACACGTTCACGAGTACCCTCAACGATATTTACGTGTACACGTACAGTATCACCAGGACGGAACGTAGGAAGATCTGTTTTTAATTGTTCTTTTGTAATCTCTTCGATTAATTTTTGCATCGCGTGTTTCAACTCCTTCCAACAGACGCTCATACCAATGCTTTTCAATCATTGCAGCGGAACATCGTTATAGGTGACCAGACATCTGCCCAAGCCACAAAATCTATCTTAGCACACTCTTATACCGTATGCAACAGAGTTTATGCATAAATTTTATGGATTTATGAAAGCTGGTTTTCTTCTTTTAATTGAGCTACTAGTTTCTTTTGCTCTTCCGTTAGCTCCATCTTTTCAAGCATATCCGGTCTTCGAAGCAGCGTGCGCTTTAAAGACTCTTTTTGGCGCCACTGTTCAATTTTTTTATGATTTCCTGACATAAGTACTTCAGGAACCGTTAAGCCTCTAAAATCAGCAGGACGCGTATAGTGGGGGTGCTCTAGTAAACCTGTACTGTGTGAGTCCTGTACAGCTGAATGATTATTGCCAAGCACATCGGGAAGCAGGCGAACAACGCTATCGATCACAACCATTGCACCAAGCTCTCCTCCAGTTAATACATAGTCACCAATTGAAATTTCATCAGTTACCAACTGCTCACGAATTCGTTCATCATATCCTTCGTAATGACCGCAAATAAAAATTAAATGCTCTTCTGCTGCTAGCTCTTCTGCTTTTGCCTGTGTATAACGTTCGCCCTGCGGACAAAGCAAAACTACCCGGGGCTTCTTAGCTGTTTCAGTCAGCTTTTCTACAGCGTCAAAAATAGGCTGAGGCGTCAATACCATTCCAGCACCTCCGCCGTAAGGATAATCGTCCACATTTTGATGTTTGTTCGTAGAATATTCTCGGAAATTAACTACATTCAGTTCAACCGCATTTTTTTCCTGTGCTTTTTTCAAAATTGATTCACCAAAAACACCGTCAAACATAGAAGGAAATAGCGACAGTACATCAATTTTCATTAGTCCAATAACCCTTCCATTACTGTAATAACAATCTCTTTTTCATCTATATCAATAGATTGTACAACGTCGTCGATGTAAGGAATAAGAACTTCTTTTCCGCCTTTTTTAACAACCCACACATCATTAGCTCCCGGCGTTAAAATTTCTTTGACCGTTCCTACCTCTACTCCGTCTTCTGTTTTTACTGTACAGCCAATAATTTCGTGGAAATAGAATTCACCGTCTTCTAAATCCGTTAGCTGCTCCTCAGGGATTTTCACTTCGCAGTTTTTATACTGCTCAACATCATTTACGTTTTGATAGCCTTCGAATGTAAGCAGATCAAAATTTTTATGCCTGCGGTGGCTTGCTACCGTTACTTCTACCGGCTCGCTTTGCTTTTCTTTGAAGATATAAAGTTTATTTCCTTTTTCATAGCGCTCATCAGCAAAATCCGTAGTTGATACAATACGAACTTCTCCTTTTACACCATGGGTATTCACAATTTTTCCAACCTTAAACCATTTCATGCTTCTTCACCTCTATCTAATCTCAACAACTTTGCTATCTTTTATAATAATTGTTTTACTTTCTTTTATCTTTTCCCAATCATCGCCGATTTTTACCTCTACTAAGGCATCCAGTTCCGTTTCAATGAGTTCGCTCCCTAAAGGAAGCTTTTCTAATTGCGTCAGCTGAAAGTTCAACACTTCAATTTTTTCAAGGCGAGCGGATTTTTCTTTTTCAAACTGACTATGTAATAAAGAAGAACCTTTATTGGCTTTTTCCATGTGCTTTAACTGAAATTTCAGCTGTTCCATTTCTTTTTCAAGCGCCTGCTTGCGGTTTATAAAACGATTTTCAAGATCTTGTTTGCTTGCTTCAGTTAACACTTGTTTCACAACCACTTTTTGAATAATGTTCAAAACGTTCCCTCCGCCCTCAAGATAGTGACCTTGTGCTTTTTACATGCATATTGAAATAGCTACCTCTTGCTCGCAAAAGACTTACTGTGATCAAAACGTTCATCTTATCATAACATAAAAAAAGGGCGAGGTTATCCCTCTCCCTTTTTGATTACTCTTGAATTTTCACATACACTTTTTTACCTTGCTGTGATGCTGCTGCATTCACAACAGTTCGAATCGCTTTTGCAACGCGGCCTTGTTTGCCGATTACTTTGCCGACATCTTCTTGGTGAACAGTAAGGATGTAAGTCACTTGACGTTCATCTTCTTGTTCCTCCACTTTAACATCAGCTGGATAATCAACAAGCGGCTTTACAATTGTTTCGATTAGTGATGTCATCTCGAGTGAAATTATTTTCCTAATTTAGCATTATGGAATTTTTCCATGATGCCTTCGTTAGAGAAAAGGTTACGAACTGTATCAGATGGTTTAGCACCATTTTGTAACCATTTAAGAGCTAGCTCTTCATCGATTTTAACTTCAGCTGGTTGAACTACAGGATTGTAAGTTCCAACTACTTCGATGTAACGTCCATCACGTGGTGAACGAGAGTCTGCTGCTACGATACGATAGAAAGGAGATTTTTTAGCTCCCATACGTTTTAAACGAATTTTTACTGCCATTTTATAAAGCACCTCCGAATATGTTTCAACAAGATAATATAATATCAAATAGGTAAAATGTTTGTAAAGGTTTTTTTCTTAACACTAGAAAAATATTTTATTTTCTTTGGTTTTTCAGTCCAAATCAAGCATTTTATCATGAAAAGAATGGAAGTTTCATACCCTTTTTCTTGCCTTTTGACATATTTGTCATTTGTTTCATCATTTTTTTCATGTCTTCAAATTGTTTAAGTAAACGGTTGACTTCTTGTACAGATCGTCCGCTTCCTTTTGCAATACGCTTTCTTCGACTTGCATTAATGATTTCAGGGTTTGTTTTTTCCGCTTTCGTCATAGAACGAATGATTGCTTCTACATGATTAATTTGCTTTTCATCAACCTGCAGGTTTTTGAGCCCCTTTACTTTATTGGCGCCCGGAAGCATACCAATTAGCTCATCAAGCGGTCCCATTTGACGCACCTGAGCAAGTTGATCTAAAAAGTCATCAAATGTAAATGACTGCGTGCGCAACTTAGCTTCAAGCTCTTTTGCTTTTTCAGCATCTACATTTGCCTGAGCCTTTTCGATAAGCGTCAGCACATCACCCATACCTAAGATACGGGAAGCCATACGCTCTGGATGGAATGCTTCAATAGCATCCATTTTTTCTCCAAGACCGACAAACTTAATTGGTGTATCGGTTACTGCACGAATAGAAAGCGCTGCACCACCGCGCGTATCGCCGTCTAGTTTCGTTAATACAACTCCAGTTAATCCTAATTGCTTATTAAAGCTATCCGCAACGTTTACCGCATCTTGACCCGTCATAGCATCGACAACAAGGAAAATTTCGTCTGGGTTAGAAAGCTCTTTGATCTGTTCTAACTCCTCCATTAGATTTTCATCAACATGCAAACGTCCCGCTGTATCAATTAATACATAATCGTGATGCTCTTCTTTCGCATGAGCAATAGCTTGTTTCGCAATCTCCACAGGACTTACTTGATCACCTAATGAAAAAACAGACATGCTAAGCTGTTTCCCTAGTGTTTCAAGCTGTTTAATAGCTGCCGGACGATAAATATCTGCTGCTACAAGCAATGGATTACGGTTATATTTTTTACGTAATAAATTGGCAAGTTTACCGGTTGTTGTTGTTTTACCTGCACCTTGAAGTCCAACCATCATAATTACAGTTGGAGCTTTTGGAGCTACTGCAATCTTGCTTTGCTCTCCGCCCATAAGTGCAGTTAATTCTTCTTGTACAACCTTAATAACTTGTTGTCCAGGCGTTAAGCTCTTAAGAACGTCTTGACCTACAGCACGTTCGCTTACGCGCTTAACAAAGTCTTTTACTACTTTAAAGTTTACATCGGCTTCTAAAAGGGCAAGTCTAACTTCACGCATCATTTCTTTAACATCAGCTTCGTTAACTTTTCCTTTTCCTTTTAACTTTTGCAGTGTGCTTTGCAAACGGTCGGCTAATCCTTCAAATGCCATATACGCCGCCCCCTAATCTAATTTCTCGAGCGAATCAAGAAGAGAAGAAAGCTTACTGTTCTTGTTTAAGTCAGCTGCAAGTTCGTCTTTCAGTTGTTGAACAATTGATTGACGCTCTTGAAACCGTTGAAATAACAATAGCTTTTCCTCATATTGTTCAAGCATTTGCTCTGTACGTTTTATATTATCATAAACTGCTTGACGACTCACATCAAATTCTTCCGCTATTTCACCGAGGGAATAATCATCCAAGTAATAAAGTGACATATAACTTCTTTGTTTGGGCGTCAACAGCGCCTGATAGAAGTCAAATAAGTAATTCATTCTTGTTGTTTTTTCGAGCATATGCACGCTCTTTTCAACCATCTGACCGCCCCCTTGTTAAGTGAAAAGCCTTTACATGTTATTAGTTTAACTAGGCTAGGTTTGAATGTCAAGTTTTTTCCTTAACACCTCACATTTTCCCACTTGAAAGAGATGGAGATATGATTAAATTACTTCGATTTAAAGACGAACAAACGGGTTAAGGGAGCTCGTATGCAACCTGCGTCCACCCTACTAATAAAAAAATCCGAACGATTAATCGTTCGGATCTTTCTTCAACTAAGATACTTATATCCCAGCCTCTTTTTAGATTACGCCTCTTTTTCTGTTTCTTCTTCTACAGCATTGGCAAATAACCCATAGATATATTGCTCCGTGTCAAACGGCTGAAGGTCGTCTACTTTTTCTCCAAGTCCAACGAATTTAACAGGAAGCTTCAGTTCGTTTCGAATGGCAAGAACAATTCCGCCTTTAGCCGTACCATCTAGTTTTGTTAACACAATTCCCGTCACGTTCGTTGCTTCTGAGAATGTTTTAGCCTGACTTAAAGCGTTTTGACCCGTCGTCGCATCAAGTACAAGAAGTACTTCATGAGGAGCACCAGGAATTTCTCGCTCAATAACACGCTTTACTTTCTCTAATTCTTTCATTAAATTCACTTTGTTTTGAAGGCGCCCTGCTGTATCACATAGTAAAACATCTGCTTTTCGAGCCTTGGCTGACTGAACAGCGTCATACATGACAGCGGCAGGGTCAGAGCCTGCAGATTGCTTAATAACATCAACACCAACGCGTTCTCCCCATACTTCTAACTGCTCAATCGCACCGGCACGGAACGTATCTCCTGCTGCCATTACGACTTTTTTGCCTTCTTGTTTGAATTTATGCGCAATTTTCCCAATTGTTGTTGTTTTCCCAACGCCGTTTACCCCTACAAACAAAATCACCGTTAAATCATTTTGCTGCATATTCAGTTCACCAATCTGCTCTTCACCAGATTCATAAATATCAATTAATTTCTCAGAGATGACAGCCTGCACATCTTGAGGGTCCTTAATATTACGGCGTTTCACTTCCGATTTTAAGTCATCAATTAAATCTAACACGGTAGCCACACCGACATCAGCACTAATTAAAATTTCTTCTAATTCCTCAAAAAATTCTTCGTCTACTTGACGATAGCGAGACACTAGATCATTCACGCGTTCTGAAAAAGAATTGCGCGTTTTTGATAGTCCATCTTTAAATTTTTGTGTAACAGAATCCGTTTGCATTGTAATTTTTTCTTTTAGTTTCTTAAAAAAGCTCATTCGTACCACCCTTTCATTCTATGAGTTAAACATATTGCTTTGATTCTTCTAAACGAACAGAGACTAATTTCGATACGCCAGATTCTTGCATCGTCACACCGTACAGTACATCAGCTTCTTCCATTGTACCTTTTCGGTGAGTAATAACAATGAACTGTGTTTGATTACTAAATTTGCGTAAATACGTAGCAAAGCGATGAACGTTTGCTTCATCAAGCGCCGCTTCCACTTCATCTAGCACACAAAACGGCACTGGACGTACTTTCAAAATAGAAAACAGGAGAGCGATGGCTGTTAACGAACGCTCTCCGCCTGACAGCAACCCTAGATTCTGCAGTTTTTTCCCAGGAGGCTGGGCAACAATTTCCACCCCTGTATTTAATAAATCTTTCGGATCTGTTAATTTCAAATCCGCTTTTCCTCCCCCAAATAGTGAAGAGAACACTGTACCAAATTCATTGCGGATACGAGAGAAAGTATCAGAAAAACGTTTCTTCATTTCCTCGTCCATTTCTTCAATCACTTGATACAGCGTATTTTTCGCTTCGTCAAGGTCCGCTCGCTGCGTATTTAAAAATTCATAGCGCTCTGAAACGCGTTCGTATTGTTCAATAGAACCTAAGTTTACGGTTCCTAATTCATCAATTGCCAACTTAATGAGCTTGATTTTTTTCCTCGCTTCTTGAATATCTAATGTTAAAGGATACTTTTCTTTTGCTGCTTCAAAGCTAATTTCGTACTCTTCTGTCAGCTGCTGCAGACGGCTGTCTAGCTCTACGTCAATTCGATTAATTTTGACTTCTTCATCTTTTAAAGCATCCGCAATTTGTTTGTACTGACGCTGCAGCTCTTTTACAATCCTCTCTTCGTCTTCAAGTTTATTCTGGGCTTTTAACCGCTCTGATCTGCAGTCATCCATTAATTTCAACGTTTCTGTCTTTTCTTTTATTCGTTCATGCGCCGCTTCTTCGAGCTGAAGTTCACCCGAGTCGTTGCTCGTGATTTCACTCGTTAAAAGAGAAAGATCATCTGTAGTTTCAGATAAACGCTGAATGGTTTGATCAAGCTCAAAACACACTCTTTCATATTTTTCTTGCTGATTTGCGAGGAACTGTTCTTTTTTCGCAAGAAGGACTTTTACTTCTGTAAGCTCATGTTGAAACGTTTCTTTAGACGTTTGCTGTGTATGCTTGCGTGCAGCTAACTCTTCAATGTTTTTCTCTAACACATTTGCCTGCTGCTGATTTCCTTGCAAACTCGTATGCAGCTCATCAATTCGAGCGGACAAGCTCGTTTGATCTTGCCTAAAGCTAGCAATATCATGATCGTACATGGTCAAGCGGTCATTCACTGCTTTTTCTTCGATGTCAATTTGCTTTACTTCTCGGTCAGACTCCTGCTCTTTGTCTTTCAAGCGTTCCACAAATGCCTGCTGTTTATTAATTTCCTGCTGAAGTTCTTCAATCTGTGACTTTTTATCTTTCACATCTTGCTCGAGCACAAGCGTCTTTTGTTCCATCTCTTCTATTTTTGCCGTAATGGCTTCCACTTCACGCTGACGGCCTAACAAAGAGTTGGACTTTTGCTTCATTGAACCGCCTGTCATCGAACCACCGGGGTTGACGACATCTCCTTTAACGGTCACAAAACGATAGCGATGCTGTACAAGACGGGCAAGTTCATTTGCACCTTTTAAATCATTGACAACAATAACGGTTCCAAGCAAATTTTTAATAACTCGTTCGTAGGTAGCTTCGTATTTAACAAGAGATGAAGCAATTCCTACATACGCTTCGTGACTCTCTAGCGTAGAAATAGTTTGAGCCGGAACATAGCGGTCTTTTACAGACGTCAGTGGTAAAAATGTAGCTCTCCCGTAACCGTTTTGTTTCAAAAAGCCAATTGCCTGACGTGCACTTTGTTCGTCTTGAACGACAATATGCTGAGCTGCTCCTCCAAGCGCAATTTCAAGCGCTGTTTCATACTCTTTTGGAACATTGATTAGCTCAGCAATGGCACCTTTAATACCTGCAAGCTTCTCATCACGCGCTTTTAATACTTCTTTTACACCGTGAAAATAACCTTCATAGTCTTCTTGCATCTCTTCAAGCATTTCTTTTCGTGATTTTGTCTGCTGCACGTACTGATAAGCTTGATAAAGCGTAGACTCTTGTTTACGATAGGCTTGCCTTAATGACTCAAGCTTCTCTCCTTGCTGCTTATACACTTGTACAGCTTGCTGAAGCTCTTGACGAAACTGAGCAAGCCTTTTGATCGCCGCTTCTTTTCGCTGCGTTAATTCACGGCGCTGTTCTACGTATTGCTCGTTGGATTTTGTTAAACGCTGCTCTTTTTCAAACGTTTGCAATTTTTGCTGCTCTAAAAATGAAATTTCATTTCGGGCGGATGTCTGAGCGTTCGCTAATTCAAAATACTCGCTTTTCATCTGTTCAAGTTTTTCTTCTAGATTCTCGCTGTACTGCCTGAACAGTTGTTCCTGCTCAGTAAGCTTCAGACGTATCTCTTGTACTTCTTTTTGAGATTGCTCAAGATCTTTTCCTTCGCTGTCTTTTGCTTTACTTAGCTCTTGATGCTTATGAGTATACTCTTTTACTAAACGTTCCAGCTGCTCTTTATTTTGAAAGGCATTTTTCTTACGCTCTTTTAATACTTCTTTTTTGCCTTCTAGCTTTTCTACTTCTTCACTTACATATAGTAGTTTTTTATGTAAAGAGTCTAGTTGTTCATCTATTTGCTGAATGTGCAAACGAAGGGTCTGGATTTCTCCTTCACGCGTGCGAATATTCGTCGCGAGAGATTCTTCAAGCTGCTCGTGCTGAGCCATTTCAGCTTTTAATTTTTCCCATTTCTGATGAAGATCTTCAACTTCAAATACCGTAACAGCCACATCAATGTGCTCTAATTCTTCTTTTTTCTGCAAATAATCTTTTGCAATAGACGATTGAATCTGTAAAGGCTCTAACTGACCTTCAATTTCATGAAGAATATCTACCACTCGATTTAAATTTTCTTGCGTTTCAAGAAGTCGAAGCTCCGCTTTTCGTTTACGCGTTTTGTATTTTAATACACCTGCTGCTTCTTCAAAAATTTTACGACGCTCGTCAGATTTACTGCTTAGTACTTCTTCTACTTTTCCTTGACTGATAATCGAAAAAGCTTCTCTTCCAAGTCCTGAATCCATAAATAAATCGACAATATCTTTCAAGCGGCACGGCTGGTTGTTAATAAAAAATTCACTGTCTCCTGAGCGGTACACGCGCCTTGTAATACTAACTTCATGATAGTCAAGCGGGAGAAACTGGTCATCATTTTCCAACGTAAGGGTTACGTCAGCAACATTTACAGCACGGCGCGATTCGCTTCCTGCAAAAATAATGTCCTCCATTTTCCCTCCACGAAGCGATTTGGCTGATTGTTCTCCAAGCACCCAGCGTATGGCATCCGTAATGTTGCTTTTTCCGCTTCCATTCGGTCCTACTACCGCCGTTACACCTGGCACAAAATCTATCGATACTTTTTCTGCAAACGATTTGAATCCTGCAATATCTAATCGTTTGAGGAACATAGAAATCCCCCCTCACACTTGTAATCTTTTCATAGCAAATCCCCCTTTATAACGAATACGTTAAGAGGGGGATCATTTTATTTCGTTTGACTTGCTCTAATTTTCGTAATAGCTACTTGAGCTGCTTTTTGCTCTGCTTCTTTTTTCGAACGGCCTACACCAACGCCGAGCTCTTCACCATTTAACGATACGCGAGATAAGAATTCGCGATTATGCGCTGGACCTTTTTCTTGCAAAACTTTGTATTCTAATTGTCCAACTCCATCACGTTGAATCACTTCTTGAAGCTGGCTTTTGAAATCCATCACATGAGAAAAAGCACCTTCATTAATTTTTGGAAAGACAACTTTTTTTAGAATCGTTACTACCGTATCAAGCCCTTGGTCTAAATAAAGAGCTCCGATAAATGCTTCAAACACATCGGCCAGTAAAGCCGGTCTAGATCGGCCGCCGGTCATCTCTTCACCTTTTCCAAGTAACACTAGTTTACCAAAATCCATTTCATTTGCAAAAGTAACAAGCGACGGTTCGCACACAACTGCTGCACGAAGCTTCGTTAACTCACCTTCACTCATCGTTGGATACTTTTTAAATAAAAATTGTGATACGGTTAGCTCTAATACGGCATCTCCTAAAAACTCAAGACGCTCGTTGTCTTCATACGGTCTTCTGCGATGCTCATTCACATAGGATGAATGTGTAAATGCTTGAAAAAGAAGCGCTTCATTTGTAAACTGAATACCAATTTCCTTTTGAAACTCTGCAAAATTTTGCTTGAATTTCACGTTCATCTTTCGATCTCGATTTGAATATTGTTTAGGCATAAAATACCTCCGCTGACATGCTTCAATTGTTTCGTAGTTTTTCCTAACATCTCTCATTATAAAACGAGGTATCCTAAAAGATACACTACCTTTTCAAAAAAAGAGGTCTTTTTTTGAAATTCTTAAAAAGAAGAGAAAGCCCCGCTGTTTAACGGGGCTTTTCATACATATACTACAGATTAAATTTGGCTCTGTATGTAATTAACTGCATCTCCTACAGTTGAAATTTTTTCAGCTTCTTCGTCAGAAATTTCGATATCAAATTCCTCTTCAAGCTCCATTACAAATTCAACTACGTCTAGAGAGTCAGCACCTAAGTCTTCTTTGAAACTAGATTCTAGTTTCACTTCACTTTTGTCTACACCAAGACGATCAACAATGATTGTTGTTACGCGTTCTAGTACCTCTGCCATTGTTCTTCACCTCCCCTCAAGTCATTATAGATGATTTCCATCTAAAATACTATGGTTGAATAATAAAGTTTATCGGTCGCCTAGTAAACGTCCCTTTGTACTTTATCACCAAATTACACTTTTCGTAAAGTGCATTTTTTACATCACCATTCCGCCGTCAACGTGAATCGTTTGACCCGTAATATAACGGCTTGCATCTGATGCTAAAAACGCAACTGCGTTCGCAACATCCTCAGGCTGGCCGAAGCTTGCAAGAGGAATTTGCTTTAACATTTCCGCCTGCACTTCTTCATTCAATTTATCCGTCATGTCTGTTGCGATGAAACCAGGAGCAACTGCATTCACTGTAATATTGCGGCTTGCTAATTCTTTGGCAGTTGTTTTTGTTAAACCAATCACGCCTGATTTTGCTGCTACATAATTTGCTTGTCCAGCATTACCGCTGACGCCGACAATTGATGAAATATTAATGATACGTCCTGCGCGCTGCTTCATCATTTGACGAGTAACCGCTTTTGTACACAAAAATACGCCTTTTAAGTTTGTATTAATAACATCATCCCATTCGTCTTCTTTCATACGCATAAGAAGATTATCACGTGTGATGCCCGCGTTGTTCACTAAAATATCTACTGAACCAAATGTAGAAATCGCTTCTTTTATCATTGCTTGTACAGAATCACTTTCTGCCACATTTGCTTGTACAGCAATTGCATCCGTTCCTAATCCTTTAATTTCATCCACAACTTCAAGAGCTTTCGCTTCGCTGCCAGAATAGTTTACAACTACTTTAGCACCAAGCTTTCCCAGCTCAATTGCAACGGCACGACCAATTCCGCGAGAAGCGCCTGTTACAACCGCAACTTTCCCTTGTAACATGTTATTCTCCCCCTTTTAGTGCGTCAATCGTTGATTTTAATGATATAAGATCATTAACAGCATACACAGTCGCACGGCGATTTACTTTTTTCACAAGACCTGATAATACTTTTCCTGGTCCAATTTCAACAAATGTATCTACACCTTCTGCAAGAAGTGTTTCAACTGTTTCTTCCCATCTCACTGGAGAATACAGTTGTTCCACTAGCTTGTTTTGAATATCTTGACTGTCAGTAACCGGCTTTGCTGTTACGTTTGCTATAACTGGAACCTTCGCATCGCTAAAGCCCACTGTTTCTAGCGTATCACGTAGTTTTTCAGCAGCTGGCTTCATTAAACTAGAGTGAAACGGACCGCTTACCACTAGAGGAATCACGCGTTTTGCACCTTTTTCTTTGGCAAGAGCTCCTGCTTTTTCTACGCCATTTACCGTACCAGAAATAACAATTTGACCCGGACAGTTAATATTTGCAAGCTGAACAGCGTCGCCTTCGCTTGTAATTTGAGCGGTAACGGCTTCTAGATCTTCCGCTGACATGCCAAGCACTGCTGCCATTGTACCTTGACCTGCTGGTACAGCTTCGTCCATATAGCGACCTCTTTTGTGAACAGCAACAACGGCATCTTTAAATGATAAAACCTCAGCAGCCACAAGCCCACTATATTCTCCTAGACTGTGACCCGCAACAAAATCGGGTGTAATTCCGCTCGTTTTAAATGCTTCAAGCAGCATTGTACTCGTTGTTAAAAGAGCAGGTTGAGCGTGATAAGTTAAAGTCAATTCTTCTTGAGGCCCTTCAAAAATAATGTTTGAAAGACTGAACCCTAAAGCTTCGTCAGCTGTATGAATCAGCTTTTTCGCTTCCTCTGTTCCATCATATAAATCTTTTCCCATACCAACAGTTTGTGACCCTTGGCCTGGAAAGATAAAAGCAATTTTCCCCATTTCTTATCTCTCCTTTTCTTCATTAGCAGTTTGTTCGATTGCTTTTTGAATAGTGGAAGACACATTGTTTTCCACCATATTCACAGCTTGCTTAATCGCGCTAAATACTGCATTCGCATCCGACGAACCGTGCGCTTTGATAACAGGCGCATGCAATCCAAACAGCCCTGCTCCTCCATATTCACTGTAATCCATTTTCGCTTTTAAACCCTGCAGCTGAGGCTTTAGCACCGCTGCGGCTAACTTGCTTTTTAACGTGCTCATTAATTCTTGTTTAATCATAGAAAACAAGGAAAGCGCCGTTCCTTCAATGCTCTTAAGAGTCATATTCCCTGTAAAACCATCTGTTACAACCACATCCGCTACGCCGTTTAGCAAATCACGGGATTCCACGTTGCCTACAAAATTGAGGTCAGCATTCTTTAGCAGCTGAAAGGCTTGCTTTGTTAAATCATTTCCTTTTTTATCCTCAGTTCCAATGTTCAGCAGCCCCACTCTAGGAGCTTGAATGCCGCGTACTTTTTCGGCATACACAGACCCCATCACAGCATACTGGAGCAAATGTTCAGGCTTGGCATCAACGTTTGCACCAACGTCTAGCATTAAAAAGCCTTTTCCATCTAGTGTCGGAAGCGTCGGAGCAAGTGCTGGACGTTCAATGCCTTTGATGCGACCTACAATAAAAAGCCCCGCTGTCATTAACGCCCCTGTATTTCCTGCTGAAATACAAGCATCAGCACGACCTTCGGCTACTTCATTTGCCATTAATACCATAGATGCTTGTTTTTTACGGCGCACAGCTCGCACTGGCTCATCAGTTGCATCAATGGTTTCTTCTGTATGAATAATCGAAATACGATCTGAATTTGTTAAATACTTTTTTATTTCTGATTCGTTTCCAATTAACGTAATATGTAATTCTTTAAATTGAGCAGTAGCTTTTTCTACACCTTCAATAATGGCTTTCGGTGCATGATCTCCGCCCATTGCATCAATAGCTAGTTTCATGTTGCGTCTCATCCTTTTTATTATTTATCCTTTGTAGAACGATACATTTTAAAAGTACCAGAGAACACTTGCTCTTGCCCTACATAGCTGTTTACCTCAACGGTGGTTCGCACTTCACTAGTTGACAGAACTTTCGCTTTTGCTATCACTCGTTCATGAAGCTTAACAGGGCGATGATAACGGATCGACGCATCTGCTGTGAGCGCTAGTTCGTTGTTAATAACAGCGACAGCTAACGAATTAGCTTGCGCAAAAAGGTGGTGACCACGAGCAATTTGATTACGCTGAAACACATGCTCTGTTTTCACATCAAAAATAGATATCGCTGATTGATCTAGTTCAATGTCGATAACTTCTCCAATTACTTCTTCAATCGGAAGCGAACGCACTTCCTCGTCTAGTTGTTTTGAAGCTACATGCTTAATGCGTTCTCGCAGTTCAGGAATCGACAACTCTAGGCGGTCTAATCGAATTGTTTGAACGCTCACTGAAAAACGGTCTGCTAGTTCTTCATCCGTAATAAATGGGTTTTCTTCAATTGTCGTTTTTAATAGCTGCTGTCTTTCTTTTTTACTGCGCTTCATTCTCCACCATCCGAACTTTTAATACTAGGTACTAATAGCAGTATATAATCATTACCTTCTAATTGCAACATTTTTCACATGCTGGATTCTGCGCATTAACGTAGTATTAATGGCCACCAGCCGCTAACTCTTTCACTCTAAGCCGTTTTTTATCTTTATAGACGAAAAGAGATTGAGACATAACTAGATCACTTCAATCTAAAGATGAACAAATGGGATAAAGGAGCTCGTATAGATTGCTTGTTACACCGTTGCTGATTTCCGTGTAAGACTTTGCTTTCCGCGGCCGGCCGGTGATCCTCCTCGTCCCTTACGCTTCTGCGGGGTCTCATCTATTCGGCTTTCCCCGCAGGAGTGCCTTGCCCTTCACTCAACAGTTAAAAGCACCTGCATACCCATCACATACATGAAATCTACGTTCATCATCACAATGAAAAAAATCCGAACGATTGATCGTTCGGATTTTCCTTCAACTAAAATACTTTGTTTCAGTCTCTTTTACTAATCAAATTTTTCTCCAGTTAATACGCCCGTTGCTTCTAGTTGTATTCTCAGCAGTGCAAACTGATCTTCTGTCCAAAAGCTGTCGGAATTTACAAGCTTAGCAGCATCTTCTCGAGCTACTTCAAGCGCACGGTAATCGTGCACCATATCGGCTACTTTAAACTCAGGCATCCCGCTTTGTTTTCTACCAAAGAAATCACCAGGTCCACGAAGCTCTAAGTCTCTTTCTGATAATACAAATCCATCGTTTGTTTCCGTCATAATGGTCATTCGTTCTTTTCCAACTTCTGATTTTGGATCCGCGAGCAGAATACAATACGACTGTGCATCTCCTCGTCCTACGCGTCCTCTTAGCTGATGAAGCTGAGATAACCCAAAGCGCTCTGCATCATAAATGACCATCACGGTTGCATTCGGAACGTTCACTCCTACTTCTACAACCGTTGTTGATACTAAAATCTGCACGTCATTTACGCTAAACTGTTTCATCACTTCTTCTTTTTCATCAGGTGACAATCTTCCGTGCATGAGACCAACGCTTGCTTTTCCATTAAAATAGTGAGTGAGTGTTGCATGTACATCAATTGCATTTTGAACATCCAGCTTGTCCGATTCTTCAATCAACGGACAAATAACGTAAGCTTGTCTGCCGTCATGTATTTCTTTTTCAACGAAATGTAAAATACGTTCAAGCATATCATGTTTTACCCAGTATGTTTCAATTGCCTTACGTCCTGCTGGCATTTCATCAATAATGGACACATCCATTTCCCCAAACACCGTAATAGCAAGGGTTCTTGGAATAGGAGTCGCCGTCATAAACAGTACATCCGGACTCTCTCCTTTTTCACGTAAAACCCGGCGCTGCCCAACTCCAAAGCGGTGCTGTTCATCCGTAATGACGAGCCCTAAACTATTATATATAACTTCGTCTTGAATTAAGGCATGTGTACCTACTAATACATGAACATCTCCGTCTTTCACTCGCTGAAGCAGCTCTCTTCTTGCTTTTCCTTTAACAGACCCTGTTAGCAAGCCTACGCTGATTCCTACCTTTTCAAGCATCGCAGTCAATGACTCAGCATGCTGTTCAGCTAAAATTTCAGTCGGTACCATTAAAGCACCTTGATGCCCTGCTAAAACAGTAGCGTATAAAGCAACCGCTGCTACGACTGTTTTACCTGACCCTACATCACCTTGCAGCAAGCGATTCATGCGATAAGGCGATTTCATATCGTGCGTAATTTCGTTTACTACACGTTTTTGAGCGTTTGTTAACGGAAACGGCAGCAAGTTCGTGAAGTTTACCAGCTCAGTTGAATCAAATACTTGCTTCATTCCAGGCGTTTCTTCTCTTTCGCGCTTTCTAAGCGCCTGCATTTTTAATTGAAAAAGTAGAAATTCTTCATAGACAAATCGACGTCTTGCTTGTTTTAAATCTTCATGATCACGAGGTAAGTGAATACTTCTAACCGCTTCTTCACGCGTTACTAGTTTGTATCTAGAACGAATAGAGGCCGGGAGCATATCCTGAATGCTACTGCCATAATTCTTCAACGCAAGAGAGACGAACTTCCTCATTCCTTTGACCGTTAAGCTGCCTTTAACTGAGTAAACAGGCTCAATCGTTTGATTTTTAACAAACGGAGAAAATTGAAGCTCCTGCAAGTTAATCGTTTGCCGATGCTGATCCCATTTCCCCGTAACCGTAATAGTTTGATCGATTTCTAACTTTGATTTATAGTAAGGGCGATTAAAACAAGTAACCGTAATCAAATAGCGGTTTACTAGCAGCCGAAACGTAAGGCGCGAACGTTTTTTTCCGTAATACGTAAGCGAGGGGACGCTGTGAACCTTTCCTTCTACGGTGACCTTTTCGTCATGCTTTGCTTCAGCCAAATCTTTTAACTCATAATCTTCATAGCGGTATGGGAAATGTTCTAACAAGTCATGCACACTGTGAATATGCATATCCTCTAATGCTTGTGCTGTTTCCTCTCCAATACCTTTAATGGTTTTAATTGAAATAGTTGTTAGTTCATTCACTTTTATTTAATGCAATACCAAAGATCTTTGCTTCAAGCTCGCGACCTGTTGGTGTTGCCGCTAAGCCTCCTTGTGCAGTTTCTCGTAATGCAACCGGCATTGTTTGACCAATTTTATACATAGCATCAATGACTTCATCACATGGAATACGACTTGTAATGCCTGCTAAGGCCATATCTGCTGCAATCATTGCATTCGCCGCTCCCATTGCGTTTCGTTTCACACATGGAACTTCTACTAGCCCCGCTACTGGGTCACATACTAATCCTAGCATATTTTTGAGAGTAATTGCCATTGCTTCAGCTGCCTGACTCGGTGTACCTCCTGCCATTTCAACAATCGCTGCAGCTGCCATACCTGAAGCTGAACCAACTTCTGCTTGACATCCGCCTGCTGCTCCTGAAATAGACGCATTATTGGCTACAACAAACCCAAAAGCACCTGATGTAAATAAAAATTCAATCATTTCTTTACGAGTTGGGTTTAGCTTATTTTGCACTGCAAACAGCGTTCCTGGCACTACTCCCGCAGATCCAGCAGTAGGTGTTGCACAGATTGTCCCCATTGCCGCATTTACTTCGTTTGTCGCTACAGCTTTGCTGACTGCATCTAAAATTAAATTTCCAGATAAAGATTTTCCACTTTGAATATAGTTTTGAAGCAGCACTGCATCTCCGCCTGTTAAACCTGTAACAGACTGTACCCCTTTTAATCCGCGTTCAACCGCTTCTTCCATAACCGTTAAGTTCCGGTCCATTTTTTCCATGATTTCTTCACGAGTAACTCCCGTGATATCTATTTCCTGTTGAATCATAATCTCTGCAATTTTTACATTTTGACTTTCTGCTAATTCTACTAGTTCTGCTACGTTTCGAAACATAGTAACCTCCGCTATCATTCTGTCTTATTTTCACTTTAGAATCATATACAATCACTCGGCCTCTGTTATTTTTTGCAGGCCGTTCACGTTCGTTCTATCCTATTCAACCATTCTTGTTACTTGAATAATGTGAGGCAATGTTTTTAACTCTTCAATGACATCATCTTCAATATTCGTATCCATTTCAATTGCCATAAGCGCTACTTCTCCGCGCTCTTTACGAGATACTTCCATATGTCCGATATTAATTGAATGTTTCATCAAAATATTCGTAACGGTCGCAATGGCACCAAATCGGTCATTATGCACAACGAGAATAGCTGGATTCATGCCTGATAAATTTAATTCAAATCCGTTCAGCTCCGTAATTTGAATTTTCCCTCCGCCAATTGAAATTCCAACAACTTCAATTTCCTTTAATCCGTCGCTCATTTTGATGCGAGCAGTATTCGGATGATCTGTGATTGCCGCTTCCTCAACAAATGTGACGTCCATTCCTTCTTTTTTAGCTAAGTCCAAAGATTGCGGAATACGCTGGTCGAACGTATCAAAATCTAAAATACCGCCAATCAGCGCTACGTCTGTTCCGTGCCCTTTATACGTTTGAGCAAAAGAACCGTACAGTGAAACCACAACTTTTGTGGGCTGCTTGCCAAAAAGCGTTCGGGCAACGCGTCCAATACGCGCTGCACCAGCTGTATGTGAGCTAGATGGTCCAATCATTACCGGACCAATAATATCAAAGACAGATTTATATTTCATAAGGATTTTCCCCCTGCTATTTAGACATTGTTATTACTTATATGTTACTTGAGCTTTTGACTTTTTGGAAGCTTTGTTTCACGCTCTTAAAAAATTTAAAAATTCTCATTTTTATTAGGGATTCACGCATAAAAAAAGCGGTGTATTTATCCATAAAAAATAAGATAAGCACACCGCTTTTTTTGCTATATTATGCAGGAAAAGATGAATTACTTAAGCTGCTTCTTGCTCGGAAGCTACATCGTCTACTGTTTTAATTTTAAAGTTTTTAAAAACAACTGAACCTATAAACCCAGCTAGTGCTCCCGCTAGTGCGCAAAGTACTGCACAAATTGTGACCTTCATAGGGTCATTAAACCCAAACATCACTGCAAGTCCTGCGATTGGCGTTGCCGTGCCTGCAGCATCATTTACCAATCCGAACAGAGCCACAACTACACCGGCTAGTGCACCTCCAACAAAGTTTGTAATGTAGATAGGAATCGGATTTGCTGAAATAATATTCGCTTGTGTTAAAGGTTCAACTGCAACTGAAATAGTTGTACGACGATCCCCAATTTTTAATCGATCAAACAGCACATAGTTCATGAAAGAAGAACCAAACACAGCAAGAGCTCCAATCGCCATAGGCAATCCCGTTAACCCTAGCATAGCCGTTAAAGCCATTGAGCTAAGCGGAGCCGTTGCTACTACTGTAATCACTCCCCCTAAAATAATTCCCATCAAAATAGGGCTAGCACTTGTTGTATCTTTGATAATTCCTCCAATATTTAAAAGCGTCGCATCTACAATAGGTGAGAATGCATTACCAATTAATCTTGTTAAAGGTGCTGCAATTAAGATGTTGCCTAATAAGTCTAGACCAGCAGGTGCCTTTTTCTCAATAAATTTCACTACAAATGCCATGAGGTATCCCGCAAAAAATCCAGGGAGCAAGCCTAGCCCTGAACACACCACCCCCATCATAAGAGCATATACAGGAGATACTCCTAACGCCAAAGCAACTAGTGCTGCCGCCGCAACTCCTCCCATTCCTCCTGCAGCCTTTCCTACTTCACCTAGGAATGAAATACCTAGTAAATCTCCTCCTACATATGACTGAAAGGCCTCTACGAGAAACGCAGCTACCGCTCCGCTTGCCAGAGCCCCCATTGCTTTCATGCCATAAGGTGCCTTGTTGCTAAACAACCAAAATAAAAATAAAACTAATAATAATAAACCTGTTCCTTTTAAAATATCCACTGTTGTCTCTCCTCTCATGCTGTTTTCTTTCACATTTGACTCAATCAGTTTTCAAAACTACCATACAAACGGGTTCTTTTCAACTAATATACCTAACATACCGAACAATTACAACATTTAAAAGTAAAATAGTTCGTATTTAACTTAAAAAACACAAAAAAGAAGCACCCCTCAGGAGGGATGCTTCTTTTTTTGTTATTCAATTGCAAAAATGTAAGAATATAAAGGTTGATCTCCTTTATGAAGCTCTACCTCAACTTCTTCAAACGTTTCTTCTACAAACGATGTTAGCGCTTCAGCTTCATCATCTGAGACATCCTCTCCTTGAAGAATCGTAAGGATTTCCGCTTCGTCATCAATCATATAAGTCAAAAGCTTTTTCGCTGCTTCTAATTTCTCTGAATCTTTTACGACGATTTTCTTTTCGGCAATACCCATAAAATCGCCTTTAGCTAATTCAAGACCATCAATATTTGTATCGCGAACTGCATACGTTACTTGTCCTGTTTTCACGTGCTGTAGAGCTTCTGTCATTACTTCCTCGTTTTCTTTTAAGCTTTGCTGAGGATTAAATGATAGCAGCGCTGTCATTCCTTGAGGAACCGTTTTAGACGGGACAACCGAAACGTGACTGCCGGCAACAGCAGCCGCTTGGTTAGCAGCCATCACAATATTTCCGTTATTAGGTAAAATCAGTACCTGTTCAGCATTTGTTTCTTCAATCGCTTTGACAATATCCTCCGTACTTGGATTCATTGTTTGTCCGCCTTCAATGACAACCGTTGCCCCAAGGCTCTTGAACAATTCAGCAATTCCTTTTCCCATTGACACAGTAACAATGCCAAAGGGCTGTTTTTCAGCATTTTTTACTGCAGGCTTTTCTTCACCTGAAACAATGCTGCTATGCTGTTCTCTCATGTTTTCAATCTTCATTTTAATTAAACTTCCATATTGCTGCCCGTAGTTTAACACTTCTCCAGGATGCTCAGCGTGAATATGAACTTTCACGATTTCATCATCAGATACTACAAGCAATGAGTCGCCCCATTTACTTAAGTCTTGACGAAACGTTTCTTCAGAAAATGTTTTAGCTGCAGGCTTATCCTCTTCCAGCCTTACCATAAATTCTGTACAATAGCCAAATTCAATATCTTCTGTATTCATATGGCTTTGCGCATGCTTATGATGCTCAGCATTTACGAGTTCATTCATCGAAGGAGCTGACATGGGTACACCCGGAAGTTTTTCACCTTTTAATTCAGCTAAAAACCCTTCATAAATTAAAACAAGCCCTTGACCTCCGCTATCCACTACGCCTACTTCTTTTAACACGGGTAAAAGATCTGGCGTGCGATTTAACGAAGCATTAGCTTCCTTAAGTACTTCTTCCATGAACAGAATCATATCAGATTGCTTTTTAGCAACAGCCGCTGCTTTTTTAGCAGTATCCTTAGCTACTGTTAAAATAGTTCCTTCGATTGGTTTCATAACAGCTTTATAAGCAGTTTCTACCCCAAGCTCAAGAGCTTCAGCAAACTCAACTGTTGTAATCGCTGACTTTTGCTCAACCGATTTCGCAAAACCGCGGAATAATTGAGATAAAATAACTCCTGAATTACCGCGCGCCCCCATCAATAAGCCCTTAGACAAAGCTTGACTCACTTGGCCGATGTGATCAGATAGTTTATTTTTCACTTCTTTAGCACCAGACGTAATCGATAAGTTCATATTTGTTCCAGTATCACCATCTGGTACAGGAAAAACGTTCAGCGCATCTACATAATCTGCATTGTTAGATAGATGCTGGGCTCCTTGAAGCACCATTTCTCTAAACCGCTTTCCGTCCAACGTTGTCATTGACACGAATCTTCCTCCTTAATTAAACGTTCGTTACACGAACACCCTGCACATAAATATTTACTGAATCAACCGTTAAACCAACCGTTTGTTCCAGTGTGTATTTTACTTTTGTTTGCACATTATGAGCAATTTCAGAAATTTTTGTTCCATAGCTTACGATAATGTACATGTCGATATGTACGTCATCCTCTTCTTGTCTTACCACAATACCTCGTGTAAAGTTTTCTTTGCGAAGAATTTCTGTAAGACCATCTTTAAGCTGATTTTTTGAAGCCATTCCGACAATCCCGTAACAATCAACAGCTGCTCCTCCAGCAATTGTGGCAATTACATCTGTAGAGATATCAATTTGACCATACTTCGTTTTCATTTCGATGGACATACTCGTTCCCCTTTCTACTTTCATAGGTTATAAATATTCTACTATAATCAATCTCGTTTTAAAAGAGGCGTCCAGCTTGTCCCTTTTAAAGATGACAGTATTAGGTATCAACTTATCTTAAAATAAGTAATAGCCCAGGTTATACCTATTTCTACTCTCTATATTATTGAACATAGATTCATTTTATATGTCAAGGAAAATTTCTTGAAAGCTTTTCTCCAGAACTATTGCATTCTCTGTAAGGCTGTGATAAATTAATATAGTATTTCTCAAAACAGAATTGAGTAGTTTTTTTGGTGTTAGGAGGGAAAATCATGGCACGCAAATGTGTAGTAACTGGTAGAAAAGCTCGTTCAGGTAACGCACGTTCTCACGCAATGAACGCTACTAAGCGTAAATGGGGTGCTAACGTTCAAAAAGTACGTATCTTAGTGAACGGTAAACCAAAACGTGTGTACGTTTCAGCTAGAGCCCTTAAGTCTGGTAAAGTTCAACGCGTTTAATCTTTATAATGAAAAAGCACCATATTTTATGGTGCTTCTTTTATTATTCCGGCGTTGTTAATCTTTTTTGAACGAATTAAGCATGACCTTTACGATGCCACCTAAAAACTTTGGAAGTTTGATTGTATAGAATTTCATACTGTCCCTCCTAACCGTCTCCACACTTTATCTCCTTTTAAAGAAAGCCCTATGTCCTGCTCTCATTTTCCATACTTCATCACAAGCAACGTTTATCATTGCTTCTTACCATCATTAATATGCCTTTTGTAAATGAAAAAGTACCTCTTTGTTGAATAAGTTCATTGCTAATACATAAAGTTGAGCCGAGTTCTACTTCATGCTTATTGAGCGGATATTTGAAACCTTCTAGCGTAAGCTCTTTTACACCGCCTGCAAAAGGAACGAATGAAATATAGTGAAACTCCTTTAAACGATCAACATGATAAGTGCCTGGTTCAAACAATTGAATGATATTTTGATTGTCAATCATTTGTACATTCGCTTTCTTTTTTAACCCTTTGTACAGGAGCTGAATGCTTCCAAACATGTGGTCAAGCCTTCCACCTGTTGCTCCAAAGATACAAATACTGTCCGGTTTTTGCCCTATTGCCCACTCAAAAGCAAGTTCCAAATCCGTTGCATCTTTTTCTGCAGGATACAATTCAACATCTTGTAATGCTTCTCTCACTAGCTTAAGCTGCGCATTTGTAATGGAATCAAAATCTCCGAATGCTTTTACGGGCAAAATGTCTTGTTGAAGAAGAAGGAATACGCCACGGTCTACTCCTACCCACTTTACATCATTTGATTGGTGCAGGGGTGGCATATGTTCATCCGGTCCCCCTGCTAGAATATGAATTTTCATTATGTATATGCTCCTTTTCTATTAAAAAATGGACGAAATAAATATGTTTTCTTTATCCTAAAAGAAAAAGCTGCTGTGTACAAGTTCTACTCGTTGTACACAGCAGCTTTTATTACTTAGGCTTGAACAGTTGTGCGAATTTGACTAATTGCGCCAGCTCGATCTTCTTGGTTATAAATAGCTGAGCCAGCCACTAAGACATTTGCTCCTGCTTCCACACATTTTCTTGCTGTTTCTTCATTAATTCCTCCATCAACCTCTACTTCAATAGAAAGGTGACGAATTTCAATAAGCTGAGAGATTTGCTCAATTTTTGGCAACACACTTGGAATAAAGTTTTGTCCTCCAAAGCCTGGGTTCACCGTCATTAATAAAATAAGATCGATATCTTCTAAGATATGCTTTACCACGTCAATTGGCGTTGCAGGATTTAAAGCAACGCCTGCTTTCATGCCGTGCTCTTTAATTAATTGAATGGTGCGGTGCAAATGAGTACACGCTTCAGCATGTACCGTTAAAATATCAGCACCTGCCTTTGCAAACATTGGAACGTATTGATCTGGGTTTTCAATCATTAAATGCACATCTAATGGCAGTGTTGTAACAGGGCGTACAGCCTCAACGATAAGCGGTCCAATTGTAATATTAGGAACAAAATGGCCATCCATAACGTCTATATGGATGTAGTCTGCTCCACCTGCTTCAACTTCACGAATTTCTTCAGCAAGCTTTGAAAAATTGGCAGATAAAATGGAAGGTGCGATTTTTGTCATTTTTAATACCTCGGCTTTCTTTGCTTAATTTCCTCAATAAATTGCAAGTAATGTTCGTAGCGATAACTCGGAATTTCTTTTTGTTCGTATGCTTCTTTCACCGCACATTTTGGTTCTTTCACATGCAAACAACCTCGAAATTTACACTGTTCACTCAAACGCGACATTTCAGGAAAACAATCGGTTAACTCTTCTACTTCTAATGTTAAAAATTCTAGTGAGCTAAAGCCTGGCGTATCGGCTACTAAACCTTCACCAAACGAAATCAGTTCTACATGACGTGTTGTATGCTTTCCTCTTCCAAGTGACATTGAAATATCATTTGTCTTTAATTCAAGCTCTGGTTTAAGTGTATTTAACAGTGAAGATTTACCTACACCTGACTGTCCCGCAATAACCGTTACGCGATCTTCAAATAACGGCTGAATTTGTTCCATGCCTTTTTCTGTGACTGTCGACGTTAAAATGACCTCATATCCTATTTTACGATATTCTTCGGCATATTGCTCGATTTCTTGCTTTTGCTGCTGTGATAAAAGATCTACTTTTGAAATACAAATAATAGGTTCAATATGATTAGACTCCACTAACACTAAAAATCGGTCAAGAAGCATTGTGCTAAAATCAGGTTCAATCGCTGAAAAAACAAGCAGCGCCTGATCAACATTTGAAATAGGGGGACGAACTAATTCATTTTTACGTTCTTTAATTTCAAGTATATATCCTTCAAGCTTATTTTCCGCCTGAAATACTACATTGTCACCGACTAAAGGCGTTACCTTCTTTTTACGAAAAACACCTCGTCCTCGACATTGCGTTACTTGTCCGTCATGAAGAACATAATAAAATCCGCTAAGGGATTTAATAATTCTTCCTTCTGGCATAACCTCACTCCTATCACTCTGGATATTCAACGTCTTTTTCTTCAATAACTTCCCCGTCTCGGACAATTTTATAAGACGCTTTTTCATTTTCATCAACTAAAACATCGAACGATTCTTTTGTTGTTTCAGTAATCGTTAGTTCTTTAGCAGGAACGGACATATCGTTATCTGCATCTTCGATATAAATTTGTACTTTTTGCGGCTTTGGCTTTTCCTCTTCTGTTCCGGTGGCATCGCCTGTTTCCGTTGCGTCGCCTTGTTCCGTACTTGCTTCGGTGTCAGTCTCTTCTTTATACGGAATAGTCACATCCACTGACACCGTTTGAGGAGCTTTTGGCTCCTTGCCCATTGAGACTGTAATGGTGAGCTTATCACCTTGCTCGATACTCTGCTCCGCTGCAGGCTTTTGAGACATCACAAGACCTTTTTCAACAGTGTCGGAATACGCTGTTTTTACGTCCACTTCAATATCTTCATCTGATGCATAATCTTTTACGCTTTTTTCCGTCCAGCCCGAGAAATCCTTTAATGTAATCTTCGGCGGACCCTTACTTACCCATAGCGTAACCGTTGTATCTTCCGGCACGACTTGTTCGGTTTCTTTAGGCGTCTGATCTGTAATATTGCCTTTCGGTTCTGTGCTTTCAACTTCGATGGATTGGATATCTTTATAATTCTGCTTTTCTAACAGACTTTTTACTTCCGTAAAGCTTCTTCCAATGTACCGGTTAAATGCTTCTTTTTTCTTTCCTGTACTTCGATAAATAATGACATTAGATCCTTCTTTGATAACGTCTCCCGCTTCTGGCATCGTTTTAACCACGTCGCCTTCTTCCACCTCATTATCGGATATATCTTTAGGATTCTTGACTTTAAAGCCTAAAGAAACTAAATCGGTTACTGCTGATTCATAATCTTGATTATGTAAATCAGGAACCTTTACGTCTTTTGGCAGTAATAAAGCCGGAATAAATGTAACAGCGGCTACACTAGCAGCTGCCAGTAGCAAAAAAATTAAAACAAGCGTTACAATCAGCTTGCTTTTGCCTTTTTTCTTTTTCTTCTTTTTTTTCTTCGGCTTTAACTCTTCTTCCTCTTGTTCTTCCCGCTCTAAGTGAGGTGGTTTTCTCACAGGTACGTGCGTTTCTTCGGATTCAACAAAATCCTCCTTAATAACTGGAATGGCTTTTGTCACTTCTTCATCATCAGGCACCGTAAACCTTTGTTCATTATAACGATTTGGATGAACAGCAGACTGTAAATCCGCTTCGAGTTCTTCGACGGAACTGTATCGGTAAAATGGATCTTTAGTTGTTGCTTTTAATACAACATTCTCCACGCTTTGAGGGATAGATGGATTCCATCTTTTTGGAGAAGGTGTTTCTGTCTGTAAATGTTTTAATGCAATTGACACAGCCGATTCCCCAGAAAAAGGGACTCGACCCGTTAGCAATTCAAATAGGACGATGCCAAGCGAATAAATATCAGACCGCTTATTCGCAAGCCCTCCCCTTGCCTGTTCAGGAGATAAATAATGAACAGAGCCCAAAACAGAATTAGTATGCGTAATGGTTGTAGAACTTAGTGCTACGGCAATGCCGAAGTCAGTAACTTTAATGGTATCATCATGATCAATTAAAATATTTTGAGGCTTAATATCCCGGTGAATAATTCCGTACTGATGAGCATGGGCAATAGCTGATGTAATCTGCGTCATAATATGTATGGCTTTATCAAGAGATAGTGGTGATTCTTGCAGAATGTATTGCTTTAATGTCATACCCGGTACATATTCCATGATGATATAGTAAATATCTTCTTCTTCTCCAACATCATAAATGCTGACAATATTAGGATGAGCAA
Organism: Priestia sp. JNUCC 25; assembly: GCF_053667915.1. Classification (NCBI taxonomy): domain Bacteria; kingdom Bacillati; phylum Bacillota; class Bacilli; order Caryophanales; family Bacillaceae; genus Priestia; species Priestia sp. JNUCC 25. The sequence goes on from NZ_CM132211.1 coordinate 4,049,754, forward strand.
TACTCGTAGCAGATTGTGCTTCTCGATGGAAACGCTTTATAAACGCATCGTCACTTGCAAAGTCTAAACGAAGCACTTTAATTGCCACATCACGATCCAAAATCATGTCGCGACCTAAATAGACGTTTGCCATTCCGCCTCCACCAATTACTTGCAATACCTTATAACGGTCGTTTAGCCGTCTACCTATTAGCAACACTCTCACCCACTTTCAGATGTAAAGTCCACAATTGCAAGTGTAATATTGTCTTCTCCACCAAGCTCATTTGCTAATTGAATCAGGCTCGTACCCTTTTCGTGAAGTGATGAACTTGTTGATAACGTTTCGTTCAGCTTTTGTTCCGTTACCTTATTTGTCAGTCCATCTGAACATAATAATAATCGATCTTCTTTTTCCACTTCAATTGTTTTTACATCTAAACTAACATTTTCTTCGGTACCTAGTGCTCGCAATAAGATATTTTTTCGTGGATGATGCTCAGCATCTTCTTTTGTGATTTGACCATTTTTTACGAGTTCATTCACAAGAGAATGATCTTCTGTTACTTGTTGAAATCCATATTCATTTGAAATATAGCATCTGCTGTCTCCTATATTACCAATCGCACAAAACGTATCGGCGCATAGAGCAAGTACAACTGTTGTACCCATACCTTTACACTCTTCATGCTCCTGAGCATACTGATAAATATCTTGATTAATTTGCGAAACATGCGTACGAATCCACTGCGTTGCCTCATCAGGAGACGTTACTTTGTCCGCTTCTTCCCACGCTATTTGCAATTTTTGAACCGCCATCTCACTGGCGACGTCGCCAGCTCGATGACCTCCCATACCATCAGCCACAATTGCAAGCAGCTGATTGTGTTGGTTCAAAAATACCCCTCCGTTATCTTCATTGTGTTGTCTAACTCTCCCTCGGTCTGTCATGAAGACAGTTGCCATACAATCACCTCGTCTCTTCTTTACGCTCCTTCGCACGTAATTGGCCACAAGCTGCATCGATATCATGACCTTGCTCACGACGAATAGTCACGTTAACGCCACGCTTTTTAAGTGTACGTTCAAATGCAAAAATCTGTTCACGCGGTGTACGAACATAATCACGCTCAGGCACATAGTTTACCGGAATCAAGTTCACGTGACATTTAACGTCTTTAATCAAATCCGCTAATTCCTCGGCATGCTCTACTTGATCGTTTACTCCTCCGAATAGACCATACTCAAAGCTAATACGTCTTCCCGTTTTATCCGTATAATATTTAATAGCTTCCATCAAATCAGGAAGTTTGTACGCACGGTTAATTGGCATTAAGCGTGAGCGGATGTCATTGTTTGGAGCGTGAAGTGAAATTGCAAAATTGATTTGCATTTTTTCATCAGCAAACTTATAGATTTTCGGAATGATTCCACTTGTCGATACTGTGATATGACGTGCACCAATATTTAATCCATCATCACTGTTAATTGTTTTTAAGAAGCGCATCATTTCATCATAGTTATCAAACGGCTCCCCAATACCCATAATTACGACAGAGCTCACGCGTTCTCCTTGTTCATCTAGCGCTTTTTGTACTTTTACTACTTGCGCTACGATTTCTCCAGCTTCTAAATTACGCTTTAAACCTCCAAGAGTAGACGCACAGAACGTACAGCCGATGCGACAGCCAACTTGAGTCGTTACGCAGACAGAATTTCCGTATTCATGACGCATAAGCACTGTTTCAATCGTATAACCGTCATGGAGTTCGAATAAAAACTTCATCGTGCCGTCCCCAGACGTTTGCTGAACAACTGTTTTTAATGTCGTTAATGCAAATTTGTCTTTTAATTGTTCACGTAATCCTTTAGATAAGTTTGACATATCGTCAAAGTCCGTTACGCGTTTAACATATAACCAGTCAAAAATTTGTTTAGCACGGAACTTCTTATCTCCGTGTTCTACTAACCAATTTTCTAGGTCGTGCATTTCTAATGAATAAATAGATGGTTTTTGCGGTTTTTCTTCTGCTTTTGCTTTTCTTTTAGCTACTTCTTCCATTTTTACACCTTCTTCTGTAAACATGCAATATAAAATCCATCGCTTTGTGCATCTGGCAGCAATTGAATTTCACCATGTTTTACGTTTTGTTTAAGCTTTTGCGGCATCCGTGCAGCAAGTGTTTCATCTTTTTGGAAATCAGCATGATCTGTTAAAAATGCTGCTACAACATCCCCATTTTCATCTCGGTCAATTGTACATGTACTATATACAAGGGTCCCACCTTTTTTTAATAAAGGCGCAACCGCATTTAAAATATCTTGTTGAATACGCGCCAGCTGCTTTACATCTTGCTCAGTTTTTGTATATTTCAAATCAGGTTTTCGTCTCATTACACCAAAACCTGAGCATGGGGCATCTACTAAGATGCGGTCAAACATTTCTTTATCAAACTGTTCGCCCGCTTTTCGGCTGTCTTGAACCGTCGGCTCAATATTGGTAAGATGCAGACGCTCTGCCTGCTGGGCAATCAGCTTTACTTTATGGTCATGAATGTCCAAAGAAATAACCTTACCACTGTTTTTAAGCTGCTCTGCAATATGAGTTGATTTTCCTCCCGGTGCAGCACAGCTATCTAAAATTAGCTCTTCTGCCTCTGCACCGAGCGCATGAGCCACTAACATAGAGCTTTCATCTTGAACGGTAAACATTCCTTCACGAAATGCTTGTGTATGAGCTGCATTTCCTTTTTGAACTTCTAGCGCTTCTTCTACAAAATGGCCCGGTTCTACAACAATCCCTTCTTTTTCAAGCGCTTCTTTTACTTCATTTTGCGTAAAGCGTGCACTGTTTACTCGGATTGTTTGTTTGGGGGCCATTAAATTAGCTAAACAGATTCCGCGTGTTTTGTCCAATCCATATTGTTCCACCCAGCGTTTTACAAGCCACAATGGATGACTCGTTTCAATCGCCAAGCGCTCCACAGGATTTTGTATTTCTTCTAAAGAAGGCGTGCCGCTGCGCTGAATATTTCGTAAAACGCCGTTTACCATTGAGGCAATTCCTTTGTGACCGCGTTTTTTGGCAATTTCTACTGCTTCATGAAGGATTGCCCGGTCCGGCACCCGGTCTAAATATACCATTTGGTAAAGAGATAAACGAAGCAGCACTCGCACCCAAGGCTGAAGCTTTTTTGGATTTTTCAAGAAAGGCGCTAACCCGTAATCTAACGTATCACGTCTTTGAATCGTTCCATACACAATTTCCGTTAACAGTCCTGCATCTTTTCCTTGAATACCCCGTTTTTGTATGCTGTTATTTAACAATAGATTGCTGAATGCCTGATTTTTTTCAATAGCTAGTAAAATATCTAAAGCTATGTCTCGAACGTTGTACTTACTCATTGACATCCCCTAATACTGTTCCGACTTCAACGGATGTACCTCGTAAATACTGCGCTGCATCCATACGTTTTTTTCCAGCCGGCTGAAGTTCCGTCACTTTAATAGCTGTTTCATTTCCAGTTGCTACTATAAATCCATCCTCTTCAAGTGATAAAACGGTACCCGGTTTGCCTGATGCGGATACTTTCTCTCCCCACCAAATTTTCATGACCTGACCGTCTGCTGTTGTATAAGCAACGGGCCAAGGGTGAAGTCCGCGGATATGGTTATAAATTTCTTCTCCTGTACGGGCCCAATCAATTTTCTCTTGTTCACGCTTAATGTTAGAAGCAAATGTCGCTTCGTCATCGTTTTGTTTAACCGGCGTAATTTCACCTTTTACAAGAGAAGGAATGGTTTTTGAAAGCAATTTTGCACCAGCAGCGCTGAGTTTATCATGAAGTGTGCCAACGTGATCACGTTCTTCAATCGGAACTTCTACCTGTGTTAAGATATCACCTGCATCTAATTTTTCTACCATATACATAATTGTAACACCAGTTTTCGGCTTACCTTGTAGAATTGAATAATGAATCGGCGCGCCTCCGCGCAGTTCAGGTAACAGAGAAGCATGCACGTTAATACAGCCGTATTTAGGCGCTTCTAAAATAGGGGTTGGTAAAATTTGACCAAAAGCCGCTGTTACAATTAGGTCAGGCTCATACGCTAACACTTGCTGATATTCTTCTTCTAAACGAATCTTTTCTGGCTGCAGTACAGGTATTTCATGCTTTAACGCCTCAACTTTTACAGGAGGAGGTGTTAATACGCGCTTGCGTCCTTTTGGTCGGTCCGGCTGTGTAACCACTGCGACCACTTCATATCCATCTTTAAGTAATGTTTGTAAAACCGGCACTGAAAAATCCGGCGTTCCCATAAATACGACTTTCATCGTGTAAAACCTACCCTTCTAGTTCATCCTCTTCGTAATACTTTGTTACTTTTTCCGTGAACAATACACCGTGTAAATGATCAATTTCATGCTGAATTGCTCGTGCTAAAAAACCTTTTGCTTCTATAAAATAAGGTTTTCCTTTACGGTTTTGCGCACGTACTTTCACATAATCAGCTCGAGCCACGTCACCAAAAAGGCCCGGAAAACTTAGGCAGCCTTCTGGACCGATTTGTTCGCCTCGTTGCTCAATAATTACCGGATTAATTAACTCAATTTTACCGTGTCGGTCATCCACGTCTACCACTGCCACTTGCTGCAGAACTCCTACCTGAGGAGCAGCTAGACCCACACCGTCTGCTTCAAGCATTAAATCATACATGCCGTTTAGTAATTTCGCTAATTTATTATCAAAGTTTTTAACGACTTCACATTCTTGTTCAAGTACTTCATTAGGATGGTAAACAAGCTTAAGCTTAGCCAAATAGGCACCTCCTTTATTCTTTCTATTTATATCCAAAAAGCTTCTTCTTTAACGCCATCAAGACGACTAGTTACATCATCGAGTATGGATTCAAATCAATAGTGATCGTTAAATTCTCCTTCTGCATTTCCGCTTGATAACGTTCTAATATATATTTCAACAGCGGAATCAGGCTTGGTTCCAGCTTGTATTTTAACATGCATTGATAGCGATATCTATCTTTTATCTTAGCAATCGGAGATGCGACTGGCCCTAAGATCGTTGTTTGCGGCGAAAGTTTCTGACTCAGATACTGCGAAATTTTGTCTGTAACAGACACCACTTTTGCAATATTTTCATGAGATACCGTTACAAGCGCCAAGTAAAAGAAAGGCGGATATTTATGCATTTTACGAATTTCCATCTCCTGCTTATAAAACGCATCGTAATCATGCTGACTCGCAAGTTGAATGCTGTAGTGTTCAGGCGTGTACGTTTGAATCACTACTTCTCCTGGAAGTTTGTGGCGTCCTGCTCTTCCGCTTACTTGTGTTAAAAGCTGAAACGTTTTTTCAGATGCACGAAAGTCAGGTAAATTCAGCATCGTATCTGCTGTTAAAACGCCTACAAGCGTGACGTTTGGAAAGTCGAGTCCTTTCGCAATCATCTGCGTCCCTAATAAAATTTGCGCTTCTCCACTTGCAAACTTATTCAGGAGCTTTTCATGCGCGCCTTTTCGGCTTGTCGTATCAACATCCATTCGAACGACCCTAGCCTCGGGCAGCACTTTTGTTAATTCTTCTTCCACTTTTTGTGTACCAGATCCGAAAAAGCGGATATGTTCACTGTGGCATTCTGGGCAATCAGTGTGGACATGTTCTTCGTGTCCGCAGTAATGGCATTTTAATTTATTTTGATAGCGGTGATACGTTAGTGAAATTTCACAGTGCTCACATGTCGGAACGTAACCGCAGTCTCTGCACATAACAAAAGAAGAATGACCTCTTTTATTTAAAAATAAAACGATTTGCTCCCCTTTTTCCAAACGGTCTTTCATCTTTTCAAACAGCATAGTTGAAAACATAGAGCGATTGCCGCTGCGAAGCTCTTCTCTCATATCAACGATATCCACCGACGGCATTGATGACTTATTCATTCTTTGCTTTAACGTCAGTAGCTTATACACACCTTTTTGCGCTCTTGCAAAGGACTCAAGCGTTGGGGTTGCACTTCCTAAAATGACTGGACACTGATGATGCTGCCCTCGGTAAATGGCTACATCTCTAGCATGATAACGGGGGTTTTCTTCTTGTTTGTAACTCGTCTCATGTTCTTCATCGATAATAAGAAGGCCCAAATTTTCAAATGGCGCAAATACAGCAGAGCGGGCCCCTACTACAACGGATACTTCTTTTCGCTGAATTTTTCGCCATTCATCGTATTTTTCTCCAGTAGACAAGCCGCTATGGAGCACAGCAACTTTTGAGCCGAATCGCTCTTTAAAACGCTTGACCATCTGAGGGGTAAGTGAAATCTCCGGAACAAGCATAATCGCTTCTTTCCCTTTTTTTAGCACTTGATCAATTGATTGGAGATACACTTCTGTTTTTCCGCTTCCGGTTACTCCGTACATTAAAAACACATCGTGAAGATTTTCTTCGATGTCATGCAGAATCGGTGCGATTGCCTCAGCTTGTTCATCGGTCAATTGAAATGGCTGTGATGGTTTAAAGTATCGATCTTGATAAGGATCACGGTATATTTCAATTTCCGTTTCCGCCAAGAGTCCTTTGTTAATCAGCGCTTTTATAGGAGCGGAGGTAATCTGCAAATCTTCCGCTATTTCTTTTATGGCTACTTCTTCATTTCGATTCAGCATAAAAGACAGCACTTGTTTTTGCTTTTCTGCCTGCTTATTTAACTCGCTCATAAACTGCTGAATTTCTTCAAGGCTTTGATTCAGTTTTACGCCTTTTGCCGTTTTTTTGTTTCCTTTGTTTTTAACGACGTAGACGACTTCAATTAGACCTTTTTGAATATCACGGTGAAAAGCAGGAGCAGCGGCTGTTTTTTCTACTTCACTCCACTTCAGCGAGGATCTTGACTGAAAAAACGGCTTTACTTGCTCATGAAGCTGTTCGTGTGCCTCTTTTGAAAGGAGTGACAGTTCTTTATCATATTTTGCTTTCATCGCCGCAGGCAGCATAACTTGAAAAGCCGATATCATAAAACAAAGCGTTTTTTCCGTTAGCCAGTGCCCAATCTCTAACAGTTCGGGAGTCAGAACCGGCGTTAAATCAAGCAGGTCAGCGATTGGTTTAACACGCTTAACTTCAGCCTCTTCTTTAAGAGCCACCACAAACCCTTGAACTTTTCTAGGACCAAACGGAACGACAACTCGCATACCCGGAACAATAATTCCTTTCCATTTGTCGGGAATAGCGTAGTCAAAAGCTCGATCTGTTTGCTTAGCAGCCACGTCCACAATTACACTAGCTACACTCATTTTTTCAGCCCTTCTAACATTTCCTTCACTTCTTTTAACACCTCGGTAGCTACATCGTGTTTTGAAAGAATGGGAAGTTCTTTAGACTCTCCGCTTCGCTTATAGAGCGTTACAATATTTGTGTCCGTCCCAAAACCTGCTCCTTCTGTCGTCACGTTATTGGCTACAATCATATCCAAGTTTTTAGATGCAAGTTTCTTTTGTGCATATTCATCCACTTGTTCTGTTTCTGCTGCAAAGCCGACTAAAAGCTGGTGTTCTTTTCGCTCTCCAAGCGTGCGTAAAATATCTGTTGTTCTCTCTAGCTCTAGTACTGCTTCACCAGGCTGCTTTTTCATCTTTTGATCAAACACATGCTTTGGTCGGTAATCTGCCACTGCGGCTGATTTAATGACAACATCTGCTTCATGATAACGCTGCATAACAGCTTCAAGCATCTGCTGTGCACTTTCAATTTGAACAACCTGCACTCCTTTTGGATACTCTAAATTCGTCGGTCCCGTTACAAGTGTTACGGATGCGCCTAATTTAGCAGCTTGTTCTGCAAGGGCATAGCCCATTTTCCCAGTAGAGCGATTGGTAAAAAATCGGACGGGATCAATGCGTTCTACCGTAGGTCCTGCTGTAACCAATACATTAACACCTTCAAGGATCTTTTGTATATGTGATGCTTGTGAAAAATAAGATCCGATTAGTGAAACAATTGTTTCTGGCTCTTCAAGACGACCTTTTCCTACATAACCGCATGCCAAATACCCTTCTCCAGGTTCTACAAAAGAGTAACCAAATGATGAAAGAGTGCTCATATTTTTTTTAACAGCTGGATGATCGTACATATGAACATTCATTGCAGGTGCAATCCACACAGGTGCAGTAGCAGCCAGCAGCGTTGTGGAAATCATATCATCTGCAAGACCATTTGCTATTTTCCCTATCATATTTGCCGTAGCAGGAGCTACTAAAATTAAATCAGGCCAATCTGCTAAATCAATATGTGCAATCACAGATGGATCTTTTTCATCAAACGTATCTGTATAAACTGGGTTTCGAGACAGAGCTTGAAACGTAAGCGGCGTTACGAACTCGCATGCTGAAGCAGTCATCATTACTTTAACTTCCGCTCCCGCTTGTACTAATTTACTTGTTAAAGCTGCAGCTTTATATACGGCGATTCCGCCGCTAACACATAATAAAATTCGTTTTCCCTTCATCATTATGCCCCCATCTATTTATCCCGCTCAACCAGCATCCGCTTGTTTACTCGGGTAACTATCTAAAGCTTTTCAATTTAATTATTATACCATTTTTGTAGTGAGACATTCACTATCCTGCTTGAACACAGATAAAAGCACCAAAAAAATAACAACCTATAAAGTAGGTTGTTATTTTTTCACTTACTGATGTTTAGAATCTTCTTCTGCTACACCTTGCTTATAGCTTAATTGTTCAGCATTAATTTCTTCTAAAGCACAGCCTACAAACTTATAAGAAACCGGCTTTTCAATCGGCGTATCATTGTGAAGCTGTAATTGACGTGCACGTTTTGCAGCTACTGTCACAAGCGTGTACTTAGAATCTAATTTTTCCATTAGGGAATCAATTGATGGATAAAGCATGTTTATTCTACCTCCAGCATTCTTTTATAGCGCGCAGAAATACGATCACGACGGCAGTGTTCAGCCGTTACGATAGCACGGATGCGAGCACAAGCATTTTCTACTTTGTCATTTTCTACAACATAATCGTAGGCGTCCATAAGTTCAATTTCTTCTTTTGCCACGCGCATACGGTTATTGATTAAATCTTCTGTTTCAGTACCGCGGTTTACGATACGACTTTTAAGCTCTGACAAACTCGGCGGTGCCAAGAAGATGAACAAACCTTCTGGAAACGCTTCTTTCACTTGAAGAGCACCTTGCACTTCAATTTCTAGAAATACGTCTTTTCCTTCAGATAACGTTTGTTCTACATAATCAACCGGGGTACCGTAGTAGTTACCTACGTATTCAGCCCACTCTAATAATTTCTTGTTTTCAATCATGCGCTCAAACTCTTCGCGTGGTTTGAAGAAATAGTCAACACCGTCTACTTCACCTTCGCGGGGCTTTCTTGTTGTTGCAGAGATAGAATACTGCAATTTAATGTCTTCTTGCTCAAACAATGCTTTTCGTACCGTTCCTTTTCCAACACCTGATGGTCCGGAAAGAACAATTAATAAACCTCTTTCAATCATCGGTTCAAGTGACCTACCCTTCTAATAATTCTTCTTTGTTTATAAGTCGCTGTGACACAGTTTCTGGCTGTACAGGAGCTAAAATAACATGATCGCTATCCATAACAATAACAGATCGTGTTTTACGTCCTTGCGTTGCATCTATTAAAGAGCCTCGATCTTTTGCATCTTGAATAATGCGTTTGATTGGAGCTGATTCAGGATGAACGACAGAGATTATACGATTAGAAGAAATAAAATTTCCAAATCCAACGTTCACTAATTTACCGCTCATAAGAAGCCTCCTGCTATACCAATATAATCTTTATCTTACACGAAGGCTATTCAATATTTTGAACCTGCTCTTTTATGCGTTCTAATTGTGCTTTCATACTAATAACATACTGAGCAATAGTACCATTATTTGCCTTCGCACCGATTGTATTCATTTCACGATTCAGCTCTTGAACAAGAAAATCCAGCTTGCGTCCTACTGAATCAGGTGTATTTAATGCTTGAATAAATTGTGAAACATGACTTTGAATTCGCGTAAGTTCTTCGCTAATATCTGCTTTTTCAGCAAAAATAGCTACTTCAGTCAGCACTCGCTGCTCATCGAAAGTACCTTCTAAATAGTCGCTCAGCTTTCTTTTAATACGCTCGCGATATTGTTCAGCAACTTCAGGAGCAAGCTGTGTAATTTTTTCGCGAATGTCTTGAATGTCCTGTAAGTACCCCATCAAATCGTGATACAGCTCTGATCCCTCTCGTTTCCGCATATCCACTAACTGATGCACAGCAGCGTCAACGGCTTCAAAGATTGCACCATGAATACTCGTCTGATCAGCTTCTTCTTCATAAGTTGTCATCACTTCAGGCATGTGTAAAATGTCTTGAATTTGAACAGATTGTGACAGCCCATGCTTTTCTTGTACTTGCTGCAACGCATTCATGTATTCCTCAAGCAGCTGCCAATCCGTCTGCAGTTTCTTTTTTGCCATTTCTTCACCTGAAATAGTAACAAATACTTCTACTCTACCACGTTTTATGTATGTTTGAACGATTTTTTTTATTTTATCTTCAATTTCAATTAATTGTCTTGGCATACGAATAACAATTTCACAAAAACGATGATTAACAGACTTCATTTCCACTGTCACTGATCGATTTTCCACTTCCGCTTTTCCGCGGCCAAAACCAGTCATACTTTTTATCATTATCATCACATCCACTATGTACATCTTACATAAAAAGTATCATAAAAGAAAGTGTTAGCAAAAAAAAGAAATCTCTCTTCTTTATTCAACCTGTAAAGGCTGCCTTCATGAGTTTTCTCATTTGGGACAGCCTGTATTAAAGTATAGCACAATTTATGAAGGTTTTCTTGTTAAAAGTGAACCGGCAAGTAAAAAAGTTGGAAGGCTTGCAAGTCCTAAAATAACGAGCCATTCCCGCGGTGCAATGGCCATTGTATGAAAAATAGGCTGCAGCGGCGGATAGTAGATGGCCACCAGCATAAGGATAATAGATGAAATAACGGCTCCTACAAGATATAAGTTCTGAAATGGATTGCGATCAAAGATTGATTTTTCACTTCGACAGTCAAATACGTGAATAAGCTGTGCCATAACAAGTGTGGCAAATGCAATCGTCTGTGCATACTGCAGCCGATCTGGGTCATTGTCGTAAACAATCATGAATGCAGCAAGTGTAGCAGCTCCAATTAAAAATCCGCGGCTGACTACTTTCCACCCTAACCCTCTTGCAAAGATACCTTCACGCGGATGCCTTGGATGGCGCTTCATCACGTTATCTTCTGGCTGGTCTAAGCCAAGAGCCATCGCAGGCAAACCGTCTGTTACTAAGTTTACCCATAGTATTTGAATGGGCACTAGCGGAAGCGGAAGTGCTAAAATCATCGCAAAGAGCATAACTAAGATTTCTCCTACATTTGATGCAAGCAAGTAACGGATAAACTTTCGAATATTTTCATAGATGTTTCGTCCTTCTTTGATTGCTGATTTAATAGTAGCAAAATTATCATCAAGCAAAACGAGTGAAGACGCTTCTTTTGCTACGTCTGTCCCGGTGATGCCCATCGCGATGCCTATGTCTGCTGCTTTAATAGCAGGTGCATCATTTACGCCGTCACCCGTCATGGCTACAATGTGATCTTTTGCTTGAAGAGCTTTAACAATTTTAAGCTTATGCTCAGGTGATACCCTGGCATATACGTAAACATCATCCACTACTTCTTCTAGCTCTTCCTGCGTCATTTTGGATAAATCCGTTCCTTCCAAGACTTGACCGTTTTTCGGTAGAATGCCTAGCTGTTTTGCAATCGCCTGTGCTGTAATGACGTGGTCACCTGTAATCATAACGGTTTTGATTCCTGCGTCTCGGCATTCTTTGACCGCTTGCTTGACTTCTGGTCTTGGCGGATCAATCATTCCTTGAAGCCCGAGGAAAGTCAGGTCTTTTTCCGCTTCGTTCTCTGTATGAACGCTATCATGGTCTCCTAACGGACGATAAGCAATAGCAATGGTTCGAAGCGCTTGGCTAGCTAACTGATCAATCGCTCCTTTTACTTCATTATGAACCGTTACCGACAGCGTTTGTTGTCTGCTTTCCCACAAAATATTTTTGCTGTTTACAAGCAGCACATCGGGAGCACCTTTTGTTATGACATAGCGCTTATTAGATGCGTCTTCAATGACTACACTCATCATTTTACGCGTTGAATCAAATGGAAACTCTTCAATAATCGTAAACTGCTTTTGAATGTTTTCTTTTGTCAGCCCCGCTTTCATTGCGGCAACAAGCAAAGCCGCTTCAGTAGGATCCCCGTCGATGACATATTCTTTATCTTTTCTCGAAATGGACGTTTGATTGCAAAGCAGACCAAACACCAAAAGCTGCTGAAGCGGTTTTTCACTCCGTGTATCAACTTCTCTTTCCTCTTGCGAAAATACGCCCGTAGGTTCATACCCTGTCCCTGATACCCTCCACGTCATTCCTCCTGACCAGAGGTGAGTAACTGTCATTTTATTTTGCGTTAATGTGCCCGTTTTGTCTGAGCAAATGACTGACGCGCATCCTAGTGTTTCAACAGCAGGAAGTTTGCGAACAATGGATCTTTGCTTAATCATGCGCTGTACACCAAGAGATAGCGCCACGGTTACGATGGCAGGAAGACCTTCGGGTATGGCAGCAACAGCTAAGGAAACTCCCGCTAAGAACATACTATATAAATCATGGCCTTGCAGCACGCCAATCCCGACCACTAATACAGTAAGTGCAAGCGCTACAACGATTAAAATTTTACCTAATTGCTCTAACTTCCGTTGAAGAGGGGTAATCATGACTTCAGCATTTTGAAGCAAATCAGCAATTTGTCCCATCGCTGTTTTCATTCCAATCCCTACAACGATACCTGTTCCGCTTCCTCGCGTCACAAGCGTACCCATAAAAGCCATATTGTCCTGATCTCCAAGCGGCACTTCATCTCCTGGCAAAGCTTTTATTTGCTTGGCAACTGGCAAAGACTCTCCCGTAAGCGCTGATTCTTCAATTTCTAGACTTTTGGCTTCCATAATCCGAAGGTCAGCCCCGATGCGGTCTCCGCTCGAAAACTTTACAATGTCTCCTACTACCAGCTCTTTAGATGGCAACTTAACCCATTTCCCTTCACGCATAGCTGCTACTTGAGGAGCAGAAAGCTCTTTTAATGCATGAAGAGATTTCTCTGCTTTTCTTTCTTGAAAAAAACCTAGAAATCCATTAATTACTACAATGGCAATAATAGCAATCGCATCGATGTATTCGCCTAAAAGACCTGAAATAAGCGTAGCAGCTAGTAAAACCAGCACCATAAAATCTTTAAACTGCTCTACAAACACAAGAATGGCCGGTTTTTTCTCTCCTTCAGTCAATTCATTAAATCCTTGCTGCTGCTGACGTGCTTTTACTTCTTTGTGTGTAAGACCATGCTGTCTGTCTGTTTTTGTTACTTCTACTATTGCTTTTTCACCTAATTCATACCATTTCATTGCATCTTTTCACACCCTTTTATTTGTAAATGCACCTATTAGATTGTTACAATCTTATATCGTATGCTTATTCAGACTCGTCCTAAAAAATGCTATACTTTTCTATAGGACAATTTTCAATTACTTAAGGATGTGAGCACTATGTCATTTGATGGTATTTTTACATATGGCATTTTACAAGAATTATCTGAGACCTTGGTTTCAGGACGAATTTCAAAAATATATCAGCCGTTTCCAAACGAGTTGATTTTACAAGTACGCGCTAAAGGTGAAAACCGCAAACTTTTAATCTCAGCTCACCCTAACTATTCACGCGTTCATTTTACAAATGAGCCTTATGAAAATCCATCTGAGCCTCCTATGTTTTGTATGCTTCTTCGCAAACATTTAGAAGGAAGCATTATTGAACAAGTATATCAGCTTGGATTAGACCGCATTTTAGTCATTGAAACAAAAGGACGAAATGAAATTGGCGACGTGACGTACAAGCAGCTTATTATTGAAATCATGGGAAGACATAGTAATGTTGTGCTTGTAGATAAAGAAAAACAAACGATTATCGACAGCATTAAACACGTTCCAATGGCCTTAAACAGGCACCGTACGCTTCTACCTGGAGCACCTTACGTACTGCCTCCTAGTCAAGATAAGCTTCATCCATTTGAAGCGGATGAAGAAACCGTGGTTAAAAAAATCGATTTTAATAGCGGAAAGTTAGCCACCCAGCTAGTGCAGACCTTCTCGGGGCTTTCTCCTTTAATTGCAAATGAAGTGGTGTTTCGCTCTGGCTTAGCGAATCGTTCTACCCTTCCAAAATCATTCGTCGAAACGATGACGCTGATCAAAGAAGGTCAGTTTACACCAACTCTGACAACCGTTAATCAAAAAGACTACTTTTATTTACTGGAATTAACGCATTTAGAGGGTACGAAAAAAACGTATGCAACCATCAGCGAGCTTCTTGACCGCTATTACTACGGGAAAGCAGAGCGAGATCGTGTAAAGCAGCAAGCGCATGACTTAGTACAGTTTATTTCTACCGAGAAAAAGAAAAATGAGAAAAAAATAAAAAAACTTGAGCAAACGCTGCAAAATGCAGAAAAAGCATCTGAATATCAGCTAGCCGGTGAACTCCTTACCGCAAATTTACACCTTGTCAAAAAAGGAGATGCGAAAGTGGATGTTATTAATTATTATGATGAAAATAGCGGTACACTTACGATTTCATTAGATCCGCAAAAATCACCGTCTCAAAATGCTCAAAGCTATTTCACAAAGTATCAAAAAGCGAAAAATTCCGTTTCGATTGTAATCGAACAAATTGAAAAAGCAAACGAAGAAGTACAGTATTTTGAATCACTTATTCAGCAAATGGATACTGCTACTCACAAAGACATTGCAGAGATTCGTGAAGAGCTTGTGGAAGAAGGATATTTGCGCAACCGTCAGCAAAAACAAGCGAAAAAACAAAAAAACACCACGCCTACACTTGAACAATACGTTTCAAGCGACGGCACGACGATTTTAGTTGGAAAAAACAATAAGCAAAATGAGTATTTAACAAATCGCCTTGCTGCTCGTGATGACGTTTGGTTTCATACAAAAGATATACCGGGTTCTCACGTTGTTATCCGCAGCCAAGAGCCTTCAGAAGAAACAATTTTAGAAGCGGCTCATCTTGCTGCTTACTTTAGTAAAGCCAAGAATTCAAGTTCAGTACCCGTGGACTATACAAAAATTCGCCACGTAAAAAAACCAAGTGGTGCCAAGCCTGGTTTTGTGACGTACGATAACCAGCAAACGGTGTACGTAACGCCTAGCGAAGAACTTGTACTGAAGCTGCGTCAGTCATAATAAAACCCCCTTTCTATAGAGAAAGGGGGTTTTTATTATATAGATCTAGTTTAGTTCATCCACGAAGGGTCTGAAGGATTTTCACGCCATTTAAATAGTTTGTCCATAGCTTCTTCTTCAATGTATCCCGCTTCGTTTGCCGCTTCTACTAGCGTAGAGTAGTCTGTTAGCGAATAAACTTGAAGTTCTTTTTCTTTAAACAGCTGACGCGCTTTTTCCAGCTCATATGTAAAGATAGACACAACTCCCAGCACTTCACACCCCTGCGCTTTTAATGCATCGACTGCGGTAAACACACTTCCGCCAGTTGAAATCAAATCTTCAATCACAACAACTTTTTGACCTTTTGTTACTTTTCCTTCGATTTGATTTCCTTGGCCATGTTCTTTTGCTTTGCTTCGCACATAGCACATTGGAAGCTCTAGCGCTTCACTTACCCATGCTGCATGAGGGATACCAGCTGTAGCGGTACCAGCAATCACTTCTGCATTGGCAAAATACGTTTTAATTAAATGCTGCAGACCTTTTGCAATTTCTTTTCGCACTTTCGGGTAGCTAAGCGTTAGACGGTTGTCACAATAAATAGGCGACTTAATTCCAGAGGCCCACGTAAACGGCTCGTTTGGTTGAAGGCTTACTGCCTCAATATCAATTAATTGTTTTGCAATTTCTTTTCGTAGTTTTGTCATCGCGTAATACGCTCCCCTTTCCACTGCTGTAACATCTCATAATATGCTTTAAGCGGGTCTTTTGCTTTAGTAATAGAACGTCCAACGACAATGGCACTTGAGCCATATTCTCTCGCTAGCTGAGGTGTTGCCACACGGACTTGGTCATCTACTGAATCTGTGCCCATACGAATACCCGGCGTTACGGTCAAAAAGTCTTCTCCTGCTGCTTTTCGAATCGAAGGCACTTCATGAGTAGAACATACAACGCCGTCAAGTCCACTTTTTTTAGCAAGTGCTGCATAATGCGTAACCACTTCTTGCATCGAATGTGTAATGAGCTGCTGCTCTTTTAGCATTTCATCAGATGTACTCGTTAGCTGAGTAACCGCAATACAATCCGGGCGCTTTTTGCCGGCAGCGGTTCCTAAGTCAAGTCCTTCAACGGCTGCTTGCATCATGTTCATTCCGCCCGCTGCGTGAACGTTAACCAAATCCACTTCAAGAGAAGCTAAAGACTTCATCCCTTGCTTTACCGTATTGGGAATATCATGAAGCTTTAAGTCTAAAAAGATTTGGTGGTTTTGCTCTTTTAATGCAGAAATAATGGATAACCCTTCTTTATAAAACAGTTCCATGCCTACTTTCACAAATAATGACTCTTGTTGAAAAGGCATTAAAAACTGCTGTACATCGTTAATTGATGAAAAATCAAGAGCAATGATTAACGGTTGCTTCACGCTTTTTCCAGCTCCTTCCGATACATTCTGAAACATGCTCGTATCCTAATGATGTTAATAGCCTTGGCAGTTCGTCAATGATGGTTGGGCATACATACGGGTCAACAAAGTTTGCTGTACCAACCGCCACTGCACTTGCACCTGCATATAGGAACTCGAGTGCATCTTCAGCAGTCGTCACTCCGCCCATACCGATAATTGGAATGTTCACTTTTTGGCTCACTTCATATACCATTCGAATCGCTACCGGTTTAATTGATGGGCCTGACAGTCCGCCTGTGCCGTTCGCTAAAACCGGCTGAGCTGTTTTCAAATCCAAACGCATCCCGAGAAGCGTATTGATCATCGTTAAGCCATCGGCACCAGCTTCTTCAACAGCCATCGCCATGTCTACAATATTGGATACGTTTGGTGATAGTTTAACATAAACTGGAACATTTGAAACATCTTTTACTGCTTTCGTTAAACGAGCAGCAATGACAGGATCTACGCCAAACGCAATTCCGCCTTCTTTTACGTTAGGACATGAAATATTCAATTCAAGTGCTTTTACATTTGATACGGTTGAAATTTCTTTTGCCACGTGCACATATTCTTCAATTGAAGCACCGGCTACGTTCGCGATAATCGGCACATCATATTGCTGAAGCCAAACGAGCTCTTCATTCATTACTTTTTCTAACCCAGGATTTTGTAATCCGATTGCATTTAACATTCCTGCAGATGTTTCCGCTACGCGAGGAGTTGGATTGCCAAAACGAGTTTCAGCAGTAGTCGCTTTAATCATAATGGCTCCAAGTGCATCAAGTGAATAAAATTGAGCATACTCACGTCCAAATCCAAAACAGCCGGATGCTGGCATAATTGGATTTTTCAAATCTAATCCTGGCAATGTCGTTTTTAGCATGCTCATAGAAGCACCTCCCCTGCTTGAAAGACGGGACCGTCGCTGCAGATTTTTTTATACGCCGTAGAATCTTCACTTTCTCTGCATACACATGCAAAACAAGCACCGATTCCACAACCCATTCTTTCTTCTAAAGAAATGTAAAGCGGCTTGTTTGTATAATTATTTTCTAGTGCTTTCAACATCGGAGTTGGACCGCATGAAAACATAACATCATATGAAAACTGCTGCTCGTCAATCACCGTTGTGACAAAACCTTTTGTTCCGTAAGAGCCGTCTACCGTTGCAATATATGTTTCTCCTAAAGCTAAAAACTCTCGCTCGTAAAATACGTCTGCTTTTGATTGAAAGCCTAAGACGTGAATAACCTGCACGCCTTTTTCACGAAGTCTTTTTGAAAGCTCATAGAGCGGAGGCACTCCAATGCCTCCTCCTACTAATAAAGCGGTTTGACCTGCCTCTATGGTATCTAATGGAAAACCGTGGCCAAGCGGACCTAACACGTCAATCGACTGTCCGGCTTGTTTTTCGGCAAGCAGCGATGTTCCCGCCCCTTCTGCACGGTAAATCATCGTAAATTGTTCGTGCGTTTGGTCAATTTCTGCAATACTGATTGGTCTGCGAAGCAGTGGCAAATAGTCGTTGTTGACGCGGATATGCACAAACTGCCCCGGCTCATTCATGAAACGAACAAGCTCGCCTTGAAGGGTTAATTCATATACATTGTGTGTTAACGGTCGCTGACTGACGACTTGCATCATTTCATGTTTGATCATACGGTTGTCACCTCTTTAGTTGGACGAACTTTTTTCATTGGTGTTGTATGGAAGCTGATCGTTTCAAGCACTCGTAAAATCGCTTCTGCTGTATCAAGTGATGTTAAGCAAGGTACACCATTTTCAACTGCTTCACGGCGAATTTTAAATCCGTCACGCGCAGGCTGTTTTCCTTTTGTTAGCGTGTTGATGACAAGCTGCGCCTCACCTTTTCGTATCACATCTAAAAGATTGTGATCTTCATGATGAATTTTATTTACTACTTTTACGCGAATGTCTTCTTTTGTAAACGTTGAAGCTGTTCCTTCCGTTGCAATCACCTGGTAGCCAATGTTAGCAAAACGCTTCGCTAGCGCTGTTGCCTCTTCTTTATCTTTATCCGCTACTGTCATAAGTACTGAACCGTACGGCTTAATGGACATACCTGACGCAATTAGTCCTTTATATAATGCTTTTTCGTACGTTGAATCTTGCCCCATTACTTCTCCAGTAGATTTCATTTCAGGTCCAAGCGTAATATCTACGCGACGCAGCTTTGCAAATGAGAAGACCGGCACTTTTACGTAGACACCTTCTTCTTCAGGGTGCATGCCTGATTCATAACCAAGCTCTCGCAAACTTGTTCCTAAAATAACTTTTGTTGCCACATTCGCCATCGGAATACGCGTAATTTTACTTAAGAACGGCACCGTACGGCTTGAACGAGGATTTACTTCAAGAACAAACACTTCTCCTTTTGATAAGACGAACTGAATGTTGAGCAGTCCAATAATGTTTAAGCCTTTTGCAATACGTGTTGTGTAATCAATGATTGTATCTTTTACATCCTGTGACAGAGTTTGCGGTGGATATACAGCAATGGAGTCACCTGAGTGTACACCCGCGCGCTCTACATGTTCCATAATCCCTGGAATAACCACTGTTTCACCGTCTGAAATGGCATCGACTTCAATTTCTTTTCCAGTTAAGTAGCGGTCGATTAACACAGGGTGATCAGCGTGTACTTTTACCGCGTGTTTCATATAGTGAAGCAGTTCTTCTTCTTTATACACAATTTCCATTGCGCGTCCGCCTAGTACATATGAAGGTCGTACAAGCACCGGATAACCAATTTCTTTTGCCACAACCACTGCTTCTTCTACGGATGTAACCGTCTTTCCAAGAGGCTGAGGTACTTCTAAACGCGCTAGCGTCGCTTCGAATTTTTTACGGTCTTCCGCTGCATCTAAGCTTTCAAGCGACGTTCCTAAAATCTTGACCCCTCTTGCTTCTAGCTCGTCTGCTAAGTTGATTGCTGTTTGACCACCGAACTGTACGACCACACCTTCTGGTTTTTCTAAATCGATGATATGCATCACATCTTCAATCGTCAGCGGCTCGAAGTATAATTTATCTGAAATACTGAAGTCAGTTGATACTGTTTCTGGATTGTTATTGACAATAATCGCCTCGTATCCAGCTTCTTTAATCGCCCACACGGAGTGAACTGTTGCATAGTCAAACTCAATTCCTTGCCCGATGCGGATTGGACCTGACCCTAACACTACAACGCTTTTACGATCTGTAACAATCGATTCGTTTTCATCTTCAAATGTACCGTAGAAATATGGTGTTGTAGATTCAAATTCAGCTGCACATGTATCTACTGTTTTGTACACTGGCATCACGCCATTTTGTTTGCGGAAGTCATATACTTCACGCTCTGTTTGATTCCATAGCTTAGCAATCGTACAGTCTGCAAATCCCATTTCTTTTGCTTCCTGTAAAACTTCTACGTTATGAATCTCTTCTTTTAACACATTTTCAAAAGCAATCACTTTTTCAAGTTTTACTAAGAAGAAGAGATCGATTTTGCTCCACTCGTGAATTTGCTGAATCGTTATGCCGCGGCGAATCGCTTCTGCGATGTAGAATAATCGCTCATCACCAGCTTTGCGAATACGTTTTTCAATAATTACATCATCAAATTCATGCGCATCTTTCAGCTCTAAGTGATGAACGTTTGACTCTAGTGAGCGTACGGCTTTTAAAATTGACTCTTCGAACGTGCGGCCAATTGCCATTACTTCACCTGTTGCTTTCATCTGTGTACCGAGTTTACGGTTAGCTGATTCAAATTTATCAAACGGCCAGCGTGGAATTTTAGATACGATGTAATCTAGTGCCGGTTCGAAACATGCGTATGTCTTCCCAGTTACCGGGTTCATCATTTCATCTAATGTTAAGCCTACCGCAATTTTTGCTGCTAATTTTGCAATTGGATACCCTGTTGCTTTTGATGCTAAAGCCGATGAGCGGCTTACACGAGGGTTTACTTCAATTACGTAATACTGGAAGCTTTCTGGGTCTAGTGCTAGCTGAACGTTACATCCGCCTTCGATTTTAAGCGCTCGGATAATTGTTAGTGAAGCATTTCTAAGCAGCTGATACTCACGGTCGCTTAGCGTTTGGCTTGGTGCTACAACAATTGAATCTCCCGTATGAATACCGACCGGATCAAAGTTTTCCATATTACATACTACGATGGCATTATCGTTTGCATCGCGCATTACTTCATATTCAATTTCTTTAAAGCCTGCAATGCTTTTCTCAAGTAAGCACTGTGTTACAGGACTGTGTTTTAATCCACTTGTTACAATTTCAATCAACTCTTGCTCGTTGTTACAAATTCCGCCTCCCGTACCGCCAAGCGTATAAGCAGGACGCACGATTACCGGATAGTTTACTTGTTCAACAAACGCATAAGCTTCGTCTAACGAATGAATGATTTCACTTGCTGGGACAGGCTGATTTAGTTCATTCATTAGTGAACGGAACTGCTCACGGTCTTCAGCTTGTTCAATCGCCGATAATTTTGTCCCGAGAATTTCTACATTAAATTCTTCTAAAATACCCGTTTCGTGTAATTCTACCGCTAAGTTCAGTCCCGTTTGACCGCCAAGCGTTGGAAGCAGTGCATCAGGGCGTTCTTTACGAATAATTGAGCTTACAAATTCAACCGTTAGAGGTTCAATATATACTTTATCTGCCATTTCTGAGTCTGTCATGATTGTTGCAGGATTGGAGTTCACAAGAATAACTTTGTATCCTTCTTCTTTTAGCGCAATACACGCTTGCGCTCCTGCATAGTCAAACTCTGCCGCCTGTCCGATGACGATTGGTCCTGATCCGATTACGAGAATTGTGTTAATATCTTGACGTTTTGGCATTAGCAATTACCTACTTTCTGATTGTTTTTCATAAGATCCATAAATTCGTTGAACAATCCGTTTGCATCTTCAGGTCCCGGTGATGCTTCAGGGTGATATTGAACCGTAAATGCCGGATATTCTTTATGCTTTACTCCTTCAACTGTTCCATCGTTAAGCGCAACGTGCGTCACTTCTAATGGCGTGTTGACAAGAGATGGCTCACATACTGTATAGCCGTGGTTTTGAGATGTAAGAGCTACTTTATTGGTTTTTAGATCCTTTACAGGATGGTTGGATCCACGATGACCAAATTTCATTTTTTCTGTATCTGCTCCGCATGCTAGCGCAAACAGCTGATGTCCTAAACAAATTCCGAAAAGAGGAACCTTTCCTAAAACCCCTTGAATCATCTCGATTGCTTCAGGTACGTCTTTTGGGTCTCCAGGTCCGTTGCTCAACATGATGCCATCTGGATTTAATTGAAGAATTTCTTGCGCAGTTACGTTATAAGGAACCACAATCACGTCGCATTGACGAGCTGTTAATTCGCGTAAAATTCCGTGTTTCATTCCAAAGTCAACGAGTACCACTTTTTTACCTCTGCCTGGGCTTGGGTAAGGCTTCACTGTTGATACTTTTTTAACTGAGTCAGTCGGAAGTTCATGATTTTGAAGCTGTGATACCACTTCTTCTACATTGACTTCCATGTTGCACACGCGTCCGCGAAGCGCACCGTGCTGACGAATTTTTCTCGTTAATTTTCTTGTGTCGATTCCAGCTAATCCTGGAATATCTTTTTGTTTTAAAAATTCATCTACTGATAGTTCGCTTCTGAAGTTTGAAGGAGCATCACAAATTTCTTTTACAATCAAACCGTGTACAGCTGGTTCAATCGACTCAAAGTCATCGCGGTTAATACCGTAGTTTCCGATTAAAGGATATGTTAATGTCACAATTTGTGCACAGTATGATGGATCAGATAGAATTTCTTGATATCCTGTCATTCCCGTGTTGAAAACAACTTCTCCTGTCATTTCTTTGTCGCTGCCGAATCCTTTTCCGATAAATACTGTTCCATCTTCTAAAATTAGTTGACGTTGCATGCTTTAACATCCTCCCATACTCGTTTACCTTCTACTAATGTCATTACCGGCCAACCTTTGCATACCCAGTTAGCAAACGGCGTATTTTTACCTTTTGATACAAATTCTTCTGGATTAATTGCTTTTTCTGTTTCAAGATCAATGATAGTTAAATCTGCTGGTTTCCCTACTTCGATGGTGCCATAAGGAAGGTTGAACGTGTCAGCAGGCTTGTTTGTTAAATATGATACTAGCTGCTCTAGCGTCATTACTTCTTTTAATACCAAGTTTGTATAAAGAAGCGGGAAAGCTGTTTCAAGTCCCACAATCCCAAACGGCGCAAGCTCCATGCCTGCTGCTTTTTCGTCCGCTGTGTGCGGTGCATGATCAGTGGCGATAAAATCAAGCGTTCCGTCTAATAAAGCTTCAATTAATGCCTGTTGATCATCTTTTCCTCGAAGCGGCGGATTCATTTTAAAGTTTGAATCAAGCCCAGGGATGTCTTCCTCATTTAGCAGTAAATGATGAGGCGTTACTTCTGCGGTTACGCGAATTCCTGCTTTTTTTGCATCCCGAATGGCGCGAATGGATTCTTTTGTACTTACGTGACACACATGGTAGTGACAGTTTGCTGCTTCAGCAAGCAGTACATCTCGTGCAATTTGAACGGCTTCACAAATAGAAGGGATACCGTTTAGTCCATGTTCTTTTGCAAATTTTCCGTCGTGGACGCAGCCTTTGTTGATTAAATCATTATCTTCACAGTGTGCAACGATTGCTTTATTTAATGAAGCGGCTTTTTTCATCGCTTCCAGCATCATTCCTGTTGACTGAACGCCTACTCCATCATCTGTAAAAGCAAATGCGCCCGCTTCTTTTAAGCCTTCAAAGTCCGTTAGTTCTTTTCCTAATTGGCGAGTGGTAATCGATGCGTATGGTAATACGCGAACATGTGCTGTTTCTTCAATACGCTTGTTTACCCACTCCATTTGTTCAACAGTATCCGGAACTGGACGCGTGTTTGGCATTGCAGCAATTGCTGTAAAACCGCCCTTTGCCGCTGCTAGAGTACCCGTTTCAATCGTTTCTTTCTTTTCTCCCCCTGGCTCGCGCAAGTGAACGTGGACATCGATTAAACCCGGTGATAAGAAGTTCCCGCCTGCATCAATGACTTCTTCATTCTCTACATCGATGTGTGAAGCTATTTCAGCAATTACACCATTTTCAATTTTCAGTTCGACTTTTTCAATTTTCCCTTCATTTAACCATGTAGCATTTTTGATAATTGTTGTCATTATTAAGTCCCCTTTCAATTGGTTGTAGCGCTCTTGCTAATACTGCCATGCGAATGTACACGCCATTTTGCATTTGTTTAAAAATTCTTGATCGTTCACATTCAACGAGCTCATCTGCAATTTCGACTCCTCTGTTTACAGGAGCTGGATGAAGGATAATGCTATGTGATTTCATTTTCCGCTCTCGTTCAACGGTTAATCCGAAGCGGCTGTGGTAGTTCTGTGCAAGCTCTGAAGTGTTCTCTTCGTGCCTTTCAAATTGAATACGCAGCAGCATCACAACATCGACCGTTTCGATTGCTTCATCGATATCAAGATATGTACCGTGTCTGTTCTCTTCATCTTTCCATTCTTCAGGTCCCGCAAAATATACGGTCGCCCCTAGTTTTGTCAGCATTTCAGCATTCGATCTCGCTACGCGGCTATGTCGCAAATCTCCGACTATTGCGACTTTTAATCCTTTAAACGAGCCGAACTCTTGGCGAATCGTCAGTAGATCAAGCAGACACTGAGTTGGATGCTGACCGCATCCGTCTCCTGCATTAATGATGGGAATCGATACTTTTTCCTGCAGTGCTTCATAATAACGATCTTGCGGGTGGCGAATAACAACTGACTGAACGCCGATTGAAGCTAATGTTTCAATCGTGTCATAAAGCGTTTCTCCTTTTTGGACGCTTGAAGTTGTTACTTCAAACGGAATTGTTGTTAATCCTAGCTGCTGTTCTGCCATTTCAAAGCTGCATCGAGTACGCGTGCTCGCTTCAAAAAATAAGTTGGCAACAAACATTTTCTCTTCCGGTTTCCATCCTTGTTTATTCGTTCGATAGTTTTCAGCGCTGTCTAAAATCTCTAGAATTTCATTTGTTTCTAGTGTTGAGACTGTCACTAAATGTTTCATATCGATTCCCTCCATTTTTGCTTTCCTCGCATTTCTTTATAAAAAACACCCTTTCTAACTTAGAAAGGGTGTAAGAAAACAAGCTTCGTCTATAACGCGCTTTTCACACACCCTTAGAAACCTCTCTGGATTTCAATTAAAAGGCGTTCTATGAAATTTTTCGTACTGACGTTTGTTGAACGTTTTCTGCTTCTTTTATCTTCTCTTTCGGCAGAACTAGATTCAGCAGAACTCCCATGATAGCAGACAGTGCCATGCTATCAATCTTTACATGTTCTGAGATATCTAAGTGTGCTCCTCCGATTCCTAACACTAAGATAATCGAAGCAATCATTAAGTTTCGTTTTGATCCAAGGTCTACCTTTGCATCCACCATCATGCGCAAGCCTGATGAAGCAATGATTCCGAATAAGAGAATTGAAATCCCGCCCATGACCGGCGTTGGTATACTTGAAATAAGAGCATTGATTTTGCCGACAAACCCGAACAAAATCGCGAAGACTGCTGCTCCTGCTATCACAAATACGCTAAGCACCTTTGTGATGGCTAACACTCCGATGTTCTCACCGTATGTTGTATTTGGCGGTCCGCCGATCAGCGCAGCAAGCATAGTTGCTACTCCGTCTCCTAAAATCGATCTGTGCAGCCCTGGCTTTTCAATATAGTTTCGATCCACAATCTTATTTAAGACGAGAATGTGTCCGATATGTTCTGAGAGTGTTACGACTGCTACAGGTACCATGATAAGCACAATCCCTAATGAAATGGACGGCGTGTATGTGACGAACGGCACGTAGAAGTGAGGTACTTCAATCCACTCTGCTTTCACTACCTTTGAAAAGTCTACCAATCCTTGTGTATAAGCGAAGATGTATCCGCCGATAATTCCCATCAGTACCGGAATCAGACTGATAATATTTTTAAAGAAGATTGAGCAAGCAACGGTTATCGCTAGTGTCACAAGTGCAACCATCAGGTAAGTTAAGCTGTAATTTCCTTTTGCATCGTTCATAGCCATGCCTACTGCTGTATTAGCTAGTCCTAAGCCTATAACCATAATAACTGGTCCTACTACAACCGGAGGAAGCAGCTTCATAATCCAATTAATTCCTGTTCCTTTTATAATCAAAGCAACAATTCCATAAACAAGTCCGGCTAAGAAACAGCCAACCATCGTTTCTTCAGGTCCAAACGAAGCTTTTGCGAAAATAATTGGCGTGATGAACGCGAACGATGAACCAAGATAAGAAGGAATTTGACCTCTTGTAATGAGCAGGAAAGCGAGCGTTCCTACCCCGCTTGAAATCAAAGCAATTGCCGGGCTGAACCCGACTAGGAACGGCACTAACACCGTCGACCCAAACATTGCAAACAAATGCTGTAGACTCAATGTTAACCAATTTACAGCTTTTGGTTTATCATGTATATCAAGTACAAAATCTCGTTGTTGACTCATATGTTTTTCCTCCTATCACTATTAAAAAACCTCTTTACGCAGAGGCAAAGAGGTTTTCAGCATACAAGGAAGACGCTATACCGCAGTATAGTTTTCCTTGTATAGTGACCCCCCTTTTGCAGCCTCACGGGACTACCATTTAAAAGGGTATATAATTTATTTTTCGTAAATAGACACGTGGTCTTTTTCGTCTACTTCCATTAAATGCACCGCAATTTTTTCACTTTTAGCTGTCGGTACGTTTTTGCCAACATAGTCTGCTCGAATCGGCAGCTCGCGGTGCCCTCTATCCACTAAAACAGCCAGCTGAATGAGTTCAGGTCGGCCGATATCAATCAGTGCATCAAGTGCTGCTCGAACCGTACGGCCCGTATATAACACATCGTCTACTAAGATGACGTTCTTATTTGCAATATCTGTCGGAATATCTGATCCTTTTACGAGAGGCTCATCATTGCTTGTCACTTTCGATAAATCATCTCGGTAAAGCGTGATGTCTAGTTCTCCGACTGGCAATGTATTTCCTTCAATTTGTGCAATTCGTTCTGCTAAACGTTTTGCGATATAAATACCTCGCGTTTTAATCCCCACTAGCACACAATTTTCGATTCCTTTATTCTTTTCAATAATCTCATGTGCAATTCGAGTTAAAGCGCGGCGAATAGCCTGTTCGTCAAGTACGGTAGCTTTTACGTTCACTGTTTTTCACCTCAAGTTGTTGACATAAAAAAATCCTCTTGCCTTGAGGCAAGAGGATTTGGTTTTAGACATATTTCTTCAAAAAGGCTATAAGTATGCCTTTTCTGCACCGTTTCCTTCTCAGCCTCTCTGGACTGTTCTTAAAGGTTCTTATTAAGTTAATACAAGTATGCCATCACTTATGGCAGTTGTCAACTTCTTTTTTCAATAAGCTCTAGCATCTCATTAAACTCTTTTGGAGCCGGTGCTTCAAATTCCATATATTCATTTGTACGAGGGTGAATAAAGCCTAATACGCCTGCATGAAGCGCTTGTCCGTCAATCGGAAGCGTTTTTTTCGGTCCGTACTTCGGATCCCCGGCAAGCGGAAAGCCAATATACTTCATATGAACGCGAATTTGGTGTGTTCGCCCCGTTTCTAGCTTACATTCGACCAGTGAAAAATCTTTAAAACGCTGCAATACAGTAAAGTGCGTCACTGCATCACGACTGTTTTCATCAGTCACCGTCATGCTTTGACGATCTTGCTTATCTCGGCCGATTGGCGCATCAATTGTACCGTGATCGTGCGCAATTACTCCGTGAACGATAGCTTTATAACGACGCGTCACTGTTTTAGCTACAAGCTGACTAACTAGTGATTCATGGGCTAAATCATTTTTTGCAACCATAAGTAAACCGGATGTATCTTTATCAATTCGATGAACGATACCAGGGCGCATAACGCCGTTAATACCGGATAAATCTTTACAGTGAGCCATTAGGCCGTTTACAAGCGTGCCGCTATGATGACCAGGAGCTGGATGTACAACCATGCCGCGAGGTTTATTTACAACAAGCACATCTTGATCTTCATAATAAATATCTAAATCCATTTCTTCCGCTACCACATCAAGCTCTTCTAGTTCCGGCACTTCAATAATAATAGCGTCTCCTGTTTTACATTTATAGTTTCCTTTGACGGTTTTATCGTTCACTTTTGCGTGACCTTCTTTAATCCACTGCTGCACTTGTGAACGTGACCATTCTGCATTTACAGTCGAAAGTACTTTATCAATACGTTCTCCTGCTTGTTCTTCATTTATAACTGTTTCAATTACATTCATTCTTTGTGCTCCTTCTTCATTTTCCCTTCAAACAGCGTCATAATAAACATGATGATTACTCCGACGACAAGTGCCGAATCAGCTACGTTAAAAATCGGAAAATCATACGTAAAGATGTATGTATTTACGAAATCAACTACTTCTTTACGGACCACTCGATCAATAAAGTTTCCAATGGCGCCGCCTAACATTAATGCTAGCGCAATACCGAACCATTTATCTTGTTTTTTGAGCTTTTGAATATAAATTATTAAACCGACTACCACAACCACCGTAATGAGATAAAAGAACCACATCTGTCCTTGTAAAATCCCCCACGCGGCTCCTCTGTTACGATGAGAGGTAATGTAAAGAAAGTTTTCAATTACGGTGATGCTTTGTCCATAATACATTTCTTTTACAATCATCCATTTTGTTACCTGATCAATAAGTATAACAGCTAAAGCGATAAGATAATAAAACACAAACGTTTTCCTCCCGCAATAAAATCAAACGAATCCATACTAAAGCATTTTAGCACATAATTCATTTTTTTTCTCGCTTCTCACCATAAAACAAATAAATCTTCGTTTGTGCGGGCCGTCGGCATTACTTTTAATTTATGAATAGACATCACTTCGCCAGTTAGTTCATCAATTCCGAACGCACCAACGTCAAGCTTTGCTAACGCGTGTTCTACATCTTTTAAATCTGCTTTAATCATTTCTATTACATAACGTTCCTTTTCATCTATATAACCAGATTGTTCTGTAGCATATCTCACTAGGCGATCTTGTAATTCTTCTTTAATAAGAGCTAATTCCTGTCCAATGGAAAGATAATTTTCATACATGCAAACGCCTCCTGTGCTGATAAGATGAAGTATTAATGATGTTAGGTTTACCGAGTTTTCCATCGAATCTACAACACAAGTTTTTCCTAAGGCTTTAAATGCTTTATACCATTGTATTTGGGAATTTCGTACAGCAAAAAACACGCCCAAAAAGGACGTGTTTTTGTTAATTACTGCTGAACGTAGTGATTTTTTACAACATCCGCACAGCGTGTACATAAGGTCGGGTGATCTTGATCTTCGCCAACTGTTGGTGATACAACCCAGCAGCGCTCACACTTCTCACCTTCTGCTTTACTTACAACAATTGAAGCATAGCTGAATTTTTGTGCTTCAGCAGGTGCTTCACCTTCCGCTACCTCAAGATCTGAAACGATGAAGAGTTGACCTACATTTTCAGAAATAGATGCTAACAGTTCTTTCGTATCTGCTGTTGGATACAGCGTTAATTTTGCTTCTAAAGACTTACCGATTACTTTTTCATTACGAGCTTGTTCTAGCGCTTTTAATACTTCATCACGAAGCTCCATGAATGCATCCCATTTTTCTACTAATTGATCTGCTCCTTCGATTTCTTGAACCTCTGGCATATCAACTAGCTGCACGCTTTCTTCCGTTACATTTGGAATGTGAACCCATACTTCGTCTGCTGTATGAGAAAGAATTGGAGACACTAATTTCGTTAACGATAATAACGTTTCATAAAGGACCGTTTGAATGCTGCGACGCTCTACATTATTTTCTGCTTCGATGTACAATACATCTTTTGCAAAGTCTAAGTAGAATGAACTCATATCAATTGTACAGAAATTATGCACTGCGTGATAAATGCTTGAGAATTCATATGAATCATAAGATTTTTTCACTTTATCAATTAATTTGTTCAGCTTCACAAGCATGTAGCGGTCTACTTCACGAAGGTCTTCAACGGCTACAGCATCAGTTGTTGGATTAAAGTCCGCTAAGTTTCCTAGTAAGAAACGGAACGTGTTGCGGATTTTACGATATACTTCTGCTACTTGTTTTAAAATGTTATCAGATACACGAACATCAGCTTGGTAATCTACAGAAGCTACCCATAAACGTAAAATATCTGCACCTAGTTGTTTCATTACTTTTTCTGGAATTACAACGTTTCCTAATGACTTACTCATTTTGCGACCTTCACCGTCTAAAGCAAACCCGTGGCTAAGTACCCCTTTATAAGGTGCTTCACCCGTTACAGCTACACTTGTAGAAAGACTTGAATTAAACCAGCCGCGATATTGGTCAGAACCTTCTAAATACAAATCAGCCGGACGCTGTAAGTCTTCACGCTCTTCAAGAACAGCTTGATGTGAAGAGCCAGAGTCAAACCATACGTCCATGATGTCTGTTTCTTTTGTGAAGCGGCCATTTGGGCTTCCTTCATGAGTAAAGCCTTCTGGAAGCAAGTCTTTTGCTTCACGCTCAAACCATACGTTTGATCCATGCTCTCTAAATAGATTTGATACGTGTTCGATTGTTTCATCCGTAATGATTGGCTCATCATTTTCAGCATAAAATACCGGAATCGGAACGCCCCATGCACGTTGACGAGAAATACACCAGTCTCCGCGGTCACGCACCATGTTATAAAGTCGCGTTTCACCCCAAGTAGGCACCCATTTTGTTTTTTCTACTGCTTTTAATAAATCTTCACGGAAATCTTTAATAGACGCAAACCACTGTGCCGTTGCACGGAAAATTGTTGGTTTCTTTGTACGCCAGTCATGTGGGTATGAGTGGGTAATGAAACTTAATTTTAACAGCGCGCCTTCTTCTTCTAGTTTGTCTGTAATCGGCTTATTCGCTTTATCATAGAATAATCCTTCAAATCCTGGCGCCTCATTCGTCATATGACCCTTACTGTCGACTGGACAAAGAACTTCCAAACCGTATTTTTGACCAACGATAAAGTCGTCTTCCCCGTGTCCCGGTGCTGTATGAACACACCCAGTACCAGCATCGGTTGTTACGTGATCGCC
Organism: Priestia sp. JNUCC 25; assembly: GCF_053667915.1. Classification (NCBI taxonomy): domain Bacteria; kingdom Bacillati; phylum Bacillota; class Bacilli; order Caryophanales; family Bacillaceae; genus Priestia; species Priestia sp. JNUCC 25. The sequence continues at coordinate 4,080,812 of NZ_CM132211.1, forward strand.
AAGAACAACTAAAGAATCGCGCTTGTAGATTGGATGCTCAGCTACTACACGCTCAAGTTCTGAACCTTTTACCGTACGAAGCGTCTTATAGTCAGCCCATTCAATTTCTTTAGCAACTGTTTCAATCAGTTCAGTTGCCACTACATATTTCGCTCCATCTGCTTCAACTACGCTGTACTGAAGCTCAGGATTGACAGCAATCCCTTGGTTAGCTGGCATTGTCCATGGTGTTGTCGTCCAAATGATGAATTTTTCATCTTGTTCAAGCACACCTTTACCATCTTTTACGTTAAACGCTACGTAAATAGAAGCTGAACGCTTGTCATAGTATTCGATTTCCGCCTCTGCTAAAGCAGACTCACTTGAAGGGGACCAGTACACAGGTTTTAACCCTTTGTAGATGTAGCCTTTTTTCGCCATGTCACCAAACACTTTGATTTGCTGCGCTTCGTACTGTGGCTGAAGCGTTACATATGGATTATCCCAATCTCCGCGTACGCCTAAACGCTTGAACTGCTCACGCTGGCCGTTTACTTGTTCCCAAGCATACTGTTCACAAAGCTTACGGAACTCAGCTACCGTCATTTCTTTGCGGTTTACTTTTTTATTTTTTGTTAAAGCTGTTTCAATTGGCAAACCGTGTGTATCCCAGCCTGGTACATAAGGTGCGCAGAAGCCTGACATCGACTTATAGCGAACGATAAAATCTTTTAAAATTTTATTTAATGCATGTCCCATGTGAATATCGCCATTCGCATATGGAGGTCCATCATGCAGGACAAATAGCGGACGGCCTTCCGTACGTTTTTGTACTTTTTCATAAATATTCATTTCAGCCCACTGTTCTTGCATTTTAGGCTCGCGGTTCGGTAAATTTCCACGCATCGGAAATTCAGTTTTTGGCATCAATAATGTATCTTTATATTCCATGTTTTACCCTCCAAAAAAAACGTAAATTTCATATCTTTTTGTACCATAACAAAAAGACCTCCTCATCCCAAAAAGGGACGAGAAGGCCTCCCGCGGTACCACCCTAGTAGATTTGCTGCACGCAAATCCTCTTTGCATTCGTAACGTGAATAAACCGCCACTGCTTACTATCATCAGTTCAGCAATGGTACTCTAGGGTGATTTTCACTTTTTTGTTTGTTATCGAGCTCACACCATCCTCGATTCGCTTTGACAAACTAAAAAAGCTACTGTCCCTGTCTCCGTACTGTTAGATATGAAATTTCATCTGTTACCAAATTATATGACAACAAAACGTGAGAAGTCAAGATGATGTCTTGACTAGTCAATTTTTTCTTCTAGCGCTGGCATCTCATAATCCATCAACTGATCCCAGTCGTCGCTGTTTAACATTTCAAGCTGTGCTTCGATTAACATTTTGAAACGTGTTCTAAATACTTTAGACTGCTTTTTCGTCTCCTCAATGTCCATCGCAATTTTACGAGACTTAGACAGTGCTTCATTAATAATACGGTCCGCATTTTTTTCTGCTTCTTTTATAATGAGCTTCGCTTCTTTTTCAGCGTTTCGCTTCACATCTTCCGCTGCTTCTTGAGCAATTAAAATTGATTTATTTAACGTTTCTTCGATGTTAGTAAAATGTCCAAGACGATCTGTTAATTCAGATACTCTTCCTTCTAACTCCTTTTTATCACGCATTACCAGCTCATAGTCTTTAATTACTTGGTCAAGAAACTCATTTACTTCATCTTCATCATATCCGCGAAATCCGCGATTAAACTCTTTGTTATGAATATCCAAAGGGGTTAAAGGCATCTAGGCCACCTCCGTGTTGTCTCATTACGTCATTAGTAATGGTTTATTCGACATAATTTTAAAATTTCCTGCTAGTAGATTTCTTTATTTCTGCTTTCCTACAACAATTCGCCATTTTTCTTTTTTTGTTTTACCTTCAAGTGAAACGATACGACTTCTGCCGTGACCACGAAGTGACAAAATATCACCTTCATGACATTCAAAAGAAGGCTGTTCAATGACTTTAAAATTTACTTTTACCGCTCCATTTGCAATAAACGGCTGGACTTTTTGTCTTGATAAATTGTGAATGGTCGACAGCAAAACATCAAGCCTCATTGAAGAAACTGTATAAACGTGTTCAATCAGCTCTTCTTTTACCACATGCAGCTGCTCCCTTTGAATAGAAGAAAGTGAAACTTTGGCTTTTCCAATTGATGTTAAATTCATCTCAATATAAGAAGAAATTTCCTCTGCAGCTACAAGCTGAATATCGTCTCCCGCGACCAAAATATCGCCAAATTTTGAACGGCGCAGTCCTAAGGACATCGCCGAACCAAGAACTTGAGGATGTTCAATCGTCACAAACTTTTTAGGATAATTGAGCTCATACATATGCAACTGAAAATCTTCGCTTTCAGGTACATAGTAATCCGGGTATAGCAGCGCACGCTTGCGTTCAGCAAACGGTTGTCCACCATCAAATGAAACTTGAACCTCTCCTTCAGTCCCGACAATAGCCGTCACAATCTGCTGCTCTCTTGGATCTAAAAAGTCCGTTAATTTTGGGCTGTATTGATGTAGGACATCTTCTTTCCACTGAAGAACCTGGTCAATAAATCCATGTTCTTCTTGCCTAAAATGTTCATAAATAGACATATTATTACTCCTACTATTGGTATGTAAAAAAGGAATCCAGCGATTCCTTTTTTAAATAAACCCCACCACATTATTAAGTGAATACACGCCTCTTTCCGCAAATCGCAATAAAAAGATTGCGACAAGAGGTGAAATATCAATCATGCCAATAGGCGGAATGATTTTACGAAAAGGCTCTAAGTAAGGCTCACAAATACTGCCAAGCAGCTGACCAAACTTAGACGCCCTTACATCGGGTACCCAAGACATCAAAATGTAAATAATTAGTGCCCATGAGTAAAGCCCAATTAATTTTCCAAGAATCCCAAAAACGATGTCCAAAAACTACCACCTCTTTACGTTTGTTGTATCATGTTCTCCCATCATATCTGAAATGCTTCCGCTTACGTCTACATTATCAGGTGTACATAAAAAGATGTCGGTTCCAATTTTTTGAATGTCCCCGCCTAAAGCATAAACTGTACCACTTAAAAAGTCGACAATTCTCACTGCTTGATCTCGTTGAATGCGCTGTAAATTCACAACTACGACTTTACGATTTTTTAAATGATCCGTAATTTCTTGTGCTTCGGCATAGACGCGAGGTTCGCAAAGCATCATTTTTGATGATTTTTGAACGCTTTGCAAGCTAATCACGTTTTGCTGCTGATTCGGCTGCTGACTAGCTTTCGCTGGTCTCGACTGCTGTACAGGCTCTTCTACCGACTCTTCTTCTTCGTAATGTTCTTCTACATATTCAGTATCGTCATCAAGAGCAAAAAAACTTCTAAAGCGATTTTTCATACTCATCTTGAATTACACCTCCTTAACGTTCATTCCCAACTAACGTGGTTCCTAGTCGAATGAATGTTGCTCCTTCTTCAATTGCAATTGCATAATCGTTTGACATTCCCATTGATAGCTCTGTACACGGTGCATATGGCAAGTTTAGTTCTTGTATGCGATTCTGCAATTTCTTTAGACCTTTAAAACAGCTGCGAAGCGTAGACTCATCATCTGTGTGAGGGGCCATTGTCATCAATCCGACCACTTGGATATTTGCAAATGCTTCAAGAGATTGAATAAATGGAATTACATCTTCTACAGCAAGGCCATGCTTTGATTGTTCTTCGGCAACATTAACTTGTACAAAACATTTTATACGATGTTCTGCACGTTTATCAATTTCTTTTGCTAAAGATAATCGGTCTAGTGAATGAATATAGTCAACTTTATCAATCACATTTTTTACTTTTCTTGTTTGTAAGCTTCCGATAAAATGCCAGGTCGCTTTCTCACCGATTGATTCATACTTTTCTAGAAGACCTTCATCCCTGTTTTCTCCGAGATGTAAAATGCCTGCATCCACTGCTTCTGCTGCTCGTTTTGTGGAAACGTATTTTGTTACAGCAATCAGCTCTACATCTTCTCGATTTCGATTAACTTTTTTACACGCTTCAGCAATTGTTTGTTGAACTGCTTCTAGATTTTCACTTACGCTAGCTGTCACTATGTAATTACTCCTCCTTAAAGCCTATGAAATTAAACATGCGTCCTGTTTTCCCTTGGTCGCGGCGATGTGAGAAGAACAGGTCATCTTCACAGCTTGTACAATACGACGATGTTAAAATTCGTTCCGGCAATACGCCTGCGTTTTGAATCAGCAGCTTATTGACTTTTTTTAAATTAAGCGCGTATTGTCCAGGGCTTACTTCTTGATATCCATTTTGGCCAACTACTTCGTTTACTTGTGTAATGACGCGGTTATCGACAACATAACAGCAATCTTCAATCGAAGGGCCAATCGCCACGTAAATATCTTCAACCGGAACATTTTCTTGCTCTACCCAACGTCGAATCATATTTCCTGCAATATCTTTCACTGTTCCCTTCCACCCAGCATGAGCAAGACCAACTAAATGGTGATCAGGCGCATAGAAGTACAGCGGAACACAATCTGCATAACATAAAGCTAACAAAATATCAGATTCATTTGTATAAATGCCATCCGTTGCTTTTATGCCCTCTTCATACTTGTAGATTCCTTTTGCACAGTCGGCTTTTGTTACTTTTTGAACAGTTGCTTCATGTACTTGTTCAGCACATACAAAGCTTTCAAAAGACATGTCTAGTTCGGCTGCTAAAATTTTTCTATTTGTAATAACATCTTCTACGTTATCGTTTACGTGAAGCCCTAGGTTAAAAGAAGCAAATGGAGGTTTACTCACACCACCATTTTTTGTGGTGAAACCAGCAACAAGCATATCATTCTTTTCTACCCAAGGGCTCAGCCACATAAACGACTCGTGATGACTTTTTTTTAATGGCTCAGGATTCATGTATGTGACACATCCCTTGTTTCATTTGTTCTCACATATTGTACCACAGATTGCTAGGTGCTGTTGACAAAAAACTAATTCTCTTCAGGCTGAAATGCGTCTTTATAACGTACTAAAATGACATCAGAACCAATTTTCACAATATTTTTCCACGGAATCACAATTTCATCATCTTTTCCAAAGAAGCCCAATACACGAGAGCCTCCGATAATGACGGCCTGTATTTTTCCCGTTGTTAAGTCAATATCAATATCCCCTACATTTCCAAGTTTTTTGCCATCAGCTACATTCACTACATCTTTCAGCTGAAATTCTGAAATCTTTAACATGCTCTCTCCTCCTATAGCCAACTTTATTCCTTAGCCTATGTATATTTTCAAATTTTCATTTCATGAAGGAAAAGCTTATTTTTTTCTCTGCCATTCTCTTTCTATAGGCATTTTGTTTACTAATTACACAGCTTTTTAGCAAGAGACATTCTCAATGAGTAGCTAGAAGTCCTCACAGCAATAGGAAATCTGATATGAATATCTTTTGGTCATGTATTATACATCGATACATACAAAATAAGCACCGTGTCTGTTTTTATAGACACGATGCTTATTAAGTTGAACATCAAATAAAGTGGATGGTATTAATTGTATGAACGCGAGCAGCTGCCAGTTTAGATAGCTTTTGTTAACTTTGAATATTTTTATTCATCTGTTTAATAGCAGCTTTTTCTAAACGAGAAACTTGCGCTTGAGAAATACCAATTTCTTCAGCCACTTCCATCTGTGTTTTACCTTGAAAGAAGCGCTTTCGTAAAATTAGTTTTTCTCGCTCGTTCAATCTTCTCATACCTTCTTGCAAAGCAATTTCTTCAATCCAAGTTGAATCACGGTTGCGTTCATCGCTTAGCTGATCCATGACATAGATTGGGTCTCCACCATCATTGTAAATAGGTTCAAATAGAGAAACCGGATCTTGGATAGCATCTAAAGCAAACACAATTTCTTCATGCGGTACTTCTAGGACTTTTGAAATTTCCTCAGCTGTAGGTTCCTTGGATGTTTCACTCATAAGTCTTTCACGAACTTGAAGAGCTTTATAAGCAATATCACGAAGGGAACGAGAAACACGGATTGGATTATTGTCACGTAAATAGCGGCGAATTTCCCCTATAATCATTGGGACAGCATATGTAGAAAACTTCACGTTTTGACTTAAATCAAAATTGTCAATGGATTTCATTAATCCAATACATCCAACCTGAAATAAGTCATCAACAAATTCTCCACGATTGTTAAAACGTTGGATCACGCTGAGTACGAGACGTAAATTTCCGCTTACTAGCTTTTCTCTTGCTGTTCCATCTCCAGCCTGCATTTGTTTAAACAACTTTCGCATTTCTTCATTTTTTAATACGGGAAGTTTCGAAGTATCTACTCCACAAATTTCTACTTTATTTCTTGTCAACTCTTTCCCTCCTAACAGGAGATGATGTTCTGAATTCAGTATCTCCTCAGAAGGAAAAAATATGCACTTTTACAATTCTGACAATTCTCCACTAAAAAAGCTGATTGTATAAGATGCTTCTCAGCCCTTATACAATCAGCTTTTTTACTTAAACCATTTTATTAAATTCTTTTCGCAGCCGTTTAATAATTCGTTTTTCAAGCCTTGAAATATAAGACTGAGAAATGCCTAGCATATCAGCTACATCTTTTTGCGTTTTTTCTTCCCCGCCGGCTAGCCCAAAACGCAGCTCCATAATTTGCTTTTCACGATCATTTAATTGGTGCAGTGCTTTCAACAAGAGTTTTCGATCTACATTGGCTTCTAGGTCTTTTGTGATGATATCTTCTTCGGTTCCCATCACGTCAGACAATAACAGTTCGTTTCCATCCCAATCAATATTTAACGGCTCATCAAATGAAACTTCAGATCGAATTTTATTGTTGCGGCGCAAATACATTAAAATTTCATTTTCAATACAGCGAGAGGCGTACGTCGCTAGCTTAATTTTCTTTTCAGGATTAAACGTGTTTACTGCTTTAATTAAACCAATGGTGCCGATGCTAATTAAATCCTCAATATTGATTCCCGTATTTTCAAACTTGCGGGCAATATAAACAACAAGTCGCAAATTACGCTCAATCAACAGCGAACGTGCTGCTTCATCTCCTGATGGAAGTTTTTTTAAGAGCACTTCTTCTTCATCTTTTGTTAAAGGGGGTGGAAGAGCTTCACTTCCTCCTATATAGTACACTTCATCTGTTTTTAGCTTAAGTTTAATTAATAATTTGTACCACCATAATTGAAATCGAATTCGATATGTAGCCATTCTGTATCCTCCTTTATTTGTTCACACCTTTTACGATGCGGAACTTACTTCTCCAATAACAATAAGCTTCGGATGAACAATACACTCATATTGCTTCTCCACTGAAAGCGTTGTATGACTAATACCTACTAATACTTTAGTGACTTCAATCGTATTGGACTGATGCACAAGCCTTACCATATCTGGCTTTAGAGCAAGCAGCAGCTGATTGGCTTGGCCCACGCTTCGATAAGGGACAAAGCGGACTTTTGAATACCACTCTTGATCAATATCTTCGCTGTGTGAAAAGGATTGGACATTTTTGCTTAATTCCATTAAGCCTTCAGGCAATATTTCTTTTAAAGAATCTGCTGTAACAATCATAACCGGGGTTTTCGTCAGCGGATCTACAAGCTGGTTTCCACTATCAATAAGTCCTTTCATCGACAGCGTCTGTTCGTTTAAAATAATTTCCACATCTACCAGCTGATCAAATGTAATATTTTTCATTCGCAAATCATCAACTCGTGTTTTTGAAAAATAAGATAATAGCGGAAAACCGATAAGAACAAATATCCAGCTAATAGGATCACCAAACTGTGGAGATTTCGTATCAACCATTTGATTAAGAACAAGGAACTGATCTTGAAATAAAAAGTGAACGCCCATTAATCCTCCACCCACAACAAAGGTTGCAAAATAAAACGTTAATAAATTCTCAAAGAAAAAGCGCAGTCGTTTATAACCAAACGTCATCAATACCATAAAAAAAGAGAATAAAATTTTAATAGCAGGGTGAACCATAAGATGAGAAAAAGGCGTAAACATAAGAAGGACAATCAATGAACCGATAAAGCCCCCAAGCAAAAGCCGCCACCACTTGTAATTCCGTTTAAGTACAACTGCACATAACATTAGTAAAATCGTATCTAACCCAAAATTCAGCATCCATATTAAATCTAAATAGATTGGCAATGTTTATAACCTCTCCATTCTTTCTGAATTTTTCTGTTAAAAATTAGTATATAGTACATCCTATTAGAAAGTCTGTCAGTTCATGCCGAGAAACAAGCAGTATTTTTGAGGAAATCATTCGATATTTGTCACACCACTTTTAGAAAGAAAACACAAACCCTTTGAAGGCATCATATTGACCATGTCGAATGTTTTTTATATTCTTTTGGAGTTTTCTAGCTTCATGGCATAAAAAAAGACCTCTGTATAAAACAGAGGTCTTGGCTTTTTATTTTCTTAGCGTCTACGATTACGGTTTCGTAAGAATGTTGGAATATCTAGCGCATCTTCAGACTGTGGCTGAGATGGACGCGTATATTCTTGCTGTACAGGTTCTTCACGCTTTACTTCACGCTTCGGCTGTGGGGCCGGCTGCTGTGTCGATTGCTGCATGCGATTCGCCGATAACGAAGGACGACCTGGTTTTGGCTGTGATAAATCTTGGTCACTAAAGCCAGTTGCAATAACTGTAACAACAATCTCGTCTTTTAGGTTTTCGTTAATAACAGATCCAAAGATCATGTTCACTTCTTGGTCAGAAGCCGAAGCAACGATATCTGCAGCTTCTTGTACTTCGTAAAGACTTAGGTTTGTACCGCCTGTGATGTTCATTAATACACCTTGAGCTCCATCGATAGATGTTTCAAGAAGTGGACTTGAAATAGCTTTTTTAGCCGCTTCAGCAGCGCGGTTTTCACCAGTTGCAATACCGATCCCCATAAGTGCAGATCCTTTGTTAGACATAATTGTTTTCACGTCAGCGAAGTCTAAGTTAATTAATCCAGGAACTGCGATTAAATCTGAAATACCTTGCACACCTTGTCGCAATACGTTATCCGCTTCACGGAACGCTTCTAGCATTGGCGTGTTTTTATCAACGATTTCCAATAAGCGATCATTTGGAATAACAATCAGCGTGTCCACTGCTTCTTTCATTGACGCAATGCCGCCTGCCGCTTGAGTAGAACGCTTACGGCCTTCAAATGTAAACGGACGAGTAACAACACCTACCGTTAGTGCTCCTAGCTCACGAGCAATTTGGGCAATGACTGGAGCTGCACCAGTTCCAGTTCCTCCACCCATACCAGCTGTTACGAAAACCATATCTGCACCTTTTAGTGCTTCTTGGATTTGTTCCTTACTTTCTTCAGCTGCTTTTTTACCAACTTCTGGATTAGCACCTGCACCTAATCCTCTTGTTAATTTAGCGCCGATTTGCATTTTTGTTTCAGCTTTTGATAAATTTAATGCTTGTGCATCTGTATTAACTGCAATAAATTCTACACCTTGGACGCCATGTTCAATCATTCGGTTAACCGCGTTGTTACCGCCGCCTCCGACACCGATTACTTTAATCGTCGCTAATTGGTCTACACTTGTATCAAACTCCAACATGATAGTTCCTCCTAATTCTTCGAAATTACCAATCCGTAACGTTAATCAAAGAAGTATCCAAAAAACTTCTTCATTAAATTTTGGTCATTTTTCTTTTTCGGCTGCTCAGCTGATTGTTGCGGCTGCTGTGGTTTCGGGCTAGGTTTGATCATTTCTTGCTCAATCGGCTCTTCTTCCACAACTGGCGCTCCAATTTCCCGGCCTTGTATTTTAGCATTTTTGTATGCAAATTTTATTAATCCTACGCCTGTTGTATAATGCGGCTCACGTACTCCAATATAATCAGGCACTGCTATGCGCACGTTATTCTTTAAAATTACTTGAGCTAGCTCAAGAATACCAGGCATCGCTACTACTCCGCCTGTTAAAACAAATCCTCCTGGAATATCTTTGTATCCTAGGCGATTTACCTCTTGCGTAATCATATCTAAAATCTCTTCTAATCTAGCTTCAATAATATCAGAGATTTCGAGCTGATTAAACTGCTGATGCTGATCGCTTCCAATGATCGGTACACTAAATACTTCTTCTTCAGAAGCATGATCGTAGAAAGCATGTCCATGCTTTATCTTAATATTTTCCGCATCTTCAGTCGATGTGCGAAGGCCAATCGATAAATCCTTGGTAATGTGCTCTCCACCAACAGCTAGTACATTTGTTACTTTCAAATGTCCTTGGTCAAAGATCGCAACCGTTGTTGAACCTCCACCGATATCTACCAGTGCGACACCTAAGTTTTTTTCATCACGAGATAATGCAATTGAACCAGCGGCTAGAGGCTGTAAACAAATATCACTGATTTCTAAACCAGCTCTTTCTACACAGCGTAATAAGTTATGTAAAACCGTTCTAGATCCTGTTATGATTGTGCCTTCCATTTCTAAACGTACCCCAATCATACCTCTAGGATCGTTAATACCTTCTAAGCCATCTACAATAAATTGCTTTGGAATAACATCAATGATTTCACGATCTGGCGGGATAGACATGACTTGAGCAGCATCAATTACTCGATGAATATCTTCGTTTGTAATTTCACGATTCTCGCTTGACACGGCTACTACTCCGTGACAATCCTGTAAAAATACATGATTTCCGCTTATGCCCACTACAACCTTTTTAATTGTAATGCCTACCATTCGTTCAGCTTGTTCTACTGCTTTTCTAATAGATTGAACTGTTGCATCTATATCAACGATAGAACCTTTTTTTAGTCCGTGTGATTTAACATTCCCTACACCAATGATATTCAATGAATCGTTACTCATCTCTCCGATGATTACTTTCACACTGGATGTACCGATGTCTAAACTAACGTATATTTCATTGCTGTTCATTCTTTGGCACCTCCTTTTTCTTTCTGCACATGTCATCTTAATAAATTAAGAAGAACAACAATATTAATTTTTTATTATATGAAAATATTCAACAAATACATCTGTTTCCCTTTTGTAAAATCAATTTTTTTCAAGTTTTTCACAGACTTTATCTCTTTCAAAGAACAAAACGTTCTTGTTTTGACTTTTTTTAGATTTAAGCCTAAAATTCACTGAAAAAAAGCTATTTAACTACAAGTCTACACTAAGATGTACACTGAGAAAAGCGAAACTTACCTAGAACAAATATTACATTTCCATTTCACAGCACCGGAGAAGAAAATCATATGTATGCAGAATACTTGCATGTGATTATACAATGTACAAGGGCTAGTTTGCCAGTCTCAACTCATCTATTTCCTTTAATTAACACTTATAAAAAATAATTACTGCTTGCTCTTTTTATAAGGTTTAAATGCATATCCTTCTTCTAAATCAATAATACCTTTTTGATCATCACTCAATTTACTTGCAATAGCTGGGTAATGAACAATTTTATCAGAGAAGTTGCTAATTTTCCCGCTTACTTCACGCGTATCATTCATAAATACCTCTATGTGAAGAGGTTCTGATTTTGTCGGCGCATAGTAAATCTCAGAAATAGCCCCTTTTATACTCTTAGGCGTTTTAGCTAATTCTTGAACCATGCTTTGTATAGCTTCTCCGTCTTTCCAGTCAATTAGCAACGGAGCTTCGGATGACACTTTCTTAGCACTTACTTCTTTTAAAACTTTTCCATTTTCATTCACAGGGAAATATTTATTCCCCGAGGTTACATATGCAATTCTTGCGTACTCTTTTACGTCGATTACGACCTTATTAGGAAATGTTTTGTGAATGACAGCTTCCTTTACCTCAGGGTTTTTTTCGACTTTTTCTTGAATTTGATCAGCATCAGCTTTCCAGTAGCTGGTTTTTTTGGACAGACCACTCGCTTTGACAATATCCTTATCACTTACATGTTTATTCCCTTGTACTTCAATGTTAGAAACATTACTCAGAGAAGATTGAGAATATACAATAAATAAAATAAGGATGAAAAAGAGTGATAAATACAAAATAAGCCGTCTATTTGCTTTTTGCTTTCGCTGTTCTTGCAGCTTCGGTACCCGATCTTCTAAAACAATTAACTTACCTTTTTCCATTTTTTTCACCCTTATCCATTTGAGAAAATAAACGAGGAATTACCATCCATTTATTTCCAATCTTTGCTTCATGAGAATATCCCCATTATAGCATAGAATAAACACATAAAAGCTACCTTTTCACGCATAACCATACAGCCACGGGCTGGGTAATTAGCGACCGATAATCTCAACTTCTGTATGAATATCAATATCGAATTTCTCTTTAATTGTTTTCTTAACGTGAGCAATTAAATTCAGCACGTCTGAAGCCGTTGCATCTCCTGTGTTGACAATGAAGTTCGCATGCTGCTCACTAATTTGCGCCCCGCCTACTGAAAAACCTTTTAAGTTGGACTTTTCAATTAAGTCTCCTGCATAATTTGGAAGTGGATTTCTAAAAATACTTCCTGCACAAGGGAAATTCCAAGGCTGTGTTTCGCGGCGATAGTCTTTATTTTTCTGCATGACCGCCACAATATCATCTTTCGTTCCCTTTTTCAAACGCAGCACAGCTTCTACACATACTCCAGGACGGTCTTTTTGTAGAATTGAATGACGATACGAAAATTGAAGCTCTTCATTTGTCAGCCACTCAAGAGTGCCATCTTCAAATAAAATCAACGCTTTTTCGACTACATGAGACATATCAGAACCATGGGCACCTGCATTCATATAAACAGCGCCTCCCACGGATCCAGGAATTCCACTTGAAAACTCCAGTCCAGACAGACCTTGTTTTGTAATAACTGTTGCAAGCTTGATGCTAGGGTATCCCCCACCTACAGTAACCGTCTCTCCATCTACTGTTAAATCATCTAATCCGGCTCCGAGCTTAATGACCACACCTTCAATTCCCTTATCAGAAACAAGAAGATTAGATCCTCGACCAATCGCTCTCCATTTCACGCCGTGTTTTTTAATAATATCCATTGTAACTTTTAAGTGATCAACAGAATCAGGTTCTACAAGCACATCTGCTGGACCACCAATTTTCATTGTTGTATGTTTTGCTAGCGGTTCATTTTCACGAACCTTTCCAATATTCGCTTCGACTAACTCTTTTACTAACGCTTCCATAAGAACCTCCTAAAACCCTCTTTGCTGTTATAAAACTTTCATGTCAATGCGCCCTTACTTCTAATGCATAAGAATAATAAGAACAGATTCGTAACTAAGCAGCAGCACCTTGTAAGATACCTTTTTTCTACGAAGGCACTCTATTCTGTTGTCAATTTCATCATTTTTATTTATCGTATGACATTCACCCATAGAATGTACGTTCATCTGCTATATAAAGTAATTTTGATTGTTTTTTTATCGTTTTTCATTTAGAAGTTAAACACATGCTGACAGTCATAAAAAAACGCTACGCTCATAAGTGCACATACGTTCACTTACTCACTAAGATAAAACATTTAACCTTACACATCATACCATAGTTGGACTCAAAATTGGTTATCACAACATTACATTTTAAAAACATTTCATACAAAAATATCATCTACCTGTAAAAAATCGAAAATAAACCGCCAACAAAATCCGGCGTGCACTTGGATTTAAGATGACGGTTTACTTCAGTAGACCATTGCCTACTTGACATTATACAATTTTTTTCAATTAATAGCGAGAATATCTACTAACATTTAACAAAACTCCAACTGCTGCCAGCATGAGCGTCAGCGATGATCCGCCGTAACTTAAAAATGGAAGCGTAATTCCCGTAACAGGCATAAGACCTGTTACCACGCCTATATTAATCATGACTTGAATCGCAACCATTGAAATAATTCCTAAGGCTAAAAACGTTCCGTAAAGATCAGGAGCTCCGAGCGCTACTTTAATTCCTCTCCAAAGCAATAAGCTAAACAACAGCAGAACAAGCGTTCCACCGATGAAACCGAGCTCTTCTGCTAGAATAGCAAAAATAAAATCAGTTTGAGGCTCCGGCAGATAAAAGAACTTTTGTCTACTTTGCCCTAACCCTAATCCAAGCAATCCCCCCGGCCCAATTGCATAAAGAGATTGAATGATTTGAAACCCGCTTCCAAGCGGATCTTCCCAAGGATTTAAAAATGAGGTAATGCGTTTAATCCGATAAGGAGCCGATAAAACAAGCCCTACAAAACCAGCAACGCCAAGCAACCCAAGACCTGCAAAGTGACTTACTTTTGCTCCTGAAACAAAAATCATGACTAAACAAGTTCCAACAAGCACCGTTCCCGTTCCTAAATCCGGCTGCATCATAATAATGCCAAACGGTAAGAAAACCAGTAATAACGCCGGTAACATTCCTTTTCTAAAAGATGTAATTTTCTTCTGGTTTTCCGATAAATATTTCGCTAAAAATATAATCATAGCAAACTTCATAAATTCTGAAGGCTGAATCGAAAACGCTCCAACTCCTATCCAACTTTGCGACCCATTCCGTACTAGCCCTACTCCCGGAATCAATACAAGTACCAGCATAACAAAGCAAATGATTACAATTGGCTTCGCCCAAGTACGCCACATCCAATAATCAATATTCATGATGACAAACATTGCGCATACTCCAAGCCCTGCAAATAAGAGCTGGCGTTTAGCAAAGAAAAAAGAATCATTAAACTTGTATGTAGCCCATACCGCACTTGCGCTGTATACCATGATAAGGCCGATGGTTAGCAAGGAAAGCGTAACGATTATGAGAAAAAAATCTGGGGTAGACCTTTTTGTCGACACTGTCACACACCTCTAAAAATAGATTAGGGCTAGTGTATTTTCTAGGTGTTTAGACAAGCCCTTATTTCAGTTTATGCACAGATTCAATAAAGATGTCACCACGTTCTTCAAAAGTTTTAAATTGATCCCAGCTTGCACAAGCAGGAGATAATAAAATAACATCTTCTTCATCTGAACAAGCATATGCTTCTGAAACTGCTTGTTTAACATTATCGACACGTTTTACAATTTGTATTCCCGCTTCTTTTGCTACGCGTTCAATTTTAGGAGCCGTTTCACCAAACGTAATCACAGCTTTCACATTTTTAAACTCTTCTTTTAAATCATCAAACTCATTGCCGCGATCGAGTCCACCTGCAAGTAGAATCGTCGGCTGCGAAAAAGCGGAAAGAGCTACTTTTGTAGCAAGCATATTCGTAGCTTTAGAGTCATTATAAAACTTACGTTTGTTGATTGTCGTGACATATTGAACGCGATGTTTAACACCAGCAAACGTTGTGAGCACGCGGTAGATAGCTTCATTTGAACAGCCGTACAGCTTCACAACGGATACAGCTGCTAAAATGTTTTCTTGATTATGTTTGCCTGGCAGCACCACATCTTTTAACGACATCACTTCTTCATCTTTAAAGAAAATCGTTTCGTTTTTAATATACGCTCCTTCTGTCGTTTGAGCTGTAACAGAAAAAGGTACTTTTGTCGCTTTAACATCTGCACTAGCTTTCATCACTAGCTCATCATCCGCATTAATAACGGCAAAGTCTTCACTTGTTTGATTGTTAAAGAGATTTGCTTTCGCTTTGATATATTCCTCTTTTGTGCCATGATAGTCTAAGTGAGCATCAAACAAATTCAATAATAAAGAGATTTTCGGACGGAATTTTTCAATTCCCATCAGCTGAAAAGAAGAAAGCTCCGTTACAATTACATTGTCCTTTGTTGCTTTTTGCGCCACTTCACAAGCTACTGTTCCAATATTTCCAGCAATCAACGGCTGCTTTTGATCTTCTTCTAACATTTTATAAATTAGCGTTGTTGTTGTTGTCTTCCCATTGCTTCCCGTAATTCCAATAAAAGGAGCTTCGCTAATTTCATAAGCCAATTCTACCTCTGTTAAAATCGGAATATTTCGCTTTAATGCTTCTTGCAATAAAACATTTGAATACGGAATCCCAGGGTTTTTTACAATAACATCCGCTTTGTCTAAAAGCTCAAGCGGATGATGTCCACAGACAACTTCAATGCCCGTTTTTTCTAATTCCTGTGCTGCTACGTTCTCTTCGTACGGTTTTTGATCATTAACGACTACTTTAGCACCAAGCTGTTTAACTAACTGAGCGGCTGCTAAACCGCTCTTGGCTAATCCTAAAATAAGTACTTGTTTACCTTGATACGTATTGACTGATTTCATTTAAATCCACACCTCGATATAAATTCCAAGCATTGCAAATAATAGTCCTACAGCCCAAAAAGTCATAACTACGCGCCATTCCGACCAGCCGCTTAGCTCGTAATGGTGATGAAGCGGGCTCATTTTAAACACACGTTTTCCTGTTGTTTTGAAAGATGCGACTTGAATAATAACAGATAGTGTTTCAATAACAAACACACCACCGATAATAACAAGCAAGAATTCCATTTTCATTAAGACAGCCACCGTAGCGATAGCTCCTCCTAGCGCTAAAGAACCCGTATCTCCCATAAATACTTTTGCAGGATGGGCATTAAAAACTAAAAATCCTAACACAGCTCCTACTACAGCAACTGAGAAAATAGATAGCTCAAACTGCTCTGCATTCCAGGCAAGAACTGCAAATGCACCAAAAGCAATCGCACTTGTACCAGATACAAGTCCGTCTAATCCATCCGTTAAGTTAACCGCGTTTGAAAAACCAACAAGCCAGATGATGAGGAAAACAACATAAAACCAACCTAAATCGATTGGGTCTTTAATTCCAGGAATCGTCACTTCAGTTGAAAACTCAAACTGTCTTGCAATAAAGTAAAAAATAATTGAAATGACAACCTGACCTAAAAACTTTTGTTTAGATGTTAATCCAAGGTTACGCTTTAACACTACTTTTATAAAATCATCTAAAAATCCTAATAAACCAAATCCGATTGTGACAAATAATAATAGAAACGTCTTATATGTAAGTTCTGCATACTGATTGACCATAATAAGAGTTGCCACAATAATAGATAATAAAATCATGATACCGCCCATTGTAGGTGTACCTGATTTTTTCTGGTGAGATTTCGGGCCTTCATCACGAATACTTTGACCAAACTTTAATCTTCTTAAGAAGGGAATAAAAATCGGCGACAATACAACCGTAATCAAAAAGGCTACGCCGATTGTCAATAAAATTGATTGTTCTAGCACGATGTTCCCTCCTTAACTTCCAACTCATTCCGACTCATTTTGTTCTCTACCCATTTCATTACTACTTTCGCTCCTCAATCATTTTGCGTGCTACTTCTCGATCGTCAAAATCAAATACTTTTTTACCAATAATTTGATAGGTCTCGTGCCCTTTTCCAGCAATGACAACAACATCATCTGCATGCGCTGCTTCCACTGCATAGCGAATAGCTTCTGCACGATCAGCAATCGTCACATAGTTACCTGTATCCAAACCTTCTTCCATATCTTTTAAAATAGCCAATGGATCTTCACTTCGTGGATTATCAGATGTCAAAATAGCTTGTGTACTGTATTCAGCTGCAATCCGAGCCATGATTGGTCGTTTTGTACGATCTCGATCTCCGCCACAACCAACAATAACATATATATTGCGTTTTGCGAATTCTTTTACAGTTTTTAACACGTTCTCTAAGCTGTCCGGCGTGTGGGCATAATCAACGATAACCGTAAAATCTTGCTCCGCATCAACCACTTCAAAACGCCCAGACACGCCTTCTAACACTTTTATTTCCTCGACAATAACTGACAGAGGAATACCTGACACTAAACATGAAGCCGTAGCCGCTAATACGTTGTAGACGCTGAATTTCCCAATAAGCTTCATTTCTACACGAACCGTTTCTGTCGGTGTTGTCAAGTCGAACGTTGTGCCGCTGTTTGTAATTTGAATATTTGTTGCACGAATATCACTGTCACGGTCAATGCCATAGGTAATCACTGTAGCAGCCGTGTTTTTAATATATTCCTCGGTTGCCGCATCATCAGCATTAAGAACAGCAAATTTAGGACGATTATGGTTATAAGCGTTTCCTAACTGTGCAAATAGCAACCCTTTCGCACGACGATAATCTTCCATTGTATGATGATAGTCCAGGTGATCTTGCGTTAAGTTACTAAATACTGCCACGTCAAAGTCGCACCCGTGTACGCGTCCTAAGTCAAGTGCATGAGATGATACTTCCATCATCGCTACTTCTACATTCTCTTCCACCATTTGGTGAAATGTTTTTTGGAGCGTAAGCGATTCAGGCGTTGTGTTTTTCACATCATAAGACGTATCACCAATACGAATTTCAATCGTTCCAATTAGACCCGTCTTTTTATGTTGTGATTTAAAGATATGCTCAATTAAATGTGTAATCGTTGTTTTACCATTTGTGCCTGTTACACCAATTAAATGCATTTTTTGTGTGGGCTGATTGTAGAAAGCATCCGCTAGCACTGCCATTGCTCGTTTTGTACTCTTTACGCGTACAACAGGTACTTCTACATCCACAGGCTTTTCCGCTAAGATTGCTACTGCCCCTTTTTCCACAGCCATCTGTGCAAAGCTATGGCCATCAACTGTATAGCCGTCTATACAAATGAACAATGCTCCGGGCTTAACTTCTCTTGAATCCATTTCAATTGACGTAATATCAATATTCTGTTCAGGAAGCTGAACAAAATCATGTAAATGTGTTAGTAGTTCTCGTAAATCCATTCCTACCATGTCCTCTCTATTTGTAAAGTGAAACGTTTGTTATAAGACGCTATGGCAACTATTCTTCTTTTTCTAGCACCTAACCTATTACATTTTACAGAAAAAGAAGCCCGGAGGGAACACCCCCAAGGCTTATTTGTTGATTTCATGTTCACACGCAGAGTAACCTGCTGATTATCATGCAAGGAAGAATAGTGGTTTATAGAGATTTTTATTTTCCCATATAAATTCTAACCGTTTCGCCTTCTTTAACTTTCGTTCCGGCTGCAGGAGACTGCTTGACCACTTTATCTCCTTCGCCACTCACATCTAATTTTAAATTAAGTAGCTGTTCTTGTAACTCTTTTTTTGACATTCCTACGACATTTGGTACTTTTATCATTGGTGTGTCCAGCCACGTTAACTCTTTTTCAATTTGTCCTTTACGCGGTTTAACGTCCATCACACGCAAACTGTCTTCAATCATTTTACCTACAATCGGAGCTGCTACAACTCCACCAAACTGAATGGTGCCTTTTGGATTATCAACCGCAACATACACGACAATTTCAGGGTTATCTGCTGGTGCAACACCGATAAAAGAAACGATGTGATTATTTTTTAAATACTTTCCATTTTGAGCTTTCTGCGCAGTACCCGTCTTTCCTCCAACGCGGTACCCTTCCACAAAAGCTCCTTTTCCGCTTCCTTGTGCTACTACACTTTCAAGAGCAAAACGCACTTGCTTAGACGTTTCCTCGGAAATAACTTTTCGCTTAGCAACCGGCTTATGACTGCTTACAACTTTTCCGGTAGTTGGATCCACCCACTCTTTTGCAATATAAGGTTCATAAAGCGTTCCACCGTTTACGGCTGCGGAAACAGCAGCTACTTGTTGAATAGGCGTAACAGCAACCCCTTGCCCAAAAGCTGTTGTAGCTTGTTCAACCGGCCCTACGCGCTCAAGCGGGAACAAAATTCCTTTTGCTTCCCCTTGTAAATCAATACCTGTTTTTTGACCAAAGCCAAATTCTTTAATGTATTTGAACAATTTCTCTTTTCCTAAACGTTCCCCAAGCTCCACAAAACCAGGGTTACATGAGTTCTGTACAACTTCTAAAAAAGACTGCTGTCCATGTCCGCCTTTTTTCCAGCAGCGAAGTCTCGCTCCGCCAACTTCCGCGGCTCCATCATCGTAAAATTGATCTTTTAGTAAATCCACTTTCTTTTCTTCAAGAGCAGCTGCCAGTGTAATAATCTTAAACGTTGATCCGGGCTCATATACGCTCCAGATTGGAAGATTGCGATTATACACCTCAGGCTTCACATTTTTAAAATCCGTAGGATCAAAGCCCGGACGACTTGACATACCTAAAATTTCACCGTTTTTAGGATTCATGGCAATGGCAATCATACCATCTGGATTATAAGCTGTCTGAGCATTATCCAACTCACGCTCCATGATCGTTTGCACACGTGAATCAATGGTCAATCTCAAATCCAGCCCGTCCACAGGTGCTGTGTAGTCATCGGCTATATTGGGCATCTTTTTACCTTTAGCATCCGAATACAATTTAACTGAACCTTTTTGTCCTTTTAGCTCTTTATCATAATATAATTCAAGGCCTGTTAACCCTTGATTATCTACTCCCGCAAAGCCTAATACATGCGACAAATAACTTCCAAACGGATAGTACCGCTTCGAATCCTCAGCTATATATACGCCTTTTAAATTTAAATTTCGCACTTCATTTGCTTTCGCATGTGAAATTTTTCTTCCTTCAGGACGCAAATATACGCTAGAAGAAGCTTTTGTTATTTGTTCATATACTTTTTCTTTTGATGCTCCCAGCACTTTTGCTAACTTTTCAGCCGTAACAGCTGGATTTTCAACTTGTCTTGGCATAACTAAAACGGTCGGTGCACTTTTATTTGTAGCAAGTGCCACATCATTGCGATCTAGTATCTTTCCTCTTTCAGGTTCAAAAGGAATATTCCGACTCCATAAGTCTTTGGCTTTTTCAGTTAGCGTATCCCCAGTCAGCAACTGTACATATCCAAGCCTTGTATCAATAATCAAAAACACAATAAAACCGACAAACAAAACAATGGCTAGCCTTTTACGAACTGTGACTCCTGATACCCGCATATATTAGAACCTCCTCTGAATCGGCTCGTTCCAATATATGCTTGTACAGGATTCACTAGAACTTATTTTCTAGTCAAGTTGCTTATCGTCTTTTTTACTATCAGAATCACTTTTTTCCGTTTCTTTTAACTTATTTAACGTGCTTGAAAACTCTTTAGGCGTTTCAAGTTCCACTTTCAGATACGTTCCTGCTTTTAGCGGATCGCCTGCTTTAATACTTTGACTTACAACATAACCATTTTCAAGTGCGCTAGGTCGAACGTTGACAAATTCACTAAAGCGAATAACATCACGATGTGAAAAACCTGTTAAATCAGGCATTGTGGCTTTTCCATTTGTCTTAATGAACACGCGTTGACCAGTGACAATGGTATCAGAAGTAGGTGATTGGCTTTCTACCGTATCTCCTTTACCTATTACAACAGGAACAAGTCCTTTTTGTTTTAAGTCTTTCACGGCACTGTCAACTGATTCGTTAACGTAAGATTTAAGCGTAATTTCTGAATCTACCTTTTTCTCTTCTGTTTTCTTTCCGTCTTCGTCTGTTTTTTCAGGCTCCACCCCTAAGTACTGCAGGCTGTTTTTCATCACCGGATTAAATACGGCTGTAAGCGGTGCAGTACCCGTCTCTTGAGGCGTGAGAGTTGGATTTTTAACGGCTACATAGACAAGCAGCTTTGGATCTTTAGCAGGCGCAAAGCCCATAAAGGAAATGAAATTTTTCCCGTGTCCATGCAAGTAGCCTCCGTTAGGACCAGGAATTTGAGCTGTTCCCGTCTTTCCAGCGACATCGTACCCTTCAATCGCGTAAGGTTTCCCTGTTCCGTCATCAGAAGAAACAACGGTTTCTAAAATATCTAGCGTTTCGTTCGCTGCTTTTTTAGAAATAGGTTGTCCTACTACGGTAGGTTTTGTTTTCTTAATCGTTTTTTTATTTGTTTCGTCGACTACTTGTTTAATCACGTAAGGCTTCATCATTTTCCCGTCATTTGCAATCGCAGTAGCCGCTTGAATTTCTTGAATAGGCGTAAAAGCAGACGCCTGTCCAAACGCAGTAGTTACGCGGTCTCTCGGGTACTTCGTCACTAACTTGCTAGAAGCTTCGTTTGGCAAGTCAATTCCCGTTTTATCCATAAAGCCAAACTTGTCCAAGTATTTATACAAACGGTCGGTACCTAATTTTTCATTGGCTAAAATGGCAACCGCTACATTTGAAGACCTTTGAATTCCTTCATTAAATGTAATAGCTCCCCAGCCGACTCCGCCGTTGTGATCGTTAATCGGAACGCTGTTTTTCGTTACTTTATAAGATCCCGACTGATAGCGGTCTTCGCCGTTATAGACCCCTGCATCAATCGCGGCTGCTAGCGTAAAGATTTTCATCGTTGAACCAAGTTCATAGCTGTTTTCGACAAACGGATTACGATAAGACGTGATATCACGAATATTTGGGTCAAATGAAGGGCGGTTTGACATTGCCAAAATTTCACCGGTTTTCGGATTCACTACCGTTGCCATTAGCTCTTCTGGTTTATATTCTTTAGCAGCAGCTGTCATTGCATCCTCTAAAAACGTTTGAATTTTTTCATCAATCGTAAGCGTGACGCTATCTCCATTTTTTGGAGCTACAATTGACTCTTTTGGATCCGGAAGCTTAATTCCATTTTTAGCAGCTTCGTATTTTACATATCCATCTTCTTCAGAAAGCTGCTTATCAAATACTTTTTCAATTCCCATTTTCCCTACGATTTTACCCGTATCATCTTTTTGTGCGTACCCTAAAATACTTGAGGCGAATACACCGTTTGGATAGAAGCGCTTCGAATCGCGTAAAAACGTGATGCCTGGGAGATTTAGTTTTTCAATTTTTTGCTTTAGCACGTTATCAATGTCACGGCCTCCGGGACCAAGTTCGACTTGGAATGCTCCCCTTTTAATTCCTCTTGTTAACATGCTGTCAATTTTTGATTCGTCCATCTTTAATAATGGGGCTAATTTTTCAGCCGTCTTTTCAGGGTCTACCACGTGCTGTGGATGATCTTTATCTTCTGATTGCGATTCCTTCAAAATCGCCACAACCGTATAAGCACCCGTGTCTTGGGCGATTGCTTCTCCGTTTCGATCGTAAATCGTACCGCGCTGTCCTTCAATTTTAGACGTTCGCGTATGCTGTTTTTGTGCAATTTCGGCTAAAGCTTCTCCGTCTGCTTTGCCCGTCGCTTGGATGTAAAAGAACCTGATGGCTAATACAAAAAAGAGCAATGCAAATATTAAAATTAATATTGCTGCTCCTGTACTAATATTGCTATTTTTTCTTGGCGTAGTCATCGCAATTAATCGTTAACGACTTTTACGTTATTTTCATTCAATTTTAGTCCAAGTTCTTTTGCTTTTGTCCAAATACGATCGTATGCACTTAACTCTGTTACCTGTAATTTTAACTCATTGTTTTTTGCTTCTTGCTTGTCAATCTTTCCATCGAGTGATTGCACTTCTTCACTGATGCTATAAAGCGAAGATTGATTTGAAATGATTTGCACAGACCCAAACAGCATGAGTGCGACAAATCCAGAATACACAATTTTTTCACCAACCGTGATTTTTCTTTTTGTCTTCCGAACAACTTGACGTACCGTCTTTTGCTGCTTCTGCTGCTGATCTTGCTCTCTTACTTTGTATGCTACATTGTTCATTCTCGTCCCCTCCTCTTTGATAAAACCCTTTAATTACACTAATTTCTCTACAATTCGAAGCTTTGCCGAACGCGCGCGCTTATTTTCTTCTATCTCTTCTTCTGAAGGTAAAATAGGTTTTCTTGTAATAACTTTCATTTTAGGTTTAAATTCTTCTGGAATAATTGGCAGTCCATGCGGAAGCTGCGGAACCGTGCTTGCATTTTTAAACGCAACTTTACAAATTCGATCTTCAAGTGAGTGGAAGGTAATAACACTTACACGTCCACCTTTTTTGATCACATCCATAGCCTGTTCAATTGCATCTTCAAATACTTGAAGCTCATCATTTACAGCAATTCGAATAGCCTGGAAAATTCGTTTTGCCGGATGTCCACCCGTTCGTCTAGCTGGCGCTGGAATGCCATCTTTAATAAGATCAACCAGCTCTAGCGTTGTTTCAATTGGTTTAGACTCTCGATATGCTTCAATTTTGCGGGCAATTTGTTTCGAAAACTTTTCTTCTCCGTATTGGAAAAAGATTTTCACAAGTTTTTCATAAGGCCATTCATTTACTACGTTGTACGCAGAAAACATTGAGTTTTGATCCATGCGCATATCAAGCGGGGCATCATAATGAAAGCTGAACCCTCGCTCTGGTGTATCCAACTGAGGAGACGAGACTCCGAGGTCAAACAATACTCCGTCTACTTCTTCAATTCCGTGTTTCATTAGCTGCTCTTTTAAATAGCGAAAATTACTTTTGATTAGAATAACTCTGTCTAGATACGGGGCCAATTTCTCTTTTGCATTTGCAAGAGCGACATCGTCTTGATCAAACGCAATTAATTTCCCTTTTTCTGATAGCTGTTTTACGATATATTCACTATGACCTGCTCCGCCAAGCGTGCAGTCGACATATACTCCATCCGGCTTAATATTTAAGCCTTCCGCTGCTTCTTTAAGCAAAACAGTTGTGTGATTAAACATTATGACACCTACTTCTTTCTAAACTACTTAGTTATGTATACAAAAAGCAAAAAACGGTGTTTTTCTTTGATATATATACACGTTTATATTATATATCAAAGTTCAACATTATTTCAGCTATTTATATAAGAATTAAGTAGAATTTTGTCTTTTTGTCACAAATAGTGTCATTTTGTTAAAAGTAGGACATATTCGTAGAATAAAATGTAAGGAATATAAGGTTTTTTGCACAATTAGAAATAAATACCTTATAAGGATTCAATTGGTTAACATTCACCTTGTAGACTTTTTCTCTTTTCCAAAATAAAAATCCTGCTTTTCAGCAGGATTTTATTAGACATAACAGACTTTTAACCGGTGATTTAATTCGACTTCAGCACTTAGTAAATCTGACACAAATTGCATACCATAACCGTTTAAATAATACATAATATTCCACATGCGTTCTTGTGGAGCATTGTAGGGACGAAGAGCAAGTTCAATTTGAGCATATTTTGAATGCTTCACATCGTGCTTAATTAGCTGTTTGGATTCGACAATCTTTTGAATGGTTTCAAACTGCTTTTGAATAATCGCTCGATTTTTAAGCATGACTTCATCAAATGTTTTGTCTTCTTTTTGAATATTTTCACGAAGAGTTTTATGAATTTTTTCGAAATCTTCTTTCGCTTTTTCAAAATACATTTCGTATGGGTTGTGAACTTCTGTCTTAAGCCAGTGCTCCCTCTCTGCATCTACGCCTTCGTTCACTACGTTCGAAAGATCTAACTGAAGTTCATCCATATACTTCTCGATATGTCTTTCTACGATTGCATAGGATAACCTAGGGACCACGGGAGGCATTTTAAAGCTAAATAAAGAAAATGCTTTTTCAAGCTCTGCCCAATACGCTACTTCCCCGGGACCTGCAATAAACGCAAGGGTAGGAAGTAAGTACTCCTGCATAAGGGGTCTAGTCACAACGTTGTTACTAAGAAGCTCAGGCGTTTGTTTAGCAATTTGAACCAGCTCTTCTTTAGACAGCGCGAGTTCATTTTGCTTTCCAACAAACTGCTCTTGTTCTGCATCTCTTTCTAAAAGTACTCTGTTTTCGTTGTGTGAATAAAAGAGATGAGCCGTTTCTTCTCCCACTTCAATCATTCGTCCGTATTGTTTTTGAATCTCTGTTTGCTGTTCCATAACCGCTGACGATAATTTGTCATTTTGTTCAATTAACGTCACAAAGAAAGAAGATTCAATGCTGCGCACTTCTTTAGAGGCTGCATCCATTAAAATAAGACCTGACTCTGCGAACATTGTGGTAACCAAATGAGCAAAGAAATCGACATAGGTACGTGATTTATCTAACGCCTCTAAAACAAAGTGTAATACCTGGTTTGTATGCGCCGTTTCGTTAAACGTTTGAAATACATCACGAACCCAGCTTCTACAGGCTTCATGGTCTAGTTCGATTTGAGAAACCATTTGCTTTTTCTTTAAAGAATGCTTTAGCGTTTTCTTTAAAAGCTGGTTTTTATGCTCTGTGTATACATGGTTGATCTCAGCAAAATCATGATCTTCTCCAGCAATCCAAAACACCGGAAGCACGGGCACGTTTAAAGCTTCCTCTTGTTGTTTAGCTAGGAGCACAATTGAAATCACTTTATGAATGGTGTACAAAGGACCCGTAAGCAGCCCCGCTTGCTGACCTCCAACGACCACTACGCTGTTAGGATCTTTTAGCTTTTCAATATTTTCAATAGTCTTAGAAGATGCTCCGTAGCGCTTATTAAAATCAAGCAGATACTCAGCAAGCTGTTCTCTTGGATAAGACTGCTTTTGAACATCCGCTAAACGTTTTTCATATACGTCTTTTTCGTGTATATTATAATGAAAAAAGGAAAGTGCTTGCTTTTCACCTTTTATGTAATCGTTCGTTAGTTTGTTTCCCGCCTTTAAAGAGACGTCTGTAATCTCCATGAAAGAACTTCCTTTCTTTTCCTAATACTTATATTCTCTACATATAGCTTCATTATCCATAATGTAACTGCTCACGTCTAGTAACATGCTTTACAGAGAGGAAATACGAAAAGCGATTCCACCTATATTTAATACAATATGTGCAATAAGAAACAAAACAAAATTCATCCGAAAGAACCCTTTCGCAATAAGCTTCATTTCTAAGTCATGTTTGACTTTCCAATGTACAAACATCATAATCATTGCTACAACTAAAAGGACTAACGCAATCAACCACAAAAAAGAGTGCCCGAAAATTTCCACAGCTGCATAATGCACGGATAAAATAAGAAAAACCGTAGTAATGTACGTTGCTATGTGGACAGATTTCCTTTTATTTTTCGTCAGTTTGCGTAAAAGCATGTATAGAATAAAAAAACCAACGAGCGGCAGAGTGACAAACGTCGCAAAAACTCCAGCAATAAAACTTCCCATGTTAATCACCCTTTTCTTCTTCGATTCCTTTTATTGACCCATATAAAAAGTCAACAATAGGCGTCGACGTTCTTTTTTCAGCAGCTTGTGTTTGGATATAGCCTAAAATAGCATCAATTTCTGTTTGCCGCCCCTCCTGTATATCTTTTAGCATAGAAGATTGATTTGTACTCGTGCGTGAACAAACCCCCAGCGCATTTTCCCAATAATTAAAAGCTGAATCCAGTTTTAACACAGACGCAATCTCTTCAAACAATAGACGCATCGTTTTATAAAAGTAGCTGTTGTGAATCAGCTGCCCATTTTTTACCCGATACAGCGCCGTAAGAGGATTGATGAGCGCATTTACAACTAATTTCTTCACCAGCATCGCATACCAATCTGTTTCAATCACCCAAGGAAAATTCACAATTGGCAAGATAGACTCCATTTCTCCTCTGTACGAAGCAATACGGGTTGTTCCTATTCCTGTATGATGGACGCTATCCATATTTGTACGCATTGCCCCGTGTTCAACTGTACCCAAATAGAGAGTGCGCTGCGGGAGATTTTTGAGAATTTCAATATGGCTCATACCGTTTTGGATAAACAAAAGGGGAGTATGTATAGTAAGGGTTTGGATAAAAGGAATTATCTCTTTTAAATGATACTGTTTTACAGTAATAATGATTAAATCTGCTTCTTTTATGTTTTTTTCCAGAGGGATAGCACTGACTTTTTTAGTGTGATGTTCCCCTTGTCTATGTAAGGTAATTCCATTTTCGTTAATACACTTTGCTTGAGTTTTTGTTTTGGTGTACAAGGTTACATCATAACAGTCTGATAAATACGCGCTAAACAACAGACCTAATGATCCGCCTCCAATAATACCTATAGTTTTCATCGTATTTTTTGTTCCTCTTTCTATTATTGAGTTTCATTTTAGCAAAAAAATGCTTTGAATTAAATGCATTCTTTAAATTTTACCTATTCATATAGCCCGTGTGATTAAAAATCACCGGGCTTGTTGTAAATTATTTAGAGTGATCCCGTTTTTTTCTATTATACGGGATACACCGGATGTTTACGACGGCTAAAGGTCACATTCTTTGTTTCATATAATCGAAAGCGATCAATTAAAGTTTGACGCAGTTCGTTAGCAGGAACGATGTCGTCAATAATAAGTTCAGAAGCCAGCGTATAGATATCGATGTGTTCTTTATACTCCTGCTGTTTCTGTTTGACAAACATAAACCGCTCTTTGGGATCTTCAATTTCATTAATTTTATTAGAATAGACGGCATTTACTGCAGCTTCAGGACCCATTACGGCAATTTGAGCAGTAGGCAATGCAAGGCAGCAATCCGGTTCAAAAGCTGGACCAGCCATAGCGTAAAGCCCTGCGCCATAAGCTTTGCGCATGACTACGGAAATTTTAGGAACTGTAGCTGAACTCATCGCTGCAATCAATTTTGCTCCATGTCTAATGATGCCTGCTCTTTCTACTTTGGTTCCAATCATAAATCCAGGTACATCCGCTAAAAATAGCAAAGGAATATGGAAGGCATCACACAGTTGAATAAATTTTGCGCCTTTATCTGCTGAATCTACAAACAGCACTCCTCCTTTGACCTTCGGCTGATTGGCAATAATCCCTACTACTTTTCCATCTATTCGTGCAAGCCCTGTTACCAATTCGGCGGCAAACAGTTTTTTCACTTCAAAGAAGCTCCCTTCGTCAATAAGGGTATCAATTGCTTCATAGATATCAAATGGAACATTTTGATTCTCCGGAATTAGTTCTACTAAATCCTTTGTCTGCTTAGGCTCTTTAGCTTTTTGTACTTTAGGCTTCTCTTGATAGTTTTGTGGAAAGTAGGTTAAATAAGATTTGGCATACGAAATAGCTTCTTCTTCAGAATAAGCTAACACATCTCCACATCCGCTAATGCTGCAGTGCATATGTGCTCCTCCCATTTCCTCTAGCGTAACCTTTTCTCCAATAACAGCTTCGGCCATACGCGGCGAACCTAAGTACATAGAAGCGTTTCCATCTACCATCACAACAATATCACAAAATGCAGGGATATATGCCCCTCCAGCTGCTGACGGACCGAAAAGCAAACAAATTTGAGGAATGACGCCGGAAAGTTTTACTTGATTGTGAAAGATCCGTCCAGCGCCTCGGCGGTTTGGAAACATATCTAATTGATCCGTAATACGTGCTCCTGCAGAATCCACTAGGTACAGCAAAGGCACATGCAGTTTTTCTGCTACTTCTTGAATCCGAATAATTTTCTCTACTGTTCTGGCCCCCCAAGACCCTGCTTTTACAGTAGAGTCATTAGCCATTACACAAACCGTTTCACCGTTTACTTTTCCAATTGCAGTTACAACACCGTCTGCCGGCAACCCTTCGGCTTTATTATTTGCAAACATGCCGTCTTCTTCATATTTCCCGTCATCAAATAAAAGCGCTAAACGATCTCTTACAAAAAGCTTCTGTTGTGTTGCAAGTTTCTCTTTGTACTTCTCCGCGTTGCCACGCTCTACTTTTTGACGATTTTCATCATATTTTTTCTGAGATTCACCTGTATGTATCATGATATCTCTCCTTTATGAGTTATGAAATAGTCACCAAAACGTCGCCTTCGTTCACAAAATCCCCCACGGCTATATGAACAGTCTCTGCAATACCAGCTTGATCGCTTTCAATAGGAATTTCCATTTTCATAGATTCTAATACAACAACAACTTCTCCTTTGGCTACACTTGCACCTTGCTGAACAAACACATTAAATACCATGCCTGCCATTGTCGCTTTGATTTCACTCATTGTGGTGCTCCTCCTTTATTTAATACTGTTGATAATAACGATGTGTTATAGGTGCCTTTTTCATATAACTCTTCATTTAACAACTGCTTAAATAGAGGAATATTCGTTTTGATTCCCTCTACAACAGCTTCCGTAAAATATGATTTAGCTAGTTCAATTGCATTTGAACGCGTACGACCAGTAATGATAACTTTTGCAATCATTGGATCATAAAAAGGTGTAACCGCATTCATATCACTGTAGCCGCTGTCTACGCGCGCATAGGTTCGCTCCGGCAAGTGATAACCCGTAATTTTTCCTGGAGCCGGTAAAAAAGTAAACGGATCTTCTGCATAAATTCGAAATTCAATGGCATAGTTATTTGCTGCTATTTCCTCTTGCACACGAGGAAGCTTTTCTCCGCGCGCAGCTAAGATCTGCCACTTAACTAAATCGACCCCTGCAATTTGCTCGGTGATCGGATGCTCAACTTGCAGCCGCGTGTTCATTTCAAGAAAATAAAAATTTTCGTCTTCATCCACGATAAACTCCACCGTACCTGCATTATAATATCCGATTGCTTTAGCCGCTTGAACGGCTTGGTTTTGCATGGCTTGTCGCGTACTTTCTTTTAAAGAAAGCGCAGGGGCTTCTTCAATCACTTTCTGATTTCTTCTTTGTACGGAACAATCGCGTTCAAAAAGATGAACGACATTACCATGCTGATCTCCAAACACCTGTACTTCGATATGTTTTGCATTTGTGATAAGCTTTTCAATAAACATTCCTTCTTGACCAAAATATGCTTTTGCTCTTGCTTTTGTTGAGGCATACACTTGTTTTACTGCTTCTTCGTTATCGCAGCGCACCATCCCAATTCCTCCGCCGCCTCCGCTTGCTTTTAACATAACGGGATATCCAATTAGACTCGCTACTTTACAAGCCTCTTCAACTGACGTCACATCGCCTTGGCTGCCGGGGACAACAGGTACACCCGCTTCTTTCATCGCGGCACGAGCAGCAATTTTGTCGCCCATCATCGAAATGATTTCGGGAGAAGGACCGATAAAACAAAAACCTTCATCAATCGCTCTTTTAGCAAATGCACTATTTTCCGATAAAAATCCATATCCAGGATGAATGGCATCTACCTTTTCTTCATGACTAATTCGCAGCAATTCTTCTACATTCAAATATGACTTTTGCACAGGAGGCTCTCCAATTCGACGTGCTTTTGTAGCCGCTTGAACATAAGGAAGTTCTGCATCTGCATCGGAATAGACAGCCACCGTTTCAATGCCCATTTGTTTGCATGTATGAATAATACGAAGAGCAATTTCTCCTCGATTTGCAATCAGTATTTTTTTCACCTTTCTCTCCCCTTTCCTCAAATTTCTACTTTCCCCCATATAATTCTACAATAATTTTAAAACTCCTCTACAATTTTTGAAAACGCTTTCTGTTTGAATCTCCCTTTCCCTTTGCTTCCTTTCTAAAAATTGATGCTTATAGTAATGTATTCTTCGTATTTAACTGAAAGAATTCATTTTTCTTTATGCGCATTGAACATTCGTTCACCAATCACGAAAACAGAATATTTTGTATTTTTGTTATATAATATTAGATGAACGAACCAAGCCAGTTCGTTCGCCTAGCAAGGAGACATAACAAGGGGGATATAGGATGAATTACGAAGTGAAGCATTTAAAAATTAATTTTAAAACGCTAGAAGAGTTCAAGAAATTCAAAGAATATGGCATTCAAGAACTTTCAATGCTAGAAGAATTACATGCTAAGATTTCCGATAATGAAATAAATTCTCCGTTTTACGGCATTTATTTTGGAAATAGCTTAGTGGCTCGTATGAGTCTCTATAAGCGAAACAAACAGTACGATCAATATTTCGAGCCGCCTCAAACGTATATTGAAGTGTGGAAACTTGAAGTGCTCAGTGATTTTCAGCGCAAAGGATTAGGTCAAACGCTCGTTGAATATGCCAAATCCTTTCAATTACCTATCAAAACAAGCCCACGAGTAAAATCGAGTGATTTTTGGTCAAAAATGGGGTTCGTACCTGTAACGTATGATATCGATCGCGATTTGGGAGAAAACCCTCTTATTTGGCTACCAAATGGTGTAAGCGAACAAAAATAAACAGCTGATTTCCAGCTGTTTATTTTATATCTATGTGGTATATATGATCAACATGAAGTAGGGAGCATTCAAACTATCGCTTTACTTTTGAACTTTTTCTAAATTTAAATTTTTATCCACTTGAAATTTCACTTTTCTACTTTTTTCATCCTCTTTTAATACAACCATTTTACGAGCCCTCTCCATAATTTCAATAAGAGCTTTATAGTCATCCTCCACAATTAACAAGTTGTTTTGCAAAGCTTTTTTTTCTTTTTCCAAAATCGTTACTTTCTCTTGTAGACGTTCAATCTTTTGCTGCAGTTCTTCATTAGCTTCGAGAAGCTCTGACGAGTGTCTTTGCCCTTGATCTACATTTTCTAAATATTTAATTACCTCATTAAGCGAAATATGTTTCTCTGCTTCCATATATGATAAGCGTGCAGGCTGCTCGTCATCTTTTGAAACAGTTCTTGCTTTTAATTCTTTTCTCTGTTTTTTCGCAAGATCAATACCAGTCTTGTATTGTTTGCGCACAAAAGAATTCCAGCGGAAGCCACAAGCTGCTGATGTTCGTGTAAGTTTCTTCCCCACTTCTTCAAATGCAGCTAGCTGAGTGCCACCTTCACGTATATGACGCAGTACAATTTCTGCGAGTAATAAATCTTCATCATGAGTCCATGCATCTTGACGAGAAGAAGTCATTTTTCTATCCCTCCTTATCCGTACTTATTAAATGAATATGCACCTACTAGATAAGATAGACTATTGTTCCTCTTCTCAATCAAGAAAATCTTTCATATACTTTGAAGCAAAATGGGAAACCCGTGATTCTTTCATCTTTCGCTTATTAACTATATTGCTATGGAAATGCAGTTCATAACTATGTTTTTTTAACGATGACCTTTTGAACCGCTTCTTCATGCTCAGGCGACTCCCACAATATCGAACAGCGGTGAATTTCTTGTTCCATCCGATTCCAAACCCGGCTTTGCTCCCATTTCTCAATAGCGATTTCTTTGTAAGCTTGCAATACCTGGGTCGGTTTATGAGTGATAGGCGCTAACCACTCCTCACACCTCATAGTTAGCTCTTTAAACGACGTGACATAGGAAAGAAATCCAATTTGCTTTGCTCGTTCTACTCCATACAGCTGAGCACTGTAGATCATTTCCATCGCTTCTTGATAACGCAGCTTTTCAAGAAGAATGGTTCCTCCTCCCCAGCCTGTTGTAATTCCTAAATTCCCTTGAATAAAGCCCATTTCGCTATGTGTTGCACTTATACGGAAGTCACATGCAATCGCAAGCTCACATCCTCCTCCAACCGATGTTCCATTCAAAAGAGCAACTGTTGGTTTTGGGAGTGTTAAAATCTCATAAAGAATTTTCCCCATTTTCGTTAACATTTGAGACGCCTCTTTCGAAGTCTTTAGCTCATGAAATACGCTTAAATCTCCTCCACTGCAAAATGCATCTGAACCAGCACCTGTAATTACAAAAGCTTTTACTAACTGATCATGTTTCACATAATCTACAGCTTGCTGCAGTTCATTCATAACATCATAATCAATGGCATTACGCTTTTCAGGACGATTAATCACAAACGTAGCAATGCCTTGGCTTGTAGTAAACAGCTCGCTTTTTTTCATGCTTTTTCCTCCCTATAGACAAGGTATGAATCCTTTTACAACAGTAATTGTTTATTTAAAAAGAGTTCTTGTTCTATAAGAAAAATCCTTCTCTTCCAAAGGGCAGAGAAGGAAAAAAGGCAAAAAAAAATAAAAGACCCTTAAGAGGGTCTTTTATTTAAATAAGCAATTATTTGCTTACTACGTCATTTCCTTTGTAAGTACCACAAGCTTTACATACGCGGTGTGATAGTTTCATTTCACCACAATTTGGGCACTCTACCATACCAGGAACTTGTAATTTAAAGTGCGTACGACGCGTTCTTTTCTTCATTTTAGATGTTCTTCTAAAAGGTACAGCCATTATTCCCACCTCCTTAAAAGAATTTTAAAATCATATGAAGGCCCGAAAGCCGGATCTTCGCATTTTTATTTCTTTTTGTCTTTAAAGAAATTTTCGAGTACGGCTAAGCGGGGATCTACTTTTTCCTGCTTTTCTTCTTCGGTAACAACTTCCCAGTCTTTTCCTGACTGTGGAGCTGCTCCTGCCGCTTGCTGATTTTCACTAAATACCTGCAGAGGAATTTCAACAATAATTAACTCTTGAATCAAAGGTTGTAAATCAACCGTTTCTCCCTCTACAATGCGTACTTCAGCATCTTCTTCATAATCAGCATTCACATTCAATAAAAACGTTTCAGTTGCGTTAATTTCAAACGGATACGGAACGTCAACTAATGTACGAGCACAAGGCAACGTCATTTCTCCTGAAATTTTAAGGTGAAACGTTACTTTCGAAGAGCTAATGTCGGCTCTTCCTTTCACGTTTACATCTGACATTCTACGAATTTGAGGATCAGCATTCATAAACTCTTTGCCGTCAATCACTTCATCAAATGTTAGACCTTTATTTTGCAACTGATACAATTGATGTATTGTCCATTTCATTGTTAATCACCTCAAGGCAACAAAGGTTATTATAGCTTTCACAAGATTATTTGTCAATATTTTTTCTTTACACTATAATGTACTTAAATATGCTTTTTTGTAAAAATTTCTTACTTTCATAAAAAAATGTTTTTAAAACAAAGAGCTAGACTAAAAATAATAAATTAAAAGGAGACATTATGCAAGCAGTTGGAATAATTGTCGAATATAATCCTTTTCATAACGGACACGCTTATCATTTGCAGCAAGCGAAACAACAAACCGGAGCAGATTGTGTGATTGCTGTGATGAGCGGGCACTTTTTGCAGCGCGGAGAGCCTGCTCTTGTATCAAAATGGTCCCGCACAAGAATGGCTTTAGCCGCTGGTGCAGACTTAGTCGTTGAATTACCCTATGCTTTTTCTACTCAAAAAGCTGAAACATTCGCAAGCGGCGCTATTTCTATTTTAGAATCCCTTCACACTGACTTTGTATGCTTTGGCAGCGAAAATGGCAATATTGACTCATTTACCCGCACCGCTGATTTGCTCGAAGCTCATGAATCAGAACTATCCGCTTTAATTCAACAAGAGATGAAAAAAGGGAACAGTTATCCAAAAGCAGCTTCCAATGCTTTCTTACAGCTTTTCACGGAGGCTCCTATTGATCTATCTCAGCCAAATAATGTGCTTGGAATGAGCTATGTAGCTGCCATTAAAAAACAGCATGCATCTATTAAACCATATACAATCACTCGAATTCAATCACATTATCACGATGATTCCCTGTCTTCCTCTTTTATTTCAAGTGCTACAAGCATACGTAAAGCTATTTTTGACAGCAGCAGCCATGGGGACCTGAGCAAGCACATGCCAGTTAGTACGGCAAATGAATTAACAGCTTACAAGCAAGCACACGGACAGTTTCATCATTGGGAGCATTATTTCCCATTTTTGAAATACAAATTATTAACTACTCCGCTTTATGACTTACAGCGTATTTATGAAATAGAAGAAGGTATTGAACATCGGCTCCTATCTTATATTTCTTCAGCTACTTCATTTGAAGATTTTTTAACAAATGTTAAAACGAAGCGATATACGAGAACCCGTTTACAGCGCATGTGCGTTCACCTTTTAACCAATACAACAAAAAGTGAGATGCAACAAGCTGATCCTTACATTCGCTTATTGGGAATGTCAAAGACAGGACAAGGCTATTTAAAAACAATTAAGAAAAAGCTGTCCCTTCCTATTGTATCCACTGTATCGCAATGTAAACTAAAAGAAATTGATACCGATATTAAAGCGACACATGTTTATAGTATGCCGTTTCAAGAGCCTCTGCGCTCTCAATTTATGAAACAAGAATACACGCAGCCTCCTATCATTTGGCCATAAAAAAATCGTCTGCAAGAGACGATTTTTTTATGGTTTCAGCTTTTCTAAATACGTTACGGCATCCGAAAATGAATCTACGGGTACAATTTTCATATCACTGTCTATTTTTTTAGCTGTCTTCACTGCTTCTCGGTAGTTAGAGCCCGCAGCCCCTTTTTCATTTGGTGCAAAGAAAATCTCTGCTCCTTCTTTATCTGCGGCTACAATTTTTTGCGAAATACCTCCGATTGGCCCTACCTCTCCTTTATCATTGATAGTCCCTGTACCTGCAACGCGATGGCCTTTTGTCATGTCCTCTTTAACAAGCTGATTATAAATTTCAAGCGAGAACATCAGTCCCGCTGAAGGCCCTCCTATTTTTTCAGTATCAATATGTATATCGGGCTTAACTTTTAGTTCTTGGTTCGTTTCTAAGGCAATTCCTAGGCCTACTCGTTTCGGCTCGTCAGGGAATGCTTTAACTTTTAGAGTATGTTTGCTTTCTTTGCCATCTCTTTTTACATAAATTGATACTGAATCTCCTGCTTTTTTAGTCGATACGTAGTTGATTAAGTCCTCAGCAGTTTGAATTCTTTTCTCGTCTACTTTCGTCACTACATCTCCAACATGAAGTTTTCCATGTGCAGGCATATTTTCTACGACATATGTAACATATACGCCTTTATTGAGATAGGAAACGCTCTTTCCAGCTGCTTCGTATGCTACTGAAATAGCGGCATTTTTTGACGTATCCATCATATGTAATTGCCTTGTCGAGTAATCTTCATCGCTTTCACCTTGCTGCAAAATTTGCTTTGTAGGGAAAATTTCATGAAAGTCCTGTATTTTCGCAAGACCATATGAAAGAGGAGTTGCTCTGCCCATTCTTACAGTTGTCAGCATAAACGTCCCTTTTTCATGGTATCCATCTTCTACCTTAATAATAGGCGCAAGTTCTTCTGCCATTCCAGGCTTTGTAATGTAGTACGGCAAAGGATAAAAACAAAGCATTGCCACCACTGCAATAACAGCCAAATATACCAAAATTCTAATTCTAGATTTCACTTTTTTTGTTCTCCTTCCAATGATCAATTGCTTGTAGAATAGAAGGCAACTGCTCATGTGCTGCTTGTTCACCAATTGAAATCATTTCTTGAATGTTTGTAAACGCTCTGGAACTAAAAGTATCGAGATTAGGACGAATCATAATGTCTGAAGCAATGGTCCGATGAGCTACTAGCTCATCTTGCAAAATATCTAAACTTTGCATAATGACATCAAAAATGGAGCTGATTTCTGCATTCACTTTCGCTTTTGATACATCGACTCCAATGACAATATCAGATCCCATTTCTTTTACAACTGACACAGGAATACGGTCCACTACCCCCCCGTCTACAAGCAATCGTCCATCAATTACTTCGGGAGCAAAGATTCCTGGAATTGAAATGCTTGCTCTGACCGCTTCAGCGATAGGTCCTTTTTTAAACACCACTTTCTCTCCTGTTTTTAAATCTGTCGCTACAATGGCAAACGGTATAGATAGCTGTTCAATAGTTCTATTTTGCGTAAAGGTGCGAACCAGCGATTTTACTCTGTTGCCCGTAATAAATCCCATTTTAGGCACGGTAAAATCCAAATAATACTTTCGTTTGAACGTTAGCGCCATTTTATAAAGAGTTGCCAGTTCAATACCTGACGCATATAGTGCACCAACTAAAGCTCCCATGCTGCTGCCAGCTAGAAAATCAATAGGAATGTTATTTTCTGTTAGCGTTTTGATTACTCCTAAATGTGCAAAACCTCTAGCTCCACCTGAGCCTAACGCAACTCCTATTTTTGGGCTTTCCACTTTACCTGCCCCCTCGTTTTACCTTATAGACTTCTAAAAATGTAAAAACATTTGATGAGCTTCTCTATCATTGTTGCCCTGTATTCGGTAGGACTATTCTTCATTTTCTATTTGTTCATTTAGTATGAAGCTAAAGATATGTTTTGCTCAATACACGGTGGTTATTAAGCATTATACTATACTGAAGGTTGTTTTAAGAAATTCTTACTCTTCGCTTGCTGCGTATACGTTTTTTTACTCCTTGACTATCCTAGAAGTGCATTGATTTATGTATATGAATTGTATTTCCAAATGTGACAAGACGCCTTTTTATTCAATATGAATTTATTTTCTCCTTACTCATAGGCATAAAGTCGATGCATAGCTTCGTATATTGATATATAGAAGAACTTGTACATTTGCCTAAAACTCCTCATTTCATTCATATCAAGATGACGTGAGCTTAGAAAAGGAGATGAATCGTTCGTTGAATAAATCAATGGTGAAAACACTTCTGCTCGGGACGAGCGTAACGCTTCTCGCTATTGCGCTTATTGTATATCCAAAAGAAGCGCTAGAAGGTTCAGTAAGAGGTCTCAACACATGGTGGAAGGTCGTCTTTCCTTCTCTGCTGCCTTTTTTTATTGTTTCAGAAATGCTTATTGGGTTTGGCGTAGTGAAGTTCATTGGGATCTTATTAGAGCCGTTTATGAGGCCTTTATTCCGAGTACCTGGAGTAGGGGGTTTTGCTTTAGCAATGGGCATGGCTTCTGGGTTTCCTTCAGGGGCAAAAATCACTTCCCGGCTGCGTCAAGAAAAGCAGCTAACAGCTATCGAAGCTGAAAGACTCGTATCATTTACTAACTCATCTAACCCTATTTTTATTTTTGGAGCTGTGGCAGTTGGCTTTTTTCACAATCCAGCTGTCGGTATCATATTAGCTCTCTCTCATTACATAGGGAATATTTGTGTAGGGCTGGTAATGCGTTTTTATGGATCAGCAAAACCGAAAGGACAAGTAACTCAAAAACCTTCTTTATCGTTAGCTTTTCATGAAATGCATAAAACGCGTTTAAAAGATAAGCGTCCTATCGGGAAGCTTCTAGGAGATGCGGTTACTTCTGCTGTTCAATCTCTCTTAATGATTGGCGGTTTTATCATTTTATTTTCTGTATTAAACAAACTTTTATATGTTACTCATATCACGGCCGTTTTAAGCAGCGGTCTAGCCTATTTATTTTCCCTTTGTCATATAGGGACTGAACTGAGCCTTCCTTTTATTTCAGGGCTTTTTGAAATCACGCTAGGAAGCCGTCTAGCAAGTGAAGCGCCAGACACGCTGCTGTTTCATCAAATTATCATCGTTAGCTTTGTATTAGGCTTCAGCGGTTTCTCCGTTCAAGCACAAGTGGCTAGTATACTCGCCGAAACAGATATTCGATTTTTTCCGTTTTTTATTGCACGCATTTTTCACGGCTGTTTTGCGGTAGTATTCACTATTTTTCTATGGGGTCCTCTTCGGGAATCCATTACTACTTTTCAAGCATCTCAAGGAGCACTGCCGGTTTTTTCTCAATTGGAGTCCGTTACGATTCTATCGCAGTGGCTAAACGTGTACGGTCCGCTCTTAACGATTTTTACGCTGTGCTGCTATATTTATATATATTCAAAACGAACGTTTCTTCATCGTTCCCAGTAAAAAAAGAACGCGACGTTTTCTTATCAGCAAAGAAAACGTCACGTTCTTTTTTATCTTATTTTTGAGACAGCTGTTCAAATTTTTCTGCAAGCGCTTCTCTAACAGGGGGAGGAACTAATTCAGAAATATTCCCGCCATATTTAGCTACTTCTTTTACAATACTAGAACTTAAAAACGAGTATTGATTATTTGTCATCATAAATAACGTTTCGATTTCTTTATCTAATACGCGATTTACAGATGTGATTTGCATTTCGTACTCAAAATCCGATACTGCACGTAAACCTCTCAAAATGGTCTTTGCCTGCTTTTCTTTTGCATATTCCATTAATAATCCGCTGTACGACTCTATTACCACATTAGGAAGTGATTTTGTTACTTCTTTCAGCAAAGCTACTCGCTCTTCCCCTGTAAATAGAGGACTTTTTGAAGAGTTATTTAAAACAACCACATAAATCGTATCAAATACATTTGCGCCTCGTTTAATAATATCAAAATGTCCATTTGTAACTGGATCAAAGCTTCCTGGACAAACAGCTATACTGCCCATACGTATCCCCTTTCTACATCTAACAGCTCATTGATTTATTCAACTGATTCTTCTTTTTTGTATGTATAAATAGAAACACCAATGATACCGTACGTTTCGCTTTTTATTTTTTCAAATAAACCAATCTCATTATCCAAATGTACATCATGAGAATGCTCTGCTACAATAATCCCTGTTTTTGCTAGAAGGTTTTCTTCACTTACCGTTTCGATAAGCGCTTTCAACTTTTGTGCTTTATACGGTGGATCAAGCAAAAGTAAATCGACAGTCAGTTCCCTTTTCTTTATCGCTTTCAGTGCACGTTCTGCATCATTTCGATACACTTCAGCGCGGTCTTCTAACCGGCAAGATGCTAAGTTTGCTTTAATCGTCTGAATCGCTTTGCCATCCCGATCCACAAAAATGACTTTATCTATTCCTCGGCTTAGAGCTTCAATTCCCAAGCCACCGCTTCCACCGAACAAATCAAGAGCTGTTCCACCTTCAAAAAACGGTCCAATCATATTAAAAATAGCTTCTTTCACCTTATCTGTTGTAGGGCGGGTTGAGTATCCTGGAACCGCCTTTAACGCATGGCCTTTATATAAACCTGCTACTACTCTCATCCTTATCACTACCTTACTTTTACTTCCTTATTCTTCATTATCCTAACATATTTTGAATTACAAAGACTAGCAAAAATCCTCAATTTATTCAATGCTGTATACATTCTGTGCAATAACCCAGCAGCTTGCTTTTATGCTGGAGTTTTACGGCCGTGTCCTTAGATACACTGATTCTTTTCTAAAAGATACACCTATGAAGATCATCCGGCATTTCGTTCATAGAAGAATTCCTTTACTTTAATATGTCATAACAAACGTAAATTTACCCTTTTTCTCTGTCAGGTTATCAGTCTTTTATGTATTAAAAAGTGAATTTCACAAGACAGGTATATGAACGTTTAAAACGGACATACTGACTAGTAACAACATCATCTAACCGATGTTGTTGCCAACCGCGGAGAAGACTTACGTTTCCCCATAAGTTCTTCCTCCGGTTTCTCCTCTCCCTTTGCCTTCATCAAGGTGCTTGTAATCGCAGAGGTGATTACACCCCTTTATTGAAGGGCCCTACAATGAGTAGTTGTAGGGATTTTTTTATTTACTCTTAAAATATTCAGTGATACATTAAACTACGTGAGTTTGCTTTTTTAATACATAAAGGGGGAAATACATATGATTCAGCGTTTTATTGAGCTCGGAGAAGGGTATTCAGATATTTATGAGCTGTTAGAGATTGTCAAAAGCAACAAACACCGTCTTGCTCATCTTATTATGCTGCGAACAGTAAAAGAAGATCGACAAGTAGCTTCTTTTGTCGCTGTCTTGCATCCAACAGCTGAAGGGAATTTCCAACCGCTTTACGTTTGCCGAGAAGGAATTGTTTTAAAACAAAACGACAGCAAGCGCGTTGAGTTATTTAAACGAGCTGCTGAGGAAGCGGGAAAAGAAATTGTGGTACTCGATGTCAAACCATCTACTACATTTCCAGAAACAGCACTCTACTATCAGCACCTTATTGGCATTTTGCGAATGAACCGCTTTATTCCGCCAATGCAATAATCTCATCTCATCCCTGCCTATTCGTTTACGAAGAGCAAGTAAAATAAAAAAAGGAATGTAAATAACATTCCTTTTTTGTTTAAATTCCTATCTTATAGTCATATTCCTTCGCCTTATCCGGCTTTGAATTTTCGAATTCTGTTTTTAAAAACGGCCGATAAGAAGGATCTACTTTCTTCACAAAAGGTAGAGACTGAAGTTTATGGATTGTTTTTTCAATGCCATCTTGGTTGCAATATAAGACAACATACTTTAATTCTTTAGATACGTAATGTACATTTCCGTACTTTCGCAATGCTTTTGCTTGCTTAACAGAATGCACATACGCCACAATTCCTTGACGTTCAACAAACATATTTAGTTCCCCTTTTGCATACGTTATATTGGTTTTCTTTATCATAAATTCTTTTATATGAAGTAGGTGCTTTATGTATGAATTTAGATGATATCTGGATGCTCTTTCTTACTCATTTTAACGAGCAGAGAGCTATTGAACAAGTCATTTTCAAAAAAATCACAAATATACCCTTTTTGTATATAAACACATCAATTAAGCGTAGAAAAATAGATGAGCTTCTAGAAGCTTCATCTATTTTTGCTACATCCAATACAAATGCTACGTGGCGCTCGACTTTTGTCAGAAGTCAGCATCTTACTTATGTCTATCAGCACAGGTTTTACGTTCCACAGCGTAAAATGGCCTGCTGCGGAAATTCCTGTGCTGATTGCGTTCGATTTATACAGTGAACGGCTTATGCGCTGCACCCACAGCTTCCACCAGATCCGCAGCCACCGCCGCAGCTGCTTCCCGTATCAAAAAACGGATTTCCCGTCGGTACTTTCACGTGCTCTGAAACAGCTTGACCAAGGATAACGCTAATTTCATCAAGCAGCTTTTGTAATTCATTTTCTGCTTTTTTGAACGCAGCGATTGTCGCGTGTAAATCAACTTCACGCTTTACATCACGTACTTGTCTCGTAATGGTTTTATAATCAGGATGATATTTTCCAAATCGCTGAACATCCTCATACTGTTCCTTTATTTTCACAAATTCAGCAATTAATGCCTGTGCATGTGAATCTTTATTTAATCTATATAAACATTGACGATAGTTCTCGGCTACGTCTGATTGTAACACCATGTTCGCTACGTGATCAGACTCATCGAGTAATTCAACAGTTCTCATTGTTGTTAGCATGGCTGTGCACCTCCGTTTTTATCTTATCACGTTTTGGATCTAAAGAAAAAGAACTTGCTAAAACAGCTTACACTGATTTACTACAAGTTCTACTTTTTAACTATATAATTTCAACCGTAAAGGTATTCCTCACTTGATAACTTTCTTCTTTAGATTTCATCAGTTCAATCGTAACAGTATGAGATCCTTTTGGAAGATCACTTAAAACAAAGGCTGCTTGCTTCATTTCTTTAAATGGTTTTCCATCTACTTTGATTTGAAGGAATCCACTCTCTGTTGAAAATGAAAACCCGCTTAGAATACATTCGACGTATACGTTTTGTCCTTTCACATGCTGGTGTACCATCAGTGAAGGTTTTGTATTCATTGCACCAAACGTTTCAGCTGCCCCCAGTTGAGAGGAAATTTTAGTTTCAGGTTTTGGTTTATCATGGTTGCATCCTAGCAGAGAAACTACACATAAGGCCGTCGTTAATAGTAAGCGCATAATACCATTCCTTTATCATTCGTTTCTCCATAGTGTTTACAAACTCTTTGTTTTTACTCATGACGTGCAAAAATCTCTGCATCGCTATGTATGCAGAGATCATTGATTTTTCATGGACTGAAACATATGAAACATCATGTTTGCCATTTGAATCGAATTCGAAAACTTCTCGACTTTATGAGGAATCGTTTGTTTGTAGTAGTGCTTGGATTCTAATTCAAATTTCTCCAGTTCTTCAGGATTTCTAGATAAACGCCGGTACCACATTGGCTGTTCACGAACAAAGTCGTTGAGTTTAGGACGAGACTGCATATACTCGTATATATCTTTTCTCATTGCGTTTAATCTTTCCTAAAGCCAAATGGATTCCCTGGCCCGGAAGCTGCTCCTCCACCGGATGGCTTAGATGGCTGAAATTGCTGCAGTACTTGTTGAATATTCGAAATAGCTGAATTTACATTTGTGATATGATTTTGCATTTGATTCAAGTCCATGTTTTTCAGCGAGGATACAATTGTACCCATAATATCTTTTTTCTCCTCTGTTGCAGCAGCTGGTTCAGCCTTTGCACTTTCTTCTGAACGATATGCCTCCCACATTGGATCTTCTGCACCGAATAAATACCAATCTTCATAAAGCTCTTTCCACGTTTTTTGCTGCTTTCGAACCTGTTCTACTAATTTGGGATGTGATTTTACAAATTGTTTAAATTCCACAACGGACGGATGAAGCTCTCGTTTGGTTTCCTTCACAGTCACTCACCTCATACTTAAATATAGCCTACTATATCTTAGAAAAAGAGAGCTCGTTTCGTGCGCCTATTTCAAAAATTTTTTATAGCTGTTTTTTTGAAGAAGCACGAACTGTGAACCAGTATGTAATGAAAATAGATAAAATGCTTAGCCAAAATGTAAAATAGCCAATTTCAGACATATACGCATTGAGCATGCTGTATCTTGGCATCATAGAAAAAACGTAATCAATGATATCATTATGTAGGGCCCATACAGCAGCAACAGCTATATGCCATAATTTAATCCGGTAAAACGGCACGTATAAAAGCCCTTGAAAAGCCATTGCTGCATGAGAAGCCATTAACATAAGCATCATCCAATCAATGTATCCTGTTAACACATAGACCAATACGTTCATTACGACGGCCCAAATCCCGTATTTAAACAGCGTGATCATTGCTAAAGCTTCAAACAATGAAAAATGCTTTCCAAGTAAAAGACCGATAAGTACAATAACAAAAAACAAGCTTGCCGTTGGACTATCAGGCACAAATAATAAAAACTTCTTAGGTGTTTCCGCTAATTGACTTCCATACCAAATATATCCATAGATTGTTCCTAGTATATTCACAATCAGCAAAAGCGCTAAAAAACGCTTATCTTTTAAGGTATACCATAACCAAGCCATTTAGAAAGTCTCCTTTACATTTAATCTCTTCTTTATTATGTACAGTTTTTGAACAATAGCAAGCACCTATCTTATTGATGTAAAACACAGCATTAAATAAATTCAAAAAAAAAAACCAGCCCTTTGGCTGATTTCCACTATTCTTTCCCTAAGTTGCCGACAAATTCCGAGAGCGTTTTCAATTCTTTATCTGAACCTTTGAAAACACCTTTTGGCATATTGCCTCTACCATTTTTTGCGATCTTGGCGATTTCCTCAGGAGATAAATCAATTCCTGTTAAAGCCGGAGCC
Source organism: Priestia sp. JNUCC 25 (assembly GCF_053667915.1). NCBI lineage: Bacteria > Bacillati > Bacillota > Bacilli > Caryophanales > Bacillaceae > Priestia > Priestia sp. JNUCC 25. Next base: position 4,125,788 of record NZ_CM132211.1, read on the forward strand.
GCAGGGCCTCCCTGTAAGTTATCACCATGACAGGTTAAGCACGTTTGCTCTTGCATGATTTTGTAGCCTTCTGAATTTTTGTCAATCGCTACTTCTTCTCTAATTTTCCCTTGCTCTTCACGCGCTTTCCAATCCACCTGTGTCGCTGATTGCCACGTTAGGAAATAAACTGCTGCTATAGCCAAAAGCATGAATCCTGTTGCAAACGGCCTCTTAGCCGGTCTTCTTTCTGGTCCTCGATCAATGAACGGAGCAAGCATTAATGCGCCAAATGCAATCCCAGGAATAATAAATGCACCTATAATATTATATGGACCAGAAGCAAATGAATACTTAAGCAATTGATATAGGAACAAAAAATACCAGTCGGGAAGAGGCAAGTACCCCGTATCAGTCGGATCGGCAATACGTTCAAGAGGAGATGGATGAGCGATAGTTAAACATAAATAACCGATTAAAAAAACTGCTCCTACCATCCATTCTTTTAGTAAAAAGTTTGGCCAGAATGCTTCTGTTTTCCCTGGAAATTCAGAGTAATCTTTTGGAATATTGGGTTTTCGTTCTGCAGGAACACGTGAATCTCCAACAAACTTCATCCCTTTACCACGATGCATGTTCTCCCTCCTTTTTCTCACTGTTCTAGTGAAAGTACTAACAACGGAGTATGTGCTTGATGCATATAATGACTAATGTGATTGACTAATTGAATAAAGCGTATAAACTTTTATAGTGGTCCTGAAATTCCTTGTTTACGAATCATTAAGAAGTGGGCACCCATTAAGCCAAGTAGGGCTCCGGGTAAAAAGAATACGTGAATGGCAAAAAAGCGAGTTAGTGTTTGAGCACCAACGATGTCTGGATGTCCTGAGAGTAATGTCTTCACTTGCTGGCCTATAATTGGTGTGGATTCAGCAATTTGCAAACCTACTTTCGTTGCAAATAGAGCTTTCATATCCCACGGCAACAAATAACCTGTAAAACCTAAACCTAACATAACAAAGAAAATTAACACACCCACAATCCAGTTTAACTCGCGGGGTTTTTTGTATGCTCCTTGGAAGAAAACACGAAGTGTATGTAAAAACATCATGACGATAACCAAACTTGCTCCCCAGTGATGCATACCTCGAACAATTTGTCCGAAAGCGACTTCATTTTGCAGATAATAAACGGATTCCCATGCATTTTTTATATCTGGTACATAATACATGGTTAAAAACATGCCTGATAAAATCTGAATAACGGTAACAAAAAACGTCAATCCACCAAAACAATACACAAATGCTGAAAAGTGATGTGCAGGATTTACATGCTCTGGCACTTCATGATCGGCCACATCTCGCCATAAAGGAGTAATATCTAGCCGTTCATCCACCCAGTCATAGATTTTATTCAACATTTTCTATGCCCCTCCTTGTGGTTTGGCTTTTCCTAGATATAACGTACCGCCTTTTACTTTTTGAACGTATACATCTAACGGTCCCATCGGTGGTGTCCCCGGTACATTTTTACCGCTTTTTTCATACATTCCCCCATGACAAGGGCAGTAGAAACGATGTGGATAGTTTTTGTCACCAGCCCAGTTAACCGTACAGCCTAAATGCTTACAAATTGGTGACAGCGCGACAATTTCACCTTTATCAGTTTTGTACACCCAAGCTGATCTTGGTTCTTCTGATTTATGCCACGCATCCACTTGCTTGATTTTAAAATCGACACGTTTCGGCTCTTTTGTAATGTCTTTAACCTGCGCTACAGCTACTAAATCCTGACCCGCTTCTTTTTCCAAAATTGGATCTACTGCAAAGCGCACCATTGGCATTAACATTCCAGCAGCCATGAATCCCCCTACACCAGTGAGCGTATAGTTTAAAAACTGTCGTCTTGATACCCGATCACCCATGCTTTTCCCCCCTTTAAAAAAGTTCAGTCCAGAGAATTTTGGACACATGATGGACCATTCTATTAAACTAGGACATAATCATGATATATTAATATTTCTGGAAGGTCAATACAATAAAAACCTAAAACATGGAAATAATCTTTATTTTTCTAAATTTTTTGTCATTATTTTGTTTGCGCTTCCATTACTTATTCTACAGTCTTTTTAAACACTCCATTTCTCTATAAAAATCGGTAAGAGCTGTTGAACTTGTTCATGTATGAGCGTATACTTATGCGACTCATCTATATGCTCAAGCGGTAAAGCAGGTATCCAAATGCAGTACGCCCCTATTTCTTTTTCAAACTGCAGCCAGTCTCGGTCGCTAGTAAGCACAAAAAGATGTTTGACTTCATTGTCATTTATATGCTCATTCCAACGAAGTAATGTTTCATAAACAGCAGCTACTCCATCTTTTTTTAAGTATGTAAAACTAGGTGTTAAAATCACTCTTCCTTTAAATTGCCTCTCTAACTCTTCAGTAAGAGCAGTCGTATATTCACTCATAGATGCAGTAAGCTTTAAATCTTCTCCGAAATCAATCGGAATGAGTGGAACCAATACGGTATCAACATAACTTTTGGATTGTAGATACACATCCATTTCCTTGGCCTGAAGCTTCAACTTCCTTCTCCTCTCAGCAAGCCTGCTAAAGCTTGTCTTATTTATTTTCCAAAATGAATAAGGAGATAAAAAAAGAGATTGACCTTTTTCTAAGAAGCTAGCCAATCCCTCGTTTATCTACTGTACATAATGGTTATTTAAATATTCGCTTAAGCGCTGAAATTCCTCTTTATCGTTTTCATCTAATGCTTTATCAATTAGTTCCATGATTTTTGATCGCTGAAACTTCTGAATAGATTCTTCCAATATTTGCTCAGCTAATACTCTGTCTTTTTCATTTGTTTGATTAGCTTTTGGCATATACGGATTGTCTTCCAGTACAGCCACATATTGAGGCGATGAATACAACGATCGGAAGTTTAATTGAATATAAATGTCTTCTTCTCGATTCAAACGAATATCATGAAATGATTTTTCTGCATCGGTTGTCATGATATTTTCTTTATAAAAACGAAATGGAGGGTCTTCCACACAGTGCGTAGACATCACCATCCCGCGAGGACAAAACTGTGCTTGCTCAACGAAGTGAACTCGTTTCATCAATTGATCATGGCTCATCAAATAATTTAAAATCCATACACATTCTCTTCGCTTCAGCTGATAATTCGTTAAAAACCAGCGAACAAATTCTTTTTTCTCGTTGACAGTAACAGGGGTCGTCATATTCTCACTTCCCTCCTCTGTGTTTAAACTCTCAGTTAAAACACCTTTTACAGTTATTTATTCCACACGGCAGCAATAAAATCCTCTGAACTATTATTTATTCTTCTAATTGAAATAATATGTCTTGAATTTCATCTACTGTTGGATCCATTGCTAATAAGGCTTGGAAAATCCCCTTCGCTTTCGAGCGCTGTCCTTCTTCTAATAAGAAGTAGCCATACTCTTCTAAAAACGCATACTCTTCTTTAAAAACAGTGTATGCAGATTCGTAGTATTTTAGCGCTTCTTCATAATTTTCTAATTCCTGGTGAGCTTTTGCTAAATCCCATTCAAAATGAGGGTCATGCTCATTATATTCTTTGGCGTGCTCGATATTCTCTACTACATCTTCATATCTCTCTTGACTCATATAAAGTTTAGAGAGAGTTAAAATGGCTTCAATGTACCCTGGATCTAGTGCAATCGCTTGTTGAAATGCCGATTCAGCCTCTTCTTCTAGACCGCGCTTTAATGCTATCTTCCCTTTAAAAAAGTAAAGTTCTTTTTGAAATTCATCCTGGGCAATACCTTCGTTGACAGCCACCGCAGCCTCTTCTAGCATCTCTTCATGTTCATATGATTTTGCTAAATATAAATAAAGAGAATGGTACTCACGGTCTAGCTCTTTTAGTTCTGTGAACTTTTCAATAGCGGTCTGATAATGACCTGCTTGATACGCTGAAATCGCATATTCAAATAGTGTGTTAATCTCAAGCTTATCTTTTAGCGCTTGATCAAAGTAAGGAAGCGCTTCTTCGAACTGGCCGATACCCGCTAAACTTTCAGCTAATCGCTGACGAAGATCCGTGCCGTTAAATTCTTTTTCTGTTTTTAGCAGCGTTTGATAAAAAGGAATCGCCTTTTGATAAATTCCTTGACTGCTGTAAAATTCACCGAGCCCAAAATCTATAACCGGCTCATTTGGAAGCATTTTTTTCGCTTCCATTAACTTTTTCTCACTTACTTCACTAAGGCCTTGCATTTGATATAAGTCAGCTACAAGAAGCAGAGCTGGCACGTAGTTATCATCTTCGCTACTAATTTGATTTAAAATATGAATTGCTTCTTCTTCTTCTTCTAAATCGATAAGCATTTCAGCTTTTAATAAATACAGCTCGCCTTCTTCTGGGTATTTAGCGATGAGCTCGTCTATTAAAGGCAGCGCATCATTTACTAGTCCCCACTCCTGAAGCTGTTCAGCCATTAAAAATTTTTCTTCGTCTGTAGCTTTATCTTTCAATTCATGAATAAGGGCAAGACCTTTTTCAATTTCATTGGATTCTACGTAACCTATCGCGCGGTCTAATTCTTTCACACACAATTCTCCTTTATTATTACATTCACTTTTTATATACAAATAAAACGAATTAATTTTCTATTTTTTCCAAACCGAAGCAAGAACTCATGCTTCTATACACCATGATAAAATAGTTTGAGCGTTTGTTCAACAAATCAATTTGAATACGCTTACATTTTTCGAATAAAAACGAGATTGAGGCATGACTACATTAATCAACAGCTAGAAGCACCTACATACATGAGACCTACGTTCACCTTAACAATAAAAATCCGAACGAGTTTGATTCTCTATCAAGAATATCAATTCATCGTTCGGATTTTCCTTCAACCAAAATGCGTTTGTTTCAGCCTCTTTCTTATTCGCTTAGTTTATCAAGATCTTCAAAGAAAGTAGGATAGGATACGTGAATAGCTTCACTTCTCATTAGTGTTACCTCTCCCGTTGCAATGGCTGCTGCGACCGCAAGCATCATTCCAATTCGATGATCTCCATAGCTGTCTACTTCACCGCTTTGTAGGGCTGTCTTGCCTTCAATGATGAGGCCATCAGCTGTTGGAGTAACAGAGGCACCGAGCTTGCTTAACTCCGTTGCAACCGTATCGATACGGTTCGTTTCTTTTACTTTTAATTCTTCGGCATCTTTAATAACTGTTTTCCCATTCGCCTGAGTCGCCAAAAGAGCGATCACTGGAATTTCATCAATTAAACGAGGAATTAAATCCCCCCCAATTTCAATCCCTTTCAACTGAGACGTTTCAATCGTCAAATCGCCAATAGGCTCTCCATTTTGAATACGTTCATTAGAAATTGTAAGGCGTGCACCCATTTGCTGAAGCACATCAATAATACCTGTTCTTGTAGGATTGAGTCCGACGTTTTTCAAAACGATTCGGCTGTTTGGAACAATGGCTCCTGCAACAAGAAAGAACGCGGCTGAAGAAATGTCACCAGGTACGTATACATCCGTTCCGCGCAGAGATTGTCCTCCTTCAATGCTTACAGTCGTTCCATCTACCTCTACGTCTACTCCAAAGGCGCGAAGCATACGCTCTGTATGGTCCCGTGATGTAAAAGGCTCGGTTACTTTTGTTGTGCCTTCCGCATGAAGTCCCGCTAGTAAAATCGCTGATTTTACTTGTGCACTTGCTACAGGAGAATGGTAATGAATTGCTTTTAAAGCTCCTCCTCGAGTAGATAAAGGCGTATATTGGCCGTGCTCACGCCCATCAATCTTTGCACCCATAGAGCGCAGGGGCACCGTAACGCGGCTCATAGGACGCTTGGCAATCGACTCATCTCCAATTAGAGACGTATGAAATGGCACACCTGCAAGAATCCCAAGCATTAAACGAGTAGTCGTTCCTGAATTTCCTACATCTAGGATGGAAGTAGGTTCACTTAACCCTTCGATACCTTTACCTTCCACTTCGACATACTCGCCTTCTTTTTTAATCGATACGCCCATCTTTTCAAAACACGAAATCGTACTTAAGCAATCTTCCCCTGCTAAAAAATGATTAATCGTTGTTTTCCCTTCTGCCATCGCTCCGAACATCACAGCTCTGTGAGAAATCGATTTATCTCCAGGAATAGAAATTTCTCCTTGGAGAGATGAAAGATTAGTTTTTAATTGTTTTCCACTCATTTCATTCACACCTTTCGTACATTAAGAAATAAACGTCTGATATTGATGCTGATGGAGACACGCTCTTGCCCGCTTTCTATCTTCCTCTGTTTGAAAGCTCAAACGTAATACTCCGTATATGTCTTCTCGTGTTTCTAAAATTCGAATGTTTGTAATACTGATTTCATCTTCTGCTAAATAACCCGTTACTTCTGAAATAATCCCCGGATAGTCAGGAACATCCACATAGAGATCATAAAAGGATGGAATCGCGCCTTTGGTTCGTACAGGAAGCTGATCTCTAAATTGTTTTGCTTGTGAAAAATATGTATAGATATCGTTCGCGTCTTTTCGTTCGATCATATTTCGCACGTCATTCATTTCTTCAAGCCAGTGGTCAAACATTGAAAGAAGCGCATCCTGGTTATGCAGCAAAATATCTCTCCACATCGCTGGACTGCTTGAAGCAATACGTGTAATATCACGAAAACCTCCAGCTGCAAGCTGCGAAACTAGCTGGTTGTCTTGTTGGTAATATTCTGCTTGATGAACAAGGCTTGCAGCAATAATATGAGGAAAATGGCTGATGACACCCGCTAATTTATCATGTTCTTTTGGTGACATCACAATAATTTTAGCTTTTGTACCACTTAGCAATTCCTTTAAACTGTCTAAAGCCTCCGAAGAAGTAGAAGATGAAGGTGTCAATACATACATTGCATTTTCAAATAAATGAGCTTTAGAAGCAGCTATTCCGCTTTTATGAGACCCAGCCATTGGGTGACCGCCGATAAACTCAATGCCTTTAGCGATAAGAGCTTCCGCTGTCTTCACTACCTCTTCTTTTGTACTCCCTACGTCTGTGACGATAACAGACTGTTTGAGCGTAAAATGTTCTAACTGTTTTAGCACTTCAGCTGCTTGAGTGACCGGAATGGCAATAACAATATAATCCGCTTGCTCCGCGCCTTGTTGTAAAGAAGAAGCCGCTTGGTCAATTACACCTAGGGTTTTGGCAAGCTCCAGCTGCTCTTGATTAATATCAAAACCTATTACATCAAGATGATGATGGTGCGTCTTTTTTATATTAAGTGCCAGCGATCCTCCAATTAACCCCAAACCTATAACAAAAACATTTTCTTTCACTTTCCTTCACCTCATTGTACATATGAAGATGAGAGTGTGAAATCACACTCTCATCTTTTACTATATTAGGTATTAAGCTTTCGCTGCTGCTTGGTTAACAAACTGCTGAAGCAATTCAATGATTTGTTCATTTTGTTCTTTTGTTCCCACTGTAATACGAACGGAAGTTGGGAAGCCTAATGCATTCCCTGAACGAACAATAAATCCGCGTTGCAATAAAAATTGAAACACTTCATCGCCTTGACGACCAAAATCAATTAGAACAAAATTAGTGAAAGACGGATAATAGTTTAAGCCATTCTTATCACAGAAAGCATAGTATTGCTGCAAACCTTCTTCATTTTTCTTTTTACACTCTTCAATGAACGCTTGGTCTTCAAGAGCAACGATTGCTGCTTTTTGAGCCATGCGGCTTGTATTAAAAGGTTCACGAGCCGGCTCAATTTTTTGTAGCAATGATTCGTTTGCAATACCGTAACCAATGCGCAAAGAAGCTAAGCCGTATGCTTTTGAAAATGTGCGAAGTACAATTAAGTTTTCGTATTCATTCAAAAACTCTACCGTATTCGGATAGTCGGCTTGATCTGCTGCATACTCAAAATAGGCTTCATCCATAACGATTAATGTATGCTTAGGAACTTGTTTCATAAAAGAAATTAACTCATCGCCCTTCACATACGTTCCCGTTGGGTTATTAGGACTGCATACCCACACAATTGTCGTATTTTCATCAATTGCACGGAGCATAGCATCTAAATCATGATCTCCGCCGCGCAGCGGTACTTCACGAATTTCTGCACCTTCAATTACGGCATTGTGCTTATATTGAGGAAATGACGGCGTCGGCATGACAGTATTTGTATCAGCCGATAGCAAAGCTCGGCAAATAATTTGAATGACTTCATCAGAGCCATTTCCAAAAATCAGCTGATCTTGCTCTACGCCTACGTGCTTTGCTACTGCTGCACGCAGTTCAGCTGCATAGCCGTCTGGATAAAGCGCCATATTTTCGATTTCTGCAGCAATCGCCTCTTTTACTAAAGCAGAACTGCCGTAAGGATTTTCATTAGACGCTAATTTTACAACGCGATCTAAATTAAATTCACGCTTTACTTCTTCAATTGGCTTACCTGGTTTATATGGAGATAAAGTTAGTAATTGTTCTTTTACCTTCAACGTGTTACACCTCGCATTTTTGTATAGGCGAAACGATGGATGCAACATACTCCTCAATTTGATTTAATCCGTCTCGGCGTGTATCCTTATTTAAAAGAACTTGTTCAAGCTGGCCAATTTTATTAACAATTGCACTTCCAATTACAATGCCGTCGCTATGTTCTTTTAACACCTCTACTTGTTCACTTGTTGAAATCCCAAAACCGACGGCAACCGGTATAGAAGCTGCTGCTTTCACATCTTCTAAAAAGGTGCCAATATCAGCTGGCAACGTAGAGCGAACCCCAGTAACGCCTAAAGACGACACGCAGTATAAGAAGCCCGTTGCATCTGCAGCGATTTTTTGAATACGCTCTTTAGATGTAGGAGCAACCATCGAAATGTACGCAACTTCATTTTCAGCGGCAAGCTCCCGGATACGGCCACTCTCTTCGTACGGTAAATCCGGAATTAGCACTCCATCTATTTCATTTTCTCGCATTAACGCGAAAAAGGATTCTAAACCTAATTGTAACACAGGATTAAAATAGGTAAAGAGAATTACCGGTATTTTCACACCTTTTTTTCTCATCACCGATACAAGCTTAATGGCTTTTGAAATAGACATACCGCCAGATAAAGCTCTTTTGGACGCCTCTTGAATAATTGGACCATCTGCTAAAGGGTCGGAATATGGTACGCCCAGCTCTAAAATAGAAGCACCTTGCTTTTGCAAAGACAAAGCAATATCCACCGTTGCATCTTCATGAGGATCTCCTGCTGTAATAAATGGAATAAACAATGTTTCATGTTTAGGTAGTCTCGCTTCAAACGTATTCATGTTCTTCTTCCTTCCCTTCTAGCAAGTTTACTAATGTATGAACGTCCTTATCTCCTCGACCTGACAAGCAAATTAAAATTGTTTCTTCTTTCGTCATGCTTTTAGCCAGTTCAAATGCTTTTGCCAGCGCATGGGCGGACTCAATAGCCGGGATGATTCCCTCTGTTTTCGCCAGCAGCTGAAGAGCTTCGATTGACTCATCATCCGTTACACTTTCGTATTCCACTCTTCCAATAGATGAAAGGTGAGAATGCTCTGGACCGATACCTGGATAATCCAAACCTGCTGAAATAGAATACGGCTCTGTAATCTGACCATTTTCATCTTGAAGTAAATACGTGAGCGTTCCGTGAATAACACCTTTTGTGCCTTTAGCCATTTTAGCAGCATGAAGGGCTGTATTTAGTCCTTTCCCTCCTGCTTCTACGCCGATCAAGCGTACATTTTCTTCTTTAATAAAATCATAAAACATTCCGATTGCATTACTGCCCCCTCCGACGCATGCCACGACAGCATTCGGAAGTTTGCCTTCTACCGCTGTAAACTGTTCTTTTGCTTCTTCTCCAATAATTTTTTGGAAATCTCGAACCATTTTAGGATAAGGGTGCGGTCCAATAGCCGAACCAATTAAGTAAAAATGATCTTCACAATGTTGAACCCAGTAGCGAATTGCTTCATTTGTTGCATCTTTTAGCGTTTTTGTTCCAGAAGTTGCGGGAATGACTTCCGCTCCTAGAAGCTTCATGCGAAAAACGTTCAACGCCTGACGTTCAATATCTTCTTCTCCCATGAATACTTTACATTCCATTCCGAACTTTGCAGCTACTGTAGCTGTGGCTACCCCGTGCTGACCCGCTCCTGTTTCAGCAATAATTTTTGTTTTTCCCATCCGTTTAGCAAGTAAAATCTGTCCAATGGCATTATTGATTTTGTGAGCACCCGTATGATTTAAGTCTTCACGCTTTAAATAAATTTTTGCCCCGCCGAGCGTTTCGGTAATATTATCAGCATATGTTAAAGCTGTTGGTCGCCCAGAGTAGTTAACAAGTAAGGATAGATACTCATCTTTAAATGCCGGATCTTTCATTGCTTGATTCAAAGCTGCTTCTACTTCTTCAAGTGGTTTCATTAATGTTTCAGGTACGTATTTTCCGCCAAATTCACCAAAGCGGCCAAATTCATCAGGATGATTGTATGTCATAGTATGATCTTCCTTTCAATCTCTATAATTTTTGTATAGTCCTTCGTTCCATTTGTTTCAATACCGCCAGAAATATCAATCGCCCCAGGCTGGTAGGGTAACAAGTTCTCAATGTTACAAGCATTGATTCCTCCAGCAATAAAGCATTTTTTACCTAACCTTTGGGCAGCTGATTCATACTGAGGAACGAAGCTCCAATCAAAAGCGACGCCTGTTCCTCCAAATTGTTCTTTAACCTTGCTATCAATTACATACCCGTCAGCCTCTTCATATACATGCATTTGCTGCAGCGTTTCTTTATTGTGAGGGAGCGCTTTCCACACTTCATATCCACGCTGCTTTAACTGACGTACGTCCGCAGCTGTTTCTTGCCCGTGGCACTGAATTACATCTAAATTTGTTACGGAGGCAATTTCAAGTATTTGATCTACCGGTGTATTAACAAATACCCCTACTAGCGAGACTTGTTTTTTTATTTCATCCGTTACAAACTCATTTACTCGTTCAGGCTTTACATATCGTTTACTTCTAGGATAGAAAATAAAGCCAATGTGAGTAGCAGCCGATTTTTCGATTAAAGCTATATCTTGTTTTGATCGAATACCACAGTACTTAATGAGCATATTCACTTTCCCCAAACAGCTTTTCAATCGCTTTGGTTTGATTATCCTGCCTCATAAGCGACTCCCCTACTAAAATAGCTTTTGCTCCCGCTTCTTTTACGTAGGAAACATCATCGTATAAGTAAATTCCGCTTTCACTCACTAACAGCTGATCTTTCGGAACATGCTTGGCGATTTCTTTTGTCTGCTGCAAGCTGGTTTCAAACGTGTGAAGATTTCGATTATTAATTCCAATAATCTTCGGGGTAAATACAGCTAGCAGCTTTTCAAGCGTTTCTAGAGAATGTACTTCTACTAAACAATCTAACTCTTTTTCAGCAGCTTGAAGATAAAGCTCTTGCAATTTTAATGGTTCAAGTGCTTCTCCAATGAGTAAAATAGCATCAGCACCGATTCTTGCACTTTCTTCCACTTGAATGGAATCAATGATGAAATCCTTGCGAAGCACAGGGACAGAGACATGCTGTTTAATGTCACTTAAAAACGTTCGATGTCCTTGAAAATAGTGCTGATCTGTTAACACAGACAAAGCATCTGCTTTCCCTTTCTCGTAGGCTTTAGCAATTTCCACAGGCTGAAAATTCTCTTTTATTAATCCTTTAGAAGGCGAGGCTTTTTTCACTTCTGCAATAAGAGCCAGCTCTCGATTCGGATTTGATAAAGCGTCTAAAAACGATCGTTTTGCAACATTTTGCTGTTCGGGTAACTGTAGGTTTTGAATTTCTTCTTTTTTTGTTTCAATAATTTTATTGAGCATGTTCAACCACCTTTTTCGATTTCAATCGTTGTAATTGCGTGTATGCAGCACCTGATTCAATTGTTTCTAAAGCTACAGCTACTCCTTCTTCAAAAGTAGAAACGTTTCCGCTAACGTAAATAGCTGCAGCAGAGTTTAATACGACTGCGTTTTTAGCAGTTACATTACTTTTATTTAAAAATAGCGATTCAATAAGCTCGGCACTCGATTTCGCATCTTCTACCACTAAGTCTTCAAGCTTCCCTCTCTGTAAGTGTACATCCTCTGGTGCAAGCGTATATTCTGTAATGACATTGCCCTGTACTTCTACAACATCCGTTACATCCGTGGCACTAATTTCATCTAAACCGTCCCTGCCTGCAACCAGAAGGACGTGGTTAGCTCCCAGTACAACAAGCGCTTCTGCTAATTTTCGTGCAAGCTCAATGGAATAAACGCCAATTACTTGCTTTGTGCAGTTAGTAGGGTTTGCTAATGGACCTAATGCATTAAAAACGGTTCTAAACCCTAATTCCTTTCGAGTAGCAGCAACGTGTTTCATAGCAGGGTGATAAAGCGGCGCAAATAAAAAGGACATGTTGAGGTCAGCCACCGCATTTTTCACTTCTTTTTCATTTCCTTGAATCCATATATCCAGATGTTCTAACACGTCTGCACTTCCGCTTTTAGAAGATACGGCGCGATTTCCGTGTTTCGCAACCTTTACTCCCGCAGCAGATGCCACAATCGCACTAGCCGTCGAGATATTAAACGTAGAGGCCCCGTCTCCTCCCGTACCGCATGTATCTACTACGTTTAATTCCTCTAGAGAAATAGCATTCATATTATTTTTCATACCTCGGACAAAACCAACAATTTCATCGACGGTTTCTCCTCGGTACGTTAAGATGGTTAGCACGCTAGCAATTTGAGCTGCCGGGACTTTGCCGTTCATAATATCATTCATAATTTTTTCTGCTTCTTCCGCTGAAAGTGACTCACCGCGCAAACACTTTTTTAACAATTCTTTAAACATATACATCCTCCTTTTTATCGTAGATGTCTTGGGCTAATTGAATTGTTTTGATTAAAGCGCTAGCTTTATTGCGGGTTTCTTTCCACTCAAGCTCCGGTTTTGAGTCAGCAACCACTCCTGCTCCGGCCTGGATATAAGCGGTCTGGTCTTTCAAAAGAATGGTCCGAATCGCAATGCACGAATCAATGTTTCCATCAAATCCGAGATATGCTACGGTTCCTGCATATACATTTCGCGCAACTGGTTCAATTTCATTTAAGATTTGCATCGCTCGCACTTTTGGAGCGCCAGATACGGTACCCGCTGGAAATGCAGAAAGCAGCGCATCAATGGGATGTACTTTTTCGTCAAGGCGCCCTGTCACTTTAGAAATCAAGTGCATGACGTGCGAAAAGTTAACCTGCTGCATCAATACTGGTGTTTGGACACTTCCATACTGTGCAACTCGGCCGATGTCATTTCTTGCTAAGTCCACGAGCATATAGTGTTCTGCCCGCTCTTTTTCATCGTTAATTAAGTTTTCGTATAATCGCGCATCTTCTTCTGAATCCCTGCCACGTCTTCTCGTTCCTGCAATCGGATGAATTTCTAAATGGCCGTTTTCAATTTGAATCAACCGCTCAGGAGAACTTCCAATTAACTCCACGCCTTTTACTTTCACGTAAAATAAATAAGGAGACGGATTAACTAATCGCAATACTCTGTAAATATCAAATCCAGCTACGGTCGTATCAATTTGAAATCTCTGCGACAATACGGCTTGAAAAACATCTCCGCTTTTAATGTATTCCTTAATTTTTTCCACATCTTGCACAAATTTATCTTTTTGGTATGACGATGTCACGCCTTCAAAGCTAACTTCGCGCTGCTCGCTTTCAAACATCATTGGCTTTTCTTTCACCGTCTGCGCTATTCTTTCAACATATCTATTGATCTCTGCTAAAGCTTCACCGTATTTTTCTTTTTTCTGCTGCTCTTTGTCTTGCTCATTAAGCTGAATGTAGTGAATCACCATAAGCTCTTTTGTTTGATGATTGTAAGCAAGCATCGTTTGACAATAGATAAAGTGAAAAGTAGGCATGTTCAAATCATTTTGGGCATGTACGTTTACTTTTTCAATTTGCGATACTGCGTCGTAGCTGATAAACCCTACTGCTCCTCCTTTAAAAGGAAGTGCAAGGTCTGGTACTTTCACTTTCAGCTCTTGCTGAATTTTACAAAACACCTCTTTAAAGCTGTCTCCTTGCAGCATAGGCTGAAGCTGCTTGTTTTTTGCTAGATAGGTTCCGTTTTCTTCCTCAACATACAAAAATGGATTTAAGCCAATAAAAGAATAATTGGACCATGGTGATGATTCATCATTACTTTCAAGCAAATATACGGCTTCATCTTTTACTTGTTGAAAAAGATCAACAGGTGTCATGCTATCGATAAATATTTTTTTGATAATTGGAATGGTTAAATACTCTGTAGAGTCTTCTAAAAAAGAAGTATACGTGTTCGTCATATCTTTCAATCCTCCATTTCATGGAGAATGAGAATAGATGAGGTTATATAAAAGAGGATATAATAAATAAACCCAAAGACACATCAAAAATGGGTCTTTGGGTATACGAATGGTAAAATTCACTCAACTAAACTCTGCTCAACTGTCTCATTCTCGTCTACCCTAATCTCAACTAAACTGTCTATTGTTTTCTCATAACTAAAATCTCTAAACTAACTTGTTACCAATTGTAGTACGTTTCAAATTCATTTGTCAACTACTATCTACTTGGCTTTAGACGAAACTAAGCTTTAAGCTCTTCATTCAGCAGTTTAAGAATCACTTCATCTTCTACTTGTTGAACAAAAGGTTTGCCTATGCCTTCAAGCAATACCATGTGAACATTGCTTGATTTAGACTTCTTGTCCGCTTTCATTCTTACGAGCAGTTTTTCAGCTGAAAGATGGTTTGGGACAGACGTCTTGTAGCCAAATTTTTCAAACCATTTCGCAATGTCGTCCACAGAGAACCGACTTTTCCCAAGAACATTGCTGACTTTCATAGCAAACAGCATACCAATCGCTACGCCTTCTCCGTGGCTGATTTGTCCATAGCCGCACTCTGCTTCGATCGCATGTCCTAGCGTATGTCCAAAGTTCAGATGAGCGCGAACGCCAGCTTCTGTCTCATCTTCTTTTACAACAGATGCTTTGACTAAAATACCGTTTTGAATAGCATAAATTAATTTTTCATCTTGTAAATCAGTCAGCGATTGTATATTTTGCTGAAGCCATTCATAAAATGCTTCATCGTGAATAAAAGCGTGTTTAATCACTTCTGCAAAACCGGAACGCCATTCTCTTTCGGGAAGCGTTTTAAGAAGATCAATATCATAAACAACCGCTTCAGGCTGATAAAAAGCACCAATCATATTTTTTCCAAGCTCATGATTAATGGCTACTTTACCGCCTACAGCACTATCGTGAGCAAGAAGCGTCGTTGGCACTTGAATAAAAGAAATTCCTCTCATATAAGTAGCGGCTACAAATCCAGCTAAATCGCCTACTACCCCTCCGCCAAAAGCAATAACGAGTGCATTGCGGTCAAGCTGCTGTTCGAGCGCAAATGTCTGACAATCGTAGTAATGTTGAAATGACTTTGCATGTTCACCGCTTGGCACTACGTATTTAGCCACTTTAAACTTTGTCTCAATCGCTTTTACAACCGCTTCTCCATAATATGAATCTACAGCTGAATCGGTGATGATTAACACGGACGACAGATTAGATTTTACACTCTCGATAATAGAAGGCAGCTTTTCAATTAATCCATTGCCTAAATAAAGAGGATATGTTTTAGATAAAGTTTGAATATCAATTTGCAACATTAAAACTCCCTCGCATGTGCACGCATTTTCTCAATATTTTCAGCAATTAAATCAATTCGGTCTTGTCCAAACTGTTCGATTAGCGCATCAGCCAATTCCCAAGCTACAACAGCTTCTGCTACAACGCTTGCAGCCGGCACAGCGCAGCTGTCTGAACGTTCAATGCTTGCCTCGAAGGCTTCTTTTGTTTCAATATCAACACTTTTTAACGGCTTGTAAAGCGTTGGAATAGGCTTCATTACACCGCGTACTACAATTGGCATACCTGTTGTCATGCCGCCTTCAAAGCCGCCTAAGTTGTTTGTTTTACGGGTATACCCATTCTTTTCATCCCATAGAATTTCGTCATGAACTTCGCTTCCTGGTCTGCGAGCCGCTTCAAATCCAATCCCAAACTCAACGCCTTTAAATGCATTAATGCTCATAACAGCTGCAGCAATCTTCGCATCTAATTTACGATCGTAATGAACATAGCTGCCTACTCCTGCTGGCACGCCTTCAATAATAACTTCTACTACGCCTCCGATAGAATCGCCATTTTTCTTAGCATCATCGATTGCTTGCATCATGTCTTTCTCAACAGCTGAGTCAAAACATCTTACTGGAGAAGCTTCAGTGACTTCTTGAAGTTCCTCTAAGCTTTTGTATTGAGGCGGATTTGCCTGTACGCCGCCAATTTCTAATACATGTCCAGCTACAGAAATCCCGAACTGAGCAAGGATTTGACGAGCGACAGCACCTGCTGCTACCCTTACAGTTGTTTCGCGAGCTGAAGAACGTTCTAATACATTTCTCATATCGCGATGACCATATTTAATAGCGCCGTTTAAATCGGCATGCCCTGGTCTTGGTCTTGAGATTTTACGCTTTACTTCTTCTGATTCTTCTTCAGAAATTGGCTCGATGCCCATAATTTTTGTCCAGTGTTTCCAGTCGTTATTTTCTACCGCTAACGTAATAGGAGATCCTAGCGTATAGCCGTGGCGGACACCACTTAAAATTTCCGCTTGATCTTTTTCAATTTGCATACGTCTTCCGCGACCATGACCTTTTTGTCTTCGCGCTAAATCTGTATTGATGTCTTCGGCTGTTAAAGGAAGCCCTGCCGGAACACCCTCTAAAATAGTAGTCAACTGTGGACCATGTGATTCTCCTGCTGTTAAATATCGCATAATCGTACCTCCGCTTAATATGTATTATTCGTCAGAATTTTTCCATTTTTAAATATGACTATACCATACTATAACATAAGAATGTACAAAAAGTTTCACCCTAGCTTTTAAGAAACCGCTTCAGGTTATCTCGATTAAATGATCTTTACTTTTCTGTAAAAAAACGTATCAGCCGTTTCAAATCCATACTTTTGCGGAGTAAAAACCTGTTCTGTGCTACCTACAAATAAGATGCCGCCAGGTGCTAAAGCTCTGCTGAATTTTTCATATAAAGCATGCTTAGCTTCATCTGTAAAATAAATAAGCACATTGCGACAAACAATCAAGTCAACGTTTTTTGGAAAAGAGTGTGACAGTAAGTTATGTTTTTGAAAAACAACTGTTTTTTTGATTTTTTCATCTAATAAGTACCCGGTTCCTCTTTGTTGAAAGTACTTATTTTTCATCGAAACAGGCATTTTCTGAAGTGAACGTTCATCATAAAAGCCTATTTTTGCTTTTTCTATCACTTTTTCATCCAAATCGGTCGCCAATATAGAAATACGCGAAAGAGGAAAAAATGTCGATAAAACCATCGCTAGTGTATATGGCTCTTCCCCTGTTGAACAGGCAGCGCTCCACACTTTCAGGTCTGTTTTTCCTTTTACAAGAGTCGGTAAAATTTTTTGCTCCAATATATCCCACCGCTGATAGTTGCGATAAAACTCTGACACGTTAATCGTCATCCGATCTAAAAACTCCTCAAGCAGTTCGTTGTTACTGTTCATTGCTCGATAATATTCAAAAAAACTAGAAAAACCTTTTTTTTCATATAGGGAGGTAAGGCGGCGTTTCATTTGAGACTGCTTATATAGTGATAAATCAATGCCTGTTTTTATTTTTATTTTCTCCACAAACGCGTCGTATTCATCTATCATTTTTGACTCTCCTTTCTCATTTCTATACGTTGATGTTAGACGTATAAAGAAATAAAACCTTTATATACGCTTATCTTCTTACTAATATATCGGAATACATTGTGAAAATGTTTATGTAGAGAGATATTCGCAATCAATAGCTTAGGACCTATGTATAAACACAATAAAAAAGACGAATGAAAATTCATTCGTCTCCTTGCGCTATCTAAATTAGTAAATCCAAGCGTCTGCGTCTTTTTTATAGAAAGTCAGCTCTTCACTTTCAAAGAATAAGCTGATTTCACGCTCCGCACTTTCTGGTGAATCTGAGCCGTGAATAATATTCTTATCGACAATCAGTCCATAGTCACCTCGAATAGTTCCAGGAAGCGCTTCTTGAGGGTTAGTTTTCCCCACCATTTGACGTGATACTGAAATCACGTTTTCACCTTCCCATACCATAGCAAAAACTGGACCTGATGTGATAAATTTCACTAACTCACCGAAGAAAGGTTTCTCTTTATGTTCACCGTAGTGTGTTTCAGCTAATTCCTGCGAAATATGCATAAGCTTAGCTCCGACTAATTGAAAACCTTTTTTCTCAAAGCGAGAAATAACCTCACCAATAATGCTTCTTTGTACCCCGTCTGGTTTGACCATTAAAAACGTTTTTTGTATCATTTTACTCTCCACCCCTGAAGTTCATGATATGTAAACAAGTTTTGAAAGCGCAATCACACCTCATGAAGATATTAACATTGTTTCGAGCAGTTTACAACTTATGAAAGTAAATAAATCAAAATTTCCGTTTTCCAATGTACTTCGCAATTTGATGCAGCGTTTTTTTCGCCTTGTTTGGCGGCAGTTCTTCTAAAATGCTCATCGCTTTTTGCAGATAACGATCGCTCATCTCAAATGAACGTTCAATGGCGTTAGAAGATTTAATATCAGAAATAATTTCATTGATCAGCTCTTGCTCATATTCCCTCTCGAAAAGCTGTTCTACTTTATCTCGAAACTCAGCATTTTCAATGGCATACAAAACTGGCAGCGTAATATTTCCTTGCAGTAAGTCGCTGCCAACTGGTTTCCCAAGCTGTTCTTCTGATGAGATAAAATCTAAAATGTCATCGGTAATTTGAAATGACATTCCCACGTAATATCCAAACCAAAATAAACGTTTATGTATATCTTCAGGAGCTCCCGCTGCAATTGCGCCTAACTGACAGCTTGCAGCAATTAGCAGTGCCGTTTTACGTTTAATTCTACGCAGATACACGCGTAAGTTTTGGTTTAGGTTGTATTTGTCCTTAATCTGTTCAATTTCACCGAGCGTTAATTCCACCATCGTATTAGATAAAATTTTATGTGCTTCCACATCTTTAACCTCGCTCATAACTTCAAGCGCACGAGCAAAGATGTAATCCCCTGTATACATAGCAATACGATTGTCCCATTTTGCCTTAATTGTTGGTTTTCCGCGTCGCTTATCAGCGTCATCAATAACATCATCATGAACAAGAGACGCCATATGAATCAGCTCAAGCGCTACTGCCACGTGTTTGATTTGGTCGATGTTGTAATGCCCAAATTTAGCTGCCAACAAAACAAATACAGGGCGAATTCGTTTCCCCCCTGCTTGTAAAAGGTGAAGAGAAGCATCTGTGATAAGTGTTTCATCGGTATGAACAGTTTGTTCAAGTTCTTTCTCAATAAGGGTAATATCCGTATTCAAAAAAGCGTACATCATTTTTAGTTTCATTGGACTCACCTTGCATTATATATTCATTCTTTACTCCTTATCCTACAGGCTGTTGCACCTGTAGGACAAGCTTTTTCTCTTTTATCGTTTGTACCCTAGATGCATCGCTGCTACTCCACCTGTGTAAGATTTCACTTCAACATCTGTCAAACCGGCTTCACGGAACATATCAGCCAATTGCTTTTGACCTGGAAAGTCCCTTGCTGACTCTTGAAGCCATGAATATTCATCATAGCTTTTAGCGACCATCTTTCCAAGCGCAGGCATAATATACTTAAAGTAAAGCAAGTACATTTGTCGGTAGCCGATCATCGTGGGCTGAGACGTTTCAAGGCAAACCACTTTTCCGCCAGGTTTCACGACGCGCTGCATTTCCTTTAAAACTTGAAGGTAATCGGGCACGTTGCGCAGTCCGAATCCAATCGTTACATAGTCAAATGAATTATCTTCAAAAGGAAGTTCCATTGCATTGCCATGTAGTAAGGTAATATTTGAAAAAGGTGAGTTTTTTACTTTCTCTTCACCAATCTTTAGCATATTTTGACTAAAATCCAGGCCAACTGCCTCTCCTGTTTCTCCAACTGCTTCAGCCATAGCTAGCGTCCAATCCGCAGTTCCGCAACAAACATCTAAAGCTTTTGTTCCTTTTTGAACATTCATTCGCTTCATCGTATCTTTGCGCCATGCCTTATGACGCTGAAAACTAATAACAGAATTCATTTGATCATAATTTTTGTATATTTTTTCAAATACGCCATGGACACGCTGTTCTTTTGATTGCTGCATATCTCTATCCTTCTCCTACGACATTTTTCAGCACTTCTAAGCTAGATGTAAGTTCATCTAAGTGCTCTCTTAAAAACTCATTCATCACAAATTCACTTCGTAAGTATCCTCTAACAATGTTTACAGACTGTTGAGTATACGAATAAAGGTGTTCTTTTATTTGCTCTTGATTCATGCCAATTTGTTTGCAATAGTTTAGCAAGAGAGTAGGCTCTTTATGCTGTAATGACTTTAATTGCTTTAATATCCCGTTCAAATACGCTGCATGTTTTAAAAGTTCTTTCCACTCTTCACGTTCAAAATAGTCACATAAGCATCTTACAAACGATGATTCTGCTGCTAAAAAACTATTCATAACGTCGTGTGGATTAGTAGAGCGATTGTTATAAATGTGTATCTTAGCGATATTAATTTCTTTAATAGCAGATGCTATAACTTTCATTAAATTCAGCTGGTTGCTTTGAGCTAAATAGTAATAGTACAGGCCGCTGTAATAATCTCCGGCCAAAACTACCAGCTGCCGCTCATGCAGCTTTCCTTCATTTCCGCTAACATTTTGAGTGGAGACTAGATCGTGGGTATCAAGTGCGGTTTGAACGAGCATCACAGATAGCACAGAGCTGTTCTTTTTTTCTTCTTCCATTGAAAGAGTATCTAAGAACGAACACATGTACAGTAATCTATTTTCATCAATACGCGGATGATGAATATATTTTTTTACATATGGATGACTTAATTCAACATGAAGCTGTTCTTTCATGTTGGCCACAATATCATAGATGGTTTTTACGCTCATCATCCTTGTCTCCCTTTCCATCACTATTTGTTTAAAGTTCTTTTAACTCCAAATCGATAGTGTCAATTATAACATAATTACATTATAAAATATCCTTTAAATTCTTTTGAAGCTTTTTCACGGTTTAAATCATTTAGCTGCTCATCCGCTTGAACACCGTTCATCTACATACCATCTGGATTTCTCAGACAGTAATTTAAGATATTGCTTTTAGTTTCACCATGTTTTTCCTGTTCTTATTCATTTATTTTAAATATAAATAAAAGCAGGAAAATCCCTGCTTATTTTTTCGTATCGGATTCAATTTCTCCGTGAACAGTCTGAATGACGGCTTTGCCACGAATTTTAATTGCGGATGTATGCTCAGTAAACTGCGCAATCATTACTTCGCCTTTATCTAGTTTTTCTGAATGATGAAATCGCGTATCTGCTCCTCGCGTTAATCCAATTACGTTAACTCCATCTTCGACCGCTTTAATGACAATATACTCCGGCGTTCCTTTTTGTGTCATATTCTCTTCTCCTTCATCATCCACATTATGATTTAATCAGTGATAAAACTTCAGCTCTAGAACTTGCATCGTGTTCTAACACTCCACGTACAGCAGAAGTGATTGTCATAGCTCCAGGCTTTTTAATGCCTCGCATGGTCATACACATGTGCTCTGCTTCCACTACTACCATTACCCCGTGCGGCTCTAATGTTTCTACAATAGAATCCGCCACTGTAGATGTAATTCTCTCCTGAAGCTGAGGACGTTTCGCAACAGCTTCTACCGCTCTTGCCAGCTTACTTAAACCGGTCACTCGTCCACCTTTTGGAATATACGCAACATGAGCTTTTCCATAAAAAGGCACTAAGTGATGTTCACACATAGAGTAAAAAGGAATATCTTTTACAAGCACTAGCTCTTCATGGTCTTCTCCAAAAACTGTTTTAAAATGCTCTTTTGGATCTTCATTCAACCCGGAAAAGACTTCCTCATACATTTTAGCTACTCGCTTTGGGGTATCTAATAATCCTTCACGGTTTGGATCTTCGCCAATTGCTTCTAAAATTAGTCTCACGGCTTGTTCGATCTGTGGTTTATTTACAGATGACATGTTGTTGCCCTCCAATTCGTTGCATTACGACTTTATGAAAAAAATTCTAGCATATGTATATACCAAAGGCAAAAAAGAAAGGTCGCAAATGTGCGACCTTTCAAAGCTCTTCATCAACGGCTATGAATAAAGCCATTTTATGTAGATATTATTTTACAGCATCTTTAAGAGCTTTACCTGGTTTGAATGCAGGAACTTTGCTAGCAGGAATTTCGATTTCTTCGCCAGTTTGTGGATTGCGTCCTTTACGAGCAGCACGTTCACGTACTTCGAAGTTACCAAAACCGATAAGTTGAACTTTGTCCTCAGCTTTTAAAGCTTCTAAAATTGTATCGAAAACAGCATCAACTGCTTTTGTAGCATCCTTTTTTGAAAGCTCACTTGCTTCTGCAACAGCATTAATTAATTCTGTCTTGTTCATGCCATTCACCTCCTCCCAAAATCGGATCATATAATAACTAAAAACCTTGTTAGAAAAGGAATCTAGTAATTCGTTATATCTCATTCTTTAACAAAACAAATGGATATTATACATAACCTAT
The DNA here is from genome assembly GCF_053667915.1 of Priestia sp. JNUCC 25. NCBI lineage: Bacteria > Bacillati > Bacillota > Bacilli > Caryophanales > Bacillaceae > Priestia > Priestia sp. JNUCC 25. Next base: position 4,148,649 of record NZ_CM132211.1, read on the forward strand.
GTATCGACAAGCCTAATCATAAACGATTGAACTAAATAATTCAATGTTTTTCATTCATCTGCCGTATGTATGTAATGAAAACAGTATGATCGATCGATTTCTGTTAAAAGATTAACATATTGAACAAGGCATAGCAAGCAGAAAATAACGCAGGAATAAGATAACCACGCGATCTATCACAATATATGTAAAGTTTTGTATGTTCTATCCAAAAAGAAGAGGCTCCTTTATGAGGAGCCTAACGTTACATTCTTATAAAATAATCGCGATTAAACCTCCAGATCCTTCGTTAATAATCCGTTCTAGCGTTTCTTTTAACTTATATCGCGCATTTTCAGGCATCAGCGACAGCTTTCCTTGAATCCCTTCTCTTACGATTGAACTTAGAGAGCGGCCAAATATATCTGAATTCCAAATTGAAAGCGGATCATCTTCAAAGTCTTGCATCAAATAACGAACTAATTCTTCGCTTTGCTTCTCCGTTCCGATAATCGGCGCAAATTCTGATTCTACATCCACTTTAATCATGTGTATAGAAGGTGCCACTGCTTTTAAACGAACCCCAAAACGCGATCCTTGGCGAATAATTTCAGGTTCATCAAGGCTCATATCCGAAAGCGAAGGTGCAGCTACACCATAACCCGTTTGTTTAACCATACGAAGGGCATCAGAGACTTGATCATACTCGGTTTTTGCATGCACAAAATCTTGCATTAACTGCAGCAAATGATCTCTTCCGCGAATTTCTACTCCCACGATTTCTTTCAAAATCTGATCGTATAAGTCATCTGGAGCATATAAGTCAATTTCGGCAATTCCCTGCCCCATCTCAATTCCGGCTAATCGAGCCTGATCGATAAACTCAAACTGGCTAAATTGCTCTACTACCCGTTCAACGTCTCTCAGCCTCTTAATATCTTTTACCGTTTCTTTAACGGCTTCTTGATAGCTTTCACGCAGCCAATGTTTATCTTTTAAAACCATTACCCAGCTTGGTAGATTAACGTTGACTTCTAATACAGGGAACTCGTAGAGTGCTTCTCTTAATACGTTCATCACATCAGTATCGCGCATGCTTTCCACACTCATCGCTAATACTGGAATATCATATTTTTCATTAAGCTTTGCACGAAGCTTTTCTGTATCAGGATGATATGGCTGTACGGTATTAATAACCATGATAAATGGTTTGCCTACTTCTTTTAGCTCATTAATGACGCGCTCTTCTGCTTCCACGTAATCTTGACGAGGTATATCTCCAATTGAGCCATCTGTTGTAATGACGACACCAATCGTTGAGTGTTCTTGAATTACCTTTCTCGTTCCAATTTCAGCCGCTTCGTGAAATGGAATTGGTTCTTCATACCAAGGTGTATTGATCATTCGAGGTCCGTTTTCATCTTCGTACCCTTTAGCGCCAGGCACCGTATATCCTACACAATCTACTAACCGTATGTTAACTTCTAGCCCGTCATCTACCAAAACATTAACTGCTTGATTCGGTACGAATTTCGGCTCAGTTGTCATAATCGTTTTTCCAGCTGCACTTTGTGGTAGTTCATCTTGTGTGCGAGCTCTTTCTGCCTCGTTCTCGATGTGAGGCAGGACCACCAGCTCCATAAATTTTTTAATAAATGTAGATTTTCCTGTTCGAACTGCTCCCACCACACCTAAATATATATCGCCTCCTGTACGTTCAGCGATATCTTTAAATACATCCACCTTTTCCAAAAGATCCCCTCCGATCTATGAGTTCATGGAATATGACATCCATTGCGAGAGTAAATTAGGACACTATATAGTTATGACGTTGTCCTATTAAAATATGACTTTTGATAGAAAAATTTATGATTTTTTTCATGCACATGCTGACTTAGTCATTCTGATTATCATTATTGGTGTACAAGAAAGAGAAAACCCCTTCTCTCTGAATATTATTCAAGGAGAAGGGGTTCATGACTTATTTTTTTAAAAATATTGGTTCATTCTTATCGTTGACTGTATAAGGAAGAGAGTAAGCAGGTACAAAATCACTGTTTTCCACAAGGAGCTTTCGTATATCTTCACCAGGTTTGTAGGAGCTTTTATGCTTTTGAATGGCATCATACAAATCAGGGCGATAATCTACAAATACATCTCCCTGTCCATTAACAATTAAAGAAAGACTATTCCCTGTATATGGGCTAGTAACGACAGGAGGCTCTTTCATATTCAATTTTTTATAATTAATAGAGAATACGCCGGGAGCGATGACGTCTTTAAACGGTACGTACCCTTTATGATTTTGACGGTATATATTCAAATGTACGTTAACATCTTGAATCGTATCCGCCATCCGTAAGTCTAATAATTTAACCGTCGGCTTTGTTTCTGCATCCACAAGCACGTACGCAAATATCCCTCCGCTTTCATACGAATTCCCAGGTGCGTCTTGCATGTATCTAGGAACAATTTTCGTAAAGTCAATCGGATATTTTTGATAAATCGGCGTGTCCATATCTTTCGTTTTTATCGGCAATAAGCCTCCGCTTTCTTGTTTAAATTGATCAACCGCCGTTTGCACGGAAGCAACTTGATCTTTATAAGGAACTTGATTTTGAGACATTCTTTCCGTCGGGTACAAACAACCGGATAATATAAAAATGGTTAACCCAACAATAGACGTTAGCATGAATTTTTTCATTTTTCTCACCCTACCATATGTACATTAAGCATCTGTCGGCCCGCTGAATACAACAATTACCATAATAAGACCTGCTACAATCATAAGCGAATAGGCAATGAAAGCGAGTACAATTTTACCAATGCGGTTCGTAATTTTATAACGACTAAAGTAAATAGAAAATACCGAAATAAACATAAATACAATGGAACCCAATGAAATCCACATCTTTAACAAACCTGGCGACAAATTGCATCCACTCCTTTTTTCACCGTTATTATAACATAAGGACTTATAGTTAAGATGGATATTGATAGAACTTTCTAAATTCACTATTTATTTACCTTCCAGTGATTCATGCTCTATAGTAATTACTTTCCTATTAAATTGACAAATTCCTGCTTTTTCGCATAAAAAAAATCGAAGCGAAGGGGGCTCTTCGCTTCGATCATAACTAAATATTCCCATACTAACAGTTCTACTCATCTTTATTTACACGTTATTTTATGCAAGTAAATGATTTTGGGTATCGCCAATTGCCTATTTTTTCATATTTCTTTGCACTTAATTTAATTTTTCTCCTAAAACATTCGCTAAATCTTCCATTTCATGTGTTTTAGTACGAGACATAAGCGCGTCTACTGCATCCTTTGCCTTCACATCATTAAACAGTACATTATATAAAGCATCAGCAATCGGCATTTTTACGTCATATTTTTGAGATAGCTGGTAAGCTGCTTTCGTCGTGCGTACACCTTCTACAACCATTCCCATATTTTCTAATACTTCGTCTAAATTTTTGCCTTTCCCAAGAAGATTACCAGCGCGCCAATTTCGAGAATGAACGCTTGTACACGTTACAATCAAGTCCCCAATCCCGGTTAAACCTGAGAACGTCAGAGGATTGGCGCCAAGCACAGTACCTAAACGAGCGATTTCAGCTAAGCCACGAGTCATAAGAGCGGCCTTCGCATTGTCACCATATCCAAGTCCATCCGTGATACCAGCAGCAAGAGCAATAATATTTTTTAACGCTCCCCCAATTTCCACACCAATCACATCAGGATTTGTATAAACACGGAAGTACTGTTGATTATTAAATAAATCCTGCACTTTTTCTGCTGCTTGTATATTTGTTGAAGCTGACGTCACGGTTGTCGGCTGCCTTCTACTTACCTCTTCAGCATGACTCGGACCTGATAAGACAACGATGTCTTTTGTATCAATTTCTTGTTGAATCATTTGAGATATACGTAAAAGAGAATCAGGTTCAATCCCTTTACTCACGTGAACAATTGTAAACAGTTCATCGGTAAGGGATTTTAGCTGCTGCAACACTTCACGAATGGCCTTCGTTGGAACAGCTAAAATAAGGGTTTCAACACCCTCTATTGCCTTTTCTAATGACGTAAAACCTTTAATCTGATGAGGAAGCTCTACACCAGGCAAATATTTTTCATTCTGATGCGTCTCGTTGATTTGATCAATGACTTGTTGTCTATGTCCCCAAATGCGAACATCGTGTCCATTTTCCGCCAATACGAAAGCTAATGCAGTTCCCCAGCTTCCTGCTCCTAGTACAGCTATTCTTTCCACGCCGATCACATCCTCTGTTATTTTCTTGGTCTTGCAATAATTTTAATTGGAGTTCCTTCGAATCCAAAAGCTTCACGAAGCTTATTTTCTAAGAAACGTTTATATGAAAAGTGCATTAGCTCAGGATCATTTACAAACACAACAAAAGTTGGCGGCTTGATTGCTACTTGAGTTGTGTAATAGATCTTTAAGCGGTTGCCGTTGTGAGTAGGCGTAGGGTTCATTGCTACTGCATCCATAATCACATCATTTAAGATGCTTGTTTCTACACGTACCGCATGGCTTTCGCTTGCAAGATCAATCATTGGCAATAGCGTATGCGTACGTTTTTTCGTTTTAGCTGAAAGGAATACAATTGGAGCATATGTTAAGAACTGAAAATGCTCACGTATATTTTCTTCAAATTTTTTCATTGTTTTTTCATCTTTTTCTACTGTATCCCATTTGTTCACAACGATGACAACAGCTTTTCCAGCTTCTTGTGCATAGCCGGCAATTTTCTTATCTTGTTCAATAATACCCTCTTCAGCATTTAATACAACTAAGACAACATCTGAGCGTTCAATTGCCTTTAATGCGCGCAGTACGCTGTATTTTTCAGTACTCTCGTACACTTTTCCACGCTTTCTCATTCCAGCTGTATCAATAACAACATATTCTTGATCTTCTTTTGTAAACTTTGTATCAATAGCATCGCGTGTCGTGCCGGCAAGATCACTGACAATAACACGGTCTTCACCTAGAAGAGCATTAACTAATGAAGATTTCCCTACGTTAGGACGACCAATCAATGAAAATTTAATGACGTCTTCTCCGTAATCTTCGTCTTTTTCTTTTGGAAAGTGCTTAGCTGCCTCGTCTAGCAGGTCACCTAAACCTAAACCATGCGTTCCTGAGATTGGGAACGGTTCTCCATATCCTAGTGCGTAGAAATCATAGATTAATTCTCTCATTTCAGGATTATCTACTTTATTAACAGCTAGGACCACAGGCTTTTTGGATTTGTATAAAATTTTCGCCACTTCTTCATCAGCTGCAGTAATTCCATCGCGTCCATTCACTAGAAAAATGATTACGTCCGCTTCATCAATTGCAATTTCTGCCTGCTGTTTGATCTGTTCTAAAAATGGCTCATCTCCAATATCAATACCGCCAGTATCAATAATGTTAAAGTCCACATTCAGCCACTCACCTGAACTATAGATACGATCACGAGTTACACCCGGAATATCTTCTACAATAGATACTCGCTCTCCTACAATTCGGTTGAAAATTGTTGATTTTCCTACGTTGGGACGACCAACAATCGCAATAATTGGTTTTGGCATACGATTCTTCCCTTTCCTTGATCTTTTTTATGTATCGGCAACCAGTCTTTAATCGACTAAAGGTATTTATCTACATGTACAAATAAATAAGATCATTCTTTTTTCAAAAATTGAGGCCATGCAGCGTGGCATGACCTCTACTAATCGATCATAAGCGATAAAGCAGGCTTTTTATCAGCTCTATTTTACACCAAGCTGATTAACTGCCTATCCGCTGAATAAGCATTACTCTTTCAATCAAACAATTTTATCAAAAATCACCGGTAACAACAATATAATTTTACGAAATCTCTTCTTCTATTTGTAAGTACTTTGCTTTTGCCTGTGAGACTTCAGCACGTACAAATCTAAATAAGCAGAAAAATAAACCAGCATCTCCCAAATAAACATAGTTCCTACTGCTGTTGCTAAAACGTCGAGTGTCCGAAGAGACCCTACTTCATAAGATGCAATATCTCGAATAACAACTGCGTATAAAAAATCTCCTCCAACTACACCTAAAATGATCGCTGCGAATCTTTTTTCAGCATCTTTAATCACCATAAAGCAAATATATAAGATAAGTCCAGTCAAAATCCACTTACGATCAATAAAAATCCATACAGGATCATAGAGCTCAAGTAAACAAAAACCAGCATAGGCAATTATTATAATGCCGCATACAATAACATAATATAACTGCTGAAACCTGCTGTAGCCTGAAGCATAAACACACGCTACTCCCACTAAAAACAAAGCGGTGTAGCTACATGAAAACTGAGCCATATGCATGTTCATTCCGCTTAGGAGTATACTGATTAATATAATGGCTGCTACCTTCCAACGCCTAGGTGTTTTGGGCATAAGAAAAGTCGCAACAATCCATCCCATCCACGAAAGCCAATAAAAGAAAATTCCGTCCACTGAATATGGCACCTCCTCTACCTGTCATCAGTATGTATCAATTTGGTAAAACTTAATCGGAGTTTTAGAATAGAACCCTTTATTTTGGACAACCTATCAGAAAAAAGGAGGGAAACTAAAATGGGAAAAGATCGTCAAGAGAAAAAATTAAAAGAATCAAAACGAGTTGAATCTGACCGTGATCAAGGACTTCACTATCCGGGAGCAACTAGCTTGCAAAGTCCTGAAGAAGCGCGCGAGTTAAATGAGCACAAATAAAAAAATGCGCTGACTTAGTCAGCGCATTTTTTATTTTAAAACTGGATGTGAAACAGGATAGGAACGTTCTTTCTTTCCTGTAAACAAAAAGAGAACTCCTCCCACTAACAATAGTGCTCCTGACAAATAAAATCCGAATTCCATACTTCCAAGTTTATCTGCAAAATATCCGGTAATGTAAGGTGCAAAGATCGATGACAGCATGCCGCTGAAGTTAAAAAAACCGTACACTTTAGAGTACATGGACGATGGAGTAATATCCGCCATATACGAAATCAAAATCGGATCTAATGCTAATTTACCTATCAGACCGTACACAATTAAGCCGATTAATAGCCAAGAATAACTCTCTGTATAGGGAATAAAAAATTGACATAAAGCGCCCGCTACTGACAAACTCACAATTAATGCTTTTTTATTTGCAATTCGATCAGATATATATCCAAAGAAGATTGCTCCTGGAATAGACGCCCAAGGTACTAAAGATGCTATGATGCCTGTTTGAGACCCTTCTAAGCCTCGCGAGTGCTGTAAATAATACGGAAGCCACGTAAGCATCCCAAAAAATCCGTAAAGAGAGCAGAAGATTAAAATGTATACGAAAATATGATTTCTTGTAAATAATACTTTTAGCGACTGCTTTGTTTCTTTATTTGGCGCATTTTTTTCTTGATCCCTTTGCTTATCTTTTACAAAGAAAGCTATTAAAATAGCTATTACTATAGTCGGAATAGCAAATAAGTAAAAAGTAAACTGCCAGTCTTTTTCTAACGTATATGTAATGTATGTAGAACCGATAAAACCAAGTGATATACCAAAAGCCATTCCACTATTAATGAGCGCAGCCACTAAACCTCGGTATCGTTCGGACGTGATGCTTGAAGAAATTCCGTATTGTGAACCATAATACGTTCCTTCTCCAAGCCCTGTCAGCGCCCGCATGAGTAAGAACATACCGAAAGTAGTTGTAAGTCCTGTGAAAAATGTGGCAACTCCAAACAAGATGTATCCAGCTACTAAGATCTTAACGCGACCAAATCGATCTGCCAAAAAACCCGTTGGAATTTGCATAGCTGCATACGCTGCAAAAAACACGGTAGACATTAGTCCAAGTTCAGCTTTATTAAGATCCCACTGCGCACCGATATCTCCCATAACCGGAGATAAAATATTACGATCTGCATACATGAAAACCCAGCCTAAAAAGAAAAGAAAAATTGTAAATATAGGATGTCCCTTTTTCATTACGCCACCTCTTTTTTCTGATTTTTCTGTTCATTTAACTTATTATAAGGGGCTAACGTTTGGGATTTCATGCTTTTTGTCACTTCTTCTGCCAACATTTTTTGTTTTTCAAAATGGAAACGCGATCATTCATCTTCTAAAAAAATAAAAAAGCACGCAGTCAACTGCATGCTTTTTTATGATCTGTTATTAAATGTTTCTATAGATACATTTCGCTGAGTCAGCCAGCTATGGGTATCCCCTGTAATAACTAGAGGCATTTGCTGAAGCTTAGCAATAGAAGTTGCTCCTAACGCAGCCATGATGAACGTTAACTCCTCATGCAGCTCGGCTATCTCTTCTACAACTGCTTCTAAACCAGACTTCATTAAAATGGATAAAAAATATCCTGCCATTCCCGTTGCAGAAGCTCCTAGCGCAATAGACTTAGCAATATCCATAGAGGTTTGAATACCTCCTGAACCAATAATGGACATACCTTCTACGTGCTGAGATACTTCCGCTAAAGAAGCTGCTGTGGAAATTCCCCAATCATTAAAGAAGTGAAAATGTTTTGCTCGTCTTTCATTTTCGATTTTCGAAAAATTGGTACCGCCGTACCCACCAATATCAACGATTTCAACACCAACATCTTTAAGTTTTTGCACTGCTTGAGCGCTCATCCCAAAACCTACTTCTTTGACAATTACAGGAACGGTTACTTCTCGGACAATGCGTTCAATACGACGTAATGCATCGGTAAAATCACGATCTCCCTCTGGCATGACCAGTTCTTGTATAACATTTAAATGAATTTGAAGTCCATTTGCTTCAAGCATATCAACCGCTTTTTTAGCTTGTTCAACTGTAGCTTCACTGCCTAGGTTGGCAAAAATAATTCCGTTAGGGTTTTCTTGACGTACTACTCTGTATGATTGTTCTTCCTTTTCATCTTTAATCGCAGCCATCTGCGATCCAACGGCCATTGCTAACTGACCATGATGAGCAATTTGAGCAAACGAACGGTTAATCCGTTCCGTTTCTTGTCCGCCTCCACCCGTCATAGCATTTATAAAAATTGGCGAACTTAACAAAAGTTCGCCAATTTTTGTATCAATATGAACATCTTGCACGCCTGTATTTGGTAAGCTATTATGAACGAAGCGAATATCATCTAGCCCGTGCAGCCGATGCTGTCCAGTTTGAATCGCATGATGAATGTGATCAATTTTACGTTTTGCTCTGCTCACAAATCATCACCATTACTTATCTTAATTTTTTTAATTGATCCCCAATCATATCACCTAATTGGAAACCTTTTGACTCTTCTTGTAATTCATAGTCACCGTAATCTTCTTGTTCTTCTTCCTCAAGATCACGAATGCTTAACGAAACGCGTCGCTCTTGTTCATTCACATCAAGTACTTTCACCGTCACTTTTTCGCCTTCAGAAAGCACTTCATGCGGTGTCCCGATATGCTTATGGGAAATTTGAGAAATGTGTACAAGTCCTTCTACTCCAGGTAGAACTTCCACAAAAGCTCCAAAAGATACAAGTCTTTTAACGGTTCCATCTACTACATCACCTTGGCGAAGCTTCGTAGAAATGTTGGACCATGGACCTTCTAACGTATCTTTAATAGATAATGAAACACGCCCCGTTGATTTGTCAACAGACAATACTTTGACTTTCACAGCATCTCCCTCAGCTACTACGTCTGAAGGTTTTTCTACACGCGTGTGTGAAAGCTGAGAAATGTGCACTAACCCATCTACTCCGCCTACATCTACAAACGCACCAAAGTCTGTTAAGCGCTGAACGGTTCCTTCTAAAACCTGACCTTCTTTTAATGACTCAAGAACATTTTCTTTTTGTTGTACAAGCTCTTCTTCTACAACTGCACGATGCGAAAGGATCACGCGATTTTTTTCTTTATCTAATTCCACTACTTTGACCGTAAGAGTTTGATCTTGATACTCTGCAAAATCATCAACGAAATGAGTTTCAACAAGAGAAGCTGGAATGAACCCTCTTACACCAATATCTACTACTAGTCCGCCTTTGACAATTTCTTTGACTACCGCTTCAAACACTTCACCTGAAGAAAGTTTTGCTTCTAAACCATCCCATGCTTTTTCAGCATCTACAGCCCTTTTAGATAGCACAAGCAAATCGTCTTCCACTTTAATTACTTTCGCTTCGACTTCGGCACCTTCTTGGATTACATCGCCTGCTTTTTCAATATGTAAGCTCGCTAATTCACTAATTGGAATAATACCGTCTAGTTTGCTGTTAGGTACATCTACATACACTTGCTTTTCTTCTACTTTTGTAATAGTACCTTTTACTGTTTCTCCTACTTCTAATGACGTTACCTCTACTTGATTCATATCTTCTGTCATCGTCTTTTCCTCCTCCAATATCCATCTACAATATGTATTCCCTTGTAAGAGTTCTTCACTCTTTTAGCTCATCATTATTGTATATAGCTCTGTATAGAAAAAACTCTCTTTGTTACTAACTTCTAATAAATAGAATCTTTTGTCAAGTCATAAGGTTACAAACTATTGATATTTTTCAATTAATTTACCAATGCTTTTCATAATAGCTTCGGTTACTTCGTCGGCTGATGCTTTTCGTTCGCGAAGCTCATCCATCTGAATTGGCGGTCCGTATACTACTTTTAACCTTGCAAAACGCTTATATGGACCAATAACAGCGCAAGGCACAACAGCTGCTTTTGAACGCAAAGCAAAAAAGCCTACTCCAGCCATCCCTTTTCCTAATTTCCCATCTTTACTTCTTGTTCCTTCGGGAAATAATCCAAGCACTTTTCCTTCTTTTAAAATCTTTAACCCTTGGCGCAAAGCTTCACGATCTGCCATCCCGCGCTTTACAGGGAATGTTTCTAACTTTGGCAGAACCGTCTTCAGAAAAGGTGCTTTAAACAGCTCTGCTTTTGCCATAAACGAAATAGGCCTTGGACATGTCACACCTACAGTAGGCGGATCTAAGTTGTCAATATGATTTGAACAAAGCAACACTCCGCCTTCTGAAGGGATATTTTCTGCACCGATTACTTCATAACGATAAACTGGTGTTAAAATGCCTTTTACAATGGCACGTGCAAACATATAAAAGCTCAAAATCATCCAATCCTTTCTTTTGTAATAGAAAGTATTTTTTCTACAACTCCTTCAATCGATAAGGAAGTTGTATCGATTTCAATTGCATCTTCAGCTTTTTTAAGAGGTGCTACTTCGCGCTCAGAATCCAGCTTGTCTCTGCGGGCAATTTCTTCTTTTAAACGCTCTAAATTTGATTCAAAACCTTTTTTTATGTTTTCGTCGTGGCGTCGCTGTGCTCTTTCATCCACAGACGCTAATAAAAAGATTTTAACTTCTGCGTGAGGTAGCACGTGTGTACCGATATCACGTCCATCCATTACAACGCCTCCATCTTTAGCAAGGCCCTGCTGTCTCGCTACCATCTCTTCACGAACTGCACGATGTTTCGCTACGATGGATACAGAGTTAGTTACTTCTGCGGAACGAATTTCACTTGTAACATTCTGTCCATTCAAGATGACTACCTGTCCAGATTCAGACGGTTTTAAATCGATTACTGTTTCGTTAAGCAAATGCAATAGCTCTTCTTCATTTTGCAAATCTACCTGGTTTTTCTGCGCTTGATACGTTAGAGCACGGTACATCGCTCCTGTATCAACATAAATATATGATAAGGTTTCTGCTATAATCTTTGCCACTGTACTTTTCCCAGCAGCTGCAGGACCGTCAATCGCGATTGAAATTTGTTTTTCCATAAGTGCCTCCCTTAATTTCAAAACAGGAACAAACCACTTTCATCTTTTATACAATGAGCCATTTTATATGAAGCGTTTATAAACGAAAAAAAGAGCAGGGGGTCTTCTCCTGCCTGGTGTTCACTGCATGTTTCTTTCCTAGTTATTCTACCATACGTCCGACTACTGGTCGAATGTTTCAATAATTTTATTAAAATTATTTTTGCTAACTCCCTCATACTGAATAACCTTTGAGAAATATGTACTGTGACTGCTAGATAGTAAAATACATTGGGCAATTATTAAAAACACAAATTGAATAACCACTAATTTAATTAAAATTCGTTCTATTCGATTCACCTTTTTTCTCCTTTTGTAAGAAGTAATACCTTTGCTTACAGTTTAGGAAAGAGAAGTTTTTTTTATACGCTAAAGAAGACCTTTTCTTCTTAGGTCGAGCTGACGCTTTAAGGTATAACGAATCATCATTTCTTTCGTTTGTTTTTCCATATTCATAAATTTAATAGATAGCTGACCTACTTTACAAGGAGTCGGGGCGGTAATTCGTACAACTTCCCCTTTTAATTCAAGATGCTGCAAAGCTCCCTCACGATTAGGAAGACTTAATCGTACAACAACCGAATCTTTCTCATTAAAAAGCAGCGAGTGATGGAAGGAGCCAGCTATTCCACCTGCACTGATGTTTTTAGTCATGATTTCCATTACATCCTGCTGTTCTTGTTCACTTTCTATCACCGCCTTCACTGTAAGCGGCACACGGAAAAAATTTCTTCTTTGGATGGATTTTAACTTTTTATCGCCCGGGTAAAAGAGCTTCACAACAGGCATGCCTTTTATTTCACGCCCTGTTACTTCAGTTGGAAAGGTATATACATTTTGATCATATCCAATAAACGTAGCAAGCAATTTTGTACCTTTTAGTAAAAAAGCACTTCGCTGCGTTTCTTCATTTAGCGGATAGCTAATATAAATCACGTCTTCCGTAAACTCAACTACTTTACATCGATATGTTTGTTGTAATGTAGACTCTCTGTGCCCGCTCTCTAACGTCAACCTCATTCCCGCTTTTATCATCTTCTCTCTCCTTCAGTTCCACTATATACACTTTTTCCCTTTATTTAAACATAGTCAAATATGTTTATTTTGTAAATATAAATTAGTTATTTAGACTCAATAAAATATTACAAAACACAAAAACCAGTGTCTATAGACACTGGTTTTTATCAACTTTACACTTCATTATATAAAGGTTCTGAGTTTTGCAGTTTTTCGACTTTTTCTTCAAAACCCGTATCGGCATTGATGAAAATACGATACGTATCATTTTTTATTGTCCCTAAAAACTCATAGCATAGCACTTCTTCGTTTAAATCATTCGTAATAATTGCCAAGCGTTCTTCCATCACTTTTACATTCGAGTTCAGCTTGGTTTTTGCCTGTTCTTTCGAAATTTTAGGTTTTGGAATATCTCTTGTACGATGTTTTAATAAGAAGTCTTTAGCTGAGAAACCAATCACAGATCCATCTTCTAAAGACATTTTCATTTTAACTGAATCCGGATAAATCCGAACTCCACTTTCCGTTTGCTCTACGAATGTAAAGACTCCCATATTATCATATTGAGCGCTTTCAGCCATCACTAGGCTTTCAAAACGATGATCTTTTAAAAACTTAGTCGCTTTGTTCATAGCATCGTTTAAACTAATATTTTGTTTTTTAATATCTCGATCTTCGAGCACCCAAAGCGGATATCCACCTTTTTGTGTAATATCCATATACGTCTCTTGTTTAGTCTTTGGATCTGTAATGGTTAAGCTGTACACCTCATAATCGGCATCTTTTCCGCTCTTTACAATATGAATTTGTTCATTTCCTTTTAAATTCAAAAACGAACGCGCCACTTGTTTTGCAACATCTTCACTAACTTCTCTACCTTTTAATTGATGAAAAGCGTTTTTTTCCTGCTCATTCGTTGCATTCATAACGCCTAAATCTGTTTCGGCAAAAGAATCCATACTTTTTTCAACGGTTTTTAATCCGTCAATAATCGTATTGTCCCCTTGCTTTTCTTTTGTGGCTAAGGCTAGCTCAACATCCATCCAGCGCAAGTTATTATCAATGACTAGATGCTGTACTTGGCGCATTTCATTTTGAATTTCGCCTGACTGATCATAAAGCGAATTTAACGTTTTATACTCTTTATCTGTTAGGGGGGATTTGCTTAAATCCCTTACCGCCACTTTATACGTAAAGTCACCAACATCTGAAAGAAACTCTTCTGTTTTATTGAACGGTAAAAGCGATAAAGGTAGCTGTCCTACATTGTTATGAGCTTCAGAAGTTAAACGCCATACTTCTGCAAGCGCGGGCGAAAGCTGATCTCTCGAACTCATGGCGAGCGTGCCACCAATTTTATCATTTAATAAATCTAGCTGATATGACAAATCATGAAATGCTCGTTGATACGTATTCTCCGCTTGAAGCAGCACAGCATCTTTTTCTTGATGTTCGCTGTACCCCCAATACCCTACACCTACAACACCAATAGCTAATAATACAATTAAAATTGTTCGAATCATGTTTCCTTCACCTCTCTTTATCGACAGAAAATGTGTTTCCCGATTTGCTTAATTTGAGGACGTGACCAAATCCATGCGCTTGTTGCTGTATCCGGATTAAAGTAATAAATAGCATTCCCAGTAGGATCCCATCCGTTAATCGCATCCATAACCGCTTTTTTAGATGTTGGATTGGGTTCAAGCCAAATTTGCCCATCTGCTACGGCAGTAAATGCACGCGGTTCAAAAATAACTCCAGCGACTGTATTTGGAAATGACGGACTGTTAACTCGGTTCAAAATAACGGCCGCTACGGCTACTTGGCCATTATATGGTTCACCCCGTGCTTCACCATGCACGGCATTTGCCATGAGCTGAATATCGTTTTGTGAAAAACCGCTTGGTACATTCACCGCTGTTGGCTTTTGTGCTTTTTCTTTCTGTTGTTCAGAATTTCCTTTAGACGTATTACGCTGCGGCTGACTGGCAGGTTTTTTTGCTTGAGAAGATCCGCTTTGTGCTTTTTGCTGACCATTGTTCACCCTGCTTTTCCCACTGCTACCGCTTCCTTTAGACTGTTGATCAAGAGGCTGACCGCCATAGTGCGTAAACTTATTCCCTTTTCTAATTTGATTTTTCACATAGTTTTCGTGATATTTTGTTGCGTTGGCTAATTTAATCTTTGTTTGCCAGCCTGCTAAACCGTCAATCTTTTTAATGCCAAATTCATATTGAAAATTGCGCAGTGCCCAGTATGTGCTCCATCCAAATACACCGTCAATTTTCCCATTATAATAACCTAAATACTGAAGTCTCGACTGCAGCTCAATAACGTCATCTCCAACTGCTCCGTGTTGAATGACTTGATTTGAAAACGCGTGAGCGGCCTTTGGACTCACAACGGATGCTGCAATAAATGAACATATGCATATGAGACATGCATACTTTTTAAAACATCGAAATGATAACATGACAAAACCTCCTACATCGTATGTAACTGATAAGATGATAGGAGTATTTTTTGTAAAGGTTGTTTTTTTATACAAGATGCGCAAAATTTACCGAAATGAAAAAAACTCAGCTCGTAAATCTCTCAAAAAAGATTTACAAGCTGAGCCTAGACAATCGATGGCTGTTTGGCCTTTTTTACTTTTCTTAACGCCAGCCACCATAAATAAATCATAAATGGAATAATAATAAATACCCAATGATCCATTGTTTTTAAAATATAATCATATGTTCCATGTAAAATGAGCGGCGCAAATACGGAGTACAGCGTCCACTTCGTTTTTTCCTTTCCTTCAGAAAACTTTGCTTTCCCTAAATAATACCCCATAATGACGCCGAATAAAGCATGACTAGATACGGGTAAAAAGGCTCTTCCTAGCGCTGATTCTAAACCATTTGCAAATAAATATAAAATATTTTCAACGGTAGCAAAACCTAATGAAACAGCTGCCCCGTAAACAATTCCATCATAATGCTCATCAAATTCCACATGCTGATAAATCGTGAAATATAAAATGAACCATTTGAAAAATTCTTCTAAAAAGCTTGTCGTAAAAAATGCTTGAAGAAAAGGTGATTGAAAAACGTGTTCTTCACCAAATACATATTGAATAAACATAATTGGCAAAACAAGCATTGCTCCAAAAATAAATGTTTTTAATACCATTGAAATAGGCTCAGTTTCATATTCATCTTTCAAATAAAAAAAACTTAACAATGCCAATCCTGGCGCAATGCCTGCAGATACAATCGCCAACATAAATAGCGCCTCATCTCCTCTATTTTTTTTAATAGTAACATGTTATCTTTAGGATGAAAATCTCCGTCTATAATGTCCTTATCTTTATATGTAAATGCTCACATAACTTGCTGTCGATTTACAAAGCCTAACAAAGACCTTAAACAAGTATACCAAAAAATGTATCATACTTATATGAAAAATTGAAAGGAGCTCTCTATGAAAACTGTTTATATTCTTCACACCGGCGGCACAATCTCTATGAAAGAAGACATGGCAACTGGATCGGTAACACCAGATATTCAAAATCCGCTCCACCGCTCAACATCATCTGTTTCAGGTATGGCCAATGTAATCGTAGAAGAAGCATTTCATCTGCCTTCTCCTCACATTACTCCTAAGGAAATGCTTATACTTTCAAGAAAAATACGCGATAAAATTAATGAAGGCAAAATTGATGCAGTCGTGTTAACCCACGGTACGGACACGCTGGAAGAAACCGCTTATTTTTTAGATTTAACAGTGCATACAGATATTCCAATTGTCTTAACTGGAGCCATGAGATCAAGCAATGAAATTGGTTCAGACGGTCCTTATAATTTTATATCTGCGGTTCGGGTGGCTATTAGTGACGGCGCAAAGGGAAAAGGTGTCTTAGTTGTGATGAACGATGAAATTCATACCGCTGAAAATGTGACCAAGACCCACACAAGCAACGTGGCGACATTTCAAAGCCCTCAGTACGGGCCAATAGGATTAATCACAAAACGCGGCGTATCTTTTCACCACATGCCTACAGAACATGAATTTTATCCTGTCAATCAGATAGATAAACAAATCACTTTATTAAAAGCTTATGCAGGAATGGACGACCATTTATTTCGAGCAGTGGCTTCAATGAATGTTGATGGACTTGTAATTGAAGCCCTCGGTCAAGGAAATCTACCTCCTCTCACAATTCCAGGCATTCAATTGCTTTTGGAGCGAAAGATACCCATCGTGCTCGTTTCTCGCTGTTTTAATGGAATTGCCCAAGATGTATATGGATATGAAGGCGGTGGCAAGCAGTTGAAAGAGATGGGCGTTATTTTTTCAAATGGCTTAAATGGTCCTAAAGCACGCATTAAACTGTTAGTTGCTCTCCAAGTAACAACGAATCATGATGAGCTGCAGCAGCTATTTAATCATTAGTAAAACAACGCATAGAAGCCTATGCGTTGTTTTTGTTGATAATATGAGAAGCAATTGATTTTCCATGAAAACGTCCATTTTCGATAAAAATCTCATTAGCATTGTTTCCTGCAGCAATCACACCAGCGATATAAATTCCTTCCACGTTTGTTTCCATCGTCTCTTCGTTAAAAGAAGGGCGGCCTGTTTCATCATCTAATTCCACACCCATTTTTGTTAAGAACGAATGATCAGGGTGATAGCCAGTCATGGCAAAAACGAAATCGTTATTAATCGTAGATTCTTTCCCTTCCTGCTCATATGTTACCGTTTCATCCGTTATCTTTGTTACATGAGCATTAAAATGCATCCCAATTGTTCCATTTCGAACCAGCGCCTCAAATTCAGGCAATATCCAAGGTTTTACGCTAGGTGAGTAATCTGAGCCACGATAAATAACCGTCACCCTTGCATCACACTTCACCAATTCCAGAGCTGCATCGACGCTAGAGTTTTTTCCGCCTATAACGACTACATCTTTATCAAAGTACGGATGCGCTTCTTTAAAATAATGAAATACCTTTGATAAATCTTCACCAGGCACATTCATATAATTAGGATGATCGTAATAGCCCGTAGCTATAATGACATTCTCCGCTTCATATGTCTCTTTAGATGTTGTGACAATAAATTGGTTTTCCGCTTGGTTGTCTACTTGCAAGACACGTTCAAACGGCTGAATTCGAACTTGCTTGCGCTTCACCACTTCTCGGTAGTAAGCAAGAGCTTGGTTGCGCACAGGCTTACGATTTTCGGTAATAAAAGGGACATCCCCAATTTCTAGTTTTTCACTCGAACTAAAAAACGTTTGGTGGGTAGGATAGTTATAAATTGCATTCACAATGTTCCCTTTTTCAATTACAAGGGCATCAATACCTGTATGTTGAAGCTCAATAGCTGCTGAAAGGCCGCATGGTCCTCCGCCAACAATAATTACTTTTTCTTTCTTCATGCCTGTCACTCCTTCAGTTGTAAACGCACCTTTTTTTTATTTTAACGCAGTGTAAAACAAAAAAATCTCCTCATTAATGATAGGAGATTTTTTCTATTTACGCAATTGTTCTGCTGTTCTGTTTTTAAATCCAGCCTCTGAAACGAGAGCCTTCTGCCATTTTTCTTACGCCTATCATATAAGCAGCTAGACGCATGTCGACTTTTCGAGTTGTAGAGGTTTCGTAGATGTTATTAAATGATTTAACCATTACTTTTTCAAGCTTTTCTTCTACTTCTTCTTCCGTCCAATAATAACCTTGGTTATTTTGCACCCATTCAAAATAAGAGACTGTTACACCTCCGGCACTTGCCAAAACGTCTGGAACTAATAAAATTCCTCTCTCTGACAAAATGCGCGTTGCTTCAAGAGTTGTTGGTCCATTTGCTGCTTCTACTACAATACTCGCTTGAATGTTATGGGCGTTTTCTTCTGTAATTTGATTTTCAATCGCAGCTGGAACTAGGATGTCACAGTCAAGTTCAAGTAGCTCTTTGTTGCTGATTGTATTATTGAATAATTTCGTTACTGTACCAAAGCTATCGCGTCGATCTAATAAATAATCAATGTCTAAACCGTTAGGGTCATGCAGCGCTCCGTACGCATCGGATATCCCTACAATTTTAGCGCCAGCGTCGTGCATGAACTTAGCTAAAAAGCTTCCTGCATTTCCAAACCCTTGTACTACTACCCGTGCACCTTGTAATTCAATGCCTCGTTTTTTCGCTGCTTCACGAATACAGATAGTTACTCCTTTTGCAGTCGCTGTTTCACGGCCGTGCGAACCACCTAAGACAAGGGGCTTTCCAGTAATAAAGCCCGGTGAGTTAAATTCATCAATCCGGCTGTATTCATCCATCATCCAAGCCATAATTTGTGAATTTGTAAACACATCCGGCGCTGGAATATCCTTTGTTGGTCCAACAATTTGGCTAATCGCACGAACATATCCGCGGCTTAAACGCTCTAATTCTCCAAAAGACATATTTCGAGGATCACAAACAATTCCACCTTTTCCTCCACCGTAAGGAAGGTCAACGATTCCACATTTTAAACTCATCCATATAGATAGAGCTTTTACTTCTTTTTCAGTTACGTTTGGGTGAAAACGAATTCCGCCTTTCGTAGGACCAACTGCATCGTTATGCTGCGCTCGGTGACCTGTAAAAATCTTAACTGATCCGTCATCCATACGAACAGGAATTTTTACTGTCATCATTCGTAATGGCTCTTTTAATAGTTCATACACTTCATCAGGATAGCCTAGTTTTTCTAACGCTTTATGTATCACTGTTTGTGTAGATTTTAAAACATCATGCTTCTCTTCTTGACTATTTTTACTGTCTTGCATCTTGTCGGCTACCATCTGTAAACCTCCTAAAATGTATCGAAAATTATTCGTTTTTAATTGAATGGTGCTTCTTTCATGACATAGTATACACCCTTAGTTTTACATTGCAAAGGAAAATATCGAACTTTTAGTATTTTTTGTGTTCTTCTAAGAAAACGCTTCCATTAACTTTACAAGGTATGCTACAATGTTTTAAGTCTGCCTCTTTTCTAGTATGCTTTAATCGTCTAAAAAAAATAAAAAACACCCGGTGATAAAGAGCACTTTCAACAACTTTGTACAAGCTGAAAGTGCAGCCACTCTTATTTTAATAAAAGTGCTTTATCCTTCACGGGTGTAATTATTTCAATTAAACAGTTAAGAAAAGACAGAGTTAATATACTCCAAAGCTCTCTTTTCTACTAACATTTTTCCATATTCATTTACGCGGTGCTTTGTAATTGTAGAGGGATTTCCATACTCCGCCAAAACCGCAATCATATTCCCCACTTCAGCCGGTGACAGCATTTGATAATCCAACAGCACGTAAAAACGTTTTTCAAATGAATAGAGCACGCTATCCGTATCGTAAAAGTTTGACATGCGTTTGGTCAGCTGAATGACATCTTCAAATGAATCAAACTCAAAAAACATGTCTTCGCTTTCATCTAGCATGACCTGCATTTCAATGAAGTCTTCGAACTCGTCTTCATCTAACTCACCGTAGCTGGTTTCTTCTTCATACTGCTTTGTCACAAATACAACCATTCCCTGTGCTTGAAGTGAAAAAACTTCTACCGAAAGAGAATTTGTAGGTTCAAAGTTCAGTTCTTGAGAAGCTTGCTCTATCATCTCACGAAAGAGCTGCTTTACTTTGAATGTATCTGTCCATAGATCTTCTTTTGTTAACCCTCTTTCTTTTAAATCATCGTAGGTCAAAAAAACTTTTAGCTTATTATAGTTTAATCGTTCAAGCCTCATTAGCGTCCCTCCCCGCTTGCACTCATAACCACATGGTTCGATAATGCAGTATATGTATTTTTTGGAAAACGGTTCGTGATGTTTACTTACGAGTTTACAGGTTTATGATAGGAAAGACAAGCTATTCTCAATCAATTTCTGCTAATTTTTTTGTTAGCCAGCTGTTCCACTCTTCTTTTGTATTTCCTAAAATAAACGGCTGGGCCTCGCCTTTTCTTTTGCTATCTAAACCATCAAACACATAACCGCCTAATCCTACTTTGAGATGCGGGAATTTCTTTATCATTTGGTTCGTCAAATTTAGTGTTTTCTCGGCATTTTCCATCATTGTGCATGACATAAATAAAAACGTTGGGTCTACTTCTTTAACAATTAACTCAACATCTTTATCTTCAATGCTGCTTCCTAAATAAATAACCTCAAACCCTTTACGGCGTAAAAATAGCGTAAAGATTAGGAGTCCCACTTCATGTGTCTCGTTAGGACCGCATACAGCAATCGCTTTAGGCAATAAGCCATTTGAAGGCAGCGAATAAAAAATCATGCTGATACGCGTTTTTAATACTTGAGTCGTATAATGCTCATGAGCACTTGTAATTTGCCCTTTTTCCCACATATCTCCAACCGTCACGAGTAGAGAACCCAAAATATCAATAACCACTTTTTCTACCGAATACAGGCTAAAAGCATGATTAATTAAATCCTGTGCTTTTCCTTCTTCAAAAGATAAAAGCATCGTTAACAGCTCATCCCTAATTTTTTGAGGGGAATCTACTTCTCCTTCTTCTTCAAACGTTCCTACTGTACTACTTTCCGTTTCTAATAACGAAACCGCTTGACTTATCGTAAAACCTCCGCTCACTTTTTCCGTGAGCCATTTTAATTTCCTCAAATCTTCCTCTGTATATAACCGATGCCCCGAATCGTTGCGGACAGGATTTAAAATTTGATAACGTCGTTCCCATGCACGCAAAGTTCCCGGCTGGATTCCGACCATATTTGAGATGGCTTTAATATTATACTTCCCTTGGTGAGCCATACGTAACCTCCAACTACTCTTCGTGAACTGTATCTATTAATTGAATTATAGGATAAGTTATCCTGTGTGTAAAATTTGTATATGCTATGTAAAGATTTTGTTCAAGGCTATTCTTTCCTTTTTAAAGTGATATAATGCGTTTGGGCTCTAGCTTGTAAACGGAGAGGCAGTGAGGTTGTACCATATCCGTTACTGACAAAAAGAGGAATCTTTCGTTTTTCTTTCAGCCCTCCTAATTCATACATACCAAAATTAAATAAGCGTATCTGTCCCCCGTGTGTATGTCCGCTCAAAATTAAATCTACTTTTGATTCTTCATCTACATAATAGATAACATCAGGATTGTGGCTTAGAAGAATGGTAAGCTGTTCAGGTTCAATGGAAGAAACAGCTCTCTTTAGATTTATCTGACCTTCTGATAAATCATCTACCCCCGCAAAATGGCATGTAGTACCATATTTAGAAATGGCAAAGACATGCTCGTTTTTAAGGGCAATAACTCCTTCATCTTTAAGCATCTGCTTCAATTGCATTTGACTTACTTCGTAATCATTATTTCCCCAAACAAAATAGACGGGTCCTAGCGTTTTAAGCTTTTGAATATTTTGACGAGCCCGCAATAAAGGGACTCCTCCTTCTAATAAATCACCGCCTATGATCACAAAATCTACTTCGCCCGGTATTTTTTCCAACAGCTTCGACGAAACTGTTCGCTTATGTATATCCGATATAAAAAACAGGCGCAAAGGCTGCTGATTTTCAGGAAATCTTGATAAATGAATCGTTTTTTCTTCGACATATGTACGATGGGCTTCTGAAAACATAAAAATCAGCAAGCCTATGCCTAACGCTAAAACAATTAAAAGAATAACCATATATTCTCCTTCTTTTCATTCTATACCCGGTGTGCTTCTGTTAAAGAAGAAAGGGCATAAATTATCGCAATTGTTAACAAACCTACTACTTGATAAAGCGCAATTGCACTTAACGATAAAATCCCTATCACACATAGACATGAAACAAGGTATTCATGCCATTTTACCTTATAGCCTTTTAGAAGCAATCGACTTTGCAGAAACACTTTACGAACTGCCGCCGACAGACAAAAAAGAGCCGTGAAAAACAAGATTATAACACTAAACACATCTAACGGATGTAAAATCATTTGAATAAGTAAATAGGTTAACGAAGCTTTTGAGCCTACAGCCGTTAAACTGCTGATATAATAACTGCATAACCACGCAGCCAGCAAGTTAAACCAATCCCTCACAAAAAAACCCCCTTCACTAAACTTCTATGTAAAAAGAGGCTTTTTCATGCGATTCTATTTGTTTTCATGATATAAATTAATTCCATAGGTTGACTGCATCCAGCGGAACGTTTCTTTTCGGTGCTCCCATGTTTCAGGCGTCGCCCATAACTCTTTGCTTCTTTTAATAATCTCACAGCGCAAATCTTGAAAAGTCTTTTCTGCTTTCTCGCTTTTTTTCCGCAGCTGTACAGTATAAAAGTAAAGTGAGACGGTAAGCAATAGAAACATCAAATGCCCCATGTTGCCTAACAAAAATGAAAAAAATTCGCTAAACGTCGTAAAAAAACCGCTTTGAAATATGAAAAAAAAGTAGCTAATAACAGCCGTTACACTGGCTAAAAACAAAAGCTTCCATTTTTTCTCTTTAGCTTTCAGCTTATTGACTGTCTCTTTTCTTTTAATAACGCTCGCTAATATATATTGAAGTGTTTCATCGCTTTCAAAGTCTATCACTTTGTTTTCCATCATTCCACCCCCTCGTATGCTAGTACAACATATGAGGGAACATAAAAGATTATGTGGGTAGCACTGAAAATAATGGCTGTTTCCTTAACCTTTACTGCATTAGTTCTTCTGGCTGTGCAGATTCCCCTTTTGATTTTCGTATCTGCAGGCCTAATAAAAAATCAATGAGAAAATGAGTAAAAATCGTGACATACAAATTTTCAGTCCACCAAAAAAGTAACCCTATTAAAAAGCTTAAAAACACAACCGAAATAAAAAGAAACCACTTTTTTAAATATCGAATGTGAACGAGTGCAAATACGATACTCGCCCAAAAAAGGCCAAACTGAACTTGTATAACCCCTCGAAATAGTATTTCTTCTGAACATGCAACGATTAGGCAAATAAGAACCAGATGAGGAACAGAACGATTAGCAAATAAACGTTCATTGATCCCTCCGTCATCGTATAAATGCTCAGGTACGCATTTCATTAGAAGTATATCTCCTCCTACTACCAAGAGAGCTGTTCCTCCCCCGTACAATAAAATAGAAGACCAATCCAGCTGAAAAAACTGCAAAAAGGAATTCCACGAATCGAATGTAAAAAAACCGATGCCTAAAGCAATGAAGCAGATGAGCAGCTGTGTTACATATAAATTTTTAACTAGCTCTGCATCTGTCATGGATGAAATAAGCTCTTGCTGTGATTTTGCCATTATATCTCTCCTTGACGAAGCAAACGAGCTAATTCTAATTCCCAGCCTTGAAATGTCCATTGCTCCTGCTCACCATTTGTTTTTTTATAGTTTTCTAAATCCAAGCCGCAGCAATCGCAACAATTCTCAAGCTCTGATTTTCCCGTTTCATCGAAATAGCCAAGCAGCACGTGACGACGGCATTCTTTTGTCTCAATAAACCCCTTCATCGCACGGTACTTGTCATGTTTGTTTCGAAGACGTTTATTTACAGCTGTAACAATCGTTTCATGCAGCGATTCAGGAATTTTCCAGGGTTCAACATGTTCATTTTCCACTGCATTTTCTCTGTACAAATAATAACGAATAAATCGCCAATGTGTTTCTTGAACACCCACTGTATAAAGAAAGTGAGACTCTACTTGTTTTAAAGGAATGGCCTGATCATGGTTTCGTAAATACGACAAGCAGTATAAGATGGTATCTGAAGAAGGAAGCTCAATTTCAAGTAAAGAATGAGCAAAATCATCGTCTCCTTCAGCATAAAGCAAGATCGCAATACTGTTTCGCTGATCGCGTCCACTTCTTCCAATTTCCTGTACATATGCTTCTAGCTGCGTAGGTGTATGAAAATGAATAACAAAGCGAACATTCGATTTGTTAACCCCCATTCCAAATGCACTTGTGCAGCAAATGATATCAAGCTGATTTTCTAAAAATTGCTGTTGAACAAGCATTCTTTCATTCGGTTCCATTCCCCCATGGTAATACTGCACTCGCTGTATCCCATTTTCCTTTAGAAGCTGTGTTAATGCTTCTGTCCAAGATCGGCTGGAACAATAGATAATTCCCGGACCTTGCAGTTCACTAACGTACATCAGTAACTTCTCTTTTTTTTCTTCAATACTTGCAACAAAATCAACTTTCATCGCAATATTACTTCGATTCATGGAATAGATGTGCTCGTTGACAGCAGGAAGCGATAAGTAGCGCTTAATATCTTCCACTACTTCCCTAGTCGCAGTTCCCGTTAATGCCAGACATAGCGGACTGCCAAGTTCCTTCCATATATCTCCTAGCTGTAGATAATCTAAACGAAAATCATGTCCCCACTGAGAAATACAGTGCGCCTCGTCCACAACGAAAAGGCCTACCTTTGCCTGCTTTAATGCTTCTACTACAACAGCATTTTGCAAAATTTCAGGAGATGCATAAATAAAACGATAAAAAGCTAAATTTTTTAGCGCTCGTTGTTTTTCTTCTTGTTGTAGGAAACTATTTAAGGCAATAACTCGCTTTTCTCCGCTTGCCTTTAGTTGTTGAACTTGATCTTCCATCAGTGAAATTAAAGGAGATACAATCAGCACCGGTCGGTTCAACAAATAAGCTGGGAGCTGATAGCACAATGATTTTCCTGTTCCTGTAGGAAGAACCGCTAACACATTATGACCCGTTAAAATATCTTGAATAATCTCTTTTTGTCCTAGTCGAAATTGGCTATAGCCAAATTGTTTCTGTAGAAGTTGTTCTATCTTCACATCAAACACCACTTTTTTTAGTATCAGGTAAAATGTTTTGCTAATACGAGACGAATCTGAAAATAGGTAACGTCGTCTTTTACTTCTTCCTTTATCACCTTTAATTTATTTGTACGCAAACCTTCAAAGGCTGAGACAATTTCTTCCTGCTGCTTAGGCGATACGTATGCATCGATTGAAAAAGATGGAACAAACAGAGCTAATTCTGCAATATGATCTTCAATTGTACTTTCTTTTAAACGCCTTATATAAGCAATTTCTTCAAGCGTCTTGCCTTTTTGAAGCCAGCTATACGTTTTTAACGTCGAGCTTGTCAAAGGCAATTCTAAATATAGATCACGTAAAAAAGAAGAAAGTACATGAAAGCTTTCATTATTTTCACTCACTTTTTCAATGATATGGTGAATAACCCCTAAAAGTTGAATATGAACATAATGCTCATCGAGTTCATATTGATATGCTAACTGATTTTTTGTAAAGCCTACTCTTTGGTATCCAGTCAGTTGCAAAACAAAAAGAGACGCGTCCCGTTCCGTACAACCTTTCAAGCACGTTCGGAGCTCTTCGAATAGCTCGGCCGCTAACTCTTGACGCGTTTGCTTTTGAGACATAATATACGTTTTGACCCATTGAATAACCTCAGGATTTTTGGAAATGGGTAAAAACCCTTTTTGAAAATACTGTAGGTTTGATAAGGTCTGAATGAACAAAGTGATTCTTGCTAAAAATAATTGAGTACTGCTTGCGAATTTCCATCCGTCTAAAGCTGGATGAAAGGGTCGAGCCGTCAGTTCATCTTCAAGGCGTGCTTGTCCCTTATCTGTCATCACATACTTTTGATTTTCAGTTTCTTCAATATACTGCTGTTCTTTTAAATATGCAACGCAGGTTTCAAAAGACCGTTTATCTAAGTAAACAAATGACTGAAAAAGAAACGAAATTCCAAAAATTTTTCCGTCTTGAATCGTTTGAGCTGACTTTTTACCTGTTAATAAATGATAAATACCATAGGCGGTTCGCTCACCTTTTAACTGTTTTATACAAAATAAAATGCTAACTTGAATATAATTCAAAGGTGTCAACTTCCTTTCTCATTCATTGTACCAAAAGTGACCAATAGCATGTGAGATAAAGGCTTTTTAGCTCTTTCCTTTATGTATCAAAACGTTTGGGTAAGTGAAGAAACCTTGATTTGATAAGCATTCTCAGTGACTTTTCTATTGAAAAGTTTTATAAATCATTTTACAATGAATAAGGAGAAATTTCACTCTTGATTCGCGAAGAGATTATATAATGAGAAATTTTCGAACACTTTACAGGAGGTCTTGTTATGCCAAAATATACAATTGTTGATAAAGATACTTGCATCGCATGCGGCGCTTGCGGAGCAGCAGCACCAGACATTTATGATTATGATGATGAAGGTATTGCATTCGTAACATTAGATGATAACCAAGGTGTAGTAGAAATTCCAGAAGATCTAGAAGATGATATGATGGATGCAATGGAAGGCTGCCCTACGGATTCAATTCGCGTAGCGGATGAAAAATTCGAAGGCGATGCTAATAAATTCGAATAAGTATTGAGCAAACCTGTAGTGTACATGCTGCAGGTTTTTTTATATATAAAAATCGCTCTCCCCGGGAGAGCGATTGAATTAAACAGCAATGCGACGCGTGATCCATTGCTTCATTTTTGAAAACAATAAGACAAAGATAACCCCTGTTGCTGCTCCTTTTATTAAGTTAAACGGCAAAATACCTGCAACGATATATTGACGTGCTTGTTCACTAGACATTTCTGGCGATTGTAAGAAGATTGTATACGCTGGTAAGAAGACATAATAATTTAAGACAGCCATGAGTACCGTCATTACCACCGTACCCGTAACCAAACCTATCGTTACGCCTTTAGCCGTTTTAAATCGGTTGAACATGTATGATACAGGAAGAACGAACAGTAAACCAGCCACAAAGTTCGCCACTTGACCAACTGGAACCCCTGTAGCACTTCCTTGAATTAAATAATTCAATAAATTTTTTATTCCTTCTACTATAACAGCAGCCATCGGTCCGAATACAAGTGCTGCTACGAGTGCAGGAATTTCGCTAAAATCAATTGTTAAAAACGGAGGTAATCCAGGAATTGGAAAATTAATCATCATTAAAATATAAGCAATACTACTTAACATTCCTAGTACAACCAGCTTTTGAGTTTTCTTACTTTGTTGCATCTTGCCTCTCTCCTTCTTTGTGATCCACTCTTCAAAGAAGAAAGGTTCAACTTTATATCCCCACGCAAAAACCTCCCAACAAATGATTCGTTGAGAGGAGACATGGCAGGCATATTTAATAAACGTTCATCACATTAGGTTTTGAACGCTGAACCTCCACCTTCTCCCATCCAGACTGTACTGTCGGCTTTGGAGTTTCACCAAATCTGCTCGTATGTATTACATATAAGCTCGCGGGCTCAAAACAATTTGTTTTTTACCGCCGGTCGGGAATTTCACCCTGCCCCGAAGATAGACCAATATTTAATTATGAATTTATTATATGTTATCTCGAATTAAAAGTAAATAAAGAAGTTTTTTAATTCCTATTAAATTGATGTCTTTTATAAACTCCATTACTGTTTTTATATGTAAAATAAGGAAATAAGTGCATAAACAACAGCATTATGACATATTTATAGTTCCAATTTACGTTTATAATTGTGTATTTGATAACTAATCTTAAAGTTTGAAAAATAAAATTGACAGAATTTTTTTAACATGGTAAATTATCAAATATTTGATGATAGTAAAATCCAAGGGAGATGTTCACGTCATGTATAATGTGTTAGTAGCTGATTCAATTAGCAATGAAGGTCTTGCTCCACTACTTGAAGCTCCTCATGTGAATCTTACGCGAAAAAAAGTTGAAGAAGTTGAGAATGATTTGCATACGTACGATGCGCTTTTAGTACGGAGTGCTACGACGGTTACAGAGGATTTGCTGACAAAAATGCCGAATTTAAAAATTGTTGCTCGCGCTGGAGTAGGGGTCGATAATATTGATATTGAAGCCTCAACTAAACGAGGGGTTGTCGTTATTAACGCGCCGAACGGAAATACCATTTCAACGGCGGAACATACATTTGCTATGATGGCTAGCTTGTTTCGTCATATCCCCCAAGGAAATGCTTCAGTTAAAGCGCGCGAATGGAACCGCTCAGCATTTGTTGGGACAGAGCTTAATCGCAAACACCTGGGCATTATCGGATTTGGACGAATTGGCTCAGAACTTGCCAAACGCGCAAAAGCCTTCAATATGAGCGTTCACGTTTACGATCCTTTTTTAACCTCTTCCCGAGCTGAAAAGCTAGGAGTAGAACTATTATCCCTGGATGAATTACTAGCAGCAGCGGATGTAATTACCGTGCACACTCCGCTTACGAAAGAAACAAAGGGATTGCTCAATCATGACACATTAGCCAAAACAAAGAAGGGTGTGTTTTTATTAAACTGCGCGCGCGGCGGAATCATTGATGAAAAAGCCTTAGTTCATTATTTAGAAATTGGCCATGTTCAAGGTGCAGCTATTGACGTATTTGAAGTTGAGCCGCCGATTGATAACCCTTTGTTACATTTTGATCAAGTTATTACAACTCCCCATTTAGGAGCTTCTACAAAAGAAGCCCAGCTTAACGTTGCTGAGGACGTGGCACATGACGTTCTGCGTTTTCTAGAAGGTAATCCTGTAAGCTCATCCATTAATTTGCCAACGCTTTCTAAAGAAGTTTTTGAAAAAATTCAGCCGTTTACGAGCCTTACTAAACAAATGGGAGCCATTTTATCTCAATGCATGCGAGAACCTGTTCAGCATATCTCTATCTCCTACGGAGGTACAGTGACGGATTTGGAAACCACTTATATTACACGGAGCTTGCTATCAGGCTTTTTAACTCATCGGATCGACTCACCTGTTAACGAAGTCAATGCTTCTATGATTGCCAAAGAACGAGGAATTACATTTGGTGAAAAAACATCGGAAGATACGCAAGGATATTCCAATATGATTGACGTTACCGTAACAGGGGAACAGCGTATATTTACCATTACGGGCACCTATATAGCAGGCTATGGACCTCGAATTATTAATATTGATTCGTTTGATATTGATTTTTATCCGGAAGGACATCTTCTTTATATCCGTCACAGTGATCAGCCCGGAGTTATTGGAAATGTAGGGAAAGTACTTGGAGATTTACGTATTAACATTGCTACCATGCAAGTGGGCCGTAAGCAAAAAGGCGGAGAAGCCATTATGATGCTTACGTTTGATAAACTTTTAGATGATTCTGTCATTTCCTCGTTAAAACAAACAAGCGAAATTGTGACCATACAGCGTATTGAATTGTGACATTAAAAAAAGAGCCTTAGCGGCTCTTTTTTTATGGACTTATCTTTAACACTTGTCCTGCATTTAACATCGTATTTTCTAAATGATTCCACTTTCTTAGCTGATCAATATCTACTTCATATTTGACTGCGAGCTCAGATAATGTATCTCCTTGATGGATAAGAATACAGTTATCAGAAGTCTGATGTAACTGCTGAAAAACCGTGGCAGCTAAATCGCTTTTTACGTATGCCGATAGTTTTTGCTTGTCCAATTTGGCAAGTGGGTTTACTGCATTGGTTTTATCCGGATTCCAACTTTCTTGATGAACTTCAAAATGCAAATGTGCACCTGAAGATCGCCCTGTATTGCCAACTCGTCCAATGTTTTGACCTGCGGCTACACGATTTCCTTCTGCAACAAAACGTTCCTCTAGATGAGCATAGACCGTTTCGTATCCATTTGTTTGTTTGATAAAAACAACCTGTCCGTATGTATTTGAATAGTAAGAGCGGCTCACCACTCCTTTTGCAACAGCATACACCTGTGTACCAACAGGTGCTGCTATATCAATTCCAAAGTGTTTGGCGTGACGAGAACCAAATATATCAGTTAAGACTCCTTCAACCGGCCACTCCCACTGCTTCTCTTCTGCTTTTACCATTTGCCCGCCCAAAAATAAAAGACCTATACACAATCCCATTACTAATACAACCAATATTCTTCTTAACACGTCAATCATGAAGAAAGAACCTCCTATGTAGATCATTGCACACAAAACATACTATATGCCAATTCCTTCTCTTTTAGACTTGTTTATAGAAAAAATAAAGAGATGTGATTTTCCACTGAATCACATCTCTTTGCTATTCTTATTATTTCAGCCGAACAAACTGTTATTTAGCATGTGCTTACTTTGGCAGTTTAATAAAGAAAGTTGTTCCTTCATTTAATTCACTTTCAACCGCAATGATCCCTTGATGTGCCTCCACAATATTTTTGGCGATTGCAAGCCCAAGACCAGTTCCTGACTTCCCTCTTGTTCTGGCTTTATCCGCTTTATAAAATCGTTCAAATACAAATGGAAGATCTTCTTTCGGAATGCCTGCTCCTGTATCTTGAACAGAAAGATGGATTTCGGATTGACTTTTATCAAGATGCAGCTTTACTTCTCCGTAGTCATCCGTATGACGAATCGCATTATCAATTAAGTTTGTCAGCACTTGTTCCATACGGTCTGAATCAATCATCGCTTCAAATTCATCTTCTATTTTTCCATTAAGAGACAGTTTAATATGTTTTTCTTTAGCTAACCCTTGAAACTTACGCAAAACACGTTCTGTAAATTCAACCATT
Source organism: Priestia sp. JNUCC 25 (assembly GCF_053667915.1). NCBI lineage: Bacteria > Bacillati > Bacillota > Bacilli > Caryophanales > Bacillaceae > Priestia > Priestia sp. JNUCC 25. The sequence goes on from NZ_CM132211.1 coordinate 4,180,049, forward strand.
GCTACAGATTCTAAGTGAAGCTGCACATGTCCCGCTTCCATTCGCGCCAAATCTAAAAGTTCATTTACAAGCCGGCCCATACGGAGTGATTCATCATAAATCACCTGTGCAATTTCTTTCTTTTCTTCATCCGTACTTGCAATATCGTCAATAATAGCTTCACTATAACCTTGAAGCATAGAAATAGGTGTACGCAATTCATGAGACACGTTTGCAATAAAATCTTTTCTCGATTTATCAAGTTTACGCTCTTCAGACATATCACGTAGTACAGCTACAGCACCGCGAATTTTCGTTTGATTATAGAGCGGTGACATTAAAATGACCCACGTTTTCCCTTGAATTTTCAATTCTGCACTTCGCTCCGTTTCAGTCTCTACTACCGTTTGAAACAAATGGACGACGTTTGCTGGAAGCTCAGGGACCTGCTGATTGTTGACATCCTGCTCGTAATACCAAGTCTGAAGAAAATGCTCCGCTGGAGGATTGGTAATTAAAATCGATCCGTCTCTACTAAACGTAATAACACCGTCTGCCATACTGCTTAAAATACTTGAAAGCTGCTCTTTTTCCTGATTGAGCGCATTGAGGTTAAACTTTAACTGCCTGCCCATTTGATTAAAAGCAATCGCTAACTCTCCAATTTCATCGTGAGTTAAAATAGGTACTTTTGTATCAAAGTTGCCTTTTGTTACTTCAAATGCCGCCTGCCTCATTTTTCTAAGAGGCGCTGTAATTCGAGTGGATAAGAAAAAAGCAAAGATAGTAGTTAAAATAATAGCAATACCTGCAGCCAATAAAATGAACTTAGTCGTATATTGAGCGGGTTCTTCAATTTCAGAAAGAGATTGATACAAATAAACGCCGCCTGTTGGTTTGTTATCTTTCATTAAAGGTACACCGACAACAAACATTAAAGGCTCATCACTCGTGTCTTTCTTTGTAGTCATGTACATTTTTTCCCGTATTACTTTACCTTTTTCAACCACTTGATTTAGCTGATCGTTTTGTTTAACAATGGCCGAAATAGCTTTCTTATTTTCTTTATCAGGATGTGTGGAATGCCAATAAAAATCTTTGTCTTGAACAATAACTACACTTGCTTGGTCTGCAAGTTCACGAGCAATCGATAGTCCTAGTTTTTCATCGTCCGTTTCCTGCACAATGGTAGAGATTTTAGCAGCCGTTTTAGTTAAACGGTTTTCTGCATCTACAACATGATAATTTTCAAAAAACTGAAGCAGTAAAATGGTCAAAATAAATAAAACAAGCGTGACGAGCAATAGGATAGTAAACCATAGTTTACCAACTACACTTCTCCAAAACATCAGTTATTTTCAACCTCAAATTTATACCCTACTCCCCAAACGGTTACAATCATTTTCGCCGCTTGTGACGATACACGATTTAACTTTTCACGCAAACGCTTGACGTGCGTATCTACCGTACGAAGATCTCCAAAGAAATCATAATGCCATACTTCACGCAGCAGCTGCTCTCTGTCATATACTTTATCTGGCGTTTTTGCGAGATAGCATAATAATTCATATTCTTTTGGAGTTAAGTTAACTTCTTTTCCGTCTGCTGTAACGCGATGTGCATCATTATCAATCGTTAAGTGATCAAAGACAATAAGATTTTTCACGCTCGTTTCTGGTTGAATAAACGTCGCTTGAGAAGAACGTCGAAGCAGTGCTTTTACGCGAAGAACCACTTCTCTTGGGCTAAACGGCTTAACGATATAATCATCTGTACCTACTTCAAACCCTTGGACTCTGTTTACTTCTTCCCCTTTAGCTGTAAGCATGATAATAGGAGTTGCTTTTTTCTCCCGAATTTGTTTACAAACCTCAATACCGTCTATGCCGGGCATCATTAAATCTAATACAATCAAATCATAATCTATGTGTAACGCTTTTTCGATTGCTTCATGCCCATCCGCTGCTTCTTCAATGATGTATCCTTCTTTTTCTAAGTACATTTTTAACAATCGTCTAATGCGATCTTCATCGTCTACTAGCAGTAATCTTTGTTCGTTTTGCATGTATTTTCAACCTCCTAGTCTTAGTGTACAAAAAAAAACCGGCGAGTTCTACTTATGATACCCAAACAATGTGACAATTCGTGAACACCTTTACAAAAAACAGCTTTTTTTACCCAAAAGAAGCTGAGACGCAACGAAATCCATGCAATCTACAGCTGAATAAATAAAATAAAGAAGCTAGTAGGGATCGCTTGTTGCACGGCTATAAGCACCTACATACATGAACCCTACGTTCACCATCTCAATGAAAAAATCCGAACGAATGAGATTCTCCATCAAGAATCTCATTCGTTCGGATCTTCCTTCAACTAAAATATCTTTGTTTCAGCCTCTATTCTATTTTTAAAGGTTACGCATATGAATGTAAACCTGCAATAATTAGGTTCACAGCAACTAAGTTGAACATAATGATGGCAAACCCGCCAACTGCCAGCCAAGCTGATTTTTCACCGTGCCACCCTTTAGACAGCCGAAGATGAAGAAAAGCGGCGTAAAATAAAAAGGTGATCAGCGCCCACACCTCTTTAGGGTCCCACCCCCAAAAGCGCGTCCAGGCCATCTGAGCCCAAATCATAGCGAAAATAAGTGCTCCTAGTGTAAAAATAGGAAATCCAATCGCCACTGCTCTGTAGCTTACTTCATCAAGCAAGTCGCTGTTTACCTGCTTCACAAGCGGCTGCAGCGCGGCTCCAATTCGCTTCCGTAAAATAAGACGAATCAGCCAATATAAGACAAAGCCACCGGCTAACGACCAAATAACCGTATTTAATTTTTTAGCATTGATAATAGCGGGCATATCAATAAGCGGCTGTATATCGTTCCCGTCTGTCCACTCACTTTGATGCGGTCCCACTAGCGGAACCATATGATATACGACTTGCTCTTGTTCTCCACTTTTATTAACCCAATTAAATGATGACTCGTAGTGAGCCGCATTAAAAGTCAGCGTCACCGCTACAAACCCAAGCGTACTAATAAGCGTATACAGGATGAATTCCAGCCAAAATGCTTTTTTATTTCGCTTGGATTGGTCAATCGTTTTGATTAAATAAATCAATCCTGCAACAAAGCTAATGGAAAGCACGGCTTCACCCGTAGCAGCAGTTGTAACGTGAATATGCAGCCAATTCGTTTGGAGAGCCGGTATCAGCGGCGTAATTTCAGTTGGAAACATGCTTGCATAAGCAATGATCAAAAGAGCCACCGGCAATGCAAACAGTCCAAGCATGCTAAGACGATAAATAAAGTAAATAACAATAAATGCGCCAACAAGCATCATGCCAAAAAACGTCGTAAATTCAAATAAATTACTAACAGGAGCGTGGCCTGATGCAATCCACCTTGTAATAAAGTAGCCAATCTGTGCAATAAAGCCGATGATGGTAACCGCAATTCCAAACGTTGCCCACTTTGTTTTCTTTTGAGCTGCTCGCTTATCTCGAATAGCTCCTCCGAAAAAAAAGGTTGCAACTAAATAAGCAATAAACGCCACATACAGTAAATTACTACTTATACTCGCGTAATCCATGCTTTTTCCTCCTATTTTGTTTCTTTATCATTTTGGTCCTTCAGCTGTGTAAGGGATGTTGATTCTAATAAACCATTTAGTTCTTTTTTAAGCCCATACCAGTTTTTATTTGTATGTGCGGCCAACCATATCTCATTATTGACTTTTTGAATCCACATGCGGCGATGATTCCAATACATCCCTTGAATCACACCAATCATAAAGATTGCTCCGCCAATTCCTAAAAACCAAAGCGTATAGTCTCTGCGAACGGTTAATCCCGTTACATTTTTCGTTTCCACACCAGCAAAGGTCATTTTATAATCGTTATTTCCTAGCGGCTCCAAGTTCTCTCTAATTCCAACAAAAGCAACTTCCCCTTTTTTATGCTGAGGCGTAATCATTTTAAATACAAAAGCCGGATTGTTAGGCACTCTGGTCTTTGTATTTGGATTTCCTTCATCATCAAAGAAAAAGTCTGGAAAGTAACTCATGAGCTTGACTTTATATCCGTTTTTTAAATCATATGTTTCTTTTGGATTATGTAAATCTACTGTAAGTGAACCAACGTTTCTATTTGCATTTTTATCTGTTAAATGGAAAGACATAGAGCTAAACTCATTTAACTTGAAGTCCACTTGGTACATGGCATATCCTTCAAACTTAAGCGGCTGATTCACCCGAATCTCTGAATCTTTTATTTTCTTTAACTTTGGATCTGCTCCCGGTATAAGCTTTCCTTCGCGCTTATACAAACTAACATCCGCTTCATATTTTTTGGCTACTTTATTATTCCCTGCACGATCAATTGCTTCTTGGAACACGGCGCTTTCGCTATCTTTATCATACGTTTCAACAGTAAAACGATGGTTTTTCAAAAAATACTCTCCGTTCGTCCCAGGAATAACTTTTGTTTCACCTTCACGGATCCAAAGAACTTCATCTATATACATACCTGGTACAAATCTAAGCATAGCACCTAGTAAAAAGATAATGAGACCGATATGATTAATATATGGACCCCATCTTGAGAAGCGTCCTTTTTCAGCCAGCAGATTGCCGTTTTCTTCACGAATGGAGTATCTTCTTTTTTTAAGCATGCTTTTTACATGTTCATAATCTTGATCCGTCCACGATGATGAAGTGCTATATAAACGCTGTCTTTTTAAGAAGTTTGGATGTTTTGTTACACTCTGCTTTTTTAGAGCTCGGTACAAAGGCACGACTCGATCTAAACTGCAAATGACTAACGACATCCCTAAAGCAGCAATTAAAAGCAAGTACCACCACGATTCATAGAGGTGATGAAAACCTAACTTATAATAAAGTTCTCCTGTCCATCCATATTCCTTTTGGTAATACTCATCTGCTGTCACATTAGGAGGTATGTAAGCTTCTTGAGGATAAATGGTTCCGACTGCAGACGCAACAAGCGTCACAATAATGATCCAAATACCTACTTTTACAGAAGAGAAAAAGTTCCATATTTTATCGATAACTGTTTTATTGTACGTTTGCGATCGCCTTGCGCTTCCTTCATAACGCATATCTACTAATTTATCAGTTGTTTCTTCTGCAATCGGCTTACCACAGGCTTCACACAAAATCGTACCATGCGGGTTAACGTGTCCACATTCACATTTTACGTGTTTCATTGTCAACACTCCCTATGGTTTAATTTCTTCCATATATTCTTTTATTTTAGATTCTTCCAATCCCCCAATAAAACTGTCTACAATCTTTCCGTTTTTATCAATTAAAAATGTAGTCGGCAGAGGATCTATTCCGTATGCACCCAAAACTTGTGAATCTTTATCCATCAAAATCGGAAAAGATAGCTCATATTGTTTAGCAAATTGCTCTACTGCTATATTCGTTTCTGCAACGTTAACAGCTAGAATTTCAACACCTTGCTTTTTATATGATGCATACTGCTTCTCCATAGCCGGCATCTCTTGTTTACAGGGCTTGCACCATGTTCCCCAAAAATTCAAAAAAACTCCTTTGCCTTTGTAATCTGATAGCTGATGAGTTTCTCCATTAACATCTCTTAATATAAAGTCAGGTGCCTTATCTCCTACTGATACCTTTTGTTTATCAGCAAAAAATTGAGCATAAAGGGTATATCCAACCGCGCACAGCAAAACTGCCAATATAACTGTTCGAATAATCAAGCGCTTTTTTTTCATGGCACGAACTCCTTTTAACCGCTTTCAATACGCTTTTTTCTATCATTATATCATTTTTGTGGTAGTGGCTTTCCAATAATATTTCGACGTTTCTGTGAAGTCTTCCTCTCATTCTACAAGTTCGACATTTTTTCAAAAAACCTTGCTTGTTTTTCTAATTCACGACATTTTTCATAAAAAAACAGGTAAGTGAAAATTACTTACCTGTTTGAGACATTGAATATAATTGTTTGACTTCATGCGCTGTAAGCTCACGAGCTTCGCCTGCATTTAATCCGCGTAAATCTAAAGGTCCGTAGCGTTCACGTTTTAATTTTAAGACAGAATGCCCAATTGCATCGAACATGCGACGTACTTGACGATTTTTCCCTTCATGAATCGTCAATTCCACAATCGCCGTCTGCTTGCTTTTATCAATAGAAAGAACTTTTGCACGAGCTGGTGCTGTTTTTCCGTCCTCTAGCATCACACCGCGCTGCAGCTGTCTGATTTTTTCACGACTTGGAATTCCTTTAATTTTAGCCACATAAACTTTATCCACTTCAAATTTAGGGTGCATTAGCTGATTAGCAAATTCACCGTCGTTTGTTAAAAGAAGTAAACCCGACGTATCATAGTCTAGACGTCCAATTGGATAAATTCTTTCTTCTACATGTGGAAAGAAGTCAACGACTGTTTTTCTTCCCTTGTCGTCGTTAGCAGCTGAAATTACGCCTCTTGGTTTGTATAACATAAAATAAACGGGCGCTTCGCTTTCTACCGGCACTTCGTCTACTTCAATTTTATCGTTAGGACCTACTTTCGTGCCCAATTCTCTTACAACTTTTCCATTTACTTTCACTCGGCCTTGGCCGATTAATTCTTCTGCTTTACGTCTTGATGCTACACCTGCGTGAGCAATCACTTTTTGTAATCGTTCCATTAACACTTCACCTCTTGTAACATCTTACTTGTTTACGAAGTAATACACAAGTCTATTTGCCACTCAGAGGTAGAATTTTCGATTTCTTACCGGCCAAACACAAGGATTACAATGACAACTGAGGCAATAATTCCTACCAAATCTGCCAGTAAGCCAACCTTCAGCGCATCTCCCATTTTTTTAATGCCAACCGCTCCGAAATAAACCGTTAAAATATAAAATGTGGTATCTGTACTTCCCTGCATGGTCGATGCCAAACGACCGATAAAAGAATCAGGTCCGTATGTAGAAATTAGATCCGTCGTGATACCAAGAGCAGCCGTTCCAGATATCGGTTTGATAAGAGCTAAAGGTACAATTTCAGCCGGAACGCCGACTGCTTGCAGCATAGGTTTTAAAATAGACAAGAAAAAATCAAGGGCTCCTGAAGCTCGAAAAATAGAGATGCTCACTAACATGCCGACTAAGTAAGGAATGATGGAAAAAGCAATTTGTAATCCGTCTTTCCCTCCCTCTACAAACTTTTCATACGTAGGAATTTTTTTATAGGTTCCATAAAGTAAAATGCATCCTACGATAAGAGGAATAAACATCAATGATACTTGATTAAGCATAGTCATTTTCGTTTTCCTCCTTTTCGTGTACGTCGATAATAAAAGAAGCGATCAATGATGATAGCTCCTATCGTAGCTACAACAGTTGCTAAAAGTGTGGTACCGACAATTTCAGTAGGATTAGCCGAGTTATACGTAATTCGAATTGCAATAACTGTGGTTGGTATAAGTGTTAAACTGGTTGTGTTAAGTGCTAAAAGTGTGATCATAGAACGGCTTGCTTCGTCTCTATCGCCGTTTAGCTTTTTAAGCTGCTCCATCGCTTTAATGCCAAGAGGAGTTGCCGCATTCCCGAGTCCAAACATATTCGCCATCATATTGGACAATATGTACCCTAAGGCCGGATGATCTTTTGGAACATCAGGGAAAAGTCTTGTAATGATGGGTCGAAACAGTTTCGCTAACTTGTCGAGAAGCCCTGCACTTTGAGCAATATTCATCATCCCTAACCAAAAGACCAGCACGCTGATTAACCCAATGCTGATGGTCACTGCTTCGCCTGCTCCTTGAAAAATTGCTTTGTTTACATCACCAATTTTCCCATTTATAATCGCAAAAACAATTCCGATAATGGTCAGCAGCATCCAAATAATATTAACCATCTGTTTTGGCTCCAGACTGAATAAACATTAATCGCTTCACTTTATCAAAAAAACCTTTTTGCTGCTCGGACTGCTTTTCGAAATAAATTGGAACACTGTCAATCGTCTCTCCACTTCTATAAATATCGAGCTTTCCTACCACATTTGGAACTTCCCCTGTTTCTTTCCACTGCTTTTTAGGCTGAATTAACGTTGTTTTCACTTCTACAGAGCTTTGTTCTTTCTTTGTGAGAGGATAGACGACATTTCGTTTAATATACAACTGATCTTTATAGAAAGAATCCTTTATATCTGCCAATTCTCCTTTTGCAGCTAAACTGGTCATATCATATTTATCAAATGCATTTTCATACATGGAAATGTGATCGTTCCAATCATCTGGGGCATTGATCGTTACAGCAATTAAATCCATTCCATCTTTTGTAGCAGTTGTCACAAGCGTTCGTTTTGCTAATTTTGTATACCCTGTTTTTCCGCCAGTACAGTATGCATACAGTGTTGTCAGCAGTTTATTTTTGTTTTTCCACACTCGATCCCATTTCTCTTCAGGATGCTTCATTCGATAGACTTTTGTTCCTGAAATCTCTTTGAAAATTTTATTATTCATTGCATAGCGCATGAGCAGAGCCATATCGTGCGCGGTTGAGCGATGATTTTCATGATCGTCTAATCCATGCGGATTTTGAAATGTTGTATTTGTCATGCCAATTTCTTCTGCTTTTTTATTCATCAAATAAACAAATCCATCTTCGCTTCCTCCAACGGCTTCTGCGATAGCTACAGCAGCATCATTACCTGAACGAAGCATCAAGCCATATACTAAATCTTTTAATTTTATTTTTTCACCTTCAACTAAATACACAGAAGAACCTTCAACACCAACTGCGCTGTGGCTCACGGTAACTGTTTTATTTATTTTGCCAGATTCAATCGCCAGTATTGCTGTCATAATTTTTGTAATGCTAGCAATTCGGCTAACTTGATCTGCATTTTTAGCATATAACACTCTCCCTGATTTCTGTTCCATCAAAATAGCACTATGAGCACTTACGCTCCCCGCTGCAGATGATGTGGAAGGCCAACCGCTGAGACATAGCAATACAATAAATAGATAGATGATACTTTTTTTGCTTCTTTTCATGTCATCCCCGTCCCTCTACCTGTTTGTACAAGTTTATGCTCGTCTTTTTTGGTTATGAATGAAAAGATTTGTCCATACAAAAAAGAACATAGAAAAAACTCTATGTTCTTTTACATTTTCACTTCATTTCTTGAAACGATTGAAAAAACAAATCTGCTTCTTGATCGGTTCCTTCTTGTAATAAATCTTCTGGAAGCGGCGGCAGCTCTTCGATACTTTTAAGGCCAAAATAGCCTAAAAATTCTTTTGTCGTTCCGTATAAGATGGCCCGCCCTGCGCCTTCCGCTCGTCCCACTTCTTTTAATAAAACCTTTCCAATTAAAGTTTGAAGAGGTCTTTCCGTTTTCACTCCGCGAATCTCTTCGATTTCAGCTCTTGTAATTGGCTGCTTATACGCTACAATAGCTAACGTTTCAAGCGCTGCTTGTGATAATGATTGATTAGCGGGAGCTTCTACGAGCTTCTCAATATATGGTGCATACTCTTTTTTTGTGACAAGCTGATAGGCCCCTCCTATTTCAACAAGTGTAACTCCTCTGAACTTACACTCTTGCTCTAAGCTCTCCAAAGCACCTTGAATGTCTTCATGAGGCTTTTCTATAATCTCAGCTAACCGGCTAATGGATAGACCTTCATCACCAGAAACAAAAAGTAAGCTCTCAATAATAGCCTGTAGATTATTCGTTGTCATTCCTCTTCATTCCTTTCTCGATACGATACATAAAGCTCGTCTAGATTGTGCTGCTGTTCCACAACGATTTCATTTTCTTTCATTAATTCCAGCACAGCTAAAAACGTTACAACAATATGATCACGCTCTTGATAAGGAAACAGCTGATAAAAACTTTTTTTCCCTTTAAAGGCTTTTAATTCGTTCACAATTTCACTCATGCGCTTATCAATTGGAATGTCTTGCCTTGCTATTTTCGTCTGCATAGGCTTTTTGTTTTGCTTTCGTTTCATCAACTTTTGAAAAGCACTTAGCATATCATACAGTGATATATCCAATCCTTCATCCTGAGGCTGCGTACGTTCTTCTGCATTTATTTGCACATTACTTGGAGGTTTTGTATACACATGACTTTGGTCTTCTTCCAGCTTTTGAAGCTCTACCGCCGCTTCTTTAAACTTTCGATATTCAATTAAGCGCTGCATCAATTCTTCACGCGGATCTTCTTCATCGACCATTTCAATTTCATCCATATCTTCTTCATACGTAGGCAGAAGCATTTTACTTTTAATTTGAAGCAAAGTTGCTGCCATGACTAGATACTCACTGGCAACGTCTAGCTGAAGCTCATTCATTGTATGTATAAACATCATATATTGCTCAGTAATTGTCGCTACTGGGATATCGTAAATATCAATTTCAAATCGGTTAATCAAATGCAGAAGAAGATCTAAAGGTCCTTCAAACGCATCTACTTTTACACTATACTCCACTTTTATCTCACCAACACTTTTCAATTGCTTATCATTTCTGCTGCTTTATATAACGTTACTATCATTAGTATAGAGGATTATAGACACATGTCCAATACAAATTAACGTAAAAATAGGTCATTTGCCCATACAAAAAGTTTAAATATACATATGATGTCAAGGTAATAAGATTTTGAAATGGCTGAAGGAGGAACTCGCATGGGTGAAAAATCTTGTGGATACGGTAGCGGTTTCGCTTTAATTGTTGTACTGTTTATTTTATTAATTATTGTTGGTTGTTCTTGCTTACGCTTCTAACCACACATATTGAATAAAAACAAACGTGTTCGCCATACCTTGAGCACGTTTGTCTCTTTAAAGGCACCGCGCTGATGAATAGCTAATTTTTGTGATACACTACATATAGAGTCTTACCAGGAGGGAACAAGATTGTATTCACAAGCCTATATTGATTATTTAGTTCATTTTCATGGCGACCGGGATTACTTTGAATGTCATGAACTGCTAGAAGAACACTGGAAAAAAGACGAAAGAGGACACCGCAATATTATTTGGGTTGGCCTTATTCAAATTGCTGTTTCACTCTATCATCATCGACGCCAAAATTTCGCCGGAGCCAAAAGAACGATGCAAAAGGCGCTGGCAATTTTAACGAAGGAAGAAAAAAATATTGCACAGCTTGGACTTAATTATCCTTCACTGCTTAAACTTCTTCGCAAACAATTAGCTTTAATCGATACCTATCAGCCATATAAAAGTATTAACTTGCCCATTGAAGATCCAGCATTATTACGAGCTTGCAAACAAAGAAGCACTGATAAACAGCTTGTCTGGTTATCAGCTTCTAATCTGCAAAATGATGCGATTGTTCATCGTCACAGCACGCGAGATCGGTCAGATGTGATTGCGGAAAGACAAGCGAACTTATTGGCAAAACAAAACAACAGGTAGCTTCTAGCTACCTGTTGTTTTATGATGACTAAGATGTGAAAGAAGCTTTCGCACCTCACCTAATCATGCTTTTCTTTATTCATCCGCCTGACACTTTTCATAAAACGGAGCGATGATTTCACTCGGCTTAATTTGTGCAGTCGTATACATTTCTTTAAGAGCTTTAATCATTTTTTTGCCAATGCCCTGTTGGCGGTGTGAAGGGTTTACACTGACGTGTTGAACCTCAATCAAACTTTTATCGAGCATGGAAATGCCAACAATCCCAATAATATCTTCTTCTTGCTTCCAAAGATACAGCTGCCAATGTTCGTTTTGCTCATATTCTTTCATCGTTTGTTGAAGTTTTTTTAAATCTTTTTCCGTAGGTACAAACGATAGAAGACCCATGGCAATTTTTTCATAGTTTCGTTTATAGCGAATAAGCATACGATTCTCCCTCGTCCTCAAACTTTCCTACAAATTAATGCGCTGCGTTTTTTACTGCTTTTATCATACAAAATTTATAAGTAAATAGCAATATTACACAAAAGCTTGTCCTATGTCATGCTTGTATGAGAAACCTAATCTATTACGCTTTTTGAGCTGTTGCGCGAAGAAAAAACGCCGTAACCCCCTGTAAAAGGTTGTTATGACGTTTTATTAGCTAATATCCATTTATAGCAGTATGCTCTTATTCTTCCCAGACTTTTACTTCTTTCATTACGTCGCCATTTTTCATTTTTAACACTGTATCAAGTCCTTCTGTTACTTTTCCAAATACAGTGTGAACACCGTTCAAATGAGGCTGTGGCTCATGAACAAGAAAGAACTGACTGCCGCCTGTGTCTTTACCAGCATGTGCCATTGATAGAGAACCCGCTTCGTGTTTGTGAGGGTTTCCTTCTGTTTCACATTTAATTGAGTAGCCAGGGCCGCCAGCACCTGTACCAGTTGGGTCTCCTCCTTGAGAAACAAATCCAGGGATAACGCGGTGGAACGTTACGCCGTTGTAGAATCCTTCATTAGCTAACTTTTCAAAGTTTTCTACTGTTCCTGGTGCTTCGTTCGGAAATAAATCGATTAGAATTTTTTCGCCATTTTCCATTAGAATACTTGCTTTTTTCATATAAATGACCTCCAATATATGTATTAGTACCGCTATAGACTCTGTTTTCCCTATCAAAGCGGCAAAACGTAAAAATTGCAAGTGCCACCTAGAGTAGAACACTTACATTTATAAACTCACTCTATTCTACTACAAACAAGCTCATGAATTCAATGAATGCACTTTTTCACTTTCTTCTCGTAGGGCTCTAAATAAAAAATAGTAGTTGTGAGATGAAACTTTTTATAGTATCATCCGTCTAATACAGTGATGGAGATACATAGATTTCATTTCATATAGAAATCTACGCCTCTAGACTGATTTATGGGAAAATGATGAATTGACTCTGTTACTTCAGACCTGTCCGTATTATAATAGGGCAAGTATGGGATTAAAGGAGGAAAAAGGTTTGAAATTAACGATAAAAGCAATGATGGTGACATTAGGTCTTCTTCTATTCCTAACCGCACCCTTAAAAAGTTTTGCAGATGCGGCTCCGGGCGATGTTATTATTACATTAGGTCAGGACTTAACCAGCTCTCAGAAGCAACAGGTATTAAATGACCTTGATGCGCCAAGCAATGCTCAAACAGTAACCGTGACAAACCAAGAAGAGCATGAATATTTAGGTGACTTTATTCCAAAGGCTACTATTGGATCTCGTGCTATTTCATCTTCTAGTATTACCCTTGGTTCAAAAGATTCAGGTTTAAGCGTATCAACTCAAAATATTAATGGTATTACAGACGACATGTATATTAATGCTTTGATGACCGCCGGCGTTAAAGATGCAAAAATCCAGATTACCGCTCCATTTGAAGTATCTGGTACAGCTGCTTTAACAGGTATTATGAAAGCATATGAAGTTCAAACAGATCAAAAAATCCCAGAAGAAGTAAAAAAAGCAGCCAATGAAGAGATGGTCCAGACATCTGAGCTTGGTGAAAAAATCGGTAAAGAAAAAGCAGCGCAGTTTATGGCAACGATTAAAGAAGAAATTGCCAAAGAAAATCCTCAAACAAAGGACGATTTACGCACGTTAATTCAGCGAGTGGCTGATGATTTAGGTATTAAATTAACAGATTCAGAGCTTAATACACTTGTTGACTTTTTCAATCGTTTAAAAGATATGAACATCGATTGGAATCAAGTAAAAGACCAACTTTCTGCGACAAAGGAAAAAGTAACAACATTTCTTCAGTCAGAAGAAGGCCAATCATTTCTTGATAAATTAAAGCAATTCTTTGTTGATATTATTAATGCTATTAAATCGTTATTCTCATAAAAAAAGAGCCTCTTGAACAAGAGGCTCTTTTTTTACGTTAATCACTCGTTACTTTTTTACCGTCACTTTGTATTTCACGTCATTTTTTACAATGTCTTCATACGTTTCGCGTTTTACGACTAGCTGTGCTTCTCCCTCTTCTACGAACACGACAGCTGGCTTTGGCAAACGGTTATAGTGACTTGCCATAGAATAACCGTATGCGCCTGTACAAAACATCGCTAATAAATCATCTGGTTTTGCTTTTGGAAGGTGTACATCCCACATCAGCATATCCCCCGATTCGCAGCACTTACCCGCAATAGATACAAGCTCATCACTCTCATCATTCATTCGATTGGCAATGACCGCTTCATATTTCGCTTGATACAGCGCAGGACGGATATTGTCGTTCATTCCTCCATCAATGGCTACATATTCACGTACATTAGGTACATGCTTACGAGAACCAATTGAATACAGAGTCGTTCCAGCATCTCCTACAAGAGAGCGGCCGGGCTCAATCCAAATTTCAGGGATTTCTACCTCTAACTGTTTAGACTGCTTTTTGACCTCTTCTATAATAACTTCCACATACTGCGAAACAGGAATAGGCTGATCTTCTTCCGTATATCGAATGCCAAAGCCGCCGCCTAAATTTAATACTTGCGGAACAAATTCTATACGTTGTTTCCACTCTTTCATTTTTGCAAAAAGCTTTTGAGTCGCCATAATAAATCCGGTTGTTTCAAAAATTTGAGATCCTATATGACAGTGAATACCTAAAAGTTCTAGCCCCTTGCTATTTTGCACAAGACGCACAGCTTCGTCTGCTTGACCGTTTTGAAGATCAAACCCAAACTTCGAGTCTTCCTGCCCTGTCAAGATATAATCATGTGTATGAGCTTCAATTCCGGGTGTTAATCTGAGAAGAACAGGCATCTTTTTTGGATACTGTTCCGTTATTTCCTGAAGCAATGCAATTTCATAAAAATTATCAACTACAATGCATCCTACATCTTCTGTGATGGCCATTTCTAGTTCTGCTCGGCTTTTATTGTTTCCATGAAAATGAATCCGTTCTTTCGGAAAGTCAGCTGCTAGAGCCGTATACAGTTCTCCTCCCGAAACAACGTCTAACGAAAGACCTTCTTCATGAACGACTTGGACCATGGCAATTGTAGAAAAAGCTTTGCTTGCATAAGCGACCTGTGCTTTTACCCCATGCTTTTCAAATGTTTCTTTAAATCCTCTAGCACGCTGCCGAATTAAAGCCACGTCATATACGTAAAGGGGTGTCCCAAAATTTGATGCTAATTCAACCGTATCAACTCCACCAATTTCAAGATGACCCTGCTTATTTATGCGACTTGTTCCGTGTAAAAACATGTTTAGACCCCGTTCCTGTGTATAGTGTAAAAAAGACAGTTAACGGCAATTCGCTGCTAACTGTCTAAATATTTATTATTTTCCATATTTAAAACAAATCTATCACATCTTCATACAGGTTTCAACCACCTATTTTGTTTAAGGTTTTGCAGGCTGGCGGTCTTTATCCTGCGGATGCACAATACTAGGTCGCGGATTTGCTCCAGGAACCGGTGTGCGAATGATAATCTGCCATAAAGCCTGCGGATTAAATGGAAGAAACGGCCACAAATAAGGCGTATTCAATGATTTTAGACGTACCATGTAGAGAATGATAGCCGTTGTCGCAATAAGGAATCCTGGAGTATGAAATGCCGCAACAAAAATTAATAAAAACAATCTCAGCATCTTATTTGCCACTGCTAACTCATAGCTTGGCGTTGAAAAAGAACCAATGGACGCAATAGCTACATAAAGAATAACTTCCGGAACAAACAATCCTACATCAATGGCAATCTGTCCAATGAGTGCTGCAGCAATTAAACCCATAGCAGTAGCAAGCGGTGTCGGCGTATGAATGGCGGCCATCCTCAGGAACTCAACCCCTAGATCGGCTAAGAAAATCTGGATAACTGTCGGAATATTTGTTGCTTCGTTTGGCCCAATAAACTGCAATTTTGCCGGCAGCAGATCTGGCTCAAGTACAAATAACAGCCATAGCGGCAATAAGAAAAGAGACGCAAGAATTCCTAAAAACCGTATCCAGCGGATAAAGGTACCTACAGAAGGAGACTGCCTGTATTCTTCTGCATGCTGCACGTGATGAAACAGCGTAGTTGGTGTAATAATAACGCTTGGTGATGTATCGGTAATAATAATGACATGCCCCTCTAGTACATGAGCTGCTGCTGTGTCCGGACGTTCTGTATAGCGTACCATTGGAAAAGGATTAATTCCTTGTTTGACTAAAAACTCTTCAATGGATTTGTCAGCCATAGGCAAACCATCTACATCGATAGCTTCCAGTTCATCTTTTATCAGTTTAACCAGTCCTGGATCAGCTACCCCCTTTATGTACCCAATCGCTACGTCCAGTTTCGAACGTTCGCCTACCTTCATAATTTCAAAACGAAATCTTCCGTCACGGATTCGTCTTCTCGTTAACGCTGTATTGATAATGATGTTTTCAGTGTATCCATCTCTTGCTCCGCGAATCACTTTCTCTGTATCCGCTTCTTCAGGCGATCTGCCGGGATACGTACGCACATCGACTTCAAAGCCAACTTCTTCACCGTCAATTAAAACGAATAACAGTCCTGATAAAACAGAAACCATTCCATCATCCAGCGTTTTTAAAGGCTTTACTTGCTGATGAATAAGACGGTTTTCAACAATATCTTTTAGCTTCGCTCGTTCAACTTCATTATCATTAATTTGAACGAGCACTTTTGTAATTTCAATAATAAATGAACTGTCGCATAATCCTGTTACATAGTAAACATGAACTTCTCGATCCAAAATAAGTAATTTACGCACGCCCACATCAAAACTTGTGTTCATACTAGCGTTTTCTTTGAACCACTGATCGTTTTTTTGCACTTTTGAAAAAATAGCTGTTTTCTGCTCTGCTGGCTTACCCAAACGAACCGCTCCTTTCTAAAATAAGTCTTGCTGCTTTTTCTGTAATAGGACATCCAATTTCAATATCGTCCATCCTAGCCATTTTGCCGATATCCCCTATTCCTACAACTAAGGGAATATCGAGCTGATCCAAGCAGTAAACTGTATCTCCATTAATTCGTCCGACTTCTAACTCTTGAATTCCGCTTTTATCCACGCCATAATGCGATATTTCTCCAAAACGATCGATGGTCACATCCACTCTTGTCCATTCGCTTTGATGAGTACGTGATGCAACGGCAATCACTCCAAGAACTTCTACTTGAGGATGCTTTGCTACATGCAGCAAAGCAATTTCCCCAGGTCCTTCCTCTAAGAAACCGCTATCGTCAAACATCACAAAGACGGGATCATATGGTGCTTGAAGAATTAAATCTACCGTTTGACTGCCTGTTAACGTAGTAGGGTTTCCATATGACCTCGAAATGCATCTGCCACCAACTGATTTAGCTACATGCTCAATTGCTTTGCGAGCATATTCATCACCATCGGTTACAATAATGATCCTTCTTTTTTTCATAATCTTTTATCCTTTCGGTTTAAAGATTAACGCGATAATAAAAGCAAATAAAATAGCTGCTGAAATTCCAGCCGAGGTAAGTTCAAAAATCCCAATCCCAATCCCGATAAATCCATGGTCATCCGCTTGCTTCATCGCTCCGTGCAGCAAAGAATGACCAAAGCTTGTAATTGGAACCGTCGCTCCGGCGCCAGCAAATTCAATTAACTTATCATAAAGACCAAATCCATCTAAAATCGCTCCTGCAACTACAAACGAACTCATAACATGCGCTGGAGTAAGCTTAGCAAGATCAAGCAGCAGCTGCCCAATAACGCAAATGATTCCTCCTACAGCAAAAGCTATTACATACTCCATTGATCATCCCCCTCCCCAATATGTTCTAAGACGACGCCATGAGCAATTGTTGGAATTGACTCTTTTTGCTGAATCATCGTTGGACTTAAAAGAGCTCCTGTTGCCACCATAAACACTTTCTTTAAGTTTCCTGATTTTAATTCATTTAAAATATGCCCATACGTGACAATAGCCGAGCAGCCGCAGCCGCTTCCTCCTGCAAATACATTTTGATCAGGGCGATATACCATTAATCCGCAATCATTATGATTGGTTGATATATCGTAGCCTTCGTCCTTGAGCAGCTGTTTTAAGATTGGACTTCCTACACCAGATAAATCTCCTGTTAAAATAAGATCATACTCGCTTGGAGCAACGTTTAAGTCTTCCAAATGTCTTTGAATGGTATCTGCAGCAGCTGGTGCCATAGCAGAACCCATGTCGTTTGCATTTTTAATCCCGTAATCCATTACCCGACCAATCGTTGCAGACGTGAGACGGACAATACCTTTTTCTTTCGAGACCAGCGCTGCCCCTGCTCCCGTAATGGTTGCCGTTGCTGTATCTGGTTTTTGTCCTCCGTACTCGGTAGGATTTCGAAATTGGCGCTCAGCCGTTGCGTTATGACTGCTCGCTGATGCAATAACACGATTAGCAAACCCTGCATCTACAAGAGCTGCTCCCGTTGCGAGCGTTTCCATTGATGTGGAGCAAGCGCCAAACATGCATAGAAATGGAATTTGGTTATGCCGGGCTACAAAATTAGCCGTTACGTTTTGATTTAATAAATCTCCAGCCAAAAACAAATCAACGTCTTCATAGGATAAATTTATTTTTTGCAAGCAGGAATCAATAGACTCCGTCATAAGCCTTCTTTCAGCCAACTCCCAGTTATCTTCTTCACAGTGCAAATCTTTATGTGTAATATCAAATGTTTCACCTAACGGTCCATCTGCTTCTTTTGGTCCTACAGCTGTTCCTGTGGCATTAATATAAATAGGATTTTCATAAACCCACGTTTGCTTTCCAGTTTTTCTCATAATCCCCCTCTTTTCATAGCAAATAAGTTTTAAAAAGGTAGCGAATGATTCCTACAACGTAAGCCGAAACCGTTCCAAATACAATGACGTTTCCGGCCAGTTTGAACATGTTCGTCGCAATTCCAAGAACAATCCCTTCACTTCGATGTTCAAGCGCTGCACTCGTCATGGAATTGGCAAAACCCGTAACAGGAACAGCTGAACCTGCACCTGCGAATTGACCAATACGATCGTATATCCCAAACCCGGTTAAAAGCGCAGATATTAAAATAAGGGTTGCAACGGTAGGATTGCCTGCATTTTTTTCATTAAAGTCAAAAAATGCAATATAGAAATTTTGAATTGCCTGTCCTAATGTACAAATGATTCCCCCTACCAAAAAGGCTTTTAGGCAATTTGCCACATATGAAGGTTTAGGCTGAAATGGTTTAATGCTTTCTTGATAGTTATCTTTTAATTTTTGATTATTTGCCATGTTACATACATCCTTTTCTTATTGATTAACAAAATAAATCCAATGAAATAATGATCCGCATACTTTGCCTAGTACAATGGCCATTAACAATAAAATAAGCTTGCCTTCCATTCCTATTCGTTTCGTTAACGTCGGCAATACATTAAGCACTTCTGTTAACGCTGCTGCCAGCATCCCAATAAAAATACCGCTCGTTAGACCTATGATCATAATGAGCACCGCAGGAAACTGCCACGTGTATTGATGAAGACTGCACCACCCGCCTGTAACAGCACCACCCACCACTCCCCATTCATATGCTTGAATATATTTCATGGTTTTGGTCAGCTGCATCAAACGCGGAATAATGCCCAGCACCGTTAAAAATGCTACAAACCCAGCACCTGCAGCCAGTCCTCCCGCAAGTCCAATTACAATGGTCATCACAATGTTAATGATCATCAATTTTTTTCATACTTTCTTTATTCTCGTGCATAATGACGTATTGATCTAAGTCTTGCTGGTAATTAAACATTTCGACTTCGAGAGGACTAGGCTCTTCATTAATTCGTTTTCTAAAGACATGGTTAAAAAACAGAATCATTCCCAGGCCTAAACCGATAGAGTAAGGCACTTGAATCAGCAAAGGCTGCTTATCTCTCAGACCGGTCAGCATGTAGAACAATTTTTGATGTACTTGTCTCATACTCACATCTTCGTGAAAGTTCATAATTGCTAAAGCAGCTCCGATGAAAAGAAGAAACCAAACAGCTAGAAAAAACAAAAAGGAATATTGTTTCTTTTTATACACGACCTCTACAATCGTTTGAGCGGGTCCAATCGTCTGAATGTCCAAATGCGGATACCGAGAGGCAACTTTTTCAATTACCTTCATTAAATCAACAATGATAATATTTCGATCACTCATACTGACTTGATATACAACTAGCTTTTCAATTTGCTTTTGAACAGAATCTGCTGCTATAACCATTGCTAATTGTCCAATATTTACAGCCTCATCAGGTTTTACTTGAATACGATGTCTCATTTTAAGATAAAGAACGTTTTCCATTCATATCACACCTTACGATTCATTATCTCCCTGTACGTGTAGTATGGATTTTCTTAAATTTTCTAATTCACGTTTCTGAACAGACCATTAATTACCAAATGAAAAAAGCAATCCGTTTCACTATTCTTGTTTGAATAGCAAAACGGATTGCTTCTTAAGTATTACGTATCATTCATATGCAGCTTCATTTGTTTTAAGATTTTCTTCTCAAGCCTCGATACCTGAACTTGAGAAATTCCCAGCCTTGCGGCCACTTCGGACTGAGTTTGATCTTTGTAATACCTCAAATAGACAATGAGCTTTTCACGCTCATCAAGTTCTTCAATTGCTTCTTTTAAGGCAATTTTATCAAACCACTTCGCTTCCGTATGATCAGCAATTTGGTCAAGAAGGGTAATTGGATCTCCATCATTTTCATAGACGGTCTCGTGAATAGACGAAGGAGCACGATTAGCTTCTTGAGCTAGCACTACTTCTTCAGGAGTGAGATCCAAATGTTCTGCAACCTCAGCGACTGTAGGGACGCGTCCAAGTAATTTGGAAAGCTCGTCTTTTGCCTTACGTATTTTATTGCTCATTTCTTTCAGAGAACGGCTAACCTTTACCGTGCCATCATCACGAATAAATCGCTGAATTTCACCAATAATCATTGGAACAGCATATGTTGAAAATTTAACATCATACGATAAGTCAAATTTATCAACGGACTTTAATAGCCCTATGCATCCAATTTGAAATAAATCATCGGGCTCATAACCACGGTTAATAAAACGTTGAACAACCGACCAAACGAGCCGCATATTTTTTTGGACGATTGTATCTCGTGCAATTTGATCACCTTGCTGACTGCGCTTGATGAGGTCTTTAACTTCATGATCCTTTAAATACGGTTCGTTTTTATTTTTTTTGACCTCCACATCCATTGGCAAGTCTCCTTAATTACATAGCGCTTTACTATTTGTTAAGTGCTTTTTTAAATATAAGGTCGTACCTTCTAATACAGTAGACTCCACTCGAATTTCGTCCATAAAGTTTTCCATTATGGTGAAACCCATTCCAGAACGTTCTAGATCTGGTTTCGTTGTGTATAAAGGCTGCTTGGCTTCATCCACGTTATCGATACCAATTCCTTCATCACGAATCATCAGCTCGACTACACCGTCTTCGTGAAGCGTCACAGAAATATATACCACGCCATCCGGATTGCTTTCGTAGCCGTGAATAATAGCATTTGTTACTGCTTCAGATACGACTGTTTTAATTTCTGTTAACTCATCCATTGTTGGATCTAACTGCGTAATAAATGATGCTACCGTGACGCGAGCAAACGATTCATTTTGACTAAGCGCGGAAAATTGGAGGTTCATTTGATTTTTCATTATGCCACCCCCAATTTTTGAAGCGCGTTTTCTTCATTAGGTTCAAAACGAATAATTTTAAATAAGCCTGACATATTAAACAAACGTTCTATGGCAGGAGAAATAGCGCATACAACCATTTCCCCGCCGTTATTATGAACCTGTTTGTATCTCCCTAAAATAACCCCCAATCCAGAGCTGTCCATAAAGGTTAAATGCTGTAAATTTAAAATCAAATGGCTGATAGATTCCTTCTCTATCGCTTCGGTGATTTTGCTTCTTAGCTCTTCTGCCGTATGATGATCTAATTCTCCTGTTAATCGAACCAACAAGACATCTTGTTTGAATTCCAATTCAATCGAAAGACTCACTATACAAACCTCCTCGGAAATCTTATAGTCAGTCTTTCGCTGCCGACAGAATAGAATCCTTCTCACCGACAAAACTAGTTCTATTTCGTCACATTTAGCTGTTTAAGATGTTTGAGAGAAAATAGAGAATGTACGTTTGAATATCTTCCACCAAGAAGCAGCATCGATATTTTCTTTTGCAAGAAGCGGTGAAGAACTAACTACTTTGTTATCCTTCTTAATGGTCAACGTTCCAATTTTGTCGCCTTTTTGAATAGGCGCATTTAGCTTCTCGTTCATTTTCACTTCTGTTTTAACGTCTTTGGCTGCATTTCCTTTTTTCAATAAAACAGAAATAGGCTCGGACGTAACAGCTGTTACCTGATCTTCGCTACCCTTGTTTACATCTATCTTGGTAATAACGTCTCCTTTTTTGTATAAAGGCTTCGTTGTATATTGACTGAATGCGTAGTCTAACATTTTGGTTACTTGATTATTGCGATCTTTTGGCGTGCTTGCACCGAATACAACCGCTAACACACGCATATTTCCCTTTTTAGCGGTAGCTGTTAGGCAATACTTAGCTTGACCTGTAAATCCGGTTTTGAGTCCATCAACGCCGGGATAAAACTTCACTAAGCGATTTGTATTTACTAACCAAAACTTCTTATCTGTATCCGTGCGCAAATAAGCTTCGTATTTACTTGTATAGTTAATAATTTTTTCATACTTTAGCAGCTCTCTGCCCATCATGGCCATATCATGAGCTGTACTATAGTGATTTTCTACGGGCAGGCCTGTCGGATTTTGAAATTTTGTATGAGTCAAACCAAGCTCTTTCGCTTTTTGGTTCATCTTCGCTACAAATTTTTCTTCTGATCCAGCTAAATATTCAGCCATTGCCATAGAAGCATCGTTACCAGAACCTATCGCAATCCCTTTTAGCAAATCATTTACCGTCATTTCTTCTCCGGGCTCTAAAAAGATTTGTGAGCCTCCCATTGAAGCGGCATATTCACTTGCCCGCACTTTATCTTTTAAGGTAATTTTCCCTTTATCCAAAGCCTCCATAATTAAAATCATTGTCATAATTTTAGTCATACTGGCAGGGGGAAGTTCTTGATTACTATTTTTTTCGTATAGAATTTTCCCTGTATCCCGTTCAATTAAAATAGCTGACCTAGCACTGTCAGCAAGCTCAGAATTCTTTTTTTCTGCGGCTAAAACAGGTTGCGTCATAAGTGGAAATAAAAATATGACAACGAGTAACTTTACAATAGTTCGCTTCATCTCCACAAACCTCCATTCTTTATACAACCTATTTTTTCCAAGGTATAATCGATTTATACTAAGGGAAATAAAAAAAGCATCGAGAAATTCTCGATGCTTGAAGTCATATTCTCTTCTTATTTTTGATAAGCTGGAAGCTGCTTTACTACTTCTTTTACAAGCGATAAAAACTGCTGTTTTACTTTTTCAGTCGTTTCAATTACTTCTTCATGATTTAACGGCTGATCTAAAATACCAGCTGCCATATTAGAAATACAAGAAATACCTAGCACTTTCATACCTGCATGGCGTGCCACAATAACTTCTGGCACTGTAGACATGCCAACCGCGTCTCCCCCGATAATGCGAAGCATGCGCACCTCAGCAGGCGTTTCATATGTTGGACCTGTATTTCCTACATATACACCTTCTTGTAAGGCGATATTTAAATCAGCTCCTACTTTCTTCGCTAATTGACGAAGATCCTTGCAGTAAGCAGTTGACATATCCGGGAACCTTACTCCAAAATCAGAGTCATTAGGTCCAATCAAAGGGTTGGTTCCAAAGTTATTAATATGATCAGAAATAATCATTAAGTCTCCTGGATTAAAGGATTCGTTTACTCCGCCCGCTGCATTCGTTACAATCAACGTTTCTACACCGATTTCTTTCATTACGCGCACTGGAAATGTTACTTTATCAAGGGCGTACCCTTCATAAAAGTGAAAACGTCCTTGCATAGCTACAACCGGTACGTCATGAACAGTACCTATTACTAATTGACCTGCGTGACCTTCAACTGTTGAAACCGGGAACTCAGGAATGTCGTTATACGGAATTTTTACCGCGCCTTCAATTTCGTCAGCTAATACCCCTAGTCCAGAACCTAAAATAAGCCCAATTGTTGGTGTAACAGCTGATTGATTTTTAATATATGCTGCTGCTTTTTTGATATATTCTTTTTTCATACTCCATTCCCCCTGCTTAATTCAGCTCTTTTAAAAAACTCTTTCCATGCTTAGGCATTGCTACGCCAAAATTTTCTGCTACCGTTGCGCCAATATCCGCAAACGTTTGACGAATAGAAAGCTCTTTTCCTTCTTGCATGCCTTTATTGTACACAAGAAGCGGCACGTATTCACGCGTATGGTCTGTCCCATGATGAATAGGGTCATTTCCATGATCCGCTGTAATAATCAATAAATCATCTTCTTTTAATAAATCAAATACTTCTTCTAAGCGTGCATCATATTCTTCAAGTGCTTGCCCATATCCTTGTGGATCGCGGCGATGACCATAGAGAGCATCAAAATCAACTAAATTTAAGAAGCTTAAGCCTGTGAAGTCCATGTTTAATGTATCAACTAGCTTATCCATGCCGTCCATATTCGATTTGGTACGAAGAGATTTTGTTACCCCTTCTCCGTCGTAAATATCAGAAATTTTACCGATAGCAATAACATCGATGTCATTGTCTTTTAATTCATTCATTACTGTACGTCCAAAAGGCTTTAATGCATAGTCATGACGATTGGATGTACGTGTAAAGTTACCTGGTTCACCTAAAAACGGGCGAGCGATAACACGTCCAATCATATATGGATCATCAAGCGTTAATTCACGAGCAATCTCACAAATTTTGTACAATTCATCAATTGGAACAATTTCTTCATGAGCAGCAATTTGCAAAACAGAATCCGCTGATGTATAGACAATTAAGTCACCTGTTTCCATATGCTGTTTTCCTAGCTCATCCAAAATTTCTGTACCAGACGCTGGTTTGTTCCCAATGATTTTTCGACCTGTTTTTTCTTCTAATTGTGAAATCAGCTCTTCTGGAAATCCATCTGGAAATACATTAAAAGGCGTATCAATATTAAGACCCATAATTTCCCAATGACCTGTCATTGTATCTTTTCCTGCAGAAGCTTCCTGCATTTTTGTATAGTAAGCCAACGGTTTTTCGGCTTTACCGATTCCTTTAATTTCACGGATATTGCTTAGGCCAAGCTTAGCCATATTGGGCATATGAAGACCGTTACAGTGCTCTGCAATATGACCAAACGTATCAGCACCTTTATCATTGTATTTTTCAGCATCCGGTGATTCACCGATACCCACTGAATCCATGACAATTAAAAATACGCGTTTATATGTATGCGCCATTTTATTCCCTCCAAATATCAATTTATTTATTCTCTATAAAATTCCCGTTTGGAAATAATTTAACCATCTTCTCTTATTGGTCAGAAGTCTGACCTCTCTATTAGTATAGACGCTTTTTATTTTTTTGTACACATGAATGAAAGTGTTTTCAATCAAAAAACCAATGTCTATGAACTCATTGGACATTGGAATATTCCTACGCTCGCGGATGAAACTGATTGTATACATCTTTTAAACGTGCTTTTGTAACATGTGTATAAATTTGAGTGGTCGAAATATCCGCATGCCCGAGCATTTCTTGAACGGCTCTTAAGTCCGCGCCGTTCTCTAACAAATGAGTAGCAAACGAATGCCGTAACGTATGAGGAGTTAATTCTTTTTCAATTTTTGCTTCAGAAGCTAACTTTTTTAATATTTTCCAAAACCCCTGCCTTGTTAAACGCCTTCCGTGATGATTAACAAAGAGTGCTTTGTCCTGTTCCTTTTGCTTTGTTAAAACACTCCGGCTATGCTGTAAATACTCTTCAATCGCCTCCGTTGCCAACCTTCCGAGAGGGACAATTCTTTCTTTATTTCCTTTTCCGATACAACGAATAAATCCCATCGTCAAATGTGCATCATCAATATTTAAGTTAACGAGTTCAGACACACGAATTCCAGTAGCATAAAGCAACTCAAGCATCGCTTTGTCTCGTATGCCAAAAGGCGTCGATGTATCAAACACATTTAACAGCGCCTCTACTTCTTCTGCATTTAGTACTTTTGGCAGCTTGCGCTCAAGCTGCGGGGTATCAATATGAACGGATGGATCTGTATCCGCTGCTTTTTCTCTTAGTAAGAATTGATGAAAAGATCTAGTTGAAGCCACATGTCTCGCAATCGTTTTAGATGACTTTTGCTGATCACTTAAATATTTCAGAAAATTAACGATGTGGAGTCTTGTTACTTCATTAAATGATTTCAGCTGCTCTACATGTTCTAAATATTGAGCATACTTTTTTAAATCTCGTTCATACGAATCAATCGTATTTTTCGCCAGTCCCCGCTCTACTACTAAATAATGAATAAAATCTTGAATTTGATCATTCAATAGCCTCTACTCCCCGTTTTGATAAAACATAAATAAACGCTCTAGCCACGTCTGATCTTTGTTCACACTTGCTTGCATGACCTTAACTGCTGAACCCGACGGCTCATCATAACGTTTATAATTTTGATACTCTTGAGATACCCATATCATTCCAAAATAAAACAAAAGAGTAAACCCGGTAAATAAGATAAATACTTTACATGTATTATATACCATTTCAGCCCATGATTTCATGAAACAATTCCTCCAATTTTTGATTCTATTAGAAGATATGCCAATTGGGACAGGTTTTATACATGTTTCTTACCTTTATACGCTGAGTTCTCTCCTGGTCATTTCCTTTCTTTCTATAAAACTATGTAGCTTGTAACCTCGTTATTTTTTTCTATTTATGTACGACAAAAAACCTTCTCCATTAGGGAAAAGGCTTTTACTGCTTGTCTTCTTTATCCTGACAGCGATGGCAAATGCCATGAAATGTCAAGCGGTGATCTTTAATTTTAAAATTCCATTGCTTTTCCACAATTTCTTCAACGTCTTCAAGCAAATCTTCTTGAATTTCGTCCACAGATCCACATTCCATACACACAAGGTGATGATGAAAGTGTGCGGCTCCTTCTTGTCTTAAATCGTAGCGAGAAACGCCATCGCCAAAGTTTATTTTATCAACAATTTTAAGTTCAGTTAACAATTCTAACGTACGATAAACAGTTGCCAATCCAATTTCCGGAGACTTTTCCTTGACGAGGAGATATACATCTTCGGCACTTAAATGATCCTCTTCATGTTCAAGAAGTACTCTTACAGTCGCCTCACGTTGAGGTGTCAATTTATAGCTAGCTGAGTGCAACTGCTGCTTAATTCGCTCAATTCGACTTTCCATAATTATTCCCTCCCTCGCCATTCACTAATTCATTATATCAGATGTGTCGAGGGTGTCAAAATAAAGTTATTATTAATAAGAAAAAAGAATTCTTTTTACTTAATACTTATTCTTACTTATTTAATAGAGCCATTACACTTTTCATTAAAGTAGGTGATACATAGGCTTCAATTGTAGCCGCACAGGCAACCAAACATATCATTGCAATCATCGTGCCGCTATAGCGTAAAAAGGATGCGGAAATTGGCTCCGCTGCTTTTTTAAAGAATTGCTGCCGCACAAGCTTCAAAGAAAAGGCAACTGAAGCTGCAGACAAGATCAGAAATGCCGGTATGAGAAAGATATTTTGCGGCATAACAGATACAAAAGATAGCGCAAACCCAGAGAGTCCCATTTGATTGACTAAAAAGCCTACGGTAAAACCAATCACCATTCCTTTTAAAAACAGCAGAATTAACACTACAGGCAAACCAATAATGGCAATTCCTAATATCCAAATGAGCCCCAAGTATTTAACATTATGAAAAAAACTTTGCTGAAACATTTCAACGCTGCTTGCTACTTCTCCACTCTTTACCTGTCCGAAAAACCGGTTTAAATAGAAGTACAGGTCTTCTTTTTGATCAAGCGTCAAACTATTTACAACAATAGCCCCAAAAATGATTCCCATTAAAAACAGCACGGTCACAAACAAATAAATAGAACTGTTTTCTTGAAAATGTCTTGCATACGATAATGGCAATTGTTTTTTTCTCATCGTCTTCCTCCTATTAATCGCTTAATAGAGTGTATGATAGAGTACAAAAACTATGCCAAGAATCTTTTGAATCTATCAAATAAAAAAAGAGAATGAGACATAATGAAATCAATCCATTCTAAATAAGAACAAATGAGATAGTATGGATGGCTTGGGCCACCGCTGTTGATTTCCATGCAAGGCTTCGCTTTCCGCGGGCGGCCGGTGAGTCTTCGCCTTGCCCTCCAATCAACCGCTAGAACCAACTATATAAATGAAATCTACATTCACCATCACCTTAAAAAAATCCGAACGAATTTGATTCTCCATCAAGAATCTCTATTCATCGTTCGGATTTTCCTTCAACTAAAATATGGTTGTCACACATTTTTTTAAGTTAGAGATACACGCATGCCTGTTTTTTCTCACATCAAATGACGTTTCAATGTAAACCTCTAAATTGCTAGATTGCCGTTCGTATGTAAAAGAAAAAACTCTCTTATTCTCCTAATCCGCTTTTTAACTGTAAGTACTGCACAGCATAGGCTGTTTTTGCATCATAAATTTCCTTGTTTTGAATAAGAGTAAGCGCCTCATCTACCGTAACTTCCATTACTTCAACAAATTCATCTTCGTCTAATTCCGCTTTGGTGGTCATCACTTTTAAATCTTCCGCTAAATAAAGGTGCACCAACTCATCCGCAAAACCTGGTGATGTATAAAAAGAAATAATATGGCTAAGCGAATCTGTCGTATAGCCCGTTTCTTCTTCTAACTCACGTTTTGCCGTCACAATCGGCTCTTCTCCTTTTTCTAGCTTGCCGGCTGGAATTTCGACTAAAATACGATCCATCGGCCTGCGATACTGTTTGACCATAACCATTTTATGATCGCTTGTTAATGCAATGATAGCTACGGCTCCAGGGTGCTTAACTACTTCTCTTGTACTCGTTTTTCCGTTTGGAAGCTCTACTTCTTCTAAGTACAAATCAATCACTCTGCCTCCAAACAGCTTTTCAGAAGACAGCATTTTTTCTGTTAAATGATCCATTTTCTACACCTCGTTCTATTTTTTTGACTCTTACATATATTCTATCATACGAATCTTGGGAGGTAGAAAAAATGAAAGTTTATGTTCACGAGAAGCAAATCATTTTGGTCGGTAAAGCATGGGAAATCAAGCAAAAGTTAAAAGAATACGGCGAACAATTTCAGTATGTTGATGAGTGGACGAACGCTATCTCTCAAAATTTTAATTCTTACAAACAAGCAGACTGCAGACACTAATTGTGCTGCAGTTTTTTAATCTTCTTATTTGAGTTTCCCTCTATCATAGCGCTACAATAGATAGAAACAAGTAAAAAATAAGGAGTGACATATATGGAAAAAAGACGCTTAGGTACTTCAGACTTGCTCGTCAGTACATTAGGTTTAGGATGCATGTCTCTTGGAACGGAACAAAAACACGCTGTCAATATGATTGATGAAGCTCTCGAATATGGCATTAATTATTTCGATACAGCAGATTTATATGATTTTGGCTTAAACGAGAAGTTTGTGGGACAAGCCCTAAAAAAACGCAGAAATGATATTATTTTAGCCACAAAAGTGGGGAATCGCTGGAATGATGCAAAAGACAGCTGGACGTGGGATCCGTCAAAGGTTTACATAAAAGATGAAGTAAAAGAAAGCCTGCGCCGTCTTCAAACGGATTACATCGATTTATACCAGCTGCACGGAGGGACCCTCGAAGATAATATTGAGGAAACGATTGAAGCATTTGAAGAATTAAAACAAGAAGGCGTCATTCGGTACTATGGTATTTCATCTATCCGCCCAAATGTGATTCGAGAGTATGTGCAAAACTCTTCTATTGTCAGCGTCATGATGCAATACAGCTTGTTAGACAGACGACCTGAAGAAAGTGCACTTCCTCTTTTACATGACAACGGCATTAGCGTTGTAGCGAGAGGTCCAGTAGCCAAAGGACTGCTAACCGAAAAAGGAGAGCAAAAACTTGCTGCATTCGAGGGCAAGGGCTACTTAGATTATAGCGGTACGGAATTAGCAAAAACGATAGAAGAATTTCGTCACGTACGACCAATTCACTCTCTGAATTCAACGGCACTTCAATACTGTTTAGCTAATCCTACGGTAGCCTCGGTTGTAGCAGGAGCAAGCTCTTCTTCACAGCTTCGCGAAAACGTCAAAGCTGTCGAGGCTTCCCCGCTTCAGCCTACTGAAATTAGCAAGCTGCAATCGATCTTTAAAGCAAATCAATACGAAGCTCACCGTTAAAAAATAAAAGCGCCTTTATCGGCGCTTTTATTTTTTAAATTCAGACCAGTTCAAATCACTTTCATTTAACAGTTCTTCAAACGACTTATTTTTTTCTTTTTCTTTTCGAATTCGAGCAGCTTCTTTACACTCTGTTTCTTTCTGCTCTTCTTCTTTTAAAGAAAGCGCCTGTTTTTTAGCTTGAAGCTGTTTTAATAAGCTATCATTTAGCTGATCTTTGATACTGAGCTGATCATTTTGTTTTTGTGCTGATTGTTTTTGCTTTTTTTTAGCCATCACAATTCCCCCGCTACTTTAATTGAGAGATATTGTATCATATTCTTGCTTTTGTTACCAAAAATCAAAATGCATCTAGTTTTACATGTTCATCAATGATTAAAGTTGGCTCTGTAGATTGCTGAATATCTTCTACCGTATAGCCTTTCGCTACTTCAACAAGCTTTAGACCTTCTGCCGTAATATCAATGACCGCTCGATCTGTAATAATACGATCCACTACCTCTTTTCCTGTCAGAGGGAGGCTGCACTCATTTAAGATTTTAGGCTCATCTTTTCTCGTCACGTGTTCCATAATAACAATGATGCGCTGTGCTCCGTGAACTAAATCCATTGCACCGCCCATTCCTTTAATCATTTTTCCAGGAATCATCCAGTTTGCCAAATCACCAGTTTTTGAGACTTCCATTCCTCCTAAAATCGCAATGTTAATATGCCCTCCGCGAATCATTCCAAACGATTCAGCACTATCGAAGTAAGAGGCGCCTTTTGTCGCCGTTACGGTTTCTTTACCTGCATTAATTAAATCAGGATCTACTTCTCCTTCTTTCGGATATGGTCCAATGCCTAATAGACCGTTTTCGGACTGAAGCACCACCGTTTTATTATCTGAGATATGATTAGCCACAAGCGTTGGAATACCAATTCCAAGGTTTACATAAAATCCGTCCAAAATTTCTTTTTCAGCACGTTTTGCAATTCGCTCTCTCACGTTCACGCCGTTTTCAATCATGAAAAATCTCTCCCCTTTTGTTATTTTTGAACGGTTAAACGCTCAATACGTTTTTCTTGTTCACCAATAATTAACGATTGAACATATACACTAGGTGTGTGGATAATATTTGGATCAAGTGAACCTGTTGGGTGAAGTTCCTCCACTTCTGCTATCGTCACTTTTCCTGCTGCTGCAATCATTGGGCTGAAATTGCGCGCTGTCTTGTTATACACTAAGTTCCCCATATGATCGGCTTTCCAAGCTCTAACCAAACTAAAATCAGCCTTTAACGCCTCTTCTAGTAAATATTCTTTTCCATCAAACACGCGAACTTCTTTTCCTTCAGCAATGGGTGTTCCCACTCCCGCTGGTGTATAAAATGCAGGTATGCCCGCTCCGCCGGCGCGAATCTTTTCAGCTAGCGTGCCTTGAGGTAGCAATTCTACTTCAATTTCTCCTGACAATACTTGTCTTTCAAACTCTTTATTTTCTCCCACGTAAGAACCAATCATCTTTTTAATTTGTTTGTTTTTCAGAAGCAGTCCAAGTCCCCAGTCGTCTACGCCGCAGTTATTTGAAATTACGGTTAAATCTTTTACCCCTGTTTCAACTAACGCTAAAATCAAATTCTCCGGAATTCCACATAAACCAAAACCACCGACCATAATCGTAGCACCGTCGTGAATATCTTTCACCGCTTCTTTAAACGACGTATGTACTTGTTTCATACATAACCACCCCTTCGTTATTTTTGAAAACGCTTTCTAATCTATTATAAAAGATTTTTATTTCTTTTTAAATATATATATAACTGAAAATTATAATTTAATCATTTTTTTGTCAAAAAAGTTATATTACTAGACAAATTAAAGGAAAAACAAAAACGCCACGAGTTCCAAAGCTGTATGTTTGGAATCTGTGGCGTTGTGATATAGCTTTAATGTTTGTTAAAACTATATCAAATTAAGGACGTTCAACGATTGTTGCAACGCCTTGGCCTCCGCCAATACATAACGTTGCTAACCCAAGTTTTGCGTCGCGTTTTTGCATTTCATGAATAAGTGAAACTAGGACACGTGTACCACTTGCACCAATAGGATGTCCAAGCGCAATTGCTCCACCGTTCACATTTAAAATATCATGATTAAATTGAAGTTCACGATCCACAGCGATTGACTGTGCAGCAAATGCTTCGTTTGCTTCTACTAATTGAACATCTTCTAATGAAACAGCAGCTTTTTCCAGAGCCTTTTTCACTGCGCTTACAGGACCGATTCCCATAATGCTTGGGTCTACTCCGGCAGTTGCATTAGCTTTAATTGACACTAATGGTGTTAGGCCTAACTCGTCTGCTTTTTTACGGCTCATTACCACTACTGCCGCTGCACCGTCATTGATACCAGATGCATTACCAGCTGTTACAGAACCGTCTTTTTTGAAGGCTGGACGTAGTTTCCCTAGACTTTCAGCCGTTGTGCCTGCGCGCGGGAACTCATCTTGTTCAAAAATAGTTACTTGACCTTTTCTTCCAGGCACTTCTACCGGTACGATTTCATCTTTGAAACGACCAGATTGAATAGCTGCTTCTGCTTTTTGCTGACTTGAAGCTGCAAACGCATCTTGTTCGTCGCGAGTAATTTCATATTTATCACACAGATTTTCAGCTGTAACGCCCATATGGTAGTCGTTAAATGCACACCATAATCCATCTTGAATCATGCTGTCAACTACTTTTTGGTCGCCCATTTTAAACCCGTTGCGTGCATTTTTTAATAAGTATGGTGCTTGGCTCATGTTTTCCATTCCACCAGCAACAATCACATCAGCATCCCCAGCAAGAATCGCTTGTGTAGCGAGATGTACTGCTTTTAGTCCTGATCCGCATACTTTATTGATGGTTAATGCTGAAACAGTTTCAGGTAAACCTGCTGCTAAAGTTGCTTGTCGTGCTGGATTTTGTCCTAAACCTGCTTGTAGGACATTCCCCATGATAACTTCATCTACTTCGTTTGCTGATACCCCTACTTTGTTTAAAGCTTCTTTAATTACAGTACCACCTAAAGTTGTTGCGGATACATTTTGTAAGCTTCCCCCAAAGCTGCCGATTGCTGTACGTACAGCGCTTACAATGACTACTTCTGTTTGACCCATGTCGAAAACCTCTCCTTACTGTTTGATTACTGTGATTAACTGTCACCTGTATTAATTTCGACATCGGTTGCGAAATTCCTCTTTTTTTGTAAAAATTTATAATTTTTATTGAATTTTAATTTTTTAGAATTAAAATGAATATTAGTAAGCGTTTACAATGTAGGAGGAGAGCGGTTTATGGGATTTCCTGAAAAAGTAACAATTATAGAAGTTGGTCCACGAGATGGACTTCAAAATGAAAAAAATTTTGTTCCAACTGATAAAAAAATTAATTTTATCAAAAAATTAAAAGAAGCTGGACTATCCGAAATCGAAATTACATCCTTTGTTTCTCCAAAATGGGTTCCTCAAATGAAAGATGCTTCTACTGTTGCAAATACATTTCAGTCTGATACATGCCGAAACATTGTACTTGTGCCGAATCAAAAAGGCTTGGAAAAAGCACTGCAAGCTAATTGCCGCTCCGTTGCGCTGTTTATTGGCGTAAGCGATACCTTTAATCAAAAAAATATTAACAAACACACCAAAGAAGCTGTACAAACGCTGCTTCCTCTCATTCAGCAGCTCAAGCAGCAAGAATGTTTTATTCGAACTTGCATTTCCACCGCCTTTTATTGCCCGTATGAAGGAAAAATACATGAACGCGACGTGCTGGCTCTTTGCGAAAGCTTTGTGGAGGCTGGAGTGAATGAACTAAGCGTTGCCGATACAATTGGCATGGCAAACCCTAAAGATGTATTTTCACTTTTCTCGAAATTAAAACAAAACTTTCCACACACCCTACTTGCTGCGCACTTTCACGATACGAGAGGATTAGCCATTGCAAATATCTATGCAGCTCTGCAAGCCGGTATTAACAGGTTCGATTCATCCGCTGGCGGGGTAGGTGGATGTCCATTCGCTAAGGGAGCAACGGGAAACGTAGCTACGGAAGATCTCGTCTTTATGCTTCATGAAATGGGTATTTCCACTTCTATTAATGAAGAAAAGCTGCTCGAAGCGGTCGATTTTATCGCTCCTCACATTTCAAGACCGATTGAAAGCAAGCAATACTCTTTGTTTGCACAGCGTTAAAAATTAGGTTTTTATGAGAGCGATGCTATAATAAATAATAGCTATATTAACAAAAGGAGCCGCTAATCATGAAAAAATGGCTATTATTAATAGGAAGTGTTTTCGGAGCATTTGCCGCTCTTGGCATCTTTTTTACAAATCAAATGATGTACATCCGTAAAAAGACCGACAAAGTTATTATTGACCGCGATACGGAAGATGGCTTTTATGATGAGAAAGTCTATAGCACTCTTCCTAAAGAAGCATTTGTGCTTCCTTCTTCTTTAGGCTATAACATAGCTGGGACCGTTATTAAACAACACGACAATAACCGATTTATGATTCTTTCGCACGGAGTTACAGTTCATTCACTCAACTCTATGAAGTATGCTCGGCTTTTTCTAAAGCTGGGATGGAACGTCGTTCTTTATGATCATCGCCGCCACGGCAAGTCTGAAGGGAAAACAACGAGCTACGGCTATTATGAAAAGCTGGACCTTCAATCCATTGTTCATTGGGTAAAAGAACAATTCGGTTCAACTATTTCCCTTGGGATTCACGGGGAGTCTATGGGAGCTGCGACCACTCTTTTGTATGCTGGAATGGAAGACGGAGCTGATTTTTATATTGTCGACTGCCCTTTTTCTGACTTGGAAGAACTTCTTGCCTATCGCTTAAAACAAGATTTCCACCTGCCCAAACAGCTTGTGATGCCAGCAGCTAATATTATTTTAAAATGGCGAGAAGGCTACTCATTTAAAGACGTATCACCCATTTCAGTCGTAGATCAAATCAAACATCCTGTTCTGTTTATCCATAGTAAAGAAGATGACTATATTCTTCCTAAAATGACGGAGCAGCTGCATGCCAAAAAAATGGGAGCAAAACGGATGTATTTAGCACCTGTAGGCACTCATGCCCGCTCGTATGCTGATAACCCAGAGGAATATGAACAAGTTATTGAATCATTTTTAGAAAAAATACAAAAAGAAGCGCTTTAAAGCGCTTTTTTTGTTTTATCGATAAATGACATGCGCGGATTTAAAATTTGAGAAGGACATTTTAGCATAAACGTATATGCACTTTCATTGTAGTCAATCGTCATATTATCATCTAAAAATACTTGCTTTGTTTTTTCGACAAGAACAGGAACAAAATTCGTCTCGATGGTTACATCATCGCTCTCTTTTTCATCAACAATCCATAGCGTCGTTACGCCGCTCACGACACAGCCGCATCCATCCGTATCGTATTTTAATTTTAAATATAGTGAAGAATCTTTCCCGTACTTTTCTTGTACTTTTGCTATCGCTTTATCAGTAAAGGTAATATTCATTTTCCTTTAACTCCTTTTAAACTAATTGTATAAACAAACGAAAATTGCTTATATAATGAGTATAATACACATCTCGCTTTCATTAAACTCTGGCGCTTCATATAGATGTGTACAAAAAGGAGGTTTTTCTATGTCAAAAGTACAAATTAAAGTAATGGATAACGGCTCTTTCCGTGTCACTGGAGACGTTGAATTAATTGATGCAGACGGCAACAAATTTGAAACAAAGCCGACATTTTCACTATGCCGATGTGGCCAGTCGCAAAAGATGCCCTTTTGCGACGGAAACCATAAAGGAAAATTCGACTCTTGTGTGCGCGCTGCAAAAATTTTAGACGAGCAGTAGATTTATAGAAATACAGCCTTACTGAACAAAACGGTTAACGAAAAACATTGGTAACCTGTGGTTAAAGCACAGGTTATTTTCTATTAAACGCATCCCCTGCCAATTTTTCTACGAGCCCCGGGGCAAGCTGATACATCTTCGAACCTATATTCATCCACTTAGGCAAGTTGACTTCTCGTTTTGGTTTCCCAATAATATTGACCGTTTTTTCAGCTACGTATTGAGGGGTTAACATAAACTTTTCTACACTTTTTTCATAGTTTCCTGATTGATCTGCTATTGAAAAGAAGTTGGTTTGAATAGGACCTGGATTCACTGCCGTGACATAGATATCTGTTTTCGCTAATTCCATTCGCAGGCTGTTGGTAAACCCTAGCACGGCATGTTTAGAAGCTGAATAGCCACTGGATTTAGGCGTTGCAAGTTTGCCTGCTTGAGAAGCAATGTTAATAATATGTCCTTTGTTTTCTTTTAGCATATAAGCTAAAATTTCTTGTGTACATGCAATTAATCCAATAACATTGACTTGAAACATTGAGGCAATTGTCTTAATCGATGCTTCTTTCACTTCTTCAAATACACCAAAGCCTGCATTATTAATCAGGACATCAACACGCTTAATTTCACTCATCATTTTCTGAACGACTCTTTTGACTTCCTCTACGTTCGCTACGTCAGCTTTATATATGTAAGAGGTAATCCCATACTTTTGACTAATTTGCTCGGCTACTCGGTCCAGCTTTTCTTCTGTACGTGCAAGCAAAACGGGGACGCCCCCTCTTTTGGCCACTTCATAAGCTAAATGTTCTCCAAGACCTCCTGAAGCGCCTGTAATCACGACATATTGGTTCTTTAACGAGGATTTCAAATATAACACACCTTTTTTATAAGTTAAGAGCACACAGAATAAATAAGCTTACTTTCTTTTTCATGTGTACTGATTTTATTTGCATCTTCTAAAAAATCGAGCTGACCAATTGTTTCAGAAAGAGTTAGCCCTAGTTCTTTTTCATAAATAGTAGGAAATAGCTGTTTGCAAATATCAAACGCTGTTTGAGGGCGTTCTTTTATCATGCTAAGCACTTTATCCGCTCGGTCGCTCTGCTTTTGTAACCTCTCTTGTACAAGTTGGCGAACATGTAACACTTCATCTCCATGACCTGTATAGATACAGTTTATCTCTAAGTCAAGGAGACGTCTTAATGAATGATTATATTGAAGAAGCGTTTTAGGTCGCTCGCCGCTTGGTTTCATAGGAGGTTCAATGAGCGGATTAGATGAAATATGCTTTAACAGTAAATCTCCTCCAATCATAACCGCTGTTCTTTCATTGTATAATGCAATATGGCTTTGAGCATGACCGGGTACTTCAAGTACTTTCCAACTCTCTAGGCCCGGAATGTAATCTCCTTCCTGAACAGAAGTTGTAAGAGAACGGTGACATGAATACTTCATTGATGCTTTTAAACGTTTTAAATAAGGGCGAAACCTTTCATCTACGCCGGCTTTCATAAAGTGATCTTCAAAAAACGCATCGTACCACTCAAAAAAATCTGGATTTTGGGAGATCCAAGGCTGATTTTTCGCATGACCGACTATGGCGATATCTTTATCAAAAAAATCAAGCATTCCTACGTGATCAGGATGATGATGAGTTAGGACAACTTGCTTAATATCATCTGGTTTTAATCCTATTTCATTAAGCTTTTCTTTAAATACAGACCACGCTGCCTCCGTCTTAATACCAGCATCGATTAGCGTAACGGTCTGACCTTTTATAACAAAAACATTCACATCTCCTACCGCAAAAGGAGTAGGCAGCACAATTTTATATAATTGCTCATTCATCTGTATTTTTGCTCCTTTACCATCGCATTTTCTTTTAAGTTTACACGATTTTTCCTGTTATTTATACAATTGCATTCGTTTTCTGAAAATTACATTGACATCCCTCTCTTTTTCATTGCATAATGACAGAAATATAGTGAAGTTTTATTCATATCTTTAGATAACTATGCATTTTATAAAGAAGAGATACACAAACAGAAACCTTTAACAGATACTGAAATCTCAGCATCTGTTTTCATTGGATAGCAAATGACTGGAGGAACTTTTAATGAAAACGGATCTAAACATCGCCTTTATTGGAGCTGGATCAATGGCTGAAGCAATGATCTCAGGGCTGCTGTCAGATAAAAAGCTTCGCCCCAATCAAATCACCGTAACAAATCATAGCAACGATAAAAGACTTCACGAACTTCGAAACGCCTATGAAATTAACATTACGCGTAATCATGCCTTGTTAATCGAAAAAAGCGATATCGTCGTGCTTGCTATTAAACCAAAAGACGTAGCGGAAAGCATCGATACGATTAAGTCCTATATTCGTCCGCACCACCTCGTTCTCTCTGTTTTAGCAGGTGTATCGACTGCCACAATTGTAAACTTGTTTGACCAAGAAGTAGCGGTTGTAAGAGCTATGCCAAATACATCGGCCTCTATTGGATTATCGGCTACAGCCATTGCACCCGGCAAGTTTGCTACAGCAGAGCATATGAACGTTACTACTGCTTTATTTGAAACGATTGGTACGGTTACAACTGTAGAGGAAGAGCAGCTTCACGCTGTAACAGGACTATCTGGAAGCGGCCCAGCGTATGTTTACTATCTAGTAGAAGCAATGGAAAAAGCAGCTGAAAAACAAGGCTTGGATACGTCAGTGTCAAATGAACTAATTCTTCAAACTCTTATCGGTGCTGCAGAAATGCTAAAACAGTCACCTAAAACGCCAGCCGTACTTCGAAAAGAAGTGATGAGTCCCGGCGGCACAACAGAAGCAGGAATTGAACAGCTTATTTCTCATAACTTCCAAGAAGCCATGATGCAGTGTATTGAACAAGCTACAATTCGCTCCAAATATTTAGGAGATACGATTGACGAAAAAATCTCGAGTAAACGTTCGTAGAGGTTCACCTCTTTCTAAAAAAAGAAAGAGGTTTTTTTATGATTAAAAATGGATAAGCAGATTATGTGAAAGAAAATTCAAGGCGGTGATATAATAACTTTTGTTTAGAGTATCGAAATAATTGGAGGTTAAACCCAATGACAACAAAACTATTTTCACCTTATACAGTGAAAGATGTAACATTAAAAAACCGAATTGTAATGTCACCAATGTGCATGTATTCATGCGAAAAGGAAGACGGCGTAATAACCGACTTTCATATGGTTCACTACACAACTCGTGCGGTTGGACAAGTAGGTCTCATTATGGTTGAAGCCTCAGCTGTCGTGCCACAAGGTCGTATTTCAGCTCAAGACTTGGGCATTTGGAATGATGAACAAAAAGATAGATTAAAGAAACTTGTGACACAGCTAAAAGAAAACGGTGCAAAAACAGCTATTCAACTTGCACACGCAGGACGTAAAGCAACTGTTGAAGGCGATATTTATGCTCCTTCCGCTATTGCTTTTGATGATAAAAGTAAAAAACCTGTGGAAATGACCACAGAACAAATTCAAGAAACGATTTCTGCCTTTAAAGAAAGCGCTCGACGTTCAAAAGAAGCTGGGTTTGATATTATCGAGCTTCATGCGGCACACGGTTATTTAGTACATCAATTTCTATCGCCGCTAAGCAATAAGCGCAGCGACGAATATGGCGGCAACGCTGAAAACCGCTATCGTTTCTTAAAGGAAATTATTGAAGTTGTGAAAACAGAGTGGGACGGCCCTTTATTTGTCCGTGTTTCTGCTTCTGACTATACAGAAGGCGGATTAACAGTAGATGATCACGTTGTATTTGCAAAATGGATGAAAGAACAAGGCGTCGACTTAATTGACGTTAGTTCCGGTGCTCTGGTACACGCTCCAATCAACGTATACCCTGGCTATCAAGTGCCGTTTGCAGACAAAATCAAACAGCAAGCTAATATTGATACAGGGGCTGTTGGATTAATTACAACTGGACGACAAGCAGAAGAGATTCTGCAAAGCGAACGCGCTGATTTAATTTTTGTTGCGCGCGAACTTCTGCGCGATCCGTACTTCCCGCGCACGGCGGCAAAAGAACTAAATGAAACAATTTCAGCACCCGTTCAGTACGAACGCGGATGGTAAAAAAAGACGAGGATATCCTCGTCTTTTTTTATGAAATCGTAAACCGTTTCAAGTCTTCTGCTATGTCGGTATTCGGAAAAATTTCTTTTGCTCCTTCTGCTAGCCGGCTGACTGCGTCTCCTTGGTAACGCGAACTAATATGAGATAAAATAAGACGCTCGGCCGATGCTGTTTTAGCAATTTCAGCGGCTTCTTTTGCAGTGGAATGAAAATAGTTGTAAGCAAGCTCCTCGTCTCCCGCTGCAAAAGTAGCTTCATGGACTAACACATTCGCATGCATAGCAAGCTGAACACTTTGCATGCACTTTCTTGTATCTCCTAAAACCGTGATAACCTTCCCTTTTTTAGGCTCTCCTACAAACTCTTGTCCATTAATAAGGCGCCCATCTTTTAATACTACTTCTTTCCCTTCTTTTAACTGCTGATAGTGAGGCCCTGGGGGAATATTCATCTCTTTTAAACGCTGAACGTCCAGTGATCCTGGCAAATCTTTTTCGACAACTCGATATCCATAAGATAAAATGCCATGTTCAAGCTTGCCAAATTCCACTGAAAAAGTTTCATCTTCAAAAATCGTTCCACTTTCACTTTCCTCTTCTATTTCAACAATCTCTAGAGGATATTGCAGATGAGTTTGACTTACAGCCAGCGTGACTTCAATAAATTCTTTAATTCCTTTTGGCCCGTATACAGTAAGCAGCGATTCTCCGCCTTGAAACGAACGGCTTCCAAGGAATCCAGGCAATCCGTAAATATGATCACCGTGAAGGTGCGTAATAAAAATTTTCTCAATTCGCCTTGGTTTAACGGTTGTATGTAAAATTTGATGCTGCGTTGCTTCTCCGCAATCAAAAAGCCACACCGCCCCTCTTTCTTGCAAAAGTTCGAGCGCAAGAGATGAAACATTCCGCTGTTTCGCCGGTACTCCTGCACCCGTTCCTAAAAATAACAATTCCATTTTCTACTTCCTCCTTCACACGCACAAAAAGCCTGTAAGTATATTATACAGGCTTTTTGCAAACTTACCTATTTGATGCTGTCAAGCGCATACGTAATAGTAGCTAATAACAGCTCAATATCACTTTCCTCAATGTTGAGCGGCGGCGAGAGCGTGAGAACATTATTATAGCCGGCCACCGTTGCTCCATTTTTCCCAATAATGACTCCTTTGCTTTTGCATTTAGCAATCACTTCATTTACAAGATTAACGTCTAACGGTTCCTTTGTTTGTTTATCAGCTACAAGTTCAATTCCAATTAAAAGCCCTTTACCTCTTACGTCTCCAACATATGGGTGGCTATCAATAAGCGGCGTTAGCTCACTTAATACGTAAGCCCCGAGCTGTTTAGAACGGCCAAAAAGATTTTCTCTCTCCATAATTTCTAAATTCTTTAATGCCAGTGCACACGCAGCTGGACTTCCTCCAAATGTATTAACATGGCGAAAATACTCGTACTGATCGCTATCTTTGAACGCTTCATAAATTTCTTTTTTAACAGCAGTTGCAGAGAGCGGAAGATATGCGCTTGTAATTCCTTTTGCCATGGTAATGATATCTGGTTTTACATCGTAATTCATAAAACCAAAGGCTTCCCCTGTACGTCCAAAGCCGCAAATAACTTCATCTGCAATTAAAAGTGCACCGTGTTTTTCACACGTTTCTTTTACGCCTTTCATATAATTTTGAGGCGGTAAAAGAATTCCTCCTCCTGTAATAATTGGCTCCATAATAACAGCGGCAATCGTTTCACTTAGCTCCCACGTCATAACATTGTCAATATCTTTTACAGATTGAAGCTTCTCTTTCGGTGCATCGTAGTCATCTTGCCCTCGGTACGAATCAGGCGGGGCAACGTGAATGAAGCCAGGGGCAAGCGGTTCATATTTATATTTACGCTGAGCTTGGCCCGTTGCTGCTAGTGCGCCCATTGAATTTCCGTGATACCCTCGATAACGCGAAATAAATTTGTAGCGAGAATGCTCTCCTTTTTGCTGATGATACTGACGCACAATTTTAAAAGCCGTTTCATTTGCTTCAGATCCGCTATTTGAAAAGAAGATAACATAGTCATCACCTAGCATTTCATTTAGCTTCTCTGCCAGTTTGATAGCAGGTACGTGAGATTGAGTGAGTGGAAAATAAGCCAGTTCTTTTAGCTGCTCATAAGCTGCTAGCGCTAACTCATCCCGTCCATACCCAGTATTTACACACCAAAGCCCTGCCATTGCATCTAAATAGCGATTTCCTTGTTCATCTGTAATCCAAGCACCTTTTGCTTTTGTAGCTACCATCGTTGCATCCGGACTGTATGGTTTCATTCCATGCCATACATACTGCTCATCTTTTGCACGCAGATCTTTTTCATTTTGACTGACCTGTACCATCTTATCCACTCCCAAATCGCTAGCGCGGTATTTTTTTCTGTATGAAAAGACTTCGACAAAATGCCGAAGCCACTTGCTATATTCATCTATATGTTAAAAGTCAAAGCGTGATGTAACCATCTTTTTACGTGTAAAGAAGTTCAAACCGTCTTTGCCGTTGACATGCAAATCTCCGTAAAAAGAGTCTTTCCAACCGGAGAATGGGAAGAAGGCCATTGTAGCAGGTACTCCTACGTTAATACCGAGCATACCCGCATCTGCTTCCTCTCTAAATTGACGCACCGCTTTTGCATCTTTTGTATAAATCGTTGCTCCATTTCCAAAACGGGATTTTTCCATATAGCGAAGTGCTTCATCTAATGTGTCAGCGCGAAGCAAGCTTAGTACAGGTGCAAAAATCTCTTCTTTAGCAATGGTCATATCAGGAGTTACGCGGTCAAAAATTGTTGCCCCTAAGAAGTTGCCTTCCGTATGCTCATCCATTTCTTTACGTCCGTCACGAATGAGTTCCGCCCCTTCTTTCATGCCAAGTTCAATATAATCCAGCACTTTATCACGGTGCTCTTTTCGAATCACAGGCGTTAGAAGCACTTCATCATCAAAGCCGCTTCCCATAATTAATTCATCTGCTTTTTGCTTTAATTTTGCGACGAATTCATCGCCTTTTTCACCAACCACGACCACGGCGCTGCAAGCCATGCATCGCTGGCCGGCACTTCCATAAGCCGAGCTGATAATATGTGATACCGCTTTATCCATATCGCAGTCTGGCATCACAACATGATGATTTTTAGCTCCAGATAAAGCCTGAACTCGTTTCCCTTGAGCAGCTGCTTGTTCATAAACATATTTTGCTACCGGCTGCGATCCGACGAATGAAATCGCTTTAACTTTTTCATGCTCTATTAATCCGTTCACGACATCGTGTGCCCCGTGCACAATATTTAATAATCCATCCGGTGCTCCTGCTTCTGTAAAAAGTTCAGCAAGTCGCGTTGCTAAAAGCGGCGTTCGCTCAGACGGTTTTAATACAAACGCATTTCCACATACAATTGCAAGAGGGAACATCCAAAGCGGTACCATCATCGGAAAGTTAAAAGGTGTGATGCCGCCAACGACACCCAGTGGAAAACGGAACATCTCAGAATCAATTTCTTCCGCTATGTTATTTAATGATTCCCCCATTAATAAAGTAGGAGCACCCGCGGCAAACTCCACGCATTCAATACCGCGCTGTACTTCACCGTAAGCTTCTTTGAAAGCCTTGCCGTTTTCTTGTACAACTAATTTAGCTAACTCTTCATGATGCTTAACTAGTAAATGCTGAAACGCAAACATTAATCTTGCTCGTTTTGGAGCAGGAACGTTACGCCATGTTTCAAATGTTTTTTGCGCTGTTTCCACCGCATTGGCTACGTCTTCTTTTGTAGAAAGCGGTACTTTTGCAATTATTTCGCCCGTCGATGGATTAATTACCTCTCCAAATTTTTCCCCTGCCGTATCAACCCATTTTCCGCCCACGTA
Organism: Priestia sp. JNUCC 25; assembly: GCF_053667915.1. Classification (NCBI taxonomy): domain Bacteria; kingdom Bacillati; phylum Bacillota; class Bacilli; order Caryophanales; family Bacillaceae; genus Priestia; species Priestia sp. JNUCC 25. Next base: position 4,224,338 of record NZ_CM132211.1, read on the forward strand.
ATTTTTTAAAACTTGCGTATCATTATTCACAACTGACATATCGCTTGGCCTCCTCAAAAAATAAGAAATGACAAATCTACCTTTATTATTGAATAAATAAATGGTGGTTGCATTAGACAAAATGTGAAACAACTCTAGATTCTCGTTTCACATTTTGCGCAGTGAACTCGAAGAAAGCATGAACTAAAATGAACATATAGTAAAATCAGCCTCAACATAAAAAAACAGCTGTTTCCAGCTGCTTACTTATCCGTTTATAAATTCCGCGCGCGACTTTTTCATCATAAACAAATATTCATATGCCATAATCATAAACTCAATTGCCAGTCGTTTTTCCGGCTCCATAAAGTCTTCACCCAGCAGCTTTTCTAGTTTTTCAATACGGTGATACAGCGTTTGCCGGACAATGTATAAACGCTTAGCCGTCTCTTGTTTAGAACCGTTGCATGCTAAATAAATTTTTAATGTTTCCATGAGTTTTGCATTATACGTTTCATCATATGTAATAACGGGCTGCAGATATTCAAACACCACTTCCTGTAAGTCTTCATGCTGATGTAAAAGCGAAATAATCCGGTACATATGCAAATCATCATAAAAATGAATAATGGTTTGTTTTTGCAGCATTTCTTGAATCGAAATTGTTTCTTTAGCCGTTTCATAGCTTTTATGCATGCAGTCAAGCTGTTCACAGTATTGGCCAATTCCGATAAAGCTAATGGCGTTCCTCTTTGAATTTTCATCCGATTCATATTGATTCATCCAGCGATGAAGGCTGTTTTCTAATCTCTCTCTCCACGTGCTAACCATTCGTTTGTTCAAAAGAATAAATAATACTTCGCGATTTCGCTCGGAGACTAATAAGTGAAAGCCTTCTTGTTCAAAAATGCTTCGCAAGATCAGCTTAAAATACGTTCGATCAAACTTCTCCCGCCTTTGCCACTTACAGCAAACAACGACACCTCCGCGAATAGGCGAATCTGAACACACTTCGTGCATAGAGTCTTTTATTTGTTCAAGAGTTAACTCTCCGTTCATCCATTTCGTCATCCATTCGGTTTCATCTACTCTTTTTTTCTCTTCGACATACAGGTCCTTCAAAAAATGCTGAGCAAGTGCAGTCGCCGTTCGGTCAACGGTGAGCACTTCAAGTTCTGTTAAGGCTTCATTTATAGAAGCAACATACAGCTGAGCATAATCTTGTCCTAATAAATGAATAGGCTGCTCAGTAAAATGCGGACTTTCATTTTCCCTGCTTATATAATGAAGTAGAAGCTGCTGTTTGAGCAAGTCCATCTCCGGAGCAAAGGTAAGCAATTCATTTGAAACTTTAAGGCCGACAAGAAGCCCCGTAGATTCATATAAACACTGTAAGATGACGGCTGGGTCATTAACTGTTAACAGCAGCTGATTTAGCCTATGAGAATACTGTTCTAAATCGGAAATCATTTGATAGTGCTGATTAATTAAAAGCGAGTGAACATCTTGTGTAATTTCAACGAACGGAACTTCCTCGTGAAATAAAATAATCGGAAAATCACATTCGTTCGCTTTATCAATAACAATTTGCGGAATCTTAGAAGTATAAGTGCCAAGTTCAATACACAGTCCTGATGCCTTACAAGAAATTAATTGCTGAAGAAATGATAAACAAGATTGAGAATCTTCTCCCCAGCCTACCCCTGTTGATAAAATGAGCTCGTTTCCTTTTAGCAGCTCATTAATGCGCGTCACTTCCATCACGTGCACCCACTTCACAGAATTAGCAAGCCCTTTCTCTCCAGCTATTACTTCACAGTTTACAAAATGTTTCCTTGTTAAAATCTCTGTTACTGTTAAATATGATTTCAAGTCAACACCGCCCCTAGCGAATTTCACATCATGTCTCCTGGATCATTAACGCGTATTTCGCATATGTGTAGAACAAAAGCTATATCTTCTTACATTATATTAAATATTTAGAAGAAATAAAATATTTAATAAAAGAAACGAAAAAAGCTGTAACGATAATGGATCGTTACAGCTTCTGAGCTGTTTGCTGTAATTTATTAAAAAAACCGTGGCGTTTAACCGCTTGTTCTTTAATTCGGTGAATTTCTTTTTTATAAAAACGCAAATCTTGTAGTGACACTGCATTTAACATTTCCATTTTTAATTTATCAATAATTTTTGTTTCTTCCTGTGTCATACACTGCGTAGCTTGATCCATCCGTGTCACACCCTTTTCGTATTTAATAGATTTAGTTTGAAAACGTTCTACTATAATATTTACTACAATTTACTAGATAACTAAACCTTTTCTCTTTCGATGTAAACGAAATGTAACAACTGTAATACAGTGAATGGATAATATCTAGTTATTTTGTTTCACATCCAAAACGAAAAAAACACAAAAACGGATCACTTTTGTCAGCCAATATAGTAAAAAACTTATAGGTATTAGTAAACAAATAAAGAGATTGAAACATGATTAAATTACTCCAATCAACAGCCAGAAGCACCTACATACATGAAATCTACGTTCACCCTACCAATAAAAAAATCCGAACGATTCATCGTTCGGATCTTCCTTCAGCTAAAATAATTTTGTCCCAGCCTTCGTTTTTATACTTGTTGAATCAGTACGGATGAAAAATATTTTCTAGCATCCGCCGTCAATATATGAAGGGTTTCTTGTTCGGCTTGGTTATTTTCGGTGCGTTCAAACGTCACAAATGCCCCGCTTAGATTCTCTGTTACGGCTGTTATTTTGAATCCTTTTTGCAGCAAAAAATCAATCTTTTCTCGCTCTGCCATATATTCATGGTAACTTGACATTTCCCTGCCCCCGATCTATTTCTTCATCTGTTTTTATAACATTAATTTTTCAGCTTCGTTAGCCGTGTTTAACTCATTAAACTTTGCTCGTTTTGTAAATTGTCCGTAGCCTTTTTGACCGACAAACTGCTTATCTTTTACAACAAATTCCCCGCGGCAAAGTACTGAAACCGGCTCACCTGTGACTTTCATTCCCTCAAATGCGCTATAATCGACTGCCATATGATGCGTGTTTGCTGAAACCGTACGTTCAACAGAAGGGTCAAATATAAGCAGATCCGCGTCTGCGCCAACCGCTATTGTTCCTTTTTTCGGGTACAGTCCGAACAGCTTAGCAATTTTTGTTGATGTTATATCAACAAACTGATTTATATTAATTCGTTTCTTCACTACTCCTTCTGAAAATAAAATACTCATGCGATCCTCGATAATAGGACCTCCGTTTGGAATCTTCGTAAAATCTCCTTTTCCCAGATCTTTTTGACCGTTAAAATCAAACGAACACTGATCTGATCCAATCGTTTGCAAGTCGCCATTACGCAGAGCATTCCACAAAACATCTTGGTTCCACTTTTCACGTAAAGGCGGCGACCATACGTATTTTGCTCCTTCAAAATTCGGTTTTTCTAAATAGGTTTGGTCAAGCGTCAAATACTGCGGACACGTTTCGCCCCAGATATTTACGCCTTTTTCCCTTGCTTCAGCAATCTTTTTAACCGCTTCAGCGCACGACACGTGAACAACATAGAGCTGTGAGTCAGCCAGCTCCGTTAGCACCGCGGCTCTTCCCGTAGCTTCTCCTTCTATTTCTGGAGGACGAGTCAGTGCATGATAGATAGGATCGGTTTGTCCTTGTTCTAGTGCTTGTGCCGTTAAATACTCAATAACATCTCCATTTTCAGCATGTACCATTACAAGCGCCCCTAGTTTTTTAGCTTGCACTAGCGTTTGATAAAGGGTAGCATCGTCTGCTTGAAAAACATTTTTATAGGCCATGAACACTTTAAAAGAAGTAATTCCTTCTTTTTCAATAATCGTAGGAAGCTCATTTAATACATCTTCCGTGATTTCGCCAATCATTAGATGAAAGCTATAATCGATAGCCGCTTTTCCTTTTGATTTTTCATGCCATGTGCCGATCGCTTTTTGCAGCGGTTCGCCTTTATTGGTTAAGCAAAAATCAATAACAGTTGTCGTACCTCCAAAAGCTGCTGCTCTTGTACCTGTTTCAAAGTCATCTTTTGTAACGGTGCCTCCAAACGGCATATCTAAATGAGTATGAGGATCGATGCCTCCTGGAAATACATAGTTGCCTTTTGCATCAATCACTTCACAGCCCTGCTCTTCAAATGCCGAGCCAATTGCCGAAATAACTCCATTTTCAATTAAAATATCGGCTTTATACGTATCTGTTGCTGTGACTACCACACCATTTTTAACGATTTTCTTCATTTCTTCATCCCCTTTGTCTTTATACATCTAATCGCTGTGCAGCCGTCGCTTGTAAAGCAGCTTGGCGTTCATTCCACGTCATTGGAGGCTGTTCATTCGGTAATTCAACCATGGATATAGCCCCGTCCACCGGACATACAATCGAACATAAATTACAGCCTACACAATCTTCTTCTCTTACTTTTAAATAAGATTTCCCTGAAGGGTCTTTCAGCATATCAATACATTGGTGAGAAGTATCTTCACAAGAAATATGACACTTATTGCAGTTAATACACGTATCCGGATCGATGCGAGCCACTACTTTATAATTGAGATCTAAGTTGCCCCAGTCGGAATATTTTGAAACGGCTTTCCCTACAATATCACTTACTTTTTCGATTCCTCTTTCATCCAAATAATAATTGAGACCTTGAATCATATCCTCTACAATGCGGAACCCGTGATGCATAGCAGCTGTACATACTTGCACACCTGTAGCACCCATGAGCATAAATTCGACGGCTTCCTGCCAGTTCGAAACGCCTCCCATACCTGATATTGGAACGTTAATAAACGGACTTCTTGCACATTCAGCGACCATATTTAATGCAATCGGCTTAACAGCCGGGCCGCAATAACCTCCGTGAGCGCCTTTTCCTGCTACGTGTGGAATTGTATTCCATGAATGAATGTCTACTCCTGCTAAACTATTAATAGTGTTAATCATGCTCACAGCGTCAGCACCGCCTCGAACCGCTGCTTCTGCTGTAACGGTGATATCTGTGATATTTGGGGTTAATTTAACAATAACCGGCGTTTGGGCAACTTCTTTAGCCCAATGCGTTTGTTTTTCAACCAAATCAGGGACTTGCCCAGAGGCAGCACCCATCCCTCGTTCTGCCATTCCATGCGGACAGCCAAAGTTCAGCTCTAATCCATCCACTCCTACGTCTTCTACTTTTTTGACAATCTCATGCCATTTTTCTTGCTGAGGTTCTACCATAAGAGAGGCAATAATTGCGTGGTTAGGAAACTTCTTTTTCGTTTCATAGATTTCCTTCAAATTAACTTCAAGCGGACGATCGGTGATTAACTCAATATTATTAAAGCCGGCTACGCGCTGACCGTTGAAGCCAACGGCAGCAAATCGAGAGGAAACATTTAAAATCGGATCACCAAGCGTTTTCCAAACTGCGCCTCCCCATCCTGCTTCAAATGCACGCTGCACTTGATAACCTGAATTGGTTGGCGGTGCGGATGCCAGCCAAAACGGATTTGGTGATTGAATACCTGCTAAATTTGTTGTTAAATCTGCCATAGATTTCTCCTCCTCCTGATTTTAAGCTGTTTCCATTGTTTCTTTTGTTAACTGCATATGAATATTTAACGCCGTTTGTTTTCCTTGCTGAGCAGCGGTCACAACCATTGCTTCTCCTTGCCCTTTACCAAAAATAACGTCTCCGCAAGCAAATACTTTTGGATTTGAAGTTTGAAACGTCTCTTGATTAATTAAGACAACTCCGTCTTCATGATGCAGCTGGAATTGTTGAATCAAAGACAGGTACCGTTCTTGACCAATTGCTTTAACAACAGCATCGACTGGAATGGTAAATGTTGAACCTTCAACAGGAACAGGCTTCCTGCGGCCGTCTGCATCTGGATCTGTTAGGGTCATTTTTACACATTCAATCCCGCTCACCTTACCATTTTCATCTCCAATAATTCGTATAGGAGCCGTTAACCAGCGGAATTCAACACCATCTTGTTTCGCAAATTCAAATTCAAAATCATAAGCCGTCATTTCTTCTCGTGTACGACGGTATAAAATTTGAACATTTTCAGCCCCCAAGCGCACGGAACACGTAGCACCATCAATCGCAGTATTTCCCGCGCCAATGACGGCAACACGCTTACCCACAAATTCTGTTGATAACGCTTCTGACTTCGTTTTTTTCACAAAATCAATCGCGTCATACACACCGTCTAGCTCTTCACCTTCAACATGTAGAGAAGGCACCTTGCTCATACCAATAGCTAATACAACCGCGTCATACGACTGCAGCAATTCACTTGGAAGAATATCTTCTCCAATTCTTACGTTTGTTTTAATTTTTACATCTAAGCTTTTTACTTGTTCAACTTCCCAGAATGAAATCGCTTGAGGAAGACGAAACGACACGATTCCATATGTATTTAACCCTCCTGCTTGTTTTTCCGCTTCAAAAATGGTTACGTCATATCCAAATCGCGCCAGTTCTCTTGCTGCAGAGAGACCCGCCGGACCTCCACCAACAATTGCTACCTTTTTGCCGTTTGCTCTTCCTTTCTCAAACAGCACCTGTTCATTTTGAATAGCCCAATCCGTTGCGTAGCGCTGCAAATTTCCAATCATAATTGGTTTGGTTGAGTGGTTAAGTACACACGCTCCTTCACATAGTTCATCGGTTGGACAAACTCTCGAACAGCTTGCTCCTACGGGATTAGAAGACATAATCGTTTCGGCAGACCCCTTTAAATTGCCCGATGCAATTTTTTTAATAAACGTCGGGATGTCAATTCCTGTAGGGCATGCCTGAATACAGGGTGCATCATAACAGTACAAACATCGATTAGATTCTTCGACTGCTTCTCTATTTGACAACCCTTTTTCTACTTCATTAAAGTTTTGAATGATGGACTGCAAACTTTCCTGTGATCGCATTGCATCAACCTCCCAAGGATATCTGTTGATAAAACTAAAATTGAAAGCGCTTACATATTTTTTATATACGTTATTTTCAACTTTTACTTTGGTAAAATGTATTACTAACTTTATTGTACAAAACGACCGTCTTTTCTTCATTATACATTATGTTAAAAAATTCAGACTATTTACTATTCACTATGTAAAAAGCCTTGCTTTTATATAAAAGCAAGGCTGCAACTATTATTTTGCTACTTCTTTAATAATCGACACTACTAGTTCAGATGTCTTCACCAGTTCTTCTACCGGAATTTTTTCATTTGTTGTATGAATGTCTTCATAACCAACTGCTAAATTTACTGTTGGGATATCAAAGCCTGCGATTACATTTGCATCGCTTCCGCCTCCGCTTTGAAGCAGGCGTGAAGGACGATCGATATTAGCCACGGCTTTTTTAGCAACTTCGACAACATGATCTCCATCGCCAAATTTAAAGCCTGGATACATCACTTTAATATCAACTTCTGCACGTCCGCCCATTTCTTGTGCAGCTGTTTCAAACGCTTCTTTCATTTTCGCTACTTGTGCTTCCATTTTTTCTGGAATTAATGAACGAGCTTCTGCTAAAATATCGACGCGGTCACACACGATATTCGTTTGCGTTCCACCTTCAAAGCGTCCAATATTCGCTGTAGTCTCTTCATCAATACGTCCAAGCGGCATTTTAGAAATGGCTCTTGAAGCAATCGTAATAGCAGAAACGCCTCGTTCAGGAGCTACACCTGCATGAGCTGTTTTTCCATAAATTGTTGCATTTACTTTTGCTTGCGTCGGCGCAGCAACGATAATGTCTCCCACTTTGCCATCGCTATCTAAAGCATAGCCGAATTTTGCCGTTACGAGACTAGAATCAAGAGCTTTAGCGCCCACTAAGCCAGATTCTTCTCCTACTGTAATAATAAATTCAATTTTGCCGTGCGCGATGTTTTCTTCTTTTAATACGGTGATGGCTTCTAGCATTGCTGCTAAGCCTGCTTTATCATCCGCTCCAAGAATTGTCGTGCCGTCACTTTTAATATAGCCATCTTCGATAGATGGTTTAATACCCTTTCCAGGTACGACTGTATCCATATGAGAAGTAAAGTAGATTGTGTCTACGCCTTCTTTTGTAGCTGGCAGTGTGCAGATTAAGTTGTTGGCTCCGTGGCCCGTTTTTTCTTTGGCATCATCTTCTACTACTTCGACGCCTAATGCGGTAAATTTTTCTTTTAGTACAACAGCAATTTTTTCTTCATGCTTTGTTTCTGAGTCTACTTGTACTAATTCAATAAATAAATCAACGATTCGTTGTTCATTAATCATAATATGTAATCCCTCCAAAAATAACCTACAATGGTATGTTACCATGTTTCTTTGCTGGACGCTCTTCCTTTTTATTGTGCAACATTTCAAGCGCTTGTATTAATTTTATTCGCGTTTCCCTAGGATCAATAACATCATCCACCATTCCAGCGCTTGCCGCTACGTAAGGATTAGCAAATTTCTCGCGATACTGTTCAATTTTTTCGTGTCTTGTTTCATCTGGGTTTTCGCTACCTCGAATGTCGTTTGCAAAGATAATATTTGCAGCACCTTGAGGACCCATAACAGCGATTTCGGCATTCGGCCACGAATACACAAGATCCGCTCCAATCGATTTACTATTTAAAGCTACGTATGCACCGCCGTACGCCTTTCGCAAAATCACCGTGATTTTCGGAACGGTAGCTTCGGAGTATGCATATAAAATTTTAGCACCATGACGTATAATTCCGCCATGTTCCTGCTTGATACCTGGGAAAAAACCTGTAACATCTTCAAATGTAATAAGTGGGATATTAAATGAATCGCAAAATCGAATAAACCTTGCTGCTTTATCTGAGGAGTTAATATCTAAACTGCCTGCCATTACTTTAGGCTGGTTACACACAAGTCCGACAACTTTTCCATCTATGCGGGCAAAACCAATGACAATATTTCTTGCAAAGTCTTTTTGCACTTCAAAAAATGAGTGCTCGTCCACTACTTGGTGAATGACTTGACGCACATCGTAAGGGCGCACGGCATCAAACGGGACAACGTCTAATAAATCGGGACGATAATGATCACACTCTGCCTTTGAGGCTAAAGGAGGCTGCTCTTGGCTAGACTGAGGAAGATAGCTTAAGAGCATTCGTACTTGTTCTAGCACCTCTTGTTCTGTTGCACCTCTAAAATGGGCATTACCGCTAATTTCGTTATGAACAGCTGCTCCTCCAAGATTTTCTGAGGAAATGCTTTCTCCCGTTACCGTTTCAATTACTTTTGGTCCTGTAATGAACATTTGACTTGTTTCTTCTACCATAAAAACAAAGTCCGTAATCGCCGGTGAGTACACGGCTCCGCCTGCACAAGGCCCCATAATAACAGATATTTGAGGCATGACACCCGAATAAATGGCATTTCGATAAAAAATATGACCGTATCCATCAAGAGACATGACGCCCTCTTGAATACGAGCCCCGCCTGAATCATTTAACCCAATAAACGGCACGCCTGTTTTAGCAGCTAAGTCCATTACGTGCGCAATTTTTTTAGCATGCATTTCACCTAACGCGCCTCCGAATACCGTAAAATCTTGCGAAAACAAATAGACTGAGCGACCGTTTATCTTGCCGTAACCTGTTACTACCCCGTCTCCTGGTCCTACTTGATTATTCGTACTGAAATCCGCACACCGATGTTCAATAAATGGATTTAATTCGACAAATGTATGTTCATCCAAAAGAATTTCAATTCGTTCGCGTGCCGTTAGTTTCCCTTTATGGTGCTGTTTTTCAATTTTTTCGTCTCCACCGCCTAACTCGATCTTCCGGCGCTTATCGTACAATTCATTTAATTTATCATAAATGTCAACCATGTTTCTTCTCCTCCTCTAGTGTTTTTTCACAGAGCTCATAAAGAACACCGTTTGCTGACTTTGGATGCAAAAAAGCAATGGATGCTTCCCCTGCGCCTTTTCTCGGAACATCGTCAATCATTTGTACACCCTTTTCCTTTAACTCGTTAATCCGTTCTTCAATCGTGCGCACACCTAAAGCCACATGATGAAGACCTTCACCTCTCTTTTGGATGAACGCGCCGACTGCACTGTCTTCAAAGAGCGGCTCTAATAATTCAATTTTTACGTTGCCGCACTGAATAAAAGCAACTTTTACTCCTTGTTCTTCTACTTCTTCTACTTTTAATAGAGACAGTCCTAATACCTTTTCATAAAAAGGGAGGCTGCCTTCAATTGATTTTACAGCTATTCCTATGTGATCAATTCCTTTTATCACTTTCTCACCTCTTTAAAAAAGCGTTTTCATTTACACATATTCTTGAAAACAAAAGAAATCTCCTGCTGGCGTATCTACAGAAAGTTGCTTGTCTAAGCAGCGGAAGACATGTAAAATAAGAAAAAAACGTGTAGGAGGACTTTGGTTGTATGTCTAATAAGAAAATCCAAAAAACCATTGTGTTTTTAATGCTTCTTGTCATGTTAATATCTACGCTTTTAGCGGGACTTGCCATGTGGTTTTAATCGAGACTGATGACTAAAAACATAGATGCACTGCTGCTTATTTGTGCAATGCAAACATATAAAAAAGACTGGTGACTAGTCACCAGTCTTTTGCTGTATATTCACAATGCCTTTTTGAGCGGCTAACTCTTCAAAAGATTGATCTGTAGATACAATCCAGACTTTTGTACCTAACGGGACTTGATCATATAAATGGCTTACTTCACGATTTTCTACGCGAATACAGCCATTCGATACATATTTACCGATGGAATCCGGCTGATTTGTACCGTGAATGCCATAAATACGTCCGTCAGTCTCTCTTGCATCAAATCCAATCCACCTTACACCTAGAGGATTTTGAGGAGCGCCTCCTTCAATATTATTTCTCCGATAATAAGGATTAACAGCTTTTACTGTTACCGTGAACTCCCCTTCGGGCGTCAGATTAACTGTTTTCCCCGTTGCTACTTTAATAATTTGTTTAATTTCTTTATTTTGAATATAAGCAAGCTCATTGCTCTGTTTATTAATAATAATATAAGGATCATTTGGCAACGGATTTTCTCCTAATGGCCAAACCGGAGATAGTAGTAAAAGGATAAAAGCAAACACATGCATGTAATCCACCACCTTACGTTAGTCCTAAGTAAAAGACAAGAGAGATATCTCTTGTCTTATTTAGTGTTCGTAAGCAAGCTAAACAACATGCATGCTGTTTAGCTTATTTTTAAGGTTTGTTTAATAACCAAATATTGTTCAATTTCTTTGACTACGTGCAGTAAATCGGCACGCGCTTCAAACTCTTCCCGTGTTTTGGGAAGCGGCATCTCTGCAAATGCTTCTCGTAAATGCTGAAGTTTGGCTAAAAATAATTTTGCTGTATTACCGGGGTGGATGGATAGACTTAATTCTTCAATGAAATCGGCAATCATGTAGCGCTGTTCTACCACCAAATCAATAGCGGTAATAAGAGGAAGCGTACGCTCAATAATTTCAAGCTGTTTTTCACGAATTTTAAAATAGCGGTAATAATAATTTTCCCCACGCACAAAATGATTTTCTACATCACGAAACGCAAGGCTTTTTGCTTTTTCTAAAATTTTTACCGTATCTGCAATTTCCTTACCGTCCCAACTGCTGTCATTGGTTCTGAGATACAGGGCAATTTCTTTTAACATCGACCGGAAATTTTCTTCAATTTCTTGCTGATACGTGCGAAGCTCTTGATCTAAACTTGGCATGTATAAATTCACAAGCAGGGCAACACCTATCCCAATTACAATTAAGCCAAGTTCATTAAAGACGATTCCCCATGTCATATTTCCTTTGGAGTAAATATGAAGCAAAATAACGGAGCTTGTAACAATGCCTGCATTAACTTTGAATATAACCGTAACCGGGATAAACAAAAGCAGCATCAGTCCTATAACAAGTGGATGATAAGCAATCCCTTCAAAGAATATAAACGAAAACAGAATGGATAAAGAACAAGCAATAAAACGATCGCTTGCACTTCGCAACGATTTTTTCTTTGAATTTTGAATGCACAAAATGGTGATAATTCCAGCTGATACAAAAAACTCGAGGTGAAAGAACTGAGCTATAATAATAGCCAGTGATGTACCGACGGCTGTTTTAATTGTCCGGTACCCAATTTTAAATTTCATTTTCTAGACTCCTACATGTTGGTTTCTTTTTAGTGTGATAAAATACTCTATTCTTTATTAACACGAATAGAAAAATAACACAACCTTAAATCTTGCTGTACCGTATAAATTCCAATAAAAAAAGTGCAGAAAAGATCGTACTCTTCCTGCACTTTTTTATTATAAAATCTTTTCTAAGAAATCTTTAGCACGCTTGCTTTTAGGCGCTGAGAAAAATTCAGCCGGAGGCGCATCTTCAACAAGAACACCGCCGTCTAAAAACAGCACACGATCCGCTACTTCTCGTGCAAATCCCATTTCATGCGTTACAATGACCATCGTCATCCCTGTTTCTGTTAGCGACTTCATTACATCTAGTACTTCTTTTACCATCTCTGGATCTAATGCTGAGGTTGGTTCGTCAAACAGCATCACTTTCGGCTCCATTGCCAGTGCTCTGGCAATAGCTACACGCTGCTTTTGACCGCCCGATAAGCGATTTGGAAACTCGTTGGCTTTTTGAGCAAGTCCCACTTTTTGGAGTAATTCTTTGCCTTTAGCAACAGCCGTTTCTCTTGACACGCCTTTTACCGTCATCGGAGCATACGTCAAATTTTCAAGCACTGTCATATGTGGAAACAAGTGAAAATGCTGAAATACCATTCCTACGTTTTCACGCACACGCATAATGTTTGTTTTTTTATCTGTAATCACTTGACCGTTAATTGAAACTACTCCGCTCGTCGGTTCTTCAAGCAGGTTCATACAGCGTAAAAAAGTAGATTTACCAGAACCAGAAGGGCCAATAACAGCTACGACTTCTTTTTCTTTAATCGTAGTTGAAATACCTTTTAAAACTTCATTTTTACCAAATGATTTGTGTAAATTTTCAACGTTAATCACCTTTTCTCATTCTCCTCTCGACTGCTTTACCAAGGAGCGTTAAGCCCATTACCATTACATAATAAATCAACCCTGCAAAAATTAACGGTTCAAGGTAGGCGAATTTTTCTCCACCTACAATGTAAGCACGGCGCATAATGTCGAGTGCTCCAATAACTGTAACGATAGCTGATTCCTTTGTTAATGTAATGAACTCATTCATTAAAGCAGGTAAAATATTTTTAAGTGCCTGTGGCAAAATAATTTGTCCCATCATGCGGCGATAAGGAATTCCTAACGCTAATGCCGCTTCACGCTGTCCTTTATCAACAGCTAAAATACCAGCGCGAATAATTTCAGATATATATGCTGCAGAGTTTAGCCCGAACGCAGCAACGGCCGCTGGAAACGGGGCAATATCAAACCCGAGCAGCTGAGGTAATCCAAAGTATATTAATAATAATTGCAGTACTAGCGGTGTTCCGCGAAACACGGACGTATATGCATCCGCAAACCATTGAAGAGGTTTATTGCGGCTGATTTTACATAAAGATAAAATAACTCCCAGCACAAACCCTAAAATTGCTGAAGCTAGGACTATCTGTATCGTTACCCCTATCCCTTTTAAAATATAAGGCATAGAAGGCACGATTTGCGAAAAATCCAAATTCATGCCTAGTTCCATTCCTCTCTAACTATCATTCTTATTTTTGGTCGTCAAACCACTTAACGATTAATTTATCTAGTTCACCGTTTTCTTTCATTTTCTTTAATTCACGGTTAAAGTCATTCGTTAGCTTGCTGTCTTTAGGAAATGCGATTGCTGATCCTTTACTTGAATCTGGACGTCCTGTATCAGACATTTGCAAGCTTTTGTCTTTGTTCACATACCCTTTAGCTACTGTATCTTCAATAATCGCTGCATCGATACGATTTGATTTCATTTCTTGAATTAGTTCTGGAATACGGTCACGCGTTGTTACATTTACTCCGTCAACTTCTTTTGCAATTTCTTTTGCTTCGTCTGCTTGGATAGAAGAAGTTTGTACACCGACTGTTTTCCCTTTTAGTTCTTCTGCATTTTTAATTGGCGCATCTTTCTTCGATACAATCATGTTTTTTGCTTCATAATATACGTCTGAGAAGTCCACGTTCTTTTTACGCTTTTCAGTTGGCGTCATACCAGCTAAAACTAAATCGACTTTATTAGATTGTAAAGCTGGAATTAATCCGCCAAATTCCATATCCTTCACCTGTACGTCATAACCTAACTTTTTACCGATTGCTTTTGCTAAATCTACGTCAAATCCGATTGCTTCACTATCACCTTTTGCCGTATCAATATATTCAAATGGTGGGTAATCTGCTGATGTTCCCATTACTAGTACTTTTTTATCTTTGTCGTCGCTGCTTGCTCCGCCATTAGACGTTCCTTCTCCTGCTCCGCATGCAGCTAAAACGCCTGCTGTTAAAAGACCAATTGCCGTTACCGATAACCACTTCTTCAATTTCATCTTCGTTCCCCCTAGTTTATTCCTTACATTATTTTTTAAAAATTAATAATATTATGAAATAAGTTTTTTACTATTGCAAGTAAATGTCGAAATTTAAATATATATTCATATAAATGTATTTTAACACAACGTTATAAATATGCAATATCTTTTTTAAATATAAGTTTCACTATTTGAAAATACCTTTTCTCAACATTTTCCACTCTCTAGAAAGCCTGCATACAGATAGGTAAAAAAACGCATAAAAAAAGAAGCCGTTTAAAACGGCTTCTCTCTTACACTTCTTCACAATGCTGTTCGAATGCTTCTTGCAGCTTCATCACAACTGACATTGGCTCGTGGCCTTCAATTTCGTGACGTTCTACCATTGTGATAATTTTTCCGTCTTTTAATAAGGCGAAAGATGGAGACGAAGGCGGATAACCTTCAAAGTATTCGCGTGCACGCGCAGTTGCTTCTTTATCTTGCCCAGCAAATACTGTAACCAAGTTTGTTGGACGTTTATCATAATGTACAGCGTGCGCTGCAGCAGGTCTTGCAATACCTCCTGCACAACCGCAGACTGAATTCACCATTACAAGCGTTGTACCAGGCTTTTTAAACGTTTCATCTACCGCTTCAGCCGTCGTTAATTCTGTATAACCAGCAGCTGTAATTTCTTTACGGGCTTGACGAACAACGTCGTTCATAAACAAGTTAAAATCGATATTCATTTTCATACCTCCCTTTTGCTATCTATTCTTTATAATAGCAAACGAAAACTAAAAAGGCGATTGCTTTGACTCATTTTTTCTTGGTAATCAAGATTAAACAAGAAAAGAAATGGTGATACTATTTTTACAGCTAGAAAACCATACTCTTAACTCCCTAGTGTAGAAGGATCCGCATAAAATGCAGGATCCTTTTTTATATTTCCTTCATCGCCTGCTGGTAGGTTTTAATCAAGCGTTCGAGAGCTTCAGCCATTGTGACATCTCCCGTCATCATTTGTTTTTCAACATCCCCTAACGTTTGCTTAACTAAAGGATGTCCATAAAATGATTCTTGTAAATATTCATTAACACTTGCTTGTAACCATGCCTTCATTTGCTTTCGCCTTACTGTATAAAACAGATCATTTTTATTCATCCATTCCTTATAGTCACAAATTATCTTCCACAAGTCTTGAAACGATGCTTCTTCATAAGCAGAAGTTGTGATGACCTGTGGGTTCCACCCTCCAGAATGACCGTGAAGGAAACCGATGACGCTTTCGTATTCTTTTGCAGTCACTTCTGCTTTTAGCCGGTTATCCCCGTCTGCTTTGTTTACACAAATCAAATTAACCCATTCAAGCAGCCCTTTTTTAATTCCTTGCAAATCATCTCCTGCTCCGGTCAAAGCAAGCAGAACAAAGAAGTCTACCATCTCTTTTACAATCATTTCACCTTGGCCAACACCCATCGTTTCGACAAATATGATGTTATACCCAGCCGCTTCACAAAGAAAAATGGCTTCTCTCGTTTTAAGATGAACACCTCCAAGCGTTCCTTGAGAAGGTGAAGGACGGACAAAAGCGTTCTCTTGTTTGGTAAGCAGCTCCATTCTCGTTTTATCTCCTAAAATACTTCCTCCAGACAAGGTACTGCTTGGATCGACTGCCAAAACTGCAACGGAATGGCCATTTTTGCATAGGTACGACCCAAATTTGTCAATCAGCGTACTTTTTCCTGCTCCGGGTACGCCTGTAAAACCAATGCGCACTGAATGCCCCGTATGAGGATAGATTTCTTTAATCAGCTGTTGTGCTATTACTTTATGCTTCGGCGCTTTACTTTCAATTAAAGTAATGGCTTGGGCTAACGCTGTTCTTTTCCCTTCAAGCAGCCCTTGTGTATAATCTTGTACCGTTTTTAATTTCACCAATTGTCTTCACCAACTATTCTTCTAACCGTTTCTTTATTTCATGTAAGACGGAAACGGCCGCTTTTGGGATTACTGTTCCAGGTCCAAAGATTGCAGAAGCGCCGTGTTCTAAAAGAAATGAGTAGTCTTGTTTAGGAATAACGCCTCCGACAATAACAACGATATCGTCGCGCTCTAATTTCTTTAACTCATCAACAAGCTGCGGCAGTAACGTTTTATGCCCGGCTGCCAAAGAGCTTATGCCAATTACATGTACGTCGTTTTCTACAGCTTGCCTTGCTGTTTCTTGAGGCGTTTGAAATAAAGGACCAATATCAACATCAAAGCCAAGGTCAGCAAAGGCTGTTGAAATAACTTTCGATCCTCTGTCATGACCGTCTTGCCCCATTTTCGCCACTAAAATTCTTGGGCGTCTTCCTTCTTCCTCTAAAAATTCAGCCGTGAGCTTTCGAACTTCTTCGATTTGATCTCGATGCACAAACTCTGCACTGTATACCCCGCTGACTGACTTAGAAATAGCCTGATGTCTTCCAGCCACTTTCTCAATAGCTTCTGAAATTTCACCTAGTGTAGCTCTAGCTCTCGCAGCTTCAACCGCAAAAGCAAGGAGATTCCCTTCACCTGTTTTGGCACAATTGGTCAGTCGATTAAGCGCTTCGATTACCGCTTGTTCGTTACGCTCACTGCGTATTTTCTTTAACTTTTCCAGCTGCTTCATTCGAACTGCTGTGTTATCAATATCAAGAATATCAAGCGGTTCTTCTTGCTCCGGCTGAAACTGATTCACACCTACAATAATTTCTGCCTGCGAGTCTATTCTTGCTTGTCTGCGCGCAGCGGCTTCTTCTATCTTCATTTTAGGTACGCCTGCTTCTATTGCTTTTGTCATTCCGCCGAGCTGCTCTATTTCTTCAAGGTGCTTCCACGCTTTTATCATTAATTCATTCGTTAATGATTCCACATAATAAGAGCCTCCCCAAGGATCAATAACGGAACAAATCTCCGTTTCATTTTGTAAATAAAGCTGCGTATTTCGGGCAATTCTAGCTGAAAAATCAGTTGGAAGAGCAATCGCTTCATCCAGTGCGTTTGTATGAAGCGACTGCGTATGTCCTGATACTGCAGCCAGAGCTTCGACGCATGTTCTAATAACATTATTAAATGGATCCTGCTCCGTTAAGCTCCATCCGGACGTTTGAGAATGCGTTCTAAGAGCTAGAGATTTAGGATTATCCGGCTCAAACTGCTTCATTAGTTTTGCCCAGAGCAGCCTCCCTGCTCTCATTTTCGCTACTTCCATAAAATAGTTCATTCCAATTGCCCAGAAAAAGGATAGCCTCGGAGCAAATGCGTCAATTGTAATTCCCGCTTTCAAGCCGGTTCGTACATATTCAAGTCCATCTGCAAGCGTATAAGCAAGCTCTAAGTCTGCTGGAGCACCTGCTTCTTGCATATGATAGCCTGATATACTGATACTGTTAAATTTCGGCATGTACTCCGCTGTATATTTAAAAATATCCGCAATGATTCGCATTGACATCTCAGGAGGATAAATATATGTATTGCGCACCATATATTCTTTTAAAATATCGTTTTGAATCGTTCCAGCCAGCTTTTCTTTTTTTACGCCTTGTTCTTCAGCTGTTACGATGTAGAAAGCTAAAATAGGAAGCACCGCCCCGTTCATCGTCATCGACACGGACATTTGATCAAGCGGAATCCCTTCAAACAGCTGCTTCATATCCATCATTGAATCAATTGCAACACCTGCTTTCCCTACGTCTCCAACAACTCTTGGATGATCAGAGTCATAGCCGCGGTGGGTAGCGAGGTCAAAAGCAACAGACAGCCCTTTCTGTCCAGCAGCTAGGTTTCGGCGGTAAAAGGCATTGCTTTCCTCCGCCGTTGAGTATCCTGCATACTGTCTAATAGTCCAAGGCCGATTCACATACATCGTTGCATACGGTCCTCTCACAAACGGTGGGACACCAGGTGCAAAGTGAATAAAGTCGAGGTTATCTCTGTCTTTTTTTGTATACACTGATTTCAATTCAATTTGTTCATTTGTTTGAAAAGCAGTGTATGAACTTTGAGTCACGTCATCTTCTCTTTGCTGCTTTGAAAATGATAATGGAATATTAGAAAAAGAAGGCTTTTTATACATGAACTTCTACCTCCAAAGCACATAATAACTTCTTAACGCATTGAATAACATTCGTCTTAGGATGTATGACGCTCATTACACCTTTTTGCTGCCACTGCGTTTTGCGTGATACATGTTCTTCCCCTACTACGTACACATAAACAGAATCTTCCTCAAAATAAGTCATCGCTTTTGTTAAGAGCTTTTCCACGAGTTCATCACTTCCACAGATCACATATGCTTCGTGCTTTTGTTCATTCATCCAATCTGCTATCTCCACATAGGAATCTATGTTTTTAATTGTTTCACACGCAATGCCTGCACTTTCAAATAAAGACCGGGCAATCTCAGCTTTTTTACGGCTGCTAGGATCGGTGAGCTCCATAATGCCAATGCTCATTCCCTTTGTATAAACCCGTATTTTTTCAAACTTCTCTGCTGCTCTCCACTTAGTGAGCGGCACAACACTGTCAGGCTGTGTCTGCTTCGCCATTTGTTTTAGCATCCACCCTGCTGTTACCCCTTTAGATGCTAGCTTTGTATAGTCCTCTAGCGAAAGATTTGATGAAAATTCCGAAGCGTTCTGATCACTGTATTTATCCATTTTTATTTCTTCTTTTTTAAACGGCGTGCTTTTTATCTCTTGAGATGCATCCTGTTGCTTAGGAGCATAGTGTGTGACTCCGATCAAGCGCTCAATTCGGCACTCTATATCCTCTTGTCTTTTTACTTTCATTTGTTCAACTTCATCTTGAATTCGCCCTTGTTTTAAAGCTTCTTCCATTCCGCCGTGGTCTTCAATGTTGCCAAATAACTCCCAAGCTTTTGTCATTAATTCATGTGTGTAGGCTTCAACGTACCAAGAGCCTCCGGCAGGATCCATTACTTTTGATATATGTGTTTCGTGCTGCAAAATTAAGTGAGTGTTACGGGCAAGGCGATGAGCGAACTGAGAAGATGAAGATGTGACGGAATCATATGGTTCAATATGCAGACTATCCGCTCCTCCTACAATAGAAGCAAATGCTTGAACCGTGCTCCTTAATGCATTTGTATACATGTCTTCTTTAGACTGTGTAAGATGTGACGTTTCCGTATGGATAAACGGCACTGAAACGGCCGTGTCATCAAAAGCACGAACCACATTTGCCCAAAGCATGCGAAAAGCACGAAGTTTTGATATTTCCATAAATAAATGTGAGCTAACTGAAAAAGAAAAGGTCATGTGAGGTAAAACTTGATGTAAGGACAAACCGCGTTTTATGCATTCATCAATATACTGCACCCCTGTAGCAAGCATATAAGCTAGTTCTTGAACAGCGTTTGCACCGCTGTTATGGTAAGGAATGCTTGATACAATGATCGTTTTGAGCTCTGGAACATTACTGTGAGCCAAACGCGTTGCGTATGCTAAATGATCGTATAAATCTCGAGTAGAAAGTGGAACTCTTCCATATTCAGCAAGGGTGCCGAGCGGATCCATTCCAACCGTTCCTTTTAGCTGTCTCATATTAAAGTTATGATCAACACAGTATGCTTTTAGAAACGAAAGAAGTGGAACGGATGTACATCCCGTATTTAAAAATAAAGGCACCGCTTCAAGAGCTACATGCTGAAACAAATGAGCAACATCCTCTAAAGTAGAAATTGTAGCGCCTGAGGCTACTTCAGCTTCAGTTGCTTCATCAACGTCTTTCCCTTGCCTCATTGCTTCACTGCATGTAAAAGCGGCCGTATTTTGTCCATTTCTCAAACTGTGTAAAAGAAGTTTATTGCTTTCTTTAATAGAAGGTAAGTCGATTTTTTGGGTGATTTCCCATTCCCCTAGTATGTATGATTCTTTACCGGCTCCTCTTAAACAATCTATTCCCGCCGGACTCTGCTGTAAGTAGTCTAATTGTGCCGTATCACTTTCGAAATAAAGCGGTTTCAAAAAGATGTTTTCTAACGTTTCTTTTGAAGAGATCGCGGTATTTTTGCTAACTTCCTGTGCCCAATCTTCTTTAGGTGTACGTGTAAATTCATGAAATGATAATGTATTTGTTTTCATTTCCATGCCCCTTTACAGTTAATAGCTTCCTGCTAAACCGAGATGATTACACTTTGAAGTTTGATGATTCTTCTTTTATTTTAATACATCTTTTACAAATTGTTCAATCATTGCTTCAAAATAAAAAGAGGCCGAGACATAATTAACCTACGTTTACCATCACCATAAAAAAATCCGAACGAGTTGGATTCTCTATCAAGAATCTCAATTCATCGTTCGGATCTTCCTTCAGCTAAAATATTTTGTGCCAGCTTCTGTTTTAATAGACAGACGTATTCTCTTTAGAAGTAGATTCTAAAATCTCTTTAACTCTTGCCAAGAATCTGCCGCACACCAAGCCGTCTAACACGCGGTGATCAAGTGATAAACATAAGTTAACCATATCTCGAACAGCAATCATGTTATCAATAATAACCGGACGTTTTACAATAGATTCTACTTGTAAAATAGCCGCTTGCGGGTAATTAATAATCCCCATTGATTGCACGGAACCAAATGAGCCTGTGTTGTTAACAGTAAACGTTCCGCCCTGCATGTCTTCAGACTTCAATGAACCCGTACGAACTTTTTGCGCGAGCTCTGTAATTTCACGCGCAATGCCTTTGATTGTCTTTTCATCGGCTTGTTTAATAACCGGCACAAACAAAGCATCGTCTGTTGCAACAGCAATGGACACATTAATGTCTTTTTTCTGAACAATACGGTCTCCTGCCCACATTGAATTCATTTGAGGGAATTCTTTTAAAGCTTGAGCCACTGCTTTTACGAAGAACGCAAAATACGTTAAGTTAAAACCCTCTTTTTGTTTGAACTCCGTCTTTAATGCATCACGATAAGAAACTAAGTTCGTTACATCAACTTCAACCATTGTCCATGCATGCGGAATTTCGTGCTTGCTGCGAAGCATATTTGCTGCAATAGCTTTACGCACGCCTGTAACAGGGATTTCTTGATCTCCTGCTGCAGACACGACCGGCGCGGGCTGCTGCGTTTTTGGAGCAGCTGCTGCTACAGGTGCTTCTGGCTGAACTGTTGATGCAGGTGTTTCTTTCACTCCAGCAGCTCCGCCTTTTTCGATAACAGCTAAAATATCTTTTCTCGTAATGCGGCCGCCCGCCCCTGTTCCTGTCACGGTATCTAAATTAATATTATGTTCTTGTGACAGACGCATAACAGCTGGAGAGTACCGACTTTTATTGGATTGACTGTCCGCTGTTTTTGACGCTGATTCTTCTACAGTCTTATCAGACGTTTTCTGTTCTTTTTGAGGTACAGTTCCTTCTACTTCAATTAAACAAATCGCTTCTCCTACAGGCAAAGTATCATCTTCACCTGCAATTAACTCTTTAATTGTTCCACTAAAAGAAGAAGGCACTTCAGCATTTACTTTATCCGTCATGACTTCAGCTAACGGGTCGTACTTATTTACGTGATCTCCAACAGAAACGAGCCATTTGCTAATTGTACCTTCTGTTACACTTTCACCGAGCTGCGGCATCGTAATTTTTTCAATAGCCAATTGATACAACTCCTTTTAAAATTGAGCTAATTCTCTCATTGCTTTTTCTACTTTATCTGGATTCACCATAAAATATTTTTCCATTGTTGGTGCATACGGCATAGCTGGAACATCAGGGCCAGCAAGGCGCTGAATTGGCGCATCTAAATCGAATAAGCAGTGTTCAGCAATAATAGCTGCTACTTCGCTCATGATGCTGCCTTCTTTGTTGTCTTCCGTTAAAAGCAGGACCTTACCTGTTTTAGATGCCGCTTCAATAATAGCTTCTTTATCAAGCGGATAGACCGTTCTTAAATCTAAGATGTGTGCTGAAATACCGTCTGCTTCCAGTTTTTCAGCAGCTTGAAGAGCAAAGTGTACACAAAGACCATATGTAATAACCGTGATGTCGTCTCCTTCTCTCTTTATATCTGCTTTGCCAATCGGAAGTACATAATCATCTTCAGGGACTTCTCCTTTAATCAAACGGTACGCACGCTTATGCTCAAAGAAAAGAACTGGATCATCATCACGAATAGCTGCTTTTAATAATCCTTTTACGTCATAAGGCGTAGAAGGCATCACAATCTTTAACCCTGGCGTATTGGCAAATAGTGCTTCAACAGATTGAGAATGATAAAGAGCACCGTGAACTCCGCCGCCGTAAGGAGCTCGAATTGTAATTGGACAACTCCAATCATTATTAGAACGATAGCGAATTTTCGCTGCTTCTGACACAATTTGATTGACTGCAGGCATAATAAAATCAGCAAATTGCATTTCAGCAATCGGACGCATGCCGTACATTGCCGCTCCGATTCCTACGCCTGCAATAGCAGACTCTGCAAGAGGTGTGTCAATGACTCTTTCTTCCCCGAACTGTTCGTATAGTCCGTTGGTTGCTTTAAATACGCCGCCTTTTTTCCCTACGTCTTCTCCTAATACAAACACGCGGGAATCTCTTTCCATTTCTTCACGAATGGCCATTGTTACTGCATCAATATATGAAATAACCGGCATATGTTCTCCTCCTTACTCACCGTACACGTATTTTAAAGCCGATTCCGCTTCTGCATAAGGAGCGTTTTCAGCATAATCTGTTGCATCATTAACGATGTTCATAATATCATCAAGCATTTGTTTTTCTCGTTCATCGGTTAACACGTTAACCTCTTTTAAATAAGTCGCAAAGTACGCAAGCGGATCGCTCTTTTTAGCTTCAGACAATTCTTCTGCTCCGCGATATGCACGATCATCGTCATCACTTGAATGGGCAGTCAAACGCTCTGAAACAGTTTCAATAAGAGTAGGCCCTTCTCCTCTGGATGCACGATCTCTTGCTTCTTTTACCACTCGGTATACTTCAAGGACGTCGTTTCCATCAATTGTGTAGCCTGGCATGCCATATCCAATCGCACGATCAGATACTTTTGCGCATCCTAGCTGCTTTTCAACCGGAACAGAAATCGCATACTTGTTATTTTCACACATAAAGATAACAGGAAGCTTATGAACACCTGCAAAGTTCGCGCCTTCGTGGAAATCTCCTTGGTTGGAAGATCCTTCTCCAAACGTAACAAACGTTACTAAGTCTTTTTTCTCCAATCGGCCTGCTAAAGCGATTCCTACTGCATGAGGCACCTGTGTTGTAACTGGAGAAGATCCCGTTACAATTCGCTTTTCCTTATGCCCAAAGTGACCTGGCATTTGACGACCTCCTGAGTTTGGATCTTCTGCTTTAGCAAACCCAGAAAGCATTAAATCACGCGCAGTCATTCCAAATGCTAGCACAACACCCAGATCGCGGTAATAAGGTAATATGTAATCATTCTCTCTATTTAAGGCAAAAGCTGCGCCAACTTGAGCGGCTTCTTGACCTTGACATGAAATAACAAAAGGCACCTTCCCTGCACGATTTAATAGCCACATACGCTCATCAATTTTTCGTGCAAGCAGCATAGTGCGGTACATTTCAAGTACTTGTTCATCAGTTAATCCTAATGATTCATGACGGTTTTTTGTCATGTTTAAACCTCCTTTAATCATCAAAAATGAATCGCTTTTCCATCTACAGCTAATGAAGCTTCTCCCATCGCTTCTGAAAGGCTAGGGTGAGGATGAATGGTATGAGCAATTTCCCATGGTGTAGCATCCAATACCTTTGCAAGACCTGCTTCAGAAATCATATCCGTCACGTGAGGTCCAATCATATGCACACCAAGGACATCATTTGTGTCGGCATCAGCAATAATTTTAACAAATCCCTCTGCCTCTCCATATACAAGAGCTTTTCCAACGGCCTTAAACGGAAACTTTCCAACCTTCAGCTGAAACCCTTGCTGTTTTGCTTCTTGTTCTGTTAATCCTACACTTGCTGCCTCCGGGCTGCTGTATACGCATTTAGAGATTGTTGTATAATCAATCTTCAAAGGCTTTTCACCATGTAAATGCTCAACAGCTACAATTCCTTCGTGAGAAGCTACATGTGCAAGCTGCAGTCCGCCAATCACATCTCCAATTGCGTAGATATGAGATTCTTTCGTTTGATAAAAATCATTTGTGGCAATCACACCGTTTTCTACTACAATATCGGTATTCTCGAGACCAATTCCTTCGACATTCGCTTGACGCCCTACAGATACAAGCAGCTTTTCTGCTTCATATTCTTGCATATCGTCTCCTACTTGAGCGGAAATTTTCACCTGACCACCAATAGACAGTGTATCAGCCATTACTTTAGCAGAAGTAATAATGGTAACTCCTTTTGCTTTTAAAAGCTTCGTCATTTCACGGGAGATATCTTGATCTTCTGTTGGTAAAATTCGATCGCTGTATTCAACAACCGTTACATCAACATCAAAATCTGTGAGCATTGACGCCCATTCAATTCCGATAACGCCGCCTCCCACAATAATAATAGAAGCAGGAAGTGTTTCCATCTTTAATGCTTCATCTGAAGTGATTACTTTCTCTCCGTCAATCGTTAAACCAGGTAATGTTCTAGGACGAGACCCTGTTGCGACAATTACATTCTTTGGAATAAGCATTTCGTTCTCTTCACCGCTTTTTAATTCGACGGAGATAGTTCCTGGCATAGGAGAAAAAATAGAAGGTCCTAAAATACGTCCAATTCCTTCATATACCTCAATTTTACCTTTTTTCATTAGCTGTTTGACACCATTATGTAACTGTGAAACAATTTCTGACTTTCGTTCTTGTACACGTGCATAGTTCAATAGTACATTGGACGTTTCTACGCCAAATTCACTGCTTTTCTTAGCTGTTTGATAGACTTCTGCACTTCTTAGTAAAGCTTTGCTTGGGATACACCCTGCGTGCAGGCATGTGCCGCCTAACTTATTTTTTTCCACAACCGCTACCGATAGACCTAACTGAGAGGCACGAATAGCTGCTACGTACCCTCCGGTTCCACCGCCGAGAATGACCAAATCATATTCTTTTGCCACACTGCTTCACACCTTTCTGCAAACGCTATTAAGCGCCTTTATATTCCTTCACTTCTTCTTCACCTGTAAGCACTCGTAGAGCCCCTTCAGCTAGCGCTTGAAGCTCATTTTCTCCAGGATAAACAATGACATCTGCAATCCACTTTACATGATTAATAATCAGCTCAACAAACGCTTTTGAATAAGCAATGCCTCCCGTTAAAATAATGGCATCTACTTTTCCATGCAATACCGTACTGGCAGCTCCAATTTCCTTCGAAATTTGATAAGCCATTGCTTCGTAGATAAGCTTAGCTTTTTCGTTTCCATTTTTCACCATCAATTCGACTTTCTGCACGTCAGATGTGCCCAAATAACCGACAAGCCCGCCTTTTCCTACAAGCATTTTCATAATCTCCTCGCGGTAATACTGACCTGAAAAGCAAAGACGAACTAATTCACCAACCGGTACACCGCCAGCGCGCTCTGGACTAAAAGGACCGTCACCGTGCAGGCCATTGTTCACATCAATTACTTTTCCGCGTTGATGAACTCCGACTGTAATGCCTCCACCCATATGGGTAACAATAACGTTCATTTGTTCATATGTGTTATTCATTTCTTTAGCCACTTTTCGAGCAACCGATTTTTGATTCAGCGCGTGAAAGATGCTTTTCCTTTCCATAAAAGGAGTTCCTGAGATACGAGCGATGTCACTTAGCTCATCTACCACCACTGGATCAACAATGTACGCTGGAATATTTAATCCAGACGCAATCTCAAAAGCTAAAATCCCGCCTAAATTTGAAGCATGATGGCCGGCATAACCGTCTTTTAAATCTTTGAGCATGGCTTGATTTACTTCATATGTGCCGCCTTCAATCGGGCGTAAAAGCCCTCCTCTTCCACATACTGCACTTAATTTAGATAAATTAATCCCTTCTTCATCAAGTGCCTCTAAAATCGAGTTTTTACGGAACTCATACTGTGCATATATCGTCTCAAACTGATTCATTTGCTGTGAATCGTAGCGGATTGTTCGATCAAAAATTGGTTTATCGTTGTGAAACACGCCAATTTTTGTGGACGTTGAACCCGGATTTATTATCAGCATTCGATATTCGTGCATATCCAACACATGTCCTCCTACCTTATCATTCTCATAAACGAAGGCTAGGTCGAAAGGATTTCATTTATTCCTTTTGCCTAGCCTTCAGCTCAAACATTAGCGCGTATGACGTCTACTTAAAATATGCTGTCCATTTTGTAAAAATTGACTGCGTGAACGACGCAGCTTTTCAATTCTTTCTTCAGCTAAGCGATCTGCTGCTAGATAGGTTGGAATGCCATCTCGCTTTGAGATTTCAACTACCTTTTCAATATTATCATAAATACCTTCAACTTTTTTCAGCGCACGCTCACGGTTATACCCAACTAGCTCATCAGCTACGTTAATAACGCCTCCTGCGTTAATAACATAGTCGGGTGCATATACAATGCCTAATTCATGAATTAAATCACCATGACGCGTTTCTTTCAATTGATTATTAGCTGCCCCTGCAATAACTTTTGCTTTTATTTGAGGGATCGTTTCATCGTTAATCGTTGCTCCGAGTGCACAAGGAGCATAGATATCACATTCTACACCATAAATATCATTCGGGTCTACTGCTTGCGCACCAAATTCTTCTACCGCACGCTGAACAGCTTCTTTATTAATATCCGTTACAATAAGTTTCGCTCCTTCTTCGTGAAGGTGGCGGCATAAATTATACGCTACGTTTCCTACACCTTGGACAGCTACTACTTTTCCTTCAAGCATATCTGTTCCAAATGCTTCTTTTGCTGCTGCTTTAATTCCTCGGTATACGCCGTAGGCTGTGACTGGTGATGGATTGCCTGATGAACCAAAAGCAGGAGATACACCCGTTACATAATCCGTTTCCTCATATACAATATCCATATCCTCTACCGTTGTGCCCACATCTTCTGCTGTAATATATCGACCATTTAACCCTTGAATAAAGCGACCAAATGCACGGAACATCGCTTCATTTTTGTCTTTGCGAGGATCTCCGATAATAACCGTTTTCCCTCCTCCTAAATTCAAGCCTGCTGCTGCATTTTTATAAGTCATTCCGCGTGATAGACGAAGCGCATCTTCAATTGCAGCCTCTTCTGATTCATATGTCCACATTCTCGTACCGCCTAGAGCTGGTCCAATTGTTGTATCGTGAATCGCAATAATGGCTTTTAAGCCTGAATCTTTATCTTGGCAAAATAATAACTGCTCGTAATCGTATGTTTCCATATAGTCAAAAATTTTCATTGTTAGTGCCTCCTAAGAATTCTGTTGGGCGACGCTGATAGCAAGCGCCAGTGAGTATAATTTACTTTCTGATGAATCTGCTCTGGATGTTAAGACGACCGGAGCTTTTGCTCCTGCTAGAATAGCTCCAACTTTTGCTTTAGCAAAATAAATGAGGGATTTATATAAGACGTTCCCTGTTTCAATTGCTGGAACGAGTAATATATCTGCTTGACCGGCAACTTCACTTTGAATGCCTTTTTGCTTGGCTGCTTCTATGTTAATGGCATTGTCGAGTGCTAAAGGTCCATCAATAACGCAGCCTTTAATTTGTCCTCTGCGGTTCATCTGTGTAAGAAGCGCAGCCTCTACTGTTGCAGGCATCAAAGGGTTCACAACTTCAACCGCTGCAATAGGAGCTACCTTTGGCATCTCTACCCCAATAGAGTGGGCAACGTTCACCGCATTTTGAATGATTTGAACTTTCTCTTCCAGAGATGGCGTAATATTCATAGCTGCATCTGTTACAAGAATCGGACGGTCATAGTGAGGAACGTCAAACACAGCTACATGTGATAAAACATTTCCCGTACGCAAACCATGCTCTTTATTTAACACAGCTTTTAAGATAAGCGATGTGGATAAATTCCCTTTCATTACGATATGAGCTTGACCTTGCTGAACTGAACGCACAGCCAATTGAGCCGCTTCTAAAACGGACTCCGTATGTACGACCGTCACAGCCTTATGAGTGAGTAAGGATGGGCGGTACTGCCTGAATAATTCATTAATTGTCGTTTCGTTGCCAAACAAAATAAATTCAGAAACTTTCCTTGACACAGCTTCATACACTGCCTCAATTGTTTCTAAGTCTTCAGCTGCAGCAACAGCAACAGTCAAAGAAGACTGCTTAGCAACCCGAGATAAGATGGTAGCAAGAGTCATGGAATGTTCGACCTCTCCTTTTTCATTCTTTCGTTTGCTCCGTTTTAAAGAGCATACTGCGCGTTTATGCAGTCAACTAAAATACATGCAAGATTTGTGCCATCCTCTGCATATATTACATAATATAGCTGCTTATATCCTTTCTTACGCACAAAAAAAATTTTTTTATTGATTCTAACAACAAATAGAAAAAAAGAATACCTCTTTATTTATATGCAACAAATTGCACACCATGCATTTTATTGCATGCTGTTATTTGCAAGATTGTATTTTTCCAACTTATAATACAAAGAACGCAGGGAAATATTAAGCTGTTTTGCTGTTTTCGTTCGGTTATACTCGTTTGCAAGCAGCACTTTTTGAATAAGTTCCGCTTCGTAATTTTCCATCATGTGCGCTAAAGTCTTCCCTTCGAACATTACCTCTTCATTCACCTGATTTTTTTCTTTATTGCCCTTGCCTTCAAGTGAAGGGAGATGAACAGAATCAATCATTGTTTCTGTATAGTGCATATAAATAATCGCTCTACCTAATATGTTTTCAAGCTCTCTGACATTTCCTGGCCAGTCGTATGATCTTAATGACTGTAAAGCCCGCTCTGTTACTCCTTCAACATGTCGGCCGTAATCTTGATTAATTTTTGTAATTAAGTGTGTAACAAGCGCACCAATATCCTCTTTTCTCTTCCGAAGTGGAGGTATGTGAATCGGAATTTTGTTTAGCCGATAATACAAGTCCTGTCTGATGCTCCCATCAGCCATTCCTTTTTCTAAATTCACATTCGTAGCTGCAATAACGCGAACATTCACCGGAATAGGAGTCGTTCCTCCAACGCGAATAAGCTCTTTTTCTTGAAGAACCCGAAGCAGCTTAGCCTGCATATGAGCTGAGAGCTCCCCGATTTCATCTAAAAAGATGCTACCGTTATTGGCTTCTTCAAAAACGCCGCGTTTCCCGCCTCTTTTTGCCCCGGAAAAAGCTCCTTCTTCGTACCCAAAAAGTTCACTTTCAAGCAAAGACTCAGAAAGCGCAGCACAGTTAATCCGGACAAATTTATTAAACTTTCGGCTGCTCGCATTATGAATAGCATGTGCAAACAACTCTTTACCCGTCCCAGATTCACCTCTAAGCAAAACAGTAGCTGGTGTTTTAGCAGCAAGTCTAGCCTGCTCAATTGCTAACTGAAACTCTTCAGATTGACCAATGATATCAGCAAATGAATATTTCGCTTCAAGCGTTCGGATAATTTGACGCGCTCTTTTGAGTTCATTTGTAAGCTCTTGAATTTCAGACATATCATGAATAACGCCAACGCTGCCTTTTAATTTTCCATCAACAATAACGGGTGCAACATTCACAACTACGTCTCTTTTACTCGGACCGAGCCTCATCCTTACACCTCGAACAGGACGCCTTGTTTGCAGCACCTTCATGTGCATACTGTCTCCTTCAGAGATATCGGCAGTCGCGGGCTGACCAATAATATCCGTCTTTTTTAAACCCGTAATTCTCGTATAAGCAGGATTAATTAAAATACCTCTTCCTTCTTCATCCACAACCGAAATAGCTTCTTCAGAAGATTGAATAATAGCTTGAAGCATAGTTTGTACTTCTTTTAAGTTCGTAACTTCTTCTGCCAATCCGACAACGTCCGTAATATCTTTAAAAATCGAAAAGGCCCCAAACAGCTCTCCATTCTCGTCGAGTATTGGTATTCTAGTCGTAATTACCTTGCGTCCGCTATCTAACACAAATTCACTATTTTGATCAATCGTTTTTGTATGAAGAACATCAACAAGTTTACTATTTGGAATGACTTTATGAAGATGCTTACCAATTACATCTCTGTGTGAAAAGTTCGTCAAACGCTCGGCACTTTGATTAAATAGCGTAATATATCCATTCCTATCAATCACGACCATCGCATCATGAGCCGCGTTAAAAATAAGATCATATTTATACGATTCTTGCTTTAACCGCTGAATTAACTCTTCTTTTTCCTCCATCAGATTGGCCATAATTTCAGCAACCAATCCCGGCACTACCAGTGCATCAGCGGGTTTGCTTCTTTGCAATTGTTGAAAGACGCCTTGTTTACCTGTTGTTTCAACAATGACATCGAGCTGCTTTGTCATATAAGGCTCCCAATTCATTCCGGTTGAAATATCTTGTTCTTGCGCATGCAAAACAGCCGGCGCGTTAGCTCGTACGTCTACTACACCAATCACTTTCATAAATTCTGTTTCCAACAAGATTTTCAGAATAGCTAATCCGCCTTTTCCTCCTCCAACAATCAACACATTTTGCATATTTTTTCACCTTTTCTACTTAATATGTACATATTCCGTGCAAAATATTGCATATACCTATCATATAAAAAAAGAAACGCTCTTGACAATTTATTTAGTTCTTTTATGATTCAAGTATAACGGTTTGTTAATGTAAACGCATTCATTTTAAAAAAAGAGAAGAGAAAGGAGCAGTTATGGTTCGAATTATCGCACTGCTAATCTTACTTATTCCTGGTATACTCGCTGGCTATGGCATTAAACTTATGAGAGATATGATTTTTGGCATCCTGCAATCCCCGTTCCCTTCTTTATTTTTGCAATTTTCAGTCGGTCTTCTATTATTTTTAATCGGCCTTGGATTTGTTGCTGGCTTTATTCTGCACAGAGACCGCAAGCGAAACAAAGTTCAAAACAGATTTCAAAAAGATAAAAAAACATCGCATTAATGCGATGTTTTTTTACGAAAAGCGCCCTCCAAATTGCTTCACCATTTTTTCTGGATAATCGGTAATAACGGATTCACATCCATATTTTCGAAGCTGCTCAGCTACTTTTACATCATTTACTGTGTAAGGTCGCACTGGAATTTGACAATCTTTTGAAGCGGCTACATTTACTTCATTAACGGTACGCTGATTAGGGTGAAGAGCTTTTGCGCCAAGATGCTGCGCATATACCCAAGGCTCATACATCGGATAAGAATATAAAATAGCTGTTTCAATCGTAGAATCCAGAGAACCAATTCGGGCTAAGCTGTTATGATTAAAAGATGAAATCATCGTTCGATCCTTCATCTTGTATAAATAAATTAAATCCAAGACTTTCATTTCCAAGTATGGATAGTCAAATATATTGTTTTTCAACTCAATATTTACGCTAATTCCTTCACTTAAAGCCCACTCCATTACTTCATTTAACGTGGGGATTTTACATACTCCATACTTTTTTTTGAACTTATAGCTCGCATCTAATTTTTGTAAATCTTGATACGTAAAATCTTTTACATACCCTTTTCCATTCGTCGTTCGATCTACTTTTTCATCATGAATTACAGCAAGTTCTCCATCCTTTGTCATATGCACATCAAGTTCAATTCCATGTGCTCCAACTCTCGCTGCTTCTTTGAAGGAAATCATCGTATTTTCAGGAAACGTTCCAGCTGCGCCGCGATGACCTATTACAAACATACTTGCTCAACTCCTCTATTATCACTTATTATTAACTTTAGCATTACTTAATAGTGAAAGCACGAATTTACTGTTTATACTTTTTCACTTTCATTACTTTATATGCAAAAGGAGGTCGTTGTGTATGAGACCACTGCAAATTTCACCGGATACAGCCGTAAAATTAGCGGAACAATTAAATATCCCTCTCGAGCAATTAATGCATATGCCTCAGCATATTTTGCTGCAGAAACTTGCTGAATTAAATGCGAGCGAAGATAAAAAAGGATCTGAATAACAGATCCTTTTTTCTTTCGAATTTTCATTTCCAAAAATAGTATTACCTTATCACTTCATTCCCCATAACATATATTAGAATATTTAATAATATAAATGTATTTTTAAAAATGCTTTTAAATAAGTAATTTAATACTTTTTTGTGTATATTTAATTATTTTTTGATTTTTCCATATAATTTCATTGACGAAATTATTGTTTTTCTACTAAAATAAAAATACATTATATTTATTCCAGTACTTATATTCTGATTTTTTGATCAATTCAAAAAAAAGAATTAAATAGTATGAGAAAAATTTAGGGGGACTTCATTATGCAAGCAGCTGTACAACACGAAAATCAGCAGCCAAATGGGTCTAGGAAAAAACATCCTCCTGGACTGTACTTATTATTCGCTACTGAGGCATGGGAAAGGTTTAGTTATTATGGAATGAGAGCCATTCTGGTTCTTTATTTAACTGCTACCGCTGCTCAAGGTGGACTCGGGGTAGATAAAGCAACTGCACTGAGCTTATATGGAACATTCACTAGTGCTGTTTACATTACGCCAATGATTGGCGGATATTTAACAGACCGCTTCCTCGGAAGAAGGTTAGCCATCACTATCGGTGGTGTGATTATGGCACTTGGGAATTTTTCCATCTTCATTCACCAAAGTGTAGCCGCTTTGTATATCGGACTTGCTTTATTAATTATCGGAAACGGATTTTTCAAACCAAATATCTCCACATTGGTCGGAGATCTGTATGAAGAAAATGATCCTCGCCGTGACGGTGCTTTTACCATTTTTTATATGGGTATTAACTTTGGTGCATTTTTCGCACCGTTAGTTGTTGGATTAATGAGTTACAAATACGGATTTTTAACAGCAGCTATTGGAATGGTTGTTGGACAAATTTTATTTAACCTACTGGCTAATCGCTACTTAGGTGATATCGGGAAAGAGCCTACAGGAAAAGTTCACGCAGCGGCATCTCAAACATCAACCGCTCCGCTGACAGTACGAGAAAAGAAAAGAACGGTTGCTATCGTTATTCTAGCCTTCGTTGTTATTGCTTTCTGGACAGCTTTTGAACAGGCTGGAAGTTCTTTAACGCTATATGCTCAAGATCAAATTAATCGTCAAATAGGTAGTTTCACGGTTCCAACAGAGTGGTTCCAATCATTGAATCCGCTGTTTATCATGATTTTAGCACCAATTATGTCACTAGTTTGGTACAAGCTAGGAAATTCAAAACGCGGTGATTTCAAAACGCCAACAAAAATGGGTATGGGACTTGTAACAGTCGGATTAGGATTCTTAATTTTAATTCCGGCCGTTATGTATACTGGTAATGATCCAGCTTTAAAAGTAAATATCCTGTTCATGATTTTCACTTACTTCCTGCACACGCTAGCTGAGCTTATGATTTCGCCAGTAGGGTTGTCTATGGTAAGTAGACTAGCTCCATTAAAGCTTGCTTCTCTTTTAATGGGCGTATGGATGGCAAGCTCTGCTGTCGCTAATAAGCTAGCGGGTGTTCTTGCATCTTATACACAGTCTTTAGGTTATTTCGATATCTTCAGCTTAATCGGAGCTGTAACAATTGTACTTGGAATTATTGTTCTGTTCCTTTCAAAACCGATTGCTAAATTAATGGATTAAAAAAAGCAGCCTTTTCTGAAGGCTGCTTTTTTTATAATTTACTCATCCATATCCCATTTAAAATATGGAGATAAATTTTTTAATGCATCTTCTAAATCTTTTTTTAAGTACAAAACCCTCATAACAATTAAATAAATTATTTCAATAAAATACACCACTATGGATATGAAGAAAAACAAGATGCACGTTCTATTAACCTCAATATTTTCACCTCTTAAAACAAAATAAAAAGACCAATGAATGATTAAAATTCATCGGCCCTGCAGTAGAAAGTTTATTGGTTTTCAGTTTACTATCTAGTGTAAATTCCAAAAGTTTATCGGCATGTACTCTGTATTACAAAAGGTATAAACTCACTCAAAACCCCGTAATTCCAGCAGTCCTATCCCTTTCAACTCGCTTTATGTTCAAGGCGTAATTTATCCGCAACCATGGCGATAAATTCACTATTTGTCGGCTTCGCTTTTGACATGCTGACAGTATATCCGAATAATGAAGAAATGGAATCAATGTTTCCTCGGCTCCATGCTACTTCAATGGCATGACGAATGGCGCGCTCAACGCGGCTTGCCGTTGTATTATATTTTTTTGCAATATCAGGATACAGTACTTTTGTAATCGACCCAAGCAGCTCAATATCCTTATATACCATTGAAATGGCTTCTCTCAAATACAAATAGCCTTTGATATGAGCAGGTACACCAATTTCGTGAATGATGCTCGTAATGCTTGCATCTAAATTTGCTGGTTTGCTGTCGCGATGTGAACGCATGGAAGAAGATGAACGTTGCATAAATGAAGATGTTTGTCCGCTAACTTGACGAATATGATTCACTAAGTTTTCCATATCAAACGGTTTTAGAATAAAATAAGCAGCTCCTAAATCCACCGCTTTTTTCGTTACGTCTTCTTGACCAAATGCTGTTAGCATAATGACATTTGGATAATTTTCTTTTTTCATTTCTTTTAACTGACCTAAAACTGCTAATCCATCTAGATGCGGCATAATAATGTCTAATACAAGAACATCCGGATTTTTATCTTTTAAAATGGATAAACACTCTTGTCCATTGTAAGCTACTCCGATTACTTCCATGTCTTCTTGCTCTGAAATATAATCTTCAAGCAAACCAATTAGTTCCCGATTATCATCAACCAAGCATACTTTAATTTTTTTCAATGCAGCTTCCTCCTCAGTCCTTTATGTTATACGTCGTTTCCTACGTGTCTCTATTCTTTATTCTAAAGGACAAATTCGACAATGCAACATTATTTCCTTTATTTTTTTAGAAAAAAGTCTTTTAAATGGAATTTATTCGGTTTTCTCTTATTTTCTTTGTTTTTCGACGTTTTTCTCGTACATTTACGACAATAATTTTTATCAAAAAAAGCGAACTAATGACAACATTAGCTCGCTTTTTTTCGATTATTTTTATAAATATCAATTCCTGCTTCGTTAAGCATCCATTCAATATGGACACCATAACCCGAGGTAGGATCATTTACAAAAACATGGGTAACCGCTCCAACGACTTTACCGTTTTGAATAATCGGGCTCCCGCTCATTCCTTGAACAATTCCACCTGTTTTCTTTAGCAATTTAGGATCTGTAATTTTAATAACCATTCCTTTAGTAGCCGGAAACTTTTGAGGTATAGTACTCATAATTTCAATATCAAATTCTTCCACTTGATCATCATCTACTACCGTTAGAATTTTAGCTGGTCCTTCTTTTACTTGATGAGATAGGGCAATTGGCATTGCTTTATCCATTATTCCGTTTTCCATCGTTGAAGACAATTTTCCAAAAATACCAAAAGGACTATTTCGTGTAATATTTCCAATGATTTGTCTATCTTCAGAAAACCTTGCTAGCTTTTCACCGGGAACGCCGTTAGAACCTTTTTCAATTGATGTAACGGTCGAACGGACAATTTGTCCATCTTCTACTACGATTGGCTTTTTTGTATCCATATCCGAAATAACGTGGCCTAAAGCGCCGTATTTTTTAGATTTTGGATCATAAAAAGTCATTGTGCCAATTCCTGCAGCTGAATCACGGATGTATAAACCAATTCTGTACGCATAATCTTGCTTATCTTTTAACGGATACAGCTTAGTGTCAAACTGCTTTTTTTCTCTTAAAATATGCAGATTTAATGGTTCACCCGTTTTTCCTGCCTGCTGAATAAACGGTGTAATATCACTCATTTTTTCAATGGTTTTACCATTAATCTTCGTAATCATATCTCCAACTTGAATACCCGCAATTTCGCCAGGAGATCTTTTACCTTTTGCTGTATCTACCTGATGATAGCCTACAACAAGAACACCTTTTGAATTTAATTTCACACCGATTGATTGTCCACCTGGAATGACTTTAAAATCAGATAATACCTGCACGTCTACACGCTTTACAGGAATACCGGCCAAATGAAGCATCAACTCTTCTTTGCCTACCTGTTTGCCTGCTACAGTCAGCTTCGCCTTGTTACTTGTTACATCGTAAACAGGTGATGAAGCTTCTACGCTAAGCGGTAATGTCGTATTAATTTTTTCTTTTTGCTGTTCAAATAAGACGATTTGTTTTGGAATGTGTATATATTGTTGCACAACTGGAATAAACCCTACAAAGATGAACGAAACAAGGAGAATCGCACCAATTATATGTCTGTATCGATTTTGCATGTTTTCACTCTCCTCGCTTCCTCGCCTAAATGGCTACACATTTAATTTAGCCTTCTTAGAGCGCATTTATAACAGAAGTTCAGAGAAAAATGAAAAGAAGTGCAAGGAAACATTTTCAGTTCCTCCATTTTGTATAAAAAAACACCTCTAACACATACTGTTACGTGTTAAAAGGTGTTTTTTTAAATGGTGTGCTTCATCTTATCCGCTAAATCTAAAAGCTCTTTGGCATGTTCCTTCGTTAAGCTTGTAATTTCAGCTCCTGCAATCATTCGACCAATTTCTTTTACTTTTTCATCAAGAGTTAATGGAAGAACAGATGTCGTTGTACGATCACCTTTTATCTCTTTAGCAATAAAGAGATGAGTATCTGCCATCGCTGCTACCTGAGGCAGATGAGATATACAGAGAACTTGTGAATCAACAGAAATAGCATGTATTTTTTCACCGATCGATTGAGCTACTCTTCCACTTACGCCTGTATCAACTTCATCAAAGATAATGGACGTCACGCCTTGATGCTTAGAGAAGATGCTCTTTAACGCCAGCATAATTCTTGACAGTTCTCCTCCTGATGCTACTTTTGCAAGAGGCTTTAAAGGTTCACCAGGATTGGTAGAAATATAAAATTCTACGTTGTCAATGCCGTCTTTGGTGAATTTTATTCTTTCTCCATTTAATTCAACGTCATTTTTACCTGCATTTACAACAGAGAATTTAATTTGAAATACGGTCTTAGCCATATACAGTTCTTGAAGCTCATGATGGATGCTGTCCGTTAACTCTTGAGCAAGTTTTTTTCGAATAGCTGAAACGTTATTAGCTTCTACTAATAAATCCTGTGCTACACTGTTTAACTGTTCTTTGATCTTGCTCACATGCGTATCTCGATTTTCAATACGATCAATTTCATCTTCAATTTGCGCTGCATATTCTAGAATTTCATCTACACTTTGACCATATTTACGCTTTAAGTGATTAATTTCATTTAAACGCGCTTCAATAAAGTCTAAGCGTTTGGGATCAAATTCTAATAAATCAAGCTGCTGACGAATTTTATAAGATGCGTCTTCTAGCTGATAGAAGCTCGATGAAATGATCTCAGAAATTTCGGCATAGTTTTTTTCCAGTGACGAAATATCCTCCGTATGATTCATTGCTACGCCTACCCAATCTAAACCTTGATGTTCACCGTGCAGCGCATTGTACGCATCGTTTAGCGACGTATAGATCTTTTCAAAGTTAGAAATCTTCAAACGCTCTTCATTTAGTTCCTCGTCTTCGTTCAGCTGCAAATTTGCCGCTTTGATTTCATCTAATTGAAATTGAATAAGATCGAGGCGATGTGCCATCTGCTGTTCATTTTCAGTTAATTGATCGAGCTGCTTTTTTAGCGATGTATACCTAGAAAATACCTCTCGATACTCCGTCAAAGCCTCTTCTACTTTTTCTCCTCCATATTGATCAAGAAGAGTTAAGTGACGATCTTGATTCATTAAATCTTGGTGCTCGTGCTGTCCATGTATATCAATTAACGTCTGTCCGACTTCACGTAGGATAGCTAACGTTACGAGCTTACCGTTGATGCGACAAATACTTTTCCCATTTGTAGTGATATCTCGGCGAAGCACAATCATTCCATCTTCCACTTCCAAACCGACTTGTTTGGCTTTTTCGTGACTCGGATGCTGTTCTTCATCAAATAAGAAAAGTCCTTCAATTTCGGCTCTGTCTGTTCCGTGGCGTACAAACTCGGAAGAGCCTCTTCCACCTACTAACAATGAAATGGCATCAATAATAATCGATTTCCCCGCTCCTGTTTCGCCTGTTAATACCGTTAAGCCTTTTTCAAATGAAACAGAAAGTTCATCAATAATCGCAAAGTTTTTAATGGATAATTCAGCTAACAACCTGCTTCACTCACCTTTATAACATTTCTAAGAATCGGTCTGATATAATTTGCGTATCTTCAGGAGTACGGCAAATAATCAAACATGTATCGTCTCCACAAATTGTTCCTAATATTTCATCCCAGTCCAAATGATCAATTAATGCGCCAATCGCATTTGCATTTCCCGGTAATGTTTTCATCACCAACATATGCCCAGCTGAATCAATTTTTACAAATGCGTCCATAAGAGAGCGCTTTAACTTTTGTAAGGGATTAAAACGCTGATCTGCAGGCAAGCTGTATTTGTATCGACCGTCCATCAAAGGCACTTTGACTAAGTGCAGTTCTTTAATATCACGAGAAATTGTTGCCTGTGTTACATTAAAACCTTGGTTTTTTAAAATATCTACCAATTCATCCTGTGTTTCAATATCATTATTCGTGATAATATCACGAATTTTAATATGTCTTTGCCCTTTATTCATGTTGGCACCTCACATTAATATGTAATCTTCTTTTTGTTTTGTTGTTTATAAGTCTTTCACTAATTAAGTATCATAATGTGTTCAACTTGATTATGCACCTTTTGTATAAAGAGTCATAATCAAATCGCCAATGCTAAGTCTTTGCTTAACATTGGCCATTATTACTTTTTCTCTTTTAACGTCTTATGTGCTTCTTCGACTACTTCACGCACAGTAAGCGGAGCTTGATTTTCACCAAGTTCACGCTCGCCTTTCCAGCGCAGGTGGAGAAGAAATTCGATATTTCCATCTCCTCCCGTTATCGGTGAATACGACATGTTATATACATCGTATCCTTGACGAAGCGAGAAATCCACCATGCCTTGAAGAACTTCTTCATGCACTTTTGAATCACGCACGATTCCTTTTTTCCCAACTTGCTCTCTTCCAGCC
This sequence comes from Priestia sp. JNUCC 25, assembly GCF_053667915.1. NCBI lineage: Bacteria > Bacillati > Bacillota > Bacilli > Caryophanales > Bacillaceae > Priestia > Priestia sp. JNUCC 25. The sequence goes on from NZ_CM132211.1 coordinate 4,264,087, forward strand.
TCAAACTGTGGCTTAACGAGCGCAACAACATCGCTGTGTGGAACAAGAAGTTTTTTTAACACTGGAAGAATGAGTCTTAAGGAAATAAATGATACATCAATAGAAGCGAATTCAGGCAAGCCTCTTGATAAATCAGCTGGCGTCACATAACGGAAATTTGTTCGTTCCATTACTTCTACTCGTTCATCTTGACGAAGCTTCCAAGCTAGCTGATTATAGCCTACGTCTAGCGCATAGGACATCTTCGCTCCATTTTGAAGCGCACAATCAGTAAAGCCTCCAGTAGAAGAACCAATATCAATCATGATTTTATCCGCTACATGGACATTAAATTCTTTAATCGCTTTTTCAAGCTTAAAGCCGCCTCTGCTGACGTAAGGCATCACTGCACCTTTAATTGTCAGCGGCGTATCGCGTTCAATTTTCTCTCCCGGCTTATCCAAACGGACTTCATTCGCATAGACAAGTCCTGCCATCACTGTACGCTTTGCTTTTTCTCTTGTTTCAATCAAACCTCGTTCTACTAATAATACATCTACTCGTTCTTTTTTTGTCACTTAACTTCAAGCCTCTTTTGTGTTGGTGTTACGAGTTTTTTAACTCGATTTATAATCTCTTCTTTGGTTAAGCCAATTTCTTCTAAAAGTTTTGTTACGCTGCCGTGCTCGATAAAGCGATCTGGAATGCCCATACGTTCAACGCGCGTATCATAATAGCCGTGCTCTGATGCAAACTCTAACACCGCGCTTCCAAAACCGCCTTGAAGTACCGCTTCTTCTACCGTAATCACAGGCTTACTAGTTTGGAAAATCTCATGAAGCATTTCTTCATCCAGCGGTTTAATAAAACGAGCATTTACCACTTTGACGCTGATTCCTTGCTTCTCAAGTTCTGCTGCTGCATCCATCGCCATTGAAATCGTTGTACCAAACGTTAAAATGGTTGTATCTGAACCTTCTTTTAATACGTCCCATGTACCGATCGGAATGTTTTTCAGTTCTGAATCTAGTTCAACACCTAATCCGTTTCCTCTAGCATAGCGCATAGCAATCGGACCTTCTTCATAAGTCAAAGCAGTGTGAACCATGTGCTGGCCTTCATTCTCGTCTTTTGGCATCATAATAACAAGGTTAGGCAAATGACGTAAGAATGCAATATCAAACACGCCTTGATGCGTTTCACCATCAGCACCTACTAGCCCAGAGCGATCAATCCCAATAAATACATTTAGCTTCTGACGGCAAATATCATGAACCACTTGATCGTATGCACGCTGTAAAAACGTAGAATAAATAGCTAAAAAGGGCTTCATATTTTGAGTTGCAAGACCCGCTGCCATTGTTGTTGCATGCTGCTCTGCAATCCCAACATCAAACATGCGATGCGGAAACTCTTTTTGAAATGCTTCGAGTTTTGAACCCACAGGCATTGCTGGCGTTACAGCTACAATACGATCATCTTCCCTAGCCATCTTCAATACCGTATCACTTACTAGTTTACTCCAAGCAATCGGAACATTTTTGTCTTTAATAAAGTCACCGGACTCAATTTTGTAAGGGCCTGTACCATGCCATGCTCCGCTTTTATCGCTTTCCGCCGGCAAGTACCCTTTCCCTTTTTTCGTAATAACGTGAATCAGTACCGGACCTTTTGTTTTCTTTGCATATTGTAACGTTTCCAATAAATCATCATAGCTATGGCCATCAACCGGGCCTAAATACGTAAAGCCAAGGTCTTCAAAGAACATGCCTGACACGACCATATACTTTAGGCCATCTTTTACACGTTCTGCCGTTGCCGCAAGCTTACCGCCTACTGCAGGCACTTTTTTCAGCAAGACTTCAAGCTCATCTTTTACCCAGTTGTATTTGCCTGCCGTGCGCAAACGTCCTAGAATACTGTGTACAGCCCCCACGTTAGGAGCGATAGACATTTCATTGTCATTTAAAATAACGGTCATATCCGTTTGCTCGTGCCCGATGTGGTTAAGCGCTTCAAGAGCCATACCACCTGTTAAAGCTCCGTCACCAATGATAGGAACAATATGAGCTTTTGTTTTTTGCAAATCTCTTGCAGCAGCCATTCCCATTGCGGCTGAAAGAGATGTAGAACTATGTCCCGTTTCCCATACGTCATGCTCACTTTCGTCACGCTTTGGAAAACCGCATAATCCTTTATATTGACGGATTGTATCAAACTCTCCCGCTCGTCCTGTTAAAATTTTATGGACATACGACTGATGCCCGACGTCCCATAAAAATTTATCTTTTGGGCTGTCGAACACTTTATGGAGTGCAAGCGTTAACTCAACAACCCCCAAATTCGGCCCTATATGACCACCAGTTGCAGAAAGCTTTGTAATTAAAAAACGACGAATCTCTTCACTTAGTTCTTCTAATTGTGTTACTGACATTTTCTTTAAAAACTCAGGATTTTTTATCGTTGTAAGATCCAAGGTGGATCACTCACTTTCGTACTTGTTATAAAGTTACCTTAATACATTGTCTATTGTTTTATACGTATAGTCAATTTTTAGTATTTCCTTATTACTTACAATACCTTTGATATTCTATCAGTAAACCAGTGATATTCAAAGGAAAACAGTGAAAAAATAGCCGCTAACACAAATGTGATAACGGCCACCAAGATATTGTATATGTCTTTCAAACCTATGCACTACGCTTTTATACAGTAGTAAAATCATTATAGCATAGCCCCTATTGGGACTCAATCTTATTTTACTGTATCACTCAAAAAAACCTGACAGAAATCGTCATTAACTATCACGTTTTGCTATATATAAACAAATTTCTTCTAGTAATCCGTGCTTAATTTGAGCTTGACGTAACGAGAGAAGTGCTTGTTCAACATGATACTGTAACTTTTCTTTGGCCGCTTCCATACCTAACAAAGAAGGATATGTCGTTTTTTCATTTTCCGTATCACTGCCAATTGGCTTTCCTAATTTTTCTTCAGACCCTTCCACATCCAAGATATCATCTTGAATTTGAAACGCTAACCCTACATGCTTACTGAATTCTTCTAATAATTCTTGCTGTAGAGGCGTAGCTTTTGCAAGAATAGCTCCTGCTTTTACACAAAACCCTAGCAGCTTCCCCGTTTTGTGAAGGTGAATATATTCAAGCTCGTCTAGCGTGAGCTGCTTTTTTTCCCCTTCCATATCCGCAACCTGTCCGCTGATCATACCTTCTGTTCCGCTTGCTTTTACCAGTTCTGTAATGAGCTGAAGCTTCATATGTGATGTAATCTCAGGATGTGCCGCTTCAGAAATGAGCTGAAAGCTATTTGTTAAAAGAGCATCTCCAGCTAATATAGCCGTTGATTCGCCGTACACCTTGTGATTCGTTGGTTTACCTCTTCTTAAGTCGTCATCATCCATGCTAGGTAAATCATCGTGAATGAGAGAATATGTATGAATCATTTCCACTGCACATGCTGTTTCTAATCCCATGCTCTCGTCTTTTCCAAACGCATGTAGCGTTGCAAACAACAGCACTGGGCGAAGTCGCTTTCCTCCTGCAGTAAGCGAGTAAAGCATGGATTCCTTTAAGTTAACCGGAGCATGTAATGCTTTTACCACTTCAGGCAAGCGTGTTTCTACTCGATCTTTTGTAAAAGAAATATACTCTTTTAAATTCATTTCATTCACCATCACTCTTCCTCCTGTACCGAGAATGGCTCAAGCGTTCCGTCTTCACGTAAAATAGTTTCCATTTGCTTTTCAATATGCTGAAGACGATCGTGACAGAATTTTGAAAGAGTCATTCCTTCTTGGAATTGTTGAATTGCTTCTTCTAAAGGCACGTCGCCTTCTTCTAGCTTGTTTACGATGGTTTCTAACTGCTCCATCGCCTCTTCAAACGTATACTCTTTATTTGTCGCCATTTTTCATCGCTCCTCTATTTTCGAAACTTCACACTGCAACTGTCCATCGGTCAAACGAACGTTTACCACATCGCCTTTGGATACTTGTTTGGTTGATTTAATTAACTCTTTTTCTTTATCGTATACTAAGCTGTAGCCTCTTTCCATTGTTTTTAATGGACTAAGCGTATGTAATTTTGACGTTGCCGTTGCAAATAAAAGCTGTTTTTGCTTTAGCAGCTGCTGCATCTCTTTGGTCAGCATTTTCGTCAGCTGCTGTTGACGCTCCGCCGCTTTCGTTAACTGATGCTCGGGGTGATTGCGCAACAAAGCAGCTGTTAGTTGCTCGTAGTTCGTCCGTTTATGTTCAATGTACCTTCTGCCTTCACGATAAAAACGCTCCATCAACTGATCTAACTGCTGCTCTTTTTGCTCGACCAACTTTTGAGGATAACGAAAAGCATATGATTTCTGGGATCGTTCAAGCCTGCGGCTACTAGACTGAAGCATTTCTTTCATCGAACGAAGAAGACGGATATTTCGCTGAGTCAATCTTTCTGTAATTTCACTGATATGAGGTACAGCCAATTCCGCAGCACCCGTTGGAGTAGGAGCGCGAAGATCTGCTACAAAATCTGCAATTGTAAAATCGGTTTCATGTCCAACCGCTGAAATAACAGGAATATTAGAAGTGAAAATTGCACGAGCAACGCTTTCTTCGTTAAAAGCCCAAAGCTCTTCAATTGACCCACCACCGCGGCCAACAATTAATACGTCTGCTTCTTTACGACGGTTTGCTTCTCCAATTGCCTTAATGATAGACGGTGCCGCATTCACTCCTTGAACAAGAGCGGGCATAACAATAATGTTCGCGTTATATCTGCGCTTTAATGTCGTAATAATATCACGTACGGCTGCTCCAGTTGGAGATGTAATAACACCTATTGTTGTTGGATACTTCGGCAGTTTTCGTTTCCTAGCAGGATCAAATAAGCCTTCTTTTTCCAGCTTTTTTTTCAGCTGTTCGTAGGCCAAGTATAAGTTTCCAACGCCGTCAGGCTGCATTTCTTTTACGTACATTTGATAATTTCCGCTTGGTTCATAAACCGAAATTTCAGCTCGAATGAGCACATTCATTCCTTCTTCAGGCTGAAAATTAAGCTGCCGGTTATGCCCAGCAAACATAACGGCTGCGATACGAGCATTTTGATCTTTCAAGGTGAAATACATATGTCCCCGACTATGACGTTTAAAGTTAGAAATTTCTCCTTTAATCCATACATCTTGCATGTGAGGGTCTACATCAAACTTGCGCTTAATGTATCGTGTAAGAGCCGTAACGGTTAGATAACGCACTTCACTCATCATTTTGCCTCCTTTGCAGTCACCCTCTCCCCTTTATATAAAGGAGAGAAGCATTTTGGTCACTTGATTTGGCAAGATGCACCTTTATTTAGATAAAGTTGTTAACACTTTAGACAATACGCCATTGATAAACTTGCTTGATTGATCATCGCCAAACGTTTTCGCTAATTCAATCGCTTCATTTAACGTAACGCTCGTAGGAATTTCTTCTTCATACTTCATTTCATATATGGCAATACGTAGGATAACGCGGTCTACAGTGGCTACACGATCTAACGTCCATTTTTCTAAATGATTGCGTAAAAGTTCATCAATTTCTTGCTGATGTTCAACCACACCTAGCACGAGACTTTCTAAAAATTGATCAGACTTTTCATTTTGTACAACATTTCCGATTGCCTCCATTGGCTCGGTCTGCCCTAAATCATGCTGAAATAGTGCTTGTAATGCTTTTTGGCGTGCTGTATGTCTTTTCATTATTTTTGCTCCTTTATTTATCTTCTTCAACTAGTATACCTAGATAATAGCATAGTTTATAAAACGATACTTCATTGTTCTTATACGAAGTTTGTAGAACACGAAAAAGACCGTCTTTATGACGAGACAGTCTTTTTCACTTTACCATAGCTTGTGTTGAAAAGGAACAAGTAATCATACGTTATTCCATTTTAGCAACAGCCGTTAGGTAAACGTTTGTTTTATTCAACTTCTTCAATATCAGTTTTTTGCGTATCAAACTGAATCCCTACGATATGAATGTTTACTTCATCGAGATCAATAGCTGTCATATTTTTAAGGGCTTGACGAATGTTATCTTGTACTTGTTGCGCTACGTTTGGAATAGACACCCCAAACTTCATCATACAAAATACGTCTACTTTTATCCCGTTTTCTGTTAAGTCCACTTTTACACCTTTACCGTGGTTTTTCTTTCCTAGTTTCTCCACAACGCCAGCTGCAAAATTTCCTCTCATTGCAGAAACGCCTTCTACTTCAGAAGCAGCAATACCCGCAATGACTTCAATAACCTCAGGAGCAATTTCTACTTTGCCAAGAGAATTTGGGTGTTCTTCCATTTCTAATACATGATTTTCATTCATGTACAGCACCTCCTATAGTTTATATTATACTAAGAATTCATTACGTCATATAGCTCAAGAAACTTCGTGTTGAATTCACCACTAACAAATTTTTCATGATTTAATAGTTTTTGGTGAAAAGGAATAGTGGTCGCAACGCCGTCGATAACAAATTCATCTAACGCGCGCTTCATTCGTTCAATAGCTTCCTCACGAGTTGGCGCATGAACAATCAATTTAGCCACCATTGAATCATAGTAAGGCGGGATTGCATAGCCCGGGTATGCAGCAGAGTCTACGCGCACTCCGTAGCCACCTGGCGGCAAGTACATTTGAATCGTACCTGGTGATGGCATAAAGTTTTTCTCTGGGTTTTCTGCGTTGATTCGGCACTCAATTGCCCATCCGTTAAATGTCACTTCTTCTTGCGTAAACGGTAAAGTTTCACCATTTGCCACTTTGATTTGTTCTTTAATTAAGTCAACTCCCGTCACCATCTCGGTAACAGGGTGTTCTACTTGGATACGCGTATTCATTTCCATGAAGTAAAATTTGTTTTCACGGTAATCATAAATGAATTCCACTGTTCCGGCTCCTGTGTAATTAACGGCTTGAGCGGCTTTAACAGCAGCATCGCCCATTAATTCACGCGTTTTTTCGTCTAATGCTGGAGAAGGCGTTTCTTCAATTAATTTTTGAAGACGGCGTTGAATCGAGCAATCACGCTCTCCTAAATGTACAGTATTCCCATGAGAATCAGCCAACACTTGGATCTCAACGTGACGGAAATCCTCAATGAACTTTTCAATGTACACACCAGGGTTACCGAAAGCTGTAGCAGCTTCTTGCTGTGTAATTGCAATACCTTTAATAAGCTCTTGTTCATTTTTCGCAACGCGGATTCCTTTTCCTCCGCCTCCTGCCGTTGCTTTAATAATAACAGGATAGCCAATATCATTAGCGATCGACATACCGTCTTCCACTGACTCTACAATTCCAGTTGAACCAGGAACAATTGGGACACCGGCTTCACGCATCGTTTCTCTCGCTACGTCTTTTGTCCCCATTTTGTTAATGGCTTCAGGACTTGGTCCTACAAATGTAACGTTACACTCTCTGCATAGCTCTGCAAAATCAGCGTTTTCAGCTAAAAAGCCGTATCCAGGGTGAATGGCGTCACAGCCCGTTAGCATCGCAACGCTCATAATGTTTGTAAAGTTTAAATAGCTGTCTTTAGATGACGTTGGTCCAATACAATACGCTTCGTCTGCTAATTGTACATGCAAAGAATCGCGATCAGCTTGAGAATGAACAGCTACTGATTCTACACCTAACTCTTTACACGCTCGAATAATTCGAACCGCAATTTCTCCTCGATTCGCAATTAATAGCTTTTTAATCATATTTACCGCTCCTTATTCAGGCTTTACTAAGAAAAGAGGTTGACCGTATTCTACAAGTTGTCCATTTTCAACTAATACGTCAACGATTTCACCTTTAACTTCTGCTTCGATTTCATTAAATAATTTCATTGCTTCTACGATACATACAACCGAATCTTTTTGTACTTTATCTCCAGGAGTCACGTATACATCTGATTCTGGCGATGATGACCCATAGAATGTCCCTACCATCGGAGATGTAATTTTATGTAAGCTTTCATCAACCGCTGGGGCCGCTTGTTCTTCTTTTGGTTGAGCAGACTGTGCTGCTGGGGCTGGCGCTGGAGCCGCTGCTGCCTGCGGTGCAGGTGCTGCCGCTTGTTCAGGTGCCGAAACCACTACTTGCTGCGCTTGTTTGGAAACAATTGCGTCTTTTTTCTTCATCTTGATTTTGGAGCCTTCGTGCTCATAGGTGAACTCCTCGATTGATGATTGATCAACTAGTTTAATGATCTCACGGATCTCTTGAATTTTTAACATATTGAACACTCCTACCTCATGAAAATAGAATTCTCTACAATGTTAATAATACGACAGATGGCTACAGCCATTCAATTCGTTTGGCAAACATTAAAAAGAAGTTCCACTTACTCTATAATAACTTTTTAGCGTTATCGTTTTATAAATGGAAACATAGCTTTACAGATGACAACACTTATGAAAACATTTGTCACCTAGTACTAATATAAGATTATGAAACCTATTATAACCGAAGTAAAAAAAGAAAGCCATGTTAAAATTTTTACCGTATCGCTTAGATTTTAGTCATTTCATAAAAAAAGAAGTGTAAACAACCCCAATTTACGGCTGTTTCACACTTCTTTTATTCCCTTTATTTAGTTGGCTGAAACTCTACCGCTACTTCTTTTGGACCCATTTCTTTTTTGACTAGCTGAATGATTTGATTTGCTTTTGTTTTTGAGTGTTTTTCTGTCTTAACCGTAATTTGTACTTGCTTTCCGTCTGCTCTTACTAGCGCGTCACTGTATCCTTTTGCTTTAATTAATGTTTCCAGCGTGGCTTCTTTTTCCCCGAGCTTTGATAATTCATCAATTTTATCCATCGCCTTGCTTACTTCCGCAGGCGTCACATTTTTTGATGCAGCTACTTCTTGATACTCTTCTTTTAATTGACTTCTTTCATCATTTAATTCCAAACGAAGCGCCGTAAATAGCTCATCGCTATCTGTGCTTGATACAACCGCTGATTCTTTTGCATTTTTAGCCGTTTCCTTCTTTACATCTTCTGCTGAGCCTTCAGTTTTTGAATCTTCTTTTGTTCCTGATTTCTCATCTGCTTGTTGTTTTGTATCTTCTGCAGGAGCCTTGTCATCAGCTTGCTTTTCGCTTTGTTTTTCATTGTCTACTAGCGCAACATTACTCTGAGGATTTTCTGGCGTTGTCATATAATATACCGATAACACAACAACTAAACTTAACATTGTTAATAACCAAACCGTTTGCTTTTTTAATAACATATTCATTTCCCCCTCATCCTTTTTTCGCTAATACTGCTACTCTATGACTTGGTATATCGAGCGCTCTTGTCACGGCTTCAATAATAGATTTCTTTACCTCGATATTATCAGCTCCTTTAGCGACAACTAACACGCCTCTTACTTTTGGCTTTTCGGTTTTAACTACAACAGGCTTTTCTTGTTCTCCACTTCTCACAATGACCAGCTGTTCGTCTGTTGAGGAATCTTCAACTTTACGAGTCCCTCCTTCACGGTCCGTTTCGTTGGTCGTTTGCGATTTTGTGACGCTGTTTTTTTCATATATTTTGGATTCTGTTGCATCTAGGTTCACAATTACTTTTACCTTACTTACGCCTCTAACTTGATCCAAAATATCTTTCAATTCTTCCTCATACCGCTCTTCATAACCTGTCATCGTTGTTGTCTTTTTGGAGCTAAAAGCGGGAACATCCTGTGATACCGGTGGTGCGCTGGTTTCTTTGCTTGCACTCTTTAATAATCCGCCTGAATTCATAGATGTTGTGAGTGAGTTGCTAAATACCATAAAGATAACGCCTGCAGCTAGTAAAATGCCTATATACATTAACTTTGAAGGTTTCTTCGTAGTTGATGACTGTTTAAGTGAAAAGAACCGCTGAAAAAATGATGGGTCACCTTTTTCTGGCTTTTGACTCATTTCGTGTCTCCCTCCTCCATATTCACAACAACTTGGCCTTGTTTCACATCCCATTTTGCTGCTAGATAGTTGGATAATTTCTTGGATTCTGTTGGTTTGTTTGTTTCGATCGGTGTGGAGGTATCAATAGAAATAACTTTCACAGCTGAAACAACCTCGGAATCATCCGATGCTTTTTTACTTACGGCAACTGAAATGGATTTAATATTGTCAGCGGTAGGTTCGTCGTTCGGCTTTTTTGTTTCAATGTGAATTCGATCAATTGCTACACCATACTGATCCATCAACTCCTCTTTTACATCTGCCTCCATTTGGACAGCCATTTGTTCTAAAATATATGCACGTTGTGAAGCTTGTATTTCTTTTTTCTGATTTTCTATTGAATTTTCTACCTGCTGATCAGATCGAATAGATGATAAGCTAAGTGATTTCAGCATTTGATTAACATCCACTTTGAAAATTTGAAAAACGGGTGTAATAATGATCAGCATTAAAAGAAGTCCAACCACCAGCTTTGTATATTTTTGAAAACTAGAATTGGGCAACAGTAAATTAATAATGGTAGCTAATAAGATAAAAAGAACGATATTAGTAATCCACGTCGTTAAGGCCTGCAATTTCTTCACCTCACCATCATTGTGACGTTGCTCGCTGTAATGATGACCGTTAAACATAAGAAAAACATAAGCGAGACAACCGCAAGCGCCGCGAAAATATAGATGACGCTTTTGCTGATAATGCTCAAGCAGGAAATAACTGGTCCTCCTCCAATAGGTTGAAGAAGAGCTGCTGCTAGCTTATAGATAAAAGCGAGCGTTAACACTTTAATAGCCGGAAACGCGACGATTAACAGTAAGACTGCTACTCCAGCAATCCCTACTGAATTCTTTAATAGAAGCGAGGCACTGATGACTGTATCAGCCGCATCTGTGAATACACGTCCTACAACAGGTATAAAGTTCCCTGTAACAAACTTTGCCGTTCGAATTGTAATACCGTCGGCAACAGCTGAGGTGGCCCCTTGAACGGACAGCACTCCTAAAAAAACAGTTAGGAATATTCCGAGCACGCCAATGCTTATATTTCTCAACAGCTGAGCAAGCTGTGTAACCTTATGCTCATCTGAAATCGTACTCACAATGCTAAGCAGTGCTGAAAGAAAAAGCAGCGGCATCACTACGTATTGAATAAGCAAACCGCTTGTGTTCATTAAAAACAAAATCATCGGATGAAAAAAGGCTGCCGATACAACTCCTCCTGATGATGCCATTAAGGCAAGCAGCAGCGGCACCAGAGCTAAAATGAATTTGGTCATGGTCTCAATCGCTCCCGTTGCATAAGAGATAGCAATTTGAAAACTATTAAGAGCAATGATAATCAAAACCATATATACAAGCGCATACGCTACTTTACTTACGGTTTGCTGATTAAACGCACTTTGGAGCGTTTGCAAAAACACGCTAAAAACCGTTAGCATAATGAGCGTACCGAGGAGCTTTCCATTTGCTAATACTTCGTGAAATAAAAACTTTACAAGACCTCCTAGCCATTCTTTAAGAGAGAACTCTTTTTCTCCTTTTAAAAAATCGACTAAACTTCCCTTCTGACTCTCGGGTAAAAAGCCGCCGTATTGGGTAATAATATCGTCCCAAAACTGTTTGACTTCATCGATACCGAGCTTATCAATTTGTTCATTGACAAGTTCTTGCTGCTTCGGGGGTTCGGAAGCTTGTACATTTTCTGGAAAGAAAAAAAAGAGGAACAAAAGAAGAGCGAGTATATTCACTTTAAACGTCCACCGCTTCATTTCGTCACCTCATATTAAGTAAAATTAATTGGGCAGCATTGAAATAATTGTTTCAATAATGACCGTTAAAATAGGAATTGCCATGGAGAGAATCAGCACTTTTCCACCTAGTTCAATTTTAGAAGCAATGGCACCTTGCCCTGCATCTTTCGTAATTTGAGCACCAAATTCGGCGATATAGGCGATACCAATAATTTTCAAAATGGTTTCCACATAAATCATGTTAACGTGAGCATTAATCGACAGCCGCTCGACCATCTTAATAATCTCGTAGATTTGATCAATTAAAAAAAGAAAGATCACGGATCCCACGAATACAACAAGTAAAAAAGCAATAGGTGATTTATGTTCTTTTAAAATAAGAGCCAAAAACGTAGCTACTAATCCTAAGCCCACAATTTGAAGCATTTCAATGGCAATTCACCCCTCTACCCTTGAAATAAAAAAACCGATTTAATTTTTTGAAATAAGTCCTCTACAATCGAAGCAACCATAAATAAAATATAAATAAAACCGATGAGGGTAACCCAGTTCGCGTAATCTTTTTTTCCCATCTGTTCGAGTACGGTGACTAAAAAAGCTACGACGATACCAATCCCAGCAATCTGAAAAATGGTGTTCATATCAATTCCCACATTCAATCCTCCTCCATCGCTACATCAATAGAATGACCAGTAGCAACCCAGATAGAAAGCCTAAACTTTTAACCATTTTTTCATAGCGATTCTGCTTATCAACTGCATCTTGTTCTTCGCGTTCAAGATGATTCAGCGTCAGTAAGATATGCTTTTGCTGCGAATAACGATCATGCTGACCAAGCGTTTCACCAAATTGTTTTAAGATTTCTAGTTCTCCCGTTTTAAGTGCGGTTTGTTTCCAAAATTGGTCCAACGTCTTTTCCCAAGCTTCCTTGACACTTTCAGTACCTTCTTTTAATTTCATTGAAAACTCATTAAATAAAGAGGCCAAAGGATTAGGAAGCTGTAGAGATAACAAATGGGCAACTTCTTGAAGAGGCCGATTGCTGTACATAATTTCCGCTTCTAACGACCGCAGAGCCGTTTTTAATTGCCTGAGCTGCCTAGGTCTTGCACTAAGCTGCTTTGCAAACTCAAATCCTGTGTAAGTGGAAGCAAATAAGATAAAGATGGCACCAAACAGTTTCATACACCATCACCCTTTACTATTTTCAATAAGTGACTTTTCAGCGGACGTTTTCATGGAATTATAGTGCTCATCGTAGATAGCCTGAAGTGTTCCAGGACCTCGGCTGTTCGATAGCACAACATACCGTTTGAATACGTGAAGTTTCATTAAAGCTTGCAAAGTGGGACGCTTCATTAAATCGTCAATGTCATAGCCATGAACAGTCATGATGACACGAACGCCAGCATTAACCGCTTCAAGTACGGCCTTACAATCTTCTTCACTTCCAACTTCATCCACGATCAGCACATCGGGGCTCATGGAGCGAATCATCATCATCATGCCTTCAGCTTTCGGACAGCTGTCTAATAAATCCATTCTAGATCCGAATGTATGCTGAGGAACGCCTTTAACAGCCCCAGCAATTTCTGATCGTTCATCTACAATTCCCACTTTAAACGGAGGAATCTTAGAGCGCTCTATGCCAGTACTTATTACTCTAGCTAAATCGCGAATCATGGTTGTTTTTCCTGTTTGAGGAGGTCCTATAATGACCGTACTTTGCCAATAGCGATTGTATAAAAAAGGAATAAGCTGATTCGAAATACCAATCTTTTGTTTAGCAATCCGGATATTAAAGGATGATACATCTCGAATCACACGAACCTGTCCATTTTCCGTTACAACTTTTCCCGCTAGTCCAACCCGGTGCCCGCCTTCAATGGTGACATATCCTTTTTTCAATTCTTCTTCAATCATATAAATCGAAAACTGGCTTAATTTATTTAAGATAAATAAAGCATCTTCTGCACTTGGAAGATACGATTCGAAATATGGCTGATTGTTGATTGTAAATTCGACAGGTCTTCCTATGCGCACTCGAATTTCTTCTAGTACATGAGAATGGTTTGTGACATAAAATTCAACAGTCTTTTTTAAATTAGGCGGAAAGATTGCAAGTATTTCGTTTAACATATTCATCCCCTCATATTTGAACTCACTTCAATGTATTATAAGCTTGACCATTTTATGCCTACCTTTTATTTAAAAACACCGATTAAAATAAAGAGCACTCCTACTACAATCATGATTAATTTCCCAAAAGATAATTGATCAGCTACGGACACTAAACCTATGGTAAAAGAACTCACCATTACAATCGGACCAACAAGCGCTAACATTCCATTAATCATTAACGCTTTTTTCACATCATTGTTTGTGACAATTAAAATAGCGGCAATAAACTCAATAAATGAAGAAATAAATCGAAGGCACGCCATCGTCAATACCGTACCGTTTAAATGATCCAACCACTGCTTCATAAGCCCCTCCTATATCTCTGCGTTGTTTAGTACAACCTATGCAAAATAAAGAAGAGTTAGCACAAAAAAACACACAAAAAAGGCAGAGAATGATTCTCTGCCTTTTTTGTGTGTTTGCTTGCTTACACGACCGAATTACGCGCGTGATACGTAGCTGCTATCTGTTGTGTTGATAATTAATACGTCGCCTTCATTTACGAAGAACGGAACGTTTACTGTTAAGCCAGTTTCAACAGTTGCCGGTTTTGTACCGCCAGAAGCTGTGTCACCTTTAATACCAGGTTCAGTTTCTGTTACTTTAAGCTCAACTGTGTTTGGAAGTTCAACACCTAATGTCTCACCTTGGTACATCATAATTGCTACTTCCATATTCTCTTTTAAGAATTTTAGCTCATATTCAATTGCACTTGCCGGAAGCTCTAATTGCTCATAAGACTGGTTGTCCATGAATACGTGCTGATCGCCGCTTGCATATAGATATTGCATTTTACGGTTATCAATTTGGGCTTTTCCTACTTTTTCACCTGCACGGAACGTTTTTTCTTGCACAGCTCCTGTACGAAGGTTACGTAGTTTTGAGCGAACGAATGCAGCGCCTTTACCAGGCTTTACGTGTTGGAAATCCATTACACGCCAAATACCTCCGTCTACTTCTACTGTCAAACCTGTACGAAAATCATTTACTGAAATCATGAAGAAATCCTCCTACATTTTATAAAATAATGAACTCTTTTGATGAGTGCGATAATGCCTCATTACCTTCTGCTGTGACGATCGTATCATCTTCAATACGAACGCCCCCTAAGTCTGGTATGTAAATACCTGGTTCAACGGTTACAATCATACCTGGCTGCAGTACATCTGTAGATTTCACAGAAAGTGATGGGCCTTCATGTACTTCTAACCCTACGCCGTGACCGGTCGAATGTCCAAAATACTGGCCGTATCCGTGTTCTGTAATATAATCACGCGTTAGCGCATCTGCTTCTTTACCCGTCATACCTGCTTTGATGCCGCTCATTCCGTTAAGCTGCGCTTGCAGTACGACATTATAAATTTCTTTTAGCTTATCACTTACTTCACCGACGGCAAATGTTCGTGTGATATCTGAACAGTAACCATTATAGTATGCGCCAAAATCAAGCGTTACAAGTTCGCCTTTTTCAATTACTTTGTCAGAAGCAACACCATGCGGTAAAGCCCCGCGATGCCCTGAAGCAACAATTGTATCAAAAGATGAAGATGTTGCGCCTTGTTTTCTCATAAAGAACTCCAGTTCATTAGATACTTGAAGCTCTGTTAAACCAGGACGAACAAAGGTTAAAATATGTTCATATGCTGCATCTGCTATTTTTGCAGCTTCCTTTAATATCTTAATCTCTGAGTCACTCTTTATCAAGCGTAAGTTTTCGATTGCGTGCGAGATTGGAACAAGTTCGGCGCCGATATGCTTATCAAATAATTGATGCTGTCCATATGTAACATAATTCTGTTCAAAACCAAGCTTTTTAATTCCAAATTGTTTCACTACATTCGCTACTTCTTCTACAATAGGACCCTTGTGCTGAAAGATATCAAAACCTTCTGTTTGACTAGTTGCTTGTTCAACATAACGAAAATCTGTTACAAATGCCGCTTTGTCTTCAGAAATGATAACGACACCAGCAGATCCTGTGAAATTGGTCATATAGCGTCTGTTATATTCACTTGTAATTACAACACCGTCCACATTCAACTTTGAAAACTGTTCGCGTAGTTTTTCGATTTTCATTTTATTTCCCCCTTAATTGTAAAAGTGCCTGCAGGGCAAGCTCGTATCCGTATAAACCTAGCCCGACAATTTGACCATGTGTAACAGGTGCCGTCACCGAATGGTGGCGAAACTCTTCACGCTTATGTACGTTTGAAATATGCACTTCAATAACAGGAACAGATATACTAGCAATCGCATCTCGAATGGCATAACTGTAGTGAGTAAAAGCACCAGGATTGATCATAATCCCATCAAATTTCTCATCCGCTTCATGAATCCAGTCGATAATTACACCTTCGTGATTAGACTGTACGCACTCAACTTCTACCCCATGGTCTCTGCCTGCTCGCTGAAGCTTCTCTTCAAGATTTTGAAGGTTATCTGTCCCATATACCGCTGGTTCGCGTACGCCTAAACGATTTAAATTAGGACCGTTTATTACTAAAATCTTATTCATCTTAATTCAACACTCTCCCCTACTACGAACCCTTTATGCAGCTCACTTATGTGAATTTGCACTTTATTTTTCTTTTTAAATCATTATATAGAATATATTAGCATACGTTGGAACATTCACACTACTTATTCGCCGTTTGAAAATCTGTAGATTCATCTTTTGTTTGAAGCTCTGCAGCTTCAAAAGAAATGGAATATCCGATGAATACACCATATAAAATATAAATACAGAGGGATGAAATAATCGTGTTAGCTGGAAGCTCTCCAATTGTTTTTAAGTTGGGAAAGAGCGGATTCAAAACAACGAATACAATTGCCCACCATAATAAGCCGTAAGCAAAACCTATCCAAATTGTTTTAAACTTCTTTAATAGGACGTAGTATAACAACCCGACAACAATAGATAATACCCCTATAAGAAAAACACTGACGATAACACCTATTCCTTTATCCTTCCAATCACCTAATGCCCATGGATCTAAAAGCATATTTGGATTGATAACACTAAAGCTGAATAGATAATTTAAATAGCCAATAAAGCTCCAGAAAATCCCTCCAAAAAAGGAAATAAAGATGGCTTTAAATAAAAAAGACATTTCCTGTTTATGCGTAGGGTGGTTATCCTGTTTTTTTTCATGCTGTTCTTTAGGTTCTGACATATTAATCACCTCTTGATGTAGTATGAACTTTTTTCTCATTTCCTACTGACTCATTTCTAAGTTTTTACGTTTATTACTCTTCCTATACGCAAGAAGGGAGCCTGATATCAAAGAGACATTTTAAAACTACTTCGCACAGAGTTTCATAAACAAATTTTATAAGTGAAAGGAAAAAAATTCATAACAAGGGTGTGGAGATGAAAAATATTGGCTAAACTAGATAACATGCATCCGCCTAGAGGTTTATTTGATTTTGCTGTAGAATATAAAACACTAAGAAGTCTAGTCTAGTTAAGTTAGGTTGGTGCCTGAAATGTCTAAATTACAAAAACCTGCGTATGGTGGTCAAGCCGTTATAGAAGGTGTCATGTTCGGTGGCAAACGTATGATGGTGACGGCTATTCGCCGCAAAGATCAATCTATTGATTATTTTCATTCAAAAAGAAAATCAAATTCCGTACTCACTGCTTTAAAAAAAATTCCTTTTTTACGAGGAATTGCTGCTATTGTTGAAGCCAGTGCAAACGGTACGCAGCACTTGAACTTTTCCTCTGAACGCTATGACGTGAATCCAGAAGATGATGCTCAAGTAGCAGAAGAACAACAAAAAGAGAAAAAAGAATCAAAACTATCTTTAATATTTGGCGTTGCAACTATTGGTGTAATATCCTTTCTTTTCGGGAAAGTACTATTTACATTGATTCCTGTGTTTTTAGCACAGTTGACACGTCCTGTTTTCACTTCAAGTGTAGCTCAGGTTTTTATTGAAGGAGTATTTAAACTATTATTGCTCCTTGGCTATATTTATGTGATTTCACAAACGCCACTTATTAAACGGGTGTTTCAATATCATGGAGCAGAACACAAGGTCATTAATGCATATGAAAACAATGCTGAACTTACGGTAGAAGCCGTGCAAGCACAATCTCGACTTCATTATCGCTGCGGAAGTAGCTTTATCCTCTTTACCGTAGTTGTAGGAATGTTTGTCTACCTACTCGTTCCAACGGATCCTCTTTGGTTACGAATTGTGGATCGCCTTGCATTAATTCCAGTTGTCCTTGGTTTATCATTTGAAGTGTTACAGTTAACCAATAAAGTTCGTCATGTCCCTCTTCTTCGCTTTTTAGGTTATCCCGGTTTATGGCTTCAGCTTTTAACAACCAAAGAACCAAAAGATGATCAAGTTGAAGTTGCGATTGCTTCATTTAAAGAACTTTTACGCGTTGAAAATGAACTTTCTTCTACCACTGACGAACAAGTTGTCTAATCCACACCGTTTTGCTTTCTTTTTTTACTATTTTAGGAGGTGAACAAAATGAGACGTCCATTCGTGAAACCACTTGTATATGGTCTAATCGGGTTAGGAGTCATTGGCTTTGCATTTACGTTGATTACAGATCCAGCTGTTTTATTACGTCAAGCAGGTTATATTTTTCTGTTTATCATTTTGTTTTACTTAGTTTATCGGTTTATTCTCCGCCCTTCTCAGACAAAAGGTCAAGATAGAGGCTATGTGCGCGCAGTAAAACAATCAAAACTGCGTCAAAAAGAAAAAGAGCGAGGAAGCAACAAAGTTGATATGCATACGTACCGAAGCTCAAATAAGCGCCCGGTATCCAAATCAACGAAACCGCTAAAGAAAAAGAAAAACAACTCACACTTGACCGTCATCGAAGGCAAAAAAGGAAAAAAGAAAAATAGAGCATTCTTTTAAAAAAACAAGGAGAAAAGCCTCCTTGTTTTTTTAATAGCACCATTTTTTCAAAAATGCCCTTGTACGCTTTTTTCCAAACGCAATCAGCTCTTCCTTCCGCTCTTCTGTGAGGGTAAATTCTGTCGCAAAAACTTGATTAACAGGTAAAAAGATAATATTTTTTTCGTGACGTTTTGAAATATGTCTTGCATCGTGCGCATCTTTCATCGTCTCAAAAAGCGCGCTGAATAAACCAACGGCATTTTTAATTTTATTCCGTTCCCTTTCTTCGTCCTTCGGGCTCAGCTTCACACCAATTACCGGTCGCTTCTTAAGACTTTTATCATCATCAAACAGAAAAATTGGAAAGTTGCTTAACACGCCCCCGTCGACTATTAAACTGCTTGGGGTAGATTTTAATTTAACCGGCTCAAAAAAATATGGAATGCTGCAGCTCATTCGAACGGCTCTTGCTACAGAAAAGCGATTCGGGTCGATTTGATATTTAGGCAAATCATCTGGAAGAACAAGCATCGTACTGTTGGTCAAATCTGACGCAATAATACGCAGCGACTGATCAGGCAAATCAGCAAATGTACGAATTCCTCTGCTCCGCAATTTCTCAGAAATCCACTTTTCAAGCCTTTCTCCTTTATACAATCCCATTTTCCAATATAAAAACAGCCACTTTGTCAAGCTTGATGGTAAAAAAGACATTCTTTGATCTAAAAAAGACGATAACTCAATTTCATTCATCATTTCAACAATTTCTTCACTTGTATAACCGGCTGCTACAAATGCACAAATAATGGAACCCGCACTCGTTCCGGCTAACCGCCGAAAGATCAAGCCTTTTTCTTCTAGAGCTTGTAACGCGCCAATCAGTGCAAGCCCTTTAATACCGCCACCTGAAAACACTCCGTCGACGTACACAGCCTCTCCTCCAAACTACCCACTCTACATTTGTAGTCGACTCAGCAACAAGTTATGATAAAAAGAAAAAAGCAGTGACGCTATTGGCCGCTGCTTTCTTCTTATAATTTTTGCTCTTCTTCATTTCGTTTTTGTACATTGCGAAGCTCTTGAATACGGTTATGATTTTCTTCAAAGTATTGAACTAAATCTCCAATTCGATCAATGGAATTCCAGCTTAAATGATGTTCAATTCCTTCTACGTCATCATAAATATTTGTCTCATCTACGCCAATGATGCGCAGCAGCTGCTCTAAAAGCTCATGGCGATAAACAAGACGTTTTCCAATCTTCTGCCCCTTAGCTGTTAAAACAAGGCCTCGATATTTTTCATAAATTAAGTACTCATCTTTGTCTAGCTTTTGAACCATCTTCGTTACAGATGAGGGGTGAACCGCCAATGCATCAGCAATATCAGACACTCGAGCGTATCCTTTATCTTCAATTAGCATATATATTTGTTCAATATAATCTTCCATACTCGGTGTAGGCATGAAATCTCCCCCAATTAATATTATGTATTGCTAATAATAAGTCATAAATGTCTGTTTCTTATAGTGATATCGTGTTCATGTTTGATAATCTATGTGAAAAAAACGTGTAAATAAAGCGATGTCATAAGATAAAACTGGATAAAAGACATTCAATTAAAATCATACTACAATGCTTATTCAAATACAAGAACCGTTCGATCCCGCTTCTTATTTATGCCCCATTTTTATACATAATAAAAGCTGACTCGTTTGAGTCAGCTTTTACTAGTCCATCATGTTCAAAATTAAAGGCCGCATTTCAGCTGTGCACCACAGTTTGTACATGTGTTGCATCCGCCCATTTCTTCTACCGTTCCTTGACGGCAAACCGGACAAGTATTACCTACTTCAGAACCGATTGTTACATCAGTTGAACGAATTTCATTAATTGTATCAACTAGCACAACGTGCGGTTTCGTTTCTTCTTTTGGCGCTTCAATTTCTTCATCAAACGTATTTTCTTCTGCTTTTAGCGTTAAGACTTGTGCATCACGGCTGCCGTCTACGTACACCGTACCGCCTTTTGCTCCGCCTTTATACAGACGCTCGTACACTTTTTGAACTTGCTCTACTGTGTAACCGCGAGGAGCGTTTACTGTTTTACTAATTGAACTGTCAATCCAGCGCTGAATCACACATTGCACGTCCGCGTGAGCTTGTGGTGCAAGTTCCATAGCTGAAATGAACCATTCAGGAAGGTTGTTTGGATCTGCTTCTGGATGCTGATCTAAATACTCTTGAACGATATCAGCTTTTACTTCAATAAATTTACCTAAACGGCCGCTTCGGAAGTATGAGAATGAGAAATAAGGTTCAAGACCCGTTGACACCCCAACCATTGTTCCAGTACTGCCTGTTGGCGCTACTGTTAATAAATGAGAGTTTCGGATACCGTTCTCTTTAATGTTTTCACGAATATCTTCAGGCATTTTTTTCATGAAGCCTGTATTTGTAAATGCTTCACGTAAAGAAGCCGTTTCAGCATCTGTTTCGCCCACTAAGAACGGGAAGCTTCCTTTTTCTTTTCCAAGCTCTACAGACGCACGGTAAGCCGTCGTTGCAATTGTTTCAAACACTTTATCTACTAACTCATTGCCTTTGTCTGAGCCGTACTCTGTTTCACAATAAATAAGAAGATCGTGAAGACCCATTACACCAAGGCCAACGCGGCGTTCGCCAAGAGCTTGCTTTTGGTTTTCTTCTAAGAAATAAGGAGTTGCATCAATAACGTTATCTTGCATTCTAACGCCCGTTTCAACCGTTTGACGTAACTTTTCAAAGTTAACAGTTTTCGTTTCTTTATCTGCCATTTGCGCTAAGTTAACAGCAGCTAAGTTGCAGACAGAGAATGGTGCAAGTGGTTGTTCCAAATTTGTTATCGTAAAGGCTTTTTATCCTCTACCTCTTACGCTTCATATTTACGTAAGTTCAGCATACGTTTTCGTTACAATTATTCAGCCATTTCTTTCAAATACTCTTTCGGAGCTTTAAAATTGTAACGTTGCGGCCTCGTGGAAGCATTATAGTCTGTTATACAGGATCAGCTTCTATGCGTTGCCCCTGACTAAACCTTTACGTTTAGCCTTCGGTTCAGATTCCCATCTCAGGGTTCCTGCTTTATTCCGCAATGTTTTACATGAGGCAAACTATTCACCACATGGATTTGTTGCAACAACGTGCTGACCATATGCTTGAGCATTTGTCATATCATTAGCATTGTCAAAGAAGAAAATGCCTGGTTCAGCTGAGTACGTTGCACAAATATTAATTAAGTTCCATAGCTCTTTCGCACGGATAGTACGGTACGTACGAACTTTGTTTCCTTGTTTTGCCCATTCGCGCACATCGCCTACTTCGTGCCAGTTTTCATTGTAGTTAGCCATTTCTTCTTTTGAATAGCTTTCTACGTCTGGGAAGCGAAGTTCATATTCACCGTCGTTTTCAACAGCATCCATAAAATCTTTTGTTAAGCATACAGAAATGTTTGCTCCTGTTAAAAACTCTGAGTTATGAACGCTGTACGTTCCGCCTGTTTGCAGCTTTTCTTCTGCATCTTTAATGATTTTTTCACTGAACCCACCAAGACCAGGAATTTGTTTATAGTTAATGATTCCTTGGTACATCGCTTCTTCAGACTCTGTTAGCGGCGTGAACTTCAATTTATCTTGCGCATGCTTTTTAATCATTTCGTCATTTGTGTTTTCAATTAAGAAACGTAAAATGCGAGGGTTTTGCATTTTAGAAATGATAAACTCTACAATATCAGGATGCCAGTCGGCAAGCATGATCATTTGAGCCCCACGACGTGACCCACCTTGCTCAACAAGATGCGTCAGTTTAGCAATATCATCTAACCATGAAACCGAACCAGATGATTTGCCGTTTACACCGCGAGCCAGCGTGTTGCGCGGGCGAAGAGTTGAACCATTTGTTCCAACACCGCCTCCGCGGCTCATGATTTCCATTACTTGTTTGCGGTGTTCTGAAATACCTTCACGTGAATCTTTTACATAAGGCATTACATAACAGTTGAAGTACGTTACGTCTGTGTCAGCGCCTGCACCGTAAAGAACGCGGCCAGCTGGTACAAAGTTTAGCTGAACAAGCTCTTGATAGAACTTTTCAAACCACTCTTTACGCTTTTCTTCTGTTTTTTCCACAGAAGCTAAGCCTGTTGCATTACGTTTTGCAATTTGCTCGTAGAAGACCTCTAGAGGCTTTTCAATGACATCCAGCGAACGAGTGATTAACCCGTTTTCTGCTTCTTCGGGCGATAAAGCACCTCTAAACTCATCTTCTACCTTGACAACAGCGGTCTTTTGCTCAAAATTAATGCTTTCCACATAGCCAAGTCCTCGTGCTGGAAATTTTGGATCTTCTTTTACAGTTAGAACAACAAAATCTCCTTCTGATAACGTTAATTTTTCCGTATCTTTAAAAGCATAGCGGTCTAACATTACCAATCTTGAAACACCTTTATGAGTCAACTTCATATTCGGTGTAATCGGATGTACTTGCGGAAAGCGTTCAATATCTGAATTGAGCTTTTCAACATTCATATTCACTTTTTGATTTAACAAAACAGTCATTCTCACAACTCCTTACCTATCGAACATCTATAAATTTATTAACTCTTTTTCCTTTTAAAGGAAAAAGAGTTTTTCAATCAACTATCAATAACTTACCACAGGGCTTGGACGAATTCAATATATAGTATTTGACACTTATCCAAACATCTACATATAGAAGGGTGTCAAGTGAAATATTTTTTTTTTCGTAAAAAAAGTGTTTGACTTTTCTTCCCTATGTATTCTATCAGCCAAGAATTATTTCTAAAAATTCCAATAAAAAGTGCAACTTATAAGAAGTTGCACTTTTATCTATTTCCCATCGGCATCCGTTTAGCGCTTAAAGTTCCATTCATCCGATCCGTACTTTGTGCGCGCTAGTTCTTCTACGTATGCTTCCTCTTCTTCAGACAGTGTATACGGTTCTAAATCGATATCAAGAGCCGAAGCAAATCCTTTATAAAACGCTTTTTTTGCTTCTTCAATAGAGATTTTGCGGCCAGCAATTGCATTGATGGCTACCGCTTTAGAACGGAATGCGCGCTGCATTCTTTCTTTCACGCGATCATTTGGATAATTAAACACGCTGAATAATTTATCTTCATCAATCTCTAACAGAATAGAGCCGTGCTGTAGAATAACTCCTTTTTGTCTGGTTTGGGCACTTCCAGCAATTTTGCGGCCCTCTACAACTAGTTCATACCAAGAAGGAGCATCAAAACATACGGACGAACGAGGGTTTTTTAAGCTATTTTTTTCTTCTTCTGAACGAGGAATAGCAAAATAAGCCTCGAGCCCTAACGAACGAAATCCTTCCAGTAAACCTTCAGAGATTACGCGATATGCTTCTGTAACTGTCTTAGGCATGTTAGGATACTCTTCAGATACAATTACGCTGTAAGTAAGCTCTTCATCGTGAAGCACGCCCCTGCCGCCCGTTGGACGTCTTACAAAGCCTAGTCCTAATTCTTTTACTTTATCAAAGTTAATTTCTTTTTCAGCTTTTTGAAAATAACCGATTGACAGCGTTGGAGGGTTCCATCCGTAAAAACGAATCGTAGGTGGAATTTCTCCTTTACTATGCCATTCTAATAACGCTTCATCTAACGCCATATTGTAATAAGGCGAACGGTTGTTGGAATCAATAAATCTCCACTTTGCTTTCATCTACCTCATCCTCAGCTATATGTAATATAAAAAATAAATCCGTTTTTTAGTCTACCAAAAGATTGAGCTAAGGAAAAGCAAAGAGCAACATAAAACTGTGAATTCAAATGTGGTAGTTTTTTCATTTTCGGGAAGAAATCCGCTAGATTCAAGGCAAAATCGCTTTACTTCTAATTTCATTCACTTATATAATAAGAGTATGGATTTTGTCGAAGAAAGGAAGAATCAGCATGTCAGCAATTACAGCAGTACTCATTTTACTTGGAGTAATTATCATATACTCTGTCGTTATGTTCTTTTACCAACGTCGCATTATGAAAACGTTAACTGAAGAAGAATTCCGCACCGGCTACCGCAAGGCACAGCTAGTTGATATTCGTGAACCGAATGAATTTGAAAACGGACATATTTTAGGCGCACGAAATATTCCTCTTTCACAGTTCCGTATGCGCATTAAAGAATTTCGTCCAGATCAGCCTGTCTACATCTATTGTCAAAGCGGAATGCGCACAGGACGTGCAGCACAAATGCTTCGTCGCCACGGTGTTCAAGAAATCTATGATTTAAAAGGCGGCTTCAAAATGTGGAACGGTAAAGTAAAAAAGAAAAAATAATGGTATGTATATAGAAAAACCTCGCCTTTGGGCGAGGTTTTTTGTTAGACGTTTTGAACAGCCTGTTCTTTCTGATAGCGAAGAACTGGCTTTCTCGCTGCCAGCGTTTCATCAAGGCGCTTCACAACCGTTGTATGCGGAGCTTCCTGTACGACTTCAGGCGTTTCTTCTGCTTCTTTTGCAATTTGAATCATCGCATCGATAAACGCATCTAGCGTTTCTTTCGACTCCGTTTCCGTTGGTTCGATCATCATGCACTCTTCTACGATAAGCGGGAAGTAGATAGTTGGCGGATGATAGCCAAAATCAAGCAGTCGTTTCGCAATATCCAATGTGCGCACGCCCAGCTTTTTCTGACGTTTTCCTGATAAAACAAATTCGTGCTTACAGTGACGGTCAAACGGAAGCTCATAGTGTTCTGCTAAACGACGCATCATATAGTTGGCATTTAGCACAGCGTTTTCCGTCACGGCTTTTAAGCCGTCTGGACCCATTGAACGAATATACGTATAAGCGCGAACGTTGATACCGAAGTTGCCGTAAAACGGCTTTACGCGTCCAATTGACTGAGGACGGTTATAGTCAAAGTGATAGCCTTGTTCTGTTTTCACAAGCACTGGTTTAGGCAAATACGGAATTAAATCTGCTTTTACCCCTACCGGACCAGAGCCAGGACCGCCTCCTCCATGAGGGCCTGTAAACGTTTTATGAAGGTTTAAATGCACAACGTCAAACCCCATATCTCCAGGACGGGCTTTACTTAATACTGCGTTTAAATTTGCACCATCATAATAAAGCTTTCCACCTGCTGCGTGAACAATTTCAGCCATTTCTAAAATATCTTCTTCAAATAACCCTAGCGTATTTGGGTTTGTTAACATTAAAGCGGCTGTATCTTCTCCTACTACGCGGCGTAAATCCTCTAAGTCCACTAAACCATGTTCGTTTGATTTTACCGTTACCGTTTCAAATCCCGCAACTGTTGCCGAAGCCGGGTTCGTTCCGTGAGCTGAGTCTGGAACAATGACTTTTGTTCGCTGCGTCTCACCATTTGCTTCATGATAAGCACGGATCATCATAAGCCCGGTCCACTCGCCGTGAGCACCTGCTGCTGGCTGAAGTGTTACTTCATCCATTCCTGTAATTTCTGTTAAATGCTCTTGTAAATCATATAAAAGTTCGAGAGCACCTTGAACCGTTTGCTCATCTTGAAGCGGATGAATATGCGCAAACCCAGCAATGCGTGCTGCTTGTTCATTCACTTTTGGATTATATTTCATCGTACATGAACCAAGCGGATAAAACCCTGAGTCTACTCCGTGATTTCGTTTTGAAAGCGCGGTGTAATGACGCATAATATCGAGTTCTGATACTTCAGGAAGCTCAGGAGCTTTGGTACGCACATACGCTTTTCCAAGCAGTTCTTCAGCATTTACTTGCGGCACATCTAACTCTGGCAATGAATAGCCGATTCGCCCTTCTTTACTGCTTTCAAAAATAAGTGATTGATTTTGATTAAGCATGAAGATCCCCCAATTCATTTACAAGTTGGTCAATTTCCTCTTTTGTACGGAGCTCTGTAAAAGCAAGCAGCATGTGATTTTCAAGCGCTTGGTTATCACGGCTAAGATCATAACCGCCAATTATTTTTGATGCTAATAAATGATTGTTTGCTTCTGTTACCGAAACAGGAAGCTTCACGACTAATTCGTTAAAAAACGGTCCTTCAAATGCTACATTTATCCCTTTTGCCTTTAACGCTTCATATGCATAATGCGTTTTTGATAAGTTTTGCAGCGCCATTTCTTTTACACCTTGCTTGCCTAAAGCTGTCATTGCAACTGATGCCGCTAAAGCATTTAACGCTTGATTTGAACAAATGTTAGACGTCGCTTTATCGCGGCGTATATGCTGTTCACGCGCTTGAAGGGTTAAAACAAACCCTCGCTTACCGTTTTCATCTACCGTTTGCCCTACTAATCGTCCTGGAATTTTCCGCATAAGCTTAGACGTAGTTGCAAAGTATCCGCAGTGCGGTCCTCCAAATTGACTTGGAATACCAAATGGCTGTGCATCTCCAATGACAATATCAGCTCCGAATTCTCCAGGGGGCGTAAGTAAACCTAATGATAAAGGATTGCTTGAAACCACAAACATGCACTTTTCTTGATGAGTAATTTCTTCAATTTCTTTTAACGGCTCGATTTGTCCGTAGAAATTTGGGTATTGGACAATAACAGCTGCCACGTCACTCCCCATCTCTTTTTCCAATGCAATCATATCTGTTACTCCGTCTGCTGCAGGGATTTCTACCACTTCAATGTATTGACCCTTCGCATACGTTTTTAACACATCTTTTGACTCAGGGTGAACAGCCGCAGAGACAAGTACTTTTTTCTTTTTTGTTTGACCCGCACTGAGCATAGCGGCTTCTGCTAAAGCAGTTCCTCCGTCATACATAGAAGAATTAGCCACGTCCATCCCCGTTAACTCACAAATCATTGTTTGAAATTCAAAGATGGCCTGAAGTTCTCCTTGAGAAATTTCTGGTTGATACGGAGTATAGGCCGTATAAAATTCCGAACGAGAAATAACATGATCAACAATAACCGGCATGTAATGATCGTAAACTCCTGCTCCTAAAAAAGAAGCATAGTCTTTTAAATGAGCATTTTTAGCAGCCATACTATTTAATTCTTTTAACAGCTGAGGCTCTGAAGCCGCTTTTTTAATATTGTATTCTCCTTGAAAACGAACGCGCTGCGGAATATCTGAAAATAAATCATCAACAGATGAAACACCAATTGCTGCTAACATTTGCTGCTGATCTTGTTCTGTCATTGGTAAATAGCGATGTAACATGTTAAATTCCTCCCCAAAGCTTACTTTGAACGTTTATAAAAAGGTGTTGAAACCACTTTTGCTTTTAAGCGTTTTTTTCGAACCTGCACTTCTACTTCCTGACCAAGCTCTGAATACTCTGCTGACAATAGCGCTAAACCGATGTTTTTCTTTAATGTCGGTGACTGTGTACCTGTTGTCACAAATCCAATTTGTTCTTCATCTGCAAATACTTCGTAACCGTGTCTTGGTATACCTTTATCAATCATTTCAATTCCTACCAGTTTACGAGGTGCCCCGCTTTCACGCTGTTCTTTTAACACTTCTTTTCCAATAAAGCTGTCTTTGTTCGTTTTTACTGCAAATCCAATTCGAGCTTCAATGGGCGTAATATCTTTTGAAAGCTCTTGGCCATATAAAGCCAAAGTAGCTTCAAAACGAAGCGTATCGCGAGCTCCTAATCCGCAAGGCAGCACACCTTCATCACTGCCTGCTTCTAAAATAGCCGTCCACAAGTGAGAGGCGTCAGCTGAAGAACAATAAATTTCAAAGCCGTCTTCCCCGGTGTACCCAGTACGTGAAACGAGAGCTTTTACATTCGCTACTTCTACATCATCAGCAAATGTAAATGGCTTTAATAAAGATAAATTTTCGTTCGTTAACGTTTGTAAAACTTTTTCTGCTACAGGACCTTGTAAAGCTAGCTGCGCAGTTTCATCAGACTGATTAACGAGCGTTACATCTCCTTGTTTGTGAGACACCAGCCACTCATAGTCTTTTTGAATATTAGCAGCGTTTACGACTAGCAAATACTCTTGATCTGCTTTTTTATAAATCAGCAAATCATCTACCGTGCCTCCGTCTTCATAACACATAGCCGTATACTGTGCTTTTCCATCTACGAGGGTAGAAACGTCATTTGTCATCGTGTGCTGAAGAAAAGCTAAGCTATCAGCTCCTGTTACAAGAATTTCTCCCATATGAGAGACATCAAAAAGGCCTGCCTTTGTACGTACAGCTTCATGCTCTTCTTTAATAGAAGAAAATTGAACGGGAAGAGCCCATCCTCCAAAATCAATTGTTTTGGCACCATATTTTTGATAGGTATCATAAAGCGGCGTTTTGTGTAATTCTGTTGTCATATTTATGTCCTCCTCTTTTTCACGTGAAACTTTTCATAACGGGGAGTTTTCAAATAGTGTGGGGATCACTACGTATCCAAACAAAAAAGGACAGAAAACCCCCTACTGTATTTAGTAGGAAGTCTCTGTCCTTTTCACCTGAAAGTTTACCTATAAACGAATAGGTTTGCCTCGTGGGTGGTCTATAAACGCATAGACACTCTCCAGAGCTGCGTCAAACAAGAGTCTTTTTGCCTGAGAGATTCACAATTTTATTGCTTGCTCCTTCGGCGCTACATTCAAGTAGTCTCTCCCCGTGTCGTCATTCGCTTCTATAAAGTTGGTAAAGTTGGGCATACTACTGAAAGATGTATCTATCTTTATTCACACAATCATTTGTAAAGTGCTAATCTATTTTCTTTTTCAAATTTTCTAAATATATTTTTATCCTACCTGATTCTTATCATTTGTTCAATAAAAATTTTTTACAAAGGAGCATTTTTATCATGAAAGTGAAATTAAACATCGATGAAACATGGGAAGCAGCCTTCTCAACTAAATTGGAGCAAGACGGCCCTTGGTCTGCATGGGATTTGTATAAACTTGCCTATGAAATAGAAGACCAAACGCTTATCTCAGAATTTGAAGGACTACAAAGCCCAAAACATCTAGCTGATTTAACGCCGCTTCCTCATCAGCTCGAAGTAGCCAAACAAGTAGTTGAAACAATGAATGGGAAAGCCATTTTAGCAGATGAAGTAGGACTGGGGAAAACGATTGAAGCAGGGTTAATTTTGAAGGAATATATGATTCGCGGACTTGTTAAAAAAGTTCTCATTTTAGTTCCAGCTTCGCTTGTTTCACAGTGGGCTATGGAATTGAATCAAAAATTTTATATTCCCGCAGTCCCTCAAAGAAAATCATATGTGTGGGATCAGTGTGACATCGTTGTGTCTTCAATTGATACAGCAAAACGTTCTCCTCATCGAGAAATTGTGCTTGAACAAGACTACGACCTCATCATCATTGATGAAGCTCATAAACTTAAAAACAACAAAACAAAAAACTATGAATTTGTGCAAAGTCTAAAAAAGAAATTTTGTCTGTTGCTAACCGCAACACCGATTCAAAATCGAATTGAAGAAATTTTTAACTTGGTCTCTCTTTTAAAGCCTGGCCATCTCGGCAATAAAGACTATTTCGAAGAATTATTTTCCGCTAAAAAACGCTCTTTGCAAAACGATGAACACTTAAAAGAGCTTGTTAACAAAGTTATGATTCGAAATCGCCGCCACGATACGGGTATCGAATGGACGAAGCGAATTGTTCAAACCATTCCTGTTGAATTCTCGCCAAAAGAACGCGAGCTGTACGATGCGATTACGTCTTTTAAAGGAAACGGACTGCACCCTTCAAGCGCTTTTTCAATTTTAACCCTGCAGCGAGAGGCCTGCAGCAGCCGTGAAGCGGTGTATATGACATTAAAAAACATGCTTGAACGTCAGGAAGATCAAAACAGCGCATTAACGGAACATATGATCACTCCGTTAATGGAACTACTTCAGCAAGTGCCGCAAAATGCAAAAGCAGAAAAAGTGCTAGAGCTCGTTCAGAAAATTGATGATAAAGTCATTATTTTTACTGAGTACAGAGCAACTCAACTGTATTTACAGTGGTATTTAAAACAGCATGGAATTACCTCTGTACCTTTTAGAGGCGGATTTAAGCGAGGTAAAAAAGACTGGATGAAGCAACTTTTTGAAAGCCACGCGCAAGTATTTATTGCCACTGAAGCAGGCGGAGAAGGAATCAACCTTCAGTTTTGTCATCATATCATTAACTATGATCTTCCGTGGAATCCAATGCGTCTAGAACAGCGAATTGGAAGGGTCCATCGTTTAGGTCAAAAACATGATGTTCACATTTACAATTTAGCCATTCAACATACGGTCGAAGAACATATTTTAAAATTGTTATACGAAAAAATAAACCTTTTTGAACGAGTTGTTGGAGAGCTAGATGATATTTTAACAAAGCTTGATTTAAAAAATATCGAAGAGCATATTCAGGATATTTTATTTCATTCGCGGAGTGAAGGAGAAATAAAAATCAAAATGGAGAACTTGACGTCTATTATTCAATACGAAGACAGCGAGGAGGATCAGCATGCAGCAAACTGATATTCATCAATTTTTAAAGCGTTATTTTCTAGCTAATAATTGTTCTATTGTCACAGAAACATCTTCTTACCTGACGGTTCAATTAACGATTGAACTCGATAAAGAATTGATGAATCGTCCATTTTATTGGCACTATATTGAAAAGACGGGAGGAGAAGCAACTCCTGCTTCGCTCACTTTCATTACAGATCCAGCATTTGAAGACGATTCCGTTCAAGGAGAACGAATTCATTTCGGTTCACCTAGGCTGCACCAAATTTTCGCTTCTACTCAAAAACTAGGCGGGTTTATTCACTTGTATGAACAAGTTGCATCAGCTCAGCCAACAAATCAGCCTTTACACCCTTGGCTTGCATTAAATATTAAAGTCTCGTACAAATGCGATCGTAAAAAAGATGAGCTCTTGTCGCTTGGCATTAATTTAATCAATGGACAGATTATTGAATCATTTCATGAATTAATCATTAATCAAAATTTGTCATCTAAAATCTCAGACTATTGCTTTACTCTCTCACCTTTTATTAAACCTAAAAGTGCCATCGCACGACTCACATCATATGTGACTGACTATGTTAAAGCTCAGCCAACTGAATGGGCTGAAAAAGCGCAGGAGAGATGGTATGAAGACTTAGCGCTTCTTGATCATTTTTACGAAACAGCAGAAGAGCTGCCAGAAATATATATGACCGAAAAAACAGCGCTTCAAGAACTGTACGAGCCGACTATCTTGTTTAAGTTTATAAACGGTGGCTTATTTTACATATCTCCTGAAACGATGTCTCGTCAATTTAACAAAACACAAGCCGGTTAAAAAAAAGATGAGCATATGATATGCTCATCTTTCTTTTTTCTTTCGATACCACAGCATAAACGACAGCGGAATCATTCCAAACCATCTGTTTGCAAAAGGTGCTCGCTCTTCTTTTTTTTGAATTTTTTTCGTTTTCCTCTCTTCTTTTGGCTGATCCATATATTGTACAAATTGCTGAGTCATATATTTTACATAATCATTCGTTTTCATATAATCATCTCCTCAGCACTATTATATCCGGAGAGAAAGAGACTTAATCCGTCCACTTCACAATGTGCTGATCCTTTTTTTGAATATATGCCGTTTCCGTCAATGCTCTTCCTTGCAATGTTTGACACTTTATTTTTAGGATGATCATCTGTTCATCTTCACTTACTACTTCGTATGAAACCGTACCAGTTTCTAATACTAAAGATGCAGATGGAGATTTATTATGTTCTTTTATTTCTTTTTTTACATGTACAACCGCGTTTTCTAAAAGATGCTGCAGACGATTTTTCTGCTCTACTTCTTGATAAAATGAACTTTTCGTCACAAAATAAGTGGTTTGCTGAGCTACTAACAGAAGAAAAAGCGCACAAAATGCCAAAACAACTGGGAGAATAAATCCTTGCTCATTATGTTTCATGAGCAAGCATCAAAAACGTCGTAATGGTTTCTTCTCTAACTTTGTTAACACCGTCTGTTGAACGAATCAAAAGCCTTTCTGTTTGCTGTTCATACATAATATTCTTAATGTGCTGCAGCACAACTTC
Organism: Priestia sp. JNUCC 25; assembly: GCF_053667915.1. Lineage (NCBI taxonomy): Bacteria > Bacillati > Bacillota > Bacilli > Caryophanales > Bacillaceae > Priestia > Priestia sp. JNUCC 25. Next base: position 4,296,912 of record NZ_CM132211.1, read on the forward strand.
ATGACCGCTTTCATCCACTCGTCTTCTTATCTTGTCTTCGTAGCGTTCATAAGTGATGATCTGATTATTTTCCATTTTCAACGTAAGCGTAGTCGCATTAATTCCCACTTCTTTTGCTTCTCGATATTCCATAGCAAGTTGATTCACAAAAATTTCCCACTCCATTTCATTCATACTAAAATCCGGATTATATGTTTGCTTAGCTAGCGGAATGATAATGGGGAAAAATGAAACAATGATCAAAAAAAGAGTAAAACTGACTAACATCTCTACAAGCGTAAAGCCTTTTTCCCTTTTCACTTCAACATCACATCACACTTCTTTTTCATTTTCTCAGCGGAATCTGTCCATTCTACACAAAGCTTTTGAGCACTTTCTCCGTTCCACTTCAGATAAAACGCAACGTTTTCTTTTACGATTTTTTCTCGCCGTTTATATCCTGCTTCATATTTATATTTCAATAGCTCTTCGTGCAAGATAGCATCAGCTTGATACGAAATATATTGCTTCTTTTCTGCTTCCTTCATCTGAACATACAAAGGAATAATTGTACCGGTTAGGAGTAAAAGCATGCTAAATGAAACAAGCATTTCTAACAAGGTGTAGCCCTGCTGACCCTTACATCTTGTCCACATAAAAACGCCCTCTGCCTATTTGAAAAGTAACTTTATATTTAAATTTTTGATTGCTGATAAAAATGGTCTTCGCTTGAGAAATATTGCCGTTTTTGTTGTATTGTATCGTGGAATTGCCGCTTCCAAACGTGATATGAATGGTGGAGTCATAGGCGCGCTTATAAAGAACGGCACGAGAATCAGAAACAATATATTCTGTTCCCTTCGGTGCGAAGTTAATTTTAATTGGAGATTCTCGGTTCATTGCTGTTTGCTGCACATAAAACGTGTCGCTTTGCAGCTGTCGCAAAAATAATGTGATTTTGTAATATTCCACAAGCGGACGAATGGCTACAATAATGGAAAACATCATCACTTGCACAATAAATAAAACCATCAGCATCTCAATGAGGGTAAATCCTTTTTGCTTAAGAAGAACCACTAGCTGTAACCTTTCCGGTACCGTCAATTTGAATGGCTTGACCATTTGGACACACGGTGCCTTCTTTTAAGTAGCCTCCTGCTTCAAGCTCTTCTAGACTTGGTTTTTCGCCATTTTCAAGTTCGTATACTTGTACCTCAGCCTCTACGGTTTTGACAAGAGCTGAGCAGCCTTTGTTGTTAATAACCGTATTATGCTTTAATACATTTGGAATCATAATGAGCAAAAGCACGGTAATAACGAGCATAACAATGAGCATTTCAATAAGGGTAAATCCTTTATCACCTTTTAGAATCATATTCTTTCACCTTTCTACAAGCTCGACATCACTTCTAACATCGGAAGCATAACGGACATATACATAAGCAGAATGACAATTCCGATGAATAAGAATGTAAGCGGCTGTACATATTTTAAAATACGAAAAATAAACTGTTCCATTCTTTCCATCATAAATAGACTGTAATCATACAGTTCTTGAGAAAGCTCACCGTTCTGCTGACCATGCACAATAACTTGAGCCAAGTCTTTTTCATAATGAGATTTACCTGAAACGATATGATCTAATCGCATTCCTGAGGAAAGTTGATCTGTAAAAGCAAAAGCTTCCACTTGAAAAAACGGATGATGCTCTTGCTTTTGAAAAAGAGCAAAGCATTCATAAATAGATAAACCACCATTTAGTAAATTGCTCATATGAACAGAAAAAAAGTACGAGTTAAATAGCCGTGTGAACGTTCGGATAACGGGAACTCTCATAAAAAGCTGCATTTGAACTACTGGAGGCAATTTTTTAATATAAATCACATAAAACAAATAAAGAATGATTGGCATACTGATGACTGCAGGTAACACAAAAGGAAAGAACGACATCGCCTGCATAAATAAGAGAATAAACGAAGACTGCTTGTTTCCAAAGGATAAGTACAGAGCTTCAAACTGTGGAAGTAAAACCGTACTTAAAACAAATAAAATGGAAAGAATAAACAGCAGTAGCAATACGGGGTATTGAACAAGCTTTTGAAATTTTTTACGATGCCTTACTTTTTCTTCAATCATTGAGCTGCTTTCTTTTAAAGCAAATTGAAGGTTTCCATGCTGTTCCGCAAAATATAAATAGCTTAAAATATCGCGGTGAAACTGAAGTTTAACAAAAGCATCGTGCAAAGATTCTCCTCGTTTTAACTGCTCAAGACATTTTTCAATATCCGTTTTTTCTTTGTTAGATACTTGAAACGTCAAAAACGAAAGAGCTTGAGAAAGAGTGTAGCCTTTTTCCAAAAGCTTAGAGACCTGCTTAAGAATTTTTGCTTGCTGAGCAAGAGACCACCTTTTTTGTCTATTTGTCTTTACCCCCATCCGTCTAGCGAATGCGGATATAAATAGCCTAGCGCGATTCCTTTTAGAATCACATCTCGGAGCGTCTTATAATCATAATCCGCATTTTCTCCTTTCACTTCTCTCATCACTGGACTAAGCTCCTTGCCATAAAGCAATTCGTATATGCTGGACTGACGATGCTTTCTCATTTTTTTACAAGCGGGGTGGCATTTTCCGGAACACAGCGGACAGCGAATTTCTACAAGGCGCTGTGCAGCTACTGCTACAAGAGTCTGTTCCATTTCTTGAAAGCTAACCCCAAATTCAAGCAGCCTGTACAAAGATCCTTTTGTATCTTTAGTATGCATCGTTGTCAAAACCAAGTGTCCGGTAAGCGCTGCTCTCACAGCAATTTTGGCAGTCTCACTATCTCTTATTTCTCCCACCATGATAATGTCTGGGTCATGGCGCAATATAGCTTTTAAACCAGTCGTGTACGTAATCCCCGCCCGTTCATTTACCTGTACTTGAAGCACGGTTTCACTCGGTTTTTCAATAGGATCTTCTAGTGTAATAACATTTCGATTAAAAAGGTGCTTTACTTCGTGTAAAAGAGTATATAGAGTAGTGGTTTTACCTGACCCTGTAGGACCGGTAAAAATAATTAATCCATGAGAGAATTTCAAGAGAGAAATAAGCTTTTTAGTGTGTTCAGGAAAAAGAGATAAATGTTTGAGAGATGTAGATTGTTGATGAGGCAAAAGCCGAATAACAAGACTTTCATCATGAGAAGTAGGAAGGGTTGATAAACGCAAATTTACTTGATAGTGATCAATGGAAGTGGTCAATGCACCATTTTGAGGTTTTCTGCGCTCGCCAATATCCATTCCCCCTAAAAATTTAAAATGCGAAATGAGCCGTTCAGACATTTCCTTTGAAATAACCCTCTTTAAAATAAGCTCCTGGTCAATTCGCAGCTGAATCACAGCATCTTTCTTTCGGGGCACAATATGCACATCAGAACTTCGGCACTCACATGCATCTCGTATAATGTACGTTGCAAACTGTTCAATTTCGGTCAAGCGATCATCACTCCTTTATTTGTAATAAAGATGATTAGTAAAACATCTAGAAACAGTAATTTCGACCTTTTTCGAGATTTTCCTCCTTCTTTTTTCATTTTTTATAATTTTTTCAGTATACGCTTCTTTTCTTCGCTTCAGCCCTTGTACACGATGTACAACTTCTGTACACCTCTAAACGACTACATAAAAAAGACAACGTGATGTAAAACTCTACGCTGTCGTTTTATTCGTTATTTACTGAATTGAACTTCTTCATCATGTACGCTTACACAACTAGAGAAGCAAGACTTGTTTTTTTCTTGACTAAATTTTTAAGAGCAGATTCGTTATAGCCTACTACAAGCTTTTTGCCATCTGTTAAAATTGGTCGGCGAAGCAAACGAGGATGTTCAATTAATAGATTGACCACTTCTGATAGTGTCATGCTATCCACATCAACATTTAACTTTTTATATTCTTGACTTCTTTTAGCAAGAAGTTCATCCATCCCTTCTGTTGTCATAGAAAGAAGTTCAAGCATTTCTTTATGAGTAGGTGTTTCTCTAAATAAATGACGCTCTTTAAAATTCACATCTTCCTTCACTAGCCATTTTTTCGTTTTACGACAAGATGTACAGCTCGGGTACGTATAAAATTTAATTTCTTCCATATGAAACCCTCCCGTTTTTTAGTTATAGATTGTTTATATACATTGTACACGTTTTGTATAACTTTTGTATAGTATTTTGCACATGTTTTGTATAACTTTTTTTCTTCTGTCGTATTTCAAGGAAAAGATAGCGTTTTCAGGAAAGAAAGGATGTATTATAATGGAAAAGTATCGATATAGTTTCATAAGTGCTTTCTAGTGCTTACACAGCGATGACATTCATCATGACACTAACTAAGTTTGATAAAGGAGGAAATGGACGTGGAACGAATGTACCGTGTAATGGGGTTCTGGACAGCAATTTTCACTGTAATGTTTTACCTCGGTCACATGCATAAGACTTCTTTACTCTTTTTAGCTCAAACAGGCTTTTTTGTAATTCTTAGTTATTTAAAGCTGTCTGAAAGAATGTACATTTACGTTTTCGGAGCATATTTGACCGTCTTTTTTGTGGGGTTCACGTACTGGTCAACTTTTATGATGACACCAGGACAGTAAAGAGAAAAGCGATGGGCTTCCATCGCTTTTTGTATTCTTAAAAACCATTTAGGAAAGGATTTTGATCCATTTCGTGTCCCACAGTTGTTTCAGGTCCGTGACCGCTTAGCACAAGCGTATCTTCTGGAAGGGACAGCAATTTCGATTCGATGCTTTCTAACAGCTGAGCTTGATTGCCTCCAGGTAAATCTGTGCGTCCAATGCCGCCTGCAAAAAGCGCGTCACCAGATACTACAAAGTTACCCGATTTGAAATAATATGAAACGCTGCCAGGAGAATGGCCAGGCGTTTCGTACACCTCAAATTGGAATGAGCCAATTGTTAAATTGCCTTCGACTGAAATAATATCGGTTGCATCTGGAGCCGTAATTTCTCCTAAATCAAAAAATTTCGAACCGTTTAAATCACTATTATGAAGCCATTCTTTTTCATTTTTATGTACATAAAGCGGGATAGAGTAGTGATTCATCACTTCATCTACTCCTCCAATGTGATCAAAATGAGCGTGTGTCAGCAAAATAGCCAACGGTTTATACGTTTGTTTTTCTAGAAATTCAACGAGCTGTTTTCCCTGAGCTCCCGGGTCAAAAACTAAACACTCTTTTTTTTCGTTAGCAACGACATAACAATTCGTTTGAATAGGTCCTAGCGGTATACGATGATAGTTCATAATGTATCCTCCTTGTAAAATTTATTTCCGTTATATGCATTATCATACACACATCATCTTATAAATGAAAGTAAGGACCTTTCTAAGCTAATAAGGCGAAAGAAAGATTGGTTTTCATCTCGACAAACGGTTAGAAAAGTTTTACAATTAAAGGGATAAGCTAATGATAGCGCTTTAATTTTAAGTTGCCTAAAGGAGGTTTCTTCGAGTGGGTCTTATGATTATTTTTGCACTAACAACATTGCTAGGCGTATTTGCAGCTATTTCATCTTTTAGAAATAAAAACATATTAGGCATTGGTTTTTCGGTACTAACATTCGGTGTGTTCGGATGGTTTACCGTGATGACCATTATACATCACGGTTATCCGGCGGTACATCATTAAAAAAGCCACGCAAAGCATATGCTTTGCGTGGCTTTTCAAATAGATAGATATTCCATTGCCGCAACTAAAATAGCTTTGGTCGGATTATATACGCGTGATATTTGAGATAGAGGCAGCGGATTAATTCCTTTCCCCAGTTCTAAGGTGAACCCTAGCTTTTTCTTTTCTAAGATAAACCAATCCTTAAATCCAGCGTGACTATCAATCGTTTTGACTGCTTTATAACCGCTTACCCTTTCAAAATAACTGGCTATTTCCTCCGCTTCCGTCGGCTCTTCATTCATATACCCCCAGTAAAATTCTTCTCCTTGGGTATGTAAAGCAATCACACAATCAAAATTATGACGCTCAACGAGTTTTACCATTGCCTGCGCTTCAGGTTCAGACAGAGATTCATAACCTGGAAAGTCCCGATAATGCGGAGCTTTAGGTTCTTTGCGCTTTTTTTCAATTTCCCAATAAGCCGGAAACTGATTGTTTAAGTCTACCCCTCGGATATTTGCTTTCCAGCTTTGAAAATCAGGAAAATCTCTTCCTATTTTAGAAAGAAAAGACGCATAAGGTTCACTTACAGCAGGACCTTTTAAGACCAGATCTACTCCGTCTGGATTAACAATTGGAACCGCAGAAAGCGTAATTTGATTAAAAAGAGCTCTTGCTTCCTGCCCGTTCAACGCCTGGTCGTAATGAAGAGCAGCTAAATAATCTTCAACAAACTTTAGAAGAACATTTGTCGTAATCCATTCATTGGCATGAAAAGACGCATTAATATGAACCTTTCTTTCTCCGTTTCCAATTAAAATATGAGGAATCGGCTTTCCAAGCACGCTGCACCCTATCCATTCAAGAGAACCATAGGGGTAGTACGTCAAAAGTGTTTGGATATCTTGTATTGTTCGTGTGTAATCGTAGGGCTTTTGGATATCTACAATTTGCATAATCTTCACTCCTTTACACTATGTATATGTAAAGATTGAAAAGATGCATGATAAAAAAGCGCTTTGACTAAATGTCAAAGCGCTTTTTTATCTCAGTTAGATTCTTGCTTATTATTCAAAATAAGATTTAACTAACCAAGCTCCTCCAATAATTCCCGCATCGTTTCCTAAAGTAGCGATTGCTAGTTCAGCACCTTGCGCTACGCGAGGAAATGCAAAACGTTTGAAATAATCTCTTACCGGTGCAAGTAATACCTCGCCTGCACGAGACACACCGCCGCCTAGAACGATCTTCTCAGGGTTTAATGCATTAGCAGAGTTTGCTAGTGCTAGACCTAAATGAAAGGCAACTTTATCTACAACATGCATAGCTAACTCGTCTTTTGAACGAGCTGCATCAAATACATCTTTAGATGTAACTTGTCCATTTTGTTCTAACACTGTGCGAAGCTCACTTGGTTTGTCCGTTTCCGTTAACTCTTCCATTGTTAAACGTACAATTCCAGTTGCTGAAGCAATTGTTTCTAAACAGCCGGTTTTGCCGCAGTTACACGGTGCCCCGCCTTCAGGAATAGAAGTAATGTGCCCGATCTCACCAGCGGCTCCATTTACGCCTTGTACAATTTCACCGTTTGCAATGACGCCACCGCCAACGCCTGTGCCAAGCGTAACGCAAAGTAAATCTTTTGCTCCGTCTCCAGCACCCTTCCACATTTCTCCAATTGCTGCAATATTTGCATCATTGTCTACTACAACAGGAAGAGAAGTTTCTACTTCCAAAATATCTTTGATAGGGAATTTTTCCCAACCTAAATTGACAGCTACTTCAATCGAACCGTTTGCAAAGTTGACAGGCCCCGGTGCACCAATACCAATTCCTACTAACCTTGATTTTACTTCTCCAAGATCGTTTAACTTTTTATCAATTGCTTTTGCAATATCTGTTGGAATTTTACGGCCTTGCTCGCTCACATCCGTATTGATTTCCCACTTGTGAATGATTTCTCCATAATGATTAATAAAGGCCATTTTTATTGTTGTACCGCCTAAATCAACTCCAACTAACCATTTGTCATCCATGTTCATTCATCCTTTTTCTCTTTTTGTTGTTTTAACTCTCGACGAAGCAAAAGAATTGCCATTTGGTAATCACGTACATCAATCAAGTTAGACTGATATAACTCTTTTACTTCCGCTTCCATCAGCTCTAAATCAGCAATACGATCGCCCACGTATATAAAAATGCCGAAGGACTTTAATAATTGTTGTACATCATATAACGTATTCATTCTGTCACCTTTATCCTATTTTCTAGGTGATATGATTCATTTATTTTGAGATAACTCAACAGTCATTCAGTCATAAACAGCGGCCGTATTTAACGCCCACTGCTAGGTCTACATATTAATATTCTAGTAAACGTTCTCACAATAGTAAAGTATAAAATATTAAATTCGTCATTCAACAGTTTTAATTTCCTAGCTCTCGCTTCAGCTTTTCGTATTTTTCATTTTGCGGTTCAAGCGCAATTGCTTTATCGATATTTTGTGTGGCCGCTGGAATATCATTCAGTTTCATATTCACCAGAGCTAACTCGTAATACGCCTCATGAAAAGTTGAATCATACTTTACAGCCTGATTCAATTGCTGTTTAGCTTCTTTATAATTTTCAAGATAAAATTCTGCGCTAGCACTGACGAAATACACGTTACTATTTCCTGTTCCTTTTTCAACAAAAAGCTTAATGGCATCTTTTGCTTCTTCATACTGCTTCTGCTGAAGATACGTAGCAGCTACGCTGAGTGCATAGGGCTCATCTTGATAAACAGAACGCTCATGATATCCATAAAAAAGCAGACTTCCTACTAATAAAAGCGTGCAAATGAAAGCCGGAATCTGAATATACAGCTTTTTTTGTTTCGGTAAACTGACGATGCTCGCAGCTAAAAATCCGCCAACCAAACCGCCAATATGCCCTGCATTATCGACGTTCGGCGCAACAAATCCAAAAATCAAGTTAATCACAATGATTACAATGAAACTCGATCCCATTGTTCGAAAAAAGAAGCGTGGATTTGTTCTTGCTAAAAACAGTAAAGCTCCAAAGCAACCGAAAATGGCCCCTGAGGCTCCTGCGGAAATGGACGTATTCCATATAAAACTTCCTAGAGATCCTGCAAACCCGGCAAATATATAAATAAAGACAAAACGCCCGCTGCCATATATCCTCTCTACAAGCGTTCCTAAATAATACAGGGCTACACTATTCATAAGCAAATGCAGGAGTCCTATATGCAAAATTATAGGTGTAAAAAAACGCCACCATTCGCCTTCCATAATTAAGGGGTTGTATTTAGCTCCGTATTGAATCAGAGTGAGCGTATTTTGTGTACTGCTCTTCCACTCCAGAAATAGAAACATTAAGATTTGCAGCGCTAAAAATATATATGTAAAAATAGGCTTCCCGTATCCAGCTATTTGCTGTTCTTCGCTTTGTTTTTTCTGTACAAAAAGCACAATTTTATGTTTCCACTGCTCTATTCGCTGTGCTTCTTCTTCGGAAGAGCAATTGTCTGCGCTTTCTAATGTAAGACCCAGCCGTTCGAATAGAGGTTCATAAGCGCTTGCTTTCTCTGCCGTTAGTTGTTCAACGTAACTATTCACTTTAGAGGGACTTGGCGCACTTTCTAAGGACTGCTCTGTATAAAAAGGATCAAAATCAGCAAAGTAAATCGTGTTAAGAGTAAGCGTTGATTTACCTCTCTGCTTTCGCACATTCTCAGCTCTTTGTAATGCATACAATACATCTTTTTGCTGCTCAACGGCTGATTTAAAATTCCGGCGGACTATACGGACGATTGACTTATCTTTACGATGCGAAGACTGAAACCATAGCTCTGAAGCATCAGCTTTCATCGAAATCAGCTCGTATGAAGAATGGCCAAGCAATTGCTGTGCCAGCTGCAAATAATAAAAATCTTGCCTAGACAAATAGTCACCTCCTCACACTCTCTATATGTAAAGATGGCAGAAAGCCAGGAAAAAAGCAACGATTTTCCCTTTTTCTTTTTCTACAAAAAAACACCTTACAAGTCTGTAAGGTGTTTTTTATGTATCTTTCGCTCTTAGCGGAAGACCTGCTTCATTAAACGATCCCGAACAAACGGCAAATTAAAAAATGAACGAACAGCTAGACTGCGGATAAATGAATTTCCAAACAGCGAATTTAAAACACGGTATCTCATTTGATAGCCCAGCGTTCCAACAACTAAAAGCGTAAGTACTAATACAATATGTCTCATTTTCAAGCCTCCTTACGTTTACTTTGCTCCTATGACGAACATTTTATGCTCTTATATAGGTAAAAGCAGGATAAGGATTCCGCCTGTAAAAGCAGCAAGCAAAATAGCGGCAAGATTCACAACATCATTGTTAAAGAAAGTTATTCCTTTCTCTTTTATCGTTGGCTTACGGCAATGGTCTTTCCGTTCCGTTTCAATACCGCAGCTTTGACAGCGAAAGCGAACTTGCACACTTGCCCCAAGAAGAGTGTCTATAGCGTTTCCAATAAAACCAAAGCACCCGACTAGCAATATACTACTCAGCGATACGGATGGAAAAGCAAAATAACAAGCGGCAGCGATAAGAAAAGCTCCGGCTGCTCCGGCTGCTGTACCTAAAAGTGAAACGGCTCCTGAGGTACCCGCTTCTACTCTCTTTAATGTCCAAAGGTAAAACGGCGGCTTCTTACTAAGAGACCCTATTTCAGATGCCCATGTGTCCGCATTAGCAGCTGAGATACTGATCATAAACATCCACATGTAAACAGGAAAAGCTGTTGCTGCATATAACAAACCGCAAGCAGCAGCTACACCTCCATTAGCAAGGACTTGAATATAATCTCGTCTGTCGTGCTTCTCTAGCTTTTCTTCTAATGCGCGTTTTTTTTCTTTTTTGTACTTACTACACAACGTAGAAGTGCTAAAAAATAAGAGTAAGAGTAAAAAACCTTGAAGCGAAAAACCGATATAAACGCTCGCTCCTACGAGAAAAGACATGCAGGCTCCCGATACTGTCAGTGCTTTTGCTATGTAGCCTGCTCCTGCCATGAGTAATATTACAATTATCATGACAGCATCAAACGGATTCACAGCAAATAAGCTCCTTCTCTGTCAAAATATATTCAACGGGAATATCATGAGATTCATGGGGGACCTCTGAAACGACTTGACAATCAAACGCAAGGCTTAGCTTCTGTCCGGTATAATCTGTTAGATAACGATCGTAATAGCCGCCTCCATAGCCGATACGATATCCATTTTTGCTATATACCACGCCAGGCACAAGGAGTAAATCAATTGAAGATTTTGAAACGGGAACAGTTTCTTCAACAATTGGCTCCGCTAACCCGTAGTACACTGTTTCAAGCTGTGAAAAATTCGTAATCTCGTAGAAAACCATTTGAGATGTTGTGGGGTTGCATTTTGGAACAGCTACTTTCTTTCCATCTTTCCAAGCACGTTCAATGATGGCTTTCGTATTAACTTCTTTATTTCTTGAAACCGTAGCTGCAATGACTCTAGCTTCTTTCCATAAACAAGTTTCATACAGTGCATTTGCTATGCTTGTTGAATGTGCCTCGTGCTGCTCTTCAGAAATTAAATTAAGAACGCGCTTCATCTCTTTGCGCAGATGAGATTTCATTTTAATTCCCCCTATAAAAAAAACAGCAGGATTGTACTCCTACTGCTTACTTTGTTTCACGATGAAGTGTAACTTTTTTAAGTCTTGGGCTGTATTTTTTTAACTCAAGACGATCTGGGTTATTACGCTTGTTTTTAGTTGTAATGTAATTACGGTCACCAGTTTCAGTGCAAGCTAATGTAACGTTTACGCGCATCTATTTTCCCTCCAAACATTATAAACATAAATCAGACTTTAATATAATATCATTTTTCGAAAGGAAATGCCAGTCTGTTTTTTTGAAGAAAGTCATTTAATTTCATTTCTTCACTTTTTCTTTCCTCTTAGAGCCCTGAGCTCCTTCTCTGCTACGCCTTATATATAGATGAAGTTTCTTGAAATAAGCGGAACTCTTTTTATGAGAGGTGTACTTCCTTTCTTTTAAATAAAAGCCATTATTTACACTCTTTGATACTCTTGTATTTTTTCTACAAAATATGCCGACAGCTTCTTGGCAGTCTGAGTGTTTAACGCCTCTGAATAAATATTTAATACAGGCAAGTGACCATCGGGCAAAATAAGCGTCCATTCATGGGGATCATGGTAAATTTTTAAGCCATCAATGACATACACTTGTTTACCGATTGCTTCTTCTAATAGTTTCTTCATCACTTGTTCTTGAATTTCTAGCGGACATGAAATATACCGCCAGTTCATATAAGCGTGCGGGACATATTGAATCATTTCAGAAATTTTCCGCTGTTGCACCATAATTAATTCGATCAGCTGACATAAAGCGTACATGGCATCTAACTGAAATTGAACGGGCCCCAAAAGACTAAGCAAATCACGTTTTTTTGCTTTTGTCCTCATAAATGATTGATTGAGAGATTGAGCAAATGTTTCTAGTGTGGATGAATAGTGTATAGGAATAGGAACGAATGCTACTTTTTTTGTCATGTATACGCTATAAATATAAAGCGACATAATTTCTGAGTCATTTACGCTGCAGCCTTTTTCATCATATAGAGCAAATGTTTCTCCATCTTCTTTAATCTGAATACAAAAAGACAGCTTATTTCGTTTAATTATTCGTTTGATTTCTTCTGTTTTCTCCCATTTGTTTAAAAATAAAACGTGGACACGAAGACGCTTACATAATAATTCGACAACTTCCTGTATAAACGGCGAACAAATCACGCCAATCCTCGTACTGTCTTCTAATAAAATATGCTGATTAATTGATTTTACTAAAGCATCGCAATATTCTTCCCTGATATTTCCTATGCTTGTTTCTTTAAGTGAAACAGAAGTTGTTATGTTTGCTTTTTTAGCTTGAAGGTACATCCGCTCAATCTTTTTTTCAATAAGCTGATTAACTAATTGCCCTTTCTTATCATATATTTCTAAAAAGAGGCCGCTGTTTTTGCTATCCACACCAATATAAATACCAATGCTCGCTTGTGAAGTCATCATGTAATATCGAAATACCGGAAGAGCTTCTTTTTTAATATCATACACAGCTGAATGATTACTCCGTAAAAAAGAAAAGCATTCTTTGCGAAGTTGAATGGCTTCTCCTTCATCATCGCTTGCTAGACAGAACGACCCTTGGTGTTTGCATACAAGTAATAACGCATTGTATAGTCTTTCTCGATCAACAGATGAATGTACATACAGGCGACCGTTTTTGAAGATAGAAACATCTGGTTTTACAGAAAGTTGAGGTAGCACTTGATTTTCAGCTACTGTATCTTGGACATACGTAGTCATTGCTTGAACATTTACATAGGGACCTATCGTAGCGTTGTATAAAAACGATTCTGCCCCCACCGTTACGTTTTGAAGCAAAATCGTTTTATCGACTGCAGCATGTGCTTCTATGATACTATTGGTTCCGATAATCGTGTAAGGACCAATTGAAGCACCTTTTCTAATCACCACATTTTCTCCTACGTAAACCGGATCGTAAATAGTCACCCCTTCTTCTATAAGCGCGTCATCTGAGACAATACTTTCCTGTCTATTGCCAAACCACTTCCTCCACAAATCATAGTGTGCTTGACGATAATGGTGGATTTGCCCAATATCAATCCAATAATCTTCCGTTACAAAACTGCACACAGTATGATTATATTCCAAAAGAAGCGGGATAATGTCAAAGCTAAAATCTGTAGGACCATAAGAATTCACGTAATCAAGAACGGATTTTTTGATCACATACACTCCCGTATTAATCAATCGGCTATTGGCCTGTTCGTAGGTCGGTTTCTCTACAAATCCCGTGACTCGATGCCCTTCATCTATCGTCACCACTCCATAACCCCGCACGTCGTTTACTTCTTTTGTAACAATGGTCATTTCGCTTTTTTGTTCATAATGAAAATGAATAACGTCTTGAAGATTAATTTCTGTTAAGGCATCTCCACTAATAATAATACAGTCTTCCTCAATAAAGGCCTCTGCTCGCTTAATTCCGCCCGCTGTTCCAAGAGGCTCTTTTTCGATAAAATAAGTAAGCGTCACTCCCCACTGAGAGCCATCCCCAAAGTATTCAATAATTTGTTCATGCCTATACTGCAGCGTAATCCCAATCTCTGTAATTCCATGTTTCTTAAGCAGTTCAATGCTATATTCCATCACAGGTTTATCGTAAAGCGGCAGCATAGGCTTTGGAATCGTATAGGTCAAGGGCTGCAGTCTTGTTCCTTTACCGCCAGCAAGTATAATGGCTTTCAATTTTTTGCCTCCCTCCTTTTTTTATCCTGGCAAATGTGATGTTGAAACAGCTTACTTGTATCAATAGCGATTTTTTCCCAGCTAAACATAGTTGTTGCTTTTCTATACCCATTTTCGCTGATTTTCGCAGCCGTTTTTTCATTTTTTAACAAAAATTCAATACAGTTGATTAATTCGAGCGTATCTCCTCGGGCAAACGTCAGGCCCGTGTCGAAATGTGAAACAATATCACTTAGACCTCCTGTATCGGCAACGATAGTTGGCTTCTTGGCTACCATCCCCTCTAAAGCCACAATTCCAAAAGGTTCATATAGACTTGGAAAAACAACCATTTTGCAAGCTTGAAGAAGCTGATTTCGTTCGTTATCGGTAATGTATCCAATAAAATACACGTATTTGTCTAATTGCTTTTCACTTACCTGTGTTCGAAACTCATGAAGTAAAGGCCCTTTTCCTGCCACAACGAATTGAACATCTATTTGTTTTTTCTTAAATAGTTCCGCTGCTTCAATAAATAGCTGAAATCCTTTTTCATATACAATTCGTCCAATTGAAAAAATAATAGGGGCCTTTCTAAAATTATATTTCTTTTGTAAACTTTCTTTTAACCGCTCATTTACTGCGTCGACTACCAGCTGCTTGTCAATTCCATTTGGAAATATAGCAATTTTATCTTGCTCTACGTGAAATAAAGTGATTAATTCTTTCTTCATATAGTCGCTGCAGACAATGATTGAGCTTGATTGTCGAATCAGCTCCTCTTCTTGCAAGTGAATTTTCTGCTGCATGTCATTATGAATACCATTATTGCGCCCATGTTCTGTTGCATGAATGGTCGTAATTAGCGGTCTATCCGTTTTATCTGCTAAACATTTTGCAGCGGATGCAACAAGCCAGTCATGGGCATGAATAACGTCAAAAGACAGCTTGTAGCCTAACTGCAGTCCTCTAAGAGCCATAGCCACGTTCAAACTGTTTACCCATGTCAAAAAATCCGGATGATGAGGCTGCAGGCTTTTAACTCGGTAAACGTGAACACCGTATAAACGCTCATATTCCGGCAGCCCCTCTACATACGTTGTTAATACACTAACATGATGGCCCGCCTTTGCTAACGCTCTGGATAAATCAAATACATGTCGTGCAAGTCCTCCGATAACTAGAGGAGGGAATTCCCATGCAAGCATTAAAATGGAGAGACCGCCTTTATATTGATTTACTGATAAAGCCGCCGGCTCTATCTCTTTTGTAGGGTATAAAAAAGAACTTCCTGAAAGAAAACTGTTTTCGCTATCCATCCTTGGATTCTCTTCGTGACAAAGAAAATCAAATAGTTTTACTTGCCTTTCGTATTCATCTCTGACTTTTTCAAAATTATAAAGCCAATCGCTGCTACTTAAAAGGAGCCACTGTCGGTAGATAGCATTCACCACGCTAGGATGTTTAGAATCGATAAAATCTAGCATCGCCTCTGACTTCTGTACGGTTGAAATAAACAATTGATTGTTCTCACTAACAAATTCAGCGCTTTTTGTTGCACCGTAGAGTGCAAGAGTTTCGTTTTGATGAAACTCTATATCCCTCGCGTAATCTAAAGGATATTGAAATGTACCGCTTGCTGCTTGTATTCGCTGAAAGCCAAGCGTGTCCTTAGCCTTCAAATCCAAAACAGCGCTCGCTTTATTCATTGTTCCTTCCTCAACTTGTTTTCCTTGCTTAGGATATGGAAACAAGATAATGCCAGCAGGCGACTTTTTTAGTTCATCTGTTGATGACTTCACAAAGGTATAGCGCATTTCATGAGATTTTAGGAGCATATCTACTTGATGAGTATACTCTCCTTGCTGTATAAAAAAACCGACGGGCTTTTTTTCAAAAAACTGTTGAAAAACACGTATTGCTTCTGTAATTTGGAGATTTAATGTTTGTTCGGTTTTAAGGGTGGAAACGAACGCGTTCGTTACGGTAGTAGGAATACATTCCATCATGTCATGCTGAAAGAAATATTTGCAGGCTGAGAACAAGCTCCCGTTCCACTTTTTTAAAAAAGTGAGTGCTCTCTGATGCTGCCGGCTTGAAAACTGGTGTAAATATTGAGCGTAACGAGTGTTAAACTCCTCGTCGTTTAATGCGTTCAAAAACACACAAGACATCACAGCTGTTGCACCTATCAATTTCTTAGACTCAATTTGATCTAAAAAAGGGATGAACTCGTTCGTTACTTGTTCAAACAGCGGATACTCACTCTCTGTTTGAAGTACATGTAGCAACGGACAATGCATATAAGTTAAAAAAATACAGTCATCACTATTCATATTGCTTCTTCACCTGCTCCAAGTCATTTGAATATAAGGAATATGTGCTAAATTCATTTTGAACACCCTGGTGAACTTTTACAGGTTCGTACATCCAGCCTAACGAAGTTACATTCACTTGTTCATGTTGTTCTTTCATCAAATAAACTGGATTCGAACGAAGAAGGGAAAAAAAACTTCCTTCTTTATCTTGAATACCAATATCTATTACATACGTGCGCTCACTTTCCAAGCTGTTCATAAACATGAAGTCTTGCTTAGGAGTAAGACCCTTCATATAATAGCGGTGTGATTCATGGCCGTTAAAATGAAGACCTGTTATATCATACGTACACATAGCTAGATTCAATTCTTCCCACCGTGTCGAAAACATACTTTCTACCATCTCTCGAATATGCTCAGAAAACGACCAGTGAACATAAATACGAGATGAGTCAAGCTGAGTAGCTATACACACATTTAAGTTTTGAATAAGATTAGCAGCCACTGTTTTATCACTTCGTTTCTTAGAATGTTTTTTCTACATATAAATGCCGTATAAACTTATTAACATCTTACCATTCAGAAAAAGTTGCCACAATAAACGCAATTTGTCGATTTGTGTTAAAAATTCAGGTTAACATAGTAATTATAATTTACTAACAAAAAAACCTCTTCGCTTATTAGAAGAGGTTTTTCTACTATTCGTTTAAGTCGTAGCGTTTGCCTTTTACAAGGTAAAATACGCTTTCTGCTACGTTAGTGGTATGATCAGCCATACGCTCTAAATAGCGGGCTACAAATAAAAGCTGCGTAATTTGGTTCATAGCCTCCTGCTTTTCTTTAGCAAGACTTAAAAGTTCTTTGATTGTTATTCCGTAAAGTTCATCCACTTGATCGTCCATTTCCGCTACTTTTTTAGCCAGCACAAGATCTTCCTCGTGATAAGCTTTTAACGAAAGGCTCAACATTTCAATCGAAATATCGTGCATTTTCTTTACGTGTTCTAACGGCTTAATTAATTCTTCGTTTCCAATTCGTATAGCTGATTTTGCTACGTTAACCGCAAAATCTGCCATACGCTCAACATCCGAAGCAATTTTAATTGCCACAATGATACGTCTTAAATCGATAGCCACCGGCTGCTGCTTTGCGATCAGTAAGATAGCTAGGTCATTAATTTCTTCTTCTAAGTCATCCACGTATGAATCGCCGTCGATAATTTCTAGCGCCAGCTCAACGTTGCTTGTTTGCAACGCTTCAATTGATTTTGATAGCGCCTCATGCGTTAAGCGCCCTATTTCTAATAATTTTTCACGTAATATCTTTAAATCACCATGAAACTTTTCGCGTACAACCACTCATCCCATCTCCTTGTATGTCTTAACCGAAACGACCTGTAATATAATCTTCTGTGCGTTTATCAGATGGCATTGAGAAGATTTTATCTGTTTCTGCGTACTCTACCACTTCTCCATTTAAGAAAAATGCTGTTTTATCTGAAATACGTGCCGCTTGCTGCATATTGTGGGTAACAATAATAATGCTGAAGTCTTTCTTTAATTCTTGTACTAACTCTTCTACTTTTAATGTTGAAATTGGATCGAGCGCAGAAGTAGGCTCATCCATTAAAATAACGTCAGGTTCAATTGCCAAGCAGCGCGCAATACAGATACGCTGCTGTTGTCCACCTGACAACCCATTTGCATTTTGATTCAAACGATCTTTAACTTCGTCCCAAATAGCTGCTCCTCGTAAACTTTTTTCAACAATTTCATCTAGTTTTTTCTTGTTGCGAACGCCATGAATTCTTGGACCGTACGCAATATTATCATAAATAGATTTCGGGAACGGATTTGGCTTTTGGAAAACCATTCCTACTTGCGTGCGCAGCTCTTCCACGTGGTACGATTTATCAAAAATATTTTTCCCTCTATACTCAATCTCACCTGATGTACGGACAATTGGAGTCATTTCTACCATACGATTTAACGTTTTAATATATGTTGATTTTCCGCAGCCTGATGGACCGATGATCGCGGTAACTTCGTTAGCATGAATGTCTAAATCAATATTTTTTAAGGCATGTGTGTTGCCATACCATAAATTCAAACCTTTTGTTTTATATACAATTTCTTTTGTTTGCGGAGTATTTACTTTTTCTTTGTTAGTCAATTCCATTGTTATTGCCATTGGATAATCCTCCTTCATCGTCTTTAACCGTTTTGAGCACAATAAAAGTCTCTCTATGTCTATTTAATATCTATTGTTTACTATCAGTGTAAATAAATACGAGAAGCCGAAACGCTTCCCCTTATTTTGATCATTTCTATTAATCCTTACACTTACAGAATAATAGCCGACTATTAATTGTGTTTTAACTCAATGTAAAGCTTTTGTAAACGAAGGTCTATCTGCGTGTTTTTTAGGTAAAAAACTAGTTCTTACGACCCTTAAATTCAATAAAAAACCATATATGTAAAGATTTTTAACAAAAAAAGAAGAGGTAGAGACATAACTAAATCAACTCAATCTAAAGATGGATAAATTAGATAAATAAGCCAGTATGAATTACTTCCGACACCACTGTTGATTTTCGTGCAAGACTTCGCTTTCCACGAACGGCCGGTGAGTCTCCTCGTCGCTTCGCTTTTCCTGCAGGAGTCTTCACCTTGCCCTCCAATCAACCGCTAAAAGCACCTACATACACGAAATCTACGTTCACCCTACAAATAAAAAATCCGAACAAAGTTGATTCTTAACCAACTTTGTTCGGATCTTAACTTCAATTAATATGTTTTTGTTCCAGCCTCTTTAATTGGCGTCGTTTGCAATGACAGCCTGTTGATTCTCTTCTTGGTCTTTTACTTCTTGTTCACCTTTTTTCTTTAAATCAAAATACGTATCGAGCGCAGAACGAGCAAGCTCTTTTGTAATGGTATTTGGTGCACTTGGCACAAATGCCGATGGTACCACCACAGCTACTGCAATTTCAGGATTATTTGCCGGAGCAAAGGCCACAAAGTTTGAATTATTAACTTTAATAGGGTCCCCTCCGCTTGGGTTTTTCTCATAGGCTTGTGCCGTTCCTGATTTACCAGCAGGATTATAGTTCGCTGTATGGAAAGCTGCATACCCTGTACCGCCTTGTTCTTGCGTAACGCGCTTAAAGCCACTTTGAACATCTTTAATGTATTCTTCTTTCATCGTGATACGATTTAACACATCAGGCTCAAATGAATGCTGCGTACCGCCAATTTCATCGGTTTTAATCGTTGGTTTTCGGATTTCTTTTACTAGCTGCGGCTTAATGCGATACCCTCCATTAGCTATTGCAGAAGTATATTGAACAAGCTGCAGCGGCGTGTACGTATCATACTGACCAATTCCTAAATCAAGCGCCGTACCTGGAACATCGCTTCCACCTTGGACACCTGTTGATTCGTTATCAAGGTCTATGCCTGTTGATACGCCTAAGCCGAACTGACTGTAGTAAGAACGCAGTTCGCTGAATGTATCAGGTTTAATCGGTAAAGTCATGTTTTTATGATACTGTAACCCAGCCATAGCCATTACCGTTTTAAACATAAATACGTTGGATGAATATTTTAACGCAGATGAATACGTTAAGGGTCCTAGCCCTTCAGCCTCAGCTGATTTTTTAACCGGTGTTCCTTTAATTTTTAACGGTTCATCAACGAACACTGTGTTTGGCTTAATAGCTCCTGAATCTAAGCCGGCTAAAACCGTTGCTCCTTTTACAACAGAGCCCATTGTATAAGATGTTGAAATATTCCCCAATGAAAAATCTTCTATTTTAGGCGCCCCAGTCTTCTTATCAATGGTGTATTTTTTACCTGCCATTGTTAAAATTTCTCCTGTGTGAGGATCCATCATAATAACAAAAGCACGGTCTAAAAATTGCGTTCCTTTCATTTGCTTTTTAGCTAAAAGCTGGTCCGTAATTTGTTTTTCTACTGCTTTTTGAAGCTCCATATCAATAGTTAAAACCAAATCACTGCCGCGTTCACCTTTAGACACTTGAATTGTATCAAGGAGATTTCCTTTTTTATCTGTTACATATTGAACTTTTTCTTTTTGACCGCTGAGCTGGGCTTCGTATTGCTTCTCTAAATAGCTCGTCCCAACTTGGTCATTTCGGCTATAGCCTCTTGACAAGTAATACTGTACTTTATCTTTGGGCAGTCCTTCGTTGGCAGATGATACATTTCCAAGCAAAGTACGGAGAGTACTGTTTTCTGGGTATGAGCGATCCCAATACGTTGTTGTATCAACACCTGGAAGTTCATCTAAGTGCTCACTTACAACGGCATACTCTTCATTTGTCACACCGCTCTTAACAATTTGCGGGGTGTTAGAGTAACCTGCCTCCATTTGGCGCTTAATAGCGAGAACTTCTAAATCACTCTTTAGACTTTCTAAATCTTTTTTAGAGATGCGGTCTAACTGATGTTGATACAGTTCGTCATCAGTCATTTCACCATCTTGAACTTTTTTGCGATCAGCTTGCGTAATTTTCTGTTCCGCTTCTTTAGGGTGAAGCATAATCCAATAATCCTTCATATCGCGTTCTGTAATTTTTACCACATTTTTAGCATCTTTATTCTTTTTATTTTCTGGAATATCAATCACATTTGTGGTGTAAGGAACATCGATCATAGTGGCTAACTTTTTAGCGATGCGCAGCCTTTCTTCAGCTGTATTTCCTTGAAAACGAGTATATGTAATCGTATTTAAAGAGGTATTATCTACAATTACGCGGTTATAACGATCGTACATTTTCCCTCGAGGAACAGGCGTACTGACCGTAACGTCCTGTGTTTTTTCGACTTCTCGTTCGTAATTCTCACCGTACACAATTTGAACAAGTCCCAACCGCAAAATTAATACGGAAAATAGGGCAAATACGGTCAAGAAAAGTAAGTTCACACGAAAAGGCACGTGACTTTTTCTTCTTTTTTTCTTTTTCATACCAACACCTACACTTTATAAAACATATATACCATAACACCATAAAATCAGACATTTAGCAAATAAATAGACACCTGGCAGGTGCCTATTTACACAACGTATTTATTCTAAAAGAAAAGCGAAGCATTTTCCATAGTACAAATGAAGGAGCTGACAACACTCTAAGCTGGAGACTCTCCGTCTCCTTCATTTAATACCGGAGGAGTAACAGTCGTTTCTTTTTTGTGCAGAGGCTGTGAGATATGTCTCACACAAAAATAAATGATCGTATGCCCTGCTCCAACAATAGCTAATAAAATGGGAATACTTTTTGCTTCATCAAAAATTAGTACAGCTATTAAAAATAAAGATATGGAAACGACGCGCCCGATATTCAGAAATACTTCTCTGACAACAATGTATTCAATTCTTTTTGAAACAACGTCTTTTGCTCGTCCAATCACATCGTACGTTAGAGAAATGAATGGAACCAACAAAATAGGATAGGCAATGGCAATACAAACAGCATATATAATTAACTTTGGATACGATAAGTTAAAGATAAGCAAAAAGACTGCTCCATAGAGAAGGAGGCCTCCTGTGAAGATAAACCGAAGGCGATTTTTTTGCTTAATAAACCTTGAGGCAACATAGTATCCTACAAACGCAACCGCTGAATTCACCAGTCCATATGTTCCTAAAGCTAATTCACTTCCCGTCGTAATAAATACCATGACGGATACAACAAAAATGAACGTACCTTCACGCAACCCTTGAAAGAAATGAGCCTGCAATATTCGATTCCAGTCTTTATTGACTTTTCGTTCAGCCCATACTTCTTTAAATTTGTATACTCCTTCCGCTGCGCGTCTTGTAATAAAAAAACTAAGCACAACGGCACCGATAAACAATAGCAGCGATACACCAAACACAATTTTATACCCAAGTGATTCATACAAAGCGGAAATAACAAAGCCCGCTCCTAAAGGACCAATCATCCCTGCAAAAGAGTTTAAGATCCCTAAAAATCCGTTGAAAAAGTCTCTTGTATCAGGTTCTGTAATTTCAAAAGTTAGCACATTAAAAGCTAGCCAATAAAAGCCGTATCCTATACCCAGCAGTCCACCAAGCAATACTAAATACTCGGCTGCGTTAGCTCCACTGACTAATACAGCGATATAAAAAACAGCTAAAAAAGATACACCTAACCTTAAAACCACAACCCGGTCAATTCGTTTGGCCCATTTACCTGCTAAAATAAACGTAAGCGGCTGAAGCACCACTACCGCTAAATTATAAATAGCGAGATCCGAAAATTCGCCTGATTGTTTCCACAGATAAATGTTAACAAACGAATTGGAAATTGAAATAGCCAAGGCATAAAGACCGCCTATAATTAAAAGCAAAAGTAAATCTTTACTAACTTCTACATCTCCAACTACTTTTTTTAATAAAGGCATATCAAAAAACTCCTTTTCTCTTCTACACCTAGTGTGTGAAAAAGAAAAGGAGATATGTAAAAGAATTGGAAAACAAAAAAGCCAGTAAAGGTAATAATTACTTTACTGGCTCTTAAATACGTCTTCAGCTTATTTTGCAGCGTCGTAACGCTTAGCAACTTCGTCCCATTTTACAACATTAAAGAATGCTGAAATGTAATCTGGACGGCGGTTTTGGTAATTTAAGTAGTAAGCGTGCTCCCAAACGTCTAGACCAAGAATTGGCGTTTTGCCTTCCATTAATGGGCTATCTTGGTTTGGTGTGCTTGTTACTTCTAATTCGCCGTTGTTTACAACTAACCAAGCCCAGCCAGAACCGAAGCGAGTTTTAGCTGCATTTGCAAATTCTTCTTTGAATTGATCAAAGCTGCCGAATTTGCTAGCGATAGCGTCTGCTAATTCACCAGTTGGAGCACCGCCGCCGTTAGGGCAAAGGATTGTCCAAAATAATGAGTGGTTCGCATGACCGCCACCGTTATTGCGTACTGCTGTACGGATATCTTCAGGAACAGCATCTAAGTTTGAAATTAACTCTTCAATACTTTTGCTTTCTAAATCCGCTTTGCCTTCAACAGCAGCGTTTAGATTTGTAACATATGTGTTGTGATGTTTTGTGTGGTGAATATTCATTGTTTCTTTGTCGATATGTGGTTCCAGTGCATCGTATGCATAAGGTAGTTCTGGTAATTTGTAAGCCATGAATAATTCCTCCTTCAAAATATGTAAGCATTTTGGCGCAAAAGCACCATATACGTTTAGATTAGCAAATTTACCCTACTGTTTCAAATAAAAAGTTCCTAATCCATGATTTATATTTACCTAATTCCCATTCGCTATTCTTTTAAACATAAAAAAAGCTTCTTTTTCTCAAAAGAAGCTTTGAATAGACAATAGTATGGCGGAGGAAGAGGGATTCGAACCCCCGCGGGCTTTAACACCCCTGTCGGTTTTCAAGACCGATCCCTTCAGCCGGACTTGGGTATTCCTCCAACCCTATAAATGGTGGACCCTGCAGGACTCGAACCTGCGACCGGACGGTTATGAGCCGTCTGCTCTAACCAGCTGAGCTAAGGGTCCACATGGCTCCACAGGTAGGACTCGAACCTACGACCGATCGGTTAACAGCCGATAGCTCTACCACTGAGCTACTGTGGAACAATATGAATTATGTATGTCACAAACGCAAATTGGAAAATAGCGGCGGAGGGGATCGAACCCCCGACCTCACGGGTATGAACCGTACGCTCTAGCCAGCTGAGCTACACCGCCATGGCTCCACAGGTAGGACTCGAACCTACGACCGATCGGTTAACAGCCGATAGCTCTACCACTGAGCTACTGTGGAACAATATAACATTTACTAGCGACATTAAAAATTTAACATGTTTCTAGCCTAAAGTCAATATATTATTTTAAAACAGCGTATAAAAAATAGGCAATCATCAGCAGTTGAATAAATCCTTTTGAAATAGCGCCACTAAAAAAGCCAATAACCGAACCTACTCCAATTTTTACTGCGTTGCTAATTGTGGTCCGATGAACAATCAGTTCTCCTACAATCGCTCCGATAAACGGCCCTAAAATAATTCCAAATCCCGGAATGACAAACGGACCCACAAGCAGCCCAACTGTACTTCCCCAAACACCTGCTTTAGTGCCTCCGAATTTTTTCACACCAATAATATTAGCTATATAGTCTGCTAAAAAAAGTGCGACAACTAACAATCCTTGTATCACCCAAAATAACCAGCTATAGGAGCTAAAATCATAAAATAAACCGTATATAACAAATCCTAGAGCTACAAATAGCACGCTTGGGATGATAGGATAAACCAACCCAACAAACGATACAACAAAGCTAATGATAATTAATGCCCAACATAAAATAGCCATGCCCGCACCTATCCTTTTTATTATTACTATTTATCATACAATAATCACTCCTATAAAGAAAGACCTTGCACGACGAGTCCTTCCTTTATTTTACTTTCGAATACCTCTTCAAATAATGATTTTCGAGTGTACCTCTGCAATATTAACAGCACGGTCCTCAAGCTACCCGTAATATCCTCAAAAACAATGACGGCAAAACCTGTACATATACGCATAAGATGTGCTTGTGACAAAACGCTCCACCGCATCATTGTAATTGGTAACGGTTTCTAAAATCTATTGTAAACCTTAAATTTTCGCTATAAAATAAGGTATAATCAGAATCTTCAATAAGAGGAGGCTTTACAATGAGCATGCTGAAAAAGATGGCATGGAGTTTTACTTCCTTCAAAAAAATAAGGTCGCTTCGCTTTGAGCATACGAATAAAACAATTGGCTTTGTGCTGTTTTTAACATTTATTTCTTTGCTGCCTACATTTTTCTTTATGACTTTGACGATTGTAAACGGCTATCATATCGCTACTACAGATCTTCCGAAATCTGTTCCTTCTTTTTCTATTTCAAACTCACAGCTTACGTCAAGTCAACCTTTCACAAAAAAAGCAAACGGTACCGCTTTTATCTTAAACCCCTCACAGTCTATTGAACGGTTTCATTCCCCTGCTCATGCAATTGGTTTTTTAAAGGATGGAATTTACATCACGACTAATTCACAAACACAAACGTATTCATATGAGTTGCTAAACTGGCATCATAAAGATAAAAATGAACTGCTAAACTTGCTTCACGAACAAAAATTTTCTTTATACATACTTGTCCCTATCGCTATGCTTTTACTGTACGTATTAACATCTGGACTAAACTTCCTTTCTATTACCTGCCTTGCTTATCTTGGAAAACTGATTGGACTCATTACTAAAAAGCAGCTTCCTTTCAAGCAGCTATGGGCACTGAGCGCTTATAGTACGGTAGCCTTCACGCTGCTTTATACGCTTTTTGAAGCTTTTTCTTTGTCTCTAGCACTACATAGCTCTCTTTACTGGATAGGAACATTCTTCATTTACTTGTTGCTCGTCACAAGGGTTCCTATAAGAAAAAAGGTAAAACCTAATAAAGATGCTGGGACAAACATATTTTAGTTGAAGGAAAATCCAAACGAGGAATCTAGATTCTTGATAGAGAATCCAACTCGTTCGGATTTTTTTATTGATATGGTGAACGCAGGTTTCATGTATGCGGCTGCTTCTAGGTGGTGATTGGAGTGATTTAGTTAAGTCTCAGCCTCTTTATTTCGGTACAACTTTTCTTCTTCCCATTGCAGAAGAAAGAATTTTCAACTGATACAAAACCCACAAACCTCCTGCTGTGAGCAGAATAAAGCTATAAACAAACATCAGCCTTTCAGCATGCATCCACACTTCAAAAACAACAGGTCCCAACGCTACTCCTAAAAATCTCACCGTTCCATAAATGGATACAATAAACCCTCTTTCTTCGTCTGAAGCCGCTGAAGTAATCATCATATTAATACACGGAAGAACAAATCCTAAGCCGCCAAAGGCGACTGTCAAACAAAACATCAGCACAGGAAGCGTATAAATAATCGTTAATACTCCAAACATTAGGAATAAAAGAGTTATCCCTACTATCATTAATTTTTTCATGAGCTCTAGATCTGTTTTGATGCGTTGACCGGTCCAGTAAGAAACGAGCGTCATCGCACCAAGAGGAAATAAAAAAGCGGTTCCTTTAAAAAAACCGTCTATATGATACGTTTCCTCTATTAGAAAAGATAAGTAATATAAAATGCCAAATAATAAAAACAACCCTAATCCCCCGACAAAGAATAAAGGAAAAAGCGATTTTCTTTTATCATAGACAATCCCAATAGCTTTCTTTAAATATTCTTGAACAGATACTGAATCCGAACCTGTTTTCCCTTCTCTCACATACATCACTATACCTACTAAAGCAGCACCTGCAGCTAAAGGATAGACAAAAAACGCGGCATACCATACGACGAGTGCTGCCGATGCTCCAATTATCGGTGCAACCACTTTTCCAACTCCGTTATACACTTCTAAAATCCCGAGGACTTTTGCTCTTTTTTCCCCTGTAAATACATCTCCAGTTAATGCCATTGCCAACGTTGTAGTACCTGCAGCTCCAATCCCTTGAATGACTCTGCCTGCCATCAACACAGCAAAGCTTCCAGAAGAGAATGAAGCACTACTAGCAGCGATGATACTACCTATTATCATCATGACGAGTGAATATATGATTAACTTTTTACGCCCATACCGGTCTGATAAAATCCCTACAGCAGGGATACACAATGCGGCTGGAATCGAAAATGCACTCAGTATCAAACTGGTTTGAACTCCGCTTAAATGAAGTGACTTTTGAATGCTTGGCAGCAGAGGAATGAGCATGGAATTTCCCAGCACCATGATTAAAGGCAATAAGCCTAATGAAACAATCATTAATTTTTCTTTCAATTTTCGTTCTCCAATCATATTTAAGTAAGACAAGCATAGGCTTTACACATAAGCAAAAGAATGAAGGAGGAGCATAATGAAAAAGCTATGTGCATTAGCCGCTTTCGCTTTTATCGGATATATTTGTCACTACGACATTAAATACGGGACCATTCCCACTGCTACTGAAGCAGTTCAAGTCAGCAAAGCGCAGCCTGCAGAAACAAAAGCCGCCAGCTCTTCTTCCACCTATACAAAAATAAAAATTAAGCCAGGCGATACAGTTTTGTCCGTCATTGAGGAGCTTACAAAAAAATCGATACCGGTTTCTATGAACCAAATGATTACAGACTTCAAAAAGTTAAATAACGGTACAGCGCCTGAGGATATTCAAATTGGAAAAACGTATAAGTTCCCTATTTACAAGTAATGACAGCATTCTTCTTGTCAAGATGGGATAGTCATTGTTAAAATAGCTAAGGTAGTACTTTCTACTAGTTATTTTGTTCATAAAGAGTTATTCTATTAATGAATTCAAATTCTTGATTTCATTTTGAAGGAGAGATTATCACGTGAGTGAAATTATACATCGTACAAAAACACGCCCGGTTAAAGTTGGAGATTTAACAATCGGAGGCAGCAACGAGTTAGTTATTCAAAGTATGACAACCACTAAGACACATGATGTTGAAGCAACGGTTGCAGAAATTAAACGTTTAGAAGAAGCAGGATGCCAAGTTGTTCGTGTTGCTTGTCCAGACGAGCGCGCAGCAGATGCAATCCCTGAAATTAAAAAACGCATTAACATTCCATTAGTTGTGGATATTCATTTTGACTACCGCTTAGCATTAAAAGCAATTGAAGGCGGAGCGGATAAAATCCGTATCAACCCTGGTAATATAGGTCGCCGTGAAAAAGTGGAAGCTGTTGTAAATGCTGCAAAAGCTAAAAATATTCCAATTCGTATTGGAGTTAACGCTGGTTCACTTGAAAAACGTATTTTAGATAAATACGGCTATCCGACAGCAGATGGCATGGTAGAAAGTGCACTTCATCACATTAAAATTTTAGAAGACCTTGATTTCCATGACATCATCGTGTCAATGAAAGCATCGGATGTTAACTTGGCAATTGAAGCTTATGAAAAAGCTGCTCAAGCATTTGACTACCCTCTTCACTTAGGAATTACAGAATCAGGTACATTATTTGCAGGAACTGTAAAAAGTGCAGCAGGTCTTGGCGCTATTTTATCTAAAGGAATCGGAAATACATTACGTATTTCTTTAAGTGCGGATCCTGTAGAAGAAGTAAAAGTTGCGCGCGAATTGCTAAAATCATTCGGTTTAGCTTCCAATGCTGCAACTCTTATTTCTTGCCCAACTTGCGGACGTATTGAAATTGATTTAATTAGCATTGCTAATGAAGTTGAAGAGTATATTTCAACTGTAAAAGCACCGATTAAAGTAGCGGTACTTGGCTGCGCTGTAAACGGTCCTGGTGAAGCTCGTGAAGCTGATATCGGGATTGCAGGAGCACGCGGTGAAGGTCTACTATTCCGCAAAGGCGAAATCGTACGCAAAGTTCCTGAAGAAACAATGGTTGAGGAACTAAAAAAAGAAATTGATAAAATTGCTGCTGAATATCACGCAAAGCAAGAAGCTGAAAAAGCTGCAGCTAAATCATAACCCAAAAAAAGCGAGGCGCATATGCGCCTCGCTTTTTTTTATGAAAAGAACGGTAATATAAACGTACCGACAATAATCGATACAACTCCGATCCCTATTGCCCATGCTCCTAGCGTAAGTGCTCCTTTTCTGCGTGCGATAAACCCTAGAATAATCCCAGCGGCACCAAGAATAATTGGTAAAAAGAATAGTGAAAGAATCGAAAGCACGAGTGCGAAACGACCGTATCCCGTTCCTTCTCCTCGTCCAGCGACTTCATGATTGCGATTGCGATCAATATCTATAACTTCACGCTCTGCATGAGGCTCTCCTACTCGGTAAGGAACGCCCACTTCAGCTGCAGTTTCTTCCATGAAATCAGCTTCATATACATCTTTTCTACGCCTTTGTTCTTCATTCTCCATGCTTAATCCCTCGCTTTCGTAAATAAGGAGCATTTATAGTATCTGAATGCGAGGGAAAATTATAAGTGTCAATCTTATACAGCTGCTCACTCTCTTACAAGAAATAGGTACAGACGCAATCACCAGGCCATGCAGTGATCATTACGTTTTGCCAAAGGCGTATAAAAAGTATTACTGTTTCTGTTTGGGCTTTATGTTACACTAGACAAGAATAATCAAGCACCTAAGTAGAATAAACGTATTAAAGGAGTGCACGTAGTTGACGAAAAAGTTTGGAATTGACATTGATGGAACTGTTACTTCTCCTGAAACTTTTGTTCCTCATTTAAATAAAGCCTTTAACTTAAATTTAACACTTGAAGACATTACAGAATATGATTTCAGCCCTTTTGTAAATGTATCACCTGCTGAACTCGGGAAATGGTTTAAAGCAAATGAACGCTCTATTTACGAAACCTCTCCACTTGCAGACGATGCAAAAGCGGTTTTGCAAAAATGGCATCAAAAGCACGAATTATTCTTTATTAGTGCAAGGCACGATAAGCTATTGGACGTCACGGAAGAATGGTTTCAAAAAAATGAACTATCGTTTCATCACATTGAGTTAGTCGGATCTCATTTTAAAGTTGAGACAGCAAAACGATATGATGTTGATATCTTTTTTGAAGACAAACATGATAATGCTTGTGAAATCAGTGAAGAATGCAATATCCCCGTTATCTTATTTGATACTCCTTATAATCGCTTACCTGTTCCAAAAGGAGTGGTTCGCGTATACAATTGGCTAGAAGCAGATCAGTGGGTAGCCAGCTGGTTAAAAGAACAGCAAAAATAAAAAAGAGAGGTGCATAACGCCCTCTCTTTTTTATTGATTACATTCTATACATTGACCGTAAATTTCAAATTTATGGCCTGTAATATTGTATCCTCGCAAATCCTCGTCTACATACTCCATCGGACAAGCTTCAATTTCTTTTGTTTTTCCACAATCTAAACAAATGAAGTGGTGATGATGATGGGCGGTTGCACATTTAAATCGAAAGTGCTTTTCGCTCGAAAGCTCTGTCATTTCAAGTACGCCTAACTCCACAAACAATGATAAATTACGGTAGATTGTATCAAAACTCAGACCAGGATAATCAGGCTTCATGTATTCTAATACATCTTTTGCCGTTAAGTACTTATTTGATTTTGAAAACAGGGCAAGCATTTCTTCACGTTTTCCTGTATGTTTATATCCTTGATCTTTTAATAAATGAATGGCTTCAGTTAAATTCATTTTTGTTTCCCCTTCCGTCCTTTATTAATCATAATAGATATGATTAAAATAACAACAGCAATGACAACAATTGTACCGCCTGGTGCTAAATCCAAGTAGTACGCTGAAAATAATCCGCCTAAAACAGATATTTCACCAAAAATCACCGAAAGCAAAATCGTTTGTTTAAAGCCTCTAGCTAAGCGAATGCTTGCTGCTACAGGAAGAGTCATAAGAGATGACACTAATAAGATACCGACGATACGCATCGATACAGCAATGACAAGAGCAACCATCACAATAAATAAAAAGTGCATCCACTTCGATTTAATCCCAGAAGCAGAAGCGTGCTCCTCGTCAAAAGATAAAATAAACAATTCTTTATATAAGAAAAAGACAATAGCTATAACAAATACGGCTATAACAACAACTGTCCAAAGATCCGAACGACTCACCGCACTTACGCTTCCAAACAAATAATTCATTAAATCATTATTAAAACCGTCCGCTAGCGAGATACAAATTGCACTAATACCAATTCCGCCCGATAAAATAATCGGAATGGCCAGCTCTTGGTAATGCTTGTAGACGCTTCGAAGTTTTTCAATGAAAAGAGCGCCTGTAACGGAAGATACCATCCCTAAATAGACGGGGTTCACTCCTTGCATAAACCCTATTTTCTGACTAAGAAGCAAGCTCGCAGAAATCCCCGCTAGCGTCACGTGACTTAACGCGTCTGCAATTAAAGAAAGACGTCTTACTACGATGAACGTGCCCAATAAAGGAGCTAAGACGCCAATAATCATACCGGTTAAAAATGCATTTCGTAAAAACTCAAATTGAAATAAACTGCTTATCATACGTGCTGCCCTCCATGATGATGATCATGGGTTAACACATGAACATTATGACCATAAAACATAGATACGTCATGTTCACAAAGCTGTTCGAATTCTTTGGCATTCCCATGAAAGTGTAGAAATTTATTTAAACAAGCAACGTGGGTTACTTTTTCTGAGACAGTGCCAATATCGTGAGTGACAAGCACGAGCGTAATTCCTTTTTCCTTATTTAACTTTTCAAGAAGCTCATAAAAAGTGTACACATTTTGTGCATCCACTCCGACTGTTGGCTCATCTAAAATTAACAGCTCGGGTTCACTTACAAGCGCGCGTGCAATAAAAATTCGCTGCTGCTGACCACCGGATAGTTCTCCTATGTTTCGATTTAAAAATTCGCTCATCCCCACTGCTTCTACCGCTTCTTTCACTTTTTGTTTATGAGAAGCATTCATAAAGCGAAACAAACCTAATTTTGAAGTAAGACCCGTGGAAACCACTTCAAAAACGGTAGCAGGAAAGCCGCTGTTGAAACTATTCGCTTTTTGCGATACATATCCAATTTTACTTCGTTCTTTAAACCTTCTCTGATCTTTTCCAAATAAACGAATTGCACCTTGAGATGGTTTTTGCAAACCAAGCAAACATTTGATTAGCGTTGATTTCCCAGAACCATTTGGACCAACGAGACCCAAAAAAGCTCCTTTCGGAATTGAAAAACTTATATCTTCTAATACATTCACTCCATCATATTGAAATGATAAATGATCAATTTCAATGATATCAGGTGTATTCATATGCGCCTCACCATTCTTTTTTTATATTTCTCCATACAAAAGAGGGCACGGTTTCTATCGTATACTCCGTTACCCATTTACTTTCTCAGAATCATTACGATTTAGTCATTAATGTAGTATACAGGATTGTCTTTTATTTGTAAACTAAGCCGTTTCACTCCTTCCCTTTCTTGCCTCTGTAAGTTCATCCGACTCAAAATGTTGTTTTATTACACAATATAGTCACATCTTTCTTTTTTATTCATAAACTGTATATGACGAGGAGGTAATCATATGAAAATTGTACAGCAGATTGTCAATAAGAAAGTAAACAACATTACCCCGAAAGAGCTTTTAAAGTATAGCAAACAATACAACATCCCCATTACAGATCAGCAGGCACATACCCTTGTATCCGTCATTAGACAGCAGCCCGTAAATATTTATAACCTTGAAGAGCGCCGAAATTTAATCAAACAAATTGCTCAAGTAACAGATCGTGAAACTGCCAGACGAGTGAATGAATTATTTCAGCAGTTGATGTAAAAGAAGAGGTCATGTCTATAGACATGACCTCTTTCAACCACATATGAAATTACATAAGCTTTTGTTTTACCTCTGAATCAAAGCTTTGTGCACGAATCATATCAATTTCCAACTGATATGGCGCTTTTTTATTTTTCTTATCTTCTCCTACATAAGGAGTTTCTAGAATTTTAGGAACTTCTGTAAACGCTGGGTGATGAACAATATAATTCAGTGAACCAAATCCGATTTCACCAAATCCAATATTTTCATGGCGGTCTTTTCGAGCACCGCATACATTTTTACTATCATTGATGTGAAGCACTTTAATTCGCTGTATTCCTACGGTTTTGTCAAATTCATTTAATACACCGTCAAAGTCTTGAACGATATCATAACCAGCATCATGTACGTGACATGTGTCAAAACAAACAGAGAGCTTTTCATTGTGCGTCACGCCATCAATAATTTGGGCAATTTCTTCAAAGCTTCTTCCACACTCTGTTCCTTTTCCAGCCATTGTCTCAAGCGTAATTTGAACTTCTTGATCAGCTGTCAACACTTCGTTTAGACCTTTGATAATTTGCTGAATACCGGCATCTGCTCCAGCACCCACGTGAGCTCCTGGGTGAAGAACAATTTGCTTTGCGCCAAGAGCATGGGTGCGCTGAATTTCAGACGTTAAGAAATCTACTCCAAGCTCAAATGTTTCGGGCTTTGTTGTATTTCCTAGATTAATGATATAGGGAGCATGTACAACAATATCTGTCATTCCATGCTCTTTCATATGCAAAAGACCAGCTTCAATATTAAGCTCTTCAATCTTTTTGCGACGAGTATTTTGTGGAGCGCCTGTATAGATCATAAACGTATTTGCTCCGTAAGAAGCTGCCTCTTCACTTGCTCCTAAAAGCATCTTTTTGCCGCTCATCGATACGTGAGAACCAATTTTCAACATTCCTTTTTACACCTCTAACCTATTGCGATTAACGATTGTTGCGTCTTTCACTACGCTTTTTCTTTTGCACATACTTTGTAATTTCACGAGCACGTTTTTTCTTGTAGCCAGGCTTTACTTTCTTCGGCTTTTGAATAAAGCGATGTGCCTCTTCTCCCACTTCATCCGCTTTCTTCACACGCTTTTTACGGCGGTTACGGTCATCGATGGAAACCCATTCTTGCTTTTGAAGATCTTTGTTTACAAACTCGATTCCCATTTTCTCCAGCTTATTTACTGCATCTTCATCTTCCACATCGAAGATTGTAGCAGCAATGCCAGAATGACCGGCACGAGCTGTACGTCCTACGCGGTGAATGTAGAAATCTAGATCTGAAGGAAGCTCAAAGTTAATGACGTGTGAAATTCCTTCAATATCAATACCGCGAGCTGCTAAATCTGTCGCTACTACGTATTGAAATTCTAAATTATTAATTTGCTTCATCATTTTCTTACGGTCACGAGGAGATAAGTCTCCGTGAATTCTTCCTACCTTTAAGCCTTTAGACAGTAGGTCATCTGCTACTTCGTCCGCCATTTTCTTTGTATTTGTAAAGACGATAGCTAAATAAGGATTATACGAAATAAGCATATCATGCAGCAGCTTAAACTTGTTACGATGACGCAGTGGAACTAATACATGCTCTAATTTAGCTGCTGCTGCTTGCTTCGGCGAAACATGCGTAAATTTTGGATTTTCCATGTATTTTTTTAAGAATGGCTTTAATTTTTCAGGAATAGTTGCCGAAAAAACAAGCATCTGTAATTTTTCAGGCATGTTGCTTGCCAAACGGTCCACATCTTCTAAAAATCCCATATCAAGCATTAAATCAGCTTCGTCTACTACTAACGCCTTTGTTGTATACACAACTAACGCTTTTTCATTTACTAAATCAAACAAACGAGCCGGTGTTCCTACAACAACTTGAGGCTGCTTCTTTAATTTGTCGATTGTACGCTGCTTATCTGTACCGCCGATAAAACATTTTGCTGAAATTTCCTCTCCTTCAGCACTGTGTTTTGTTAGCTTTAATACTTCTTGATAAATTTGAGAAGCAAGCTCACGAGTTGGAGCGGTGATCACAACTTGTACTTCTTCTTTTTTAGGGTCTACCTTTTCAAGTAAAGGCAATAAATAAGCGTGTGTTTTGCCGGTCCCTGTTTGCGACTGACCAATTACACTTTCCCCTTTTAAAACGGAAGGAATTAAGCGCTCCTGAATCTCTGTAGGCTGATAAAAACCTAATTGTTTAATTGCTTCTATTAAAAATGGTTGAAACTCAAAACGTTCAAAGTTTGTTTTTTCCATAATAGTCTCCTTTTTTACATTCACGTTCATCTTTTAAGGCACAATATATGATTATAATCGATTTTTCCTTCTGTGACTACTTCTCATTCATATTACTAAAACTTATTACCTGTTTCAAAAACATTTTATCGCGAGTTGCATACGATAGTAAAAGAAAATCTACTTTACTAAAGGAGGTGCGTCCTTTGCTACAGCGAAGACCACCATTTCCACCCGGTATGCAAAGAAGAATGATGCCAGGAATGCCACCACAAAACGGCTTTGGGCAACAACCTGGTAACTTTGGCCAATTTAATCCATTACAGCAGTTTCGTAACTTTGCCCAGCAAACAAATGCTCAACAATCATTTTACCCGAATCAGCAAGGCCTGAACCGTGGAGGAGGTAACTTCTTAACTCGCCTATTCCGAAGAGGCGGAAATAGAAACATACCATTTCAACAAGCGGCTGCAGCTGCTCCTCGAGGTTCTTTGTTTTCTGGACTTTCAGGAGCCCAAGGTGCTGCAGGAGCGACTAACTCTTCTTCCCTGCTTGGAGGTTTGCAAGGATTAACGAACCCTGCTAACTTGAGCTCCATGATGGGGAATGTTCAGCGAGTACTAAAAGCAGCGGAAACGATGGGACCTATGATTCAACAATACGGACCTCTTGTCAAAAATGCTCCTTCTCTATGGAAAATCTATCAGGCCTTGCGCTCAAGTGATGACACAGATGAAGTACTCGAAGCAGAAGGAACAGAGGTTTCTGAAACGGATGAAAGTAAAGACAGTAAGGTTTTATCAGCAGGCGCAGAAAGCACGGATTCATCCGATGATGAGCTGGATTTCTTTGAAGAAGAAATTGAACATTCATCCAGAGATCGGGTGTCTAAACCAAAACTTTATATTTGATAAATCTGCTGATTCCTTAAGGAAATACAGTGAGCAAAAAAAGAATATCTTTGTATTCTTCCTTCCTCTTTTATATAATAGAAGCGAGTTGAATTGCTCGTCAGGATTATGATGAGGAGGAAATTGAAATGAAAGTTATTAAAATTGCACCGCGCGGCTATTGTTATGGTGTAGTAGACGCAATGGTCATTGCACGAAACGCCGCTTTAGATAAATCATTGCCTCGACCAATCTATATCTTAGGAATGATTGTTCATAATAAACACGTTACAGATGCGTTTGAAGAGGACGGCATTATCACACTGGACGGTGCTAATCGCCTGGAAATCTTAGACCAAATAAATGAAGGAACCGTTATTTTTACTGCGCACGGAGTATCTCCAGAAGTAAAAGAACGAGCAAAAGAAAAAGGCTTAACAACAATCGATGCTACATGTCCGGATGTTACAAAAACCCATGACCTTATTCGCCAAAAAGAAAAAGAAGGCTATGACGTTATTTATATCGGAAAACGAAATCATCCTGAGCCAGAAGGTGCACTTGGTATCGCGCCAGATATCGTTCATTTAATTGAAAAAGCAGAAGACGTAGCCCATTTAAATATTCAACGTGAGAAAATCATTGTAACAAATCAGACAACAATGAGTCAGTGGGACGTTGCAGAAGTAATGGAAAAGGTAAAAGAAAAATATCCGCACGCTGAAGTTCACAAGGAAATTTGTTTAGCTACACAAGTTCGCCAAGAAGCTGTAGCCGAGCAAGCAGGTGAAGCAGATGTTACAATTGTAGTAGGAGATCCTAAAAGTAACAATTCAAACCGTTTAGCTCAAGTATCAATGGAGATTGCCGGCACTGAGGCATATCGTATCGGTGACATCTCAGAACTTCAGATCGAATGGTTGATGAACGCGAAAACCGTAGCTGTTACGGCAGGCGCATCTACCCCTACTCCAATCACAAAAGAGGTCATCAATTTTCTAGATCAGTTTGATCCGGAAGATGAAACAACATGGACACGTGAAAAAAGCGTGCCTCTTTCAAAGATTTTACCAAAAGTTCGAACAAAAAAATCGTCTTAATAGACGCAAAAGAAGGTGTTGACATTCGTCAACACCTTCTTTTTTTGTTACATAAACGTAAATGGGTTTGTGTCTACTTTTGAATCAAATACTTCACACTCAAAGTTTTTCGCATCAAAAAGACTGTTTAATACACGCGTTACACCTTGTCTCATAACTTTTTCAACATGATGACCAGGATCTACAACGTTTAAGCCCATTGCCATTGCATCATGCGCAACGTGGAAATACAAATCACCTGTTACATAGGCATCTGCTCCGCTAAATTTTGCGTTTGTAATATATTTGTTTCCATCTCCACCAAGAACAGCTACTTTTTTCACTGTGGCATCCATAGCCCCTACTACTCTAACACCGTCCACATCCAATGCTTGTTTAACATGAGCGGCAAACTGTTTTAACGTCATCTCTTCTTTTAACTTACCAATTCGTCCAAGTCCAAGCGTCTCGCCCGTTTGTTCCACTGGATAAATGTCATAGGCTACTTCTTCGTAAGGATGAGCACTGAGCATGGCACGAATAATTTTATTTTGTTGACCCGCTTCAAAAATAGTTTCAACTTTTGTTTCATTTACACGTTCTAACTCTCCTTTTGAACCAATGTATGGATTGGCTTCTGAAGAAGGTTTAAATGTGCCTTCCCCTTCAGTTGAAAACGTACAGTCGCTGTAAAGACCCACATGTCCAGCTCCCGCATTACAAATAGCTGTGCGCACTGCTTCAGCATGATTTGAAGGAACAAATACAGCAAGCTTTTTCAGCTGAATAGACGTTGTTGGAACCAGCACTTTTGTCTCTTGTAGCCCCAATGCTTCGGCCAACAAGTCATTTACTCCACCTTTAGCTATATCTAAGTTTGTATGAGCAGCATATACAGCAATATCATGTTTGATGCATTTCTCTAAAATACGCCCTTCAGGACGATCTGTAACCACTTGTTTTAGAGGTCTAAAAATAGGAGGATGATGAGCAATAATTAAATCCACTTGTTTTTCAATCGCTTCGTCTACGACCGTTTCAAGAACATCTAACGTTACCATTACTTTTTTTACAGGCTTGTTTAACGTTCCAATCTGTAAACCAATTTTATCTCCTTCAACCGCTAAATGCTTGGGAGAAAATGATTCAAATGCTTCAATTACTTGAAATCCGTTAGGGATTTTACTCATTTTAACGCCTCCTCAATTAATGAGATGTCTTGGGTAAGTTTTTGAAGTTTTGCTTTGCTTTCCTCGGACTGAGCCTGCTCCATTTGGCTGACAATTTGTTTAAGATGATTTAGTTCATACGTCCACTTTGTCGTAAAAGCAGAAGAGCGCTTTTCTTTTAAAATAGGGCCCATTAACACACCGGCTTCCACTTCACCGTTATAAGGAGCTAAGGCGTTTCCAGGTTCAGCGACGATGACTTCATACATACGACCGTCTTCTTCGATGATTTTTTCATCAATGATTTCCCAGTTGTGTTGAATCAGCCAGCTGCGAATATGATGTGAACCAATATT
Organism: Priestia sp. JNUCC 25; assembly: GCF_053667915.1. NCBI lineage: Bacteria > Bacillati > Bacillota > Bacilli > Caryophanales > Bacillaceae > Priestia > Priestia sp. JNUCC 25. The sequence goes on from NZ_CM132211.1 coordinate 4,335,335, forward strand.
CGGCTGAAATACAAGTCTTTTTACTCCTTCTAGTTTCGCCTTTCCTTCTTCTAAAATCATCGTAATAAGCGTTCCGCCCATTCCGCAGATTGTAATACAGTCTACTTCATTCGGTGATATTACTTCTAGGCCGTTTCCTTTTCGAACGTCAATAACGTCCGTTAAGCTTGTTTTTTTCACCTGCTGAATAGCAGATTGAAGAGGACCTTCTGTAATTTCTCCTGCTACGGCACCGCTAATATATCCATTTAAATAAGCAAAACACGGCAAGTATGCATGATCTGAGCCAATGTCTGCTATCTTTGCTCCCAAAGGAATCGACTTTACTACTTCTTCAAGTCTTATTGATAAGTTTAATTCATTCATTTTGTCACCTATTCTCTATGTGATTACTGTTCATTATTTTAACATAGATAGCTGCATGATTCCTATTTCTCTTCATGTTTTCCTTTTAGCCGAATGCTTATAAAAAAACCATAAAAAAAAAGCCTGCTTTATAAATGAGCGGCTTTCCAGAAAATCATGTTTCTGAACTCTATTTAATTTCTGATACCCATTTAGCCATTTCCTTCGCTTTTTCCGGAGGAACCAGCCCAGGCGGCATGTTTCCTTTACCGTTTACAACAATATCTGCAATTTCGTCTTGAGAAACTTTTTTCCCAATTCCTTTTAACGAAGGACCTACTCCACCTTGATACTGATCACCGTGACAACCAATACAAGTTTTTTGATAAATTTCTTCTGGTTTAGCTGAAGCCTGCTGTTCCGCGCCACCGCCTTCTTTTTCAGCCGCGATTTCTTTTGCATTGTTCAATCCGTTGAACGAAAGCGTTAACATTAAAGCAATCCCAATTACCGCAATTAATAAAAATGGTATTAGCGGATTTCGCTTCACTCACTATACCCCCTTTATGTATTCCCATCCCTAGAAATAACAAAATAGTATAAGCACTTTTATTTTACTTGAAAATGCTCATAAGTGAAAGGGTTTTATTTACATAATTAACTAATTTCTTATTGCGTATCTTAACAGCCAATTTGCCTTGCAATAACCGAGCGCTGAATTTCTGAAGTTCCTTCTCCAATTTCTAAAAGCTTGGCATCTCGTAAATACCGCTCCACGTGATACTCCTTCATGTAGCCGTATCCTCCATGAATCTGAACAGCTTGACTGGCTACTTCCATACAAATTTCAGAAGCATACAGTTTACACATAGCAGCTTCTTTCGTAAATGGCTTTCCTTGGTCTTTTAACCACGCTGCTTTATACACCATATTTCTTGCTAACTCAATTTTCATGGCCATATCAGCTAATTTAAACTGAATCGCTTGAAACGATGAAATAGCTTTCCCAAATTGCTTTCTTTCCTGCGCATATGACAGTGCTTTTTCATAAGCCGCTTGAGCGATTCCAACGGCCATTGCTCCAATTCCAATTCTTCCCCCGTCAAGCGTCATTAGAAATTGTTTAAAGCCTTCTCCTCTTACACCGAGTAAATTCTCTTCAGGCACTTCAACATCCTCTAAAACGAGTTCAGTTGTATTTGAAGCATGTAGACCCATTTTCTCGTAATTGTCTATTACAGTAAAACCTCGAGCTTCTGTAGGCACGATAATAGCTGAAATTTCTTTTTTACCTTCTGTACGATTTGTAACAGCCGTTAAAGCTAAAAACTTTGCATAGCTGGCATTCGTAATATAGCATTTACTTCCATTAATCCTAAATGTTCCATCCTTCAACACTGCTTCGGTCTCCGTTCCCCCCGCGTCACTTCCTGCGTTCGGTTCGGTTAAACCAAACGCTCCAAAAGATTCCCCAGAGCATAAAGCAGGTAGGTACTGTTCTTTTTGCTCCTTTGTTCCGAATAAATAAATAGGTGCCCCCCCGAGCGAAACATGAGCTGAGTATGTAATTCCTGTAGAGCCACAAGCTTTACTTAATTCCTCTACGACAATAGCAAAACTAACCGTATCTGCTCCTCCGCCTCCATACTCTTCAGGAAAAGGAAGACCCATTACACCAAGCTCACTTAACTTTTTAAAAACATCAAGCGGAAATTGCTTACTTCGATCGCGCTCTAGTGCATTCGGTGCTACTTCCGCTTCTGAAAACTCTCTGAGCGTCCGTTGAATCATCTTTTGTTCATTGGTTAATTCAAAATTCATTTTTATTCCCCCTAAAAAAAATGTATACGCTTACATTATTTAATTATAATTCATTTTTGTAAATTTTCTCAACTTTTAAAACGTTTTAATTTTTTCATGTTATAATAGAGAAGTACTAATCAAAGCATGAATAAAATGATAGCGATTCCATTTTTCGGATGTTTAAAAGGAATTTGAACAGCTTATGCTCTGTAACAAAAGAATATAAAGGAGCATTTGCAAAACGAAGGACAATTCAGTAAAATATATGAAAGAAGAAAAGTTGGTAAAAAAATCAATATACTTCTTCAAAATGCGTTTTTATGAAATTTATTCCATAAAAAATAGATAGCCCCTTTCCTCTAGGAAAGAAGCTATCTCATAACCGTTATTTACGCTTTTATCTATTCTAAGAAATCTTTTAAACGTTTGCTTCGGCTAGGGTGACGAAGCTTACGAAGCGCTTTAGCTTCAATTTGACGAATACGCTCACGCGTTACGCCAAATACTTTCCCTACTTCTTCAAGCGTACGCGTACGTCCATCGTCCAGACCAAAGCGGAGTCTAAGAACATTTTCTTCGCGATCTGTTAACGTATCAAGGACGTCTTCTAACTGCTCTTTTAATAATTCATATGCAGCATGTTCAGAAGGTGATGTTGCATCCTGGTCTTCAATGAAGTCACCTAAATGTGAATCATCTTCCTCACCAATTGGTGTTTCAAGGGAAACCGGCTCTTGAGCAATTTTTAAGATTTCACGAACTTTTTCTGGTGTTAAGTCCATATCTTCTGCAATTTCTTCAGGAGATGGTTCGCGACCTAAATCTTGTAGAAGCTGACGTTGAACACGAATTAGCTTGTTAATCGTTTCAACCATATGAACGGGAATACGAATCGTTCTTGCTTGGTCAGCAATTGCACGAGTAATAGCTTGACGAATCCACCATGTCGCATACGTACTGAATTTATAACCTTTGCGATAATCAAATTTTTCTACCGCTTTAATAAGACCCATGTTTCCTTCTTGAATTAAATCAAGAAACAGCATACCGCGCCCGACATAGCGTTTAGCGATACTTACAACAAGACGTAAGTTTGCTTCAGCAAGACGACGTTTCGCTTCTTCATCGCCTTCTTCAATACGTTTTGCTAAATTGATTTCTTCCTCTGCTGACAATAAGTCAACGCGTCCGATTTCTTTTAAGTACATACGAACTGGATCATTAATTTTCACACCAGGAGGTACACTTAAATCATTTAAATCAAACTCTTCTTCTTTTGACAGTTCTTGAATATCGGGATCGGCATCGTCATCATTTGCTTCAGATTCACTCATTACTTCAACACCTTGTTCTCCAAGGTATTCATAATATTCATCCATTTGATCGGATTCAATTTCGAAGTTCGCCATACGCTCTGCAATTTCTTCGTATGTGAGCACACCACGTTTTTTTCCGATTTCGGTCAATTGATCTTTTACTTGTTCAATTGTTAAATCTGAATCAAGTTGTTTTGATTGAGCTGATTTTTCAGCCATCAGATCCCCTCCTTCCAAAATTTTAAGGAAAACCTTCTAAAAGTGGGACTAATACGCAATATCGTTTATTTTAACGTTTTTTTTAACTGTAAAATTTCCATTGCTATTGTCGCAGCTTTTAAATAATCTTTTTGACGCTCTGCTTCTTGCTTTTCTGCTTCTTTTTTTTCTATCGCTACCCTTTGTGGGTAAATCAATATCGTTTGGATATAATCATTCAAAGCTTGCTCCGACAATTCATCATTGATTGACATCATCGCCAATTCTGAAGCTAGACTAGACAACGAAGACTCGGGCAACCGTTCGATAAATCCGCTCGGATTAGGCTCGTGTCCTTCCTCGTAATAAGCATACAAATATAGAACAAGCGCACGATGTTCCTCGACATTGAACTGACCTTGAAGTCGGTCTTGAATTCTAAATGCTACATCCTTATCTTTCAACATATGAGCGATCAAAAAACGTTCTGCATTTTGATAAGCCGGTAATAAGCTTCTCTTTACGACTGGTTGTCTATTTATATTATTTCGATTTGGAGAATCATTATCCTTTTTCTTTTTTTCAGTTCGATACACTTGATACTGCTGTTCTTTAAGCGCATCTAATGAAATGGAAAACTCTTGTGCCAATTGGCGTAAATAATGATCTCGCTCTACAGCTTTCGTAAGGAGGCTTATTTCTTTCAAAACGTCTTCAATGTATTGCATACGTTCAGATTCATTTTGTAGATTTCGTTTTCGGCGGAGATACCTCATTTGAAATGCCATAAAGGTCAAGCTGCTATTAATAACATCATTTTGAAACTTCTCTGCCCCGTATTCTTTAATATAATCATCCGGGTCATAACCATCCGGCATCACAGCAATCTTAACGGTACAACCCACATTTGTTAAGATAGCAGTTGCTTTGTGCGCTGCTTCAATTCCAGCAGAATCTGCATCATAGCAAATGATAACGGACTCTACATTTCGGCGAATAATCTTGGCTTGTTCTTCTGTTAAGGCAGTTCCCATTGTTGCAATTGCGTTCGGGCACCCCGCTTTAACAGCCGAAATAACATCTGCAAATCCTTCAAATAAAATAACCTGCTGATTTTTGCGTATATGTTTTTTAGCGCGGTGAAAGTTGTAGAGTGTGCGACTTTTGTTAAAAATAGAAGTTTCGGGACTGTTTAAATATTTAGGCTGCCCTTTTATCTCTTTTAGTAGACGCCCTGAAAATGCAATTGTTTTGCCTTGCAAGTCAGCAATAGGAAACATAATTCGATCACGAAAACGATCAAAGTACGTTTCATCTTGGTTGCGTTTAATGATTAAACCTGCATGTTCCATCTCTTGCGGATTAAACCCACGTTTTGTTAAGAACTTACTTACAAATTCCCACGAATCTAAAGCAAAACCTATCTCAAATTCATCGATAATTTCTCGTGAAAACCCTCGATTTATTAAATAATCATAAGCATCTTGGCCTTCTTTTGTATTTACCAATAAATGATGGTAAAATTTCTTTAAAAGCTCGTGTGCTTCAATCATTTTATTGCTAGGCTTTTGATTATCTTCTTCATGAGGATGTATCTCATGTTCGAAAGGAATATCTCCTTTTTCAGCAAGCTGCTGAGCTGCTTCCGTGAAGGACAGTCCTTCTAATTCCATTATGAATGAAAATGAATTCCCTCCTGCACCGCATCCAAAGCAATGATAAATTTGTTTATCAGGCGATACTGAAAAAGACGGTGTGCTTTCCCCATGAAACGGACAGAGTCCAAAATAATTGCGCCCTTGTTTTTTTAGTTGTACATAATCGCTTATGACGTCGACAATATCTACTGAATGCCGAATACGGTCGATTACTTCATCAGGAATTCGATTTGCCATAGTAACAGCTCCGTATTTCATATAATATTCTTCACTAAGTGCTAAATTCCTGCAAGTTTCGACAACATTTTTTCAAAAGCTTGAATGAAATGCTGGCGATCTTCTTCACTAAATGCCTTTGGGCCTTTAGTATGATGGCCTGACCGTCGCTCTTTTGCAGAAACATAACGAAAGAAAAGCACCGTATTCATTTCGTCGTCATTATAGTACTTTCCACGAGGAGACAGTGCGTAAACCCCTCGACTTACTAACATGCTTGCTAAGCCAGTATCTTGAGTTACGACAATATCCTGCTTGACTGCGTGATTTAAAATATATAAATCTGCGGCTTCCTTTTCTGCATCCACATAGACCCATTTTCCTGGTGTAGGATTTGTTTGCATGTGAGCATAGGAAGCAACAAACACAAGATCGATGTCATATGTATGTGTAAGTTCAACGATTTCTGCTTTAACAGGGCATGCATCAGCATCGACAAAAACTTTACTTTTTCTTTTGCTATAACTCTGTATTCTACATCCCTCCAGAGATTCCTTCTAACAATTTGTTATTTCCTGTAGATGGCATTTGTCGAATACTTTTTTCGATTTTGACTTGACTTTTATATAAATAGTTTATTCGTTCTTAACAAAGTCTAAACCTAAAACTATTCTTTTTTATCACAATTTTTTATTATAATATAAACAACCTATATTTTCTATACCAAAGTCACTTGTTTTTAAAAGTTCTGTCATATTCATCTTTGGGATATTTTCTTAGGCTTACAGCATACCAACATAAGAAAGTAATCTCCTTTATGTCACGCACAGAGGAGATCCATCGTTTATTTCTTTTTGATGGTATTGAGAATGATACCAGCTGTTTCTTCTACGGCTCTGTTGGATACGTCCACCACTTCACAGCCAATCTTATCTACAATCCCTTGGAAAAATTCAAGTTCTTCTTTAATACGGCCAATATTAGCATAAATTGCTTTATCGTTTAGCCCAAGAGACTTTAAACGCTCTTTACGAATATCGTTTAACTTTTCAGGACTAATAGTAAGTCCTATACACTTCTCAGGTGATACGTGAAACAGCTCTTCTGGTGGATCTACCTCAGGTACAATCGGAACATTGGCTACTTTCAAACGCTTGTGTGCTAAAAATTGAGAAAGAGGTGTTTTAGATGTTCTTGATACACCGATTAATACAATATCCGCTCTAAGAATGCCTCTCGGGTCACGCCCATCATCATATTTCACTGCAAATTCAATCGCTTCTACTTTCTTAAAATAATCTTCGTCTAATTTTCTGGCCATTCCAGGCTCATAGCGAGGAGAAAGTTGATAAGAAGATTGAATTTTATCAATTAAAGGTCCAATAATATCAAATACCTCTACCCCGTTCTTGGACGCTTCTTGAATTAAAAATTCTCTCATTTCGGGCTTTACTAGCGTAAAGCCAATAATAGCGTTGTTCATCTTCGCTACTGAAACCACTTCTGAAAGTGTTGCGATGTCCTCTACGTAAGGTACTCTTTTAATTACAAAGTCTGTCATATTGAACTGACTTGATGCAGCCTTTACAACTAGTTCAGCTGTCTCACCTACAGAATCCGAAATGACATAAAGACATGGGTTGTTCATATTTTGTGCATCCCCTTTTTAATCCTTTTTCACTTATAATACTTCATCATTTGCTAATGCTACTAGTAATTTTGTAATATTTGTTTTGGTAATGCGTCCCACCACTTCAAAATTGCCGTCTCCCTCTTTAATAACGGGCATAGCATCAATCTGTTTTTCAATTAAGATCTTAGCAATATCAATTAACAAATCTTCGCGATAGCAATATGTAATGTTGGGCATTCTCGTCATGATAATATGAACAGGAATAGATGTGAGCTCTTGCTTTCCGATACTCGCGCGCAATAAATCTTTACGCGACAGTACCCCCACTAGCTGGGATTTCTCATCCACTACAAAAAGGGTCCCCACGTCTTCTAGAAACATTGTACAAATAGCATCATATACCGACACATTTTCGTTCACAACCACCGGGATAGACTGATATTCTTGCACCTGTATTTTTTTTATTTTATCTGTAAGAAGCTGTGCTCCTGTTTTACCTGTGTAAAAGTAACCTACGCGCGGTCGCGCTTCTAAATAACCAGCCATTGTTAAAATAGCCAAGTCCGGTCTTAGTGTTGCCCGCGTAAGGCTAAGCTGATCTGCAATATGCTCGCCTGTAATAGGGCCTTCGTCTTTGACAATTTGCAAAATTTGTTCTTGTCGTTTGTTCAGTTCGATTGTACTCACCACCTAATCATTAAATGTGACATACTATTTATAAAACATTATATACTTTTTAAGCAAAAGTAAAAGCTATAACTTATTAATTTTAGCATTTTATCTTTTTAGAATGCCGTTTATTTTACCACGGCTTCTCAAAAAAAGCAGGCATTACGCTTACAATAAGCGAAGCTACCCCTTCGCTCCACAGTAAAAAGGGTGTCCCCTACACACTACGAGGCACCCTAGCGACAGCAATTCCTTGCATATCACTGATTATCTTTTCTATTTCTCATCAGACAGCGATTGTTTTAAAGACTCCATCTGATTCAAAAACCGCTTTGTTTTTAAAAACAATCCTGAATATTCTTCGTAATATTGATCAATTACGAACTTTAATTGTTTTTTTGTTTCGGGCTTAACAGAAATAGAACCTAATCGCTTTAAATCAATGTAATAAAATAGCCTTAATAGTTTAACCGTCATCGGACTAATTTTCAAATGATAAGGATCTTTTTCTAAGCATCGATGACAAATAAACCCGCCTTCTCGAATGGAAAAATGAAATGTTCCTTCACCTCGGTGGCAGACTGCGCATTCATTTAATGTAGGATGAAGACCTAGTACGTTTAACATTTTCATTTCATAAATAAATGTTAAGATCTCTGCATCATACTCTTCGTTCATATAATGAATGGTTTGGTGCAGCAGTTCAAATAGAAATGGATTTGGTTTATTGTTCTCAGTAGCTTTATCTGTTAATTCAAGAATATAAGAAGCATACGCTGTTGTGAAGATATCTTCGCGTATGCTTCTCATAGATGAGATAACTTCTCCTTGATGGAGAGTACCCATTCCTGAACCTGCTTGTATAAAAAAGTATCCATACGTAAATAATTGTGTGACGGAAGCTAAGCGACTACTGGGCTTTTTTGCCCCTCTTGCCATGAGACCCACTTTTCCGAGTTCACGTGAATAAATGGTGACAATTTTATTTGATTCACCGTAATCATTCGTTCGAATGACAATTCCTTCACACTTTTTAAACAATCATCATCACCGCCATCTTACAGAAGGCTAAGACAAGGGAGAATTGAGACTTTCGCTGTTGTCCTCATATGTTTCGGGTCTTTCTTTCACTTCATTTTCAAGTTCCTTAAAAATGAGATAAGTATCAATGCTACCTGTTTGTGAAAAAATGTTCCAAGTAAAATTCAACATAGAACTCCCACCTTTCTAACCATAAAGATCAGATACATATTTCAATTCCTTATGTTTAGAATAGCCTTCCGACGTAAAATCATGTAACACAATTTTTTACAAATTACCTTCTTTTATGAAGGGATATAAATCGACGCAAACAAGAACTCAAATGATTAATATTCGTCTTCTCTAAATCCAAAGTCACGGAGATGCGACGCTCGGTTTCGCCAATCTTTTTGCACTTTTACCCATAGTTCTAAAAATACTTTTGAACCTAAAAGGGCTTCAATGTCTGCTCTTGCTTTTCTTCCTACCTCTTTTAACATCTTTCCTTGCTTTCCAATTACGATCCCTTTTTGTGAATCTCTTTCGACGATAATTGTAGCGCCCACGTAAACAGCACCATTATCTCGTCTTTGCATAGAATCCATCACAACGGCAATAGAATGAGGTATTTCTTCCCTCGTTGCATGCAGTACTTTTTCACGAATTAATTCCGTAATAATAAAGCGCTCTGGGTGATCTGTTACTTGATCTGCCGGATAATATTGCGGACCTTCCGGCAATCGCTGCTTAATTTGATCAAGCAAACGCTCCACGTTATTTCCTTGTAAAGCTGAAATTGGCACAATTTCAGCAAAAGGATATAAGTCTTTATAATTCGTGATAATTGAAAACAATTCGTCTGGATGAATTTCATCAATTTTATTAATCACAAGGAAAACAGGCGTTTTTGTATCCTTTAAACGCTCGATAATAAATTCATCGCCTCGACCTAAGCCTTCTGTTGCGTTAATCATAAATAAAATTAAATCTACTTCTTTAAGCGTATTTTGCGCTACCTTCATCATAAAGTCGCCTAATTTATGCTTAGGTTTATGAATCCCTGGTGTATCAATAAACACAATCTGCGCCTGATCTTCCGTGTACACACCCTGAATTTTATTTCTAGTTGTTTGCGGTTTGTCACTCATAATCGCAATTTTTTGACCAATTACTCGGTTCAAAAAAGTTGATTTCCCTACGTTTGGTCTTCCAATAATTGAAACAAAACCTGACTTAAATTCATTATTACTCATGTAAATCCTCCGATGAAAATGCTCCTGGAAGTAATTCTTCCACAGTTAATTCTTGTATGTCATTTTTTAAATTGGTTAATATAACTTTCATTTCTTTTGGACAAAGCTCAGAGATTACTTGTCTGCATGCTCCACACGGAGAAACAGGACGATCAGTATCAGCTACTACAGCAAGTGCTGCATACTCTTTATCTCCTTCTGAATAGGCTTTAAATAAAGCCGTACGCTCAGCACAATTGCACATGCTATAAGCTGCATTTTCAATATTACAGCCGCGATAAACCTTTCCATCTTTCGTCAATAAAGCTGCACCAACTTTAAATTTTGAATACGGTACATAAGCCATTTCACGAGCTTTTTTTGCCTCATCAATCAGTCCGGTCTTATCCATTTATCCGCTCTCCTTTTGCGCTTCTACATGTCTTTTAACTTGTCCTTTTTTATTATACCACGGGGGTGTAAAGAACCAAAAAGAATCCTTTTTAAAACAAATACTTTAAGAAAATAATTCCTCCTATAAGGACAGCAAAACACGCATAGACCAACACCGCGGCTGCGGCTGCATCTTTTGCGTGTTTTGCTAGTATGTGATATTCAGGAGAAACTAAATCGACAACTTTCTCAACCGCTGTATTCATTAACTCCAAGCTGAACATGCCTGCAATCAGAAGCAGCACAACCATCCATTCACCAGATGTAATTGACAGCACGGCGCCTAAGAAAAGGACGATGAAAGAAGCTACTACGTGAATTTGCATATTTCTCTGTGTTTTACACACATAGATAAACCCTTCTATTGCATAACCAAAGCTACTGACAACTTTAGCTATCCACTTTTTATCGCGAGAGTCCATATTGTTCTAAAATATCTTTTTGACGTGTAAACATCTCTTTTTCATCTTCTGATGTTTCATGGTCATATCCAAGCAAGTGCAAGAAACCGTGAACCGTTAAGAATCCTAGCTCCCTCATAAACGAGTGATTGTATTCTTCTGCTTGCTCATGAGCTTTTGGAATCGAAATGACAATGTCCCCTAGGACTCTTGGCAACTCATCTCCGATAATTTGCATTTCATCTTCGCCCATTTCTTCTAGCGCAAACGATATTACATCCGTTGGCTGATTTTTATGGCGGTATTGATGATTGATTTCTTGAATTCGATCATTATCCACAAATGTAACGGACACTTCTGCATCCTCTTGCAGATTTTCATATATAGCAGCGGCTTCAAGCAGCTTTTCAAGCTCTTTTTGCTGTTCTTCACTTACTTCGTTTGTTTCATCAATAAAATCAATAACTAAACTCATACCTTCACCTTCTCTTTTTTTATCTCTGGATATTCGATTCGGGAATGAAAAATCCCATTTAAAGTTTCACATAGTGCTTGGCGAATTAACTCTAGCTCCTTGAGCGTTACGTTACACTCGCTAAGCTGCTCATCCTGCAAGCGATCTTTAATAATATTTCGCACCAAGTTCTCAATTTTTTCAGGAGTCGGATTGGACATTGACCTCACGGCTGCTTCTACACTATCAGCTATGCAAATAACCGCTGCTTCTTTCGACTGAGGCTTTGGTCCAGGATAGCGATATTCTTTTTCATCAATTTTTTCTTCTGTTTGTTCAAGTGCCTTATGATAGAAAAACTTAAGCAGAGTCGTTCCGTGATGCTGCTCTGCAATATCTACAATCTCTTTTGGAAACTTGTGATTTCGCAAAATGGTAGCTCCATCTGTAGCATGTGCGATTATAATATTTTTACTAGTCTTAGGACTTAGTTTATCATGCGGATTAGTAATATTCATTTGATTTTCAATAAAATACTGCGGTCGCTTCGTTTTACCAATATCGTGGTAATAAGCCCCGACTCTCGCTAATAAACCGTTAGCTCCTATCGTTTCGCACGCCGCTTCAGATAAGTTTGCCACCATTACGCTGTGATGGTATGTTCCAGGTGTTTCGGTTAAGATTTTGCGTAATAGCGGATGATTAGGACTCGATAATTCAATCAGCTTCATCGTAGATAAAATGCCAAATCCACTTTCAAAAAACGGAAGCAAACCTATAGTTAAAACGGAAGCGATAACACCAGATGCAATTGACATCATGCTGTAATAGCCAAGCTCTACAGTGCCGATTTGGCCATTTTTAATAAAAATAATAGCAAAGCTGATAATTACGTTTACCATAGCCACAAATAGACCTGCCTGCAAAATCCGTGAACGTCTGTGCTGCCTGCTTAAAAATAAAATAGCAGCAATATTGCTAATGAAAAAGTAGATCCCAATGTTCATATTAAACGAGGTTGTCAATTCACCATTAAAAATAATGCTTCCACAAATAGCAAATACAATGCTTGATAAAATAGCAATGCGTTCATCCATTAAAATTCGAATCAGCAAACCTCCCACCGCAACAGGAGCTAAGAAACCAATTTCCGATAAATCAATTTGCTGAAACAAGCTTAAGATTTTCATGAGGCCAATCGTAATGGTTGCTACCAATACATACAACAGCAAGGGCTGATATGTCTTGGTGTGAAATTCACGCAAATAGTAAATGAGGCCCGCTATCATCATTACAATCAGCAAAGCTAACCCCGCAAAAGGCTGAATAGATCCTTTATTATTCAACAATCCCGCGAGCTGGAGCTGACGATATATATCAGGATTAATAAGCTGATTTTCTTCTACAATAATCTGGCCTTGTTTGATTCGGACAGGCTCCACTTTTTCCACAGCTGCTTGACGGTTTTCAGCTGTTTTTTGTGGATCATAAATCACATTTGGAATGATAGCGAATTTAGCAATTGCATTCATTGAATCTTTTAGGGAATTGCTGACATTGGTGTAAACAAGCTGACTTTCTACTTGATCTTTTTTCTCTTCTACATCGCTAATCTTCACTTGATCTTTCATCACATGATGAACGGCTGTGACTACAGCATCTTTCGCAATCGATAAATCACTGTTAGAAGACTGAAGCAGCTGCTTAATGGTATCCTTTGGCAAGTTTTTTTGAATGTCTTCAGGAAGCTTGTCCTCTAGCATTTTTTGTTTGGTTTTTAATACGGCATCGATACTGTCATCTTCATGATCTTCTTTTTCATATTCTGTATTAACTTCCATCATCGCATCAAAAATAGATGCAACAAGATCGACTTGGTTCTGTGCGTATTCTGTTTTTTGTGTATACACATCTTCAACGGCTTGTTCTGCCTCTGCCCGTTTTTTCTCTGTGCTCTCTTTATCTTCAATGGTAACGGGTGAGTAAATGGTTTGCGGGGAAATAGATAGTAATCTGAGATCTAATTCCTGCGGCTTTACATTGCTATACATAGACGCAAACATCATTACACCTAACAAGGCATATAACCCAATTTGAATTAACCGTAATCGCTCGATCTGTGCCATTGTTTGCTTGATTATCCGAAACGTTGACACAAACGTACCCCCTTTTACAAAAAATAGACCCTATTAAGAAAGGGTCTTTTGGTCAGCTTGTTCGTACGCTTGAATGATGCGTCCCACAAGTGGATGGCGCACAACATCTGACTGTTCTAGGTGAACAAACGAAATACCTTTAACATTGGTCAGGATTTTCGAGACAGCCGCTAGACCAGACTGAGCTCCTTTTGGTAAATCAATTTGTGAAATATCTCCTGTAATCACCATTTTAGACCCAAATCCTAGTCGTGTTAAAAACATCTTCATTTGCGCCATCGTGGTGTTTTGCGCTTCGTCTAAGATAACAAACGCATCATCTAGTGTACGACCTCGCATATAAGCAAGGGGTGCTATTTCAATAACTCCGCGTTCGATTAGGCGTTGCGTATGTTCTGTTCCTAATACATCATGTAATGCATCGTACAGAGGCCGCAAGTACGGATCTACTTTTTCTTTCAAATCTCCTGGCAAGAAGCCAAGACTTTCACCTGCTTCAACAGCAGGACGTGTTAAAATAATACGCTGTACGTGACCATTTTTAAGAGCATTAACGGCCATGACAACGGCTAAATACGTTTTACCGGTACCAGCAGGCCCAATTCCAAATACCAAATCATTTTTCTTAATAGCCGAAATGTATTGACTTTGTCCTAATGTCTTAACACGAATAGTCTTACCTTTTACATTTTTACCAATCTCTTCTTCATATACATCTTCAAAAAACTCGAGAGAATTTTTCTTAGCTAATTGAACCGCATACACAACATCTCGTTCAGATATGGAAATATTTTTTCGGATAATGTTCAGTAACTTTTTAAGCATTTCTTCCACTAGCTGAACATTTTCTGTACTTCCGGAGACTACAACAGTCTCACCTCTTGAAATGATAGAGACCTGCATTTCTTCTTCAATTCGCTTTAAATTCGCATCTTGTACGCCAAATAATGAAATGGCTTCGTTTGAATCATCAAGTTGTACGTTAATTGTTACTAGCTGTTCTGACATTCATCAATCTCCTTGAATAATTGGTTGAGTGTTCGCAATATTTTCTATAACTTGGTAATGTATTGATAATCTAACTTTACCATTGTCCTGTTCTTGGTGCAAAACTTTTTCACCTTTTATTTTAGCATCCTCACCTAAAGTCGATAGTAATTTTTTTCGACCAATTTCCAAAGCTTTTTCCACCGCCTCTTGTTTAGAATAGACGCGCTGCGAGTTCTGTTCTTCTCGTACAGCAACTTTCTCATACGACAGAGGTAATTTCCATTTAAAAAAATAGAGTGGATGCTCCACTTTTTCTGTCACCTTTGAGCCGTATTTTTCTTTGTTAAAAGCCCAAAGAGGCATTTTAAAAGCTTGAAAATCTAAATAGTGCTTCGTATATCCATTACCCGTTAATACCTGAAAATCAGTTTTTAAAGGCACTTCCACCTCAGACTTATACCATGTTTCACCATAGACTTTCCCTTTAGCAGCTACTACTTTTTTATTTTTTTCGTTTCCAATAATACCGGAAACTAGGACCTCGCCTTCATTGACAAAATCATTAACCTTGACTAAAGGTTGTCCTTTTTCGACAAACAAATTCGTAATAATGGCTTTCTTTTTAGCAATTAAATGTTGGTAAGGTGTTTTTTGCTGAGGCTTGGGCTCATTTTTTTCAACCACTTGGAAGTGATAAGAAGTGCCGCGCACTTCTACTCCCACCCAGGTAATATTGTTCATATTATCCGTTAAATAGCGCTGAATTTTTTCAGGACTCTCTAACAGAAATTGAAACTCCCCTCTTTTTACACCTATTTTGGCAAGCTGCTTAGTCATTTGATGTTCTGTTTGTGGTTCTGCACCGCTAATTTCCACTTTCCACACCATGTTGGAAAGCAAACCAAGAATAATAAAAAAAGAAAGAAAACCCAAAGCAAACCCACTATTTTTGATCACTCGTTTTGTTAAAAAAGGAAAACCTCTGCCTCTTATAAAATAAATTTTACAGTCTGCGTTGCGAATTAGTATACGAATTTTCTTTACATCTTTCAATAATATCGTTGCTGTCGCTAGCTGACCGTCAACTTTATGGACATTCGAAATCATAATCTGTTGTCTCACACAATTATTTAAAAAACGTTCAATTCCTTTTCCAACAATTCGAATACGTACGGTACCAATAACAAAGTTTGTCCATCCATTCTTCATTTTTTTCCTCCTTGTGTTATTGTTCTAAATAAAGAACTTGATTGATTTTACCTTCTAAAACCAGTTCTTCTGGCAGTATTACTTTAATGACCAGTCCTTCACCTCGAATTAACATTTGTCCCTGTTTTAGTAACACGCGTATTTCAGTATCAGAAAAGGCTAATAAACCTTTATGATTTTCAATATAAATGTGTATTTGTCCAACTAACGTAATACGGGGAAGATCCATTAATACATCAGCGGGTAGTTCCATTGTTTTTGTCATCCATCTTTTCATTTGGTGTCTCCACTTTTTGCTCATAAAAAGAACCCCCTTTCATCTCATGTTTATGAGAAAGGGGGTTAATGTATCACATCTATTTATCGTTTATATTTACGTTGTTTCGATTTTGGCGGCCCTAGAATTTCGGACCATATCACTCCTTGAACAGCTTCTTTACGAGAAATGGGCTTGAAAACGTTTTTCTCACCCGTAATTTTTGGTTTGTCAACTGTGATTTTCTTTTGAATAGACGGTTCATGATACGAACGATTTTTTAGCTCTTCCAATTTTTCTTGCAAAGGATTTGTTTCTGCTGAAGGAACAGTTTCTGGCTCCATACGAGCTGTTTTCGGCTCTTCTTTGACAGGTCGATATCTAGGTCTTTCCCGCCTTGAAGGATTGTTTACAGGAGGCATAGGAGCTCTTTTAGAACGCTGCTGTTCTTCCTCTTTTGACTGAGCCATAAAACGCTGCACAACGTTAAAAATAATCCCTCCAATGATGACAAAAATGAAAGCATTATTAATAATTAGTTTAATAAGCGTTTCAACGATATTCATTAGGAGAAAACCTCCTTGTTAAGCTGATTCATTATTTCTCATCGTCTTCTTTAGACATTTTTCCAATTGAATCACGCATATCCGTATCAGCAGTCAAGTTTTGAATATTCATATAATCCATGACGCCAATATTGCCAGAGCGCAGTGCTTCTGCCATCGCTAACGGTACTTCTGCTTCTGCTTCTACTACTTTTGCCCGCATTTCTTCTACTTTTGCACGCATTTCTTGTTCTTGAGCAACGGCCATAGCACGACGTTCTTCGGCTTTTGCTTGTGCAATATTTTTATCTGCTTCCGCTTGGTCTGTTTGAAGAACTGCCCCAATATTTTTACCAATATCGATGTCAGCAATATCAATGGATAAGATTTCAAACGCTGTTCCTGAATCCAGTCCTTTTCCTAACACCGTTTGAGAAATCATATCGGGATTCTCCAATACTTTTTTGTGATCTTTTTGCGAACCGATTGTAGAAACAATCCCCTCGCCAACACGGGCAATAATCGTTTCTTCTCCAGCTCCCCCTACTAGTCGATCAATATTTGCACGAACAGTAATTCGAGCTTTTGCTTTGACTTCGATTCCATCCATAGCCACCCCTGCAATAAAAGGTGTTTCAATAACTTTTGGATTAACGCTCATTTGTACAGCTTCTAGCACATCACGGCCCGCTAAGTCGATAGCTG
Source organism: Priestia sp. JNUCC 25 (assembly GCF_053667915.1). Taxonomy (NCBI): domain Bacteria; kingdom Bacillati; phylum Bacillota; class Bacilli; order Caryophanales; family Bacillaceae; genus Priestia; species Priestia sp. JNUCC 25. The sequence continues at coordinate 4,352,594 of NZ_CM132211.1, forward strand.
CTCCGCGCTCAAATGTTAACTCAATATTTGCTCTGTGCGCTGCAATCAACGCATTTACCACGCGGTCAACGTTACCGCCTGCTAAATAGTGGCTTTCTAATTGATTAATGGTAATACCTAAACCTGCTTTACTTGCTTTAATTAACGGGTTCACAACGCGAGATGGTATCACTCGACGAAGTCTCATTCCGACCAGTGTGAAAATACTAATACGAACGCCTGCTGCTAATGCTGAAATCCATAGCATAATCGGTACAAAAGTGAAAAAAACAGCTAAAGCAATAATTGCTAGACCAATAACTACAAAAAACAATACGCTACCTACTTCCATTAATTAAGGTCCTCCTTTTTCAAAGGCTCTGTAAGCTTCCGCACCACAACCCTTGATCCCTCTACTTTTATAATATTTACTAACACATCTTTGTCTAAATATCCGCCTTCAGTGACTACATCCACATACTCTTCATCGATGAGCACGGTACCTGAAGGACGCAGCGGTGTTGTTGTTTTACCTTGTTTTCCTATTAATTCATAACGATTTTGATTCGACACGTATCCAGATTCAGTATTAAGTGAATCATTAAGCACCATTTTTTTGAAAGGTGTAAGCTTTCTTTTAAAAAATTTCATCATCACAAACGCACCTCCCAGTGCCACCACTATTGCAATTACAAGAGAAATTCCCATTTCGACATTATTATCTGTTGACATAAAAAAACTTAAAATGATAGCTCCAAGTCCTAGTAGTCCTAAAACTCCGCCTGGTACTACAATCTCTAACAGAAGCAATATAATTCCTGCTATAAATAAAACGAGCGCTTCCATGCCAGCTAATCCTGCTACCATATGACCATAGAAAAATAAAAGAAGTGAAGCTATTCCAATAGAGCCCGCAATACCAAATGAAGGCGTAAACAATTCAATTACAATTCCTAAAGCACCAATGGATAATAAAATGGGAACAACAAGCGGATGGGTAAGAAAACGAGCAATTTGTTCACTTACACTCATTTTTGCATACGTCAGTTTAGCATCTTCATAGCCAAGTACGCTTAGGAGATCGTCTAAATTTTTTACAGTCCCTTCTGAATAACCAACTTGCTCGGCTTGCTTCGGAGTGAGCGTCAACAATTCATTTCCTTTTAAGTTGAGCTCAGGTATTACCATCTTGGTATTTGCCATCGCTTCTGCATATTTAGGGTTTCGGTTATTTTGTTCTGCTGCGCTCTTCATAGCCGATAACCAGTAGGACTGAGCTTTTTTTCCTGCGGCGTTTCCGTGTTGGTCAATCACTGCTGCCGATCCCATTGTAGAACCGGGTGTCATATAAATTTGATCCGCGTTAAGTGCAATATACGCTCCGGCTGATAATGCTTTTTTATCGACAAAAGCAGCGGTAGGAATAGGTGTTGAGGTTAAGCTTTTAGCTATTTCAGAAGCTGCATCTACAGCTCCTCCAGGAGTATCTATGTCCAATATAATCAAATCTGCACCGTCATTTTCCGCATCTTCAATGGATCTGTTTAGAAAAGAAAGCAGTCCATTTTCTACCGTTTTATTTACAGGAATAACGTGTACGCGCTTCACGTCAGCGGTGCTAATAGTGGGGAATAACCCAGTGGCTAAGATAAGAAAGCACACGAAAGAAAATAAGGTTTTCACCGAATACACTTCCCTCCTTCCATAGATAGTATGAGCATGTATCTGTATATACGAATAACTTTAACAATAGTTTCAAATTTTTTAAAATTTATCTATTTTATACTTCGCACCAGAAAAACAAAACATACGTTCGATTATTATCCATATAAAAAACACCTTACACAAGGTAAGGTGTTTTTTATGATAAGTGTTGAAGGACAAGCTTATTAACAAGAGAGCCATCCGCTTTGCCTTTTACTTTCGGCATAAGCGCTCCCATAACTTTCCCCATATCAGCTTTAGAGGAAGACTGCGTTTCTTCAATCGTCGTTTTAATAATTTCAGATAACTCTTCTTCAGTTAGCTGTTTAGGAGCGTAAACTTCTAAAACCGCTAATTCAGAATGAATTTTATCAACAAGATCTTGACGACCTGCTTTCTCAAATTCATGGAGGGAGTCTTTACGTTGTTTGAATTCGCGAGAAATAACCGTCAACTCGTCTGCTTCAGTTAGGTCGGTTCCTAACTTAATGGCTTCGTTTTGAAGAGATGCTTTGACCATACGAATGACCCCAAGCTTCTCTTTCTCTTTGTTTTTCATCGCTTGTTTCATATCACTATTTAAACGCTCGAGAAGACTCATAAATCCACCCTCTTATTAGAACTTGCGTTTTCTAGCAGCTTCAGATTTCTTCTTACGCTTTACGCTAGGCTTTTCATAGAATTCGCGCTTTCTTGCTTCTTGTAACGTACCAGTTTTTGAAACTGAACGTTTGAAGCGACGAAGAGCATCTTCAAGCGATTCGTTTTTACGAACAACTGTTCTTGACATTCTAATTCCCTCCCTCCGAACAAAACCACTAACATCATAATGAAATGACATGTTAGACATGTCTTTTGCAATTATAATATAATGATTCCTTAAGGTCAACCGCTTTACATAAAGTAATGCAGTTATTCCCCCTTTATTTTATGAACTTTCTTGATAAAACATTACTCGTTCAGCTTTTTTACACGTATGAAAAAAGCTGCGTATACACGCAGCTTTCCAATAAGTGTTATGAACTCATTTTCACCTGATCTTGAAGATGAACCTCATCTAGCACGCGAACAAACTCACCTTCATTATAAGGATATCCAGCTTTTGAAATTTTCACTTTTACAAGCTTTCCAACCATTTCTTCAGACGCTTTAAACACAACCTTTAAGTAGTTATCAGTATATCCTACATATAAACCACTTTCAGGATCTTCTTTATATTTTTCTTCCGGAATTACTTCTAGTACTTCTCCTTCAAACGTTGAAGCATATTCTTTTGCCAATTGATTTGAAAGTTCGATTAAACGATGCACACGTTCATTTTTCACTTCTTCATCAATTTGGTCGGTCATACGAGCTGCTGGCGTACCTGTACGTTTAGAATACGGGAATACGTGAAGCTCTGAAAAACCGTGCTCTTTAATAAAGTTGTACGTCTCCATAAACTCTTCTTCTGTTTCACCTGGGAAGCCAACAATAACATCTGATGTAATCGCTAATCCAGGAAGAGCTTCTTTCAGACGGTTTAAGCGCTCACCAAAGAACTCCATTGTATACTTACGACGCATGCGCTTCAATACCGTATTTGAACCTGATTGAAGAGGAATATGCAAATGACGTACAACCATTTCTGATTGATCTAGTACCTCAATCACTTCGTCTGTAATTTGACTTGCTTCAATTGACGAAATACGAATGCGTTTTAATCCTTTTACTTGAGACTCTAAATCACGAAGAAGCTGGGCAAGATTGTAATCTTTCATGTCTTCTCCGTATCCGCCAGTGTGAATACCTGTTAACACGATTTCTTTATAGCCCGCATCCACTAGCTGCTGTGCTTGTGCTACTACTTCTTTAGGATCACGAGATCGCATTAAACCGCGCGCCCATGGAATAATACAGAATGTACAGAAGTTGTTACAGCCTTCTTGAATCTTTAACGAAGCACGCGTACGGTCTGTAAAAGCCGGTACATCTAGCTCTTCATATACGCGTGTTTTCATAATGTTTCCTACGCCGTTAATCGGTTGACGCTCTTTTTTAAATTGTTCAATATAATCAAGCATCTTAACGCGATCTTGTGTACCTACTACGATATCAACACCAGGAATGGCCATAATTTCAGCTGGCGAAGTTTGAGCATAACACCCAGTTACACAAATAACCGCATCTGGATTTTTTCGCACAGCTCTGCGAATAACTTGACGGCTTTTTTTATCTCCTGTATTTGTTACCGTACATGTATTAATTACATATACATCGGCAGTTTGTTCATATTCAACACGCTCATAGCCTTGGCCTTTGAACAATTGCCAAATTGCTTCTGTTTCATAGTGATTTACTTTACACCCTAGCGTGTGAAAAGCAACTGTTGACATAATCGTCACCTCATTAACTCAGTTTGATAAGATATAGCAGACAGCGCATATAAAGGAGCTGTTTCTGCCCGTAAAATTCGCGGACCAAATCCGCTTATTGTAAATTCATTTTCTTCTAATACTTCTACTTCCTGCTCGGTCAAACCACCCTCTGGACCTACAACCACAAGCACGGAATTACCGGGTTTTAAAGCCGAAAGAACAGCGTGCAGATGAGATGTTTCTCCTTGCTTTGCTCTTTCTTCATAGGCTACAACTTTATGAGTATAGTCACCGCTAATTTCTACTAGTTTTTTAAAAGAAATTGGGGCTTCTACTGCTGGTACAATCGTACGATGAGATTGTTCTGCAGCCTCTTTAGCAATCTTGTTCCAGCGATCTAATTTTTTTTGACTCTTTTTATCATCCCATTTAACAACTGAACGAGCCGCAATAAAAGGGATAAACTTATATGCCCCAAGTTCTGTCCCTTTTTGGATAATAAGCTCGAGCTTATCCCCTTTAGGCAGACCGTTCACAATTGTAACATGGACTGGAAGCTCTTTTTCTTCGCTTATCCATTCTATAATAGATGCTTTCACTTCGTTAGCGGAAATATTTTCAATTTCACACAAAGCAGCTTGCCCCTGTTCATTACAGGCAATAAACTGTGATCCTTCATTCATTCTCATGACGCGTGAGATATGATGGGCATCATCCTGGGTCACTATGACACTTTGCTCTTGAAATTGATCATTTGGCAGAAAATAACGTTGCATCTTGACACCTTCTCACTTGTTAAGCTTGTTTTTGCGCAATAATTGCTACCCAGTCTTCCATAAGCGTTACTTCTTGAATAACAAAGCCCGCTCCCGTTAACGCTTTTTTGACATCTTCTTTTTTCGCACTAATAATACCTGATGTAATGAACATGCCTCCTGGCTTTAATACCTTTGCAGCATCGTCTACAAAACGTACGATTACTTCAGCTAGAATATTCGCCACAACAATGTCAACCGGTCCTTCTATACCTTGCAACAAGTTGTTTTGACCTACTGTTACGACGTTCCCAACTTGATTCAGTTCAATATTTTCGCCAGCAGAACGTACGGCTACTTCATCAAGGTCTAGAGCTTGTACATTACTTGCTCCTAACAGAGCTGCGCCAATGCTTAGCACTCCTGAACCTGTACCCACGTCAATAACAGTATCTCCTGCTTTCACTGTTCTTTCCAATGCTTGAAGAGACATAACCGTCGTTGGATGCGTACCTGTCCCAAAAGCCATTCCGGGATCAAGCTCGATAATCAATTCATCTGTGCTTACTTTTTCATAGTTTTCCCAAGTTGGTACAATCGTAAAACGCTCTGAAATTTTCACGGGATGGTAATATTTTTTCCAAGCAGTGGCCCACTCTTCCTCGTTCACTTCACTGATCGTAACTTTGTTAGCTCCTAAATCAAAGTCGTAAACAAGCAGTCCATTAATTTCTTTTTTGATACCATCCACAGTTTCTGCTAAAAAGCTGTTAACTGGAAGATATGCTTTAATCACTACACCTTCTTCTGGGTAGTCTTCTACGTTTAAATCGTAGATTTCACCAAAAGTTGTATCTCTGTCCTTCACTAAATCAGCAGGGTCTTCAATGACTACCCCGCTAGCTCCTGATTCATGTAAAATATGAGAGATGGGTTCAATTGCTTCTTGCGCTGTATGAATACAAATTTCAGACCATTTCATTGCTACCAACTTCATCCTTTCTGCCTTCAGTAATATAGGATTTTAAATATGAACATGACAGATGACAGGTTGGCAAAGTACCTTTACCAACCTGTCTCTGTTTACTATGAAAGACAATTATTCTCCTTTAATTGCTCGTTTTACTTTTGCAAAAAAGGAATCATGCTGCTCATCAACGGCTTCTTGACCGCTCAGTTCAGCGAACTCACGCAATAATTGTTTTTGTTTTTCTGATATTTTTGTTGGAGTTACAACTCGAACGTGAATATGCTGATCTCCTTGACCATATCCTCGTACGTTTGCCACACCTTTTCCTTTTAAACGGAATTTCGTTCCCGTTTGTGTACCAGCAGGAATCTTCAGCTTCACCTTGCCGTGTAGAGTTGGTACTTCTACTTCATCACCTAGCGCTGCCTGAGCAAACGTTAAAGGCATTTCGCAGTAGATATCGTCTCCATCACGTTCAAAGAATTCATGAGTGCGCACGTGGAACACTACGTATAAATCTCCCGGAGGACCACCATTTACCCCTGGTTCTCCTTGAGCACTTACGCGCAGCTGTTGACCATCATCTACACCAGCTGGAATTTTAACATTAATTTTACGTCGTTTTGTTACTTTACCGTCACCGTGGCACGTTGCACATTTGTCTTTAATGATTTTTCCCGTACCATTACAATGATGACACGCACGTCGATTTACCACGCGGCCAAACGGCGTGTTTTGTTCAACGTTTAACTGACCTGAACCATTACAGTGCGAACATGTATCGACTTTTGTTCCAGGTTTTGCACCTGAACCGTGACATGTCTCACACGTTTCTTCACGTGGAATTTCAATTGTTGTTTCTTTTCCGAAAACAGCTTCTTCAAAAGAAAGTGTCATCGTGTATTGTAAATCGGCACCTTGTCTCGGAGCATTAGGGTCACGTCTGCGACCACCACCACCAAAGATCGAGCTGAAAATATCTTCAAAGCCGAAGCCGCCAAAGTCTGAGCCGCCTCCACCAAAGCCGCCAAAGCCTTGATTTGGATCAGTATGACCAAATTGATCGTATTGTGCTTTTTTTTGGTCATCACTCAATACTTCATATGCTTCTTTTACTTCTTTAAATTTGTCAGCAGCATCTTCCGCTTTGTTAATATCTGGATGATATTGTTTAGAAAGCTTGCGGTATGCTTTTTTTATTTCATCTTTTGTAGCGCTCTTACTGATACCGAGTACTTCATAGTAATCTCGCTTACTCATCAATACTCACTCCCGAATCGTTTCACATAAACGTAATTGTATCATTATTAATAATTCCATAGCAACATAAAAGTTACTTTCTATTGCTCTCGTGCACGCAGAGAGCCAAGTGAAAAACTTTCCTTTTCGCTTTTCCACGTTAAAAAAGTCAAAGCCAAGAAATAAGCTTGACTTTGACTTTTTAAAAAGATGTGAATCGCACCATGGCGTCATTCACGTTAGTCGTCAAGATGCATTATTTTTTGTCGTCGTTTACTTCTTCAAACTCTGCATCTACAACATCATCATTTTGAGCGCCTTGTTCACCTGCTTGCTGAGCTTGTTGAGCTTGCTCATACAATTTTACAGTTAACGCTTGAACGATTTCTTGAAGTTCATCTTTTTTCGCTTTGATTTCTTCAAGGTCATTCTTTTCAATCGCTGCTTTTAAAGCATCTTTTGCTTCGTTAGCTTTTGTTACTTCAGCTTCTTCTACTTTTCCTTCAAGATCTTTTAATGTTTTTTCAGTTGTAAACACTAATTGATCTGCTTCATTGCGTAGTTCCACTTCTTCTTTACGTTGCTTATCAGCATCTGCGTTTTCTTCCGCTTCTTTTACCATGCGATCGATTTCATCATCTGATAAACCTGTTGAAGATTTAATTGTAATAGCTTGCTCTTTGTTTGTACCTAAATCTTTTGCACGAACGTTTACGATACCATTTTTGTCAATATCGAATGACACTTCGATTTGAGGTACTCCGCGTGGTGCAGGTGGAATATCAGTTAACTGGAAACGACCTAGCGTTTTGTTGTCTGCAGACATTGGACGCTCACCTTGAAGAACATGAATATCTACAGCTGTTTGGCTATCTGCAGCCGTTGAGAATACTTGTGATTTACTTGTTGGAATCGTCGTATTACGCTCAATTAGCTTTGTAAATACGCCACCCATTGTTTCGATACCTAGTGATAAAGGCGTTACGTCTAGTAATACAACGTCTTTTACATCACCAGTTAATACGCCACCTTGAATTGCTGCACCAAGTGCAACTACTTCATCAGGGTTTACACCTTTGTGAGGATCTTGACCAGTTTCTTTTTTGATTGCATCTTGTACCGCTGGGATACGAGTTGAACCACCAACTAAGATTACTTTATCAAGTTCGCTTGCAGAAAGGCCTGCATCTTTTAAAGCTTGACGCACAGGAGCCATTGTACGCTCTACAAGGCCTGCTGATAACTCGTCAAATTTAGCACGTGATAAAGATACCTCTAAGTGAAGAGGACCAGCTTCTCCAGCAGTGATAAATGGTAAAGAAATTTGTGTAGATGTTACGCCTGATAAATCTTTTTTCGCTTTTTCAGCCGCATCTTTTAAACGTTGAAGCGCCATTTTATCTTTGCTTAAATCCACGCCGTTTTCTTTTTTGAATTCAGCGACTAAATAGTCGATGATTACTTGGTCAAAGTCGTCACCACCAAGGCGGTTGTCACCTGCAGTTGCGCGAACTTCAAATACGCCGTCGCCAAGTTCTAGAATAGATACGTCAAACGTACCGCCACCAAGGTCATAAACTAAAACTGTTTGATCTTCATCTGTTTTTTCTAATCCGTATGCAAGTGCTGCTGCAGTAGGCTCGTTAATAATACGCTCTACTTCTAAACCAGCAATTTTACCAGCATCTTTTGTTGCTTGACGCTCAGCATCATTAAAGTAAGCAGGAACTGTGATAACAGCTTTTGTTACAGGCTCACCTAAATACTCTTCAGCATAACCTTTTAAATGTTGAAGAATGATAGCTGACATTTCTTGAGGCGTGTATTGCTTGCCTTCAGCTTCAACCTTATGGTCTGTACCCATATGACGTTTAACTGAAATAATTGTGTTAGGGTTTGTAATAGCTTGACGTTTCGCTACTTCCCCAACTTGACGCTCACCGTTTTTGAATGCCACAACTGATGGCGTTGTACGGTTTCCTTCTGGATTTGGAATTACTTTTGGTTCGCCGCCTTCTAATACAGCGACACAAGAGTTAGTTGTACCTAAATCGATACCAATGATCTTACTCATTGACAATGACCTCCTTCATAATATGTAGTGTTATTGATTCACTTTAACCATCGCAGGGCGGATGATTTTATCTTTTAATTTGTAACCTTTTTGAAGCTCCTCTACTACCGTGTTCGGTTCGTATTCATCGTCTTCTACTTGCATCACTGCTTGATGCTCGTATGGATCGAATGTTTTCCCGACTGATTCAATTGCTTCAACACCTTCTTTTTGAAGTGCCTCTACTAATTGACGGTATACCATTTCTACACCTTGCAGCACAGATTTAGTTTGCTCGTCCGCTGTGTTAACTTGTAATGCACGTTCAAAGTTATCAAGTGCTGGTAAAATATCCGAAACTAATGATTGAGCACGGTATTTTTGAGCAGCTTCTGCATCGAGACGTGAACGACGACGGAAATTATCGAAATCAGCTTGTAGACGTAAGTAGCGATTCTCTTCTTCTTCAAGCTGTTGCTTTAATTGATCATTTTCTTGTTGAAGAGGGTTTACTTCCTCAGACACTTCAGCTTCAGTTGCTTCAGCAGAGTCTGTTTGAACTTCTTCAACCACTTCTTCGTTTTGTTCTTCTACTTGCTTTTCGTTTGACAATTCATTCACCTCCCTTAAATGTTTACACACATTTTCACATTTTAAACAACGTTTTTTATTTTATCACAGGGAAAGGATGGAAGTAATATATTCCACCCGATTCCTTTATTCTTTATACAAGTTTGTTAATACTTGAGACATATCTGATGACAGCAGTGTAAGCAAACTAATCACACGCGCATATTCCATGCGGGTCGGTCCCAGTATAGCAATTGTGCCAAGCTGTTCGTGACCAAAGGAATAACTAGCTGTAATTAAGCTGCACCCTACCATTTCATTCAATTTATTTTCATGACCAATTTTCACATGTATGCCAGCCTCATTTGGGCTTAACAGCTTATAAAACTGCTGTTCATGTTCAATAATATTAAACAGCCCGCGAATTTTATTAAGGTCATGAAATTCCGGCTGAGCAAACATATTCGTTTTGCCGCCAACTACTAATTTGCCATTCATGTTGAGCTTTAATGCATCATTGAGTATATCCATCGTCTGCTCATACCCTTGAATATGGCTTTTTAAGAGCGTCGCTACTTCTTTGTACATTTTATCATGTAAATCAGTAATGCGAACGCCGATGAGCTTTTCGTTTAAAATGTTAACCATTTTTTCAATATCGGAAGGTTGAATACTGCTCGGCAGCGTAATCGTCCGACTTTCAACGTGTCCTGTATCGGTCACAATAATGGCAACAGCTGACTGAGCCGTTAAAGGTAAAATCTGCAGCTGTTTTAACTTATGGCTGACCGCTTTTGGTCCTAGCACAATAGACGTTAAACTCGTTAAATCAGATAAAATTTGTGCTGACTTTTGAACGAGCTGCTCCAGTTCTACAATGCGTTCAGCGAATACCGAACGTACCGTGGAAACGTCGCTTGCTTTCAAGTGCTGCGGGGACACTAGATGATCAACATAATAACGATAACCTTTCTCAGACGGAACGCGCCCTGAAGAAGTATGAGTTTTTTCAATAAATCCAAGTTCTTCTAGGTCTGACATCTCATTCCGAATCGTAGCCGAACTAAAATTAAACTCTTCTTTCTTAGATAATGTTCGAGAGCCTACCGGCTGCGCAGATCGAATGAAATCATCAATAATGACTTGTAAAATTAATAACTGTCGATCAGTAAGCACGCTTCATCACCTCTGTTAGCACTCTAAAACTCTGAGTGCTAAATCTAATAATAAATTACCAAATCACTATAGCGATGTCAACGATTTGATATTAGATTATCCCAATAAAGGCTTGAAAAACTTCATTCCCCAAAAATCGACCATTGTGTGTTAAAAAGACTGAGCTATTGTCTTCACCCAAAAGTCCTTTCTCTTTGTATTCTTGAATAGGTTCTCCAAATACATCTTTTAATTCTCGATTGAATTTTTTCTTAAACTCCTCTTTTGAGACTCCTTTCGTTTTACGAAGGCCCAAAAACATTTCTTCTTCCATTTTTTCAGCCTCGGTCACGCTCACTTCATTGAGATATGCATTTCCTTTTTGCTCGACTGAATCAATGTACTTTTTTAATGGTCCAATATTTGCTCGTCTTATTCCGTCTATATAGCTATGTGCGCCTGCGCCAATTCCGTAATAATCGTCGTTGTTCCAATATGTTAGATTATGAATACTCTCGTAGCCTGGCTTTGCGAAATTACTGATTTCGTATTGATGAAAACCTTGTTTGTCCATTTCTTTCATAAGCAGCTCATACATAGCTGCTTCTTCTTCTTGAGCAGGCAGGGGTAGCTTTCCTTTATTCATTAAATTATAAAATACCGTTTTAGGTTCAATAATCAACGAATAGGCAGACATATGCTCTACCTCTAATGAAAAAGCCGTTTGAAGCGTAGAAGAAAAATCAGCTACCGTTTGTTCCGGCAGGCTATAAATTAAGTCTAAGCTTATATTCGACATTCCAATCTTTCTCGCTTGTTCAACACAATCAAATACCTGTCTATTTGAATGCACACGTCCAATTTTCTCCAATAATCTTTCATTAAACGTTTGTACACCAATGCTTAAACGATTCACGCCATAGTCATGGAGAAGCTGAAGCTTTTCTTTTGTCAATTCATTCGGATTCGCTTCAAATGTAAACTCACCTTTTTCGTCATAAGGGAGGTACATACGAATGGATTCTAAAAAATACTCTAGCTGCTGTTCATCTAAGGCTGTAGGCGTCCCACCCCCAACGAATATCGTGTTTAAATTGGTCGTTGGATAATGTTCAACTGCTTGTTTCATTTCTTCTCGCATGCTTTCCAAATACGGCATAACGGGCTGATTTTTGAAAAACACTTTATTAAAGTCACAATAGTGACAAATATGATGACAAAACGGGATGTGCAGATATGCTGCCTTCACCATGGACTTCCACCTCAATCACATTTATAAATGATAAAAATACCGCAGAGTCTCTCTGCGGTATTTTTATCTATGTTCGTTCACACTTATTTACAGCGCTCAAAGCTCTTTACTATCGTATCAGATTAGCTTGATTTTCAAAACTAATTTGACATGTTAAATAATAGAATTTCAGCTATTAATCTTCATCCATGCGAAGAACAGCCATGAATGCTTCCTGCGGTACTTCAACAGAACCGACCTGCTTCATACGTTTTTTACCTTCTTTTTGTTTTTCAAGAAGTTTACGTTTACGAGAGATATCTCCTCCGTAACATTTTGCTAAAACGTTTTTACGAATGGCTTTAATTGTTGAACGCGCGACAATTTTTTGACCAATTGCCGCTTGAATCGGCACTTCGAACTGTTGACGTGGAATAAGCTCTTTAAGCTTTTCTACAATGACTTTACCACGATCGTAAGCTGAATCTCTGTGCACGATAAAGGACAGTGCATCGACCGTTTCACCGTTTAAAAGAATATCCATCTTCACAAGCTTCGAAGGCTGATATCCGATAAGTTCGTAATCAAACGACGCGTAGCCTTTTGTATTTGATTTTAATTGATCAAAGAAATCATATACAATTTCAGCTAGCGGAATTTCGTATACAATACTCACGCGATTAGCATCCAAGTACTGCATATCAATAAAGTTGCCTCGCTTCTTCTGACAAAGCTCCATCACAGCACCAACATAATCGTTTGGTACCATCATCGTTGCTTTCACATACGGTTCTTCTACGCGTTCAATCTTTTGTGGGTCCGGCATATTAGACGGGTTATCTACAGACAGATGAGTCTCGTCTGTTAAATACACGTCATAAATAACGCTTGGAGCTGTTGTAATTAAATCAATTTTAAATTCGCGCTCAATACGCTCTTGGATAATTTCCATGTGAAGCAACCCTAAGAATCCACATCGGAAACCAAACCCTAAGGCCTGAGACGTCTCTGGTTCAAACTGAAGTGCAGAGTCATTTAGCTCTAACTTTTCTAGTGCTTCACGAAGATCGTTATACTTCGCTGTATCAATTGGATACAGTCCGCAGTATACCATTGGATTCAGACGACGATAACCAGGAAGAGGTTCACTGGCTCCATTTTTAGCAAGAGTAATCGTGTCCCCTACTCGCGTATCTCCAACGTTTTTAATAGCTGCTGTTAAAAATCCTACGTCGCCAACAGAAAGTTCATCTTTAGCAACGGCTTTTGGCGTTAACACACCTAGCTCCGTTACCTCAAACTCTTTTCCTGTTGCCATCATTTTAATTTTGTCGCCTACTTTTACTCGTCCTTGTACGATACGAATAGATGCAACTACACCTCGGTATGCATCATAAAATGAATCAAAGATTAGTGCTTGAAGCGGTGCGTCTGGATCCCCTTCAGGAGCAGGAACTTTTTCAACAATTTGTTCTAAAATTTCTTCGATACCAATTCCTGCTTTAGCTGAAGCTAATACAGCTTCCGACGCATCTAACCCAATTACGTCTTCAACTTCTTGACGCACTCGCTCTGGCTCTGCACTCGGCAGGTCAATCTTATTAATGACAGGTAAAATTTCAAGGTTGTTATCAAGCGCTAAATATACGTTTGCTAGTGTTTGAGCTTCAATACCTTGAGCTGCATCTACTACTAGAATAGCACCTTCACACGCGGCTAAACTTCGCGACACTTCATATGTAAAATCGACGTGTCCCGGTGTATCAATTAGATGAAAAGTATACTCTTCTCCATCTTTTGCTTTGTATTGAAGCTGCACAGCATTTAATTTAATGGTAATTCCACGTTCACGTTCTAAATCCATCGAATCTAAAAGCTGAGCTTTCATTTCTCGCTGTGTTAACGCATTTGTTTTTTCTAAAATACGGTCTGCTAATGTTGACTTACCGTGGTCTATATGAGCAATAATCGAAAAGTTTCTGATTTTCGATTGTCGTTTCAATCTTGCTTCTCTATCCATATTTTTTTCACTCCTACTGAAAATCGGCAAAATACACTAAATTAAATTATAACAACACATTCGTCAACATTCAATAAGCATTCCATTGGGGATTTTTCCATACAAAAAAGCAGAAAGAGATTCTGCTTTTAATTAAGAAGATGATGGATAGCCTTAAAAGCTTTTCCTATTGTACTTTTCACGCCTTCCGCTAGACTTTGACCTAGCGAGGAGAAAAAGTTAAAAGCCTTTCGTTTTTCTAGAAACTGCTGTTTTTCATCAATGTTCACGACTTTTTTTGAACCTAAAACAGCAGCTTCCACCTGACCATCTGATGTTTTAGACACATTAATAACATGTTCAATCGAAGGATCATTATATCCCTTCATTTTAATCAACCCTTGCTGAGCCGTCTGCATCCCTAAAAATACGACGCACAGTAAAAAAATGGTTAGCACTACTGATTTTAAAGTAAATTTAATCATATTATTAGGCCCCTTACTTCTTTATCTTCTGTAGTACTAACCATTATGACTATATTGTGAAGAACTCATTCACCTAAAAGCGTATTAATGAGTATATGCCCCAAAGTTCTCTTGATCCACTTCATGATGCAAAGCAGCGTTAAGTCCTCCTGCAACTACATTAGCCATATCTTCAATAAACATATCCACTTCTTTTGGCGTAACCATCAAATTATGGCCTAAAGGTGCAAGCACTTCATGAATAAGACGTCTTTTTTCTTCATCTGGAAGGGTGCCAATCATACCGAGATACGTTTGACGCTGCTCTTCATTGGGTAAGTCATCCTCCGTGAGCTTCTTTTTTTCTCCAAACGTCATACCGGACGGAAGCAGCGACTTAGACGGCTTTCCCTGCTCTTTCATTTCTCGGCCGAAGTGTTTTAAGATAAAGTCAATTGTATCGCTTGTAATGGAAACAGCATCCACTACCGTTGGAATACCTATTGCAATAACTGGAATGCCAAGTGTTTCATAACTGATTTCTTTGCGCTTGTTTCCAACCCCAGACCCCGGATGAATACCTGAATCTGAAATTTGAATGGTAGCATTTACCCGTTCAATCGAACGAGCGGCAAGCGCATCGATTGCAATGATAAAATCTGGATTCACTTTCTTTACAACGCCAAAGATAATATCACTTGTCTCAATACCCGTCATTCCCATTACTCCCGGAACAATGGCGCTAACGGGTCTAAAGCCATCTTGCACGCTTTCAGGCTGTAGCTCAAACAAATGTCTTGTAATCAACAAATTATCTACTGCCTTTGGTCCAAGCGCATCTGGTGTAACACTTAAGTTTCCAAGACCCACTACAAGACAGCTAGCATCATCTGGAATGTTGAGGCTTTTAATAAAAAAATTCAGCTCTTTAGCAAATACTTCTTCCATGGCCTCTTGCTTTTCAGTGTCCTGCTCGCGAATGCCTACCGATTCAAGGGTTACATATCGGCCTTTTTTCTTACCTATTGCTTCTGCGCCCTCTTCCGTAATTTCTACCATTGAGATTTTGACACCTTGTTCTTCTTTTTCTTTTACAATTACGCCTTTGATTTCTGACTGGTTATTCGGTTTAGGCTGATTCTCTAACGCTATGTCTTTTGCTTCGACAGCTAAATCCGTGCGCACGCTATATTGACTTAAATCAAGTTCTTTTTCCATTTCTTAACCTCCTAGACAATCTTTGTTGAAATTATTGTCACCGAGGACTGGCAGATTCATGCATTTAAGAAATGAAAAGTGGAAGGAAGGGCGCAATATCAGCTACAAGCTTTTAAAGAGAGCTCTGTCATATAAAATTCCTTGTCAAGGCTATTGCATTCTGTCCTTGTGTTTGATAAAATATCTTTTGTTCTTATTGTGAAGAATGTCGAGTTCTATATAATCTCGATTGTTATCATTTCGGGAGGTGAAACGGATGCCAAACATTAAATCAGCTATCAAACGTGTAAAAACTACTGAAGCTCGCCGTGCTCATAACATTCAAGCTAAATCAGCTATGCGTACTGCAATCAAAAACTTTGAAGCTTTAGTTGAAAACAACGATGTAGATAACGCAAAAGCAGCATTTGCTGTTGCTTCTAAAAAATTAGACAAAGCTGCACAATCTGGTATTATCCACAAAAATGCTGCAGCTCGTCAAAAATCTCGCTTAGCAGTAAAACTTAACGGTTTATCTGCATAATTGAGACAAAAACGATCCCATTAGGATCGTTTTTTTATTGCGCTCTTTTTAATAAAAACAGCTGTAAAATAAGCGCTTTATCCATTTTTCCCGTCTTCATTTCATAATCTGCCTCTGCTAAATCCTTTAAAATTTCTTTAAGCTGCTGTTCCTCAAAACTTCTGCTCTGCTGCAAAGCAATTTTCACACGAAACGGATGAACCTTAATCGTTTGAGCAATTTGCTGCTGACCGTACCCTTGACTAGACAGCTGCTTCGTATGATAAATCAAACGAAACTGCGTCGCTAACAAAGATAAAATTTTAATAGGCTCTTCGTTATTACGCAGTAAATCCTGATACATATTTAAAGCAGTAGAAACCTTTCGCTGAATAACAGCGTCAATAAGCGTAAATACATTTTGTTCAAGCGTTTTTGCCACAAGCTTAAGCACAACTTCTTTTGTAATGACTCCGTCTTGTCCAACATATAACACCATTTTTTCAATTTCATTTGTCACAAGTGTTACATTAAGACCCACAAGCTGAATAAGCAGCGTCACAGCATCTTCATCCATATTCACTCCATCTTTTGAAAGTAAATTATGAATCCACTGCTTCATTTCTTTTTCACCAAATTCGTTCGCTTCAATGTAAGCTGCTTGTTTTTTTAATAATTTTGTTATTTTTTTTCTTTCATCCAGCTTTTCATAAGGGGCTAGTAGAATTAACGTTGAAAAAGACGGGGGCTGCTCCACATATTGCTGCAGTTTTGCTAGATCATGCTCTACTTTATCTTTCGATTTTTCAGCCGTTAAAAATGCTGCATTTTTCGCAACCACTACACGCTTGTCTCCTAAAAAAGGAAGCGTTTCAGCATCTTCTAGAACTTGATCAATCGATGTTTCTTCTAAATCGTATAGTGACAAGTTAAATTCTTTATCTTCTTCATTTAACGTATAGTCGACGATTTTATCTCTAATCTTTTTACTCATAAATGCATTGACCCCGTGTATTAAGTAAACGGGGGCTATATTATTTTTGGTAATACTTTTTAAGCTATCAACTGCCAACGTATATACGCTCCTCTTTTTTATTCATCTATATTGATTATGTATAGTTACTGATAAACAAAATACAATTTCTATCGTAAAGGTGTTATGAGTTTTTGGCAACAATACAAAAGGAATTGCCTTAAAACGACAATTCCTCAGTTTATGATAAACATTAACAATATAAGCCCTAGGTTACTTATTTGTTAATGATTAAACCCTTATCTCTATTTTCTCCTCATGTCTATAAAGTATAGTTGTTAACTGTTGTCAGTTTGTGAAAACGCTTTTAAATTGTCTAGATTTTTAAAAAAAGTTAGATTATACTGTAAACAGGAGGGGTGTTAATGAACCAATTTGAAGAAAGTGTCCAAAGTAAACGCAACGACGCTGTCGATTCTGCCGTAGGATTTGGTGTTTCATTTGGCTTTTTCACTGCCTTATTTGTTATTGCAACTGTGATTCACTACTTGGGTTCGTAAAATTGCTTCAAGGCTGCTTCTTAGCAGTCTTTTTTAGTTCGTTTTTCTTACTATAGACTATGGAAGTTGCTGCGAAAACGTTCCTGACTTTTTTGTAAATTCATACATTACCCCACCATCTTCATCCGTTCGATAAATATACACTCCGTAGCTTTTCAGAAGCTCTAATATTTCTTGATGAGGATGACCATAACGATTTTTTTGTCCCGCTGAAACAAGCGCTACTTTAGGATTTAAATGTTGAACAAACTCTTCTGAAGTTGAGGTTTTACTGCCATGATGCCCAACTTTTAATACATCTGCTTTAAGGTTTAGAAAGTCTTTCAATATTCTTTGTTCTCCTTCCTTTTCTAAATCTCCAGTGAATAGCCATCTTAAATTTCCTAACTTAGCGTCTATTACAATTGAGCCGTTGTTGCTCGTTTCTTCGAAACCTGTCGGAGAAATAATCTGAAATAACACACCTCCTTCTTGCCAGCTATCTCCTTGTTGAACAATTTGAACAGGCACTCTTTGTTTTTGAGCAGCGATCACCAAGCCAGTCTCTACGTCATTTAATTCAGCTTTTTTCCCAAGCACCAGCTCTCCGACAGCCACTTGTGAAAATAAATGCTGTGCCGCCCCTGCGTGATCATAATCGCCGTGTGTGATAATCATTTTATCTACCCTTGTTATTCCTTTTGAATGCAAAAAGGGAACAAGTACATCTTCTCCCACGTCAAAAGAAGAACGACGTTTTTGCCATGGTTCTTTTGGAAATGAAACGGTTCCTCCCGTATCGATCATATACACACCTTTTCGATAAGGAAGCTCAATGATAAAGCAGTCTCCTTGTCCTACATCGACCATTGTGACCGTTCCTTTTGGATTCAAATAAGGATACATACATTGTGCGGCTAACAATGCCACGAGAAGAAACATATAGCGAACGAAAAATTCTCCTTCTTCGACCGCCACAAATACAGCATAAATGCATAAGTACATGCCCAAAAACAGCACAATGTGGGGTTTTCCCGTTACAAAATCAGCGGGAATCCAATCAAAAAAGCCAAGCAATTTTTCACAAAAAAGTAAAAGAACATGAAGAATTTGCTCCAGCAGTTCACTCACTCCCGGCAAGAGGATACGAACAAAAAGAATGAGCAAACAAAGAGGTAATATAACAAGAGAAAACAGCGGTACAAAAACCATATTTAATGGCAAACTGAGGAGAGATACTCCATAAAAATAGTACAACAATAAAGGAAGTGAACTGATTTGTGCAATCGCTGAAACAACCATGAACTGGCTGAAAGAAGAATGAAAACGAGGTAAAATCGTCTGACTCGATAAAATCAATGCAAAACTAACGGCAAAAGAAAGCTGAAATCCTACGTCAAATAAATAGTACGGCTTAAAAAGCAGCATGGCCATAAAAGCAAGGCTGATGCTATCAACCAAAAGAATTTTTCTTTGTATTTTTATCGATATAAGCATCAGCATACTCATAAAAACAGCTCGGACAACTGAAGCGCTGCCACCGGCCAAAACCATGTATACAGGAAGAAGCAAAAGTAAAAGCGTAATGGCTCGCTCGCGCGTTATTCCAATCCGAATGAGCAAATAAAAACACATCGCTGTCAGCAGTCCAACATGAAGACCTGATATGGCAAG
The DNA here is from genome assembly GCF_053667915.1 of Priestia sp. JNUCC 25. NCBI lineage: Bacteria > Bacillati > Bacillota > Bacilli > Caryophanales > Bacillaceae > Priestia > Priestia sp. JNUCC 25. The sequence goes on from NZ_CM132211.1 coordinate 4,371,976, forward strand.
CAAGTGGATTAAACCAAATTGCTGATAGCGCTTGATACTCTCTTCTTCGATGCCAGTGCGCTCGCCATAAATTAGTGCCTGCATAAACCCAGCGCCTGGATCCGACATATTTTGTTGAATATAATTAATTCCTTTTTGACGAATAAAGGTAAGGTACGTAAGTGGAGTTAAAGTGGGGAGCTGACATTTTACCAAATCAAGTCCCTTGACGTTAAGCTGCCAATGAATAGACTGATGGTACAGATATTGCTGATAATCAAATGCATGAAGGTTGCGAGCAGGTGAAGGAGAAGTTAATTGCCCCCCTAGTTGACAAACTTGATGAATCGTTAGCTTTTCGAGCTGCTGTTTCTCTTCCAACGTTTTTAGTTTATAAAAAGCCATGACCTCTTCATTTTGAACCGTAAACTTAAAAGTAAGCTTGTCGCCGTTACTATGCGGAACAGAGGAAATTTCGCCTGTAAAAGAAGAAGATTCAGCTAAAAGAACCGTTTTGTTATGCTTATTTGTCTCAGCTAATAGGTAGACGCACAAAACACTCAACAGTGCAGAAGCAATAACCACTTTCCTCGGACATTGTAGCCATTGAAAAATGAAAAGCACGATTAGCAAAAACAGGCTTACAGCGGAATGATTATCATATACATATAAAGCTATCATCATGCTAAAAGCACAGTAAATATAATATCCTTTCACCTTTAGCTCCTTTCTTCTTAAAAGAAAGAGGCTCCTTACTGTTACCAAGTAAAAAACCTCTTTTACCTTTAATTTGCCGTAAACAAAGCGAGAGCTTCACGCTGTAAATTCATCACTTCTGCTTCGTCCGCTCCGCTTTTTTCTAAACGAGCGAGAACATCCGTCACAAATTGAAGCTTCTCTTTACTTTTTAAGTCAATGATTGCTTCATCAAGTTCAACTTTTGCTGTTTTCACTCCCGCCTGTTGAAATAACTCAACAGCATACGGATGATTTTTGTAATCATTAGCGTAATATACTGTTTTAATTCCCGCTTGAATAAGGGCTTTACAGCAGTTTAAACAAGGAAAATGCGTGACGTATACTTCCGCATCTTCTGTTTTTACACCAAACTTAGCACACTGCAAGAGTGCATTCACTTCTGCATGGACAGTTCTTACACAGTGTCCATCAATCACATAACAGCCTTCGTCAGCACAATGCACGCCTCCGCTGATCGAGCCGTTGTATCCTCCAGCTATAATACGTTTATCACGCACCACTGTAGCCCCAACAGCCAGACGTTCACAAGTGCTTCTTAAAGCTAGCAAATGGCTTTGTGCCATAAAATATTGATCCCATGAAATCCGGTTCATCTCATTCCCTACCTTTTTATTTAAAACTGAATAATTATAATTATACTTGTCTCTTTCATAGTGTAGCGTTTCTTTTCCTTTTTCGTCAATAAGTCTCTACTGTACCGTAATTTGAGCTTTGATTTTTTCTAGCGACTTCTCGCCAATACCTGATACTTGCCCCAAATCCTCTACTGTTTGAAACAAGCCATTTTCCTCTCGATATGAAACGATGGCACTCGCTTTTGAAGGTCCAATACCATTTAGCGTTTGTAGTTCATCAGTGTTCGCTGTATTGATATTAACAAGGGGCTGATCATTTGAAGTTCCTGAGGAAGAGATTGAAGAAACTGGAGATGAAGGCGGGATTTCTTCTCCAGCAGCTGGGATGTAAACAGCCATTTCATCTTGTAGCTTGCTAGCTAAATTGAGCTGTCTTAAGTCCGCTTCTTTCGTAGCGCCTCCGGCTTGTGCTAGAGCATCTTTTACCCTTGCATCTTTCGGAAGCTGGTATACACCAGGCTTCTGAACAGCTCCTTTAATATCCACCATAACAAACGGGGAATCTTGGCTCGAAATTACTTGATCAGACGACTCTCCTTCTTTTTTTGCAGCAGAAGATTCTGCCTTTATCATATCTGAGGTTTGAAGAGAACTTTCCGGTTTCTCTCCGCCTGTGCGATAGATATAAAAAGCCAAGCTAACTGCTAAGCAAATACACCCAATTAGCCATTGTTTTTTTGAAAAAGTCAAATTGTACACTCCTTTGAATTTTGAAGTAACGTCATAAATTCCATTACGTCTTCATAGTGTTTAGAAGAAAAGGCTTTTGAAGGAGGGAATGAATCAGTGAACATAGGGTTTATCGGAACAGGAAACATGGGGAAAATATTAATTGATGCGTTTATTGAATCAAAAGCCGTACGTCCTTCTAAAATTACTATTATGAATCGCACAAAAAAAAGAGCCAAAGAGATTCAACAGCAGCATAAAAAAATTCATGTTGCTGATACAGCTGAAGAAGTTGTTCACGCATCCAAAGTCATTTTTATTTGTGTTAAGCCATTGGATATTCACCCCCTTTTAATAAAATTAGAACCACTGCTGACGAAAGATCACTGCATTGTATCCATTACCAGTCCAATTAGCGTAGAACAAATCGAACGCCTCGTTCCGAGTCAAGCAGCTAGAATTATCCCTAGCATTACGAATCGGGCATTAGCAGGTGTTTCTCTTTTCACGTTTGGAGAAAGATGTACGCCTTTTTACCAAAATTATTTACATGAATTATTTTCATCTATGTCAAAGCCTGTGGCTATTGATCAAACGATTACGCGCGTATCATCCGATATCGTAAGCTGCGGTCCTGCATTCTTCAGCTTTTTGCTTCAGCGCTTTATTGATGCAGCAGTTCAAGAAACAAATATTTCTGAAGAAGAAGCTACCGTCATGGCCAGTGATATGATTATTGGAATGGGAAAACTGTTGGAAAAAGAAATATTTACGCTTCCTACCTTGCAGGATAAAGTATGCGTAAAAGGCGGTGTAACCGGAGAAGGTATTAAAGTTTTAGAAGCTGAACTCGGAGAGATGTTTGTGCACGTATTTCAAAAAACACATGAAAAATTTGACGAAGACATTGAGCTTGTTCACAATCAGTTTGATAGTCTTATTCCATAATTTCTGTAGAAATCCTGCTTTGAAACAAAAAAAGAAGCCTCTACTCGGCTTCTTTTTTTTGCGCAGAGAAAAAGATGCGCTCACTGTTTGAAGTAGGCTCACTCATTTTGAAATCTGCACTTACTTCTATATTTATAAAACCAGCTTCGCTCAGCCATGATTGATAATGGTCAATCGACCAAGTGCGCTGAGCATGCACCTCATCAAAGCGATGATATGCATCCATTTCTTCATCATAAGCAAAAAACGTAATATCATGCTCTACGCGCATGTCTGTATCGTCATAGGTGCAGTTCCAAATATATGACACGTCTTCATCTACGTAAGAAAAAGATTGATTTCCAAATACGTCCTTCATCTTGTGCACTGAATGAACATCAAATATAAAGAGCCCACCTGGTTTTAAGTGCTTATATACACGTTGAATGGTTTCTTGAACTTCTTTATCACTTTGCAAATAGTTCAAAGAATCACAAAAGATTACTACACAATCGAACTCTTTCAATAACTCAAGTTCCGCCATGTTTTGCTGAAAAAGAGATAGCGTTACCCCTGCTTCTGTCGCCTTTTCCTGGGCTACCATAAGCATATCATCAGACAAATCAACGCCTACTACGGAGAAACCTTCTTGTGCAAATCGAACGGAGAGTTCTCCCGTGCCGCAGGCAAGGTCTAATATACTGTCAGGCTTTGTTTTCGCTTTTGCCACCTGCTGATTAAAAAATTCAGCCCAATCGTCATACGGAACGTCTGCCATTAGCTGATCATATACGTAGGCAAATTCTCCGTACCTGCTCATAGCTGTAGCTCTTCTGAACTTACAAATGGTGCATCTCCCCATAAGCGTTCTAAGTTATAATATCCGCGCTCATCTTTATGGAAAATGTGAACCACAACATCTCCAAGATCAACAAGAACCCACTTAGCCTGCTCAAATCCTTCTAAACGCTTCACAGAAATGCCTTGTTCGTGTGCTTTTTCTTTAATTTCACGAGCAATTGCCTGCACTTGTTTATCTGAGTTACCGTGACAAATAACAAAATAATCTGCCACAAGTGAGATTCCTTCCATATTTAACGCTACGATATCGATTGCTTTTTTATCGTCTGCTGCTTCTACAACAAGAGATAGCAATTCACGTTCAGTCATGTGTTTGACCTCCTAAGATTAAATCATTATATGTCATCATCGTATCGGGATAAACGGCCTGATGTTTAGTCATTAAAAAAGAAATGGTGTTTTTCAGTGATTGAATAAGTGCTGCATTTAAGTCGATTTTAGCTAACTCCCGCACTTCATCAACACCTGGAAATCTCCTTCCGGGTTCAATGTAATCAGCAACGTACACAATTTTTTCAAGTAACGTCATGCCAGGTCTTCCGGATGTATGGTAAGCAATCGCATCCAATACTTCCTTATCCGTAATCCCTACTTCATTTCTCACTAAAAACGCGCCTACTGGAGCATGCCATAATTCGGTATTGTATTCCAATAAAGAAGGGTTCATGTTTTGATCAATAATAATTTGCTTCATCTCTTCCTTTGGACGAAACTTGGCATAGTCATGAAAAATAGCAGCCAGTTCTGCTTTTTTTTCGTCTGCTTCAAAACGCTTAGCTAATTCAATTGCTGTTTCCATTACCCCGACAGTATGAATATAACGACGTTCTGTTAACTGTTTCTTTACGATTTCTAATGCCTCAGTTCGATTCATATAATTGATTCTCCTCGATATATTGTTTAACACCAGCAGGTATAAAATAACGAATGGTTTCTTTCTTTACTACTCGTTCGCGAATAAAGGAAGAGGAGACATCAAACTGCGGAACTTCTACTTCTTTTATCGGGTAAGGGGACGTAATGGTATACCCCGGGCGTTTTACACCTACAAATGTAACCAAATTGACTAATTCATCAATTTCATACCACTTCGGCAAATATTCTACCATATCAGCACCAACGATGAAATGAAACTGATACGTTGGATACTTCTCCGTTAGTATTCTCATCGTATCATATGTATATGAAGGCTCTTTGCGCTCAAATTCAATCGGCTGCAGGGTAAATTGATCATGTTCTTCAATAGCTAGCTTTAGCATTTGTAAACGATGATATGGCTCAATAGGCTCTTTGATTGTTTTATGAGGTGGAATATACGACGGCATGAACCATATCTCATCTAATTTCAAGGCATGCAAAACCTCATTTGCCATCATTAAATGCCCCAAATGAGGCGGATTGAATGTTCCACCTAAAATTCCAATACTCTTCAACAATCCCCGACTCCTTTAATTTACTTCATTTTTAAATAGAGCGGGTTTCCCCGCTCTATTTCACTTCACTTTTGGAAGCATTAACTGCTTATTTTCGCGTGATTCTTTATATAATACAATTGTATTTCCAATCACTTGTACAAGCTCTGCTTTTGTTCCTTTTGTTAATCGAGCAGCAACCGTGTCACGATCTTCGTCACAGTTTTGCAGAATGCTTACTTTTAATAATTCTCTTGCTTCTAATGCATCAGCAATTTGACCAATCATATTTTCGTTGACTCCACCTTTTCCTACTTGGAAAATTGGATTTAAATGATGTGCTTTTGAACGTAAAAAACGTTTTTGTTTACCTGTTAACATAAAAACCTCCGTTGTATCTTATCTCTTAGTTAGTGTTGAAAGAACAATGTGTTCCATTGCCTCTTCGTCAGGACGGACGTTCGTCCACTTTTCAAATGCAAGTGCACCTTGCAGTACAAACATACCGACACCGTTATGAGTGCCTGCCCCTTTTGCTTCAGCCTCTTTTAAAAGCTTTGTTTTTAAAGGGTTGTAAATAATATCGCTGACTACGGCTTCTTTTTGCAATAAAGTAAGTGCTAATGGCAGCTCATCAACGTTAGGATACATTCCCACTGAAGTGGTATTAATAATAATATCGAATGTATCTAATTGTTTTTCCGCATCAGAAATAGACATCGCCGCCGTTTTCGTCGAAAAAGGCAGCTCGTTAGCTAATACAGCTGCTTTTTCGACGGTACGATTGCATATCGCAATTACCTCGGGAGCATGCTGAGCGGCAATTGTATAAAAAATAGCTTTTGCAGCTCCTCCAGCTCCAATAATTAAAATTCTTTTTTGGGATAAGCTGCCTTCTACTGCTTTGAGTAAAGACGTCACATACCCCTCTCCGTCGGTATTGTATCCAATATAACGGCCATCTTGATTAACAACTGTATTTACAGCGCCAATTGCCTTTGCTAATGGATCGACTTCATCCAAATGCTTCATAATATCAACTTTATAAGGAATCGTGACATTAAATCCTTGAATGTTTTTATCTTTTAGCTCTCCAATGGCTGACTCAAAATGAACAGGTTCAATTGGAAAAGCTTCATAATGAGCATCCATATTCAGACGTTTAAAGGCGTCATTTTGCATCAATGGCGATAGTGAATGCCCAAGCGGATAACCAACTAGCCCATATAATGTACTCAAGATTTTTTCCCCTTTTTGTTTAAATTAAAGAATCGCGCACAAATACGCCGACTCCTTTTGGTGCATGCGCCACAACTTTTGAACCTGACTCATTAACCGTCACCCAGCCAAGCCCTGAAAAAACAATATCCGTTTTTTCATTTTTTATTGTAAATTCATGTGCAACCAGTTCAGGAAACTCATCCATTTGCTCTGGGCGCGGCGGCTGAAGCAGTTCACCTGCTTGCTTTTCATACAGCTCATCTGCTTTTTCAAGCTTCGTACGATGGATATGCAAATCGTTCGATACATAACATGTTAATGACTTGCGGCCTCCCTGTACATAATCTAAGCGCGCCAGTCCTCCAAAGTATAACGTTTGCCCTTCATTTAGCTGATAAACCTTCGGCTTTATTTCTTTTTTAGGAGAAATTAGCTTTAAGTCTCGTTTATCTACATAGTGAGCCATTTGATGGTGATTAATAATACCAGGCGTATCATATAAAGACGCGCCGTTATCAAGCGGGATATCAATCATATCCAGCGTTGTGCCCGGATATTGAGATGTGGTAATAATATCTTTTTCTCCCGTTACTTCTTTAATAATGGCATTAATAAATGTTGATTTACCAACGTTTGTACATCCCACAACATATACATCTTTACCTTCGCGATAATGTTCAATGGCTTCGGCAATTTCTCGAATTCCTTGTCCTTTTTGCGCGCTCATGAGAAACACATCCACTGATTTTAGCCCAAGCTCTTTCGCTTCTCGCTTCATCCAATGAATTAGTTTATTTTTCTTTATAGACTTTGGCAGTAAATCTGCTTTATTTCCCACTAAAAGAACCTTGTTATTTCCAACAAATCGATGCAAACCAGGTAACCAGCTGCCGTTAAAGTCAAAGATATCTACAACTTTTACAACTAAACCGTCCGTTTGACCAATTCCATTTAAGATTTTTAAAAAATCATCGTCTGTTAAGGAAACATCTTGTACTTCATTATAATGCTTCAAGCGAAAGCATCGCTGGCAAATAATAGCTTCTTTTTCTAGTGCTGATTTTGGAGCATAGCCAAGTTCATCCGGTCGTTCTGTTTGAATCTCCACTCCGCATCCTACGCACTGTAATTTTTCTTCACTCACGTTTTAATCCTCCCAGTTAATCATACCTTTTCGTTTCATCCAACCTAGAATTCTTCGTTCCATTTTACGGTTAAATTTCGTTACAAATCCATCTGTTTGCGCAACTGGTACAACCAAAACCGTATATACGCCGAGACGATTTCCTCCTAATACATCCGTTAAAAGCTGGTCACCAATAACTACAACCTCATCTTTTTGCAGCTCCATATCACGAAGAGCTCTTCTAAATGCTTTACGCATCGGTTTGCGTGCTTTATATACAAATGGAAGTCCAACTGGATCTGAAAACAGCTTGACTCGTTTCTCCACATTATTCGATACAATCGTAATTTTAATTCCACTATCTTTCATTAACTGAAACCACTCAATTAATTCCGGAGTGGCATCAGGGCGATCCCATTCCACCAACGTGTTATCTAAGTCGGTAATAATTCCTTTTATTCCGCGCTCTTTCAAATCGTCTGGCTTAATTTGAAACACGTTTTTCACATGTTCATTTGGTAAAAAAAGTTTCAACACGTATCATGCACCTCGAATATATAGTTACATACTAAAATTAACGCCGTCTATCATTATAACGACTTCTTGTTATTTTCCAACCTAAAATTTTATTCTCTTCAAAAACAGGTCTTTTCTTAGTATAAAGGATATGCCTTGTGAATGCTTTAACTTTATACAGAAAGTTATTGACAAAAGGTAGTAAAACTCCATTTGTTCGTGAGCTTACGATATATTCACCCACTGCAAACTTAAAATAAAAAATAGTGCAGAAAACGTTTATTACTTATCAAATAGGGTAAGTGGTAAACAAATTCCGTTAAAAGTTTTCGACAAAAATTGATAAGCCCAATTATGTGGATAAGGTTATACACATTATCCTCTGTTATAGTTCAGCAATTAATGGTAATTATAAACAACATACCCACATTTTATCCACCGAAAGCTGTGGATAACAGAACGATTGTTCCTTTATTTGATTCATGTTAGATTATAAATAAGGAATTTATTAGCATTTAAATATAACTTTTTAGGATATTTATTTTAGTAGGAGGTGGCGGCAATCTTATGAGAAAATTATCAGATGAGCTGCTTATTGAATCATACAGCAAAGCAACTGAACTGCAATTAAGCCCTGATTTTATAAAATTAATTGAAGAGGAAATTGAAAGAAGATCATTAAAGATTAGCATACAAATTCCTTCTTAACGAATAAAAGAGCCTTCTTAATAAAAGAAAGCTGCATCTTCATTTATCTATCTACTCTTTTATTATATAGGCTCTATTTTTTCAAATGAGCAATTGGTTCTCCACATTTTACGTAAGAACCTGAGTAAACATTAGAAGCAAAAGTGATTGAGTTCTTCTCAAATAATAAAATGACAGTCGAGCCAAACGTGAAGTAAGCCATTTCTTCCCCTTTTTCGACTACTTCTTTTTTAGAAACCGCTTCAATACTGTTGATAAACATGGCTCCTACTTTTACCATCAGCATGTGACCATTTTCAAATGTTAACTCCGTGAGCTTCCGGAAATTTTTCACAAGCGGTTCTTTCCCGTATTTGATTCCTAATGAATTTACTGGATAAGACTTTTGTCCAACGGTCCACGTATCCCCCACATGGGCTTTAAGAGGGCTGTGAATGCGATGATAGTCTTTCGGACTAAGGTAGAGGATAATAAACTGTCCCTCTATATATTTTTCAAGAACAAGATCATTTGAAACCATTTCCTGTATAGAATAAGGTTTGTTTTTTACAATCATTTCTTTTTGAGGCGTAATGACTCCATATGCTTCTATCTTTGCATCTACAGGACTGACAACGCTGTCTTTCTGCTGATCGACCGGACGGGCAGAAGGTTTCAAACGGCGAATAAATAGCTCATGTAAGTTTTGATAGTGATGCACAGGCTTGTCCATTTCTTCTTTATTTACTTTAAAAACTTTTGTATAGGAGGGTATAACAAACCGACTCCATTTAGAGAAAGTGAATTTTCGAATGAGCTTCGATGATCCTTGGTGATTCGTAAGCTCAATAAACGTTCGATACAGGTGCTGCAACAATAATTTTACCTCCACATACTGAATAGTTCTTTACTAGAATAAGGTTTGCGTCTACAATGAAATTACCATTATTTTTACCTTTAGTTCATTCCATCCTTTAAAGGAGTGAGGAAATTGTTTTTATTAGACTATCTAGATCATACAATTAAAAAGCTGAGATCCCAAGCGGCAAACTCCTTAACGATTGTTAATTTAAGTTTAGGAAGCTTTGCTATTTTATTTGTCATGAAAAATGAATTGAACTTAAGTTTATTACTAATTTTTTTAGCAGCGTTAGCAGACCGATTCGACGGCATGGTAGCCAGAAAGCTGCAAATTGAATCTGAACTTGGAAAACAACTGGACTCCATGTGCGATATTATATCATTTGGCATCGCTCCAGCTCTACTACTTTATCAAAGTATTTTATCTCACTTTGGTGCTGCAGGTTCAATTGTTACCATCTGTTACATTGCTTGCGGAGCACTTCGTCTTGCCCGCTTTAACATCACAGAAAATACTGGGTATTTTACAGGGCTCCCTATTACCGCAGCAGGTTGTTTATTAACTCTTAGCTACTTAGGCGTCCCTTATTTGCCTTCACACTTTTATATGTTTTTAATTATCGTACTCGCTTGCTTGATGATTAGTACTTTCAAGCTAAAAAAAGTATAGAGCTCTATTTACTTTTATAGAGGAATATTATCGTCTTGCTTCTTTTCTTAATTATAGAATAAATCATCTTCTTTAAGAAACAAAGCGAAAATTCCTTAAGAATTCTTAAAAATGAATGGTTCTATTCGGTAGGATATGTCATCTAAAAAAACTCATGCGCATGCATGAGTTTTTTTTAATACCAGCAGCTAAACCAATAGAAGCTTCCGAAAATTAATAACAGGACAAACAGAACAATCAACAATCCAAGTCCCCAGCCGAAGCCTCCTCCACATGGGTAAGCTGGATAATTAGGATAACAGCAGCCTCCGTAACCGTACATACTCTCCCTCCTTACACTATGAACTACTACTAGCGTATGTACATACTTTCCCCCTGTATAGGCTGGTAACTATCTCTAAAGAAAAATCTGTGGACTTTTTCAAACTCTCTTGTCCCCGGGGGAATTTTAAACGTACAGGCAAAGACATCCTTCTTTTTACATATAGTGTAATGTTAGTCTCTCACAGGTTGATATCCCCTTATGGAGGTGAAGAGATGTCTGCATTATTTACCGCACTAGGCTATTTCTTTAAAGAATTGGTTTTCCTTGTTTCCTACGTAAAAAACAATGCGTTTCCTCAACCCTTATCTGCTGCTGAAGAAAAGAGATATTTATCTTTAATGGAACAAGGAGATCAAGAAGCGCGAAACCTTCTTATTGAACACAATCTCCGGCTCGTTGCGCATATTGTTAAAAAGTTTGAAAACACGGGAGAGGATGCGGAAGATTTAATTTCAATTGGGACAATCGGTTTAATTAAAGCAATCGAAAGTTATTCGCAAGGAAAAGGAACAAAATTAGCTACTTATGCCGCACGATGTATTGAAAATGAAATATTGATGCACTTGCGAGCGCTCAAAAAAACAAAAAAAGATGTGTCGCTCCATGATCCAATTGGCCAGGATAAAGAAGGAAATGAAATCAGTTTGATTGATGTATTAAAATCAGAATCAGACGATGTAATTGATATGATTCAACTAAATATGGAATTAGAAAAAATAAAAGAATACATCGATATTCTCGATGATCGAGAAAAGGAAGTAATTGTTGGCCGCTTCGGTTTGGATCTGCAGGATGAAAAAACCCAGCGAGAAATTGCAAAAGAATTAAATATTTCAAGAAGTTATGTTTCGCGAATTGAAAAGCGAGCGCTGATGAAAATGTTTCACGAATTTTACAGAGCCGAAAAAGAGAAAAAAAAGAGCGGAAAGAAGGAGAATTAATCCTTCTTTCCGCTCTTTTTTTAAAATAATTTCCAAATAATAATCCGTAGCAAACACATCATTACTCCCCCTACTAATCATTTAGGTGGAATCTTTCTCCACAAGCAGCCATACAACGATATATCCTTTTTGATTAATCATCATTCATCCACTCCTTTCCACTGTTCAAATTAGAAATGACGATAAAACTCATACTTGCGGTCTTTTATTTCTTCTTCTAATTGTCTTACATACTGTTCATGCTTAATTTCTGCCTCTGAGTATTGACGGGACTTTATGGTAATAGTTAAAAAGAAAATGTTCAGTGTCATTACAATCACCTCCTTATACACAAAAAAGCCACAGTAATGCATAAGCATCCTGTGGCTGAAAAATAATAAAAACCACAGGGCTACTATTCGCACCTGTGGTGAATTAACGTGTTTTAATGATCAAAGTAAGAAAGTTACTTGATACAGGAACACGGCCGAATAGTATACGTATATAGACGATTTTTGAACATAGTTGAAACTGGATGACCCATAACTGATAAACGTCTTAACATATGACTCGACCTCCTTTTAATAAAGTATTTTCCTTACAATGGTAATTATATCCACGGACTCATAAAAAGTAAACTGTTTTTTTGAAAAATAGGGAATTTTTTTATTTTTTCAACCCTCATAAAAAAAAGACGATGTATAATCGCCTTTTTACATCTATTATTCTTTTTCTTTCATTAGTTCTTTTTTCAGTTTTTTAGTTTGATAACTAAAATAAAAGGCAAGGGCGGCAAAAAGAATAACGATCGCTTCCATTATTCCAAGCTGCATATCACTTTTTTCACCTTGGCCAATCATAACACCAATGTACAAGAATGTACTTACGGCTAGAAGGACGTAAATAAAGCGGCTGTAATCTTCAATTTTTGCTTTGATGTGTTGAGCTTTCATACAATCACCTTCTCAGTAGAATGTTATAACTCTACTCTATCATAGATCTATAGGTCTATGAAAATCCTATTTTTACCACAATCATTTCAATGCCTCTTCTAAGTCTTCAATTAAATCTTCTACATCTTCAAGGCCTACAGAAATACGAATTAATCCATCTGTAATTCCTAGCTCTTTACGTCGGTCGCTCGGTATAGAAGCATGAGTCATTTTAGAAGGAATGGAAATAAGGCTTTCAATGGCTCCTAAACTTTCTGCTAATGTAAAATATTTCACTTTGCTCAGTACTTGTTCCGCTTTCTCTTCGCTTCCCACATCAAAAGAAACCATTCCCCCAAAACCTCTTGCTTGCTTTTTAGCAATAAGGTGGTTTGGGTGGGTTTTTAATCCTGGATAATATACTTTTGTAACAGCAGGATGAGCAAGTAAAAATTCTACTATTTTCCCAGTGTTGAATTCATGTTCTTCCATTCGTATTCCTAATGTTTTAATCCCCCTCATCAAAAGCCAAGAATCTTGGGGTCCTAAAATGCCTCCAGTCGCATTTTGAATAAAATGAAGGTCTTCTGCCAATTTAGGCGAATTCACAACAGCTAGCCCTGCTACAACGTCACTGTGGCCGCCTAGATACTTAGTTGCACTGTGCAGAACGATATCCGCACCTTTTTCGATAGGGTTTTGCCAATACGGGGTACTGAATGTGTTATCAACGATGGTAAGTAAATGATGCTGTTTAGCTACTGAAGAAGCCTGCTGCAAGTCAGTAATTTTTAGGAGAGGATTCGTGGGAGTCTCGATATAAATAGCTTTTGTGTTGGGGCGAATTTCTTTCTTAATATTTTCGATGTCGCTTGTATCAATAAAAGTAGCTTCAATGCCAATACGGCTCAGCACTTTTGTAATCACTCGGTACGTTCCTCCGTATACGTCATCTGTAATTAGCACATGATCTCCGCTGTTAAACAGCATGAATACAGCAGTAGTAGCTGCCATACCAGATCCAAACGCAAACCCCGCATATCCTCCTTCAATTTCTTTGATAAGTTCTTCTAAGGCGTGTCGTGTAGGGTTACCGGTTCTCGAATATTCGTATCCCGTATGTTTTCCAGCTCCCTCTTGTTTATAAGTGCTCACTTGATAAATAGGAACAGAGACAGCACCCGTCTGTTCATCGCCAACAATTCCACCATGAATTAATTGTGTTTTACGTTTCATCTTATCTTCCTCCACTGTAAATATTTTTACTTAAGTACCGTTCGCTGCTATCGGGAAAAATGGTGACGATATGAGCGCCTTTTTCTGCATTTTTTGCTTCGAGCAGGGCTGCTTCGAAGGCTGCTCCTGAAGAGCTCCCTACTAGTAACCCTTCTTTTAAAGCCAGCTCTTTCACTCTTTGAAAAGCATAAACATCTTCAACAGTATGAATAGCATTAAAATAAGACCGCTCCATATAATCAGGGATGAACTCCATTCCAATTCCTTCAGTTAAGTGAGGGCCGGATTTCCCTCCGTTTAAAATCGAACCTTCTGGCTCCACAATGACTGTTTTTAGAGAAGGATTTTTTTCTTTCAAAAATTTTGCTGTACCCATAAATGTTCCACCTGTACCTGCTCCAGCTACAAACACGTCGATTTTTCCATCAAGCTGTTCATATATTTCTGGCCCTAAGGTTTTGTAATAAGTCATAGGATTGGCCGGATTAGCAAACTGCTGAGGACAATAAGAACCAGGTATTTCACGCAGCAGCTCTTGAGCCTTGTTTATAGCACCTTTCATACCAGCTTCAGTAGGTGTTTGAACCACAGTTGCCCCCAAAGCCTTCATAAGCTGCTGTTTTTCAATACTGAATTTTTCTGGAACACATAGTATGACGTTTATTTCGTGCTGAAGAGCAGCTAAAGCCAGCCCAATCCCCGTATTTCCAGCAGTAGGCTCAACCACCGTTCCGCCTCGCTTCAGTCTTCCAGAGCTAAGAGCTTCTTGCATCAGTTCTTTTCCTAAACGATCTTTTACACTTCCTCCTGGATTAACATATTCCAGTTTAGCAAATATCCTGATTTCTCTAGGTAAATCAAATTGTGTAATCTCAATCATAGGTGTGTTTCCAATCAATTCATGAATGTTTTTGGCTACCTTCATAATCTTGAACACCTCGCTATCAAATAATATAACTTAACCTATAAACAAAGTCGGAATTAAGGTAAAAATATAGTCTACACCCCATGTTATGATAAACGATGCAGAGTGTAGACGAAAACAAACTCTATATTTTACGAACAGCTTATTTTAATTTTGTAATAAAATTCAATACTAATTTCGTTGAATTAACAGCTGCTTTTTCTAAAAATTGCTCAAAAGAAACATTTGATTCTTTGCCGGCGATGTCAGAAAGAGCACGAAGAATAACAAACGGTACGCCAAATTGATAGCATACTTGAGCAACAGCCGCCGCTTCCATTTCAGCTGCATACAGGTCTGGAAACTTAGAGCGAACAAACTCTACGCGCACAGGATCGTTCATGAACGAATCTCCTGTAGCAATTAGTCCTTTTACAATTTTCATATCCGTTACTTCAAGAGCACTTTCTTCAGCAAGACGAACTAGTTTGTCATCTGCTTTAAAAGCTGCAGGCAAGTTTGGCACTTGACCGTATTCATAGTTGAATACCGTTACATCTACATCATGATGACGAACTTCTGTTGAAATAACCGCATCCCCTACGTTTAACTCTGGATGGAAGCCGCCTGCTGATCCTGTGTTAATAACGTAATCAGGTTTGAACTTCTCTAGTAAGATGGCTGTAGATAACGCAGCATTTACTTTTCCAATACCTGATTTTAATAATACAACCTCCACACCGCTAATTGTTCCTGTTGAGTATTCACATCCTGCGATTACTGTTTCTTGACGATTTTCAATTTTATCGCGTAAAATCGTCACTTCTTCTTCCATTGCTCCAATGATTGCTACTTTCATTTTAAAACCTCTTTCTACTATTGTTTCGTTGCCTCCAATACCCACACAAAGTGATTAAATTGTGTAAAGGTTATGTGAAAACCATTGCTTTCAAAGATTTGCTTTAAGACGGGAATCGTTGTATAGTATTCCCTCTCTAGATCTTCTGCTAGTTGCGTATATCCTTTTTGTTTTGCCTGAACAATGGTATCAGCAAATGAATCCGCTGTTTCAAACATTGTATCAGCAAACACTATTTTACCACCGGTTTGAAGTAACTTTCCATAGTTTATCACAGCTTCTTCTTTTTCTTTATCTGTTAAATGATGAAAAGCATACGTACTAACTAAGCTCTCTGCTGGAAACAATGATGTATCAAATTGTAAAAAGTCTCCTGGTGTGACTAAAACATCTGCCCCTAATTTCTGGTGTGCCAATTGTCTCATTGGTACTGAAGGTTCAATTCCTACTACAGTCAGTTCTTTTTCTAACAGTTTTTTTGTTAAGTTTCCAGTCCCTGTTCCAAATTCTATCACATGCCCTATTGAACGGTCTGCTACATATTCTAAGATTCCATTATAATTGCGAAACACTTCTCTATACTGTTCATCTTTCCCGCTTACCGATGCATCATACTCATTCGCCCACTTTTCAAAGATATCTAAAAACTCTAGACCCATAAAAAACGCCTCCTCATAACTAATAATTCTTATGGATATAGTATGTTTTTAGCTATCGTTTGTTCTTCATTTACAAATTATTTTAAGCTTTTAACTTTCTATTTGCTATACTATAGTAATGAAGTAAGGAGGTCGTAAGATGAACTTTGAATTTGAAATGATTGAAGATAAAATAGAATTTTTTGAAGCGCCTGATGTTAAAATACTTGAGAAACAAATTGCTGAAAAAATTGATCAAAATAAAGCGATTTTGCTTGAGGTGCACAGCGTATCTCATCAAATGTCTGTGGACTATGAACAAGGTAAAAAACTGTACTCTGCAGTTGTTCATTTCAAATTAAAAAAGCAGCGCTAGCGCGCTGCTTTTCTTATTGAAGCTTGTCTACCACTGCGGGCTTCCAGCCTTCTCCATCTACCCATTCAATTTGAACGCGGTATTTTGTTGAGGAGTTGCCTTTAGGACTAACCGTAGCTACCGCTTTACCTACGCCACCGTTATTCCCTAAACGCCATACGGTCATGTTGCTTGGGCTAATGCCTGACCCTTCGCCTACAGCTTTTAGCATTTCGTTCCAATCCGTTGATCCTTTTTTATATGTTGCTGCAGGTGCATCTTGTGACGTACCTACTGAATCCCATGAAGGATCTACCTTGCGTTCTGCCACGCCAGGCTCTGGATTTTTCTCTACTTCAGCCTGTGAATCTGAGTCGTTTGATTCTTCATCTGTTGCTTGATCATCTTCAGAGCTTTGGTCATCTTCAGAACTTTGATCGTCCGTTGCTTGATCATCTGTTGCTTGATCATCTTTCGAAGAATCATCGTCTTTTTTAGCCGTCTTGTCCGTTTTTTGGTCATTTGTTTGCGGATTGTTTTGAGTTGTTTCCGCTTGGTTATCCGATTTATCCTTGTTTCCAAGAATCATCGTACCACCGACAAATACAATTAAAACTGCTACGACAGCAATTAACAGATTATATAATCGGTTTACTTTTTTTTCTTTGTTTTCGTGTCTTGAAGAACGATTGTTATTCATTGCTACAATTTCCTCCAACTTTTATAATGCTTTATTCTAACATGTGTTTTCTTATACATGAAGCATCAAAATTTATTTGAAGTATATTTGTAATATTTTTTACAAATTCTTCTTGTTTTAACGTGTATTTAAGTCATACATCCCTTTAACAATATCATAAAATACGCTGTTTGTGGGAGATATCGCACTTTTTGTATTTAAATCCACTACTACCATTGCATATTTTGGATCATCTGCAGGAAAGTAACCGGCAAACCATTTATTGACGATATCGTCTTTCACACTGATTTCAGCAGTTCCTGACTTTCCTGCCACTTCATAAGGAAGCGTTTGAAATCTTCTTCCTGTTCCTTTTTCGCTCTGTACGACACCTTTTAAAAGCTGCTGCATAGAAGCAGCTGTGGCTTTATTAATGGTATCTCCTTTTAGCTCATGCTCTTTAAACGTATACAATGACGTGTTGTTTTTATACTCTAGCGCATCTACAGCTTTTACCTGTTTCTTTTCTCCTCCACGTGCAATTGTCGCCATCATATTTGCTACTGCAAGCGGAGTCACTTTTACATCAAGCTGTCCAATTGCCGTTTGCGCTACAGCATTTGGTACTTTTTTTTCTCTTGTATTTGTCCAAACTCTTCCCGATTTTTCTCCTAAAAACTGCTTAAAATGTTCAAAGTGGAACACATCACCTGTCCATCCTACAGGCTGAATAAGCCCTAACTTATCAGCATATTGTTCAAGGATATTCGGATTAGATATTATCATTTCTTTTGCTAGCTGGGCAAACGTTGCATTACAACTTTGCGCGAAGCTTTCTTCAAACGTCAGCTGCCCTTTTTGATGATCTTCTTCTACATTATTGCCATAAATACTTTTATCGCAGTTATAGGTCAAAGAAGGCTGAATTTTATTTTGTTCAAGCGCTGCAGCAGCTGTTACGGTTTTAAATATAGATCCAGGAGTTTGTGGCGTCAGCAAACGATTTTCTACGCTGTCTGAACCATTTTGCTTTTTAAATGGATCTTTCTTATTAATCGAAGGCCTGCTGGCCATCGCAATTACTTTATTATTTTTTATATCAATTAAGACAGCTCCTCCGTCTTTTAACTTATAATGATTTAATGTATTCTCCACCAGCTCCTGAGCAGACAAATCAAGCGTCGTACGCACACTGACTGGATAATAAGGGTTAGCTGTACCCGTGTATTTTACATCGATGCCAAACATAGGCCCACCTAGGCGATCAACATGATAAAGGAGCTTAGACTCCTGTTCAGGCAGCAAAAACTCGTCAAAAGCCCTCTGCATCCCTGAGATACCTACAGGCGTAGTTGATTTAATTGCTCCATTTTTCAATTTGTCACTATACTTCTCTTCAATTATTTGTTTGCTTTGTGCCTCTAGTCCGATTAAATGTTCAGCAAGAGGAACTGGACGCTCATCTTTTAGAGGAATTCCAAATACGCCAGGTACCTTTAATGCATTTATTTTTTCGACTTGTGCATGGGATAATTCTTTTGTAATAACAACCGGTGTTTTAGCATTCGCTAGTCTGTTCGTTAGTTCCTTTGGTTGCATTCCCACGATTTCACTTACTTGCTGAACAGGCCACTTCATTTTTTCTAAAAATGGAAACAGGACTAAGCGATTATGCGTGATAGATGTTAAAGACTGTCCATTTTTATCTTCAAATTTCCCTCGCCCGTCATCTACCACCATTTCCTGCGTACGCTGTTTTACGCTTCCTTCAATTAAGTTAATCTTTTTGTCAGTAAAAGATTCTGTGCTGACAAGCTGGAGTTGAACAAGCCGTGCTCCCAGTCCACTAATTAATAATAAAATAAAAATAAGAGTAATATAAATTCGCTTGTGAATTATTTTCATGACTACACCTCACTCTTTACAAGTGTCGACGTTGCCATTACTTTTAAAACCATTATCTTAAGAAATATTCATTCTTTTTTTCATTTCACAAAAAAACTTGCTGATTCAGCAAGTTTTTATTATTAATTTTCTGTTAAAAATTGTTGAGTTGTTCTTAGCTTTCCTATTTTCGGAAAGATGTAAGAAAGAGTTGCTTCATGCTCTTCTTTTGTAAATGTCGCCATGGCATCCGTGATAAAAATTTGGTTATACCCATACTGAAATGCTTCACGAGCTGTGCTTTCCACACCAATATTTGTTGCAATTCCGCAAAGGACAATTGTATCAATTCCTCTTCGGCGAAGCTGAAGGTCTAAATCTGTCCCAAAAAAGGCTCCCCACTGACGTTTTGTCACAATGTAATCATTCTCTTGAACATTAAGTCTTGGATCGAATTCCGCCCAGTCTGCAGGTCTTTCTTGAGGAGCAGATGGCTTTTGATCCGTTTCTGGCGTCAACGCATCTTTTCCATCTTGAAAATCTACTCGTACAAAGCTAATAAATCCATTTTGTTCGCGGAAACGATTCACAAGCTGAACAGATTTCTCCACAATTTCGTCTCCTCCAATTGGAACAATCCCTTTTTGTAAATCAATTAAAACAAGCGCTGTTTTAGTAAAATCGATATCTTTCATTTTCATCTTTCCTTTCTTACATATCTTTTCTATTCTCTCCGCTTTTTAAAATCATATAAAAAAAGCTGACGCGTGTCAGCTTTTTTAATTACGAGCATTCAGTAGAACGCTTCCAACCATATGTTTTACTTAACAGATACAATTTTCACTGACATATCTCCACCAGGAGTTTGAACAGTTACTTGATCTCCAATTTGTTTGCCCATTAGACTTTTAGCAATTGGCGAATCATTTGAAATTTTCCCTTCAAACGGATCTGCTTCTGCACTACCTACAATTGTATACGTTTCTTCGTCACCATCTGGCAACTCTACAAATGTTACAGATTTACCTAATGATACAATAGAAGAGTTTTCTACATCTTCTTCAATAATTTTCGCATTGCGAATCATATTTTCAAGCGTTGTAATACGGCCTTCTACGAAAGCCTGCTCGTCTTTTGCAGAATCGTACTCAGAGTTCTCCGATAAATCTCCAAAACTGCGGGCGATTTTGATACGCTCTACAACTTCTTTACGTTTTACTGTTTTTAAATATTCTAGCTCTTGCTCTAGCTTTAGCTTTCCTTCTTCTGTCATTGGAAATACTTTTTCTTGTGCCATAATCCCTTCACTCCTTCTTGAACTCAAAATCTCTAGTGTATACAGTCCATTTCTGTATGTACAAAAAATTTTCCACTCTGTGGAAAAATCAGTTAATAGAGAAATGACAGCTTCAAAATAGAAGCTGCTCGTTTCTCTATTCTTTATAATGTTTGTGTTTAGTTAGCAGAATATGTCTGCATTGTCTTCAAAAAAATTCCTGCATCTATGCTATGTTATTATAAAATGGCATTTTGTTCAAGAATTGTTTGAATTTTAGTGACCATCAAGTCAATCGCTACGTGGTTTTGACCGCCTTCAGGAATGATAATATCTGCATAACGTTTTGTTGGTTCAACAAACTGATTATGCATCGGGCGAACGACAGATACGTATTGATCAACAACTGACTCAAGCGTACGCTCTCGTTCTTTAATATCACGAAGCATACGACGAATGATACGAAGATCCGCATCTGTATCTACGTATAGCTTGATATCCATTAAATTACGCAAGCGCTGATCTTCTAGTACAAGAATACCTTCTAAAATAATAACATCTTTTGGTTCTTCTCTAATTACCTTTTCAGAGCGCGTATGAATTGCGTAATCATATACCGGTTTGTCAATGCTCTCATAATTTAATAAGTTTTGCAAGTGTTCAATCAGCAAATCATTATCAAATGCTAAAGGATGATCGTAGTTTGTTTGCAAACGCTGTTCAAACGGTACATCGCTTTGATCTTTATAATAATAGTCTTGCTCAAGAAGCATAATAGAATGCCCTTTAAAATACTCATAAATAGCTTTGGTTACAGTTGTTTTACCAGAACCGGATCCACCAGCGATACCGATTACAACGGGCTTTTTCCCCATTTTATATTTAAATCCCCTTTCGCATCATGTTATATGAAAATAGAGGTTGGTCCACTTTAAATTTCACAATTTGCAGCGGATGACGCGCAGCATCTAGTTCATTGCCATCTTCGTCCCAAATTTTATCTATTTTTTGCGTAAAATTTTTAATTTCCGGACCGAAAAATTCCACTTCTTCTCCCGGTTTAAAATAGTTACGCTGTTGCAATGTCACGATGCTTGTTTCTTCATCATAATTCAATACTAAACCAGCAAAATCAAATTTTGTTTTCTTGCCGTGTACGCCAAACATTTGCTCATCTACTCCAGGAACCCCTTCAAAAAAGGCAGGAGCCGTATCGCGGTTTGCACATTTGTCTAGCTCATCAAGCCATTCTTTTTGAATCACAAAATTCTCAGGATCTGCACAGTATGCGTCAATCACCTTGCGATACACGCTCACCACTGTTGCGATATAGTGAATCGACTTCATACGTCCTTCAATTTTTAAGCTATCAATACCCAGCTCAATCATTTGAGGGATAGATTGAATTAAATTTAAGTCTTTTGGACTCATTGCAAACGGATCGTCTTGCTCATCAAATAAAGCTGTTTCCGTTTTACCGTCTTCTACTTTAAATAAATCATAGTCCCAACGGCATGATTGACAGCAGCCTCCGCGGTTTGAATCACGCGCTGTCATATGGTTACTTAGCACGCAGCGGCCTGAATAAGCAATACACATCGCTCCGTGAATAAAAGCTTCAATTTCAATATCCACTTTTTCTTTCATTTCGCGCATTTCTTCAGCACCCGTTTCACGAGCAAGTACAACACGTTCTAATCCTTCTTCTTTCCAGAACTGAACGGCTTTCCAGTTTGAAAGTGATTGCTGCGTACTTAAATGTACTTCAAGCTTAGGTGCAACGCGTCGACAGGTTTCGATAATTAACGGATCAGCTACGATGATTCCAGAAACACCAGCGCGCTCTAATCCCATTAAATAATCTTCAAGTCCGTCCATATTTTCATTGTGAGCAAAAATGTTTGTTGTAACATAAATACGTGCGCCGTATTTGTTTGCAAACTGAACACCTTCTGCCATTTCTTCAAATGTAAAGTTATCTGCATTTGAACGAAGGCCAAACTCTTTTCCTCCGATAAATACAGCATCTGCTCCATAGTGTACGGCAACTTTTAATTTTTCAAGGTTACCGGCTGGAGCTAACAACTCAGGCTTCTTAGTAATAACTCGTTTACCTTCTACTACAGTATCGATTTGAACAGCCATCGTTTGTACCTCCTTTGTTTATCTTTCTTTGCATGCTTTTTAATATACCGTTTCTTTAAAGAAAAACCCTGTGTCTAACGGGCGGTTAATTGGCTGCAAGCTTTCAATTTCTTCTAACAAATCGTCTTTAACGTTTTCGTATTCTTCACGGTCATCTATACATAAATCAATCGCTTGACGATATTTTTTTGTTACTTCTAAAATATATTGCGGTGACTTTAATACGCCGTCAATTTTGAATACATCTACTTCAGCATCAATCATTTCGGAAAGCTCATCGATAATACACATATCATTTGGACTCATAATGTGCGTTCCATTTTCATCTTCGAAAATTGGATACTTATTGTTTCGCTCATTATCAAGTAAAAACATATCTTTTTCTACTTTACGATTTTCAATTTCCATGACTTTTCCTTGATACTCAAAGTAGTTGCCAAGAAGTGAACGTTTTGATTGGAACATACACGTCATGCCATGCACCTGAACTTCAATTTCTACTTCGGCTTTTTCTTTGATATCAATGATGCTATCCATGCTTAGCTCACGAGCAAGAACTGCGCGCTTAGCTCCTTTACGCCCCCAGTAGTTACATGAATACCAGTTTGTGCCCGTTGTTTCAGTACTCCAGTGCATCTTCATTTCTGGAGCTGTTTCACGCACTGCCATCAATACAGCAGGATCTCCAAATACAATCGCATCCACGCTTGCTTCTTTTAAGAATAAAATATATTCATTTAGTTCGGCGATTTTATCATTGTGAAATAATCCGTTCATCGCTACGTAGACTTTTGCATTATGCTGATGAGCAATATTTACAGCTTCTACGATATCTTCACGTTTGAATTCACCTGCTAAACGCAAACCGTAGCGCTGTTCACCAACCATAACAGCTGTTGCTCCAGCTTGTAGTAATGATTCGATTTCCGAAACTGCAGTTGGTGTCACTAATAGTTCTGGTTTTTTCATTCTTGGTCACCTCTTTTAATACTAATCGCGATTCCGTCTCCAATAGGGAGAATAGTTGTATAATAATCGGGATGATTCATCAGCCACGTATTGTATGCCTGAATTTTTTTAATTAAGCTACGGCGTCGACGTGTTTCTACTTCGGCCAAATCAGTCGCTACGTGACCTTTAAATAGTACGTTATCCGAAATAATCATTCCTTTAGAAGATAGCATCGGCTCATAATGTTCAAAAAAACGCTGATACTGACCTTTAGCTGCATCAATAAAAACTGCATCATAGGGACCATGACGTTCAATTTCATCTCTAAGCTCTAGTGCATCCCCAAACAACGACACAATTTTATCTTGTTTTCCCGCCCGTTCAATAAATTCTTGCGCTTTTTGGTAACGCTCTTCATTTCGTTCTACCGTAACCACTCGTGCCTCTGGAAGCGCATGGGTCATTCGAATAGACGAATATGCAATCGCTGTTCCAATTTCTAATATATGTTTTGGCTGATGAAGACGAAGAATTTGCAATAGCGTTTCAACACCAATCAATTCCATAATCGGAACGTGATGTTCTTTTGCATAAGCTTCCATTTCTTCAATAAGCTCCTGGCGCTTAGGAATAAGCTTTTCCACATACTGCTCTACGTTTTGTAAAAGCAAAACACTTCCTCCGTTCTCAGAAGTACATTTTACATTATGTTTTCATAACGTTTCATTACTGCAAAATAGTAAGACAACTAGTCTATTATAAGTTTTTTTCGTTTTTACGTAAACCCGATATATTTTAACATAAAAGATGGGGAATGCGAAGTATCGCGATTCCCCAATTTTAAATTCCCACTTATTTTTCGGTATTTTGCTTTTCTTTACCTGTAATATGCTTGGCTTTTTCTTTGTTATGTTCTTCTAACGTTTTGGTAAAAATAACTTTTCCTTCAGGTGTGGCCAAGAAGTATAAATAATCTGTATTGGCTGGATGTAACGCAGCTTTGATTGACATTAAACCAGAGCTGGCAATTGGTCCTGGAGGCAACCCTTTTACTTTATACGTATTGTAAGGAGAGTCCACTTCTAAATGCTTATAGAACACGCGGTCTTTATGCTCTCCTAAGGCATATAAGACGGTTGGATCCGTTTGAAGAGGCATGTTTTTTTCAAGGCGATTATAAAAGACGCTGGCAATTTTTTCTCGGTCGACTTTCGCAGTCGCTTCCTCTTCAATGAGAGAAGACATGGTTAACAATTTATGTGCACTGAATTTTTTCTTCTTCATTTGCCCACTGTACTGACCTAATACATTATTTGTTTTCCCTACCATTTTATCCAATATTTCATCTAACGACACATTTTTATCATAAAAATCATACGTAACGGGATATAAATAACCTTCTAGCGGATGTTTAATATCTTTTTGCATCACTTCATCCGTTACTACATCTGGATATTTTTCTTTCATTTTATTGACGAATGCCTTATCGTCTAGCTTTTTCATGACTTCGTCTTTTGTAAACTTTGTATTTTTAGCAATGATATCAGCAATTTCGACAAGCTGGCGTCCTTCTGGAATGGTGACACGAATATCAGGTTGTTTTGAAACCTCGCCTTTTTCCATTTTTTCAACCATTTCCCCTAGACTCATGGAAGGAGAAAATAAATACGTTCCAGCTTGAAATCCAGACACATGGGTTAATTTTACGTAATAGCGAAATGCACTTTTACTTTTAATTAAATCTTCTTTTTTCAATACCGTACCAATCGATTGGACGGAAGAACCTTGTGGAATGGTCACATTTACTTTTTTATTGCTGTTTCGATCCACGGGCGTTAAGCGGGATTGAGCATAGAAAAATGCACCGCCAACTAGTAAAAGAAGTACGATAATTGTAATAAAAATAACTCGTTTTTTTCTTGAACGATTAGGTGGTAAAAATGTTTGTTGCGACAAGCAGCTTCCTGGTTAAATCTACTTCTGTAAAAGAAGATACAACCAGTTTCACCTCTTTTCTTCTTGATTTTTTATAAGTATGAACAGAGAGGAGACATGAGATTGCGATTCATTCGTATCGCCTATAGGTGTGAGATGGTATCGCTTCCTTAAACTCTCGCCTCTTCTAAAATTTTTCCATGATTTATGTTATTGTCTGCCCAAAGTCTAGTTTCATCCGTTCAAACAATGAATTCTTTTATTAAAATGCACTCTCACACGCAGGAATTATTATACTACAATTTATCTTATTTTTCGTCATTATCATACAATCTGCCCTAAGAATGCAAGGAAAAACCTTTTTATATCTAAAAAGAACAGCCGCTATGTAAAAAAAAGCTGATAACGATTGTCATCAGCTTTTTCACTATAATTATTCGCCTTCTTCGTCAAGGAATGTATTAACCATTTCCTCAACCATGTCCCACTCTTCTTCTGTTTCAATCGGTTGAAGCTCACCGTCTTGACCATCTTCACTTGGTGTGAAAGCAGATGCATGAATTTCAATTTCCTCTTCATCATCTTGGTCTGCTCCGATTGGATAGTAAATTACATATGATTTGTTATATTGATCAGAATCAAATGTGAATAAAATTTCGCATAGCTGCTCATTTCCATTCTCATCGACGATTGTAATTTTATTTTCTTCTACGCTCATGTTTGCACCTCATTTTATATTGTAAGCTCTTAGCTTAACTTTTTCTTCAGCGAAAAGCAAGCCGTTCAGTTATTTCACTTCCCTTTTACGTACAAAAGAATATGCAAAAGGGAAATTCATAACTTTTCAGCTGAGGCAAAGCCTGCTGCTTTTCTTACTGCTTGCTGTCTAAGTATCCTTGAAGAATCATAACAGCTGCCATTTTATCGATTACTTTTTTGCGTTTCTTGCGGCTTACATCGGCAGACAGCAGTACTCGCTCTGCTGCCATCGTCGACAAGCGCTCGTCCCACATCATCGTTTCAATGTTAAGTTTTTCTTTGACGTTGTCAGCAAACTCAATGCACGCTTCGCCTCGAGGGCCAATCGTACCATTCATATTTTTAGGAAGACCCACTACGATTTTCTCTACGGAATATTCGTCAATTAGCTGCTGTAAACGAGGATATGATTGCTCCATCTGCTCATCTGCAATTTTAATTGTTTCAATTCCTTGCGCTGTCCATCCCATTTCATCACTAACTGCCACACCAATTGTTTTGGTTCCTACATCTAATCCTAATACGCGCATTTATGAATCCTTTCGATGCTGTTGTAAATAAGATTTAACAAGTTCTTCAATGAGCTCGTCTCGCTCTAACTGGCGAATTGTGTTTCTCGCATCGTTATGACGAGGAATGTAAGCAGGGTCTCCTGATAACAAATACCCAACGATTTGGTTGATCGGGTTGTAGCCTTTTTCTTGCAGTGCGTCATAAACCGTAAACAATACTTCATGTACGTTTGTTTCAGCTGGCTCATCTTGAAAATTAAATTGCATGGTTTTATCAAATGAACTCACGGTCCCACCTCACTCTCTTAATTTGTGAACACATTGTGCACTATGCTAAGTCTTATTTATATTGTACACCAAGAAAGAGGAGAATTAAACGGATTTAACCCATTCTTCTACAGTGCCAAGTGCTTTTTCAATTTGGCTAGCGTCTTTTCCTCCAGCTTGCGCCATGTCAGGGCGTCCGCCTCCGCCTCCGCCGCAAATCGTCGCTACTTCTTTAACAAGTTTGCCAGCATGATGGCCTTTAGCAATTAAATCTTTTGTTACACCTGCAATAATATTTACCTTTTCACCTTGTGGAGAAGCTAATACGATCACAGCGGATTCTAATTTTTGTTTTAAATCGTCAACCATTGCGCGAAGGTTATTCATATCCGTTGCATTCACTTTCGCTGCTAGTACATTTACACCATTAATGTTTTGCACTCGGTCAACGAGATTGCCAGCTTCAATATTGCCAAGCTTTGTAGATAGTGAATCATTTTCACGCTGAAGATTACGAATTTCTTCTAGTAATCCTTCAACGCGCCCTACTAAATCACGCGGGTTGGATTTTACTTTTGCCGCAGCTTCTTTTAGTAAGCCTACTTGATCGTTCATTAACTGATAGGCAGCTTTTCCAGTTACAGCTTCAATGCGTCGAGTACCTGCACCGATTCCCGATTCTGATACAATTTTAAATAAACCAATAACAGACGTATTTGGCACGTGACATCCACCACATAATTCTAAGCTGTAGTCGCCTACTTGTACTACGCGCACGATATCTCCGTATTTCTCACCAAATAGCGCCATTGCACCCATCGCTTTTGCTTCGTCAATTGCTTTGTTTTCAATTTGTACAGAGATGCTGTCCCAAATCTTTTCATTAACAATTTGTTCAATTTTCTCAAGCTCTTCTTGTGTCACTTGACCAAAGTGAGAGAAGTCAAAGCGCAAGCGATCCGCTGTTACTAAAGAACCCGCTTGATTAACATGCGTTCCTAACGTATCTTTTAATGCTTGATGCAATAAATGCGTTGCCGTATGGTTTTTCACAATCGCACTGCGGTTTTCTTCATCAAGCGTCGCCGTGTATGTTTCACCTTTTACAAGCTCACCGTTTGTTACAGCTACCGTTTGGACATTTTGGCCGTTTGGCGCTTTTTGAACGTCTTTTACTTCCGCTGTTCCTGCAGCACTTTGAATCGTACCTTGGTCCGCAATTTGACCGCCGCTTTCTGCATAGAATGGCGTGTGGCTTAAGATGACTTGCGCTTCTGTTCCAGCTTCAGCGCGGTCAACAAGCTCACCGTCTACAATAATTGCTTCAACAACTGTTTCTAATTCATTTTTATCATAGCCAACAAACTCACTTGCAACCGTTACTTCACCAAGTACGCCGCCTTGAACTTGCATAGAACTAGAATCTTGACGAGCAGCACGCGCACGCTCACGCTGTGCTTCCATTTCACGTTCAAAACCTGCATGATCAATTTTCATGTTCTCATCTTCTGCATATTCTTCCGTTAATTCAACAGGGAATCCATACGTGTCATATAAACGGAAAACATCTTCGCCTTGTACCGTATCACTGTTTTGCGCTTTTTCTTTTTTAATAACGGTTGCCAAAATAGCTAGTCCGTCATTTAACGTTTCGTGAAAACGCTCTTCTTCATTTTTTACTACGCGCTGGATAAAATCCGTTTTTTCCTTTACTTCCGGATAGAAATCAACCATGATTTCCCCTACTACCGGCACTAGCTCGTACATGAACGGACGATTAATGTTTAACTTTTTAGCATAGCGAACTGCTCGGCGTAACAAACGGCGCAGCACATACCCACGGCCTTCATTTGAAGGAAGCGCACCATCACCTACAGCAAATGTTACCGTACGAATATGGTCAGCAATGACTTTAAATGCCGTATCTTGCTCATCATTTGTACGATATTTAGCGCCTGAAATGTTTTCTGTTGCTTCAATAATTGGCATAAACAAATCTGTATCAAAGTTTGTTTGCACATCTTGAATAACAGAAACCATACGCTCTAAGCCCATTCCCGTATCGATGTTTTTCTTTGGAAGCGGCGTGTACGTGCCATCAGGATTGTGATTAAATTGAGAAAATACAAGGTTCCAAATTTCTAAATAACGCTCATTTTCTCCACCTGGATATAATTCCGGATCAGTTAGATCATTTCCATATGCTTCTCCGCGATCATAAAAGATCTCTGTATTTGGACCACTCGGACCTTCTCCGATATCCCAGAAATTACCTTCCAAACGAATGATGCGTTCTTTAGGCACGCCCATTTTTTCATTCCAAATCTTAAATGCTTCTTCATCTTCAGGGTGAACTGTTACAGATAGCTTATCTGCGTCGAATCCAATCCATTTATCGCTCGTTAAGAATTCCCATGCCCATTGGATTGCTTCTTCTTTAAAATAATCACCGATAGAGAAATTACCAAGCATTTCAAAAAACGTATGATGGCGAGCCGTTTTACCTACGTTTTCGATATCGTTTGTACGAATGGATTTTTGTGCGTTACAAATACGCGGATTTTGAGGAATAACACGACCATCAAAATATTTTTTTAATGTAGCTACTCCACTGTTAATCCATAATAAAGATGGATCTTCATGCGGAACTAAAGATGCGCTTGGTTCTACATCATGGCCTTTTTCTTTAAAGAAATCTAAATACATTTGACGAACTTGTGCTGACGTCAGTTTTTTCATGATTGGTCCTCCTTTAATACTCTTCTTATTTATAGACAAAAAAATGATGACATAAAAGCATCTATTTTCTCTGTGTACAAAAGCAATTGCTAGTTATTTGCACACAAAAAAACTCTCATCCCTGTAGCAGGGACGAGAGTTGAACTCGCGGTACCACCCTGATTATAAATGCCAAAAGCATTTATCACCTTCATAGCGTTAACGTTGCTGACACGGCAGGTTTTAGCCTGCACTCTGGACTAGCGTTCAGCTGCTCTTTGTTTAGCGCTTCTTTCAGCCAAGGAAGCCCTTCTCTAAAAACCAGTGTGCAACGTACTCGATCCATCATTGTGTTTAAAATATGTAGCGTTTTCTTATGGCGATATTATGACAAATTAACCGCTCTTTGTCAATGTTTGAGCGTATAAGAGCGGATATGCAAAATAGATATTTTAATGACTGCTAAAATTGGCACAGCCAAAATGAGACCCAATACTCCTCCAAATTCTCCTCCTAAAAGGAGCGCAAGCATGATAAACAAAGGATGAATATGAAGACTCTTTCCTACGATAAGCGGAGACAGCACATTTCCCTCTAGAAACTGCAGCACAAAGATTATAATGACAATGGTAATAACCAACTTTATCGAGATTGTGGCTGCAATAATAGCCGCTGGAACCGCACCAATAATCGGGCCAAAATAAGGAATGATATTCGTTACGCCAATAATGAAGCCTAAAAGAAGTGCATAAGGTACATGAAAGAACCACAGTGCTGCTGTGGCAATCACACCAATAATGAGACAAACAAAAAATTGCCCTCTAATGTAATTGCCGAGCGATTCATTCACATCCGATAAAAAACGTTCGCCTGGTTTGTGCCACTTTTTAGGTGTGACATAAGCTGTTGCTTTCTTAATGGAGGAAAAATCCTTCAGCATATAAAAAACAATAAATGGAATAATGATTAAAATCAAAAAAGAGGTAATCAATGACTTTAATCCTTCCGCCACTTTTGTAAGCCACACGTTGAGCGTAGCCTCTACATCATCAATGCTGCCTTCAATTTTCTCATGTACACCGTTTGGAAGTGAAGTTGTACGATCATGAATCGATTCTACCCAATGTCTATATGTATTCGTAAAATGCGGCAGCTGTTCGTTTAAATCTTTTACTTGTTCCACAAAAATAGGGTACGACTTATAGGCTCCAAACCCAATTCCTCCAAAAAAGATGATGTAGATCAGTAAAATAGCTAGAGGACGAGGCACGCCTTTATCATGCGTTTTTTCAATAAGCGGATGAAGTAAATATGTAATGAATGCTGCAATAAAAAAAGGCAGCAGTGCTTTTAAAAACATGTAAATAACAGGAAGCCATAAAAACTGGACTTTAAAAAAGACTAATATGCACAGCAGCGCTAATAACAGCAGTCCGAATCTATAGAACCATTTGAATGAACTATCTTTCAACGTAAACTCCTCCTCTCTTCTATTTTTTGATAAAGAAAGGAGTTTATGCATGCAGTTGTCTCTTCTGCCTGCAAAAAAGCACTATTGCAGCTAAGTGCAATAGTGCTTTTTTTATTAGTGAATAGCTTTCATCATACGTTTACGCATTTTTTTCATATTTCTTTTTGTAAACATCTCTCGATCATCTGCCATTTTAAATGCATAAGCTCCAAGACCGAAAGCGACTACTGACGGAATGATTCTGCCCATTGCTCTTCCTCCCGGTAAAAAAGAATTAGAAATTGATTGTGCGCTCGTCGTCTGAGAACAAATCATCAAGCGAGCTCAATGTTCCATCTTCTTCTACTTGGTGAGTATTAATTTGTCCTTTTGAAATAGTCATTTCAATAAAACAATTCCAGCAGTAATACTGATTTACACCAATTTTGCCAACGTCAATACTTTTACAGTTTGGACATTTAAACAAAGTCGACACCTCTTTATACGTTCTACTTATATAAACGCATTATGTCCACTTCTTTCCATGTCCATACTTTATTTTCTGACAATTAGCAAAGAAGGATGGCAACAAAGGAGTTTATTTAACTCTTTGTTAGCATGCGAAAGGTTACATGAAATCATACGGCGTAACGTTTTCCATCCCAATATTTGCATCTTTCATAAATGGAATTTCGGGATCTTCTATGTCGTTATCCAAGCTTTCTCGAAGCAAGGGCTGTAAATTCGTTTGTCGGACACTGTCTTCATTTCGGCTGACTCCAAGCTGAAACGCTTCGTCTTCGCCGCATAAAATTAAAAACTGTTTGCTTCGCGTAACGGCGGTATAAAGTAAATTGCGTCGCAGCATCCGGTAGTAGCTTTTAACAATTGGAAGCACAACAATGGGAAATTCACTTCCCTGTGATTTATGAATGGAACAGCAGTATGCATGAGTTATTTGATTAAAGTCTTGCTTTGTGTAAGTTACTTCATTTCCTTCATATGAAATAACCAGCATATCCTGTTTTTCCGTATTTTCTTTGGCAAAAAAAACCGAGACGATTTCTCCCATATCTCCGTTAAATACGTTGCTATCCGGCTGATTTACAAGCTGCAGCACTTTATCTCCGACTCGGTACGTAATATCTCCGTGCTTAAGCTCTCTTCTTTGCTCAGAAGCCGGGTTGAATAATTCCTGAAGAACTTCATTCAGCTTATCAATACCTGCAGGACCTTTATACATAGGAGCTAGAACTTGAATATCTTTAGCCGTATAGCCTTTTTTTAACGCATTCCCGCAAACTTGTTGCACGACGTTCGTGATGTGCTGTCCTTGACAACGAATAAAGGAACGATCTCCTTGCTGCCTGGATAAGTCTTCCAGAAGCTTTCCTTTTTTTATTTCATGAGCCAAATCAATAATTGAAGATCCTTCCGCTTGCCGGTATACATCTGTCAGACGGACGGTAGGAACTACTTCTGAACTCAGTAAATCTTTTAACACCTGTCCCGGACCTACTGAAGGAAGCTGGTCTTCGTCTCCAACTAAAATAACCTGTAAATTAGCAGGAAGAGATTTAAACAGCTGATGAGCAAGCCACAAATCTACCATTGATACTTCATCCACAATCAGTAATTTTCCGTCAATTGGATTCTCCTCATTATGATCAAATCCTTCTTGTCCGTTCCATTTTAATAATCTGTGAATTGTAACTGCCGGAAGTCCCGTCGCTTCGCTCATTCGTTTAGCAGCGCGTCCAGTAGGTGCCACAAGTAAAACAGGAAAAGCTTCATCTTTTTTATAATCCCCTGGATTTAACGAACATCCGTGAAGTTCTGCATAGAGTTCGACTATTCCTTTAATAACCGTTGTTTTCCCTGTACCTGGTCCACCTGTTAAGAGAAGCATCGGAGACATTAAAGCGGTTTGTATGCCCTTGCGCTGAGAAGGTGCATATTGCACGTCTAATCGCTCTTCTAGTTCACCCAGTGCCAATAAGAATTCTGATTCTGGAAACTGCTCTTCGTACTGCGTTTGAGCCATAATTTTTTGAATAGCTTTAACCAGCCCTTTTTCAGCATAGAAAAGGGGAGGAAAATAAATTTTTTCGTCTTGAATGATAAGCTTTTTGTCTGCTTTTAATGCGTCCACTTCTCTTGTAAGATCCATTTCAGACAGATTCTCATGCCTGCTTTTTCGAAGAAGCTCTGCTGTTTTTCCATACAGCTGATCTGCCGTGACGTATACATGTCCCATTTGATTGCATTCTTGCTCAATGACATATAAAATACCTGCACGCAAACGATCAGGATGATTGGTTGCCATACCAAGCCTCTTTCCAAGTTCATCGGCTCTGCTAAAGCCAATACCTTGAATATCTTCTACGAGCTGATAAGGATTATTTTGAACAATTTCAAGCGCTTCTTGTTTGTACGCTTGGAAAATCTTCATCGAAAGCTGCGGTCCAAACCCGAGGTCTGTCAGCTTTACCATTACTTCTTCTAACCCTTGATGTTCACGAAGCTGCGTGACTAAAGCTTCTGCCTTGTCGGCTGAAAGCCTCGGAACCTCTTTTAGCACAGACTCATTTTGCAAAATACGAAAAATAGCGCGTTCTCCTAGGGCGTCCACAATGTTTTCAGCGGTTTTTTTACCGATTCCGTGAAATAAATCGCTAGACAGGTACTGAACAACCCCTTGCCTTGATTGCGGAAGTTCTTTTTTAAACTGTTCAACATGAAACTGCAGACCAAACTTTGGATGCTCTTTGAAGTCTCCGTAAAACGTGTATACTTCATCTTCATTCAGCTTAGGAAAATAGCCTGTAACGACCGTTTCTTTATCTTCAATCTCTAAATTTGTTTTTTTGATCCGTATCCGCGTAACGTTATATAAGTTTTCTTCGTTATGAAAGACCGTTACAATCGACGTGCCGCTTATATAATGACGTTCTGGCTGTGAAGGGTTCACTTGTTCTTCGTTCATGTTATCCTTCCTTTACCCGCTTTCTTAATGTTCTAATGTAGACAGAACTTGTTTGGCATTTACTGCCATTACGTGATCTGGCTGCACGTTTAAAGCTTCATCTAACATCTCAATCGCCTTATCTTTGTCATCTTTCATGGCATACGCTACGCCTAAATTATAAAAAGCATCGGCGTGTTCTGGCTCTTGATTGACTACCTTAAGAAATTCAGCAATCGCTTCATCTACCATTTCGAGCTGTGCTAAACAAAGACCGTACTGAAATTTTGCTTCTACATCATGTTCGTTTAGTTCTACCGCTCGCTGAAGATAAGGCATCGCAAAACGAATTTCTTCCATATGAAACAGCGTTAAACCAAGCATAAAGTACGCATCGGATGAATCTAAGCCTTTTTTGATTGCTAAATCAAAGTAGTGCTTTGCCTGCTCAAGCTGCTCTGCATTAAAATAAATATTTCCTGCTCCGTAATACGCTGTTGCCGTTTCTTCATCTAATTCAATCGCACGTTCATAAAATTTCAAAGCACGATCCATCTCACTAACAGCCGCTAACAAATTGCCAAAATTCACATACACAATTGGATCTTTTGGATTATCTTCAATTGCTTCTGAAAATGTTTTAGCAGCCTCTTCAAATTTCCCTTCCTGCATATACTGAATTCCTAGCTGATTTTTATCTGTCATTTTTTCGTTCACTCCACTGTTTTAGTTATGATTTAAGAGATTTTCACATCATGAAAATCTAGAATATGTAAGTTATTAGTTTACCCAATAAGTAAAGTATATCATAGAAAAACCTCAGCTATATACGGCCGAGGTTTTTCGTTCTTGCTTATATGAATTATACGTACCAGATTTGCTCTTCTTCTTGAAATACTTTGTCAATTGTTGCTCCGCCAAGACATTCATCATCTTTGTAAAACACAACTGCTTGACCTGGCGTAATTGCGCGAACAGGTTCAGCAAAAATAACCTTAATTGTATCATCATCGATTTTTTCAACGGTTACTGCTGAATCAGTTTGACGATAGCGGAATTTTGCTGTGCACGTCATTGGTGACGACCAGTCACGTTCGCTTACCCAGCTGACATTGGTTGCTGTAAGAGATGTAGAATAGAGCAACTCATTGTGAAAGCCTTGATCGACGTACAAAACATTTTTTTCTAAATCTTTTCCGACTACAAACCAAGGTTCACCGCTGCCTCCAATACCTAAACCATGGCGTTGGCCAATTGTATAGTACATGAGACCGTCATGCTTGCCTTTCACTTCGCCGTCAAGCGTTTGCATTACACCTGGCTGAGCAGGAAGATACTGACTTAAAAATTCTTTGAAGTTGCGTTCACCAATAAAGCAAATACCTGTGCTGTCTTTTTTCGTTGCTGTAGCAAGGCCTGCTTCTTTCGCAATTTCACGCACTTTTGATTTCTCAATTTCACCAATTGGGAACATTACTTTGGAAAGCTGATCTTGTCCTAATTGATTTAAGAAATACGTTTGATCTTTATTTCCATCTACGCCTCGAAGCATTTTATACTCCCCGTCACGGTACGCAACGCGTGCATAATGTCCTGTCGCTAGATAATCTGCTCCTAGCGTCATTGCATGCTCTAAAAAGGCTTTGAATTTAATTTCCTTATTACACATTACATCAGGATTCGGTGTACGACCTGCTTTATATTCATCTAAAAAGTAGGTAAATACTTTATCCCAATATTGTTTTTCAAAGTTGACTGCATAGTAGGGAATACCAATTTGATTACATACGCGAATAACATCGTTATAATCTTCAGTCGCAGTACAAACGCCGTTTTCATCCGTATCGTCCCAGTTTTTCATAAAGATTCCGATCACATCGTATCCTTGTTGTTTTAATAAAAGAGCTGCTACAGATGAATCAACGCCTCCGCTCATTCCGACTACTACACGTGTATCTTTAGGTGATTTTGTCAACTTCGCCACCTCCGTTTTCTTCATTTTAATTAAATTGTTCGCTAAAAAGCGAAAGAAACGACACAAACCATCAGTGAGGGATGAAGACCCTACTGATGGCTGCTATTTACATCGTTAGTCGCTTAACGATGTTTGCTGTTTGACGTGCGGTTTTTTCAATTTGCTCAGCTGAGTTTCCTAAGCCAAAGCTAAATCGAATAGAAGTTGTTAAACGTTCAGACCCTTTTCCAAACATAGCTACAAGCACATGAGAAGGATCTATTGCTCCCGCTGTGCAAGCTGAACCGCTCGATGCCGCAATTCCTGCTAAGTCTAAATTTACGAGCATCGATTCAACATTTGTTTTTGGAAATGATAAATTTAACACATGTGGCAGAGAATTTTCAAGATGTCCGTTAATTTCAAATGAAATACCTTCTTCTTTCAACACAGCTACCATTATTTCTTTGTATCTTCTATATTCATCTGCACGTGTTTGCAGCGTTTGTTGCGAAATTTTCACAGCTTCTTCAAACCCGACAATACTTGTCATGTTCTCAGTTCCAGCTCGTCGTTTGCGCTCTTGTTCTCCTCCAAATAGCAAAGGAGACAGTGAAACGTGAGCAGCTGCATATAAAAAGCCCATCCCTTTTGGTCCGTTAATTTTATGAGCAGAAACGGATAAAAGATCGACACCTAATTGTTGCACATTTAACGGAATTAATCCATAAGCTTGCACTGCATCCGTGTGGAAATATGCTCCATGCTCTTTTAATAGAACTCCAATTTCTCCAATTGGCTGAATAGCACCTACTTCATTATTTCCAAACATCACCGACACAAGAATTGTTTGATCAGTTAGGGCTGATTTTATTTCATCCACAGATACTTGTCCGTACTCGTTAACTGGTAAGTAAGTCACTTCAAAGCCCTGTGTTTCTAAATATTCACACGTATGAAGCACAGCGTGGTGTTCAATTTGCGTGGTAATAATATGATTTCCTTTATGGCGGTTTGCAAGAGCTACTCCGATCAGTGCCATATTATCTGCTTCTGTCCCACCACTTGTAAAAATCAGTTCATTTTCGTGTGCTCCAATACTTGCTGCAATCGTTTGGCGAGCTTCGTCTAAATAGCGTCGACTTTCCCGCCCGTAGTGATGAATACTAGATGGATTTCCAAAGTACTCATGCATAAAAGTCGTCATTTTCTCAACGACTGCCGGATGTATTGGAGACGTTGCTGCATGATCAACATAAATACGTTCCAAAATAAACGCCTCCTAGCTCATTATTAAATATAAAACATATAAGACGCTTGATCATCATCAGAATGATTTGCTAAATCTTCAAGCGTTGTACTATCTAGCACTTCTTTAACTGCATCTCGAATACGAATCCACAGCTCGCGTTTTGCAGGCTCTTCATCTTCAATTCCTTCTACAGGACTAATAGGACCTTCTAAAACAGAAATAATATCGCCAGAAGTAATGTTAGCAGGTTCATGTGCTAAGATGTAACCTCCATAAGCTCCGCGCACGCTTTTTACAAGCCCAGCGTTACGCAGCGGTGAAATAAGCTGCTCTAAATAATGTTCAGATAAGTCATGCGTTTGAGCAATAGTTTTAAGCGAGATAGGACCTTCGCCAAAGCGCTTCGCAAGCTCAATCATAATCGTTAAACCGTAGCGTCCTTTTGTTGAAATTTTCATACGATACACTCCTTCAATACACTTTTTTTATTTATGAAAAAAATAAGACCCTCACGTTGTCACTGAATGCTGTGATGAGTCGTTTTTTACTAAGCTATATGAACTTCTCTATATGCATTTCTTGCAAATGTAACTGTTGATATTATAACATACTATGCCTATAAGATAAATTTCCACCACCTATTCACCTCTTGTGATACAGTGAAAGAAAAGAAAGGAGAAACACATGGCTACAAAACCTCTCGCATTTCGAATGCGTCCGACTCATTTAGATGACGTTATCGGACAGCAGCATTTAGTTGGCAAAGATAAAATGATTTATCGAATGGTAAAAGCAAATCACTTAAGCTCGATGATTTTATATGGACCTCCAGGCGTTGGAAAAACAACAATTGCCACAGCTATTGCAAAAACAACCAACACGGCGTTTCGTCAGTTGAATGCCGTTGTAAACAATAAAAAAGATATGGAAATTGTCGCCGAAGAAGCCAAAATGTCAGGCAAAGTAATTCTGCTGTTAGATGAAGTTCATCGCCTTGACAAAGCCAAGCAAGACTTTTTGCTTCCTTATTTAGAAAATGGCATGATCATTCTAATCGGAGCGACAACAAGCAATCCTTATCACGCGATTAATCCTGCTATTCGAAGCAGATGTCAAATCTTCGAATTAAAATCTCTTACGCCAGATGATATCAAAATGGCGCTAACAAGAGCACTCAACGACTCATCCAACGGATTTGGGGATAGAAAAATTATCGTAGAAGATGACGCCATGAACCACTTTGCCAACAGCTGTAACGGCGACGTGCGCTCGGCTTTGAATGCTCTGGAACTGGCTGTTTTATCAACAGGTGAAAGCGATGGTAAAATCGTTATTACCTTACAAACGGCAGAAGAATGTCTGCAGCAAAAATATTTTTCACATGATAAAAATGGTGACGCTCACTATGATGTATTATCGGCTTTTCAAAAATCGATTCGCGGCAGCGACGTAAATGCCGCTCTTCATTATTTGGGACGGCTAATTGAAGCAGGAGACTTGATCAGCATCAATCGTCGCCTTTTAGTCATTGCCTATGAAGACATTGGACTAGCTGATCCGGATGCCGGCATGAGAACTCTCGCAGCTATTCAAGCAACTGAGCGATTAGGACTTCCAGAAGCACGTATCCCGCTTGCAAACGCCGTTATTGAGCTTTGCCTATCACCGAAGTCCAACGCTGCTTACAAAGCATTAGATGAAGCGATAAGTGATATTAAAAAAGGGCTGTCCGGCGACGTTCCCCCTCATTTGAAGGATGCTCATTACAAAGGAGCAGAGAACCTTGGCCGAGGCGTTGAATATCGATACCCGCATGATTTTGATAACGGATGGGTCCTTCAACAGTATTTACCGGATCGCATCAAAAACAAACAATATTTTCATCCTAAACAAAATGGACAAGAAAAATACTTTTCAAAAGTTTTCAATCGTTTAGAGACACTAAAAAAAGAAAATGGCTGAAACTGTTGCTCAGTTTCAAAGCCATTTTCTTTTTTGTCTTTATCTATTAAGCTGCACTTTTAACGTCTTTTCGTTTTTTCATTTTTGTTGAACCTTTAAAGTAGCTGTCTAAAAGTTTAGCGACTAAACGAGCGACTATGTTAAACAACAGAACCATAATGATTAGAATAGCAGCTGACTTTGTTGCAATCAATCTTGCATCAGGTACAATTCCTTCAGAGTTTAATTTCCAAATGTGGACGGCAAGCGTCTCTGCTGGTCGAAAAATATTAAACGGGTTTACAGGACTCGTTAAGTCAGCATTTGAATTTAACATCGGCGTCGTTAAGCCAGCCGTATAAATCAGCGCAGCTGCCTCTCCAAAGATTCGTCCCGCTGTTAAAATAACACCTGTGATAATTTGTTGAATCGCTGATGGAATGACGACTTTGACAATTGTTTGCCATTTAGTCGCACCCAACCCTAAACTTGCTTCTTTTACACTCGCAGGAACAGATGCAATCGCACTTTCACATACGCGCGTTAAACCCGGTAAATTTAAAATTGTAATCACAAGTGCTCCACCGATAAGCGTATAGCCCCAGCCGGAAAATGTGACAAAAATTAATAATCCAAATAAACCAACTACAATGGACGGTAATGACGCCATTGTTTCAATACATAAGCGGACGAAATTTAAGAAACGGCCTTGCTTCGCGTACTCCGCTAAGTAAATTCCGGCTCCTAAACCAAGAGGAATAGAAATGATCAGCGTTAAAACAAGCATGTAGAACGAGTTAAACAGCTGGGGTCCGATACCGCCTCCTGCCATCGTATTGCTTGGCTTTCCAAATAAAAAGTTCGGATCCCAAAATCCCCAGCCTTTAGCGATAATTTCAACAACTAAATACACTAATAGCGCCACAACTAGAGCGGCAATGGCATAAAAGATACCTGTCCATATATTATTTACTGTGCGTGCATTTTTGTTTCTCATTGATGAGCACCTCGTTTCCCAATTGCTCGGATAATTAAAATGAACACGAAAGAAATAAGCAGTAAAATCATGGCTAACGTCCACAATGCGTTATTCCATGCCGTTCCGTTTAACGTATTAGACATATCCATTGTTAAAATACCTGTTAATGTTGCCGTTGGACTATATAAGCTTTCAGGAAGCTTAACCGTGTTTCCGATAACCATTTGAACAGCTAGCGCTTCTCCGAATGCGCGGGCAAGCCCTAACACGATACCTGTTAAAATACCTGTTTTAGCAGATGGAATAATGACTCGGCTAATTGCCTGCCATCTTGTTGAACCTAGTCCATAAGAAGCTTCTAAATATTCAGGTGCTACGCTTCGAATTGCATCGTCAGCAATACTTGCAATTGTCGGAAGAATCATGACGCTTAAGACAATAATTCCGGCAATCAAACTAAAGCCCACTCCGCCGAAGTTATCGCGAAGAAGCGGCACTAAAATTGTAACCCCTAAAAGACCGTATACCACTGAAGGAACTCCGACTAAAAGTTCTAAAACCGGTCGTAAAACCGTTGAACCAAATTTAGGCGAAATATAGTTGTTAAAAATGGCGATAGCAATTCCAATTGGAGCACTTATAATAACGGCTCCGATTGATACAAGCATGGAACCCAGAATAAACACAAGTGCCCCGTATTCTTTATTGTTTGGGCTCCATTTTGTTGAAGTCAACATTTCACCGATTGATATATTACTTTGTAAAAATGACTGTATGCCTTTTTCACAAATAAATACGATAATAGCTAACGTAACAAGTACAATTAAAATACCGCAAAATGTAGAAAGCGTACGGCCAATGTATTCGCTTTTTACATAATTAATGGATTTTTTCCCCTTCATCGCTCTGTCTCCTTACATATTCAGTATATATTCGCTTTTCTTTTTATTCGCTATATACTTTATTAACATTCAAATAGAATAAGACTGACTGTGTTAGTCAGCCCTATTCTTTTTAAAAACACTCTTATTTTTTGAACTCAGTCATTGGGATATATCCCATATCTTCTACTTGCTTAGCAAAGTCTTTACCAGCTACGTAGTCAATATACTCTTTTGCACCATCTTTTGGCTCACCGTTTGTAATCATGTACTCATAAGACCAAAACGGATATTTTTTAGAAACAATGTTTTCTGTTGTTGGCTCTACACCATCAATATTAAGCATTTTTAAACTTTCTTTTTTATCGCCGATTAAATACGACATAGCAAGGTAACTTACTGCTCCTGGCGTTGAGTTTACTGATTGCTCAACCGCTCCGTTTGAATCTTGAGCTGTACCAACGCTGTCATTTACTTTTGCGTCACCCATTAATGTTTTCTCGAATGTAGCACGTGTGCCAGATGATGCTGGACGGTTGATTACGTTAATTTTTTCGTCGTTTCCGCCAACTTCTTTCCAGTTTTTAATTTCGCCAGAGAAAATCTTTTGAATTTGCTCTTTTGTTAACGATTCTACTTTTACATCTTTATTTACAACAAGTGCGAACCCGATGCCCGCTACTTTCGTATCTACAAGTTTATCTGCTTTTGATTTATCTTCAATTTTATCGGCTGCTGGAACGTCAGAGTTTCCAATGTCAACTGCTCCTGATGCTACTTGGTTAACACCAGTTCCACTACCTCCACCTTGTACCGTTACTGAAAGGTTTGGATATTTTTCAGTAATTCCATTCGCTGCTTCTTCTGCAAGTGGTTGTAAAGCTGTAGATCCCGCCGCTGTTAACGTACCTGACACTTCTTCTTTGCTGCCCGAACCACTGTCGTTGCTTGCTCCGTCTTTACCACATGCTGCTAGTGCTCCTACCATTAAAAAAGCTGCTAATGTTACTTTAAAACCCTTTGTTTTCATTACATTACCCTCCAATAAATATATGTGTAATTAGTACTAGTTCTTTGTACTCGAACAACAGGTACAAGACACATTATACGAGTAGATTGTTGTCTTTATATGAAGTGAATTTTAAGTTACTGTAAACTTACTTATTTGGGGTTTATTTTTTCTTATTTCTATCAAAAACCTTGATATATAAGACTTTCTGAATATTGCTGTAGAAGAAACAAAAGAAAGAAAGCGAAAACGTAAATTTTATGTAAATAAAGCGTTAAATAAATTTACATAAATCTCTTTTTTTAATACAGTGTAAATTCACCATCAAGCCATATTTTTCAATTTATTAGTACTTTTTATACATATCAAACAGAAGATTCCATTCAAAGCATAAATAGAACAGATATTTCCATAAAAAAAAGAAGGCTGCGATAGCCTTCTTTTTATTCATCACCTACGCGGCGAATCTTAATATCACTTAATAATTCATTGATAACATGACCGCCCATAATTAATCCTGCTACAGATGGAACAAAAGCATTAGAAGATGGAGGCATTTTCGCTTTGCGAATTTGCGCTTGATCGTTTCCTACTTCTTTACGAACTTCTTCGCGAATAACGATTGGACGTTCATCAGAAAAAACGACGTTAATTCCTTTGCGAATTCCTTCTTTACGCAGACGAGTACGAACTACTTTTGCAATTGGATCTGTATGTGTCTTTGAAATGTCTGCAATTTTAAAACGTGTTGGATCCATTTTATTCGCAGCACCCATACTTGAAATAATTGGAATATCACGTTTTAAACATTCTTTCATTAAATGAATTTTATACGAAATCGTATCGGATGCATCCACTACGAAGTCCGGTTTGTAACTAAAGAACTCTTCATATGTTTCTTCCGTATAAAACATTTGAAGAGAAACGACGTCACAGTCTGGGTTAATATCTAAAATACGCTTTTTCATTAATTCTGTCTTGGGCTGACCTACCGTAGAAAGCAGCGCGTGAATTTGACGATTTACATTGGTAATATCAACATCGTCTTTATCTACAAGAATTAAACGCCCTACTCCTGACCTAGCCAAAGCCTCAGCAGAAAATGACCCTACTCCCCCTATCCCTAAAATAGCAACTGTGCTGCCTTTTAAAGTAGCTAGCCCTTCTTTTCCTATCGCCAGCTCATTACGCGAAAACTGATGCAACATGTTAAAACACTCCTCTATTAAATACACCAACGTGTATGATTAATTCAAATAAACAACGAAATTGACTATACCATATTTTTAGCAAAACGAACATGAGCATTCGTTATTTATCCATAAAAAAACTCTATGCAAATAATTACATAGAGGATTTCTTATATGTATGCTAGTCCCGATCGTGCCGTCTCGAGTGCCTTCGTTTTGAACCCGCTCTCGGCAGGTGGGTGCTCTGCTTTAACCATTGTAAGTCCTCGAGATGAGGCATGTACGCTCGTTAAAAACTCCGAGCTCCCAAGCAAAAAATTGTTCGGTCAAAACTGGATTAAGGACGAACACATCAGGACTATTTAGTTCTTGAAAGTATCTTATCACAGAAAAAATCACTTTGCAATTAATAAGTAAAACAAAAAAATCGAGCCTGTCACGTTCCAGTGACAGGCTCGATTTAACGGACGGTTCAATCGATTACGCTTCTGTTTTTTGCTTTTTTACCTGCAAATGCAGCTCGTCTAATTGCGCTTCACTTACTTCACCAGGTGCGTTTGTTAATAGACAGCTTGCACTTGCTGTTTTAGGGAAGGCAATTGTATCACGCAAGTTTGTGCGTCCTGCTAGAAGCATAACCAAACGGTCAAGACCTAACGCAATTCCGCCGTGAGGAGGAGTACCGTATTCAAATGCTTCAAGTAAGAAACCGAACTGCTCATATGCTTCTTCTAATGTAAATCCAAGCGTTTTAAACATTTTTTCTTGAATATCACGCTCGTAAATACGTAAAGATCCTCCGCCAAGTTCGTAACCATTCAATACTAAGTCATATGCTTGTGCACGGACTTGTCCAGGATCGCTTTCTAACATTGGTAAATCTTCACGAACTGGCATTGTGAATGGATGATGAGCCGCGTAGTAACGGTTGTCTTCTTCGTCATGCTCAAGAAGAGGCCAATCTGTTACCCATAGGAAGTTAAATTTC
This sequence comes from Priestia sp. JNUCC 25, assembly GCF_053667915.1. Classification (NCBI taxonomy): domain Bacteria; kingdom Bacillati; phylum Bacillota; class Bacilli; order Caryophanales; family Bacillaceae; genus Priestia; species Priestia sp. JNUCC 25. The sequence continues at coordinate 4,416,203 of NZ_CM132211.1, forward strand.
GTTTCATCAATAATTCCTTGTTCTTTTGCAAGCTTTAGACGAAGAGCGCCAAGTGCATCTGCTACAACTGACTTTTTATCAGCTACAAATAAAAGTAAATCTCCTTCTTCCGTTTGAAGAGCTTCAGCAAATTGCTTTTGCTCATCTTCATTGAAGAATTTTGCAATCGGTCCTTTTAAGCCGTCAGCTTCAACTTTCAGCCATGCTAACCCTTTAGCACCGTAAATTTTCACGAACTCTGTTAGAGCATCGATATCTTTACGTGAATAGCTAGAAGCGGCACCTTTTACGTTAATTGCTTTTACTTCTCCGCCGTTTTCAACTGCTGCGCTAAATACTTTGAACCCGCAGTCTTTCACAAGCTCTGATAAGTTGACTAGCTCCATTTCAAAACGTGTATCCGGCTTATCTGAACCGTAGCGACTCATCGCTTCATCATATGACATGCGCGGGAAAGGCGTCGTTACATCTAAATCTTTTACACGCTTCATTACTTTAGACATCATTTCTTCCGTCATTGTCATGATGTCCTCTTGAGATAAAAATGATGTCTCAATATCGATTTGAGTAAATTCAGGCTGACGATCTGCACGCAAGTCTTCATCGCGGAAGCAGCGAGCAATTTGATAATAACGCTCAACTCCGCTTACCATTAGCAGCTGCTTAAAGATTTGCGGCGATTGAGGAAGAGCATAAAACTCCCCTTCGTGCACGCGGCTTGGCACAAGATAATCACGCGCGCCTTCTGGCGTACTTTTCGTTAGAATAGGTGTTTCAACATCTAAAAAGTCATTTTGATCTAAGAAGTCACGAATTGTTTTTGTAATGTCATTGCGCATTTTAAGCGTGTTAAACATCTCAGAACGTCGAAGGTCTAAATAACGATATTTTAATCGAACATCTTCTGATACTTCCGTTTGATCCGCAATAGCAAAAGGAGGTGTTTTGGCTTTGTTTAATACCGTAATCTGCTCAGCGTGAACTTCAATTTTACCTGTTTTTAAGTTCGGGTTAACGGTTCCCTCTTCACGAGCCACAACAGTTCCTTGCACTTCCAGTACGAATTCATTACGTACATCTTCAGCAATTTTTAGCGCTTCAGCAGATTTTTCAGGGTTAAATACAACCTGTACAACTCCGCCGCGGTCGCGTAAATCAATAAAGATTAATCCCCCTAAATCACGGCGTTTTTGAACCCATCCTTTTAATAGAACTGTTTCGCCAGTTGCTTGTTCTGTTACATCTCCACAGTAGTATGAACGTTTTGTCATCATGGTTCCCCCTTATACTTGTTGTTGCAAATAGCTGACCAATTGATCAATTGATACTTCTTGCTGTTCGCCAGATTCCATATTCTTTACGTTTACAACTTGTTTTGCTAGCTCATCGTCACCTAGAACAACAACAAATTTTGCTTGTACACGATCAGCTGCTTTGAACTGAGCTTTCATTTTTTTATCTTGATAATCTTTATCGGCTACAAAGCCTGCGCGTCGAAGCGTATTTACAATTGAAACGGATTTTTCTTTTGCTTCATCGCCCATGGTTACTACATAGCAATCTACGCCTGTTTCTACCGGAAGCTCAATTCCTTCTGCTTCCAATGCAGATAATAAGCGTTCGATACTTAAAGCGAATCCGATACCCGGTGTTTCAGGTCCGCCGATTTCTTGAATCAGCCCATTATAACGGCCTCCGCCACAAAGAGTTGTAATGGCGCCAAATCCTTCTGCTTCACTCATTAGTTCAAATGCTGTGTGATTATAATAATCTAACCCGCGTACTAGCGTCGGATCTACAACATAGTCAATGTCTAAATCGGTTAAGTACTGCTGTACTTTTTCAAAATATTCTTTTGAATAGTCGTTTAAATAATCAAGAATAGACGGCGCTGTAGCCATCAGCTCATGGTCACGATCTTTTTTACAGTCTAAAATACGAAGAGGATTTTTCTCCAATCTGCTTTGGCAGTCGCTGCAAAACTCTCCAATGCGAGGTGCAAAGTGGTCAATAAGCGCTTGACGGTGAGCTTGACGACTTTCTGTATCTCCTAAACTGTTAACAACCAACTTTAATTTTTTCAATCCAAGCGATTGGTAAAAGCTCATTAACAGGGCAAGAACTTCAGCATCAATAGCTGGATCATTTACCCCTAATGCTTCTACGCCAAACTGAACGAATTGACGGAAACGTCCCGCTTGAGGTCGTTCATAGCGAAACATAGGACCAATATAAAACAGCTTTGTTGGCTGCGTTGGATTTCCAAACATCTTATTTGAAACAAATGATCGTCCAACTGCAGCTGTTCCTTCTGGACGAAGCGTTAAGCTGCGGTCACCTCGATCTTTAAATGTGTACATTTCTTTTTGCACAATATCTGTTGTTTCTCCCACTCCGCGCAAAAATAATTCAGTGTGTTCAAACATTGGTGTACGAATTTCTTGGTAGTTGAACGCACGGCAGATTTCTCTTGCTCGCTGTTCAACAAACTGCCAATATTCTACTTTGCCCGGTAAAATATCTTGTGTGCCTCTAGGTATTTGAACTGACATAACGTGATATGCCTCCTATTTTTAAAATTTACAATACAAAAAAACTCTCGCCTCTACTATTTTTCCATAGTAGGGACGAGAGTTAATCTCACGTGGTACCACCCTAATTGAAACATATGACATGTTTCCACTCATTTCGTTAACGCACGAACACGTTCATCTCCTACTAAGTTTCCCTTTTCAGAGTGAAGCCTCCTGAGTGTTCTTTCATAAAGTCATCATGTAGAAATGCTTTCAGCCTAAGACATTTCCTCTCTAGCCATGTGTCATCTTTACTACTTTTCTCGATCTTTGGCTTATCAATATAAAAATGTTATACATTCATTTTAATTTAGCAATTGCTTTCTATATTACGAATGAAATGAGCAGTTGTCAAGCACCTTTCATGTTAAGAGCGGTCTAATTGTTTTCTTAGTTTCTGAATATCTCGAAGCGTTAAACCAAATTCAGAAGCCAATTCAAGGGATGAAGCTTCACTTTCTCTGTCAATAAAATCATGAAAATGAATGCCAAATACCGGATTTACCTGCTGAAATGATTGTTCACCTTTTTCACTAAACTTCATCGTTTCTTCCTCCCTGCCTACACTTACTTATCCTTTTATTAGCATTGCCCAAAAAAGATGTTTTTACATAAGAGAAAGGATTTTTTTTATTTTCATCGAATACTCTATTTTGTTATAAAAAGGAGGTCTATCTATTCGCCATCTAAACATGAAGTCTGTATCTGTTTTGGCTGCAAGTATCCTTTTATTACTGTGCTCTTCCTCATTTGAGCGCCCAAATGTACCGGTCCATCAACCCATTATTGTAACAGCTGACTCTCTTCATGTACGGAGCGGTCCAGGACGTTCATTTTCAATTACAAATAAATTGACGAAGAATACAAGACTATCCGTTTCAGACCGTCAAGGAGATTGGTATTATGTAGAAAGCTCGGATATTCAAGGATGGGTGTTTAAAAAATTCACGAAAACCGTAGCGCTTCGCAGCGTTCAGCCTAGCATGCAGGTAGCGCAGCGTGAGCCTGTTTATACGCTGAGTAAAAGCTTGCGGCACCTAAAGGGCAAAACAATTATTATTGATGCAGGCCATGGAGGAAAAGACAAAGGAGCCATCGGCACACAGGGCACATATGAAAAAGACCTCACTCTCCGAACAGCACTTATTTTACAAAACAAACTTCAAAAAGAAGGCGCACACGTCATTTTAACCCGCACCCATGATGAGTACCTTCTACTTTCACAGCGCACGCTGCAATCGACTAAAGCAGATGCTTTTATAAGCATTCACTACAACAGTACGAACAGCTCACAGCTAACTGGCCTTATGACGTATTATTACCATCAGCATCAGGACAGTCCACTCACACATTCTATTCATCAGTCCCTTATTAATCATGCAAAATTGAAAGACAAAGGAGAACGTTTTGGAAACTATTATGTTCTTCGCGAAAATACACGTCCGAGTACATTAATTGAACTGGGCTTTTTAAGCAACGAACGGGAAGAAACGTATATTAATTCCATCAGTTATCAGCAAATGATTACGTCCGCTATCGCTGAAGGATTAAATCACTACTTTCAAAGCAAAGAAAAAACGCAGACTCATCTGTGAGCCTGCGTTTTTTCTTTGCTTTCTACAATAAGCGTGACCGGTCCGTCATTTGTAAATGATACGTCCATCATTTCACCAAATGCGCCGGTTTCTACTCGAACATTTTTTTCTGATAATACTTTATTAAAATAGTTGTAAAGCGTTACAGCATGATCTGGCCTAGCAGCTCCCATAAAGTTTGGTCTTCTGCCTTTTCGGCAATCTCCGTACAGCGTAAATTGAGATACCGATAAAATTTCTCCTTCTACATCTAGAAGCGACAAATTCATTTTGCCAGACTCATCATCAAACACTCGCAAATTCACAATTTTATCCGCTACATACTCTGCATCAGCTTCAGTATCGTCATGGGTAATGCCCACTAAAAGCATATATCCGTGCTTAATCTCACCGACCGTCTCACCTGCAACAGTTACTTTTGCATTCTTTGCTCTTTGTACGACTACTCTCATTTATAACGACCTTTCTTAATGCATAATTCGGCGAACTGAATAAATGTCTCGAAGCTGCTTAATGCGCTCAACCACTTTATGAAGGTGACTGATGTTATGAATAGAAATTGACATATGAATCGTAGCCATTTTGTTTCGGTCCGATTTTCCTGAAACGGCTGAAATATTCGTTTTAGTCTCGTTTACAACCTGCAGAACTTCATTTAGTAAGCCTCTGCGGTCGTATCCGGAAATTTCAATTTCCACGTTAAACTCTTTGCCTTCTTTAATATGTGTTTCCCACTCTACAGGAATAAGGCGGCTTTCAGCATCATCTGTGTGAACGTTTAAACAATCTGCTCTATGAACAGATACTCCTCGCCCCTTTGTAATAAAACCAACAATCTCATCTCCAGGAACTGGATTACAGCATTTAGACAAGCGAATCAGCATGTTCTCTACACCCGGTACGATAACCCCGGAATCTTTTCGTTTATGCTGGCGAACACGCTTAGCCGCAGTATCGCGTGCAATATCATCAATTTGGATCTCTTGTTCTTGATCGCGCTGCTTTCTCCACTTCTCGGTTAAACGATTAGCTACTTGAGCCGCAGTTAATCCGTTATACCCAATAGCTGCATACATATCATCTTCGTTTGAGAAATTAAACTTCTCCGCTACTCGTTTGATATTATCAGCTGTTAATACTTCTTTTAAGTCAAACTCCATTTGACGAATTTCTTTTTCAACCAGCTCTTTGCCTTTTTCAATATTTTCATCGCGGCTTTGCTTTTTAAAGAATTGGCGAATTTTATTTTTGGCTTGAGACGTTTGAGCAAGCTTTAACCAGTCCTTGCTTGGACCATACGAATGCTTAGACGTCAAAATTTCGATAATGTCCCCCGTTTTCAAACGGTAATCAAGCGTAACCATCTTGCCGTTGACTTTTGCTCCAATGGTTTTATTTCCGATTTCAGAATGAATACGATAGGAAAAATCAATTGGAACAGAACCCGAAGGAAGCTCAATGACGTCGCCTTTTGGCGTAAAAATGTAAACCATGTCAGAAAACAAATCAACTTTTAGAGATTCCATAAACTCTTCTGCATCGTTTGCGTCATTTTGAAATTCTAAAATTTCTCTAAACCACGTCAACTTTTCTTCAAATGAAGCATGCTCAGCTGTTTTTCCCTCTTTGTAAGCCCAGTGAGCAGCAATTCCATACTCAGCAATTTGGTGCATGTCAAACGTTCGAATTTGAACTTCTAACGGATCACCTTTTGGTCCGATAACCGTCGTATGAAGAGACTGGTACATATTTTGTTTTGGCATTGCAATATAATCTTTGAAACGTCCTGGCATTGGCTTCCAGCACGTGTGAATAATTCCTAACACCGCATAGCAGTCTTTAATGCTATTTACAATAATGCGCACAGCTAGTAAATCGTAAATTTCATTAAACTGCTTGTTTTGCAGTGCCATTTTACGATAGATGGAATAAATATGTTTTGGACGTCCTGAAATTTCAACTTTAATCGACACTTCATCTACTTGCTCTCGAACTTCATCAATAACTTCAGCCAAATACTGCTCGCGTTCCGCACGCTTTTTCTTCATCAAATTTACAATGCGATAATATTGCTGAGGATTTAAGTAACGTAAAGCTGTATCTTCAAGCTCCCACTTAATTTTTGAAATACCAAGACGATGAGCAAGAGGAGCAAAAATTTCAAGCGTTTCATTTGAAATGCGTCGCTGTTTTTCCTGCGGTAAATGCTTTAGCGTACGCATATTATGAAGACGATCCGCAAGTTTGATCAGTATGACTCGAATATCTTGAGCCATTGCTACAAACATCTTGCGGTGATTTTCAGCCTGCTGCTCTTCTTTAGACTTATATTTAATTTTTCCCAGTTTCGTTACGCCGTCTACTAACATTGCTACTTCTTCATTAAAAGCTTTTTCTAAATCTTTTAGTGTTATCTCTGTATCTTCAACCACATCATGTAGAAATCCAGCTGCAATTGTTGCTGGATCCATATCTAGATCAACTAAAATTCCTGCGACTTGAATCGGGTGGATAATATATGGTTCACCCGACTTGCGATATTGTTCTTTGTGAGCTTCTTTTGCAAAATCATATGCTTTTTGTACAAAAGCCACGTCTTCTTCATTTAAATATCGCTTCGTATTGTCAATGACCTGTTCCGCTGTTAGGACTTGCTCATTTGCCATGAAATCACCTTTTATCAACTAGCATTTTTAATTCATATTGTAACTATTATCTTGAAAAAATCCAAGGATGTAAAGCCTTTGCGTTTAATTTATCAAATTTACATCATTTCCATTTTACGTATTAACGTTTTTTAACGAAAAAAGAGCACCTGTATCAGGTACTCTTTTTTATGTGATCGTTCTTCTTAATACGTCATTAATGTGAATACATCGTAACCGTCTAGTTTGTCACGGCCGTCAAGGTAAGAAAGTTCAATTAAGAACGCAGCTCCAACAACAATTCCACCTAATTCTTCGACAAGCTTAATTGTCGCTTCAATTGTACCGCCTGTTGCTAATAAATCATCTGTAATCAACACGCGCTGACCTGGCTTAATTGCATCTTTGTGAATCGTTAATACGTCTTTACCGTATTCTAAACCGTAATCTACTTTGATTACTTCACGCGGTAATTTTCCTTCTTTACGAACAGGTGCAAAACCGATACCTAACGCATATGCTACTGGACAACCAACAATAAATCCGCGAGCTTCTGGCCCTACAATAATATCAACTTGTTTATCATTCGCATATTTTACAATCTCATCCGTTGCGGCACGGTATGCATCACCATTGTCCATTAATGTTGAGATATCTTTAAATGTAATACCTGGTTTTGGCCAGTCAGGTACAATTGTAATATAATCTTTAAAATTCATTCTAATGTTGCCTCCTCATTCAATCGAACGCTTAAAAATATCTTGAAATTGATTTTTAAGCTGTACATATGACGTATAAATAAAGTTTTTTTCTATTTCAATCTGCTGCTGCTTTTGGCGATAAGTCGCAGATTCTATTAAATCACGTTTCGCAGAATTTTTCACTAACGAAATTAAGCCATTGTTTATTGTAACAAATTCTAACTCAAAAAACACCTTTGCCATAAAATCAATCGTTTCTTTTGACCAGCCCTTATGAATCGCTAAATCTTCTTTGTAGCGTTTTAAATCAAATGGACCCTTTTTCGCTAAAAAGCCGTAAAACCATTTAAAATGATCGCGAGTTGGGATTGTATCAAAATAATGGTCTTCTTCCGTTAAGAAAATAGCGTATATTCTAGAAGGGATACCTTGGACAAACAAACATTCAAGCCATTTCCGTGAAAGAGGCAAATCTAATAAAACGATCTGTTCCCCTGCAAACATACATGCTTTTGCCTGTTCTTCATCTTGAATAAGAACAACATGCTCCATCGGCAGCAGCGACTTATATTTATCAATTGTTGAAGCATGAAAAGCAACAACTTTCATTTGATCCGTAAATACCTGCTGAAAGAAACGTTTGACATCAACTGCACTGCGATAATCAAACATCTGCCATTCATCTACAGAAATATCTTCCACCATCAGCTGCGGCTTGCGCATATTATTCCACTCATTAATAGATAGTTCACCTACTAATGATACTTTAGCTATAGGAGATACTTCATCTAATATATAGCCTAACCCAAATCCTACTGCATCAATCGATACACCGCTGTCTTCAAATACGAGTTTTAAATGATTTTTATTAGCACCAATTTTCCGCATAGATGTTGTATGAACATCTTTAATGAGAACTTTTGGCTTCGGGTTATGCATACCAAATGGAGCAAGCGCACTCATTTGTTCAATGTTTTCCAGCGTAATTTCCTCTGTTGTGCATACTGTATCAACTGATGTAATTGGAATAAAATCCTGTTCGGTTAACACGTTGCTTGCTTGTTCATTAAGACGTCTGCGCAGCTCTTCTACATCATCTCTGTTTAATGTCATGCCGGCTGCCATTGGATGCCCTCCAAAATGCGGCAAAATGTCACGGCACTTAGATAAGTTCGCGAATAAGTCAAAACCTTCGATACTTCTTGCTGAACCTTTGGCAATACGGTTTTCAGAGTCAATACTTAGTACAATTGTTGGTCTATAGAATTTTTCTACGAGCCTAGAAGCGACAATTCCAACAACGCCTGCATTCCATCCTTCTCCCTCTACAATAAGAACGCTGTTTTCATCCGGAGGATACATACTCTCAACAAATTCAACGGCTTCTTCTGTAATATCGTTTACGATTTGCTGCCTTTCCTTGTTTAACGCATCAATTTCTTTAGCTAAACCTTTTGCCTCTTCAGCATTTGTCGTCATAAGTAAATGAACAGCTGGATCGGCATCTTGAAGACGTCCTACTGCATTAATGCGAGGAGCCATCGCAAATCCAATTGTATCCTCATTAATTTCTTCACGTTTTACTCCACATACGCTCAGCAGCGCTTCAATTCCGGTGCGCTTCGTGAGCTTGAGATAATCAAGACCTTTGCGAGCAATTAAGCGGTTTTCGTCGACTAAAGGAACTAAGTCAGCAATCGTCCCAATTACTGCTAGTTCTAACAAATGTTCCGGAAGCTCCCCTAACAGCGCATGAGCGAGTTTAAAAGCCACTCCTACACCTGCCAGTTCTTTAAATGGATATGTACTTCCCGGCAGCTTTGGATGAATAATTGCATAAGCATCCGGTAAAACCGGCCCCGGCTCGTGGTGATCAGTAATAATTAAATCAAAGTTTAATTCACGTGCATACGCAATTTCTTCGACTGCCGAAATACCTGTGTCTACCGTAATCACCAGCTGATAGCCGCCTGCGCTTATTTTATCAAATGCCGCCTTATTCGGCCCATAACCTTCTGTAAAACGATTAGGAATATAAAAATCAACATCAGCGCCAAGCTGCTGTAAAGCAGATAACATAACAGAAGTGCTGCTGACGCCGTCAGCATCGTAATCTCCATAAATCATAATTTTTTCATTATGATCAATTGCTTGCTGAATACGAGCCACTGCTTTGTCCATATCATGCAATAAAAACGGATCGTGGAACGTTTGTGCATCAACGTGTAAAAACTCACGTGCCGCTTCTACTGTTGTCATGCCTCTATTAAGTAATAACGAAGCTACTAGAGGTGTAATATTGAGGTTTTCTACAAATTCATTAACAAGTTGTTCATCACATTCTTGAACATTCCAACGTTTTTTTGACTGTAACATGTCTCTTCACCCCTTAACCCACATTATTATACTAGAGTGGATGAAATGGAGCAACGAAAGAAAATAAGCACATTTTTCTGACAGTACGGCTTGAATTTTAACGCACAAAAAAACGTGCGAACACTTCGCACGTTTTTGAATTACTTGCTTTCTACTTCTTTTTGTTCCTCACGCTTCAACTGTTTTCCTTTCCACACAAGCCATAGCTGAGCAGCAATAAACACAGATGAATATGCACCAAGGATTAAGCCTACTAACAGGGCAATTGAGAAGTTTTGAATCGATTCACTTCCGAATAGAAGAAGTGCTACAACTGCAATTACAACTGTTAACACGGTGTTCATTGAACGAGTAAACGTTTCACGCAAACTTAGATTTACGATAAACGCCAAATCGTCAAACGATTTGGATTTAAATTTCTGCATATTTTCACGAATGCGGTCAAACGTAACGATCGTATCGTTAATTGAGTAACCAACAATCGTCAAGACAGCAGCAATAAACGTTAAATCAACCTCTAACTTCGTTAAACTAAAGACCGTAACGATAAAGAACGCATCATGCAACAGGGCAAGCACGGCTGCAAGCGCCATGTAAAATTCAAATCGAATCGTTACATAAATGATAATTCCGATTGAAGCAATTACAATCGCCATCATTGCATTTTTCGCCAGTTCTTTTCCTACTGTCGGTGAAACGGTGCTTACATTTGGTTCAGAACCGTATTTATCTTTAAAGTGATCTTTTAAATTGGCAATTTCTTTTTTATTCAAGACCCCAACTACACGTACGACACCCGTATCATTACTTTTCCCTGTAATAACTACGTCATCCGTTTTGATATCGAGAGACTTCATTTCGCGCTGTATCTCAGCCTGCGTAACGGTATGATTTGCCGGAATCTCTATGCGAGTTCCGCTCGTAAAGTCAATACCGAGGTTCAGCCTGAACACAGCAACCGAGATAATACCGATAATCACAAGCACGCTTGAAAACGTGAAAAATGCTTTACGGTATTTAACAAAGTCAATTTTATCCCACGCTGTAGGTAAAACGGTTGTGCCGTCATCTTTGCTTAAATCGTGAATTTGCTCTTTCTTCACGCCAAAGTAGCCTGGTTTTTTATCAAACCAGCGGCTGTTTACTAAAAGACTCATTAGTAAACGAGTACCATAAACAGCAGTTACAAAGCTTAGCACAATCCCGATCATTAACGTTGTGGCAAATCCTTTTACTGAACTTTGACCATAAAAGAATAATACAAGAGCCGCTAACATCGTTGTAATATTGGCATCAAAAATGGTCGCAAGTGAACGACGATTCCCTGCCCGGTAAGCCGATATAACAGACCTTCCTGTTTTCAGTTCATCTTTAATCCGCTCGTAGGTAATGATATTCGCATCTACTGCCATACCTACACCGAGAATAAGAGCCGCAATACCTGGAAGCGTCATAACCACGTGCATCCAGTCAAATACCACTAAGTTTAAGTAGATATAAAAACTGAGTGTAATAACGGCAATAAGCCCCGGTAAACGATAGAAAAACAGCATGTAAAGGAAGATAATTCCGATGCCGATAATACCCGCTAATATAGTCGTATGAAGAGCTTCTTCTCCAAACTGTGCTCCAACGGATGTAGAGTATAACTCATCTAATTTAACCGGCAGCGACCCGGCATTTAGCAATTCCGCCAGCTGCGTTGCACTTTTCACTGTGAAGTTGCCACCTGAAATCTCAACGTCTGGCTGTGTTAACACGCTGCTAACAGAGGCTGCAGATAGATACTTCGGATTTTGTTTTGTCGCTTCTTTTTGGTACGAGTCTTTTCCTTCTTCATAATCCAGCCAAATGACAATTAAATTGTTAGGTGCTGGTTTTTGAGAAAGCTCTCGCGTGATCTTTTCAAATTTTTTCGCATTTTTTAACTTTAGTGAGACGCTAGGCTGATTGCTTTGGTCAAACGATTGCTTTGCTCCGCCTTGCGCTAAGTCTGTACCATCCATCAGCACCTTATCGTTCACGTCACGGAACGTTAAGTTTGCTTGAGTTGATAACAGATCCCTGGCTTGCTTTTGATTCGTGACACCAGCTAGCTGAACGCGGATGCGGTCGTTTCCTTCAATTTGAATGCTGGGCTCACTCACTCCCAGTACATCGACACGTTGACGGAGCGCTTCAACCGTGCTGTTAAGTGCCTTTTTGTCAATGACATCGCCTTTTTTAGCTGGACTGACTTTATATAAAATTTCAAATCCACCTTGAAGGTCGAGGCCAAGTTTAATATCTTTTGTAATTCCAGTCATCGTTGTTCCGATTGTACTAAACACAAGCAGTACTAAGAGGAAAAAGGCAACGATACGTCCTCTTTTAACCATCGACAGAAAATCCTCCTTCTTATGTAAAAAACATGAAATGATAACAATAGATAAATGACCAATCTAATTATCATTCATAACCTAATGTCTGTCAAATAAAGACCTTATCAAATTTTAATACATGTATTTTACAAGCTCTACTTTAATAATTCTTTCCAGTCTTCTCCATTATTAACACTTGAGAACATATCAGATTTATAAGATTCAATTGTTACATAACTCATCACCTGCGTGATCTTAACAGATAAGATATCATTTACAACTTGATGGAGAGATAGCTCCCTTTCTTTTTTCCATTTTTTCATTTCTAAATAACTCAATAAATCGTTCTCCGTTACTTCTTCATATCCAAGCATATGAAATTCTTCCATTTTGCTGGATAAGACAGGCTGTATAAGTTCTTTCGAAGCTGAAATAAATGGATGTGTCATATCGATCCTCCTTTCCGTTTGACATTTTGCGTAAAATTTCTTTCTCGTATGAGGAATACTTGTCATGCTTGGACACCGGGGGCGCATATATTCACTGTATAAACCTCAAGAAAGAGTGAGTATATGTCTAAATTTTTACAGGGAACTATTATTTTAATAATTGCTGGCTTAATTACACGTGTACTCGGGTTTGTCAATCGAATTGTGGTGGCTCGAATGATTGGAGACGAAGGTGTGGGACTTTATATGATGGCGGTCCCCACGCTGGTATTAGTAATCACCTTAACACAGCTTGGGCTACCGGTTGCCATATCCAAGTTAGTGGCAGAAGCAGAAGCTTTAGGTGACAGGCATAAAATAAAAAAAATACTTGTCGTCTCTTTAAGTATTACGTGTACGCTGAGCATTTTATTTACGCTCGGACTAATATTATTCGCTCCCGTTGTAGCAAAAACCTTCTTTACAGATTCACGTACGATCTATCCGCTGCTTGCGATTATTCCAGTTATTCCAATCATCGCCGTCTCGTCTGTCATCCGCGGATATTTTCAAGGAAAGCAGCAAATGAAGCCTGCCGCTTATTCTCAAATTATCGAACAAGTCGTGCGCATTACGTTAATTGCCGTATGTACAAAAGCATTTTTGCCTTATGGAATTGAGTACGCTGCGGCTGGCGCTATGCTATCTTCCGTATTTGGAGAACTAGCTTCACTGTTTTATATGGTGTTTATGTTCAAGCGAAAGAAGAAAATAACGGTAAGACGAAAATTTTTTGCTTCTTTACATGCGGGCAAAGACACGTTCTTTGATTTAATGCGAATCGCTCTTCCCACGACAGGAAGCCGCATGATTGGGTCAATTTCTTGGTTTTTAGAACCGATTGTAGTAGCTCAAAGTTTAGCAATTGCAGGAGTAGCGACAGCTGTAGCAACGAAGCAGTATGGAGAATTAACAGGCTTTGCACTCCCTCTCCTGATGCTGCCTTCTTTTGTAACGGTGTCTCTATCCACTTCTTTGGTTCCCGCAATCAGTGAATCTCTTGCACAGAATCAAATGAAACAAATCGAATATCGGCTTCATCAAGCTCTCCGCTTGTCGTTTGTAACAGGCGGACTGGCCGTTGTTGTTCTTTATGTATTTGCTAATCCGGTAATGGAATTGATGTATGGTTCTGACAAAGCTGCTATTTTTGTCAAAGTAATGGCGCCTTTTTTTATCTTTTATTACTTTCAAGGGCCGCTTCAAGCTGTTCTGCAAGCGCTAGACCTTGCAAAAGCCGCCATGATTAACAGTTTTATAGGAGCAGCGGTCAAAACATCTCTTATCTTCTTACTCGCAACTCAGCCCAATCTAGGCATTATGGGAGCTGGTCTTGCAATTGTTGTTGGAATGATGCTTGTCACTCTTTTACACCTGTCTACCGTCATGAAACAAATTACGTATAAGCTTCATGTGTTTGAGTATCTTCGCAGTTTTTCTGTAATGGGAATATCAGGTTTTACCGGACACTTCGCTTATATGAACCTTTTCACTTCCATCCCTTTGAGCTTACGAACCGTTTTATCGATTGCACTTACAAGTTTTGTATACGTACTGTTTTTGCTGCTTTTTAGACTGATAACAAGAGAAGAATTAAACCGTTTTTCTGTTTTACGCTATTTTAAACGAAAATAAAACGCGGAGCAATCCGCGTTTTATTGTTTCACATCTACCAAATCTATAAAAAATTTTCCTTTGTCGTAGCTACAATATGAAATCTTATCTAAGTTTGAATACCCTAGCTTTGCCAGCTCTGTCCTTAACCATTCCGTCGTTTTATGTTCATGCAGCAGATGCTCTTCTTGAATAATGCCGTCAATGATAAAAGGCAAATTCAAATTGCCTTTTTCACCTGATTGCTGATCTTTTTCAAACACGGATAGCCTTCCTGAAGATTCTAAAATAGCAAATTCAACATCAGCTACATTTTTTATATTTTTATCTCGCAGCTGCACGAGCAAATCATTGAAGTTATATCGCTGCCTTTTCATTTCATGTTCGTTTATTTTTCCATTTTCAATAATAATGCTAGGCTTTCCATCAATAAAATTTCGCATTCGATTGCTTTTAAGAGACCATATAGCTAAGCCAATTTGAATAATAAGAAGCGTTAACATCGGAAGAATTGAATGCAGCAAAGGATCTTTTGGGTTTTCAATAGCCATTACTGCCATTTCAGCAATCATAATAAAGACCACTAAATCCAATATGCTCAGCTCCCCTATTTCCCTTTTACCCATAACGCGAAAAATAATTAAAACTACTACATATAAAAGAACGGTTCGCGCAACCATGATCAACAACTCCACCGCAAAGACCTCCTTTATGTATTCCCTTGTAGTTTGTACCATTTATTTTAAAATAGCCTTACTTTTACGCGTCTATTTTGAAGGTCTCTCGAATATGCTCGTACTAAGGGTTCACCTATCTTTTTATTTCATGAGGGGGAAACAAGTTGGGTGCAAAACGAATGAGCAACGCTGTATTTGCAGGAGTGGCAACAGTCTTGGTGATGGGTTTAGCAATTAGCATTATCTTTTCGCTTATTTTAAAATTTACATCGGTTGAAGAACAGTCGGTCCGTTTATTTTTACTTATTCTCTCATTTATCACACTGTTTATCGGAGGATTTATCGCGGGAGGACGAAACGGCTCAAAGGGACTTCTTGTTGGAGGAGCCACTGGTGTTTCTTATTCTTTTTTAATGTTTTTACTACAATTCCTCGGCTATAGTCACCTGTTTTCTGCACAGCAGCTGTTATTTCACGCTGGATTTATTGGAGTCGCTATTCTCGGGGGAATTGTTGGCGTAAACATTGCCGGTTCACGAGAAGCATAAAAAAACGTCACGTACATGTACGTGACGTTTTTTTATTAATCTACGCTTCTTACTTCACGAATAGCATTGCGATCAAACGTTAATTTTGAACCGTCAGTGCTGCGAACCACAACTTGTGACTCATCAATTGCGTCTACCAAACCGTGCATACCGCCAATTGTAACAACCTTATCACCTTTTTTAAGTGCTGATTGCATTTGCTGTACGTTTTTTTGACGTTTTTGCTGTGGACGGATTAACAAGAAATAGAAAATGACAAACATTAAAAGTAATGGCCAAATATTTTGTAAAACACCCATGAAAACTCCTCCTTTTATTTATATTATCAACAGGTACTCATTCATAAATTTGATGAAAATTCCTGTAGTGACCTAGAAATTCTTTGCGTCCGGGCCGTTAAACCCATATTTTTCAAAGAACTCATCGCGGAAATCGCCAAGTCGGTCTTCGCGAATGGCTTCACGGACTTGCTCCATTAAGTTTAGCAGAAAATATAAGTTATGGTAAGATGTTAAACGAATTCCAAACGTTTCATTGCAACGAATTAAGTGGCGAATATACGCTCTTGAATAATTTTGACATGTATAGCAGTCACAGTTTGGATCAATCGGACCGAAGTCTTCTGCATATTTTGCATTTTTAACAACAAGACGACCTTCGCTTGTCATAAGCGTTCCGTTACGTGCAATACGCGTTGGTAATACGCAATCAAACATATCGATCCCGCGAATCGCTCCATCAATTAACGAGTCAGGTGATCCTACTCCCATTAAATAACGTGGTTTGTCGGTTGGTAAGTATGGCGTCGTAAACTCAAGCACACGATTCATTACATCTTTTGGTTCTCCAACTGACAGGCCTCCCACAGCATAACCTGGGAAGTCCATTGAAACTAAATCAGCTGCACTTTGACGACGTAAATCTTCAAACTCTCCGCCTTGAACAATCCCAAAAAGACCTTGGTCTTGAGGGCGGCTGTGAGCCTCAAGGCATCGCTCTGCCCAGCGGCTTGTGCGTTCAACTGAACGTTTTAAGTAGTCATATTCTGCTGGATAAGGTGGACATTCATCAAATGCCATCATAATATCAGACCCAAGCGCATTTTGAATGTCCATCGCTTTTTCTGGAGATAAGAAAAGCTTGTCTCCATTCAAATGGTTGCGGAAATGAACTCCTTCTTCTTCAATACGGCGCAAATCACTTAAGCTAAAAACTTGAAAGCCGCCTGAATCCGTTAAGATGGGACGATCCCAGTTCATAAATTTATGAAGGCCTCCCGCTTTTTTAACAATTTCATGACCCGGACGAAGCCATAAATGATACGTATTACTTAAAATAATGCCTGCTCCCATTGCTTTTAAATCTTCCGGAGACATTGTTTTTACTGTAGCTAATGTGCCTACTGGCATAAAAATAGGCGTTTCAAATGAGCCGTGAGGCGTATGGACAATCCCTAAACGCGCTCCTGTTTGTTTACAAGTTTTTATATGTTCGTAACGAATTGCTGTCATTGATGTATTCCTTTCATGTTAAATTACAAAATTAGCATCGCGTCGCCGAAGCTGAAAAAGCGATACTTCTCTGCTACAGCTTGTTCATAGGCAGAAATGACGTTTTCCCTTCCTGCTAAGGCACTTACAAGCATAATGAGCGTAGATTTTGGAAGGTGGAAATTTGTAATCATTCCATCAATTGCTTTAAATTCATACCCTGGGAAGATAAAAATATTGGTCCAGCCTGAAGAAGCAACAAATTTGCCGTTATGCTCAGTTGCAATCGTTTCAAGGGTACGGGTAGAAGTTGTGCCTACTGAAATAATGCGACCGCCTTTTTCGCGTACGCTGTTTAGTAAAGCAGCGGTTCCTTCACTCACTTGATAAAACTCTGAGTGCATATCGTGCTCTTCTAAGTCGTCAACGCTGACTGGACGGAATGTACCCAATCCGACATGAAGCGTTAAAAATGCAATATGCACACCTTTTTCTTTTAACTGTTCAAGCATCTCTTCTGTAAAGTGAAGACCTGCTGTTGGCGCTGCTGCAGAACCTTGTTCGCGAGCAAAAACCGTTTGGTAGCGCTCTTGATCATCCAAGCGTTCTTTAATATAAGGCGGCAGCGGCATTTCTCCCAGTTGTTCCAACACCTCATAAAAGATGCCTTCATAGTTAAATTCTAACAAACGTCCGCCTTGGTCGCTCGTTTCTTTACATACAGCTGTCAGACGTCCGTCACCAAACGAAATAACCGTGCCTTCTTTTACTCGCTTAGCCGGTTTTACAAGCGTCTCCCACGTATCGCCTTGTGTTTGTTTTAAAAGCAATACTTCAATATTAGCACCTGTATCTTCTTTTGTCCCAAATAATCGTGCAGGAAGAACACGCGTGTCGTTTAACACTAAACAATCTCCTTCTTGCACATAATCAAGAAGGTCATGAAACATATGATGTTTCACACTTCCTGTTTCCTTGTTTAATACCATGAGTCTTGACGCATCTCGCTGCTCAAGCGGCGTTTGGGCAATCAATTCTTCTGGTAAATGAAAATCAAATAAATCTACTTTCAAAATGTTCACCTGTTTCTACTTAATTATTTAAATTTGCCAATTACATAAAAAATAAGTGATAACACAACGCTTACTAGAATACATGTCACAATCGGGAAATAAAAGGTTGTATTTCCTTTTTTGATAAAAATATCGCCAGGAAGCTTGCCAACATACTGCCATAATAGCCCAATGACGACTAAAATGCCCCCTAATGTGATAAGCATCTTAGGCATATCATTCACTGATCAGGCACCTCCAGCTGAAAATGATCATAAACCAAAGGCGTCACAATTCGTCCTCGCGGCGTTCGCTGCAAAAAGCCGATTTGCAATAGATACGGCTCGTATACGTCTTCAATTGTGTGAGACTCTTCACCAATAGTAGCCGATATGGTGTCTAACCCTACAGGTCCGCCCCTAAATTTTTCGATAATCCCTCTTAATAATTTATGGTCAATATGATCAAGACCTAAACGGTCCACCTGCAACATTTCTAATGCTTCGTTGGCAAGCCTTTCGGTTATGGCTCCGTCTCCTTTGACCTGAGCAAAATCTCTGACTCTTCGAAGCAAGCGATTCGCAATACGCGGGGTTCCCCTAGCACGCCTAGCCATCTCAAACGTAGCTTTCTCATCAATCTCTACATCTAAAATAGCGGCTGTCCTTTCTACTATCGAAGCAAGATCTTCTTCTTGGTAATATTCTAAACGGCTTAAAACGCCGAAGCGATCACGCAAAGGAGAAGATAAAAGCCCTGCTCTTGTCGTTGCACCTACTAGCGTAAACGGAGGCAAATCCAGACGGACGGAACGTGCACTCGGTCCTTTTCCAATAACAATATCTAAACAGAAATCTTCCATTGCTGGGTATAGTACTTCTTCAACCGAACGATTTAATCGATGAATTTCATCAATAAAAAGCACATCTCCAGGCTCTAAGCTAGTTAAAACTGCGGCTAAGTCTCCTGGACGCTCAATAGCCGGTCCTGAGGTCGTTCGGATTTGCACGCCCATTTCATTAGCGATAATAGTAGCAAGAGTTGTTTTCCCCAATCCTGGAGGACCATATAAAAGCACGTGATCTAACGTTTCGCTTCGCATTTTGGCAGCTTTAATAAAAATGTCAAGATGGGATTTTACTTTATGCTGACCAATGTACTGCTGTAAGGTTTGCGGCCGCAAACTTTGCTCGATGATTTCTTCTTCACCAAGAACATCTCCCGTTACAATACGATCGTCCATTTTACTCCTCCCTTACTTATTGTTTCAATAATCGTTTTAACGCTTCTTTAATATACTGATCCGTTGTCATCGTTTCCTTCATTAAAGCCGGAACAATTTTTTTGATTTCTCTTTCTGCATAACCTAATACTTTCAGTGCTTCAATCGCTTCATCGAGTGCTTCTGAACTTTGAGATTTGACTTCTTGTGCGTCCAAATCTGCAAATAAAGAAGGAACGGCATCTGGTACAATATCATGCAGTTTTCCTTTTAAATCTAGAATCATCTGTCGAGCTGTTTTTTTACCTACTCCTGGAAACTTAACTAAAAACTTCTCGTCTTCCTCTTCCACAGCTTGGACAACCTGCGCTGGATTACCTGACGCTAAAATAGCTAAACCGCCTTTTGGGCCGATTCCTGACACGCTAATTAACTTCATAAATAAATCCTTTTGTTCTCGGGAAGCAAACCCGTAAAGTGCAATTACGTCTTCTCTTACATATTGATAGGTGTAAACCGTCTTGGGTTGTTCATCAATTGAAAATACATATGGATTCGGCGTAAAGACTTGATAGCCTATCCCGTTGTTTTCGATTACTACATACTCAGGATTTATATATGTAACGGTGCCTTTGATATAATCAAACAATAAGCTCTCTCCTTAATCACGTACGCGCGGGCAGTGATCTTCAACTTTGCCTACGAAGAATCCTGCCCGCATCGTTCTCTATTTTCCTTTAAAGCTGCTTTTTAAAAAGACGTTCAAGAGAACGTTTGCCTCTTTTCATCTTTGTCAACCTATTTTTACAATAGCTGTAAAAAATAGAACCGCCCACTTCTATTGATGAATGACCTTTTAAAATATATACAATACTAGACTGCTGAATACCATTTTAACATATCGCCAAAAGCAAATAGAAGCAATTTAGAATGTTGAATTCAATAATTATTTTACCATACTAAAAAACGGCTACTTGATTGAAAGCGGCCGCTGCTGGAGCTGATAGATTTTATAGAAATTAATGTGAGAAAGATATTCATCTTTTGATTGAACGCGAATACCTTTCTTTAATTGTTCATGCTGATAACTCTCAAGCCTTTTGATGTCAATTTGAAAAAACGACTGTATAATGTGCTGCGACGAAGCTGGTTTGCCTTCAAATGCTGAGAGAATACCGTTAACAGAAAGCCCTACATAACCGTTTTCTTTTAAAATAGGTGAAATATCGTCTATGCTTGTTCTAAAAACTAGCTCTTGATCCGTTTCTTTAAGCAGTCGCCAATTTTTATATTTTTTCATTAATTGTTTTTTCGTCATAGAAGGGCTTTTGATCATCTCTTGACTTACGACTCCATCCACATACACGCGCTCAAGAAATAATGTCATCGGCTCCTTTTCATTCGCATCTGCACGGTATGGCATTATACAAAGCACAATACTTACTAGCATTAAAAAAGCTGCTTGATGAATGACTTTCTTCACTCACCTTCACCTCACACGTTAATCATACTCTTTTTAGTATTATCTAAAAAGGTTTTGTGAAAATCTACACTAATAGTTTGACCTACTTATTTTCTTTTATCCTCTTATTTTATGAAGCAAATCCCTTTTACGATATTATGTTAAGAAAACATGGAGTATTTGTTACATTTGCACACTATTTGTAAAATTTTCTCTTGAACGTTTTAATTAAATTTTCGAAGGGTATGTACATAGTGGAAGTAATTGTAAGGACTTCTATTATCTATTTTCATAAAAAGGGAGCTGAAGTAATGAGAATGAATAAACGTGTAGTCGGAACTTTTTTTTCAGAGAAAGAAGCTTTAGATGTTATCCATAATTTAAAGCGTCAAGGTTATCGAGAAACAGACATTATGGTCATTTCTAACAGTAAAAGCAATACATTTCAAATAGGTCACGATACAAATGTAATTATTGAAGCTGGTTCACCTGCCGTAAGTTCATTAGCTGGCGTCATGATGGATAACTTTTTTACCATGATGACAGGCGGCATGGGGCTCAAACAAGGAAACGGCTTGAAATCAAAATTAATCCGCATGGGCATACCAGACTTCTCAGCCGTGCAGTGCGAGACAGATGTAGCTGCTGGTAAAATTCTAATCTTGATAGATGCCGTAAGCTCTGAACAAACTCCAGCGTACGGAACCTATACGGAACACAACGAGCATAGAGCCGTCCAACTACGTGAAGAAAAATTAGATGTCTTAAAAGAACGCGTCCAAGTCGGTGAAGTAAAACTCCACAAAAAAGTAATAGAGGAAGAAAGAACTGTACACGTTCCTGTTACGAGAGAAGAGTTTTATATTGAACGTCGCCCTGTAGTTGACGGAGACTATAACGCTGGGCCACTTACAGAAGATGAAATTATTCGTGTTCCAATCATGGAAGAACGAGTAGAAATAACCAAAAGACCAGTTATTGTTGAAGAAGTAATTATAGGAAAAAAACTTATTCAAGAAACAAAAGAATGGACTGAAACGATTAAGAAAGAAGAAGCAAGCGTAGAACCTGATGGACTCGCGAGCCCTGAAGTATACGAAAATATGATGAACTATACAGACCATACTTACGCTCAAGTTTCTGCAGCTCTAGCAAGCGACGTGGAAGCTGAATACGAAAATAGTCAGACAACTAACAACGAGAAGCCAAACACACAAGCTAATGAGACAAGCTCTTCTGCAAAAAATGTTAAAAATACAAAGAGTGTCGCTACGGCACCAGCAGATACGAAAAAAAGAGAAGGTCGCCTCAAACAAAATGAAACTAACGCTCAAAAGGAAGAAGCGGAATCCAAAACAACAAACAAATCTGCTTCTAACAAGAAAAATTAATAGTTA
The DNA here is from genome assembly GCF_053667915.1 of Priestia sp. JNUCC 25. Classification (NCBI taxonomy): domain Bacteria; kingdom Bacillati; phylum Bacillota; class Bacilli; order Caryophanales; family Bacillaceae; genus Priestia; species Priestia sp. JNUCC 25. Next base: position 4,438,403 of record NZ_CM132211.1, read on the forward strand.
CATGTTCGAGGAATAGCTGCCTGGCTTCAATGGCAGCTTTTTTATATGTCTTCTCATCAAAAAAACAGCCGTCCTTCACAGACAGCTGCTTCTTCATTTAACGATGTTTATGATTGACATTCTCATCGACTGATTCAAATAGACCATTGAAATTAGTTTGAATCGTATTTCGGTCTTTTCCATTTCGAATATCGTCATCAAGAGAGCGAGCGTTCATAAATACATCATGATCTACTTTTACTTGAACATTGTAGTCCTTTGCAATAGGCTTTACTTTATCGAGCACGTTTTGTTTTAAACGGCCGTTATTTATGTCTTTGGCCGGATCCACAGCAACTAATAGCTGATCTCCACGGACAACGGCGCGACTATTTTCTACACCTTTAACACTTGCAGCCCGATCAGCCACTTTTTCCGTAAAGTCTCTTGGATAATCTTCACCATAATACATATTAGCAACGCCATTTGTACGATCATTTGTATTATTGATGTTTCCATAAGGGTTTGTCGGATTGTCAAAACGTCCATCACTTACGTTTAACGGATAATTAGGTGTTCCATTCCCATCTAAAACTTCAGTCATTGGACCTTTCGGATTATCTACGCGATGTTCATTCGCTTTTTCATTTGTATGATACCCAACAGGCTGTGTCGTATCTGTATAGCGCTGTTCCATACCTTGGTCTTTGTTATTGCAAGCGCCAAGTCCCATCATACATGCAAAAGCTAAAGAAGTTGCTACATACCTATTCAACATAATCGCCCCCTAATTTAAGCTCTATTTACTCTGAGCTTACTATTAGGATTAAAAGACGAGGCGTTTCTTATTCGATGAAGTGTTTATAAACTCTTTACATGTCATGTAGGTTTTGTAAGTGCTGGTAAATCACTCGATAAAAATGTGTACGCTGTGACCATTCTTCGACTGATTGCTGCATTAACCTTTGGCGGTTTGCCCATGATAAAGCAGAGGCATTTATATTCCAGTTTCTCATCAGCATCGATGGAAATAGTAAAGAAGCAAGAAAAAAACGCTGCTTGCTTAATTCTTTTATTTTCGAGTGTTGAAGTAGTTCTTTCATCGACCACTGGACGTAAGGCAAAAAGCGCTGGGCAAGCTGAACATAGTCATAAAGAGCAGGAGCTTTAGCCGATAAGTCAAAATCAATCATAACAATACCCAAGTGGTTTGTTTTCAAGAAATTATGTGAAGCAACGTCACCATGAATAATGGAACAGTTCAACCCACTATCTTTGAAACGCTCCATTAAGACTAAAGCTTTTTCTCCCCAAGTCACAATGTCTTTATATACATGAAATTGATTAAATTCCCTAAATATATGTGATGCTTCTCGAAAAGAGGAAAGCCGCTTTTTCCACTTTAAAATAAGATCATATTCAGGAAGCTTTGTATACACGGCTATTTTCTTTTTCTGAACCTCTCTATGATAGCGGGTCAATGTTTGTAATACTTCTTCCCGATCCTGAAAACTTTCATACGTTACCTCTTTTACTTGCTTAACAAAAGGCATCATCGCCCAATACAAATGACGGTCCTTTATATAAAGTTCACCTTCTGGGTAAGCTTCGAAATTAACAGCGTACCCTTGTTGAATCTGAGATAAAAAATGATAAACATGTTCAATTTTACCTTTGTCTCTGTATGCTTTTATTACTTTTTTTCCTTTATTCGTATCCGCTATGATGACATGAGGCTTTTTCATACGGTAGGTCTCAACGTGAATATCTCTTCTTTTCAAATAGAGAAAGAGACGATTTAAATTAAAATCGTCTCGTGTATAATAATCAATCTTCATCTTCGTCGTACTCATCATATTCTGGAATACTAAATGCATTTGGGTCAAACGCAGGATACGGAGGTACACCAATCATGCCATATGGGGCTGGATAGGGTGCCCTTGGGTCCTGAAAGCCATAAGGTACCTGCTGTTGGTACTGTGGATAAGGCTGCTGTGGTGCATAGTCGTCAGGTCTTGGTTCACCGCATCCGCAGTCTCCTTGCTGCTGTGGCGCATATTGCTGCCCATAATGGTAAGGTGCGTTTCCAAAACCATCGGAAGAACTTTCATAATGGCCACCTGTCATAGCTCCTTGTACTTGTGGATACATCGGTGCTTGATGATAGGCTGGATAAACGGGCTGCTGATATCCCCATGGAGGCGGACAAGGAGAACATTGTACCGGTCCATAGCAGCTGTGTGGCATCATTGGATACATTGGCATCGGTGCCATGTGAGCGCCCATTGCATGTTCTTCAAACGATTCGTTTTCATAACCGTGATGATACATTGGAGCCTGTTGATACATTGGCATTGGATATGGCTGCGGTGCATACATTGGCGGATGACACGGCATATAATTAAATCCGTAGCCTGGCATCACAGGCGATATCGGCATGATTGGGTAACATGGCATTTGAGGAGGCATTTCTATACTCTCCATCTCAGGACTTTCTAGCGATTCATGCTTGGGTAGTTCTTTTGGTGCTTCTTTTTTTGGAGCCTGCATCGCCATATTAACGGTGTAATAATTGTTAATATCAATCTCAGGTGCAATTGGCTTTAATTTAGGAAGCTTTGGCGCAACTGGCATTTCTTTTTTAGGCTGCGCAATTGGTGCTTCTTTTTTAGGCTGTGCGACCGGTGCTTCTTTTTTTGGCTGCGCAATCGGTGCTTCCTTTTTCGGTTGAGCAATCGGTGCTTCTTTCTTTGGCTGCGCAATTGGTGCTTCTTTTATCGGTTGCATAAACGGTGTTTGAGCAGGCTGATTAGCTGACTTTTTCTCATCTGGACTTTCATCAATTTCCGTTACTGGATAAGCTTTTGTGGATTGGTCACTATAAGGATGTTGGACTTTAGGCATTTCTTTTATACCAGGTGAAGGAGCTCCTTCTTTTTGAACAGGCACTCCGCTTGTCGGAACTTTAATTTTCATTCCAGGCATGATCATGTCTGGATTGCTTAATTGAGAATTCGCTTTTTTTAACTCTTCAAAATTAACCCCATACTTTTCAGCGATTTTCCAAAGGGTATCCCCTTTTTGAACGATATGGATTTTCAACGTCATTCCCCTCCCGAGTAGAGTCTCTGCCATCTATATGTGCAAAATCAAAGTAAGTTCTGTTTGTTCATCACAAGATATGCCTTGAACCATTTTTTTATTCATTTCGCCCACAGTTTGGTTCAAGTTTTTATGATAAAGAAAAAAAGACTTATCAACACAAACAATATGTCAATAAGTCTTCTTTTAGACCTTCTCTTTTTAATTGTCTTAAAAATCTTTATGCTCGTTCTAACATATTCGTTAGCGCTTTGATCGCCCCTTGTGCTGTATGTTTATCTACCTTGATTTGATTCACTTCTGTTCCTTCTTCGATGCTTTCTAAAGCCCACAGCAAGTGAGGCAAATCAATTCGGTTCATCGTCAAACAAGGACACATATAAGGATTAAGCGAAACAATTTCTTTATCCGGATGACTGTTGATAATCCGTTTCACTAAGTTCATTTCCGTGCCAATGGCCCATTTAGAGCCTGAAGGAGCTTTTTCAATTGTATCAATAATATATTTTGTAGAACCTGCATAATCTGATTTTTGCACCACTTCATAAGAACACTCCGGATGAACAATAATATTCATATCAGGCTGCTTCTCGCGTAAATAATCAATATTTTTAACCGTGAAATTTTCGTGCACAGAACAGTGACCTTTCCACAGAATCACCTTGATGTTGTTTATATCCCCTTCATATTCAAGCATTTCTTCAATAGGATTCCAAATGGCCATTTCATCTAGTCCAACACCTAAATCATAAGCAGTGTTTCTGCCTAAATGCTGATCTGGCAAAAAGAGAATGCGCTCTTTTTTAGAAAATGCCCACTCCACCATATTTTTTGCATTTGACGATGTTACTGTTGCACCATCATGTTCGCCTACAAAAGATTTAATTGCAGCTGTAGAGTTCACATACGTAAGCGGAATAATCGTATCTCCGAAAAGATCCTGTAAGACAGGCCATGCCTTTTCTGTTTGCTGAATAGTAGCCATATCAGCCATTGAACAGCCAGCGCGCATATCGGGTAAAATGACTTTTTGATTTTCAGCTGTTAAAATATCAGCTGTTTCTGCCATGAAGTGAACGCCGCAAAACACAATATGCTCAGCTTCTCTATTTTCAGCTGCTATTTGAGCCAGCTGTAAGGAGTCTCCTACCGCATCTGCAAATTCGTACACTTCGTCTTTTTGATAATGATGGCCGAGCAGAAACAATTTGCTTCCGAGATTTTTCTTGATTTCTAGTACTCTTCTTTTCATTTCATTTTCTGTGAGCTGCGTATATTTAGCGGGCAGCGTTTGCTGCTGAAGCGTTTGTAATAAACTCATGATTTCCTGTTCCCCTTTCTGTTAATAAGTCCAAGCTGATATCGATAGACCCTGCTGAATGCGTTAAAGCTCCAAGTGAAATATAGTCCACTCCGCTGTCTCTAAAAGAATGGAGCGTGCCAAGCGTAATTCCACCGGATGCTTCTGTGACAATATGAGCGGGAACCAGCGGTATCCAATCTTTAATGACTTCTGGAGAACAGTTATCGAACATAATGACATCTGCTCCTGCCTCTATTGCTTCTAGCAATTGACTTTTGTTTTCAATTTCTACTTCCACCTTAACCATATGTCCAACCTGCTCTCTTACTTTCACAACAGCGTCTAGAATAGATCCTGCATGTGCAATATGGTTATCTTTTAACATGACGCCATCGTACAATCCAAAACGATGATTATAACCTCCTCCAGCACGAACAGCATACTTTTCTAACATTCGCATACCAGGCGTTGTTTTTCGCGTGTCACATATGCGCGTATGTGAGCTGCCAAGCAGCGCTACGGCTTTGTGCGTCATCGTGGCAATGCCACTCATTCTTTGAAGTAAGTTTAAGATTACCCGTTCACCGGTCAAAATAGATCGCACGGGTCCTGAAACGGTAGCTATTTTATCGCCAGGCTTAAGAACATCTCCATCTTTTTTCTCGAAATTCACTTTCACGTCAGGGTCTATTAAATGAAATCCTTCTTTAATCAATTCCACTCCTGCGATAATACCTGATTGCTTTGCCGTGAACACAGCTTTCCCTTGGTCAGACGGAGAAAAAATAGCTTCACAAGTTATATCTCCATCTCCAATGTCTTCTATAAAAAAAGACTGCAATAGTTTTTGTAATTTCAACGTGTTCATTGTGCTACCTTCACCTTTCTTTTTAAATTTCCTTGCTTATAAAATCAATGACTGTTTTGTTGAAGCAGTAGACTGCTTAATAATTCGCTTATGCTCCCATTCTTGGTTTTCATGCGGAAAGTCACTTCGGTAATGTCCTCCTCTACTTTCTTTTCTTGCAAGAGAGGACTCTGCAATAAGCAGACCTGCAGTTAGCATATTGCAGATGGTCGCAGCTTCCCTCGAATATATAACTTCTTGATCAAGAGGTATTCCATCCAAATAATTTGTGAATTCATGCACAATAGTAGCCAATTCGTTTTCATGACGAATAATTCCTACACAATCCATCATTTTATGCTGAATTTGTCTTGTGGCAGGCAGTATTTTAGGCATGCCTTTATAGACGTAATGGACGGGGACATAACGAGATACCGTTCTCGCTTTATGTAAAATATGACGCCCTGTCCGTTTTCCAAATACAAGACACTCTAACAATGAATTGCTTGCTAGACGATTTGCTCCATGAACGCCTGTAGAAGAAACTTCCCCCACAGCATACAATCCTTCAACACTTGTTTGTCCGTAACCATCTACTTCAATTCCACCCATTAAAAAATGTGCGCCGGGAGTAACAGGTATTCGTTTTTTGTCCAGTTGAATTTTATACTTTCGACACAGTGCCGTAATCGTAGGAAATTTTCGTTGGAAATGAGCCACTTTTTCAATGTCTAAAAATATGGATCTTCCTTTTTTCATTTCATTAAAAATTGTCCTTGCTACAACATCTCGCGGTGCTAAATCCTTAAAGGGATGAACGCCTTCCATTATGCGTTCATTCCATTCATTTACCAGCACGCCACCTTCCCCTCGAACCGCTTCGGATACTAGACCTTTCGCTTCCTTTTGATACAAAAGCGTCGGATGAAACTGAACAAATTCTAAGTCCGCTAATTTTGCTCCAGCCCTGTACGCAAGCGCTAGCCCATCTCCTGTCGCAAGCGGCTGGTTAGATGTATGCTTGTACAAAGCGCCGATTCCTCCCGTAGCAATAACCGTTTGGCGAGCATGATATATAGTAATTTTGTTGTTTTCACCTTGTCCGATAGCACCTCTGCACGTTCCATCTACAGTTACTAAATGCTGAATCATTTCGTTTTCAATCACTGTAATATATGGCAGTACTTCTTTTTTCAAAAAAGCGAACAGCGCTTGTCCTGTTGCATCGCCACCTGCATGCAGAATACGATTCATACGATGGGCTCCTTCTTTTCCAAAATGCAGCGTACCATCTGGATTTTTATCAAACTTCATTCCTTTATGAATCAATTCATTTACTACAGCCGCACCTTCTTCCACTAAAGTGCGTACCGCTTGTTCATTGCAATGCTTATTGCCCGCAACCAACGTATCATAGAGATGTTCACTCCAGTGATCGCTGCTTCCAATAGCAGCTGCTACTCCGCCTTGAGCAAGAACTGAGTTATTGCGGTCAATTTTCCCTTTCGTTACCATTACAACTCTGTTATGACGACACAGTTCATAAGCTGCAGAAAACGCTGCTAATCCGCTTCCAATAATTAAAACATCCGTCTCTAACATTTTACACCTCTTTATTTACATGTGTCTTGACACCTATATTTACATATTATTAAATGAAAGACAAGAAGTTTTTTTATCGGAGGGAGAAAATGATTTATCTGGACTATGCAGCAACAACGCCAATGAGACAAGAAGCAATTGAAGTATATACTGAAGCGGCAACAAGCTATTATGGAAACTCCAGCAGCCTTCACACACTTGGAACACAAGCAGAGAATTTACTTACGCTATGCAGAAAAAAATTAAGCCTGTTAGTAAATTGTCGAGAGGATGATCTTTTTTTTACAAGCGGGGGAACAGAAGCTAATTACTTAGCTATTCATTCTCTTTTAAAAGGAAAAAATGACGAAAGAAAACATATAGTGACAACGAAGCTTGAACATTCTTCGGTTCTTCATACGTTGCAGCAGCTTGAAAAAGAAGGATTTTCTCTATCTTACGTACCTGTAGATCAAAACGGAGTTGTGTCTGTAGACGACTTAAAGAAGGCTATTCGACCTGACACTGTGCTAGTAGCCATTCAGCATATCAATCATGAGCTCGGTACAATTCAGCCAGTTGAGGATATTGGCCATTTTTTAGCTAAAAAAGAAATTCTCTTTCACTGTGATTGTGTTCAATCTTTCGGTAAGCTTCCTATTGATGTTAAAAAGCTGAAAGCTGATAGCATCTCAGTCTCTAGTCATAAAATTTACGGACCAAAAGGTGTAGGAATGGTATACATGAATTCAAGTTCTTCTTGGAAGCCTATTTACCATAAAGCAACTCATGAAAAAGGCTTTCGCCCTGGGACTGTAAATACAGCGGGCATTGCTGCCTTTACTGCAGCAGCTGAATGCGCATATGCAGAAATGAAGACCGCCCGAAGCCATTATGAGCGCTTAAAATCGTACTTACTGGAAAACCTAGAGCCTCTTGCTCCTTTTATAGAAGTAGAAGGTCTTGGGAACTCTCATTTTCCTGGAATTATTGGACTGACGTTTTCAAACATACAGGGTCAATATGTTATGTTACAATGTAATCGTCACGGAATTGCTATATCTACGGGAAGTGCCTGTCATGTAAATCAGCAGGAACCATTAGCTTCTCTACTTGCGATTGGGAAATCGACTGCGAATGCTAAGAACTTTGTACGTATTTCATTCAGTCAACATTCAACGTTTAAGCATATTGATCGACTCATATCCGTTTTTCATTCATTACAGCAAGAATTTATGACAGTGTAAAAGGAGGGATTAAAGGTGCCAGGAACTCAAAAGAAAATTCTTGGAGAAGAAAGAAGAGAACTTATTCTACAATGGTTACAAACAGAGAATAAACCAATGACAGGCAGTGAGCTTTCGAAACGAACAAACGTTAGCCGCCAAGTCATTGTACAAGATATTTCACTGCTTAAAGCTAAAAATGAGCCCATTATCGCAACAAGCCAAGGATATATTTATATTCAAAATCCATCTCAAACTACCGTGCATCAGCGAATTATTGCCTGTCAGCATACGCCAGAAGATGCTGAAAAGGAGCTTCTCCTGCTTGTTGACCACGGCGTTCTCGTAAAAGATGTAACCGTTGAACACCCTGTGTATGGTGAATTAACGGCTTCTGTTATGATTCAAACCCGAAAAGAAGTAGAAACGTTCATAGAAAAAATTCAAGAAACAAACGCAACTTATTTATCTCAGCTAACAGATGGGATTCACCTTCATACGATTGAAGCAGATACAATTGAAAAACTGAATGCTGCCTGCTTAGCTCTTGAAGAGGAAGGCTATTTAGTTTCGAATGAATAAAAAGGTGTTATAACAAAAAAAATCCCGCTTTAAAGCGGGATTTCTGTTTCAAGTAGTGTATGGGGATAGCTTCCTAAAAGCTCTACGCTACAGCCTAGTGCCTCAAGTTCAGCCATAGCCCCAGGGATTAATACTTCATCCATTTTTTGTTCAATATCAACGATAAAGAAATAGTTTCCAAGCCCTGTTTTCATAGGACGGGATTCAATTTTAGACAGATTTAGCTTACGCCAGGAGAAGGCTGAAAGCACTTGATGAAGCGCTCCTGCCTGATCAGATGGAAGTGTAATCATTAACGTTGTCTTGCACCCGTTTCCAGCTAAAAATGGCACCTCTTGTCCTCCATCTTTATGCAAAATAACAAATCTTGTTGTATTATGATCATAATCATGAATGTTCGGGCAGGCAATATGTAATCCATATTCATGGGCTGCTAACCCATTCGCAATAGCTCCAATATTAAGCTCAGGGTGTTCGCTTACATACTTCGCAGCAAACGCCGTTGATGTCATCTCTTCTACTGCAGTTGACGTACATTCTCCGTGTAAAAATTTATGACACTGCGCAATTGCATGAGGATGAGAATAAATCGTTTCAATGTTTTTCCACTGTTTTGCACGAGATGGATGAACCATTAAATGCTGACGAATTGGAAGCACAATTTCCCCAACAATCGGCAGACGACGTTCATGAATAAGATAATCAAGTGTTAAATTTACAGATCCTTCAAGTGCATTTTCTAACGGTACAATTCCATACTCAATTTCTCCGTTATCCACTGCATCAATGCATGCTGGAATTGTTTTGTATGGAATATGGTCGTGCTGTTTAAATACGCCTTGGACGGCTACATGTGTAAATGTTGCCTTTGGTCCTAAATATCCTACTTTCCCCACAATCATGTCTCTCCTTATCTATATCTGTTTGCCATTATGCCCCTGAACCAAGCACGTCCACTTTATCTACAAACTCTAAGCTTTTCAGTCTTCGCAGCATTTCATTTAATTCAACATTCATGCTTGCTGTATCTAATGAAAGAGTTACGTTGGCACGCCCTTGTAAAGGGATAGTTTGGTGAATCGTTAACACATTGCATCCCGATGATGCAACGGTGCTCAATAAATGTGATAAAGTTCCTGATCGATCTTCAATATGAAAAAATAGTGAAATAATTCGCTGTTTGACAACCGTCTGAAACGGAAAGACCGTGTCGCGGTACTTATAAAAAGCACTGCGACTCAAGTCTACGGCTTGTACGGCATCTGCTACCGATTCAGCTTTTCCCCGTTCAATTAACAGCTTCGCATCCAATGTTTTTTTCATCGCTTCTGGTAATACATCTTCGCGAACTAAATAAAACTGCTTATCGCTCTTATGCAAGTAAAGCCCCTCCCCTTATCCTATGAACAACAATTAGTCAATAAATTCAAATTCATATTCAAACAGCTTTACAATATCGCCATCTTTTGCTCCTCGTTCACGAAGGGCTTCATCGACGCCCATGCCTCGAAGCTGACGCGCAAATCGACGAACTGATTCTTCACGTGAGAAGTCAGTCATCTTGAATAATTTTTCGATTTTTTCACCGCTTAATACGTATGAGCCATCACTATCACGCGTAATAACAAATTCCACTTCTTTCTTTTCATGCTTGTACAGTACGCGGTGCATAGATAGATCTTCCTCTTCTTGCATTGGGAATTCCGGCGTAGTTTCTACAAGATCAGCTACTGTAAATAACAGTTCGCGGATTCCATCACGTGTTGCTGCAGAAATTGGAAAGACTTTCACTTCGTCTCCTACTTTTTCTTTGAATGCAGCTAGATTCTCTTCAGCTTGCGGGATATCCATTTTATTTGCTACCACTACTTGCGGACGTTCTGTTAAACGCATATTATATTGACGCAGCTCTTCATTAATGGTTAAGTAATCTTCATATGGATCACGGCCTTCTAAACCTGACATATCGATTACATGGACAATAACGCGGGTACGTTCAATGTGACGTAAAAACTGATGACCTAATCCTACCCCTTCATGTGCACCTTCGATTAGCCCTGGTAAATCCGCCATCACAAAACTGCGATTATCTTCTGTTTCAACTACTCCTAAATTCGGATTAATTGTTGTAAAATGATATTCAGCAATTTTTGGCTTTGCAGCAGACGTTACGGATAATAACGTTGACTTTCCAACACTTGGGAAACCAACTAATCCTACATCCGCTAATACTTTTAATTCAAGAATTACATTTCTCTCTTTACCTGGCTCTCCATTTTCTGAAAGCTCCGGTGCTGGATTTGCAGGTGTAGCAAAACGCGTATTCCCACGCCCTCCGCGTCCACCTTTAGCAATCACTGCGCGCTGGCCGTGCTCAACTAAATCAGCAATCGTTTCGTTCGTATCTTCATCTAACACAACCGTACCTGGTGGAACTTTTACAACCATCGGCTCAGCGTTACGTCCGTGCTGTCCTTTTGACATTCCATGTTCACCGCGGCTTGCTTTAAAGTGACGCTTATAGCGGAAATCCATCAGCGTACGTAATCCTTCTTCTACTTCAAAGATGACATCTGCACCGTGACCACCGTCACCACCTGCAGGACCTCCTTTTGGTACGTACTTTTCGCGACGAAAGGCAACCATTCCATTTCCTCCGTCGCCACCTTTTACATATACCTTGACCTGATCTACAAACATTTCTTTTTCACTCCGTTCTATATCTTAGCTCCTGCAATAGCAAAAGCGCTGTTAACTTATTGTGAGCATAAGGCTAAATTCATCTTCAGACATATGCTGTTCAACCAATGCAACTCCTTGAGCGCACTCATAACATTGTAGCTTGTTTTGTAGCTTCTGTATATCTGTTAGTATTCCACTAAAGTCAAAAAAGAAACGAATTCCCCGTTCTTCAATGCATACTGAAATACTCAAATAGTTTTCTGCATGATAATCAACATATTTTTCGAGTGCTTCTGTCAAATAGCAACACCAGTTGTATACGAACTCATCGTATTGTGATAAATCCTTCAATTCTCCGAGCACTTCCACATCTAAGCGAACAGCATGGTTATTCCAATGATAGGTCATAACAAAGCCCGCAAACAGTCGCATATTGATGTTTGTTAACTTGGATTCATGTTTGGATTCATTTACAATTTCTTCAATGATTTCATTCGCTCGATCAAGCCGATTCAACGCTAGATTGCCTTTGATTAATTGCAGCTTATTTAACCAATCATGCCGCGCGTATCTTAATACCTCTACGACATCCCATTCTTTTTCCATCTTAGCACTCCTAACTTTGACTCGAGCATAAGTATTTCACAACGCTGACAAACATCTCGTATCAATCTTCTTAGATATGTTCGATTATAACAAATTCCAATGGGTAATAGGTGAAATATTCTACAAAAAGAAAACTCTAACCTACTTGGGTTAGAGTTTTCTTTTTGTATCTTATGCTTCTTGAGCAACAGGGTATACAGATACTTTTTTACGGTCACGACCGAAACGTTCAAATTTAACGATACCGTCGATTTGAGCGAATAAAGTATCATCTCCACCACGACCTACGTTTGCACCTGGGTAAATTTTAGTACCGCGTTGACGGTATAAAATTGAACCACCAGATACGAATTGGCCATCAGCACGTTTAGCACCAAGACGTTTCGAGATTGAATCACGACCGTTTTTAGTACTACCTACTCCTTTTTTAGAAGCGAAGAATTGAAGGTCTAATCTTACTAACATGACATCCACCTCCTGTTTAGTTGTCGTTAATTTTTATATAATTACTGTAATCTAATTCGATCGTTTTCAGTGAAACAACCATACCTTCTAATAGCAATTGAATCTGTTCCAATGTGAACGAATCCACATCTTTTGGAATCTCACAACGGAGATACCCACCATCTCCACCTTGCTCTAAGTGCGGTTCAACCCCACTTATTGAAAAGATAGCATTAATTGTCCCAAATGAAACTGCAGATGCTCCCGCACAAACAAGATCTTTTCCGTGTTCGGAAAAGTCAGCATGTCCACTCATCGTGAACCCGTCAACTTTCTTATTTGCATCACGAGAAATCGTCACCTTAATCATTTGTTATAATTACGCGTTGATAGCGTCGATTACAACTTTTGTGTAAGGTTGACGGTGACCTTGCTTACGACGATAGTTTTTCTTTGCTTTGTATTTAAATACAGTGATCTTTTTAGCGCGACCTTGTTTTTCAACTTTAGCCGTAACTGTTGCACCTTCTACGAAAGGAACACCAACTTTCACGCTGTCGCCACCTACAAATAATACTTTGTCAAAAGTAACTGTTTCGCCTTGTTCACCAGCAAGTTTTTCAACGTAGATTGCTTGACCAGCCTCTACTTTAATTTGCTTACCACCAGTTTCAATAATTGCGTACATTCTCTGCACCTCCTCTAAAAACTAAGACTCGCCATCACAGGTGTTCAAGTGAACTTAAAACCTGTTCTGAGCGGTTGTAGCACGGGTGCTACAAACCAACATATTAAATCTTACTACAAATCAAAGGTTAGTGTCAATTGGAATTCATGTTTTCTTCTAAAATTTTATATAGAAGCAGAGACCCTTTTTTGGATCTGCTCATTCGACCCCAATTGACGCAAAACAAATGCGTTTGTATAATCATCGCTTGGTGTAAGATATATGGTTTTTTTTACCATTTTCTCTAAAGCGTTGAGAAATCCTTGAGCCTTCATTTCATTTATAACATCACTTCGCGTCTCAATCCAAATAGCCTCTTCTTCCGCGCCGCGATGTTCCCAAATTACACGTTCAATTTGAAAAGCAGCCGTTTTGGAATCAATCATTTTACCGGTTCCTTCACATACTTCACAAGGCATAGTTAATGTTGATCCAATACTATTGCGCACTTTCTTCCGCGTTAATTGCAATATGCCAAGCTCTGTAAAGCCAACTATATTCGTCCGCACTTCATCTTGTTCACATAGCTTTTTCATGTATCTTTCTACTTCTGTCCGATCTTCTTTATGAGGCATATTTATAAAATCAATTAAGATCATGCCGCCTAAGTGACGTAATTGCATCTGTTTGGACAGTTCATACGCAGCTTCCATATTTGTTTGAAGCATTGTCTTTCGAATATTATCTTTTCCTGAAAACTTCCCCGTGTTCACGTCCACGACCGTCATCGCTTCCGTTTCGTCAATAACGATATAGCCTCCGCTTTTGAGCCACACGATTCGCTTTAAAAGCTTCTCTATTTGCCGTTCCAGATCGTAAAAAGAGAAAATATTTTCATTTCCTTTATAGTACTCTATTGACAAGTTAGGGTAGGTAGTTTGAAGATGCTGATATAGGTCGAAGTCATCTACTACTATCCCATCAATTCCTTGTTGAAGTGCAGCTTGCACTCTTGTTTCGAGAAAATCTTGTCCTTTGCTGACTAGGGCAGGAGCTTTCATTCCCTGTGTCTGTCGTTCAAGGCGCTCATATTTTTTCTGTAGCTCTTTTATTTTATGTTGGACCGCGGCTTCTGATTTTTCTGCAATCGCTGTTCGAAATAAAAAGCCTTCCATCCCCTGTTTTAACCGCTCACCAAGCTGTTTCCACTGTTGTCGTTTTGGCTCAGCTATTTTTTTGGATACAGCGACATAGTTTCCGTGCGGTAAATATACAAGCTCATCAGAAGAAAATTCAATGATGCCCGTCAGCTTGGGCCCTTTTGTCCCAATGCCTTCTTTTACAACTTGAACCAATACTTTTTCTCCTTCACGAATAAAAGCAGACATCGGCCGCTGATCTTTGTGAGGATTCTCTGACTGCTGATAGGATACAAGTTCATTTCGATGAATAAATCCGTTCATTGATAAACCGATATCGATAAAGGCTGCTTGCATATGCGGCAGTACTTTTACTACTTTACCCCAATATATATCCCCAATAATTTGATTCTCGCTTTGTTCTTCTAAATAGATTTTTTCTAGTGCTTTATCGTTTATCACGGCTATACGTTTTGAAGAAGTAGCCGCGTTAATAATACATGCCTTCACATACATTGCCTCACTTTAATCTAAATTCATAGGAAAAAGTTCGGTCAGTGCAACCGAACTTTTTTCATTCTATTCTATGTTACTAGAAATCAGTAAACTGTTACAAGTTCGTCTAGTTGGCTATTTGTTCTTTTTTCTACAAAGTAAGCGTGTAAAAGTTCATTTTCATCAATCTGTACATGCTCGCCTGTTTGAGATGTAGCAATAATCATATGCTTACAACCTCTTTGGAATTTTTGCAGAACTTGATGGAGCGTCTCACTGGTTGATACACTTAACGTTTTTAAAGCTCCAATTGGATGCTCTTTGCCATGATATCTCTCCAACAAAAAGCGCATGTAGACAAATTGCCTGCTCTTCCATTCCAAATATCCGGATATAATTAAAAATGAAATAACAATCCATAAGTGCAGCTGAAAAGGATACATAATGACGGCGTAAATAATACCGACAGCTAAAAAAAACGTTGATAACCGGAGCGCGAGCTTATGCGCTTCTAAAAATGGTAAAGACCGACTGCAAATTAAAAAAAGCAGCTTCCCTCCGTCCAATGGCCAAATGGGCAAAAGATTAAACAGTAAAATCACGGTGCATTGAAACATAAATTGCTCATACGTTTCCAAAGACAACACATTTATTTTCATTAATAAGAAAGCAGCTCCAAACATCCAGAGATGCTGAAGAGGTCCACTTATTGTCACAATAAACTCTTCTCGAAATGGACGATTCCCATGTTCATCTACTTCTGCTACTCCCCCAAAAGGTAAGAGCATAATTCTGCGAATTCGCCAAGAAAAACACTGAGCCGCTACGGCGTGGCCCAGTTCATGAATAATTACAATAATAAATAACAAAAAAAGCTGCTTTACCGTAGCCGTTAAGATACCAATTACGAAAACCCCCCAAAACAATGGATGAATGTGAATTTTCATCAATAACGAAAAAGCACTATTCAAATTGAATCACCTGACTAGGATCCACAAACTTATCGCCTTTTTTAATAGCAAAATAGAATGTTCCAGCATCGCCTTTTTTACTGTTTTCCACAATTCCTACTTCTTTGCCTTTATTTACAAAATCATACATACTAACATTGATTTTTTTGAGCTGTCCATACCAAGTTTCGGTTCCATCGGCATGTTGAATAATAACGGTATTCCCAGTATCATCACGTTTTCCTACATACCTTACGATACCTTCACTCATTGCTTCTACAACCGAATCCACTCCTGTTTGAACCGTCACGCCTTGCTTACTTTGAGCAAATGTTTCCGTTACTTTCCCTGAAGCTGGAGTAGCATATTCTCCGCTTACACTTTGCTCCGTTTTGCTAGACTCTTTATTCGGCAATAGCGTTAACGGCTTCCCAAACTTATCTTCGTACCAGGAGGAAACAGCTGCAAACTGAAATTCTTTATCCATTGTTTGTTGAACCACCACTCTGGCCTGTTCAAAAGTAGGAGAAGCGTTCTTGAACATAATCCCTACAATTAACACTAAGCAGGCTGAAGCTAAGATTTTAAATAAAAAGCGTTCTTTTCGAAATAACGGGTGATATTCCTTTGCTGATGGTGTGTATTCAACCGCAGAATAATCCATCGATCCATATTTTTCTTCTTCGCTCATTAAGGACGTATGAAGAGGTTCTTGAGGAAGACGCTTCGTTGTATTTAATTGTTTTCGCTTACGCTCAGCAATTCGTTTACGGATTTCATCAGCACGTCGATTCATGATTCATCATTCTCCTTGTTCTTATCGTATAATCAACTATATGACTTGTCCGTGGAGCTTATGACAGCTTGACTCTACAAAATCACACAAATAAAAAAAGCTTCCTCTATCGGAAGCTTTTTAAGAACGAACACCAAAGAATCGTTTAATACGTGCAAACATTCCCTTATCTTCTTCATCTAACGATTGAAGAGGAACCGTTTCACCTAGAATACGTCTTGCAATATTACGATATGCAATTGATGCTTTGCTTGATGGGTCCATGACAATTGGTTCACCGTTGTTAGAAGCACGAATAACATTTTCATCGTCAGCAACGATTCCAATTAAATCAACAGCCAGAAGCTGAGAAATTTCTTCCACGTCCAGCATGTCTCCATTTTTCATCATATGACTACGGATTCGGTTAATAACCAGTTTTGGAGACTCGATATCCTCTTGCTCCAATAATCCAATAATACGGTCAGCATCACGAACAGCTGAAACTTCCGGTGTTGTCACAACGAGTGCCTTATCAGCGCCAGCTACGGCATTCTTATAGCCTTGTTCAATACCAGCTGGGCAATCAATAACCACATAGTCATAGTCTTGCTTTAACTGAAGAACTAACTCTCTCATTTGTTCTGGTTGAACAGCTGTTTTGTCACTCGTTTGAGCAGCAGGAAGTAAGTACAAACATTCAAAACGCTTGTCCTTAATCAAGGCTTTTTGCGGTTGGCATCGACCTTCTACCACGTCTACAAGATCATAAATAATACGATTTTCAAGCCCCATTACAACATCCAAGTTGCGTAAGCCGATATCAGTGTCTACTAGACACACGCGCTTTCCAGCTAATGCTAGAGCAGTACCTAAATTGGCTGATGTCGTTGTTTTTCCAACTCCACCTTTACCAGACGTAACAACAATAGCCTCTCCCACTGTCAAATTCTCCTTTCTACCCTGGTCAAATTCGGTCTTAGATGCGGTAAAGTTTGCACGCGATCTATCACCATTTGATCATTATCATCTAAGTATGCACATTCCATTATATTCTCTTCCTTCTCACTGCGCTCTTCTTCTGATCGGGTAATGATATCAGCAATGCGCAGCTGTGAAGGTTTCATTAACGATGCAGCAATAACGGCGTTTTTATTGCCTCGATATCCTGCATGAGCAATCCCTTTTAAAGCACCTAATACAAATAAATTCCCTCCAGCTACAACGGTTCCTCCGGGATTTACGTCTCCGACTAGAAGCAAATCGCCTTCTACATGGAGAACCTGTCCTGAACGAACTACCTTTGTAACAGATACTAATTCACTTTCTTCTCTTACTCGGACTGCATCTTGCTTTAAAATAACGTTACTATCAATTTGTTTAACTACTAAATACTGATTTTCTTCTATGAGCGCCTTCAATTCGGTTTCCTGCTCTGTAGTTAAATAACGATTTCCGATTTTGACATACACTGTGACGATCTGATCGGCATCGCCATGCTTATTTGTCAAAAGCTTCGTCTTAAGTTCCGTCAAAAGCTCTGCAAATGAACATGTATCATTGAGATGCAACGTTAATCCATCTTTTGTTCCTTTAATTGTCACATTTTGTTGCTTTTGTTTATTCAAGACGCTCACCTCAACGAATATATAATTTCGACAGAGACTTACTCAATTCCTTTTTTTCGTTTCTTCAATCAGCATTTTTATCCTATCATGAACGAGAAGCGTAATATATGTTCCGATCAGCGTTCATCGATAAATTTAGCGAAATATTGAAAACATCTTTGAAGCGGAAATGCAAAAATGAGTGCAAATATGGCATTTAAAATGATGGTTGCGTAAAATCGCTCTTGCAAGAAGCGACCAATGGTCATATCAGATATATTAATAATGCTATTAATTCCATATACATAAAACTCAATAATGGCTACAGCTAATAGCGACATGCAGATTACGATAAGCGTATTTTGCTGAAAAATCTTCATTAGTTTTGATACGATATAGCATACGGCCGGCAATCCAAGCGCGTATACTCCTAAGACATCCGTAAAGGCAATATCGTACATGAATCCAAGGATTACCCCATATAGCATCGCTTGCTTTGGGTGATAATACACTGACATAAAAGCCAGTACCACTACAACAAAATGAGGCGATAGAATCCAGTCTCGCCATGGTGATGCCATGGCGACAAAATTAACAAAGATACTTTCAAACATAAAAACGACAAGCACGAGAATAGGAAGGACAAACCGCTTCATCAGTTAGCCTCCTCCGCCCCTAAATCGTCTTCAGCAGCGGGCGCACTTCTTTTAGCTACAACTACGTTATCTAAGTCATACAAGTCAGCAGCAGGTTTGATATAAGCTTTTTTCGTTAATCCATATTCATCAGGCTCAATTTTTGTGATAACGCCAATTGGAAGATTGCTAGGGAAAATACCGTCTTCTTGTCCTAGACCAGACGTTACTACTTTTTGCTTTTCTTTAATATCAGCATCAAATGGAATACGACGCATAACAAGCGCCTGTTCTTTATCATCATAGCCTTCAATTAAACCAAACACTTCTTTTTTAGCCTGAATTTTAGCAGATACACGGTTTGTACGATCTGATGAACTAATTAACTGCACAGTAGATGTGAACTTAGATGCATGCTTCACTTTACCAATCAGCCCTTCAGGAGTCATAACAGCCATATTTTCCTGCACATTATGAACCGTCCCTTTATCAATGGCAATTACCTCATGCCAACGGTCTGGATTACGAGCAATAACTGTTGCTTCGATTGGGTTGTATTGACTTAAATCCGTTTTTTTGTCGAGCTGTGCTCTTAATTTTTTATTTTCTTGCTGCAAAGCGTTGGCTTTCGTTTCTAATTGCATGCGTTCGTCTAAACGGGCTTTTAATACCTCGTTTTCTTCGTATGTACGCTTTAAGTCACCTACATTCTGAAAGAAACCCGCTACAAATTGTGCGGGTTCATTAAAGGTAGCCTGAACAAGACCAACCGTATCTTTGACAAACTGTTCAGGCCACGTTACATTTTTACGACCATTTAACGAAAAACCAATCAATGCCACTAATACAATAATACTGACTAATAAAATAACTAAACGTTTATTTAAGAAAAATTGTGGCACGATCTACACCTCTTAATATTTAGCGATATGAATCGCTTGTACGATTTTTAAATAAATCAATGTGTTCTAACGCTTTACCAGTTCCAATTGCAACACAGTCAAGCGGATCTTCTGCGATGACAACCGGCATATTTGTTTCCTCACTAATAACTTTATCTAAATTACGTAGCAATGCGCCACCGCCTGTTAATACAATACCGCGATCCATAATATCCGCCGCAAGTTCAGGTGGTGTTTTTTCTAATGTACTTTTTACTGAATCTACAATAGAAGCCACTGTATCTTTTAGCGCTTCTGCAATTTCTTCTGCTGAAATTTCGATTGTTTTCGGTAGACCTGTTAGTAAGTCACGTCCGCGAATTTCCATGTTTTCAATACCTTCTGGAATTCCGGCAGAACCGACTTCTACTTTTAATGCTTCTGACGTACGCTCACCGATCATTAAATTGTAATTCTTGCGAATATATTGAATAATCGCTTCATCCATCTCGTCCCCAGCGATACGGATTGACTGACATGTTACGATTCCTCCTAAAGAAATAATCGCAACTTCTGTTGTTCCTCCGCCAATATCTACTACCATACTTCCCGTTGGCTCCCAAACCGGTAGATTGGCGCCGATTGCTGCAGCAAACGGTTCTTCAATTGTATACGCATCACGCGCGCCAGCCTGACGAGTCGCATCAATAACGGCACGTTTCTCAACAGCTGTAATGCCAGAAGGTACACAAACCATTACATACGGCTTACCCGCAAACAAACTTTTTGTTTTTTGAGCTTGATTGATGTAATATTTCATCATCGTCGCAGTTGTTTCGTAATCTGCAATAACTCCATCTTTCATTGGACGAAGGGCTACTACGTTCCCAGGTGTACGACCAATCATATTTTTTGCATCGTTACCTACCGCAACGATTTGTTTTGTATCAGTTTGCAAAGCCACAACAGACGGCTCACGCACAACAATTCCTTTTCCTTTTACATAAACGAGCGTATTTGCAGTACCCAAATCTATTCCAAGGTCTCTAGTACCGATTCCAAACATGTGTCTCTTCCTTTCTCTTACCAAAATGCAAAGGTAAAAATTCCATAATTCAATTTCTTCATTTCATAAGTAACATTTTTTATTTTCTATACTTTTTTCATAGATGTCAACGCCAAATATTGTATGATAAAAAGTCATACTTTGTCTATTAATAACGAATGATTGTAAAGAACTTGTCATTTAAAATCATGACTACTATTATAACCCAAGGATTTTAAAAAGCATAGCCTTACATGTATCCTTTTTCTTTTAAACTAATATATTTTCGATCTCCGATAATTAAATGATCTAACAATTCAATTCCTATGATAAATCCGCACTCTTTTAAGCGCTTCGTTACCTCTATATCTTCTCTGCTGGGAGTAGGGTCGCCGGAGGGATGATTATGAATACAAATAAGGGATGCAGCTGAACGACGAAAGGCTTCTTTAAATACTTCTCTTGGATGGACAATAGATGAATTGAGGCTTCCGATAAAAATGGTTTGCTTGTGGAGAACTTGATTTTTCGTGTTGAGGTATAAACAGACGAAATGCTCTTGAGACAGCACGCGCATTTCTTCCATCACATAATTAGCTCCGTCTTCAGGGCCATGAATGGTATATCGCTGACTAGATTTCCGCTGTACAATCCTCTTACCTATTTCAATAGCCGCTATAATTTGAATTGCTTTTGCAGGTCCGATACCTTTAATATTCATCATTTCATCAAGCGATGCATGCTGCAAAAGTTGAAGACCTTCAAAATGCGTTAATATGCGATTGGACAGCTGAAGAACAGATTCATCTTTAGTTCCAGTGCGCAGCAAAATAGCAATAAGCTCGTGGTTAGAAAGACTAGAAGCACCCATTGACACAAGGCGCTCTCGAGGTCTTTCATCTTGAGGGAAATCTTTAATTAACAATGATTGATCCAATTTCGCCACTCCTTTTTAGTAAACGAAACCGTATTGTTTTAGCTCACGTATTGTTCGGGAGAGCGGCAAGCCCACCACGGAGAAATAGTCTCCTTCAATTTTTTTAACTAGCGCAGCACCGAGACCTTGAATTCCATAAGAACCAGCCTTATCCATAGGCTCTCCTGACTCTACGTACTGTACGATTTCATCTTGTTCAATTGGCCAAAACTCTACATCTGTTTGTTCATAAAACGTATGAACTTTTGCATTTGATACGAACGCTACTCCAGTTAATACCTGATGTTTTTGACCTGACAGCATCGTAAGTGTTTCAATCGCTTCTTGTTTCGTTTTTGGCTTTCCTAAAATACGATTGCCATATACGACAACTGTATCGGCACCTAGGACAATATCCTCTTTATGATGCGAAGCAACGTCCACTGCTTTTTGCCTAGCTAAATCCATTACTACCTCGGACGGAGTGTATGATGGATTGACGATTTCTTCAATTGTACTAACGTGAACGGTAAAGGGAATGTGAAGCTGCTGAAGTAATTCTTTTCGACGAGGAGAGCCTGAGGCTAAAATTAATGTTTGTTTCATACATCTCACCTTTGCATTTTGATTTAAAAAAGAAGGACACACCGTTATTTTAGCAATTTCATCTCCAAATGACAATAAACAAGTGAGGCAGCATTACACTACCTCACTTGTTAAGACGTTACAAGGCTTTCATACTGCTGAAGAGCTTTTAACACGTATCGCTGAGCAAGCCAAGCATCTTTACTGCTTTTATTGTCTTCATATGAAGAAAGAGAAGCAGCAGCTTTTTGAAGGGTGCTCACCATGGTTTTAATGTCTTCATTTGACGCTTCTTTCTGAACTTTTGTCAGCTCTTTTTTCAGAGATTTGATATCGGCTACCCGCTGTCCTTCAATCGCTTTAGCAGATTGATCTAAGAGATTAGCCATAAACGGCTGCGCTGTTGTTATAACCGTTTGATCTTTTTTCCCTAATTCGCTAGTGGGCTTAATTTCATAAGACTTTACATATACATCTTTACCTTGTTGTTTATACGTTTTACTAAGTGCGTTCGCTTTTTCTTCTCCAGTGGCAGCACCAACGACAAGAGAATAGGTTTTAGGTGAAAAGATCTCGCCTGCTTCGTTCTCTTCTTTCCATTTATCCATTGCTTTATTTGCAGCAGTTTTTGATGAAAAAGCACCTGCTTGAACAATGTAAAAGGAAAAAGGTTCTAAAGTAGAAGCAGCAGCTGATGTCCCCTTCGATTTCTGTTCGCTTTTCTTTTCAGCTTTACCAACACTTTCAGTGGTAGACGCTGTTTGAGAAGCTTTTTCTTCTTTCGTTTGCTCACTTGTTTGTGCTTTGCTTACAGGCTGTTCGCTTCCTGTCATCATTTTCACACCAACCATACCGATGCCGCTGCCTATTCCGACTGCTAGCAGTACAATCACAGCTGTTCGTTTGATCACACCGCCGTTTACCGTTTTAATCGAAACATTTTTAGGATGTAATCGCGGCTTTTTCTTTTTTTCATTTCTTACATCTTCAATAAACACCACTTTATTTTCTTCCACATGAGAATCTGTGGATCCCGGTTCCGGAAGAACCCACGTAAACTCGTCTTTTTCTGGCGCTTGTTCTTCCTTGGATTGACCGTTGATTTTAATTGAAATTTTTCGTTCCTGCTTGTCCACTGCCCCACCGCCTTTAGTTAACGTAGTCTTAGTACCGGTTGCAAGCTGAGGTAAACCGACATAAAACATACACTTTTTTCCATGCTATCATAGAAGAAAAAAAAAATAACAAGACATTTGTCGTCTTGTTACAAAAGGTTTTCGCTATTTAGTTACAGAAATTTTAAATTTGTCGAAGACTTGAAGCTCAATAAAAAATAGTTGCTAACATACCAATCTATCAATTCGTTTCCATGAAAATAAGCAGCGATTGTGCCTATAAAAATAAATGGAACGAAAGGAATTGGTACACCTACCTTTGCCTTTTTCATTAATAACGCTCCTATACTAACGGTTCCGCCTATTAATATAGCTAAAAAAAGCGATAGCAAAACAAGCTTTACTCCAAGCACAATACCAATCAAAGCATACAATTTAATATCTCCTTCTCCAAGCCCTCCTCTGCTGAGAAATGCGATTAGAAAGAGGAGAAAAAATGCGATTCCTCCTCCCATTAAGGAATCACTCCACGAATTTAATGGAATGAAAAGACGCTCAAGTAGAAAGATAGGCAAAAAGAAAAGCAGCACCTTATTTGGGACAATCATATAGGCTATGTCTGAGACAACTATAATTGTTAAAAAAGAAACAAAGGTTAATATGACAATCAGTTCTAACGTCATATTCAATCTAAAAAAAGCATATACAAATAAACTTCCTGTCGAAAATTCTATGAATGGGTAGATGAAGGAGATTTTTTTTTGACACATACTACATTTTCCTGCATTTTTAATGTAGGAGACTATGGGAATTAATTGTTGTGGAGAAAGAACGTATAAACAGTGTGGACAATGAGATCTTGGAGATAAAATAGATTTTTTCTGAGGTATTCTAAGTCCTGCTACGTTATAAAATGAACCTAACGTGATACCTGAAACAAATGCATAGAGGTAAATTAAACTCATACTATTTCTTCCATCTCAGGCCTGCTGCTTACTAATTGTAGGTTTTCTTTTGAGTGAAGGAATGTATCTCGTTCCCTTAAATAGCTGCCAATAAACGGAATGAGAAAAGCTGCTAGAAGACCTATTACGATAACCAGTATGATCACTTTCATTAGAGAAATTCCTTTATTCCTCGTTGACAGTTTATCCATTTCAATATCTCTCCTTTATTGATTAGTATCAAACAGCTCCTTCGTTAATAAACTGAATCATAATACCCATAAAAGTCATATTCTGTATGCCTCCTTCCTTAAAACACACTTTTTATAGGTAATAAGGATTATACCACTAAAGAACAAAAACAGCATAAAAAAACGTCTGCAAAAGCAGACGTCTTTTAATAGTAAGGAGCCATAAATAAGTAGACAATTACACCTGTAAGACTTACATAAAGCCAGATTGGCATTGTCCATCGCACAATTTTTTTGTGTTTTTCAACTTGCATTGTCCAGCCCCACACAAGTGCAAACAGTGCCAGCGGAACAATAATCGCTGCTAGGAAACTGTGTGTGATCAAAATAAAGAAGTAAATGGGACGAACGATTCCTTCTCCACCAAACGTAGCTGTTTCTGTGGAAATGTAATGGAACGTTAAATATGAAACTAAAAAGAGCAGTGTGGAAGTGAATGCTGCTAAAATAAAACCTTTATGAGCATTAATATTTTTCCTAAAAATTGAAATCAACGCTGCAACTAAAAAAATAAACGTAAAACTATTCAAAATAGCATTTAACCGTGGAAAGATAGTCAAATCAAAACTTACTTTTCCTTGATAGCCAATATTCGAAAAGAATAGCAGTAAAATAATAACATTCGCTATCACTGAAAAGGTAAGAATAATACCGGTAAAGTTTTTATTGCTTTTCGGTACAATTTTTTCATTATTCTTACTCATGTTAACAATCTCCTTATTTAGTGATGTACATGTTTATTATATATCACTTACCTAAGGGGTGAAAGTGACAATACTTTGAACTTAGTGCTTCCTTATTATCCGTATCCCTTCCTCACATTATGTTAAAAGCAGCAAGATTTCACTTGCTGCTTTTGCTCATTTTAGAAGAAAAGCCCGCACTTCTGATATAAAATACAGAGACCCTGTAATCACGACCATGTCTTGTTCACCTGTCGCCTTTTCCTTTACGTAAGCAATTGCTTTTTTCCACTCCTCATCCATATGCTTATTATGATGAGTACTCATCTCATAAAGCTCTTGAGCTGCGCGAGCACGAGGAAAGTCAAACGACGTAAATGTAATACTTGCAGCGATTGTTTCAAGTTCTTGAACCATTCGATCAGCACTTTTATCATTTAAACAGCTGAAAACTAAATGAATGTTTCGATCTTCATAATGAAGGCGTAAAGTAGATAACAAGCTATCAATGCCTTCTGCATTATGAGCCCCATCAATAATCGTTAAAGGATGCTCATTTACTATCTCAAAGCGGCCGTTCCACTTTGTATGCTGAATCCCTTTTATCATTTGCTCATTGGAGATAGAAAGCTTTTTCTTTTCTTTTAAATAACAAACGGCCATGACAGCCAAAGCTGCATTTTTTACTTGATGATAGCCAAGCATATTTAATTCTAAATGTTCAAATGTGCCATACGGCGTTTTTAACGCAAAGCCTTCCCCATTTGCTAAGGGCTCATAGTTTTTAATGTCAAAATCTTTTCCTAACACAAATAACGAAGCCTGCTTTGACTTTGCTTCTTCAGTAATGACATCAAGCGCCTTTACTTGCTCTGCACCGGTAATAATAGGGACTTCTTTTTTAATAATCCCCGCTTTTTCTGCTGCAATTTCTTCTACCGTATCTCCTAGTATTGCCATGTGATCAAATCCAATGTTTGTAATAATACTCACCATAGGATTCACAACGTTTGTTGAGTCATATCGTCCTCCAAGGCCTGTTTCAAACACAGCATAGTCAACTGACTCATGATAGCCGAAATAAAGAAAAGCCATGACTGTAATCACTTCAAATTCCGTTGCTGATCCTAAATTTGTATGTTCTAGTCGCTCCACAACAGGCTTTATTTCCTGAACAAGAGCGGTCATTGCTTCATTTGAAATAGGCTTTCCATTCACGCTGATCCGTTCATTAAATGTTTCGATATAAGGAGAAGTAAAGGTTCCAACTTTATACCCTGCTTCTTCTAACATGTTTCGCAAATAAGAAACGGTAGAACCTTTACCATTCGTACCAGCAACATGAATAGCATTTAGATTTTGCTGCGGAAAATCAAGCTGCTCTAGCATCCATTCCATTCGTTCTAACCCCGGCTTGATTCCAAAGCGAAGTCTGTTATGAATCCAATCAAGCGCTTCTTCATATGTCGTTATCATCTTTTATTCACCTTTCTTTTCCATCGCTATTATTATGTAAAGAAAAAGCGTCGCTATACAAGCAACGCTTTTTCTGTTGGTTCATTAACCCATTGATTATCCGCGTAATTCAGCAATACGAGACTGAACAGCTTCGCGTTTTTCAACATAATCCTGCTCTTTTGCACGCTCTTCTTCTACTACTTTAGCAGGCGCTTTTGCAATAAAGCCTTGGTTGTTTAATTTCTTTTGTACACGTTCTACTTCTTTGTTTAACTTGTCGTATTCTTTTTCTAAACGCGCGATTTCTTCTTCGATATTAATTAAACCTTCAAGAGGTAAAATTAATTCTGCGCCTGTTACAACAGCAGTCATCGCTTTTTCATCTAATGAAACATCTGTTGAAATCACAAGCTCACTTGGATTACAGAAACGTTCTACATACGCACGGTTCTTTTCGAGCTGGCTTTGAATATTTTCATCTTTAGCTTTGATAAATAATTTTACTTGTTTGCTCATCGGCGTGTTCACTTCAGCACGAATGTTACGAACAGCGCGGATAATATCTACAAGTAAACGCATATCGTTAGCAGCTTCTTTATCAGAAAGCTCAGGGCGTACTTCCGGCCATTTAGCTACTGTAATTGATTCGCCTTCATGCGGCAAGCTTTGCCAAATTTCTTCGGTAATAAACGGCATGAATGGATGTAAAAGTCGCATTGTATTATCAAGTACATAAGCTAAAATTGAGCGAGTTGTCTTTTTAGCTGCTTCATCTTCTCCGTAAAGAGGAAGTTTAGCCATTTCAATGTACCAATCGCAGAAATCATCCCAAATAAAGTTATAGAGAATACGTCCAACTTCACCGAATTCATATTTGTCAGCTAATTTTGTTACGTGCTCAATCGTTTCATTTAAGCGCGTTAAAATCCATTTATCAGCAACAGACTTTTCGCCTGATAAATCAAGCTCTTCAAATGTGATGCCGTCCATGTTCATTAATGCAAAACGAGAAGCATTCCAAATTTTATTTGCAAAGTTCCATGTCGCTTCGACTTTTTCAAAGCTGAAGCGTAAATCTTGTCCTGGTGAGCTTCCTGTAGATAAGAAGTAGCGAAGAGAATCTGCACCGTATTTCTCGATTACTTCCATTGGATCTACACCGTTACCAAGTGATTTACTCATTTTACGACCTTCAGCATCTCGTACAAGACCGTGAATGAGTACATCGTCAAACGGACGTTTACCCGTAAATTCAAGACCTTGGAAAATCATACGAGATACCCAGAAGAAAATAATATCGTAGCCTGTTACAAGCACATTTGTTGGGTAGTAGCGTTTGAAATCAGCTGCATCCACATCGGGCCAGCCCATTGTTGAGAATGGCCATAGCGCTGAACTGAACCATGTGTCTAATACATCTGAATCTTGTTCCCAGTTTTCGATATCTGCTGGAGCCTCATGATCTACGTATACTTCTCCAGTTTCTTTATGATACCAAGCTGGAATGCGATGTCCCCACCAAAGCTGACGCGAAATACACCAGTCGCGAATATTTTCCATCCAGTGTAAGTATGTCTTTTCAAAACGATCAGGCACAAAGTTTACTTTTTCTTCTTGTTTTTGAAGATCTACTGCTTTATCTGCTAACGGCTGCATTTTTACAAACCACTGAGTTGATAAATAAGGTTCAACAACGGCACCGCTTCGTTCACTGTGACCTACTGAATGCATGTGGTCTTCAATGTTGAACAATACACCGTCTTCTTGAAGGTCTTTAACAATTTGCTTACGGCAAGCAAAACGATCCATTCCTTCATATTTACCTGCTTTGTCGTTCATCGTACCGTCTTGATTCATCACTAAAATACGCTCTAAATTATGACGGTTTCCAATTTCAAAATCGTTCGGGTCATGAGCAGGCGTGATTTTCACCGCACCAGAACCGAATTCCATATCTACATAATCATCGCCTACGATTGGAATTTCACGCCCTACAATCGGAAGGACAACCTTTTTGCCAATTAAGTGCTTATAGCGATCATCTTCAGGGTGAACAGCTACAGCCGTATCTCCTAGCATTGTTTCAGGACGAGTTGTTGCGATTTCAATATGTCCAGAACCATCTGCCAACGGATAGCGCATATGATAAAACGCACCTTGTACATCTTTGTAAATAACCTCGATGTCTGAAAGAGCTGTTTTTGTAGCTGGATCCCAGTTAATAATATATTCTCCGCGATAGATTAATCCTTTTTTGTAAAGCGTTACGAATACTTCGCGCACTGCTTTAGAAAGGCCTTCATCAAGCGTGAAGCGCTCGCGTGAATAGTCTAAGCCAAGTCCTAGCTTCGACCACTGCTGGCGAATAAAGCTTGCATATTCTTCTTTCCATTTCCACGTTTCGGCTACAAAATTTTCGCGGCCTAGATCGTAGCGGCTTTTCCCTTCGCTGCGAAGCTTTTCTTCTACTTTTGCCTGCGTTGCAATCCCCGCATGGTCCATGCCAGGAAGCCATAAAACGTCATAGCCTTGCATGCGCTTCATACGCGTTAAGATGTCTTGTAACGTTGTATCCCAAGCGTGGCCTAAATGCAGCTTGCCCGTTACGTTTGGGGGTGGAATTACAATTGTATATGGCTCTTTTTCAGGGTCATTTGTTGCTTCAAAAAACTTCCCGTCTAACCAATACTGATAACGATTTTCTTCAACGGCTTTTGGATCATACTTCGTTGGAAGAGTCACTTCTTTTTCAGACATAATGTATACCTCCATAATATAAAGTTTCAGTCTTTAGAAACTGTGTAAAGCTTTTATAAACATAAAAAAACTCCTTTCCTAATAAAAGGACGAAAGGAGTTGATTTCGCGGTACCACCTTTTTTTATAGACGTATCCCGTTTGATAAGCCTATACACTTCATTTCATAACGGTTGATTAACCGGCTTTTTCTACTGAGCTATGCAGCTGTTCAAAAAAGCTACTCATAGGCGACATTCCGAGTGCACATTCTTAAGAAATCTCACAGCAACTGATTTCTCTCTCTGAAAGACGAACATCCCGTACTCTTCCTATTCACTGTATTTATGTATGAATTTCTCTTAATTATACTATATGAAAAAATGTTGAATCGTCAATAATCTTCTCCATTTTTTTATGATTATATTCATAATTTTTTTGTTCTGCTCTTTATTTTTTCATTCGCTCGCTAATTTTGGAAATAAAATGAAGAGCCCACTCAAAAAAATGTCACCATTTCTTTCTTTTTTCATATACTTACTTTAACCTGGGCACGTGGATTGAAAGGGGCATGTACAAATGAAGAAACGAATAAATGTAAATTCGTATCAGCTGCAGCGGTGGCTCAAAACAGCAGGAGCGGCTTGTGGACAGTTTATTGTTCCTTTAACAATTTTTCAAGGTATACGTACACTATTTTTCCCTACAACCTTTGATGTACTGTTGTTGGCATTGCTTGCCATACTAGCGGTTGCTTTATATTCCGACTGGATTTAAAAACCCAAGCTCTATTCGTTCGCTTGGGCTTGTGCAGCTGCTTCCGCTGCCATTTTTTTTTGCTGATCTACTTCAAATATTTTAATATTGAGCTGTTCAATGTTTTTCGTCAGCCAGTATGCTCGAATAAATGACTGCATATGTTCAAGCTCTGTTTTACTTTCTTTATGTTGCCTATATTGAACGATACACTGATACAAGGGTTCTGGAAACGCCAAATAACTGTGTAAAAGCAGCCGTTCCTCTTCTCTGAGAGCAAAATGTTTTTCATACGTACTAAACCACTCATAGCTGTCATAGGTAGTTACTGGGTATGTGCGAAGAGTACGGAAATAAAATGAGACCAAATCATAAATCGGTGAAGCATCTTTTGCATGTTCAAAATTAATAAAAAAACCATTTCCCCGCTCGTCATAGATAAAATGTTTAGCCGATAGCTTTCCATGAGAAGTAACCAGCCGGATCTTTTCCTTTTCTTCCATTTCATCGTTCCACTGATCGAGCTTTCCAAAACCAAATTCAAGCGCTCTTGTCATTTCATAATAAAATGTACAGTAATGCAATTCAAACGGAGACATATAAACTTTCTTCTCGCATTCTACTACGTACTGCTTCAGCTCTTCCTGACGTTTTTCCCACGTTTCTTTCATCGATGTATAATGATTTTCTATATCTTCTTTTTTCACTTCTACTTCCTGCGCCGAAGCGCCGTGAAGCTTAGCAAGCTCTTGAAATAATTTATGATATCGAATATCACGCTCTTCGGTCGGATTATTTGGGAGCCACGGCATTAAGTAATACGAGCCGCTTTCATCTGAAACAATGGGCTGAGAACGCTTCGTTTGATAAATAGGGACAAATCCCATCCATCCTTTTTGATACACGTTCTGCAGCTTTTGAATGAAGTTTTGATTTCGTTCTTGATGATTCGCCATTTCTTTAAGCGCAAACACGCCGGTTTTCGTATAGACTTTTTTTACTTTTCCGTAGTCTTCGATAAAGTCAACATCTAAGTCATATTCTTTTAACAATACTTTGTAGTCTGCTACTGTCCGCTGCATCTATATTCTCCTTCCTCGTAAAAAATAAAGAAAACAGTTAAGACATTATATGCGTCAAAACTGTTTTCTTTCCGACTTTAACGAACGGGAATATTTAAGATGCTTCCTTCTTCCAGCTCATATTCATCTTCTAAATTATTTACTCGTAAAATGTTTTGTACATTCGTATTATAGCGGTTTGCTATCGTATCAAGCGAATCTCCGTCTTGAACAATACAAAGCTTCCACGTTGAAAAAGCTTCTTCTTCCCGCGAAAAGAGCTTTGTTAAATAAAGGGCGTTTTCATTTCGGCCGCTTTCATTTTCTTCTTTCCGAAATTCAACAATAATCTTTTCCTCTTCTTGTTCAGCTTCTTCTTGCTCAGTCTCTTGTTGAACGTCAGCATACGTATTCAATTCACTAGCTTGCGATTCTTCGAAGCTTTCTTGCTCTTGACGAAGCTGAAAGAGCTCAATCACGTTGTCTTCTCTTTCTTCCTCGATTTGCGCTTCTTTTTTCACTTCGACTTCAAATGGTTCATATGCTTCCTCTTCATATTCCACGACCGGCTCAGCACGAGATTCTTTTTTAAATACAGATGAAAAATAACTAGGGGGCTCTTCTGAATGATCTTCTTCAATAGCCTCTGCCTCTAAAAGTGCGGGAGCTTCACGATAGCTTACGTCAAACTCTTGTTCCTCTTCTTCTTGAGCAAGGTTTTCAGTATATACTTCTTCAGCATCGTTCACTTCTTCATAGGAGACGATGTGCTGTTCCTCCGAAAACTCTTCCTCTTCTTCTCGTTCTTCATGCTGTTCTCCGTACAACCCTGTGATGGACAAGTCAGCCATTAGCTGCAGCTGATTTGTACCCGGCAATTCATAATCAAATAAATCAATAGATACATATACGTCTTCAATACTTTGAATACGATTTTTAGGAATGGTAATATCAACAGGAAATTGATGTGATAATTCAGCCGTTCCGTCTTCACGGACAGAGATAGATTGCACTTGATTCTCATTTGTATATTCGCGTAACGAGTGCTCTCCCTCGTACGTTTCGTATTCACCTGTTAATTGTAATGCTCCTCGAATAGACACGTATTGGTCATATTCTTGAATAGATACTTGAGGCTCTAAGGAGATAGACAAAAGTTGTGAGACTTCCTGTCCTTTTTGAAACCATACTGATTCTTCTACGGAAAAACGCAGACATGATAAATTATCCTGCGACAAATTGTTCTCCCCCTTCCAACACCCGCCAGGTAATAGCGCGGTCATTAAAGATGTATGAACAAATAAATTAAAATATGTCTTTAAAACTAAAAAAGCTTACGGAATACTCCGTAAGCTTTGATATAAAAGTCAATCTTATTTATCTGTTTATCCACGTAACTTCGAAAAAGCTTTTTCAGCTGCTGCAATTGTATGTTCAATGTCTGCATCTGTATGAGAAGTTGATAAAAACATTCCTTCGAATTGAGAAGGAGGTAAAAACACGCCTTCATTAGCCATTTCACGATAGTAAGCTGCAAAATAATCTAAATTTGATGTTTTCGCTGTTTCGTAATTTATTACCTGTTCGTTTGTAAAGAAGAAACCGATCATTGAACCAGCTCGGTTTACCGTCAACGGCACATCATATTTTTCAGCTGCTGCCATCAATCCTTCTTCTAAGCGATCTGCTTTACGAATGAACTCATCGTAGGATTGAGGTGTTAGCTGCGTTAACGTCTCGTATCCAGCTGTCATCGCAAGCGGATTACCTGATAATGTACCTGCTTGATAAATCGGGCCGCTTGGTGCAACTCGCTCCATAATTTCAGCTTTACCACCGTAAGCACCTACTGGTAAACCACCACCGATTACTTTTCCTAAGCAAGTTAAGTCAGGCGTAATGTTATAGTAGCCCTGTGCACAGTTGTACGCTACGCGGAACCCTGTCATTACTTCATCAAAAATGAGCAGTGAGCCATATTCTGATGTGATATCACGAAGCCCTTGTAAGAAACCTGGCTGAGGCGGTACCACACCCATATTTCCTGCTACCGGTTCAACGATTACTCCGGCAATGTCATCTCCGAATTCTTTAAAAGCATATTGTACGCTTTCTAAATCATTGTACGGCACTGTAATCGTGTTTTTAGCGATTCCTTCAGGCACTCCCGGGCTATCTGGTAGGCCTAACGTTGCAACGCCTGAGCCAGCTTTAATTAGAAGAGAGTCACCGTGTCCATGGTAACAGCCTTCAAATTTTAAAATTTTGTTGCGGCCCGTATAGCCACGTGCTAAACGCAGTGCGCTCATCGTTGCTTCCGTACCTGAACTCACCATACGGACGATTTCGATTGAAGGAACGCGCTCAATAACAACCTTAGCAAGCTCATTTTCAATTAATGTTGGTGCACCAAAGCTTGTACCAGATTCCGTTACTTTTTTTACTGCTTCAACTACTTGATCGTTGGAATGTCCGTGAATTAAAGGTCCCCATGATAAGACGTAGTCAATATATTTGTTGCCGTCAATATCGTAAATCGTAGCGCCTTTTCCTCGTTCCATAAAAATAGGATCCATATCTACTGATTTAAATGCACGAACAGGACTGTTTACTCCACCCGGCATTAATTGCTGCGCTTCTAAAAAAGCTGCTTTTGACTTTTCATAACTTCTCATGTGTAAGCCTCCTTAATTACTTGTCAGATAACCAGCGTGCTGCGTCTTTAGCATGATACGTTACAATTAAATCCGCCCCTGCACGCTTCATGCTAATTAATTTTTCAAGAACAATCTCTTTTTCATTTACCCAGCCGTTTTGAGCTGCCGCTTTAATCATTGAATATTCTCCGCTCACATTATAAGCCACTACCGGTAAATTAAACGTATTTTTCACATCGCGCATAATATCTAAATATGATAGAGCTGGTTTTACAATTAAGAAATCTGCTCCTTCTTCGACATCAGATTCTGCTTCTCGAAGTGCTTCTAAGCGATTGGCTGGGTCCATTTGATATGTTTTACGGTCTCCAAATTGAGGAGAAGAATGCGCTGCATCGCGGAATGGTCCGTAAAAAGCAGATGCATATTTAACAGCATAAGACATCACGGGCACATCTTCAAATCCACCTTCGTCTAGACCGTGGCGAATAGCTGCCACGAAACCGTCCATCATGTTTGAAGGCGCAATAATATCCGCTCCTGCTTTAGCTTGACTAACCGCTGTACGCGCTAATAAGTCAAGGCTAGGATCGTTTAAGATTTTTCCGTCTTCAATTACACCACAGTGGCCATGATCTGTGTATTGACATAAGCATGTATCTGCGATAACAACAAAGTCTGGAAAATTTTCTTTAATTTGACGAATACCTTTTTGGACAATTCCGTGGTCATGGTATGCCTGTGAGCCCACCGCATCTTTTTCAGCGGGAACACCAAATACCATAGCTGACTTGATTCCTAAATCGACTAACTCTTGGATTTCATCATTCAAGTAGTCTAAAGAAATTTGATCCACACCTGGCATTGATTTTACAGCATTTCTTTTTTGTTCACCTTCTACAATAAAAATAGGATATATAAAGTCTTCAGGATGTAAATGTGTTTCGCGTACAAGCGCACGCATATTTACAGAATTACGAAGACGACGATGACGTGTAAATTGTAAGTCTTTCATGTTAAAATCCTCCTTTATTATTCAAAACAACTAACCAACATATCTATCATACCATTTATTGTGTATGTGTTAGGAACAAGATGCTTAATTCCATACTCGCTCGCTGTTTGACTCGTAATAGGACCGATGCAAACAACTTTGGTTCTATTTATAAGCTCAAGCCAA
The DNA here is from genome assembly GCF_053667915.1 of Priestia sp. JNUCC 25. Lineage (NCBI taxonomy): Bacteria > Bacillati > Bacillota > Bacilli > Caryophanales > Bacillaceae > Priestia > Priestia sp. JNUCC 25. The sequence continues at coordinate 4,473,290 of NZ_CM132211.1, forward strand.
TTCGGAATATCTTTAACTGACTCGACAAAAAATCTCACTGTAGAAGAACTTGTAAAAGTAATGGCATCAATTCCTGTTTCTAAATGTTGCTTAACCAAGCGTTCAGAGTCTTGATTTTGAATGGTATGATATACAACTAGATCCGTTACCTCACACTCTTTTAACCCATCTTTTAAAACAGAGCGGGCTAATTGTCCTCGTACAAGGAGAACTCGCTCGTGATGTGACACATTTGCTTTTAACGACTCAAGAAGTGATTCCGCAACGTATTCTTTTGGAACAAGTTGCACATTAACATCGTGTTTTTCTAGCAATTTTGCGGTTTTTTCTCCAACCGCAGCCACTTTTAATCTTTTTAAAACAATCCAACTGATATTTAACTCTTTTAGCCATTCAAAGAAAAAAGAAATCCCGTTTTGACTTGTAAAAACAATCCAATCAAAACAGTCAATCGACAGCAGGACATCTTCCACTTCTTTTTCATTGTTAGAACGTACGAACGTGAGGACTGGTAAGCTTAAAGGTATGCCTCCAAGCTTTTTAACCTGCGCTGCAAATGAATGAGCCTGCTTCGCTTCTCTTGTAATCAAAACTTTTTTCAAAAAAAGAGGAGCCTCATGACTCATTATTTGTCCAGCTCCTCTTTTACACTGTCAATTAAAAGCTTAGCTCCTTGAGATGTTAAGCGCTCAGCAGCTTCTGAACCGACAGCAACGGGGTCTTTTCCCGTAATGTGCTCTTTGTAAATCGTTTTGCCATCAGGAGACGCAACTAGCGACGTTAGCTCAATGTTTCCGCCGTCCAATATACGCCCATAACCCGCAATCGGCACTTGGCATCCGCCTTCCATCTCTTTTAAAAATACGCGTTCAGCTCTAACAGCACGAGCGGTTTCATCATGATTTAGAGCTTGAAGAAGCGATAATAATTCATGGTCATTTTCTCGGCATTCGATAGCTAAAGCTCCTTGTCCCACAGCGGGAACGCTTATTTCCGGCTCTAGGTACTGAGTGACCGTATCTTTCGACCAGCCCATACGAGATAACCCTGCAGCTGCCAAGATAATGGCATCGTAATCTTCATTTTTTAATTTCTCTAGGCGTGTGTCGATATTTCCTCGAATCCATTTAATTTCGATATCTGAACGCATAGATAGAAGCTGTGCCCCTCGACGCAAGCTGCTTGTCCCAATCACGGCACCGCTTGGTAGCTCCTCAAATCGCTCACCATTTTTTGAAATAAGCGCATCACGATGATCTTCTCGTAAAGGAATACATCCAATCGTTAATCCTTCTGGCAAAACAGCCGGCATATCTTTCATACTATGAACGGCCATATCAATTTCTTTATCTAACATGGCTTGTTCAATTTCTTTTACGAAAAGACCTTTACCGCCTACTTTGGACAGCGTTACATTTAAAATTTGGTCCCCTTTTGTAACCATTTCTTTAATTTCAAACTCAAAAGGAAGACCTTGTTTTTTTAACTGTTCAATGACCCACTTGGTCTGTGTTAACGCAAGTTTGCTTCGACGAGAGCCGACAATAATTTTTCGCATGTTGTCCTCCTAATTACGAACCCCAAAAGTGAAAATTCGATAAACTGCCAAATAAAAAGAAATTAATAAGTAAGACTAAGAACAATCCAATATTCCACATTGCGATTGCCTTTCCTTGAATACCTCTACGCAGTCTAGCATACAAGTAAGCGCTGTATGCAACAAACATTAAAAATGAACCTAACACTTTTGTATCGTACCAATGAAAATCTACGTATTTAATATAAGCCCATATGATTCCTAAGATTAACGAAAGCAATAACAGCGGTACACCAATTAAAATTAATACATAGGACATGTAATCTAGCTTTGTTAAATCTTCAATTCTTAGCAAGCGCTTGCCCCACTTCTTCTTTTTCAATAAATTATACTGAACAAGATACAGGGCGGAAAAAACAAAAGAGACTGAAAAAGCGCCGTAAGATAAAATAGCCATAGTAATATGAATGATTAATAATTCTGACACAAGGCGCTCCGACTGGACAGCAGTGTATGTTTCAAGTGGAGCAAACGTATGAATAGCCATAATTAAGAAACCAATCACATTTGTAAAAAACACCATAAAATCAACGCGGAACAGGCGATTAATCACAAGTGAAAGAGTAATTAAGACCCACGCGTAAAAATACAGCCCTTCAGAAACGGTAAGAATAGGAAACCTTCCCGTCTCAAACATTCGTAAAATTAAAAAGGCTGTTTGCAAAATCCACACAATAGAAAGTAACCAGAAGGCTATCGAGTTTGCCTTCCGGTTATTTTGTACAAAATCAATAAAATATAATAAAACGCTCACCGCGTATAAAATCACAATCAATTCATAGATTCTGGTTAATTCCATATCAACCATTATTCAATCCTCACTTAAGACTGATAAGCTACTGAATGAGACGTAATTGATGTATGAAGCTGCTCTTCTTTTTCTTTTTGTAAAGCAACTTCCTGTTCAATATTAAAAATCTTCATGAACAGCTCTAAAGACTCTTCAGCATGTTTCTCTCCAGCCAATTCTTTCGCGTGTAAAATTGGATCGCGAAGAAGTTGATTAATTATACTTTTTGTATGTTTATTTAAAACTTTACGCTCACGCTCAGATAAATTTGGAAGCTTACGATCAATGCTTTTCATCGTTTCAGCTTGAATGGTAAGTGCTTTTTGACGAAGTGCAGAAATAACAGGCACAACGCCTAATGTACCAAGCCAAGACTTGAAAGCAACAATTTCAGCTTCAAGCATAATTTCAATTTCATCCGCAGCTTTTTGACGCTCTTGCAAATTGGATTCTACAATCCCGTTTAAATCGTCGATATCATATAAAAAGACCGTCTCTAGCTCGTCTAGTTCTGGATCTAAGTCACGCGGAACGGCGATGTCTACCATAAACAATGGACGACCTTTACGCGTACGCTCGGCTTCACTCATCATTTGTTTCGTTACTACATAGTCATTAGCCCCTGTTGAACTAATTAAGATATCTGCTTCGCTTAAAGCATGTTGAAGATCAGCAAACGGTTTGGCTTCTCCAGAAAAACGGTTTGCTAGCTCTTGTGCCTTTTCAAATGTTCGATTCACTACCGTTACTTTTTTAGCTCCGCTGCCATATAAATTCTGTACGGCAAGCTGACCCATTTTTCCCGCACCAAGAATCAACACATGTTTGGATGATAAGTCTCCAAAAATCTTTTTAGCAAGCTCTACAGCTGCATAGCTGACAGAAACTGCATTCGCACCAATTTCTGTTTCATGATGAGCTTTTTTGGCTAATGTCACAGCTTGTTTAAACAGCTGATTAAAAACCGTTCCAATTGTTTCTTCTTCTTGAGCAAGCAAAAAGCTTGAACGCACTTGTCCAAGAATTTGTGTTTCACCAATCACCATTGAATCTAATCCACATGCTACTCGGTATAAATGTTCGATGGCTCCATCATTTTCATAGATGGTTAAATAAGGCGAAAACTCTTCTTTATCTATTCCGAACCATTCAGCTAAAAATGCTTTTACATAATAACGGCCCGTGTGTAATTGATCAACAACAGCATAAATTTCCGTACGATTACATGTTGAAACAATGATGTTTTCCAAAATACTTTTTTGGCCGCTTAACGTTTTCATGGCAGATGCTAGTTCTTGCTCATTAAAACTAAGCTTTTCTCTTATTTCAACAGGGGCTGTTCGAAAGTTTAAGCCGACTGCTATAATATGCATTTGTACATACCCCCTATAATTGAAATGTGCTTATTTATCCGAATTTGACGGGCAGTAACCCCTAAATTCCCAAAGAGCTACAGTGAGATAACTGCCCGTAAAATCCGGCGTTCTTCATTCTACTATTCGTAAAAAGCGGCGGACATTACACAGGTGTAAGCTTCGCCTTATCTCTAACTATTATAACATGTTCTATAAGTCATTCGAAAAAAAAATGTGAACAGTCTTTGAAAACATGTGTTAAGATATTAACTGTTATTCCGTAATAAATTGTATCAAAAAAGCAGCGTTTTATCACGTTTTCTGTTTTGAAACACCTGGAGGTTACTATGAAAAAGCAATCAATGTTTTTTGGTGTCTTACTAGTTGGATTTGGAATCTTTTTCTTACTGAATGAACTACATATGAGCATTGCAGCAAAGGTATACACGTGGCCTGTACTGTTAATTTTAATAGGAGCAGCCCTGTTAACTGAGTCTGCTTTATCTCAAGATCATTCAAACTTGCTTGCAAGCTACATATTAATCACTTTAGGTATTCATTTCTATGTAAGTGAACAAATTCCCTTTTGGCCTACGAATATTAGCATGGTCGTTTTTATGGTGGCCATTAGCTTTTTACTCAGTGCTAGAAAAGCCAAATCAGGCTTTTTCCAAGGCGGCACCCTTTTAATTATTGCCATTTTAATGATGTTTTCAGACCGTCTTAAACTATTTTTGCCAAAAGTTGAAGACGGCGTAAATTATTTAACAACCTTCTGGCCTATTTTATTGTTACTAGTTGGGCTATATTTATTATTTTTCAAACGCAAGTAATCTATGTAAACAAGTTAAAAAAATGGAACGTTTGACTCACTTCCTGTTAGAGTGATGATAAACGTTCCATTTTTTTAGATTCTATTCCTTTGTTTAGTGAGTCATGCGATACTGCAAAGATTTCCACGCTTTATCTTTTCCTTCACCTGTTTCAGATGAGAAATGAATTAATTCATCATTTGGATCTAAGTCCAGCGTTTCTCTCACTACTTTTAAGTGCTTTTGCCATTTTCCTTTAGGAATTTTATCAGCTTTCGTCGCAATAACCATAACGGGAAGGTCATGGTGCTTCAAAAACTCATACATCATAACGTCATCCTTTGAAGGGGCATGGCGTAGATCAACAATCATTAACACAGCTTTAAGCTGCTCACGATTTGTTAAATACGTTTCAATCATTTTCCCCCATGCTTCACGCTCTTTTTTAGACACTTTTGCAAATCCGTAGCCAGGTACGTCTACAAAGTGAAGGATTTCATTAATTAAAAAGAAGTTAAGCGTTTGAGTTTTTCCGGGCTTAGACGACGTACGCGCTAAGCTTTTGCGATTGAGCATCTTGTTAATAAAAGATGATTTTCCTACATTTGAACGGCCTGCTAACGCAAACTCTGGCAGGTTTTCTTTAGGATATTGTTCAGGGCGTACGGCACTGATGACAATATCGGCTTGAGTTACTTTCATTTTACCTCTCCTACTAGCGCATGTTCCAATACTTGGTCCACATGTGACACAAGAACGATGTCTAATTCCTCTTGTACACTGTCAGGGATATCTTCAATATCACGTTCATTATCATGAGGGATTAATATTTTAGTTAATCCGGCACGATGTGCACTAAGTGACTTTTCTTTTAAACCGCCGATTGGTAATACGCGACCTCTTAGTGTAATTTCTCCTGTCATTCCTACTTCTCTGCGCACTGGTTTACCCGTTAGTGCTGATACTAGAGCAGTGGCAATGGTAATTCCTGCAGAAGGTCCATCCTTTGGTACAGCTCCTTCTGGAACATGGATATGAATATCATGTTTTTCATAAAACTTTTCATCAATCCCTAGTTTCTCTGCATTTGAACGCACGTAGCTAAATGCTGCCTGAGCTGATTCTTTCATTACGTCTCCAAGCTTTCCGGTTAGCACTAGTCTTCCTTTACCAGGGGACAAGCTTACTTCAATGGCTAGCGTGTCTCCTCCTACAGTTGTGTAAGCAAGACCTGTAGCAACGCCGACTTGATCTTCCGTCTCAGCCTGTCCGTAACGGAACCTAGGCTTACCAAGGAATTCTTCAAGCGTTTTGGCCGTCACCACCACGCGCTTTTTCTCGCCAGAGACTACGATACGAGCTGCTTTTCGGCAAATGGAAGCAATTTCGCGTTCAAGGTTACGAACACCAGCTTCTCTCGTATATAAACGGATGATTGCTGTTAACGCGTCATCGCGAATCTGCAAATTGCCCTTTTGCAATCCGTGATTTTCTAGCTGGCGCAGCAATAGGTGACGCTTCGCGATTTCAAGCTTTTCCAGCTCCGTGTAACCAGCAATTTGAATAATTTCCATTCGATCGCGCAGCGGTCCTGGAATCGTAGCTAAGTTATTAGCTGTAGCCACGAACATCACTTTTGATAAATCATACGTTTCTTCTATATAGTGATCGCTGAAATTATGGTTTTGTTCAGGATCCAATACTTCTAACAAAGCAGAAGACGGGTCTCCACGGAAATCATTTGACATTTTATCGATTTCATCAAGCAGAAATACCGGATTAATCGTTCCTGCTTTTTTCATTCCTTGAATAATGCGTCCAGGCATAGCTCCCACGTACGTGCGACGATGACCTCGGATTTCTGACTCATCTCTCACGCCGCCTAGAGACACTCGTACAAAATGACGATCTAGAGACGTAGCAATTGAACGGGCTAGGGATGTTTTCCCTACGCCAGGAGGTCCTGCTAAACATAAAATAGGGCCTTTAAGAGATTTTGTCAACTGCTGCACAGCTAGATATTCTAATACGCGTTCCTTCACTTTTTCAAGGCCATAGTGCTCATCGTTCAGCACTTGTTCAGCATTATGAATATTGAGCGTATCTTCCGTTTCATTTGTCCAAGGTAGCGCAATCAACCACTCGATATAATTTCGAATGACTGAGCTTTCAGCGGAGGTAGCAGGAATTTTTTCATAGCGATCCAATTCTTTAAACGCCACTTGTTTGACATGGTCCGTCATCCCACTTGCTTCAATTTTTTCGCGAAGTGTTGCTACTTCTCCCGTCTTTCCTTCTTTGTCTCCAAGCTCTTTTTGAATCGCCTTCATTTGCTCACGAAGATAATATTCTTTCTGAGTGCGTTCCATTGATTTCTTTACACGCTGTCCAATTTTTTTCTCCAGCTGCAAAACTTCTTGCTCGTCTTGAATATGAGAAATGATCGTATTTAATCTTTCTTTCACATCAGTTATTTCTAAAATTTCTTGTTTAAGCTGAATTTTTATTGGTAAATGAGAGGCTACAATATCCGCTAATCTTCCTGGTTCTTCAATGTCGCTTACGGTTGAAAGAGTTTCAACGGACACCTTTTTGGAAAGTTTTATGTATTGTTCGAAATAGTCTAAAAGCGTGCGCATCAGCGCTTTATCTTCTACATCAACCTGATGTTCTTCGTTTTGCTTTTCCACGTGCACAACAAAATATTCTTCGCTGTCTTCAAATTCTGTAACGGTTACGCGATTTAGTCCTTCTACTAAGACGCGCATCGTTCCATTCGGCAGCTTTAGCATTTGTTTAATTTTTGCTAACGTACCGGTTCTATATAAATCCTCTTTTGTTGGTTCATCGATACCCATATCTTTTTGTGATACTAAACAAACTAAGTGATCATCCATCATTGCTTTTTCTAATGCTTGCACAGATTTATCTCGCCCAACATCTAAATGAAGCACCATTGTCGGATAGACGATCAAACCTCGTAAAGGCAATAGCGGCATTGTCAATTTTTCTTTTTCTGCCATGCAATGAACACCTCCAATGCTCGTCAATTAAAGTATGTAAAGTGTGAATTCTTTTAACAATTTTATCTCATTTGTATACACATGTCTAACAATAGTAATTACTAATTGTACCATGAGAAAGAATTAAAAGGCAAAATATATCTTTTTAAGCTCTTTTCATAAAAAAACGCCTTTTTCGTTGGCTGTGTATAAAGGTTTTATACGCGAAAAAGGCGATGAATATTCATCTGACCATTAATTTTTAATTATCATGATAGAATTAGCTAGATTCTCTATTTGAAATAGCTGGATCTACCGACAAATGTGCAACATGCTCATGTACAGACAATAGTGCTTGTTCGAACACCTCTGTTAAATGATGGACAGGAATAATATCGATACCTTTTACCTTTTCTACCATTGCATTCATATTTTCCTTTGGCACAATCACCGTCTGAACGCCCGCTTGTTTTGCTGCCTTGATTTTTGGAATCACACCGCCAATTGGCTTTACGTTGCCGTGCAGACCAATTTCTCCTGTCATTGCTACCGTATGTTTAATTGGCACTTCATAAATCGCTGAGTAGATCCCTGTTGCCATCGCAATACCAGCAGAAGGTCCATCAATTGGCACGCCTCCCGGAAAGTTTACATGAATATCATACTCATCGGCTGGAACATCCATTGAACGAAGAACCGTTATGACATTTTCAATTGAGCTTTTAGCCATACTTTTACGGCGGATAGACTTCCCTTGAGTCCCTATACTTTCCTCTTCAACGATACCTGTAATAATAATGTTCCCTTTCTCTTTTGCAGGAATCGCTTTGACTTCAATTTCTAAAAGTGCTCCAGAGTTGGGCCCGTACACCGCTAATCCATTAATAAGTCCCACTTTTTCCTCATCTGCAATTTTCGGATCGTGTCTTGGAGATAGTTGACTAGAATGAACAATCCATTCAATATCTTCATTTTTAATGTCCGTTCGTTCCTCTGATATCGCTAATCCAGCCGCAATTTGCATCATATTAACCGTTTCACGTCCATTGCGTGCATATGTAGAAAAAAGAGATAAACCTTCTTCTGATATATCCATTCTTACTTTATTTGCTGCTTTTTTTGCAACTGTAATAATTTCGTCACGATCAAGCTCACGGAAAAATACCTCTACGCATCTGGAACGAATGGCAGGCGGAATTTCATTAGGCGTTCTAGTCGTCGCACCAATCAAGCGAAAGTCTGCTGGCAACCCATTTTGAAAAATATCGTGAATATGTGTCGGGATTTGTGTGTTTTCTTCGCTGTAATAGGCGCTTTCCATAAACACTTTTCGATCTTCTAGAACCTTTAACAGCTTATTCATCTGAATAGGATGGAGCTCTCCAATTTCATCAATAAATAAAATTCCCCCGTGTGCATCTGTAACCGCTCCTTGTTTTGGCTGCGGAATTCCAGCTTGGCCCATGGCACCTGCTCCTTGGTAAATAGGATCATGAACAGACCCAATCAAAGGATCAGCAATGCCCCGCTCATCAAAACGCGCCGTAGTTGCATCTAACTCTACAAATACAGCCGATTGTTTGAAAGGTGATTTTTTATTTTTTTTTGCTTCTTCTAACACTAAACGTGCTGCTGCGGTTTTTCCTACTCCAGGCGGCCCGTATACAATCACGTGCTGTGGATTAGGGCCGCAAAGGGCCGCCTTTAGTGACCGAATTCCATCCTCTTGTCCGACAATATCGGAGAAGCTAGACGGCCTTACACGTTCGGCAAGCGGCTCAGTTAAAGAGATGGCTCTCATTTTCTGCAATTGCTCCATTTCTTTCTTTGAATCCCGGTCAATTGAGACTTTTTGCGTACGCTGATTGCGTAATAAATTCCAAAAATATAAGCCAATGATGATACCAAAAAAGAGTTGGACCATTAAGGCAATATTCGTCCAGTTCATAGATAAACCTCCTGCGCAGTTTAGTAAGATAATTATCAGTTATTATCTCCCTGCAGCAGTAGGAATAAACAAGATTCTAGTAAAAAGTAAAATTTAGTTGTGCTTCATCAACAGAAAAAAGCCGGATACTCAATTTGAGTACCCGGCTTTTTTTATGCTGATGTTTTGCTGCCTTCTTGAATAGTAGATCCGTCTTCTAATACGAACTTAGGAGCCGCTTGATCACGAACAGTTTCACCTGTGATAATACATTTTGTAATATCATCACGTGAAGGAAGATCAAACATTACATCTAACATAATACCTTCAATGATTGAACGTAGACCACGAGCACCTGTTTTACGCTCGATTGCTTTTTTAGAAATTTCTACTAAAGCCTCGTCTTCGAACTCAAGTTCAACGTCATCAAGTTCAAGCATTTTTTGATATTGTTTCACTAGTGCATTTTTCGGTTTTGTTAAAATCTCAACTAGCGCTTCTTCATCAAGAGGCACTAAGCTAGCAGTAACCGGTAAACGACCAATAAACTCTGGAATTAAACCAAATTTTAATAAATCTTCCGGTAATACTTTTGCTAGTAACTCTTTTTCTGTAAAGTCTTGTTGTTTTGTTTCTGAACCGAAACCAATTACTTTTTTACCTAGACGACGCTTAATAATAGGTTCGATTCCGTCAAATGCACCACCGCAAATAAATAAAATATTTGTTGTATCAATTTGAATAAATTCTTGATGAGGGTGTTTACGTCCACCTTGAGGAGGAACACTTGCTACAGTACCTTCTAAGATTTTAAGAAGAGCCTGCTGCACACCTTCACCTGATACATCACGTGTAATAGATGGGTTTTCAGACTTACGTGCTACTTTATCAATTTCATCGATGTAGATGATACCTTTTTCAGCTTTCTCCACATCGTAATCAGCTGATTGAATTAATTTTAATAAGATGTTTTCAACATCTTCTCCTACATAACCCGCTTCTGTTAGAGATGTTGCATCTGCAATCGCAAACGGTACGTTTAAAATACGAGCCAATGTTTGAGCTAGTAAAGTTTTACCGCTTCCTGTAGGTCCAATTAATGCAATATTACTTTTTGATAACTCAACGTCATCAATTTTACTGTTTGAATTGATTCGTTTGTAATGGTTGTATACCGCAACGGATAACGATTTTTTCGCATCCTCTTGACCAATTACATACTCATCTAAAATGTCACGAATTTCTTTTGGTTTTGGTACATCTTTAAATTCTACTTCTTCTTCTGTACCTAACTCTTCTTCTACGATTTCCGTGCAAAGTTCAATACATTCATCGCATATGTAAACACCTGGACCCGCAACTAACTTGCGTACTTGTTCTTGTGTTTTACCACAAAATGAGCATTTTAACTGCCCTTTTTCATCGTTAAATTTAAACATAATTTTCACCCCTTGTAGTATTTACTAAAGTGCTCGAAGCTGATTTCTATCCGCGCTATAGCCCAACAACATGAACAACTCATCTATTTGTAGGTAAATGCCCCTCTTTATCACATAGTAAAAGCGCTATGAAAAGATTTGTATTGCATTTTACCATACATTTTCTTGAATAGATACTAAAACGTTTTATGTATATGTTGTTGATGAGCATAACAGAATGGAGATCTGCTATTATATAGTGTCCTCTTATTGGGCCTATTTCATAACCACGGATTTCAAACAATGGGTTAAAGCTGCTTCTACGGTGTTGGTTATGATATAAAAAAACTATTGAAGTTTATAAAACAAGGCACGATCAAGTCGCGCCTTGTTTCTTACTTACTATTATGCAACAGCTTTGCTGTTTTCTACAAGAAATTCAACTGCTTTACGTACTTTCATGTCTTCTTTAATGCTATCAAGACTGCCAAGCACTTTCTTAATTTCTTCGACAGGCATGTTGTACATTCCTGCCATGTTTTCTAATTCTTTTTCTACTTCTTCTTCGCTTACTTCAAGATTTTCAGCTTTTGAAATAGCTTCTAGCGTTAAGTTGATTTTCACACGCTTTTCAGCATCCGGACGCATTTGGTCGCGAAGAGCTTTTTCATCTTGACCTGAGAATTGGAAGTAAAGTTCAAGGTTAAGACCTTGCATTTGTAAACGTTGTTCAAACTCTTGCATCATACGATCCATTTCAGTATTGAACATTGCTTCTGGAATTTCTACTTCAGCGTTTTCAGCAGCTTTTTCTACTAAAGTGTCGCGAAGAGCTGATTCCGCTTGATTCTCTTTATCACTTTGTAATTTTTCTTTTGTTTTTGCTTTTAACGCTTCTAAAGTTTCTACTTCTTCATCTACGTCTTTTGCAAACTCATCGTCTAAAGCTGGAAGCTCTTTAGATTTGATTTCGTGTAATTTCACTTTGAATTTAGCAGCTTTACCAGCTAGCTCTTCAGCGTGATACTCTTCAGGGAATGTTACTTCCACTTCTTTTTCAGCGCCTACTTCAAGACCAACTAGTTGCTCTTCAAAGCCAGGGATGAATGTGTTAGAACCGATTTCTAAAGAATAGTTTTCGCCTTTTCCGCCTTCGAATGCTTCGCCATCAACGAAACCTTCAAAGTCGATTACAGCTGTATCACCTTCAGCTACAGTTCCTTCTTCTTTAACAACTAGTTCAGCGTGACGCTCTTGAAGTGTTTTTAATTCTGCTTCAACGTCTTCGTCTGTTACAGTTGTATCTACTTTTTCTACTTCTAAGTTTTTGTATTCGCCTAATTTAACTTCAGGCTTAACAGTTACTTTAGCAGTGAAAACTAGAGGTTGTCCTTTTTCGATTGTTTCAACATCGATTTCTGGACGATCAACCGGCTCGATACCAGCTTCAACAATTGCATTGCTGTAAGCCTCAGGTAATAAGATGTCTAGTGCATCTTGGTATAAAGATTCTACGCCAAAACGTTTTTCGAAAAGTGGACGAGGCATTTTACCTTTACGGAACCCTGGTACGTTTACTTGTTTTACAACTTTTGTGAATGCTTTATCTAAGGCTTTATCAAACTCAGCAGCTTCAACTTCTACTGTTAAAACGCCTTGATTTCCTTCTTGTTTTTCCCATTTTGCAGACATGAATGTTTCCCTCCAAAATCATTTTAAGTAGTGATTTCTAAATTAGATAATGCAGATAGCCTATCAGTTCAACCCTCAATCATTATCTATTTAACTCCCTATTACTTTAAAGTAAGTAGGAATGTAATGTAAAGATGAAATTCTACTATACGTATTTAAGTGCATTTTACAACCATTATATTATAACATACAACAATGACGTTTCAACTAAACACCACATTTTATATAAAAGAAATTTCTTCAATTTCTTTTAGCTCTTTAATTGCCTTTCTTAATTCAGCTGCGGAGAAACTTCCGTCTTCCTCTGCTACAGCTGCATCTGACTCTTCTCCTTGCATCAACAGACTAATAGCATACACCGCTTCTGTCCAAAGTTTTACATTATCACCCGGTAAAAACGGAAATGTAATAAATAAATGACGCTGCCATATCTCAACGGCAACCTGCAGCAATGTAGGATTTTCATGTTCCAGCTTTTCCGTCAGCTGCGCTTCTACTTGCTCGGCAAAAAAATACGGTGTTGTTCGTTGAAGCTGAAGCGCATTTACTTTTTTCGTCTCTCCAAACTTAGTAATCATAAAATCAATGTCTACTTCTTCTTCCATGACTGTTTTTAAAGCGACTGTTTTTACGATAGGGTGAACAGCTTCGGATGAAAATAGCTGTTCCAGAAAGAAGCGCTGCTTTTCAATTCTCTTTGTTTTTAATGAATGAATCCATTCAAGCTGATCTTGAATATTGTCTAGAGCTGTGAATGATTTAAACTGCTCTAGCTGTTCTTCTTCTGTTTGTTCTTCTATGACTTGTTCTTGATTCATTCTATTCTTACAGAACTCCAATAGCTGATAAAGCTGTTCAGCATGTTCAGAAGGGAGTTTGTGTTCTTGAATAACTGCTTGTAGAGTGACATATCCTTCATGATAGTGACCAAGCTGAATTAACACCATGAGGTACATTTGCAAATTATGATAATAATCGCCAATATCTTCTTTCAGCATTTGCTCACATAATTCCTTAGCTATGCCTGCATCACCGAGCTCCACGTGACAAATAACAAGGCCAAGCAAAATTTCATGATGCTTATTATCAAGTTCGTAGGCCTGCTCAAATAAAGGAAGTGCTTCTTGAAATTGCTTGTGCTGCATATGATCTGTAGCTTTTTCAACCAACCGTTCTTTTAATAGAGGAAAAGCTACAATTTTTTTTTGTTGTTCATTCGACATGTTTTCTCCCCACTTCGCGGTCCATTTGCTTTACAGTTTAGCAATTCGATTAACGGAACGCAAAAAAATCGAGCAAAATCATAATTTTGCTCGATTTTTGGTTAATATCTTACCGTTTTTGCTTCATAAGCAGAAATGTCGTCTTCAAAAGAAAGCGTATAGCCAATTTCATCATATCCGTTAACAAGCATATATTTCCAATGTCCATTGATATCAAACGTACGTTCAAAACCTGCTTCATCGGTAATTTTTTGCTGATGAAGATCGATTGTACAGGCGTAAGAAGCACTTTGAGACTCTTTCATTAAATAGGAAACATCTTCTTTTGGTAAAACAATAGGTAAAATACCATTTTTTAGACAGTTTTGTTTAAAAATATCCGCAAATGAAGGTGCGATAATAGCACGGAACCCGTAGTCTAAAAGCGCCCATGGAGCGTGTTCACGTGACGAACCACATCCGAAGTTCTCGTCGGCTACAAGAATTGTTGCTCCTTGATTTTGAGGCTGATTTAATTCAAACGTTTCATTTAACGTCTCATCTTCATTATATCGCCAATCAAAAAATAGAAATTGGCCAAAGCCAGTACGCTCAATTCTTTTCAAAAATTGCTTTGGGATAATTTGATCAGTATCTACGTTTGCTCGGTCGAGACCTGCTACTTTCCCTGTATGGATTGTAAAAGCATTCATCTGTGTTCTCCTCCTTATCGCACCGCTTGTTCTTGTAGTTTGCGTACATCAACAAAATGTCCATATACCGCTGCCGCTGCTGCCATTACCGGGCTTACTAAATGCGTTCTGGCGCCTTTTCCTTGACGTCCTTCAAAATTCCGGTTAGAAGTGGACGCACAGTGTTCGCCTTGTGGAACTAAGTCAGAGTTCATGCCTAGACACATGCTGCAGCCGGAGTCTCTCCAATCAAAACCTGCTTCAATAAAAATAGCAGATAGCCCTTCTTCTTCAGCCACTCGTTTTACTTTTTGAGAACCTGGTACAATGATCGCTCGCACATCTGGTGACACTTTCTTTCCTTTAATAAACGCTGCCACGTCACGAAGATCAGACAAACGAGCATTTGTACATGAACCGATAAATACATGCTGAACTGGAATCTCTTCTATTGCCATGCCAGGCTGTAAGCCCATATACTCAAGTGCTCGTGACAAAGACTTTCTCTCAGCTTCTGTTTTACACTCTTCTAATGTAGGAACTTGCTTGCTAACATAAGAACTCATCGCCGGGTTTGTGCCCCATGTTACAACAGGTTCAATTGTATCTGCATCAATTTCCAGCGTTTCATCGTACGTTGCACCTTCATCTGTTGCTAAAGCTGCCCAAGCTTCCACTGCTTTTTCAAACTGTTCCCCTTTAGGAGCATACTGACGTCCTTTAATATAAGAGAACGTGACATCGTCTGGACTGATTAAACCAGCTTTTGCACCGGCTTCAATAGACATATTACAAATGGTCATGCGCTCTTCCATTGAAAGATCGCGAATACATTCGCCCGTAAATTCCACGATTGAACCCGTTCCAAAATTCACGCCGAATTTTTGAATTATTGCTAACACAATGTCCTTAGCATAAACGCCAGGCTGCTTTTTTCCATTCACTTTCACTTGTAGCGTTTTTGGTTTCGCTTGCCATAGCGTTTGTGTTGCTAAAACATGCTCTACCTCACTAGTTCCTATCCCAAAAGCAAGCGCTCCAAATGCACCGTGAGTAGATGTATGACTATCTCCGCACACAATGGTTTTTCCAGGCTGAGTTAATCCTAATTCCGGTCCAATGATATGCACAATTCCTTGCTCTTCACTTGTTAAATCTAAAAGCTTCACACCAAACTCATGACAGTTTTCAGATAGTTTGTCTACTTGTTTCTTTGCAATCGGATCTTTAATATTAAAACGGTCAACCGTTGGAATGTTGTGATCCATTGTAGCAAACGTTAAGTCTGGACGCTTCACTTGGCGATTTGCCACGCGAAGACCTTCAAATGCTTGAGGAGACGTTACTTCATGAATAAGATGAAGATCGATATATAATAAGTCCGGCTTCCCCTCTTCTCGACGTACAACATGTTGTTCCCAAAGCTTATCAATAATTGTTTTTGGTTTCATACTGCTCCTCCTTTCTGATTATGAAAAACGTTTCTCACAAAACGTGAGAAACGCATGATTAACTGTAAGCTGTCATAATGCTTGAAATGGCAGAATCATTGGCAATTACCGCAGTTATCGCCTCCACCATTTTATCGGTACCTAAATAATGATTACCGTCTGCTAAGTCAGCTGTTCGATGACCTGCATGTAATACACTTTCAACCGCTTGTTCAATCACTGCTGCTTCTTTTTCTAATCCAAATGAATGTCTAAGCAACATTGCTGCAGATAAAATAGCAGCAATCGGATTAGCTTTGTTTTGACCAGCAATATCTGGTGCAGAACCGTGAACCGGTTCGTATAGAGACGGACCATCAGCCGTTAAGCTGGCAGATGGCAACATTCCTAACGATCCTGTCAGCATAGAAGCCTCATCACTCAAAATATCACCAAACATATTTTCAGTTACCACTACATCAAAATACTTCGGATTACGAATTAACTGCATAGCAGCTGAATCTACAAGCATATGCTCAAGCTCTACATCCGGGTAGTCTTTTGCTACTTCTTCAGCTACTTCACGCCACACTCTACTAGACTCAAGCACATTCGCTTTATCAACAGACGTTACTTTTTTACGTCGATTTACAGCCGTGTCAAATGCTTGGCGAATAATTCTTTCTATTTCTGTACGCTTATAAAATAATGTGTCGACAACTGTTTCTTCATTCCCTTCTGTTCGGCGCTCGCTAGGCTTACCAAAATATAAGCCTCCTGTTAGCTCACGGACGATAATGAAGTCAACACCTTCAATGTATTCTTTTTTTAGAGGAGAGGCATCCGCTAAGCTATCATAAAATGTCACCGGACGAAGATTAGCATATAAATCCAGTTCTTTTCGAATAGCTAGCAAACCTTTTTCCGGTCGCAAATGTGAAGGGTTACGATCCCATTTTGGCCCTCCAACCGATCCAAGTAATACAGCATCTGCCTGCTTACAAGTCTCAATTGTACTTTCTGGAAGAGGGGTGCCCGCCTCATCAATTGCAGCTCCGCCAATTAGTCCATACGTAAACTCAAATTGATGATCAAAGCGCTCTCCAATTGCTTTTAAAACGGCAACAGCGCCTTTGGTTACTTCTGTTCCTACGCCGTCACCCGGTAATACAGCGACTTTTTTTGTCATGGTGGTCTCTCCCTTCAGTTCACATTACTTCTTGCTTTGTACGATGCTGCTGAATAGCGATTAAACGATTAATGGCGTTCAGATATGCTTTCGCTGATGATTCTAATACGTCAAATGCTACTCCGCGTCCGCTTGCTTCAGTTCCTTCGCTTTCAACCTTCACAAATACTTCAGCCAGTGCATCCGGCCCACCGTTAATAGACTGAATACGATAGTCTAATAGTTTTACATCTTGTTCAACACAGCGCTGTAGGGTATTATAGATAGCTTCCACGCTTCCAGATCCCGTAGCTGCTTCTTGAATCTCTTCACCGTTTTCTTTGCGAAGCGTAATCGTAGCCGTTGGAATATTGTTCGTACCATACTGAACTTGCAGACTTTCAAGCTTATATTCACTGTCTTTGCTAACTTGCTTTTGAATGACTAATGCCAATAAATCATCATCGGTAATGTCTTTTTTCTTATCTGCTAAGTCTTTAAACTTCTCAAAAAGCACGTTTGCTTCTGTATCTTCCAATGTGAATCCAAGCTCTACTAAGCGTGTACGGAACGCATGACGGCCTGAGTGTTTACCAAGCACAATTGGATTTTGTTTAACACCCACAAGTTCTGGGGAAATAATCTCATATGTTAACGGATTTTTTAAGACGCCATCTTGGTGAATACCTGATTCATGAGCAAAAGCATTTTTTCCGACAATTGCTTTATTTGGTGCAATATTCATTCCGGTAAGCTTACTGATAATGTCACTCGTACGCTTAATTTCAGGCAAGATAAGACCTGTGCTCGCTTTATAGAAATCTTGACGGACATGAAGCGCAAGTGCTACTTCTTCAAGAGCTGCGTTACCCGCACGTTCTCCGATTCCGTTAATCGTTCCTTCAATTTGAGTAGCTCCTGCTTCAATCGCAGCCATTGAATTGGCCACAGCTAGCCCTAAGTCATCGTGACAGTGAGCTGACAAATCAACTTTATGAATATTTGACACATGTTCTTTTAAGTAATTAAATACTGATTGATAGTCACCAGGAGTGATAAATCCTACTGTATCTGGAATATTAACGACTTTTGCACCAGCATCAATAACTGCTTCTACAATTCTTGCTAAAAACGGTAAATCTGTTCGACATGCATCTTCAGCAGACCATTGAACAACCGGGAATTTTTTACTTGCGTACTTCACCATTTCCACTGCTGTTTCAAGTACTTCATCAGGTGTTTTTTTCAATTTATGCTGCATATGAATTTCGGAAGTAGCGATAAAAACATGCAGTCTTGGTTCTGCACTTTCTTTTAACGCTTCCCATGCAATGTCAATATCTTTTGTAACAGACCTTGCAAGGCCTGTTACAGAAGAATTTTTGACAATAGACGCAATTTCTTTTACGGATTGAAAATCACCTTTTGAAGAAGCGGGAAATCCGGCTTCAATGATGTCGATACCTAATCGCTCTAACTGCTTAGCAATTTCAAGCTTTTCTTGTAGGTTCAAATTGACTCCAGGTGACTGTTCACCATCGCGTAGCGTTGTGTCAAATAGTTTAATTTTTTGCACTAGCGATCACCGCTTCTTTCTTTTGTTTTTTAACAAATGGCATCATTTCACGTAATTGAGCGCCAACTTTTTCAATTAAATGTTCGTTTTCACGGTTATTGATAGCTGTAAATTCCGGACGATTTGCTTGGTTTTCTAGGATCCAGCCCTTTGCAAATTTACCTGTTTGGATATCTTCAAGCACTTTTTTCATTTGTTCTTTTGAACGCTCATCTACAACGCGTGGTCCTGAAACGAAGTCACCCCATTGAGCTGTATCAGAGATTGAATAACGCATGCCTTCCATTCCGCCTTCATACATAAGGTCAACAATTAATTTTAATTCGTGTAAACACTCAAAATATGCAACTTCCGGTTGGTAGCCAGCTTCTACAAGCGTTTCAAAACCAGCTTTAACTAATGAAGTTAACCCACCGCAAAGTACTGCTTGCTCACCGAAAAGATCTGTTTCTGTTTCTTCTTTAAATGTTGTTTCTAATACACCCGCACGAGCTGAACCGATTGCTTTAGCATAAGCTAACGCTACGTCTTTTGCTTCTCCAGTTACATCTTGGAATACTGCGAATAACGCCGGTACGCCAGCTCCTTCTTCATACGTTCTTCTTACAAGGTGACCAGGGCCTTTTGGAGCTACTAAGAATACGTCAACGAATTCAGGTGCTACGATTTGGTTAAAGTGAATGTTGAAACCGTGAGCAAATACTAAAGATTTTCCTGGTTTTAGTCCTGGAAGAATTTCTTCGTTATAAACTTTTGGCTGATACTCATCTGGAAGTAATACCATTACTACTTCTGCTTGTTGAACTGCATCTTTTACAGATAATACAGTGAAACCGTCCTGCTCTGCTTGATCCCATGATTTACCTTTACGTAATCCTACTACCACGTTTACTCCGCTGTCGCGTAAGTTTTGTGCGTGAGCGTGACCTTGTGAACCATAACCTACGATTGCTACTGTTTTACCTTGTAATAATTGATCCTTTGCATCTCCGTTATAATATACCTTTGTCATAATAAATCTCTCCTCTTAGTTTATATAGTTTTATATAGTTTACTTTTTAGTAACTAGCTAGAATTAAATGATTGATGAAAGTTTGGCTGCCGCTTTTTGCGTACCGCGCGGAACAGCTACTGTTCCCGTGCGCGTTACTTCTTTTAATCCATAAGGCTGAAGTAGATCAATCATCGCTTCAATCTTGCTGGATTCACCTGTTACTTGAATAATTAGACTGTCGCGACTTACATCAATGATGGTTGCACGGAAAGGTTCAATTACTGCATAAAGTTCGTTACGGCTCGCTGGTGTAGAGGCTACTTTCATTAAAGCAAGCTCTCTTGACACCACAGCTTGATCCGTAATATCTTGAACTTTCAACACGTCGATCTGTTTGTTTAACTGCTTGATCACTTGTTCAGCAGCGTTATCATGCTCTACGTTCACAACAAACGTCATGCGTGATACATCCTCAGATTCAGTGTGCCCTACCGAAATACTCTCAATATTGAAATTTCTTTTTGTAAATAACCCCGTTACGCGATTTAAAACGCCCGCACGGTTTAATACAGTTGCTGTAATGATTCGCTTCATGGTTTCACCCCTACCATTTCATGTAATCCTTTTCCAGGTGCAACCATTGGATATACGTTTTCTTTAGGTGCGACAAAGAAATTTAGTAGAACAGGTCCATCTGTTTCCATTGCTTCTTTCAGAGCCGCATGCGCTTCTTCTTCAGTAGAAGCTTGTAAACCTTTAATGTCATAAGCCTCTGCAAGCTTCATTAAATTAGGCTGATTCGGAATTAAAGAGTGTGAGTAGCGTTCTTCATAGAAGATTTCCTGCCACTGACGAACCATACCAAGCGACTGATTGTTGAGTACAACCACTTTTACAGGTAAATTTAATTCTCTAATAACCCCTAATTCTTGAAGCGTCATTTGAAATCCACCGTCACCAACGACTGCTACAACTGTTTTATCTTTATTTGCCAGCTGAGCGCCGATTGCAGAAGGTAATCCAAAGCCCATAGTGCCAAGACCACCTGAAGTTACCCATCGATCTGGATTATTAAATGTGTAGTATTGAGCTACCCACATTTGATGTTGCCCAACGTCCGTTGTAACAACGGCATCTCCATTTGTATACTTGTGAAGCAACTCAACTACTTTTTGTGGTTTTAACACGTCCGCTGAGTTCTGATACCATAATGGATATTCTTGCTTCCACGCCGCTAATTTCTCATGCCATTTCGTATAATCTCCAACTTCTCCTTCTTGCAGAAGCAATTGCTTCAATACTTCTTTTGCATCTCCAACAATTGGAATCTTGGTTGGAACATTCTTTCCAATTTCCGCTGGGTCGATGTCAATGTGAGCAATTTTTGCATTTGGTGCAAAATGCTTTAAGTTACCTGTTACTCGGTCATCAAAGCGTGCACCGATACTAATGAGAAGATCACTCTCATAAATTGCCATGTTTGCTGTGTACGTTCCGTGCATGCCAGCCATTCCTAAATGAAGCGGATGATCTGCAGGAAAACAGCCCAACCCTAAAAGCGTATTAATAACCGGAATATTTTGACGCTCGGCATAATTTTTTAATTCTTCTGAACCTTTACTCAATAACACTCCCGCACCTGCTAGGATAACAGGTTGTTTTGCAGCTGCTACTGCGTCTGTTAATTTTTTAACCTGCAGCTGATTTGGAAAATAAGTTGGCTGATAGCCAGGTAAATCAATTTCTCCTTCGTAGTTAAATGTTCCATCACCCTGTGCCATATCTTTTGGAATGTCGATTAAGACTGGACCAGGTCTTCCTGTTGTCGCAATATGAAATGCCTCTTTGATGATTCTCGGCATATCGCTGATATTGCGTACTTGATAGCTATGTTTTGTAATTGGCATTGTGATCCCTAATACATCTGCTTCTTGGAACGCGTCAGAACCAATTACACTTGAAGCTACTTGACCAGTAAAAACAACTAAAGGAAGTGAGTCAATCATCGCATCTGCCAAACCTGTTACGATATTTGTTGCGCCAGGACCACTTGTTGCGATAACTACACCGGGTTTGCCTGAAATTCTTGCGTACCCTTCTGCTGCGTGAATTCCACCTTGTTCGTGACGAGCAAGTACGTGAAACATTCCTGAACCATATAGCTTATCGTAAATCGGTAAAACGGCTCCCCCTGGGTAACCGAAGATAACGTCAACATTTTCTCTTCTTAGAGATTCAATCAACATGTCAGCTCCATTCATTTGTGCCCCAGTGCTTACAGGTTCTTTCGTTTGCATATTGGCTCCCACTTTTCTCATCCTTTCGTTTTCTAGATAAAAGAAAAAAGACTTCTCACCCCTAAATAGACCCTATCAAATGATATAGGTCAAGGGGCGAAAAGTCTTTTGTACTTTACGCGGTACCACCCTCGTTTGTAATCGTAATGATTACCTTATGAATGTATACTGTACATTCTTTTTGATAACGAGTGCTTTGGAAGTACACTCGGTCGCCCTTACTGAATTTCAGGGTGACACTCTGAGGTGAGTTCATTTTGAGTTGGTAACGTCGGCTTCCAGCAACCCGACTCTCTGTTGATACCTAAACATCAAAACTACTTATCCTCTTCAACGTTTTAAAACGCTATATGCTTTTTGAACAATGCTTTACACATCATATTTTAAATTAATTACAATTAATTAAAATTTTTAGAAAACTTATATTTGAGGATTATCTTACGCCCATTTCTATGCATAGTCAACCACTTTTCGAGATTTTTTTAGACAATTTAGACTAAACAGAATATTTGAATGCGTTTTCATTATTGATGTAATAAGGGTTTACAGCAGTTCAAAAAGTTTTTCTGAAACGTTCATTTGTACACATTGAATGAACAAACATTCACTTTGAAGATAAATAAAAAAACCGGCTTTTACTAAAAAGTAAAAGCCGGTTTTTTCCGGACGTCCCAGGAGAGATTCGAACTCCCGACCGACGGCTTAGAAGGCCGTTGCTCTATCCTGCTGAGCTACTGGGACATAATGTTAAAGTGTATCAAAGACAATACTTATTATATTCAAATATAATTTAAAAGTCAACGTTTTTTTGAAATTTTATGAGAAGAGAGGTAAAAAACCTTCTCTTCTCCCTATATTTGGCTATATTATGCTGAAAGTGTACAGGTTAACTGCATGCTAGGAATATGTTTACCGCTTATATCGTAAAACTGCACGGTAGCTTCTGTACCATCCATTACTAGTATAGCATACGTACGCTCTTTTCTCATACGAGGAAGTAACATACTTCCTGGATTAATAAATAAAACTCCGTCCATGAGCTCAGCTCCCGCTATGTGAGAATGCCCAAAACAAACAACGTTTGCCCCGACTTCTCTCGCTTTGTAATGCAAATTCATCATAGACATTTTAACATTATATAAGTGACCGTGTGTAACCAGACACGTAGCTTCTCCAAGCGACTCTACTCGATCATTAACGTAAGATGCATCGTAGTCACAATTTCCTCGAACGCCTAAAAACGCAGACATTTCTTTGCTGTCTTGCGGCAACTCAGAGTCCCCACAATGGATCATCTTATCTACATCAGCATGTCTCTCTCTGATAGTGAGCAGCTCTTCTTGTAACCCGTGGCTATCGCTTACAATTAATAGTTTCACACGTCATCACTCCTTCTAAAATTGCGCATCAATTAGCGGTGCTAGTTTTTTTAACGCATTTGCTCGGTGACTAATCTGATTTTTTTGCTCTTTGGTCAATTCTGCCATGGAGCATCTCCATTTTTCTACAAAGAAAATGGGATCGTACCCAAAACCGTTTTCCCCTCTTTTTTCCTCCAAGATGTGCCCTTCACACGTGCCTTCTACAATTTCGGTTCTCTTTCCGGGCACTGCAATAGCAAGAGCACAATGAAAGCGTGCCGTGCGCTTTTCAAACGGCACGTCATTTAATTTTTGAAGTACCTTCTCTATATTAGCATTATCATCTTTATTTTCACCAGCATAACGCGCGGAATAAACGCCTGGCTCCCCGTTTAAGGCATCAATAGCAAGCCCGGAATCATCGGCAATGACCGGCTTATTTAATGCGGATGAAATGGCCTCTGCTTTTAGCGTGGCATTCTCTGCAAATGTAACGCCCGTTTCTTCCACGTCTTCAATCTCAGGAAAATCAAGAAGCGATTTTACTTTAAATCCCTTCGGTGAGAAAAGTGTTTCAAAATCTTTTACTTTGCCTGCGTTTTTAGTTGCAATAATGATTTCACGCACGTTAATCCCTTACCTTTCTTTAACCGGAATGTAGGCAGCCAGGTGATCAAGAACTTCCTTTTGCTGTTCAATCAATTGATAAACACCCTTTTCCCCTAAATCTAGAAGATGGTTTAACTGTTCTCTCGAAAACGTCGATTCCTCTCCCGTTCCCTGTAATTCTACAAACTGTCCGCTTCCTGTCATCACAATATTCATGTCAACTTCCGCTGTCGAATCTTCTTCATAATTTAAATCTAAAATTGAATTTTCTCCATGAATACCTACTGAAGTCGCAGCTAAGTAGTCACGAATAGGAATTTCTGTTAGCTTGTTCTCTTCAACCAGCTTTCCAAACGCTAAAACCATAGCCACAAAAGCACCTGTAATCGATGCTGTTCTTGTACCACCATCTGCTTGAATAACATCACAATCAATCCAAATTGTCTTTTCTCCGACCTTTTCCAGATCGACTACAGAACGAAGAGCTCGTCCGATTAGACGCTGAATTTCCATTGTTCGTCCTGTGACTTTACCTTTTGATGATTCACGTATATTTCTTTGTGCCGTAGCTCGAGGCAGCATAGAATATTCAGCTGTAATCCATCCTTTTCCTTGTCCACGCATAAAAGGAGGCACTCTGTCGTCTATGCTTGCTGTACAAATAACCTTTGTGT
The DNA here is from genome assembly GCF_053667915.1 of Priestia sp. JNUCC 25. Classification (NCBI taxonomy): domain Bacteria; kingdom Bacillati; phylum Bacillota; class Bacilli; order Caryophanales; family Bacillaceae; genus Priestia; species Priestia sp. JNUCC 25. The sequence continues at coordinate 4,497,886 of NZ_CM132211.1, forward strand.
CTCCTACCGAGATTAATACAGATCCTTCTGGATGCTTTAAGTATGAAGTATGAAGAGATACAGGTCTCAATTCATTAAATTCCCTACCGTCCAAACGCATTAAGCATGTCCTCCTATTCATTCATTTATATGTAATAGTCTCTTCCATTTTAACTATAAAACAGCGGAAAGAGGTCGCTATTTCAGCAGACCTCTTTCTACTTAGTCCTTTACTAGTATAACAAAAATTTGTTTTTAAAAACTACCTGTGTTCACATTTTTAGGTCTTGAAACTGGTTCCGTTAATTTTTTCCCTTTTTCATCTTTTAGCGTTTTTTTGCCATTCACCTTAATGGCAACGCTGTCTACGGCTTTTTGTTCCGTCAGCGATAACACTAAGGAGTCGAGAACATGCTGAGAAATTTCCGTTCCTTTTAAATTCCCAAAGATGTTTTTATTAAAGTTCAGCGTTAACTCACCGTCCGCATACTTTGGAGCTGCTACGAGCTTTGCATCAGGATTAAAATCTGTCACTAAACCTGATGCAGGTGCAGGTCCTTCTACAAGCTCGTTCACAATTGCAGTGTACATATCTTTGTCATCAGAAGCAATTCGTTTTGTGACAGGAACATAGTAAGTTTGTTTGCCCTCTTGAGCTAAGTAATAAATCGTAACTGGCTTCGTTTGAGTTACGTCAACTACTCCAGTATTATCAAAGTTAATGCCATCTGCTCTGCTCAACCCTTTACTGATTGGCGTATGATTTACAGGCATCTCATCTTTATCATAGCCGTTAATGCGAATTTTAACTTTATTTACGCCTTCAAACTGCGTCAGCGTCCAAGTGACGGCCTGCAGAATACGGAGTTCATCTTCTTTTTTATACTCAGCAAATTCAGGTGAAAAATCTGCTACCATCGTGCCGTCACTTTCCAGCTTTGTCCCTAAAACTCTTGTATCAGCAGGAAGAACCGCTCGGAAATTATTTGGCAATAAGTTTGTGACTGGTCCACCCTCTACTAAATATTCAAGAGACTGTTTAGCGACACCTTTTGATTTAGGAATTTCAAGCGTCTGGGGAACAACGTACCCGTTTTTATCAATTAAGTAGAGTTCTCTTTTGGTAGGCGCAGATGTTTCTGCGGCTTTACTTTGTTTTTTATTAGCTTCCGTTACTTTCGCTTCAGTCGCTAATGATTTTTCATCTTTCACATAGGTGACATCCTTTGGCGGATCAATTTCCTTTGCTGCGTTATCCCCTCCGAAAAGTCCACAGCCGGATAACAATACAGATGTGGTCACCACGGCGGATATGAGAACAAGTTGGGTCTTTTTGGACATTCCTTTCCCTCCTCAGACTGTTTGTACTACTATGTATACGAGCTTTTTTGCATTTTAGACCAGCTCAAAAAAGTTTTTGTCCACAAAAAAAACCGAGCATGATATGCACGGTTTTAAAGCTTGATATGTTCAACATTATATACAGGGTGCTCAAACCATTTAGATGCAATAGATTGAAACAGTTCTGTTGATCCTGTTGTAAAGAAGTAGTGTTCAGGCTCCATGTTTCTAGGAGCTAGTAAATTGCTATAAGAAAGAATGGCACTTACCTCTATTGCCGTTTCTTCGCCAGAACTGATTAACTGAACTCTAGGCCCAATTGCTTCTTGAATAACTGGCTTTAATAACGGATAATGCGTACATCCTAAAATAAGGGTATCCATATCTGTATGATAAAAAGGTTTTAATGTTTCTTTTACAATTCGCTGCGCTTCCGGTCCTTCATAATTACCGCTCTCTACAAGAGGCACAAACAAAGGGCATGCTAAATTTTCCACTTCCACTCTTGTATGAAGAGCTCGGAGTGCATGTGTATAGGCTTGACTTTTCACGGTTCCGTTTGTGCCGATTACGCCTATTTTATGATTTTTAGTTACTTTAAGCGCAGCGCGTGATCCTGGTTCAATGACGCCTATAACCGGAATATCGAGCTGTTCTTGAATTTCATCCAGCACAACTGCCGTAGCCGTATTGCACGCAATAACAAGCATTTTAATATCTTTATCTACTAAATAATTAGTCATCTCCCACGTGAAAGCTCGTACTTCTTCACTAGGACGAGGACCGTATGGGCAGCGGGCTGTATCTCCAATATACATAATTTGTTCTTTCGGAAGCTGTCTCATAATTTCCTTTGCTACCGTTAATCCGCCCACACCTGAATCTATAACACCAATTGGTCTACTCAAAACAATCGCCTCATTTTTCTTTCATTTCATCATGCAATTTTCGTAACGTTACTCGTAAAACTTCCGTTTCACTCGGAGAGAAGTTTGCCAGTACGCCATTTAAATACGTTTGTCGCTTTTCAATTACTTCTTCGATAACACGTGCTCCTTCAGGAAGCAAATGAATACGCACTACGCGGCGGTCTTTTGGATCTTTCACCCGAACCACCAACTTATTTTTTTCCATACGATCTACTAAATCTGTCGTTGTACTACAAGCGAGAAAAATACGATTTGATAAATCGCCAATCGTCATATCTCCACGTTCAAACAGCCACTGCAAAGCAATAAACTGAGGTGGCGTAATCGTATAGTCTTCTAAAATTTCTCTTCCTTTTTGCTTCACAATCGCTGCAATATGTCGAAGTGACTTCTCTAATTCTGCCACTGTATCCTCATTATTTTTTGCTGTCATACCGTAATCCTTTCCACCTATAAGTCTTATTTTCTATTATTTCTTTCAGTTAAACCCGTCTCTATTGTTTCTCTTTTCTATTTTATATTGTGCTCTTTTTTCAGTAATTTTTCAAGGTTAACATAAGGATTCTACAACGTTCATCATAAGTCTACATACTCTCATTCAGCATCAAAAAACAGCTGCTCCATAAAAGGAGCAGCTGTTTCTATTAATTATTGATATACAGCTCGAAAACTGAGCTGAAATCTTTTGTTGTGTAGGCTGTTTTTTTATCTAATAACCAAGAAAACGCAGCTTCGTTAATTTCTTTAAATTCACCAGCAACACTTCCACTTGTATTTCTTGTACTGCTTAGCGTAGAAGAAGCTAGCTGAATGCTTTGTTTAGCAAAATCGAGCGCAATTTCATTTTCACGCGTTATTTCAGACATTTTAAACAGCGCTTTATATAAATCTTTTACCTCTTCTATATGCTTTTTGTGTACATCGATAGAAAAAGTCTCCGAGCCAATTTTAAATTTAATTTCCACATCTAAATCGACAGTTCCAGCCGTTTCTAGCATCACGTTTGAAATGTGATTTGTGCTGTAGTTATAACGGCGAAGCATTCGCTTTTTGCTTGTAGCACTTGTTCCATCAAGATGAATGAGCGCTTTATTGGTAAAGCAATATTCATCTGACTTTGATTTGATTAGAAAATAAATTTTTTCTTGTTCTTCATGCATAACGTAATCGTCTGCATCTACCTTGTCATAATCAACTGGCTTAATAACAGAACCAATATCACTTAGCCCCAGTACATCAGCAGCTACTTTTCCAAACATTTCCCCATCTCCCTCTTAAAAACAATTGTATTATTTTCATGTTTTAAGTGTACTGTGCAAATAAGGGGATGTAAATAAAAAAAGGAGCTTCTTAAAAAGAAGCTCAACATTTATTAAAAGAGCAAATTTAAAATCATATAGATAAGTGCAGCTAATGAAGCTGAAATTGGCAATGTGATAACCCATGTAATCACCATGCGCTGTGCAGTTCCCCATTTTACACCTTTCACTCGGTGAGCAGAACCTACACCTAAGATAGAAGATGAAATAACATGAGTAGTACTGACAGGTAGATGAATAAACGTTGCTCCAAAGATAATGGCAGCACCCGTTAAGTCCGCAGCTACTCCATTAACAGGACGAATTTTCATAATTTTACCGCCGACGGTTTTAATGATTTTCCATCCACCAATTGACGTTCCAAGCCCCATTGCGACCGCACAAGCCAGCTGTACCCACCACTGAATCTCAGTACCGCTTTGCATATTGTTAGCAATAAGCGCTAGCGTAATGATACCCATTGCTTTTTGCGCATCATTCGTACCGTGTGTGTAAGATTGTAGGGCTGCAGTCAGGATTTGAACGCGTCGAAAACGCTTATTCGTTTTCGTCAAGTTATGGTTTTTAAACGTTAGCTTGATAATCGTATAGACAATATAACCTACTACAAAGGCTAGAACTGGTGAAATTAGAAGGGCTTCAATGATTTTGATGAAACCTTTGTAATTTAAAGCACCAAATCCAGCAGCTGCAATAGCTGCCCCTGCAATCGATCCAATAATTGCATGAGAAGAACTACTCGGGATACCGAAATACCATGTGATTAGGTTCCACGCGATAGCAGAAATTAGTGCTGCTAAAATAACGACAGAACCGTTTTGAAGCGTATAAGGATCAACGATATCCTTTGTAATCGTTTTGGCTACGCCCGTAAACGTCATAGCACCCACAAAGTTCATGGTTGCGGCTAAAAGAATTGCATGTCGCGGTTTTAAAGCTTTGGTTGAAACAGAAGTCGCAATGGCATTAGCTGTATCGTGAAACCCGTTGATAAAGTCAAAACCAAGTGCACCAACTACAATTAGAATGGTTAATATTAGCATTGAATCCATTATATTATAGCCCCGTTACGCATTCTTCATAATAACTGATTCTAAGTTGTTCGCAACCGTTTGACAATAATCCGCGATTTCTTCTAGCGTTTCATAAATTTCTTTATATTGAATAACTTTAATTGGATCTTTACATGTTGCAAATAATTGTTTTAGTGCACGACGATATAATGTATCACAATGTGACTCATACTCTTTAATTTTAATTGCATGTTCACTAATTTGAAGAAGCTTTTTCTCAGACAACAAATTAATAGTAATTAAAATCTCTTCAGCACAGCCTTGAATATTTTTAACAAATTCAGCTACATATTCATCAAATGTCGTAATTGAATGAATTTCCATTAAAGCAGCAAAGCTGTCGATGCCATCAAGTACATCATCCATGCTCATTGCTAGCTGTAAAATATCTTCACGCTCAATTGGAGTAATAAATGCTTTGTTCAACTCAGTAATCACTGTATGCACGTATTTATCACCTTTTGATTCATACGCTTTTAAAACGTTGGCAAATTCCTTTAGGTCAGATACATTTTGAAGTTCAAAGCTGCCTAAAAACTCTGCTGAGTCCTTAATATTTTGGGCAATGTCCATTAACATTTCAGAAAACTTGTCTTTTTTTCTTTTGATCACGTTGCAATCCTCCATCCAATTTATCGAAACTTTACCACTCGTTTTTTCTCTCTATCTTTTTATATGTGTTCTAGTTTCTTTTTTCATTTAAAGTAATGGATAAAACTTAGCTGTTCATTACTATAACGAGAGAAACCACCTCTCTTGTGTATCAAAAAATTCTAAAAAAACAAACGTTTACCAGAGCAAAAGTCCCAAAAGGTGGTTCTTTTACTTATAGGTTATGCGATTCATTTTTTTACGCCAAGTCAAAAATTACTCCTATTATTGTTAATTGTCAATAACTTTTCAAACACATTTTTTTAGGTCTCTTTACAATACATTAACAATAATACGTTCATTCCTTTTAAAATAAGGGTTTTCAGAGTTTGTATAAAACTGGGATTTACAAAAACTTAACATTACTCCCCTTGTGTAAATAATAAAAGCCAGCTCCTTTAGAACTGGCTTTTATTATTTACTTATTATATTGCTGAAATACATTTTTTACTTTCGGCACGACGTAATGACTTCCGCCTTTATCTTCTACTCCTTCAATCATCATTGAAACGAGTAGGTTTTTCTGTTTTGTATCCACAGCTACAAACCAGCCGTTTTCCTGCCCTTTTTCACCTTGAGTTTTCTTTAATTCTGCCGTTCCAGTTTTTCCAGCCAGGGTTAACCCATCTATCTTTGCAGCATGACCCGTACCGTTCTTATCTTCAATGACATCAACTAAATCCTTTTGAATTAATTGCGCCGTTCCTTTAGATATTACTTGTTTTTTCCATATTCCACTCTCATCACCGTTCATAAGAATAGGCTTTACTATGTTTCCATCGTTTACAATCGATGTATACATCAATGCCAAGTGGAGAGGATTCACTTGCAGTTTCCCCTGGCCATAGCCAGAGTTTGCTAATACTCCCTCATCTTTAATATCTTGATCACCTGCAATTTTAGACGTTTCAAAAGGATAATTAACAGGCATTTTTTGATTGAACCCAAACTGTTTTAAACCACTGTTAAATTTGTCTAAACCTAGTTTCAAAGCAGTCTGTGCAAAATAAATATTATCAGATGTAACATAAGCATCACGTAAATTAACATTCGGCTTGCTTCCCACTCGTGTTACGTAAAAATCCCCCCAGCTTTTATCTTTTTGCCATTTCTTCCCGCTGATTGATATACTTTCGTTTGGATTTACCACACCTTCATCAACCGCTAAAGCTCCAGTGACTAACTTAAATGTAGATCCCGGAGAATACGTTTTGGTAAAGCGATTCATTAACGGCTTATCCGGGTTCGTTGAAAGGAATTGATACGTATTAGCATCGATTCCAAAAGAAAAAGAATTCGGATCAAAAGCTGGCGTGCTTACAAGACCTAATATTTCTCCCGTTTTAGGTTGAAGAGCAGTAGCTACTCCTTTTTCATCTTTTAACTGTTCATAAAGGGATTTTTGAACATTCGTGTCTACCGTAACTTGAATGCTTTCCCCGTCTTTTGGATTCACTTTTGCAATTTCATTCTTTTTATTACCATCTTTATCTACAGTATAAATCGTGACGCCGTCTCGAGCACGAAGCTTATCTTCATATAAAGACTCTAAGCCAATCATTCCAGCTTTAGACTGAGCATTATAGCCTTCATCTTTATGCTCTTTTAAATATTCCGCTGTGACAGGCGCAACGTATCCAACTAAATGAGCACACGCTTCTTCACAAGGATATACGCGCGCATTTACCTTTTTTTGTTGAATGCCTTCTACTTTTTTCAAAGAATTCTCTAAATTAGAGGCGTCTTTTTGACTAACCGTTTTAATAGGAACAAATTGATTCTCTTTCACCCAAGAAGCGCTCAGTGCTTGATTAATACTTTTTTCTGAAAGAGCAAGAGTCTTGCTTAATTGTTGTATAGCTTGCTCGCCGCCTTTAGAAAACTGTTGGGGAACAACTCCAACTTGAATCGCTTCTCCGTTTTGAGCTAAATATTTCCCTGAACGATCCATAATTTCTCCACGCACAGCTGACTGAGTAGCTACTCTTACTTGCTCTCCTTGCTTAAGTCCTTTAAAAATCATATTAGGCTTCCAATTAATATACCAATTCTCTGTATCCCCTTGTTTTTCTTGAACCACAGCAGCATTTTCTTCAAATGAGATTTCACCGGCTACAGAGTTCATGTTTACTTCAAAAGGTAAAACAGCTTTATGGTCTTTTATTTCTAAGTCTTCTATTTTACTTGCCTTCACTTTAAGCTTGTCCGCTTCAATTGCATCATAGATATTTTTATATCGATTTACAAAGTCTTTTTCTGAAATCGTCTTTTTAGCATCTTTAGACAAGTATCCATACATGCCTTTAAAATCTTCTTTATTCCACATGGCTACATATTTATCGAATCGATCCTGTGCTTTCTGTTGATCATTTGAGCAACCGGCAGTTATTAATAAGAGAATTGCCATAGTAAAAAATAGCCACCCAATTCGTCTCATGATGATTTTCCCCCTTTTTCCAATACCATTTCTCTATCATATAAAATTTTACATAAACTTTCCATCAGAAAGTTACCACCAGGAATTAATTGGTATTACAACCCACTAAATTTACATATCTACAAAAAAAATCAATAGGTAAATAAGAAAAAAATTGAACATTTTGTGAATATTTTGTGTCTTTTTTGGAAAGTATTTGATATAATAATTGTAAGAAGAAAAAGAATAGGAGGCGACTAAAATGAGAAGATTCTTACAGTTTTACTTTATGTTTAGTTCTCTGTTCTGTTTTGGAAGCGTTTTCGTCCTACTTATGTCTCACGAATATTATTTTGCACCGTTATTCCTCACACTGGGCTGTTTAAATATTTTTCTCTTTAAAGTATATATTCAAGAAAGTCGAAAAGATAAACAAGCTGCACCTGAAAAACCTAAACCAACAATTTAACGAACTCGTCTCTCGGCTGAGATGAATGTAAAAGAAGAACCGGTGAATTTTTCACCGGTTCTTCTTTTATGACGTTGAAGCTTTTGGAAACCTATCGTTTGCAATAATCTCACCGATGCTTTCACTCTTTCCTTCACCGTCATCAATATTTAAAAGCGGGAACAATAACTCTCCTACGTGATAAGCTTCTTCTAAATGCGGATAGCCTGATAAAATAAAAGATTCAATTCCTAAGGCTTCATATTCTTTTATTCGTTTCGCTACATTTTCAGCACTGCCTACTAGTGCAGTTCCTGCACCACCCCGGACGAGTCCTACACCTGCCCATAAGTTAGGGCTAATCGTAAGTTCCTCTCTGGTTCCTCTATGAAGGCTCGCCATTCGCTGCTGCCCGACTGAGTCATACCTAGCAAAAGTACGCTGTGCTGCTTGAATCGTGTCGTCGTCCAAATGCTGAATTAATCGATCGGCTGCTTGCCAAGCTTCTTCTTCCGTTTCCCGTACAATAATATGCAAACGAATCCCAAACTTAACGGTTCTGCCTTCTGCTTCTGCTTGCTTTCTCACAGCCGTTATTTTTTCTCTTACTTGTTCAGGAGGTTCGCCCCACGTTAAATACACGTCAGAATGTTTTGCTGCAACTTTTTGTCCTGCGGGTGAAGATCCGCCAAAATAAATAGGTGGAGAAGGTTTTTGAACAGGTGGATACAACAGCTCACTGTTCTCTACATGAATATGTTTTCCTTCATAATTAACCGTATCTCCAGCCAATAACCCTTTCCACACATCTAAAAATTCATCCGCAGCTTCATAACGTTCATCATGTGATAAGAAAAGGCCATCTCCCGCTAATTCTGCCGGATCTCCTCCTGCTACTACATTAACTAGTAAACGACCGTTTGAAATCCGATCAAGAGTCGAGGTCATGCGCGCTGCCACGGAAGGCGCCATAATGCCGGGACGTACAGCTACTAAAAATTTCAAACGCTCTGTTTCAGGTATAAGTGAAGCAGCCAATAGCCACGGGTCTTCGCATGATTTCCCCGTTGGAATCAAAACTCCTTCAAACCCTAACCGGTCAGCTGCTTGAGCAACTTGCCGAAAATATGAATAGTCTGCTGAACGACCTCCTCGATTTGTCCCTAAATATCTTCCATCTCCATGGGAAGGAATAAACCATAACATTTTCATGATTCAACACTCCTTTTCGTTTGTTCTAGATGATATCCCAGCTCTTTTAATGAGCGTTTAATTCTCGCTTCTGCTTCTTCCGCAATAAACTCAATTTCATTTTCTTTCGTATAGGCCACCTCAGAATCAACAATATAAACTCCATGAATAAGAGCAGTAGCTCCTAAAACGGATAAAGTCGGCTTAAATACATAATCAAGAGCCAGTAGGTGAGCAATGGTTCCCCCTGTAGCTATCGGCAGCACGGTTTTATTGTGCAAACCTTTTTCAGGTATTAAATCTAAAAATGTTTTTAAAATTCCTGTGTAGCTAGCTTTATAGATTGGGCTGACAATAATAACGGCATCAGCATTTGCGACTTTCTTTTGAGCTTCTTGAATCGCAGGGCTAGAAAAGTTAGCATATACTAAGTCTTCAGCGGGCAAGTCACGGACATGCACGGTTTTCACTTCATATTTTTCATCTTGTAGATATAATGCAATATACTCGCTTAAAGCAGCTGACCTTGATTGCTTTGAAGGGCTTCCTGTAATAATTGTAACCTGGCTCATTATCATCTCTCCTTTTCACTTATAAAACTGATAGATTTACAAGGATTAATACGTGTATAAATCCTTATTTTATTTTTCACCTGCGTAGCTGTCTCTCCATTTAAGAAGACGCTTTTCTAATACTCGGACAAATGAATCGGTTAATTTGCCTACAACAGCAAAAATGATAATTCCGACAAAAACTACGTCCGTTTGAGAAAACTGTCTAGCATCCATAATCATGTATCCTACACCTTCACTTGCTCCCATTAATTCAGCAACTACCAGTCCGAGCCATGCAATACCTAAAGACAATCGGACACCAAGTAAAATATTAGGAAGAGCAGCTGGTAAAATGAGTTTTGTGATTTGTTTCCATTTACTAAATTGAAGAACACGAGCAACATCAAATAATTTCGAATCAACGCCGCGAATACCTAGATACGTATTAACATAGATTGGGAAAAATGCACCGTTTGCAATTAGCAATATCTTTGAAATTTCACCAAAGCCAAACCATAAGATAAATAAAGGCGCCAATGCAAGGTGAGGAACAGTTCTAAGCATTTGAATAGATGGATCCATATAGTGCTCCGTTTTCTTTGAGAAACCGACAATTACACCAAATAGTAATCCTAGTCCAGCTCCCACGGCAAAACCTATGGCAGCACGCAAAATACTGATTTGAAGATTAGCTCCGAGTTCCCCAGATACGATGAGCTGTTTGAAAGAAAGTACAATATCAACAGGTGTAGGAAGAACAGTTTTGGATACATAGCCCGCAGAACCAATGATTTGCCACACCACGATAAGCAGAAGTGGCATGACAAGAGAACGAAGGAAAATTCCCTGCTTATTTTTCGCTTCTTCCTTTCTTTTTTTCACTTTTTGCAAGTGAGCTGCTGAAGACTGGACATGTCCTGAAACCACAGATGTTTTACTCATTTTCATCACCTCATTTTTCTTTTAATGCTTTTTCAATAAATGAATTATCAACAACATCTCCAGTATCAATTTTCTTTTTAATAACGCCTAAAGATTGTTGAAAATCAGCTGTTCGCTGTTGTTCTGCAATAATTTCTTTAGAGGTTGGGCGATTATAGGCAGGATTATTTTTTAACACTTGTCTTACTACGTCTTTATCTAGATTTTTTTGCTTTGCTAAAATATCCACAGATTCTTCAAAATGTTCGTTTTGCCATTCAAGCGCTTTTTGATAAACTTGTAAAAACTTAACGACTAACTCTGGATGATCTTTTGCAAAGCCTTCTCTTACAATAGTAAAGCCCGGTGAAGCAACCTTTAATGAATCGCCGTCTGCTAAAATACGAGCTTCATTTTTTAAGTTTTGCAGTGAGATAAACGGTTCCCAGATTGACCATGCATCCACTGACCCATTTTCAAATGCTGGCTGAGCTTCGTCTGGCTGAAGCTGAATAATCTTTACATCACTTGGCTTCAACCCATTTTGGTCAAGAGCTCTGTACAATAAATTAAAACCGCTGCTTCCTTTCGCAACCGCGATCTTTTTACCTTTTAAATCTTTTACGCTTTTAATCTTGCTGTTTTTCCCTACTAAAATGGCATTTCCTTTCAACCCGTCGCTGGAATTAGCAATTTCTAAAAACGGAATGTCTGCGCCTTGACCAGAAATAACCGGTGAATTTCCAACTTGGCCGAAATCCAAATGTCCAGATGCTAAACCTTCAAATTGCGGAGGTCCGCTTTGAAACTCTGTCCATTTAACATTTACACCTATTTTTTTAAATTCTTTTTCAAACCATTTTTGGTTTTGTGCCAGCATTAAAGGGCCTAAGCTTTGTTGGATACCAATATTAATCGTAACGTCTTTTGAATCTGCTCCGCTCGCTTTTTCTTTCGTCCCGCACCCAGCCAATGCGAGGACAAGTACAATAGCTGCAGTTAAAAGTAGCTTTTTCATCTGTTCTGTCTCCTTCTCTGTCTTATTGAATCTTTAATGTTCTCCTGCTTCTTCAAATTCTTTCAGTACTTGCTGCCTTAGCTGCTGAAATGGTAACTCTGTCTTTTTTCGCGGATGACTAATTTCTACTGGAACGACCCGGCTAATTTCTCCTGGTCTGGCACTCATAATCACAATTTTAGTCCCCAAGCAAATGGATTCATCTAAATCATGCGTAACAAAAATCATGGTTGTTTTTTCTTTTTTCCATATGTCTAGCAGCACATCTTGCAAATGAGTGCGAGTGAAAGCATCTAATGCACCGAACGGTTCATCTAACAATAAAACCTCTGGATTTCTTAAAAGAGCACGCGCAATAGCAACTCGTTGAGACATCCCTCCAGATAGTTCTCGAGGATAAGCTTTTTCAAATCCTTTCAGCCTGACAATATCAATTAACTCATCTACGCGGTGCCGAACGTTCGAATCTTTCAGCGATAAGTCAGCCGCTATATTTTGCTCCACATTAAGCCATGGGAACAAGCGGTGTTCTTGAAAGATCATTCCCTGTTTAATGCTAGGTCCGGCTATGTGCTTCCCGTTGATTTCAATACGCCCTTCATAATCCATATCAAGTCCTGCAATCATTTTAAGCAGTGTACTTTTTCCGCATCCGCTCGGACCAATAACGGTAATAAATTCACCTTTATTAATCGTAAGATTTACATTTCGCAATGCTTGAGTTACTTGTTCTCCTTTTTGAAATGAGCGGTTAACCGATTGAATCATGACACTCACAGCAATTCCTCCTCCTTGAATTTTCAAATCAAAAGCTCGTTCATCTAAAAACACAAAAGCTCCTACCTGAAAAAGTAGGAGCTTTCGGTTGACCGATCAGCCCATTGCTATATTTAACTGATTTGTTATTGGATTATTTTGAATTTTATCATATTAATCCGATTTGTCAACTGTGTTTTATATATTTTATCCTTTTGATTCTTGAGGATTTGGCTTTTTCCATTTAAATACCGAGTTTAAAAATCCGTATATATGCTTAGACTCCTTCGTTAACAAAGGGCCAATAATAGCTAAAATCAATACATAAAGCGCGGCGAATGGCTGAAGAATTGCGGATAATCCTCCTTCAATTCCAATGTTAGCCATAATGATCGAAAACTCGCCTCGTGACATAATCGTTAAACCAATGTTAGTAGAAGCCTTGTGTGACAGCCCGCTTTTTCTTCCTGAGATCATACCGGCTGTAAAGTTACCAATAATCGTAAGCGCAACTGCGCCAAGCGCAAGCCAGCCTGCATCCCACAGCGTGAGAGGATCAATACTTAACCCGAAGCTGAAGAAAAAGATAGCTCCAAAGAAATCACGAAACGGTACGACAAGATGTTCAATACGATCGCGATGTTCCGTTTCAGAAAATACAAGGCCAAGCAATAACGCACCAATTGCTTCTGCCACGTGAATTGTTTCTGAGAAGCCTGCCACAAAAAACAATACCGCAAAAACGACGATTATAAAGATTTCGTTTGATGAAATATTTAAAAGTTTATTTAGTAGCGGCGTGGCTTTTCGAGCAATGATAAAGAACAGCATCATATAGCCAAACGCAATTAAAATAGATGTTAAAGATCCAGCAAGCGATCCGTGGTCTCCAAGCACCAACCCTGAAACGACAGAAAGATAAACGGCTAAGAAAATATCTTCAAACATGATGATCCCTAATATCAGTTCCGTTTCTGGATTCGCTGTCCGTTTTAAATCAACCAATACTTTTGCGACAATTGCGCTGGACGAAATCGTAATAATTCCAGCGATAATCAGCACTTCAAGAAGAGGATTTCCTGTCAGGTATCCATACAATAATCCTAAAGTGAAGTTAATTAAAATATAAATAGATCCTCCCATCGCGATGGACCTGCCTGATTTAATTAGCTTTCCAACTGAAAATTCTAATCCTAAATAAAAGAGTAAAAAGAGAACTCCAATTCTCCCCATGAATTCAATAATCTCTTGGCTTTCAATAAACTTCAAACTGAATGAGCCAAACTCGGGAGCATGGGGACCGACCGCCATGCCCAGCAGAATGAGGAATGGAATAATCGTAAATTTAAATTTATGTGCTAGTATAGCCGCTAAAGCCACTAGTAACAAAGCTGTCCCAACTTCAAATACTAAATGATCCAATTATGAACTACCTCCTTGTGAAAGCAATTCTTTAATGAGCGTTTTTAAATTTCCTCTTTCACCAGAGATGACAAGCGTATCTCCTTCTTCAATTAACGTATCTGGTCCTGGGGTGGATAATTTTTTTTGCGTGTTTTTAATGACGGCGATGATAGTGACATCATAGTTGCTGCGAACGTCAATTTCACCAATCGTTTTACTGTGAGCTTTCGCTTGTTTTTCAACTTTGTACCATTCAATCACTAAGTCATTGAATGCCACTTCAATGGTTTCCATTGCTTTTGGCTTGTAAATCATGCCGCCTAAAATTGCAGCTAGCTGTCTTGATTCCGTATCTGTTAACGTAATGTCAAAAATGCTTTCTTCTAAATCTTTTTGATCGAAGTGGTAGATTTCACGTCGTCCATCATCATGAATGATAACGACTACACGGTTTCCTCCGCTTGTCTCAATTTCAAATTTACGGCCGATTCCTGGTAACTCCGTTTCTTTAATCATCATTGAATGATCACTCCTATAAAGTTTTTAAAAAGAATTTTAAAATTTTGCCGCGTTATTTGCATAGAAAATCCGCATAGCAAATAAGCCTAAGAATAGTTGGTAATTTTAGGTTTGAAGAAAAGGCTGTGGAAATTTCAACCTTTTTTATTTAATTGAGGTAACTTGATTGAAAGATTTTTGGATAAAAAAGTGTTTTCTTGAGGATAAAATACGCAATTTGATGCGTCGGAATGATGAGTTTGGCACTCGTCCATACTAAAGCAAAAGTTACTATCACGCTTTGTATGAGGGATCCTATTTGTTTAACGCTGTGCTTAGCTCCTGGAGACATGTGCACAATATCCGTGTAATGCTGAACCGAACTTTTTGTGACCTTCACTTTTTCAAAGTCGTTATCAATAAATTTATCTGGCAAACTCGCAAAAGGCAAACAGAATATCATGCATAACAATAAGCTCATCCATACATTTTTCATCATCTCACCTCTCTTTCTTCTGAACTAGTATCTCCTTACTTAAAAGTATACGTACTCTGAAATTCAATTTCAAACAATAAGTTTTTTTTATAAAGATTTACCTTTTTTATAATATTTTCTTAACGTCATTCTTTTTAGATATGTATGCGACACTTAAAAAAATATACAAAAAGCTGGCTTTCTAAGAAGAAAGCCAGCTCATGTTATAGTTCAAGTTCTCCCATTCGAAGGAGTTCTACGACTGCTTGAGAACGCCCCTTGACTCCAAGCTTTTGCATCGCATTAGAAATATGATTTCGAACTGTTTTTTCGCTAATGAATAGTTCACTCGCGATTTCTTTTGTTGTTTTGTCCTGTACTAAAAGCTCGAATACTTCTCGTTCACGCTTTGTAAGTAGCGGTTTAGGTTGAAACTCTTTTTCTTTCAATGTAACCCTCCTTGCCTGATCCTGAGTTGAACTATCGGATGGGTGTAAATTTAGTCAACATATCTTATGTGCGGTATGCCTACGCGGTTACTAGTTTTAGAAAAAATATGCAAAAAACTCTTTTTTACCTTTAAAAAAGAAAAAAGCCTGAAGAAAGAGCCTTCAAGCCATTTTCATATATTTGATAAACACCTTTTCATCTCTTCATTCCAAGGCACGCTTTTTCCCGTTTCTTTAGAAATTTGCACCATTGTTCCTCTCCCGGTGAGTACAACCTCTCTTTGCTCATTTTGAATCATATAGTGTAAATCAACCGACGAACGTCCAATTCTATGAGCTTTTACAAAAACAGATAGCACGTTGCCAAAATACACTTGTTTGACATAATCGCACTGCAAATCAGCCACCACCGGTATCGTTCCCTCATGCTCACTCGTCCACTTTTGCATAAAGCCAATATGGTGAAAGAATTCCGTACGTATTTGTTCAAAATAAACAAAAGGAACCGTATTATTTAAATGCCCAAACATATCTGTTTCCGAAAATCTTACCTTGATCTCCTGCTTAAACGAAAATGACTCTTTCCAATGATCCATGTCTTCAATATACGAAATATTATTCATCTGTATTTCCTCCATTCGTCATAGACAAAATAAAACCTCTCCGCGTGGAGAGGTTTTGAGTGGTTATACTTGATCGCTACCAAAGAAACTTCTGAATGCTTGAATTGTTGTATCGCGGTTCAAAGCTGCGATTGAAGTAGTCAATGGAATTCCTTTTGGACATGATTGAACGCAGTTTTGAGAGTTCCCGCAGTTCGCTAGTCCTCCATCACCCATAATCGTCTCTAAACGTTCTCCTTTATTTAACGCACCGGTTGGATGGGCATTAAACAAGCGAACTTGAGAAAGCGGTGCTGGACCGATGAAGTTTGACTTGTCGTTTACGTTTGGACAAGCTTCTAAGCAAACGCCACATGTCATACACTTGGATAACTCATACGCCCACTGACGTTTCTTTTCAGGCATACGCGGTCCTGGACCTAAATCGTATGTGCCATCGATTGGAACCCAGGCTTTTACTTTTTTTAGTGAATCAAACATACGGCTGCGGTCTACTTGCAAGTCACGAACCACAGGAAATGTTTTCATTGGCTGTAAGCGAATTGGCTGTTCTAGTTTATCAACAAGAGCCGTACATGACTGACGAGGTTTACCGTTGATGACCATTGAACAGGCTCCGCATACTTCCTCTAAACAGTTCATTTCCCAGTTTATCGGAGCAACCTCTTTACCTGAAGCATCAACAGGGTTACGTCTGATTTCCATCAGTGCTGAAATAACGTTCATATTCGGACGATACGGAATTTCAAACTCCTGATTGTAAGGAGCAGATTCAGCTGAATCTTGACGTGTAATAATGAAGCGCACTGTCTTTTGGACTGTTTGTTGTTCACTCATTGATTAACGAACCCCCTCTTGTTGTTTTTTTGGTTTTTCATCTTTTTTCTTTGTGTAGTCGCGCTTACGCGGTTTGATTAACGATACGTCTACCTCTTCATAATGGAAAGAAGGAGCCGTTTTCTTATCCACAAAAGATGCCATTGTTGTTTTTAAGAATTCTTCATCGTTACGATCTGGGAAATCTGGCTTATAATGAGCACCGCGACTTTCGTTACGGTTGTAAGCTCCTAGCGTTACAACACGTGAAAGCTGAAGCATGTTTTGCAGCTGACGAGTAAATGTTGCCCCTTGATTACTCCATTTAGCCGTATCATTAATGTTAATACGATCATAGCGTTCAATTAATTCTTGAATCTTTTCATCTGTTTTTAACAGTTTGTCATTGTATCGTACGACTGTCACGTTGTCAGTCATCCATTCCCCTAGCTCTTTATGAAGAACGTATGCATTTTCTGTACCTTGAAGATTCATGATATTGTTCCATTTCTCTTCTTCTTCTTTCACATGACGATCATATACGCTTGAAGAAATAGCATCTGCGCTCTTTTCTAAACCATTGATGTATTCAACCGCTTTAGGACCGGCAACCATACCACCATAAATAGCTGATAATAATGAGTTTGCTCCTAAACGGTTCGCTCCGTGCTGTGAATAATCACACTCACCAGCTGCGAATAAGCCAGGAATATTTGTCATTTGATCGTAATCTACCCATAAACCGCCCATTGAATAGTGTACGGCTGGGAAAATTTTCATTGGTACCTTGCGCGGATCATCGCCCATGAATTTTTCATAGATTTCGATGATACCTCCAAGTTTAATGTCTAGCTCTTTTGGATCTTTATGTGAAAGGTCCAGATAAACCATGTTTTCTCCGTTAATTCCTAACTTCTGCGCTACGCAGACGTCAAAAATTTCACGAGTTGCAATATCACGAGGTACTAAGTTACCGTATGCAGGATATTTTTCCTCTAAGAAATACCAAGGTTTACCGTCTTTATATGTCCAAACGCGTCCGCCTTCTCCACGAGCAGATTCACTCATAAGACGAAGCTTATCATCTCCTGGGATAGCAGTTGGATGAATTTGAATAAACTCTCCGTTTGAATAGTATGCACCTTGCTGATACACAATAGATGCCGCTGAACCTGTATTAATAACTGAGTTCGTCGATTTTCCAAAAACAATTCCAGGTCCGCCTGTAGCCATAATAACCGCGTCAGCTGGGAACGTTTTAATTTCCATTGATTTTAAATTCTGTGCAGAAATTCCGCGACAGCTGCGCTCATCGTCAAGAACAGCACCTAAGAATTCCCATCCTTCGTACTTTGTCACAAGTCCGGCAACTTCATAGCGACGAACCTGCTCATCTAATGCGTACAATAATTGTTGACCCGTTGTTGCTCCAGCAAAAGCCGTACGGTGATGCTGCGTCCCGCCAAATCGTCTGAAGTCTAACAAACCCTCAGGAGTACGGTTAAACATAACACCCATGCGGTCAAGTAAGTGAATAATGCCAGGAGCTGCTTCACACATTGCTTTTACAGGTGGCTGGTTGGCTAAAAAGTCTCCGCCGTACACTGTGTCATCAAAGTGTTCCCATGGTGAATCCCCTTCACCTTTCGTATTTACGGCTCCGTTGATTCCACCTTGCGCGCAAACTGAGTGAGATCTTTTTACCGGAACTAGTGAAAATAAATCTACTTGCTTGCCAGACTCAGCAATTTTTATTGTTGCCATCAAGCCAGCTAAACCGCCACCGACTACGATGATTTTTCCGTTACTCATCGGAACCCCACTCCTTCAAAACCTTAATTTTATGCAAATGCGAATAATGTACGAACACCTACAAATGTAAGTGCTAAGAAGATTGCTAATGTCACATAAGTTGAAATTCTTTGAGAACGTGGTGTTACAGTTAACCCCCAGCTAACTCCAAATGACCATAGACCGTTTGCAAAGTGGAAGATCGTAGATACAACACCAACTATGTAGAATGCAAGCATTGCCGGGTTGCTTAAAATTCGTTCCATCATTTGAAAATCTACTTCTTTTCCAAGCGCAGCTTGTATTCTGGTTTCCCATACGTGCCATGTGATGAAGATAAGTGTGATTACACCTGAAACACGCTGAAGGATAAACATCCAGTTACGGAAAAACCCATAGTTGTTAACGTTTGTTTTAGCAGTGAATGCGATGTAAAGACCGTATATTGCGTGAAAAACGATTGGTAAGAAAATAATGAAAATTTCTAGAGCATAGCGGAAAGGTAAGCTCTCCATGAAGTGAGCTGCTTGATTAAATGATTCTTCTCCCTTTGTCGCGAAATGATTCACAACTAAATGCTGTGTTAAGAAAATCCCGATTGGTATTACCCCAAGTAATGAATGGATTCTCCGATATTGAAACTCTCTGTTTGCCGCCATCTGCGTAGACCCCCCTTAGTTAAATGAACATAGTTTGTGAAGAACTTTCTTACTCCCACTAGACAAATAGATTAATCGTGAATATAGGAAATGAAAACCTTTGCATTTCCTAATAAAGTATGTGACAGGTTAATTTTACTCCCATCGATTAAGAGCGTCAAGGCAAGATATTTAAATCTTCTATAAAATATAAATTTATAAAATTTTATATTTGTTAACGCTTACTATATTGATGTTACAGATTTTTTCTTTCTATTATAATATTGCTTGCCACAACTAAGTAAGCGTTTACTTTATACTTTTATTGTAAACAAGTTCACAAAACATTTACACAGGTAAAAGTACCCTTTTAAAAGGTATATTATGGATTTTTTATCTTTACATCTAACTCTTTTTACCATAATAAAGATCCTCTTACATTTTATTAAAAAAATGCGTGAGAGGTTTTTTAGATTTGTATATAATAGTAGTAAAGAAAGAGGGGAAAGCATGAGCAATTTACAAACAGAATCACAGCAAGAACTTGAAGAGACGATGGAAACATCAGAACCTAATGTCACAGCTGAAACAGAGAGAACTCTTGATCACGTTTCATATTTCGGATACAGCCTTTTGCGTGACGTGTTAATTCCAGAGCTTCTTGGAGACGAAACGAATACCATTTCATACTGGGCAGGAAAACACCTTGCGCGGAAATACCCATTAAATACAATGGATGAAATCGTCGCTTTTTTTAAAGCAGCTTCCTGGGGAACACTGACGCTTGCAAAAAAAGATAAATATTCACTAGAGCTTGAGTTATCAGGTGATGTGGTCAGCAAAAGATTTCAGCAGGAAACTTGTTCGTTTCATCTTGAGTCAGGATTTGTGGCTGAACAGATTCAGCGGCAAAACAACTGCCTAACAGAAGCCTACTTAACACATAAAGAAAAGAACGGAAAAGTGCTGATTTCCGTGCAGTGGGACCGAAAAGATATTTTACCTACCGAAACACGCGCGGAGCGTTATAAAAAGTAAAAAATACGTATATATAAAAGACGTGGAGATACCACGTCTTTTTTCTCTTCTTTATACTTGCACTGCCTGCTGTTCTTCTAGTTCGAATGCTACGTGAAGCGTCTCAACTGCTTTTACCATATCAGCATGCGGTACAACTGTAGATACTTTAATTTCAGACGTGCTGACCATCTTCACTTCAATTTTCTCTCCTGCCAGCACTTCAAACATTTCAGCTGCAACACCTGGGTTTGAAATCATACCAGATCCGACAATCGACACTTTAGCCAGACCGCTTTCATGTTCGATACGCGTATATCCTAAAGTAGATTTATATTCTTTTAAGACAGCAAGAGCAGCTTCTACGTCTACGGTTTTAATAGAAAATGAGATGGATAGACGATTATTAGCCGTTACGTTTTGAATAATAATGTCCACATTTAACTGTTCTTTTGCTAATGCTGTAAAAATAGTAGAAAGAGTTTGCAACTCGTTGTTTAACCCTTCAATTGTCACGCGTGAAATATTATCTTCAAACGCAATTCCTCTTACGACTAAGTTTTGTTCCATTGAAACTTCCTCCTCAACAATCGTTCCATTCTCGTTTTCTAAGCTTGAACGCACTTCTAGCGGTACCTGATAATTTTTTGCAAACTCAACAGCGCGCGGATGCAGCACCCCTGCTCCCAAATTAGCTAATTCTAACATTTCGTCATATGAAATAGAGTGAAGCTTACGGGCATCTTCTACATAGCGCGGATCTGTCGTAAACACTCCTGTTACATCTGTATAAATATCACATTTTGCAGCTTTTAGCGCCGCGGCAAGAGCTACTGCCGTCGTGTCAGAGCCGCCTCGACCTAATGTTGTAATGCTTCCATCTTCTGAACAGCCTTGGAATCCAGCTACTACTACAATTCGTCCGCTATCTAACTGACGTTGAATACGAGTTGTATCAATGTGCTGGATTCGTGCATTGCTATGAACTGCTTCCGTCTGGATGCCAGCTTGCCAACCTGTTAGCGAAGTTGCTTCATACCCTTTGCATTGAAGGGCCATTGTTAACAGGGAAATCGTCACTTGTTCTCCAGTTGTAAGAAGCATATCCATTTCACGTTTGCTTGGACTGTCCGTAATATCACTTGCTAATTTCACCAGTGCATCTGTGGTTTTGCCCATTGCCGATACAACAACGACTACTTGGTTACCGCGCTCTGCTTCTTGGATAACTCGGTTTGCTACATGTTGAATACGTTCAACAGAACCAACAGATGTTCCACCAAATTTTTGAACGATTAATGCCATAATTTTGTTCATTCCTTTTCAATAAATTTGCATATGCAGGATGATGAGAAGCTAAATTTTTTTACTCAGACAATAAAAAAAGCAATGAGATGAGCTCTCATTGCTTAACGAACGAAAATTATAAAACATAACCGTCCACTGCCGTGAGATAGCTCTCCAAGAATCTACATCTTGACAATCCTACGTTTATTCAACGCAGAACCAGCAATCATTACTATGAGGTAATGTTCACTTCGGCAAATTTCCCTTTCCGCATCATTCATAAGGGCTCATACCCTTCCTGATACGTACTGATTAAATTTGCACCTCTATCTTCACTTCATTTGATGAAGTGTCGTATGAAATTAGTTAATAGCTTATCAAACATTTTCTATTATTTCAAGACTATTTTTGCAATGTTTCATAAATTTTTTCAGCAATGTTTTGAGGAACACCTGAATTTCGAATATCTTCAACCGTTGCTTCTTTCAATTTTTTCACCGAACCAAAATACTTTAACAAAGCTTTTTTACGCTTTTCTCCCACTCCCGGAATGTCGTCCAGAACAGACTGAAAAGCGGACTTAGAGCGCACTTGACGGTGGAAGGTAATCGCAAAGCGGTGAACTTCATCTTGAATTCGCTGAAGCAAATAAAATTCTTGACTATTGCGTTCAAGCGGTATGATTTGAGGAGGCTCGCCAATCATCAGATTCGAAGTTCTGTGCTTATCATCTTTGACAAGACCTGCTGTAGGCACTAAAAGTCCCAATTCATTTTCGAGAACATCCTGCACCGCAGCCAAATGCCCTTTACCTCCATCTACAACAATTAAATCTGGAAGCGGAAGACCTTCTTTTAATGCTCTGGAATACCTTCTGCGAACCACTTCTCTCATGGAACTGTAATCATCTGGTCCCTGCACGGTCTTAATTTTATATTTACGATATTCTTTCTTTTCCGGCTTCCCATCAACAAAAACAATCATCGCAGAAACTGGGTCTGTTCCTTGAATATTTGAATTATCAAATGCTTCAATCCGATAAGGAGCGGCAATTCCAAGCTCTTCTCCTAACCGTTCAACTGCGCCAACCGTGCGTTCTTCATCTCGTTCAATTAAATAGAATTTTTCACCGAGCGCAATTTTTGCATTTTTACACGCAAGTTCTACTAATTCTTTCTTTTTGCCTCGCTTTGGATGCTGAACCTCTACTTCTACTAATTTCTCAGCCAACTCTGCATCAATCGTTGCTGGAACCATCACTTCTTTTGGCTTAATATTTTTGGCATAAAACTGACCGATAAAAGTTAAGAAATCTTCTTCTGGCTCTTTATAAAAAGGAAACATAGAAACTTCTCGCTCAATTAATTTCCCTTGGCGAATAAAGAAAACTTGAACACACATCCAGCCTTTATTATAAGAATAGCCAAACACATCTCGATTAACAAAATCATTAAACGTTACTTTTTGCTTTTCCATTGTCGCTTCGATATGAGCAATTTGATCTCGATATTCTTTAGCCCGTTCAAAGTCAAGTTCTTCTGAAGCTTTTAACATTTTTTCAGTTAACTCTGTTTTGACATGCTCATATCCACCATTTAAAAACCGCGTGATATTTTCAATAATTTGTTTGTTTTGCTCTTCTTTTACTTCTTTTACGCAAGGAGCTAGGCATTGCCCGATATGGTAATACAAACAAGGTCTGTCTGGCATGGTAGAGCACTTTCTTAATGGATAAATGCGATCAAGAAGCCGCTTTGTTTCATTTGCAGCTTGAACGTTAGGATAAGGACCGAAGTATTTCCCTTTATCTTTTTTTATTTTTCTTGTAATAACAAGTCGGGGCTGTTTTTCAGCTGTAATCTTAATAAAGGGATAACCTTTATCATCTTTAAGCATGATATTGTATTTTGGATCATGCTTTTTAATTAAATTCATTTCTAAAATAAGCGCTTCTAAATTAGAAGATGTGACGATATATTCAAAATCGACAATGTCGTTTACAAGTCGAAGCGTCTTTCCGTCATGAGATCCGGTAAAGTAGGAGCGCACTCGATTTTTTAATACTTTTGCTTTTCCTACGTAAATGACCGTTCCATATTTATCTTTCATCAAGTAGCAGCCGGGCTGATCCGGTAAAATAGCCAGCTTTTCTTTTAAATAATCGTTCATATTTTTCTCCTTCCTCTTCTCTTACTCTGTCCATCTATACATTCGCTTATGAAGCGTAACCTACATTCTTTCCTGCCTTACAATACATGCACATAAGCCGGATTTATGGCGATGTTCCTTACATCTAGTATAAAACAAACGAACGCATATTCGCTAAATAAAAGTATTCCCAAAAGAGAAAAAGTGGAGAAAAAGAAAAAACCTAGCCTGAGCTAGGTTTTGACTTACGCGTGTTTATTAATTAATTCTGTTAATGCTTCTTTTGGTTGGAAACCAACTACTTGGTCAACTTTCTCTCCATCTTTAAATAATACTAAAGTTGGGATACTCATAACACCAAATTTTCCAGCCGTTTCTTGATTTTCATCAACGTCTACTTTCACGATTTTAACTTTATCGTTAAGTTCGCCATCGATTTCTTCAAGAACTGGAGCAATCATTTTACAAGGGCCACACCATGGTGCCCAAAAGTCAACAAGCACTAGGCCTGATTTAATTTCATCTGTAAAGTTTTTATCTGTAGCATGTGCAATAGCCATTTTAATTCCTCCTAAATATATGCAATATCCAAATTCTACTCACAGTATATCACCTTCAAATAAGGTTTGCTAACTTTTTGCTTACATTTATACTGTTTATTCTCCGCTCTAGTTTGTACAATTCACATAAAAACATACGTAGAAAATTTCGTTTTCCATGAGGTTGAGACATAAGGAAATGAATCCCATCTAAAGACGAACAAATAGTATACAAGAGCTGAACTGCTAGAAAGACCCACACACATGAAAGCTACGCTTACCCTAACAAAAAAACGAACCACTAATCAAACATCTTGATCAATGGTTCGTTTTTCACTTCGTCTAAAATACTTTTGTCCCAGCCTCTTACGCAGACTGTACTTTCAGCTTTTTAAATTCTTCCGTTAGCAGAGGCACCACTTCAAATAAATCTCCAACGATTCCGTAATCAGCTACTTTAAAAATATTCGCCTCAGGATCTTTGTTAATGGCAACAATAATTTTTGAATTTGACATGCCGGCCAAATGCTGAATGGCTCCTGAGATTCCGCAGGCAATGTATAAATCTGGTGTGACTACTTTGCCCGTCTGACCGATCTGAAGAGAATAGTCGCAGTAATCTGCATCGCACGCTCCGCGAGATGCCCCAACAGCTCCATTTAACACGTCCGCTAGCTCTTGGAGAGGTCCAAAACCTTCCGTGCTTTTTACACCTCGACCACCTGCAATCACGACTTTTGCTTCGGATAAATCAACTCCTTGCGTTGCTTTCCGTACAACTTCTTTTACAACTGTACGCAGGTTTTTGATTTCAACATTTAAATCCTCTACATCGCCTGTACGTCCCTCGTCTTTTGCAAGCGGTGAAATATTATTTGGACGAATCGTGACAAACGTAAAAGCATCGGTCATGATTTTCTTTTCAAATGCTTTACCAGAATAAATTGGGCGGGTGAAGACTACTTGATCCCCTCCAACTTCTACATCCGTCACATCGGAGATAAGTCCTTTGTCTAAGCGAGCTGCCAGTTTTGGCGCTAGGTCTTTGCCAAGAGCCGTATGGCCAAATACGATAGCTTCAGGCTGTTCACTTTCAATGATGGCTAATAACGCCTGAGCATAACCATCCGATGTGTAAGCAGCTAAATCTTCATGCTCCGTCACAACAACTTTATTCGCTCCGTACGCAATAAGCTCTTCACTTAAAGCTTTTACGTCCTTTCCTACTAACGCTGCAACAATTTCCCCACCATCAGCTACAGTAGACGCTGCGGAAATCGCTTCAAACGATACGTTTCGTAATCCCCCATCACGTGCTTCTCCTAGAACTAACACTTTGCGTCCCATTGCAATACCCCCATTGTTTTGACTTTTGACTTATTAAATGACTTTTGCTTCTTTATGCAGTAAATTGACCAGTTCTGTCACTTGATCTTTTATATCTCCTTGTAATACGCGTCCTGCGTCTTTTTTCGGAGGCAAATAAATTTCAATTGTCTTTGTTTTTGCTTCTACATCATCTTCATCTAAATCTAAATCATCCAATTCCACTTCAACCAACGGTTTCTTCTTCGCTTTCATAATCCCTGGAAGAGATGGATAGCGAGGTTCGTTAAGTCCCTGCTGAGCTGTTACTAGAAGAGGAAGCGACGTTTCGATAACCTCGGAATCGCCTTCCACATCGCGTACAACAGTCACTTTTTCACCTTCGATATCCAATTTTGTAATCGTCGTAATATAAGGGATTTCTAACTGTTCTGCTACGCGCGGCCCCACTTGGCCCGAACCTCCGTCAATCGCTACGTTTCCTGCCAAAATCAAGTCAGGAGATTGTTCTTTTAAGTACTGTGCCAGCAGCCTAGAAGTCGTGTACTGATCGCCATCTTCTATGTCATCTTCCGTATTGATTAAAACCGCTTTATCTGCTCCCATAGCCAAAGCTGTTCGGAGTTCTTTTTCTGATTCTTCCCCTCCTACACTCACGACCGTAATCTCCCCGCCATGCTTTTCCTTTAGCTGAATAGCTTCTTCAACTGCATATTCATCGTAAGGATTAATAATAAATTCAGCCCCATCTTCAACAATTTGACCATTTTTTAATGAAAGTTTCTCCTCTGTATCGAATGTTCTTTTTACTAACACGTAAATATTCATTCAATTCCCCTCCTAAGCTTATTTTCCTAAAAATTTAGGCTGGCGCTTTTCAATAAAAGCGGCTACGCCTTCTTGAGCATCCCGGCTTTTGAATACGCTTCCAAAAAACTGCGCTTCTTTTTTAATGCCGCTGTAGTAAGCATCTGTTTTTACATGCTGAAGCAGCTGCAAGGTAGCTTTAACAGAGATTGGGCTTTTTTTGGCAATTTTTCTAGCAAGTAAAAATGTTTCATTGATAAGCTGACTTTCTTCAAAAGCTGCATTTGCCAATCCTAACTCCACTGCCTCGCTTCCGGATATTGGATCACTTGTCAGCATCATCTCACAAGCCTTATGAACTCCTACATAACGAGGCAATCGCTGAGTTCCTCCAAATCCTGGTATAATTCCTAACTGAAGCTCAGGCAAGCCCAGCTTAGCATTTTCCGTTACCAAACGGATATGGCAGCTCATAGCAAGCTCCAATCCTCCGCCTAAAGCAGCTCCATGAATAGCTGCAATCACTGGTTTTGGGTAATTTTCAATATACTCAAAGAGCTCTTGACCGTTAACAGCAAGCTTCTCGTATTCTTTTTCCTGCTGAAGTGATGTGAATTCTTTTATATCAGCCCCGGCACAAAAGAATTTCCCTTCACCTTTAATAACGATAACCCTTGTCTCTTTACTATCTTCTAAATGTTTTAAAACACTTGAAAGATCTTTTAATAAATCTTGAGACAAAGCGTTAGCAGGTTGTCTATTCAACGTAATGAAGCTTATTGCATCAACAGTTTCAACCTGGATAATCTCCATTTGTTTACGCCACCCTTTCTTTCTATTTTCATTACCTTGCGCTTTTCCCCTCGCAGGGGAGCAGCAGGCTCACTTACGATTATGAGCCGCTGCAGCCGTTTAACAGCAGGGAATGGACTTTATCTACCGATTCTATTAGACCATATCGATGATCGTTCATTACCCATGTTGTGACAGTTTCATCAATCGTTCCAAAAATCATCTGTCGCGCAAGCCGAATATCTATATTTTCAGAAAACTCACCCGTTTCGATTCCTGTCTGCAAAATAGAATCAATGAGAGTCAGATAATCTTTTAATACATCGTTAATTTTCAATCTTAAATCCTTGTTCGATTGACGCAGTTCGAGCTGTGTCACTGTAGCTAAATGATGATCCTCCGCTAGAAACGAAAAATGTTTGTCAATTAACACATGAAGTTTTTCTGCCGCGGTTTCAATTCCCGCCAGTTCTTCATAAATTTTTTCTACAAATTGTCCCATCTTCTCTTGAAACAAGGAAATCAAGACATCTTCTTTGTTTTTAAAATATAAATATATCGTACCGTCTGCAACTCCAGCCTGCTTAGCAATTTTAGAAACCTGAGCATTGTGGTATCCGTTTTCTGCTATTACTACTACAGCTGCATCGATAATCTGTTTATACTTTGGCTTATTTCTTCTCAATCTTATACGCTCCTTTAAAATATGAATGATTATTCATTCATATCTTTATAATAAAGAAACCGCAAGTATCTGTCAATTATGTTTCAGTAAAAAAAATCAAAGGCGACGATCGATTACGTCGCCTTTTTATGCTTTTCATTTTCTTCATCAATCAGCGCTCGTCGCAGAATCTTACCGACCGCTGTTTTGGGAAGCTCATTTCGAAATTCATAAAGGCGCGGAACTTTATAAGCAGCTAAATACTTTCTAGAAAACTCATTTAACTCTTCTTCAGTACATCTTACACCATTTTTTAATACAATGTAAGCCTTCACCGTTTCTCCTCTATATGGGTCAGGAACACCCACCACTACAGCTTCTTGAATTTTTTCATGCTCATATAATACTTCTTCAACTTCTCGAGGGTAGATATTATATCCCCCGGCAATAATAATATCTTTCTTCCGATCTACTACATAAAAATAACCTTTATCATCCATATAGCCAACATCACCTGTTAGCAACCATCCGTCTCGCATAACAGCCTCCGTTTCTTCAGGCTGCTTCCAATATCCTTTCATGACCTGAGGACCTTTAACCGCAATTTCTCCTACTTCGCTTACAGCAGCTTCTTTACCTGTTTCAAACGAGAGAATTTTGGCATCTGTGTCTGGCCAAGGCACTCCAATGCTTCCTGGTATTCTCTCTTTCCAAAGAAAATTAGCATGAGTAACAGGAGAGCTTTCCGTTAATCCATATCCTTCCACTAGTTTACCTCCGGTGAGCTTTTCAAACTGCTCCTGCACTTCCACAGGAAGTGGAGCCGAACCGCTCATACATGAATCAATAGAAGATAGGTTGTATTTTGCTAAATCAGGATGGTTTAATAATGCAATGTAAATTGTCGGAGCACCTGGAAATAAAGTAGGCTGCTGCTTATGAATGGTTTTGAGCGTCGTTTTTGCATCAAATTTAGGCAGAAGAACCATCTCATAGTTTTGCAAAACCGATAGAACAAGAACCGTTGTTAAACCATACACATGAAAAAACGGGATAATTCCAAGCACTTTTTCTTCTCCGTGCCTGCAGCGGTATAACCAATGTGAACACATCGTTGCATTAGCTACCAAGTTTTTATGAGTAAGCATGACTCCTTTTGGAAAACCTGTTGTTCCCCCGGTGTATTGTAGAATCGCGATATCTTCGTCTGAAATTCCCTCAGCGTTACATACTGCGGGAGAGGATTCATTTATAATACGTTTAAATAAATGAGTAGTCTCCGTATGACTCACATCCACGCTTATCTTCTGCTGCTTGCGCTGAATAAATGGATAAATTATGTTTTTGGGAAATGGGAGATAATCTTGAATAGAGGTGATGACTACGTGCTTTATCTTTGTTAACGCTTTCATTTTTACTGCACGCGGATATAGCAAATCGAGTGCAATAATCATGGTCGCTTCTGAATCATTAAGCTGATACTCTAACTCTCTTTCCGTATACAAAGGGTTTGTTTGAACGACTACTCCTCCGGCAAGAAGAACAGCATAAAAGGAAATGACAGCTTGAGGGCAGTTTGGAAGCATAATGGCTACTCTATCCCCTCTTTTTAATCCCAGTTTAATAAGGTAAGATGACAGCTTCAGAGAATCTTGATGCAGCTGGGAAAACGTCATTTTTTTCCCTAGAAAATAGATTGCGCTTTTTTTAGGATCCTTTTGAACTGCTTCTTCAAAAAGCTGTGCTAAATTTTTTTGTTCATAATGAAGCCTAGCAGGTATTTCATCTGGATATTGAGAAAGCCATATCTTTTCGGTGGATTCCACACGCATCCTCTCCCTCAAAAAAATAAAAAATTAGAATTTTCTAATTAAAATTATAGTTCATTCTTTTTTTAGATGCAATCGTTATTGAATGTTCTCTTTCCTACCTAATCACTCTTTCATCCTGCAGCGTAATAAATAAAAATTGGATTTACCTCTGTACATTATCCGAATTTTTTGTATATAATAAAAATTAGATTTTTTTTAAGGAGCTGTATGAATTGACAACAACATTGACTAAAGGACCGTTCAAAGCAGATCACGTTGGAAGCTTTTTGCGTCCCGAGCGTATCAAGCAAGCACGATTACAAGTGGAAAACGGGGAAATGACAAAGAAGCATCTTCGAGCAATTGAAGATGAAGAAATTCGTAAGCTCGTAGAAAAGCAAAAACAAATTGGATTAAAAGCCGTCACAGACGGTGAGTTTCGCCGTGCGTGGTGGCACTTTGATTTTCTGTCAGAGCTTGTTGGCGTAGAACTTTACGAAGCAGAGTCGGGAATTCAGTTTCACGGAGTCCAAACAAAAGCTCACGGTATAAAAGTGACTGGAAAACTAGATTTTAATCACCACCCTATGATTGAAGATTATAAATTTCTTCATCAAGCTGCTGGAAAAAAACACGTAGCTAAGTTCACCATTCCAAGTCCTAATATGCTGTTTTTCAGAGGTCATATTGAAGAGTCTGCTTACTCGGATACGGATGTATTTTTTGCTGATTTAGTTAAAACGTATCAAAAAGCCATTCAAGCATTTTATGATGCCGGATGCCGCTACTTACAGTTAGATGATACTGCGTGGGCAGTCTTTTTCTCAGAAAAAGGACAAGAACAAATCGCTTCAAAAGGTTTCACGCCCCAAGAATTACTGAAACGTTTTACGGATGCGATCAATGAATCCATTGCGCATAAGCCAGATGATATGGTCATTACAATGCATATTTGCAGAGGGAATTTCCAGTCTACTTATACAGCAAGCGGCGGTTATGAAAATGCGTCAAAAGCTATTTTCAGTCAGTTAAACGTAGATGGACTATTTTTAGAATTTGATGATGAACGCTCAGGAGGATTCGAACCTCTTCGACATGTAAAGCGAGATGATCTTCAGATTGTCCTTGGTCTTATCACTTCAAAATTTGGAGATTTAGAAGATCCTGAAGCAGTGAAAAAAAGAATTGCTGAAGCGGCAGAATTTGTTTCTCTTGATCAAATTTGTTTAAGTCCCCAGTGCGGATTTGCTTCTACAGAAGAAGGAAATTTACTAACTGAAGAACAGCAGTGGGATAAAGTAAAGCACGTAATTTCAATTACTGAAGACGTATGGAAGTAATCATTAAAAAAGCTGACCTGCTTTAAGGTCAGCTTTTTTGCTGTCATCATAATGTTAGGAAAAGCTATATAGATAAATAGATAAGACCAATAAGCATAAACACTCCGCATAAAACGAGTAAAATTTTCGCTAACTTCTCCATGACTCTCTCCTATCCTATCCCTGCTCCTATTACATAGGACATACCGATTGAAATAACAAGTGAAATAAACCCAACGGCTCTGTTATCTTGTTCAATTTCATCATCGATTCGAAATTTTGGCGTCAAAAATTCGAAAATAAAATAGCTGACTAGTAAAAGAACGAACCCATATATTCCCCATCCGAGCATTCTTAACAAGTTGTCATTATGCTCAATCGAATAGCGAAAAATATTAGCTAATCCAAATATTTTCCCACCTGTTGCCATCGCAACAGCCATATTTCCTTTTTGAATCTCTTCCCAATTCTTATACTTAGTAACGAGCTCAAACACAACAAGAAAGACGACAATGCTCAAGACAACCACGCTGTAATAAGCGGCAGATTCAATATACGGGTCTTTCCAAAAATCCCTCATTTTTGCATCACTCCTAATTTATATTACACTTGACGTAATGAACTGACAGGTCTCTTTCCTTTACTTGTATCGTTCTTAAAAGACATAGAAAACCCAGCATAGTCCATGAGCCATGTCGGATTTTCTATCTTCATATATGCTTGTTCAGTGCATCGACTGACACTTTTATTTCAGCGTTCTTTTATTTAAATTCCACAACCGTAACGCCAGAACCTCCTTCAGAAGCCTCTCCGAAACGAATATTTTTAACAGAACGATGATTTTTCAAATATTCCTGTACGCCTTTACGAAGAGCTCCAGTTCCTTTACCGTGGATAATCGAAACGCGCGGATAGTTGGCTAACAAAGCATCATCAATATATTTTTCAACTCGAATCAGCGCATTTTCATAGCGCTCTCCTCTTAAATCCAGTTCTAGATTTACGTGATAATCTTTTCCCTTTACCGTAGCAAGCGGCTTTGTTTCTACAGGTTTTGGGGAACTGATATATTCGAGATCTTTTTCTTTCACCTTCATTTTCATGATCCCCATTTGTACTTGCCATTCATTATTGCTTACTCGTTCTACAAGCGTTCCTTTTTGTCCCCAGCTTAAGACTTTCACTTCATCTCCAGCTTGAAGAGTGCGCTCTTGTTTTTTCGGCGCAGCTGGTTTCTTTTTACTTTTTTCAAGAGTTGGAACTGCATCTTCTAGACGCTTACGCGCTTCAATCAATTCATGCTCTTTTACAAGCGCATGATTTTTTTGACTCATTTTACGCAAATCGCTAATGATTTTCTCTGCTTCTTCAGATGCTGCTTTAACTGTGGCTTGAGCTTTTTCTTCAGCTTTTTCGTACAGCTTATCTCGTTTTTCATTAAACTCAATAATCTGACTCTGTAACTCTTTATGAAGCTTCTGAGCCTCTTTTCTTAGCTCTTCAGCTTCTTCTAGCTCGTGTTCAGACTGACGGCGGCTATCTTCAAGAGAGGCAATCATATTTTCTACTTTATTTGTTTCTGAGCCAATATAGCCTTTGGCACGTTCAATTACTTCAGCACTTAAACCTAAACGTTTTGAAATCTCAAAAGCATTGCTTCGGCCCGGTACACCAATCAGCAGCTTGTAAGTAGGGCTCAATGTTTCAATATCGAACTCTACGCTAGCATTGACCACTCCTTCACGGTTATAGCCGTACGCTTTTAATTCAGGATAGTGAGTAGTCGCAACTACGCGAGCGCCTCTTTCATATACTTGATCTAAAATCGAAATCGCAAGCGCTGCACCTTCTTGAGGATCCGTTCCTGCTCCCAATTCATCGAACAAGACCAGACTTTCGTGATCTACTTTTTGTAAAATATCTACAATGTTGACCATATGAGATGAAAAGGTACTCAAACTTTGTTCAATCGACTGCTCATCTCCAATATCAGCAAATACGTGCTTAAACACAGCCATTTCCGATCCATCCAGCGCAGGAATCTGCAAACCTGCTTGAGCCATTAACGTAAATAATCCAAGTGTTTTTAACGTTACGGTTTTACCGCCGGTATTTGGCCCTGTAATAACGATAGATGTATATTGATCACCTAGCTCAATATCATTCGCAACGACGTCTTCCTGTGCAATAAGAGGATGTTTTGCCTTCACTAACTTAATATAGCCTCGGTCGTTCATTTTAGGTTTTGAAGCTTTTAGCTCATGGCTATAGCGCCCTTTAGCAAACATGAAGTCCAGCTCACCTAACAGATACACGTTTTGACGGAGTTCATTTGCCACTTCCGCTACCTGAACGGTTAAAGCAATGAGAATACGCTCAATTTCTTGTTTTTCTTTTACTTTTGCTTCTTGAAGCTCATTGTTTAACGTCACAATCGCCTGAGGCTCAATAAATAAAGTTGCTCCAGATGAAGACTGATCGTGCACAATGCCTCCATACGCACTGCGATATTCTTGCTTAACAGGAATAACAAAACGTTCGTTTCGAATGGTAACAATTGCATCTGACAACATTTTTTGAGCGGACGAGGAGCGAATAAGGCTCTCTAGCTTTTCGCGAATACGAGACTCCGTTGAGCGAAGTTTTTGACGAATGCCTCTTAGCTGGTCGCTTGCACCGTCTAGCACTGTACCATTCTCATCAATACTCATTTTAATTGTTTGTTCTACCTCAGGAAGAGGCATTAGTTTTTCGATATGTTCAGTTATAATTGGAAGCTGTAAATCTTCGTCTTCCACTACTTGCTCGATAAATTGCTTGACTTGTCTTGCAGCATAAATAGTGCTTGCTACATCAAGAAGTTCATTAGAGCTTAGCGTTCCCCCAATTTCAGCGCGCTTCACGCTAGATCGAACGTCAAAAATGCCCCCTAGCGGTACGTTGCCACGCAATCGCAGCACGGTTGTAGCTTCATCTGTTGCTTCCTGCCATTTGACTACTTCTTCATACTGAGTCGAGGGAATCAAATTCGCTACTTTTTCTCGGCCTAAAGAAGAAGCTACTTTTTTCTGAAGCTGTTCCTTAACTTTATTAAACTCTAGTACATGAAAAATACGTGATTGCAAAACTGATTCCTCCTGTTGCTTATTTATGTCGATTTAAAAAGGCGGTTAATTCTTTGAGACTATACGTATTTAATACCGTTTCTGGTTTAAGCCAGCCTTTAATTCCCGTAGATATTCCAATTTCCATATGCTCTAGCATGTCTAGATTGTGAGCATCTGTATTAATAGCAATTTTAACTCCTGCCTCTTGGGCTTTTTTTATATGCTCAGCCGCTAAATCTAAACGGTTTGGATTCGCGTTTAGTTCAAGAGCCGTTTTTGTTTCTTTAGCTAATTCAATTAGCATATCAATATCTACATCATATCCGTTGCGGCGACCAATCAAACGACCCGTCGGATGAGCGATTAAATCTACATGAACATTGTTTAACGCTTGCTTTAAGCGATTCATAATTTCTTCGCGTGATTGCGAAAAACTAGAGTGAATGGACGCAATAACAAAATCTAGCTCAGCTAGCATTTCATCATCATAATCAAGTGTTGCATCAGGCAAAATATCCATTTCAATTCCTGCTAGTATTGTAAAATCATCGAACTGTGCGTTTAAACGATTAATTTCTTCACGCTGTTTACGAATGCGTTCAGGCGTTAGACCGTTAGCTACTTTTAAATACTGAGAATGGTCTGTAATCGCCATGTACTCATAGCCTCGCGCGCGACATGCTTCCGCCATTTCTTCAATCGAATACGCCCCGTCGCTCCACGTGGAGTGCATATGCAAATCACCTTTTACGGCACCGTAGGTCACAAGCTTTTGAGGCTTTATAAATGCATCTACTTCCGTTCCATCTTCACGAAGTTCCGGCGGAATAAAAGAGAGCCCAAAATGTTCATAGAATGCTTGTTCAGACTCAAAAGTCATGACTTCGCCTGTCTCGGCATTTTCAACGCCATACTCGCTAATTTTTTCACCGCGTTCTTTTGCTAATTGACGCATACGCACATTATGATCTTTTGATCCTGTAAAATGGTGCAGCGTTGTGGCAAACGCTTTATCTTCTACAAGACGAAAATCCACAGACACATCGTACTCATAGGCTAACGTTACCGATACTTTTGTATCTCCATTTGCAATGATATCCTTCACATTTGGCAGCGATACTAGCTGTTCACGGACAGCATGAGGCTCAGCTGTTGAAATAATAAAATCAAGATCTTTTACGGTTTCCCTCATGCGGCGAATGCTCCCTGCTTGAGAAAAACGCTCAATGCTATGCATATGTTTAAGGGCTTCTAAAATGTCTTCCGCTATTGGAAGCATAAAAGCAAGAGGCAAACGATCAGGACGCTTCCCAAACTCTTCAATAGCAGCGATAATTTTCTCTTCTGTCTTTTTACCAAAACCGCTTAGTCCCTGCACTCGATTTTCCATACAGGCCTGATGCAGTGATTCCATATCCCGAATATCTAGCTCTTTATATAATTTAGCGATTTTTTTACCTCCAAGCCCCGGCAGCTTAAGCAAAGGAATAAGTCCTTCAGGAACTTCTTGCTTTAGTTCTTCTAATACGCTTGACTCATTTGTTTCCATATACTCTGTAATGACTGCAGCCGTTCCTTTTCCAATCCCTTGGAGCTTTGTAAAATCCTCAATCTCTGTCAGCGTTCTTTCGTCCGTTTCTAGCGCTGCAGCTGCTTTTCGAAAAGCAGAAATTTTAAAAGGGTTATCTCCCTTTAATTCCATATATGTAGCAATTGTTTCTAACAATTTAATAATATTCTTTTTATTCATCTCTTTTCACCAGCCTATTATCATAATAACGAAACTTTCAAAAACATGATGAGTGACATATTTACTCTCTCAAATTTTCATATAGACATACTTTTATCCTCGTGAAAACCGCAGATTAGACTGCGATAAAAAAAGAGGGTATCTCAAAAGTATTATGACACTTTCGACACACCCTCTCAACAAGCTATTGTAATTTCATTACATTACACCATACTGAGTCCACAAATCTTGAATCGCAGACGATAAGTATGGAGTATTTTGTACGATATTGATTGCAATTGAAGACTGTTGAATTGGCGTTTGAATTTCACTTACAGGAATCACGGCTCCAATGTATAACAAAATAAAAACGATGATATACACTTCAACGAATCCAAGTGCACCTCCGCCCCATTTATTTAACTGGCGCAGAATTGGCAGTTCGGTTAAAGCCGTTAAAACAGAGCCTGCAAGGCGAAGTACAATGTGAGTAGCAAAAAATAAAATCGCAAATGCAATCATTCGATAAAAAGCGTCTTCTATCGTTCCAGAATCAAATACAAACGATGCGACACTTTGCTGCTGAATATTGTCCGGAAACGGAATCAACAAGCGAAGTCGGCTTGCCAAATCTCCACTAAACATATAAGCGACGACAAACGAAACCGCAAAACTGACAATATGAATGAGCTGCAAAATAAATCCTCTTTTAAGACCTGTTACAAAGCCTAAAAGAAGCAATATAATTAAAATGATATTAAGCATTGACTCAGTCATTCCTCTTTTCCATAAAGTTTTTGTTCAAGTCTCTCATAGTCTTCTTTCAGTTTTATATATTCGTGTACAGCATTCACAGCTGTTAATACTGCTAATTTATTGATATCTAAAGAAGGGTTTTTAGTACTGATTTCACGCATTTTTTCATCCACTATAGAGGCGACAAGTCGAATATGGCTTGTACTTTCGCTACCGACGATGCTGTACTGCTGACCAAAGATGTCAACTGTCGCACGTGTTTTATCTTGTCTTGACACGAGAAAATCCTCCGTTCCACGAAAAATCCTAATCCCTATCATACCACGAAGAAGACTTCAATGGAAACATATCTATATTTAAGCTATCATAAGGGATAGTGCTTATAAAGTAAACTAAAATACCCCGAAAGGAGTGAAGCATTATGTCACATGCTGTTATTAAGGTATCAGCTGATCAAATAGCTAAAATGAAGCTTCATTACACATCCTATTTGCAGCCCAAACTGCCGCAGGGAAGTATGTTTGCGGCTAAAACTCCCGGCTGTTCTATCACTGCGTACCGCTCTGGAAAAGTACTTTTTCAAGGAAAAGAAGCTGAAACAGAAGCGGCTAAGTGGGGAGGCTCTTTAGATGCTGCGAAAAAGGATCCTGTCTCCCACCTCCCATCAAACTTCAGCTCACTATCGGTCATCGGTTCTGACGAAGTAGGGACGGGAGATTATTTTGGTCCTATGACCGTAGTTGCTGCCTATGTTCAAAAAGAGCAGCTTCCTTTGTTAAAAGAATTAGGAGTACGCGATTCAAAAGAGTTAACGGATGCTAAAATTATTGAAATTGCCAAGCAGCTTGTTTCGTTTATTCCCTATAGTTTGCTTGTTTTACATAACGAAAAGTATAATGCATTTCAAGAAAAAGGCATGTCACAAGGTAAAATGAAAGCTCTGTTACACAACAAAGCTTTATCCAACGTGTTAAAAAAATTGGATCCTGAAAAACCCGATGCCATTTTAATTGACCAGTTTGTCGAAAAAAACACCTATTATAAACACGTGGTAA
This sequence comes from Priestia sp. JNUCC 25, assembly GCF_053667915.1. Taxonomy (NCBI): domain Bacteria; kingdom Bacillati; phylum Bacillota; class Bacilli; order Caryophanales; family Bacillaceae; genus Priestia; species Priestia sp. JNUCC 25. Next base: position 4,535,533 of record NZ_CM132211.1, read on the forward strand.
AGGAAAAAGAAATTATCAAAGAAAATGTCTTTTTCAGCACAAAAGGAGAAAGCGTTCATTTATCTGTAGCTGCTGCTTCCATTATTGCCAGATACGCATTTTTAAAACAAATGGATTTGCTGACCGAAAAGACCGGGATGGTTATTCCTCGCGGAGCTGGCGCACAAGTTGATATCGCCGCTGCTAAAATCATTAAGAAACATGGCGTGAATGCGCTGAACTCTTTAGCTAAAATTCATTTTGCTAATACAGAAAAAGCTTTAAAATTAGCTAAAAAATAAGAGATGTGGAAATCCACATCTCTTTTCTTATTCTTATGAACGAAGCGTTGCACCAAATTCTTTTTCTACAGCTTCTAACACTGCACCATGTGCTTTTGCTACTTCTTCATCAGTTAATGTACGTTCAGGATCTAAGTAACGTAAAGAGAAAGCTACAGATTTCTTGCCTTCTTCCATACGCTCTCCTTCATATAGATCAAATACCGTCACGTCTTTTAAAAGTTCTCCGCCCGCCGCATAGATGACGCGCTGAACTTCTCCTCCAAGAACGTTTTTATCTACAACAAGTGCAATATCACGAGTAATAGATGGGAATCTTGGAATAGCTGAATAACGAACTTCTTCGACATCTGCAGCTAATAGCTCTTGAAGGTGTAATTCAAATACGTATGTTTCACGAAGACCATATTGTTTCTGAGCAACAGGATGAACTTGACCTACGTATCCAATTTCTTTTTCATCTAACCATACAGCCGCTGTACGTCCAGGGTGCATACCGTCTTTTTTAACGGGAGCATATGAGATTCGTTTCTCCAAACCAAGCTGTGCAAATAACCCTTCTAGTACACCTTTAATCACATAGAAATCAACGACTTTCTTTTCACCTTGCCAGCCGTGAGCATGCCACAGACCCGTGATTGCACCAGCTACGCGCTCCTGCTCATCCGGTAATTCTCCTTCACCTTTAGATAAGAACACTGAGCCTGTTTCGTATAGCGCAATAGAATCCGACTGACGAGCATTATTATGCTTCACTGCTTCTAGCAAATGAGGCACTAAGCTTTGACGAAGGATGCTGCGATCTTCACTCATCGGCATTGCTAAACCAATCGTACTTGTTGCATTTAGTGCAAACTGAGTAGCTTTTCCAGCGCTCGTTAACGAATATGTTGTTGTTTGTGCTAGTCCCGCACCTTCTAAGAAACGGCGAACTTTACGGCGTCCAAGCTGATACTCTGTTAGTTTTCCTGGAGTTGCCACTGTTACAGGAAGCGTTGTAGGAAGGTTGTCATAGCCATACATACGCGCTACTTCCTCGACGATATCTTCTTCAATTGTAATATCGCCTCTACGAGTTGGCACTGTTACAACAATGGTTTCGTCTTCCACTTTGTTTTCAAATTGAAGACGGTTCATAATGTCTTGTACTTCTTCCATTAATAGCTCTGTACCAAGCACATCGTTAATACGTCCAAGTGACACAGCTACAACAGCAGGTTCCACAGTTAGTGTATCCACTTCTACAGTATCACTTACTACTTCACCTGAAGCGTATTCAGCCATTAATTCTGCTGCGCGGTCAGCAGCTACACGCGTACGGTTAGGATCAATTCCTTTTTCAAAACGAGCGCTTGCCTCACTGCGAAGACCGTGGTCCTTTGAAGCTTGGCGAACCGTTAAGCCTTTGAAGTAAGCTGATTCAATGAGAACATTTACCGTATCGTCTTTTACTTCGGAGTTCGCTCCGCCCATTACACCTGCAAGAGCTACCGGCTCACTTCCGTTTGTAATGACAAGCTGATTGCCTTTTAATACGCGCTCTTGGTCATCAAGTGTTACAAACTTCTCGCCTTCTGACGCGTGACGTACAACAATTTCTTTTGAACCAAGACGATCATAGTCAAAAGCATGCAGAGGCTGGCCGTATTCAAGCAAAATATAGTTGGTAATATCAACAACGTTGTTATGAGGTCGAATACCAGCTGCCATTAAACGCGTTTGCATCCATAATGGTGACGGAGCAATTTTTACGTTTTTCACAACGCGCGCTACGTAAAGCGGATTGTCTTCTTTTGCCTCTACTTTAACGGAAATATAATCAGCTGCTTGCTCATCAGACGTTTGCACGTTTACTGACGGATACTTCACTTCACGACGTAAAATAGCAGCCACTTCATGTGCTACACCTAACATACTTAAGCAGTCTGAACGGTTTGGTGTTAGCCCTAGTTCTAATACTTCATCGTTTAAGTTTAATGCATCTAGTGCATCCGCTCCTACTTCAGCATCGCTTGGGAACACGAAGATGCCTTCTTGATAATCTTTTGCCACAAGCTTGCTTTCAATGCCAAGCTCTTGAAGAGAACAAATCATACCGTTCGATTCTTCACCGCGAAGCTTAGCACGCTTGATTTTAAAGTTACCTGGAAGTACAGCTCCCACTTTTGCAACCGCTACTTTTTGACCTTGTGCCACGTTCGGTGCCCCGCACACGATTTGAACGATTTCTCCTCTGCCAAGATCTACTTGACAGCGGCTTAATTTATCAGCATTTGGATGCTGTTCACGTTCTACAACGTGACCAATTACCACTCCGCTGATGCCTTTATTTAAGTTTTCTACACCTTCAACTTCAATTCCACTTTTTGTGATTTTATCTGCTAACTCTTCTGCCGTTACGCCTGATAAGTCAACATACTCTTGTAACCAACGATAAGATACAAACATCGTAGTCCCTCCTTTATACTTGTTTAAATTGATCTAAGAAACGAACATCATTTGTATAGAAATGACGAATATCATCCACGCCGTGTTTTAACATAGCAATACGCTCTACACCGATTCCAAAAGCAAACCCACGATATTTAGTTGAATCGTATCCAGCCATTTCAAGGACATTTGGATGAACCATGCCTGCTCCTAAAATTTCAATCCAGCCTGTTTGTTTACATACATTACAGCCTTTACCTCCACATTTTGCACACGATACGTCTACTTCTACAGACGGCTCAGTGAACGGGAAGAAACTTGGACGAAGACGAATTTCACGGTCTGCACCGAACATCTTTTTCACAAATACTTCAAGCGTGCCTTTTAAATCGCTCATACGAATGTTTTCGTCTACTACAAGACCTTCAATTTGCATGAATTGATGAGAATGCGTAGCATCATCGTCATCGCGGCGGTACACTTTGCCCGGGCAAATAATTTTAACAGGTCCTTTGCCTTCATTCTTGTTCATAACACGAGCTTGAACAGTTGATGTATGCGTACGAAGAAGCGTTTCTTCCGTAATATAGAACGTATCTTGCATATCACGTGCTGGGTGACCTTTTGGCAAGTTCAGCGCTTCGAAATTATAGTAGTCCTGCTCTACTTCCGGTCCTTCTGCTACTTCATAGCCCATTCCTAAGAATAAATCTTCTACTTCTTCAACCACGCTTGTTAGCGGGTGATGCGTACCTGCTTTAACTGGGCGTCCTGGCAGCGTTACGTCGATTGTTTCTGAAGCAAGTTTACGCTCTACCTCGGCTGCTTCTAACGCCGTTTGTTTTTCTTCAATTTTAGATGCAATAGCTTCACGCACTTCATTTGCAAGTGCTCCCATTACAGGACGCTCTTCAGCTGAAAGTTTTCCCATACCGCGAAGTACTTCTGTGATAGGGCCTTTCTTTCCTAAATAAGCTACGCGTACGTCGTTTAATTCTTTTAAAGCACTTGCTGTTTCGACTTTTGCAATTGCTTCTTGTTGAAGTTCTTGTAAACGTTCTTTCATCACTTATTCCTCCTTTTAACGTAAAAAATGACAAATAAAAAAACCTCCTCCCAAAAAAGGGACGAGGATTAGTCGCGTTACCACCCTTGTTAACTATATACACAGACGTATACAGTTCACTTCATTCAAGTTAACGGAATCTCCGGAACACCTTTACATCTATGTAAGATGGTCTAAGTGTCAACTCAAGAGGTGAATTCACTTATTACATTTATAAAAATGCTTTCAGTCACGGCATTTTCTCCCTGCATAAACGGACATAAGCTACTGCTCTCTTTCATCGTTTTTTACATATGTAACTATTGTATTATTATAGTGAAAACACGTTCTCGATGCAACTACATTCCGCGTAAATAATAAAGTAAGATTCCAGAAGCGATGGCAACATTTAGCGACTCGCTCTTTCCATAGATGGGAATGTACAGATTCTGATCCGCTTGTTCCAGCACTTTCTCGCTTACGCCGTTTCCTTCATTTCCCACAACCAGCGCAAATTCGTTTGAAGGTTTTACGCATGTATAGACCTTTCCATTTTGTAACGACGTGCCGTAAACTGCTATTTCTCTTTCTTTTAACAGTGAAATCATTTCGAGTAAATCACCTTTTACAATTGGAAGGTGAAAAATAGCTCCTTGCGTTGAACGAACGACTTTTGGGTTGTACACATCCACGCTGCCCTCTCCAACGATAATAGCCTCCACTCCGGCAGCATCAGCGGTTCGAATAATCGTACCTAGGTTACCTGGATCTTGCACCGCATCTAAAAGCAATACTTTCTGTGCTGTATGAATGATTTCTGCATGCTTCGTTTGAAAACACACAGCGATAATTCCTTGAGGTGTTTCTGTGTCAGATAACAATTTAATTATTGCTTCGTTTACAACGGTTATTTCGATACCATCTATGTTCCACTGTGCTGGCACTTCAATCGATTCGCGTATAATTAGTTCCTTTACGCAATCCTTATTTTTGATAGCTTCTTCGACTAAATGAAAGCCTTCTACCATAAAAAGGCCCTGCTTATCACGGTCTTTTTTATTATGCAGCTTTTTCCACGCTTTTACCTGCGGATTTTTAACTGAATCAATTTGTTTCACAAACATAACTCCTTTATCTATACAAAAATAAATAGTTCGATTACATTTTGCTCAATAATCATTAGATAAGTTTCACTTTATTGTACATAGAAATCGCAAAGAAAACAAAAACTATTGGTAACTTTACGATAGCTGAGGTGAAAATGATGGATCTTAATTTACGAAATGCTGTTATTGCAAACGTTTCAGGAAACTCAAAAGAAGAGCTTGAAGCTACAATTTCTGACGCTATTCAAAGCGGTGAAGAAAAAATGCTCCCTGGACTTGGTGTTTTATTTGAGGTGCTTTGGGAAAAGTCTCCAGAATCAGAAAAAGAAGAAATTCTGACAACGCTTGAAAACGGTTTAAAATAAATAGCCTTTTCCTATGTACAACAAAAAGCTCATTCTCCTAGGAGAATGAGCTTTTTTTAATTATACGTAATTGCGTTCACCGTATTTCGGTCTAAGCGTTTAATTACTTCCGCAATTAATTTAACTGCATTTTCATAATCATCACGATGAAGCATCGCTGCATGAGAATGGATATAACGAGTTGCGATCGTAATCGAAAGTGCTGGCACCCCGTTAGCTGAAATATGGATAGAACCTGAGTCCGTACCGCCTCCAGCGATTGCATCAAATTGATATGGAATATTTAATTCATCTGCCACATTTACCACTGTATCTCGAAGTCCTTTATGAGAAACCATGGAAGCATCATATAAAATGATTTGCGGACCATCTCCCATTTTAGAAGATGCTTCTTTATCAGAAACACCAGGTGTATCTCCAGCGATACCGACATCAACAGCAAATGCAATATCCGGTTCAATAAAGTTAGCGGATGTTTTTGCACCTCTAAGTCCAACTTCTTCTTGCACCGTTCCTACACCATACACAACATTTTCATGTGTTTCATTTTTTAAAGCTTTTAATACATCGATAGCGATTGCACAGCCGATACGGTTATCCCAGGCTTTCGCTAGCAGCATCTTTTCGTTGTTCATAACCGTAAATTCGAAATAAGGCACAACCTGATCACCAGGTTTCACTCCCCACTCCGCTACTTCTTCTCTGCTAGAGGCACCAATATCGATGAACATATCTTTAATGTCAACGGGCTTTTTACGAACTTCTGGAGGCAGGATATGAGGAGGCTTTGAGCCAATAATCCCCGTTACCTCTCCTTTAGATGTAACGATGGTTACGCGTTGAGCAAGCATAACTTGAGACCACCATCCGCCTACCGTTTGAAAACGAATAAAGCCGCGTTCATCAATTTGAGTCACCATAAAGCCTACTTCATCTAAGTGACCGGCTACCATAATTTTAGGCCCTTGTTCGTTGCCCACTTTTTTTGCAATCAAACTGCCTAGCCCATCCGTCGTTACTTCATCTGCATAAGGTGCAATATATTTCTTCATAACCTCACGCGGTTCACGCTCATTGCCAGGAATTCCTTTTGCATCTGTTAGTGCTTTAAGCATCGTCAATGTTTCATCTAACTTTGTCATATGGATTACCCCTTTCATATGTATACCTCTATTATAGCTAAAAAGAGGTTGAAGTAAAATTTCCCATCCCTTTATTTCTAGTATCCTTGTTCTTGGCGTTTAAAATTCACTTCATTTTTTGAGATGTACGCCTTTTCAATATGTTCAGCGGAAAAACCAAACATATCGCCAAGCGTCATGTAAGATACAAACATGTCCACATAGTTTCCTTTCGACTGATCCTGCTCGAAAGCAGCAACTTGTGCAAATACCTGTAAAAATTGTGCTGTTTTTGAATCACTTGCTTTTGCATTTGGTAACTCAGTTAAATCATCGTATCCTTTTTCAATCCCTAAAGAAAGGATAAAATGTACGCCGTCCACAAATTCTTCTAAAATAACAGCGTCTTCAGCCGGAGGTTTGACGCTCCAAAATTTGAAGCAGCGCGTTTCGTTTGCCAGTTCTCCCATTTCGACAAGCAGTGCTAAAAGCTTTCTCGGAATCAAATCTTCCTTATGAAGCTCATGCTTATCCTCTATATGCTGATCCAGCTGGCGCTGCATGGTAAATAGCTGTTGTAAATTCAATGTAATCACTCCTGTAATTATGTATATCTTCTTCTTTTTAAACCAATAAAGAAATTATATCAAAAATCATGAAACTTTTTAGAGACTCGAACGTAAAGTAAGAAAACTGTGCCTTGTAAAGGAGGGAGCGTTATGTTTGTTATTGTTATCGTTCGCGTGTTCATTTTCGCGCTTGTTGCTTACACACTATTAAAGCTGGTTCAGCATTTTCGCAGTCCAAAGCGGAAGCTTGTAGCAGCTCAGGAACATCAGCAATTTTTTGTCGTTGATGAAAAAACGAATATCCGCAAAAATTTTCTACTAACGTATAAAGGTATTTTATTTGAAGGAGAAAAATACAGCAATCCCAATGAACCAGAATCTTTGTCAATTACAATGGTGTTAACAGATCCAGCTCGATTACATGAACTGCAAAAACAAGATTTCAAGCTGCTGGAAAGCCACGTACACGACATGTATCCAAATGCTCCTATTCGCTGGAAAAGCCCCGTTCGAGAATTTTTACACTGAGCACAAAATCATTTGTGCTCAGCTGATAACAAAAAAGAAAAGTAAATCAAGAGCAGCAAGAATAGGAAAACCTACTGTAAACGATGTGTGCTTCGTTTTATGATGATAGCAATACATACCAATCAGTCCTCCAAGAGCTCCTCCGATAGCAGCTACCGTCCACAGTGTGCTTTCGGCAATTCTCCACTCATGTCTTTTCGCTTTTTGTTTATCTCTATACATCATTCCTACCCCTACTATATTAATAACAATAAAATAGGTAAGCAGCAGTTCATTCATGATATGTCCTCCGATAGCAAAAAAGCCTCATCATCTAAAGATGACGAGACTTTATATTCATTACTTATCTAAGCCTTTTTTAGCAGCAGTTGCTAATTCAGCAAATGCTTTTTCATCAGCTACAGCTAAGTCAGCAAGCATTTTGCGGTTAACTTCAATACCTGCTAATTTTAAACCGTGCATTAAACGGCTGTAAGAAAGACCGTTCATACGAGCAGCTGCATTAATACGTGTGATCCATAATTTACGGAAGTCACGTTTTTTCTGACGACGGTCACGATAAGCATACATGTGAGATTTCATAACTTGCTGATTAGCAACTTTATATAATCTATGCTTCGAACCGAAGAAACCTTTAGCTAATTTTAAAACTTTTTTACGACGTTTGCGTGTTACTGTACCGCCTTTTACGCGTGGCATAATTGTTTACCTCCTGTATTGTTTCTATCTCAACCCAAATTACTTAATGTTATCTAATAAGTGACGGATACGTTTGAAGTCACCTTTGCTTACTAAAGAACCTTTACGTAATTTACGCTTTTGTTTTGTAGATTTGTTAGCGAATAAATGGCTTGTGTAAGCACGAGCACGTTTTAATTTACCGCTTCCAGTCTTTTTGAAACGCTTTGCAGCGCCACGATGTGTTTTCATTTTTGGCATGGGGTGTTCCTCCTCGTTCTATTACTTTTCGTTTTTAGGTGCCAAGACTAAGAACATGCTGCGGCCTTCCATTTTAGGAGCCGATTCAACTGAACTTACATCTTCGCAAGCTTGTGAAAAACGTTCAAGTACTTTTTGGCCAATCCCTTTATGAGTAATGGCACGACCTTTAAAGCGAATAGACGCTTTCACTTTGTCACCTTTTTCAAGGAACTTGCGTGCGTTACGAAGTTTAGTGTTAAAATCATGTTCATCAATTGTTGGACTTAAACGAACTTCTTTTAAGTTTACAACTTTTTGGTTTTTACGAGCTTCTCTTTCTTTACGTTGTTGCTCATAGCGGAATTTACCGTAGTCCATAATACGACATACCGGCGGTTTCGCATTTGCAGCAACCATTACTAAGTCAAGATTTACTCGTGAAGCAATTTCTAATGCTTCATTTTTTGATTTAATTCCTAATTGTTCACCGTTTTGATCAATTAGACGAACTTCGCGAGCTCGAATGCCCTCGTTTACCATCATGTCCTTGCTAATAAGTAGCCACCTCCAAGGTTTAATGAGCGAATACGCTTGCTTAGACCGATTATTAACTCACACAAAAAAGTGTGAGTACATACTGCACCCACACTTCTATCGTTTTAATTAAGATACGATGTACCTGCTAACTGCTCTATGCGTCACTCAGGTGAGAAGCGGGTGCTTCTTCTTCTGTATAAACAAGTATTCAATTACTTAAGCTATTATAGTATCAACAAAGACAAAAGTCAATGATTTCGTTCTTTTTTCACAACAAAAATTATTGTATCAAAGGAAAAACATTTATGCAACAGTTTTTTATAAATGTTGCATAAAAAAGCAGAGAATTTCAATTCTCTGCTTTTTTCATTAGCGAGATGCTTCTGCTTTTACATTTTGTAAAAAGGCTTGGAAGTCCACTGTTTCTGAATTCTGCTCACCGTATTTACGTACGTTTACTGCTTTATCCTCTACTTCTTTATCCCCTACAACAAGCATATAAGGAATTTTTTGCATTTGAGCCTCACGGATTTTATAACCGATTTTCTCATCGCGAGAATCAAGTTCCACACGAATACCCGCCAGCTGAAGCTGTTCTTGCACTTCTTTTGCATACTCAAGGTGAACGGTAGGTGATACCGGAATCACTTGAACTTGTACAGGTGCTAACCACGTTGGGAAAGCTCCTTTGTATTCTTCGATTAAGAAAGCTACAAAACGTTCCATTGTTGACACCACGCCGCGGTGAATAACAACCGGTCGATGTTGTTTTCCGTCTTCTCCTACATACGTTAAATCAAATCGTTCAGGAAGTAAGAAATCCAATTGAACCGTAGATAGCGTCTCTTCTTTACCAAGAGCTGTTTTAACTTGAACGTCTAGTTTTGGACCGTAGAATGCCGCTTCTCCTTCAGCTTCATAATAATCAAGGTCAAGCTCATCCATCGCGTCTTTTAACATGCTTTGTGCTTTTTCCCACATTGCATCATCATCAAAGTATTTTTCTGTATCTGCAGGGTCACGGTAAGATAGACGGAATGAATAATTTTCAAATCCAAAATCTTTATAAACCGCTTCAACTAAGCGAACTACACGAATAAATTCTTCTTTGATTTGGTCGGGACGTACAAAGATATGCGCATCATTTAGTGTCATGCCTCGAACACGCTGAAGTCCTGATAATGCTCCTGACATTTCGTAGCGGTGCATCGTTCCAAGCTCAGCAATACGGATTGGAAGCTCACGATAGCTGTGAATACCTTGTTTGTAAACCATCATGTGATGAGGACAGTTCATCGGACGAAGAACCAGGTCTTCGTTATCCATTTCCATTGCAGGGAACATGTCATCTTGGTAGTGCTCCCAGTGACCAGACGTTTTGTAAAGTTCTACACTTCCGAGCACTGGAGTGTAAACGTGCTGATAACCAAGGCTTACTTCTTTATCTACGATATAACGCTCGATAATACGGCGGATCGTCGCACCTTTTGGAAGCCATAAAGGCAGACCTTGTCCTACTTTTTGAGAATTTGTAAATAAGTTTAGCTCTTTACCAAGTTTACGGTGGTCACGTTCTTTTGCTTCTTCAAGAAGACGAAGATGCTCGTCTAAATCTGCTTTTGTAAAGAATGCTGTACCGTAAATACGCTGCAGCATTTGATTATCGCTGTCTCCGCGCCAATAAGCACCCGCTACGCTTAATAGTTTAAATTCTTTAATTTTGCCTGTTGACGGCACGTGCACGCCTCGGCAAAGGTCAAAGAATTCGCCTTGTTGGTAAATCGTAACCTTTTCACCTGCTGGAATCGCATCGATCAATTCAAGCTTTAGTTCATCGCCAACTTCTTTAAAAAGTTGAATGGCTTCTTCACGAGAAACTTCTTTTCGTTCAATTTCAATATTTGAATTAACGATTTTTTTCATTTCTTTTTCAATTTTACCTAAATCTTCAGGAGTAATTGATTCTTCCATATCGATGTCATAGTAAAAACCGTTTTCGATAACCGGCCCTACACCTAGCTGTACTTTTGTATCTTTGTACAAACGTTTGATTGCTTGAGCCATTAAATGCGCTGTACTGTGACGCATAATTTCAAGCGCTTCAGGAGCATCTTGCGTAATGATTTCAAGACTGCCATCTTGTTCAATTGGCGTACGTAAATCCAGCAGCTCGCCGTTTACTTTGCCTGCTAATGCTTTCTTCTTTAATCCCGGGCTAATAGAAGCCGCAATATCTTCTGTTGATGATCCTTTTGAATACTCTTTAACAGCTCCATCAGGAAATGTCATTTTGATTACTTCTGACACAACTTTCCACTCCTTTAACATAACTGAATAAACTTTTTGTAAAAACAAAAAACTCGTCCCTTATCAAAAGGGACGAGTTGTGTATACACGCGGTACCACCCTTGTTTCCTCTTCGTATCTTGGATAACCCAAAGAACCCGAAGCGGCTCGAGGTTTTATAACGGAAATTCCGTCAGTAATTACTAGAGGCTCTGCTCGTTTACTACTGAAGTTTAGAGGTGGTAAGAATATATTCCGTGTTAGGAGATTTTCAGCCTGGATCTCCCTCTCTACAAACCGTAAATATACACTCATGTCCTCATCATAACTTGTAACATATAGCTGTTTTTCAATATGCATTTATTATATTCATTTTCAAAATAGAAATCAACCTTTCACGTTATATTTTGCTTTTGATCAAACGGAAATTCATTTTTTTCGTATAACATAACTTTTTCTTGGAAGATATTTTGAATGGTATAAACAAAATCATGATCATGCTGGTCGCTATACAGATGAATAGCAGCTGGAGATAAACTTAGCAAAGGCGCGATAATAGTTGAGTCTATGTATAATGATTCTTGTTCAGATAAAAAGGCCTCTGCTAGAGCTGCACATTCACGTTCAGGAACATATCTACTATTGTGGTCGTACAACACAAACTTGTTTTTATTCAAGTGCATTACATACACATCGCCTGTAGATAACTGTCTTTCATTAGCTGCTTGACGCAGCTGATGAATAAGAATTTGATAGTCTTGTTCAAGCTTATATTCATCAATCGCCAGCTCGGCATAATAGCGCAGCCGCTCTTGATATTCTTTTAAGCGGAATTGGAGAAAAGACTCAAAGGTGAATGTTACATTATGAATGAAGAAGTCTTGAAGAGCCTGGCGGATAAGTAATTCTCTTGGAAGAGAAAATGTTTTTTGCGGAATTTCGCCTCTCTCTCCTTCCATAATCCCCCCCATAATTTGAAGCAGCAAATCTTGCTCTTCCTCTTCTGAATAGAAAAATTGTTCTTTTAATATGTTTACCATCATCTTTTTTTCTTTCTTTTTTAAAATTACGTGGGTTAATACCGGTATCACCATGTCTTGTAAAACGGCCTCTCTATTGTATGTCTCATCAATGACTAAAAGCTGATTATTCACCAGCTTCAAGCACTGTGAACCATACGATAAAGCGCTTCGCTTCGCGCATAAAGACTCATATACAACGACTGCGTCTTCTACATATTTAAAGAATATTTTCATTCCTCATAGCCCCCCTTTGGACACGCTTTATTAATGTATATGGGGCAACATGCAAAAAAATGAGCAAGTCGTTACAAGAAATGTAAAACGACCTGCTCATCTATTTCGTTTATTCTCTCCATTCATTTCAACAGGAATGGCTAGAGACTTAATTCGTTCCATGACACGAGCGGCTTTGAGCTCTTCCTGCTCGCCTCTTTGGGTATAAGTCAAATGATGTTGAAGCTCTTTAAAATTTAAATTCGAGCTGAAAAATGTCGGCAAATTTTCGAGCATACGGAATTGTAAAATGGTTCCGAGCACATCGTCTCGCATCCAGCTCGTTACGGATTCTGCTCCGAGATCATCAAGCATAAGAACCGGTACTTTTTTGACATACTCTATTTTCTCATTGAAACTTTGATCTTGAAACGAACCTTTTAACTCACGCAAAAACTCCGGGACATACAGAATGGTAGATTTCACTTTCTTTTCGGCTAACGCATTGGCAATTGCTCCAAGAAAATACGTTTTCCCCACACCAAACGAACCGTGTAAATATAAAGCTTTCATTTTCTTATTTGGCTCATATTCTCGCACAAAATCTCTTACTAGTTTAATGGCTTCAAATCTTCCCTGCTCAATTTCAATATCAGACATTGTTGCCTGTAAAATTTCTTTAGGCACGTACATACACTGAATAAAAGATTCTTGTTCTTTTCGCTCATCTTCTTGTACTTTTCTAGGACAGCGTTCATACTGTAAATCAATATTCCGGCCTTTTACAACCAGCTGAGGGTGGTATCCTTTCACCATGTTGACGCAGCTTTGCAAAGAAGGACACTTGTCACAGCATTTGCTTTGGTCGATAAATTCATGCATCTTCATCAGACCTCGGTCGACCATTTGCTCATCTAACTCATGGCGATGCTCTTGCAAAAATGTTTTAACTTCGGGATTAGACAGGATACTGTTTCTTAATGCTTCTAAGCGTGCTTTAAAATCCTTTTTGTTCACTAACTGATTTAGTGAATCATTGATAGGCTTCATCTTTTTCACCTCACCTCTATCATACCTGCTTTTTATTCTTTATGCTTTTGTTTTAGCTCTTGATCTAACTGTTTGAGCTCTTCTTGTAGCTTTCGTTTTTCTTCTTCAAATCCGTCCACTTCTTTTGAAGGCTGCTTTTTCTCTTCTTTTTCTTCATCGCTCAGCCACTCTGGCACCATTTCTTTACGCACAATTTTTCGTCCAGCCGTTTTTTTATTTTGCTTTGCTTCGGTCCAATTCTGATATTCTTTCTGTTCATTTTTAGCTAAATTCATGGCATCTTGAACAGTTTGTACCTTTTTGCGCGCCCAGTGTCCAGCAATTTTCTCTACATAGCTCTTAGATAATTTCATATCGGATCTTAGCATAACATAGTAAATAAGAACATTTACTACCCCTGGTGAAAGCTTTTGGTTAAACATCACTTCTTCGATCATTTGCAAATCTGCTTTTGAAGGCTCTGCTCCCCCGGAAAACTCGATCAAAAGCTGTCGAGGAGAAGTCACTTCAAGCTGTTGAATGAGCTGCTCTTCCTTTGTCTGCGGCTGCTTTTCCTGCATAGTACGAAGCATAGGCGGCTGAATTTGTTCGCTTAGATTTGGAAGTGCTTCTCCATTTTCAAATTGGTAAAAGGACTGTGCCGCTTTTCTAAGCAATTCAATATCAACTTGATCGTTCTCATTTAGCGAATCGAGCACCACGTTTTTCATTTGAAGAGGATCGATACCGTATAAAAAGGCTAGCTTTTCAATCGCTTGTTTTACTTTAGATGTAATAGACCTTTTCGAAATCATTGAATCTGTTAGACCTGCTAAAAATAAATCAAAATCAAAGGAATCCGGGCTCATCTCAATAGAAGCGCGTTTGGAGGAATCCACAAAGTCCGTTTGAGCATCAGGAGAAAATACATCCTTGCTTTCAGACTGAAAACTTGGAGCCAGCTCTGTTGCTTTAACTGATTTAAATACATCGTTAAATGAATGCGTCACATCTGTGAACGATTGGTCATCGACGAGTGAATCAGAAAAATAATTTTTTACTTTTTGAAAGATAGATTTTCCGAGTCGGTTATATAAATATACATTTAACACGCCATCGTTAAAAAACTGATGGGGCGTAAGAGGAGGAATGAGCTCATAAATGAACACACGAACATCATCTTCTTCCTTAATATATGTTTTTAACAAACCAATGCCTTCTAATTTTAACCGCTCATGGTAAATAGCTTTCAAATTAATTTGCATCATTGACATTAGATGATGATGCGTAGACTCTTTCCCCCATAAACGATCTTGTTCCAGCTCGCTCCATAGCGTCATATACAGACCAAAGCACGTTGTACCCACCAACGGCTGATAGAGCATGGTTAAAATCTTTCGGTCGTATTCCTGCAGTATGCCGTTCGAACGAACAACATAACGATCGACCGGTATCATTTCTTTCCAATGTTGTTCTTTCATGTCGTTCCCTACCTACTTTTAAAGTAATAGAAATGACAAAAAAAGAGCCTAAAGAATACTTCAATAGCTCTTTTACAGTCGTTCCTTCTTAATTAAATCTTTTAATTCATCAATAAATACATTGATGTCTTTAAATTGTCGGTATACAGAAGCAAATCGAACATAAGAGACTTCATCGATAGCAGCTAATCGCTCCATCACCATTTCTCCTACCACATCTGACTGCACCTCTGATGTACCCTGACTGCGCAGCTCTGTTTCAATATCGTGTACGGTATCTTCTAATTGTTTTAAGCTTACTTGGCGTTTTTCACACGCCTTAATTAACCCTCGAAGGATTTTGTCTTTGCTGAACTCTTCTCTCGCTCCATCTTTTTTTACAACAATTAACGGAAGTTCTTCTACTTTCTCAAAAGTTGTAAAACGATAGTGACACTCTTCGCATTCACGTCTTCTACGAATAGAGCGGCCTTCTTCTACAGGGCGCGAGTCCAGCACTCTCGTTCCATTGTAATGACAGGATGGGCACTTCATATTCTCAGCTCCAATAATAAACCTTGTTTTTCTTTTTATTTTCTCTTATATAAGTTAATTTCCATCTATGTTAGCCGGCTATTCGCCATTTATTATGATTTTTATCATCATTTCCTTTAACAAACACGATGCTGTATTAAAGGATTTGCTTTATTCCATCTTATAGAAAACAAGGCTTGAATACAAGTAAAGGAAAAGGAATTTCCCCATTTTATTTCCTGAAATTCAAAAATGATAAGGAACTTACGAAGAAATAGGAATAAGTTTTTGATCAAAGCTCTTATAAAGCGTACTTACAAGTTCTTTACTAAAACCAAAATCAACCGGCACCACTTTTGATTCTGTTGTAGCAGAAAAATCGATAGCGGTTTCAAGAGGACGTACGTTAATAATAGTAATCACAACAAAAGCTTTTCTTCCTTTTACAACGTTTAAGCTAATTTCTCCTCGCTCTTCATACGCAGCAAGTATCTCTATCCCTTGCATGTGCTTCAACATTTCATGAACTTGCTTAAATGCATTCCCGGCCGTTGTTTTGTAATAATGCGTTTTTAGAGTCGGATCTGAATGGTGATCGCTTGTTTCTACATGATTAGAAAATAAAGATTTAACTGCTTGTACTACCCCCATGTTGTTATCCCCTTTGTTTTTGCGTATTAAAAATTTATATACTAAAAAGAGGTGTGTAATACACCTCTTAACTTACGTAATCAATCGACACTATTAAAGTGCATTCGCTTTAGTTTGTTTTACCTGAACAGGACCCATTCCACGTGGTAATTCAATTGTTTCACGTGTCTGTGCACTTAGAGCATCTGCAATATAATCTGCTGCGATTGTAGGATCTAAATGACCACAAGTATAAACATCGATACTTGCATAACCATGCTCTGGGAAGCTGTGAATCGTTAAATGTGATTCTGAAATAATAACAACGCCACTTACACCTTGAGGTGCAAATTTATGGAACGCTACTTCGCGAACTTCCGCACCAGATTTTAAAGCTGCATCAACAAACGTTTTTTCAATATAATCAATATCATTTAACTTATCGAAATCGCATCCCCATAATTCTGAGATGACATGACGACCCATTGTTTCCATAATGATATTTCCCCCTTTAACAATTTTTAATCGTTAAACATGAAGTTCTTTCGCCATATAGCATGTTAACTACCACGGGGGAAAGTTAGTCCAAAGAGGTCCTAACCCTTTAAGTAGCCACATCACCGAAAGGTACACAAGAAGTTCACGAAACATAGTATACTTTGTTTACATTTATTTTGCAATACGTGTTTTGATTTTATTAAAGATTGTTCTTGCAGATAGACCTATACAAATTACCCCTGTATTCTCGTGAGAAAGTGTGTAAAAGCTGCTAAACGACTATTAATTTTTTATTAAAATTGAGGAAAATAAACACCCCTTTGCATGCTTATCTTATTGCTTTTCCCTATTCTTTTGAATAAAAACAAAAAAAAAACAGGGCGATAGCTCCCTGTTTTTTTTAAAAGCAATCAATAGCTTTCTTAGCTTACTCTTATTTTTGATCCATTACGCATTTCTGCAGCAATATATCTTACCAAATCGACTACGCGCTGAGAGTAGCCCCACTCGTTATCGTACCAAGCTAACACTTTAATTTTATGATCTTCCATTACGATTGTGGATAGTCCATCTACAATCGCTGAATGAGGATTTGTATTAAAGTCAATTGATACGAGTGGTTCCATTGTTAAATTTAAAATATTCTTTAATGGTCCTTCAGCGGCTTTAATAAACGCTAAATTAACATCTTCCATCGTCACAGGTTTCCTTACATCCACAACTAAATCGACAAGCGATACGTTCGGCGTTGGCACACGAAGCGCCATCCCATGAAGTTTTCCTTTTAAATGAGGAAGAACTAATGAAAGTGCCTTGGCTGCTCCAGTTGTTGTAGGAATAATTGATTGAGCACACGCACGAGCTCTTCGCAAATCTTTATGCGGATTATCGATATTCTTTTGATCATTTGTATATGCATGAACGGTCGTCATTAAACCGTTTTCAATTGTGAACGCTTCGTCTAGTACCTTGACAACTGGAGCTAGACAATTTGTCGTACAAGAGGCATTGGAAATAATGTTATGCTGATTCACATCAAACTCTCGTTCGTTTACGCCCATCACAATGGTGATATCTTCTTGTTTACCGGGTGCCGTTAAGACAACTTTTTTCGCACCTGCTTCAATATGTAACTGCGCTTTTTCTCTTGAATTAAATTTTCCCGTTGCTTCAACAACGAGATCAATCCCAAGCTCTTTCCAAGGCAAATTCAGCGGATCACGTGAATTTAATAGCTGAATTCTTTTACCGTTAACAATTAGCGCATCATCATCACATTTGACATCTCCATTAAATGGTCCGTGTATAGAGTCATATTTGATTAAATGTGCTAACGTTTCTGCTGGATAAGATGCATTTATTGCAATAATATCTAAATTTTCCTCTATAATCGCTGTGCGAAACACCATTCTTCCTATTCTCCCAAAACCATTAATGGCAATACGTGCTTTCATGGCTATACCCCTCTCTATATGTGTTATACTATTTAACTTTTTATATTGAATAGTATAACATAAATATTTAAAAAGTGAATAATATTAATTTTTTTTAATAAATTATTTTAATTAAGTTTTACTATATGTATATAGCGAGAACAGATATTTAACACATTCTTTTTTAGAAGCCCTTAAATATTCCCAATAAAAAAAGAGTGAATGCAATCATTCACTCTTTAATCTAGCCATAGGGCTAATATACTTAAAAGCTGTTGTTTTGTTTCCTCTACAGGACCGTTGTTATTGATCACCGCATCGGCTAAGGCTACTTTTTGAATCAAAGGCAGCTGTGCATGGATACGCGCATAGGCATCCTCCGCCGAGAGGTTATTACGCGACTTTAACCTTTCTAGCTGCACAGACTCATCGACATATACAACCACTACTTTATCCACTAAGTGTGTCAAATCGCTTTCAAACAGCAGCGGAATATCTAATACAACGGCTTCGTAACCTTCCTCTATATAGCTTTCCTTTTGAGAAAGCATTTCTTTTCTTACGGCAGGATGTACAATTGCATTCAACTTTTTACGTTCTTCCTCTTGATAAAACACAATTTCCCCTAAAGCCGCTCGATTGATCTCCGCGTTCTCGTGAAGAATAGAACGGCCGAACGTCTCGACAATTTGTTTGTATGCTTCTTTTCCTGGTTCTACGACTTCTTTTGCAATGTGATCAGCGTCGATTACTGGAATATTGATATCTCGTAGCATTCCGGTTACCGTGCTTTTTCCGCTTGCAATTCCGCCCGTTAATCCAATTACAATTGACATGGGTCTCTCCTTTATCCCTTTATTTAAAATCTAAAAATACCTAAAATAATGAGCAGAACTCCTGGTACAAACGAGAACATTTTCATCCATGATAAACGTGAAAAAACCTTGCCA
Organism: Priestia sp. JNUCC 25; assembly: GCF_053667915.1. Lineage (NCBI taxonomy): Bacteria > Bacillati > Bacillota > Bacilli > Caryophanales > Bacillaceae > Priestia > Priestia sp. JNUCC 25. The sequence goes on from NZ_CM132211.1 coordinate 4,554,491, forward strand.
AACTGTATGCCCGCACTTAAAAAAAGAGAACTCATAAGAGCTACAGCAATTGCTAGAGCATACGGCGAATAACCTAATAAAGCCGCTCCAAACCCTGCTCCAAATGCATCCAGAGATAATGCAATTCCAAGTATAAATGCTTCAATTCCATTGATGGAACCTGAATTATCTAAATCTGCTGCAATTGGCTTTTTCAATACGTTGATGACTAGGCCAATTGACTTAATTTCAATTTTCACTAATGTTTTTTCTTCTTTCACTCGAGATGAATCTGCCGGACAAAAAAACTGGTATAAAATCCACATCCCAAGCAGAACAAGAATACCTCCGCCTACTTTATTTAGTACATCCACTGAAAATAGATGCGTAAGTACTTTTCCTAAAAACATAGAAAACATTAAAGAAAATGCTGAGCAACATGAAATAATAAAAATGGATTTCAGCGGGATTTTCACCTTTCGAAGTCCGTATGTCAGGCCAACGCTAAAGCTGTCAAGACTTACGGCAAAAGCAAGAATAAGTAAAGAAAATGTTATCATGATGAGAGGACTCCTTTCCTTTCTGTCTATACGTAGTATATGAAAGGAGCCCATCCATTGTTATTTTTTAGCCGGCTGACAATTTGGGCAGATATGTGTTCCTCTACCGCCTACGACAAATTTTTCAATTGGAGTACCGCACATTTTACAGGATTCGCCTTTTCTTCCGTACACATAAAGCTGCTGCTGAAACATGCCTATTTGTCCCTGTGTGTTTACATACGTGCGAATTGTGCTGCCTCCTTGCTTCACAGCTTCTTGAAGAGTCGCTACAATTTCTTCGTACAATTTTTCATACTCTTCGTCTGTTAATTGGCTGGCCACTCGTTCAGGATGAATCCCTGCGCGAAACAGTGCTTCATCTACATAAATATTTCCTAGCCCAACCACGACATTTTGATCGAGTAAAACCGGCTTGATTTTTCGAGAGGTTTTGCCGATTCTCATTTTTAATTGACTAGGATTAAATGTTTCGTCAAACGGTTCAGGTCCAAGGCCAATAAGAGGAGGAAACAGATCTTCCTCTCCCTTTTTAAATAAGTGCATAGTACCAAACTTCCTTACATCCCGGTATCGCAATTCCGTTCCATCCGTGAAGTGAAAAAAGACGTGTACATGCTTATCTGGTTCTTCTGCATTCTCATGGAGAGCATACTTCCCTTCCATACGCAAATGAGAAACCATCGTATAATCATCGAGCACAATTTTCAAAAACTTACCTCTGCGTTCAACATCTCGAATGGTTTGTCCAACAAGCGCATCACAAAACTGTTCAACTTGTTCAGGACGTTTGATAATATTAGGCCATTTAACTGTTACACGCTCAATGGTCTTTCCACTGGCTAATTCAATTAACGTACGTCTGACGGTTTCAACTTCTGGTAATTCTGGCACGTTTGTCACATCCTTTTTCCACTACTTTGCTTCGTACCAAGTCTTTCCGTAAGAATAATCTACTTTCAACGGAACTTCTAGCTCTAAAGCGTTCTCCATTACTTCTGGTACGATTTTCTCTAAAATTTTAATTTCTTCTTCTGGAGCTTCAAAAATCAGCTCATCGTGTACTTGAAGCAGCAGCTTAGCCTGAAGATTTTCATCTTTTAAGCGCTTATCCATTTCAATCATTGCTTTTTTAATAATATCAGCTGCCGTCCCTTGGATAGGCGTATTCATAGCCGTACGCTCAGCAAAGCTGCGGAGGTTAAAGTTTCGGCTCGTGATTTCAGGCAAGTAACGTCGGCGGTGCAAGAGCGTTGTTACATATCCCTTTTCTTTTGCATCGCGTACAATCGTATCCATATACTCCTGTACACCAGGGAAGCTTTTTAAATAGCGTTCAATAAAAGTAGCCGCTGCTTTTCTTGTAATTCCTAAACTTTGCGATAAACCGTAATCACTGATGCCATAGACGATTCCAAAGTTAACTGCTTTAGCCTGGCGGCGCATATTCGACGTTACTTCTTCTCTTTCGACGTGGAACACATCCATCGCTGTTTTCGTATGAATATCTAAGTCATGCTTAAACGCATCGATTAGCTTTTCATCATCTGCAATATGAGCCAGTACGCGCAGCTCAATTTGTGAATAATCCGCCGCAAATATTAACCAATCAGGCTGTGAAGGCACAAACGCACCTCTTATTTTTTTACCTTCTTCAAGACGAATCGGGATGTTTTGCAGGTTAGGATCTACTGAGCTTAACCTCCCCGTTTGAGTTAACGTTTGATTAAAGCGGGTATGAACTTTTCCATCGCTTTCATGAATAACCTTTTTTAATCCTTCAATATACGTAGACTGTAATTTTCCTAGCTGACGGTATTGTAAAATCTCTGGGATAATATCATGGGTACTAGCTAATTGCTCTAATACATCGGCTGATGTGGAATAGCCTGTTTTTGTTTTCTTTATGACTGGAAGCTGCATTTTTTCAAAAAGAACAACTCCTAGCTGCTTTGGCGAATTAATATTGAATTCTTGTCCAGCGTATTCGTAGATTTTCGCTTCAATTTTTTCAAGCTGCTCTCGAAGATCTTCGCCCATTTCATCCAAACGCGCGCGGTCAATTTTCACCCCTTGATATTCCATATCAGCAAGGACAATGGCAAGAGGCATTTCAAGCTTCTCAAACAGCTCAAACTGTTCATTTTCAACCAATTCTTTTTCTAACACTTCTTTTAAATAAGCTACGGCGGCTGCTTTTCTTATAACATGCTCAGCTAGCTGAGCAGCTTCCGCAATGCTTCGCTTAGCTCCTTTTCCATACACAGCTTCATCTGATTGCACTTGATGGTATCCTTTTAATTTTGCAATTGTTGCTAGGTCATCATTTGCCTCAGCAGGATTCAAGATGTAAGAAGCAATCATTACATCATGTTCAATTCCTTTAATTTCATGCCCCGCCCATTTTAACGATACAATCGTACGTTTTCCATTAAACACCGTCTTTTTTACACGTCCATCTTCTAACCATGCTTTAAATTTAGAAGATGAAAGAGCTGTATCTTTATCAATAAAATAGTGGCCATTCTTGTTGCTGATTCCAAAACCGAGCAGCTGATTGTGATGGTAGTTTTCTTCATACCCTTCTACGATCAGAGCTGCTTCGCTTGTTAACATATCATCGTGAACTTCCTGCGCTATTTCAAACGTCAGTTCTTCAAAATCTGCTTCCTCTTCTGCTGATTCACCAAATTTAGCAAGCAGAGAATTAAACCCAAGCTCTTTAAATAATGAGATGACCTTTGAAGATTCAAACCCGTCATACTTTGCATCTTCTACAGATACTTCCAGAGGCGCTTCGCAATAAATAGTTGCAAGCTTTTTACTCATGATGGCTGATTCACGATTATCTTCTAGCTTTTCTTTTAATTTTTTACCGCTGACTTGATCGATAGATTTCAATACATTTTCAACCGTTTCGAACTCTTTTAATAGCTTTAAGGCTGTTTTTTCGCCGACTCCGGGCACGCCTGGGATATTATCCGAGCTGTCCCCCATAAGGCCCTTCATATCAATAATTTGTGCAGCCGTAATACCATACTTTTCATCAATGGCTGCAGGCGTATAGGAATCGACATCCGTAATTCCTTTTCTCGTAATATCTACGGTTACATGTTCTGACACAAGCTGAAGTAAATCTTTATCCCCGGAAATGACTTTTACGTCCATTCCTTTTTTTTCAGCTTGTTTTGAAAGCGTACCGATAATATCATCTGCTTCATAATCAGGCAGTTCATAGCGCTTAATCCCATATGCATCTAATAACTCACGAATAAAGGGAAACTGCTCTGAAAGTTCAGGAGGCGTCTTTTGTCTGCCTCCTTTGTATTCTGTAAATGTTTTGTGGCGAAACGTTGTTTTCCCTGCATCAAATGCCACAAGTAAATGCGTCGGCTTCTCTTCCTCTAAGATACGTGTCAGCATTGTAGTAAAGCCATATATAGCATTTGTATGTATTCCTTTATCATTGTTTAAAAGCGGCAAAGCAAAAAATGCACGGTAGGCAATACTATTCCCGTCAATTAATACTAGTTTTTGTGTCATTCATGTTCCTCCATTTCGCTCTCTTCTTATCTTACCTTTATTTTAACAAACAATAAGCTTTAAGGACAAAAAGTAATCTTGAGTTCAACGTTTTATTTTCATGTGGTGATAAGATCTGTACATCATAAAATAAAAACACCGCCTAGTTATTTTAGGCGGTGTAACATGTGAATGGATAGAAATTGTCAAAAAGAATCGGCGAAAATAGCACGGTTAAAGCTATTTTCGCCTTACACATTGGCTCCTTGGATGAAGGGGTTTCCATGAAAAATTGTATCAATTAATTATTAAGCTACATTAAATAAATTGTAAAAGGAACGTAAACATTTTACATCTGCGGCAAATACTTGTGCAGCTTCACTGAAAAAGTTGTCCCTTTATTGACTTCACTTTCCACTTCAATTTCCCCTTTATGAGCTTCAACAAGATGTTTAACAATTGCTAATCCAAGACCTGTTCCTCCGGAATTACGGCTTCTTGCCTTATCTACTCGGTAAAAGCGCTCAAAAATACGTGAAATTTCATCAGAATCAATACCGATACCTGTATCTTGAACATGAACCGTAATCGTTTCTTCTTCCTCTTCAAGCGAAACGTGAACAGTTCCTCCAGGCATTGTATACATGAGCGCATTGCCGATTAAGTTAACAAACACTTGCATAAGGCGCTGACTGTCACCATCAATCCACGCTTCTTCAGGAAGCGTATCTAACGTTAGCGTGATTTCTTTTTCAGTTGCTCGGTTTGATAGCACTGTCGTCACTTCATAAAGAAGCGTATTCAAATCTACTGAATGAATGCTTAGTTTAAAGCCTTGCTGTTCAACTTTAGACAAATCTAAAAGATCTTGAATCAAGCTCTCCATGCGCTGACTTTCCGTTAAAATGATAGATAGAAACTGCTGGCGCAGCTGTGGATCTTCCATGGCACCGTCTAACAATGTCTCACTAAACCCTTTTATAGACGTAATAGGAGTTTTTAGTTCATGAGACACATTCGCTACAAAGTCACGGCGAACTTGTTCTAGTTTTTTTAGCTCGGTAATATCATGGAAAACAAGCACAATCCCTTTCCATTCATCATTTAAGCCAATAATCGGCGCTCCATAAACATCAAAATATCTTCGTTCAATATTTAAAGGCAGAACCACTTGTTTTCGAACCTTTACTTCCGTCATAAATATTTTTTCCACAAGCTTAATGATTTCTTTATGCTCAAATACCTCGTAATACAAATGATAAAGGAAGTCATCCGGATGTATATGAAACTGCTCTTTATAAGCTCGATTCACTAAGTTTATATAGCCTCGACTATCGATAAGAAGCATGCCGCTTCCCATATTTTCAATTAGCGTGCGCAGCCTGTCCTGCTGCATTTCTTGATTAGTGATAGACTCTTGCAGATTACGAGCAAGTGCGTTAATAGACTGACTCAGCATCCCTGTTTCATCTACATAATCTTCATATGTACGAGCTTTATAATTCCCTTTTGCAAGTTCCATAGCCACCTTGGTTGCCGATTCAATAGGACGGGTATAGCGTCCCATAATCTTTACACCTAAGAGTAAAATCACAATCAAAGCTAGACCTAAACTTCCAATAAGAAGGCCCCAAATTTGCTGATTTACTTGTTTTAATGAATCAAACGATGTACTTAGCACAACAAATCCCTCTTGCTTACCTTCTATAATCAGCGGGATACCATAGTAATATAAGTCATAATCTTCTTTAATTTGATCAAAGCTTTTTTTACTGTTTAACTGCTTTTTTAATACTTGTTGGATTACGATACTTTTTTCGATTCTTTGCTGCTTGCTGCCTGGATTTGAGTCAACTAATATTTTTCCGTCTTTTTGAACGATAGTCGTTCTTACACTTAACGAATGGCTGATTTGATCAACTTTAGATTTTAAAGCAGGACTTGTGATACCTTCTTCGCTAATGTACATTTCTACAAGCTTTGCCTCTTTTTCCATTCGCTCTTGAAACGTCTGAAAATAAAAGTTTTTAAACAACTGTCCCAGCAGCAGGCCAAGACCTACTAATACAATAATAATAAGTACTAATAGAGCCAAAAGTAGCCTTGAACGAAATTTATTCATCTACCTTTGGTTCCTCCAGCTTATATCCTAATCCTCTAATCGTTTTTATATAAACAGGTTTTCGCGTATTGTGTTCAATTTTCTCACGCAAATGGCTGATGTGCACATCTACAATTCGCGTATCTCCGGCAAAATCATAATTCCACACTGCACTTAGCAGCTGATCACGAGTTAATACCCGTCCTTTGTATTTTGCCAAATATAATAACAACTCAAATTCTTTTGGAGTAAGCTCAAGCTGCTCTTGATTAAAGTAGGCCTCATAATGATCTGGAAGAATTTTTAAATCACCGATCATGATGCGCTCGCCATCTTCCTCTTGTTCATTTTCCTGAGCAATGATTTGTGTTCTGCGTAAAATGGCTTTTACACGTGCTACTACTTCTCGAGGGCTAAATGGTTTCGTCATGTAGTCATCTGCGCCAAGCTCTAGCCCTAATACTTTGTCGAACTCATCGTCTTTTGCAGTTAACATTAAAATAGGCGTCATCACTTTTTGCTGACGAAGCTTTTTACAAACTTCAATTCCATCCATCTTAGGAAGCATCAAGTCTAACACAATTAAATCCGGTTTTCCTTCTAGTGCCTTGTTGTATCCTTCTTCCCCGTCTTCAGCTGTTTCTACTGTAAAGCCAGCTTGTTGTAAATTATATTGTAATAATGTTGAAATTGATTGTTCATCATCTACGACTAATAATTTCTTACTCATATTAACGATATAAGCCTCCATCTAGTTAAATTAAACCGCAGCTTCATCCAAATGATATTATTTTCTATTTATCTTCTCTTATCATACAATGTTTTAGCCTCGTTCTCCAATACATTTCAACATTTTCAGAAAATATGATCAAACAGTTTCTTCTATATTTATAAATATTTAAGGCGTTTTAAAAATTTTCAAAGTCGTGTGTCTCTACTGATGGAAGTCTAAACGGCGGATACACAAGAAACCGCGCCGTTACTACTTTCTCTTTTTGCTCATTGACCGCTTCCACCTCAACCGTAACAGTTCTAGAAGAAACATCTACCTCTGTCACTTCAAATAAAAATTCAATCGTGCTATAATGATGAATCTTTTTGGGGAAGGCTACCGTATGTTCTGCAACGTGGCTTCCAGGTCCGGGCAAATACTTTGAAATGGCTGCTGTCATAATACCGGTAATCATAATACTTGGCACAATAGGTTTTTTAAAAGGGGTCTGAGATGCGTAATCATGCTGAATGTATAAAGGGTTAGAATCATTTGTCAGCCCTAAGTACAATAAGATATCCTTATCTTCAATTCGTTCCGTTAGCGTTAATTTTTCTCCAACTTTTATATCTTCAATACTTCGGCCTATTTTTTGTTTTTTACCTAATACCATCATCATTCCACCTTTTGTATAAAGTAATAGCTTTTCTTTATATACAAGAAAAATTCGAGGTTTCCCTCGAATTTTCCTTGTGACTATTGTTTGAATATTGATAAAAACCTATACTCAAACCTATTTTATTGTATTAAGCTAATACACCCATGACAGTTTTAACTGATTTTGCTGATTGATCTAACGCAGCTTTTTCAGAATCAGTCAGTTCTAATTCAATTACCTGCTCAATTCCTTCAGCTCCTAATACGGTTGGAACACCTAAGTAGATGCCGTTATAACCATATTCACCCTCTAGGTAAGCAATAGCTGGTAAAATACGACGCTGATCTTTTAAGATCGCTTCTGTCATTTCCACTAAGGAAGCAGCAGGCGCGTAGTATGCACTTCCGTTACCTAATAAGTTAACGATCTCGCCGCCGCCTTTGCGTGTTCTTTCAACAATTGCTTCAAGACGCGCTTTTGGAATAAGCGTTTCAAGAGGAATACCGCCAGCATATGAGTAGCGTACAAGAGGTACCATATCGTCGCCATGTCCACCAAGTACAAAACCTGTGATATCTTTTACTGAAATGTTTAACTCCTGCGCTACGAACGTACGGAAACGTGCAGAATCTAATACGCCTGATTGACCGATTACGCGGTTTTTAGGAAAACCAGATTCTTTAAATACTGTATACGTCATAGCATCTACCGGGTTTGTCAACACGATGATGTGACAGTTTGGCGAGTATTTAACAACTTCTTGAGTAACAGACTTCATGATTTTTTGGTTCGTTGTTACTAAATCATCGCGACTCATACCTGGCTTGCGCGCGATACCAGCTGTAATAATGACAATGTCAGAATCAGCTGTGTCTTCGTAGTTGGCTGTTCCTGTAATGTTAGCGTCAAAGCCTTGTACAGGACTTGCTTCTAACATATCCAGCGCTTTACCTTTAGCTGGATTTTCTAATTGCGGAATATCAACTAATACAACATCAGCTAATTCTTTTTGACCAATTAAAAAAGCAGTTGTAGCTCCTGTAAAGCCCGCTCCGATAACAGATACTTTTTTACGCATATTTGCCATTATAATTCCTCCCCTAAATGAATAGCTATTAAACTGTTACTTGTTTTCCTAGATTGCTAATTAATTCATCAGCAAACTCTGAACACTTCACTTCTGTTGCGCCGTCCATTAAACGTGCGAAATCATATGTTACTACTTTTGAAGCAATTGTTTTTTCCATTGATTTCATGATTAAATCCGCTGCTTCATTCCATCCAAGGTGTTCAAGCATTAACACACCTGATAATAATACAGAAGATGGGTTTACTTTATCTAAACCAGCATATTTAGGTGCTGTACCGTGAGTTGCTTCAAAGATAGCATGTCCAGTTTCGTAGTTGATATTTGCCCCTGGAGCAATTCCGATACCACCAACTTGTGCTGCTAATGCATCTGAAATGTAATCTCCATTTAAATTCATTGTTGCTACTACATCGAATTCACGTGGACGAGTTAAAATTTGTTGTAAGAAGATATCTGCAATTGAATCTTTTACAATAATTTTTCCTGCTGCTTCCGCTTCTGCTTGAGCTTTGTTTGCAGCCTGTGCACCTTCTTTTTCAACGATGCGGTCATATTGAGCCCAAGTAAATACTTTATCGCCGAATTCTTTTTCAGCTAGCTCATAGCCCCAATTTTTAAATGCGCCTTCTGTATATTTCATAATGTTACCTTTGTGTACAAGCGTAACAGACTTGCGGCCTTGTTCAATTGCATAGTTGATTGCTGCACGCACAAGACGCTCTGTTCCTTCAGAAGAAATAGGCTTAATACCTAATCCAGAAGTTTCAGGGAAACGGATTTTATTTACGCCTAATTCCGTTTGTAGGAATGAAACAAGCTTTTGTACTTCTTCAGAACCCTTCGCATATTCAATACCAGCATAAATATCTTCAGTATTTTCACGGAAGATAACCATATCTGTATCTTCAGGGCGCTTAATTGGAGAAGGTACGCCGTCAAAGTAGCGAACAGGACGTAAGCATGTGAATAAGTCTAATTCTTGACGCAATGCCACGTTTAGAGAACGAATTCCACCGCCTACTGGTGTTGTTAATGGTCCTTTGATTGCAATTATGTATTCGCGAATTGCATCTAACGTTTCTTCCGGTAACCATTCGCCAGTTTGATTAAATGCTTTTTCACCTGCTAATACTTCTTTCCAAACGATTTCTTTTTCACCATTGTATGCTTTTGCAACCGCTGCTTCTAATACGCGAGAAGCTGCTGCCCAGATATCCGGACCAATTCCGTCACCTTCGATAAATGGAATGATTGGGTTATTTGGTACGTTTAATACGCCGTTTGCTACAGAAATTTGTTCACCTTTTGTCATGAGAATGACCTCCTTAAAAAATTTGTCTACTTTCACGTATGGAAAAGTGCTCAACGAACGTGAGCACCTTCGTCACATTGTTTAGCTGCGCTCTTCAAGCGGAATGTACGTTTGTTTTCCAGGACCGATATAATCAGCTCTTGGACGAATCAAACGATTGTTTGAATACTGCTCTAAAATGTGAGCAATCCATCCTGATACGCGGCTTACGGCAAAGATCGGAGTAAATAGATCGTGATCAATCCCTAAGCTGTGGTATACAGAAGCTGAATAGAAATCAACGTTTGGCGGAAGCTTTTTCTCGCCTGTTACGATCTCTTCAATTTTCACTGACATATCGTATAGCGTTGTATCTCCTGCTTGTTTGGTAAGTTTTTCAGACATTTCTTTCAAGTGCTTGGCACGAGGATCACCCTGCTGATACACACGATGTCCAAATCCCATAATCTTTTCTTTTTTCGCGAGCTTTTCGCGAATATAAGGTTCCGCGTTTTCAACTGTTTGAATGTCAGACAACATTTTCATAACAGCTTCATTCGCTCCCCCGTGAAGAGGACCCTTTAACGCTCCAATAGCCGCTGTAATTCCTGAATAAATATCGGATAACGTTGCCACACAGACACGAGCTGTAAAAGTTGAAGCATTTAGCTCATGGTCAGCGTGTAAGACAAGTGCTTTATCAAATGCCTCTACTTGGATATCAGTTGGCTCTTCGCCGGTTAACATATATAAAAAGTTAGCGGCAATGCTATAGTTTTCGTTTGGTTCAATTGGCTCTAATCCGTTACGGACTCTTGAAAAAGCCGTTACCACCGTTGGTAATTGTGCTTGCAAACGAACAGCTTTGCGATAATTTGCTTCTTCATCCATTAAATCAGCTTCAGGATCGTACAACCCCAATAGTGATACGACTGTTCTTAAAGCTGCCATTGGATGAACATCTTTAATTGGATAAGTTTTGAAATGCTCTAAGACTTCTTGGGGTAATTTAGCGTTTTCTGCTAGTAATCTAGAAAACACAGATAATTCTTCTTTGTTAGGTAATTTTCCGTGCCATAGTAAATACACCACTTCTTCAAATGTTGCATAATTCGCTAAATCATCAATATTGTAGCCTTGATATGTTAAAGTGTCATCAATAATTGAACTTACTGCTGACGTTGTAGCGACTACCCCTTCTAGACCTCGAGTTGCTGTCATAAATCTCCACTCCTTTACAGAAAAAATTCCCCATACCTTTCTGTGTAAAACGTGAAAAACAAAATTGAGCCTCTGCTCAACTAGACATTAAATGATATACGAAGCGCCTCTTTTGAATATATATCTTGGAAGAACATTTCTTCACCCCACGTAAAGAAAATGCTTACATTTCCATTTGTTTCAATAACACACAAAATCAAAACATCTGCATGTGTCATTGCTTTGTTACAGCCCTATAGGTAAAACATACAATTGTATGTAAAAAGATGCGGCCTCAAAATATATTATAAACAATTATCTGACTTTTGTGAATCAAAAGAGAGAAGAAATTTTAAAAAAATTATTATTATACAAAAATTTCTACGAAAAAAGTTCAGTTAATTTCATAAATAAATAAGCGATTCCAGCACCGATTAACGGACCTACTGCTACCCCTTGAAACAGCGCCACAGCAAGAATTGTGCCAAAAACTAAAGCGGTCGTAATATGCGGATCATCCTCCAAGAGTGTAAGTCCATATTTAGCAATAATTGCCACAGCAATTCCAGCTCCTAGAGCAATCCAGGCATAAGAAGATTTCACGGCCTCTCCTAATTGTTTGAATCCTATGTCTCCTGTTGCAATTGGCACAAGAACGGCAATTGTAATAACCGTTACTCCAATATTAATTCCTTTTGATTGTAGAAACGGAAAAACCTTACCGTCTAACCCGATTAATTTTAAAATAAGTAAAAATGCAACTGCAATGATTAATGATTGATTTTTAGCCACTAATCCAATTACGAGTAAAACAGCTAAAAAAAGCATGGGTTGTGAGAACATTTTACTCATCCTTTCTTTTTTTATTGTGATAAATCTAAAGCGTATTACGTAAATATTTTATGAGTAGCTTTTTCTTTTGTTGACTATCGTTTACAAGGAGGCCTCTATTTATTGTGTACAAGCTTCATTTACATCGACTATTTCGCTTAGCTTGTGTGTTGACAATTATTGCAGCATCTATATTTCTTAGTTATTATGTCTCTTCTCTCATATATCCATTTATTATCGCCTGCTGCATCGCTTTTTTTATAAATCCTATGGTTAATCTATTTGAATTGAAGCTGCGCTTACCCCGCTACTTAGCTGTTTTACTGTCAATGGTTCTTATCTTCTCTCTTTTAGCCGGACTTATTACGTTACTTATCACAGAAATCATTGCAGGAAGTACGTATTTAGCAAAAGTTGTTCCCACAAATTTCAAAGAAGTGGTCATATTTATTGAAAATATTGCTACAGAACAAATACTTCCGTTTTATGAACGCATTACTTCTATGTTTAATAACTTAAATACCGGTCAGCAAGCAACTATTTTATCGAACATTAAAGGGGTAGGCAACCATATCGCTCAAACGGTGGGCGATTTTTTGCAAAATGTATTGCAAAGCATCCCAGTACTTTTATCCGTATTGCCTAATGCAGCTACTGTGATTATTTTTTCATTACTGGCTACTTTTTTTATTAGTAAAGATTGGTACAAGCTGATAACTAAAAGCAGCGTGTTTATTCCTAAAAAAGTAAGGGAAAATGGACAGACAGTTGTTGTGGAGCTTAAAAATGCACTGTTTGGTTTTATTAAAGCTCAGCTTACGCTTATTTCGATTACCACAATCATCGTTCTTTTTGGTTTACTTGTTCTTAGGGTTGATTATGCTATTACAGTCGCTTTATTGATTGGCTTAGTAGATATTCTTCCTTACCTCGGAACAGGACTGGTTTTTGTTCCTTGGATGATTTATGCCTTTGCCACAGATAACGTGTCATTTGCTGTAGGGCTTTCGGTACTATATGCTGTAGTACTTGTGCAGCGACAAATTATGGAACCAAAAATTTTGTCATCAAGCATTGGTCTTGATCCTCTCGCTACATTAATTGCTTTATTTGTAGGATATCAATTGATTGGATTTTTCGGATTAATAGTTGGCCCTGTTATTCTTGTTATTCTAAAAACACTTCATACAACGGGGGTTTTTAAAGAAACGTGGCAATTTATTATAGGAAAATGAAAAAGTGTGTGAAAGAAGCTTCTTTCACACACTTTCTAGTTAACGAATAATCGTCATTCGATTACGTCCTTGAAAAAATCTTCTTAGCCACGTTAAAAGAAAAGGCTTAACGATTCTGCGTGTAAACGGCAGTAAAAAGATAAAGCCTACAACATCTGTCAAGAAGCCTGGAAACAGCAGAAACAGTCCGCCAAATAGTACACACATACCATCAAGGATTTCACCGCTTGGAACATGTCCCTGGCTCATCTGACGCTGTGCCTTTTGAAAAAGAGATGTTCCTTGTTTTTTCGCTAGAAACGCACCCATAAAACTGGTAGCAATAATCAGTAAAAATGTTGACATTACACCAATGAGATGACTTGAATAAATCAAAATCATTACCTCAACAGCAGGTACAATAAGAAGGAGCGGAAGAAGCTTCCTCACCATCATCACCTCTTCGCTTATTGAATTGCCTAAACAAAAAGAGAAGGATTACCCTTCTCTTTTTTCTATCATCTACGTGTTCTTACAGTACGCTTGCGTGTCCGTTGTATACGACACCACGTGAAGCATCAACTGTAATATCTTGATCTTCTGAGAATACGCTTGTTGCGTTTTCTACGCCTACAATGACAGGAATGCTTAAGTTTAACCCTACTACAGCTGCATGGCTTGTTAGACCGCCTTCTTCTGTAATAAGAGCTCCAGCTTTTTCGATTGCACTGATCATATCGCGATCTGTGCTGTTTGTAACAAGGATAGCACCTTCAGTCATTTTTGCATTTGCTTCTTCAGCAGTTTTAGCAATAACTACTTTACCAACTGCTGCTTTACGACCAATTCCTTGTCCTTTAGCAAGAACGTCACCTACAACTTGAACTTTCATTAAGTTCGTTGCACCTGATTCTCCAACTGGAACACCAGCTGTAATAACCACTAAGTCGCCGTGTGCTACAACGCCTGTTTTCACTGCGTCATTTACAGCGTGATCTAACATATCGTCAATTGTATTTACGCGCTCACCAACAACTGGTGTAACACCCCATACTAGAGACAGACGACGTGCAACAGAATCGTTTGCTGCAACAGCTACGATTGGAGATTGCGGACGATATTTAGAAACGATTTTCGCTGTATAACCACTTTCTGTTGGCGCTACGATTGCACTAGCGTTTAAGTTAAGCGCTGTGTGTACAACAGATTGTCCAATTGCATCTGTAATAGATGGGCCAACTTGCTTGCTGCGCTGTTGTAAAATCTCAGAGTAGTTTAGAGCTTGCTCAGCACGAGAAGCGATTGAATGCATTGTTTGTACAGCTTCAACTGGGTAAGAACCTGCAGCTGTTTCACCAGATAACATAATTGCATCTGTACCATCAAAGATAGCATTGGCAACGTCACTTGCTTCCGCACGAGTCGGGCGCGGGTTGCGTTGCATTGAATCAAGCATTTGTGTAGCTGTAATAACTGGTTTGCCAAGCGCATTACATTGTTTGATTAGATCTTTTTGTACTAATGGTACTTCTTCAGCAGGAATTTCTACTCCTAAGTCACCACGAGCAACCATTAAACCGTCTGAAACTTCAAGAATTTCCTTGATGTTATCTACGCCTTCTTGGTTTTCGATTTTTGAGATGATTTGAATGTGAGCTGCATTGTGTTTTTCTAGTAGTTCACGAATTTCTAATACATCAGATGCGCGACGCACAAAAGAAGCAGCGATAAAATCAATGCCTTGTTCGATACCGAATACAATATCGCTTGCATCTTTTTCAGTGATACCAGGAAGGTTTACACTTACATTTGGCACGTTTACACCTTTTTTATTTTTTAATGTACCAGGGTTAAGTACTTTTGTTTTGATTTCACCATCAGTTTTATTGATGTCTAGTACTTCAAGACCGATTAAACCGTCATCTAAAAGGATTTTTGATCCTACGTGTACGTCATCGATTAGACCTGGATATGTAATTGAGAATTTTTCAGTTGTTCCCACTACTTCTGTCATAGAAACAATGATTTCAGAGCCTTCTTCTAACTCAATTGCACCATTTTCCATTGTATTTGTACGAATTTCAGGTCCTTTTGTATCAAGTAAGATACCTACTGTTTTACCTGTTTGTTTCGCAGCTTCACGAATGTTAACAATACGTGCACCGTGCTCTTCAAAGTCACCGTGAGAGAAGTTTAGACGACAAACGTTTAAGCCTGAGTTAATTAGTTCAACTAATTTTTCTACACTTTCACTCGCTGGTCCAATAGTACATACAATTTTAGTTTTACGCATTCAAATTTCCTCCTATATATTTACTATTTACTCTTTAGATAGGGCAAATAGCTATTTCTTTTACTAACCTTGTACTAGCAGGCTATGAACAAATATTTTGTTGCCCTGACTTGTTCACCTTGCTTTACGTGTAACTTATGAAATACCTACGTAGCGCTGAATCAAATAGCAAACAAATAAACAGCACTTTAACGATGAATTTCTTCATCGTTTGCTTCTTGTTTTACTATTCCCTGCAATTCATACAGCAATACTTGCTGCCTGATTTGTCTTATATATCTCACGTTTTAGAGAAAAGACAAACGCTCGCACAGCTGCTAGTAACCATAGGAAATTTTTAAAAAACACTCTTTTTCTACTTTTACTTAAAGGTTTTTGCTGTCTATAAAATACCACGAAGAACTTGTAAACACAATAGAGAAGGGCTATACAAAGCGCACAAAAACGCGCACCCTTATTTTTCAAGAGTGCACGTTTCTTTATTTTATAGTAATGGCATCGTTTTCAGCTGCAAATTGTCCGATTTTTTTGTATTTTAAATAACGCTCTTCCACTAGCTCTTCTTTTGATAAATTCATCAGCTCTTTTAATGATTTCTTGATAATGCCCTCCATGTATCCAGCTTGTGCATCGATATCTCGGTGAGCTCCGCCTTTTACCTCTGAAACCATTTCATCTACAATACCCAGTTCTTTCAAATCTGGTGCTGTAATCTTCATCGTTTCAGCAGCTTTTTTCGCAAGAGAAGAATCTTTCCAAAGAATGGCTGCCGCTCCTTCTGGAGAAATAACTGAATACGTCGAGTTCTCAAGCATATGAAGGTGATTTCCTAAACCTAATGCCAAGGCTCCTCCGCTTCCTCCTTCTCCAATTACAATGCAAATAACAGGTACAGTTAAGCCAGCCATTTCGAAAAGATTTTTCGCAATAGCTTCGCTTTGTCCGCGCTCTTCTGCCGCTTTCCCTGGATAAGCTCCTTTTGTATCAATAAAGCAAATAATTGGGCGGTTAAATTTCTCCGCTTGCTTCATTAGACGCAGTGCTTTACGGTAGCCTTCAGGATGAGGCATACCAAAATTACGGCGAATATTTTCTTTCGTATCTTTACCTCTCTGATGTCCAATCACGGTAACAGGCACGCCATTAAACTTGGCAATTCCTCCTACGATTGCTTCATCATCACCATAAAAGCGGTCTCCATGACACTCTAAAAAGTTTGTAAACAAGCGAGAAATATAATCTAGTGTTGTAGGACGCTCAGGATGACGAGCAATTTGAACACGGTTCCATGGGCTTAGATGATTGTAAATATCGTTTTCTACTTTTTCTAAGCGATTTTCTAACTTATCAATTTCGCTAGATAAATCCACTTCTGTATTTTTAGCAAACTCTTTAAGCTCTGCAATCTTGTTTCGCAACTCAACAATTGGACGTTCAAATTCTAATTCGCTTACCACTCGATGTCACCTCCTGCTACGTGTATATCTAAAATAGTTGTTAACGTTTCTTTTAAATCATGACGGTCAATAACTCCGTCTAGCTGACCATGCTTCAACAGAAATTCCGACGTCTGAAAATCTTCTGGAAGCTCTTCTCTAATTGTTTGTTCAATAATACGTCTTCCAGCAAAGCCAATTAACGCGCCCGGCTCGGCTAAATTATAATCACCTAACGAAGCAAAGCTTGCTGACACGCCTCCTGTGGTAGGATGTGTCATAATCGAAATGATTAAGCCGCCTTCATCACTGAACATTTTAAGAGCTGCGCTGGTTTTAGCCATTTGCATCAAGCTCAGAACACCTTCTTGCATACGTGCACCGCCTGAAGCTGTGAAAATAAGGAATGGAACATGCATTTCCTTCGCTTTTTCAATGGCGCGAGTAATTTTCTCGCCGACTACAGACCCCATGCTTCCCATACGGAAGTGTGAATCCATAACAGCAACTACTACTTTAATGCCTTCAATATCTCCTTCACCCGTAACAATCGCTTCACTCAAATTAGTTTTCTCACGATCTTTTTCGAGCTTTTCAAGATAATCAGGGAACCCAAGAGGATTTTCTGACGTCATATCTTTGTCGTATTCAACAAATGTTCCGCTGTCGATTAAGCTTTCGATACGCTCTGGTGCTGTCATTTGATGATGATATCCACAGTTTAAGCATACTTTTAAGTTTTTATTTAACTCTTTCGTATACATTATTTTTTTACACTTTTTACATTTGGTCATAATTCCTTCAGGTACATCTTGTCTCATATGCTCAGAAGGAATCGTAGCATATTTTCGTTTTTTTGGAGTTTTTGTGTTTTTTGTAAATAAATCTCGTAACAAGGTGTAACCTCCTTTTGGTTCTTTTCTTTATCATAAGAACCTTTATTCTTCCTCTTCTTCTACTATTTACAAGTTGTGAAAATCCGCCTCAAATACAAATCAAGTGACGGATAGACAAAAATTGGACGAATTGTTCGCTTCACTTTATTAGTTGCTATTTACTTTACTAGATGACTGTTTGATTTTGTGTAGAAAGATGGCATGTCTCTTTCGACAAATTCCTTCTTTCACACTTGTTTGTAGCACTGATGGTGAAGATTTAATACAGCTGCTTCATCTTTTTTAGCTAACGCCTCTACTAATTCACTTATCAGAGTGTCGCTTGGCGCTGAGTTTTGTTGAAAAGTTTGAGAAAAGCGGCAAATAATCAGCCAGATTCGGTGTAATAGCCGATTAGGCTGCAAAGAAAACAAATAGTCAAACAAGTTCTTCAAACAATCGTCATTCTGCTTTTGAATTGCTTTCGAAACATTGATTTCGTCCTGTTCCGCTAAAACAAAATACAAACAGCTCTTTTCAAGAATATATCTCGTCTGAATTAAATCTGATTTTGTTTTACCGTCTTGTACTAAAAAAGTAGCTAATAAATCAATAAATTGATGATCCCCTACTTCTTTAATAAACGTACCTTCACCTCTTCTAGTTTCAATCAACCCAATTAGCTCTAACGCTCTGAGCGCTTCTCGAACGGAAGAACGTCCTGCGCCTAACCGTTCAGAAAGCTCTCGTTCTGACGGGATTTTATCCCCCGTAGTTAAACGATCGTCTTCCATTAGCTGGCGAATTTGTTTTAGAATTTCTACATATACTTTTGAACGTTCATTCTTCAAGTTTACTACCACTCACTTTACATTACTTTAACAGGCATGCTTGAAGCATCATGCCTGTCAAAGAACAGTTGATGTAACCTTATTCAATAATCGCTAAGCGACGTGTATTTTCAGCTACGGCTTCTGGCTTTACTTTTATTCGGGCAACGCCTGTTTCCATAGCTGCTTTTGCAACAGCGGCGGCTACTGCCGGAGCCACTCGTGCATCAAATGGACCTGGAATCACATAGTCTGTATTCAAGTCCTCTTCCGTAATTAAATTAGCAATGGCCTCAACTGCAGCCATTTTCATTTTTTCATTAATATGAGTAGCACGTACATCTAGTGCACCTCGGAATATCCCTGGAAACGCTAAGACATTGTTCACTTGATTAGGAAAATCAGAACGTCCGGTGCCGATTACTTTCGCGCCAGCTTTTTTAGCTTCTTCTGGCATAATTTCAGGCACCGGATTTGCCATTGCAAAAATGATTGGATCTGGATTCATCTTTCCAATCATCTCCGGTGTGAGTGCTCCTTCAACCGAAACTCCAATAAATACGTCCGCTTCTTCTAACGCATCAGCTAACGTACCTTCTACTTTGCTTCGATTTGTATAGGCTGCAACTTCATCTTTTATACGGTTCATGCCGTGAGGACGCTTGTCATAAATCGTTCCTTTGGAATCACACATAATGATATCGCGCACTCCATAGCTGTATAATAATTTAATAATAGCAATGCCAGCAGCTCCTGCTCCATTCGCTACCACTTTGATTTGTGACATTTTTCTTCCTGTCAGCTTCAGGGCATTAAGAAGGCCCGCTACCGTAACAATAGCCGTCCCATGCTGATCATCATGAAAAACCGGGATATTTGTTTCCTTTTTCAACCGCTCTTCAATTTCAAAACAGTTAGGAGCCGCAATATCTTCTAAATTAACGCCTCCAAAAGTAGGTTCTAGCAATTTAACAGTTTCTATAATTTTGTCCACATCTGTCGTGTTTAAACAAATTGGGAATGCATCTACGCCGGCAAAACTTTTAAAAAGGACAGCTTTCCCTTCCATTACTGGCAGAGCAGCTTCAGGACCTATATTGCCCAAGCCCAATACGGCAGTGCCATCAGATACAACAGCTACCATATTTCCTTTCATCGTATATTCATATACATTGTTTACATCATCATATATTTCTTTGCAAGGTTCTGCTACACCAGGGGAATAAGCAAGGCTTAAATCCTCTGCGTTTCGAACAGGAATTTTGGACTTTGATTCTAGTTTACCTTTGTTAATGCGGTGCATATGCAATGCTTCTTCACGTAAAGACAATGAATTTCACTCCCAATAAACAAAATGATAACAAATACTGCGCCTGAACCATGTTCTTTCCCACACTCATATGATGTTATAAATCCAATTGCATTTCATTTCAAGAAAAACGCATCTAATTCGTATATTTCATAAAAAACGGTGGTCAGACCACTTTTTTAACTATTTTACCATATAACATCACATGAAATCTGTAAAGACTATATCTTCTTGAACACAACGTGCTTCTCTCCTAGCATTGCTTTTAAAGTTTTTATTAACTCGTCGCTTCGTTCAATAGAATAGTGAACGGGAAGCTTGACCAATTGACGTTCTGCCTCATAATAAATTTTCACGGGGATTTTCCCTCTATGAGACTGAAAGTGCTGGTAAATAGTATGAAGCAGCTTTTCTGTACCTTGCTTTGTTTCTATACGTAAGTATAATTCTTCTGACGGTAGTTTTTGAACCGCCTCGCTAGCAGCTTCAGCACGTTGACAAACAATTTGCTGCTGCCCATTTCTTTCATCTATCTTTCCTTGTATCAGTAAAACCTTACCTTGTTCAAACAGCAGACGATTCTGCTCAAATACGCGGGGAAACGCAACAACTTCTCCTTCTCCACTTTCATCCGTGATGCGTAAAAAGGCCATTTGCTCTCCTTTTTTCGTTCGAATGACGCGAATTTCCAACACAAATACTAAAAGAGAGACCGCTTTTCCTGAAGCGTATTCTTTCATATCGTGAAGAGAAACAACAGAATAAAAGGAATTCAGTGCTTCATACTGAGAAGCAGGGTGACTTGATAAATAAAAACCTAGCATATCTTTTTCATACTGAAGCCGATCTTCTATTTTCAGTTCCTCTTTTTCCATGTATTTAGGCTTTAACGAAAATTCAGCTCCAAATCCAAAGTCATCATCTGGGAGTACCAAGCTTGCATGTTCAAACGCTACATCAATCGTTGCTAATAAAGTAGCTCGATTTTCTCCAAACTCATCAAAGCCTCCAGACAGAATCAAAGCTTCAAGCGCCTTTTTATTCACGGCTTTTTGTGAAACACGGGCACAAAAATCAAATAAGTCTTCAAATCTTTTTTTCTTTCGCTCTTCTGTTATTTCCTGCATAGCTGCTGCACCAATATGTTTAATCGCTGCAAGGCTATACCTTATACTTTCACCTTCTACGTTAAACGAATACATGCTCTTGTTAATAGAAGGCGGGAGAACTTGTATTTTTTTTCTTTTTAGTTCATTAATGTATTGAGCAATTTTCCCTTCGTTTCCAATAACGCTCGTTAGTAAAGCTGAAAAGAACTGTAGCGGGTAATGTGCTTTCAAATAAGCTAACTGATAGGCTACCATACTGTAAGCAACAGCATGACTTCGGTTGAAACCATAATCAGCAAAACGCACAATAAGGTCATACACTCGATTAGCAACGGATAGGTCATATCCTTTCTTCTTGCTTCCTTGGATAAAATGAGCTCGTTCACGATCCAGCACTGCCCGTTCTTTTTTACTAACTGCTCTTCTCAACAAATCTGCTTCTCCAAGAGAAAAACCGGCCATTTTTGAAGCAATCTGCATAATTTGCTCTTGATACACGATAACGCCGTGCGTGGATTGTAAAATGTCTTTAAGCGTAGGATGATCATATATTACCTTCTCCACTCCATGCTTGCGCTTAATATAGGTTGGAATATTTTCCATCGGACCAGGTCTATACAGCGCGTTAACTGCTACAATATCTTCTAGCTCTGTAGGTTTTAATTGCTGAAGCACTCTTCTCATTCCATCTGACTCTAGCTGAAAAATACCGGTCGTATCCCCTTTACTCAGCAGTTCAAAAGTTTTCTGATCGTTAAATGGTATATGAGACAGTGACAGCTTTCGATTCATGTCCCGCTCAATTTTCTTTAAAATATGATCTAAAATGGTTAAGTTGCGCAAACCTAAAAAGTCCATTTTCAAAAGCCCAACGTCTTGCAGAGCTTCCATTGGATATTGAGTCAGATATACATCATCATGTCCTTCTTGTACAGCTACAGATTGCGTCAGCGGCTTCTCACTAATCACAACGCCTGCTGCATGCGTAGAAGTATGCCTTGGCAGTCCTTCTATCTTCATGGCAATGTTGTACCATTGTTTTCTGGCTTCATTTTCAGATAAATAGTCTTGAAGAACTCTTGAATCACGAAGAGCGCTTTTTAACGTTGTACCTGGTTTAGTTGGAATTGCTTTGGACATTTTGTTTAGCGCCTCTTGATCAAATCCCATCACTCTCCCTACATCACGTACGGCTGCTTTAGCTGCTAATGTTCCAAATGTAATGATTTGAGCTACATGCAGCGCTCCATATTTTTGAGCCACATACTGAATGACTTGATCTCGTTTGTTATCAGGAAAATCAATATCAATATCAGGCATTGAAATACGTTCAGGGTTTAAAAAGCGCTCAAATAAAAGCTGATGCTGAATTGGATCAACATTTGTAATTCGCAAGGCGTATGAGACCAGTGAGCCTGCCGCTGAACCACGACCTGGGCCCGTTAAGATACCGTGTTCATGAGCATAATTCATAAAATCCCATACGATAAGAAAGTAATCACTAAAGCGCATATTTTCAATAATGTTCAGCTCATAATCCAAGCGTTCCTCGTATTGTTCCGTGATCACTTGAAATCTTTCTTGCAATCCTTTTTCGCAGAGAGTGCGCAAGTAGGCTGATGATGTAACAGACGGGGGAACAGGATATTTTGGAATGGACATTACGCCTAGAGAAATTTCGAGCTCGCATCGTCTTGCGATTTTTATACTTTCTTCTATTAAAAAATGCTGGTCATGAAAGAGATCTTCCATTTCGTCAGGTGATTTGAAATAGTACTCGCTGCTCTTACTTTTTACCTCTTCATCTTCATCACTATGTAATTTCTCTCCGTCTCGAATAGCTGCTAAACACTCATATGCATCCCGATCTTCTTTTTTTAAATATTTCACTTGATTCGTCGCAACAAGCGGGATATTTTCTTCAGCAGCAAGTTCCGTTAACTGCTGATTTATAAAAGCTTCATCCTGTCCGTGGCGCTGTATCGATATATACAAAGACTGCGAATATACTTTTTTAAAGAATTGAAGGACTTGCTTGGCATCTTGAAGTTTGTTTTCTGCTAGCAGGGTTTCAATCTCTCCAGTTACACCGGGTGTAATAGCAATCAACCCGCCGCTGTAATGATGGAGCCATTTTTTATTTACACCGTGTTTTTCCTTGGTTTGAACTAAACTGCTTAGTTTTAATAGATTTTCATATCCCTTATCATTTTCCGCTAACAAAACTAAAGGGTACGCTCGCTCGCTTTCTTCATGTTCTAGGATTGATAATGTGAGCCCAATAATTGGCTTGATCCCCGCTTTCACGCAGGCTTTATAAAAAGGAATGACTCCGTACATCACGTTTTCATCAGTCAAAGCAATCGCTTCATAGTTCATTTTCTTAGCTGTTTCTACAAGTTCATGAATACGAACGGAACTGCTTAGTAAGCTATAAGAACTTTGAAGCTGCAAGTGAACAAAAGGCACAGGACTTCCCACCTTTCTTTAATTCTTTATTCTTATTATAAATTTTGTTGCCGGCGTAGACAAATTACATAACTCTGAGCGTTTGTCCATATATATGTAGGAAGCGTGATTCATTGATAAAATAGTAAAGGAGGACACGTCATGACAAAAGAGCCTTTTATGTCTCTTTTCATTTGGAGTTACTTCACTTCATTAGGTATTATTTTAGGCGGTTCATTAATTGGAGCATTTGCGGGGTTTTTAATTGGAAAATCTCCTTTATACGTCATGCATACCCTCAGCAATAGTTTGAAAATCTGGGCAATTGTCGGAGCAATTGGAGGAACATTTGATACGTTTTACAGCTTTGAGCGAGGACTCTTTGAAGGAGCCACAAAAGATGTATTCAAACAAATCCTTTTAATTCTATCCGCTATGGGAGGAGCTCAGACCGGGGCTCTTATCATCAAGTGGTTAACTCAGGAGCATTTTGTATGAGGGTACCCAGCGAGCGAATGTTCAAGCGCTCCGACTGGCAGCGTTTTTTTGCCGGTATAGTCATTGGAGCAATTGTTAGCTGGGGGGTGTTTTTAACGATTTATGGCGTTTCAAGAGATAAAGAGCTAGAAGAAGTTCGAATTGCTAATGATAAGCTAGAAAAAGCAAATTTGCAAATTAGCGCATGGCAAGAAGATGTAAAAGCATTAAACAAGGAAATGAAGCAGCATTTGATTATTCAGAATGTGAAAGTAAAATTAGTAAACGGCAATCGTTATAAAGTAAACTCTGTGGTTGAATACAATATTCAAAAAAGCGTCGACGAAGAAGCACAGCACTTAATTGCCCAAGATATTGAAAGTGCGTATCGAAGCAGGGATATCTTAAAAAAAGCAATTGAAAATAAAAAATACGAATTCGATAAAACGATTTATGAAGTTGAAGTTCATCAAATTTATTTTTATACAACGCTTTCGATTGAAGTTCGAATTAAAAAGATGGAAAAAGTACTATAAAAAGCCGCTGATTTAAAATCAACGGCTTATTTTACAGATTACTCCTGACTGCAGAGCTCTTCTAAATCAAGTAGTAAAGGCTTTACTTCTTCCCATGAATAAATGGAAGCGCCGGACGCAAGAGGATGGCCTCCTCCGTTGTATTTTCTAGCAATTGTATTAATGACAAGCTCTTTTGAACGAAGGCGAACACGAATTTGATTTTCTTCCTCCACAAAAAACACCCACGTTTTTACTCCATCAATTTGCCCTAACGAACCGACTAGCTGAGAGGCATCAGCTGGTGTCACATCATATTTGCGAAGAATTTCATTTGGAATTTTCATATGAGCAACTCCTGCTGGAGACATCGTAAAGTTTTGCAGCACATATCCATGTAAGTGAGCGACGTTTTCTTTTGTTTTGTATAACTGATCATATACATCTTTAAAATTGAAACCATATTGAATCAATTCACTTGCATAGCAAAACGTTTTCGGCTTTGTATTTGGAAATAAAAATCGACCCGTATCTCCGACGATACCGCTGAAGATCAGCTTTGCTCCTTCATCATTCAGAGATAATCCTTTTTCTTTTCCTTCCAAGTAAAATTCATAAATCATTTCGCTTGTTGAAGAAGCAGACGTCTCAACCCAAAGCAAATCACCATAAGGAGTTTGGTTTGGATGGTGATCAATTTTAATGACCATTTTTCCATTTACGTAGCGCTGATCTGATACTCGTGCTTCATTAGCCGTATCACAAACGATGACAAGCGCATCCTTGTAGGTGTCATCAGCGATGTCATCCATACGGTATAAAAATTTTAATGACTCCGCTTCTTCTCCCGTTACGTATACCTTCTTCTCCGGAAAAGATGTTTTTAACAATTCCGCTAATCCGCACTGAGATCCGTATGCATCTGGATCTGGACGAATGTGCCGGTGAATAATGATGGTGTCAAACTGCTTAATAGCTTCTAATATTTGTGCTTTCATTTTCTCTCTCCTGTCAATACTGTTCTTGTTTTATGTACGCACCACATGCACTTACACTTCCACAGCGCTGTATCCATATTATTTATTAAATCATATCTCTTCTCTTTTTTAAAAGAAGAATCAATCACTAGTAGAATTTTCTGTCATCGACCTGTAAAATAATAGATACTACTGTAAACACTTTCAACACTACGCATTACTAACATCTAGAAACATTACAGATAGAAATACACCGGACTGGAGGGGCGTCTGTGCCATTTTTTATGATTTTAATCGTTGTGTCCTTTGTTTTCTACATGTATTTAAAAGTAAAATACGTACGTTCGAAACGCCCAATGGAACGAAAATGGATTTCCGCTAAGTCGAGTATTTGTCTTGGCTCTTTTGTATTATTTTTTGGAATCAATCAATGGTTTATTTACGAAACAAGCCTTTCGCTTATCATCGGCATACTATTTGTATTATTCGGTTCAGGCAGCATATTAGCCGGTATCAAAGCTTACAAGTACTATCAGCCTTATGCAATAAAAGAAGCTGATCAAATGTAAAAGAAGCTGCAGAGCAGCTTCTTTTTTTATACTCTTTCCAATAACTGAGCCATCATCATCGCTTTCCCTACTACAACCCCGGCATTGTAGACTTCTACATCTAATTTAGCAAACTTCCGACCAAGTTCTAATAGCTTAGGACGAATTTCAATTACGCTTTCAATTTGAACTGGCTTAATAAAATAAACGGTGATGTTTTCAATAACCAAATCACCTTTTTTATATAAGCGAAGAACACGATTGGCGGCTTCCGTTACAATAGTAGTGAAAACTCCGTATGAAATAGTCCCCATATAATTCGTCATTTGCGGCGTTACTTCACAGCGATACACCGGTGCTTCTTTTGTCTCTTGTACATCCATAAATTGATTGGTTACAATGTCGTCAATGGTTTCTCCTACCTGCGGTTGACGCTGAATCATTTGCAGCGCCTTTAAAACATCTTGACGGCTGATAATGCCCTCTAGCCGGTGGTAATCATCCACTACAGGCAGCACTTCAATCCCTTCCCATACCATCATATGCGCAGAAGAAGCGACCGATGTTTTCCCATGAACCGTCATGGGATTTTTCGTCATTACTTTTTCAATTGAAGTAGAAAGGTCATATCCAATAACATCTTTTGAGGTGACCATACCGTAAACTTTCATATGCTGATCCACTACAGGAAAACGACTGTGGTGAGTCTTATCGTTACATTCATGCCATTTTTCAATCGTATCGGTTAACTGCAAGCTAACCGCTTCAGAGATAGGTGTTAAAATATCCTCTACAAGCACAATTTCTTTTTTTATCAGCTGATCATAAATGGCACGATTAATCATCGTTGCAACTGTAAACGTATCATAGCTCGTTGAAATAATAGGAAGCTTAAGATCATCGGCAAGCTTCTTAACCCATTCTTCCGTATCAAAGCCGCCCGTAATTAACACGGCTGCTCCTGCTTCAAGAGCTAATTCATGAGCGTTTACTCGATTCCCTACGATAAGAAGGTTTCCGGCCTCGGTATATCTCATCATAGCATCAAGCTTCATCGCTCCAATAACAAACTTGTTTAACGTTTTATGCAAACCTTCACGTCCGCCCAGCACTTGTCCATCCACGATGTTTACTACTTCAGCAAACGTGAGCTTTTCAATGTTTTCTTTCTTCTTTCGTTCAATTCGAATGGTCCCAACTCGTTCAATCGTTGAAACATATCCTTTATTTTCCGCGTCTTTTATTGCTCGGTACGCCGTGCCTTCACTGACATTCAGTTCTTTGGCAATTTGGCGCACTGAAATTTTTTCACCAATTGGAAGCGAATCGATATACTGTAAAATTTGCTCATGTTTTGTCGCCACGTGTACTTCACCCTTCTAAAACGTTTTTACGTTTCATATGTCTTTTCTTTTATTATACGGGGGAAGTGAAATGGATTCAATCTAACCTCTTTGACGCAAAGGCTTTCTCGCACTATTTTTTTGAATACCTGCCTTCTTGCGGCGCGGTGCATAAAGCAGTGATGACAAATTGCCTCCGGCTACAAAAAGAGCAAAGGTAAGCCAGCTTATACTAAAAATCCCTTGCAAACTCGAAGTTGTTAACACTAAGTGCGGCATTGCATAGTAAAGCATCACTCCGCATAATAAAAGCGATAAAATAACTCGATTTTTTTCCATAGCTCTCCCTCCTTATTATTACTATCGTATGCAGGGAAGTAAAAAAAGCAGAACGTTTCTTTACAAATAAAAAGAGATTAAGACATAACTGCATCGATTCAATCTAAAGACGAACAAATGTGAGACATGAGCTGAACCGCTTGTGACACCGCAGTTGATTTCCGTGCAAGACTTCGCTTTCCGCGGGCGGCCGGTGAGCCTCCTCGTCGCTTGCACTCCTGCGGGGTCTCACCTATTCCGCTTTTCCCGCCGGAGTCTTCGTCTTGCCCTCCAATCAACAGCTAGAAGCCGCTACATATATGAAACCTACGTTCACCATAACAATAAAAAAAGAACGAGTGATCGATATTATCGATTACTCGTTCTTTTTTAACTTTAACTGAAATCGTTTTGTCCCAGCCTCTATTTATGATTAAAGATCCAATCCTTCTCCAACTTTTAATACTTTTCCTTCAATACCAGATAAAGACTCAATAAATTGATGAGGATCTTGCTTAATTACAGGGAATGTATTGTAGTGAATTGGCACAACAAGCTTTGCCTGCACCCATTCCGCCGCGATAGCCGCATCTTCAGGTCCCATTGTAAAGTTATCTCCAATTGGAAGAAATGCTACGTCAGGCTCATGGCGACCAATTAACTTTAAATCAGAAAATAAAGCCGTATCTCCAGCATGATAAATTGTCTTTCCTTCAATCGTTAAAAGCAAACCAGCCGGCATTCCTGTATAAATAATTTTCTCATTATTTTCTGTATAACTTGAACCGTGGAAAGCTTGCGTCAATTTTACCGTGCCAAAATCAAATGTATAGGCTCCGCCTATGCTCATTGGATGTACGTTTAAGCCTTGCCAGCTAAGATATGTAGCTAATTCTGCTACTGCCACAACAAGTGCACCGCTGCGCTTAGCAATTTCAACCGTGTCGCCTACATGATCATTATGGCCATGAGTCAGTAAAATCACATCTGCTTTTACATCTTCAGCACTTAAATCTGTTAATTCATTTCCAGTGATAAACGGGTCAATTAAAATTGTTTTTCCTTTTGTTTCAATTTTAACAATAGAATGTCCATGGTAAGAAACGTGCATCATTTATTCTCTCCTTTTACACTAACCTTTTCTATATTCTACCCGTCCGTTTTGGTTACAAAACAAGTGAATACGCGGCTATCATATCACAAACTGCGCAAAAACATCCCTTATTATGCTTGCTCTAATAAAGTTGTTGCATCAGCGTAAGTGAGACCGTGTGCATCTGCTACAGCCGCGTAAGTGACAAACCCATTTAGGGTGTTGATGCCTTGAAGAAGGGAAGGGTTTTTTAAGCATGCTTTTTTATATCCCTGACTTGCTATTTGCAGAGCATAAGGCACCGTTACGTTGGTCAGTGCTAAGGTCGACGTGCGGGGAACAGCTCCTGGCATATTAGCAACAGCATAATGCAAGACCTCATGCTTCGAATAAGTCGGGTTATCGTGAGTGGTAATGCGATCAGTTGTTTCGAAAATCCCCCCTTGATCAATAGCAATATCAACTACAACGGACCCTTTTGACATCGTTTGAACCATTTCCTCGGTGACAAGCTTTGGCGCTTTAGCTCCCGGTATGAGAACCGCTCCTATCACTAAATCTGACTCTTTTACAGATTGTGCGATATTGTAGTGATTTGACATTAATGTCGTCACTTCTTTACCAAACAAATCATCAAGCTGGCGAAGGCGATCAGCGTTTAAATCAATTATTGTAACATCAGCCCCTAATCCGACCGCAATTTTAGCAGCATTGGTTCCTGCTACTCCTCCTCCAATAATTGTTACTTTTCCTCTTTGCACGCCCGGAACTCCACTTAATAAAATCCCTTTGCCACCTTTGGTTTTCTCCAAAAATTGAGCTCCAATCTGAGAAGACATTCTTCCTGCAACTTCGCTCATTGGCGTTAACAGAGGCAAGCTTTTGTTTGGAAGCTGTACAGTTTCATAAGCAATGCCTACGACCTTTTTATCAATCAATGCTTTCGTTAATGCTTCTTCAGCTGCCAAATGTAAATACGTAAACAAAATCAGTCCTTCACGAAAATATCCGTATTCTTCTGAAATCGGTTCTTTTACTTTCATAACCATTTCAGCATCCCATGCTTCTTTTGCAGTATTTACGATAGAAGCTCCTGCATTTGTGTAATCTTCATCATGGAATCCAGAGCCTTCTCCTGCCTGTGTTTCAATATATACATCATGCCCACCGTTAACTAAAGCTGTAACACCAGCTGGAGTAATAGCCACGCGATTTTCATTGTTTTTTACTTCTTTCGGCACTCCAATTTTCACCTTTATCCCTCTTTTCTTATATCAGTGATTAACTGAAAAAAGAACGCCACACCAAATCCTTTAGAAAACCGGATTTACTATGACGTTACCTTTCGATAGAACTCAGCATAATCCTGCTTTTCTTAGTCTATATACAGTATATGCATCTAGTTATTCATATAGTTCGTTATCACTCTGTGCTTCTGGATTTTCGACTACAGAAGCCATAGCATCGCCAATGACGCCGCTTGAATAAGAATCCATCAGCTGTCTTGATGTCTCTTTTTCTCCTTCAAAATCATATTCATATACATGCTGCGGATGTTTTTTGTCTTTCATATGTCACTTCTCCTTTTTCACTCTATTTTCTTTACGAATGTGAACTTCACTTCATAATCCCTTACATGATCTTTTCTATTTTCTTCTTAAATGCTCTAGTTATACCATTTATCTCACATCAAAAAACGCCCGCAGATTTTTCTGCGGACGTTTTGATAACTTTTTATATCGATGTTTTTTCGTGCAATTCATCTTTAGCTAGCTGAATTGCTTTTTTTACTTGTTCAAATCCTGTTCCTCCCGCGCTATTACGGCGATTAACAGCTGTTTTTGGACTTAATACATGATAGATGTCTTCCTCGAATAAATCTGACGCTTCCTTATATTGCTCAAGCGGCAAATCCATTAGGTAGATATTTTTCTGAATACAAACGAGAACCAGTTTCCCAACCACTTCATGTGCTTCACGAAACGGCATACCTTTTGAAGCAAGATAGTCAGCTAACTCCGTTGCATTTGAAAAATCTTGTTTCGTAGCTTTTTCCATAACATTTGTTTTTACTGTCATTGTTTCGATCATGCCAGCAAAAATGGTCAAACATCCTTCAATCGTTGTAACCGTATCGAACATGCCTTCTTTATCTTCTTGCAAGTCTTTGTTGTATGTTAAAGGCGTGCCTTTTAACACAGTCAATAGGCTAAATAAATGACCATATACTCGTCCTGTTTTACCACGAATTAACTCCGCCATATCAGGATTTTTCTTTTGAGGCATAATACTGCTGCCCGTTGCGTACGTATCATCCATTTCAATAAATTGAAATTCTTGACTAGACCATAAAATTAACTCTTCACAAAAACGAGATAAATGCATCATTAAAATAGAACTGTTGCTTAAAAACTCTAAAATAAAGTCACGATCGCTGACAGCATCCATACTGTTTTGATAAATCCCATTAAAGCCTAGAAGCTCAGCGCTATAATGACGATCAATCGGGAATGTTGTACCAGCTAAAGCTCCTGCTCCTAAAGGAGATAAATCAATACGCTTCAGCGATTCCGCATAACGTTCAGCATCGCGCTTGAACATTGAAACATAAGCCATTAAATGATGAGCAAAAGAAACCGGCTGCGCGCGCTGCAAATGTGTGTAGCCTGGAAAAATGGTTTCAACATGCTGATCTGCTTTTGTAAGCAATACATCTTCTAGATTTTCAATCAGCCCTACAATTTGCTGAACATGCTTTTTTAAATATAAGTGCATATCTGTAGCAACTTGATCATTACGGCTTCGACCCGTATGAAGCTTTCCTCCAACCGGACCAATTTCATCAATTAATAACTTTTCTAAATTTAAATGAATATCTTCATA
The DNA here is from genome assembly GCF_053667915.1 of Priestia sp. JNUCC 25. Lineage (NCBI taxonomy): Bacteria > Bacillati > Bacillota > Bacilli > Caryophanales > Bacillaceae > Priestia > Priestia sp. JNUCC 25. The sequence continues at coordinate 4,586,103 of NZ_CM132211.1, forward strand.
TTGAGCAGAAAATGTTAATTCTTTCTTCTTAGCTTTTTCAAGCAGTGTTTGAAGGCCTTTTTTAATTTGTGACGCTTCATCTCCAGAAAGAATACTGCATTTCTCAAGCATTGTTACATGTGCTAAACTGCCTTCAATATCTTCTTCTACAAGATGCTGATCAAATGAAATCGACGCACCGAACTCGTCAATCCATTGTTCAGGGCGTTTCGTAAAACGCCCTCCCCAAAGTTTGGTCATACCGTTGTCACCTTCTTTTGATTTACCATGCTGCTCACTTGTGTTGGAAGTCCCCATAATGAGATAAAACCAACTGCTGCATTGTGATCAAATTCATCTTCTTTTGTATATGTTGCAAGTTTTTCATTGTATAAAGAATTAGGAGATTTACGTCCCTCTACGATAGCATGCCCTTTAAATAGTTTTACTCTCACTGTTCCATTCACATATTGCTGCGTATCTTTTAAGAATGCAAGCAGTGAATTTGTTAATGGAGAGAACCATAAACCTTCATAGATAACTTCTGTTAATTTTTTCTCAATCACTGGTTTAAAGTGCGCTACTTCTTTCACTAATGTTAAATCTTCAAGCTCTTTGTGTGCTTTAATTAATGTCATAGCAGCTGGACACTCATATACTTCACGTGATTTAATTCCCACAAGACGGTTTTCTACATGATCAATACGTCCGACTCCGTGCTTACCTGCAATTTCATTCAATTCTAGAATTAACTGAGCTAGCGTGTAAGATTGACCGTTTAATGATACTGGAACACCTTCAACGAATTCAATTTCTACTACATCCGCTGTGTCCGGAGTGTTTTCAAGAGAAGCCGTTAGGTCATATGCTTCTTCAGGTGGAGCTGCCCAAGGATCTTCAAGAACGCCACACTCGTTACTTCTTCCCCACAAGTTTTGGTCAATTGAAAATGGGCTGTCTAAGTTAATTGGAATTGGAATATTCTTTTCTTTTGCATACTCGATTTCTTCTTCACGAGACCATTTCCAGTCACGAACAGGAGCTAAAACTTCTAAGTGTGGATTTAATGCTTTAATTGATACTTCGAAACGCACTTGGTCATTTCCTTTTCCCGTACATCCATGTGCGACAGCTACTGCATTTTCTTGTTCTGCTACTTCTACAAGCTTTTTAGCGATTAGCGGTCTAGATAGTGCAGATACTAATGGATATTTTCCTTCATATAATGTGTGTGCTTGAAGTGCTGCTAACGCAAATGTATTGGCATATTCTTCTTTTGCATCAATCACATATGATGATACCGCTCCAACTGTTAAGGCTTTTTCTTTAACGAATTTCAAATCTTTTCCTTCGCCTACATCTAAACAGCAAGCTACTACATCGTACCCTTTTTCCTGTAACCATTTAATTGCAACTGATGTATCTAAACCTCCGGAATATGCTAAAACAACTTTTGGATTACTCATTATCTATTCCTCCCACAAATTATATATATATTAATACAACCGTTTTAATTTTTATTCATTTAATCTACTATTACTTTAACAACTTTTTAATCTATTTTCAATAGTTATTCAAAAAAAAGTATATAAATTCACATTTATTTTAATTTAATAGGGTGAAATCTCTTAAAATACTGTAAAAATAGACATGAATGAATATTTCTTTCTTACACACTGTGTATATTTATATGCATAAATCAAGTATAAATGATTTATTTTTCATTTACAGTAGCTGTGGCTTTTGTCATTGTATAAAATGGAAGGGAAGAGGTGAAAAAATGGAGCGCTTTTTTACTTATGACAACAGACTCGGTATAAAAATTCCTGCTCTTGAAAGAGAATGGACATTCTATTCTGAAAAAGTTCAGCAGGATATCCTCCTAACATGGGAATCCATTCGGGGACAGATTCCAGACAAAATTCAATCTTTAGAAAAGAGTATTAATCAAAAACAAGCGGCGTTAGAAGATGAGACTAATTTTATCCGCTCTTGTGAATTAAATAGCGAGATAGGAGAACTTGCTTCTATTATTAATGATTTGTGGATTTGGTATCGAACAAATGAGGAAATATCAAAAAAAGTTCACGGATAGACAAAAAAACGAGTCTCATGAAAAATTAATGAGACTCGTTTTTCTTATCCAGCAAATAGCGGTATTGGTAAAAGCGCTTTGCATAATCTGTCACTTGTTTGGCCATTCGATAATTCATCCCTCCGCCAACCATCATACTCACAATTGGCAAACGATTATAAACTTTTCGCTTCGCAGCGAATATAGCTAGCGTTTTCCCGATTTGCACAACGATTTTTTGCAGCCACGTTTTATCTACAATTTGATCAACACCTTCATAAAAATACGGGTCAAATTCTTGGCTTAACTCACTCTTTAATTGATGCCACCCCTGAGCCTGAAGGTGTCTAGGTAACGTTGCTGCATGGAAAACTTTTAGCGTTAGCATAAGCTCTGAAGGAGTCTGGATATGATAGCCGTAGCTCATTGCTGCCTGTTGCACCGCTTGAATATTCATGCATAAAACAGCAGGTATATCAATACCGACTAGCAGCGATTGTCCGGTTCCTGAAAGTGCTCCTTGACTCAGCGCATACAATCGAAGCTTGGCCATTTGCTGTTCGCATATATAAGAAAGCTGATCTACTTGAAGGGAATTCATTTCTGACAGATCTGTGATATCCTCTTTGAATACACGGGCGGTTTCAATAATTCGTTTTGTCGCTTGAGTTTGCATTTCCGTACCTTGAATTAATGCAGTTAACTGAAAGAGTCCCTCATCAATTTTATGTAAATAGGTCTCACGAACAGAAGCTGGAATTAAGTTAAGCCCTTTTTCTAACCACTCTTCGTACAATAACTCCATCTCAGTTGCTTCTACACTCTGTAAGCTCTCTTCCCATTTATAGATTTCTTCTAAAAGCTGTTCTTCGCGATTCGTTAGTATCATCATGTCACCCTTTCAAGAAATAAGTAGTTTTATTTTTATTATAACAAATAATGCATCCGTTACATTTTGCTTCCTATATTATTTCTTTCTTCTATACGTTGTAAACCTTCTTTCAACCGTCAGCTACTTACGCTATATAAAAAAGCTGATTTCCTAACAAGGAAATCAGCTTTTCGTTAGTTTGCCTGACAATTTATGAGAATTCATGCATTGAAGAGGCAGTTTATGAACTTAAATATTCGCTAAACGAGTAACGTCACGTGCAATCATAACTTCTTCGTCTGTAGGAATAACCATAACTTTAACTGGAGAATGAGGGTAGCTAATAAATGCTTCTTCTCCTTGTACACTATTTAAAGCTGGATCCCAATAAACGCCCATAAACTCTAAACCGCGAAGAACGCGAGCACGTACAACATCACTGTTTTCTCCAATACCTGCTGTGAAGATGATTGCATCTACACCAGACATACGAGCAGCATAAGAACCGATATATTTATGAATACGGCTAGCAAATACTTCAAGTGCTGTTTCAGCGCGTTCATTGCCTTCAGCGCTTGCTTTGATTAGATCGCGTAGGTCACTAGAAATACCAGATACACCTAAAAGACCACTTTCTTTATTTAATACATTTAATACTTCGTCAGCAGTTTTTCCTGTTTTCTCCATAATAAATGGAATTAATGCAGGGTCAATGTTACCTGAACGAGTTCCCATTGCTACACCAGCTAATGGTGTGAAGCCCATTGATGTATCAATTGACTTGCCGCCTTCAATTGCAGCGATACTTGCACCGTTACCTAAGTGACAAGAAATTAAGCGTAATTGTTCGATTGGACGGCCAAGAAGCTCAGCTGCACGCTCAGAAACATATTTATGAGATGTGCCGTGGAAACCGTATTTACGAACGCCATACTTTTCATAGTACTCGTACGGTAAGCTGTACAAGAATGATTTTTCTGGCATTGTTTGATGGAATGCTGTATCGAAGACTGCTACAGCTGGAACATTTGGAAGAATATCTTGGAACGCTTTAATTCCCACAATGTTTGCTGGGTTGTGAAGCGGTGCTAAATCAGATAAAGCTTCAATTTCCGCTAGTGTTTCATCTGTGATTAAAACAGAATCAGCAAATTTCTCTCCGCCGTGTACTACACGGTGACCTACACCAGTGATTTCATCGTATGATTGAATGATGTTTTGAGAAAGTAACTTTTCAACTAAAATTTTAACTGCAACAGCATGGTCAGGGATTTCTGTAATATCCGTTTGTTTTTCACCATTTACCGAGATCGTGAAAACAGCGTTATCTAAACCAATTCGTTCTACTAAACCTTTTGTTAATACCGTCTCACTTGGCATTTCAAATAATTGAAACTTAAGTGAAGAACTGCCGGCGTTGATTGCCATGATTTTTGACATAAAAAAACAGCTCCTTCTTTATTATACGTGCATCATAAACATAACGAACAGAACATAAAAGTGTAATCTCTACAATATTCTATGCATTTCGACACGATTTCTATCCTTATTCATTTAATCATTCACGACAATAGATTTCAAGAGCTATACATCATGAAAACGCTACCGGAAAATATTCATTATTTTCGAAAAAGACTTACTTTTTATTAACGCTGAACCATTGGTCCATTTGAGCCATAATATCACTCATTGCTTCTCGATTACTGAACTTCGGCAAATTCACAAGCAGCGCTTGATCAGGCGCTGTTACACCTTCTCCCTGCTTTTGAAGAATGATAATACTCTTAGCAGCCTGCTCTTGTTTGAACATTGAAAGCGGCAGCTGAACGATTCCTTGAACGATTGCTTCCTCTTTTAGCAACGGCTGTAATAAATGAGACTGTTCAGATTCGAACAAGTTATTTGGAATAAGGGCTACTACGTATCCTCCATCTTTTACATGACGCAAGCTTTGTTCAATAAATAAGTGATGAGCATAGGTGTGACCTTCTTCAGCTCTTACCTTATACTCTTTTGCCCCTTCGTCGTTTGGATAATAACCAACAGGAAGGTCACAGACAACTAAATCAACAGGATCAATAAAAAGCGGCTGTAAGCTGTCTTGGTTGAATAATTGAACGCCGTGCTTCTGTAAATTTGCATTTACATATGTCAATTGAAGTAATAAATCATCCACGTCTACACCGTATACGTGTTCAATTGACGCAGCGTGTGTATTTAAAATTGTTGTTAATAAGTTCCCTGCTCCTACTGCTGGATCTAAAAGCGTATATTTATCTTTTCCTGCCATGAACTTTCCAACTAGGTAGCTGACGAATAGTCCTACAGCATCAGGCGTCATTTGATGGTTAGGCTGAACTGCTTCTTTCATGCCTTTTAAAATAGCCAGCTGATACGCTTTTCGAATCGTTTCTTTTTCAAAATGATCAAGCGTGATTGAATCGTACTCTTTTTTCAAACGTTTTTTAGTTACCTCATCTAGCTCTTCTTGTAAAATAGTTCCTTGAAACAAATTTTCTCCCGTTTCAGCTACTGCTTCTAAATATACGCAGTTTAGTTCTTTTCTTAAAATAATAGCTGTTTGATCAATTACACCAAATAGCTTTTCCATACTAGCTAACTGACTCATGTTCTGACTCATGTTCTGCCTCCTGTGTAATGAAATAATATCTATATAAATGAGTAAACGTCCTATTTGGAACAACATATTTTATCATAAAAACTTCTTAAAACACAAAGAAGGCGAAAAACATTGTTTTCCGCCTTCTGCCGAACGCCACTGACAATCTTACTTAGCTGTTTTAGCTGCTTCGATTGCTGCTTCGTAGTTCGGATGCTCAGTTACTTCTGGTAAGTACTCAACATACGTTACGTTGTCATTTGAGTCTACCACAAAGATTGAACGAGCTAATAAGCGTAATTCTTGAATAGCTACACCATATGCTTCTCCGAAAGATAAGTCGCGGTGGTCAGATAAAGTTTGAACATTATCAATGCCATTAGCACCACACCAGCGCTTTTGAGCAAACGGTAAATCTACGCTTACTGTTAATACTTTTACGTTATCTAATTTAGCTGCTTCTTCGTTGAAGCGGCGAGTTTGCGCATCACAAACTCCAGTATCAATAGAAGGAACTACACTGATTAGGCGAACAGAACCCTTTGTACTGTCAAGCGTTACTTCTGATAAATCATTTGCTAAAACAGTAAAGTTTGGAGCCTTGTCTCCAACCTTCACTTGATTTCCTAATAATGTTACATCGTTACCTTTAAATTTAGTCACGAATAATTCCTCCTTTAAATAAGTATGTACACTGTTCATATTAGCTTGTCTGTCTCTATATTGCAATTAAATGACATACAAAACATGGCACTCCAAGCTAGAAAACAAACCAAACAAAATAAGCTTTGCTTGCTTCTTTTACTATTCAAAGAAGCAAGCAAAGCTTTATTTTATACCTACAAATTAAAATCGTTTGCACTATCATGATGCTGATTTTGTTGATTATGATGATCCTGCTGATGATTGTTTCGTTTAAACATTTGCTGCACGCGTTCAATTGCTTGAGGGGCTGTATCTAAAATCTTTTCATATAAATGTGTACTTTCGTTAAGATGAAGCATTTTAATTCCGCTTCCACTCACAATTAAAAAGGCAATTGGCGTAATTGATACACCGCCACCGCTACCTCCGCCAAATGGATGACCTGATTCTTGCTGATGCTGTCCAGGAGAAGATGATGCATGCCCTTCTACTCCAAACTCGCTTCCGCCCGCTGCAAAACCAAAACCGACTTTTGAGACAGTTAAAATAACACTTCCATCAGGTGTTTCTACAGGATCCCCAATGATTGTATTAACATCAATCATTTCCTTTAAATTTTCCATAGCTGTCGACATTAAACTTTTAATTGGATGTTCTGCCATTAAGATAACCTCCTTATGTTTTCACAGAGTGTGTCTTGTTCTTATTTGACGACTTCCATCTTTTGCGACGCTTTTTGGACGTATGCCGCCAGTATCTCAAGGTCCGTAAACCTACTAGAATAGCTTGACCAACTCGAAAAGAAATTATGCACTCAAATACCGTTTCTGACCAAAGATGTTGAAATACAGGAGTAACGCTCATTACAGGCATATCTTTTAGTTTCATATAACGGCTGATTATACCAACTATGCCCCCCTTTGCAGACCATACAGCCCCGGTAAGTACGCCTGTTAACGCAGCGTCACCTAAGCCGAAACGGCTGTGCCATCTAATATCACTTACCGTCACTTTCTGTAAGAAACGACGAAAAATTTTATGAAAACCGACTACCTGTTCAAGGAATTGCTTCGCATTTTCTAACATGCTTAGCCCGTCTTCTACAGAATAATCACTCCATGAATTCTCGTCTTCTTTTCCTTTATCACCCATTCCTTTCTTCTTTTCAACAAGCAAACGAGGAGAATCTTTTTTCACTTTCACTACCGGAATTTCATATGTATAGCGAATAAGACCAAACCAAGCCCTGAGTCTCACTCTGTAATAATCGTTATCTCGGACATGGTGAAGATCTACAAACAGCGTGATTTTTGTCCATACAATAAGTACAATAACAATTAAAAGTGCTAGCAATATCCATAAAAGCCATAGCACATCCTTCACTCCTTCTTAGCTTCACATTATCTCCAAAACACAGAATATTAAACCTTATGGAAACAATACAAAGAGGTTGAGATATGATATAACGAAATGAATCCAATCTCAAGACGAACAAATGGGATACATGAGCTGAACCGCTTGTGACACCGCAGTTGATTGGAGGGGAAGGCGAAGTCTTGCACGGAAATCAACTGATAGAAGAATCTAAACAAATGAAACCTGCGTTTACCATAACAAAAAAAAACGAACCACTAATCAAAAGTCTTGATCAGTGGTTCGTTTTTCACTTCGTCTAAAATCCTTTTATTCCAGCCCCTTTTTATTATCTGCTGATTGTACCTTCGTGTATGACGGTTGTATCTGCGTAGTAATCGTGTGCTCCTTGCTTCTTAGGTAAAAACGCCACTAATAAATAGCCTAGTAAAAAAACCGTTTTAGAAATATAACGTCCAACTCCTTCACGAAACAGCACAACAGGCCAAGTTAACGTGGAGTCGTTCAGCGATACTACTTTAAGCCCAAACACCATCTTTCCAAGCGTTTGTCCAAAATACTTGGTCATTAAAACAAAATAACCATAAAAGATAATAACCGTTACAATCGTATAGGGAGAAAAAAATCCATCTCCTCGAGAAATACCTACTAAATGGAAAATAGGCTTGATCAGCAGGGAGTTCAAGCTAGCTACCACAGCTAGATCTAAAAGATATGCCCAAAAGCGCATCCAAAAGCCTGCATAATGGAATTCACTACCTATTGGCGTACTTACCGCTGGCTCATGTTTTATATTGTCGTTTGATTCGGTTGAATGAGACTGATTTTCCATGTTCCCACCTCTATTCTGCATATAAATACATCAGACGCGGAGAGCTTGGCTGCGCAAATGTTTTTAACATTGCAGTGACTTGTTCATCTCCACCTATTACTTTTTGCATGCTCATTGAAAGCCAAGAAGGCAGTCCGAATCCTTGATTGTATTGAATTACTTGTGCACCTTTTAACTTATAATCTTTCTCCATTCCTGTTACCGCATCTTCAAAATAGCCTAGTTGATCGACCAACTTCAGCTCTTTAGCCTGACGTCCATCGTACACTCGTCCATCTGCGATAGAGCGCACTTTTTCTTTAGACAAGTGACGTCCCTCAGAGATAACATTGACGAAACCATCGTACGAGTTGTCTACAAGTGTTTGCATAATTTCTTTTTCTTCTCCGGTCATTTCTCTTGTTGGAGACATAATATCTTTATGAGCCCCGCTTTTGATAACAACAGATTCTACTCCTAGTTTATCAGCCAGCTTGCCGTAGTTAACGCTTTGCATAATTACACCTAGTGAACCTGTTAAAGTATCCGGAATTGCATAGATTTTATTAGCAGCTGTTGAAATGTAATAGCCTCCTGAAGCAGCCATTGATCCCATTGAAATATACACTGGCTTTTTCGTTTCTTTCTTCAGCTCTTCAATTTTTTTATGTATTTCAGCACTTTCAACGACGCCGCCGCCCGGTGAATTCACCTTGATAATGACTCCTTTAACTGCCTTATCATTTTTTGCAGCCTCTAGCTGCTTTAAAAATGCTTGGTGGTTATAACCATTTTGGGACATAAGCGGAGAGGAACCACTTCCTGTATCTTGAATCGTTCCATTGACCTCTAGCACTGCAATTTTCTTAGCTGCATTCCCTTTTTCGATAACTGTTTCTGATAGTTCACTGTCGTCTCCTCCAAATATGCCTGCCAGACCGTCATCTTTTTCTTCTTTGACTGAAAAACCAATATTAACAATCGCAGAAAAAATGAATAAGCAGGCCGCAATTAAAAGAGCAATCCACCTTTTTTTGTTCATGAAAATCCTCCTTTTTAGGTGTCAGAATTAAAAGATTATTCTTTTAATTCCTAAAGCAATAATGCTATAATTATTGTAACAAACTTTTTTTAAAAAGTTTACTTTATCTCTAATATTTTACATATCAGACAAACAAGGGGGAACTATCTATGCCAAATCGTCGCAACGTTTATTTCTTTCATCCAAAAAACCAGGAAACAAAGGCGCTCGTAAGTCCACTTATTGAACTTGCAAAACAATATGACTTTCAAGTAGTAGACCATTTCGACAGCGCTAACATCATTGTAAGTATTGGCGGTGACGGAGCTTTTTTGCAGGCTGTCCGTCAATCTGGCTTTCGAGATGACTGCTTATATGCTGGTGTCACAACTTCAGATCAACTAAGCTTTTACTGCGATTTTCATATCGATGAAACGGATAAAATGATTGAAGCTATTACGACAGAAAATATAGAAGTACGTCGATTTCCCGTTTTACAAACTCAAATTGATCAAGGAACTTCTTTTTATTGCTTAAATGAATGTTCGATTCGATCAGGAGTTATAAAAACACTCAGTCTAGATGTTTTTATTAATGAAAATCACTTTGAAACATTCCGTGGGGATGGGATGATTATTTCAACACCAACAGGCAGTACGGCTTATAATAAATCGGTAAGTGGAGCCGTAGTTGATCCGTTAATTCCTTGTATGCAAGTCAGCGAATTGGCATCGTTAAATAATAATAACTATCGTACATTAGGATCTTCATTCATCCTAAGCGCTGAGCATACGCTCACTTTAAAACTATCCAATGACAACAACCACAGTCCAATTATTGGAATAGATAACGAAGCATTAAATGCACGTCAAGTTGATCAAGTTCAAATTCGTTTAAGCGACCGTCAAATTAAAACGGTTAAGCTGAAAGATAACTCTTTCTGGCAACGAGTTAAGCGTACATTTCTATAATAAAAAGCGCCCAAAGGCGCTTTTTATTTTTGATATACAATTTCTCCATTAATAGCAGTCATCTGCACCTGTACCCCTGGAATATCATCTGCAGGTATCTCAAACAGATCTCTTTCTAATATGGTAAAATCAGCTACATAATCCTTTTGAATATATCCTTTTTTATGCTCTTGATGAATGGCCTGTGCGCTTCCTAATGTAAACAGCCGAACAGCTTCAAATACAGTGAGTCGCTCAGAAGGTATGTAAACGACCGAGCTGTTCGGAGAAGTTTTTCTAGAAACTGCTGCATGAATCGTTAACATGGGATTGATAGGTTCAATAGGCGCATCCGATCCGCCTGCACACATTACGCCCTCGTCCAATAACGTTTTCCACGCATAGCAATAGTCCAAATGCTCTTCTCCAATTTTTTCAATAACCCATGGAAAATCACTGGCTAAAAACCGAGGCTGGATATCCAGCACAACCGGGAGCTTTTTTACACGATGAACTAAATCTTTTCGTAGAATTTGCGCATGAATAATACGATCTCTTTGCCCTGCTTGAGGAGGATATTGTTCGATGCTTTCTACTACATATTGAAACGCTAAATCACCAATTGCATGAATTGCAACCGTCATGCCCAATTCTCTTGCTTTTCTCACTAGCTGTTTTAATTCATCTAGTGATTGAATAGCTACACCTCTTGTAGAAGGGTCGCTTTTGTATGGAAAGCTTAAAAGAGCAGATTGACTGCCGAGAGAACCATCAGCAAAAATCTTCATTGGTCCCATTTCAATAAAAGCGGATGTGTCTTTCTTTTCTTCAACGTATGTATACATATCATCTACAGCTTCATGATGAACAAGTAAATGAGCACGAAACAGCTGCTTTTCTTTATGAATAACGTCTTGAAATGCTTGATATGCACGTAAAAAGCCTCCATAATAATTTAAATCTTCCGTATGTCCACCCGTCAATCCGTGCTGAACACAATCTTTAATGGCTACTGAAAGAGCTTGTCGAATGTATGCTTCTGATACTTGAGGAATATGAGCCGTTACTAATTCTTGCGCTTGATCAGCCAAAAAACCGGTAGGATTTCCCCCTTCATCCCTCTGGATAATACCTCCTTCCGGGTCGCGTGTTTCAGCTGTAATCCGGGCTATTTTAAGAGCAGTCCCGTTTACTACTAATCCGTGACGACAGACTCGCTTCAACATAATAGGATGTTCTGTTGAAAGTTGATCAAGATCTTGATACTGAATCAAAGAGGAATCTTCCCACTGATTTTCATCCCAACCTTCTCCAATTACCCATTCTCCTTTTGGTGTACTCTCTACTTTTTGCCGAACGCGCATCAGCACGTCTTCCCTAGAAGTAGCTTGAAACAAATCAAGCCTAAGGAGCTTTTCACCGTGACCAATTAAGTGAAGATGGCTATCTACAAAGCCCGGATACATTGGATATCCTTTGAGGTGTACTTCTTTGTTAATCTCAGCACCCCATTTGATTCTTAGATCTTCTTCTGCGCCTATATCTTCAATGAATCCTTTTTCAACATATACGCTTTCTACATGCTCACCTTCTTTTAGCATCGTATATATTTTGCCGCCGTAAAATAAAGTCCCCATCGCCAACATCTCCTTTACTTTATAAAGCTTGACCTTGTCTCTATTATACGTGACAAAACAAACAAGACAAAAGAGTGAGGTTTCCCCCACTCTTTTTAGCCATCATTATTTAGTTAATATGACTTATTTACCACCAAGTTGTTGCTCAGCCATTTGAACTAAGCGTTTAGTGATTTCTCCACCAACAGATCCGTTAGCGCGAGCTGTTGCTTCTGGTCCAAGATTTACACCGAATTCAGAAGCGATTTCGTATTTCATTTGGTCGATAGCAGCTGCTGAACCAGGAGCTACTAATTTGTTTGTGTTTGCCATGTGTTTTCACCTCCTTGTTGAATATAGATTGTGTCAAAACACATGGCATCATACATTATTTTTTTGGTAATTTTATGAAATTTACCTTTTAAAACAAATCTTCTACGCTGTCTGCGGTATTTGTAGACGAAGAAGCTGTCATCTCAAGCGTTTCTACATTATTTACCGCTTCTTGAATTAATGTTTCAAAATCATAAAATTGTTCGTATCGATTTATTTTTTCACGCTTTGGCTTCGTTTTTGGTGAGCTTGGCGTAAAAATTGTACAGCAGTCTTCATACGGTCGATTCGAAATTTCATGTGTATCAATTTTGCGGGCAATTTCAACAATCTCCGTTTTATCCATTGTTACAAGCGGACGCAAAATTGGCGTATTAGTCACTTCATTAATCGCATACATGCTCTCAACCGTTTGACTAGCTACTTGCCCTAAGCTGTCGCCAGTTACGATAGCTAACGATTCATTTTTTTCACGAATAAGGTCCGTAATTCGAAGCATCATACGGCGTGTAGAGGTCATGGTATAATTCTCTGGAATTTGCTTTTGAATCGCTTGCTGTACAGCTGTAAACGGTACAATATGAAGCTTTACTTTTTCGTGATAAGCCGTTAATTTTTGCGTTAAATCGATGACTTTTTGCTTAGAACGTTCACTTGTAAAAGGCGGACTGTAAAAATGAACCGCCTCTATTTCTAAACCGCGCTTCATGGCTAAGTATCCTGCAACCGGGCTGTCAATTCCTCCAGAAAGCATCAGCATCGCTTTTCCACTCGTACCAACTGGAAGACCTCCTGCTCCGCGATAATCAAAACATGTAATATACGTTGCTTCACTTCTCACTTCTACTCGTACATTTACGCTTGGTTCTTTTACGTTTACCTTTAGATGCTCTGTATTTCGTAGAATATGACTTCCTACTGCATAATTTAATTCGTTTGTATCAAGAGGAAATTGTTTATACGCTCTCCGAGTAGATACTTTGAATGTTTTTCCTTCTATATCAAATTCTTTCATTGCTTCTAACGCTGCTTCTTGAATCGCTTCAAGCTCATTTTCAACTTTTAATGCTAAACTAAAGCTCTGAATACCAAAGATTTGCTGAAGACGTTCGATGATAGGCTCGTGATTTTCACCGTTTAAGTGAATATACATGCGGTCTCTTGTGTATTTTACGTGAATATTTTGGAATGCACTAAGAGCCGTTACGATATTTTTTCTTAGCTGGGCAACAAATTTTTTTCTATTTTGTCCTTTGGTTGAGATTTCTCCGTACCGAATTAAAATATGGTTATATATCATAATCATTTACCTCATTACTTTCTTTAGATCTTCAATTACTGTGAAAATAGCATTTACAATGGGCGTTACTTCATTATAATCATTTAAGCCTGACAAGCTTAATCGAATGGATTGATCGGCTTCTTCGTAATTTTTACCGATAGCTAAAAGCGTTTTGCTTGGCTTTTTTCGCTTTGATGAGCAAGCAGATGTAGTGGATACAAACACTCCTTTTTCTTCAAGAGCGTGAACAAAAACCTCACCTTTAATACCTTGTGCTGTAAAATTTATAATATGAGGTGCCGAATGCTCATTCGGCGTATTAATCGTGATTCTTTCGTGAGCAGAAAGTTTGTCCATCAGTTCTGCTTTTATTTTCCGCATTTTTTGCTGATTTTGAGCAGCATGTTCAAGTGTTAAACGGAGTGCTTTAGCAAATGCTACGATTCCCGGCACATTTTCCGTGCCTGATCGATGCTGCATTTCCTGAGAGCCTCCGCTAAGCAGCGGATGAAGCTGAACTCCATTTCGTTTATATAAAATTCCCGTCCCTTTTAAGCCGTGAATTTTGTGTCCTGATAATGTGCATAAATCAATTTTATGATCCGCTAAAGAAAGCGGAACTTTTCCAATCCCCTGCACATGATCGACGTGAAAAAGCACCTTGGAATAGTTCGTCAGCATCTGTCCAATTTCTTCAATTGGCTGAATGGTGCCAATCTCATTATTTACATGCATAACAGATACTAAAATGGTTTCATCCGTAATAGCTGATTCAATAGCCGCAGGTGATACAAAACCACTGGAATCTACCGGAACATACGTAACGTTAAATCCTAGGGATTCTAACTGCTTGAATGGTTCATGAACAGAATCATGTTCAATATTTGTCGTAATGATATGCTGACCTCGGCTTTTATATTGCATCGCTACGCCTTTAATAGCCAAATTATTCCCTTCCGTTCCTCCAGATGTAAAGATAATTTCATTTGACGATACGTGCAGCAATTCTGCTACTTGCTCACGCGAACGGCTCAACAAATTCTCCGCCTGTACGCCAAATTGATGGAGGGAGGATGGATTGCCATAATAAGTTGTAGCTACTTTGGTAAAAGATTGTATGACTTCATTATAGGGTTTTGTTGTAGCGCTATTATCTAAATAAATCAAGGATGCGCGCCCCCTTCTTCATTTTTTCGGAACAACGTATTATCATAACATACCTTGATACTTTTTTAAATTAGGTTTTGCCTTAGTAATCATAACAAGGATAGACGATCTTTTCAAAGCTATTTGCCACTTTATAAGCAAGGTCTCCCCTTGCTTATCCTAACAGTTGCTGCCGTATTTATAGACTATACCATTAGCATTGAAAGAGATACGAGATAGTATGCAAAGAAAAGCATCATAAAAAAGCTCGTGTCCTTTGGACACGAGCTTTTTAACTCTGTGAAGATACAATACGCTGTATACGATCCAGCGCACCAGGATCTACTTGCTCAATAGCTGCAGATGCCTGTTTTAATGCTTCTTTGTATTCATAATGACGAAATGCTTCTTCTGCTTCTTCTAAAGACTGTGCAATTGAGTGATGAGTACTTCTATAACGGTTACCGTATTGAATCACTCTTTCAACGAGTCGCGCTTCTTCTAACATTGCCTCTGTTTCATCAAATGTATCCTGAACAAAACCAACAGCATCTTCAAGTAAAGATTGAACAGCTTGAATATTAAGCGGTTTTTCTTTCAGCTTAGCGGTTACTTCATTTAAGATATGAACCGTTTTTTCAAGCTGCACTTTATATTCTTCAGGAACACCAGGAAGGTTGCTTTTTTGAATAAGGCGTCGTGCTTCAATCAACTGAGATTTCAGTTCTTCTATTTTGTCCTTAGCTGAGAGCTCATCTTTGCGAAGAGCTTGTAGCATATCGCTATAGGATTCCTGAGATTCTTTTAATTGGTTAAGCTGTTTGGAAACGTCTTCGAGTTCTTCTTGGATCACACTGTAGGCTAAATTGTGCTCCGCCACCTTGTCCGAAATATTATAGTACAAGTTAGTCAATCGTTTTAGTTCGCGGTCCATTTTATAATATACGTCTAAATCGCGCTCTTTAAAATGATAGCTTTGCTGTACAAATAGCGTTTCTTCACGAAGTTCACGGTTTCGTTCTTGAAGCATACGAAGGAAGTTAGATACCGTATGAGATTCACGGTTCATTTTATGATAGGAGAAAACCTCATGCTCAAGTGAGTCATATAACTGCTCTAAGCGTTCGTTCACATCATCTAGTTTTGTAATCGCTTCTTCCACATATAATTCTTCAATATCTGCAATAATTTCAGCAGTTTCTTGTTTTAAAAGCTCTACCGTTTCTTCTACTTGCAGATGATCTAACACATAGCCCTGCTCACTCATTTCGCGGAACCCGTCAAGCAGTTCATTGAACTGAACAGGAAGAGTGGTCTGACACTCAACTAACACTTTTGGAATTTGTTCTAAATACGAATCAATAGCTGTTAAATCAGTTTTTAATTGAAGAACAATCTCACGTGCTTGAAGATAATTTCCGTTAATCGTCTCTTCCTCGTATTTTTTAAACTGCTCTTTAGATGTATTAATTGCGTATTCTAACGTTTTTTCAGCATTTCCATAGGAATACCGATGTGCGAGCAATTTTTTCTTCACATGGCGGTGAAGCTGATTTAATTCCTCAATATCATATCGATTATCTTGTTCGCTACCAATTAAATTTTGAAGTTCAGTAAGTATGTTTTCAATATCTATCTTGGTTTGTTCTAAGGCTTGATCAATATGTATAGATAACTGCTTCGCTTTTTTAAATCGGTATTTATCCGCTGCTTCTTCCGTTTCAAACAGTTCTTTATCAATTTTCGGGAGATTAGTTGATATAATTTCATCCCACTGCTCACGCCAACGTTCAAATAGCTCTTCAGTTTGACCTGTCATGTTCAATTCTTTTACTTTTGAAATTTCCTCTGCAACTGGCGTATTTGCTAATTCGACTTTGATCGTTTCCAGGCGATCAATTTCTTGATAAATCTTTTTACGTGAAAACATTCCGTACACAACTAATCCGATAATAAGTATGATTAGTGCTATAATGAATTCCATACTAAGCCCCCTTACAGTGCGTTCTACATGACAAGTTTCTTATTTATAAAAAGGGTGAATTTAATCCTTTAAATTTTTTTGCGTCAATGTTTTTATGATACCATGTAAAGTCCAACTTTTGAGCAAAAAATTAAATTTTTTTATACAAAATATTGGCATGGAGTCACTTTGTGTCGTTACAATGGAAAAAGAAGAAAAAAGGAGGCATTTTTTATGAAAGTTGACAAACATATTCATACTCCATTTTGCCCACACGGTTCACCTGATTCATTGCAACAATATGTTGAACAGGCGATTTCCCTGAACTTTGGGGAGATTTCGTTTACAGAGCATGCTCCATTACCAAAAAGCTTCAGTGATCCGACGCCTGATCGCGACAGCGGAATGGATCCTGACAAACTTGATCGCTACATTCAAAACGTACAGCAAGTTAAAAAAGAATTTGAGCGCGATATTCGTATTAATATCGGATTGGAAGTTGACTTTATTGAAGGATTTGAACACGAAACAACAGATTTCTTAAACGAATATGGTCCTTATCTCGATGACAGCATACTTTCTGTCCACTTCTTAAAACATGAAGAAGGATATGACTGCCTAGATTTTAGCGCTGACGTATTTGCACATATTGTACAGAAGTTTGGCAGCGTAAGCAAAGTATATGATAAGTATTACAACACGGTATTACGCTCTGTACAGGCCAATTTAGGCGTTTATAAGCCTAAGCGCATTGGTCATATGACACTCGTACATAAATTTCAAACTCGCTTTCCATATGAAGACACACTTTCCCCTGTTATTTTATCAATACTCGATGAAATAAAAATGAAAGATCTGGCTTTGGATTATAATGGTGCAGGGTTGTTTAAGCCTTTGTGCAAGGAAGCGTATCCAGCTCCCTTTGTCGTAAAAGCAGCCCAACAGAAAAAAATCCCTCTCGTATATGGGTCAGACGCCCACTGTGCGAAGGATTTAGGCCAAGGCTATGGAGAGCTCCATTTAGGATAATTGAACGCGCAGTTTGTTTGTCCGTTCATATGGCAAACATACCGTTGTGTGCACCCATTGCTCAAGCTCAATCGCATATTGCTGAACAAAATACGGTTCGTGAGGCAATATATGAAGAACTTCACTTAGGTACTGAGGATGAAGATAAGGCATAGACAGCATGCCCTTAAGCTCAATGATTGTAAAGGAAACGTGCAGCTTTCGAAATTCCTTTTCTTTCATCCCTCTTTCAAGGATTGTTTTTAAGTAGTATTTTTCTTTGGTTAAATACGTAGTCATAACTTCTCGAATTAAAATCGTGTCAAGAGAGATTTCTCTATATACGAGCCGGGCAATATGCCTATTTTCGTGCTGGTAATGTAAGATAGCTCGAATCATCACGATCATACTTTCTGTTGAAGACAGCTTTTTCATTTCTTGGAATGCTTGCTCCAGTACCCCAATATAACCTTCAAAATAAGAAATCACTAAACTTTCAAGCAATCCTTCTTTGCTATGAAAATAATATGAAATATTCGCTACGTTCACTTTCGCTTTTCCTGCAATCTCGCGCACCGACGTACCATCAAAACCTTTTACGTTAAAAAGAGAAACAGCCGCATCAATAATTTTCTCTTTCGTTTTTGACTGTACAGCCATCTATCTACACCTCATTTCGATTTATTTTTACAAAACACATATGATTGCAAAATTGTGTAGAAATCGTTACAGTATTTAAAAAGGATTTTAGTAGCCTCTCTACATAATTCGTGATAGGCTTTTTAGTTCCTGTAATCTTTTATCGACAAAGTAGCGTTAAAACTGACGTTTCCTGATAAAAACTCATTAAATCTTATGTTGAATGGAGGAGAATACATTGTTTAATGTCGAAAACTACAGCGGCTCAAAACAAAAGGATTATGAATTAGTAATTAAGCAATTACGCGCCTTATCAGAAGGAGAAAGCAATACAATTGCTAATCTAGCAAATGCTTCAGCTTTACTAAATCAATTTTTAAATGAAGTAAACTGGGTAGGCTTTTATTTAATGGAAGACGGCGAGTTAGTACTCGGCCCTTTTCAGGGGCTGCCGGCTTGTGTTCGCATTCCACTTGGAAAAGGCGTATGCGGTACAGCAGCTCAAAATCAAAGAACAGAGCGAATTGAAGATGTTCATGCATTCCCTGGCCACATTGCATGTGATGCTGCTTCTCAATCTGAAATCGTTGTACCAATGGTGAAAAATGGTAAACTTTTAGGTGTTCTTGATATTGACAGTCCAATCAAAAATCGCTTTGATGAGATCGATCAACAGTATCTTGAAGAATTCGTCAAAGAACTCACTTCCTTTCTTTGAATATGAATAAGCAAAAAAACCGCTGCAAATCAGCGGTTTTTGCTTATTAAACAAACGTTTGATTAGCCCATCACCACCGTTTTCTTACGTTCTTTCTTCTTCTTTCATACTTCAAAAGAATATATCCTTTCTTTTACATTCTTTTAATCTTCAATCTTTCTTGACTTTATACGAGGAAACACCTATAATACTCGTTGTGTGAAATATTGCAGCTTATACAATCTTCTTTATGTTTTTTCATTTTGTTCCTCATTAAAAGATTGTTTTACAGAAGTAGCAATTCTTTTAACAAGATGGTGTATCGTGTAACTCTCTGCTGCTAGAGCGATGGTACATGAAAACAAAATGAGCATATCGCTAGAATGTGTCTGTTTTTGTTTTGCATAAAATAAAAACACAAACAAGGAGGAGTCATCATGGCTCGTTATACAGGTCCAAGTTGGAAAATCTCTCGTCGCTTAGGTCTTTCTCTAAGTGGTACAGGTAAAGAATTAGAAAAACGCCCTTACGCTCCAGGTCCACACGGCCCAGGTCAACGTAAGAAAATTTCTGAGTACGGTTTACAATTACAAGAAAAGCAAAAATTACGCCACATGTATGGTGTAACTGAGCGTCAATTCCGTAACTTATTCGTTGCTGCTGGTAAATTAACTGGTAAGCACGGTGAGAACTTCATGATTCTTTTAGAAGCTCGTCTTGATAACTTAGTATACCGTATGGGTCTTGCACGCACTCGTCGTCAAGCTCGTCAATTAGTTAACCACGGTCACGTTTTAGTTGACGGTAAACGCGTTGACATCCCATCTTACCGTGTACAACCTGGTCAAGTGATCGGTGTTCGCGAAAAATCTCGCAACCTTTCAATCGTGAAAGAAGCGCTTGAAGTTAACAACTTCGTACCAGACTACTTAACAGTAGACGCTGAGAAATTAGAAGGTACATTCACTCGCTTACCAGAGCGTTCTGAATTATCTGCTGAAATCAACGAAGCACTAATCGTAGAGTTCTACTCTCGTTAATAGTAAAAAGCCGTTCCTTATGGAGCGGCTTTTTTGCTGTCTATATATAAAAAAAGGCCTTTCGGCCTTTTTTTATGCGTATTGAATAAGGGTATATTTTTTCTTGCCTCGACGAATCACTGTGAATTGACCTTCAATACGGTCTTCTGCACCTACTGTTTTTTGTAAATCTTGTTCACGCTCACCGTTTAAGTAAATCGCACCGTTTGAAATATCTTCACGTGCTTGACGTTTAGAAGGAGAAATTTTACTTTCTACAAGTAAATCAATTAAACCAATATCTTCACCTGTATGCGTGTAAGAAGGAACATCCTTGAATCCTTGCTTAATTTCTTCTGCTGTTAACTCTGAAATACTTCCGCTAAATAAAGCTTGCGAAATACGAATTGCTTGCTCAAGAGCTTCTTCACCGTGTACAAGCGTAGTCATCGCTGCCGCTAGTGCTTTTTGTGCTTCGCGTTTTTCAGGAGCTTCTTTTGCAGAAGCTGCTAATTCATTAATTTCTTCGTGTGATAAGAATGTAAAGTATTTTAAATATTTTATAACATCACGATCATCTGTATTAATCCAGAATTGGTAGAATTCATACGGACTTGTTTTTTCAGGGTCTAACCAAATTGCTCCGCCTTCTGTTTTACCGAACTTCGTCCCGTCCGCTTTTGTTACAAGCGGAACTGTTAATCCAAATGCTTTTGCATCTTCTTCTGATTTACGAATTAATTCTAAGCCAGCCGTAATATTTCCCCATTGGTCGCTGCCGCCAATTTGAAGCTTACAGTTATATGTTTGGTATAAATTCAAGAAATCGTATGACTGTAAAATCATGTAGCTAAATTCCGTAAATGAAATGCCTGATTCGATACGAGATTGAACAGAATCCTTTGCCATCATATAGTTAATACCAAAGTTTTTACCGATATCTCGTAGGAATGTAATAACATCTAATGAGCCAATCCAGTCATAGTTATTTGCAATAACTGCTGCATTTTCACCTTCTTCGAAATCTAAGAAGCGTGAAAGCTGACCTTTAATACGCTCACTAAACATGGCAACCGTTTCTTTTTCATTTAACGTACGCTCTGCTTTTTTACCGCTTGGATCTCCAATAAGACCCGTACCTCCACCAACTAATGCAATTGGTTGGTGTCCAGCTTGTTGAAAGCGACGTAAAATTAAAACAGGAAGCATGTGGCCGATGTGAAGGCTGTCGGCTGTCGGATCGAATCCGCAGTACAAACGAACAGACTCTTTACTCAAAAGTTCACTTAAACCTTTTTCATCCGTTTGTTGGTTAATGAGCCCTCGAAACTCAAGATCTTGTAAAATATCCATGTTATATATTCTCTCCTTTATCTAATTGCTCGTTACAATTTGTTGAACAACATAAAAAACGCCCCTTCTTAAAAAAGAAGGGACGAAAATATCGCGGTACCACCCTATTTGGAAATAAATTATTTCCCACTTAAATGATGTAACGGTCTACCCGTCTTTTGCTACTGTAAGTTCACAAAAGATGCTCAAGGACGTATTTCATATTTGTCTATGTACTGATTTTCAGCAACCATCAGCTCTCTTAAACAGGGAGACAAGTATTACTTCTTCCTATCACTGCAGTTTATTTTATTTAAAAGTTTACACCCCACAATTATGAATGATTTCATTTTAAAATTCAAGTCCAAAAAAAAGTTCAAACAGCTGGCTGTTTGAACTTTATAAAAATCACTTATTTTCCCTACAAAGATTGAAACATTTACTCCTTAGTCTTCCATCGTTGACAAATCACCCGTTGGCAAATCTAATTCCCACGCTTTTAAAACGCGACGCATAATTTTACCACTTCGTGTTTTAGGTAGCTTATCTTTAAACTCGATTTCACGCGGGGCTGCATGAGCAGCTAACCCTTTTTTCACAAATTGACGAATATCTTCAATCAGTTCATCTGAAGATTCATACCCATCTCTAAGTGCGATAAATGCTTTAATAATTTCCCCGCGCACAGGGTCAGGCTTACCAATAACACCCGCTTCTGCTACAGCAGGGTGTTCAACAAGCTTACTTTCTACTTCAAATGGACCCACGCGTTCTCCTGCCGTCATAATAACATCATCGATTCGGCCTTGGAACCAAAAATAACCGTCTTCATCCATATACGCCGAATCACCTGATACGTACCAATCACCTGGCATAAAATATGACTCATACTTTTCTTTGTTGTTCCAAATCGTATGCATCATAGATGGCCAGCCTTTTTTAATTGCTAAGTTACCCATTCGATAAGGTGGAAGCTCTTGTCCTTGATCGTCAATGATTGCTGCTTGTATACCTGGAATTGGTTTCCCCATAGATCCTGGCTTAATTTTCATAGACGGATAATTACAAATCGTCTGACCGCCAGTTTCAGTCATCCACCACGTATCATGAATACGTTTTTGGAACACCTTCATTCCCCAGCGTACCACTTCAGGATTTAACGGTTCTCCCACACTTAATACATGTCTGAGATTGCTTAAATCATAGCGTTTAACTAAGTCATCACCAGCACCCATTAGCATTCGAAAAGCTGTAGGTGCACTGTACCAAACCGTTACGCCAAAATCTTCAAGTGCTTGATACCATGCATCTGGACTAAATCGTCCTCCTACAATCACATTGGTTGCTCCAGCAAGCCAAGGACCAAAAATCCCATAAGAAGTCCCCGTTACCCAACCGGGATCTGCTGTACACCAATACACATCGTCATCTTTTAAGTCGAGTACCCACTTTGCAGTTTGATAGTGCTGAAGCATTGCGTTGTGAACATGAAGTACGCCTTTTGGTTTGCCAGTTGAACCTGATGTATAATGAAGCAGCATACCATCTGTTCTATCTACCCACTCAATTTCCACCTCTTTATTCGCCGCTTCTAATCGCTTCAGAAAATCTAGTTGAATGCCTTCTTCTTCTACATTTTCCCCTACAAGGAGAATGTGTTTTAAAGCTGGCAAATCTTTCACCGGAACGCGGCTCAGCAATTCAGGCGTTGTAATTAACACTTTTGCATCACTGTCTTGCAAACGATCTTTTACTGCACCTTCCATGAACGCTTCAAATAAAGGCCCAACAATAGCGCCAAGCTTTACCGCGCCTAACAACGCAAAATAAAGTTCCGGAGAGCGAGGCATAAAGATAAACACGCGATCTCCTTTTTCTACGTCTGTTTGTTTTAGCACGTTTGCGGCTTTGTTTGACCATTCTTTCATTTCTTTGAATGTATATTTCTCATTGCGCTGCGCATCTCGATAATAAAGCGCAACTTTATTTTTACGCGTAGAGTTTGCGTGCTTATCAATTGCTTCATAAGCTGCATTTAGTTTACCTGTTTCATGCCATGAAAATTCCTTCTCCACTTGTGACCAGTCAAAGGTTTGATACGTTTTATCATAGTCCTGTAAGTTGTATACCCCTTCAATTACAGGAAGCGCTTCCACCTTCATCACAAACTCCCCCTTATGTATAAAATTTACAAACCTATTATATAACAAAAATAGACTTTTCACAATTTTATAAAAATTATTTGTCGGAATTGGGATAATAGTCTCCCTTGTTATATGACAACCTTTGTTATACAAGTGTCGAATTAACAAGAATCTCTTTTAATTTTCTATTCTATATATTTTAAAAAACTCCTTTTCTTTTATTTAATTTTTTGAAAACGCTTTAATATAAAGTTTTTTTTGTATTATAATACAGATAAGACTGCTTGAAGGTGGTGATTCATGTGAAACATTCCCAAACATACAATATGAAAGAACTAAAAACCGCTGTCGGAGCAATTGTTATTGAAGGACCTGTCTCCTCCAAGACCTTGCAACAACTTGATTTTCATGAGCAACTAACGGCCTTTCGTCCACCTGAACAGCAAAAAGAAGCATTGATCGAGATTGCCAACTTGCCTGAAGGTAGAATCATTATTGCTCGCCATCATCATACAATCATTGGTTATGTAACCTTTTTATATCCCGATCCTCTAGAACGATGGTCGGAAGGAAATATGGAGAATTTAATCGAATTAGGAGCTATAGAGGTAGCCGCTCCATTTCGCAGCTACGCTGTTGGTAAAAACTTGCTTATCGTATCTATGATGGATGATGCAATGGAAGATTATATTGTCATTACGACAGAATACTACTGGCATTGGGATTTAAAAGGAACAGGGCTAAATGTGTGGGATTACCGCAAAATTATGGAGAAAATGATGAATAAAGGCGGACTGACGTGGTTTGCCACAGATGATCCGGAGATTAGCTCCCACCCTGCTAATTGTTTGATGGTAAGAATCGGGAGCAGAGTACCTCAAGAAAGCATACAAGAATTTGATAGCCTGCGCTTTCGAAATCGCTTTATGTATTAAGCTGACCTTTAAGAAAAGGAGCTGTGTCTGATGATTGTTGAAGAGATGATGAAAACTGATCTCGTTACCTTAACCCCCGACCATACGATTGCTGAAGCTATGAAACTTTTAGATACACATAAGATTAGACATATTCCTATCGTTAATGACCTTCATCACGTAGTTGGCATCATTTCTGATCGAGACGTAAGAGATGCAAGTCCATCTATTTTAGATAATACTTATACATCTGCTCTTCTATCCGAACCCGTGCGGATGATTATGCAAAAAGAAGTCATTACAGCTCACCCTCTTGATTTTGTTGAAGAAATTGCAAGTATTTTTTATGAACATCAAATCGGTTGTATTCCCGTCACAAAAAACAAGCGGTTAGTAGGCGTTGTTACCGAAAGAGATCTATTACATACGTTTATTCAGCTTACCGGCACCAATAAGCCAGGTTCACAAATTGAAATAAAAGTAGAAAATAAGGCTGGCGTGCTCGCTGAAGTTACATCCCTTTTTGGTTCAAAGAAAACAAACATCTTAAGCGTACTCGTCTACCCTGATGTAGATGAACGATATAAAATCCTTGTGCTTCGCATTCAAGCTATTAATCCATTGATTAGTATAAATACATTAAAAGAAAACGGCTATGAGGTGTTGTGGCCTAAATTACCGGAGATGACGTAATGACTAGTAATGCTGTATTTATTTATTCAGATGATATTCTTTCGTACAAATTCAGCAATAATCATCCGTTTAACCAGCTTCGTGTTCAACTAACATATGAACTGTTACGGGAATTTGGCGCTTTAGGCAATCAAGATATTGTATTACCGCGGATGGCATCTGATGAAGAACTTCAGCTTGTCCATGATACTAGCTATATTCAAGCGGTAAAATTAGCAGGAAGCGGCGAGCTTTCTGTTGAAAAAGCAGCAGATTTTGGTCTTGGAACAGAAGATACACCTATGTTTCCCAACATGCATGAAGCTAGTGCATTTTTAGTTGGGGGTACACTTACTGCTGTAGATTATGTGATGACTGGAAAAGCTAAGCATGCTCTAAATTTAGGAGGAGGATTGCACCACGGCTTTCGAGGAAAAGCTTCCGGCTTCTGTATTTATAACGATAGCGCGGTAGCCATCAAATATATGCAGCAAAAGTACAACGCGCGTGTTCTCTATGTCGATACAGATGCTCACCACGGTGACGGCGTGCAATGGACATTTTATGACGACCCTTCCGTTTGTACTCTTTCCATTCATGAAACGGGACGCTACTTGTTTCCAGGCACGGGAAACGTTAACGAACGCGGGCACGGTGAAGGCTATGGTTATTCATTTAATGTGCCTGTTGATGCTTATACGGAAGATGAGTCTTGGCTCGACGTTTATAAGACCTCTTTAAAAGAAGTAGCTGCTTTTTTTAAACCAGATGTTATCTTGACACAAAATGGAGCCGATTCTCATTATTACGATCCGCTCACTCATTTATGCGGCACCACGAAAATATACCGTGAGATTCCTAAAATTGCTCATGAAATTGCCCATGAATACTGTCAGGGAAGATGGATTGCGGTTGGCGGAGGAGGTTATGATATTTGGCGGGTTGTTCCTCGGGCTTGGTCATTCATTTGGCTTGAAATGATTGAACGAAAGGCAGAAGGCATGCTTCCTCTGTCATGGCTTGAAAAATGGACAAAAGTATCGCCTCACCCCGTTTGCACAAAGTGGGATGATGAACCTAATATCTATCAGCCAATTCCAAGAAAACCAGAAATAACAGAAAAAAACGCTCAAACTCTTGAGCGCGCTCTTTATCCTATTCGTTCTCATACATCTCATTCTTAAAAAAGGCTATACAAGTGTATGGCCTTTTTCACTGTGCTTCGGGATCTGAAATAATAATTTCGACGCGCCTATTTTTTTGTAGATTGCCATTAGACGTGTTCGGAACAAGCGGCTTTGTATCTCCGTATCCAAGTGCTTCAAAGCGGTTAGCAGAAAGAGAAAAATGGTTCGTTAAATAACGTATGACGCCGCTAGCACGCGCTGCCGATAGTTCCCAATTAGATGGATAACGATAGGTGTGAATGGGTCGATTGTCGGTATGACCTTCTACTTTAATATCATTTGGAATAGTACTGAATAACCTTCCTAATTCATCCAGAAAAGGGGTACCTTTTTTCAAAATGTCGGCTTGTCCTGTTTCAAACAGCACCTGTTCTTGTAAAATAAGCACAACCCCGCGTTCATCTCGCTTAGCAGTAATGACATTCTGAAGCTTATTTTCCTTCAGGTAGTCCTGCACTTTCGCTAAAATGCTATCCAGCTTTTGAGACTGCTGGCTCTTTTCTACAGAAGCTAATGATCCACCGCTTGTAAGCGAATTGACAACGGTCTGAAACTTTTGATTATCCACGCTAGACATTGAAAATAGTAAAATAAAAAAAACTAATATTAACGTCACCAAATCAGCAAATGTTACCATCCATTTTGGCGACTGTGCCGAATACCTTTTTCTTCTACGCTTCACGAACGTGTTCTCTCTTTTCTTCCAGCTTTCGTTTTTCAACAGGGGCAAATACTTTTAGCTTTGCTTGCACAAAGCGAGAATTTTGACCCGCCTGCAAGCCGATGACACCTTCAATAATCACTTCTTTAACAAAAAGCTCATGCTCCGTTTTACCAGCTAATTTAGCTGCGATTGGCTGAAAAAACAAGTTTGAAAGCAGCGCCCCGTAGAAAGTCGTTAAAAGAGCAATTGCCATGTTAGGCCCAAGCGATGAAGGGGTATTAAGGCTTTTAAGCATTAGCACTAGCCCAACGAGCGTCCCAATCATTCCCCAAGCGGGGGCATAATCGCCTGCTTTTTCAAACATACTTCGACCTCTCGCATGTCTTTCTTCCACTGCAGCTATTTCAGCTTCAAGCAGCTCTCGAATCATTTCCGGTTCTACTCCATCAATGGCTAGCAAAATACCTTTTTTCACAAATGAATCATCGATTTGTTCAAGCTCTGCTTCTAACGATAGAAGTCCTTCTCGACGCGCTTTTTCCGATAAATGTACAAATGTTCCTACAATTTCTTCTACGTTTATTTCTTTAGATTGAAACGCTTGTTTCCCTACTTTTCCCATATTTTTCAATTGTTTTAAAGGAAAGCTCACGCACAGCGTACCAAAAACGCCTCCCAGTACAATTAAAATCGATGGTACATCAATAAAAGCTAAAAAACCGCTCATTCCTCCACTTGAAATAACCCCAAACACAACCATAGAGATACCAATTAGTATCCCTATAGGTGTGAGCATATCAACTTTTTTCATATTCTATCTCCCCGTGTCTGAACTTTGGATTCGTTCTTATTCATTCACAGGTATTATTTTGTTGATTGTCTGAACTCGATGCGGTGAGGAAGCTGTACAATGCTGCTGTCTACCGTTTCTTTGTTCATGTATTTTGTTAAGAGACGCATCGCTACTGCACCAATATCATACATTGGCTGTACAACAGATGTTAACTGAGGACGAACCATTGTTGAAAGTCTTGTGTTATCAAAACCGATAACTTCTAGATCGTTTGGTACATTCAACCCGCGATCTTGTGCCCCGTGAATAACGCCTAATGCCATTTCATCCGTTCCAACGAAAATAGCAGTTGGCTTTTCATCTTCTTCTAATAGTTTTTCAACCGCTTCAATACCTGAATCGTACGTGTAGTCTCCTTCTACAATATAAGAATCACGTACAGGCAATCCGCTTTCAGTAAGAGCACGCTTGTACCCTTTTACTTTTTTCGCATGATTGATTGGTTCTTCTAACGTACCTGAAACGAATGCAATATTTTTATGACCGCTGTCAATTAGTGATTGCACTGCATCAAAAGCTGCTTGTTCATAATCAATAGTTACAGATGGGATTTGGTTAGTTGATTCGATTGATGCTGCAAGTACAACTGGAACCGGTGATTTTTTTAGCTCTTCTACGTGTTCTTCCGTTACATTCCCACTCATGAAGATGATTCCGTCTACTTGTTTACCAAGCATGTTATTTAAAAGGTGAAGTTCTTTATCTTGATTTTGATCGGAGTTACTTAAGATGATATTATATTTGTACATCGTTGCAATATCTTCGATTCCACGCGCTAATTCTGCATAGAAAATATTTGAAATATCAGGAATGATAACTCCTACTGTCGTTGTTTTTTTACTTGCTAATCCACGCGCTACTGCGTTCGGACGATAGCCTAGTCTTTCAATTGTTTCTAATACTTTTTTTCTAGTTGATGGTTTTACATTTGGATTTCCGTTTACCACACGAGAAACCGTTGCCATCGACACGCTTGCTTCCCTTGCTACATCATAAATTGTTACGTTCACAACAAACACTCCTTATCGAAAAACATTTCGTTTATTTTATCCTTATTTCATTTCTTGTATTTACGTATATAAATCCATCTTCCTTTATAGAATGGCTATTTCTAGCTCCTTCACTCTTACATACAGCTTAGATACCCTGTATGCATCTAAATCATTCCTGTTATGCCCTTATTATTACGTGGCAAAGACAATTTTACCAGTTTATATGTAACAATGTAAAAGACGGTGTATATTAAGTAAATAAAAAAAGTGAATCGCGAATTTATATCATATGCAATCACAGAATGATAGCGAATATCTGTAACTACTATACGATACTATGTGCTTCATCGCAACGTATTTACCGCCTTTTTCCGACAAGTTTCACGAGAATTTCATAAATTCTTGTTTTTTGGATTTGCACTTATTCTTTCCTATTTTGACAAAAGTTATCGACTGTTTTCAAAATACGTGATAATTTCGCTTATCTTTATTATAACGAAAGGCAAACAAGCTTGAAACCATTAAGTGCCTCAAACTTGTCATAAAAGTATACGAATTTTTCATTTTTACGTTTTTTTATAAATTTAAGTTACATATAGGTTTTAGCTGCTTCATAAATTCTGTAAATTGCGGGATATCCATTTGCTGAGCTGAATCAGAAAGTGCTACCGCAGGATCTGGATGAACTTCTGCCATAATTCCATCTGCCCCAATGGCAAGAGCTGCTTTAGCCGTTGGAACAAGTAAATCTCGTCTTCCCGTTGAATGCGTGACGTCGACTAAAACAGGTAAATGAGTTTCTTGTTTTAAAATGGGAACAGCTGAAATATCCAGCGTATTTCGCGTTGCTCGCTCATACGTACGAATTCCTCGTTCACACAAAATCAGCTGATCATTTCCTTTTGAAACAATGTATTCAGCAGCATTAATAAACTCATCAATCGTAGCGGCTAAGCCTCGCTTTAATAAGACAGGCTTCTTCACCGCACCCGCTTCTTTTAACAGCTCAAAATTTTGCATATTACGAGCACCAATTTGAATCACATCTACGTATTCTACAGCTGTTTCAATATCAGCCGGGTCGACAATTTCACTAATAACGGCTAAATCGTATTCGTCAGCTACTCTTTTTAAAATTTGCAATCCTTCTAAGCCAAGGCCTTGAAAATCATAAGGAGATGTTCTTGGCTTGTAGGCTCCGCCTCTAAGCATCCGCACGCCCTGCTGCTTTACGGCTTTTGCTACGGCTGCTACTTGCTCATAGCTTTCAACGGAACAAGGTCCTGCTACAAAACGCTGAAGTCCGTCACCAATTGTTTCTCCTTTTACCGTAACAATTGTATTTTCCCGCTTCTTTTTACGGGATACAAGAAGTGCTTTACGATGATCATCTTCTTGAAGCTCTAAATGAGCTTTAAAAATCTCTTTGAAAATATGTTGAAGCGTAGACGTTTGAAACGGTCCTTCATTCTTGCTTAAAATCGTATCAAGCATTGCTCGTTCACGAACGGGATCAAAACGTTTGGTTGACTGCATTCCTTTTAACTTTCCTATTTCTTGAACAAGCTCGCCTCGCTCATTAATAAGCTTTAACAGTTTCATATTTACTTCGTCAATTTGAGATCGCAAATGCTGAAGATCTGAATTCGCCATGTACGTCCACCCTTTCACTGATTTTAAAAAATCCGTTTAGCAGGGTTACTACATAAGATGATAGATGATGGAGGATATATGTAAGGGGCTTCTCTGCTTTTATGTGCTAAACTACATCTATTGTACGAAAAAGCGGATGAAACCGCAATCAGCTTATAAAAAAAAGAGGTTGAGGCATAGCTAAATCGCTCCAATCTAAAGGCGAACAAATGGGATAAACAATCTATTATGGATTGCGTGTCATACCGCTGTTGATTTCTGTGCAAGACTTCGCTTTTCGCGGGCGGCCGCTGAGCCTCCTCGTCGCTTACGCTCCTGTGGGGTCTCACCTGTTTCGCTTTTCCCGCAGGAGTCTTCGTCTTAGCAGCTCCATACAGTAAACCTACGTTCACCCCGCCAATGAAAAAATCCGAACGATTAATGTTCGGATTTTTCTTTTACTAAAATACTTTTTCGATTAGTGAGCTACGTTTTTCGCTAATTCGTCTTCGTTAATGTTCCAGTGAGAAGCATGCCACTTTACTTTTCCATCTTCAAACAGAAGCGCTTGAGGTGATTCATGCTTCACTTCATACGTCTCAGCAATATAGTTAGATACATCACGTGAATCTTGGACATGAAGATAATAAGAAGGAATGTCTTCATGACTAGAAGCAAATGCTGAAAATGCCTCATGACCAGCTGCACTAATTGGACACGTTGTACTGTGTTTTAAAAATAAAAAGCGATTGTTTTCCTTTACAACTTGTTCGAACTCTTCAACTGTTGAAATTTTTTTCATTTTTTTCACCCTTTCTGTACTTACTCTTAAGTTTACATGGTTTGACCGTTTCCATACAAAAAGAGTGCTCAGCTTTATGTATGATGCTCATAAATTCATTTATAAGGTGGGGGGGTTTCCTGCAATGAAACGATTATTTACTTGTTGTTATCCAACCTAAATTACATACAAAAAAAGCGTTCACCCTGTAGGGTAAACGCTTTTGATTCTTTATTATGGTCGTGGCACTGTGCTTTCCACTTCATCTAGTGCTTTTTGAGCTTCTGTTAGCTTTTGCTGAACGTCTTCGTTGCTTTGAGACTCAACTTCATCAGCAAGCACTTCTAAGCTTGTTGGCGGTAATGCTTCGTGTTCAGGATCTATTTTACGGAAGTTTTTCACCTTGTCCACTACTTGTGAAGATTGCTCAGACAGTGTTTGTGATAGACCAGCCGTTTTTTCTTTAGCCGTTTGAGCAAACCCTTGTCCTTTTTCAACAGCGCTGTTTTTCGCTTGCTCTGTTTTTAAACGAACGTAAGCTGCCTGCTCATTTAAATCAGAACGGAACTCTTTACCTGATTTTGGAGCAAGTAGTAATGCCGTTGCAGCTCCTACAACTCCTCCAATCACTGTTCCTACTAAAAAGCCTTTATTTGAAGTGTTGTTTGGTTTATTTGGTTTGTTTGACATATGCGTCTCCTCCTTTAAAGTTCATCCTTATGAAAATGAGCGTGAGCGTTGAACCGCTTTTTCTTTTACTTCAACAGGTACAGGCTCTGCGTCAACTTTTTTCTGTTTTCTTAATTTTATACGTTCCCATACGTCTAATGCAACATTGCTCCATTGAACAACTTGAGCAACAGTTTCTTTATTTTCTTCTACTTTCTCTGAAACGCTTGATGATACGCTTTTAATAGACTTATTTAGGTCTTGGATTGAGTCACCTACGCCTTTAACAGAATCCACCACTGTGTTCAGCGCTTCGGATTTACGCTGAATATCTTCAGCTAACAGATTAGTCTTATGTAAAAGTGCAGTTGTTTCGGCTGTGATTCCTGTCATTTGCTTTTCTACACCGTCTAAAGTACCTGCCACTGAATTTAATGTGTGCTGAACGGATTTCAATGTTTTGGACACGGAAACCACCAGGTAAAAAATCGCAATGGCAACAATAGCAGCGCTTAAATAAAGAATAATAACCATCTGTGCAAGGCACCTCCTATTTTCTTCTCTCTTGTTATAACTACTTTCCCAATTTTATAAACAATTAAACCTTCTATTCCCTATAGACTCTTTAACTTTACCATATTCTCTCTGCCTTTATTCAGAAAAAGGGAAGATTGTTACATTATTTCGCGATATATGAGTTATTTCCCTTCCTAAAGAAAAAAAGGATTTTAAAGCATAAAAACAAACAAAATAAGCTCAGTGGGGTACAATAGAAAGTGAATCACCAATCATTGTTATTTTAAGGAGGCACTATTTATGAAAGACCCTAGAATTGCGACATTAGCTAAAAATTTAATTAATTATTCTGTTCGCCTTCAAAAAGGAGAAAAAGTATTAATCGAAAACTTTGGACTTCAGCGCGAACTTGTGACAGCACTTGTAGATGAAGCGTACAAGGCGGGTGGCTATCCATTTGTACTGCTAAAAGATCATTCGGTAGACCGCGCTCTTTTAAACGGTGCACAAGAAGAGCAGTTCAATATGATGGCAGACTTCGAAGCAAATGTGATGAAAGAAATGAATGCTTATATTGGCTTGCGTTCTGGTTCAAACATTTTTGAACAATCAGATGTTCCGGCAGATAAAATGAAAATCCAAGGAAATACGATCGGTAAAAAAGTACATAGAGAAATTCGCGTTCCAAAAACAAAATGGGTTGTTCTTCGCTATCCAAACGATTCAATGGCGCAGCTTGCTAAAATGAGTACAGAAGCATTTGAAGATTTTTATTTTGATGTATGTAACTTAGACTATGGCAAAATGAGCAAAGCGATGGATGCTTTAGTTGAGCTCATGAACCGTACGGACAAAGTGCGTTTAACAGGTGAGAATACAGACTTAACGTTCTCTATTAAAGATATTCCTGCAGTGAAGTGTGCCGGGGAAATGAATATTCCGGACGGTGAAGTATACACGGCTCCTGTACGTGATTCTGTAAACGGAACAATTTCTTACAACACTCCTTCTAACTATCAAGGCTTTACGTTTGAGAATGTATCCTTAACATTTAAAAACGGTAAGATTGTTGAAGCAACCGCTAATGATACAGAACGCATCAACGGCATTTTTGATACGGATGAAGGCGCACGTTTTGTTGGCGAATTTGCGATTGGCGTAAATCCATATATTCAACATCCAATGCAAGACATTTTATTTGATGAAAAAATTGACGGAAGTTTCCACTTCACTCCTGGCGAGTGCTACGAAGATGCGTATAATGGAAATAAGTCAAATATCCACTGGGATATGGTGATGATTCAGCGCCCAGAATACGGCGGCGGTGAGATTTATTTCGATGACGTGTTAATTCGTAAAGACGGGCTATTTGTCATTGAGGAATTAAAAGCGTTAAATCCTGAAAATTTAAAATGAGTTTTGAAATAAAAAAAGGCACTCTCCTGAGTGCCTTTTTTTTATGATACGGTTTGCTGATATAGTTTTTCAAACTTTTGAATGTCTCCAGCACCCATAAATACTAATACAGCTTCATTATGGTCTTTTAACGATTCAATTGTTTCTTCATTAATTAATTCAGCTCCGCTGATTTTGCTTCGTAAATCTTCAATTGATAATTTACCTTGATGCTCACGAGCTGATCCAAAAATGTCACATAGATATACTTTATCAGCGTGCTGTAAGCTTGCTGCAAAATCCTCTAAGAACGTTTGTGTACGCGTAAAAGTATGCGGTTGGAAAACAGCCACAACTTCACGGTTTGGATACTTTTGACGAGCAGCTGAAATCGTTGCATTAATTTCCGTTGGATGGTGTGCATAATCATCGATTAGCACTTGTTTGCCAACGTTCTTTTCACTGAAACGACGCTTTACACCTTGATATGTTTTAAAACGCTCTTGCAGCACAGCAACGTCAATTTCTTCATAATGACAAAGTGCAATAACAGAAAGTGCATTTAAGATGTTATGGTCGCCATACCCTGGAATTTCAAATGATGCGTGGAATGTATTACGAACGAACACATCAAATGTTGTGCCTGTTGTGCTTTTTACGATATTACGTGCTTGGAAATCATTTTCTTCGCCTAATCCGTAATAAAGAACAGGTACCTTCGCTTGAATTTGCTGCAGATGTTCATCGTCACCACAGGCAATAATTCCTTTTTTGACTTGAAGTGCCATCTCTTGGAACGCGCTGAATACATCGTCGATATTGGCAAAATAATCAGGGTGATCAAAATCAATATTCGTCATAATTGCATAGTCTGGCGTATAAGATAAGAAGTGGCGGCGATATTCACATGCCTCAAACGCAAAATACTTGCTGTCTTTTACACCTTTACCCGTACCGTCTCCGATTAAATATGAAGTAGGTTCAGCTCCTTGAATCACATGCGCTAACATACCCGTTGTGGATGTTTTTCCGTGTGCTCCTGTTACGGCTACACTCGTATACTGTTTCATAAAGTCACCTAAGAAACGGTGATAGCGTACAAGCTTGACTCCTTCTTTTGAAGCTGCTTCTGCAATTTCTTCATGCGTATCAGGAAAAGCATTTCCTGCGATTACAGTCATGCCGTCTTTAATATTATTTTTATCAAATGGTAAAACAGGAATTCCCTGCTGTTCTAGTGCTTTTTGCGTAAAAATTTCTTTTTCAATATCCGATCCTTGAACTTGAAAGCCCATATCGTTTAGGATTTGCGCAAGCGCACTCATTCCTGTTCCTTTAATACCTACAAAATGGTAAACTGTCATATAAAGAACCTCCAACATTCGTCTATCTGTAAGACAGTATATGACGGTTATCTAGAATTGCTCTTACAAACGTATATAAATGTCGTTTGATTGCTGATTTCACGATAACATTCGTACATTATATCACTTCTTATAACATAACTCCATGACTCCATTTCTACTCTCTTGCCTTGCGAAACGGCCTTTTATTTTGGCTTCATCACATAGTATATAGCCTGCTGTTTTAAAAACGAGCGCCATGTCATTGCATTTTTTTTGTCATTATATTGCGTTACTAACTGTTCAATGCGTTGTTTATGTCCTAAAAAGAAAGAGTCAATTAACACGTCATATCCGATTGATTTTATTTTCCGAATCCAAATTACTTGTTGTTCCTCTAAATTTGCAAATCTTCCTCTTACATCTTTGATGATAACCTGCTCATTTGTCAATGGGGTATATCCTTTTAAGAAAAACGAATTAGGTACTTTAGACACAATAATTGGCTCTAGTACACTCGTCAAAAAAAAGGCTCCTTGAATCAAAAACGACTCTGTTTTCTGCTTCGCCTGATCAGCTAAAAAAAGCTGCAGCAGGGTTTTCCCCTGAATGGTTACATATTCAAATGCAAACCACTGAAAAAATAATTGTTCATGGGAATCAGACAGAGGCGCCTCATGAGGCAAGTTTACTAACTCTTTAAATAAATGTGAAGCCCGCACTTTTTCTCGTATATTCGTATAGCGGTTCACAAAAAAGAAATATTGATTGTAAAAGTCGCAAATAGCATTATCAGACTGAAGCTGCTTTTGTTCACGAATTTCATTAAAGTTAATCAGTTCATGATTTTCTTCTGTCATTACTCTTCACTCGTACTCTAATTATTTTAGTTTGTCCTCTTTATACGCCTTCAGCTCATATGTTTCTGCTGGTGAGAAATGATAGCAAACTATCACATGCTAAAAAAGCAAAACACACATTATCCTTACATATAGTAAATCATTTTACTAGTTCTGACAAACCTTTTCCTTTTTTTCTTGATGGATTTCTTCCAAAATCTCTACTCAAATTCTGTATAAACGAACTTAAAGCAGAAAAACAAGAGGCCACGGATACAGTGACAGAGCGTTAGCTCACACAATGCTGTATTCTGCTGATTTTGCATAGCCTCTTTTTTAACCTACATGTAGAAAAACAGCTTAAAATGTAGAAGTGGCTGTTTGACTTTCCATTTCCTGAAGCTCGTTTTCGGTAATGAGCACATCTCTCGGCTTGCTTCCTCTTGCTTCTGAAATAATTCCTTGCTGCTCCATCATATCAATTAGGCGCGCTGCGCGATTGTACCCCATTCTGAAGCGTCTTTGCAGACTGGAAGTAGATGCACCGCCTTGATCTAGCACAAACTCGCATGCTTCATAGAAAAGCTCATCTTCTTCATTTGAAGCAAAGCTTTGCTGCTTTTTCAACAAATCTTCTTGATCAAATAAGTATGTTGGCTTCATTTGTTTTTTGACATGATCTACAACGCGGTCAATTTCTTCATCTGAAACAAAGTTCCCTTGAATTCGAACGCTTTTAGAAGAGCCGTTTTCAAGAAGCAGCATATCACCTTTACCTAGTAGCTTCTCTGCTCCCCCTGTGTCGATAATTGTACGTGAATCAACTTGCGAAGAAACAGAAAATGCAATACGCGTTGGCACATTCGCTTTAATTAAGCCTGTAATCACATCTACGGAAGGACGCTGCGTTGCAAGCAATAAGTGAATGCCACATGCTCTTGCCTTTTGTGCAATACGGCAAATAGCTTCCTCTACTTCCCCAGGAGATACCATCATTAAGTCGGCAAGTTCATCAATAATAATAACTAGATATGGCAGCTCCCCGCTTTTTTCATTATGTTCTTTTACACGTTCGTTGTATTTTGTAATATCACGTACGCCCGCATGTGCAAACAATTCATAACGGCGCTCCATTTCCTCTACTGCCCATTTTAAAGCTGTAGTAGCTGCTTTAGCATCCGTGATAACCGGGCTGACTAAATGCGGAATACCGTTGTAAGGAGCTAGCTCAACCATTTTAGGGTCAATTAACATAAGCTTGACTTCGTGCGGCGCAGCTTTATAAAGCAAGCTGACGATAATAGTATTAATACACACGCTTTTACCAGACCCTGTCGCTCCGGCAATCAAACCGTGAGGCATTTTATTCAAGTCAGTCACAACCGGCGTTCCTGAAATATCTAACCCTAACGCCACCGTTAAAGGAGAGTTATCTTTTCTAAAAGAAGGATGCCTCAAAATTTCACGAATTAACACCGGCTTACTTTGACGATTTGGCACTTCAATTCCAATCGTATTTTTCCCTGGAATTGGCGCTTCAATTCGGATATCACGCGCGGCTAGGCTCAGTTTAATATCATCTGTTAAATTCGTAATTTTGTTCACTTTCACACCGGGTTCAGGATGTACTTCAAATCTGGTCACGGTAGGACCTTGCGTGACGTTTACGACCTTAGCTCGAACGTTAAAGTTTTTTAATGTCATATCCAAAAGCTCACGCTGCTCATCCGCCCATTGATTATCTTCTTCAATAGCAGCTGGAGGAATGTTAAGCAAGTTCATTCCAGGAAATGCATAAGGAGAAGAAGCCTTTACATTTACAGGTTCTTCAGCTTTTAACGAAGCCTGTGGAACCGCTTCTTTGGTTTTTTCACCGTGAACTTCTTCTTGCCTACTTACTTCCGTTTTTTTTTGCAGAGCTTCTGCCTCCTGCCTTTGGTATGAACCTTGAGACGGCTGACTTTTTTCTCGAGCGCTGTTATCCATCTTTGTGCGGTCTTTTTTCAGCATCATCACGTTAAAAGGCACTAATCGCTTACCGCGAGCTCGTTCAGCATTTCCTGGCTGTTCTGCAGGTACAAGAGGTTCTACAGCTGACTCTTGCTGTACTTGTTCTTGTAACTCTTGACTTTCCTGCATACTGCTCTCTTCCTCTTTTATCACCGAATTTTCAAGCTCTTGGTGAACAACAGCCGATGCCGCTTCTGGTTGCCATTCATCAGCTGCGGGTTGCGATGAATTTAAACTTTCAGAATTCAGCTCATGTTCTGCTTCCATATGAACACTGTTTGCTGGCTCTTCTAGAATGACGTCACTTTCTTTCTCAGCAGCTGGAGCTTCTTCTTTCTTTCTAGGCTTTAGTGCTTCTACTTCTACTTCTTCTGCTGCTTGTAAAAACACTGCGCTTCCGTCCATCAACGTTTCTGCTTCTACTTCTTCAGTCTCATTTCCTATCTCTTGTTGGAGAGAAACTGATGATTCAGACGGGCGCGGTTCCTCTGAAATTGTAACTTCTTCGGCCGCTGTCATACCTTTCGCTAAATCCCAGTCAAGAGTTCTCTCTTGTCCCACTAACGGTTCGACCGCGTGTGATTCTTCAAAAGTTGGCACCTCTTCCTGTTCTTTTACGGCTACTGAAGAACTTGGCTTTTCTTCAGGAAATGATAGCTTCTCTTTTTGATTTTCCTCATATTGCTTCCACTGAGCAAAACGCTGAGAAGACAGTTGCATCATTTCTTCTGTTTCTTGAATCGGTGCTTCTTCGGCTATAGGCTTAGAAACTGGTTTTCTTAACGGCTCTACAACAGCTGTATTCATCGCTCGTCGGTAAATTTCATCTTCAAACGCTGCTTTTGATAACTGTGTACTCGGAAGCTCATATTCTACTACTTCCTCACTTCCATTTTGTACAACATTAGAAGGCCGCTTATTAAACCCATAGACAGGTGAAGGAATTTCAGTCGGACGAAACGGACGTTTTCTTACTTGCGGAACCGCTTCTTTCTTTTCAGATACCGTTTTTAACGGCTGAGATACTGACTTAGGCTGTGTTAGCGCCGACTTGCGAGCAGGCTCTTGATAAAACGGAGCCGGTGCCTTTTTTGCTACAGGCCTTGGTTCATTTTTAGGAACTGCTGCCTTTTTTGCTTCTCCCGTATCATCAATTAAAGGAAAACGAAACGTTCCTTTTGGATATTGATAAGCTACTTTTGTATGAACATCTTGCTGCTCTTCACTGTAACTCCGCTTTTGCGTTCTGGCCGAGTGTGGAACAGAAGGTTTTGGCGCTGCTTTCATCACTGGCTTTTGATGAACTGACTGCATTTGTTTAGGCTTAGGAGCCTTCTTTTTAGGAATTGTTTTTTCTCTATTTAAAGGGTATTCTTCCGTTGTATTTCCATGTTCGTCTACAACGATTTCTTTCACTTCGTATCCTAGTAAATAATCCATTACTTTTCGTACAAAACCCATTTTTATCACTCTTTCTATCAGACTATCTTACTTCGTTTAGCCTCTTATACCGCAGTGCTGCGATATCTACAAAAAGCTATCCATGCATCCTTTATTTACCTTTGGCCTCAAAGTATTCTCTGAGATGGATATATATACTATCTTTTCATTTATCATTCTATCACGTATGCTTGAACTCTTACTATAAAATCTACTATTTTGCTTCCCTTATTTATACAGTAAAATTCCTCTTTGCAAAAATATTTTTTCGCGTCTAGTTAGCACTCATAATTAAACGCGAAAAAAGCCACTAGTATATACTAGTGGCTTTTAATTTTATCAAACCTTTTTAAGAATTGACAATTGCTTTTCAGCAACTGTAACGCTTTGAAATATACGTGTAAAAAAACATCATGCTTTTGCCCTATAAATCAGTATGGCACTCTGCTTTTATGCTTGAAAAGGTTGACCTACTTCATATTTATCTTCAAGTACTAAAATCCCTTTTTCTTGAGGAGCGTTCGGAAGCGCCAGCTCTTTAGCAGA
Source organism: Priestia sp. JNUCC 25 (assembly GCF_053667915.1). NCBI lineage: Bacteria > Bacillati > Bacillota > Bacilli > Caryophanales > Bacillaceae > Priestia > Priestia sp. JNUCC 25. The sequence goes on from NZ_CM132211.1 coordinate 4,626,080, forward strand.
GCAAATCATACCTGAAGAAGGTACACCGCGCAGCTCTGCATCTTTAATGATCATACCACTTGGCATAACCGCTCCTACTTTTGCTACCACGACTTTTTGACCTGCGTCTACATTTGGTGCTCCACACACAATTTGAAGTGTTTCTGTGCCAACATCTACTTTACAGATGTTCAGCTTATCTGCATTTGGATGCTTTTCTTTTTCTTGAACATATCCCACTACAAATTTAGGAGATAAATCCACTTCAAGTTTACCTTCAAAACCGCTTTCGCTAAGTACATGATTTACTTCTTCCACCATTTCTTCTGTTAATTCAAGAGAACCATTTCCCTCTACTTTTAACTTAGAAGAAGCATGAAAGATGTTATAGCCAGCTGTTGTATTTGATTTTTGATCAAATATACGCACAACGTCGCCTTTTGTTTCAAACGTACGATTTTCAATTGCGATATCTTCTAGCTTGACGATTAACGTATCGCCGATACCTTCTTTATTATAAAAAAGATTCATAATTAGTCCCGTCCTTTACTTCGATTTTTTCCTAGAATAAAAATAGGTTCTAGCTCACCGTTTTCGTATAAAAATGAAAGAGCTGTGATGGGTACACGTCCACTTGCAAAAAAGCTCATGGTCATTTGCGCAAGAATATCATAACCCGTTTCGTTTTGGATATCAGCTAGAATCAGCACATCTTGATGAGGTACTGCTACAGCCATTGTGCCCGAAACACTAGAAGCAAAATCTTGCAAAAATGCCTCGTTAAGAATTCGGCTTGCATCGTATCCATCGTTCTGATTTACAAAATAAAAGTCATTGCCTGCTACCGTATCTTTTTTATGTGAAATCGGCAAAGAGCGAAGATTAAATTTAGCCATTTCCCGCACTGCGGATAGATCTAAATCTTCCTTACGAATTAGTTTCTCATCTAATAGACGATATGTATTGCCTAAATCAAGCGCATAATAAATGCGTGTTTCAGCTGTATGTTCATCATAAATCAACGGCACGTCTTCATTCGATTTATCTGGAAAAGACGTTGAGCGAATAACTGGATAAATGCGCTTTTCTTTTCCCGTTACCTGCTGTTCATCGTTCATAACACGAAGAGCTTCTTTTATATAATATACCATTTCATCTAGAGCCGCTTCCTTTTTTTCTTCCCATTTTGCAATTAGCCCAGGTAAAGAAATGGTTACACCTTTTTTCGTTTCCTGATGTTCAACGCGCAGCGTATCTTTTTCACGATCAAATAAAAATGACCAATCCGCACCCGTTAATCGCTCTTCTAGTAGTTTTCTCATCTTTTGACTATTCATTTTCGCCATATTTACGCCTCCTTTTCTCATTTTTATGTATGAAGACTGATAGCTGTAAATCGCTATCAGTCTTCACTTGATTTATGCATTTAAGCCGTTAATAAACTCTTCAATTTCTTCTTTTGTTTTACGATCTTTGCTGACAAAACGCCCTGTTTCTTCTCCGTTGCTGTAACCAACAAAGCTTGGAATTCCAAAGATGCTTAATTCTGCACAAAGATCAATAAAGTCGTCACGATCGACATAGTGAAATGTATACTCGCTATGATTGGCCTCAATTTCTGGAAGCACAGGCTCGATTACTCGGCAATCTGGGCACCAGTCTGCTGAAAACATCATGATATGTTTTCCTTCTTTAATGATTTCTTTGTATTGTTCAATTGTTTGCATTTTTTCCATTTTTCTTCCTCCACTTTTTCTTTGACTTTCGTATTTAAACGGCTAAAGCCCTATACATTATTTAATCCTTCTACATCAAAACATAGTATATGAGTTGTTGCAACTATCATACACTGATGCTTTTCTATTATAAAGGGTTACAAAGAAATTTCCTATTGAACAGCTTGATTTGTCCTAAAATCCAGCTGTCCTTTTAGCATTAAAACAACCTGATAAAACATAGCGGTCCGATCTAAATTTCCATTGGTGAAAATACCGATTGCTCCTTCTTTTTTTCGAATATTCTTTTGGTTTGTATACACTTCCATAGCTTCGGCTAATTCTTTTTTATCATGACGAAGCATGCCGGCTACCGCTTCAGGAAGCCGAATACGAGCTCCTCCACCTAAAATCGGTTCAAGGTCCTTAGAGGTAACAAGACTTCCCCAATTGCAAAGGAATAAGCCATGAGGTGTTTCCTGCACCCCTCCTTCAAGCCCAATACCAATATCAGCACCTGCCTCTTTGACAGCAGCACGCGCGCGGTTAACCGCTCCTTGGATGGTTTCTTCGTCAGAAAAAGGCTGTGGCGACACCCCAGACTGCACGGCTACCTCTACATATGTAAAAGTATCTCCAAATACTTTTTTTACTGCATTTACTTTTGTTGGATTTTTCGTTCCGATTGCAATTTTCATTTTTTTCTCCTGTCATTATGAAACAAAGCAACCGCAAAAGCAGCTGCTTTGTTCTTTTTTATCCGTTTTGCTTAATCGTATCGAGCGTTGTTTGGTCTGTAGAACGTACAAGTTTGACTAGTAATTCTTTTGCGGCTGCATAGTCATCTACATGAATCATAGACGCATGAGTATGAATATAACGTGAACATACGCCGATTACCGCAGAAGGAACTCCATTATTAGAAGTATGAACGCGCCCTGCATCCGTACCTCCTGGAGAAACAAAGTATTGATAAGGGATGCTGTTTGTCTCAGCTGTATCTAAAATAAATTCTCTCATTCCTCTATGTGTGACCATCGTACGGTCAAAGATACGAAGTAATACGCCTTTTCCTAATTGTCCAAACGCATTTTTATCGCCTGATGTATCGTTAGCTGGACTAGCATCTAGTGCATAAAACAAATCCGGTTTAATCATATTCGCAGCTGATTGAGCACCGCGAAGCCCTACTTCTTCTTGCACAGTAGCTCCAGAATATAAGATATTTGGCAATTTTTCATTTTTTACTTCTTTTAATAATTCAATCGCAAGTCCGCACCCATAGCGGTTATCCCATGCTTTTGCCAGTATTTTCTTTTCATTTGCCATTGGCGTAAACGGACAAATCGGTACAATTTGATCGCCAGGACGAATGCCCATTTCTGCTACTTCCTGCTTGCTATCTGCGCCCACATCAATCATCATATTTTTAATGGCCATTGGCTTGTTGCGCTGTGATTCGTCTAATAAATGGGGAGGGATAGAAGCAATTACGCCGGTGATAGGACCTTTTTTAGTAACAACATGGACGCGTTGAGCTAGCAGTACTTGACTCCACCATCCTCCTAGAGTTTGAAAACGAAGCATTCCTTTATCTGTTACAGACGTAACCATAAATCCTACTTCGTCCATATGTCCTGCTACCATTACTTTAGGACCTTTTTCTTCATTATAGCGCACGCCGAATAAACTTCCTAACCCATCTTGAATGACTTCATCTACAAGGGGTTCAATTTGCGAGCGCATAAATGAACGTACTTGATGTTCGTTTCCAGCGGCACCTGGTAACTCCGTTAATGTTTTAAATAGAGATAGCGTTTCATTGTTCATATATACTCTCCTTTATGTATCATTTTCTTTATTGTATCGAAAACCGGAAATAGTTGCTAGTTCTGTCCTTCTCTTCTATAACTCAACTTAACAAAGCATTCGACAATTTGATATAATGATGAAAACATATCCTTAAAAAGCAGGTGAATAACGTGAAATGGACTCAACTAATAGCAGGAGCTGCAGTCGGATTTGCAAGCGCTTATATTCTTCAAAAAAGAAAGTCGTCAATTTCCTCATCGGAAGCCCTTACGATTGTTAAAAGCGCTTTTAAACAAAATGGGGCAATCGACGGCTCATGGATTGAAACAACGACTAAAGTCATTCAAAAACATGGTCTCTCTTTTTATGGTTATACAGGTGGAATTATCAGAACACGTGATGCAAAACAGGAACATTACGAGTTTTTCATTGATAAAAAAAGCGGTTCTATTATTGAATTGACGCTGAATGCATCCGTTTAATTTCGTCAACTATTTCTCCTTTATTATCCCATTTTACAGCTCGATAAAAAGCATCATGATAAAAACTTAGCCAAGCTTGATTCTCATAGGCATAAGCTAGCCACTGCTGCTTTTGTTCAATCGAAGTCATTGGATAATCATCATATGCCATTACCCATAAGACATTTTGATGTGCATGTGTTGGCAAAAGATCGCCCATATGCACTAAGATGTCATTGTTTCCTTTTAATACAACTACAGCATGACCATCGCTGTGACCGCCGGTATGATGAGCCGTTACTCCAGGCACAATTTCATCTTTGTCGCTAAATGTTATTACTTGATGCTGAATAAATTCCCAATTTTGTTTCCAATACGTATTTTTAGAACGTATATTAGGATTTCTCATTTCATTCCACTCGATTTCACTAACAAAGATTCTTGCATTTGGAAAAGCAGAGGAAAAATGTCCGTTGCTACATTTTGTTAAGCCTGACACATGATCAAAGTGAAGATGCGTCATAATGACGTGAGTAATATCTTCGCACGTAAACCCTAACTTTTGTAAATCTTCAGCAATAAATGATTCTTCTGTTACACCAAAATGACGCTTTTTTTTCTCATCCAACATGCCATTCCCTATGCCTGCATCAATTAACATGAGGTGTTTTTCAGTTTGAACGAGCAAAGGATCCGTCCTCATTGGAATTCGATTTCCTTCTGAGATAGGATACTTTTTTGTCCAAAGCTCTTTTGGAACAACACCGAACATTGCTCCCCCGTCTAAATGATTATTCCCTCCACGAAGCCATGTCACTTTTAATTCGCCTATTGTTAACGTTTCCATTTTACACCTCCATTATATTCCTTTTTATTTTATCACTATCTCCTTCTCTTTTTGAACAAAAAAAGACTGAGGAACTCAGTCTTTTTCGTTCAGGTATTTTACTTCACAGCGGTAAATGCGGCTGCCTTTTTGTGAAAATTTCTCTTCATATTCCGTCATAACATTGCCTTCAAAATCGCTTTTATGCAAATCTAAGCTAATGTATTTGAGTAAAAGCCCATATTCTGAAAAGCTTGTCAATGAATATTCAAATAGCCCTTGATTATCTGTTTTAAAGTGAATTTCTCCACCATCAACCAGCAGGTTTTCATACATGCTTAAGAACGTTTTGTATGTTAAACGGCGTTTGGCATGTCTCTTTTTTGGCCATGGATCAGAGAAATTGAGATAAACGCGATCCACGTCATTTTTTGCAAAAAACTCACTAAGATGGTTAGCATCTACATTCAACAGCTTTAAATTTGGAAGCTCTTCTTCAATCAAACGTTCTAGAGCACTTAAGATGACACTTTCATACATTTCAATTCCAATATAGTTGATATGCGGATTTTGTTTAGCCATCCCTACTAAAAATTGGCCTTTTCCTGTTCCTACTTCAATATGAAGAGGATTTTCGTTCCCAAAAACCTCTTTCCAGTTCCCTTTATACTCTGCTGGGTTTGGAACCACGTATTGGGGATTTTCAGCAATTTTATCTTTTGCCCAAGGTTTGTTTCGTAATCTCATGTTGCACCTCTTTAATGTATTTTGACGCATTGAAAATGTCGGTTATTCGAAACAACCGACATTCTCATGCATAATTGTGTTTAGATAGAAAAAAATAAGAGCATCATACGAGAAAGGATGATGCTTAATGCCTTTAAATGCCGAACACCAAATGAATATATTAAAAGATATTTTATCTAATCATCAAAGTGATTGCTGCGGAACGGTTGCGGAATGTGAACAGGTTGAACGTTTAATTCAATCAATGTTAGCAAAAGGATACGCTAGCACAGACGTACAAGCAACACTACAAAACGTGTATAAATACACGCAAGATGCAAAAAGTGCTGCTCATTTAGACGAACATATTCAAACCAATCAACAAAATTTATCACAATGGGTCCAAGAACTATCTACCTTGTCATAATCTTTGCTACTGTGCTTGAATGTCGTTGACGAGCAACATCCGAAGATATTCAAGCCAGTAATTCATTTCAGAACGTTCATTTTTCGAACGATGCCATTCAATGAATAAAATGGTTTGACTTATCACATACCACTTCATTCTCTTTTTCAAGTTCTCGGTTAGTTCAACCCCATAATGCTCAAGCCATTCTTCCCACTGAGATGGATTGATGTACCAATAAAGCAATAAACCTAAATCAATAGCAGGATCTGCAATCATCGCTCCGTCCCAGTCGATTAAATATAGCTGCGTATTCTCCCCAAGCATCCAGTTATTGTGGTTCACATCACAGTGACACACAACATATTTATCTGTCTGAACGGACGGAAGCTCTGCTTGTAAATAACTGATTCCCTGCTCTACAATACTTTCTTTTTGAAGTCGCTCGTCCACATTCTCTACAATATCGGCTAGCACGTCTTCGGGAAGAAGCGGTGTTTTCCCCAACCTTTTCAACATATCTAATAACTCGTTTGAATGATGAATTTTACTAAGCAATTCTGTCACTCGACTCGAATTCATATCTTTTGGTTTTAATTCTCGACCATCTAGCCAGTGCTGAGCTGTGATCACATCTCCATTTTCCATTCGTCTTGTCCACACGAGCTTCGGTACAATTCCTTCAGCTGACAATACTGCTAAAAAAGGTGATGAATTACGCTTTAAAAAAAGCTTTCGGTCTTGAAATTTTGCAAAATAAGCTTCTCCTGTCGCTCCGCCAGCAGGAGTAATTTCCCATTCGCTTCCTAATATATCTTCCAACCAATTCACCTTCAATTTCAACACACACATTTCGTTTAAAAATTTCACTCAATAAAGCAATCTATTAAGACATCATGACGTTATTTTCTTAGTAAATAAAAAAGACGGCTATTGAGGATATGTATCAATAGCCATCCTTTATAAATATTATCTCCATCACACTTTTTTCGTCAAGTGGTTGAAGACAATAATTACGTTTGAAATAAAATAAGAACGCTAAGCTTTGAAACGTTTATAGCATTATCCTCTATAGTAGGATACCCATTTTTATATACTTTACAATGATCAAGTGCTATTTTCCATGGTCCTTCTGGCAAAACTACTTTTTCTTCCATTAGGCCTTGATTAAAAAACACAATAATATTCTTCCACGGACCGTAAGCCAATACGTTTGATAAGCAATAGCCAATAACGGATTGCGGCGTGTTTAGGAAAGAGACATGCTGCCTAATCGCTGAAGCATCTCCCAAGCGAAATGCACCGTGCTGTTTGCGAATACGAATCAGCTCTTGAACCCAATTCACATCAGGAGAAAATTTGATCCGTCGATTCCAATCAAGTGCATTAATATCATCGGGTGAATTATAGCTGTTCTCTACGCCTTGTTTAGTGCGGTAAAACTCTTGGCCACTATGAAGAAACGGTATGCCTTGCGAAAGAAGTACAATAGCAGTAGCAAGGCGGTGACGACTTCTACGATTGTCTTCGTCTTCTTCTCCGTTTGAATTCGTTAACTTATCCCACAGCGTATGATTATCATGTGATTCAACGTAATTAACTGATTGTGCTGGATTTATAAATAAAGCCCGGTTGTCTTCTTTATCCAGAATGCTCCCCGCTATCACAGATTGCACGGTCTCTTTTTGATGAATATTTCCGCTGATAAAACCTTTTTCATATACATCAAACGTGCTTCCTTTTACAGAATCTCGAAATCGATCATTAAAATAGCCGATTTGAGGCGTTTGGCGGGCATTCGCCATAATTGCTTTTTGATTATAGGGGAGAGGAGTGTTTAAATCCCAGCCTTCGCCAAACACCAAAATAGTAGAATCAATTTCATTTATTTTTTCCCGGATGATGTTCATCGTTTCTATATCTAAAATCCCCATGAGGTCAAAGCGAAACCCATCAACGTCGTACTCTTTTATCCAAAATAATACTGAATCGATAATAAACTTTTGCGCCATTTTCCGTTCAGAAGCAAAATCATTTCCTACTCCCGTACCGTTCGAAGGCATCCCAAACTCATCATGTCGAAAATAATAGCCCGGAACAATTTTTTCAAAAGATGATTCCTCTCGTACAAATACGTGATTATAAACTACATCTATAATAACACGGAATCCCTGTTGATGAAGTGTTGATATTAATTGTTTCACTTCAGCAATACGAGTGGCGGGATTTGAAGGGTCAGCGGAGTAGCTTCCTTCTGGTACATTAAACAACAATGGATTATACCCCCAATTATAAGAAGCATGAGGATTTAATTCATCTACTCCGCCAAAGTCGTTAATAGGAAGAAATTCAAGGTGGGTCACTCCTAGCTCTTTTAAATAATGAAGACCTGTTGTTTTGCCTGGCTGCCCGCTTGATTCAGTAACAGCTAGGTACGTACCTTTTTTTTCTATCCCGCTTGAAGGATGAATAGAAAAATCGCGAACGTGCATTTCGTAAATAACGGCATCCGTTTGCTGAAGAAAAGGTGGCTTTTCATGGAGATGAACATAGGCTGTATGAAGATTTATCAGAACTCCGTATTCACTATTTGCTGTAGCTGCAACGGCATAAGGATCCACCGCTTCATTTGTCCCGCCGTTTACATCTATTAAAAATCGATAATAATACCCTTCTTTATCTAAGGGAAGTTTCTTTTCCCATACGCCTTTTCTTTGACGAGCCATGACGTACAGTTCTTCTTTCCCGCTGTTTGCATGTATTAATTTTAAAACCACTGCTGATGCAGTCGGGGCCCAAATTTTTATCATAATATGATCTGAATAAAATGCTGCACCCAAATCATTTTGATTATAATAAAATCTCTCATCAAACTCTTTGGTTCGTATAACAGCTCCTACCTGCAGCGGAACTTTCTCCCCGTAATTATCACAGATAACGTACGACTGTCCAATTTCTATGCTACCTTCAACCTTGCCTTCATATTTGATAAAACCTTCTAATTCATGTACGTTTTCAATAGAGATGGTCTCATGCATTTGTGTACTTTTAATCACAAAAAAATCAATTTGACCTTCATGATAAGAAGTTGGAACTAAAAGAGTAATACGATCTATTTGATCTAAATAAGCTTGAAACTTATTATCACCAGTCATCCTTTTCTCCTCCTTATGCCAATTACCTCTTTAGTAGCATTATATGTAGCAAACGCAAAAACGAAAGCACTTTCATAGCGTGAATGTTCGTATTATTCACCTGCTTCGAATTCCCGGTCAAAATAAATACTCTGGCTGTGTTCAAGCAATACTTGAGCTGCTTTCATTTGCTTAAACTTTAAAGGTGCTTTAGATTTCCTAAGTTCATAAAACCACTCTTCGTACTTTCTAGCATCTACAAATTCAACCTGATAAGGCTCCGCAGCGTAATCAATGTATCCATTTCTGCTCAGCAATATTTTCTTTACGTTATGTTCAATATCGTGAGTACGATAGATGCTTCGGACAATTTGCTCCGTTCGATTTAACCCAATTAAAGGATTTAATATCTTTTTTTGATCTCTTCCTCTTAACTCTGTCCAAAAATTTTCTTTTGAATACTGAAAAACAGCGCTTTTATATGTTTCTATTAAACAAATACAGAGGGTTTCCGTTGGAGTAACAATAATGATATCTCCTTCTACCGGAGCTTTATTAATCATGAAAACAGGCTTGTACATCACGAGACACGTATCAGGAAAGCGCTGAATAAAATAACGGAGAGCTTCATCATGGTAATATTTACGATCTGCTTGTGAGAACTCAAATAAAGTGGATGTAGCCCATTTCATTTGAAGATCAAATACATTTTCTAAAAACAATATTTTCAAGTCTTCCGCTGTTTGTGGAAGAGTTGTAAACCTCAATAGCTCTTGATTTTCCACGCTATCGCTAGAGAACGCTTCTTCCACTTCACACGTTTCTTTTTTTCTTGTAAACCGCTCTTTTGCTTTTTGCAAAAATGAACGTTGAGCTTTTGTTTCTTCTTGTACAGGCGGTTCATGTAATAGCCCTTCTTCAAATAATTGCTTTACTTTCTTCCAATTATGCCTTTTTAAGTGATTAAACTGAGACGTGTAGTGATAAACGTCTTTTTCATAACGGGAAATATAATCTTGCACCTTAAGTAGCTGCGCCACGTTTACATCAATCCCCTAATTAAAATTCCTCTAAAACTTTGTTCGCCGATGATTTCTCTATTATCATCGGCGTTTTCTTTCCTTTGATAAGAGTGATATTTAAATAACCTCTCTCCATGCTTGTATGTTCATATGCTACTGTGACTGCAAGGAAAAAGATAGTATTTTTTTATATTTAGGTTTGCTAGCAGGATGAACTTCAAAAAGGGCAAACGAACTTACTTGAAACTGTTCTTCAATCGACGTTTGCTTTAACTGTTCTTCCAAAAGTCCGGCTTCCCCTCCCCACTTCTTTGCAATCGTAATATGAGGACGATAAGGACGTTTTTCGTATAAGGCGCTCAGTTCTTCCCATACGGCCTGTATATCCCTTTGCAGATTCATAAGCTTATCATTTGGCCTAAGGCTTACATAAAGTACTCTAGGCTTGTTATACGCACCGAACACATCGTACTGACCTGTCTGCAGCGAAAAACTTGAATGACGGGAGGCTACTTCTTTTAAGCGCGTAATCAGCTTTTCCTTTTTGTCATCTAAAAACCCTAAAAATTGTAGCGTTATATGATAATCGTCAGGGTATGTCCATTGTTTGAAAGGAAAAGGTATTAATTCCTTTGCCCAATTTTCTGCCTGATGTGCAATGGATACAGGCACGTTGATTCCAATAAAATAATGTTTATCGCCTTTCATCAAATCGCTCCTTTTCTTTTTATTATCTTTCCCCAATTGGTTATGTTCAAAAAGAGCTAGATCTATTTTAAAGGCTTTTTCGGATGAAATAGAGAGGTTTTTCTGAAAATTTGTCATGTGCTTAAAAAATAAGAATTTGTGTTATCATAGAAACAATACAGAGAATTTTTATAAGAAAAGGATGAGAAAAATGAAAGTTGTTAACAATATGGCTGATTTGATTGGCGAGACACCCCTTGTTAAGTTGAATCGTCTTCAACCTGCAGATGGAGCATCCGTTTACTTAAAACTAGAGTTTTTTAATCCAAGCCGTAGTGTAAAAGACCGTGCTGCTTTTAATATGATCGTGGAAGCTGAAAAAGCAGGCTTGCTCAATGAAAATTCTACTATTATTGAACCAACGAGCGGAAATACAGGTATTGGCTTAGCTATGAATGCAGCGGCAAGAGGTTATCGTTCTATTTTAGTCATGCCAGATACCATGACTCAAGAACGAATTAACTTGTTAAAAGCATATGGTGCTGAAGTTGTTCTAACACCGGGTGATGAGAAAATGCCTGGAGCAATCCGCAAAGCACAAGAACTTACAAAAGAAATTCCAAATGCATTTATGCCCATGCAGTTTGAAAATAATGCAAACCCTGACGCACATCGAAAAACGACTGCTAAAGAAATTATTGAGGCAATGAACGAGTTAGGCAAAGACCTATCTGCTTTTGTTGCTACTGCTGGAACAGGGGGAACGATTACAGGAACTGGTGAAGTCCTAAGAGAAAACTACCCAAATATGACCGTTCATGTTGTGGAACCAGCTGGGTCTCCTGTATTATCTGGAGGAAGACCTGGGAAGCACAAGCTTGTAGGAACAAGCCCTGGGTTTATTCCTGATACGCTTAATGTAGATGTTTACGATGAAATTTTAAAAATTAAAGATGAACAAGCCTACGATATTACGCGACGCTTGGCTTCTGAAGAAGGAATTTTAGTCGGTCCTTCATCTGGCGCTGCGTGCTATGCTGCTATCGAGGTAGCCAAAAAATTATCTCCTGATCAAGTGGTCGTATGTATTGCTTGCGATACAGGTGAACGTTACTTATCAAGCGACCTGTTCTCATTTGAATAATAAAAAAGCGAACGCAAAGGCGTTCGCTTTTTTTATTTAGCTAATTCGTAAATAGCCTGTGCATAAATAGCTGTTGCACGAAGTAAATCTTCAATTACCATGTACTCGTCTTTTTCGTGCGCTACTTCTTCACGGCCTGGGAAAAGAGGTCCAAATGCCACACCCGCTTCTAATGCTCTGGCATATGTTCCTCCTCCAATTGAAATAAGTGTAGGTTCTTCATTTGTTTGTTCTTGGTAAACCTTTTGAAGCGTTTGAATAAGCTCATGTTTTTGATCGACGTGATGCGGTTTAGAATCTGTAAAATGTTTGATGGTCATTTGATAAGATTCACTTTTTTCTTTAATCGTATCAATAATATCGTCAATATGAGCTGATACAGGATAGCGAATGTTTAAACCAAAGTGCCCCGCTTCTTCTTGATTGTAAGACATGATTCCAACATTTATCGTTAAATCACCCGTGACCTCATCTTTGCGATTTAAGCCCATTTTTTCTCCTAGTGCATCTTGGACTAAATACGCATTTGCATAACCTACAAACTGATTAGCTTGTTCATCAAGTTCTAATGTGTGTAAAAAGCGAAGAAGCGTAAGGCCAGCATTTTTCCCTTTATCAGGCACACTTCCATGTGCTGAAACGCCTTCTAAAGTAAGTGTGTATACACCGCTCTTGTCTGTTATTGAACCTTTTAAAGACTGATCCTTTAAAAATTGATTATATTTATTTTCAATATCCGTTTCACTATGGAATTCAAGAACAGCTGTTGCAAGATCAGGAACCATATTGTAGCGTCGCCCAGAGACAAATGATGTAAGCTGAACGCTTCCCTTTGTTCCTTCAATTGGCTGCTGGCGAATTTCTACGTCTGTAATGCCTTTTTCAGCAAAAATGATAGGAAAATCCGCATCCGGCGCAAATCCCATAGTTGGCATCTCTTCATGGTTGAAGTAGTGGTCTACACATCTCCAGTCACTTTCTTCATCCGTTCCAATAATTATTCGCACCCGTTTAGATAGAGGAAGCCCTAAATCTTTCACAATTTTCATCGCATAATAAGCAGCCATCGTCGGGCCTTTATCATCGATTGCTCCTCTAGCAAAAATTTTCCCGTCTTTTATTTCACCGCCGTATGGATCAAACGACCACCCGTCTCCTTCAGGAACAACGTCTACGTGACAAAGAATGCCAAGAAGGTCTTTCCCTTCTCCTGCCTCAATATGACCAGCATATCCGTCTACGTTCTTGACGGAAAACCCGTCATTTTTTCCTTTATTTAAAAGAAAGTGAAGCGCTTGAGCAATTCCAGGTCCGAATGGCTCTTCTTGTTTTTCTGTGCTTGTCAAAACACTTTTAATTTGTAGAAAACGCTGCGTCTCAGCTAGAATTTCAGCTTCTCTTTTTTGAACTTCCTCTTTCCAATTAATTGCCGTCATCTGTTTGTCTCCTTTTCCTGCTTTTACAGATTGTATCTATCATTACTATTGGTAAATTTAACTTTATCATACCTTTATATAGAAAGAAATAATTGTCTCTTTCCTTTCATATCAAAGGTTTACAGAGTCAAAATTCCGGGAAATAATTTGTAGGCACAATCGATAAAAACGGATTCTATTTGTTTATTGTTTACATATACTATAAAAAATGTGCAAATAGAGGAAGGAGATGTTACGAAAGGATTACATATTTATATCATTTTTTGTAAATATTGTGTTAATTTGCGTTTTCTCTTTTATTTTTCTGTCGATTTTGTGTACAATAAGGATAAGGACTGAAATAGTGCTTGACATCTCAGAGTTATAAAGAAGTTGTGCCTTACGAAAAACGAATAAGGAAGTGGTTTTTTGAAACCTTCAACTAATCGAATGCTAACTCGTATCAAATCGGTCTATATGTTCATTTGTAAAAATGGAACAGTTACAACGCAAGAGCTCGTAGACGAATTTGGTATTACACCAAGAACCATTCAGCGTGACTTGAATGTGTTAGCATATAATGATTTAGTTCGCAGCCCAAGTCGCGGTACATGGACGACTACGCAAAAGAAGGTCAAGATGTCATCCTAGTAAGTTTATTTCAAGGGTAGTAAGTGATTTATATATAGAGATAAAATTCTACGCAGTAGAAAGTCCAGACTTGGACGAGTGCATAGTCCCCCGCTCCATTTGCACGTCAAGCAGAGTTGGTACTCGTTTAAGTGCTTTAACGTGAAATGTTTCACTTGTCTAACAAAGTGGACAAAAAAAGGAACCATTTTAGACTTAGGTTCCTTTTTCTTTCGCCTCTTCTTAGGCATTTGATTGTTGTAATAAAGCTAGTTCCTCTTCCGTTAACTCCCTATACTCTCCTAAATCTAACGACTCGTCTAATAGCAAAGCTCCCATAGATAAACGTTTTAAATACGTTACTTTTTTTCCTCTTGCTTCAAACATACGCTTCACTTGATGAAATTTCCCTTCAACGATCGTTAATTCAATTTCTGATTCCACACCGCTTGTTAGTATCTTTAACTCTGCTGATTTTGTTACATATCCATCATCAAGAGTGACACCTTGTCTAAATGCTTCAGCATCTTCTTCAGTCACCGGTGCATTAATTTTTGCAAAATATGTTTTAGGAACGTGTTTTTTAGGAGATAGCAGCTGATGTGCAAGCTGACCGTCATTCGTCAGCAGCAAGAGCCCTTCTGTATCTTTATCTAAACGCCCTACCGGAAATGGGTCATACACAGCATCGTCAAGTTCAAGTAAGTCCAAAACTGTTTCATGAAGAGAATCTTCTGTTGCTGATATGACGCCTTGCGGCTTATGAAGCATAAAGTAAACAAATTCTCGGTAAGAAACGGCTTCGCCATGCACAGTTATTTCTTGTTCATCTGGATTAACGTGGACCTTAGCATCTTTAACTGCTGTACCGTCTACCTTAACAGCTCCAGTCTTTAAAAGACCTTTAACTTCTTTTCGGCTTCCGTACCCAATGGTAGAAAGCAATTTATCCAAACGCATGTAATATCCTCCTCTTTTTTGAAAAGAAGATGACTCTAACGAGTCATCTTCTTAGGCACTGCGCTGTTTATTTCGGCGCAGTATCTTTCGTTCAATTGCACCTGTTACCCTCGCTCCCATTACTTTTTCAAGCAGGCTTGAACGATAGGTAATAATAAAGTAAATAATGCCGCCTACTGCTGCTCCTATAATCGTAATAACAGTGGCAGAGAATCGTCCTGGCGTTGTAAACAGACCAATCACTGCTGCGACAATTTTTACGCTGATTCCCATAATCGCAACAAAAATGAGAATAAGCACAGAGCGTTTTATAAACTCACTGTAGTTATATTTTGCGTGTTTTTGAATAAGCGCAAACATATAAACAAGAGATACGATATAGCCTAGTGCTGTCGCTAAAACTGAACCAATCTCGTGGAACATAAGAATAAATGGAACGTTCACGACAATTTTCACAATCAATCCAAATAATAGACTTAAAACAGCATATTTTTGTTTGTTGATTCCTTGTAAAATAGCTCCATTAACCGTAAAAAATGAGAACAATAAAGCTACCGGTGCATAGTAAAGCAAGACATTTCCACCCGCATCCGATGCATCTGTTCCAAAGAAAAACGTATAGGCTGGGCCAGCTAAAGCCATTAATCCTACAGATGCTGGCAGCACAAGAAACATAATCGTTTGATATGTTTGATCAATTTGCTTTTGCAGTACGTTATAATCTTTATTCACAAAGGAACGTGTAATCGTTGGTACAAGAGTCAAACCGAACGCAGTAGCTAATGAAACGGGAATCATCACAAGCTTTGGAACATAAGACTGAACAATTCCGTTCATTGACTCTGCTATTTCTTTTTGTCCAGCCGCTACCATCGCACGGTTAAATGTGAATTGGTCCACATACTGATAAAGCGGAATAGCCAAGCTGACAAAGACATATGGCAATGAATACGTAAGCAGCTCTTTAAAAATGGATACGGTAGAAATACGCGTAGGCGTTACCGTCTGCTCGTTCACCATTTTATCAAGATAAGGCTTTCGTTTTTTCCAATACCAAATTAATACAGCCAGTCCAGCAAGAGCTCCTACAAAAGCCCCCATCGTAGCAAATCCAACGGCTAATGCAAGACTTCCATGGACAACTTTGATGACGATATAGGTAGATGCCAATAAAAAGACAACCCGCACAAGCTGTTCAACTACTTGTGAAACAGCTGTTGGTCCCATAGACTGGTGACCTTGGAAAAATCCTCGCATTAAACTCATCATCGGTACTACAATTAACGCAACACTAACCATTCGCATAACCATTACTACATCTTCTAAGGAGTTATTTAAATCAGAACCTCCCAGTGTAATTCTAGACATAACAGGAGCTAACGAATATAAAAGTAAAAATGCAAGTATTCCTGTGACAAGCATTAATTTCATGCCGGCCCGGTACATTCTTCTACTCGTATAGTAATCACCGAGTGCATTATATTTTGATACAAATTTCGATACGGCCATTGGCATACCGGCTGTAGCAATACTTAAATAAATAGCATATTGGTTATATCCGTAACCAAACAGTGCTCCCCCTACGGTTCCAACAAGGATCGCAAATGGAAATAAATAAATCATTCCCAAGATTCGGGATACATAGGTGCCAAGCGTTAGCACAAAGGTCCCTCTTAACAATTTTGAATCAGACATACGTTTGCCTCCGATACTTAATGTTACATAATGATAATAATGATAGAATTGAAAAGAAGCAAGTGACAGTATACACTAAGAAAGGTCTTATACTCACTCGCACTCGTCAACAAACTAAAAAACAAAGACTATAGCCCATTTTATCCAATGTTGAGAGATTTGTCAGTGAACAAACTAAAATTTTTTAAGAATAGACAGGTTGGTGAAAGTATGATATATGATGTAGTCGTAATCGGAGGAGGACCTTCTGGTTTGATGGCATCGATTGCAGCTGGTGAGTCAGGTGCAAACGTATTATTAATTGATAAAGGCAATAAACTTGGACGAAAGCTTGCCATTTCTGGAGGCGGACGCTGTAATGTGACAAACCGTCTTCCCATTGATGAACTTATTAAACACATTCCAGGAAACGGACGCTTTTTATACAGTGCGTTTTCTGTTTTTAATAACGAAGATATCATCTCTTATTTTGAAGGCCTTGGAATTAAATTAAAAGAAGAAGATCACGGTCGTATGTTTCCGGTCAGCAATAAAGCGCAATCTGTTGTTGACGCATTAATTAGCGAACTTCACCGTCTTCGTGTGACGATTCGCACAAACACAGCCGTTAAACGCGTAAACTATGAGAATAACACGGTAAAAGAAGTTGTGCTTCAAAACGGGGAAGCAATCCAAACGAAAAGCGTTGTGATTGCAGTAGGTGGAAAATCAGTACCTCATACAGGTTCGACAGGAGACGGTTATCAATGGGCAAAAGATGCGGGGCATAAAATTACTGAACTTTACCCAACAGAAGTTCCTATTACATCTAGCGAACACTTTATTAAAACCAAAACGCTTCAAGGTCTATCGCTTCGCAATGTAGGACTAAGCGTGCTTAATAAAAAAGGCAAACCTGTCATTACTCATCAAATGGATATGATTTTCACTCACTTTGGCATCTCTGGCCCTGCCGCTCTTCGCTGCAGCCAATATGTTGTTAAAGAGTTAAAGAAACAAAAAAGCAACACTGTTCAAATGTCTCTTGATTTATTTCCTAGCCAAAACGAAGAAGATATTTTCCAACAATTAGTCAGAACAACAAAAGAAGAGCCGAAAAAAGCAATTAAAAATGTCTTAAAAGGTTTTGTATCTGAACGCTATCTATTGTTTTTACTCGAGCAAGCAGGCATTGATAGCCAAGCGCTAGCAGGACAGCTTCAGCATGAGAAACTGAGAGAATTTGCAAGACTGTGCAAACGATTTGAATTTGCTGTAAACGGCACGCTTTCTTTAGAAAAAGCATTCGTAACAGGAGGCGGCGTATCCGTTAAAGAAATTCACCCAAAAGAAATGTCTTCGAAATTTATGCAAGGCCTTTACTTCTGCGGGGAAATTCTTGATATCCACGGATATACTGGAGGATACAATATCACTTCTGCTCTTGTAACAGGCCGTTTGGCTGGCAGTAATGCAGGAGAATTTGCAACAAGCCTAGCATAATATGCTAGGCTTTATACATAACCATGGCTGAAAAACAGTACACCTGCTCATCACGATCAACATCCACTGTCACTTGGTATTTAATATCAACGACGTCTTCATCCTCTAATTTCCGTAAAAATCGATTCACCGCAAATTCTAAATCTTTTTCATGCTCTTTATCAAACATTTTTACTTGTATCACAGCTTCTACCACCTTGTCCTATCAAATTTGTTTCAATCAGAATGGACTGTTTCTCTTGATGATGGTTTTTGTACGGATTTTCAATCTCTTACTACCTCTATTTTTATGAGGGCTTTTATAGATTTAGTCATCATTTGTTTTCCTGCTATCATTTTAGTCGGATGGCAGAAGTTTCATTCAAAAAAGAGGTTGAGACATAACTAAATTAATTCAATCTAAAGACGAACAAATGGGATACATGAGCTGAACCGCTTGTAACACGGCAGTCGATTTCCTTGCAAGAATTCGCTTTCCGCGGGCGGCCGGTGAGCCTCCTCCTCGCTTGCGCTCCTGGGGGGCTCACCTGTTCCGCTTTTCTCGCAGGAGTCGTCGCCTTGCCTTCCAATCAACTGCTAGAAGAAACGAAACAAATAAAACCTATGTTCACCATAACAAAAAAAAATGAACCACTAATCAAACATGTTGATCAATGGTTCATTTTTCACTTCAGCTAAGATACTTTTGTCTCAGCCTCTTTTTTATTTATTAACCGTTTTTCCTTCCCACTCTAACATACCGCCAGCCATATTTGTTACTTTATATCCTTGTTCTTGAAGGTAGTAACATACGTTTTCACTGCGGCGGCCCGAACGGCAAATGAAAATATATTCTTTGTCTTTATCGAAATAATCCACATTAGCTGGAATATCATTCATACGAATGTGTTTAGCAGTTGGAATCATTCCTTCTGCTACTTCTTCATCTTCGCGAACATCAACTAAATGAAGTTCTTCTCCATTTTCAACACGTTTTTGAAGTTCTTCAGGCGTAATTACTTTTACTTCTTCCATCTTCGTCATTCCTCTCTATTCTTTCATTCAGCTTGCTATCGCTATTGTAGCAAATTCAAATACCTTTATGCCACAAAATAAGAAAAGCTTAAGCAGCAAGCCTGCCTAAGCTTTTCCAATCGTAGTTAAAGATTTAACTAAGCGCCTGATGTTAACCCGAAAGGCGGACATCAGGCGCTTAGGTCTAGAACAGAACCCCTGACAGCTCTTTAGTCAGGAGTTCTGTTCTACATCAATACTTAATTAGCTACGATGTTTACTAATTTACCAGGCACAGCAATCACTTTGCGCACTGTCTTACCTTCAATGAACTCTTTAACATCTTCATTAGCCATTGCAATATCTTGAAGCTCTTCACGAGATGCCTCAGCAGGTACGTTTACTTTCGCACGTACTTTACCGTTAATTTGAACGACAATTTCCACTTCATCATCTACAAGTTTCGCTTCGTCAAACGCAGGCCAAGCCTCATACGAAATTGTATCTTCGTGACCTAGTTTGCTCCATAATTCCTCAGTCGTATGAGGACAAATTGGTGCTAATAGCTTCACAAATCCTTCTACGTATTGCTTTGGCAGCACGTCAACTTTGTATGCATCATTGATGAATACCATAAGCTGAGAGATACCTGTATTAAAACGGAGGCCTTCGTAATCTTCCGTTACTTTTTTCACCGTTTGGTGATACACGCGTTCAAGCGTAGTGTCATTGCTTTCTTGAACCTTGCTGCTTAATTCACCGTTATCGTCAACAAGTAAGCGCCATACACGATCTAAGAAACGGCGTGCACCATCAAGCCCTTTTGTTGACCAAGCGATTGATGCATCTAAAGGCCCCATGAACATTTCATAAAGGCGAAGCGTATCTGCTCCGTGGCTTTCTACGATCTCGTCTGGGTTTACAACGTTACCTTTTGACTTACTCATTTTTTCGTTGTTTTCTCCAAGAATCATACCTTGGTTAAACAGTTTTTGGAACGGCTCTTTTGTTGGAACTACGCCGATATCATATAAAAACTTATGCCAGAAACGAGCATATAATAAGTGAAGAACAGCGTGTTCAGCTCCACCGATATAAATATCAACCGGCAACCATTCTTTTAATTTATCTGCATCTGCTAACGCTTCACTGTTTGTCGGATCAATGTAGCGTAAGTAATACCAGCAGCTGCCTGCCCATTGAGGCATTGTATTTGTTTCGCGGCGCCCTTTTTTGCCTGTTTCCGGATCTACAACATTCACCCAGTCATCAATGTTTGCTAACGGAGATTCACCTGTGCCTGACGGTTTGATTTCAGTCGTTTTTGGTAACACAAGCGGAAGCTGATCTTCAGGAACTGCAGTCGTTGTGCCATCTTCCCAGTGGATAACAGGAATTGGTTCACCCCAGTAGCGCTGACGACTGAATAACCAGTCACGCAGACGGTATGTTACTTGTTTTTCACCTTTTTCATTTGCTTGAAGCCACTGAATCATATTTGAAATTGCTTCTTCTTTATCTAAACCATTTAAGAAGTCTGAATTAACGTGCTCGCCGTCGCCTGTATAAGCTTCTTTTGAAACGTCTCCGCCCGCTACTACTTCTTTAATAGGCAGTTCAAATTTAACAGCAAATTCATAATCACGCTCATCATGAGCCGGAACAGCCATAATTGCACCGGTGCCATAGCTCATTAGAACATAGTCAGCAATCCAAATTGGCATTCTCTCGCCGTTTACAGGGTTAATTGCATAAGCACCAGTGAATACGCCAGTTTTGTCTTTGGCTAAGTCTGTACGTTCTAAATCGCTTTTGCTTTTAATTTGATCTAAATACGCTTCTACTGCTTCTTTTTGTTCGGCTGTTGTAATTTTTTCCACAAACGGATGTTCAGGTGCTAAAACGGCATACGTTGCCCCAAATAGCGTGTCAGGACGCGTTGTGAACACAGTAAACGTGTCGTCGTATCCATCGATTGTGAAGTGCACGTGAGCTCCTTCAGAGCGGCCAATCCAGTTGCGCTGCATTTCTTTAATACTTTCTGGCCAATCAAGCTCATCTAAATCTTCTAGTAAACGATCTGCATAAGCTGTGATTTTAAGCATCCACTGCTTCATTGGACGACGCTCAACCGGATGTCCCCCACGCTCACTTTTGCCGTCAATCACTTCTTCGTTCGCAAGTACTGTTCCTAGAGCAGGACACCAGTTAACAGCTACTTCATCCACATAAGCTAAGCCCTTTTTATATAGCTGTAAGAAAATCCACTGCGTCCATTTGTAGTAGTTTGGATCAGTTGTATTAATTTCTCGCTCCCAATCGTAAGAGAAACCTAACGATTTGATTTGACGACGGAAATTATTAATGTTAAGTTCAGTGAATTCAGCCGGGTCGTTTCCTGTATCTAATGCATACTGTTCAGCAGGTAGTCCGAATGCATCCCATCCCATCGGATGAAGTACATTGTATCCTTGCATACGCTTCATACGAGATAAAATATCCGTTGCTGTATAACCTTCTGGATGCCCAACGTGTAAACCAGCGCCAGATGGATAAGGGAACATATCTAATGCGTAAAACTTACGCTTTCCTTCATCTTCTGTTGTTCTAAATGTTTTATTTTCTTCCCAAACTTTTTGCCATTTTTGTTCGATCTTTTCATGATTAAAAGCCATACATAATCCTCCTTGTACGCTCCAGCTGTATTTAATTAAACTAAAAAACCCCTCATCCCTCAAACAAAGGGACGAGAGGTTGAATAAACTTCCCGCGGTACCACCCAAATTAGCACAATTATGTACTCACTCATTTTCCTTAACGCGGATAGACGGCAAATGTTACTTTACTTCACATTTACAACTCCAAGGTGAGTTCATGAACGCTCGTTTGCTGACTCGCACCAACCGTCAACTCTCTTAGCTCGCTTCGTTCACTACTATTCCTTATCATAGTTTTTACATCATACTACCTTGTATTGTAAATAATATGTTCGTAAACTGCAAGTTGTTCAACGGATTTTGTAAAAGTTTCTGCACTGCAGCACTGCTTTGTTGCTAAATCCTCTCTTTCATTCTTATATATGAACAACTTCTCCCAAAAACATACATCCACGGCCAAACAAAAAAGGATTGAGACATAATTAAATCAATCCAATTTAAAGACGAACAAATGGGATAAATGCGCTAGTATGAATCTCTTGGTTACACCACTGTTGATTTCCGTGCAAGACTTCTCTTTCCGCGGGCAGCCGATGAGCCTCCTCGTTGCTTACACTCATGCGGGGTCTCACCTATTTCAGGAGTCTTTGTCTTTGTCTTTCCCTCCACTCCACAGCTAGAAGCACCTAAACAAATGAAACCTACGTGCACCATAAACATGAAAAAATCCGAACGATTCATCGTTCGGATCTTCCTTCAACTAAAATACTTTTATTCCTGTCCCTGCTTCCTTTAGCTGCTATTATTAAATGCCCAACCCAAAAGAAAACAGGATAATCGCAAGTACAAGACCAACAAGCGGCACAATCACCGTCATTGCTGCAACTGATCCATACGCATCTTTATGAGTTTCTCCGCAAATAGAATTAATTGTTGTTACGACATAACCATTATGAGGCAAGGAATCTAATACTCCAGAGGAAATAGCTACTACGCGATGGAGAGCTTCTGGATTTACACCAGCATCTAGATAGTGAGGCGCTAAAATTGGCAAAGCAATCGCCTGACCTCCTGAAGCCGAACCTGTCATCCCCGCGATAACACTCACGGCAATAGCTCCCCCAATCAACGGACTTCCTGGAATATGCGTCATGGCATCTACAGCCACTCCAAACGCGGGAACAGCCTTAGCAACTCCTCCAAAACCTACGACAGCGGCTGTATTCCCAATAGCAATTAACGCACCCAGCGTTCCTTCTGAAGCTGCATTCCAAAATCCTTTAAAATGCTTTCGGTTCACAATATAAGTGACAATGATCCCGCTTAAAAGTGCGACAATCAACGCAGATTGCTGAAGTGGCTTATGAAGTGCAAAAGAAATAATGAGCACGACCACAAGCGGAAGCAAACTTAATAAAGGATTAGGAAGAGACTGATTTTCCGTTACTACTGGATCTTTCTCGCGTGATATAAAACGCTCTCCATTTTTAACTGCTTTTGAAATCAAGCGCTTTAACCACCAGTAGCCGAATACAGCCATCACTACTGCTACAACTAAACTAACTTCCCATCCTGCATACGGACTAGTCTTCAAATATTCAATTGGAATCCAGTTTTGGATTTCAGGCGACCCAGCTGAGGTCATCGTAAACGTAACTGAACCGAATGCTAAAGCAGCAGGGATAAACCGCCTCGGCAAATCGGCTTGTTTGAATAAGCTTAAAGCCATTGGATAGACAGAGAATGCTACTACAAACAGACTGACCCCTCCGTATGTTAAAACCGCACAGGCAAGGACAATCGCCAACACTGCTCTTTTCATTCCTAGTTTACTAACAATCCAGCGAGAAACACTATCAGCAGCCCCGCTGTCTTCCATCACTTTTCCAAAGACGGCGCCCAATAGAAACATTAAATACCAAGAAGCAATAAATCCTGTGAAACCAGACATGTAATTTCCAACAAAATTTGCTTCTCCTTCTTTCACCAGCTGCGGAAATAAAGGCATTCCGCTTGTTAACGCAACAACTAAAGCACTGAGCGGACCTGCTATAAATAAATTCATGCCTCTCATCGTTAATACAATGAGCAGCAATAATCCTCCAATTAATCCAATCATACTAAGCATGTTTAGCCCCCCATGAATTCATATAATTAGAAAACGCTTACATATTTACAGGTATATACTCCTTTCTTTGCTTGTCACAACCCTTACTATATTATTAAAGGAATACTGAAGACATTCCTACGTTTATTTAACAGTCAAAAATAAAACCACCTCTATTTATTTAGAGATGGTTAATGAACGCTGACGTTTTTCTTTTAATTTATAATCGTATATCCATGTTGTACACATGCTGAATAGCAATAGCCCAATTAATAAATAGCACAGCGTAGACATATTAAACGCATCGAAAATAACGCCTCCAAAGAGAGGACCAATCATTTTACCTGCAGTAGCCATGCTGTTAACTACGCCTTGATAAAATCCCTCTTTTCCAGATGGAGCCAACTGACTTGCAACAGCTGGAATGGCTGGCCAAACGAACATTTCTCCAATTGTTAACACAACCATTGCTGTTAAGAACTGCGGAAATGTTGTAGCATTCACCACGATAACAAAAGAAGCCACAAAAATAACCGTTCCAATTAGGACCTGTACTTTTAACGTTTTTGCTACTTTTTGAATGATGGGTACGATCAAAGGCTGACCGACTACAATTAAAATCCCGTTAATCGTCCAAAGCAAACTGTAGCTAGAAAGAGGTATATTCAGCTCACGCGTATGCGTAGCAATCGTTGTTTGCCACTGAACATACGCAACCCAGCATAAGACATACCCCGTACATAAAATAAGAAGAGCAGTCAGCTTCGTTTTATGCCCAATGCTCCCTGCTTCATTAAGGACATTCGTTTGTCCAACGGTAACCGAAATATGACGATATGAAAAAATAGCAATAAGCAGAAAAATAACGTATAAAATTGTATTAGCTAAGAAAATATACGTAAATGAATAAGACGCTACAATGCCCCCTACCGCGGCGCCAATAGCTACTCCTGCATTTTGAGCAACGTACATCGCATTAAATGCTTTTCTTCCGCCTTGTGGCCAAACGGACCCTGCCATTGCATACATAGATGGAAACACAATACCAGATCCAAACCCTACAACAACCAAGAGAACAACGTATGTAGGCCAACCATGGAAAAACACGAGTCCCACTAATGCAATAAGAGTAATAATAATTCCTGATAAAATGGATTTATATCCTCCGATTTTGTCAAAAAGAGTTCCTCCAAGCAAATTTCCTACTACGCTTGCAGCAGAATTCAGCATAAGAACAACTCCTGCGACGGATAACGACTTTCCTAAATGTTCATTTATATAAATGGTATTGAGAGGCCATAAAAATGAAGCTCCCGTTACGTTTACAAGCATACCAATAATCAAAAACCAAAGTGATTTGGGCATTGATCTCCCCCCTATCTATTCGAATGCCAACGTACATTCTAGTCTTTTCTTAAAGGGTTCGCAATGCTTTTACATATAGACAATTTATTTGAAATTCGCTGACTATTTAAAAAGGTGATTTCACATGACAATATCATGCAAAATCACCTTTTTACCGCTTACTTTTGCTTCGAACGAACCGGCTGTGCACGCTTGCTGTTTCGTGCTTTTAATTCTTTTACTGGATCAAAATCTTTTCCTAGCTCAATGTCATTGCTGTTGATCCCGTTTTTTGTTTTTTGTTCCGGATTATTTTGATTTGAACGCGTTGCCATAAAATCCTCTCCTTAATGCTGAGTTGTGATCAATTTATTTTGCAGCTGCTGAACTTGCAGGCGCATGCGATATAGCTGCTCTCTTTGCTGTGCATTTGCACTGTGAGAAAACTCTTCAATTTCTTTATAAGCATTTTCTAATTTTTCCTGTGCTTTTGTATATTCAGTGTCGTTATAATGTTCTTGCTTCATGCCTTCCTGCAACTGGCCTTGTCCAAAGCGAATAGCATCTTCACACTGTTGCATAAGTTGATCCACTGCTTGACGAGTTGTCATTCTCTATTCCTCCTATTCGTTCATTTCTGTCTTATTTTGCGCAACTTTACTTCCCTTTACGACAAGAAGAACCTGTTAAATATAAGCATCCTTAAATTTGTTTGGCACTTTTTCACGTTTTTGATACAATTTGTTGATGTATATTGCATGTAAAAAGGAGGTTGCTGATTTGAATCAGACAAACCCGTTTCCGTATAAATCTGAAAACAAACGTTATCATACCTGGAATTACCACTTACGTAACCACTTTGGCCATAAGGTATTTAAAGTAGCCTTAGATGGAGGATTTGATTGTCCAAACAGAGATGGCACAGTAGCTCACGGCGGCTGTACGTTTTGCAGTGCTGCCGGTTCGGGGGATTTTGCCGGAAACAGAGCGGATGACCTTGTGACACAATTTAATGAAATCCGTGAAAAAATGCATCATAAATGGAAAGACGGAAAATACGTTGCTTACTTTCAAGCATTTACTAATACTCATGCTCCTGTCGAGGAGCTTCGTGAAAAATATGAAGCCGTCTTAAAGCTTCCCGGAGTTGTTGGGCTTTCTATCGCCACGCGCCCTGACTGTCTCCCCGACGATGTGGTGGAATACTTGGCTGAATTAAATGAACGAACTTATCTATGGGTAGAACTTGGACTGCAAACTGTTCATGAACGAACTTCACTGCTTATCAACCGGGCACACGATCATCAATGCTATGTAGATGGCGTAGCAAAGCTCAGAAAACACGGTATTCGCGTTTGTTCTCACATCATTAATGGTTTGCCTTTAGAAACACCTGATATGATGATGGAAACGGTACGTGAAGTAGCAAAATTAGACGTTCAAGGAATTAAGATTCATCTGCTTCATTTACTAAAAGGAACTCCTATGGTCAAACAGTATGAAAAGGGCCTTGTTGAATTTCTTTCATTTGAAGAATATGTAAAGCTTGTATGCGATCAGCTCGAAGTAATCCCTCCTGAGATGATTGTTCATCGTATTACAGGCGATGGACCGATAGACCTCATGGTTGGACCGATGTGGAGCGTAAATAAGTGGAGCGTATTAAATGCCATTGATCAAGAGCTCGAACGTCGTCAAAGCTATCAAGGAAAATCTTATGAAAAAGAGTTGATGGAAAGATGAAAATAGAACGTATCCTGCCTTTTGCCCGCACATTGCTCACTAATGCTGTGGCTCAAGGAGATGTCGCGATTGATGCCACAGCAGGAAATGGACATGATACATTGTTCTTAGCTAACTTAGTCGGAGATACAGGTCATGTATATGGATTTGATATTCAACCTCAAGCCATTCAAGCAACTCAGCAGCGATTGACAGAACACCATGTAGAAAACAGAGTAACACTTATCCAAGAAAGCCACAGCAATATAAACATGCTTCCTCGTTCTATTAAAGGACGAGTCACGGGCGCTGTCTTTAATTTAGGTTATTTACCAGGTGGAGATAAAGACATTGTCACCACTTCTGAAACAACAATCTCTGCAATTGAGCAGTTACTTGATTTGTTAGCACCTGAAGGAGTGATTGTGCTCGTTATTTATCATGGACACGAACAAGGGAAACAAGAAAGAGACGATTTACTAACGTATGTCCAAAATCTTGATCAAAAAGACGTTCACGTTTTACAATATCGTTTCATGAATCAGCAAAACAACCCTCCCTTCATCATTGCTATTGAAAAAAGATAAGCCGCATATGGCTTATCTTTTTAACATTCGGTACAAGCGTCCGTTGATATAGAAAAAGTAGCTGAGGGCTCCCCCCGCTTTTATTAACCTACGTGCATTCACATGAACATGTTTTTGTGCCCGCACTTTTTGATCCGACAAATAAACGCCCAAGAGTCCTTTATAGATAAAGCAGTGAAAGTGATAATCCGGCAGTTTTTTAGCATATTCGTCCGCTTTTACGACAAAATGCAAAAAGCGATCCATCATTTGCTGATAATGAGGATAATAAAAACAAAAGTTCAAATCTCCTCCTGCTTTATCTTCTTCTTGGTCAATTAAATAATCGAGTAAAATATGTAAGCCTTGAATATAAGGAAAATATCCTGCTTTTATTTTCTGCGTCATTTCTTCGGTCATCTCTTCTTGAAAGCTATAAGCAACTAAACAAAAAATTCCTAACGTTGAACCAGAGCACGCTGAAAATTCATACCACTCCATTTCAGGAACACTGTGCCGGTGAGCATCGAACCAATTCTCTAATCGTGGAACTCTTTCCTTGATTTCAACATGCTTATGTATTTGCAAATCACAATAATAATTAGCTAGTTCTAATAAATGTGAAGAGACTATATGGTAATTACAAGCTTTTCGCAAGGACTGCTGACAAGTCTGGACAAGTCCGGCTAAGTATCCTCCGTCGTCTTTATCCGCTCGAAAACGATAGTAATCCCCAAGAGGTGCATGAGGAGTCAACGCATCTGGCATCGATTCATGTAAGGCGGCAAAATCTTTAGGGTCTAGCGAATTGCTGCGGTCACATAAGTTATCTAAGTAATCGCTGATTGTTTGGTAGGCAACAATAAATTTCACGCATTCAATCATGTTTTCTTTCGCTAAAATCGATAGGATACCGCCTCCTTCACAATGAAAAGTTTTTGTATCGATACTTGCCAATGCTTGAGTACGCAATTCTTTATTAGGAATCTCTTTTGCTCGTTCGCGCCAATGATTAAGCTCATGATGAACGACAGGAAACACTTCTCGATAAATTTTTCTCATTAATGAAATAGGATGAGACGGAATCTTCATTTATTTTCACCTCAATTTCTTACCGCACTTATTAAATGTGAAGATCGACAAAACTTTTCGCATATGTAAAAACGTATTCTCTTTCAGGCTCATTAAAGATTTCGTGATACAGCTGAGACCATTCTTTGTAGATTTTTTCACTTAGCTCTATTTCATCAAACCACTGCCTAACAATCAGCTTTTCAATAATTTTATCTTCTCCTGCCTGCATCACAAGAAGCGGGACATCAGGCAAACGATCGATATCTTTAAAAGCTAAGTTGACAGCTTGGATCAATTCCCGGTACCATCTTACAGAAACTTTTGTAACATACAGTGAGTCATTTTCATCTTCATCTCGAACTTCTTGGTTTCTTGTTGCTTTTTCAACAGTGAGACCTAAATCGAAAAGTTTGTTCGGCATGACTTTATTTAACCCTTTAGATAGCATATCTAAATAAGCCGGTACTTGCTCTTTTAATCCTAGACAAGGAGAGGAAAGAATCGCACCCCATATAGGGAGGTTTTTTGTCTGGAGCGTACGAATAACCGCCAGTCCTCCCATACTGTGACCTAACAGGAAAATAGGCAAATCATATTTTTGCGCTTCACGTACCCATTCTTCCACTTCATACACATATTCATCAAAGGATAGGATATGTCCTCTTCTTCTTGTTGTTAAGCCTTGGCCAGGAAGGTCTCCCATAATTACGTGCATTCCAACCGAACGCCACATCTCAATCAGCCAGCGATAGCGTCCGTGATGCTCCGCTGCTCCATGGACCATGACAATAACGCCTTTTGGATTTACTGCTTCCCATTTATGCATTTGAGTTACTCCTTCTTCCTTTTTTTGTTTACCTGCTTAAAAAACCTTTGTACACTTACATTAGAAGATTTACTACTTTTTTTCAACTAATAAAGGGAGATGATTTGATGATTTATCCGTATAAAGAAAAAATGCCTACCATTGCACCCAGCTGCTTCATCGCAGACTATGTCACGATTACTGGAGATGTCACCATTGGTGAAGAAAGCAGCATTTGGTTTAACACTGTTATTAGAGGAGATGTTTCACCTACGATTATTGGTAAACGAGTAAATATACAAGATCAATCAACACTCCATCAAAGCCCAAATGCTCCATTGCTTATTGAGGATGATGTGACAGTAGGACATCAAGTTATTTTACATAGCTCCATCATCCGCAAACGCGCGCTCATTGGCATGGGTTCTATTATTTTAGACGGTGCAGAAATTGGTGAAGGTGCTTTTGTCGGTGCTGGAAGCTTAGTGCCTCCCGGTAAAAAAATACCACCTAATACTCTCGCACTCGGCCGACCTGCTAAAGTGATCCGCACTCTGACAGAAGAGGATTTAAAAGATATGCAGCGCATTCGTACAGAATATGTAGAAAAAGGGCAGTATTATAAGTCTATTAAGAAATCTGATTCTTCATTATAAAGGAAACGTTCCCTCAGAAAGTCACACTGAGGGAATTTTTTTAGTATCTCCACAAACTCTCCAATCATGTTCTATTCTCTCCACAATTGTAAAGAAATTTCCATATTAATTTACATCGTTTTAGTACTGCCTCCACAATTAAAGATTAAACTGAATAATAAAGACGTATTTATTGAAAAGGGAGCGACTCTATGAAAGCCAAGTTAATTCAGTATGTATACGATGCCGAATGCCGATTATTCAAAAGCGTAAACCAACATTTTGATCGAAAGCACTTAAATAGATTTTTACGTTTACTAACTCACGCCGGAGGAGCCACTTTTACCATTGTGATAGCGTGCTTGCTGCTATTTCTGCATCCTTCTTCCATCGCTTACGCTTGTGCGTTTTCTCTAGCCGTTAGTCATATTCCAGTCGCCATTGCTAAAAAACTATATCCGAGAAAACGACCTTATATTCAATTAAAACATACAAAAGTGTTAGAAAATCCATTAAAAGATCATTCATTTCCATCTGGGCATACAACAGCTATTTTTTCGTTGGTTACCCCTCTTATGATTGTTTATCCAGCCTTCGCTGCTGTTCTTTTGCCTCTTGCAGTAATGGTAGGAATTTCAAGAATTTATCTTGGCCTGCACTATCCGACGGATGTCATGGTAGGTCTGATACTGGGCATCTTTTCGGGTGCTGTTTCACTAAACATATTTTTAACTTAATTGATAGGAGGAGTACTAATGAGAATTGCTTTATTTACGGATACATTTGCTCCAGAAGTTAACGGAGCTGCTAAAACACTTTATCAATTTACTCAGTACGTCAAATCAAAGCAAATTCCCATCCAGGTATTTGCTCCTGAATTTGCTCATGATCAGTCATTTTCAACGTATGTTCACCGTTCGCCGAGCACGCCGTTTTTCCTTTATCCAAACAGCCGCTTTTCATTGCCAAACGTTCTAAAAATTAAAAAGCAGCTGCAGGCATTCAATCCTTCTATTATTCATTTGGCCACTCCTTTTACAATGGGGCTTTGCGGCTCCTATTACGGGAAAAGATTAGGTGTTCCTCTTGTCGGCTCTTATCATACCAATTTTGATGATTATTTATCTCACTATGAACTTGAAAAAATGCGTGTACCACTGCAAAAATATATGAAATGGTTTTATAAACCTGTACAAAAAATATTCGCTCCCTCTGAAGTGACCAAACAGCAGCTAGAAGAACAAGGGTTTCACAACGTAGATATTTGGTCGCGAGGAGTAAATCATAAATTATTTCATCCCCACTATGACCGCTTTGATATTCGTATTAAATATAATATAAAAAAACCCTACATCTTAACGTATGTAGGAAGATTAGCTAAAGAAAAGAACGCTGATTTTTTAATAAAAATCGCACGATCTCTACCTGATCATATCCGCCATCAAATTCACTGGGTTATTGTGGGAGACGGCCCTTTAAAAGAACAAATGCAGCAGCAAGCATCTGAGCATATGACATTTACAGGCTTCCTTGAAGGTAAGCAACTTGCTCATATCTATTCATCATCTGATTTGTTTGTTTTTCCTTCAGAAACAGAAACCTTCGGAAATGTTGTACTGGAATCTCTTGCTTCTGGAACTCCTGTAGTGGCAGCAAATGCAGGAGGAGTTAAACAGATGGTTCAGCACGGGCGAAACGGCTACCTTTGCAAACCTCACTCCTTAGAAGAATTCAGTTCGGCTATTACAGATTTACTCGATGATTTGCATCAGCGTCTTCACTTTGGCCATGCAGCGAGACAATACGCTCTTACTCAATCATGGGACGCCATTTTTCAGCATTTGCTTTCAGAATATGAAAGTGTCGTAGAAAAATCTGCTGCAGGTATTCAATGGGCATAAAAAAATCTCCGTTTTCACGGAGATTTTTTTATTATTTAGCTAAAGCTTGAGTTTTTAATGCTTCCGCTTTGTCTGTGAACTCCCAAGGAAGCTCCACATCCGTACGACCAAAGTGGCCGTAAGCTGCTGTTTGCTTATAAATTGGGCGACGTAAATCAAGCATTTTAATGATGCCTGCTGGACGTAGGTCAAAGTTTTTGCGTACTACGTCTACTAGTACTTCTTCAGAAACTTTTCCTGTACCGAATGTATCAATTGAAATAGATACTGGTTGTGCAACACCAATTGCATATGCTAGTTGTACTTCACATTTATCAGCAAGATCAGCTGCTACAATGTTTTTCGCAACATAACGAGCTGCATAAGCTGCTGAACGGTCTACTTTTGTTGCGTCCTTACCAGAGAATGCACCGCCGCCGTGACGAGCATATCCGCCGTAAGTATCAACGATAATTTTACGACCAGTTAAACCAGCATCTCCTTGAGGACCGCCGATTACGAAACGTCCTGTTGGGTTAATGAAATACTTTGTATTTTCATCAATTAACTCGTTTGGAACAACTGGATTAATAACATATTCTTTTAAGTTACGTTGAATTTGCTCTAACGTTACTTCTGGGTGATGCTGGGTTGAAATAACAATTGTATCGATGCGAACAGGTTTGTTGTTTTCATCATATTCAACTGTTACTTGTGTTTTACCATCCGGGCGAAGGTAAGGAAGAATTTCTTCTTTACGTACTTCTGTTAGACGGCGAGCAAGTTTATGAGCTAATGAAATTGGAAGAGGCATTAATTCTTTTGTTTCGTTACATGCATAACCAAACATTAACCCTTGGTCTCCAGCTCCGATTGCTTCGATTTCTTCATCTGACATTTGACCTTCACGTGCTTCTAACGCTTGGTCTACACCAGCAGCGATATCAGCTGACTGCTCGTCGATAGATGTTAATACTGCACAAGTTTCAGCATCAAATCCGTATTTTGCACGAGTATAGCCAATTCCTTTAATTGTTTCACGAACTGTTTTAGGAATATCCACGTAAGTAGAAGTTGTAATTTCACCACTTACTAAAACTAAACCAGTTGTTACGCTTGTTTCACAAGCAACACGAGCATTTGGATCCTTTGCTAGGATAGCATCAAGAATTGAGTCAGAAATTTGGTCACAAATTTTATCGGGATGTCCCTCTGTAACAGATTCTGACGTGAACAGACGACGTTGTGTTGACATCAGTTTTCCTCCTTATAAATACGATACATTGTGATACGGTACTCATTCCCTTATTTTCACTACACGTTAAAAAATATAAAAAAACCTTTCCTTGTATCGAGGAAAGGTATCAAATTCTACATAAGCCTTTCACTCTTATCGATCAAGGTTGTGCCCTTGCATCAGGTTAGCACCTTATCGTCTACACAAAAAAATGACGATGGTTGCTGGGTTTCATAGGGCCTGTCCCTCCACCAGCTCGGGATAAGAGAGTATCCGTTCAAGGACATATAATACATGAAAAAGCGCTTCACTGTCAACAACATTCAAATGGAAATCATCTCTTTATGTTTGAATCTGTTTTAATGTAACATACTCAAATTCCGAAATAGTACATCTTATTAAGAATCATCACTAAGTTTAGTTAATAAGACAGATCAAAATGAGGCTTTCACTTAAAATAGCTTCACTTTTTTTGCTCCTATCACATATACATGTGTCTAAAATAGGTATAACGTACATTTTTTTATAATAAACAAACATTTTTAGTTAAATAGTATAGAATAATTAAATAAATGTGTTATACTAATTATAAATTTCAAACATTAATGAATAAATAATAGCTAAAAAAGGAAGGTAGTGCACATGAGTACTGTTGATATGTCTATCGAATTAAATGGTTTGCTTCAATTAAAAACAACAAAACACCAATTATCTGTTCCACAACTTGTTGAAAAAATTCTAGCTCGACGCGAAGGAACGCTGACTTCTACAGGTGCTGTGTCAGTCGAAACCGGAAAATATACAGGTCGCTCTCCTTTAGATAAATTTATTGTAAGCGATGCTGTGTCTTCAAAAACGGTTGAATGGGGACCTGTCAATCAGCCAATTTCTGCTCAGCGATTCGATGCGCTATACAAAAAAGTCTTAACCCACTTAAAGAAGCAGGATGAACTTTTTGTTTTTAATGGATATGCTGGAGCTGATAAAAAGTATCAGTTACCAATTCAAGTAGTTAATGAATTTGCATGGCATAACCTATTCGCTCAGCAGTTATTCATTCGCCCTTCAGCCGAACA
The DNA here is from genome assembly GCF_053667915.1 of Priestia sp. JNUCC 25. Taxonomy (NCBI): domain Bacteria; kingdom Bacillati; phylum Bacillota; class Bacilli; order Caryophanales; family Bacillaceae; genus Priestia; species Priestia sp. JNUCC 25. The sequence goes on from NZ_CM132211.1 coordinate 4,660,270, forward strand.
AAAAACAAATGATGATGTGAAGCCGTTTACAATTGTAGCAGCTCCAACGTTCAAAGCTGATCCTGAAACAGACGGGACGAATTCTGAAACCTTCATTATTCTTTCGTTAGAGCGACGCATCGTGCTAATTGGAGGAACTGAATACGCTGGTGAAATGAAAAAATCTATTTTCTCAGTGATGAACTTCTTGCTTCCTCAAAACAATATTCTATCCATGCACTGTTCTGCTAACGTAGGAGAAGAAGGTGACGTTGCATTATTCTTTGGTTTATCTGGAACGGGTAAAACAACGCTTTCTGCTGATGCAAACCGTCGTTTAATCGGAGATGACGAGCACGGTTGGTCAAGCTCTGGTGTATTTAATATTGAAGGAGGATGCTACGCGAAGTGCATTCAGCTTTCCGAAGAAAAAGAACCGCAAATTTTCAATGCAATTCGCTTCGGCGCCGTACTGGAAAATGTAGTGTTAAATCAAAATACGAAAGTAGCAGATTACAATGATAATAGTTTAACAGAGAATACTCGTGCCGCTTATTCAATTGACTCTATTGATAATACGGTATTGCCAAGCGTTGCTGGGCACCCTACAGCTATTGTCTTTTTAACTGCTGATGCCTTCGGCGTCTTGCCTCCAATCAGCAAGCTTACAAAAGAACAAGCGATGTACCATTTTCTGAGCGGATACACTAGTAAGTTAGCTGGAACAGAGCGCGGCGTAACATCGCCACAGGCTACTTTCTCTACATGCTTTGGTGAGCCTTTCTTACCCCTTGCTCCAACAACTTATGCAGAAATGCTAGGAAAGAAAATCGATGAACATAACGTAAATGTATACCTTGTAAATACTGGATGGACCGGCGGTGAATACGGCGTGGGCGAACGAATGAAGTTAAGTTACACTCGAGCTATGGTTCAAGCAGCCCTTGAAGGAGAACTAGCTAATACCGAAACAGTAACAGATGCTATTTTTGGTTTATCGATTCCAACTCATGTTCCGGGAGTTCCTGATGAAGTGCTTCAGCCTTCTAAAGCATGGAAGGATGCGACAGCTTATAACCAAAAGGCAACTGAGCTTGCTGCTAAATTCAAAGCTAATTTCAAGCGTTTTAATGATGTAGCATCTGACATTTCAACATTAGGCGGACCTAGAGTCTAATAAAAAACCGATCGTCTATAAGACGATCGGTTTTTTAGTTAGTCGAATGTAATTTTGTCAGTTCATATGTGACAATGGTTTTTTCCTGCTCCATTTCTACCTTACGCACAACAGCAGTTCCAATACATTCTCCATTTTTTGTTTTGTGAATGTTTAATGGAATATCTAACGGATACAAGCGATATCCTTTTTTCTCAATTTGAAAAATGTTATCCGTTACACGCTTTTCGTTGCCTTTTGTCACAATCATTGTATTTAATTCTAGCGGCATCCCCATTTTTTCTCACTCCTCACTGTTATTCTACTTGTTTTCTCTATCGTAGCATATCTTTTATTGCGCTTTCATCCACTTCGTTAACTTCTTCACCGTTTCTCGGTTTTCTTTTGGTGGAAAAGCATGTGGAAAGTTTTCGAAGTACCAGCTGGTAACTTTTTTATTGGACTTCTTTAGTTTAGATTCGAGCTGATAGGAATGATCAATCGACACGTTTTTATCTTCTAAACCATGAATAAGCAAGACCGGCGGCTCGACGAGATGAGCACGATGCAAAGGTGTCCTCCATTCGTATCTTTCAGGATATTTAGAAGGCGTTCCTCCAATCACCCGCTTCATCATTCTTCTTAAATCTTCTCTTTCTTCATATGTCAGCACCATATCCGTGACGCCTCCCCATAACACAAGAGAACGGCTGTCGTTTTTTTCAATGGCTGTGAGTAAAGCCATCACTCCCCCTCTTGAAAACCCAAAAATATGAATGCGGTCATGGTAGACGTTAGGGAGCTGTTTCAGTAAATCGTAAGCAGCAAAAGCATCGTAACGATCATCTCCCGCAAAATCTTCGTTTCCTTCGCCTCCTTGATTTCCCCTATAGAACGGAGCCATCACAATAAAACCTTGAGAAGCAAATTGAATGAGTCGAGCAGGACGAACCGTTCCTACGTTCTTAATACCTCCCCTTAAGTATAAAAAGCCGTCATACATTCCTTTTTCTTTTGGCTCTGCGAGCATTCCTTTAATCTTAAGCCCTTGACATGCATATGTAATCACCCACAGCGCCACGCGAGGGTTTGATGATGGGAAACGCTGTTTATGAAGAATTGTTCCATCTTTCATTTTTTTCCTCCATTCTTTATATAACTAGCCTGCTTTCTCCCGCTAAGGTGTACTTTCAATTGTTGACTAATACTTCGTTGATTTTACACATAGTTATATAGGCACTCACCTTCTTCCACTTCTTTACATACATTATCATAAAATATTTTATTATTTTAAGGAGGTTTGCTTTATGAAACCAATCAAATGGCTTTTTTCTTTGCTTGCTATTATGATTTTACTCATTCCACTAATTAGCTGCAGCAAAACAACATCTGTACAAACGGTTCGTGTTGGCGAAGTAACTCGCTCTATCTTTTATGCTCCCCAGTACGTCGCTATTTCAAAAGGCTTTTTTGAAGAAGAAGGACTAAAGGTAGATTTAAAAACAACGTGGGGCGGAGATAAGACAATGACTTCACTTTTATCTGACGGCATCGACGTCGCTCTAGTCGGCTCGGAAACTTCAATCTACGTATATGCACAGGGGTCTAGTGATCCCGTCATCAACTTTGCACAACTAACCCAAACCGACGGAACATTTCTAGTAGCGCGTAAAAAAGTCAATCACTTCTCATGGGATCAGCTTAAAGGCAAAACGTTTCTTGGTCAACGCAAAGGCGGCATGCCGCAAATGGTAGGGGAATATGTGTTGAAACAGCATAATATTGATCCTAAAAAAGATGTAAAACTCGTTCAAAACATTGATTTTGCTAACGTTGCGAATGCTTTTGCTTCTGGCACTGGAGATTACGTTCAATTATTTGAGCCAACGGCTAGTATTTTAGAGCAACAAGGAAAAGGACATATCGTTGCTTCCTTCGGAAAAGAATCAGGAACAGTTCCTTATACAACATTTATGGCCAAAGAAAGCTATTTAAAAGATAACCCTGAAGCAGCGGCTAAATTTACTCGAGCTATTTACAAAGCACAAAAATGGGTAAATACACATAACACAGATGAAATTGCTGAAGTGGTTGCACCGTATTTTGAAGATACACCTAAAGAAACGCTGAAAACTGTTATTGACCGCTATAAATCCCAAAAATCCTTTGCAACTAACCCTTTATTAGATCAAAAAGAGTGGGATCATTTACAAAAAATCATGGACGAATCTGGAGAACTTCCAAGACACATCGATCACAGCAAGCTAGTCAACACAAAATTCGCAAAAGATGCAATGAGTGAGTAATATGACAAAACTTCACATTCAAGATGTTCAGCATATGTATCTTACGACAAAGTCTGCTACCACTGCACTTGAACATATTAATTTGTCTATTGAAGAAGGAGAATTTGTTTCCTTTCTCGGCCCAAGCGGATGTGGAAAAACGACGCTTCTATCGATTATTGCCGGCTTGATTGAACCATCGTCCGGCTCTGTCACAATAGACGGTGAAAATATCGGAACATCAGTCCCAAACATCGGTTATATGCTTCAACAAGATTATTTGTTTCCGTGGAAAACCATTAAAGAAAATATTTTACTTGGTCTTGAAATTCGCGGCCAGCTAACAGATGAAACAGAGAAGAAAGCTTTGTTACTTCTAAAAGAAATCGGTTTACAAGGCGTAGATAGCCTATATCCGCACCAGTTATCCGGAGGCATGAGACAACGCGTCGCTTTAGTTCGAACACTTGCTATTGACCCCGCTATTTTACTCTTAGACGAACCTTTTTCAGCACTCGATTTTCAAACAAAACTCAAGCTTGAAGAACTTGTCTCCAAAACGCTGATGACCTATCAAAAAACGGCCGTTTTGGTCACGCACGATATCGGCGAAGCCATTGCTATGAGCAGCCGAATCTTTTTATTCTCAGCCAAGCCGGGGAAAATCGCAAAAATATTTACGGTTCCTTCTATTTTACGAACCCTTTCTCCGTTTGAAGCACGCCAGCACCCTGTCTATAACGATTTATTTATGGACATATGGAAGGAGCTTGATCAACTTGAAACCCACTAGCTCCCTAAATACTCTTCACGAAAGCTACCTTCGCAAGGTTCGCGGCGAAAAACGATTAGTACTGAGCGTACAGATGGTCATTTTCTTAGTCTTTTTTAGCTTCTGGGAACTAGCTTCTCGTTTAAAGTGGATTGATCCTTTAATTTTCAGTTCCCCTACTAAAGTATGGCATTTATTTTTAATTAAACTTGCCGACGGCTCGCTAGCAGAACATATTGGTTTTACATTATTTGAAACGGTTCTTGGCTTCATTCTAGGCACATTGCTAGGTATTTTACTTGCAACGGCCCTTTGGTATTCAACTAGGCTTGCAAACATATTAGACCCTTACCTCGTTATTTTAAACGCCATGCCCAAAGTAGCGCTGGGCCCTATTTTAATAGTAGCGATCGGTCCAGGATTTTTCTCAATTTTAACGATGGGAGCGATTATATCCGTTATTATTACATCCATCGTCGTTTACACAGCCTTTAAAGAAGTTGATCCAAACTATATTAAATTACTAAAAAGCTTCGGTGCAACGAAAACCCGCTGTTTTAAAGAAGCAATTCTGCCAGCTTCCATGCCTGCCATTATTTCCACATTTAAAGTAAATGTCGGCTTATCTTGGGTAGGCGTCATCGTAGGAGAATTTTTAGTTTCTTCAAAAGGGCTTGGATATATGATTATTTATGGTTTCCAAGTTTTCAACTTTACTCTTGTTCTTCTCAGCTTATTATTAATTGCCATTTTCGCTACGATTATGTACCAAGGCGTTGCTTATTTAGAAAAGAAATTGATCCGACGCTCATAAAAAATCCCCCGTACAAACGGGGGGATTTTTATTAATACGATGCTTTTACAAAAATGTTCGCTTTACATATTTCATTACATATTGTAAAACATTATCTTTCATGATGAAGCTGTATGCATCATCTTGTTGAATACCCGAAGGTAGTTCATCAATCATTACTGGACCATCTGTTTCCATGTAGTCTTCTTTTTTAATTACATTTCCAATAGTAGCAAAATAAATGTTTTTAATAATAGTCTTTCCTTTACTTACTACTTTGTACTGACCAATATAAGTTAAAGAAGAGACTTCTCCGCCTGTTTCTTCAAATACTTCTCGAACCGCTGCTTCTTCTGGTACTTCATTGCCTTCTAGTTTTCCTCCGGGAAATTCTAAACCTCGTTTTGAGTGATTCGTTAGCAACCATTGATTTTCATACCTGCATACGACCCAAACATGACGTGGAGTTTTCGAGAATGGATTTTTTTCAAATGATAAAAATACTTGATTATGATATGCATCCTTAAATGTGTACATGGTCGACTCAAACTCCATTTGATTTTTCCCTTATTTTATCATACATTACGGCCATACCTGATAAGAAAAGTATGCTCGTACTTTTTTTCTTTGCTTTTTACCCCTTATTCCATTCTATCTGAAGATAAAATATTCATCTGTTTGATATGTGATTTTGTTTCATTGTCTCCCAGCTGATAAAGCATGGTATATATTTCAACTGTCGTTTTATCGTACATATCATTTTGAGAATCATGATGATATTCCAGATATGGAATATGTGATCGCCAAAAGCTCGACCAATCGCTTGAAGCACGCTGATCTAAATACGTTCTCAGCTTCTCCACTTCTTCATCTGTTGCTTCAATTGCATAATTCCAATCTGAAGCAGTATTTGACTGATTGATTTCTCCTGAACTCAGAGATACATAATATTTTTTTGTCATGAAAGATATTCAGCTCCTTCTTTCTAGTGCCAACTTATCTTTCTTATTTGTATCTTATTCTTTTTTTATACACTCTACGATTTAAAGCGGTCTTTTAAAATCGCTATTGCTTTTTTTAACGGCTCTGGAATTGGAATTCCTACAATTCCTGCATTTTCTGTAATTGAAATCATTTCGTTTAAAATATAGAACAAAATAGCTCCATCTCGAATAATATGACCGTTTTCCCAGAATACAGAATCGATAAAGTTTGCTACAGCAATCATGGCAAAAATAAAAATCTTTTTGGCAATTCCTTTAAAACCTACTTTGCTAGATAAACGTTTATTTATAAAAGCTGCAATTGTACCCGTCAAGTAATCCATTGCCACTAATGCTACTAAAGCCATTAGTAAATAGTCCCACTCTCCAAATAAAAAAAAAGCCAGTGAACCTAAACTTGAGATTATCAAGACAGCAAGCTTCTGCATATCCACTTTTTTCACCCTTTCAGCAGTCATAAGCAGTCATATCCCTACAGTATATGCCAGTGAAAAAAAAGTGTTCGTCCATCTTATCATAAAAAAACCTGCGAGTACTCGCAGGTTTTAATTACTTGCCTAGGAATGATTTTAACATCCACGTATGCTTCTCTAAGCTTTGATGAATGGCTAACAGCATGTCTCCTGTTGTTTCGTCGCCCGCTTCACCGGCTGCGTCCATTCCTTCTTTTAATTCAGCAGTTAGCGTATCAAAATCGCTTACTAAAGAAGCAACCATATCTTTAGCCGTTTCGCTTCCATCCGCTTCTTTAATAGAAGAAAGTTCTAACGATTCTTTCATTGTTGCCACAGGTTTTCCTTCTAATGCTAAAAGGCGTTCTGCAAGGTCATCAATAATTGTAGCTGTTTCCGTATACAGCTCTTCAAACTTTTCATGAAGAGTGAAGAATTGTTCACCTTTTACGTACCAGTGAAAGTTATGAAGTTTTATGTACATTACACTAAAATTCGCTACTTGTTTATTAACGATTTCATTTACATTTGCTGCCATGTTTTTCGCTCCTTTGTGAACTCTTTATATAATATAGTTGTACCCTTTTTTAGTTGATTAAAACATTTTTTTCATAAAAAGAGACATTTCCCTTTCTTTAGACTCAGAGAAACTTCTTCATCTTTTTTCAAATAAAATAAGCAGCCCAGTGGACTGCTTATTTTTAGCCAAATACTTTTTCTAAATCTTCTTTGTCCTGTTCTAGCCAGAACTTCATCAAGCGTTTTGCTCCTTCTAAATCGTGAAGTTTCGCTTGACCGCACTGCTTTTCGTTTGCTGCTGGAATTTCAGTAATGTTAATTGCATCTTTTAACGTATCGTCTAACAAGTCAATAATTTCACGTACAGTCGGCTCGCCGCTCACTACTAAGTAGTACCCAGTTTGACATCCCATAGGCGAAATATCAATAATATCAAAGTGATCATATTTTTCTACATGAGTACGAATGTTAAAAGCTAATAAATGCTCTAACGTATGAATAACGTCGGGCTTCATTGCTTGTTTGTTTGGCTGGCAAAAACGAATATCAAATTTATTTACAACGCCGTCGCTTCCCACTTTGTGAACACCGCAGTGTCTTACGTAAGGTGCTTTAACCGCATTATGATCTAGCTCAAAACTTTCTACTGATGGCATAATACCACTCCTTTTTTCTTCTTTCACCTATCATAACATGCAATTCCGATATATTTCATCCATTTAATAACCTTTATTTCTTTTAGTTGCTTTTTATTCCTTCTATCCCTTATAGTATGAGCAAACACGAAAGAAAGAACGTGATAATAAATGATTGCAAAGCTTTTGCTTTTACTTATAAAAGGATATCAAAAAGGAATTTCACCTTTTCTTCCGGCAAGGTGCCGGTTTTACCCTACTTGCTCCCAGTACGGAGTTGAATCCATTAAACGCTTTGGTGCCGTAAAGGGATCTTATTTGACTGTAAAACGCATTTTAAAATGCCACCCGTTCCATCCGGGTGGCATCGATGAAGTACCTGAGAAAAAATCACACTAAGCTTTAGTTGTTTTCGATTGCTTCATACCCATTTACAACAACATCTAGCTTTCCTGTATTTGGATCAATAACTAGTCCATGTACAGGAGTATCTTTTGAAAATAGAGGATGATTACGGATTGTCTCTACACTATGCTGAACAGTCTCTTCTACTGAATCAAAACCCGTTAACCATTGTTTCAAGTCCATAGAATATTCAATGGTATTAATCACTTCATCTGAGATGCCTTTTGCTCTTACTTTCTCTAAAAAAGGTTCCGCCTGAAGTTTACCTGCTCCGCAGTCATGGTGACCAATTACACATACCTCATCAGCTTGTAGCTCGTACACAGCTACTAAAATGCTTCGCATAATACTTCCAAATGGATGTGAAACAAGCGCTCCTGCATTTTTAACGATTTTCACGTCTCCGTTGCGTAAATTTAAAGCGTGTGGAAGCAATTCTACCAATCTTGTGTCCATACACGATAAAATGACCATTTTTTTATCAGGGAATTTGCTTGTTTCGTAAAGTTCATACTTCTTTTCTTCTACAAATTTTTTGTTGAATTCTAAAACATCTTGTAATAAGCTCATTTGCTGTCTTCTCCTTCATAAAAAAAATTCTTTCTTGTATTATAATACTTTTTCCTATAAGATGAAAAGTGTTAAATCGTAATCATTATTATTTATAAACAAGAAAGTAGGTTATAACAGTGAAAAAAATTCCCGTTACCGTTTTAAGCGGATACCTTGGTTCAGGTAAAACAACTCTTTTGAACCATATTTTAAAAAATAAAGAAGGTTTAAAGGTCGCGGTTATTGTCAATGACATGAGCGAAGTAAATATTGATGCAGACTTAGTTAAACAAGGCGGATTTTCTCGAACAGAAGAAAAACTTGTTGAAATGCAAAATGGCTGTATTTGCTGTACGCTTCGAGACGATCTAATGAAAGAGGTAGAACGCCTAGCTGACAATGGTGATATTGATTATATTGTCATTGAATCTTCTGGAATCAGCGAACCTATACCTGTTGCTCAAACATTTACTTATATTGAGGAAGAGCTTGGCATTGATTTAACTCAGAAATGTTCGTTAGATACGATGGTCACTGTAGTAGATGCCAATCGCTTTTGGGAAGACTTTTCATCCGGCGAAAGCTTATTAGACCGCAAAGAAGGAACAGATGAAAACGATACAAGAGAAGTGATTGATTTATTAATCGATCAAATTGAATTTGCAAACGTCATTTTGTTAAACAAAGTTGATTTGTTAACAAAAGATGATGCAGATGAGCTGCAGGCTGTTCTTCATAAATTAAACTCAGAAGCCACTGTTATCCAAACAATTAATAGTGAAGTAAGCCTTGAAGCCATACTTCATACCCACTTATTCGACTTTGAAAAAGCTAGTCAAGGAGCCGGATGGATTAAAGAATTAAATGAAGAACACCATACGCCTGAAACGGAAGAGTTCGGTATTTCTTCTTTTGTATACAGAAGGAATCGTCCCCTTCATCCTGAACGCTTTATGAAATGGTTAGAGAACTGGCCGGTTGATATTGTACGCGCAAAGGGATTTTTCTGGCTTGCTTCGCGTAATAATATGGCAGGACTTCTTTCTCAAGCGGGTACGTCCATTATGATTCAAGCAGCGGGTGAATGGATAGCAACTTACGCACCGGAAGAAAGAGAACAAACCTTAAAAGAAGAGCCTGAATTACGAGCAAAATGGGATGAACACTTTGGAGATCGTATTAACGAGCTCGTGTTCATTGGTATTGATATGAACACAGCTGAAATAATTGAAACTTTAGACCGCTGTTTGCTGACAAATGAGGAAATGAATCAAGATTGGGCTACTCTCAAAGATCCCCTTCCTAAGTTTACAGTAAGTACGTAAATTTTTAGTTTTCAAATCGTAATAATTACGATATAATAACATAGGTCATAAATGGTTACGATACGAACGGAAGGAGCAACATAATGAAATTCAAACCACTTTTAATGGTGCTTGCATTAGGAATCGGAACAGCTCTTGCAGGGTGCAGTTCAAGCAGTGCAAATAACGCATCTGATAATAAAAACAAAAAATTAGAAGTTTATACAACAATCTACCCTTTACAAGACTTTACTGAAAAAATTGGTGGAAAATATGTAGAAGCTAAAAGCATTTTACCAACCGGTGTAGATGCCCACTCATTTGAGCCTACAACAAAAACAATGGTTAAAATCGCCAACGCGGACGCATTCGTTTACTCAGGAATTGGACTTGAAGGTTTTGCAGATAAAGCACAGTCTACACTTAAAAATGAAGATGTAGCTTTAGTAGAAGCTGCAAAAGGAATTAAATTAGCAAAGAGTTCTGAAGATGATCATGCTCACGAAGACGAACATGCCCATGAAGAAGAGCATAACCACGGAGATACAGACCCTCACGTTTGGCTTGATCCTGTTTTAGCTATTCAATTAGCAGAAAATATTAAAGATGAACTTATTGAATTAAAACCAGATAAAAAAGCAGAGTTTGAAAAGAACTTCCAAGCGTTAAAGACTCACCTTGAAGATGTGGACCAAGAGTTAAAAACAACGATTGGCGACGCACCTCATAAAGAAATTTTAGTATCACATGCAGCCTATGGCTACTGGGAAAAACGATACGGCTTAAAGCAAATTAGCGTAGCGGGTTTATCTCCTACAAATGAGCCGTCTCAAAAACAATTAGAAAACATCGTAAAACAGGCAAAAAAAGACCATATCAAATACTTTATCTTTGACCAAAATTTAAAGCCTAAAGTGTCTACGCTTGTAAAAAATGAAGTGGGAGCTCAAGCTTTAACACTTCATAACTTAGAGTCATTAACAAAAAACGATGTTAAAAATAAAGAAGATTATTTCTCCATTATGCAGCACAACATTGATACGTTGAAAAAAGCATTATATTAATAAAAAAACTAGCCTCCCGGCTAGTTTTTTTATTGTAACTTATATTTTTGCTTAAAGCGTTCTACACGGCCGCCTTTATCAGCAAATTTTTGTTTTCCTGTATAAAATGGATGTGTATCCGAACTGATTTCAACTTTTAAAAGCGGATATGTGTTGCCATCTTCCCATTGAACAGTCTCATTTGATTGTTTTGTAGATCCTGATAAAAATGATGTTCCGCTATTTGTATCCATAAATACAACTTTACGATAGTCTGGATGAATATTTGTTTTCATTAAATATCTCTCCTTTAAAACAATATACACTCATTATAATCGTAATGATTACTATTTTCAAGTTATATGTTTTACCAATTCTGATGCATAAAGCGTGGTAAAAAGTGGACAATAAGGTTTATCAATACTTTACTGGAAAGGTTGAAAAGTGAATGGATCATTTAGTTACTGCACGTTCAATGTTTGGTTTGAACATGGGAGTACATATCATTTTTGCCACTCTTGGCGTCGGCATTCCTCTCATGATTTTATTGGCTGAAATTCTTTACTACAAAACAAAAGATAAAGATTATGAACTTATGGCACAGCGTTGGACAAAAGGAGCTGCTGTCCTGCTTGGAGTCGCCATTCCTACGGGAACGATTGCTGGTGTACAATTAGCGTTGCTTTGGCCGGGTTTTATGGAAATCGTAGGAAAAGTGATGGCTCTTCCCTTTCAAATTGAAATTTATGCTTTCTTTATTGAGGCTCTGTTTCTCTCTATTTACGTATACGCAGCGGACCGTATTTCTCGAAAAATGAGGATTATCAGTCTAATTTTAGTAGCAATAGGCGCTCTTGCCTCTGCCGTTTTAATTACAAACGTGCACGCATTTGAAGGAACACCTGCTGGCTTTCGAATTTTAAATGGCGAAATTGTAAGCGTAGATCCTTGGGCAGCTTTCTTTAATCCGAGTTTCTTTGTAACGTCCGGTCATGTAGCCGTTTCTGCTTATACAACCGGAGGCTTTGTCATTGCTTCAGTCGCTGCCTTTAAAATGCTTCGTGCGCGAAAACATAATCCAAGAGAATATAAATTTCATCATAAAGCATTGATGATGGGATTAGTAATCGGCGGGATTTTTTCTTTTGTAACAGCTTTGAATGGACATGAATCTATGCAAAAAGTATACGAATATCAACCCGAAAAACTTGCAGCAGCTGAAGGTCTATTTGAAACACAAGATCATGCGCCATTAGCTTTAGGCGGATTTACAGATGAAAAAGAACAGCGAGTCAAGTATGGAATTGAGTTTCCATGGATGCTCAGCTTCTTGTCGGGTAATAGCTTTAATACAGTGATTACTGGACTCAATGACTTCCCTAGGGATTATTGGCCGCCGCTTTTTGTGCATACCTTGTTTAACGGTATGGTCATTATCGGATCGATTTTAATTTTAGTGGCGCTAGTGGGCGTTGTTTGGTACAAGTTTTTAAAGAAGAAAAGCTTCCCTAAAATTTTTATGTGGGCATTTGTCGCAACAGGCCCTCTCGCGATCATGGGCATTGAATTCGGATGGATTTTCGCATGTACAGGAAGACAGCCCTGGGTCATTTACCGCATCATGCGTACATCAGAAGCAGTTACCACTTCTGCTAATTTGCATATTTTATTTTTTTTATTTTTGCTTGTTTATATCGTACTTGTGGCCGCAGTCGCCCTTGTACTGGTGTTTTATTTCAGAAGAAATCCGCTTTCTAAAGAGCTTGCTGCGCAAGCAGATTAAAAAGGATGTGAGAATATGGGTGATTCATTACTAGCAATTACTGTAATATGGGGCTTCATTTTTATCTATGCCGTAATGGGAACGATGGACTTTGGAGCTGGCTTTTGGTCGATGGTATATATTAATCGTACGAAAACAAATGCTACAGATGTAGCAAACAGATATCTATCGCCTACTTGGGAAGTAACCAATGTATTTATCGTTGCGATTGTTGTTGCGCTGTTTAGTTTTTTTCCTCGAGCTACATTTACGCTTGGCACAGTGTTACTAATACCCGGAAGTATCATTTTACTTCTCTTATCTATTCGAAGCGGATTTTTAGTGTTTTCACACTATGCTAGCAGCTTCAAATATCGAAGAGCATTGGTTTATATATCCGGTATATCCGGCGTGTTAATTCCTGCTTTTTTAATCGCTGTACTGCCAGTAAGTCAAGGTGGATTTATTGATATAATTGATGGCACGCAGCGATTAAATTTAGCAAAAGTATTTTCAAGTCCGCACGTCTATTCATTTATCGGGTTTGCCATAAGCTCTTCGCTGTTTCTATCGTCTCTGTTATTAGCAGATTACTCGAAGTCATCTGACGAAATGGAAGCTTATGCGGTCTATCGGCGTGATGCGCTCATTACAGGACCTCTTTCCCTGCTAATGGCTATCTTTATTATGATTACAATGCAATCAGAAGCAAGCTGGTTATATGATAAAATGATGCAGTTTAAGCCCCTTCTTTACGGATCTGTAGGTCTATTTGTAGTAGCTGGCATTGCTCTGCTGCTACCTTCTCAAAAAGGAAAAGGCATGCCTCGTTTAGCCGTGGTATCCATTATCCTTCAATATTTCTTAGCAAGTTACGTATACGGACGAAGTCATTTACCTTATGTTGTCTATCCAAACGTAACGATTGAGAATGGATTTACACATCCCGATGCGTTTCATTCTTTATTTATTGTGTATATTGTTGGTTTTGCTATTTTATTTCCTGGATTCTTTTATTTCTGGCGTCTATTTATGAAAGATAATAAAGAATACAGCAAAAAGAAGCCATATTAAAAAACCCGGTCAGCACTTGACCGGGTTTTCTTATGAAGCAGCAGATTTTGCTACTACTTCAGCAAAACCTTTAGCAAATACCTTACATTTTTCTACATCTTCTCCAAAGGGAGAGAGCTCGATTTTCAAACCGGGAACGGCTATATTTCCGTTACGTCTCTTTATTTTTTCTTCAATTAAATCAACTGCTCCGCAAAAAACATCATATGATGAATCACCTGAGCCAAATACAGCCATCTGCTTTTGACTGAGATCTATATCATCCATTTCATCATAAAGAACTAAAAAATCATCTGGCAGCTCTCCATCTCCCCACGTATAAGCTCCAAAGATAATAGATTCTGCGGATACAAGGTCAGAAGCATCAATGTCATATACTTCTGCTCGTTTCACATGCAATCCATGCTTGACTAATTCTTCTTCGATCAAATCGGCTATCGCTTCTGTGTTACCTGACATACTCGCATAAGCTAGTAAGATTTCCTTCATGTAAATGACGCTCCTTTACACCAGCAGTGTTGGCCGCACATCTCCTTCTTCACAACATTCTTGCTTAAGAGGACAGTTTTCACACTCACTGGATGCATAATTCTTTTGAAAATGTTTTGGTTCCATTAACACACTTTTGACAATATGTAGTTGAAGTATGGCTTTTTGATAATCGTCTGGTGCAATATGATAAGTTGTTGTTTCTCCAGTTAATAATGAATAAAAACGAATTTGTTCAGGAACCTTTTTAAAAGCTTGTTTCGAAAAAACGATAATAAAGTCTTTCATGGCGTTTTTCACTTCTTCATGGTCATCTAGAATGAATTTTGTTACCGTATAAGACTTCTCTGTCCATGCAGCAAAATCAATGGTTAGAGAAAGGTTGCTTTGAATTTCTTCTACATACACGCTGTATTTCTCAAACACAAAAAGCGGTAGTTCCACATGTGCTTTCTCTCCTAAAAACCTTAGTAAATAATCGCTTACTTTAGCTAACACATCGTAATAGTGAACGGGTGATGAAAACATATTTGGCTTTAGGCGCCAATATTTTTCAATAAGCTGTAAAACATAGAGGTTCGAGCGATACTCAACGGGCTTGCTATAGTATGTTTTAATGATTTGATGGACAGTTACTTGAACAAGCTGTTTCCAATCTATAGATGTTTTTTTCAAAAGAAGCTGCTGCTGATAAAATTTGTACGGACATCGAATAAATTGTTCGATGTGGTCGTTAGAGAGTGTCTTTATATGCACTTTTATCGGTTCCACCTATGTCTCACCACCCTAATTGAAATTCATTCTCAATAATAAGTAAAAATTAAATCATGAAATTTGCTCAATCACTTTACGAATAGCACTCCATGAATGTTTGACGAAATAAATCGGTTTTTTTTGTTTTTTTGCTTTCTCTTTAATGACTTTTGCCATATTGTGATTAATAAAATCCGTAATAACTAATACAACCCCAATATGTTCGGGTATTTCTCGCTTCACCATATTGCTTTTACGGCCATCTAAATGAATTACTTCATTAAATCCTTCTCCCGCTAAACGATCTGTAATATGCTTTAACCTGTCTCCTCCTACAACCATAACTGATGACATGTTTGTTCCCTCCCAATTAATTATTCATTTAATGATTTGACAACAACTTGTATTCTTTACTATATACACAGTTTAATTGAGAATGATTCTCTTTGTCAATGTTTAATTGATAAAAATTCTCAATTAAAATGAAAGTCTACCACCTTTCTTATAAGTTAGTTGAATTTTGACCATACTATAGCTATCACATACAAAGGAGGGTTAACGTTGGAACAAAACATTCTTTGTGAAGTAAATAACTGTCACTTTTGGAAAAATGGAAATCACTGCAGCGCAGAAGAAATTTACGTGGTAAGTCATAGCGGAAAACATGCAGCAAGCAGTTATGAAACAGACTGTAAAACGTTCAAGCCAACTGAAGCGTAACCCGCAAAAGGACAGCCTCTGGGTTGTCTTTTTTCTCTCTTCAAGATCATAAAAAAGGAGACTAATATGAAAACTGAACAACTGATTCATTTTTTTAAAGAAGAAGCAATAAAAGCAAATGAACAAACCTTTCCAATCTATGTACAATCGTTTACTCATTTATGGACATATAAATGGGGAACACTTGAAAACATTCCAGAAGAAATTGATGACTTAATTACGACACGTGCGTTAGAACTTGGACTTATTCACTTAAAAAAAGCTGACTAATCAATAAGGAAATTAGTCAGCTTTTGTATTTATAGATCATCAAATCCATTCGCATCTGATGCTTTTGTATATTGTCTTGATTTCTGTTCAAAGAAATCCGTTTTCCCTAAATCTACCTCTTGATAAGCAATAATCCAACGAAGAGGATTTTCAATCGGTGCTTCTGGGAAAGCAGCTCGACCGAAGCCTAACTGATTACAGCGTTTATTAGCCATGTATTCAATATACTGCTGCAGTTCTTTCATCGTGATGCCGTCGAATTTTTCTCCGATAACAGATTCCGCCCATTCAATTTCAAGACGAGCTGCCTCTTGGAACGTTTCAACTACAAACGTTTCTAGCTCCTCCGTACGATAAGCTGGATTTTCATTTAGTACTTCCTTGAAAATCTTTTCAAATAACCCAACGTGAAGCTGTTCATCACGATTGATATAGTTAATCATCGTAGATGTCGCCACCATCTTTTGATTTCTCGCAAGATTATAGAAGAAAGCAAATCCGCTATAGAAGAAAAGGCCTTCTAAAATAACATCATATACCATAGACTTCAAAAAGTTTTCAACCGTTGCTTCTTCGCTAAATGCTTTATATCCGTTTGTAATAAAGTCATTTCGAGCGCGAAGCTTTTCGTCTGTGCGCCAGTATTCAAATACTTCATCTTGTTTTCCTTTTGGTACAAGACTTGATAAAACATATGAATACGAATGATTATGAACCACTTCTTGCTGCGCTAAAATAATCATTAGAGCATTAATCGAAGAATCGGTTACATAGTCAGCTACTTTGCTAGCATAATCTGATTGAATACTGTCCAGTAGCGCCAGCAAGCCAATAATTTTTAAAAAGCTCTCTTGTTCGTCAGCCGTTAACTGAGGGAACTGCTTAATATCTTGACCCATATTAATTTCAAACGGCGTCCAGAAGTTAGCTAGCATACGTTTGTATTTAGGGAACGCCCATGAAAATCGGACGTCATCCCAGTTTAGAATATTTGAGCTCTTGCCGTTAATGATTCCTGTCGAACGGTTCGGAGCTGTTTCGTTCATTAATTCTCGTTTTAACATGCTTGTCATCAATTATTCACTCCTTTTAACTATGACAGCTTTCACATTCTTCAATGACTTCACTTGATGTTGAACGTACGTAGTAGGTCGTTTTTAACTTTTCTTTCCATGCCGTCATATGAAGATCCAGCAGCTCTTTTGCTCGGATATCATTTTGCACATATAAGTTGAATGAAATGGATTGATCAATATGGCGCTGTCGCTTGGCGTTTTGCTTAATGCTCCAGTGCTGATCAATTAAATAAACGGACTTATAATACCAGTTTGTTGCTGGTGATAAATCTGGTGCCGTCACCGGGATTTTATAGTTTTTCTTTTCCTCTGAATAAAACTTACGGAAAATAGGATCAATACTTGCAGTAGAACCCGCGATAATAGATGTTGATGAATTAGGTGCTACAGCCATTAAGTAGCCATTTCTTATCCCATTGCTTTGAACTTCGTTACGTAGTTCACTCCACGCTTCGCTTGTGTATTTACGTGTTTCAAAATAAGCGCCTGACTCAAAATCTGAGCCTTTAAATAATGGATATGCACCTTTTTCTTTAGCTAAGTTCATGCTTGCCTGTACGGTTAAGTAAGCAATTTGCTCATATAATTCATCGCAATATGCTACCGCTTCATCTGTTTCCCATGCTATTTTCTTTAAGGCAAGCAAATGGTTCCAACCAAATGTGCCAAGCCCTACTGCGCGGTACTTTTGGTTTGTTAGTTTTGCTTGAAGTACCGGCAAATCATTTAACTCAATAACGTTATCAAGCATGCGTACTTGAATTGGAATTAAACGTTCAAGCACATCTTCAGTTACGGCTCTCGCTAAGTTGATAGAAGAAAGATTACATACAACAAAATCGCCCGGATTCTTTGTAATAATAATTTTTCCGTCTTCCGTAATTTCCTCTGTTACGACCGTTGTGCTTTGGTTTTGCGTAATTTCTGTACATAAGTTGCTGCAGTAGATCATGCCCTCGTGGCGGTTTTGATTAGCTCGGTTAACCGTATCACGATAGAACATATAAGGCGTTCCGGTTTCAAGCTGCGAAAGCATAATGCGCTTGAAGATTTCAATAGCAGGTACTGTTTCTCTTGAAAGCTGTTCATTATTTACACACTCAGCGTAACGAGTGCGGAACGAACCGCTGCCTTCTTCTTCATCATAAAAATCTTCTAACGAGTAGCCCATCAGCGTACGAACTTCGTGAGGATCGAATAAGTGCCAGTCTTCACGTGCCTCTACTTTTTCCATAAACAAATCTGGCAAACATACGCCAGTGAATAAATCATGCGTGCGCTGACGTTCGTCACCATTGTTCAAACGCGCGTCTAAGAATGAAAAGATGTCTTTGTGCCATACGTCTAAATATACGGCAATAGCTCCTTGTCGTTGACCTAGCTGATCGACACTTACAGCCGTATTATTTAGCTGTTTCATCCATGGAATTGTTCCTGATGATACGCCTTTAAAACCTTTTATATCACTTCCTCGGCTTCTAATATGACCGAGGTAGACACCAATTCCGCCTCCATTTTTACTAAGCGTGGCCAAATCTGTATTGCTATCATAAATACCGCGTAAGCTGTCATCAATCGTATCAATAAAGCAGCTAGATAGCTGTCCGTAGCTCTTTCCTGCGTTTGAAAGTGTTGGTGTGGCAACCGTCATATATAGACTAGAAAGCGCCCAGTACGCTTCTTTTACTAATGCTGTTCGATTTTCTTTCTTTTCTTGAGACATCAGCGTCATAGCAATGATAAGAAAACGTTCTTGCGGTAATTCGTATACGCGCTTATCATGTGATGTCGCTAAATAGCGATCTGCTAATGTCAACAATCCAATGTATGTAAATAAACGATCGCGTTCAGGAATAATGACTGAAGCAATTTCATTAATTTCTTCTTCTGTATATGTTTTTAATAGCTGCTTATTATAAATGCCAATTTTTGTTAGTTCTTGAATAAGCTGATAAAACGAACCGTACTTCTCTTTTTTATCGTAACCTCGGTTGTCCGCTGCTTTTCGATATAGTTCGTTTAAGTAGACGTCTGCCGCTACGTACGTCCAATCGGGTTCTTCCATTGAAATACGCTCTAAGGCTGCCAAAATTAGTACGTTTGCAACCTTTTCGTCCGTCATATTTTCCTTTACTGTAACAGTTTGAATAACCTTTTCCTCATACAAAGAAAAATCAAGCTGCGTAAATTCTTTTTTTAAACGTTCAATATATGCAGTTAATTCATGTAGAATTGTAGGCTTTAATGTATTCACCATAAATATGGCTCCTCTCTTCACTTCAAAATAAAAAATCGCTCACCGTACCTCGGTGAGCGAATAGAACGAAGATAGAAGAAGACACTAAGTCTTTTCTCAATCCTCGCTCTACCCTCTCACCTCCCGAAGAAGATAAAACGACATAAAAAAGGCAGGTCTCCTGACTTATGCTTCTTTTTACTTTAAGGCCTTCCCATGATGTTTACTCACAGTGGATCTCCTTATTTCATCAGCATTCACAGTTGCGGGGACAGCTTTGGATTTTCACCAAATTCCCTTTTAAGTCTTTTTATCAGACACCTTTTTCACTGGAAAACACAAAATATAGTATTTTATTATGGATTTCAAAACAACATATTGTGTTATGTTATAAACACATTATATAGGACAACTTAGAAAACTATCAACCTATTTTCAAAAATAATTTTGTTTTTTACGATAAAACTCTTCGACCTTTTTCATCAAACTATTCCATCATAACATGTTTTGACACGCTTGATGGAACAATGTGCTCTTTTTAAAAAATTTGTCCTATTTTTCTACTAAACATTGACAACCTCAATAAAAAAAACCGTTTTTCATAAAAAAACGGTTTTTAATTATTTGTATTCTTTTTCAAATGCTGTGATTGTTTTGATAAACTTTTTATCAATATCGTATCCTATCCCCGGTTTTCCCTTCACCTTTATTACTCCGGCTTCTACCTCTACTTCGGGCTTAATAATATCTTTTTCCCAATAGCGAGACGACGCAGAAATATCACCTGGTATCGTGAAAGAAGGCAGTGTGGCAAGGGCGATATTATGAGCTCGTGAAATCCCTGCTTCTAACATTCCTCCAACCCAAAGTCTTACACCATGCTGGGCGCATAAATCATGAATTTGCTTTGCTACGGACATTCCGCCAACTCGACCGATTTTCACATTGATAATCTTACAGCTTTCTTGTTCAATTGCATGACGTGCATCTTCATAGCTCACAATACTTTCATCTAAGCAAATCGGCGTCTTCATTTGCTTTTGTAACAATCGATGATCAAGGATATCATCAGAACTTAACGGCTGTTCGATCATCATTAAATTCAATTCATCTAGTTTCTTCAATGAATCACTATCGCTTAACGTATAGGCTGAATTGGCATCAGCCATAAGAGGAATGCTTGGAAATTCATCTCGAATTTGTTTCAGTAGCTCATAGTCAGCACCCGGCTTAATTTTCACTTTAAAGCGCTTATAGCCATCTTTCATGTAAGTCTTTATTTGTTCTTTCATTACGGAAATGTCATTTAAGCCAACTACCACTCCAGCTTCTACAGCAGGCCTTACTCCGCCAATTACTTCAGATAACGGCTTATTTTGCCGCTTTGCATACAAATCCCATACAGCACAGTCCAAAGCTGCTTTAGCCATGTTATTTCGCTTTAGAGGTTTGAATAGCTTTTGAACATCCTCTGGTTTTTGAAGCTGCTGATGAAGAAGCGAAGGAATTAAAAAATCGTCTAACATATGAAAACACGTCTGAATCGTTTCTTCCGTATACCAAGGAGATGAAAAAGCAACGACCTCTCCCCACCCTGTAAAACCTTTTTCATCTTCTACTTCCAGCAAAATCAATTCTCGATCCTGCACCGTACCATAGCTTGTTGAAAAAGGAGAAAGAAGCTTCATGTCAATTTTATAAAGATGTACTTTTTTTATAATCATCGATTAACTACCTTTCTGTATGAACGATGATAGCTTCCGGCGTATGATTTTATTAGAAGCCGTTCGCGGCAGCTCCTCTACTCGAACGAAATACTTTGGAAGTTTGTACTTCGCTAAAAATTGTTGCATGTGTAAAGATAATTCTTCATCTGAAACGTCTTCTTTTGTAACGATGCATGCTGCCGGAACTTGTCCCCATTTTTCATCGGCTACTCCCGTTACACCAGCCTCTTTAACAGCAGGGTGCTTCAATAAAATATTTTCAATTTCAGCTGGATATACATTTTCTCCACCTGAAATAATGAGGTCCGAACGTCTGTCTAATACATATAGGAAGCCTTCTTCATCCACTTTCCCGATATCTCCTGTATAGAACCAGCCTTGTTGAAGGGCTTTTTCAGTAGCTTCAGGTTTATTTAAATATCCTTTTGTAACATTTGGACCTTTAACAATGATTTCTCCTGCTTCGCTTGTTTCATTTCCTTTTTCATCTACAATTTTCATTGCACATGGAAATAATGGTTTACCTGCTGATCCCAGTTTTCGCAAACTGTCTTCAGGTGAAAGGGTAACGAACTGTGAAGATGTTTCTGTCATTCCATACGTTTGATAAACAGGAATTTCTTTATTCACACAAGCCTCTAAAATAGTAAGCGGTGCAGGTCCTCCTCCTAAAAGCATGCAGCGAAACGTATGCGGATATTTCCGTTCCCCTAACTCATCAAGCATATTGGATAGCATGGAAGTGACAACCGAAATAATCGTTACCCCTTTGTTTTCAATCGCTTCATTTACTGCTCTTGCTTCAAACCGTTCTTCTAAAATGATTTTCATTCCGTAAAAGACGCTCCGCATTAAAATAGATAAGCCGCTAATATGAAACAAAGGAACCGCTATAAGCCAGCAGTCTTTTTCATTTAATCCTAAATTAAGCGCTGAGCCAACGGAACTCCACCAGTGATTTCCATATGTCTGCAGCACTCCTTTTGGATGACCTGTTGTTCCAGACGTATACATAATGGTGAATGTCTCCTCGAGATTCCACGTTTTTTGAAAACCTGTTTCTGCTTCTGGAGAACTTTTTAAAGCAGGTAAAGTAAGCTGAGTAATGGAACTTTGGAATTCTCTCATTAAAAATGTTTCATCCGCAATAAGCAACGACACGTTTGCATCTGTTAGCTGATAATTAATTTCTTCGTTTGTCAAACGCGTGTTGACGAGCAGCAACCGGGCGCCAATATAAGAAACCGCATGTAAAATCTCAATAAACTCCACTCTATTTTTCATGTATAAAGCAATAGTATCGTCTTGCTTTACACCGTTAAAAGAAAGCTGCTGTGCTACTTTTTGAACACGTTTATGAAGCTCATGAAACGTAAGAGACGTTTGCGGTGTTTCTACCGCCACTCGATTTGGCGTCAAATATGCTCTTTGCATAAGCCCATTGGGAATCGTTTGGCTACTCATGAATTTCTCTCCTTTTTATACTGATTAACTAAATTAAATTGAAAAAACAGCCTGATGATAATCACCAAGCTGTTTCAGCTGTTTAAGGGAAACGTGGGAACTGTTGGAAGTCTGGATTGCGTTTTTCCTTAAATGCA
Source organism: Priestia sp. JNUCC 25 (assembly GCF_053667915.1). Lineage (NCBI taxonomy): Bacteria > Bacillati > Bacillota > Bacilli > Caryophanales > Bacillaceae > Priestia > Priestia sp. JNUCC 25. The sequence continues at coordinate 4,682,877 of NZ_CM132211.1, forward strand.
TCGCGACCTTCTTTTGCCTCATCGGTTGTGTAATAAAGAAGCGTTGCGTCACCCGCAAATTGCTGGATACCAGCTAAGCCATCCGTATCAGCATTAAATGCTGCTTTTAAGAAACGAAGAGCGGTTGGACTTTTTTCTAACATCTCTTCACACCATTGAATTGTTTCAGCTTCAAGCTGTTCTAATGGAACGACCGTGTTTACTAATCCCATGTCTAGTGCTTCTTGAGCGTTGTACTGACGGCATAAGAACCAGATCTCACGCGCTTTCTTATGACCTACGATGCGAGCTAAGTAACCAGAGCCATATCCTGCATCGAAGCTTCCAACTTTAGGACCTGTTTGTCCAAAGACTGCGTTATCCGCTGCAATTGTTAAGTCACATACAACGTGAAGAACGTGGCCTCCACCAATTGCATAGCCTGATACCATCGCAACAACCGGCTTTGGAATTACACGAATTAAGCGCTGTAAATCTAGAACGTTTAGACGTGGAATTTCATCTTCTCCTACATAGCCGCCGTGGCCGCGAACTTTTTGGTCTCCGCCTGAGCAAAATGCTTTATCTCCAGCACCTGCTAATACAATTACTCCAATACTTGCATCGTCACGAGCATAAGCAAATGCATCGATCAATTCCATTACTGTTTTTGGACGGAATGCATTGTGCACTTCCGGACGGTTAATCGTAATTTTAGCGATTCCGTTATATGTTTCGTATAAAATGTCTTCATACTGACGTGCTGATGTCCATTCAACTGTCATCTTTATTTCCTCCTAATTATGTAGTAGCTAAGAACTCACTTACTATTCTACCAAAAATCTCGGGTTGTTCCACGTGAATTGCATGGCCTGTCCCTAAAATAATTCTAGAAGTAGCATTTGGTATTAATGTTTGCATTTCTTTGGAAATTAAACAAAACTTTTGATCTACTTCTCCTGTAATAAGCAAAACCGGCATCAACAGATTGTCCAGCTTCTCCCAAAGTGACGGCTGGACTCCTGTTCCCATTCCTTTCAAACTGTTGGAAAGGCCGGTTTCTGTATGCGAAAGTCTTTCTTTACGCACCGCTTCTTGAACATGGCTAGGCAATTGCTTTTGAGAACTAAAAAGAGGGATTTCCTTCCAAAAGTTTACAAATTCTTCAATACCATTTTTCATAATGCGGCTCGCCAGCTGTTCATCTTTTTCTTTTCTTAGCTTTTGTTCTTCTCGCGTTTTTAAACCAGGCGATGCGCTTTCTAATACCAACTTTTTCACAAGGTGTGGATATCGCTGAGCAAATGAAAGAGCAAGCCTTCCTCCCATCGAATATCCAATTACATTCACCTGTGATAGAGATAGCTGTTGAAGAAGCTCATGCAGTGCTTCAACAACTGCTTCCATTGAATATGGTTTGATTTCTTTCGGAGCTGCTGATTGGCCATGACCAATAATATCAACAGCAATCACCTGATAGTCTTTAACGAATTTCTTCATAAAGGTACGCCAAGTTTGAGAAGAACCGGTAAAGCCGTGAAGCAGAAGCAGCGGCTCTCCTTTTCCCTCGGTGTGCACATAGTAAGATACACCATTTAATTGATACATCATTGCTTATTCCTCACCGTTTGACAAATTTATTTCCCCGGAAACAAGTTTCCACAAACTGCGATGAGTCTCTACATTTTCTGTACGAGTTGTACGAATCTCTACAACATGCAACCCGCCTTTTACGAAAGCATGGTTCATTGCATGTCGAAATTCTTCCCAGCTGCTTGCTGAAGAAAATGTGCCATCATACAAACGCGTGGCATGCTCAAAATTTAATCCAGTTGGCGTACCAAATAAAAATTCAAAGTGCTTTTCTTGTTTTGACTGCGGTAAAAATGAAAAAATTCCTCCGCCGTCATTGTTAACTAGCACAACGGTTAAATTCAAATTATGCATTTTAGCTGCCAGCAGACCATTTAAATCGTGATAAAACGATAGGTCACCAATAAATAAAACGGTGTGATCGTAAGCCGTGCTTACGCCTAGAGCAGACGAAACTACACCATCAATTCCATTTGCTCCCCGATTTACAAAGAGTGGAATATCTTTTTCCGTATTTAAGAAGAAAGAATCAATATCTCGAACAGGCATTGAATTTCCAGCAAACAAAGCCGTGCCTTCAGGTACTACATCAACAATTTCTTGAACTACTTGTCCTTCGAACCATTCCTGGCCAGAAGTTAATGTTCTCAAAGCCTGTGCAGTTTGAGCATTAATCTTTTTCCACAGCCTCAGCCATGAAGTAGACTCCTCTTGATTCGCTGAAAGACGCTTGATCAGTTCTTCACAAAATAATGTATCATCGGCTTCAATCATCACTGTTGAACGCAAAGTAGGATCTCTCCAGCCTTTACCTTGGTCAACTACAAACATTTCTGTCGGCTCGTGTGCTTTCAAAAATTGCAATAGCGGTTTCGATACCGGCATCGCGCCAAAACGAATGACAACTTCCGGGTGAAAACGCTCATCAACCTTATCACTTTTTAAAAATGTATCATATGTCTCTATTACATTTTCTTTTGAATGCTTGCCGCTTCTTAATTGTGATAACGGATCTGCAAGGACCGGAAAGCTTAAAGATTCAGCTAAACGGCATACGCTGTCTACTGCTTTTAAAGACATTTGGTCTCCGCATATAATAAGTCCTTTTGTTGTTCCCTTTAAGCGCTTCGCAATTTCTTCGAATCCTTTTTCAGATAGAGATGCTTCTCCATGAATAGCAGCCACATATGATTTACCGCGTTTCCCTTGACTCCATAAATGTTCAATAGACAAATCTGGTACAATCGGTTCACGTAAAGGTACGTTAATGTGTACAGGACCGCTCGGTATAGCTTGAGCTGTATGAACAGCCCTTGAAGCTACTGTTCGAATATAACGATTCATATCTGCACTTTCTTCTGGTAAAGCTGTATCTACAAACCACTTCGCATATTGACCGAAAAGATGATTCTGATTAATGGCCTGCGGGGCACCTATATCCCTTAACTCATGCGGCCGATCCGCTGTGATAACTACTAAAGGAATGCGTGAGTAGTGAGCTTCAATTACTGCAGGATAATAATTCGCTGCAGCTGTTCCAGATGTACATACAAGCACCACTGGTTTTTTCTTTGCTTTTGCTATTCCTAGAGCAAAAAAGCCGGCGGAACGTTCATCAATATTTAAGTGCACATGAATATCAGGGTGTTCAGCCATGAGCATCGCAATAGGCGTTGAACGTGACCCTGGACTGACCACTACTTCTTCAACATTTGCTTCTACTAATTCATCCACGAATGACGCAATATACGTTGTTAATGATTTAATGTGTTCCACGCATAATCCCTCCTAAAGCTGAAAGCATCGGGTTGAATTTAATTCTTGTTTCTTCATATTCACTTTCAGGCGTAGAATCTGCTACAATTCCACAGCCCGCAAATAAAACGGCTTCTTTCTGCTGAATAACAGCGGAGCGGATTCCTACTATAAATTCACCGTTTCCGTTGATATCCATCCACCCTAAAGGAGCTGCATACCACCCTCGGTCAAAGGATTCTAGCTGTCGAATAATAGGCAAGGCCTCCTGTTGAGGATATCCTCCTAGCGCTGGTGTTGGATGGAGCTTTTGAATAAATGAAAATAGCGTTACATCTTCCTTTATACGCCCTTTAACAGGTGTATACAAATGTTGAATATGCTTTGTTTTATATAAACTTGGCGTACTTGGAATTTCTACTTCATAACAATAAGAATTCATCGCTTCTTTAATCATATGAACAACAACATCGTGTTCAATTAAGTTCTTGGGATCTTGAAGCAATTCCTCACCTAGTTCGTGATCTTCCTGCCTTGTCTTTCCTCTTGGAATCGAACCCGCTAAACAAGTGGAAAACACATAATCTCCTTGTTTTTGCACTAGCCTTTCTGGGGAAGCGCCGATAAAATGCTGATGCTCTCCCTCTAAAATATATGTGTAGCTAGTTGGCTGTTCCTTTAACAGACGCTGAAGCACGTATTCAGTAGAAATATCTTCATTAAATTTTACTTTTAATTGACGAGCAAGAACCACTTTCTCTATAGCCTGTTGCTTAATTAAAGTAGTAGCTCTTTCAACATTTCCTTTAAATTTCTCTACCCCAATTTCCCCTGTTTCCAACAGCAAAGGTGAAATATGAGATTCCCCGTCGTACTCTTCACAAAGAACAAGCTTTTGGACCTCTTCGAAATAATTGATGTGCTTTTTAACAGAATCTTGTCCTTTAACCATCATATTAACGGTAAGGTATCCTTCTTTGTCTACCTGAGTATATAACACAGTTGGAATCATAAATTTTGAACTCGGGAAATCACTCCAATAGTTTTCTCGATACTGATTTGGGTCAAATGAAAATCCTCCAAATAAAAGAGGACCTGTCCCATCCGGGAAAATTTGGTTATTTTTATAAAAGTCTTCTTTTATAAAGCGCTTCCATTCATTTTCAATGTGGAAATAACGTTCTTTTGCCGCATTGGTGCAAATAGTATGCGCATATCCTAATCCAACAAATGTATAATAACTGTTGGGATCTTTCCAAAAAAAGCGTTCTTTATAAAACTGGTCATGTCCGTTCGCATAAAAAATAAGGGGGTCAATAGGTCTTACTTTTTTCACTAAACTGACCAATTTTGGCTGATTTTCATTTTTTGCACACTCAATCGCATCTTTAATGTATTCTTGTACTAACTGTTCGGTCGTTGCAATCACACTACGTCCCCCCGTTCATCTTTTTTCTTAAGTCTGTAACTAACTTATTATAAACTTTCAGTTCAAAAAAATCTAGCATCGCGATTCGCCAGAAAAAATTAATTTCGCTTGTCTAAATTATGCGTTTTTATTAAATGAATCAAAAATCTTTATGATCTATTTAGTACTCCTTAAACCTCGAGAACGTTATTTTTATCATACCCTTTTCTATAACCTTTAACTTTCTTTAATTTTCCACTCCTTTTCTCTCTTAGCTTCATGAATACCCCAAATACTCCTAATATGAATCGTGTTTTTTTGAATTTTTAACACATACTACAAAAGCACAATAAATTTTTAAGGGGGAGCTTCATGACACTTTCAAAACAAGAAATCAGTCAGTTAAAACAAAATTTACAGCAGCAGCAGGCTGATATTCAATCGCACTTTGACCAAAATGATCATTTTGGTCTAACTCGAAGCGACGCTCACGATGCTGTAGGAGAACTTTCAAGCTACGATAACCACCCTGGTGACACAGCCACGGAAACATACGAGCGTGAAAAAGACCTTGCACTAAATGAACATGCAAAACAAGAGCTACATGAAATAGAAGAAGCACTTCAGGCAATCGCTCACAGCACGTATGGAACATGCAAAGTATGCGGAGCAGATATCTCGTTTGAAAGACTTCAGGCTGTACCGACTACTTTATACTGTAGAGAACATAGCCCATCACAGGATATTCCAAAGCACAGACCTGTAGAAGAAAATGTTCTCCATCACCCATTTGGTCAATACGACTATGACGATACCGAAACGACAGGATATGACGCAGAAGATTCTTGGCAAGACGTTGCGCGTTACGGGACGTCTGAATCTCCTTCTGATTTTATAGAAGATACGTCTAACTATAGTGAAACCTATATTGAGGCAGATGAAGCCATCGGGTACGTTGAAGATTATGAAAACTTTGCCGCTACCGATTTATATGGACAGCCTCTTCCTATTTACCCTTCAAAAGAGCATGAGCGATACGAAAATGCACTGGATGAAGAAGGTACGATGACCATATTTGGAGATTTACCGGCCTATGAGAAAGATCCATACACTGAAAAGGAGTAGTTCTTCATACTACTCTTTTTTCTATTTTTAGTAGGAGCAATAGGAGATGATATCGAATGAATAGGAGATTAGAATTAATAATGAGGTGAAAATGATGAATGCACATGAAATTGATTATAAATTGTATGGAGATGACATGCAGTTTGTTGAAATTGAATTAGATCCTTCAGAAAGTGTTATAGCAGAAGCTGGAGGAATGATGATGATGGAAGATGATATTGAGATGGAAACCATTTTTGGTGACGGTTCTTCCTCCAACAGCAGCGGGCTTTTTAATAAACTAAAAGGAGCTGGGAAACGCGTATTAACTGGTGAAAGTTTATTTATGACGGTATATACAAATAACGGATATCACAAACGAAAAGTATCTTTCGCTTCACCATTTCCAGGTAAGATTATTCCTGTCGATTTAGAGCAGCTCGATCATAAAATCATTTGTCAAAAAAGCTCCTTTTTATGCGCTGCCAAAGGCGTATCCGTTGGCATTGATTTTCAAAAAAAACTAGGAACGGGCTTCTTTGGCGGTGAAGGTTTTATTATGCAAAAATTAGAAGGTAATGGCTTGGCATTTTTGCATGCAGGCGGCACCATTCATAAAAGACAGCTGCAGCCGGGTGAACGCCTTCGTGTGGATACTGGATGTTTAGTGGCCATGACCCGTGATGTAAACTACAACATCGAATATGTAGGGAAAATTAAAACAGCTCTGTTTGGAGGAGAAGGCATGTTTTTTGCTACTCTGTCAGGACCAGGAACAGTTTGGATTCAATCTCTTCCTTTTAGCCGACTAGCCGATCGCGTTTTATCAAGTGCAGTTTCGCCAACGGGAGGTAAAGGTGAAGGCAGTATCCTTGGTTCTTTAGGTGATTTCTTAAACGGTGACAACAGATAAAATAAAAAAGGTGTAGTCTTTGACTACACCTTTTTTATTTATTGATTTAATAAATTTTTAGTGGAGTGAATTCCCCAAATATCAGATGCATATTCCTCAATCGTTCGATCACTCGAAAAAAAGCCGGAATGTGCAATGTTCGTCGCACTCATTTGAAGCCATTTATTTTCATTTCTATAAGCTTCGTTTACTTTTTGCTGTGCCGTAACGTATGAGTCAAAGTCACGGAGCACATAGTATTCATCATTTTGCATTAATAATGAATCATATATAGGCTCGAATAAGTCATATGTGTCAGGCAGGAAGCCGTTTGTAAGCTGCTCGAGCACTTGTCGAATCCGCTTATCATGATGGTAATAATCATAGGCACGGTATCCTCCATTTTGCTGATAGCTCAACACTTCTTCGGCTTTTAATCCAAAAATAAAGACATTATCTTTTCCTACTGCCTCGCTAATTTCGACGTTCGCTCCGTCCATGGTGCCAAGAGTTAACGCTCCGTTCATCATGAATTTCATATTTCCCGTTCCCGAAGCTTCTTTGCTGGCGGTTGAAATCTGTTCACTGACATCCGCTGCAGGAAAGATATACTCAGCAAGTGACACTCGATAGTTTTCTAAAAAAACGACTTTTAAGAACGGTGATGTTTGTGGATCATGATTGACAACATCAGCTACAGAATTAATTAGCTTGATGACTTTTTTTGCATAATAATAGCCGGGAGAAGCTTTTGCACCAAAAATAAATGTACGAGGAACGATTTGAAAATTAGGGTCTTCTTTTAATCGATTGTACAAATACATAATGTGCAGCACATTTAAAAGCTGTCTTTTATAAGCATGAAGCCTTTTAACCTGTACATCAAAAATAGAATTAGAATCTATTTTAATTCCCGTTTGCTCTTGAATAATATCCGCAAGCAGCTTTTTACGCTGTTGTTTTACTGTTTTTAGTCCTTGTAAAAAGCTTGGATCTTTCACATACTCTTGGAGCTTTATAAGAGAATGCGGCTGTTTAATCCATTTATCTCCTATCACCTCGGTAATAAGGGAGGAAAGCTGCGGGTTAGCTTTTAACAACCAGCGCCGGTGGGTAATTCCATTCGTTTTATTGTTAAATTTATCAGGATAAAACTGATAAAAATCTTTCATTTCTCGTTCTTTTAAAATATCAGTATGAATCTTTGCCACGCCGTTTACTTTATAACTTCCCACAATTGCTAAATGAGCCATCTTTACTAACCCGTGCGCTAAAATAGCCATATTTTCAATTCGCCGCCAGTCACCTGGATATGATTCCCATAATTCTTTACAAAAACGCTCATTAATTTCTTCAATAATCATATACACGCGTGGAAGCAAGGGTTGAAATAAATCAATCGGCCATTTCTCAAGGGCTTCAGAAAGAGTCGTATGATTTGTGTATGATATGGTATTGGACGTAATGTGCCATGCATCTTCCCATTCCATTTTTTCTTCATCCAGTAAAATTCTCATTAGCTCAGGAATCGCAAGTACAGGATGCGTATCGTTAATATGAATGGCTACTTTTTCGTGAAAGTTTGTAAGTGTTTGATAGGTATTTCGATGTGCTCTGATAATACTTTGTAAGCTAGCTGACACAAGAAAATATTGCTGTTTCAATCTTAATATTTTACCATCTTCATGTGTATCATCCGGATATAAAAATTCTGATACAGCCTCTGTTTGACGCTTATACTCCATCACATCTTTATGTACTGGAAATGATGAAGGCTCCGCATTCCAAAGGCGAAGTGTATTCACTGTATCTGTTTTATACCCGATAACCGGGATGTCATAAGGAACAGCAGAGACGGGTTCTCCTTTTACATGACGAAAAGAGAATTTTCCGTCTTCCTGTACCATTTCAACTTCGCCCCAAAAGTTCACTTCTATGGCTTGATCTAATTTGCGTACTTCCCATGAATTCCCATGCCTTAACCACTGTTCTGGGAGCTCAATTTGAAAGCCGTTTACAATCTTTTGATCAAACAAACCGTGTTTATAGCGAATTCCATAACCGTGGCCTGGAAGATTAAGTGAAGCAAGAGAATCTAAAAAACAAGCAGCAAGCCTGCCTAATCCACCGTTCCCTAATCCTGCGTCTACTTCTATTTCCTCAATATTTTCAAGTGAAATATTCAGATCACTTAATCCTTCTTTTACAACTTCCCGAATTCCTAAGTTCAACAGATTTTGACCCAATAGTCTGCCTAATAAAAATTCGATAGAAAGATAATACACTTGCTTTGTATGTGAAGACCTATGAATTTCATTGGTTGAAATCCAATCGCTGCTAATATACTCTCGCACCATATTGCCTAATGTATGATAGTGATCTTGAACAGTAGATTCTTTAAAGCTCTTTCCATATGTCATTTCCAGCTTTTTTAAAAAAGCCTCTTGAAAGCTTTTTTTATCAGAGAACAATCTGCTCACCCTTTCACGATGGAGTAGATGTCAAATTTGAATACAATTGATTATATTTAAATGCCGATTGTCCCCAGCTATAATCCTGACCCATAGCATCCATCATTAATTTTTTCCATACATCTTTCTGGTGATAAAATGAAACAGCTCTTTCTAACGTATGAAGCATGTCGTGAGCATTATAATTCTTAAAAGAGAAGCCATTTCCCTCTCCCCTATATTCATTATAAGCTTTGACCGTGTCATTCAGGCCGCCCGTTTCACGCACGACTGGAATGGTTCCATATTTTAAGGCTATTAATTGTCCGAGTCCGCAAGGCTCAAAACGGGAAGGCATTAAAAATAAATCCGTACCGGCATAAACTTTATGAGCAAGTTCCTCATTAAAACCAATAATGGCTTTTACTTGTTGGGGGTACGTATCTTCCATCTCACGGAAAAACTGCTCAAACTCGTGTTCTCCAGTTCCTAAAATAACAATTTGGGCTCCTAAGTTAACCGTCTCATGGAAAACGTGCTTAACTAAATCCAGCCCCTTCTGCTGAGTTAACCTTGTAACCATCGAAATAATTGGAACATCCTTATTTTCTTCTAATTCAAGATAGCGCTGGAGCTCTTTTTTATTTTTATATTTTCCTTCAATCTCTTCTACCGAATAAGGATAAGATATAAGCTGATCTGCGTCTGGGCTATAAGCTTCTTCATCGATTCCATTTACAATCCCAATTAAATCTTGATTTCGCTGACGCAATAATCCATCTAAACTTTCTCCGTAATATGGCATTTGAATTTCATCTCGATATGTAGGACTTACCGTGGTAATTTTATCAGCTGATACAAGCGCAGCTTTCATAAAATTAATATTCCCATAAAACTCGAGCTGGCTTGTAGTAAAATAATAATCATTTAAATTTAATAACTCATATAAATTGCTCTTAGGGAAAATTCCTTGGAATTGCAAGTTATGAATCGTAAAGACCGTCTGAATATGATCATACATATCATAATTAGCACGAAGTAAAAATGGAATCATAGCCGTATGCCAGTCGTGACAATGAATAATATCAGGCTCATTCTCTAAAAATGGGATAGCTTCAAGCACGGCTCTGCTGAAAAAAGCAAATCGTTCAGCGTCATCGTAGTGCCCATATAAGCTATCTCTTTTAAAATAATATTCATTATCAATGAAAATATATTTAACGCCATCCATCGTTAACGATTCAATTCCGCAGTACTGTCTTCTCCACCCAACCTGCACATGAATAACTTTTTCAAGCACCATTTCATCTTGATAATGTTGAGGAATCGTTCCGTACTTTGGCATGACTACACATACGTTCGTTCCTAACTTTTTTAATTCTTTAGGCAGGGCACCAGCTACGTCTGCTAATCCTCCTGTTTTAATAAAAGGTACACATTCTGATACAGCAAATAATACATTCACGACTTCATCAACGCTCCTTGAGTTGTTCCTTTAGCAATGACTCTAGGTAGACCTGACTCACCTAGCAACGTTTCATTACTTCCTATTTTCACATCTTTGTCTAAAACAACATTTTCTAATACACTATTTTCTAAAATAACGCCTTTTTGCATCACAATGCTATTCTTAACGACCGTACCTTTTCCAATTTTAACACCTCGGAAGATAATACTATTTTCCACATGCCCTTCAATCACGCACCCGTTTGCGATCATTGAGTTTTTCACAACCGCTTTTTTTGCGTAACGAGTAGGCGGTTCATCTTTTACTTTAGTGAAAACAGGACGTTCGTTGATAAATAGCTGCTTCCAAACATCTGGAGATAAAATTTCCATACTTGTTTTATAGTAGGCATCTAAGCTAGAAATCTCAGCCGTATATCCATGGTGCTCATACTTTTCTACACGATGAGATTGTGCCATATATCGAACCATTTCTTTAATCGTATAAAAATCATGGGATTCATTTTGCAAAATATTAACTAGAATAGATTTATTAATAATATACATATTAAGCGATTTATCACCCTGCTTCATTTCAGTAATATCTGCATTTGAAGCAATATGACGTTGCAGCACGTGCTCAAAGTCAACTGTACATATCGTATAACTATTCGCAATTAATACGTATTCCTGCTTACTTCTTAAGAAATAATCAATATGATAACGGAACTGCGTGAATAGTGATGGACTTTCTAAGTGTAAATCACTTGTCATAGGAGGGAAGATAAACAATCCATCTCGCTTCCGATCCAAATCCCACTCTTTTCCTGAACCTATATGATCCATCAATGCGCGATAGCGATCACGAGGAAAAATGGCAACGCTCGAAATTCCAGAGTTCACCATATTAGAAAGCGCAAAATCGATTAATCGATAGCGTCCTGCAAAAGGAATGGCAGCAATCGATCTATAAAAGGTTAAAGGCTGCAGCGCTGTTGTGTTTGTACAAGCATCAATAATACCAAGCATTTGATTATTCAATGTCGTTCATCCTCTCTGTTCGTTAAATGCATTTAGCAACTGATTCAATCAATTCTTGAGTAACAAGAATTACTTCTTCGCTTCCTTTGGTCGGTCGAATAATAGTACCGTCTGGAACTTCAATGTCCGATGGAACAATTGCGTTTTCAATATATACGTTAGAACCTATCTTTGCAGTAGGCATGACAACCGTTTTCTTGATCTCAGAACCTGAGCCGATTTGTACACCTGGAAATAACACGGACTGCTCTACGTTTCCTTCAACAACGCACCCTTCATTTACTAATGACTCCACCACGCAGGCGTTTGGCGCGATATATTGAGGAGGCTGATTAGGGTTAACAGAGTATACTTTCCATGAAGAGTCAAATAAATTAAGCTCGTCTTTATCACATAACAAATCCATATTCGCTTCCCACAAGCTTTTTACAGTTCCTACATCTTTCCAATAACCTTGGAATGGGTATGCAATTAGCTTTTTCTTTTCATCTAGTAAAAGCGGAATAACATCTTTACCAAAATCATGGCTTGAATATGGATTGCGTGCATCCATTTCTAAATATTCTTTTAAAATACTCCATTTAAAAATATAAATCCCCATGGAAGCTAGATTGTTTTTAGGACGCTGAGGCTTTTCATCGAACTCCATTACGTCTAGGTCACTATTTGTATTTAAAATACCAAAACGGCTCGCTTCCTCCCAAGGTACTTCAACAACAGAAATCGTTACGTCTGCTTCTTTGTTTATATGATAATCAAGCATATTTTCATAGTTCATTTTATAAATGTGATCACCTGATAGAATCAGTACGTACTCAGGATCATATTGTGTTAAATAGTTTAAATTTTCATAAATAGCACTAGCCGTCCCTTTATACCACTTTACTCCATCTGACTCCGCGTATGGAGGCAATACCGTGACGCCACCATTCCGTCGGTCCAAATCCCAAGCGCTTCCAATTCCAATGTATGAATTGAGAACTAGCGGTTGGTATTGTGTTAACACACCTACTGTTTCAATACCTGAATTTGTACAATTACTTAAAGCAAAATCAATAATTCGATACTTACCACCAAATGGTACAGCTGGCTTTGCTAGATTTTTTGTAAGTGAACTTAGCCGACTACCTTTTCCTCCTGCCAATAACATCGCTACGCATTTCTTTTTTAACATGTTGTTTTCTCTCCCCTCGTTTTCTCTTTGCTCGTAGTATACTAATGCCAAACGGCGGAATATTCATTTCAATGCAAAAAGGTTGGCCGTGAAACGATTCACCCACTGATTTTAATGCCTTTTTATTTACAATGCCTGAACCGCCGTACACTTCGTCATCACTGTTAATAACTTCAATGTACTCTGTCTCAACTGGAACTCCAACTTTGTAAGAATGATATGGATGCTCAGAAAAATTGCTAACAACTATAAAAATCTCCTGATTTTCTTTCGACTTACGAATAAAAGAGAAAATTTGTTGATGATGGTTGTTAACATCAATCCATTCAAATCCATCTGGATTATGGTCTAATTCATATAAAGGCTTGCTTCTCTTATAAATCTTGATGAGATCTTTCATATATCCGTTAAGATTGCGATGCATGTCAAAGTCATAAAGCATCCAATCCAACTCCTCTAAATCTTTCCACTCATCAAATTGCCCAAACTCTCCGCCCATAAATAAAAGCTTTTTCCCAGGGTGTGCAAAGAAATATCCATATAGCAGTCGAAGCTGTGCAAACTTGCGCCAGTAATCACCTGGCATTTTATTAAGTAATGATTTTTTCCCATGTACGACTTCATCATGAGAAAGCGGCAAAATAAAGTTTTCGTTAAACGCATACATTAGTGAAAAGGTCATTTTATCGTGAAGATAGGGACGTCTTTCCACGCCAGCTTCCATGTATGTTAAAACGTCATTCATCCATCCCATGTTCCACTTATAATTAAAGCCTAAACCGCCCTCATACGTAGGTGCTGTAACAAGCGGCCAGTCCGTTGAATCTTCTGCCATCATTAATATCGTTTCATCAGATTCAAAAACAGCTTCGTTCAACTTTTTCAAGAAGCTGACAGCTCCATCATTCACTGCTTTTCCAGAAGAATTTTGCCAATAAAGCATATTAGCTACAGCATCTACTCGAAATCCATCTATATGGAAGTACTCCAACCAAAACAAAGCGTTCGAAATCAGAAAACTTTGTACTTCAGGCTTTCCTAAATCGAAATTAGCTGTTCCCCAAACGTAGTTTTCACGATCGGGTTCTTGTTTGTATTCATAAGTAGGTTCTCCATCGAACATATACAGACCATGTTCATCCTTACAAAAATGCCCGGGTACCCAGTCTAAAAGAACCCCTATATTGTTTTGATGACACTCATCTATAAAGTTCATCAACTCTTTAGGTGTACCGTATCGACTGGTAGCAGAATAGTATCCAATTCCTTGATATCCCCAGGATCGGTCGAGCGGATGCTCAATGACTGGTAATAACTCAATATGTGTAAAACCTTGTTCAGCAATATAAGGAATAAGCTCCTGTGCTAATTCACTGTATGTATAAAGGCTGCCATCTTCATGAGTCCTCCAAGACCCTGCATGCAGCTCGTAAATACACAGTGGTCTTTCATATATATTTTGCTGTTTTTTCTTTCTACGCCAATATTGGTCGTTCCATTTGTAGCCATCCAATGAGTAAACAATAGACGCAGTGTTTGGACGCACTTCACTGAAGAAAGCGTATGGATCTGCTTTTAATTTTTTTTGATTGCTTTGTGTGATGATTTCATATTTATAAATAGTCCCTTGTTCTAATTCAGGGATAAATGTCATCCAAATACCTTCTTCATTAACTTTAACCATTGAATGTTGAAAACCGTTCCATTTATTAAAATCACCTACAACGCTTACACCCTTTGCATGAGGTGCCCACACGCAAAATCGTACGCCTTCAATTCCTTCTACCGTTACCTGATGCGCACCGAAAATAGAGTAACTGCGAAATAAGTTTCCTTCGTGATACAAATGAACATCAAATTCAGTAGGCTGAACCGCTAGATTCACTTTTGCCACCCCTTTAACTTCAAACATAATATACGCACATAATATACGCTTCTTACCACTCATTCCCTTTTACAGTAAAAACATAAACCTTTTCTACAAATATAATAGAATAAATGTTCTTTTAAATTACTCTTTATCCCATACTCTTCATACTTTATTACTTTATGAATAATTCCATATGATATAGGGAAAATCCTGCTTAAAACTTACTTTTTATTCTGAAAATTCATGGTAATTATTCCTAACTATTATTTCTGTTTACTTAATCTTTAAAAAAGCGCAAATAAAAAAGGTTTGCATGTATGCAAACCTTTTTGAGATGACCCGTACGGGATTCGAACCCGTGTTACCGCCGTGAAAGGGCGGTGTCTTAACCGCTTGACCAACGGGCCATATTTAAATTTAAAACGACTGGCGGAGAAGGAGGGATTTGAACCCTCGCGCCGCTTACACGACCTACACCCTTAGCAGGGGCGCCTCTTCAGCCACTTGAGTACTTCTCCATATGGCTCCACAGGTAGGACTCGAACCTACGACCGATCGGTTAACAGCCGATAGCTCTACCACTGAGCTACTGTGGAATATGGTGGGCCTAAGTGGACTCGAACCACCGACCTCACGCTTATCAGGCGTGCGCTCTAACCAGCTGAGCTATAGGCCCTTCATTTGGAGCGGGTGATGAGAATCGAACTCACGACATCAGCTTGGAAGGCTGAGGTTTTACCACTAAACTACACCCGCGTTACTTAAGATGGGGCGACTGATGGGAATCGAACCCACGAATGCCGGAACCACAATCCGGTGCGTTAACCACTTCGCCACAATCGCCGTCTTAAAATGGTGGCTCGGGACGGAATCGAACCGCCGACACAAGGATTTTCAGTCCTTTGCTCTACCAACTGAGCTACCGAGCCAAACAAAATGGCGGTCCCGACGGGAATCGAACCCGCGATCTCCTGCGTGACAGGCAGGCATGTTAACCGCTACACCACGGGACCACTTTGGTTGCGGGGACAGGATTTGAACCTGCGACCTTCGGGTTATGAGCCCGACGAGCTACCGAACTGCTCCACCCCGCGATGATATGAATATGATATAAATAAATGGCGGAGGAAGAGGGATTCGAACCCCCGCGGGCTTTAACACCCCTGTCGGTTTTCAAGACCGATCCCTTCAGCCGGACTTGGGTATTCCTCCGTATATTTATAACAAATGTAACTTATATGGTAGCGGCGGAGGGAGTCGAACCCACGACCTCACGGGTATGAACCGTACGCTCTAGCCAGCTGAGCTACACCGCCATATTATTCGTTACAATTATTCAGTTTAATTGGTGGAGCCTAGCGGGATCGAACCGCTGACCTCCTGCGTGCAAGGCAGGCGCTCTCCCAGCTGAGCTAAGGCCCCTTAAATGGTCGGGAAGACAGGATTCGAACCTGCGACCCCTTGGTCCCAAACCAAGTGCTCTACCAAGCTGAGCTACTTCCCGTTTATGGCGCGCCCGAGAGGAGTCGAACCCCTAACCTTTTGATCCGTAGTCAAACGCTCTATCCAATTGAGCTACGGGCGCTTATTAAAATGGTGCCGAGGGCCGGACTTGAACCGGCACGGTAGTCACCTACCGCAGGATTTTAAGTCCTGTGTGTCTGCCAATTCCACCACCCCGGCAGGACTTATATATGTGGAGCGGAAGACGAGGTTCGAACTCGCGACCCCCACCTTGGCAAGGTGGTGTTCTACCACTGAACTACTTCCGCGCATATATGAAATTAATGAAAGATGCGGGTGAAGGGACTTGAACCCCCACGTCGTAAGACACTAGATCCTAAGTCTAGCGCGTCTGCCAATTCCGCCACACCCGCGTGTGAATATAAATGGTGAGCCATGAAGGACTCGAACCTTCGACCCTCTGATTAAAAGTCAGATGCTCTACCAACTGAGCTAATGGCTCGAAAAAAATGGTGCCGGCAAGAGGACTTGAACCCCCAACCTACTGATTACAAGTCAGTTGCTCTACCAATTGAGCTACACCGGCGTGCAATCTCTGACTTAAATAGTCGATGGTGGAGGATGACGGGATCGAACCGCCGACCCCCTGCTTGTAAGGCAGGTGCTCTCCCAGCTGAGCTAATCCTCCGATATATAAGCCTGGCAACGTCCTACTCTCACAGGGACAAAGTCCCAACTACCATTGGCGCTAAAGAGCTTAACTTCCGTGTTCGGTATGGGAACGGGTGTGACCTCTTCGCTATCGCCACCAGACATATTATATTATACACTATTTTATAAAGAAAGCAATACTTTTTTTCGAAAGATTTATTCTTTCAAAACTAGATAACAGCTTGCTGAGTAAAGCTTACGCTTTTAAAGTTTGGTTAAGTCCTCGATCGATTAGTATCAGTCAGCTACACATGTCGCCACGCTTCCACCTCTGACCTATCAACCTGATCATCTTTCAGGGATCTTACTAGCTTGCGCTATGGGAAATCTCATCTTGAGGGGGGCTTCATGCTTAGATGCTTTCAGCACTTATCCCGTCCACACATAGCTACCCAGCGATGCCTTTGGCAAGACAACTGGTACACCAGCGGTGTGTCCATCCCGGTCCTCTCGTACTAAGGACAGCTCCTCTCAAATTTCCTACGCCCACGACGGATAGGGACCGAACTGTCTCACGACGTTCTGAACCCAGCTCGCGTACCGCTTTAATGGGCGAACAGCCCAACCCTTGGGACCGACTACAGCCCCAGGATGCGATGAGCCGACATCGAGGTGCCAAACCTCCCCGTCGATGTGGACTCTTGGGGGAGATAAGCCTGTTATCCCCGGGGTAGCTTTTATCCGTTGAGCGATGGCCCTTCCATGCGGAACCACCGGATCACTAAGCCCGACTTTCGTCCCTGCTCGACTTGTAGGTCTCGCAGTCAAGCTCCCTTGTGCCTTTACACTCTACGAATGATTTCCAACCATTCTGAGGGAACCTTTGGGCGCCTCCGTTACATTTTAGGAGGCGACCGCCCCAGTCAAACTGCCCACCTGACACTGTCTCCCGGCCCGATCAGGGCCGCGGGTTAGAATTTCAATACAGCCAGGGTAGTATCCCACCGACGCCTCCACCGAAGCTAGCGCTCCGGCTTCTCAGGCTCCTACCTATCCTGTACAAGCTGTACCAAAATTCAATATCAGGCTACAGTAAAGCTCCACGGGGTCTTTCCGTCCTGTCGCGGGTAACCTGCATCTTCACAGGTACTATAATTTCACCGAGTCTCTCGTTGAGACAGTGCCCAGATCGTTACGCCTTTCGTGCGGGTCGGAACTTACCCGACAAGGAATTTCGCTACCTTAGGACCGTTATAGTTACGGCCGCCGTTTACTGGGGCTTCGATTCAGAGCTTCTCCCAAAGGATAACCCCTCCTCTTAACCTTCCAGCACCGGGCAGGCGTCAGCCCCTATACTTCGCCTTGCGGCTTCGCAGAGACCTGTGTTTTTGCTAAACAGTCGCCTGGGCCTATTCACTGCGGCTCTCTCGGGCTATACACCCTACCAGAGCACCCCTTCTCCCGAAGTTACGGGGTCATTTTGCCGAGTTCCTTAACGAGAGTTCTCTCGATCACCTTAGGATTCTCTCCTCGCCTACCTGTGTCGGTTTGCGGTACGGGCACCTCCCGCCTCGCTAGAGGCTTTTCTTGGCAGTGTGGAATCAGGAACTTCGGTACTGTAATTCCCTCGTCATCACAGCTCAGCCTTCATGATGAGCGGATTTGCCTACTCATCAGCCTAACTGCTTGAACGCGCATATCCAGCAGCGCGCTTACCCTATCCTACTGCGTCCCCCCATTACTCAAACGGCGGGGAGGTGGTACAGGAATATCAACCTGTTGGCCATCGCCTACGCTTTTCAGCCTCGGCTTAGGTCCCGACTAACCCTGAGCGGACGAGCCTTCCTCAGGAAACCTTAGGCATTCGGTGGACAAGATTCTCACTTGTCTTTCGCTACTCATACCGGCATTCTCACTTCTAAGCGCTCCACCAGTCCTTACGGTCTGACTTCGCTGCACTTAGAACGCTCTCCTACCACTGACATCAAAGATGTCAATCCACAGCTTCGGTGATACGTTTAGCCCCGGTACATTTTCGGCGCAGAGTCACTCGACCAGTGAGCTATTACGCACTCTTTAAATGGTGGCTGCTTCTAAGCCAACATCCTGGTTGTCTAAGCAACTCCACATCCTTTTCCACTTAACGTATACTTGGGGACCTTAGCTGGTGGTCTGGGCTGTTTCCCTTTTGACTACGGATCTTATCACTCGCAGTCTGACTCCCATGGATAAGTCTTTGGCATTCGGAGTTTGACTGAATTCGGTAACCCGTTGGGGGCCCCTAGTCCAATCAGTGCTCTACCTCCAAGACTCTCACAACATGAGGCTAGCCCTAAAGCTATTTCGGAGAGAACCAGCTATCTCCAGGTTCGATTGGAATTTCTCCGCTACCCACACCTCATCCCCGCACTTTTCAACGTGCGTGGGTTCGGGCCTCCATTCAGTGTTACCTGAACTTCACCCTGGACATGGGTAGATCACCTGGTTTCGGGTCTACAACCACATACTAAACGCCCTATTCAGACTCGCTTTCGCTACGGCTCCGCCTTATCAGCTTAACCTTGCATGGGATCGTAACTCGCCGGTTCATTCTACAAAAGGCACGCCATCACCCGTTAACGGGCTCTGACTACTTGTAGGCACACGGTTTCAGGATCTCTTTCACTCCCCTTCCGGGGTGCTTTTCACCTTTCCCTCACGGTACTGGTTCACTATCGGTCACTAGGTAGTATTTAGCCTTGGGAGATGGTCCTCCCAGCTTCCGACGGAATTTCACGTGTTCCGCCGTACTCAGGATCCACTCAAGAGGGAACGAAGTTTCAACTACAGGGTTGTTACCTTCTTCGACGGACCTTTCCAGGTCGCTTCATTTACTTCGTTCCTTTGTAACTCCGTATAGAGTGTCCTACAACCCCAAGAGGCAAGCCTCTTGGTTTGGGCTAATTCCGTTTCGCTCGCCGCTACTCAGGAAATCGCATTTGCTTTCTCTTCCTCCGGGTACTTAGATGTTTCAGTTCCCCGGGTCTGCCTTCAATATCCTATGTATTCAGATAAAGATACTGTTCCATTACGAACAGTGGGTTTCCCCATTCGGAAATCTCCGGATCAAAGCTCACTTACAGCTCCCCGAAGCATATCGGTGTTAGTCCCGTCCTTCATCGGCTCCTAGTGCCAAGGCATTCACCGTGCGCCCTTTCTAACTTAACCATTAGCGAATAAATGGTACAACATATTGTTGTGTTATTTATTGGTTTGATTAAAGAAAAGTTTCACTTTTCCTCAGCAATTACTGTTATCTAGTTTTCAAAGAACAATCGCAACCAAAATTCTTCTTATCTAATAAGAAGAAAGTAGTGTGCTTTCTATAATTGAGAGATTGAACTCTCAAAACTGAACAAAGTGTCAAAACGTACGTCATGTAAAAATCCTTAGAAAGGAGGTGATCCAGCCGCACCTTCCGATACGGCTACCTTGTTACGACTTCACCCCAATCATCTGTCCCACCTTAGGCGGCTAGCTCCTTACGGTTACTCCACCGACTTCGGGTGTTACAAACTCTCGTGGTGTGACGGGCGGTGTGTACAAGGCCCGGGAACGTATTCACCGCGGCATGCTGATCCGCGATTACTAGCGATTCCAGCTTCATGTAGGCGAGTTGCAGCCTACAATCCGAACTGAGAATGGTTTTATGGGATTGGCTTGACCTCGCGGTCTTGCAGCCCTTTGTACCATCCATTGTAGCACGTGTGTAGCCCAGGTCATAAGGGGCATGATGATTTGACGTCATCCCCACCTTCCTCCGGTTTGTCACCGGCAGTCACCTTAGAGTGCCCAACTGAATGCTGGCAACTAAGATCAAGGGTTGCGCTCGTTGCGGGACTTAACCCAACATCTCACGACACGAGCTGACGACAACCATGCACCACCTGTCACTCTGTCCCCCGAAGGGGAACGCTCTATCTCTAGAGTTGTCAGAGGATGTCAAGACCTGGTAAGGTTCTTCGCGTTGCTTCGAATTAAACCACATGCTCCACCGCTTGTGCGGGCCCCCGTCAATTCCTTTGAGTTTCAGTCTTGCGACCGTACTCCCCAGGCGGAGTGCTTAATGCGTTAGCTGCAGCACTAAAGGGCGGAAACCCTCTAACACTTAGCACTCATCGTTTACGGCGTGGACTACCAGGGTATCTAATCCTGTTTGCTCCCCACGCTTTCGCGCCTCAGCGTCAGTTACAGACCAAAAAGCCGCCTTCGCCACTGGTGTTCCTCCACATCTCTACGCATTTCACCGCTACACGTGGAATTCCGCTTTTCTCTTCTGCACTCAAGTTCCCCAGTTTCCAATGACCCTCCACGGTTGAGCCGTGGGCTTTCACATCAGACTTAAGAAACCGCCTGCGCGCGCTTTACGCCCAATAATTCCGGATAACGCTTGCCACCTACGTATTACCGCGGCTGCTGGCACGTAGTTAGCCGTGGCTTTCTGGTTAGGTACCGTCAAGGTACGAGCAGTTACTCTCGTACTTGTTCTTCCCTAACAACAGAGTTTTACGACCCGAAAGCCTTCATCACTCACGCGGCGTTGCTCCGTCAGACTTTCGTCCATTGCGGAAGATTCCCTACTGCTGCCTCCCGTAGGAGTCTGGGCCGTGTCTCAGTCCCAGTGTGGCCGATCACCCTCTCAGGTCGGCTATGCATCGTTGCCTTGGTGAGCCGTTACCTCACCAACTAGCTAATGCACCGCGGGCCCATCTGTAAGTGATAGCCGAAACCATCTTTCAATCATCTCCCATGAAGGAGAAGATCCTATCCGGTATTAGCTTCGGTTTCCCGAAGTTATCCCAGTCTTACAGGCAGGTTGCCCACGTGTTACTCACCCGTCCGCCGCTAACGTCATAGAAGCAAGCTTCTAATCAGTTCGCTCGACTTGCATGTATTAGGCACGCCGCCAGCGTTCATCCTGAGCCAGGATCAAACTCTCCGAAGAAATGTTTGACTTGCTCATTTAAAAAATAAAAATTAACGTTGACGTTTGTCGCTTTGTTCAGTTTTCAAAGTTCAACCGCCGCTCTTAAGCGACTTTACTATCATAACAAGTTGAAACCTAGTTGTCAACAAGTTTTTTTATTTGTTTATCACTTCGATGTTTGCTTTAGCAGTTCATCTTAGCGACATTTAATAATATACCACGCCTTCTTTTATTGTGCAATAGTTTTTCGATATATTTTTAAAAACTATTTTCTTGCAAACGAAACGTTAGCCAATTAATAGATACTAGCATATCTAGAGCCATACTAGCATAATGTCTATTAAATCCTTATCCGCCAAGGAGGCGTTCACTTGGATACCTTAATTGCAGCTGCACTCTATTTGTCCTTTTGTATGTCTATTCTCTTAATTTCACTTGCTTATTGGGAATCAATTCAAATGTCTAATAAAGAAGGCAAAGTCAACGGCCTTTCATTTATTTCACTTTCAACATTCAGCATGATTTTTTGTTTGTTTACTTCATATTTTTATACCATTCTTTATTAACATGCGTTGTCTTCTTATAACAGGGAGACATTTCTTTATTTTATTACAATATTCGCATTCCGTATACTTACTTGTTGAAATCAATGTGATAAATCTAGTTCCTTCCCTTTCCTATATGCAGTGTAAAGTGAAGGAATTTGTCGAATGATTTTTTGGAACACTTCCTTTAAATTTGATAAACTACTTTTAGAAAACGCTTTCATATATACTTTAACATTATTCAAGGAGGAAACCAAATGAAACCATTGCTTGAATTAACGGTTGGAGAACTTTTAAAAGAAAGTACAAAAAAGTTTGGGCATCAAGAAGCGGTTATCTACTCTGAACAAAATATTCGCTATACGTACGCGGAATTTTATCAAGAAACCTCTCGAGTTGCAAAGGCACTTCTAGCCACCGGTCTCAAAAAAGGCGACCATATCGCTATCTGGGCTACCAATGTGCCGGAATGGTTGCTTCTTCAATTCGCAGCAGCTAGAATAGGCGCTGTTTTGGTTACCCTTAATACAAGTTATCAATCCTCTGAATTAGAGTATGTATTGAGTAATTCTGATACATCAGCGCTATTTTTCATTGATGAATTTAAAAGCACTTCTTATACGTCTATTATCACCAGTATTGAACATAATCTTCCCAAACTAAAACATCTTATAAACTTAAGTGGATCAAGCGAACATACATCTTGGAACGAGTTTTTAATGAGTAGCTTAATGGTATCGGATGAGGTTCTCGATAAGCATGAACAATCCCTACATATCCATGATGTTATCAATATGCAATATACTTCCGGAACAACAGGTTTTCCAAAAGGAGTTATGCTCAGTCACCATAATATAGTAAACAACGGCTTTTTAGTTGCTCAGTCTATGAAACTGACTAACGAAGACCGCTTATGCATCCCAGTTCCTTTCTTTCATTGCTTCGGATGTGTGCTGGGTGTTCTAGCATGCGTATCTGTAGGTGCTACTATGCTACCGATTATTGAATTTCAACCTGCCTCTGTTTTACGCACCGTAGAGAACGAAAAATGTACAGCTCTTCACGGTGTACCAACTATGTTTATTGCGGAATTAAATACGCTTGACTTTCATCAATATGATTTATCTACTCTTCGCACAGGAATCATGGCTGGTTCTAATTGTCCAGCAGAAGTAATGAAACGAGTCATACATGACATGGGCATCAATGAAATTACGATCGCCTATGGTCAAACCGAAACATCTCCTGTAATCACCCAAACAACCCCAACTGATTCTATCGAGCGGCGAGTACAAACGGTTGGCAAAGTTCATAATCATGTACAGATTCAAATTATTAACCCAGTTACAGGTAAACCAGCTTCTTTCGGAGAACAAGGAGAACTTTGTGCAAAGGGATATTTAACAATGAAAGGATATTACAAAATGCCGGAAGAAACAGAAAAAACAATTGTAGAAGGTTGGCTACATACAGGAGATTTAGCTACCATCGATAAAGATGGCTATGTAAAAATTACAGGACGTCTAAAAGATATGATTATTAGAGGCGGAGAAAATATTTACCCAAGAGAAATTGAAGAGTTTTTATATAGAATACCCGAGGTAGAAGATGTGCAAATTGTCGGTATTCCTGATCCAAAGTATGGAGAACGAGTTGCTGCATGCATTAAACTCAAGCAACATTCTTTTCTTACCGCTCAAGAAATCAAAGACTTTTGCAAAGGTAAGCTTGCTCATTTCAAAATTCCGGAACATATTTATTTTATAGACGACTTTCCCATGACGGCATCCGGCAAGATTCAAAAATATAAATTAAAAGAAAAGATCGTAGCGCTTTATAAATAATCAGATTTTTTTGAATTTCACCTGTCATTATGAAGAAAAGTTTACTATACTGATACATATCTGTTTTTCTTCTTTCATACAGATATAAACAACAATGTTTATTGAAATAGGTGAAAATAATGGAAAATGAAATGTTGCTCAAATTAGGTATTTCCGCTGTACTTGGTCTTATTATTGGAATTGAAAGGGAACTAAAACGAAAGCCTGTTGGTTTAAAAACATCTCTCGTAATTTCCATTATTAGCTGTTTACTCACGATTGTTTCGATTGAGTCTTCTCAAATCTTTAATAAAGGTGATCACATCACAATGGACCCGCTTCGTCTGGCCGCTCAAATTGTTTCTGGAATTGGTTTTTTAGGGGCCGGTGTCATTTTACGAAAAGAAAATGACAGCATCTCAGGGCTTACAACAGCGGCTATTATCTGGGGAGCAGCAGGTATAGGCATTGCTGTAGGTGCAGGGTTTTATCCTGAAGCTATTACCGGAGTTGTACTGCTCATCATCAGCGTTGAACTTCTTCCCTTCCTCATTACTATTTTGGGGCCTAGGCAACTGCGCGAAAAAGAGCTTATTCTTCAACTCAAGCTGGCGGATAAGCACAATATCTTTGATACAACTAATAGCATTAGAGAAAAGAATATTACAATTAAAAATATTCGAATCAAAGATTTAGACACCAATGAATTGTATATACGAATGAAAGTGTCAGTTAATAACCAGCGCCCTACTACAGAAGTGTATTACGAAATTCAAAAAATCAGCGGTATTCGAAGCATTGAAGTTGAAAATGTATAAATAAAAAACGGCCAATTGGCCGTTTTTTATTTATATTTTTCAATCTGCTGTAAAAATTCCCGCTGTTTTACTAGAGACAGCCGGTATTGATCATTGATAATTTCTGTTAATAACTCATGTTTACGGCTCTTTGACACATTCAATCTGTGGATAAGAACTCTGCATTCATACAAAAACTGTGTATACTGTGTGTAACTCTCATCATAATTTGAGGATAAGTCTTCTTTGATTCGTTTTGTCAACAAAGGACTAGCGCCATCTGTGGATATTGCTAGCGATAATCTCCCTCTAGAAAACTGTGCAGGAATCTGAATATTTCCATCGGAAAAACTGCTGGCCATATTAACCAACTGATCATTTTTAATATGCTGCTTAACAAACTTATTCACAGCTTGATCATTTGTAGCCACAACAATTAAAAAGACATTAAGTAAGTCTTCTTCTCCTACTTTTTTTCTTTTTACACGCAGCTGATCTTTAGCTTCCCACTCATTTATTTCGGCTGAAACAGTTGGAGCAACCACTGTAATGGCTGCTCCTTCTTGTAAAAAACCTTTAATTCTACGAGTTGCGATTGTCCCTCCCCCAACTACTAAGACCGAACGACCCTTTAAATCAAGCATAACGGTATACATCGTATTGATTTCCTTTGCTCGATAATAACGTTTTTACTTGGTGACTTAAAATGTGTGCAAGTCCATCATGATAACCTAGGTAGTTGGCTAAGATAAACTGCTGGGCATCTGTTGATAGCTGCTCCAATTCTTCCTTAATTTCGTTCATTAAAATACCGGTAAACAAAAGGTACGGAAGAACGAATACTTGCTTATACGAAGTTCGTTTAGCAAGGTGCAGGCCTTCTTTTAAATTAGGAGAAGCTGCAGCTAAATAGCATGTGCTCACTTCTTTAAAAGCACCTTTCCCTTTTAGCAGTTGAGCTATTTCGTTAAAATCTTTTTTTACAGCAGGATCACTGCTTCCTCTGCCGACCAACAATACCATCGAATCTTCATGCTTATCCACATTGGTTTCCTTGATTCTCTCTACCAAGATATCAACAATTCGTTCGTCTACGCCGAACGGTTCTCCGTACAGCACTTCTACCTGGGGATAACGTTCATATACTTTGTGTATTTCTTCGGGTATATCATGCTTTGCATGCGCAGCTGTTAATAACAGAAGAGGCACAATTGCAATACGAGTAGCACCTTGTTCAATACATGCTTCAAATCCTTGTTCAATAGTGGGGGAAGCTAGTTCTAGGAAACAAACTTCTTGAATCGGTACATCTAGATTTTTTTTACATCTTTCAATAAAAGCAACTGCCTGATCAGCGCCTTCTTTTACGCGGCTGCCATGGCAAACATATAAAACTGCATCCATATAATCAACCTCTTTAGTAAGCTTCTTGTGCAAACGAATAGTAATGCTGTCCAGTCTTCTCAAACCAATTTAATCGGTCATGAAAATTCACAACTTCACCAACGATAATCATACTTGGATTTTCAATTTGTTCTTCTTTAACAATATCAACAATTGTACCAAGAGTTCCAGTTACAGTGCGCTGGTCCGCACATGTTCCCCAGTGAATCAATGCAATTGGCGTAGCTGAAGTTTTTCCGTGTTTCATTAACTGTTGGCAAATGTACGGTAAGTTCCGCACCCCCATATAAATTGCAAGAGTATCTACACCTTTGGCTAGGCTATCCCATTTGATTGCATCATGCTCGCTATCTTTACGATGACCTGCTACAAAAGCAAAGCTTGCGCTGTATTCCCGGTGAGTGACAGGGATTCCTGCATAAGCAGCGGCTGCGATGCCTGATGTAATTCCTGGAACAATTTCAAATGAAATGCCCTGCTGCACGAGAGCTTCTGCTTCTTCCCCTCCGCGTCCGAAAACAAATGGATCTCCGCCTTTTAAGCGCGTTACAATTTTTCCTTTTTTAGCGAATTTCACTAAAAAGTTGTTAATTGTTTCTTGCTTGAGGGTATGATAGTTCGGAAGCTTTCCGCAGTAAATGATATCTGCATCACTTTTAGCATACTCCAGCAGGTCCTTATTCACTAAACGATCATATAAGATAACATCTGCTTGCTGAATTGCTTTCAACCCTTTTAATGTAATTAAATCTGGATCTCCCGGTCCTGCACCGACTAGATATACTTTCCCCATGAATGCCTTTCACCCTTCCATCATTTCCACGTCTCCGCAGCGCTCCCACATTTTAATTTGAATTAGAACAGCGGACAAAGTCCGCTGTCATTTAGATAAATTTTCGGTTAGCTAAATATTCAATAACAGTTTGTACACATTCTTCTACAGACTGTGTGCTTGTATTAATTGTTAATTCAGGGTTAGCCGGTGACTCATACGGAGAATCAATTCCTGTAAAATCACGAATTTCTCCGCTTCTTGCTTTTTTGTAAAGGCCTTTTGGATCTCTTTTTTCACATTCTTCTAACGGACACTCCACGTATACTTCCAAAAATTCATTCCCCTCTAAGATCTCACGCACTTGAGCGCGGTCCTCTTGGAATGGAGAGATAAATGCTGTGAGTACCACTTGACCGCTGTCTACAAACAGTTTAGAAACCTCACCGATACGGCGAATATTTTCTGTACGATCTTCAGCAGAAAACCCTAGATTCTTATTTAAGCCGAAACGAACATTGTCACCATCTAATACATAGTTGCGAATATTTTTATCAAAAAGCGCTTTTGCCACTGCGTTTGCTACGGTAGATTTACCTGAACCCGAAAGACCTGTAAACCATAATACAAAACTGTGATGATTATTTTGCTCGCGTCTTTCCTCTTTTGTAATTCCAGCATCATGCCACGTAATGTTTGTTGATTTGTTCACTTCAACCGCTCCTTATTTTGAAGATACTTTTTGTTTTGCTAATCCTTTAATTAACACTTCAATTACTTCTTTACGGCTGAATGTGCTTGGTGGCACTTCTCCGTTACGAAGCATTTCACGTACCTTTGTTCCAGATAGAATCATATGATCTTCTTTGCTGTGAGGGCATGTTTTCGTTGATGCCATCGCTTCACACTTCTTGCAATAGAAGCTGTGTTCAAAGAATAAAGGTGTAATTCCTAATTCATCTGCTGTAAAGTTACTGAAGATTTTTTGTGCGTCATATGTTCCATAGTAGTCACCAACACCAGCGTGGTCACGGCCTACAATGAAATGTGTGCATCCAAAGTTTTTTCGAACCATTGCATGGAAAATAGCTTCTCTAGGTCCAGCATAGCGCATCGCAGCAGGGAAAACTGCTAAAGCTACACGATCGCTAGGATAATAGTTCTCTAAAAGTACTTCATAACTTTCCATACGGATATCTGCTGGGATATCATCTGACTTTGTTTCTCCTACAAGTGGATTTAAAAACAGGCCGTCTACAATTTCTAATGCCGTTTTTTGAATATATTCGTGCGCACGGTGAACAGGGTTACGAGTTTGGAATCCAACAACTGTTTTCCAACCGCGTTCTTCAAATGCTGCTCTTGTTTCAGTAGGATCTAGGTAATACTTTTCAAAACGCGTTTTAGGTGTACGTTCTACAAGTACGATTGGACCTGCTACATATACATTTGGGCGCTCCATCATTTTTTTCACGCCAGGATGAGCAAGTTCTGCCGTGCGGTACACGTTCTCCGCTTCTTTTTCTTTATTTGGCGTATATACTTCAGAAACTTCTAAAACACCATACGTTACGCCGTTTTGAACAAGTTTTACTTTGTCGCCAATGTTTAATTCTTTAGCTTGCTCTTCTGTTACAGGAAGAGTGATAGGAATACTCCATACTGTTCCATCTGCTAAACGCATATTTTCAACAACTGATTGATAATCTTTTTCTCCTAAAAATCCTGTAATTGGGCTGTAAGCACCAATTCCAATTAGTTCTAAATCACTTAGGGCCATGTTATCTACTTCGATTTCTTTTGTTAGTGACGTGTAGTCATATGTTGGTTGATATAAATTAATTAATTCTCCACCGTGTGCTTGAATTGTTGTCATTTTGTAAAATCCTCCTTAAATAATTAACACAATATAATAAAAAGCACTTGAATCACGCAGTCATTTTTTCTTTTTCCGACTGCAAGCTTGCTCTTTTTCTTCTAGTCGCTCTAGCCAAGCTTAGAACACCTGCTGTGGCAATACATCCGCTAGCTAGCACCACAAATGAATATAAGTCGCTTTCAAGTACTAATTTCACAAGAACATATGAGATTACGAGTGAAAATACAGGGGATACCACCCAAACCTTTAACATTTGAATGACCACTTCGCGCTGTTCTTTCGTGAATCCCGTTTTCGCTGCTCCTATTCCAATAATAGAAGACGTAGTGACCTGTGTAAGCGGTACTGGCAAACCAAACAGTGAAGCGACTGTGACAAGAGAAGCACCAGTACCCGAGATAATGCACCCTTCTCCTACAGAATAGCGAGTAATTTTTTTCCCGTTTGTTTCAATAACTCGGCCTCCTAGTAAAAGAGCTCCGAGCGCCACTGCCAATCCGCCTGCTATGACACCCGTTGTGGCATCCATTAATCCAGCTCCTACTAGAGGACCGACAGCATTTGCCACGTTATTCATTCCAGCTGAGAAGGCTTCAAAGAATCCCGTCGCTATAACTAAAATCGTTAAAACTCTTTTCCACTTTCCCTCTGCTTCTTTTTTATGCGCTCTGCGTTTTATCACTTTTCCAATCAAAAAAGCAATGACAAATGAAACTAGCGGAACAATAATCCAAAAAGACATGACAACTAAAAGTTTTTCCACATACAGAGATTGATAAGCTACGCCTACTCCAACAACTGAACCAACCGTTACTTCACTTGTTGATAGAGGAATACCAATTAAATTCGCGAAAAAGAGTGACAGCGTTGCAGCAGCCAGAATGATAATAACTAATTCTACTGACAGCAATTTTTCAGGTATGATACCTGAACTGATGGTTTTTACCACCTCGCCGCCTCCGATAATGGCTCCGAGCACAATACCTACAGCACAGATGAACAGGGCTACTCTTCGCTTTTTAATCGCACCGGAGCCGTATGAAACGCCCATAGCTGCTGCTGCACCGCTTGCCCCAATATTCATTGCAAAAAAAAGCGCAATGATAAAGGCAACATATAAAAGCATCATTTATTCAGCTCTTTCGTATTTAAGATTCGTGTAATCCGCATTCAACTTTTTGTGTACCTGCCCATCTTCCTGAACGTAAATCGTCTACATTGTAGGCAGGTGCGGTACAGGGTTCACAGCCGATACTTGGGTAGCCTTGATCATGAAGTTTGTTATATGGTAAATCATGCTTATACACATAGCGCCAAATTTCCTTCCAAGACCAATGAATTAACGGACAAACTTTCACCTTCTTGAATTTCTCATCCTTATTAAAGTAATTCGTGCTGGCACGAGACTCAGACTGCTCGCGTCTCAAACCAGAAATCCACGCATCATAAGGAGCAAGAGATTCTCTTAATGGAATGATTTTTCGAATTTGACAGCATAAGTTAGGCTGACTCTTCCAAAGCTCATCTCCATGTTTTTCAGCTTGTTCTGCAAG
Organism: Priestia sp. JNUCC 25; assembly: GCF_053667915.1. NCBI lineage: Bacteria > Bacillati > Bacillota > Bacilli > Caryophanales > Bacillaceae > Priestia > Priestia sp. JNUCC 25. The sequence continues at coordinate 4,713,443 of NZ_CM132211.1, forward strand.
AGTTAAATCCGGTTTTTTCATATGAATACGTAAATCAGGGAAGCGTTCTTTAATTGCATCAATCACTTCATATGTTTCTTTAAAATGAACGCCTGTATCTAAAAAGACAATTTCAGCATCTTTTTTCACTTTTGAAATTAAATCAATTAACACGATCCCTTCGATCCCAAAGCTTGATGCATAGATAATTGAATCTCCGTAGGTATCATACGCCCACTGCAATGCTGAAAGGGCTCCTTTTGTTTCATCTTCACTGTCGAACTCTGGAAACGTATCACTCCAGTTTTCGTACGTATATAAGTCTGCCATTTTCTTCACTCCAATTCTTAGTTATCCGCGTTATCCAATAAAAAAAGACGGTTTTACCCACTAGAATTGGATAAAACCGCCTCTAGTGTGTCTAGTCAGCGAAACTATTTAATTCTTACTTTGCTTCGACATGCCCAAAGATTTGTTTTAAGTCGGGGGTTACAGTCATTGGTGTCCCTCCTCAAATTATCGCTTGCGCTATATCAAAATAAAAAGTCTTCCATATTGAAAGACTGGGTAGGCAATAAATTTTCACCTTATCTTTCAAAATGATACACACTTTGCTGGAATTAGCACCTTGCTAAGCAGGTTGCCGGGGTTCAACGGGCCAGATCCCTCCACCACTCTTGATAAGCATTTTTTAAAAATTTTAGCATATTTAGAATATTTGTCAACATTAAAAATCATATATCCGATAAGAAAACTATACTTTAAATTCACAGAAATATCTATACTTTTATTTAAAACAACATATGTAAATTTAAACCAAATGTGAACATATCAGTTTATAAAACGCTTTCTTTTTCTCCAACTTTTTATATTCTCTTGCTAAATAAAACACAAAACCTCTCTATAAAATTAATAAGGGATTTATAAGCTTTACGGATAATTCACCCACATTAGCACACATTACAGATAACACTGACTGACAGATAGGAGCTATATAAGATGGAGAGACAACCTTTTCAATTAGACGATACAATTAAAAATAATGTGCGAACATATTTACAGCAGATTTCAACTGAAGCCTCTAATTTAGTTAAACATTTAGACACGAGTGATCATTGTATACTATGTGATTTTGAGGAGATGCGAAAGTTATTTCAAGATGTTCAAGCTACGGCTGCCTCTTATTACTTGCGTCATTACTTATCGCCTTATACATTTGAATATGCTGCTCTGTCCTTAGCTATTCATAACCTTTCTGAGAAACGTCACGGCGCTTTAATTGTCATTGAACGGGAACAAAATGTAGACCCTCTTATTCAAAAAGGAATGCCTATTCAAGCTCCTGTCAGCGCTACGCTAGTTGAGACGCTGTTCTATCCAGGGACACCCTTACATGACGGAGCCGTCCTAATTAGAAATAATCAGCTTATCTCAGCTGCTAATGTTTTACCTCTCTCGTCTATTATTTCAACGACCAAAAAATTGGGAACACGTCACCGTGCAGCCATTGGAATGTCGGAAAAATCGGATGCATTAATTTTAGTTGTCTCTGAAGAAACAGGCAAAATTTCGTTTGCACTTGAGGGAAGCCTCTACCCTATTCACTCCAGCAAAAATATGATTTAAGAGCCCTTTCCTGATAAGCAGCCCTATATTGACTTCTATATCCTTTCTCTTTAATATATTTCATAGTTTTTACATACTATAGATACGGGTGATGCATATGACAATTTTAAAATTTGAACATGTAGGCGTTCAAGTAAAGGATATAGAAGAATCTATTGAGTTCTATACGCAAAAAGTGGGATTAGAGCTCATCGAAAAACTACCACATACCGATCCGTCTTTGAAGCTAGCTTTTCTAGGTTTAGAAGGCAATGTAATTGTAGAGTTAATTCAAGGGTATAACTCAAGCTTACCTAACGAAGGTAAAGTTCATCATTTTGCGCTGGCAGTAGACGGAATTGAAGAGGAGTTTGAGCGTTTAAAATCAGCAGGCGTTTCATTTGTGGAAGAAAACATTGTAACTTTGCCAAATGGAGCAAGATACTTATTTTTCTACGGTCCAGACAAAGAATGGATTGAATATTACGAAGTAAAAAGATAAAGATATCTTATACCTTCAGTGAAAAATGGTCATACTGTGGCTATGACTAATCACTGGAGGTTTTTTTATGATGGAATGGCTATTATTTCGACTTTTTCGTCGTTCTATTTTAGTGCGGCTTCTTTTTATTATCGGCTGCCTTGTTCTGCTTTTCGGCATGCTTATACATTTCCTAGAGCCGCAAACGTTTGGGAATGTGTTTGAAGGAATTTGGTGGGTTATTATTACAATCTCTACTATAGGGTACGGTGATTTTGCTCCGACCACTACGATTGGAAGGATAGCTGCAATTATTTTAGTCCTGATCGGAACGGGATTTATTACCACTTATTTTGTTACGCTTTCTAAAATTGCTGTTTCCGCTGAGAGCGCTTATTTGGAAGGAAATTTAAAATTTTATGGAAAAGATCACTTCATCGTTGTTGGGTGGAATGAGCGCGCCAAACTCGTGTTAGAGTCTTATCGCGACGCATTTCATAAAGAAGACATTGTTCTTATCGACGACTCTCTGACTAAAAATCCCATGATTTGTGATCGCGTTCATTTTATTAAAGGAAGTCCCTCTCATTATGAAGTATTAGAACTTGCCAACGCTCGGTACGCAAAAAAAGTGCTGATTACTGCCGATCAGCATAAGACAGAAGAATATGCAGACATGAATACTATTGTTACGTTAGTCGCGCTGCAAGGATTGAACCCTTCTATTTACAGCATCGTTGAACTGTTAACAAAAAAGCATATTCAAAATGCACAAAATTTGGGGGTGAATGAAATGATTAAAACAAACGAGTTGATTAGTCAAGTCATGTACGAACATATTTTTGTGAAAAAATCAGAGAGTTTAAAAAAAGAATAGTTCCTTCAATTACTGAAGCAGCGCATCTTCTGCCTCTCTGATTAGCTCTTCTCCTAAGCTGATATACTTTTCTGGAAATGAAGCGTCTGCGTCTTGGGGTTCTGCAAACTGATTAAATGAAGCACTCACATTTCCATTGTGAACATCGTCATCTAGACCAATTTGATATTTATGTGAAAGTAAAAATGGCGTGCCAATCTGTACGGTTGTTCCTTTAGAATCCAGTTCTCCATTCGTAGCTGTAAACGGGATACGTAAAAACTGATAGCCGACTTCATCATTCATCTTATAGTCGAATGAACCATGGTCATAATCCCAATTCCCTCCAATGTTATACCCAAGCGGCTTAAGCGTTTTTTCTAATTCGTAAAGCTTGAATAATGTGCCCTCTAATCTTGAAGATAATTCAATCATGTTATCCCTCCTCTGTTTTAACATGTCCTCTTTCCAGCGTTTTATCCTTTATCTCAAAAGCAAAAAAAAGGTTGAGACATAACTAAATGAATCCAACCTAAAGACGAACAAACTGGATAAAGTAGCTCGTATAAATCGCTTGTGACACCGTGATGTCCGTGCAAGGCTTCGCTTTTCGCGGGCAGGCGCTGAGCCTCCTCGTCGCTTGCGCTTTTCCCCGCAGGAGTCTTCGCCTTGCCCTCCAATCAACTGCTAGAAGGACCTAAACAGATGAAACTATATTCACCATAACAAAAAAAACGAACCACTAATCAAACATGTTGATCAATGGTTCGTTTTCCACTTGGGCTAAAATACTTTTGTACCGCCCTCTTTTTACTTACTTCAAACGCTTTTCTAATTCTGCTTTTTTCTCTTCAAAACCAGGTTTTCCAAGAAGAGCAAACATATTTACTTTGTATGCTTCTACTCCCGGCTGATCGAATGGGTTTACGCCTAATAAATAGCCGCTGATTGCACATGCTTTTTCGAAGAAATATACAACATATCCGAACGTATACTCATCTAGCGCAGGGATGTTCACAACTAAGTTTGGAACGCCTCCATCTGTGTGAGCAAGCATTGTACCTTGGAAGGCTTTTTTATTTACAAAGTCAACTGTTTCACCAGCTAAGTAATTTAATCCATCTAAGTCCGCTGCATCTTCTTCAATTGTTAGCTCATGACGAGAATCTTGAACTTGTACAATTGTTTCAAAAATATCACGACGACCTTCTTGTACATATTGACCTAAAGAATGAAGATCCGTTGAGAAGTTAGCAGATGAAGGGTAAATACCTTTTTGATCTTTTCCTTCACTTTCGCCAAATAACTGTTTCCACCATTCAGCAAAGTATTGAAGAGCTGGCTCATAGTTAATCAGCATTTCAATTGTTTTTCCTTTATTATAAAGAACATTACGAGCTACAGCATATTGATAAGCTGGGTTCTCTTCTAGCTCTGATGATGAGAATGCTTCTTGAGCATCAGCTGCCCCTTTCATCATTTGTTCGATATCAAGACCCGCAGCGGCGATTGGTAATAAACCAACTGCTGTTAATACTGAATAACGGCCGCCTACATCATCTGGAATAACAAATGTTTCATAGCCCTCTTCATCCGCTAATGTTTTTAATGCGCCACGCGCTTTATCTGTTGTTGCATAAATGCGCTTGCGTGCTTCTTCTTTGCCATATTTCTCTTCTAATAATTTACGGAAGATACGGAAAGCAATCGCCGGTTCTGTTGTTGTACCAGATTTTGAAATAACATTAATAGAGAAATCTTTATCTTGTAAAACATCCATTAAGTCTTTCATGTATGTTGAGCTGATGTTGTTACCAGCAAAAATAACTTGCGGAGTTTTACGCTGTTCTTTTGATAATGTGTTATAGAATGAATGCTGAAGCATTTCAATAGCAGCACGAGCACCTAAGTAAGATCCTCCAATACCGATAACAATTAATACATCTGAATCAGATTTAATTTTTTCTGCACTTTTTTGAATGCGTGCAAATTCTTCTTTGTCATACTCCGTAGGAAGGTCGACCCATCCTAAAAAGTCGTTTCCAGCACCTGTTTTCTCATGAATTGAATGGTGAGCTACTTTCACGGCATCACGTAAGTATGTAAGTTCATGTTCACCAAAAAATGATAACGCGTTTGAATAATCAAAACGAACATGTGTCATAGTCTGTTCCTCCATTAAAATATCTTTATTTTTCACTTTATCGAAACTGTTAGGTGAATTCAAGTGAATCCACTTACAATTTGACACAATCATTATAGTTTGTTGAAACTGCAATCATTGTATGTACCCTTTTATTTAACGATAAATTCAGTTGTGAAGTCAACTAATGTTCTTTGATTACAGGACGTAATTCATGCACGATTACGCAAATAATAAGCAAATAAAAAACGACTACAGAGTGGTCTTCAATCGTTTTTTATTTGCTTATCGGGTGGTGCAATATAGTTCATTTCACCTATCTTCACATATTGTCTCGGTTTATAAGAGGCTTTTAAAAGGGAAAAGTCTATTGATATGGAATTTTCAGCTTGGTTTTTAGAAGTGAGTAGCATCCTGTTTTCTTCTTTCATTTCCAAGTGATTATTCAGCACAAATCCGCCCATACATAATGCGATAAAAATGAGAAAACTGATGGCTATTTGTTTCCTATACATTTCCATCACCTCACTCTTAGAGTGACAATTTCGAGTGATTTTTATACGTCCAAAAAAATTTTTTTATGTTTTTTTTATGGATTTTGTGACGAGTTTCTATTTATTTAATAAGGTTTGAAAAATCCGCTGATACTAAGAAATAGCATGGATGCATGCATAATTAAATTATTATATAATCGGTTACAGAATTGAATATCACAAGGAGGTTTGTCTTTTGTCGTGGTTGCACTTGGTGATTTTATCGCCTTTTTTATTAGCCTTTTTTGTCCCCCTTCTGTATAGGAAATTCCAGCGTATTCATACAGGGTGGTTCGTTTTACCTCTTCCACTTGTGTTGTTCATTTATTTCACACAATATATCAGTGGTGTTTCTAAGGGGGAAACATATCTACATTCAATGAAATGGATACCTAGTCTGGGCATTAACTTTGATGCCTATGTGGATGGACTTGGTCTTCTGTTTTCTCTATTAATCACCGGAATTGGGACACTTGTTATTCTTTACTCCATTTATTATCTTTCTAAGACAAAAGAAGCACTGCATTCGTTTTATGTCTATTTGCTTCTTTTTATGGGGTCGATGCTAGGAGTTGTATTATCAGACAACCTAATGAGCCTTTACAGCTTTTGGGAATTAACAAGCCTTTCATCTTTTTTATTGATTGGTTATTGGTACAAACGAGAGAAATCTCAATACGGAGCCTTAAAATCTATGCTCATTACCGTATTCGGAGGACTTTCCCTTTTAGCAGGAATTGTGCTTTTATACGTTATGACAGGTACTTTCAGCATACGCGAAATTATCTCAAACATAGATGTAGTCACATCAAGTCATCTATTCATTCCAGCTCTAGTCCTCATTTTATTAGGGGCCTTTACAAAATCTGCTCAGTTTCCTTTTCATATTTGGCTGCCAGATGCAATGGAAGCTCCAACCCCAGTGAGTGCATACCTTCATTCAGCCACAATGGTAAAAGCGGGAATTTATCTTTTAGCAAGACTCAGCCCTGTTTTCTCTATAAGCGCCACTTGGTTTTTTACTATTTCAATTATAGGACTAATCACACTGTTTTGGGGCTCGTTTTCAGCAGTAAAGCAACAAGACTTGAAAGGGATTTTAGCTTTTTCAACCATTAGTCAGCTCGGGATGATTATGTCACTTATAGGAGTAGGTAGCGCAGCTATTCACTATAATTTTTTAGACGATAATATCTACTTAGTAGCTCTTACTGCAGCGGTTTTCCATTTGATTAACCACGCTACCTTCAAAGGCAGCTTGTTTATGGTAGTAGGCATTGTCGATCATGAAACAGGCACGCGTGACATTAGAAAGTTAGGCGGGTTAATGAGCTTCATGCCTGTGACATTTACCATTGCTATCATCGGGGGATTTTCAATGGCGGGTCTTCCTCCTTTTAATGGATTCTTAAGTAAAGAGATGTTTTTTACAGGCATGGTAAACGTGACAAAAATGGATATGTATAGTATGCAGACGTGGGGAATTTTGCTGCCTATCATCGCTTGGTTAGGAAGTATTTTCACTTTCGTCTATAGTATGATTCTTGTCTTTAAAACCTTTACAGGCAAATACCAGCCCGAAAAACTAGAAAAGAAGCCGCATGAAGCACCAGTAGGGATGCTTATTTCACCTGTTATTTTAGCATCACTGGTTGTTATTTTTGGCTTTGCTCCTAATTTATTAGAATCAACCCTTATTGAGCCAACAATGGCCTCTATCGCACCTAGCCTGCTAGCTGAAGGTAAAGAATATCAAGTGCATATTAAATTTTGGCATGGCTTTACCCCAGAATTATTTATGACGCTAGGGGTCATCGTATTTGGTATTTTGTTATTTATGACGATTCAAAAGTGGTCAAAAATTTATACACGATTCCCTTCTTCTTTAACGCTTAATAACGGCTATAATTATGGAATTAAAGGGATAGAAAAAGGGTCAACACGTATCATGAAAACATTAATGACAGGATTTATTAGAGACTATCTTTTAATCATTTTTACTTTCATAGGCATTTTACTTCTCGTAACGCTCTTTTCTCAGAATGCCTTTGCGATTGATTTAAAAGATACTGCTTCTATAGGCGTTTATGAAGCCATATTAGCAGTCGTAATGGTTGCGGCTACTATCACAACTTTATTGGCAAAATCACGCCTCACAGCCATTATTTCGCTCGGAGTTGTCGGGTATACGCTCTCTTTATTTTTCGTATTATTCCGAGCTCCTGACTTAGCTTTGACTCAATTAGTGATTGAAACTGTATCGGTATCCCTGTTTTTACTATGTTTCTACTACTTGCCGGAGTTTCGGAAGCGAAAAGTAAGGGTGAAGTTTCAGCTGCCAAACTTACTGGTTGCTCTTCTTGTAGGAACGACTGTTACACTGCTTGGCATATCAGCAAACAGTACGAAACTATTTGAATCGATTTCATATTACTTTATTGAAAACAGCTATGAAAAAGCAGGCGGCGAAAACATGGTGAACGTAATTCTTGTTGACTTCCGCGGATTTGATACATTATTTGAAATTACCGTACTTTGTATAGCAGCTCTTGCTATCTATGGCATGATTCGTCTTCGGTTAACAAAGGAGGAAGAAGAGTGAAAAAAAATGATTTGATACTACAAACCACAACGAAAGTAGTCACGTTTATTATTATCATTTTTGCCATTCATCTTTTCTTTGCAGGTCATTATACACCGGGGGGAGGGTTTGTTGGGGGACTTACTACCTCAGCAGCCCTTGTATTACTACTGCTGGCTTTCGATATAAAAACCGTATCCAAAGTCATCCCATTTGATTATAAGAAGGTCGCGGCTTCCGGACTGCTGCTAGCTATTTTAACGGGGCTTGGGTCATTTATTTTCAAAGTTCCATTTCTAACTCACACATATAGCTACTTTAACCTTCCCCTTCTCGGGAAAACATCTTTAGCTACCGTTGTACTATTTGATTTAGGTGTATATCTAGTAGTAGTTGGTGTTACGATGACCATTATTCAAACGATTGGAGAGAGTGAATAGTGGAAATATTAATGTCCATAGTGGCAGGGATTCTATTCACTGCCGCTGTATATCTTATGTTATCCCGCAGTTTACTGCGAATTATTATTGGAACAGGTTTATTAAGCCACGGCGTTCACCTGTTGATTTTAACGATGGGCGGATTAAAAGGGGGGAGTGTTCCCCTTCTGGGAGAAAAGGCTTCTTCTTATACAGATCCTTTACCTCAAGCCCTAATTTTAACTGCCATTGTCATAAGCTTTGGCGTCACTTCTTTTTTCCTTGTACTAGCTTACAGGGCTTATCAAGAACTCGGAACAGACGATATGGACAAGTTAAGGGGAAATGAACATGACGAGTAATTTTGTAATCATCCCACTGCTTATCCCGTTTGTTGTAGGTGTTGTGCTCATTTTTTTCAAAGACAATATTAAACTTCAAAGGATAATCAGTGTTTTATCATTAATCACCACCACTGCTTTTGCTTCCTATTTAGTACAACTGGTTCAATCAAAAGGTGTTTTAACTCACGAGCTTGGGAACTGGAAACCTCCTTTTGGAATTATTCTAGTAGCGGACATGTTCGCGTCCCTTCTCGTACTTACTGCTAGTGTGGTAACACTATGCTGCGTTCTTTTTGCTTTTCATACAATTGGGGAAAAGCGTGAACGTTTTTACTTTTATTCATTTGTGCAATTTTTATTAGTAGGCGTATTCGGCGCCTTCTTAACAGGTGATATCTTTAACTTATTTGTCTTTTTTGAAGTCATGCTTATGTCTTCGTACGCTCTTATTGTAATTGGCGGTACAAAAGCACAGCTTCGAGAGTCACTTAAGTATATTTTAGTCAACGTCATTTCATCCGCTTTGTTTGTCATTGCCGTTGCTTATTTATATGCCGTAACAGGAACTCTCAACATGGCGGACCTTTCACAGCGAATTGCTGAGGCGAACCAGCCGGGAATTTTAACAACCATTGGCATGCTTTTATTTATCGTCTTTGCCTTAAAAGCAGCTTTATTTCCAATGTATTTCTGGCTTCCAGGTTCATATAGTGCGCCTCCACCCGTTATTATCGGGTTGTTTGGTGCTTTGCTCACAAAAGTAGGCGTTTATTCGATTTTCAGGACTTTCACTTTACTGTTTTACCATCATCCTGAATTTACTCATCAAATTATCGGCTACGTTGCGCTTTTGACTATCGTTGTTGGTGCAGTAGGCGCCATTGCTTATTCTGATGTAAATAAAATCTTAATTTATAACATTATTATTGCTGTCGGAGTCATAGTCTACGGAGTGACCTTGACAACAAACGCAGGTTTTGAAGGAGCTATTTATTATTTAATTCACGACATGATTATTAAAGCAGCTCTATTCCTTCTTGCTGGAAGCATCATTCGAATAACTGGAACAACAAAATTAAAGAAAATGGGTGGGTTAATTAAAGACTACCCGCTGCTTGGCTGGATGTTTTTTATCGCTACTATTTCGTTGGCAGGAATTCCTCCCCTAAGCGGCTTTATTGGAAAATTCCTTTTAGTTCAGGGCGGCTTAGAATCAGAGAGCTACACGTTTGTAGGAGTTTTACTAGTTTCAAGCCTGCTTGTTTTATATTCTGCCATTAAGATTTTCATGAGCTGCTTCTGGGGTGAACCTAAGCTTTCTTCTGAGCATGGAAAAGTATCCCTTAAAGGTATTCTATACCCATCCGCTATCTTACTTGCTGTTTCTGTCTTTTTAGGACTAGGTGCAGAAGCTGTTATTCCTTATGTGTCAACAGCCGCTCAAACGCTTATGGATCCTTCAATTTATATCCAATCGGTGTTAAAGGAGTAGATCTGCATGTCATTTCAACTATTATTAAACGTAATCATTGCATTCACATGGATGTTTTTGAGAGGAATTTGGACACTCCCTTCCTTTATTATAGGTTTTTTCTGGGGAGCGGTACTGCTGTTTGTTTTCCGCCGTTTTTTTCACAGGCGTTTTTACTTGCATAAAGTGTATGCGATCATTAAACTGCTGTTTATTTTCATACGAGAATTATTCAAAGCCAATATTGCAGTGACTAAGGACGTATTGCGCCCTAAATTAAATATTCAGCCAGCCATCTTTGCAATGCCAACCCGTCTGGAGAGTGAATGGGAAATTACCATTCTTTCTCTTTTAATTACGCTAACGCCAGGCACACTGGTGATGGATGTGTCAGATGATAATTCTACTATCTATATTCATGCAATCAATACAGACGATATTGATGACATTATTACAGATATTCAGCAAACATTCGAAAAAGCCATTATGGAGGTGAGTCGTTAAATGCTCGATATTTTTTTAAACGTTTCGCTCATTCTCATTTCTGCTTCAACTATTGGATTTGTTTATCGAGTGGTAAAAGGTCCGTCAACTGCTGATCGAGCAATGGCCCTTGATGCTATTGGAATTAACATCATTGCCATCACGGCCATCATCTCGATTATTTTTCGAACGCAGGCTTTTTTCGAAGTCATTTTACTGCTAGGCATCATAGCCTTTGTAGGTACCGTTGCTTTTTCTAAGTTTTTAGAGAAAGGAGAAGTGATTGAATATGAACGTGATCAGTGAAATCATTGTAGGAGCTTTGGTACTAATAGGGTCTCTTCTGACAGTTGTGACCATGATTGGGCTTATTCGCTTGCCTGATACGTATACAAGAAGTCACGCTGCCTCCAAAAGTGCTACCTTAGGCGTCCTGTTTATATTAGTGGGCTGCTTACTCTACTTTTGGATTGACACCGGCCATATTAGTGCACGGTTAATTTTAGCGATTGTCTTTGTGTTTATCACCTCTCCTATTGCTGGGCATTTACTAGGAAGAGCGGCTTATTACAGCGGAGTTCCTCTTTCTGATAAAACCGTTCGGGATGATTTGAAAACCAAACAGCAGAAAAAGCTTACCCATGATGAATAGAAAAAAACGCCGTGCGGTTTGCACGGCGTTTTTTATCGAGAATCTTATAAAGAAGCGCGTAGGATTGCTAGTACATCTTCTCTGTTTAATTTTTTAAATTTACCAAATTCACCTTTAGCCATTGCACGATCAGCCATAAGATCTAATTTGTCTTCACCAATATCATAATCAGCTAAGCGAGTTGGTGCACCTAGGCTTGACCAGAATTCACGAAGCTTATCAACACCTTCAAGTGCTACTTCTTTATCCGTCTTGCCTTCCGTATCTACGTTAAATACGCGTACAGCTACTTGCTTGAAGCGATCTACGTTCTCATCCATTACGTGTTTCATCCAGTTCGGGAATAAAATTGCCAATCCACCTGCATGTGGAATGTCATATACAGCTGATACCGCATGCTCAATATTGTGAGTAGCCCAATCGCCTTGGTGTCCCATTTGTAACATACCGTTTAATGCGATTGTCCCATTGTATAAAATCGTTTCACGTAACTCGTAGTTCTCTAAGTCGTTTAATAATTTTGGTCCCGTTTCAATAACCGTTTGCAGTACTCCTTCACACATGCGATCTTGAAGCGGCGTATTTGTTGCAGCATGGAAATATTGTTCAAATACGTGGCTCATCATGTCGACCATGCCATAAACTGTTTGATTTTTTGGTACAGTAAATGTATTAACGGGATCTAAAATAGAGAATTGAGGGAATGTTGCCGGACTGCCCCAGCCGTATTTTTCTTGTGTTTCCCAATTTGTAATAACAGAACCAGCATTCATTTCTGAACCTGTTGCTGCTAATGTCAGCACTGTTCCAAATGGAAGAGCTTCAGCTGCGAATACGTCGCGGTTAATGATGTCCCATACGTCTCCATCATATTTTGCGCCTGCTGCGATTGCTTTTGTACAATCGATTACGCTTCCTCCACCAACTGCAAGTAAAAATTCAATACCGTTTTCTTTACAAATATCGATTCCTTTGCGAACAGTTGTCAGACGAGGATTCGGCTCTACTCCCGCTAACTCATGTACTTCTGCATTCATGTCATTCAGTACATCCATTACTTGATCGTATAAACCGCTGCGTTTTACGCTTCCTCCGCCGTATACTAATAATATCTTTTTACCAAAGCGCCCTGCTTCTGTTTTTAATTGCTCTAATTGACCTTTACCAAAAATTAATTTTGTAGGATTATAAAATGTAAAATTGTTCACTATAAACTCCTCCTTACGAGCTTGATTACATGCATCATTATGAAGAACAACTTTTTGATTGTAAAGAAAATTGACTTCCTAAAGATTATTCCCTGTTGACTAGACGCTCACCCCATCCAAATCAACGTTTATTTGTCTGTATCTTCCAAAAGTAAATATGCATATTTCCCTCAAAAAAAAGCAGGCTAATAAGTGAACTACAAAACAAGGAGGGTTCATCATGAGTGGTATTCAACGTATTGCGCTCGTATTAACGATTATTGGAGCAATTAACTGGGGACTTATTGGCTTTTTTCAATTTGATTTAGTAGCAGCAATCTTCGGCGGTCAAACATCTGCTTTCTCCCGCATTATTTATGGATTGGTTGGAATCGCAGGACTGATTAACCTAGGTCTATTATTTAAACCTTCTGCTGAAGTAGAGCGTACAGAACCTAGAACGGAACATTAAAAAAAGAAGGATAGCTAAGCTATCCTTCTTTTTTTCTTATTTCTTAATTAGATCTTCGCGGTTTGATTGCTCAATCCACTCTTCTAATTTTTCTTTTAATGTGTTGAATCCTTGAGTAGATTCAGTGTGAACTGTTGCTTGACCTTGACGCTTTTTAGCAGGTTTTTTAGGTGCAGAAGCTTCAGTTTTTTCTGGAGCTGGCTCAGTAGCACGAATAGATAAACCAATTTTACCAGTTGACTCATCAACAGATAAAACTTTAACGTTTACTTCGTCTCCTACTGATAAATGTTCGTTAATATCTTTAACGAAGCCATGTTTCACTTCTGAGATATGAACTAATCCTTGAGTTTCTTCATTTAATGCAACGAATGCACCGTATGGTTGAATTCCTGTTACTTTACCTTTTGTAACAGTACCGATTTCAAATTTTGACATATAAACACTCCTAGATACCTTATTATTTTCACCATTATAGCCAATTTAAAATTATAGCACAGTTCATAGATTGAATCAAAAAGTAGTTATACTATATTTATTATTTACCAATTTCGTCACAAATATAAACTAACACTACATTTCATCATAGCAAAAAAGATATTATATCAAACCGTCTATACGATATGACATAATATCTTATTTTTATTATAACTTATTTTCAACAAAACGGCTAATCCGTTTTATGGATTCTTCTAATGATTCCATTGAAGAAGCGTATGAACAGCGAATATGTCCCTCTCCGCCTTTTCCAAATACATTGCCTGGCACCACGGCTACTCGCTCTTCAAGCAAAAGCTGCTCAGCGAATTCTTCCGATGACAATCCAGTTTTCTTGATAGACGGGAACACATAAAACGCTCCTCCGGGAGAATGACATTCCAGACCAATTTGATTTAATGACTTCACCATATAGTTCCGTCTTCTGCGATAGCTTTTTCTCATCTCTTCTACGTCATGCTGCCCATTTTGTAGTGCTTCAATTGCTCCATATTGTGCCATGGTAGGCGCACACATCATTGTATACTGATGAATTTTCAGCATTGCTTTAGCAATCTCAGTTGGTGCACATATGTATCCAAGACGCCATCCAGTCATGGCAAACCCTTTAGAAAAGCCAGAAATAATAATAGTTCGTTCTTTCATTCCTTCTAAAGAAGCAATAGATGTAAATTCTTCATCATATGTTAATTCTGCATAGATTTCATCCGTGATAACAAGCAAGTCATGCTTTATGACAATATCCGCAATAGCCTGCAGCTCTTCTTTAGAGAGTGAGCTTCCTGTTGGATTATTAGGAGAGCATAAAAGAAGGGCTTTCGTGTTGCTTGTAATGACTTCTTCAATCTGTCTAGGCTGCAGTTTAAACTCTGTTTCTGCCGTTGTTTCAATTGCCACAGGAACTCCTCCCGCTAGCGAAATTAACGGACTGTAAGACACAAAATTTGGCTCCACGACAATAATTTCATCTTCAGGGTTAATCAAAGCTCGCATTGTAATATCTAGAGCCTGACTTCCTCCAACGGTCACAATAATATCATCTTTATAATCATACGAGACGTTAAAATTTCTTTTCATATACTTCATAATTTCAAAGCGGAGCTCTAAAAGCCCCGCATTTGCTGTATAAGAGGTATATCCTCTTTCCAACGATAAAATACTCGCTTCTCGAACAGCCCAAGATGTGACAAAATCAGGTTCACCTACTCCAAGAGAGATGACGTTATCCATACTTGCTGCTAAATCAAAAAAGCGGCGAATACCTGAAGGTTTCAGCTGTTGTACAGTTGTTGACAAGCGCTCTTTCATTACGGAGACACCACGATTCTGCGATCTTCATCGCCTTGGTCATAGATGGTACCATCGTGCTTGTATTTTTTCATGATAAAGTGAGTCGTTGTAGATAAAACAGAGTCTAGCGTAGAAAGCTTTTCAGAAACAAAAAACGCTACTTCAGACATTGATTTTTCTTCAATAATAACAGACAAATCATATGCTCCTGACATTAGGTACACGGATTTCACTTCTTGAAAACGATAGATGCGCTCCGCAATCTCGTCAAAGCCTACTCCTCGCTTTGGTGCAACTTTTACATCTATCATAGCCGTGACGCCCTCATGTCCATCTACTCGTCTCCAGTTAATATCAGCTGAATATTGCACAATTACTTTTTCTCTCTCTAGCTTTTTAACAATATTAGAGGTTTCTTCAAATGTTAAATCCACCATTTTTGAAATACTATCTATTGAAATACGGCTATTTTTTTCTAGAATTTCTAAAATTTCTAACTCTTTTTCTTCTAAGAACACCGCGTTCCCCTCCTACAACGATTAAATTTTTTCACTTTTTCCATTATATCAAATTTAAACACATCTTTAATGTGAAATCTATACCGGTAATTGAGTTTCATTTTATAGATTGCTGGAAATTAGGACAGACTAGAAAGAAAAAGATGGAGTGAAACAAATTGACTGAATCTAAAATTACTTGTCACCAGCGTACTTTTAATGGAGTCAATGTTTACTACGAATGCCATAACTATCACCCTGATAAACCAGCCATTGTATTTATTCACGGCTTTTTATCATCGAGTTTTAGCTTTCGACGTTTAATTCCTTTATTTGAAGATACGTTTTCTATCATTACGCTGGACCTTCCGCCATTTGGGCGAAGTGAAAAATCGTTAACCTTTCAATACTCGTATAAAAATTTAGCCAGAATTGTCATCGAGTTGATTGAATATTTAAAGTTGAAAGATGTTGTACTATCAGGACATTCAATGGGAGGACAAGTTTGTTTAAACGTAGCAAAGTTAAAGCCTTCTTGCGTATCAAAACTAGTTCTTCTGTGCAGCTCAGCTTATTTAGGCCCCTCACATTATGGATTGGTCATGTCTTCTTATGTTCCCTTCTTTTATCTGTGGGTAAAAACGTGGCTGTCTCGCAAAGGTGTATTAGGCAACTTGCAAAATGTCGTATTTGATCATAAGTTAATCGACGAAGAAATGATTGATGGCTATACTGAACCATTTTTGGATGACCGTACGTTTATGGCTTTAACAAGAATGATTCGTGATCGAGAAGGAGACCTATCCTCAAAGGATTTGCAGCACATAAAAAAACCCAGTTTACTCATTTGGGGAGAAGAAGACCGGGTTGTTCCTTTGCATCTCGGACGTAAGTTAAAAGATGATTTAACAGACTCTACCTTTATCTCTTTAAAGGAAATTGGACACCTTTTACCAGAAGAGTGTCCCGACATTGTGCAATCTCATATGGTCGATTTCTTGTACGGTGAAAAAGCCCTGTCTCAATAATGACGGGGCGAGTTCGTATATTTCACACGAGGCGCTAACTTTAATAAAAAATTTATTAGTCGTGCTTCAGCAATTTTTTCACTTTCTTTATTGACTTCACAAGTTAACTTCGTTGACAAACGTATTAAAAATAAGCAAACTATTATATTAAAAAAGGGGGTACCTTTATTGTCTACTTATTCTTTTGATCAATTAATTAACCGTACAGGTACGCAGTCCGTAAAGTGGGACAAAACTGATCTTGTTTTTGGAGCAAAAGATGTTCTGCCTTTTTGGGTAGCTGATATGGATTTCCAAGCGCCGCCTAATGTTCTTCAAACCATTAATGAGCGTGTCAAACACGGTATTTTCGGCTACACTTCCCCTACTGAATCTACGGCAAATGCTTTATCATCTTGGGTAGAAAAAAAGCATCAGTGGACCATTGATCATGAATGGATTACATACAGTCCAGGAGTTGTATTTGCCCTGAGTATGGCTATCCAAGCATTTACGGAACCCGGAGATTCAATTTTAATTCAGCCTCCAGTCTATACTCCATTTTTTAACATGATAAAGGTAAATGATCGAGAAGTTGTTGAAAATCCGTTAAAACTTGCAGGCGATAAATACGAAATTGATTTTGCAGATTTAGAGCAAAAATTTGCAGAAGGCGTAAAATTAATGATTCTTTGCAGCCCTCATAATCCAGTAGGACGCGTGTGGACAAAAGAAGAACTGAAGAAGCTTGCCGATCTTTGTGAAAAATACAATGTATTAATTGTTTCAGATGAAATCCATTCTGATCTAATTTACCAGCCTTATAAACACATTCCCATTAGCATGGTGAGTGAAGATGCAGCCAATCGAACCATTACGTGTATGGCCCCTAGCAAAACATTTAATATACCGGGACTTCAAGCTTCAGCTATTATTATTCCAAACGAGAAACTGCGCACACAGTATGTTCAACAACAGCAAAAACAAGGGTTTTCTAATTTAAACACATTCGGAATAATTGGGTTAGAGGCGGCTTACAGTGAAGGTGAGGAGTGGCTAGAAGCACTGCTTGTATATCTGAAGAAAAATGTAGATCTCGTGACGCGTTTTATAAGTGAAAACTTGCCTGAACTGCGAGTGGTTCAGCCCGAAGGAACTTATTTACTATGGATTGACTGCAACAAGCTGCATTTATCAGAAGAAGAATTACATGAACGCTTATTAGAAAAAGGGAAAATTGCCGTAGAAAAAGGTGAAAAATACAGTTCCACATATGGAAAAGGTTTTATCCGCTTGAACATTGGCTGTTCACATGAACAGCTTCAAGAAGGATTAAATCGCTTAAAAGTAGCTTTAACGTAAAAAACAGCGTTCTTTCCCACGAAAGAACGCTGTTTTTAATGTTTTTTTGAAATAACTCCGCAGGCGATTCGCTTGCCAGAATTACCTGATGGCTCTGTCATTCCGTCATCACCTTGTTCGGTAATAACAAGGGATGAACCATCCATACGCTTAACGAGCGATGTCTTTCCTTCTTTTAACGTGACTTGAGGAACCATATCTGTTCCTGTATACGTCTGATCGTCTTCTACCACAATATTTTTCATATCGCCTAAATGCGGTCCTTTTGGATTTAACAGTCCGTGTTTCTTTTTATCAGGATCAAGGTGATTGCCCGCGCTTTTAAAGTTAGGAGCTTTGCAAATTCCCATTTCATGAATATGTACGCCGTGTTCGCCAGGTGGAAGTCCGCTTAAATTGTACGTAAACTCAATTCCATCGGCCTGTTCTTTCAACTTGACTGTACCGATGCTATCTCCATCTGCGTTATAGACTTTGACTTCTTTATTGGATATTTCTTTTTCCATACACCCCGTTAACAAGAAAAAAGGCACGGTTCCAATGAGTAGTAGTTTTTTCATGTTGCCCTCCAATCGCATATGCACTAGCGAAAGTTTTAGATGTCTTTCCATAGATTGTCCAGCAACATATTATTTTAAACGCTTACATTTTATTTGCATTTCATTACAGTGATTTCTTATTATCCTGTTCTTTTAGCTTTGCTTCTAACTCCTTCGTTTTTTCTTCTTCTTTTTTCGAAATCTTAATGATTAAACGCCATACTGCAACTGCTGCTAGTACAAAAATCGCCATAGTAGCAAAAGCAGGAATATATTCTCTTTTATCTTCCGGAAAATAAAGCAAAAACATTAAATACATCATGTACAACATCCTTTCATAGAAACGGTAGAGGGTTTTGATTTATACTGGTGATAACAAACACTTTACTTAAAGGAGATCTGGCAATATGACATTTACAATTGGTCAAACCGTTACGGCACTTTATAAAACTGGGAAATACATCGGTGAAATTACACAAGTTCGAGACCTGCATTATGTTGTGCGGATTCAAGCTGTGTTAAAGCATCCAGAACAAGGTGACTTACATAATCCTGGACAAGTGGACGTACCTTTTTTTCACGAGCGAAAAGCACTTGCATTTCGAGAGCAGGCCAATATTCCTCAAAAAATGGTTCATCTCTATGAAGACAGCGTTCCCGATTATAAAAATTCACTAAAAAAAGCGCTTGAATTAAAGATAGCTGAACAACAAGCCAAAGATAGCCCTTTTGCTCAAGCAAGTATTGCCTGTTTAGAAGAGTTAAAAAAAGAGTACGGTATTCATTAAGTAAAAAGCCAAATTCACGTAGAAGTGATTTGGCTTTTATAATGCAAATTTATTTAATACTTTTGAAAAATCGATTCGATCTCCTATGGTCGTTGGCTCTGGTTTTTGAAGGTACCGCTTATCTTTTTCTACAAGCTTAAAGATATTGAGTGTCGTCATCGCATCATCAAGCGCGCAGTGGTGCTTTCCAGTTCCTTCTTTACCATACTCTTGCACAGCTTTCCAAAGGCCAGTTTGATTTTGATCTCCAAAAAAGCGCTTATACTCCATTGAAAGATCAATTTCTTTACCTGCAAAAGGAAATGGCACCTTATTTTTTTGACAGCACTGCCTTAATACTTTCATATCCATGTTCCCCCATGTAATAATCGTGCTGTGTTTATACATGCCCAGTCGCTGTACAAGCTGCTCTAGCGTAATGCCTTCATTTACTTGATTTTGTTCGATATGGAGAAATGATTTACAGCGCTCAGTTAATTTTGTAAAGTGTGTAGGCTGTACGTAAGAGGAGAAACGATCAATGATTTCTTGATTTTTAACAAACACCAAACCAACTTCAATGATTTCCGGAAAAAAGCCTTTTGGAAAACCCTTATACTCTGGCATTGTAAATTCAAAATCAATGAATAAATACTGAGAGTTCTTATCCAATATTATCACCCCTTTGTAAAATAAACCGCCCTACTATATTAATGCTATTATAGCACGATTGAACAATCGGAAGGTCTATTTTCTGTTCTTATTTTTAATATTATGAATATTCTAGTTGCTGAATAAAAAGAATACTTTACTACTACTATATTCTAGAGCATGTCTCTATGCGCAGGGTAACTGTCACGAATAGACATAATTTCGCTTATTTTTTTACCTATTTTTTCACTTTTTTATGTATCCGCTCTTCCAAATTCTCTTTAAACTCTAACATGAGTGTGTGAGGTGGCTCCTTCTCACTCCAAAAGCATACCTCACACCTTCTAGACTAAGCATTCTTATGTTTAAGCTTTAGGTAGAATAGCAAGCGTACATCTGGATATACAGATTAAATTCTCTTCTTCATCTTGAATTTTCACTTCCCAAACCGCTGTTTTTTTTCCTTTATGTAAAGGAACGCCTATAGCTGTAACGATTCCGTCTTTTTTCCCTTTGATATGATTGGCATTAATTTCTAAACCTACGCAGATTTCTTTTTCGAGATCTACACTTTTAATGGCACCTAGACTAGCCACAGTTTCAGCTAACGCCACCGATGCTCCTCCGTGTAAAAGCCCGAATGGCTGACGCGTTCGCTCATCAACAGGCATCGTCGCTTCGACTCTTTGTTCACTCGCACTAATAATCTCAATTCCTAATGCTTCTAACAGCGTATCTTTTGTTTTCATATCCATACCTCCCTTTGTATCTAGTATACAATAACGGTTTTGCTACAACATATACGAACCCTCTACATATACATAATAAAAATCCGTTTTCTAGGAGGATTCTTATATGAAATCATTTGCTCCCTTGTCTTACTATTGGCCACCGTACTACATGCCTCACCCTTATACATACAGGGTACCTAACTTACCTGAGGCGGACATCGCGACATTTCAGCAATCTCTTAAAGTTATTCCCTCTACCATGCAAAGCGCTACTATATTTATTCAAAGAGCTAATACTTCGCCAAATTTAATAAAAAAAATAAAAGCTGCTGCTCAAGAATCCAAAATGAGTGAAGTAAAAAGACTCATTCTTTCCACTGGTGTTAAGACAAAAATCGATGTTTTTTATACTCCAGACTATATTAAAATTACGTTTATTCATCCCGATAACCAATTTGACTGCTGTCACGTATCGTTAAATATTAGATGGTAAAATACAAGGAAAAAAGTCTTATTTTCTTCAAAAAAAGATGTACATGTTGTTTCGTTCCGAATATTATAATATATGCCATTTTTGTATGTAAAAACAAATTACACGATAATTGTATTTAGGATACAAATATGATATTGTATTTGGAAATATATTTTTTCTTTAGGAGGGATGACATGATGAGACATGTTACGCTAGTAGAAATTTTCACGCATCCTATCGCTCAAAAATATTTAACTCGATCTGGCGTTGCGCATGCTGTATCCGTCGCCTATCATGCGTTTCGTCTATCCGTACAGCATAATGTAAACCCCGATTTAGCTACAAAAGCAGCGCTGCTTCATGATATTGGCCACTACGAATGGTACACAAATGGTCAGTGGGATTATGAGAAGTATCGTCAAAATGATATTCACGCTATTAAAGGGGCTGAACGTGCACATAAATTACTCATTCGTTTAGGTGAGGAACCTCAGGCGGCAAAAGAAATTGCTTTAGCTATTTTACTACACACAGACTCATATTTGCCTGAAGGAACAATTCAACAACGCCCTCTTCAAAAAGTAGTCAAACTAGCTGATGAAGCTGATGAAGAGCCAGGCGGCAAACACCATTACCGGGAAATGGAATATAATCTGGCTGTAAAGAAAATTAAGGAGCTTGATAAGAAAGTGCTTGAACTTCTACATTCCAACCAATTTAAACAGTTAGGCTGACAGGATTAACTCCTTTCATAAGAGTTAATCCTTTTTATTATTTCTCCTCATAATTCCCTGCAAATTACTCATACTACTTATTGATTCTCATTTTTTGTTAGTTAGGAGGAAGAAGAATGTCTAAAAACGCTAGAGGTTACGTGCAAGATTCTTGCACATCATTAAATCAGGCAAAAGCAAGCCTTGAACAAGCTCTTCAAACAGTAGAGAAAGATTCAAATCGTGAACGTATTGAACAATCTCTTCAGGCTGTAGAGCAAGCATTAGGAGCTTGTGACAGCACTGCTTCTACTCTTTCTCAAGCATGAAAAAAGCAGCCGGTTTTGATCGGCTGCTTTTTTTCATTATAGGGCCTCTATTTACAAGATAACCGAGGCAATCCACCCAAAAATAATAAGTGGAATGTTATAGTGAAGAAAAGTTGGTACACACGTATCCCAAATATGATCATGCTGACGATCGACTGCTAATCCAGATGTGGGTCCAAGCGTACTGTCTGAAGCTGGTGAACCAGCGTCTCCAAGCGCTCCCGCTGTACCAACAATACAAATCGTTGCCATTGGACTCATACCAAGTTCTAAGCAAAGAGGAACAAAAATCGTCGCGATAATTGGAATGGTAGAGAAAGAAGAACCAATGCCCATTGTCACTAAAAGCCCGATGACAAGCATAAGAAATGCACCTAGCATTTGGTTGCCGCCAATAAGAGCAACAGAGCCTTTTACAAGCGCTTCTACATCTCCAGTTTCTTGAAGAACTTTTGCAAAACCAGAGGCAGACAGCATAACAAATCCGATGAAAGCCATCATTCTCATTCCGTTCGTTAATACTGGATCTGCTTCATTCCACTTCAAAGCCCCGCTGAAGTAAACGACAACAATCCCTGCAAGCGCTCCGAAAATCATAGAATCTACTAAGAGCTGCACAGTTAAAGCCGCTACAATCGCAAGTAAAGCTACAATAATTCCTCTTGTTGTGTAACCTGTACGCTCCTCTGTGCCTTGGTCAATGTCAATGTCTTCATAAGTGCGCGGCTTGCGGTACGAAATAAACACAGCAAACAATAAGCCCACTACCATTCCTAAAGCTGGAAGAGCCATCGCCGTGGTAATATCTCCTTTATCAATTGTTAATCCACTTTCTTTGATGTTAGTAAATAAAATGTCGTGATAAATCTTACCGAATCCTGCCGGCAAATACATATAAGGTGTAACCAATCCAAATGTAATAACGGTTGCGACTAATCGGCGATCGATTTTTAACTGATTAAATACTTTCAATAGAGGTGGAATTAAAAGCGGAATAAATGCAATGTGAACCGGAATAACGTTTTGAGAAAAACATGAAATAATAAGGATGATCAATAAAATCAGTACTTTTGACAGTGACTTCTTTTTCGTTTCTCCTTCTTTCCCTACTATTTTTAACGCTAGCTGAACAACGGCATCAGGCAGCCCTGTCCGCGAAACAGCCATTGCAAATCCTCCAAGCAAAGCATAGCTTAATGCAACAGAAGCACTGTTTCCAAGACCATCTGTGTATATACTTACTGTATCTGTGAGGCTGATACCGCCAACAAGTCCTCCAATTAGCGCTCCGACTGCTAAAGAAAAGACAACGTTGATACGCAATAAGCTCAAAATCAGCATCACGAGCACAGCTATTAATACTGCATTCATTTTGAAACCTCCATTTTTCTTCTCACTTTATCTCATTAAAACATTAGAGAGATAAACAACATGTTCATTATATTAGGTATAGAAAAAAAGTCAATCATCTTACTAAATAAACGTTTGTTTAACTTCTCTACATCCTTAACAATATAAGGATTTTTCTAAGTAATCTTTTCTTACTAAAAAGAAAAAAAATTATGTAAACATATTAAAAAAGAAGCATCATCGATGCTTCTTTTTACGTTTCTTTCTATCACTGCTATACTTTTTTCATTAATTGGCTTCAAATGAACAAACCATTGTAGCTAGTGTTCGCACCATCACGCCTGTTGCACCTGAAGGTCCTAACTCATGAGAAGCAGCGGATGTTGCAGTTCCAGCAATATCCAAGTGAACCCATGGTGTTTGCTCTGCAAACTCACCAATAAAAGTTCCTGCCATAATTGCGTGCCCCTCTCGTCCAGGAGAGTTATTTAAATCTGCTACCTTACTTCCCCGAACACGCTTTTTGTCTCGTTCTGTAATAGGCAGCTCCCAAATCGGTTCGCCTGTCTCAATGCTTGCTTTCGCTATTTGCTGCAATAAAGCAGAATCATTCGTCATTGCCCCAGTTGTATGTGTACCAAGAGCTACAATTACACCACCCGTTAATGTCGCCACGTCTACTAAATAATTTGCTCCGTGGTGTTTGGCATAGGAGATACCATCAGCTAACGCTAAACGCCCTTCAGCATCTGTATTCAGTACTTCTATTGTCTTTCCATTCATTGCTGTAATTACGTCATCTGGCTTAAAAGCACGCGCGCTAATAACGTTGTCAGTTGATGGAATGACAGCTACTACGTTTTGATGAGGTTTTAATTCTCCAATTGCTTCCATTGCACCAAGAACAGATGCAGCTCCGCCCATATCTGTTTTCATACCTACAATCCCGTCTTTAGATTTAATAGAGTAACCACCTGTGTCAAAGGTAATCCCTTTTCCTACCAACCCAATAACGTCTTCCCATTTTTCTTTTCCTTGATATTTCAGGACAATCATTTTAGGAGGCTCTGCGGAACCTTGATTAACTGCTAACAGTGCGCCCATTCCCAATGTTTCCATCTCTTCTTTTTCTAAAATTTCATATTCAAAACCATATGTATGTGCCATTTCTACTGCATAATTAGCTAAATCTGTAGCCGTTAGCATATTGCTTGGTAAGTTAACAAGGGTGCGCGCTGAGTTTGTTGCTTTTCCATACGTATATCCAACCAAAGCAGATTGTACAACGTCTTTGTAAAAAGAAAACAGTTCAATTTTCTCAAGCTGCTTGTCAGGTTCGTTTGATTTCTTTTTGTAGTTTTCAAACTCGTACATAGCAAGCTGTTGAGCTTCTCCTAATAAAGCTGCAGTTTCTTGCTCTGACCACACTCCTGTATCAAATGTAGAAAGGGCGACCGATGCGTTTGAAATCTTCGCTTCTTTTAACTTTTTAAATAACAGTCCAAAGCTCTCTTTGAGTCCATTTTTAGTTAGCGCTTGCTTTCGTCCGAGTCCCACAAAATAAAGACGTTTTGCTCCTAATTTTCCTAGTGTATGAATCGTTGATGTACGTTTTTCTTGTACACGTATATCTCCTTCTTTAATCAAATGAATGAGCTGTCCACCTAAAGCTTCATCAATTTCTTTTAGAAGGCCTTCAAATTGTTGGTTTTGATTAAATAACCCGATTACGAGCGCTTCTGTTTGATGATCAACACCAAATGTTTCTACATGCGAAAACATAAAATTCCTCCCTTTTACGTATAGAGATTTTATTTTTATTTATCATCTGCTTTGTTTAATCTATTCAGCAAGTGGAATATATATCATATTCACCACTGTTTTCATCTATATACATATGATAGCAGAAATACAATTTTTAATCACAGTTCAAAAACCTTAGTTTCACACATATACTTTCATCTACCGCTTTTTTCATCATACGGGTTTAGCTTTTCAGACATTTTAAGTTGAGGGAGGACGTCTCAATGGATTTATTCTCAAATTTTCCACTTTGGAGTTCATTAATCGCTATTTTCTTTGCTCAATTTATTAAGATTCCCCTTTCTTTTGTAGCTACTAAGAAAATAGACGGCAGCTTATTTTTTAGTACGGGAGGCATGCCAAGCTCTCACTCCGCAGCAGTAACTTCCTTAGCAACTGCCATTGGGCTAGCAGAAGGTCTTAAATCTCCCATTTTTGCTCTCTCCGCTATTTTTGCCATTATTGTCATGTTCGATGCTAAAGGAGTAAGAAGACATGCAGGAGAGCAAGCAACGGTTTTAAATCGTTTGGTTGAAGACTTTCAGCGCGCGGTAAAAGAGGCAAAGCTGTGGACGACCAATGAAGAAGACGAAAAACAAGTGAAGCTAAAAGAGCTGCTTGGACATAAGCCTATTGAAGTTTTCTTTGGGGCCTTAACAGGGATAGCAGTTGCTTTTGTAACGTATTATGTATGGCCATAAAACATAAGAAAACACATGAAGAATTCTTCATGTGTTTCTCGTTTATTTTACCTGCTGGCGAAAAACCTGCATCGACTTCTTTTCATTCAGCATTGTTAACTCTTCTTCAGTTAAGCGGCCGTCCCCTGATTTCACTACATAGACGTTTAATTCTTTTTTACCCCATATGTTGTACACATCGGAAACAGTCTCAAAATATAAATCAAGATGATTGCCTTTAATAGCCCCACCTTTATCTGCTACCACTCCATAGCCATAGCCCGGAATAAACAAGATCGTGCCGATTGGAAATATGGTTAAATCAGCAGCGATGGTTGAATACAAGTCACGTTTTACTTTAACGCCCGAATATGTAATACCATACCCTGGATGATTGGGATTTTTCCCAGTTGATTCGTAACCAGCTGTGTAACCCGTAGCCAATACATTCTTAGTTGGATAACGCGACCAATCAAATGCTTCTTCAATCGTCAGACGCTCTTTGTCATTGCTAGCCGCTTCAGCTCTTAGTGGTTTTAGAAATGATGGCAAGAGCCTTTCATTCATTAGAGGATGCCCTGTACGGTTTATAAAAGGCATATATTTGATGACTGTGGTTATTGGGACGCCAGTAATTGCTTCATATGTTGTAAACAGCGCTCCGACCAGTAGTAGGCACATAATGAATCGCTTTGCTATTTTTCCAATCATTGTGATTTCCACAACTCCTCTCACGAATCTATTTGTTTCCAACATAAAAACAAATTATTCGTTTGCGAGAAGAATTTACATTTAAAACATTTGGTACCCTCTTGTTCGTAAAGATTTAATGGTAATGCCTGAAGCTAGTGCACCTATAAAACCAGCCATTAAAATCGCAATGTCAGCTGTGGCTAAAGAGAGCACTTTTGTCCCTAGCTGCTGAAAGGAGTGAGCGGGATGTTGAATGTAATCAACCGCTCTTACATCATCAATAATAAAAATAAAAATCACGGGATAAATAATGGCCATAATCCAAGACATGCGAAGCAGCATATTCAATAAGAAACCGATTCCAAAAAACAAAACAAAAAACAACAAGATGGAGATAATTAGTACAGGCACACTCATTTCCATTGCTTTTCGCCTCCGTTACTCTTTATACTCTCAGTTTACTTAAGAGTAATGAAGGCGTCAATCACAGAAAAGTAAGTTAATACCAAAAAAGCAAAAGGCTTAAAGACCTTTTGCTTTTTGTTTTAAAAGAAATTAAATTTTCCTTTTTTCAATACAAGACCTGCTCCGCCTTGAAGGAAAAGCGAGCGATTATCAACAACTTTTTTCATAAAAGATGCGCTTGAACCAAATAGTTTTCGACCATATA
This sequence comes from Priestia sp. JNUCC 25, assembly GCF_053667915.1. Lineage (NCBI taxonomy): Bacteria > Bacillati > Bacillota > Bacilli > Caryophanales > Bacillaceae > Priestia > Priestia sp. JNUCC 25. Next base: position 4,740,701 of record NZ_CM132211.1, read on the forward strand.
CAACGCCAATTGCGTCATCATGCCCTAACGAACATACCGTTCCTTTAATATCTGGTTTGAACTCGCTTAATTCTTTTTGACCTTTCATCAAACGGCTAATATTTTCAGCGCAGGTACCGCCTTGCTGCATAGCAATTTGAGCTGTTGGCGGATAAGGACGTTCTGTTTCAGGGTTAATCATTAGTGAACAATCTCCAATAACAAACACATCTTCATGCCCTGGTGCCAGCAAGCTATTGCTTACTTTTACACGCCCGCGCATGTTTTCAAATCCAGCTTTTTCAATCACGTGACTGCCTCGAACACCCGCAGCCCATACAACTGTTGCTGATTTGATTTCTTCTACTTGGTCATCTTTTGATACAATAATCCCTTCTTCTGTACACTCTTTAATCGCTGTTCCGATCTTGAACTCGATTCCTTTTCGTTCTAGTTGTGTTACCGCATATTCTACAAGTTCTGGATCAAAACCTGGCAAAGCCGTAGGCGCTGCTTCTACACAAATAACGCGTACTTTTTCACGCGGAATATCAAACTCTTTGCAAAGCTGAGGGACTCGATTTGCTAATTCTCCCACAAATTCAATGCCGGTAAAGCCAGCACCCCCAACAATAATTGTCAGAAGTTCGTCTCTTTTTTCCACTTCATTGTTGTACGTCGCAAACACATAATCAATATGCTCACGAATTTGACGTGCTGCATTAATGCTCGTAATGGTAAATGCATGTTCTTTTAAACCTTTAATTCCGAAAGTTTCTGCTTCATACCCTAAAGCAACAACTAAATAATCATACGTTAGCTCACTGTTTTCAAGAAGAACACGCTTTTCATCTAACTTAATATCTACGACCGTGTCTTTGATAAATGTAACCTTATTTGTGTTAATTAAATTTTTAACGGGAACACGAGAGCGATCTTGATGAATTGTACCTGCTGATACTTCATGAAGCCATGTGGTTTCGTAATGGTAATCGTTTTTATTTACCAAAACAATTTCCGCATCACTAGCACCCAGTTTCTTTTGTAAATTAACAATTGTCATAATGCCGCCATACCCGGCACCCAAAATGACGATTTTAGGCTTTTTCATAGGAATGTCATCCACCTTTTTTAGTTATAGTCACAAGTATGTCTTACAAATATAATGATAAGAGCAATTTTATTTGGTTTGCTTTTTTATGTTAGTTTGAGCAAGAACGATCATCGCTATCCATTTATTATTCATATAAGAAAAATAATGTGAATCACTTCACGTTCTTTTTTAAAAAAATACATTTTTTCTGTTTCAAAAAAATGTAAGCATAAGTCCTAGCTTGATTTACACAAACATCTTATGCTTTTTTAATCGGTTTTTCAACCCTTCACTTTGTATTTACAAGCTTTTAAATTTTCAATTACTTTCCTTTATACCCAGTTTTATATTTGACCAAAACGTGTGGTTATGTTAATGATTACAAATACTGATCTTTAAGTTGAGAAAGTTTCTCAAACATTCCAGCGTGTTTTAATAATATTTTATAATTTACTATGCTATCATAAAGTAGAATATGCATTGGCACAGAACAATCTAGAGGTGATTATAAATGAAAGAAGATAAACAAGTATATGATATTACCATCATCGGAGGCGGCCCTACAGGCTTATTTACAGCATTTTATGGCGGTATGCGTCAAGCGAGCGTAAAAATTATTGAAAGCTTGCCACAGCTTGGTGGGCAGCTTTCTGCTTTATATCCTGAAAAATATATTTATGACGTAGCTGGTTTTCCAAAAGTACGGGCTCAAGAATTAGTCAATAACCTAAAAGAGCAAATGGATCAATTTAAACCTGCAGTTGCGCTAGAGCAAGCCGTAGAAAAGGTAGAAAAACAAGCGGACGGTGTATTTCGATTAACTACTAATTCTGAAGTCCACTATTCAAAAACAATTATTATTACGGCTGGAAACGGTGCATTTAAGCCCCGTAAAATCGAGCTAGAAAACGCAGAACAGTTCGAGCAAACGAACCTTCATTATTTTGTGGATGATATGAATAAATTCAAAGGCCGCAAAGTACTAGTATGCGGGGGCGGGGATTCTGCTGTAGACTGGTCTCTTATGTTAGAGCCGATCGCAGAAAAAGTAACGTTAACGCATCGCCGAGACAAGTTCCGCGCTCATGAACACAGCGTAGAAAACTTGCATAATTCATCAGTTGATATTAAAACGCCTTATGTACCGGTTGAATTTATTGGAGATGACCGTATTACACAAGTTGTGTTAGAAAACACAAAAGGTGAAGAAAAGACAGTAGTAGACGTAGATGATGTTATTGTAAACTTTGGATTTGTTTCTTCTCTAGGTCCAATTAAAGAATGGGACTTAGATTTAGAGAAAAATGCAATTGTTGTTAACTCAAAGCAAGAAACAAACATTCCTGGCATCTATGCAGCAGGTGATGTCTGCACATATGATGGAAAAGTAAAACTCATCGTGGCAGGATTTGGCGAAGGTCCGACTGCTGTTAATAACGCTAAAGCATACATTGATCCAAAGGCTCGCTTACAGCCTATGCACAGTACGTCAATGTTCTCATAAAAAAAGCAGGCTCTCGCCTGCTTTTTTCATTGCTGGATTGGTGTAACCATTCGATGAATGATTTCACTCATCATTTCCGCATCACTGCTTATTAAACAGATTTCATAAAAGGAATGGTTTCCTTCTTGACTAGTTACGCTCATCCTGTAGGCCTTCAAACCTTCGAGCTTGCTTAAATATTTTACTACCTCTGATTGACCGGCAATACGTTCAATCAGCAGAATATGCTCTCCTTCAACTGCTCCGTAGCTTTCAGCCAGAGAGGCGTTAGCATTTTCATAATAGCGAATGTAAGGTTCAGAATAGTTAAGAGGCGCAGAGGACGAGTTTTGATAACAGGCTTCACCTGAGGAAAAAGGCAAATGTTGAACAAATAAATGCGATTCACTGAAGTGAATACTTTTTGCATCCTTAGACTCCATTTTCCTACTTTCAAGTTTTATCCAGTTTATAAACCCCTTCCATAGAATAGGCAGGGTGTTTTTTTTGCGAAAACTTCCGTAACCTCCTACTTGTTCCGCGTCGTAACGAGTCGCATCTATCAAATCCGTTCATCTCCTCTTTTTTATTGAGTATAAAAAAGACTGATTATTCAGTCAACATGTTTGGCAGATGATGTAACATACAAAATTTCTCACTAAAAAAGCTTTCTTCACCAGATGAGGTGAAGAAAGCTTCTTTATAAAAATATATTTAGCACTCTTCAGGAGCACCTGCGTTGCTTGCTGTACGGAAAGAAGAGCCGCAGCCGCATGCTGCAATGGCGTTTGGGTTATCAATTGTAAACCCTCCGCCTAGCATAGATTGCTTGTAATCAATTTTTACATCTTTTAAAATTGGAGCACTTTCGCTATCTACAAGAATCTTAATGCCATGTTGTTCAAACAGCGTATCGTTTTCATTTACTTCGTGAGCAAAACCCATACCGTAAGAAAGACCTGAACAGCCTCCTCCATTTACATTAACACGTAAATAAGCATTTTCTTCTTCATGTTCTTTCATCATATCTTTTATTTGAAAGCTTGCAGCTTCTGTAATTGTTAGGATATCTTGACTCATTTTTAAACAGACCTCCTTTTTTGTTTAGTATACGACGAAATGGCTGTGACGACAAATCGTCTGCTTCTTCATTTTTTAATAATAATACGTGCCGTCACAAATCACATTGGCTGGACCTGTCATTAATACATTGCCTTTATTTTGCCAAACAATCGTTAAATCTCCTCCAGCGAGGTGTACGACAGTAGGAGCATCTTTTTTCGTCTTCTCATTTAACACAGACGAAACAACAGCAGCGCATGCTCCTGTCCCACATGCTTGAGTGATACCCGAACCTCTTTCCCATACACGAAAGTTCAGCTCTCTTTCGTTCACTACCTCGACAAATTCAACGTTCACTCCTTCTGGAAAACGCGAATCTTTTTCAACCACGGGTCCTAATGTAGTAAGAGGCGCTTGTTCAATATCATTTACGTAAAAGACGACGTGAGGATTTCCCATTGATACAGCCGTCCCTTTTAACCGTTCTTTTCCAAATTCCATCTCTTCATTAACGACCTGGTCTTGGCTTGCTCCCGTCATTGGAATTTGTTCTCTAGCTAAAATAGGCGCTCCCATATCGATTGTCACTTCTGGAACTTCATTTCCCTGCGGATGCACCGTTGCTTCTACAACTCCAGAAAGCGTTTCGATAAAAAATCTTTCGCTTGTTACTAAATTATGTTCATATGCATATTTAGCTACACATCTTAAACCGTTTCCGCAGTTTTTTGCTTCCGAGCCGTCATTATTAAATACGCGCATTTTTACATCTGCACGTTCAGATGGACAAATAAGAATCATTCCATCCGATCCAATTCCCGTATAAACATTTGAGACTTTTACAGCAAGCGGTGCTAACTCTTGCTCTTCTATATGTTCTTCAAACATATTTACGTAGATATAGTTGTTGCCAAGTGCATGCATTTTTGTAAACTGAAATTTTTTCATATTATCACCCATTATTTTTTTATGTAGCTCTAGTATAAAGTGATTCTCTTTTGTACACAATAATATCATCCCCCGTTTTTTTAGCTCCTTAATCATAAAGATTAAGGGGTTTTTTATTTTGTCCTCCTTTGGAGTATTAAAAAACAAAAGAAGCATTATGATTGTAAAGAGGATGGTTAAAGCGCAGATATTTGCGCAAAAACGCATAAAAAAGCACGGCAAGACAGCCGTGCTTACATCATCTATTCTATTAGCCTCATGTCCCTCTTCTGATAAAAAGAGATACGACAGCGGGGATAGTTTAAAACATTGGGTTTTCTTCTAAATGAATGTAAATATTATCTACTAACTGTTCAGGTGTTTCCGCTGTAACAATCTCTCCGTTTACCAAGGCAAATAAAGATTGTGAACATTTCCCGCAATAACCTAAACATCCGTATTCAATAATATCTAGATTTGGATCTTTTTCAAGCTTTTCTAAAGCTGTTTGAGAACCACTGGCTAAATTGCTAACGCAAAATTCAATAATTGGCTGTATCACGTTTTTCACCTCTCTACTATTAGTTTATCCTATCTCCTTTCATTTTCAACGTCAACTTTGGAAATTCACGTTCATTTTGCGCACGCTTCTTAGCTTCACAGACTTTTTCAACAAAACGTATAAATAAAGCTTTATTACAGGGATAGATTGAAATTATGTTGAAACATATTGTGGTTTTTTATTAATTTAGTTATACTTTTATGTATAGAAAACCAAACGAGGTTATATTAAATTATTATTTAAGTAAAATATGTTATCTTATATAGCCTTTCATATCTTTTTGGCAACCATCCTTATTAACGGTAATTTGTACTCTCCTATTCTTAAAAGCAAGAATAATAGAGAGAAAACAAAAATGCATGAAGCTAAAGGGGAAATTCACATGAAGAACCTTGTCATACTGGGCGGCGGATACGGTGGTATGCGCGTTTTGCAGCGCCTTTTTCCGAATCAATTGCCTAACGATGTAGAAGTAACGCTTATTGACAAAGCACCTTATCACTCACTAAAAACTGAATTCTATGCACTTGCAGCTGGAACAATCTCTGATCAGCATGTTCGTGTTGCTTTTCCTGAACACCCTCGCTTAAAAATTCGCTACGGCTGTGTAAAACGCATAGACCTGGAAGAGAAATGCGTCTATGTGGATGATCAAATGATCGCTTACGATGACCTGATTGTAGGACTCGGATGCGAAGATAAATATCATGGAGTTCCCGGAGCTCTTGAGCATACATACAGCATTCAATCCATTGATGCTTCACGAGCAACTTATCAGACATTAAACAACTTGCCGGCCCACGCTACTGTTTCAATTGTAGGAGCTGGATTAAGCGGAGTAGAACTAGCAAGCGAGCTAAGAGAAAGCCGCCCGGATTTAAAAATCATCTTATTTGACCGCGGTAAATTAATTTTATCTGCTTTCCCAGAACGTTTAAGTAATTACGTTCAAACTTGGTTTACTTCAAACGGTGTTGAAATCGTAAATAGTGCTAATATTACAAAAGTAGAACCGAACATTCTTTATAATCATGATGAGCCCATTCAAAGCGATGCAATCGTGTGGACAGCAGGTATCCAGCCAAATAAAGTGGTACGCGATTTAGACGTAGAAAAAGATCCTCAAGGACGCGTCGTATTAACGAAATACCATAACTTGCCTGACGATGAAAATGTCTACATTTTAGGTGATTGTGCAAGCCTACCGCATGCACCAAGTGCTCAGCTTGCAGAAGGTCAGGCTGAACAAATTGTGCAAGTACTTCTTCACCGCTGGAAAGGCGAAGCGCTTCCAGATGAATTACCAACTATTAAATTAAAAGGCATACTTGGTTCATTAGGCAAAAAGCATGGATTTGGCTTAGTTGCCGAACGTCCAATTACAGGACGCGTAGCTCGATTATTAAAATCAGGTATTCTTTGGATGTATAAACACCACAGTGGATAAAATAAAAGCCGTTAGATGACTGACAATCTAACGGCTTTTTTCATTATGATGCGCAGAAACCATACTTCTCCATTTCCTCAAATACGCGCTTTAATTTCGGATTGCCTTCCCCAACAATTTCTCCATTAATAACCACTACAGGATAGAATAAATCTTCTTCAATCACACGCTTGGCAAAGGCTGCTTTTTCCGGATCCGTATGCGGCTCGTTTATATCTACATATGTGATAGCAAACGGTTGGTTCGGATATTTGCGAGAAATCGCTGCCTCTAGCCAATCATAGGTGTCTTTTGAAGACGGCAGATTAACACAGCTTGCACAAACAATTTCAGCTCCATAAATACACACTTCTACCTCAGTTGATTGCATAGCACATCCCCCTTGAATCTTTACATACAAACTGTACGATTATTCACACTTTTACTTCATTATGAATACTATTTTACACAAAACTGATTCATTGCACATCTTTTTCTTTTAAGGTAACATTACGATGTATACTCCGATAGATTTTTCATGAAAGACCGTTTATAATAAGAGTAGAAGAAAGGAGTCGATAGTTATGTCAGAAATGCACGAGCAAGTTCAAGAAGTATTAGAAAAACTTCGTCCGTTTTTACTTCGCGACGGTGGAGACTGTGAGCTAGTAGACGTAGAGGATGGTATTGTAAAGTTACGTCTTTTAGGCGCTTGCGGAAGCTGCCCAAGTTCAACAATCACGCTAAAAGCTGGTATCGAACGTGCCCTTTTAGAAGAAGTACCTGGTGTAGTTGAAGTAGAACAAGTATTCTAATCTCTTTGATTTTATTATAAAAGCAACCTCCCATTTTATTGGGGCTTGCGAATGAAAAATCCTCATTCAAATGAATGAGGATTTTTTTATTAACTCGTTGTGACTTCAGCTTCTACAAATACACCTTTGCGATCAATTTGTAAAACATCTATTTCGCAGTTCGGCAGTAAAGCATACATATGTTCAGCAATCGCTTTTCCTTTTCCTTTTGGTGCTAAACATAATACACTCGGACCGGCTCCGCTTAGTGACACACCGTATGCGCCGAGAGCTTTTGCTTCTTTTCGCACAAGAGAAAGCTCTGGCACGAGCCTCATACGATAAGGTTCGTGATATAAATCTTTCTCCATAAATTCGCCTACCAGAGGTAAATCTTTATTTAACAGGGCCGCTACTAGCATGTTCCCTATTGCCCCAGCTTCTACTGCGTGGCGATAATTAATATCCGAAGGCAGCACATCACGAGCATCGGTTGTTTTTAATTCATATTCTGGAATAGCCATCACGATATCGACATCAAATTCAGGTATTTGAGCAATATATGTTTCATTTTCATGATGGTAACCAACAACGATTCCGCCGTAAATAGACGGGCTGACGTTATCGGGATGTCCTTCCATTAAGCTGCTGATGCGAAGCTTTTCTCTTTTTGATAAACGCAAGTCACACAGTACATTAGCCAGCTCGATTCCAGCTACGATAGCCGATGCGCTGCTTCCAAGTCCCCTTGCTAATGGAATGTTGCTCCAAACAGAGACCTTCGCACTTGGAAGATCAATGTTAAATTGACGAGCCACGTCTTGTGCCACTTCATACATTAAGTTATCTGTACCTGTAGGAATACTTTGCACTTCTTTCGTTTCAGGGATAAAAATCCATTCCTCATGACGCTCTACTGTTAATCTTAAGTAACGAGATAAAGCGACTCCAATGGAATCAAATCCTGGCCCTAAATTAGCAGAGCTAGCTGGGACCGTAATGACAAAACGCTCATTTTCTAGCATGAAGCAACGACACCTTGGATATACTCAAATACCTTTTCTTCATCATTTGGTAAAACCACTGGCTTTACATTATGAGCATCGATTGCTACGTTTGGATCTTTTAATCCGTTACCTGTTAATACAGCTACAACCGTTGAACCCTTTGCAATTTTACCAGAAGCTACATCTTTAAACACACCAGCTATTGAAGCGCAAGAACCTGGCTCTGCAAATACACCTTCTTTGCGTGCAATTGTACGATATGCTTCTAAGATTTGTTCATCTGTTACTTCATCAATTTTTCCGTTTGATTCTTTTGCTGCGTTTACAGCATAATCCCAGCTTGCTGGATTTCCGATTCGAATAGCCGTTGCAATTGTTTCTGGATTTTCGATAACTTGATTACGCACGATCGCGGCTGCACCTTCTGCTTCAAACCCGTGCATGTGAGGAAGAGACGTTTGGTGACGCTCACTGTATTCTTTGAATCCTTTCCAGTAAGCTGTAATATTCCCTGCATTCCCCACTGGGATAGCTAAAACGTCAGGCGCTTTTCCAAGCTGTTCACAAATCTCGAAAGAAGCTGTTTTTTGCCCTTCAATACGATATGGGTTTACAGAGTTTACAAGTGCAACCGGTGATGTTTCACTCAGCTTACGAACCATAGAAAGTGCTTGGTCAAAGTTTCCTTCAATTGCTACAATTTCTGCACCATACATAACAGCTTGAGCTAATTTCCCCATCGCAATTTTTCCATTTGGAATAACAACGATACAGCGCATGCCAGCGCGTGATGCATAAGCTGCTGCAGCTGCGGATGTGTTACCTGTAGATGCACAAATAACCGTATTGCTTCCTTCTTCTTTGGCTTTTGCTACAGCCATTACCATTCCGCGGTCTTTAAATGACCCCGTTGGATTTAACCCTTCTACTTTCACATGTAAATCAATGCCTAGCTCTTTTGATAAATGAGCAAGATGAATTAAAGGTGTATTTCCTTCATGTAGTGTAAGCATAGGTGTTTTCTCTGTTACAGGTAAAAACTCTTTATATTCAGCTAATAGACCTTTCCACATCATACTGTGCCAACTCCCTCTACGCGGTAACTGCTTTTTACATTTTCTACAATTGGTAAATCCCGAAGCTGCTGAAGGATTTCCTCATAATCTTTTTGAGATGTTTTGTGTGTAACAACAACAATCTCAGCTAATTCGCTTCCTTTCACAGGAAGTTGAATAATTTTTTCGAAGCTCACGCCACGCTCTGAAAATAGTGTTGTTAATTTTGCAAATGCTCCAACTTGATCTTTAACATGAATACGTAAGAAATGCTTCGAGAACATTTCATCTTCTGCTTTTAACTGTTTTGGATACTGAGGCGTTACCGCACTTTTACCATTCACACCTAAACGCATGTTTTTCATAACACCTACTAAATCTGATACGACAGCAGTGGCAGTTGGCAGGCTTCCTGCCCCCGGTCCATAAAACATCGTTTCTCCAACAGCTTCTCCGTATACATATACAGCATTGTACTCATCGCTTACTGAAGCAAGAGGATGTGTGTCTGCTAAAAGAGTTGGCTGAACACTAACTTCTACATTGTCGCCATCACGATGTGCATATCCAATCAGTTTCATCGTATAGCCTAATTGTTTACTATATTGCAAGTCTTCTTCCGTTACTTCTGTAATACCTTGAACACGAACATCGTCCAAGTCAATTTTCATTGAAAATCCTAGTGTAGCCAAGATTGCCATTTTGCGAGCAGCATCTAAACCACCTACGTCAGAAGTGGGATCCGCTTCAGCATATCCTAAATCCTGCGCTTCTTTTAACACTTCATCATAAGCGCTTCCTTCTTTTGTCATTTTCGTTAAAATGAAGTTTGTTGTACCATTTACAATTCCCATCATTTTGGTAATACGATCAGATGCTAATCCATCTGCTAATCCACGAAGAATTGGAATACCGCCTGCTACACTTGCTTCATAAAATAAATCACAGTTATTTTCAGAAGCTACTGTTAACAATTCTGAGCCGTAAACTGCCATCAAATCTTTGTTTGCCGTTACAACATGCTTTTTATTACGAAGGGCTGTTAAGATATAATCTCTTGTTTCTTCAACGCCACCCATTACTTCAATGACAACGTCAATCTCCGCGTTATGTAAAACGTCTTCAACATTCATTGTTAATTTATCTTCACTGATTTCTACGTCACGTTTCTTATCAATATCTTTAACTACTACTTTTTTAACTTCTACAGGACACCCGACTTGATGACTTAATTTATCCTGATGATTTTCAATAATTTTGACTACTCCGCTTCCTACCGTTCCTAACCCTAATAATCCTACTGAAATACTTTTTGTCATATTCCTCACCTCTGTGTTCTTTCTACGTATACATTTGTTCTCTTATAGAGGACATTATAGACCTTATTTTTCTTTTTTACAAGGTTTACTTGCCATCTTTTCTCGTAAACTCGTTAAAAAAATTGGTATATAAAGATAAATGTAAATTTTTAAAATATTTCATTTTATTATCATAACATGGCTCTCACTGTTTTTTAATAAAAAAAAGACAATTTCACCGAAATGAAATTGCCTTTTTCTGTTATGATTTTTTCGCAAACGCTTCTTTATTTACAATTGTAATGGGAGACTCATTTGTAAGTACTGCTTTAATGTTTTTAACACATAAAGAAATCATTTCCGTGCGCGTTTCGATACTCGCACTGCCGATATGAGGAAGAGCTACAACATTAGGCAATTGAAGAAGAGGGTGAGAAGCAGAAATAGGCTCTTGATCGAATACATCCAAGCCAGCTCCAGCAATTTCCCCGGATTGAACCGCATGTAACAATGCTTGCTCATCAACCACTGCTCCTCTTGAAGCATTAATAAAAATCGCAGTTGTTTTCATCTGTTCAAATGCTGAAGCATTAAATAAATGTTTGGTTTCGTCCGTTAACGGTGTCAAACAAACAACAAAATCAGATCGTTCAAGCAGCTCATTTAACTCACAGTAAACTGCATTGAGCTTTTTTTCTGCTTGAAGGTTGCGGCTTCGATTGTGGTACAAGATTTCCATATCAAAACCTGTAGCACGTTTCCCAAGCGTCTCTCCAATTTTCCCCATTCCAACAATACCTAATGTTTTATGATGAACATCTCTACCCGCTAACAAAAATGGACTCCAGCTTTTCCACTGATTTTCTTTCACATATCCAGCAGCTTCTACTAAACGTCTAGCTACACTCATTAATAAACCAAACGTTAAATCTGCTGTTGTATCAGATAAAACATCGGGGGTATTAGAAACGATAATTCCTCGTTCAGTTGCCGCTTCTACGTCAATATTATCGAATCCGACCGCCAAGTTAGCTACAAGCTTTAAATGAGGAGCTTGCGTAAGCAATTCACTGTCAATACGATCTGAAAGCATTGTTAATAGAGCATGTGCGTGCTTAGCTTTTTCACAAAGCAGCTCATGAGGGACTGCCTCATCTTCTTTATCCCACATTTCCACATTCGCTACTGCCTTTAAAGGTTCGATTAATTCATTCGGTATTTTTCTCGTAATAAATACAAACGGCTTGTCCATATGTACGCCACCTCTTTATCCTTTTTAAACTGCATGCACAAAAACAAAATAGAAAAACAGGTTTGGATTATCCAACACCTATTTTTCTATTTTATCATATTCTATAGTAATCGCTTTTTAATGAATCCATGTTAATTCAGGAATGTGATAACGAGACGTTGAGATACCCACCGACTGGTAAAAGCGCTTCAGAAAAGCTTCGTAGTGAGAAGAATGAGCTAATACTCCTTCCAGCTTCTCATAATACTTTTGTTTTTGCCGCTCATCTTGTACACTGTAATACCCTTCAATGACCTCAAAATAATGAACGGGAAAAAGAAGTCTAGCATATAACAGTCTCCATGAAAAAGAAGAAAGCGGATTTACCTTTTCGTATTCACTTAAAAACTGATGCATGTGCCTTTCATCGACAGCGTATGTTAATAAATATTGTTCCCTTATATATTCAGCTATATCTCTGCTCGGATGATCAAAGACCCAATCTGCTGGGAGCTTGTAAACGTAGTCTTCCCCCCATGTTTTTTGCCCGAACCGATGATGACAAATCGTCGCAGCGTCAACTGAACGAGGCAAATCGTCAATTTCCGTGTCTACTAGGTATTGAATAGCATTTTCCGTTAATCCTAGGTAATAAGGAAAAGTTTCTAAAAAACGTTTTTCCATCTCTTGATTAGGCAAAGCACGTAATCTTCCATACCAAAATTGCTCCATCTGGTCGAGACGCTTCTCCCACATGGACTTCCATTGCCCTAGCCGGTTTGCTTTTTCCACTTCATAAGGAAACAGCCTCCCTTTTTGATGAAAAACAGCTAGCTCGTGCCCAGGTGAAAAGTTGGGGTTTTTCTCTTCCGCAAGACAGCGGCAAATGATAAATTTTTCAGTTTCAGTTTCTGTAATCATTTCACCATTCAAATTAGGCATAAATGTTGCCACATGGCGATCACCTTGGCCCATCAGAAATTGACTCATTTGATATAGTTCATTTAACTCGTCTTGTTCCATTTGCTTTACATTAATGATTGTATATAAAATATCTCGATACTGGAAACCTTCAAATTTACCAACGGGCATAAATTCATTTGGACGTAATCCGTAATGCTCATAAATGGTTTGTATCATTTTAATCCCTCTCTTCATTCATTCAAGAAATTATATGATGGAAAACAACATTACTTGTCATAATATTTACGGAGGATTGAATAGATTAGAAATACACCATTTATAGTTATTTACTCCGGGTTAGTAGTATGAAACAACTTTAGACTTAAAAATATATAGAAAACAGGTGATGATACTTGGAGAAAAAACATACACAAAGTGAGTTAGAAAAAAAAGCAAGAGAATGGTTAATAGAACGCGGCGTGGCTCTTACAGACATTGCTGAACTGGTCTATTACTTGCAAAAAAAGTATCACCCAAACTTAACAATTGAAAACTGTTTATATAACGTTGAGCGCGTCATTTCTAAACGAGAAGTTCAAAATGCTATTTTAACGGGTATTCAACTAGATGTCCTCACAGAAAAAAAAGTGATTGAGCCGCCTCTGTTGGATATTCTTGAGAAAGACGAAGGTTTATACGGTATCGACGAGATTTTAGCATTATCGATTGTAAATGTGTACGGATCAATCGGCTTTACCAATTACGGGTATATTGATAAACAAAAGCCGGGTATTCTAGAACGATTAAACGATAAATCGACTGGAGAGTGCCACACTTTCTTAGATGATTTAGTAGGCGCAATTGCCGCTGCTGCTTCTAGCCGGTTAGCGCACCGGGCTGCCAGTCAAGAATAGGTTAAAAAACAAAAAAAGCTGTCAATTGACAGCTTTTTAAATTCTCTCCATCCACTCTTTTAGTGAATCTACCGTATAAGTTGGCTTTTTCTCATATCCTTCTAGTAACTCTCTTGTTGTTACCCCTGTATGGACTAATAATGTATCTAAGCCTGCATTCATCCCTGCTAAAATATCTGTATCATAGTAATCACCAATCATGATTGTTTCTTCTTTTGGCGTACCGATGACTTCAAGGGCTTGCTCCATAATAATACTTTCTGGTTTGCCAATAAATACTGGATTTGTTTGAGTAGAAACCGTAATAACGGACGTGATAGATCCATTACCAGGCAGTAAGCCTCTTTCAGTAGGAATCGCAATATCTCCGTTCGTTGAAACAAAAAAGGCGCCGTTTCGAACGTTTAAACATGCTTTTGCTAATTTTTCATATGTAATTTCCTGATCCAAACCAACAACTACGAAATCCGTATCTTCCTCTTCAATGGTAAATCCTTTTTCAAGCAGCGCATGTCGGATTCCTTCTCCACCAATTACATAAGCTGAAGCGTTTGCTTTGCGTTCGTGTAAATAATTAGCTGTTGCCTGGCTCGTTGTAAAAACTTGCTCTTCTGTTGCAGGAATGCCAAATGCCTCTAGCTTTTCAGCTACTTTATCGGGCGTTTTTGTAGAGTTGTTTGTTACAAATAAATAAGGAATTCCTTTTTCCTTTAATTTAATAACAAAATCACGCGCCTCGGCAATTAGCTCTGTTCCTTTGTACATTGTTCCGTCTAAATCAATCAAATATCCTTTATATTCCTTCATGTTGTGTGATCTCCTTTCAAGTCTCATACTTGAAATCATAGCTTATTTTTTATACAACTACAACTTGCTTGCCTTTAGTTACGGAAAGCAGACACAGGCCCTAACTCTGTCTCTAGATATGTCCTTACGCGCTCTGAAAATGCTGCCAGTACGTCTTTATGCTGCATCACTTTTTGATAAATATCCTGATGATTAACATCCACATATTCTTGAACAAGGGTTTTACGCAATTGAACGATCTCTTTTAATGGCATTTCTTCCTCTTTTTTAACCACTTTCTCATCAACTAAAATGTCAATGATATCGTCGTAACTGCCTGGATCTCTCATAATAAACCCATCAATCATTGCATTTCCTACATCTAAAACGTTTTCAATTAAAAGGTGTACAATTCTCTCTAATGCCTTTTTCTCTATTTCTGTGTTCCAGCTCGAATGCTCAGCAAACAAGCGAACGTGTTCATCAAAAAAAACAAGCGTGGCTTCTATTTTTTCACGATCTACAAAGTACATATTATTTCCTCCCTAGTTGTCAGCTCTCTATAAATCTTTTTCATAAACAAACGGGGTTCCTGTTCTATTTTATCATGACCCATTATCCATTTGATAAATTCATTTTTGTTTTTGACCTTATTTGATATGATACAAATACAACCTATGAAAGGAGTATACCTATGAGCGAACGCTTTTATCTATATGACGATGTTGTATCTACAAAGACCCGATTTGTCAGCTTTATGGGCGAAAACCAACGATTTGATTTAGCTATTATCCAAACCGACCGTTATTATGGCAAACAAGTTGTTCTTGATATTCAAGGAGGACGCTTTGCCATCATTGGACAAGATGACCTTGAAGAACCAAACTATCTTGAAGAAGTATTTAAATTAAACAGTGAAGACGGTCAGGAACTTCGCGAATTTTTATATGAAATCATCTAAAAAAAAGGCAGCATGAAGGACAATTAGTGTCTTCGGCTTGCCTTTTTTTACTTATGGACTTTTTTTAAGACAAAATACGCACAGCCAAAATTACAATATTCATGTAAATAGTCTTGAAGCGTACTAATCTTCGTATCATACGTTGCCTTTTGATTTCGGTCATCAAAAAAGCCTCGCAGCCGAAGCTGATTGTATCCCCAATCTCCCACAATATAGTCATAGCGGCTCAGCACGTCAATAAAGCGACCTCTAAACGCCTCTTCATTAAATGCCTCGCGCTCATCTTTTAATACTTCATAACAAATATTATTGATACAGACCATTGCTCACACCTCTTCTCTTAAAATTTACCATACCATAATTATGATGATGAAACCATCAATTAACATGAAATTTTTCACGTATAAGCAGCACTCTAATCCTGTAGGAGTTTTATCGGTATACCTACTGATCTTTTATGCTCCACATGAAGGTTCGCCGGTTTACCTGGCGTACGATATTTAACTACAGGAGGTGGAAATGGTGAAGAAATCTATTCTTGGAATCGCTTTGATAACAAGTATTTTAACCATTGGCTGTCAAAATAAAAACACAGCTGAAAATGAAAATTTATCACCAAACAACCCAGATGCCATTAATGTAAACGAGCCTAATCATTATTATAATCCAAATAATAATAGCGGCACAAATTATGGATATGTTCGATACACTAAAAACACAAATGAACAAAATTCCAATATGAACCAAGTAGGAACATTTAATCGAGAAGAAGCAGCCGACAATATTAGTAAACTGAGCACCGCTATACCAAATATTAAGCAAGCCGCTACGCTAGTAACCGATAAAGATGTGCTTGTTGCTTATAAAACAGATGCTAAAAACCGGAATAACGCAGCCGATCAGGTAAAACGTACAGCTATGTCTGTAGTTCCTCGTTATTATCATGTATACGTCTCAGATAATCCGAAACAGATGGACCAAATCGAAAATATCAGTGAAATGAATACGCAAACGAATGATGCTAGAAAACGAATCGATGCTGTTATTCAACAAATGCTGAAATCTCCCCAAGGGCGTAAAATGAACGGCGGAGAAGATGCAAATGGAAGAGAGAAAAACGAATTGAATGAACCGATGACGGACAAAGATATGGTGGAATAAACAAAAAAGGTGATGAGCATATCATCACCTTTTTTACCTTATTTGCTTTCTTGCGCTTTGTTTTTTGCAGCAGCGTTAACTTGCTCATCTGCATGGTAAGAAGAACGTACAAGAGGACCTGCTTCAACATGGCTGAATCCTTTTGATAATGCAATTTCTTTTAGCTCTTCGAACTCATTTGGATGGTAATATTTTTGAACTTTTATGTGCTTTTTAGTTGGCTGTAGATATTGGCCTAGCGTCATAATATCTACATTATTCGCACGCAAATCATCCATCGTTTCAATAATTTCTTCTTTTGTTTCTCCTAGACCAAGCATGATACTTGATTTCGTAGGGATATCCGGCTGCATTTCTTTTGCACGGCGAAGGAACTCAAGAGAACGCTCATATTTAGCACGAGCACGAACACGAGGTGTAAGGCTGCGTACTGTTTCAATATTATGATTTAAAATATCAGGACGTGCGTCCATTACAATACGTAAGTTCTCTTCCACACCGCCCATATCAGAAGGCAATACTTCAATTGTTGTGAATGGATTTTTACGACGAATCGCACGAATTGTTTCAGCTAATACGCTTGCTCCTCCGTCTTTTAAATCATCGCGAGCTACTACTGTAATAACCGCATGTTTTAAGTTCATTAGCTGAACAGAATCCGCTACGCGTTCTGGCTCTTCTAAATCTAATTCTGTTGGTAAACCTGTCTTAACCGCGCAAAAACGACAGGCACGTGTACATACTTCTCCTAAAATCATAAAAGTTGCCGTACGACGAACAGCCCAACACTCATGAATATTCGGACATCTTGCTTCTTCACAAACTGTATGAAGGTTTTTCTCACGCATCATTTTCTTTAAGCCTGTGTAATTTTCGTTTGTGTTTAGCTTAATCTTCAGCCACTCGGGTTTGCGGACATGCTCTTCTTTTGTTGCCATATTATCAACTCCACCAATCTAGAAAATGTCTATAACCTATATGCTTAATTTTAACTACATATTAAAAACATAACTATATGTCACTTTATCATAAAAAAGTGAGATTCGACAAGTTGTCTGCTCTTTATTTTCCTCAGTTTTCTTCTATTTTCCATTCAAATGTGTGCGTTTTCATCCTCCGTATAATTTCCATTTATCTTCTGAATAAAATTCTTTAAAAAAGTTTTGAAGCGATTTCCATTAATTAATATTTATGAAATCTTTTTTCTCGCTGCAAACTAGTATTACACACTATTTTTAGAAAGGGGGAAACACGATGCGCAAAACGATTATCTTACTTTTTATGTTCATGTCTATATTCACAGGATGGCACCACGTAACAGCTGAATCATCAGCAGATCAAGAAAAAATACTTATTCAAAAGAGATTAGAGCTGTATAAACAAATGGAAGCCGCTACTACGATTCCTTGGTATTACTTTGCAGGGATTGACCAGTATGAACGAAATATTCGACGCTCCCATAAAGATATTCCAAGAGAAAAAGGCTCGATCGCCATTTACTATCCTCCAGAAAAATGGTCAGGTTCTTTAAATCCGAATTTGGAAGATACAAACCCACTTACTATTTCTCTGCTCGGGGGAATGGGCAAAGATGGGAACGGAGACAAAAAAGCAGACCAATTTAATGATGAAGATATGCTTTTTACAATGGCAGATTATATTCGGACGTTCGGGGTGTCCGAAGACTATATTAAAATTGCGCTTTGGAACTATTATCACCGGGCTAAAGCAGTTGATATTATTTTAGGGAATGCCAAAATTTTTCGCCATTACGGTCGCATTGATTTAAAAGGTTCTTCATTTCCGGTGCCTCTCCGTGCGAACTACAGTTACAGGAGTACATGGGGAGATGCGCGCGGCTGGGGTGGCAAACGAATTCATGAAGGAACAGACATTTTTGCAGATTACGGAGTTCCAGTAAAATCCCCTTGCTATGGCATTATTGAGCTTAAAGGATGGAATAAATATGGAGGCTGGCGAATCGGTATTCGTGACCTTCACAATAACTATCACTATTTAGCTCATTTAAGCGGATTTGCAAAAAATTTAAAAGTAGGACAAATTGTAGAACCAGGAACACTCATTGGCGGAGTAGGAAGTTCCGGTTATGGACCTCCTGGAACTTCTGGGAAATTCCCTCCTCACTTGCACTATGGAATGTATAAAGATAACGGCAAAAATGAGTGGTCGTTTGACCCATATCCTCAGTTAAGAACGTGGGAACGAAATGATCGTTTAGAACTAAAGAAAAAATAAAAAAACAGGAAGCTGATGCTTCCTGTTTTTTTATCCTGATGCTTTACTTTCTTTTGCTTTTTTCACAGCATGAGCAATACTTGCTGCCAAGCCGCCCCATATGATGACCATCCCTACAACCATCATTGTCATTGAACTTCCATCCATTATTTAGAAACCTCCTTCTCTTTAACTGACAAACGAAGCGTCCCATCTTCCCATCGTGCAAAAGAAAAAGCAATTCCCAAAATAACAGCAAGAGCTGCCACACCCCAACCAAAAGGACCTACAAAAGTCGTTGCATACTGTTCGTAATTTTCCGAAATATTTTTCCGGAAGTTATCAAACATCATGTATCCAAGTACAAGTGGTGTAACTACTCCTAAACATATTTTCCACCATGAACCGATTCGGATATCAGAAACTTCGTTTGCATGCTGCTGAAGGCTGCTCAACTGCTTAAATACCCAAGCAACTAATACAACTTCTACTAAGCCTGCTAGAGCAACTCCGAAGTTATTAATAAAATAGTCGACCACATCTAAGAAATAAAGTCCTCCTTGTGTTGCAAATAATAGCGAGCAAATTGAAGCGATTCCTCCACCTATTAATACAGATTTTGTACGTGAGATAGTAAATTTATCTTGAATGCCTGCTACGAAGGTTTCAATAATTGAAATAAGTGACGTTAATCCTGCTAATGTTAAGGAAGCAAAGAATAACATTCCAAACAGCTGTTTAAACGCTGGAAATTCATTAATAATTTGCGGGAAAACTACAAAGGCTAGTCCTACCCCTCCCTGAACTACTTTATCGATTGGGATACCTTGCTGAGTAGCCATAAAACCTAGTGCGCTAAATACACCGATTCCTGCTAGTAATTCAAACGCTGAATTACCAAATCCAGTAATAAACGCATTATTAGTTAAATCAGATTTCTTTGGAAGGTAACTGGAATAAGTGATCATAATAGCAAAACCAACAGATAAACTAAAGAAAATTTGACCATATGCTGCGATCCAAACCTTTCCGTCTCCAATTGCGCTCCAGTTTGGTTTAAAAAAAGCATGCAGACCTTCCATTGCTCCGTCTAACGTAACTGCTCGAATGACAATGATTAAAAATAGAATAATTAGCGTTGGTAGAAAGATTTTGTTTGCGGCTTCAATTCCTTTTTTGATTCCTTTCAATAAGACACCTAATGTCACAATCCATACAAGTACAAGCGGAATTAAAACGTGTAATACGAGGCTTCCTGTTTGTCCTGGTGCTTCAGCTAACTTTAAGTAATCTCCATATAAAAACGCTTCCGTATCGTTTCCCCAGCTTAACTTAAATGAAAAGATAAAATACGACATTGCCCACGCGATAATGACGGAATAGTAAACCGAAATAAAAAAGGAAATAGCTACTTGCCACCAGCCTAGCCATTCAGCCTTGGGGCTTATTCTTGCTAATGATAAAGGAGAGGAACCTTTATATTTATGTCCAATAGCAAATTCCATGATTAAGATAGGAATTCCTGCTGTCAACAAAGCAAATAAGTAGGGGAGAAAAAATGCCCCTCCTCCATTTTCATATGCAGTGGCTGGAAATCTCCATATATTCCCTAGTCCAATTGCTGAACCTGCTGCTGCTAAAATAAACCCTGCTCTTGATCCCCACTGCGGCCTATTTTCCACTGTAATTCCCCCTCTTTTCCTCTCCCTACTCTCTTTTTATCATAGATCAACGATAATTTTTATAATTTTTAGATTATTCTTTCTATAACTTCCTATCTCAAATTATAGAAGGGAGAAGATAGTATGTCAAAATATTTTTTTATAGAAAATTCAGACAAACTTTCCAATGAATAAAAGCAGATATGAAAGTATTTTTGAACTTCCGCACCTGCTTTTTAAACAACACTTTATCACGTTAATATAATATTGTTAATTTTTCTTCGGAAGTTCAATTGCCGGAGAAGATGAATTTCCACCGTTAAAATAATCAGGAACATTTCCAGGGATAACAGTTCCTCCTACAGGAATTGTAGCCGTAACGGTTGTTTTTCTCGTTGCAAACGGGATAATGATTTGCATGTTTACTTTTACTTTGATGGATACTTCAAGAAACGCATTATTTATTCCATATTCCTCGATTTTTCGCACTACGTCTGTTTGAACGTCACCAATAGCATGAAATTTAACCGGAATCAGCGGACCTAGATTTCCAAGCAGCGCATTATTAGTTGCTTGCCCAAGAGGAACTTGGTATACAATTCCTTGATTGCGCAGCTTTTCATTTTTTTCAATACGAATATCTGTTGGAAGTTCAAGTGCATCTAAATTCCCTTTCTCTGCCTCTTTTAAATTAGCTTGAACAAATGACGTAGTCTGAGCTCTAACCCGATTTACAAGCGCTGTGTCAATTTTGGCTACTTGACCGTTAGGTGTAGATTCAACTTTAATAACATCTACGTCCAGTTGATCAAGTACCTGTTTATTCACCGCTTTATTAATAACTAAAGTTGCAATCTCTTTTGTTTGTGCTTCAGCATATTTCATTAACGTCGGTTCAATCCCTCTATTAATTAGCCATAATCCTACCCCTGTGGAAAGCATAAAAAAAAGAAAGGTGAGCAACAGAACGTAGCGAAAAGGAAGCGGGCCTTTTCTTGTTAATTTCCGACGAAGTTTAACCAAAAAAAATCCCTCCTTACAAGCTATATGTATGCATGTATAAGGAGGTTCACGCTTCTTTTAAAAAGTTTTATCTTAAATTCCCCACTATATTAAAGCATTTTCAATAAAGCATCTTTGCCAATTGTTCCTTTAAAAATTCCTCTTTTTTCAGCTTCAAGCGTTACAGATTCAAGAGGCGCTTCAAGAAGCTGCTCAATTGTACGTACACCTACAGCTCTTCCAGCTATTATTTGACGATCAGCTAATTTATCATTTAATAGACCTACGTCTAGTGCTCCGCACATAATGTACCCTTTATCTGATGAGATTGTTAACAGAGTTGTTTTTGGCAGCAATACGGTAACTGCATTAAACGTATGACCTTCAATTACGATAGGCGCTAAGGTAATCATAGTAACTCACTCCTTTCTTAATCAATTTATGATTTTGAAAGAAAAAAGTGAGGTTTTACATATACTTTTCTACCTATTTGACGTTTATATTCCTTCTTCCTTATTTATATAAACTTTTATAGGACTCAGTGCTAAAATTCATTAAAAAAATCTAATTGTTTAGGAGCTAAATTTTCATATTCAATATTTAATAAACTCATGAGCTGTTTGGCATTATGTACAGCATCTCCGCCGGAGTTATTATTAAATAACAGGTAAATGTCCTTCGTTTGTTTTTGTAGCTTTTCAAGCCGTTCTTTCCACTCTAGGAGCTCTTTTTCATTGTAACGATACAAAAACCTTACTGCTCGCCAATTGCCTTCTGCGGGCTTATTCCAACCATGTACGTTTCGTCCGTGAAAACGGATAAGTGTTTTCTGTTTATCTGTAGCATGAATCACAATTGGAATAGATCCTTCTCCTGCCTGCGGTTCATCACAAATACCGTGAATCCACTTCTCTTGTTCCATAAACGTCAGCGTTTTATCATAGAAAAACGGCTTAAACCAAGATTGATTTCGAAACTCAAGCGCTACTGGCAAATCTCCAAACTTCTCGCGGCTATATCTCAAATAGGCTACATTTTCTTTTGTACAGTCAAACCAGGGTGGCATTTGAAATAAAATCATACCAAGCTTATTCGATGTTACGTAAGGCTTCACTGATTCTAAAAATGCATGAAACATTTCTTCTTTGCTATCAAACGGATTTCCTTCTCTCATATGCCCTGTCATACCTTGATAGGCTTTTACCACAAAACGAAAAGATTCCGGTGTATCGTTTACCCATTTTTTTACATTTGATGTTGGTTGAATTGCATAAAAAGATGAATCGACTTCAACAATTGGAAAATGGCCTGCATATACGGCAAGCTTGTCTCTTGATGAAACCCCCGCTTCATATAATGAATCATGATCTCCCCAGCCTGTGACTCCAATATAAATCATGCCACTCCTCCTCTATGTTCTTAGCTTCGCTTTTCTTTATTTTAATACAAACGATACAAAAAAACTCGTTTGCATAAACAGCAAACGAGTTTTGATCTATTATTAACCGATTGAACCTTCCATTTCAAATTTGATTAGACGGTTCATTTCTACTGCATATTCCATCGGAAGCTCTTTTGTAAATGGCTCAATAAAGCCCATTACAATCATTTCTGTTGCTTCTTCTTCAGAAATACCGCGGCTCATTAGATAGAATAATTGTTCTTCAGATACTTTTGATACCTTCGCTTCATGCTCAAGTGAGATGTTGTCATTTAAAATCTCATTGTACGGAATTGTATCAGAAGTTGATTGATTATCCATAATCAGCGTATCACACTCAATGTTCGCACGTGCACCTTCTGCTTTACGGCCGAAGTGTACGATACCGCGGTATGTTACTTTACCGCCTTGTTTTGAAATTGATTTTGATACGATCGTTGAAGATGTGTTCGGTGCTAAGTGAATCATTTTTGCACCAGCATCTTGGTGCTGTCCTTTACCAGCAAGGGCAATAGATAATGTCATACCACGTGCACCTTCACCTTTTAAGATAACAGCTGGATATTTCATTGTTAACTTAGAACCGATGTTTCCATCAATCCATTCCATTGTTGCATTTGCTTCACAAACCGCGCGTTTTGTTACAAGGTTGTATACGTTGTTCGCCCAGTTTTGAATTGTTGTATAGCGGCAATACGCATCTTTTTTGATGATGATCTCTACAACGGCACTGTGAAGGGAGTTTGTTGTATAAACAGGTGCTGTACAGCCCTCTACATAGTGAACGTGTGAGCCTTCATCAGCAATAATTAACGTACGCTCAAACTGTCCCATATTTTCAGAGTTAATACGGAAATAAGCTTGTAATGGTGTATCTACTTTTACGCCTTTTGGTACGTAAATGAATGATCCACCAGACCAAACCGCCGAGTTAAGTGCAGAGAATTTGTTATCCGTTGGCGGGATAACTTTTCCAAAATGCTCACGGAAAATATCTTCGTTTTCTTTTAGCGCCGTATCCGTATCTTTAAATACGATACCTTGTGCTTCAAGATCTTCTTTCATATTGTGATAAACAACTTCAGATTCGTACTGAGCTGATACACCCGCAAGATACTTTTGCTCTGCTTCAGGAATACCTAGTTTATCAAACGTTTGTTTAATTTCTTCAGGAACTTCATCCCAAGAGCGTTCAGACTTCTCAGATGGTTTTACGTAGTACGTAATTTCATCAAAGTCTAAGCTTGCCATGTCTCCGCCCCACTGTGGCATTGGCATGTTGTAGAAGTGCTCTAGAGATTTCAAACGGAAGTCAAGCATCCACTGTGGTTCCTCTTTCATACGAGAAATTTCTTCTACGATTTCTTTTGTTAAACCGCGTTTAGAGCGGAAAATTGATACGTCTTTATCGGAAAATCCATATTTATAATCGCCGATTTCTGGCATTTTTTTAGCCATCTTTTATTACCCCCTACTTGATAGGATTGGGAATGAATGAAGGTCCTATTCTTGTTCGTTAAGACCTTTTTCCATCGCTTTCCACGCTAGTGTTGCACATTTAATACGCGCAGGAAATTTTGCTACACCTTGAAGTGCTTCAATATCTCCTAAATCTATACTATCATCATACTCTTTACCTTGCATCATGTCAGAGAAGATATGGGCCATTTTAAACGCTTTGTCTACTTCTTGACCTTTAATTGCTTGTGTCATCATTGAAGCTGATGACATTGAAATTGAACATCCTTCACCTTCGAACTTTGCATCCACCACTTTGCCGTCCTCTACTTTTAAAGAAAGTTCAATGCGGTCTCCACATGTCGGGTTATTCATATGAATGTTCACAGTATCTTCATTCAACGTTCCACGATTACGCGGGTTTTTATAATGGTCCATAATTACTTGACGATAGAGAGTATCTAAATTATTAAAAGCCATTTGTAAAATACTCCTTCGTTTTTATTAATGATGATACCAATTTATCTACTTCTTCTTCCGTGTTATACAAATAGAAGCTTGCACGTGCAGTAGAAGATACGTTTAAATATTTCATCAGCGGCTGCGCACAGTGATGACCTGCACGAATCGCAATTCCATCAGCGTCTACTACTGTTGCAACGTCGTGCGGATGCACATCTTCAATATTAAACGTCACAACACCCGCTCGCTCTTTCGGTCCGTAGATCGTAATTCCATCTACTTGCGATAAGCGATCCAGTGCATACTGCGCTAACTTGTGTTCATGTGCTTGAATATTATCTAAACCAACTTCTTCTAAGAAATCAATTGCTGCACCTAAACCAATTGCACCTGCAATGATTGGCGTACCCCCTTCAAATTTCCAAGGAAGTTCTTTCCACGTTGATTCGTATAGGTTTACGAAGTCAATCATTTCGCCGCCAAACTCGATTGGTTCCATTTTTTCAAGAAGCTCTTTCTTTCCATAAAGAGCGCCGATTCCAGTCGGCCCGCCCATTTTATGTCCAGAGAAAGCAAAGAAATCACAGTCTAAATCTTGTACATCCACCTTCATATGAGGCGTACTTTGTGCACCATCCACAACCATTACTGCACCGTTAGCATGTGCAATTTCTGCAATCTCTTTTACTGGGTTAATTGTACCCAATACGTTAGATACTTGCATGATCGATACAATTTTGGTGTTGGATGTAATCGTGCTTTTTACCTCTTCTAGTGAAAGTGCATGATCTTCTGTTAATGAAATATATTTTAACGTTGCACCTGTTTCCTTGGCAACTTGCTGCCAAGGAATGATGTTGCTGTGATGCTCCATATAAGTAATCACAATTTCATCACCAGGTTTGAGATTAGCACGGCCATAGCTTGCAGCTACTGTATTAAGAGCTGTCGTTGTACCGCGCGTAAAGATAATCTCTTCCGTTGATTTTGCATTAATAAACTTACGAACCTTTTCACGAGCGCCTTCGTATCCGTCTGTTGCTCTTGTACCAAGCGTGTGAACACCTCGGTGTACGTTTGAGTTATATTCTTTATAATACTTCTCAATTGCTTCAATTACAGCAAGCGGCTTTTGTGAAGTTGCTGCACTGTCTAAATAAACGAGTGGGCTGCCATTTACCTCTTGGTCTAAAATAGGAAATTGTTTACGAATATCAGAGATATTCATTATCGAACTTTCCTTTCAATTAAATCTGTTAATTGCTTTTTAACCGTTTCGATTGGCAACTCGTTTACAACTGGTGCTAAGAACCCGTGGATAACTAGACGTTCTGCTTCTGTTTGCGGAATACCGCGGCTCATTAAGTAGTAAAGCTGAATTGGATCTACGCGTCCAACAGATGCAGCGTGCCCTGCTGTTACATCGTCTTCATCAATTAGAAGAATTGGGTTTGCGTCTCCACGTGCTTTTTCACTTAACATTAACACACGAGATTCTTGCTCAGCGTTTGATTTAGACGCACCGTGTTCAATTTTACCGATACCGTTAAAGATTGAAGACGCGCTTTCTTTCATAACGCCGTGTTTTAAAATGTAGCCTTCAGAATGTTTTCCAAAATGTACGATACTTGTTGTTAAGTTTTGAGACTGCTCTCCACGTCCAACTGTTACCGTTTTTGTATCTCCATATGAACCGTCGCCCATTAGATACGTTGTATTTTCTGAAACTGTATTTCCTTCACTCATTAAGCCTAAAGCCCACTCAATGCGACCATCTTTGCCCGCTACGCCGCGGCGGTTCACATAAGTAGTTGTACCTTTAGCTAAGTAGTCAACAGCCCCAAATGTTACTTTCGCATTGCTGTTGGCAAATACTTCCGTCACGATATTGACAACACCGTTTGACTCTTCAGCAGTAGCAATGTAGTTTTCTACATATGTTACTGAGCTGTTGTCTTCAGCTACAACAATCACATGGTTGAATAAAGCAGCTTCTTCATCTTCACGGACAAATACAGCTTGAAGCGGCTCTTGTACTTCTACATTTTTAGGAACGTATACAAATACACCGCCGTTTAATAACGCTGCGTTTAATGCAGTTAAACGGTGCTCATCTACTTTAACTCCGTCTTTCATGAAGTACTTCTCAACAAGGTCGCTATGCTCTTTAGCAGCTGTTTGAATATCTGTGAAGATAACGCCTTGAGACTTTAGCTCTTCTGTTAATGTTGAATATGCTGCTGTTTGGTCACGCTGAACATATAGATTTTTAACAGCTTCTGTATCAATCAATGCTTTAACCACTTCTGGAAGCTCGTCTACAGATGAGATTGTGCTTGCCTGTGAAGTGTGCTTGTCAAATGCAGTAAAGTTCCATTTCGAAATGTTTGTTTTATCTGGCTTTGGAAGTGCAAGATCTTCTGCTTTCGCAAGAGCTTGTAAGCGAAGATCTAGCAGCCAACTTGGTTCATTAGCTTCTTTTGAAAAGCTGCTGATGTACTCTTGATCAAATGGTAATTTCGTATCAATAGTCATAGAGATCCTCCTAACTCTTAAGCTTCTTGCTCTACAGTTTCGTCTTCAATACCTAATTCTTGTTTGATCCAGTCATAACCTTCTGCCTCTAGACGCTGTGCTAATTCTGGTCCGCCTGATTTTACAACGCGACCTTGCATCATAACGTGAACTTTATCTGGTGTAATGTAGTTTAGTAAACGTTGGTAGTGAGTAATCATTAAGCAACCAAACTCGCTGCCGCGCAGTTCATTAATACCTTTTGATACAACTTTTAACGCATCGATATCTAAACCAGAGTCGATTTCATCTAAAATTGCAATTCCTGGTTGAAGCATCATTAATTGAAGAATTTCATTACGTTTCTTCTCACCGCCAGAGAAACCTTCGTTTAGGTAACGCTGAGCCATGTCTTGATCCATTTCTAAGAAATCCATGTTTTTGTCTAATTGACGGATGAATTTCATTAGTGAAATTTCTTCGCCTTCTTCACGACGAGCATTAATTGCTGAACGTAAGAAGTCTGCATTTGTTACCCCGCTGATTTCACTTGGATATTGCATAGCTAGGAATAGACCTGCACGAGCGCGCTCATCTACTTCCATCTCAAGTACATCTTCGCCGTCTAGCGTGATGCTTCCTTGTGTAACCTCGTATTTAGGATGTCCCATGATTGCTGAAGATAATGTTGATTTACCAGTACCGTTTGGTCCCATGATTGCATGGATTTCGCCGCCCTTAACTTCTAAATTAACACCTTTTAAAATTTCTTTACCTTCAATTGCAACATGAAGATCTTTAATTGTTAAAGTTGACCCTGCCATATTAAAACCTCCAGTTATAGACGTATATAGTAAAAAACGATATACCTATATCTTTTTAATTATTCTCATTTTATTCTCATTACAATCTTATAACAAATGAAAACTTATAGCAACCTTTTGACCCAAAAGGTTTTAAACCATTATGTACGTTTTTCAAGACTAAATCCACTCATAAAAAAGTTGCCTTAAAAGACTCCATAGAGCCTTCTAAGACAAGCTTTTTTACCCACTTTATTTACTTAGTGCGTGTGGCTAGTCAGTTCTGAAATACACTCTTGGACAAGCGTAACGGACTGACTCATCGCTGCGCCTCCGCCAAATGCTGCTGACACTCCGCATGCTTCTAAAATTTCTTGCTCAGTTGCACCTTGATCAATGCAGCCTTTTGTATGATAAATCATACAGTACTCGTCTTGAGCTACTACGCTGATTCCTAACGCGATTAACTGCTTTTCTTTTTTAGAAAGAGAACCTTCTCCAAAACATGCTTCAGTAAACGCATTAAACGTTTTTGTTACTTCCGGCAATTTTTCGCTAAATTTCCCAACACCCATTTTATAATCATGAAGTGCTTGCTCAGTTGAATGACGTGCTTCTTGCTGCATAACGTCAGCTCCCATCATCAGTAAAGTTTTCACGGTTAGTATGCGTGAGAAAAATAAGAGTTATTCGTTTTCCCGCATACAAAAAAAGCACTTGCCCAGAGTGGGCAAGCGCTTTTCTTCTATTATTTATTTACCGGCAGTACTCCGCCTTTGTATTTTTCTTTAATGTAGTCTTGAATTTCTTTAGAGTGAAGAACTTTCACTAAAGCTTTCACTGTATCTTTATTTTCGTCGCCTTTGTGAACCGTAATGATGTTTGCATAAGGGTTATTTTCTTTACTTTCCACTGCGATTGGATCTTTTACTGGATCTAAGCCAGCATCGATAGCATAGTTAGCATTGATAACAACAGCGTCACCTTCATTATTTTTGTACATTTGAGGTAACAATCCGCCTTCAACATCGGCTTTAAATTTTAAATTCTTCGGGTTTTCTACGATATCTTTAATTTGTGCATCTATTTTCTTTACGCCTGGTTTTAATTTGATTACGCCGGCTTTTTCAAAAATCGATAAAATACGTCCTTGCTCTGCTACTGCATCACGCATAATAACTGTGCCGTTTTTCGGAAGATCTTTTAAGCTTTTGTATTTTTTAGAGTAGATACCGATTGGTTCAATGTGAATGGCACCGGCACTTACAAAATCATACCCTTTTTCACCCTTGTGATCTTTTAGCACTGAATTCATATAAGGAACGTGCTGGAAGTAGTTTGCATCAATTTCATTGTTTGCAAGAGCTGTGTTCGGTAAGATGTAATCTTGGAATTTTTTAATTTCCAAGTCGATTCCTTGTTTTTCTAAAATCGGTTTTGCTTGTTCTAAAATTTCAGCATGAGGCGTATTAGATGCACCCACAACAATTTTCTTTTCATCTTTTGATCCATTGTTAGATCCACATGCAGCTAATCCTACTACTAGCGCAGATGTTAGTGCTAAAGCCGAAAGCCATTTTTTCATAATAAATAATCCTCCCTTTATCTTTTATCAATTTTTGCAGTAATCGCATCTCCAATAAGTTGGATAATAAATACAATAATCAAAATTAAGATCGTAGCAGCTAGCGTTACATCATTATGACTGCGCTGGAATCCTTCTAAATATGCAAGATTCCCGAGACCTCCAGCTCCAATCACACCCGCCATTGCCGTATAGCCGACTAACGCAATCGTCGTTACCGTCAAACCAGAAATTAAAGCTGGCAGCGATTCAGGTAACAGCACTTTAAAGATAATAGTGCTTGTTGTTGCTCCCATTGATTTAGCAGCTTCAATAACACCTTTATCAATTTCACGCAGACCAATTTCTACAAGACGCGCGTAAAATGGTGCTGCTCCAACAATTAAAGCAGGTAACGCTGCATTAGCGCCTAAAATACTTCCTACCAATGCTTTGGTAAATGGAATCAGTAAAACAATTAAAATAATGAATGGAATGGAACGAAAGATATTTACAACTGCTGACACAATGGCATATAAAGGTTTGTTTTGCCAAAGCTGTCCTTTGGACGTTAAAAATAAAAGCAAGCCTAATAAAATACCTAGAACAAACGTGGCTATAACTGAAATAGCCGTCATATATAGTGTTTCATTTGTCGCTTGAATAAAATCATCTAAAATAACGTTTGGAAATAGTTTCTCAAGCATTTGTCATTACCTCCACTTCTACCTGCTGCTCATGAATGTATGCAATGACTTTTTCAACTTCTGTTAATTCTCCGTCTAAATGAACGAACAACGTTCCGTATGAACCTGTTTGTGTATGAGAAATCTTTCCTTGCAAAATATTAATCGTTACATCAAACTGTTTTAAAATCGTTGTAATGAGCGGTTGCTCTGCTTTTCCGCCAACAAACGTCAGCTGAATAATTTGCCCGCTTGGATATAACTCCTGTACTTGTTCAATTGTTTCAAACGTTTCTTCTGGTTCAGAAATCTGTTGAACGAATCGTTTTGTAATCGGCTGCTTAGGTTTTCTGAATACTTCTAGCACTTGTCCTTCTTCTACCACTGCCCCATTTTCCATAACGGCTACCCGATGACAAATTTTACGAATAACGTGCATTTCATGAGTAATCAATACAATGGTTAACCCTAGCTTCTCATTAATATCTACTAACAGATCTAAAATGGAATCTGTCGTTTGAGGATCAAGCGCTGATGTTGCTTCATCACACAGCAATACTTTTGGGTTATTGGCTAGCGCTCGAGCAATACCAACACGCTGCTTTTGTCCACCGCTAAGCTGTGATGGATAAGCATTTTCACGCCCTTCAAGCCCGACTAGCTTGATAAGCTCGTCTACTCGTTTCATTCTTTTTTCTTTTGAGATCCCTGCTATTTCTAACGGAAAGGCAATATTTTCTCGCACCGTACGCGACCACAAGATATTAAAGTGCTGAAACACCATACTGATTTCTTGTCTAGCTTTTCTGAGTTTTCCGCCTTTAATTTTTCCAATATCATTACCTGCTACTTCGACCGTTCCTGTCGTTGGTGTTTCTAACCCGTTTAGCAAGCGAATTAAAGAACTTTTCCCCGCTCCGCTATAACCAATAATTCCGTAAATTTCACCTTGGTTAACGGTTAGATTCACATTATCAACAGCTGTTACTTGACCGCTTTTAGCCTGATAAATTTTTGTAACGTCTGTTAATGTAATCATATTTCTTCACCTTCTTTAGTAAAAACTTAATTATGTTAGGTTGCCCTATAGGATGAAAAAGCCGTAAAACAATTTTCCTCATTAAAAAAGCCTCTCTGCGCATGACAGAAAGGCTCGATATTTAATCCTTTCTCTCATCTTTCAAAGCGCATAGCTTTGCAGGAATTGGCACCATTTCAGTTAGTCTGACGGTTGCCGGGTTTCACAGGGCTCAGTCCCTCCACCTCTCTTGATAAGAGTTCGCAACAATTATTTTGTTTTTGGGAAATATTCATTCATTTATGAACATTCATGAGTGTGATTTTAGCATGTGTCAGATAGGCTGTCAACAGATTTTGTTCTTGGGATAATATCCCAAGATTTCAACAGCCCCAACGGTTTGCTCTCTTTCAATTTCTTCATTTTAAACAAACGTTTGATTATCGAAGCTCTTCAAGTACGTGCTCGATAGAATGAAACGCATAGAGTTTTTTTACCATTTCGCCATTTTTCACTTCAATCAAACAAGGTACACTTTCAATTGAAAATACTTCTGCTTTTGAAGGCATATAATTTAAATTGCTCATTCCGATAGTTACACCGGGCAGCATCGCTTCTGCTACGGTTAACATTTTTTTTGCCAGCTGACATGTCCCGCAAAAAGGTGTATGGAAAAAGATAAACGCTCTTTGTCCTTCTTTTAACTGATCGTCAAGCTGTTTTTCGCTCCATTCTTGCATGTTGCTCATTCCTTTTATGTTAAAAATTCTGCATTAACATCGATATTGGCACTCAGTAATACTGTTGCTATGTGATGTCTAGGGGCGGCAGCAACCTCTCGGTACATTTTATCAATATATAGATGCTCTGCTTCCGGAAGCTCTCGTTTAAATTGTTTTCTTAGCTTATTCCCTGAATCATCAGAGTCAACGAGTATGTATACCTCTTTGTTAAACGTAAAGTCAATAATTTCATCCAGCTTTGATAAACTAATCGTACCGTTTGTACAGATAATTTCAATTGGTTCTCGAATGATATCTTGGATACGTTTTTTATCTGATTTTCCTTCGACAATAATTACTTTTTCGATTTCAATTAGCCCCATTTTCATCACCCATAATCGTCAGTTGTATAGTAACATCATTTCTTTATGCTATACAATATTCGTTAATGTATCACAGTTCACCTGTTTTTTAAAAGAAATTTGCAAGAAAGAACTGTTTTAAAAGGCAGCTTAGGCCATATTGTTTCCATAAAACAAGAAAAACAGCGGCAGTTGCCACTGTTTAGCACCATCCTGCTTCTTCGTCGCAGTCTGTATATTTTTGCGTTTCACCTTGCTTTTGTACATCCGTATATTGGTAGAACTTATTATTTTCTTGCGAATACCCTTCTTCAAAGCGGTATTCATTGCCGCTTGTTCCGTAACTAACTTCACCAATTGGCTGCTTATCAACATATAATTTCATGCCGCCGTCATGAAATTTAGCTGTAACGCGATCTGTAACGTCCATTTTTTGTTTTTCAAACATAAAAAGACACTCCTTTAGCTTGTTTACTAATAGAGTGTCCAGTCAAAAACTTTTCATAAAGACAATTTATGGAGGAATATTATCCTTCGTTTGTCATTTCTTCGTATTGCTCTGCTGTCATTAGCTTGTCTACTTGAGAAGCATCAGACGGTTTGATTGTAATCATCCATGCTTCTTCGTATGGAGATTCATTAACAAGCTCAGGGCTATCGCTTAAGTTGTCGTTGACTGCTACAACTTCACCGCTAATTGGTGCATAAAGCTCAGAAACTGTTTTTACTGATTCAACGCTGCCAAACGGCTCGTCAGCTTCTACTGTTGCTCCTACTTCTGGCAGTTCAACGAATACGATGTCGCCAAGCTCAGCTTGAGCGAAATGCGTAATACCTACGCGGACAACGTCTCCTTCTGTTTTTACCCATTCATGCTCTTCAGAATAACGCAAATCTTTTGGTGTACTCATCTTAATCCCTCCAAAATATGTATCGTAATTTGTTTATATAAAAAGTGCCTTCAACGTGGAGAACACTTTCTACAACCTAAAATAACTTTCTATTAACAGTGTAACGTAAAACGTAAAAATTTTCTATTTGAAAACTTACTTCCACACGTCCTCAAACTGCTCTTCTTTGAAGCCAAGCGTTACTTTTTGTCCATCTGTTAGCAGCGGACGTTTAATTAACATGCCATCTGACGCAAGAATAGACAGAAGTTCGTCTTCACTCGCACTGCTTACTTTATCTTTAAGCCCTAATTCGCGATACTTTTTACCGCTTGTATTAAAGAATTTTTTTAATTCTAAGCCGCTGTTCTGATAATAAGATTGCAGCTGCTCTTTTGTTGGCGGGTTTTCTACAATATGAATTTCTTCATACGCTACTCCGTTATCATCCAGCCACTTCTTTGCTTTTCGGCACGTACCACACTTTGGATATGAATAAAAAAATAATGACATTTCGTCAACCACCCTTTATTTTAAGCTTTTTTCGTATTTTAACACATCCTTTATCATTTACCTAGATAGAGGCTTCTTAAACAAAAAGAAGCTCGCGAAGCGAGCTCCTTTTCCCTTAAACTGTGAACTTCTCTACTTCTAAAAGCGTTTTTGCAATCTCGCGCTTTACGCTAATCACATTGATTGGTGTATAGCGCGTTAACTTGCGAAGAGACGAAAGCATGACTCTAAGCGTATCACCTTGTTCAACGCCAATTAACGTTTCTTTTGCATCTGCTTCAATTCGATTAAATGCTTCTTGGCAAAATACTTGCGTATATTTTACTTTCAAGCTGTTTTGATCTGCACCTGTTTTGGAAATGGCTTTTTCAGTACGTAAAACAGTGGATTCCATTGCATATACGTTACTAATCATATCGGAAATATTAACGAGAATTTCTTGTTCTTTCTCTAATTCTTTACCATACTTCTGTGCAGCCAGACCTAAAAGCAAGAGCGCAATTTTCTTCCCATTTTGCACAAGCATTTTTTCTTGATCTAAAGGCTCATTTCCTACTTCCTGCGGCATAAGCATCATCAATTCTTCTTGAAGCGTTTGTGCTTTTTGAAGCAGCGGAAGCTCTCCTTTTAGCGCTTTGCGTAAATATGTGCCTGGTACTAAGAGTCGATTAATTTCATTTGTTCCTTCAAAAATACGGTTAATGCGAGAATCACGATACAGGCGCTCAATTTCATACTCGCTCATAAAACCATAGCCTCCGTGAAGCTGCACCCCTTCATCTACGATGTAGTCAAGAGATTCCGTGGCAAACACTTTGTTTAATGAGCATTCAATGGCATATTCAGCAATGGAAGCGGCAATTTGTTTTCCGTCTTTTTGCTGTTCTTCTGAAAGCTGGCCCATATGGTCTTCAAAAAGTCCTACCGTACGATAGACGGAGCTTTCAGTTGCGTACAATTTAGAAGCCATTGTTGCTAACTTTTCTTGGGTTAATGAAAATTTAGCAATGGGCGTTTTAAACTGCTGACGCTGGTTAACATATTGAGACGTAATTTCTAACGCACGTTTACCTGCTCCAACTGCTCCAACTCCAAGCTTATAGCGCCCAATATTTAAAATGTTAAACGCAATCACATGGCCTTTTCCAATTTCACCTAACACGTTTTCTTTTGGAACAAGCGCATCTTCAAGAATCAACGTTCTTGTTGATGAACTCTTGATTCCCATCTTCTTTTCTTCCGGTCCAACCGAAACGCCTGGGAATTGGCGTTCAACGATAAAAGCAGAAAATTTATCGCCGTCGATTTTCGCATACACCACGAACACATCAGCAAATCCGGCATTCGTAATCCACTGCTTTTCTCCATTTAACACATAGTGTGTGCCTTCGGCGTTAAGGCGAGCTGTTGTGCGCGCACCGAGGGCATCGGAACCAGAACCAGGTTCTGTTAACGCATATGCGGCTATTTTTTCCCCAACTGCTAAAGCAGGTAAATATGCTTGTTTTTGCTCTTCTGTTCCAAATAAGACGATTGGCAATGACCCAATTCCTACGTGAGCACCATGAGTGATGGAAAACCCGCCTGCTCGAGACATTTTTTCAGCAATTAAAGCGGAGGTAATTTTATCTAAACCGAGTCCGCCGTATTCTTCCGGTACATCTGCACCAAGTAACCCTAATTCACCAGCTTGTTTTAATAACTTGACAGAACGGTCAAACTCATGCTTTTCTAAATATTCCACTTGTGGAAGGACTTCATTTTCTACAAATTCATCTGTCGTTTTGGCAATCATCTTTTGTTCAGATGTATAATCCTCCGGCGTGTAGACGCGGCTTGCATCGCCTTCTTCAATTAAAAAGCTTCCACCTTTAATCATTTGTTTTGTTTTATTTGACATGTTCATATCCCCCTTTGAAATGATTATGCTAACAATTCAAATACACCAGCAGCTCCCATTCCTCCGCCAATACACATCGTGACAATTCCAAACTGCTCATTTCGACGCTTCATTTCGTGCATTAAGCTAAGAGTCAGCTTAGCTCCGGTACAGCCTAATGGATGACCTAAGGCAATAGCGCCTCCGTTTACATTTACTTTATCTTCATTAATATTTAATTCACGAATAACGCCAAGTGCTTGAGAAGCAAATGCTTCATTTAATTCAAACAATCCGATATCAGAAAGCTCCAGCCCTGCTAGTTTAAGAGCTTTAGGGATGGCAGCTACCGGGCCAATCCCCATTACTTCAGGCGGAACTCCTCCAACTGCAAATGAGCGAAACTTAAGCAAAGGCTTTAACCCTTCTGCTTCAGCTTGTTCTTTATCCATTAGAAAAACGGATGCAGCTCCGTCACTTGTCTGCGAAGAGTTTCCAGCTGTTACGGATCCTTTAACCGAAAAAGCTGGACGAAGTTTCCCTAATACATCCGCAGTTGTGCCAGGACGAACTCCTTCATCTTGAGAGAACATCAGCTTTTGTTCACGGAGCTTATTGTTTTCATCCACTTTTCGAAGCGTCACTTCCACCGGAACAATTTCGTCGTTAAACTTCCCTTCTTGAAGTGCTTTTGCTGCTTTTTGATGGCTGCGTACAGCAAACGCGTCCTGGTCTTCACGTGAAATGCCGTATTTCATGGCCACTTGTTCTGCTGTATGTCCCATGCCCATATAATACTCCGGCGCATTTTCAACCAGCTGAACATTCGGACGCGCTACGTTTCCAAACATCGGAACAAAACTCATTGATTCTGCTCCTCCAGCTAACACTGCTTTGGCTTGCCCTAGCATAATTCGTTCTGCACCATAGGCAATACTTTGCAAACCTGATGAACAATAACGATTAATCGTTATTGCTGGCACCGTATAAGGCAAACCCGCAAGAGCGCCAATATTTCGAGCCATATTCAAACCTTGTTCTGCTTCAGGCATCGCACAACCAATAATTAAATCATCAATTGGTCCTTCGTATCCTCCTGCTCGGCGAAGAGTTTCTTTAACCGCAATGGCCCCCAAATCATCAGGTCTAACACTTGCCAGTGAACCTTTTTTTGCTTTTCCAACCGGTGTCCTAGCACCTGCTACAATAACTGCTTCTCTCATTTTTTCTCCCCCTTAATTACGCAGTGGTTTTCCTTTAACTAACATGTGCTGCATACGTTCTTGAGACTTCGCTTCTCCAACAAGGCTTAAAAATGCTTCTCTCTCTAAGTCCAGTAAATACTCTTCATCAACTTCCGAACCAAACGCTACACGTCCTCCGGCTAACACAAATGCTAACTTACTAGCAATTTTATAATCATGTTCTGATATATATCCTGAATACTTCATGGATTGGGCTCCTAGCAGCAACGTTGCATATCCTGTTTCTCCAACCACAGGAATCTTAGTTCTTACGGGTGGTTTATAGCCCGTGTCATGTAAAGCAAGGACTGAGTTCTTCGCATCATTCAGCAAGTGATCTCCGTTTACGCTGATGCCATCATGGCGGTTTAAAAAGTTTAGCTGTCTAGCTTCTGCAGCAGAAGTAGATACTTTTGCAGTAGCAATTGTTTCAAATGTTTTATTGGCAATTTGCTGGAGATCGAGCGTTACACCGTTAGGTAAACCATTTAGCTGTTTGATATAAAGCTCCTTATTACCTCCTCCACCAGGAATGAGTCCGACTCCTACTTCTACAAGGCCCATGTAAGTTTCAGCAGAAGCTTGGATTTTAGCTGACGGTAAGCAAATTTCTGCTCCGCCTCCGAGAGTCATCGCAAATGGAGCTGCAACAACCGGCTTTTCATTATATTTCACCTTCATCATTGCCTGTTGAAATTGTTTAATAACAAATTCAATTTCAAAATAATTGTCATCTTGTGCTTCCATTAAAATCATAGCTAAGTTAGCGCCAACGCAGAAATTTTTCCCTTGATTTCCTATGACCAGCCCTTTATAGTTCTTATTCACTTCTTCAAGAGACTGATTTAATAAGCTAATAATGTCTAGCCCGATTGCATTGTTAGGAGAGGTGAACTGCAGGCACGCCACATCATCTCCTAAATCAATTAAACTCGCTCCGCTGTTTTCTAAAATGACATTATTTTGAGAACGTAAAGATGACAGGTGAATCACCTTTTTATTTTCTTTTACTGCTTTATACTCATCATCTTCGTAGTAAAGCGTTTGACCTTCCATTTCTTTATAGAAGCTTGTAAATCCATTTTCCTGCATTTGTTTTACCCATTGCGGAACTGCTAAGCCAGACTGCTCCATCTTCTCAATTGACTTTTCTAAACCAATTGCATCCCACGTCTCAAAAGGACCCATTTTCCAACCAAATCCCCACTTCATAGCTTGATCAATGGCCACGATATCGTCGGCGATTTCATTTTTTAACTGTGCTGCATATACAAGAACGGGACTGATCACATTCCAAAGAAGCTGGCCGGCACGATCACCCGAATATATAAGCGCTTTCATTTTATTTTGCAGCCCTTTTGCCTGCTTGCTTAATTCGGTAGAAGCTGTTTTTAACTTCTTTCTCTCGACGTATTGAAGTGTACTAGGATCAAGTTCCAAAATTTCCTTTCCTTTCTTCAAAAAGAAGCCTTGCCCCGACTTGCTTCCCAGCCAGCCATTTTCCTGCATTTGTTTCATAAATAAAGGGACATCGAACACTTCTTTTTCTTTGCCTTCTACTTTGTCAAATACATTGTTGGCCACATGAATAAATGTGTCTAGTCCCACTACGTCTAACGTTCGAAACGTTGCGCTTTTTGGTCTTCCAATTAAGGGGCCCGTCACAGAGTCAACTTCTCCCACACTGTAATTACCTTTTAACATTTCTTGAACGGTCACAAGTAAACCGTACGTACCGATACGGTTGGCGATAAAGTTAGGCGTATCTTTTGCAATAACTACTCCTTTACCTAATACATCTTCACCAAACGTTTTCACATATTCAACAATTTCTGATTTTGTGTCATGAGTTGGAATGATTTCTAATAACTTTAAATAACGCGGTGGATTAAAAAAGTGCGTTCCTAAAAAATGCGCTTTAAAATCTTCTGAGCGTCCTTTAGCCATTTCGTGGATCGATATTCCTGAAGTATTTGAACTTACAATACTTCCTTTTTTTCGTACACTGTCAATTCTTTCAAACAACTGCTGTTTAATATCAAGACGTTCCACTACTACTTCAATAATCCAATCACAGTCGCTTAACTGCTGTAAATGATCTTCAAGATTTCCTGGAGTAATTAACGATAGTGATGACTTCGACGTTAAAGGCGCCGGTTTTTGCTTCGTTAATTTAGCTAGAGCAGTTGTACTCAACCGATTTCTCACTTGCCTATCTTCAAGCGTTAGCTGCTTTTTTTCCTCGTCTGCTGTTAATGAAGTTGGAACCACGTCTAGCAAAAGCGTTGGAATTCCTACATTTGCTAAATGAGCTGCAATTCCAGAGCCCATAACTCCTGAACCTAAAACGGCGGCTTTTTTTATGTTCATAATTATCCCCACATCCCCTTTAATATATTGAATGAATGGTCATTCATTTTATGCGTAAAAAAAGAGAGTCACTGTTAATCTCTGTTTTTACTATAAAACATTTTTTAAATTTTCGCAATATATTCACAATATTATCTCTAACTATTTTTAATGTGTTTGGTTATCTTAATACACAGGAGGTGATTTTGTGAGCAAATTAAAGAAGGATCCATCGTCAGCAGGCGTAAGCGCAGCAAGCGTTAAAGGAAATGCTGGACCGGTCAATGAACCGCACGGACGCGGCAAAAAGACATCTCAAAACCAACAGTACACAAAGCATAACACTCAAGGACATTAACCTCAAAATCGAACATGAGTAATCGAATCATGTTCGATTTTTGATTATTTCTTACTTTGTCATCACGACCATTTCATTATTATTTTTTTACAATTCCTTTTAAGACAAATGCGACATTTGCAGGTCTTTCTGCAAGGCGCCTCATAAAGTACCCATACCAGTCCGTTCCATAAGGAACGTACACTCTCATTTTATATTGTTCTGCTACGAGCTGAACTTGCCTTTCTGACCGAATGCCGTATAGCATCTGAAATTCAAACTGATTCATTGAAATACCATGCTTTTTAACAAACTCTTTTGCATACTGAATGATTCGTTCATCGTGAGTAGCAACTGCTGTGTAGTGACCGTTTAATAAGTGGAGCCCAATTATGTTTTTGAAGTTTTCGTCTACGTCTTCTTTATCAGGAAACGCCACGTCTGCTGCTTCTTTGTACGCCCCTTTCACTAACCTTAATTTAGGAGCATAAGCATCTAATTCACGGATGTCACTTTCTGTTCGATATAAGTATGCTTGAAGCACCGTCCCTACGTGTTCATACTCATTTTTTAATTGTTTAAATAGCTTAATCGTCTTGCTGCATCGCTTATAGTCCTCCATATCAATCGTCACAAATACGCTATATTTTTCCGCTTCTTCAAGAATACGCCGCATATGATGAAGTGCCAAATCCTCTGAAATATCCAGTCCCATAGACGTTAATTTCAAAGAAATTTCTGAATCTAACCTTTCTTTGTGTATAAGGTGAATGGCCTTTATGCATTGAGCTGCGGCATGATCAACTTCAGCTTCACTTTCCACAAACTCGCCAAGATAATCAATCGTTACTTTTAATCCCTGTTCATTTAGCTTTTTTATCACACTAACAGCTTCATCGATGGTTTCCCCTGCAACAAAACGTGCTGCTCCAAAACGTAAGCCATAGCGTTTAGCCAGCTTTGTTAACTTTTTGCTTTTTGATAACAATAAAAAAAAGTTTCTTATCGTTTGTTCCAAAGCAACCCCCCGCCTTCACTTGTCATACGCCTCACAAAATTTATTTAATTATCATTAATTTTACCATTTTTTAAACTAGATAGATAGACACCCTTTATTAACCTATGCATACAAAATCAAAAAGCGACCGAGAGCTTTTGGATAAAAAAACATCCATCAGCTTCGTGATGAATGTTTTTATTCTGGTTTTCGCTGTGACGCTCGATGCGCTTCATTCAGCTCTTTGATTTCCTTTACAATCTCCACCATTTCCGCTTTTGCTTCCGGATATAATTGATTCCAATGCTTTGTTAAAGGCGGCATGGATTTTGAGATATGGTTGTAAAGTGCCCACATTTTTACTTTTTCCTGCAGCTGTTCGTCACTTTGACCAACCATTAGTTCCGTATACTTTTCAATTAAACCGTCGAATTGCTCTTGAAAGGTTTTACTCATGCACACTCACTCCTTTCTTTGGTTTACAAATAACCGGACACGTTCGACAATAAGTCTTTTTATCTCCTGTTTGGTAAGACAAACAGCACGTTTGCCGAACCCTTATCTCCTGCTTTTGCTTCTCTACTTGAAGAGGTGAACTGTACCTAGCAAACGGATTATGATGGTATGAACCAAAGTGATGACCCTCAGCTTCTTCCAACACATATCGTAAATTCTTTTGTACTTGCACATTTTCTATTTCTTCATTTGCTAAAAGCAAATCATAAAGCCAGTGGATATAAACAGCTACGTTTTCCCATAGAGTCAGCTTTGAAATTTTTGTGACTTTACGCAGTGATGACCATATCCGCTCAATGTGATGAGCAAACAATTCATCAAGAAGTTCATCAAGAAGAATTTTCCGATTGTCCTCTGTTACTTCTTTCGTCTCAATTTCTGAGATGAACACTTTTGGGAGCCAGATCGTTTCAGCGTCTTCTGTATGCAACGAAACATTTTTAGTCGATGTGTTTATCTTTTTTTGAAACACGATAAATGAATACAAAGCCGCCACCACAACAAAGCTATACCGCTTCGCTAACATAGAGGCAGCTGCTCTCAAGTTATCAGCCTCCATCGTCTGTTGAATCCATAGCAGCTGAATCCTCAGCGTGCTTTCGTCCATGCAGCTGGAGGGAGACAACCTATACAGCGAGTTATCTTTAAACGTACAGCGGAATTTTTCTGCTAACTCGCTTTGCTCTTTCTTATTGAGCATGCTGCGTTTCAACGCGCAGCTTATTCACAATAC
Organism: Priestia sp. JNUCC 25; assembly: GCF_053667915.1. NCBI lineage: Bacteria > Bacillati > Bacillota > Bacilli > Caryophanales > Bacillaceae > Priestia > Priestia sp. JNUCC 25. Next base: position 4,782,729 of record NZ_CM132211.1, read on the forward strand.
ATCGTCCGCGCCCATGAGGAATACAAAGAGGCGTTCCAAATAACGGATCCACCGTCACTTCACAGTTCATATTAAAGACTCGCTGTACTAAATCGCAGTTAATGACTTCTTCTGGTCTTCCCTGTGCATAGATTTTTTTATCTTGAAGCGCCACAATATGATGAGCATAGCGGCAGGCTAAGTTTAAATCATGCAGCACCATTACGATGGTACGATTTTCTTTTTCATTCAGTTCAAACAACAAGTCCAAGATCTCAATTTGATGCGTCATATCTAAATACGTTGTCGGTTCATCAAGTAAAATAATATCCGTATCTTGTGCTAATGTCATAGCAATCCATGCGCGCTGACGCTGTCCTCCAGAAAGCGAATCAACTTGACGATCAGCCAAGTCTGCTAACCCTGTTGCTTCGAGTGCATTTTGTACTTTTTCTTCATCTTCTTGAGACCACTGACGGAACCAATTTTGATACGGATAGCGCCCTTGTTTAACAAGCTGAAGCACTGTCAGCCCTTCAGGTGCAACAGGACCTTGCGGAAGAATTGCTAGCTGCTTTGCAATTTCCTTTGTCGGAAGAGAGGAAATTTTAGAGCCTTCTAGTAAAATAGAGCCGGCATGTGGCTTTAATAATCTTGCTAGTGAACGCAGCAGCGTAGATTTTCCGCATCCATTACTGCCGATAAAAACCGTAATCTCACCCTTTGGGATGGTAACGTCAAGCTCATCTATAATCATCGCTTCTCCATATGATAATGTTAGCGATTTTGTTTCTAACGAATGCATGCGAATCGCTCCTTCTACAAAGAATGCTATACGTTTCTTTGTTTGTATAGTAAATAAATGAAGTACGGTGCGCCAATTGCAGCTGTAAATACACCTGCTGGCACTTCGATTGGCAAGAAAAATGTTCGGCCAATTAAATCTGCTGCTGTGATTAAAATCGCTCCGATTAGTGCCGATAGCGGTATTAAAGCTCCGAATGAAGAACCTACCAGCTTTCGGGCAATATGTGGAGCAAGCAATCCTACAAAGCTAATTCCGCCGGCAAATGCAACGGCGCTTCCTGTTAAAGCTGTACTCATCAGTAATAGTGCCAATCGATTTTTTTGAACGCGACTTCCAACGTTAGTCGCAATTTCTTCACCTAATTCTTGAACATTTAAATTTCGAATCATTAAAATCGTGATTATAACCAGCCCTATTGTAACAGGAACTAGTACGGAAACACTGGCCCAGTTTGAGCCATACACCGTTCCTGTAATCCAAATATTTGCCTGGCTGGCGCGATAGATAGGACCCATAATCATAAACAGCGTGGTCATAGCTTTCGTTAACGCTGTTAATCCAATTCCTATTAATACTAGTGTAATAGGAGAGACGCCATTTTTCCAGGCAAACACATAAAGTAAAAGCGCCACTGCCAATGCACCTAAAAATGCGCTAACAGGCATCCAATTAATACTTACGGTTAACGAGTTGCTTTTATCACTAAATAGTGTCAAAAATAACACTACACCGACTGACGCTCCCCCTGTTAATCCAATCAAGTCTGGTGAAGCAAGCGGATTTCGCACAAGCCCCTGCAAGATAGCACCTGCAATGGCTAAACAAATACCGGCACAAATGGCAACGATAATGCGCGGAAGTCTAAAGGAGGTAACAACTAACCGTTCAAACTCCAGTCCATGACCCGCTAAAATGTTAATCACACGAAAGGGATTGATAAATAAGTCACCCGTACCTGCACTTAATAAAAAAAGAGCAATAAGTGCAGCTGAAAAACCAGTGATAATCAAAGCTGCTTTTATGTTAACTAAAAATGAAATCCGCTTTAAGCGAAGAGATAAGTATGTTTTCATGACGCCTTGGCCCCTTTCCTTGCCATATAGATAAAGAAAGGTGTACCAATAACAGCAGTCATGACTCCAACAGGGATTTCTTGAGGCATAATGACATACCTGGCCGCAACATCAGCTAATAAAATTAAAATCCCGCCGGCAACCGCACTATAGGGAAATACCCAGCGATAATCTTGTCCTACAATTGCTCTTACAACATGAGGAACAATAATTCCGACAAAGCTGATCGGACCGGCTACTGCAACGGCTCCACCAGCTAAAATGGCAATAATGATGCCGCTTATAATTTTGACAAGAACCGTTCTTTGACCTAATCCTTTAGCTACATCTTCACCAATCGTTAAAATATTAATTTTTGAAGCGATAAAAAACGTGACAATGATTGCTGGTACTATATAAGGCAGTATGCCATACAGCATTTCCACCTTGCGTCCTTGCACAGATCCAGCCAGCCAAAAGAGAACTTGATCAAGCGAAGATTCATCCACAGCCAGCAGTCCTTGTGTTAAAGAAGAGAAAAAGGCTGCAATAGCCGCTCCTGCGAGCGTCAATTTAATAGGCGTTAATCCTTCTTTTCCGATGGACCCAAGAAAATAGACAACCACTACGGTTAATGCCGCTCCTACAAATGCAATCCATGTAAAAGCTTGAAGTGAATTGACCGAAAAAATCATCACTGCAACAACAATAAAAAAGCTGGCCCCAGCGTTCACACCAATAATATCCGGTGAAGCAAGTGGGTTTTTCGTTAACGCCTGCATCATTGCTCCTGCAATTCCTAAACAAATACCTACCACAGCACCGATTATAGCGCGCGGCAATCGAATATTTTGAATAACTATGTGCTCATTCGAACCGTTAAACGCTTGAAAAGCTTCAAATGCTGTCTTGATACTTGTATCTGTGTATCCGAGTACGATACTTAATCCAATACAGATTAAAAGCAGCATGATTCCAATGATGAGCCCCATTACTTTCATTTGAACACTGCGTAGCATCATTTTCATTGCTCTCCTCTAAGATGATTCCTATATATATCTAACCTTTAGTTTAGGAAACATTGAAAAAAGTGTCAATGATTTTGAGAATCATTTTCAATTTTTAATTGACACCGCTTAAAAGTTAGAATATTATCTTAATTGTTAATGAAAATCATTATCACTTAAGAGGGGGAAGAGATGTGAATACATATTCTAAAGGCAAGTTGTCATATTTGTTATCCATTCTTACCATTATGACACTGCTTGTGCTGGCAGCCTGCGGTAATTCAAACAGCGCTGACGGCGATAAAAAAGAAAAAACGGAAGGTTCTGGCGAAACTTATACAGTAAAACACGCAATGGATAAAACAGAGATTAAAGGAACACCTAAACGAGTGGTCGTTTTAACAAACGAAGGTACTGAAGCTCTTCTTGCAATGGGTGTAAAGCCTGTGGGTGCTGTTCAATCATGGTTAGGAAATCCGTGGTATGACCATATTAAAGGTCAGATGAAAGGCGTTAAAAGTGTAGGTACAGAAAGCGAGCCAAGCTTAGAAGCAATCGCAGCTTTAAAACCTGACTTGATTATCGGAAATAAAATGCGCCAAGAAAAAGTATACGATCAGCTGAGTCAAATTGCTCCGACTGTCTTCTCTGAAGAACTGCGCGGAGACTGGAAATCAAACTTTAAGCTATATGCAAAAGCTGTAAATAAAGAAGAAAAAGGTAAAGAAGTATTAGCGGACTACGACAATCGCGTAGCTGATTTAAAGAAACGTCTTGGTAATCAGTTAAAACAAAAAATCTCAGTTGTACGCTTTACAGCTGGAGACGTTCGTATCTATCATAAAGATTCGTTCTCAGGCGTTATTTTAGATCAGCTTGGCTTTGCTCGCCCTGAATCTCAAGACAAAAATGATTTTGCTGAAATGAATGCAACAAAAGAACGCATTCCGGCAATGGAAGGCGATCAGCTATTCTACTTCTCTTATGAAACGGGAGACGGCGAAGCAACAAAGCTTGAAAAAGAATGGATAAACGATCCGCTTTTCAAAAAGTTAAAAGTAGCTCAAGAAGACCATGTTCATAAAGTAGATGATGCTACTTGGAATACAGCAGGCGGTGTGTTAGCAGCTAATATCGTACTTGATGATATTGAAAAAATCTTCTTAGATAAAAAACAATAATAATATGAAAGAAAGAGCTTCGACCAATCGAAGCTCTTTTTGCATGTATAATGTATTTCCTTTCATCGCACACTAACCGTGGTCTCACTTTATTAAATAGGAGTGGTGAAAATGAATTCAAAAAAACAGCCTAAAAAGCAGCCTGATACAAATGAAATGGCTGACCGTCAGTTCGAAACAGAAGATTATAACCGACAAGATGCACTCTCACAAGGTCTAGCAGAAACACATGAGCAAGTAAGCGACGCCTATCAAGAAGGATCATTTGAAGATACAGATCGTTAATAAAAAAAGAGCTGACTCTAAGTCAGCTCTTTTTTATTTTGAATGCTGCCATGCCGTTTTAGGCAATGACATGGACATCCACTGCTGGCGCTTTGATTTATCAATCGTTACTTTCTTTGCTTTAATTCCTTGTTGAATCAGCTGTTTCATTAGTTTATCAATTGACTTCATCGCTATTCACCTCAAAAGCGGAAATTTGTTTTTCTTCTATTTTTTTACTTTTTTGTGCTTAAACTTCATAAAAAACTCATAGACAATTGGAACGATAATGAGCGTAAGCAGCGTAGAACTTGTTAGTCCTCCGATTACCGTAACCCCTAGCCCTTTTGAAATAAGGCCTCCACCTTCAAATCCAAAAGCTAATGGAAGCAGTGCACCAATCGTTGCAATAGCTGTCATTAAGATCGGGCGAAGACGTGTCATTCCAGCTTCTAGTAACGCTTCACGCGTCGACAGACCCTCTTGCTCTTTATGAATCACGCGGTCAATCAGCACAATTGCATTTGTTACCACAATTCCAATCAGCATAAGAGCTCCAATCATCGAAGAAATGCTGATCGTTTCTCCAGAGATTAAAAGCGCCACTAGTGCACCGATGAGTGTAAATGGAAGTGAGAATAAGATAGCAAATGGTGCTAGCCCTCCACCAAATGTCAGTACTAGTACGAAGTACACGATACCGATGGCTGCGAGCATAGCAATTCCTAATTGACTAAATGAGTCATTAATTTGCTCTGATGCTCCGCCAAAGTTAATATCCATATCACTTGGCAAATCAATTTTCTTCACTTCTTTTTGGACGTTAGAAGAAACGCCGCCTACATCGTCACTCTTAATATCGGCACTTACCTCTGCATAAATTTTATTATCACGGCGAGTTACCGTATTCGATGTTTTACCCTTTTTAATATCGACAACTTCATTTAATGTAACTTCCTGTCCAGTTTGAGAGGTCACTTTTGTGCTTGAAAGTTCGGCAAAAGTAGAGAAATCCTCTTTTTCTTTTGGAAGGTATACGTTAATTTCGTTTCCGTCTTTTTGGATAGTCGTTAATACTTCACGCTGTCCAAGGTTCGAAATTTGCATGCCGATTTGACTAGCAGACAAGCCCAGTTCAGCGGCTTTCTTTTGATTCGGTACTAGCGTATATTCATCAAACGTATCTGAAAGCGTAGAATCGACATTTTTCAGTTCTTTATGCTTTTCTAAAACATGCTGAACTTTATCAGCATAAGGTTTGATTTCATCTAAGCTATCTCCGTAAATAAGGACGTTTAATGAATTATTGCTGCCGCTAGACGCCGTATTCATTGAGCCCCATTCACCTTGATTCGCTTGTTTATTAAGAGCTTTTAATACTTTATCCTGCTCTTTATCAAAGTTTTGTGTATCCTCGTCATATTGCACAAATGTTAAAACGTTATTTTTGCTTCCCGGATTAAAAGAGTTACCTTCACCGAACGAATACTGAACCGTTTTGACACCATCTCGCTTCATCAAGTACGCTTCTGCGCGATTTGCTGCTTTTTCTACGTCGCTTTGAGACTGTCCGGCTTTCGGTGTATACGTAAGCGTCAGCGTTTTTTCTTGATCGGATGATAAGAAGCTCACGCCAATAGAAGGAACTAAGAATAAACTTCCTACTAACAGTAGTACGGCTAACCCAAAGGAAATAAGCTTATGGTTTAGCGTCCAGTTCAAAATTCGCTTATATCCGTGCGCTAGTTTGCTTGGTTTTTCTTCTTTTACTTTTACATTTGTTTTAAATAACGAATGAGCAAGCATTGGCACGAGTGTTACCGCTACTAGCAGTGATGCTAACAGTGCAAAAACAACGGTTAACGCAAACGGTAAGAATAGCTCTCCTACCGGTCCTTCTACTAGACCTAACGGTAAGAATACGGCCACGGTTACGATTGTAGAAGAGAAAATTGGAACAAACATCTCTTTCGTCGCCGCGACAATTAAATCTTTTCCTTTAAGCTTTTCTTCCTGATAAGCCATGCGGCGGTAAATGTTTTCAATAACGACAATGGAATCATCTACAACCCTTCCGATGGCTACAGTCATCGCTCCAAGCGTCATAATATTTAAAGAGATATCCATTGATTTGAGCGCTAAAATGGCGATTAATAACGAAAGCGGAATCGAAATAACGGCAATAATCGTTGAACGAATATCACGTAAAAATAAAAGAATAATAATAACCGCAAAGACCGCACCGATAATAGCTTTATTTAGCATCGTATGAACAGAATCTTCAATCGGTTTACCTTGATCAAAAATATTGTCAACGTGAAGGTCTTTATTTTTCTTTTCTAGGCTATTCATTTTTTCTTTAATATCATTTACAACATTTACTGTGTTAGCATCCTTCGCTTTGACAACTTGTACAGCAATTGAAGGTTTTCCGTTCGTGCGAGAAATAGATTCTGCTTTCCCCGTCACTTTAATATCCGCAATTTCTTTTAATTTCACAGTTGGAATAGAAGCTGCGGACGGCGCCTGCTGCACGGCTCCTTGTGTCTGCTGCTGGCTCATTCCTTGTTGCTGATCTTGAGCAGCTCCTTGACTAGGAACAGCTGGAATCTCTAAGTTTTCCAAATCTTTTTCTGCCGTCATCTTTCCGTCTACCACAACAGATTTTTGAGATCCATCCATCGTATACGTACCAGCCGGCACTTTTGCATCAGATGCTTGGATAAGCTTTTTCACCGTATCTTCATCGAGTCCCAGCTGCTTGAGCTTGTCTTGTTTGAATACAAGTTCTGCTTCTTCAACTTGTTCTCCTGACACACTGACCGAAGAAATCCCTTGCACTTTTTCAACTTGTGGAACAACGGTATTTTTTACATACTTCGTTAATTCTTCTAATGATTTTTTATCATCTGAAACGCTTAATGAAATAATCGGAAAATCACTAATGCTTTGTCTTGAAACATTTGGTTCCTCTACATCATCTGGCAGATCTACGTTTGAAAGAGCTCGTCTAACTTCGTCTTCTGCCTTCTCCATATCTTTACTAAAGCTATATTCAACTTGAATAGTAGCCATATTTTCATAAGAAGATGAACTAACTGTCTCAACGCCGCTCAGTCCCTGAAGCTTTTGTTCAATCGGCTTACTCACCTTATCTGCCACTTGTTCCGGAGTGGCTCCCGGATAAGTTGCAGTGACTGTTACAACAGGCGTTGAAATATCAGGAATGGTCTCTAGTTTCATATTAAACCCTGAATACAGCCCTGCAATAATGACAAAGAGTGTTAACAGCCATACTGCAAATTTATTTTTCAATGAAAATTTAATAAACTTCCCCAATGCATATCCTCCTTCAAATATATGTATACTAATAAAATTGACTGATTGGTCACAACAACTTAAAATATAAATGACTAACCGGTCAGTGTCAACCCTAAGCAGGCTCTCTCCTAACATGTTCATAATAAAGACATATTTACGATAAATCGTTTTTTAAAGGAACTGACTCCCGGTTTTAACTTTGATATATACCTTTATCTTTTTTAGTGTATGATACTATTATCTAACGAAATGAATGGCTAAATTGTTCAATAAAGGAGGTAGAATACATGAAAGAAAAAGAAAAGAGAATAATTGAAGCTTCGATTAAGCTTTTTGCCAAAAAAGGATTTAATGCTACCTCTGTGCAAGAAATTGTAGATGAATGCAACATTTCAAAAGGTGCATTTTACCTGCACTTCAAATCTAAGGATGCACTTTTATTATCAATTCTAAACTTTTACTATGAAAAGCTCTTTAGCTCTGTTTATGCTCTCGACGAGGAAGTAAACGATGCCCGCAGCCGCTATATGAATCAGCTCATCTATTTCTATGAATTTATTACGGAGCACAGAGATTTTATTATCATGCAAATTCGCGAAAAATCTATTCCATTTAACAAAGAAGTGGAGACCTTTGTTCATAAAATGCAACGAGAAACGTTTTACTTTCATCGCAAAAGCCTCGTTAGCGTATATGGAGAAGACGTAACTCCTTATATCTCGGATTTAACGAAAATGATTGAAGGTATTCATCATTCCTTTTTAGAAATTATTATCTTCAATCAATTCGAGCTTACCTTTAAAGAAGTAGCACAGTACATAATGGACCGAGTTGATGTATTAGTAGAAGATTTATTAGCTAGAAAACCTCGTCCCCTTATTCCCGCTTCTTTTGGTGAAGATATATACGGAAAGGAACGAACGACTTTTCTAAGTAAAAATGAGCAGGTAAAACAAGCTCTTGAGGAAATTAAACATCTGCTAGACACCAGCGATCATATTTCTGATGAGTACGCAGACAGCTTTCACATTTTACAAACGGAGCTAAAAAAAGATAAGCCTACCGCTGCTATTGTAAAAGGCATGGTTGGAAATTTAACGGAACTTAAATCGTTGGAAGAACCGCTTAATCTTTTAACAGCCTTACTCCAACAAAAATAACAGAAGGCTTCAACAAGCCTTCTGTTATTTTTCTGCTTTTGAACTAGATACTCCCCCAGATAACACGAACTTCATTGCTTCTTCCGGCTTAATATCTAACCATTCAATTTCTTCTTTTGGAATCAAAAAAGTAAAACCAGCTACTTGAAAAGTTTGTGGAACATAGACGGCGAAATGGTCTTTTAACGAGTGAATCACCTCTTCTACTTCTTCAGAGGTCACAAACCCTATGACTTTCATTGACGTGCCGGGCATCGTCACTAAAACTACTTTTGAAAAGGACTTTTTCTCTCCAAGAAAAGATTGAAACGTATCTTTAATGACGGTATATAGCGTTTTAACAAGCGGTATTCTTTCTAACAATCGGTCAATTAAGTTAATGATTTTCCCTGCAAAAAAACGAGTGGATAACCATCCTAAGAACGTAATTAAGACAAGAGTCGCTAAGATCCCAACCCCCGGTATATAATCCTGCTTCATATAGGGCTTCAATACGTTTCCTAAAATGCTGTCTGAAAAATTAAACACTCTTACCAAAATATAAATAACAAGGATAATAGGGACAATCGTTAAGAGTCCGTTAATAAAACTTTTTATGATTGCTTTCATGCAAACACCTCATTTTTTCTGACATACTGCTGTTCATTATACAATGGATTTGTTTTGCTGCGTCTCTTTATTTCTATTCACATATGTATAAACTAGCAACGTTTTATCAAAATAATAGATGGGTACATGAACATACATACTTATATATTTATTTTTTCGGAGGGATACAATTGGGACGTTTAGAATCAAAAATTGCTGTTATTACAGGGTCAAGCTCTGGTATAGGAAAAGCAACCGCTGAGCGCTTTGCGAAAGAAGGCGCGGCTGTTATTTGTGCCGATATTAATTTAGACGGTATGAAAAAAGTAGCTCAAGAAATCAAAGATGCTGGCGGTGAAGCCTACGCCTACTATATCGATGTAGCTGAAGAAGAAAAAGTAAAAGAATTCACAGCGGAAATTGAAAAGAAATTTGGAAAAGTGGACATTCTTTTTAATAATGCAGGGACAGACACAGAAGGCGGCAAGCTTCACGAATATCCAGTAGAACTTTGGGATCACTTAATGTCGGTAGATTTACGCGGAACATTTCTTGTAAGCAAATACGTTATTCCGCTGATGTTAGAAAATGGCGGATCGATTATTAATAATTCATCCGTGTCCGGACTGGCAGCAGACTTAGACCGTTCTGGCTATAACGCGGCGAAAGGTGCTATTACTAATCTAACAAGAACTATGGCAATTGACTACGCTCGTGAAGGTATTCGCGTTAACTCAATTGCTCCTGGAACAATCGAAACACCTCTTCTTGATGATTTATCAGGCGCTGACGAAGGAAAAAAATTCAGAAAAGCATATGAATGGGTCGATCCGATGGGCCGTCTAGGCAAACCGGAAGAAGTAGCCGGTGCTGTATTATTTTTAGCATCTGATGACAGCTCATATGTAACAGGTGATTGCATTACTGTAGACGGCGGTCATATGGCGTATACATGGCCTGGAAAAATGCTGTACGATAAAATGTAAGAATAAAATTAGCTCTATACCATTAGGTATAGAGCTTTTCCGTTTGAATTTTTTCTTTAAAATAGACGTGACATTATGTCAAGACAGGTGTAAACTTAAAGCAAAATTCTTTGCTTCTAGGAGGAAGACATGAAAACAAAACAATTATCAGAACGTCAGCTTCTTGGCATCGCAGGGCTCGGATGGCTCTTCGATGCAATGGATGTTGGCATTTTGTCTTTTATCATTGCAGCTCTTCACGCTGAATGGGGACTTTCCCCTACTGAAATGAGTTGGATAGGCAGCGTTAACTCGATCGGAATGGCGGTTGGAGCTCTGGTGTTCGGGTTGCTGGCTGATCGAATTGGGCGAAAAACCGTTTTTATTGTAACTCTTGTTCTTTTTTCAGTGGCAAGCGGCCTTTCGGCTCTTACTACTACCCTTGCTGCTTTTTTAGTATTTCGATTTTTAATTGGAATGGGTTTAGGAGGAGAGCTGCCTGTTGCTTCTACACTTGTTTCTGAGACCGTGGCGCCGGAAAAACGCGGTAAAGTGGTCGTCTTGTTAGAAAGTTTTTGGGCGTTCGGCTGGCTACTGGCAGCGCTTATTTCTTACTTTGTAATCCCAGCTTACGGGTGGCAGCTAGCGCTTATCCTAACGGCTATTCCAGCGTTTTATGCCATTTATTTGCGCATTAAACTGCCCGATTCTCCTCAGTTTGTGGAAGCCACAAAAGAAAAGAAACCGTCGATTGCGGACAATGTAAGAAGCGTGTGGTCTAAGCCTTATCGTCAATCTACCATTATGCTGTGGGTTCTGTGGTTTTGCGTTGTATTTTCATATTACGGCATGTTTTTATGGTTACCTAGCGTCATGGTCATTAAAGGTTTTAGCTTGATCAAAAGCTTTGAATACGTATTGATTATGACATTAGCTCAACTGCCTGGCTATTATACGGCTGCTTGGTTTATTGAACGCATGGGCCGAAAATTCGTATTGGTCACATATCTGTTAGGTACGGCTGCCAGCGCATATATCTTCGGAAATGCGGAGTCACTTTGGCTGCTGCTAACAGCAGGTATGCTGTTGTCTTTCTTCAACTTAGGTGCTTGGGGCGCTTTATACGCGTATACACCTGAGCAATATCCGACATCTATCCGAGGCACAGGAGCTGGAATGGCCGCTTCTTTTGGACGAATTGGAGGAATTTTAGGGCCGCTGTTAGTTGGATATATGTCAACGCAAGGTACGTCTTTAACCGTTACGTTCTCAATCTTTTGTGCAGCTATTTTGATTGGTGTCATTTCGGTTGTTTTTCTAGGAAAAGAAACTAAACAAAAGCAGCTCGCATAAAAAAGACGCTCTTTTAGAGCGTCTTTTTTTTCTTATTATTTATTTCCTACTAAACCTTCTTTATTTACCTCCACTTTGATATCATAATGAGCAGCTATTTCTAATCTCGTTTTACCGGTTATATTTTTAGAAGTATACAATAGAAATATAAAGAAGCCAGACTTTGTAAGCCTGGCTTTTACTACTGTTATTTAAAATGTTTTGGCTGCTTGTACTGCTTGTTCTAGGCCGCTTTTAATAATTTGTTGAGCACGATCTGGAAATTGATTATGCCCTTCAATAATAACAGAGTTCACCTTTGTGATGCCAAAGAATTGAAGTATGCTGCTGACATATTTAACAGCCATTTCGACAGCGGCTGACGGACCTTCTGAATATACTCCACCTCGTGCATTTAATAACATCACCTTTTTATCGCCTAGTAATCCCACAGGACCTTCTGGCGTATACTTAAACGTTTTGCCTGCTTGATTTAAATAATCAAAGTACGTATGAAGAACGGCCGGCACAGTAAAATTCCAAAGCGGAAAAGCAATGACAATTTTATCAGCTTTCACAAATTGTTCTAAGTAATGATTCGCAATTTCTGCTGCTTTATTTTCCGCTGCTGTCACTTCTAATCCTCTTGCTAATTTAAACTGACCGTTTATCATGTCTGCATCTAAATAAGGAAGTTCTTCTTTGAACAGATTCAATTCTATTATTTCTTCACCTGGATGCGATTGTTTGTAGCTTTCTAAAAACGCATCATATAGTTTCACGCTTACGGCTTCACTTGTCGATCTGTCATTTGCTTTTATAAAAAGAGTATAACTCATACTAAAACCTCCACTGATTGTTGATACTCTTATCTTATTCGCTTTTTTCTTGCATTTCGAACGACTTTGTAATGAAATACCTTCATACTTTAGTCGGAGAAAAATCATATAATCACACAAAAGCCGCCTAACGGCGGCTTTCTCAGTTTGTAGATGAAATGGGAAGATGAATAACAACTTCCGTGCCTTGTTCTTCTTCACTTTTAATAAAAATCTCGCCCTTGTGCTGACGGACAATAGTTTGTGCAATCGATAGTCCAAGCCCCGTTCCTCCCGTAGCTCTGCTTCTAGCTTTATCAACTCGATAGAAGCGTTCAAAAATATGTGCAAGATCTTCTTTTGGAATGCCAATTCCATAGTCTTTTACTTTGATAATGACATCTTCCTGCTCTTTTTCAACGGTCACTTCAATTTTATCCGTACTGTATTTAATTGCATTATCAAGCAAAATAATCAACACTTGCTTCATTTTCAGTTCATCCACTTCAATCATAATGGGCGTTTGATCATAATGAAGAACTAATTCTCTTTTGTATACCTGCTGCAGCTGCTTAACGATTTGTTCAAAAATAAGAACAAGATCTGTTTGCTTCATATCAAGCGTTTGTTCTTTTTCCACACTTGCCAGATCAAGCAGCGTTTCAATCATTTTTTGCATTTTGGTTGCTTCCGCATAGATGGTGTCGATCGCATCCAGCGTAATTTCTTCATTTTTAATCCCTCTTCTTCTTAATAAATTAGAATAACTGCGAATAACGGTTAGAGGGGTTTTTAATTCATGAGAAGCATCGGAAACAAACTGGTTTTGCTTTTCAATATTTTCTCGCAAGCGGTCAATCATATGATTAAAGGTAACGGTCATACCCTGCAGTTCATCTCTCGTTTCCGTTTGAATGAGGACTTTTTTAGGAACACCGCTCTCTTCAATCTCTTTCATCGTTGTGACCATATTTTTAATAGGATGCATAATGACGCGTGATAACCATCTTCCTCCTAAAAGCGACAGTAAAATGGACACAAGCGAACAAAAAATCAAAATTGATAGCAAAATATCTTTACGGGTTTCAAAACCAGTCAGGAGCTCACCAATTTCCAGCGTTTCAACGACTTGATTATTGACTTTGACAGGCATGCGAACAACCAATACTTGCTTTTCTCTGATTTTGCGAAGCTTCACCTTTTTTTTCTTTGAAAATTCGGGCTTAATTTTCACCAGATGAGGATCATTTGATACTTGGTTAATGACCGTAGAATTTTCTGAGACTGTTCGAATAAATGAATGGTTGGTCAAATAAAATTTTAGTAACTCTGGCGAGAGCTCCACGGAATGATCTTGTTGACCTTTTTGAATAATCTCGCGTGCTTTTTCGAATAAAATGTCCTGTTCCATATTCACCGTAGATTTAGTAAAGGAGAAAAAAACAACGATGTTCATGATTAATAAAATAACCACTAGCCATGCTGTTGTCAGCAAATTAATCTTCGTCGTGATCTTCATGTTTCTCCTCTTTCATCATATATCCTACGCCCCGCACCGTATGAATGAGAGAAGTAGAAAAACCTTCATCTACTTTTTTTCTTAAGTGGCGAATATACACATCAATTACGTTTGTTTCTCCTTCATATTCATAGCCCCAAACGTTTGTGAGAATTCCTTCTCTCGTGACAATTTTATTTTTGTTCGTAAGCAAATACACGACTAAATCATACTCTTTCGGTGTCAACGTAATGGATTCATTGTTTCTTAGGACTTCCCTTGTTTCAAGATTAATGGTCAAATCACTGATCGTTAAGAGCTCCGCTTCAGCTTCTTTCGTTCCTGATGCTTCTACGAGCGAACGATAGCGAATACAAGAGCGAACCCGTGCTAACAGTTCTTCAATTTCAAACGGTTTTGTAACATAATCATTAGCTCCTTGGTCTAAGCCCATTACCTTATCCAGCGTCGTATTTCTGGCAGTTAATAAAATAACTGGCGTAAATACTTCCGCTTTCCGAAGTCTTCTTAACACCTCAATACCGCTCAGACTTGGAAGCATCACGTCTAGCAAAATGAGGTCATATTGAGCCGATGTTGCCGTCTCTAACCCCGCTTTCCCGTCGTACTCAACATCTACTTCATAATCTTCAAATTCCAATTCAATCTTTAACACTTTCGCAATTTGCGCTTCATCTTCCACAATTAAAATTTTCTCTTTCATGTTATACACCTCTCACCACATGTCTTAAGTGAAAGAATAGCTTCTTTAGATAAAAAAACAACACCTTTTTCAAAAGATGTTTGTTTTTTTATCTAAACCCTACTTTTTCAACATACTTGTCTTTTAGCTTATCCTTATTGTTTGTAAACATGAATGTTTTACGCATGAAGACCAATCGTTTGCTTTTCACCTAAAATCCAATTGACTACTGCTAAAAGTTCTTCAGGCGTTTGTGCTTCGATTTCTTTATGGTAAGCAGCAATCGCGTTATATAATGTGCTCATTTTATCAGCATCCTGCAGCACTGCCTGCAGCTGACTTTCTAACGATTGATCCGCCTTTAGTTCTTGAACTAAGTTTCGTTCTGTTAAATAGCGTAAATTCACTTCTTCTTGACCTGGTAAAGCAGAATGAACAAAAATCGGTAAATTCTTGCGAAGAGCTTCACTGACCGTTATACCACCTGGCTTTGTTACAATAGCATCCACTCGTTCATACAGTTCATTCATTTCTGTGCGTGATGAAATGTACGGAATTGGTGTAACGTGCTGTAATTCCCATCCCTTGATTTCTTCATATAACTTTTGATTTTTGCCGCATAAGACAAAGTAATGAAAATGGCGCGCATCTTTTAAATCATTGTAGAAATCCATAATATTGCCTAAGCCGCTGCTGCCTCCAGCAATTAAAATATTTCGGTTACCAGGATGCTTAAATGTTCTTGTTTTTGTTATTTCTTCATGTACCGGTATTCCTGTGACCATCATATTTTGAAGTGGAATTTCACTTTGAGCACGAAGTCCTTTTTTTACTTCTTCACTAGGGAGAAAGTGAAAATCAATCTCTTCTTTTCCCCATAAATTATTAATAAAGAAATCCGTGTAGACATTTATAATAGGTACATCGCACTTGCCTTTTGCTTTTAATTGACTGAGCAAATAAGAAGGAAACCCATGTGTGCATATAATTAAATCCGGATTTTCTTCTTTAACTAAGTGCTCCATTTTTTTTGCGAATACGTGATGATACCATTTGAATGAATGAACAGGCGGTTCATAAAAGAGATGTTTGTATGCCATATTGTACGTTTCTGGAGCATAACGAATCCATTTCAAATATGTGCCTGTGACCACTTTTTCTAATAGTTCGTTTGTATAGCTTAACAAATCTATTTTTTTATAACAAATATTTGTTGTTCTTCTTTCCAATATATCCATTAACGCCTCTGCCACTTGATGATGGCCAGAAGGCATTTTTAGAAGAGGTAAAAATAAAACCTTTTTCAACTGTTTCATCTCCTATTCTAAAAGCAGTTTCTTCCTCTCCTTTTTATATCATTAAATGCCCTTAAATTTTGGATTTTAATTGATTTTTAATGTGAAATTCATTGTTTTTTTAGAGTGTCAATCTAAACTAAGAGTGAAAAGTACTGCATAAGGAGAAAACAAATGAACCTTAATTACGAAGTATTTCAATGGATTAACTCGTTTGCTGGTAAATCCAGCGCAATGGATTCTGTAATGATTATCATCACGAATAGCGTTCCTTATTTTATAATGGCTTGTTTGCTTTTGCTTTGGTTTAGCGGAAAAACAGAAAGAACAATTTATCACCGTTATACGGCTTTATACATGTTGTTTACAATTGTACTTTCTCTATGTATCAATGAAGTCATTCACCTGGTGTATTACCACCCGCGTCCGTTTGTGACTCATCACGTTCATAAGCTGATTCCGCACCCGGCTAATTCATCTTTTGTGAGTGATCATTCGATTTTAGTCTTTTCTGCTGCTTGGATCATGTGGTTACGAAAAAACAAATGGAGAAGCATCATTTTTATATGGGCTGTCATTTCGGGCCTTTCACGTATTTACGTAGGCGTTCACTATCCAGCAGATGTACTTGGAGGCATGGTGATTGCGGGAGCTATCGGATGCTTTATTATATACGTTTCAGCTAAAACAGCTCCTCTTATTCAGCGATTATTCTGGATTCACGATTTGATTATCAAGCGTATTCCGTTTCTATCTCCCTATACGCATGAACAAATTAGCAAAAAAAATCATTCAGCTTAAAGAGGCTGAGACAAAAATAGTTTAGCTGAAGTGAAAAACGAACCACTAATCAAACAGTTTGATTAGTGGTTCGTTTTTTTTGTTATGGTGAACGTAGATTTTATCTGTTTCGTTCCTTCCAGCAGTTGATTGGAGGGCAAGGCTCACGGGACGCCCGGGGAAAGCGAAGCCTTGCACGGAAATCAACTGCGGTCGAGCAAGCAGTCCAGATTATATATCCAGATTATTCGCCTTTGGATGGGATTCATTTCGTTACGTCTCAGCCTCTTTTTTTATTATTTTTAAAAACCAGCGTTCACTTTCTTGACTTTCACTTTTATTTATTTTATATTAGTTGATGTATCAAATATTGATGTATCAAATATTAATCCATCTATAAATATCATAGAAAAAGGGAGCGACTTTCTTGTCACATTCATGTTCTGAAAAAGCAAATGTTCTGTATGCTCTGCAAGAAGTTAATAAACAAATTAATCAAAAGTTTGAGCATTGTACCGGTGTTAGCCAATCACGTCTTGATATTTTACATCAGCTTTATGAAACAGGTGAAATGAGTCAAAAGGCGCTTCAACAGCAAGTAAACATTGACAATGCTGCAATTACAAGGCATTTAAAGCAGCTCGAAGAAAGAGATGTTGTATCACGCCGTAAAAACCCTGATGACAACCGCGTAACATTTGTAAAGCTTACGAAAAGCGGACATGAAAAAATCGGTGCATTTCGAAACGAAAAAGCTCGCTTTATTGATGAAGCATTTAAAGATTTCAGCGAAGAAGAACAGCTGCTGCTTTCCAAAATGCTCGAGCGTTTAAAAGTAAACATTTCGGCCATTGAACGGTCATAACATTTTTAACATAAAGGAGAGTTCATCATGACACAAACAAAAACACTAAACAATGATTTCCAAGATATTATTACAGGGCGCAGATCTATTCGTTATTACGACCCATCTGTCAAAATCAGCCGTGAAGAAATGAAAGAAATTTTAACAGAAGCGACGCTAGCTCCATCTTCTGTTAATGCACAGCCTTGGCGCTTTCTAGTAATTGATAGCCCTGAAGGAAAAGCAACATTAGCTCCGCTTGCTAAATTTAATCAATCACAAGTAGAAACATCAGCAGCTGTTATTGCGATATTCGGCGATTTAAAAAGTGAAGAAAATTTAGATGAAATTTACGATAAAGCTGTTGAACTAGGCTATATGCCACAAGAAATTAGAGACATGCAAATTCCTAAAATCAAAGCGCACTACGCAGCTGCTTCTGAAGAATTAAATAAAGAAACAGTATTAATTGACGGCGGTTTAGTATCCATGCAGTTAATGCTTGCTGCACGTGCTCACGGTTATGATACAAACGCTATTGGCGGTTATGAAAAAGATCAAATTGCCGAAGCATTCGGTTTAGACAAAGAGCGCTATGCACCGGTTATGTTACTTTCAATCGGCAAAGCAGCAAATAGCGGTTACCCGTCTGTACGTTTACCAATCGAAAAAGTAGCTCAATTTAGATAATAAAAAAAGGTGCTGTATATTCAGCACCTTTTTTTATCCTCCACTAACGGGCGGAATAAATGCGACGGTATCTCCCGTTCCAATGGTTTCTTCATCTGTTACAAACTCTTCGTTGACTGCGGTCATCGTTTGCTTCAGAGAGGACAGCTTATACGTTTCTTGCACATATTCCTTTAATTCCTTCACTGTTATATCTTGTTTATCAACTGTTACTTGTTCCACTCCAGCCTCTTCACGTATAGCAGCGAAAAATAAGACGTTAATCATTTTTACATCTCCTTCATTGGCTTTCCTTCAGGATATTCTTTCGTTTCTAACTGATCTCCAATCCATTTTGTTCCGTCTTCCCAAAATTCCTTTTTCCAAATTGGCACAATTTGCTTAATACGTTCAATAGCATACTCGTTTGCTTCATAAGCTGTTTTGCGATGCGGAGAAGAAACGGCAATAACTACTGCGACTTCTGTTATATCAAGCTTCCCGATTCGATGAGTAATAGCTGTCAAAGCATCGGGCCACTTTTCCTGAATTTCGTCACCAATTTGGCTAAGCATTTTCACTGCCATTGGCACATAGGCTTGATATTCAAGAGAGAGCGTCTTCTTGCCTTTTGTAAATTCTCTTACCGTTCCAATAAATGTCGTAATAGCTCCCGCGTCTCTTCTAGAAACTTTTTTAATTATTTCATCTACGGCAATTGGCTGATTTACTACTTCAAATAAGTGCTGGTTCATCTTCTTTCCCCCACTTCTTTCAATAAAAAATTAAGATAATGCTCGTCTTCTTGTAAGTGAAATATTGGATATGCTCGCTGCACTTCTTTTTTAAGCGGAACGTGGCTAATCACGCATATAATATTGGTTAGAGAGGAAAGCAGAACAAGATCTTCTTCACTTCGAATCAAGACTGCTTTTGGATAGGGTTCTTTTTTATATCCTTCAACAAAAATGACATCTGGCGAGAAAAATTGATAAAAATCAATCAGCTTTTTTAGGCTCCAGTCTTTACTATCTGCCGTAAGCTGAAGGATTCCACCTCCCTCTACACCTGCCACATTGGCACCTGCTTGCTGGTGGCGATGACTGTCTTTTAGCTCACTGCTGCTGTCTGGAGGTCCGCCGTGTCCATGGTGCTTAATAGAACCTACACATAGATTGAATTGTTTCGCTCTTTTAATTAGCTTTTCCACTAAAGTAGTTTTTCCGCTGTTTTGAAATCCAACTACTTGTAAAACGGTACAACAAGCTACCAAGGCCATTCACTTCCCCGCACGTCATCTAGCAATAAGACGTCAACCAGCATTCCTTCTTTGTATCCTCTCGTCCCTCCAGGAAATATAATTAGCGTATCCGCATGAGCTAAAGAAGAAACAGCACTAGATTTTGTAAAGCTTAATGGAGAAGCAATCAGCTGTCCTTCCCTGTATGAAAGCCTCCCAGATACAAATCGCATAAAAGGATTTGGCTTTAAGAAGTCCTTTCCTAACAAAGCTTTTTCTTTCCGAAGATGAGGGGTTCTTTTACCCGCATATGTACTGATTACCGGACGAGCCAGAAGTTCAAAACCGACATAGCACGCTGTGGGATTTCCCGAGAGGCCAAATAAAAGCTTTTCTTCCATACGAGCAACCGTTGTTACACTGCCTGGTCTCATCGCTATTTTATTAAAAAGAACTTCGGCTTGTAATTGTTTATACACATCTGGTAGATAATCATAGTCTCCTACTGAAACGCCGCCCGTTGTAATCAGCATGTCCACTTCTGATAGTGCAGCTTTTACCGCATTGTAGCACTGACTTAAATCATCAGGCATAATACCAAAATAGTTCACTTCGCCTCCAGCTTTTTCAATTTGCGCACGCAGCATATGAGCATTGCTATTACGAATTTTGCCCCGTTCAACAGGATCACTCACTTCCACTAGTTCACTTCCAGTTGCAAGTAATCCAACTACAGGTTTTTTGAAGACAGCTACGTTACTATAGCCAAATGTGGCTAAAAGAGCAGCTACTCCCGGAGTGATATACGTTCCTTTCGAAGCTAACACAGTTCCTTTTGTTGTTTCTTCTCCTTGAAAAGAAATGTTATCTCCGCTGTTAAACGAACGCTTGATTTGAACGATCGGCTGATTGTCTTTTATATATTCTTTTGTTACTTCAAGCATGGCAACCGCATCGCAGCCTTTGGGAATAGGAGCTCCTGTCATAATACGCACAGCCTGCATCGCGCTGACTGTATGTTCAAAAACAGAACCTGCTCCTATTTCTCCTCGAACAGCCAGTTCTACTGGATGAAGTGATGATGCTTCTTTCGTATCTTGCGACCGAACGGCAAAACCATCATATGGAGAACGATCAAAAGCAGGAATATCATGATCTGCTATTAAATCTTCAGCTAAAAATCTGCCGTGAGCTTCTTCAAGCGCAATGATTTCTTGCTTTCTGTTTTTTGCATACGGCATCACTCGTCCAACGCATTCTCCGACAGGAATAGGAGTTCGCTTTTCTCTCATTCTTTTCATTCTTTTCACTCCTTTACTCATCCTAGTAAACGATAATATAAGCTTCTCGCAAATTGAATATCATTCGTTCCATGAATAAATACACGGCCATCTTGAAAAATTACAAAGCGCTGCTCTGGAAGCTGACATGACAGAAGATATGGATTGCGGTCCACTTTCCCCTGTTTTTTTAACCGTTTTTCCAATTCATCGAAGTTGTACAAATGGCGCTGCGAGGGTCTGATTTGAACCGTCTCTCTGCCGCACAGAACTTCTGTTTTAAGCTGATTTTCATACGCTAAGTACGGATATGTTTGGGTCGATCCGCAAGAAGAACATTTATCACTTTTCATTTTGCCCGTCTTAAATTCAGCATGCTGATTATTCCAGACGTCAAAGGTTAGAAATGTGTGGCGCAAAGCTTCAACATCTTCGACTAAAATTTTTAATGCTTCGGTTATTTGATAGGCTGCCACAATTTGAACAGCGGGACTAATGATTCCTGCTGTCTCACAGGTTGCTCCTCCGACAGGCACTTTTTTCAATATGCAGTGCAGACAAGGGGTTACATTTGGGATAACGGTATAAGTGGCGCCATAACTCCCTACACATGAGCCGTATATCCATGGAACTTCATACTTATGTGACAAATCATTTAAAATAAAACGGATGTCGAAGTTGTCTGTCGCATCGATGATTACATCAGCTGTTTGGACGATACTTTCTAAATTAGCAGGCTGAGCATCCATCACCAGCGCTTCAATCTTCACTTCCGTATTTATTTGACGCAGACGATTTTTTGCTGCTACAGCTTTAGGTAGTTTGTTTTGCGCATCTTGTTCTGTATAAAGCTGCTGACGCTGTAGATTACTCCATTCTACATAATCACGATCTACAAGAGTCAATTTTCCAATTCCAGCACGCACGAGGGCTTCTGCGCTAGCGCTGCCTAGAGCCCCTGCACCTACAACTAAAACATGCTTACTTCTAATTTGCTGCTGCCCTTTGTTTCCAACGGGCTGGAAAAGCTGCTGACGTGAATAACGTTCTGTCACTCTTTTCTCTTCCTTTCTCATTCAATCTCTGACTTCACTATCTATTCCTTCGTCAAAGATATTTCTTTAAAAACATGCTATTATACACATAAAGCTACGCTGCTTTACGGAGGCTTTTTTGCATAAATATACAAATATGTTTTGATGGAGGTATTTAATAAATGTCCATTGCCGGCATTGTATTAGCAGGAGGAAAATCTTCTCGCTACGGTCAACCAAAAATGTTTGAAACCTATAACAAGAAATCATTTTACGAATATAGTATAGATGCACTAAAAGAAAATCACGCCACACCTATACTTGTGTCTACCAACCAAGATTTACTCCCTTATTTTCAAAGAAAGGATGTTGCATTTGCAGTTGAAAAATGCCCGTATCAAGGTCCTTTGTATGCAATTCATCACGCTTTAACTGCGATCGATTGTTGCGCTGAATGGTTCTTTATTCTTTCTTGCGATATTCCTTTTATTAATGCTGAGTTTGTTCATCACATGATCACACTGACTCAAACGGACTCACCTGACATTGTTCTTCCTGTTCAGCCTGATCACATTCACCCGCTTCTAGCACTCTATCACCGTAGAACGCTTCCTCTTATTGAACAACTCGTTACACAAGGTGAAAGAAGGCTTACGCAATTGTTGAATCAGACAAACGTCCTTCGCGTGCCTTTTTCAGCAGAAGATCCCACTTTTATAAATGTGAATCATCGCAGTGATTGGCATGTATAAAGCTTTTTTGAATTATCCACCAATATGAGACATTTCCACTTTTTCAGCGTCTTGGACCTGTCTTCCATTAGCTCGTTCGTCTGAGTACCGATCTTTCCGATGATTCCAGATATCAGAAATGGTGTCACAAACAGTATGATCAGAGGCTTCTGACCGTATCAGTGTGCGGAGGTCATATCCTTTTGACGCGAACAAACAGGTATAGAGCTTTCCTTCAGCCGATACTCTTGCGCGTGAACAAGTGGAACAGAATGAATCTGTGACAGATGAAATGATACCAATTTCCTCTTCTGTCCCGACGTATCGATACCTGGTGGCTACTTCTCCCGTATAATGAGGTGGAATTTCTTCAAGAGGCATTTCTTTTCCAACTATATCAAGAATTTGTTTCTTTGTTATAACCTCATCCATTTTCCATCCGTTTGAATTTCCCACATCCATATATTCAATAAAACGCAGCGTATGTTTTTTGTCTTTAAAATATTGAGCCATCCGAAGAATATCCTGCTCATTCTTGCCTTTTTGGACAACCATGTTTATTTTGACTGAAATCCCTGCAAGAGCTGCTGCTTCTATTCCTTCTAATACTCGTTTTACGCTTCCTCGGTTTCCATTCAACTCTTGAAATCTCACTTCATCAAGCGAGTCTAAGCTAACGGTTACTCTTGATAATCCCGCTTTTGATAAGGCTTCTGCATGCTTCTTTAACAGTGAGCCGTTTGTTGTTATGGCAATATCATCTATACCCTCAATTTGCTTCAGACGATTGATTAGATCTGGCAAGCCTTTTCTTAGCAGCGGCTCTCCTCCCGTTATACGCACTTTTTTTACTCCTAGCAATGCGAATAATCTAGTGAGTCTCTCTAATTCATCAAACGAAAGAATGTTTTCGGCAGGTAAAAATGGATAGTCTGCCCCAAAAATTTCTTCAGGCATACAATATCGACAGCGAAAGTTACAGCGATCTGTTACTGACAAACGCAAGTCTCGTAAAGGACGCTTTAAAGTATCAACTATAGCGTATGACATCTGCTTCATCTCTCCTCTCTCTAGCTGTCAGCTTCTCCACAGCAGATTAACTCTCTCTTAAAATTCTTTCCGGGCATGTATAAATATTCAACGAATCATTTCGAATAAACCCTACCGTTGTAATTCCCAATTCTTCTGCTAGATTTAAAGCAAGTTCAGTCGGGGCAGATTTTGAAAGAACCACTTCACACCCGATCTTCGCTACTTTCAACAAAATTTCTGAAGAAATACGGCCGCTGAAAACGACTACTTTATCTCTAATTGAAATATGGTGTTTTAAGCAATACCCGTATAGTTTATCTAGAGCATTATGCCTACCAATGTCCATTCTGCTAAGCATAAAGCCATTTTTATCACAAATAGCAGCGTTATGAACGCCACCCGTTTCTTGAAACGTAGCAGCAGATTGCTGCAGCTTATTCATCAATTGAAAACAATCCTTAATTGAAAGTTCTACCGATATACCGTTCATTTTTTTAGCAGTCAGCGCATCATTTATAAAGACAAACCCTTGTCTGCTCGCCCCGCAGCAAGACGTGATATATCGTTTATTTTGAAGGTTTTGAAAATACGGGTTTAATTTATCTATTGTAACATGAACATACCCTTCCTTTTCTTGAACCCATATGTTTTTAATGTCTGTGTATGCTCGAATAACCCCTTCAGATGCTAAATAGCCAATTACCATATCTTCAATGTATTGTGGGCTACATACCATCGTGACAAACTCTTCTTCATTAATTTTCACAGTCACAGGAAACTCCGTTACAATTTTATCTTCCACGCTTTCCATTTGACCATTTTTAAATCTAAGAACTGTACGCTTCTTAACGGTCGAGTTCATGTGATGTCTCCTTTTTTAAATAATGTTTTTATCAAAAACGAATACGGAAACCGCTATATTTTCTTTTATTTTCATATCTGAAAATAAATTAACCAACTTTGCTCCTACCAATTCTTCTAGCCCTTCCGGCGGATTCGATGCATATACATCTTGGATCATTTTTGTTCGAGCTAGATGAACCATGTCACATCCTTCAGAAGTGCTTGCAATAAATGTTTCTGTCGGAGTTAAATTTCCATACAGTGTTGAGACAGCCATATTTTCAACAAAAACCGTATGTATTCTTTCCGGTCCTTTTCCAAATAAATCTTTTCGAAGCTTCCGAATAATATCATTAAATTCATGAATAGTTTTTGACATAATCAACGCTCTCCCACCGATTAAAATTAAATTGTGCATTTTATTCCTACAGTTTTTTTATCATAAATCAACACTTCAAAAAATAAAAGCCTAAAATCTTTGCAGCAAAACTTTTGAAGAGAGTTGGGTATTTAAAAAAGTTGTGCATTTAAAAACGTAGCGATATAATTATAAATAACCGAGATGGAATAATAATAATAATGAATTGTTATTACTCTATCACTTTTTCTTAACGATATAAATGGGCCGGATTGGCATATTAGTAAGACCTGCTAGTAAACTATTCCACCATGATTGCACTTCCCTTATTTAATTAGGCGTGTGTATTCATGGTGGTTTTTTGTTTTTATATAAAGGAGGAAAACAAATGAGTCGTGAAACCATCACTGTTCATATAAATGGCAACGAATACAAGGCAGCTTCAGGCTCTACCATACTCGAAATTATTAACCAGCAAAGCATTGAGCACCCTCAGATTTGTTATGTGCCTGAAGTAGACCCTATTCAAACTTGTGACACATGTATCGTTGAAATGAATGGCGAGTTAGTTCGTTCTTGTTCTACAAAAGCTGAAAACGGCATGAAGATTGAATTACAATCAGCACCCGCAAAAGCGGCACAGACGGAAGCAATGGATCGTTTATTAGAGAATCATTTGCTATACTGCACCGTTTGCGATAATAACAACGGAAACTGTAAATTACATAACACGGCTGAAATGATGGAGATTGAACATCAAAAATACCCCTATACGCCAAAGGCCTCAGAGAATGAAGTCGATATGTCTCATCCGTTCTACCGTTATGACCCTAATCAATGCATTGCTTGTGGACAATGCGTAGAGGTTTGTCAAAATCTTCAAGTTAATGAAACACTCTCTATCGACTGGGAAGCGAAACGTCCCCGCGTTCTCTGGGATGACGGTGTAGCAATCAATGAATCTTCTTGTGTGAGCTGCGGTCAATGTGTAACCGTATGCCCTTGTAATGCCTTAATGGAAAAATCCATGCTTGGAGAAGCTGGATTTATGACTGGACTTCCAAAAGACGTTTTAAACCCAATGATTGATTTAGTTAAAGAAGTAGAACCTGGATACAGCGGAATTTTTGCTGTTTCAGAAGTGGAAGCCGCTATGCGCGAAACACGCACGAAAAAAACAAAAACTGTCTGTACATTTTGCGGAGTTGGATGTTCATTTGAAGTATGGACAAAAGGCCGTGAAATCCTTAAAGTTCAGCCTAGCTCTGATGCTCCCGCAAATGCTATTTCAACCTGTGTGAAAGGAAAATTCGGCTGGGATTTTGTAAACTCTGAAAAACGTATTACTAAGCCTTTAATCCGAAAAAATGGCGCATTTGTAGAGTCGTCATGGGAAGAAGCCCTCGACTTAGTAGCAAGCAGGTTAAGCTCTATTAATCAGCAGTATGGACATGGATCAGTTGGTTTTATTTCTTCTTCTAAGATTACAAACGAAGAAAACTATGTTATTCAAAAGCTGGCTCGCCAAATGTTTGAAACAAATGACGTAGACAACTGCTCTCGCTACTGTCAGTCTCCTGCAACTGATGGATTATTTCGAACAGTGGGAATGGGAGGCGATGCCGGCACGATAAAAGACATCGCAAAAGCTGGACTGGTTATCATCGTTGGAGCTAACCCTGCTGAAGGTCACCCTGTATTAGCAACTCGTATCAAACGCGCGCATAAGCTTCATGACCAAAAACTAATTGTCGCAGATTTGCGCAAAAACGAAATGGCTGAACGCTCTGACATTTTTATCAGTCCAAAACAAGGTACGGACCAAGTATGGCTAATGGCTGTAACAAAATACATGATTGACCAAGGATGGCACAATGAAAAATTCATCCAAGAAAACGTCAACTATTTTGAAGACTTTCACTCTTTGCTTGAAAAGTACACGCTTGAATATGCTGAACAAATTACGGGTATTCCAGCAGCAACGCTCATTCAAATAGCTGAAATGATTCGAGACGCCGATGGAACCTGTGTGCTGTGGGGCATGGGCGTAACGCAAAATACGGGAGGCTCTGATACATCAGCGGCTATCTCAAACCTGTTGCTTGCTACTGGAAACTATCGACGCCCTGGAGCAGGCGCTTATCCGCTCCGAGGCCACAATAACGTCCAAGGAGCATGTGATATGGGAACTCTTCCGGCTTGGCTTCCAGGCTATCAGCACGTCACAGACTCAGTCGCCCGGGCGAAATTTGAAAAAGCATACGGTGTAAAAATTAAAGATAAGCCAGGGCTTGATAATATTCAAATGCTGCATTCAATTGATGAAGGAAAAATGAAGGCCATGTACCTTGTCGGAGAAGATATGGCTCTTGTTGATTCAAATGCTAACCACGTGCATGAAATATTATCAAATTTAGATTTTTTTGTCGTCCAAGACATTTTCCTTTCGAGAACGGCTCAATATGCTGATGTTGTACTTCCTGCTGTTCCTTCTCTTGAAAAAGACGGAACGTTTACCAATACAGAGCGACGTGTCCAAAGATTATATCAAGCATTACCAACGCTCGGTGATTCAAAGCCGGATTGGTGGATTGTTCAAGAGATTGCCAACCGCTTAGGGGCGAACTGGACGTATACACATCCTGGTGATATCTTTGCAGAAATGGCTAGTCTATCACCCCTATTCAGCCAAGCCAGCTACGAAAACCTTGAAGGCTGGAATAGCTTCTTATGGGGGAGCTTAGAGGGGAAAAGCACGCCGTTACTTTACGTCGATGGGTTTAATTTCCCAGATAAAAAAGCGCGCTTTGCTTTATCACATTGGGTACTTCCTGCCGAATTCCCAGAAGAATATGATCTACACATTAATAATGGAAGAATGTTAGAACATTTTCATGAAGGGAATATGACCAATAAATCGAGCGGCATCCAATCAAAAGTACCGGAAGTATTTGTAGAAATTTCACCTCAGCTTGCCAAGGAGCGTGAAATTGAAGAAGGTTCGCTTGTCAGATTAATCTCACCGTTTGGAACAGTAAAAGTACAGGCATTAATTACAGAGCGAGTAAAAGCGAATGAGCTGTATCTTCCAATGCACTCTGTTCATAAAGATTCGGCTATTAACTTCTTGACGGGACCTGCAGTCGACCAACGAACAAATACGCCGGCTTACAAACAAACAAAAGTACGGATGGAAGTATTAAGTAAAGGTGGAGAAACGCCTTTACCGTCTACAAATCCGCGTAACAAAAAACGTCATCCTCAAAATGGGGTCGAGGTTCAGCGTAAATGGAACCGTCCTGGCTACGTCCATTTAACAAGTAAATAGGAGGAGAAAAGATGGCACAACCTATTACAGAAATTAAGAAACCTCTTCTAAGCGAGGAAGAAGAAAAACAACAAAAATTAGAAGATTTAACTTCTCTGCTGGCAGATAATGAAGAAGCGTTGAACCGTATTCTCGGTATTGTTGGCGAACTTAACGACATGGGTGTTCTTGAAGCTGCTGATTCAATGATTCAAGCGAAAGAAAAAATCTCAAAAATTGCGCTTCATCAAATTTCCAGAGAACCGGTAACTAATTTAATTAATACTCTTATGGGTGCAAGCAGCGGTTTGATGAAGGCAGATCCAGAGGTAACTGCTAAACTTGTAAATAGCGCAACAGCTGGTATGAACGAAGCGAATGAGTATGTAAAAACAGGAAAAAAAGTAAGTGCATTAGCTCTTATAAAAGCGCTAAACGATCCAGATGTCAATCGTGCAATTGGATTTGGGCTTCACTTTTTAAAAGGAATGGGCAAAGCGTTGGAAGAATAAATGAAGCAGCGACTTGAAAGTTTTCCCCCTTTCAAGTCGCTGTTTTCTTTTTAGGAAGTCAAATTTTAAATGAACGTGATATAGTTATACTAAATTGCTTTACTACAACTAACTGAGGTGACACGATGCAACAATACTTTAAACCCTTATTCGCACTATTATTTTTAATTATGTTTACTGCTGCTTGTTCGAACGAAACAAATACCGATCAATCCGCAGCTCAGCACAAAAACATCAGCTTAACGATATCCGCTGCGGCCAGCTTAAAAGATGCGCTCACTGATATTCAAAAGCAATATGAAAAAAAGCATCCAAATATAGACTTGAAATTTAATTTTGGAGCTTCAGGCTCGCTGCAACAGCAAATTACAAACGGCGCACCTGTTGATTTATTTTTTTCAGCAGCAGAAGACAAGTTTGATGCACTAGTAAAAGCAGGAGCTATCTCCAAGGAGAATGGTACTGACTTGGTTGGCAATGACCTTGTGCTTATCGTGCCAAAGAATAATACGTCTGCTATCACAAATTTTGAAGATCTACCAAAGCCGGCTGTTCAAAAAATTGCACTTGGAATACCAGAATCCGTTCCTGCCGGACAGTATGCGAAGGAGACTTTTGAACACATGAACCTTTGGAAAAACATTGAGCCAAAAACCGTCTATGCGAAAGACGTACGCCAGGTGCTTTCCTACGTTGAGACAGGAAACGTTGAAGCTGGGGTGGTTTATAAAACCGATGCCTTGATTTCAAAAAAGGTGAAGATTGTCGCTACTGCAGATAATAGCACTCACAAACCAATTGTATATCCTGTAGGCGTTATTAAGGATTCGAAACATCCACAAGAAGCAAAAGCTTTTTATCAATTTTTACAAAGTAAGACAGCTCTTGACACTTTAAAGAAATACGGTTTCACTGCACATTGAGGCCGCTATGATTCAAGAATTTTTATCTCCTCTTCAGCTATCGCTTAAAATCGCATTAGTAGCAGGATTTGTCGTTATTATTTTAGGCACTGTTATAGGAAAACTGTTATCCAGGAAACACTTTAAGGGAAAAGTGATGATTGAAACCGCGTTAATGCTCCCGTTGGTGCTCCCTCCGTCCGTTGTTGGATTTTTATTGATTGTCATATTCGGGAAACACAGCCTGCTCGGCCGGGCAATTGAATGGGTCTTTCAACAACCTGTGATTTTCACATGGTGGGCAGCTGTTATTGCATCCGTTGTCGTTGCGTTTCCGCTTATGTATCAATCTGCCAAAACAGGCTTTCAAGGCGTAGATTACGAAATTGAAGACGCAGCTCGAGTAGATGGTGCAAGCGAATGGAAAGTCTTTTTCTTTATTTCCATCCCTTTAGCTTCTAAAGCCATCGTAACAGGAGGAGTGCTAAGTCTGGCAAGAGCACTCGGAGAGTTTGGAGCCACTTTGATGTTTGCTGGCAATATTCCAGGTGAAACTCAAACTGTGCCTACCGCTATCTACGTAGCGATTGACTCTGGAAACATGAATCTCGCTTGGCTATGGGTTATTTCAATCGTCTTTCTTTCCTTTCTTATGCTGCTTTTTGTTCAGCTTAAACAAAAGTAAAAGGATGTCTCTTTGTGTAAGAGGCATCCTTTTTACATACATCATAAATTAAAAAGGAGCTAATCAAATGAAGAACATACATTTGATTAACTCCTGTTATAAGTAAGGTAAGCCACCATACAATATGTATTGGTGGAGACGGTGGGAGTCGAACCCACGTCCAGAAATATCGCCACTTAAGCGTCTACGAGTGTAGTTGGCATATTGATAATTCGCGAGCTGTTCTGCCTACCAACAGGCGTCCCAGTCGCTAGTCTGATTATTCTCTTCCTTCGTCCTCAGACGGCGAACTCCGGCGTAGCCCACTTAAAGTGAGTCCCTTACCCTACCACATGGGCGATGGAGGGAGGAACCGCTAAGCTACTATTATGCAGCTAAAGCGAAGTTATTGTTAGATTTGCCAGTTATTATTGGCGTTGATGTTTTAACGAGGCCATCTCCTCGACTCGCAACCTAAGCTCGAACTACCCCTGTCGAATCCGTAACGTCCCCATATAAAAGGGAGTCGGAATGTGTAAGAAAAAATCTTACATCAGATAGCGACTTCAGTATGCAAAATGAAATCTAACTGATAACAATACTTATTATATCACAAAATGAGCATTTTGCAATTGTAAGATTTTGTAATGTCACATCTTTTGACGATCACGAAATGCTCGTTCGATATCGCGCTTCGCTTCTTTTCGCTTTAAGTCTTCACGCTTGTCATATTTCTTTTTACCCTTACCAAGCCCTAGTAAAACCTTTGCGTATCCATTTTTTAAATACACTTTTAAAGGAACTAATGAATAACCCGTTTCTTTTGAATAGCCAATTAGCTTGCTGATTTCACGCTTATGGAGCAATAGCTTTCGTGTACGCAACGGCTCATGATTGTATCGATTTCCTTGTTCGTAAGGACTAACGTGCATATTGTGTAGAAATACTTCTCCGTTTTGCACACGAGCAAAAGAGTCCTTTAAATTTACACGCCCATTACGAATTGATTTGATTTCCGTTCCTTGTAGAACAATACCCGTCTCATATGTTTCTTCAATAAAAAAGTCGTGGCGGGCTTTTTTGTTTTGTGCAATTAATTTCCCTTCACCTTTTGGCATAAAACGTTCCTTCCCTTCAGCCGTACTTACGTATATGTATGATATTATGTATCATTTTACTGTATGGAAATCTAAACAACAACTAAAACGTTTAATGGAGCTGTTTTGAAGCAGAAGGAATACCCTTCTGCTTCACTGCTGTCGATTTCGATTATTTACGCTTTTTCTTTTTGCGCTTAACATTTGGGGCACCCTCGAAGAATCTCTTTTTCTTTTTCTTCTTTGGCTTTTGAGTAGACCACTCTTCATTTTTGCTTCGGCTGCCCTCGCGACCTTTTCCTTTATCATCTTTGCGTGACTTTTGTTTTGCTTTAATCACTTTAGGACGGTCTTTAGATAAGCGTTTGCGGCTTTCTTTCATTCCTACAATAATAAAGTCAACTGAACGCTCGTCTTTATTCACATCGGCGACTTTCACTTCAATTTCGTCTCCAATCCGGAAGACATTGCCCGTTTTTTCTCCAATCATCGCATAGTGACGTTCGTCGTAACGATAATAGTCATCTGTTAAGTCACTGACGTGAACTAAACCTTCAATCGTATTTTCTAGCTCCACGAACATTCCAAAGTTAGTAACAGAGCTAATAATACCATTAAATACTTCCCCAACTTTATCAGCCATAAACTCAGCTTTTTTCATATCGTCCGTTTCCCGCTCAGCGTCAACTGAACGACGTTCCATATTAGAAGAATGCTCAGCAACATCAGGCAGAAGCTCGCGCCATTTTTCTTGCGTTTGCTGATCTGTTTTTCCTTCAATTAAATACGTGCGAATTAGACGATGAACGATTAAATCCGGATAACGACGAATTGGAGACGTAAAATGCGTATAGAACTCAGCTGATAAACCAAAGTGGCCTAAACTTTCTGCTTCATATTTCGCTTGTTTCATCGAACGAAGCATAACAGTTGAAATAACCATCTCTTCAGGCGTACCTTTTACTTCTTCTAAAATATCCTGCAGCGCACGCGGATGAATATCGTTTCCTGTTCCTTTCACCGTGTAACCAAAGTTTGTAATGAACTCTAAGAAACGAGTAAGCTTCTCTGCATCTGGATCTTCATGAATACGATAAATGAACGGTACGTTCATCCAGTGAAAATGTTCTGCTACTGTTTCATTCGCCGCTAGCATAAATTCTTCGATTAGCTTTTCAGCAACCGAACGTTCACGCAAAATAACATCGTGAGGATGGCCATCATCGTCTACTAATACTTTTGCCTCTTTGAAATCAAAATCAATGGCACCGCGATCCATTCTCTTTTTACGAAGAATAGCTGCCAGCTTTTCCATACGCTCAAACATCGGAACAATTGGCTCGTAGCGTTCTAACACTTCTTCGTCTTTATCCACTAAGATTTTGTTAACGTCTGAATACGTCATTCGTTCTGTCGTTTTGATGACACTTTCAAAAATCTCATGTTTCACTACTTCACCCTGTGGATCGATTTCCATCTCACAAGAAAGCGTAAAACGGTTAACCTTTGGATTTAATGAGCAAATTCCATTAGATAAACGGTGAGGAATCATCGGAATAACTCGGTCTACTAAATAGACGCTTGTTCCGCGCTCTGCTGCTTCTACATCAATCGGAGAACCTTCTTTAACGTAGTGACTTACATCTGCAATATGGACGCCTAATTTGTAGTTTCCATTTTCAAGCTCTGTAACCATTACGGCGTCATCCAAATCTTTTGCATCTGCTCCGTCAATGGTTACAATAACTTGATCACGAAGATCGCGGCGGTTGCCGATATCTTTTTCGTCAATCGTTTCAGGTGTATCAATTGCTTGTGTTAAAGCATCAGCAGGAAATTCTTGAGGAAGACCGTGCTTATGGATAACAGAAATGATATCGATCCCCGGATCGTTTTTATGTCCAAGAATTTGAACAACTTTTCCTTCTGCGTTCATGCGGCCTTCCGGATAGGTTGTCAGTTCTACTACTACTTTATGGCCTTCAACTGCACCGTTTCTTGCTGCTTTGGGAATAAAGATATCACCTGCAATTTTTTTGTCATCCGCAATCACAAAGCCAAAATTTTTGCTTTGCGTATACGTACCTACAATTTGCTGGGTACCTCGTTCTAAGATTTTTACAATGGTTCCTTCACGACGAGCACCTGATGATTCTGATGACACTCTTGCAAGCACAATATCTCCGTGCATAGCATTGTTTGTTTCAGTAGGGGGAATAAATACATCACCCGCATCTTTTTCTTCAGGAACTACGAATGCAAATCCTTTTGCATGTCCGCTTACTTTCCCTTTGACAAAATTCATTTGTTCCGGCAGCCCGTAGCGATCGTTTCTTGCTCGGATAATTAAACCCTTCTCTTCCATAATAACAAGTGCCTTCACAAACTCTTTGAATGACTCTGCATCCTCAGTATTAAATTCTTTTGCAAGCTCTTGGACAGTCAAAGGTTTGTAATTATCCCTTTTCATAAAATCCAATATTTCATTTATATAGGGCTGATTTTCTTCTTTCACATCATGTCCCTCCTTTTTCTTTATTCGTATTATCTCTATCACCAATCAAGTGATTCCAAAAATGCATATACATCCTCGTGAAGCTGATCACGCTCTTTATCAAAGGTAATGGTATGACCAGATTCTTCGTACCATTTTATATCTTTTGTAGGAGACTCGACGCTATTATAAATAATATTGGCGCTGTCTGTATTAATCATATGATCATGACGACCTTGTACAACAAATGTCGGTGCATAAATCATATCAACTGAATTTCGCACTTCAGCGATTAATTCCTGTAAAGACTTTAATGTGTTCATTGGTGTTTGCTTGAACTCTTCCATTTCTTGTTCAATCTGTTCAGACGATTTACCTTCACGCTTTTTATATTCGCGTGCATACGCTAAAACACCTTCATACATGACTTCTTCACTCTTTATATACATAGGGGCGCACATAGGCACAATACCCTTTATAGGTACAGTGTAACCTAATTTCAGTGAAAATACGCCACCTAGTGAAAGACCTACAGCGGCAATACTTTCATGACCTTTGCTTTTCAAAAACTCATAGCCGTCCATGACATCTTTCCACCAATCTTTTGGACCAGTATGAACAAGTTCTTCAGGCGCTACGCCATGTCCTTTGTAATGAGGTGCGTGGCATGTGTATCCTTTTTTCTCTAAAAAACGACCTAACATACGAACGTCAGCAGAATTTCCGGTAAAACCATGAAGTAATAAAACAGCTTTTTCGCCGCCTTCAAATGTAAATGGCTTTGGTTGTGCAATTTTCATATATCATTTAACTCCTTTTAGTTATAATATCTGCAGTCCTAATAGAAAAAAACATGTATTTATGTGACGGCCATCACATAACAAGAGATGTGGCCATCAACTTTTACGCTTTTATACTATATTTAGTACTTTTTTCTAAAGCTATATTATATCATTACTTAAAAATGAAATTAAAGTATTCAACACACCCATTAAAAAACCACCTAATACATAAGTTGGTATACACCAAGTACATATGCATTAGGTGGCAGTCTATCCAGTAACATATTAAAGTTTGAAATAAGATACAGCAAGTGTTAATACAAAGAATAGGATAGATAACACTACTGTCAAACGGTGTAAAACTAAGTCAATTCCACGTGCTTTTTGTTTCCCAAATAACGTTTCAGCTCCACCGGAAATAGCTCCAGATAATCCAGTAGTTTTACTTGATTGTAAAACGACCACAACAATCAAAGCAATTGAAACAATCACTAGCAAAGTAATCAGCAATGTATGCACTAAGACACACCTCCTACACCAAGTAATAGTCAATCAGCGGGGTTTCTTCATCCCTTCTGATTGGCATTACCGGGGATAAAGTACGCGCACTACGCTAAGGTTAATTTATCATAAAAAACCCTCTCGTACAAGTAATGGCAGTTAAATACAACGGATTTTAACGTAAAAAAACGGATGACAATCGTCATCCGTTTTTTATACTTTCAACTTATTTTTTTAAGTTGTAGAAAGATTTAGCGCCATCGTATACAGCTAGAACACCTAGCTCGTCTTCGATGCGTAGTAATTGGTTGTATTTCGCAATACGATCTGTACGGCTCATAGAACCAGTTTTGATTTGACCAGCGTTTGTTGCAACAGCGATATCAGCGATTGTTGCATCTTCAGTTTCACCAGAACGGTGAGAAACTACTGCTGTGTAACCAGCACGTTTAGCCATTTCGATAGCTTCGAACGTTTCAGTTAATGTACCGATTTGGTTAACTTTGATAAGGATAGAGTTACCTACGCCTTGTTCGATACCTTGAGCAAGTTTTTTCGTGTTTGTTACGAATAGATCGTCACCAACAAGCTGTACTTTTCCGCCAATGCGCTCAGTTAATAGCTTGTGACCATCCCAGTCATTTTCGTCTAAACCGTCTTCGATTGAAACGATTGGGAATTCGTTAACTAACTGCTCGTAGAAATCTACCATTTCAGCAGAAGTTACGCCTGTACGGCCTTCGCCTGCTAAGTCATATTTACCAGTTTCTTTGTTGAAGAACTCAGAAGAAGCTACGTCCATACCTAATTGGATGTCTTTACCAGCTTCGTAACCAGCTTTTGTGATTGCTTCTACAATTACTTCTAATGCTTCACGGTTAGAACCTAAGTTAGGAGCGAAACCACCTTCGTCACCTACAGCTGTGTTTAAGCCTTTAGCAGATAAAACAGATTTTAACGCGTGGAATACTTCAGCACCCATACGGATTGCTTCTTTAAATGTAGGAGCTCCTACAGGTAAGATCATGAATTCTTGGAAGTCAACGTTGTTATCAGCATGAGAACCACCGTTGATGATGTTCATCATTGGAGTTGGTAATTGCTTAGCGTTGAATCCACCAAGGTAACGGTATAATGGAAGACCTACGAAATCAGCTGCTGCGTGAGCTACTGCCATAGATACACCAAGAATAGCGTTGGCACCTAATTTACCTTTGTTTTCAGTACCGTCTAACTCGATCATAAGGCGGTCGATACCGATTTGATCAGTTACGTCCATACCTACTAATTCAGGAGCGATAATTTCGTTTACGTTTTCTACTGCTTTTAATACACCTTTACCTAGGTAGCGAGATTTGTCACCATCGCGTAATTCTACTGCTTCGTATTCACCAGTAGAAGCACCACTTGGTACTAAAGCGCGTCCGAAAGCGCCTGATTCAGTATATACTTCAACTTCAACTGTTGGGTTACCGCGAGAATCTAATACTTCGCGTGCATAAATGTCAAGAATTGCTGGCATTTTAAAACTCTCCTTTATAATTAATTATTTAATTAATGTTTTACCTGTCATTTCTTTTGGCTGTGCTACGTCTAGAAGAGTAAGCATCGTAGGAGCTAGATCTCCTAGAATACCGTCTTCACGAAGCTCTAAGCCTTGTTTGGTTACGATTACTGGAACAGGATTCGTTGTATGAGCCGTCATTGGATTACCTTCAAGCGTAATCACTTCATCAGCATTACCATGGTCTGCTGTGATGATTGCTGTACCGCCTTTAGCTAAAATTGCATCTACAATTTTGCCTAAGCACTCATCTACTGTTTCAATCGCTTTTACAGTTGGTTCTAACATACCTGAATGGCCTACCATATCAGGATTTGCAAAGTTTAATAAAATAGCGTCTTGCTTATCGCCTTCGATTTCTGCAAGCAACGCGTCCGTCACTTCATAAGCACTCATCTCAGGTTTCAAGTCATATGTTGCTACTTTTGGTGAATCGATTAAGATACGTGTTTCACCAGGAAACTCTGCTTCACGTCCACCGCTCATAAAGAACGTTACGTGAGGATATTTTTCTGTCTCGGCAATACGAAGCTGCTTTAAGTTATTTTGAGATAATACTTCACCAAGCGTGTTATCCAAGTTAATTGGCTTAAAGGCTACATATCCGTCAACTGTTTCGCTGAAGTGAGTTAAACATACAAAATGTAAGTTTTTTGGATGTTTTTCACCGCGATCAAATGAACGGAAATCTTCGTTTGCGAACGTATTTGAAATTTGAATTGCGCGATCCGGACGGAAGTTGTAGAAAATAACTGCATCTTCGTCTTGAATTGTCGCAACTGGCGATCCGTCTTCTTTTGTAATAACAGAAGGTAAAACGAATTCGTCATAGATTCCATTGTCATACGAATCTTTTACGCACTCTTCAGCGCTTGTATATGATGGACCTTCGCCGTACACCATTGCGCGGTATGATTTCTCTACGCGCTCCCAGCGTTTGTCGCGGTCCATTGAGTAGTAACGTCCTGAAAGTGTTGCAATTTCACCAACGCCGTACTCTTCAATTTTTTCATTAAGTTCTTTTAAATACGTTTCAGCAGATTGAGGTGCTACGTCACGACCATCTAAGAAGCCATGAATGTAGACTTTTTCTAAGCCTTCACTCTTAGCTAGACGCAATAATGCATATAGATGTTCGATATGACTGTGTACACCGCCATCAGATAAAAGCCCGAAAAGATGAAGGTTTGTACCCTTTTCTTTTGCGTGCTTTACAGCTGCTAGAAGCGTTTCGTTTTGTTCAAACTCGCCTTCACGAATTGCTACGTTTACACGAGTTAAGCTTTGGTACACAATTCGGCCTGCGCCGATGTTTAAGTGACCTACTTCAGAGTTACCCATTTGGCCTTCTGGTAAGCCTACAGCTTCTCCAGACGCCTGAAGTGTAGCATGAGGATACTCGTTCCAGAAACGGTCGAAGTTTGGTTTTTTTGCATGTGTTACCGCATTACCTTTATCTTCATCGCGTAATGCAAAACCATCTAAGATGATTAATGCTACTGGCTTTTTACTCATTACTTACCAGCCTCCAAAAGCTGTAAGAAAGAATCTGCTTCTAAGCTTGCTCCACCTACTAAAGCTCCGTCAATGTCTGATTGAGACATATATTCTTTAATATTAGCAGGTTTTACGCTACCTCCGTATTGAATACGTACAGCATCTGCAACATCTTGAGAGAATTGTTCTGCAACAACGCTACGGATGTATGCACAAACTTCGTTTGCACCTTCAGCAGTTGAAGATTTACCTGTACCGATTGCCCAGATTGGCTCATATGCGATAACCGTTTGTTTTACTTGCTCATCAGTTAGACCAGCTAATGCTTTTTGTACTTGATTAGCTACAACTGTTTTTGTTTGATCTTGTTCGTACTCTTCGTTTGTTTCACCGCAGCAAACGATTGGTGTTAAACCGTGTTTGAATGCAGCAATTGTTTTTTGGTTTACTGTTTCGTCCGTTTCAGCAAACATTTCACGACGCTCAGAGTGTCCTAAAATGACATAGTTCACACCTAAGTCTGCTAAAGCAACAGGGCTCACTTCTCCAGTGAACGCACCGTTTTCTTCAAAGTGCATGTTTTGTGCACCAATTTTTAAGTCTGTGCCTTTAGTCGCTTCTACTAAACGATCTAAAAATAGTGCAGGTGCACATACTACTGATTCTACGCTTTCAGGAGATGGTACTGCTCCTTTTACTTCTTCAACAAAGCTAGTTGCTTCAGAAAGTACTTTGTTCATTTTCCAGTTTCCTGCAATAATTGGTTTACGCATGTATAACACCGTCCTTTGTTTATTGTGGGTTTTCCCTTCACGCGTTGGATGTCCAAGAGGGTGCTGTTAAAAGTAATTCGGTCCCTTTTATCTCTTGGTCATCCATCTTCGCTGCTTGATAATTTTTTATATTATCAGTCGTCAGGTCGGTCCTCCGTCTTACTGAAACATAAACTTACTTATCGTTTAATGCAACTACGCCTGGAAGTTCTTTACCTTCCATAAACTCTAGTGACGCACCGCCACCTGTAGAAATATGGCTCATTTTATCAGCTAAGTCGAATTTTTCAACAGCTGCTGCAGAGTCTCCTCCGCCGATTACTGAATATGTGTCAGTTGCTTCTGCTAAAGCTTCTGCTACTGCTTTTGTTCCGTTAGCAAATGCATCTAATTCAAATACACCCATTGGTCCATTCCAAATAACTAACTTAGAGTTTTTGATTACGTCAGCATAGATTTCACGCGTTTTCGGTCCTGCGTCTAAGCCTTCCCAATCGCTTGGAATATCTTCAATTGATACAACTTGAATATTAGCATCATTTGAGAAGTCATCTGCTACTACCACGTCCACTGGCATGTAGAAGTTTACTCCGTTTTTCTTAGCTTTTTCCATGAAAGATTTTGCAAGTTCAATCTTGTCTTCTTCAAGAAGTGATTTACCTACTTCATGGCCTAGTGCCTTAATAAATGTGTAAGAAAGTCCTCCACCGATGATTAAGTTATCTACTTTATCAAGCAAGTGGTCAATTACACCGATTTTGTCTTTAACTTTTGCTCCACCAACGATTGCAGTAAATGGACGTTCTGGGTTTGATAATGCTTTTGAAAGCACATCAAGCTCTTTTTCCATTAAGAAACCTGCTACTGCTGGAATATGTTGTGCAATTCCTTCTGTTGAAGCATGCGCACGGTGAGCTGCACCGAATGCATCGTTTACGTACACGTCTGCTAATTCAGCAAATGCTTTTGCTAATTCAGGATCGTTTTTCTCTTCACCTGGGTAAAAACGTACGTTTTCAAGTACTAAAACATCGCCTTCGCTCATACCGTCGATTGTTTTCTTTACTTCTTCGCCAAAAGCTTCGTCAGCTTTTGCAACGTCTTTACCAAGAAGAGCTTGTAAACGTTCTGCAACAGCATTTAGACGTAATTCTTCAACAACTTCGCCTTTTGGACGTCCAAGATGGCTAGCTAAAATTACTTTTGCACCTTGTTCTACTAAATATTGAATAGTAGGAATAGCTGCACGAATACGAGTTTCGTCTGTTACTTTTCCGTCTTTCATTGGTACGTTAAAGTCTACGCGACAAAATACTCGCTTTCCTTTTACATCGATGTCTTTCAACGTTTTTTTGTTCATCGTTAAAAGGCCTCCTTAAGTATTTATGGTACTAAGCAAGTAGGCTTCTATGTAATCATCAATCCACAAACCACCGTACATTTCATTTTATATATTGGCGCCTTTCTATATAAAGTGAAACTCCAGTTAGCTGCTTATGATGCTTTTTCATGTAGAAGCCAATACATAAATCAAGGAAGAGGGGGTATGCCCCTCTCTTCCTTAGCAAGTCTTATTATAGTCGTTCTATTTTCAGATATCCAATAAAAAAGGAAAGTCTAGTCGATTTCTGTCTTATTGAATCAAATAGAAGCGAATTTTAAGTTATTCTTATAGTCCTTTAGCAGCGATGTATTGAGCAAGGTCTACTACACGGTTAGAATATCCGCTCTCGTTATCGTACCAAGAGATAACTTTAACCATGTTACCTTCCATTACCATTGTAGATAATGCATCGATTGTAGAAGAGTTGATGTTACCATTGTAGTCACCAGATACTAGTGGCTCTTCGCTGTAACCAAGGATGCCTTTAAGATCGCCTTCAGCAGCTTCTTTAAGAGCGTTGTTTACATCTTCAACAGTTACTTCTTTGTCAAGTTCAGCAACTAAGTCTACTAAAGAAACGTTTGGAGTTGGAACACGCATAGCTCCACCGTTTAATTTACCTTTTAATTCAGGTAATACTAGAGATACAGCTTTAGCAGCACCAGTTGAAGTTGGGATGATGTTTTCAGCAGCTGCACGAGCACGACGGTAATCTTTATGTGGTAAGTCTAAGATTTGTTGGTCGTTTGTGTAAGAGTGAACTGTTGTCATCATTCCGCGTTTAAGACCGAACTTGTCATTTAACACTTTAGCAAATGGCGCTAAGCAGTTAGTTGTACAAGAAGCGTTTGAAATTACGTTGTGGTTAGCCGCATCGTATTTGTCTTCGTTAACACCCATTACGATTGTGATATCTTCGTCAGATGCTGGAGCAGAGATGATTACTTTTTTAGCTCCTGCTTCTAAGTGTTTCGCAGCGTCAGCGCGTTTTGTGAAGAATCCAGTAGATTCAACAACGATTTCTACGCCTTGTTTGCCCCAAGATAATTGAGCTGGGTCACGTTCAGCAGAGATTTCGATTGTTTTACCGTTTACTACTAAGTTGCTACCATCTACTACTACTTCTGCATCTAATTTTCCGTGTACAGAATCATATTTTAAAAGGTGAGCAAGCATGTTAGCATCTGTTAAGTCGTTGATTGCTACTACTTCAACGTTATCATTTTTTAAAGCTGCGCGGAATACATTACGGCCGATACGACCAAATCCGTTAATACCAATTTTTACTGCCATGGGTATTTCCTCCTTGAATGTAAAAAGTATTTTTTATATGAGGGATTAATTAAAATCCCTTACTAACTCTTTTGCGGCGCCTTCATCTGTAATGAGAATCGAATCATGCGCTTGTTGCATAAACGCTTTAATTGCCTTTGCTTTTGATGAACCTCCTGCAACAGCAATAACACATTTATTGTTCTTTAAATCATCGAGTTGTATGCCAACTGTTTTAACTTTATGAACAACTTCGCCTTGATGATTAAAATAGTATCCAAATGCCTCACCTACAGCATGTCCATTTTTCACTTTTTCTAAGTCAGCCTGTGGTGTTTTACGGCGTTCTGCCATTGTCATAGCGTCTCCTATTCCGTGAACAACCATACCAGCGGACTTGATTAAATGAAGCATGTCTTTAATAGATGGCTCACCGATAATGGATCGGTATGCTTCATCACTAAGCTGATCTGGAACATGAAGCAAGCGATAGTGACTCATGGACTTTTCAGCCATCTTAGCACAAATCGTGTTTGCTTGGTTTTGTACATTTTCACCTAGCCCTCCGCGAGCAGGTACAAAAAGTATATCAGGGTGTTTTGAATCAGGTGTCATCATTTCGGCAACGGCGGCAAGCGTTGTACCACCTGTAACAGCAACGGTATTTTTTTCACCAACAAGGCGCTCCTTGATACACGAAACAGATGCTCGACCCATTTCATTTTTGACCCAAGGAGACTGATCACTATCTCCAGATACAACAACAACTTCTGATAAAGAAAACGCCTCTTTTAATGTTGTTTCCAATAATCGAAGTCCTGAAACTTCCTTCATTACTTCTTCTAATTCAGCTAGAAGTAGTTCTCCCTCGTTTGTAAGCGTCATCCCACTAGGGTAAATGTCAATCAAATCTTGTTCTTTTAAGAATGTTACTTCGCTTCGTAACACACGTTCTGTTAGCCCAAGGCTTACAGCTAAGTTTCTGCGGCCAATCGGCTGCATTAAACGTATGTATTGCAAGATTTGATAGCGCTTTTGCATAACTGAGAGAAGTTCAGGTAATAATTTTCGTTGTACTTCTATTAAAGAACGCATGTTAAAATCCCCTTAAGGCATAAACTCGCTGGACATATTTTGTCCCGTATAGACATATTATGTCCCACTTTGCGCAAAAAAAATTCACCCTGCTACAAA
Organism: Priestia sp. JNUCC 25; assembly: GCF_053667915.1. NCBI lineage: Bacteria > Bacillati > Bacillota > Bacilli > Caryophanales > Bacillaceae > Priestia > Priestia sp. JNUCC 25. The sequence goes on from NZ_CM132211.1 coordinate 4,825,454, forward strand.
ATCTATTCTAACAGGAGTGAATCCTTTATTCAACTCATGTGTTGCCTATTTTTAAAAGTAAGCGTTTTCTTAATGGAATACCTGTTATTTTTCCATATTCCACTTCTTCTCCATCCATTTCTACTACAGGAATCGCAAGGTGATACTTTTCCAGCCACTCATCGTTTTTGTAAATATCTCGTTCAATAAGCTGCAAGGGAAACTCAGACTGCATCTCTGCAAGCAGCTTCTTTGCATCATCGCATAAATGACAGCCATTTTTGGTATACAGTACGACTTCCACATTCTCACTCCTTTACTGCGTCACAAAAAGTTTTCGTTGACTGGATGGTAGAACGTTTAATTGGTCTCGATATTTGGCTACCGTTCTTCTTGAAATAGTAACGTTATAATTGCTTTGCAAGACGTTAGCCAGCTGCTGATCTGAAAGCGGACGCTGTTTGTTTTCTTCTGCTACTAGCTTTTTAAGCAGTTCTTTTACGTGAGTTGTAGAAGTCGCTTCGTTGTTGCCCAGTTGAATACTAGTTGAGAAAAAAGATTTCATTGAAAAGGTGCCAAAAGGCGTTTGAATATATTTGTGCCGAGTAGCACGGCTAATCGTTGATTCATGCACAGACGTTTGTTCCGCTACTTCCTTCATTGTTAACGGCTTCAAATACGAAGGACCCTTTTTAAAAAATGCTTCTTGTTCAACGAGTAAGGTATTCATTAATGCGTTTAATGTATCTTTGCGTGTGTGTAAACTTTTCATAATCCATTGGAATTCACGATATTTCTCTTGCAAATAAGAAAACATTTCTTGGTTCTGCCTATTTTTCAGCTGAAGTTTGTATTGTTCATTCACTGAAAGTCGAGGTTCCAAATCCTCATTTGCATAAGCAACGACATTTCCATCTTCAATTTTCACAATAAAATCCGGTACAATGAATCGTTCATTGGACTTCATATAAAACGATCCAGGACGAGGATTTAATTTCTTAATCTGTTCATGTAATTGTTGAAGAGCTTCAAGTGAGATTTGACATAACTTTGAGATTTTCATCCATTTTTTATACGCAAATTCCTCAAAGTGATGTGTCAAAATTTGCTCTATTTTTTCTGTCCATTGATTATTCCTTTTTAATTGAAGCATTAAGCACTCTTGTAAACTTCTTGCCCCTACTCCTGCCGGGTCCATCTGCTGCACAAGCTGGAGAGCCTTTTCAACCTGCTCTTGACCTTGGCCAAGCTGGTTAGCAAGTATGATTAACTCATCGTGCAAATAGCCAGCATCATCCAGACTATGAATAACAAACTCAACGGCTGCCTGCTCACATTCATCTAATTTTAACAATGCGGATTGATTCATTAAATGTTCGTACAGCGTTTCTTTAGGAGCTGGTATACTGCTCATATAATCTGTTGAATCAGAAGTTGCATGATTTTTTTGATTGTGAGATGTATAGACGGGCAGCTCTGAAAAATCTATAAGCGGATTTTGAAGCGCCTGCTCATGTAAAAACGCTACAATATCCATCGATGAATATTGTAAAAGAGAAATAGCTTGTGATAATTCTTTTGACATCGTCAGCTTTAACGACTGCTGCTGAAATAATCCAATCTCCATTATTTCTCCCCTCCCCTTCATCTATTTTACTATAAAAACGCTTTCAAAGAGCATGTAACTATTTTTTATATGTAATTTTTTCATCAAAAAATCTCCGTCAACCTTTGTTAACGAAGCGGTTCATCCTATTTTTAATTACTAACCATCAAAAAAGTAATAGAGCTATGCACCTTTATAACTTTTCATTATAATTCGCACCAACCACATGATCCGAGTAATAATCCAACATGACGTTTTCTTCGTCATGTCGAATTTTCTGCATGTGTATAATATATAGAAAAATTACTTATTGAATGGTTTGTGCCATTTGCATAAACTTGTCCAAGTTTTCTTCGTCATTTTTCGTGAAGATGGTTAGCTTCATTGGTTTCTTTCCTTTAACCAACACAGCGTTTACCGTATGATCGCCAGATGTGGCTTCATACCAAACAGAATCTTTGAAGATTCCATTCTCTTCAAGATTCTTTTTCTCTGCTGCATTTTTATTAACTGCTGTTGCCGTTTGTTTAACAGATTGAGCAGCGTCGTCCATCGATGCTTTTGATGAAAGCATTTCGATACGCATAAATTGAGAATCATCTGAAGTTAATACTAACGCATCTTTTCCTGGTTCTTCACCCGTTAGTTTATAACCGTCCATTACTTGAATAGAATAATCTTGTTCTGGGCTTTTTGTTAGTTTTGTTTCTGAAGAAGACGTTGACTGTTCATCATCCGCTGTTTCGCTAGTTGATGATTGACTTCCTGAAGGTTTGGCTGAGACCTCGGAAGAATCCGCATCTTTTTTCGAATCTTCTTTTGCAGCGCCTGATGTTTGATCAGATTTAGAAGCTGTGTCCTGCTGAACATTTTCTGCTTGATCATTAGACTTCGGCTGAGCAGAATCTTCGTTCGTCCCGCATGCAGACAGCAATAGTGCTACCGATGCACTGACAATGAAAAGTTTGTTCATATATTTCATATTTATTCCTCCTCCGTGTTTCTTTTCCTTATATACTGTTTTATAGTATTCTGACAAATTCCGCAACCGGTACAATGGAATTAATTTCTTGCTTCCTTACGCGTATAAAGGGTTATAGGAGGAAAATAAATATTATTTTTTGAGAAGATGAGCCTTTTTACTCAAAATAAAAAACGTTGCGTAATCCGCAACGTTTTAAGACGCCCTCGACAGGATTCGAACCCACCCTAAGAGAACCGGAATCTCTTGTGCTATCCACTACACTACGAGGGCATATTTGTCACAACTTCCATTATAGGAGAGAAAACTTCTCTTTTCAATAGAATACTACGTTTATTTTTTTTAGAAGGGGGAAAAATTTTAATAATGTCAAAGAGGAATACATAGTCTTTTAAGCGAATATGTGTAGTAGAGGTTCTTTTGTTTGACCTTTATTGACCATACGTGTATTATAGGTACATAACAAATTATTCTTGTTAAGGAGGAATTTAATATGAACTTAATTCCTACAGTTATTGAACAAACAAACCGTGGTGAACGTGCTTATGACATTTATTCACGTTTATTAAAAGACCGCATTATTATTTTAGGTAGTGCTATTGACGATAATGTAGCTAACTCAATCGTTTCTCAGCTTCTATTCTTAGCTGCTGAAGACCCAGAAAAAGATATCTCACTTTATATCAACAGTCCAGGTGGCTCTATTACAGCTGGAATGGCTATCTACGATACGATGCAATTCATTAAGCCAAAAGTTTCTACAATTTGTATCGGTATGGCTGCATCAATGGGTGCTTTCTTACTGGCTGCTGGTGAAAAGGGCAAACGTTTTGCTCTTCCAAACAGCGAAGTAATGATTCATCAACCTCTTGGTGGTGCTCAAGGACAAGCTACTGAAATCGAAATTGCGGCAAAACGTATTCTATTCTTACGCGAAAAACTAAATTCAATTTTAGCTGAGCGTACAGGTCAACCGTTAGAAGTGCTACAACGTGATACAGATCGTGATAATTTCATGACTGCTGAACGCGCTTTAGAATACGGTCTAATTGACAAAGTATTAGAAAACGACCCTAAATAAGAAAAAAGCCTTTCCCACTTTGGGAAAGGCTTTTTTATGCATCGTTCTCTACGTAAGCTACTAACGCATCCATTGCTTCTTTTTCATCTACCCCTTCAACAATGAGCGTAATAAGAGACCCATTATTAATCGCTAAGCTCATTAACCCCATGATACTTTTAGCGTTGACTACTTTCTCATCTTTCTTCAAGTACACATCAGATGTAAAACGAGTTGCTTCTTGCACAAATAGTGCCGCAACACGAGCCTGTAATCCCGTTTTTAATTTTACTTCTACTTGTTTTTCCATGATAAAATCCTCCCCCTTGCAATTCCCCTTATGTGACTGGCTGACCGGCGCGAAGCTTGTCTGCTATTTGGTCAATTTTACGCAACCGATGGTTAATGCCCGATTTGCTAATTTGACCTCCAGATACCATCTCACCAAGCTCCTTTAACGTAACGTCTTGGTATTCCACACGCAAACGAGCAATTTCTCTTAGCTTTTCTGGTAAGATGTCTAATCCAGCTGTTTCATCAATATAACGAATGTTTTCCACTTGACGAATAGCCGCTCCGATCGTTTTATTTAAGTTAGCTGTTTCACAATTAACTAAGCGATTAACGGAATTTCGCATATCTCGGACGATTCTTACATCCTCAAACCGTAACAGAGCGTTATGGGCTCCAATGATATTTAGAAACTCCGTAATTTTTTCAGCTTCTTTCAAATAGTTAATATAGCCTTTTTTCCGTTCTAATGTTTTACTATTCAATTGAAATTCGTTCATTAAATTGCATAAAGCTTCGTTGTGCTCTTCATACAATGAAAAGATTTCAAGATGGTACGATGATGTCTCTGGGTTATTAATAGAACCGCCGGCTAAAAATGCGCCTCTTAAGTAGGATCGCTTACAGCATTTTTTTTGCACTAGCTCTGGTGAAATACGATGTGTAAACGTGAATCCTTCTTCTACAATTTTTAAGTCTTCCAAAAGCATTCTCGTTTTCTCTACTAATCGAACAATATACACATTGTTTTTTTTCAACCGCATTTTCTTACGCACAAGCAGTTCTACTGAAACATCATAATTTTTCTTAAGCAGGACATAAATGCGCCGAGCAATCGCTGCGTTTTCTGTTTGAACATCAACCGTGAATTTTTTATTCGAAAAAGAAAGTGAACCATTCATTCGAATTAATGCAGAAAGCTCTGCTTTTGCACAGCAATCTTTGACTTCTAAATTCGTTAACTCTTTTTTTGTTTCTGATGCAAATGACATAACTTCACCTCCAATCTACATACGGAAATAGTGTTAAACACCCGTATTCGTTTTACCTTGCAGCGATGTCAGCATAGAATACACAAGCTTTGCTACTTTTTTTGTATCATGCCTAATTACGCTGCCGTCATACTGAATAATTTGATCTTCAATCACTTCTAACCCTAATTTTAGCAATACTTCACGATCATATTCTACAGGCTGAGCCTGCTCTACTTGGTATTTCTTTTTCAAAGGTGCTGGAATAGGTGCATTATTGACGATAATCGCATCTAAAAATGCACAAGGCATATGATTGTAAAGCGCTTTAATATGATCACTTGCCTTAAAGCCCAATGTCTCACCCGGCTGCGTCATCACGTTGCATACGTACACTTTCTTTGCTTTTGTCGAACAAAGCTCGTTACAAATATCCTGCACCAGTAAATTCGGCAAAATACTTGTATAAAGACTTCCGGGCCCCAACACAATTAAATCAGCTCGTCGAATCGCTTTTATTGTCTCGACAAGCGGTTTCACATCGGCGGGCGATAAAAATACTTTATTAATTTTTTTATTAACTTCTGGAATTTTAGATTCACCTGTTACGATGGATCCATCTTGCATCTCCGCATGCAGCACAACACTTTGATTAGCTGCTGGAAGTACTTTCCCTCTGACGTTTAGTACTTTGCTCATTTCTCGTATAGCATGCACAAAATCGCCAGTAATAGACGTCATAGCTGCAAGCAACAAATTGCCAAGAGAATGGCCTGTAAGCTCATTTCCTGTATCAAATCGATGCTGAAAAAGCTCTTCAACTAGTGGCTCTACATCAGATAAAGCAACTAGAACATTTCGAATATCACCAGGAGCAGGGATTTCAAGTTCATCGCGCAATCGGCCAGAACTTCCCCCGTCGTCTGCTACGGTTACGATGGCTGTAAGATCAAGAGGGTATTCCTTCAACCCTCTTAACAGCACTGGTAAACCCGTTCCTCCCCCAATGACGACAACTTTTGGAAGCTGTTCACTGCTCATCTATGATTTTCCTTTCTCCTCTCAATGTCACGATGAGAAATATGAGTTTTGTATTCATTCTGGAAATGGTGACCTAAATATTCAGCTAATGTGACGGAGCGATGCTGTCCGCCTGTGCATCCTATAGCAATGACCAGCTGGCTTTTACCTTCTCGCTTGTACTGTGGAAGCATAAACGAAAGTAAGTCTACTACTTTTTCAATGAACTTTTGAGTTTCCGTCCATTTTAATACGTAAGAAGAAACCTCTTCTTCAAGCCCTGTTTTAGGACGCATATGGTCAATGTAGTGAGGGTTTGGCAAAAAGCGCACATCAAAGACTAAATCAGCGTCAATAGGTACACCATATTTAAAACCAAACGACATCACATTAACAGTAAAAACCTGTGAAGCGTGCGACGAAAACTGAGTTAAAATCTTTTCTCTAAGCTCTCTTGGTTTTAACTCTGACGTCTCATAAATAAGCTGAGCTCTTCCCTTTAACTCCTCAAGAAGCTCACGTTCCATACCAATTCCTTCTAAAGGTAAACCCGAAGGAGCTAGCGGATGTGAACGTCTCGTTTCTTTATAGCGCGTCACCAATACAGAATCTTTTGCATCTAAAAATAAAATTTGTGGCGTGACCCACGTTGTTTCACTCATGTTATCTAATGCTTCAAACAGGCTTTCAAAAAACTCTCTGCCTCGCAAGTCCATAACAAGAGCAACTTTATTCATTTTATTCCCTGACTCTTTCATGAGTTCTAAAAATTTCGGTAGCAATGTAGGGGGTAAATTATCTACACAAAAGAACCCTAAATCTTCAAAACTCTGAATTGCTACTGTTTTTCCTGCACCTGACATTCCAGTAATAATCACTAATTGAATATCGCTTACAGACCCAGTACTCATTTTCCATCCCCCTCAATCTATGCATACATGTCTATTTATCATTAACAAGGATCAATTCGATAAGATAATAACTCGAAATCCGTTGTATACGTAAAGTTGCCATAAATAACACCCGACCCTTTTGCTACATAATCGATAATGTGATGATCTCCCGGTGCCATCGGCAATTCACTTACTTCACTCAAATTATGCCAACCGAGTTTGCCTTCTTCTGATTCTAGCACATTTGTCCCATCAAAATCTGTAGCAAAAAAAGTAAACATCATCCATTCAGATGAAATTTGATCGTTTTCTTTCATCGTAAAAGTAAAGATACCTTTTACAGTGGGATTTTTCAAATAAATTCCCGTTTCTTCACGAAATTCTCTCACAACAGAGTCTTTTACAGATTCTCCTTGCTCCATTTTCCCACCCGGGGCCACCCACCAGTTTCTTCGTGGCTTTTGAAGCAACAATACTTTATCGTCTTTCATTAATACACAATTTGTGACCCTTTGCATGTTTTCCACCTCATCATATGTATACTGACATTTTCTTTTATTATACTACGAAACAAACTTCTCTCACAACGGAGATGAACTAACTATTACTAAATTTTCTGAAAATGATCCATTGCTGTTATATACGGAAATTCAATCTGTTATAGTCACAAAAAAGAGGCATAGGAACACGTCCTATGCCCGACATACATATATTTTATAAAAGGGGGTCAATTACTATCTATATAGTACCCCATCAATGTTTCACAGGTGTTACAGAACAGTTAAAACCGAATTACGTTTTGTAAAAGATTGATTTCAGCCTTATTGCTGAATAGCTTTTAACTTTTCTTTTAACTCTTCTACATAGTGCTGAGCCGCTTGAGCAGCAATGCTGCCATCACCTGTAGCTGTTACAATTTGACGAAGAGCCTTTTCACGAACGTCTCCAGCTGCGAACACACCTGGTACTTTTGTTTCCATTTGCTCGTTCGTTTCAATATATCCTTCTTTATTCGTGATGTTTAGGCTTTCGAATGGTTTTGTTAGTGGAACCATTCCAACATAAATGAATACGCCTTCCGCACCGAACTCGCGCTCTTCACCTGTTTTTGTGTCTACTAACGTTACGCTGCCTACTTTACCGTCTTTTTCATTTACTTCTTTGACCGTTGTATTCCAAATAAAATCAACTTTTTCGTTGTCAAATGCACGCTGCTGTAGGATTTTCTGCGCGCGAAGCTCATCGCGTCGGTGAATAATTGTTACTTTTGTTGCGAAGCGTGTTAAATATACGCCTTCTTCAACCGCAGAGTCTCCACCGCCTACAACGACTAGCTCTTTACCTTTAAAAAATGCGCCGTCACATACAGCACAATAAGATACGCCGCGGCCGCCTAGTTCTTTTTCTCCTGGCGCGCCTAATTTTTTATATTCTGCACCAGTAGCAACGATTACTGAACGTGTTTTATATTCTTTGCTGCCTGCACGAACTGTCTTGTATTCTTCTCCGTCGATGATTTCTTTAATATCACCGTACGCATATTCCGCACCGAATTTTTTTGCATGCTCAAACATTTTGTTAGAAAGGTCAGGGCCAAGGATATGATCATAACCTGGATAGTTTTCTACATCTTCTGTATTAGCCATTTGACCGCCTGGAATTCCGCGTTCAATCATTAGTGTTGATAAATCTGCACGAGATGTATATACAGCAGCAGTCATACCTGCTGGACCTGCCCCAATAATAATGACATCATAAATTTTTTCTTCTGTCATTGCTTTACACTCCTTTTAGGAAATTCCTTCGTAGTTGATTCCAAATTTATGGATAATTATTTCGTTACCACTATCCTAATATGTTCTTCCTATTACCGTCTATTTTTTTGCTCAATTTAATAACGTATTCACAATTTTACTGTACTTTCTAACTGTTGCAGCGGAAATGGAATATTGTTTTGCCGCATCGGCTTGAGTAATAGCCTGCCTTTTTTCTTTCGCCCATATATATGTGACGGCTGCGGCCCATGCATTTACGTTCACATGCTGAAAATCATAGGATTGTTTATATACCTGTACATATACATAAAACCAAAAGCTTAAAAGATCCTGGGTATCACTTTCATTCTGCGATTCCATCTCCAGTTCAATAACATCTGCCACCTCAAAAATCACATGTTGTTTATCCTGCCATACATACGTATATACTTCATCCAAAAGTGTACTCATATGTATGGACGACTTGATTTCTTCTAAAAGAAGCAGACGCTGCTGTTCAGGAAGCTTTTTTGCCATATACAAGCTGTAAAGCTGATCGTGAACATTTTTTGTTGCACACTTCTTTTTCGCTGTAACATCCACTTTCGATTGAAAAACCTTCGCAGCTTTTTGACTGATGCTCCAAGGCTCCTCTCCTTCTTTATCAGGAACGTCTTCCAATGCCAGCTTCCACATTTCTTTAGCGAACGCTTCACGTCCAGTATAGTAAGAGGCATATGAGAGCCAATAATGAAATGAGTTGTCTCCTTGAAATCCTTGTGTATAAAGCTTTTTTAACCATCTGTATGATAGTTTGTATTGACCAATCAATGCAAATGTTGCTCCAAGCTTATAGCGGTGTTCAAATGACATTGGATAAACGCGGCTAAGCCCGTCTGTAAGCTCCTCAACTTCTTTATGCTTATGGCAATAATAATAGAAAATCAGCTGATTGCATAACGCATGAAGATTTCCAGGGTTTTTTTCCAATACTTCATTCAGCAAATCCATTGCCTCATCAATTTTATTTAAATAAAAATAAGCTAACGCTAAATTATTATATGCAGACCAGAATTCTGGATACTCATCAATTATTTCAGTTAACAAATCCACTGCTTCTTCAAAATTCGTTGCTTCAAGCAGTCGTTTTGCTTGTTCTTGTTTTATAATCAGCATGTCGCCTAGCTGATTTTTAGGCTCTTCATCTTCTTCATCCACATCAATTGATAGTAAATCTAACAGATCTGTAGCCGATCGAAAGAGGTCACCATTTGGAAAATGCTCAATGTAATACATCGCGTATTTTTTTGATTCTTCAAACAGTCCAAGATGCGCATAGCTGTTGGCTATATAGTAGTAACAGCTTCCTAATTTATCGTCCATATGATGAATCACATGGAGAAAAAGCTCGTTGGCATCTTGATAATCTCCCTGCTCCGTTAAAGCTACTCCAACGTTTGTAAGAAGCTGTGGATTACGGGCATTCTCTTTGTTTGCACGCGTTAAATACTTGAGCGCTTTATCCGACTCCTCTTCTTCAAACGCCTGCAGCGCTTTTTCGAAATAGAAGTCACCCGTTTGCGAAAATGGAATTACTTGTGCCATTTTTTGAATTACTTTTGAGTGTTTTTCCATTAAGCCCTCCAAATAAGTTGATAATTTCGACGTTCGTAGTATATCACATTTGCCAAGAAGTTTAATACCTCTATTCAAAAAAGGAGCCTGTAAGCAGTCGTTTCTTGACACAAATAAGAGAAGGTTTTGCCTCTTTTATCTAAAATGAGACAACTCCTTCTCTCCTTTCACTATGTAGCTATTAGCTAGAGTGACGCTCTTTTAATACTGATAGGACATCGTCTAAAGGCAGCTTTTGCTCACGAAGTAAAACAAGTACGTGGTACAATAAATCTGCAACTTCCCACTTCAGCTCATCATGGTCACGATTTTTTGCTGCAATAATCACTTCACCAGCTTCTTCTCCTACTTTTTTGAGGATTTTATCTACGCCTTTATCGAATAAGTACGTCGTATAAGCTCCTTCTGGCATTTCAGCTTCACGCTTAGCGATTACTTCTTCTAGCTCATTAATAATAGCAAACCGATTATCGTTTTGTTTATTTTCGCCAAGAATTGTTTCATTAAAGCAGCTGTAAGCGCCCGTATGACAAGCAGGACCTTGAGGCTCCACTTTTACAACAAGAGAATCGGCATCACAGTCATATGCCATGCTCACAATTTTTTGTGTGTTTCCAGAGGTTGCGCCCTTGTGCCACAACTCTTGTCGAGAACGGCTGTAAAACCATGTTTCACGTGTATCAATTGATTTTTGAAGTGATTCTTCGTTCATATAAGCCAATGTTAAAACTTCTTTGCTCACAGCATCTTGTACAATAGCTGGCACAAGTCCATCACTGTTGAATTTAATGTTTTCAATCGTCATCGAATGCTCACTCCTTGTTGTTTTGCATAGCTTTTAATTTCTTTTACAGATGTTTCTTTATAGTGAAAGATCGAAGCCGCCAAAGCCGCGTCAGCTTCCCCTTTTTCAAACGCATCGACAAAATCTTGACCATTTCCTGCGCCGCCAGAAGCAATAACAGGAACGCTCACCGCTTGGCTGACTGCTTTGGTTAATGCTAAATCAAACCCTGACTTTTCACCGTCTTTATCCATACTCGTTAACAAGATCTCACCCGCACCGCGCTTCACTGCTTCTCTTGCCCAGTCGATTACTTCCCAGTTCGTTGCGTTGCGGCCTCCGTGTGTATAGACTCGCCATGATTGTAAGCTTTCATCGTACTTAGCATCGATGGCTACCACAATACACTGAGCTCCAAAAAAATCGGACCCTTCTGTAATCAGTGTTGGATTGAGTACGGCCGCTGTATTTAATGACACTTTGTCTGCACCAGCACGAAGCATTCTTTTCATATCTTCTAATGCATTAATTCCTCCGCCCACCGTAAAAGGAATCGCTAGCTGAGATGCTACTTCTTCTACAACATGTACCATCGTTTTGCGTCCTTCATGAGAAGCAGAAATGTCTAAAAAGACTAATTCGTCTGCGCCTTCTTCATCGTAAAATTTCGCCAACTCTACAGGATCTCCTGCATCTCGAAGTTCCACAAACTGAACTCCTTTTACCACACGGCCGTCCTTTACATCTAAACAAGGAATGATTCGTTTTGTAATCATTACGCTTTCACCTCTTGAAGTGCTTCAGCTACTGTAAACTTATTGGTATAAAGTGCTTTCCCTACAATCGCACCAATAACGCCGTCAGCTTCATATTTCTTTAGTGCATCTAGATCAGCAAGTTTACTAACTCCCCCTGATGCAATCACACCTTTTCCAGTAGCCTTAGCCATTTCAACAATTCCTTCCACATTAGGACCAGACAGCATACCATCAGTAGAAATATCCGTGAAAATAAATGTTTCCGCACCAGCATTAGCCAATTCTTTTCCTAGTTCTGTCGCTTTGATTGTAGATGTTTCCACCCAGCCTTCCGTTGCAACATAGCCATCACGTGCATCAATACCAATAGCAATACACGCACCATATTCCTTCAGCATTTTTTTCACAAATTCAGGATTAGAAATAGCTGCACTTCCTAAAATAACGCGGTCAATTCCGTTTTCTAAATAGTAAGCAACGTCAGCTTCTGAGCGAATGCCTCCTCCAATTTGCACACGTACATCTAATTTCTTTTTCACGCCTAGCACAAATTCATCATTCACACGCTTGGCCGCTTTTGCACCGTCCAGATCAACCATGTGAATCCACTGAGCGCCTTCACTTGCGAATTGTGTGGCCATATCTACCGGAGAATCTCCGTACACTGTTTCTTTTGTGTAATCTCCTTGAAGCAAACGGACGCACTTTCCTCCGCGCATATCAATGGCTGGATATATTTCAAATTTGCTCATACGATGGGCTCCTTTTCTCTAAGAAGTTTGCATAATTTTGCAGCATTTGCATTCCGATTGCACTGCTTTTTTCAGGGTGGAATTGAGTGCCAAATACGTGTTCTTTTCCAACAACTGCTGGAACTTCAACATCGTAAGGACTTGTTGCTAAAAGCACGTCTTGATCATTTGTTTTTACGTAATAAGAGTGAACAAAGTACACGTGACCTTCACTGATTCCATCAAGCAGAGCAGACTGCTGATGAAAATCTAAAGAGTTCCAGCCCATATGCGGAACTTTATATGTCTGTCCTTTGGCAGTAATGCCGGGAATACGCTCCACTCTCCCTTTTAACAGTTCCAGTCCTTTTGTTACGCCGTTCTCATCGCTTTCTTCAAATAAAAGCTGCATACCTAAACAAATTCCAAGCAAAGGCATTCCTTTTGCTACTTCTTCTTTAATAAAGTCCGTCAGCTTTGTTTGATTCAGCTGTTCCATCGCATCTTTGAATGCTCCAACTCCAGGAAGAATCAGCCCTTTTGCCTTTCTTAGTTCTGCAGGATCTGCGGAGATAATATAGTCATAGTTTAATCGTTCAAGAGCTTTACTTACGCTGTATAAGTTGCCCATCCCATAGTCGATAATGCCAATCATTTACAACATCCCTTTCGTGGAAGGCACACCTTTGACACGCGGATCAATCGTTGTCGCTTCGTCCAAAGCACGTGCTAATGCCTTAAATACCGCTTCAATAATGTGGTGTGTATTTTTACCGTAGTGTACAATTACATGTACATTCATGCGAGATTCTAATGCAAATTTCCATAAAAATTCATACACAAGCTCTGTATCAAATGTACCGACGCGCGACGCGGGAATGTCACCTTTAAATTCAAAATGAGGACGATTGCTTAAATCCACTACGACTTGAGCCAAAGCGTCATCCATTGGTACAAAAGCATTCCCATAGCGTTTAATTCCTTTTTTATCACCGAGCGCTTCTTTGAACGTTTGACCAAGGCAAATACCGATATCTTCCGTTGTATGGTGATCATCAATCTCCGTGTCTCCATCTGCTTTTACATCAAGGTTAAACTGTCCGTGTTTTGTAAATAAATCGAGCATATGATTTAAAAAAGGAACGCCTGTATCAATGTTCGCTTTTCCTTCTCCATCGATTCCAATGGCTAATGCAATATCCGTTTCGTTTGTTGTACGTTTAATACTTGACTCTCTCATTGTGAAACTCCTTTCAACTGTGCATGTAATAAGTAAAGAAAAGAACATTTCTACTCTTTTCTTTTAATCTCCACCTTATTTTTTAAAGCGTTCTTCAACCGCCCTTGCATGAGCTTCTAGCCCTTCTAAACGAGCAAACGCTGCGATTTTCGAGACATTTTTCTGCAGAGCTTGTTGGCTGTATGAAATGATACTAGACTTTTTCACAAATGAATCAACTGATAAAGGACTTGAGAATTTTGCTGTCCCATTTGTTGGAAGAACATGGTTTGGTCCCGCGAAATAATCGCCAACAGGTTCTGAGCTGTATCTTCCTAGAAAAATAGCACCGGCATGACGAATGGAACCTAAAAGTTCAAGCGGACTTTCAGTCATAATTTCTAAATGCTCAGGAGCTAATTGATTAACAGCTTCAATCGCTTCTTCTAATGACCCAGTCACATAAATAGCGCCATGGTTATCAATAGAAGGTTTTGCAATTTCTTTACGAGGTAAAGATTCCACTTGTCTTTCCACTTCTTCTTTAACAGCTTCGGCTAATTTCATAGAAGGTGTAACTAAAATGCTTGAAGCTAATTTGTCATGTTCTGCTTGAGACAATAAATCAGCGGCCACTTCGTTCGGCTTGGCCGTATCGTCTGCTAGTACGACAATTTCACTAGGTCCAGCAATTGAGTCAATGTCTACTAAGCCATATACTTCTCTTTTCGCTAATGCAACAAAGATATTACCTGGCCCTACAATTTTATCGACGGATTGAATTGTTTCTGTTCCATAGGCAAGTGCTCCTACTGCCTGAGCTCCCCCTACTTTATAAATCTCTTTGACCCCAAGCTCACTCGCTGCTACCACTACTCCAGCAGGAAGCGCGCCGTCTTTTCCTGGAGGTGAAACCATCACGATACGTTTTACACCTGCCACTTGAGCAGGAATGACATTCATTAAAACGGAAGAAGGATAAGCCGCAAGACCTCCCGGTACATAAACACCTACTGCATCTAAAGGCGTTACTTTCTGCCCTAAAATGGTGCCGTCTTCTTTTGTTGTCATCCAAGACTGCTGGACCATTCTTTCGTGGTAATCACGAATGTTGTCAGCAGCTTCACGAATGGTTGACAGCATATCTGCATCAACCAGCTCATAAGCACGCTTCTTTTCTTGTTCTGTCACAAGCAAAGAAGAAAGCTCAACGCCGTCAAATTGGGCTGTATACCGTTTTAAAGCTTCGTCTTTTTGCTCTTGCACCTGCTTTAAAATATTTACGACAATTTCTCTTTGAGCACTTGTCCCTTGATCAATCGTACGCTTTAAGCTCACTTGTTCTGTTACACGTGTAATTTTCAATGTATGTCACCTCTTTTATACAGGTTGAACCACTTGGGCTAAACGATTCACTAAATCATCAATTCGTTCGTCTTTTAAACGATAGCTCACAGGGTTCACAATCAAACGCGATGTAATATCTTCAATGTGCTCCAATTCAACAAGTCCGTTCTCTTTTAGTGTTTGTCCCGTTGATACAATATCAACAATCCGATCAGCCAGGCCGATTAAAGGCGCTAATTCAATCGAACCATTCAATTTTATAATTTCTACTTGCTCTCCTTGCTCCCTGAAATAAGTAGATGCTACATTTGGATATTTAGTTGCCACTTTTTGAGCAATTTCTGATTTTTTAGCATTAGGCAAACCGGCAACGGCGAGATGACATTTACTAATATTTAAATCCAACAGCTCATAGACATCTCGTTCTTCTTCTAACATTACGTCTTTACCTGCAATACCAAGATCCGCTACTCCGTATTCTACATAAGTAGTAACATCCATTGGTTTTGCTAAAATAAAGCGCATGTTCTCTTCAGGAATATCTACAATCAGCTTGCGCGAATCGTCAAATTCTGGCGGCAATTGAAAGTCTGCTTGACGCAAAAGTTCAGCTGCTTCTTCAAAAATACGTCCTTTTGGCATTGCAATTGTTAATAGTTCACTCATTATTGTCCCCCCTTGCCTCGTTTTCCAATTAGAAACGTGACTTCTTCAAACTGTGCAGTAAATACATCAACATCATCAACCCCTGCAATTTCCTGAGTCACTACCCGGTATCCTTGCTTGCGCTGTTCAGCAGCTAAAGCTAATGCCTCATCCAAACGCTCCTGGCTATATAATATGCCGTATACTGCTGAAGGCTCATATACTTCTTCGCCCAGCGCTTCAATTAAGCGGTCCAGCTGAATTCCAAATCCTGTAGCTGGTGTTTTAGACGCAAATTTTTCAAGAAGCTGGTCATAACGTCCTCCATTACCGATATGGAAACCAACGTTTTCAGCAAAGACTTCAAATAAAATACCTGTGTAATAGCTCATATGACTGACTAAGTTAAAATCAATTTTAATTTCATCCGTTACACCGTATGCATCAAGCATATTCCATAGCTTTTTCAAATCGCCGGCTGCTTTTTTACCAGCTTCGTTTTCAACTAGTTCAACCGCTTCTTCAATCTTCTTTTCATCTCCGCGCAGGTTAAGCAGCTGAAGGAGACGCTGTTTATCAATAGAAGATAGATTCAAGTCTTTTACATGATTACGATAGCCCACGTAATTTTTCTCATATAAAAAGCGGCGAAGCACGTTAGCACGTTCTTCATTTCCGACAATTTCTAAAAAAAGCGAATTAACAAACCCGATGTGGCCAATTGCCACTTTAAATGATTTAAGTCCCGCTCTTTTTAATGCGCCGATCATGAGAGCAATCACTTCAGCATCGCTGCTCATCGTAGCGTCTCCAATTAGCTCAACGCCTATTTGTTCAAACTCCGCCGGGCGGCCACCCTCACGCTGCTGAGCTCGGAATACATTTGCTTCATAAGCTAAGCGCAAAGGAGAATTATTTAAAAGTTTTGAAGCGGCCACACGTGCAAATGGTGTTGTTACATCCGGTCGCAGCACAAGCGTATGCCCTTCTTTATCTAAAAGTTTAAACAATTGTTGATCTAAAATAGCTGATGCGCTTCCTACCGTCTCGTAGTATTCCACAGTAGGCGTTTCCATATATTGATAGCCCCAGCTGCCGATTTCATCTGCCAGCTGATTGCGAACTTGTTTTTTTCTTTCAAAAAGAGCTGGCAGGGTATCCCTCATTCCAAGAGGTTTTTCAAACATAAATAACTTTGACATTCCGACACGTCCTTTAAGCTTGATTTTATCTATTAAGGAACCATTGATAGGTTGATTTTACTTTATCGCGCTAATGTATTAGCGAAATAACAAATTAAAGTTATTGATAGTTTACACCCGATAAAGTCAGCCGTCAACCGCCAGCTGTTCAAATTTACAAAAAAAACCACAGCTTAGTTCTTGCTAAGTTGTGGCTTTAGGTTCTGCTTCCCTGCGCTTTTCCATTTCTTCTTTTGTATAGATGACACGCATAGGGTTACCTCCAACAAAGAAACCGGGTGCTACATCTTTATGAACCACCGTTCCAGCCGCTACAACCGCTTCGTTGCCGATTGTTACGCCTGGAAGGATGGTGCTATTTGCTCCAATCATCACTTCATCCCCAATGATGACATCTCCAAGACGATATTCCGTTATCAGATATTCATGAGCGAGAATAGTTGTATTGTATCCGATAACCGTATTGCGTCCTACTTGTATTTTTTCAGGAAACATAATATCGAGCATCACCATAAGGGCAAAGGATGTTTGAGGTCCTACTTTCATCCCTAAGCACGCTTTGTACAGCCAGTTTTTCATCGAAAGAAAAGGCGTATAGCGAGCGCATTGAATGATTAGGAAGTTGCGCACTACTTTCCAAAAAGGCACGGTCTTATAGACATGCCAAAGGGAATTAGCTCCTTTAACCGGATAGCGCGTCGTTTTTCTCACTGACGTTCTCCTTTTAATATATCAATTAAATCCGTCATATTTTCTAAAATAATATCAGGATTATAAGAAGCGATATGATCTCTCCCTTTTGCACTCCAAGCAACTCCAGCTGTTTTCGTATAAGCTCTTTGGCCAGAAACGATGTCATGATGGTTATCTCCCACCATCAGCGCTTCTTCAGGTTTAGCATTAAGCAGCTTCAGTGCTTTTTCTACTGGCTCATGATGCGGCTTTGCATTTGTCACGTCTTCAATTGCGACAATCGTATCAAAGAACTGATCTAACTTTGTTAACTTAAGCCCCATCATGACCGTATTTCTTTGCTTGGTTGTGACAATACCTAATTTATAATCCTGCTCGTGCAGCCATTTAACTGTTTCAAGTACGCCTTCGAATTCTTTAACAAGCAAATCGTGATTGGCTAGATTATGCGTGCGATACATCTCAATCATTTCGTTTACTTTCGTTTTATCCATTTCTACAAACGTGTCGTATAAAGGAGGTCCCATAAACTGTAAAATATCTTCACGAGTATATTGTTCAGGATAATAGTGATTAAGCGTATGAGTAAAAGAGGCAATAATTAATTCATTTGTATCAATTAGCGTACCGTCTAAATCAAACAAAACCGTATTAATCGTCATTATTCATTTCCTTCCCTTGCGTCAAATCAAGTTTGTGTAAACCTTGTAGCTTTTCTTCATTTACGCCTTAGATTGTTCTTCTTCATTCTCTAAGTATTTCTGTTTACTCATTCCCGTCACGCGGCGGATAATAATTAAAATAATGGCTATTACAATCAGTGCAAGTGAAACAACTTGAGCGATTCTGAGTGTATGCGTCAGCATTAAGCTATCCGTGCGAAGCCCTTCTACAAAGAAGCGTCCAACTGAGTACCAGATTAAATAAGATAAGAAAATTTCTCCTTTTCGCAGACTGGTGCGGCGAAGTACCATCAACAGGATAAATCCAGCAAAATCCCATAATGATTCGTATAAAAACGTAGGATGATAATATGTACCGTTAATATACATTTGGTTAATAATGAAATTTGGAAGGTGCAACCCTTCTAAAAAAGCACGGGTAACCGGCCCCCCATGTGCCTCTTGATTCATAAAGTTGCCCCAGCGCCCAATGGCTTGGCCAAGGATTAAACTAGGCGCAGCAATATCAGCCAACTTCCAAAATGAAATCTTTTTTACTTTCGAATACACAATGGCAGTTAATACGCCTCCGATTAAGCCTCCATGAATGGCAATCCCACCTTGCCAAACCTGAGGTATTTCATTTAAATGCTTTGAATAGTATCCCCATTCAAAGGATACATAATAAATTCGCGCACAAATAATAGCTATTGGCACAGCAAATAAGATAAGATCAACAAATGTATCTTTTGATAAGCCTCTTCTTACGCTTTCTCTTGTCGCAATATAAAGACCTAATAGAACACCTGCACCGATAATTACGCCGTACCAGTAGACCGTTAGAGGGCCAATTTCAAGGAAAACGCGATCTAACGGCTGAATAGTTGCTTCCACAAGTTAACACCCTTTCTTATAAATCTTCACGATCTCCTTCTTCAATTACATCTGTTAGGCGTGCAGAAAATTGTTCTGCTGCGTTAATACCCATACGCTTTAAGCGGAAGTTCATTGCTGCCACTTCAATGATAACAGCTAAGTTTCGTCCCGGACGTACTGGCAATGTAATTTTTGTAACATCTGTATCAATGATTTTCATTTTATCTTCTTCTAAACCAAGGCGATCATAATGTTTCTGCTGATCCCATGTCTCTAACTGAATAACAAGTGAAATTCGCTTATAGCTTCGTACAGCTCCTGCGCCGAATAGCGTCATCACATTGATGATCCCTAGTCCTCGAATTTCAAGCAAATGCTCGATTAAACCAGGCGCATTTCCTACAAGCGTGTCTTGGTCTTCTTGACGGATTTCCACACAGTCATCGGCTACTAGGCGATGTCCCCTCTTAACAAGCTCTAGAGCTGTTTCACTTTTACCAACGCCGCTTTTTCCCATGATTAATACACCAATTCCGTATATATCAACTAATACGCCGTGCAGGGCAGTAGTAGGTGCTAGCCGGCTTTCAAGAAAATTCGTTAAATGGCTGGAAAGTCGCGTTGTTTTAAAGCTTGAACGCAGCACAGGAACTGACTCACGCTCTGAAGCTTCAATAAGTTCTTTCGGTACATCCATTTCACGCGAAACGATGATAGCCGGCGTGATATCTGTACACATCTTTTCCATTCGAACTTTTTTTTGTTCATCATCTAACTGTTTAAAAAATGATAGTTCTGTTTTACCTAACAGCTGGATACGTTCCGCTGGGTAATATGTAAAATAACCTGCCATTTCTATACCTGGACGTGAAATATCACTCGTTGAAATAGGACGGTCGATTCCTTCTTCTCCGCTAATAAGCTCTAATTTAAATTTCTCAATGATGTCTTTTGTACGTACTTTAACCACCGTGCATCCTCCTTTTATGAACAGTCATATACCTGTTCATGTCTACAGTATATCCAACTCTCGCTTTTATGTCGCGTTTGGTTCTACTAGCCACTTTATTTTATCATTAATACGGAAAGAAAAGAAAAAAAGATGGCATAGGCTGCATCGCCTTACCATCTTTTTTAGAAAATTAAGTATTGCAAGAAAGTTATCTTCTATTTTGAAGCGGTTCAACAATCACTCGTTGAATAAGCGCATTTAAAAGCGACATGATTACCGAGGCTAAAAGCGCTGTACCAAACCCGTCAATATTAAAAGAATCTCCCATAACACTTTGTGTAATCATCAGCGTAATGGCATTAATAACGAATAAGAATAGGCCAAGCGTAAGAAATGTCACCGGCAGGGTAAGTAAAATTAAAATCGGCTTAACAAACACATTCAAAATCGATAGAATCAAGCTCGCGATAATAGCTGCACTGACTGATTCCAAGTGAAAGCTGTCAATATAACCTGCGATTACGATTAATACGAGGGCATTGATTAAAATACTAATGATTCCACGTAATAACATTTTTAGAAATCTCCTTCTTCATTTGGAACTAAAAACACAAAAATCATATATAAAATGACCGGGGTACCTACTGTAAAAAATAAACTGATGATAAACAATACGCGCAGTAGTGAAGCATCTATTCCGATATACTGAGAAATACCGCCGATAACACCCGCAAGCTTGCGATTTGTTCGCGAACGATACAACTTTCGCACGTTAATCATCTCCTTTGCTTTTTTACTAAACCAAGCGTTTTCTATTTTATAACAATTGAGCCCGTTTTGGATTCAGCTAACAATTTATAGCCTTTAGGCGAAGCGATATTGGCTTTGAAACGAAGTTGTTTCATCACCGTTTCTTTTTTCTCATCTACTATTTCCATCTCAGGAAGTGTACATGTAAAATTCCCAAAGTTAGATTTCAAATCTCCATCAACGGAGAGGTGGGGCGGCGTATAGAGCGTAATGCTCCCCGTAGTCGTTTTGAAAAATGCTTTTTCAATGCGCTCTCCTTTTAAATACGTATCAATATCTCCGTTAAATGTTTGAACGTCAATTTTCTTTGTGTCCCCATCAAATTTAACCGTTCCATTGATTGTTTCAAGCTCACATTTTGAAGCGAGTATTCGAGAAAGTTCCATATGCCCATTTGATGTCTCCATTTCAAGAGAATGGCTATTCACATCGTAAAAGCGGATGGTACCATTAGCTGTTTTGGCTTTCAGGTCTCGTACGCTTAGTCTTTCCCCATCGATTGAACCATTAAACATACGGAGCTTGACGCGTTCATATTCCATTTCTGGAATATAAATAATCGCCTTCACCTTCATTTGTTTTTGCTGAATTGCAAAGCGCAATTTGCCATTTTCAATGGAAAATGCCGTATGCTGCAAGAAAGTGCGGCGCGCTTCATCCGAATTCTCTACTTTGTAGATAGCAGCTTCACATTCTATTCGTACTTCTGTACTTCCCCAAGGGCGGAGTTGGACGCTTCCATTTGCTAAATCTACGTCAATCTCTTGAATATATGCTTCTGATTGTTGAAAGATGTGCTGAACGTCAATCGAAGGCCCAAAGTTAAAATCTAAATCTCCTTCTTTT
Source organism: Priestia sp. JNUCC 25 (assembly GCF_053667915.1). Lineage (NCBI taxonomy): Bacteria > Bacillati > Bacillota > Bacilli > Caryophanales > Bacillaceae > Priestia > Priestia sp. JNUCC 25. The sequence goes on from NZ_CM132211.1 coordinate 4,847,170, forward strand.
ACTTTTTTTACCGTTTGATCTACAAATGTAAATAATTTTTCCTTTAAAGAGCTTTGAGATGATTTAGAAGCGTACGTTTTTTTCTGTTTTCCTCCTACATAAGGGGATAGCTCAGCTTTATCAGGCGTAGCATAGGAAGAATCATTAGCTGAGTCTTTTTCCAGTGAATTTAGCAAAGTTAAAGCCTCATCCACGCTAAGTTTTCCTTCTTCTACCATCTGTAAAATTTGTTTGCGCTTTTCACTCATACGTTCCATCTCCTCTTTACGTTTTAGTCATTTAACTTTCTACCTGCTTAATATTTGTATCCCTTTTACAATATTCCATACAAACACAACAACATTAACTAAAGAAACAACAACTAAAGCTACAATTAAAAGAATAAATACCGTTCCACTAGAGCCAGTAAGAGCAGGAAGCAAGAAAAATAAGAATAAGATCGCTGTAGCGATAGGTAATAAATGTGACAAAAATGCAGTTTTTGCATGTTTCTTTACTTCTATGTTATGAACAACAAAATAAATAATAATAGGTAATAAAAATGGTGCAAAGAAAACGCTAAAATAATTTAAGGAAGATAGTATGCGATTTCCTTCCATAATAATCAGCTCCTTATATCATGTATTACGGTTTAATGAGTTAAAAAGTTTCATTCTTTATAAAAAAGACACCAATGCTGGTGTCTTTTAACGAGTTAATGCCTCTGCTTTTTCAACTTTTTTCTCCATACGCTTACGGTCACGTTCTAAAATTGGCTTCAAATAATGACCCGTATAGGATTCTTTTACTTTTGACACTTCTTCCGGCGTACCCGCAGCCACAATTTGTCCGCCTTTATCTCCGCCTTCAGGTCCTAAATCAAGCAGGTAATCAGCAGCTTTGATGACGTCTAAATTATGTTCGATCACTAGAACCGTATCTCCATTTTCAACTAAACGCTGGAGCACTTTTAATAATCGTGCAATATCATCGACATGAAGACCGGTAGTCGGTTCGTCTAAAATGTACAGCGTTCTTCCTGTTGAGCGGCGGTGAAGCTCTGAAGCTAACTTTACACGCTGTGCCTCTCCACCAGATAAAGTAGTAGCCGGCTGTCCAAGCGTGATATAGCCAAGTCCTACATCGTAAATTGTCTGCAGCTTGCGCTTAATCTTTGGAATGTTTTCAAAGAAGTAAAGCGCGTCTTCAACGGTCATATCCAATACATCTGAAATGTTTTGATCTTTGTATTTCACTTCTAAAGTTTCACGGTTGTATCGTTTGCCGTGGCAGACTTCACAAGGGACGTATACATCTGGCAAGAAATGCATTTCAATTTTAATAATACCGTCTCCTCGACAAGCTTCACAGCGGCCGCCTTTCACGTTAAAGCTAAAACGACCTTTTTTATATCCACGCACTTTTGCTTCGTTTGTTTGGGCAAATACATCTCTGATGTCATCGAATACACCTGTATACGTTGCAGGGTTCGAACGAGGCGTACGGCCTATGGGAGACTGATCAATATCAATGACTTTATCTAAGTGTTCAATGCCTTTGATTTCTTTATGTTCTCCTGCTTTGCTTTTTGCTTTATGCAGCTTTTGCGCCAATGATTTATGAAGGATATCATTTACAAGCGTACTCTTACCTGATCCAGATACACCTGTAACAGCCGTGAACATACCTAACGGAAGCTTTGCTTTTACATTTTTTAAATTGTTTTCTTTTGCTCCTATAATTTCAATCATTCGATCTTTATCTATTGACCGTCTTTCCGCTGGAAGAGGAATAAACTTCTCTCCTGATAGATATTGACCCGTTAAAGAGTTTTCATCCTCCATCACTTCCTGAGGCGTACCTTGAGAAACAACAGCACCCCCGTGTACGCCAGCTCCTGGTCCGATATCAATTAAATAATCAGCTGCCATCATCGTATCTTCGTCATGTTCTACAACAATCAACGTATTTCCAATATCGCGCATATCTTGCATCGTGCGAATTAAGCGATCATTGTCACGTTGATGAAGACCGATAGAAGGTTCATCTAAAATATAAAGAACCCCCGTCAAACGAGAACCAATTTGAGTAGCTAAACGAATCCGCTGTGCTTCTCCTCCTGAGAGAGTTCCAGCAGAGCGGTTTAATGTTAAGTAATCAAGTCCCACGTTAATGAGAAAGCTTAGACGCTCACGAATTTCACGCAGTATCATATCCGCAATCTTCATGTCTTTTTCAGATAGGCTGAGACTTTCAAAAAAATCATATGCTTCTTTTACCGAGAAGCGGGTTGTATCTCCTATATGCTTTTCGTCAATAAGCACCGCTAAGCTTTCACGTTTTAAGCGATTTCCTTTACATTTTGGACAAGCTTGCTGAGCCATGTACTTTTCCATTTGCTCACGGATATAATCTGAACTTGTTTCATGATAACGGCGCTCTACGTTCCGAAGCACGCCTTCAAATTCGATATGATTTTCTCTTACTTGGCCAAAATCATTTTCATAGCGAAAGTAAATTTTTTCTTTACCGCTGCCATATAATACTTTATCAAATAAATGTTCCGGGATATCTCGCACCGGCACGTCCATATCGATGCCGTAATGTGTACATACGGCTTCAAGCAGCTGCGGATAGTATTGAGAACTTGTTGGCTCCCAAGGTGCAATTGCGTGCTGATGAAGCGTTAAGTCATAGTTAGGAATAACTAAATCTTTATCCACTTCCAATTTCGTTCCTAACCCGTCACACGTTGGACACGCCCCGTACGGACTATTAAATGAAAACATGCGGGGCTCAAGTTCTCCAATGGAGAAACCACATTTTGGACAAGCATGATGCTCACTAAAAAGCAGTTCTTCTTCACCTATCACATCAATAATTACTTTCCCTTCTCCAAGGCGAAGAGCTGATTCCAAAGAGTCCGACAAACGAGCGGCTACACCTTCTTTTACAACAACGCGATCAATCACTACTTCAATGGAGTGCTTTTTGTTTTTTTCCAGTTCAATTTCTTCTGTTATTTCACGCATTTCTCCGTCTACTCGAATGCGAACGTACCCTTCCTTTTTAATATCTTCTAACACTTTTACATGGGTACCTTTTCGTCCAGATACCACAGGTGCCAGTACTTGAAGTTTTGTGCGTTCAGGGTATTCTAAAATTCTATCTACCATTTGCTCAATCGTTTGAGATGTAATTTCAATTCCATGATTAGGACAAATCGGCTTTCCTACACGAGCAAACAAAAGGCGTAAATAGTCATAGATTTCCGTCACAGTTCCGACGGTTGAACGAGGGTTTCGGCTCGTTGTTTTTTGATCGATTGAAATAGCAGGCGACAATCCTTCGATCGAATCTACATCCGGCTTATCCATTTGACCTAAAAACTGTCTTGCATATGCCGAAAGCGACTCGACATAACGTCTTTGTCCTTCTGCATAGATTGTATCGAAAGCCAAAGAAGATTTACCAGAACCTGATAACCCTGTTAACACCACTAATTTGTCTCGTGGGATTTCAATATCGATATTTTTCAAATTGTGGGCTCGTGCACCTTTTACCACGATTTTTTCCATCGCCATGTTTTGTCACCCTTCCGCTTTTAATTCTAGAATCAAGTCACGAAGCTCAGCTGCGCGTTCAAAGTTAAGCGCTTTGGCTGCTTCTTTCATTTCTTGTTCCATTTCTTCTACGAGCTTTGCTTTTTCTTTTTTGTTGAGCTTATCAAATGCCGGTGCTTCTTCATACGTTTCTGTATCTTCTGCTACTACTGTTGCACGAATTGAGCCTCGAACTTCTTTTTGAATCGTTGTTGGTGTAATACCATGCTCTTCATTGTAAGCTTCTTGAATACTTCTACGACGCTTGGTCTCATTGATAGCAATGTCCATGGAGTTTGTGATGCGATCTGCATACATAATGACATGTCCATTAGCATTTCGCGCAGCACGTCCGATGGTTTGAATAAGCGATCGTTCTGAACGCAAGAATCCTTCTTTATCCGCGTCTAATATGGTTACTAACGAAACTTCCGGAATATCTAAACCTTCACGAAGTAAGTTAATTCCTACAAGCACATCGTACTTTCCAAGCCGCAGCTCTCGGATAATTTCAATACGCTCGAGCGTCTTCACTTCAGAGTGAAGATATTGAACTTTAATGCCGATTTCTTTTAAGTAGTTCGTTAAATCCTCAGACATTTTCTTTGTTAACGTCGTAACGAGTACTCGTTCATTTCGCTTAATCCGGTCATGAATTTCTCCAATTAAATCATCAATCTGCCCTTCAATTGGTCGAACTTCAATATTTGGATCCAATAATCCCGTTGGACGGATAATTTGTTCAATCACATCAGGTGCCTTCTCAAGTTCATAAGGACCTGGTGTTGCGGAAACATGAACAATTTGGTTAATATGCTGTTCAAATTCATCAAATTTAAGCGGGCGGTTATCTAATGCGGATGGCAAGCGGAAACCATGGTCCACTAACACTTGTTTACGCGCTTGGTCTCCATTGTACATTCCTCTAACTTGAGGAATCGTAACGTGTGATTCATCCACAACAAGAAGGAAATCTTCCGGGAAGAAGTCCAGCAGTGTATAAGGTGTAGAACCAGCGGGACGAAGCGTTAAATGACGAGAGTAGTTCTCGATTCCCGAACAAAAGCCCATTTCTCTCATCATTTCTAGGTCGTAGCGCGTGCGCTGCTCCAAGCGCTGCGCTTCTAAAAGCTTGCCTGCTTCTTTTAGCTTCTCTAGCTGTTCTTCTAGTTCTTTTTCAATATTTTGAATGGCAACACGCATTTTTTCTTCTCTCGTGACAAAGTGAGATGCCGGGAAGATAGCTACATGTTCACGATCACCAATGATTTCTCCTGTTAGAGCGTCAACTTCTCGGATGCGGTCAATTTCATCGCCGAAAAACTCGACGCGAATACAGTGTTCATCTCGAGACACAGGGAAAATCTCCACAACATCACCGCGAACGCGAAACGTTCCGCGCTTAAAGTCAATATCATTTCTTTCGTACTGTACATCTACTAGCGTACGAAGCAGCTGATTGCGCTCTTTTTCCATTCCTACTCGAAGAGATACGACCATTTCTTTGTATTCTTCCGGAGACCCTAAGCCATAAATACAGGATACGCTGGCAATAATAATGACATCTTTTCGTTCAAAAAGAGAAGAAGTTGCCGAGTGACGAAGTTTATCAATTTCATCATTAATGCTCGCATCTTTTTCAATAAATGTATCTGTTTGAGGTACATAGGCTTCAGGCTGATAGTAATCGTAGTAACTGACAAAGTATTCGACTGCATTATTAGGAAAAAACTCTTTAAACTCACTGTACAATTGACCAGCAAGCGTTTTGTTATGAGCCATAATTAGTGTCGGCTTATTTATTTCCTTAATAACATTAGACATGGTGAAGGTTTTTCCCGTTCCTGTAGCACCTAACAAAACTTGATGCTGCTTACCTTCTTTAATTCCTTTCACAATCTTTTCAATTGCCTTTGGCTGATCACCTTGCGGTTGATATGGGGATACTAATTCAAACTGATCTTTCAAATGAAGGCCTCCGTTTCTATTTTCTTGTTTTATCTATTTTTATTACGATATGTAAAAACCGAAAACACGAACTGATATTCGTATTTTATCACTTTATAATCATAAATGAAACTAGTGAGTATTAATCTTATATAGTGTTTGTTTGTTTTTATTTTTTACCCTGTTACTTTATTACCCACTAAATTCTTATACTACCCTTTTCGAAGGGAATACAACTCTTTAGATGAAAGCAACAAAAGAAAGTAAGCTGCGTTATTGTTTGAAAAAGATAGGCTTTTGCGCCAATTTCTAAATTATGATACAGTATAAAAAATATGTACTGAGAGGGGTTTAGTATGGCAAGCGTTGATCAAGTTCTTATAAATAACTCCTTTACAACAGTTGAAGAATCAACTTCTTTAGCTAAAGTGAAATCTGAACTTTCAAACTATGACTTCGTTGTAGTCACAGCAAATACCTTTTATGTAATACACAAAGATGAACGATACCTTTTAACAGGTCATGACAGGGCATCTTCCATAAAGAAAGTAATAGCGGATACAAATTGGCCTTCATCTTCTACTTCTACATTAGCCAATTTACAAGCCAACACAAACTGGAACAGACCAGTCCTCATTCAAGCAGAAAACCAAGAAACCACAATAGGACTTGTAACACCTTCACAGTGGATTACACATTTGCATAGCCAAAATGAGATATTAGCTTCCTATTTTGATACATTGGCAGAAACCATTAATGATGCAGTGACAGCGGTCGATAATGAAGGAAATGTAATCTTGTGGAATACTGCTGCGGAACATACGTATAAGATTCAGAGAGATGATATTATTGGTAGAAAAATCGGAGAGCATTTCAAAGATGAATCCATCATTCTACATACGATTCTAAATGAAGGGCGCCCTGTTCGCGGAACGTATCATCGTCCTAATGAACAAACTCACGTGCTCATCAATGCATCTCCTATTATAAGAAACAATCGAGTCATAGGTGGAGTCGCAACTGAACATGACATTACCAATATTGTAAGATTAAATGAAGAAATTGATGTGTCTCTTCTCATTCCGAAAGATAATCCATTTTCTTCTTTCGCGGGTATCAGTCCTGAAATTAAGCAAGCCGTTGACATTGCCAAAAAAGTGGCATCTACAGATATGCCTATTTTATTAACAGGAGAACCTGGTTCTGGGAAAGAAATGCTGGCTCAGGCCATCCACTACGGGGGATCCAAACATAAAGAACCTTTTTTATCTTTAAATTGCGCCACTATTCCATCGGGACTCCTGGAAATTGAGCTCTTTGGTCATCAAAAAGATGTCTTTTCAGAAGATCCAACGACCATTGCGGGAAAACTGGAGCAGGCTCATAACGGGACGTTATTTATTGAAGAAATTGATAAAATGCCTCTTGAAATTCAAGTGAAGTTTCTCCGTTACTTGGAAGAACGATCCTTTTATCACGTTGGAGGCACGGAAGAAATTCAAGTCCAAACCCGAATTGTAGCCTCTACCACGACGCCTTTGGAAGAGTTGCTAAAAGCCGGTGAATTCCATGAAAATCTTTACTATTTGCTGACCGTCATCAACATTATTATTCCGCCGCTTCGAGACCATAAAGAAGACATCGAAGCATTGACTCAGCAATTTGTACAGGAATTTAGTAAAAAGTATAAAAAGAAGGCTCCTTTCATCAGCTCTGAAGTTCTCGAAGCCTTTATGCAATACGACTGGCCAGGCAATATTCGCGAGCTGAGAAATACGATTGAACGAATGATTTTTCTAAGTGATCAGTCATTGATTACCCTTACGCACCTTCCTGACAACCTGAAGGATGCAAGTTCTTTCACAGAAGTTCAAAAAGAGGAAGATTCTCTTCAAGAAGCTAGGCTAATAGAAGAGACTCTTCAAAAAACCTATGGAAACAAAAGTGCAGCAGCAGATCTGCTTGGCATTTCACGCGGCACCCTTTATAACAAAATCAAAGAATATGGATTAAACTAATCAAAAAATTCGACACAAGCATTTTTAGCTTCGTGTCGAATTTTTTGATTTCCTTTAGACTGAACTTATTTCTGTTTTCTCGCTGTCATCTTCCCTTGTGTAAATAATAGAAGATAATCATACCCTCCGGCTTTCGAGTCCGTTCCGGACATATTAAAACCTCCAAAAGGGTGAACGCCAACTAATGCTCCTGTACATTTTTTGTTAATATATAAGTTACCGCAGTGCATAGTAGCTAACGCCCTTTGAATTCTCTCTTCGTTTTCAGAGAAAAAAGCTCCCGTCAAACCGTAGTCAGTTTCATTGCAAATCTCAATGGCTTCTTCCCAGTTAGCTGCTTTTGTCAACGCAAGGACTGGTCCAAAAATCTCTTCTTGCATAATTCGTGCTTTTGAATCCACATCTTTGAATACTGTAGGCTCTATATAGTAGCCATTTCCAGGAGCTTTAGCTCCCCCGGCAATAAGCTTTCCTTCCTCTTTGCCAATTTCAATGTAGGCTAATACTTTTTCATACGCTTTTTGATCAATAACAGGCCCCATAGAAGGATTGTCTTCAGGCAGTCCGACGGTTAATTCTTTTGTTAATGCGGCTACCTTTTGGGCAATCTCTTCATAAACAGATTCTACAACAATCGCTCGAGAGCCAGCAGAACACTTTTGTCCTTGAAATCCAAACGCAGATGCTACGATCGCTTGCGCTGCTGCATCTAAATCTGCCGTTTCATCTACCACAACGCCATCTTTTCCTCCCATTTCAGCAATGACGCGTTTCAGCCAAATTTGTCCAGACTGTACTTTTGAGGCACGTTCATAAATGCGACATCCTACTTCTCTTGATCCCGTAAAAGAAATAAAACGAGTTTGAGGATGTTCGACTAAATATTCTCCAACTTCTATGCCATCTCCAGGGATAAAATTCAGAACACCAGACGGAAGACCGACTTCTTCCATTAATTGAACAAATTTCGCAGCAATAACCGGTGCAGAATCAGCTGGCTTTAAAATAACCGCATTTCCAGATACAATTCCCGCTACAGTCGTTCCAGCCATGATGGCAAGCGGAAAATTAAAAGGTGAAATGACTACTCCTACGCCTAAAGGAATATACGTCATCTCTGTTGTTTCACCTTCTACCGGCGTTAAAGGTTGATGCTCATTCGTTTCACTTAAACGAATCATTTCTCGCGCATAAAATTCCATAAAGTCAATAGCTTCCGCGGTATCCGCATCAGCTTCTGCCCAGTTTTTCCCCACTTCATAAACGAGCATGGCAGAAAATTCATACTTTCTTTCTCTCATCAGCTCTGCTGCTTTGAATAAATAATCAGCACGTTCAGCAGGCGGGACGTTCTTCCATAATTGAAATGCTGCTAACGCTTCTTGCATTGCCTGCTCAGCATAAGCCTTAGTGCCACGGCTTACTCTACCAATCACTTCATCTACCTTTCCCGGGTTCGTAGAGACAATCACTTCTTCTGTTGAGATTTTATCTTTTCCAATCGTGAGAGGATATGTTTGTCCCAGTTCTTTTTTCACTTTCACTAACGCCGCTTGCATCGCTTGTTTATTCTCTTCTAACGAAAAATCAGTAAACGGTTCATTTTTAAAAACTGAGATTTTTGTACTTACTGTCATTTCAACCAGTCCCCTTTAATTAGAAATTTATTTCGCGAAGTTTTTCAGCACAAACCATACGTTGGCGGGACGCTCGGCTAGGCGTCTCATGAAATACCCAAACCAATCAATGCCGTAAGGAACATAAACCCTGACTTTATATCCTTCTTTTACTAGACGGTCCTGCAGCTCTACACAAATTCCATAAAGCATTTGGAACTCAAATTGGTCATTTGAAATACCATTTTCTCTTACTAATCGTTTTGTGTACTGAATCATTTCTTCATCATGACTTGCTACAGCTGTATAGTGCCCATTTAATAAATGCATTTTAATGATTTTTTTATAGTTTTCATCTACGTCTTTCTTTTCCGGAAATGATACTTCTGGTGATTCTTTATAAGCTCCTTTTACTAGACGTAAATTGGCTTGATATTGATGTAAGTCATTCATATCTTGTTCTGTACGATAAAGATACGCTTGAATCACAATTCCAACATTATCGAATTCTTTGCGTAATTCTTTATACATATCAAGGGAGATTTGGCAGTGCAAGTAGTCTTCCATATCAATTCGAACAAAAATATTATTCATCCTGGCCGTGTGTAGAATTCTGCGCATATTTTCCATACAAAGCTCTTTGCTAATATCCAATCCTAAAGAAGTCATCTTTAATGATAAATTTGATTGAACGCCCGATTCTGCAATGGCTTCTAGTGCCTGAATGCACATGGCAGTAGACAACCTGGCCTCCTCTTCTGTAAAAACAAATTCTCCTAAATGATCGAGTGTAACAACTTTCCCACTATTGTTAAGCTCCTTGGATGTTTGAATTGCTGATTCGGTTGAGTCTCCAGCAACAAAACGAGCTGCCCCCATCCTCAATCCATACTTTTTAGCTAATTTGTTCATTGAATGATTTTTGCCAAGCGACTGAAACATCGTTCTCATTAATACTTCCATTAATCCTAAACCTCCTTTTATTTTTAAAAAACAAAAATAAACTAAATTTTCAGATTAATAATTTTATTTTTCTATACCCTTCTCACATTTCTGTACACTTATTTAAATAGATTTATACACAAGTGTTTAAAATATTTTATACATAAACATATTTGTCTAATTAATTTGATTATACTCGTTCATTAAATGAACCGAAACAATATTGTTATAAGTTCTAACTCATTTTTTTACATAAAAAAGCTCTCCACGTTGTGTAGAGAGCTTTTGTGTACAGTTTAATAATAAGCGATTAACTTATCATCAAAGCAACAATCTTTATTTTCCAGCAGCTAACATGCTTTTTGCATATATAAAACCGATGGCTGCTGAAAGTAAATCTATTAAAATAATAAGCGGATAATCTGCGTACCCTTTATATACAGAAACAGCTATCAACAAAAGCGTCAGCGCTGTGGCAACATATAAGTTATATGTTACTCTAGCAAACAGAACAAGCAATATGGCGGGTAGAAAAACTGCGGCAATCGTTTTGACTTCCACAAACATTTCTCCTTTTTATCCGTCTTTTAACCAGCTTGTGAATCACGTTTTGTATAATTGTGTACAAACAAAATACCTAGTTCATGATGTTCGTTGTCATACAATGCTCGCTGAGTAAAGCGAACTTCTCCATTTTCGTCAATAACTTCTAGCTTACAAAAAGCACGGTTATTAACTTGTAATGCTTCATAAAATTTATGGACCTCAGATACAGCGATTCCATTTACCTTAATAATCACTTCTCCTACTTTCAAACCCATTTTCTCTGCCGGAGAATGAGGGATGATTCCTAATACAACCAAACCTTGTGTACGCTTAGTAAACAGTGCGGGCGCCTTTTCATCGCTTCGACGCTGCTGCAAACGAATCCACTCTCTTCCTATGATCGCTAGAATAACAACAGCTACAGCGGCAAGAGGATAAAAAATAGCAGCAATCGTAATGATCGTTAATCCCACGCCTAATGCTAATACACGCTTACCGGTAAATTCAATAGATTTAAACGGCACCATACTTTGAATTCGCTGATAAAAACCGATAGCAAAAGGAACAAAAAACAGGCTAAATGATGTTCCGTCAATAGATAACACAGGCCACCATGGAAACACAGACGTAATGGCGCTGCCTGGAATTAAGACAAAAAGCGGGACAACCCATAATTTTTGAGAGTAATGAGCCCCAATTTCCTGCCCTCTTTTACTTTTCACAATGGCTGGAGACGTCCCTTTTGCTCCAAATTTCCAAATTAAATATCCTTCTGCTAATACAAGCAGAGACATTAAAATAGTCAGAGAAGGTAAATCTGCGTTATGAGCTTGCACAGACCACGTTTGAATAAATCCTTCACCGAAACCAGATGCCGGAATAACCAAGGTTGCAAGCACAGCCAGTCCTACGGTGTAAGAAGGAGAAAGCCATTTAAACGTCCAAGGGCCGCTTATGATAAAAGTTAAAACAGCTACAAGCACAATCATTCCTATAGATACATAGACACCTAGCAACACGGTAACAACGGATAAAATCAACCCAATAATGATACCTGGAAAAAATAAATATTTTGCTTCTAAAATAAAATCAAACACGCGAACATGAAAATTCTGACGCTCTCTCTTGACGCGAGAAAGACCTACAAAAAACGAGACGAGCAGAAATAGATACGTTAACGGATGCAAAAACAAACGCCCGATACCTTTTAAGAGCTCTAATGCAAAATCCATTTTTTCACCACCTGTATTTTTCACATTTTTATTACAACATTTACGATTGATTGTTATGTATCATAGGCTTCTTTATTTTATCAAAATGCATCACTAACCGACAATGTTGTTTTTACTAAAAAAGTTCCGTGCTTTGGAAAAGCACGGAACTTTTTCTACTTCTTATTGACTAGCTAGCTTTAAAGCCGTTTGAAGCTGACGATCTTCATCTTTTGATTTAATTTTTTCTAGAAGTTTTGTTTGTAAAAGCGCTGCTGTATCTTCATCGATTTCACCTGTAGCTTTTTGCTTATTGGCTTTTTGGAATGCAGTTACAGCTGTTTCTGTCTCTTTACTAAAATATCCGTCTGTACGTCCAGGTTCAAAGCCAAGGCCTTTTAGCATCACTTGAGCATTCTTCACTTGGTCACCTGTCATATCACGTGTTAATGGCTTTTTATCAACTTGAATTGGATTTGCATAATAATAATCCGGCTGTTTGACTTCTACCGTTGGTTTTATACCTTTTTCGTTAATCCAGTTTCCATCAGGCGTTAGCCATTTATAGAACGTTAGTTTTAAATTACTGCCGTCTTCCATTGGAACAGCTTGTTGAACCGTTCCTTTTCCATAGGATTTTTCACCGACTAGCTTGTATCCTCCTGCTTCTTTTAATGCCCCGGCAAGAATTTCAGAAGCGGATGCACTTCCTCCATCAATCAAGGCCACAATTGGATAATCCTTTTGCTTTTTCATTGAAGAAACCACTTTTTGACGTTCACCGTTACGATCTTCAATTTGGATATATGGCTTTTTATTCGTTACTAATTTATCGAGCATTTTTTCAACGCTCGTTAAATAGCCACCAGGATTTCCCCGAACGTCTAGAACTAAGCCATCAATATTTTTATTTTCAAGTTTTTTCAACTGTTTCGTAAATTCGTCTCCCGTTGACTCAGAGAATGACGTAATTTCCATGTAGCCAATTTTTTTATTGTTTACATTTTTAACAGAAGAATAGACGGTTTCAATTGGAATCTCATCTCTTACAACTTTTACTTTCATCGTTTCTTTCACGCCTGGTCGTTGAACATCTAATGTCACGGTAGAGCCTTTTTTACCGCGAATTTTTAATACTGCTTCGTTCAATTCCAGACCCGCGATACTTTTACCATCGATCTTTAAAATCTGATCATTTGGTTTTAATCCTGCTTTTTCCGCAGGAGATTGTTTAAACGGAGCTACGATTGTTACTTTTCCATCTACCATGCTTACTTCAGCACCAATTCCCTCAAACGATGAATCAAGAGACTGCGTGAATTGCTGTGCCGTTTTCTTATCCATGTAAGATGAGTGAGGGTCTCCTAAGGTTTGTACCATTCCTTGGATTGCGCCATCTAATAATTTTTTGTCATCTACATCTTTGTAATATTTTGAAGATATCAGTTCATAAGCTTGCTTGATTTTGTCTAGCTCTTCCTTTTCCACTTTACTATCATTTGAAGAAGTTGTAAGGGGGGTACTGACCGTTCCAGCATTTGCATACTGAATGCCAAAATATGTACCTGCTGCTCCAACAACTAAGGAGAGTGCCATTAATAGTGCAACGATTTTCCGATTCAAGTTCTTTCATCCTCCTCAACCTTAAGCCATCTCTTCTTATTATAATAGATACAACCAAAACTATGTAATAAAAAGGATGCATGTGTTATTTGTAGCAAAAGGCACCACACAAATCAAGTGCGATGCCTTTTTGTTAAACTATATGTTGAGCTTGTACCACGTATGCTAGGAACTTAAAATTTAATATAACTTTCAGGGTTTACAGCGGAACTTTTGCCTTTCCAATCGCCTTTATGCAATTCAAAATGCAGGTGAGCACCAAACGAACGTCCTGTGTTCCCTATATAACCTAATTGTTGACCTTTATTGATAGATTGACCGCTTGAGACGCTGTAGCTCTCTAAATGAGCATAAACTGTAACCCACGTCTGACCTTCTACATTGTGACGAATAAATACAGCATTACCAAAAGAAGAAGAATGATATGCTCTAATTACCCTTCCGCTTGCTGCGGCTACAACTGGCACACTTTCTCCTCGCTTTCCAATATCAATACCGTAGTGTCCTCTTCCAAACGTTTCTCGATACCCAAAATGAGATGTTACCGGGCCCTTTGCCGGCCTCATAAACGACCCGCTTGTAACAGGGGGTGCCTCCTCAGTTGCCCCGGCTTTTTCAATTTCTTGCTGTTGAGCTTGTGCTGCATTTTTTTGATCTGCTAAAATAGAAGCTTGCTCTTCTAATCCAACGGCTTCTTCATTAAATTCTTTTTCCTGATCTTTGAGCGTTTGCATGAGCTGATTCTTTTCATCCACTTGTTTTTGCAGCTGCGCACGAAGATTTTTAAGTTCTTCAAGCGCTTGATTTACTTCCGTTAGCTTGTTTTGAACTTTTGTTTCTTTCTCTTCTTTTGCCTTTTTATCAGCTTCATGCTGAATTAACAAATCGCGGTCAGCCCCTACAATTGTCGAAACCGCACTCACTCTGCTAATAAAGTCCCCGAAGCTTTCAGAGCCTAGCAGTACATCTATGTAATCCACAGACCCGCCATTTTCCTGTAAAGCACGAGCACGTTTTTTTAATAGCTCATTTCGTTTGTCAATTCGTTTTTTTACAACGTCAATCTCGCTTTTCACCTTTTCGATGTCTTGCTTTGCTTTTTCTACTTCAGATTCACGGCTGCGGATATCTGCATTCGTTTGTCCGACTTCTGAATCCAAGCGCGCGATCTCAGCTTCTTCGTTTTTTTGCTTTTCTTGAACCTCTTTTAATTTCTCTTTATTTTGATTAATATTTTGGTTCACATCATCACTTTTTTTCTCTAAATCACTGAGTTTAGTAGTGCTGGCACTTTGTGCATAAGCAATTTTTTCATTACCTATCCAAGCCGCACTTAGTCCAACTAAAACTGCTGCTGTCATTACTAATGTCTTACGTGTCATTTGTTTCTCCCCATCTGCACATATTTCCCCGTATAAACGGGCATTAGTAAGACCCCCATTAGCACTTTTTTCTATTTTTATGTGTAATTACACAACAACCTCACATTTGATAAGCATCAAATGTGAGGTTGTTGTAATCTATTATGTTAAAAATCTATTCTTATTTTCGCAAGAACTTACGGATGGATAATGTACTTCCCCACATCCCAATTAGACCGCCGATCACTAGTAATAATAGCGACACTTGAAGCACGAATGGAAAGGCAGGTAAAAGTTCGAAGAATCCATCAAACTTAGGTTGAACTTCATTATATAAAACGCTGTACACACCGATAATAACTGCAATTGGCACAATAGAACCAAGCACTCCTAAAAACAGACCTTCAATAAAGAACGGCCAGCGAATAAAGGAGTTTGTGGCTCCAACTAAGCGCATAATTTCAATCTCTTCACGGCGAGCTACAATCGTAATTTTAATTGTATTTGAAATTAGGAACATTGCTGTAAATAGAAGCCCTAAAATCAGCACTACTCCGATATTACGAGCTACTTTCAGCACTTTAAATAACTTTTCAACTTGATCTTGTCCGTATTGAACTTTTGCTGCATACGGATATTTCTCAATTTGTTTAGCTACTTTTGCGACATCAGTCGGCTCTTTTGTTTTAACAACAAATACATCATTTAATGGGTTTTGCTGTTCAAACGGTTCAAAAGCTTGTCCTTCATCACCCATACTATTAATTAAATCTTTTAACTCTTTATCTTTAGAAGAAAACGTCACCGTATCAACTTGCTTAATTGCATCTAGCTTTTCTTTCATTGCTTTTCGATCATCTGCTGTCGCTGCAGCATCAACGTGAACGCGAATTTCCACATCATTTTCAATCAATTTAGCAATGTGGTTTAAATTCATCATCAACATAAAAAATACGCCTACAAGCAAGAGCGTCACGGTAACAGCACTTGCAGATGCGAATGTCATCCAACCGTTTCTTCCTAAACTTTTAGATCCTTCACGTAAGTGGCGACCGAATGTCCTAGCCTTCATATCCGTATTCACCTCTTACTTCATCGCGCACAACATTTCCATTTTCAATCGCAATTACGCGCTTTCGAATTGCATTTACAATTTCACGGTTATGCGTTGCCATTAAAATAGTCGTACCGCGTTTATTAATCTCCTCAAAGATATCCATGATTTCCCACGAAGTCTCCGGATCAAGATTCCCTGTCGGTTCGTCGGCGATGACAACCTTAGGACTATTCACAATTGAACGCGCAATAGACACACGCTGCTGCTCTCCTCCAGATAGTTCATCAGGGAAAGAATCCATTTTACCCTTTAACTTAACAAGCTCTAGCACCTCTAGCACTCGCTTTTTAATTTCTTCGGGACTTTGCTCAATTACTTCTAGTGCAAAAGCAATGTTTTCATAGACTGTTAATTTTGGAAGCAGCTTGAAATCCTGAAAGACTACACCAATATGACGTCTAAAGATAGGAACTTTGCTATCTTTTATTTTTGCTACATTTGCACCGTTTACAATGATATTTCCCGAAGAAGGCTTTTCTTCACGATACATCATTTTAATAAAAGTGGATTTTCCTGCTCCACTTGGTCCTACGATATAAGCAAACTCACCTTGATTAATCTTGATGCTAATGCCATTGATTGCTTTTACACCGTTCGGATACGTTTTATATACATTTTGCATTTCAATCATAAGTAATCACCTAATCAAGTGTGTTATTTTAATACTATGTAAAACTTGTCAAAATACGACAAAACTCTACAATTCAAACCAAAAATTCGACTCTTCTCACGCGCTTTCTCATTATAACATCACTCTTCGTGAAAATAAGCCCCAAAAATATTACATTTTTATTTCAAATATGACATAAGTAGGATATTTTTAGTAAGGCATGAGAATTTATCCTTATTTTTAATTTTGTTATTTTTTACTGTTTATTTGCTTCTTATGAATATCGTTAGGCAGAGCACATTTATGTCTACTTTTGTACAAACAAGGTATGATAAATAAGAAAAAAGATGAGGAGAGATAGCATGATCACCATTTATGGAAGTTCACGAGAAAATGGAAATACGGAAGAATTGGCTAAAGCAGTCTTAAGTGGCATTGATACTGAAGAAGTTTACTTACGTCATCATACCATTCACCCCATTACTGATATGCGTCACGATGAACTTGGGTTTACCAATCAACAAGATGATTATTATGATATAGCGAAAAAGATGGCAGCGCATGACACTATTTTATTTGTTACGCCTCTTTACTGGTACGGTATGAGCGGATTAATGAAGAACTTTGTGGATCGTTGGTCTGAAAGTCTTAGAGATTCGACAATCAACTTTAAAGAACAAATGAAAAATAAGCGCGTGTATGTATTAGTAGTAGGAGGCACAGGCGCATCTGTAAAGGCTCTTCCTCTTATTATGCAATTTCAATACATTGTCGATTTTATTGGCTCTTCTTTTAGCGGATACATCATTGGAGAAGCAAATGCACCTGGAGACATAGCGAAAGATGTCAAAGCTCAACAGCAGGCCGTTGTCTTAAACCAAAAATTAAAGCAGTTTTAACACAAAAATAAGACGGATATCCGTCTTATTTTTTCTTTGCCAGCCAAGCGGCAACTTTTTTTGCATCTTCTTCATTAATCAGTCCCTTTGGCATACCGCCTTGACCATTATTGATAATGTTTTCAATTTCAGCTTCTGAGTGCTTGCTGCCTACATGCTGCAAGCTCGGCCCATTTGCTCCTCCTAAATCTACACCGTGACAGCCTGTACAGTTTTTCTTCACAATATCTTCTGCACTCGCTGAAGATTCACCAGCAGATTCATTTTTAGAGCTTCCTCCGCCGCACGCGGACAAAACAAGCGCTAGACCGATTGTTAACGTCAGTAATACTTTTTTCAAGCCTTCTCCCCCTTGCTGTAGAGTTTTCACTCTATTATAACCTACTCCAGAATGTTTAAAACACTCTGTTTACAAGGACTTTGTTTCAATTTCATGAATTCTCTCATCACACTTATGTATACGATTAAGCAATTGATTCGTTTCCTAAACGTTTTTTGTATACTACGCGCGAAATTGTCACACTGAGCTCATATAAAAGCAGAAGTGGGACAATAACTAAAATATCTGAAATAAAATCAGGAGGAGTAATAAGTACGGATATCACAATTAAAACAAAATATGATAGCTTCCTTGCTCTAGCTAACCTTAATGGATTTAGAACCCCTAAGCGCGTTAAGAATAGAACAACTAAAGGCATTTCAAATAAAAAACCAAACGGTAAACAAAGATTAAGCATAAAACGAAAATAATGCTCAGCCGTAAACATCAGTGAAAACTGATCATTCGACAGGCCCGTTAAAAATGCTAAAACCATTGGAAATAAAATAAAATAACCGAACCCCAGCCCGCTTACAAACAAAAGAAAAAAGAATGGAATGAAGGTAATCAGAACCTTATATTCTTCCTTTTTTAACCCAGGTGAAACAAACTGAAATACTTGATAAGCAGCTACTGGAAGTGTAAAAGCAAGCGCAAAAACAAATGCAATCACCATATAAATCCATACGATTTCACTTGGTCCAAGTACCGCAAGCTTGCCGTCCAAATCTTTCACTAGCCACTGATAAATATCTTGTACAAATACAAAACTGACAATAAGTAAAACTACAAATGCACAAAGTGTTTTAATAATACGAACACGCAATTCTTCAAGGTGCTCAATCAAGCTCATTTCTCCCATTGTATTTCTCTCCTTTCTGACAAGTAGAAATAGACGAGTTTCCTCGTCTATTTCCTTACTTACAATGTGGATTCATTCTCTTTTTGTTCAGAAACGGTTGCAGTCTGCTTTTCTTTAACACTTTCATCATCTGATACGAGCCCTTTTGCTGCTCCTTTAAATTCAGTTAATGTTCGTCCAAACGCTCGTCCAACTTCCGGCAGCTTAGACGGTCCAAAAATTATTAAGGCAATGACTAAAATAATAACCAAACCAGGGATTCCAATATTAGAAAACATACTTGACCTCCTTTTCCTTACTCAGTTTACTGCTGGACTTTTTCTTTCTTTTTCAACTCTTGTTTTTCATGTGCTTTCCCGTGTGCCCGCATACGATCTTCCTCTACTTCCTTAGAAATCTTTAGTCCACGCGGTACGTTATTTACTTCAACTTCCTTCATACCTTTGCCATCTTTTTTATATTGAAAGGAAGCTCGAGTTGAAATTTCTGCACCAGGTTCTGTTACAAAAGGCACAACGCGATAATCGGCTTGCCATACATCAGGAGTCACCGTACACCTTACATATCCTCTGTAATCATTAAAAAATGTGAGGTGTGGATTTTGACTTAAAATTTTATCCGTATCAGCTCGTTTATCTGCTCCGTCCCCTCCGGAAGTGATGGAGGTGCCGATGAACTCTGCACCAATAATTCTTGAATTAAGGTTAGCAAAATCCGCGTATAAGTTAGAAGCCCAGTTAGCGTGTACATCTCCAGTTAGTACAATGACGTTTTCCAACTTTTTCTTTTCAATAAAATCAATGACGCGCTGACGATTCGCCGTATACCCATCCCATGCATCCATGCTGTATGTAGGCTTAGCAGCCGTTCCAAATTTTCTTGGCGCAAAGAAAATTTGTTGAGCCAGTACGTTCCAATGACACGCTGACTTTTCAAGATTAGTAAACAGCCATTTTTCTTGTTCATTCCCCAATAGCGTACGTTTGGGATCAAGAGATTCTGGCGTTTGCGGCTTTGTTCCGTCTCCGTTTGCTTGATCGTCTCTGTATTGACGCGTATCCAACACTTGAAAAGAAGCTAGTTTTCCATATGAAAAGTCACGATATAATCTCATATCCGCTCCGTGGGGCAAAGATGTTTGACGCAAAGGCATGTGTTCGTAATAAGCTTGATAAGCTGCCGCACGGCGTTGGATAAATGCTTCTACTGATTGGCCTTTTTCAGGAATTACATTTGCATAATTGTTTTCTACTTCATGATCATCCCACGTCACAATCCACGGAAAAACAGCGTGAGCAGACTTCAAATTGGCATCTGACCTGTACTGAGCATGCCTGTTTCGATAGTCTTGCAGCGTTTGAATTTCTGCGCTGCTGTGAGTACGAACGTTTCCGCTTGCAGCCACGTACTCGTTTGGTCCATATTCATAGATGTAATCACCCAAATGAACGACAAAATCTAATTGCTCTTTAACCATATGCTCATAGGCTGTAAAGTACCCATGTTCATATTGCTGACACGAAGCAAATGCAAACGTCATACTGGCTACTTCTGCATTTGCTGAAGGAAGTGTTTTTGTTTTTCCAACCGGGCTTAACTCATGGCCGCTTTTAAATCGATAATAATAAATATGACTCGGCTTCAATCCTTTTACATCAACGTGAACCGAATGAGCAAGTTCAGGTCTAGCCACTTCTGTTCCTCGTTTGACAATTCGATGAAAGTCTTCATCTTCACTAAGCTCCCATTTTACTGGAATAGGTTGATTAGGCATTCCCCCGCCATTCAACGGGTCTGGTGCTAATCTTGTCCAAAGAACAATGCTATCTGCTAAAGGATCTCCTGATGCGACGCCTAGAGTGAACGGATAACTTGAAAATTTAGGCGCTGCAGCTGAAACTTCTACTGCATTTAAACCAATAGACTGAGCAATTGTTAAGCCAAGTGATACTCCCGCTACTTTTCCAGCTCCTTGCAAAAAACGCCGTCTATCAAACCCTTTACTCGAAGAAAAGCTATTCTGTTTCACTTGCTCTATTAATTCGTTTAACGATTTATTTTCCACTGCACATGCCCCTTCCTCATGATTTAACTCAAATTATAAATACTGTTTGTAAAAGGAATATAAAGGATTGTAAAGAAGCACTTACTGCAAAACAGGTATTTTTAACCATTTTGTTTCATTGACAAAATAAGCGAACTGACGACAGCAACCTTTAAATTTCTGCATTTTCTTAATTTTCTTTTTAACAATAGTTCTTTACGCTCGTTTTTCTTCATCCAAATTTCACAAATTCCCAACAACTAAAAAAAGGCAGCATACCTAAGTATGCTGCCTTTTGATTAAATATGAGAACGTAAATATGCATCGATAAACGGATCTAGATCTCCATCCATTACGCTTTGCGTGTTTCCGACTTCCGTATTTGTGCGGTGATCTTTTACTAATGAATACGGATGGAATACGTACGAACGAATTTGACTTCCCCACCCAATATCTTTTTGTTCTCCGCGAATTTCAGCTAGCTGTTCTTGCTGCTTTTCAATTTCTAATTGATACAGCTTAGATTTTAACATTTTCATTGCTTGCTCACGGTTTTTAATTTGTGAACGTTCCGTCTGACAAGATACGACTACATTAGTTGGGAGGTGAGTAATACGAACAGCTGAATCTGTTGTATTGATATGCTGACCTCCGGCACCGCTTGCACGATACGTGTCAACCTTCAAATCTTCCGTACGAATATCAATTGAAATTTCATCATTAAATTCCGGCATTATGTCGCACGAGACGAATGATGTATGACGACGGCCTGATGAATCAAACGGAGAAATACGAACGAGACGATGAACGCCTTTTTCAGCTTTTAAATACCCATACGCATTATGACCTTTAATTAAAAGCGTTACACTTTTAATACCAGCTTCATCTCCAGGTAAGTAATCAAGCGTTTCTACTTTGAAACCTTTTTTCTCCGCCCAGCGCGTATACATACGCAGTAACATTGAACCCCAATCCTGTGATTCTGTTCCACCAGCACCTGGGTGCAGTTCTAAAATGGCATTATTTTTATCATACGGCTCGCTTAAAAGCAGCTGTAATTCAAAGTCATTCATGCCTGATATAAGCTCTTTTAATTCACTAACTAGTTCTTCTGCTAAATCTTCATCGTATTCTTCTTTTACAAGTTCATAAGACACTTGTAAATTTTCATATGTTTCATCCAAGTGGTTAAATTGATTTACTGCATCTTTCAAACCATTGGCTTCATTAATAACAGTCTGAGCTGCCTGCTGGTCATTCCAAAAATTTGGATCAGCCATAGTCTCATCTAATTCATCGATACGAGCTTGTTTTGTATCGAGGTCAAAGAGACCCCCTAAAGTCCGCTAATCGCTTAGCTGTTTTGTCAAGTTCTTGCTTAATTTCTACTAAATCCATGAGTTGAACACCTCTATTTTATTTTTGACGCACAGGAAGGAAATGAGAAGACTCATTTCCTTCCTGTACTAATTCATTCTATACTAATTGACTCTTACTTTATGATTCTTTACCGCAGCAGTTTTTATACTTTTTGCCACTTCCGCAGATACAAGGATCATTTCGGCCAACTTCTATCGCATTTACTTTTGGCTTCTTCTTAGCCGGCGCGTCTCCTTCTTTTGGATGAACAGCCGCCTGACCTTGCGCTACCTCTTGACGCTCAAGGTTGTTGTTAATTTCTGCTTTCATGATATACTTCGTCACTTCTTCTTCAATGGTTGCAATCATGTTTTCAAACATCGCAAAACCTTCCATTTGGTATTCGCGAAGAGGATCTGTTTGACCGTACGCACGAAGGTGGATACCTTGGCGAAGCTGATCCATCGTATCAATATGATCCATCCATTTAGAATCAACCGCTCTAAGAACAACAACTTTTTCAAATTCACGCATTTGTTCTTCAGGGAGCTGCTCTTCTTTTTCATTATAACGAGCTTTTGCATGATCTACCAGCAGTTCTACCATTTCTTCAGGCTCTTTACGGCGAAGATCTTCTTCTGTGACTTCACCTTCCTCAAGAACATTAGCATTTACGTAATCAATAATCGCTTGTAAATTCCATTCTTCTTCTAATTCTTCACGCGGTGTGTTTACTTCAACCACACGCTGTAGCGTTGATTCAATCATACGTTCTACAATCGCACGCAGGTTGTCTGAATCAAGCACTTCAAAGCGCTGTTTGTAAATAACTTCACGCTGTTGACGAAGCACGTCATCATATTGAAGCAATTGTTTACGCGCATCGAAGTTATTACCTTCAACGCGTTTTTGAGCGGATTCAACAGCTCTTGTTACAATTTTACTTTGAATTGGCTGTGAGTCATCCATGCCAAGGCGATCCATCATTGCCATCATATTATCTGAACCAAATCGGCGCATTAATTCATCTTCCATGGATAGATAGAATTGAGATACCCCTGGATCCCCTTGACGTCCAGCACGTCCGCGAAGCTGATTATCAATACGGCGTGATTCATGACGCTCTGTACCAATTACAGCAAGACCTCCAGCTTCAACGACACCTTCACCTAGTTTGATATCCGTACCACGACCGGCCATATTTGTTGCGATTGTTACCGCACCTTTGTGACCCGCATTTTCAATAATATCCGCTTCACGCTCATGCTGTTTTGCATTTAACACGTGATGGCGAATTCCTTTTTTCTTTAATAAAGCTGATAAAACTTCAGATGTTTCGATCGCAACTGTACCAACAAGGACAGGCTGTCCTTTTGCGTGGCGCTCGGCAATATCTTCTACTACCGCATTAAACTTGCCTTCCATTGACTTATAAATTAAATCCGCTTTATCATCACGTGAAATTGGCTTGTTTGTCGGAATAACAACAACGTGCATGTTGTAGATATTACGGAATTCTTCTTCTTCCGTTTTAGCTGTACCCGTCATACCTGATAATTTTTCATACATACGGAAGTAGTTTTGGAATGTAATTGTAGCTAATGTCATGCTTTCATTTTGAATCTCAACGTTCTCTTTAGCTTCGATAGCTTGATGCAAGCCGTCGCTAAAACGTCTTCCTTTCATTAAACGACCAGTAAATTGGTCAACGATTACGACCTGATCTTCATCAATTACATAATCCACATCATTTTGCATCGTTACATGTGCTTTAAGCGCTTGGTTGATGTGATGATTTAGCGCTACGTGTGAAATATCAAATAAGTTTTCAATGCCAAATGCGCGCTCTGCTTTTGACATACCTTCTTCGGTTAGCTGAACGCTTTTTGTTTTGATATCAAAAGTAAAATCGGTTTCTTTATCAAGCGTGCGAACGAATGCATTAGCTTGAATATAAAGAGCAGTCGATTTCTGTGCGCTGCCGGATATAATAAGCGGCGTACGTGCTTCATCAATTAAGATAGAGTCAACTTCATCGATTACAGCAAAATGAAGCGGACGTTGAACCATTTGTTCTTTGTACAGCACCATGTTATCACGTAAATAGTCAAATCCGAGTTCATTATTTGTACTATACGTAATATCGGCTGCATATGCTTCTTGCTTTTCTTCACGCGTTAAATGGTTTAAGTTTAATCCTACTTTCAAGCCTAAGAATTCGTATAAACGACCCATTTCACTAGCATCACGGCTCGCTAAGTATTCATTGACTGTTACTACATGTACACCTTTTCCTGTAATAGCGTTTAAGTATACAGGCATAGTAGCTGTCAACGTTTTACCTTCACCCGTTTTCATTTCCGAGATATTCCCTTCATGCAGAGAAATACCCCCCATTAGCTGAACTTTGTACGGATACATGCCTAACACACGTTTCGCTGCTTCACGTACAACCGCAAAAGCTTCATCTAATAAGTTATCGAGCGATTCGCCATTTTGGTAGCGTTGTTGAAATTCAGCTGTTTTTTCACGAAGCTGATCGTCCGTTAAAGACGCTATTTCAGGACCTAACGCATCAATTTGGTCCGCCATTTTTTCTAAACGGCCGATTTGGCGTTGATTGCCGTCAAACACTTTTTTAAATAATCCAAGCATATTAAAACGCTCCTCTATTTATAATCAGTACATTTTATACTATTTTCATTCATATCTGTATCTTTCATTATAAAACATTCTGAGTAAAATTGTAACATTGCAGCTAAACAAGTAGCAACTTGTACCCTTTTTCGTCTGTCTCTTTACGAGTAGTACTCTCTTAACGAGTTATTTTCTATTGTGATTTCCCCTACCTCACTCTTACAATAAAAAAGGGGAATGTAGAATGAACGTTCAATCGATTACAAAAGAACAAGCTTGGGAAGTCAGACATACCGTCATGTGGCCTGATAAAGATTTCAGTTATATTCAGCTTAAAGATGATCCATCAGGCATTCACTATGGACTGTTTGAAGAAGGAGAGTTAAAATCAGTTGTTTCCTTATTTATAACAGGTGATGAAGCTCAATTTCGAAAATTTGCTACTCTCAAAAAAGAACAAGGAAAAGGATATGGCAGTCGTCTACTAGAGGAGGTTTTTCTCAAAGCCAAGAACCTTGGGGTACGAAAGGTCTGGTGTAACGCACGAGAAAATAAAGTCTCTTTTTATCAGGCGTTCAACATGAAAAAAACGGCGCGTGTATTCACCAAATCTTCTACACGCTATATAGTGATGGAACTATTTTTTTAAGCAGCTAAAAAGCAGCGTGCGGAGGCACGCTGCTTTTACTTTACTGCTCTTGTTTAAGAGAGCCTATAATCTTAGTTTGGTTCAATCAATCCATATCGTCCATCTTTTCTTCGATATACAACATTTGTAATATTGGTCTCAGCGTTTGTAAATACAAAGAAACTATGTCCTAACATATTCATTTGCAAAATAGCCTCTTCACTATCCATTGGCTTTAAGTTAAATCGTTTTGTACGAACTAGCTCTAATTCATCTTCTTCAGTTGCAACAGCTACGTTCGCTTCGCTTTCTAATGCTGCGAACAGATACTTCTCAGCGCCTTTTTCACGCATTTTTCGATTTACTTTTGTTTTGTGTTTACGAATTTGACGCTCTAATTTATCTAGGACAAGATCGACAGCTGCGTATAAATCACTGTGTGTCTCTTCAGCTCTCAATACGAGATCATTCATTGGGATTGTGACTTCTATTTTTTGATCGTTATTGTAGACTTTTAAGTTTACATTTACGTCAGCAGTTGGTGTTTCGTCGAAATAACGCTCTAACTTACCAAGCTTTTTCTCTACGTATTCCCTAATTGCTGGAGTCACCTCAATGTTTTCACCGCGAATGTTATACATCATGTTCGAACTCCTCCTTTAATCCATTGCTATACCTCTACAATTCTACAATACCCGACACAATCCCTTCCTAAACTATTAAAATTTTTTGAAAATTTAGTGAAAATTTATGGAACCTGAGAAAAGTTTATGAAAAAACCAAAAAAATAGACCTTCTTCATAAGAAGAAGGGTTGTATTTTTTTACGTAGAATTAATTTTTTTTATCGTAAAACATCCCATCAAACGTTTTTGTTTCGTAAGGGTTTACATAGCTGTTACTATGCTTTTTTTTCGCTTTTAACAAACGGAGATCTACCATAATTTGATGCCGAATTAAGATCAGCTTTTGATCAATTTCCTTATTCATTTCGACAATTTTTTTACCCATCGATTCATTACCCCTACTTTTTGGCGGCAGTTTCTCTATGAGGTCACGTCTTTTTAATAGAAGATACTCTAACTTTTGAATGCCTTCTTCTCGATTTTTGTCAGAAAATGTTTGAATAAGCCGATAAATCTCATCCGTTAGCTGATATAGGTCGTTAATCATATTTATGCTTGACCGCCGCTTCCATGGACTTGCTGGCGGTGAAGCTGCACAACTTGCTTCCATGTATCGCGGAATTCTGTTACATATTGTTCGGCTTCATCCAAGCTTGCTGTGTCATTTTTTGTATTTGCTTCAATTAAACGCTGGTTAACATAGTCATACATAGCCATCATAGACTTAGCAACTTGCACGTTTGTATCAAGGGTAATCATTAATTCTTGAATAATATTTTGTGCTTTTAACAGATTCGTATTTTTCAGCTCAATATTTTTTTCCTGTATGCCTGTTCGTGCAAGCTTGATAAATTTTAAACATCCGTTATACAGCATAAGCGTTAACTCTCCTGGAGAAGCAGTCTGAACAGCTCCTTGCTGATACGCTTGATATGGATTATTTGCTGCCATAAACGTTCACTCCTTCTTAACTAAAATATTGCGATAACTGCGCGCTTTGAGCATTTGCATTTTGAATGGCTTTTTCCATTGCTGTAAACTGACGATAATACCGGTCCTCTACTTGTGTGAGCCTGCTTTCAAAACTAGTGATTTGGCTATTTACGCTTTTTAAATTCCGCCCAAGCAAAAATTGTTCACTTGTCCATGTTGAACGGCCAGCGCGCTGCTCAACTTTGGATACGGTTTGAGTAATCGTATCTCGTAAACGTCGTACAATCCCTTTTTCACTTGTTGTACTTCCACTTTTCATAAATAAATCCATCACAGACTGCGGATCTTTTTCAATTGCTTCTTTTAATTTAGTTCCATCGCCTTCTATGACTAGCTTGCCTCGATCGCTATAGTTTGCGCTAGTTGAAATACCAATGTCGGTTAGCTGCGAAAATGCTCCACTCACTCCTGATACAGAGGCATACCAGTTAGAACGCATTTGGTTTAGCCCGCTTGATAAAATTGAGTCTCCTTTTAACAAACCGCTTTTCGCCTTTTCATCCCACTGCTCAGCTTGTTTATCCGTTAGTTTTTCTCTTTCTTCATCAGTCAAAGGCTGATAGTTCCGGTCTCTTTCTTCCGTAATCTTTCCATTAATTTTCTCAATCAGTTCATTGTATTTGGTCACGAAATCTTTAATGGTATCAAATACTTTCTGCGTATCATTGCTTACGTTAACGCGCACATCTCCTGTGAAATTGTTTTGAAGGGTATAGGTAACGCCTCCCGTTGTAAATGTATTGGACTTACGAGTTGTTTCTAGACCGTTTAGCGTAAATTTTGCGTCTGTTCCACCGGTTTCTTTTTGAGTATCTAATTTTAAGAAATTTGTTAAAAACGCTCCTGAAAACACCATCTTTTGACCGCCTGCACCACCGGCTTTTGACAAATCTCCTGTGTCTTTGCGAGTAAAGACAACTTTATCTGTTCCTTCATCGTAAAAGGCTGAAATACCTACTTTTGAATTACTAAGTTGGGTCAAAACAGTATTTAATGACGCTGAGCCATCAAATTCAAATGACATACTGCCGTCTGCATTATCTCCTGTTGCTTTTCCGCTGCTGTCATACGTTGTAATAGAAAACTGGAGGACATTTTGCTTATACGTAAATCCTTGAACAGTGCTACCGTTTGTTAACGTGGAACCGAATGTCATTTCGCCCGTATTCATATTAACGAATACATCATTCTCTCCTATTAAAGTAGGATCGCCTGTAGTTTTTATATTAAATTCTTGAGAAGATTCTCCATTTTTCACTTGAATAGAAGAAGGCAGGCTTCCCTCGAAAATAGCTCCTTTGGATAACTTGGCAGTCTTTGTATCATCACTTATTGTAATATCAGGTTGCTTGACCTCTTTTCCACTCCACGCACTGCCAAGCAAGTTTTTTTGCTCCCATAAACTTTTAGCAGGGTCAATAGTGCCTTCTGAAATTTTCCCATTACTGATATTTTGCGCAGCAGTCGCCATTGTCACGTTTGAAAGTGTATAAGACGCGTTACCTGCTGAGGAAGTAGCTGCTGCTTTTACTTTCGTTTCATCCGATGAAGATACCGTTTTGGATGAATAAGAAGACTGCAAGGTCATATTAAAAGCGAGATTATTAAATTCCGATAACAGCAGGTTCATAGAGCGATAATCATCTCGCTGCCACTCTAACGTTTGCTTTTGTTTTTTCATTTTATCAATAGGCATACGTTCAGCCTTCATTAAATCACTGACAATTTGATCAATATCCATTCCGCTTGCTAACCCACTTACTCTTACCACTTACCATCACCACCGTTTTTTATTCATCTATTCATCAACTGTTAGCCATAAAACATGAGTATATTTTTTCGAATCACCCTATTCGTTTATAGGTTCAACACTTCTCTATTTTGTATCGGTAAAACAGTCATTTTTTTCATAGGTCAAATGGTGCAAGATAGAAAAAGCTCACTTATTTTTCTACAATAAGTGAGCTTTTTATTATTGGCCAAACAAGTTCAGTTTCTGGGATAAATTTCTTTGAATATCCTTAGGAATAAGATATGGTGCTAGATTTATAATATCTCGTAACGAATCAATGGTTACAGAGGCAGATAAATTTATATATTCATCCGTTGTATCTGCTTGCTCAAACGAAATGGAATCTGGCAAATTATTGAGCAGAGTAATTTCATTCATTTCTTTATCAACCGTGACATCAGAAGCCTTATCAATATTTAAGCGATCCCATACAACAGACATCGGAATCGGCATTCTTCCTAAATGCACGCTATTCACCTTTAAAACAAGCTTTCCATTTTCGGCATTTGGTGTTACGTCAACTACAAACTGTGATTCCATAAAAGATACTACATGTTTATTAATATAAAATTTTATATGTTCCGGAAGCAACTCGGCTTCTGCTCCGTCAACTGTTTCATCACTTTCATAAAGGTAGCTGCGCAAATAATCATTAACATCGCTCTCGCTTAACCGGTATCCTAGAACAGGAGATCCGCCGTTCAGTTCTAGCGATGTGGCATGATCGGACTTTTCTTGTGCCAGTGAAGATAATGAAGCAGTATGATCAAGCTTTTCAACATTTCTAACGGGACTAACGAAAAAATACACCCCAACTAAAAGAATAATAAATAGAAAAAGAACAGCTATAAATTTTTTCAAACACACGCACCCTCTCAAACATTCTTCTTGGAATATAATACCGATTTCTCTTTTATCATACAAGATATATAAGATAGTTGTCGAAAACTTGTATAAAATGTACGTATATACCAGACATCCCAAATGGCGAATAAGTCTATGATGAATAAATCGAGTCTTTTTTGACTTAAAATGCGTCAATTTTAGTAACTTAAAGTCGATTTTTATAGGAATTTGATAATTGGCACACTTCTTGCTTATTATAAAGGTAAGGGGAGGAATTTCTATTTATATTTTCAGAATTTACTTTATTTTCTAATAGTCTTTCGATAATTTTAAAGGAGTGAATACGATGGGAAACAAAACAGAATCACACGGAAAGTTAAAGCAACGTCACGTTTCCATGATTTCCATTGCAGGTATTATCGGAGCCGGCTTGTTTGTAGGAAGCGGATCCGTTATTAACGCAACAGGCCCAGCAGCAGTAGTTTCATATGCAGCAGCCGGACTGCTAGTCGTTCTATTGATGCGTATGCTCGGTGAAATGGCTATGGTAAACCCAGATAAAGGCTCATTCGCAACATATGCTCAGCAAGGAATTGGCGCGTGGGCAGGTTATGCTGTTGGATGGCTTTACTGGTTTTTCTGGCTAATTGTAATTGCGATTGAAGCCACTGCAGGAGGAGCAATTGTTCATGAATGGCTCCCTTCCGTACCAATTTGGCTTTTAAGCTTAACCTTAACCTTTGCATTAACTCTAACAAACTTGTTCTCTGTCAAATCATTTGGAGAATTTGAATATTGGTTTGCTATGATTAAAATTGTGGCAATCGTTGCTTTTATGGGAATCGGTTTAGCTATTATTTTCGGATTGATCCCAGGTACATCTTCACCTGGTCTAGCTAATTTAACGGGCCACGGAGGCTTTATGCCAAAAGGTACGAACTCTATCTTTTTAGGAGTTATTACCGTTATTTTCTCTTATTTTGGAGCTGAAATTGCGGCTATTGCAGCTAGTGAATCAGAAAATCCAGCAAAAGCTATCACCACTGCTATTCGCAGTGTCGTATGGCGAATTTTAATTTTCTATATTGGTTCAGTTGCTATTTTAGTAACTCTTTTACCTTGGAACTCAGCTGATTTACTAAAAAGTCCATATGTAACAATGTTAGAAATGGTCAATATTCCAGCAGCTGCACAAATTATGAATTTAGTCGTATTAGTATCCGTTTTGTCTTGCTTGAACTCTGCTTTGTATACGAACTCACGAATGATTTTATCATTAGCTCAAAAAGGACAAGCTCCTCGCGCTTTAGCAAAAGTAAGCAAATCAGGCGTGCCGGCAAGAGCTGTATGGATTAGCACAGCTGCCGCATATGTATGTGCTATTTTTAGCTTCGTTTCGCCGGATAAACTCTTTTTATTCTTAGTTAATGCATCGGGAGCCATTGCTCTTATTGTGTACTTAGCTATCGCTATTTCTCATTTACGCCTGCGCAAGAAAATGAAGCGAGCAAACCAGCCAATTAAAGGGATGAAAATGTGGTTGTTCCCGTATTTAACATACGTAACAATTGCTGTTATTACCGTGATCTTCTTATCAATGGCATTTATTGATTCGATGCGCTCACAGTTTTTCTTAACTCTTGGATTAACCGCTGTGGTTCTTCTTTCATACTCGTTCATCAAAAAAACAAACAACAAGCGACCTGACGATCAATTTTCCGAGTCAGAAAATATTGCAAAATAAAAAAGCCGCAGATGCGGCTTTTTTATTTTGCTTTTGATTATTTCTCAACCGATATGTCACGATGAAGATTTCGAAGCGGCTGAGGAGGGCAAATACGTCGCGTCGCGTAAGAAACGATAAGAATGGTTAACAACCCGCCTGCCATCGCAAATGTACGAAACGGAAACATGACCACTCCGTCTTCAATCATCGGATACGGAAGTAGCGCTTTTAAATGAAGCAGCGGTTCTCCTCCACCTATTCGAAGAACAAGAGACACAATAAACCCAGCCAAAGATCCGTACCAGTTAGCTCCTTTAAAGAATAAAGCACAAACCAACTGCGGAAAAAGTATACAATACACTAGGTCCCCTGATAAATACCATAAAGAGTAGACACTCTCAGAGTTTAAAGCAATTAGAGTTGCTCCCGTTCCAATGATAATGATAGAACGTTTAATAACTTTATCTAACTGCGCCTGTGTCGCATTTGGTTTTACAATCGGACGATACACGTTCCAGGCTGCCATCCCCGACGCTGAAAGCAACGAAGCCGCTACTGCAGCCATAACGGCAGCAGCTAGGCCTCCAAGCGCAATCGCTCCTACTAAATCGGGCGTTAGGTATTTAAATACATACGTTAAAATCATGGACGCGCTCTCAGGGCTTGACGCTCCAAATGAAGACCAGTCTGCACTATAACCTATCATTCCTATTAATGTTGGAGGCAAGGCCGCTAACGCGCAAAAGATGCCGGCTGTAATAGATAGCCACATTGCTGCTTTTTCATTTTTAGCAGATAACACGCGCTGAAAATAAATTTGCCATGGAATACCACCAAAAATAAGTAAAAATGTGCTATCCCACCATTGCCAATATGTATTTCCCCATTTCGGATCTTCCCAGCCTTTTAATGGAGGAAATAAATGAAGAGAACCAGTCATGCCTTCTGAATAAGTAGAAAAAACGGCTCCCACCCCTCCCGTATTCGAAAATGCAAAGGGAAGCACCAGAAATAGCCCTAAAAACATAATAGAAAGCTGTAAGATATCGGTATGTGCTACTGCCCACAAGCCGCCAATCACGGTGTATGCAATGGCAATAAGTGCGGAAAGAATGATGGAAATTGAAAAACTGAGGCCTAAAATCACACCGAATGTTGTTCCTAAAGCAGTTAAGATAGCTGCGCTCCAAAACAGCTCTCCCAGTATAGCTGGAAAATAAAGAACCGTAGCCATTTTCTTACCGAAACGAGATTCTAGAGGATCGAGCATTGTCATAAACTCAAACCTTCTCATCTTTCTAGCAAAAAAGATACCGCCTAAAATCAAGCTGATTGAATAACACCATGGCGCTTGAGTCCATGTCAGCCCTGAGGAATAAACGGTTTCGGCCGTTCCAGCAATATACCCTCCACCTACCCAAGTGGCGGTCATTGTGAACATTGAAATCCATAGCGGCATAGATCTTCCTGCAACAAGCATATCATCTGATTTTCCTTTTTTACTTGCAGCGGCTCGAGCACCAATAAAATAAATAACACCATACATAATGAACATTAAAATGAGGCCTGGCCAATAGAGATCTGGATTATAGAGAGAATAGATAAATGCGACAACCATAAAGATGGAAAATCCTATAATAGTTGTCCATAAGGGGGTTAGTAGACGGTTGTTCCTGTTTGATTTCCCTGAAAAGTCAGAAGTCTCATTCGACTTTTCAGGCCTGGCTTGTTGTGTGTCTGAACGAAATGGTTTTTTAGCATTTTGCATCGTCTCACATCCTTTAAATTGATAAAGAAATCTAAAGACAAACTTGTCCTCTATTCCTTTTTCCTACCAGCATACAATTAAACCTAAAAATAGATTTTTTAGAATAAAATATAAATAGTTGGATTATAAATACCAATGCGAAGGGGAGAAATTACGTTTATATAATTATATTAAAATAATTTAAATCGAATTTTTTTATTGAATTCACAATTATTTTCATCTTCCATCTAAACTCCTTTCTTAATTTCCACATTCAAAATCCTTTGTTTTTCAAGGTTTGTATGCAAGCAGATATAGTACTATGGTTAATATATCTGAATGTTTAGGATATTGTCAAAAAAGTTTGAGTGTTCTCATATAAAAAAAGAATAATATTCTCATAGCTCATACATAAAAAAACCTTTTGTATCAAGGGACATAGCAATCAGTGATTTTTTATCACTTTTTGTTAAATTTTTTCTTAATATCCGAATGATTAGTCTCTTACAGAGCAGATAATCTAATAAATTCTGAACATTCCGAGTTTTTGGATTTGACTAAATTAAATAACCGATGCTATAATTCGAATTGTTAAGAACGTTAAATATAAATTTAACAAATTCTATTATTTGGAGGTTGATGCTATTGGAACAAACACTTACGCTTGAAAAAATGCACATAAACGGCGAATGGGTTGAAGCACGCAGCGGCGAGAAAAGAGAGATTATAAATCCTTTTAATCAAGAGGTTATCGCTGTCGTTACAGAAGGAAATCGTGCTGATACTGTAGAAGCTATTGAAGCAGCTAGAAAAGCTTTTGATGCAGGTCAATGGTCTAAATTTACAGCGGCCCAAAGGGGTTCTTTACTATTTAAAGTAGCGGAAGAAATTCGTAATGATCGTGAAGAACTCGCAAAACTTGAAACCTTGAATACTGGAAAAACCCTCGTTGAAAGCCTGGCAGACATGGATGGAATTGCTGATGT
This sequence comes from Priestia sp. JNUCC 25, assembly GCF_053667915.1. Lineage (NCBI taxonomy): Bacteria > Bacillati > Bacillota > Bacilli > Caryophanales > Bacillaceae > Priestia > Priestia sp. JNUCC 25. The sequence continues at coordinate 4,881,205 of NZ_CM132211.1, forward strand.
CTTTCAATACTATGCTGGATTAGCAGATAAAGATGGTGGACAGATGATTGAGTCACCTAATCCCGATTCTGTTAGCCGCGTTGTCCGCGAACCTGTAGGTGTATGCAGCCAAATTACTCCTTGGAATTATCCTTTATTGCAAGCCTCTTGGAAATTGGCTCCGGCACTTGCTGCTGGGAATACAATTGTTATTAAACCAAGCGAAATCACCCCTTTAACAACTATTCATATGATGAAAATTTTTGAAAGAGTTGGCTTTCCAGCAGGCGTCATTAACATTGTACTCGGCCCGGGTGCGACCGTTGGACAAGAAATGGCAGAAAGTCACTTAGTAGATTTAGTTTCCTTTACAGGTGGCGGTGTATCTGGACGTAAAGTCATGCAGGCTGCCGCAGGCAACTTTAAAAAAATCGCTCTTGAACTTGGTGGGAAAAATCCGAATATCGTCTTTGCTGACGCTGACTTTGACACTGCGGTTGACTATGCATTAAATGCGGTCTTCTTTCATGCCGGTCAAGTTTGTTCAGCTGGTGCAAGATTACTCGTTCAAGATGATATTCACGATAAATTTGTTTCAGCAGTTATTGAACAAGCCAAAAAAATTAAGCTAGGAGACGGCATGGATGAAGCCACTCAAATGGGACCCGTCATCTCAAAAGAACACCTAGCTAAAGTGGAACATTACATTGAGCTTGGCAAACAAGAAGGTGCTTCCCTTGTTTTAGGAGGCAAACGTCCAACTCAAGAGTCTTTACAAAAAGGTTTATTCATTGAACCAACTATTTTTACAGACTGTCATGGAGATATGAAAGTTGTCCAAGAAGAGTCATTTGGTCCAATTATGACCATTGAGCGCTTCAGCACCGAAGAAGAAGCGGTGGCACTTGCTAACGATACAATCTATGGATTAGCTGGAGCCGTTTGGACAAGGGATATGAATCGAGCTGAACGTGTAGTGAAAGCACTCCGTATGGGAACAACTTGGATTAACGATTATCATCCCTACTTCCCGCAGGCTCCTTGGGGAGGATATAAGCAATCTGGGATCGGAAGAGAGCTTAGCCACATTGGGCTAGAAGAATATACGGAAATTAAACATATTTATACGAATACAAATCCACAGCCAATGCGCTGGTTTCAATAAAATTCAAGGGGGAATGTAAAGATGTTTATGCGATTTGAAAGAATGGAACGTTTAAAAAGTTTTGAGATGCCAACGGTTGTAAAACATGGAATTGGTGCTGTTAAGCATACTGGAGAAGAAGTAAAAAACCTAGGTGTATCTAAGGTTTTACTAGTAACAGATCCTGGTGTAAAAAAAGTAGGTTTAGCAGATCCTGTAATCGCTAGTTTAAAAGAAGCGGACGTAGACGTTATTCTATTTGACCAAGTAGAAGCCAACCCTTCTATTCACGTGGTAGCAGACGGCACAAAAATGTACAAAGAAAATGGATGCAACGGACTAGTAGCTGTTGGAGGCGGAAGCTCAATGGATACGGCAAAAGCTATTGGTGTAGAAGTAGCTCATAATGCTCCCGTCTTAGATTATGAAGCAGCTGAAGGAAAAAAACCTTTAACAAAACGTATCCCTCCTTTAACAACCATTCCTACAACTGCGGGTACAGGAAGTGAAGTCACACAATGGGCTGTCATTACAGATCCTGTTCGTGAGTTTAAGTTTAATACAGGTGGACCTTTAATTGCTGCTCACTTAACAATTATTGATCCAGAACTGCACGTATCTATGCCTTCACATATTACGGCCGGTACAGGAATTGACGCATTAGCTCATGCAATTGAATGTTATACATGTCACTTTGCACAACCAATGACGGACTCTGTTGCTTTATTGGCTATTGAGTACGTTGGAAAATACTTACGACGTGCAGTTGCAAATGGACAGGATATCGAAGCACGCTATGGAATGGCGCATGCAGCTATGCTTGCTGGCCTTTCATATGGAAGTGAATCTGCAGGAGCAGCTCACGCGATGGCTCAAACATTAGGAGGCATTTATCCAATTGCCCATGGCCCTTGCGTAGCAGCAATGCTAGGTCCTGTAATGGAATATAACTGGATGGGCGAGCCTGAAAAATTTGCGCGCATAGCTCAAGCTTTAGGAGTTAATACACACGAATTAACGCTTGAAGAAGCAGCTCAAGCAGCTGTTCGTGAAGTATATCAACTAGTTAAAGATGTACAAATCCCTTCTTTAGAAGAACAAGGTATTCCAAAAGAAGCGGTTTCTCGCTTAGCTCAAGAAGCATTTAATGATCCACAAACAGTTGGTAACCCTCGTGATTTAACTGTAAAAAGTTACGAATGGATTTATAACCGCTGTTTTGAAGCTACACCATTAACCGTATAAAAATGATAAAAAGGCTGTTGATTTTTCAACAGCCTTTTTTATTTACTCTTTCGCTAATTCTTCATTTAAAATATCGATGATTCTTCGGTCGTCAAAAACTTTTACTACTTTTTTCAAGAAATGATAATAATGTTTGGACTCTATAATCTGCGCTAAATTACGCTTTGCTTTTACTGCGATCTCCTCAGGCACATCTTCATTATTTAAGAGAATCTGCAGCTTGTTTTCCGCTTCTTCGATTGCCTCTAAATTAACTGAAATTTCTCTTTGCCACTTCTTACAGAAAAATGAAAAAAAGGACTTAGAAAAATCTTTTTCTGCTTCATATAAGTCTTTTCGAACACCTTTTTTCCACACTTTGTGGACCATATCAATATTTTGCAGTGAACGAATGGATGTACTCATCGTTGGTTTACTCATACCCAATTCTTCACTCATTTGATCTAATGTAACAGGCTCATCCATAAAATAAAGCATGCCATACAGCCTTCCTACTGAAGGTGTGACCCCATATAAATCCATTGTATCAGCTAAAGCACTGACAACCACATCTTCTGCTTCTTTTAATAAATCATGATACTCTTGAACATCACTCATTTACTCTTCTCCTCTTTCGTTAAATTTATTTGAATTATATTTAATAAATTTAATGATACACGATAAAAAGGAAAAAAACAGAAATTCAGTTCAATTTTTTTGATAAAAAAGAAGCCTTTCTCTTAAAGAGAAAGGCTTAAGACATAGTGGGGAATACTATATGTTTATCTTTCCCGATTTAGATATTATTTATACTGTATATTTTTGATGATTTTCAAACTGATCGTTTTATTTCTTTTTCGGTAATTGTTTCAGCATATCAATAGCATGTAATGTAATTTGAGAAGCACTTTTATTTTCGTTACGTATTTCTTCATAAATCTCTTGTCTATGAATATCTACAGACTTTGGAGCTTGAATTCCTAACTTTATTTGATCACCATTAACTGCAAGGACGGTCACTTCAATTTCATCACCTATTTTGATTGTTTCATTTAACTTTCGTGTTAAAACAAGCATGGACTCACTCCTTATCTATTCATCTTACTCAAATAACCTGTGCTTCGTTTCGTAAGCTGTATTCATTAAAATCACTTGCTTAGCAAGCTGTTGCTTTGTATTAATAATAACAGGAGCCTGCAAATTAGCCGTTATCTTTTCCACAGAATCTGACATCGTAAGCAATACGTAAACAGCTGCATCTTCCGCTTGTTGTAATTGAAGTTTTTCGATTTCCTGAAGTTCTAGTTGAAAATCATAATCTAAAAAAAACTGAAATGGATCCGTGATAATAAAAGCTAATTCTTTGGTTTGAATAGACTGCAGAACTTGGAAAGCTTCGGCTTCTGGAAGTGGTAAAATAACAAATTCAGTTTCTTCCAAAAAACCTGGAATCCCTTGATTGAATGTCAGTGTTTGCTGATTATCTATTTCTATATCTCCATGATAGCTTGTTGAAATTTTCATCTCATCACACCTTTGCTAATTGATTTTTTCTTGTTATCTTTTTTCATTGTAAAAAAGCTCCTTCTGTTTAGAAGGAACTTTTTAACGCAAGAAATCTAGCAGCGTAGGCTGAATAATTTGAGCCCCTACTCCCAAAGCAGCACGATGCACGCTTTCTTGTACGGTTAAATCCGTAATGACTTTTTCAATATCTGCATCTTCATTATTTGAAAGCATCTTAGTAGCCGTAATTTCCTGTGAATCAAGGCGGTTTTCAATCAGCTCAAGCCGATTGCTTCTTGCTCCCAATTCAGATCGCTCCGCTAATAGCGTAGACAGCTGCGTGTCTACCTGTGTAGAGAGATCTTTTAGTGAGTTTACATCGTTTTGTTCAAAAGCTGTTTGAACATTGTTCATTAAGTCGAATGCACCTTGTCCAAAAATATTTTCAGGGTGAATATTGACTCTCAGCTGGATACCTTTTGAGACTTCAACTGAAAAAGGATCCAGGTTAATATTCGATTCTATCATACCGCTTGCATTCTCACTTATAGGCGCTGCTCCTACATTTACACCGTTAAAGATATAGTTTCCTGCCACCTGCGTATTGCCTACTTGCATATAATCCAGCTTTAACTGTTCAATTTCACGTGCAATTGCTTGGCGGTCATCACTTTCATTCGTACCGTTTAACCCTTGCACGACCAGCTCTTTAGTGCGCTGAAGAATGGAGTTGACTTGTTCAAGTCCGGATTCTGAACTATCAAACCAAGACTGAGCTTCTGTTAAATTACGTTTATATTGATTTACTTCAGAAAGATTAGAACGATAAGCCATTCCTTTAGTAGCCACTATCGGGTCATCTGAAGGACGAGTAATTTTCTTTCCCGTTGATAATTGGTTTTGAAGTGTCTCCAGCTTATTATAGCTATTGCTAATCTGTTTTAATGAATTAGCCGCTAACATTCCTTGTGTGACGCGCATCTTTACCTTCCTCCAGTTCCAAGACCGTTTACAATTTTATCAAGCATTTCATCAATCATAGTCACCATACGGGCACTAGCGTTATATGCATGCTGAAACTGAATCATATTGGTCATCTCTTCATCTAATGAAACTGCACTGGTAGACTGGCGCCTTTGCTCTACAGCTCCCTGAAGAGTTTCTGAATTACTTTTTAAGCGGTTGGCTTGTTGGGCATCTACTGACATTTGGCCAATAACAGATTGATAAAAGCCATCTAGGGAAACAGCTTGATTCCCGGAATTAATAAGCACCTTTTGACGAAATTGAGACAATAGCTGAGCATTTTGTCCATCTCCTTTGCGGCCAGTTCCATCATCCCCAGAGGAGGCCGAAGAAGCAGCAGCAATATTGTTTGTGTTTTGTTTAATTTTATCAGCAATAACAATTCCAGCTGCAGCTCCTTCTTTCTGAGAAATCTCATTAAAAAAGGACATACCAGTATCACCATCTAGCGTGACACCTTGTTGGTGCTTATCATTAAACCAATTTACAAATTCATATGCCATTTCATCTAAATCATCAATCATTGAAGCGTAAACACCTGTTTTATTACCACTATTATCTATATATCCAGAAGCCTCAATTAACCCTTTAAGTTTTCCTTGAGGAAATGACTCAGGGTTCCGTATCTCATCCCCTATATGAATTTCCGTCACATAGGAATCTTGATTTGTTTTCAAACTGATGGCATTTACTTGATGAGTTTTCCCATCTAAAAGAGTAATAGGCCCTTGAGACGTTTGAAGCTGAACCGTTACCACTCCTTCTGACGTTGCAGAAGCGTTCCCGCTGCTTTTTGTATACTCTAAAGAAACCGGCATAAATTTAGAAATCTCATCTAGCAGCCGATCTCTTTCATCATACAAATCATTAGGCAAATAGCCATTCGGTTCTACGTTTTGTATTTGTTGGTTCACATTACTTATTTGCTCTAACAAAGAATTCACTTGTGTTACCACTACGTCACGCTCGTTTTGTAAATCACCTTGAACCGTTTTTAAAGAAGTAGATAAATAAGAGAAAGTATCGCCTACTGCTTCAGCTCGTTCAATCATAACAGACCTGGCTCCTGCTTCTGAAGGGTGTGAAGTTACATCTTGAATGGACTCAAAGAATTGATTAAAAACAGCTGAAAGTCCATCTTCAGTAGGTTCATTCATAATTTCCTCCATTTTTTCAAGAGCACCAGCGCGCGCATCCCAATACCCCACTTTAATGGTTTCATCTCGATACTGGGTATCTAAAAATGTATCACGTATTCGCTCTACCGTGCTGGCTTCTACTCCCATTCCTATTTGGCCCGCAGTTCCAGTCTGATTCATCCCTGGGGCTGGATAAGCTGGGAACGTTTCTAAACTTACTCGCTGACGCGTATAGCCCGGCGTATTTGCATTAGATACGTTATGGCCAATCGTGTAAAGAGCCGCTTGTTGGGCATCCATTCCTCGTTTAGCCACCTGCAAACCATGAAATGTTGAACTCATTCTGCTTTCCTCCGTTCTTTATGCCTTCGAATTAAAAATAGAGTTGGACTGAAACGATCTATTATTTGTTTTTGTGTAATTGAACGAATCCTCTCGTTTCGATGGAACAAGAAGGTCTAGTTCGGTATGAATCAGCTGCAAAGACTGTGTGAGCAGCTGATTGTTTAAGTCATTTGCATACTTTATATCTTGAATTATATCTATTAGCTGTTTTTGAAAGGGTATCAAGATGGAGTACTCAGAGAATGAGCCTGCTATTTCTTCAATGGAGCGAGCAGCATGTCCGCTTTTTTCCATCGCTTCTATACGTTTTGTTTCCAGTGCAGAAATAGCAGCTATATGAGATTGCTCTTTTTGCAAAGAAGCCGTCAATGCCTTTACATCTTGTTTAATAATAAAGTTCGTTTTCTCTTTAACAATAACAGACAAACTTTTGTGAAGCGTTACTTGTTTTTCTAGTATCGTTTGAATTTCTTGCACGTTCAATCAATGTCAGTCCTTTTATTTTTTATAGAAATCTACAATACTTTTAGCAATTTCTTTTCCGTTAATTTCGTATGTTCCGCTGTTAATTTGCTGTTTTAGTTTCTCCAATTTTTCAAGTCTTTCTGGAGATGGTTCATTTCCCTGAAGTTTCTTCGCCTCAGATGAAATATGAATCTGATCTTGTGGATTCTTTTTAGAGACCTGTTCTATTTTTTCTGATTGTTTTTTGTACGGATTTATTCCAAATAAGTTCGATGGGTTAATCTTCATCTCTCTCACCTCTTTTTATATTTGTATCCGTTATCTCTATTCATTATATCGGAATTTCCGCCTAAACCTTTAGCATCGGCAAGGAAGTTGAGACCATTTTCACAGTCCACCTTAAACATAGGTCTATAGATAGAGAATCTGCAAACACTCAGCACACTTTCACTCTTTTTTCCTTTCGTTAGAACGATAGGTGGGACGCGTCGGCTCTTCATTTGAACGAATCATCTCACGATTATGCTTTTCTAACCCATGTTTAATTTCTTGAGAGCATGAATGACAAAGTTTCCCTTCTCGAATCTGAGCGTTGCATTGCATGCATGGATAGCTTATATTTGGAAAATTAGTTAGCACTAAGCGACCTTGTCGAATAAATTGATAAATTAACGAATCTGAAACGCCCGTTTCTTTCATCACTTCGTAAGTCGTTGCTGTACGATTTGCTCTCTTCTTCAAGAATGAAGAAACACGTTGAAACAGAGCTTCTTCTTTGTCAAAACATGATTTACATATGTTTATTGATCCACTTTTTACAAATAAATGACCGCATTCCCTGCAATTATCTAACGTTCCCATATTCGAAACTCCTCATTTGTTTTTTATTTTACTATCGGTCAAAGTTTTAAATTATACATCTTCATGCACGAATTAAAGTGAGCGAACGAACTGAACGTGCCCCAGCTTCCTGCAAACAACTTGCCGCTTGGCGCACGGTTGCTCCTGTTGTATAAATATCATCAATCAAGAGAAATTCTTGATTCGTAACCATTGAGGAATCGACTACTTTAAATTCCAGCCTTTCTGCCAGCCGACTTCGCCTATTTTTCTTTGATTGCTTTGTTCCTGAACAGCGAACAAGAGGCATTTCTATGTTGTCACTGATCAGTTCAGCTAGCGCTAAAGATTGGTTAAACCCTCTCTCATATAATCTCTCGTCCGTTAAAGGTATAGGAACTAGTATAGCTTTTGGATTACATTCTTTTTTATAGCACTTATACCACTGCTCCTTGAATGCTTGGATAATTTCATAATCTCCTTGAAATTTAAAACGTTCTATTATGCTTTGCATAAAATCATTGTACGTATAAAGAGAACGGTTGAAAAAAGAAGCATCATTCCATTTCTGACAGTCCATACATGTGTCTAGCTCATAATGAGAAGAAGCGAGGTCTGCAAGAGAACGGCCGCATCCCCTGCAAATGCTACTGGTGATGATGGGACATTTTTGCAAGCAAACAGTGCAAATCCTGGCCGTTGAAGAAGGTTTTAACAATGATCTCCAATCGAAAGAAGAGACAAGAGGTTCAAAACAAATCAGACATATTGTCATCGATCAACCAGCCCTTCCTTATAAGCTAGAGCATTCATATATTCAATATGCTCTTTTGCTTTTCGCATAGACAGAGACTGCCCATAATGAAAAAAGACCACGTCTCCCGTTGGAAATTGAGCACTCCTCCCCACTCTTCCTGAAATCTGAACAAGAGCACTTTCAGTAAAAATCGTTTCTTCTGCTCCTAATACTGCAACATCTATGTTGGGAACCGTTACGCCTCGCTCTAATATTGTTGTCGTTACTAAAATAACTAGCTGCCCTTCTCTAAATTTCATTACTTTTTCTTTTCGCTGGGAATCTTCAGCATGGACACCGTCTACCTTTTCGGTTAGCTTCCGAATCATGTCTGTGATCGGAGCAATCCACTTAATTTGCGGGACGAAGATAAAGCATTGTTTCCCTTCATTTATTCTTTTTTTCAGCCATTTCTCAACATTAGCAGGCAAAGTATCTGTTTTCATTTTTTTCTTCCAATTGCCACACCATTCAAACCGAGGAACAGGAATAAGCATTCGGTGATAGCGGGCTGGAATTTTAACTACTTGTTTTTTCCCTTGCTCAACGTCTTTTTTTAATGATTCATTTGGAGTCGCTGTTAAATAAATCTTTGATGCAGCGTGTTTAGCTGCTTTTGCAACAGCATAGTGCAGCATAGGCTCTGTCGAATACGGGAATGCATCTACTTCGTCAATAATCAGCACATCGAATGCTTGATAATAATGCAGAAGTTGATGAGTGGTGGAAATAATAAGAGAGGATTCATGAAAACGGTCTTCGCTGCCTCCATACATAGCCAGCACAGACATATCCGGAAATGCCGATTGAATTCTTGGCTTTAACTCAATAACTACATCTGTTCTTGGAGTAGCAATACAGACTTTCTTTCCGCTGTTCAATGCTGCTTCAATACCTTTAAATAAAATTTCCGTTTTTCCTGCTCCGCAAACAGCCCAAATTAACAGCTCTTCATCCTTTTTTATAGCTTGAATGAGTTCATTTGAAGCACGTTCTTGAGCTTTAGACAGCATTCCTTTCCAATTCATCACGCTGCTTTTTGGCAGGACATTACTTGTTGGTCCTTCCCAGTTTATAAAAGGTGTGCACTCACTTACTTTCCCCATTACAATACACGCTCGGCAATAGTAGCACTCCTGGTGACATCTACTGCATGGAAATGAAGCAAAATAAAAGGGGCTATCACTTCCACACCGGTTGCATTTATATCTGTTTTCTTTCTGGGTAAGTGCTTTTTGATAGGAAATATATCCGTTTAGATAATGTTCATGAATGAGAGATAAAGGATAGGGAGTCTGAGTTAGTAGAAGTTGCTTTCCGCTTAGAGAACGCTGAAGATCTAAAGAGTAGGGGTATGAAGGATTTAAAGGTGGAGTTCTCCACGTATCGATTTTTGAGAGAGGAAAAGCAGCTGGGCTAGGTACTTGAACGGGATTTAGCAATTCTTGTTTAACAGTAAAAAGCATATCTTCATTCCTTTCCATTTTTATCGTACACATCTATATACGCAAAAAAAGGTGTTTTTTCCTGCAAAAAAACCAAATCAAATGATTTGGTTTTCGATTACTTTTTATACCAGCCTATACCGATGGCACCTTCACCTAAATGTGTGCCAATGACAGCGCCAAAATAAGAAAGGCTCCATTCAATATGAGGATATTCTTGTTCTAACTCTCGTTGAATTTCTTTTGCTTCATTTTCACGATTAGAATGAATAACTACAGCCTTCATAGGTACGTTTTCTTTTGCATCCTCATCAAGAAGCTCGGTAATTCGTTTTAATGCTCGTTTACGCGTACGAATTTTTTCAAACGGAACAATTTTTTTAGATTCAAAATGGAGCACGGGCTTTACTTGAAGCAGACTTCCAATAATAGCCTGAGCAGCATTTAGACGACCTCCACGCTGCAAGTGAGATAAATCATCTACCATAAAATACGCACGCATTGATAGTTTCATCTCTTCAAAACGCGCAATGATTTCGTCAGGATGTTTATTTAATTGGACCATCTCGGCTCCTTCAATCGCATAAAAGCCTTGAACCATACAGCTGATTTCTGAATCAAATACGTGCACGTCAAAGTCTTCTACCATGCTACCTGCCGTCAAAGCACCCTGATACGTTCCGCTAATTCCACTAGATAACGTAATAACGATAGCAGCATCGAATTGATCTCGTTTTAACTGTTCAAACAACTCTACAAATTCTCCGATAGCAGGCTGAGAAGTGGTTGGAAGATTTTTTGCTTCTTTAATTTTTTCAAAATATTGATCTGCAGTCATATCTACTTCTTCACGATATGTTTCTTCACCGAAAATAACGCTTAGCGGCACCATATGTATATGATAGTTTGATCGAATTCCCTCTGATATATAGGCGGTACTATCTGTAATAATTGCTGTTTTCATAAGATAGGGATCCATCCTTTGTTATATAAAATAATTTCACTCTATTCTACAACATTTAGGATTAAAATGCATGTAACGAGAGGTTTACCTATTAGTAAAAGCTCCCTCACGTATACATATTAATTAACAAACCTTGAATTTCTCCAACCCGCTTGAGTAAATTTAAACTGTCTTTTTCTTTTTGAAGGATATCATTTGTCAAGTCAACTAGTTTCGTATCCACTTCTTTCACTAACTTATATACTTTAGTCGTTCCTCTATGATTAAATCCTCTTTCTTCATGAAGTTCAAAACCATTTTTAACCACTTCGTTCATAAACTGCTTCACAAGCGTCTTGTATTTCCGCAAAGAATCAATAGTTTGACTTTTCACTAACTGCTTTCCCTGTTCTTCAATTTTATTTATCACTTGAGTTAAATGTTCATAGGTTAGTTCTTTTTGCTTCTTGGCCATTACTCCTGTAAATGAAACCGAACCACTTACTTCTTTTTCTCTAATGAGATTCATGGAAGAAGAAAGACTGTTAATTCGCTGTACCTCCACTATGTATCTCTCCTTTCTCTGTTAGTATACACTCCATTCAATTTAGACTTTTAGATGTGCTAGCTTGATTAGCTGAAAGTTTCGAGAGGCATCTGATGCGTGGATATGATGATTATCCTTTAGCTAAGAATGATACTTATGTGCTGTTCATAAGAAGACAGCTTGTTTTTTCGGAGCGAAGAGGTAACTTTAGGCGTCGCTTTTAACACTTCATTCCAAGCGTTAGAAAGCTTCTTCATCATTTGTTGAACTTCACATAAAATAAATGTATCTTTTTTTAAATTAGCCCTAATTAATCACTCAGACATATAGTTGTATAGGGTATCTAACTGCTCTGCAATGATACCTGCTTGATATGTTAAGCCAATTCCTAGCCGATATAAAATATCGTTGCACTGTTTAATTTTTTCATTCGCTGTAAAATAATCGCTGTGTTGAATTGCTATAACAGCTTCATCAATATTTTGAATAAATTTTTCATATATCATAGCTGTTAGCTCTTGCGGAGATTTATGATAGATTAATTCTTCTGTTATAAAATTCAGCTTCATCACCTTCTTGTCTTCTTTAAATCAGTTTTCTATTTATTTCACTAAAAGCTAACTTTTAAATTTTTTAAAGGACACCAGTTGAGGTTTGAATAAATTCTTCTACGACCTCATATGTATCTGAATGTATTAAAGACCTTTTTTTACAAGAGCATGCATCAACTTGATGGACATTGTTTTGAGGTATGGATGCTTTCGTCGAAGGTTGTAGGATCCTCAAGATTCCCTTTATGCTTAAACGAAGTTAAAGGACGAGTAAATGTGTAAAGGTATCATCCTTTGCCTTCCTAAAAGATATTTTCTCCCCTTAATTTATCGGTTGTTTTCCTCTCTCATTAAACATGACTTTTTACCTACAATTTCAAAAAAAGTTATAAAAAGAAAAAAAAAGTCCGATATACCTAGTGGTATATCGGACTTTTGAACTTATCTTACTTCTACCCAACCGTTTTTGATTGCCACAACAACAGCTTGAGTACGATCATTTACATTCATTTTTTGCAAAATATTACTCACATGGTTTTTAACGGTTTTTTCACTAATATATAATGCTTCTCCGATTCCTCGGTTACTTTTACCATCAGCTAACAGTTGTAGCACTTCGCACTCACGACGTGTTAACAAATGTAGTGGACGGCGAATCTCAATTGGTTCGTGCGGATAAGAAGACGATTGTCCTTGAGCTGCTAGTCGACGGTACTCTTTTACTAAACTATGCGTTACCTTAGGGTGTAAATATGAACCACCTTCTGCAACTACTTTCACCGCCTCAATTAACGCATCCGCATCCATTTCTTTTAGTAGATAGCCTCGTGCACCTGTTTGTAAGGCATGAGTTACATATGTCTCATCATCATGGATAGATAAAATAATAACTTTAGCGTCCGGATTTACTTCTACAAGCTTTTTCGTAGCTTCTACACCGTTTACAGCCGGCATGTTAATATCCATGATTACAACATCAGGTTGATGTTCTTCTACAAGGTCAATAACTTCGCTACCGTCGTCACCTTCTGCAACTACTTCAAAATCTTTTTCGAAATCTAAAATTCTTTTTACTCCTTCACGGAATAATTGGTGATCGTCGATTATGATAATTCTTGTCTGCATGTTTGATTCCTCCCCAAATCGAACAACAAATGTTTTACTCTATATTGACCCCTATTTATATACATATCTCTGCCTTTTTAAGCGGCTATAATCGGTACTTTAATCATAACAAGCGTGCCTTGGTTAATTTTCGAATGAACAGAAATAGTCCCATCTAACAAATCAACACGCTCTTTCATTCCTATTAAGCCGAACGAATTCTCTTTTTTCTCTTCTTGATTAAAACCGCAGCCGTCATCTTTGACAAGCAAAATAGCGTGTTCATTGTTGAACTCTATCTTCACTTGGATTTCCGTCGCGTCTGCATGTTTTAATGCGTTCGTTACAGCTTCTTGCACTAAACGAAACAGTGCTACTTCTAATTTTGAAGCAGTTCGCTTCTCTTGTCCAATGGAAATAAACGTAATCCGAGGCTTGCCTTCGTTATAATCTTCGATTGTATCAAGATATTTACGCAGCGTCGGAATTAGACCTAAGTCGTCAAGTGCCATCGGTCTTAAATCATATATAATTCGACGCACTTCGTATAGGGCAGAACGAACCATTTTTCGTAAATCTCGAATTTCTTCCATTGCTTCTTTTGCACTACGTTCCCGGTAAATTCGGTCAATTAATTCCGATCTCATCATAACATTTGCAAGCATTTGAGCTGGGCCGTCATGAATCTCTCTTGACAAACGTTTCCGTTCCTCTTCCTGAGCTTCAATAATCCGAAAGCCAAAATACTCTTTTTGAATGGCATCTTCTACTATTTCCCCTACTTGTTTTAAATCACTTGTTAAATAATTTAACACAACGGAAATTTGACCTACTAGGTGATCTGCACGTTTAATCGTTTCTTCTAATGTAAGCAAGCGTCTTTCTAGTTCATCTCGACGATTACGCAGCTGATATTCGCTTTGCTGATTCATCAGCAGCTTGGTTTGTAATTCGTGTGCTTTTTCATAAGCGTCTTTTACTTCAGGCTCTGAATAAATTTGAAAATGTCGGCTCACATCAGACAAACGCTTTCGAGCCAACCTTGCCTGAGTTTCCAATTTATCGCCTTGCTCTATCGTCTCAAGAACTTTCCCTTTTAACACTTCTAACTCTTCTTTTATTTGCTGATATTCTTGTCTGGCATCTTCAGAAAGGCGATAGACTTCATTTTTACTATCTCCCACTGTGCCAATAATCTTCTCGAAAATTTCATCAAGTGCCTTGCTTGTTAATTTATGTTTCGACATTTACTCACCCCAAACTATACTCACATTCGGAGAAATGTCTATACGTTCATGCTATATATAGTATTCGTATGACCTATCTGAATTGTGAGGATAAGATCCATATTTTCTCCCTATCTGACTTTTTATATCCAAAAAGTAACGGTTGTTTTTAGTACCCTCAAACTCGACATCAATCGACGCTTGACTCGCGTTATTTGAATAGATTACCATTTACGCTCACTCTTCAACAGTGACTAACTGCCTGTTTAAACCATTTCATTATTTAGCTATACAAGCCTGCACACTCTTTTATTATAACGTATATTCTGTATAGCTTGTTCAAGTGATGTTGAATTTGATTAATTGATGTCTTTTCATAAACATTTTATACTAATAGCAAGTAAACAGTACGTAAATACCCGTTTTTCTTCTATTTATAACGCTAAGGAGGATTTTTTGATTGTTATCACAATATTATACCGTAAAACAAGAAGGTTCACATGAAATCACTATTCAAAAATCTAGATTCATTTGTCATATGAAACGTGTAACAACTGAGGAAGAAGCTCAGCAATTTATCCAAGACATTAAAAAACAGCACTGGAATGCTACTCATAACTGTTCAGCTTACCTAATTGGAGAACGAGATCAATTTCAAAAAGCAAACGATGATGGAGAACCAAGTGGAACAGCAGGCGTACCAATGTTAGAAGTGCTCAAAAAAAGAGGCTTAAAAGATACCGTGGTCGTCGTTACGCGCTATTTCGGAGGCATTAAATTGGGCGCAGGTGGCTTGGTGCGCGCGTATGGAAAATCCGTTTCCGAAGCGTTAAATGAACTAGGTACAGTCAAACGAACTCTCATGGCGGTTATGCATACAACCGTCGACTATACATGGCTTGGAAAATTAGAAAATGAGCTTCGCAGTTCCGTTTATCTATTAAAAGAAATCCACTACGCAGATATGGTAGAGATTGAAACATTTGTAGAGGAAGCTCAAACAGAAGCATTTACTGAATGGATGACCGAGCTAACAAACGGCCAAGCAAACATTCGAGCAGGTGAGACGACCTATTTAGAAGAAGATGTAGAATGAATTATTTACTCTTATTAAAAAACATTGTACAATTGATAAATAGCGCAACTATTCTGATGGTTGCGCTACTTGTCAATGAGTAAAAAACCTCGTACAGATGCATAGCTTTGACGAGTTTGATTCATACATTCCAATTTATAACACATACTAAGTGTCACAATAAGTGTTCGAATATACGAATAAAAGGAGAAACCGTATGGCTCAATATAGACGTTTTCAAAAAAGAGTAAACAAACGGAAAAGAAAACGAAGGCTTTTTACATTTTTTCTGTTACCTATCCTTATTTTAGGGCTTTCTGCAACCGCTTATGGCTCTTATTTATTTGTTAAAGCTAAAACAGTAGCTTCTGATTCTTATGAAGGACTTGGAGATCGCGATAATTCTCCTATGCGCGATCGTAAAATCGATCCCAAAAAAGATGATATATCTATTTTATTTATGGGCGTAGATGATAGTGAAACCAGGAAATTCGGAAAATCAGCCCGTACGGATGCTTTAATTTTGGCGACCTTTAACGAAACCAATAAAACCGTAAAGCTTGTAAGCATACCTCGAGATTCGCGGGTTTATATACCTGAAGTGAACAGAAAAGATAAAATTACTCATGCACATGCTTACGGAGGTCCAAAAGCAACTGTAGAAACGGTAGAACAGCTGTTTAATGTCCCTGTTGATTACTATGTTAAAGTGAATTTTAAAGCTTTCACAGACATTGTAGACTCACTTGGGGGAATCGATTTTGATGTACCTTATGCGATGAGTGAAAAGGACTCAAAAGATCGTCATAATGCTATTGTCTTAAAACCAGGAAATCAACATTTAAATGGCGAAGAAGCGTTAGCTGTTGCTCGAACACGAAAACAAGACAACGATATTGAGCGAGGAAAAAGACAACAGCAGTTGATTGAAGCCATGATTAAAAAAGCTGCTTCCATTGGATCACTAAATAAATATGGAAATCTTATCGAAGCTGTTGGCGATAATATGAAAACGAATTTAATGTTCGGTGAAATGCTTTCGTTTTATGATTATGCTTCGAAAAAAGTAGACATCGAAACCATTAACTTAGACGGTAGCGATGAAAAAATTAACGGCGTGTACTACTTTAAACTAGACAATGATTCAGTGGAAAAAGTAAGTGAAAAGCTCCGCAAGCATTTAGGCATTGAATCAACTTCAGATACAACAGAATAATTAAAAAGACCTCTTGGATATCCAAGAGGTCTCTTTTTAATTAATTTTTTAAACGAAGTCCACGAACCATGTTAAGAATTGGCCTATATGTCTTATCAACTAGTCCTATCTTTTCAACAATAATTTCAATGGCTACAAGGAGGATAGCTAGTACAAGAAAAGACCCCCACATTGTTTGTACCTTTGAGAAGATAACTGCCGCTAAACCAAATATCGCACTCATTCCATAAATAATTAAAACCGTTTGTCTATGGCTGTACCCTAAGCGCAACAAGCAATGATGCAAATGAGATTTATCAGGAGCCGATAGCGGTTGATTTTTTACGATTCGGCGAATAATAGCAAAGAACGTATCTGAAATTGGTACCCCTAAAATAATAACTGGAACAATGAAGGAAATAACCGCTACATTTTTAAATCCTAACAGAGACAACACAGAAATCATATAGCCTAAAAACAGTGCTCCTGTATCGCCCATAAAAATCTTAGCGGGGTGAAAGTTGTAAAACAAAAATCCGAGCGTACTTCCCAATACGATGAAACCCATGCTTGTCACAAATACATTGCCCATCATAATAGCCATACCCGAGATGGTAATCAATACAATAGAGGAAACGCCGGCAGCTAATCCATCCAATCCATCAATTAAATTAATAGCATTGGTAATTCCTACAATCCATAATACCGTAATTGGAATACTTAACATTCCGAATTCTAATTTTCCCCCAAACGGCAAGTTAATGAAGTCAATTTGGACTCCACCGTATACAACAACAATTAATGTCGCTACTAGCTGACCGCCTAATTTGATTTTAGCGGATAGCTCAATCATATCATCTAAGACACCGGTAATGATGATAATGATGCTTCCGATTAAAATCGGCAGCGCATATTTACTGTCAGGCTGTAAAACGAGGTATCCAATAAGAAAACTAAAAAATATCGCCAAACCTCCAAGGCGAGGCATAATTTTTTGATGAACTTTTCGTTGATTTGGTTTATCCGTTGCACCTATTTTAAACGCCAGCTTCTTAACCAGCGGAGTGATCAGAATAGATGTAATAAAACAAATAAACAAGGTCAAATATAGCATGGAGACCCTCCTCAGGTTTATGTTAACCAAAACCATAAAAAATGTATCCAACTTTATATAATTGGATAGTATTTCAAATTGTGTATAACAATAATTACTTACTTATTCCCAAAATGGATTATATCACAATGATTCTACTACTTAAATAGAAATTTATTCTCAAAAATTAGCACATTTACAAACTATCAATAGAAAAGAACTGTATTTTTTGGTGTATAAACAGCTGATTTACTTTATTCTTATGTGGTTATTTTATGTAGAACATTTTCTTTACTATACTTTATGAAAATATAAGCGAACTCCCCCCTTTTTCGTCTAATTTATTCGTCATCTCTAACTCTTTTTCCTTTTTATTAAGCATATTTAAACCTTTATTTTTATTTCACATGGCCCCACTCATTATATGAACAAACTTTTGACCTATGCATGTCCACTATTTCAAACCACATTCACTGAATCGTTGTCCTTATCTTATATCATTTAAAAGTTAAAATATAGTGAAATGGATAGAGATGAAATTGAACAAAAAAAGGAATTTTATCAAAAAAATGAAACTTTTTTCGATACGGTTCGTAATACATAGTAGGAACAGCATCAATCATCTTACATAAAGGGGGTGTTGAATGAACTATGTTCGGTCTATCTGTTCAAACAGTGTATTTGTATGGATTAATTATCTGCGGAAGTCTCACCTTCTTATACATTTTATTTAGCGATTTGTTAGATGGATTATCTGAAGCGATACCTTTTTTTAACCCCACTCTTCTTTTTTCTTTTTTAACATTCTTTAGTGCCAGTGGATATTTGTTCACCTATACGTCATTGCAAAATTATTGGATTATTTCGATTTCCGCTCTTATTGCCCTTCTACTCGTTATTTTGCTCAACGTTTTTGTATTGATTCCTTTATCATCGGCTGAAGAGTCTCTTGCTTTTACTGAAGATTCGTTAAAAGGAAGACTTGGTACCATTATTACTTCCGTTCCTGCAGATGGTTATGGAGAAGTATTTATCGAAGGCGTTAGCGGCACTATCTCCAAACCCGCAGCCAGCTTTAAAAACACTGCTATACCTTTAGGCAGCAAAGTGCTTGTTGTAGATATACAAAGGGGCAACGCACTCGTTGTGATTTATGAAGAAGTTATGACCAATCACTCATTATAAATAGTATTAGGGGGAGTTTTATGTTTTCAACACCTATATTAGTTGTCGTTGGAATTGTTGTTTTTTTATTAATTGCGCTGATTGCCGTATTTATTACAAAATACCGTACAGCAGGTCCAGATGAAGCGTTAATTGTAACAGGAAGCTATCTGGGAAACAAAAACGTGCACATCGATGAATCCGGAAACCGCATTAAAATTGTTCGCGGCGGCGGTACGTTTGTGCTGCCAGTTTTTCAGCAGGCTGAGCCTCTGAGCTTGCTGTCAAGCAAACTGGAAGTATCTACACCTGAAGTATATACAGAACAAGGTGTTCCTGTTATGGCTGATGGGGTATCAATCATCAAAATTGGAGGTTCTATTTCAGAAATTGCAACGGCCGCTGAGCAGTTTTTAGGCAAAGCAAAAGAAGATCGTGAAACCGAAGCTAGAGAAGTCTTAGAAGGTCACCTTCGCTCGATTCTTGGTTCTATGACGGTAGAAGAAATTTACAAAAACCGTGAAAAATTCTCTCAAGAAGTACAGCGCGTAGCTTCACAAGATCTAGCTAAAATGGGGTTAATTATTGTATCGTTTACAATTAAAGACGTTCGGGATAAGAACGGCTATCTAGAATCTCTAGGGAAACCTCGTATTGCTCAAGTTAAGCGAGATGCTGACATCGCAACAGCGGAAGCTGAAAAAGAAACAAGAATCAAGCGTGCTGAGGCTCATAAAGATGCCCAAAAAGCGGAGCTTGAGCGAAATACAGAAATCGCGGAAGCTGAAAAAATGAATCAGTTAAAAACCGCTGAATATCGTCGCGAACAAGATATTGCCAAAGCTCGTGCTGACCAGGCATATGATCTAGAAACAGCTCGCGCGAAACAAGATGTAACAGAACAAGAAATGCAAATCCGCATTATTGAACGTCAGAAACAAATTGAATTAGAAGAAAAAGAAATTCTTCGTCGTGAGCGTCAATACGATTCTGAAGTAAAAAAGAAAGCTGATGCAGATCGTTACTCTGTTGAGCAATCCGCAGAAGCTGAAAAAGCAAAACAGCTTGCTGAAGCAGACGCCAACAAATATCGAATTGAAGCAATGGCTAAAGCTGAAGCTGAACGCGTTCGAATTGATGGTTTAGCAAAAGCTGAAGCTCAGCGTGCCCAAGGTGAATCTGAAGCTGAGATTATCCGCTTAAAAGGTTTAGCTGAAGCAGAAGCTAAACAAAAAGTAGCTGAAGCATTCGAGCAGTTCGGTCAAGCGGCTATTTTAGATATGATTATCAAGATGCTTCCTGAATATGCAAAACAAGTTGCAAGTCCTTTAGCAAATATCGACAAAATTACGGTTGTGGATACAGGAAGCAACGGTGAAAACAGCGGAGCTAATAAAGTGACTGGCTATGCAACAAACTTAATGTCTTCTCTTCAAGAATCGCTGAAAGCATCCTCAGGTATAGATGTGAAGGAATTGATTGAAAACTTTTCTGGAAAAGGAAATGTGCGACAAAGCTTGCACGAACTAACGGATGAAATCAAGCAACAAAACAAGAAAGAAGATATCTAAAAATAAAAAGCATGCGGACATAATCCGCATGCTTTTTTAACCTCTTAACACTCGGAGAAGAAACCTAGGTAATTCTAACTGACGCTTCCATCTCCATGGTTCTTTTAACAGTCGATAAAGCCACTCTAAACCAAACTTTTGAAAAACAGCAGGTGCTCGGTTCAATCGTCCTGAAATAACATCGAACGAGCCCCCTACGCCTTGATAAACAGAAGGATTGAGTTTCTCTTTATGAGCAATAATCCAATTTTCTTGGGCTGGACTGCCTAAAGCCACAAAAACAATTTCTGCTCCTGAATCATTAATCGTACGTTCAATGACTTCTTCATTTTTTTCGTAGCCATTTAATGTTCCAACAATTAAAATCCCTGGAAACATCTCTTCCAACTTAGCTTTGGCTTCATCTGCAATTCCAGGCTTGGCTCCGTATAAAAAAATTCTTTTACCGTTATTCGTTGCTTCTTTACACAGCTTCAGCATCATATCAATACCCGTTACACGCTCACGAATACGTCCCTTTTTGAGCTTTGAAGCTAAAATCACACCGATTCCATCTGGAATTTGATAAGTCGCTTGATTTAATAGTGACTTTAATTCCCTGTCTTCTTGTGCTTTCATAATTTTTTCAGGGTTGATTGCTACAATAAATGATTTTCGGCCTTTATCTATATCCTGAAGTAACTTTACCGCTAGCTCATCGTACGTGTCGCTACAAACGTCTATTCCTAAGATGTTTTCCTTCATTAAATCACCCGTATGTTGATTTTTTAGTTTTTTACAAACGAAAGACAGGCTGTTCAGCCCGTCTTTTTATAAAGTAGAAACTTTTGAATCACCAAGTAACACTACGTCAAAGCCTGCTGCTTTCCATTGATCACGCTGAATGCAGTTTTTCGTATCAAAAATAACTTTTGTACGCATGTGATTTTCAACAGCTGATGGAAGAAGCTCTTTGAACTCATTATGATCTGTTAAAATAAGAATCACATCCGCATGTGCAACAGCTTCATCCAAACTTTGCGTCTGACGTTCGATTTTATTCTCTTTGATATGAGGATCAAATGCTGTGTAATCAACGCCCAGCTTTTCTAAATGATGAAGTACATCTGTTGATGGACTTTCACGCATATCGTCAATATTTCCTTTAAAAGCTAAACCTAAAACAGCTACACGTCCATGTTGAATGCCCTTTTCATCTAGTAGGCTTTTCGTTTTCAATGCTGTATATTCAGGCATTGAATCATTTGTATGACGAGAAAGAGAAATAATTTTTGCCAGTTCTGGCTGAAGCTCCGTTAAGAACCAAGGGTCAACAGCAATACAGTGGCCGCCTACACCAGGACCTGGTAAATGAATGTTTACACGTGGATGATAGTTCGCTAACTTAATCGCTTCCCACGCATTTACACCAATTTTTTCACTGATTTTTGCCAGCTCATTTGCAAACGCAATGTTCACATCACGATATGTGTTTTCGATTACTTTCACCATTTCAGCTGTTGTAGCATCCGTTACGTGAATATTTCCTTTTACAAATGTTTTATAAAGCTCAACAGTCAAACGACTAGACTCTTCGTTAATACCACCGACAATACGGTCATTATTTACTAGTTCCTCAAATACCTTTCCTGGAATAACGCGTTCAGGTGAATGAGAAACAAATAACTCACTGCCTAATTCTAAACCAGTTTCTTTTAGCACAGGTAGCATAACGTCTTCTACTGTACGCGGAGGAACTGTGGATTCTAAAATTACTAAATTTCCTTTACGAACGTAAGGAACAATCGATTTTGTGGCTTCTCGAACATAGTTCAAGTTTGCCGTTTTATCTTCATTAATTGGTGATGGTACAGCAATAATAAAAATATCCGCCTCTTCAGCTGTTGTGCCTACCGTGAAGTGTCCGTTGTCAACTGCTGATTCTAAACGTTCTTGTAAGCCGTTTTCTTCTATATGAAGTTGCTTATTTTTAATTAATTCTACTGCTTTTTCATTTACGTCGACACCATGTACATATAAGCCGTGATTGGCAAACATAACAGCTGTCGGTAAACCTATATATCCTAAACCAACTACACACAATTTCTTTGTCATTGCAGAAAATCTCCTTTATATGACATGCTTAATAAATAAAACCTATCTGATATTATATCGAAAAATGTCATTTCATGATAGCATTTATATAAAAACATGAAATAATTTCTTTTACTTATTATTATGTAACATTTTATGAGAATTCATCAATAAATGATATAACCATCTTTTGTACAACGATCTCTAACCCAAAAGAACTATTGAAAATCTCCTTGATTCCCAATAGTTCCCTAGTAAATATATTTTACATATGCCCTTCTTTTTCGACAATTTCTCTAAAATAGCTCACTAACTCTTCTCGCAGCGGTTCTCTTTGCAGAGCTAAATCAATTGTTGCTTTAATGAATCCAAATTTATCTCCAACATCATAACGTTTTCCTTCGAAATAATAAGCAAGAACACGTTGAAATTCATTCAGACGTAAAATAGCATCTGTTAATTGAATTTCTCCTCCTGCGCCAATCTCTTCTCTACTTAAAATATCAAAAATTTCTGGTGTTAAAATATAGCGCCCCATAATTGCATAGCCTGAAGGGGCCTCTTCTGGATTCGGTTTTTCAACGAGCGTTTCTACGTCTAATAATCCTTTTTCAAGAGGCTCTCCTTTAGGACCTACAATTCCGTACTTTGAAGTTTCTTTCCTAGGCACCTCCTGTACACCAACTACAGCGCATTCATATTTTTCGTATACGTCCATTAACTGTTTCAAACAAGGTGTTTCTGATTGAACTACATCATCGCCTAGCATAACAGCAAAAGGTTCATCTCCGATAAAACTTCTTGCACAGTGAATGGCATGACCTAATCCTTTGGGTTCCTTTTGACGAATGTAGTGAACATTAGCCAAATTCGAAATCCCCTGCACTTCTTCGAGCATGTCCCACTTTTCCTTTGCGGCTAATGTTTCTTCTAACTCATATGATTTATCAAAATGATCTTCGATTGCTCGTTTTCCGCGACCGCTTACAATTAAAATATCTTCAATACCTGATGCTACTGCTTCTTCCACAATGTATTGAATCGTTGGTTTATCTACAATTGGCAGCATTTCTTTAGGCTGTGCTTTTGTAGCCGGCAAAAAGCGTGTCCCTAATCCAGCTGCTGGAATAATAGCTTTACGAATTTTCACTTACTTTTCCTCCTGTCAATGTCAATCGTGCTTATTGGTTATAGTATAGTAAGTCTGCGATTGAGTATGTACACAAAGTCATGTTGAGTCCATTTCTTTTTATAAAGAGTCATGTTGGATTCTGCTTTATCATAACAAAAGATTTTGTATAATTCTATTTTTATCATTTATAATGAAAAGAAAATTAATCACTTATAAATATAATTTTATGCTCCACTTATGTATAGAAAGGAATGGGATTATGAGTTCGTTTTCAGATCACTTACAGCACCAATTTATACATCATTTCCCGTACAGTGATGCAAGCTATCGTACGAATGCCCAAGCAGGATTAGACCTTTACCGTACCCATTCATTCTTCATTTTGCACAATGATGAACAGATATTAAACGTTAAAATCGATTCGTTTTATGTTGAACTAAACAAGCAGCTGCTCCCTGAAAGTACCTGTTCTTGTCAGCATAACGGATTTTGTGAACACTGCTTTGCAGCGTTTTTTTATATGTATTCATTAATAGAACCGCTTGCGCCCCTATTCAAAGAATGGCGAAATCATGAAAAAGCAGCTTTGACTATGCTATCTGCCAAACAAGTGTTAAAAAAGCCGAAGGCAACTTTTCAAGAGTGGAGACAAACTTTTGAGGAGCAGTATACGCTTTTTATGCAGGGGCGGAACGAAAATGACCGTTCCATTTATCACGAATATTATCAGTACTATTACCGTGCTTTAGTGAAAAAGGCTCCTGAGCACCCATTGCTTTATGCTTTATTTTGTATGTATGGAGCGGTCCATACATTCTATAAACTATCAGCTCAATTACAGGCACATCAGCTTTCTACTAACATCGAGGAATCATTTGTATATAGTCACGTCTACAAAATAACAAATGAAATTTATGCTACCGCTGATTCATTAAAGCAAACGAAATACGATGGAGATGCATTATCTATTATAGAGGACAGCATTCCATACATCCGAGAATTATTGCATAAAGATATGCCTTTACAATACGAACGTATTGAGATTTATCGCGTTATTTGGCAAAAAGTCTTCACGTTAGAAAAGTGGCGAAAAACTGAGGAAAGCGAATTAAAAGCCAAGCACGTTTCTTTTATAAACAATACAGCTCTTTCCTATCTTTTATTCCTTCAAGAAAAAGATGGCGAAGCAAAAGAACGTTTGAGCGATGAAACACTACAAATGATTCCCTATCTTATTCCTTGGTTAAATGATTTATTGCACGAAAAAGAAACTGACCGCTTTGCTCAGTGGGGCTCTTATATAATGGCCTATATAGGAGATTACGTACGCACCGTTCCGACTACTTATCAAGGAAGCCGAAACATGGTCTCCATGATTGTAAATTTATTTCAGCACTATAAAGACTTAACGAACGATCAAACTTTGTATACTGAAGCATTACAAACATTACTTCCCTATAGTTTTATTGAATACAGTGATTTTCTATATGCTTCTGACCAATTGAAAAAGTGGGTTGAATTACAGGTGCTTCTTCAATATGACAGCATCAAATATGACGAGCAAACGATAGAAGCCTTAAAACAAAAAGATGAAAAGCTGGTTATTCCTCTTTATCATCAAATGATTTCAAAGCTGATTTATGAAAAAAAGAAAAGCAGTTATCAAGAAGCCTATATCTACTTACAAGAATTAAAGAGACTTTATCTACAAATGAATCGCTCTCTACTATGGGAACATTATATGGAAGAATTAGCGATAAAAACGAAGAAACAGCGCGCGTTTCAACAACTATTAGAAAAAGGAGATTTACTGAATGTTTGATTTGTTTCATTTAACACTTGAAGTCGAACCTGTACACGGTGACTTTTTTCTCTACTGTGTATCACCTAGCGGCCAAATTTTGCTCCCTGATACATGGAAAGATGCGCTGTTTCTATGGCATGAACAGACCTATTACGGAAGCGAAGCTACACAGGTTGAGATTAATGGAAAAAAAGGAATTCTTCTTTCTGCATGGCAAATGTTCACTTTCATACAACTACCTATTCAACAGCATGTGTTGAAACCGGCTTTGTCCGCTTCAGCGGAAGCTTATCAGCAAATTGCAGTCGATATGACAAAGAGGATTATCCAAGGGAAATTTCATTCTCTTCCTTTAAAAAAACAAATGACTGGATCGCTTTCACAAGCTGATGAGCAAGAGTGGCGAGCACAAATTAAAGAGAGCCTGTTAAAAAAAGAAGGAAAGGACTTTTTAATAAGCATAGAAGGCGAGAGCTATAATCCTCCCTTTGACCTTTCATTGCGTATTGTAGAGCCAACGACCGATGGAGATGTATGGACGGCTGAAACATTCGTGATTCCCCACGATGAAGCCAAAGAACCTTTTATACTGGGAAGAACGCTTCCTAAAGAGTGGAACCACTACGAATCATATATCGCTTACGAACACGAACGATGGAAAGCATTGGCTCCTACTTTATACCAAAAAGGCGCGTTTATTCAGTCTGTCCTAACAGATGAGGAAGTATGGGAATTTCTAACTCAAGATAGTCCAGCATTGATTAAACAAGGTGTCTCTATCCATTTGCCAAGCTGGTGGGAATCATTAAAAAAAGCCACCATCAAAGTATCTGGCGCTATAGAAAATACTTCATCTGCATTGTTTGGTAAGCAAGCTATCAGCAGCTTCCGCTGGTCATTTTCTATTGGCGATCAAACTTTCTCAGAAGAAGAGTTTCGGAAATTAGTCGAACAAAAACGCCGATTATTATCTATTAACGGACAGTGGATTCAACTGGATTCTAGATTAATTAAACAAGCGCAGAAAATTGTTAAAGAAGCTAGTAAAAAAGGCGTCTCAATTCATGAAATTTTAAAAACGAAGCTAACCTACATGGCAGACAGTAAAACCGATGAAGAAGAGGTAAAAGTTGAGTTCCAACTCCCCGCTTCCTTTCAATCATTTATTACATCCTTAACGGATTTAGAACGGCTGCCGGAAGTGCTGCCTCCCTCTGAATTTAAAGGTGCATTAAGACCTTATCAGCAGCAAGGTTTGAATTGGCTCATGTTTTTGAGAAAGTTTAACTTAGGAGGATGTCTAGCAGATGACATGGGGCTAGGTAAAACCATTCAATTAATTGGTTATTTAACAAATATTCATCAGTTACATAGCTCTCCTTCTCTTATCGTTTGCCCAACTTCTTTAATTGGAAACTGGGAAAAAGAATTACAGAAATTTGCCCCTTCTCTTCGTGTTCATGTTCATTACGGGCCGAAAAGAACCAACGGATACGCATTTGAGAAGATATGTGAAAGTACTGACGTTGTGATCACGACTTATCAAGTTGCTCTTTTGGATGTCGAATTGTTGAAAGGGTTTATGTGGAACAGCATTTCCTTAGACGAAGCACAACATGTTAAAAACCCGCAGACTAAACAGGCGAGAGCCATCCGTCAGCTGCAAGGAAGACACAAAATTGCGCTTACTGGAACTCCAATTGAAAACCGTCTGCTGGAACTATGGTCATTATTTGAATTCATCAATCCTGGTTACTTAGGAACAATCAATTCATTTAAAAACCGATTTGTAGCAGGCATTGAAAAAGGCGAGAAACCTGAACGAACTGTTGAGCTTAAAGCACTCATTCAGCCTTTCTTATTGAGAAGAACAAAACAAGATAAAAACATCGCCCGCTCACTGCCTGATAAACAAGAACAAAAAGAATATATCCCCCTGACAGCGGAACAAGCTTCACTTTACCAAGAGCTAGTTCAAGGAATGCTTCAAGAAACAGAGGAAAAAACAGGATTTGAACGAAAAGGCATGATTTTGCAAACACTAAATAAGCTAAAATTATTATGCAATCATCCAGCTTTGTACTTAAAGGAAAGTGCAGCTAAACAAACGGTACGGCGATCTCATAAAAGTGAAAAAATTATTGAACTCGTAGAGAGCATTCGCACACAGCAAGAAAGCTGTTTAATCTTTACTCAGTATATTGAAACAGGACTCATGCTGCAAAGAACCTTAGAAAAAGAAATCAACGAGCCGGTTTTATTCCTTCACGGAAGTTTGTCAAAAGAACAACGAGATGCGATGGTTGCTCAATTTCAAGCAAGGAAAAAAGCCATCTTTATCCTTTCTCTTCGCGCAGGTGGAACTGGATTGAATTTAACAGCTGCAAATCACGTTATTCATTTTGACCGATGGTGGAACCCTGCCGTTGAAAACCAAGCAACCGATCGCGCCCATCGAATTGGGCAGAATAAATTTGTTCATGTTCATAAGTTTATTACAAGAGGAACGATTGAAGAAAAAATTGATGAAGTGATGAATCAAAAACAACATCTAAACAATGAACTCATCCAAGGAGATCAATGGGTAACAGAACTTTCTAATAAAGAACTACAAGAGCTTCTTGCATACAGAAATGAATAAGAAAAATTATAAAATGTGTTACAACGTTACTAAAAAGAGGACTTTTTTACTTGTCCTCTTTTTTTATTAGATCATTCGACACAAAAAAATAAGTGCAAATCATTCTCCAGCTACTGATAAAGATACAAAAAGCGCAATAAATAGCGTTTTTTGAATAAAAAGGTATTTTTATAGCGAAAAAGACCCTTTACTTTCTCTTTAAATTCCAGCATATTTATACATATAATATTTTTGTAATTTAATAGACATATTGGAAAAATAAACACGAAACATTTACATAATTAGGGGGATTTATTAATGAAAAAAAGGCAGCTCGCTTTATCTCTAGGCGCCATTGTTGGCGGGACATTCTTATATCAAGCTTCAGCTGAAGCATCTGCTTCAACTGTTCAAGTGAAAGCTGGAGATACACTTTGGTCATTATCTACCAAATACCATACAACGGTAGAAGCTTTAAAAAGCGTAAATAAGTTATCTTCAAATACAATTCACATAGGACAAACGTTATCGATTCCTTCCGCTTCAACCTCTCAACCATCTAATAAGGAAGAAAAGCCTTCAGCTCCTGCTACTGGTTCGACCTATAAAGTTCAAAGCGGCGATACCCTTTGGAAAGTTGCTACTCGTTTTAATATGAACGTAGAAGAATTAAAACGTTTGAACGCTCTTTCTTCTAACATTATTTATATTAACCAAACGTTAAAAGTAAATGGAAGCAATAGCGCATCGACTCCAACTACGAGTAAACCAGCAGAAACTCCTTCTAAGGATGCAAACGGAACTTACAAAGTTCAGCGTGGAGATAGCCTATCTAAAATAGCTTCGACATTTCACATGAGCGTCAGTGAGCTAAAACAAATAAACGGATTAACGTCTAATACGATTTATGTAAATCAACAATTAAAGGTATCAAAAAGCAGCCAAACAACTACGCCAACAACAAAACCAAGTACACCCACACCTTCAACTTCTAACGGAACATTAAATGTATCGCAAATGATTTCAGATGCAAAACGTTATATAGGTGTTCCTTACAAATGGGGTGGCACAACTCCTTCTGGTTTTGACTGCAGCGGATTCATTTATTACGTAATGAAACAACAAATTTCTACAACGCGCTATACGACGGCTGGTTATTGGAGTGTATCAACACCCGTCAGTAATCCACAGCCTGGAGACTTAGTGTTTTTTAATACATATTCTAGCGGTCCTACACATATGGGCATTTACCTTGGTAATCGTCAATTTATTCATGCTGGATCTTCTACGGGTGTAACCATCGCAAGCTTAGATAACAGCTACTGGAGCAAGCGCTACTTAGGGGCAAAAAGATTTTCTAAATAATTGATAGAAGCTGAAACAAAAGTATTTTAGTTGGAGGAAGATCCGAACGAGTTTGATTCTTGATGGAGAATCAAACTCGTTCGGATTTTTTCATTGGTAGGGTGGACGTAGGTTTCATATATGTAGGTTCTTCTAGCTGTTGAGCGGAGGGCAAAGCGAAGACTCCTGCGAGAAAAGCAGAATAGATGAGACCGCGCGCAAGTGACGAGGAGGCTCATCGGCCGTCCGCGGAAAGCGAATCCTTGCACGGAAATCAACAGTGGTGTAACAAGTGATCCATACTAGCTCACCCCATTTGTTTGTCTTTAGATTGCATTAATTCAGTTATGTCTCAACCTCTTATATACAGCAAAAAAACCGTTAAATGATTTAACGGCTGAAATAGAGGAATAGTTCGGGGGTAGTGAATACTTTAGTTTTCTCTCTTGAGAACATAGAAAGAGCCTTGCTCTTAAAAAGGATCTATCTTCTATTATGATAGATAAGAGGAATTAAAACCTTAGCTGAACTAATCACCCCCTTTCATACTAGATAACTTTATTCTTCTTGTTGATTTGAATCAAATGAAGAAAAACCGGATGGCTTTCCACTTAAAAACTTAACAGCATCAGCCACAACGTCGGTCATATATACTCGTTGCTGAAGATTATTTTCAAATGTGCGCGTTTGTACACGCCCTACCACACCTACAACCGCTCCTTTATCACAGTAAGCAGCCGTATTTTCTGCATTTTTTCTCCACAGAGTAATGTTGACAAAATCAGCATCATATTCACCTTCAACATTTCGAAACGTTCGATTAATTGCTAAAGTAATAGTAGATACTGCAATCCCTTCATGGGTATATCGAAGCTCAGGTTTTTTTGTCAGTCTTCCTACAAGAATAATATGGTTAATCATAGTCTACCACTCCAACTGATTGAATAATGGGAATCTTTAAGCTCATTCATGTTATAATATGGATAACCTACTATTTACGTAAAGGAGGAAACATCAATGAAAACATTTAAACTTGTGTCATTTCAATTGGTTGATGATCAAGAAAAGCGTCAGTCTGTCTCACTAACTAATGGCCTTATTATTAATAAAGAAGACGGCGAAAATAACTGGATTTTAGAAGCAGTTATCGATAAGAAATGGTACGATGAATTTCATGTTTTGTTGAAAGATAAACAAAAAATGACGGTAGAAGCTAAAATTACGAAAGAAACAAATGATCCGGCTACCTTTATAGCTACCGTGGCTTCCATTACTTCAATTGGTGAAAATCGTATTAGTTTGTTGATGAAAGGTGTTTTAAAAGAACGGAGACTTCATTATGCTGAAATGCTCTTAGAGGATTTAATTAACCAAGGGTTATCAGGTCAAGATTTACTTCAACAGTTCAAACTGCAGCTTCGAAACAGACCGATAAAAAGTACATCTAAAAAATAAGTCAAGTCATCTCAAGGTGTCTGGATTTAAAAGAGAGGATTATTGTTTGCGGTCTTTTTCGTTGGTCCATGAGAAGGGTAAAGAAAAGAGAACTCACTGGAGAGGTACCTTTCTTTTTTTCCTAAAAATAAATGAGCACAACTAGAACGTTTGAAGCGATTATCTCTTATGCGAGCGCCTTGCCTTTTCAAATAAAAATTTGTCATTTTTTCACTCCTTTTTCTTTGTAATTCGTATATTAATGCATTTTCCCCCGTTATTCAACCATTTTTTTCAATATACCGAACAAAAAATAGGATTTTTTTACTATAAAAACCTCTATTTTTGTTCTTTTTTTTATATCCATGCAGAAAAATGAATCTTTTTAGAGAAAAAAAAGAAATAAAAACAGGTTTTATTCCCTTTATTGCAGAAGGTAAAGTGTATATGTTTCATATTGTGCGAATTTAGCATGTTACAAAGAACATGAACTACATTCGAACAATAAGACATATACTTATCTTTACGAAATCAGGTGATGCATATGAAGGATTTTGGAGAAAGAATTAAACATTTCAGACTAAAAGGAGGATTTTCACAAGAAGAATTAGCAAATCAGTTGAATGTTTCTCGTACAACTATTTCAAAATGGGAATGTTCGAAACAAACGCCTTCCATTTTTGATTTTCTATCTCTATGTAATTGTTTTCAAATTACGCTGGACCAACTTATTGAGCCTTCCTCTTATAAACAAGATCATTTACATGACTTCCAACTTCTTTACTTAACAAGAAAATGTGAATCGGATTCACACGACGAGACCATTTTAACCCTCATAGATAAACAGCCCTTATTGAAACATGTGCTCTTACAATTTTCATCTCTGTCAC
Source organism: Priestia sp. JNUCC 25 (assembly GCF_053667915.1). NCBI lineage: Bacteria > Bacillati > Bacillota > Bacilli > Caryophanales > Bacillaceae > Priestia > Priestia sp. JNUCC 25. The sequence continues at coordinate 4,912,880 of NZ_CM132211.1, forward strand.
CAACACTTCAAAAAGAGTTGCTAATGGATATTATACCTTTATTAAAGAAACTTTTTTCTGCTTTGCAGCGTCAATAAAAAAAGCTGCATCAGCAGCTCTTATGTACTATTCTTTTTTATCACCTAAAGCAAACATAATATCTGTTTCGCAGACTAACTCTCCATCTACAGTTGCGATACCTTTTCCTTTGCCAATAGATCCACGCGCACGTACAATTTCAACCTCTAAACGCAGTTGATCACCAGGTCTTACTTGCTTTTTAAAACGGCAGTTGTCAATGCCTGCAAAAAATGCTAAACGTCCTTGATTTTCTTCTTTTTTTAGCATAGCTACTGCTCCTACCTGAGCCAAAGCTTCTACAATTAAAACCCCTGGCATCACAGGATAGTCAGGGAAATGCCCGTTAAAAAATTCTTCATTGGCAGATACGTTTTTTAAACCAACTGCTTTTTTTCCCTCTTCCACTTCTAAAATGCGATCGACCAATAAAAATGGATATCGGTGTGGAATAATTTCTTTAATTTGTTCAATATCAAGCATAAATAAGTCTCCTTTCAAACCGCATGTAACATACGATACTATTATCAATATACAGAATGCTCAATTGAGAAGCAACTACTTGCTTAGGCTCTGATTCCATTAACCAAGCCCATCATTTGATCTGCAATTGAAATAGAGCGGGAATTAAATTGATACGCACGTTGAGCAATGGACATATCAGTAAGTTCTTTACTCAAATCTACATTTGACTGTTCCAATTTCCCTTGCTCTACGCCTGCTGTTTCTCGAGCTTTTCCAGTCAAATCTGTAAACATATTCGGTTGGTTCATCCCTGCTGGAAAGGCAAATAGATTTTCTCCTTTAGCTTCTAGCACCTGCGGCTTTTGGACATTTGTTAACCCAAGTGTAAACTGGTCAACGCCCGTATTCGTAGTAACCGTTATCGTTCCACTTCGATCAATTTGTATATCTTTGAACGCGTTATTGAAAATAATAGCTTGACCATTTTCCCCCAGCACATCCTGACCAGAACCGTTTACTAATTTAACATCGTTCGGGCCTTCAGGGCTAAGATGAAAAGAACCATCTCGCGTATACTGTACAGGCTGTTGGGAATCGTTTACGGCAACTTGAAAATAAACGTTTGGATTTGATGCAGCTACATCTAATAGTTTATCTGTATTCTGAAAAGCACCCTGCGTCATATTCAAGCTCGTTTGATCTAAATAAGCGCCTGTGCCTTGCCGAATTCCGGCTGGCGTAAGCCGCTTTTCTGTTCCCTTATCTTCTTGATTGTTTACTTGTTGATACAGCATATCATTAAATGAAGCATCTCTCGCTTTATATCCTGTCGTATTTGTATTAGATAGATTATGACCAATGACATCAAGCTGCTGCTGCAGCTGTCCCATCGTATTGGCCGCTGTTATCATTGTACGGTTCATCCTTCTCATCTCCCCCGTTGCTTTTAGCGCACACGCCCAATTTCATTTGCCGCTTTATCCATGCTTCTATCGTAAGCTTGCATTATTTTTTGATTTGCCTCAAAAGCTCTGTAAGCCGTTAGTAAATCAGTCATACTTTGAGCAGCATCTACATTGGAACGTTCAACAAATCCTTGCTTTAACTGATAAGAAATGCCTGGATTATTCCTTGCTGAAGGCAAGGGCTGATTGTTCAGCGTTTCATACAATCCATTCCCTGCCTTTTTAATCGTTTGTAAGTCACTAGCATAAGCAATATCGATTTGTGCAACCTGCTGATTATTTTCCGTTACGTTACCTTGTGAATCAACTGTAAAGTTTTCACTTTTTAGTTGAATTGGTTGATTATTTGTATTTAATACATAAGCTCCGGTAGACGTAGTTAAAAACCCTTCCTGATCTAATGTAAAATTACTGTTTCTTGTATATTGAGGCGTATTATCAGGGCTTTGTACCACAAAAAATAGTCCGCCCTCTTTTGTAGGCATATTTTGCTCCATCAATGCAATATCAGTTGATTGAGACGTTTGCTGAAGATCACCTTGTGTAAAATTTGGAACTGTTTCTTGCATATACACGCCCGTATTAATCGCACCTATGTCTTTTTTGTTCTGAACAGAGATGCTACGGTCAGTAGGTAAATCTTCAGATTCCATTCGCTGCAGCAACATATCAGGAAATGCCTTTAACGTACCTTGATCTGCTTTAAATCCTGGCGTATTAGCATTTGCTATGTTATTCGTTAATAAGTCAGTTTGACGCTGTTGAGACAGCATACCCGCTGCTGCCGTGTAAAACCCTTTAAACATACTTCATCCTCCTTACAAGTAAACGTTGTTCGTTATAGCCAGCTCACAGAGTATAATAGATAAAAGAAGAGACTCCTCTGTATGAAACGAGCCAATAGAGGAGTCTTCATTTATTTAAACAATATTGCGACGAGATAGTTTATCAATATTATCGAGCATAATACCTGTTCCAACAGCTACACAACCCATTGGATTTTCTGCAATTAGCACAGGCACCTTTAATTCTTCCGCTAACAGCTGATCCATACCGTGAAGCAATGCTCCACCGCCAGTTAAAATAACGCCTCTGTCTATAATATCGGCAGAAAGTTCGGGAGGTGTACGCTCTAATACACTTTTCGAAGCTTGTACAATTACGCTGACAGACTCTCTAAGTGCCTCCTCTACTTCTTCAGAATAAACAGTAACCGTACGAGGTAGGCCTGAAACCATGTCTCGCCCTCGAATGTCCAACTCTTCATTACGAGCTTTAGGAAACACCGTACCAATTTTCACTTTAATTTCTTCTGCTGTACGCTCTCCGATTAAGAGCTTATATTTTTGCTTAATGTACTGCAAAATTTCGGCATCAAAACGATCACCAGCCATCTTAATAGAAGCTGCTGTTACGATATCGCCCATTGAAAGGACGGCCACATCGGTTGTACCTCCACCAATATCTACGACCATATTTCCGCTCGGCTGAAAGATATCCATTCCAGCGCCAATAGCCGCGACTTTTGGTTCTTCTTCCAAATAAATAGTTTTTCCACCGCTCTTTTCAGCAGCTTCGCGAATTGCTTTTTGTTCAACAGAAGTAATATTTGTTGGACAACAAATTAAAATGCGCGGCTTGGATAAAAAACCTTTTACATTTAATTTGTTAATAAAGTGTTTGAGCATAGACTCTGTAATTTCGAAGTCAGCGATAACACCATCTTTTAAGGGACGAATGGCAATAATATTACTGGGCGTTCTTCCTACCATACGTCTCGCTTCTTCCCCTACTGCTAGCACTCTATTTGTATTTTTATCAATCGCCACAACAGACGGTTCATTTAACACAATTCCTTTGCCTTTAACGTGAATTAAGACGTTAGCTGTACCTAAATCGATACCAATGTCTTTTGCTAACATACCTTAAATCCTCCTTCTATTTACATATCTTTGCATGATAACCATTCTTTTTTCCTAATTTACTATTTTATCACAATTTGTATATGTATGTTGTTATTAGCAAAAATATTTATTATATACCTATTTTATCCAAAAAATAAAATGCCCTATACTACCTCTATAAAAAAGGCAATATTGGGCATTTTTTCATTTTACAGTTTCTTCTTCCTTTTTGTACTTTAATTTTGTTGCTTCTCCTCCACGCAAATGCCGAATAGATTTATGATAATCAAGAATTTCTTTTACTTCATTTGCTAACTCAGGATTTATTTCTGGTAGACGCTCTGTTAAATCTTTATGGACAGTACTTTTCGAAACGCCAAATTCTTTCGCAATTACACGAACTGTTTTCTTTGTTTCTACAATATACTTTCCAATCTTGATAGTTCTCTCTTTGATGTAATCGTGCACACTACTCGCCCTCCCCAAATTGGATATGAGAAGTATCCAAGGGAATGTATATATTATCCCTTTTCTAACATTCTCTTTATAGGTTTGTAACAGTTTATTAGCTTGTGTGCAGATATATGCTAGAAAAGTCAGTAAGGACAAGTGATTTCTTATATTTTTTTGAAAATTTAGTGTTTTTTATTTACTTTTTTAACATAATGCATCTCATTTTAGAAAAATTCATAAAAAAAGAAGCTCGATTTTATCCAGCTTCTTTTCATATTTATGGTCTTGCCTTATGCATTTGGTTTAGACGTATCTGTTGAAGGTTGTTTTGAATCTTTATCTTCTTTAGTCTTTTCATCAGATGATTTTTCGCTATCCTTTGATTCTTCAGAAGAAGAGTCGTCTTTTGGTTCTGTCACTTCAGCTGCTTTGACTTCTTTGATAGAACTAACAGATTTTCCAAAATAACTGCTTGGATTAATTGCTACACCATCTTTACGAACTTCAAAATGCACATGTGTTTTTGCTTCTTGATTATATAAGCTTTTTCCAGCTTTTGCGATCGTTTGGCCTTGTTTAACAATATCTCCTACTTCTACATCAGCTTTCTCAAGAGATTGATACTGTGTGACTAAACCATCTTTATGATCAATTTCTACTACATAACCTAGTAAAGGATCTTTTGTTGCTTTTGTTACTGTACCGCTAGCTGCTGCTACAACATCAAATGATTTATCTCCCTTAACAGCTAAGTCAACACCTGTATTTGGATGATACGTATTGTTGTAGAAAACTAGTGCTTCTTCTTGCTGTTTTTCAGATGCTTGATCGTCGTAGAAAGGCTTTTTCACGATAGCTGATGCTTCACTAGCAACTGGCATTTTTAAATTTTCAAGCGAAGCATTTACCTCTACAGCGTCGTCTCGATAAGCCGTACCGTCTTGGCTATAGCCGCTTTTGTCTTCTTTGCTAATATCGTTTCCATTAGCTTGAAACCAAAGGACTGCTGTAAGAATAATTGCTGCACTCGCTAAATAGATAGCCGGGAACACCCAACGCTTTCTAACTAATTTTTGAACTTTCGATTTTGGAGAAGTACGTTTCTTTTCTTCCTCTCTCATATATCATCACCTCAGCAATCAGTCTGAACACAATTGAATGAATATATACACAGCGATAAAAAATTTTTTTCGATTATTTTTCAACAGATGAATCTAAAATATACATTTTATTTAAAAAAAGTGAAAACCATAAAAAAAGACCCTGCTATAAGGGTCTTTGAATTAGCGTTTAGCTGTCAATTGTGCAACAAACTGATCGTTAGGGGTAATCGCAACACCTGTATAATAATGAGTAACAATATCTTTATACGTTTTTCCTTCCAGTGCCATACCATTTGCTCCGTACTGACTCATCCCAATACCATGTCCATATCCTTTTGTGTTGATGATAATTTCATTACCTTTTTTTGTCCAATGAAAGTCGGCTGACGATAAACCCAGTTTTTCCCGAACATCTTTTCCCGACAGTTCTTTGCCGTTTATCTTTACGTAATCTACGCGCTGCCCCGGCGTTCTAGAGACGATTTCACCTACTGATCCACTGTTTGTTAATTTCACTCCAAGCCTCTGTTCAAAGCTAGCAACAGACATTACTTTCTGATTTGTAAATTCAGGGGACTTTTTATCCCATGGACTAGCTACACTTTTTAGATAAGGAATGGAATTCTTCCAATACGCTTCTGAATTTTCAGTGTAACCATTGCTGGTAGAAAAGAACGTAGCATTAATTGGCTTATTTTTATACGTAAGAATTTGACCTTGGGTGTCCTTCACTGCTTCTTGAATTTTTTTGATTTTCCAATCATAGTCTTTGTTCCATCTGCTTCTTAGCTCATCTTTATTTAAATATACTTGGTACTCTACGGTATCAGTCACATCCGCTCCTTGGGGAAGATGACTATTTCCATTCATCATAGTTTGCACAATATAGGTTCTGGCTGCCAAACTTTGAGCCTTAAGTGCTTCAAGCTCAAAAGTAGCAGGCATTTCAGCTGCTACTACCCCTACAAGATAGTCTTCAAGCGGCAGTTTTTCTACTTTTTTCGTTTCCGTACGATAAACACTGACGTCAAGAGGAGACGCTGTCACTTTTTGTAGTTTTCCGGTTTTTGGGGTCTGTTTGACATTTTCATGTAGCTTTCCATCTGTCTTTTCAGTAAAAGGAACAACGAGAAGTGTTGGGATGAGTAACACAACGAAAAAAAAGATGACTCCTAGTACGACGATTGGCTTTGCTTGTTTCATGAACGCCTAGCCTCCATATCTATTATTTTGACAAGGAACACCTATATCCCTATATTCCATATGTATGGAGGTGGACAACCTTTTATGACAGCAAACCGGCCATAAGGGTCGTCCAACGACAAAAAAAGCATCTCGCTATGAGATGCTTTTTTTATGACATATTTATTTGACGTCTGAAGCCTGTTGAGTTTGTTCTACTTGCTTTGTTTCGTCATTTACACGTTCAATATCAGCGCCTAAAGCGGCTAATTTATTGTGGAAATTTACATAACCACGATCAAGGTGTTTTAATTCCGTTACACGCGTATAGCCGTCTGCTACAAGTCCTGCTAATGTTAACGCTGCTGCTGCACGAAGATCTGTTGCTGCTACTTCAGCGCCTTGTAGTTGAGAAGGTCCGTTAATAATAACAGAGCGCCCTTCAATTTTAATATCAGCGTTCATGCGGCGAAACTCTTCTACGTGCATAAAGCGGTTTTCAAAAACTGTTTCTGTAATCATACTTGTGCCTTCTGCTGCTAATAATAATGCCATCATTTGAGATTGCATATCCGTAGGGAACCCTGGATGAGGCATTGTTTTAATATCTACTGATTTTAGCTTTTCAGGTCCTACAACACGTAAGCCGTCGCCTTCTTCAGTAATTTCAACACCCATTTCTTCCATTTTAGCAACAAGTGAACTGATGTGCTCTGCTACTGCACCGCGTACAAGTACGTTTCCGCCTGTAATAGCTGCTGCTACCATGAATGTTCCAGCTTCGATACGATCTGGAATAATTGCATGTTCTGCACCATATAATTTATTAACACCTTCAATACGGATCGTACCAGTTCCTGCACCGCGAACTTTAGCGCCCATTGCGTTTAAGAAGTTTGCTAAGTCGACAATCTCAGGTTCTTTTGCTACGTTTTCCATAATTGTAGTGCCTTCCGCTAATGCTGCTGCCATCATAATATTTTCTGTGGCACCTACACTTGGGAAGTCTAAATAAATTTTAGCACCTTTTAGTCTTCCTTCAACTTTTGCATCAATAAAACCATTTCCTACTTGAACTTTAGCACCCATTGCTTCAAAGCCTTTAAGATGCTGATCAATCGGTCTTGATCCAATCGCACATCCGCCAGGTAAAGCTACACGAGCCTCACCTGTACGCGCCAATAAAGGACCCATTACAAGTACTGAAGCGCGCATTTTTCTTACATATTCAAAAGGTGCATCTGTTTTTAACTCTCTTGATGCATCTACAACTACACGATTTGTTTCAAAATCTACTTCTGCATTCAGATGTCTTAAAACTTCGCCAATCGTAAATACATCGGAGAGAGCTGGTACATCATTTAGAATTGTTTTTCCTTCACTAGCTAATAAGGTTGCAGTGATAATAGGTAAAACGGCGTTTTTTGCTCCTTCAACTTTAACTGTACCGCTTAATCTATTTCCACCGCGGACGATGATTTTTTCCAAGGTATTCCCCTCCGCGTCCATTTTCTCTATATTAATATTCAGACGTAATGATAGGTGTGCCAACAACTATGGTTGTTTGACCGCCCATTCTTGTCTTGCGTAATGCAATTTGTAAGTTCATTTCCTGCTTTTTCGTTTGAAGAGCTTCTTTCCACAGTCCAGTATATGCTGAAACAGAGGTAAATGACTCTTCCACTAGAGATTCCACTGGTTTAGCATTGAAAGCTCGTAATAGGTCTTGAATTTCAACAGACAAAACACTTTCCATCTTATCATTGATTTCCCCCGTTGCACAAGAGAAAATTATGGGTTCTGATAGGAAAATTTTTTCATAATTTGTCTGAAATACATTTTGAAAATGGGTCATATTTTTTTCTTTTAAACCTTGTCCCGTTACATGATACGATATGTACGCATTGCTGTGTTCATCGATCGCATAAGTTAACAGAATGACTTCGTTCACATCTTCACTTTTGCGTGTACCTATTGCTTTCCATAGGTCTCTTTCCCTCTTCACTTCCCATTTAAAACCTCTAAAATTACTTTTAATACTTTTAGCTTGCGAATAAAAGGTTTTTTGGTCAGTAACAGCTTTTACTTCTTCTCTTGCATACAACGATACTTCAGTTAACGAAACATGCTGCTTATTTAAGGTGTGAACAATCTTCTCAATAGTAGTTTCATTGTTTTGGGCATTGCTCACATAACTTCCATGATATACGAATAAGCCAGTAATGAAAATAGCCAAAAAGACACTAATTTTTTTAAACATTTCGCCACTCCCTCTCCGTACTCATCAGTCTTTCCAGAAGGCGATGATACATACATGAAAAGGGTCGTCATATTTAGACATAGCGACATACATTAGCGTATAAATTCGTATATCTTCAATGAATGAACGTCTATTTTATCATAGACTCATAGCTTGCCAATCATTGAAAAAATGAGGGAATGCGCTGTGACCAAAATAAATAATCCAAAAAGAAATTACTTACTGTTGATGAAATCGTAATGGTCAATAAAATAAGCATTAATTTTGCTTGAAACACATGATTAGGTTTCATCAGCTTTTCAATTTGAAAGCCCTGCAAAGCATACCAAGTAATCACAATAAAAATCAAATGTGAAATCATGGTTAGTAACGTTTGCTGTTCAATTCCTCCAAACAATAAAAGCACTCCTTTTAAACACCATATGAAAAGAAGAGACGATCATCGTCTCTTCTTTTCATATTAAAGCACACTTATGCAAATTCGTAAACGGTAACATGAAAAACATTTATTTTATTCCCTATTTTAAGATCCTTTTCCATTATTGAACAAAATAAAGAAGATGGATGCGCTTAGTTAAATGGAATATATAATCATAGATCAATGCTATTTGCTCTTCCCCTTGTGCATAATAGAGCAAAAAAGCCCCCTCATTCGTTTGAGAGGGCTTTTTTTAGAACTTACGTTGACTAATATCTAAACGATTGACTGCCCGTTTCAAGGCAATTTCAGCACGCTTAACATCAACGTCATCTTGTTTGCTATCAAGGCGCATTTCAGCGCGCTTTTTCGCTTCTTCTGCACGAGCTACGTCAATCTCTTCAGCTGTTTCAGCAGCCTGTGCAAGAATTGTTACTTTGTCAGGTCTTACTTCAAGAAATCCTCCGCTAACAGCCACAAGTTCTGTACTGCTTGCTTTCTTCAAGCGGACGGCTCCAATTTGTAAAGGAGCAACCATCGGAATATGGCCATGTAAAATACCAAGCTCACCGCTCTGTGCTCGGGTACTTACCATTTCCACTTCTGATTCGTAAACTGGGCCATCAGGAGTCACTACACTGACATGGATTGTCTTCATTTAAAAAACCTCCTATGTCCCTTAAATTAAACTTCTACTCCCATACGTTTCGCATTTTCAATAACTTCTTCAATGCGACCAACTAAACGGAACGCATCTTCAGGTAAATGATCGTATTTACCTTCCAAGATCTCTTTAAATCCTTTAACAGTTTCTTTTACAGGAACATAAGAACCTTTTTGACCTGTAAATTGTTCTGCTACGTGGAAGTTTTGAGACAAGAAGAATTGAACGCGACGAGCACGTTGTACAACAAGTTTATCTTCATCAGATAACTCATCCATACCTAGGATTGCAATGATATCTTGTAACTCTTTATAACGCTGTAACGTTTGTTGAACTTGACGCGCAATTGCATAGTGCTCTTCTCCAACAATTTCAGGAGATAAAGCGCGAGATGTAGATGCTAATGGATCTACCGCAGGGTAAATACCCATCTCTGATAATTTACGCTCTAAGTTTGTTGTTGCATCTAAGTGAGCAAATGTTGTCGCTGGAGCTGGATCCGTATAGTCATCGGCTGGTACGTAAATCGCTTGAATCGATGTTACAGAACCTACGCTTGTTGACGTGATACGCTCTTGAAGCTGACCCATTTCCGTCGCTAATGTTGGCTGATAACCTACTGCTGATGGCATACGGCCAAGTAATGCTGATACTTCTGAACCCGCTTGTGTGAAACGGAAGATATTATCGATAAAGAATAATACGTCTTGACCTTGTTCGTCACGGAAGTATTCTGCCATTGTTAATCCTGTTAATGCAACACGTTGACGTGCACCAGGTGGCTCATTCATTTGTCCAAATACCATAGCCGTCTTCTTAATAACACCGGAATCTGTCATTTCATGGTATAAGTCATTACCTTCACGCGTACGCTCACCTACACCAGCGAATACCGAAATACCGCCGTGCTCTTGAGCAATGTTATTGATTAACTCTTGAATTAATACTGTTTTACCTACACCGGCACCACCGAATAGACCGATTTTTCCACCTTTAATGTAAGGAGCTAATAAGTCTACTACTTTAATACCTGTTTCAAGAATTTCAGCTTGTGTAGATAGATTTTCGAACTTTGGTGCTTGACGGTGGATTGGATCACGACGTGCACCTGCATCGATTGGGGCGTCTAAGTCGATTTTTTCACCTAATACGTTGAATACACGACCTAACGTAACGTCACCAACTGGTACTGAGATTGCTGCACCTGTATCTTCTACTTCTAATCCACGAACTAAGCCGTCAGTGGATGACATTGCTACTGTACGAACTGTGTTATCACCTAAGTGAATCGCAACTTCTAATGTTAATTCGATTGCAACTTCACTTGCACTGCTCGGTTTATGTGAAATTTTAAGGGCGTTATAAATTGCCGGAAGGTGTCCGTTGTCAAACTTTACGTCTACAACTGGACCCATGATTTGAGTAACGCGTCCTTTTGTCATCGTGTTCCCTCCTAACTTGCTTTTCCATTAAACTTTCTATTCTAACGCTGCCGCTCCGCCAACAATTTCCGTAATTTCCTGGGTAATTGCCGCTTGACGTGCACGGTTATATGACAATGTAAGATTATTGATAAGATCTTTTGCGTTGTCTGTTGCACTTTTCATCGCTGTCATACGAGCAGCATGCTCACTTGCTTTTCCATCAAGCAGGCCGCCGTAAATTAAACTCTCTGCATACTGAGGAAGTAATACTTCTAAAATCTCTTCTTGTGATGGTTCAAATTCATAACCAACAAGTTTACCAGAAGGTTGAAGATCTGTTAGAGGCAATAGCTTCTTCTCCGTCACTTCTTGTGAAATCGTATTGATAAAGTGATTGTAGTATAAGTAAAGTTCATCAAACGTACCGTCCGCAAACATTTGAACTGTTTGTGAAGCGATTCCTTGAATGTCAGCAAAAGCTGGCTGATCTGCTAAGCCTGTGATTTCAAGCAAAACCGGAATACCGCGTTTTACGAAGAAATCTCTCCCTACTCGTCCAATTGCAATCACACCATATTCATCAGGTGATTGATGGCGTTCTTCAATAGCTTGAGATACTTTTCGCAAAATATTACTGTTATATGCTCCTGCTAGACCGCGATCTGAAGTGATTACGATATAACCAGTCTTCTTCACGCTGCGCGCAGTTAACATTGGATGTGAAGCGCCTCTGCTGCCAAGGGCTACGCTTGAGACTACCTCTTGAATTTTTTCCATATATGGAACAAACGATTTTGCATTTTGTTCCGCTCTATTCAGCTTTGCAGCTGAAACCATTTCCATTGCTTTCGTAATCTGGCTCGTTTTTTTCGTCGATGTGATTCGAGTTTGTATATCACGTAATGATGCCAAAGGTTTCACCACCTTGTTTTAGAAGATCACGTGGTATGAAAGGTGAACAAATGTTCACCTTCACCTTATTGAAAGATTGTCTTAACATACCATGCTGACAATATATTATTCAGATGCAATAAATGTTTTCTTGAATTCTTCAAGTGCTGATTCGAATACGCCAGCTTCAGGAAGGCCACCAGTTGTACGGATTGATTCAAGTACTTCTTTACGGTTTGATTCTAACCATGTTAAGTACTCGTCTTCAAAGCGTGTAATATCTGATACTGGAACATCATCTAAGAAGCCTTTTGTTAATGCGTAAAGCACAGCTACTTGTTTTTCTACGCGAAGCGGTTTGTGTAAACCTTGTTTTAAGATTTCAACTGTACGCGCTCCTCGATTTAATTTTGCTTGAGTCGCTTGGTCAAGATCAGAACCGAACTGAGCAAATGATTCAAGCTCACGATACGATGCAAGGTCTAGACGCAGTGTACCTGCTACCTTTTTCATCGCTTTAATTTGTGCAGATCCACCTACACGTGATACAGAAAGACCAGCATTAATCGCAGGACGTACACCTGAGAAGAATAGATCTGACTGTAAGAAAATTTGTCCGTCTGTAATCGAAATTACGTTCGTTGGGATATAAGCAGATACGTCTCCTGCTTGCGTTTCAATAAATGGAAGAGCTGTTAATGAACCTCCACCTTTTGCGTCCGATAACTTTGCCGCACGCTCTAATAAACGAGAGTGCAGGTAGAATACATCCCCTGGATACGCTTCACGACCTGGAGGACGGCGTAATAGTAATGAAAGTTCACGATAAGCTGATGCTTGTTTTGTTAAGTCATCGTAAATAACAAGTACGTGCTTACCGTTATACATAAACTCTTCACCCATTGTTACTCCAGCGTATGGTGCTAAGAATAATAGTGGAGCTGGTTGTGAAGCTGATGCTGTTACGACGATTGTGTAATCTAGAGCACCGTGTTTACGTAATGTCTCTACTACGTTACGAACTGTTGATTCTTTTTGGCCAATCGCTACATAGATACATACCATATCTTGATCTTTTTGGTTTAAGATTGTATCGATTGCTACCGATGTTTTACCCGTTTGACGGTCACCGATAATTAACTCACGCTGTCCACGACCGATCGGCACAAGTGCGTCAATCGCCTTGATACCTGTTTGAAGCGGCTCATGTACTGATTTACGATCCATAACGCCAGGTGCAGCACCTTCAATTGGACGTGTTTTTGTTGTTTCTACTGGGCCTAAGCCGTCTACTGGCTGACCTAATGAGTTAACAACACGACCGATTAACTGCTCCCCTACTGGAACTTCCATGATGCGTCCTGTACGGCGAACTTCGTCACCTTCACGAATTTCCGTGTATGGTCCTAAAATAATGATACCTACATTGTTTTCTTCTAAGTTTTGTGCCATTCCCATGACACCATTTGAAAATTCAACCAGTTCTCCAGCCATGACATTGTCGAGGCCATGAGCACGTGCGATACCGTCCCCAACTTGGATAACAGTACCTACATCACTCACTTTAATCTCAGACTGATAGTTTTCAATTTGCTGCTTGATCAGCGCACTAATTTCTTCAGCTTTGATGCTCATGAATTTCACCCCTATCTACGATCTGTGTGCAAGAAGTCCTCGGTGGATCGTTTCTAATTTGCTGCTAATGCTGCCATCATAGATACGATTACCAATGCGAAGCTTCACGCCGCCGATTAGGCTTTTATCTACTATATTTGAAATATTTAACGTATGTTTTCCAACTTTAGAAGCAAATGATTGCGAGATTGCTCTTTTCTCATCTGCACTTAAAGGTTTGACAGAATAAACAGTTGCATCTGCCACGCCACGTACTTCGTTCGCTAGGAAACGATACTCTTTTACCATTTCGCTAACAATTTGAATGCGGTGACGCTCTAATAATAGAAGAACCGTATGTTGAACAGTTGGTGAAAGTTCAGCAAATGCCTCACTTACAAACTGTTTTTTTCGCTCAATTGTAATTTTTGGATGAGTTAATACATCCATTAATTCAGGTGTTTTAGCAAACACCTCTTCAACTATTTGTAGCTGGTCTTGCATTTCATCGATCATCTGTTTTTCTGTTGCTAATTGAAAAAGAGCTAGTGCATAGCGTTTGGCTACAGCTGGTTGACTCATCGTACATCCCCTACTTCTTGGATATATTCATGAATTAACTTCTCTTGATCTTGTTCAGAAAGTTCTTTTTCAATAACTTTCGACGCAATTAAAACAGATAATGAAGCAACTTGCTCACGTAACGCAGCAACTGCTTGATCTTTTTGCTGTTCGATTTCTTGTTTTGCTGCAGCTTTTAGACGCTCAGACTCTTCGCGTGCTGCCGCAATGATTTCTTCTTTTTTATCTTCTGCAGACTTTCTAGCGTTTTCCATCATTACTTGCACTTCTTGACGAGATTGCTTTAAGATTTCACGCTGCTCTTCAACAAGCTTCTTCGCTTCCTCATTTTGCTTTTCTGCTTCATCAATCTCACCGGCAATATGCTCTTCACGTTTTTTCATGATTCCCATTACAGGACCAAACGCGAATTTTTGAAGTAACGCAAGTAGGATAAGGAACATCACTAATTGGAAAAGAATATCTCCACCATTAATGCCTGCTGCTCCTAACACAAACATGTTCGACACGGCCATGTTCACTCCCTTCAGAGACTCCACATATATAATTTACTTATTAAAGACATAAAGTAATGGCGAAGGTTCTTTTGAATGATCTTCGCCACATGTAACACATTATTATTTACCTTGTACCATGAATGCAATAACTACGGCGATAATTGGAAGCGCCTCAACTAAGGCAACCCCAACGAACATCATTGAAGTTAATGTACCACGTGCTTCTGGTTGGCGAGCTGTGCCTTCAATCGTCTTAGAAACGATAAGACCGTTACCAATACCAGCACCTAGTGCCGCTAAACCAATCGCAATTGCAGATGCTATTAAACCCATTTTATAAAGTCCTCCCTTAATATATATGATTTTGTTTAACTAATTTTTGTTTTGTCCAAATTGGGTATTACTTGAACAAAGCTTTATAAATTAATGGTCGCTACTCACTTTGTGAGATAAATAAACCATCGTTAACATTGTGAAAATGAAGGCCTGAATTGCGCCTACAAAAATACTGAATCCTTGCCATAAAAGCATTGGAATAGCAGCTCCAATTGTACCTAAGAAGCCTGTTGTTGCTAAACCAGCTAGCAAGCTTAACAAAATTTCCCCAGCATAAATATTACCGTAAAGACGAAGGCCAAGCGTTAACGTATTGGCAAACTCCTCGATAATCTTAAGCGGGAATAAAAATGCCATTGGCTTGAAGTAATCTTTCGTGTATGCAGAGAAACCTCGCATTTTAATACCATAATAATGTGATAGTACAACTACCATAACGGCTAACGTCAGCGTAATTGCTGGATCAGCGGTTGGCGATTTCCACCATAAGTTATGGTCAATCACGATGGCAAATGGAAGACCCAACATATTTGACACAAAAATGTACATAAGTAAAGTTACACCTAGCGTCAAAAAGCGGCCACCTGTTTTCCAATCCATATTGCTATTAACGAGTCCTTTAACAAAATCTAAGACCCATTCAATAAAGTTTTGTGCACCGCTTGGCTTCATAGCAAGAGTACGAGTACATAAAACTGCAATTAAGAATACAATAACAGAAGCTACGGTAACCATAAGCAAGTTACTTTGACTAAAAGTAAGGCCTAGAAACTCTATAGTTGGTGATTCATGACCCAACTGTGTTCACCTCTCTTTCTATCTTCTACGCATATTTTGAACAACTAAATCTATGATAATGACAACGTAATACGTCATTAATCCCACAACTACACTAATAATATGAAAGGTTTTTGGATAAGAGATGGTAATCACAACTGCGAGAGCAGCTGTTGCAAATCTTACAACAGTCCCAATTGAACGGGGCTTTTTCCCCTCATCCAACGCCTGTCCAAACTGCTCAAACTTTCTTACTAAGTTCCACAAATTATACAAACTCAGGGCGGTTCCTAAAATTAAACCTGCAAAAACAGCCTTATAACTTGTAAATCCCCAGCCGAGAACGTATAATGCTAACAAATACAATATGTATGAACGAAGTCTTGGAAAAACGTGCTGCAAATCCTGCATGAATTATTAATCTCCTGAAAAAAAATGGTGGACTGTCCGCAGCATCATAAAAACACCTGCTGCTAGCCCTAAAAGAAGGCCTAAAATCAAAAATAGTGGTTCGGTGTCAAGCCATTGATCAGCCCATCTTCCAGAGAATAAGCCAATTAAGACTGAACCTGCTAACTGTGATAGAATGATTGACACTAATGCCATCGCTTGCAAAGGATGACGGTTGCGATCTTTCATAAGCTCATACCCCTTTTGCAAAATTTTCTTTTTTCCGAATTCTCTATCGTTTTTATAGCTCAATATATGATAGAAAGGCAAAAAAAATTGCTAAAAAAGGTAAAAACAGCTAATAAAATACGCAGAAATATCAACGGTTTTCACAGGTTGAAAACCTTATCATTTATATTCCCTGTAAGCATACAATAGCGTATATTTAATGTCAATGTGTTTAAGCTAAAAACTTCACAATCTCTTCTTATTGTTCACATTTCTGCCACACATAAAACCTCTTCAAATGAAAACATTTAAAGAGGTTCATTCAATCGTTATTGTACTTTGTACAACCTGCTCTTGTCTATGCTTTTTCACAAATGCAAATATTTGGTACGACCCCGGTACAAGCGATTCATCAATCGTTATTTTTCGTTTTCTCATGCCTCTTTCTACATCAACGTCAACATCTAAATACGATACAAACTGTAAAGACTGCTTATCAAAAAGAGCCACGCCTAACTGATCTGCTCCTTCAGGCAAAAACAGTTCATAGCTATACGTATTTTTCTCTTTTTCCGCTGCTACTTGCAATCCCATGACACGAGGATAATCTGGAATGCTAACCATGTACATATAAGGAAGCGAAAATGTTTCACGTGAATCATTTATTTCCAAATATCCGTCATATATACCTTTATTTTTAAAACGGGGCTGCACCGATAAAGTGACAGCTATTTCTTTTGTCTGATGGGGCTGCACCGTGACGGGTAATGGAACATCCCAGTTCACTCCTTCATCCCTTTTTGGAACGTTTAAGCGATACGTTTTTGCTTTATCAGACTGGTTATCAATTTTAAATGATAAGACTTTCTTTGATGGGCGAGTAAAAATACCGAAAGATAAAGAAGATGGATAAAATAAAGAGTCTGCTGTGACAGCTTTTGCTATTTGAATTCTCCCGGCTCCTTGTTCATATACGCGATACGTTTGGCCATTTAGCTGCTGCATTACTTTACTTGTGTTCATCAATGAAGCTTTGACTTGTTCAGGAGACCAGTTCGGGTGAGCTTGTAAAATAAGAGCGCACGCTCCAGCTACATGGGGCGCAGCCATACTTGTTCCATGCATGCGTTCATATCCCCCAGGAACTGTACTATTAATGAAGTAACCAGGTGCGACGACGTCCGGCTTGATTCCCCAAGTAGTCGTTACAGGTCCTCTTGAACTGAAAGATGTGAGCAAGTCTTGTACCACTTGCTTGCCAGTGCGTAAGTATGGCTGTTGAGACTGAATGTGTTGATTAATGGTATCACCGCTTTTTTTACTTACCCATATCACTGGAATATTTACTGACTCTTGTAGTTTACCGATTATGCTTTTTTCAGTCGGGCTATATAAAAGAACAGCTTTTGCTCCAGCCTGTTCAGCTTGTTTAATCTTTTTTTCAACCGCATTTCCTTCTACTTTTAGCAAAATGACGTTACCCAACGCATGCTTTTGCTCTTTGGAATATTCTTCATTTATTACACGCAGCGTTTGATTAAACGTCCATGGACGAGACCCTTCTACTGGCGCCATCATAATTTTTTCTTTGTTAAATCCAATTGTTAGAAATTGAACTGTTGTCGGGGAAACAGAAGCGCCAACGGAAATAGCTTTTCCCGCTGTACCTGGAGAGCCCACGGTCCATAAACCTGGACCTGAATTGCCGCTAGATGTGACCGTTACAATTCCTTTTTCAACAGCCCGATCTAATGCTAAGCTTGTTGGTAAATCAGGACCATTCACATCATTTCCCAATGATAAATTAATAATATCTACATCATCTTGAATTGCTTTTTCGATAGCTAGAATAACACTTTCAGACGTTCCAGCTCCTCCAGGTCCAAGAGCTCGGTATGCGTAGATCTCTGCTTCAGGTGCTACACCTTTAATATTTCCATTTGCTGCAATAATACCAGCTACATGAGTGCCATGCAGAGTAGGCTCTCCTTGCTCCCGAGTGGTTTCCATCGGCTCATAATCTTTATCTATTACATCATACCCTCCTCTGTAGGTTTGTTTTAAATCGGGATGAGAATAATCAACACCCGTATCGATGACGCCTACTTTGATCCCTTTTCCTGTTAAGCGCTGATTATAAGTATCAAATAAGCCTCTTACCTGTTCTGAGCCAATGAAGGTTACGCTATTTTCTTCTGCAACCTGGTAGTTTTTAATAGAATGTGAACTAATAATAGAAGGATTATGAGATAGGTTTTCCAAATCCGAAATGGAGCCGTTTAACGAAAGTCCTGTAAACACCGTATGAAATTCGCTCTTAATCTTTATATTAGGATAATTTTTTTGTAACTGACTTTTAAATTTGGCGAATTTTTCTTTTTTAATCATGACAATTATTGATTTTTCTTGATGATGCATTTCTTGTTTTATAGAAGGAAATGTGGGATTGAGCGACATTTGCCCTCCCCCGCTTCCCAATATAAAGCTAATCATTAACCATTTAATCCACATAAAAAAAACACCTCTCACACTATCGTGTCTCAAAGAGACACTTTTCATGTGAAAGGTGTTTAGAAATCTTACGAAAGCGGATTAAAAGCTTCCGGTCTGTTTTCACGACGGTTGAAATAGTAGCTAATAGCATCACAAATGCGTTTAGAAGCTAAGCCGTCTCCGTAAGGATTCGATGCTTGTGACATTTGCTTATATACGTCTTCATCTATTAACAGCTCTTTTGCTAGCGCATAAATCGTTTCTTCTTCCGTTCCTGCTAGTTTGAGCGTTCCTGCTTCAATTCCTTCCGGTCGCTCTGTTGTATCACGAAGTACCAATACAGGTACGCCTAATGAAGGAGCTTCTTCTTGAACACCGCCCGAATCTGTCAAAATAATATGAGCGCGCTCAGCGAAGTTATGGAAGTCAATTACATCTAACGGTTCAATTAAGTGAATGCGTGGGTCATTTCCTAAGATATCGTTTGCTGTTTCTCTAACTACCGGATTCAAATGAACAGGATACACAACTTGCACATCTTCATGTTCATCCACAATACGTTTAACAGCACGGAACATGTTTTTCATTGGTTCGCCTAAATTTTCGCGGCGATGAGCCGTTAATAAAATAAGACGATCATCTCCCAATTTCGTTAACACTTCATGCTCATATGTCTCTTTTACTGTCGTTTTTAACGCATCGATAGCTGTGTTTCCAGTCACAAAGATTCGCTCTTCTTTTTTATTCTCTGCTTGCAAATTAGCTGCAGACTTATCTGTCGGAGCAAAGTGCAAATCAGCGAGAACGCCTGTAAGCTGACGGTTCATTTCTTCCGGATATGGAGAATATTTATTCCATGTGCGCAAACCTGCTTCAACATGTCCCACCTGAATTTGATTATAAAAAGCTGCTAGTCCGGCAATAAACGTCGTAGTTGTATCGCCGTGTACAAGTACGATGTCCGGCTTTACTTTTTTCATTACGTCGTCCAAACCTTCTAATCCTCTGGTCGTTACGTCCATAAGAGTTTGGCGATCTTTCATAATGTTAAGGTCATAGTCAGGCTGAATGTCAAAAATGCTCAATACTTGGTCTAACATTTCACGGTGCTGAGCCGTTACTGTAACAATCGCTTCGAACTCCTCCGGCCGCTTTTTAAGCTCTAGCACTAGAGGGGCCATTTTAATTGCTTCTGGTCTTGTCCCGAATATCGTCATTACTTTAATTGGCTGCTTCATGTTCATCACCCGAATCTACAAATTATTTTGTACCGAATAAACGATCCCCTGCATCACCTAAACCTGGAACAATATATCCATGGTCATTTAACTTTTCATCTAATGCTGCAATGTAAATATCTACGTCAGGGTGTGCTTCTTTTACGATTTCCACGCCTTCAGGAGCAGCAATTAAACACATAAATTTAATGTTTTTGGCGCCTCTTTTTTTAAGAGAGTTGATTGCTTCTACAGCTGACCCTCCTGTTGCAAGCATAGGATCTACTACAATAAAGTCACGCTCTTCTACATCATTAGGCAGCTTTACATAATATTCAACAGGCTGTAATGTTTCTGGATCACGATATAAGCCAACGTGTCCAACTTTAGCAGCTGGCATTAGTTTTAAAAATCCATCTACCATGCCGATACCAGCACGAAGAATTGGAACGATACCAAGCTTTTTCCCTGCAATAACTTTTGACTTTGTTTTGCAAACCGGTGTTTCAATTTCAACGTCTTCTAGCGGTAAATCACGTGTCGCTTCAAAAGCCATTAAGCTTGCCACTTCATCAACTAATTCACGAAACTCTTTCGTTCCCGTTTTTACATCGCGTATGTAAGTTAATTTGTGTTGAATAAGCGGGTGATCAAATACGTATACTTTGCCCATTGATATCTCTCCTTATATATAAAGATGTACACATTAAAATACCATTCAACGAATTGAATGGTACGTACTAGTAAAAACATATCTCTTGCTAATTAAATTTATACATTGCATTCATTTTACAGAAAAAAGTTTTTGAGTTCAAGCATTATTCAAAAAATGATTGAATTGCTACCACTTTCTCCATAAAAAAACAGGCACAAAGGCCTGTCTCTCTTAAAGTGATTTATACATTTCAAACTTGCTTGTTAAAGCTTCAACGCGTGTTTTAGCTTCAGCTAGCTTTTCTTCATCTTCAATATTTTTAAGCGTTAATCCGATGATAGAAGCAATTTCATCCATCTCTTCTAAGCCAAATCCGCGAGTTGTAACCGCAGCTGTACCAATACGGATACCGCTTGTTACAAATGGGCTTTGCTCATCGTAAGGAATTGTATTTTTGTTTGTTGTAATACCTACATCATCAAGTGCTTTTTCAGCTACTTTACCTGTCAAATTCATTGAACTTACGTCGATTAACACAAGGTGATTGTCTGTTCCTTCAGATACAAGAGCAAATCCTTCTTTCTTTAATCCTTCTGCTAAACGATTAGCATTGTCGATGATATTTTGAGCATAGTGCTTAAATTCATCTTGTAATGCTTCACCAAATGCTACTGCTTTTGCAGCGATAACGTGCATCAATGGACCACCTTGAATACCAGGGAAGATTGACTTATCAATCTTTTTCGCAAATTCTTCTTTACATAAAATCATACCGCCGCGTGGTCCGCGTAGTGTTTTATGTGTTGTAGTTGTAACGAAATGAGCATGTGGCACAGGATTTTGATGAAGTCCTGCAGCTACTAGACCAGCAATATGAGCCATGTCTACCATTAAATAAGCGCCTACTTCATCAGCGATTTCACGGAAACGCTTGAAGTCGATTGCGCGTGGATATGCGCTTGCACCAGCCACAATTAATTTTGGCTTATGTGTACGAGCTTTTTCTAATACATCATCGTAGTTAATACGATGTGTTTCACGATCTACGCCATATTCGATGAAATTGTACTGAACACCACTAAAGTTAACAGGACTTCCGTGCGTTAAGTGACCGCCGTGCGATAAATTCATACCAAGTACTGTGTCTCCAGCCTCTAAAACAGTGAAGTATACAGCCATGTTTGCTTGTGCACCTGAGTGAGGTTGAACATTCACGTGCTCTGCTCCGAAAATTTCTTTTGCACGATCACGAGCTAAGTCTTCTACCACGTCTACGTGTTCACAACCGCCGTAGTAACGTTTAGCTGGATAGCCTTCAGCATATTTATTTGTTAAAACTGAACCTTGTGCTTCCATTACCGCTGTTGTTACAAAGTTTTCTGAAGCAATTAGCTCAATCTTAGTACGTTGTCTTTGTAATTCATCCTTGATCGCATTATAAACTGCTGGATCTTGTTGCATTAGTTGTTTCTCCATCAAAATCCTCTCCTCATTTCGTATTCGCAATGTTCGTTATTTGTTGATTCAACTACATTGTAACATGATTTATTTAGAATAAAAAAGAAAAAATGTGTATTATTTTAATATATTTAATTACGAAAGTTCGTAAAACGCTCTCATTCCACCAATTAGTTTTGGACGCGTCTTTGCTACAGTAACATGAGCGTGTCCAACTGCGTTTAACGTACAACGAACGGGTACTGCGACATGCTTTAAATGCATACCAATGAATGTATCTCCAATATCAATACCGGCATCAGCTTTAATAAACTCTACCAAAACAGGATCTTTAAGCTGGCCATAGGCCTGTGTAGCCATCGCTCCGCCTGCTTTATGGATAGGAACAACACTAACGATTTCTAAACGCTCTTTGCGAGCTAATTCTCTTTCTACTACCAGTGCTCGATTGAGATGTTCACAGCATTGAAATGCTAAGTGGACACCCGTTTTTTTTCGAAAATCTGCTAGTGTATCAAAAATCATTTCTGCGACTTCCATGGCGCCTGCGGTTCCTATTTTTTCACCAATTACCTCGCTTGTACTGCATCCGATGACAAGTGTATGTTCTGAAGACAACTGCACTTGTGCTAAAAAATCAGATAAAACTGTTTCCAACTGCTCTTTCCATTTCGTAAGTTCAGACACGTTTTTCTTCCTTTCTTTCATTGAATACGTTCACATTATACAGTTACTGTTGCATCGCTTTGCTGCTCATACTGTTTAATTTTATTCACGCGATTTTCATGTCGGCCGCCTTCAAATTCTGTCATTAACCAAATTTTCGCAATTTCACGTGCAAGTCCCGGCCCAATGACACGTTCACCCATTGCCAAAATATTGCTGTCATTATGTTCTCTTGTTGCTTTTGCACTGAACGTATCATGCACTAGAGCGCAGCGAATTCCTTTTACTTTATTAGCTGCTATACTCATACCGATGCCTGTTCCACAAATAAGAATGCCTCGACTTACTTCTTGGCTCGCCACTTTTTGAGCAACGGGAAGTGCATAATCCGGATAGTCGACAGACGCTGTGCATTCACACCCTAAATCCACATATTCAATATTTAATTCTTCCATTAAAGAGATAATTTCCTGTCGCAAATTTATACCTCCGTGGTCAGATGCAATAGCTACTTTCATCTTTGTTTCCTCCTCATACATACCTTCGTCTTATATTAAATTTCTGTTCATTTTAAGTCAGCAAAAATTTATGGAACCTTTTATAATTTGTCGACTATTTTGTTAATCATACGCTCTAACTCTTCTAAAGTCTGTTCGTACGTCTGCAATGATCCGCCAAACGGATCAGATACTTCACCTTGCTCGTCGGCAAATTCTTTTAGCGTAAATAATTTATCACTTACGTATGGAGCTTGGTTCAAAATCAGCATTTTATGCTGATCCGTCATCGTAAAAATATAAGTAGCCCACATCAATTGTTCTTCCGTTAATGCTGCCGAAGCATGAGAACAAGCTATGCCTTTCTGGTGAAGGGCAACTTGTGCATGAACAGAAGCTTCACTTCCATTTGAAGCGAATACACCTGCAGACTTCACGTTTATTCCATCTATCTCTTTAGCTTTGAGCAACGCTTCTGCCATAGGGCTGCGGCACGTGTTTCCTGTACATACAAATAAGATGTTTTTCAAGATACATCCTCCCTTGCTTTCACTATGTTCGACTATGTTGATATTCCACCCTATTGTATCTCTATTGCTTGCATAAATCCAGTTAGCTTTTCCGGGTATTTTTTATCCATTACCGCTTCATCCATCTCGAAAAAACGACTTCGCTTTCCTTCTTTTATCGCTGCAATCCAAAAGAAGCAAAAAAAGACCATAACCTGAATGGTCATGACCCTTTACCTATTTATATAGTTAAAAAGGTAGTAACAATTTGATTCCAAAAGCTAATAAAATGCTTCCGCCCAGTGCCTCACTATATGAACCAAGCCAGCCTTGCACTCTTCTGCCTAACAGCAGTCCTAACCAAGTTAATAGCATACTCACTACGCCAAAAACAATAATGGTCAAAAACGTTCTTGCTCCAAAAATACCTAAGCTAAGTCCAACAGAAAAACTATCTAGACTCACGCTGAGCGCAAAAAATAACAGTCCAAAGCCAACTGGTTTGATAAACGGCGTATCGTCATGCTTAAAGGAGGAATAAATCATCTGCGCCCCAAGAATCAGCAATAAAATTCCACCGCCATAGGTAGCAAACATTCCAAGTTTATCAGACAAAAGTCGTCCAATAAACATGCCTAACAGCGGCATCCAAATATGAAATACACCGATAACAACACCAATGTAGAAAATTTGGCGAAAGCGTAAACGAATTAATCCCATTCCCAAACCAACTGAGAAAGCATCCATTCCTAAGGCAAACGCCATAATGACTAACGTGATCATTTCACTAATTAACTGAGATACATTCATCTTTACCCTCCTCGGACGTGCTCCTATTTCAAAATATGCACATTCGAAAAGGTTTAGAAGATGAATTTTATTGCTTAATCACGTGATGTCCTGCAGCTTTCATTAATCGGTTCATAACGGCATGACCGACTCCTTCTTCAGAAAAACTTTCACTAACGATAATATCTACGTCACACTCATTAAATGAACGAAGCGACTCGTATAAATGGCTAGCAACCGTCTCTAAATTTGAACGAGATCCACATGTGATAACCGCATCCGCTTTATACGCATCTTCATGTTCAGATGTCGTTAATACCCCCACTCGCTTACCCTGATCTTTATAGCCATCAATAATAGACTGGAAAAAATCTGAACTGCCGTCAACGATGACAAGCGGTGAATCAGGTGCGTAATGCGTGTATTTCATACCTGGAGATTTTGGCGCTTCTTTATCACTTAGTAACGCTCGATCTACTTTTACGGGACCAATGACATTTTCCAACTCTTTCTGAGTAATGCCGCCCGGCCGTAAAATGATAGGAATCTCTTCTGTACAATCAAGGACAGTTGACTCTACTCCTACCCCTGTTGCTCCTCCATCTACAACTCCGCTAATACGCCCTTCTAAATCATTCATCACATGATGAGCTAGAGTGGGACTTGGCTTGCCGGAAAGGTTTGCACTAGGAGCTGCGATAGGCAAAGCCACTTTTTTTAATAATGCGAGGGCTACTGGATGTGAGGGCATTCTCACTGCGATGCTGTTTAAACCAGCCGTAACCTTATCTGAAACTCGATCTTTTTTGGGTAAGATTACTGTAAGAGGACCCGGCCAAAAAGCATCGATCACTTTCTCTGCTTTTGAAGGAATCGACTCTACAAATGTATGAAGCTGCTCTTTATCTCCAATATGAACAATAAGAGGGTTATCACTAGGACGTCCTTTCGCTGCAAAAATTTTATCCACAGCTTTATCCGATGTTGCGTCTCCTCCTAATCCATACACCGTCTCTGTAGGAAAAGCAACCACTTCGTGATTGCGCAGCAAATCTGCTGCTTCTTCTATCTGTGGATAAATATCTTTTTCGTTCGTAAAATTATCCACAACCCATAACTTAGTTTCCATCTTCTTCAACTCCTTTTTCTTTCTATATCTAGGTTTTTTTTACTTTAAAAGTACAATATGTATCAAAGATAGTAAAATACATGCATTCATTATATCAACAAACAAGCTTTATCCACAAAATGTGGATAAAGCTTATGTTTTTGTGAATAACATTGTGGATACCCCATTAAAATGATTTATCCACATTTTCTTTTAACTAGCTGCATAAAACATCACATAGACATCCTGAGGGTTTGGTAACTTTTTTAAATAAGAATGTTCTTTTAACAACTCAGGCAGTGCACTGTAAGATGTTTGCTGAAAATTCATCATTTGAAAAAAATGTAGAGAAGATGCCTTATTTGTTAGTAAATATAGTTGCTTCACGCCATGCTTTTGAGCCAGCTGGACGATGCTTTTAAATAGCAGCAGAATATCAGATTGAATTAAAGAAGGAGACACGACAAGGGAGCGGAGAATTCCATCCACACCTTCTTTTTCAAACCCAACTGTTGCTAGCAGCTCGCCTTCTTCATTTTCCATTATGACAAATTGATGAATATGCTCTTCCACACCTGCTGTGCTGATGCCCGCTTTTTGTAAAAACTGCTGAATTCGAATATAATCATTTTCACTGGCAATTTTTAATTGTTCTCTCATTTTAATCACCTCAACTTGTTTTCTAGTAACAAATCTATGAGATAATTAAAAAAAGTAGAACTGAATTTTATTTTTAATGATTCTATTAATTAAATACTGACGATACCCATTCTACTACAAAAAACTTAACTTCTACAGAATCTTCTTTTGATTTAGAATCAGCTTTTTTCTTAGATGAAACAGACTTTTCAGCTTCTTTACTTTCCTTTTTTTCAGCCTTAGCACTTGTGTCTTCCTTTACTGTACTTGTATCTTTTGCAATCGCTTCTTTAGAAGATACTGTTGGTTGAGAAGATTCCTCAGCTTTCTGCTCAATAGAATCCGATGTAATAGTTGCAGATTGAATTTCTGTTTTCACTGCAGGCTCTTTACTTTCAGCCGATTTGTCATCTGTTTTGTCTGCAGATTTTGATTCAGAAGCTGCTGGTTTCTCTTTTTCTTCCTTTGGCTCTTCTTCAGATGGCTCCGGCGCTTTTACCGCTTCACCGTTTGAGAAATCTAAGAAGCATAAAGGAGGAAATAGTACACACCACCAGTTTGCTCCCTCTCCTTTGCCAAGAGTAATAAGCACGGCTTCATACTCACCTGCTGGATATAAAAACTGACCGTACAACTTAGTAGGAAACTCTACTTTTCCGAATTTAACATGAACAGATTCATTTACGCCTTCTTCTTTTAGCACTTCTTTCGCAATTGTTTCAAGCGCCGGCAAATTTTCTTTAATTGTTTTTCGAGCTACACTTACAGATGTTAAATCTTTTACCCATTCTGTGATTTGTTCGTTCACGCGGTCACGAATCAGACGTTTTACGTACTGGTCTTTTTCACCGTCGCTGTTTGCTAAAATACGCAGTCGAATTGCCTCGTCTGGAATGACTGCAGGCTGATCTGCCTGCACTTGGTTATGTGTATATATAAGTTGAGCATTTGCTCCAATAATTAATAAAATAAAATAAATGATAGCATATTTCTTCATTTCGGCCACCGCCCTTTCATAGGAACAGTATGGCCGAAAGCAAGATATCTTAAACTAGTAATTTAGTAAAAAAATGCATGATTTTCAAAAATCAAAGGGAAAATTATTCCCTCTGATTTTTTAGTTCTCGCGAAGTTGTGCAAAAACCATTCGATCTTTTCCATTAATATCATATACACATTCTACAAAAGCTGTCGGAAACGTTTTTTGCAGCATCTCAGCTACATCTTTTGTCTGTCCGGCCCCAACTTCAAATCCAATAATACTATTTGACTTCGTCACATATGGCAACTCTTCCATGAAACGTCGATAAAAATCCAGGCCATCTTTTCCACCAAAAAGAGCTCGGTTTGGCTCATGATCTTTTACCACTGTGGACAACTCATCATCTGCTGGAATATAAGGCGGATTAGACACAATTACATCAAATTTCTGATTCGATAATAGAAATGGTTGTAATAGATCTCCCTGTATAAACGTGACAGCAGCGTCCAAGTTTTGAGCATTTTCTTTGGCTACGCTTAAAGATTCTATAGCTATATCTGTTGCTGTAACTTCCACTCTGTCAAGCTCTAAAGCTAAAGTGATAGCAATTGCCCCACTTCCCGTTCCAATATCTACAAGCTCAATAGGCTGGTGTTGAAATTCTTTTTTTATTCGAGAAATCATTCCGTATACCAGCTCTTCCGTTTCGGGTCTTGGAATTAATACATGTTCGTTTACAATAAATGAACGCCCGTAAAATTCTTCTGTCCCAATTAGATATTGTACAGGCATACCTGTTTTATGAGCATGAACATCTTGTTCAAATCTTTTTAGGATTTCTTCTTCTAGTTCTTCCTGCAGAGAACCTAGCAAATGAGTTCTCGTCATCTGCAAGTGATGGCGAAGCAAGAGTTCTCCCGCGTTTTCATCTCGCTTTGCCTCTTTCAAAAAAGAAGAAGCCCACTTAAGGGCTTCAAATACTTTCATTAGTTCGAATCTTCCATTCGGCGCGCTTGGTCTTCCATGACTAATGCATCGATAATTTCATCAAGCTTGCCTTCTAAGATTTGATCTAGCTTTTGAATCGTCAGACCAATACGGTGGTCCGTTACGCGATTTTGCGGGAAGTTATACGTACGGATACGCTCGGAGCGATCTCCTGATCCAACTGCTTGTTTGCGCGTTGCATCGTACTCTGCTTGTGCTTCTCGCTGGAACTTATCGTACACGCGAGCACGCAATACTTTCATTGCTTTTTCTTTATTTTTAATCTGAGACTTTTCATCTTGACATGATACCACTGTATTTGTTGGTAAATGCGTTAAACGAACGGCTGACATCGTCGTATTAACACTTTGGCCACCTGGTCCACTTGAAGCAAATGTATCTACACGGATGTCTTTTTCATGAATGTCCACTTCGACTTCTTCCGCTTCAGGAAGACATGCTACCGTTGCTGTAGATGTATGAATACGACCGCCTGATTCTGTTTCAGGAACTCGTTGAACACGGTGTGCACCGTTTTCAAATTTCATCTTTGAGTACGCACCTTTACCGTTAATCATAAAGATAATTTCTTTATAACCGCCTACTCCAGTAGTCGTTGCTTCCATTACTTCTGTTTTCCAGCCTTGTGATTCAGCAAAGCGCGAATACATGCGGTACAAATTAGCTGCGAATAATGCTGCTTCATCTCCACCAGCCGCTCCACGAACCTCCATGATTACGTTTTTATCATCGTTTGGATCTTTTGGAATTAATAAAATACGTAGCTTTTCAACTAGCTCTTCTTGCTGCGTTTCTAACTCGGCAATTTCTTCTTTTACCATGTCACGCATATCTGCATCAAGCTTATCTTCAAGCATCGTTTTCGCTTCTGATAGCTGCTCTTTTACATCTTTGTATTCCTGATAAGCGGCTACCGTTTGTTGTATATCTGATTGTTCCTTCGAATATTCTCTCAACTTAGAGGGGTTGTTTACGATCTCAGGGTCACTCAGAAGTTCGTTTAACTTCTCATAGCGCGCCTCTACCGCTTCTAAACGATCAAACACGTCATTCACCTCATTCTTTATCCATAACATTGTAATTATAGTATAGCTTTAAAATAGAGTCAAAACCTTGTTAATACACGTATATGAACAAAAAAACAGAACTGCGCGTTCTGTTTTTATCATCATAAAATTCTTGCTTTATTTTTCGACCATTTCGCTTGAGTCCACAGACACAGCTTGTCCTTTAGACTTTTGCACAACGTGGCAATGACGACATCTTGGTTCGTACGATTCCGACGCACCGACTAAAATAATAGGGTCGTCATAAGAAGCAGGCTCACCGTTAATCAAACGCTGCGTACGGCTCGCAGGAGAGCCACATGAAGCGCACACGGCCTGTAGCTTTGTTACCGACTCTGCAATAGCCATTAACTGCGGCATTTGTCCAAAAGGTTCACCTTTGAAGTCTTGATCTAACCCCGCTACAATCACACGAAAGCCTTGATCTGCTAAAGATTGAACAATTTCTAAAATATCTGTGTCAAAAAACTGTACTTCGTCTATCGCTACTACGTCTGTCTCTTCATTTACTCGCTTTAAAATATCGCGCGATGCCGAGATTGAATAAGCCATAACAGATGTACCATTATGTGAAACGACAGCTTCTTCGCTATATCGATTATCAATTGCAGGCTTGAATACTTGTGCTTTTTGTTTAGCAAACTGCGTACGGCGCACACGTCGAATCAACTCTTCTGATTTCCCTGAAAACATACTGCCACAAATTACTTCTATCCAACCGCTTTGTTTCATTACGTACACCACTGCGGGACTCTCCCTTCTTCTCGTTCCGTTTCTGAGCGAACCGCTACTAACTTAATCTACGTCTTCTATGTAGATCTTATTCTTATGATAAAGTACCCACTTTTTTATCAAGCAGACACTGTTTTTCTACTTTTATAAGCAAAAAAACAGGCAAGAAGTTAAGCTACTTGCCTGTTTGTTTCGACAATGTGATTATTTAATACCGTATTTTTTGTTGAAGCGATCAACACGGCCACCAGCTTCAGCGAATTTTTGACGACCAGTGTAGAATGGGTGACATTCAGAACAAGTCTCAACGCGGATCTCTTCTTTTACAGAACCACTTTCAAATTCGTTTCCGCAAGTACATTTAACCATAACTGTTTTATAGTTTGGATGAATTCCTGTTTTCATTCGTTTCATCTCCTTCCGCCCTGAATCATTCTGAAACAGAGTTTATTGATAAAGATAGTGATGAAATAATAACTATTTCACTGTGTACTTTATCAACACACATGATGAAATTATAACAAGGGTTGTATGCTTTTGCAACCACATGTTTTATAACTTATCGTTTATTTGCTAGAAGCGTTTTTTTCTCTTCCGTTAACATCGAGAAGAACTCTTCATTTGTCTTTGTTTGACGTAAACGTTTTAAGAATTTTTCTGCAAAATCAGGAGCATCTGCCATTGATTTACGAATTGCCCATAAGTGGTCTAAATGCTCTTTTGGAATTAACAGCTCTTCTTTACGTGTGCCTGAGCGACGAATATCAATCGCAGGGAAGATACGTTTTTCAGCTAGTGAACGATCTAGATGCAGTTCCATGTTACCTGTACCTTTAAATTCTTCATAAATAACATCATCCATACGAGAGCCTGTATCAATTAAGGCTGTTGCTAGAATGGTTAAGCTGCCTCCATCTTCAATGTTACGAGCAGCTCCAAAGAATCGTTTTGGACGGTGAAAAGCAGCTGGGTCAATACCCCCTGATAGTGTACGACCGCTCGGTGGAATAACTAAGTTATATGCACGAGCAAGTCTTGTGATGCTATCCATCAAAATGACAACATCTTTTTTGTGTTCGACTAATCTCATCGCACGTTCAAGGACAAGTTCCGCTACTTTAATGTGGTTTTCTGGCACTTCGTCAAATGTAGAACTGACAACATCACCGTCAACCGAACGCTCAATGTCCGTCACTTCCTCAGGACGCTCATCGATAAGAAGGACAATCAATTCTGCATCAGGATGATTTGTTGTAATGCTATTAGCAATTTCTTTTAACAGCATCGTTTTACCTGCTTTTGGCGGCGCGACAATTAGTCCCCTTTGCCCAAATCCAATTGGTGAAATCAAGTCAATAATACGCGTAGAGAAACTTCTTGGCTGAGTTTCTAGCAGCATTTGCTCATTTGGATAAATTGGCGTTAGCGCTGGAAAATGCACGCGATCTTTTGACGTTTCCGGATCTTCTCCGTTTACTGCTTCTACATGTAATAATCCGTAGTAGCGCTCATTTTCTTTTGGAGGACGAACTTTCCCCGATACCTTGTCTCCATTACGCAGATCGAAGCGACGAATTTGTGAAGCTGAGATATAAATATCTTCTGAACTCGGTGAATAGTTAATTGGTCGTAAGAAACCGAATCCTTCTGACTGAATAATTTCAAGAACGCCTTCCATAAATAAAAGCCCATCTTGTTCAGCTTGAGCCTTTAAAATAGCAAAGACAAGTTCTTTTTTCGTTAATTTACTATAGTACGAAACTTTATACTCACGAGCATGTTCATATAGCTCTTTTAATTTCATATTTTCTAAACTGGATAATGTTAAGTTCATTAGGACACCACGCTTTATAATGAATAATTTTTAACCGTTCCTCCCATATTAAATTCAAATATAAAATTGAGAGATGATATGGATGGAATAAATCTGTGAAAATGGAGAATATAACCTTTGAAGTATAATAAGTAGAATCAATTGATTAACTATACACTTTTAGAAGAATAATTCCGACATAAAACCATTTATATTATCTTGATAAATTTAACGTAGCAATTTATATTCTAACCTTTTTCTATCTTTTTAATCAATCTTTTTTTTACTTTAGAAGATGAATAAAAAAAAGGAAATTTAATAGCTTACGAGAAGCGAGGAAAACCTTTTCATAATTTCACATTAAAGGAAATAAACTGGACGTTAAAATTAAGAAGTGAAATTTATCTTTTGGCTTCCCTTTTTATCTATTTCCCCTATTCATAAATATATAAGCTACACAGACATAGAAGAACGCTCCTACGCCTGTGTAGCTTATTAAAAAGCTCATTTCTAAACTTTGCTTTCATGACTGTGGCACCGATTTGCCTCTATGAATTTTGAAATTGCTCAATTTCCTCTTGAGTCATCTCTTCACGCCAAATCATTGCCCCTAAATCCGATAGCTTGTCTACTAAATGACTGTAACCTCGGTCAATGTGCTCTAAACCCGTTACCTCTGTAATCCCTTTGGCCATTAAGCCAGCGGTTACGAGAGCTGCTCCTGCTCGTAAGTCCGACGCTTTCACACGTGCACCTTGTAAGTGAATGGGGCCATTAATAATAGCAGAACGTCCTTCTACCTTAACAGATGCATTCATTCGTCTCAGTTCATCAATATGCTTAAACCTTGCACCGTAAATTGTATCCGTCACAACGCTTGTACCAGACGCTCTTGTTAGAAGCGTCGTAAATGGCTGCTGTAAATCAGTTGGAAAACCTGGATATACTAGCGTCTTAATATCTACGGGCTTCAATAGCTGACGAGTCGCTACAAGAATCTGATCTGAGCTTGTTTCGATATGAATACCCATCTCACGCATTTTAGCCGTTAATGACTCCAAATGCTGAGGGATAACGTTGTCAACAACAACTTCTTTTCCCATACTCGCTCCCATGATCATATATGTGCCTGCTTCAATTCGGTCTGGAATGATGGAATGACGGCATCCTTTTAATTGATCTACTCCATCAATTCGAATAACATCTGTACCTGCACCTTTAATACGGGCACCCATACTTGTCAGTAACGTAGCTACATCAATAATTTCAGGCTCTTTGGCAGCATTCTCAATAACGGTACGCCCTTTTGCTCTTACAGCAGCGAGCATAATATTGATTGTTGCTCCCACGCTAACAACGTCTAAATAAATTCGAGCACCAATCAGTTCCTCAGCTCGAATGTAAATAGCTCCTTGTTCATTTGTTACTTTAGCGCCAAGAGCTTCAAAGCCTTTAATGTGCTGATCGATTGGTCTAGGACCAAGGTAACAGCCTCCTGGAAGCCCAACTACCGCTTTTTTAAAGCGTCCCAACATCGCCCCCATTAAATAATAAGAAGCGCGTAATTTTTTTACTTTCCCGTTCGGTAAAGGCATTGCAACCATTCCGGATGGATCTACTGTTAATTCGTCGTTATCAATGGTTACTTTCCCACCAATTTCTTCAACTAAATCCCCTAATAACTGCACGTCTGAAATATCGGGCAGACCTTCAATTGTAACAGGTGACTCGGCTAAAATTGTTGCTGGAATAAGCGCAACGGCACTATTTTTAGCACCACTGACGCGGACGGATCCACTTAAGGTAAAGCCACCTTGTATTTTTAACTTTTCCATTTATAGCTCCCTTCTAGTGAAAGAAAGTTTCTCACCTAGTAATTGAGGAAAATTTTGGTACAAAGAATACCTAAAAGAATGGTTATTTTTCCTATTACCTACTAGTGTACACGAAAATGAAAAAATCATGTATAGTTTCGACAAGATAAAAGAAAAATATGGCATTCACCTGTCAGGATGGTAAATGCCACACAAATTTATACATGTTTAGACATTTCGTTTTTCCCAATCTGCCAAAAATTGGTCAATCCCTGCGTTTGTTAACGGATGTTTGAACAATTGCATTAAAACTTTGTAAGGAATTGTCGCAATATGTGCTCCATTTTTTGCAGCTTCTGTTACGTGCATCGGATGACGAATAGATGCTGCAATAATTTCTGATGGAATGTCATGAATCGCAAAAATATCTGCGATATCTGAGATTAAATCGAGACCATTAAAACCAATATCGTCTAATCTTCCTAAGAAAGGTGATACGTAAGTAGCACCTGCTCTTGCTGCCATTAACGCTTGGTTAGCTGAGAAAATAAGCGTAACGTTTGTCTTAATACCTAAACTAGTAAATTCTTTTACTGCTTTTAAGCCATCTGGAGTCATCGGTACCTTGATTGTAATATTCGGCGCAATCGCAGCAAGCTCTTTTCCTTCGCGAATCATGCCTTCTGCATCAAGCGCAATCACTTCTGCACTTACAGATCCTTCAACGAACTCTGTAATTTCACGAAGACGATCTTCAAACGTGATGTTCTCTTTAGCTACTAAACTAGGATTTGTTGTAACCCCCGCTAACAAACCTAATGAATGCGCTTCCTTAATTTCGTCTAAATTAGCCGTATCAATAAAAAACTTCATGAATGCCATCCCCCTGTGTTATGTATTCAGAATGATAAGAAAATTATAGTAAAAATAAAACCGCCTTACAATAAAAATAAGACGGTTTTATTTTTCAGACTCAACTAACTGCAAACAGGCAATCCGAAGATTTCAAATTATGCTTTGTTAGAAGAACCGAATTCACGCATTTTACCTTGAACCGTTTCTTTGATTGCTTCGCGAGCAGGTCCTAAGTATTTACGTGGATCATATTGTTCAGGTTGCGCAGCTAATACTTCACGAACAGCTTTAGCTGAAGCAATTTGGTTTTCAGTGTTTACGTTGATTTTAGCAGTACCTAAAGAAACTGATTTTTGGATATCTTTTGTTGGAATACCAGTTCCACCGTGTAAAACTAATGGTAAGCCTGTACGATCTCCGATTTCTTTCATTTCAGCAAAACCTAGGTTTGGTTCACCTTTGTATGGTCCGTGAACTGATCCTAATGCTGGAGCTAAGCAATCGATACCTGTACGGTTAACAAGTTCTTCACACTCGTTAGCATCTGCATAGATAACGCCCTCAGCAATAACGTCGTCTTCTTGTCCACCAACAGTTCCTAGTTCTGCTTCTACAGATACTCCGTGGAAGTGAGCTAGTTCAACTACTTTAGAAGTAATTGCAATGTTTTCTTCAAATGGGTGGTGAGAAGCATCGATCATTACAGAAGTGAATCCAGCATGGATTGCTTTTGCACATGATTCAAAGCTTGAACCGTGGTCTAAGTGAATTGCAACTGGTACTTGAACGTCGTAATCTTCGATTAGAGCTTCAACCATTGCTACAACAGTTTTGAAACCGCCCATGTAGCGTGCTGCACCTTCAGATACACCAAGAATAACTGGAGAGTTTTCTTCTTTTGCTGCTTGAAGAATAGCTTGAGTAAACTCTAAGTTATTTAAGTTAAATTGACCTACTGCATAGCCTTGTTCTTTTGCTGTAATAAGCATTTCTTTCATTGATACTAAAGGCATATTGAAATCCTCCTTAAAATCAACCTTAGATTAGATGCTAACCAAAAGGCACACTCAAATAGTATGCTCTTGAATTGAGTGTTTCATGTAGAAACAACGCGCATCTTTACATAATAGATTGTCGAATTATGAATACAGTAATTAGGATACCAACTAACAATGAAAACAGCAACATTTTTAGGCTGATATTCAAAATTTGTTAGGATGAAAACCCTACCAAAACCTTAATTCGACTTTACTGGTATATATTCCCTAACAACTTTTCGGATTTCATCAATATCAAACGGTTTTGCAAAGTGTGTTAATGCTCCTAAATCTTTTGCTTCTTGAATCATATCCAATTCACCATAAGCGGTCATAATGATGACTTTAATCGTTTCATCGTGCTGCTTTAACCTTTTTAAAATTTCAATTCCATCCATTCCTGGAATTTTCATATCTAATAAGACAAGATCCGGTGCTTGCTCTTTTGTAATATCAATCGCCTGGAAGCCGTTCGCCGCTTGAAATGTCGTATAGCCTTCTTTTTGTAGCACTTCCGTTAATAAAATACGTATACCATACTGATCATCAACAATTAAAATTTTCTCTGCCAATATAATCCCACCTTTTATATTCCTCTTCTACAGACAAAACTAACATATGTATTTCGCCTTTAAAACAAAAATCCCTGCTTATTAGAGAAATTGTTACAAAACATAGCTTTTTTTGTCATCCATCTAACTTCATTGCACTTTACTTTCATTGTAGCTCATTTCAAGATAGAATACAGATAGCTTTTTTCGTTATAATGTGTAGATAGACGGCTTTAGCCGCTTAAATCGAAGGGAGATTCTATGCTTAAAATTTTCACAACTCAACTTTCAGGTTTTTTTAAACGAATTGAAGAACAAGAAGAATTCCAATTTGAAGATGCCGCGCGTATTTTAGCACAGGCCTCTGTCGGAGAAGGATTTATCTATATTTATGGTGTAGAAGAAATGCACGCCATTACGCTTGAAGCACTAAGCAGTGCGGAACCTTTAAGTCAGGCAAAAGCTTTGCCTTTACATGAATTAGATCAGCTGACTAGCGTTGATCGCGTACTGCTTATCTCTCGATTTTCAACAGATAATAAAGCAGTGGAAATAGCTGAACGTTTAAAGAAACAGGATATTCCATTTGTTAGCATTGCTGCTGTTCCTAAAGAGATAGCCGAACCTTCTTTAACAGCACTCGCAGATGCTCATATTGATACAAAATTGTTAAAGCCGCTTATTCCTGGAGAAGACGGCTCAAGATTTGGTTTTCCAGCAATGATGGTCGCTTTATACGCGTACTACGGTTTAACTTTCACATTAAAAGAAATCGTAGAAGAATATGAATAAAAAACACGCTGTCTAAAGACAGCGTGTTTTTTATTTCACTTATTTGTTTTGGCTTGACTCCATTGATGCGCGAATAAATTCTCTGAACAATGGTTGCGGTCTTGTTGGACGAGATGTGAACTCTGGGTGGAATTGTGAAGCCAAGAACCATGGGTGATCTTTTAGCTCTACAATTTCAATTAAACGGCCGTCTGGGCTTGTACCAGAGAAGATAAAACCTTTCTCTTCCATTTGTTGACGGTATTCGTTATTAAATTCATAGCGGTGACGATGACGCTCATATACCACTTCATCTTGATATGCTTCATATGCAAGCGTATCTTCAGACAATTTACAAGGGTATAGTCCTAAACGCAGTGTACCGCCTAGGTCCTCTACGTCTTTTTGTTCTGGTAATAAGTCGATAATTGGATAATTTGTTTCAGGTGCAATTTCCGCTGAATGTGCGCCTTCTAATCCTAATACATTACGTGCAAACTCAACTGATGCCAGCTGCATACCTAAGCAAATACCTAAGAATGGAACCTTTTGCTCACGTGCATATTGTGTTGCTACAATTTTACCTTCAATTCCACGATCACCAAATCCACCTGGAACTAAGATACCGTCTACATCGCCAAGTAAATCTTGAACATTTTCTTTTGTTACAAATTCAGAATTTACCCACTTGATGTTTACATCTGCATCGAATGCATATCCAGCATGTTTCATTGCTTCTACGACAGAAATATAAGCATCTTGAAGCTCTACATACTTACCAACCAATGCAATTTTTGTCGTATTTGAAAGTCCTTTTACTTTCTCAACCAGTGCTTTCCACTCAGTCATTTCTGCTTCTTTGCAATCTAATTTCAAGTGATCGCATGTGATTTGATCTAGGTGCTGCTCTTGTAGAGATAGTGGAATTTCATATAATGTTTCAGCGTCTGCACACTCAATAACCGCTTTTGGATCAATGTCGCAGAATAAAGCTAACTTGTCTTTCATATCTTCAGAAATTGGCATTTCCGTACGAACAACGATAACATTTGGCTGAATACCTAAGCTACGTAATTCTTTTACACTATGCTGTGTCGGTTTTGTTTTCATTTCACCAGCAGCTTTTAAATATGGCACAAGTGTACAGTGGATATACATAACGTTGTCACGGCCAATATCGCTTTTGATTTGACGAATAGCTTCTAGGAAAGGAAGTGATTCAATATCTCCTACCGTTCCGCCGATTTCAGTAATAACAACGTCCGCATTTGTTTCTTTACCTGCACGGAAAACGCGTTCTTTAATTTCATTTGTGATGTGCGGAATAACCTGAACTGTTCCGCCTAAATAATCACCGCGACGCTCTTTTTTCAATACTGTTGAATATACTTTACCTGTTGTTACGTTGCTGTAGCGATTTAAGTTGATATCGATAAAACGCTCATAGTGACCTAAGTCTAAGTCTGTTTCCGCGCCGTCATCCGTTACGAATACCTCACCGTGTTGGTATGGACTCATTGTTCCTGGGTCTACGTTAATGTATGGATCAAACTTTTGAATCGTTACGTTCAACCCACGGTTTTTTAATAAACGGCCTAAAGAAGCTGCTGTAATCCCTTTTCCTAGAGATGATACAACACCGCCTGTTACGAAAATATACTTTGTCATCTATACTTCCCCCTCTAAATAATTTGAACTGTACAATATTAAAAGTTTTCACATAAACAATCACAATTCATTCATTGTGCATGCGAAATTATAAGAAACCTTATGAATGTGAAACGTTCAAGAACCAAAAGAAAGTTTCTATCAAGGATTTATAAGAACATATCGGGGTGTAAAACATGGATAGATAAAATAAAAAAATTGCTCCCAATACCAAAACTGGATTGGGAGCAATAGTCTATTTTAAATAAAAACTTTTTAAATGCTTGTTTAAAGAGCCCAAAAAAGATTCTACCTACTTCGCTTGAAAAAGTCAAGAAGGATTATTTTTCTTTTTCGTCCTCATAATCTTCTTCTTCGTCTTCCTCATCATCGTCTAGATCATCTTCTAAATCGTCAAAATCGTCTTCTGCAAGATCATCTTCATCTTCTTCTAGCTCGTCAATGTCTTCAAAATCTTCTTCTTCGTCTAGATCATCAACATCTTCATAATCCAAATCTTCTTCTAAATCATCAAAATCTTCAACTTCTTCAACAACAGCTTTTTTCGCTTTTTTCTTTTTAGGTTTTGCAACCGGAATAACTTCTTCTTCAGCTTGGTCAAAAGGATACCATCCACGAAGACCCCAGTGGTTGTCCCCTACTGTTAAAAAGCGACCATCAATATTAATATCTGTATAAAACTGAGCTAATCTCGTTTTTAATTCTTGATCTGACATTTCAGCTGCTGCTTTAATTTCAGCAATAATTTCTTGGAATGACATTGCTTGACGATCTGTTTTTTCTTCTAGAAGCGCATAAGCAATCTCAATCATCGACATTTCTTTTAAATCCGTTTTTGAGTACTGTGCTAAACTCAAATCTGGCACATCCTTTCTATGGCTATGTATATCGAAAATCTATTAAATCAATTCATCATATGTGTAAATGATGGAAACGAATAAATACATACCATTCATTATAAACAAATTCAATACATTTATGCTAGCCTCGTTTCTAAAATTCTCGAGAATTTCGCATAAAACAACGAAAAAACAGACATTTTATCACTATAATACATTCTACTTAATACGCCAACAGCATCCTTTAACCAAAAGGAATTCACCATCAGTTATTCTGACTCCGCTAGGGTTAGGTCTATAAAAGCCGAGATGACCAACAAACGGTCATCTCGGCTTTTAATATATCACTATATACTAACGATACATTATTACATATTTCGGCGATATTGCCCACCGCATTCATATAAAGCTCGCGTAATTTCTCCTAAGCTGGCTACTTTAACGGTCTCCATTAACTCTTTAAAAATGTTCTCTCCTTCTGTTGCAGCTTTCTTTAACCTTTTCAGCGCATCTTCTCTTTTTTCTTCATGCTGCTGTTGAAACTTCTGAAGCTGATTAATTTGATGATTTTTTTCTTCTTTTGATGCGCGGGCTAACTGCATGTCATCAACTGAGGAATTTTCCTCTTCATTTGGATTAATATACGTATTTACTCCTATAATAGGTAAAGCTCCCGTATGTTTTTGCATCTCATATTCCATCGATTCATCTTGAATCTTACCTCGCTGATACTGCATTTCCATCGCACCTAAAACGCCGCCTCGATCATTTAAGCGTTGGAACTCAGCCAAGACCGCTTCTTCTACCAAGTCTGTTAGTTCATCAATAATAAAAGAGCCCTGTAGTGGATTTTCGTTTTTAGTTAATCCATGCTCTTTTGTAATGATTAATTGAATGGCCATCGCTCTTCGTACAGATTCCTCTGTCGGTGTTGTAATTGCTTCATCATACGCATTGGTATGAAGAGAGTTGCAGTTGTCATGAAGAGCCATTAAGGCTTGCAGCGTCGTACGTATATCATTAAAATTAATTTCCTGTGCATGAAGCGATCGGCCGGATGTTTGAATATGATACTTAAGCTTTTGACTGCGTTCATTCGCGCCGTATTTATCACGCATCACAATTGCCCAGATTCTTCTCGCTACACGTCCGATAACCGTGTATTCAGGGTCAAGTCCATTACTAAAGAAAAAAGATAAATTAGGAGCAAAATCATCAATGTGCATGCCTCGGCTCAAGTAATATTCCACGTACGTAAAACCGTTGGCTAATGTAAACGCGAGCTGAGAAATTGGATTGGCTCCTGCTTCAGCAATATGATAGCCTGAAATAGAAACAGAATAATAGTTGCGCACTTTCTCGTCAATAAAGTACTGCTGAATATCTCCCATCATTTTTAATGCAAATTCTGTGGAAAAAATACACGTATTTTGCCCTTGGTCTTCTTTTAATATATCCGCTTGAACGGTTCCTCTCACTTGTTTCAACGTACCTGATTTTACGTCCTCGTATTCCTCTTCTGTTAAAGGACGCTTCAGCTCCTCTTCCTTCTTTTCCACCTGCTGACTGATAGCTGTATTCATAAACATAGCTAGTAATATTGGAGCCGGCCCATTGATCGTCATCGAAACGGAAGTCGACGGATGGCAAAGATCAAATCCCTTATACAAGAGTTTCATATCATCAAGCGTACAGACATTTACGCCGCTTTCGCCAATTTTCCCGAAGATATCCGGCCTTGGATCCGGATTTTCTCCATAAAGCGTTACAGAATCAAACGCTGTACTTAAACGCTTAGCCTCATCATCTTTTGACAAATAGTGAAAGCGGCGATTTGTTCGTTCTGGTGTTCCTTCGCCTGCGAATTGGCGCTTAGGATCTTCTCCTTTTCGTTTAAACGGAAAAACACCTGCTGTATAAGGAAACGCACCCGGCACGTTTTCTTTATAAAGAAAACGAAGAACTTCCCCGTATTCTTCAACTTTTGGAAGGGCCACGCGCGGAATACGCAGTCCTGATAGGGTATCAACTTGCAGAGAGGTTTTAATTTCTTTATTTCTTATCTTTGTAATAAGTTCTTCTTGCCCATACTGACTTTTTAATTTAGGCCAGTTTTCCAGCTTTTCAATCGATTCAGCCGTTAGCTGTTTTTGATATTTCTCCTTTAGCTGAGTGAGCTCTTGCTTGGCCGTTTCTGTTTCCACTTCCTCCAGAGCACCCTCTAGCTGATAAAATTTACGCGCTGTTTGCACTTGAACATCCGTATTGCGGTGATAAGAACGAACGCTATTTACAATCTCCTGTAAATATTGCTGTTGATCATTAGGAATGATGGTATATTTCTTTTCACTTACGCGCTCTGATGATTTTTCTACGTGCCAAGACGTACGGCATGTTTGATGCAGATGATTTACAAGATCTTCAAATAAAATATTTGTTCCCCCGTCGTTGAACTGACTCGCAATTGTTCCGTAAATTGGCATAGTAGAGAGATTATTTTCAAACAGCTGATGATTGCGCTGATATTGACGCTGCACTTGTTTTTTTGCGTCTTCGGAACCTTTTTTTTCAAATTTATTGATTACAATAAAGTCTGCGTAATCAATCATTTCAATCTTTTCTAACTGCGACGGCGCGCCAAATTCGCTTGTCATTACATAAAGAGAGACGTTTGCAATATCTTTAACTTGAGCATCAGCTTGCCCGATGCCGCTTGTTTCGACAATGATAATGTCGAAACCCGCTTTTTTCACGACGGCAATTCCATCTCGAATGGCCACCGATAGCTCATGTCCAGATGAACGTGTGGCCAAACTTCTCATATACACACGAGGAGACGCTGCGATGTTCATGCGAATTCGATCCCCAAGAAGCGCTCCTCCGGTTTTTTGTTTAGTTGGATCAACGGATAAGACAGCTACATGAATATCTGGAATATGTTCAATAAACCTCCTTACTAATTCATCCGTAAGCGAACTTTTCCCCGCTCCTCCTGTTCCTGTGATTCCAATAACCGGTATTTTTTGATCCGTCTCGCTTTCGATTACACTTTCTCGGATTTCTTCAAGAGCGGCTGCATGCTCTTTTGTGTATTCATAGGCCTCATTTTCAGCGCATGTAATAAGCTGGGCAATTAAACGGTCATTAGCCGGCGTTAAGGTTCGATCCTTCGGCAGTGCAGAGGGATTGGTGTAATAACAATCATCGATCATAAATTGAATCATGCCTTCTAAACCCATTTTTCGTCCATCTTCCGGCGAAAAGATTTTAGAAATGCCGTAATCATGAAGCTCTTGAATCTCACTCGGAATAATTACCCCTCCTCCTCCGCCATAAATTTTAATATGAGAAGCCTGTTGTTCTTGGAGTAAATCGTACATATACTTAAAATATTCTACGTGGCCGCCTTGATAAGAAGAAATGGCAATCCCCTGAACATCCTCTTGTATGGAAGCGTTAACAATTTCTTCAACAGATCGGTTATGCCCCAGGTGAATGACTTCTACCCCCTTGGCTTGAAGAATTCGTCTCATAATATTAATGGACGCGTCGTGGCCGTCAAACAGGCTAGAAGCGGTTAAAAAACGAAGCGGTCTTTTGCTTGTATTCAAACTGTCTCCCCCTCACACAGTTGTTGAAATGAAAAATTTTTAAGTAAAAAATCTAACTGCATATTTGTATATTCTTCTAATGAATAATGCTTTTGCAGCCACCATCTGCGAAATGCCCACATCTGACCCTGAACAAATAAATGATGAGCAAACAGCGAAATTTCTTTATCCGTAAGTGCAAATTGATTGTTTTCTACGCAGCCTTCGATAATAACCTTAAACATTTCAACCATATCTAGCTCTTTTTTTAATACATATGGAAGCGCATCTTTAGACAACGATTTCGCTTCTTGGTACATGACTAATACTTCATCTTGAAGCTCATCCACAACTTTAAAATAGTGCTGAATCGCTTGTTGAAGCTCAGCGATTGTATAACGATCCACTACCATCTCTTCTAATCGCACTCTCACTTCATCGTAAATATTGTCACATACAAGATATAAAACATCTTCTTTAGATTGAATATATTCGTAAAGCGTACCAATGCTGAACCCAGCGGCTTTGGCAATTTCCCTTGTTGTTGTTCGGTGAAAACCTTTTTCCTTAAATAGCGTGACGGCCCCTTTAATCATTTGATTACGACGCTCTACAATCAGCTTTTCATCTTTAATGGATGTGAGAACTTCTCTCTTTTTCATTTTTTTCACCTCTCCTACAACAAGTGTTTTATTTAGCAAGATACCTAGAAATGACAAGACGCTGAATCTCTTGTGTCCCTTCATAAATTTGCGTGATTTTTGCATCTCTCATAAAACGTTCTACTGGATAATCTTTTGTATAACCGTATCCTCCAAATACTTGAACAGCTTCTGTCGTTACTTTCATTGCTGTATCCCCAGCATATAATTTTGACATGGCTGATTCTTTGCCATATGGCAGCCCTTGGGACTCCAGCCAAGCAGCTTGATAGGTTAACAGTCTTGCAGCTTCTATACTCGTGGCCATGTCGGCTAGCTTAAAAGCAATTCCTTGCTGAGAAATAATTGGCTTACCAAATTGCTGACGTTCCTTGGCATAAGCTACGGCCGCATCTAACGCCCCTTGAGCAATTCCTACAGCCTGCGCTGCAATGCCATTTCGGCCGCCATCTAGTGTCATCATCGCAACTTTAAATCCTTCTCCTTCATTTCCTAGCAAATTTTCTTTTGGAACACGGCAGTCCTCGAAAATAATTTCTGTGGTAGGTGAAGAGCGAATGCCCAGTTTCTTTTCTTTTTTACCAACTGAAA
This sequence comes from Priestia sp. JNUCC 25, assembly GCF_053667915.1. Classification (NCBI taxonomy): domain Bacteria; kingdom Bacillati; phylum Bacillota; class Bacilli; order Caryophanales; family Bacillaceae; genus Priestia; species Priestia sp. JNUCC 25. The sequence continues at coordinate 4,957,101 of NZ_CM132211.1, forward strand.
ATCCCGGCATATCTTTTTCAATAATAAAAGCGCTCGTGCGTTTTTCATTGGGGTCGATGCGAGCAAATACAACGTAAATATCCGCTTCGCCGCCGTTTGTAATAAAGATTTTAGAGCCATTTAAAATATAATCTTCTCCGTCCTTTACGGCGAGCGTTCTCATTCCTCCTGCGTCTGATCCAGCACTCGGTTCGGTTAATCCATAAGCACCTATTTTCTCACCCGTTGCCATAGGTTTCAGGTATTTTTGTTTTTGTTCTTCTGTTCCGAATGTATAGATTGGCCAGCCGGCTAGAGAAGTATGAGCCGACAAAGTAACGCCTGTCGATGCACATACTCTAGACAGTTCTTCAACGGCAATGCAATAAGCTAGATAGTCACTGCCAATTCCTCCGTATTGCTCCGGCCATGGAATACCTGTTAATCCTAGATCAGCCATTTGCTTAAAGATTCCTCTGTCAAAACGTTCTTCTTCATCTCGTTGTGCAGCTGTCGGAGCCACTTCGTTTTTGGCAAAGTCCCGCACCATTTTTCGAATCATTTCGTGTTCTTCTGAAAGTTTAAAAAACATGATTATTCCCCCTATAATTGACTGCTAATGACGATGCGCTGAATTTCGCTTGTACCTTCGTAGATTTCGCATACTTTGGCATCGCGAAAATACCTCTCTACTGGATAATCTTTCATATAACCATAACCTCCCAAAACTTGAATCGCATCGATTGCTACATTCATCGCTGTTTGGGAAGCAAATAATTTCGCCATTGAGGCTTCTTTTTTACAAGGAAGTTTTTGCTCATATAAAAAAGCGGCTCTATACATTAAAAGCTTCGCTGATTCAACGGCCGTTTCCATATCAGCCAGCTTAAAGGCAATACCCTGCTGAGATAAAATCGGTTTTCCGAATTGATATCGTTCATTTGCATAGTTTTTAGCTGCCGTTAACGCACCTTCAGCAATCCCTACCGCCTGAGCAGCAATACCAATTCTTCCGGCATTTAAATTAGCCATCGCAATTCGAAAGCCTTCACCTTCTTCTCCGAGACGATTTTCTACAGGTACCTGCATATTTTCAAAGTGCAGTTGAACCGTTCGAGAACCGTGAAGACCCATCTTATGTTCATCTTTTCCTACTGAAAATCCCTCCATCGTCTTTTCAACGATAAAAGCGCTCATCCCTCTCGACCTGCGTTCGGGGTTCGTTTTAGCAAATACAATATACGTATCCGCTTCTCCGCCGTTTGTAATGAAAAGCTTTGAGCCATTTAAAAGATAGTGGTCTCCTTTTCGTTCTGCCTTTGTTTTTAAGCTTGCAGCATCAGACCCTGCACTAGGTTCTGTTAAACAAAAAGCACCTAAATATTCACCTGTCGCCAGTTTTTTTACATATTTTTGTTTTTGATCTTCCGTCCCAAATACGACAATAGGATTCGTACCTACAGAAGTATGAACAGACAAAATGACGCCGAGGGCTGGACTTACTTTTGATATTTCGTGGATGGCAATCATGTACGACACAAAGTCCAGTCCGCCCCCTCCGTATGCTTGAGGAACGGGAATGCCCATCAGGCCAAGATCAGCCATCTGCTTTAATAAACCTCGAGGAAATTCACCCTTTTCCATGTTTGGCACAGCCGCAGCGACTTCTTTTTCACTAAAATCAGCTACCATCTTTTTAATCATGTGTTGTTCAGACGTAAAAAAGATCATTTCGCCACTCCTTTATGTTTCGTACGTAAAAAATCCTTTTCCTGTTTTTCGACCAAGCCACCCTGCCTTTACATATTTCCTAAGCAATGGACAAGGACGATATTTGTCATCACCAAACCCTTTATGAAGCGTTTCCATAATAAATAAACATGTATCGAGGCCGATGAAATCTGCTAATGTCAAAGGTCCCATTGGATGGTTCATTCCTAGTTTCATCACTTGATCAATATCCTCTTCGTTTGCTACACCTTCATAGAGCGTAAACACAGCTTCGTTAATCATTGGCATTAAAATTCGATTTGAAACAAACCCTGGAAAATCATGAACTTCCACCGGGGTTTTATTTAATTTTTTCGTTGTTTCATAGACTGCTTGATACACTTCATCGGTAGTAGCCAGCCCTCTAATAATTTCAACGAGTTTCATCACCGGAACAGGATTCATAAAGTGCATGCCAATTACTTTTTCAGGTCGAGTGGTCACAGCTGCAATTTCAGTAATAGGAAGCGAAGACGTGTTGGTTGCTAAAACAGTATGACTCGGGGCTAACGAATCCAACTCCGCAAAAATGGCTTGTTTGACTTCCATCTTTTCCACAACCGCTTCGACAATTAAATCTGCTTTTTGTGCTGCTGTTATTTCATTTGCCAGGTGAAGGCGCTCCATAATTTCTTCATATTCCTTAGCTGAGAGAGAACCTTTTTCCACCTGCTTTTTCAGACGTTTATCAATACCTTCTATTCCTTTTTGTGTATTTTTTTGATCAACGTCATACAAAGAAACTTGATATCCGCTCGCAGCAAATACTTGTGCAATTCCTGCTCCCATCTGACCTGCTCCAATAACCATAACTGTTTCAATATTCAAGTTGGTATCCCCCTTTTACACTTCTACCATGATGGCATCACCTTGGCCGCCGCCGCTGCAAATAGAAGCAATGCCCAGGCCGCCGCCTCGTCGTCTTAATTCATGAATGAGCGTTACAACAATACGGGCACCGCTTGCTCCAATTGGATGTCCAAGTGCTACTGCCCCCCCGTTCACATTTACTTTTTCAGCCGGAAGTCCCGCAATCTCCATACTCATCAACGCTACTGCTGAAAAAGCTTCATTGATTTCAAACAGCGCAATATCGTCTGCTGTTTTATTTGTTTTTTGCAGTAGCTTGTTAATAGCAAACCCAGGCGTTTTCGGAAATTCCCTTGGCTCCATCGCAAGAGAAGTATGGTTTACAATCGTAGCCAACGGCTCATAGCCATTTGCTTTTGCTACATCTTCATCCATTAGCATGAGCGCAGCTGCTCCATCATTCACGCTAGGTGCATTTCCTGCTGTAATAGTTCCGCTGTGACCAAATACAGGCCGAAGAGACGAGAGTTTTTCTAACGACGTATCTTTTCTTGGTCCTTCATCTTTTTGAACCGTTATCGTTCCTTTTTTAGACGGAATATCAACTGAAATTCTTTCTGCAGTCCATATCCCTTTCTCTTCTGACTCCACCGCTAATTGATGACTGCGAAGGGCCCATTCATCCTGCTTTTCTCGGGAAATATTCATTTCAGAAGCTATTTCATTTCCATACGTACCCATTTGAACTCCTGTAAAGCTGCATGTCAATCCGTCATGAACCATCAAATCCGTCACAACACTATCTCCCATACGGAATCCCCACCTTGCTTTTGGAAGAAGATACGGTGCGTTACTCATCGATTCCATTCCACCTGCAATGATTGTTTTTGCTTCTCCTAATCGAATCAGCTGATCAGCAGTTGTAATGCTGCGCATGCCCGATGCACAAACTTTATTAATGGTTTCCGTCTCTACTTGCCACGGTAAACCTGCATAATGCATGGCTTGCCTAGAAGGCAGTTGTCCTTGGCCCCCTTGCAGTACGCACCCCATAATAACGGAATCAATTTCTGTACGTCCCTTTGATGCTGCTTGAATCGCTTTCCCGCCTAGTTCTGCCGCTTTTAGTCCACTTACGCTGCCACCTAATTTTCCAAAAGGTGTTCGAACTGCACTCACAATAACTGTTTTCCCCACTATTGTTTCCTCCTCTTTTTCCTAATCTTTGTCCTTCCCGATTGAACGCTTGCTCAATTTCCTTTCTGTAAAAAGTAGAGATGAAGACCATCTCTACTTTTCCTTTATGAAACCTGTTCTTGCACGTCACCATAAATTGACTTTTCAAGCAGTTCTGCTACGTCATACGTATGAACCTGTTCTTCTACTTCTTTTGCTTTTGTTCCGTCACTTAGCATCGTTAAGCAGTACGGGCAACCTGAACTGATAATGCTTGGGTTAACGGCTAAGGCTTGTTCCGTGCGCGCTACATTAATGCGCTGGCCGGTCGTTTCTTCCGTCCACATTAACCCTCCTCCTGCTCCACAGCACATACCATTTTCACGGTTGCGATCCATTTCAATCAAACGAACACCTGGAATCGCTTTCAAAATTTCTCTTGGTGGACTGTATACTTCGTTATATCTTCCTAAATAACAGGAATCATGGAAGGTAATTTTTTCATTAACCGCGTGTTTTGGTGACAGCTTACCTTCTTTCACTAACATAGCTAATAATTCTGTGTGATGATACACTTCTCCTTCAAAACCGAAATCTGGATATTCATTTTTGAAGATATTGTAAGCATGTGGATCAATCGTAACAATTTTTTTGATTTCATTTTTTTCAAATTCAGCGATATTTTTAGAAGCTAACTCTTGGAATAAAAATTCATTGCCCAACCTGCGCGGCGTATCACCAGAATTTTTTTCTTTATTTCCTAAAATCGCAAATGAAACACCCGCTTCATTGAGAAGCTTTGCAAACGATAGAGCGATTTTTTGGCTGCGGTTATCATAAGATCCCATCGAACCTACCCAGAACAAATACTCAAACGTTTCACCGGCTTTACTTACTTCTTTAACAGTCGGAATGTGAACATCTTCTCTTACATGCCGCCATTCTTCACGCTCTTTTCGATTTAATCCCCAAGGGTTTCCTTGACGTTCAATATTCGTCATGGCACGCTGAGCATCCGCGTCCATCTTTCCTTCAGTTAATACTAAAAAACGTCGTAAATCTATGATCTTATCTACATGCTCGTTCATTACTGGACATTGATCTTCACAGTTTCGGCACGTTGTACATGCCCAAATTTCTTCTTCTGTAATGACATCTCCGATTAAAGCTGGATTATATTCTGCTGTTGCTGCAGCCTCTGCTCCGCCTTGGCTGGCCGCCATCATCGCCAGCTGATTCCCTTTTGTTTTGGAGAATGCATACGTAGGAACCCAAGGTGCCTTAGATGTCACAACCGCTCCTTTTTCTGTTAAGTGATCGCGCATCTTTAAAATTAAATCCATTGGAGATAAAATTTTCCCTGTACCCGTTGCCGGACACATATTCGTACATCGACCGCATTCTACACAGGCATATAAATCAATAAGCTGATGCTGTGTAAATTCTTCAATCTTTCCAACTCCAAACGTCTCCTGCGTCTCATCTTCAAAATCAATCTTTTCAAGCTTACCTGGCTTAGAAACACGGTTAAAAAATACGTTAGCCGGTCCAGCCAGTAAATGAGCATGTTTTGATTGAGGAACATATACTAAAAACGTCAATAACACGGCTAAGTGAATCCACCATGAAACATAAAAAATGGAAATAGCGGCAACATCATTGATTCCCTTAAACAAGATGGCAATAGATGACGCAATCGGTTCTGTCAATGCTGGTTCATGATTATGCCAGATGATTGACATAGCGTTTCCAACCAGCACTGACAGCATAAGTGCTCCAATAAAAATCAGTACTAAACCAGATTTAAACCCTCTTTTTAAACGCACAAGCTTTTCTACGTAGCGGCGGTGAAAAGCCCAGACAACTGCTACTAAAATCAAAAACGTCACAATTTCTTGAAAAAATGTAAAGCCGGGATATAAAGGTCCAAGCGGCAAATGTTTACCTGGAAGCAAACCTTTTATAATGAAGTCTAACGCGCCGAACTGAACTAAAATAAACCCATAAAAAAACATGACGTGCATAATTCCACTTTTTTTATCTTTTAACAGCTTCTTTTGTCCAAACACGTTCACCCAAATTTTTTGCAGCCTTTCTTTTAACCGCTGATCAAATTCAACTTTTTTTCCTAATTGAATATACTCAATGCGTGTGCGAATTAAATATACAAACAAAGAAACAGCGTAAGCGGTTACAATAATAAAAAAGAGAAAATTCACCCACAGCAACCCTGTCATCTCGTCCCCTCCTTGAATAATTTGTTACCTTTCTTTCCTCCTGACGACTAAATTTTCTGATAATATATCTGTTTTCATTGTATATAATGAATGAGCATTCAGTCAATATCTTTTCTTTCTTTTGTTCATATTCTATTTAAACAAGGTGACACTAAGAACAACATAAAATGTATTTACATCGGGAAAAGAGGTGACATGATGAGCGGCATGGTTGTAATTTTACTTTTTATTATTTTTATTGCTTGGCTTGCAATTGACCTTGGCGTTGGAAAGAAAGTATTTTCTCAGGCTGAAAATACATTTCCAAAGCGCAGTGCTTCTCTTTTTTTGTTCGCAGACGGGAATGTCTTGTATAAAGATTTATTTCACGAAATAGAAAATGCCTCTTCATTTATCCATTTATCGTTTTACATCGTACAAAATGATGAAGTTAGCCAAGATTTTTTAGATTTACTAGTCCAAAAAGCACAGCAAAATATTGAAGTCCGGTTATTGGTAGACCGTGTGGGAAGCTATAAAATCAAGAAAAACAAAATTGCATTCTTAAAAAAACAAGGTGTTCATTTTGCTTACAGTCGAACGCTACGGTGGCCTTATTTGTTTTATACACTCAACGCACGCAATCACCGTAAAATGGCCGTTATTGATGGGAAAGTGGGCTACATTGGCGGTTTTAATATCGGAAGAGAATATTTAGGACTCGACGCCAAGCTTGGGGTGTGGAAAGATTACCACCTGCGTATGGAAGGTGAAGGTATCCAAGATCTTCAAATGCAGCTGTTGAGCGACTGGTATGCTGCTACCGGCTTAGACCTGCGTAAAATGGAAAGATACTTTCCACCAACCTCTGAAGGAGACTATGTTATTCAGCTACAGTCGACTGAAGGTTTTTCACTTGAAGAAAGCTTTTTATCGATTATCAACCAAGCCAATAGGGAATTGTACATAGGTACTCCTTATTTTATTCCAAGTGAACCTTTGATGAATGCTTTATTGCAAGCTCGTGCACGGGGAGTACAAGTTCATATTTTAATTCCAATGCGTGCAGATCAACCGCTTGTTCATCATGCTGCGTTTGCCTATCTTCCTACATTACTTCAAGCAGGCTGTATGATTTATCAATATTATTACGGTTTTTACCACGCAAAAGTATTAATTGCAGACAATGTTATCTGCGATGTAGGAACGGCTAATTTTGATAAAAGAAGCTTGTTCTTAAACGCTGAAATCAACTGTTTAATCTATGATGCCACATATATTGAAGAGGTAAAGAACAGCTTTAAAGCTTGTATGGGGGAATGCCCGGTTTTGTCTTTAGAAGATGTCAAAAACCGAACATGGAGTGAAAAATTAAAGCAAGGATTTGCAACCTTTATTTCTCCGTTACTTTAATGAACGAAAAGAGGAAGATTTATCATGAAAATTAGATTTGGCTATGTATCACATGCCCTGTCGCTTTGGGACTGCTCACCTGCTAAAACCCTCACGTTTACTAGATGGAAAAAAATAAAAAAAGACGAGAGACTGGATAAGCTTCATCACGTCACAAAACAAAATTTGAATCATACTAAGCGCGCTTTACATTTTAATATTGCTCATGAAATTATGCTGTATCGATTATCATCTTCTCTTGTCCCTTTAGCGACTCATCCTGAAGTAGATTGGAATTACATTGATGCGTTCCAAGACGATTGGTCAGAGATAGGAGAATTGATTCGGAATCATCAGCTGCGCGTGAGTTTTCATCCCAATCAGTTCACATTATTTACAAGTGATAAAAAACATATTACAGACAATGCGGTAAAAGATATGGATTATCACTATAGAATGCTTGAAGCGATGGGAGTAGCCGATCAAGCCCTTATTAATATTCATGTAGGAGGAGCCTATGGCAATAAAGAAAAAGCGATCGGTCGATTTCATGAAAACATTCAAACGCTGCCACCTGTCATTAAAAAGCGCATGACTCTTGAAAATGATGATAAAACATATACAACTGAAGAAACATTAGCTGTATGCGAAAAAGAGAAAGTCCCTCTCCTTTTTGATTATCACCACCACAAAGCAAATGAAGGAGAAGAACCTCTTGAATTATTGCTCCCTCGTATCTTTGACACGTGGAAACATATCGGGTTAAAACCAAAAGTACATATCTCTTCTCCTAAATCTGAAAAAGAATTTAGAAGTCACTCTGATTATGTCTCAACTGATTTTATCGCACCTTTTTTGCAAATAGCTAAAGATATCGGACAAGATTTTGACGTAATGATTGAAGCAAAGTTAAAAGATAAAGCGATGCTAAAATTAGTGGAAGATTTAGCATCAATGAGAGGAGTAAAGCGTACGGGAGGCGCCACGCTTGTTTTTTAAATAAAAAAAGAGCCAAGAGGCTCTTTTTTTGTTACATTTTTTCAGGTGCTGAAACACCAATTAGTTTTAAGGAGTTTTGAAGCGTTACTTGAACAGCTTTCACTAGTTCAATACGTGCTTTACTTGTTTCTACATTATCGCTGTCTAATACTTTTTCTGCATTATAGAAGCTATGGAACGTAGAAGCAAGATCAAATACATAGTTCGTAATGCGGTGGGGAATACGTTTTGTTGCTGCTTCCGCTACGGCCTGAGGGAACTCTCCGATTTTCTTCAGCAGTTCCATTTCTTTTTCTGCACTAATTAATGAAAGGTCAGCGCCAGATGTTGATTGAATCCCCATCTCTTCACCTTGACGAAGAATACTGCAAATACGGGCATGAGCATATTGCGCGTAGTATACAGGATTTTCATTAGATTGAGAAACAGCTAAATCTAAATCAAAGTCTAAATGTGTATCCGCACTTCTCATCGCAAAGAAGTAGCGAGTTGCATCAAGGCCTACCTCTTCTACTAGATCACGCATTGTTACTGCTTTACCTGTACGTTTGCTCATCTTCATTTTTTCGCCATTTTGATACAGTTGAACCATTTGAATAATTTCTACTTCCAGCGTATCTTTTTCATAACCAAGCGCTTGAATCGCCGCTTTCATACGAGGAATATATCCATGGTGGTCGGCTCCCCAAATGTTAATTAGCTTATCAAATCCGCGTTGAATTTTGTCTTGGTGATACGCAATATCTGGTGTTAAGTACGTAAATGAACCGTCATTTTTAATTAACACACGGTCTTTATCATCACCAAATGTCGTAGAACGGAACCACGTAGCACCTTCTTCTTCATATACATGGCCTTGTTTTTTCAGCGTTTCAAGTGCAATTGAGATTTTATCATTTTTATAAAGAGACGTTTCAGAATACCATACGTCAAATTTCACACGGAACTGTTCAAGATCACGCTTTAATTTAGCTAACTCATAATCTAACCCGTATTGACGGAAGAATTCAAAACGCTCTTCTTCAGAAGCATTTGCATACTTGTCTCCGTGCTCTTTTGCTAGCTCTTTTCCGATGTTTATAATGTCAGCACCATGATAGCCGTCTGCAGGCATTTCTTTCTCTAAACCAAGAGCCTGCATGTAGCGTGCTTCTACTGAATAAGCCAGGTTATTAATTTGGTTACCAGCATCATTGATATAATATTCACGTGACACATCGTAACCTGCTTTTTCAAGAACATTACATAATGAGTCTCCAACTGCAGCACCGCGGGCATGTCCTAAATGTAAATCCCCTGTCGGATTAGCTGAAACAAACTCAACCTGTACTTTTTGTCCGTTCCCTACGTTTGTTTGACCGTACGCTTCACCAGCTTTTACAATCGTTGGGATAAGCTCTGTTAAATAAGAGTTATTCATATAAAAGTTGATGAATCCAGGGCCTGCAATGTCAATTTTCTCGATAGATGCTTTTGATTTATCGAAGTTTGCTACAAGCTCTTCAGCGATAACACGCGGTGCTTTTTTGGCAATACGAGCTAGCTGCATAGCCATATTGGTAGAATAATCACCATGTGTTTTATCTTTTGGGGTTTCTAATAGAACTTCTGGAAGTTCTGCTTTTTCAGCAAGTCCTGCTTTGACCACAGCATCTTGAATTTCAGCTTTTAATTTTTGCTGCACTTGTTCGACGATGTTCATTTTTTCTCCTCCTTGAATGTAATGGTTAACGCATATTTCCCGGTAGGCTGACCCTGTACTTCTAGATCATACGTTAAAAATAATCGACCCTTTTGAGTCATTTGTTTATATTCAATGTTATGAGCGAATGTTAGTAAATCCATACGTCCATAAGGGCTTATATAAGTTCCTTCGATCTGTACCTTTTTACGAAACGATTGCTTCATTTGAACAGCACCGGTTCGATTAATTGATACTTCATCTTCGCTAATTTTCACCATTGTTCTAATATCTCCGATTTCCTCTTGGCGCTCTGTGTATGTAAGATAAATTTTCGATCCTTTTTCATAATACATACCTTTTGCATTTACCGATGTTGTCTCTTTTCGGTGACCATCGCGGATATCCGTCACAATTTTAACTTCAATGGGTTTCTTGACTTCTGAAGCGTTACTCACAAAAGACACTTCCTTATTAAAATGAATACGTTATAACTTAAATAGTATAAACATTCTAAAGAAAGAATTCAATAATACTTCAAAGGAAATATGATAGGTACGCCGAGAATTCACCTTTTTACAGGACGTGACGCATTCACATATTCCAAATAAAAAAGGCAGCCACAGCGGCCGCCTTTTACTTTATTTATTTCTTTTGTACCCAGCCTAAGATCATTTCGCGAATAAGCTTGCTTGCTGTATTAGCTGTTTGTTCAGACGGATCATAAATTGGAGCTACTTCTACTAAATCTCCCCCGACAATGCGAAGATCTGATTTAGCAATTGCGTGAATAGAAGCTAAAAGCTCTTTTGACGTGATACCGCCTGCATCTACTGTTCCTGTACCAGGAGCGTGCGCTGGATCTAATACATCGATATCAATTGTTACATAAACAGGACGACCTGCAAGTGTTGGTAGAATCTCTTTTAACGGCTCTAGAACTTCAAATTTTGAAATATGCATGCCGCTTTCTTTTGCCCATTGAAATTCTTCTTTCATTCCTGAACGAATACCAAATGAATAAACATTCTCCGGTCCGATTAGTTCTGCAACTTTACGAATCGGAGTGGAATGAGAAAGTGGTTCTCCTTCATACTCTTCACGAAGGTCTGTATGAGCATCCATATGGATAATGGCCAAATCCGGGTATTTTTTATACATAGCTTTCATAACAGGCCAAGAAACCAAATGCTCTCCGCCCATGCCTAATGGGAACTTGTCTGCTGCTAAAAGCTGGTCGATATACTCTTCAATCATATTTAAGCTGCGCTGAGGATTCCCAAATGGAAGTGGAATATCTCCTGCATCAAAATATTTTACTTCCTCTAGCTCTCGATCTAAATACGGGCTGTATTCTTCTAATCCAATTGATACTTCACGAATACGAGTTGGGCCAAATCGTGAACCTGGACGATAGCTAACTGTCCAGTCCATTGGCATTCCATAAAGAACCGCTTCACTTTCTTCAAAAACAGGGTGACTGCCGATAAATACATTACCTGAATAAGCTTCATCAAAACGCATATTTTGTTCCTCCTTCATTATTCATAGAAAAGATGCCAGCCTTAAACCTCTGGCATCTCACTTGTATGTGATAACTTATTTAATAAGATCTTGCACAAATTTAGGTAAAGCAAATGCGGCTTTGTGCAATTCTTTTGTGTAATACTTTGTATCAATATCGAAGAAACGATCTTCGCTTACTTCTAATGGATCATGTTTCTTTGACCCCATTGTAAATGTCCATAAACCGCTTGGGTACGTTGGAATATTTGCTACGTATAGACGTGTAATCGGGAAGATTTCTCTTACATCACGCTGAACATTTGAGATAAGTTCTGGCGTAAACCAAGGGTTGTCCGATTGAGCAACAAAGATACCATCTTCTTTAAGTGCTTTTGAGATACCTGCATAGAATCCTTTTGTAAATAAATTTACAGCTGGACCTACTGGCTCTGTTGAATCCACTAAAATGACATCGTATTCGTTTTCGCTTTTAGCGATGTGCATAAATCCGTCATCTACTTGTACATCAACACGAGGATCTTCTAGTTTGCCCGCAATTGAAGGTAAGAATTTTTTTGAGTACTCAATAACTTTTCCATCGATATCAACTAACGTCGCTTTTTTTACGCTTGGGTGTTTTAAGATTTCACGGATTACGCCTCCGTCTCCTCCACCTACAACTAGTACGTTTTCTGGATTTGGATGCGTAAATAACGGTACGTGCGCAACCATTTCATGATAAACGAACTCATCTTTTTCTGTTGTCATTACCATACCGTCAAGTAGGAGCATGTTACCAAACTCTTCTGTTTCAACCATGTCTAATTTTTGAAACTCCGTTTGCTCTGTATGTAAAGTGCGATTAATTTTAGCTGTAATACCAAAGTTCTTTGTTTGCTTTTCTGTGAACCATAATTCCATTTCAAACTCTTCCCTTCTATTTTGAGAATTAACCTATGCATAGATTACCCTAACATAATTTATACAAACATGAAAAAAGTATAGATGAATTCAGCAAAAAAGCAAGTAAAATTTTTAGCAATGGAGGTTTAAAACCACCTTTTCTATTTCATACTGATGATAGATACAAGCTTTAGAATCTACTTGCATCGCTCTTTTAATAGAATTTTGTTGTGTTGAAAACAACATGTACGGTGCATAGTGACACATATTGGTGGTGAATAGAAATGGAAACGGTATTAACCGAACATTTAAAAAAGGCAAGACGCATCTTCCGAATTCTTCTCGTCCTTGGTATATTAGCGGGGGCTTTATTATTGTTTGCCTACATAAGCATCTTTCTCTACGCCAAAATCGCTGGCCCCCCTCCGCTAAACGTTTCTCAAACAGCTGTTTTCTACTCAGCAAACGGTAAAGTTCTTGATGAAGTTCACAATGGACAAAAGCGCTACTGGGTTTCACTTAATCAAATTTCACCTTACGTAAAAGATGCGACTTTAGCCGTTGAAGATAAGCGCTTCTATGAGCATCACGGCTTTGATATGCATCGAATCGCCGGAGCAGTTGTAGCTGATATAAAAGCTATGGGAAAAGTACAGGGTGCGAGTACCATTACTCAGCAGTATGCACGAAACTTGTTTTTAGAGCACGACAAAACGTGGACTAGAAAGCTTCAAGAAGCTCTGTATACGATTCGGTTAGAAATGAATTATAGTAAAGACCAAATTCTAGAAGGCTACATGAATACGATTTACTACGGTCATGGAGCTTATGGAATTGAAGCTGCAGCTAGGCTGTATTTTGATAAGCACGCCAAAAATTTGACGTTAAGTGAAGCGAGTATGTTAGCAGGTATTCCAAAAGGCCCTAGCTACTACTCTCCTCTTATTCATCAAGAAAATGCAAAAAAACGACAAAATATCATTTTATCTCTTATGAAAGAGGATGGAATTATTACAGCCAAGCAAGCAACAAAAGCGCTTGTAACACCTCTAGCATTCGCAAAGCCTGCCGAAAAAGATCCTAATAAAGAAGATGCTTCTTACTTTATGGATGCAGCGCTAGCAGAATTAAAGCAAGATTTAGGCATTGATGAAACCATGATTTACACAAATGGACTTCGCGTTTATACAACGCTGGATGAAAAGATGCAGCGAACGGCAGAAGAAAAAATGAAGGATGTTATCAGCAGCTCTTCAGACGTACAAAGTGCATTTGTTGCGATGAATCCTAAAAATGGACAAGTGAAAGCTCTTATTGGTGGAAGAGATTATGAAAAGAGCCCGTTTAATCGCGCGACTCAAGCAATAAGACAGCCTGGCTCAACGATGAAGCCATTTTTATACTATGCAGCGTTAAAAGATGGTTTTACTGAATCTACTCCAATGAAAAGTGAAGAAACGACGTTCAAATTGGAAGATGGCGTTTCGACATACACGCCTAGTAACTATCACAATTATTATGCAGATGCTCCTATTACAATGGCTCAAGCCATCGCACTTTCAGATAATATTTATGCCGTAAAAACGCATTTGTTCATTGGGGAAAACCGCTTGATTGAAACTGCTAAAACACTTGGAATATCATCACCTTTAAAGAAAGTTCCATCTTTAGCTCTTGGAACTTCGCCTGTCAAAGTCATTGATATGGTTAATGCGTACGGCATCTTTGCTAATGGCGGAAAAGAAATTCGTCCAACATTTATTAAACGAATTGAAACCCATGACGGAGAAGTTGTTTATCAAGCTCCTTCCGAACAGAAACAAGTCATTGATAAGCGCTATGCTTTTCTTACTACCCATTTAATGACAGGCATGTTTAATCAAAAGCTAAATGGCTATACAACCGTCACTGGAAAGCCTATTTCTAAATATGTATCTCGCCCTTACGCGGGAAAATCCGGCACAACCTCTACGGATAGCTGGATGATTGGCTACTCTCCTCAGCTCGTTTCAGGCGTTTGGGTTGGATATGATCAAGGAAGGACAATGGATGATGTAGCTGAAAAAGGATACGCAAAAAAAATGTGGGCATTATTTATGGAAGATGCTTTAAAAGGGAAGAAAAAAGAAAAGTTTAAAGCACCAAACGGATTAATGAGCGTAAACATTAATCCTCAAAATGGAAAGTTAGCATCCAAATCATGCCCTGTTCAATATAAAGCTTATTATTTAACTGGAACACAGCCAAAAACATATTGTACTGACCACATCGATCATGCAGCAAAAACGAAGAAAAAAGAGCGTGAAAAAGAAGATAAAAAGTTTCACTGGTTACCCAAATGGTTTGATTAAAAAAAGCTTAAGGCCAAGGCCTTAAGCTTTTTTAGCATTACGATGTTTGAAGCGCTTCTTTTAAGTCATCATTAGATAACGTCCAAATTTCTTCATTATGAGACTTCAAAAACTCACGAAGCAAATCCTTAGACTTGCTATCCATTTCTTCCACCATAATGCGTCGTTTTAAGGATTTATCCATTTTGTTTACATGTTCAGGAAGTGACTTATAGCCGCGGCGTATTTCACGATCAACGGTCATTTCACATGCTGTCATACCTGCGTAGTAAGGACCTTCTTGCTTGCGATCAATTGTTACCCACACAAGCCAATATAACTTGCCGTTTGGCACCTCGTCTTTATTCGGTAAGAACTTAATTCCTTTTTCCACTACACTTCTTGCATGCATCGCACCGATATCCACAAATACTTCTTCATCGCTCGGACAAACAAAAACTGGTGAAATGTTTTCTAAACTTAACGCTCCAACCCCGTAACCGCCGTGGCCGTCGGTTGAATCGTCTTTTATGATATTAAATCCTATACTTTTCTTTTTTGACTGAGTCATAGTAAGCCTCCTCTATTCATTAAATCAGTGGTGCTAATATCTGCTGAAAGATATTCATAACAAACATTGCTGCTCCGTTTAGAAGCGGCCAGATCACAATTCGATCCAGAGGTGTAATCACAAGAATCAAAAATACAAAAATGCCCCAAGACTCATACTGCGTCATTTTGGCTCGCGTGGACGGCGGAACGAGATCTTCAATCACGCGGTAGCCGTCTAAAGGCGGAAAAGGCAACAAGTTAAATACACCTAGCGTTAGGTTTATTTGAATAAATAATGTAACAAAACGATAAAGCGCATCATTGTCCACTGCGGCGTTATTCATCAAATAATAAATAAGCAAGCCGATAAATGCCAGCACCAAATTGCTAAACGGTCCCGCTATCGATACTAGAATACCAGCTAAACGTGGCTTTTTAAAGAAATAGCGATTAACAGGAACCGGCTTCGCCCACCCAAAACCTGCGATGATTAACAAAAGCGTTCCAAATGGATCTAAATGAGCCAGGGGAGAAAGCGTTAGCCTTCCTTGCTTTTTAGCCGTGTGGTCTCCAAATAAATAAGCTACATACGCATGTGCGAACTCATGCAGCGTGAATGCAACAATAAGCGTCATTACCACGTAAGGAAGGTCTTGCAATGAAAAAGCTAAAAAATGTTCCACTCTTTATCTCCTTTATTTTAAAATAATTTCTACCTATCACATCTACTAGATGAATCTTTTTTTGCGGTAAGAAAGATACAAGGTTTCTTCAAATATGCCCTAAAAGTTCTCAAAGACCAGCGATGTGCTTCCTTTAGGCATACCTGTTTTTTTATATCGATGTTATTATAAAAGTATACTACAGATTATGGCCTCCATCACTATCTCATACTGTCATTTTATTCAGAAAACGGGTACACTAATCATATAATGATCAAAAAGGAGTGTACACATTATGCCAGTTGTAACTGTTAAAATGCTTGAGGGCCGTACAGATGATCAAAAAAGAGCTCTTGTTGAAAAAGTAACGGATGCTGTTGTTGAAACAACA
This sequence comes from Priestia sp. JNUCC 25, assembly GCF_053667915.1. Lineage (NCBI taxonomy): Bacteria > Bacillati > Bacillota > Bacilli > Caryophanales > Bacillaceae > Priestia > Priestia sp. JNUCC 25. Next base: position 4,973,468 of record NZ_CM132211.1, read on the forward strand.
GGTGCAGCACCTGAAAAAGTATCCATTATCATCGAAGAAATGTCTAAAAACCATTACGCTGTAGCGGGCAAACGCATGAGCGATCAATAACGCCTACATAAAAAAGATGCCATAGGAATGAACCTATGGCATTTTTTTAATGGACAGACAGCGTTGCCTGAAGTTTTTCAATATATTTGTATGCTTCTGAAATGTCTTCTTCTGTATAGTTTTGCTTACGCTTTAACGTAAACACTTTTTCTTTTACTTCTTCTTTCGGTAAATTATCGAAATATAAAATCGTAGAGACAAGCTCCAAAAATTTCGAGCTTTGTTCGTTCATATCCTTCATACATTCCTGCAAGTGAGGAAGTTCTAAGTCATAGTGGCTTAGAAATCCTTCCCCCGCTTCTGTTAATACGTAGCGATACTGCATATACCCGCCTTTTTTCTCTTTAACTTCACTTAAAAAGCCTAAGTTACACAGCTCTTCAATTCGAAGCGTTAATTCCTCAGAATAAGGTCCAAAAAAGTGAAAATTATACTTTTCATAAAAAGGAAACTTCAGCTTTTTTCCGATAAATATCATCTTTTGTAATTTTTTTCTGCCAACAACTTCTCCCGCCGCGGAAAATACTTTCACAATCTTTGCGTGATCGTTTAACACAGCCCCTTCAACTCCTATACTATTTAACTCTGATCTCCTTTTAGTAAGTTTATAATCTGATCTTTAACTTTTCGCTTAGACGACAATTGATCAATGAGATCTTGTGGAAAATATAATTTATGATCGGTTCTCTTTTTCCCTGAAATTGCTTCAACAATCTCCGACTGACGTGATAATTCACGCACTTCATTATTTGGCATCAACAGATGAATCGGCAAACGCTCTTCCTCTTCACCCGGTCGATAAAAATCGTATGGTAAGTCGCTTGAAGAATCGACGACTAAATAATAATCTGGATTAATGCCCGCTTTTTTAAATAATGTTGTAAGCTCCATCCACATCTTCATTTGTGAATTCGGATTAAACTCAATGTATTTAAAAAGCTGACGATTCATAAATCTTCGGCATAGATCAGATAAAATTTCATCCTCTTCTTCTTCCCACGCTTGAAAATAAAATAAAATAACAGATTCATCTAATTTCAAATACTCTTTTAGCGATATTTCTTCTTCAAAAATCGAATAAAAATGAGTTGGCTCCTGCTTAAACTCATAGTAATGATGATGGAGCTCTTTTGCACGATGTAAAATTTTTGTCAAAATCACTTCAGCACTTCTCGTAACAGGATGAAAATACACTTGCCAGTACATTTGATAGCGGCTCATAATATAATCTTCAACCGCATGCATACCGCTGTGTTTAATCACGGCTTGGTCTTCCCGAGGGCGCATAACACGCAGAATTCGCTCCATATCAAAATGACCGTAGCTTACTCCTGTGTAATACGCATCACGCTGCAAATAATCCATGCGATCTGCATCAATTTGACTGGAAATCAAACTAACGACAAGCTTATTTTCATATGTTTTCGCAATTACTTCAGCCACTTTTTTAGGAAAATCCTTTCCTACTTTCGTTAACACTTGATTTACCTCTGTGTCACCTACGATAATGGCTTGTGTAAATTCTTCATGGTCTAAGTGGAAAACCTTCTCAAACGAATGTGAAAACGGACCGTGACCTAAATCGTGCAGTAAAGCAGCACAAAGACAAAGAAGACGCTCATCTTCATTCCATTCAGGGCGTCCTTGAAAACCGTCATCAATAATACGGCGCACAATTTCATAAACACCTAAGGAATGACTAAAACGGCTGTGCTCAGCCCCATGAAACGTTAAGTATGTCGTTCCTAGCTGTCTAATACGACGCAGCCTTTGAAATTCGGCTGTCCCAATTAGCTCCCAAATAACACGATCTCTTACATGGATATAGCGGTGAACAGGATCTTTAAATACTTTTTCTTCACTGAGTTTTTCATTAGGATATGTCATTTACATACCTCTCTATCTTCACTTTGTTGTTGCTATAATTTTTCGACACTTACTTCCTATTTTCCTATTCAGAATAAAAAATCACCTTGTCAAGCAACCAAGGTGATTTACCTAACAAACAAGGCGATTCTGTTTGTAAGAAGCTCGTTCGACAAATAAGTAGCAGAAAAGCAGCTATTTATTGTTTCACTATCTATTTTTTTACTTTTTTCTCAATCTTCTCGATTAATTCATCCTCTGTTGGCGCTGCTACAGGACGGTTGTTTACAAATGCAAATGACTTTTTACGTCCGGGTCCACAGTAAGACTGGCAGCCGATTTGTACTTCAGCTTGTTCATCTATTTTTTTAAGTCGAGGTAACAACGTTTTGACGTTTGTTGCCTGACAATCATCACAAATTCTAAATTCATTTGCCATGTTGACACAATCCTTTCAAAATTGGTTCATCATTTTGTCTAAGGGGTATTTTACCCCTATTTGAAGTCCGATGCAAGTTAAAGAAGGAAGCAAAATCTATCATACTCCTAGAAGAAATGGTATAAAGTATGGATTTTTTGTACATGATGATACTACAAAACATGATTACTATGAGTCATGGAAAATAGAGGAGTGAACAAAGTGAAAGATAGACAAGATGCTTGGACAGAAGAAAACGACTTATTATTAGCTGAAACAGTATTGCGCCATGTCCGCGAAGGAAGTACGCAGCTGAATGCGTTTGAAGAAGTTGGAGATGAATTAAATCGCACTTCAGCAGCATGTGGATTCAGATGGAATGCTGTGGTACGCCATCAGTATGAAAAAGCACTTCAGCTAGCCAAAAAACAGCGAAAACAGCGCATGCGTGCACTTGGACAAGAGCAAGGCAAAAAGAAATTATTATATACGCCACCAGCATCTGTAGAGCATGTGGAACAAATGATGTCTGCACCTACAGCAACATATAGCTTATCTGAAACACAAGTAGAAAAAAGCAGCAGTGAAGAGCTTTCAATGGCTGACGTTATTCGCTTTTTGCAAACAATGCCAAATCAAGCGAGCAATTTACAGGCATTGCAAAGCGAAAACAAACGCTTGATGCAAGAAAATACAGAATTAGCTAAGAAAAACACAGAGTTGGAAAAACAAATCAAACATCTCGAGGCAAATGCTACTACTATTCAAGAAGACTATGAAACATTAATGCAAATCATGAACCGTGCGCGAAAGTTAGCTCTATTCGATGAAGAAGAACGTTCTTCTACTACATTTAAAATGGATCGTAACGGAAATCTTGAGAAAATGGCTGAATAAGCTACATGAACGAAGAAAGAGGGATGTCAAACTTGGCTCTTCTTTCTTCTTTTTCTATTTTACAGCCAATGACACGACGCCTTTATGCTATAATATGTTCGTTTACTGTTTATAAAGGGGTTTGAGATATGCAGCAGAATAGTTTAAAGCTTTTAGCACAGCCCGCTTGGCGTATTATTGATCAATCCAGTCTAGGTCCTCATTTTGATGCCCGTCATTCTTTTGCCATCGATGACACGCTTTGTACAACCGTTGGAAGAGGTGAATCTCCAGCTGTCATGCGCTCATGGGTGCATCACGATACGATTGTATTAGGCATCCAAGATACAAAGCTCCCTCATTTAGCTGAAGGTGCAGCTTATTTACATGAACAAGGATATAAAACAATCGTCCGCAATTCAGGCGGCCTCGCTGTCGTACTTGATCAGGATGTTCTAAACATTTCTTTAATTTTTCCTGATGCAGAAAAAGGAATTGATATTGATCGTGGATATGAAGCCATGTTTGATTTGATTAAGGTCATGTTTGCATCTTACGGGACAGCAATTGAAGCGAAGGAAATCGTAGGCTCTTATTGTCCCGGCAGCTTCGATTTAAGCATTCGCAATCAAAAGTTTGCAGGCATTTCACAGCGACGCGTTCGCGGCGGAGTGGCTGTACAAATTTACTTATGCGTTAAAGGAAGCGGTTCTAAGCGTGCTTCTCTCATTCAAGAGTTTTACAAAAAAGGTCTCCAAAACACGGAAACTAAATTTTCATACCCAGATATCGAGCCTCACACAATGGCTTCTCTATCTGAACTATTACAGATTGAGTTAACTGTATCTGATGTCATGCTGCTTTTATTGCAAACACTGAATAGTATGAGCTCTTCTCTTGTAAATATGCCTTTAAATGCTACTGAACAAGAGCTGTTTGAGACGCAGCTGCAGCGCATGTATGACCGCAACGAAAAAGCATTAGGTTCATTAGCCGAATAAAAAAACTCCGCCCTAGGACGGAGTTTTTTTATTACAATGCTTGAGCTGCTGTGATTAAAGCAAGCTTGTACACATCTTCTTCGTTACAACCGCGAGATAGATCGTTTACTGGTTTGTTTAGACCTTGTAAGATTGGACCTACTGCTTCGAAGTTTCCTAGGCGCTGTGCAATTTTGTAACCAATGTTACCTGCTTCAAGGCTTGGGAATACAAATACATTTGCATCTCCTTTAATCACTGAACCTGGTGCTTTCTTTTCAGCTACAGAAGGAACAAATGCTGCGTCGAATTGAAATTCGCCGTCTAATGTTACGCTTGGTGCTAATTCTTTTGCAATTTCTACTGCGTTTGCTACTTTTTCTGTCTCCGGAGATTTTGCTGATCCTTTTGTTGAGAAGCTTAGCATAGCAACACGAGGATCAATATCGAACATTTCAGCTGTACGAGCACTTTCGATAGCAATTTCAGCTAAATCTTGGCTATCAGGTGAAATATTGATTGCACAGTCAGCAAATACGTATTTTTGATCGCCACGAACCATGATAAATACGCCAGATGTTTTCTTAACACCTTGTCTTGTTTTGATAATTTGTAGAGCAGGTCGCACTGTGTCTGCTGTAGAATGAGCGGCTCCGCTTACAAGACCGTCCGCTTTGTTCATATGAACAAGCATTGTGCCAAAATAATTTTCATCTAATAAAATTTTGCGAGCATCTTCTTCTGTTACCTTACCTTTACGACGCTCAACAAATGCTGCTACCATTTCATCAAATTCAGAGTAGCTTTGAGGATCTAAAACCTCAACACCGTCTAATTTTACGTTTAGTTCTGCTGCTTTTGATGCTACAGCGTCTTTGTTTCCAACAACGATAGGCTTTAAGATATTGTCGGCAGCTAAACGAGAAACAGCACCTAATACGCGCTCATCTAATCCCTCTGGGAATACGATTGATACATCGCTAGCTGATACTTTTTGTTTTAAACCTGTAAATAAATCACTCAAAGTAAATCCTCCTCGATATGTAAAAAACTTTTCTCATAATAGGATACTCCACTTTTTTTAAAAATCAAAGGCATGTCCTTCAAGAATCCATGATTACAAAAAAGTCTTTTAATTCTTAATTTTCCGCTAACACCTAAAATAAAACCTGTTTTTACTTTGCGACAATTGTTTAAAGTTTAGTCACAAAATCACAGGTTTTTCATTCCAGTTCTTCGGACAAACTATGATATAGTAGAATTGGAATTTATCATAATCGGACAATAGGAGTGAAACGAAATGGCAGAAGCAGCACAAACATTAGACGGTTGGTATGCACTTCATGATTTCCGTTCAATCGATTGGGGCGCTTGGAAGCAGTTATCAAGCGACGATCGCCAAGCGGCCATCCATGAATTTTTAAGTTTGATTGAGAAATGGAAAGGAACTGAAGCTGAGAAGCAAGGCAGCCATGCTTTATATACAATTGTCGGCCAAAAAGCAGACTTTATGCTAATGCTTGTTCGTCCTACTATGGAAGAACTAAATGAAATTGAAACAGAATTTAATAAAACAAAGCTTGCTGAGTTTACCATTCCTACTTATTCATACGTATCAGTAGTTGAGTTAAGCAACTACTTACCTGCTGGGGAGGATCCTTATGAAAATCCTCAAATCCAAGCTAGACTATATCCAACTTTACCAAAAGCTAGTCATGTTTGCTTTTATCCAATGGATAAACGTCGTCAAGGAAATGACAATTGGTACATGCTTCCTATGGAAGAACGCCGCAGCTTAATGCGCAGTCATGGAATGATTGGACGTCAATACGCTGGAAAAGTAAAGCAAATCATTACGGGTTCTGTTGGTTTTGATGATTATGAGTGGGGCGTTACTCTTTTTGCAGATGACGTACTTCAATTTAAAAAATTAGTATACGAAATGCGTTTTGACGAAGTAAGTGCTCGCTACGGGGAATTTGGCAGCTTCTTTGTCGGAAATTTATTAAAAGAAGAAGCTATTGCACGTTTTTTACACGTTTAAACTAAGCCGCAAAAGCGCTCATCGCTTTTGTAACGCCTAGAGCAATAAATATCAATGAGCTTTATCTAAAAAACCTGTTTCCAAGTGGAAACAGGTTTTTTATTTTCTAGCCATGGCATATTCGCACTTACAGGACCATATATATACAACAGTGTCACAAGTAAGCGAGGTGGGATAATGGCAGTCGTTGCACACAACGAAGAAGATGTTAAGCTCCTAGCCAGACTCATTCGAGCTGAAGCTGAAAGTGAAGGAAAACAAGGGATGTTACTGGTAGGAAATGTAGGCGTGAACCGCGCTAAAGCTCCCTGTTTAGATTTTAGAAATATAAGAACCATTCGTCAGATGGTGTTTCAAAACCCAGGCGGATTTGAAGCAACTCAAAAAGGCTACTTTTATCAGCGTGCCCGCCAGTCTGAAATTACACTTGCACGACGTGTATTAAGAGGGGAACGTTTTAACCCCGCGGAAAACTCACTGTGGTTTTTCAAGCCCAGCGGCGACTGTCCTGCTCAATGGTATAACCAAAATAACACAGGACGATTTAAATCTCACTGTTTCTTTGCACCAACTCAAGCTGATTGTCCAGGAGTTTACTAATTTCTTTTTGTTTGAAGGAGGTTCCTATGAAAAAACCAAAGTCTAATCAACCGCAACAGCAATATATGCAAAATCCGTATATAAGTCCAAACTACCCTTATTATATGCCTCAGCCGCAGCAGCCCCAGCCAGGCGGCCAGCAGGTTCAAGGGCAAGGGCAAAGCCAAGGAGGTCCGCCCCCTACCTCTTCTGGAGGCAGTGGTGCTCCGCAAGACCCAAATCAACTGCCCATTGAAGAATCATATATTGAAAATATTTTACGTTTAAATCGAGGAAAAATAGCGACTGTATATATGACGTTTGAAAATAATACGCAGTGGAACGCGAAAGTCTTTAGAGGGGAAATTGAAGCAGCCGGACGCGATCATATCATTTTAAGTGATCCACAAACTGGCACTCGTTATTTACTGCTTATGGTTTATCTCGATTACATCACTTTTGAGGGTCCAATCAAATATAATTATCCGTTTAGCGGTGGAGGCCAGCAGTTGAGCAATTATTCTCCGCGTTAAAAAAACCCCTTTTCAGGGGTTTTTTTATAGCCATTTTACAGCTGCAACAACAATTAAAATCCAAGCCACAATAAACGCAACTCCACCTAGCGGAGTAATCGCGCCGAGAACTTTAATACCGGACGTACTTAATACATAGAGACTGCCTGAAAACAGCACAATCCCCGCGAACATAATCCAGCCCGAAGCTGTTAACAGAGAAGATTGAGGAAATTTGCTTAATAGAAACGCAATGACAAACAGCCCCATTGCATGGAACATTTGGTACTGCACTCCCGTTTTCCATACCTCTAAATACTTCTCTGAAATTTTCCCTTCTAACCCGTGTGCTCCAAAAGCACCAAGAGCAACCGCTAACATCGCATTGATTGCACCGATTATTAAAAATAGTTTCATGTTTTTCTCCTCACTTTAGAAATCAAACAGACTATCGCCATTTGCATCATCTGATTTCAATTTCGTTCCCTCAAAATTAGGTTTGGATGACTGAATAATCTGTTGCTGCATAATCTCAGGAGATTGCATCATTTCCGGTGAAGACATTACAACAGGCTTTGAAACCGAGACAGGTTTCGATACTGAAACCTCTCCATTTTGATCTAATGCAAGCTCACACAGTGCTTTTATGGCAACCAATTGATCTCGAACGTTCGCACTATTCGAATGGTGCTTTGCTTTTTGTACTTCTGCACTAATTTTATCAAGGAGCTGCGCCATTTTTATATCCATGTAGACACCTCATCTTACATTCAATATGACTTTATACAGCTATTTTATCAAAAGATGAAATAGGAGGCTATGTCTGAAGCTAATCTTCATGAAATGCTCACTTTTACACATCGTCAATTTGCCAATCAATGGATTGACGTCCGTATTGGAGCAAAAACTCATTTGCTCGTTGAAAGTGATTATTGCCAAAAAAGCCTCGATTAGCCGAAAATGGGCTAGGGTGCGGGCTTTCCAAAATTAAATGGTGCGAATGGTGAATAAGCTCTTTTTTAGCTTGTGCATGCTTGCCCCACAGCAAAAACACAACTGGCTCCTCTTTTTGTGCCACTAATTCAATAATACGGTCCGTCAGCTGCTCCCACCCTTTTCCTTTGTGAGAGTTCGCTTCTCCTCTTCTAACCGTTAAAACAGTGTTAAGCAAAAGAACGCCTTGTTCTGCCCATTTGACTAAATAACCGTTATTCGGAATGTGATAATCCATTTCATTTTTCAGCTCTTTGTAAATATTCACTAAAGAAGGCGGTGTTTTTACTCCTGGTTGAACAGAGAAGCTCAGTCCATGCGCTTGATTTGGTCCATGATAAGGATCTTGTCCCAATATGACCACTTTTACATTTTTATAATCCGTATAGTGTAAAGCATTAAAAATATCATATTTATCAGGGTAAATGGTGTGGTGATTATATTCATCCACTAAGAATTCTCGAAGCTGTATGTAATAGTCTTTTTGAAATTCTTCTTCTAATAAAGGAGCCCAGTCATTTTTTAAAATACTCATTGCTTATCACCTCATAATAATCTTTTTTGTTATTTTATCGTAAACTCTGCCCCCTGCTCAAACGTTGCCTGCTTTAAATATGCTGAGAGCCTGGGCATATTTTAATATTGTCATGTTCAATGAAACTTTGTATACACTTATAAAGAGTGTATTTTTATATTAAAGGAGGGATTCCATATGATCATCAGCAATCCCCACCAAATAGACGTAACCTACAGCCTGGGTGTTACACCCGTTGAACCGATGATACCAAGAAAATACACCGTTTTCCCAGGTCAACACACTTCTGTTCCTTCCATTCAAATCGGCATTGAATTTGCCTACGATCATATGCAAAAAGAGCGGAACGAATATTTAGCATCCTTCGTCTTTGATAAAGGTTTTTATTCCCTTACTGTGTATTATTATATCGGTGCACATACATCAACAGATGGAACCATTACACGCTACCTTCACTTTTTAGAACAGCTCCCTGTTATTCTATCGTCCATCTATTACGCTGATGCTTCTTTTTTCGAAAAACATCCACTTTTAATGCACTGTCCTATTTTTATCATCGCCGATAGCCCTGACTTGCCATTTTCAACAAAAAAATCTATCGGTTCCCTGTATCAATATAAATAAATGAGAAAAGCTACTGTTAAAATAACGGTAGCTTTTTCTCCGTATTCGAAACAAAATACTTTTAAACTTGTTAAAAACATGGAATAATAACTACAAATTGTTTTAATCTATTTGCGTTAACCCTTTAAAATCGTTACAATTTATTAGTAGTTCTATACATAAAGGAAAAGGTAAACAAGCAATCATTCGTTTGTTTATAAAGGCCGAGTTTAACGGGCAATGAATCCCCAGATTTCATTTAAGTGTTGTCTGTTAAAGCGGAAAAAAATTGAACGTAACTACGACAAAGTGAGGTCCTAGAAGTAATGACAAATGTACAACCAAAATCCATTATCGTAATTTTTGGCGCTACAGGTGATTTAGCAAAACGTAAGTTATTCCCCTCTATTTTCCGCTTATATAAAGCGAACAAACTATCGGAAGATTTCGCTGTTGTTGGTGTCGCAAGAAGACCTTGGACTAACGACGAATTACGCGAAAATGTAAAAAAATCAGTGAGCAGTTTCAAAAACAGTGACGCTGACATTGAAAAGTTTGCTTCACATTTTTATTACCAACCGTTTGACGTAACAGATGTCGCTTCTTATCAAGAATTAAAAAGCCTAACAGAAAGCCTTGATGAGCAATACAACGTGCCTGGAAATCGTATTTTCTATCTAGCAATGGCACCTGAATTTTTCGGAACAATTGCTTCGAATTTAAAAAATGAAGGTTTAACACAAACAGACGGTTGGAGTCGCCTAGTCATTGAAAAGCCGTTTGGCCATGATTATCCTTCTGCTAAAGAACTAAATGAACAAATTCGCCATGCATTTAAGGAAGATCAAATTTATCGTATCGACCACTACCTCGGTAAAGAAATGGTGCAAAATATCGAAGTTATCCGTTTTGCAAATGCTCTATTTGAACCGATGTGGAACAACCAATACATTTCAAACATCCAAATTACGTCTAGCGAGACGCTTGGTGTAGAAGACCGTGGCCGTTACTATGAATCTTCAGGTGCCCTTCGAGATATGGTACAAAACCATATGCTTCAAATGGTGGCCCTGCTTGCAATGGAACCGCCAATTAAATTAACACCGGAAGAAATTCGCAGTGAAAAAGTAAAAGTATTGCGTGCTCTTCGCTCTTTATCAGTAGATGAAGTAGATGATTATTTTGTACGAGGCCAATACGGCAAAGGTGTACTTGAAGGAGAAGAAGTGATCGGCTATCGCGAAGGAAACTCGGTTGATCCTGAGTCTAATACCGCTACATTTGTATCTGGTAAGCTTATGATTGATAACTTCAGATGGGCTGGCGTACCAATTTATATCCGTACAGGTAAACGCATGAAAGAAAAAGCAACGACAATTGTTGTACAGTTCAAAGACTTACCAATGAACCTGTACTTCAATAAAGATAAAGAAATTCACCCAAACCTGCTTGTCATTCATATTCAACCGGAAGAAGGCATTACGCTTCACTTAAACGCGCGTAAAACGCCGGGTTCAACATCGTCCACACCAATTAACTTGAACTATTGCAATAACTGTGGAGATAAAATGAATACACCGGAAGCTTATGAGCGCCTTATTTATGATTGCATGCTTGGAGATGCAACGAACTTTACTCACTGGGATGAAGTAGCCCTTTCTTGGAAGTTTGTTGATACCATTTCAGAAGCATGGGAAAGCACAAAAGCACAAAACTTCCCGAACTACGAATCAGGTTCAATGGGACCAAAAGAATCAGATGCATTGCTTGCTGAAGACGGTTTTCACTGGTGGCCAGTCGGCGAAGACAACTTCTCACCTAAAGAGTAAATAAAAAAAGCAGCTGTAGTATACAGCTGCTTTTCTTGTTTTTTATTTTAACCACTCAGTATGGAATACGCCCTCTTTATCAACACGTTGATATGTGTGAGCTCCGAAGTAGTCACGTTGCGCTTGTAAAAGGTTCGCTGGTAACGTTTCTGTACGGTAGCTGTCATAGTAAGCTAATGCACTTGAGAAACTTGGTACAGGAATACCTTGTTTAACCGCAATTGAAATAACTTCACGAAGAGCCGACTGATAGCCTTCTACGATATCCTTGAAGTATGGGTCTAATAATAAGTTTGTTAGATCTGCATCGCGATCGTAAGCTTCTTTAATTTTTTGTAAGAATTGTGCACGGATGATACAACCACCACGGAAGATCATTGCAATATCACCGTACTGTAAATTCCAGTCATATTCTTCAGAAGCTGCTTTCATTTGAGCAAACCCTTGCGCATATGAACAAATTTTACTCATGTACAATGCTTTACGGATTGCTTCTACTAATTCGGTTTTATCACCTTCAAATGCAGCTGCATTTGGACCGCTCAATACTTTGCTTGCTTTTACACGTTCTTCTTTCATAGCTGAAATAAAGCGCGCAAATACAGATTCCGTAATGATTGGTAGTGGTACACCTAAATCAAGCGCACTTTGGCTTGTCCATTTACCTGTACCCTTTTGACCTGCAGTGTCTAAAATAACGTCTACAAGTGCTTTACCTGTTTCTTCATCTTTTTTCGTAAAGATATCAGCTGTGATTTCAATTAAGTAGCTATCTAGCTCGCCTTTATTCCATTCAGCAAATACTTCATGTAGTTCATCTGTTTCTAAACCTAATACGTTTTTCATAATGAAGTATGCTTCACAAATTAACTGCATATCGCCGTACTCGATGCCGTTATGAACCATTTTTACGTAGTGACCTGCACCATTTGGTCCAATGTATGTGCAGCAATCATCGCCTTCAACTTTCGCTGAAATAGCTGTTAAGATTGGTTTTACAAGTTCATATGCTTCTTTTTGTCCGCCAGGCATGATTGAAGGTCCTTTTAATGCCCCTTCTTCTCCGCCGGATACGCCTGTACCGATGAAATGGATACCTAATTCTTCTAGCTCTTTGTTACGACGAATTGTATCCTGGAAGAATGTATTTCCGCCATCGATTAAAATGTCGCCTTTTTCTAAGTATGGTTTTAACGAATCAATTGTTGCATCTGTAGCAGCACCAGCTTTAACCATCAATAAAATTTTACGCGGTTTTTCAAGAGAATTAATAAACTCTTCCACACTGTATGTACCTGCAAAATTTTTACCTTCTGCTTCTGTTTTTAGGAACTCTTCTGTCTTTTCAGGAGAGCGGTTATAAACTGAAACAGAATAGCCTCTGCTCTCAATGTTTAGCGCCAAGTTTTTCCCCATAACCGCTAAACCGATAACACCGATTTGTTGTTTTGCCATGTTAAATTCTTCCCTTCATGTGTAATATGAATTGGTCAACCTAATCGTAACTGAACATATCATAAAGAAAGTTACAGATTCAAGTTTGATATAACCATAATCATACGTTTTATTATACACATTTGAAAAGAATCATGCTCACCGAACATTGATTATTTTGAAGAAAATTTCGATAAAATAAGCGAAATGAACGCAGTTACTAATCATCCGTACATTCTTAACTACCTTTAGACGCATTTTAACATTTTCTTAAACAATTACTTTTGTTAAAATATTAAGCAGTTAATCATTTCAATGAATTAATGATCAACACGGTTGTTACCGTTTTACTATATTTATTGCAGCTAAAAAAGCTGTACTAGTACTTATTTTGTTTTATGAAGAGGGATTTTATATATGACGAAACCAATCAAAGATCCGTTCAAGGAAAATTTTGATACGCTTGAAGAATTCGCTGATCGCATTAGCGAAGTATTGAACTGTCCTATTACCATTGAAGATGCTAATCATCGCTTATTAGCTTATAGCACCCATGACGAAAGAACGGACCAGGCGCGTATTGCCACGATTATTGGAAGAAGAGTTCCGGAAAAAGTCATCAACAACTTATGGAAAGAAGGCATTATTCCTAAACTGCTTGAGACAAATGAACCTGTGCGTGTGAAAAATATAAATGAAATTGGACTTGGAGATCGTATAGCTATTTCCATCTGGAAAAATGAAGAAGTTCTAGGATTCATCTGGGCTGTTGAAATTGAGAAAGCCTTAGGCAACGAAGAAGTAGAGCTATTAAAAAAAGCTGCGAATGTATTAAAAAATAAATTGCTACAGCTTCAAATTCGAAAGTATAAACGAGAGGAACGTTCACAGGAATTCTTCTGGAAATTATTAACTGGTCACATTAAGTCTCGCCAGGAAATTTCAGAAGCGTTTTATGAAGCTCAAATTACAGCTCCATCAACGTTTTCCATTGCTATCTTCCGCTTCCAAGAAGATATTACGCCTGAAGCTGAACGTCAAATCTCGTATATGCTAAAAACGATGCATCGCTTGAAAATCGTTCTTTATACGATTGATTGCAATGACTTAATCTTACTGCTTTCTTTGGATGCGGTTGAAAACCCTCTTGATGAACAGCGAGATTTTGCAGACTATTTTAGAGGCAACATGTATGAACGCTTTGATGTTACTCAAATTAAAGCCAGCTGCAGCAGTATTTATTCATCGCACGATCATATCGAAAAAAGTTATAAAGAAGCCTTGAACGTATTAGATATGAAAAGTAAGTTTCCAGAAGAAACGAAAGAGATTATTAACTATCAGGAATTAGGTATTTATCAATTTCTTGATGTTATTTTAGAGAAGCGCGTGCAAGATCAATTTGAAAACCATTCTTTAAAGAAGCTAACTGATTACGATCTTCGTCATAATAGTAACTTGGTGGAGACTCTCGAAGTATTTTTAAATAATGATAATAACATTAACGAAGCAGCAAAAGAATTAAATGTGCATATGAATACACTTAGCTATCGATTAAAGCGAATTTCAGAGATTGGTGATATTAACTTAAAGGACGTTAATCAAAAAATGACTCTTTATATTGATATTAAGTTAATGAAATATAAAAAATAACAGATAATGTAACTTCTTTTAACATTGAGCTATTCGTTTATTAAAAAATAAATGAATAGCTCTTTTTATTCCCTTATTATGTTAGATATCCTTACATAAAAATTAAAAATTCTAATAAGTAAGCGTTTACATTTGTGTGTTTAAACAAAAACCACTTCTTCAATTCTTCTTTCTAGACAAAGAAATTTCATAAAACTTTCTTTATACTAAAGGTACACAAACGACCAAGGGGGAAATTAATCATGATTATTGGCGTACCAAAAGAAATCAAAAACAACGAAAACCGAGTAGCGATTACACCAGCAGGCGTAGCATCATTTGTTGGTACAGGTCATCGTGTATTAATTGAAAATGAAGCGGGTATTGGAAGTAACTTCACAAACGAAGATTATGTAAAAGCTGGAGCTGAAATTGTTGAGACAGCAGCTGACGTTTGGGCACAAGCTGAAATGGTTATGAAAGTAAAAGAACCACTAGCAAGTGAATACGGCTATTTTAGACCAGGTCTTATCTTATTCACATACCTTCACTTAGCAGCTGAACCAGCACTAGCAAAAGCATTAAAAGATAGCGGCGTAACAGCCATTGCTTATGAAACAGTAGCAGTAAATCGTACATTGCCTCTATTAACACCTATGAGTGAAGTAGCAGGACGTATGGCTGCTCAAATCGGTGCTCAATTCCTTCAAAAATCAAATGGTGGAAAAGGAATTTTATTAGCGGGTGTTCCTGGAGTTAGCCGCGGAAAAGTAACGATTATCGGAGGCGGCGGTGTTGGTACAAATGCTGCAAAAATCGCAATCGGTCTCGGTGCTGATGTAACAATTATTGATTTAAGTCCTGAACGCCTACGTCAATTAGACGATATCTTTGGCAACCAAATCAATACGCTAGTGTCAAATCCTTACAATATTGCGGATGCAGTAGCAGAGTCAGATTTAGTGATTGGCGCAGTATTAATCCCAGGTGCAAAAGCTCCAAAACTAGTAACAGAAGAAATGGTAAAAACAATGAAGCCAGGTTCTGTTATTGTTGACGTAGCAATCGACCAAGGTGGTATCGTTGAAACAATCGACCACATTACAACACACGATCAGCCGACTTATGAAAAGCACGGGGTTGTACACTATGCAGTTGCAAACATGCCGGGAGCAGTTCCTCGCACATCAACAATTGCTTTAACAAACGTAACCGTACCTTACGCACTTCAAATTGCTTCTAAAGGTGTTCACAAAGCAATCGCTCAAAACGAAGCGTTAAAATTAGGAGTGAACGTTGCAAACGGAGCCATTACGTACGAAGCAGTTGCACATGATTTAGGTTATGATTATGTGTCAGTAGACGTAGCTCTTGAAAAAGAATTAGCTTCTATCTAATAAATAGTGAAAAACGTCCTTAACCCGCTGTTAAGGGCGTTTTTATTTTGCATGAACAACAATTAGCTATAAAAAACACGACTATTTAAAGCTTTGTGTATCTGTTCACTGGTAATCTCCGGTACTATTGGCCAGAATTCAGGAGTAGGAAACATAAGGTTACTAGGCGTTCTATTATGATTTCCATCTAGTTCATGAAAAGGTTCTGGATCATCCGTCTCGTTAAAACGATTCGTAATAAACATAAAATGACCCAATTCATGTGCGAGAAGATACTCATCTGTACTTGCATTTGTCATAATAATAAGCGGAAAAGAATTATAAGTTACAGCGAGAGTAGATGAATAATCAAAATTAACAGGCCCAAATCTATTTCCATTCATGTAAAATACATACACATCAGCATTTTGACAAACTTTTCGGCCAGTTTTAAGCATTGCTTGTACCATTGTAAGATGACTAGACCCTCCAATTGGAAAATTTTCCGCATTACTAACAATGCCACTGATGTTTTCCAAAAAAACAACTGAACGTGTAATAGTAAATGTAACACCTTGGATTAATCGGTTTTTCTCATATTGTTTCCATATTTTATTAGCAGCCGCTATGTCTCTTTTTACACGATTGGGAACTATAGACTGATTATCTGTGGAGTTTCTACCAACTTTAGCTCCTGGTAATACAATTATACAAACATTTAAAGTGCCTGCCTTAACAGTTCGGAAGTGATTGTTTGTTAAATTTGAATTCATATAATAATCTTTGTGGTTTTTTTTGCGAGGTTGTGATTTATTGAAAGAATACGAATCGTCTTTATAACTGTCATGATTAGAATGTTTTTTTATGTGAATCACCCTTTCTTAAGTTTCTCTTTATTTTATTCATGAAAAGAAAGAGTGCTTGTGCCATAAGTTAAAAGAGGCTAAGACAAAAGTATACACTTAGGATTCATACAGTTTTTAGAAATTGAATATCTACATTAAAAGCGATAAAATAAAAGAAAAAGTGAATGGAAGAAATTTATCTAAAACACATTGGGCAGCTAAAAACCGACCGGTGGAAGTTTTACTCTATTTTCTCTATGAACTTAAAATACGGGAGGATTTTTTATGACAATGAATAAAGCATTAACCATTGCGGGTTCTGACAGCAGCGGCGGAGCTGGCATTCAAGCAGATTTAAAAACATTCCAAGAACTAGGTGTTTACGGAATGACAGCTTTAACAACAATTGTAACAATGGATCCCGATAACAGCTGGTCTCATAACGTATTTCCACAAGAAGTTTCAACTGTTGAACAGCAGTTGAAAACAATTGTAAAAGGCGTAGGCGTACAAGCTCTAAAAACAGGTATGCTTGGCTCAGTGGAAATTATTGAGCTAGCCGCAAAAACAATTGAAGAATATGGTTTAAAAAATGTCGTAGTAGATCCTGTGATGGTATGTAAGGGAGAGGACGAAGCGCTTCACCCCGAAACAACTGTCAGCTTGCGTGATGTACTAGTTCCAAAAGCAACAGTCGTAACGCCTAACTTATTTGAAGCTAGTCAATTAAGCGGACTTGGTCCTATCAAAACGGTGGATAAAATGAAAGAAGCAGCCGTCAAAATTTTTGACCTTGGTGCCGAATATGTATTGATTAAAGGCGGAAGTAAATTGGCGCATGAAAAAGCAATCGATTTGCTTTATGATGGAAAGACGTTTGAGATCTTAGAGTCTGAACGTATTGAAACGACATTTACGCACGGTGCTGGATGCACATACTCAGCTGCGATTGCCGCTGAATTGGCAAAAGGCAGTGACGTCAAACAAGCTATTTATACAGCAAAAGAATTTATTACAGAAGCAATTCGTCATTCGTTTGCTTTAAATCAATATGTTGGACCAACAAACCACGGTGCATACCGTCGTAACAAGGAGAAAGTAACAAACTAAAAAGCATGCCTAAAGGCATGCTTTTTAGTTTGCTTATTGTTTAACTGTTTCAAGCGCATTTAAAATAGCTTGAGCTACGCCGTGCTCGTCATTTGTTCCTGTTACGATATGGGCAAATTCTTTAATTTCTTGAGGGGCATTCCCCATCGCTACAGCACGTCCAACTCGCTGAAACATCGATACGTCGTTATAATTGTCTCCAATGGCCATCGTTTCTTCTAAAGAAATATGGCGCTCTTGAACAAATGATGTAACTGCAATTCCTTTTTGAGCATTTTCATCATTTATTTCAATATTTTCTTTACCAGATGCACTGACTGCAATCGAATCTAACTTCACAAGTTCTATTTTTGCCTGTTCTAACTTTTCTTCGTCAAAAGAGAAAGCAAGCAGCTTATAAATGTCCTTGTTTGGATCTTGAAACAACGCTTCATACTCTTCAATAAGCTTTACTCTGCCGCTATTGAAACGCTCTTTTGCCGCTTCTAACGATTTTTCATAATTATCTTTTAAGCTAGCGCTTAAATAAATATCCATTAATACCGACAAAGCTTTTTCATAGTCATTTGAATACGTACCTTCACTTGTATAGACTTCAAAGTACAACTGAAACTTCTTAAAAATATTTTCTACTTCGCGAATAGATTCCATCGTCATGCCTACTGAATATTGTTTTTCCCCTTGTGGATTCCGAAGCTCTGCTCCGTTTGCACAAATTAAATATGTATGAAGTCCTGCTTCTTCTAAAACATAACGGGCCTCTTCATAAGAACGTCCCGTAGCAATAACAACTTCCACCCCTGCCTTTTGAGCTGTCTTAATCGCTTGGGCATTTTCTTTACTTACAACTTGTTCACTATTTACTAAAGTTCCATCCATATCGATCGCAATACATTTAATCATGATGTACCCCTTCCTATGTATCTTTGCTCTCTTATTTTATTCTAGCATATGTTTTTTTGCGCTTTGCTACTTGCATGTAAAAGATTTACTAATTTTTTGTATACGCTCTGTTATAATCTGTTCCTTTTCTTGCTTTTTCGAAAACCTCTTTGATCGTCTTTAAATGCAAATCAGCTGTTGAATATACGTGAAAATTCATATCCTCTTCCTTCAGATGCTTACCAACGCCGATAGAAACCATATCTGTTTGATTAATAGCTTTTATGCCCGCCTCTCCATCTTCTATGGCCACACATGCATAGGGTGTTACTTTTAATTGATCGGCAGCTGTCAAAAATATTTCTGGATGTGGTTTTCCCTTCTTTATTTTTCTCACATCCACAATGCAATCAAAAAAAGGACGTATTCCTAACGCATCCACTACAGTATTTGCATTTGAACTAGAAGAAGCAATCGCCGTTTTAATACCTTGTTTTTTACAATCCTCTAACAACAATTGTATTCCTGGAAGTAAGTCATTCTTTGTCATTTCCTTTATTAATGCTTGATAATGCTTATTCTTTTCATCAGCAAGCTGTTCTTTTTTTTCCACTGTGAGACGTACGTTGCCTTGTGCAGCAATGAGCTCTACAGTTTTCACTCGGCTGATTCCCTGCAGCTGCTGATTCAGTTCTTCAGAAAATGAAACGTTAAGTTGATCTGCTACTTTTTTATTTGCTTTATAATATAAATGTACCGTATCTGCAATAACACCGTCTAAATCAAAAATAATCGCTTGTAGCTCTTCTTTTTTCATATTATCCTCCTCTGTACTTGTCTTTATGCCATTATTTGAATGCTTTTATTACATTCCATCATGTTAAAATACCGTTGATATTGTTCACTTTATCATAAAAATTTTTTCATCATTTATGATTCATGAATAAATTTTTCAAAAAAAGAGAAATTACAGTCTTGCATTATGAAAGCCCTTTTATTACAATAGGGTTATGCAAACGGTTGCACTATCTTGGAAATATAGTTTATCAAAAAAATAAAATGAAAACCCATACATAGGGGAAGGGGAAAAACTATGAAAAAGTTCTTTTCATTTGATTTTTGGCAGAAATTTGGTAAGGCTTTATTAGTAGTAGTAGCGGTTATGCCCGCAGCTGGTATTATGATTTCACTTGGAAAGCTAGTTGCAATGACTGGGGGAGACATCACTGCTGTACAAACAATTGCACGCGTGATGGAAGATATAGGTTGGGGTATCATTACAAATCTTCACATCTTGTTCGCTGTTGCCATCGGGGGATCTTGGGCAAAAGAACGTGCTGGCGGTGCATTTGCTGCACTCATTGCATTCATTCTTATTAATCGAATTACAGGAGCCATTTTCGGAGTTAAAGCAGAAATGCTCTCAGATTCAAAAGCAACGGTTCAATCACTGTTTGGACAAGAATTAGTTGTAAAAGACTACTTCACATCTATTTTAGGATCTCCCGCTCTTAACATGGGAGTGTTCGTAGGAATTATCGCTGGGTTTTTAGGCGCGAATTTATTCAATAAATATTACAACTATGATAAATTGCCTGAAGCCCTTTCGTTTTTTAACGGTAAGCGCTTCGTACCATTTGTGGTCATCGGTGGTTCAGTTGTAACGGCACTGCTTTTATCCATTGTATGGCCGTTTATCCAAGGTTCATTAAACAGCTTCGGACAGTGGATTGCAACATCTAGAGACACAGCTCCTATTCTAGCACCATTTATTTTCGGAGCATTAGAGCGCCTGCTTCTTCCATTTGGTCTTCATCATATGCTGACAGTTCCTATGAACTACACGGAGCTAGGTGGTACGTACAAAATTTTAACGGGTTCTGGAGCAGGTTCCACTGTTGCTGGTCAAGACCCTTTATGGCTCGCTTGGATTGCAGATTTAAATAATTTCCGCGCTGCAGGAGATATGGACAGCTACAAACAGCTCTTACATGACGTTACACCTGCACGATTTAAAGTAGGACAGATGATTTTATCTTGTGCGTCATTAATTGGAATCGCTTTAGCAATGTATCGTAACGTAGATCCTGACAAACGTTCGAAATATCGTTCAATGTTCTTTTCAGCTGGACTAGCTGTTTTCTTAACAGGCGTAACAGAACCGATTGAATTTATGTTCATGTTCGCGGCACCTCTTCTATACGTCGTATACGCCATTATGACGGGACTGGCTTTTGCCATTGTTGATATTGTTCATGTTCGAGTACACTCATTTGGTGTAATTGAACTATTAACACGTACACCAATGATTATCAAAGCCGGACTATGGGCTGACTTAATGAACTTTGTCATCGCCTGCCTTGTATTCTTTGGCTTAAATTTTGGAGTGGCAAACTTCTTAATCAAACGTTTTAACTTCCCAACGCCGGGACGTAACGGAAACTATATCGATGAAGAAACAACTGCAACAAGCAGCAAGCAGGTGAAAAATGATTCGCTTGCCCCAGTCATTATTGGACTGCTTGGCGGAGAAAACAATATTGAAGACGTTGATGCTTGTATGACTCGCTTACGTGTAACGGTAAAAGATATACATGCCGTTGCAGGAGAAAGTGAGTGGAAACAAAATGGAGCCCTTGGTTTAATCTTGAAAGATAAAGGGGTACAAGCTATTTATGGACCTAAAGCGGATGTTTTGAAATCCGACATTCAAGATTTGTTAGGAGCTTAACATAATGAAGCTATTAACGTTAAATTGCCACTCTTGGCAAGAGGAAAATCAGCTAGACAAGTTATCTTGTCTAGCTGAAGTAATTAAAAAAGAAAAATATGATGTCATTGCTTTACAGGAAGTAAGCCAAAAAGTAGACGCACCTTATGTATATGACTACATTCGTAGCGATAATTACGCTTGGCTTTTAGCAAAAGAGCTGGGTAAGCAAGGTGAAGACTATCAATTGGTATGGGATTTATCTCATATAGGCTATGAAGTGTATGAAGAAGGAATTGCCATTTTAACGAAACACCCGATTATTGAGGAGCATTCATTTTTTGTTTCCCAAACGTCAAATATTGACTATTGGAAAACGAGAAGAATTGTTGGAGCAACAATCGAATATGAAAAAGAACTCCTTACGTTTTATTCTTGTCATCTTGGCTGGTGGGATGACGAGGAAGAGCCGTTCAAGCAGCAAGTTGATACGCTGCTAGCTCATGTACACAAAGATAACCCATTTTTCCTACTCGGAGACTTTAATAATGACGCTCATAGACGAAATGAAGGTTACGACTACCTGTTGAGCCAAGGCCTCTATGATACGTATACTCTATCGAACAAAAAAGACAGCGGTATTACAGTTAAAGGTAACATTGCTGGATGGGATGATAATGAACGGGCACTGCGCCTTGATCTAATTCTATCGAGTCATGCGCAGGATATTCAGTCATCAACTGTGGTTTTTAACGGCATACATTATCCCGTTGTTTCCGACCATTTTGGGGTAAGCGTTGAAGTGAAATAAGTGACATAAAGCGAACGAATAGCGTTCGCTTTTTTTCGTGTGATTATGATGATGTGAAAATCATCTTCTTTACTGCTTTATCTATCGTTTTAGAAGTGTCCGATAAACTTTCGCATTTTAAAAAGTAGGTGTGCTATAATATTGTGATGTTGGCGATATGCAACCCATTTTTGCATGTTTATCGATGAAATCGCTCAACTTAATAGTAAGATGATACATGTAAGCTCTATTTAAATGAACACCCGTTGTCATTATCATAAACTAATAAAGAAAAATAGGTGTGAAACAATCATGAAAATTTTGTTGATTTCAAATATGTATCCTTCGGAACAATTCCCAAGCTATGGTGTATTTGTTCAAAACACTGAAAAAATTTTAGTTCAACATGGTATTCAAGTTGATAAAATTGTCATGCAAAAAAAGACAAGCAAATTAAGCAAGCTTTTTAGCTATGCTTCTCATTATGCTAATGTTGTCTTGACGGGCTTGACAAAAAACTACGACTACCTTTACGTACATTATGCATCTCATAATGCTCTTCCGCTGCTGATTCTTAAAAAGCTAAAGAAGAATGTGAAGATTGTGACAAACGTGCATGGTTCAGACGTTGTACCTGAAGTACCTTCACAGGAAAAGTATCAGCCTAGAGTAAATGACTTATTGCAACATTCCACTAAAATTATTACTCCTTCTCCTTATTATAAAGGGCTCGTTGAAGAGAAATATAAGGTTCATAATCCAATCTATATTTTTCCAAGCGGAGGAGTGAATAAAGATCTGTTTCACCCTTATGCAGATAAAAGCAAAGCTTATCAAGAACTAAACTTGGACTCTACTATCCGTTATCTTGGATGTGTAAGCCGCATTGATGTGGGTAAAGGATGGGAATACTACCTGCAAGCAATTGCAAAAGCTGAACAACAAATGCCCACTTCTTACAAATACCTATATGTTGGAAGCGGAAAAGACGAAGCTGCATTTAAGGAAATGATCAAGACTCTGGGCCTAGAGGAAAAAGTCATCCATTTCCCTCTCCTTCCTCAGTCCTCTCTTGCTTACGTATATAATGCGATTGAAGCATTCGTGTTTCCGACCGTAAGAAAAGGAGAAAGTTTGGGCTTAGTCGGCCTCGAAGCTATGGCTTGCGGAGCACCCGTAATTGGGAGTCAGATTGGTGGTCTAAAAGATTACATTATAGACGGAAAGAATGGTCTATTCTTTGAGCCTAAAAATGTAGACGAACTAGCTTCACAGCTACAGGCTTTTATTAATCTTCCTGAAGATGTGAAACAGCAAATGTCTCAACAGGCGTTACAAACAGCAAACCGCTACACAGTAGATGTAATTGCTGAACAACTCCCAACAATTTTTTTTGATGAGGTGGAAAAATGAAAGTCGCAGTTTTAATTCCTTGTTATAACGAGGAAGTAACAATTGGAAAAGTAATTGACGATTTCAAACGCGAACTGCCTAGTGCAGATATTTATGTGTACGATAACAATTCAAAAGATCGCACAAGTGAAATTGCACTTGAACACGGGGCAATCGTCAAAAAAGAATTCAAGCAAGGAAAAGGAAACGTTGTACGTTCGATGTTTCAAGAAATTGATGCAGATTGTTATGTCATGGTAGATGGGGATGATACGTATCCTGCAGAATTTGTTCATCAATTAATTGAGCCTATTAGAAATCGAGAAGCTAACATGGTCATTGGAGATCGTTTATCAAACGGAACGTATCTCGAAGAAAACAAACGTGCTTTCCATAATTTTGGTAACAACTTAGTACGTTCTTTAATTAACGGCCTTTACAAAAGCAACATTAAAGATATCATGACAGGTTATCGTGCATACGATAAATTATTTGTAAAATCAATACCTGTGATGAGCCCGGGATTTGAAATTGAAACAGAAATGAGTCTTCACGCGTTAGATAAACGCTTCCGCCTAAAAGAAATCGCGATCGATTATCGCGATCGACCTGAAGGCAGCGAATCGAAACTTAATACGTTCTCTGATGGATTTAAAGTGTTACGAATGATTTTTACGTTATTTAAAGAGTACAAGCCGCTTCAGTTCTTCTCCATTTGGACAGTGTTATTTATTGTCGCAGGATTAGCTGTTGGTGCTCCGGTACTTTATGAATTTTTTGATACAGGCTTTATTACTAAAGTACCTTCATCTATCTTAGCAACTGGATTGATGGTGTTAGGTGTTTTATCTTTCGTCTGTGGATTAATTCTAGATACAATCGCTTCATTAAATCGCAAGCAATATGAATTAGAACTAAATAAAAAAATTGAACAGATTGAACAAGTAGGAGAATAACAATGATGAAGAATAAAAAAAGTATTTTGCTGCTTACAGTAACAGCTTTAATTATTCTTATCGGTTTAAGTATTGGTAATCCAGACGGTGTTCAATATCTTTCCCTTTTTGCTGCACTTGTATTTACCATCATAAGCTCTATTTTTATTTATAAAAATAGAGCTTATGCTTCATTTAAACCGCTAGAATGGCTATTGCTGATTGTTTTTTCGTTTATCGTACAGTTTTCGCTTTTAGATAACTTACATATGACGAGCTCAACTATTTTTTCACTCGTTTTGTATGCCATCAGCCGTACTTTATTGGCAATGCTGCTGACGGCCGCTGTACTCAGCGCTATCAAACAGATAAACGATTTTCACTATAAATTTGCACACCCAAAGCGTTACCTAGGAATTGTTACGATTCTTATTTTAGCTGTTAGTCTATATTACTGGTTCGCCTTTTTCCCAGCGGCCATGACTCCCGATTCATTAGCACAGTGGAGACAGGCACATAACGGAGAATTTAACGATTGGCATCCTATTATGATTACGTGGCTGATTATGCTGCTGACAAAAATATGGGATAACCCAGGAATTGTAGCATTCACGCAAATTGTTGTTGTAGTAAGCATATACGCCTATACGTTTGACTTTTTCATTAAACGCAAAGCACACCCTGTTATGATTGGACTTTTAACAGCTATTATTGTCATTATTCCAAGCTTTTTAATCTTTTCAATTATTATTTGGAAAGATATTTTATACAGTGCTTTTCTGCTGTTTTTTACGGTGAATATTGCAAAAATCTATTTATCAGAAGGTGCTTGGATTAAAAGTAAAGCAGGCTTTTTCTTACTTTTACTTTCCGCATTTGGAGTAGCTTTCTTTAGACATAATGGTTTTCCTGTATTTGTTTTGACTTTCCTTTTAATGATCGTCTTATTCAGAAAAAATTGGAAACCTCTTGTCACGATTTTCTTAGTCGTCTTTATTTTACAAAAGATTGTTACAGGCCCTGTGTTCACTTGGCTTGATGTACAGCCTTCGGATCCAAATGAAGCTTTGTCTATCCCAACTCAACAAATCGCAAACATCATTTCAAATGATGGGGAGATGTCAAGAGAAGAGCGCGAATATTTTAATAAAGTGCTTCCTATTGAATTGTGGAAAGAAAAGTACAATCCATATAAAAGCGATCCTATTAAATTCACTTGGAAATACTACGACCGCGAGTTTATTTTTAATGATCTAGGTCTTTATTTTAAGAATTATGCTAGCATTGTCATCAAAAATCCTTATCTAGCAACGGAAGGCTTTCTCAAACAAACGGCTTTAGTATGGCAAATCAATCCTTTTAAAGATGGCTACACAGATACGTATGTAACCAACATTTATTACGGGAATGATTTAGGTCTTAAAAATAAAGTAATCGAGCCGTTTATTACGCATACTGCCAATGCTTACTTAGCTATTTTTAAGCACCCTGTTTTTACATTCTTATGGAAACCAGCTTTTTATCACTGTGTCATTTTATTATTTTCATTAATGCTAGTGATTCGAAGAGGAATTACGTCACTTATTATCGTCATTCCTTGGGCTCTTAACACGCTTTCTGTTCTTGCGGCATTGCCGGCTCAAGATTTTCGATATTTATTAGCAAGCGTATTTGTGTCTTTCTTCTTTATTGGTCTTCCTTTTGTCCGATTTGATCAGAAAGAAAGGGATGTGACCTCCTGATGGAGAGCAATTACAACAAAAAGCTAGGAATCACACTCATTATCGTGGCTTCCCTGTTTACAGCTGTTGGACAACTTTTTTGGAAGTTGTCCGAAGCTTCATTTAACTTAAATTTAATTATTGGTTTTTTTCTTTATGGATTAGGAGCGGTTTTTATGATTGCCGCTTTTAAATTTGAAAGAGTTTCCTTACTTCATCCATTTTTAAGCCTAGGATACGTAATCAGCATTGCTCTTGGTTTCTTTCTATTAAATGAAACCATTAGCCCTATGAAGCTGGTCGGTACTCTTATTATTATCGTAGGTGTAATTTTAGTAGGTGGCCAAGATGAATAGTATCCCGCTTTTAATTATTATGACCCTTTTAGGTTCAGTTGGAGCTGTCTTTTTCAAGTATATTTCTACGTATTTAAATGAAAAAAAGATAAAGCTAGCGCTTATTTGCTTTGTGGGTGGCGGCCTTTTTTACGGGACGGCAGCTCTGCTTAACGTGTATGTTTTAACGCTGTTACCTTATTCTATTGTATTTCCGCTCACGTCTATTACGTATATTTGGACATTAACATTCGGTTACTTTCTAATTAAAGAAAAAGTTACAACAAAACAAGTTATCGGCTGTATTCTTCTAATTGTCGGATGCTTCTTTATTGCTAATAGTTGATGAGATAACTTGAAAAGGTAGGAGTTTCGCATGAAAAACTTAAAATTCGCGAGCATTTTACTGCTCATATCAACATTATTTTTGAAATTTTCTAGTATGATTCGTGATTTAGTTATTGCTAACTATTTCGGTACAAGTTATATCGTCGATTCATACAACGCAGCAATGATCATTCCAAACGCTTTTATTTTATTTATGTTAACGGGGATGAAGGATGCGTTTATTCCTAGTTATTTACGTTATGAAAAAGAAAATAAAGGAAAGGTTCATTTGACTAATATTGTTAAATCAACCTTTCTTATTTGTTTCATTATTTCGGTTCTCGGATCAATTGCCGCTTTCTTTTACTTTCCCGCTTCGTATTCTAATTTTTCCAAAGCAGCAATTGAACTAGGAATTTATACGGGCGTTATGTACTTCTTATCTCTTTCACTAGTTGGAGTGAATGCCGTATACGAAGGTGTATTTGATGCACGAAGTCAATATTCTTTCTCCGTGTTTTCTCAAACGGTTGTCGTACTATTTACGATTTTAAGTACAATCCTATTACATTCAATTATGGGCGGCTATGCAATTGCTCTTGGCTATTTTATAGGAACAATTGCTTCTTTCTTAATTAAAGTTGTCTATTTTAAACCGCAGCATCTGCTGTTATGGAAGCAAAAAATTGACCGTGATGAAGTGGTGGCTTTTTATAAAGTATTCATCCCTGTTGGTGTGACCATTATGGTCGGTCAAATTAATTTAACTGTAAACTTCTTCTTTGCTGGCTCCTTTGGTGAAGGTGTTATTTCATACTTAAATTACGCCTTCAGACTTGTAAGTATTCCCCAGGCAATATTCGGGGTTACGGTCGCAACCATTATTTATCCGCTGATTGCAAGAGCCATTTCTGAAAAAGATGAAGAACGCTTTAAATCAGGAATTGAAAAAGGGATTACGTTTATGCTGATGCTGCTAATTCCGACGATTGTTATTATGATCTTTTATATGAAAGACATTGTAATGATTGCTTATCAGCGCGGTGCATTTGACGCACATTCAACGTTAAAAACAACGGATGTATCTTATTATTACCTAGGTTCGGTGTTTTTCTATTCGCTGCAAGCTGTTCTTGCAAAAGGATTTTATTCTCTTCAAAAAGGTTATCTTATTATGAGAGCAGGCTTATTATCTATTGTGTTAAATATCATCTTTAACATGATTTTCACTAAATTTATGGGATACCAAGGATTAGCACTTTCCATGTCAGTGGTTGCCTTTTTCTACACGGCCATCGTATTCGTTATGCTGGCAAAACAAATCAATCACTTCCATTACGGATATCTAGTGAAAGAAACAGGAAAAATTCTTTTAGCTTCCGTACCTGTTGCTATCGTCATGTTCTTCTTAAAGGACATCGCATTTTTGAATTCATTACATGTTATCTTACGATTTGGTATTGTCTGTATTGCAGGTGGTTTAGTATACTTAATGTCGACGCTATTATGCAGAGTAGAAGGTGTTATGCTTTTAGTTAAAAGAAAACGTTAATTCACGTAAAACAGGAGAGTACTATATGAAGAACACATACTGGTTATTTTTTCTGTTCGTTGGTTTTATTTCAATTCAGCCAATTATTGATATGCTAACGACGTACATGGTTTTGAACATGGATAGTGGTCTCTCAATTGGGGTTGTTATTCGCTTTCTATATATGATTTTTGCAGGTGTCCTACTTTTAGTGTTTGCCAAACAGTCAAAATGGGCTAGATATTCGATTATCTACCTTATTGCTTTTGCACTCTTTCTTGGACTCAATATCTACTTAAATCATCAATGGAAAGATCCTTATTATATTGGGCAAGAAATTAAATTTTTCAATAAGGTTGTTTATATGAACGTTACCTTACTTGGAATGATTGTGATGTTTTCACATTATCGATCGTCTGTGGATGTAAAAAGAATACTGAGCAAAAACTTATTGACTGCTTCACTCATCATCAGTATTGTTTTTATCGGTACAATGCTAACAGGTACAGCACTAGAGAGTTATCAGTATAATAAAATCGGATTCAAAGGCTGGTTTTATGCAGCGAATGAGCTAGGGGCAACCATTGCTATTTTGCTTCCTCTGACACTGCTTTTAGCTTTAGATAAAGTACGTTCGTTTTCAAAAGCTTATTACTGGATTCCTTTTATCTTATTAGCCGTTTCATCCATCATGCTTGGAACGAAAGTAGGCTTAGGTGCCGTTATTCTTTCTTTAGTTGTAGCAACAGTTGTCTTATTTGCAAAATTATTTACGAATAAACGCAGCTTAATTAAAGCCAACTTAGTAATCTCAATTCTGCTTTTAATTGTAACCGGAGCAACTACTCCGATTTCTCCAGCTTATAAAAACACATATACGCACATCGATATGTTAGAAGCTAAAAAAGAGAAAACAGAGAAAGAAAAGCCGGAAAAGAAAGAAAAAGAAAAGCCTGCTAAAAAGAAAAAACAAAAGGAATCAAATTTAGATGACAAAGATATTCAAAATCTGATTCTAAGCAGCCGTGAGCAATTTTTAGCTCATCATAAGGAAGAGTATGCAAAAGCACCTATTGCACGAAAAATGATAGGTATGGGCTTTTCTGGTGACTATACCAAGCAGCTTCCGCCAAAGATGATTGAAATGGATTTTTATGATTTGTTTTTCTCTTTAGGTATCATCGGATTTTTACTATGGGTTCTTCCACTTCTAGTAGTTGGTTTAACCGTGTTGGTTCGATTATTTAAAGACCCATCACAGCTTCTGGATGAAAGCTTTATGATGTATAGTACAGCAATTGTATTAGCTCTTGGAATTGCTTTTGTAGCTGGGCATGTCTTCACCGCACCAGCCGTTACCATCTATTTTGCAGCAGCTGCTGCTTATCTGTTCGTCATTCATTTTAAACAAAAACAAGCATAAAAAACAGGCCATTGAAGGCCTGTTTTTTTATCTTTTTAATGGCTGAAGGCTTAATACCGTATCACCCGCATTAACGTTTATTTCTTGATCATGAGCAAAAAAACTCAATGCCTTTCCTTGCTTGCTCACTGCTAGTAAAAGAGAATCATCGCTTTTCTCCTCAAGATATGTTTCATACGTATATTCATCCGTAATTTTTGTATTGTAAATCGTATATCCGTGCTCCATTTTATGATGCAGAAACTCCCACGTAATTCCTTTCTTAAAGAGCATGCGTCCTCTTACTGTGTGCATAATTTCATCGACGTCTTCTCTTGAATCTTCTCGGTCACGAATGCTCAATTGAAAAACATTGTTCCGCCCCATATCTTGAAGAAAAGCAGTACAAACAAGCGCATTATATGCATCTAACTCAGTTGCAGCAATCACGTATTCATAAGGAGTTAAATCTAGATGATATTCCGTTTGCTCAGCTAGAACTTCTCCGTGATACATACCTACTTCCGCTCTGCGCGCAACTCTTAAACGCTCCCACGAAGAATCAGCAACTAATACTGGATAGCCCAGCTGTTTTAACTTGGAAGCAAAGGCAACCGTAAAATCATTGCTTCCTACAAGCAAAATACCAGGTTCTTCTCCAATTGATAAATCAAGCTTCTTAGCTAGCCATGAAAGGGAAAAACCGTGTGCACAAACCGTAGCAAACACTAAAGCAAATGTCAGAGTTGTTAGGATGGAAGCATCTTTAAATCCTTCATCAATTAGTACTTTCGCAAAGTAGCTCGAGACCGTTAACGCTACAATTCCGCGCGGGGCAATCCAGCCAATCAGTATTTTTTCTTTTATAGATAAATCTGTCCCTACCGTTGATAAAAAGATGGAGACAGGTCTGACAATAAACAGCATAAGTAAAACAAACAAAATAATATTCCAATGAAAAATTTCAGTAATGGTCTTCATCGTCAGTCCAGCCGTTAACATGATAAAAATAGTAGAAGTCAATAGAACCGAAATGTTTTCTTTAAAATGTCGCATATCACTAATAGATGAAATATGCATATTAGCAAGCGTAATCCCCATCGCTGTTACTGCTAGAAGACCTGTTTCATGCTTAATTTCATCAGCTACCGTAAAGCAGGCAATAACGACAATAAATACGACCGGAGATTTTAAATACTCTGGAATATGACCCTTTTGAAACATCCATCCTATTCCGCGGCCAAGAAGCCACCCTATTAAAACAGCAATAATAGAGGCTGCAAAGAAAAAGAGAATTGTTTTTCCACTCACTTCTCTCAGCACTAAAAATTGAACAATTTCAAACGAAAAAACGGCCAGCAGTGCACCAAATGGATCAACAATAATACCTTCCCATTTTAAAATCGCTGCTGGTTTTGGTTTTAATTTAGCTTGTCGTAAAAGAGGTAAAATCACGGTTGGACCCGTCACAATAAAAAGCCCTCCGATAACAATTGCCACCGCCCATGATAAATCCGCTATATAATGAGCAGCTAAAGAGCCTAAAATCCAAGCTAGCATGGCTCCGAGCGTCACAATGCGAAACACGGGCTTTTCGATTCCCCTTACCTCTCTCATGTCTAAATTCAAGCTGCCTTCAAATAAAATAACAGCTACAGCAATCGATACAAAAGGATCAAAAAGCTGAGCAAATTGTGCTTTAGGATCAATTAAACCTAAAATAGGGCCTGTTAGTAGTCCGATAATTGACATCACGACAATTGCTGGTAACTTAAATCTCCAAGCCAGCCACTGAGATAGAACTCCTAGTCCCACTACGAGCGTGATATGTATAAGCATAGGTTCCATTGTATCTTCCTTCTCTCGTTCGCATAATGTGTATATATTTTCCCTAAAATAAACCGATGTTATACAGGAAGAAACAAACACTACCTTGTTTTACCACTTTTTCAAAAATGCTAAACGCATACTCTTTTCTTTGAATCCAAACTGCTTTCTTTCTTTCATTCGACACATATTTTACTCGTGTTTGTCGAATTTCACTTTATTATCAAATAATAAAAAGCCTTTAGCTTCTGCTAAAGGCTTTTTGCCGGATGATCCAATTCATATAGCTTTTGATAGTGACTGTTCGTCGCAAGTAATTCGTCATGCGTTCCTCGAATGGCTATCTTACCATCTTGGAAAAATAAGATTTCATCCATTTTTTCCATCCCAACTAAATTATGCGTAACCCAAATTAGGGTTTTGTCTTGAAGAGTTTCAAAGATAGTGGATAACAGACGCTTTTCAGTGATAGCATCCAACCCTGCAGTTGGCTCATCTAGCATAACAATTGGCGTATGCTGAAGCAGAACACGTGCTAACGCAATCCGCTGACGTTCTCCTCCCGAGAAGCGCTGACCTGTTTCGAGCATCGGCGTTTGATATCCTTGGTGCAAACCTTCCACAAGGGAGTGCATATTCACTTGCTTCATGGCCTCAATTACTTCTTCTTTTGTGGCCTCTTCATTAGCTAGTAATAAATTGTTGGCTACGCTTGTATTAAATAAATAAGGATTTTGATTTAATACAGAGATGAGTTTTGGTACATCTTCACGAACTTCAGCAACAGACTGACCGTTTAGCTGAACTGTACCTTCTGTAGGTACTAAGGAGCCTTGCAGCAACTTTAATAGAGTCGATTTTCCAGCTCCACTCTTGCCAAGAATCGCAATTTTTTTCCCTTGCTCGACTTGAAATGAAAGATCATGAATTACTGACTCCTCCTCATTACTATAGCGAAAGCTTACATGCTCAACTTTTAATCTAACCGAATTCCATGAACCTTTATAAGGTAGAGAAAGAGTATGTTTTTTCTTTTCGTTCACATCTTCCCAGTTCTTTTCCATTGCCTGTACTCTATTTAATGATTCTTCAAACTGAGGAATCTTTTCTACTGCATTAGATACTGGCAGCAGCGCTTCAGATAAAGGAAATACTACTAAAATAAAAGCAGCAATAAACACACCTGCAAGCTCTTTATCTGCAAAAAGAGAAGCCCCAAACCAAATCATTGTGACAATTAAACCTGCTACAACAAGTTGTCCAAACAATTCTCGATAATACGTCCATAGTTTAAGCTTACGATCCATGCCGTCTAACTCATTTTCTGTTTTGTTATACGAATGAAAAAATGACTGCTGCTGACCGCTTAACACCCAATCAGCCACTCCTAAAAAGCCGTCTGTGACCTTGGCATATAACTGTGCTTTGCTTGATTTATATCGCTGATTGGCTGCCTTCATATGCCAAAGGGAAAAAAGCGGCATCACTACTACTAATAAAATTAAATAGATGGCAATCAAACATGCAAACTTTAGGCTAAAGAATCCTAAAGCTACAATCGAAATAACGTATAAAATAACAGCTGAAATTGTTGGAAGAATGGTACGCAAGAATAAGTCTTGTAAACTTTCAATATCTTCCGCGAGAACTCCTAAAACATCTCCTGTTTGATAGCGAGATGTAGCAATTAACGGTTCAATCAAATGATAAAGACGTGTACGCATTTTAGCTAAAATACGAAGAATAAAATCGTGACTGACAAGACGCTCCGCATAACGGAAAGCGGCTCGGCTTAAACCAAATGTACGCACAAGTACAATTGGAACATACACCAATAAAATCGTTTCTGGCCGTAAGGAAGAAGCTGAAATCAAATAACCTGACGTGAACATTAACGCGCAAGCAGAACCAATCGTTAACATGCTTAGTAATAAAATAGAAAAGATACGATATTTATATGTTTTAAAGTAGGGCCATATCCAACTTTTATATTTCATCATATCTCCTCCTCTTCATGTAAAAATTGATAGTAAGCTCCTTTTTTTCGAATCAGTTCTTGATGATTACCGATTTCTGCAACTTTTCCGTCCTCTATTACAACAATGAGATCCATGTCTTTCATCCAATGCAGACGGTGTGTAGCTAAAATAAATAACTTCTCTTGGAACATCGTTAAAATATCTTGCTTTAATTCATATTCCGTTTCAATATCGACTTGTGCCGTTGGTTCATCAAGCATAATAATAGGGCGGTCGCTTAGAAATGCCCTTGCTAGAGCAATTCTTTGAGCTTGGCCGCCGCTAAGCTGCCGTCCTCCATCTCCGATCATTTCATTTTCCTTCTCAGACATCTGTTGAATCATAGATAAAAGCCCTGCTTTCGTTAAAGCATCTTCATAATCATATGAGCCGCCTCTATCTTGATAAAATTCAATATTTTCTTTTACTGTTCCATTAAAAATAAATGGATGCTGAGGGATATACGTAATCTGCTTTTGCCAAGCATCTGAGCGTAAATCAATTGGCACGCCGTTTACTTCAGCAGAGCCTTCTGTAGATTGCACAAAGCCGCTTAGTATATCAATAAGCGTCGATTTTCCAGCGCCGCTTTTTCCGATGATTCCAATTTTCTTCATTCCTTTAACATGCAGTGACACATCTTCAAGGGAAGGTGGATGCTCTTCGTCATATTTGACGGTGATATGCCTTAATTGAAGTTCACTGCTTTCAGTCCAACTAGGAACATCTTCTTTTTTAGTCGGCGTTTTTTCAGCCTGCTTCACAATCTTAAGTAATGCATCTCCGGATTCTTTTCCGTCTAATGTTGCATGGTAATCATTTCCGACTTCTCGTATCGGCAGGAAGTATTCAGGCGCCAGCAATAAAATCATAAGTGCAGGCTCTAATGTCATCGAACCATTCACCAGCCGCAAACCAAGCATAACAGCTACGATGGCTACAGATAACATCGTAAAGAAATCTAAAGCAAACGTAGATAAAAAAGCAATTCGGAGCGTTCCCATTGTCGCTTTTCGATAACGGTCACTGACTCTTTCAATCGTTTCAGCATGCTCCTTACTTTTCCCGAGAAATGTTAAAGTTTCTAACCCTCGAAGCGAATCTACAAAGTGGTTCGACAACACGTGATATGTCTCCCATTGGCTATCTATTTTTTTTTGTGCAGCCAGTCCGAGCAAAATCATAAATAAAATTAAAATTGGCATGGTCACAAGTAAAATAATGCCTGAAAGCCGATCATGATACCAAACGAAAGCAAGCACTAGCCAAGGTGTAACGCTAATGGCGGCCAGTTTAGGCAAAAACAGCTCGAGATAAGCGCGAAGCTTCTGTAGGCCTGTGGTGATGAGCGTCACCAAGTTTCCTGTTCCTTCATCTTTGGTAAAACGCGGTCCTAATGCAAAAATGCTTTTCATGACTATCAAACGCAGTTCCTGAGTCGTTTTGACTCCAAATTGATATGACGTTTTTTTCACTATAAAACCTATGATCTGACGAACCATAAAGGCAGACAAAAACAATCCGATTGCTTTTGTCTGCGAAGTTAAACTTTCACCATGAAAAAGAGCGGTAATTACTTCGGCGAGCCACTTAGCTTGAAAAATAATGGCTACACTTTGAATAGTAATAAGCCCTATTAACATGGCAAGAACCATTTTTATTCCGTTGTAAACCATTAAATTTCTACCCATTAATACTCCATATGCTCCTTATGATCTACACGCTTTCTGAAAACGTAGTAGCTCCAAATTTGATAACCTAACACAAAAGGCAGTAACGCAATAGCAGCGTAAGACATAATCTTTAAGGAATAATTCCCTGATGCTGCATTATGAATCGTTAAACTATAGCTTTCATTGATTGAACTAACCAAAACGTTTGGAAACAATCCTGCAAATATAGAGGAAATTGATAAAATCAAAATTAAGCCAGACATAGCAAATGCCCATCCGTCTTTTTTACGTGTAAGGAAAAATCCTGCTAGTAAATACACGAAAATACCGATGAAAAATGTATATAGCATCAAGCGGCTATGATTACTGAATAAATCTGTTTCAAAAAACGTCATGCCTGAAAAGATAAGAAGTAATAAGGCATTTATAGGCAAAAGCTTCATAGCGACTTTCCGTGAACGATCTCTAATATCGTCCATCGTACGGATCGTCGCAAAAATAAGTCCGTGCCATAAGCAAAGCATTGTTAACGTAACGCCGCCTGTGATGGTATATAGATTAACAATATCGGAAAAGCCGGCATTCATTTGCATGTTGCGCTCAACAGGCAGTCCTTTCATTAGCGCTGAAAATAAGATACCAAAAATGAGCGGTGGAAAAAGACTTCCAAAGAAGATAACCCAATCCCATGCATTTTTCCACGCTTGTTTTTCAACTTTCCCTCGAAATTCAAATGCTACACCGCGGCCAATAAGCGAAAGCAAAAGAAGAACAAAAAGAACATATGACCCGCTTAATAGCGTTGCATACCAGTTTGGAAAAGCGGCAAACATAGCACCGATTGCTGAAATTAGCCAAACTTCATTTGCATCCCAAAAAGGACCAATTGTATTAATAAAAGCTCGTCGCTCTAAG
Organism: Priestia sp. JNUCC 25; assembly: GCF_053667915.1. Classification (NCBI taxonomy): domain Bacteria; kingdom Bacillati; phylum Bacillota; class Bacilli; order Caryophanales; family Bacillaceae; genus Priestia; species Priestia sp. JNUCC 25. The sequence goes on from NZ_CM132211.1 coordinate 5,009,648, forward strand.
TCGTTTCTTCCTAAAAAACGAGACACCATGCCAATCCCAAAATCAAAGCCTTCTAAAAAGATAAAACCAACAAACAGAATGGATACTAGTAAATACCAGAATTCATTAAGAGAAAACATTGTATCCCTCCTTTGTAAACGGATCAGTTGATACTACTTTTGTATGTGCTTCGTGATCGTGATCTGGACCTTTTTTAATTTCTTTAACGAACAAGAACACCATAATCACAGCTAAAATTAAATAAAAGAACGAAAACGAGATAATAGAAAACAGCAATTCACCTGCTGTTACACCAGGAGACACGGCATCTTCCGTTTTCATATAGCCAAATACAACCCAAGGCTGACGGCCAATCTCTGTCATAATCCAACCTGCTGAGCTTCCAAGGAACGGAAAGGCAATGGCAATCGTCATAATACGTAAAAATAGTTTGCTTTCTTGAAGTTTTTTACGAGAAAGCAAGTACGTGCCCCAAATACCTAATGCACATAATACCCCACCTAGACCAGCCATAATGCGGAAACTCCAAAATGTTGTCCGAACGGGTGGAATATAATTTCCTGCTCCATATTTCGCCGTGTACTGCTCCTGCAGCTGGTTCATCCCAGGAACGGAACCTGAAAATTTCCCGTATGATAAGAAGCTTAATAAATAAGGTATTTTGATTTCACTCGTATTTTTCTTTTCATCGGGGTGAATATTTGCTGTTACCGTCCAAGCGCCTGGACTCCCGCTGTTTTCCCATAATCCTTCACTTGCGGCCATTTTCATCGGCTGTGTTTTAACTAAGTATCCAGCCTGTTCATGACCAGATAACGCAATTCCTACACCTGAAACTAACCCTACAATAATGGCAACTTGAAATGATTTTTTGGCAAAAGCCACATGTTTTTTCTTCAAGAGCATAATGGCACTGACACCCGTGATAAAAAAGGCGCCTGTTGCAAACGAACCTAAAATGGTATGAGGGAATTCAACCCACAGCTGACCGTTTGTTAACAATTTAAAGAAGTCATTCATTTCTAAACGTCCATTATTCAGCTCCATTCCAACCGGATGCTGCATAAAAGAATTAGCCGTTAAAATAAAGAACGCTGAAAAAATAGTACCTAGACTAACAAGCCAAATACATAGACAGTGCAGCCATTTAGGCAAACGATCCCACCCGAAAATCCACAGTCCGAGGAAAGTGGACTCCATAAAAAACGCGAGCAGTGCTTCAATAGCAAGCGGCGCACCGAATACATCTCCTACAAACCGTGAGTACTCTGACCAGTTCATGCCAAACTGAAATTCTTGTAAAATACCTGTTACGACTCCGACAGCAAAGTTAATCAGGAATAAGTGCCCCCAAAACTTTGCCATTTTTTTATACTGTTCATCTTTTTTTACTACGTACATCGTTTCCATGATCGCTACTAAAAAGACAAGACCGATAGATAGCGGTACAAAGATAAAATGAAACAGCGTCGTTGATGCAAATTGAATACGTGATAGTATAACTGTATCCATCTTCTTTCTCCTCTCATATATAAGAACATTCATCATTTCCATAGATACTTTGCTTATTTCTGAGCATCTTTTACTTACATTGTGAAACATTGAGCATAATAATTCGAGATATATGCTCAATGTTTCACATACATATGTAATATCTCTCTTTCTATCTACATAGTATAGTCTATTTTTTTAGCTGTGCACGTACATTTTTTGAACGTTTTTAGACTAAAACGTGACTTTCTTGTGACAAAAAAGTGAAGGATCTCTTTATTTTTTTCATAAAAAAAGCACGCTCTGATTTGAGCTTGCTTCTCTACGGTCGATATTTTGCTTTGGCATTTAATTTAGATTGACGAATGATTTGGTTGATGACTTCAGAAAACACAATACCAATGGCAATTGAACCTGAAATCATAAAAGCTTTCGCTGCAAGACTAATCGCTTCATTATAGTTATTTTCTACAAAGTTACGCATGGCATCGTATGCTGTTCCTCCTGGAACTAGCGGAATAATACCTGCTACGGTGAAAATAATGATCGGCGTTCGGTAAATTTTTGCGTAAATTTGACTAATAATAGCAATAAAGAAGGCCGATGCAACTGTGCTTGGAATTTCATCTACGCCATAGAACGTTAGCAAATAGTAAATGAGCCAGCCAATCATTCCGACAAAGCCACTTTTTAATAATGATTCACGTGGAACATTAAAAATGATCCCAAATGCTGCTGAAGCAATAAAACTTGTAATTATCTGCTCTACGATATGCATATGATGCCTCCCTTCTATAGAAGCGTAAATACAATGGCAATACCTGCACCGATAGCGAATGCCGTCAGAAACGCTTCTGCTCCTTTTGATAATCCAGACAGTAAATGTCCTGCCATTAAATCTCGCACTGCATTGGTAATGGATAAGCCAGGAACGAGAGGCATAACGGATCCAATAATAATTTTATCAATTTGCGTGCCTAGTCCTGAAGCAACTAAAAGAGCTGATAAAAGTCCAATAACTAACGAAGCGGTAAACTCAGCAAAAAAGCGAATCGGAATAAGACGGTGGAAATACACCACGGTTAAAAATCCGAGACCTCCTGAAAACATAGCTGGAATAAAGTCCGACCATAAACCTTGAAACATGATTAAAAAGCATCCGCTAGAAATGGATGCAGCTGCAAGTTGAACCCATAGTGGAAAAGCTACGTTCGTTGCTTCAATTTCTTGTAGCATTTCATACGCTTCCTCCAAGGAGATGTGTCCTTGACTGATTGTTCTTGAGACGCTATTTACCATGGTTACTTTTTTTAAATCTGTCGTTCGTTCCGAAATACGAATTAACTTCGTTTTCGTCGGTTCTTTCGTTTCAAGTGAAAACATAATCCCTGTTGGCGTCACATAGCTGTGGGATTTTTTTATACCGTAAGACGCTGCAATCCGCATCATTGTGTCTTCTACTCGATACGTTTCTGCTCCGCTTTCTAACATAATTTTACCTGCTAGTAAGCTAACGTCCATAATTTCATATTTATCTAATTTTTGTTGTGTCATCAAATCGCTCCAAACATATTAAAGCTTGGTTTTTTCCCCTACAGCATACAGTGTATAAGAAAGAGGGAAGTGGACGCAATGGTTAATGCAAAAAAGTGTGGACTTTTTGTCTCACACTTTCAGGAATAGTATATACATTCCTTATCAATTCATACGTTTTGTGGTCTCGCGCTCTACTAATACAGGTGCCATTTTATACTGCATCTGATCTATTTCTTGCTGATCCTGAATTTGCTGAAGTAAGAGGTTTACTGCTTTTTCAGCCATTTTTTCCATCGGTTGACGGATAGTTGTTAGTGGAGGATGCGCTTCACTAGCTTCTGTAATATCATCAAACCCTATAACAGACAAATCTGCTGGAACGTGAAGCCCATTTTGCCACGCACAGTGTATCACTTTCAGAGCAATGTAATCCGTAGCACAAATAAGCGCAGTTGGAGGCTCTGGATGATGAGCTAGCTTATTTATAAACTGATATAGTTCATCTGAGTTATTCATATCTTCTTTCACAAACTTTGCGTTTGCTGACGGTACATACTGATAAAAAAGAGACAGACGGTGTTCGACTCCGCTTACAGCTTTTCCAACGAACCCTATATTCTTATGACCAAGGTCCGTTAAGTGAGCAACAGCTAATTGCATTCCCACCGCATCATCTACATGTACAATCGGCCAAAGTGCAGAAGAGGCGTCTCCTGTAAGAGAAACGTAAGGCGTTTGATATTGTTTTAATACGTCTACAAACGGATGCTGAGCAGCTACATAGTCTAATAAAATGACCCCATCAAACCAATGGTTCATCATAACATTTAATTGACGCTCAGCCGTTGTTTCTTCGTAATCCGTGTGTCCAATAAGAACATCCATCCCTCGACTTTGGACTTGTTGCTGTACCTTTTTTAATAGTTCAATTAGAAACGGATCTTTTAAATCTCTAATTAATATCCCGATAATCCCTGTTTTTTGGGCCCGCAGAGCTGCCGCAAATGGATTCGTCTGATACCCTAAATGAGCTGCTGCTTTTAGTACTTTTTGTTTAGTTTTTTCACTGATTTTAATTTTACCGTCTTTATTATTGAAGATTCTTGATACCGTAGCTAATGAAACTCCCGCTTCTTTTGCTACTTCTGTAATCGTGACTTTTTTTCTCCCCATTCGTACCGACTCCTATTTTCTTTTAGTCTATCGACCAAGTAAACATTTTTCTTTATTATACTACTAGAAGCCGGAACCACCGAAAACTACCTTCCCTACTTTTCACTAAACAGCCACTTTAACACATCTTGAATTTTTTGATCCCAATATGCCCAGTCGTGACTTCCTTTTCCTTCTTCATATGTAAAACAAATAGGCTCTTGCTTACATCGCTCGGAAAAACGTTTATTTTCCTGATATAAAAAATCTTCCGTTCCACAGCATTGATAAATACGCGGAGTCACTTCTCCATAGCGCCGGCGATTTTCAAGCAGCCAGAAAAGATCATCTTCAGGTCTAATAACAGGCGGCATGCCAAAAATCAAAGGATAATCTAAGAACTGAACTTCTCCTCGCCCTCCAAGCCCTTCAACGTCCATCACTCCTGATAAACTGGCAGCTGCAGAAAATTGATGTGGTTTGCGAAACGCCCATTTTAAAGCGCCGTACCCTCCCATAGAAAGGCCAGCTACAAAATTATCTTCTCTTTTTTCCGATAATGGAAAGAATGATCTAGCCAATTGAGGAAGTTCTTCTGTTACAAACGTCCAATACTTTTTTCCATAAGCCATATCTCTATAAAAGCTACGATCTACATTTGGCATTACAACTGCAAGTCCTAATTCTGATGCGTAGCGTTCAACCGAAGTCCTTCTCATCCATATCGTATGATCATCAGAAAGACCGTGTAATAAATAGAGCGTAGGGTGTTTCTCACTTCTTGTATTGGTTTTTAAACCAATTTGACATTTTGTTTGCTGCGGTATCAAAACGTTCATTGAAGTACTTATTTGCAATACTTCTGAAAAAAAATCACATTGCATAAATGCCATATTTCTCTTCCCCCCTATTTTTTCTTCCCTATTGATTGATAACAAAACGTACATAATTCATATAAAAGTTAAAAAATAGTTTGATTATTTACAATTTTTAGTTTAACATAAAAACATCTTTTATGAAAACGTTTTACGTATAACGTTTTTTTATTAAAATAATGACCGTGATTCAAAGGAGGAATTTATATGGGGATAGTAAAAGTAACTTCTGACGAGTATAAGGAGCAAAAAGGAAATCTATTTTTCGTGATTTTCATTTCATGTGCAGCTGCTTTTGGAGGGTTACTTTACGGCTATGACACAGCCGTCATTTCAGGAGCTATTGGGTTGATGGAAGTACATTTTAATCTTAGTCCAACGATGGTAGGTTTTGTTGTATCTAGTCTGCTGCTCGGTGGTGCCGTTGGGGTACTTGCTTCAGGGAAACTGAGTGATCGATTCGGTAGAAAAAGCATCTTACTTTTAGCAGCTTCTTTATTTATCGTGTCCGCAATTATGCAAGCGCTATCTTCCTCCATCTCTTTTGTGATTATTTCTCGAATTATTGGAGGACTAGGCATTGGTATGGCTTCTGTTCTTTCGATTACCTATATTTCTGAAATAGCCCCTCGGCACATGCGCGGCCGCTTAGGCTCTCTTTATCAATTTGCTGTTGCTGTTGGGATTGTTTCTGTCTATTTTGTAAATGACTACATTTTATCTATTGGGGAAGACGCTTGGCAGAATTCCACGGGATGGCGCTACATTATCGGCGCTTCTGGCATTCCAGCTCTTTTATTTCTTCTTATCCTTTCTACTGTTCCTGAAAGTCCGAGGTGGCTGGTAAAAGCAAACCGCACTTTAGAAGCTATGGACATTTTAATTAAAATCAATGGTACACAGATTGCACACCAAGAGCTGTATCATATTGAGCAATCGTTAAAAGAAAATCAACCGGCTTCTCTTTCGCTTTTTAAAGAGGCTGGTCTTCGAAAAGCGCTGCTTATTGGTATTCTACTTGCAGCCTTTCAACAGCTTGTCGGAATTAATGCCATTATTTATTACGCCCCACAAGTTTTTGAAGCAGCTGGAGCTAGAGGAGATTTATCGCTCCTTGTTACGTCTATGATTGGTGTAGCTGCCTTTTTAGGCGTTCTTTGTTCCATGTGGCTTATCGACCGGATTGGCCGCAAAGCTTTATTGCTTATTGGCACAGCTGGTATGGCCGTTACGCAGCTTCTCGTTTCCTTTGGATTTCATTCTCAGGGTACTGAAGGGTTGACTACTAGTTTACTTATTGTTTTTTATTTATTTCTTTTTAATATTTCTATGGGACCGGTTGTATGGGTTGTGATTTCGGAAATTTTTCCTAATCACGCGAGAGGCTATGCAATGTCTATTTCTACGTTTTTCTTGTGGATAGCTAATTGGTTTGTATCTCAGTTTTTCCCTATCCTTTGGAACAAAGCTGGAGGATCTTTCACATTTTTATTCTTTATGATTATGTGTATTGCTTCATTTTTGTTTATATGGAAGTGGGTTCCGGAAACAAAAGGAAAGTCACTTGAAGAAATTGAACATATATGGAAATAAGAGAAGCCTGGGCATATGCCTCAGGCTTCTTTTTTATCGAATTTGTCCATCTCCGTAAATAATATATTTTAGCGTTGTTAATTCCTTTAATCCCATCGGTCCACGCGCATGAAGCTTTTGTGTACTGATTCCGATTTCTGCCCCGAAACCAAACTCTTCTCCGTCCGTAAACCTCGTTGAAGCATTCACATAAACAGCGGCTGAATTAACGCGCTGTAAAAAACGCTGAGCATGAGCATAATTTGTTGTTACAATCGCTTCAGAGTGATGTGAACTATGAACATTAATATGGGAAATCGCTTCATCGATATCATCTACGATTTTAACCGCCATGATGAAATCCAAGTATTCTTTCTTCCAATCCTCATCCCCTGCTGGAACAAGATCTGGAACGATTGTTAGCGCACGTTCATCACCGCGTACTTCTACATCTTTCTCTCGTAGCGCTTGAACAATAATCGGCAAAAATTCATGAGCCGCTCGTTCATGAATAATCAGCTTTTCGGCTGAGTTACACACCGCTGGACGAGATGTTTTTGCATTAATGACGATATTGGCCGCCATGTCACCGTCATATGCTTCATCAACATAAATGTGGCAGTTCCCAGTTCCTGTCTCAATAACGGGAACCGTTGCATTTTTTACCACCGCTTCAATTAAACCAGCACCGCCTCGAGGAATTAATACATCGATATATTCATTTAATTTCATTAACTCCAGTGCTGTTTCTCTCGACGTATCTTCAATAAGCTGTACGCTATGCTCAGGCAATCCTGCACTTGCCGCAGCTTGAGATAATACAGAAACAATCGCTTGATTCGAATAAAACGCCTCGCTGCCTCCGCGCAAAATAACTGCATTTCCTGCTTTTAAGCATAAGCCTGCTGCATCACACGTAACGTTTGGACGCGCTTCATAAATAATTCCTATGACACCAATAGGTACACGCTGCTGCCCAATTTGTAAGCCATTTGGTCGCTTCGCCATAGACAGCACTTCTCCTACTGGATCGGAAAGCGCAGCTACTTGGCGCAGGCCGTCTGCCATTCCGTGAATCCGCTCTTCATTTAAAGATAGGCGATCCAACATAGCTTTTGACGTGCCTTTTTGAACGGCTTTTTCTACGTCTAATTTATTTGCTTTTAAAATCGCTTCTTGCTGACTCAATAAAGCAGCCGCCATTTTATAAAGTGCCTGCTGTTTTTGTTCGCTCGTTACATTTCCTAAGAAATAAGAGGCTTCTTTTCCCTGCTTTCCTTTAAGCTGCAATTCACTCATTTCATTACTCCTTCAGCTTGTTTTAAGAATAACGTTCCAATTTCTTGGCCTTCAATAATATCTCGCAAAATACTTGGTTCTTTACCATTTGCTAGGATTAAGCTCACGCCTGCACTTGTAGCTGTTTTAGCAGCGGTAAGCTTTGTGACCATTCCGCCTGTTCCAACGTCAGTTCCACTATCTCCAGCAAAATTCTCAAGCTCCGGTGTGATCCCATCTATTACTTTCATTAATTTAGAGTTAAGGTTTTTTGTGGGATCTGAATCAAAGAAACCGTCAATATCAGATAAAATAACAAGTAAATCTGCGTGAATCAAAACTGAAACAATGGCGGATAAATTATCGTTATCTCCAAAACGTACGATGTTTTCAATCTCATCGATTGCAACTGTATCGTTTTCATTCACAATAGGAATTACTTTGTCTTCAATTAATTTTTCAAACGTGTTCACAACGTTATTGCGCACATGTTCATCTTCGATTACATCTTTCGTTAACAGTACTTGACCAACGATGTGGCTGTACTCACCAAAGAATTTACTATAGATATGCATAAGCTCACATTGCCCGACAGAGGCCGCTGCTTGTTTGTCTCGAATAGAAGTTGGCTTTTCTTTTAACTTTAGTTTTTTTACTCCTACTTGAACAGCACCTGATGTAACAAGCACAACTTCTTTTCCTGCATTCATTAAATCAGATAAAACACGCGCTAGTTTTTCAATGCGTGCTAAGTTAATATCTCCATTATCATAGGTCAACGTAGATGTCCCTACTTTGACTACAATACGCTTGCTATTTTGTAACTCTTGACGATGGTTCACTCTTTTCATCTCCCTAACTAAAAACACCTAAATGCGTACTAATTTTTTTAAAAATTATAGCAGAGATTATGCGAAAAGTCTTATAGTTTTTCAAAGGGAATTTGAACTTTCTAATTTTTTAAATAATTAAGGGAAAAACTGGTGATAAAAGCGCTTTCTTCTTTTATAATGAAAGTTGTAAGGGGAACACACAATTACATAACGTTGTGTAGTAGTACAAACATCAGACAACTAAGGGATAGGGGGATTTGTAATGAATGCGGTTACCATTGTTATTGGATCTATCTGTATTTTAATGATTGCGTATCGGCTTTATGGAACATTCATGGCTGTTAAGGTCTTGAAACTAAACGATGCGCAAAAAACGCCAGCACATGAGCTTGAAGATGGAAAAGATTATGTGCCAACCAACCGATGGGTAACATTTGGTCATCACTTTGCAGCTATTGCAGCTGCTGGTCCGCTTGTTGGACCTATCTTAGCAGCTCAGTTTGGCTATTTGCCCGGACTGCTCTGGCTTTTAATCGGAGCTGTAATCGGAGGAGCCGTTCACGATGCAGTTGTGTTATTTGCATCTATGCGCCAAAAAGGCCAGTCGCTTTCAGAAGTGGCTAAAAAAGAGCTAGGACCCGTCGCTGGTTTTTGTACAGGTTTAGCTATGCTTTTTATCATTACCATCACAATGGCCGGTTTATCTATGGTCGTGTTACACGCACTTGAGAAAAATCCTTGGGGTACATTCGCTGTTGGAATTACGATTCCGATTGCAATGGGGGTAGGTATTTACCACAAAAAAACCGGTAATTTAAAAGCGGCTTCTACCGTCGGCTTCATTTTAATTTTAATCGCCGTATTTAGCGGTCCTTATATTCAAGGAACAGCTTTAGGAGATTTTTTAACGCTAGATATTAAAACACTTTCAATTATTCTTCCCGTTTATGCATTTTTCGCAGCGGCCTTGCCCGTTTGGCTGCTTTTAGCACCTCGAGATTATTTAAGCAGCTTTATGAAAATTGGTGTCTTTATCGCGCTGATTGTAGGCGTGTTTTTCGTAAATCCAGCAATTCCATTTCCTGCAGTTACTGAATTTATTCACGGAGGCGGCCCTATTTTAGCAGGACCTGTGTGGCCGTTCATTTCCATTACGATCGCCTGCGGTGCTATTTCCGGCTTCCATGCATTTGTTGGTTCAGGGACAACCCCTAAGATGCTTGACCGCTGGAGTGACATTAAAGTTGTAGGCTTCGGGGCGATGTTAGTCGAATGCTTGGTAGGAATTATGGCATTAATTGCCGCAACAGCTTTACATCCTGGAGACTACTTTGCAATCAACTCTACACCTGAAGTGTTTAAAACGCTCGGTATGAACGTGACAGCTCTTCCTCAGCTTAGCCAAGAGATTGGTCTAAACTTGGAAGGCCGTACAGGCGGCGCTGTTACACTGGCTGTAGGCATGACGTATATCTTCACGGAAATTCCTTGGTTCAGCCACCTGTCTTCTTATTTTTTCCAGTTCGTCATTATGTTTGAAGCAGTGTTTATTTTAACTGCTATCGACGCTGGCACACGCGTTTCCCGCTATTTAATTCAAGACTTTTTCGGTGAATTTTATAAGCCTTTGAAGCGAGTAGACTGGCTTCCCGGGTCCATTTTTGCAAGCGCCCTAGCCTGTTTTATGTGGGGGTACTTATTGTTCTCAGGAGATATTGGCTCCGTTTGGGCGCTGTTCGGCGTATCGAATCAGTTAATGGCCTCTATTGGTTTAATTATTGGAGCAACCGTCATTCTTAGAATTGCAGATAAACGTTCCTATATGCTTACTTGCCTTATTCCATTAGCCTACCTTTACGTGACGGTTAACTACGCGGGTTATTGGATGGTTAAGAATGTGTATTTAAATGAAGCTGCGGCAGGTTACAGCATATTAAATGCGACTCTTTCAATCATCATGCTTATACTCGGCCTCATTATTATGATAGCCGCGATTCAAAAATGGACACAGCTTTGGCGCACGCCTCAGGCTGAGCTGGCAGCGAAAGCAAACTTAACACAAAATATATAAAACGAACACGCTTGCTTATATAAGCAAGCGTGTTTTTGATATGGTAATAGCCGGTCAAAATAATTGCACACCAGGCATTTTTATTATTAAACTAAATATACTATACAGAAAATTTTTAAAATAGTTCGTACACTTCATATGCTATATACCCCATTGGCTACATCTCAAAATCAACATTTCAAATTATAATAATTATAATTTAGTATTGATTTTTTATTTAAAAATGTTATTATTATTTCTAACATAATAAAATTCAAATAAGAGGTGGTTCTAAGATGACAACAAACAAGAATAACCTAACGACTAGTTGGGGAGCTCCGGTTGGAGATAATCAAAATTCAATGACCGCTGGTTCACGCGGACCTACTTTAATTCAAGATGTTCACCTTTTAGAGAAATTAGCCCATTTTAACCGAGAGCGTGTTCCCGAACGCGTCGTACACGCAAAAGGCGCCGGTGCCCACGGCTATTTTGAAGTGACAAATGATGTTTCAGCCTATACAAAAGCAGCTTTCCTTTCTGAAGTAGGAAAACGAACGCCTCTATTTGTTCGCTTTTCAACAGTAGCTGGTGAAAATGGCTCAGCAGATACCGTTCGCGACCCTCGCGGGTTTGCTGTTAAATTTTATACAGAAGAAGGAAACTACGACTTAGTCGGAAATAATACACCTGTATTTTTCATCCGAGATGCGATTAAATTTCCTGACTTTATTCATACACAAAAACGCGATCCACGCACACATTTAAAAAACCCGACGGCCGTTTGGGATTTCTGGTCTTTATCTCCTGAATCTTTGCATCAAGTTTCTATTTTAATGTCTGACCGCGGTATCCCGGCAACTTTACGCCATATGCATGGATTTGGCAGCCACACATTTAAATGGGTTAATGCCGAAGGAGATGGCGTTTGGGTAAAATATCACTTTAAAACAGAGCAAGGCGTAAAAAATCTGTCTCCAGACGTAGCTGCAAAGCTAGCTGGTGAAAATCCAGATTATCATACTGAAGATTTATTTAATGCCATTGAAAAAGGCGATTTCCCTTCATGGAAGCTGTACGTTCAGATTATGCCATTAGAAGACGCTGATACGTATCGCTTTGATCCGTTTGACGTAACAAAGGTTTGGTCACAAAAAGACTACCCGTTAATTGAAGTAGGTCGCATGGTCTTGGACCGCAATCCAGAAAATTATTTTGCCGAAGTGGAGCAAGCTACATTCTCACCTGGAACGCTTGTACCAGGAATTGACGTATCACCTGATAAAATGCTGCAAGGTCGACTATTCGCATACAGCGATGCACATCGCTACCGCGTGGGTGCTAACCACCAAGCGCTACCGATTAACCGTCCGCGCAATGAAGTAAATAACTATCAGCGTGATGGTCAAATGCGCTTTGACGATAACGGCGGCCGTTCTGTTTACTACGAGCCAAACAGCTTTGGTGGTCCGACAGAATCTCATGAAAACAAACAAGCGGCATACCCTGTTTCAGGCGTTGCCGATAGTGTTGCATATGATCATAACGACCATTACACGCAAGCAGGTGACTTATACCGCCTTCTAAGCGAAGACGAGCGTACACGACTAGTTGCAAACATCGTTGAAGCTATGAAGCCTGTAGAAAAAGAAGAGATTAAACTGCGTCAAATTCAGCACTTCTACAAAGCGGATCCAGAGTATGGAACACGCGTTGCAGACGGTTTAGGATTATCTGTTCCGCAGCAAGTAAAATAAAGAGATCAGTTTTACAAATGAGAAAATAAAGGTATTTTTCTCATTTTAGATTTTCATTTATTATCAATTAGTTTAACATTTTATCACTAAATAAGTATCCATATTTTATGGATACTTATTTAAATTCTTGTAAAAAGAGGAAGGGATGAAGAAATGATTGGACAAAAAATAAGATGTAATCAGTGTGATAGAGAAATAAAAGTACTAAAGCACAGTACACTTTGCGGTTGCGGAATAAAATTACGAACGCTAAAAAAAGAGAAGCAACCAGCATAATGAGGTTGCTTCTCTTTTTTTACTAGATATGCTGTTTATATTCACTCACATTAAAGAGTAATCGTTACTTTAAATAAATCTCCGTCAATTTCAATATTCAGTTTTCCTCCGTGCAAATCAATAATTGACTTAGCAATAGCTAAACCAAGTCTAGAGTCTTTGGTTTACCTCGAGGTATCCCCACTTTTAAAACGTTCAAACCGCTCCTCGTTTACAACTAGAATCGCATATTCGTCCATTGATTTCTCACTCTCCTTTCAAAAGTATGTCATGGGTCATTTCGTCTATGGGTTTTACTGTAAACTGCATTTTTTAAGAAAAAAGAAGAAAAAATTTTAAGATTTTCTTAAGCTTCATATGTTGAAAAAGGTTTAAAGAATAGGGATAACAGGAACGTTAAAAGAAAAAATATAATCAATTCCTCATTTGATTCTAAAGAACTATCCGTGAGCGATTATATCTTTTTATTTAAAAGGAGGATGATTTAACTTGGAACGGAATCATACAATTATGCAATTTTTCGAATGGCATGTGCCAGCTGATGGCGAGCATTGGCAACGCCTCAAAGAGCTCGCTCCTCAACTAAAAGAACAAGGAATTGATTCCGTGTGGATTCCCCCTGTTACAAAAGGTGTTTCATCAGAGGATAATGGCTACGGCGTTTACGACTTATACGATCTTGGCGAATTTGATCAAAAAGGGACCGTTCGTACAAAGTATGGAACCAAGCAAGAGCTGCATGATGCGATTGATGCCTGTCATAATCACGGAATTAATGTCTATGTGGATATTGTGATGAATCATAAAGCTGCAGCAGATGAAAAAGAAACGTTCCACGTCATTGAAGTGGATCCCATGAACCGAACAGAAGAAATTTCTGAACCTTTTGAAATTGAAGGGTGGACAAAGTTTACATTTGAAGGGCGCGGCGATCAATATTCTTCTTTCAAATGGAACTTTAATCATTTTAACGGCACTGATTACGATGATAAAAATGGAAAAGAAGGCGTTTTTCGTATTGCCGGGGAAAACAAAAGCTGGAACGAAAATGTCGATCAAGAGTTTGGCAACTACGATTATTTAATGTTTGCGAATATTGATTACGATCACCCTGAAGTTCGAGAAGAAATGATCAAATGGGGAAAATGGTTAGCAGACACCCTGCAGTGCGACGGTTATCGATTAGACGCCATTAAACATATTAACCACGATTTTATTAAAGAGTTTGCCCACGAATTGTCCTCTTCTCAAGAAAAGCCATTTTATTTTGTGGGAGAGTTTTGGAATCCAGAGTTAACAGCCTGTCAGGAATTCCTAGACGTGATTGATTATCAAATTGATTTGTTTGACGTATCGCTGCACTATAAACTGCATGAAGCCTCTCAGCAAGGAAGAGATTTTGATTTAACCACAATTTTTAATGATACATTAGTCAAGACTCACCCTTTGAATGTTGTCACATTTGTAGATAACCATGACTCTCAGCCAAATGAATCTTTAGAATCTTGGGTAGAAGATTGGTTCAAACAAAGTGCTTACGCTCTAATTTTACTTCGTGAAGACGGCTATCCTTGTGTGTTTTACGGAGACTATTTTGGGATAGGCGGAGAGCACCCTATTGAGGGAAAAGAAAAAGATATTTCCGCTCTCTTGCATGTACGCTATGACAAAGCATACGGTCAGCAAGACGATTATTTTGATCACCCGAATACCATTGGATGGGTAAGGCATGGTGTAGAGGAATTTGAGAAGTCTGGATGCGCTGTGGTGATGTCAAACGGCGAAGATGGCGAAAAGAGAATGTTCGTCGGCGAACACCGAAGTGGACAAACGTGGATCGACTTCACAAACAACCGAGAAGATCAAGTTGTGATTGAAGAAGATGGCTACGGACAGTTTCCTGTAAATGGCGGCTCTGTATCCGTTTGGGCTGAAGCATAAAAAAAACAGTGGCCTGCGCCACTGTTTTTTTTACCATAGACCGAGCAGTTTCCACCACAAGCCGCCAATTCCAATCCAAATGATAATATGAATAATTGAAATTAAAAAGCCGAGCGACCACCATTTTTGCTGCGTTACATATCCACTACCGAAGAACACCGGTGCCGGTCCACTGCCGTAGTGAGTTAAACAGCCAAATAAATTGCTAAAGAACGCTAAAATTAATGCTGACAGTAACGGAGGCGCACCAGCGGCCACGATGACAGATAAAAATGCTGCGTACATAGCGCTGACGTGAGCCGTATTACTCGCAAAAAAGTAGTGAGAATAAAAATACGCAACAGCTAGTACAATCAACGCCGTCATCCAAGACATATGACTAACAGTGCCTTTCATCAGATCACTGAACCAAGGAATCATGCCTAGATCATTTAAGAAGGTTGCCATCATAACCAACACAGCAAACCAAACTAATGTATCCCATGCTCCCTGTTCTTTTTTGATGTCCGACCAGCTTAGTACTTGCGTTAAAAGCAGCGTACATAGACCAATAAAAGCAGTTGTTGTTGCATTAATATTTAAATTAGCGCCAAAAATCCACAGCACAAGAAGGAGTAAAAATACGCCAATCATGTACCATTCTTCTTTCTTTAGCGGACCCATCTCATTTAATTTTTTTACTGCAATTTCAGATGCTTCCGGTGTTTCTTTTAATTCTGGCGGATACAGCTTATAAATAACAAGCGGAATAACAATTAAACTAATAATTCCAGGTACAATTGCAGCCGCTGCCCAGCCAACCCATGAAATAGTCTTTCCTGTAATTTGTTCCGTCATTTTAACAGCAAGAGGATTGGCCGCCATTGCTGTTACAAACATAGCGGATGTGATCATATCTCCTTGAAACGATACTTTTGTTAAGAAAGCACCGACTCTGCGCTCCGTACCGTCTCCAGTTCTCGATCCATATGTTTCGGATAAAGAACGAATGATTGGAAGAATAATTCCTCCAGCTCGTGCTGTATTAGACGGCATTGCAGGTGATAAAAGCAAGTCACTTACGATAAGAGAATACGATAATCCCAACGTCTTTTTACCGAACAAACGAACGAAGATATAGGCAACCCTTGTTCCTAGACCAGTCTTAATAAAACCTCTAGAAATAAAGAATGCAATAACGATTAACCAAATCGTCGTATTTTGAAAACCGCTGAGCGATTGTTCAAGTGTTAATGTATTAGTTAATACAATAATGGTTAAAGATAAAATAGCTACACTGCCTAATGGCAATGGTTTAATGATAAGCCCTACGATAGTAGCCACAAAAATAGCGAATAAGTGCCAAGCCTTCACATCAAGTCCGGACGGAGGTGTAATAAACCATAAAACAAGTCCGATTGCCAGACAAATTAATAAAGGAATAAATTTCACTTCGCCGGCAGGCTTTTTTGTTATTTCAGCCATAATCTTTCTCCTTTCATGTTTTTTAATAATAGTAGTAGTATGCTCTTTCTACTTCGTACCCAATACTTATCCCATTTAAAATAAAATAATTGTAAAAATACGTTTCGTAAGGATGATATTGTAAAATTGTGAAGTATTGAGCATAATTCCTTTATTATTTTATCATATATATTGACAATATTTATCTCCTACCTTCATTTTGTCCCCTTCAAATAGCTTGTAATCGTTATTTTATCAAAAATAAATAAACTGCATGAGTTCATCATGCAGCCTTGCATTTAGCGATTTATTTTTTGAATAAACACGACTTTTAAATAATTACCTGACTTAAATTCTTTTATTGTTTTAAAATCAGATGGAAGAGCGAACTGCTCCATCATTTTGTACCGTTCCCCTTTTTCATTAAAAGCTTTTTCAATAAACGAATGGAATTTTTTCATATCAAAATTGCTTGCATTCGTAGATGCTACAATGACACCGTTTGGCTTTGTAAGCGCAATGGCTTCTTTTAATAAATCTTTGTAGTCTTTTGCCGCGCTAAACGTATGCTTTTTCGACTTAGCAAAGCTTGGCGGATCTAGCACCACAAGATCGAAGGTCATGTTCTTCTTGACCGCATATTTAAAATACTTGAAAACATCTTCTACGATAATGTCCTGTGCTTCGTGATCAATTCCATTTACACTAAATTGCTCAATTGTTTTTGCCAAGCTGCGGTTGGCTAAATCGACACTTGTTGTTTTCGCAGCTCCTCCAAGAGCGGCCGCCACTGAAAATGCGCCTGTATACGAAAACATATTTAGCACGGTCTTTCCTTTTGCATATTTATCTCGAATCGTTTTACGGACGTCTCGCTGATCTAAAAAGACTCCCACCATCGCTCCGTCATTTAAGTAAACGGCAAAACGAATACCATTTTCTTTTACAATTAAAGGGAATTCACCTTTATCCCCTGCTACAAAATCATCTTCTTCAATATACTGCCCCTTTACGTTAAAACGTTTTTTCTGGTACAGCCCTTTAAAGTTAGGCGCAGACTTTAAGGCTTCAATGACGTATTCTTTAAATTGATAAATTCCTTCACTATACCAACTCATGACGTAATATCCGTCATAATAATCAATAATCAAGCCGCCGATTCCGTCACCTTCACTATTAAATATGCGAAAAGCAGTTGTGTCTTCAGACGCATAAAAGTCATGACGAGATGAAATAGCTTGCTGAATTTTTCTAGCAAAAAACGCCGCGTCAATTTGCTCACTTTTCTTCTTCGTAAGAATCCATCCGTAGCCTTTGTTTTGTTTTCCATAATAGCCTTTGGCTAAAAATTGATTCTTGGGAGTAACTAAGTTAATAATAACCCCTTCTTCTTGCAGTTTATGACCATCAACAAGCGCATCTTTTTCAATGAGTGGATAACCCTTGTTCACTTTTTTAATAAAAGTTTCTTTGGCTATAACTTGTACTTCTTTTCTCATGTGTACACCCTATCTATTTAATTTATTTCATTCTAGTTCTATCCATTTTACAACAATAATCTACATTTATCTTAACATAGATAAACAGCCCCGTTTCTAGTTATAAATAGAAAAGCAGAGGATGCCTTGAAGCACCCTCTGCTTGATATGAATGAAAAATGAAATGTATGTTTTATGTTTTAAGATAAAAAATTATGAGCACTCTTGTCCCGTATAAGCATCGAACTTAAGCGTCTGCTGCTTGCTTCCGCTAACTAAGGTTACTACGTATACAGTTATTGAGTTTTCTGTTATAAGCTCAATATGCTCTACTTTTCCTTCTTGATGTTTTAAAGCAAGATCTTTTACAGCGTTCTCCGTTAACAGTTGAAGCTTATCTTGTTTTACATTTGTGATTTCACCCGAAACCGCATCGATTGTAACCGTGTATTCCGTATTATCTTTGATTATTTTCACTGTGAAAATCGCTGCATTTTGATCATATTCTACCATTTTCACCTTACCTGCATATGTAGCCAATGCAAGATCTTTTGCATCTTGTCTCGTTAATACCTTCACTTCTTGCTGAGAAGTATTAACTACTTTTCCTGTGAAAGCATCTAACGTTACTGTATATTGAGTGCTATTTTTAAGAATCACTGCGACATACTGACTAGCGGATTCTTTAAATTCTAGACTATATACGTAACCACTATATTGTTTAACAATTGCTTCTTTTATTTTTTGCTCTGACATTAGCTGCAGCTCTTTTTTATTCTCATGAATGACTTTTCCCGTTAGACCATCTACAGTTAACGTATATTCTACTTTGCCATCTACTACAGTTAACGTATATTCACGCGTTTCTTTGTTAAAGGTAATAGATTGAATAGCGCCTTTATACTGCTTAGAAACAGATTCTTTCACTTGATTTTGTGTCCATAACTTCACTTCTTGCTTCTTTACTACTTTTCCAGTGCTCGCACTTACTTCTACAATTCTTTGCTCCAGGTTATTCGTTACAATTGTAATTACATACACACTTGATTCCTGCTTAAATTCCGTAGACGTAACTGTCCCTTTGCAATCTTGTAGAGCAATACCTTTTGCCTGAGCTTGCGAGATACTCACATGTTCAGTTGCTTCTGCTTTAGCTGTCTTCATTTCTGCAGCGTGACTCGTTGTAATAGAGCTAAATGCAATTGCAGTTCCTAAAGCAGATGTAGACAATACTTTTGCCCATTTAATCATCCTTGAATTTCCTCCTTTTTCACCATTAGACTTTCCGTCTAATTTATGGCGTTTTATCTAGTACGCCGTTCATTATGCAAAAGATTTCTGAGAATAAGACGAATAGAAGCTTAAAGTTAGCTGAAGATATAAGAATAGCTACTATTTTTCAGCTTGCTTTCAGCTATTATTCAGTGCTGTTTCAGATAAAAAAGCATAATAGAAAGTAGAGGAGCAAAGGAGTTTTCAACATGATGGAACAACTAAAAGGAATTAAAGTCTTGCTTATAGATGACGAACCAACTATTTTACAGTTTTTATCTTTGGGTTTAACGAATGAAGGATTTGATATTAAAGCTACCCAAGACGGAATTGAAGGAATTAATGTAGCCAAAGAATTCAAGCCCCATATCGCTATTGTAGATGTTATGCTTCCAGGAATGGATGGATTTGAAGTATGCCGCTTGTTGAAGAAAATGGGGAATATAGCTGTCATTATGCTAACAGCAAAAGATCAAGTAGACGATCGAGTAAAAGGGCTGACTATTGGAGCAGATGATTATATGGTCAAACCTTTCAGTTTTGAAGAACTTCTTGCGCGCATTCAAGCTAGAATCCGCAATCAATTTCCCAACTTATTAGACGAAGTATCAATCGGTCCATTTAAAATTGATGACCGCCGCAAAGAAATTAAATACCTTAATCACATACTTGATTTATCCCCTACTGAATATGCACTCTTAAAATTCTTGGTTATTAATCACGGTCTCGTACTAAGTAAATCCACCATTTTAGATCGAGTGTGGGGATATGATTTTGGAGGAGAAGAAAACATTGTAGAAGTATACATTCGATCACTGAGAGAAAAATTACAGGACCATAGCCGAACCGTCATTCGAACGCTTCGCGGTGTAGGATACCGGATTGATATTTCATGAAGCACAAACGGTTCTTTCATCTGAACTCTCTTCGCCTTCAGCTCTTATTCAGAAGTTTGCTTGTTATTTTGAGTTTACTGATACTGATAGGCTTGTTTCAATACGTGTTCATGAAGCAATTTATTTACACGAATAAAATTAAAAGCATCGAAGACCAAATTCACTTGATTCCCGATGATGTCTGGAAACATGATATTGAAACAAGCCAGAATGTAAAAAGATCAAGACCCATGGTTTATTTCCCGGGTGTTAATATTACCTTTATCAATCAAAAAAGCACATTTTTACGGCTGGCTAAGGATCCACATCATTCTTACTTTCCTAAGCTTTCTGCATCTACATATAAACAAGTAATGAAAAACATCAAACAGCCGGACAACACGATGAGCCTCATAAAGAAAATCGATGGTCATCAAGAGCAAGTCATTGTTTTAAAACCAATTGTCTTTGACGGAGAAATCCAGGGAGTTATTCAAATCAATACTCCAACAGAATCACTAAGAGACCTGTTGATCAGACAAATGATAATCTTTTTAATGCTTTCACTTACTGCAATGACCATTGCTTTTTTTGTTTTTTCTTCTGTTTTAAAACAGACGTTAATCCCTTTGTTTACTATTACTAAAAAAGTGGAGCATATTAATGCAGGAAGCTTACATGACCGCTTGCCTGTTAATCAAGGACAAATCGAAATGGATCGCCTTTCTCTTTCTATTAACGAAATGCTTGAGCGTCTTGAAGAAGCATTTAAAGCTGAAACAGATGCCAAAGAACAAATGCGGCGCTTTGTGGCGGATGCTTCTCATGAACTGCGAACGCCGCTTACATCCATTCATGGCTTTTTAGAAGTTTTACTAAGAGGGGCTAGCAGTAATCCAGACCAATTAAACGACGCATTAAAAAGCATGTATGGGGAGTCCAAAAGACTGCGCAAACTGATTCAGGATCTTCTGCTTCTTGCTCAGCTTGATCAACTTCCGACGTTTCAAAAAGAGTGCTGTTTTGTAGATGAATTGATTTTAGATATGAAACCTCAATTAATGCTATTGGCCGGGAACAGAAAAATTTTATTCGACTTCCCAAGCCCTTTACCATCAGACATTAACAAAGATCAATTTAAACAAGTTGTTTTAAACTTATTTTCCAACGCAGTACAGCATACAAATCCAACTACAGGAGTTATTCAAGTGATAGGAAAAGCAAATGAGAAAGAACTTTCATTAACAATACAAGATAACGGTCACGGCATTCCTCCAGAACACCTTGCTCATTTATTTGAGCGATTTTACAAAGCTGATGCTTCACGCTCTCGAGCATACGGAGGAGCAGGTTTAGGTTTAGCCATCAGCGCATCTATTATAGAGCTGCACAGGGGAAAAATACGTGTAAAAAGCAAATTAAATGTAGGAACTGCTTTTGAAATTGTATTGCCCTTAACGTAAAAAAAGACGATTGCTGTAAAGCAATCGTCTTTTTTATCAAATCAGCACACTTTTCCTGTTTGAGGGCTTATTTTTACAGTATGTTTTACATTGTCTGTTCCTTTGATCACAAACGTGTATGCTTGTTCACTGAACGAAACAGATTGAACCGTTCCTTTGTGCTGTTGAAGAGCAGCTTGTTTAGCTTGTTCTTGTGTAAACTTTACCGCTTCGACTTTAATTACTTTTCCAGTTTCAGCGTTTACTTTCACATGGTGATCTTTGTTGTCTTTTCCGTGGATCAAAAATGTGTATACATCATTTGCATATGAACTTGATTGAATCGTTCCGCTGCAATTTTTTAATGCAATCGTTTGAATCTGTGCTTTTGTAAATGCAGCGCTTTGAATTTGAATCACTTTTCCACTTTGTGCATTCACTTTTACGTGGTGATCACGGCTATCTTTTCCGTGAATTAAGAACGTATATACTCCATCGTTGAAGCCTACCGACTTAACCGTTCCTCCACAGTTTTTCAACGCTACTGCTTGTGCCTCACTTCGAGAAAAAGATAGTTTTTCAACCTTTACCACTTTTCCGCTGTGTGCATTTACTTTCACGTGATGGTCTTGATTATCTTGTCCGTGAATTAAAAACGTATAGGCGTTATTTTCAAAAGAAACTGATTGAACCGTTCCTCCGCAGTTCTTTAAGGCAATTGCTTTTGCTTGAGCTTGCGTATATGTTGCCGCTTCGGTATGAGCCGACGCTTTTGTTGAAGTAATGTGCTGGCCGTCTGAAGCAAATGCGCTTGTCATTGAACCAAGAGCGATAGCTGTTCCAATTGTGGCACCTCCCACCGCTTTTGCTACTACTGCTTTTCCTGCTAATACTTTTCCAATCATGATTATACCTCCGCCTAATTTCCAATGTATTTACAGCACAAGCTAAAGTTTTTAGCAGCGGTCATTTATCAAAATAGCGCTATTGGAGTAACGTTTTTTTCTGCTAAAATACCTTTCACTTTTGCTGTACGAGCCAAAGCGCTTCCTGTCGCCTTTAGCTATGTGTTTATTGTAAGAGCAGAACATGAATTCACTGTGAAGCCCAGCTGAATGCTATCTGAACAAATTCTGAAAGATAGCTGAATAACTTCTAGTTAAACTTGTCATGTAAATGTTCAACGTTCTTAACGACAGCTCAACAAATCCAGCGCTTCTCTTTATATTTCCTCAACAATCAAATGATTTAATAAGTGTATGAATACAATTTGGAGGTTATCAACCATGAAAAAACGAGTATCTCTTGGACTATCTCTCACTCTTTTAGCTTCTAGCGCCGCTTCTGCTTTTGCAGCAGAGCATCATCCAGTTCAACATCCAAAACAAATCAAAAGCGTCGAGTTTCAGCCAATGAAAGCACCTACTACGATTGAAAATATGATTAAAACGTATACAGAGGCATCTGTAAAAGTAACGTATAAAGATGGAAGCGTTGAAGAAACGCCGCTTAACTATAATCAACTCTTTCTTTCAAAAGATAAAATTGTCGATAATAAAGGGGAATTAATCGCCGCAGGTACACCGATCGATGCAAACGGGGATCCAATTATTGACCGAAGCGTTCCTGATAAGCCCTCACCGTACGTATCAGACGCACCGGATTCAAACAGCTTTATCACCATCAACGGTAAGTCTTATATTATTTCACATTATGAATATGAATCCGTTAATAATGCTGGAAAAGTGATTTCCGGTCTTCCTGCTTCAATGACGCTTACACAAGTTGACCGAGATGATAAAACAGGAAAACTAACCGTCAACCATGCTAAAAAAATTGATTTTTCTAATGTGAATGGTTTATGGACGCCGTGTAATGGCTCTACAACAGATTGGGGTACTCACCTTGGTTCAGAAGAATACGAGCCTGATGCACGTGCTTTTGAAGACCCTTCATCTAGCTCTTATAAAGACGTCACGAACTTCGCTAAGCTTTATTTCAGTGACACGTCAAAAGCAAATCCTTACTACTATGGCTGGATTCCAGAAATTTCAGTGGATGAAAGCGGCAATGCGTCCGTCGTAAAACATTACAGCACAGGTCGTTTTTCACACGAAATGATGCAGGTACTTCCAGATAATAAAACCGCTCTTTTTGGCGATGATGGATCTAATACCATGATGTTTATGTATGTAGCAGATAAGGAGAAAGACTTCTCAGCAGGAACGCTTTATGCAGCAAAATTCAAACAAACGAGTACGAACAATGGAGGTAAAGGCGAACTTCATTGGATTAAGCTTGGCCATGCAACAGACAGTGAAGTGAAAACAATAATCGACAAAGGCACAAAATTTAGTGATATTTTTGAAACAGCTGAACAGCCTACAAAAGGATTTAAAGCAGTCAAAACCGCCGCAAGTAAAAAAGTTGAATATTTAAAAGTAAAGCCTGGCATGGAAAAAGCAGCTGCCTTTTTAGAATCACGCCGATACGGTGCAATTTTAGGTGCAACATCTGAATTCAACAAGATGGAAGGACTAACGGTTAACAAAAAAGATAAAAAAGCGTATATGGCTATTTCTTACCAAAATAGTGCCATGCTAAAAGAATCTGGTGCTGTCCAAGATGATATCCAGCTTCCAAGATTAGAGTCTGGTGTGACCTACCAGCTGAACTTAGGATCGCATCAAAAAGACCAAGCAAAAGGCAAGATTAACAGTCGCTACGTTCCTGCAAGCATGGAAGGGCTACTGATTGGACAAGACCTAGAAAAAGCAGATGCATACGGTAATACAGCGGATCCAAATAAAATTGCCAACCCTGATAACCTTACGTATTCAAATGACTTAAATACACTCTTTATCGGAGAAGACAGCTCACTGCACACAAACAACTTCGTATGGGCTTACAATGTAAAAACCAAAAAACTATCGCGCATTCTTTCAGTTCCAGTGGGAGCAGAAGCAACAGGACTTCGTGCAGTAGAAAACATTAAAAACTCTCGCTACGTACTAAGCAACTATCAGCACCCGGGCGAGGACATCAGCGACAAAAATATTACCGCTGTTGATAAAGAAGAGCTAGCTAATGCAATGAAAGAAAGCATTGGCATTCAAGAAACAGGTGGTGTAGGATACATTTCTGGACTACCTTCTAAGGACGGCGCTCCTTACAAAAAGCATTAATACGTAATGAAGCCACGTCTGTTGTACAGTGACAGACGTGGTTTTTTATATATTATATAGTAAAAGTTATTTATAAAATCGTTTATCGTAATCATAATTATGGTGAATACTTTATAATATCCTTAGAGAAAGTGCCTAAACACAAACCAAATGCTTTAGGATATTTATTCGCAGGTATCCGGTACATGCCTTCAGGCTCGCTTTTAATTGCTTATACCCCACTAATACTAGATATAAAATTTGTTTCAATAAGTATTTCCAGCAAAACAAAACCACTCGTTCCCTTGCACTTTTCGTTCCATACCATTAAAGTATATATTGGTTGAAGTTTATACTGGCATTCAACCTGATAAAAGAAATTACACTTTTTAATTTTGGGAATATGTTTTCCCTAAAAGAAAGGGTTTAGATATAAGATGAAAGATAATTTTTGGCATGAGTTGCCGCGTCCGTTTTTTATTTTGGCACCGATGGAAGCTGTGACGGATGTCGTTTTTCGCCATGTTGTGACCGAAGCAGCACGACCTGACGTATTTTTTACAGAGTTTACGAATACGGAAAGCTACTGCCACCCGAAAGGAAAAGATAGCGTAAAAGGACGATTGACGTTTACAGAAGATGAACAGCCAATCGTTGCGCATATTTGGGGAGACAAGCCTGAATACTTCCGTCAAATGAGTATCGGCATGGCCGAAATGGGCTTTCGCGGAATTGATATTAATATGGGCTGTCCTGTACAGAACGTTGCAGGAAACGGAAAAGGTTCTGGTCTGATTCGCCGTCCAGATACTGCGGCTGAGATTATCCAGGCAGCCAAAGCTGGAGGGCTTCCAGTAAGCGTAAAGACTCGTCTTGGCTATACGCAAGTTGATGAGTGGTACGACTGGCTGAAGCACATTTTAGAACAGGATATCGTGAACCTTTCTATTCACCTTCGTACGAAAAAAGAAATGAGCGATGTTGACGCGCACTGGGAGTTAATTCCGGAGATTAAGAAGCTTCGTGACGAAGTTGCGCCTCATACGCTACTAACAATTAACGGTGATATTCCTGACCGCCAGAAAGGTCTTGAACTTGCTGAAAAGTACGGCGTTGATGGAATCATGATTGGACGCGGAATTTTCCATAATCCGTTTGCGTTTGAAAAAGAAAAGAAAGAGCACACAAGCGAAGAGCTATTAGAACTTCTTCGCCTGCAGCTAGATCTTCATGATAAGTATTCTGAAGAATTAGAGCCGCGCCCTTTCAAACCGCTTCGACGCTTTTTCAAAATTTACGTTCGCGGATTCCGCGGTGCAAGTGAATTAAGAAATCTACTCATGAGCACGGAAACAACTGACGAAGTGCGTGCGTTGCTTGATGAGTTTAAAGACAGAGCTGGAGTGAAAGAAGACGAAGGTTTTTCTGTTTCTTAAATAAGATCTCGTTTGCTTAAACTCAATTGTTCTAACATTTTATCGGAGAGAAGAATCTCTTGTTCTTTTTTATAGACGTGTGCTATTTATCCACATATGATAAAAGCTGAGGCAGAAGGTTTTACATTTCCTTCTGCCTCAACTTTTAATAAAAAAATATCCACACGTTCTATTTATGATAAGGTTCATTTCGAATAATACGAAAAGCTCGGTAAATCTGTTCTACTAATACTAGGCGCATAAGCTGATGAGGAAACGTCATCTTTGAAAAAGAAAGGGCTGCGTTTGAGCGTTTCATTACTTCGCTGCTTAAACCAAGCGACCCGCCAATGACAAACGCTATTTTGCTTTTTCCGTAGGTAGCTAATGAATCAATTTCTTTTGCGAGTTCCTCGGAAGATTTTTGTTTTCCGTTAATAGCTAATGCGATTACGTGAGTATCGTCTGAGATTTTCGCTAAGATGCGCTCTCCTTCTTTTTGTTTCACCTGTTCCATTTCAGATTCACTTAAGTTTTCTGGCGCTTTTTCATCTGCAAGCTCAATAATTTCTACTTTTGCATAGCTTGATAAACGCTTTAAATATTCTTGAATGCCTTGTTTTAAGTATTTTTCTTTTAG
The DNA here is from genome assembly GCF_053667915.1 of Priestia sp. JNUCC 25. Classification (NCBI taxonomy): domain Bacteria; kingdom Bacillati; phylum Bacillota; class Bacilli; order Caryophanales; family Bacillaceae; genus Priestia; species Priestia sp. JNUCC 25. The sequence goes on from NZ_CM132211.1 coordinate 5,036,138, forward strand.
CTTCCCAATGGTTATAATAGAGATATTCACAGGCTATTCTCCTCTCTTCTATCTCTTATCCACAGATATTATCCACATATCCACATGCTATATCCACATTTTGTATAAGAATATTAGTTCCCTACTACATATACAGCTTCATTGTCACAATATTCACAGCTTTTTTTGTCAGTGGAATTTTCTATTTTTTCAAAAACCGGCGCTAGCTCAATCTCATCTACCATTACATCCAGCGCTAGTTCTGTATGTTCTAAACAGCAATATATCTTCATGTATTTATCTTCCTTTCTCTATTCTTTTCATTAAAAAACCACAGGAGTTTATCCCCTGTGGATAACTTTTCTTTCACTTCATTTGACGCGTTAATTTTACTTCTGTGGATTTCTTTTTGCCATCGCGATAGAACGTTACGTTCATTTTATCGCCAATTTCTTTTTCAATGTAGAGGTGTTTGCGAAGTGTCGCAATGTCCCTTACTTTGCTGTGATCTAACTCAACAATTACATCATATTCCTTTAATCCGGCTTTAGCGGCTGGCGAACCTGGCTCGACTTTTAGAACAGCAACTCCGTTTACTACATCATGCGGTAACTTAAGGGTTTCTTTTAAATGATACCCTGATACCTCACTTAATGATAGTGTACTAACTCCAAGATACGGACGTCTGACTTCACCATATCGTTCTAAGTCATTAATAATGGGCCTAGCCATGTTGATTGGAATGGCAAGACCAATGCCTTCTACTGCTTCTTGGGCAATTTTCATGGAATTAATACCGATTAATTCACCATCAATATTAACAAGAGCACCCCCGCTATTACCAGGGTTAATGGCGGCATCTGTTTGAATAACTTCTGATTGCCAATCAGGGTTTCCATCGCCATTCAAATCTTGAGGAATGACACGGTTAACCCCTGAGACAACTCCTTGTGTAACGGAGCCAGAAAATTGAAGGCCTAACGGGTTTCCGATAGCAATCACTGGTTCACCAGCTTTAAGCTTATCAGAATTTCCGAAGGTAGCCACTTTTGTCACGTGGCCTGCGTCAATTTCAAGAACTGCTAAGTCCATTAAATCATCGCTGCCAAGAATTTTAGCCGATACCCTTGTACCGTTACTGAAGCTCACTTCAATTTCGTTAGCGCCTTTAATGACATGATAGTTTGTCACAATATAAGCTTTGTTGCCTTGCTTTTTGTAAATAACACCTGAGCCCGTTCCGGCATCAGTTCGTTCATCATTCCAAAAGCTTTCAGAGTTCTGAATGTTTACAACTCCTACAACTGCTGCATTGGCTTCAGAAACAGCTTTTGTGACGGCCGTAGTGACGTCAAGAGATACTGATTTTTGGATGGTAGATCCCGTTTGTTCATCTCTATTTTCATCCGTCATCCATCCATCTGGCAAAATCCCGTTCCTCACCAAGGCTGGCATAAGAAGCAGTACAATAAGTGCACCTATAATTGCTCCAATCAGAGCAGAAGCGAAATATCCTCTGCGGCGTTTAGGCGGCCGACTATTTGGCTCTTGGCCTTCATCATAATGTTCCACACTATCACCGAACCCTTCATTTATCATCGTGAATGTCTGCATTCACGTACTAAATGAAGTTATTTTTCGCTTCCTTTCTAGAGACTATACATAAACAATATCAGTTGGTCTTTTTGGGTCTGTATCACATAGGAGAATATTGTCCTCTACATTGATGTCTTTTTGTTGTAACACTTGCGCAACAGACATGCGGGCAATTTCCTTCATGTTATTGTCTTGACTCAAATGCGCTAAGTAAATGCGTTTGGTTTGATCTCCAATCACATCTGCCATTGCAAGAGCCGCGTCTTCATTTGATACATGTCCCACGTCGCTTAGAATTCGTCTTTTAATGCTCCAAGGGTAGCGCCCCATTCTCAGCATTTCAACATCATGATTGCTTTCAAATACGTACATATCGCTATTTTTAATCGTACCTTTCATGCGGTCACTTACATAGCCGGTATCCGTAATAAGGGTTAATTTTTTAGATCCTTGATGAAAGACATAAAACATAGGCTCTGCAGCATCATGCGAAACGCCAAAAGACTCCACTTCCAATTGGCCAAACGATTTCGTTTGGCCAATTTCAAAGTGAAACTTCTGTTCCGTATCAATGTTGCCGATCAAGCCACCCATTGCGTTCCACGTTTTTTCATTTGCGAAAATAGGGAGCTTATATTTACGTGCCAGAACACCTAGTCCTTTAATATGGTCACTATGTTCATGAGTCACTAAAATTCCTGATAAATCCGGGATATTGCGATTTACTTGTTGAAATAGAGCTTCCATTTGTTTTCCGCTCAGCCCTGCATCAACTAGTAAGGAATGTTCTCCATCACTTACTAAAATCGCATTTCCTGTGCTCCCACTCGCTAGCACGCTGAAATGCAGGCTCATTTATCTCACTCCAAATACTTATTTATTTCCTTTTTTAATAATCTGCCCTTCAAAGGCATTGACAAAATAACTCGTGTCTCCATTTACAATAACATGCCAAGTTGGTGCTAAAACTTGAGAATTTAATAACGGCAGATCAAACGTATAGTACCCAAACTCTACTTTTGTTACAGAATCTTTCTTTTTCAATTCACCCTTCAAAAACAAATTTTCCAATGCTTTTAAAGGCGTTAAAACATCCTGCTCATCATCCAACGTTTTCACAGAACCCAGCATCGTTTGTTCATAAGAAATAATTTCATCTTTGTCATTTAAGTGAGCAACAATCATGCCATTTTCATTATCAAAGATTTTATGCTTCTTATATTTTTGAAAGAATGTAACTGTTTTTTTCTCTTTGTTAACATTCCATAGCTCATAATCCTTACCTGAGATCACATACCGTTTTAGAAATTGACTTAGCTTTGCTTCGGGACTTTTTTCAGGTACTGAAAAAGGTTTGTCTAATGCGCTTCGAATTGTTTTTTCCTCAAGCAGCGTTGCTTTTTGTTCTTTAAGCTTTTTTAAATCTTCATCTTTAAACAGTTTGCTTTTAGCATTTAACGACGAAGCTTCCTTCACATCTACAGGTAAATGTTTATATTCAATGCCTTCACTCGTTAATTGTTCTTCAACGCTCGACTCTACAAATAGAGAGTACTGATCTTCTTGATGAGTTTTAAAAATCTGATAGCCTAAGTAAATATTAAGAATCAAGAAAGTGAAAATAAAGATGGTTTTTGTTCTATTCCAATCCATCGTTATCGCCTCCTTCGGTCGGCGGTGCAATTCGATACCACTTGCTATTATAATAATAGAACCAAGAAGGAACGAGTTTGACAGAGTTAGAATTAAACTCAACCGTCTTTTCACCGGTTTTTGGCTGCTGTGAGACTTCTTCTAGCTGATAGCCTATTGAAATATCTTTTAACAGATTCGGGTCAAAGTTTTGGTGTTTTTCAATTAATTGAATCACTTTTTGAGATGACTGCAGCTTTTCTACACTGGAATCCTGTACTCTTACAAAACGATAAAGAGGACGACGGTAATTTAAAATCTCCGCATTTCCCCATCTCTGATATATTTCAGTCATTCCCTGATTGCTGTACACGGGATAGTTATCTTTATAATAACGATAGCTAATTTCTTTTGTAATACGATTCCAGCTGTTGAACCTGTAATTAGATTCCGTCCAGCCGCCGTGGTCATTAACGAAGCTAAAGCTGCGATTTATTAAATTATAATCTTCCATTACCTCGGTCGTAGAATTTACAAGATTCACATATTCCATCACATCTGTCTTCGTATTAACATTAATCACTTTTGTACCTTCGGTGTAGACATCTCGGTTTGTAGACGTTTCTTTCCGTGCATAGTCTGGGTTGTTAAAAAGCGCTTCTTTATATTTTTCAATATCTAAATGCCTCATGCTCGTATAGTAGACTTCACTATTCATCGTGATATTGTTTTCTGGAAGGAAGATATACCGATTTTTGTTTTCTTTATATACAAAGCTCGGGGCATACGTACGTTTCATTTTATCTTCTAATTCTTTGATATCATCTTTGGCCAAATTCTTGACTGTAACCGAATAAATCTTTTTTTGCTCATAATTCACAAGATACACGCTTACGAAAAAGGAAGGTGTACGCTTAATTTTAATGAGTACACGGTCAAATGTTTGATTAGGCAAAGACGTTTGAGAAAATGAAAAAAGCTGTTGAAATGTTTTCAAAGGTAGCGCGTCTGGATACAACACTTCAATAGAATTACTTCCATGGACATAATTTAAAAATCCATCAGGAGAAATAGCATCCGAAACGTCCGTCACATTCGAAAATTTCCACTTTTTCATTTCATTTACCCATTTGTTTACATCATCTTCGTCGTGAGACATGTAGTGATTATCGTTTCGATGATAGAGAACTTCTGTTGGAAGAATATGATCTTCTATTTTACTTTTTGAACTCACTTCAACTTCCTGCAAATGTTGATTTTTTGAAATGACCTTATAAGAAGGCTGATACGTCCATATATGATACGTCATAATTAAACTGGAAGCGACGAGAACAACTAAGATGGCCGTTTTGATATGTTCATATCTCATTCCCATTCGTCATCATTCTCACTTTCAATCGGAAGAGTAAAGTAAATCGTTGTTCCTTTTCCTTCCTGACTATCTGCCCAAATACGTCCATCATGTGCTTCAATAATTTCCTTGGCAATAGCAAGCCCTAATCCTGTTCCGCCTAATTTACGCGTTCGTGCTTTATCTACACGATAGAAGCGTTCGAAAATTTTAGCTAAATTTGATTTTGGAATTCCCATACCTTGGTCTTTAATGCTCACAACAATTTCATGCGTATGCTGAGCAATTGAAAATGTAATGGTTCCGCCTTCAGGTGAATATTTTATTGCATTAGAAATAATGTTATCTAATACTTGTGTAATTTTATCTTGATCGATAGCGGCATAGATTGCTTCATTTGGCAAGTCGCGCACGAACGAAATACCTTGTTCAATTGTCATTTCAAAGCGATCAATGATGTAATGATAGAACTTCACAAAATTGATTGGGTCACGACTAAATCGGTAGTCTTGGCTATCTAGCTTAGATAATTGAAGCAAGTCGTTAACGAGACGAATCATTCGTTCTGTTTCCGTTTGCGTTACATTTAAAAATGTTGGAGCTAAGTCCTTATCTTGCCATGCTCCTTCTGCAAGCGCATCTAAATAACTGCGCATCGTTGTTAACGGCGTACGCAATTCATGTGAAACATTGGCTACAAATTCTCGGCGATCTTGATCAATTTTCTCCTGCTCTGTAATATCATGCAAGACAATGATAATCCCGTTAATAAAACCGGTCTCTTTTTGAATAGCGGAAATGGTAGCTCTTAAAATAAAGGGATCTGATTTTGTACTAAAGTCCAAAATTAATGACTCTTGATTAGCGAGCAAGCTTTCAAACGTATGCGTTTCTTCAAGATCTAATAGGGAAACAACTGGATCAGACAAAACCGTTTCACGTGAAACATTTAGCATAGCTGCAGCTGGATCATTAATTAAAATTACTCTTCCCTTTCGATCCGTAGCAATAACGCCGTCCGTCATATGAGCTAATACCGAACTAAGCTTACGGCGCTCCCCTTCTGTAGTTGCCTGTGCTTCTTGAAGCTTTCTTGTTAAGTTGTTGAATGTGAGAGCTAGCTGACCAATTTCATCATACCCGTATACCTTAGCTTTTCTCGTAAAATTCCCTTTGGCCATCTCAAGTGCTTGTTTTCTCATTTCAGACATTGGACGAGTAATCGTCTGAGCTAAAAACACGCCTAAAATAGCTGTAATAAAAAGAGCAATCACCGTACCTGCCTTAAAGATCTGATTGATATTACTCATTTGATCGTAAACAGGCTCCATGGAAGCTGTTAAGTAAATAGCACCTAAGATTTCTTCGCTAGACTGAACTTTTCCATTTTTATTAGTTGAATTTGATTGACTGGCACCTACTTTATCCTGTAAACGAATAGGCTGTATCATAACTCTGATTCGCTGTCCGCTTTGATCAACAAATACATTATCAGAGTTCGTTCCTGCTAACAACGCATTTGTAATCGCTAAATCATTAGTCTTTTTACCTATGATCTGTTGAGGATTTGAGTTCGATGTAGCAATGATTCTTCTATTTTGGTCAATGACTCTTACTTCAGAGATGTCATTCATATCATTTGAAGCTAAATTGGGTCTTGAAGCAAAATCTCGTAAAATAGTCTTTAAGTCTTCCTCAAGAGTGGGCGAATCATCATCACGATTTTTCACCATTTCTTGTCCAATGTTATACGTCAGCAAGTCTGTCCGCTCTTGAAGAGACGTTCGAAAGTTGTTAACTAATTCTTTTTCTAATTGTCGTGCAAAATAGACCCCAATAATTTGCATCGCAATTAAAATGAGCAGCACATAAATCAATACAAACTTTAAATGAATAGATTGCAGGAGCCTTACTTTCTTCATCTAAAATTACTCCTGCTCTGGGCTGCGTAAATAATAGCCTACTCCACGTCTTGTTACAATCCACATTGGATGGCTTGGATTATCTTCAATTTTTTCACGTAATCTTCGAACTGTTACATCTACCGTACGCACATCACCAAAATAGTCATAACCCCATACAGTTTGAAGCAAGTGTTCACGCGTCATGACTTGTCCAATGTGCTTCGCTAAATAATGCAGCAGCTCAAATTCACGGTGAGTCAGTTCAATCGTTTCTCCGCGCTTAGACACGATATAAGCATCTGGGTGAATAACAAGTGCTCCAATTGTAATTTCATTCGTTTCGCTTTCTTCCGTTGGAGCAGCTACCTGCTGATGTCTACGCAAATTAGCTTTTACACGTGCTAATAATTCACGCGTACTAAACGGCTTAGTTACATAATCATCTGCACCTAATTCTAGACCTAAAACTTTGTCAATTTCAGAGTCTTTTGCTGTTAACATGATAATTGGCATATCATATTTTTTGCGTACTTCTCGGCAAACTTCCATTCCATCTTTCTGAGGAAGCATAATATCTAATAAAATCATTTCAGGCTGTACTTCTTCCACTTTTTCAAGTGCTTCTACGCCATCATAAGCACAAAATACTTCGTAACCTTCTTTTTGCAAATTAAATTTTAAAATATCTGCAATCGGCTTTTCGTCATCTACGACTAAAATACGTTTATCCATGATCATCGTTCTCCTTTATTAGTTGAAGCAAAATATAAAAGATAGTATTCATACTGTTTGAATACCGTAGTTTTATTATACTTGATAACCCTTGAAACGTCACAAGTTCATCCTCTACTATACATGAAGATATATGATTTTCAACCATCTCTAAATACAAAAGTAATATATTACCACAAAAGAGATACAAAGCAAATAACGTTTTCTTTTAAATGTAAATAAAAGAAAAAAGCATGACTTTAAATAAAGTCATGCTTTTTGATGGCTCGGGACGGAATCGAACCGCCGACACAAGGATTTTCAGTCCTTTGCTCTACCAACTGAGCTACCGAGCCAAAATGGCGGTCCCGACGGGAATCGAACCCGCGATCTCCTGCGTGACAGGCAGGCATGTTAACCGCTACACCACGGGACCTCAGTCTATATGCTATGTATTAAAAATATTAAAAATGACCCGTACGGGATTCGAACCCGTGTTACCGCCGTGAAAGGGCGGTGTCTTAACCGCTTGACCAACGGGCCACGTTGTAACAAAAGTGAGCCATGAAGGACTCGAACCTTCGACCCTCTGATTAAAAGTCAGATGCTCTACCAACTGAGCTAATGGCTCATGTTATATCTCTTAGCGACGCTTATTATAATAACATGATATTTCATATGAATGCAATAGTTTTTTTAAAACTTTCTTTTTATTATTGAGCTTTTTTTAAAAATCTTGTTAACAAAGCACCAATTATAAATAAAAAAGGTTAGCTCACGAGGAGCTAACCTTTTTTATTTAGCTATATACACCACGTAATACATTTGTTTGTGTGCGATCTGGACCTACAGAGAAAATAGATAAAGGAATACCTGTTAATTGAGACACTCGCTCTAAGTAGTGGCGAGCGTTATCAGGTAACTCATCTAATGTTTTCACACCCGTAATATCTTCTGTCCAACCTGGAAGCTCTTCATATACAGGTTCGCATTCTGCAAGTGTTTTTAAGCTAGCAGGGAATTCTTCTATAACTTCCCCTTTATAACGGTAAGCTACACAAATCTTTAATGTCTCAATTCCCGTTAATACATCAATTGAGTTTAAAGATAAATCTGTGATTCCGCTAACGCGACGAGCATGGCGTACAACTACACTGTCGAACCAACCTACACGGCGAGGACGACCAGTTGTTGTACCATATTCACGTCCTACTTCACGGATTTGATCACCGATTTCGTTTGTTAATTCAGTTGGGAAAGGACCGTCACCAACACGAGTTGTATACGCTTTTGATACACCTACAACGTGTTTGATTTTAGATGGACCTACACCAGAACCAATTGTTACTCCACCCGCTACTGGGTTTGAAGATGTAACAAATGGATATGTTCCTTGGTCGATATCTAACATAACACCTTGTGCGCCTTCAAATAGTACACGACGTCCTTCGTCTAACGCATCATTTAATACTACTGATGTGTCAACAACATATTTTGCAACTTGTTGACCATACTCATAGTACTCATCTAAAATTTCTTCTAATGTAAAGCCTTCTACTTCATACATTTTTTCAAGAAGGCGATTCTTTTCAGCTAAGTTTTGTGTTAATTTTGCTTCAAATACTTCACGGTCTAGTAAATCGGCAATTCGAATACCAACACGTGCTGCTTTATCCATATAAGCTGGTCCAATACCTTTTTTCGTTGTACCAATCTTATTTTCACCTTTACGTTCTTCTTCAACTTCATCTAATTTTAAATGATACGGAAGAATCACATGAGCTCGGTTACTAATACGTAAGTTTTCTGTTGTTACACCGCGATCATGTAAGTATTTTAATTCTTGAACAAGCGCTTTTGGATCGACAACCATACCGTTTCCAATTACACATGTTTTGTCATTATAAAAAATACCTGAAGGAATTAAATGTAACTTATAAGTTTCACCATTAAACTTAATTGTATGACCTGCATTGTTCCCACCTTGGTAACGTGCAATCACTTCTGCATTTTCTGATAGGAAGTCTGTAATCTTCCCTTTTCCTTCATCTCCCCATTGTGTTCCTACTACAACGACTGAAGACATATCTTAAGCACCTCCGCTTAGTAAGCAACAGCTCACTACGACATAATTTAACCATGGATAAGTGTATCAATTTATCACGCTAAAGTCAATTAAATCCGAACGATTTAACAAAAGTTATTACAAATATATCGTATTTTGCGGAACGAATGCGATAACAATAAAATAAAACCTCTCATATTGAGAGGTTTTATGCACCAGGCGGCACTCCTGCGTCATCAAAGCGCCGCTCGAGATTAACGAATTTATTGTACTCTTTTACAAAGGCAAGCTGTACGGTTCCAACTGGACCGTTACGCTGCTTGGCTATAATAATCTCGATAATATTTTGATTTTCTGTATCTTTTTCATAATAGTCTTCACGATATAAGAAAGCTACGATATCGGCATCCTGCTCAATACTTCCGGATTCACGGATATCAGACATCATTGGTCGCTTATCTTGTCTTTGCTCTACTCCACGGGAAAGCTGTGATAAGGCGATAACAGGAACTTCTAATTCACGAGCTAAAGCTTTTAACGCACGAGAAATTTCAGATACTTCCTGCTGTCGGTTTTCTCCGCTTCGTCCATTTCCTTGAATGAGCTGTAAGTAGTCAATTAAAATCATCCCAAGCCCGCCTTCTTGTTTCAAGCGACGACACTTAGAACGAATTTCACCTACACGAATACCCGGTGTATCATCAATATAAATCCCTGCATTGGACAAAGATCCCATTGCCATAGTGAGCTTTCCCCAGTCATCAGCTGTAAGCGAACCTGTACGCAGCCTTTGTGCATCAATATTTCCTTCCGCACACAGCATCCTCATAACAAGCTGCTGAGCACCCATCTCTAAACTGAAGATGGCTACGTTCTCATCCGTTTTCGTTGCAACGTTTTGCGCAATATTTAAGGCAAAAGCCGTTTTACCTACAGATGGTCGAGCCGCTACAATGATTAAATCATTTCGCTGGAACCCTGCTGTCATTCTATCTAAATCACTAAACCCGGTTGGGATACCTGTAATGTCACCTTTTCGATTGTGAAGAACTTCGATATCATCGTACGTTTGTACAAGTACATCTTTGATATTTTGAAACACACCGCTGTTTTTACGCTGTGCTACTTCTAAAATGTTTTTTTCCGCTTCATTTAATAAAACTTCCACTTCGTCTTCCCTTGCATATCCTTCTGAAGCAATATGCGTTGCAGTACGAATTAAACGGCGTAAAATCGACTTTTCTTCTACGATTTTACCGTAATACTCTACGTTTGCAGCCGTTGGAACAGAGTTAGCTAAATCACTTAAATACGATACGCCGCCAACTTCTTCTAGGATTTTTTGGTCAGCTAATTCAGACGTTACCGTTACCAAATCAACCGGTTCACCTTGGTCAGAAAGTTTCAGCATACATGTAAAGATTTTCTGGTGCGATGCCCGGTAAAAATCTTCAGGTATTAGCAGTTCAGATGCTAAGGTTAAAGAAGAAGGCTCTAAGAAAATGGCCCCTAATAGCGCTTGCTCTGCTTCAATATTCTGAGGCGGAAGACGATCAGCAAAAAGATCACTCATATTTCTATGCCCCTCTTATATTCTTTCAGTATTTTCTTTCATCATAAATGTTGGCGCGAACAAATACAAGTCCGCGCCAACCCTTTATATTATTTACTTATTTCTCAATCTTACGTTTATTTTTGTTCAGTCACGTGTACCTTTACCGTAGCCGTTACTTCCGGGTGTAATTTAACCGGTACATTTGTGTAGCCTAATGCGCGAATTGCATCATTTAATTCAATTTTACGCTTATCTACTTTAATTTTGTGCTTTTTCTTTAATTCTTCAGCAATTTGTTTGCTTGTGATAGAACCGAATAAACGGCCACCTTCACCAGATTTTGCTGTTAATTCAACTGTTAGTTCTTCAAGAGTTGCTTTTAACTCTTTGTTTGCTTGAAGTTCTGCAGCTGCATCTTTTTGCTCTCTATTTTTTTGTGCTTCTAATACTTTCACATTACCGCCTGTAGCTTCAACAGCATAACCATTTTTTAATAAGAAGTTATGTGCATAACCGTCTGAAACATTTTTCACTTCACCTTTTTTGCCTTTTCCTTTTACATCTTTTAAGAAAATTACTTTCATGATTTTTTACCTCCATCTAAGTACTCATCAATTGCTTGTTTAAGCCGTTCTTCAGCTTCATCCAAACTAATGTCTTGAAGCTGAGTAGCAGCATTCGTTAAGTGGCCTCCGCCTTGGAGACTTTCCATAATAACTTGTACATTGATATCTCCCAGCGATCTAGCACTAATGCCAATTAGATTATCCCGTCGCTTAGAAATAACAAACGAAGCAACCACTCCGCTGATTGAAAGCAGCGTATCTGCAGCTTGCGCAATTAACACTTGATCATACATTTTGTTTGGTTCAGCTCGTGAAATGGCAATACCTGCTGTATAAATCTCTGCATGTTCAATAAAGCGTGCTCGCTGTACATATTGCGTGATATCTTCTTTTAAAAACTTTTGAACAAGAACCGTATCTGCGCCTTGAGAACGTAAAAAGGACGCTGCATCAAACGTACGAGATCCCGTGCGTAATGTAAAGCTTTTTGTATCGACAATAATACCGGCTAAAAGTGCTGTTGCTTCTAGCATATCAATTTTAAATCGTTTTGGCTGGTATTCAAGAAGCTCAGTAACGAGTTCTGCTGTCGAGGAAGCATATGGCTCCATATAGACAAGAAGAGGATCTTCGATAAAGTCTTCTCCTCGTCTATGATGATCAATGACCACGACATTTTCAATACGATTTAATAACCTTTCTTCAATAACCAGGGACGGCTTATGCGTATCTACTACTACTAAAAGAGTATCATCACTCACAAGATTTAAGGCTTCTTCAGGCGTAATAAATCGTTCCCACAGGCCTTCTTTCTTTTTAATCTCTTCCAGCATTCGCTGAACACCTGTGTCGATATGATCAGGATCTAATACAATAAAACCGTCTTTCTGATTTACTTGGGCTACTTTTAGTATCCCAATAGCAGCTCCTACAGCATCCATATCCGGATACTTATGACCCATGATAATCACTTTTCCACTCTCTGTAATGAGCTCTTTTAACGCGTGAGAAATAACCCTTGCACGTACGCGCGTCCGTTTTTCCATTGGGTTTGTCTTACCCCCAAAGAATTTCACTTTTCCATTCGGCTGTTTAATCGCTACTTGGTCTCCACCACGACCTAAGGCCAAATCCAAGCTAGATTGAGCCAAAGCACCCAGTTCGGGTAAATCAGCCGCACCAGCCCCAATACCGATACTCAATGTAAGCGGTATATTTTGTTTAGACGTCTCTTCTCGAACTTGGTCTAAGATAGAAAATTTACTTCGCTCTAAATGAATTAAGATTTGTTCATTCATAATCGCAATAAACTTTTCAGAAGACGTACGTTTAATAAAAATACCGTATTCTTGAGCCCAATTATTTAACATTGAGGTTACTTGGCTATTCAAGTTACTTTTAACTTGATCATCCATTCCTTGCGTTAGTTCATCATAATTATCTAAGAAGATAATTCCTAAACTTGTTCGTTCTTCTTCATACAATTTTTCGATTTCTATTTGCTCTGTAATATCAAAGAAGTACAGTAAGCGCTCGTCTCGTTTAATCACCACTTTGAATTTCCGATCATGCAATGTGACAACTTCTGTTTCCACTTCTTGTTTGATCAGTGGAATAATGCTTTCGGCTACATCGTATAATGATCTTCCCACTAGTGTGTCTTCACCCAGACAAGATGCTAGAAAAGGATTGGTCCATTCAATTTGATATTCATCATTAAACAACATAATCCCAATCGGCATTTCCATTAATGCCTCTTCGCCTACTTTTTTCAGCCGATGAGACAGCATTGAAATATAGGTTTCAAACTCATCGGACAGCATTCGCTCCATTCTCATGTATAGAAAAAGACAGGCTAATAGTAATATAAAGCCTATCATTCCTATGATCCAATTATGATAGGTCACGATACCTACTAAAATCAGAGCTATACTATACAATGAGTAAAATGGATAGCGAATGACGTTCTTTTTTGTAAAGACAGGCATCCATTTCAGCTCCTACTTTTTTAAGTTCCACAATATCTACTTTTTTGTGTCTAATTGTTTTCTTAAATTAAATCCTAAATCAATTATACCTAAGATGCGCACAATTTGAAGGATAATTGGAATAATTAATGCTAAAATTGTTACAACAATTGGAATTGCTTTAGCATACCCTTTTTGATATGAGAAATAGAAAATAAAAGAAATTCCTTGTAACACGACTAGCATTTGCAACAATGCAAGCATATTTAAAATTACAATATACATGAAAGATCCTTGTTCAAAATTAAACATAGGAAAAGTCAGTATCAATGCGATTAAATAATACCAAAGAACACTTTTAGGTAATTTTAATGCACGAATAGGGGGGAATTTTTCAACTTCATGACCTAACCGTTTTAATATGGGTGCAGCTATAACCTGAGTAATTAGTGAAAACACTGCACTTACGACTACTAAAAATGTTGGAATTATATATTTTAACATGGAAATAGAGTCTTTTGTTCTTTCAATTTGCTGCTGACTTACACTCTGACCTAAGCTTTCCGATAACTTTATACTTCGATCGATAGACTCATTCACCGTAGTGGCCCATTGATCTGCCGATAGATTTATATGTAATAATGAGATAGTTAAGACAAACCATAATAAAAATCCAAATGCGAAGGCAATGGTACCTCCTAATAAAGTAATATATCTTGACTGCTTTTTAGCATAAAGCACACCTATCATTGTTCCTCCTATCCCAAATATAAAGGTAATAGGCAATGCTTTTAACGTTCCAAACAAAATAGTCAATAAAACAGCTACGATAAAAAAGAGAACAGCTTTTCCAAACCCATGCCTCATAGTAAAAACGATAAAGGGTACACCTAATACGAAAGCCAAAATCACTCCCAAAAGAGGTATATAGAGAGACGCTAACATCAGCGCCACAAACAGCGCTAAAAGAGCTGCTCCTTCTGTAATATATCGAATTCCTTTCACAACTTCACCTCGTTGATATAGACTATTATTTATTTTATCGATTCAGTTAGTAAGAAGCAACTATTTGGCAAAAGAGTACCTATGTAATGTAAAAAGAGGCAGTAAGGGAATCCTTACTGCCTCTTTTTATACCGTTCATTATTCACCAGAAACATATGGTAATAATGCCATTTGACGAGCGCGTTTGATAGCGATCGTTAATTTACGTTGGTATTTAGCGCTTGTTCCAGTTACACGACGAGGTAAAATTTTACCACGCTCTGAAACGAATTTTTTAAGCATATCTACATCTTTGTAATCGATGTGAGTGATGCCGTTTGCTGTGAAGAAACAAACTTTACGACGTCTGTTGCGTCCACCTTTACGTCCACCTGCCATTTTGATACGCCTCCTTCCGCTTAAAAGTTTCTATAAAATTTTATACTCCGGATAATCTACTGCGAATTAAAACGGTAAATCGTCATCAGAAATGTCAATTGTCTCGCCATTATTTGCAAATGGATCATCATCAACGCGAGTATAACCTTGATTACCTGAGTTACGGTTCTGATTATCTCCAAATGGAGAGCCTTGTCCAGATCCTCCAGTGTTAGCAAAGTTACTGCGTTGCGTATCCCCACCGCCACTTTTCGGCTCTAAAAATTGCACACTTTCCGCTACAACTTCCGTTACGTATACACGACGACCGTCTTGTCCTTCGTAACTGCGAGATTGTAGTCGACCATCAACACCAGCTAAACTTCCTTTTTTAAGGAAATTGGCTGCATTTTCAGCCTGACGACGCCATACAACACAGTTGATGAAGTCAGCTTCACGTTCACCTTGCTGATTTGTAAATGTGCGGTTTACCGCTAAAGTGAATGTTGCAACCGCTGCTCCACTCGGGGTATAACGTAATTCAGGATCTTTGGTTAAGCGTCCTACGAGAATTACGCGATTCATCATCAGAACCACTCCTTAAGGAAATAAAACCCAATTTATTTAAACGTTTAATTATGCTTCTTGTTTAACAACGATATGACGGATAATGTCTTCGTTGATTTTCGCAAGACGATCAAATTCAGAAACTGCTTCTGAAGTAGCCGCCACGTCAAGAATCATGTAGTAACCGTCACGGAAATCATTGATTTCGTATGCTAAACGACGTTTACCCCATTCTTTAACATTTGCGATTTCAGCACCATTATCAGTTAATACGCCGTTGAAGCGCTCAACTAATGCTTTCTTTGCTTCGTCATCAATGCTTGGACGGATGATGTACATTACTTCATACTTTCTCATCACTGTCACCTCCTTTTGGTCTAACGGCCCGAAACGGGCAAGGAGCAATAAAATATTACTCACGAATTAAAATTATAGCACACTACCATAGGCAAAGCAATACGCATTGCCGCCTGTTTCGTAAATATACGCTAATATTTTCACATACGACAAAAGCCGAAAGAAAATATTTTCTTTCGGCTTTTAATCTTATACGTTAAAGCGGAAATGCATAACGTCTCCGTCTTTTACGATGTATTCTTTTCCTTCTAAACGTACTTTTCCGGCTTCACGAGCTGCTCCCATTGTTTTGGCAGCTAATAAGTCTTCATATGATACCGTTTCTGCACGAATAAATCCGCGTTCAAAATCTGTATGAATAATACCTGCACACTCAGGAGCTTTCATACCTTGTGTAAACGTCCACGCCCGTACTTCTTGCTCACCAGCTGTAAAGTACGTAGCTAATCCAAGTAAATCGTACGCTGCACGTACAAGCTGATCTAGACCTGACTGTTCAATGCCTAGTTCTTCAAGGAACATTGCTTTTTCTTCTCCTTCAAGTTCAGCAATTTCAGATTCAATGCGTGCGCAAACAACGATTACTTCTGCACCTTCACTTGCCGCATAATCGCGCACTTTTGCTACATATTCGTTAGTAGATGCATCGGCTACTTCATCTTCAGCAACGTTTGCTACATAAAGAATAGGTTTGATCGTTAGCAAGTGAAATTGTTTTACTAACTTCATTTGTTCTTCTGTAAATGATACAGCACGAGCTGGCTGATCACTTTCAAATGCATTCTTTAGTTTCTCTAGAATTTCGTATTCATACATTGCTTCTTTATCTTTTTGTTTAGCCATTTTTTGAACACGGCCGATACGCTTCTCTACCGTTTCTAAATCCGCTAAAATTAATTCTAAATTAATTGTTTCAATATCTGAAATAGGGTCTACTTTTCCTGAAACGTGCGTGATGTTTTCATCTTCAAAACAACGTACAACGTGACAAATTGCATCTACTTCTCGAATATGAGATAAGAATTTGTTTCCAAGACCTTCACCTTTACTAGCACCTTTTACGATTCCAGCGATATCTGTGAATTCAAATGCTGTTGGAATTGTTTTTTTAGGTTTTACAAGCTCTGTAAGTTTTTGAAGACGATGATCAGGTACTTCTACAATACCCACGTTAGGATCAATCGTACAGAAAGGATAGTTCGCAGATTCTGCGCCCGCTTGTGTAATTGCATTAAATAATGTTGATTTTCCAACGTTCGGAAGACCAACAATTCCAGCTGTTAAAGCCATATATTTATTCACTCCTCTTTATATATCCGAAACAAGTTAACCTGTCACAATTATAGTGAGTCAACTTTTGAAATACAAGTTTAATAAAGAACCTTTAGTCGCATCATGTTAAGATACTTCATTTTGTCCCACCTTACAGTATAAGGCATAAACATAGAAAATGCATGAGGTTATTCCTCATGCTTTACAAGAATTTTTTTCATTTTACGTGCAAAATCACGTCGTGGAATCATTACGCTGTGGCCGCAGCCTTCACATTTAATGCGGATATCCATTCCCATTCGAATGATTTTCCATTCATTTGTACCGCAAGGATGAGGTTTTTTCATTTCCACAACGTCATTTAAACCAAATTCTTTTTCCGTCATCAGCTCTCTCCCCCTTATTTCCCTTTCAACGTCGACGAATGCTGTGCTTCTTCTGTACGATTATACATAACCATACGAGGAAATGGAACTTCAATGCCATGTTCATTTAGCCTTGTACGCACTTCTTTACGAATCATACGAGAAATATGGAAATGCCTCATTGGTTTTACTTCGCTTGTAATCCTCATTGTGACTTCAGTTGCATGGATATTTTGAACCCCCAGCAATTCAGGCGTTTTAACCATATCTTCATAGCGGCTTGGCAATTCTTCTAAGAGCTCTAAAATCACTTGTTCTGCTTTTTGTATGTTTTCTTCATAAGAAATGCTTACATCAACAAAAGCTACGCTGTTATGTAACGAAAAATTAGTGACCTCCACAATACTGCCATTGGGCAAAATATTAATTTCGCCTGTCCAACTCTTAATCTTTGTTGTTCGCAACCCAATTTCTTCTACAGTTCCCTCAAATGTTCCTACTCGAACATAATCGCCAACGGAGAACTGATCTTCAAAGATAATAAAAAATCCCGTGATGATGTCTTTCACTAAGTTTTGAGCACCAAACCCTACCGCGAGCCCTACGATTCCAGCCCCCGCTAGCAATCCTCGAACATCTACCGATAATGTTTCTAAAATCATAACTCCGGCAACGAAATAAATAACATAAGAAAAAACATTCTGAAGCAAACGGACCATGGTAGCTTCTCGTCGCTCAGAAATACGCAGAGGGCTATTTGTGCGAACCTCTACAAATTTATTTAACGCTTGCTTTCCAATTCGAATTAAAAACATGGAAATAAGCAGAATCAACAGAATTTTTATGAAGCCTTCTCCAATGTGTGCCCACGTTTCTTCTTGAAAAAACGGCTCAAATACGTTCTTAAAAACTGACGTCAACGAATTCATACTACGTGTAGCTCCTATCGTAACATACTCTACATACGAGAAAGTTTTAATCTATTGTAGCAAGTTTCTACGAACTTTTGTAGCGATTTCGAAATGGATATAATAGAACGGCTGTTACTAAAAATAAATTGACGATTCCATACATTGGATACAAAACGGCAATCAAAGTAGAAAAACCTAACTTTGTAAAGGGAATCATTAAAAGTAGCCAGCAGGCTGCCATTTTCCAAAGAGATTGCACCTTTTCAGTATGAAAACGCGCGGTCAGTCCTAAGATTCCCGATACGGCTGTTGTATAAATTGCAATGAGCAAAACAATGCTCATTAAAAACAGCATCGTATAAGGAAAGTCTTTAAGAATAGCGAATAATGGAATTTCATAGGAAGAAAGAAGGCCTGAAACTTGAATAAGCGATTCATTATAAATAAAGGAGAGCCCCCCTAATAAAAAGCCACTGCCAACACTTGCAATATAAATCTCTTTTTTGCTTTTAATTTCCTTTCCAATTGTAGATAATACCGCGACAAGAGGAAGAATATTTAAAGCCGTAAAGGTAAACGCAGCAGGCCAATTATGCTGAAGATGCCAATCAGTTACTCCAGGATGACGTAAAACAAATGTAAGAAGGACGCCAGCTAGTCCAATCATTAAGATTGGCATAACGAAAGAATTGATAGAAAGAAGCCCATTTAATCCTCTTGAAAAAACAAAGACGATAAACGCACTAAGAGCGCCAATTCCCCACCAATAAGGAACATGCCACATTTCCAATGTCGCCCCGCCGCCCGCGATCATAATCACCGTCGTCGTAAACAAATAAAAAACGATTAAAACATCATAGGCTGCAGCCCATCTCTTTCCTATTAATTCAATTAGCACTGGGTAAAATTGATTGGTTCGGTAGCGATAGCTGATTTGCATAATCACATTGCAAGAAATCGCAAAAATAATAGAAAATAGAAAAATAGCAAGTCCGCTTTCTTCGCCAAAAAACTGCCATAGCTCTCTCCCTGAAGCATACCCAGCGCCTATCATGGTTCCCATAATTAAGAATATCCATTTACATCCTGCTCTCCACATCGATTTTCCCCCAATCCATGAAATATATGTATAGAATCTTCAAAATCTTCGTATACTGTTACTATTATGTATAAGGAGTGGACCCTATGAATTTAAAATCTCCCTTCTTTGAGAAGACACAACATTCAACCCGCGTATTTCATGATGAAGAATCTGCTACAAAGAAGCTGAGTACACAGTTACTATCTTTACTTCCAGCACAGAAAGACAGACCAATTGTTTTTGTATGTATTGGAACGGACCGTTCAACTGGGGACTCATTGGGTCCATTAGTCGGAACGAAACTGAATGAAAAAAAAGTTTCATCTTTTCACATTTTTGGAACGTTAGAAGAGCCTGTTCATGCTGTTAATTTGAAAGAAACGTTAAAACATATTCAAAAGCTTTTCCCGAATCCTTTTATTATTGGAATTGATGCTTGTTTAGGTCGTATGAAAAGCGTAGGCTCTGCATCACTTGGAATAGGACCCGTTAAACCAGGAGCAGGAGTTAATAAAGAATTGCCGCCAGTCGGGGATATTCATATAACAGGGGTTGTCAACGTGAGCGGATTTATGGAGTTTTTCGTCTTGCAAAATACGAGGCTTCACCTCGTTATGTGCATTGCCGATTTAATTGCGAAAAGTATTGAGACTGCGCACAACGAACGAGAGAAAGAGTTTAATAATTCTTCGGTTTACCAACCTGTAAGACATTATAAACAATAAAAAAGGTTGTCCTAAAACTAGGACAACCTTTTTTATACAGAAGATTTGTTATTCTGAGAAAGATCGTTAAATAATTCAAGAAGACGGTTTAAATCTTCTTTAGAGAAAAATTCGATTTCAATTTTTCCTTTTTTCTTGCTTTGTGTAATGTGAACAGAGGTACCAAAACGCTCACGAAGCTGTGTTTCACTTTGTTTTATAAATAAATCTTTATCTTTTTTAGTTTTTGATGTTTCACGTGGAACGGCTTTATTTAAGTGGGCAATATAAGCCTCTAGCTGTCTAACATTCAATTGTTCCTTGCGTATTTTTTCAACGACTTTAGGTAGAAGAGCTTTATTTTTCAAACCGACTAGCGTACGCCCGTGGCCCATAGACAATTCATTAGTAGAAATGAGGGTTTGAATTTCCTCAGGCAACTGCAAGAGGCGAACATAGTTAGCAATATGAGGTCGGCTTTTTCCCAGTCGTGTAGCAAGTTGCTCCTGTGTCATATCGAGCTTATCCATAAGCAATTGATAAGCGGTTGCTTCTTCAATTGGCGTCAAATCTTCACGCTGTAAATTCTCCAACAAAGCTAGTTCCATCATTTGCTTTTCTGAAAAGTCTTTTATAATGACAGGAACAGTAGCAAGGTCGGCTTCTTTAGCAGCTCTAAATCGTCTTTCACCCGCTAAGATTTCATAGCCTTTAATGCTTTTGCGAGCTACAATAGGCTGTAAGATGCCATGATGTAAAATGGATTGCTTTAACTCATTAATTGCTTCTTTATTAAACGTTTTACGTGGTTGATAGGGGTTGGGTCTGAGTTCGTGAATAGCAACTTCCTGAATTGAATCATCAGCCTGTGCATCTAAGCCTGAAAATAAGGCATTAATTCCTTTCCCTAATCCTTTCGCCATTATAAATCACTTCCTTTGCAAGTTCCGTATAAACTGCGGCCCCTCTAGATCTTGCATCATATAAGATAATTGGTTCACCATGACTAGGTGCTTCGCTCAAACGAACATTTCGAGGAATAATCGTTTGATAAACGCGATCCTGAAAGTACTTCTTCACTTCTGCTGTTACCTGCAGTCCTAAATTTGTGCGTGCGTCAAGCATAGTCAACAATACACCTTCGATACGCAGTTGATTATTCAAATGTTTTTGGACTAATCTAACGGTATTTAGCAGTTGACTTAATCCTTCAAGCGCATAATATTCACACTGTACAGGTATTAAAACAGAATCAGCTGCCGTTAAAGCATTTAATGTCAGTAAACCAAGAGAAGGGGGACAATCAATAATAACATAATCAAAGTGATCTTTCACCGTTTCTAAAGCTCTCTTAAGTCGAACTTCACGTGAAATAGTCGACACTAATTCAATTTCTGCACCAGCTAATTGAATGGTCGCGGGAATGATTGATAAATTTTCGACGGCTGTTGAACGCACAACGTTTTTGGCTTCCATATCTTCCACTACTACATTGTAAATACATTCATCTACATCTGCTTTATCTATGCCAACTCCACTCGTAGCGTTACCCTGTGGATCTCCGTCTACAAGTAGAACCTTTTTTCCTTGTTCAGCTAAACAAGCTCCTAAATTAACAGCGGTTGTTGTTTTTCCAACTCCGCCTTTTTGATTCGCAACTGCCACAATTTTCCCCATGTTGTCACCTACTTTCATTTCCATCCCATTTGTCCAGACAGTTTAATTATTCATTGAATTTTCTGACGAAAAACTTTGATAAAAAAGCCTCATCAAAAAAAGATGAGGGCTATTTCTTTATTTTTTCGGAATCTTAATAGTAAACTGAAAATATTCATCAAACTCTTCTTCTTCCGTGTTTAATGAAATACCGCTGTCACTAACCATTGTCAAGGATTGACGAATTGTATTCATTGCAATACGCGTATCTTTACTAAACGCTTTTCTTTTAGCTTTTGGCTTTTTAACCTGCGTTTCTAACAATTTAACTACTCGATCTTCCGTTTGTTTTACATTTAATTGTTTTTCAATAATCTCAGCTAATACTTGAAGTTGTTTTTCTTGATTTTTGAGGGGAATGAGCGCTCTTGCATGTCGCTCTGTAATCAATTTTTGTTTGATTGCTTCTTGTATTTCAGCAGGAAGCTTTAACAAACGAAGCTTGTTTGCAATTGTGGATTGGCCTTTTCCTAAACGTTGAGCTAATGCCTCTTGGGTAAGATTATGTAACTCAATTAACTTTGCGTAGGCTAGTGCTTCTTCGACAGCCGTTAGCTCTTCACGTTGTAAGTTTTCTATTAAAGCCACAGAGGCCGTTTCTGTATCGTTAAAATGTTTCACAATTGCAGGAACCGTATCCCATCCTAAGCTTTGTACAGCTCTCCACCGGCGTTCTCCAGCAATTAATTCGTATTCTTCGCCCTCAGTCGGTCGAACCACAATAGGTTGAATAATACCGTGTGTATGAATAGTAAGAGCTAGCTCTTCAATTTTTGCTTCATTAAACACAGTACGCGGCTGATAACGATTCGGAATAATACTTGAAACCCTAATTTGTTTTACTTCATCTCTTAAAACTTTTTCGACATTTTCATCTTGGACAGTTTCAATCTCTACATGAATATCCTCATCTTTTTCTTTTAAATTAAAAAAACGTGAAAAAGCAGATTTCATAGTCCCACACCACCTTCAGGAAAATCCCGCCTTAAACTAATTCGATGTTTTTTAATCATATCCTGCTTTCTAAACAGAAAATATAGAGAAGAAAATGTTTCATATGAAACATTCTCTTCTCTATCTATTTAATACCTACTCTAGTGGAAGCTTAACTGGGGTACCAGGTTTTCTAGGATATTTTTTAGGCGTTTTCTTGATTTTGTCTATTAAAATAATGTAACGTTCACTTTGCTCCAAAGGCAATTGGAAATGTTCAATCGACTTCACTTTTCCACCTAATACTTGGAATGATTTTTCTCCATTTTTTAATTCCTCAGGGGCAGAAGCACCTTTCATTGCTAAAAAGCGTCCTCGTTCTTTAACAAGCGGTAAGCAAAATTCATTAAGAACCGAGATACGCGCCACGGCTCTTGCCGTTACAAGATCGAATGACTCGCGAATCGTTTCTTTTTTACCAAATGTTTCAGCTCGATCATGACATAGTGTGACATTGTCTAGTTCAAGCTCATTTACAAGATGCGTTAAAAACGTAATACGCTTTTGTAACGAATCAACAATTGTTACATGCAAATGCGGGAAACAAATTTTGATCGGAATACTTGGAAATCCTGCTCCTGCACCTACATCACACATGGATTCAATTTCTGTAAAGTCTTGAAAAAAAGCAGCTGAAATAGAATCGTAAAAATGCTTTTCATACACTTCACCGTGATCAGTGATAGCAGTTAAATTCATTTTTTCGTTCCATTCCACTAAAACTTGATAATACTTTTCAAATTGATTCAGCTGTTTAGAAGAAAGAGAAATTCCCTTTTCCTCTAATAGCTGTTGAAACTGTTGAATATTCATTGAGTTTCCCTTTCTTCGCGCCTAAGAGTTTTAATCATTTGATACTTTAGCGATGCGCCCTTGTTCAATATAAACAAGCAAGATCGAAATATCAGCTGGGTTGACTCCAGAAATACGTGATGCTTGCGCTACCGTTAGTGGACGCACTTGGTTTAATTTTTGACGTGCTTCTGTAGCTAAACCGTTAATTGCATCATAATCGATATAATCAGGAATCTTTTTGTTTTCTAACTTCTTCAAGCGTTCAACTTGCTGAAGTGATTTCTGAATATATCCTTCGTATTTCACCTGAATTTCTACTTGTTCAGCTACTTCAGGATCTACCGTCTCATCAGCTGGTGCTAATTGATGAATATGAGTATATGTCATTTCAGGACGGCGAAGTAAATCTGTCGCACGAATGCCATCTTTTAATTCGCTGCCGCCAGCTTCTTTAATCAGTTGTTGAACAGCTTCATTCGGCTTAATAATAAAGGAGAAAAGACGTTTCTTCTCTTGCTCGATTTCCGCTTTCTTCTGTTCAAATTTTGCATAGCGCTCATCGCTGATTAATCCTAGTTCACGACCAATTTCAGTAAGGCGTAAATCAGCGTTATCATGACGAAGCAATAAACGATATTCTGCACGAGACGTTAGCAGACGATACGGTTCATTTGTTCCTTTTGTTACTAAATCATCCACCAATACACCGATGTAAGCATCAGAACGTCCTAAGATGACTTCTTCTTGTTCCAGCGCTCTTCTTCCCGCGTTAATTCCAGCAAGAAGACCTTGGCCTGCAGCTTCTTCATAACCAGATGTTCCGTTAATTTGTCCAGCCGTATAAAGATTTTTAATTTTCTTCGTTTCAAGCGTTGGCCATAACTGAGTCGGAACAATTGCATCATATTCAATAGCATAGCCCGCACGCATCATTTGGACTTTTTCAAGACCAGGAATTGTCGCAAGCATTTGACGCTGTACGTGCTCAGGAAGGCTTGTTGATAGTCCTTGAACATATACTTCTTGCGTATTTCGTCCTTCTGGCTCTAAGAAAATTTGGTGGCGCGGTTTATCATTAAAGCGCACAACCTTATCTTCAATAGATGGACAGTAGCGTGGTCCAGTACCTTTGATCATCCCAGAATACATAGGAGATAAGTGAAGGTTGTCATCAATAATTTGATGAGTTTGTTCACTTGTATATGTTAACCAGCAAGGCAGTTGATCTGTAATGTACTGTGTTGTTTCGTATGAGAAAGCACGAGGCACATCATCCCCAGGCTGAATCTCCGTTTTGCTGTAATCAATAGTTGAGCTATTAACACGAGGTGGAGTTCCTGTTTTAAAACGGACCATGTCCAGCCCTAACTCCTCTAAGTGTTCAGAAAGCTTAATAGCCGGTTGTTGATTATTAGGACCGCTTGAATATTTTAGTTCACCTAAAATAATTTCCCCGCGTAAAAATGTCCCTGTCGTAATAACAACTGTTTTAGCTTTATATACAGCTCCCGTTTGAGTGACAACGCCCGTACATACACCGTCTTCTACGATTAATTGTTCTACCATACCTTGCATAAGCGTTAGATTTTCTTCATTTTCTAACGTTTTTTTCATTTCATGCTGATAAGCAAATTTATCCGCTTGAGCTCTAAGTGCTCGAACAGCTGGACCTTTTCCTGTGTTTAACATTCTCATTTGAATATGAGTTTTATCGATATTTCTACCCATTTCTCCGCCAAGAGCATCAATTTCACGTACGACAATACCTTTTGCAGGACCGCCTACAGAAGGGTTGCAGGGCATAAATGCCACCATGTCTAAGTTGATGGTCAACGTTAACGTTTTAGCACCCATACGCGCAGAAGCAAGTGCCGCTTCACAACCTGCATGACCTGCTCCAATGACAATAACATCATATTGTCCACCTTCATATTGCATAATAGTAGCCTCCTTTAATAATCTATTTTCCTAAACAGAATTGAGAGAACAACTGATCAATTAAGCTTTCGTGAACAGCATCACCAATAATTTCACCTAATAGTTCCCACGTTCTTGTTAAATCAATTTGGACGATATCGATTGGAACACCACTTTCAATGCCTGTGATGGCCTCATCGATAGCTCCTCTTGCTTGCGTTAAAAGCGCAATATGTCTCGTATTAGATAAATATGTTAAATCTTGAGATTCAATTGTTCCTCCAAAGAAAAGAGCTGCGATTGCTTCTTCAAGCTGATCTACTCCTTGTTCTTGAAGGAGCGAAGTCGTCACTACTGGATGATCACCAGCAAATTGCTGCACTTCCTCTAGAGTAATTTTTTGCTCAAGATCTGTTTTATTCACAATCACGATAACGTCCATGCCTTTTACAGCTTCAAATAGCTTTTTATCTTCGTCCGTTAGTTCTTCATTAAAATTCAACACAAGCAAAATTAAATCTGCTTCTTTCAAATACTGACGGGAGCGTTCCACACCAATTCGTTCTACAATATCTTCTGTTTCACGAATTCCAGCTGTATCAACTAATCGCAGAGGAACTCCTCGCACATTGACGTACTCTTCGATTACATCTCGCGTCGTTCCAGGAATGTCTGTGACAATGGCCTTTGCATCTTGCACTAAACTATTTAGAAGAGAAGATTTCCCTACATTAGGACGTCCAATAATAACCGTAGCTAATCCTTCTCTTAAAATTTTTCCTTGATGAGAGGTTTGAAGAAGCTTATCAATTTCTTGGCGTACATTCGAAGCTTTTTCGATCAATACTTGGTGAGTCATTTCCTCTACATCGTCATATTCTGGGTAGTCAATGTTTACTTCTACATGGGCAAGTGTTTCGAGAATTTCCTGCCGTAAATGACGTACTAGCTTGGACAAACGCCCTTCCATTTGGCCAATCGCCATATTCATCGCTTTATCTGTTTTGGCACGAATTAAATCCATTACAGCTTCTGCTTGTGACAAGTCTACTCGACCATTTAAAAATGCTCGTTTTGTAAACTCACCCGGCTCAGCTAAACGGGCACCATTTGCAATAACTAACTGCAGCACACGATTAACGGATACAATTCCTCCGTGACAGTTAATTTCAATAATGTCTTCTCTAGTAAATGTCTTGGGACCTTTCATAATGGAAAGCATCACTTCTTCGACGACTTGCTCTGTCTTGGGATCTACGATATGACCGTAGTGAATAGTATGAGAAGCTACGTCTGTTAATCGTTTGTTCGAAACGCTTTTAAAGATACGATCTGCAATCGTAATGGCTTCTTCACCACTCAGGCGGACGATGGCAATAGCTCCCTCTCCCATTGGTGTAGAAATGGCCGCAATTGTATCAAAATCTAGCACCAACTTCACCTCATTTCATTTTATAAACCTTTTATTTTAAACGATGTTATATACTATCATCGTTAACAATTTTACACGAACAAAAACATCTATTTTAAGGCCCGTAATTTGTATGAACCAAATAAATAGAATACCACAATTCACCGATTTGGAACATCTCTAACGTTCTTCTGTTATGCACAGCAAGAAAAACAGGCAGTATGTACTATTTTAACTTATCCACATGTGAATAACAACGTATGTAACTTGATTTTTTGAACGCTAGCTTGATAAAAGTAAACATAAAAAAGCACTAGCGCATTTTGCTAGTGCTTTTTTCCGACGGGCTGAACCAAAATACTTCTTTTCGGTTCTTTTCCGATAGAGTGTGTCTCAACTAAAGAATTTTTAGCTAACACTTGGTGAATCATTTTTCTTTCATGCGAAGGCATTGGTTCTAGTTGAACAGATCGATTCGTTTTAATCGCCTGATTCGCTATTTTTAATGCCAGTTTTTCGACCATTTCTTTTCGTTTTTCTCGGTAGCCTTCTGGGTTTAATACAACATTTAAAAATTGCTGACTGTATCGATTAGCTACCAGTTGTGTGAGAAGCTGGAGCGCATTGAGGGTTTGTCCATGTTTTCCAATCAGCATTCCCGCTGAATCGCTACTAATCTCAATTATGCAGTTTCTCGAGGTTTTTTTGACGTTCGTATGAATCGAAATTCCCATTTCACGGCTAACATTTGTAATAAAATGAACCGCTTCCTCTACAGGGTCAACTATTTTTGTAACTTTTACAACTGCGGGTTTTCCCTTAAAGATTCCTAAAAATCCTTTTTTGCCTGGTTCAATTATTTCTACATTTGTTTGATTTCGCTCTACTTCTAAAGCATCTAATGCTTCTTGAACAGCAGCTTCAATCGTCTGGGCCGTAATTGTGATTTCGTTCATTTTTTAACCCCTTCAATATTCGCTTGTTTTAAGTCTGGCCCTTTAATGAAGTAGGTTTGAATAATCATAAATAGATTTCCCACTACCCAATAAAGAGATAAAGCGGCTGGAAAATTGATTGCAAAAACGACAATCATGATCGGCATAACCCAAAGCATCATAGCCATTTGAGGATTTTGATTTGCATTTCCGGCCATCATCATCTTTTGCTGAATAAACGTTGTGATTCCTGCGACAACTGGTAAGATAAATAGCGGATCACGCGCACCTAAATCAAACCATAAAAAGCTGTTGTTTGCGATTTCTGACGTTCGTGTAATCGCGTGGAAAATTCCGATAAGAATGGGCATTTGAATTAGAATTGGGAAGCACCCAGCTAAAGGATTTACTCCGTAAGTTTGGAATAATGCCATCGTTTCTTTCTGCAATTGCTGCTGCGTCTGGGCATCTTTTGAACTGTACTTCTCCTTTAACTTCTGCATTTCGGGCTGAAGCGTCTGCATTGCTTTCGTGTTTCTCATCTGTTTAATCATAAGCGGTAGAATAAGTAAGCGAATCAGGATTGTGACAACGATGATCGCAACTCCATAGCTTTTAAATACCTCCGCCAGATACGTAATGACTAATGACAGCGGATACACAACATACTCATTCCAAAAACCTTTACTATCATCTGTAATAGGTTGGTTAATTTCCGTACAACCCGCTAAAACAGTTAATAGAAAGATAAGCGTTATCCCTAAAAACAACTTCTTCTTCACCTGTTTTTCCTCCTTCTACATGTTCACCTTTCAATTCTGAAAGTGCGTCAAAATCCATTATATAAGGATGCGGTAGAAAAACAACAGCTATTAAAGGCTTTTCTTCTATTGTTTATTAATCGTTTTGTCTATGTGTAAGTAATTTGCCACGCTTAAAGACATGCTGCAAGCTGCTTTTAATTTCTTCATAGCTCATTGTTGCAGCAGGCTGCCTTGCAATTACAATATAATCTTTGTCTTGCTTCAAATACGGTGTGAATTCAAACATAATTTGTTTAGCAAGGCGCTTAACTCGATTACGAGTCACGGCATTTCCAATCTTTTTGCCCACGGAGAATCCTACGCGGAAATGTTCTTGATCCGGTTTGTCTAGAACATACAAGACAAATTGGCGATTCGCTACGGACTTGCCCTTTTTAAAAACTGTTTGAAATTCATCATTCTTTTTTATACGATATCTTTTTTTCATTTTTAACAACTCCTGCCCTTTTTCAGGTCATGCTTTTATGTAGTCCCTACAGGAACAGAGGTGATTTTAGCCTTATAAAGCGAAAAAAGACCACTGGCGTCAGTGGTCTATTATGCTGATAATACTTTTCTTCCTTTACGACGACGACGAGCTAAAACTTTACGTCCATTCGCTGAGCTCATACGAGCGCGGAAACCGTGTACTTTACTGTGCTTACGTTTGTTTGGTTGGTAAGTTCTTTTCATCTATAAACACCTCCTCGAGGAATAACTGAAAAAGACAGTCCTTGCAATTATAATGAAAAGACTAAGAAGATGTCAATGTTATTTAAAAAATAAAATTTTCAATCTCTTGGTTTCATTATCTGTTTTACTCAATCTTCTTCATTCTAATATCTTTATAACCCAATTGTCTATACCTAATCAATAAAATTCATTGATTTATTAAAGAAAAATTTTTTCCTTTTCATCTCTTTTTCTTTCTCTACCAGCTGCGATCGCATCCTTACTGAACAAAACTACAACAATACAGGTTATAAAAAGCCTCTTTTTTATTCAAATTCTTCTCTTAAACCATTGTGGATAAGTTTTTTCGACATTTTTCTGCTTTTCCATTTCTTATCGACAACTCATGCACACTATCTTGTGTTGTGGAAAACTTTTCTCCACAAGGTGTAGTGATTGTGGATAAGTTTCGAAAATTCATTGCATCATGCCGAATTCTTTGATATTATATTTTTGTTTTCACTCTTAATTACTTTTCCACAGTTGGTTTTTATCCACAAACTGTGGACAACTTGTGGACATCATTTCCACTATCACTGTATAAAGTTATCCACACCATGTGGAATCTGTCGAATAGTCGGCTTTCTTCTATAATATATATTTACCCACATAATAGCAATTGTATAAATATAAATTTTTTATGCATAAGGTTTTGTACAGGTTGTACAAGGGTTGTACAAAGCGCATAAAAGCTAGAAAAAGGAGGGATTGCTCG
>NZ_JBSJYE010000001.1:0-5069 GCF_053667915.1 Priestia sp. JNUCC 25
GTGACAAACGATGAAATTAATATTAAACGAGACGATTTTATGAAGATTTTGGAAATATCCGGAGTACCTCTATCAGCAGTAGAAAGAATGATAGATATAGAAAAAAGCAAAAAGCAAGAAGAAGAACAAAAGAAAAAAGAAAAAGAAAATCCACCATTTGTCCAACTTTATAAAGGCAAAGGCATAAATGCTTTAAAGTGGTTGATTAATGAGAGTCAATTAGCAGGTTCTATATTCATGTTCTTTTTAGAAAACATGAACAATAAAAACATGGTCGTATGTTCACAACAAGTACTTGCAGAAGAGTTTGGAAAAGGAAGAACATCTATTTATAAAGCTATAAAACTTCTAGATGATCATAATTTCATTAACATAGCTAAAATTGGTACAGCAAATACTTATATTTTAAATCCTGAAATTACATTCCAATCAGGCAATGATAAAAAGAAATACGTTAGCTTCGAAGGCACTGTATTGCTAAGTAAAGAAGAAAATAAAGCTCTTTTTGAGAAGTATGATTATGAAAGTATTAAAGTCTTAAAGGAAAAGAAAAACACAAAGGAGCACTAAAAATACTGATTACTAAAACTAAATCCAATAAAATAAAAGGGCACTTCCTCTGCAAAGGAAGCACCCCAGTGCTACGATAAATCATTCCAACCTTATTATAGCATGGGTTGCCCTCAAAAAATAGGAGGGTCTTATCATGGATCAAACCGAAAAACTATTAATGGGTATTGAAAATATTCTAAGTGTAGCATCTGATTTAGTTGATGAAGTTGGTCGTCTAAAACGTGTAGAAGAGGAATGTAAAATCCTTAAGGAAAAGCTATTTCTTAAACAGTTCACAGAAGCAGAACAAGAGATTTTCGCCCTAGCTATAGACGGTCATAGCACCGCAGAAATGCAAAAGATGCTAGTTAGAGAAGAAAGCACCGTCCGAACTCACAGAAAAAATATTATCCAAAAATTGAACGTTTCCTCTATGAAAGAAGCTGTTCAACAATTTAAAAACATCCATGATGAATCACCACAAAAACTTATACGCATCTCTTAATATATAAAATAGCCTTTAAGGCTAAAAAAGCAGGCTTAAGCCTGCTTTTTTTCAAGTTCTCTAACTCTCTTTTCTAATTTTCTATTATCCAGTTCTCTTTGGAGAGTCATTCCTATTACTACTAGTGACATGAGGACAGAGGCAATTATTTTCACTACACCACGCTCCTTTTTTTCCAATTATAACCTATTTCGTTTATTATCTTTCCATTTCATAACCGTTTTCCTTTTGTTTAGTTCGTTTTTGGCTTCTAAATGCCTCTGTAGCTTGCTCGTATCCTTGTTTTTCTAAAGGAGTTAGATTATTTTCATTAAAAGTAGGTTTTCCACTAAATCTATTAATTGCTTTATTAACGTGAAATTTTGCATAGCCTACAACCTTTTGAAAATCCTCAAAGAGCTGAGGTGATCGCTCTTCATAACGCTCTTTCACTTTTTTAAATAAGTCCCATGTAAGTTCGAACTTCTCTTTATATTGCTTTGTTTCTTTTTTCGATTGTTCCAATTCTTGTTTTAACGTTTCATTTTCTTTTCTCAAACTAGTATTGCGACTACGTTCTTTTTCATATTCCTCTCTATAGCCCTCATTTTCCCTTCTAAGCGTTTCAGAAGACTTTGCTAATGTCTTAAGATTCTCAAAGTCTTCAAAGCTTAATTCAACACTTTTAGGCTGTTTTAAATTGAACAGTGTTCCTTTCTCTTTAAAATCCATATCCTCTATTTTTTTTACATGAGTAATTTCTTTTTTTAAATCGTCAATTTCCGATTTACGATTTGAAATAGATAACTCCAAATTTGTCTTTTTGCCTTCTAATTCTTTTACAGATTGCTTTGCTTGCACAGCTGCTTGTTCATGATAATGAGTCTGTTCCTTAAAAGCCTGCACTTTTTGATGACGGACTTCTTTTCGTGTACCTCGTTCTAGTACATAGCCCCGTTCATTCATGCGCTCATTATATTTATCCTGTAGCGATGATAAATCATCTTTTGTTTTAATAAATTGATGTCTACTAATCGTTAAGACATCCTCCTTACGTCTACCGTCATATATCTCCGTCAGAGGGACAGCCACGATATGAAGATGAGGCGTTTTCTCATCCATATGTACAGAAGCATGAATGATTCTATCATGTGATAAGCCTATCTCATCCGTTACAAATTCCAAAGAGTCTTGCGCCCAGGATTGGATCTCGGCCTTTGATTTTCCTTTAAAGAATTCTTCATCGCTCGTAAATAAAAACTCGCATGCTACATCGTTTTTTGCACCGTTAATTGCCTGCTCAAATGACTTACGACGATCACTACGTGTCGTCTTCATTCGTTCCTCATGTTCACGCCTCATGTCTAGCGTGATTTCGGAAAAACGCTTCAAATAAGAATCGCATTTTACAAGCTCGATATTCTCGCTTGATTTCTCCCTATCAATATCTAAATTTGTATCAGATACTCGGTCCGCATTATGTTTTCCAATGCCCCTCAAATCACTCAATGTTTTAATGCCCTGAACTCTAAAAATGGAATAACTCAATCATGGTTCCCTCCTCATTTAAGCCTCCCCCTAATCATAGGGGGAGGCGAAGGAACATGTCAATGTTAGAACACACTCTAATATTGACACTAACGTATCAATATGGTGTGCCCTTCGGGGGAGGAACAGCTTCGCTATTCCTTTAAAAACCGCGGACGTTGTCCACACCTACCAAAGGGAATCTCCCTTTGGAATCTATCCTAAAAACACCCCCAACCCCCTCACTTTTTGAGGGGGCTCCCTCGCCGGTTGGCGTCAAACAAACGGGGTTGTTTGAATGCCAATAGGGTTTGGGTGTAGTGAATCTGTCAACTCCTTAAATTCTCGACCTGACGGTCTTGCGATTTACCGTTGACAGACGAGATATATCTCTTCTCTTCACCAATATATATTCAAATGTAAATATATGTACGAGCATACATTTTTTCTGTATATTATAAATAATTAAATACGAGGGGATTAAACAAATGAGCACAACATTTTATCATGGAACAACTGAACCATATGGAGCTAAAATATTTGAAACCCAAAATTTTTTATTTTCAAATGGAGAGAAACATTTATTAGGGCGAGGTATATATTTATATTAAGGACCCTATACAAGCTAAAGTATGGGCTCGTATGAAAGCAGACTATGAAAATAGTAAACCTTTAGTTCTCGAAGTTGAAGTAGATGTAGATGTAAATAAAGACGATTATTTAGATTTAGATACACGATCAAATCAAAACTTCTTCTTTAAACAGAGACAAGAATTCCTTTCAAAAATAAAAGACAAGAGTCTAACACATGTTGAGAGTCACTATACAGACAGTCACTTCTGCGATTTCCTTGTTAGAAGAACAAATGATACAATAGTGGCAAAGACTTTTGTATATGCACTTCCTCACGAAAATAAAGTGATACCTGTTCGTTACACTAATCAAAAGAAAACCGACAGGAATATAACCAGACATTATAGAACTGAAAAGCAATACTGTATAAAAGATCATGCATTGATTAAAAATATTGGAATCATAGACCTTTAATAAGGTGGTGTTAAAGATGAAAGATAGAAATCAAATAATGAATGATTACTTTGATAATGTAACTAGAGACCAATTGTTACATGACATCAAAGAAACAGGAATGTTGGATAAGAGACCATCTGTAGAATCTAAACATGCTTCGACAATGGTGAGCAAAAATACAGGAGCGACAGTAGTAAAGCCTTCTACCAATCGTGTAAAGTACGGACATGATCCATTTGTGGCTACTGGAATAAATAATAGGAAACGAAAAAAGCGCCCTTCTCCTTTTCAAGGTAGAAGAAGTTCTAATCATTAAATAAAAATAACTAAAGGTCCTCAAAATATTTGAGGGCCTTTAGTTATTTCCAAAACTCCCACCATTTCTTTTTTTCTTGAGCAGCAGCAATTTCTAAACGTCTTTCTTCTAAGGTGGCCTGCAAGTGTTGGGTTAACAAACGGTCTCTTTTTTCTAAATTATCGTTGATTTTATGTTCAAAAGCTTTAAACATCGCTTCTCGTTCTTCTTCAATTGCTTCCCTTACAGCCTCTTGCACAATTTCCTGTAATTCAAGCTTTGATAAACGCACTTCATCATCGTTAACGGGTATCGTAATCACGCCGTTATTATCACTTGGAAACATTGATACAACAGCTTTTATAGCGTCATTTTTACTCATATTATTTGCTAAGAATTCCTTCAATTTCTTTAACGGCATGATATCTTTTTCGAGGTAAGCACGACGGTGATGTTCATCCCGATAAAAGGAGTATCCCTCATTTTCTAAATCAATTGACCATCTTCTTAAGTTCGATGTTGATATATCAAGGAGTTCAGCAATATCTTTTGCCCAATAGGACTTTAACGTTTCCTCATTTTTTCCGTTTTCCGTCACGTTAACCACCTCGTTATAGCATTTCTATGCAACTATGGAAAACACCTTCTCCCCCTTCGTTTTGGGGTGTGAGGCTGGCTTTTTAAATTGTGTAGCTACATTTTGAGAAAGAAATAAAACTTAGGACAGTTGCTCTGGCGGTTCGGCAGGTATACTTTGCAAACCAAGTCGATCATCATTAACTTCGTTTTGGGTATGTTTCGGCTTGGCGACATATCCTTACCTGCCGAAATTTTTTAAACAAGGGCAAAAGGGTGGAGATTTTTTGAATGTTTGTTTCAAAAAATACTACCCGACCCTTGTTTAAAAAATAGCCCTTATATAGATATAGAAGGGGAGTTTGTACAAACGTTGATATGTAAGGGTTTTAGAGTTTCTTATGTTCAGTCAGAGTGAACATATATGTTCACCCTAGAGTGAACATATAAATGTATTTTTTGAACATCATGTTCACAAAATGGTTGTTTTTGTAAAAGTTTTATTTTATAATTTAAACATCAAGTTCTTTATAACTGAACATAACGTTCACTAGATGTGAACATATATGTTCACTTTATATGAACATAAAGGGGGATTAGATTTCA
>NZ_JBSJYE010000002.1:0-159071 GCF_053667915.1 Priestia sp. JNUCC 25
ATGTATCAAATGAGGATCTTTACATTAAGAGACGGTACTAAAAGGAAAATAAAGATCGAAGAGGGAATGACCCTTCAAGATGAGTTAAAAAAGGCAGGAATTACAGAATCAGATATATTTCAAATGCAATTAGTCGTACAAGAGGGTAAAATATAATTCTAGTTGTTCAATTTTGCTAAACAGCAACCAACATTATTTAATGTTGGTTGCTGTTTGTTTTTTGAAAATGATAAAACTTATTTCATAAAGAGACTACTATATGAGTTACTTTTCAGGTGATTTATCTTATATTTAAAAGAGAGAAAAAATTTAGATCTACTTTAAAAAAGAGAATTGACTAAAAAAGAAAAATATATAATATCTACTCCTCATGCATATTAAAGGTGGTCTTAAGATGAGATTAGTAAAAGTAAATATATTAAATTATAAATCGATTAAATACCAAGAAGTTGATGTTTCTGAATTGAATTGTTTAGTAGGACAGAACAATTCTGGGAAATCCACTATCTTGGATGCTATCCAAAGTTTTTATGGAGAAAAAGATTTGAGTGATGAAGACCATTATATGGGTACTAAAGATCAAATAGAAATAGAACTTTGTTTTTCACATTCCTTTAACAAAGAAGAAGTTTCTGATTTTTTTTATGATTTGGAATCCTATAGGCCAGATTCTGTTATTGAGGAACAATCAATACTTGTAAGAAGAGCAGAAACAGCTGAATTAGCTGTAGAAAAAGGATATTTAAAATTTATATTAATTAGAAAATATGGTCATAGAAATTCCAAACTTCATATTACCTTTTATGGAGAAAAAATTAATTTTGAAAAGTTGAAGTTATATATCCCACCTCTTTTCGTAATATCTGCTATAAGAAACCCAGAAACCGAAGCAAAAGCGTTAAAAAACTCAATGTTTCAGCAATTATTAGAAAGGATTCTCTCGGGATGGGAGGATTCTCATCAAATAAGTATCCCAACTGATCAAAGAAAATTTAGTTATAAGGAACTTAAAAGGTTAATGCTAGATAATTTAAAATTAATGTTAAATCCCATTATTAATAAAATAAATACTTATTTCCAATCAAATTTGAGAACCGATTCACTTTCTCTTAATGTACAAGTTAATTTTACTTCTGAAACAACTACTGAATACAAAATTAGAACATTTTTAATTGATAAAAATTTTCCGAACAAAGAAATTGATATACTTTCGTGTGGAACAGGATTACAAAATATTATGATCCTTTCTCTTTTACAAACATTATTAACATTTCAATCTAACATCAACCAATCAATTTTATTATTTGAGGAACCAGAAGTATATCTACATCCATCGTTGCAAAGAAAAATGATAAACGCTCTTAAAGATCTGAGTCTTAATAATCAAGTTTTCTTTACTACTCACTCTCCTGTTATAGTAAGTGAAGTAAACCAGCGAAATATATTACATATTACAAAAGATAAGGTTTCTTTACAAACAAATATTTCAAACTCTTATGCTACGGAAATAATAAATGATTTAGGCATTAAACCTTCTGACATACTTAATAAGAACCACATTATTTTCGTAGAAGGCAAGGATGATGAAACTCTTATTAAAGAATTAATTATTAAAATAACGAATAATCCTGAAATTTTAGAAAGACAAATCGGCATTTTTAATGTCGGTGGTTTTGATAAAATGGAATTTTATGCAAGTGCCAATGTTTTAGTTAAGGATAATGTTAAATCTTCCTATTCAATTATTGTAGACTCGGATGGTGAAGAAGTGAAAGTAAGAAAAAGAAAAATCTTAGAGAGGTGTATAAGTAATGGTGTGGGACTTTGTGAAGATTCTGTATTTGTTTTAAATGAATATGCTATTGAATCTTATTTTCTCAACCCTATACTATTAGCTAATGCATTTCCTGACTTAGAAATAAAAGAAATAGAAGAGTTGACAGATATTTATTTTCAGACATATGAAAAATATCATGATGTAGTTATGAAAAAAGAATTAACACTTATAAAAGAAAATAGACCAAGAGTAAATAAAAGTAAATTTAAGCAATACTTTAAACCTAAATTAATGTTTTATAACGATCAAAATGATATAACAATTCAGAACGCATTAACATTATTTGAATACAAAGATGAAGAAAAGTTTAAAGAGAGTAGAAATAAACTTGTAAAACATTGGACTACCTTCGATAATGAAACATCTATAAAAAGTTTAATAAAATCTAATTCATTAGAGTGTTTAAAGGAATCCAAATTCAAAGAAATTATAGATATTCTTGTGTACATTATAAGAAAAGTTCAGTCCTGATTATTGTAGGTGTATAAAATTAAATAATAAAAACAGACATATTATAAAGGAGTTAATTCTTAAGGGGGATATATGAAAATATTCAAAGATGCACCAAAAGACTGGAGAGATTTAGAGATTAAAACAACTAAAATTTTTTCAGAAATAGGTTGTAATTCATCTAATCAAGTAGACATGGAAACTGTAAGAGGGAGAGTAAACATCGATGTTGTAGCAAAAGATACAACACAGCACCCTCATTTAGTTTACTTTTGTGAATGTAAATATTGGGAATCTGCTATCCCTCAAAATATAATACATGCTTTTAGAACTGTTGTTGCAGATTCAGGGGCTCATTGTGGCTTTATTATTGCAAAAAAAGGATTTCAATCTGGATCCTTTGAAGCAGTGAAGAACACAAATGTATACCTTCTGACCTGGGATGAATTTATTGAAACATTTAAAGAAAGATGGCTAAAAAAAAGAATTGATACATTACACAACATCGCAAAACCATTGTATGATTTTTGTAACCCTACATCTACTTTCTTTCTAGACAATCTTAGAAAATTATCATCAAATGCTCAAAAAGAATTTGAGAATATAATAAAAGAATATCATTCTTATGCTACTATTTCATTAAGACAAGTTTACTATAATACTCTAACAGGGGATTATAATTATGAAGAAGTAATACGCACTATTAATGGCATAAATAAGAGGATATTATGTTCTCAAAGTGTAGAATCTATATCAGATTATTTTGACCTAATGATGAGGAAATGTGAAAAAGGGTTAAAGCAAGTAGATGATTTATTAGAAGAGAGAATACGAAAAAATAAAAGCTTTAATATTAGTTGAATAAGACTATTCTAATTTCGATTTACTTTGAATTTATAGGCAACATTCTTGGTTATTTAGGAAATTAATACTTATATATATAAATACATGTTTTTCAGTAATTTATGGAGAAGTTACAAAATGTATCAAATGAGGATTTTTACAATAAGGGACGGTACAAAAAGGAAAATAAAAATTGAAGGGGGAATGACCCTTCAAGATGAGTTGAAAAAGGCAGGAATTACAGCGTAAGGTGATTTGGGATTAGCAATTGAAGAAATTAAGAAATTTATAAAAAGGTAAAATAAGCAGTGGAATATGTTCACTGCTTATTTTGAACCCTTCCAATATTCACATTTGTTCTTATAAATCCAATTAATTAAAAGCTTGGACAACTCCATAAAATAAATTCAATATCATTATCTTACACTAAGTAGGTACCTAATACTTATCTCGGTATAGAATTAATGTTAACATATGTTACGGGAGATATCTTGATATCTAAACTGTTCTCTAATTCTTTAAGTGCTTTTTTCGAACAAACCCACCTTTGCAAAAATGGTTGTCTATATAGATAATCCTGAGCAATGTCTCTCATTTGACCATGAAAATATTCGAATTTAAGGACAGGATTATTATCTTTACACCAGATGAATGGATTGTTTTTAGATGGATACCATTCGAACATCTCTTGCCATAATAAGGCTGGATAGCAAACCATACTTTGATTATTAAATTCTCCTATTCCACCAGCTTTATATGTCATTCCTAGAGATTGAGTACCGATGGATTGTGGATCAAAGCGCTCTTCATCGTAAAGTGCAAATATACGGCCATTCATGGTGCCTTTTTCATGAATCAATCCTAAGTTAGATTCTTTATCGTGTACAATCGTATTAAATACTACCTCAACATCTGTTGAATGGGAGTACGTATGAAGAACTGCTCCAATTAACACTTCATCTTCGGAAAGTCCAGCGTATAGATGTGGACTAATACGTTTTAAAATCTTGTCCTTTTCTTTTGGTATAGAATCTAACTCGTAATCAACTGGCCACTCATTGACATCTACCGCTGGGTATGGACTTTTAGTAAGTATAAATGGTTCATCTGATTTTAAAAGAACTTGAGCAAGTTTTATTATAGGGACATTATTCCATCTACCCTGGTACAGCTCGTGATAAATTATCTTCAGTAAATTTTCTTTTTGCGGAAGAATATTTACTTTTATTTGACCTGAATGTATAGGAATTGGTTCAGGGTCAATAATATCAGGCTTAGAAGTATTGGAGTATGATGCAAATTTACGCTCGATATCCTCTATATAATCGTCTACAACTATATCAATTTTCCCAAGAAGACTGTGTACCATACCAATTCCATGTAATTCATAGGATAAACCACGCTTTATATTAGGAATATCTAAGACTCCTTTATCTCCTGGTGATAACGCCATAAATGATTCATGTTCAGGATGTATAGGCAGTTCCCATCTAGGATAATTTTCTCCTGTTCTACGCTCTAATCCTCTCAAAATCATCAAAGCCTGTAATTTTAAAGACAGGTCAACCCCTTTATAGCACTTCTGTACAATCTCCGAGAATAGTTCATATACAGAAGGAAGACTGGATGCCATTCTCTCCACAATTAATAAAATTCTCTCTTTAACGCTATGGGATAGGTAGTCCCAACGCTTGGAAATGTATTCTAAATCCATTGGTGATACTTGTGCAATACTCCAGATTCCACGTATTGCCACTTGGATTCTCGTAAGATTATCTGAATTTAAAACTCTAAAAAAATATTGAACCGCATATTCAGACCATGTCTCAGGAACAATATCATCTGGTTGTATTGTAGGAAGTTGAATACGTGTCATATCTGGCAGAAAACCGTTACCTCTAATCCACATTTCATGAAGGGAAAGATGACGATGTAAGCCATCAGTTAAATCTTTAACCCCAACAGAGGTTGCTCGAAACCTACAAAAATCATCTAAATTCTCCGCAGCACTATCAAGCCAAATTCGCTTATTACCCTCAAAATCTAAGTTAGCAATTACTCCTTTTAGTAGTTTAAATCTTACGTTATCACGTAAAAGTGGTAGAAGGGACTGGTATGCTAAATATAAATCGCCCGATCCGTTCCAACTATATGGAGTATGATTATAGGTTATTAATATGTGTACTAATTTTTGAAGGTACTTTGGATAACCAACGGGTTTTTCTTCCTTCAATCTATTGGCAATAACATATACTCCTTTCCATATGAATTTTGAATTATCCGGCTCAACCAATGTGTTAATTGCTTCTTCAATAGATAGATCCTTTATTAAGTGGTAGAA
Organism: Priestia sp. JNUCC 25; assembly: GCF_053667915.1. NCBI lineage: Bacteria > Bacillati > Bacillota > Bacilli > Caryophanales > Bacillaceae > Priestia > Priestia sp. JNUCC 25. The sequence continues at coordinate 5,472 of NZ_JBSJYE010000002.1, forward strand.
CTCTTCTGTGCCCTGATTACTGTCCAATACACCTCCCTCTGCTTCTTCATACCATCTTTCGGGTATTCGATAACGGCTCCTATCCCCTTGGGCATTATATTCTGCAGGTCCTAAGTTTTCCATATCCTCTTCTATTGACTTAATACCATTGATCTTAGCAGCATATAAAATTGCATTTTTTAAATCTTGCAAGTAGCAACGTTCGCTACCATCCTGCCAATTTAAAGCTCCAATACCAAAAGCCCATATTGATAAAAGATCCTGCTTGGAGGCATCCATAGATTCAAGTGCAGCTATTAAACCATTAAAAATCATCTTAACATTATCTATCAGTGGATCTCTTACTTTTTGCGCGTTTAATAGGCTCCACATGGCTTGCGGCCCTTCACGTGCTATTGAACTTGCTATGATAGACTCTACAAAAATATTGGATCTATTATCACCTAATCTTGTAGCCTCCTGGCAAATTTCAAGCAATAACTTCCCTTCTTCTCTCCAGATTCCTGGATTAATTTTGGAAAGCTCTTTATACCATTCTTTTGTATTTTCTAGAACATATTCTTTGTGACCTGTATAGCCAATCATTCCCCATTTTAGAAGATGACGGGCTTCTGTCGCCTCTTCATAGAATCCAATTTCATCTGCAAGAGTGGAGAGCCTATTTACGATTTCAGAGCGAAATGCTATCTCTTCGTGCCAAACTCTTCCTTTTGGTCCACACCAATGAAGAAACCAGTTTTCTAATAACTCCTCATCTCCACGGTTCCAAAGATATCTCCATCCAATTTCCATCATATAGTTCACAGGGTACGATATACAGTAATTGTTTATAAAATCATAAATTGTATAATCAGCTTTTCCACCAATAAGAGTTGAACATTCAATCAAAATCTCTATAATTAATTTTGTTGGTAGATCATGATAATATACGGACTCATTATAACTACGTCTTTTTTGCAATAATACTGCAAGAGTTTGTTTAATCTCACTTATAGTTACAATTTGCTCAGCCGACTTTGTTCCCCTTCTCAAATAGGTACCTAACCATTTCCCTGCAAGAGCACTTCCTCGAAGCATTGCTGATAAGTGACCCCTCTTACGCTCATCTTTCCTTTGTTTAAAATAAACTTCAGTCCCCTGCGCTCCAATATTACTATTATCAAGGAAAGGTTTCGTCCACCCTAAAACAAAACTGATCATACAATAAAGCAGAGCATCCTCTTCTGAATTACTAATTGTGTCAATGTTATTGAGACATTGGAATCCTTCTTCTACTATTGGTTGAACCCATATATTAAACAAATCTTTCCGCCCAGTAAGAAGGCTAAGGCTGGCAGCCTTAATTTGAAATGTAGTAGGAAGCCGATCACGATAAGTCCCCCATTCCTTTAAAGTATAGGTAACTTCAATCCATTTCTTTTCATAGGCTAAACTCATTAAATTCTCTTCTAATTTGCTAATAGAGGAGAAAACTGATGATTGTCTAGAGTAAATCCATTGTTTAGCTCCACCTATTTTTATGGCCTCCTCCATCATTCCATTAGAGAAAAGAGACCATATTTCTTGCTCTATTTTATCCTTGGATTGATAATGTTTTTCTTCGTTAGGCCAAAACAAACCAATATGTTGACTTATCTTCCCCCATTTGGTTACAGTTCTTTTAAATTTTTCATTTAAACCTCGTTCATTATCGATTTCATCGAAAATAACATTCCCAAGAATAATAGCAAGATTAGTTGGTGTTATACCATAAAACCATCGCATCATTAATCCATGAGCACGTTTTTTTTCTTGCGACTCTATAAGACGATAAGCATCGTTGAGTGTGTCATATATTATATCTAACGTCCACGATTCTTTGATAGGTACCCTTCCCTCAGAAAATAGAAGGGGTGGAACATCGGGAATATATTCTAATCTATTCCCCATCCAATCAACTGATTTATACAACTGAACAAGAGTCGTAGTAGCGCAGGAAACAATATGCACACAATCCCATTCTTTTGTATCTGCTACGTTTATTAAGGCATGTTTACATTGTTCTTGTAACTCATAAATTGGTCTTCCTAACGCATACCCTTCCATTACATATTCAGGAGTAAAAGCTCTTGCTTGATCTGTATGACGATTGCTCTTTCTTAATAATTCAAAAAGGCTAGCATGTCTTGCTTCTGCCTTAGAAAAATCTTTCCAGTAAAAATCCGCCATAAGGCTAGCTACTTCACGAAGTCTTTCTGGTTGACCATGTACTTGCTTAGTGAGATGAACTCTAATATCATTATAAGTTAAGCGAAATCCATTAGTTTCTTCTACCACTAGGGGTCGAAGTGAACGAAGTGACTCGGTCCAGTCTGAAGAAGAAACACCTAGTACTTCAGTAAATATCTTAGATAGATCCTCACCTTTAATGCGTTCTTTAGTTAGAGAAAATATACAAGCTAATCTTTGCCCTATAAATGGATATTTTTCTTCAAGTTTCGCAACAGCTGCTGACCAAATTTTATTGTAGTAAATAGATACGCCATCTGTTAATCTTCGTTTTTCTAGAATTTCTTGAAGTTCTTCTATACTAGTAACTCCCTTTGCTTCCTCTATGGCAAAGATAGTTGCTAATGTATTACCTTGAGAAACATCACTAATTAGACGGACAGTTGCTTCAAAATCATCAACATGCATTGGTGAAATTTCAGTAGCGACAAGTTGAGCAATGTCTTCTTGTTGAATTCCTTCCACCTTCCAGTGAGAAACGCCAGGGGCACGTTGTTCTTTTAACCATGATGGATACTTTTCATAAGATTCGGCGGGTTGACCTACAATTAAAAATTTTACATGCTCTGGAACTTCATCAGGGGGAATCAGTGTATCAAGGAATGAGTACTGATCAACACCAGCACGTGCTGCATGGTCAATTCCATCTATTGCAATCACAGTGGGACGTCCACGTTCTTCTCCTAAAACATTTGCTAATCTTAATACCTGAGAGATAAGTTCCTCAAGGGTTAAAAAATCATTTCTAACTGGAATATTAAACTTAGCGAGACGTCCTTTGAAGAAGAAACTACGAATCTCTGTTAATAAATCACCCCATAGTACCTCTGCCTTAGTTGTAATACCAGCATCGGAAGAAAACCTTTCTGTTTGAGGGGTTATGGGTTTAAAAGCATGATAACGTAAATCTATAACTGGATCACGTTGATTTGCTAATGAGCTAACGACACTTGTTTTTCCTTGTCCCGGTAACCCAGAGAGGAATATAACTGGGTTAGTTCCTGTCCTTAAATCAGTAGATAGATCCTCAAGGAGTAGTTTGCGACTTAAAAAAAACGGCTCAGGCGGTCTAAGCATATGCTCTCCAATTAAGTTTTTGGAAGACATACTTAATACTTCATATACATCCTCACGATTTATCAATTCCTTTTTACCGCGATTTGTTGTTCCCCATTCTCTTAAAGCGTGGTCCAGTTGACTAAATAAGCTGGTTGCTTTTTCTGTTGAGACACCAAATGTTGCAGCAATTTTTTTAGTAACTTGAGTTGTAAGTTCTTTTAAACCTGGATGATTTCCCTTAATTGTTAGAAGTTTAAGAAATTCTAATTTTTCTCGGTCATTTGATAATACTTCGAGGCCTTTACACCATTCCTTCCATGCACACCCCCAGTCCTTTGGCATTTTAATATCACTAAGTTTCTTAGCACCTTCAACTTCAATCTGAAAATGTTTTAGAAATTCGTTAAGGGCAGGTCTTTCATATGATTCATTTTTCAGATTATCTGACTTATCTTTCTTAATATTTATCGTTGTAGATGTAGTACCAATCTTTCGATTCGATAAAAGTATAGGTGTACATTTATTCCATTTACTTTTTTGATTTGCCCAAGCTTTTGACATACTTGGTAAAAGGGATAAAATATTCCCAAAAGTGAGGGTATCCTCTTTACGAGTATGTTTAACTTGAATATATTCAGCATTTCCATTGGTGTATGTGACTACTACATCGTCTAATCCCTGAGCCTGTGTGGCTTGTAAGGTTACTGATTCTATATGGTTATCTGGATTAAGCATACTAACTACATAATCCTGGCCAATTGTCCATTCATACCAATAGGGATCTCCAATCCCTGCTGTAGGATTTTTATCATTTTTTGACATGAATTATTCACCTCTTCATAGATAATTGTATATCAATTATTTAAAAAATATATAGACTTTGTTACAACCTATTTGTGACTAATAAATAAAATTAATTTAAAATAGGCCTGTATGTGTTGTTATTAACACAGTAAAAAACCTTTATATTCAAAGTACTTTCATTTAATTTAACTAACTTATAAATCTTATCTTTTTTACATTCGCTTTTTTCATTGCCAGTACGGCTTATAATCCCCCTTTGTTTATCGATAAAAATATCGCGAGGAGAAATGCCAACTTACTACATTGATGAAGCTTACGACCTTCATTATAATCTCGACTGCTCACACGTATGTCTCCAAATTTTCTATTTTTATACTCATTTTGTTTTTCTCTTCCTTCGCCAAAACGTTCGTAAAAGTATGTGTATTTTAGCATACGTTCGTAATTTATTTTCAAACTTAAACGAACGATGAAAATGATAGATTCCTTATCTAAAATAAAAGTCCGTAAAGGTATACTTTTGCGAACATATAATTTTTTGTTTTTTAGAATGTGAGTATTGATATTAAAAAGAAGCCACTACGATTGTTTGGCTTCTTTTTACGTGTACAATGAATTTAGTTGCTATTTTCGTCAGACCATTTGTCTTCACTATCAATCCATTCGTTCTTCTTTAAATCAAAAGATTCTATATCATCATGAAAATCTAGATAAACAGGCAGATTTATTCCATTATCGCCAGCTTTATTCCAACAAGTGATAAACCATTTTGAAATCAATTCTTTCTCAGCAGCAGATATTTCTTCTTCATTTTGTTCATAAAAATCCCAAAACTCATCTGAATGCTCGTCGGCTAGCTCATAGTATTCAAACTCTTCAAGTAGCTCATAACTACCTGAAAAAATGGCACGATTGTTTCCTTCATAGAAAACTTCATTCGCTTCATTGTCCATAGAAAACATCCTAATAGACAAATCAAATGGCTGAATGAAGATTTCAAAGTTCAGTAAGTCAATGTCCTTATAATAATGAAAAGTATGTACTTTTTCGATATTGTTAATTAACTTATCTTCATTTTGTTCAAGTGTTTTCTTTAATGAACCAATATATGAATCAACCGTAAATAACTTATCACCTTTATTTTCTTCCTTTGTATGCTTCCAAGTATCAAAACGCTCATTAATCTTTGTATTAATAGCCTCATAATTATTCCACGTATCTTCTACCTCATAAAGGGATTTTATATGAGGAAATATAGCTTCATAATCATCTAAATAAGTACCTTTATCGAAATCAAAGTAATCTGTTGTAAAGGCCTTTCCTTCCGCATTCAGCATATCGCTGGCAAAGACGCCATCCCATTCCATATATATTTCAGTTCCGGTCATGTTCTTTTGTTTAAACTCTATAATTTCTTGCGCAGCCTCTTCTTCAAATTCTTTGCTATATAAGTTTTCTTCAATAATCCAACCGAGATACATTCCAGTATGAACGAATGCCTGCTTTTCACTCAAGTTACTCGGGAAATCTCCTTCATAATGCCATTTAGCTTTATCATAGACGGTTGTCATGGCCTCTTCCTCTTTCTCTATATCTTCTATTAAGGTAGTTTCTTCTTGTTCACGACTACTTTTTTTATTTAATGAGTCTTCGCAGCCTTGCAGGAACAAAATAATAAACACAAAAAATGGAATGCACTTTAATTTATACAAAATTCCCTCCATGAATTACATTAAAAGTAAATGATATACCACATTATATACTGTAAAGGTTAAACAATATATATTTAACCAATGAAAATAGGATTATAGTAAAAAATGTAGTTTCTAAAAAGCTTGTTTAGCTTAATCATTCTTTGCGGCTATAACTACTTTTTAATTGTTTTGGATCTAGGGCGGGTACACGAAATAATTGCTTTAGAAAATCATCGAAAGTATCTGCTATTTTGATATACTCCCATTCTGTAGTATCGTTTGTTGAAGCTGAGAAGTTTTCTGCGATATATATAACAGTAGGATCTTGTGATCTATTACGATAATCCAACAAGACCCAATAGTGAAAATCCGTCCACAAAACCACAAATTCACCTGTGAGTTTGACTTCTTTTAATAGTTCTTTGGAAGATAAGATACTTATATCATCATTTTCAAAATGTATAGGGTCAATTGAATCAATGTTTGCTCTTCCTCCATAACGAATACTTTCTGTATCGCCATCAGGTAACATAAAGTATCGGTAGTTTAATCCCCCACCATTTCTTATTTTCAGTAAATCCAATAATGAACTAGGTAGCTTAACACCTAAAATAACTTCAGCTTGCTTTATGATTTCATCATTTATCGGATAATCTATACGCTTATATTTGCTATCGTCGCTCCAAAAACTATCTCCCTGATAAAATTCTTTTTTCAAAACTTCACCTTCTTTAATTTAATGTTCAGAAGCTTCATACTCTTGCTTCTGATATACTTTCTAGACTATCTGTAATCCCCTTAATTAATCCTTCTAGTTTATATATAAAATCATCAACTTGGTTTAATTCAGTAACAAGATAAAAATTCACGCGTGTTCTATCTGGAATATCTAGCTTATTATCAAGTACAAACTCGACTCCGATATGCCCTTGATTGTTAAAATGAAAGAATCTAACTTGTACATAGTGAGCAGCACTTTCCTTATCTTCCCCTTGAATCCATTGATATTCTTTTCGTTTTAAGTTTGAAAATAAGATTAGATTATCTTTCAACTGTTTAAGATCTTCAATAGTGGTGTGAAAATAAATATTTGCTTTGCAATGGGGAGAAGTGACAATCATATTTAATTCAAGTAGGGTTTCATCTTCCCAAGTTTTCTTTAATTTAACTTTATACTCAGACATAAAGTATCTCCTTTATTCTTAGCTATTTTTAGACTCACCTTAGCGCTTCACTATCAGCTCTACGCTCCTACAATAAATATTGCATGATTACACCTCATATTTAACGTAAAAATAGTTATCGGAAATGAAAACCCAAGGCTATTATATTACACGGCCTTGGATTTTCTTCTTGTATAAATCTCGATAGCAGCTATGCCAAATGCGACCCCAAAAGCAGTAGAGAATGCCGTTAGGAAATCAGCCTGAGATTTAAATAATATATTAATAATTAAATTACCTCCAAAAAAGACTAGAAAATATAACAAGAATTTTATAGCACCTTTTTTCAAAATCTGTACCTTCTTTCGCTTTACGTGTTGAGTAATTGTTTTAATTCCTTTTTCAAGCTTTTATAATGCCAATTAATATGATCAAGCTCGACCTCTATTTCAATTAATTGATTTATTAGCTTCTCTTGGTCTAGTGAAGAACTAAGAGTGTCTGCAATCAATTGATCAAGTTTATTACTACTTTCGTAAATATCGTTTAAATCAACTGCTAATTCAACATATTCCTTGTTTGAATCGAGTAAGGAAAGCTTCTTTATGAGTTCATCTACAATAGTTGGGTTCATTCTATCTCCTCCCCTTTAATCAGTGTATATTCTAGGTGCTTCAAGCCTTCATAAAATGTTATTGAAGATGGTTAGAAATCTAAAATTGAATCAATGTTTTCGGCATATTCATCAACTAGTTGAGATCCTTTCTCTTCAGCTTCTTCCTCCTTTAATTCCTTATCTTCCAACCACTGTTGATAATGACAAAGTTCATGAGCAATGCTTTCTAACATCGCATACAAGGCATCTATTTTTCCTCTTTCTCTAATCAAGTCTTTATAATCCCCAGTAGCAATACGGATATATGGTTCAATATCTTTTTCGTAGGGAGCAAAGAAAGTGGCTGTTACCAACTCCTTTGTCGTTCGGTTCTTAATTTGATAATCTTTTTTTAGGTAAATAACAACTCGGATAGGAAAACCCATTTGCGTTCTTAACCATTTGCAAAAGTTAATGCACACTATTCTTACTTCTGGGTCTACGCCAGGCTCACTCCTTAATCTTAAGCCTGCTCTAGGATAGTCATTCATGCTTATTTCCTCGCATTCAATCTTTTAGTGACATTAGTAGTTTAATAGAATGGTTTAGTTCCATAAATTTCTTTATTTGTCATATTATCGACTCATTTTATCATACATCATGTATAATAAAGAAACTTAATAATAGAAAGTCGGGAACGAATTGAAAAAATTTCTTCTTTATATGTTATATTTCTCTCTTCTTTATGATGTGGTTCATTTAGTATATAGGACTATAGCAAAATATAGCCTTGAGAACCTCGTTTATGACGCATCTTTAGTAATAAGAGATTTAATTGTCATTTTGATTATCTTTAAGATCACTCGTCCTAAGAAAAAGCGAACAAAGTTTAAGCACTTTCATAATGCGGCTATTATTGCAGAAATGGAAAGAGAATACGAGAAAGCACTTGAGATTAGAAATGAAGGTCTAAAGCTTTCAGGGTTGAGCAATGCGGAGCGCGCGGGTCTACATGCTGGAAATGGAGGAACATACCTCTATTTGAAGGATTATAACAATGCTACTTTTTGTTTTGATAAAGCTTTTGAACTAGTTCAAGAAGAGAAATTTCCATATGATAAACAATACATTGAGGTTATTGATAGTTATGTAAAAGCGAATCGAAAAGAGGATGCTCTTAAGTTAGTGGAAAGTTTATTACAACGGCAATCTTATCATAAGAAATTTAGAAAGTTAGAACCCATAAGAGAGAAATTATTGACATAATACAATCAATCTTATGTAAAATACATGGTCACGACTGGGATGACCAAATGTACAAATTCAATCTTGGTTATAAAACCTTATATTTGAAAATATTTAATGGAGTGTACTTATATTGTTCATCTTAATTAGAAACTCTTTGATATTAGTTATTGTTTTTTATTTATCCATTTATGTCCTACCTGAAGTTTTACATGTTAATGAAACATTTTCAAAATACTTAACTGTAGCAGTTGTTGGAACTTGGCTTGTTAGATCTAATAATAGATGGTTACTTAATATGGCCTCTATACTTTTAGGTTTTTTAGGTCTTGGTCTTAGTTTTATAATTTTCGAATCATTTTTTCTGTAAATACTATCTAGTTCAGGATAGTACATGTGTAAAAGCTGGACTTTTATAAAGTGATTTTGAATAAGGAGTTATTTAATGAAAAGCCATTTAGATGGAATTGTTGTAGAAGGAGAAAGGGTAGGCATTTTTCTTTTAGGCATGTCTGAAGAAGTTTTGCTAGAAAGTCTGGTGCAACCATATAAAAGTGAAAAAAGACACGATTGTACAGTTTATCTAACTAAACACATGTCCTTTTTTATAGGTTTTACATGGTAGAGAAATCTTAGCAAGATTATCATAAAGAAAATGAAGTTTCCTATTATCCCTTAATTAGGTGGTGAGATTTTGTTTAACAAATTTAAACTTTTGTTTACAGCTAAGCAACAGGACGAAGCATCTGATAGATACGTTGAAGTACCAGCAAATGAAATAAATGAAGACTTAAAAAGTCATATAATCGCGTTAGAAAAGTTAGGCGGAAAATATAGTGAGGCTATTGAAAAGGAATACACAAGTAAATTTGAGTGCAACGGAAAGAAGAATTTAAAAATATGGGTTTGTAGAGACATTGATGGAGACCAGTTACCAGATTTAACTTCTAATCATTGCCTAGAAGGCGAGTATCGTTCTCAAGTTTCTATAAACTTCGATGGTTTCACAAATGAAGAGGATGCATATGTGTACTATATACAGTTGTGGTATTACTTTAGTGGAGGCCGTAAAGGTATAGGAACTCTATACGATTTATCAAAATATGACCTAGAAGCAAATATTAAAGAGCAGTTAGAAGTAATACTCAGAGAAGTATAACATTGTATGAGGAAAAAGAAGCGTCCATTTTAAACGCTTCTTTTTGTTGTCTAGAACAGCGACTAAGTATTCCAGGCCCATATATGATATATAGATTTTTAGTATTGATACTCAGTTAAAATCTCGGTTTCTTAAGATGAAGTTTCTTTTTATCTGTTCTTCCTCACCTTCAACAACTTCTGGGTAATATCTAGTTAGAAAATCAGAGAATTTTTCTCCCTTAGAAGTATGTACAAACCTAGAATATACTTCTGTTCCACTTGCTAGCTCTTCGTCTTCAAATAGCTCGAAAGCATCTAAACTTTCTATGTATTTAAACTCTACAAGTTGATCATAAACATTTGTATAACTATCCTCATGTCCCTTTGCTTCTTGTTCTGCAAGTTCGTAAGCTTGATCGAACGACTGGGCTTTAATTAATAAAATACTTTCTTCAAATATTTGATGTTCATTATAATTTGTGTCAATTTTCTCTGGAGTAGGCTTTCCACTAACTATGTGTTTATAAAGAACCTTTACTCCATACCATTTCCATACTAGGGTTTCTCCCTTGTGTGTTTGCATGTAACTACTCCATTCTGAAAAAACATAAAAAGAACAATAGCTAGGTTTAAGCGTAATTAAAAGGGAGACCTATTTTAATCTAAAAAGTCCAAAAACAGATTGAAGAAACTTAATTATCTAATAAGTGTCCGAATTCCCTAGAAGATTAGCAATTTCCTTATTACCATACTCTTTCGCATAAAACATAGCCGTTTTTCCATCATCATCTTTTGTGTCTTTATTTACTCCGTTTTTTAATAATAGTTCAACAGCTTCTTTGTGATTGTAACAACAAGCAATAATTAAAGGTGTTGTACCATCACTGCTCTTGACTTCAACATTTGCTCCATTTTCAATTAACCATCCAATAATTTCTATATAACCTTCCCCTGCAGCTATATACAATGGTGTAAATCCCTCTTCATCTTTTAAATGAATGTTAGAGCCTTCTGATATTAGGAACCTAATAAGATCTAAATGACTTTCTTGTGTGGCCCAATGAAGCATCGTATACCCACCTTGATCTCTTGTATTAATGTCTATTCCGAAATCCAACAGTTTCTTTATCTTTCCTAAATCACCGTAAGCAGCGTACTTAAATATCTTTTCTGTTCTCTTTTCCTGGTTTTTAGCTATTTTCTTTTTTAATCTCTTGTTCATTTTTAATCCCCTGATTTAATAGTTATTATCTTAAATAGAAAATCTCTCTTCGATCTATTACGGATAAGTGTGATCTCACTAGCTAAATTTGAATAAGTTCTTATTAAAATAAGTCAATTATTGAAAATATAATCCCTACTACAATTGAGAGTGTAAAGATTAATTTCCATTTAACCTTCTTTTCTAACCGATAGACATCCAGTTTTTCTAATACAAACGACACGAGCCACATTATAACGATTGATTCAATAAATTCATCTATAAAATTAAAAATAAAATCCATTTGTTCTCACTTTCTTATTTTTAAATATTTACCATTTATTTAAACCATTTATATGTAAACGTTGAAACAAATTTATTCTTGTACTTAATACTCTGTTAACGAAAAAAGAATGTTGCATATACTGTTTTGGTGCTATTCTATTGGGCTTGTATTTATTAACCCCAGAATAAGAAACAACCTGAAAGACACTAAACTCAACCTCTTCATCTTAATCTATTAATTGGTCATTAATTTGTACTACTCTTGAGTCTTCTGGGAAGCTTGAGCACACTTTTTGTATGGATGAATATCTATCCTCGTTTGAAAACAAGAAAAACCCTGCTCCATCATGGAAAATAGTTATGAATGTAGTATCTTCTTCCATTTTAAAAATAGGGGTAGATACGTTTTTCCATCTGCCCCATTCCTTAACTCTCTTGAGCTCAAATCTTATATTTTCAGAGTAAGAAAGTGAATAAAATTGGTTCATATTAGCAAGGTAAAAGGTATGTTCTAATGCTAAGGATAATATACGCGCGTCTTTAATTAGTAAAGTAAAGCGTCGAGGGTGATAGGTAACCCGTTTAAAAAATGTATAGTAGGCTTGTTTTTCCTCTAATAATTCATACCTATATTCTATACCTAATTGATTAAATTCCTCTTCAAACTCCTCTGCCATCATATCATCACAAAGGAATGTAAGATATAAAGGATACCTATCCTGCTTAATTAAGAAATCGCATAAGAATTCCCTTTGTTCATCCCTATCGTCAACGCTTTCCATTGTTTCAGATATAAAGTAAACAGAATCAATAGGTCCTTCCAATTGAACATAGTGCCCCACCATTTCATCAAACTCCGCATTTAACTGCTCTTGTTGAATCCAAATCTCACTCATATAAAACCTCCTTTACATATAAAAGAACCTGCAACAGTAATTTTTCCTATTTGACCTCAAAGATTTGCTGCGTCTTATATAGAAAAATAGTTAGGGTTCGAATTTGTATGTCTAAAACAGCCGTACAAATAACATCTGGTTTCTACTTGAGGCTTATAATCTATAATAGGAGCTTTCCCCTCATAAACTTCTCTAACTGCATTTTTAATAAAAGTAATCTCTTCCATCGTTTCTTCTTCGTATTCTTCTTTAAAATCTTCTTCCTCCTCTGGATCTTGAATGACTTCTTTCATCTCTTTTTCTTTTCTCTGAATAGTCTTAGAGGCAAGTTCTTCAATTTCTTTTGTTTTTGAAAGCTTCCATAAAGAATAAAAATAAGTCGGAAGAAATGCTTCTGAATAAAAATCCCAATCTAACTTAGAGTAAATGTTAACAAACTCTTCATAATCTCCCAGAATATAATATATCTCTGCTATATCAGCTTCTAATGCTTCTTCCTCTTTTTCACTCAAAAAAAGTAATTCTTTTGCAACTTCTCTTGCTTCTGATTCCCTTCCTAGTTGTGCTAGACAAATTCCGTAGCTAAGTAACGGAAACAAACTATAGTTGTTACAGGATCGTAGTGGGTGCGCTTTATGAAAACATTCAGCAGCTTCAGGTAACATTCCTTTTTTGTAGTAACATAACCCCAGATTACTTAAATTTTCTAGTGAAGGTGTTAGATTGCTGCCTTTTTTTAATACATTTATTGCTTCTTCATACTTTTCTTCTTTTATGTACATTTCCCCCATCAAATTATAGGGAAAGTAATGATCAAGTTTGTTTTTCAACAAATCTTCTACTATATCAAATGCTTCTTCATCTGCAATTTCCCATGTAGAAAACATTGATTCCTCTTCTGCATCTTCTTCAGAACTTCTTATTTCTTTAGTATTACTTGTAGCCTCTATAATTGGTTTGCCTTCTGTAAAATAAAAATAAGCTAAATTATAAAGAGTTTGAACAGAGGGGTTAATTTCAGCAGCAGCTTGTAGTTGAAAAAATGCTTCTTCATATTCATTTGTCTCCATAAACACTATAGCAAGCTCATTTCTTAGCTTTACGTTGTGAGGGTCCTGTTCAACTTGCTCCTGCAATTGAAGCGAAACCTTTTCAAAATCTATTTCATCATACTTGCTCATATTCATACTCCTTTTAAACATTAAACTCAATTTCATCTGTAGGCTTAGTAAAGCCCTTTATGTAAAAAAGCAAAATAAAAAGCAACCTCGACAATTGGCAAGCGAGGTTGCTTTTTACAGCTAATATTTGTCATGAGGTAGAAATATTAGTAAATAAATAATAACACATTTTTCTATAAAGACTACATTTTTCCGATTGGGCATATGTATAAAAGGCAGACTTTTTATGCATCCTCCGGTCATTCATCTTTTCAGGTAAACCCCGTTATATCAAGGATGTATAAAAAGCTGCATATCCCGTTCGAACAACAAACTTTGAATCCTTGCCTACCAAGGGTTCTCTTTTTTCGTGTGTTCCGGAAAGAGGTATTATGTTAACTAAAAATGTATGGGGTATTCATTCTAAAATAATTCCATTTTCGAACAATTCTCTTAAAGAATCGGTAACCTTTTCTCTACCTCTACTTAATATCTCTTCAGATTGATCTCCTGAATCGTGGTAAATTTGAAAAACTGGATACTCAGGATTATTGAAGTTAATGAAATACGGATCCCCTGATCCAGAAGGATCAATACCAATACATATATATCCCTTATTTAGAATGGGAATGCCGGGATATGCATTATAGGATTCATCTATCATATCTTTTGGAGCTAAAATTTCAATATATTGTACACCATCATAATCATCCTCAGGTTCATCGGCCTGCCACCCAATTTCCATATGAATTAACGGGAGTTCAGAAATTAAAAAACAATACCAATCTGGAAGCTTTGAACCAAATTTGTGCTTTAACAAATTAATTTCTTCTTCTGTTGCAGTTCTACCTAAGGTTTCTTCACTCAACAACTTTGCTCGTTCTATGAATGATTTTGCCATATTTAAAATAGTGTTTTCCATGATGTCTCTCCATCTATTAATATCGTTTTTATCAATAATATCAGTCAGAGAGCTAAGTTAGTATTAATTCGTTCTCGTAAGTAACATTATGGTGGCCAAAAATACATGGAGTATTGGGAATGAAATAAATAATTTTGTTTAAAAATGTTCTATATAATTCATGTAAAATTAGAACTTAAGAGTTATATCAAACAAAATTAGATACATTTGTAAGGAGAATAGGAATATGAAGCAGCTTTGGAATGAATTTGAACAATGGTTAGAATTAAACTATTTAGAAAGTAAAGATATATTAAATGCGGCAGCTTCTAAAATGGAAATTGCTCAGGCTGAAAAGATAATGGGGTTAGAATTTCCAGAGAGTTTTAAAGACCTTTTACTCATGCACAATGGGCAAAAGAGTGAATGTGTAGGGGTTATAGGCAATTACGACTTGTTATCTCTCGATGAAATAGTACATGGTTGGCAGATAATGAAGGAGCTTTTTGATTGTGGTGAGTTTGAAGATTTTGAAGAAGTAGAACCTGTTGGACCGGTTAAAGGAGAGTTCTGGTGGAACCCCCTTTGGATCCCTATAGTAACTAATACCACAGGTGACTATATATGTATTGACTTAGATCCAGCTGAAGGTGGAAAACGGGGCCAAATTATAACCTTTTGGCACGATTGGGAAGAACGTCAGGTTGTATCAGATAGTTTAGAGAAATGGTTTCACCAAATTGTAACACACCTTAAAAATGGGACTTACAAGCTTGTTAAAGAAGATGGAGAGTTTATGTTTAATAACTATGGCTTTATAGAAGAATAGAAAGCTTTTTAATTTCTTACTTATTTCTACTATATTTCGACTTTCTATAAATCACATTATGTAACTATGATTGTATAGAGTATACATAATGCTTTGGGGTGATTTTCATATACAATTAAACAGTATGAAATGATTTATATTTTTTGTAATTGTGAAGGGAATAAGAGCTTATGGAAAAAATAAATTGGAACAAAACTCAGATTTGGCAAGGGTGTATGCTTTCTTCTATTGCTCATGCAATATCGGTTGCTCAATATCCTGAATTTGCAAACGAACATTCTTGGGATGGAGATAATTATAGTATGCAAGATAGTCAGGGTGGAAGGGGTACTATAACATTTAACAAACATTATTGTGTAGCTGCTTTTCGTAATGATAATAGTGATCGCATTGATGAGCATAAAGACGCTTTAGATTATTTGAAAGAAGCACCACAGGAAGTTCAACAGTTGGCAGAATCAGAAGCTCTCCAATATTTGTTGGATGAAATAGATGGAAATATAGCTCCTGTTATCACTACTGCTTTTTGGTGTATTCAGGAGGATGTTTATTCTCAAGATCCATTCCATGCAATGATTGAACATGGAGGATTTTTGTTAAATAAAGAAACGATGGAAATCGAATCAGCGATAGATGAATTACAAGAGTACCATGATTTAAGCGAAAAGCAGGTACACTTATTAAAATCTCTTTTCAAAAGAAAAATTAGTAAACCTTCAGAAACGATTGTACTTACTGAAGAAGAAGTTCTAATGATTGAAGCTGAAGATGAGGAAGCTCTATCTGAGAGTAGAATTTCTTTTGAAGAGATAGGTATTAAATTTTAAGAGCAGTTAGTAAAAGGCTAAATATCTTTACATAAATCTTATGTAGAGATATTTAGCCTTTTTTATTTCCGATAAATCACATTATAGTAACTGAAAATGAATATGGTATACAACGTCTTTTGAATCCACTTTCTGATAAAATAGTAATTAATAGTAATATTATTATCTGTGGAGGAGTGATTAGTATGTCTGACAAGGAGAAAAAGGAATCAGAAATTGAAAAGCCCAGCCTAGATAGAGCAGGGATGAGGTCTTATATGGGTAACCCAGAGAAATTCGAGTTCTCCTTTTATGGAGTATTGATGGCTTGTGTTCCTTTAATAATAGCTGGGATTTTCATTTGGTATAACTGGTAAAGAGATTGGATCAATTGACCCAATCTCTTTCTTGCTGCCGATAAATCACATTATGTTGACTACGGTTGTATATCGTATACAGCGTTCCTACCAGCCAAATTTATAAATATTTTAGCTAATTCAACCGGTTTTTCCCAATGCGCATTATGTCCGGCCGAAATTTCAATGTATTCCCATCTTTCTTGTTTAGCTCTATCAGCAAATTTATTGATGGGCTCCAGAACAGGATGACTACTCTTTTGGGTGCAATTAATAAATGCACGTGGAATTTGTCTCAGTTCTGCTTTATTCGTTAATTTAATCTTTTGTTCAAATGTTTTAAAAGGATGATCTGTGTTATAGATCGGTCCACTATCAGGTTTTGGAAGTCTGAATCCTTCTCCTTTTGATTGAACAATCTCTTTTGTTTGTTTTACGAATGATTCTGAATATAGATCATTAATTGATTGATTATCTTCAAGTATTAGAGCGTCAAAAAAGATGAGTTTGGAAATCCTATTCGGTAGTTGATCTGCAGCACCAATAATAACCCCACCACCGTAGCTGTGCCCTACTAAGTAAATGTTGTTTATATCCTCAAAGAGTATGGTGTTTACTACATCAGTAATATGGATTTCTAAGTTAATATCAGGTGTTAAAAGATGATTTCGATCGCCTAATCCAGTTAAAGTTAATGAAAAAACTACATGCCCTTGTTTTGTTAGTTCTTTTTCAACTTCTCTCCATGCCCAGGCTCCACCAAAAGCTCCATCACAGAGGACGAAAGTAGCCATATATTCACCTCATCTATTATTTTTTATAGCTATCTTATGTATTCATTTTAAAATACTGATAACCTTTTTAGTTTGATAATAATAGTTGCGTATAAGCAGCTTTATGTTAACTGAAAATGTATGACTTATACAAAGTTAGTTACCATAATGTGCTTTATAGATACTAAAAAATCCTTATACATGGGGGTATAAGGATTTTTAATCTTAAATATATTTGATTACTACATGGTATTAGATTATAATTCTCTAGATTTGTCTCTCGTAGGTAAAATCTGCTGTTCCCCTTTTTCATACAGCCATAATAGTTTTCTTATAATATTAAGACGAGAGACAATAAAAGAGGCAATAAAAGTCGAAAAGATACTAATTATTGCTCCAACTATAACATCAGCAGGGTAGTGCACACCTACCCAAATACGAGAGATCCCAACAACAAGGGCAAGCATAATCCATATGTACCTCCATCTCTTTTGATACATAAAGAAAGTCATACAGAATGCAAAGAACAAAATAGTGTGGTCACTTGGGAAAGAGTTGTCTACTGCTTTCTCAATTAATTTATTTACATTAGATAATTCAGCAAATGGTTGGTTGTTTGAATGCAACGTTCCAGCAATTTTTCCCATCATCTCAGCTAAAATAAAAGAAATAGTAGCTGAAATGATCATCATCCTGTTCCCCTCTCTCCTAGTAAACCAGAAAATTAAAGCGATAAAGGCAAGGACAAAAACCATATATTCAGCCATAAATATAAAAAAATTATTTAAATAAGTATACTCCTTACCAAGATTATTAATCGTTCTAAACAAATCGACATTCATTTCAAATAAATCCATGATTTATATTTCCTCCTTGAATTTATATCCATATAAAAGAAGTACAGATAATCTTCTACAAATTAATAATTAATTTATCTTACATTATCCTTAACTGGAGTTGTATATTGTATTCATCTCAAGCTTCTTTTTTAATAATAAAGTAGTAAAAAGCAGAAATTCCTAAAACGACAAACATAATAATAGATTGATTGTCTTTTTTCACCTTCAATATATTTTATCCCTTCAGTTAATTGTAAATAATTTCTATAAATAATTATAATACGAGATTTAATAAAGCTCACCTAACAATAATGTAAGACGGGCTTACAATTTTGTTAGATGAGCTTCATCTTTTGTTAAGAGTGTCTAGAACACACATTATGTTAACTACACATGTATATTATATACAGCTTAAAAACAGAAAAAACTACCGGCTCATCAGGGACCAGTAGTTTTTTCTGTGACATAATTAGAAGTTAGTTTTGATGTTTTTGCACATCATGAGTAGTTTGTTCAAAGTTTCTACATTAAATTCTAATTAATTACATAAAAGGACTTATATTGAAGGGAATTTGAAAAATTATGTTGAATAAATAATATCAATTTCTAATGTTTTATTATTAAATGTTAGAGTCAGATTAATTCCGATTAGGAAAGTTGGAGGAATTGTGAGTGCTAAAAGAAGATAGTAAGCTTGATCAGGAATGGATAGCTCTTATGAAAGAAGCTTATCAATTAGGTCTCTCAATCACAGAAGTAAAAGAATTTATATATTCAAACCAAAAAGAACCTGTCTCTAAGTGATTCAGGTCTTTTCGGCTTCTGATAATACCTGCTATGTGAACTAAAATTGTATGTAATGTACAGATTGACAGTTATTTAATACTCATTTGTATATAAAATTTGGTTATCTTTTATGACTGAGACCTGGACAGATTCTCTGGGTACTTCAGGAGTGGTTTTTTCTGAAAGAATATATCCTTTTTGATTTAAAGATATTTTTTTTCTTACTTTTGTTCCATCTTCAAATTCCATTTCTATATATTTTCCTTCTTTAATTAATTTATTATTTGTAATATATATACCGAGATATGGAACCCCTGATAAGGCTCCTGTAACCTGTATTGGTAAGGTTTTGTCTATTGGTACTTCCACTCCCTTGTACTCTTCAATTCCTCGTCTGCTTTTTGTAAGGATGTAAGTACCTAATTTAGTATTATCTTTATATAAAATAAGAGCATGAGGATCTGGCTTAGCTTTTACATTCTCCTTTTTAAGAATAGATAGGTTAGATTTTCTTTTATGCTCTATGAAATCGTTAATTTCTCTTTTAGATAGCATCTTATAATTGTTACTGTTATATAAAAAATAGCTACTAAATCCTACTATGATTAATAAACTTAGTAAAATTAATTTAAGATTACGGGATGAAGCCATATTTGTTTTCCCCTTCATTATGTTATTAATATATAACCACATTTTAACATATAAGGGTAAAGTAAGTTAACGTAAGTGTGTTTATGTAAACTAGCATTCCATATGATATTCATTTATTTCCCTCTCTTTATAATGTGTTAAAATGTAATTATAAGGAAAAAAGGGGATGTTTATATGTTTACAGTGGGAATCGATGTTAAGAAAACAGAAAAAGAATTAATCATAAAATGGCAACTTGCTAAATTTAATATTGCACTAGAAGATATTATTGAAGTTACGGAAGACGATACGTATGGCGGTAAACAAGCTGATGCGATCCGGATAGGTTCTCCATATGGAACGACTGATCGAATTTTTATTAAAACTAAGAAGCAAGATTATATACTTTTCACTACAAACAGGGCAACAATCTTAAACAGAATACACTCATAATCAATAATTTTCATGTACATATAATGGCCATATTTAATAATAGACGTGGCCATTAATATTTAGCGTTACTACCCGGAATATGGATTATGTAAATAAAACTTAGGCTAAAGTATGAACCTCATTCATCATTAGGTATGATTTAAAAATTTCTATTTTTGTTATTATTTAATTAACATATAACGAATGGGGGATGGATATGAAGCTTAATCTTGAAGGAGTTTCAGAATTGGTTTTACAAGTGAAATCAATGGATAGAGCAATAGATTTTTGGTCTAATAAATTGGGTTTTCCAATTGTGGAATAGTGGGGATATGAAAATGGCCATTTTAGCGAAAGTAATAAAGAAGAAATTCGAGCAACCTGGTTATATATAGGGGGACATACTAGGCTAGGTCTCTGGCTTCCTAGAAATTTTTCAGCATTAGACAAAATAAAAAAAGAAAAACCAATTTCCAACTGGAAGGGACTCTATGATCAAGGTGGCGTTCATATACATTTCGCTTTACATATAAAAGCAGAGAACTTTGATTCTGCTATTAAAGTATTGAACAGTGCTAATATTGACCATAAGGTTATAGAAGAGGTTAATATCAATATGCAAAAGGAAAAAAGGTTGTATTTTAAGGATACTGAAGATAACGTTGTAGAATTTTACACGTTAGATATGAGAGAAGATTATAAGGAGCGAATCAAACTTTGATTTGCTCCTTTTTTTAAATGGTTGCCGAGAATTGTGATTATGTCAACTAATTTTATATATGATATACAGCCTTAAATTCTATTTTGATTGTATGTTACAATGTAATTATAAGGAAAAAGAGGTTTATATAGGTATGTTAACTGCAGTAGTTTTAACTATTTCAATTTTATCTTTAGCTTGGATTGTAGGACAAAGAGAGCAGCAACGTGAAAAATAATTGATAAGAAGAAAAAGCAATTGAGGTGATTTATATGCAAAGACAACAAGGTATTACTGTACTTTTACTAATGTTAGGAATGGCATCTATTTCTTTAGGGATGGCCATGAAAAATATATTTGAGTACTCTCCTGCTGTAGGATGGCTTTTAGGAACTCTAATATTGATAGTTAATTCTATTTATACAGGTAAAAATATAAAAAAGAAAAGCAATACATAATTAAATTTAGAAGTGCCTGGATAACAATTATCCAAGCACTTTTTATGTCGATAACTGTGATTATGATAAATGAAAATGTATGGGGTATAAAATTCTATTATGTACGAGTCTTAAAGTAGTTCAAGATCCTTACACAATGCTGTAAATACTCATTGTAATAATAGTTTGGACCACTGAAATGACACCTAATTGTATAAAAGAACTACTTCTTTTAGTAATATACGTATCGTATAAAATATTGATAATAAAGAAGCAAATGAGACCTATAATAGCTTCAATTATAAACATTTTTCTACCCCTCCATTTAAATATTCAACATTAGATTTAACTAACTTCTACCTCCATATAACGGATACCAAAAAAGGTGTAATATGTAACGCGATAATTTTTTATTGATTTTTGCTTCACACTGTTCCAATCGTGTCCATTCGGTTTTGCTTGATAACCTTGCACCATAAATTTATCCAGTGGTCTAAGTGACCATTTTCTGAAATCCCCTTCAAGATGCGCTACCTTTTTCTCTTCTTCTGGTGAACTTAAATAGCGTGCTTCACTATTTGTTATTCTCGGTATACTGATAGCTAAAATAATAATAACCCCAATGAAGATGCCCCCATTTAACAAGCGTTTTTTCATCTTGGATATTTCTCCCTTTTTTATTTCATTATATTATATCTATCGATATACGACTAATATATTACGTCAATTAAATTAGTAACGCTTCTTTGTCATATTTGTGCCGATAAGGGGTTATATGTAAACTAACTCTATGGATGGTATTTATAAAGTTAACGTCTCTTTTTCTCATGGTCTTTTTGGGTATCTTTTACTGTTTTAGCCATAGCTAGAAATATAATTAATGCAATGATAATACCCAGTATAATACCTCCTGACAATAGGCTCATCTCCTTTTTAGATTCCTATTTTTGTTAATTATATCATATAGATTAAAGAGGTATCTCAGAAGTATTAAGTACATATAAGTAATATTATGGAAAAATGGATATATATAGTGTTTAAATAGTTAAGGTATTCTTATCTTCTTGTGTTAAAATAAATTTGTATAATTTTGTAAAAGAGGTGAAGGCCAAATGACTAAGTGGAGAGGCGCTGCTGCAATTTGTATAAATGATAAAAACGAACTATTAATGGTAGCTCAGGAGAAGCCGAATCAAACAGAACTATGGTCAGTACCTTCAGGTGGTATAGAAGGCTCTGAGACATATGAAGAATGCTGTATAAGAGAGGTTTGGGAAGAAACGGGATACAAGGTCGCGGTCACTGATAAGATATGTGAACGTGATACGGTCACCTATAATGTAAATGTCCATATTGAGTATTTTGAAGTGGAGTTGTTAGGCGGAGAAAGGAAATTTCAAGATCCAGATGAGTTGATATTAGATATTTGCTGGAAGCCTTTATCAGAGATTAGTAACTTAAAAATGTTATTTGAGGAAGAACGCCAAATGCTGATAGATTACATACAGGAAAGAAAAGGACTACAAATATAAATCTTTAGATATATGCACTGAAAAGACCTTAAACTTTAAGGTCTTTTTTGATGCCGATAATGTTTTGTATGTTAACTGGCTTTTTATATTATATTCATTAATTTCTCACCCTTTATTTAGAAATATAAAGAGAACTTACTATGATAAAATTATAGTAAGTAGAAAAAATTGTAAGGGGAGTAAATTATGAAAAATACAGATTTTCTATTATCTATTGTTCTAAATGTGTTTTTAGCTTACCTCTGGATCTTTCTTATTTATTTAATTTTTGATTTCGTTAAGCTAAAAGATAACGCTTTATTGTTTGGGTTAGTTTTAGCATCCATAGGTACTTTACTCTTTGCAGAGGTGATAAGAAGAGTTAACCCTTTTATTGAATATAAAATTACTCATCCTGTAAAAGTTGCGGGCTTTATATCTTTTGGCTTGATTGCTGTGACCAATTTATATTGGATAAGTTTTTAAAGATGATGATAAAGATTAGAACAAGCAGTTTAAATTAAGCTGCTTGTTCTTTTAAGTGCCGGTAATACGTTTTATGTTAACTAGAAAGGAATAGTTAAACATATACTCTAACACCGGTGTATATAGGGATGTTAAGTATAGGCGTATCTTTTTATAAAGGCCAAATATATGTTGAAGGTTATAAAAAGTGACAGCTTAGTATGAGAAGTTGCCACTTTTATTTTACATGATTAGTAACATTATTTGTGATACAAGAATCTAAAAGAGAATCCTTAATTTCTGCTTTCATATTCCATGATTTTAATACTTCTGTTTCAAATCTTTGTATATCTTTAAAGCTTGTTCATATGTATTGTTGTTCGAAGCAATTTGATAATTTTTTGTACTATCATCTGTATGAAAAATTCCCTTATCATCTATCATTAAAGTTCCCGAAATTTTATCATGATAGACAAATATTATTGATATTGCCTTATCATAATTCAGTTGTTGGTTGGTTTGTCCTATGTATTGAAGTTGATTATAAGAATTAACAAGTGATTGAGCGCTTTCTTGCTCAACTTTATTATCTCCCTCGTATAAACTTTGCCCTAAACCAATATCAACGTAATCTGCTTTGATTCCCTTTACAGAGTTATTACTGCATCCATTTATAATAAGGACTATTATTACAATGCTAAGAATAAATAATAATCTTTTCATAATTCTAATCCCTTCAAATTATTAGTGTTATTACTTTTTAAGCTTTAATAAACACGTCACTATCTTTTTTACTTAGACCTATATATTTAAAATACCTCCTGGAATTTTTTGTGTTATTAATGGTAACATTTATTTTTAAATTTAAATTACTAAAGTGTAAAACTAATTCAAACTTCCCAGAGCGCACATTAGGGTAAATAAGAATGTATATATTACTCGCTTAAAAACAAAGATTTCATTTCAATTTTTTCTATTTTATGAAATAATTGTATGGTTCATTTAAAATATGACAATCAAATTTATAGGGAGAAGAAAAAATGAAATCAGTAAAAAATATTGTATTTTTTGTGCTGTTGTTATTTATTATTTCAGCTTGTTCTAATTCAAAAGATATAAAGCTTTCAAAAGCAGACGCTATAATAACTAATAACAAAGACCTTGTAGGAGTAACTGTTAGAACCATAGGAGAAGGTAAGAATCAAACAACTGTGGACACGGTGTTATACTATACGTTTGTAGTAAAGAACAATTCTAATAAATCTATATCTAATGAAGACTTGAACCAGATAAAACTAAAAATAAAACCTAATCAAGAATTACTATCAGTTGTAGAAGATACAGTAGGATCTAACATTTATAACGTTAACAAGAGCAAAATAGGAGGGGGCCAAGGAATAGAGGAGATTCCAGCTCATGGTACTGGAAAGTTTACTATTTATTATAACTTAAGTACAGATAAACAGGGGAATAAACTACCTTCTATACCTACTAAAGAGGAGTTAAAAAGAATAAAGGAAAATGCTTTAAAATCTACACTTGTTGTCTCAGAAAATGGAGAAGAGATTGCTCACTTCAATTTAAATAAAAATTAGTATGTAATTTAGAAATACATAGAGTAATTAAAGAGAAGACCATTTTAATGGTCTTCTTTTTAATTACTACAGATAAGCTTTATTATCCTAATCAAGGATGCATAGAGTATATTACTTGAACCTAACTAACTTTAGATTTTTCATTCATAGATTCCGTCCTCTAGAAAAGATTAAAAATGTTATTGTTTTATTAGAGCAGATATACTTATTACAACTTTGGTTATTTCCGACAATCTTAATTATGGTAATTATAAAAAATAATACCTTGTAATAAAAGGTATTATTTTTTATAATCAACTAAGAGGTGGAAAATTTGGAAATTAGCAGAGAGATCTTAAAGGGTCATATTGATACGTTGATTTTGTCGTTACTTTATCAAAGGGATATGTACGGTTATGAATTGGCCAAGATTGTTCGAGAAAAAAGTGATGAACAATTTGAACTGAAAGAAGGAACTCTTTATTTGTCTTTAAAGAGATTAGAAAAGAATAATTGGATTTCTTCTTACTGGGGTAGTGAGCAAGGTCCTGGCGGAAGAAGAAAGTATTATAAGCTTACCTCCTTAGGTAAGCAAGGCTTTGAAGATAAGCGTTTAGAATGGCAATTTATAAAGAAAATGATGGATTCGTTTTTATGGGGAGGAACTAAGTGAAGAAAATAGAAGCATTTGTGGATTCTATGTATCTAAATGTAGACGGAGATAAACAAGAAATCGACGAATTAAAAGCAGAAATGAAAAATCATTTGTTTGAATCAGTTCAGGAGTTAAAAGAAGAAGGAAAAACAGAACAACAAGCTATTACAATTGCAATTCAACGGTTTGGTGAAGAAAAAGAAATGCGCGCTGTTATTGGACAATTGTTTGAGATACAAAAAATATTTGCAAAGCGTGTGCTTTACATAGCAATAGTCTGTTTAATATTAACAATATCAATGGGTAGTTTTCTTTGGAAAATTGACGATTCAACTGCTCAAGGATTATCTGAAACAAGTACATTAATATCTAAGGAATTAGAAAATAAAGACGTTATGACCTTCAGTATGAAAAGGAAAATTGAAACTTTAGTAGAGGATACGAATTATATATCTGAAGTCACTATCTATAATTCAAAAGATATAAGAAGTGTTAGCCAAAATTCTGGTGAGTATCATTGGAAATCACAGAATCCAGATTTTCAATATCAAAGAACGATTTGGGCTCCAAAATGGCTAGGGGTGGATTCTTCCACGTCTGGAAATGGAAATGAACAATGGTTTGTACTAATAGAGAGTAGAAGTTTTGATCAATTACAGGTAATTGTAATATTTATGGGTGGAGCTATTTACTGGACACTGTTCACTATTTGGGCAATTATTAATGCTCACCATCAAAAACGGTTACGAATTAGATGGATTTTTATATTTGTAGGGCTTAATGTTTTAGGTTATTTACTTTATTATTTTACAGGAATACGGAGCGTTTCTTCTAAAGAGCATGAGAATTTATATTAAAATTCTGTATCCTCTACCTCAAAGCTAATATATACACTTATAAACTAATATGGTAAAATTACTCATATTTTGTCGTTAGGAACTTAAATTTTGTTGGAGGTTACAAATGAGTTACGGCGTTTCAGTATTTTTTATATTAGTGCTTATGTGTATTATTGCAAGTCAGTCTTACTTACCAAAATGGTTAAAGTGGTTAGTTGGTGTCTACTATTCTTTAGGAATATTACTTTTTAGTTATCTTCAAACTCGTTTAGCCGATAAATGGTATGTACATACTCCTGTTCCAGACGAGTATTGGGATGCAAATTCAAGATTAACAGATCTATTTGCTGCTGTGTTCTTTATACCTGTCTGCATACTTTTTTTCATACTATATTATAACTGGTTCAAAAAACTAAAAAAGCCCCTACATCGTGTGTATTTGGGAATTAGTGTGGTTCCTGTTTTACTTATAGGTTTTGTATGTTTCTTTATGTTTGAATTCTTGTATGGGTATAGGCCTTAAAATCATATTACATTCTACTACTCCAAAACTAAGCGTACAAAAAATAAACCTTTGCTAATATAAGCAAAGGTTTTTCAAATTTATTGGAATAGGGGGAATACGTTATTAGTTTGGCCAGATCTATAGATTCATATACATATATCTTTAAAAATAAATCTTGTAATCGACTATAATTACGCAGAATAACTTTTTCTATTTATCATAATTAGTTATGTAAATATTAAAGTATCTCATTTATTATTAAAGTTTTACCATTTACTCTTATTGACGACAAATACATAGTTTTTCTACAAGATATGTAATAGGTAACGCTATTTTTAATAAAATAAGTTAGCTTTTACTTTTATTAATAACTTAAAATTAAATTTATATAAAGATCATTATATTTTATACATATGTACCACATATTATAAAACTGCATAATTTATATAAATAATTAAAATAACGAACAAATTGTTGTCAATTAAAATAAATAGTGAAACTTTAATAATATACGAAGTACTTTAGTATTTACTTAACAATTAATAATAATTGAGTAAGAGAAAAAGTCGGTATCTTTTAAAGTAGAGTCGATTATAAAATTCGTTTTTAAATCTATATGTATTAGTATATCTTTTAAGGAATTGGAACAAAATGTAATTAGAGTACCTTCCGACGTTGGTATTCGTAACACGATTTTCTAATTGTCTGTATGAGAAAAAACTACCGTTGGCGAGGAACGGTAGTTTTTTCTATTTTAGGCTGTATATGATATTCATTTCTTATTTCTTGTTAAGTCGGGTAAGCGAGGGGCATCACTGCCCCTGACTCCCTTAAGAACCGTACGTGAGCCTTTCAACTCATACGGCTCAAGCCTCCCATTGCAGGTCCATTTGCTGTCGTATCCTCATCACATACCATATCGGTAAGTAAAACGTACGCCGACGCTCCAAATGGAGGTATACATAACAGTACGTTTCTTTCGTCAGAAGATAGCCACAACCTTATGTTCCTACGAGAGACCAATGAGAAGTCAGCTCCCTTTCGGGCCTATCATAGGCTTGTCCGTAAGGACGATAGTATCATCCAGTTATACAGTTTACTGCTTTCCTGTTCTCTTTCGAGATAATGGCATTTGCTTTCTCTCATATCCTTTCCCCTCTGCCACATTGTTTGACTTTGCAGTCACCCTACTGTTTACACAGATGACAAAGGGCTTACCAAGTTCCGCATCTTATAGATACAACGAGTTTAGGTGGGTTCTTTACTCCGGGTAAGATACGGGACGCGTCACAGCAACTTTATGAACCTGCTTTTCCTCTTGCTAATAGCTCAGAAATTGTAACACATTCGTACCCTTTTTCTTTTAGGATTGGTAAAATACGTTTGAGAGCCAAAATAGTCTGGCTTTTTCCATTCACATGGTCGTGCAAAAGAATAATATCTCCATTTTCTATATCATTTAATACATTATGAACAATATAATTCACCCCAGGTCGATCCCAATCACGCGTATCATGCTTTTGAGACCACAACACAACTCGCAAGTTAGATTGTTCCACCACTTCCACGAGCTTTTGGTTGTAAAATCCTTGAACGGGTCGAAATAATGAAGGCTGATACCCACTTATATTAGAAATAGCTTTCTGAGTTAATTCAATTTCTTTGATCAATTGTTTCTCGGAAACATTGCGAGTCCAAATCAAATGATGAAATGTATGGTTTCCCACTTCATGACCTTCTCGTATTTCCCTTTCAATAATAGGTGCATAACGTTCTACACGAGACCCTACAACGAAGAAAGTCGCTTTTGCATCGTATTCTTTCAAGAGATCTAAGATTTGTACCGTTTCATCTGATGTTGGTCCGTCGTCAAACGTAAGCGCTATTTTCTTCTTTTGGATAGGAATCGAGTGGATGACATGCTCTTGAGGTAGAGAAACAGAAAGTAGTGGACTCTTTAATGAATAGGCGTTAATTTTTTTTCCACTCATTATGAAAGAGGCAACTAAAAATACTCCAACCAACAAAGCTATCCGTCTCATAAGCATCTCCTTCTTTAAAACGTTATACGTTAAGGTAACCTATTGAGCAATTTTCATGTATAAGATATCTATGTTAACGATGAGTATGCTTGAGGGAGTAAAGAATTCTTTCAGTGTTTATTGTAATAACGTGCTTTTGTACGTCTCTTCTCCTACTGTAAAGACCTAGTTAAATTCTGTCTTTACAACTGTACTAACTCTAATGAGGAGTATTATTTAAAATCAAAGATTGAATGACATTAACTGCATGAAAAGCCGAATGTTTTTGTTGCTTAGTTACAAAGGAATTTCTTTGGTTTATATGAATTGGATATCCATCACCTAAAAGCCTTATGATGTTAGCTTTTAAATCAGAGGCATCTTTCACAAGAGTACCTGCATTGATTTCTACTAAAAACTTGGTATTATCCTGTTCCTGTCCACCTAGTGGTTGATAAAGAAGGATAGGGATGTTTAAGGCTAATCCTTCTGAAATAGTAATTCCTCCTGCTTTTGTAACCATTACATCACAAACAGCCATAAGCTCATCTATATAGTTAACAAACCCCATAATGCTTATGTGGTGTTTTGAATCTTTCAGAGAGCTCTCTAAGGACTTCTTAATCTTTTTATTATGTCCACATATAATAATAATCTGTAATTCAAAAGGGCATTCTTCTAGAGAATGAACAATCTTATCAGGGCCACCGATTAAACCATAACCTCCACCCATAATAAGCATAGTAGGGATATTGTGCTTTAAACCATACTTTTGTTTAATTTTATCTTTTGGGTGCAAATCTGAGAATTTTGGGTGTATGGGTATTCCAGTAACCTTAATCAACTCATCATTTACACCAAGTTGGTTCAAACCACAGCTTATATTGTAGGAACCCACAATATATTGATCGGTATAAGGATAAATCCACATACTATGAACCGTATAATCTGTGATGATAGTAACAGTAGGAATGTGCGTTAGATTACGCTTCTTAAGATATGACATCATACCTGCTGCAAAAGGAAATGTACTAATAACAACACCTGGTTGTAATTTGTTAATTAATTCAAGAATACTCCAAACTCCTGTTCTTCCTACTACCTTCAAAAAAGACGAAAAATGATTGGCTTCTCTTGATTTTGTATATAGGTAATTATAAAAGGATGGGAACTCTGTTACTCCTTTGATGAAAATTCGACGACTAATATTACTAACAAAAGGATACTTATAAGCAGTTATATCAACAATCACAGGTTCAAGATCAGGTTTCATCAACTTGATAGCTTCTTCTATTGCACGCGCAACTTGATAATGTCCTTCGCCATAACTACCTGTTAATATTAGAGCTTTTAATTTTTGATTATACATTTTACCACCCACTTACTAATTAATTATTCAATTACAAAATTTATGGTTTACAACAATCTTTTCATATACCTAAATTTTTTTCTCTTATTATTTTTTGTTCAAAGCGCTTTTCTTGATATTGTAGATAGAATTCAATAGCTATAGCTACATAATATTTACATGGATAAATTATATATAGTGTAGACACTCCCCTTAAATGCTATAATATGGAATTATAATAGACGTGAAAGGTTTTATCTATCCATGAACAAAAGAAATGTAGATACTATTGTTTTTTCCTTATGGTTTGTCATTTTATTTTTTCTGTGGGTCATTATCACATTACTCATAGGCACTAATGGACAATGGTGGTCGATTTACCGCCTAAATCCACAAGAATATGGTCCTTGGGCTTTACATGTGTCCGAGATGAAAATGTTAATAGCAGGAGGTATTTTTCTCCTAATAGCTTACGTCATGACCTTTTTATGTAAAAGAAAATGATAAAGAAGCCACTAATTGCATGAACATCCCCTTTTTCGCACATACTCGTACGGAGGTGGTGTTTATGGTTAATCAGTTAGAAGCTCTTACCCAGCATGTTAATGATAAACAATACGATTACTGGCTTCATCATGATTTATTTAGTGTTCAATGGTGGCTAATTGTGATTTTAAGTGCGCTCTTTCTATTCATTTTTTATCTGCTCGTTGACCGACAACGAATGGTATTTATTCTCTTAGTCTTTTTCATTAGCTTTGTGTTAGTAGGTATTGTGGATGAACTGGGAAAGTTCTTTGGTGTATGGAGCTACCCTCATCAATTCCTAGTATTTACTCATCGGTTTAATTCCGTCGATTTTGCGGTTATCCCAGTTATACTTACGTTGGTGTACCAATTCTTTAGCAAATGGAAGTTCTATTGGATTGCTTCTCTTATCGCGTCAGCTTTTATTGCTTTTATTGGCGTACCGATATTTACCTTTTTTCATTTGTATGATTTGAATCATTGGAATACATGGAAGGCATTGATAACCATCTATCCAATTGGATTATTCATCAAAGTTATTAGTGATTTCATCTATTCTAATCAACATAAGTAGCCTGTTCTATAGGGTTTGTTATTCTAGATGAATAAATAAAGCACAGAAACGCATACTACTTAAGGACACCCAAACAACTAGGTTCCTCTCCTAAAAAACGACTAATGAGATGTTTAGTCGTTTTTTATTTCATATAGGTATAACAATACCTATAAAGCATACTTAATCGTAGAAATAAAAAAAGCTCACCTTAAAAGGTCAGCCTAAATAGGGGAATTCTATAGAAAAATGCTGTGTCGCATTGATAAAACTTATAATAGCATCTAATAGTGAAAAATTGGTGAAATGTAGTCTACTTACCTTTTTACAAATTTCTTCTTTGAGAAAATGAAGTCTATTAAGTCTGAGCTCAATACAGTCCACGCTCTTATACATCTTTATTCTATTAAGACCTATGAAAGTTAACTGTTTTTTGGTCACCCCCTGTCCGTTGGCTTTATCAGATTTTATAATACCTTTACTTAGGATTGGTATTGTCATAACCTTACTTGGAGCAACAATAGGATTTTTTCTCTCCAAACGCAGCAAAAAGAGCTTGAACGTATTAGTTCAGGCTCTTTTTGAGGTATACAGCGTAACTATTCTTCTTTGTGATTATATTTAACTAATTTTATAATTTGATTATTGGAGTCTTTTAATGCTTCTGGCATTCCAAATTGGTTAATGTTTATTTTATAAATAAGTGTGTCTGTCGTGTTTAACTTTTGTTTTCCATCTAAGATGACAATTCGATGTGCAAAGGTGATATTAACAGAGTGAGTATATTCGCCTGATGATTTCTTCTTGATTTTTGATATTTCGATTGAGACATCTTTATTCTTTGAAGGCCAAACTTCAACATGTCCAACACCTTTTTTGTATTCATTTAAATAGTAATGCATGGTATCAGAACTACTCCAATTTTGTAGTGAGTGATTAATGTAATCTTTCACTATGGCATCAGTAACTATTGTTTCATTTGCATTTATAGGCGTACTAGCAGTTGCTGAAGCTAGGTTCTTTGATTTCATTTCGTTAGTAGTATATAGACCAATTGAAAAAAGCAGTAGAAATAATAATATTCCAGAGTAAATGATTAATTTTTTCATCATATCACCTCAGCTTTAAATATATGCTAAAGCTATAGATATATGTGTACATGCTATTACAGGTGCTGGCAACAGCTATTATATAAACCCCGAATGTATATCAGGTTCACATTTAATTTTATAAAAAGATAGTTTACTTCAATTTACTCTGGTAAATTAAAGTAAGGTAGATATAAATTGAGATATAAGGGGTCTCTTATGAAAAAGAAAAACTATTTACGGTTAGCGATTATTGCTGTACTTTTATTTTTAGGAGGATATTGGTACTACAATAGCATAGCCATTTGGGGAGCATCTGATAATGGGATGTGGAAAGCGACATATCGAAAGAATTTTGATTATGTCGAGGGAGGATGGAATGGAACCATTAAACAAAAATCAGGACCAGCTGTTACTGTAAAAGAAGTGAAATTTACTGATAATGGAAAACAATTAATGTCAACTGGCGATTTTGAAGAAGGTGTTTCAGAAGATGGAGAAAAAACAGTCCTATACCCTCTTTCAGCAGAGTTTTATGGACTAGGAGATCCACCTAAAAAAGGCCATGTTTATAAATTGTATGTAACTTGGACAAATAAAGGAAAAGAAGAGACTGATATGTTTGTTCTTAAGTAATTATGTTATGTAAAAGGATTTCTATGTAGAAATCCTTTTTTTAGTGCCCAGAAACAACATTAAGACAACTACGATGTATAACATATACAATTTTCAGTTAGAAGGAACCATTTTAAATACATATTTCAATATAATCGAACTAATGCCAAAGGGTATTGAACAACTTAGAGCAAGAATAAGAAATGGTTTAAATTCTAAGAAAATACTTATACCATCACTTAGCGAAAATATTAATAATATGATTGAAGTCCCTATAACTCCAGAAAGGGCGTACAACAGGAATTCAATTAAATCTTTATACTTCTTTGTATCTCTTATAATCGCGTCAATCATCATAGAAAAAGGTATACCAAATATCAAAACAAATGGAATAACGATCAACCCAGTCACGAATTGGCCAATAAAATCAGTAAAATCTATATATCCCCCTTCTATGAATAAAGCTGAAAAAACCAAACTACCGCAGATGGATGAAATAACCACTGGTATAAATCTTTTTACCATAAATGTAGTCTCCTAATAGAGTTTTACAATTTATATTAGCATTTGTATCAACTCTAAATTTAATAAATTGGCTAGCTTTTTTTATCAGCTTCAAACAATTCTATGATTTTATCAAGTTTCTTATCAATTTCAATTGAATGCTTGCTCTTGGTTGAAGAATTAATAAGCAATCTCCGAATAAATAGCGTAAAAGAAATCATGAAGAGAGCAATAAGACCAATGATTATAACCAAATATACTATAGAAATCACGTTTGAATTATCTATAATACTTCACCCTTTTCCATTTTCTGATAATATAACATATTTTTATGACTTCGAGTTCGAAAAATGACCTTAATTATAGAGGTATATTCGATAGTACTGATTATGTTAATCAAAATTGAATATAAAAAAGCGTCTAAAAAGGTAAATTACTTTTTATGCGTACATAAAGGTTTATTATATTTACTAAATAGACATTCTGTCATTTGATTATAGATAGTCCGAAAAGGTGTAGCTTTTTAGACTATTGAAAGTTATAGAAGAACTATGTATTTCTCGACAATAGTGATTTTAATTTTCTTTAATTATACTTGAAGGGCTCTTTTTATTAGGCAAAAAGACAAACTTCGAATCAATAATGAAATGTAGTGCGATAGGAACCCACAAAGAGCCTGTCCCCACAAAAAGAAAAAACATAATACCACCTAAATAGGAAGTGAATAGCACTCCTTTCCAGCCTTGGTATAGATGAACAATTCCAAATAACAGACTTGAAATAATTCCAATTACAACGATAGATAAATGAAAAGGGAGGTGGTCCAAATAATGAAACATTGCACCACGAAAAATAATCTCCTCGCAAACTCCTGCTGTAACTGCTATCAAAAGAAAAAACAGCCTTTCCTTAAAGTTTGATGGCAACAAAAATTGAATACTCTCATCATTTAATCTTTCGGAAATTTTCTTTCTTGCGTTTTTGGAAAAAGAAATCATAAAAACAAGGATTGCAATACTAATTCCTGCTCCCACTCCCGCAGACAGTAAAAAATCTTTATCTAAAGAAAATAAAGGTTTTTTAATGGAAAATAAGTTGCTAAATGTGTGTTTAGTCAAAAGCCAATAGACTAAAAATATGGTGACCAATATCCATTGAGTAACAACAATTTCTCCGTACATTCTCCACTTGTTTAGTTGGTTACTTTTTATTTTCTTTAAATAAAAATAATCCCATACTGGATATCCCACAATAATTAATAGTAAAAACAGAGTAAGAAATATCATGTTTATCACCTCTTAGTTGTTAAATATTTTCAAACCCAATTAATTATAACATTGTTATTTTTAGTAATTAGAATAAATTATGTTTTATTTTCCAATTGCAAACAATTAATACTGTAACCATTCTTATATTGGATATTAACAAAAGACAGGTGTTAACGTTGAGACATCTATCTAGGACCCTTATTTAATGAACAAGAGAAGCTACCCCCTTCTCCCAAAAGGTAGTTTCTTTTGTTTTTAAGTTCTATATCAACTTTCTTATATCTCTAGTTTTCATAAAACCATTTACCGGAATCAAAAAAAGACATTCAATTAAGATGTCTTTTTTGTTGGAGATAAGAAATTATCCAACTAGTAACAAAAGTAACAGGAAAGATAAGGAGCATCATAATGACAAATAATAATTCAGGAAGTGGCAACAATCCGCCACCACCTGGTACCCCCCCCTCCCCCGCCAGCTTATAGACGTAAGGAAAGTCACATCAAAAGAGAAACAGGCTTTACAAAAACAGGGGCTAGCCAAAAAAACAAGCGAAGTAATGTGTAAAAAAATCGGTGCTTGTACCGTTTTTTTTAAATTTTTAAAAACATTTTGTTGTTCAGTTACTTAAAAAATAACGGTTATTGCTATTTGTTCATTTCTATAATCATAGCAATAACCGTTACGGCCCATCCAATAACCAACAACACAGGTAGTGCCAGTGTTAAAATGAAATCAAAATTATCAAGTTCCTGTTTCTCTTTTGGATTATTCATGTTAGATACATCCCTTCCCAGTGTAAGCTTGATTATGAACCAAATCCCTCTCCAATGTGTAATAGCAAAGCGAATCCTGCTAATATTAGGTTAAAAGACACTCCTAGAATAATAAAATAGGAAATTCTTGAGCAAACGGCAAATGCCACTCCGAGTACAGCTAAAATAGTTAAAACCGTATCCATTTGATTATTAAACGCGCTCGGACCTCTGTTTATTAAAACATAAAGGCAGCCTGCTAAAAATGTAACGACTGATAGATACCCACTTATAGTCTTCAATAGAGTTCCTCCAGTCTGGCATCACAGCAAGTAGCCAACTAGTTTATTTTTGTGATTCCTTATATTTAAGTGTTTTCAAATCGTAACGAGCAATTTCTTTCTTGTTTCGGTAAAGGACTAGATCTCCTTCTCTTGCTTTTTTTCTAAGCTTTTCAAGCTTATCTTTTGGTGGAGAAAGAGGGACAGCGTCATTCTTTTCGTTAGCACCTAACTCATAATCTAAGTTAATATGACCTTTACCTTTATCGTTAAAATCGTTAATTCCAATACCTGTTCCTAAGCCTTCTTTCGTATGAGCAAATACATTGTATCCTAGTACTTCTTTTGAAGTGGAAATTAAGGAGTCATTCGGAATAACTTTAACATCCATCTCCGAGTTAGGTTTGTGTAATTGCTTACGACTATTCTTATAAATGTCCATTGAATAATAAAGTGAGTTACTTACGATTTGTTTTGTTTTACCGTTCTCATCTTTTGCTTCTGTACTACCTGTTAGTTTTGCATCGTTGACAATGGACACGTCAAAATTTTTAATACTAAAAGGTCCTTCTTCTTTTTTAGCTGAAGAACAACCTGCCAACCCTCCAATTGCTAACATGCCAGTTAAGACACATGCCATAATACGCATTTAATTTCCTCCGTTCGTAGCTGTTGTGTTTACTATATATGTATGTGCTAAATAAGCGATTCATAAGCAGTTACGCTTATTTTTCAATAGGTTTTAAGTCTTCTAATGAATAGCGAGCAATTTCTTTTTTATCTCGTGTTAATACGAGTGTCCCATGTCTCGCTACTTTTGCTAGTTTCTTAAGTTCTTTATCCGGTGGCGCTAGAGGAATATAATTATTTTTAACCGTTGCTCCTACTTCATAATCGACACTTACTTTTCCTAATTTTGTAGCATCGAAACCTACCATGCCCATGCCATATCCATATTTGTCGTGGTTCTTCTTAAAAATGTCCACGCCAACAATATCTTTAGATGCTTTTTTTAGGTCTGGATCAGGAATGATAGTTGCTTCAAGAACATCCTTGTCCTTTTTAAATTTGTCGCGGTCTCCGTTTTGTTTCATCTTAAACTCGTAATATAGTGCTTTGTTCTTTACATCAACCTTTTTTCCACTGTTGTCTTTCGCAAAAGTTTGGCCAATAAGATGAAAGTTATCTGTAATGGCTACATTTACGTTTTTTACTGTATAATCTGGTTGCTTCTCGCTTGTTGAATTGGAGCAAGCTGCTAAGGATGTTGCTAGAAATATACTAACTAACACTATTGCTATTTTCTTCATGTTGTCACCTCTAGATTATTTTACCATATAAGGAATTTAGATGGGGGTTTAATAAAATTATAAAAACTATAAATCTATATAGTTTTATAGTGATATAAACATATTTTTAAAGAGTTTTATGGAATGTCTTTTAATACATAAAAAACATGTGTTAGGAGGGGAAATTATGACGGATATTCTTACCACCTACGTTTCCAAAGGAGGCACGGGTAAGACAACAATTACAGTTAATTTTGCTGCAATGGCTGCTAGCAAGGGAAAAAAGGGTAAAGAATTCGATTATGAAAGTGGATGTAGTTATGAGACGTTTTCAAACAAGGAAGGCTGGCAGAATGCTCTCTAAGAACTAAAAGTGAGCTGAAAAGCTCACTTTTTATATTCATACTACCGATAATGTGTTTTATGGTGCGACATTCTAGGTACTCTTAGTAGCCTGAAAGTCTAATTCAACCACTGGTTTATATAGGAGTTTACCAAAAACAACTAATATTATCGTGATTGTCTTCCTAACTTCGTTTATATTGGGAATGAAGGAGGAGAGACAAATGAATTTAGGAAATAAATTAAAAGAACTTCGAAAAGAACATAATTACTCTCAACAACAATTAGCAGAAAAACTACATGTAACTGCACAAGCTATTTCAAAATGGGAAAACAATAAGTCAGTTCCAGATATAATCAACCTTGTCCAGTTAAGCGAAGTATATGGTATTACCCTAGATTATCTAATAAAATCAGATAAACAGTTACAGAAGAAGCTATCTATCAACAATATGCGTTTAAAAGTTTTTAACCTTTTTGTAGTAGCTTTTATTTTAGTTATGATCTTAACCTTTAGTATCTTGATAAAAGCTCAGTTTTTTATGTCTAATCATAGCTTAGGTGGATGGCTATTTGTAAGTTTGGGATTTTTATTTATTGTCTTTTCGTTTTTAAGCCTGTATTGCTACATAGTAAAGAAAAAGTATTTTATATTCCTTTGGAGTGCTTTTTTAACGTTAGGCTGCATCGTATTTGTGGGGCTGTTTTATGACTATATTATGCAATTACTATTTCCCTTATAAAGTGGTTGTAATTAATGAATACCATATGCAAAATCAGTTAACATAATGTAGCTTACAGGAACGAAAAAGAGCACATAATCATTTACCGGTGCTCTTTTTCTCTTTTTTAGATATTAATACAGATTAATAGATAAACCAATAAACTAATGGTTATACAATGATCAAAATAAATCCATTTTCAAAATAAATTTTGTTAAGATTACAATATATGTATGGGAAGATCAAATGTTCATGCAGATACATTTGGCATACACAGAAAGGGGAAAGAAATTTGTCGATTTACCATAAAGTAATTGGAGATGGATATCCCATCGTTATGTTGCATGGTTGGACACTTGACCATCAAGTGATGTTAAATGCAATGGAACCGTTATTCGAGAAACGAAGCCATTGGAAGAGAATATACATAGACTTACCAGGGATGGGCAATTCCGAGCCTCAATTATCTATTCAGAACTCTGATAATATTTTAGAAGCGATATTATGTCTTTTGGACGAAATTATACCTGACCAACAGTTTATTGTTTGTGGCAATTCATATGGAGGATACATTGCCAGAGGTATAGTTCATTCACGTCAGGAAAAAGTTCGTGGATTACTACTAATGGCACCATTGATTATACCTGAACATGATGAAAGAGTGGTGCCCCAACAGACTGTTCTAAAGAAAGACAACGACTTGATATCACGTTTGTCTCCAGAGGAGGCTGATGAATTTTGTTCCATGGGGGTAGTCCAAGGTCAAACTGAATGGGAGAGGTTTCAAAATGAAATTTTACTTCCTTCTAAACAAACAAATCATGAATTTGTAAACAGCATTCGTCAAAATGGATATGGCTTTACCTTTGATATTTCATTTAAACTTGAGCATCCCACACTCATTATAACAGGGCGTCAGGATAATGTAGTGGGCTATCAGGATGCGTGGCAACTAATCGAAGATTACCCAAGGGCAACTTTTGCAGTGCTTGATATGGCTGGTCACAACCTACAAATTGAACAAACTGATGTATTTAATGAATTAGTGCATAACTGGTTAAACAGACTTGAACTGGACAACCTTTGATTGGTATAACTTATCTTTATACTCATACTTAACATAATCAAAGTTATCGGAAATAAGAAAAGAATCTTTTACCAAGATTCTTTTCTTACTATGTATTACGGATATGATTTATCATTGGATTAGATTTTAGGTTAAATTTAGTTATAAAAGATTCAACGATAGCTTTAAATAACTTGAACAATATTAGATATCCTACCAATGTACCTAAGAAATTGAAAATGACATCATCAATATCAACAAATCTAAACGTATATCCTGCGTACAATGCTGTTAACAATTGTCCCATTTCAAACAGTAAACTAGAAACTAACCCAATGTATATTACTTTTTTTAGGGATACTTTTATTATAAAAGGCAATCCAAATCCTAATGGAATAGCCATTAAAATATTATAAAAGCTTGTCATAGAAAAATCATGTTTTAGTGGAATCAAGTTCATGTCTCTCCAAACATTTTGACCCCCAAAGGCTTTACGTTGATCATCATCTATATAAATTGGAAATTGAGTAAGATTGATCACATTGCAAATATATATATACATGACTGTGAAACAGAAAAGATATGTATAACTTTTCTTAAACTTTAATTTCATAACCAATGCAATAATACAATATAAAACTATAAAACTATTCAGAATGATACCGTTAAAATAGATAGCCATGCCATAACCTCCTCTAAAAGTATTTATTCTAACAAACTCATACTTTTGTTGTATCTTTCATAAAAAAGACAACTAACTATATAGCTGCCTTTTTTTGTCTTATTTGCTTATTTATTAAATATTGGCTTATCAACAAGGCTAGATAACCTATAATTGTGCCAAACGTGTTGAGTAAAATATCATCAATATCCGAGCTACGACCTATAAAATATTGAATAAATTCAATTAAACCTGTAACAGATAAACCTAGGATTGTTACTTTTTTAATTGAATAATATCTTCTCCAAATAAGAGCTACAAAAAAGCCTAAAGGTAAAAATAACATAACATTTGCAATTAAATTTAAAAGAGATACGCTATTCCACTCATCAACATTTGTATTCGTTTGAAAGAAGTATTCGTAAAGGGTATGAAAAGGTATGATATTTACATGAGAAAGTTCGTTTGTAAAATAAATATCAAAAAAAGGCTCTCCAGTATCTGTAACGATACCCGCATTCCAATTTGGAACAATGGTTTGAGATGCTAAACCAACAAGATATAATACAAACAAACCTAAAATAAGTTCCTTCTTGAAAGATGTTAGCTTTCTTTTCTTTTTAAAAAAAATAAAACGAAACCCTACATAAAAGGGTAATGCAGCTAAGATATACCCAAGCATATCTTCTACATATAAAGTGATTAAACCCATTAAAACTATTTCAACACCAATCTATTCTAAAATAATAAGACCACATTATACCATTAAATGAAATAATAAGTAATAAATATCTGCTGAATGATAATTTAGTCAACATAATGTGTGTTACCGGAACAAATAAAAAGGTTCCCTGAGATAAGGGAACTTTTAGAGAATTTATTTAATCCATTGAAATTCCTTCAGAAACCAATAAGCTAGTTTCACTTTTTCTACGATTTTATCTACCGAAATTGTCCCCACTTTAAGAGATTTACTATCGTGTATACTTTGTAGGAAAGTTAAATTTCAAATTTTATAATTCAAGGATAACAAATTCAGAAAATTATTTTAATATAATTTATAACCACATCTACAAATCCGTCACCCTTCACTCTCCCATGTGATTAATCGCTTACAATGTATGTTAAACAGAATATTTACCTTTTTCCGAAATATAAAAACCGTGTTTACATACATCTATAACTATTATATTGTTATAAGGAAATTTATTCTATAAGAGATGTAATTAATGAAATTAAAGAAAATTATTCTATCAACTGCTTTAGCCACAACACTTTTATCTCCAGTTGCAGCAAGTGCAGCATCAACTCCTGATTTTAATTTTGAATTTAAACATCAGTTAACATCAAGAAGCTACGCTTTAGGTGGTAAAGATGTAAAAATCACTACTACAGCTGATACATATGGCGAAGCAGGTAACTTTACAATTGAATTATATAGACTAAAGAGTGGCGGAAAATCTACTTTCTTAGATGCTAAAACGTTTAGTAAAAATGGAACAACTTCCCGAGTTTATTCAAATGGTACAAAAGGTAGCTTTTACATGATATTTAAAAAATCTGCTACTTCTCTAAGTACTGGAGGATATGGGTATATTGACAACAATTAATCCAAAGAATTTATAATCTTGTATATGGCAGGTGTTAAAATAGAATGCTAACAGAAATGTTTCCTTTCATTTATGGTTCGTGGTTTTTAGGTATTGTTATATTAATTCTTTTGGTTAACCGTATAGTCTTGAAAAAGAAATATAAATTCGAAAAGGTTTTTATGTTATTATTATCAATCTTTTATTTAATAGGTTTACTATCTGTAACATTATTTCCTATGCCTGTAGATAACAATTTAATCCAATATCGAATTAGTAGTGGAGATAATGAAGTAAATAACTTTATTCCTTTAAAATCTATTATTGGAGCGATAGATGGAAATTTCATTATGTCAATGATTCATCAACTAGGTGGAAACCTTATCCTATTGTTTCCTTTGGGAATTTTTATTCCAATTTTGTTTCCTAAACTAACAAAATGTAAGACAATTGTACTTATAGGATTTTTAGTCTCTCTTCTTATTGAATCATCACAGTTTACTATTTCTTCAATTATAGGATTTACATATAGAAGCTTTGATGTAGAT
Source organism: Priestia sp. JNUCC 25 (assembly GCF_053667915.1). Taxonomy (NCBI): domain Bacteria; kingdom Bacillati; phylum Bacillota; class Bacilli; order Caryophanales; family Bacillaceae; genus Priestia; species Priestia sp. JNUCC 25. The sequence continues at coordinate 47,196 of NZ_JBSJYE010000002.1, forward strand.
GACCTACTACTAAACACAATTGGTTCTGGAATTGGTTTTCTATTTTACAAATACATATATGTGAAGATTCTAAGAGATGAAATATTTGGATTAAAATAAAAGCAGCCAATTTTATGGCTGTTTTTATTTGTCTCTCCAGCCTTTAGGGTTGAATGTTGTACTTATTTCGTAAGACTGATCTACCGAGTATAGAATACTTAATCAATTATTAACGATGTTCAATATAAATCATTCAAAAGGATACATATATTTGGACGGTGAAAAAGCCAATAATAAAAAATCTATTCAATATTTGTAATAAACCTTATTGTACTTATAAAAGGTGATTTTATCATTTAACACCCTATAGAAAAACTCACAATTTGTCGTCATTTAAAGTAAATAGTAAAACCTTAATAATACATAAAATACTTTAGTGTTTACTTAATGAATAACAAAACGAAGATAAGGTTATTTCTTTATAATATAGTCAATCACCACACTTGTTTTTAAAGATATATGTATATGAATCTACAAATCTGGCCAGACTGGTAACGTATACCCCCTATTCCAATAAATTTGAAAATCCTTTGCCTATATGGGCAAAGGATTTTTTTTATTTCCATATCATACAGATGGGTAATTTCATCATTAAGAAAGTACTCTACGTATAAAATCCTCTCAATTCAACATTTATATAGACCTTATAGATTAGCCTAATTCAATAAAATGTATTTTGTTAGATAATTAGAATCATATTATTTTCACAAAAAGAACAAATATGGAAGAAAATAAAATATAATGTAGTTATAAAAAATGCATAAGAGGGAGTAAAAATGATGAATAAAAAGAGAATACTTATTGCTTTATTGGTCTTGCTTGTATTTGGGGGCACTATACAAGCACAAGCTGATGTAAGTGTACGTGGGTACTACAGAAAAGATGGTACTTATGTTAGACCTCATATGAGAAGTGATCCAGATGGCAATTTTAACAACAACTGGTCCACTAAGGGAAATATTAATCCTTATACCGGAGAAGAAGGAACAAAGACTTCACCAAGTGATAGTGGTTCTTACGATTCTTCTTATGACTCGAACTATGACTCATCAGATAACAATTATAATGATTTAGATGATTCCTATTCTGATGACACTTATTATAACGAAGATACAGATTACACCGACGATAGTTCTTCAGGTCAAGAATATGGCGAGAATGGTTATATATACGATACAGATTCCGTAGATAATGAAGATGCGATGGTTGCAATGGATACGGTCTATAAATACTTTGATAAATTAAATGAAAAAGAGTACAAAGATGCCTATAACTTATGGAACTCTAAATGGAAAAAGAAACATTCTTATAAAAAATTTAAAAAGGGATACAAGGGTGTTACACACGAAATAACTACAATTTCTATTGATTCAAGCGATGACGGTAAAGTGATTGTTGAGGGAGACGTAGCAACAAAAGAAAAAGGTGAAAAACATAGCTACTCTTTTATTTACAAAGTAAAAGTCAGTGAAAGTGGCAAAGGAAAAATAACAAAAGGAACGTTGGTAAAGTCATATTAATATAAGCAGGCTCAAGACTGCTTATCCTTTTACTCGTGCAACAGGATATTGCAAATTTTCTATGTAAAGGTTGCATCAGCTATGCAACCTTTATTAAAACATCATGTTCAACAAAATGAACATAACGTTCTCCAAACCTGAACATATATGTTCACTTTTAGTTAATATAAAACCATTTTTAGGAACAAAACAAGCTCTGACGATATAACGTTAGAGCTTTTTTTATTAGGATTTCTCCTTAATATCAAATTCAAATATAGATTTCTTCTCGTCTTTAGACATTCCAGTAAAAAACTTTTTATGTACTCTTAATTTTCTCGTCTTTTTAGGCAATATCGTTTCTAACCATGTGACTCCCATAGGAGTATGTTCTGGTTGAGCATTTACTTTTTGAAGAAATTCTTCATATTGTTTTAAAATCTCTTTATCTATGAGCGAAACATCTTGTTTTCTACTTTCATAATCAAGCCTAGCAAGATCTTCTGCTGTAACATGCCCTTGAATCTTTTTCACAACCCCAATTTCAGAAGGCATACGCTCACTATTTAAAGATACAAAGAAGTAAAGATAGTTTGGTAAACGAAAAAGTCCCTTTTTTGTATCTCTTTTATTCGCAATATAAAGCCAATCTCCTTGGTTGCCATAACAATTTAACTCTTTATCATTGAGCCCAACTAGCATTTTTTCGTACTTTTTCATGAGAGTAACCTCCTTATAGATTTATAAATTAAATTACATCTTTTAATTTATAAATCTTATATACATTTTTAGTTAACATAGTCAACATTATAGGAACTGTTCATAAATAAAATGTTTTGTACCTATTTAGGACATTAATTCTTTACTAGATTCTTTTAAGTACTCCAGGAATTTATGTATTAACTTCTCTTTACCACCTTTGGGATAAACGACGCTAAATTGTATAGTTTCAGGTTTATAATCAACTAAAGGAATCGTAATGATATCGCCATTCTTTACATAAGCATCATTTAATAACATGACATCTGTAAGTAAACTGATAGCTAAATTCTCAGCTATCATTCTTTTGATGGCTTCTGAGTTATCTGTGGTACATAATACATTAAACAAACCTACACTCTGCTCATAATTGTCAATATAACTACTCCAATTTTGGCCACTGTAAATAACTAATGGGTGGTGCCTAAGTTCTTTAACTTTTAGCTTGTTTTTAGATGCGAGTGGAGAATTTTTCGACACACAAACATTCATTTTTCCTTCTAGAAGCGACTCAATAGTTAAAGACCTCGAAGCCTTATGGCTCATTTCATCAGAAAGTATGATTAATCCTATATCTACGTCATTCTTTAGAACTCCTTCTGCAATTTCTTTACTCCCTATTTCTCTAATAGTTAATTTAACTTTTGGAAAGTCTGATTTAAATTTAGAAAGTACTTGAGGCAAAAGAGTGATAAATAAGCTTGGAATAGAAGCAATGACTAATTCTCCACTATAAGAACTATTTAAATACATAGCTTCATCGCGAATTTCATTTACTTTATTTAAAATTTCATTTGCTATTCTTATGATTTGTCTACCCTCGTTTGTAGAAGTGGTTCCTAGTCTTGATCGCTTAAAAATAACAACTCCGATTTCCTTTTCCAACAAGGCAATTGACTGACTAATTGCTGCTTGAGATATATGTAAATTTTCAGCAGCTAAGGAGATTGAGTGAGTTCGATCTACTTCAGCTATATATTGCATTTGCTCTAAATTCATATTTTGGAGCCTCCATTTAATATAAGTATTGATTATATATACATAATAAATAACAGTTTTACATAAGTAGAATTTATATATAAACTAACGTTATCTTAAAGCTTTAAGGAAATACACGTTTAGATTTTAAGGAGCGTTTACATTGAAATACATTATTTTCACCATTATAGCAGGCTTTTGTTACTCACTAATGTCTGTATTCATAAAACTAGCTTATAATTTTTCTAACGAGCCAACCATTACATTTTTTAGATTTTTTTCTGCTTTAGCTATGTTGCTTCCATTGTATTTTATATCTGGCAAACCGTCCATAAAGACAAAAGTACCCTATCTTCACTTGATAAGAGGAACATTTGGCTTTTTAATGTTTACTTTATATACAATCTCATTGCAATACATACCAGTGGAGAATGCATTAGCTTTAAATTCAACTTATCCTCTCTTTATTCCATTGATCCTTTTCTTTGTGTTTAAAGAAAGTATTTCTTTTAAAACAGTTATAGGGATCATAGTAGGATTTATAGGGGTTTATATAATTATTAATCCATCTGCAAGTGATTATATGAGTTGGGCAGCTATATTGGCTTTAGTGTCAGCTATTTGTTCAGCTGCTTCAAATGTTACTATTAGAGCGTTAAGAAAAACAGAAAGCAGCTTTAGTATTGTTTTCTACTTTTTCTTAATTGCTACAATTGTATCTTTCTTTTATATGTTACTAATGGATACGCAAATAAACACCAGAGCCATCTGGCTTCTCCTAGGAATTGCAGCAACAAGTTTAGGATCTCAACAATTATTATCTTATGTACTTAAATATTTACACCCAAACTTAGTTTCTTCACTCATGTATAGTTCAATTGTATTTGGATTTCTATTTTCCTGGTTGTTTTGGGGTAAAACACCAACTGCTTTAGAAATAGTGGGGACCTTAGTCATTATTAGTGGAACAATCATGTTAAAAAGTAAAACTACACCAGTTAAACAGGTTCAAAAAAGATCATATAAATAAATAAGACCTTCGAAGAGGATGTATAAGATATACAATCATAGTTAACATAATACAGCTTCTAGGAAACAAAAAAAGGTGTCCCTTGGTAAATTAGCACACCTTTTAATTATTTAATCAATTAATTCTTCTTCATGAAACAAATTAGTTCTTTTCTGTTACGATTATTAAAAACATCGGTCTTCTCGTTTCATGTACCATTTCAGGGATACTTTCTAACATTTCATTCCTTCATAAAATCATTAATGTGATGATACAATCTCTCAGGATGGGTGAGATTGACCATATGGTCAGCACCTGGAATTTCTATGATGTGAGCATCTGAGTGCTTTCGAAAGTAATCAGCAACACGAAGGTTATCAGGTGAATCCTCCTTACCAATTATCAACAATGTTTTAGTCGTCAATTCTCCTAATCTTTCGATTGCCAATGGTTGCTGCCAAATCAATTTAACGGCTGGCCATTCAAACATTCGATTCATATGGTGCTTGAGCATTTGAACCATTAAACCCCGTTGGGGACTCATCGTTAGAACACGATACGATGGATCGCTGAGCAAAAGCTCAACCATCTTATCTATATCTGGGGCAGCTTGATGAATCTTCTTCATGTTCTCTTCAAATTCTTTGGAATAGGTAAACCCAGATAATCCAGGCGCAAGCAAAACAAGTTTTGAAACCCTTTCAGGATAATTCAGAGCGAATTCAGTAGCAATTTGGCCACCCATTGAGTGACCGATAAGCGTTGCCTGGCTGATTTCTAGATGATCAAGTAGTGACAGCAAATCTTTAACAGGGTTGACATCTTCTAAAGGAACCGGTGATTTCCCCGTCCCACGTCCATCACAAGCAACCACCTTATAGTGTTTTGCTAAAAGAGGTACCATAAATGTCCAGTTCCTTACATCAGCACCACCAGTTAGGAGAACAACAGGATGGCCATGCCCATTAACTTCGTAATACAAATCCATTGAAATTCCTCCACCCATTACAATTTAATATTATTTTATTGTCGAATGAAATTTTATTCATTGTTCAAAAGTGGTAGTAGGGTATCTTTATTTTAAAGAGCCAATCACCTTGACATCGACTTATCGCCATTCAAATAATTTACTTCGTCTCATTTATAAAAAACCCTTTATGAATTCTGTCCATTGTATGTTCCTAAGTTGTATATAGTATTTATTCTTAGATACCATAATGTTTATTATCGGTAATAGCACAAATAACTCCGTTTGAATAAATCGAAACAGAGCTATAATGAGTATGAAAATTTCCTGATTAATTACAGCATTTTATATATTTCAATAAGATTATTATCTGGATCCCGAAAATGTGCAATACGCGATCTCCATTCTTTACGATCGTGTGGTTCAGTAACAAATTCAATCCCATTTTCTCTTAAATAATCATAGGTCTTATCAACGTCTTCTACTTCAAATTGAAGCAAAAAGTTTGATGGGGATTCTCTATCTAAAGACTTGTTTTCCTTTCCAATTACTTCTGTCATGGCCTTTTGAGATAAAAGCTCAATTTTCGTTTCCCCATTATTGAAAAGTGCATACTCCATTTCTTCCTCATACCAACTTATTGGAATTCCTAATAAATCTTTATAGAATTCAGTACTCCTTTTAAAATCATTAACTAATAGTCTGATTTGTAGCAGCTTCAATTCAATCTCCTCCTCATGATATAATTCTCTTTATTTATCAAAAGACCTTCGTGCTTTCTCACCCGTGTACCCTGCACATTTTTAGTTAACCTAATAGAAGTTATAGATAATTATAATTGTCCTTTCTTAATCGTGAGTTTTCAATTTTTCTAGCTTTTCTATGTCTCCATTAACTATTACATCAATATGTGCAGAAATAATATCGATATTTAAATCCCACCATTTAATCTCTAATAATCTATTAATAATTTGTTCTGGGAAACGTTCTCTGATTTTCTGTGCAGGATTTCCTCCAACAATCGTGTAGGGTTCCACATCCTTTGTAATAACTGACTTGGCTGCTACAATGGCACCGTCACCTATATTAATTCCGGGCATAATGACTGTGTCCATTCCAACCCAGACATCATTTCCAATTATCGTATCTCCCTTAAACGGCAATTGATCTAGCGTTGGTGTATGTTTTTCCCAACCTTGCCCAAAGATATTGAATGGATAAGCTGAGAAGCCATCCATCCTATGATTCGCTCCATTCATAATAAATTTTACGCCGGGGGCAATGGCACAAAACTTCCCTATAACAAGTCGATCACCAAAGAACTCATAATGATACAATACTTGATCTTCAAAGGATTCTCCCCTTCTCGCATCGTAATAAGAATAGTCACCTACGATAATATTTGGCCTAGTAATTGTATTTTTAATGAATTGCACAACGTTATTTCCTTTAATTGGATATTTATCTGTAGGATCTGGGCTGTGTGCTTTATTCGATTCCATAAGTATTCACTGCCTCTCATGGTTTTTGGACAAAACTCAATCGACCTAACTTATTACATTCCTCTGCGAACCATAAGGCTTTATCAGATCCGACTACAATACCATGCGGCTCTGCATTTGCTGTAGGAATAGGATATTCCGTAATTTCTCCGTTCACGGTAATACGTCCTATTTGATTGCTTCCCCATTCAGTAAACCATAAAGCTTTATCAGGACCTGTTACAATTGCATGTGGACGAGCATTCAGGGTAGGAATAGCATACTCATTTATAACTCCAGAAGTGGTAATTCTGCCAATATTATTGCCGTTAATTTCTACAAACCAAAGTGCATCATCGGGCCCATTTGTAATCCCTATAGGACCAGCTTGTTCTGTAGGTAACTGATACGTAGTTACTCCTCCTTCTAACGTGATACGCCCTATTTGATTACTTTGATTTAGAGTAAACCATAAAGCTTTATCAGAACCTGCCACAATAAAAGAAGGGTAGGAAGCAGGATGCGGTAGATCATACTCGATTATTTCACCTGATGATAATATTCGTCCTATTCTATTTCCCTTCATTTCTGTGAACCAAATGTCTCCGTTATGTCCTTCAGTTATTCCAAAAGGTCCTGAATCTGGGTTAGGTAGGACATATTCCATAATCTCTCCTGTTATTGTTAGTTTTCCAATTTTATTAGCTTTATTTTCTGCAAACCAAATGTCCCCCTGAGTTGTAGAAGTAATGGATAGCACCCCTGCACCACTAGTAGGGACATGAAAATGTTTCACCTTACCTTCTACAGTCATACGCCCAATTTGATTGGTTTTATATTGTGTAAACCAAAGTGCGCCGTCTTTTCCTGAAGTAATCCCATAAGGTCCTGAATCTACATGAGGCAGTTCGTATTCTTTGATTTTTACGATCAAATAAATTCCTCCCTTTCTTTATATAAAATCTTTTTAGTAATTCGTTATAAAATAATTAGATTCCTGTCAAAGAAGTCTTTTATACGACGAGCAAAGTTAGTTAACATAATCCAGATTATCGGCAATAAAGACGTTATAGGGAATTTATGATATAATTTAGGTGTACTATACAACTAAATAGAGAATATAAGTAACTTACCATTTCATTAATCTTAATACACTTTTCAACATGTTTAGTCCTCTAATCCTCATCTATTAGAGGACTTTTACTTTTTTAGATACTAGGAGGAAAATCTTTGCCCTATATACAACAAGAAAAATTATATGCTATCAGAGAAAATATTTTACAACGAAAAGAAGAGCTAGCTGAAAATAAAAGAGAAGATCTTGCGGAGTCTCATAATATCTATACAGAGTTGACTACTTTTCGCTTGGATCTTCTTACCACTTATGCCGATTCTCTTTTGATGGAAAAAGAGGCAGCAAATGAAGTCATGGAACAATGGGGAAACAATATGGCTAATTTATTAGTCAATCACGGACTTCCCTTAAACCTAGCTTTAGAGGAGATTAGCTATTATCGAGATGTAATCGGGGAAATAATCAAAGAAGAAGCAAAGAATAATGATTTTTCCCTCGATGCTTTTTATCAAATCATTTCTCACTTTAATAGCATTGTAGATAACGCGATCCAATTCGTAAGTAAGTCGTATATAAAAGATTACACTGAAAAAATAAATTATGCTCAATATGCCATTGATGAATTATCTGTTCCCGTTGTCCGTATGACAGAAGAAATAGGTATCCTTCCTCTAGTAGGTGATTTAGATACCAAACGAGCACAATATTTGATGGAGAGTGCCTTAGAGAAAGGAAGCCAATATAAATTAAAATGGCTTATTATTGATTTATCAGCAGTTCCTATTATTGATACGATGGTAGCAGATCAACTTTTTAAAGTAATAGCTGGGCTACAGTTATTAGGAATTGAAGTCGTCATTAGTGGGATACGTCCGGAAATCGCTCAAACCATGGTAAGCTTAGGAATAAAGGTTGAGGAAGTTAGAAGTTTTTCTAGCTTACATCAAGCTGTTCAGTATACGAATTCATTTACAGAATCTTTAATTTGAATATTTCTATATATCCTGAGCAAACTACTCAAGATGCCGTAAGGCATTCTTCCTTTGATAAGATATGTGTAACAGAAAAAAACTACCTCTTTTGACTGGTAAGAGATAGGTTTTTCTGTTTTTAAGCTGTATATTTTATACATTTCTAGTTACCGCAATGTCATTTATCAGAAGCAACTTTTAAAATAAAAGAGCAGGCTTAAGCCTGCTTTTTTATTTCATCTTTACTCTTTAAAACATCTTTTATAAACAGCTGATATAAGCAATTGATAATGGATATAGCAATTGATAAAGCAAACAACTGAAAACGAGTCATGTTTACCACTTTATAAACCTTTAATTTTTCTGCAAGTGTAGTTAAAGGATACGCGAACATATAATCAAATAAGCCATAATAAAATAACGCTAGAGTTATTTTATTAAGGAGTACTCAGATAGAACACACTTTATGTTCCCTTTCAAAAAACTATTTTCACTTCTAGAAATTAATGTAATATTTGCGCCTAGAGAAAAATTCTCTATTTCTCCTATATTTGGTTAAGCTCTAGATATTCTTTTAAAGTTTGCTGTAAAGTCCCTTTTGCTTCTGCTTTATCCTCAAAGGAGATTCCTGAGTGAATCATTGTGCGCACTAAGTCAGCACGTAAACCTGTAAGAATAACTTTACTTCCCATCATTGAAATGCCAGTTAATATTTTTTGAAAATGGTCAATAACATGCATCTCCATGTTAGCAATTCCGGATAAATCTATAATTAATGTTTGAATCTTTAAATCCGAAATGGCTATCAAAACTTTTTCCTCAATCGTTTGAATACGATTGAGATCAATCATTCCAATCAACGGTAATACAGCTACAGATTGACTAAGGGGTATGACGGGCACCGATAGATGTTCAACTAAGTCCCTTTGGGAGGCAATTAATTCATCTTTATACTCGGAATAACTAATGAGAAAAGTGTTAAGAAACTGGTCAATCTTATCGTTAATTCGCTTCTCTAAGGCATAAAATTCTTCACGACCATTAAAATGGTTATTTATTCGATCATATTGATAGAGAAAATGCCATAATGTTCGCCTAATAGCCTGTACCCACTCTAGTTTGAAAGCAAGAGTTAAGGCATGCTTTGCCCAGGCTATCCCTTCTTGTTGAGCGAAAGCAACGAGTTGTTCTTCTTTTTGTTCTACGACATATAGAGATAATTTTTGAGCATTTTTTAAAAGATCAATATTTCCGGTTTCTAAAATGTCATTAATCTTAGTGGCCACATTAACTGCCTCTGATAAGAGTTTATCCTGGAAAATTTGTTTGTTATCTTTAATAAAATCGGTCATGTTCTCTCTCTGATTGTAATTAATATCCATTTTAATACACCTCTTATTCGATTTTAGTTATCTTTAATTAACCAATATCTTTAATGAATTATTATCTATTTTCGTTTTCATTTTTGTATATAAAGAAAGTTCCTCCTTCCTGGTACTATCACAATAGACATGTTGTTAGATAAAAAACAACAAAGCTTTTATAATGAATCTTTAAACCTACCTATACCTATAATCATGCACATCTTTTTGCATGATTATAGGTTAATTAAGATTATTTTCACTAGCCCATAACCATTTAGATAGCCCGTAAAAGATAGTCCGAGCATATTTTAACTCGTCAACTTCCTCTTAAGAGATAGAGATATAACTTTCTAAAGAATCAAGGTAAGAAATAGAGTCAGGAGTAAGTGCTTTATAGAATATAAGGGTGACCACTTCATCTAGAGTTATAAATATACATTTTACATCTAGCTGTACTACTCATTTGCAAATATTTCTTGTCCTCTCTTGCCACTATTCTTTCTTCAGTAAGCTTATTTTCTATTTTACTTCAAAAAACATATATTTCATATACATCTTAAAGGGGTGAATTTCTGCCTCAATGTTATGAAATCGAAAATTACATAAACCATGTTACAGTAATAAAGATTTTATACATTTTTTCAATTGTAAATACATTATTTCATAGAGGATAATTATCTTATAAGGTGTTTCTCACTCTACACATTAGGCCCTTGAAACAACGAATCTTGTTGTATGTCGTGTATTGGCTGATTCTGTTACAACTTGCATCGAGATGGCGTATGAAATTTCCCTCTATCAAAACAAACATCATTATTACCAAGTGCCACAGCTTGCTCAACAAGACATGCAAGAAATAATCAATGCATTTGCACCTGCTCAAGGTCAACCGCAGATGCCAAATAACAATACCACTCATTAATATAAAAGAAGTGGCTAAAGCGTAGTGTATTTGCTATTCGTAAATTATTTATATGAATGAATTGCAATGGCTTTAACAGATTACTTAAGAAACTGTAAAACTTCTATCCTTTAATGTAATATATGCAATAAAACAAAGTTCCTGATCGGCCCCAGGAGTTTTTAATTGTATACTTCATACATATCGAATCTATATAACGTTGTTTACCAAAAATTAAGTGTCAGTATATGTCGAACGGGTAATATAAAAGAAATAACATCAGGAGGGGAGGACATGCTGGATAACTATGAACGATCTCTATTTTATAGGGAGATGAAAGGTTTAATTGCAGATTACAATAGGTGTAAAGATTTAGCTATTAAAAATGAATTATATTATCAGATAGTACTTCTCAAAACAGCACTTAAATATAAACGAAATAAGATCTTGAGATAAAATAGGCTATGTATTTATTGAGGAAAACGATTTATCTCTCAAATTAAATTGTTTTTCTCTTTTTTTATGTAAATAGACTTTTAATCTTTAACACGAAATAAAGAAATAATAAATATGGAATAAAAAGCTACACTTAAGGTGCCTAGCCGAGGTGGTAATTAACTTGTTGTTAGTTTATATAAAAGATATTGGGCAATTGATCACACGATTGTTAGCATTAGAGGAAAACATCGTAATGTAGTCACTTATTTAATCTCGTTACTACGTGGTGAAATTTTATTAAGAGTTTCTCCTGACCGAGGGGCAGACCCTTACATAAGAAAAGGCAGATGTAGTTTCTTTCCTTAGAGCTGTAAAGCCAACTAAATCTTTTAATAAAGAAATGATCTTTGATGTAAATATTGTGAATGTTAATTATTCGCAGAATTAATCGGTGGATCGCTGGTTTAATTATAGGGAATGATGTTCCCTTTTTAGTTTGTTATAATAAAAGTACATATAATACGGGGGGCAAAGGATTTAAACATGATACTTATTAAAAACACTGAAGAAGTAATAAGAGAAGCAAAGTATCAACTTCACCTAACTATGGATGACTATCAAACCAAAATTATCTCTATTTTTGATAAACAACGTATTCTTGTGAATCAACGAATTAGATTGATGATTCTCCTTTCGGATATAAAAGAGCAGGCTGTATTAATTGGAAAACACTCTGCAGCCAAAGGGAGATTAGAATATGAAGGACAGGATCAACTAATTACAGAAGTTATAGATGAAGTTCCTTTTCAATACAGTAAAGAGACAGTAACTGATTTGGAAAATAATATACAAATTAGTAAAGGCGAAATTGAAGAGCTAGCAAAAGAGTGCGGATTAGATACAGAAGAAATAATTAATCTCAAGGCTCTTTTACTTAATTTAAAAGTATCTAGTTACATAAATGGGCATTATGAAATGTATGTAAAAGATAACACTTTATCTTGCAAAAGAACCTAGAATGTCAGTATAAAAACAGTAAATATTTACATATAAGTAAAACTACTCAAGATGTGTTGAGACATTAGTACTCAAACATAAGGTATCTGCGTAACAGAAAAATTACTATACGAAAGCAGTATTTGTCTATATTTAAGCTTTATACTTCATAAATTTTTAGTTACCATAATGGATTTTCTAGGAAAAAATATATTTTATGTTTCATTTTTAATCATAAGGGTAAAGTATTAAGCTGGATTGAATTTTAAAGAAACATTCTTGCCCAAGTTTGTTTCTTTTTTTTTGATATTATAGTATGAATAAATAGTATTTTGAGCAAACTACTCAAGATACGTTACGTATCACTTTTAATACCTTGATACGTTACTGAAAAAACTCCTGACCAATGACAGGAGTTTTTCTCTTTTTAATCTGTAGACGCTATACAATCTTAGTTAACATAATGTGAGTTATCGGTATCCAATCTTTATAGAGTTGATTTTAAGGTACTTATCCTTAAAAAAGAAGAACATCCAATTCAGTGTTCTTCTTTTTTATAAAATTAATTTACTTTAAAAACATTGATGCAACTATAAAGCCTATAATGATTAAAAGGATAAGTATCCCAATATCCTTATACTTTATAAATACGGAGGATATTATGATTAAAAAATATGTATTGGCTATATTGCTATCTTCAATTTGTCTATCTTTATTGTATTTAATCATTGAATACGGAGTTAAAGATCTTATTTCACCTGCATTGCCATTCATTATAATTATAAGTACAGTAGTTTACTTCATTTTATATACAGTTTTTGGGCTACCTACATCTCTACTTTTAATTAAAAAATTACCCAGATTCAGTATAATAAGTCTGCTTTGCTATTTATTAATATCTTCTATTGTTTACTATATTTTTTATACTTTAACGTATAACTCCGTTCCATTTATAAAAAGCTCTGAGGTTTACATTTATATAGTTAGTACATCAATTGTTTATTGGTTTTGGTGCAATATTCTGGTGTCAAAACCTAACTTATAAAAGGTTTTTGAATCGGTTAATAATTGTATACGATATACAAAGTTAGTTAACATAATCACTCTTAAAGGAATCAAGCAAGCAAAAGAACCCTTGCAGCAGTAGGGTTCAGCTAAGGATTCTTTTGCTTGAGTATGCAGCTTTTTATACATCTTTGATATGACGATGATCTTCAGGTGTGTGGTCGAAGAAAGAATGTATAAAAAGCGATCCTTTTATACATATGCTCAAGGTTGTCCTATATTGCCTTATTTATAAATTTGTTGTAAAATTATTCAGACTTTTTTATGAATTGAAGCATACAAATTCCCTAAAAGCTATCCGTCCTGCAACGATGGGGTAGCTTTCTTTTTTGTTAAAGATATTAATCACCTTCAGGGTGATTTTTTAGCCTTGAGGGTTTTTCTAACGAAAAAAATATAAAAAGACCCTTGTGATTCGAACAGCGAATTGATATTTAAATAGAGTGAGAAGAGATAATTAGAAGAATGTCGTAATATTAATATTTATAACGAAGTAACAATTTTTTCAGAAGGATAAAAGTAGAAAAACTCTCATTTTAATCAATATTTCCACTCTGAATTCAGTCGATTCTTAATACTTTCTTCTCTAGGACAAACTTTACTATGACCTATTTCATTACTATACCAATTAATTTTATGGTCAATCATTGCTTGATAAGACGTCAATTGATTTATTTTTGACTGTATATATTCATTTTGTTTTTTAAGCATTGATATGCGTTGATCAATTGTTTCATTCCCCTGCATTACGAGGGTCACAAATTCCTTTAGATCAGCAATAGTCATACCCGTAGCCCGAAAACAGCAAATATATTTAAGCCATTCAATATCTTTAGTTTCATAAATACGTCTGCCACTTTCATTTCGCTTAATAATCGGAGTAATACCTTCTTTTTCATAATAACGCAAAGTATGAATTGATAAGCCTGTTTGGTCTGATACTTGACTAATCGTGTAGCTCATAGTTAATACCTCCTATCTCTTTATTATTTATTCCATCATTGTCTGGAAGGTACGACTGGTTTAAACTGGTTGGCTTGTTCAAGTTTTTAAAACAGTATTGAGTTAATTAACTATTAAATTTCTTGCAATTAAAGGCCCACTTACAAAAAAAGTGAACCACAAATATCAATATCTTTTTTTATTATAGTTCTTGTTTAGTTGGTCTTACAATTATTTCATTGACATCTATATTATCTGGTTGAGAAATTGCATATAAAATCGAATTAGCGATAGCCTCTGCAGGAAGTCCAAATTCCATAATTTGTTCTTCAATACCTTTTTTAATTTCTTGATTAGAAATGCAATTGACCAATTCTGTATCTACTGCTCCAGGTGAAATAATGGTTGTACGAACATTATTTTCTACTTCTTCTTGCCTCAACCCTTCAGTAATAGCCCTTACAGCAAATTTTGTACCTGAATAGACAGCACTTGATGGAAAAGCTATGTGCCCTGCAACAGAAGAAACATTAATAATATGTCCTTGCTTTCTAGTTCTCATATATGGGAGAACTGCAGCAATCCCATAAAGGACACCTTTAATATTTACATCAATCATTTGTTCCCATTCTGTCACTCTTTTTTCATGTAAATAAGAAAGTGGCATAAAACCAGCATTGTTAATTAGGACATCAATCTGTCCAAAATTATCTAAAGTAAAGCTTGCCAGTTCTTCTACCTCTTGTTGAGAAGTAACATCCGTTACTTTATATTCAACTGTACCACCTTGTTTTTCAATTTCTGACTTGAGTTTTCGTAATCGTTCCTCACGTCTTGCTGATAGTACAACTTTAGCTCCTTTATTAGCAAGTACTTTAGCAGTTGCTTCACCGATTCCACTTGAAGCTCCAGTTAAAATAACTATCTTCTCCTCAACATTTAACATGTCTGATCAGCCCTTTCTATTCTTAAGATGTTTCTCATTATAATACCTAGACTACGCTCTAGCTCAAGAGTTTTATAAAAAAATTTAGTTAGCCTAAAAAACAATATAGTTCGTCTATGGTGAGTACTGTTCAATGTAGATAGTATAAAAAGGTACACTTATTTAGACAGTAAAAAAGCTAATGCCAAAACGTCTATGCTTTAATACTCTTCATTTTTCAAAAAATTCTTTATGTTTTTAAATATGTATATTTTATTTAGCACAATAAAAATCACGTATATTAGTTCTAATTGGAAGAAGAATACTCTTATCTTTTGATTTGGAGGAATCTATAATGAAGAAAGCACATATCTTACTTGTTGGTAGTTGTTTATGTTCCATCATTTTTGGTTCTGTTAATACTTACGCTTATACACCAGAAAAGCTTCCTACGTCTCAATCATCAGACCATTGGAAAGTAAAGATAGACAAACCCGATACTAACGACTTGAAGGATAATGATGAGTTTAATACCTATAGTATCGATGTGAGAAACTTAGGTGGACAGGTTTATGATGCTACAGTAGAGATCTATAGAGATGGGACAAATACAAATACTAAAGCTGAATTAATCACATATAAAATACCTGATTCACAGAATTTCTTCCATCATCAAAATCAACCTATTTCGGTTGACTCAAACAAGATTGAAGTAGTTGTGACATGGAAAGAAGAACCCTTTAGAGTTATGAAGGACGGAAAGAAATATCCTGCACGAAAGTTTAAACAAGCATTTTTATTTCCAAAAAATTAAACTTAAAAGCCCTCTTTGTTTAAAAGAAGGCTTTTCTTTATTTACTCTTCATTTAAATAATCACTATTTTCGGAAGGGAAATATGTATAAAAGGCTCAATTTCTTTAACACTTTATAATCGATTTTAATATCGCGTCCGCAAAAGTATACTTTTACGAACCTTTATTTTATATAAGAGATCTATTATTTTTATCGTCCGTTTAAAAGTTTGAAAATTAATTACGAACGAAAGTCTCATAAAATACACATTTTTACGAATGTTTTTGATAGAAGAAAATAGGAATTTTGCTTAAATATCATTCCTTTTTAACGGCCCTAAACTTTCCAAAATAATCTATCTATAATTGGACTGACTTATACAACTACTTACTTTTCTTGATATGTAAATTTTCACTTTAGCTTATTATACCCTTGTTTATTACCTGTTAATTAAACGATCCCTAGAATAAACTGATTTATCATTTTAACCCCTGCTATTCCTAATAAGAATTGTTTATTATTTGTTTGAGAAAGTAGATTTAAAATCCATCTGCACCAGCCAATTTCATCTTCGTTTAGTTTAATTGCTCGTTTAGTAACTATATATTTCCCAAAGTTTTTAGATGTAATATCTAACTCTTTTTGCTCAGAATTCATTTCAAATATTACTGTTTGTTCTAGGTGTTTTTGTAATTCTTGTGACAAATAATCAATCCGGTTTTGGATTAGATTCTCTGCTTTCTTCTGATCACTTAACCAGATAGAGTACATTTTAACAAGAAATTCGTCACGTATTACAGGGGCAGAAGAATTTGTATTTAGCCATTCTGCTAACTGCTGTTTTCCCCTCAAGGTAATTGAATATAACTTTTTATCTGGCTTACCTAGTTGCTCAACATATTCACAAGTAAGAAAATTTTCATCTTCTAATTTTTTTAACAAAGGGTAAACCTGGCTGTGTTTTGCTGGCCAGATAACTTCTAAATGGTTAGCTAAATCGTACCCAGAGCAAGAGTGTCTAGCAAGTACACTTAAGATAGCATAGCCTAAAGTATTCATAAAACCCACCTCATCCAATTCTAATATTTTTTAATTAAGAACATGTATGCCTTCACTAAAAATATTTCATTTATATTTGTTTGAAGGTATATTGTACTATTATTACTAAGCTTAAAGGCTATAAATCCTATTTTATAATTAAAAAAAGTATTTATACTCAAAAATATATGTGAAATCTCCGTTATTAAAAATTAGCATTAAATAAAATAGCATAAAAAAGCCAGTAATTCTGATGAATTACTGGCTTTTCATTTTAATATTTCCTTAAGGAACATGTGTTCAAATTAAACCAATCATTATTAATAATCCTATGACAAGCATTGAATACTCTTTCAATTAGCTGGGTAGAATTAGCTAAAACTCGAATAGATAATCCAGGTACTGATAGATAAGAAAATCCTATTTCACAGTCCTCACCAAATTCCTCTATACATTCAGATAGTTTCTCTAACAATTCGTCTCCTGTTTTTGGACCAATAGCAAACATTGAACCTAGGTGCGAGAATTCTTCCATATATCCCATTCCATTAATTTCTTTTATATTAGGTTGTAATTTTAGGTGATCATATACTACTATTTGTTCTTCCATGTATATTTTAGTTATAAGTTGCAACATATTATAACTAAATTGCTTTCCATTTGGAGACCAGCCAGGTGTAAGAATATCAGAACAGATCAGTGTTGCTTCCTTATCCATATGAATAATATTTTTCTGTTTATAACGTGCATGCTCATATGCTATGAGGGGATCGGGAATATACTCAAGGTGACTGCCTTTATCTAGCGTTATTATTGTCTCTTGATAAGCCTGCTCATAGGGTGTTTTATATACTTTTGTAGCAGATTGAGTAGTTAAGGTTACTTGAGCTTTCTCCCTTAGACAAATATTTAATTTATAGGTATCACCATCTAGATATCCCCCTCCAGGATTTAAAATATAATAACATACCTTTCCGGAGTTATCATGGTAAACTGGACGCATGATCTTTAAGGCACCTTGAAAGTACAAATTTTTTGAAACCGTTTTTCCATTTTTATTCTCAGCTGTTAACTGTAAGATACCTGTCCAATCTTCCACTTATACCAAGCCCTTTAGAAAAACATTTTGCTTAATCCATTCAATTACCTGTTCTATACCTTCGTGTTCTTTTAAATTAGTAAATACAAAGGGCTTATTTCCTCTAAAAACTTTTGTATCAGATTCCATTACTTCTAGGCTGGCACCAACATATGGTGCTAAATCTGTTTTATTTATAATAAATAAATCAGATTTAATCATTCCTTGACCTCCCTTCCGTGGAATTTTTTCTCCTTGTGCTACATCGATAATATAAATAGAGAAGTCAACAAGCTCCGGACTAAAAGTAGCTGCAAGATTATCTCCACCACTTTCAACAAATATAAGTTCAACATCTGGATGTTTCTCCTTAAGCTCTTCAATTGCAGCAAAATTCATTGAAGCATCTTCTCGTATAGCAGTATGAGGGCATCCGCCTGTTTCAACACCTACAATCCGATCAGCAGGAAGTATACCGGTTTTTATTAATATTTTTGCATCTTCTTTCGTATAAATATCATTAGTAATAACTGCTATACTAATTTCTTCACTTAAATACCGAGTGATTTTTTCTATAAGCATAGTTTTTCCTGCTCCTACAGGTCCCCCTACACCAATTCTAATAGGTTCCATAATGAACACTTCCTTTTTGTTTAAGTTGTATTAAGACATAAAAATACGAATATTAACACGTTCATGCTTCATTTGTGACAATTCTAATCCAGGGGAAACGATACCAAAATCATCTTCATGCAAATTTTGAATATTCATGGTTGCCTCATGAATTTTACCTTGAAACTCTTGAATAATCTGTTGACCCGCGGTTTGCCCCAAAGGGATTCCACGTACAGCATTTTGAACAAGGTTTAAAATGGATGAATATAGATAATATAGAATCGCTGTTGATTTATCCACTTCAAGGTGGTGAGCTATTAACGTAAAAGCAATACACGGATGTCCAGAAGATAGCTTTTTATTTATACGTTCACTGTATAGTGAAATTATGTCTGCATTATATAAGCTTCCTAAAAGCTTTAACATGTATCGCCCAACTTGTCTATTTCCTTCTCTCACCTCTCGAGGAAGACTTTGTACTGTTATCATCCTATCTATGTCCCATATTTTCTGAAAATTCCTTTGCTCTAAAGCTTGATACACTAAAAGACATGCAAGTCCGTCTGAATAAGTGAGTTGCTCATTTAAATATACTTCTAGCCATTTTGAAAAGGATTGCTTATCGTACACTTTATTTTCTTGAATATATGTCTCTAATCCGTAAGAATGACTGAAAGCCCCTGTAGGAAAGTTAGAGTCACATAATTGAAGCAAAGAAAGCTTATTATCAATCATGCTTATGACCTATGTGGCGAAATGCTTCTTTTACCTTTCTATTTTCGCGCTTAAAAGGAACGCCTAACTTTATTAACAATTCTTCTACTAAATAATCGTATTGAACCATCATCTCATCCTGTTCGAACTGGGCAGGTAGATGACGGTTACCTAACTGATGAGCAATCTCCCCCATTTCAGCTAAGCTACGAGGGCTTATGACTAACAGATCGTCAGCTAAAACATCTACTACAACCAAGTTTTTCTCATCCATGTATAAGACATCTCCGACCTTAAGCTCGCGTGCTTCCTTTAAACGTATGCCTATTTCTCTTCCATGATCTGTTTTAGCTCTTTGAATTCGTTTTACTAAATCTCCACTTTCCATATATATTTTTTCAATATGATACCTTTGGAGATCATCTTTCATTTCATCTAAATTTGTTATTACTTTTTCAATTAACAATTTATTCACCTCAAAATAAAAAGTATCTTTGGCCCATTGGCACCTTGCTAACAGGCTCACAGCTAATTAATTTACCATTTACCTTAACCTCATAAGTTTGAGGATCTACCTCAATGTTAGGAGTTTCACTATTTAGTTTCATATCTTTCTTAGTTAGGTTTCTAATATTTTTAACAGCACGAACATCTTTTTCTAATCTAAGTTTTTCGTGTAATTTATTATCGAATGCTGCTTGAGAAATGAATGTTAGAGAACTTCTCTTTAAAGCTTTATCGTAAGATGCATACATAGGACGATAAATAACTGGCTGTGGCGTTGGAATAGATGCGTTAGCATCTCCCATTAGACTTTGGGCAATCATTCCTTTTTTTAGAATCATCTCAGGTTTTACACCAAAGAATGCAGGCGACCAAATTACAATATCCGCAACTTTACCTAACTCTATTGAGCCTACATAATCAGAAATCCCATGAGTAATTGCTGGATTAATAGTGTATTTAGCGATATAGCGCTTTACACGGTTGTTATCACAGAGTTTGCTATCTCCCTCCATTGTTCCTCTTTGCATTTTCATCTTATCAGCTGTTTGCCAAGTGCGTAGGATGACTTCCCCAATACGTCCCATTGCTTGAGCATCAGAACTTACCATGCTAAATACACCCATATCTTGAAGAATATCTTCCGCAGCTATTGTTTCCCGACGAATTCGAGAATCAGCAAAGGCGATATCCTCAGGAACCGATGGATTAAGGTGATGACATACCATTAACATATCAAGGTGTTCGTCTATTGTATTAATTGTATAAGGTAAAGTTGGATTAGTTGATGAAGGAAGAACATTCATATAACTAGCAGATTTAATTAAATCTGGAGCATGCCCTCCTCCAGCTCCTTCTGTATGATACATATGAATGACCCTGTCTTTTATCGCAGACATCGTATTTTCTACAAATCCACCTTCATTTAACGTATCTGCGTGAATAGCAACTTGTACATCGTATTTATCAGCAACCTTGAGAGCATGATCGATTGCTGAAGCAGTTGCTCCCCAATCTTCATGAACTTTTAAGCCAATGGCACCTGCCAAAATTTGATTTACAAGTGGCGCTTCAGCTGCAGCTTGTCCCTTTCCTGTAAATCCTATGTTAATAGGAAACCCCTCAGCTGCCTGTAGCATTCTATGAATATGCCATTCTCCTGGAGTAACAGTTGTAGCTCTTGATCCAGCGCTCGGTCCTGTTCCTCCACCAATTAACGTAGTTAATCCAGAACTTAGGGCAGTTTCGACTTGAGCTGGATTTATAAAATGTACATGGGCATCAATGCCACCGGCAGTAACAATCATTCCTTCTGCTGCAATAATCTCTGTAGATGCTCCAATAATAATATCCACTTTATCCATAACTAACGGATTACCACTTTTTCCAATACCAGTTATTTCCCCTTCAGTAATTCCAATATCTGCTTTATATATTCCTGTATAGTCAACAATAGTGGCATTAGTAATGACCGTGTCAGCTGCCCCATCTGCACGTGTCGCAAGAGGGTGTTGACCCATCCCATCACGAATAACTTTTCCACCCCCAAATACTACCTCGTCTCCATAAGAGGTGTAGTCCTTTTCAATTTGAATAAACAAATTAGTATCAGCTAAGCGAATAGAATCTCCAGTAGTCGGCCCATACATTTGTGCATATTGTCTTCTTGACATATGAAAACTCATAAATTATCCCTTCCTTCTATACTTCCATCTATTTTATTATTGAATCCATATATCTTTTTTTCACCGGCAAAATCAACTAACTCTATCTCTTTTTTATCTCCTGGCTCAAAACGAACTGAGGCGCCTGCCGGGATATTTAATCGTTTTCCTAAAGTTTGTTCACGTGTAAACTTAAGTGCATCATTCACCTCGTAAAAGTGAAAATGGGATCCTACTTGTATAGGACGATCTCCTGTATTTAATACCGAAACGCTAAGGGGAACTCTTCCTTCATTACAAACTATTTTTTCCTCTTTTAAAAATACTTCACCAGGTATCATTTATAAACTCTCCCTCTCACTTATCGAATTGGGTTATGGATTGTGACAAGCTTTGTACCATCTGGAAAAGTAGCCTCAACTTGAACGTCATGAATCATTTCTGGAATACCTTCCATAACATCACTTGAAGAAAGAATAGTTGCACCGAATTCCATCAATTCAGCTACTGTCTTTCCATCACGGGCACCTTCAAGTACTTCATACGTAATAATAGCAACTGCTTCTGGATGATTTAATTTTAGTCCCCTCTCTTTTCTGCGTTTAGCTAGATCTGCTGCCACTACAATCATTAATTTATCTACCTCGCGGGGTAATAATTGCATTAAAAAACCTCCCATACATGCCATTAAGAAATTAATAAAGAAAACTCAGAATATTAATTGAATTCAACAAAATTATATATATAAAAATTTATATAGTCAATTTTAATACATTTAGATAATAATGATAATTCAACAATATAAAATCACTATTCATACTCATAATTTACCTATAAGTTTTTAATATACAAAAACTATTATTAATAATTCGTTGTTTATATATAAAAATTTATATATAATTCATTGTTATTAGAAGGTATAAGAAAAGTTAATAAGAAATTTAAAATAAAGGGGGAGATATAGAATGTTTATAAGACAGATATCTACATTAAAAAATAGCTCTATTGCTGATTCTATTAAAGTTCTCTTAAGGGGAATTTCACAAGTTATTCTTATAGAGAATGCCATAAGTGGCTTTCTTATACTATTAGCTATAATGATTTATTCTTATTCGCTAGGATTAATGGCCCTTCTTTCTTCTTTTATAGGAACTGTAGTAGGAAAACTTGGAGGGGCTGATACAAAGGATATTGATCAAGGTCTTTTTGGTTACAACTCTGTACTTACTGGAATTTCACTATCTTTATTTTTAGAAGGATCTTTTAGATGGTTTATAGCATTATCTGGAGCTTTCATTGCTGCGATCTTTACAGCAATAGTAATGCATATTACCAAAAAAATAAGGATTCCCACCCTTACTTTTCCATTCATTATTGTAACGTGGCTGATCCTATTATCTTCTTACAAGCTAAAAGCACTTAAATTGAGCCCATTATTAGTTCCTCAAGACTTAGTTCATTGGAAATTATATATATCAGGGAATATAAACTGGGTGGAAGGGGTTTTTAGTGGAATTGGACAAGTCTTCTTTTTAGATCATATATTATCAGGCATTATATTGTTTATTGCTGTCTTTTGGAGCAGTTGGAAATTTGGTGTTTTAGCGATTATAGGAAACGCCTTAGCATTAATGACTGCCTATCTATTAGGGGCCGAACACCCTTTAATTATAAAAGGTCTTTATGGATACAATGCAATATTAACTATGTTAGCCGTAGCAATTGTTTTTAGTTCTCCTCAAAAAAAATACAACTTTTTATCTGGAATTATAGCAACAATTTTAACAGTGCCTATTACCGCAAGTATAAGTATATGGTTAATCCCTTATGGTCTTCCTGCTTTAACTATGCCCTTTGTTCTTAGTTCTTGGATATTTATTGGGGCAAGGAACATCCTACCTAACTTATAAGTTATAACTTATTACAAAAATATTTTAAAAGGAATGAAGAAATTTGAACATTTATCGTGGGTCGTTTAAATATATACTTATAGTTGTTATATTACATATAGCAGGATTTATTGGTTTATATATCTCCTTACCCCAACATCCTTTTTTATTAGGTATGGGGGTCCTTGCTTACACACTAGGATTAAGACATGCATTTGATATTGATCATATTGCTGCAATAGATACTACTGTTCGTAAACTAGTTGAACAAAAGAAGAATCCAGCTGGCGTGGGATTTTTCTTTTCCTTAGGGCATTCAACCGTCGTTTTTTTATTGGCTATTTTTACATCATTTTCGGTTAAGTTTGTGAAAAATAATTTGCCACAGATGCAGGATATCGGAGGTTTAATTGGAACTGTTGTTTCTGGCACTTTTTTAGTAATTATGGGTGTAATAAATCTGGTTATACTACTTAATATAATTGGTGTCTTTAAGAAAATGAGGAAGAAAAATTATAAAGAATCTGAATTAGAAGTTCTATTGAACTCTAGAGGTTTTTTGACTCCAGTCATTCAACCTTTATTTAAATTTATAAACAAAAGCTGGCATGTATATCCAATTGGTTTCCTATTTGGTTTAGGATTTGATACTGCTAGCGAGATTGCACTATTGACTTTATCAGCAGGTGCTGCTCAACACAATTTATCATTTGTTAGTATTCTATCTTTACCTATTTTATTTGCTGCTGGTATGAGCTTAATGGATACGCTAGATGGTGCATTTATGACTTCAAGTTATAATTGGGCTTTTGATAAGCCTATACGTAAAGTGTATTACAACATCACAATAACCACTCTATCAGTTATTGCAGCTATATTTGTAGGATTTCTGGAACTTATACAAATAATAGGTGAAAAACTACATATTCGAAATAATTGGTTTAAAATTATAGATAAGTTAGATTTAGGCGATATGGGATATATTTTAGTTATAATGTTTATTCTTGTATGGAGCATCGCTTATTTTATATGGAAATACTTTAATATTGAAGAAAAGTGGAGCATGCATGTATAGTTGTCATCACTAAAAATTAATATGATACAAGGAAAGATTCTTGAACAAACAAAGTAGAAACCCAACGGATTTGTTTAGTTATATAGTCCATCTCCTACTTGGGTTACGTTCATATTGTGTTACACAACATAAAATTATCCTTTTCATCAGAAAGTAATTTCTGGTATAGATATTTCTGCATTAAACTCGAATAACATTATTTTTCGCATAAATTTACCTCTTATGATTTATATACTATATACAGGTCTCCCTAGTTTACATAAGCTCGATTTCCAGTACACATCATCAAAAAGAACCCTTGTTGCAGAACGGTTCAGTTCACCGCCGAGGGTTCTTTTTCCGGAGTATACAGCTTTTTATCCATCCTTGATATAACGGTTATTTTCCTCAGGTGATTGAAGATAAGATGTATAAAAAGTGCACGTTTTATTCATATGCTTAAGTTTGTACTATGTTGCCTTATTTATAAATTTGTTATAAAATTATTCAGACTTTTTATAAATTAAGTTTATGAATTCCCTTAAAAGCTATCCGTCCTGCAACGATGGGGTAGCTTTCTTTTTTTGTAAATGATAATAATTAATTTAATATCTTGTAATAGGTACGAATATCTCGCCAGTAAAAGTATATTTTTATTAAACAAAAGTTAAGGATGATAAAAGAGGTGAATTTATAAGAAAAAGCTTAGTACATAAAGTTGTTGATTTTCTACAAAGAGCATTTTGTCTTACTCACTGGTCTTTGAAAGCCTTAAGAATAGTATATAACCAGTTTAGTTTAATAAAGGTAAAAACTCGCTTTACCTCTAAGACAGTTTTTACTAGGGAGAAGGGAGCTATATTATATGAAAATGACAAAAATGATTGCAAACGCTTTATTATTAGTAGTAGCCGTGCTGTGGGGATCTGGATTTGTAGCAACAAAATTTGCGTTAGATGCCAATGTACCTGCAGGGTTTATTAACTTTTTTCGAGGACTAATCTTTGCTTTTTTTATATTTCTCTTTTTTTATAAGAAGATATGCAAAATGAATTTAAAAGAATTTAAAGTAGGATTAGTCGTAGGATTGCTTAATTTTGGAGGTTATATTACACAGACTGTAGGTATTAAATACACCACGCCTTCAAATAGCGCCTTTATTACAGCAGCATATGTAGTTATTGTTCCAATTATAGTCTGGGGGATTTATCGGAAGAAAATAGAGATAAAAAGTTGGATTTCTATTGCTTTTTGTTTATTTGGCATGACCATACTTACGGGGGTAATAAACAAGGGATTAACAATAAATGTAGGTGATATTTACTCCATAATTTGTGCATTATTTTGTGCAGGTTGTATTGTGTATTTAAGTTACGGAGCTAAGGATGTGGATGTAAGTATCGTATCCTTTATGATGGCAATGGTACAAGCAATTGGTGGATTAATATTTTGTCTAGTCAGTGAGAGGGCGCAATTTGTTTATATTGATTGGTCTGCAGCAATTGTTCCCTTGTTATATATGGGAATAATGTGTTCATTTGCTGCTCAAACTATCCAAGTTTTAGCTCAAAAGCATACCTCTGCGACCTCTGCTGCACTAATCTTAATGCTTGAGGCGCTATTTGGAAGCGTCTTCTCAATCGCTTTTGGCTTTGAATTATTTACAGTCAAATTACTTTTGGGTGGAATCCTTGTTATGTTTTCATTAATCATAATGGAAATCAAATTACAACCAATATCGACAAAGACCCATAGTAATTTTAAAGGATAATTGAATAGACAACTTTACCTTCAAATTTAAATTAAGCCATAATAATAATATTGATGAAATAAGTTCATAGCGTATCAAGCTATATGTTTATCTTGAGCTTTGGGATGACAAACAAAAAAGACTTGCTTCATGATGAAAGCAAGTTAAAAGAAAGATGATTGATTTAACAATTCCATTATAATCCATAATGCATAGCAAAACATTAAAATATAGTTAAGATTGAATTGAAAGTAAATTAATTCATAAAAAAGGATTAATTCACTTTTTCCTTCAACAGCGTTAAAAAGATTCAAAGAAAATTTTTGACTTTATCCCTATGGCTTTTAAAAAAGAATTAAGTGTACCTTCCGTAAAAGTATACTTTTACGGACTGTGAATATGTATAAAGAATTTATCATTCTCGACGTTTGTTTAAATTTAAAAACAATTTCCGAACGTTTTTGGCAAAATAAGAGGAAGAAAATCATAAAAAGAGTATAAAGATGGGAAATGGAAAATTTTAATCTATACATGTAAGCAGCTGAAATCAAAATGAAGGTCGTCAACTTCAATCAATGCAAGAGATGGATATTTCTCCTTGTGTTATTTTTGTCGACAAACAAAGTAGAAAACACTTCAATTGTGAAAACAACTACTAAGATGATTCATAAACTGGATGCCCTTTACATTCATTAGATTGCTTTGGTCGTGATAAAGAGAAAAGAATTTACAGTGTTATTAGTGACCTTATTCTCCCTTCATTTAATCAATTTAGTTGAAATAAGTTTTTATTAAAAAAAAGAAAGCTTAATTCCTAAGAGCCAAGCTTTCTTTTTTCTTATTATATTAAAAACAACACAGTTTTAATTATTAATAAGATTTAGTCATGTCTATAGTCGTAAGAACCTTTAATAACATCTATTTTCTTATTATTAATACTTACAATATTTTTATCTTTCCACACTATATGTGCAGACTTTGCTTCATCCCAGTAAATTACTCTTTTCTTTGAATCTTCATTATCCTGGACCACACCTTTTATTGTCCAGTTGGTAGTAGCGCCTCCACTTGACTTATAGGCTTTAACAGTATAATTCTCATCTGGTGAAGTTGAACTAGAAATTAGTTCTCCACCTGGCAACCTGTTTAAATCATATTGAAGATAATAATAACCCCAGGCAAGTAAACAAGCCGTCATCATAGTTGCAATTGTCATGGAGATGCACGTTGTTTTGGTAAATACTTTCATGGTGAACCCCTTCTATACATACAAAATTTAAGTTATATGGATATATTACACTAAATATAAGGGTTTGCCTGCCTAGATTCAAGAAAAACATACCTTTAAGTATGCGAGAGGCTTTGAGAGTTTAACAAAGTACCTCAACTGTAAACCCTCCAGGTGCCTCTACATAAAATGTATAACCGTGTAATTGTTTTGGAGGTTCGACATTAAATCCATCTTCTTTTAACCTTTGATTAATTTTATTTACCTGCTCTTCATTCTCTTGTGGGAATCCAATATGAAAGGTCTTTGGATAATTGACTTTGCTTCCCTTCATTAAAGTTAGTACAAAGCCATCTTCATCATGCATTATAGCAAAACCTTTACCTCTGTTCGCCTTGCATGTCATACCAAAATAAGTTTCCAAAAATTCTTGAGTAGCAGAGACATCTGTAACAGTTAGATTGAGATGATGAATTTTCATGTTTTCACCCTTTCTTAAATACATCCAATAATAAGACTTGTATTGTTCCCTATACAAAACCGTTTAGTTAGATGAATAGTTTACTCTATGAATGTAAATATTTATCTATATCTCTCTTAACCATTCGTTTTACCTCTTCAAAAGCTTTTGTCTGCCCCTCGTAAAATATGGAGCTATTTAAGTCCTTTCTTTTTTCTGCATCCTTAGACCACCTTTCCGACCTATCAATTAACTTATCTAGTACCTCAATTAATTTCTCATTTCCCACGAATATCCCACCCTCAACTGGAAATTTTTACACGATCTATTATCCATAATATCTTCTCCAGTTTTTATAGAATTCCTGTTTAACAAGTTTCTTCTATGTAAGTCTTAAGGTTCGTATTTATATAAAAACGAACCTATATATACAACCAGTGTTCAAAAATCAATGTCATATTCACACTTTTTCTTATGTCTTTAAGTTATATGTTTAGTTATCTTATTAATTCTTAAAATGATTGCCGAGGACGATGATTATGGTAACTAAAAAATCCTACTTAATACTAGCTTAGCTTTCCATCAAAAATAGAACCCTATTGACTTTGAGGCTCTATCTTTGATAGAAGATAAATGTTTCTTGATATTCTCTTTCTTCGCCTTTTTCTTTCCATGTTATCACAATATTTAAGTCGATTGCTTCTTCAGATAAACCAAAATTAGAAACATGTAAGGGATGTCCATCTTTCTGAGAAAGATCTGGTAACCCCAATACATTTGATAAAGAGGTTAATTTCTTCCACTGTGTCGAATATATTTTTACATGTTCCTTTTTCACTTAGCTCTTGCGAAAGTTGTAGAAGGTTCAATAAACCATATAGAAAGAATGAAAGGAGGATGTAGAGAGTGAAAACAAGCAAAGTAGAAATAATTGTAAGTGTCCTCATCAATATTGTTTTACCGTATTTAATCTATACCATTTTAAAAACGCATATAACAAGTATTATTGCATTATCTTTGGCAGCTTGTGTTCCATTAGTAGATACACTTTATCATCTTATAAAGGATAAAAAGTTGGATACGTTCTCTTCTTTTATTTTTTTAGGAATTGTTCTTAGCATAGTGGCGGCATGGATTGGAGGAGATGAACGTTTTATTCTGTTAAGGGAATCATATGTGACAGGCATAATGGGACTTGTCTTCTTACTTTCTTTATTGACACCGAAGCCACTGATCTATTACTTTGCAATAAGGTTTATTTCAAATAAATCCGTCATAACAAAACGATGGGAAGAAGAGGTATCATTCCGTCACTTTATACGGATAATGGCAGCTGTTTGGGGTATCGGCCTGATGATAGAAGCGTTAGTAAAAGTTGTGATTGTGTATGAGTTTCCTATCTCTAAAGCTTTAGTCATTTCTCCTATTGCGCAGTATATCATCATTGCCATTTTAATTTACTGGAATATTCATTTTGTCAAACAACATAAACAAAAAGCGTAGATAAGAGAGGGCACAGAGGGCTATTCTGTGTCCTCTTTTATTTATGTAAACCGACATTATATATACATTCTAATTAATTCTTTTTATGAGCATAACTAAATAATTTTATGATTTTATTGTTAGATCTAAGTAAAGGAGCTTTGGTTTTTGTAAACAAAGCTTCTTTACTTAGCTTAAGGGCACTACTTTTTTTATTTAAAATCTTCATCCTTGCTCTTCCCACTTTATTAGGTTGGGGTTTTCGTCCAATATGGAATCGTATTGTCCCTTCATTCCATATTGGCCATGAGGATCTAGGGTCAAATATCTTTTGTATTTTTCTAAACGATACTCTAATTTCGACCACCCATAATGTTTAACTCTTAAGTTGGAGATACTATTCGGTAATTGAAATATATTGTTAGGGAATCTCCCACAGTGCTGAGGAGTTTCTTTCCAGGTGTAGGAGAAATCATCTCGATATCTAACTAGAAACGGTCGATAGTAAAAATGTGATCGCCAGTAGTCATCCTCACGGTAATGAGTATCATTCCAAAAGTCATAGAGTCTAAAAGAATAAAGATCATAGTCTCCCTGAGTGAGAAGATGTTGTATGTCTCGATCAAATTTGTCCTCAAATATCTCATCCGCATCCATATTTAAAATCCAATTAGGTTCTGTATTGACTGTTTCCTCCTCCATTGCTGTTTACGAAGCTCCACTTCATTAGAGAATTTTGAGTCTTCATTTCGTATAATTTTATAGGACACCGTTTTTAACACTTCTTTACAAACTTCAACCGAGTTGTCAGTACTGCCGTCGTCGATAATCACAGCATCGTCAATATAGGGGAGGTGACTTCTCAAAACTTCTTCTAAATATCGATTTTCTTCATTTTTGATCACCATAGACAAAGTAAGTTTTGTTTTTTTAGGAGTAGAAACATAGATATTGGATTGGACTGGTTTCTGCCTTTCCTTTATTTTGGTTACAAATTCTTGCCCCTTTTTAATGTCAATATCCCGATAAATATGATGGGCGGGGTAATGTGTATCTACATACAAAGAAAGACCCATTGCAGCTGCGCGTATACAAAAATGGCGATCTTCTCCCCAAAATGTTAAATTAGGTATTTTACTAAAGTTGACTCCTTTTTTAAGGGCATTTTGCGAAATAAGAGTACAGGCACCAAGTCCTCCCACCTCATAAACCCCTGGATTTCTCATTT
Organism: Priestia sp. JNUCC 25; assembly: GCF_053667915.1. NCBI lineage: Bacteria > Bacillati > Bacillota > Bacilli > Caryophanales > Bacillaceae > Priestia > Priestia sp. JNUCC 25. The sequence continues at coordinate 78,102 of NZ_JBSJYE010000002.1, forward strand.
TAGTTATAAATTCTTGATAACGAGCATTTATCTGTTCAGTAGATAAATTCTCTCCCGGTTGTTTATCGTATTGGGTATATTCATCATAGAGCCATACCTGTGGTTGCTCCATCGAATCTGGCTGCCATTTTGTCCAAAATACCTCAGAGATAATATCTTTTTCTTGCTGAACTAGATGAGAAAGAGTCTCTGGAAATAATAAAAGATCAGAGTCCACCAAAAATAAATAATCATAATTTTTCTTCTTTGCATATTGAATGATTGAGTTTTTAAAATCAGCTACTTTCCAAACGAGATGTTCATTCCAGTAGTGTGTTTGTCCATCACGGGAATAAACATCTTGGTAATCTGATTTTTCGACAATCACTGATTGAATATACTCTTGAAATTGTATAAGAAGACAACTTGAATCTACATTTTCGTTATCATCTATGAAATAGAAATCTACTATCATTTCTTCTTTATTGAGGTGTTTTAAAGATTCTAGGAATAATGATAAAATTTCTCGTTTTTGGTGAACGGGACTTGCGACTAGTATCCTTTTTTTAAGTTTCATTTCCTACACCAACTTTTTCTATCGGAAGTTTCGTTTTTAAATATTCCTTATTATGAAGATATTTAGGGTCGTTAGGTCTGTAAGTACCTGCTAATTCATTATGATGATTTGCTTTTTCATAATCTCCTAAAGCATCGTAACAAACACAAAGCTGAATATGAGGAATCCATGTGGAATAGGCTTGATTTTGAATTCCTAAATTATCTGATGTGATTCCTGTTTTTGTTGCTAAGTCATACCAAAAAACAGCAGATTGGTAATCATTTTTGTCAATAAAATAATGAGCCAATCGACAACAAATTTCAGGTCTAGGAGCAGTATAAGTAAAGGATCGTAGTAGAGATTTAATCATTCTTTCTTTATCAAAAATTTCATGATAACAATCAGCTAAATTTCTACATGCTGCAATATTATCTTCAATCCATCCTTTTTCCGTTGAAAGAAATTTTTCATAAAACTCAATTGCCCTTTTAAATTGTCGATGATCTTTTAATTCATTTGCGAAATAATATAAATCCCTCGGAGAAAACTCTTCACCAGTAAGTAGCTTTCTCTCATAGATTTTTAAATTACGGTCGGAGTCGTGGTGAATACTTTTATGGGTCACGGCAACTTCGCTATTCATAATATTTCCCCATACTTCAAGGTATTCGTGGACAGCCCCAATCCAACGGAAGCCATTCCTTCTTTTTACTAATCGATTTCTCCTTAAACTTGACGTAACGTTACCATATTCATCTGTAGCTAAAATATATTTCATCGTTACTGAGTCAACAGAGGATTCTAGGTTCAGTTTTAGTGCCAGCAATTTCTGTTGATCTTCCTCTAGGAAAACATCATCCGCATCCAACCATAAAATATAATCTTTTGTGGCTTTCTCAAACGCGTAGTTGCGGGCCTTTGAAAAATCATGAACCCATTCAAAATCATAAATTCGATCCGTATAGTTACTCGCAATTTTTTTTGTTTGGTCATTCGAACCTGTGTCAATGATATTTATTTCATCAACTAATTGGTAAATACTCTCTAAGCATCGTCCAATCGAATCCTCTTTCATTTTTTACAATCATACATAAACTAATAGAAACCATAACTTGTTCCTCCTATAAATTTTTAATACATGTGTGGTTATCATCCATCTTTATAAATAAAAAAACTGGACGCCTCGTTATAAAGCAATATGGAATTTATCCAATCATGGGTTAGAGTAACAGTACATGTAGGATAAAGAGTGAAAAAAATTTAAAATTATCATTTTCTCATAGCTCATCTTATGTATGTTTTATTAAGATATTAACCTTAAATTTCGTTATATAAATAGTTAATAAAAACGGTTGTTTTCGTATATTTACAATAATTCTATTGAAATACTTGTAAAATATTTGTGATTTTAGTCATATCTATATCCTTGTAAGGCATTTTTAAAAGTAGGAGGGACCATAGAACGAAAATGGATGAATTCCTAAAAAGTCATTTAATGAAACGGAGGACAAATAATTGAATGTCTATTCAAAACCTAATCGTTAATGGAGGATTTGAAACAGGAACACTTTCATCGTGGATAACTGCTAATACAACAATCGACAGCCAGTATTCACATTCGGGATTTTATTCGGCGAGATTACAAGGAGGGGCAACCTTCTCTTATATTTCGCAATTTGTGCCAGTTGAACCAGGGGAGAGATTAGAGGTTTTGGCCTCCTTAGCTACGATAGGACAGGCACCTGCCATTTTCATTACTATCCAAGTGTTTTACTATGATAATCAGTCTAATTTACTTGAAAATGGACTTCTCGTAACAGTTCCAGGTGATCAAATTCCTAATGTAGAGAATCATACGTGGCTAGAAAACTATCACACTACAACCGCAGCTCCACCAGGTTCTACACGAGCCTTTATTGTTATTAATACTCTTCCACAAGTGGAGACTTCAGATGTTTTGGTGGATGATGTGGCCGTATTGGTTGTAAATACCAATGGAGCAATAGGAGTCACCGGAGCGACAGGTCCTACTGGAACCACGGGAACTACTGGAGTTACTGGGGCTACTGGAGTTACTGGGGCTACTGGAATTACTGGAGCCACTGGAACCACTGGAGTTACTGGAGCTACTGGAACCACTGGAATTACTGGGGCTACTGGAATTACTGGAACTACTGGTGAAACTGGCGCTACGGGAGTCACGGGGACAACCGGAGCTACTGGAATCACTGGAGTTACGGGGACAACCGGAGCTACTGGAATTACGGGAGTCACTGGCGCTACTGGAATCACAGGAACTACTGGAATTACTGGCTCTACTGGGGTGACGGGAGTCACTGGAGCAACCGGAATCACCGGGGCTACTGGAATTACTGGAGCCACTGGAACCACTGGAGTTACTGGAATTACTGGAGCTACTGGAACCACTGGCGCTACTGGGGCTACTGGAATTACTGGAACTACTGGTGAAACTGGCGCTACGGGAGTCACTGGGACAACCGGAGCTACTGGAATCACTGGAGTTACTGGGACAACCGGAGCTACTGGAATTACTGGAGTCACTGGGGCTACTGGAATTACTGGGGCTACTGGAGTTACTGGAGCCACTGGAGCCACTGGAGCCACTGGAACCACTGGAATTACTGGAGCTACTGGAACTACTGGAACTACTGGAACTACTGGAACTACTGGTGAAACTGGAGCTACTGGAACCACTGGCGCTACTGGAATTACTGGGGCTACTGGAATCACTGGAACTACTGGAATTACTGGCTCTACTGGGGTGACGGGAGTCACTGGAGCAACCGGAATCACCGGGGCTATTGGAATCACTGGCGCTACTGGAATTACTGGGGCTACTGGAATCACTGGAACTACTGGAATTACTGGCTCTACTGGGGTGACGGGAGTCACTGGAGCAACCGGAATCACCGGGGCTACTGGAATCACCGGGGCTACTGGAACCACTGGAGTTACTGGAACCACTGGAGTTACTGGAACCACTGGAGTTACTGGAACCACTGGAACCACTGGAGTTACTGGAATTACTGGAGCTACTGGAACCACTGGGGCTACTGGAATCACAGGAACTACTGGAATCACAGGAACTACTGGAATCACAGGAACTACTGGAACTACTGGAATTACTGGCTCTACTGGGGTGACGGGAGTCACTGGAGCAACCGGAATCACCGGGGCTACTGGAATCACTGGCGCTACTGGAATTACTGGGGCTACTGGAGCCACTGGAGCCACTGGAACCACTGGAGTTACTGGAGTTACTGGAATTACTGGAGCTACTGGAACCACTGGGGCTACTGGAATTACTGGGGCTACTGGAATTACTGGGGCTACTGGAATCACAGGAACTACTGGAATCACTGGAGTTACTGGAATCACTGGAGCCACCGGAGTTACTGGAATCACTGGAGCCACTGGAGTGACGGGAGCCACTGGAACCACTGGAGTTACTGGAATTACTGGAGCTACTGGAGCTACTGGAACCACTGGGGCTACTGGAATTACTGGGGCTACTGGAATCACAGGAACTACTGGAATTACTGGCTCTACTGGGGTGACGGGAGTTACTGGAGCAACCGGAATCACCGGGGCTATTGGAATCACTGGCGCTACTGGAATTACTGGAACCACTGGAGTTACTGGAATTACTGGAATTACTGGAGCTACTGGAACCACTGGGGCTACTGGAATTACTGGGGCTACTGGAATTACTGGGGCTACTGGAATTACTGGGGCTACTGGAATCACAGGAACTACTGGAATTACTGGCTCTACTGGGGTGACGGGAGTCACTGGAGCAACCGGAATCACCGGGGCTATTGGAATCACTGGCGCTACTGGAATTACTGGGGCTACTGGAACCACTGGAATTACTGGCGCTACTGGAACCACTGGAGTTACTGGAATTACTGGAATTACTGGAGCTACTGGAACCACTGGGGCTACTGGAATCACTGGCGCTACTGGAATTACTGGGGCTACTGGAATCACAGGAACTACTGGAATCACAGGAACTACTGGAATTACTGGCTCTACTGGGGTGACGGGAGTCACTGGAGCAACCGGAGTCACCGGGGCTACTGGAATCACTGGCGCTACTGGAATTACTGGGGCTACTGGAACCACTGGAGTTACTGGCGCTACTGGAATTACTGGGGCTACTGGGGCTACTGGAGCCACTGGAATTACTGGAGCTACTGGAACCACTGGGGCTACTGGAATTACTGGGGCTACTGGAATTACTGGGGCTACTGGAATCACAGGAACTACTGGAATCACTGGAGTTACTGGAATCACTGGAGCCACTGGAGCCACCGGAGTTACTGGAATCACTGGAGTTACTGGAATCACTGGAGCCACTGGAGCCACCGGAGTTACTGGAATCACTGGAGTTACTGGAATCACTGGAGCCACTGGAGCCACCGGAGCTACTGGTCCTACCGGACCAACTGCTAGTTCACCAACTCTAGCTTTTTCTGAAGTACCTGGAACAATAACTATCTTTCCACCTTTAAACACTGAAGTAACAGTTGCGAGTGTTACCCAAAACGTTCTGATTAATCAACGACTTAAAATTGATTATGCTTTAGCTGTTGAGATAATTACTACAGCCAACTGGTCATTTATACTTGAAATGCGATTATATAGAGACACAACATTAATTGATACCAGAATACTTAATAGCAACTCGCAGCAAGCAGGTACTCACAGATTTCCATTAGCTAATACACAGGTAGATGTAGCTCCTGCTACTACAACTTCTACCTATAGTCTCAGACTCATTGTTACAACAGCTTCAAGTGTTACTTCAGCTACGGCAATTAATCGAGATTTGAACATTATAACATTTACACCCTAACATGCTATAGATGTTACTTTGGATACTCTTTGAGTATCCTTTTTTAGTTAAAAACGTTAAGTTGTCAGTTGATGTTTTTCAACTGAAATTTACTATCAGATCAAGATTTCCCCAAAAGGCTAACTATTTGTTTTATGGTAACTAAGGTTGTATATCATAGTCGTCTAAAAAACAGAAAAACCTATCTCTTCCGAGTAAAAAGAGGTAGGTTTTTTCTGTTGCAGAATTTAGTTGTATGAGTCGATGTTTGGTGACATCTTGAGTAGTTGGCTTAAGTTGTTATTTATTATCCGTTTATAGTGGGGACAGAATATAAATCAATCTCTTTTACTGGTTATTTGTACCAAAAGGTCGGCAAGAAAGATAATAGCAAAGGGAACAATGCAAACAATGAAGATCTCACGAAAGACAATATAAGCCTTATTATTCATTTATATTGGATCCACCTTTATATTTTAGAGTAAACATTCTAGGGTTTCTTAAGTAGTAGAATGTGAAAGTATTCATATCAAGTAAAACAACAGGGTTAATCATGCTGATATTCTTATCATTTACTTCTCAGAATGGTGATATGATAGGTTATTTGTCTTGGATGGCATAAAAAAAGCCAGTTCATTGAATAAACTGTAGCTTATTGTTCTTTATTGGATTAAAACTGTTGAGATAGACCTTTTCTTGAGCATACTTGAAATAATACCCTAGTTCATCTTGGTGGATTTTACGAGTAAAGAATCTTTCAAGTGTAGTGTTCTTAGCAGAACCAAAAAAGTGATCTCCTGTATCAGTATAAAAGATGTCAATAGCGTAAATAGAGAAGTCATAAACATATGGAAGGCTGTACACAGCAAACTTACTAGTAATACCTTGTTCATACCTCTTGATGTGCTCTGTCTTTTTCACAATCTTTCAACTCCCTTGACTTAAGAATAACAGTACTCTGGAGAGTAATTCATTGTTTTTATATAAAATTAAAAGGAGGAACAACAAACAATGAAATTGTCCCTCCAAAGCAGAAAATGAACAAAACATGCTGCATATACAGTATTTTGTAATTAATCGACAGTATACCATGAGAACGATGTCCTATAACCTTTGACATACGTATGTATAGAAAATGAAACATCTTGTAGCACTACTGACACATTGTTGATAAAAAAAGGCATCATCCCATCATAAAACATGGCATATACAGCCTGAAATAGAAAAGCTACTGTGCCTCAACAGTAGCTTTTCATTAAAGAAAGTAGGTTGCAAATACCAATGTCGGAAGGTATTAAATTACATTTTCTCTATTTTCAAAAAATATACTAATAGCAAATGAAAAACCTACCCCAAATGCGTTAAGGTAGGTTTTTCGTTTATACGTTAGAAAAAAGAAAATGTTGGGAGGATTAATCCTCTTTTGTAGTTTGCTCAACATATAGAATGTTATTCATTATTACAAGTACGCAATGATCTAAAACTGAATATGATTGTTGAATCTTCATTTACCTAGTAGGCTTTTTTTCCTAAATTGTCCCTTCACAAAGGTGCAATTTCGTGTATGTTCGCTTAAAACTGCCGTTAGTTTAAATACAGTTTTTTACCAAGCTAATTATGTGTTCGCTATTATGTCGTGGCTTTCTTTTTTTCATCCAAAGAAGCAAGTGCAGATTCACTGAATCCTTTAACGATGAGCCATACTGCTAAAATCATTTCATTAGCTGCTACTGGTAGCGACAATATAGCACCCCAAACAGAGAGTTGAGAAAATACATCAAACATTTCTAACAGGCCTGCTATAAAAACAAGAGTTGCTCCAATCATACCTAAGATTGGTATAAATCTAGGCACAAGTTTAGATCTATAAAATATATAACTGTACATCATCGTATTTATACCTAGCATGATATTTGGTCCAAGTAAAAATGTCCAATCGTGTATTGCTTTTAATACAGTTCCTGAAGCTTGAAAAGAGGCAGTATCCTGAGTTCCTGTTGCTACAAATTCTTGACTTAAGGTCAACAAGGACAATACGCTGATTACACCCACAGTAATAATTACTGCTTCAAGAAATCTGAAGCAAACATGCCAAAGAGCTATAGTTTCGTTATACTTTTTTAAAAATGGAAACATTATAGTCGAAGTACCAATGGCTGATGCCACAAGGATTAACTCCATAAGTGCTCCCACTATCACTTGGTTGGTATGTTCAGAACCTTTAGTAAGATAATCGGGACTGTTTAAGATGGGGTCGTATAAAATGAGACCTATTATTGCCGTAACGGCTGCAAGTATAAACAGTACCCCCACCAGTTGTGCTGCTTTTTTGTTTGAATTCACTTTTCATCCCCTCCTTTGATCATTCTTTTTTGAACTAAACTAATATCGTAATTACCTCGATGACAACAGCTATTTTCACGTTATCATTAAGTATGTTGTTTGCTATGATATTATGACTGTCAAAGTTTGTATAGAAGGTTTATAAAAAGACCAACTCCCTTGTAAGCTAGTCTTTTTATTAGGTTGCTATTTATCATCTTCTACATTAAATCTTAATTAATTATATAAAAAGACATATATTGCGAGGAATAGAAATAATTTTGTGGAATTATACATCGTTTGTAGATGGGGATTAATCGCTTACCCAACTGCTAAAGATAAATCTACTATTATTATAATTTTCCAATGAAAATTCCTATGCATCAGGTGGATAGCATGCGTGACTATCATTGTATTTGGCGTAGGTGGGGCTCATACTGAAAGAAAGAATGAACTTTTTTAACTCTATATGATGTTACATAACGGATAATACAATAAATACATTATTAATTTGTATGTATAAGAGATTACTAGATAGGAGATGATAGAAGTAAGAAACATAAATAAAGGAGGGAAAAATGTTGAAGGAATATAAACAGGTATTTTCCAATTTTATTGACGAAGACCGATTCGAACTACATTCATACCTTACTTATTTATTCAATCAATCTCAGGACAAAGATGTAATTCAGGTAGAAAATGAACATCTAACATAATAAATATACACATATTGTAGAGCGAAAGGGTAAATATATGAATAAAAAATAAGATAAGCGATCTTACTGTTCGCGTTAGGATAGATGAGTCGCTTATTATTGTTCGCATGTAAAGGTTTCAAAATAGTAGGTTAATTCTATTACATAAGACATTCTATGTAATACCTCGGAGCTGTTTACTTAATCGTAAGAGAGTTTCTTTATCTTTATTCTTTGAAGCTTGTTCCATCTGTACCAAAATTTCTGTTTTTCGAACGTCGCGTAGATTTTTCATTGACAAGAGTTGATTAAACGTGGCATTCATGTCTTATAACCCTCCTATCCTTGCGCAACCGTTTTTCTTTGTATTCCACACCAATCATTCTTTTTCCTTTAAAAGCTTTCCGTATTTAATAAAAAAACTCAGTCAAAAAAGACTGAGTTTCTGCTTATTATATGCTATTTACACCACTTTCTACCATAGCATGTTCCCAGCTAGGGAAAAAATAAAGTGCATTTTTCATTAGTTTTGGATGCGTTTGCTTTACTTTTTTCTTTTTTAGAGATTGTCCATTTGTTCCTAAGTACTGGATTTGGGCTTTGACTTCTTCGACCGTCATATCGGCTTGCATAAGATCACTCCCTTTATCAAGTTGGCTCTATTATTCCCTTCTTTTAGAGAGGCAAAACATATGCTTCTAGAATTAGCTTATATTTGATACAAATTATGAAGAATAACTACAACAAAGACTGCCCTTTATGTATCTTTCAACTGAAAGAGGTAATTCTAAGCCTGAGTTATTTTTTAAAAGAAATGGTGTTTCAACAAATGAATCACGTATTTTAATGAGTGTCGGAATTGAAAACTAATATTTAGCTAATTAAACAAAAGCACACAAGCTTTTCAAGACTTGTGTGCTTTTGTTTTACTACCTAGAATTCTAAGTATATAACATAACGTATAAAAAGGTATATTATTTTTCGTACGTATAATAAGGTTTATTCCGAAGTATAAATTGTCACTTTAGGAGTTATTTTGCACCTTTTTCAAGCGATATTTTGCACTATAAATAAGTATAAAAAGCCCAATTTCTTAATATTAAAATTAAGAAATTGGACTTTTATCATCACTTCGGAATAGTGCTCTATAGTGGAATAACTGTAAAGCTAATAAAACTTTTTAAAAGCTGCATTTCTCTGCCCAAGCTCCTTGCATTTTACTAAGGAATACAATTTGCCCAATATGATATGCGTCGTGCATTGCTAAACTCTTCAGTTCAAGCACTAATGGATTGTCATCAGGAATCGATCTATACAAATCTTCTAGTTCTGATTTTGCTAGTATTTTTTCAAGTTCACGATGAACAGAAAAGTATTCTTGTTTTGTTTCCTTCCAATTTTGAAAGGTCTCAGTTGGTAATCGATATGTAGCGTCATTATTTTCTGCCTTTGGTTCATTTGCTGTTTCACCTAGAAAGCGTAACAGAATTCTCTTTTCATAGAAAAGTAAATGACAAACTAATTCCCAAATGGAATGTGCCCCTTCAACTGGTTTCCAAATTGCCTGTTCCAAAGTAATATTCTCTAGTACTTTTTCAAGTGGTGGAAACCAGTCTTCTTTATCTAAGCAGCTTGCCCATTGTTGTAACAAAAGTGTCCTTACATCCATTTTCTATTCCCTCCAATCTTATCCCTTTTAATAGATAATCCCTTTGGTCAATATTCATTTGAGGCATGTTGTTCTGGCATAACTTACAATTTCGAGATGAACCATCTGATTACCTCCCTTACCCAATTGCTGAGCAACGTTAAAAAAGCACACATTTTATTATTTGTTCCAAAACTCTTACCTTTTTGGACTTTATACATCAATGTGATGATATAAACTTTACGTTATATCGTTGATTTATCAATATTTTTAGCTTTTGTTGAATCATACGTACTGTATAAAAAAGGGGACTTTTATACAAGACAATTTATGGTACTTTAGAATAAAATTTAATTATTTTTAGATGTACCCTATCTAACTAACACACTTGAACAATGGAATTACATCAATTTCTTCAAACTACTACTTACTGCATTTCATTTACCATATTGCCGAGCTTTTTGATTGTTTTCCAATTGCGTGATGTTCCTGGAACACCAACCTTCTGAAGTTGAACAGAAAGCTTAGAATGTCGAATACTTTGTCGCAAATATAAATAAATCTCTTTGCCCTTTATGTAACATTGCTCCATCTCACTTTTATAATTGAGTAAATGATTTATACATTCCTTAGAAGGTTCTTTAGCTAACAAAGATATATGTACACTCTCCCCTTCCGATAACGAGTTAACTGGATAAGGACAACTGCTAATAATTTGTTCCCATTCTGAAGCTGTTCTTAAAATAATAATGACAGAAAAACCGAAAGCCCTTCTAATCTCTTGCTCCATTTGCTCTTCTAATTGTTCTGCATTTCTTTCAGACTGCAATATAACATTTCCACTTTGAATATAGGTTTTAACTTTATCTAATCCCATATTTGTTAATAGACTCTTTAATTCCTGCATCCTTATTAATTTGTGTCCACCTACGTTAATGCCTCGTAATAAAGCAATATAAATAGTTATTTTAGGCACCTCTTTTGTTTTATTTCATTACTTTGACATCTTAATTGTTTCGCAATTCTTTAAGTAATTGGAAAATTTGACCTCTATGATGAGATTCATGTTCAATCAAATGGTAAACAACCCACTCAGGTGTAACGTCATAATGTTCAAGTATTCTTGGTCTACGCCAGTCTGTTAAGTCCATTGAACGAAAGTGGGAAAGAAATGCTTCTCGTACCTTATTAAGGCGGTGAAAATGATCTTCTAAGCTTTGTCCCTCGATGTGGGCTAAAGAACCATCTTCAGAACGAACTGCAAATGAGAACAAAGAACGTATTTCGGGATCCCATTCAGTAACCAGGACCTCTTCATATAACCAATCTGCCTCAATCAATGCAATGTGATACAATAGTGTGCTAATTGTTTGTCTTTCATCAATTTTTTTATCGAGCATACGCTGGCTGATTCCATTTAATTGTGCTAGAAGCGTACGGCGAACATCTTCTAAACACCATAGCCATCGACCAATTTCTTCTTTATATTCTGGTAATGAAAATACCTGTAAAGTTCTTTTTTTCAACGGGATCGCCCTCCTCTTAAGTAAAGTACTAACATTCTATAAAAAAGGGAGGTTTCCTTCCTTCAAAGAACATTCTTTTACCTGTTCTCCATTTTATGAAAACAAATAATTGCTTTATTCCATTTAATCGTTATAATCATACTTGTCTACGGACTAAACTAAACAGTAAGAAAGAAGTGCCATTATGAGAAAGTTAAAACCCTCTTTTCAAAACCTAGTCAATGAAAACAGACATAAAATACTAGAAGATAAAAAGGTCATGGAAGAGATTGAAGAAAAAATTGAAGCTCGCCAAGAGCAGGCAATAAAGATAAAAACGAAATAAGAGTCGAATAAAAACATCCTATCCAAACGGATGTTTTTTTGTATTGTACTGTTGTTTCATTTCTAGGTGAATTTCTTTTTACGGGATATTTCATCTGCCGTATCGAATTTAGCAAGTCACCAGAAAGAAGCTGTCAATATGAATTCAAAAGAACAAAAGAAGTTAGCAACTATTAGGGAGCTAATGGGGAATGCTAAAGAACGAGCTTATTTATTCCACTTTTATGTAAGTTAGTTCCAATTACTTATGTATTCTCGTTACGACTCTCCCTAATTTCAGTTTAATTTAAATCAACTTGATAAAAGCTCTTTAGCATACTATTGACTAGAAAAGTGATTAATTTTTCATATGGTATACAACCTGAAGATAGAAAAAGCAATGAACCCTGAGTCCTATACGGATAAGGACTCAGGGTATGTATTGTATCCTCAATAAATCAATGTAACAACAACGCTAAAATAAATATAATGTTGCATATTTTTTTCTTATCAAACTAACTGTGCAGGATAACCCAATAAATTTGTTGTATAGATACGTAGTAAGTGCTAGAACAAATACGAACATTAGTTCTTTTTTTAGTTAGCTATGATTTATTGAAATCTAAATAAAATTTTAAAAGAGGTGTTTTTCATGGTTTTAGGAATCTATCCTTATTTAGTTATGAATGGTAATGGACAAGAAGCTGTTAAATTTTACGAGAAGGCATTGGATGCAAAAGTTATTGGAGTTCAAACTTTCGGAGAAATGCCCGGAAATCCAGAATTCCCCACTCCTATAGAAGCAATAGATCGTGTAATGAATGCGCATTTAAAAGTTGGTGATACGGATTTAATGCTTTCTGATACATTCCCAGGTCAACCATACCAAATTGGATCACAAGTGACGGTAGCTATCTCCATAGATAGCGTAGAAGAATCAAAAGAAGTGTTCGAAAAGCTAAAAGAAGGCGGGCAAGTAGGAATGCCACTTCAAGAAACTTTTTGGAGCCCATCATATGGACAAGTAACAGACAAATTCGGTGTTACTTGGCAAATTTCAACACAAATTGATGATAATAAGTAATTGATGAGAAGTTAGTTGTTTAACTAAATCAAATATTTTATTGAACTAATGCGCGCATGTGTTCAGTAGAGTACATCTAAATATATTCAATTATATTTTAAAGTAGCATGAGTTCTAGTATAAACGAATGCTTTTTTATACAGATATTTTTGTGCATTTAGATAGCGAAAATGTTTATATAAATAATGTATAAAAAGATGCATATTAAAAAACACCTATCACCTCAAGAATCCTTGTCTTGCAAGTTTTTTGTCAGGTTCCATAAAGGTATATTATGGTAACTAAAGACACATACACTATAAAGCTTAAAAACAGAAAAAACCACTAGGATATATTCTAGTGGTTTTACTGTTTAAAAATCGTTATATTCTTCTAAGTCGTCATCGTCTAATGATCCAGATATATTTTCTAAATCTGCAATCTTTCCTTCTCTCAGTTGTGGAACCTTCGAAGGCTCTTCTTTTTGGAAGGAATGGTTTCCTACAAAACTTGTCGTTTTTGCTAATGTTTTTAAATCAGCTAATTCATTCTGAATATGTTCAAGCATTTCGTAGGTTTTTTTGTCTTCTATTGCTTTTTTTCCATTAGATGAATCATCTAGATCACGTAGAATTAAAGATGAAATATAGTCCCCTAACTTACGCGATTTAGCATGTTTAGCTAGTTTATTATAAACTTCATCACTCAATCGATTTGTCTTAATCGTAAAGGCGTTTTGACGCTCTGACATCCCTATCACCTACGTTATTAGGATTTAACGGTTTTCTTCTCTGCTGCTTGCTTCTTTTGAACATAACCAATACTACGAATCTCCAAGCCAAATAAATTTAAGTGGCGGCTATCTTGAGGAACCTTATGATACTTCTCCGTACGTTCTTCTCCAATTTTCTCACGCATACTATTCATGATAGCTACTTCTAAAGTCGGAGCTACTCCGCCGCAATATACATACTTACGTAGTTTATTCGCCGGTGGTGGTGCAACATCATTTAATTTAGCTAATAAAATCTCCACATATTCTCGTAGTGAAGATTTGATGGTACTTGTTAAATCAATGGATTCTCCTGTATTCTCGTTTTTTAATACAAACTTTTGCTTGCTGTAGTTATCGAGAATAAATTGATCAAAGGCACGTAAGTCTGTAAATAATTCTAGAAATTTCTCTTTCCGCAATTTATCAATATGCGCTAAATAAGGAATTCCTTCAATGCTTTGGAACGATTCACGACTATTGGCAGCTTTCAACCCTTCAGGTAAAATAACCACATCAATGGAACCTCCGCCAATGTCCACCATGACCGTTTCACATTCTACATACTCATTTGCATCTTCACGATCTTGAAGTGTTAAGTCTTTTTTTAACGCAAAACGTGCACTTTCTCCCTCTTTTAAGCACGCACTTTCTTCTACTACTACCTTTAACGTATTTTCAAAACCAGGCGTATGGACAGTAAATGTGTGGTCGCCTAAGAAGCGATTAGCCATGGCTTTTTGAGCCGCCCCAAATGTGCTCTCTTTCTTAAGGAGCCAGATTGGTAACATGGTAGAAAAATAGTCAATTTCAATTGTATTGTCTTTTTTATTTTTCGCATGCAACGCATGGTAATACGCAATGGCAGCTAAAAAAGTGATGTATGGAATATGACTTGTAATTTTATTATGTAATTTATTAATGTGATTATTAGCCAGCAATTGACTAGCTGCAATGTCACCTACTAAGAAATAACGCTCTTTCTCTTCGCCCTCAATGGTTGTAGAAAGTAAAATACGCTTCTTAAATTCTTCTGGAGCTGTCACCGCATCTGTAAAAAAGGAGTCTGCAGCTTCTTTTTGAAGTTCAACTACATTCGTTGGAAAATCAAATAGATACCCATCCATAATATTCATATCAACAGAGTTACCGCAATCTTTATTAAAACGTGAAATTTTCATTTATAAACACCTCATTTTTTAAGTTGAACTTATATTCAACTTATTGTACTTGATATAGGATAAAAATTCAATATGTGGAGGCAACTAAGTTATCTACAAAACCTTACATATATCAACAATTATTCAAATTATGTAGAACTTGTATCTACAAGCAATATTGGGATTCAATCCTTATGTACCTTACTTTATACTATCAACATAATAAGAGCCTGCATCAAAAATGATACAGGCTCTCCTCTCTTACAACAAAATAATTCTCATGTTCATTTGCCCTTGTGAGGCCCTTTCGTTACGTATATCGGTTCATAACGAGAGTAGCCTTCGTTAAATCACAATACCTACTTGTCAATTGGGGTAATACATTTGCTGAAGTCGCTGTTACGTCTTTCAAAACCGAACCAGTCCCTTCATTAAGCTAAGTATTTAACCTTTCACAGCATTCAATTCTACATGATATTGATACTGTATTATATGTGTACCACATCTTTTAGAATTAAAACATACCGTATTTTATTCTATTTCCTTTGGTTGTACTTTTACAACGAAAATGCTTTGTTTTTCATTAAGGGTATTTAAATAAGCATTCATAATTAGTTTTTTACTCTCCTAATTCTATACCTTCCTGCTTTGTCTCCTCTTTTAGATTATATAGAGGTAATATAAAAAGCAAACCTATAATAAACAAGACTGCTGCTGCCTCAAATATGGCAACCAATGAAAACTGCTCTTTTAAAACTCCAGCTATACTCATCGTTAATACCATGGATCCCGTAAAGAGAGGACTTAAAATCCCATTGACCCTGCCAATAAAAGAAGCCTCCGTTCTCTGTAAGATCATCGTATTGATACCAATCTGAATACACGGTAACATGAGACCATTTAGAAACTGAGCTCCCAGCGTCAGCCATAGGTTTACTGATAATCCCATTATGGCAAACCCTATTGCATTACCAGCCATCCCAAATGCGAGCAGCCTTTGCGGAGCTACTGTTTTGGCAAAGATCATTACTACTGCTCCACCTAAGATCATGCCAATTCCATTAGCTGTAAGTAACCACTGGAGATTTTCTTTTGCTAAACCCAACTGCTCTGTTACAAGGAAAATGGAGAGAGGCTGAATAAACCCTATTCCTAGTCCAGCTGCTAAAAAGCATAGACCTAACAGGCTCAACTCTTTCTTCCCCAAAACATACTTAACACCACTTTTCATTTCACTTAGCAGTGAAGTAGTTCCATTCTCTTCTTCCATCTTTCGATCAGAAGGTAGGAAAGTGAGCGCTGCTGCTGAAAGTAAAAATGCTGTACCTGTGATCGCAATGGAGAGATTTATACCAAAGGCTTGAAAGGCAAATGTTCCTAGTATTGGTCCTAGAACCATGAATATCGCAAAGACCGTTTGATAGACTGACATTCCTACCTGCATTTGCTCCTCCGGTAAATGCATTTTAAACAGTTTCATCCCTGAAGGCTGAGAGAATTGGGAAAGGATTGCAGAAATTAAAGTTGCGAAAAAAACTACGTGCCAAGATCCAAGTATAAGCGTGACAAGCACAGCAAATACAGATATTGCACTTAAAATATCACACCACACCATGGTACGTTTTGGACGCCAGCGATCTGCAAATGTTCCGCCAATAAAAGAGAAAATAAAAATTGGTGCAAATTCTGCTACAGATATTAAAGATACTGCAAATGGGTCGCCGTTTGTCTTCTCCATTATGAAAAGAAGTACAGCAAAATTTCTAACCCATATCCCTATTTGCAAGAATAACCCAGAGATAATAATAGCTTGAAAAACACGGTTTCCAAACAACTTGGTTGAATGGTTTACGGGTAATTTTTCTTCCAAAACAAAAAACCTCCTGCGTATTTTCTGAACAGGAGGAAGTACAGTACAACAACAATATTGGCATGACATTCCGAAAGAAAGGAATACAATGATCAATTTGATTTGTATGTAAAAGTACAGTCTAATCCTATTCAGAAAAAACAATCGTATTATTTAACGAATTTTTTCTTAAAAAATAGGATTAATTAATCATTGTTTCACGTCCACCCTTCCTTTTTTTTACTAGTAATAGGATAATTTATTATTTGTAATAAATCAACGCTTTTAGAACCCGAAATTTCTACAAAATATTCGTTTCACTCATCATCAATCTATTAAAAATAAATAATTATTTTTTGGGCAGGTTTCTTCTATTAGGTATTAAAGAGAGATAGCTTATAGTAAATAAAGTTGTATATCGTAACTCGTCTCAGAAGTGGGACTTAGGAAGAAATCTCTTCTTTCTAAGCACTTATCTAACGATAAGCTTGCGTTTATCTATTCTCTTATCTGCTCCCAGATTTGCTGTGCAATTCCTATACAGTCCTCTTTTGTTAACGTACTATTAAATGACTGATTTAATATTTCTGTTATCTCAATCGCCAGACTCTCAGCGTTTGGTACTTTGTACACCATAGGAAGGATCCATGTAGCTTCATACTCATATTCCTCAGAAGCATGCAGAGAGAGGGGATTCCATGTATAGATAATTGATTGTATCGTTTCTTTTACATCATTAAACCTTGTACTCCATTGTTGTCCTTTCATTTCCATCACCTTCTATTAGCTTATTCATTGTTATCTTTAGTATAAATAAAAGAACATATAAAAGAAAAAATAGCATCTATACAATAGGCGTTGTACGAATTTAGAATGAATAGCTTATAGAAACTTATCCACGTCTATCAAGATGATTGCTGTAAATACAGATACTGCATTTGATGCTTCATTTTTTTCTTAATTCGGCAAAGCGCATTATCTACTGTTTTTTGAGAAAGATGGAGGTTCTGAGAGATTTGCATATACGTTTGTCCCTTCATATATAGAGCGAATACATCTTTTTCAATAGGTGACAGTATTTCTTGTAACATCTGTTCCCTTTCTCTTTTATTTTCTTTTTCCACGGTAGCTTGTTCGGGCTTACAGCACGTGGATGAGGAAGCATCTCCATAAGAATCAAATCGTCTTCCCATCGCTTTGAATTCTTAGGTATGTTTAAAGAGATGGCATTGTTTAAGGGGGAATGTTTTTGACGAGCACTTGCCTTTATAGCTGTAATGAGTTGACGTGTAATGCATAGATCAGCAAATCCTCTAAATGAACTCATCCCTTCTGTTTTAAAATCGCGAACAGCTTTATATAATCCTAGCCTTGCTTCTTGTAAGAGATCTTCTCGATCTCCCCCTAGTAGGAAGTATCGTTTTACCTTTGACCAGACCAAATACTCATATTTCTTTATGAGCACAT
The DNA here is from genome assembly GCF_053667915.1 of Priestia sp. JNUCC 25. Taxonomy (NCBI): domain Bacteria; kingdom Bacillati; phylum Bacillota; class Bacilli; order Caryophanales; family Bacillaceae; genus Priestia; species Priestia sp. JNUCC 25. The sequence goes on from NZ_JBSJYE010000002.1 coordinate 96,303, forward strand.
TGAAAACATCTTCGTCGCCTTTTTGAAACGCTTGAACAATCTCTTCATCATTTAGGTTCGTCTTTTCTTCTCTTACTTCTACACCTGCTACCATGCTCATCTGCGCTCCTCCTCTTGTTTTATGCTTTCTGTGTACTTTACATTATAAAAAAGAGAAGGTATAAAAAATGTCGAAAAAACAAAGAGTAGAAAGAATATTTAGGAAGAAAAAAGGGAGACATTACGTAAAACCTTATATTATATATATGACCTGTATAATATGGACGATTTTTAATCTTGCTTACGACTTTAAAAAAGCTAACAGCTGTTTTCTCCCACGTTTTACCCGTTGCTACTGGATCAACGATTTCAATATAGCCACTGTTAAAATAAGCAAGTTTGTTGTAGTACTTATTGATAATAATCAAATTTTGATTACCCGGTTTGCTTGCTGCTTCTTCCCTCCTTCCACCTTCCTAGTATGAAAAAAGAAGACGCCTCAACCTTCATTCCGTCTTCAAACTTTTGCTTTTTTTAACGTTCCATTTCTTGTGTTGCATTTCTTTTATTTGTAGAATATGCTCCAATAATCCGTGCAAAAAAGTTAGCGAATCCATTTTATAAGTTCTCTTTTCCCCTTTGTTATAATCCTTTCTCTCTCTTAGTACCTCCCTCCTTTTTAAGCCGACTTTTAAAAATTCTTAGAAAGAAATGTTCTTTTCTTTCGTCATTTCATCTATTTTTTTTACGAGAATTAGACCGATATTTTGTAAAAACATATCCATGACATTTGTTTCTTTCCTGTAAATTGTGGTTCCCCACTACAAAAGAGAGAAGAGCATAAGGGGTTTTTGCTATCACACGGGGTGATAGGCTAGGCAGAGCCTAGCAAAACCGTGATATCACAAAAACCTCTAAAGTGTGAACCTGCTGTTGACCTAAACTCCTCTATGTGAACCTACTGTGAACATAAAAAACTAATGATGTGAACCTACTGTGAACCTCAAAAAAACACATGTTGACCTACTGTTGACATGTGTTTTTTCACTTCATGGCTAAATCCTGTTGCTTTTCATTCAACTTTTGGAGCTTTTCTTGTAAACTTTTTTGTTCATCTTCATAGAGCTGAATGCTTTCATCACTTGATTGAATCGCATCCTTTTTCATCGCAATTTTTGATTCAGTATTAGCTTTTTCCTCATTCACTTGGTACTTCATATCACGTTGTAACTCGTTCATTTCTTGTTGCGTTTGACGCTTATGCTTGGCTTCTACTGTGATTGCTTTTTCATAGTTTTTCATTTTCTTTTTGACAAACTGCTTCTCTAAATCATTGACCAAAAGTGCATATTCTTGTTTGCTTTTTGTTCCTTTTCCTTCATCACTTTTCGTTTTTCGTTGGTCAGAATAGAGCGTCGTAATTAACGCATGAGCATCTATTTCTTCTGGTGAATCTGATTCTGAATCACTCGTTACATCATCCACGTTTACCGTTTCTTTTTCTTCATTTTCTTGATACAGATCAAAGGCAAGTGCTTCCCAATTTGGAGATAAACCACTGATTCTTACCACATAATAGCCATGATCCTCATACAATAAATGAACAGGTAATTTGATGTTTGGATTCGCTTTTTCTTGTGCCACAAAGCTTACTTCCTCTTCATCTGTCTGATCCATTTTGATCACCATATCCAGTGAGCCATTAGCCGGATGATACACACGACTTTCAATGTTTACGGTTCCTGTTATGTTAGAAGAAACCGCCTCGTATAGATTTATAGTTAGTTTTTTAGCGTTAGTAAAACTTAAGTTTAACTTATTACACACTTAATATAGTTTTTTTAATAACACCCCCCTTTAGTTAAACTTTAGTTAAACCTAACATTAATTAAACACAGATTTATAGTCAGGTTTTTAAAGTCTAGTTGAATATAAGTTCAACTTAACAGTTACTTACTATAGATTCATAGTTAGATTTCATCTTTTTAGCCTTCTCCAATCCAAACTTAACAGTTACTTACTATAGATTCATAGTTAGATTTCATCTTTTTAGCCTTCTCCAATCCAAACTTAACAGTTACTTACTATAGATTCATAGTTAGATTTCATCTTTTTAGCCTTCTCCAATCCAAACTTAACAGTTACTTACTATAGATCCATAGTTAGATTTCATCTCTTTAGCCTTCTCCAATCCAAACTTAACAGTTACTTACTATAGATTCATAGTTAGATTTCATCTCTTTAGCCTTCTCCAATCCAAACTTAACAGTTACTTACTATAGATTCATAGTTAGATTTCATCTCTTTAGCCTTCTTAAGAACTTTGTTATAATGAACTATGGCTTTGAATTGCCCATTCTATCAAAAATAGCAAAAGAACCTGTAAATCTAACGAAAAATCCATTATTAAATCTCTCAAAATTTGATGTCAGTTCTGTTATAATAACAACAAATTTATTGTTATTATAATTGAGAAGAGGAGGGGTTAATTTGAAACAAACTGAGGAAGAATTCAAATTAAGTGAAGTAATAAAACTTACTGGGCTGTCTGATCAAACAATTCGAAGATATCAAGAGGACTTTAATATTCAAGGAATTCGTACTCAAGGTGGTCATCGTCGTTTCAAAAGAGAAGAGATTGATATGTTACTTGAGGCTAAGAGATTAAAAGAAGAACATGGTTATTCTATTAAGCAAATCCGTTCACATTTTAATGGAGAAACAACATCAGAGATGTTAGAAAAGAATGAACCTATGAAGACAGTTTTTGAGAAGAAAATAGTGAATTTAGAAGAACAATTAGCAGAGGCAACTGAGAAAATTGATTCTATGGTTCAGGTTTTAACAACATTTATGAATCAAAGTGGACAAACAAATCAAAAAATTTTATCTCAATTTCAAGATGTACTAAAGGCACTTCCTGAAACATCTACAACTACAAACAACCAAAGAATCTTGGAAAAAGAGCAACGTCTAAACGAATTGAAAATTAGGAACAAATTAAAAAAAGAAGCCATTGAAAAATGGGTTATGTTACCTGAGGAGGAACGGACTACCACTGTGAAAACTGGTCTGTTTAGTTTTAAAAGGGAAGAAAATCATAATAAAAAACGTGCTTTCATCGAAGATTACATAAGTGAACATTTAGTAGATCGACTTGAAAGAGAGTATGACATGAAATAAAATCAATGATTAACCTAATTTTAGTGAAAGATAAAAAATGAAAGAGGCATTGCCCTTAGTTAATTCAGCTTAACTAAGGGCAATGCCTCTTTCATTTGTAAGATTATTTTTATTGAAACTAAAAATTGCACTTTGCATGCTGGTTGAGAGTAGAGAGAAAGATTTCATTTAGATAATAAATAATTTTAAAATTATTTATTATCTAAATGAAAAAAATTAGCCTAAAATACTCGTTTTGATATATTTTGCTAATTTTTATTGAATTATGAGACTAGTTAACGCTATAATAAAACTAACAAAAAGGACCGGAATAGAAAAAAGACTTCAACTGTTTAAGAAGTGCTGTCAACACTCTTAAACCGTTCACCCTAATTACGGTAGGGAAAACACTTGTCGAAGTCTCTTGTTAATAGAGTTAGTTTTTCTATAAAATAAAACTTATGTTTTTATTTTATACGAAATTGACATCTATTTCAAGGGCTTAGTTCATCAAAATCAAGGCATTGTTTTCCTTTTTCGAGGGAAACAGTGTCTTTTTTGTGTTCCTTAAAGGAGAAGATGAACAAATGACAAAGATATTAACCTGCTATTTAAAAGATGTAGATACCTTCAATGGACGGTTCAAATGGTTATGGACCCACAAGTCCACGCTTCGGAAAAAGAAAGAAGAGTTTTTAGAGATTCTTTGTACCCACTTTAAACAACAACAATCAGCTATACATAAAGAATTCCCTAAAAAGAGAATGGAAATGCTCGATCACGTCATCTATAACCTAGTGGCTACGGGCATTCAAGCGATACGTTCTGAAACGCTTATGAAGAAATTTAATGTGTCCAAAAGTACGGTTTCTCGTTTTGTACGCTCGTTAAAAGCGACTCCGTTTGTGCTTGTAGCACGTTACATTAAAGAGGATGCAACAGGAACTCATCCTGATAGTTATGTATTTATCCTTAAAAGCCATAAAAACTTTCAGCACATTTGCGACGAAATCTTTTTTGCTCATGATACAACAGGTATACAAACGCTTCAACAAGAAGAAATGACCACTCCTGTGACATGTCCTGTGACGCATCCAGAAAGTGCTGCAAACGTTGATACACCAAGCTTAGAGGCCGATAAATCACCGAATGCCTTTATTAACCTTGATTTACCTGTAAATCATATAAATAATCATTTAATGTCTGTTTCACAGGCATTCACCTACATCAAAGGTGTGCCTAAGAAAGTCAATCAAGTCTATGCAAGTAAATATGGCCATCAACTACAAGACTTCTATGCTCGTATTCAAAATGCTGCAAAAGCCGTCAAACGAGATACAGAGATTACGATTGAGAAAGAGCAAGTACATGAGATTGCTTATTCGACCATTGTTGGATTAGATAAATATGTCCATGAAGCCAATCAACAAGGCAATCCTTTATCCCTACGGGATATGTGTCGATTAATCTATCAAATTGCAAAAAATCAATTCTATGAATTGGTAAACCCTAAAGGGCAGGATTATTCATCAGTATACGCAAACCAACAAGAAGTTATACATAACGAAAGTCAAACAACAACATTGGCTACACCAAAACGGATTATCCGTAAGGAACTCGTTCCTAATTGGTTACAAGCTGAACAGCAGCAAGAAGAAGCTAAAAAAGAAACAGAGATTTCTTTGGATCAACAGCTTGAAATGATTCAATTAAAGCAAGACTTAGGACAAGAGTTAACACCAGAAGAAGAAGGCCTACTGCAGGAGCACAGCTCTACGTATAGTTTGTTGGAGATAGCTAAGGTAAAACAAGACTTAGGACAAGCTTTAATGCCAGAGGAACAAGAATGTTTACGTCAACATAACCAGTTAAAAGACACAGCTTCCTAATCAAAAAAGTAGAGATTCCTTAGAAGCTGGTGTTTTAATAGAATATGTTTATTTAGAAATGTGTTCTAAATAAACAATAACTAAAAAGCTACGCAGGAGGAGACTATTATGCCACATAAAATTACCTTAACTGGATCAGCCACAGGACCACTACGAGAATATGATCGCTACGTTGCCTTTGATATGCGTGAAAAAGGGTCACCATCCGCGCCTAAGGGATTAAAGAAGAGTACTTTTATTTCGTATACCGTTTTTGTTGCGAAGAAAGCATTTAATAAAACAGGACTCACGAAGAAAAGCATCATGCATGAAAAGATTTTAATTCAAGGGGAACCAACGTTAGACATTCCCATTGATGAATGCCCTGGTGAAATAGGGGTGATTTGTTTCCAGATTACCGTTCTTCCGAATAAAAATGACAAAGAGAAGAAGAATGAGTCAGATGCGAAAAAAGAACCTAAACAAGAAGCATCTGAGCCTTCTGAAGCCCAAAAGAACACGGAATCTACTAAGCAGGAAGAAGAACAAGCATCTGTTTCTCAACCTGTAGCAAACGAACAAAAGAAAAAAGCAGAAACAGTACAGGCGGAAGTGAAGGAGACACCTGTTCAAGAAGAAAAGACTACGCCTGAAAAGAAACCTATGCCAAATCAGCCAAAGGGAACACAGGATCTTTTGAGCTTTGATGACATTATTGTACCTGAAGCGTTCTTAAAGACACGCCCAAATCCTGAAAAAACACAAAAGGTCATTGATTTTGTGAAACGTACAGGACGCCTGGATGAGCCATTAACAATTGAAAAAGGTTCAAATGTCTTAAAAGATGGTTATCGTCGCTATATTGTGGCCAAAACAGTGAAACTGGACAAAGTTCCTGTTGTCTATGAATATCAAAAGTAAGAGTGGTAGGCTCCATCCTATGATTACTTAACCGATATAATAATAATTACTCTAAACTAAAATGTCATCAGGAGAGACCATTATGAAAACATCAACACCTTGCCCAGGGTGTCAAAAACCTATTACAATCAAGGACTTTGAAGATTTCTCAAGTCCTTTTACGATGAAATGCCCACATTGCCGAGCAAGATTAAAAGAAACGAAGATGACACCTTGGTTATTGTTATTAGCTGTGATTGTAATTCCTTTATTGATCTACTTAGGCATTACGATAAAAAGCTTTCTAGCCGGTCATTTCCCTATCGTGGAAAAGGTACCTACTATGATTGTCTTTATTGCTTTTTGTTACCCAGTGTATGCCTTATACGAAGCTTATAATGCCGTTATTATTTTTAATAAAGGAAATCTACAATTGAAGAAGTCTCAGTAATAAAATGTGTAATTAAAAAGATGTCGTTTTAAAAAGTGCGAATGCCTAGTTATTAAAGCAATTACATTTTATGCTTGGGGATTGATGAACAGAAAAGGGGAACCCGTGAGAAAGAAAAAGAAAATACTACTAGCTGTCGCTGTAGGTATCCTTATCCTATTTCTAGGAGGAAAATACTTACTTGCAATGGTACAAAAGATTGGATGTAGCGATGATGTCATTCAGAAGATAGAAATGAAGAGTGGCTATGTAATGAAAGTCCATCAAACAAACTGTGGAGCTACTACTGATTTTGGATATAAACTGACTCTAACCCATCCCGATAAAGATGAGAAAGAAATCCTTTCTTATGGGATGCTTGAAGGTGATTCACATATTGATGCAATTGTACACAATGATCAACTCAACGTTACATATTCTCCTTCTACGATCGTTTATAGCAAGAGAGCCAATTACAAAGGAGTATCAATACACTTTGAACGAAAGGGCGGAAATGCGTCTGTCCCTGAAAGTTTTAAAGATCAGAGAAAAAGTTTCGATTTAGATATGGCTGACCTCTTTGCTAATTCGCTAATCGTATACAGAAATGAAGAAATTCCTGCGGGACAAGTTCATTTTGCTGTAAGTGAAAAAGGTATCCCTTCAACGGCATGGCAGAGGAACTGGTTAGTTATTGGCGAAATTGAGTATACGCTGCCTGTCTTTATCCATCGTGACGAAGAAAATTCTCCTGTTTATGTAGGACAAAAGGAAAGAAATAGTTCAACTTGGAAGGAAGTAAAAATAGCATCTACTTATCGAGATTTTCAAAAAGCTTTGAAACTAATAGATGACCCATCGGGAAACCGTTCTTTTCCCGAGGATGTTAAAACAAATCCTCTTCCTGAAAAAGAAATTAAACAGAATCTAAAAGAAATAAATAAGGGTAACATTAAACTTTCTTTTTGGAACGATTGGATGAGGGGAAAGTCCCTACCTGACAAATATATGGAATAATCACAACAAAGACCGCCCAATATGTATCAGTGTATAAGGCGGTCTTAACTGTATTCATGCTATATGATTATGACAAAAATATCGACATTATTCTAACTCTGTATAAGCAATATTCATATACTTTTTGTTTTGTAATTTATTATATGTTGTAGATTAAGATTTTTGCCTGTTTTTTTATACAAAAATGTATAGTTTTTTTAAAATGCGTCCATCCTTTATAAAAAGGAGCGTGTTAGTATGCCTAAAATCACTAAAAAAAGTAAATTAGGAAAATATTTATTAGGCAAGGGTTATACTCAAACCAAATTAGTTAAAGCAACTAATTTAAATAGACATACAGTCAGTAAAATTTATAACGATTCAAGTTATATCCCATCAGGCTCAACCATAAAAAAAGTAATGAATATCTTAAAAAAACTTGATTCAAAGGTTAAAGTAGAGGACTTTTTTAATTTATAAGCCCTATCCATAGGCAAATAGGGCTTATAATTTGTATTATGGCCAAAACTTTATAAACAGGGAATGTTATAAAATTTTACTAGCAATCTATATACAGAAGAAAATGAGCATACTACTTCAAGTTTTGATAAAAAAGGTAGATTGGAAATTCTATGATTTCTTCTTTTTCCTCATCAGGAAGAGTAGTAAATATTCTCTTCGCTTTTGCCTTATTTTTCAACAGAACTTCACATGCAAAACATATTGTTTGCTCTTTATTATTCTCTGCTCTTTCTTTTATGCTATAAAGATCATTTTGTTCTTCTTCCGATAATTCATGATCTTGCTTGAGCTTAATAAGATAAACATTAACCTTTGCGATATCATCTTGCGGAAACTTCGTTAGGTACCGTTGGTTCAGGTCAAGAGCAAGTTCCAAATAGTTTTTATCATGGGATTTATCGTAAAAGTCTATATAGTCTAAAGAACTAGTAATTGTTAAGTCAGTTTGTATATCATGATGTTCATCAGTAAAAGACAATTTTACTATTGTGAAATCAAAGTTCGTATCTTTCACCATTTCTTCAATTTTTCGAGAAGCGAAAATGCTTACTTTTTGGTTATAAATTTCCCGATTATCAGGTAACATAACAGGTTTAATAGTATCCTGCCCGTGGTTATTAGCTACATCTGTTATAGACGAATATCTATCCATTATTTTTAACGCTTCTTCACAATAAAGGTTAAGGAAATATCCATCTGCATACAACAATGCTAGTTTCACATATTTAGAAAGTTCAATATTAATTATCTGCGTTTTTTCTAGTTTTTCTTGACGAATATTCAGTATGCTATATTGTTTATTTTTAAAGATATTAATTATAGCATTGAATAGGGAAGGTAAATCTTCTTTATCATGGAATATATAGTCTTCACTTATTCCAATTTGAGTGCAAATATCTATTAGTTCTTTGTAAGATTCAATCTCTTCCTCAATTTTTTGGAGGTATCCCGTTACATTTAATGTTCCACCAGATAAACGTAAAGATTGAAAAGGAAATTTATTACGCTGTATGTAATAGTTTATTAACCGTAAACATTTCATATAGGAACCAAGGCTTTTTACTCTTTTAAGATGGAATAGACCAGATTTCTTTCTCCTATTAAAATTCAACGTTAAAGTATCTTCTATAACGACCTTGAATCCTTTCTCTGTTTCAATGATTTGGTAAGTAACAAGGGTGGATTCACTATTCATATAAACCACTTCGTTTTTTCTAATTTTCAACTCACCTGACTTAGCTTTCTCCATTGGTAACCTAATACCGTCATCTGGGATACCATATACGTGGATTATCTCTTCAAATAAATTAAAAGCTTCCTTTTGCATACCAACAAAATCTACTTTGTAAGGTGTAGATCCTGTTTTTTCAGATTCTTCAGTAAAATGCTTTTGCTGTTTATCTACCCCTTCTATAAATGTCTTGCCCAAAGGATCTAAATCTCCATTTTTAAATTTTTTGATATTGGGGGAAATAGACTTCTTTCCACTTGAATTAAGATGAGATAAGAGGGATCTAACTTCTAGTGGGGCTAACATTCGATAATACGTTAGCTGTTCAATAATGGTTGTATCTGTTTCTGGATCTTTTGTTGCAACATTTTTTTTAGTTTTTGTTGTAGCCATTAAATTCTCTCCTTATTTATGATGAACATTTACGTCCATAAAAAACTCATCGCATCTTAGTATAGCAATAACAGAACATCATCTGTTGGGTAATTTAAAGAGATCCATTTGCTGTCGTATCATAAGGGCCCTTATTAAAGATCTTATGCAGGATATTTACTAAGGAAGGATGAATATAGGAACCTAAAAACATAATGAAAGCAGGTGACTTTTATTTATGTTAGTAGGTGAACTAATTAAGAAAGTTACGAACAAAGAAATAACAATTAAAGAATTAGCAAAACTATACCATGTCACTGATCAAACCATCCAAAGAAAGATAAAAAAACTAGGCTATTCATGGGATAAAAAGAAGGAAGTTTACAAGTATGTAGGGAAATCACCTCAACCCGTGAATATTGATTTTAGTACATTGTTTAGAAAAAAACAGACTGTTCCTAATGCTCCTAGAAAAAATAAAAGTAAAAATAAAGTTATTGTCCGTAATAGTTCTAGCGATGTAATAGATGTTTTACTGATAGGAACGAAAGCCTCATCAAAAAGAGTTTACCAAGGTTTTTACTTCGACAAAGACGTATTAAGTATTATAAATAGTGTTCCTAAAAGCTACAAATCAGAATTAATAAATGAAGCTTTGAGGAAGGTATTCAAGGAGAAAGGGTTACTCTAAAAAACATCTATATCTCTTTTTATAATACCTTTTAATATCTTTTGCATTTCAATCTATAAAACTGGTTAGATTAATAAGTATTCTCTCTAACCCGATAAATTAGAGACTCCTTTGCTAATCAGCAAAGGAGTCTTTTTTGTTGCATTATCAAGGTAAATAATTCTAATCTTTATCCCTTATTTTATCTAGCCAGTTTTGTACAGAAGTACCTATCGTGTTTGCCCCATGTCGCAATTCTTCCATGATATAAAATACTAAATGACTAAGAGAGACTTCCTCTTTATAAGGGTTATTCCAATTTATATATTTTAACACTTCTTTTAGTTCTTTTAATCTTCCTTTATCCAACTCCTCTTCCAAGTGAGCCTTTACATAGTCGTTCACAAATCCCGTATTTTTAATGCTCGCTTCAATTAGAAAAGCTGTAGCTAATGTTGGAGTGCAATCTAATGCGTAGGCAAGACGTTTAATGACGTCATACGTATCTCCATGTCCGTCTTTCAGTCGTGTGGAAATACGTTCCTTGTCAATATTAACGTACATTTTTCTAATGGGGATTCTAGACATATCTCCCATATAAACTGTATTTTCAAAACTAAATCCTCTTCTAAAATAATTTGATAAATAGTCCATTACTTTTGGAGATTTAAGACCTGATATACATATTGATTCGGTCACATCTTTAACTGGTGTATTTGTAATATAAGACAATCTATAAATACATTCTTTAAGATGAATTGGAATTGTTGGTTTAACATCTCGCTTTTTGTCACAACGAACTTTTCGCTTCTTCTCCTCTACTGACACATAATCACTCCTAAACTATAAAATTATCTCTAGGACACTTTCTTTGTGTACATAGTTAGTGTATGTATATGGAAGGTGAGGGAAGGACATGTATATTTTTTGAATTTGTTGTCCAAAATCTATAATAGTAGATACGGAGAGGAGATTTATGTATGAAATTGACGAAAGAAGAGGCACAGGAAATAGCTAAGAAATCATTAGCCATAGCTAAAAAATACGGTCTTCCTACCCCAAAAAAGAAAAATGGAAAAAGGAAATAAAGTGAATACATTCCTAATAAAAGGTTGATGAGCATGTTATCTTGTAGATTAGTTTATTTACCTGGTATGTACAGAAGCCAAAAGTATTAAAGTTACAGCTGCTACACATTCATCTGTTCAAAAATCTTTAGTAAACACCCAAAAACGGTTAAAGGAATCCGAAAAACATTTAAATAAAGTTGCTAAAATAGTAAGTATAAGAAAACACTAATTCTTTGTTTTTCCTTACATGAATTCTTTATATCTTGAGCAAACTACTCAAGACGCTGTGAGGTATCATAATGCTAATTCTCCAGTTTCCTTACGAGAACAAAAAAAGCTGCTGCCAAGGCCAGTAGCTTTTTTTGTTAACCAGATAAATTGTCTTGGAGGAGATAGATAATATATTTTAGGGTCTCTTAGATCTAGATAACAAAATGTCCCTCGAATTGAGGTAATGATTCATAAGGACTAAGTTATTCCTCATAGTAGTATGCATGACAATTTTTATTAAATTAAAGGTTGGATTAATCAAATATTTAACTTCCCCCTCTAAATATTTTTATAGTTTTTTTAAAAGACAACGGGACTCCATGCACCTGTATAGAGGTAAAATAATATCCTTGAGCAAGATTAAGTGAATTGTTTTTTCTTTTTTATATAATTTAGGACAACTTCACGCTCATCTTCAAACAACAGGTTCAAATGATTAATTTTAGATATAGGTTGCCAGAAATATGAGTCTACGATCTGGAGTTTCTTTTCTCCAGCTAATATTTTAACTTCGAAATAGGTCATGTGAACATCAACATTATAGGTAGTAGACCTAGTCTCGTGCATTTTTTTTACTATCTCTATTTGATAACCCGTTTGATTCCATACTTCTCGAACACAACAATCTTCGAGTCTTTCATGTCCTTCGATAGCACCAGAAGGAACAGACCAACGCTTTGGCATGTTGGGTTTCTCTTGGGAGACCATTAATAATTCATCTTTATCATTTAAGCAAATTATTGCAAAACCACTACACGTATTCACTAAGATCTCCCCTTAACAAAACATTATAGGCATACAGGTGTTTCTTATAAATAGAACTCAATCAAACTCGATTATATTCTTAAGCAAATCCTTTAAAAAAGTTACAGCGTGAGTTTAAACACAGACGATTTCTTTATTTGGTAAGTGTAACTTTAAATACCACTTCTGTGTCATCTGCTACTTCAGCTCCTTGATAAAATGTACTATGCGAAACACTATGAGCTATAAATCTTTCACTTGTTTCAGGCATTATCACAGTATAATGAGTATTCTCAAAAAAGGAATCGTATAATTGATAATCTTGTTTACCTAAGACAGAAAATGAAAACTTAATTTGATCTCTCCCCTTAGTCATTTTTCCATTATTATTAATAATTCTTTTTTCAAGTCCCACTTCTTCTTTGTTTACTGTAGACGTAGTAAGATATTTTACATCAAATACAACATCATTAATGACTAATTCTTTCACTATTAAGTCCTCCTTCTCTATTTGTTTCCTTTCCTTAATTCGCCAAAGCTTAATAGGTCACCTCTTTTCTAATATATATCTTTCTATAACCAAGCTTAAAAAAGAACTCTTGTCTTTGAACCTCAAATATTTTTGTAATGAGTCCATTAAATATCTAACTAACTGATTAACTAAATTGTTTTATCTGAGCATGCACAAAAGGTGAAAAAAGAAGGAATTATAGGAACAAAAATACAGTATGAAGGTCGTATAGACGAATTAAAGAATATTTTGGAAAATAGAAAGAAGAAAAGATATTTAGAAACAAAAACTTAGTAATAAACCGTCGGAGGTAAACACGATTTATTTTATTAGTAACCGATAGTAAACACTAATATCCAGATACCTACAGTGGAATTAGATAAAGTAAATAGAAAAGGAAATGGGTTGGGATATAAATAAGGGATTGAAGGTACCATGGAAGAGGAACTAGATTGGCTAAATAGATATTTAAAGAAGATTCCCAAAGACTTTACATCTATATGATAGTAGCAAAATGAGAGGCAGTAAAAAGAAAGAGAATAAAACAACATTTGAAAGGTGAATTCCCTTGAAAGAACGAGAACTTCAAGAAGTAAGTCAACATCTAGATGAATTATTTGAAGATTTAATAAACGAGGATATCACAGAAGAGGAATTTAACTATTTGTCTGATGAGCTTTACAAAAGATAAACCAGACTTAGATATGAGATTGAAAATGGGATATATTATAGGAATTATTTCAGGCTTTAAAACTAGCTAACCAAAAGGAAAAGGGTAGCTTTTTTTAGAAGAAAGGAGCTTTAACAATGACCGATCCAAAACTATTATTTAAAAATGTTACATTAGGCAATATAACATTAAATAACCGAATAGGGGTTGCCCCAATGGCACGCGTAAGCGCAACTTTTGAAGGGTTGGCAACCAATCAGATGGTATCATACTACACATCATTTGCCCGTGGAGGATTTGGACTTATTATTACGGAAGCAATTTATACTGATGATAAGCATAGTCAAGGATATTTTAATAATCCAGGTCTTATCAATGAAGAACAAACACAAGCATGGAAGAAGGTCGTCGATTCTGTTCATCAAGTAGGTGCTAAAATATTTGCACAAATAATGCATGCAGGAGCTCTTTCACAAGGGAATCGTTTTATTCAAGAAACAATTGGACCATCGGCTGTGCAACCAAAAGGAAAACAAATGGAATTTTATGAAGGGAAAGGCCTGTACCAGACTCCAAGGGAAGCAACGAAAGAAGACATCACAGAAGTAATAAACGGGTTTGTTAATGCAGCTAAACATGCAAAAGCTGCTGGATTTGATGGAGTTGAAATTCATGGGGCCAATGGTTACCTACTTGACCAGTTTCTTACTGACTATACTAATAAACGTACAGATGAATATGGTGGTTCTACTGAAAATAGAGTCCGGTTATTGGTTGAAGTTTCTAGGGCAGTTCGTGAGGCTGTTGGAGGGCATTTTACCATTGGTATTCGGATTTCACAAGGAAAGGTAAATGATTATAATCACAAGTGGGCAGGAAAAGAAAAAGATGCGGAAATCATCTTTGGTCAGTTAGGGCATGCGGATCTTGATTTTATTCATATTACGGAGTATGAAGCATGGCAACCTGCATTTCCAAAAGATGAAGAAACAATTGGAACCAATTCAGGTTTGGACAACGGCGATTTGTCGCTTGCGGCTCTGGCAAAAAAGTATGGGGAAGTTTATGTAATAGCAAACGGGCATTTAGAGGATCCTGTTAAAGCAAAAGAAATTATTGAAAAGGGAGAAGCCGATATAATTACCTTAGGTAAAGGAGCCCTTGCTAACCATGATTGGGTCAACAAAGTCAAAAATGGGGAACCATTAACAAAATTTGATGAAGAAAAAGTGCTAAGACCAGATGTTAAAATTAAAGATTTTGAAGTTTGAAGGGGCATACTTAGGAATAAAATAAAAATTTCGTAGGGTAGATATTATGGACGTACTACAATGAATCCGAAGACTAAAAACAATTACGAAAAGGAGCGAATTTATTATGAACAAGCTGTTGACTTTGACGATAGCTTCAGAGATATTTCTTTTGCTTCCCTTTCTGCTTATTTTCTTCACAAATAGAAAAACAAAAAAAACATTCTGTTGCTACTTTTTCTTATTATTGGAGGTGCGCCACTTCTCTATCTAGCTATAGATGATTTAAACAGCAACTATATTGATGCTAATATCGGATTAGGTCTTGCTTTTATGTTTACCTGGATATATAGTGTAATTGCTTTAATCATTGCCATCATTATCGTAGTAAGAAAGAAACGAAAGAATAATAGTTCAAAAGATTAGTAATTATGTTGCTGCTGCAAAGATCTATTCTTAAAATCATGGGGAAAAGCATTTCATTCGTCAGAACCCTAAATTCTAAAAGAAACCTTTGCTCAGATTAAGACAAAGTCCACAAAAAACCACTATTCTCTCACTTCTTTTAAATGAATAAGAGAATAGTGGTTTTAAGACCCCTTTACTTGATTGCTGATAATTTCTTGTTTATTTTATTTCAATTGCTGAAGCTTTATTATCCCAATCAGAGGCCATATTGGCAGTTTTACCATACCAATCGGAGTGCCTAAAAGAGACCCCTTTGCCATACCCTTGAGATGAAGTATGCTCCCAAAGAGTTGTTGAATAGCTTGAAGAAGGCGATGCCGTACTTAAGGACGAAATTCTGTCATTCCAGCTGGAAGGCAAGTTTTTAAAACCGTCTCTCCAATAAATGTACTGGCCTCCTTTATTTTTAGCCTCGTAGAAATCCGTACAACAAGCACCACTTCCCATCATAGTGATTTTGTTTTGAAGTCTCTGTTTATCCTTCTCAATAAATGCGTTTAAAGCCTCCCTGCTTGTAAACCCATATGCCAACCAATCGCCCTCTTTATTCTGTTTAGGTAGAACCATGGTTACTTGTATATCTTTGTTGGAAATGCTATTCATCTTAACTAAAGAATCTACATCTTTTCCATCGACAGTTACATAATCAAATGTTTTAATTGTATACTCCTTTTCTGCATACGCTCCGTTCGTAGGTACTGCTATAAATCCCATCATAACAAAAAGAAAACATAGTGCGGAAAGGCAACGTTTCACTTGCAAGTCCTTCACTCCTTTATTATTCACATTTTGGTAATATGGTTGAAAAAGCGAACCGGTGTTAATACCCATGTGTAAAATCCAGATGTAATAACGATTTTTTGATCAAATGTTATAGCTAGTTACCTTAAATCCCCTATACCATAAATATAATAAATATTTGAAATGTAATAAAATGCTAAAATTACTAAATTAAATTTTAGTTAAAAGTGAGTAATTTTAACATTAAATGTAAAATAATCGTGAAATAAATAGTATTTAATTCATTTTTATAACCGTTTATTATTCCTAAGAGAATAGTTCCAGTTATCATAATGTACCTTATCAGAAGCAAAAAGAGCCTGTATCATTTAGAAACAGGCTCTTTTTGCTTTGAATATATAAATTCCTTTACTTCTACGATTGAAAGACCTATATGATATGCTTCTTTCATAAGACTTATCCATTCCTGATCAAACTTATTATCTTCTTTTAGCACTCATGATTCCTCCATCTGTCCTAATGGGGATTAACTAGACGCTATCGTTCAACGGGAAAATATTGAATATTAAGACTATTCATTCAACAAATTTCTTCTAAATTCCTGCAGTATACGTCTTTTTATATAAATATTTAAGATTTAATGTAGAAAAAAGTAAATCCAAAGAATTATTGTTGCTACTTTGAGCAAACTACTCAAGAGGTCGAAAGATTTCCATCCTTTGGTTAAATAAATGTAGCAGAAAAATTCCTGAACAGGCATCAGGGGTTTTTCTGTGTTTTAAACTATATATGATATACATCTTTAGTTAACAAAAGGCATCTTTCCAGAGCCCAACTAAAAAAGAGACCTTTTAGCATAAGGATTTTTAGTTGGGCCTTTTTTCTTGAGTATGCAGCTTTTTATACATCCTTGATATGACTGCGTTTACTCGATACCCAAGTAGCGTTCTATATGTATGCTCAAGGTCATCTTATATTGATTTATTTCTCGATTTATTGTAAAATTATTCTGACTTTTTATAAATTAGTTTAGGAATTCCCTCAAAAGCTCCCCGTCCTGCAACGATGGGGGAGCTTTCTTTTTTATTAGGAATCATATTTTCTTAGTATCCTATGTTAAGTTAATTTTGATTCCATTTGAGGATGATGATGATACTCTTGATCTTCCACCTCTTTGCTGTTTAGCTGAACTTCTGTATTTCTCCATCAATTCATCAATACTTGCTACCTGTATAATGGGGATATATTCCGAAGACACAGCATACCGAACAGGCGTAATCAAAATAACGGAAGGGAAGATGGCTGCCCGATCCTCTGGCTGCCATTGCAACGTTTTCCACTCATCTGAAAAGAAAAACTCCTCATATAAGCTAATTTTGCCCTGCATTTTCTGCTCAGAATAATGATTTCTCTGAATTTCAATCCAAAAAGGAGATCCTTTAAAGATACAAAAGAGATCCGGTTCAATGCCACCTTTTCGTCCAGTAGGCTTATCTTCCACAATGACACTCTTAGGTATACTGTATGAATACATCTGCTTATAGACATCCAAAATAGAAAGGAAATGTAATATTTTTTGAGAGTTCTTTTTAATCTTCGCATCCACAGGCAAATAGACGGTCGGAGAATACTGCTGTGTGCGTTCAATAATCCCTAGACGATACAAACGTACCATCACACTATTACATGCATTTACGGGCGATTTCAGCTGTTTAAAGAATAGTTCAACTAATGAGTCTCGATCTACAGCTCGAAACTGATTAATAAATCCAATGATGTCTTTATCACGTTGTGATAATCGAAAGCTCATCGCTGTTCCTCCTTCTCTAATAATCCAAAGATAGACTGTGGTACGACCTCTAGGTGAGGTTCAGGGTCTTTTACACGTGTTTTATAAGGGGAGAGTAGTTCCTTACAAGCTTCTTCATCTAAGAAAAAAGCCTGAAATTCTTTGACATTATCAATTTTAATTTTCATACGTCCTCTAGCTGCTGCATCAATCTCTTCTGCTCCAATGACTCCTGCCACCTTTGCATTCGTGGCATCTGCTTGCCTCCCAGATATCCTTACACGTAAGTTGGCTTTTAGCGCAGAGTTTAATAAATCCGCATCTGGACGTTGCATGGCAATAATCGTATGAACACCGAGCGCACGGCCTTGGCTTGCGAACTGTTGAATCATCTCTACGAGATCTGTTTCTCTCTTTACTATGGACATTTCATCAATTACCACAACGATACGAGGGAGCTTAAAAGGAAGCCTGCTGATATGTGTCACGCCATGCTCTAATAGTAAATCTCCTCGTCGATACATTTCAGCTCGAAGTAAGGCAAAAGGTTTTCGCATGTCTTTCGCTTCAAAGCAAAGCGCATCCACATGTTCAATCCCATAAAAT
Organism: Priestia sp. JNUCC 25; assembly: GCF_053667915.1. Lineage (NCBI taxonomy): Bacteria > Bacillati > Bacillota > Bacilli > Caryophanales > Bacillaceae > Priestia > Priestia sp. JNUCC 25. The sequence goes on from NZ_JBSJYE010000002.1 coordinate 114,552, forward strand.
AATCCTAAATCGGCTCGTTTCAGATCCACTAAAACTAAGCGCAAGTCTTCAGGAGAGGCATATTTCACCCATGTAGTCAGAATCACACGCATTAAGCTGCTTTTTCCGGCTCCAATTTCGCCAGATATCAATAAGGTTTCTAAATCCGCAAAATCCCATGAAACGGGGTTTCCATAGATATCTTGACCAATACACACCGGAAGCTCCATTTTCTCGATATGAGGATAAATGACTTCATAACTATAATTGAGCATCTTAGGTAGGCTTTTGTGATGAACGGTGATGCTAAAATTCTTTAGGTTGCCGTTTATCTCAATGTTGCTGCCTAATACTTGGTGTAACGCCCATCTCTTTTTATTTAAAAGCTCAGGGTCAATGCCATTTAGTAAGGAAAAAGCATATCTAGTGTAGGTGTGCTGATGATCGATTTGATGGATCTTGGGAAACTGATACGAGGTCCGATCCCCACGCTTAACAACCCGATAAATTTCTGCTGTACGAAACGCTTTTATTAATTGGCCACGTAATTTGAGTTTTTCAAACATCAACTTTCCTCCTCAAAACATAAATGTTGCAAAAAAGTAAAGTAAGGCGCTATAAAACGTAACAGGTAATATAAAGCGCATGACCTTTGCGAATTGATCCACAAGATCGATCACACCCCATCGTTCTAATATCCGTTCGATGATGGCAATTCCTAAGACAATGCCTCCTAGGGTCAGAATAGTGGGGTCAAGCAGGGCTAGTGGACTAAAAGGGACAAAGGAATAAGCCTTGAAGGGACGAGGTTTTGTTGAGGGCTTGGAGGATGGTTTATGGAAGAAGTTTCGAAAAGTAATAAAATGATTTTTTCTCATGTTGGTACCTTCTTTCACTTTTTTAATTTTTTTGCTTTTTACGTACCTGTTTTTTCAGCTCACCGCATCCGGTCGCCCCCTTCGCCTCTTCGGCTCAGCTCCCTTACAGATTCCATGAAGGGTTTCACGATGCGTATACAGCTTGTATTAACGCGGTAGCGATACTGAACCAGCTACTGATTAGGTAACGAAGTTGTAATTCTTTAGATACTATGTAGCTACTGCAGTAAGCTTGCCTGTCCAATTGAAAAATATTAAAGAACCCTTACCGGAGTAGGTAAGGGGTAGCTGATTATGTAAGAAGTATTGGGTTTTTATATGCTAGGGGTGGTCCCAGTCGCTTATATTTTTTATAGATTGGACAAGAGGTAGGAAGATGTCTCAACGATTAAAGCAGTACATAATGGGAAGCAGATGCAGCGTGAATAATGATAAATATCAAAAGGAAAAGGGGGAATGGAGCGAATCGGCATGCCACTATCATGCGTATGTAAAATCGTTAAACAGTACGGGAAAATATCTTGGCTTAAGTTCGAAGCCCTCCCCATTTTCTTTTGTCTTGAGAAGCTTCCACCTGTTTGTTGTAGCGAATCGACAAATGAATCGTTTGAGCTACTACTTGATGCATGCGTAAACGAACACACACATATATGGACAACTGGTTGGTATTCTCCTCTGTTCTTCTACGATATTTCAAATGCGACAACTAAGAAAGTCTTTTTGAAAATAAAAGACTGAAAAAATATTAATTTTCCCCAACAAAAGAAACGTTCCTGTAACTATGAAAGATGTCTTTTTAATAACCTAATAATCGATACCAAATTGGACATAATAAAATGGACAAAAATATCCATTGTTAGGGGAATTGAATCGTGAAGCAATTGTTTAAATTAAGCTCCTCGTGGTTTCCAATTTGGTTAATATCATTATTAATGTTAGTCATGGTATTTGTATATCTGCCTATATTTAAAGGTGCAAAACAAAACATGTCTGATGTTCCTCTAATTGTTGTAAATGAAGATAAGGGAAAAGTTGGCGATGCCATATTATTAAATCTTATCGAAAAGCAAAATGGGAACTCTTTTAAATGGGAAGTTGATAAAAGTAGGAAACAAGCATTCACTGATATAAGAAATAACAAGGCATATGGCGCATTAATTATCCCTTCAGACTATTCAAAAAGTCTTGATCGAGTCCATGATACGCTTATTTCCGGTCTTACGAATGATAAACCTGCTGATTTAGAAATTTTATTGAACGAAGGGATTGGGCAAACTGCATCCATGATTGCGAGTAATACCCTTCAGACAGTCGCTTTAACTGCTTCTAAAGGAATTAGTAGTCAACTAAAAAATGAATTACTGCAAAAAGGAATGAGAGTAGCACCAGAGAATGCTTCATTATTAGAAAACCCCGTACAGGTTGTTTCCAAAAATGTACTGAGGCTGCCGGTTAATCTTAATAAAGGAATGACACCGTTTGTCATGGCCCTTATATCATCTATTACTGGAATGTTGGGTGCAAATATGATACATGGATATCTTTTGCGAAGTAATGGCATTTTGAAGAAAAGGGGATCTGCATTAAGTGAATCTGAAGTCCTTACATCAGAAATAATTTTTGGTATCATTTTAACTTTCTGTGTTTCAATTTTTATTCAACTAGGGGTATTTGGAATTTTTGGGAGTGCACATGCTTCAAACATTTGGACGATATTCCTGTTTACTTTCTTTAGTTGTACGACCATGTTTTTGTTATTTAAAACGATAGCAGTATTTTTAGGTGGATGGGGAATGTTAGTAATGTTCCCGGTGAATTTTATGGGAATATTTTCTAGTGGTGGGGCATTTCCTCTATCAACATTACCTACCGTCCATCGACTGTTCAGTTATATTCTACCTACAAGATATATTGTGGACGGAATAAGAGCATTACTTTATTATGACGGAAGATTGGAGGCAGGACTTGGACCAGCCTTATTGGCACTCTCCATCTATTTTGTTTTGACATTAGCGATTCTTATTGTATTCATTAATCTTACTAAAAAATATAAAGAAGTAGCTGTTGATGAAAGTGGAAAGAAAATTGAAGTAGAAGTGGGAAATGAAATTCCTCATGAACCACATACTCATGAGCAAAGGGAAAGTCACCATATAGGAGAAAAAGATGGAATGTTTCGTCAAGCAGTGTCTAATTTAGCTAAAGGCAGTAATAAAGAGAAACAGGAAATGAATGATAATGAGTATCGAAACGCATTGAAGTCATTAGACAAAAATAAAAAATAAAATTATTGCTTGAAAATGAGAGCAATAATTTTATTTTTTGCATAATTGGACTGACACAATAGGCTAAGCTTGTACCAGATGGTTCACCAATCGAGTCAATTGCTGCTTTGGCTCCACGACCATTCGTCAATTCCATAACTGTATTGTAGACTGAAGTCATCTCTGTATTAATTACATATGAAGCACCAAGTTGAGTTAATTCCTCTGTGTAGATATTATTTCGCGTTACTGCAATCAAACGAAACCCTAAAATATGGGATAATTGAGCAAAAATACGACCAATAGAAGAGCCGCAGGCATTTACAATTAGGTCATCTCCTGGTTTTAACGCTAATACTTCCGTACAAATCACCCATACTGTGATAGGGTTGATATAAAGCTGTGCTGCTATGTAATCTTCTAGATAATCTGGAACTATAATGGCTAATTCAGCAGGAGTTTTTACAAACTCCTGCCATGTACCTTCACCTCGTAATGGTAATACTCGTTTGCCAAGAAACCATTTAGAAACAGATGGACCTACTTCTTCTATGATACCAACTCCCTCGTACCCTGGAATGGCAGGTAAAGAAATTCGGTTTGAATAGGCCCCTTTAATAGGAATTAAATCAGATGGATTGATTGGTCGAGTCTTCATTCGTACTAGCACTTCACCAACCCCTGGATCTTTCACTTCTGTATTTTCTATTTGTAGAACTTGTTGAGGTTCTCCGAATTCATAAAACTTAATGCTTGTTGCTTTCAAGATAGATAGCCTCCTTTAGTTTGTTTACTTATATAGTTATATTGTACAACCTCTTCATTTCCAGTTCGCATACCATCTATTACAGGTAGCTTGAAAGGAATTCCAGTTGGGTTTTTAATTCATATAATTCGGGTGTATATCTCGAATTTTATTAAACTATAAACAAAAATATATAATCCATTCTGAGTAAAAATCATATTTAATTAACAAGCTGACTTATTTTGCACCAAAGCCAATACTCATGTCTAAAATATAAAAACAATGACTGCATTTAATAAAGGGATTTAGATATCTGAGGAAGCGTATATATATCGTTATTTCTATTTACCTCTCAACCAGACCCATGATAAATGGAGTAAGGTCACTCAATTTTTCTTTATCGCTAAGGATTTTCAAAAAAACATTGGAGACATGTTCAGGTATAGGCGTTTGACTATCTACAGTTGCTGTCAAAAAATAATATAAAAAATCAAAATGATTTTCTCTTCTCATTGCATCAATTAAATAATAAGCATAAAGATTATTATTTAATAGCTTTCTCCTTAAAACTATTCCAAAATCATACAACTCGTTAACAGCTGTATTCACAAGCTCTTCCTCCTTCTAAGCTTTATACGGGGAAAAATTGAATTTTACATAAAATTACTTATACACGATTATAAACATAATTGATGCATCTACTCTATATCAAAAAAGGTTTATAACAGCAATAGACGACCTATTCATTTAGATTAGAAACGTGAGGTCGCCTACATTATTTTCATATTCATTTTTTATCCTTTCAATTTGCTTTATCAATAGATTTATTCTTCTATATTTTCATCCTCTAACTGCCTTGGACTCTCAACATGACATTGATTAAATAAATAAGTAAGGTACGAATGCAGTTCAAATCGGTCCTTTTGAATAAAATCAGACCATATTTGTTTGTTTTCTCCCATCATTCCTTCTCCTTTTTTATTTCATTTCTTTATCTTTACGATTTCCTATCTAGTAACCTTTTACACGTATAAATTGACCATTTGAAAAGAAACTGAGAAAACTCTTTACTAAATTAAAATCAATAAATATCTTCAATACCGGATAAGCGAATAAAAAAAATATTTTGTTTTTCATCTTTTAAAGACAGTGTCTGTTCATGAAGGTTAAGATTGTAAACACGACCTTTACATGTTTGTAGTGACCCATTTTCATAATAATTAACCGTAACTGATCCATTTTTGATTAGCTTTTTCAAAAACATAGATTAATCCTCCTTTTAATAAATGAAATTAGCAAAAATCTAAAAAGATAGATCTCGGATTGCCGGATTAACTATTTGATACTCCGTTTCTAACTCATGTAAGGTTAATTCATAAAGCTGTTTGTTTCCTTTTTTATAGATTCCTAAATGGATTAAAGAGTCTATAATCGAGTTTTTTTTACGTTGTATATCAGAGTAGATTTGTTCACTCATTATCCCACCGCCTAATTTTAGAATGGTCGTTGGCATGATTGTCAAACTATTTTAATTCATTATAAAGCTCGCCAGTTACAAGAAAATGAAAATGAAGTAAAACTGATGTAATAAATAAGTAAATTCGATTAGATAAGTATATATTTGTCCTATCTATTTACTTTAAAGTTAGTGTTTATCGCATCGACTCATAATTAAAAATGTCCCTATAAATTTCACTTTTAAGAAGTTCCATTTCACAGTCCTTGCATTCTTCTCTCAATCGATTCTAAAACACAAAAGATTGTATTCATTATTCACTGTAATAACTCCCCATAAAAACTAACATTAGGTATATTATGGTATCCTTTTTTGATTAATGAAATACTTTCTACAAAACTTCCTTTAAACTTACATAAAATCACAAAGTAAGACTAAATAATCTCACAGTAGGTGATGAGTAGATGATTATAGAGTATGTACTCTTTTTTAGAAATTGTTCAATTATTTCTTTTGCTTGAATTCCGTTTTCTACTACTCTTAGATTTTTCATAAAACAACCTCCTTTAGAATGTTTTCGTAAAATGAAATATCAGTCGTAGTATAAGCTAAAAAACCAATTAACAATTCTAATGAATTGTTAATTGGTTTTTCATAAATAATTAAGAGTAGTTCAATATAATTATTTTAGTTTAAAAAAATTATATTGGATATGAGGTGTTAATCGAAAACTGATAGTTAAGTAAGTTGCTACAAATTACAATTGTTTTTTGAATTCTAAAATCTATGGCCATACTATGGAAGAAGCAGCGTTTTCCTTATTTAATGATGCAGAAAAAAAGTTGTGGGAAACCACTGTAAAGAAAGGGAATGTGTATGCAAGAGAACCAAAATAAATTGAAAATTTTACTTAACAAGGTGCCGGAAGTTACAGTTTTCTTCTGGATAATCAAAATTTTATGCACAACTGTCGGTGAAACATTTGCCGATTTCCTAAATTTCAACCTAGGATTAGGGTTAACTCTCACTACTGTAATTATGGGAATAGCGTTTTTTATTGTATTGTATCTCCAATTCAGAGCAACTAAATATGTACCAGGCATTTATTGGGCAACGGTTGTCCTTATAAGCGTATTTGGAACGCTGGTAACTGATAATTTGACAGACGCAATGGGAGTCCCTCTTGAAGTTAGTACAATTGTCTTCTCCGTTCTACTTGGACTAACTTTTCTTTTTTGGTACCTTAGTGAAAAAACACTCTCCATACACTCAATTTATACAAGAAAAAGAGAGGTTTTCTATTGGCTTACCATTCTTTTCACATTTGCACTTGGAACAGCAGTAGGCGATCTATATTCTGAACAACTAGGTTTTGGATACCTTAAAACAGGAGTAACAGTCATTATTATCATAGGGTGTATCTTCTTGGCGTACAAATTGAAGCTTGATGGAATTTTATCGTTTTGGATCGCGTATATTCTTACTCGTCCACTTGGAGCATCATTAGGAGATTACTTATCTCAGACAAAAGTCAATGGTGGGTTAGGGTTGGGAACAACTGTTACTAGTGTTATTTTTCTTGTAGCTATTTTAGCTATAATCGTTTTTCTTGCTGTTACAAAAATTGATATAAATCAAAAAAAGGAAACAGCAGATATAAACCAACCAGATGGAAAGAAGAAAAATGTTTTGATACAAACCATTGTGGTACTATGTATTTTCTTAGTTCTTGGTATAGGTGGTTATATTTGGCGCAGTAATGATATAGCATCACAATCCACTGCTTCACAAGCGAGTTTATCTGGGCAATTAACGGATTTTATTAAAATTGAAAAAGGTATGCTAAAGGATGTAAACTCAAAAAACTTTACTTCGGCGAAAAAAGGAGCAGACGATTTGGAACATCAATGGGACTCTTCAGAAGCTAAGCTTAGAAAAATAGATGGTTCTACATGGACTAAAATTGATGGAACTATTGATGTTGTATTAGCATCAGTTCGTTCGTCAAATCCTGATGTCAATAAATCTAAATCTGCGCTAAACGATTCTCTTAATGTTTTAAACGGTGCAAATACATCACCATCAAAAACTAGTTCTTCACAAACGAGTTTATCTGGACAATTAACGGATTTTACTAAAATTGAAAAAGGTATGCTGAAGGATGTGAACTCAAAAAACTTTACTTCAGCGAAAAAAGGAGCAGATGATTTAGAACATCAATGGGATGCGTCAGAGGCTAAACTTAGGAAAATAGACGGTTCTACATGGACTAAAATTGATGGAACTATTGATATTGTACTAGCATCAGTTCGTTCATCAAACCCCGATGTCAATAAGTGCAAATCAGCACTCAATAATTCACTTAGTGTCCTAAACCGAGCAAATAAATAAAAAAAGGAATCGCAATTTGCGATTCCTTTTTTTATTTTGAAGACAGGTTTAATTATCATGTTTAAATATAAAGAAAAAAGTAACACGTCCACAACGTTCGTTTCTACATCTCAATTATATCCTTCTACTTGTTCTAAAAGCATATTCCACGTCAAAACTTTGTTGTTACTACGGGTGAAAAAGGCCAGAAGTTCGAATTCTTTGTTCGTAAGTCCAATGAGCATTTGGTCTTTTCTAACAGCCCATGATGCCAAATTAAGTTTAATACCTTTAAATGTCACCATTAGGTTTTAATCTGGCATCTTCTTCTCTTGGCGCCTAAAAATGACGCGCATTCTTGCAAACAATTCTTCAATTGCAAATGGCTTAGGGATATAATCGTCAGCACCATTATCAAGTCCCATCACCCTATCCATAACACTATCTTTAGCAGTAATCATGATGATCGGAGTATCTTTCATCGTCCTTAGCCTTCTACATGCTTCTATTCCATTTAACCCCGGCATCATTAAATCAAGTAGGATAATATCATAATCCTGTTTTGTAGCTTTCTCTAATCCTGTTCGCCCATCATATGCTATATCAACGGAATACCCTTGATGTTTAAGTTCTAATTCTAAAAATTCTACTAAACCTGCTCCATCTTCTATAATTAATACCTTTTCCATCTAGAAAAATCTCCTTTACATAAAAATGAAAAAGCAAAACAGAAAAGCTCCTGAAGGACCAACAAAAATACTTACAGAAAATAAGCTTTTAGTTGATTATATTTTAAGCTTTCACATTTTCACTTTATTTTGACGAACAGTTTTAATGGTAAAATAAAGAGCAATGGCTATAACAGCAAATACTAAAGCGACTTTTACATAAGAACCAGAGACTTGATTAATTTGATGCCAGTTGTTTCCTAAAGTTTTCCCAAGATAAATGAACAAAAAGCTCCAGGGGATGATAGCAGCAATAGTGTATCCTGTAAAACGAATGATAGGCATCTTTGTAATTCCTGCAGGAATTGAGATTGCATGCCGAATAACAGGAATAAAACGAGCAAAAAACACCACTCCTGCTCCATAATTGTCAAACCATACTTCCGATTTTTCAAGGTGTTTTGGATTTATTAAAAGAAACTTTCCGTACCTCAATAATAAAGGCCTACCCCCATAGGAACCTAATAGATATAAGAATATTTGTGCGATTAAGCCTCCAATTGTTCCAGCAATTACTGCTCCTATTATGGTGATTTTACCTTGCGAGACAAGAAATCCTGCGTAGGATAATACAACTTCACTAGGAATTACTTCTATCATTAATGATGATGCTATACCTATATATCCCAGTTTTGAAAGGTAAGCAAAGGCAGCTACAATAAATGTTTTCATTATTTCCGTCCTTCCTTAAAGACTTTTCTTCGATTTATCAAATGAAATTAGATTCGAATTAAAAAAGATTAAGAATAAATGAAATTATTTCTTAATCTTCTTTAATGAACGATATAAAGTGGTTCTTGAAATTCCCGTAGCTTCTTGAATTTCAAGAACCGTCATTTTTTGCGAAAAATATAAAGAAATAGCTTCATTAAGTTTTTGTTGATTGACTCTAGGTCTTCCTCCGTTTCTTCCTCGAGGCCTCCCTGTTTTTAAACTTGCTACTTTACGTTCACGAGTAATGTTTCGGTTAAATTCACCGAGAATTTCTAGCGTTTTAAGCATTAATTTTCCTGTTTGTATATGTGTATCAATCTGATCCTGAATACTAACAAATATGATTTTTCTTTCTCTGATATAGTTCATCGTCTCAACTAATTGATTAATGGAATCGGCTAGGTACTTTAATTTACATACAACAAATTGGTCTCCAGGCTTTAATACATCTAAAATCTTTACTAATTGGATATATTCATCTGTTGATGTAGATTTTTTCGAACGAATTATTTGATCACATCCGTATTTCTTTAATTTTTCTATTTGTGATTTTAAAGAATAATCATTATTACTATCTCCTACATATCCTATTATCACTGACGTTACCTCCTATATAACGAATGGCTATTATGGAGAAAAACATAAAGTTGTAACTTCCTGAGTAAAGATGAAAGATATTCATTTTTACTTAAGTGGATATATTTTTATAGAAAAGTAATCTTCAGGAATATAATCTAGGTTTATTCCTTTAATTTTCTTTAATCGTATATCCTATTCCTCTGATAGTCTGAATAAATGGTGAACTGAAACCTTCTTCAACCTTTTTTCTTAAGTAGCTTATATAAACATCAAGTACATTTGTATCTCCATCGTATTCGTACCCCCATATATTTAGTAAAATACCTTCACGCGTAACCGTTTTATTCTTATGGAGAACTAAATAAACCAATAAATCATACTCCTTAGGCGTTAAGTGGATTTTTTTTTCATCTCTAGTTACTTCTCTTGAATCAGTATTAATAACCATATCTTTAATTAATAATAGCGAGTCCTTTTTTGCTCTATCTCTAGTAGAAAAATGTTTATGACGTAGTAAAGAACGTATTCTTGCTAACAATTCTTCCGTTTTAAAGGGCTTAGTTATATAATCGTTTGCTCCATGATCTAGCCCCATTACCTTGTCTAGTGTTGAATTACGAGCAGTTAAAAGAATAATAGGTACATAAATTTGTCTCTTTCTTAATTTTCGTAAAACCTGGATACCACTCATTTCCGGTAACATAATATCAAGTAAGATTAAATCAAACGTATTCGATAAAGCCGTTTCGATACCACACCTTCCATTATTTTCAATTCCAACTTGATAACCCTCATGTTCAAGCTCCATTTTTAATATATTTCCTATCTCTACTTCATCTTCCACAATTAAAATACGTTCTTTCATATTATCCCTCTTTTCAATCTCCGCATTTATAACGTTCTGCTTTACTTACATATCGCTCCTTCCACCGCCAGTAGAAGTAGGTAGCTACTACAAGCCAACACCCCATCGTAAAATAGGAACCTATAATATCAGTGGGATAATTTAACCTAAAATAAATTCGACTTATCCCAATGGCCAAGACGATGACAGAAGTGATACACACTAAGAGAAAACGCCCCCATAGTCTAGAAATAAGGCCACATAACAGAAATGAGAGTATTCCATATACAATGATTAGGCTTACTGTATGTTCTCCTTTGTGTTGAAGGATATAACCACTGACTTTAATTAAGTGATGTAAATCTGGACGACCAATAGAGTAAAACATTTTTTGTATCTTATTAAGTATGAAAGATCCACTAATAATTCCCAAAAACAAAATAAGTTCAATCCTATATTTGAATATTTTATAGAAGAGACATAAGCTTCCAAAAGAAAGCGTTATAATAAAAGGGGTGGACCCTAGAAACATAAAAACCTTCATTATTCTTTTAGATATAGGAAACCTCAGATGTTGAACATACAATAATATGATGCTATTAATATGAATATATGTTTCTCCACTAATTAGAAACAAAATCATGTCTACAAAAATGATTAAATATAGACTTGAAATAAAGGCCACTAAAAATTGTATTTTAAAATTCATATAATACAATCCTTTGAATGCAAATTTTAGGAAACATTAATATAGTTTCTTACTTTTTATTTATTATCCTTTTGCTTTAATTACCATTACTTCACTAATGTCATTAAAGTTGGATATAGGTTTTACAACGGCCGATTGTGTTAGCCCATAATCATCGGGTTGTACCTTAATCACTTTTCCTAAAGCTAATCCTCCTTGAAATATGGAACTGATCGGAGAAGTTTGAACTTTATCCCCTACATTAACCTCAGCATCACTAGAGATTTTTCTAACAATTAAATTACCCTTCTTTTCATCATAGTTTTCTAATGTTCCGTTCACGTCTTTCTTATCTTTTAGAATTACAGCGATACGATTTGTTCTAAGATTTGAGCTAATTAGTTCTATCGTAGAAGTTGATGGAAAGACTTTGGATATTTTTCCAATAATCCCATTTGCATCGAGTACATTCATATTGACTTTCACACCCTGCTTAGACCCCTTATCAATAACTATTTCACTATTCCAATTGTTTATTGTACGGTCAATAACCGTAGCTGATAGAGCGTTATAGGCCTTCATATCATCTTGCACTTTTAGAAGTCTCTTCAGTACTTTATTTTCATATTCAAGGCTGTAAACAGTCGCTTCATCCTTATTCTCAGAGGCAAACTTCTTCTTTAATATAGAGTTTTCTTTGTAAGTAGAAAGTAACTCGCTCACTTGTTGAGGTTCACGTAAAGAAATCTTGTCAAGGAAAGGCAAGTTACCTTTGTATAAAATCCCAACGAAAATGAATAATCCTACAGTGGAAATACCTCCTATCCAGATATATTTGGTTTTTTTCTTCTTTTGAAAACTGATCAAACTAACACCTTCTTACCATTAATCATTCTGTTTATAATGTTACTATGTATTTTTTAAAAATTTCTTAAATCTCTGAGTGAAGAAAAGTCATGTATAATACTCCTTAGAAGATAAAAGAGTGTTATCCTTGGCTACTTCTAAAGGCTTTCAATCTTACTTTTCATGTGTAAGAGATATTTGATTTCTTTTTGTCTTAGTTAAATAAATAACTAAAGTTAAGGTGATTAACAGAAGTATGGAACTTGTTCCCATTATCCCTAAGCCAAGACCACCCAATTAATTCTAGGTGTAAGTTTGCATCCGAAAAATCTGTAGCCATCTCCCCAACAGTAGTTTTCATAATTTTAATAATCCAAAAGAAATTTGTCGTTTCTAGTAATTTATTGAGCATCTGTTTTATTACAGAATTAGAATTTAAAGTGGTTTCTAATCGAGGTGCATTTAAATCATTATTTTTTATTTCTGAATAGTACGCTATTTATGAAATATCTTCTATTTTTCCAGTATTCAGCCTTATTTCTCCTTTTTTGTTTTCATACGTTGTATCTATCATAATAAACGGTAATTAAATTAAGATGAGAATAAAATGAGAATTTAATAAAAAATATATCATCTATTGATTTTAAAATTACCATCCACCTAAATCCATTAGGATAAAAGGTGTTAATGATGGGACAGTATTGACAATCTAATTTGTTTAAATGAACCTGATATATTCTTGTTATATAAATAAGTCTTAAATAGCCATCTTTTGTGGTTTTATACTTCATCCCTGAGTATTTAAATCTTCACTAGTTTTTTCTTATTTAGTTCATCAGATATTTTTACAATTGTATTTTAAGGGGCTTTTAATAAATGGAGCTTTTAATTGTAACCCTATTGTGTGTAATCTTTTTTTCATAGTGTTGCTTATGCCACCAGTTTAGATACACAAACTACCCTCCCAAAAACTACGTTCCTGGCAACAAATTCGAAAGTTGCATGTGGAAACAGAGATTCAGTGAACAACTCGGAACACTACTAGGGGAAGATGATACAGTAGAAGGTAAAGTTTGTAGAATCTGTAAAGGTTAACTCAAGGTGGTGTAATAAGATTAATTAGAAAGATTTCATTGATAATTAACAATTTCATCGATATAATATCCATGTAATGAAAATGATTATCAATAACTATAGATAATAAAATACTGATACAATATAAAATCTCAATACTGTAGTACTTATAACAAATATGCTTCTCATGGTAAGTTCTATGGAAAATAAAGGATGAGTCAATGTTAGATAAGTTTTCTTCAAAAAATCTTAAAAATCGTCAGAACACTTCACTAGTATGTATTTTATTTATCATGGTTTTTTTAGGGTTATTAGCGTGCATGTTTTTATCTGTTACATTTGGAGCAAAAGAGGTCAAATTCCATACCGTCTGGTCAGCTATATTTCATTATAATTCCGCACTAACACCCCAACAAATAATTCATGAATTACGCCTTCCACGTATGATTGGGGCAGCAATCGTAGGAGCAGCTTTTGCTGTGGCGGGGGCATTAATGCAAGGAATAACCCGTAATCCTTTAGCTGATGCTGGTATTTTAGGTATTAACGGGGGGGCAATGTTTGTCGTTGCCCTTTGCTTTGCATTTTTTCCTGGTCTTCCTTATTCTCTCCTAATGCTCTTTTCGTTCATTGGAGCTGTATTAAGTACCTTGTTCATTTATGCTATTGGCTCAGCTTCTCCTGGGGGATTGACCCCAATTAGGCTTACTATATCAGGTGCAGTAATTGCAGCCCTTTTACATTCACTTACCTCAGGTGTGGCAATCTATTACGATTTGAGTCAGGACTTGGCCTTTTGGTATGCAGGAGGAGTAGCTGGTATAAAGTGGACTTATTTACGTATATTAGTCCCTGTTATTTTACTTGCAATTATTTCAAGCCTTTTTCTAGGACGATCTATATCTCTTATTACAATGGGAGAGGATATTGCAGCTAACCTTGGAGTTAAGATCAATCGAATTAGAGTAATTGGGATCACGTTAGCTGTTATCTTGGCAGGAGTTTCTGTTTCAGCTGTTGGTTCGATAGGGTTTGTTGGGCTTGTTATTCCTCACATTGCCAGAAAGCTAGTTGGAGGAAATTATCAACTTATCATTCCCATGTCAGCCTTATTAGGATCCATATTATTAATTTTAGCTGACTTAGCAGCTCGAACAGTTGATCCACCTCGGGAATTAGCTATAGGTATCATGGTGGCACTTGTGGGTGTTCCTTTTTTCCTTTATATTGCACGTAAAGTAGGGAGGGACTTATAAGTGAAACATAGAATGAATTCAGACGCCAAGAGAGCTTATATCGTTACTATGCTATTTATTTTTATTAGCTTGGCTTCAGTATTAATAAGTCTAAATACAGGAACATTACGTATTTCGCCAATAAAAGTGATTCAAACTTTTTTTGGATATGGTGATTTTAAAAGTACAACGATTTTATTTGACTACCGTATGCCACGAATATTGATTACGATGCTTGCAGGGATTGGCTTGGGAATATCAGGTGCAATTTTGCAAGGTATATCTCGTAATCCGTTAGCAGACCCAGGAATTTTAGGGCTGCATGCAGGAGCTTCTTTTGGTCTTGTTATCTTTGTTACATATTTTCATTCTATGGATGAAAAAGCATCAATCTTAATACCTTTATTTACGTTTGGTGGGGGAGTATTAGCAGCATTTTTAATTGTTGGATTGTCTTATGAGCGTTATAAAGGCATCATACCAATTCGTTTAATTTTAGTGGGCATTGCTGTTTCAGCAGGTTTTAGTGCGGTTACACTTTTTTTATCTCTTCGTTTAAATGAAGAAACCTACACATTTGCTTCTAGATGGTTAGTAGGAAATGTTTGGGGAAGAGATTGGATTCACGTCATAGCACTTCTTCCTTGGATTCTAATTCTAGTCCCTTATACATGGTTTCAATCTAAAACATTGAATGCATTATCTCTAGGGGATGATGTAGCTGCAGGGCTTGGTGCCTCTGTTGAAAGAAATCGTTTGTTGATGCTAGCAACGGCTGTAGGGATTTCCTGTGCTAGTGTGGCAATGGCAGGAGGGATTGGTTTTATTGGCTTAGTCGCGCCTCATCTCGCTCGTCGCCTTGTTGGGTCAATGTATCAACATTTCCTTCCAGTATCAGGACTGATTGGGATGGTGATTTTAGTACTTGCTGATACTATTGGACGATCTATCTTTGCTCCTAATGCTATTCCAGCAGGTATAGTGGTAGCAGCAATTGGAGCACCTTATTTCCTTTATTTACTTACAAAAACAAAATAGACATATGAATAAGGAGAACATTATGAAAAAGAAATTTGCAATTTTATTTAGTATTATGTTAATTATCGTATTATCAGCTTGTGGACAAAATAATTCAACAGAAAACAAAACAACAAGCAAAGGTAAATCCGGTAGTGAAGATCCAAAAATTGCTTCATTATCTATTCACTTAACAAATGACTTACTTGCTTTAGGTGTTACTCCAGTAGGTTCAGTGGTTGGAGGAGAGTTAAAAGATTTCCTTCCACATGTAAAAGACAAATTAAAGGGTACAAAAAAGCTTGGATCAGTAACAGACCCTGATATGGAGGCATTGCTCGCTTTAGAACCATCAGAAATCTATCTTGATGAAGAATACTCAGGGAAAAACGTAGATAAATTTAAAAAAATTGCACCAACACATGTATTTAACCTTAATGATGGAACATGGAGAGATCATTTAAAGTCTGTAGGGAAATTAGTTGATCGTGAAAAAGAAGCAGGTCAATTTATTTCTGATTATGAAAAGGAAACAAAAGAAGTAAAAGGATTAATACAGAAAAAACTTGGTAAAGACAGTAAAGTAATGGCTATACGTGTTACAGCAAAAGAATTACGTGTTTTTGGTACAAAACGACCAATGGGACCAATTTTATTTCAAGATTTAGGATTAAAACCTGCTAATGGCGTTGAAAAAATTGATAAAAACCAACCTTATCAAGTTATCTCTCAAGAAGTACTTCCAGATTTCGATGCTGATGCTATCTTTGTTATTGTCAACAGAGACGATCAATCCCAAACAGCTTTCAAACAATTAGAAAAAACAGCTATTTGGAAGGGATTGAAAGCAGTTAAAGGAAAGCATGTTTATGTAATTCCTGATCAGCCTTGGCTTGATTATTCAGCGTTAGGAAATAAAATGGCAATGGATAATGCGAAAGAAATCTTTTCAAAATAATAGATAGAAGACGTTTGTGGTATTGCTTAATATGTAAATGGAAAACATTCTAGTAAAAAAGAAACCCTAGATTATAAACTAGGGTTTCTTTTTCTATTCTTTCTATCGTACGTTTTTTACATCATTTTTTAATTAAATATTATAATTTCTCAATTTAGGTTTTTTTTGTCTCATCCTAGGAGAGTAGCCCCATGCCACTACAGATCTTTTTTTATATGAGTCACAAATCATTTGTCAAGGATACTCTTTTTCGTGTTTAGGAAACTATTTATTAAGGGAACTTAATAGAGTAAGTACTTATAATTGATGAATAAAAAATGCTAATTTTGAGGAGATAATTGATATGTATAACAAAGTTTTAGTAGCATTTGATGGTTCAAAGCCTGCTGTTCATGCTCTTCAACATGCAACCGAATTAGCTAAAATTGCAGGTACTAAAAAAATAATGATTCTACATGTTAATGATGAGCCTATGCATTTACCAGAACCTGTTTACAACGTAAATTTAGATCAATTAATTGATGAAGATAATGCTAAAGTTCTATCTACAGCATATGAGCTTCTTCTTGCAGCAGATGTTTCCTATGAAACTCAAATATTAGAAGGAGATCCTTCTGAAGAAATTATCTCTTATGTAGAAGAAAATCCATATGATGTCATTGTGATGGGAAGCAATGGAAAAGGGTTTATAAAGGAAACCTTCTTAGGAAGTGTAAGTCATGCAGTAGCACATTCTGTAGGTTGCCCAGTGATTATTGTGAAATAAACCAATCCATTGCTCAGATAGAGTAATAGAATGAAATGTTAAAAATTTCAAATGGTTGATCATTTATTTTTAATGATAGTAATTAAACAGTTTGGCAAAAAAGCTCTACGCATTCTCTCGTAAAACTTTTTTATAAAGGAAAGAATTAAAAATATTTATTTAACAGCTTCTTTTAATTCTTTTCCAGGTTTAAAGGCAGGAACCTTGGAAGCAGGAATTGTCATTTCTTCTCCTGTTTAAGGATTGCGTCCTGTACGTTCTGCACGTTCACGAACTTTAAATGTACCGAATCCAACTAATTGAATTTTTCCTTCCGTTGCAAGTGTATTAGAAATCGTTTCAAACAACGCATCTACAGCTTTTTTTGAATCTTGTTTCGTTAGTTCTGATTTTGTTGCTATCGCCTCAATTAATTCAACTTTATTCCTCTTTAAACTCCTCATTTCTTTTTTTATAGATTATGTATATATATAATCTATAAAAAAACGTAGGTTCCCCTTTGTGAGTGTTTTTTAAGTAACTATAAGCTCAGTACAAGATCTGTTGTAAACTGATTCATAGGAAGATCTTCCTTCTTTGAATTGGTTGTGGGGACTTAATTCTATAAGAAAAGGATATTCATCCATACATAATATCGTACGCTCTCAAATAAACTGTTTTTAACTTAATTCTTCTATTTTTAAGACTTATTTAAAAATACTATAGTAAATATGAAATAAGGAAGATCTCTTCATACCTCTCTTTCCTTATGGATAAGTTGTATATAGTTTAGATAACCCTTAAATGTTATAATGTGGAAGTTAAAAGTTACGAAAGGTTTTATTTATCTATGGACAAAAAACTTGTTAGCTATATTATCTTTCTTTTATGGTTTATCGTTTTATTTTTCTTGTGGGTTATTATCACGTTATTAGAAGGAACAAGTGGACAATGGTGGTCTATTTATCGATTAATTCCAGAAGAATATGGTCCTTGGGCCTTGGATGTATCTGAGGTCAAAGTAATAGTAGCCGGTATTATTTTTCTATTAGTCGCTTACCTCATGACCCTTTTATCCAAAAGAAAGCGATAATCATATCGCTCATTGCATGGACATCTTCTATTATGCACATATTTCTATGGAGGTGATGTTCATACTTAATCATATAGAAGAAGCATTACCCATATGTATTAATGGTTTAGAATTTCACTATTGACATCATCACGATCTTTTTAGTTTTCAGTGGTGATTAATTATCACTTTAAGTACATTCTTTCTTTTCAACTTCTATTTATTAATTGATAGACAAAGAATGCTTTTTATTTTCTTGGTATTTTTCATTAGTTTTGTCTTAGTAGGTATCGTAGATGAATTTAGGGGATTCTTGGAATGTGGAGCAACCCTCATCAATTTCTTGTCTTTACTACCGGTTCAATGCGGTTGATTTTGCTATTATCTCAGTGATTATCACATTATTGTATCAGTTCTTTTACAAGTGAAATTTTTTTGGGATTGCTTACCTCATTGCTTCAGCCATTATTGCGTTTATTGATATACAGGTTTTCGAGTTCTTCCCTTTATATGATTTAAATCATTTGAATACACAGAAGGCATTTATAACTGTGTTCCCTCTTGGAGTGCTAACCCAAGTAATTAGTGATTTTATCTACTATAAACAATAAAAGCTACATATTTTATAGAGATTGTTGCTCCTTTGTATAAACGAGATAAGAATAATCTACTTAAGAACAAGCAGGTTAGACCTCAACTATTAGGTTCCCCGCCGTAAACAAACTACTGGCTGTATAACCAGTAGTTTATTTTATTTTATACAATGATATATCCGAAAGTTCATATGTATTTTTAGAATTGTACTCATAAGGAAAGAAAAATGAAACATAAAAAAAGCTGACCTTTTGAGATCAGCCTATAGAGGGGAATATCTATGAAAAAATGCTTAATTGCATTAATAACGATATTTTATCATCTAATGATGAAAAATTAGTGAAACGGGCATAGTTGGTAGTCTAAAATGGTTATTATCTTTATCTATATGAAACCTCTATATACAATTTTTTACTTGTCATTAATTACGCAACCTCTTCCTGTACAAAACAAAGTTTTGAAAGGATGAATTATTTAGTAAACGAAAAAAGGGCGGCAGAATTAATAGAATAGTCATCAATCTTAGAGATTGAACGGCTACTACAAACGTTGAATCAGCGTGTAAAGTAAAGGACGTGGTAGCCATTTCTGCTACACCACCGGGAGCAAACGCTAAGATGCAAGTTATTAATGGAATATGTGTCCATATAGAGATAAGAAAGGAACATAAAGCCATTGCAGTAACCAGGCCAGTAGAAGTAAGAAGACCTACAGCTATAACCTGTTTAGAACCATTAAACATCTCCCTATGAACACGTGAGCCAATACTAGTTCCAATTAGTATTTGAGCTAGAATAATCAGCACATGTGGCCACCACGCAGCTAGATCTTTACCTATGACAGATGAACCCACTGTTTGAATAACAGCCGTTCCCAACATTCCTCCCACAAGCCAGGGCGCAGGTAAATTAGTTCTTTTTCCGGTATATGCACCACTCAAGGCACCGATGACTAATAAAATGGTCCACGTAAACGTCCACATATTCAAAGATGTACCCGAATGTGTAAATGTATGCTGCACTGGATTCGACTGAACGGCTCCAGCTAAAAGAGGGATAGTCCCAACTACAAGAAAAATACGTAATGTTTGCACAATACTTACTATCATTGTGTTTGCTCCTACCTCTTCTGCAATAGTAGGCATCGCAGAGATTCCACCAGGCGTAGTACCAAACAAACTGGTCATCATATCAGCTTTACTATAACGCCATAGAACTAACCCTGACAAAAGGGCAAAAATAATAGAAAAAATAAGAATAATAAAAATGATGATAAAATGATCCTCAAACGTATCAAAAATAGATAGACTTATACTTTGTCCTAATTGAATTCCTAAAATACCTTGGCCAACGTGACGCCAGTAAGGATGAATCCCTTTGTTTGAAGAGGATTCCTTTTTCCATTTGGATCCATAAAATGAAAGAAATCCAGCCATCATTAGACTGCCAATCATCCATCCAATAGACATACCAGTTAAAGAAAGA
Organism: Priestia sp. JNUCC 25; assembly: GCF_053667915.1. Taxonomy (NCBI): domain Bacteria; kingdom Bacillati; phylum Bacillota; class Bacilli; order Caryophanales; family Bacillaceae; genus Priestia; species Priestia sp. JNUCC 25. Next base: position 134,822 of record NZ_JBSJYE010000002.1, read on the forward strand.
AGGAAACCACCCAAACTACTTACTATGATCAGAAAAACGTTGTGAAACAATGGATTGCTACATCTATTTCTCAATCCAAACTCCTCCTGTTTACCGATTTCGTACTACTTTTCTAGTATGCACAAATACAATAAAAAGCAATAAAGATATTTATAATAAGTCGACTCTCTCTTATAGGATAGAAGTTCAACGTAAACATCTGATGACATACAAATAAACTTTTATTAAAAATGTATGACAATCATATATTTTTAATAAAAGTTTATGTCTTTATTTTTTATTTGTTGCTTCTTTCAAATCATTTACAGAAACCCATAATTCATTTCCCTTACTTAATCCATTGACAGCCTTTAACAATACCATGCCCTCTGTGTCATTCACCTCCATAACTTTACATTCAAATCCTTTATCGAATTGAAATGTTCTTTTATTATCATTTTTCCACTTACCGGTTTGCTCTTGAAGTTGTTTCTCTGACTGATAAACATCCATTGCAATTGCACCATTTACAGGCTCAGATAAAATGACTTCCTTTTTTTCTTTTAAGTTCCCACAACCACCCAATAAACTTGTTATTAAAATAAATGCTCCAATTATTTTTAAGTTCATGATTTTTTTCTCCATTTATATCGTTTATTGTAAACGAAACATCTTTTTAAATGTCTTCTAACTTTATATTTATTTGATTACAGAAGATTTCAATGATTTAGCTTTTCTTCTAATTAAAAAGTCATAAATAGAAATTAGGCGAGTTACGAACGGATTAAGGAAATATGAAAATTTATAGGTTACCTTGTTGTGCTAAATGTTTATTCTTTTAGATTAATAAACAGCGCACTAAAATCAGAATCTTCCCTAGGAAGTATTAAATATAGTTCAAATTGTATATCCTTTGACTTAAATTAAAATGAAAATAAAATAAAAATTTAATAAGACTCATTTAAAAGTTCTTTATTATATTATTTTTCGTTTGCTAGTTCTTATAAAATCCACTATGGTAACTAAGGATGTATACAATATGCAACTCAAAAACAGAAAAAACTACCCTGGTGTATGATAGGGTAGTTTTTTCTGCTACAATATTTAACCAAAGGACTGAAGCCTCACGGCGTCTTGTATAGTTTGCTTAATAAATAAATTTTTATTCCTCATAGATAGTTTCAATAGAATAAGTTGTAAAATTGATTTATAAATTAGAAACATAGGACCATTTAGATTGAAATGAAAAAGGAGGTTATAATATATGTCTCAAACTACTATTCCCAGAGCTGCTGTGCGCGGTACAGCTTCTGGAGTTATCTTCATGGCATTTTTCGGCACTCTTTGGGCAGGAATTGGCATTAGAGGAATGCAAGGGTGGGAATTTCCTGTACTTATGATCCTATCTTTATTGATCGGGGTCATATTATTTATCGGTGCAATGATATTAATAAAGAATTCCAGTGAATTACCTAATGAAGTAATTAAAAAGGATAGGGATCTTTGGAGAAAAAAGAATAGATGGTTTGGTATTATTTTTAGTTTAGAAGGTATTTTTATTGCTGTTGCTGCTATTATTTGTGTATCTACTAATCACTTAAATTTGTTTGTTCCTGTTATGGCTCTTATTGTCGGTGCTCATTTTTTTCCTCTAGCATCCCTCTTTCAGGTTCGAGTTTATTATATTACAGGCACACTTCTGTGCTTACTTGCAACTATTGTAATGCTAACTTTCCCTGTGAAAATAATAATAAGAGATCATCAAGTTATGGCATGGTGGGGATCTCTAGGTTTTGGGTCAGCTTTAATATTATGGGGAACTGGAGTAATAGTTTGCCTTAAAGGATTTAGACTGCTTAGCATGGCCCAGAATGAAGCTGAAAATAGTAAGATATCTACACGACTATAATATGCTGTTTGCTACCGGTAAAATCTATTTTTTTGTATGAATGATGTAGAATGAAATGTACGTGACAGGAGGAGGAATGTTATGATAAATCTTTTCCACAAGTTGAAGATTAAGGATTTTCATAATAAGATGAATCATCAATTTGGCTTCGAAATATTAAATATTCTAAATGGACAGGTAATGTATGAGGTATTTCAAAGACATCAATTAATGGAAAAAGGTGATTATATTTCTTTTAACGAAGCTATGTGCTCACATAAGACAAGTGTTGCAATATTCAGTGACGAATTTAAAAGTTTAAGAGCTTTAGGACATAAGATAACTGTACAAGAATATGAGGATTTTACTATGGCACCTCTGGAACTACTGTTTGAAAGGGAGTATAAATGTATCGTCTTATGGTTTGGGGATGATATGTTTTGTCAAATGAATATGTTAACAGTACTAGCATATTTAGAACAAGTGGCGTATAAAGGGAAAATATTTTTTAATATGGTTAATGAAATAACTTATAAGATTGAAACAATTGAAATATTTTTAGGTAGTTATAAAAAGGTTTATCAACAAGTATTAATAGATCATCAATCCCCTGAAATACAAGTAATATCCAGTATATTTCAAGGAATTGGATTATACATGGAATACATAAAGGGCGATAATGAAATCGTAGCGTATATAAGGGAAAATGAAGATCAATCACAAAATGAGTTGCTGGAAAATTTGTTCCAGTCATTTCCTCAGTATGGTCTAGGGGATGTGCAATATTTAAAAATCATTGAGACTATAACCAAAGTTTAGCGCTTTGGTTATAGTCTTTTATATAGAATAAGTGGTAACTCTACAACATTGAAAGTCGGAGCATTAATCAATTTAAAAAGTAATATAACAAATGGCTTCATAAAGATTTGTAGTGAAATTCGCTCTGTTTCAGGAATATTATCTTATTCACCACAAGTAAATACAAAAGCTGGTGGAATGTTCCAAAGTACTTTTTCCACCTCAATATTTACAAAGAAAGACTGAAAAAATTGTTGTTTGAGACGTGTATATTGAAACGAAATAAATTTCCCATCACTACCTAACACTTCCCTGGTTACCTGCAATATTTTTTCCGAAGTCACCAATGGTAAGCTGGTAAAGGGTAATCCTGATACAACATAATCTACTTTGGCAATCTTATATTGCTGAAGATATTTGTCTGCATACTCAGCAGAGCCATGAATAATGTGTATGTTTTCCATGGCTCCATATTTGCTTTTAAGCGTATGAACAAATTGTTTGTTGTTCTCAATGATTAGTAAGACTGTTGCGTTATGTTTATTTTGAATGAGCTGTTCCGTAAAAACCCCTGTTCCTGGTCCATACTCAATAATACATTTTGCTTGTTCAAAATTAATAGGAGCTATCATGTGTTTTGCAAGTTGTCTAGAACTTGACATTAATGCTCCTACAGTTCGTGGATGCTTTATATATTCGTTTAAAAAATAAAATACATTCATAGTCCTCTTCCTCTTTCCTTGTGAGATACAGGTATACTATAGCTAAATAAAATTAAGATACGATTAAAAAAACGTACTTGTAGAGTTTCTCTGTATCAGCCATGACCTTTTTATTGTTAGCGAAGGATAAGCGAAGACAAATTAGAAGAATGGTTAGTCCACTGAAAGTATCTTTTACATAAATCTCTTCGACTCAGTTGCTTCGTTGTTTAGTATAAAAAAGATATTATTGAGTTTAAACGGTAGGTAGACCGATAAATAATTAAGGCTTGAGTTGTAGATGATTTATTTATTATGTTCGTTAAAGTACACTCTTATGACCAAGAAAAAGCTCACCTTTTTTAGGTAAGCTTTTTTCTTATAATCTTCATTTTGTTGACAAACGTCTATTTAAACAACAGACCAGTCACATAGAAAATTGAAGGAATGCATAATTATTAGTGCGTACTTTCAAATGTTTTTAATAGCTCCGAAATTGTAACACATTCATACCCTTTTTCTTTTAGGGCGGGCAAAATACGTTTGAGAGCTAAAATAGTCTGGCTTTTTCCATTCACATGGTCGTGCAAAAGAATGATGTCTCCATTTTCTATGTCATTTAATACATTTTGAACAATATAATTCACCCCAGGTCGATCCCAATCACGCGTATCATGCTTTTGAGACCACAACACAACCTGCAAGTTAGAGTGTTCTACCACGTCCACGAGCTTCTGGTTATAAAATCCTTGAACAGGCCTAAATAATGAAGGCTGATACCCACTTATATTAGAAATAGCTTCCTGAGTTAATTCAATTTCCTCGATCAATTGTTTCTCGGAAATATTGCGAGTCCAAATCAAATGATGAAATGTATGGTTTCCAACTTCATGACCTTCTTGTATTTCCCTTTCAACAATAGGTGCATAACGTTCTACACGAGACCCTACGACGAAGAAAGTCGCTTTTGCATCGTATTCTTTCAAAAGATCTAAGATTTGTACCGTTTCATCTGATGTCGGTCCATCATCAAACGTAAGAGCTATTTTCTTCTTTTGAATAGGAATAGAATGAATGACGTGCTCTTGAGGTAGAGAGATAGAAAATAACGGACTCATAAATGAATACGCATTAACTGTTTTTTCACTCATTATGAACAAAGTAAATAAAGATACCCCAACCAATAAAACCATCCGACTCATAAGCATCCCCTTCTTGAGAACATTATTCGTTAAGATAACCTATTGATTGTTTTTTATGTATAAGCCCTCTACCAGGAGCTATGAATGTGTCAACAAAAGAATACCAAATATATGCATCTAATATGTAGAGAAACACTACCTAAGGAAATTAACTTCCTATTAAAATAGGAGGTGTAAAATAATCCTATGTCACATCCATATAAACATTTAGAAGAGAATTCTTTATGGAAAGTTATTGATAAAGGAATAAACAATCTTGTAGAAAATAATGATTTGGAAGAGATAACATCAAGGGAATACATAGTAGGTTACCTTTGTAAATTGATAAATGAAGAAAAAATAAAAAATAAGTAACGTTATGAAAGATGTTACTTATTTTCGTGACGGGAACATGAATTATGTTAACTACAGATCTATACAATATACAGGTTGAAAATAGAAAACTCCCTATTTCCGTAGGAAGTTTTTTAGTGTGTACATTATTCCGTTTTATTTGATACTTTGAAGCATCTTGGGCAGTTTGCTCCAAGTATTAAATTCTATGCATTTTAATACTTTCAGGAACAAGAAATATCCCTGTATATATTTATGAGAGAACTAACACCTTAAAAGAAGTTATAACAATTTATTGTCCCAGTGCTTTTTTGGTTAAAAGAATTTCTTGCTTGTTTGCTTCTTCTTCTTCTTGTTTAGAAATTATATGATTTTCTTCCATTAATGAAAGAACGATCGAGCGTCGTTCTTTTGCTAGCTCTATATTGTTACGAGGAGAATATTTACTAGGTGCTTTAGGTAAACCAGCTAATAAAGCAGACTCCGCAATCGTTAAATCTTTTGCTTCTTTCCCGAAGTATTCTTGTGCGGCTGCCTGAATTCCGTAGGCTCCACTGCCAAAATAAATGTGGTTTAAATACATCTCTAAAATTTGATCTTTGGAGTATTTTCTCTCTAATTCTAAAGCATAGGCAATTTCCTTCGTTTTTCTGTTAAGTGTTTTTTCATTTGAAAGAAATACGTTTCGGGCAAGTTGTTGTGTAATCGTACTGGCCCCTTCACTTTTACTTCCTTCTAAGACATCTCTATATAGAGCTCGAAGGATACCTTTCGGATCAACACCTTTATGTTCATAGAAGCGTTTATCTTCAGTTATAACAAAAGCCATTTTAAGATAATCCGGTAATTCCTTTAAAGTAGCAACTTTCTTGTCTTCAGTTGGAGGAAGATCCTGAATGTCAGCCACATTTACTTTGTCTAATATGACCCCTTGTATATAGTTTTCAGCTGAACAACTAGTTAACAACAAAGTGCATAATAAAAGAATGAAAAACCTTCCAATTAATTTCTTTCTTATAGAACCCTTAATCATGATGTTATTCCTCTTTGTGTGTTATTTAGATAAATTAAATGCTCATTACACATTTTTTCCTTCGACAATTCCTTCACATAGGTATACTTTCTCTGTAAATTCTTCAAGCACTTTATTGCTTTCTTCAAAGAGATCCGATGCCTTTTTATTTGTCTCACATAAAAAATAATCTCGTTTCTTTATTTTTACCAACCATTTTTTTAACCTTCTTAATTCCGCCTCGTTTTCTTCTATTTCTCTAAATGAAAAGTTTTCTTTATTAGTCTCATCTTCTATTTCTTTTAAAAATTTATTTGATTCCTCAATAAATTCATCGTATTCCAAGGTGCGTTCCTGATTGAACTTTGATATTATCATTTGCTCAGAAGAAAACGAAAGCTTTTCAATTTCAAGGATAGAGGTTTCCCCTCCACTTTCATGGATAAATAATTCAAGCTTTTTTAACTTTTTTATAATTTCTTCTTTAGAAGGTAAGATACAAACGGATTGTTGAAGATAATGAACTCCAAGTGTCTTGAGATTCCTCCAAACTCTAACCCTTGCTGAAGAAGGTTCCGAAGGAATCTTATACGTGAAAATAATCCAATTGATTGTAGACATATCTCAGACTCCTCATACTATTTTTATTCATTTTAACACAAAAATAAAAAATGTAACATCTGTTTCATTATATAATAACAGAAGATACAATTTATTAGATAACAAAAGATAATGCACATAACAGGAGGAAATATAGATGGGAGAAGCACTAACTAAATTAAAAGAACAAGCAAAGAAGTTAAAACAGGAAATTTTTGTGTTAGTAGAAGCTAACAAACACCCTAAAGTTCCATTTTACGTAAAATTGTTATCCATATTAATCATAGCCTATGCATTTAGCCCAGTAGATTTAATTCCTGATTTTATACCTATACTGGGATACCTAGATGATATCATCCTTATTCCTTTCGCAATCAAATTTGTCTTAAAACTAATTCCTAAAGATATCCTTGATGAATGTCGCGAAAAAGTAAGAGAATCGGAAAATGTTAAAAAGAAAAATTGGACTGCTGGAATTTTCATTATCTTATTGTGGATAGCCGTCTTATATTGGATCTTTAAATTGTTTTTTTAGTAATACCTTAAAGGGTTCTGCTACAAAAACTTGAAGAGAATATAAAGAGACAAAAACAAGAATTTCACCATTAGTAATATAGACTTTCTTTAAAACAAAGTGTGTTATATATCTTTAAAAGGAGAAGATATGATAGGACTTATTCTTGCTATTATTATATTTAATGTTATTGCTTTTAAAACAAATAAAAGATTAACAGCTAATCAAATCGTTCACAGTTGGATATTTACAATCGCTTTTCATCTGATATTTGATCTAATTATTGAACGTAAGTACGAGGGATACTGGTATTTTGATAAAAAAGTGGATTGGCTAGATCTCCCTCTCCACACCATACTACTTCCCCCCGTTATTATGATGTTCTTAAATTGGTACCCTTTCAAAAGCAAAATGATTAAACAGGTTCTTTATATCATCTTTTGGGTCATAGGAATTGTCATTTATGAAGCCATTGCATTACTTCCTAAACCTTGGGGATACTTTCACTATGGTTGGTGGAGTTTAGGTCATTCGGCTATTATAGACCCCATACTCCTACTTATCGTATTAGGGTATTATAAGTGGATATGTAAGCTGGAAAATAAGCTTTTAGCAAGAAAGAAACCAAAATGATTTAAGCAGCATTCTCTCATGGGATGTTGCTTAGATCATTTTGGTTTTTAACATCTACCACATTGTATATTCTCACGTAGTCCCTACTCACGTATTTTCTAATGTTGCTTTTATTATTACTTTCATAAAGACTATTTTATGAGGATTAGCATATGCGACAAGTTTTATTTTTTGTAAGGGGTTCCGGAAAAGGGTTTTGTGTTAACTAAAAGTCTATGACGTATACAGCTAAAAAAAGAAAACAACTATCTCCGTGAGAAGATAGCTGTTTTCTACTGATAAAATTAAGTTGCGGGTGAAGTCTCTCTCGACTTCTTAAGTAGTTTGCTCAAGTACTTAAAAAGTTATGTACTAAACTATATTTTTACTGATTCTAAAACCACCGCCCGTTAATATCAGTACTTTTGATGATCCACCCTTTCACCCACCTAATTATGAATACAGTCACTTGCTGTTTTAGACTATAAGGTTATCTCAGTGCTGATATATGATTTTATTCATTCTTCACTTTGAGTAGGTCTTCTTTGCTCAAAATTCTTCTCCTGATAGCGTTGGTAGAACCAAATAGCAATAGCTAACCAGCAGCCACTAGCAAAATAGCCTCCAATAACGTCGCTAGGATAATGTACACCTAAGTAAATACGACTAATACCTATTGCTAAAATCATTATAATGCTAATAACGATTAAGAGTGTACGTCCCCAGCGAGTCGGAATATGACGCCAAAGCAGAAATGAAAGAACACCGTAAACAGCAAAGGCACTCATGGCATGTCCACTTGGAAAACTATAACCATTTATTTTGATTAATCGATGAAAATCAGGACGTGCACGATGAAAAAGCAGTTTTAGCAATTCATTAAGAATTGGAGAGCCTACAATAATGGCTATAAATAAAATAAGCTCCGTTCGATGTTTTAATACTTTATAAAGAAAAAATAAACTAAAGAGAGAAATCACTGCAACGGATGGCGTAGAGCCAATGAAAGTAAAGCACTTCATAATAGTCGTTAACCCAGGAGTTTCGAGCCCTTGAATAAACGATATAATAGACTGGTCAAATGCAGCAATCTTTGATCCACTAATTAAGATAGCCATCCCACTAAAACAAATCAGGGACAACACGCTTAACATAAACGCAAGTGTAAATTGAAATTTCAACTTCATACTAGATACCTCTACTTTCTGTGCTTTACCAAGTTCCTTTTAATGAAATGTGATAAGGTCTTTTCATGTTTAGATTTTAATTTTTCTTTGTTTGTGAAGTTAGAAGTATTAAAAATAAAGACCTTGTTTTATATGCACATTTATAGAGAGTTAGTAAACAGAGGCAGCACAACCGTTACATTTGTTCCTTCGCCTTCTTTACTCTCAATGTTAATGGTACCGTGGTACTTTTCAACCCATCGTTTGGCTATAGCCAGTCCTAAGCCAAGTCCTCCTTGTTTTCTGCTCCTTGCCTTATCCACTCGGTAAAATCTATTTAAAATATAAGGTATATCCTCTTCTGGAATTCCAATTCCTTTATCCATTACTTTAAGGGATACCTTTTCATTGATGAGAGAACAGTCTATAACTACCTCTTTCTCTTCCTTCTTAGAATATTTGACTGCATTATCTAACAAAATGATTAATATTTGTTCTAGATGGCGAGAAGAAATATTCACGTACAGATTTTCATGTGAGTGTCTTATTTTAAACTCATAGTTGTTATACAGTACTTCAAAATTCCTTACAACATGTTGAACAGTGGCCAATACGTTAATAGGTTCAACATCTATAGGGTTTATCAGACTATTTTCAGCTCGGGATAGCTCCAATAATTCTTGCACTAGGTTAGTTAAACGCTCTACTTCTTTCAGGCTAGATTTCAAGGATTTATCTAATACTGCCGCATCATTTTTCCCCCAGCGATTTAACAATGTCAAATGGCCTTGAATAATGGCTAACGGAGTCCTTAATTCATGTGAAGCATCCTCTACAAACTGTTTTTGCTGTAAAAAGGAGTCTTCTAGGCTATCCATTAACTCATTAAATAAACTGCCTAATTGAGCAAATTCATCGTTTTTTTCATTAACTGGAACCCGTTCCTCAAGGCCATTTGTTTTTATTTTTTTCATCGTCAATGTTAACGCTTGAACGTTAGATAGTATTTTCTTTGCTAGAATGGTTCCACCTAAAATACTAAAGATAAGCGAGCCTACTCCTGCAGCAAGCATTAACAAAAAAATCTTGTCCATAAAAACATCGGACATCTCCATATTTCTAACAATTTCAACCGTTCCAGTGAAGTTGTCGGTGACAATTGGAGAACGAAGAACGAGTAGACGTTCATCGTGGTTTCGAATTACTTTATACTCTTGATGCTTCACCGTTTTCGGTTGTTGCCAGGTTGGTGAGACATTATTTGTGGTACTAGTTATGACGTTTCCTTTCCTATCAAGAACACGAATCAACTGATTCTTTTCATTAATTTTTGATAAGTACCCTTCACTGTTTTTAATTTGGTTTAAAGATAAAGGTTCATCATCAGATTGAATAAAAGTGAGAACTTCTTTTAATTGATGAATACCATTTTGCTTCTCATAATTTAAAATACTGTTATCAATCACAAGATATTGAAAGAGGTTATAAGAAAGAAAAAGAAAAAATAAAAACATGGAAGACCATAGAGTTATCTTCCACCTTATAGGTAAGTCTTTCATATATTTTATCCATTTTCTCATTTAAACATCACGCATCACGTATCCAACCCCTCTGACGGTCTGAATATATAACTCTTTATCCTCTGCACTTAATTTGTTTCTTAGGTATCTAACATATACATCTACAACATTCGTTTCAACAACTGAATCGTATCCCCGCACTTGCTCTAAAAGTATATCTCTCGTTAATACTTTATTAATGCTACGCATGAAAATGACTAGGAGTTCAAATTCTTTATTCGTGAGTTCAATTAGTTTTTTTTCTTTTATCACTGTTCTTGATTCCAAATCAAGTTCAATATCTTTAAATGTTAATAGTAGCTTCTGATCCAGCATCTTGTTGTTTTCTTGACGTCTAAAAATGACACGCATTCTTGCAAATAATTCTTCAATGGCAAATGGTTTCGACAAATAATCATCAGCTCCATTATCAAGCCCCATTACCCTATCCATGACGCTATCCTTAGCTGTGAGCATAATAACAGGAGTATCCTTAGTTGTTCTTAGTCTTCTGCATACCTCAATTCCATTTAATCCAGGCATCATTAAATCCAGTAATATAATATCGTAATCCTGCTTGGTTGCTTTGTCTAAACCAGCTCGCCCATCGTAGGCTATATCAACTGAATGTCCTTCATATTTAAGCTCTAATTCTAAAAAATCTACTAGTCCTTCTTCACCCTCTATAATTAGCACTTTTTGTATATAAAGTATTCTCCTTTATTTCCAAATGAAAGAATATAGAAACTTATAAACATTAAATTTTTATCTTCTCACTTTTTTAACTCTTGATAGTTTGACTTTTCTTTATTTTTGCGAATAATTTTAAAAACAAAATAAAGACCAAAAGCTATAACTGAAAGTAATAAAGCTAAATGTACATATGATCCAGAAATTTGATTAATTTGCCTCCAATTGCTTCCTAATGTTTTTCCAAGGTAAATAAATAAAATACTCCAAGGAATGATGGCAGCAATTGTATACAAAATAAAGCGAGTAAAAGCCATTTTTGTAATTCCAGCAGGAATTGAAATAGCATGTCGAATGATAGGAATAAAGCGAGTAAAAAAGACTACCCCTGCCCCGTACCGATTGAACCATGTTTCGGATTTTTCGAGATGCCTTGGACTTATTAAGAGAAATTTTCCGTACCTCAACAACAAAGGTCTTCCCCCATACGAACCTAATACATATAAAAATATTTGTGCAATTAAGCCTCCTATTGTTCCAGCAATTGCGGCTCCTATAAAGGTGATTTTTCCTTGGGAGACAAGAAATCCTGCATAGGATAATACGATTTCACTAGGAATTACTTCTACCATTAATGCTGATGCTATACCTATGTATCCTAGCTTTGAAAGGTAAGCAAATGCAGCTGTAATAAATGTTTTCATTATTTCCGTCCTTCCTTAAGCACTTTTCTTCAATTTATCAAATGAAAATTAGATTTAAATAAAAAAAAGATTAAGAAAAAATGAAATTACTTCTTAACCTTCTTTAATGAACGATATAAGGTTGTTCTTGAAATTCCTGTAGCTTCTTGAATTTGCATAACTGTCATTTTTTGAGATAAATATAAAGAAATGGCTTCATTAAGCTTTTGTTGATTAGCTTTAGGCCTTCCGCCTTTTCTTCCTCTAGGCCTACCTGTTTTTAAACTTGCTACTTTGCGTTCATGAAGAATGTTTCGACTAAACTCATTGAGAATTTCTAAAGTCTTAAACATAATCTTCCCTATTGGTATACGTGTATCAATCTGGTCCTCAATACTAACAAATATAATGCCTTTTTCTCGGATATAATTCGTAATCTGCAATAATTGAGTAATGGAATCTGCTAGATGCTTTAATTTACATACAACAAAGATGTCACCGGGCTTTAATAAATATAAAATTCCTAGTACTTGGCTATCTTTCTTTTCTGATGTAGAATTTTTGGAGTGGAAAAATTGATTACAACCATATTTTTTTAATGTCTCTACTTGGAATTTTAAGGTGTAATCATCATTACTATATCCTACATATCCCACTATCATGGATGTTACCTCCTATATAACATGGGTATTACGAAGAGGAGTTTTAAGCTAGGACTTTCTGAATAATAATAAAAATGTTACTTTACATTTCTTTAATCGTATATCCTATTCCTCGAACTGTCTGAATAAAGGGTGAATTAAATCCTTCTTCAATCTTCTTTCTTAGATAGCTTATATAAACATCCAGTACATTTGTATCTCCCTCGTATTCATACCCCCACACATTTAGCAAAATACCTTCACGCGTAACCGTCTTATTTTTGTGAAGGACTAAATAAACCAATAAATCATATTCTTTAGGCGTTAAGCAGATATCTTGTCCAGCTCTAGTTACTTCTCTTGAATCCGTATTGATGACCATATCGTTAATTAATAATAACGAGTCTTTTCCTATTTTTTCTCTAGTAGCAAGATTTTTATAACGTAGTAAAGAGCGTATTCGCGCTAATAATTCTTCCGTTTTAAACGGCTTAGTTATATAATCATTTGCTCCATGATCCAACCCCATTACCTTGTCTAGTGTTGAGTCACGGGCTGTTAAAAGAATGATAGGTACGTTAATTTCTCTTTTTCTTAATTTACGTAAAACCTCGATACCACTCATTTTAGGTAGCATAATATCAAGTAAAATTAAATCAAACGTATCCGATAAGGCCGTTTCGAGCCCGCACCGTCCATTGTTTTCAATTTCAACTTGGTAATCCTCATGTTCAAGTTCCATTTTCAATATATTTCCTATCTCTACTTCATCTTCCACAATTAAAATACGTTCTGTCATATGATCCCTCTTTTCAACCTCAACATTTATTTATAGCTTTCTGCTTTACTTGTCGTTTTTCCCATCGCCCATAGAAATATATAGCTACTACAAGCCAACACCCCATCGTAAAATAGGAACCTATAATATTACTAGGATAATTTAACCTAAAATAAATTCGACTTATCCCAATGCCCAAGATGATGACAGAAGCGATACATACTAAGAGAAAACGCCCCCATAGTCTAGAACTAGGACCCCATAATTGAATTACTAGTATTGCGTATACAACGATTAGACTTACTGTATGTTCCCCTTCGTGTTGAAGGCTATAACCACTGACTTTAATTAAGTGATGTAAATCTGGACGACCAATAGAGTAAAACATTTTTTGTATCTTATTAAGTATGAAAGATCCACCGATAATCCCCAAGAATAAAATAAGTTCAGTCCTATATTTGAATATTTTATAGAAGAGACATAAACTTCCAAAAAAAAGCGTTACAATAAAAGGGGTGGACCCTAGAAACATAAAAACGTTCATTATTCTTTTAGATATAGGGAACCTGAAGTGTTGAACATAAGATAAAATGAGGCTATTAATATGAATATATGTTTCCCCACTAATTAAAAAAAAATCATGTCCACAAAAATGATTAAATATAGACTTGAAATAAAGGCCACTAAAAACTGGATTTTAAAATTCATATAATACATACGATCCCTTAAATGTAAATTTTAGTAAACAAGAATGTGATGTCCCACTTTTTATCTATTGTTTTTTTGCTTTAATCACCATTACTTCGCTAATATCATTAAAGGCGGATGAGGGTTTTACAACAGCCAATTGCGTTAATCCATATTCATCAGGTTGTACCTTAATTACTTTTCCTAAAGCCAATCCAACTTGGAATATGGAACTGATGGGAGAAGTTTGAACTTTATCTCCTACATTGACCTCAGCCTCACTAGGGATTTTTCTAACAATTAAATTACCTTTCTTTTCATCATAGCTTTCTAGTGTTCCATTTACGTCTTTTTTATCCTTTAGTACTACGGCCATACGATTTGTTCTAAGATTTGAGCTAATTAGTTCAACTAAAGAAGTTGATGGGAAGACTTTAGCTACTTTGCCAATAACTCCATTTACATTAATCACATTCATATCTACTTTTATTCCTTGCTTAGCTCCCTTATCAATAATTAACTCATTATCCCAATTGCTTATTGAACGATCAATTACAGTAGCAGATATAGGATTATAAGCTTTCATTCCATTTTGGACTTTTAAAAGTTCTGTTAGTTCTTTATTTTCATGTTTTAGCTTATAAACATTCGCTTCAGCCTGACTTTCAGTGGCTAGTTCATTCTTTAGGGTAGCGTTCTCTTTGTAAGTTGCAAATAACTGACTCAATTGTTGAGATTCACTCCAAGAAACCTTGTCTAAAATAGGCAAGCTACCTTTGTATAAAATTCCAACGAAAATGAATGATCCTACAGTAAGAATACCTCCTACTAAAACATATCTGTATCTTTTTCTCTTTTTTTGAAAACGTATCAAATCTACACCTCCCTACCATTAGTCATGCTATTTATAACGTTACTATCTATTTTTTAAAAATTTATTAATTTTTTGAGTGAGGAAAGGTTACGTATAATACTCCTTAATCATTAGGGAGTTTTATTTGTATGGTCTCATGATAATTTCAAAACCTTTCAATAAAATACATTTTCAGTATAGTGATGGGAATAGTAATAAACAGATATTTTGTATGAGTAGAATCGCCAAAGAGAAGAAATATGCTTTAAAAATAATTTAATGGATGTGTAATAAATGTCAGTGGCTACAACAGGAAAGAGAAAAGAAAAAATCTATATTATCAGTGCACTTGTACTAATTTTTCTTTATTTTCTCCCTATGTATGTATTAGGAGAAGACGCTCACATACGTGTTCATGATAATTTAGATTCTAATATTGCCTGGTATAAGGTGTTGGCTGAAAGTGGTCAGATATTTGGGGGCCTTCACTCTACAATTCCTCAAGTAATCAATGGATTGCCCCGTGATGCATTCGGGACAGCGTTTAGTGGGATTGTTTGGCTTCACGCTCTCTTTCCTCCTATGACTGCTTATGCTTTAAGCCAAACAATTACTCGGTTAGTTGCTTATGGTGGAATGTATTTACTATTGAAAAAGCACTTTATTAAACACGAAGATGCCCACTTTGTTCGTGTTGGTGTATCACTTGCATTTGCACTTACTCCATTTTGGCCTTCAGGCATGTTAAGTACATTAGGTTATCCCCTTGCTTTATGGGCATTTCTAAATATCCGTTCTGGAGATTTTTCATGGAAAGAATGGGTAGCTCTTTTCCTTTTACCCTTTTATTCAAGCTTTGTACTTGGCTTTTTCTTCTTTTTGGTGGCGATTTCTTTTTTATGGATCTATGACTTAATTAGAAAGAGGAAGTGGAATTGGCCATTTCTATTTAGCCTTATTTTTATGACATCCCTTTACCTTTTAATTGAATACCGCCTTGTCTATTCAATGGTTCTTTCAGAACAGCCAAATCATAGGATGGAATTTATATCTTCTCGACATGATTTTTGGCACTCTATGCGCCTTTCACTTAAAAACTTTCTCATAGGGCATACACATGTTATGACTGTTCATACGCACGTTATTCTTCCAATATTATTTTTGACCCTTATTTTATTAGCTGTTAAGAAGAATATAAAACATAATAAATTATTCGTTTTTTTATTTCTTTTAAATGCTGCTTTATCAATATGGTACGCTTTTTGGTTTAATAATTTATGGATTCCTCTCAAAGAAAAGATCAGCTTTCTAAATACATTTAACTTTGCGAGGTTTCATTTCTTACGAATTATTGTTATTTACCTTAGTTTCGGACTAGCCTGTTATATTCTATGGTCACTAGGAAAGTTTTGGAGGCAACTAGCTACTATAGCGATCCTAAGTCAGATCGTAACACTTCTTCTGTTTAACGAAGAACTTCTTTATGGCTACCACTTTCACTCTCCTTCCTTTAGAGAGTTTTATGCTACAGAACAATTTAACGATATAAAAGAATACATTGGGGACCCTCAAGATTCGTACCGTGTAGCAAGTATTGGACTCCATCCAGCTATTTCACAATACAACGGGTTCTACACACTAGATACGTATAACAATGTATATCCCCTTGAATACAAGTATAAATTTCGAAAGATAATAGCAAAAGAGTTAGAAAAAAATAAGCAATTAAGAAAATATTACGATGAATGGGAAAGTCGCTGTTACATCTTTGTCAATGAACTCGGTAAAACATACGAGTTCACAAAAGATCAAAATATAAAAGTACGTCGTTTGCAGCTAAACACGAATCAATTTAAAGCAATGGGTGGTCGTTATATCTTTTCATCGGTGCCTATTTTGAATGCGAAAGATAATAACCTTGCGCTCTTGAAAGAATTTAATCATAAAGAATCTGCGTGGAAGATTTACTTGTATCAAGTAATGTAGGAGGTATAAAAATTGAAGTCAACGCTGCCCTTAGTAACCATAGTGGTTCCATGTTATAACGAACAAGAAGTATTAAAAGACACCATTACGCAACTCTCCTCTGTGTTAGATGATTTAAGAGAAGAAGAGTTAATTTCAGCTAATAGCAAGATATTATTTGTAGATGACGGTAGTAAAGATCGGACATGGTCATTAATTGCGATGGAAAGTACCATTAATTGCTATGTAACAGGACTAAAGCTATCATGCAATGTAGGACATCAGAAGGCGCTTCTTGCCGGACTTGAAAAAGCTAAATCTAAATCGGACTGTGTCATTTCCATCGATGCCGATTTGCAAGATGATATTTCAGTTATTCGAAGTTTCATCTTGAAATATCATGAAGGAGATGAAATTGTATATGGTGTACGCGATAGCAGAGAAACAGATACCTTTTTTAAACGAAATACTGCTTTATGTTTTTACCGTCTTATGCAAAAGTTAAATATCAACCTTATTTATAACCATGCAGATTATCGTTTAATGAGCAAGCGAGCGATTGAAGAACTTTCACGTTATAAAGAAGCAGATTTGTTTTTAAGAGGAGTTGTTCCTTTGATTGGATTTAAATCCTCAAAAGTGACATATAATCGAAAAGAGCGTCTAGCCGGGGAAACCAAATATCCTTTGAAAAAGATGGTCTCTTTCGCATTTAACGGCCTCACCTCATTTAGTGTGTTTCCAATCCGAGCCTTTACTTTTTTAGGTTGCGTGTTATTTTTTATAAGTATGATTACAGGCTGTTATGCGTTTATTCAAAAGTTATTAGGTAACACGAGTATAGGATGGACCTCTTTAATTATCTCTATTTGGCTGTTAGGTGCCATACAGTTAATAAGTATTGGAGTAGTAGGAGAATATATTGGAAAGATATTTATAGAAGTAAAAAAGAGGCCTCCTTATGCGGTTGATATTGACTTATACACAGAAAGGTTAGGGGTGTCCACGTTCGCAGAAGAAAGTTTATTAACTAAAGAAGAATTCAACTAAATCAGCTCTTCTTATAATAAAGTGTATAGATTATATATACCAAACTTACCTCTTTCTTCTTTATGACTATTTTTTGTGTTAATTTCTCTCTATTACGGCATTTTTTATTTTTACATGACTATTTGGTAGTATGAATTTTTGTTTCATTCTAGGTTTTGTTTTAGCACTTATTAGACACTTTTAAAAGTTATTCAGATAAATGATTTGCATCTATCTAAGACAAACAAGCATATCTAAAAAGGTATGCTTGTTTCGTTATGTAATGAAGTTCTTGCCTCTTAATAAAAAATTAAAGCATAACTATTTTACTGCATTTTACATGTTTCCTTTAGAATACATTAATCATTCATTTATTTTATCCTTTTAATGGTTTAAAAACCCAAAAACGAGTACCTATATAGTTTAATCCAACGCTTATAATTGTTACTAAAACCTTGCTGTAAGGAAGTGGTATGTTAAATTTATAGTGAAACAAAGTTAACAAGAAAGATGTAACAATTAAAGTGAAAACATTCAACACAGTAAACTCGAGAAATTCATGCTTCCTTCTTTTCCCCTGTTGTTGAAACGTCCATGTTTTATTTAAAAGATAACTGTTTAATACACCACACCCATAAGATACGCATTGAGCTATTATATAATATACGCCTAAATAAGATAAGAGAGAAAAAACGAAAAAATCAATAGCTGTATTTAATCCCCCCACAGTACAGAATTTTAAGTAGTGAATGCTTTCTTTATTAACAACGTTCTTCATACAAAACACCTTCTCGAAATTTTCTAGCTGCTTTTTCCTTCATTTTACATGAACAAATCTCTTACGCTCATGTCGAACACTTTATTAATTAATATTACTTAAAAAGGTCTTATTGTTGCATAAACAAGGGTATCTTTTTAACCTTTGAGAAGATATTAATGATATGGAATATATGGTTGAAAGTGAGTTGAAATAGAAGATGAGTATTTCTAAATTTAAAGAGGCTATTATAATTGAAGGAGATTCTGTAGTTGATCGAATGGAGAGCCTATATAAATTAGTTCACGAATGTATGGGTAAAAAGGATTTAGAGAACCTTGTATTAATTACACTGACTCAAATCGCTTTTTGTCACTACTTGTTAGGTATAGAAGTCGATGAAAATTGCCGACTTGCTTCTTTGATTACTATTGTAAACGAGCATTATGATGTTAATTATAAGCTTAGTGATTTAGATATAAGCTTTTAATCTTTTTAAATTCAAATGTTGATATAGGTGACAGAAGTGTAGTCCAAGTATTAGTAAATACTTTTTTAGCTTAGAAAAAGGAAGAATGGATTCCCATTCTTCCCTAAACCATCACTTTATAATATTGTCTTAGAAACGTCCTTCGCCAAGTTGTTACTCACCCATTTGTACAAGAAGCTTGGTGAATTCCTCACCTAATGATCCGTTTGCACGTGAAATCCTATCAGTACCAAGGTTTACACCAAATTCATTAGCAATTTCGTATTTCAATTATAAAATATACTGCTTTTATACGTGTATTTTCCTGTACTGATACTATAAAACGGAACAGCTTACCTTTTAATGCGACGTTTTTTATTTATTGATGTCTAAGCTTTTCAATTTCGTCTATAGAAAGACCTGTCAACTTACTGATTATGTTGTTAGTTATTCCTTCTTGAATCATTCCAATAGCCATCGCTTTTATTGTCTTTTCACGTCCTTCTTCTAGTCCTTCTTGCTTTCCTTTTTTTTCAGCTCTTTTTAAAGCAGATTTTTCATCCAAAAGAGCTTTTCGTCTTGCTTCATAAGCAAGTAATACTTCTGGATCCTGACTCACGCGTTCCCATTCATCTATTGCTTTCTTTAGTACTTGATCTTCTTGCATCGCAATCTCCTCCAATACTTGAGTGATTTCTTCATCTTCGGATGCTTCAAGTAATAATAACCATCTCACAAGTTGATCTTCTCGTGGATCTACCTCTTTATTTCGCCATTTAATTAATAGCTTAGGTAGCTCCATAAAATGAATTTCCAGCATATCGGTTAAAAGCAATTTCTGTTCTCGCTCATATAACTGAAAGGTGGAGTGATAATCATTCATATGTGATAAATAACGGAAGTTCACAATGTTAATGGTAATCGTTTTACAAAGTTCTCCGTAGTCCATGCCTTCTTTCATCTGACTACTATACATTTTGGACCAATAATAGAGTGTTCGCTTTTCCATATCATGTTTATTATTAAGTTGAATTTCAATATTAACGCGGCTTCCATCTTCTAGTTGCGCGTGTACGTCTAGAATTGAGCGTTTATCTTCTTGATTTTCTTTGTTAAAATGCGGGTCCAATAACTGGACTGTTTGAATCTTCTTCTCATCTGGAAAGCAAAGTGCCGCATTTAAAAAGGCTGCTAAAATGGATTCATTTCCATGAGTGCCAAATAACGATTTAAACGCAAAGTCAACACGTAAATCTAATCGTTTCGTCATAATGCCCTCCGTTATGTTCATGTTTGTTATTAGTATACCATGACTAGATTTCTTCTTCCTATATCACACGTTTTAACTGGTTAGATTTATAATGAACAGTCTAAATACTTTGGAGTTTTTATAAATATAAGCGAAGGTAAAAAACTATTGGGTATTAAAACCCTTTTCAAATTGCATAAGATATTCATCTTTAGTTCTATATAGTCAATTTTTTTGAAACTCTAATAAAAAAGAAACTTTCACTGCATGAGTATGAGTTTAACATAAAGCATATATCCTGAAATAAAATGGTAAGAAGCCATTCTCACGTACAAATTATGGGGGAATCATCATGTTAAATTACAAATTCAAAAAAAATCCTATCATTTTTATACCGGGCCTGTTCGGTTCAATGAGTAATGTCATAATTCCTGGCACTGGTAACTGGAGCTTTGGAGGAGCAAGCTTTATCTATGACCCTTTTATTCAACTACTAGAAAGCATTGGCTATCAACGTAATAAAAATCTCTTTACTTGCTTTTATGACTGGAGTCAAAGAATTTCTCATTCTGCACAACGTTACTTAATCCCAAAAATTGAGGAGATAAAGCTAAAGACTGGCTATAACAAAGTTAACTTGGTTTGTCATAGCATGGGAGGATTAGTCGCTCGCTCTTATATTCAAAGTGAACAATACCTCTACGATGTAGATAAACTCATTTTATTGTGCACACCTAATGCAGGATCTGCTCCCAATTACAGTTTTTGGACCAGAGGAAAAGCACCTGTAAAATCGTCATTAGAATTCAATATTGTTTACAACGCGATGGAGATGTATATACGGTACCTTAGTACACGTTATAGACTAGATAGGATACAGGCTGTTCATACTTACTTTAAAGGATTGCAAGATGTTATTCCAGGAAGAGATTATGGTGACTATTTGTTAATAGAAAATCATCATTCAAAGGAATTTATACCTTACCAAACGATGAAGATGAAAAATAAATTCCTAGATGAGCTAAATAGACATAAGAGTATAATAAAGAATAGGGGTATAGATGTTACATTAATCGGAGGATATGAAAAAGATACCAATTTATACTTAAAAGTTATTCCTACTATGTCCCCTAACATCGAAGGAGAAGTAGAAAGTGTATTGAAGACAAATATGGGGGATGGGAATGTGGTACTAAATAGCTTGCTTTCTTTAGATGGAGACAAATATATATTACAAGGGGATCATGTAGAAGTTTTATATAAGAGTGGGCCTATCTTACGTGAAAAACTGCAATAGCAAGGACAGGCAGTTTTAATAATTGATGAGAAGTAATCTAAAAGAGGAATAAAACTTAAATTTTTGAACAAACTAAGATGATAAGGACCCCAATTCCTTTTATCTCAAAGTATGATGTTCTTAAGAAAAAGAAGCTATCCTAAGATAGCTTCTTTTTCTTATTTTTAAAACATACATTCAAGAAGTTTCTCTATTTTTCTACGATAAAAAGGAAGAATGGAGTGCATTCTTCCTTTAGCCACTACTTTATAAAGTTGTTTTAAGAACGTCCGCCGCCGAGTTGTTGCTCAGCCATTTGTACAAGACGTTTCGTGATTTCGCCACCTACTGATCCGTTCGCACGTGCAGTTGTATCAGGACCGAGGTTTACACCAAATTCGCTAGCGATTTCATATTTCATTTGATCGATTGCTTGTTGCGCACCGTATACTAATAATTCGTTATTGTTGCTATTTTTATTGTTTGCCATTTTATTCAGCTCCTTTAAAGTTTACAACGTTAACATGTGTAAAAGAAAAATCATTTATTCATAAAATACAAAAATTTTTTTTAGGTAGTGTTGCTTTTATAAATATATATATCAAGCAGAGAAACTGCTTTTATCTTATAAATAACCATCTAGTTCCTATTTAAACAAAGATTAATACTTGAAGGTTCACTTACAGATAGTTCCCATCAACATACTAATAGGAAGATATAAAAGATGAAAGCCACTTATCTAAGTGGCTTTTATTCTTTATTTCTTTAGGAATGTTTGCTTTATCGCATGCTCATGTCGATAGTCAATGCGTTCTTCAATTTGATCCAATAATCTCTTATCTTGTTGAATCTGATTTTTATTCTCATTAATGAGATGTTGAAATGAGGGTTTTAACTTTCGCATAAAGGCCACTTCTCTCTTTTAAAGATTTTTATATAAATTAGGTGTAATTATAATCGTTATACGAAATAAAACAACTTATAAGACTTGATGGAATAAATCTTTTCTTCCTCTCCAAATATTATTTCTACTCTTTGTTTTTTGTACATTTTTTATACATTCTCTTTTTATAATAGAAAATGCACAGAAAGCATAAGACAAGAGGTATTTTTTCATTCCTCTAGGTTCCATCTCTTTTTCCTCCTTACGCTTTATGGCCACCCATAAGGCCATTTCGATAACGATCTGTTGAATAAGGAAGATGACTAGACGCACGTAGTACACTATTCTTCCCATAACGCAGCAGAATCTTATCAATCGTTTTGGCAAGAGCATAGGCTCTTTCACGCTGATCAATATCCTCAAATAAGCTCATTTTCTTCTCATCTTGAATGCTAGTATTTGATAATGAAATCCCAATAGAGCGAATCGGCATTCCACTATCATGTGTATGTAAAAGGGTTAAACAGTACGGAAAGATATCCTGGTTTAAGTTTGAAGCTCTCGCCATTTTCTTTTGTCTGGAGAAACCTCCACCTGTTTGTTTGCTATAGCCAATGGATAAATGGATGGTTTGTGCGACGACCTGATGCATTCGTAAGCGAAAGCACACATCGTCTAATAGCTCCAACAGCAATAACTCCACTTCTTTTCGGTTTGTATAATCACGGAATAGAATTTGACTCTTTCCAAAGGAACGAGAACTAGGAATATATACATCTGAAATGCGACTGTAATCAATGCCATTCGCATGTTGGTGTAACTCTTCGCCTAGTATGCCAAATTCCTTTTGTAACACCCCTTTTGAAAAAAGAGCGAGTTCCTTTATGGAGTGAATGTCCAAACGATTTAAGCGCCTTTCCGTAGCAGAAGATATCCCCCAGAAATCTTTCATCGGATGAATGGACCACAACTTAAAGGGAATATCCTCATATCGCCAATAGGCAACTCCTGTTGGGCTATTCTTGGCTTCATGATCTAAGCTCACCTTCGCCAGTAAGAGATTCGGACCGATACCTGCGGTAGCTGTCAGCCGTGTCTTGCGATAAATTTCGTTGATGATTTTATGGGCCAGTTCTTCCGGTGTTTTAGCGAATAAATGCAGAGAAGCTGTCGCATCAATAAATAACTCATCAATGCTATACGCATGAAAGTCTTCAGGAGCCACATACTGTAACACCAAACTCGAAATATAGTTCGAAGCCTTGATATATCTCTCCATAGATGGATTCACCACATGGATATCTTTCCTTTTAGGAATATCGAAAAGGCGACTTCCCGTTTTGATGCCTTCTTTCTTTAATAAAGGTGTGGCAGCTAATACAACGGATCCCGCCCTCTTCGTATCTCCTACAACTGCCAACTTTGTTTTCAACGGATTTAATCCCCGTATGACAGAAGAAACCGAAGCAAAGAAACTTTTCATGTCTATGCAAATAATAACTCTGTTTGGTAGCTGCCCATAATCCATTGGAATAACCCCTCAATAAAGAACGTTTGTTCTTTATTATATACGAACAAACGTTCTTTATTCAATGGAATCTTTTCCCGATTATTGTTACAATAAGAAAAAAATACTCTATATGAATGAGAACGAAGGGGAATCTATGATTAAAGCTTTCAGCGCATTTTTACTGACTACTATTACTTCTTTTGTTGTAATGGTTGGTGCCTTACTAATTTGGGTTACTATACAAGGAAATCACATAACTGATCCGTCACTTGCAGACGGATTAGGGTTTGCGGTTGCTTATGGGGTAATAGCTGCTGTTCCCGTTTCGCTTGCAATAGGAATCTTTGGTGGTATTATTGGTTATTTGAGAAATTGAATTTAAAAATCCTATTTATTATTTAAGGAGAAGTAACAAA
>NZ_JBSJYE010000003.1:0-4794 GCF_053667915.1 Priestia sp. JNUCC 25
ATGTCAAATAGATTATTAGTTGTTCTTGCTATGATTATATTTATAATAAACTTTGTAGTATCACCTATGTTTTTCAATGAAACTCCCAATTCCTATGGTACCTTTATAGGCTTAATTCTACTAAGCATAGCTCTTATTTCTTTAATTGATCAGGTAAATAAAAATAAAAAGAAGTGAGCTATGTTTGGCCATTGTCAATGGTAAGCGGACCGTAGGGAGCATTAAGGAGTTGACAATGTCACTACACCAAAACCCTCTTGGCACTCAAACAAACGCGTTTGTTTGACGCCAACCGGCGAGGGAGCCCCCTCAAAAAAGTGAGGGGGCTGGGGGAGTTTTTTAGATGGGGTTAAGGGGAAGAGTTCCCCTTACAGGTGGTGGACGGCGTCCACGGTCTTCATGAAAAAGGGCATCCGTTAAGGATGTCTTTTTTCATTTTGGCGGAGCCAAACACAGGTCGGAATTCCGACCGCCTACCTCGTAGAGCGCGCTCCCAATTTGATCGAAGATGAAAAATTGGTGTAGTGCGTTACACCAAATCTCAAATTGTGGTATGTTAAACCCAAGAACAGTGGTCGAAATGGGGGATTGAGGGATGGCCAAATATGGGATTATCCGCATGCAAAAGTTCCACAAAGACGCAATATTGGGGATCCAGCAACACAACCAACGAGAAGGAAAAGTTAAAACAAGAGGTTAAGAGGGAATTAGATAGTGAGTATAAAGCCCATATAAGCCATATAAGCAATGATTTGTTAATTGAGAATAAAATATACATAAAAATAAAAAAGAGCCGTGTACAGGAAAATAAGAGTTATGAGCAAGAATAAATCATTTATGATATAATGCCCCTTCATCAGCATATTCAATTTGAAGATATGAAGGTACTCTCTTTGAAAGAGAGTACCTTTTTACGTATAGTGAATAAATTCTTCACCTGTTAATGAAAATAGGAGGTTTTCTCATATGGACTACACATTGTTTCCGGTGGTTATTTCATTAGTAGCCTTAACATTTGCAATGCAAGCTCAGTTAGAAAATAAAAAATTGAGACAACAAATTAGAGAGTTAGAGAGAAAACAGATTTAAGGTATCCCTATTAACAAACTAAAAAGCCACCTCTTGAGTGTGTGGTAAGAGAGGTGGCCTTTTAGTTATATTTACTAGGGTTAAATGAAATCCAACTTGGGAAATCAGCCGGATTGTCACTATAACATATCTAGATAAAAAATCAATTACTTAGAGGCTGAATTAAGTATATGTATAAAAAGAAACTCTCATCTAACGGGCACATTAGATAGGAGCTTCCTTTTTGATTGTTTAACAGATTAATCCGTTAATATATCAATCATCTCAATTTTGAATATTATCAGAATATCCTGTGAAAGTGTACTGAAAAAAAGAGGTAATTTTACCTGAAAATACTATATTTTTTGAAATTAACATATGAATAAAAGGTGCACTTTTTATTCATCTTTAGGTCATTCATAACCCTAAGAAAAGCTGTCATATCAACGATGTATAAAAAGCTGCATAAAGCAGAAACAAGGCCTCATCGAGAACCCTGCTCCCATAAGGGTTCTCTTTTTTTGATGTCTTCCGGAAAGAGTCATTATGTTAACTACCTTTGTATATCGTATACAATGTAAAACAGAAAAAAACTCCTGGCGCTAAATCAGGAGTTTTTTTCAAAAATTATTATCGATGGGATGATGTTAATCATCATGAGTAGTTTGCTCAAAGGTTGCAGCAGCTATGCAACCTTTGAGGTTATTTTTAATTTTTCCAGAACATCCACCATGCTCTCTTGCGACATGTCTGTTTTCTTAGTTCTTGCATTTGTCTCATGAGTTCCGTAACTTGGCGATCTCGTCTCTCTATTTGGGCTTTATATTTTTGTAGTTCTTGTTCCTGAATTTCTAGTCTCTTAATTATATCTTCATATTGTTTGAAGGTAATCGCATATTCTTGGAAACTGTCCTGGACGTCCTTTATATTGTCCATGCTGTCCTGGTTGTCCTGTGTATTGTCCTGACTGTCCTGGACACTTAGGGCAGTCAGGACGCAGTCTTTAATTGTCTTGCCGCCTTGTTTATGTAGATTTAGCATTTTGTTGAAAAGCAAAAGATCATTTTCTGTATAGATAGTTTTTCCTTTATGATTTCTGAAAGTCACGCCAGCTTTAGTAAATTGACTTTTGTAGTTTCTTAAAGTTGATGAACTAACTCCTAATTTTTCAGCAAAAATAGAAGCTTCATACGTTTTTTCTGTAGGGACTACTTTTAGCAAAACTATCCCTCCTTTGTTTAATTAAATATTCGTTATTAAAGTTTTAAATATCCTGTCTGTCCTATCTGTCCTATCTGTCCTATCTGTCCTAAGTGTCCTGGACGTCCTGGGTGTCCTCTGTCCTGTCCGTCCTGTCCGTCCTAAGTGTCCTGGACAATTAGGACACTTGCATTTTTTGTTTTGGGTAATTATTAGTTCGTTGACCAAAATTTAGAATAAGGATATAATGGTTACCAATGTAACCAAAAAGTGAAGGTGATTAATATGGCTGAAGAAAAAGCTAAAACAGAAAGAAAATTATTAAGGATCGAGCCTGAAGCTAATATTCAAATCAAAGAATTAGCATTAGCTTTAACGAAAGAAAAAGGCTCGAGAGTCACTGAAGGAAAAGCAGTTCAGATTGCTGTGCAGAAAATGTTGGAGGAAAAAAGAAGCTTAATTTAAGCCGGCTTCTTCTAATAGCCGGTTTAAGCTCCTAGTTTGGGAGTTTTTCCACACCTAAAAAAGCCCTTGAAGCTTACAGCGCCAAGGGATTGAGAGGTTTTAAAGGAGGTTTTAACTTTTTTAAAGGTTTTTAATGGGGGAGGTAAGAAAAATTGGAAGGTGGAAATATACTAAATATCACGTTTGATCGTATGACGGTTATGGGCGATTTGAGTGATAATAGAGTCTCTCTTTTGAATCAGTTAATAAAAAAATACTCTATAGCAAGAGAGAATAAAATTCATGTATCTGACACAAGGTACCACAGTTACATACGTGGTAAATTTTTAGATGACTTGGTTTATTTTGAGTATGATAGATTAAAAGCAAAATCATTTAACACTCGAAATTTCCGAATAGAATTCAATCCTAATAATTTGAATAGCGAACAAATTGAATGGCTTCAAAAAAATGTGATCCCAATGTTAACCGATGTAGGGATTACTCGACTTGATTTAGCTTTTGATGTTGATTTTAAACTGAGTAATTATCAGTTTATAAATGTAGGAAATGCGAGAGAGAAATCCACAGTTGAATTTCGAAATCCGTCACAACAGCTAGAGACTTTGTACATAGGAAAAAGAGAAAGTGACAAGATGATACGTTTGTATGATAAAAAGGTCGAACAAATGAAAAAGGGTAATGAGGTTGATCAACCCTACTGGTGGAGATTAGAGTTTGAACTTAAGAGAGAAACAGTGGACGAGTTCGCTGATGTGTTTGAAACTTTACAGATAAAAAAGCCCGACTTAAAAGAAATTGAAAAAATACAAGATAGAGCAATGCTTTACTATCTCCGTGATCACCCAGAAGAATGGGCTGAGCTTGGGAATTCAACTAAATCGAAATATAGAAAGATGCTAAGAGAAATAAAAAATGAAAATATGACTCCCCTTTTTAAAAAGGAATTGAAGAAGAAAAAAGCCGAGTTGCTGGAACAACTCGACGGATGGTTCAAAAATCAATATAGAATTTTCGAAAATTGTTGATTTTAATAGCACTATTATAATCTAAAATACAGATAATATTCCAGTAGTAAATATTACTGTCGGAGCCTTACAACGAGAATAGTGTCGAGAATTTACGAATAGATATATAGTATGAATATAGATAAGACCGCCTTATAAACTGATACATAATGGGCGGTCTTTGCTTTGAGTATGATTTAAAATATTAGCTTCTTTTTTCTTTTTTTACTTTTTCTATAGTTTTAAACACTCTAGAATATATATCTTTTACGTCAGTTCTATCAAATTTATCGTTTTTAATTGCATAATCATATTGCCATGTATTGTAGTTATCTCCGTTTGGATTTCCTAAAACCCCTACGATGTAGCTTTGAGTATCATTTACACGATCAGCATATTGTTTATATGTTAGTGAATTATCTACGAAAGGTAAAATAGAACCTTTTGATTCAACAAAAAAGAAGGGTATATGTCCATTTAAATATGTATCTTTGTATTCTTTATTTGCTGCTTTAGATAAGTAAGGTTTTGTAATAATAACTGCATCATATGACTTAAGATCTATTTTTTTTATGTCTTTTAGCGATAGCTTTTTAAAATTAATGGTACTTTCTTTCTCATTAATTTTAGGTATTTTTCCTACTACTGCTATGTTTAATTTTTCACCTTTATAAACTTCTTTATCATTTTGCATAGCGCTGCAACCAATTAAACCAGTGATTAAGATAGTAAGGATTGAAAAAATTTGTATATTCTTTTTCATGAGTTTTGCGATACCCCCGTATATTTAAAATAATCTCAGTGTTTGAATCACACATTTAATAATACATTTAGATGATATGACTATAAATCTTATAAACTTAATATAAGTAAAAAGGATCAAATCTTACTATAGCTATTGATTCCCTAAGATTTACCTATGTATAATGGGGGACATTGTAAATAATAGTTAATAATGAGATATGGTGGTAACAAGGTGTTTCAAAAATTTATAACCACTCTTCCACCGACTGTTATCGTTCCGTTAAGAAATAAATAATAGGCGGTGTTTTAA
>NZ_JBSJYE010000004.1:0-59673 GCF_053667915.1 Priestia sp. JNUCC 25
TTGAGTAAGCCGATAAAAGTAGTGTTAATTGAAGATGATCTAGAATGGTTGCACAGCATTCAGACTATTATTAAAGCTGAAAAGGATATCGAGTTAGTAGGTTATGGCTCGACGGAAGAAGATACCTTAAGGTTAGCTAGGGATATTGATAAAGTAGATATTTTTCTTGTAGATATTAACTTAACAGGTGCTAAGCTGGATGGAATTCATGCTGCGTATGAATTAAAAAAAATGCAATCTATAGATAATAGCAAGTGGAAAGTTATCATGTTAACTTGTTTAAGCGAAAAGGATGTCATAATTAAGGCTTTTGCAGCAGGAGCTGTAAATTATATTTTAAAAAAAGACATGCATAACATAGCTAATATTATAAGGTCCACTTATGTAGGGAACTTCACAGCCATTGAAGCTATGTTAGAAGATTATCGAGATTTAAAATATGAACAACAACTGACAAATTTAACCCAGAGTGAACGGGTTGTATTTAATATGTTGGAGAAAGGATACTCTCGGCAGAGTATGCAAGAAGAATTATCAAAGTCTAAAAATACTATAAAAAATCAAATTCAAAGCATTTTCAAGAAATTGTCAGTTAGGAATATAAAAGACGCTATTGAAAAGGCCAAATCGGGTGGATTAGAAAAATGACCATATGTATGGTCATTTTTTTATTTAAGTACTAAAATTTATAGTCTTTAAGCAAAAAAAGACTATAAATTTTAGTGTTTTTTTTAAAAAGTACTACAAAAAAACGCACTACCCAGCTTATAAAAGAAACTGTACTATAAATATATATTGTTGACTGAATAACAAAAGAAGCAAGAATAGATAGGTACTTAAGAAACTATAAAAGAGGGTAGTTCTTGCCATTAAAATAGTTTCAAAGGAAGGATGACTGCCATGTACAATCAAAGGCAAGTGGAAAATCAGAGACACTCCTTTGTTGTTGGTGTGGAATATAGATACGAGGACCTTTTTGTTAAAATAGAGTTAGGAGAATTCTGTACGACACCTCTTCATGCTCAACGGATTGCTAACAGTGTGAATAGTATAATTCTCCTGAAAAATCATATGGTCATTATTTTTAAAAATGCAAAATCTATTACAATTAGTGATAATTTCCTCAAACACGAATATCAGTTTAGAATATGCATAAAATCTACAATGTGGCCTCTTAAGTTATCAACATTTACTCGAGATCAATCTTATATCGTGAACAAAGAGAACATGAAAGAGGTAAATTGGAACTTGCAAACAGCTTTTCAATACCTTCAAGACCGATACGATGCACAAGATCGAACGCACTTTTCTTTCTGTCAAAGTTCTCTTTATGCTATTCCTTTACCTATACAAAAACAGAAAGAGATACAGCATTAAACCTCATAAATTAATGAAATACATGGTTGCTGAAAAACAAGTACTTATTTCTTTAAGTGCTTGTTTTTTCATTTTTTTAGTGTTGAATTTTTATTTAGTATATTGAGGCAGCTTATTCACACGACATTCCGTGAAGTATTTGATCCAAAATTTTTTTATTTATTCCTTTCATTTAGTTGGCAGGTGAACACCCACCAGTATGCAACCTATTATTATATGATGCTATCCATTATCTTCTTATTCATGAACAAATTAATCTATAGGGAGAATCTGATGTTCAACGTCTAGAATCTGACTAGTCAATCTTCATGATATTTAACTAAGAAAGAAGACAGTGAATTATTTTCTATTACTGTTTATTCCAATTAAACAAAAATAAGTGAAAAGTTTTAACATAGGAAAGAACATTCTTGTGGAACAAATGAACTGTAGAAAAAGGGGATACATAGTTGATTGGATTTCCATTGTTGTATTTAAAATAAGATGAGGAAATGTAAGTTAGGGTAGATTCACGAACTTCATATGTTTCGTATAAGACTGCTAAAGAGGTTATGAATAGTTTCTCATACCATAATCTGTTAAACGGATTTAATGACCTTTAAACGCTCTTACATCCAATTAACTGGTTTAAAACTAATAAGTTATCTATATTAAAGTTATTTTAATCACTAAGGTCCTTTTTTAAGTAAACTTTCCCTAAAAACCTTTTTTATTTGAATTCATTCTAAAAAGGAGAAGTTTATAAAAGCAGGCCTTAACCTGCTTTTATAAACTCTACGATTAATCTTCAAATAAATGATCCATTTCTTCTGTAGCTTCCCGTTTTCTTTTTTCCCTGAACTGCATTTTTTCTTCTTGAATCTTGTGTAGCGCAACTCTTTTGGCCTTCTTAGTAGCTTCTGTTTCACCGAACTGTGTGGACTTAAACTTTTGAATATTTAAATGGTCATATAAATTATTAACGAGTTCCATTAATACCCGAGTGTCTATTTGTGTGTTCTTTGTCGTTTCTTTTATCTCACTTAACTCATCGTCTAAGTACTGATAAAATCCACTTGCTCTTTTCAGGTAAGCCTGACCTATTGCGTCAATTGTAGCAGTATCTAAAAATGTTTCATCAGGCTCATTATTTTTTAATCGTTCATACTTTCGGATGATATCTGCAATGGCATCCCCTGGAAAACGATAGCCTCTTTCTTTCATATGTTTATGAAGATATTCATCAGCCTCTTCACTTAAAGAAATCATTCTTCGATATTTGCTTGCGGTCATTATTCTTCATCCTCCCCAAAGAGTTTATTGAATGTACGATCCATATTTGTCATCGCATCTGAGCATCTTTGCATTGTATCTATCGTTCGATCATACAACTCATCAATAGCTTGTTCTTGCTTTTCTACTTCTTTCATAATGGATAATGTTTCAATTTGTTCTTTCAAAAAAGCTTGTCTAGAAAGACCTTTTTCTTTGGCTAAACGATCTACTTTACTCACAGCAACCGGACATACATTTCTCACTTTAATCTCCATGTTTGTTCTCCTTTTCTGTGTTTTTATCGGGTCAACATAAAAAGCGTAAAAAACATCGTGAAGAGCATAAGGGGTTTTTGCCCCCACAGGGTGTGTGGGGCTAGGCAGAGCCTAGCTTCACCGTGATACCACGAAAGTTGCTTAGGTGCACGCTTCAAGGTTCCTTTCTGAGTATATAGTGTGGATATAAAGTCCACTTTACAGGTAACTTATGGTGTATATTCTGGTGATGTGAAGTTCCTCTGCAGGTCACACCAGTTTATCGAGATTGAAGAAGTTTTCTTGATGGTTCGTACTCTAAATGTTGAAATTTTTTAACAGCTTCTTTCATGGAGGATACACCTAATTTGCGCATAATAGTTTGTCTTTGTGATTTAATTGTGGCTTCTTCTTTAGACAGAATTAACTGCATTTCCCGTCCAGAATATCCATCTAAAGCAAGCTCAAAAACTTGTTGTTCAGCAACGGTAAATTGATTAAGAAATACTTTTTCCTTCAGGATTTTACATTCCTCTTCTACACGTTTTAATCTAGCTACTTCATCTACTAAATCAGATGCCACACTTAAAATCTGTTCAATTCCCATTAAAAGTTTTTCACTTTGATCCATGATAAGACCCTCCTGTTTTTTGAGGGCAACCCATGTTATAATAGAATTCCTTACGAGTTCTACATGGGGTGCTTTCCTGGCAGGGAAAGTGCCCTTTTATTTTGTTTTTTTCCTTACTTCTTTGAATCTTTAAAGAGTTCTTTTTCCAAAAGTTGAACAAGAAATTCTTTTTTGCTAACGCCTTCTTCAATACATCTCTTTGCAAATTCTTTGAACAATTCTTCGGGAATGTCAGCATTTAAACGCTTAAATCCAGACGGTGTTTTAGTCATATAATCCCTCACACTCTTCAAATACAAGTCACTCAAATGAGTGACTTGTATTTAGTTTAAAGGAAATAATTCCTAAAATCAACAGTTGTTTACGTAAAAAAGTAATCACTCAAAGATTTTCTAAAGATTTTTCATCAGTTACTTGTAACAGCTATCAGAAGGGTTGTGGAATAAAAAAACTTGGGTTAAAAAGATTCCTTCCCAATCCTTAAGGTCAGAAAAAGCACAACTTTTTAAGTAGCCTGATATTAAACTACAGGTAGCAGCAAAGAAATGACTCTTTCTCTAGGTGCTGAAATTTGCACTGAATGAGCATTTGCAAAACAAACGTTAATTTCGTCAGGGAGCGTTTCTTTACATTTTAAAATCACCGATTAATAGGTTTTTACTTATAAATGATCATAATGAAAAAGCATCTTTCTAATTGGGAGGCGCTTTTTTCTTTTCTTATAAAAATATAAAAAAGGAGAGAGTTTTTATGAAGAACATTTTTTGATAATATTTAAAATTAAGATGATGGTCTGCTAACGTATTAATTTGTTAAACAATGAAAAAACAACTTTCCTTCAATGCGGAGGGGAGCATACCATTTTAAGGTAACTTTCTTAATTTGTTTTAAATAAGGCAGTCAAACGTTCCACGCTTATTTAAAAGTAGAAAACCAAAATAAAACAAAACTTAAAACCCAATGAATAAATAGGAAGAGATACTTTCTTTAATATAGAAAGCATAGTAATGGCGCCTTTTTAAACATCAAAAAATATTTGTAAAATAAACCATATTTACGAACAACTTTTAAATGTCACACTTAAGTTATTATATTACCAATGCTTTACAAAAGTATATATTTTCATATAATGGTTAATAGAGTGAAAAATCACGGTTTGGTTGGTAGTCCAGACGTATTAGTTGAATCATACTAATATTAGTAGCCTTCCCCCCTCGGGATGTCCATCACTCTGTTATATAGTTAGAGGGGGTTTTCTGATGAAATTAACACTTTACTTTGATGGCCAGTTTTGGGTAGGAATTGTTGAAGATAATCAAGATGGGGTTTTAAGAGTTTGTAAACATATTTTTGGAAAAGAGCCAAAAGATGAAGAAGTATTATACTTTGTAAACCACATAATGATGAGGTTACTTGAACGGGTTACAACAGGTGTAAAGGTTAATCAAAAGAAAGAACAGCACATAAATCCTAAACGATTAGCACGTGCTGTAGGAAAGGAAATGAAGCAAAAAGGCGCTTCTACCAAAGCTCAAGAGGCACTGAAATTAGAGCTTGAAGATAGAAAAGTAAAGCGAAAAGTGCTTTCTCGCGAGCAACGAGAAGAGGAAAAAGAAAAGAAAAGACAATTAAAGGTAGAAAAGCGCAAGAAAAAACACCGTGGAAGATAAAAAACATCCTATACGGTGTTTTTTCTATAACAGCTATTACTTTAACTAGTATGTGTAAAATTTTGTCTTACACGAATTAAATAATCAGTAAAATTATTCTTTTCTTTTATACTAAACCCTTTAAGAGCTATATCTTCCACTTGTTCGTGTATAAACCAAAGTTTAGCTAGAATTTCTTTTCCCTTTTGAGTTATATATATTTTCTCACCATTTTCTGTTACTAATTCATTAAGAATGAGTATATTTAAGGTTTCTGTAATAGAATCCTCCTCGTAACCAATTAGTTCTTTTAATTCAGTTTTTTGGAGTTTTTCATTGGAGTTTAATACCATAAGAAGAATAATTTGATTAGCGTTATATTCACTAATACTTTTTAGTTTTTTATCGTATAAATTCTTAATTATTTCTAAAGTTTCCCCCATTTCCCTTCCAATAGAGTTATTAATTTTCTCAGTTAACATAGTAATTGCCTCTTTCATTTTTAATTCATATATACTAATCCCAGCTGCTACTCCAACATTTAAAGACTCTACTGAGCTTGACATTGGAATTTGGATAAGTTTATCAGCATTTTCTTTAATATCATTGGAAATCCCATTAGTTTCATTTCCTAGAACAAGTGCAATGGGCTTTTTGGCTAATTCAAAAATAGATTGTATAGAGTCCCCATATGGACTAGTTGCAATTACTTGATATCCTCTTTTTTTTAATAAGTCTATAGTTTCTTTGGGAGAAGAAAGCTTTAGAAAACTTGAATTAAATACAGATCCTCTCGAAGAATCTATAGTTTTTTGATAAAACGGATCAAACTCCTTATTAGTGGTAACAAATTCATTTATGCCATAAGCATTGGCGGTACGAATTATTGTTCCAATATTTCCATGATCCTGTACTCCATCAAATACTATTGTAAAGTCTGTTAGTATCGTTTTCTTTGAATAGTTAGCTACACCTATACATGGAATTACATAATTAGTACCTGAAATTTTCTTTAACAACCCTTCGGAAACCCTAAAAATAGTAGTGTTATATTGGTCATAATCAGTAGCATCTAATTTTTCACTAATAAAAATATGGTCAATGTTTACGTTGAAATTAATGGCCCAGTCCAGTTGTATGGCTCCATATAACAAAAATCTGTTAGTTTTATTACGAAATTTACTTTGCGATAATTCCCTCGCTTCTTGAATAAAAGGGTTTTTCAGTTTTTCAATCTTCTCTATATTCCTCACTAATAATCAATCCTTTGGATAACGTACAATATTTACTTTTCTACCAATTTAAGAACTTAATAAATGTACTTCTTAGTCAACAATCTTAATTGTATTAATTAACAATAAAATACATTATATTACTTTAATGGTATATATTCAACTTTTTTTAGTTCTGATAAAGAATTCAATAGATAAATTTACGTAATTGTAGGTAAAATTAACTATTAAGCATACCTCTGTTAGGTTTTTGTTATATAAATATATTTTTTATATTAAAAAAACATGATTTTATTCCATTAAAACGTTAAATTTTATTATTATAAAAAATAAACACCAACCAGGGAATTAGTAATATAATATCAATTTTAAAGAAAAATATTGATAAAATTAGAAAAATGATACATAATTTCCCATGTTGTGATTTTTCAAACGGAAAAGGAGTGAGTAAAATGGCCTACTTAAATATCATTAATGATAATTTAGAGATTTATGATATGAATAATATTTCTCTGATTATGAGAAAATTTGGTATTGAGATTGGTGAGTTTGATATAAATGAATTAGTTTTAGAATACCAAAAGAAAGATACTTTAAATGAAAATGAGAGAAACAAATTAATAAGTTCTTATTCTCATATAGTAGAAAAATTCAAAGATAAATCTGGATACCGTTCGGATGTAGTATGTTTTTATCCTGAATTTGAACATTTAGATTTTATACTTAAAAAGTTTTCGCCTATTCATTTTCATTATGAAAATGAATACTGGTATTTTGTTGATGGTGAAGCTAAATTTGGATTTTTAGGCACCGACGGCACAAAGTTCGAAGTAGTAGTGCAGAAAGGTGAATATATTCAAGTACCTGAAGGGTTATGGCAATGGTTTGAATTAACTGACAAGAGAAGAATGAAATCTATGCGATTTTTTTATTCAACTAATTCAATTCCTTTGCGTTCAGCTATTAAAGTTTAATCATCTTCAATATAGAATAGGTGAACAATTATTTATGGAGAGTTTTTCTAATAATTTTACTATAGAAGCAATTTGTGCTGTTAGAGCCTCATACAAATATGAATTAAAAGATTCTTATTCAGAATCAATTATTGAATTCTTACCAAAAGCTCAAAAAAATTGTGAAATACTTAACAAAATTTCAAGAGGAAAGTTTTCGCGAACCATTTTATTAAGAAGTTTATTCTTTCGAAAGGTAATGATTGAGGCAGCTCACTCAGTAAGTCAAATAATCATACTGAATGCTGGATTAGATCCTAAACCCTTATCTATTGATTCGTTAAAAAAAAGCACCAAGATTTTCTATGTTGATAGTTCTTATTTATGTGATTTTACAAAAAATATTTTTAATCAACTGAATATTTGTGTTAACAATATCAATTTTATACCTTATAGCTTTAATGGCGATTCGGTAAAGCTAATAGAAGAACTAAAGAAAGTTGAAGTAGATTTCTCTTCTCCAACTTTAATCTTATGGGAGGGAGCCTCCTACTATTTTGAACCTGAAATAATATATCAGTTAATTTCAAATATTTCAAAAGAGTTCGAAAAATTAAATTTCGCTTTTGATTTCCTTAATAAGTGTGATTATTTTAAAAATAACGCTCCTATCACATTGGCAATAAAGAAGAAATTAGAGTTTCTGGAATCTATTGGAGAACCATGGAAAGGTTTCGTTGAACTAAGGAAAATGCTAATGATATTAAACAAGTGTGGGTTCCATAGTATAGAGGTAAAGTCTAGAGAGAAGTTAGAAGAAGAGCTATTAAATTATGTAAAGATGACCAAGGGTCAAAGGTTTTTTGCAAACATATCAAATTATTAAATTTGAAAAGAGGGATTGAATGTCGATTATTGGAACAGATAGCAAAACATTCGTAGAAAAACTAATGGAAGAAGTAACTAATGATCAGATTGAGAAAGCAGAGAAAATCACTTTAGAACTTGAAGAAGGGGAGGAACTCCCTGAATTTGTTATAAAACATTGGCTTAATTTTGCTGTTTATTATGAAAAAGCAGCAACATATTTTATTGGTGATTGGTTAAAATCGACCAAGGAAGTAGATGCCCTTGTGAACTTTGCTCACCAAATAGAAGATGAAGCTAATCATTATGTGTGGTTAAGAAAGCACCTTGCTGATTATGTACCTAATCCTGATAGCTTTGTTCCCCCA
The DNA here is from genome assembly GCF_053667915.1 of Priestia sp. JNUCC 25. Taxonomy (NCBI): domain Bacteria; kingdom Bacillati; phylum Bacillota; class Bacilli; order Caryophanales; family Bacillaceae; genus Priestia; species Priestia sp. JNUCC 25. The sequence continues at coordinate 8,586 of NZ_JBSJYE010000004.1, forward strand.
AAAGAATGGCAGTATTTAATGGAAGAATATTATCCTGGTTTAGAGCATTTAGTGGAGCGACTGGCAGCACATAATATTGCTTCAGAAAGCTCGGTTTTAGGATTTATGGAGTTTGCTCAAAATCGCTTTCCGGAATCTATTAAAAAAACCGTAGAGAAGGTTGCGAAAGACGAACTTTTTCATGTTTCTTTTGGAAAAAAACTTTTAGAGAAATATTGTACAACGCCAGAACTTCAGGAGCGTGCATATAAAGCAACACGTGAAGCAATGGAAATAATGAAAAATGCTAGAAAGGTCTTTGTCAACATATAAAAATAAATAATAGGAGCGTTTTTATGGGAAAAGTAGTTGTTACAGGAATTGGGATTGTAGCACCAAATGGAATTGGAATAGATACATATTGGAGAAACCTTATTTCTGGAAAATCTTATATAGAAAAAAGTGATCTTATGGAAAACTTAGGTTTCAACAGTAAGGTAGCATCTACTATAAAAAATTTTAATCTGGAAGAATACAACGTAAAAAAGCTCTTTCCTTCTTTAGAAAAGGAAGATAAATTTGTGCAATATGGAGTACTGTCAGGGAAATTATCATTAGACGATTCCTTATTAGATTATAAGAATTTAAAAAAAGAGGAATGTGGGGTAATCTTTGCTTCAGCAATAGGCGGAACCACAAGTGTTGCAAAAACATTTGAAGATTTAAGTGATTATGGTAAGTCTCCTATTACTTATAAGCCAATAGGTCCTAACTTTTATAATTCAGGAATGTTTAATCACAGTGCGTCCCTCCTTTCAAAAAGCTATGGTTTTGAAGGATACTGCATGTCGCTTTCTACAGGCTGTACAGCAGGATTAGATGCTTTAGGTCTAGGTTATGAAGCAATAAAAAATGGAGAAGCTTCAGTCATGTTGGTCGGAAGCTCTGAAGCCCCCCATGTGGGATTCACTTACGCTACTTTAGACATCATAGGATCATTATCAGTTGCTGAAGGTGATCCAAGCAGAGCTTCAAGACCCTTTGATAAAAAAAGAGCTGGATTTGTAATAGGAGAAGGTGCATCTTTTTTAGTATTGGAAAATGAAGCTCATGCAATTAAACGTGGTGCAAAAATTTATGGAGAGATTACAAGCTTTTATAGTTTAAGCAACGCTCACCATATGACCGATTTAAAGGCAGATGGAGAATCAATGAGTGAGGTAATAAATAGAGCTTTAACTTTGGGTGAAGTATTACCAAGTGACATCGATTACATAAATGCTCACGGAAGTTCAACTCCACAAAACGATTTATTTGAAACAAACGCATATAAGAATGTATTTGGGGATAGAGCGTACGATATACCTATCAGTTCAACAAAATCTATGATTGGTCATTCCCTATCTTCAGCTAGCTTAATGGGCGCAACATCAGCATTAATGAGTATAAAAACTTCAAAGATTCATCCTACTATTAATTATGAGTTTGAAGATGAACAATGTGATTTAAACTACGTACCTAATCATTTCGTTGAAAAAGAAGTTAATACAGCTTTAGTTACTGCTAGTGGATTTGGAGGAATACATTCAGCTGCGATTTTTAAAAAATATGGAGGTATCCCTCTGTGAAAAGAAGAGTTGTAATAACTGGAATTGGTCTAGTTACACCATCCGGCATAGGAAAAAAGCAGTTTTGGTCATCAATTAAAGAGAATCAACTAAATATAGATAAGATTACGAGATTTAATACAGATAAATTCCCAGTAAAATTAGCTGCTGAAGTGAAAAATTTTAATGTGGAAGAATATGTTCCAAGACGTTTGAAAATTAAAACCGATAGATTTACACACTATGCTCTAGGAGCTTCTAAACTTGCCTTAAATGATAGCTTATTAGAATTGGATAAAGTAGATCCGTTTAAGGTTGGAGTCTTTTTTGGTAATAACTCCGGAGGTTGGGATATTTGTGAAAGAGGTTTCTATGAGTACTATTCTCAGGGTCCGTTAATGGTAAATCCATGGCAAGCAACTGCTTGGTTTCCAACTGCCCCTCAAGGGTACGTTACTATATCTAATGGAATTAAAGGATATAGTAAGAGTTTTATAAGCGATAGAGCGAGTGGAGCAAGCGCTATGTATTTTGCTACCCGTTCAATAGAGATGGGGCATAATGACATAGTATTAGCTGGTGGAACAGAAGCACCAATTACGGCCTTTGGGATTAATTGTTATTACGGTACAGGAGATCTTTCTTCTATAGAAGATCCAAAAAACGCGTACAAGCCCTTTAGTCATAAGAATACAGGATTAGTTCTAGGAGAAGGAAGTACGGTCTTAATATTAGAAGAAATGGAACATGCAATTAAACGTGGTGCACAAATTTATGGTGAAATTTTGGGATCTACAGCTTCTAAAAATAACGATAACCATAACAATAGCCATACTTATCTCAAAAACCTTAAGTCCACTTTAGAGAAAAGTGAGTTGGCTGCTTCTGAGATAGACTTAATCTTTCCAGAGGGTTCAGGATTAAATGTTACTGATACTTTAGAGTTAGAAGCTTTGAATGAATTGTTTAAAAAGGATAACTCACACTTACCATTAAGTATCCCTAAAAGTAATTATGGCCATTTATATGGTGCTAGTTTTTCTACAGAGATTGCTTGTGGATTATTAAGTATACAAAATAAGCAGATGCCACCTTTTTTTAGACTTAGTGGGATTTTAAATAACAACATTGATCCAATTATTGGGGTGGAAAATAAAGAAACACAAAATTTTCTAGTCAATTCTATTGCTCGAGATGGAGTAAATATATCGATGGTAATTAAAAAGGTAATCTAAAGGAGGAGATGGGAAATGATTTTTGAAGCAATTAAAGAAATTTTATTAGAACTAGGGATACCTGAAGAAGAAATTAAAGAAGAAGCATTATTAAAAAGCGATCTAGCCTTAGATTCTACTGAAACCGTTCAGATTGCGTTAGAAATGAAACGCCATTTTAATGCAGTTATCAAATTAGAATCGAATCAAGATTTCTCTATAAAAGCTGTCATAGAGATGGTAAATAATCAATTAACAGAAAAAGTGAAAGCATAATAGGAGGAAAATAAAATGAAATTAGAACAAAAATCGGTCGTGAGAAATTACTTTACTCAGGCTTACTCAGAAAAAACTCCATCTAAACATGAATGGACGGCGGGTACAGCATCACCAGAGTTAATTGAATTAGTGTGGAACCAAAATATAAAAAAAGGATCTAAAGTAATTGAAGTTGGATGTGGTATTGGTACCGAGGCAGTTTTTTTAGCTGTTAGAGATATGGAAGTATCAGCAGTGGATATTTCAGAATCAGCTATAAAAACTGCTAAACAATTAGCTGATGTTTATGGGGTAAATGTTGATTTCCGTGTTGCTGATGCTCTTTCTCTACCATTTGATAATAACGAATTTGATGTTTTTTGTGATCAAGGTTGCTTTCATCATCTAACTAATGAAGAAAGACCTCTTTATGTTAAAGAAATTTTAAGAGTCCTAAAACCGGGTGGGATGTTAGTACTGCGTTGTTTCTCAGATAAGATTCCAGGTGGCCCCCAACCACGTCGCATTAGTTCTTCGGAGTTGATTGATACTTTTGCAGAAAGCTTCAATCTAGAGCATATGGAAAGAGTACTCTCTTTTTCGACTGAACAAAGGCAGTTACCTCTAGGATGGTCAACAATCTGGTTTAAAGCTTAAAAGAAATTGATTATAGGGACGGGAATAGACTTAGAACCTATAGCTCGTATCGAGAATTTAATTAAAAGATACGAGGATAGTGAACTAGAAATGATTTTTACTAAAGATGAATTGAAGCAGTGTAGAACAGCTTTGAATCCTGGACTATATTATACTATATGTTTTTCTACAAAGGAGTCTGTGGGGAAATCCCTTGGTACAGGTCTCTCAGATATAAATTGGATTGATATTGAAGCTATAATTTTCAAGGATAAAGTAAGAGTGAATTTGTACAATAATGCGGAAAGAATATTGAAATTAAATCGAATAACAAAAATAGTAATTAATTGGGAAATAATCGACCGACACGTTTTGACTACAGCAATTGCTTCAAGATAAATTATATAAAGGTTTGATCTTTTGAAATGTCTATGAATAATATTATAACTAAAAAATCGAATAACGTAGCAGTACATTTCCTAGAAAAACATTTGAAAAACTTGCCTAATAAAATAGCCTATATATACGAAGAAGATTATGTAACATTCAAACAAGTTTACGAAAATGTAAACAAAATGGCTGCACTTTTAAAAGATTTAGGAATCAGAAAAAAAAATAAAGTTTGTATATTTATTCCTGATTCTATGGATTTTATTTATACGTTTTGGGGATCTATCTGGATAGGTTCAGTTCCAATTCCTATAAATATCTTGTGTACAGAAAAAGACATTAACAACATCCTTAATGATTCCCAGGCAGATTTAATTATAACCAGCAAAGAATATGTCAACAAAATACCATCATCCACTATAAAGGTTTTTATAGTGGATGATAAGGAAAGTTTAACTAATAAGCTATCCAAAATAAGAGGTTCTATTTCCCCTGAACCTTGTAATGAAAAAGATATAGCATTCTGTTTGTATACATCAGGAAGTACGAGTGAGCCAAAAGGTGTAATACATAAGCATGAAAGTATGATTATTTCTGCCACTTCATATGCCGAAAAAACTATTGAATTAAATAGAAGAGATATTATCTATTCAGCTGTACAAATGCCGTTCGCTTATGGTCTAGGAAATAGTTTATATATGCCATTATTCGTAGGGGCCACAAGTATAATATCATCTTCTAGTAACGTATTCGATATTATATCTGAAGTGAATAAGTATAAACCTACTGTGTTTTTCGGAATCCCATCCATATATTCTCATATTTTATCTGTAAACCATATTCAAAAATTTTGCCCTTCAAATATTAGACTATTTTTGTCTGCGGGAGAGCAACTTCCAAAAGTTATTTGGGATGATTGGTTTCGTATTTTTAATGCAGAAATTTATGAAGGTATAGGATCTACAGAAATGTTGCATATATACATATGTAATAAGAAGGGAGCTTGTAAACCGGGAAGTTCAGGAAGGCCTATCTATGGATATGTAGCCACTTTATATGATGACAATGGGGAAGAGGTAAAACAAGAGGAAGTCGGAGAGTTGTACATTCAAGGTGATAGTATGATGAAAGAGTACTCTAACTATTCAATCGAATATGAAGAAGGAAAAGGTTATAGAACTGGTGACAAATATTCAATTGATTCGGATGGTTTCTACCATTATATCGGAAGAAGTGACAATACTTTTAAAATAAACGGTAAATGGATTATGCCTTCAGAAATAGAAAATTGTATATTGTCGCATACGGATATTTCTGATGTTGTAGTGTGTCCTGAAAGGGACAAGCGAACTGGCACAATAACTATAAAGTGTTATTACTGTACTTATAAAAATATTATAGATACAAAAAAGTTAGAGAGAGAAATTAAAGTATTAATTCGTTCAAAGTTATCTTCAGATAAAGTGCCGAAGCATTTACAAAAAGTTAATAAAATTCCTAGAAATCAAAATGGAAAAGTGAACAGGAAATTATTGAATGAATACTGAGAGGAGATTTAAAAAGCTCATGAATTATAAAGTACATGAAAGTGACATAACTCCACTAACAGACAAAGGTGGGGAAGTGAGAGTCTTATTGTCGCCTAGAACAGTGAAATCTACTCAATTAATTATGGGTGTGGCTACAATTCCACCTGGAGAAATTGTTAAAGAACACCTCCATGATTATGGGGAGGAGTGTTTTTACGTACAAAAAGGTACCGGTAAACTTATTTTAAGAAATTTAGATCAACTAAATTTTAAAGCTGGAGATGCCTTAATTATTCCTCAAGGTACCATCCATTCAATTGAAAATATAGGAGAAGAGGATATTGAAGTAGTGTTTGCAACAGCCCCTTTAGCACCTACGGCACGTGAAGGGCACAGAAATTTATAAAGGAGAGGTATTAATGAAAAACATCATGGCTGAAGCTCCAGAAGTTTCAAGAAGCTTTTTTAATTTAACTAATTCTGTTACAGAGTATTCAAAAATTGATTTAAAAACAAAAGAACTTATATTAATAGGAATATTTACTACCAATAGGGGGATACGAGGAATCAATACCCATGTTATTCGTGCACTTGAAGCAGGAGCTACTAAAGAAGAAGTATTAGGGGCAATTTTATTAGCTTTACCAGCAGTAGGTATATCTAACGTTACATTGGCCTTCGAAAAAGCACTAGAAATTATTTCTCAAAAAGAAGGGGAATAAATTGGTCAAAATAATTGATTTAAGTGTAAAAATAGAAAATTCCTTATCCGAACCAATGAAAGTAGAATTAAAAAGACTATCTCATAAAAAAGGTGCAAAACAGTTTTGTAGAAAAGTCGCTTGGAATAAAAATTCACCATTAAAAATTAGAATTTTCCAACTTATTAAACACCTATTAGGGCATGGAAAGATAAAACATACTGATTTTCCAAATCAAGAATTTCTAGCTTTAGATACGGTTACGATGCCAACTCACATGGGAACACATCTTGATGCACCTATTCACTATGGTTCTACTTGTGAAGGAGAAATAGCAAAATCAGTGGATCAATTACCATTAGATTGGTTTTATCGTCCAGCAGTCAAAATAGATATGACTAATAAAAAACCGGGAGAAACTATTACTAAAAATGATATAGAATGTTATCTCCAACAAATAAATTATCAATTAAACCCGTATGACATAGTTCTTATATGGACTGGAGTAGATAAACTTTGGGGAACTAGAGAATACTTTACACACGCTCCCGGAATGGGAAGAGATGCAGTTGAATGGTTAATTAGTAAAGGTATTAAAGTTATAGGTATTGATACTTATGGATTTGATAAGCCCTTTGGAATTATGTTACAGGAGTTTTGGAAAACACATAATACAAATGCTTTATGGCCTTGTCACTTCTATGGGAGAGAAAAAGAATATATTCAAATAGAAAGATTGACTAATCTAGAACAATTGCCTGAGAGTGATTTTATAGTCTCCTGTTTTCCATTACGATTAAGTGGGGCAGATGCTAGTTGGATTAGGGCGGTTGGAATTTTTGATTAAGAGAGGAATGTAAGTATGGGGTATACTAAGAACTCAATTCATATTAAACAAGATTTTGATACAGTATTTGATAAGACAAATGATATTAACAACTGGACCAACTTATTTACTGAGTATCAAGAATCAAAAGTATTAAAAAGAGAAAAGAATGAGATACTATTTCAGCTTTCTACATTTCCTGAAAAAAATAAGCCCTCCAGAACATGGATTTCACGACGTATTATTGATAAAGAAAATAAAGAAGCAACTGCAGAACGGTTGGATCCTAAGTTTCCTTTTAAGTTCATGCATATCCATTGGACATATAATATTATTTCAGATAACGAGGTAGAAATGACTTGGGTTCAGAAGTTCCAAGTGGATTCAAAATGCCCTTTAAGTGAGGAAGAAATGGAAACATTCCTTAATGAGAATACGAAAGTACAAATGAAATCTATAAAAAGTAAATTAGAACAACTTAGCACAAAATCAATCTAATAGTTTTTAATAAAGGAGAACTTAAATGCCATATATAAAATTTAGTGGTGTTAATATTTATTACGAAACTATTAACTTTAATAATCTTTCTACAGAAAATGTTTCCTTATTAATTCACGGTGCTGGAGGCAGTAGTGTTCACTGGTATCCTTTAATAAAAAAACTGAGAAGCGATATTCCTATTATAACAGTAGATTTACCAGGACATGGAATATCGGAAGGTTTGGTATTAGAGGATATAAGCTGTGTTAATGAATTTATTCTCTATTTAAGCAGAAAGTTGAAAATTAATAAATTTAATCTAATAGGACATTCTTTAGGAGGACTTATAGCTTTAAATTTCACAATTAATTATCCACGTCTTGTAAATAAAATAGCTTTAATATGTAGTTCCGACTACATTAACTTGCATCCTGATTTCTTGATGCAAGCAAGGAAGAATTCTTGGGATATGAAAATACAAAGGAACGGCTTATCTCCTAATATACCGCCAGAAAAAGTTCATTTAATTTTAGACGAACTATATAAAATTAGGATGAATGAAAAACATACTGATTTTATGAATACCAGTAATTATAATCTAAGAAACCTATCTCACTTAATCAAAAATAAGGTGATAATAATAACGAGCAAAAATGACATTATTATATCACCTAGACATTCTAGAAACTTAGCAAAAAAAATACAAAATTCCCAACTTGTCGAACTAGCAGTTGGTAGTCATTATGTCCATGTTGAATACCCAAATTTAATAGCAGAGAAGCTAAATATATTTCTCAAATGATCAATGTAAGTATGCTTACTAAAAATTAATAAGGTATCACTATAAGATTAATTATTACTAGGAGAAGTATTGTAATGTTATGTATTTGTTCAAAACATGTAAAGGATGGTATTAGCCATTTTAAAACCCCTCATGTAAACCGAATTAATTTCTTTGCAAAGTGTAGGTTTTGTGATCAAAAAGCTATATTTGGAATATATCTTTTAAACGAAAATGAGTGGCACTCTAGAGCTAGAATGGTAAAAAATAAATAATAAATCTTAAATAAGTGCAAAAATAAGGAGAAAAACATACATGACACTAAAAACACAAAGTATAACTATGGAAGCAGTATGCGCTATACGTTCTCAATATTCCGAAGAATTAAGAGACAATTATTCTTCCCGCCTTTTATTAAATCTACCTAACGCTATAAAAGGAAGAGAGATATTAGATAATGGTTCTAACAATATGTTCTCTAGAAGCGTTGTTCTAAGAAGCTTATATTTCAGAGACCTCTTAAAGAAGCAAAAAGATAATTTTGAGCAATTAATTATCTTGAGTGCAGGCTTAGATTTGAGTGTATTAGATATCGCTGGATGGGAAGAAAAGAAGGTATTTAGCATAGACCATCCTTATTCACAAGAATTTTGTAAAGAGGTTATAGAAAAGGCAGAAATAGACACATCATTTTACGACTTTATTCCTTTCGATTTAACAGATGAACTTACTAATTTAATAAGTTTATTAGAAAAGGAAGGCCTTGATACTAAACTTAATACCCTTATTATCTGGGAAGGAGCTACTTATTATTTTACTCCTCAACATGTTTATGAAGTTCTCGAGTATTTTTCTAGAAATTTAGAAAGTATTACCTTTGTATGTGATTTTTTAAATAAAGATTCATATTTAAAAGATGGAAAACCAGCCAACATATATGTAGAAAAAAATTTAAAATTTCTTGAAGAAATAGGAGAACCGTGGAGAGGGCTATTTTCGCCTACTGAATTAAAAGCACAGCTAAAATGTTACGGTTTTAAAGAAATTGAGATGATACCAAGAGAAGATATAGAAAAAGATTTTATGAAAGAAGTAAAAATGGGCTTTAATAAAATGTTTTTTATGGAGGCAAAAAAGAAAAAGTTAAATGAGTAGGTAAGTCATATAATCTCCTTCAACTTGTAAGAAAGTATTATTCCCTACATTATATTAAGTAAAATGAATCCAAATAAAAATTATTAGAAAAGGAAGAATATGATTATGAATACTCAAAAAATTAACTCTGAGCAAATTAGTACTTATTATCAAGAGAAATATTCAAAATTTAAGCCGTCAGAATACGAATGGACAGTTGGTACCGCTTCTCCAGAATTAGTTAAGATGGTTGAAGAAGAAGTAATTCCTAAAGGTTCTCAAGTATTAGATATTGGCTGTGGAGTTGGAACTGAATCAGTATTTATGGCTTTAAGAGGATGTAATGTTATTGGACTAGAAATATCCAAGGATGCCATAGAAAAGGCTAAACAATTAGCGAATTTTTATGGAGTTGACGTTGATTGGAAAGTTGCAGATGTTTTGAATATGCCATTAAAAGATAACAGTATAGATGTAATTACAGATCGTGGTTGCTTTCACTGTATGCGACCTGAACAAAGAGAGGCTTTTGCTAACGAGATAAATCGAGTTTTAAAACCAGGAGGTTTATTTACGATGCGATGTTTTTCTAGTCAAACATCGGGAGCCCCTCAATCTATTGAAGTTAATGAATTTATTAAGCATAACTTTGGGGTATCTAGCAGTGAAATTTGGGAGACTTTTAACCATCATTTCATTTGTGAAAAGATGGAGTTAATCACATCCAAAAAAGACCATGTAAACTCAACCTATGGTTGGAGTTGCTTATGGTATAAGAAATAAACATTTAAGTATATATTTATATAAGATCTTAAATGTTTAAACTGGATATGCATATAAAACAAAACCGGTATAAAAAGATTTTGAAAAAGTATCTGAACACCTGAAAACATTTAAATAAAGTATGTAGATAGTATAAAAATGTTGCTTCTAAGTTAGAGGCTAAGTATGGATTAAAGTTAAAATAAACACTCAATGCATTAATTTATCTGTCCGATAGAAGATAATAATTTGATGTATTGAGTGTTTTATTTTTTAATCTTTAACAATCCTAATTGTAACTGATACCAAAATAAAACCAGCAATACAGTATCTAACTTGGATTCAAAGGAGGCATTAATTACCTTATAGTTAAAAATTCTTTTTCTTCAAATATAAAAATATGTCGTTCTATTTTTATCAACGTAGATAAATTATGAAACCTTATTTCTTTTAGATTATAAATTAACGTTACCATATAAAAAAATATATTTAAAATTAATATTATTAATAAAAGTAATATCTAACGTATTTTATTGAAATTAGTGTTAGTTATTACACATCTTGTAGAAAAACTGCGTATTTGTCGTCGTTTAGAGTAAATAGTAAAACTTTTATTTTTATAATTTAGTTTATATATTTACTCTTTTAAATAACATAAATTTAATATTTAACTAGATTGATAATTACTTTAACACAGGCTTACTAAATACAAATTATTTCATAATTTATATTTAACTATTGTCTTTTTAATAATTCATCTAAAGGTAAGAAGATATAATAGGGAGTTATACGAAGTAGAGAGATTCGTTTTTAAGCACCAGGAATGTTTAGACGAAATACAAATAGGCGACTTGTTCCTTCTATTAAGAAAGATTAAGTCACCTACACTTTTTTTCATTCATCATTAGTAATCCTTTCAACGTTCAAAATTTATTGATTTACATGTTCCTGTTTTAACTGATCTACTGCATCTTCCTGGCACTCATTAATAAATAGATAGGTAAGGTACGAATGTAGGTCAAATCGCTCTTCTTTAATAAATGTAGAGAAACCCTGTTTATGTTCGCTCAATCGTTTTACCCCCTTGTCCATGCTCTTATTCTTAATTATTGCCTAACTAGCAACCTCTTATACATATAAATTAACAACTGATGTTTATATGATAAGCTCTTTTCATTCTGTACTGGCCACGCGTGCTATCCAACTTAACTCTAGTATATATGATAACGCTTACAATTTAAAACAGAAAAGACAGGATATTATAATTTATCAATTATCCTAAAGAAAGTATGAAAAATTATTATAAGAAATTAAATAATGATCTTTAATTAAGAACTACCTCTTTTTCCTATAAATGTTATTATTTAAATGAACAACATCATGGACTAATTTATTGAGTGAGGGGCCTTTCCTATGAGTTTATTAAGTATAAAAGATTTTAAAAAAAGCAAGGGCAATAACGTATTATTTTCTAACTTTGACCTGGAAATTGATAAAGGAGATATAGTTGCCTTGAAATGCAATAACGAAGTGGGCCAATTCCTTATAAAAATGTTTATTGGAGAAAATCCATTACCAAACGGTGAGATTTTATTTCGAGGTGAGCCTTTATATAATAATTACAAAAAGTTTTCTAAAAATATAGGAATAGCTTTTTTGGAGGAAAGGTTTTATGAACGGCTCAGCGTTTATCAATACTTAAAGTTTTTCAAACTAATCTATGAGGTTCAAGCAGATGTTGATGCTTTATTACATATGATAGAGTTGTTTGAAAAAAGGAGAACCAAGATTAAAAATCTAAACTTTTCTGAGAAAAAACGTTTGCAAGTAGCCAGGGTTATTTTACCCCAACCTGATCTTATTATATTTGAAGAATTGAACCATAATCTTGATATAGAAAGCCAATTAATCATTCAACAAGTTATTACAGACTGGGTAAAACAAAATAAGAGTGTGTTAATTACAACAAATTACTTTGAAAATGCTATTTTATTAACAGATGTTGTTTACTCTCTAGATAAAGAAGGCTTAAAAAGAATTGAAGTAGCAGATTCTCTTCAAGAAGAGATGAAAGCACAAGAAATTTCCCCAGTAAGTACGCAAATTCATTTTGAAAAAATCCCTGCAAAAGTAAATGATAAACTTATTTTATTTGACCCTACTGAGATTTCATTTATAGAAAGTAATGAGGGCATCTCCAACCTACATGTTAATGGAGAGGTATTTCCTTGTTCATACACTCTAAACGAATTGTTTAATAGGCTTCAGCCATTTGGTTTTTTTAGATCTCATCGTTCGTATATTGTTAATTTACAAAGAGTAAGGGAAGTTATTACATGGACAAGAAATAGTTATAGCTTAATTCTTGATGATGCTAAGAAAACTTCAATACCTTTATCCAAAGGTAAGTTAGGTGAATTAAAAGAAATTATTGGCCTTTAAGGTGTTAAAATTGAATTTTTTATGTATTTCTAGTTCTTAATGAGGTAAAATTTGCTTCAAACAACGGTCAAATGAGTGATTTTATCTGTATATTTACTCCTTTCATGCTGAATTTAATGCGATTGGCTTTATGTCCCACGTAAACTTAAGTTAGAAAGTATAACTAATTAAAATTCGCAAGAAGGGGATGTAGATATGAACAATGTAATAGAAGTTAAGAATTTAACAAAAGCATTTGGCGATAAGGTCGTATTGAAAGATGTCACATTCGAAGTAAAAAAAGGTGAAACATTTGGTTTTTTAGGGCCCAGTGGTTCAGGAAAAACCACTACTATAAAGATATTAACCTCCCAACTTATACATACAAAAGGTGAAGTCACTATTTTTGACGAGTCCTTACAAAAGAAAACAACAAAACACTACTTAAAGAAGATAGGCATACTGACTGATAATAGTACGCTTTATGAAAGGCTTTCTGTTTACCAAAACCTTCTTTTATATTGTAAATTATATGAAGTAAGCGCGTCTCGTATTGATGAGGTATTAGAAGATGTAAATCTTCTTAGTGATAAAAAAACAATTGTTCAAAAGTTGTCTAAGGGTATGAGACAACGTGTTGTCCTAGCGAGGGCTTTCCTGCACAAACCTAAAATCTTATTTTTAGATGAACCTACTTCTGCACTTGATCCGGTAAACACAAAACATATTTACAAAGGGCTAAGGAAATTAAACGAACAAGGAACCACCATTTTTTTAACTACCCACGATATGATCGAAGCTGAAGAGCTATGTGATAGAGTCGCATTTCTGCATCAAGGTGAAATTAAATTATTAGATACTCCAAAGAACTTACGTTTAAAGTTTAGCCGAAAATCTATTTCACTTATTGTTGGAGATGGTAATTCGATTACAGTTAAAAATGATGAACAGGGTGCAAAGCAAATCAGTGATTATATGAAGAATGGCCAATTGCTTTCTATACATTCAAATGAACCCACTTTAGGCGATATATTTGTTCAATTAACAGGGAGTGAATTATAATGACTTTTTCATTAAGGAGAGTAAGCGCAATATTGTTAAAAGATTGGTACGATTTATTAAAGAATTCCTATATCCTGTTTACCTTAGCTTTTCCTTTGCTATTTGCGGTCTGGTTGGGAAACATGGACGTTAAAAGTACCTATTCTTTTGTATTTCCAATTAATTTAGCTTTAGTTATTTGTGGCTGTTTTGTTCAGGCTGCTATGGTGGCTGAAGAAAAAGAGAAAAGTACTTTAAGGGGCCTTCTTCTATCGCCAGCCACTACCCTTGAAATCTTAATAGGAAAAAGTGCTTTATCAGCAATTGTAACCTTAGTTGTCATTGTTGCATCTATATTTCTAACTGGCTTTAAAGTACCTTCTTTACCTCTATTTTCTCTAAGTATTCTACTGTGTTTAATTATTTACATCGCCATTGGAACATTGTTAGGTCTTCTTTCTAGAACGGTTATGGAAACCACCATTATAGGCATGCCGATTCTAACTTTATTAGGCATGGGGTCTGTTTTAAAGGAAACTATTGATAACAAAATCTTTGCAAAGATTGTTGATTTCCTACCTAGTGAACAATTTAATCAAATTGCTATGAATATAAGTCAAAGCAATAATTCTGGTGATACAGGTAAAAGCTTATTAATCCTACTTGTTTGGGTAATTGTATCACTTGCTATTACGGTTATCACATATAATAAACGTAGATTTGATAAGTAAATATATATTTAGAGGAGCTTTATAGAAAAGAATTTTAAAGCTTTTTTAGTACTTACAGTATTCCTTATATTAAATGTAGATTTGAATAGTGCAAAAACCAAAATTTTCAAAGTTATATGTATATGAATCTACAAATCTGGCCAGACTAATAACGTATTCCCCCTATTCCAATAAATTTGAAAAACCTTTGCTAATATAAGCAAAGGTTTCTTTTTTGTTTAATTAATTATGAGATTATAAATCGAACTTACTTTTTTAATTTATTTTCCTTAAAATAGTTCAATTAGGCTAATAGGCTACAAACACCACATAACAAAGCCAATGTACAGGAGCCCAAAAGAGACAAATAAAATATATTTTAATATATGCAGACGTGTTTGAGACGTCATATTTGGTTCATTACTTTTCACTTCTTGATTCATTTCTAGTTACCTCTCACTTTGATCGAAAATATATACATTTGATCTAAAACTAATATTTAAAACGAGTCCCATTAAACACATGCTACTCATAAGAGAACTTCCCCCATAGCTTATAAAAGGTAAAGGGATGCCTGTAATAGGTAGAAGACCTATACACATTCCTACGTTCTCAAGAACATGGAAGAAAATAACCGATATAATTCCTGTACAAATGTACGTAGAATATTTATCTTTTGTATGAAAGGCTACCGTTATAATTTGATAAATTAATACCATAAACAAAAGGAGAACCAAACTTGTTCCCACGAATCCATAGTTCTCTCCAATTGCACTAAAAATGAAATCTGAATGCTTTTCCGGAACATACACAGCATAATGTGAGGTATCTCGCCCTGATATAGAACCCGAACCAATTGCCTTTACAACCTGCAAGTAGTTGTAGGAAAGACTTCCAGCATATGATTCTGGGTCAAACCACGCATAAATACGATCGAACTGGTAGGGGTGTAAATGAAGGTATTTTTCTAAGATTGCCGCATGATTCAGTACCATGTATAAAATGATAGAAGCGACTACTCCCATAGACGCAAAGATAGGAAGAATGAGCTTCCACGTGACACCTGAAATAAATAACATCATAAAAAACAAGAAAATCATTACGAGTGCTGTTCCTAAATCGGGTTGTTGCATAATTAAAAGTATCGGGATAGAAAGAGTTGCACCCAGTTTTCCAATGAGCAGCAAATCACTGCTGACATCTCTAACTCTAAATTTTTCGTTGTGTTGTTGAATTACTTTACTAAACGCTAATATTAAGGAGATTTTCATGAACTCGGATGGTTGTATTGAACCAATTCCAGGGAGCACAAACCAACTTTTCGCATTGTTTTTGAGAGGAGCAATACTTGTGGGCGAAATAATTAGCAAAATAAGAACAAAAATAGTAAAACCGTAGAAAAACCACGTGATCCGATTCAGTTGGTCTTCATCAGGTCTCATCATCATGAAGATAATGACTCCGCCTACAATGTACCATTCCACTTGTTTAACGACGAAGTTTGTTGTGTACTGGCCTGTTTGCTGGGCATTAAAAATAGCGACACAACTAATAATAAAAAATAACAAAAGGGTGAAAGCAAGCCCATAATTAAAGCTTTCTGATTTCTTACGTTCCATCTGTAAAACACCATTTCTATATAGATTTGTTGATACTGTTAATTAGACGCTTCAAAAACAAAATAGTTTTCTATTTCTGAGAAAAATTTACTCATACATAGTAAGGTTATAGCCCGTATTCCGTTTGATATAAACTAAAAAAGAAGTACCCTGAGAAATAGTGAGCCTAATCCTCAGGGGAGGAACCCGTCTATTTAATTGAGTTTTTTCTTTCCTTTAGCGTAAATAATGATTTTATACGGATCACCTTTTATTTTAGCCTTCATGTCATCTGTTTGAAGGAATTCATCAATAATTCCTTCGAGTTCATTGGCAAACTGTTTATTCTCTTCAGAATTGCTTAATGAAGTATAGATCACTACTTGTGGCTTAGGATGAACGGAATAACCAACCATCTTCACATGATATTTTTCTTTCCCTAATAAATCTTCTCCAACGTCACTAATAATGTTTCCCCATCGCCCGTTTTGTTCTTGCTTTTTTAAGTTAATTTTATATACCTTTATAGGTGTTTTTCCTTCGTTATTTTTAACAAGAACATCGCTAATCACTTGTTTAATATCTTCAATATGCTTCTCAGTATCAAGTACTTCTAGAGCTACTCTGGCGTCCGAGTCAAATCCTGCTATACCAGCATCTAACACGTGGTAATTGTGGTTTTTTAATTCAACACCAATCTCTTGGTTTATTTTGTCGTATTTTTCTTGGCGAGGATCAGGTTTATACTTGTCTTGAGAAACATCATACCTTGTAACTTTAACTTTATACGTATCGTATTTGCGTGCTGTTAAGATATCCTTTGTAATCTTATATATATCTTCTTTAACGTCTTTGAAATATTTCTCTGAGCCACCCACATGCACCTCAATCTGTTTCCTGCCTCCATAATAGGTCTGTCCTAGAAGGTCAATTTTATAACCCTTTTCTCTTAACGTATTAATAATTTCAGTACCTACAGACTCTCTTTTAAAAATCTGACCCAAATAAGGTATTTTAGCAGCCACTTGAGCCATTGCTGGAGAAACAAATGCTGAACTAATGAATGCACCACTCAAAATAACAAGTGCAATACCACAGTACACAACATTTCTTAGAGGACGATTTTGTTTCTTAAAAAATATATCTTTTTCAGGTTTTACTGATTCTGATTGTTCTAATTGGTCGATGGCTTCTAAAAGTCGCTGCTTCTGTTTTTGTTTTCGGTTTGATTTCCAGACCAACTCCTCATTCAATTTTTCTAGTGAACTATCATCCTTAAAAGAATTAAACCGTTTCTTCATATATATACCCGTCCTTTACTAACTGCTTTCTTAAAGCAGGAATTGCCCTGAACTGTGTAGACCTTACTTTGCTTTCAGACCACCCTAAAATGGTAGCCGTATCCCTAACAGAAAAACCTTGAACTTTTCGCAGTAAAATAACCTTTCTGTGTCCGTCTTTCAGCTTTTCTAACGCTTGATACAGCTCTAGAGATGTTTCTTTAAGCTCAATCATCTCTTGAGGTAAACGATCAGGGTTTGTTTTCGACAGAATAAAATCTTTTAGAAGACTTAATGGTTTCTGTTTTCTAAAATAATCAATGGTGACATTATGCGCAATGCGGAACAACCACGTCTTTTCACTGGAGTTTTGCTGAAAGGAATCGTAAGAAAGGTAAGCTTTCACGAAGGTTTCATGCGTTAAATCTTCAGCTTGCTGATAATCTTTCACCAGCATTAAAATAAATTTTAATATGGCGTCGCTATGGTCGTCATACCAACGCTCGATTTCTTCTTTTTTTGTATTTTCCAATATCCTGACCATCCTTTTATCCAATATTCTTTACTTAGACGAGAGTTTTTCAAAAAAAGTTGTGTTTTTTATACAAAAAATAAAAAAACTCTCTTATTTGAGAGTTTTTAATAAAGATCTTCATACTTTTCCGTATCTGTTTCGTAAAATGAAAATATAGATACATTTTTTAAAACTTTCACTTATGCAATAGGATAGTGCGAAATTGCTATGTAAAGATTGCATAACTGGTGTAACCTTTGAGTAAACTACTTGAGAAGTCTTTCAGGACTCCACTTACAACCTAATATTTATCAGTAGAAAAAGCTATCTTTCCTAAAGATGGCTTTTTCGCCTTGTAGTTAACATAAAACATTTTATCGGAAATAAATAATGGCATCTTATTAGGTAAGATGCCATTATTACTGAACTTAAACGCTCTTTAACTTATTTTGTTTAACTGACTCATTTTTATATTTCTCTTGGAACTTATTTAACATAGAAATGTTTGTTAGTACTCCCATAGCTAACATTAATAATGTAAGGGAGGATCCACCATAACTCACAAAAGGTAAGGTTACACCTGTAATAGGCAAGATACCGGTCACTGCTCCAAGATTAACAAACACTTGAACACCAACCATAACTGAAATACCTATAGCTAACAGTGCTCCAAAAGGTTCTTTACATTTTTTGGCTATGATTAGACCTTTTACAATAATAAAAAGTAACAGTCCTAAGACAATAAGTACTCCCCAAAAACCTAACTCTTCGGCAATAACAGCCATAATAAAATCTGTATGAGATTCAGGAAGATAGCCAGCTTTTTGAACACCTTGCCCCAGGCCTTGACCTTGTAGTCCGCCAGTTCCTATAGCCAAGTAAGAATTAACAAGTTGATATCCGTCACCCTGTTGATTTTCAAAAGGATGTAAAAACCCTGTAAAACGAGCTAAACGGACAGGAGAAAATACCGTAGCAATGTGCCCCGTTACTAATAAAACGAGCAACATAACCAATACTCCCACCACGCCTAATAGAGCAATCTTAAACATGGATTTTTTAGAAATACCAGAACATAGAACAATAGCTGCAACGATTCCTAAAATAAGAAGAATCCCACCATAGTCAGGCTGCATCGCAATTAAGAAACAAATAAAAAATACGATGACAATAGGTGGAATAATAGAACGCTTTAAATCATTGATATACTCTTGCTTATTTGCAAAGACAGCTGCTAAATATACAATAATCGTAAGTTTGGTTAATTCCAATGGTTGTATTCTAATTGGACCGAGTACAAGCCAACTTTGTGCATTTCCTGCCGTATGTCCAAATACAAGTACCAGAGCTAAAAGTGTAATCACTGTTCCTAATAAGATTTTTAATACTTTTTTTTCTTGATAAATTTTATAAGGAATAAAAGCAGTAATACAAAAAAAGAAAAACCCTGCTATCAGAGCAAGTTTTTGTTTTTGATAAAAATAATCACCTTCTACTCCATATCGGGTAACAGCCGTTACCATACTAGCACTGTAAACCATAACTAAACCAATCAGGCTTAGAATGACTAAAGCTACAATAAATTTGTAATCGTAACACTTTAGAATTTTTTTAAACATCAAAAAGGCCTCATTTCTTGCAATATAAAAATATGATACTAGAGTAAAACTCTCAATAGATTAAATAAACCAAAACCTATACTTGCTACTATTACCGTAATCCCTATTGTTTTGTTTCCTCTTGTTAAATAATAAATTAGGCTATGTAAGATAAATGCAATTGAAACAACAAAGATTACTGCATTATACCAAAAAGAACTATTTAAATACCATCCTAAGCTCATAAAGATAAGCAGTAGTACTAAAGAGATAGTTCTTACTCTACTTTCTGTGACAACTTCTACATACTTCATATAACACTCCTACCAGTAAACCAAGATTACCATTATGTGATCTATTATCATTTATTAACCATAAATGTAAATGAGATTATAAGTATAACATAGTAAAGCTTTAGGAAGGATAAAATACAGTATCTTAGAATATTAGATTAACTACAGGTGTATACGATATACACCTGTAGTTAATCTAATGTGAATTATCGGCACTTAAACATTCAATCTTCTAATTGATGTCATTTTTTATAGAATCAATAAAGTTGAATGCAATGTTAGAAAGTTCATCTTTTTCTCTTGTACATAACGAAATAGGATTTTTTAAATTAACTTCTTCTACATGGACAATTGCTACTTGCTCTTGAGCTAAATACTCATTGACTTCAAGTGAGGAAACAAAAGTAACTCCATATCCTGCAATCACCGTTCTGATTGTTTCATTCAATCCATTAATTTGTAATCCGATAATTGGCTTATTGACGTTATGGATCTTACAGAGAGAAAATAATTTTTCTCTTGAAGAACTGCCTTCCTCACGAAATACAAAAGATTCTCTTACAATTTCAGATAATACAACTTTCTTTCCGGCTAATTTATGGTTTTTATGTACGATAAACAACATTTGATCTTCAAATAGTTCATCACTAGTGATTAATGAATGAAATTCCCTTCTACCGCCTATCAAAGCGATTTCAGCTTGGTAATTAGTCAAATGGTCAATTGCTTTACTAGAATTAGTAGTTGTTAATTCTACCTCTACGTCGGGGTATTGCTGTTTGTATAGTCCAATCCATTTAGGCAGTAAAAAGTTCGCAGGGAGGTATGTTGCTACAATACGTAGCTTTCCAGCTGTACCATCTCTGTATTGTTTAATAGAAGATTCAATCTCACCTTCAAGAGAAAATAATCTTTTAGCGTGCTTAGCAAGTTGTTCACCAGCAGGAGTTAAAAAAATCCCTCTCCCTTTAGGAGATACTAACGTTAAATCAATTTCTTGCTCTAATTTTTTTATCTGAGCTGTTACTGCCGGTTGACTTATATTCAATTCTTCAGCAGCACGGGTTACACTTCTTTTTTCGGCTACCGTGTAAAATAATCTTAAAGCATGAAGATTCATATTTCGCTCCCCTAATCATAAATAAAAGTTATGAATACTAAATAAATATATATTAGATTTATAAAACCTCTTCCTTTATTCTAAAACTATAAAATGTAGTACTCAAGAATATTTCTTAATAAAGAGGTGAGAAGGGAATAGAGACTTCCCTTATAAAAATGAAATTAGTATGCATTGAATGTAGTAAATCAATTTCTTATGTTCATTTTAGTTATCACTGTGAATGTGGTGGATTGTTTGATATTGTTCAGGACTTTCATAACCACGATGCAGACCGATTAAAACGCTTATTTAATGAGCGTCTCTCAGAACGTATGACTCCTTATGCTAGTGGCGTATGGAGATATAAAGAATTAATCTTTCCTGAGTTACCTGAAGAATGTATTTTGACAAAATATGAAGGAAATACAGGGTTATATACGCATCAACTAATTCAAGATTATATCGGTATGAGAAAAATCTACTTAAAAGCACAGAGTGAAAATCCTAGTGGCTCATTTAAAGACAATGGAATGACCGTAGCTGTTTCTCATGGAAAATTCCTCGGGTATAAAAAATTCACTTGTACTTCAACTGGAAATACCTCTTCATCCTTAGCTATGTATGCTTCCATAGGAAATTCAGATTCTTACATTTTTGTGCCTAATAAGGATATATCGATGAACAAGGTACTACAAACAATCGCATATGGCGCTCATGTATTTAGTATTCCTGGAACGTATGATGATGGGATTAAATTTTTAGAGAAATATAGTGAAGATTTAGGTTTATATGTTTGTAATTCAATTAATCCGTTTAGAATAGAGGGTCAAAAAAGCATTATCTATGAGATTGCTCAATACCTAAATTGGAATTTACCGGATTGGATTGTTGTACCTGGTGGAGCTTTAAGTAACGCAACTGCATTAGGTAAAGGACTACATGTTTTATTTACACTTGGATTGATAGATAAACTTCCGAGGATTGCAATTATACAGGCAGAAGGGGCGAGTCCGTTTCACCAAATGATAGATCAGAAAATGAAAGAACTTATACCTGATGTATCTCCATACAACCAGGGCTTCTGCATTGAATATTGGAAATCCACCAAGCTGGAAGAAGGCAAGACATGCTCTAAAAGAAACAAATGGAATTACAGCTTCCGTATCGGACACTGAAATTCTTAATGCAAAAGCTATTATAGATAGAAGTGGGATTGGATGTGAGCCAGCCTCTGCAGCTACAGTTGCCGGATTGAAAAAATTAGTGGATCAGCAGAAGATTGATAAGGATGAGACCGCATTATGCATTCTAACAGGAAATATTTTAAAAGATACAGATGCTTTAAAGGAATATCATTCTGAAGATAATATGCTTGCAACTTTTAAAAATACACTACAAGCAACTTCCTTAGATTACAAAACTATTCAAAACTATCTATAACTCCTTGTAATGGTTCGGAAACCTCCTGTTACTTTTTCAGGAGGTTTCTCTGTACTGTATACCATATATAATCTTAGTTAACATAACAGGTATTATCGGTAGAAAAAAGGATCCCTAAATAGGAATCCTTTTGACATATTAGTCACAGCATTTATTTTGTTTCTGCCTGAATGATAAAACGATGTTGTTCTACATCAAAAAATCCTTCAGATTGTATAATTTGATGTATTTTATATAAACCATCCATATGTTTTTCAGTATTAAAATGAGGAACCTGCCAAGGAATAGCTTTTAAATAATAAATTAGTGCTCCAACATCATAAAACCTCTGAACTGGAAATTCTTCTTTGCTAAATACAATGTTAAAACCACTTTTGATGATTTCATCTAATGCTCTATTTAAATTCCACTTAGAAAAATGCTTGTTGATAGGAACACCTAGACATTCATTAATTCGAGAACAATCTAAGCCTCCTACTTGTTGAGTAAAAAAAGTCCCTCCCTCTGATAGAACTCTTCTTACTTCTTCAGCACAAAAAGATTCATGTTGATTCAAAATTAAGTCAAATTGAGCATTTTCGAAAGGTAATTTATTGTCCTCATAACGCTGAACAACTTTCACTCCAAGTGGCTCTAATCGATTCTTTGCTATAGGGATATTAGGAATATAGCCTTCAGTAGCATACATGGTATCAGGAAAAGGCTGTAACATGGATAGGAATTCTCCACCTCCTGTTCCCATATCTAATGCACTCTTAGCATTTTGCATAAATTGTATAGCTTGACTTCCGTACGACCAGGTAAGCATTTCATTATCCATACGGCCAGTGCGAGTAATATAAGCAAAATCCCAGCCAATAAAGTCGTTATTGATATTCTTTATAAGATCTAGAAATTTTTTATCCTTTTTCATTCTAAAACCCTCCATAATAGTTTTTTAAGATTTATATTTTCTTAACTATTACAGGGAGGCGCTCGAATGTATAAGCAGCGTTGTTATGTTTCATACTCCAAACTATTAATTATAAACACCTCTTCAATAACTTTTGTTACATAAATAATACCATAAGCCGACAGAATTATCTGGAAGTATAATGGTTATTTTTTGAATTTTAATTGTATATTCTTTACGAGGTTAGTTACCATAATGTCGTTTCTCGGAAATAATCAGAGACTATCCTTTGAATTAGTCAGTATATTGACATTTTTAAGGTAAGTTGTTATTCTGTTTATTGTCAGTATGTTGACAATAAACAAGGAAAGGAATTTTTTATGGACTACTCTAAAGCTCTTAGAGAGCTTCATCTAATGCAACAGAATTATGCCACTTTTTTTTCAGTCACCAATAAGTTACAAGCACAAGGGGATAGTTATTTTGAAAAATTAACATCACGACAATACATGACTATGTTGGCCGTAGCGCACTTGCCAGAAGATAATACAACACTTATTAATATATCTAGAGAGTTAGGAACCAGTAAACAAAGTGCACAAACCCTAATAACAAACCTTGAGAAGAAAGGGTACCTTATCACAGGTGCCAGTAAACGAGATAAGCGCGCAATTAACGTCAAGATTACGGAATTGGGCAAGCAGATTATGGTAGAGTGTGGAGAAAAAGTAGTAACATTGATGAGCGATATTTTTAATAACTTTACAAGCGATGATTTAGAGACACTGTGGCGTTTATTGAAAAAATTAGATAGTGGAAAAAACGAAGAACAAATAGGTTTTGAAGAAAATGTGAACTATAAATTTGAAGATCAAAAAGGCTTTCAAGAGGCACAAATTCGGGCTTTAAATCATTTTGTCTCGAAAAGAAATATTTCCGAATAACGAAAATTTGGATATGTAACCTTATATTTATTTTTTATAAAATTATGGAGGCCTAATACTATGAATATACATATAAAACCCACTGTTGCCCTTGTGGACGAGAAGATTGACATTACTATCACGGAGCTATTACCAGGAGAGAAAGTAAAGATTACTGCCTCCATGCATTTTCCATGGGCAACGGGTGAAAAATATGAATCATTTGCTTGGTTTGCTGCAGATTCTAAAGGACAAGTTGATTTATCAAAGCAGAAGCCTAATTGTGGCACATATGACTACATAGATAGTATGGGGCTTATTGCATCTTTAAAAAAGGTTAGTAGTGGGGGAGAAAGCATTGCTTCTAATCTTTCAATAGATAATAGCATATTTATAGATTTTGTATGTGAATATAAAGATGAGAAAAAGTGTGTAAAGATTGAGCGTATGTTCAAGTTACCTAAAGTGAAAAGACAGGAAATTACTGAAGAATTTAAAGGAGAGTTATTTTACTCTGAAAAGTCGCTTGGAAAGACGATTATTCTATTAGGTGGATCTGATGGATCGCGGAGTGGGCTTTCATTTTTAGCAGGACCTCTGGCATCGAGAGGCTTCAATGTTTTAGTTGTGGGATATTTTAATGAAGATGGATTACCAGAAAAGCTTGAAGAAATTCCCTTGGAATACTTTGAACAAGTATTTGCTTGGATTAAAGAAAATCCAATAACATATGATGACAAGATATATATACATGGCACTTCTAAAGGTGGAGAATTGGCGTTACTTTTAGCTTCAAAATACAATATTATTTCTAAAGTGGCAGTCTCTGCCCCACATGTGTATTGTTTTCAAGCATTAAATGGTCTTATGAGTGGAGCGAATGTTTCCTCATGGTCTTACAAAGGAAAGTCGTTACCTTTTATACCTGTTGATAATGATATATTTTATGAGCATCAACGTCAGTGTTTAGAAATGAATATCCCTTTTGGATTTACTACTACATATAAGAAGAGTGTAGAGAGAGAGAAAAGAAAAGAAGAAGCCCGCATAAAAATAGAAAATGCTCATGCAGATTTATTGCTAATTGCAGGTCAGAAAGATAATGTATGGAATACTTATGAAGCATGTCTTGAAATAATGGACAATCTGAAAAAAAATAACTACAAGTACAATTACACTCTTTTAGACTATGAAGAACTAGGTCATTCATTACCCATACCTTATGTTATTCCTTTAAGTGAGACATTAAATGTCAAAATGGGTAAAGGATCTTTCACTTGTGGCGGTACATTAAAGGGAAATTCACATGGTCAATTAGATTCGTGGAACAAAACGTTAGAATTTTTCATGGCTTAATTTTGATAAACATTAATTAAACTATAAAGAGTATTTTAAGTGTATACCATATACAAAGTCAGTTAACATAATCCAGAGTATAGGAAGAAACTACTTTCCTAAATATGTATTTATAGTATGATATTTGTATATTATCTTTTAGGAAGTGATTTTGTGTTTATTTCAATAATTCTAGCTGTAATATTATTTATTCTTTCAATTCTAAATGCCAATAAGATTATTCGTTTAAAAGGTAAACTGTCAGTAAAAAGCTTGTCCGTTCAAACAACTATCCTTATGGTAACGCCTATAATTGCTCTTATTGTTCTTTCAATCGTTATAATTAATTTCCACTCTTTGTATCAAGAAAGAATTCCTCATGCATTGCTCGTTTTAAGTATGTGGATGTTAATGACTAATTCTATGTTTATTTATAGAAATATTAAAAATAAGAACATAAATTTATTTACAACAGTTGTATTAGGTTTTCTGAGTTTATTATCAGCTATCTATCTTACTCCTTTAGATCGCTACGATAAAGTATTTAATAGCGATTATTACATCGTTCCATTAGCTATCAGCTTAATATCCATAGCCATTACATATATAAATTTAATCCGGATTAGAAAAGTATGTTTATCAATATAAATAAACTAGTTAAGTTAACTAAGTGTATACTCCATACATTTGCAGTTTACATAATGTCTCTTTCCGGAACACACCACAAAAAAGAACCCTTATGAGAGAAGGGTTCAGCTAAGGATTCTTTTACTTGAGTATGCATCTTTTTATACATCGTTGAGATGACTACGTTCTTTGGGTAGTTGAAAGAAACGAGAATGCATAAAAAGAGCTCCTTTTATACATATGCAGCATCAAGAAAAATATAAATAAATTGGAAAATTATGATATAATATAATGGTTATGGCATTCATTCTTCAACGAGTGTGAATCCTAAAAAGCAACCTTACTCCTATGACAAAAATGAGGTTGCTTTTTATTTTGTTAACGCTCCATTACTTTAAGATCTTGTAATAGATATGAATAATTCTGTTCATAAAAGTATAAGTTTGTAGTTAACATGAGAGATGTTATCGTAATTTTGTAATAAAAGAAGCTATGTAAAAAGCTTCTTAAACTAATTCTATATTGTTTTAAGGAGCAAACAAATAAGAAAGTAGGCTACCTAAAGACCAAACAAATAGTAACCCTGTAACCATTATCCAAACACTCTTACCAATATTTATAGCTTGCATAAAGTAAGAGATGAAAAACAATATAATTAAAAAGAAAGGTATATTGTTACTTCCTCCGGCAATTACCAAACTCATTGAAATAATAATAATTATTCCTGCTATAATATTAAAAATATGTATTTTCTTCATTTTTGATTAGATAGTATCCATATTTATATTGATAAATATCTCTTCTAGAGAAGGCTCGTCTATCTCTAATCTATATACATTAATTTCCTGTGATAAAAATAATCTATTTACTGAATTAATAGTTTCCTCATGATCTATCATTAATTCGGTATTCTTGTCTCCCACTTTTACACTCTTAGCTAAAGCTAATAAATTCTTCTCAAGAAATTCTCTTTGTTCCTCTTGAACTTCCCCGTGTTTTATATATAGGGTGATATTATTTGTGTATTCGTTTCTTAATTCCTCCATACTCCCCTGTATCTTTATGTTTCCTTTATCCATTATTGCAATGTCATCACATAGCTTTTCTACTTCATCTAAATTGTGTGATGTTAAGAAAATAGTTGTACCTTTTTTAGAAACATTTTTAATTAAAGAATGTATGTTTAGAACAGCGTTGGCATCTACACCAGAAGTTGGTTCATCAAGAAATAAGATACGTGGATTATTCATTAATGCTTGAGCAATACCTAACCTTTTTTTCATTCCAAAAGAAAATTTTCCAGCTTTTAAATTAGCCGAATCCTCTAATTCTACTAACCTTAATATATCCATCATTTCTTCTTTAGTCATAGAAAGACCTAAGATTCCACTAAAGTACTTTAAGTGCTCTAGAGCTGTTAGATGTTCGTAAAAGGTAGAATAATCCGGAAGTACACCTATCTTTGTATAGAAATCTTTATCTGAATACTGAGTAGTACCAAACAATTTAAATGAGCCAGAAGTAGGAGAGATTAATCCAGTAATCATATTTATAAATGTAGACTTTCCTGCGCCGTTCTTTCCAAGAAATCCAAAAACACTTCCTTCCTTAACTTTAAGATTAAGATTATTTACTACTACCTTTTCGCCATATTTTTTGGATAAGTTGCTAGCTTCAATGGCATACATTTATAATTCCTTCTTTCTCATAATAAAAATGGTTAATAATAAAAATATCACTGGGAAAAACGCTACGAAATAAGTGTAAGATGTGTTTTCTTGAGTATAGTAAAAATAAGGTGTAATGTGACTAGCTATTTTTAAGAATATGTTCTCAGACACCGTGCCCCATATTCCTAATACAGGCATTATTATAGCTATGGCAATGCCTAAAAACATCGTTATAGATGGTTTAGTAATTATAGTAGAGATCAGGATTGTCATTCCAATAAAATAAGAAATATAAATTACGGCTTGAATAAACTCAGGAAAATAAAATGCTTTGGAGAATGGAACAACCAATAAAAGTGCTGTTAAAAGACATACTATCCAAAATAGTAATACACCTAAGAATTTACCAAAAACTATTTTATCCCTAGATATTTTTGTTGCAAGAAATCGAATAGTTCTAGAATGTAATTCTTGATTTATTACATTATGAGATAAACTCGTAACAAAAAGTGGGCCTGCTATTAAAAGGAGTGTAAGTAAACCTGCTGCATATACATTACTGCCTAAACCAAATGATTTAATTTGGTCCCCAAATTGACTAAGTATTTTTGCAACCCCTAATGTCACTCCAAATATAATAAGAATAACTATTATTGAACGGATACTTTTGAATAAATCTTTAAACTCTCTAAAACAAATTGTAAACATATGTACAGTGTTCTCCTTTATATAATTTTAATTGGATTTTATATATCTCTCGTTTTCATTTTGTTCAATTCTTTTTCTTGCTTTTTTTTATAAGAGTCTCTCCCTACTCCCCATTCCACAATAAATATAGATAACACAAAAAGTACTGCTAAGGGAGCTTTTATAGGATGATCAATTAATATTTGATGTTTTGTAAATAAGACCCACCCACAATATGCTAAAAAAGATCCTGGAATGATTGCCCCCCAATACACATTCGCTCGAGTAGATAAAAAATTATGACTTAAAATTGCAATTGCAATAACTAAAATAGTACTCCAATCCATTATTTAATCTCCTTTTCCTGTTTATATATCTTTAGTTTTCATTTTGTTTAATTCGTTTTTTCTATCTTTCTGATATTTATTTCTACCTGCTTTCCAACCTGATAACAAAAAGGCTAATCCTAGTAACAGATATAAAATAAATGCCAGTGGTTTGTCGAATTGATTATTTATAAACAACCAAGTCATTACCAGTGTGTATCCTAGTGGAAGAATAGCACCAAAATATTTATTGTTTCGAGTTGAGAAAAAATGTTGAAATCCTAGTATTATTATCACTACCAATAGCTTGGTTGTATCATTCATTAACAGTCATCCTTTTCTTTTTTATACTTTTCAATAATTAATTTTGCGTCTTCCAAGCTAATACGCTCTTCAATCGCAAGTTTTTTAACAAGACTGATCAGTTCCTCTTTATCATGCTCCTCATTTATTTCAATCTTTTGTATTAGACGATCCAAGCGTATACGAACAGTTGGATAAGACACCTCATAGTCTTTTGCAAGTTTCTTTAATGAACCTGAATTTAATACAAATTTTCTTATAAATTCTACATCATCCATTTCCAACGAGAGTATCCACGAAGGAACATCTTTATTATCCACAAATAACCTCCCCTTCCTATATTTAGAATATACCATAAAGTTAAATAAAATTAAAACTATTTTTAATAAAATTAAATATATATTTTAATTAACTTTAATTTTTGTTTGTATATGTATCTTATGCAATAGCTAGTTACTATATTATCCATCGAATATTAGTTACCGTACTTTCCTTCACGGAATATAAGCATAAAAAGCAGCTGATGTGTAAATTATGTATTTTTTTCATAAGTATGGAACTTTTTCCAGTTAAGAACGTACTACTTGTAGGTGGTGAAGGGTTAAGAACAAGTATTTTTACAATAAGAAAGGTCAGATTTAGTTTTTAAGATGAAAACATACTTCGAGGTGAATACATGAGTAATCAAACAGTATTAGACATTAAAGAATTATCAAAAGTTTATAAGAGTGAACAACAACAAGTAGAAGCACTAAAAGATATCTCCTTTCAACTGTATAAAGGAGAAATGGTTGCTGTAATGGGGACAAGTGGTTCAGGGAAAAGTACGCTCTTAAACATTTTAGGTGCGTTAGATGAACCTACAACGGGATCTATTAAGGTAAATGGAAAGTATTCAAAAGAAATGTTCCAGGAACCTCAAGCCTCGTTATATAGAAGAGACAATATTGGTTTTATCTTTCAGTCCTTTCATTTGTTAAAAGATTTAACCGTAGAGGAGAATATTGCCCTTCCTTTAATTCTAAAAGGAGTAAAAGAAGGGCTCATTACGTCAAAGGTAAATCAAGTGATGGAACTTATAGGACTGACAGAATGGAAATCTCATCGACCTGTTCAGCTGTCAGGTGGACAACAACAGCGTGTAGCTATAGGAAGAGCCATTATTACAGAACCTCCTATCATCTTAGCTGATGAACCCACGGGAAACTTAGATTTTAATACATCTGTAGACATTTTAAATGCTTTAGTAGATACAAAAACAAGGCTTAAACAGAGTATTTTGTTAGTCACGCATGACCCTCACGTGGCAACATATGCAGATCGTGTGCTATTTTTTCATGATGGCCATATCGTAGATGAATACGAGTGTAATGCGCACAATGATTTGGAATATATCTTGGAGAAGTTTAAACTGATTACGAAGAGGCAAGTAGTATGAAATCATTAAAAGGACTTGCATTTAGACTTTTTCGTGCCAATAAATTTATTGTTTTTTCTTCCATACTCAGTATTGCTATTGCAGCCATGCTGACTTTAAGCATGGTTTTATTTTCATTTAACGCTCAAAGTACTTTACAAGATGAACTGAAACAAATGTATGGAGATATGGATTTATCTGTAGGGTTTGATATCAACCAGAGTAAAGTTGTTTCGCCTAGCTTAACAGAACAGATATTAAAGAATAAGAACGTTGAGCAACTATCTAGAGTATCAATCACGCATGTTACCTTAGATAAGATTAACTCTTCTACCTACACAGCAGGTGTAGAAAACAGTGACTTGGCAAAGAGTCGTTATCATTTTAAACAGTTTTTAAACGATGATTCTATAGCGATGAATAAAGCGCTAGCTAAAACATTACACGCTAAGGTTGGAGACAAAGTGTCTATTCAAGGTCATTCCTTTACCTTAGTAGAAGTGATAAATGACCTTGATGCTACAGGTATGGCTCCTGACATGATCCTAATGAATCAGAAAAAAGCCAAAGAGTATAACAGATTAAATGAGCATGTACATGCAGATGCTACCTACTTATTGATTAAAGCAAAAAGGGGTACGGATGTATTGACGTTGTCGAATCAAATTAAATCGTATGACAAAGATTTAAGAATTGATGTAGCAGAACAAGATCCATTTGTTAAGAATAATCTCCAATCCTTACAAGTGTTTGTTATTGTATTATCCCTCTTAGTATTAATAGTGACTTCACTCTTAATTATTTCTAATTTCGAGTTACTACTTTATAAAATGAAAAATCAATTTGCTATTATGCGCTCATTAGGTGCCACTACAAAGCAAATAAGCCAATTAATTTTCACGCAAAGTATCATTATTAATTTTTCAGGTATATGCATAGGCCTGTTAGGAACTTTTTTAAGTCAAAAATACGTTTATACATGGATGGGCAAATTCTTTAAGATTTCTTCATCTCCAACACAATTTCATGTAGGAACTGCACTTATTATTGCTTTATGTAGCTTTATCATCATTCAATTGTTTTTATTGATACCATCTTATAGAAGCGCGAAAATATTACCTCTTAAGGTTATGCAGAAAAATGAACGTTTAGATTTTGGCTATTCTAAAGCTAGAGTCATTCTTTTTAAGATTTTAATAGGTGTATCTTTATTCTTACTAATAGCTAGTCAAGTGCTTGAGTATGGGGTCTTTTTCCTGCTAATAGCTTCTGTTCTTGTCCTACTGGCGTTCTTTATCATTTTCCCTGTATGGTTACCTAAAATTTTAGAAGGACTATTACCTTTTGGGCAAAAAATATTTGGTCGGGAATATTACATAGCGATTAAAAATTTAATCCCTCAGGTCAAAAAAAATACACTGATTGTTTTAACAATAAGCTCTTTAATGATTATTGCTGTGTTTGGATCTGTTACCTTAAGGACCATCCAAGTCAATGAACAGGAGAGTTTAAAAAATGATTTTCTAACTCCTATTGTTGTTGAAACTCGACTTTCTAACACAAAAATAGACTCTAGAGAATTGACTAAAGTAGTTGAGAAATTACCGGATGTGAAGTCTGTCAGTAATTTTAGTACTCAAGGATTGGCAAAGTTACAAATACAAGATAAAAGTATTAATATGGATTATGCAGTGGTTGACCTAAAAAGACTACAAGCACAAGGGCTAATGCCTCAATTAAAAAGGAAACCTGCGGATAATAGCTTAATTATATCTGAACAGTTTGCCCAACAAAATCATTTAAAAGTAGGGCAAACCGTTCAATTAGGAGAGTTCTCTAATACAACACAAGCTGTTGAGCCAAAAGGCAGTTATAAAGTTGCTGCAATAGAAAAGAAGATGATTGATAGTGCTGATGCCTATGTGGACTGGAATAATGGCAGATTAATGGCCGTCGATTTTTATTCACTTTATGTAGATTCTGCGCATATAAAAGATGCAGTCAATGAGCTTGAGGGAATAAAGAGTCAGTTTCCAGAAATTAAAATCAGTAACTATGAACAATCCGTTAAACAAGCTACATCCATGTTTTATCAACGTTGGGGTATCTTTATAGTCGTAATAGCAACTTTAGTTGTCTGTACAATGGTTGGTGTATTTAATTCGCTGGCCAATAATATCTACTCAAAAAGAAAAGAGTATGCTGTACTGCGTACAATGGGGGTTAAGCCTAAAGGAATTCGAAACATAGTCCTTTCACAAGTTACTACCTATATCATAATTGGATTAATCATAGGAATGGTATTAGGAATTATATTAACCTATATTTTATTACTTGTAGATCCTGGGAAGCTAATTATCGACTATAAAGTACTAGCAGCAGTCATTGTAACGATGATTACGTGTAGTACCATTTTATTTACTTATTTAGGTAATAAAATCGGAAACCAAAATATTTCTTTAGAAATAACTAATGACAATAAATAAAAGGCAATTCTCTCTATAAGGAAAAAGGGGTAGAAGAAGTTCTGCCTCTTTTTCATATGTAGCTCATGGCATTAGACATTAATCAAATGAGTAACTATAAGCAAAATAAAGTAGGTAATTTATATGATAAAAAGGAAAAAGTTGTTGATTTTATCTATTGTATTAATCTCTATTGTAATTTTCTATTTTATACTCAAAGATGATGGAGAAATCAACAGAGATAACATAGAAATAGGATATAAAACGAATGATGAATCTCAACAAATTATTGATCCACAAAATAAAGTGGATCGAAATAAGGAGATAATTGTTTCTACACATTTTCAAGACAATTCAGGAAAAGAAAAACAAAATAAAAAGTTTGTACTAAAGTTAGCTAATATTAAGGATAAGAGCAATGTTTTGATGGAAGAAACTATTCCTAATGATGAGACTACTTCAGGATACGAATTTAAAATTAGTCCAGGGAAACTCTCTGCAGGAAAATACCAATTTTCTTTGTATAGAGATAATAATTTGAGCGTAGAAAAAGTCTTTACGGTCAAACGATAAAGAATACATAGTCCGTAAAGGTATACTTTTATGAACTTTTATTTTATATGGAAAATCTAACATTATAATCGTTCTTTTAAATTTAAAAATAGTTTACGAACGTTCTTTAAAAAACATACAGTTTTACGAACATCTTTAGCAAAGTAATAAATTGAAAATTCTACTTCCTATAATCAAACTGATGTAAGTTCAAAAAGAAGAAGCGTGTATCTTCTTAGATACATGCTTCTTCTCGTGCTTTTTAGGAATTTAAGAGTTATTGTCTGGCTCTTTTTCTCTTATATTCATATTGATTTTAAATTGATGCCCTAATCTGCTTTATATAGAAAAAGCGTACAATGAAGAAATAGATAATTTGAATGGCTAGGAAAACACTTAGAACAATAACGGATTCCTTAAATAGATTAAAGTAGAACAAGTGTGATAAGGCCGTAAGAGCTACAGCGCCATGGATAAGTGCTACGATTATCGGCACGAAAAACAGCATCACGGTTTGCCTGTTTAATACTTTTTTCAGCTCTTTATCAGTTAGACCCATTTTTGATATAGATTTAAATTTTTGTTTATCCTCATCCAGATCCATATAAAGTCGGAAGTATAGAAAGCTACCAGCTGATACAAAAAAGACAATCCCAATAAATAGCCCAACAAATAAGATGGGACCATAGCCCTTCATCATTTGATATATTTCATAATCTATTGCTGTAATCTCAGACCTTGGTAGTTTCTCGTATAGCTTTTCAGAGGCTGCCATCACCCCATCTTTTCCCTCTTGAGCTTGCCAAGCATAATAACTTTGCTCGTCTTCAGGCTTAGGAAGGTGACGATAGTCTTCGTCCGAAACAATATAGTATGAACCAGTTACAGGAAGAGCCTTCGATTGAACCATTTCCTTTGCTCTTAAAGTAGAACCTGACGCTAATTTAATTGTTTCATTTAGTAGGTCTCTTTTCGGTCCAAGGTTTGTACCGTTAAAATCAACAACAATAGCCTGCCCATGTTTTAAGTTAACGGGAGTTTCCCCAGTAAGTAAGGCAAATCTGTTAAAATCGGATTGATTAGTAATAAGAGTTTTATCTCTTCCAACTTTATAATAATTTAACATTGTGTGCTCTGAATCTGCCTTAATGTTTTCATCCTTTAAAGTCTTATTTATAAACGAGACATTATCTTTTTCATTATCTTTAGATGGCTTATAAGAAAATGTAGCTGCATAAGTAGATTTTACGCTTGAAGTCAGAACGGTTTGAAATCCAAATAAAGAACCAATTGCACAAAATGCGACGGTTGAAACCATAGCTACCATGAAAAAAGTTCGCGCATTGTCCTTCATACGAAAGGCCAAGTCCGAAAACAGCAACATGTTGGTTTTAAACCAAAAAACACGCTCATTCTTCTTTAGTCTTCCGATAATAAACACACTTAGTTGCGTAAACAGCAGATAAGTTCCAACGCAAACAACAATAATAACTGGAACCATTGCAACTACAACCGTTACTCCTTTTACTAATAAGGCACCACCATACCCTACTCCTAATAAAAGCACAGCTAACAACGTTAAAAAAAGATTCGCTTTTGGCTCACCCTTCGAAATTTTATTGCCTTTTATTAATTCAATCAGCTTTTTACTACGTAGAACATACGTAACAAATAGGGAAATAAAGAAAAATAAAATTATAAAAGAGATAAAAGTAATTATAATTGCTTTAACTGGAAAGTAAAAAGACAGTGCATGTTCAATAATTAATACATTTTCAGCTAGTAGTAAAATAGCCTTCGCAAAAACAAGGCCAAGAAGTATACCTCCTAATGTTGCTGAAAATCCAATAAGCATATTCTCTAAAAACACCATCAAACGAATTTGTTTCATTGACATACCTTGCATCATTAACAAACCAAACTCTTTTTTCCGAGATTGTAAAAACGAGCTCATGGAATATAAGACAAAAAAGAAGGAAAATACATAAATAATTCCTGCTGCTGCATTCATTCCTGTGGTTACACTTGAGCTCATATCATCTTCACTTAATACAGGATGATTAGCAAAAATAGAAAAGGTAAAAAAGACCATGACTGTGAATAAACTGCTAAGAAAATAGGCTGCATATAACCTTTTATTACGTATAACGTTGTTAAACGCGAACTGTCGAAAGGTCATGTGCATCCCCTCCCAATAAAGAAAGTGTATCTATAATCTTTTGGAAAAAGGCCTGACGATTATCACCACGATGTATCTCTGAATAGAATTTACCATCACGAATAAAGATGACACGATCGCAATAGCTCGCTGCCTGGGCCTCATGTGTTACAAGCATCATTGTTGTCTTCTCGTTTTTATTGATAAACTCAAGCATTTCCATTACATCTTTTGAAGATTTAGAATCAAGGTTTCCTGTTGGCTCATCTGCAAGTAGAAGCTTAGGAGTATGAATCATTGCTCTCGCCACAGCTGCTCTTTGTGCTTGTCCACCAGATATCTCATAGATTCTTTTTTTCATAATGCCCGTAATCCCTAACTTTCCAGCGATTTCATATGCCTTTTCCTTCATTTCGCTCACTTTTTTTCCGTCCAATGTTAATGGTAAGACAATATTTTCTTCAACCGTTAAGGTGTGAAGTAAATTAAAGTCTTGAAAGACGAAACCCAATTCACGACGGCGAAATTTTGCTAAAGCGTCTTTTTTTAATATATGAGGATTCTTTTCATTGATTAGGATTTCTCCTGTCGTTGGTTCATCAATAGTAGCAATCATGTTTAGGAGCGTTGTTTTTCCACTTCCTGATGGACCCATAATTCCTACAAATTCTCCATCGTCAATAGTCAAATTTATATCCGTTAACGCACGATAAGCAATTTTCCCTTCATAAATCTTACTCACTTGTTTTACTTTTAACATCACAAGCTCTCCTTTCCATACACTTAACTTGTGATTAGTATATCTTTTATGTAATCTTAAAAAAATCGATTTTCCTTTCATTTATCTTACACTCTTGTAAGGTTTTGTGTTTTCCCAAAAATAATTTGAAAGGTTGATCCTTGATTCAATGTGGATTCGAATTCAACTCGATGACCGAGTTGATCAGCTGCTTCCTTGGCTAAATATAGACCCATACCTGTAGATTCTCTAAACTTCCTTCCATTTTCACCTGTATAAAAGGGGTCAAACACACGGCGTTTATCCGTTTCAGGAATCCCAACACCAAAGTCTTTCACCTCTAAAATAGCCTCTCCTTCTCTTTCAAAAATGGTGATATCAATTCTGTTACTCTTTCCCTTGGAATACTTCACTGCATTATTGATCAGTTGTGAAAGAATGAAGAACAGCCATTTTTCATCCGTCTCTACGACCATCTCTTGCTTCTGTTGTAAAACATTCGGATATACTTGGTTCCGAATATAAAATCGTTTATTTTCACCATTTACATCCTTAATCATTTTAGACAAGTTTACAGGTTTGATATGAAAATCCTGTTCAATGGTCCTAAGCCTTGCCATGTAGAGGATGGTGTTTAAGCCCGTTTTCATTCGGTCCGTCTCTTCACGAATACTTGAAGAGGCAGGTTCATCCAAATTTTGGGCAATAAGCTCAATAACGGAAAGGGGTGTTTTCATCTGATGAACCCATTGATCCATAAACTTCAAGTGTTCCTCTTGCTTTGACTCCAACACTTTTATTTTTGTTTGATAATGCTTATACTGATCCTTTAGCAAATGATCAAGCGCCTGTGAGATTGGAGAGGCTTCCGTTGTTTGGAAGGAATCATCTAGGGAAGAAAGTTCGTTTGTCAATCTCTTATAAAACTTCCGGCGGCTTAAATAGTGGTAAACAAGATAACCTGTGAGAAAAAATAGTCCAAGAAAGATTGCATAGAAGGCTGGAAGAAGATGTCGATAACCATCAAGCCAATAGATGGAAAGAACTACGAAAAATTGTACGATTTGTACTGCAATTAAAAAAGTATGTTCTCTAAAAAATAATCTCATTTCATTCCAACCCTTCACCATGTAACGACTAGACGGTAACCAGAACCTCTAACTGTTTCTACTAAACCTAAAAGTCCAACTTCCTCAAATTTTTTTCTTACTCTTGCAATATTTACATTTAACGTATTCTCATCCACATAGACTTGTTCATCCCATAGTTTTTCTAGCAAGTCTTCACGACCTGCAACACGAGGATATCGTTCTAGTAAACTTTCAATTATATCGGTTTCTTTTTTTGATAGCAGGATTGTTTTATTACGAAATGACAATTCCAATCTTTCCGGGAACAGCTTTAATCCCTGTATCTCTAAAATTCGTTCTTGTACCTGTGGTGCATATTCACCATAAGCGCGACGAAGCTGACTGCGAATTTTCGCCATTACAATTTCGGGATGAAACGGTTTTGTAATAAAATCATCTCCGCCATTTTCAAGTGCCATCACCTGATCCATCTCTCCTATTCGTGCAGATATAAATATAACAGGACAGATAGATTCCTTCCGTATTTGCCTGCACCAGTAATATCCATCAAAGCTAGGAAGGTTAATATCTAACAATACAAGATCTGGCTTCTGCCTATGAAACTCCTCCATCACATTACCAAAGTTCTCTACAACGGTGGCACTAAAGCCATATTTCACTATATACGACTGAAGGTGCTCCGCGATTTTGGGATCATCCTCAATAATTAATATTTTCTGCATCTCTTCACTCCTTTTCATCTAGAAAATTATGCCATATAAAATATATAAATTCAAAACACATAAACAACTAAAAGGTTTTAACTTTTTTTAAAAAGGAACCTTTTTCATTAATGACCTATTTGAGTTAAAGAATAAAATGAGATTAAGCGAGCTAATCGATGTTCGCTTGGCTTAGTTCCTGAAGAAATCGTGTGCAGGAATCACTTATATGTGTGACTGTCTAATTATCGAACACGATAAGCACTTGTCAACTAGCCTATCATTGGCTGAGAAAGGTTTATTTCTCTCCCTTATTTACCAATATTTCTTTTCAAAAAAGTTAATTACTTCGTCTTTATAATTAAATCTATTAATGAAATTTTGTAATAGTTCAATTTTGTGGGAATAAGTTTTTCCTGTCTTGAGCGTTTCTCGATATAGGTCAACAAAGGGCAGATGATTATTAATAGCATTGTTTGCTTCCTCTTGCACGTCATAGGAAATTTTTTTAAATCTCACTTCTACAACTCCTGTCTCATCAATTTCAAGGATTTCATATTGAGCACGTAGATCAGAACGTAACTTGCCCCATATGTATAAAGGTTGGCCAATGCTTCCTGGATTAATAATCAGTTGATCATTGCTGCTATAACGTAACAATTGGTGATGAGTATGAGCATAAATCGCAACATCATAATCATGCTTAATTTACAGTATTTTAATTTTACTATTCGTAAAGTGACCAATGCCTCTCTTAAAGTAAACGATCAAAGGACCTTGGCATCCCTCATCCAACTAATGAAAAAAACAAGCCTATAGGCCAAGCCATAGCATATAAAAAACCATTACATCTTACATAATCAGCTACCCCTCACCTACTGCAGTAAGGGTTCTTTTTTATTTTTCGACTGGACAGGCAAGCATACTGAAGTAGCTACATAGTATCTAAAGAATTACGACTTCATTACCTAATCAGTATCTAGTTCAGTAACGTTACCTCGGTTATACAGGCTGTATACGCCTAGCGAGGCCCTTCGTAGAATCTGTAAGGGAGCTGAGCCGAAGAGGCGAAGGGGGCGACCGGATGTGTTGAGCTGAAATAACTGAGATATGAAAGGCAAAAAAATAAAAAGAATGAAAGTAGGTACCAACATGAGAAAAACAAAAGGATTTACCTTTCCAAAAATCTTTCCTCCACCTCACAAACCACCTCTTACGAGACCTCGTCCCTTCAAGGCTTATTCCTTTGTTCCTTTTAGCCCACTAGCCATGCTTGACCCCACTATTTTGACCATAGGAGGCATTGTCTTAGGAATTGCCCTCATCGAACGAATATTAGAGCGATGGGGTGTGATTGATCTGGTTGACCAGTTCGCAAAGGTCATGCGCTTTATCTTGCCTGTCACTTTCTATAGCGCTTTGATTTACTTTTTCGCGACATTTATGTTTTGAGGAGGAATGCTGATGTTTGAGAAGCTCAAATTACGTGGCCAATTAATTAAAGCGTTTCGTATTGCAGAGGTTTACCGGGTGGTGAAACGTGGAGACCGTACCTCCTATCTGTTTCCGAAAATTCATCAAATCGATCATTATCACACCTATACGCGGTACGCCTTTTCCTTACTGAATGGGATCGATCCTGAGCTTTTAAACAAAAAAAGGTGGGCATTACGGCAAGTATTAGGCAGCAACATCGAAATAAACGGAAGCTTAAAGAACTTTAGTATTACCGTTCACCACAAAAACCTGCCTAAGATGCTTGAATACAGCTATGGAGCCATCCATCATCATATTAAAAAAATGGAACTCCCAGTCTGCATTGGTCAAGATATCTATGGAAACCCCGTCTCATGGGACTTTGCGGAGTTAGAAACGTTACTGATTTCTGGTGAAATTGGGGCTGGAAAAAGCAGCTTAATGCGCGTGATTCTGACCACATGGGTGAAGTATGCCTCTCCTGAAGACTTACGTTTAGTCTTAGTGGACCTTAAACGAGCTGATTTAGGGTTATTTCATGGAATTGATCACGTTGATGCGCTTTGTTTTGAAGCGAAAGACATGAGAAAACCTTTTGCCTTATTACGAGCTGAAATGTATCGACGGGGCGACTTATTATTAGAGCATGGCGTCACACATATCAGCAGGCTTCCTTTTAAGCTACCTCGTATCGTTGTGGTAATTGATGAAATGTCCATAGTGAAGAGAGAAACGGATCTTGTAGAGATGATTCAACAGTTTGCCAGCCAAGGTCGTGCACTAGGTGTTCACACGATTATTGCCATGCAGCGTCCGGATGCTGATTTATTAAACTCTGCGTTAAAAGCCAATTTAAGGGTGCGGATTTCTGGAAGGCAAGCCGATGCGACGAATGCGAAAGTAGCTGGAGTACTTGGAGCAGAAGAAATTGATGCAGCTGCCAGGGGTCGTATGAAAATTAAGATTGATGACGTGAAAGAGTTTCAAGCCTATTTTTTAGATGAAGAAGCTTGTAAGGTAATGCTTTCCCCTTATAAAACACGTGTGAAAGACCCTGAACCGCAACTAGAAGTGGTATCACAGTCTATTTTTGGGTTATTAGAGAAGGAGGAACAGCGATGAGTTTTCGACTATCTCAGCGTGATAAAGACATCATTGGGTTTATCAATCAGTTCCGGGCTGTAGATCGCGACTCATTAGTAGAACTCTTCTTTAAACAGCTGAAATCGCCCGTAAATGCGTGTAATAGTGTGATGGTACGTCTATATCGATTAGGGCTCATCGAACGTACACAGCAGTATTCTCCGACGGTCTATTTACCTGTAGATGCCAAAATCAAAAAGAACTCTCAAAAAATATTACATTTCCTTTCTATCTTGGATGTCTATAAACAAATGTGTACGTATAGCACACCTAAACAGGTCATTGTCGAAGATAAGCCCACTGGACGAAAAGGGGGAATTGAACCGGATCTCTTTTGTATCTTTAAAGGATCTCCTTTTTGGATTGAAATTCAGCGCAATCAGTATTCAGAACAGAAAATACAAGCGAAGATTAACCTTTATGAAGAGTTTTTCTTTTCGGATGAGTGGAAATCCTTGCATTGGCAACCAGAGGACCGATCGGCCATCTTCCCTTCAGTCATTTTGATTACGCCTGTTCGGTATGCTGTTAATTCTGACCATATCCGCATTATACAAGTAGCCAGTATTCATGAACTTATGGAGAAATACAAGAGTTCAGCAAACTCTCAAAAAGAAGCAAGAACAAAAACAGCTCATTCTTCTGGTGGGATTAGAATTAACTTAACATAAGCTATTCTAGGGTATGCAAAATTTCTAATTCAGTTATTATTAAAAATACGGTAAAATATTACAAAAGATAGGTTTTACGGAGGATACTTATTTTGTTAATCGTAATTAGAAATTCTTTAATAATAGCTGTTTGTCTTTATTTAGCAAGTGTTTTTCTCCCTGAAATAATGAATGTAAATGAGACCGTTGCAAAATATTTATTTGTAATACCAGTTGGCATTTGGGGTATTAAATCAAAAAATAAATGGTGGATCAATCTTATTTCTTTTCTTTTAGCTCTTATTATTCTAATTTTTTCTTTGGATTTCTTACCCGAAAGCATGCTGTAAAAGATAAAAGTAAAAAGCTATCTCGTAGAATGAGATAGCTTTTTATTAGGACTGCTAATTATAAAGTACAAAAATATAACCGCAAGTAAACAATAGCACATTTTTGCCATAAGGACTAATTGCTAGGTAAACTATCATATGTATAAAAGACTTTATATCCGATTAAAGGCACCCACGAGAGAACCCTTTTCCTGTAAGGGTTCTTTTACTTTCTTGCTTCCTTGAAGAGTGATTATGTAAACTTGTTTTGTATATGGTATACAAAGAAATCATTGAGATAAATGATAAAATAAAGTTAAAAAGTTTGGAGAAGAAATGAATGAATACTATTTTAGAGGATTTTTACGAGTTAAGAGAAATACTAAGTTCTTTTGACACTCTTCAGAAGCAGTACAACTGGTTGTTAACTGATTTAGATGGATCTTTACCAGACAAGTATCTTGATCACTTTATTGATTATAGAATTTACACTAATGGAACGAAAGAAAGTACTTATTGGATTACAGGTGAAAAGCTTACAGAGCTCGCCAATAAGGAGGAAATATATTTTGCATGGGGAGTTTTTTCTGCTTTCAATAAGAACGAACATATAGATTTAGATATGCTTAAGGAAGAACCTTATGCTGATGGAAATCCAAATTTTTGGGTTGAAAGACCAACTATTCAGCATCCAAAAGCAATGACAGAATTAGTTTTATGGGACTCATCTTTAGTATTACTTTTGAGTAAGGATGAAGAAATATCTACTAATTTTAGAAATAGGTTTAAAGAGTTTAAAGATCTTGAAGTATATAATAAAGAACCTTTTTAAATAATTTTCACTACCTAGAAAAAACATTATGTTAACTATTGTTTACGACCTATTACGAAGCGTTTATAGCTACTTTTACAGATTTGTTATAAAGTGGGTTATAGAGGTGAGTTAGTTGAGATTGGGTGATCAATTACAGAGGTTAAGAGAAGAGAAGAATATGTCTAGGGAAGAGCTTGCTCAACGCATTAATGTATCTAGACAAGCTGTTTATAAATGGGAAAGTAATAAAGGATATCCTGACATTCAAAACCTTTTAAGGTTAAGCGAAATATATGAAACGACAATTGATGAGCTTATTAAGAATGATCCTACACTACAAAGAAAAATCGATAATAACCAAGATGAAAGCAAAGAGCTTGACGATGATGAAATGTTGAATCCAGGCTTTTATATAGGTATAGTCATTATCTTTCTTGGTATTTTTCTTGGTATTGCTTTAGGAAATTTAATTGTTTCTACTTTCTTAAATATTATTGGAACGTTAATTATCTGTTTCTATAAAGATATATTAAAATTTTTGAAAAACATAAAGAAAGATTTTAATGAACAGTAGTAAAAAGCTTTTTTAGTGCCTAGAATACGTTTTATGTTAACTAGGTTTTTAAACTCTTATAAACTCAATATCATGGTAAACCTGATATAATAAGGACTCATAACGTACCATAGGAGAATGAAATATGGATTCTAAGCAACTATTTTTAAGAGAGATACATAGTATTATTAAGGAGTATTCAGAGATAGAAGAGCAATTAAAGAAACCTTCTAAGGAATTATCATGGGAAGAATTTAATTTAACTAAAAATGAGATAAGTGCTTTGAACGATCAAGAATTCACAGATGAAAGCATCAGTGCAATTGAAAAAATTGTACGGGATAATATCATGGGGGCTTTTCATAGTGCTTTTTGTTTACTGGATGGGGTAAGTGATCCTGTATTAGAAAATGATGATGACATGTGGATTGGATTAAAGTTGGCGGAAAAGCAGGAAGATGAAGAGGAAGAAGATTTTTTACACGATGAATTATATAACTCGTATTGGGATTGGCAAGAGCTAAATAATAAACACAAGTAAAAGTTTAGATTGTGTTTGTATTGGATATGAATAGAAATGTCACCTTCCGAGGGTTGACTAGTGACAGGCAGGCACAGATCAATGACCTTCTATTAGTTAGTATAGAGGGTCATTACGTTTAAATGCAGATGATAATAATTAAAGGCACAACTACTGTGCCTTTTTATATGTCAAAAAAATCTTTTGATTTTTTACTACTGTCTATACTCTTTACAGTGTCCATCACTTTTCTTAAAATAGCAGCACTAGGTATGTAGTTTTTATCGTTACAAATTGTCCATATTGTTCTTCTAGAAACACTACTTTTCATTGCGAAGTCAGTTTGCTGTATACCCTCTTTATCTAACCATTTTCCGAATTTCGACCTTTTGGGATTTTTCCACCAGAACATTATGAAAACCTCCTTGATGTTAACATCATTTCCGGTATGGAAAAATATATACATAGATTTGCTCAAATTTGCTCATGAAATACAAGCTATAGTGCATATACTTAATTAAACAAATACAGCTATAGTATTTAAATAATTTATTATAAACAAGAATACTGTCGAGATTTTTGTCATAATCATATAGCATGAATATAGTTAAGACCGCCTTATACACTAATACATAATGGGCGGTCTTTGTTATAGATATTCGTATTCAAATAGAAAAGAGCCTGATTT
Source organism: Priestia sp. JNUCC 25 (assembly GCF_053667915.1). Classification (NCBI taxonomy): domain Bacteria; kingdom Bacillati; phylum Bacillota; class Bacilli; order Caryophanales; family Bacillaceae; genus Priestia; species Priestia sp. JNUCC 25. The sequence continues at coordinate 52,939 of NZ_JBSJYE010000004.1, forward strand.
CTAAAATAGAAGAAGATCTATTACTTACTTCATGAATTGAAATCTTGTGTATAGTATCTTTTTTATCCCTATTCTGTGAACATGAATGTAACAGAATTTGAACGCTCTTTTTCTTCGCGAACGCTATGTGTTATTTTTGTGTTCGAATCCTCTTCAACCCTTTTCATTAGTAGCTTTGCAGTGTTCTCGACACTGTGTTTAAAGTAATAGATCCTTTTGTTATATAGGTAGATAAAATTCTTACTTACGATTAAAAAGACGACTCCAAAAGCTAGAAGCAGGTTCCTCTTGTGCCGCAGCAATTTCTAATCGACGCTGTTCCATACTCTCATTCATTTGATTTATTAATCTGTGGTCTCGCTGTTCTATAAGGTTTTCCATTTTTTTATACACTGCCTCTGCCGTTTGCGCTGAAACTTCAGCTGCAACCTTCACTGAAGTTTCTTCGATAATCCCACGAGTATATTGCTCCAATTCCTCTCTGGTGAACGTCACTGTAACAGGTTTCGAACGCTCTTTTTCTTCGTGAACGCTATGTGTTATTTCTGTGTTCGAACCCTCTTCAACCCTTTTCATTAGTAGCTTTGCAGTGTTCTCGACACTGTGCGTACGCTCTAATAAAACCTTAAATTCTGCTATAATGTTAATATCGCGTTCGTAGTAGATTCGTTGACCGTTCGTCCCCTTATTATTCCGTTCAAATTTATAACCATTTTCTTCTAATTCAATCGCCCACTTGCGTAAAGTGTTTGGATTTAGCTTTAATTTTTCGCACACCTGTTTAGCAAAATAACCTAATTGTTCGCTCAACAGTCTCCACTTCCTTTCTTTGTTACTTATTCGTTCTTTCAATGATATTATCCTGTTCTTCTAACGTTCATATTATAGTAATTTGACGTTATAATGGTTTTTTAGTTGAACCTAAGTTGAATTAGAGTTTATAAGTTTCCAAATCCCTTAGAGATCCTTCTCTTTAAGTTTAATTAAAGTTGAACTTAAAATTATTTAAAAGCTTACTAATTGATTTCTTTAAAAAATGCCTCTGTATAGAATAACATACAGAGACATTTTAAGATTATTATATATTTGTAGTGCGATCCTCTTCAATAGCAACATTAAACCAGTTTCTTTAGCTGTTTGCGTGTAAAAGAGGAGAGACGATACGCTCATTCGATAAGTATTTCTTTTCCTTTGAGTATAGCTTTAATCCCATTATATCAGGGTGAACCTGTACGTTTACGGAACGATAATGTAAACCGTGATCTTCTACACTAGGAAAATCATTGTTGAACTTCTCATTGTACTCAGGTTTGAAATAATTAATTAGAGCTGCTTCCGTTATACCTATGATTTGATTATTTAATTCCAGAGGAGGATTCTTTGTTATCTCTTCTAGTTGAATTAGATCTTCGTCCTCACTATCTATTTCCTCTAATAATTGTGATTTGAACTCCAATAATAGAAGGGCTAGATCTTTTTCTGGATATCTACGTAAAATATCTGCTTCTACCTTCTGCAACGTAGGATCAGACATTAACTCTTCAGCAGGAAGGCGCTCTCCATTTTCTCTAAATGCCTGTCCAATATAAACAATTAGTCTGGCATATATTTAGTATTCATAGCTGCCTCCTTAGATCGTACGTTATTTTTGATAGTCATAGACAACCGGAACGTTGTCCATTTTCAAGGTTTTGGCCACAATATAACGACGATAGCCATCCTTTAAAACCTTCGTTCCTTTCTCAATCGTTAACGGCTTGTCAAGGTGTCCTGTACGCTTCACAAATTCAATGACTTCTTCTGTTTTCACAGGGTTTGGACGTGTCTTTAAGAAGGCTTCAGGAATAATAATGTCATCAAAACTCACGACATCCTTTGTCCCTTTTGGCTGAGTAGGTTGTTGCTTCTTTGGTGGTGCAGCCTTTTTCTCTTGAGCAGGTGTTTCTTTCACTTTCGGCTGTACAGTTTTCGCTTCTTTTGCTACAGGCTCCTGTTTTTCTTCCTGCTTATTAGCTGCAACCTCTTGTTGAGCCTTAGAAGCTTCCTGTTTCGCTTCTTTTTTATCTTTTGACTCATTGGCTTCTTTATCGTTTTTATTCGGGAGAACGGTAATCTGGAAGCAGATGATACCAATTTCTCCAGGGCACTCGTCAATAGGAATATCTAACGTTGGTTCCCCTTGAACTAAGATCTTTTCATGCATAATACTCTTTTTTGTCAGTCCGGTTTTATTGAAGGCTTTCTTGGCAACAAACACGGTATACGAAATAAACGTACTCTTTTTCAGACCTTTAGGCGCAGAAGGTGAACCTTTTTCACGCATATCAAAGGCAACGTAGCGATCATATTCTCGTAGTGGTCCTGTCGCAGAACCTGTTAGGGTCATTTTATGTGGCATAGTGATCTCCTCCTACATAGATTTATATATTAATTATTTAGAAACATGTTCTAAATAATAATACTCTTAGTAAACATCAGCTTCCAAGGGATTTCTTCACTTTTTGATTACGAAACGGTGTCCTGTAATTGGGCATGTTCGTGTAATAAAGCTTGTTCTTCAGGTGTTAAAGTTTGTCCTAGATCCTGTTTTAGCTGCGCCATTTCTAACGAACTGTACGTAGTACTGTGCTCTTTGAGTACGTTTTCTTCTTCTGGCGTTAGTTCTTGCCCTAAATCTTGCTTTAACTGAATCATTTCAAGCTGTTGATCGAGAGAAATAGTTGCTTCTTGTGCACACTCATTTTGCTCCTGTTCATCTTGTAACCAAGCAGGAACGATTTCCTTACGGATGATATGTTTAGGCGTAAATAATGCTGTCTTAGCTTCAGTATGTATGTCTGACTCAGATGTTTGTTGTTCTGTATTCCCTTTTAGTAGATTTGTAAATTGATTGTAAGCAATTTGATAAACAAGACGACACATGTCATCCAGTGATAGGGGAGTACCCTTATGATTCGCCTCATGGACATATTTATCTAAGCCTACAATGGCTGTATAAGCAACTTCATGTACTTGCTCTTTCACAATCTCAATCTCTGTATCTCGTTTTACGGCTTTTGCAGCGTTTTGAATACGAGCATAAAAGTCTTTAAGTTGGTGACCATATTTACCTGCATACACATGATTTACTTTCTTAGGCACACCTTTGATATAAGCGAACGACTGTGAAGCAGATATTAAATGATTATTTAAATGATTTTTAGGTAAATCAAGGTTAATAAAGGGGGACGACACTTTTTCGTCCTCAAAGCTTGGCGTATCAACGTTTTCGGCACTTTCTGGACTTGTCACAGGAGTTGTCACAGGAGTTGTCATTTCTTCTTGTTGAAGCGTTTGAATACCTGTTGTATCGTGTGCAAAAAAGATTTCCTCACAAATTTGATCAAAATTCGTATGGCTTTTAAGGATAAACACATAGCTATCGGGATGAGCACCTGTTGTATCTTCTTTGATATAACGAGCCACGACCATAAAAGGTGTTTCCTTTAACGATTTCACAAAGCGAGAAACGGTACTTTGGGATACATCAAACTTTTCCATAAGTGTTTTTGAGTGAATCGCTTGAATGCCTGTGGCAACAAGGTTATAAATCACGTAATCTAACATTTCCATCCGTTTTTTAGGGAATACTTTATGTAGGGCTTCTTGTTGTTGTTTAAAATAAGTACGAAGGGTTTCTAAAAACGCTTCTTTCTTTTTACGAAGGGTCGGTTTTTCTTTCCATAACCATGTGAATCGTCCGTTAAAGCTATTTACATCTGGTAAATAGCAAGTCAATATCTTTGTCATTTGTTCATCTTCTCCTTTAAGGAACACAAAAAAGACATTATCTCCCTTATAAAAGGAAAACAATGCCTTGATTAAGATAAACTAAGCCCTTGAAATAGATGTCAATTTCGTATAAAATAAAACCATAAGTTTTATTTTGTACAAAACTAACTCTATTAACAAGAGACTTCGACAAGTGTTTTCCCTACCGTTTCTAGGGGGAACGGTTTAAGAGTGTTGTCGCACTACTTAAACAGTTGAAGTCTTTTTTCTATCCGCACGTTTTTGTTAGTTTTATTATAGCGTTAACTAGTCTCATAATTCAATAAAAATTAGCAAAATATATCAAAACGAGTATATTTATTAGATGTCACCTCTAGGTCGGTGAAGAAATCACCTTTTCAAGGTGTATTTTTTTTGCACTGAGAGTTGTAATACATATATTAGCATAGCGCTAAACAGGTTCGTTGGGTAGTGTGAACTTTTATAGTCTCTTCTTTGTAAAAGTACTAAGTTTTATAGTCTATTTTTTAATAAAGACTACAAAACTTAGTGCAGATAAAGGCGGGGATACAGTAATAGGAGATATTAAGAATTGTGAAGTAGTCACTTTGTTTGAAAACACTATATATTTTTAGAATTATTAGCAGGAGTATTTCTCAACTTTCCCTCCATATTTAGTAATTGCTAATTACATTATTTAAGATCTTGAATAAGAGTCAATAGTCCTTATTTGTATGTGATGGGAAATAACATAAGAAATATTTTACATATATAGTTAAAAAAAGTAGATTATATAGTTCTAAGGAATGTTTGTTTATAAAGGGTTTAATTACAAAATAAGGAAAAATGTGCTATTTTAAAGAAGTTTATAGTTTGTTACGATTAGATAACATGAATAAATGTTCGCCTTTTATTCTGATTGTTTAATGAAAATGGATGTGGAAACGTGATAAAGACAGTTATTTGCGATTTTGATGGAACGATAGTTAATTCAGCCCAGTTAGTATACGACCTTTTTAACAGCTTTTCAGACAAGTATAGTTATGAAAAAATGCCTCAAGAGAAAATGGATTACATTAGATCAATAACTTTTCGCCAACGTTTTAAAGAGTATAATGTATCTTTCTTTAAAGTTCCTAGCTTAGTTATGGATGTTGTTAAAGAATATAAGAAATCAGTTCCATATTTACAAGTTAATAGTGAAATGAAAGAAGTTTTAAGAGAATTAAAAAATCGAGAATTTAAGCTTGTACTAATTTCAGCTAATTCAAAAGAAAATATTGAGAAGTTTTTGAAATTAAATGATATGGAGTATTTCGACGAAATTATTAGATCTAAAAGGTTTTTTGGAAGAAATTTAACAATTAATAGCTATATTAAATCTCATAACTTAAGAAGGGATGAGACTATTCTTATAGGTGATGAGCATAGGGATATTATTGCTTCAAAAAAAAGTAACATAAAAATTGTATCCGTTACATGGGGATATGACTTAGAGGAACTTCTTATAACAGGTAGACCAGACTACTTAGTGAAATGTCCTAATCAAATTTTGAATGTAATAGATGGGGTAACTTAATGGTTGCTCTATTTGTTATCAGTGGATTATTTGCTTTAATATGTTATTGTTATGATCCTAAATATCCTCCGTTAAGGTGGATGACACTGCTATTGGCATGTGCATCATCTGCAGGCCTTTCTAGGGCTATCATAGAGTCATTTATCCCTATTTTGAATACGCATCATATGAACTTTAATTGGCTTAACACTTTCCTTTATTATGCGAGAATTATTACAGGTTTTTTCTCTATTTACTTTTGCCCTTGGGGAGTTCTTATGCATGCAATAGTCTATTCAGAGCGATTCTCTAATAAAACTATTAACAACTTAAAGTATATTTTGTTTACTCCTATTATCGTCATGATATTTACAACCACTTATGTACCTGACATCGTCCCTGATTTTAAAGGACTGTTTTATTGGGGAGTTCCTTATATTATAACTGGTTACATAATACACCTTTATTCCTATTTTACAGAATCAGATCCATACAAGAAAAAAACACGTTTTATAACTTTTACCATTATGCATCCAATTATGTTGTCAGCCCTTATATTAAATTATATTGTACGTGTATTTGATAACCATCACGAATACTGGAGGTACGTAATTGTATTTATGCTCATCTCTTTCAGCTATTTTATATGGAGAGCCTTTAAGCAAGATGGTGTTGGATCAATGAACGGCATAAAGATTAAATATGAAAAGCAGACACAAATTAAAGCGAATAAAGCTATTCTAACAGGTGTTAGCCTTATGAATCATGCTATTAAAAACCAAATATTTAGAATTGTGACAGGCATGAATTTGATTAAAGAAAATACATCAGAGTTAAATCATTTGTCAGCCGAAGGGATTAACATGGTCGATAGTGGATCTGATCATTTACTGAAAATGGTTGAAAAGATAAACAGTAAGACACAAGACATTACAATTGTAAAAAAGCGTAATAATCTTACTGAAGTAGTAGATGGCGTTATAAGTGAATTAGAAGTGGAGTTTGTTGAAAATCATATAGTCATAACTAAAGAATACTTAGATGAAGATGTATATGCTTTTTTTGATAAAACCCCGACTAAAGAGGTATTTTTGAATATGTTTAAGAATGCCATTGAAGCAATAGAAAAAGAAGGCATTATAAACGTTAGAATAAATAAAAAAGGAAAAAAAGCTGTAGTTATCATATCTGATAATGGAATTGGAATAACAAAAGAAAATTTGGAATACGTTAAGAGTCCATTCTTTACCACGAAAAAATTAAAAGACGGAAATACTGGATGGGGACTTTATTATTGTTATGATGTGATGGTAAAAAGTGATGGGAATCTAGAGATTTCTAGTCAAGTTAATGTAGGTACAGATATCAAACTGACTTTCTCAACTAAGAGATAGAGGATGAGTGAT
>NZ_JBSJYE010000005.1:0-11393 GCF_053667915.1 Priestia sp. JNUCC 25
ATGTCAGATGCAAAGCTTGGCCAAGAGCCAGCTTATTGGACTAGTGAAGTTGCAAAGAAGCTAGAGGTGTCAGATAGTACTTTAAGAAAGTGGTGTATTCAATTGGAGGCCACAGGTTATAAGTTTGTGAAAGGAGAGAATGATAGTCGAGCTTTCACTAAACATGACTTAAACGCTTTACAGTTATTTAAACAACTCGTAAAAGTCCAAAGGAAAACCAAAGAAGTAGCATCTTTAGAAGTAGTTGAGCGTTATGGTGCAAGGCAAGGAACGCCCGCCATGCAACCTGCACAGATGGCCGTTCAAGCTCATGAGTTCAAAGATAAAATTGATGATATGGCTAAAAGTATTGAAGAAATAAAAAAGCAATTAAATGAACAGATGGAGTTTAATAAAAAGCTTGTAGAACGTATGGATCAGCAAAGCATGAGTCATATACGTGAAATTCAGGAAACGAGAAAGCAACTTGCTGCCACTCAGGAAAGAAAAAAGTGGTGGGAGTTTTGGAAATAAAAAAGGACTGCTAAATATTTAGCAGTCCTTTTTTGTTTAAATGATTTGTTTCCGATCATATCTTACTCTCTACCTTTATTATAACCCTATTTGAAAATTATTTATAGACTGTTTTTCGACTCATGTCCGGCCTTATACTGTTATACGCAAGTCAAAAAGTATAAAGGGTGTGGCTATATGAATGAGAAGAAAAATGTCTTAGATCCTGGTCCGTTTTTTCATGGTACTAAAGCAGAACTAAAAATTGGAGACCTGCTTGAACCGTTGTATTTATCTAATTATCAGGATAAAAAATCTAACCATATCTACTTTACTGGAACATTAAACGCTGCTAAATGGGGTGCTGAATTAGCAAGGTCTAATTCAAAAGAGAGAATTTATATTGTGGAACCACTAGGAGAGTTTGAAAATGATCCGAATTTAACCGACAAAAAATTCCCTGGAAACCCAACACGTTCTTATAGATCTAAATCGCCCTTGAAAATAGTAGCTGAATTAGGTTCATGGGAAAGACATTCAGATGAAGAAATAAATCATATGCTTACATCTTTAAAAAAGTTAAGTGAAGAAGGAAAAAATGTAATATACGATTGATTCTGACGTTATAAAACTTCAGACAAATACCAGATTAAGAACGATGGCCGCCTTATAAACTGATATATAATGGGCGGCCTTTACTATGAATATTATTGGATTACCTGATGTAAGATTTAAATTTAAATGTGCATCCTAATGAAGAGGTGCATATATGAAAAAATCTAGATTGATTTTAATAATAATGGTTCTTCTTTCTTGGTCAAGTCTTCTTTTCTTAGGGCGTCGTGATTTCCAAAAGTATCTTCCAGCTACTCTATTCACTGTGCTTGTTACGAAGATAACACATAAAATTGCAAAAAAAAGAAAGTGGTGGCGCTTTGAGGAAAGTATTCATCCTAAGATTAGTGGAGATGATACATGGGCGTGGGGACTGTTCTTTCCTTCTACACTTTGGATATTGAAGCTTTCTTTCGGGAAAATATGGTCATATATTACGTATAATTTTGTACTACATACGTCTTTTGTTTATTTATTGTTATCATTTTTAAAGAAGTTAAAGATTGTTTCACTTGTGAAGTTGAGCAAAAAGCAGTATTTATTAGTCTTGTTCTGTAGAGAAATTCTTTTGTATTCATTTCAATTTAGTAAGGAGTACATAGAAAGAAAAAAGCCAAATAGCGCATCTGTCAACGGTAAATCGCAAGACCGTCAGGTCGAGAATTTAAGGAGTTGATAGATTCACCAAACCCAAACCCTCTTGGCACTCAAACAAACCCGTTTGTTTGACGCCAACCGGCGAGGGAGCCCCCTCAAAGATAGAGGGGGTTGGGGGTGTTTGTAGAAGCCATTCCAAAGGGGCTTCCCTTTGGCAGGTGGTGGACAGCGTCCACGGTCTTTATGAAAAAGGGCATCCGTTGAGGATGTCTTTTTTCATTTTGGCGGAGCCAAACACAGGGAGGAATCCGACCGCTCACCTCGTAGAGCGCGCTCCCAATTTGATCGAAGATGAAAAATTGGTGTAGTGCGTTACACCAAATCTAAAGTTGTGGTATGCTGGACCCCCTGAATAGTGGTCGAAATGGGGGGGGTGAGGAGTGGCCAAATATGGGATTACCCGCATGCAAAAGTTCCACAAAGACGCAATATTGGGGATCCAGAAACACAACCAACGAGAAGGAAAAGTCAAAATAAGAGGTTAAGAGGGAATTAGATAGCGAGTATAAAGCTCATATAAGCCATATAAGCAATGATTCGTTAATTGAGAATAGAAATATACATAAAAATAAAAAAGAGCCGTGTACAGGCAAATAAGAGTTATGGCAAGAATTTGAGCGAGAATAAATCATTTATGATATAATGCCTCTTCATCAGCATATTCAATTTGAAGATATGAAGGTACTCTCTTTCAAAGAGAGTACCTTTTTACGTATAGTGAATAAATTCTTCACCTGTTAATGAAAATAGGAGGTTTTCTTATATGGACTACACATTGTTTCCGGTGGTTATTTCATTAGTAGCCTTAACACTTGCAATGCAAGCTCAGTTAGAAAATAAAAAATTGAGACAACAAATTAGAGAGTTAGAGAGAAAACAGATTTAAAGTAGCCCTATTAACAAACTAAAAGGCCACCTCTTGAGTGTGTGGTAAGAGAGGTGGCCTTTTAGTTACATTTACAAATATAGGGTTAAATGAAATCCAAACTGAAAAATCAGCTGGGTTGCCACTATAACATATTCAGATAAAAAATCAATTATTTAGAGGTTAAAGCATATGAATAAAAGGTGCACTTTTTATTCATCATTTCAGTTGATTCCATCGAATGAAACCTTGTGACACCAAGGATGTATAAAAAGCTGCATAAAGAAGAATCAATAGCCTCATCGGAACCCTTGCCTACCAAGGGTTCTTTTTTGGGTTGTGTTCCGGAAAGAGACATTATGTTAACTAACTTTGTATATGATATACAGCTAAAAAGAGAAAAAACGACCTTAGGCTTAGGAGAAATAAGGTCGTTTTTTCAGTAACGTATCAAGGCATTAAAAGTGATACGTAACGTATCTTGAGTAGTTTGCTCAAATGTTGCAACAGTTATGCAACCTTTACATAGCAAATTTGCAATATCCTATTGCATGGATATGTGTTGTGTTCCGAAAATACGTTTTATGTTAACTAAAAGGCGAAAAAGCCATCTTTGGGGAAGATGGCTTTTTCTACTGATAAATATTAGGTTGTAAATTGAGTCTTACAAGATTTCTCCAGTATTTTGCTCAAAGATTGAAATAACTATGCAGCTTTAAAAAATATAGCAGGAAATATCATCTTGCATTTGAATACTAGTATTATACTTTTACGACGAAAATGGGGGCTATTATAATGCTGGTAAAAAAGATGTTGAATGGAATTATGATGAAAGAAATCACCATTAAAGAATTAGCTGATCGATATAACGTAAGCACGCGTACCATTCAATCAAAGATTAAGAAATTAGGCTATGAATGGGACAGTAAGGAAAGTATTTATCGTTATGTTGGAGAAGAATCAGAACCTGTAGATGTTGATTTTAGTACTCTTATCTCTAAAAACAGTAAAATGCCAGCAGAACAAAAGCTAGCTACTAGCGAAGTAGCAGCTAGTACGAGCTATGTTAATGAAAGTGAAAGTACTAGTGCTAGTTCTTCAAAAGCTAGCACAGTAGATACAATTGATATCTTGCTGCAAAGTCCAAAAGACCGTTCAAAAAGAGTCTATCGAGGGTTTTATTTTGATGATGATGTGTTAAGTATTATTGATCGAGTTCCTAAGAGTTATAAATCTGAATTGGTGAATGAAGCGCTAAGAAAAGTGTTTAAGGAAAAAGGATTATTAGACTAAAAAGAAAAAGCAGGCTTAAGCCTGCTTCTTTAGCCTTTAAGGCTATTATAGTTAAGAAATACGTATTAGTTTTTGTGAAGGTTCTTGATGTAGATTTTGAAATTGTTGAACAGCGTCTGTCATAGATTCAGTATTTAATTTCTTTAAGATACTTTTTCTTTGATTTTTAATGATGCTTTCTTCTTTATGAAGCATGTTTTGTATTTCTGAAATAGAATGACCATCAATAGCAAGAGCAAAGACTTCTTGTTCTGCTTTAGTAAACTGATTCATGAAGATTTTCTCTTTCAGGATTTTACATTCTTCTTCTACACTTTTCAGTCGAGCAACTTCATCAACTAAATCAGAAGCTATACTTAAGATATTTTCAATACCCATTAATAGTTTTTCGCTTTGATCCATGATAAGACCCTCCTATTTTTTGAGGGCAACCCATGTTATAATTAGCAATGAAAACAGGAATTTCAGTAACATGGGGGTGCTTCCTTTGCAGAGGAAGTGCCCTTTTTCATTTTGTTGTGTCTAATCTTGGTGTTAATCGTTTGAATCACCTCCTTAATTTATTTATTTCTTTTGTTATCAATCTCGTTATATTGCATTAGAACGTTTAGCCTTGAGTTTTTACCGCCTTTGAAGATTTTATCTGGATTGATCTGATAAGTTCCAGCTCTAATCTTTTTTAGAAAATCTGATTCTTGTAAAGCTTTCATTGTTTCAGCAATCGTAGGTTGAGAAATCCCTATTTTTTGTTCAATTTCTTTATAAGTCATTAAAAACATGTTCTCACTGTTAAGGTTATCCATTATGAATGTAAGAACCTTAAGTTTCTTATTACCTATCAAATCGAGGCTTTCAACTATATGACCTAACCAGATTTTATGGAAATTGGCATCTCTTTCTTCAATGCTTATAACTTCCATCTCTTCAATTTCTCCAGTTTCTGAGTTTATGTATTTTTTGGTTCCTACAACTTTTGTTGCTTTTCTGGTTACTCCTTTTTTGCGCTTGTAATTAGACATTTTTTTAACTCCTTTATAGAAAAATAACCCAGTTTCTTTTTCATATTTTGAGTATATAATAAAGAGTGACTTAAGTAAACACTTAAATCTTATTTAAGTAAACACTTAAAAAAATTTAAGTAAACACTTAAAAAAATTTAAGTGAACAAATCACCCTCAAACCCTTGATATAAAAGGGTTTATCTAACATTCTACCTTTTTTTCACTCTTATCTATAAATATATTTGCTATTTTTCATGCAAGGTTCGAGTAGTATTTTTTAAGAAAATCACTTAAAAAATCTCCACTCTTTTTTCCTTGCATTTCAAATTTCGGCAGGGTTGGTTATATCGCCAAGCCGAACATACCCAAAACGAAGTTTAAGATGATCGGCTTGTGACGGCCATTATACCTGCCCGAACCGCCAGAGCAGACGTCCATAGTTGGTACTTTTGCTAAAAAGTTGTTACACAATCGGGGACTAGTCCCCGGACCCCTAGCCAGCACGGCCACCCCAAAACGAACGGGTTGCACGGGTAAAGTTATAACTCAAAATTAAAGTAAACGGCATGCACGGGGGGCGTGCATCTGTTTTTAATATAGATATGATTTAATAAAATATTATCGTTTATAAACATTGATATATCAGTACGTGCACGGGGTTGAACGCCCCCCGTGCACGCAGGAAAATAGTGTGCATGGGGGGCGTTCTTTGTTATTCTTTAAAGGACATTTTAGATGAGAAATATAACTATTTACATAAATACGCGTGCACGGAGGGAACGGCATGTCAGATGCAAAGCTTGGCCAAGAGCCAGCTTATTGGACTAGTGAAGTTGCAAAGAAGCTAGAGGTGTCAGATAGTACTTTAAGAAAGTGGTGTATTCAATTGGAGGCCACAGGTTTAAAAGTTTGTGAAAGGAGAGAATGATAGTCGAGCTTTCACTAAACATGACTTAAACGCTTTACAGTTATTTAAACAACTCGTAAAACCAAAGGAAAACCAAAGAAGTAGCATCTTTAGAAGTAGTTAGCGTTATGGTGCAAGGCAAGGAACGCCCGCCATGCAACCTGCACAGATGCCGTTCAAGCTCATGAGTTCAAAGATAAAATTGATGATATGGCTAAAAGTATGAAGAAATAAAAAAGCAATTAAATGAACAGATGGAGTTTAATAAAAAGCTTGTAGAACGTATGGATCAGCAAAGCATGAGTCATATACGTGAAATTCAGGAAACGAGAAAGCAACTTGCTGCCTCAGGAAAGAAAAAAGTGGTGGGAGTTTTGGAAATAAAAAAGGACTGCTAAATATTTAGCAGTCCTTTTTTGTTTAAATGATTTGTTTCCGATCATATCTTACTCTCTACCTTTATTATAACCCTATTTGAAAATTATTTATAGACTGTTTTTCGACTCATGTCCGGCCTTATACTGTTATACGCAAGTCAAAAAGTATAAAGGGTGTGGCTATATGAATGAGAAGAAAAATTCTTAGATCCTGGTCCGTTTTTTCATGTACTAAAGCAGAACTAAAAATTGGAGACCTGCTTGAACCGTTGTATTTATCTAATTATCAGGATAAAAAATCTAACCATATCTACTTTACTGGAACATTAAACGCTGCTAAATGGGGTGCTGAATTAGCAAGGTCTAATTCAAAAGAGAGAATTTATATTGTGGAACCACTAGGAGAGTTTGAAAATGATCCGAATTTAAACCGACAAAAAATTCCCTGGAAACCCAACACGTTCTTATAGATCTAAATCGCCCTTGAAAATAGTAGCTGAATTAGGTTCATGGGAAAGACATTCAGATGAAAAATAAATCATATGCTTACATCTTTAAAAAAGTTAAGTGAAGAAGGAAAAAATGTAATATACGATTGATTCTGACGTTATAAAACTTCAGACAAATACCAGATTAAGAACGATGGCCGCCTTATAAACTGATATATAATGGGCGGCCTTTACTATGAATATTATTGGATTACCTGATGTAAGATTTAAATTTAAATGTGCATCCTAATGAAGAGGTGCATATATGAAAAAATCTAGATTGATTTTAATAATAATGGTTCTTCTTTCTTGGTCAAGTCTTCTTTTCTTAGGGCGTCGTGATTTCCAAAAGTATCTTCCAGCTACTCTATTCACTGTGCTTGTTACGAAGATAACACATAAAATTGCAAAAAAAAGAAAGTGGTGGCGCTTTGAGGAAAGTATTCATCCTAAGATTAGTGGAGATGATACATGGGCGTGGGGACTGTTCTTTCTTCTACACTTTGGATATTGAAGCTTTCTTTCGGGAAAATATGGTCATATATTACGTATAATTTTTGTACTACATACGTCTTTTGTTTATTTATTTTATCATTTTAAAGAAGTTAAAGATTGGTTTCACTTGTGAAGTGAGCAAAAAGCAGTATTTATTAGTCTTGTTCTGTAGAGAAATTCTTTTGTATTCATTTCAATTTAGTAAGGAGTACATAGAAAGAAAAAAGCCAAATAGCGCATCTGTCAACGGTAAATCGCAAGACCGTCAGGTCGAGAATTTAAGGAGTTGATAGATTCACCAAACCCAAACCCTCTTGGCACTCAAACAAACCCGTTTGTTTGACGCCAACCGGCGAGGGAGCCCCCTCAAAGATAGAGGGGGTTGGGGGTGTTTGTAGAAGCCATTCCAAAGGGGCTTCCCTTTGGCAGGTGGACAGCGTCCACGGTCTTTATGAAAAAGGGCATCCGTTGAGGATGTCTTTTTTCATTTTGGCGGAGCCAAACACAGGAGGAATCCGACCGCTCACCTCGTAGAGCGCGCTCCCAATTTGATCGAAGATGAAAAATTGGTGTAGTGCGTTACACCAAATCTAAAGTTGTGGTATGCTGGACCCCCTGAATAGTGGTCGAAATGGGGGGGTGGAGTGGCCAAAAATGGGATTACCCGCATGCAAAAGTTCCACAAAGACGCAATATTGGGGATCCAGAAACACAACCAACGAGAAGGAAAAGTCAAAATAAGAGGTTAAGAGGGAATTAGATAGCGAGTATAAACTCATATAAGCCATATAAGCAATGATTCGTTAATTGAGAATAGAAATATACATAAAAAAATAAAAAAGAGCCGTGTACAGGCAAATAAGAGTATGGCAAGAATTTGAGCGAGAATAAATCATTTATGATATAATGCCTCTTCATCAGCATATTCAATTTGAAGATATGAAGACTACTCTTTCAAAGAGAGTACCTTTTTACGTATAGTGAATAAATTCTTCACCTGTTAATGAAAATAGAGGTTTTCTTATATGGACTACACATTGTTTCCGTGGTTATTTCATTAGTAGCCTTAACACTTGCAATGCAAGCTCAGTTAGAAAATAAAAAATTGAGACAACAAATTAGAGAGTTAGAGAGAAAACAGATTTAAAGTAGCCCTATTAACAAACTAAAAGGCCACCTCTTGAGTGTGTGGTAAGAGAGGTGGCCTTTTAGTTACATTTACAAATATAGGGTTAAATGAAATCCAAACTGAAAAATCAGCTGGGTTGCCACTATAACATATTCAGATAAAAAATCAATTATTTAGAGGTTAAAGCATATGAATAAAAGGTGCACTTTTTATTCATCATTTCAGTTGATTCCATCGAATGAAACCTTGTGACACCAAGGATGTATAAAAAGCTGCATAAAGAAGAATCAATAGCCTCATCGGAACCCTTGCCTACCAAGGGTTCTTTTTTGGGTTGTGTTCCGGAAAGAGACATTATGTTAACTAACTTTGTATATGATATACAGCTAAAAAGAGAAAAAACGACCTTAGGCTTAGGAGAAATAAGGTCGTTTTTTCAGTAACGTATCAAGGCATTAAAAGTGATACGTAACGTATCTTGAGTAGTTTGCTCAAATGTTGCAACAGTTATGCAACCTTTACATAGCAAATTTGCAATATCCTATTGCATGGATATGTGTTGTGTCCGAAAATACGTTTTATGTTAACTAAAAGGCGAAAAAGCCATCTTTGGGGAAGATGGCTTTTTCTACTGATAAATATTAGGTTGTAAATTGAGTCTTACAAGATTTCTCCAGTATTTTGCTCAAAGATTGAAATAACTATGCAGCTTTAAAAAATATAGCAGGAAATATCATCTTGCATTTGAATACTAGTATTATACTTTTACGACGAAAATGGGGGCTATTATAATGCTGGTAAAAAAGATGTTGAATGGAATTATGATGAAAGAAATCACCATTAAAGAATTAGCTGATCGATATAACGTAAGCACGCGTACCATTCAATCAAAGATTAAGAAATTAGGCTATGAATGGGACAGTAAGGAAAGTATTTATCGTTATGTTGGAGAAGAATCAGAACCTGTAGATGTTGATTTTAGTACTCTTATCTCTAAAAACAGTAAAATGCCAGCAGAACAAAAGCTAGCTACTAGCGAAGTAGCAGCTAGTACGAGCTATGTTAATGAAAGTGAAAGTACTAGTGCTAGTTCTTCAAAAGCTAGCACAGTAGATACAATTGATATCTTGCTGCAAAGTCCAAAAGACCGTTCAAAAAGAGTCTATCGAGGGTTTTATTTTGATGATGATGTGTTAAGTATTATTGATCGAGTTCCTAAGAGTTATAAATCTGAATTGGTGAATGAAGCGCTAAGAAAAGTGTTTAAGGAAAAAGGATTATTAGACTAAAAAGAAAAAGCAGGCTTAAGCCTGCTTCTTTAGCCTTTAAGGCTATTATAGTTAAGAAATACGTATTAGTTTTTGTGAAGGTTCTTGATGTAGATTTTGAAATTGTTGAACAGCGTCTGTCATAGATTCAGTATTTAATTTCTTTAAGATACTTTTTCTTTGATTTTTAATGATGCTTTCTTCTTTATGAAGCATGTTTTGTATTTCTGAAATAGAATGACCATCAATAGCAAGAGCAAAGACTTCTTGTTCTGCTTTAGTAAACTGATTCATGAAGATTTTCTCTTTCAGGATTTTACATTCTTCTTCTACACTTTTCAGTCGAGCAACTTCATCAACTAAATCAGAAGCTATACTTAAGATATTTTCAATACCCATTAATAGTTTTTCGCTTTGATCCATGATAAGACCCTCCTATTTTTTGAGGGCAACCCATGTTATAATTAGCAATGAAAACAGGAATTTCAGTAACATGGGGGTGCTTCCTTTGCAGAGGAAGTGCCCTTTTTCATTTTGTTGTGTCTAATCTTGGTGTTAATCGTTTGAATCACCTCCTTAATTTATTTATTTCTTTTGTTATCAATCTCGTTATATTGCATTAGAACGTTTAGCCTTGAGTTTTTACCGCCTTTGAAGATTTTATCTGGATTGATCTGATAAGTTCCAGCTCTAATCTTTTTTAGAAAATCTGATTCTTGTAAAGCTTTCATTGTTTCAGCAATCGTAGGTTGAGAAATCCCTATTTTTTGTTCAATTTCTTTATAAGTCATTAAAAACATGTTCTCACTGTTAAGGTTATCCATTATGAATGTAAGAACCTTAAGTTTCTTATTACCTATCAAATCGAGGCTTTCAACTATATGACCTAACCAGATTTTATGGAAATTGGCATCTCTTTCTTCAATGCTTATAACTTCCATCTCTTCAATTTCTCCAGTTTCTGAGTTTATGTATTTTTTGGTTCCTACAACTTTTGTTGCTTTTCTGGTTACTCCTTTTTTGCGCTTGTAATTAGACATTTTTTTAACTCCTTTATAGAAAAATAACCCAGTTTCTTTTTCATATTTTGAGTATATAATAAAGAGTGACTTAAGTAAACACTTAAATCTTATTTAAGTAAACACTTAAAAAAATTTAAGTAAACACTTAAAAAAATTTAAGTGAACAAATCACCCTCAAACCCTTGATATAAAAGGGTTTATCTAACATTCTACCTTTTTTTCACTCTTATCTATAAATATATTTGCTATTTTTCATGCAAGGTTCGAGTAGTATTTTTTAAGAAAATCACTTAAAAAATCTCCACTCTTTTTTCCTTGCATTTCAAATTTCGGCAGGGTTGGTTATATCGCCAAGCCGAACATACCCAAAACGAAGTTTAAGATGATCGGCTTGTGACGGCCATTATACCTGCCGAACCGCCAGAGCAGACGTCCATAGTTGGTACTTTTGCTAAAAAGTTGTTACACAATCGGGGACTAGTCCCCGGACCCCTAGCCAGCACGCCACCCCAAAACGAACGGGGTTGCACGGGTAAAGTTATAACTCAAAATTAAAGTAAACGGCATGCACGGGGGGCGTGCATCTGTTTTTAATATAGATATGATTTAATAAAATATTATCGTTTATAAACATTGATATATCAGTACGTGCACGGGGTTGAACGCCCCCCGTGCACGCAGGAAAATAGTGTGCATGGGGGGCGTTCTTTGTTATTCTTTAAAGGACATTTTAGATGAGAAATATAACTATTTACATAAATACGCGTGCACGGGAGGGAACGGC
>NZ_JBSJYE010000006.1:0-148287 GCF_053667915.1 Priestia sp. JNUCC 25
ATGACGAGAAAAATTTGGATGTTTGATACGACTTTAAGAGATGGCGAGCAAGTTCCGGGGGCTAAGCTAAATCTGTATGAAAAACTAGAAGTAGCACAGCAACTAAAGAAACTGAAAGTCGATATTATCGAAGCTGGTTTTCCTTCGTCTTCAGCTGGTGATTTTAATGCTGTGAAAGAAATTGCTATGAAAATAGGAAATACAGATGACACAATCATCACAGCGTTAGCAAGAGCAGTAAAGGCTGATATTGATGCTGTTTATAATAGTGTGAAATATGCTAGAAGACCGTTAATCCATATAGTTTTAGGCGCTTCAGACATTCACGTGGAGAAGAAGTTTGGAAAATCGAAAAGTCAAATTTTAGATCTTGGTGTTGATGCAGTAAAATATGCAAAAACACTTCTACCAGAAGTACAATATTCAACGGAGGATGCGTCTCGCTCCGATTTTGAATATTTATGGGCAACGATTGAAGCTGTTGTAAAGGCAGGAGCTACCATTATTAATGTGCCCGATACAGTTGGCTATGCCGAGCCAGAAGAGTTTGGTGAACTAATCTTTAAAATAAATAATCGCTTAAAAAATTTGAATGATAAAGTGCTTTTAAGTGTCCATTGTCATAATGATCTTGGTATGGCAACTGCAAATACGTTAGCTGCAATTAAAAATGGGGCAAACAAAGTTGAGTGTACGATAAATGGCATTGGTGAACGTGCAGGCAATGCTGCACTAGAAGAGGTCGTGATGGCAATTAATACGCGCTCATCAGTTTATAATGCGTACACAAATATTAATACAAAAGAAATCATGAATACATCTAGATTGGTAAGTAGTTTAATGGGACTTGATGTACAAGTAAATAAAGCCATTACAGGTGATAATGCTTTTGCTCATTCTTCAGGTATACACCAAGACGGCTTATTAAAAGCAAGAGATGCTTACGAAATCATTAGCCCAATTGAAGTTGGTTTAGACGATATGGAACTTGTTCTAACTGCCCGTTCTGGACGTCATGCGGTGAAAAATGCCCTTGAATCATTAGGCTTTAATGAGATGACTAACATACAATTTGAAGGGATATTTGAAGCTTTCCTTGCATTGGCAGATGCGAAAAAAGAAGTATATAATCATGACTTATATGTCATCGTTGAGAATTATTATGCGAAAAATGATATTCACAATCAGGATATAATGCACTATAGTAATCATTTTTATGAACTAATCGACTTGCAAGTGATTAGTAATACAAATTTCCCGTCTGCAAGTGTGAAGATTAAAAAGGGTGATCGAATATTGAAAAGCAGTGCCGTCGGTTCTGGCCCAATTGATGCTTTGTATTCTGCTATTACAGAAATTAGTGATTTAGATATTAGATTGATTGAATATAATATCAGCAGTGTATCAAGAGGTAAGGAAGCATTAGGAAAAGTAAAGATTCAAGTGGAATACAAAGGCGAAAAGTATATTGCCAAGGCAACAGATACGGATGTTATGAAAGCAAGTGCATTTGCGTATATCAATGCTGTAAACAGTATCGTGGTTGATACTTTACTTCCGATTGAATAAATAAAAGGTAATATTTAATGGAATGTACTTAGTTTGTTAAAGTATGGACTTGGCAATATTTAATGGATATTAAGTTAGGCTACTATGACGAATGAAAAGAAACATGAATACAAAAACCTTAGAAATCTATGGATTTCTAAGGTTTTTGTATCCTGGGAATATGGATTATGGAAACTAGGCTTTTTTACTGTGTTTACCTTTTGTACCAAAGCAATTTGTTCCTATAACTCCTGCAATAATGATAATGGCCCCGACTAGATGGTAAAGGTGAAATTGTTCTTTTAAAAAAATTACTCCTGCCAAGATTGTAATGAGTGTAGCAAAATTACTGAAGACACTCATTTTAGATGCTTCTATTTTTGATAAAGCGTAATTAGAAAGATAGGAAGTAACTAAAGATGATAATAAACCTAGATAGACAATTGCAATCACAAAATCCAGATGAACAAAAGGCTTCATAAATTGATGGATAGTGTTATTCATTAGATGATTTGTCAGTGCTAAACCATTAAATGTAATAAAACCAAATAAAGTCATTATATATGTGATAGTGAATAAGGAATATCGTTGGGTTAAATTTCTAGCACATACATTGTATAGGGACGATACAAGTGCAGAAATTAAAATCAAACCACTTCCTAGTAGACTAGTATTTTTATTTTCTATATCGTTCATATACATAATATATATCACACCTACCACCGAGAAAAAAATAGCTATCTTTTGACCAGATGTAGATGTTTCTTTTAAAAATATGCTCGCAAAAATTAAGGTGAAAATTGGGATTGTTGCTTGAATAATTCCGGCTTCAGATGATGATACATTTACTAGTCCAAATACCTGAAAAGCAAAAAAGAGAGTGGGGTATAAAATAGCTAACGAAGCAATAATCACTATATCCTTTTTAGTTACTTTTAATGCTTTTCTCGTTAGTACTTTTAAGATTGTAACCCCTACAAAAGCAATAGTAAATCGATGCGCTAAGGCATCAAAAGGTGTAGCAATAGTTAATGCAACTTTGACAAACATAAATGACAATCCGATAATGATGGCATAAGTAAGTGCAGCTATATATGCTTTTTTCTTTTCAATCATGTGAATGACCTCCTTTAGATTTATCCGGCTGGTTATCACTATAGTAAGAGAAACTAACAATATCTACGATATGAAAAATACACATCTGTATCGGTACAGATGTGTATTTGGAGGAATACTATGCTTAAATATGAAACAATTTATCATTCTCTACTTCAAAAGATACAGTCTGGTGACTTTCCAGCAGGGGCAAAATTACCATCAATTAGAGGCTTATCGCTCGAATATATTTGTAGTAAAAGCACCATAATATCTGCCTTAAAACGTTTGGAAGAGCAACATATTATTTATTCGATTCCAAAGAGTGGTTATTATGTTGTAGAACATCAGGTTTTCGAAGAACCTAGATTTACTAAAGGCGTTGATTTTGCAACATCATCTCCAGCATGGCATGCATTTCCCTATAAGGACTTTCAACAGTGTATAAATAAAGCGATTGATACATATCAAGAAGAATTGTTTCGTTATGGAACACCAAAAGGTTTCTCTTTATTAATTGCAGAAGCTAAGAGGCTCTTAGAATCTTATCAAGTATTTACGAAATCTGAACAGATCTTCATCACTTCGGGGGTTCAACAGGCACTCGCTTTACTAAGTATGATGCCTTTTCCAAATAACGGATCTACTATTTTAGTTGAACAACCTAGTTACCATTTGTATATGGATATGCTGAAAACATATGGAATTCGCGCAATAGGTATTCAACGTACAGCGCAAGGTATTGATCTAGAGCAATTAGAAAAAGTATTCAATGAAGAAGAGATTAAATTTTTTTATACAATGCCACGCTTCCATAATCCTTTAGGAACGTCATATAGCAAAAAAGACAAAGCAGCTATTTTACAGTTAGCTTATAAATACAATGTGTATATCATAGAAGATGACTATTTAGCAGATTTTGAATATAACACAAAGAATGATCCTCTTTTTGCAGAGGATATAAAGGAACAGGTTATCTACTTAAAGAGCTTTTCAAAAATCATGTTTCCAGGTTTAAGAATTGGTTTAGCCGTGCTTCCTCCTCCAATTCTTAGTAGCTTTCAAAAATTTAGAATGACCTTAGATATAGATAGCTCTATGATTTCACAAGCTGCCCTATATCTTTACATAAAAAGTGGTATGTTTGAACATAATAAATCAAAAGTAAGTAGTATTTACCATAAACGTGCACAAATTCTTCATCAATCTCTGCAAAAGCATCTGGCTAATTACGAATCATCGTCAGAAATAGTTATGCATGGTCATATTTTGTTACCTAGACAAGTAAATATGAAGTTATTTATTCGTTATTTATACGAACAGGGTGTATATCTGGATTCAGTTGAAAGTAATTATTTAGCCAACTTTCACAAAGAACGGGTTTTAAAGTTAAATGTATCAAATATTGAAAATCACCGAGTTGAAGAAGGAGTCATAAAAATTGCATATGCTTTAAAAAAAAGAGATAACTATTTTTCTTAATTACCTAATGCAATTAAGGTCTTTAACACTGTTTAAGACAAAGAGACTTAAGAGTATTATTCTTGTAATGATATATATTTTTCTCCCGTGTCTTCTATAATTTCTTCCTACTGGTAATAGGTTTTATGGTAACTAAGGTTTTATATCATATATAGTCGGAAAATAGAAAAACCTACTGCTCCTGTACAGTAGGTTTCCCATGTTTAGAATAGGAAATTTGGTGTGATGCCTTACGGCTTCTTGGGTAGTTTGCTCAAGGCATTCTATAATTATCAAAAAAAGAAACAAACTAACAAAAATGTTTCTTGAAACTCCAATCCATCTTATTACTATGTCCACAACAATTTAAATTTCCCCACTATCGGCGAAAACAAGTTTCCCATTGATCTTCAACGATCGGACCCTTTCGGAATAGAGCCTATTCAACTACAGCTAGTGCAAAGTACACGTTTTTATGCGCCTTTAAGTTCACATTTAATCCTGTCATATATCGTTTCTCAATATCCGTCGGGCTTAAATTCTCAAGCAAATTCAATCCGAGTTCTGCCATTTCTTGCTTCATAACAGCTGGATCAAAACCTGTTTTCATTGGCTCTCCTATCTTATTCATCATTTTTTCTTTCTTTTTCAAATCAGTGGAAGTAGTTTCCTCATTAAATTCATCTACACTGAAGTAATCAAATACAATCATGCTCCCAGAGGGAGTCACTTTAGGTATATTAGCCAGTGTTTTATATACTTCTTTTTTGGATAAGTACATTGTAACTCCTTGCCAGCTGAAAAAACTTTTGGATAGGGCAGAGTAGTTTAGTGATGAATTGAGTTTATTTACTATATCCTCTAGAGTGAAGTCAATAGAAATGTAATGTAGGTTTTCTGGATGATCCCAATCCACCTTATCGACACATTGACGTTTAAAACTTTGCGTCGCAGGATGATCTAGTTCAAATACATTAAGACTCTTTAACAAATCAGGATATCTAAATGCAAAAGTATCTAAGCCAGCACCTAAGATTACATACTGTTCTACACCAGTTTCAATCGCCTTCATTAAACAATCTTCTGTGTATCGAGAACGAGTGATAGAGGCTGTAGAATTCATTAAAGCTTCTTTTGGCATAATCTCCTCTATTAATTTTTTTTGCTCTTCAGGAATTAGGTCATATGCCAAAAAGTCATTGAAAATTTTGGGGTTTGCATATTTTGAGTGAATACCTCGAATATAAGCTGTCATCATCGCGGTAAAACTGATTTGATTTTCTTTCATTTATGAATCTCCTTTTGCAATTACATTTGATTTTAACATTCAAATACTGTTTTACCTTTAAAGGGTTATTCCAGAAAATGGACCGTTTTTGGCATAACCTTATATTACTTTTACTATAGGAAACCCCTTCAGATGTAGGATTTAATACAATCTGGTCACCAAGTGCTTCAATTTTTAATTCTATAACTTCTACTTCGCTAGCTACCTTTAAATTCTTCCCCAATTTCTTTTATATGAATACCAATCCTAATCTGTATTTTATTGAAAAAAGATTTAAATACTAGACTGAAAAAAAGTACAAAAATATGGTATTATAGAGGTAGGAAATGAATTATTTTTAATAAAAATAATAAGTTTTAAATAGATATTTTGAAGAGAAATATGAAAAAACCTGTATTTTAAAATACAGGTTTTTTTACTTCTTATAATACCTGTTATGTAAACTGAAAATGAATATAATAGACAAAGGGTAGTTTGTTTAAAACTAAGGAGATCAGTATGAAAAAAAGAATTAAATCTCAATTAGAAATATTAGTAGGGTCTAAGTTAAGCAATATTGGAGGAGCATCTAATCTGTTTTGGCTTGAATTTGGAGAAGCATTATCTGTAACTAGAAGAGGAAGAACTCAAGAATTAGCTGAATATGCTTTAAATATTCAATGTTCATGGCGTATTACCAAAGGCAATAAAATTTTAGTAGCCTCGCGGGATTTCTATTCTCCAAGAACAGGATTAGATGATGGAAACGAGAGATTCGAATGGGATGTGCAAGGAAATAATCGATTTGATGAAAGAATTGAATACTTTATAAAAAGTTTAAAAGAACCATTTACTGTAGAAAGTGTTGATTCAGATGAAATTGGAGGACTAAAAGTTATTTTGTCTAATGGCTTTACATTAGACGTGTTTCCAGATATTTCAGAGGATGATGAATACAGTGAGTTTTGGAGATTCTTTTCTCGTGGTAAGGGTAGTTTCCATTTTGTCGTTGCAGGTGATGGTATTGAGAAGGATTTTAACTAGGAAATACATAAAACAAAAACGGTACATTTACTAAGTGCCGTTTTTGTTTTACTACCTATATAGCACATTATGGTAACTAGATTTGTATGGATAAGATTATAATTGATTTTAAACAAAAATCTTATATAGAGTTGATGAGAATGAATAAGGAAACACGTAAACAAAGAATAGAGGAACTTAAAAGAAAGAATCTAAAAAAACAATTGGAAGAAAAATTCAAATGCCTTTGTGCTCCTATAACTGATTTTGAATTCCTTACATCTAAGGAAATTGAATTGAGGTTTCAAAATGTTTTTTCTAATGATCAAGATCCCCAGATTCGATTCAGACATAATCTAAATAGAATTATGGAGGAAATGTCCTTTTTACAAGAAGAATTCGGCGCATATAGAAATGAATATATATTGCTAGATCAGAAGGAAATACTTCCTTCTTACCGATTGAAATTAAGATTTAGAGATTTTTGGAATAACCTGAATCTAATAGCTGATTTTTTAAACCTTGAAGATGAGTCTTCACTTTTTCTCTTTACCTTACTAGGACATAAAAAGAATTTTGGAATCTTTATTTATGAAGATGAGTATGGACTAGATCATATTCTATTTTGGAAGGAAAACTTTTGATTTCGCTAATTATTGTAAATAAGGGAGTCTTTTTTTCATGAGGTATTATGAATATCAATCAGTAATGAATAACACTAAATGGGCAGAAATTAGAAATGCAATGAACGATTGTTCTATAAATACAATTTGGAGAACAAAGGATGTCAAAACTAAGTATATAAGTGATTGGGATGGAGACTGGTTTTATCATTTCAAAGGTAATTACAAAAATATTCAATGGTTAGAAATAAAGGTAGAAAATTTGGAAGAGAAAAATCAAGTAATAAATACACTTAGAACAATTAACGTACCAGGAGAAACAAAAGGTGATGTTATAAAAGTTTATGGTTACGTTCAAAACAGCAATTCTGTAGACTATTTATAAATAGCTAATGGTTCTTATAATCCGTTTTATGTTAAGTAAGTACAAATCCCCTATATCTTATAATTGGACAATATCTTCTTAACACAGGACAAAATTGTAACTTTTGCTTATGTTACAATCATTAAAGTCCAAAGGGATAAACTGAGATTTTATTAGATGTATCTCGAAATAATAAAAGTATAGGTGATAATAATGGCAACAATTGAGGATTTTTTAAAATTAGATATTCGTGTCGGTACCGTAGTAAAAGCCGAACCATTTCTAGAAGCGAGGAAGCCAGCAATAAAATTAGAAATAGACTTTGGTGAGCTTGGAGTAAAATGTTCTTCAGCTCAGATTACACGACGTTATAAGCCAGAACAATTGATTGGATCTCAAGTAGTTGCTGTGGTGAATCTTCCTCCTATGCGTATTGCTGGCTTTAAATCTGAGGTGCTAGTCATGGGTGGAATTCCAGAAGAAGGAGATGTAATACTATTAAAGCCTAGTGAGTTTGTTAAAAATGGTACACCCATCTCTTAATCATGTTATTATGTTTAGACCTTTCAAAGAAACAGTGCGATATACGTGCAGGAATACATTCGTTTGGAAAAATAATACTGTTGAGAACCCTGTCTTTTATTTTAAAAAGGTTTAAGCTAAAATCAAATAATATATGTTCATGACACTAGATTAAATTTGAGGTGAAATAAATGTTTTTAGCTCCATTATTTGAAAATGATGTACCAGTAGCACTTCTCCGTCCTTAATGGAGTAAAGTGACTACTTCTCTCCGTTAGGGCATACATTGACCTACTTTTTAAATACGGAGGGTACAAAAATGAAAAACACCTTATTAGGTTCTATATATTTAGCTTTAGCTTCCAGCATTTGGGGCGGCATGTATGTTGTCGTTAAAGTTGTTGTAGCGATCATCCCACCATTAGAATTGGTTTGGATACGATATGTAATAGCTATTCTTGCACTTGTCATCATTGGCTTAATAAAAAGACAATCTTGGAGAATTAGTAAACGTCATATTCATTTGATTGTCGCTATTGGTGTAATTGGTAATGCCATTTCAATTGTCACCCAAGAATACGGCACAATGCTATCTTCAGCACAAATGGGAGCCATTATTACATCATCCACACCAGCTTTTATGGTGATTTTTGCTCGGTTAATCCTTAAAGAGAAACTGAATATAAAAAAAGGGATATCTGTTTGTTTGGCTACAATAGGAGTATTACTTATTGTCGGAAATGGACATATAAATATGTCTAGCCAGCTTGGTGGTATTTCACTACTCATGGCGGCTTTAACATGGGCTTTAATGTCTATTCTTATAAAGCGTGTGCCAAGCAATTATTCTCCAGTTGCCGTTACAACTTATTCAATTTTAGTTGCTATTTTGGTATTAACTCCTTTTGTGTATAAAGGGTTAGCTGAAATTCATATTTCCAAGTTGACTGATCCGACTATTGGTGGAGGGCTATTGTATTTAGGTATCATTTCAACAGCTTTAGCATTTATACTTTGGAATCGTGGATTACAGTTATTGAATGCTTCAAGTGGAGGTTTATTTTTCTTTTTTCAACCTCTAGTAGGAACGTTACTTGGCTGGCTTCTCCTAGGTGAAAGTATCGGTGGAACGTTTTGGATAGGTTCATTCTTAATTCTTAGTGGGGTTTTATTAGTTATCAAAGAAAAAACGAACTAATTTATAATTAAAATAAATATAAAAGAGCACTAGTCTTGGGCTAGTGCTTCTTTATTTATGCCGATAATTTTGATTATGTTAATTAAGTTTTTATATCTTAACCACTAACAAAAAGAACCTACTGCTTTAATGTAGTAGGTCTTTTTTGTTAGTTACTTATTTTTTAATTTTTTAACAAGTTTAAAACCTAGGAATCTTATTAAGCCGATAATTATTAAGAATAATAGCAACCCTGTCGGACTAAATGTACCCATAATACCATCCTTAAAATTTCTATAAATTACAATGTTAACATATTTAGATGTTTTGCACATTTCTTCGATAAGGTTTTGGTTACTGGAAAGCACATTATGGTAACTACGTGTGTATAGAGTATACAGAGTTAATATTAATCTATTATTATTACCATAAGTATGTATTTTAAAAGGGAGAGATAAGTTTAATGCACCGTGTTCCATGTCCATGTTGTGGATATTTGACTTTAGAGAATGCCGATGATTACGAAATCTGTATCTTATGTAATTGGGAAGATGATGGACAAGATGACCCTCATGCTGATGAAATTTGGGGAGGCCCCAATGGAGAGTATTCTTTAACCCAAGCAAGAATAAACTTTAAAAAGCATAATTCTATGTATGACATCTCAGAATATAAAATCTCAGTAGAAAAAGAAAATATAAAAATGAAATTAATAAATGCATTTGAAAAATTAAACTTTAATTCATTAACCAATAAGGAAGAAGTGTGGAAAGAGATACATCACTATGAGAATGCCCTACTAAATGAAAAAATATAGCAAAAAATCTAACGCTTTGTATTTACTTCTACCGGTAATGTGTCTTATGTTAATTAGGGTCATATATCATATAAAGTATAAAATTTAATAATAATTTTTCCTATTTTTCATGCAGCATGATAGGGGGGGGAAATGGAAGATAAAAAAAAGCAATATTTATTAAATGAAATTTCTCGTTTGAAGGAAGAGTTAGAAGAAGCAGATAAAACGAATGACATACTTCAACTTGAAAATGATGATTTAAGAACAGAAGTTATGAAAGCTGACCAACGTACTTTTTTAGTAATTGAGGAAATAGGAGAGAAAATTAATCAAGTATTAGAAATAGGTTCAAAGGTTGATAGGCTTTTAGAAATTTTAGACAAGGAGGGGCGAAATGAAGATTAACTCTAATAAGTTAGTCTTTTTTGAGCTACCTAGAACTTCCATTATGGTAACTAGATTTCTATATTATAGACGAGGGGAATTTATAAAATAGATGGCTTATGTATTTTCAGAATGGGAGGACATTATATGCCAATGTTGTCTGCAGTTTGTGATAACTGTAAAAGCTCTTTTCCTTCAGGAATATCTATAGAGGGCTCAAAAATAACTCTTTTGGGAAATACTGCTGGACCATGCCCTAAATGTGGTAGTATAGGCCGTATAATTGATGGTACATTCAATTTTATAGATAACAGTATTGCTAAAAGAGTAAAAAAAGAATAGTTCAGATACTGAAGAATGTAATGTGTTCCTGAAATACGTTTTATGTTAACTAAAGACACATTGCTTAAACAGTAGAAAACTACATAAAAGCCTTTATCATTTTATTGATACGTTTTTTTTGAGGATTTTTCTTTTTATGATTTCACTAATCAATATAATAATTATGGATAGTATAGATCCTATAAGAATAGCAAAATTGATTAATCCGATTCCAAAACCAGTTAATTCTCCATATTTGCCCATGAAAAAAGTAAAGGTTTAACCTTTACTTTTAACAAGATACTTTATCATTCACTTGTAATAGATGATATAGCAGTATGGATTTGGAAAGCATAAAAGTAAATATGGTTCTGGTGTAAAAAAACCGAAGTGCTTGAAAGTAAATTGAAGTTTTTACACCAGAACCAGATAGATGATTAACTTCTTCATACTATTTAAGGTTAGACTTCCCCATTTTTTGTTTGCTTCTAAATAGAAGTACTAAGTTCTCCTTTTTTATTTTTTTCATCCATTAAGCTTTTTGCAGCTCTTAACGCTAAAAGATAGCTGTCAAAGCCAAAACCGCAAATTTGTCCCTGGGCAATTTCCGCAAATACAGAATGATGTCTAAATTCATCTCGGGCATGAATATTAGACATATGAATCTCAATAAACGGGACTTCAAGAATGTCCAAAGCGTCTCTTAATCCATAACTATAGTGGGTCCATGCACCAGCATTAATGATCACTGCATCCACTTTATCAAAATACCCTTGATGAATTCGATCAATCATTTCACCTTCTAAATTTGTTTGAAAAACCTCTAATTCAAGTCTCAGCTCTTTAGCTAGTTGAAACATACTCTCATTAATTTCATCAAGAGTAATAGTTCCATAGATTTTAGGGTTTCTTTTTCCAAACATATTATGGTTTACCCCATGTAACATCAGTACTTTCCCCATCATAATCACTCCAATACTATTCAAAATAGTTAGTCTTCCATCCATGGATATACAGTTAATGCTTCTTCAACGGAACCTTCTTTTGCCTGAATTAGTTCCAGACTTAAACCATCCGGAAGCACCACCCAATTATGTCCTTTAGGTAATTCGGTAACATTCCATTTGTAAACTTCTTCCATAGTAGCCTCTAAATCTTCTACCATGATTCCCAAATGCGCCAGTCTTCCTTCGATACCTGAGAAGTTAGGGTCTGCGATCAGTTGAATTCCACCAATAGTCCATATTTGTCTAGGGTTATCTTTTGCCCCATCTATTTTACGAATCGGCATATTTAATGCCTCTTTAAAAAAACGAATGTACCAATCAATATCCTTTACACGAATAGCTGAATGTTCAAGATATGCTTTTTTCTGATAGGCCAAATTTAGTCATCCTTCCTTATCAAGAATTTATGTATTTTTCCATCCAAGTCTCAATCCCTTTCACGTTCGCAACCAACGCTTTATTAACTGGTGTTGCGACATTACTTTTCTCTCCCCATCGGACAATTGCTCCATTGATATAATCGATTTCTGTTTTTTGGCCTTTTTCCAGACTTTGCAGCATGGATGTTTTAAATTCATATGGTAATCCTGCTGCTGCTTTCAACCAAATATCTTCGGGATCCTCTGTTGATAAAATAACGCCGTTTGCTTTAGCAACATTTATACCCTCTAAAATGGCTTCAAAAGCACAATCTCTAATTTCAGGAAGTTGGTATAAATCTCCATATGGTAATTTCGTAATACCACATAAAGCCCCCGTTGCCACATTAATTAAAAGTTTGTCCCAAATCATTCCTGTGATATTACCACTAACCTCTGTTAATAACCCGCATTTTGTCAATATATCTGCGACTCTCTGAATCCTTTTTGTTTTTTCGCCATTCATCTCACCAATAAAAGTAATCTTTCCCTTTGTTCCGGCAATCACATGTCCTGGTCCAAGTAATACGCCGCCAGCATAAGTTTTTCCACCGATAACACGCTCGTTGCCAATAACCTCGGCAATGGTTTCCTCATTTCCAAGACCATTTTGCAATGACATGACCAATGTATCTTCCCCAATAATGGATAAAGCATTTTCAATCGCACTTCTTGTATGAAAAGACTTCACCAATACTAATACAAGATCTGCTGCTTCAATTCCCTCACAGTTTGTTTGAGCATTTACCCTAACAGCCCTATCATTCGTCCCATCCCTAAGAATCAGCCCCTTTGTATTGATTGCATTCACATGATCGGCCCGTTTATTTATTAAATAAACATCTTGTCCTGCCTCCGCCAGAGTGCCGCCAATGGAACTTCCTAAAGCACCTGCGCCAAGTACACAGATTTTCATTTATCTCACTCCTTTGTATTGCTTAATTTTCAAAAAACTTTAATATATGCTGTGCCACCACGCACAATTCTTTATTTTGATTGTAAATTTCAACCTTGGCACATGACTTTAATGATTCTTGATCAACTTCAGTAATCGTATAAACAGCTGTAACTGTATCGCCAAAATATACTGGTCTTGTAAAACGTAAACGATCGTAGCCATAGGACACACTTGGCATTTCTGCTCTCGCCTGGGTTTGAATTAATGTTGATGCCGTACTTCCGAGTGCAAAAGTTAATACCCCATGTACAATCCGCGTTTTATATGGCGTTGTTTTCATAAATTCTTCATTCATATGCATTTGACTAAAATCGCCGGTAATCCCAGCAAACAAATAAACATCTGATTCACTAATTGTTTTGGTATAAGAAACCGTATCTCCTACTTCAAAAGGGACTTTCTTACTCATAATCTTCCTCCTAGCGATCTTTTAATATTGTATGAACAAATCTCTTATACTTCCATTTTATCCCAATCATTTTTGATTCCCATATCATCTGCAAAAAATAATCTGCTATGCATTTCTTTTAAATCAGCAGAAATTTGAGGTCTAAATGACATTTTCTCAATGATTTGAGTTTCTATATCAATTCCAGGTGCTACTTCACATAATTCCAGTCCGTCTGTTGTTAAGCGGAAAACGGCTCTTTCCGTGATATAGAGAACTTCCTGCCCTCTTTTTAATGCATCCCTTCCATTAAAAGTAAGTTCTTCAAGTTGAGGAAGGAGTTTCTTAAATCGGCCTTCTTGTTCAATTTGTAGCTTACCTTTTTCAATCTTCGTTTTAAGGCCGCCGGCTGTCAGTGTTCCACAAAATACAATCTTTTTTGTATTTTGACAAATATCTATAAACCCTCCTGTGCCCATGATTTTCCCATTAAATTTATGCACATTGACATTTCCTGCTTGGTCCAGTTCTGCAAAGCTTAAGAAGCAGACGTCAAGACCACCGCCATCATAAAAGTCAAACTGTGAAGGCATGTCTAACAATGCATGGGTATTGATACTTGCTCCAAAGAAAATGCCTTGTGCAGTGACACCGCCAATTGGTCCAGTCTCCACCGTTAAGGTAAATTGTTCATCAACACCTTCTTCACGAGCTACACTTCCAATTCCATCGGCAATTCCAACACCAACATTTCCCACATTTCCTGGTTTAACTTCAAACAATGCACGCCGAGCGATCATTTTTCGATGATTAAGCGGAAGCCGGGTAACTTCACTTGTTTCCGCGATATAATCTCCCGACATAAAACGATTAACTCCACCCGTGTACAGCTGTGATTGTTCTTCATCAACAACGACAATATCGACGTTGTAGCCTGGAATTTTTATCGATTTTGGATGAAGAGTATTTGATTTTACTACCCTTTTTACTTGTGCAATGACAAGCCCTCCATTGTTATGAACAGCTTGGGCCATCGCTAAAGTATCCAGATACGCAATTTCATCTTCCATACTGATATATCCTTCACGATCTGCAGTTGTTCCGCGGATAATGGCAACATCAGGTCGAATCACTGGATAGAACAGCCACTCTTCACCGTTAATTTCCATTAATTTAATAAGATCTTCTTTGGTACAATCATTTAGTTTTCCACCCTTTTGCCGTGGGTCTATAAATGAACCTAAGCCAACATGGGTTAATATTCCAGGCTGTCCAGCTGCGGCGGCTCTAAATAATTGACAAAGTACACCTTGCGGGAAATTATATGCTTCAATTTCATTATTTTCAGCCATTTCACAGAGTCTTGGGGATTGTCCCCAATGTCCTCCAACTATTTTTCGTACTAGTCCTTTTTGGGCAAGTGGTGACATTCCTCTGTCCGCCCGGTCGCCTAATCCTGTTGTATGGATAAAAGTTAAATCTTTCGGCAAATGTGTTTCTTCATATCTTTTTGACAATGCTTCTATAAGCTTAGTAGGCTCTAATAGACCCCCACCAGCTCCGCAGATAGCAACTATTGCTTCATTTGGGATATACTTTACAGCCTCTTCAGCACTAAGTACTGTCACTAAATTTCCCTTTTTCTTTGGCTTTTCCAAGATAGTCACTTCCTTTCTGTTTTTTAAAACATTTGTTCCTTTACATAATCAACGGGCATTTCTTGACATGTCCAAAGTTCGAATGCTTTAGCTCCCTGCCATAGCATCATGCCCAATCCATTGATTGCTTTACAGCCAACAGATTCAGCTATTTCAAGCAATTTCGTTTTTCGGGGATTATACTCTGTCCTTCAAGAGGATTCATCCTCCCAGTTGAAAATGTAAATTTTAGATGAACCGTCAATAGCACATTGAATCGCTACAGCGGAGCCAGCACCTCCCGCGCCTATAAGTGTCATTTTCTTTCCTTGAATGTCTACACCACTTTCCTTTAATCCACGTACATACCATCTGTGTTATAGCCAATTAATTTTCCATTTTCATTCACGACGGTGCTTACCGCACCAACAAATCTTGCATCTGGTGCTACCTTATCTAAGTAAGGTGAAATTTTCATTTTGTTAGGCATAGACACGTTAAAACCACGCATGTTTAGTGCACGCAAGCCTGCCAATACATCTTCTATTTATTGATTCGCCACTTCAAAAGCCATATAAACGTAGTTAAGACCTAGTTTACGAAATGACGTATTATGCGTCACCGGTGATAAAGAGGGTCCAATTGGGGTTGCAATTAATCCTATTAATTGCGTTCTTCCATCAATTCGTCCTTGATCTGCCATAAAAAAACTTCCTTATACTATCCATGTTTTTAATACCTAATTTAGATTAATCTAACTTCTTCATAACCAATACCTATGAAAACGATTACAATTTGATCATTTAAAAAACTTAATTAAATATGAACTTACTGCCTTTTGAAATCATTTTATTATACGTTGCAATCAATAATCCAATTGGTAATTATTATTTACTTATAGGTTTTGCCTATAATTTATCAAAACAAAGTGTATTTATTACTAATGAAACAAAGAGAGCTAATTATAACAGTTTATTTTTGTTATAATTAGCTCTCTTTTAATTACTATTTCAATCAAATTTGCTGATTATTATTTTCTATGATAAAGTCTCGAAACCGTTGAACAATTGGAGGCAAATATCTGTTTTTTCTAATTGCCATGTAAATAGACTGCTGATAAATAGGCTCTTTAGTAGGGAGGATTTTTATATCAAAATAGTTCAATGTGGAAACAAGCGGAAGAATCCCAATACCTTGATTTGCTTCGACTAAGCCTATCAATGCATTATCTTCGGCTACCTCACAAGAAATTTCAGGGACAATCCCTGCTTCTGCAAATAATTTATCTAAAATCGGTCGCAGGCCACTGTTTTTATTAAAGCAGACAAGCTTGTAACTTGCTATATCTTTTAATTCAACAAATTCGCGTTCTGTTAGTGGATGATTCTTCTCAGTGATTAACACGATCTCTTGTTTGGCAAGCGGTAGCAATTCAATATCTGGTTCATTTTCAATGTTAGTGCAAAACGCAATATCATAATTTTCTTCCTTGAGACCTTTAATGACCATTTGTGTTGTCCCCTGATAACAGGAAAAAGCAATTTCCGCATTAGAGTTTTCATTTACAAACTGTTGAATCAATGACGGTACAAAATTGGTTCCCAGTGAATAAATAAAGGCAAGGTCGATTACACCAGAGGTTGTACTTATCAATTTTTGAAGGTTTTTCTCCCCCTTTTCAATTTCAGTTAGTCCTTTCTCAACATACGGTAAAAACGATTGTCCAAATTTGGTTAACTTTACATTACGCCCTTTTCTTTCAAAAAGCTTAACACCCAACTCTTTTTCAAGTTCTGAAATAGCTTGGCTAAGACTGGGCTGTGTAATAAATAGCTGCGAAGCTGTCCTTGTAAAATGTTCCGTTTTAGCTAATAATCGAAAATATTGTAATTGTTTAAGATTCAACGTGCCAATCCCTTTCAAAAGGATTAATCTCACAAAGGTATGTTATTAATCACTTTTTATTTTTTCCTTTCTTCTCTTTTTATTATTTTACTATGATGTTTCAAATACAATAAATTTTTACTAGATTGATCTAAAGTGGTCCTTTATTAAGTTAAAAATCAAATCTAAATATGTAATTGAGTATATTTGATTCTATCTGTAAGAACAAAAAAACGCAAACCACTATATATGGCTTGTGTTTTTTTGGCTAAGGAATAGCAATAAAAGAAGAATTGTCTAATAACATAGGAACGATTTAAAGTAAAAATTATTTTTGATTTATAATAATCTACATAGATTAAGTAAATGGTAAATTATTTTATGAACATTTTCATCTTTTTTTCACTATTAAATGATAACTTAAGTGTTAATCATGCTATAAAGCATTTTCTATAGATATTCCCCTTTTCATTTTCAAGCTTACCTAAAAAGGTGAGCTTTTTTTCTTATAACCCTCATTTTGTTTACAAATGTCTCTTTACATAATCCACAAAAGAAAGATGTTCACAATAGACTAGGCCCATAGCAAATTGAGGGGATGCATAAATATTAGTGCGTACTTTCAAACGTTTTTAATAGCTCCGAAATTGTGACACATTCATACCCTTTTTCTTTTAAGGCGGGCAAAATACGTTTGAGAGCTGAAATAGTCTGGCTTTTTCCATTCACATGGTCGTGTAAAAGAATGATGTCTCCATTTTCTATATCATTCAATACATTTTGAACAATATATTCCACCCCAGGTCGATCCCAATCACGCGTATCATGCTTTTGAGACCACAACACAACCTGCAAGTTAGAGTCTTCCACCACGTCCACGAGCTTTTGGTTGTAAAACCCTTGAACGGGTCGAAATAGTGAAGGCTGATACCCACTTATATTAGAAATAGCTTTCTGAGTTAATTCAATTTCCTTGATCAATTGTTTCTCGGAAACGTTGCGAGTCCAAATCAAATGATGAAATGTATGGTTTCCAACTTCATGACCTTCTCGTATTTCCCTTTCAACAATAGGTGCATAACGTTTTACACGAGACCCTACAACGAAGAAAGTCGCTTTTGCATCGTATTCTTTCAAAAGATCTAAGATTTGTACCGTTTCATCTGATGTTGGTCCATCATCAAATGTAAGAGCTATTTTCTTCTTTTGGATAGGAATAGAATGAATGACATGCTCTTGAGGTAGAGAGATAGAAAATAACGGACTCATCAATGAACAGGCATTAACTGTTTTTTCACTCATTACAAACAAGGTAAATAAAGATACCCCAACCAATAAAACCATCCGACTCATAAGCATCCCCTTCTTTAAAACATTATTCGTTAAGATAACCTGTTGAGTCGTTTTTATGTATAAGCCCTCCACCATGAGCTATGAAGGATTCAGCAGCAGAATACCAAATATATGAATGTGCAAGGAAACGCTATCTAAGGAATTTAACTTTGGTTTTACATATTATAAGGGAGGATAATGTGAAGAAGATAAAAGAAACAAATTTGTTAAATGATGTGGCTAAGTCTTTTGCATTAGGTTTACTGGAAAAAGACTCTTAGTTCAATTTCACAAGTATTAGTGTATAATGAGACTACCTTGTAGAAAATTCTTTTTTATCACACAGATGCTCCTGGCAGAGCGTCTTTTTTATTTATCCCAATAAAGATTGTAAAAGGAAATACATAGATGAGTGTAAATGATAAATGGTATTTAGCCAAATATGAACCCGCATCTTACGTAGGTTCATATAACTGGGACTACAAATTTGATAATAGCATTGAAGGAGCAAATTTAGTAAACAGATATCTAATTAAAGAAGATAAGCTTTTCCTATTTTTAAATAGTGAAAATTATTATCTTCATGTTGTAAAGCCTATTGAGGGACATAGTAAAATACAAAAACTGTTCTGTGAAAGAAATCTTCAAAAGAATGGATTTCAAGACCTACATTACTCTTATATAAGGGACGAAAAGAGCTATACACCTTATTATGTATCAGCAGACATTCGAACCATTAATTATTGTTATAAAAGTTTAACTAAGGATGATAATCCATTCACCTTAGATTTATTTGATGGGGATAACAACACAGTCATCTTATTTTCTAAAGAAGAGATTCGTAAAAATTTAATAGTCGATATAAGGCCATTCGTAATTTTAAAGTTGATAAAATGTCCTCTTTTAAAACATTTGCCGAGCTCTGTATTAAGAGACAGATGTTCACCCCAGTTAAAGCAGCTGCTCGTCAAAAATATGGACCTCTAAATACCTATGTTTCCCTATACAAGCCTTTATCATATCAAGAATCAGCTTATATGCTTCTAGATATGATAGCGGAAAAAAATACACCAAATCCAGAATTATTACTTATCAATCAAAAAGAATTCGAAGAAAAGAAACAAAAAATAGCCGAATTAATTAGTAAATTAGAACAAAGAGTATGGGCTTTATATATAAATGACTATTCATATATAGAAATTTTCAAAGCATTAAATATATCTGAAAAGTCTATTGATAATGCTATTCAACGAATAAAAAGAAAAGCAAGACGGTACCTGGAGGTAGAAAAAGCTATGTAATCTTTCTGCCTTAATAAAGGACTTAAATTTACACTATACAAAAAGCCCTTGATAAAAGCATATAGTTGCTGGTAAATTACATTGGGGTAACTAGTTTAATGCTGGTTACTAGAGAAAAATAATCAATAAAAACACCGTTTCAAATAAACGGTGTAATAAAAATTTGTTCTAAGTTATTTTAGCTTGGATCATTTTCGTCTAACGAGAGAGTCGTTACGTTAGTATATTCTCCTTTAGAAATTTCCTCTGGAGTTGCATCTTTTTGCAATTCATCTTCAGTATTCATTCCTTCTGCAATTGTTGGCTTATCAGTTGAATTTTTTTGTTTTTTCATTTAGTACACTCCTTTCGGGTATATTTTTCCCAATGATAAACAGCATTATGTTAACTAATTATGTATAGCGTATACAGCTTAAAAATCGAAAAAACTACTGAACAGGGATCAGTAGTTTTTTTTGTTTCATGAATGGTAATCAAGAGTTAGCTGACGTTGCAGAGCATCTTCGGTAGTTTGCTCAAAATACAAGATTTTATGTATTTAGTCATTAGAGTTAATTTGTTTTTTTAAATCAACCATTCTTTTTTGTCCCCATTCATACATCATTTCTACTATAGGTAACAATGTCATTCCTAGTTCAGTCATTGAGTATTCAACTCGAGGAGGAATTTCAGGAAAAACTTCTCTATGTATGATTCCATCTTCCATTAGTTCACGTAACTGGTTTGATAATATCTTATGAGATATTTTTGGAAAGAGCTTTTGAAGGTCACTAAATCGATGTGGGCCTTCTACTCCTAAGTGCCATAAAATCACAACTTTCCATTTTCCACTAAAGATAGATAAAGTAAGTTCTTTTTCACAATTAAAATCGCCATTTAGTATCTTTTTTCTAATTTCTTCTCGCAATGTATCTGACATCAATCTCATTCTCCTTTTATTCTTACAATAGTAACCTTTTAGTAACCTCCGCACAATAAAGTGCGTTCTTCACAGGCTACAAAGGCCAAGTTAAACTATGTTTAGGTTTTAAATAATTTTTATATTTCAGGAGGAAGACATACAATGAGTAAGAAAGCACTATTTATTATACCACCGGAACGATTCAATGAAGATGAATTATTTCATCCAAAAGAAGCATTAGAAAATGAAGGTATTGAAGTAACAATTGCAAGTACAAAAACAGGTGAAATCATAGGAGATTATCAAGGTAAAGTAGAATCAACTACTCTTTTTACTGATGTTTCATCTAATGATTATGATGCTGTAGCTGTTATTGGAGGTTCTGGCACAAACGATTATTTATGGAATAACCAAGACTTACAAACTTACTTAAAACAAGCTTACAAGCAAAAAGTTCTTGTAACTGGAATTTGTGCAGGTTCAGTTTCTTTAGTTCAAACAGGTCTTCTTGAAGGACGAATAGCAACATGTTATCCAGTAGATGTACAGATTAATCAATTAAAAGATAATAACGTAAAATATGTCTCAGAACATGTTGTCGCATATAACGACATCATTACTGGTGATGGTCCAGATGGTGCAAAAGAATTTGGTCAAAGTTTAGTAAAAGCTTTGAGATAATTTTTAAGTAATAAAGAGATTTTAATTAAGATAGAACTTTCTTAGATAATAACCCCTCCTTTTTTTAAGGAGGGGTTATTATCGTTTAATTCCGATAAATAGTTTTATGTTAACTAAGGGTGTATATACATATTAATTATATCGTTTAAAGAGATTTATTTACTAAAAACCATTTTTGTATATAATTGGATAAAAGGAGGTTTTTTATGACTTATAATAAGAATAAATTAAAACTAGTAGGGGCTACTTTATTTGGAGCTGGAATTGGAGCCATCTTAGGAATACTAGCTTATACGCACAATTGGCTAGGATAAATACATTAAAGAAAAATTAGCAGCAAGGGATGTGAATGTTTACCTTGAAACCAAAGAAAACTGGACCCTCTCACAATACATCTAATTTTTTTGCTAAAGCATTTACTGTTATTTTTATAACTTTAATTGTTATTATTGCTATCTCATTAATGCTAGGAGCATTTGTGTTTGGCTTTATTGGTCTATTTAAAATATTTGGGGTACAATACGACTCATTTCTATCTCTATTAATATTCCTCTTACTGTTTTTTATTATTGGATTTATAGTTGATTTACTATCAATATTTCTTATTAATACATTTTCTCAACAAATTAGAAATTCTAAAAGAAAATTCCTCGTGAGACTGGTCATTGATTGTAGCTTTTCTTGGTTTGCTATACATACTGCTGATGAATTAATTAGAAGCATTACTATTCCCTCTATAACTGAGCTTATAGCTGTCTTTCTCCTCTTTTTGTTAGAAGTGGTAATGGATATGAATAGCAAAGAAGAACGTAATAAGAGTTCACTGGTTCCTTGAAGTCTTTGGGGTTCTGGTGCAAAGATTACTTCAACCTAAAAGAACATCTTTCATAAATATAGTTATAAGAAAAAAAAGGTAATGTATACTATGTTTTATATTTCATAACACTGGCTCCAATTGTTTGTTCAATATTCAAGAGGAGGATGTTAATGAAAAAAAATTCAAAACATCATGATGTCCAACGAAAATACAGAGAAAAAATACAAAACAAACAAGAATCAAAGACATATGCTAGAGGTTGGTTCTTGTTCATTGTATTCGTTGTACTTCTCGTTGTAGTGAGTTATTTTTTTGGCGGAACGTTTATGCCTTATCGAACAATGTAGAAAAATAAACGTTAATATTTTTATAGTATTATAAATTAATTTCATAAAAAGCAGAAAGGGGATAGGCTTTTTTAGTTTTCTGGTATTGAAGTTGTTTAATATTGGTGCTTGAAGGAAATAGTAAATGATTATTCGAGAAATTAAAGTTGAAGATAATAAAAAGATAAAAGAAATCATACATGGTTCATTAAAATTACTTGGTTTAGATATTCCTGGAACAGCTTATTTTGACCCCCAACTTAACAACCTTTACCAGTATTATAATGATCTAAACCATGCGAAATATTGGGTATTGGAAATGGATCAAGAAGTTGTTGGAGGAATTGGCATAGCTCCATTTAATGAACAAGATAAAGTTTGTGAATTACAAAAGCTATACTTAAGTCCAAAAACACAAGGTTTAGGTCTTGCAACAAAGCTAATGGAAACAGCTTTGTTATTTGCTTCTAAACATTATAAAAAGTGTTATTTAGAAACACAGCAAGAATTAAAGGCTGCATGTAAATTGTATGAAAAATTTGGATTTGGACTTTTATTAAAACCACTACCAGGCTCTGAACATTCTGCTATGGATGCATGGTATATAAAAGGCTTGAATTAACCCGCGCAATTCCCTAATTAAGAATATTTTTAACGTTTTACTACGTTAAGTTTTTCTACTTCCAAAACAAAAGAGGAAAGTCTAAACTTTCCTCTTTTGTTGTTCCCAGAATACCTGTTATGTTAAGTAAATCGTAGAGTATTTCATAAAAATAATCAGTTTAACTATTTACTCTTAGTGACGACAAATGGATGAATTTCACCAAAAAGTCGGCTTACCGACCATAAACCAAAGCATAGTCATTAATAGAATGATGTAAATCCAAATAGATCGCTTTAGTTTAGTTGCCAGTTCTTTTTTATTTTGCCCTTCCTCCTTGTACTTTCGAAGTGTTGGTGAAAACGCACGGGCCAGAAAGAACAAGGAGCAAAAGAGGAAAATCAGTGTCATTATAATCCACGGAGTAGTCCACGTCCATGGGCCACACATAACAAGGAGTATCCCTGTTATAACAAGAACATGGCCTGAATGTTTTGCGAGCCTAACAACAGATTGAAATGTGCTCAAATAGGCATTTATTTCTTGTTCTCTTGAACTATGTAGTTTTTTAACGATTGGCAAGAGAATAAAGAAAGGACCAATAGATAAAATGACACTAGAAACATGAATATATACTAATATACGGTACAACAAATCCATTTCTTTTACCTATCAATCGTTAACTGATCTGAACTCATGCACCCATACCCTCATTTGCGGAAGCCAAGGCATTCCAGGATGATAAGATAAAATAGATTGCTTATATTCCTCTACTGTATCATAGCCCTCCTGGCGAGCATTTTCATCTGTTAATTCACCTAGTGATTGAGAATAAACCCGTTCCACTATAAACTTTTTATCCCCTAAGACCATTATCTCTCCTACATCAGCATACCTTCCATTTCGTCGAGTGGCTGTTTTGATGCCTTTGATTACTTTATTTACATCATCCGGCATCGTTACAAGTCGATCGATTGTACATGTTTTTGGTGGTAGTTCATATTGTGCTTCATGATTGCTCATTAAAAAACTCCTTTCATTTCTTGTCTCTTATTCAATGTATCACACTTTCGATAACAAATTTCATTTGAATTTATTAGCTTGAAATTCCCTCTAATAAATCTATTATAATTTATCCCTTTTCTTATTCGATGTTCTAATAACGGAGCCTTTTCTTTAAATAAGTTACTCCTTCACCCCACAGGTGTTCATCCCCCTCGAAATTTCCTTTTTTTGAACAGTCACTTGAATTTTTCATTTGAGTAATCCTTTTTCCTTAAATACTTTTCTTAACGCTTCATTAATTAGTTCAGATTTATAATTTTTAGGAACACTATTTATAATGCTTAATACGTCTTTATCGAAATAAAAACCCTGATACACTCTTTTGGATGGTGGTTTCGTACCTGCCAATAAAACATCTACTACGTCACTAGTGCTATTGCGACCAATTCCTTTCTTTTTATTTTCACCTTTAAGGTGGCTTAAATCCTTACTAATAGTAGGTGTTTTTCTAAATAGGGTACTGAAATCAACATCTAACGGCTGTGGTGATTTTCCTGTATATTTGTAAATAGACTTTTTGTTATCCCATTCATATCCTAGTTTCTTAATTTTTCTTTGGATGGTTTGAGTAGTAACCCTGTACATTGTGGCTAATTCTTTAATTGTCATTTCTTCTTTCATTATTTTAGTAAGCATTTCACCTATTAACATAAATAAAAGTCACCTGCTTTCATTAGGCTTTTAGGTTCATATATTCATGACTCTTAAGCCAATATCCTGCATACATGATTTCTGATAATGCTAATTATGTTAACTAAAAATGAATAACTTATACATCATAAAAATCGAAAAAACTACCTTATGCGAGTAAGATAGTTCTTCTGGTGAATGTCTAAATAGATGTATTTGACACCTTATAGTGTCTTGGGTAGTTTGCTCATTGTATTTAATATTATTCGAAATAGGCAAGTTTAATATAATGAAAAATAGACAGAATATTTTATTAATTACTTTACTTTGTAATCGCTTTCATTTATACTAAGTGTAGGTTGGATGGCATGAGTGGCTGTCATAGTATTTAGCGTAGGTGGGGCTGATACGAGGGAACAGGGCATAAAAGAAATGTCCTTTTTTGCTTAGGAAATTTTATGGAATTCTTTCGAAAGTTTTTATTTTTTCACTTAGTTGATTAATTAGAGAGGTGTTTTATATGAATAAAAATGAAGGCACTAACGTTTTTTTATTAATGTTTTCGGTAATCTTTATTTGTGGAGGATTATTATTAACAAATGTTTTTATTTATTCCCCC
Source organism: Priestia sp. JNUCC 25 (assembly GCF_053667915.1). Taxonomy (NCBI): domain Bacteria; kingdom Bacillati; phylum Bacillota; class Bacilli; order Caryophanales; family Bacillaceae; genus Priestia; species Priestia sp. JNUCC 25. Next base: position 25,151 of record NZ_JBSJYE010000006.1, read on the forward strand.
ATTATTGGTTGGCTTCTAGCAGGATTTTGTTTAATAATGAATTTTATTTATAAAGAGGAACAGTTTAAATATAGAAAAAGAGAAGATTAGGAATATGATCTTCTCTTTTTTTACAGGTTCTTATAACGGTGGTTATCTTAACGAGAATTTTGCTCTTTTTTTTTTAAGGGCCCTTTTGTGGAATAATACTTAATGAGAGAATTAGGGAAATTTTGTTAAAATAAATAAAGAAGATTGTGAAGAAATGTACTTAAGCTAACGGGGCAGGTTAGTTTAATATTGGGACAATTTATTTTTTTAGGTTTTTCTTAAAAATGGATGGTTCTTTTTTAACGTGAAATGGCTCTTTTAAAAAGCCCCTTAAATTTCTCCCTATCTTCAGATGTAAATGGTTTTGGCCCCTTTGTACGCTTTCCGCTTTTTCGAGCCATTGCACTCAAATAACGTGTTTGTAATAATTGGTCAATGTTTTCATTTGTATAGCTAGACCCATTATGGTGAAGTACCGCGCACCCTTTTGCTAAACCTAGCGAAGCAAGACCATAATCTTGCGTAACGATTATATCTCCTTTCCCTGCTAACTTCATAATCCGGTAATCCGCAGCATCTGCTCCAGAATCAACATAAATGGTTTCCACTCCTGATGGTTGTTCCACATTAGAAAAATGAGAAAAGCTAGTAACAAGGATAACAGGAATTTCGGCATTCGTACCTTCAGAGATAATGATATCTTTTACCGGACAAGCATCTGCATCAACATAAATTTTCATCTTTAGCTCTCCCCGTAAATAAGTTTGAGTTGATGATAATGGAAAATTTAGCCTTTGTCAAACAATAAAGATGGTTTACCTAAAATTATTAAAAAACAGTTATTCTATTAAAGGGCGCGTTTAATGCTCTCTTTTTTAAAAGGAGAAGCTAATTTGATCTTACGTAACCTTCTAAAGTATGAAAAAGATGTTATTATCACTTATGAAACCCATAATAATAATGATGTGGTTGCTATTTATTGGGAGTGTGATGATATTTGTTTTTAATTCATTTATGTGAACCTTGTAATGTTGAGGAAATAACAACTCAAATAGATCCGAAATATAAATGCCCTAAGTGTGGGCTATTGACTGAAGATAGATGGATTGATGAAGAAAAGGAGTATGAATCGTGAGTTTTAAGAGGGAGAATTAAATACTTTATACATATAAAATATACGTAACTAAGCGTCCTTAAAGGAGTCATTTAATGAACCTTCCTAATGGAGTAACCGGTTTTCATAGTTCAATAGATAATAAACCGAATGAAATAGATGAGAAACATTTTAAAGATATATGCTTCAATTTAGTTAGAAAAAATCAGGGAAGAATATTAGACATTGATGAATCAAATTATGTTCTTTACAAACTTATTTAATAAGGAAAAATGCAAACATAATACATATAAATTAGAAGCTGATTTCTCCGCAGATCCCATCTGGTGTAATGATTGTGGAGAAAACCTTGATCTTGAAGAATTTCCTTTGTCTGAAAATCTTAAAGGTGAGCTTGAAGAGTGGATTGATGATTATGGAAACTGGATTGATTTTGATACCGATTCTTTAAGAGAAAATGGAATAGAAATGGAAACTGAATATAACCAAAAAGGTCTACAGTTCTTTGGACAAGTAAAAAAACAATTAGGTATAGACTATCCGATTGTTTTTGTTCCTTCTAAATCAGGAGAACTATACAAAGACCTATAAGAAAAATAAGCAGTCCTTAATAAGAGGACTGCTTATTTTTCACGACCGATAACACGTTTTATGGTGCGACAAGAAGTCGCTTTCTTACAGTGTAGCTAACGCTACTCATTTAGACGCAAAGATGATCTCCATCCGAAACGGCATTCTTGGTAACGAGTCTGTCGGTTGCATGAGGAAATGTGGAAACAGAGGACAAATGCATGGTCCAGAATACTGCTAGGAGAAAATAGGTACGGCAAACGAACGTGAAGGTTTGTAAGCTTCGTAAGCGTTAGCTCAAGATAGTGCATAGTTTTTGCTTGGGTCTTGGCAAGAGGAACAGTAGAATCATAAAGCTACTCTGATGCGTCCCGCATCTTGCCCGGAGTAAAGAACCTGCCTTCCCCTATTGCATCTGTAGAAAGTGGAACTTGGTAAGCCCTATGTCATCTGCATAAGCAGTAGGATGACTGCAAAGTCAAACAATGTGACAGAGGGTATGGGATATGAGAAAAAGCGAAAGCCGTTACCCTGAAAAGGAACAGGAAAGCAGAATGATTGTATAACTGGACGGATACTGTCGGCTTTACAGACAATGACAGGCTCGAAAGAGCGCCCACTTCTCATTGGTCTTCAACACGAAAATAAATTTGTGGCTATCTTCTAACGAAAAGGAGCGTGCTGTTATGAATACCTCTCTACGAGCGTCGGCGCACGTCTCGCATAAAGGTTGGTACTCTATTGATTGGAGTATTATACAAAAATATGTAGCGAAGTTACGACAAAGAATTTATCGTGCCGAACAACAAAATAAACAAAGAAAAGTAAGGAAACTTCAACGTTTACTCCTTCGGAGTAAAGCAAATCTACTGCTTTCTATTCGCAGAGTAACACAACAAAATAACGGTAAGCGAACACCTGGTGTGGATGGCTATACGGCCTCAAAACCAAGCGAACGTATCAAACTGTATAAACAACTAGTTAAATGCAATGTCTTTCGACATCGTCCAAAGCCAGCAAAAAGAACGTTTATCCCGAAGAAAAAAGGAAAGCTAAGGCCTTTGGGCATTCCTACGATGCGAGATCGAGTCTATCAAAACATAGTAAAAAACGCACTTGAACCCCAATGGGAGGTTAAGTTTGAGCCTACTTCCTACGGTTTTCGTCCTAAACGAAGCACACACGATGCTATAAGCAACCTTTTTAATAAGCTTAACACCAATAGTAAGAAAAAGTGGGTGTTTGAGGGAGATTTCTTAGGATGTTTCGACCATCTTAATCATAATTGGATAATGCAACAAACATCTATGTTTCCGGGAAGCACTCTCATTAAAAGGTGGCTTAATATGGGATACATAGAACAGGATATACTTCGTACGACAACAGAAGGAACCCCTCAAGGGGGAATTGTGTCTCCACTTCTAGCTAATATCGCCTTATGTGGTATGGAAGAAGAGATTGGTATTGTTTATAAAAAGACATACAAACCAAACGGAGGATACGCAATTGATCCAAAATGTAAGATAGGGCGTGTTCTCTACGCAGATGACTTCGTCATCGTAACGGAAACGAAGGAACAAGCTGAAAGTATGTATGGGAAACTAACCCCTTACCTACGAAAACGAGGAATTACACTTAGCATGGATAAAACTAGGGTTACACATATTGAGGACGGGTTTGATTTTCTTGGCTTCTCGCTACGTCAATACAATACGGAACAAGGAAAGAAGTTATTTATCAAACCTAGCAGAGACAGCATTAAAAAGGCTAAAAATAAGATAAAAGATACGTTCTCTGTGATGAGAGGACGACCAGTAAAAGAAATCATACGTGTTCTAAACCCGATTATTCGTGGCTACGGACACTATTGGAAACATGTCGTATCCAAAAAGACTTACGACTACATGGACAATTATATTTTCCTAAAAGCGAGAAAACACCTTAAACAATTGCATCCAAAGAAATCGAGAAAATGGATTAGCAAGCGTTATTTTAAGAAGCCCTACCACGGTGGAAATAATAAATGGATTCTCACATGTCCACTTACTAACATTCAATTGTTAAAGATGTCCTGGATTAAGATAGAACGACATGTCATGGTAGCCTACAAAAACAGCCCAGATGATCCGAGTCTAAAAGAGTATTGGGAAAAACGAGACCGTAAGGTCTTTAACAATGAAAATACATTCGATAGGATGAAACTTGCAAGAAAACAAGGATATCGTTGTGCATTGTGTAAGCAGACTCTACAAAATGGAGAAAAAGTTACAGTGCGAAACCTAGAGGTTTCTACAGGTCAATTTGCTAAATTAGTACATGTACCATGTATTAAATAAGTTGTTCGGATAAAAAGAAGGCTTGAGCCGTATGACGGGAAATCTGTCACGTGCGGTTCTTAGGGGGGCGGGCGCTCGTGAGAGTGCCTGCCTACCCGACTTAACTAAACTTGTATATTACATATAAGAATTTTGAAGAATCCTGCCAGGATATAACCATCAATTTATAGTTTTACCACAATATGTTAGAATTATAGAAAACGGTGGTGGGACAATGAGTGAGGGTAAAGAAACACCTGAAAGAAGAAGAGAGAACTTAAAACAAGAAGAGTTAAAAAGAAATCCAACCGGAAATATTAATGACGCATTTAATCGAAATGAAGCTGGAAACCTTTCTGGTTTAGCAGGTAGCTTAGGTTGGAAAGGTCTAGGTGTACTTATTCTTGTGTTTATTATAGGTTTCATCGTTGCATCCATATTTTTAAAGTAATATAGATCAAATCTAAAAGAAGAACATCATATGTGATGTTCTTCTTTTAAATTACTACCTAAAATTTACATTATGGTAACTACATATGTATGTAGTTTAAATTTAAGGATAGATACCTCACTTTATACAGTTTTCATCATATTATTTAAAATATCATAAACCAATTTAAAAGTAATGAAACCATCCTCTTCTAGAAAATGACCACCCTTTTTAACAGGATAAAATGATGTATCCAATTGTTTTGATAAATTTTCACTTAATTGAAAAGGAACAATATAGTCATCTTTAGCAGCAATAACAACACGTGAATTAGTTGCAGAAATTATTTTTTGATTATCTACTTTTTTAACTGTAAATGGATCTAGTGAGGGTAAAGACGATAATTGCTCAGAAAAGCCGGAAACAAGAATAAAGCCTCCAAAGTCTGGTAATGGATCTAATTGTTCTAGATAGTTTAATAGTGTAATAGAGCCTAAGCTATGTGCTACAAAATAAGTGTTGTTATCTAAATCCTTTATTTTATTAGTCAGTGTCTTCAACCATTCTTCTTTCTTCGGGTCAGACGAATTTGGCATATGAAGAACCGAAATTTGATGATCATCTGCTAGTAATTTCTCTTTTAGCCAAGGAAACCAATGATTAGATGGTGAGGCTCCGTATCCATGGATAATATATACTTGTTTTCCCATTGTTACTCCCCTTTTCTTTTTATAGATATAAAAGCAGTATATTACTAATCCAGGTCTATATGGTAGAAGAAACACCTGAATGAGTAGTTAAAAGGATCTTTTTCAGGTCCGATAATGGTGATTATGGCAACTAAAAAGCCTACTTAATACTAGCTTTCCATTAAAAATAGAGCCCCATTGACTTTGAGGCTCTATTTTTGATGAAAAGTAAATGTTTCCTGATATTCTCTTTCCTCGCCTTTTTCTTTCCACGTTATCACAATATTTAAGTCGGTTGCTTCTTCAGATAAACCAAAATTGGAAACATGTAAGGGATGTCCATCTTTCTGAGAAAGCTCTGGCGATTCCATAGCTGGTAAAAGTCCATATTTAGTATTTGAATTGGATTCATTGCGAAATAATTGAACTTTTACATCGCGTACGTCCTTCCCTACGTTTTTTACGTTTAAACTATATGTGTGATACACTCCCCTCTTAGCTTGTGCTAAATTAGGGTAATCGTTGTCAGGATTATTGACCTCCACGGCCCATTGTTTAGACGTTTCTGTCGTTGGTAATTCAGGAATAGTTAGAGCTTTAACTTGCATGCTTTTACCAAAAGTTAAGAAACTAGCTAGGACAAAGGCTGTAACTGCTATTTTTTTCATCATTACACCTCCATTATATAGTTTTAATATGTCGCTCATAGCAAAATATATGTAGATGAACAAATGATTCCGTATATATCCCACTCCGGAAGATGAAAATCGTACATGGGCTGGCCGATTCGATCTAATTACAGCAGATATGAAAAATGTAAAATTATAAGTTCGTCTTTCGAATTCAAAAACAGAAAAACTCGGCCCTCCTGTTTTACAAAATATAATAAAAATCTGTAAATAACTATTTTGTGAAACGTGAACAAAGATGTCGTTTTACTTATCATCATATCTCAACCTATCCTCTACTTCCCTTTTAAGAAATTGTTATATTTATGATAACCTAATAGAAATATTACAGGTATTTAACGATAATACATTTTTGATAATATAATCTTTATTAAAAATACAAGGTAAATGTTTTTTTATATAAGGAAGTAAAATAATAAACTCCGTTATAAAAATTAAGGTTTTACTATTTACTCTTAGTGATGACAAATATGATCTTTTTCTACAACATATGTAACGTTTAACACTATTTTAAGAAAATATGTTAATTATTACTTATATTAATAAAAGTAAATTACAATTACTCTAAAACACATATTATTTTTAATCTCGTATCGTTTTTCGTAATATTATACAATTTATACATATATAGAATAGTTACCGACTTGGCGTTGCTAAGAGTAAATGATAAACTTTATTTTTTATAAGTTAGTTTTAATATTTACTTCTACCTAAGTAATACCTGCCATAGCTTAATTGCGTAATTTACTCCTTCCCCAACTTAATATTAACAAGCACAAAGGAAACAAAAAGCCATACGTAATCGAATACGATATCCAGGTAGAAGAGATAAAATTACCTAGGTATATGTTATTAGAAATAAAAAGAATGGAACAAACAAATATGAGCATACCAAGTGGAAACGTTAGAACCTTATATTCTTGGACTTTTAATAGTTCAGATAAGCCTTGCGTTAATACAAAAAAGCAAATGACTACTTTAAAAAACAAACTGATAAACCAAATAATAGCTATGACAACCTCAATATGATTAAAGAAGCTAAGTTGCAAAGTCTGCCCTAACATATAGCTTGGATAGAGCTGCATTTTTAAAACAGCAAAACCCGAAACAGCTAATGCAAATATAGAGATAACAATTAATAAAAACAGGCCTGCCGTAACCCCTTTTATATAAGCTTGAGTAGCCTTTTCTTTCTTTGTTACATAGGGAAAAAGAAAAAGAAGAATAACCGTTTCTAACGTATAGGATATGATTGAAAAATTACCTTTTAAGATTAGGTAGGTCCCTTTCTCAAACAAGGGTTGGAGATTCTCAAATGTAGCGTTAGATACGTTAGAAAAAATAAGCAAGAGGTACAGGCCTATAAACCATGGAAAAAGGATTTGAGCAGCACGTACGATGGTTTCTAGTCCTAACCTCCCCCCGATAATAACAACTAGTAGGAAAGCAACAATAACATATTCAATGGGTGTTTCCGTAATAATAATGGTCACCATAAAAGATCCCATTTCATAGATCATTAAAAGAAGGTCAATAAATATATATAATAAAAAAGATCCTCCAAGTGTTTTTCCAAACCATTTACCACTAACCCTTTCTAAAAACTCCATAAGGCTATTTGTTTCAAGCTGATTTCCCAGTTTAGCATACAAAAAGGCCAATAATATCCCTTCACATAAGCTGAGTAATCCAACAATCCACATACTGTGACCTGCTTCTTTTATAATAAGCGCTGGGACATACAAAATGGCATCCCCTACGATAAATAGAATCGTAATAATAAAAAACTGTTTTGAACTAATATGAATGGTACTCATTTCATAAGGATCCTTCCTCATATTTGTTTGCACCTTCTAAGAATCTTTAAGGTAAAAGTTTATTTGGATAATGAAAGACTGTGGTTAATCCATTTAAAATATTAGGAACATGTATGTGTAGTACATCTAAGCTGGATAGAATTAGGGGGAAGCACAAGAAAAACAAGAAAATTGAACGTTCTTTCTTTGAACTGCCTGATTTAAAAAGATGTTTCTCTGAAATTACCCCTATAGTTCCAAGTAATAAAACAGAAAGAATCATAATTTTTTCCTACCTTTTTGTTATTACATAATGTATATACATCTACTCCTATTTTTCAAACAATATACGTTTATTTTTTCCCATAAATATAGATTTATACGGTTTATTAAAGGCAGAGTAAAGTAAGTAGCGTTATCTAATAATTTCTATTTAGGAATTCTCTCCTTTGCAAATTCAAGATCATAAAAAAGAAAAAACACCTTTCCTTCAAGGTGTTTTTTAGAAAAAGATAAATAAAATATGAAAAATATACTTAAGTACTACTTTTCTTAATTGGTCGAGCTATCTAGATTATCCTCTTGCTATTTTTTACCCAAACTAACCTTGCTCATCTCTATGGATACAATTCTACGCGTATAGCAAAGTGAAAAAATCGCATAAATGAATGCCTATATTATTAATTGGCCCGTTTTTGAATGAAAGTACATTACTATAAGCAAACTAACCACGACACCGTGAGGTATCACATAAGTAATTCTCCTATACTCCGTTTACAAGAACAGAAAAACCAACCTCTAGAACATCCATTTGATTTTGTTGCTTATTTCAATATATATCCTTATATTAAATAGTACTTAGGAACAATTAATTTAAATCATTTAGGAGGAATATTAATATGAGTACACTTTTATTGAATAGAACTGATGTTAAGCAATTACTTGATGTACCAAAAGTGTTAGATCTTTTAGAAGATGCTTTTCGCCTTTATTCGTCTCATAAATCTATACCTTCTCAACGTTCAAGTTCTTCCTTACCTTTAGAACATGCAAGTTCCATGGTTGTATTCCCTGGTTTATTACCTGAAATCCCTGCTTATACAGTGAAAGTTCATGCTAAATACCCTAATAAGAATCCTTCTATAAAAGGTGTAATTCATCTTCATGACATTTATACAGGTAAGTTACTTTCTATGATGGACTCTACATATATTACAGCAGTACGAACAGGTCTAGCCGGAGCAGTAGGAACACACACATTAGCAAAGAAAAGTGCTAAAAAGATAGCTATTATTGGATGTGGAGTTCAAGGGGAAATGCAACTAAAATCTATACAATATCTTAGAAGAATAGAGAAAGTATGGGTATTTGATAAGGATTATGAAAAAGCAAATATGTTTTCAAAGAAAATGCAAAATGAAATAAAAGTACCTATTAAGATTAGTGTCTCTGTTCAGGATGCAGTACGTGACGCTGATATTATTATCTCTGCTACTTGGTCTAGAGAGCCTTTTATATTCTTAAATATGATTAAACCAGGTACGCATATTACAACATTAGGAGCAGACGAACTTGGTAAGTGTGAGGTAAGTAGAGAAGTAGTGAAAGCTTCTATTTTTATTAGTGATGATAAAAAATTAGTAGCAAAATCAGGGGCTATTCAATCATTAGATTTATCTGAGAATGATATACAAGCTGAGCTAGGAGAAGTGCTAATGAACCCTTTATTAGGGAGACGAAATGATGAGCAAATTACTATATTTGGAGCAGTGGGCTTAGCTTTTCAAGATTTAGTTTCTGCCTGGTATGTTTATCAAAAAGCAAAGCAAAATAATATAGGGTTAATATATAACTTTATGGGTTAATTCATGTAATACTAATTGGTAAATAGGCTATTTATTTGATAAATAGTTAGGTCATCCAGGATTTTTGTTAGTTGTTTTTTATCTTATATCCTTTAACTTGCAAGTAATGATTAACTTATTCCATTAAAAATAGTGTTAACTATTACACACATTGTTTAGAATTGAAAAAGCGTCTATTTGTCGTCAGTAAGAGTAATTGATAAAACTTTATTTTTTATAAAGAAGTTTATATATTTACTTCTTTGTATAGAATACATTTTTTTATATTTTTAGTTAAATATATATTTTTTAAAAAGATAATAACATTGAATGTTTATAAATTTTATATTTGGTTGTCTTTAATATAACAATTTCTTAAAAGCTAAGTAGAGGACAGGTTGGTATACCATAAGAGGTAAAAGACGCCGTTTGTCATTATTAAATAAAACAACCAGTGTAAGACTTATAAGTGCATGTTCTACACATTTTAATAAGTTATTTTTTTCTATATCTTCCCATGTATGAAATAGGGTCAGGATGGTGGATCCTTCCTGCTATTGTGGGTGGACTTGTAAGAATTGGTATTAGTAAATTTAATTATGGAGAAAAATTTTTTATTGTAACAAGAGTTAAAAAATAACTACATCCAAATTTTTAAGAAGTATGTAGATAAGAGATGGCATCAATAAATAAATTATTATTAATTGGAACAAACTCCTCAAGATGACTTGAAGTATTAATCCTTAAATAAGGTATGTGTAACAGAAAAACTCCCCTTAACGCACCAGGGAGTTTTTCTATTTTTCTAATGAATTATTTATCTTCTTCTTTTAATTAGTCAAGGCAATTGTGACGTATGTCTTTTATATTGTGTTAGTTATTCTGTTTCACCAACAACCGTAAATCTTTCATTCACATGTTGTGGCTTTTCGATTTCATCTATTACGGCAATAGCATAGTCAGCATAACTGATATAACTTTGACCTTCACTATTTAGTATGACATGATCTTTTCCTGTTTTATAAGAACCTGTTCTCTTTCCTTGTGGATCAAAAAAACCTGCAGGACTAATGTATGTCCATGCAATAGACTCTGAATTTTGTAACTCCTCAAGTTGTTTTCCTGCATTAAATGCCGTTGGTAGAACAAAATCTGGAAAATCAGGCGTGTCCATCAGTCTTTTTGTCTTCTCTTCGTCTACAAATAGACTTCCAGCACCACCCACGACGATTAATTTTGTATCTAAATTACCTTTAAGAGCTTCAACTAAAACTCTTCCTGCTTCTATATATAACTGTTCTTCTCCTTGGGGTGCTCGATATGTGCTAACTACAACATCAAATGCTTTTAGGTCTGAGGCTGTAAGAGTAAAAATATCGTTCTCAAGAATAGTCACATTTGGTTCTGTGACTTTTGAAGCATTTCGAACAATTGCGGTTACGTCAAATCCTCTATCCATAGCTTCTTTCATAATAAGCTTTCCAACTTTACCAGTCGCACCAATAATCGCGATTTTCATCATAAATCCCCCTTAGTTTTATTGTTTATTAACGTATATTCATATATTATGACATTAGAAAAGAAAATAAAAGTAGTCATATTTTTATGACGTAGTCACAAAAATATGACCATTAAGAAAAGAGAGGGTTTGAATATGGCACGAACTCGATTTGAGGGTGAAACACCCCCAGAACAGATAGAAGTCTGTCCGGTCACGGCAACGCAAAATATCATCGCAGGAAAATGGAAAATTATCATTCTTTGGCATTTAAGTAAACAGACCCTACGATTTGGGGAACTTCAACGACTGGTTCCTGGTATTTCAAAAGGAATTTTAACTAGCCAGTTAAGAGAACTAGAAAGAGACCAAATGGTTATAAGAAAAGTATACCAACAAGTACCTCCAAAAGTAGAATACTCCTTAACAGAAGCAGGAAAGGGGTTTACACCTATCCTAGAAAGTATGGGGAAATGGAGTAAAAAATATGAAATGATGAAATAAAAATGAAGAAGAAGTTTTAAAAGGGAAGTTCTCTGGAATTACAAAAAATTGATATTTCATATAAAAACCATAATAAGCATTCTAAGAAAGAAGCAAATAAAAAAGAAACACTTCATCAAGAGCTATTTTCTTAAAAATAAGAAGGCTACCTACATTTGTAGGTAGCCAAAGCCATCAAGATTTATTTAATTATCTAGCGATGTTAAATGAATAAAAATAAAGTAAGTACTCTATTTTCTCATATTTTTAATGACTTATTAGCGAGAAGTACCAGATTGTCCTGAGACACCGCCAGCTAATTGTTGTTGAGCTGTAGCTACAAGACGTTTTGTGATTTCTCCACCAACTGAACCATTAGCACGAGCTGTTGCTTCAGCACCAAGGTTTACACCAAATTCGCTAGCGATCTCATATTTCAATTGATCGATTGCTTGCTCAGCACCACGTACTAATAATTGATTACGACTACCACTGTTGTTGTTTGACATATTAATTCACCTCCTTGTACGCTTTTAACATTCCTTTTGTTCGCAAAAACGATTCAAGGTAAATATTGGATGGATAATAGGGAGATATTCAGCGATAATAAACCTGTTGAAAGAAAAGAATTTCACTAAGAAATAAAGAAATTCATTGCCTTTCATCTCCTTGTCAATTTCAAACTCATATTTGCCATGTGTGAAAAGGGTTATAACGATGTCGTTATAACCCTTTTTTCCTTAAAAGAAAGAACGTTAACTGTCCTAAACACTATGAATGAACATAGTCAATTAGGTAAAGAATGCCGTACACTCCTACATACTAAAACGTCAGTATTTTTTCTTGGTTATATTGCTTATTAATATGATGTGAATTTTCGGAAGTGACTTATGTATATAAATGTATAGATCCCCTTGAAAGCTTTCGTACTGGTATTCTCCACAAAAATACACAACAAAAAGATATCCTATTTTTAACAAGGCATAATTATAGTTTCTCCTTTTGTTTCGACGAAAACTTTATAATAGCGTAACTGATAGTTAACACAAGAATAGCGCAAGTGTGCAAAAGTGTATTAACTGGGTTATCATGCTCCACAATAACCAGACGTATCAATGCAGTAATGCCAATATAAAGAAAGTAACGTAGAGGAAAGTGATAATTCTCTTGAAAATATTTTACGATCATTGCAATGAATTCAAAGTACAGAAAGAAAACTAAGATACTTTCAAGAATTTTGTAGTGAGTCTCAATTCCTCGATTAAAAATAGAAAAATGAATGAAATGGAAAATTTCCTTACCAAGCAAAACGGATAAAGTAACAGCTAGTAAAATCAATGCTGTATTTAAGATAAGCCGGAGAACGTGTGAAACCTTAAAGTTCGGTCTTTTGCTTTGTTGTATCATCAATATTCCTCCTACATACATAGCCTCTTTACTTTATTATATCTCCTGTTTTAGATTTATCATTAGCCGGTACAAATTGTTTGTTAGAATGTTTATTTTAATTCATACATTACACTAAATGAAGACGTATATATTATACGTTATTAGTTAACATAACAGGTATTATAAGAAGCAAAAAAAGCCTGAATCATTTAGAAACAGGCTCTTTTTGCTTTGAATATATAAATTCTTTTATTTCTGCAATTGAAAGACCTAAATAATATGCTTCTTCAATAAGACTTATCCATTCCTGATCGAACTTTTCACCTTCTTCTTTTAACATTCATGATTCCTCCAACTCTTCTAATTAGGATTTATAAGGTATTATCAATAAATTACAAAATATTCTAAATAAGTAATTTTCATTCGACGAATTTCTTAAAAAACCTTCAATACGAGCCTTTTTTATGTAATTAATTGAGACTTAATGTAAAAAAAGGAAACTAGAAGAATTATTATTGATACGATGAGCAACTACTCAAGATGATGTAAATCCTCATTCCGTATAAAATTAAGTGTAAACAGAATATATGTGATATGAACCATTAGTTTACATAATTAAAATTATCGGTAATATAGAAAAACAACCCTAGAGTTATATCTCTAGGGTTATCCAAGTAATTATTTCTAAGCTAGAATAGAATTTATTTCCTTTTTCAATACAAATGTATTTTCGCAAACTCATCTGCATTTCTGTGTATAGAGAAACCTTCTCTATTTCTTCTAGAGGCGGTCCTGTTCTAAATATTCTTTTAAAGTTTGTTGTAACGTCCCTTTTGCTTCTGCCTTATCCTCAAAAGAGATTCCTGAGTGAATCATTGTCCTAACTAGATCAGCACGTAGACCTGTAAGAATAGCTTTACTTCCCATCATTGAAATACCAGTTAATATTTTTTGGAAATGGTCAATAACATACATCTCCATGTTGGCAATGCCGGACAAATCTATAATTAATGTTTGAATCTTTAAATCTGAGATGGCTATTAAAACTTTCTCCTCAATGGTTTGGATACGGTAGGTATCAACCTTTCCAATCAACGGTAATACAGCTACAGATTGACTGAGTGGTATAACGGGCACCGATAGATGTTCAACTAAGTTCTTCTGTGAGGCAATTAATTCATCTTTATACTTTGAATAACTAATGAGAAACGTGTTAAGAAATTGATCAATCCCATCATTAATACGCTTCTCTAAGGCATAAAATTCTTCACGGCTATTAAACAGATTATTTATTCGATCATATTGATAGAGAAAATGCCACAACGTTCGCCTAATGGCCTGTACCCATTCTAGTTTAAAAGCAAGAGTTAAGGCGTGTTCTGCCCAGGCTACGCCTTCTTGCTGAGCGAATGCAATGAGCTGTTCTTCTTTTTGTTCTACAACGTATAGAGCTAACTTTTGAGCATTTTTTAAAAGGTCGATATTTCCGGTTTCTAAAATGTCGTTAATCTTAGAGGCTACGTTAACCGCCTCAGATAAGAGCTTATCCTGGAAATTCTGTTTGTTATCTCTAATAAAATCAGTCATTTTCTCTCTCTGATTATAAATCGCTTCCATTTTGAATACGCCCCCTATTTTTTGCTGGTTATTTTTATCCCTAATTAACCCATATCAATAAATGAATTATTATCTATCTTCGCTTTCAATCTTTGTATACAAAAAAGTCCTCCTTCCTTGTACTAATGACAATAGACATACTTTTAGAGAAGACTCTCTATATTTTTACCCTCAAAACATGCATTTTACATCCATCTTTTTTACCATATATATTGAAACTTGCTAATTATGTTGTATTTATCATATATCCTTAAATCAAATACAAGAATTACATTTGAAGGATATCGTATTTTTCATCTTTAAGAACACGTATATAATTATTTTTTATATCTACACTTTTAGGTAACATATTATAGTATTACTTAATCTATACAAGTAAAAGTTTTTCTTGAAAAGAAGGGCTTTCTATTTATATAAAGAAATAGATAATAATGTGTAGTTCTTTATATAAATAGGAAAAGGAGACAAGCGATATGCAACTTATAAAAAATGGGCATTTACAACCTATTAAAAAAATTATTATAGAACGTAGAAAAGAACTTGCTGAAAGAAAGAGGCAAGACTCGTCTGATGTTTATAACATTGGTACAGACTTGACAACATTTCGAATTAATCTTCTTACGTTTTATGCTGAGTCTATCGTTTTAGAGAAAGCTGGAGCTGCTGAAATGCTTTGCCAATGGGATCAAGAGATGTCTAATTTAATAGTAGAACATGGACTTCCCTTAGACATAGCTTTAGAAGAGATTAGTTTTTATCGAGATATAATTGGACAAATTATTAAGGAAGAAGCAAGTAATAAAAAATTCTCTCTTAACACTTTTTATGAGGTTATTTCTCATTTTAATAAAGTTGTAGATAGTGCTGTACAATTGGTGAGTAATTCTTATCTCCAAGACTATACAAATAAAATTAAACAAGCTCAGTATGCTATCGATGAGCTTTCAGTACCTATTGTTCGTATGACTGAAGAAATCGGTATCCTTCCTCTAGTAGGAGACCTAGATACAAAAAGAGCACAGATTTTGATGGAGAATGCATTAGCAAAAGGGAGTGACTATCATTTAAAATTGCTTATTATTGATTTATCAGCTGTCCCTATTATTGATACTATGGTTGCAGATCAGATTTTTAAAGTCATCTCAGCACTGAAATTAATAGGAATTAGTGTTATTCTTAGTGGAATTCGTCCAGAAATCGCCCAAACCATGGTCAACTTAGGAATAGAAATAAATAGTATTAAAACGTTCTCTAGTCTGCATCAAGCTGTGTTATATACAAATTAATCTATGATTGGCATATTTTTATACATAACGGTCACTATAAAAAGTTTATAAAATCAAGCACACTTCCTTAAAAGTTCCAGCCAAAAGAGGCAACTTTTCTGCGTATTGAATATTAGTTATAAGCTGGCGTTTTAAATTGTCTTAAGTATAGAGGGGGGAGTTTTTAATAAGGGAGTAGTAACAAATTACAGAAATATGAATAGAAGAGAGAAATTAGTATGAGATTTTCTTCTGATCAAAGAAAAATGGTGAAAGAAAAAGTAAATTCACCATTAAAAGACAGTATAAAGTTCTTATAGACGTTTTAAAGGATATTTTAGAAAATAAAAAGAAGGAATATTATGCAAAATAAAAAGGTATGCGGATAACCTTCCTATGTATACTTTTATTAAGTTTGTTAATGATATCCAAAAGTAAACTACGAGAACAAGGAAAAGAATAGTTAAAAGGTGATTACGATTGAAAGAAAAGGAACTTCAAGAAGTAAATCAACATCTAGATAATTTATTTAAAGACTTGCTAGAGGGGAAAATAACAAAAGACGAGTTTCATATTCTATCTGATAATCTCTACAAAAAGCAAACAAGATTAAGATATACACTTGAGTATGAAAATGGAAAATATTACAGAAATTATTTTAACTCATAGTATTATATATATTCAAAATAATACTCTTCTATTAAAAGTTATTTCAGTTGTTAGACAAAAAACTATAACAAATGGGTTGTTTTTTACTAACTGCTAACAAGCCTTCTAAAAAGCAGGTTAGCCTGTTATTAACGTATTTAAAGGTTGGAATTTCGGTGCTGGATTTTTTATTATTATCCTCCCTACAACTACAAAGAGATCAAAAGAGGTGAAGATATATTTAGGAAATATCAAGTTGATCAATGAGCTCCATTTATTCTGTACATTTAACGCTATTTATAGATTAGCCTATTTCAACTGAATGAAAAATCACTTTGAAGGGCTATGTTAGTGAGTTTAAGGAAAAACTCTTAGTTTATTAACATCAAAACTCAATTGAAGTTGACGGAGGGATATGAGTGAGTAGAAGCATCGAAATAAAGCCGTCTCAAAATTATTCTAAGCTAGAGGATAACGTATTATTGGAGATGATCTATGATGGGGATGATAAATCATTAGATTTCTTAATTAACAAATATCAGAAACTTGTTCAAATGAAGGCAAGAACCTACTTTTTAATTGGTGCTGAGAAAGAGGATATTGTTCAAGAGGGAATGATTGGCTTATGTAAGGCTATTCATAACTTCAGGGAAAACAAAATGTCCTCCTTTAAGAGCTTTGCTGAACTTTGCATTACTAGACAGATTATAACTGCCATCAAAATGGCCACCCGTAGAAAGCATGGCCCTCTAAATTGTTATGTTTCTCTTAATAAGCCTCTTTATGATCAAGAATCAAATGATATACTGATGGATACAATATGTGGAGGAGAAATAACAAATCCGGAAGCATTAATTATTGATCAAGAAAAAGCTAATGATAGAAAACAAAAAATAGAAGAATTACTTAGCAATTTAGAGCGAAAGGTACTATTGCTGTATATGGATGGATACTCGTATGTAGAAATTTCTCAAAAGCTAAACATACATGCAAAGTCCATTGATAATGCCCTTCAACGAATAAAAAGAAAGCTAGGTCAATATACAGAGGAAAGAAAGGTTATTTCATAGCTTCCTAGAAAACTGATTCATTTGTTCTTATAGGATATGAGAACGAATAGTAAACGAAGTTTTAATAGCTTCTTATTTTTAATTACGATGGTGAACAGTGTAACAAAAAGCTCTACGTATGCTATCGTAGAGCTTTTCAATTAAGCGAATAATAAAAGAATTTATTTAACAGCTTCTTTTAATTCTTTTCCGACTTTAAAAGCTGGAACTTTTGAAGCTGGAATTGTTATTTGTTCACCTGTTTGAGGATTACGCCCTGTGCGTTCTGCACGTTTACGTACTTCAAATGTACCAAAGCCGACTAGCTGAATTTTTTCTTCTTTCGCAAGTGCATTAGAAATTGTTTCAAACAAAGCGTCTACAGCCTTTTTTGAATCCTGTTTCGTTAGTTCAGATTTTGTTGCAACAGCATCTACTAGTTCAGTTTTATTCATATTCAAACACCTCATTTTTTATTTTAGATAATATGTAGAGATGCTAACGTATCATAGTTTTCATACACTTGTCACTCGATAAGGCTAGATAAAAAAGAGAAATTCTTGTTTGTTGCTCGGAAACTTTCATCTTTTTTTCACTATTAAATGATAAATTACTTGTTAATCATGCTGTAAAGCATTTTTTCATAGATGTTTCCCTTTCCATTTTCAGGCTTACCTATAAAAGGTGAGCTTTTCTTCTTATAATCTGTATTTTATCTACATAATGGGATCTTCCGGGAAAATAAACTTTAGGGTGCACTCCCATATATGCCTTTCTCTCTACCACTAGTCTTATTAAAAAATTATGTTTTCAAAAATTCTAAAAAACTTTTTAAACCTTTAAATTGCTATCTCAGACATATTATATGTTTAAGGAAGCACTCCTTCGTTTAAAAGTATTGTATGGGGTAAGAGGAACCTTTTATAAATCATTATAATGTCTATGGCATTTCAAACATTGTTTTTTACATTCACTTAAGAACGGAAAGGGGATAATATATGAGACCTTCTACTGAAGCACAAAAGAGTTTCGTTCAAACACCATTAAAAGGAAGAAACATTTTATTGAGCCCTAATTTAAACAAAGGATCTGCATTTACAAAAAGAGAAAGAGAAGAACTCGATTTAGATGGATTATTACCACCCACTGTACTGACATTAGAAGAGCAAGTACAACGTGCTTATCAACAGTTTAAAAATGCATCAAATGATTTACAAAAAAATAATTTATTAAACGATCTACATAATCGAAATGTAGTATTGTTTTATCGATTATTAAAAGATCATTTAAGTGAAATGCTACCCATTATTTACACACCGACCGTTGGAGAAGCTATTCAGGAATATAGCCATCAATATCACCGTCCCGATGGTCTTTATTTATCCATTGATGAAGCAGACAAAATAGACAAAGCAATAGAAAATGTAGAAGTAAGCTCAGAAGATATTGATTTGATCGTGGTTACAGACTCTGAAAGCATTCTTGGAATAGGGGACTGGGGGGTAGGCGGAATTAACATTGCAGTGGGTAAATTAGCAGTATATACAGCTGCTGCTGGTATTGATCCAAGTCGTGTTCTTCCTGTTGTGTTAGACGTGGGAACCAATAATAAAGAATTACTTAAAGATCCACTTTATTTAGGTAATCGTCATGAGCGTGTGAAAGGTGAGGCTTACAATCAATTTATTGATCAATTTATAAATAAAATAAGAAATAAGTTCCCAAAAGCATTGTTGCATTGGGAGGACTTAGGAAATAGAAATGCCAGACGCATTATAGAAGAGTATGGAAATCACCTTTTAACATTTAATGATGATATCCAAGGTACGGGTGTGATTACATTAGGTGCTATATTGACTGCTTTAAAAATTACAAAGACCTCTCTAAAAGATCATCGTGTTGTTATTTTCGGACCAGGTTCTGCAGGTATTGGAAACGCTGATCGGATCCATAGTGCTATGGTTCTTGAAGGTCTTTCGCAAGAGGAAGCATATGATAGGTTTTGGGCCTATGATTATAGAGGACTACTAACAGAGGAGTTAAATGATTTAGCTTCATTCCAGCAGCCTTATGCTCGTAAATTAGAAGAAATAAAGAGCTGGGAAAAAGATAAGGAAAATAAAGTACCTTTATTAGAAGTGATTAAACAAGTAAAACCTACTATCCTAATTGGTACATCAGGCGTGTCAGGTGCGTTTAAGGAAGAAATTATTAAGGAAATGGCCCGTCATGTAGAACGACCTGTGATTATGCCTCTATCTAATCCTACTAAATTAGCTGAGGCTATTCCAAAAGATATTATAAATTGGACAGATGGCAAAGCATTAATTGCAACAGGAAGTCCATTTGATCCAGTGGAGTATAGAGGAAAAACATATGACATTGGCCAGGCTAATAACGCATTTGTATTTCCTGGTCTTGGCCTAGGTGCAATTGCTGTAGAAGCTGAAAAATTTACAGAGGCCATGTTTGCTGAAGCTGCAAATGCAGTCGCCCATATGGCTGACACTCAAACCAAAGGTGATACGTTACTTCCACATATTAAGGATCTCCAAGAAGTATCGAAAACAGTGACTATCGCTGTAGCAAAAGTTGCTATTAAAGATGGCGTATCTAAAGTTCAAGAACAGGATGTAGAAAAGTTAATAGACAAAGCTATGTGGAAACCAGAATATAAAACGATTCGACCAATGAGTAAGGTAGGAGTAAACTGACCTCCACGTAAACCTTTTTAGGATGTTTTATAGCTGGTGTCACAAAACATCGTTCAAACAACAAATATAGCAGAAAAAACCTACCTCTTTTGACTGGGAAGAGATAGGTTTTTCTGTTTTTTAAGATGACTATGATATACAACCTTAGTTAACATAGTGTGAATTATCGGCAGATTAGAAATTTGTAATATAAGTGCTTAAGCTTTTATAGAGTGAGATTCTTGCTCCGTTACAGTTTTGATATTATAATCCCTTAAAGTTTTTGATGATAAAGCCAGGATAGCTGAACCACAATACAGAGCAGCTGCCAAAATAAAAACAAGTTTCACACCTAACATATCTCCTAAATATCCCATTATTAAATAGGTAACACCTGTCCAAGGAGTAAGTATGATGTTTCGAGCAGCTGTGACTTTAGCAAGTTCAGACTGTTTAATAATGTCTTGTAAGACCGTTACCTGACATGTGTCTCTGATTTGATATAAAGGACCCATCAGTAAACAAAAAATAAGCGCAAGTATTCCACTGGAAGTTGTTGAAAACATAAATGTGAATAGTGCCATAGACAAACCACTTAAGGCTATAATGTATCCCATTTTCATTTCTAAAATTCTTGACAAATATACAACAATTAATCCTCCTAGAATAGCACCAATGAAGTAAGATGCATTAATAAACCCCCACCAATCTTCTCCCTCTCCTAGTACATCGTGAGTAAATGCTAATAGTAAAGCAGAAGACCATATAGCATTGGCTAAAGCTTCAAAAAAGTCCATAATAGTAATATTTATAAGGATGGGGGATTTATAAATTGAACTCCACAATGGTTGAGCTTTTTTCTTAACTGTTAATGTAGTGTCTTTATGAGGTAATGTAATCTTATAAATTAGAAAACCGGAGACAAAAAAAGAACCCGTTATTAAAAGAATCATAGTAAACGGAGAGATAAGTAAGGTTAAGATACCTCCTCCTCCCCAAAGGCCAGCCAATAATATTTGATTTACAACAGATAGACTACCATTCGCTCTAATATATTCCTTTTTTTCTACAACTAGAGGAATGACTGACATTCGAGCAGGTGCATACCAAGCCCCAATAAAATTTAATACAAATAAAACAATCAATAATAAAGTGAATGAGAATGTAAAATGAGTTACAATTAATCCACCTAATATTAAAGTTAAAACTCCTCTAGACCATCCTACAAATCTCAATAAAGCTAAGGTATGAAATGAATTAATATACTTAGCAGCATATAAATTGCTTAGAAATCCTGCAAGAGAAGTTAATGCTAGTACAGCACCTGAACCTAATACCGAATTAGTTTGCTTGTAGACATTAACCATAACTGAAATGGTTAATAAGGTATTTGCTAACGTCTGTAAAATCTGAGAGGTCCATAAAATTTTAAAATTTTTATTTAAGAACAACGATTTTTTCATTTTATCAACCTTTTCATAAAGATTTTAAGCCTTTAAACTCTTCCACCTCATAAAATTCCTTATATTTACACCTTATCAAATATAAGTATTAAAATCGTTATTTATGACATATATAGATTTAGTTAACATAGTGTAATTTCTAGGTATTAATATAAAAATATTAACGTTTATTTTCCTACATTGTTCGATAGGGCATAAACGTTCCACCAAAAAAATAACTTAATACAACGAGAAGTACAGCAAATAAAATGAATAAGAACCAACCTTTGGCATATGTGTTTGATTCTTGTTTGTTTTGTATTTTTTCTCTGTATTTTTTTTGGACAACATGATGTTTCGATATTTTTCTCATTAACATCCCCCTCTTGAATATTGAACAAACAATTGGAGCCAGTGTTGAGTAGCGATTATTCAACTTTATTTATTTTTTAAAATAATCTCTTCTTTTTTATCATTCCATTTCAAAATTATTATAGGCTTATCCGATTTTAACGTTTCTCTATTGACGATTGCGTTAGTTTTTTCTTCAAAATTCCCCTCTTTATCTAACTCTATAATTGAAACACCCCATTGTCCGTTTGGTGCTTCTAATTTAAAACTGAATTCTCCAACTGATTTCATATCTTTACCGGTATAAGTTAATTTAATAGTCTTTGGTTCTCCTTTATCTTTATCAGAGCTTGGCTTTACAATCTCTTTTACTGTCCAA
Source organism: Priestia sp. JNUCC 25 (assembly GCF_053667915.1). Lineage (NCBI taxonomy): Bacteria > Bacillati > Bacillota > Bacilli > Caryophanales > Bacillaceae > Priestia > Priestia sp. JNUCC 25. The sequence goes on from NZ_JBSJYE010000006.1 coordinate 47,442, forward strand.
TTATCGCTTTTTCCAGTAAAAACTAAAGGTTCTTTATCTTTATCTTGGCACCCCCACATTAGAAACAGTGTAAAAACAATAAAGGATATCCTTTTCATCTTTCTCCCCTTAAATAAACACCTTTTTATTACATTTTATCAAGTATATAGAAAATATTCACCCTGTATATGATATACACCTTTAGTTAGCATAAACAAAGTTCTAGGCACGAAAAAAGGTAAGAAGGTATTTTGAATTTAACAAAATACCTTCTTACCTTTTTTTCTTACTTAACAAAACAACGATCCATATTAAAGCAATCGTATTGATTAATTCCAATATGGGTCCAATTCTCGCTAAAAATAAACTGATAACATTCCATAACATTTGCTTTTCACAACCTTCTAATCCATGCTTAATTTCTAACACTTTGGCATTCATACATTGTCTTTCTCCTATGAATACTATATACAACAGCAGTTTGCATAATACCTTTTTTAGGAATCCAACAAAACTAGCTTTATAAACAAAGGAAAACTATTTAGGCCTTAATAAATAGTTTTCTCTCGTTTTATTTTATTGTTAAAAGAAAAGAGGCATTAACATGACTCAATTGTTTAGAAATCCTAGAACACTCTAGTATATGCACTCTAAAATGAGCTTGTCCTAGACAAATGACTATTTATTCAATATTATAATGTTATTTTTATCCAAATCTAGTTTAAACCGGGCGATTTCTTTTATATCTTGTGAAACAACTAGAGTAGCCTTCAAAGCATTATCTTTTATCTCTTGTAAGGCTTCTTTTGATGGCAAAGGCGAAAATATAACATTGTTCTGTTCTTCACCTAAAATATAAACAAGACTAAATTCAATCACCTTTTTAGGCTCGATCTCTTTTACTGTTTGACTCCAACCTAACTTATTTTCATCTGTATCATAAATGTTCCATCCTAAAGCCTTATTTATAACTGTTAACAATGTTTTATCTGGTTCTATTGTTAGCTTTACATTATGTAGGTCAGAACAAAAGATAGACTCATGACAAATGTTTTTTACCGTAAATCTATAATATAAAGATGTGGGAACAATAAAGTCTGTTTGATAATTTTCTTCAGTTATTCTTATTGACCCTATAATATCTTCATTATCTGTTATCATTACATCTACTTTTTCTAATAAAAGAAATTTCTTCATAACTAGCACCTCCATATATTAAGTTATATATTTAAAAAGTATTTATATAATGCATTTAATTTTATAAACATTTTTACACACGAATAATATCGGATGATTTGAGCAAACTACTCAAGACGCCGTGAGGCATCTAACCAATCCTGTAAAATTCTTGTTGTTTAAAAGCAGAAAAACTCCCTTACTCGCATAGGGGAGTTTTTCTGCTTTTTAAGCTGTATATACTATACATGTTTAGTTAACATAATGTCTCTTTCCGGAAGACACGCAAACAAAAACCCTTGGGAGTGAACTGCGCCCCAATTGTTAGACATAATCTAACCAATTGGAGGCGCAGTTTTTATGAGGAGATTTTCAGAAGAAGAGAAACTAATGGCTGTGAAAAAATATTTATCTAATGAAGGGTCTTTTAAAAGAATCGGAGATTCTATAGGGGCAGATGAAGGAGATGTGCGCAGTTGGGTTCAACGCTTTCAATATCATGGGAACGAAACGTTTAAAAATTCCTATGCAAGGTACTCAGTAAAAGATAAACTAGATGTACTCACCTATATGAAAGAACAGGGTACGTCAATAAGAGAAACAGCTGCCATCTTCAATATTAAATCTAGAAGAACGCTTAAAAGGTGGCAAACTCTTTATGAGAATGGTGGTATTGATGCCCTAAAACCTAAGGGAAAGAGGCGTCCATCCATGAAGAAGATAAAGAATAAACAAGAAAACCCTACTACTCAATCAATTGATGCTCTACAAGCTGAGCTAGAATATTTACGTGCAGAGAATGCTTATTTAAAAAAGTTGAAGTCCTTAGTTCAGAAAACATCTCAACACGAGAAAAAGCAGAAGTAGTACACGAACTAAGGAAGCAATTTGACTTAAAATTACTACTACTTGTATCTAACCTTGCGCGCAGTACCTATTATTATTGGGTAAATGCTTCTTCCAATCGTATTGATAAATATGGAGATATGAAAAACCTTATCCAAGATATATTTCATCATCATAAGGGACGTTATGGATATCGTCGTATTACGCTAGAACTCAGACGCCAAGGCTATGTACTAAATCATAAAACTGTACGTCGTTTAATGAAAGAACTAGGATTAAAATGTTTAGTGCGAGTTAAAAAATATCGTTCTTATAAAGGAAATGTTGGAGAAACAGCTCCTAATGTCCTGCAGCGTGATTTTCAAGCTACTCACCCTAATCAAAAATGGGTAACGGATGTGACAGAGTTTCACCTGTTTGGTAAAAAGCTTTATTTATCCCCTATACTGGATCTTTTTAACGGTGAAATCATCTCTTATCACATCGAATCAAAGCCTATCTATCCTTTGGTAGGTAAGATGCTTGATCAAGCATTAAAATGCTTAAAACAGGGAGAAAAAGTCATTCTCCATTCAGACCAGGGTTGGCACTATAGAATGTCAAAGTACAAAAAAGCACTCCAACAAAATAATATTATTCAAAGTATGTCCCGTAAGGGCAACTGTCTAGATAATGCCGTCATAGAGAATTTCTTTGGCTTATTGAAGTCAGAGCTTTTATACCTTCAACAATTTAAAGATATGGACCATTTTGAGAGAGAGCTAAAAGAATATATACATTACTACAATAACACTCGAATTAAGGAAAAATTGAAAGGCATGAGTCCAGTCGAATACCGTACTCATGCCAACTATGTTGCTTAAATATAAATTGTCTAACTTTTTGGGTTCAGTTCAGAGGCAAGGGTTCTTCGGAGACGTCTTTTTCTTTTTTATGCACCTTTTATACATATGCTTACAAGGGGAAATATAGTCTTTGTGGAAGAATTATATTATTCCACAAAGACTATATTTTGGCACCTTATAATTGTGAACCCTAATAAAAAGCTACCTCCAATCTAATAGTAAATGAGGTAGCGTACTTTTTATTTTTCTATCATCTTTTTAGAGATTAGCTCTTCTTATTTCTTCGTAAGCTTAAAAGTAATGAAATAACGCCTAATACTAACGCAATAATAGAAAGAGTAGTAGGAAGTGTAGAATTTGAATCATTGTTAGTAACTTCATTACCGGCAGTGGTTTGGTTAGTAGCTGATGTATGAGAATCTTCTTCTGTGCCATTGTCTTTTACCACTGTCGTAATAGATGCAGGTGTTTCTGCATCAGCTGGTCCTTCCCATGCTACTGTTGATCCATCTTTATATGTTTGATACGCTTTCCAAACAATTTTCTTAGCATTGTCTCCTACTTTTCCTTGCATGTTAAATTCACCAAACTCAGTAGATGATAAACCTTCTCCAGTTGCTGTCCAAGTGACACTTGTAATTAAGCCTGAAGAATCCTTTTGGATGTCATATTTCCACCCTTCCATAGGTTCGAATCGAGAAACCTCTACATCCTTCGGAATCTCAATTTTCACTTTAGTAGTTGGAATATCTTTTTCAGTTGGAACGCGTACAGTGAATTTTTCATAAGAGCCTTGTGTCGCTTCTTGAGGATACACGACAACATGAGCACTTGCAGTCCCCGCAAATGCAATCGTTGAAAGAACTAATGTAGATAAAAGAGCTGTTACTTGTTTTTTCATTTCTTTTCCTTCTTTCCAAAATCATTCTTTAATATCATAGACAACAATGTCTTTATGAATCACAACCTCATCTAGGTTTGATGTAACAAGACGTACGGCAATCTGCCACCTTCCCGCATAGGGAATCACAAGGTTGTTCGTTACATACACTTTAGGTTGCAATTGCTTTTTCTCCTGATTCTCTTCTTTCTTTACTTGTAAAGGTACTTCAATTGGTGCAAGTTCACCTTTATTTTGAGGAGAAAGGGCAAGATCTACAGATTGAATAGAAGATCCATCCTTTGGTGAAGATGCTTTCACAAAAAGAGAAGCCTTCCCAGGAGATAATGTTGACGTTTTTACTATGAATTCAATGCCTTGCTGCTTTTCTTTCCAAACCAAAGGTTCATTCTGTGGAATTGGATTTAAATGCGTAATCGTTCCTACAATTACTACAATGATCAGCATAAAGCTTATGTCAGGAATTAAAAACTTTGCAAGACTTGGTTGATCATGTTTTCGTAGATGTTCTCTAATGAGTATGCCTACTCCTGCAACTAACATGACGATAAATATTTTAGCTAACAATAAAAGCCCCCATGTGGTTTTGAAGAGTGCCGTTATATCAGGAAGGAGCTTTAATGTGTACAGAATACCCGAAAGAATTAATAACATAAGACTAACAAAAGCTGTTCGCGAAAAAATTGGAAGGAACGCTAATGCTTGTTCTTTTTCCTTACGCCAAGCGATGAAGAGGTAGATTAAACCTGCTGACCATAAAGATGCTGTAAGCAAATGGATTAAATCGAGAACCATTGTATAGGCTGGTATGTTTGATGCTACAGCGTGACCGTTTAACGTAGTAGCTACTAACAGTAAACCTACCCATGTAAAATCAACCCACTTATTTCTTAATAGGAAGAGAAAACCTACACATGCAAGTAGAATACACGTTATCCATGACCAACCTGTGGTGGAATGAATCACAAAAGTTTTTATTTGGGAAAGACTAGAACCTTTCAGTAGCTCATTACCTTGAACGCATATACTAATTAACAAGAAAATTATGTAACTAGCTTGAAGATACTTTACAATTTTTCGATATTGTTGCGTTTGCTGGTGTGCTTGATAAGGAACATACCATTTCCATAATACAAAACCAGCTAGCCATAACAAAGCCATATAATATAATGTTTTAATCAACGAAAATCCTACATTATAAAAAAGACTCTGCTTGCCGTTTATATTCTTATTATTGTTGTCATCTACACTAGATTGATCCAGTTTTTCCCCTACTGAAAAGACGTATGTTCCTTGTACAGGGTGGCTATCTGCAGAAATGACTGAATAGCTAACGGTATAAATGCCTTTCTTAGAAGGAGGGACATCTAAAGAAATCGTTTGATGAGCGCGATTCATTTTTGCTTTTTTAGTTGTAATAAGTTTTCCTTTACCATTACGTACTTGAAGGCTAAAAACGCCCTCTCCTAGACGTTCATTAAACGTCAATGACACTTTGTCAGGCATTTGCTTTAATTGACTTCCTTCTTTCGGTGATGCATCTAGAAGGATAGCATGTGCTGACACGTTAAGAGGTGTAACTAAAGCAAAATAAGATATCAATACGAGTAAAAATATTTTTTTAAACATATGTTTTTCACCTATATATCCTTGATTATTACATTCAGTCCTAGTATAGATTAGGTCTTCAAAAAGGAAAATCACTCAAAAGGGTGATTTTCTTTCCATTATGGACAAAACATTGAACATTTTAAAACAAACGCTCAACTATACACACATCTTAAGAGAAAAAGCTGAAGTTTTGAATACAAACACATAACGTTACTTATTTTACTTCGGGGATGAACATAAAAAGACTTGCTTTAGATAAAAGCAAGTTAAAAGAAGGATAATCACGTTGGTTATTCCATTATAATCCAATTAATACAACAAAGCATTAAAATATGGTTAAAAACTAATTAAAAGTAAATTAATCCTTTTTTGAGAGAATCTTTGACTTTATTCCTTTAAATTTTTGAAACAGAGTGAAATTTCCTATCCGTAAAAGTATAAGTTCACAAATAATAATAGCTTTATCATAGAAGAAATAGATCATTTTACCATGTTGTTGCAAATGAAATTCATTATGATGATTGACTTTTTTAGATAGCAAGCTTTTCTTAAATCATTAATATAAGTAATAACAATATCTTGTATAAATAATCAAGTTTTAAATGAGAAAGCTCCGTTATGAATCAACAAGCTCTGAAACTGTTAATTATCTATTTTTTTAATTTAAAGTACACATATGCACTCAACATGATAGCTACCATCATTATACAAGTAAGAGGAAACAGGATAGTATTAACAAAATGATCATAAAACCAACTATACAGAAAAATCACCTCACATAGTTTAAATTCACATTGATAAGCACTAGTTTAGAAGGATTCACGGATTGTAAGAGTTATTTCCTCCTCAGAAAAATCAAGCAAATGAACCTGTTACTCTCTCTGCTTCTTTCTATTTTTCAAGAAAGCAACAAGAAGCAGCAGAAAAGGAATAATCGCAGTGAGGGGCATATACAAAACAAACATTTCTATCCCCAATCCTTCAGAGAGGTGTTCTTGAAAATTGCTGGAAATAGCCAGAGACATAAATAAAATGATGAGCCCTATAGGATATGACAGTCGTAAAGATGATTTAATCTTAAACAAGTTAGCCGTTCCTATGACAGCCGCATAAAGTAACACGCTTATCTTAAAGAAACCACCGGTAACTAAAGCAATCATAAAAAAGACGTCAAGCCGTTCTAAAAAGTTAGCTACTTGGATGCTTTGTATGGTACTAAGAAGAGGGAATTGGGAACGTTCCGTCAAATCAACCCCTAGTACACTAATGTTAATAAGCATGGTAATAGTCAAGTTAATGCCAGCTAATCCTGATGCACATAACATGGTCACTTTGGCCTTCTTTGGGTTTTTTAAATACGGTAAAATCATGGTAAACACAATCGCTTCACTAAAAGGAAAATACAAGATTTGAGTAAAAACAACTTTCAAGGGTGGGAATACCCCTTCTTCAAGTACTGGTTGTAAGTTCGCAATATCGATTAACCCCGAACATACAATCAGAATAAAGCCAGTGATGGCTAGAATATACATGATGATAAAAAAGATTTCTCCTGATCGGGCTATTACTTCGATACCTTTGCGAACTGTATAAATAATAACAAGGATCAATAAAGCATTCGCGATAAACAAAGGGGTATCGGGATAAGCAAAGGTTAACAGCATCTCGCCGATATCACGTAGAACCCTTGCTACATTATAGATAAAATAAAAGATATAAAGAAAGGCCAGTACGCTTCCTACTGTTTTACCTAAGATTTTTTGCATATACTCTGTAGGTAAAACATCTGGATAGTACGAGTAAAGTTTATTATAGACTAGAAACAGAACAAAACTGAATACTGTTCCAAGCAGAATCGCAAGCCAAGAGTCTTGTTTTGCGTCCATGGCAATAGGTAACAATAAAGTAGTACCAAGCTCAAACAAAACCATTAAGATAAAAAGCTGGCTGGCACTAATTTTAGCTTTTTCCATTCAATACGCCTTCCTTTTCAACTATATTCAAGGGAATATTTACTTTTCTTGGATTACTCTTTATTGTTTTCACCACTTCCGATTTTTCGAACATTATGTAATAGATAGTAGATTTGCTTTAAGGTTAATTCTAGGCTAAAAGTATTCTTTCCACGGGTAAGAACTTTACTGAAGAATTTAACAAGAATGATAATATTACATATAAAAATTAGCTAGTTCATGTGTTTTCTCCATGCTTCTTCCTGTTTTTAAAGAAAGCTACAAGAAGAAGAAAAGGAGGAACAATTGCAAGAAGAGGAATATGTATAACAAACATGGCCACCTTTAGTCCTTCATGGTTATGCTCTTGAAGATTGCTCGCAATGGTAATAGACAAAAAGAGAATGATTAGTCCCAAAGGATATGATAACCGTGAAGGTGATTTAATCTTAAATAAACTAGCAGTTCCTACGACAGCTGCGTAGAATAATACACAGATTTTAAAGAAGATCGTGATGATTAAGGCCAGCATAAAAAATACATCAAGTCGTTCTAAAAAATTAGCTACTTGGATGCTCTCAATTGTACTAAGAAGTGGGTATTGGGAACGTGCAGTTAAATCAACCCCGAGTACACAGACATTAATAAGCATGGTAATAATTAAATTGATTCCACTTAATCCTGTTGCGCATACCATAGTTACCTTTGCTTTCTTGGGGTTGTCTAAATAGGGTAAGATCATCGTAAATACAATGACTTCTGTAAATGGGAAATACAACGTTTGAGTAAATACCACTTTTAGGACAGGGAATAAACCTTCTTCCAAAATAGGTTGTAAATTTTTAATCTCGATTAATCCAGAAGATACAATTAAAATAAACCCAGCAACCGCAAGAACATACATAAAAATAAAAAGCAGTTCTCCGGATCGAGCTATGACCTCAATTCCTTTTCTAATGGTATAAATAATGACAAGCACTAATAATGCATTCGCGATGAATAAAGGTGTGTCCGGATAGGCAAAGGTTAACAGCATCTCACCAAAATCGCGTAGAACCCTTGAGGCATCGTACATAAAATAAAGAATGTAAACAAAAGCTAGTACGCTTCCAAGTACTTTTCCTAGAATCTTTTGCAGATATTCTGTAGGCAAAAGATCAGGATAATAGGTATAAAGCCTATGATAGACTAATAAGAGAACGAAACTGAATACCATTCCAAGCAGAATAGCAAGCCAGGCATCTTGTTTTGCATCTATTGCAAGAGGTACCAGTAAAGCACTCCCTAACTCAAACAGGACCATTAAAATAAAGAGCTGACTAGCACTAATTTTAGCTTTCTCCATTCAACTGGCACCTCCTTTTCCTTACTTTTGATTCTCTTTTACCCCTGACAGAAACGATTTGTTTCGTAAGCCAGCGCGACGTACATAGGCTTCCACCGTAATATCTACATCTAACTTCGGAAAGTAGACATCATTCCATTCCATTTTTAATTTCTTAAATTGATTTGGTCTAGTACGATGGACTACTTCGCCAAATCCCAAAATATCCGTTTTGTTTTTTTGCGCCCGTTCAATAGCTGTCTTTAGCTCTTTTTTAATTTCTTTCCTCACCGATTGTTCGATTTTTGTAATGACCTTTGGATTGGTGATATCAACAGGTACCTCCATGTCACTGATGTCTCCTTCAACACGCGTATGAACAGAAATATGAGGTTGACCATTCTTCACTTGGGCAGACATACTTGTTTTTTGGCGTACAGCTTGATAAGCAATAGCTTCTTTCTTTCCTGCCCAATCAATATTAATATCCGTTCCTTGGATTTTGTCGAGAATCCATACCGTTCCTCTTGCTGGTTTTCCATACAGCCAATCCACTAATTTTCCCTGTTTTAAAACCGCAATTCCGGAAGCGCGAAGCGTTGCTGCAGGTGCACTTTCCTGAAGGTTATCCAACTTTTGAGCTTGCTGAGGATTCCCAACTAGACGAAATCCTGATACGACGGTTCCTCTTCCAGGAGATTCCAAGCTCCTCATTACCTCTTGAAGGGATGTTTTTACATTCTCTCCCCATTTCCTTTGTGTGAATTCCAATGTTTTTAATATTTTATTCGCTGGAATTTTATCAACAGGTGTTAACGTTTTAACAATATCAGCTGCGGTTGAATGGTTCGCAATCACAATGGTTGAAGTATTTCGAAATTCTGGATCCCGATCTAGACCATCAATTAATGTATCAAGCCCTTCTTCTTTGGCCAACTTTTCTCCAACTACGACCAAGTTTGTATGTGCATAATACAATCGTCGAGAAATTCTGCTTGAAGCCTGTCTACTTGCTTCGACTATATTATTTCCTGAAGCCGAGTAAATGGTAATAGGAGGGCTCTGAGTACCGCCGCCGCCTCCTTGCATACCTCCTGCCACATTCCCTGGATTAATAATTTGAAGTGTTAGATGATATCTCCCATTTTTCGTTTTATCGATACCCATGGCTGATACAATAGCAAGGTCCGTTAACTCTTTTTTACTCCAGCAACTTGTAAGTAAGAGCGTCATTGTCATTATTAATAAGAGAAAAGCTCCTTTACGCTTCATTGTTGTCACCTTCTTCAAGTTCCCGGTTTACCATACCACGAGATGCAGGAGGGTGCGGGTATTGATTTGTTCCTTCTCGAACCGTATTAGCAGTAATTAATCGAGGTCGTTGTCTCAATGTCCACCATGGTAATCTTACAACAGTATCTCCATTATTTACTGGAATGAAGGGAGCAAATGGAGCCATGTAGGGTACCCCAAAGGAACGTAAACTGCATAGATGGACAACCATCATTAAAAGACACAAAATGATGCCGTAGAAACCAAATGTTGCGGCACCAATCATAAACAAAAAACGAATTAAGCGAGCTGAAATCGCCATATCAAAAGATGGTGTGGCAAAACTAGCGATGGCTGTGATTGATACAATGATAACCATTGCTGGTGACACAATACTTGCTTGAACGGCTGCTTGACCAATTACAAGGGCCCCGACAATGGATACGGCTGAACCAATAGCTTTAGGTAAACGTATCCCTGCTTCTCGTAAGATTTCAAAGGTTAGCTCCATAAGAAGGGCTTCCACAAATGCCGGAAAAGGAACAGCTTCCCTCTGTGCCGCAATGGCTACAATGAGCGTGGTTGGTACCATTTCCTGATGGAAGGTTGTTACCGCGACATAGGTAGCAGGCGCGATAAGCGAAATCATGAACATCAAGATACGTAAAAGGCGAATTGAGGTTGCAATGTCAAAACGCGCATAATAATCTTCAGCCGATTGGAAGAATTGCATAAAGACAGCTGGTGCAATAAGTACAAAAGGGGTCCCATCCACAAATATAGCAATTCGCCCCTCTAACAGATTCCCTGCTACAACATCAGGTCTTTCCGTATTGTAGATAGTGGGAAAAGGCGTGAATGTTTGATCCTCTATTAGTTGTTCAATATAACCTGATTCCAAAATGCTATCGATATCAATTCGCTTCAATCGCTGACGAATTTCTTTAACGACTTTATCATTGGCAATGCCATGTATGTACATAAATGTCACATCTGTCTTTGTTACGCGTCCCACTTTTAAAGACTCCATCCATAAATCAGGGGTTTTAATGATGCGGCGTACCATAGCTGTATTGGTCCCAAGAGACTCGGTAAAGGCCCCTTTTGGTCCTCGCACCACCATTTGAGTAGTAGATTCCGCGATGGAACGTTTTTCTCCCCCTTTAGTGCTAGCACTCAGTGCTTGATCTACTCCATCCACTAATATAAGAGTATCTCCTGCCATTAAAGATGCAAATAAATCATCCAAGTTAGTGATGGAAGATATGTTTCCAATTGTCATTATATCTTTAGAAAGCAGGTCTATCGCATTGTACTGATTTAATTCTTCTTTATAATCATCCTTCATCATAGATTGCAGTAAAAACTCTTGAATCGACTGATTGTCTACAATTCCTTCTACATAGACAATCGCTGTTTTTATGTCGGAGTCCCCTCCCATTTTTATCTCACGAATAACGACATCTGAACTATTTCCGGTTTTCTGCTTAATCATGTTAAGGTTGTCTGATAATGAAACTTGTATCCGTTCTATTTGATGATCAGGAGTTTGATTCTCTTCACCCTGTAATCTTTTCTTTTTTGGTTTGCGATCTTTAAAAAACGAAGGCATAGATCTAAGCACCCTTCTTTAAATTTTTATTAATTTAACCATATAGAAACTTTTTATGTAAAAATTAACAATAAATATTTATGTATCATCATAGAAGAAAGGGAAAAACCTATTAAATGGAGCGTGATTGATATGAAAATCATAGGTATTAGCCTTTTAATGATGGGATGCTTAATGGGCTTTTCTTTAGGCATTGATATTCTTCAAGGATTTGATGTTTCTCAGGCGTTGTACAACGCCGTGAGTCCTTTTCGAGTAATGGAAGTTGCCGAATTATTTGTGCTCTTTTTTCTTCTTTTTCTTTTTTTTGCTGAATCTACGTATCTTTTTATTAAGAAGAGAAATCAAAGCAAGTAACTGCATACTTATAAGTCGCTTTTTGAAAAAAAGAAATGGGAATAATAGAGATGTAGTTCAGGCTATTCGTGTCAATCGGTTCTTTTATTAATCAAGATTCACATAAGATAATTTATTGTCTATATTCATTAATTGGTTTTTTATCCATTCCTTCACATTGTTCATTCTGGAATCAAACGCCATTTGAAAGAGACCAGTTAACTGAAAATCGGTGAAATGACTTCCTTTCAATTTGAGAAAAGCCTCCTCATAAGAAGAGAAATGAAGCTGTTTGAATAAAAAATCGACCATTGCCTCTCGAACGTATTCTTCATTTTTCCAACAATTCATGGGAACATGAGCAAATTGCCAAGGTTTAAAGACTCCGGGATAAACAGCCTCTACTACTTGAAAAGGGGATTGGCCGAACAGGGAAAAGACACCTCTCAGGCTATGTTGACTAAAAAAGTGAATATTAACCTGAATAGGAATCTCTTTAAGAGGGATTTTTAGCTTTTCCTCTATTACGTACTTTACTGCTTCAATAGCTCGTTTTTTTCCTTCGTCTCCATCCCAATATTTATCAGGAACCTGTTGAAACTGCCAAGCTTTAAATCTTCCTGGATAGGCGTTATCAATGACTTCGTAATAATTCCATTCATAAAGCATAGCAGGTGGTTTAAGACGATGAGACCATAAAGTGCCTGCCGTTACCTGTAGAGGAATCTCGTGAATAGGAATCGATAATCGTTGCTCAAGTAGATAGCATGTCATATAGCGCATATATTTTTTTCCTTCATTACCTACAAAGAAATAGTTAGGAAAACGTTTTCTTTTCTTTTCTAGAACATCTTGATAAATATCAATGACTTGTTCTCTATTCACTATCGAAAGCCCCTTTTGAGAAAGTATATTTGTTTATTATTATGTATAATAATGGGATTTATATACGGATGGAGATGAATCTGATAAGATACATAATGAAAAGAAAAGCTATTGACAAAGGATCAGTAGCTTTTCTTTTCATTATGTAAATAGGGATAGGGGAATTGATAAAGGAAAAATAATATACGCGTGCATATTGGTTCTTGAAACCAAACTCCAACAAGTCCGCCATCCTTTCTAAGCTACGATTTTTTTGTGTTTAAAACGAAAATGTAATCGTTTTCTACTTTGATTTATTGTAATATAAAAAAGGCATGTTAATTGGAGATTTTTCGAAATGTCATCTTAACTCATTGAACCTCTTCCCACATCACAGCACCAGGGAATAGGTTTTTTTATGCAATTATGGATATATTATTTAAGTTCAAATTTAAAAGGGTAACATTTGTATAAATTCAAAGATAATACAAAATACATTGTCCGTAAAAGTATAACTTTACGAACTATGAATTTTAGTTATTTTACATTAAAATATACTATTTTTTAGAATATAGGAGACATACGAGAACATATGTTTGACTTCCTTGATTAGGCTGTGATATATTTCTTGTCTATACACCACTATACATAGTAGAGAATGAGGTAAGTAGATATGAAAAAAGCTGAATTAATTGATGCTGTCGCGTCGAAATCAGAATTAACAAAACAAGACACAAAGAAAGCCATTGATAGACTATTTGCAACGATTTCTGCCACACTAGCAAACGAAGAGAAAATCCAAATTGCTGGATTTGGTACATTCGAAGTACGTGAACGTGGAGAGCGTACAGGACGTAACCCACAAACGGGTGAACAAATTGTTATTCCAGCTACAAAGGCTCCAGCCTTCAAGCCAGGTAAAGAATTTAAAGAAGCTGTAAAATAAAAAAGACTTACATAAACCCTCCAGAATTTTATTCTGGAGGGTTTTAAATAGATTGAATTATAAAAGATGAACCGTAGACACTGTATGACAGGAACACACGTCTAAATTACGCTTTAATACCAAATCTAAATTCAATTTCATTCTTTAGAATTTCTGCGCCTCTTGGGCTTAACACAATTCCTTTTGCATATTCTCTGTTTTGTGAGGTCACTTCACCGGTAATCATACATTCATTTTGAGCTTTGTATTTCTGAAGAATAATGTAATTTCCATCAACAAAGATTTCTACAGGATCTTTTTCTTTGATAGTAAGAATCTTCCTTAACTCTATGGGGATAACGATACGACCCAACTCGTCTACCTTTCGCACAATACCCGTTGTTTTCATATTTTCCCTAACCTCCAAATGTAAAATAAAGAATATGAACTCTAGATATCTTCTTTTATAGGGTTTAATTTTGGCTGAAACAATTATTTATTCTTATAGAAAAACGAAGGAGCTTTGTTGTCTCTTCTTTTTTGAGAAAGTAATTTAGCACGTGAATAAATAGTTGCACAAATTACTTAATACTCTTCCCCTACATTTCACATACTTCTATGATAAGGTCTATATGGTAAGAACACAAAAAATAAGCAGCACCTCGTGTTTTTATCACGAAATGCTGCTTTTGCTTTAATTATTTTTCAGCTTATAGCCTTTGAATTTATAACCGTATACACTCGTAAGATCGACGAAGCTCTTGTAAGAATACGTAATGGCAACAGGTGTGCCTACTTGGACTTTATCATAAAGCTTTTCGATATCTGCATTATGCATTCTCACGCAACCTTGACTCACGTATTTTCCAATACTACTTTCATTGTTATTACCGTGAATGCCGTATGTATCACCATACGTACCATTTGCATTTAGTCCTAACCAACGTTTTCCTAAAGGATTGCGAGGATCGCCCCCAGGAATATGTCCTGTATAGTAAGGACGGTTTTTAATTTTGTTCACGACTTTAAAAAAGCCAACGGGTGTTTTATCCCATGTTTTACCCGTTGCTACTGGATCAACGATTTCAATATAACCATTATGAAAATATGCAAGCTTGTTGTAGTACTTGTTAATAATAATCAAATCTTGATTCGCTGGCTTACTTGCTGCTTCTGTTTTCTCCTGATTTACTCCACATAATGCGACCATTAGTAAAGTAAAAATGGTCATTGATTTCACAAAGATATTCTTCATAAAACTCTCCTCTTTTTTATATTTTTATAAGAAACAAAAAAAGCACCTTCCAAATGGAAAGATGCTTTCTCGTCACAATCATTTATAAATAAAAACCTATTTAATCGACGATTTTGATATGCAGAGAAACGTTCTCTGACGAAATTAACTTTTGTTTTGCGTATAACCGTATAACCCACTCATTCGATGCAAATTTTAACCGATAGAATCACATTTTATTTCTTCTTTTGACAATATGCATTTATAAACCCGTTAAAGACACTATGACTTAATCTAAAACCATATTTTTCGTAGAGTTTGCCAACAATTTCATTACCATTTGCTACGTATACCCATAAATCATCTACATCTTCATGACTATTAAGCCAATCCATGGTCATGTTAGACAATTTTTTACCTATACTGAAATTTCTATATTCATCGTCTACATAAAGTATTTTAAAAGTTCCAATGGTTTTCGGTACTTCATAGTTTTCCGGATAAAATCCTATGCCATCCAGTTCAGCTGCCCAACCAGGTTTTTCCTTCAAGTTTTCTTCAGTTACATTTTCGATTGTTGCAAAGGCAAAACCTACTGGTCTTTCTTCATCATACGCAACTATCATGTGTTTTCTCAAGGTATTAGCATATTCCGGCTTCAATCTATTATTGTAGTTCATACTTGCCATGATATCAGGACGTATCGTTGCGTGATCTGCTTGAAATCTCATCAACTGATTACATAATTCCTCTAAGAAATCAATGTTATCAGTTGTAATTATTTTGTAATTAATATTTATCATAGTACCTCCTTATAATAGCCTATAATATTGGATTACAACAATTAATTTATTTTTCTCTTTATATCCTCATTTTAATTAAAAATTTGCAAAGTTTAAAATAGTTATTTACAATGGCTATCATAAGTATAGCCTATAATAAAAAGGAGCTAATCATGGAAATTAGAGAAATCTTATATGTAAAAACCGTGGCAGATTTTAAGAATCTGACGAAAGCAGCTGAATATTTGCATATTACTCAACCGAGTTTGTCTCAAAGTATAAAATCCATTGAGGAAAAATTAAATACTCCATTGTTTATAAGAAGTAAAAGAGGAATGGAACTCACACAAGCCGGAATGAAATTTGTAAGAGATTCTACACTCCTTCTAAGTGAATACAATCTTTTCATTTCAAAACTAAAAAATTATTCAAAAGAAGCTTTATCGCACTCCATTGGTCTGTATAAACTTTCATACACAACATCTATCAATGATGCCATTATGAGTTTCATATCCAGTAATAGTAAAGATAATTACATAATTAAAGTGGAGAGCAACGAAAATTTAGAGATGATGTTGCTTGCCAATCAGCTGGATCTTGCTATTATAAAATATCCGCCCATTTCCAAGCGTCCATCGAAATTGTCATATGATGTGTTATTCAAAGAAAAGCTATATGTCTTGATGAGTCAATCCAATCCCCTGGCATCATATGATAAGATTTCTGTGAAAAATTTGGAAGGAAACAAGCTGATAACTAGTGATATAAATGAATATCCCTATATAATGACACATGAAGTTCTAAAGAATGCAGGAATCGATCTTGAAATCCACACATATACTAACTATTCCAATTTGTCGATGATACTGGACCTAGTTGAAAAAGATATGGGTATCGCCTTCGGTACTAAAGATATCTGTACATACTTTGATCGAAAAGGAATTAATTATGTCCCACTTATAGAAGACTACTTTTATGATATTTGTATTGTTCAGAACGAAATAGATAAGAGAAGAGGAAAAAATAATGTATTAATAGATTATTTTTATAATTTCTTAGGGCTTAATTTGGAAACTCGTAATTATTAAAAATGCAGAGAAAGCGTGAGTGCCAGTCTATCAACTTGTAAACTTATTTCCCTTCATACTTTCTATTGGGATGAACTCATAACATCGGCTCCTTTTTAGAGCAAGAAAAAACAGACCTTACTATACTGAAGGTCTGCTCTTACTTACTTCTTTATTAATTTTTTCTGTATGACGACAAGAAGGAAAAGAAGAACAACCAAAAAAGCGAGTGCCATTCCCATCTCGTACGACTAGATCTTGCCCACACTTTGGACATTTACGAGGTTCTGGTGTGATATTTTCAAAGATTTCCCGTGCCTTGAAAACGGGATTGACCTCATTAATAAACTTTTGAAGATCCGCCCGATCCAATAAGGTCACATCACATGCAGCTGCAAGCTCTTTCGCTTGTTTCGTAAAATAACTATTGGTCACAACCCACGCCTGATTCGCTTTATAATACGCTTTTGCCCCATACACTTCTTGTACAGCAGAAATACTGACCCGATTTTTAATTCCATATCGTTTAGCTTGAATGACAATTCTTTCTTTGCCTTTCATCACTAAATCAGCCCCAAAGTCACCAGACTTTTTGGTTACTTGAGGTTTATATCCTAACTGTTGGAAAAGGGCCTGCAAATAAATTTCAAACTGATAACCATCCATTTTATCAATATAGGGCATACCCGATTGGGCTAACTCTTTCATATACCTCCGTTCACGAAGGACACGGTAAGCAAATTGAGAAAGTTTCACTAAAATCATGATAAGAAAGAGGTAAAATACACCTTGAAACACTTTATCCATTCATTGAAAGCTCCTGTTCAGTTTGTTTATTCCGGAGACGTGATGCCACAGGTTGAATGCTTTTTCCATTCTTCTTTAACTCTTCGTTCCAATCTTTCGCTCCCTTTGGAATATCTGCTCTTATTAAATCAGCATTAACGATTTGGTTCATTTTGTCAATAAATTCTTTTCCACCTTGGTCATTATCGACAGCTAACACCATTTCTTTGATGCCCAAGCCTTCTTTTCGAGCCTCAATATAAGACTGAGCAACAGTTTTAGGCTTTAAACCATTCATACTAATAAGGCGTGTATTCTGCAATTGATTTTCCTGTATACTCCAATAAGAAAGAAGATCAATTGGGCTTTCAAAGAAATGAATCTTGTTTGGGCGACCAACATCAACTGAAAAGCCTGTATGTGGGTTATCGTTCGGTAAGACTTGTTTAAAAGAACCTCGTTTATTTTTTATCGAAGCTGTTCCTTGTCGATCTGCCCCAATCACTTTTCCTTTACCTCCATGCTCACGCCATTTAAACACGACATTGTTCCGTTTGTCCTGGGCGATTAAATCTTTTTGAAGAAGCCAATTAACTAACCTAGAATCTATTTTACGTTCTTTTATGAGATAATCTTTTATTTTACTTTGATCCTTTACTTCTAATTCTTTTGGATAGCGAAAAGGTTCTTTTGATGGTGAAACCGACGGTTGCTCATGTGACTGTGAAAGCTCTTTATAATCGCCTTTATTAATATCTAATACAGCTTGTGGAAACGACATCCCATAATACATTTGAGCAAAACTGATCGCTCCATACCCTGTTTCATTCCGGCTATTCCAAGCGTACATATTTCCTTTGATGAGTAAGCTATCATGTTCCGTATGACGATAATACTTTCCTTCTTTTACAAAGGTTTCGCCTTTGGCTTCCAGATACGACAACAAATCAACTTCTCGCGCTTTCATAACCTCCTCCTCCTTGACGTGTTTTCGTTCTCCCACCTAAATCCCTCCTTCACTCCACGATATGAAAAAGGAGAGCTTTTCAGCCCTCCCATTCTGTCTAAACTTTTGCTTTTTTTAACGTTCCATTTCTTGTGGCTCTTTCTGTTTTCTTGAAGAATTTGCTCCATTATTCCGTGCAAAAAACTTCGTAAATCCATTCTGTGATTTCTCTTCTTTTTTCTGCTTGTCATGATCCTTTTTCTCCGTGTCTAAAGCCTTTTCAAGCTTCGTTAATTTCTCACGTTGAGAATCAGTCAAATTGAGTTCTTCTAATTCCTGCAGCACCTCTTTTTTTAATTTGTACACCTTATCAAAGGAATGCTTTTGTTCAAACTCCTTCATTTTGGCCAAACGCTGCTCTTTCTCTTGAGGTGTTTCTTGCTTGAGCTGCTTTTCGACAGGAGTCTTTTCTGATTCAGCTTCCTTTTTCACTCCTTTAGAAGAATCTTTTTCATCTGATATGCCTAATTGGGCTAACAAGCTTTGTTTAAATAGCTGCTTATACTGTGTTTCTTCACTAGGCTGCTGCATAACTTCTAGAACTTCTTGTTTGTAATCGTCTTGATATTTCTCCTTTTCTTGTGCTTGTTTTCGTGCTTGAAACTGATGAGAAAGTTCATTTTCCATTCCTTTCAATTGGTCAAGGGTGAACTGTTTTTCCTTTAAAGAACTTGATTTCAACATCACATAATCGTTTTCTGCATTTACACGGGCTAACATACTATCAATATCTTGAGGCTTTTCTTTTTCATGAGCTTGTAAAAATGTAAGGTAGCTTGTTTTGAGCTGCGTTTCTCGATCTTTCTCTAAAACAGGATTCACATCATGACTTCTCAAAAAATCAATTGTTGTTTCACTTTTATAGGCTTGTTTTTGCCCTTTTTCATCCGTAGAAACAAGTAAAACCTGCGGTTTTTCCTCTCCTAGAGCTGATTGTGTTAAGTAAACAGCACCAGAAGGGATGTCATGCAGCTGTTTCTCACTGATGTTTGCCCAATCTGCCTCAATTTTTTCATTTTGTGGGTGCTTCATAAACTTCTTTAATTCTCGTTTATCGGAAACAAGCGTTTTAAATTGGTCATTTGAAAGAGACGTAATTTTTTTCATCATAAATTCCTCCATTAAAGTAGTATTTGGACAATAAAAAAGAGAGCTTTTTATGCTCCCTTACCTTTCGAGTTCCTGTTCTTCTTTTTTCTTTTTGACGGTGCCTGTACGTTTTTGGAATTGCATTTGACTGCCCACTTCCATACGGTCTTGAAAAGTAAGAGATTGTTCCTGAACTTGACCATTCATGACCCCCTTCTCGTTTTTAGTCATGGTTGAATCAATCTGATGTTCAAGTTTCACGACTTCCTCCTTTGTCATCCATCCATTTTTGATCGCTTGGGTTTTGGTTGAATAATATTTCTCTTCAGCCGTGACACGATCTAAAATACTATCTACATTTTGTGCCGATTCCTGTTGCTGCTTTTGTTTATAATCTTCATATCCTTCTTTCATTTTCTCTTGTACATTTTCAGAAGAAAGAGGATCTGATTGCTGCTGTTTTTCATCGTTTTTTTCTGGTGACTGATTTCTTTCCCGTTCTTTTACTAAGGTATCTTCGATTGTTTCAATAAAGCCAACGGACGTTTCATGTACTTCTTTTAAAAGCTTGGTTTTATCTTCAAAGCTCTTTCCTTTCGTCCAGTGTGACAAGTACCCTAGAGAATATTCACTCGTATCAATGCCAAAATAAGACGAAACCGTATAGGCTGTCATCTCCGCCTGAAATTCTCTTTCCGCATCCGTATAGTTTGCTCGTGATTCAGTCGTATGCAACTTGGCATGAGTCATTTCGTGAAGAAGCGTCTTTACATTTTGACGTTCAGAGTTACGAGGATTTAACGCAACCTCCTTCGTTAATGGATAACACACGCCTTTTGCGCTGCCTAGTTCTTCTTTAGGAGCAATGATGGAAATACCATTCTTTTCAGCAATGGCTTCCATTCCTTTATAAAGTGCCTTGTAATCCTCCACGTTGCCTTCTAACCAACGATTTGGGAATATCTTAGGTAAATCACTTGCTTTCGCATTCGTCTGGCTAATATCAAACGTATGGCCGACTGAAAAATACAGTCGGCCTTGAGTTACTTCTTTTTTCCCTTCTTTAATTAGCTTCTTTTCTTGAGGAGTGGCTTTATTAATCGACTTCCATTTCCCTTTTTCATCCTTGAACTTGGGGACTGTTTTGTTTGGCACAAGAATCTTAATGCCCTTCTCTCCCTTATTGACAGAGAAGCCTTTGTCTTTCCAAAACTTAAATGATCCAACAGCTTGAGCACCCCTAAACTGTTTTTGAATGAGAGCCGTGTTCGACATCGAGTATTGATAAAACTTACCCATAAAAGATAAATAGTCTTTTAGTTCTTCGACAGAATGAAAATGCTGCTCGACCTTCTTTTCCATCCCATTTGTTAACTCTTCAACCTCTTTACGCTTATCTTCGACGGATTTTTTCGCATAGGTTTTACTCATCTTTCCCCTCCTCTTCTTGATAGGAGATCCCCTTAAGCTCTTCTAATTCCTGTTCATGCCAAGGTTCCTCTAAATCCACAAAAAGCTTCTGTGTTTTAATATTCATGGGCACCAACATGTTCTCTTGATGCACCACATATTGATGAAACTCTTTCGCTTCTTCTGGACTTAAATTCACCTCTACCTCTTTGTCTTGATACTGCACAATCGCATGATCCTCTCCTACAGCTTTAATCGAAGCTAACACTAAATCTTTGTTAAAAAACATGAATGATTCCTCCTTTAATTTTTAAAATCTATATTTATATAAAACCATCATTAAGATGGTTGTTTCCCTTTGGACTCTTCCCAATCAATCCGTTTTTGACGTTGATTCGCAATACGCTTCTCAACAGCTTCCTTCGCAACCTTTGTGCTATCTAACTCTTGTAAATCGGTTGTCATTAATCCATCAAAACCGTGATGGAAGAAAAGACCGTTCATATATTCAATTAAAATTTGTGTGTTTTTATCGGCACTGTTTGCTCCAAGACGGATCTTCGTTAATTCATCTTTTAAAGCCTGATGTAAGTTGTTACTAACCACTTCCGAAATATATTGTAATGACCATTCCTTTTCCGTGGTTTCCTGATATTTTTGGCAAATATCCATAATGGCTTCCCCAGGAAAACGAAAATGATGTTCTTCCATATAAGCTTGAATATATTCATCTGTTTTCGTATCTAATGAAATGGTACGTCGATGTTTCTCCATCATTCATAACCCCTTTCAGCGTCTCGATTATGTTCAATATCTTTTTGCAATTGCTCATAATGTTTTTGGTTCTTCCAACTTTCATATTCTGATTTAAACGCTCGTTCCATCTTTTTTAATGCAAAATGCATGGAGACATGTTGATTAAAACTTTCAGGACGCTTTGATTGTTTCCTGCTTTCTACCATTCTTTTAATCTGTTGCTGCTGCTTATCATAATCTTTCATTTCTTTTAAAAAAGCATTCCCCATTCGCTTATAGAGATCGTCTATTTTTGTTTGTTTATAATTCTTATATCGTTTCTCATCAACCTTTCCTTCTCCGTACGCTTTCTTTAATTCCTCTACTTCTTTATCTAACTTTTTAAGTAATTGTTGATATTCATGGCTATGATACTTTTCAATGTATTTTTGACTTAGTACATCAATAAATGGCTTCATTGGCTTTAATGTTCGATAGCTATATTGCCACTGCCTTTTATCTTCTGGAAGATGATTATAAATTTGAAGAAACAGTGGTTGAATGTCACGATTCTTCCACCTTAACGAAGAATCTTGTTTCTTTTTCCCGACCATATCATTTCGAATTAAGTCATTTATTTTCTGATGCTGCTCACCTCGATTTAAAATTTGATTCACGACTGTTGACTTCATCGCATCCAAAGTTTTAGGCTTTCTTTTACCTCGTTCACGAGTAGGTTGTGGTTCCACTGTCGCAATATGAATATGAATGTTCCCTGTATTATAGTGGATGGCAGCTGACCAAACAGCCGACTTATTTAACCTTTCCCTTTTAAGCATTTCCTTCATGGACTGACGGGTAATGTCCATTAACTTTTTCTCATCCACTGTATGAGTATCAGCATCATATAAACCATTTTCTTGGAGCCACGGATTATGAAATGTGATGACATCTTGCCACATGATACTGTTATTTTTTTGTGCTGTTTCAAACAATTTTTTTAATTGTTTTTTTTCTTCTTCATTCAATCGATTTGACTGTTCGGTAAACAACGAAGATGTCTTATCAGGGTTATCCATATAATCTTGATAAAGGGTAAACAGTTTTTCATTTGCTCCCTGTTCTTTTTTTGCTTCCTCACGATCTACATAATCTACATAATCTTGAAAAGCTTTCTTATCAGACGTGATAAATTTTGTTTTGAGCACGACTCCTGGTATAACAGAGGACGACTTCATTTTTTGTACCCCTCTACAATGGCAGCCATCAACTTACCATTTTTTGCGATTCTATAATCCTCAACTTCTTTAAAATTTTTCATGGTTGACCTTTGGATACTTTTTTCTGTACAACACAATGCATTTATAATATGACGACGTTCTCTTTCCAAAAGACTATCTATATTTTGAGTAACACACTTCACCATTCTTTGTATTGAGTCATCATCACGTTTCTGAGCCTCTTTATGCTCTTTACATATTTGAGAAATGGCATCAGCCGGAAAGCGCAAGTGATTTTCTTCCATGTAACTTTGAATATACTGATCTGTTTCAGTATCAAATGAAATTTTACGTCTTTGCTTCATCATTCTTCATCCTCTCCCATCATTTCTTGAATGAATCCATTAACTGTTTCAATTGCAACTGCACATTTTTCCATCATCTTTATATTTTTATAGATGATATTTTCGAGTTCTGCTTCACGATCTTTTTGTTCTTGAAAAACAGCCAGTGTTTCAACCTGTCCTTTTAAGAATTCTTGACGAGAAATCTTTTTTTCTTTTGCAATCTCATCTATTTTTTTTACGGCAGTTGGATCAATATCTCGTAAAAGAATATCCATAACATTCGTTCCTTTCCTGTAAATTGTGGTTCCCCACTACAAAAGAGAGAAGAGCATAAGGGGTTTTTGCTATCACACGGGGTGATAGGCTAGGCAGAGCCTAGCAAAACCGTGATATCACGAAAACCTCTAAAGTGTGAACCTGCTGTTGACCTAAACTCTTCTATGTGAACCTACTGTGAACATAAAAAACTAATGATGTGAACCTACTGTGAACCTCAAAAAAACACATGTTGACCTACTGTTGACATGTGTTTTTTCACTTCATGGCTAAATCTTGTTGCTTTTCATTCAATTTTTGGAGCTTTTCTTGCAAGCTTTTTTGTTCATCTTCATAAAGCTGAATGCTTTCATCACTCGATTGAATGGCATCCTTTTTCATCGCAATTTTTGATTCCGTATCAGCTTTTTCCTCATTCACTTGGTACTTCATATCACGTTGTAACTCGTTCACTTCTTGTTGAGTTTGATGTTTATGTTTGGCTTCTACCGTGATTGCTTTTTCATAGTTTTTCATTTTCTTTTTGACAAACTGTTTCTCTAAATCATTAACCAAAAGCGCATATTCTTGTTTGTTTTTGATTCCTTTTCCTTCTTCACTTTTCGTTTTTCGTTGGTCAGAATAGAGCGTTGTAATTAATGCATGAGCATCTATTTCCTCTGTTGAATCTGTTTCTGAATCACTCGTTACATCATCTACGTTTACCGTTTCTTTTTCTTCATTTTCTTGATACAGATCAAAGGCAAGTGCTTCCCAATTTGGAGATAGATCGCTGATTCTTACCACATAATAGCCATCATCTTCATACAATAACTGAACAGGTAATTTGATGTTTGGATTCGCTTTTTCTTGTGCCACAAAGCTTACTTCTTCTTCATCTGTTTGATCCATTTTGATGACCATATCCAGTGAGCCATTAGCCGGATGATACACACGATTCTCAATGGTTACGGTTCCTGTTATGTTAGAAGAAACTGCCTCATAGGTTTTGGTATGATACAAAGGATCTTCTGTTTTTAAATAGAATTTTGATGTCAGTAAGGATAAAAAACCGATAAAGAAAAAGATCAACATTGCTGTATACTTCCATGACCGATTGCGATTTAAATTAAATCGATAATCTTCAAATTGCTTCTTAAATGCCATCTGCTCCACCTCATTTCATGATTTCCGTTTTCAATTCTTCGATACTATAAACCACCCATTTATTCTCTTCTTTCCGTAGAGAAACTTTAATAATGTCATGCGTTTGATCGTCGACATTCTCATCTTTTATGACAAGGTGATTCGTAAATTCAGCAATGACTTCGACCTCTTCTTGCCCTCCATCATATTGTTGTACATAAAGCTGTACATCGTTTGGAATTGAAGTGTAACTGTCTCCATATACGAACTTTTCAGAAGGATAAAATTGCTCATAAAGCTCTTTGTCCATGATGGATTTTGCAGTCTTTTTACGATCCTCAAATCCATCTTTTTCACGATGATAAGACACATCGATGAATTGATTAACCGTATTCAAGTAATCTCTTTTTTGTTGTTCTTGGGCAGAAGGGCGAACTTCACTTAGTTGTTTTTTTAACTCTTTATTTTCTTCTTGCAAGCTCTCATTCGTGACTTGAATTTGTTTCGAAGCTGTTGTGTTGGAGATATTGTGGTTAAGGTAGATATTGAAAATGGTCACGCCTGCCACCACAACGGCAAGCGCTCCAAATAGTAGTGCTGCTTTATTTTTCATCGCCTTTTCTCCTTTTAAAATCGTTTTACTCTTCCATTGAATCGTTCACCAAAATACGTTCCTTTTGCCATACTTGCGATGGCTACACCTGTTTTTCCTTGGCAGCCTAAAAACTGATTATTTCCAACATATATTCCGACATGGCCGTCTATTTTATAGGTATCAAAAAACACTACATCTCCAGGCTTCATGTCTTTTGGATTGATTGCTTGCCCCTGTGTTTTGAGTGTATCGGTTGTTACGCCCGACATTGGACCAACATTCATTCCTACTTGCTCGAATGCCCATCTAACAAAACTTGAACAATCAAAACGTCCTGCGTTAATATCAGATTGAGAGCGCCCACCACCAAATACATAACGTGTTTTACCAATCAACGTTTTGCCTGCGTCAATTACTTTCACACCTGATTTACCGCCACTTCCACCACTCGCAGGAGCAGCCGGTTTTCCGTCAGCTGTAATCGTTCCCGTGTAATATTTCAAGACCGCATCAACATATTTCGCGTCGCCATAACAGGCGGAATAAGGAACCATTTCAGGACGTACACAGTGATAATTTCCTGTATGTTTTACCTTTTGATATTGCAATTGTGAAAAAGAGATCGCTAGCTCTGGTGTATATTTGCCTCCATTTTTCATGACATAATTGATAAATCCACCGCCAAAATTGTATGACTGAAGGCAAAGTTTCAGATCATAATGAGCCTTTTCTAGTACACTTTTAAAATGTAAAACTCCTTTATCGACCGATAATTCAGGACTAGAAATACATCCAACTGATCCACAAAACGACTCAGAGGATTGCATCGGATCGTTTCCTCTTCCTCCACTTTCTTGCATCATGAGTGCCATCATAATCGGCACATAGGAAGCATCTAATCCATGTTTTTGTGCATACTTTTCAAGCAAGGGTTGATACTTCATGACCTCTGGTGACACATTAGCCGTTCCTACGCCTATGCCTCCACCTTCAATCTCTGTTACCTCACTTTGTTGACTATCTTTTTCAAATTCACCTGTAATGGCTACAATCGTACTCATGACTAAGAGACCCGATAATCCTAACAGGATCAACGTGCCTCCAATCAAATATTTTTTGGGAATGAGCTGTAAGACGATATGCAAGACTTATGCACCTCCACCGTACAGCACTTTTTCTTCCTCATCGATTTCAATATGAAACAGAATGTTTTTTACGGACTTAATACAAAGGAGGACATCTCCTATTGGCAGCTTTGGAATCTCAGCCAATTCACTGTCCGTAATCCCTGTTTTAAAGACTCGTTGAATCGTATCTAAGTTGTTGTCATCTTGCTGCATGATGAATTTATATTGCGTTAAATCAAAAAGCTTTTTAATTTTTTCAATCGCTGTTTGTTCCGATCCATCTGGCACAAAGTCACTAATTAAATGACTTGCATAGATCAAACCTGCAAAGTATTTACGTGCTTCTCGACTAAATTCGGTTAAGAAATCTAAGGCATGTTCATTGCCCCTTTTCGTGTTGACGATGTGATGAGCCTCGTCGATCCACAATTAAGTAACGAATGGCATCTTCAAGGCTAACGTCCCTTTTGTATAGGCAGCTAGTTGAGGTTCACCATTCTGCAGCATGCCATCCCATAATAAACTCATAACGTTGAAAAGCTGTGCTTGTGCAATTTCATCTTTTAATTTGGATAAATGACGGATCGAGAAGAATACCACTTGTTCATCGTTGAAATCTTCAATGGTAGAAATGCCATCAAACAAATGAGCGTATGTTTCAACCAAGTTTTCAATGTTCAGCTCGATTAGCTCAAGTCTACGCTTCCGGTACTCTCCTAAGTTCGGATGGTGCTCTCTTGTTTCCTCATCGGTATATAACTCTTTTCGAATGAGGTGTAGAAACTCACTAAATGTTGGATAGGCTTCTGGTGAAAGCCCTGTAATGTGATTACTTGCGCCTTTTTCATCGTTCCATAACTGCTTTTGAATATAGAGTTTACGAAGTAGCTTTTCATACTCTTTTAATTCATCATCTTTTGCTTCTGGTGCAATAAAACGATAAAAAACAGTTAGTTTGGATAAATGCTGCGTAAAGCTATTAATCTCATGTTCATGTGTTTTAAATACCTGTAAGGGATTAATTTGCCCTTCTGATCCATCTAGCGCAATCTGTTTCCCTCCTAATTCTCTGACGAGACTTTCAAACTCTCCAACGATATCAAAGCCTCGAATCTTGTAGCCTTTAATCGCATTATCCGTGGTGACTTTCTTTAAAAACGTGGATTTACCTGCGCCCATTAGTCCCATTAACACCGCATTATAACTTTTTCGTTGTTGGTCTTTGTGAAACAAATCAAAAATGACACTGCCACCTGTACGAGTTGTCCCTTGATACGTGCCGTATGGATCATCTAAGTGAGTAAAATGAAAAGGAAACCCTCCGGCTAGTGCTAATGCGGGGATTTCCTTTCCTTTTCGCTTATTAGGGTATTTCTTCTGTATGTCAAAATGCGTCACTAATGATTCCCACTCATACTCTTGTTCATTTAAGAAAATGGATCCTCTGAAGTTATGCGTTTCAAGATGATGAATGACTTCTTTTAATCGCTTTTCTAAGTCAGGAATCGTTTTTTCTGCAATATAAATGCGAAGGTGTATTCGTTTGATCACTTCGCCATTTGTGACTTGACGGTATAGCTCTTTCATATCTAAATACTGTTCTTGGGCATCCATACGATCAATGTTTTCTTTGGCATTCACATGCCGTGCATTTTGTTCTGACATATTTTTATTGATCGCTTCTACGACTTGTTTTCGCTCATCGCTTACCACATCTAAGGTTGTAATGGCATTTGGCATATTCATGATCGGTTCCAGCCAAAAATCATTCACGTTCGTTGGGTACTCATAAATATGAATACAAGTCGAATACCCATCCCCGTTTCGAACAAGGTTTTCTTTAAAGCTCACGCCTCCTTGTGGTTGAATCTGTGCCACAAAATAGGGATTGTATCCTTTTTTCTGCTTGATTTCTTGAGGTGTTTTCCCTTTTTTACGAAAAGGTAAAGTTATCATGGTTTTATCATCCTTTCTTATTGTTTATTACCAAGCTTGGCGTTTTGATTGTAGAGTTTGTAAAGAAGATTAATTTGTTTTTCATCCGAAACAGGTAACAGAGGGATAGCCAGTTGAATATCTCGCATAAATTGGTCTTTTCGCTCTTTTACAGCGAGTTCAGTTGGTCCATATAGGAAAAGAAAGTATTCTCGATTGGTTCGCCCCCATTCTAAATATTGAAGCTCTTTTAACTTTTTTCGTAAGAATCGAAGCGATAACGCATTATTGGCCTCTTGAATCTTCTTTTCAAGATACTGTTGTTGCTTTTGTGTTGAAACGGGCAAGTTTAATGAGATGATTTTAAACGGATCTTTGTCGCCCTGGTATGTTTTAGCCAGTGTATAAATATTGCGTCCTGCTTCTTGGTCATGCATGGCATTGATATCTGTACTTTGAAGCTGCCAGATTCCAAAAAAGCCTCCATCATCTTTTAACTGAAATAACCCACTATCTGTTTGATCGATAATGGGAATAATATCAGCCACACTTTTTTTCACCTCCGGTAATTTCTCTTTCTTTTTTTCCTTTTCAGCCTTTGGAAGTTGTAACAGAGAAAAAGGATTCTTTTTCTTTGCACGAGCGATCTGTTTATCCATCTCTTTTTCGTCAAAAAGAAGCGATGTCTTTGCTATCTTCTCTTTAGGAACAGCTGGGATGAAGGTAGAACTCTCTTTTTCTAGTATTCTTTCATCAAATAATGCCATCTTTCTTATCCTCCTTGTGGCCTTTAAATAAGCTTCACTCAAAACATTAGTAACACCTATAGATAATCAAAGAGAAAGGGCATGTTTCGAAAAAAACAAACGAAAACATGCCCTAATTGAATAAAGTAAGGATTTAAATAAAATATGGATTATTCAAATCATTATTGTTAATCACTACATCCGCGCTAAATTGTGGTTGATGTTCATCTAAATAGATTTTTGACGCTGCATGATATCTTTTAATAAACATTTCCTCGGCCTTTTCATAGCTTCCAAAGGCTTGCTCTTCTCGTTTGGCTCCCCTTTTTCTAGCTAATTCAAAGTCAGCACTAACGAATATTTTAAAATCATATAGGTTGCATAATTGCTTTTTAAATAGAAAAGTTCCATCTACAATTAAAATCATATCCTTAGTTGCTAGTTGAATATTGGATTTAACATATTGATCTGTCGCTAAGTCTAAAGAAGCTGCTTGATACTGACAGTTACCCTCAGGTCCTAAAGGAATTAAAAGCTTATGCTTAAATGATTCATAATCATGGGCATCTTGGTAATAGCCAAGAGCTGACTCTTTTCCCTGACGGTAACGAATAGATCTCGGGTTATGAAAATGATCTATACTTGTTCTAATCACATTCTTTCCCCTATTTTGAAGTTCCTCAGTGAGTTCATTAGCAAGTGTTGTCTTTCCTGAGGATGTAATTCCACTAACCCCTACTCGTATGGGGTGTCTTGTCTTTAAGCTCAATACTTTATTAGCTAATTCAGAAATAAGTTTTTTTCTTAACATGTGATCTCCTTTCCAAACACTGATGCCTTTATTTTTCTATCTATAATATGAATAACCTCTTATTATTCATCTCGGTCAATAGCACAATATGTGCTCTTTTTCCTTACCAATGTAAGTAACAGCGCCTCATACATTCGTTTTTTAGGGTTCGTACTTGGTCTAACGATCATCAACACTCCAAATATACTCATGAAGATATAAAAGGGAATTTGGAGCGTAGGATGAATGAAAAACCGTAACATCATCGTGACCATCAGTAAGCCAATAATGAACAACAAATCGAAGAGATAAAGTGATTTATTAATCTTTAATTCCGTCGAGATTTCTTTCGGAATGTTATAGTTTGCCATGATTCTTCTCCTCCCTATAAAAAAGAGAAGTAACGCTTGTTACTTCTCTTCTGGTTTATTTCGTTTCTTTGATCCAAGATTTCGTAAATCTCGCCCTGTATTTCGTCCAATTTGATAAGAACGTTTTGTTTTGTGGATTGTTTGCGAATTATCAATACGTTCTTTTACCTTTCCTACCCCTCCCTTAAAGTTATCTTTTACCACTTGTGCAATATTGCGTGTTTCTATCCGGTTCTGATCTGGCATTGGAATATCGTCTGTTGAAGCAGGAACTGTGTCTTTTTCAATCTGTTGTTTTCCTTGGCGAGGTTCCTGTGTAGCTGCCACTTGGGCTTGGGCTTGATCCATCCCTGTCGGTATGGAAACAGACGGTTCTCTTGTTGGTGTAGGATAACTTCCACTTTCTACAGAAGATCCACCTTCACTTGTACTTCCGCCGTAACCGAAAGTTTGAATTTCTTCATGAACAGGTGTATTCACATTTCCTATAGAGGAGCTGCCTCCATTTGCACCTCCACTATGACCAGAAGCCTGCATTTCACCATGTAGAGGAGTACTTGCCTTTCCTACAGAAGAGCTGCCTCCGTTTGTACTTCCACTATGACCAGAAGCCTGCATTTCACCATGTAGAGGAGTACTTGCCTTCCCTACAGAGGAGCTGCCTCCATTTGTACTTCCACTATGACCGGAAGCCTGCATTTCATCATGTAGAGGAGTACTTGCCTTTCCTACAGAAGAGCTGCCTCCGTTTGTACTTCCACTATGACCGGAAGCCTGCATTTCATCATGTAGAGAAGCACTTCCACTTTCTACAGAAGATCCAGTACCTTCACTTGCACTTTCACCATAACCAGAGGCTTGCATTTCATCATGTAGAGAAGCATTCCCACTTTCTACAGAAGATCCGGTACCTTCATTTGCACTTTCACTATAACCAGAAGCCCCCATTTCATCATGTAGAGAAGCACCTCCACTTTCTACAGAAGATCCAGTACCTTCATTTGCACTTTCACTATAACCAGAAGCCTCCATTTCATCATGTAGAGAAGCACTTCCTCCTTCTACAGAGGAAGTTGATCCTTGGCTATTAGTAGAAACACCTGCTGCTTGCATCTCATCCTGTAAAGAACTGCCTTGACCTTGACCTGCCCCTTTTCCTTCCGAAGAATTCCCTTCAGTATTTTTGCCCCCTTCTTGTTTCTCAGTAGAGGATAATCCCTGTTGTTGAGCCTTTTGCTCATTTCCTGCGTTTTGACCTTTAGAGGCAGCGTTTCCTTTCTCACCTGCCATTCCTGCCTTTTTCATTTCTTCATGCAGAGCTGGTTGTTTTTCTTTATTTCCTTGTGTAGCTAACCCTTTACCAAAACCTCCAACTCCTGCTGCTGTCTGAAGAGCACCACTACCAAGACCTTTTCCTACACCACCAATCCCTTTGGCAAGGTTGGCTCCTCCTTTTGCTGTTCTTCCTATCATATTTATGCCACTTTCAAGTCCTTTTGCCATCGCAAAACCTCCTGCCAGAGCGCCCCAACCACTTTTGAGTCCCGCATCGATGCCAAAGAGACGTTCACACATGATCGGGCCATCTACAACGGCAATACTAAAGGCGATTAATGCGATAAGATACGGAATACCTTCTAGCTTATCGCTAATAAAGACCGTTCCCATTAAATAAACCTTCATGGATATAAAAATCATAATTGTCACTAGAAATGTATTCAGGATATTTTTTAAAACAGCTTTTAACTTCTGCCCATCTGCTACATCGGCAGGCGCAACTAATTGGGCCAGAATCGCATTGAACCCTAGCTCGTAACATAGTTTTGCTAACTTAATAGACGTAAATAATAATGTCATTCCTATCACAAAAAGAGAAATGGCAATCGTCCAAAAATTCCATGACCATCGATAATAAAGTTCCGGAAAGAAATCAAACCATCCATTATCTAATTCAACTAACCCCTCTTTTCCATCTGGTGCAATTGCTGTTTTGCTTTCTAATATCTTCTTACTATCATTACTTAAATCTTTTCCTTTACTAACCTGAAAATCTTTATCAATTTTTTGTGTAATATCAATCATCATAATATTCTTTTGAGGGACTTTGTTCGGTTCTTTTAATTCTGGACTCTTCCATTTTGTGAGATCAAATTGCGCTACATCTGTTATATTACTTTTAATAATTTTTTCACTTACCGTTCCTTTTTCATTTAAATCTACGGCTTCAATGGCTTGATCGGTGAACTTATCAGCTTTTAACATACTCGTGTTTAATAAAAGCAAGACTGCCATTGAGATAAAAATGTTAATCATGATCTGTTCACGATTGACTTTCTTCTGAATAATCAACATGTAGCCGATATACAGAAAGGAAAAGGCCAGTAACACATATAAAAAGGGTTGAAGCTTCGTAATAAAGTCTTGAATGTCAGGTGAATTAAAAAACGATTTAACGCCTAATACACTGTCTGTAATCCCTTCTAGTCCATCCACTAGAAATGAAAGAACTTGAATACATCCCCACCCCAATTTCCGTAATAAATAAGTGAGGATATTTCCAACATCTAAGTACTCTGAGAACTCATGTAGCTTTTTAAGAATTTCTTCATCCTTCATCTGCTCATCTCCTTACGAGGGTATTACATGCCTTGAAATAACGTATCAACCGTTATTTCTAATCGTTCATCCAGAGGAGAAACACGAATTTGTACAGGTGCTTCTCCTTCCTGCCCTTTTTCCAAGTGGATAGTGCCATCTAGTAAGCCAATTAGCACTTGATGTCCTTCCTTCACAATCGGTTCATAGTCCTCTAAAATACGCTCTAATTCCTTTGAAATACTTGTCATTCTTTCTCCCCCTTTTGATAGTAAGCTTCTTGTTCTTCCATCTCATGTTGCAACTTCTTAATGATGGTAGTTATTTTTGTTTGAAGAAGTTGATGGACATTTTTACTTAGTTGGTCACTAACTCCTAGCATATTTAATTCCTCTTCAAACTCACTCATGGACTGTTGCTCAATCTCTTCCACCGTTTTATTCATTGCTTTTGGTAAATGTACTTTTAAAGCAGTAGAAACGTTCTTATCTCCACCGAAGAACTCCTTGACTGTCTTAGTTTTATAGTTCTCATATGTTAGAGGAGTAAACGGATCGTCGGCTAGTTCCTCTTCTTTTTCAACCGATGGAGGTTGTGATTGAAAAGGAAAGAAATTATGGATCACCAAGGATCTTGGATTGACTTGTTCATGTAAAGACGAAATATCAATATCTAGAATCGAACGATCCGTGTCAAAGTCCTCTCCGAGGTATTCCCAACGGTATTTCAACGCTGTTTTTCCAGTATTATAAATCGGATGTGCTTTAATTCTCTGACGTTCTTTATCTTGACGTTTTACCACACGCACAACCACACTTTCTCCTTCTTTAAGTTCCATTAACTCATTGGGTGTTAATAATGGTTTTCCATCCACTCCCTCTGTTTTGCTTTTATCCGTTGATAACCCTTTCCCACTTCGAGAGATAGAATTGATGGTGCCATCCCCTAATTTTTGTGAAATGGTCTTCGATGTTTCATAGTTATTGCTTAAAATATAAATCGTATTCCCACAGTTTCCTTCAATCGTTTCAGCATCATCTCCATATTTATTTTTTAGTTGTGCATAGGCTTGAATCACTAAGTTAAAACGTATATTTCGTCCTAAACAAACCGTGATAATGTTGGACATTCCCTCGATTGCTGGCATGTTGCCAAATTCGTCTAACAACACCACTACTTCTCGATGACACTTGTTTCCTCGTGCCAATGAAGCATTTTTAGAAAGCACATAATATAACTGCCGAACAAAAATGGAGGCTATTACATGGTTACTTGAATCATAATCCGGTGTGACCATAAAAATGGCGATTGGTTTTGTAAAATACGTCACTTCTTTCACATGAATAGTGGGATGTTGCTTCTCCACCGTAAACGTCGTAGCTCCTGTTTCTTTTGTGATCCTATTAATCGATATAACGGTTTCAAGCCTCGATGAAGTAACAATTTTATCACTCAGCTTTTCAGTTAACATAATTTCATCATTCTGCTTTACTTCGCTTGTAAAGTTGACCTCAAATAACCCTTTGGCATCCGTTTTAATCGTTTCTGTTTGACCATCTGGAAAGATGATTTCTAAGCGAGTAAGAGGTGCTGCTTTTCCCTTGATCGTTTTTCCAAAGCCCACACGCTTCAAATCGACGCTGTTTTCAGAGGTCATCTTGGCGATTTCATCAAACGTAAAAATGGATAATCCATTCATCGTTTGGGTGAAGATTCCTCCTCTTGTCGTACCTTTTGAGAAGTTTGAAGTCGCATACTGCATTTTGGCGACACTCTCTGTTGGCAGCCCGTCAAAGTACAAGTCTAACGCATTTTGAGTATCTCCTTTTTTATTAATCACAACCTCTTTCGATCCTAACTCCGACAACATATTCGCCACCGTGTACATCGTGATTTTATTTTCTTCCTTTTCCTTAATACACTTATCTGTTACAGCTAGAATCATGGCATTACATAAACTCATGGCACATTGTTGCCAGAACGGATCTTTGGCATTTGGATTGTAATAAAGCGTATACGATAAAGTGTTACATAACGCTTGAGCTGTTGAATAGTCACCATCCTTATACGTTTCTTTGATCATTTCTAACAGGTTATAACTCATCGATTCTAATGGATTGAGTAAGTTTAAAACTTCAACATGATAGCCTCTTTCCTCTAACGTATTTTTAGAAGCTGCGAGCAGCTCCCCCTTAGGATCGTTGCAGACTAGGGAAGGTTGTTTTTCAGCTCGTGAGTAGATATCAATCGTTGGAAAAACAAAGGTTTCCCCTTTCCCTGATCGTGTAATCCCAATAATCAAATTGTTAACGGGTGTGTCATCAATTAGCATGTAATTTTTCTTCGTAAAGAATCGATGTGTGTGGAGAAGCTTCTGTATTCCCTTTAGAGCTTTGTACTCTTTCCACGTTTGAATCAGGTCATAGGTTTGAATACGGGAAACAGGAACACCACCTCCCCCTTGATAGGTTGTCGTTTTTTCAGGTACTTTTCGATATTGCTTTTTTAATTCACGCCTTGTTGTAAAACGTCCCGACCCTTTTTGATTGTGGTTTAAATCTTTGAAGTTAGATCGAATATTGTAAGCGAATTTTGCCGTTAATAAGGCAGCCACTAGACACATCGTTGCATATAAAGGCGCGTACTGTTGAAGATGAATCTCTGTCAAAAAGGATGTTTCTAGATGAAATGGCTGCGGCTCAAACACATCGCTAAACGTTGTTTGAATCAGGCTTCGCATCATATTAAAAAGAAAGTTCAAGATGAGAAGAATAGATACAAAAAAACAAGCACTTACAGGAATAAGTACTTGTTTTTCAGCGATCACATATTTGATTGACTTATTAGGTTGCATCTCTCATTCCCTCCTGGTCAATCTCTTCAGAAGTAGGAATAACATAATAGGCACTCGATGAAAGAGAGAAGAAGGTCTGATCTCTTGCCTCATATTGATGTTGAAGGTAACGAAAAGCCGTGTTAATGTCCCATTGTACCTCTTTCATATCCTCTTCTGTCACCATATAGGCTTCATTACAAACTAAGTCGTCTTTTTCTTGTTGAGTAAGCTTGGAGATATCTAGGGGTGGCATCGTTGGTTTTGTGCATAATCGAAACTTGAATGCATATTTCAAAAAATCATCTGTAAGTGTGATTGAATCAGCATTTTTAAAGATAATGACAATCTGATGCTCTAAAAGAATGACATTATGAACGCTGTTCGCAATACGTTGAGCATGGAGTTGAGTCGTGTAAAACGTGCCTAATTCGATTTCTAAAAATAAATCTTCTTCATAATACTCAACACCTACCACAAAGGTTTGCTTCTCCTTTTTCATTTTCGCTCGTATATACATCCTATCCATCCTTTCTTATAAATTCTTTAAAGCTTCTTCTTGTTTCTTTTGTTGATCCGTTAACGACTTGATTTTATTTTCATCCTTTTTGTCTTTCTTGTTCTCTTCCTCCACTTGTTTTTTCGTTTCTTCTATCTCCTTTTTCATTTTTTCATAGGTTTCTATTTTTTGATTCAAGTCTTGGCTTTGAATATGTGCTGCTGCTTCTTTGGCCTCCTTTACTTTATCTAGCTTCAGATATCCATAACCCTTCATTTCATATCGTTTATCGGTCATTTCTACTCCTGATTGGCTCATCATATCTTCCCAACGTTGTTCGTGATAGGCAAGATCAAAAGCTCCATTTGGCGAAGGAAACGCTTGTTGAAACTCTTTTAACTCGTTAACATCCCCCTTCTCTGAAATCATGCTTTCCACTACTTCTGGATGGTTCCCCTGAAGATGAACAGCTTCCTCATACTTTTTTTGATCAACGAGAAGGCTCATATAAACGTTTTTCTGTTCTTTCGTAAGGCTTTGTTCACCAATAGAAGAAAGCCGTTTTAAAGCCCCTTGTGAATCCCCTAAGAGCGCCCTTTCATATGTTCCTGTTATTTTTTGTTCCAGTTTGACTTGTTTTTGTAAATCGTGAATTGTTTCAGCTCGATCTTGAGAAGTAGCCACTGTTGAAAAACATGTTGCTGAAAGGATAAGAAGAGATAAAATCCCTCCACTATAGATCAACCTTCGATTACGAGTAGAAAGGACAGGTGTTTGATTCGTTTGCACATCATTTTCTTTTTCTTTAGAGGAAGAAAAAGAACCATCTGTTGTTTTCAGATGGTCCGGTACTTCCTTTTCCAGTTGTTCAAGAAAACTTCTCTTTCGAGCTTCCTGTATATCGTCCATTTTTAAAGAGCTTAACTTTTGCTTAATATGAGCGACTACATGGCGAGCGTGACCCTCCCCAATGGACAATGTTCCGGCATATACTTCTTGATCTTCTTCATCGAGGATAAAAAAATCTGCATGAGCCTTTTTTCTAGTACGTTGATACTGTGTTTCTAATGTTTCTGTGATCTCGCATGCTTCTGGAATTGATAACTTTTGAAATGACTTTAACTCTTTTGTCTCACTTTTTATAAACATGACAGACAGCATGTTTCTCCATTCCTTTCTTCTAAAAATAAGCATAGAAAAAAGCTATACAATCAACTGTATAGCTTTCTTAGCTTCCGAATCGGATATTTGTATTTACACCTTCAGCTAGTGCATAAGCACCCATGACAACTACTAAACCAACTGCGCCTCCAACAAACCATGCAATACATTTATGACGACCTCGTTCTCCACCTAAGATTAAGTGATAACCACCTACACAAAAGGCAAGAGCTGCCGCAACCATTGCAATACGCTGCATCCATTTGATAATAGACTTTCCACTTTCTATGAGGCCATTCATACCGTCAGCCGCCCCAAGGGTTAAATGCGAAGTTAACTGCGTCACATCAACGCTATTTAATAAATTTAACATGTGTTTCACTCCTCTTTTTCGTTAATTTTGAGTTACTGGAATGCTTTGTGGTCTTACAGGAACTTGTTCAGCTACTTTTGGTTCGCTTTTCTCTTCCTCCTCTTCTTCTTGACCTGTAAAGGCACTTAATGCTTGAAGAATTAAATCTTGATTTTCCTCAATAAACTGTTGGTGCTGTTGATGTAACCAGTCGTTGTATTTGTTTCCATTCACTTTCAACAACTTTTCCACGAGGTCTTTCGATTTCTTTAATTCTTTTTGGGAGATCGTCAAGATACCACCACCTTTCAAAGCTTACCTCTTATTTTTCGAAATACAGTTCTTTTGAGGTTTCAATAAAATGAGATAGTTCTGTTTCTAGTTGAGATGAATCATATTCATCTAGTTTATTTTGCTGTTTTAATTTACCATTCTTATAAGCAGCTAAGGTATCCGTTTTTTGAGTTACACCGTAATCACTCTGACTTTTTGTACCATCAAATTGTGGATCATAACTGTTAAGTTCTTTTCCATCTACTTCGTTTTTTTCTAGGGCATTTTTAACTTCGTTCATGTATACACTTCGGTTATTCTTGTCAAAGGAATACATCACGAATCCTGTGCCATCTTCTTTCATAAATTTTTTCATTTCTAGAGGGTGTAATTCTTCTAGTTCACCATTTCCTTTCACTTCACTTGAATTGTAGGAAGAGACAAACGCTGTGCCTATTCCTAGAGACACAACGATTCCTGCAACCGCAGAAATTAACCATTTTTTGTTTTTCATAACCATTCTCCTTTGTTCTTAATATTCAGACATAACAAGCGATTCTGAAACCTACCGAGAGTAATATTTTACCATATGTTTAGCGATCATCTCTGTCTTTTCAAGGCTATGAAAGGAAATATATACCCGTTTCTGGCTGGAAGGGCAAACCCTATATTGGCATGCATAGTTTTCACTAAGCCCAATAATGCACAACGTTTTCGGCATGTACGAAGAACCTCGTGTATCTACCGATTAGAGTGTTGTCGCTTCTTCGGAGTTACCCTCACGCCATCACTCTTCACAGATCATGGATACACCGTCACTGTTTTGGTGCTAGATCACCGATGAGTTTTAGGACGCACTCATCGAACCTTTTCGTTATCGTATACCTTAACCCCCTTGTGATCCGTTTAGGGGAGGCACGCAATATAAGATTGTCAAGGTACCACTTCTCGTGCTCTCGGCACGTTTCAAAATCGCTTGTATGCTGCATCTAAGAACTAGCAGGTCTTTTGTAAAACTTCCTTCAATTCCTCATCTTTTTTTCTTCGCTTGGCGACGATGGTATGTGCCTGATCCATCACTGAGCGTACTTCATAATAAATATCAGCTACACGTTTGACATCGCCTGTGCCTTTTTCTACTGCTATCCCTCCTTTTAACGTATACAACTTTCCATCAAAGGTTTTAGCACTTTTCGCCCGTGCATCTGATATATCATAGAATGCTAGTCGCTTTTGTGCTTCCATGTTCATCGCCCCTTTAAGCTGTTAAGTATTTAAAAACTTAGTTCATATCCT
The DNA here is from genome assembly GCF_053667915.1 of Priestia sp. JNUCC 25. Taxonomy (NCBI): domain Bacteria; kingdom Bacillati; phylum Bacillota; class Bacilli; order Caryophanales; family Bacillaceae; genus Priestia; species Priestia sp. JNUCC 25. The sequence continues at coordinate 86,735 of NZ_JBSJYE010000006.1, forward strand.
TCTGACCTGGTAAGAAAATATCTTCTAATCTAAGATCCAATGCCTCTGCGATTTTCTTCATATTTTCAAACGTTGGATATTGACGAGTCCCATTTTCGATTTGAGAAATAGTGGGTTGCGGGACTCCTGATAACTGAGCTAAATAAGTTTGGCTCCATTTCTTTTCTAACCTCTTTTCTCGTATGGTCTTTATTTCCAGCACCTCCTTGAACACAGTATATTCTATATAGAATAGTTTAGTCAACAATTTTTATTCGATATAGAATATTTTTTACCAAAAACACTCTTTATTTATTTCTGATATAATAAAATTAAAAAATTTTGCAATTGGTGGATGAATTTATGGATCAATTTAACCTCGAACTTGGAAATAACATTAAAAGCTTTAGAAAGTCTATATTTATGTCGACTACTACATTAGCCGAGCTTTCTAGTACTTCACAAGGTACGATAAGCAAGATCGAAAACGGTCATTCAACTTCCGATATTAAAACGTTAATAAGGATTTGTAAGGCATTAGGAGTTACCCTATATGACGTGCTGCCAGATGATATTTCGAAAGAATTTAAAACAGATAACCCAAGTAAAGCACAATTATTTAACATCCTAAATGACTTGTCACCATCAGAAATCAAAGTCATTTTGACCTTACTTACAACAGACATAATACCTGTATTAACTAACCTATCTCCCGTAATAAAAGCATTTGAACAACTGGGGGAAAAGGAAAGAAAGCTTTTCACAGACCTTCTAGAATCCATGAAAAGTAACTCCTAAATATAGGATATATAAGTTCTGAAAACTTGCATACTGTGATTTTTCATCACCCTATTTTGGAAATGGGGTGATATTTTTTCACCCTTTTTTAGACAAGGGGTGACGAAATATCACCCATTTTGCAAACGAAAAAAGTGACTTGTTAATTTAACAAGTCACTTTAGGCCGCCGGTTTTTACTTTATTTATAAGATCTTTTGTATTAGATACCGATAATTTTTTGAAGATGTTTTTAAAATGTGTTTTCAGTGTATTGTCGGATTTATGTGTCTCTAGCGTAATTTTCTTACGTGAGTATCCTTTTTCAATATATTCAAAAACTTCTCTTTCTGCATTTGTTAAATCTTTAAGCTGCTCCTCAGATTTTAAACGACGAAATTCTTTTAATACAGCTTCGACTGGACTAGATTCATTGTTGTAATTAGAACGAATGATTTCTGGTATGCGATGTACATCCTTCTTCAATATATAATCTGATGCTCCTGCCATAAATGCCTTTTGAATAATGTCTTCCTCTGACATAGACGTTAGCATTATTACCTTTGATTTTTTTTCACGTTTCAATTCTAGAGCTGTATATATGCCATCAAGATTAACCCCTGACAAATTAATATCTACAAGGAAAATGTCTATATTGTTTAAACCATGTGAAAGAGTGATCCCTTCCTCCTGCGTTTGAGCACACCCTACTAGAATCATGTCTTCTTCCTTACCAATTAGGTTTTCCATTATGTTAAGCCAATCTGGATCGTCTTCAATTAGTACTACTCGAATTGGATTTTTCATAAACATCACCCTTTTTTAAATGTATTGGAAAGGTTAATTTGATTGTAGTTCCTTCATCAACCTTACTTTCAACTTTCAAGTCTCCACCAGTGTTAAACATTACTTCAAAACAATGATTTAATCCCAATCCATAATTTAAATCACCTTTTTTCTTAGTACTAAAAAAAGGATCAGTAACATGTTTCAAATTCTCTGATGGAATACCCATTCCATTATCAGAAAAAGTAACGATTATATTTTTACTGTTCTTAGGTGAAATAGTTACCTTTATTACTCCTCCATCGTCAACTGCTTCAATTGAGTTTTTTAATATATTTATGAACACTTCGTAGGTCTGCGTACGATCACAATATACGGTGTTTTTCTCTGATGAATAAAGTTTTTTGACCTTTATATTCTTCTTGTATAAATCCAATTTCAAATCTTCCAGGCTTTCATCTACTAACTTATTCAAGTCATTTTGGCTTTTTATAATCTCTATCTCCTGTGTTTTGCTATGCATACGCTCAATGATCTCTGTCAAATGTTTAGAACTACGATTTATAATTTCAATTGAATTTTGAGAAGATGGATTAAGTTCATCTACGTTTATAGTTTGTAAGCTTGAATTAATTTTATAAATTTGATTCTTTATAGCATGGTTTAATAATGCTGTTCCTTTGTTGATTGCTTCTCTAGTCTTTTTATGAGCCTCTCTCTCGTAACGCAGCTTAATTCCATTAAGAGATCCAGCACCCTTTTTCAGAGCTTTCCATAGAAAAATAAAGAATGCTAATACGAGAAAAACAATCATATAGCGCCAATATTGATGATGATTGTCTATTGCTCTTACAATATAATTTAAAATTAAAGCTGATAACATGACAGGAAATGAAATAGAAATTGTGGTAATGCGTTGCTGTTTCTTGTTGGGATCACTCTCTGTATACCAAGCGTATATATGGACTAAACAGGCAGCAATAATATAAGGAACTGCCCAATATAACATAGAATGAAAATCCGGTATTATATCAGGGTAATACACGGTTGTTTTGAGCATAAAAATAATCGGGATAGGTAAAAGATACTTACAGGTTTGGATAACTCTTTTAGTGAACTTATCACTATAAGTAATGGCCCACATTAGTAAGGCATAAGGAAAAAAGTAAATAGAAATAAAGCCAGTTATAATTCTTAGGTAATATAAAAGCGAATCTAATAAAGCAAAATCCATATTGAATTTATCTAATGTAGGAAGAAAAGTCTCTATGGTAGCTCTAGAGAGTCCTGCAAATGCTGCACAAACTAGTACAAGAACCCCCCATCTTATAGATGGTGATTTAGGATCGTAACGATAGCTAATAATCGCAAATATTGTACTAATTAAAAAGAGAGCAATCATTTAGTATCATTCCGAACTATATCCATGATCTCTAATGGACTTCTAACCAAGAAATCAGGATTACTTTTAGATAAAAGTTCCTCTAAATCATACCCCCAAGTAACAGATATTATTGGAATCTCACTTTTTCTTGCAGCCACAATATCACGATGCTCATCGGCAATAAGGATAATTTCATCTTTTGCTACGTTATGTTTTTTCATGTAACTGTTCATTGTTGTATGTCTTCCAAAAAAGCGATTTGACTGAATAATTTCATCAAAGTATTCCATGTTATTTAATTTCAAAAACTTTTGGATATTTTCTTTAGAGTTAGCTGAAATCATAACAAGCTTAATTCCTAATTCTTTTAGGTTTTTAAGTACCTGTTTCATTTCTTGATTTACTTCTAATGTTGGAATTAATTTTTTGTATCGTTTAACAACATCCATAGTAAGCATAGGAACCTTTAACATGGGCACCTTATACTCTTTGAAACGTTCTTTTACAGTCAATGCTCTAATTCGGTCACTTTCACTTTGAGGGATTTTTTTGTAGTCATACTTATCGGCAAACTCATTAAAGAGATCGAACACAACTTGACCAGAATCTACAATAGTGCCATCAAAATCACAAATTATTGTTTTAAACATCTCTACACTTCCAATTCATTTAACTAATTAACTTTTTATAGAACACTCGTTTCCTTAATCCTATCAAAGTTCTAACCTCTTTCAAATAGAACATAATTACTTTATTTTACATTTAACCCAATTAAATATTTCCTGTATAAATTCTATTTATTGTAATTAAAATACATAATATTCTTGTTAACTACATTTTCCTTTCAATAAAAAGATACATTTTCCCTATATTTACATCCTATTTTTCTTAGAATATTCCCATAGATATTTTCATTAATAATAAAAACATCCCAATTGTAGCTATACAACCTGCTCTCTCTAATAGAATCTGTATCAATGTAATGAAAAAACAGTTTACTAGGTTGTGTTGCCCATCGACACGTTCTTTGTTACCCGGATGTGATGCGGGGCGACATTAAAATTGAGGATTACCAAGTTGTGTTGCCTGTTGACGTGCTCTTTGTTACCCGGATGTGATGCGGGGCGACATTAAAATTGAGGATTACCAAGTTGTGTTGCCTGTCGACGTGCTCTTTGTTACCCGGATGTGATGCGGGGCGACATTAAAATTGAGGATTACCAAGTTGTGTTGCCTGTCGACATGCTCTTTGTTACCCGGACATGATGCAGGGCGACATTAAAATTGAGGATTACCAAGTTGTGTTGCCTGTCGACATGCTCTTTGTTACCCGGATGTGATGCAGGGCGACATTAAAATTGAGGATTACCAAGTTGTGTTGCCTGTCGACATGCTCTTTGTTACCCGGACATGATGCAGGGCGACATTAAAATTGAGGATTACCAAGTTGTGTTGCCTGTCGACATGCTCTTTGTTACCCGGACATGATGCAGGGCGACATTAAAATTGAGGATTACCAAGTTGTGTTGCCTGTCGACATGCTTTTTGTTACCCGGATGTGATGCAGGGCGACATTAAAATTGAGGATTACCAAGTTGTGTTGCCTATCGACATGCTCTTTGCTACCCGGACATGATGCAGGGCGACATTAGAATTAAGGATTACCAAGTTGTGTTGCCTATCGACATGCTCTTTGCTACCCGGACATGATGCAGGGCGACATTAGAATTAAGGATTACCAAGTTGTGTTGCCTATCGACATGCTCTTTGCTACCCGGACATGATGCAGGGCGACATTAGAATTAAGGATTACCAAGTTGTGTTGCCTATCGACATGCTCTTTGCTACCCGGACATGATGCAGGGCGACATTAGAATTAAGGATTACCAAGTTGTGTTGCCTATCGACATGCTTTTTATTACCAGGTAGAATACAAATTGATGTAGAATTAGAATAGGGAAAAACCATGTTATTCTAATCAATATAAGTTTCTCAATTAATGTTACATAGACATACTTTGAAACCCTATTACTATTATCAATAAAAGGTATTTGGTAAAGTACCTTTTATAAAAATGATGTAGCCTTAAAACATTATTACTACTAAAAATCTCTAATTCCCAGTAACTTATTAGTTAGCAAACTATTTTTTCTAAAGGAAATTGGTCTACAAAGGACTTCACTTTACCATATAGAATTCTACATATAAAAGGAGGGTGTCGCTATGGAAAACGACACAACAAGATCTGAAAAAGCATATTGGACAAACGAAGTTGCTAAAAGATTAGACATAGCAGTTACAACAGTACGCAAGTACGCTACTTTGATGGAAAAACATAATTATAAATTTATACGTAATGAGCATGATCAAAGGGCCTTTTTGGAACGTGACATAATTGTTTTAGAAAATATTCAATCCCTAAGTAAATCACCTGGTGTTACATTAGAAGAAGCTGTAAAAACTGTCCTCGAGGATATCCCTAAGACGCCCGTGTCGCCACCCGACATAAAGGAGAATGACCAGTTACAAGCTATAATTAAACAATATGGTAATGAATTTACTACACTAAAAAATGAGAATGCTGAGCTAAAAAATATGATGTTAGAATTACAGGATATGATGAAGGAGCAAAAAGAATATATTGCTGTTTCACTTGAAAAACGTGATAAACAAATTACTGAGTTTTATAAAAAGACTATTGAAGAAAAACAAGAGAGAAAAAAAAGTTGGTTCCAGCGTCTCTTTAATAATTAATTACTATTAACCTGACCTTGAGCTAAAGTAATAGTTCAATCAAAACTGTATCGCCCACCGACATAGTATTTTTCTCTAAGTAAGATATAATTTAGGAATAAAATAGTAGTTAGCTATTCATATGTCGCCCCGCGATACAAAATCATACTACAAGTACAACATAAGTTGAACTTAAAACAATAACTAGCTATTCATATGTCGCCCCGCGATACAAAATCATACTACAAGTACGACATAAGTCGAACTTAAAATAAAAATGAGCATTAATATATCGCCCTGCGATATACGCTCCTCTCCGCAAGTTGAACTGTAGTTCAACTTGCTTTTTTTTGTACAAGCAAGTTTAAAGATTATTTGTCTTGCTAAATGATTTTTAAACCCTAATTATTTAATGTTTAGAGATACTTAAATCTCTAAAATCCATGTTGTATGCCTAGTAGAATACTTTTTAATGTAATATGAAATAAAAATTTAACTTTAATACCAAGAAAAGGGGTTATAAATGTTACAGTCATGAACTTATTTTTTTATAAAAAAATGGATGTAGAAGGGGGTTATAAAAGCTGAGAGGAATAAACAATGTTATTTCTAATAGATAAAGGCTTATATATCTTTCTTTTTTAGGCAGGGTGAGAAAAAATCACCCTACCCAAACTAATCTTTTCGAATTAACATAGAGAGAGTAATGGATCTATTACCCTTGAACAAACCAGGTCTTAAACATTTCATTTTCTAATTAAGTACTTTACTCTGTAATAGATTCATTTCTACGTAGATATGTAGTTAAAAATAATTGTTTTAAGAGATATTATAATTTTTATTGAATTTTGAGACGAGTTAACGCTATAATAAAACTAACAAAAAGGACCGGAATAGAAAAAAGACTTCAACTGTTTAAGAAGTGTTGACCGCACTCTTAAACCGTTCCCCCTAATGACGGTAGGGAAAACACTTGTCGAAGTCTCTTGTTAATAGTTTCATTTTTTCTATAAGATAAAACTTATGTTTTTATTTTATATGAAATAGCTATCTATTTCAAGAGCTTAGTTCATTAAAATCAAGGCATTGTTTTCCTTTTTCCAGGGAAACAGTGTCTTTTTTGTGTTCCTTAAAGGAGACGATGAACAAATGACAAAGATCTTGACCTGTTATTTAAAAGATGTAGATACCTTCAATGGACGGTTCAAATGGTTATGGACCCACAAGTCCACACTTCGTAAAAAGAAAGAAGATTTTTTAGAAAGTCTTCGTGCCCACTTTAAACAACAACAATCTGCTATACATAAAGAATTTCCTAAAAAGAGAATGGAAATGCTCGATCATGTCATCTATAACCTAGTGGCTACGGGCATTCAAGCGATCCGTTCTGAAACACTGATGAAGAAATTTAATGTGTCCAAAAGTACCGTTTCTCGTTTTGTACGCTCGTTAAAAGCGACACCGTTTATCATTGTCGCTCGTTACATTAAAGAGGATGCAACAGGTACTCATCCGGACAGTTATGTATTTATCCTTAAAAGCCATAAAAACTTTCATCACATTTGCGACGAAATCTTTTTTGCCCATGATACAACAGGAATACAAACGCTTCAACAAGAAGAAATGACCACTCCTGTGACACTTCCTGTGACGTCTCCAGAAAGTGCTGAAAACGTTGATACACCAAGCTTAGAGGCCGATAAATCATCTGATGCCTTTATTAACCTTGATTTACCTGTAAATCATATAAATAATCATTTAATATCTGTTTCACAGTCATTCAGCTATATCAAAGGTGTGCCTAAGAAAGTCAATCAAGTCTATGCAGGTAAATATGGGCATCAACTACAAGACTTTTATGCTCGTATCCAAAATGCTGCGAAAGCAGTCAAGCGAGATACAGAGATTATGATTGAAAAAGAGCACATACATGAAATTGCGTATACATCCATTGTGGGATTAGACAAATATGTCCATGAAGCTAATCAACAAGGTAATCCTTTATCCCTACGGGATATGTGTCGATTAATCTATCAAATTGCGAAAAATCAATTCTATGAATGGGTAAACCCTAAAGAACAGGATTATTCGTCAGTATACGCAAACCAACAAGAAGTTATACATAACGAAAGCAAAGAAACAAAATTAGCTACACCAAAACATATTGTCCGTAAAGAGATGGTTCCTGATTGGTTAAACGCTGAACAGCAGCAAGACCAACCTACGCAAGAAGCAGAAGTTACAGTGGACCAACAGCTTGAAATGATCCAGCTAAAGCAAGATTTAGGACAAGATCTCACACCAGAAGAAGAGGACTTGTTGCAAGAGCATAGCTCTACGTATAGTTTGTTGCAGATAGCTCAGGTAAAACAAGACTTAGGACAAGCTTTAACAGCAGAGGAACAAGAATGTTTGCATCAACAGAACCAGTTGAAAGGCACAGCTTCCTAATCAAAAAAAGTAGAAATTCCTTAGAAGCTGATGTTTTAATACACTTTGTTTATTTAGAACTGTGTTCTAAATAAACAATAACTAAGAATCTACGCAGGAGGAGACTATTATGCCACATAAAATTACGTTAACCGGATCAGCCACAGGACCCTTACGTGAATACGATCGCTACGTTGCCTTTGATATGCGTGAAAAAGGGTCACCATCTGCGCCTAAAGGATTAAAGAAGAGTACGTTTATTTCGTATACGGTGTTTGTTGCGAAGAAAGCCTTTAATAAAACAGGGCTTACGAAGAAAAGCATCATGCAGGAAAAGATTTTAATTCAAGGGGAACCAACGCTTGATATTCCGATTGATGAATGTCCTGGTGAAGTAGGGGTGATTTGTTTTCAAATTACCGTTCTCCCGAATAAAAACGATAAAGAAAAGAATCAGTCAGATGCGAAAAACGAACCTAAGCATGAGGCTTCTGCAGCAGCACAGAACAAGGAGCCTAAAAAACAGGAAGAAGAGCAAACACCTGTTTCTCAACCTGTAGCAAAGGAAGAGAAGAAAGAAATAAAACCTATTCAGCCAGAAGTACAACAAGCGCCTACAGAAGAGAAAAAGACGGAGGAAAAAAAGAAAATACTGTCCAACCAACCCAAGGGGACTCAAGATCTATTAAACTTTGATGATATTGTCGTTCCTGAAGAGTTCTTAAAGACACGCCCAAACCCTGAAAAAACGCAAAAGGTGATTGATTTTGTGAAGCGTACGGGGCGTTTAGATGAGCCGTTGACGATCGAAAAAGGGTCAAAGATCTTAAAAGATGGATACCGTCGTTATGTGGTGGCCAAAACAGTCAAAATGAATCAAGTTCCTGTTGTATATGAGTATCAAAAGTAAGAACTCAAAGAAAAAGTAACGATTGTTTATCGTTTCACTGACAAATTAGACAAAAACAGACTAAATAAAGTGATAACCTGTGTCCAATGGATAAAAAGGTAAATGAAACAGGATTTAATCCCTGTTGAGGAAAGATGAACATCTCCACTACTATTCTCTATACGTAGCTTTCTATACATCTAAGTCGCGAATTGGAGGGAGATAGAGTGACTAAAAATCAAAAACTGTGGACGGAGGAAGAAGATTTATTTCTAAAAGAACAATATGGGCGGATGACACTCCAAAAAATTGGTGAATGTTTAAATCGTAGTAAAGAATCGGTTAATAAACGAATCTCACGACTACAACTTCGCAACAACCAGAATGGCATACGCAAAAAATGGTCCCCTGACCAAGATACGTTCTTAAAAGTAAACATTAATAAAATGAACAATCGAGAGATTGGAAAACATTTAGGCAAGAGCCCTTCTTCTGTGGCGAATCGAATTAGGCTATTAAAATTAGTACGAAAAACGTCATTACGTAGATGGACAAAGAAAGAAGATGAATACTTGGTAAAATGGTATGGAGTCAAGTCACTTGACCAAATATCTAGACGCTTACAGCGAAGTACACAAGCACTAGAGTCTAGGTTATATCGTTTAGGTATACGTGGCGTAAGAGCTCATCTGGGAAATGTTACAGTATATGAACTATCAGAGTGCCTGCAAGTTGATGTTCATACCATTTATAACTGGATTCAGAAAAGAGAATTGCCCTATAACATCTTGAGAGCAAACACACGAACATTTTTAGGAATTGACGTAGCAGCCTTTTGGAAATGGGCACAACAGAATAAGGAACTGATTAATTTTTCTAAGGTAGCTCTAAATACTCTGATTCCAGAACCCGAGTGGGTAAAGGAACAAAGAAAATATGATTATTTTAATCGACCTAAATATGAAAATAAAAAGTGGACTGAAGAGGAAGATGCCCGTCTATGGTACATGTTTTATCAAGAAGGTCGTACTCAACAAGAAATTGGCCAACTGATTGGTAGATCAGCCCATGGCATTCAACGGAGATTACACCGACTACGGAAAAAGAAGTTACCTCAATAACTCCTACTTTTTATGATTGTTCTTACTGGTCCCACATACTAGCCCTTTCCATTGCCCATTCATTTTGTGAAACAGCCTTTTTTATAAGAAAGGTAGCTCGATAGAAGCATAGAAATTTAGGTTATGCTTAAAAATGTTATATTTTACACTTTACTATTATTTAGTGCTTTATTCCGTAAAGGAGAGGACTCTATAAGGGGAGATGGGGTTCTCTTTTCTCCTTCACTGAGTAAATTGTGTTTTCTGGCTTGGTAATCTAGGAATTGCTATTGTTAGAGACGTTTTTACGTTCTCTGAGGAAGTCTGTTTTTTATTTTCCATTATACTCAAAATCTATTCATATCTATAACAAAGACCGCCCATTATGTATCAGTGTATAAGGCGGTCTTAACTGTATTCATGCTATATGATTATGACAAAAATATCGACATTATTCTAAAAGGTCCTAAAAAATACGTATTAAATTTATTCGTTGTGCTTATGTAGTATTTTGATGTCTTAATAGATGATATGGTATTGGCTTGTCCACTATGACTTATTTTTAACGTTTTATTTTTAGTGAAATTTGGACATAACTAGAGTAATAACAAGTAAAGGGGTATCTATAATGTTAGGGTTAGGAAAAAGGCGAACTAGACTTGGTAAATGGATTGATAAGAGAAACATTAATCAAGAATGGCTTGTAAGAAAGTCGGGATTAGGTAGAAGTACGATTGGTGATTTAGTAAACAACTCCGAAAGGTTGCCTACACAAAGAACCATGAAAAAGATATTACAAGCATTAAGAAGGATTGATCCTAATATTAAGAGCGAAGATTTTTGGGATATATAAATATGCTTATTACAGTTCTTTTTTATTCCTTTAGAAAGTTTGCTTCTCCAAGTATATAAAAACAGGCTTTAGTAATAGTTTAAAAGCCTGTTTTTAATTCGCCGTTAAAACGGTCCTATTCATCAAATTGCTCCTTTTTACATTCTAGCGTGCTCGAACCATGTCATTAACACATTGAATAGTGATTTCTAGCGATTTATCAGCATTTAAACAAAAAAGCGACCTTATTGGCCGCCGTGATCCTACTCGCTATTTTCGAATAAATTAAAAGAAAGTTGCTCAGATCTTTTCCTATGGTAATAAGCATTTTTAACTCTTTTTACGTGCTCCCTATTTTTAACGTAATAATCTCGGTCGCGAACAGAAACGCAGCCTTTGCAGTATGGTCCAAGTTGACCAAATCCATCACTTTTATGATGATAGTTCTTTGCATGTTTTAATTCGCCGCATTCACGGCAAGTCTTAGCGACAACTTGTCCGTCAGCGTCTGTAAAGTATACGAATCCTCTCGGCTTTTTTCTTTCCTCATATTCCTGCGCCAGTAGTTCTTCCCGTAGACTCATATTCGCTCACCTCCTCGATTGCCTTGGTATTGCTACTTATTCTCTTTCATTATACAAATTAATTCCATCTGATACCAGTACGCAAATCCATTGCCTTCTCCGCGGATGAAAGGTGTATAAACAGGCTACCTCAAAATAATGAAAGGTAGCCTGTTTTTGTGTGATTACAAACACTTTTCTAGCACTCTATGTTAAGTTGATTTTTATTCCTCCAGAAGAGGATGTGGTTCTTGACCTTACTTCTTTTGTTTGTTTGGAAGAACCCTTATATTTCTCCATAAGTTCGTGAATGCTTGCTACTTGTATGATACGGATATGATCCGAAGATACTATATAACGAATAGGTGTAATCAAAATAACGGAAGGGAATATGGCTGATCGATCCTCTGGTTGCCATTGCAACGTTTTCCACTCATCTGAAAAGAAAAACTCCTCATAAAGATTAATTTTCGCTTGTATTTTCTGTTCTGAATACTGGGTTCGTTGAATTTCAACCCAAAAAGGAGATCCTTTAAAGATACAAAAGAGATCAGGTTCAACGCCTCCTTTTCGTCCAGTCGGCTTATCTTCCACAATGACATTCTTAGGCATATCATACGTACGCATTTGCTTATAGACATCTAAGATAGAAAGGAAATGTAGTATTTTTTGAGAGTTCTTTTTGATCTTTGCATCTACAGGTAAATAGACGGTCGGAGAATACTGTTGTGTGCGTTCAATGAGACCTAACCGATATAAACGTACCATCACGCTATTGCACGCATTTATGGATGATTTAAGCTGTTTAAAGAATAGGTCTACTAATGAGTCTCGATCCACAGCCCGAAACTGATTGATAAACGCAATGATGTCTTTATCACGCTGAGATAGTCGAAAGCTCATCGCTGTTCCTCCTTCTCTAACAATCCAAAGATAGACTGTGACACAACCTCCAGTTGAGGTTCAGGATCTTTTACCTTTGTTTTATAAGGAGACAGCAGTTCCTTACAAGCCTCTTCATCTAAAAAATACGCTTGAAACTCTTTAACCTCATCAATCTTAATTTTCATGCGCCCCCTGGCTGCGGCATCAATTTCTTCTGCCCCGAGTACTCCAGCTACTTTCGCATTCGTGGCATCGGCTTGCCTTCCAGAAATCCGCACCCTTAAATTAGCTTTTAACGCAGAGTTTAATAAATCAGCATCCGGACGCTGCATGGCAATAATCGTATGAACACCTAGTGCACGACCTTGGCTGGCAAACTGTTGAATCATCTCTACAAGCTCCGTTTCTCTCTTCACGATGGACATTTCATCAATTACCACAACGATACGAGGCAGCTTAAAAGGTAGCCTGCTGATATGTGTGACGCCATGCTCTAAAAGTAAATCACCTCGTCGATACATTTCAGCTCGTAACAATGCAAAAGGTTTCCTCATGTCTTTCGCTTCAAAGCAAAGCGCATCCACATGGTCAATCCCATGAAATAGGCCCAAATCAGCTCGTTTAAGGTCTACTAATACCAAGCGCAAGTCTTCAGGGGAGGTATGCTTCACCCATGTGGTGAGAATCACACGCATTAAGCTACTTTTTCCTGCCCCAATTTCGCCAGAAATCAGTAACGTTTCTAAATCCGCAAAATCCCATGAAACAGGGTTTCCATAGATATCTTGACCAATGCAGACTGGAAGCTCCATTTTCTCAACATGATGATGAATGACCTCATAACGATAATTGAGCATCTTAGGCAAGCTTTTGTGGTGAACCGTAATACTAAAGTTCTTTAAGCTGCCATTCACTTCAATATTGCTGCCTAATACTTGCCGTAATGCCCACCTTTTTTTCGTTAAAAGCTCAGGATCGATCCCATTCAGTAAGGAAAAGGCGTACCGCGTATAGGTGTGATGATGATCGATTTGATGAATTTTCGGAAACAGATAGGAGGTACGGTCTCCACGTTTCACCGTCCGGTAAATCTCTGCAATACGAAACGCTTTAATTAATTGGCCACGTAATTTGAGCTTCTCAAACATCAACATTCCTCCTCAAAACATAAATGTCGCGAAAAAGTAAATCAAAGCACTATAGAAAGTGACAGGTAAGATAAAGCGCATGACCTTTGCAAACTGATCACCCAGATCAATCACACCCCATCGCTCTAATATCCGTTCGATGAGGGCAATTCCTAAGACAATGCCTCCTATGGTCAAAATAGTGGGGTCAAGCATGGCTAGTGGACTAAAAGGAACAAAGGAATAAGCCTTGAAGGGACGAGGTCTCGCAAGAGATGATTGGAGGGTTAAAGGAAAGGTCTTTCGAAAAGAAAACCTTTGTGTTTTTCTCATGTTGATACCTACTTTCGTTCTTTTTATTTTTTTGCCTTTGATTTATGAATAATTTCAGCTCAACGCATCCGGTCGCCCCCTTCGCCTCTTCGGCTCAGCTCCCTTACAGGTTCCATGAAGGGCTTCACTAGGCGTATACAGCTTGTATTAACGCACTAACGTTACTGAACTAGATACTGATTAGGTAATGAAGTCGTAATTCTTTAGATACTATGTAGCTACTGCAGGAAGCTTGCCTGTCCACTCAAAAAATAAAAAAGAACCCTTACTGCAGTAGGTAAGGGGTAGATGGTTATGTAAGAGGTGCTGGGTTTTTATGTGTTAATGGTTGTCTCAAAGTTCTATTTTTTCATAACATGATGTAGAAAATTATTCATAGAAAAAGGGAGAATGGATTTCCATTCTCCCTTCAGCCATCAATTATAAAGTTGTATTAGAAACGTCCTCCGCCAAGTTGTTGCTCAGCCATTTGTACAAGACGCTTTGTGATTTCGCCACCTACTGATCCGTTTGCACGTGAAGTCGTATCAGCCCCAAGGTTTACACCAAATTCGCTCGCGATTTCGTATTTTAATTGGTCAATTGCTTGTTGAGCACCGTTTACTAATATCAAGTCCTTTTTCAATCATGCCTAAGGCTACTTTTTTTAACGTTTCTTCTTTTCCTTTTTTTTCTCCAAGCGTTTCTGCTCTTTTTAAAGCAGATTTTTCATCCAAAAGAGCTTTTTGTCTTGCTTCACAAGCAAGTAATACTTCTGGATCTTGACTCACAAGCTCCCATTCATCTATTGCTTTCTTTAATACTTGATCTTCTTACAACGCAATCTCCTCCAATGCTTGAGTGATTTCTTCTTCCTATACCACACGCCCTAATTCGATACGCTCATATTGAAGATCTTGTTCTTCCTGTTAGGTACAAGATCTTCTTAATAACCCATTATTGAATATAATTAGATAAATAATAAGAGAGCTTTCTTTTGGTTTAAGTGCTGCAAGACATTAATAAGGTGATCCACGTCATCTTGAGAAATAGGTAAAAGCTGTACTAGAGTATTTTTAATATCTGTTAATATACATAAGTCATGTAATTCATGATCAGTGAAGATAGTTTGAAGGGGGTTCAATCTGAATAGTAATGGGAGATTGTCATATAGGTCAGTTCCACACTTAACAAAAAAAAGTTGTCGCCATAATGGTCCATATTGTGTAATCATCTCGTGTTCGATGATACTTACTATTGTTATTTCAATTTCAAATAGCAACATATAAGACTTAAATATGAGCTCTTTTTCCATGTGCATTCCTCCTTTTATAGGACTTCTAAAATAAGTTAATTTATAGTTGTCCTGCGGTTCACTGTGCCTACCTAGGTGTACATCAAATACATAAATGCGTTTCTTGCTACTTTTCCATCACCACTACTCCTCTCTCTCTATTTGACCATCGTTGATTCCTTATCATCTATTAGTGCAATCATTTGAGAAAGGCAAACAACTCTTTGTTCTGAGTTTCGGTCTCAATATAAAAAAAAGCTAAGAATGACTGTTTGAAACTAATGTTTCTGTATCTTAGAGATAAAAAGATAAGGTCATTTTAAAATGTCAATCTACTATAATTCCTAAAATAGTACATTTCACTACTATTTACCTCCATTTTACTACCGATCCCCATATATAACATGACTTTTTGCACCTTTATAAGTAAAAATATTCAATTTATTTTATATTAACGGGTGGTTTCGTGTAGTAAAATTAATTTTGCTATAAAAGAAGGCTACATATGAAAATATATTTATAAAAGGGGATAAAACAATGAAAAGTCGTGTTATGAAGATTGTTTCTTCGCTAGCTATAGGAATAGGAATTGCTGCAGCTCCAGCTTCCTCATACGCTGCAACGCCTAAAACCATGAAAGTACATTACATTGATGTTGGTCAAGGAGATAGTATCTATATTAAAGCTCCCAATGGTGAGGACATTGTTATTGATGGGGGAAACAAAGGTAAAGGAAATGCAGTTGTAAGTTATTTAAAGAAACAAAAAGTCGATGATATAGAAGTGTTAATTTCTACTCATCCTGATGCTGATCACATTGGTGGGTTAGATGAAGTCATTAATGCATTCAAAGTAGAAAATGTTTATGCACCAAAAGTAAGTAATAACACGCAAGCTTACAAAGACTTTTTAAATGCTGTGAAAAAGAAAAAATTAACGATTAAAACGGCACAAGCAGGCGTAAAGTTACCTGTTAAAGATGTAAATGCTCAAATTGTAGGGCCTACCAAAACCTATGCCAACAGTGATTTAAATGACTGGAGTGCTGTTGTACACATGGCTTATAAGAAGAATACATTTTTATTTACAGGTGATGCTGAAACAAAAGCAGAAGCAGACATGATTAAGGCGAAGAAAACACTACGTGCAGATGTACTGAAAGTAGGCCATCATGGAGCCAAAACGTCTACAAGTAAAAACTTCTTAGACGCTGTAAAGCCTAAGTATGCAGTCATTAGCGTGGGTAAAAATAGTTATGGACACCCTACTTCTCAGGTTGTGAACTTACTAAAAAATTCAAAAGCAAGTATTCTGCGAACAGACCAAAGTGGTACGATTATTATAACAGGCGATGGAACATCTTATTCTGTTAAAAAATCGAGGTAATTATGAAAAAGATAAAAGGTATTATTGATCGGTTTGAAGAGGGATTTGCCGTTGTTGAAATTGAAGGCATAACAAAAGATTATCCAAAAGATATCTTTCCTGAGGATACACAAGTTGGAGATGTTGTTTACATTACAGGAAATAAAGTGACGGTTGATAGGCAAGAAACTAAGAAAAGAGAAAAAGAAATTGAAGAACTGATGAATGAGCTATGGGAAGATTAAAAACTAATTCCTATTTATAAAGTATTCTTGCTCTAGCATAAGGAATAAGATGACAGTCTCTTACTTTGAGACTGTTTTTTACGAATTAATTATTAATAAACTGTTTTGAAAAAATTATAATATTTCACTGCTAAATAATATCCTTACTAAGGAATAAAACGTTGTTATACTATCTTTTAATATTGGTAAAATACACATGAAATTAACAACTTTTAGAGGGGGGAACAGCTATGTATAAAAAAGGTGTTTTTTTATTAATTACGGCAACTTCTTTACTGGTTTCTGGCTGTCAACAAGAAGAAAAGGTTATTTCAAAATCAGGGGAAACTGGGGAGGTTAGTAGCCAGGAGACCAGTGATAATAGTGCTAATAAAGCGAATCAAGATAGTAATAGTGCTACAGAAAATAATACTGGGGAACCTTTAACTATAAAAGGTAGCGATCATGCGAGTGCTGTTCACAAAAATAGTAATCAGCAAAACTCAACTAATTCAAATACAGTCTCCGATGATGCTTTTGTTACTAAGGATACAGCAGCTTTAGTAATGGCTGATTACATAAATGGACTAACAACTGCAATTAATACGGGCCAGTTCAGTAACGTTGCACACGTTTTAAAAGGTTCGTTATACAATGACCAACAATCATTGGTAAGCAACTTATATAAGAAGGGTATTAAAGAGAACTGGGTAGATTATTCTGTAGTGAATTTTACGAAAGCAGGTAACTCTTCTGATGGGCCTCTTTATAACATACAAACTGTAGAGACTGTATCTGTTATACAACCAGATGGATCTCAAAAAACCAATAAATATAATTGGATGTACACAGCAGTGCTTATCAATAATCAATTATACTTAACTGATATAGCTAAAAATGGACCGGTTACTACTGTATCAAAGACTGGCCCAACTACAAGCACTCCGTCAACAAATAGTTCAGCTACAACAATAACTAATAACAAAAAAGCTTATTATTTAGATTTACTAGAACAGACTAGAGCTAGTGAAGTACAACCAGTTAACGATCAGGTTGATGGTGACAGAAGACAAGCTTCAGGGGAAAATTATCAAATGTGGGACAAGATGTTGAATGATATCTATGGTGAGTTAAAAAATCAATTACCTGCATCAGAAATGAACAACTTGAAAATCAAACAACGCCAATGGATTAAAGATAGAGATGCTGCTTCTCAAAAAGAGCTGAAAGAAGCTGGAGGAGGAACTTTAGCTTATGCTGAAGAAGCTCGTATTTTACACGAAATGACGAGAGAACGTTGCTACGAGCTAGTTACTTATTATATGAAATAATGAGAAAGTACTATATTTACATGGTGGAACTTTATGTATTGGCTATCTTCATTGTTATGTGTGTATATGCCATCCTATAAATCACACATATACACATTTGCTCTTGCTATTTCTTGCCGTTATTTTTCTTCCATTTCTATCTGACTATTATTAGCTAACATCATTCCTTGCAGATTCATAAACTTCTCTAATAGTGATGGGAATGATTTAATGTATTCAACGTAACAAGGAGCCACTTGTATGAAATAAGTGGCTTTTTATATTGAGTATGTTTTAGATAAAATGTACTAATCGTAACAGAATAAAATCTTTGTTTTCGATATATCCCTTCCTGCTCTCGGTTTACCTTCCCCTCATTGCTAGATTGATTGCATAATTCTTGTGAGTTCTTTTTCTAAAGCATCGGGCTCGTTTGAGTAATTATAAATCCCTAAAAACTTCTCTATAGCCTCTGGATGAGAACTGATTAGCTTATTGACAGCATTCTGTTGTTCAGAGATGCGTTCATTCTGCGAAATTTGACATCCCATGTGAAACCGAACCATAAACTCGTCTTCTATTGCCTTTTGATATTCTTCAGATATTTGATTTGATTGATTGGATTGTCCCTTATATTTTGAGAGAATATTGGATAATATACGTGCTCCACATATAGCATCATGGATACCTTGTGCCATGCCAGGATCTTTAAAACAAACTGCATCTCCAACCAACGCCCACCCTTTTCCCATTCCTTTATACCAGTAATTATCATATCTCAGAATGCCTTTAATCGGTTCTACTAATTCCGCATTTTTTAAACGCGTCCCTATTGTTGTATTCGGAAAGTTATCTGTTAAGAAATTGCGTAGAGTACTTTCTGGATTTAATTTCAATCGTCCTATCAATTCCTTATTTTCTAATGGGAAAATGCCGGCAATAACAGATAAATTATCATTCGTTGGAAAGAGAATGGCTGTGTTATCTTTTATCTTGTATACTTCAAATTTAGGGACATTGTCATGGCGAAATTCAGAGAAGTACCCGAAATAGATGCCGACTTTTGCCGAAATACTTATTTTGAGTTCACTTTTTACCAGCTTGCGAATAATTGAGGATCGGCCGTCTGCCCCGACTACCAGGCCAGCTAAAAATTCTTGTTTCTCGTTATTGCCATCTAGACCTTCCACCCCTACTACTGTATCGTCAGCATGAATAATATTCATCACACGAAACCTTTCTAGAACGGTTACATTCATTTGTGATTTGGCTTGTTCAAGTAGGATCTGATCGAGATAAGTTCTTCTAATGCAGTAACAACTTTCTTCTCCGTCAATCTTAGGGATGAGTCCTTCTATCGCGGTATCCTCAAATTGAAATTTAATATCTTGTACCGGTGGAGCGTTTGTTTTCAATAATTTGTCCATGACACCGATCTCTCGAAGAAGAGCAACAGTATTATTGAAAAAAGTATGGGTTGATAAAGTATCCTTTGGAAAGGTCGCTTGGTCTACTAACAACACATGGAAACCTGCCTTCCCAAGATAAATAGCAAGGGTAGAGCCGGCAACTCTAGCACCGGTAATGATGACATCATACGTCTTATTCATCGTATCGCTCCGTTTCCAAGTACAATTATTAATTTGCGTATCCATTAGAAGGATTCTAAAACTAATGTTCTTACATGTTAAAGCAATGAGGTAAATTGATAAGGGTATGCTACATACATAAAGTATGGAAGTTAAAACGAATTAAGTACAGGGAATTTTTACCTGTTAAACAATTAAAAAGAATTAGTGCTAAAAATCGGAATGATATTTTAAGCATTAAATAGAAGCTCATTTACAAGAAGGTATAATAGATGGATTGAAACATAGATATAGATTCTAGACATACATTCCTTTTCCTCTTTTATTCTTTGAGCTTTCTTCCTGTTGAAAGTTCACAAAGTTTACACAATGAAATGTAAGCGTTTCCTAATAGTTTGTTGTATACTATATAATATAAAACAATATAACCTTTAACTTGTATGATTTTCTCACAAATTCTGCATGATAATTACTTATTTGAATAACACATTCCTACATTAGTTATTAGGAAGAAAGGGGAACGGAGCATGATATTGAAAGCGTTGAGAAAGAAAGGTGTCATTACCATTAACTATTATCAAAACGGTTTATTACAAACATGTAAGGGACGTGTAAATGATCTTAATCTTCATGATCAAACTCTTTCTCTAGAGGATGAACAACACAATATATTCTCTATTCGTCTATCGGGCATTACTGAAATTCATTAAGTCTATCATCATGTAGTTACATTATTTAATATGCTTATTACAGGGAATATTAATGATAAAGCTATAAAAAAGAGGAAGAGAACCCTCTTCCTCTTTTTTATGATTTATTTACCTTATTAGTACTATTTCTTGTTTCATTTGATTAACTGCTTATGCGAAACAAGGGAACACCTACTAACCAGGAAGTTCCCTTTTTATTTCGCTAGGTAGAATACATCAAAACCAAGATTAAAGAAATAGGCTACAGTGGGGGCAAAGTTTTTTCCAACGGACCACTGTCACATGATCTATAGGGGTTGCATTGAATAAATAGCGCTAGTCACCAGTACTTACGACTAAAATGTTGGATTCGCAGCTCCCCCATACTACTCCAGAATTAATCATAACTCTTTGATAATCTAACCTCTATAAACATTAGCACATGTATCAGGTTTTGGTTCATAATAGCAATGATTTTTAAATTGACCAGATGCAGGTTGACCGTACCATGTTGGAGGGCACGGAGCGTGTGGATTAAAACACCAAAGAGCAAATTTCGCTGGGTGTTGTCTCCAATAATCCAAATTCTGCTTTGCTAATCTTTTTTCAACACCTCTCGCTCTTTGATAAAACACATTGCCTTTTTGAACAGCTTCAAACGAATAATTCCCCCCCTGTACTTGATAAATGACTTGTGAAACGATTCTTAAATTTTTAAAGTCTATACAATTTGCTGCAAGGCGATTAACAATTACATTTCCGACATATAACATACCTAGTCTTCCTTCCCCCTCAGCTTCTGCTCGCATCATCCTTGCCATTAAGTTAATGTCTGCACTTCGGTAACTTACTCTTGCCATATAATCACCCCAAAAATATAGTATAAAAAAAAGCCTATATTGATGTCATTGTTTATAAGATAGCAATTTATACGCTGGGGGTTAGTCTAGTCACTTATATTTTTAAAAAACTGAACGAGACATTAGAAGATGTCCAAAAGAACAAAAATAGTTTGCAAGCAAAGCAATATAATCTTAGTACATAAGACGAAAATTTTGTTGTGGAAAAAAATAACAGGATTAATAGGTTTTAACCCGGGGTAAAGTCAACTAACTATTTCAAAAGGAGAGAATAATGTATGAGTATTCTATGGATGCTAATTGTAGGTGGAATTATCGGTTGGCTTGCCGGTTTACTTACAGGGCGTGACGTTCCTGGAGGCATTATTGGTAATATTATTGCTGGTTTTATTGGTTCTTGGTTAGGTGGTCTGATCTTGGGAAGTTGGGGACCAGTCGTTGGTGGTTTTGCCATCATTCCAGCCATTATTGGAGCAATCATTCTGGTGTTAATTGTAAGCTTTGTTCTAAGAAAAATGGGTCAAAACAAAAATCATGGTAATCATGTAAAATAAAGTGAAAAACATAAATTGGAGGGGCTAAAGATGAGAGAGGAAAGTAAGTCTGTGTTAGATGATTTTGTTGAAGATAATCAATTCGAATTAGAATCTTACCTTACTTATTTATTCGACCAAATTAATCATGAGAGCGAAATTCCGTCAGAAGCTTAATGAGAAGCCAAATGTTTTGTTATAAAGTAAAAGATAAAAAAATAATAAAGCAAAGTATAGCATAAGCGACCTTAGTAACTTGGTTTACGATACATAGGGTCGTTTATTGCTATGGAGAATGTTTAAAAATAAAATGAAGATTTTCTTCATAGTAAAGCTCCAAGATTATTGATACCCTTTACTACTGCTTTAGTAATAACCGATTGGTCCTATACGTTGATTAAATTCCTTTCGAAGTGTCAAACTAAGGGGTGTACATATGATTAAAAAAGGCACATTACCTATTGGAGAAATCTGTTCACTGTCAATAAGAATTTATCTACCTTAATAAACTAACCATTTATTAAATTCTTTCATAATAAAGGAGATGGAAGTGTGTTTGGCTTCAATGATATGCCTAAGTTCTTGTTTTCTTTCTTACTTGTACTACCACTTGTATCTCTTGTTCATCAATTAGGTCATTCTATCATGGCAATTTTTTTCGGAGGGAGAGTGGATTTTACCATTGGAAAAGGAAAAACGATTTTTAAATGGAAGAAAATTAAAATAAAATCCGTTTATTTTTTGGATTCTTTTTGTGTATATGAAAAACTAAAGTACGACAATCGATTTACCCATGCTTGTGTCTATGCTGGAGGTGCCATTGCTAATTTGGCTTCTATTTTCTTTATAAATGGTTTAGTTATGGCTGACGTCCTTTCAGCAAGTCTCTTTTCTTACCAGTTTGTCTATTTTTCTGTTTATTATATTGTCTTCTCGCTATTGCCTATTAAATTTTCAGAGACAACTTCAAGCGATGGACGTGCTATTTACGATGCATTGAGATATGGAAAAATAACATGTAATCCTGATTAATAAAGCTGGAATAATTATGTTAAGTAATGGGTTTGCGAAGCTACATGGGATTCCCTTTCCCGTAATAAATTAGATGGCAAAATAAAATTACTTTAAATAATATGGTTAATTCAGCAATTAGTAATGATGTTGATAAATAATTGATAACAAAAAACCTTCTACTCCTGTCAAGTAGAAGGTCACATGAATTACATACAGCTAAAATATGGATGACTGGGTTAGCTGTATTCGAACCAACGCATAACGGAGTCAAAGTTCGTTATCTTACCACTTGAGTATAACCCAATAGAATTGGTTGCGGGGGCAGTCGTGAGTTCGTGGGATGCATGAGGAAATGTGAAAAAAGAGAGTCATTTTACGATTCATAACACTGCTAAGGAAAGATGAGTATTTTGAAAAGTAGGTAGGTTTTTTGGGCTCATTAAAAGGGAAAGTTAAAGTTATCTATCATTAAAGGGGAACACATTATGGATAAAATGACTCAGAAATTACATGATTTTTTATTACAACAGGTCAACGAAATGGCTCAAGAGTGGCTAGATTCTCGAGAGATAGAAGAATATTCTGTTTACTCAGCTGATGCTTCTTCAGAGGTAACTGAATACCTTCGAGAACAAAATCACTACTTTACCCGTACGATAGTGCAGGTACTGAAGGAAGGGTCTTTTAAACATCTTAGTGATTGGGCCCAAGAGATTGCGACCAAACGAGCTCGCTCAGGTAATCCTCTGTATCAGAGCATCCGCCATTTTAAAACGTTCCGTTTTATTTTTCTTAACAGGATTGAAGTATTTGTAGATCTCCATCAATCTACTATTACACAAAGAGATATTCTTTTATGGAACAAAATTTTAAATGAAGCATTTGATCGGATGATTGAACTCTTTACTAGGTATTATGGAGAAGTGGCAGAGGCCCAAGCATATTCTCAAAAAATGTTAATCTCGGAACTTAGTACACCAGTTATCAGTATTTCAGATACAGTTGGTGTTCTTCCTATAATCGGTCAGATTGATGATTATAAGAGTAATGACTTTGCGGAAAAAATTATGTTGCAGGCAAAAGACCTTGAATTGTCTTGCCTAATCATTGATTTATCAGGTGTACCTTCCATTGATACAATGATGACGAATGAATTGTTTCAAGTGGTAAACATGTTAGAATTGCTAGGAATCGATACAACGATCACAGGTATCCGCCCAGAAATCGCTTTAACAGCCGTCCAATTGGGGATAGACTTCAGTAAAATAAGAACCTATGGAAAACTAAAGGACGCAGTAAGTAATCTTTTGTATGAAAGCTAAAGGAATTATAGTAGCAGGAAGACTACCAATGAAGGGTAGTCTTCTTGTCGTAGGTAAGGCTACGATCGAATGCGATGGAAAACAGTATCGTTCTTTAAGAGCAAAAAAAGCACCTAATTGAAAGGAAGGTGCTTTTTGGGGGAAACAATAATATAAATTAATACGAATCAGTGGCAGCAGCATTGTAAATCGTACACTTTAAGTTCTAAAAAGAGTTAGAAAAACATTAAATAAGAAAAAAGAAGGTGAGAATATGTGTGGAAGATTTTCTTTAGCAACAGATATATATATGCTTCAAGAGCAGTTTAACTTTGAATTTAACGATGAAGTAACAATTAATCCAAGGTTTAATGTGGCTCCTTCCCAACAAATTCTAACAATAGGATCTAACGGTGGAAAAAGAATTGGAATAACGATGAAATGGGGACTAGTGCCTTCTTGGTCTAAGGATAGTAAAATTGGATATAAAATGATAAATGCACGTGCTGAAGGTATTGATCAAAAGCCAAGTTTTAAGACACCTTTTAAACGCAAGAGATGTTTAATTGTATGCGATGGATTTTATGAATGGAAAAAAGAAGGAACAAACAAGCAGCCTTTTCGATTTGTTATGGAAGATGGTCGGCCATTCGCATTTGCTGGACTTTGGGATGAATGGGATAAAAATGGTGAGCCTCTTTATTCGTGTACAATTATAACCACAACCCCAAATAAAATTACACAAGAAGTTCATAATAGAATGCCTGTAATTCTTGAAGAAGACGCATATGATTTATGGATGGACTCCGAAATGAATGATACAGAGTATCTTAAATCACTGCTTATTCCTTTTCCATCGAAAAAGATGAAATCCTATCCTGTATCTACAATTGTTAATTCACCGAAAAACGATGTTGCGGAATGTCTATCTCCGGTTAACAGTTTATAAAATAACACAGTTCAATGTTCAATGTTGCAGATGTATAATTTCTGTCCTTCTAAGGGTTGGATTATTATATAAAGCCATACAGATCATTGGTAACAAGAGTATAAATTGTATATCTTAAGTTTTAAGAATACACCTTTGCATTAAATATAATCTCTCAGCCTGTGCTAGTTGCAAACCTGGTGCCAATTCATTTGCAGATTCACTAACATAAAACTTGAATTTTTAAGGAGAGAGAAAATGGGAACATTATTTAATCAAACAACCCGAAAAGATTATTTTGATAATCATGCTGTTAAATTTCTTGATACAGTAAAAACTCTTGCAAGAGATTACGGCCTTACAGTTGAGGAGACCTGTCGTATTTTAGAACTATCTATGAAAATTGATGATTATGATCGCAAAGATGAACAATTAACAGGATTGGGGCGATTGATAAAGGATTTAATTGATGAAATTTCTATGTTAAGAGACAAGTTATAACATGATAAATTAGAAAAAATACCTAGAGAGTAAAATGTTTTTCTAATCACCTATGCTTAGATACTCTTCTTCATCCCGCATCCTCGCCACTCACGCAAGAATACGCTATCCTTTACAGAACTTTTAAAGTAAGATGAGTTGCAGTTGTCGCATGTACCACTGACCTTATTAAATGGAGGATCGGAAACATTACCTTTGGTAAAATAAGAATATCAAGAAAATTGGAGGGTTCCTATATGACAGTTGGAGGTAAGGAAGATATTGAAGGGCTTAAGGAAATCGGCAAGATCGTCGCTTTAACAATAAGTGAAATGAAAAACCAGATACGTGCTGGAATGACGACCAAAGAATTGGATGAAATCGGGGGAAGGTTTTTAAGAAGATATGGCGCAACTTCTGCACCAAAGATAACTTATAATTTCCCTGGGAACACATGTATTAGTATTAACCATGAAGTTGCCCACGGTGTACCGGGGAATCGGAAGATTAAAGAAGGTGACCTAATAAATATTGATGTCTCCGCGGAGTTAAATGGTTACTTTGCCGATTCAGGTCATTCCTTTCAGATACCTTTATATACCCCTTCTATAACGCGTCTCTGTCAATACACACACGCTACCATGATGAGAGTTATTTCTTCACTTAAACATGGGGTGAGGTTGAATGAAGTTGGAAGAATTATTCAAAATGAATCCCGAAAAGGTGGTTACAAGGTAATTACAAATCTGTGCAGTCATGGAATTGGAAGATCCTTGCATGAGACACCTGAAAATATCTTACCTATTTATGACAAGCATGATAAACGAGTGTTGAAAGAAGGTATGGTTATTACCGTTGAGCCTTTTTTATCAACTGGAGCAGAGTATACAGTTGGAAGTCGGGACGGGTGGACTTTATGTGTTCCCGATAATAGTTTTTGTGCCCAACATGAGCACACAATAATTGTTACAAGGGATCAACCGATAATTACAACGGTAGCTTAGATATTGTTTTCATATGTTAAGCCCATAGATGTTGAAGGCAGTTCATCAAACGGGCGCGTTTATTGAGGGAAAATTAAAAGGTAGATACATATTAGTCATGTGCAATATGTATCTACCTTTATTTTCTATGGCTTTTTTCGATTTAGGTCTTGATAAAAACTTATCCGGAAATTCGGCATAGTCGTAAACTTTATCAAGATTAATTTCTTGCTCCTTTGTTTCTTCCAGGTTAATCACTCTTTTCTATTTGGCTTTTATTAGAGGCAGTAAGAATTATCTATAGGTAAACTTTATCGTCAGTATTAATGGCGGAGAAAATAAGATTTTCAGACGAGATAGACCTACTACGTCACCCTCAAACTTCTCAAAGCTGAGATGAAATTAGCAGTGTATAAAGCGTGGGACCTCCTCGATCCGAAGGTAAGTGTTTATGCGTATATTCTAAAGTTTTTAGCGAAAGGCTAAGCCCCTAACCCAGGGACTTCGAATATAGCATCATCGATTTAACATATAACAAATAGCTCTTAATATAAATTTTTACATCTGAGCGAGTTCTTCAGATAATTTTTTTGATTTAGCTTTTAATTGTTCTTTTTGGCCTTCCAGGTCCGTAACTACAGTTAAAGCTTCTGAATTCTCGGGGTTTTCCTTAAGTTGTTTTAGCATAGCTATAAGTGAATCTGAAATTTTTATTAAATTTTTGTTCACTTCATCTTGCTTTTTTAAATTAATAATTTCATATTCCTTCTCTTCAATATTATTCATCATCCTACATCCTTTCTTTCAATATGTACCTGAAAATAAATTCCCCATTCTTTTAAAAGCCTATAACAAATATCACAAATAAAATGATTTAGCCATGCAGTATGTGAAAGCAATGGTCATAATCTAATCTTATTAAAAGGAATGTAATTAAACGTTAATGAAAGAGAACCTACTTAATAGGTCCTCTTTTATATTTTTGGCATTAACCTGCTTTTGTTGCAATTACTAGTACACGTCCTTGATCTAATTCCCTTTCATATTGCTGAGCTTCTACATCTGATAATCCTAAAGAATGGATTTTAGAACGTAATTCATCTCCACGGGATCGGAAAACGTTGGCCATTAAATCAAATGCTCCTTGTTCTGAAACACCGATATCGTTCGTCTCTAATGCTTCCGTTAAGTCTTTAGAACGATTTTTATCATGAGCTAATAAATATACTTCGTCTTTTGTGTATCCTCGATTTAGAAATTGTTCAATTACTTCTTTTGCTTGAACTCCGTTTTCTACTACTCTTACATTTTTCATAAAACAACCTCCTTTTATAGTTACATAATATGTACCCATTTCTAAGAAATAAAAATCATTTTTATACTCAATAATAAATTTTAAAAATCTTGCTGCAAGTTCTTCCATTCTATGTTTCAGGTCATCTATTAAGTTACTTCCTTCTCCTTAAAATCTAAAGCCGTAGGAATTAAAACTCAGGATTACGTTTTGGAAGATGATGTACGGGAATGAAATGAAATAAGACAGCTATTAAATGAAGGAGGAATTGTTATGAATATAACAGAAGTAATGACCTCAAATGTTGAGAGCTGTAACCTTAAAAGTTCTTGTGGTGAGGTAGCTACTATGATGAAGAATCTAGATGTAGGGATTATTCCAATTTGTGAAGACGATAAGCTAATAGGATTAGTAACGGATCGTGATTTAGTTGTCAATGGATTAGCCAATAATTTTAATGCCAATACACAAATATCTGAAATGATTACTACGGATGTCATTTCCGGTACAAAACACACGTCTGTAGAGCAAGCTACAGAAATCATGTCTCAGTACCAAATACGCAGGCTTCCCATTGTAGAAGATGGGAAACTCATTGGAATAGTTTCCTTGGGTGATTTAGCAGTAAGTAATGATTCAAATCAAAAAGCAGGAAAAGCCCTTGAGGACATCTCAGTTCCTGCTGAGCCTAATAAATAAAAGTCAAGAGACTTTATATAAGTAGTTTCTTTCCCAATTGAAAGCACACACTTATGAGGAAGGAGTAGATACTATGCCCTTATTAGATATAAGTATTATACCTGTTGGAACAGATTCAACAAGCTTTAGTTCAGAAGTGATTAATGCTGTACGTAAGGTTAAGGGAAAGAACTTACATTATGATGTAACACCCACCTCTACTGTAATAGAAGGAGACCTTGAACAGTTATGGCAAGTAGCAAAAGACATACACCAAGAGGCAATCTCCAGTGGGCCTAATCGAATTATCACAAACATACGTATTGATCATCGAAAAGATAAGAAAACAGATATGAGTCATCAAATAGATACTGTAGAAAATGCATTAGACTAGTTTTTAACACTTATTTAAAATTTATAAGTCTAATTAAAAGAACGTTGCTATATATACGAAAAAAAGATAGTAATTAGTATTTACTGATTGAGGAGTAATCCTTTCGCTGGCCTTTTATCTTATTCAAAAATGGGATTCTTTATTTGGGAGGAGATAAAAATGGAACGAATTGCAAAGAGAGTTGTAGGAGTATATAAGTCAGAGCAAGAAGCCATTGCAGCCGTAGAGGACCTGAAAACACAGGGATATGCTACACGTGACATCTCCATCCTTGGGAGAGATAGTAGGGAGGTAGACACAGTAACGGAAGAAACAGATACCGAAGTTGTTGATGGAATTACAACAGGTGCACTAACTGGTGGAGCTCTTGGAGGGCTAACAGGTTTATTAGCAGGAGCTGGTGCACTTGCTATCCCAGGAATAGGACCAATTGTTGCTGCAGGACCCATTGCAACTGTGTTAACTGGCGCTGTAACGGGTGCAGGAGTAGGAGGTTTAACAGGAGCTCTTGTTGGAATAGGTATTCCTAAAGAGGAAGCTAAATACTATGGTAACTCAGTCAAAGAAGGAAAAATCCTAGTACTTGTTGATGAAAAGGAGAAATTCGGCCGAAATAGAGAGCAAAAGCCACCTCTGTCAGGAAGAATTCTTTGAACCTGAATAAAAATAAAAAAGATGGTTCACTGTTTATATAAAGGATGAATGTGTAGATGAGTATCTGTTAAAGGTTGTATACAATATGGGGAATGATGAGGTTTGAAAGACTTTGTAGTAAGTTAACCTAAAACGTTGCCTGTAATGAAGGTATATTTACCTGCTTAGTAAAAGAAATTTATAAGGACACTCATTACGTGAAATTTCATGTAAAAAAGGTCTGTATCTATTTTGATACAGACCTTTTTTACAATATTTATGGAAGTCTTCCTTAAGGGAAGTTAATAAATAAGCTTTTATTTTTACAATTCATGACATAATAAAATATACTATTGAGGTGAAAATTGGTATGTATAACAAGATTCTAGTAGCATTTGATGGTTCTAAACCTTCTATTCACGCTCTCCAACAGGACAAAAGAAATGATACTGAATTAGGCAATGAATTTCAAGTTGGAAACACGAATTCACAGAGCCGGAAAAAGAGTGGACGTCAAATAAATAAAGAGTAAATCCCATTCTTCAAAGATAATAAGAAGCCTTAGTTTAAATTTATAATCTGAACTAAGGCTTTTTTTATACTCTGTTTAAGATAGGTGGTATTTCATTGGGATCAACTATCACTTCTATAACTGAAGGAATAGTTTTGTATTCCAACGCTTCTCTAATAGCATCCTCTATTTCACTTTTATTTCTACACCTATAAGCAATAGCTCCTAATGATTCTGCGAACTTCTTAATATTAGTTTTTTCTTTATACTTGGCTCCAACCGAGCGATTTAACCATTGTTTCATCCCTTTATCAACCATATCCAAGCCGCCATTGTTAAATACAATAAATATTACTGCAATGCCTTCATTTACAGCTGTTGCAATTTCGGTGCCGTGCATGAGTGTACATCCATCGCCAGTGAGGCATACAATAGGTTTATGCGGTGAAGCTATTTTAGCACCTATTGCATAACCAATAGCATGTCCCATAGTCCCAAACACATCATCAAAAAAGAAAGTGTCCGGCTCATAGATATCGTAGTACTTAATAGCAAAAAAAGTATGACTTCCATCGTCCCCAAATAATATTGTGTCATCTGGTAAATGTCTACGAAGCTCTTTAATTGCAGTAGCTGCTGATATATAATGTGAACTTTCACTTAGCTCTTCAGTTTGATTTTTTTCATTCCCTTGTTCTTGGGCAAGTAAATTAATTGGTGCTAAGGAAGTTGAATCCATGCCATTTACTTTCTTTTTGAGTTCTTCTAAGTTTCTTTTTGCATCCCCTTGTATAACTAGGGTTGGAACTGAAATTGATTTCCCTGAAAAGGTGGTGTCTATATCAAATTGAATAATTTTCTTAGGCTTATAACTCTCTTTGAATCCTGCTAAAGACATATCGCTTAACTTACTTCCAATTACAATCATGAGATCTATATTAGATTGCAAATACTTCGTCGCTCTTTCTGTACCACCTAAGCCAAATGCACCTAAAGATAAAGAATGGTTAGTAGAAAAAGTACCTTTTCCACCAGGAGTTGTAATAACCGGAATCCCCCATTTTTCAGCAAGCCACTTTACTTCCTCATAGGCTTTAGAAATCTGTACACCTTTCCCTAAAAATAGTATTGGATTTTCTGCTTCATTTAATTGATGTATTACGCTCTCCAATTGTGTTGATACGACAGGAATTTCTCTTGGTAATTCAAATTTGAAAGGGTTAATTTCTTCTATTAACACTTCAAAAGGAATAGAAAGATGGACCGGGCCTTTAACCCCCACACATGCTTTTTCAATAGCATGTTTAAAATATAATTCAAACTGTTCTTTTCGCTCAACTCGTGCACTAAATAACGTTACGGACTCAAACATTTTTACTAAGTCTGTTCCAAACATTGAGGAATCTTGCCCTAAAGCTTTTCCCGTATCTTTTATGGACGGATGGCCTGTAATAAACAAAACAGGGAGATGATATGCTTTAGCCTGACCAGCAGATGTCAAAAGATTTGTTCCTCCAGGGCCAGAGGTTCCTATTGCAACCCCAATAGTATCTTTTATCAATGAATAGCCTGATGCTGCAAACCCTGCTCCATTTTCATGCCTAGTAACTATAAATTCTAGCCCGTTATCCTCTATTTCAGTTAATATAGGAACGATAGGTTTACCTGGGATCCCAAAGATATGAGTAACTCCCCATTCTTTAAAATGATCTATTAATAAAGAAACTACTGTTTTCATGTTAGTCATATACCTTCCTGTTGAGAGTAAGCTGGTAAATAAAGCGTAAAAGTTGAACCCTTATCTTTTATAGAGTTAACCCTTATTTTTCCTCCATGGGATTCAATAATTTGATAAGAAATATGTAAACCAAGCCCTATTCCTCTTTCTTTTGTAGAAAAAAAGGGCTTAGATATGCTTTCTAGCTCTTTTGCGGTCATTCCAACTCCATTATCTCGAACCACAATTTTTATTTGTTCTGTTTCTTCGTTAAAATCTAGAGATACTGTTATTTCTCCACCATCTTGCATTGCATCAATAGCATTTTGAAGTAGATTAATCAGCACTTGTTTAATTTGTGATTCATCCACTTCAGTTTTTAACGAATTTTTCTTATTTTTATATTTAATTTCAATATTATGTAATAGAGCATGACTTTTTACAAGGGCAACTGTATTTTTTATTAATACATCAATATCACATGACTTTCGTTTAAATAACGTAGGCTTCCCTAGTGAAGCAAATTGATTAGTTAAATCCTTTATTCTTTCCAATTCTTTAGATATAATGTTCAAATAATTTTCTTGAGTATTGAGGTCTATATCTGGCTTTTGTAAGAGTTGAATTAAACCAATAATAGCTGTTAGAGGATTTTTAATTTCATGTGCAAAGCCAGTTCCCAGTATCCCTAGGGTAGATAGCTTTTCCGATGCAATAACTTGCTCCTGTAGTTTATAAAATTCACTCATATCTCTAAACTGTAGAAAAGCCCCATTTAACTTTTGATAACTATCAAATAAAGGTAAAACATCTACCAGGCATCTAATTAAGTTTTCTTTATGTTCATTATCTATATCAACTTCGATATTTTTAAGAGGTTTTTTAGTTTGAAGAACAGAGTCAATATATTTCTCCACTATCTCCACTTGTTTGTTTTCAAAATAACCTGCGAAATTCTCTTGGGCTTCAAATAAATTCTTTGCAGCCTCATTAAAACTTCTTATTTTCCCTTTTGTATCTGTAATCAAAATACCATCTTGAGTTGAATGCATAAGTATTTGATTTAATAAATCTAACTTATAATTTTGTTCTTGGAGCTTTAATTCGCGTTCGATTGAATCAATAGCTGAAGATAAAAGCCCTAAATGTAAAGAGCTAGCATAATCAATAGTCGTCATTAAAGAGATAGTACCACTTAATACTTGAGAAGGAGAATAATAAAAAGGTGCAGAAAAACATGCTGCGCTATGTAGTACTTCTTGAAAATGGTTTTTACCAATAATCTCAACAGGTTTTTTTAACTGAAGGGCTAATGAAATAGAATTAGTTCCAACATCTCTCTCATCAAATCGCACCCCGGGTGTTATTCCTAGGCTATCAACCATTTGTTGAATAGTTTTATCTCCATACATGTCTAGGATAAATCCATTTTCATTAGAAACTACCACTAATGTAGGGATTCCTTTTGAATATTCTAAAATTTTCTCCATGAAATACCTTGTTACTTGGAGAATACTTTCATATTTAGAATTTTGTCGTTGTAATTCTTTTCTTATTAAACACACTTTGGGAATTGGTATATCTTTAGGGTTTAAATGATATAATGTTTCACATCTTTCATGTGATTGTATTATATACTTTTCTGTAGTTTCCAAAGTTGATGCCTCCCAAATTTATATATCCGAATACACTTCTTATAAAGTACAGTTTTAAACATTAATCCACTCTCTCACGGGATATTACTTTATGACTAGTTTGATATCTAGCTATATATTAGTCAATGGAATTTATCATTTTTTGATAAATGAAAATTTTCTTATCTAGTTCTTGACTTAGTTTAAGGATGTCTCCATCACAATATTCGTGATTGTCCTTTGCTAAGCTATAGATGATTTTTTGTAAAGTCTTAATCTCCTTTTCCAGCTGAGATAGGTTCATTGAGGTTCTTCATCCTCCAAGACAGTTTATTTTAACTACCTTATAATACCATTCATTAGAGCATTAATAATTAACTTTTTATATTAATATCGGTATAAACATAAAGTTCATATAGTTATTTGATTTATATAGATTCCATTACCTTTATAGTTTTAGTAATGATTAAGATTTTTCAATTAAGGTGTTGAATGTTTTTTTTTAAAAATTATCTTCGTAATGAATGAAACATATTCTGAAGAAGAAAAAGTATAACTCGTGTTATACTAAGAGAAAAGAATAACTGATGGAGGATATAATGACAAAACGATTAGACTTACGTGTCGATTTTGCCTTTAAATCTCTTTTTGGAACGCATGGAAATGAGTCTATCTTAGCCGCGTTTTTAAATGCAGCTCTACGTTTACCAGAAGAAAAGAAAATTACAACGGTTCATTTATTAGATCCACATTTTAATAAAGAAAATCAGGAAGATAAACGCTCTATTCTTGATGTTCATGCTCGACTAGAAGACGGAACTCGTATAAATATTGAAATTCAACTTAATAATAAACATGATATGGAAAAAAGAACGCTTTACTATTGGTCTAAAATGTATAGTAGTCAAATGAAGGAAGGAATGGACTACGGGGAACTATGCCAAACTATTACCATTAACATTGTCAACTTCCGTTATTTATCTCATATCAACCATTATCATTCAGTGTTTCAATTATATGAGCGTGAAGAAAAGTTGTTACTAACGGACATGTTAGAGATCCATTTTATGGAACTTCCCAAACTACTTATAAAATGGCGTAAAAAAGAAGTTGATCCAAGGGAAGATCAATTAGTACGGTGGTTATTATTACTTGAAGCATCGGAAGATGAAGAAATCACTCAAATATTGGAGGAGATTGCGATGCAAGAAGATCAAGTATTGAAAAAAGCAATAGATGAATGGGAACGTGTCAGTCAAGATCCTGAGGTTTTACTTGCTTATGAAGCAAGAAAAAAGGCTTTATTGGATGAAAAATCTGCCTTGAGAAGAGCTGAAAACCTTGGAGAGAAAAGAGGAAGAGCTGAAGGAAGAGAAGAAGGTAGGAAAGAAACCATTAAAACGATGGCCCGTGGGATGATTCAAAAAGGGATAGACAATAAAACGATAAGTGACCTTACAGGGCTATCACAAGAAGAAATTAATAATCTTCGACATTAATAAAATGGATAAAAAAGATTACCTTATCATCTAATAGGTAATCTTTTTTCTATCTTCATATTTTACAACATATGATTTTCTTATCTTTAAATGTGAACAGAATCTTTAATATGAGGTAGAGGCTATACATATTCCTCATCAAGATTAGTCATGTGTCATCCAGCGTATCAAAATGCAGTAGCAGGTGGATATGTGATGGTTTCATTTGCTGTCATTAGCATTAAAACAAAGATATATTAAACATATAGGTTATGTTATAATAGTGTTGGGAATAATACGTGAATCATTTAATGTATTCAACGTAGCAAAGAGCCACTTGTTTTATACAAGTGGCTTCTTTATATTGGCTATGTTTTAAATACAACCTACTAATCATTTAACCCTTTTCCGTTAAGGATGTTCTCCATGTATTTCTCAATTCTTGCCTCTCTGGTTTTAGATTGTTTAGCTGTAGAAAAATAAAGAATATATGCTCTTTGTCGTCCTGGAGTCAATGCTTCAAAAGCCGTTTTTAAAGCAGGTGTTTCATCGAATTTATGTTGAAGTTCTTCAGGGATGACCATTTCTTCAGGCTTTTTAGCTTCCACCTTCAAACCGTTTTTTTCAACTTCAATGGCTTCATAAATATAAGCTTTCAAGATGTCTTCCTTTTCAACTATTTCTTGCACATTGGTAAACCGAATCTGGCGAGCTCCTTGTACATTCTCTGTTTGTTGGATTAGGACGCTATGAGAATCCTGTAACAAAGCACCTTTAGGAAACAGAAGCGCACAATATTCTTTAAAACCATGTATTAAAACAATATTCTTTTTCTCGAACGTGTAACAAGGATTCATCCATTTGAATTCCTCAGCCAACTCACATTCAAGAACAATCTTCCTCAACGCCTCATATTCTTCCTTCCACTTTTTAGCTCTATCTAAAAATTCATCAACCTTAGGATTCAGTCTATTATTTGTCATCAATGAGCACCCCTTTTTAATTTTCCTTCTACTTTCCCTTTAATTTTTGAATGAATTTTAATACTTCTTTCTTACATAATCTCTATTTAAATATTAAATTGACTTTTAAATTTGAAAATCTCATCTACAGCTTGACGGTATCCCCCTGATTTTTGAAAAGATTCTCTTATATCTGTAAGAGCCTTCTGAAAGGTGGAATGTTCTAACACATGAATCACGGTTTCACATAGTTGATTTACAGTTAAATTTTGCATTTGCAACTTCATTCCAACTCCAAGATGCTCAACTTGTTGAGCAATTACCGGCTGATCTGCGCTTTGTGGGATTACAATAAGTGGAACCCCATAATAGAAACCTTCATTGGTGCTATTCATTCCACCATGTGTGATAAATAATTTCGTGTGCTTTAGCACGTCAGTTTGTGGAACGTAATTTTTCACAATAAAGTTTTTAGGTATTTCCCCTAAATCAGATAGTTGAGTTTTTCCACCAATAGACATAACGACGGTATAGTCAGTGTTCTCAAAAGCTTTAAAGCAAAGTTTATAGAAATCAATCTCTTGATTAAAAACAGTACCTAATGAAATGTAAATAACGTTTTTTCCTTTTAATACAGAAAAATCGAAGCTTCCTTGTGGTTCCATTGTAGCAATAGATGGTCCTACGAATTTGTATGTTTGATCAAACATTTCTCCAGAAGGCTGAAATTTCCTCGTTGTATATACAATAGTAAGTGGTGCAGGATTACAAAAAACTTCGTAAGGAGAAGTGATTTCAACTCCATATTTCTCTTTAATCTTTCTTGTTAAGCTTTGGAATTCACTATTTATTCTGTTAGCATGTTCCGGTGGAATACTTTGCGAAAGGTGTTCGTACATTCTTTTAAATGATAGTTCGTTTTGAGCAAAAGATGTGCATGAGTTAATGGCCGGGAGGTTTAGAATTTGAGAAAGTAAACGCCCGCACCCAAACATAGAGTCGTGAATGATGTAATCAAAATGTTCTCCCTGTATCTGTTCAAGAACGCTAGGTATAACGATCTCTGCTGTATGTAAAAGGCCGTTAATTCTTTCGAGCAAATAATTTCTTCCCCCTGAGATGAAAGCTTTTAAAAATTTTTGACCGTCAAATGTTCTCACATCAGCTCCCGTCTTTTCAATACGTTCTCGAAACTCTTCTATTGAAAAGTATACGACCTCTTCTCCACGCAAAATAAGCTCCTGTACAACTCCAATGGTTGGATTGACATGTCCTTCTGATCCACCATTAATAAATAAAACACGTGCCAATATAACTCCTCCTTAAGTTAAATATTATTTGGATGCCACTGAGAACTCTTACTTAACTTAAAATAATGAAACTACATTTAATTTTAAACGAATCGAACATCAATTAGTTCACTTAGCCTCATTTTGTTCTTTAATTCAAACACTTCATCGATAAAAACAAACAAATTCCCCAGGGAATCAACAAATTGTATGAATCCTGTTTCGGTTATACGTTGCCCGTTCTTATAATATGTAAGATATACTTGTTTATTTGTATGTAAGGCTTCAATCAATGTAAAATTGATTTGTTCCATTTGCTCTTCGGTTAAAAGAGGTTGATCTACCTCTAGTTGCTTGTTTATAACTTCCTTTAATCCTATGTATTGCTCTGGCATAGTGGCGAATGGACGCCATTTTTTCATTCCTCTAGGTTCCATCTCTTTTTCCTCCTTAGGCTTTATGGCCACCCATAAGGCCATTTCGATAACGAGCTGTTGAATGAGGAAGGTGACTAGACGCACGTAGTACACTATTCTTGCCATAACGCAGACGAATGTCATCAATCGTTTTAGCAAGAGCATGGGCTCTTTCACGCTGGTCAATGTCCTCAAATAAGCTCATTTGCTCCTCTTCTTGAATACTAGTGTTGGATAATGAAATGCCAATGGAGCGAATCGGCATGCCACTATCAAAGGTATGTAAAATGGTTAAACAGTACGGAAAGATATCTTGGCTTAAGTTCGAAGCTCTTCCCATTTTCTTTTGTCTTGAGAAGCCGCCGCCTGTTTGTTTGCTGTAGCCAATGGATAAATGAATGGTTTGTGCGACGACCTGATGCATCCGTAAGCGAAAACAAACATCATCCAATAGCTCTAACAGCAATAACTCCACTTCTTTCCGGTTTGTATAATCGCGAAAGAGTATCTGACTTTTTCCAAAGGAACGAGAGCTAGGAATGTACACATCGGAAATGCGGCTGTAATCAATCCCATTCGCATGTTGGTGTATTTCTTCCCCCAGGACACCAAATTCGTTACGTAATATCTCTACAGAAGACAGAGCGAGTTCTTTTATGGAATGAATCCCCAAACGATTCAAGCGCCTTTCCGTAGCAGACGAGATCCCCCAGAAATCCTTCATCGGATGAATGGACCACAACTTAAAGGGAATATCCTTATATCGCCAATAGGCAACTCCTGTTGGGCTATTCTTGGCTTCATGATCTAAGCTCACCTTCGCCAGTAAGAGATTAGGACCGATACCTGCAGTAGCTGTCAGCCGTGTCTTGCGATAAATCTCGTTGATGATTTTATGGGCCAGTTCTTCTGGTGTTTGAGCGAATAAATGCAAAGAAGCTGTCGCATCAATAAACAACTCATCAATGCTATAGGCATGAAAGTCTTCAGGAGCCACATACTGTAACACCAAACTAGAAATATAGTTCGAAGCCTTGATATATCTCTCCATGGATGGATTCACCACATGGATATCTTTCCTTTTAGGAATGTCGAAAAGACGACTTCCGGTTTTGATTCCTTCTTTCTTTAATAAGGGTGTGGCAGCTAACACAACAGATCCCGACCGTTTGATATCTCCTACAACAGCAAGCTTTGTTTTCAACGGATTTAAACCCCGTATGACAGATGAAACTGAAGCGAAAAAGCTTTTCATGTCTATACAAATAATGACTCTGCTTGGTAGCTGCTCATAGTTCATTGGAAGTACTCCTGAATAAAGAACGTTTGTTCTTTATTATATACGAACAAACGTTCTTTATTCAATGGAATCTTTTCCCGATTATTGTTACTATAATAAGAGAGAAGAACGTTGGGTATGAATTGAGAGGGGGAGGGATGACCAGTGAATAGGAAAGTTTCGAACTATATTATCTTTTTTGTATGGTTTTTGTTCTTAGTTCTTTTATGGATTTTCGTATCGCTCTTTAAAGGTGAAAATGGACAGTGGTGGTCTATGTATCGTTTGAATCCAGATAAATATGGGCCGTGGGCTTTAGAACTTTCTTACATAAAGATTGTTATTGCTGCTGTTATCTCGTTAGTAACAGCTTCTATGGTGAGTTTTGGTTTCAAAAGACATAAATAAAAAGATCAAACTCCTTATCACCAGAGTTTGATCTTTTGCTTTAATGCTTGCTCGCCACTTCTCAACAGTTCCTTTAGTATTTTGAAAATATATATTAAGGCAGTAGTCAGAAAATAAAAAAATACTAACTGGGTTGTTCAGTAAGTACCCAAGGAACTTCTATTTCAAAATTAAGTT
The DNA here is from genome assembly GCF_053667915.1 of Priestia sp. JNUCC 25. Lineage (NCBI taxonomy): Bacteria > Bacillati > Bacillota > Bacilli > Caryophanales > Bacillaceae > Priestia > Priestia sp. JNUCC 25. The sequence goes on from NZ_JBSJYE010000006.1 coordinate 125,971, forward strand.
GCAGTACAGGTCTAGTAAATCCGTCAGGGACAAATTCTAAATTGTTGGAAAAGCTAATATGTAGGTTATTGCTTATTTCAACTGCATCATCTGCATTTATAATTTCTAGAGACGTTTTGTCAGATACCTTACCTACCATATGATAGCAACCAATATAGAAGTGTAGTCCAGTTTCTTGAGGATCAAAATGTGATAAGTGATTACAATGAGAAGGATTAATACCTAGTCTGTTAAAAAACTGAAGCTCTATCTCTGATCGTGACTTCATAGCTTCATAGAAGTTTAGACAATATAGACAATCGCACAAATCCCACTTCTTCAAATACTGTTTTTTTGTTTCTTCAACATCCACCTCTAAGATCCAATTATTAATTTTTATCGTTTGATACAAAGTCTTCACTTCCCATACTTAGACTATTTAGAAGTTACTTTCAGTTGCAGAATTCTTTATCTTCTATCCATTGGTGATTATGAACAACCTCGTGAGCCCTACTGCTGAGTATAGCCCAAGAAGCATCAATTTCTCTTCTGTCTAAAACTAACTCTTATACTCACCTGTAGCAATTCGTATATAGGGTTTTATCGCTTTATCATAGGGTGCAAAAAAAGTAGCACTTACTCGTTTTTTCCGTTTAATCTCCTCTTTAGTTTCTGAATAGCTTTTAATACTTCATTCCTGTTTTTAGCAAGCTTCATCCACTTTGGAAGTCGACTCTCAACACTTAAATAATAGGGATGTGATTCCCTAATTTCAGCTTCTATATAGCTTTCCATATAACTTAAATGCTCTAAGTTTAATGCCCATAAGACGTTTCCACTACATTCAATCTGCAAGTAGAGTGGAAGTTTAAAATACCAGTCACAGGGGTCCCCAGTTAAAATTACTTCATAGTTAGCTTTAGGTTCATATGAGACCCGTGCTTCTCCGTAACCGTTTGCTTTTGTAACTTTGTCTTTTGTTGCTCCGCAAGCAGTACAAACAAACCTTCTTCTGACGTTAGCAACATAGGGACTCGGATTATCTAAAGCTATGACTTTTGCACAAGAGGCACAATGTGGACAAACTACTAGAAACTCATATCCTAGTCCTATAAGGGTGTTATTTTTATTTAGAAATGTTTTTTTCAAGACATTTTCCCCTTTGAATTTATTAATTCATGTTAACCAAACAATGGAACTACAACATCAATTCTAGCTTTAATCTTATATTAATCACCAGCCGCAAATACTAATTTATTTAGCTTCAGTGCTTCTAAGCAAAGCCCCTCTAATGCTTTAGCAAATGTTCTCGCCTTCAGATCTATCTCCGTTTATTCTACTAGAAAACGTTCGTAAAAGTGTATAATCCAAAAGAGACGTTCGTAATTTAATTTTAAACTTAAACAAACGATAAAAATGATAGATATTATACCTAAAAGCAAAGTCCGTAAAGGTATACGCTTACGAACAAGGAAAATATACATAATTTTGAATGACACATTTCTAACCTATAATTAATTACATTTAAGTCAAATTACATATAGATTGAAAGAACGTAAATAACCCCTGGTATTCACAATTATTTATGAATTTTTATCTTCTCTACTAATCAAAGCTAAACCAAAAACTAAAAAACGTGTTAGTTAGTTTAACAATTCATAAAGGAAAGATAAAGCCCATCCACTTAGGGGACTGACTCCTAGGTTGATGGGCTTTTTTTATCTATTTCATACTATATTATCTCAACCATCCTCTACTTCTCTTTCACATAAAAATTCGATATATGGTTAAAATATCCAAAGATAAGAAAGTGCTGAAACTATGTCTTTATCCTTTGAAAATCAAAACATAATAAAGAACTGCCACCATGATACTACAAATTAATATACGGATTATACAGTAGAACATATACAGGATTCATTTTTTATGCGTCCAAACCAAGACAGCGAAGAAGGTGACAATAATGAAACGTAAAGGGGCTTTTCTTTTACTGCTGATGACGATGATGGTCTTGCTCTCCAGTTGTTGGAGTAAAAAGGAGTTAACTGACCTGGCCATTGTATCAGCAATGGGTGTCGACAAAACTAAAGGTGGGAAATATCATCTAACGTTCCAAATTATTAATCCAGGGAATGTGGCAGGAGGTATGCAAGGAGGAGGTGGTGGTGCACAAAGTCCACCTATTACGATCTATTCAGCTTCGGGAGACAATCTAGTCGAAGCAAGTAGACGAGCCTCCAGCAGAATTTCGCGGAGATTGTATTATGCTCACACAAACTTGGTCGTGGTTGGGGAAAAGCTAGCCAAAGAAGAAGGGCTTAATCTATTAATTGATGCGTTTGATCGGGATCCAGAATTTCGGACCACCGCAGGCGTCGTGATTGCAAATCATTCCACTGCCGCAGATCTCGTCAAAACATTAACGCCAGTTGATAAAATTCCAGCGAATAAAGTGCTGAAAACCTTAGAATTCACAGAAAGAAAATGGGGAGAGAACGTAAAAGTATCACTCCAAGACATAATGATGGGACTCGAATCTCCTGGGGGTGGAACCGTCGTAAGTGGATTTCGTCTAGTTGGGAATCATAAACAAGCACGAATGTTAGATAACCTTCAAGAGAGTGCGCCAGAAGCAACGCTTCATGCTTCTGGAATCGCCGTTTTAAAAAAAGGAAAGTTAGTAGATTGGCTTTATGGAAAACCAGCAAGAGGAACGGTATGGATTCTCGATAAAATCCAAGGCACGGATATTAATATTGATTGGGAAGGGAAAAAAGAGGCTATCGCTTATCAAACTGTGCGCCAAAAAACAAGCGTGTCCGCCCAAGTGAAAAATGGGCAACCTCATATTTCTGTTCATACGCGTGTTGAAGGAGATATTAGTGAAATGGACGTACCTGTGGATATCACCAATCCAAAGGTCATTACAAAAATCGAACAATCCGTGAAGAAAGAAATTAAAAAAGAGCTGAAGAAAGCTATTGAACGTGCGCAAAAAAACAAAACGGATATTTTGGGGTTTGGCGAAGTAGTTCATCGTACTAGACCAAATCAATTTAAGAAATTAAAAATGGAATGGAATGGTGTGTACTTTCCAAAGTTAGATGTAGATATTACAGTGGAAGCCTATGTACGTCGCGCTGGCTTACGAAATAAATCGTTTCTTTCAGGGGTAAAAGAGAATCAAAAGTAAGAAAAAGGAGGTGCCAGTTAAATGGAGAAAGCAAAAATCAGTGCAGGTCAACTGTTTATCTTAATGGTTATGTTTGAACTTGGCACTTCCATTTTGCTCCCTATGGGAATGGGAGCAAAACAAGATGCTTGGCTTGCTATTCTAGTTGGAATGGTAATTAGTTTTCTTCTATTTTTCGTCTATCACCGACTTTATTTGTATTATCCTGATCTCTTGCTTACACAATACACGCAAGAGATCTTGGGGAAATTTATTGGAAGGATTCTTGCTTTTCTTTATATCCTTTACTTTGCCTATTTTGCCGCAAGGATTTTACGTGATTTTGGTGAGTTGTTGTTAACCTTTGCCTATCCTGACACGCCTTTATTCATTGCAAATGCGCTATTAATGCTTGTCATTATTTATACAGTTCGTAAAGGAATCGAGGTAATATCCAGATCAGGAGAGCTTTTTTTTATTTTTATGTACATCCTTGCCGTCACTGGTTTTATTCTTATTATTGTTTCTGGGTTAATCCATGTGACGAACTTACAACCAGTACTAGAAAAAGGCATGTTACCCGTTCTAAAAGTTGCCTTTACTAAAACCTTATATTATCCATTTGGACAAGTAATTGTATTTACCATGATTTTTCCCTATTTGACTCATTCAAAAAAAGCAAAGATTACTGGATTATGTGCGCTTGGACTAAGTGGAATCAACCTAGCTATTATCATGCTCATTAATATTAGTGTACTTGGTGTTAGTCTTACTGAACGTTCACAGTTCCCACTTCTCAGCACCGTACAAAGCATTCAGGTAGCTGACTTTCTCGAACGTCTTGATGTTTTCTTTATGTTTGCTTTGATTATTACTAGCTTTGTTAAGATAAACGTGTTTTTTTATGCCGTTGTAAGTGGAATGACGAACTTATTTAGGATCAAATCCCCTTCCCGAATGACTTATCCATTGGGATTAGTCATTCTATTTTTATCAATGACAATCGCGAGCAATTATCAAGAGCAATTCTATGAAGGTCAGATGATAGTACCATTTATCCTTCATCTTCCTTTTCAAGTAATGATCCCCCTTTTACTTCTAACTGTTGTTTTCTTGAAAAAACAAAAGGAAGATTAATGAAAAATTTAAAACATTAGTCAAGAAAACAAAAAAAGATTTAAATAAACTGAAAAAAGACATGCAAACCTAATGGAGAAATCCAGAATAAGCATCCATCAGCTCTTTATTTTAATGGTTCTGTTTGAACTGGGAGTGCGTTATTGGTATCTAAAAAATTCATGAATCAAAATATGTATTAAGTATAAAAACTTAACCTTTTAATCCCTAAAACCGGCATTCTACGCTCTTAATTTGATTTTACAAGAACAATTATTGTTATACGGTAAAAATCCAGTTATTGTTAAATAAAGACTTGCAAGTTAGAGGGATAGGTGACTACATAATTGCAAAGATATAGATATAACAGTACTTTAAGAAAGGCTTTACTTGTAGATTTGGAGGCAGCGAGAGAACTTATGATTAAAGTGGGATTGGAAGAAGGATTTACAAGCCATAATACACTTCTAATCAGTCAATTAGTCGATCAATTGTTGAATGAATTAGAAAAGATTACTTCAACTGATTAGTTTTGTTCCTAATATACCAAAAGTAAAAGCAACCTCATTCCGAGGTCATTGGAGTGAGGTTGCTTTGTTTTAGGAATCACAATTATAAAGTACCAAAATATAACCGTAAGTAAATAGTAGCACATTTTTGCCATAAAGAATATTTTTTAGGTGTACTAGCATATGAATAAAAGGTGCGCTTTTTATTCATTTTTTCATGACTCACCTACTGAAGAAACGTTGATAAATCAAGGATGTATAAAAAGCTGCATAAAGAAGAAACAAGGCCCCATGGAGAACCCTTTTCCCAAGAGGGTTCTCTTTTTTGGTGTGTACCGGAAAGAGTGATTATGTTAACTAAAGATGTATAGCGCATACAAACTGTTTTTAGTGAGAAGGAACCGTTTTAAATACATATTTCAATATAATTGAGCTGATTCCAAAGGGGACTGAGCAACTTAGGGCAAGAATAAGAAATGGTTTAAATTCTAGGAAAATGCTTATACCATCACCTAGCGAAAATATTAATAAAATGATTGAAGTCCCTACAACTCCAGAAAGGACGTACAGTAGGAATTCAAATAAAGCTTTATACTTCTTTGTATCTCTTATAATCGTGTCAATCATTATAGAAAATGTAAGACCAAATACTATAACAAATGGAATAAGGATCAATCCAGTCACGAATTGGTCAATAAAATCAGTAAAATCTATATATCGGCCTTCCAGGAATAAAGTTGAAAAACCTAAACTACCGCAGATGGATGAAATAATCACCGGTATAATCTTTGTTTTCATAAATGTAGTCTCCCAATAGAGTTTTGTTATTTATATTAGGGCCTTAAGTAAATAAACATTCTATTTCTATTTACTACCGAGAATATGGATACTGTTTATCTACTGTAAAGAACTCTTTTTTAATCTATAGTTCCATAAAATCGAACAAATCCCGAAGGGAACAGAACAACTTAAAGCGAGAATACAAATAGGTTTGAATGCCAACAGATTTATACCGTTTGTACCATCATCTAATGAGATAATAAGTGAAACTATGGTTGCACCTATTATTCCAAAAATAATGTATAGTGCTATTTCAATTAATTGTTTATATTTCTTATCTCTATTTTTAATTACAATATCAATCAAAATAGATGAGGGGATGCCTAAAACAATAACGACCGGAACAACATACATTAATCCAAGAACTAACCCAGCTATCAAATTACTAAAAGTGAGTTGTCCATATGAAGAAGTATCAAGGGCTCCTACAGCAACTACTAAACTACCACATAGAGAAGAAATCAGCACTGATATGATTTTTTTAAACATAATATAATCTCCTATTAAATTTCTTAATTTATATATAATAGCATTTTTAGTAAATAAACACTTTATTTTTATTTACTACCGAAAATATGGATTATGTTAATTAAATTCGGAGAGCATGTAGTCCTTGATCTTAGAGTCATTTTGATATAATAAATAGTAGAATTTACATATAGGAGAATGAGTTAAGGTATGAAGTTTAATTATTATTTAAAAAGTTATGGTTGGGCTAAGGTCCTTATTGAGGTTGATTCGAATAAATTGGAATTTACTCCAAGCTATTTAACAGATGCTTTTGGAGATCTATTAAGAAGCCTTGTCTCGTTATTAATACATGAAGAAGAGGATGAAACGGTAATTTGGAATGAAGAACCAAGCGAAATAGAATGGACGTTTGTTCGTAAAAATAGTCACGAGTTATCTATTAAAATTACTTTGTATGAAGAAACTTATGAAACAGGTAAGGCAAAAGGAGAAGTTCTTCTAGATACAAATTGTCTTTTTGTAGATTTCGTTAAGGAAGTAACAAATGAGGCTGATCAATTACTCATTAATAATGGAATTTTAGGTTATCGTAATATATGGGAAATGCATGAATTTCCAATAAGCAGTTATTTGCAACTAAAAGATTTTTTAAAGAACGGTGAAGTGACAATAGAGAATAGTTCTGATAGTTGCCCTGTTAATTATGATGATGAAAAAAGCAATTTAAAAAAAGAGCTCGATATTCTTTATCCTCTGGTGACAAAATAGGTTCCTGAAACGTATTTTATGTTAACTAAAAGTTAGGAATAGCTAATAAAAAGCAGCACTGCCCATTTAAATTGGATAGTGCTGTTTTTTATTAGTTTATTATATAGATCAATGCTGCTATTACGTTAGGAATAGCAATTGAGATAAACTTTTTAGAATCCTCTAAACGATTTTTATGTTTTTTTCTGTCGGAAGTTGATAATCGTTTGTTACCTAAACTATAAATTAAAAAATCTAAAGAAAGTACAATCGATACTAATCCTATAACCCCACATAAGTAATAAACAAAACTCCAAATTCCCGAAAAATAAGAAATAGCTAGTACGATAAGTAGTGCAATTATTCCTGTTATGAGTCCTTTTTTCATTTAATAATCCCTCTTTTTTTAAAAATAACCCATCTATGCATTAACACAATATCCCTTTTTTAGGTTTTGTTTACTTAAAATTACATTATGTTAATTGAAAATGTATATCATATATATTTTCTTGAAAATTTCAGGTAAACTTTTTTTGTCATTTTGTAAGAAATAGTTTACAAAATGAATGAAATATATTACACTAAATGTAACAAAAAGGAAATTGAGGTGTTGGGATGCAACGAAAAGGAGCATTAACCAATCGAATTCCAGTTTTAAGAGCTGAAATGAGATGGTCACAACAAGAATTAGCAGATCGCGTTGGTGTTTCTAGACAAACCATTGCTTCCTTAGAAGCTAATAAATATAATCCATCTCTAATACTTGCATTTGAAATTGCTAAACAATTTAGTAAGAACATTTACGAAGTCTTTGATTATGAATTTGCGGAGGGAGAATAAAATGCTGATGGGATTTGCGATAGTACTTGATATGCTGGCTGTTTTTTATTGGGCAACTTTTAGAAATACTGAAGGAAAAGACGAGCGTGGAGCTGAAATATTAGGAAAATCAAGTTCGGTAGTTTTAATGCTCTTTATTATAGGTTTTTCCATTATTACAATCATGAATGTAGCTACCCCTTTTACCAATACTCAATTTCAAAGTGCCTTCAGTTTATGTTTTAGCGCTGTAGTAATAGGGAATGCATTGTCTATTATGTATTATAAAAAAAGAATTTAATATGTAATAAGAAAGACCATCCAATAAATTAGATGGCCTTTCTTATATGTGCTTGTAATGGTGATTATGGTAACTAAATTTTAAAAAAGAGCACCTCTAAATCGGTGCTCTTTTTACTTGTCGGTAAAAGTCATTCTTCGATCTTTTATGTACGTACGGATAGCAAATATCCCTATTACACTTAAAATAAAGATAATGACGTTAATAAACATGTCTAATAGGCTATTTAAAGGTAAATATGACATGAGTAAAAGTGAAGGGATAAACAATACGCATTCCCATATCATCATGTCTTTAAATAGTTTTTTTGTATTTAATATATTATTCAACTTTCTTTATTCCTCCTTTTAAGGATTATTCTACCATAAATCTATAATCCGTACCGATAAAGTACATTATGGTAACTACGTGTGTATAGAGTATACAGAGTTAATATTAATCTATTATTATTACCATAAGTATGTATTTTAAAAGGGAGAGATAAGTTTAATGCACCGTGTTCCATGTCCATGTTGTGAATATTTGACTTTAGAGAATGCCGATGATTACGAAATCTGTATCCTATGTAATTGGGAAGATGATGGACAAGATGACCCTCATGCTGATGAAATTTGGGGAGGCCCCAATGGAGAGTATTCTTTAACCCAAGCAAGAATAAACTTTAAAAAGCATAATTCTATGTATGACATCTCAGAATATAAAAACTCATTGGAAAAAGAAAATATAAAAATGAAATTAATAAATGCATTTGAAAACTTAAACTTTAATTCATTAACCGATAAGGAAGAAGTATGGAAAGAGATAAATCACTATGAGAATGCCCTACTAAATGAAAAAATATAGCAAGAAATCTAACGCTTTGTAGTTATTTCTACCGGTAATGTGTCTTATGTTAATTAGGGTCATATATCATATACAGTATAAAATTTAATAATAATTTTTCCTATTTTTCATGCAGCATGATAGGGGGGAGAAAATGGAAGATAAAAAAAAGCAATATTTATTAGATGAAATTTCTCGTTTGAAGGAAGAGTTAGAAGAAGCAGATAAAACGAATGACATACTTCAACTTGAAAATGATGATTTAAGAACAGAAGTTATGAAAGCTGACCAACGTACTTTTTTAGTAATTGAGGAAATAGGAGAGAAAGTTAATCAAGTATTAGAAATAGGTTCAAAGGTTGATAGGCTTTTAGAAATTTTAGACAAGGAGGGGCGAAATAAAGATTAACTCTAATAAGTTAGTCTTTTTCTAGCTTCCTAGAACTTCCATTATGTGAACTAAGAAAATATATGATATTAAAAAATACTTTATGGTACAATAAGGAAATATATTAATATTTTGTTATTTTTAAATGTGGAAAAAGGAGGAATTTCAATGGGAAAGGTATTATTTTTTAATTTTCCTGGAGAAGGCCATGTTAATCCCACCATTGCACTCGTAGAAGAGTTAGTGAAAAAGGGAGAAGACGTGGTCTATTACTGTGTGGAAGAATATAAAAACAAAATTGAAAAAACAGGTGCTTTATTTCGGCCTTATGAAAATTTTGTACGCAATATAGATCCAATGAAAAGGATGACGGAAAAAATAGATCCTCTCGAAATGTTGCTATTTATGGGACGGTCAATGGATAAGATTATAGAGGATGTTTTAAACGAAATAAGCGAAGAGAAATACGACTATGTTATTTATGATAATAATTTCGCCGCAGGATGGATTATTGCTGATGTACTGGGAATACCTAAAATATCTTCTTGTACAACATTTGCCATTAATGAGGATATCTTTTCAGCCCTTATAAAGAGCAGAGGAGAAATAGATAAAACTTCCCCAAGGTATCGAGAAATTGAAGAAATATCGACAAAATGGAAGCATAAATATGGAGTAATTCTTAATGATAGTCAAAACTTGATGTCTTGTCCTGGGGATATCACGATTGTATTTACCTCTAAGTTATATCAACCCCATGCTGATAAATTTGATGAGTCTTTCATCTTTGTTGGTCCTTCTATCGCGCCACGGAAAGATGTAGAAACTCTTCCTTTAAAAAGTATCCCTAGTAATAGGCTCATTTTTATCTCAATGGGCACGGTATTTAATCAGCAACCTGAGTTATATACTACCTGTTTTAAAGCATTCCAAGAAAGTAAAGCTACAGTTGTATTATCAGTAGGAAAACAGACTGATATTCGCCAGTTTAAAGATATTCCACCTAATTTCATCGTGCGTAATTATGTACCACAATTAGAAATACTACAACAGGCAGATGTTTTTATTACGCATGGTGGAATGAATAGTTCGAGTGAAGGGCTTTATTTTGGTGTTCCTCTCGTTGTTATCCCTGTTATGGGAGATCAACCAATAGTGGCTAATCGAATTGAAGAATTAGGAGCTGGTTTACAACTTAATCGTAAAGAACTGGATGCTATTACATTACGAAATATAACGGAACAAGTACTATCAAATTCTTCATTCAAAGAGAGAAGCTTGGAAATTGGAAAATCTTTAAGGGATTCTGGAGGATACAAAAAAGCAGTAGAAGCCATTTTAAAATTTAAAGAGGATGCTAACATTTAACCTCGTATAAAAATAAGAAAGTTCAAAAAAAGTAAAAAAGAAGTCTCAGCTAGAGGCTTCTTTTTTACTTGCTACCTAGAAAATCTATTATGTTAATTAGCAACCTTTTGGATAAATGTGCTAAATTTAATGATATAGGAGGGATATGCTTGGTTTATTTAGTTGGCACAATTGTTGTTTCAATAATTTTTATTTTTAATATTGTTAAAGACCGGAATTTCATATGGTTGTGTATGTTCATTCCTCTGTTGATACACTTTCTTATTACTCAAACTCAACTGTTTAACTTTATAATTGACCCTTTTAAGATTTGGGTTATTTTAATCATATATATTGCAACGTATTTCACTGTATTTTTATATGATTTCAATAAAATGAAGCCTGAAAAAAGCAAGGAGTGCTAAAGTGTCTGTTGAAAGAGATAATATGATTAATTCCTTAAGAAAAAATGTCATTCCTACTTTGAGAGATCGTGGTTTTAAAGGTTCCTTTCCTCATTTTTATCGGAAACTGGAGAATCGTGTTGATTTGTTAATGTTTCAATTTAGTGCTTGGGGTAGAGTCCTCTACGTAGAGGTTTCTAAATGTTCTCCAGAAGGTCATATAGATGTATCTGAAACGTTTTATACACCTAACAAGGTAAAGGTCTATAATATTGACACCGCGCATAGACAAAGGTTAGGAAAAGAAATAGGTGAAATGTTTGAATTTAATAAAGATAACACAGAAGTGGTTTCATTGAACGTAAGTGAATCATTGAAAGAAGGAGAAGAATGGTGGAATTCTTCTGCTAATTGGTGGGTTTAATACACATAATTAAGTAACGATAAGAGTTGTTGTGTAAACTTAAGTTGTATATGATATTCATAGTTATAAGTGCTCAAAAGGCGGGGATATTGTATGAAAGATAATTTGATAAAGAAGATATATGAACAGGGTTATCCTGATGCACAAACTGCACCTTTAGTGTCTCTAGAAGAGTTTTTCGAAGGTAATGAAGATGAAGGCTCTATTGGCTGTAATCTTATGGACCATCCAGGAATTGATACTTTTTATTCTGTTTTATTTGAGATTAAAAATAAGCCAAGTGTACAAGACGTACTTGTTGAAATTATGGAAGTTGAAGACGGGGAATATTGGCCATTTTCGGAAAGAATATATATCCTATCAAGCGCTAATCCCGAAGAAATAGAGGAATGGGTTAAAACCTTAGAACCTGACGAGATCGAGGAAGGTTATATGTTTGGTAACCCCCCTATTGCTCCAGAGTTGTCCCCTAATCATAAAGTGTTTGGAGTTTGGTGGGATTGATAAATAAAGCTTTATCTAGTGCTTACGAAACTGGTTCTTTTTATGAAGGTAATATGGACTTTAGAGAATCAATTTTTAATTTAGAGCCAAAATTGATAGAACTCGATGATCTTGAAACTTTGAAGTATTTATATTTCAACGTAAAGGACATTTCTCTACGTCATAAATTACTCTTGGTTTTACGAGATATCTATAACTCTCAGCTTAGTGAATTTTTTCAAAAAGCCTATAAGAAAGAGCGAGATTTAGAAATGAAATTAATAGCTGTACGTGGTCTATTGAAATACGTTGAAGAACATGAAATAAATAAAATTATGAATCATTTCATAAAAATCTTGATAAAGAGGCCTGAACACACTCCTTACAATTATAAAGAATATGAATATTTGCATTCACCAAGTGGATTACCTTATCTAATTAAGGAATATAATTATAACTGCTTTCATCAAGTATTAGAGCAAGTAGAAAAACAATATGAAGCTATGCCCTTCCAATTTAAGCATCATTATACGTACGATGAAAATGATAATATAGTCGAACTACGAAGCCCTGAAGAGACTGAACAAATGATTGAAGACTTCTTTAAAATAAATTAACTACTAAAAGACGTTAGATTAATGTTCTAACGTCTTTTGCTACCTAAAATACCTGTTATAGTAACTAGAGTCTCATACTAACTATTTCTTGACCGCCAAATAAGACAAAAAATATGAAGAAAGGTATTGTATGATGAAAAAACAAGACCGACAAAAAAGATTAGAGTTTCTATTGGCAAAGAGAAAAGAATTAGAGAAAAAAGAGGATAAAGGGCCTCTTTTTTCAGAATGTGTAAATGCCTTAGGTAAAGGCGTTATTATTTATTCTCCTGAAAAAAGTGAAGAAAGATATTACTCGTTTCAAAAAGAGGTCCCATTCACATTTTACGGAAGGATAGAATGGGATAAATTTGATAAATACTGCGTAATCACTTATTTAGAAGATGTAAAAAGCTTAATAAATGACGATGATCTTGAGATATATTGGAGTACAAACAATTTTCCTGTACTAAAGACAAACTTTGAGAACATCTTAAGCGTATATGACGATGTTGTGGCTGTAGGTAGTGACACTTTTCTTTATGTAGAAAATAAATACGTAATAGAAATTTATCATGACGGAGAAATGAGAATAGGTTTCTTAAATAATTTCCGATAAATAGTTATATGTAAACTAACTTTATATATGGTATTCATAATTTAACGTCTCTTTTTCTCATGGTCTTTTTGGGTGTCTTTTACTGTTTTAGCCATAGCTAGAAATATAATTAATGCAATAATGATACCTAGTATAATACCTTCGGACAATAGATTCAGCCCCTTTTTAAATTCCTTTTTTTGTTAATTATATCATATAGATTAAAGAGGTATACCTGAAGTATTAAGTACCTAGAAGAGTGATTATTTTAAGTTACAATATATAAACTATACACCTTTAGTAAGGAGATTTAATGAGAAAATACATGATATTAGATATGCCTATAAATGATATTAAGAAAGTTATGATAGTGGACATCAAGGGTGAAGTAAATATGTTTCTTTATAATACGTCAGATGATGTGCCTTCAATTGGAGACTATAGTTTTGAAACATTACAAGAAGCTGAAGACTTTTTCAACACGGAATTTTCAAAGGGGAAAAATAGTAAAGCTTCTTGGATTTACGTACCGAATCCAACTAAGGATTGTCAGGAAGATATTATTAAACCAGTAAGAATTAAGGCTATAAATACTTGTACTCCTCAATGGGGAACTTATGAGGAATTCGTAAACGGTAAGTGGATAGACATTAAGTTTTAGCATGCCTACTACCGATAAACTACATTACCGTGACTTAAATAGCTTATTATACATGATATATAGAAATTTTTATTAAAGAGGAGATCCTTAAAGTGTTAAATATCAAGAACTTTCATTTATTGAATAATCTTTCACCAGAATTTTCGTTTTTAGATATGAAATATATCATAGAAGTGAAATATTTTATAGAATATAGCAACAATTTCTTGTTTGATGAAGAGAACAAAACTAATTTACATATAACCTTTCTTTTAAAACCTAAAGCTTCTTATGATTTATATGAAGTGGAGATGAATTTTTATAAAGTGGAAAGCTTTAAACTATCTGCGAGTGGAGCTGTACAACTATCTATATTACAAATAACAGATCTTCGTGATAGAAGTTGGGAGAATATTAAGTTTCAAGTACGAGACGTAGAAAATCAAGATATTGACTTTTATTGCAACAGTATTGAAGTTTTAAGTATTAAAGAATCGCAAATTATTGATAATTAATAATTTAATATGTACTAAATAACTTTTCTAAGGATAATTGGGATTATGACTACTAAGGAAGTGGCTTTTTCATGAGGTTTTGTGAATACCAATCAGTAATGAACAATACCAAATGGGAAGAAATTAAAAATACAATGAATGATTGTTCTATACATACATTTTGGAGAACACAAGATGTCAAAACTAAGTATATAAGTGATTGGGATGGAGATTGGTTTTATCATTTCAAAGGTAATTATAAAAATATTGAATGGTTAGAAATAAAAGTAGAAAATTTGGAAGAGAAGGGCCAAGTGATAAATAAACTTAGAACAATTAACGTACCAGGAGAAACGAAAGATAATGTTATAAAAGTTTATGGATACGTTCAAAATAACAACCCTATAAATTATTTATAATAGCTAATGCTTCTTAATAAATTACATTACGGTAACTAAAAGTAAGTGTTCTATACATATAAAATATACGTAACTAAGTACATTAAAAGGAGATGTTCCTATATTGTTAGATTATATACGGTTAGACTGGGATTTACCTATCTTATCTCAATTACCTAATGGCTTTAAGTCTGCTGCTATTCTATTTCATCCTTTTATTCAGATGCCTTATGGTTGGGAAAAATCAAAAAGAGAAAATCCTTATCAGCATCTATATCCGGGTGATGAGGAAATGTTTAAACTTGGAGAACCAATATCATGGAAAGAGGTAATGTCCAAAAGTAATTTAAAATCCTACAAGGAACTATTCAGAGCGCTGCAATACCTTACGGGTGCGCCTAGCGATGAATATAAAAAGTTAGCTTCCTATTCTAAGTCTAATCGTGATTTTTATTACCCCGAAGAAGATCGTACATCGTTGTTTATACTAAATGATTTAGTAAAGATCCTCTGTTCAAAAGGAGCAAATACTCTCTATTTCTCTGAACCTATTTATGGCACAAATGGTTCATTTGAAGCCCAGGATAAGTCACCTTTAGAAATAGGTAACTTATCCCCTAATGATTTAATTATTACAGATGAAAATATGGATTTTGCGTTTATGAGCATCTATGATTCGTTTATAACATTGCTTCTAGCCAAAGAAATAAATATTGAGAACACGATTAAGTCAGTTAATCTTGAAGCCTTAATATGTGATAAAGAAACATCTCTTAGTTGGTTCCTTTAGTAGGTGCCTAGAATCCGTGTTATGGTAAATAAGTTTATATGGTATACATCATTGAAATACATTGATATTCTTTAAATAATCGAACTCTTAACTAAGAGAATCTTTAAGTTTTGGAGAATTTTATGGATAGTAGACAGCAGAAAATGGAAAGATTATTAAAACAAAACCATGTACGAAACGAAAGAGAAAATGTTATTGCTCTTGTTGGTAAATACTTTAACTATAAATTAAGAATTGAAGATTTTAAGAGTCGTAAAGAAACAAATGAACATAACAGATTGTTGGAGGAGCAAGTCTGTTATGAAGAGATATTTCAGCTATACAATTCTTTTAATAGCAATGAGATCAATAAACATCTTTCCGGAGAATTATCAAGAAGTATTAGGTTATCTCAGAAGCATCTTTTAATTTTCCATAAGCTTGTTGAAAAAACAGGTACAGTACATTTAGATAAACAATATCTAAAAGCGATTTTAAATGAACTAGGAAATGCTATATTCTTTCCAAAAGACCACAACGTTATTATTGGACATGGGACGAATAATATCACAGGCAATATTATGTTAGATAAAGGTTTAAACAATACTCTATATAACAACATAACAGAATTTATGGAAAATGATTTTATGTATTCACACTTCTATATAGTTGATCCTGATTTCAAATTTGGATTAAATATTTCTTATGAAGAATATTTCTATTCAGTTAGTTACTGGGGGAGAACAAATGAAATACTTTGAACAAGCGAAAGAAATATGGACTAAATATGTCCCTAAAAATGGGCAATCAGACATTGTAGAGGGTGAACTAATTAGGGCAATTGAAAAACTAAGATGGGAAGCTCAAAGCAACGGGAATGGGAATTGGGATGAAGGATTTGAAACGTTGGGTTCATATATTTTAGAAATATTAAATGATAACGACGTGTTTGAGCCAGATACATTATTAGAAATTCAATCTGATGTCAATACCCTACTTACTTCTGAGTATGAACCCTATTTAGAAGATGACTTATATGATCGGTTGGCAGACCATGTCATTGAATGGCATTTTGCGAAGAAAGGTCCTATTAAAAGGGCAATCAATAAGAACCTTTATAGATAATAAATGAAGACAGAGAAGAGATATTTGTGTCTCCTCTCTTTTTTACGTGTTCTCATATTCCTGATTATGTTAACTAAATTTGTATAGAGTATACAGCGAAAAACAGAAAAACTCCCCCAATGCGTTAAGGGAGTTTTTCTGTTTTTCAGAGTTAGCTAAGTGATGATTCATCCATCTTGCGTAGTTTGCTTAATTCACTACTTATTATTCGTTTACGAGGAAGTTAGATTGAAGAACAGATATAATTATTTTTAGGAATAATTAGAGTAAGGAGAATTAACAATGCTTAATGATAAACAAAAATTACTTTTTGAGAATTTAAAGAATATTAAAAGCTATTGGGTAAATACTGCTGTTGAAAATGTAAGCCCTAATGCTGATTTAATATCCTCTAATTGTGAAGAGGAGTATAAGCTTCTATCTGAAAAACTATCCTCAGTTGAAGAATTATTTGCCTTTCAAAAAATACAAAATGAAATTATCGAGGGAGTTATTCATTCTATACTGGTGATGGTCGATGGTGGAGATGACCTTGCAGACAGGCTATCTCTTGATTTGATAGATGAAGAGACGAAAGAATCACTACAAGATGACATTGCATTACATGAAGAATTTATTGGCTATTTACTTGATGTGGAAGATGAATAAAGAGTGATCCTTACTAAGAGATACTTGAATTGCAGAATATTTATTGGAAAATAGATATTCTAAATGAGATTTAAATATATAATTAAACGGTATGAAATTAGTTATAGTCTTGTAATTGTGAAGGGAAATACAGTCTATGGAAAAAATAAATTGGAACAAAACTCAAATTTGGCAAGGTTGTATGCTTTCCTCTATTGCTCATGCAATATCGGTTGCTCAATATCCTGAATTTGCAAACGAGCATTCTTGGGATGGAGATAATTATAGTATGCAAGATAGTCAGGGTGGACGAGGTACTATAACGTTTAATCAACATTATTGTGTAGCCGCATTCCGTGATGATAATAGCAGTCGCATAGGTAAGCATAAGAATGCTCTAGAATATTTAAAGGAAGCACCTGAGGAAGTTCAAAAGTTAGCAGAATCAGAGGCTCTTCAATATTTATTGGATGACATAGACGGAAGTATAATTCCTGTTATTACTACTGCTTTTTGGTGTATCGAAGAGGAAGTTTATTCTCAAGATCCATTCCATGTAATGTTTGAACATGGTGGTTTTTTATTAAATAAGGAAACGATGGAAATCGAGGCAGCAATAGATGAATTGCAAGAGTACCATGATATGAGTGAAAAACAGGTATACTTATTAAAATCTCTTTTTAAAAGAAAAATTAGTAAACCTGAAGAAGTTATTGTCCTGACTCAAGAAGAGGTTCTAATGATTGAAGCTGAAGATGAGGAGTCCCTATCCGAAAGTAGAATTTCTTTTGAAGAGATAGGAATTAAATTTTAAGAATAAGTAAGAAAAAGGCTAAATAGCTTTACATAGGCTTTATGTAGAGCTATTTAGCCCTAATTATTTCCGATAAAAAACATTATGTTAACTAAGGTTGTATACGATATACAGCCTAAAAACAGAAAAAACTACCTTAGACTTAGGAGAGATAAGGTAATTTTTTCAGTAACGTATCAAGGGATTAAAAGTGATACCTCACGTATCTTGAGTAGTTTGCTCAATTAATTAAAAATCTATGTAAAAAGAAGAAAACTACCTGTAGGGTAGTTTTCTTGGAGTTAATAAACAAGGGTATAGTGGTTGATGCAGCCCATGCATCTTAATTAGTTTGTTTAAAATATTAAAAAGTATTCGTTAATAAAATTGTTTTTTTCATATCTAGAAGAATAATAAAACAAGATATGGAGACGTTAAAGTTGTGCACAGAAAGAAAGGTGGCACATTATCATGAATATGTTAAGGAGGATAACAATGGGTATTCTAAGTGGAAATCCTACAGATGAACCAATGCATTATGGTGAGGTATTTGGAACATGGTCATATCTTTCTACCTCAAAAGGGTTAGTAGCTGGTTATCAAACATTTCTAAATCATGTAGGAGACAAGGATCTACATAAACTAGTCCAAGAAACAATTGAACAATGTCAGCAAGAGATGAAGGGAATAGAGACTCTATTAAAAGAGAATGGTGTGGCTCTACCGCCAACTCCTCCTGAACGTCCAGAAGCATGCTTAGATGATATTCCAGTAGGTGCACGTGTTCAAGATCCAGAAGTCGCTGCGGCTATTTCACTAGATATTGCAGCTGGTTTAGTCGCTTGTAGCCAATTGATTGGCCAATCTATTCGTGAAGATATTGCAGCCATGTTTGCACAAATCCATATGCAAAAAGTAGCTCTTGGTGGAAAATTTTTAAGACTTAATAAAGAAAAAGGTTGGTTAATCCCCCCGCCTCTTCATAAGTCTAAACAATCTGATTGTTAATGATTAGCTTTATATAAGATACAAAAAGGTGTCTCTTAGCAAATAGGGATACCTTTTTTATTTCCGATAACGATGATTATGGTAACTAGGATTAAATAATGTTTACCTCCTAATTAATTATTCAAAAATGCTCATAAATTTGTGCATATGGGTAAATTATATTAAGCATAAAATTGGTGTTTTAATTTGATTTATTTTTATGTTGTAACTATAATTGTTACATCTTAAAATATTTGAATGGAGGAATTATAATTGAGTACTTATATTCTTATCCATGGAGCATTCCAAGGGAAATGGTGTTGGGAAAAGGTTAAATATTCTTTAGAACAAAAAAATCATCTTGTGATCGCAGTTGATTTACCAGGAAGTGGTGAAGATATGACACCACCTCAAGAAGTAACACTTAAAAGCTACACAGATAAAGTAATAGCTGTTTTGGAAAAGGTAGATAGCCCTGTTATTTTAGTAGGTCATAGTATGGCAGGTGTAGTTATCTCTCAAGTGGCAGAATATATACCTGAAAAAATAAAAAAGCTTGTTTATGTTTCCGCGATTGTGCCTCAAAATGACCAAAGTCTTCAAGATATTATGGGAGATGGTGGCCCAAAGGCTATCTTTGATGAGAGTGAAAAAACATTAACTCTTATTGATGAATATATTGCAAATGAATTTTTCAATGAATGTTCCGAAGAAGATATAACAGCTGCTAGAAGAAAAATGAGGCCTCAACCAGTTTTACCGTTCAATGGAAAAGTTGCTTTAACTGAAAAAAACTTCGGTAGAGTCCCTTGTGTTTATATTGAAACTAAAAAAGATCACGCAATACCTGTTGAAGCTCAAAGAGAAATGTATAGACAAAAGTCTTTTGATGATGTATTTAGTATAGATGCAGATCATGCACCATTTTTTTCGCAATTTGAGGATCTGACCAAGTATTTGCACGATATTAGTTGAAGGTAATATGTAAATAGTTAATTAAAGAGAACAAGGTTACTTTAGTAGCCTTGTTTTTGGTTCTTAAAATACCTGTTATGGTAACTAGATATTTATATCTTATACAAAGAATTCACTTAGAAAAATGTTAAAATAAAATTAAAAATCACGGAGAAAAATATATGAATCATGATATTTTACATTCATTTTTAGAAAAACATTTTGAAAGACTAATATTAAGCCCTTCCCTATTTTATTCTTGGAAAAATAGCATTCGATTTGAAATATCAAATCCTTTAATACCTTATTACAAAAAGGAACATTTAGAGCAAGCATTTTATCGTTCAATCAGATTGTTTGAAGCAGTATTTGGAGAAGAAGATGAGATTCTTCTTGTTACAGATGTACACGCCATAAAAAAAGATATCTTCCTCCAAAAAAGGCCTTTAAACGTATATTTAAAGTACATAAAAGATAAAGAAAAGCTATACCAATTAAGTCATTATCTTTTACCCAGTGTATTTGATGAGGAAGATGATCAATCTGTTACTCATCGATTTGTACTTTCTTGTAAGAGGTCAGAACTAAAGTATGTACAACTCTTAAAAGCTATTTGTTATGAAGACTTTGCTCATCCATCTAGCATACTTAAAAGCAATCCACAAAGTGGTTATGATATTTATTTTATCAACCTTTCTAAAGAAATCATTTTTCATTTGTATGATGATCGAGGTTGTGATGTATTAGCCTCTAATAAAGAATCTATAGAGTTTCTTTATGAAGAATATAATCATTGGATTTTAGATTATGACCGAGAAGAAATTGACCTTTTATTTAAATAAAAACATTATCAATACGCTAACGATTGTACTCTTTAGACTACCGATAAGGAATATTACGGTAACTAGCATTAATAAGTAAGCCTATTTATGTTACAGTGTACATAGAAACATGTATGAGTCTGGAGGCAAGGTTATGAAACGTGCAATAGGGATATTTCTTATTGCTCAAGCTTTGTTAACATACTTAACTATTAAAATGATTTATACTCCTTTTATCGTTAGAACATTGGATAGAAATACTGGAGTTATGACAGTTTCATATAGTTTCCCTTTAACGTACTGGTTAATTTGCATAGCTTTGGGCATTATGCTTATAGTGGGAACTTACTTAGTTTTTGCTAAAGAAACGAAGCAGATCTTTAATTAAAGGTCTGCTTTTTATTTCTACCGATAAGCTGTTTTATATTAACTAAGAATGTTTCTTTTACATAATCTAAAAAGAAAACAACTATCCTCGGGAGAAGATAGTTGTTTTCTACTGATAAATTAAGTTGTGGGTAAAGCCTCATAAGACTTCGTAGGTAGTTTGCTCAAAATAAGCGTACAGTATGTAAATGTAAATTTAATTATATTTTAATTTTCAAGTATTCGTTTCTCATCGTCTTCTATGTTATCTCTTAACATCATGCAGGTGCAGTGTACTTACGTGTTATTGATTGACCCGCGTAAAAGTTAAAGGTTTCTCTCCCTTAGATAACTTTCAACTATATCTCTTACCATCTCTTTGAAGGACTCCTCTTTTTGAGGGTTCTTTCTTATTGTAATCTCCTTGGTAATAGAGTTCACTGTAAGATATACAGTTTCTCCTAATTCCACCTCTGCTATCTTTGCTATCTCTGCAGGCAGTGTCATTCCTAAAGAGTTTCCCACCTTGGATATCTTGCGTTCAATTTCTAACTCCATTGGTTCACCTCCATGCTAATATATAATACCATAAATGCATAAGGCATAAGTCATAAAAAACAGATGAAAGATGAATCAATGATTCCATTTAAACAACTTATTAAAAAGATAATAATCGAATATAAAATTCACAACAACTAATCTTAATAATATTTAGAAAAATTAATTCCTAACTTAATTAACCATTAAATTATATTATGATTAATAAGTAAATGTATAAAGTTTGTTATTGGAATTAAAGTTTTATTATTTACTTTAAGTGACGACAAATTGTGAGTTTTTCTAAAATATAGGTAAATAAAAAATTATTTTTAAGCAACTATCTTAAAAAATCACTCGAAAATAGTGGATGTTTATGTGCAATAACCTCCAATATATATACATTAATATTCTGAATGATTTTTTCATTCTAAAAATTACGTTGACAAATTATGTAGATAGATATAATATTGCATGTAATCAAATAATAATAAGCAAAGATTGGAAATAGTAGAAGGATGTATAAACTTTTCAGAGAGCCGATGGTTGGTGAGAATCGGTAGTTATTGCCTTTGAACTCATCCAAGAGCTACTCTCTGAATATTATAAGTAGGGGATGTCGGTTTTCTACCGTTATGAAGATAGGTGGTGATAGCTGCCGAAAATGAGTGGGTTAATTATGTAATGATTAATCAATTAGAGTGGTACCGCGAGCAACGTCTCGTCTCTATATTTTTATAGAGACGGGGCTTTTTTTTATACATTAATATGACAAAGGAGTGTTTCTGAA
>NZ_JBSJYE010000007.1:0-61476 GCF_053667915.1 Priestia sp. JNUCC 25
ATGAAATATAAATCTATCATCTTACTGTTCTTATGTACTGTATTTCTTCTAGTATCATGTCAACAAAAGCAAGAGAATATTAAAGATATTTCTGTCAAAAAGATTTCTTCTTTCAATACAGAAGATTGGAAAATAAATATCGTACCTAAGAAAGATCACAATAAATGGGTATACGATGTGAAAGCCACGTACTTAAAAAACAAGAGCATTGATGTAACAATAAAACCATACTCAGATAATTCTAAGTATGGATACAAAGGTTATTTAAAAGAACCTATAGTTATCCCTGGAAATTATGAATCTAAAGAGTCTGTTTATTCTAAGGAAAACAACAAGGTAAAAATAAAGTTAGAATGGACTGAAGAGAAAGAGAATGAATTGAAACAAGCAGAGGCTGAATATGAACTGGTACCGAGAACGAAGTAAAGATATTTTATGTAAATTGACAGATAAATAAATCTTATCCTTGACCATATATCTAATTCTTGGAGGAACAAATTGAAAAAACGTTTTAGTCTATACTCATTATGTTTATCAATACTTGGAATCTTTATTGGATTAGGGCAATATTTCACATCCACATATAGCTCAAATATTCTTTATGTAGGAGTAGTTATTTATCTTGTAGGCTTTACATGTGGAGTAATAGCTTTTGGAAAAAATGAAAAAGGTCTAATGAAATATTTTAGTTTGGCCTCTTTTGTTGTAATTCCACTACTTATCATGTTGAGTATGCTGCTTTTTGCAATAAACTTTGGTGAAAATTAAAAAACAGACATAGAAGCCTGTATCTTAAAAAAGATTTACATAAAAAAGAAACCTTTGCCGATACAGGCAAAGGTTTTTCAAGTTTATTGGAATAGGGGGAATACTTTATTAGTCTGGCCAGATTTATAGATTCATATACCCATATCTTCAAAAATAAATCTCATAACCCGATATACTTTAACTAAATAAATTATCTAATTATTATAATCTGTTATGTAAATAATAAAGTATTTCATATATTATTAATGTTTTACTATTTACTCCAAGTGACGACAAATACGCTGTTTTTCCACAAGATGTGTAATAGTTAACACTATTTTTAAATAAATAAATTAATCATTACTTTTATACGTTGCTTTAATGTTATTTTATATAACCGGAGTATTAATTTTGGTGTTTGGATTACATTCAATTAAATAATATATCTTATACATATAAATTGATAACTATTTATTCGGTTTTATTTAAGGCGAATCATAATTGTTTGCTTTTCGCTATGTTTTAACATTGAATAAGAATACATTAAAGCACTCTTTTTTATAATTTCTAGGCACCTGAAAAGATATTCCTTTTGTTATTTTAAACCTCATCCTTTAGTCGTAAGAATCTATTAAAAAGTTACTCTTACAGTTGGATAACAATTTCATGTTAATAAAATACAATAAAGGTAACAAACATAAGTTGTTTGAACGGATAAAATAACTAAAGGAGTGTTGAAAATGTCTGAGAAAAAACATGATTTTAAACATTACTGGAACGAAATTATTAAAGCATTAATTGCAACAAAATAAAAAAGTTTAACTTAACACAATGAGCATTTTAGAAAAAAAGAGAGAACACTAAAATATCGTATTCTCTCTTTTTTATTGATGCGCTTCTTCACTGTAGGCACCATACCAATCATATGGTTAAATTTCCATTAAAGTTTTAACAGTCTGTTTTCAGCAGTATAAATACTAGCTTTAACACGCGACTCCCAATAAAATAAACGCTCTTGGCATACGCCACAAGGAGTTAACACTTTAAAATTCGAATTTTCCAAACACAGGTACTATGAGTAACTTATATTTTATTAGCAGTTATTCTTGATGTGCTGAACCGATTACTTCTTCTACTGAATTGAACCCTCTTTGATCCATAATTTTAATCAGCTCATTATTAATATGTTTAGCGATAGAAGGTCCACGATAAATCATTCCAGTATAGACTTGAACAAGATTAGCACCAGCTGCTAATTTCTCAAAAGCATCCATACCTGTAAATATCCCCCCACTACCAATTATAGGTATTTTACCTTGTGTTTGTTTATAAACTTTATAAATTAGTTCAGTTGATTTTTGAACTAATGGCCTCCCACTTAATCCTCCTTCTTCTTTTTTATAAACCGAATGTAATCCCTCCCTTTCTATTGTTGTATTACTAACAATTAAACCTTCTATACCGGCCGATAACGCCGTTTCGACAACTTGTTCAATTTGGTTGGGTGTTAAATCTGGCGCTACTTTTAAGATAATGGGTCTATAAAGTTTTAATTCTTTTAGCAGATTATTTCTTTTATTAATAATCTGGGTCAATAGAGCATATAAATTTGTAATATGCTGTAAATCCCTTAAATTCTTAGTATTTGGAGAGCTGATATTGATAACAAAATAATCGCCATGTTTATATAATACTTCTAGTCCTTTTATGTAATCTAAAGCTGCTTCCGCATTAGGTGTAATCTTATTTTTCCCCAGATTAATACCTATTGGGAGAGGCGTTTTAGCTGTTGTAACAAAATTTTTTTCAACCTCATAAACCCCTTTACTATTAAATCCCATACGATTAATAAGACCATTATCCTCTTTAAGACGATAAAGTCGAGGCTTAGGGTTTCCTTCTTGAGGCAAAGGAGTTACTGATCCTACCTCAATTGTTCCAAATCCTAAGGCATATAGACCAGAATATACTTCACCATTCTTATCAAAACCAGCAGCTAACCCTACGGGGTTATCAAAATCCACTCCCCAATATGAGGATTTTAATCGAGGGTTTTTAACATTCATTTTTTTATAGTATTGATTTATTAGAAACGGGTTTGTTT
The DNA here is from genome assembly GCF_053667915.1 of Priestia sp. JNUCC 25. NCBI lineage: Bacteria > Bacillati > Bacillota > Bacilli > Caryophanales > Bacillaceae > Priestia > Priestia sp. JNUCC 25. Next base: position 2,852 of record NZ_JBSJYE010000007.1, read on the forward strand.
GTAACAACTTTAAAGCACTAATACTTAAGTTATGAGCTTTTTCTGGATCTACACTAAATAGCATAGGTCTCAGAGTAGAATAGACCATGATATAATCTCTCTTTCAACTTTTTTATGAAATTTCTTTAATAATTTGTATTTAACCTCTATAGATTTAAAGAAAAGAAGCTTCCTCTTTAATCATTGCTGAATTTTTAGTATTGTAAACTTTTGAATGTGGAGGTACGGAATGCGTCAGCCATACGTTTCCTCCTATCACTGAATTTTTACCTATAGTAGTATCTCCTCCTAAAATGGTTGCTCCTGCATAGACTACTACATCATCTTCAATGTTAGGATGACGCTTAACATTTTTTATTAAGGTTCCTTCTTCATCAGCTGAAAAACTTTTTGCTCCTAATGTTACTCCTTGATATAATTTAACTCTATTACCTATAATACAAGTTTCACCTATCACAACCCCAGTCCCATGATCAATAAAAAAAGACTCACCTATTTTTGCTCCTGGATGAATATCGATTCCTGTAGACTGATGAGCATACTCAGACATAACCCTTGGAATTATTGGCACATCCATTTTATACAACTCATGTGCAATTCTATGTATACTTGTAGCTTCAAGCGAAGGATAACTCAGAAAAATTTCTTCAAATGTAGTTGCTGCCGGATCACCTTTATATGCGGCTTCAATGTCTTTTTGAAGCACTTGGCAAATATGAGGTAGTTTTTTCATTAATTCTATTACTATTTTATTTGCTCGTTGTTCCTTATACATGTAACTGTTTTTCTCATCATCCAACTCTGATTCTCCACTTATCTTTAGAATTAAATTATTTAATTCTAAAGCACACATATTCAAATTGCTAATGGTAGATGTTTTAAATTTTTCAGCTTCTAATTTATCTTTGTTTTGAACATTAAAAAATAATGCACAACGTAAATTATATAAGATATTGTGAATAGACTTTTTACCTTCTTCTCCAATCGTTTCTTTAACATACATACTACTTTTGTTCATAGAATTAAGTGAATTTACAATGATAGATGTTTCATTATTTAACCACTGAATTAAGTTCATGTACTTTTCTAGCACTCCCTATGTGAAATTATTCAACTTAAAATAACCATTAGATAAAACAACAGGACTGATAGGATTTTACACACCTACAGCCCTGTTGTTTTAAGTCATGTAGACATAGAATTACTATCCATATCTTTAAAAATTGTATTTTTAGAATAAATAAGGAAAATTTTTCTCCCTTTGATAAAAGTTATTATACCTGCAACAATTAAAACTATAGATAAACTAATATAAATATAGGGTAAAGTCGTAGAACTCATAATAAGACTAAATATGCTTAACATAATAACCCTTATTAAAGTAAAAAACGATTGAAGTAAGGTATTAATTCTTCCTATCAGATTTTTCGGAACTGTTTTCATCAATAGGGTGTTTCTTATAATCCTTACTCCAGCATTAGCTATACCTACAACCCCCATGCATAACCAAAATAAATATTTATCATTAATTAGAACGAGCCCTAAAAAAACTAAACCAAAGGCTAACATATATAGAGTTATAGTTTTAATTTCTCCCCATTTTTTAATAAGTATATAAGAGAACATCCCGACAATTACAGCCCCTACAGAATAAGAAAGCTCAGAAATTGCAAAAACTGATGGTGTATTATCGTATTTATGCGCTACGTATATAGGTGTTAAATAATTGCTTAATACTACTACCGCATAAGGAACTAGTGTCATTATAAATAAAATCATAAGCATATGATTCTTTTCTGAAAATCCCCATGCAACTTTTAAATCGGTAATCATTCGTGGCTTTTTTTCTTGAGACTTATTGTTATGGTCGATAGTTGACTGATACCGATAAAGAATTAACGAAAGAACTGCTAGTACATATAGTGCAATGTCTAAAAACATTAGTCCTTTAATTCCTAAAGGACTAAGTATCATGGCAGCTAAAGCCCCTGACAACATAGAAGCTGCCTGCCCTTCAATTTCTATTAAACTGTTAACCTTTTGATAAGAAGAACTTTTAAAAGTTTCCTGTACTAAGGCATTTACTAGAGGATAATGTAATGTAAAATAAATAGTACTTATTAAATAAACAAAAAACAAAATAATGAGATTAAAAGTAAAAATTAAACTTACTAAAGTTAAAATAGATAATAAAGCAATCATAATGGCTTGAATGCATATAAAAAATTTCTTTCTTGAATACCTGTCAATTAAAACCCCTATATTAGGGGAGACCAAGAAAGTAATGATAGAAGTTACGAGCATCATCCATCCTAGACTGCCTCCACTCTCTGGATCGATTTGAACTAAATACCAGGAAACTCCAATCATAATGAGACCTGAACCTAAAGATGCAAACAAATTATTAAGAATGATAAGTATAAGGTTTTTATCTTTCAAAAAGTTCATAATAGATCAAGTCTCCTATCTGATTCATTCAAAATTTTCCTTAGCATGATAAATAAAGGTATAAATATTTTCTAACTCTTGGTCATTCATATACATATAAGAATCTTCATTAATATTTTTAAATTTGGATAAATACACGATAATATTTTCTCGTTCTTGACTATTCATAATCTTTTTATTTCCTTTCGATAATTTAAATTATAAATCATTCCATAACTCCGAACTAAGATATCTTTCTCCAGTATCAGGTAGCAATGCAACTACTTTTTTCGGATTGTTCTCAGTTTCAACTTTTTCTGCAACCTTCAAAGCAGCATAAACCGCAGCTCCTGAGGAAATACCTACAAATAGCCCTTCTTTCTTTGGCAATTCTCGAGCTATTTCCATTGCATCTTCGTCTCTGACCGTAATAATTTCATCAATTAAACTTAAATCAGTCGTTTCAGCTATAAAACCTCCATTGAGCCCTTGAATCTTGTGAGTACCAGGTTCTCCTCCAGACAAAATGCAAGAGTTTTTTGGTTCTACAGCTACAACCTTGATAGACGGTTTTTTCTCTTTTAAATATTTAGCAATACCTGATAAGGTTCCGCCAGTTCCTACTCCACAAACAAAGACATCGATATCTCCATTTGTATCCTCCCATATCTCTCGACCAGTAGTATTCCAATGAATATCTGGATTAGCTAAATTATTAAATTGCATAGGAGCCCAAGAATTAGGGATTTCTTTTAACAACTCTTCAGTCTTCTCAGCAGCTCCTAAAATTCCCTCTGAGCCAGGAGTTAAAACAACTTTTGCCCCGAAGGCTTTTAAGATCTTTCTTCTTTCTATACTCATACTGTCAGGCATTACAATTATGCAAGAATATCCCTTTAAATTAGCTGCTAATGCTAAACCGATTCCTGTATTTCCTGATGTAGGTTCAATGATAGTGCTCATTCCTGGAATCAATAATCCTTTAGTTTCTGCATCTTCTATCATCGCTAATCCAACTCTATCTTTTACACTGGATCCAGGGTTAAACATCTCTAATTTCACAGCAATTTCTGACTTAACATGACTATTTAATTTATTTAAGTACACCATAGGTGTATTTCCAATTAAATCGAGTGCACTCTGTGCAATTTTTTTATCTGTGGTAGTTTTCAATTAGATTTTCCTCCATTCATATGTCCTATCTCTCTAATATAATTGATACTTGTTGTACCCCCACTTCGGCAACTCTTGCAGCTTCATATGAAGTTTTACCAGTCGCTAAAACGTACCCTAGGCGATCTCCATTTTTTTCTAATTTTTTGATTATCTTCCCCTTTTGAATATCTATTGAGTAATCTTGTATGTTAGGTAATTCACTTATAATCTCACTTCCAGAGAAATCCTTTACTGTTCCTGGATAATAAGTTAAAAACCTTATAGCTGCACCTTGTTTAGGGACTAAAGCGCTTATTTGAGCTTCCTCACCTAACCCCATACGTACTAATTCTTTTAAAGAAGAAAAACCAAGACTGTGTTCTACAAGATCTGGAATTTTATCTCCTGCTGGACGAGCATTAATTTCAATTAATTTTGGGCCATCTTTTGTTACTTTTAACTCTACATGGGCAATACCAAAGTCAAATCCTATTGCTTCTAATGCTTCAATAGCAACTTCATGACATTTATTAACCGTTTCTTGTGGTAGACAAGATGGAAAAATATGTCCTAATTCTACAAAATGATTATTTCCTGATAATAATTTATCTGTCACACCTAGAACGTATGTATGATTATTACAAGTAATTGTTTCAACACTTACTTCGTGACCAATCAAATATTCTTCAATTAATACTTCTTTAGAACGTCTTTGACCCCTAGTATTTTGTTGTTTGTTTTTAATGTTTTCAATATGAGTAAATACTTCTTCTTTATTTAAACATCTAATAACATCTGTACTACTTGTTTCATCTGCTGGCTTTACTACACATGGGAAAGAAATTTCATTAATAATTTGAGGTATTTCTTCCAAATCATTTATCGCCCAAAACTTAGGCGCAGGTACACCTTTTTTAGCAGAAACTCTCCTAGTTTCAGCTTTATTTCGAGCAATACTAGCAGCTTCTGGGTTTAATCCAGGAAAATTATATCTTTTTGCAATTTCTGCTGCTACAGGAACGTCGTATTCACCCATTGTCATAAAAGCTTCAAAATAGTTACTTTCAAGTTCTTCTTTTAAAGCCTCAACCACATCTTCTACAGTATTAGTTTCACAATATACATAATTGTCTACATAATCGTTGAAGTATTTTTCAGCTCCTGGTACAGCCAGATATCTATCTAAATCCCTTGTAATAAACGTAACGTGTAAGTTTAGTTCTTTAGCAATTTTCAAGGCTTGAAATCCTGACCCGGATAAATTACTTTCTAGAAATGCGATTCTCCTCATCTCATGTTCTCCTCACTAAAAATAAATTCTTTTTAAATCACGTACCATTACTTACATTAAAGCTTTGAAATTATTGAATTAGCAACTTTTCTTCTTTTAACAGATTAGACACACTAATAACTCTATGAGCTAAATCAATAGCTTTTTGAAGACTTCCTTTATTTACACATTCTAGATTTTCATTAAAATCACTATTGTCGAAGATAATTTGTTCTGTCAAAACTAGTCCATATAGCCCCCGTAAGAATGTTCTCATACCATTTAAACAATTAATGCCACCCTTACCTCCGCCAGCCGTAGCCATGATAGCAATTGGCTTATTCCCAATGTGTTCACTTGTAACAAAATCAAATGCATTTTTTAAAACTCCTGAAAAACTATTATGATATTCTGGTGAGGCGATAATAAGTCCGTCTGCTTCAATAATTTTCTGAACAAATGGTTCTGCTAACGCTCTATTTTCTAAAGAACCATCAAAGAATGGAAGAGGTATTTCTCTAAAATCAATTAAGTCAATTTCACATACTGTCTTATCTAAATTTTTAATTATTTGCTTTAACAATCCCCGTGTATACGAACCTTCTCGAATACTTCCACAAACTAGAACTAGTCTCATAATGTTTCTCCTGTATTTAACTTTTTATTTTTTGTTCTTTTTTTAATAAATTAAAATGTCGTGCAATGATCGATCCGGTAACTGCGCTCTTATTCATAGCCTCAATCTCTATATTTAAACTAACTCCATTAGTCATTTTTCTAATTTTAGTTATTGCATACGCATCTACTTTTCTTCCCTTTATTGACTTCTTTCTAGTATCAGCCAACGAAGATTGAATAATTGAATCAATAAAATCATTTCCTAAAAGCGTCTTATCATTTAGAGAGGTGCATATGATCATACTTCCCGGTACTTTTAAAGTATTCCATTGATTATTCATAATGGCAGCTATTTTATAGGGATCAGATATTGAGTAATCCACTTGATTCTTCTCATTTTGTGTATATAGTGAAGATATAAATGTGGTCTTATATCCAATTATTGGAACGCTGTTAGTTTCAAGATATTCTAATGTTAAATCTATATCTGTAAGAAGCTTTGTACCCGAAACAACCACAGCAACTTCATTCTGTGCCAATGCTTGGATATCTTCTGAAATGTCCATTGTAATTTGTGCTTCATGATTAACTCCATTAATTCCATTGGTGATACACACTTGAATTCCAGCTAAGTTTGCAATTGTTATTGTAGAGGCTACTGTCAATCCACCAGTTTCTTTCTTTGAAATACTAAAAGGTAAATCTTTTTTGTTAATACTCATCTTTCTCTTAGATATAGCAACCTTTTTAATTTGTTCACTATCTAAACCTACTTTAATTCTGCCAGCAACTAGTGCAATAGTTGCTGGCACACTACCATTTTGACGTATAATATTTTCTACATTTTCTAAAATTTCTATATTTTTAGGATAAGGTGTATTATCAAGAATAAAAGCTGATTCAATTGCTACAATTGGTTGATGATTTTCTCTAGCTGTATGTACCTCCTCTGAATAATCTAGAATGGTATTTAATTTCATTTGTTCAACTCCTATATTTAATTATTTAACCTCTGGTGACAAATTTGCCCACAAATAAAAATTCGGGTCAAATGGGACAGGTCCACCACATGTCACAAATCTTTTAGCCTCTGGTCCTGTGTAAGGATTTCTTGTACCGTGGAAAATTTTCTCACGAGAATATAGAATATCTCCAGCCTCAAAATCAATCCACTCACCATCAAGATGTACTTGCCCTTTTCCTTCAACACCTATAAATAACTCCTCTGCATGTGGATGTTGATGGACCCCAAAGTTTTGTCCAGGTTCTTGAATACCACAATGCAAACTTAAATGAGCACAACCTGTGCCAGGCCAAAATAGAAAATTCATATTAGCAGGACGTTCATTTACTTGAGTGGGATCATTTCCTTTGAAACCCTCAAAAACTGTTTCATTATTAAATAGATTATTAATTAAACGAGGCTGCGTGGATAATTTGGCTTGATCTGGCAATTTACTTTGCCAAATATACAACCGAACCTCTTCTCCTTTATTGGCTTCTACAGAGTAATTAGTTCCAGTAGGAGAATATAGCGTTGCAAATTGAGAGACTTCAACACAATTATTATCTACTGTAGCCGTTCCATTTCCTCTATGTACTACAACTACTACTTCATGACTAAAGCCTATTTGGCAACTCTCCCAAATTTCACCCTCAGGTATATCCACTACAATTCCGGTAATATTTTCAGATTCTTCTCCTGCTGAAACCGGTTTGGCCATTTTACAGCCTCTTACTTCCTCCCATTTAAAATCTTTTACCTTTAAAACTGCACCCTTATGAAAAGTATTAGTATTCAATTTCTTCCACCTCGTAATTTGATATTTAGTTTCTATATATCTAATTGTATTCGTTTAATTACAATTTAAAAATTGTAAGCTAGGTTTACTCTCTATTTACCTGTGTAAATAATGAATAATTTTAAATTCCCATCCAATATAACAGGAATTTAAAGAATATTGGTTCTTCGGAAAGCTTTCATTTTATTTAACTGTTGAAAAGGACTAGACATAAGTTCATTGAATTTGGACGGATCAAACTCTTTAAATGTTAATAATTTACCATCTGCTTCTCCAAATTCTCCATTTAGATATACTACTTTCCCTCTTCTTATAGTCATGAATGGTCTACCCTTGAGTATTTCTCCTTCGTATGCAGACCATTGGCAAAGAGAATAAATATCCTCTTTTTTCACTACCCATTCATCTTCAGGATCAATAATTGTAAAATCCGCATCTAACCCTTCCTCTATCCGTCCCTTTCTATTACTTATTTTAAACAGTTTAGAAGGGCCTTCAGCCATGACACTAACAACTTTAGAAAGAATTTCTTCAAAAGTTAAATCCGGATAATTTTTCATTAACCCTGTAATAAGTACAGGTAATATTTCTTGTACACCAGGTAAACCAGGAGGAGCTTCGTAAAAATCTCTTTTTTTCTCTTTGTTTGAATGCGGTGCATGATCACTCCCCACAGAAATCATCGTGCCATTAATAAGCGATTTCCATAATTTAAGCTGGTCTTTCTCACATCTAATTGCAGGACTAAGTTTAACTCTTGATCCAAGTTCAACGTCTTTCATTGCATCAAACCATAATTGATGAGGGGTAGTTTCAAAAGTAATAGGATATCCTGCCTTTGCTGCTACCTCTAATAACTCCACTTCTTCAGCTGATGACACATGTAAAACATGCACCTGAGTTCCATATTGTTTGACTAATTCTATCGCTTTACCAATTGCTATAATTCCCGCAGACCTAGACAAATGTCGCTCGTACTCTATTAAGTTAGTTGGTGCATTGTTGTACTGTCTAAATAGGTTTAAAGTATCTTCATCTTCAGCGTGTAAAGTTAAAATTATATTTTTTTCGGCAGCAATTCTAAAAATTTCTTCTAATTCTGTTTTATCTTTTATAACATTTTTGGCGGTATGGTGACCGGTGAGAAAAACTTTAACACTTGCTATCATATTTGAATTTAATAAATTTAAATAATAAGACTTTCCTGGTTCCACACCGAAATGAAAGCCATAATCCACCAAAGATGTCCCTTTAATTAGATTGTTTTTTTCATTAATAAGATCTACTTTACTTAAATAAGGATTAGTATTGGGCATATCTAATACCGTCGTGACCCCACCTGCAACTGCAGCTCGACTTGCTGTTTTCCAAGTTTCCTTATAGGTTAAACCCGGTGTACGAAAATGCACATGTGAATCAATAAGTCCTGGTAAAATATAATTATCGTTAGCATCAATAATTTTTTTTGCATTAAATAACATATCTTTACAGTTAGTAATTATAGCTATTTTCCCGTTTTTCACCCCAATATGGCCCTTAAAGACTTGATCTTTATAAACTAGACGGCCGTTGATAATGGATAAATCATATTGCATTTTCACTGTATCAACTCTTTCCCAATGATTTCTTTAGCTAAATCATTTACTGGTCCCATAAGGGCTACTGCGCGAGCATCTCTATAAAAGCGTTCTACTTTATTGCCTCGCATAAAACCACCTCCACCTACAATTTGTTGACATTCTCTACACACCATCTCGCTTATCTCTGATGCAAAAATCTTGCTCTGATAAGAAATGGCAGATTGATTTTTTCTAGTTCCTGTAGCAGAAATTTCAACTAATGACCTTGCTGCTTCGATATGCATATTCAATTGAGAAAGCTTAAGCTGAATTGATGACTTTTCCTCTAATTTTCTTGTACGAATATGGTTAAGCGCTAAATCGTATGCTGCTTGACAAATACCTACAGATACAGATCCAAGTGACAGTCCTGATCTTCGAATGTTAGAAATAATTTTAGGTGCAGCGCCAAGAGGACCTAAAACACAAGAATTTGACACAACGCAATCCTCTAAGTCAATAAAACCAGTAGAAGATCCCCTCATTCCTGATAAATTCAACTTAGAATTTGCTTTTATTCCAGCCTCTTGCGTTTCAAGTAAAAAGAAAGATTGCCCTGAGTTTCCATATTCACCTTCAGCTTCTACTAACGATGTTTGTACTAAAACTAAATATAAGTCTGCTAGTCCAGCACCTGTAGTAAATGTTTTGGATCCACTAATGCTCCATTTATCTTCATTTAATTTAGTGGCAATAGTGGAAAGTTTTTGCTTATTTGCTCCAGCTCCCTTTTCAGACCATGCAGAAGCTGCAATCCATTGTCCCCTAGCCAGTAAAGGTAGATATTTATTTTGTTGTTTTGTTGAGCCCCATTCCATAATTCTAGATATAACTGACATATGCTGAAATGCTATAATAGCTATAGATGGGTCAACACTTGCTATTTGTTCAATTAGATTTGAAGCGAACGATACATCTCTTTCCATACCACCATACTTTCTGGGAACTAAACATCCTAATAGCCCAGAATCTTTTAACGCCTGTATAGATTGTAGTTGTGTTTCACCGAGTTCATCTGCTGTTGTTACATTATCATTTAAAACGGATAATAATTTACTAATTCTAAAAACTAGGCTAGAATCATTTTCTGTTTTTGTGAGTGTTTCCATAAAACTTCCTCCTCAGTCCCAATATTAATTGGACAAATTAATTGCACTTTTTTATCTGAAATACTGCTATATAAAAGGTAATCTTCTAAGTCTTCACCTGTAGTAGCGCTATTAACCCCTGTATTCCCATTTTTAGTTCTAATTTTCAAACAATTATAACCATCTAATTTCTTCGCTATTTTAGACACAATAGTTCCTTTAATGGAGGCGGCTACGCCTAAACAAGCTGCCCCGGTCAGTGCTAGGGTTGGATGCCAAGAGGGAACCGAAATAGCTCGTATCGAAATACTTTCTTGATCAAAACAATCAAGCAGAGCTATTTTTGGAAAAATGCTATCTTGGCTCCATCCTAACAGCTTTATAGCTTCCTTACGTATTTCTTGTAATTTTAAAAATAATTCCTCTTCTGCTTGAAATAGATCAAATTCATTATTTATGTTTAACGCACTGGACTCAACAAATACATAAGGGTTTCCTGCAGCAATAATTGACACTTCTACCTTTCCAAAAGATGTTTTTAACATATCACTTACTTGACCTGTAGGTAGCGTCGCCCCCAGCTTAAGAGGTGGATTACTAATAAAGTGCGCTGTACATTCAATATCATCACGACTTGCCTGATCTACTTCACATACTAAACTATCATTTACATTTTCAATATATACCCTAACCCTTAATCCAGGAGTGGCTTTAGGAATCCACCCCCAGTGCATAGCTACTTTAATAGAAGCCAATATAGAATGACCGCAACTACCTTTGTAATCAAACGTGCATGGTTCTCCAGGTATTTGTTGAAAAAACATATAGTTTAGATCATACATTGGGTGATTTGAAGGCCAAATAATTGCATATTTAGTAATTTGTAAATCTTGATTCTCAATGTGATTTTTGTGAACGTTACTTAGGAAAAACAAAGCATCCTCAGGTTCTCCTGTAAATTCAGTTCCATCGACAACTACAGTAGGGGAAACACTTCCTTCTGCTTTAGCAATATGAACTAGCATTATTTAATTACCTCTTTAAGTAACGTTGATTTGTTTCCAACTGAAACGTTAAACTTATCTACCCATAATTGAAAAATCATAATAGACCATAAAGCTAACGCTGTTTCATCACTTGGATTTGTAGATTGACGGAATAAAAGTTTTTCTATCATAAGGGAATTGAAGACATTTTGACTATCGATTGTCTCTGATTGTAAAACTTCCTTAACAAAATTAAATAAAGGCAATCCAGGGCGCATCATATCATTAATAGGTAAAGTAAAAGGCTGCTTTTTTCGGAACAGAACAGAATTTGGTAACTTCTTATTTGCTGCTTGATATAGAACTCTTTTTACCTTTTCATCTTTAATTCTGAGATCATCAGTTAATTGAGAAGCAAAACTTCCTATTTTTGGCTGACAGAAAGGAACCCTAACTTCTACGGAATGGGCCATACTAAGGTGATCTACTCTTCGTAAATGATAAGAAGGTAAACGGTATTGCCTTTCAAAATCTAAAATAGTATCCAAACGATTTAATGTTGAGTTTTCTAGTTTATTTGCTATAGCGTCTGATACTTTACCATTTTCATTTAGAAATGCTCGGTAATCGTCACTATAAATATCCCATCTGGTGGTTTCATTGATGGCCCCTAAAGAATTCACATAAGGTTTTATCCAATCCCCAACAGCAGATAATGCATTAACATAACGACCGTATCCACCAAACATTTCGTCTGCACCATCCCCTGAAAGAGCAACTTTGAAACCTGCTTTGTTAACTGCCTCAAAGAGCGCATAGCTACTCAAAGTAATAGGGTCCGCATTAGGTTGCCCTAAATGTTTTACCACCTCTGGAAGAAGGTTTTGAAATTCTTTAGGATCAAGTTTGATCTCATGATGTACACTATTACAAAAATCTGCCACTTCTCTAGCATAAATTTTTTCATCAAATGGCCAATCGCCAGTATAAGATATATTAAAAGAATGAATTCCAGATTTATGTTCATTCGCCAACGCTGTTACAAGACTGGAATCTAACCCTCCACTATTAATGGTAGCTACAGGAACGTCAGCATCTAAAAGTTGCTTTATCTCTTCTGATAAATAACCTTTTAATTTTTTACTTGCTTCACTAATATCTTTTGTTGGATCATCAGATAAAACAAATGTTTTATAATTATTTATCTTAGGTACATCATTTAAAACTACTCTCATTAGAGAAGAAGGAGGTAATGTATAAATATCTTCAAACATTGTATGTTCACCGAATATCGACTTTGTTGTTAAGTAAGAATCAATACCTTGTAGCCAAAGTTTTTTTGGTACTACATTGAATTCTAGTAAAGACGGTAACTCTGACGAGAAGAACAATGTTTTACTTTCATTATTCCAATAGTAATATAGAGATTTAATTCCTAATGGATCTGTAACAAGTGTTAACTTGGTATGGTGTCTAGTATCGATAACAGCAATAGCAAACATGCCATCTAAATATCTTACAAAGTCTTCTCCATATTCTAGATACAATGCAGGAATAATCGATCCATCACACTCATCATCAAAGCTATACCCCCTTTCTTTCAACATGTTTCTAAGCGCTTTGTGATTATAAATCTCTCCATTATATACTACCCGTATATGTTCACCAATTTTATAAGGCTGCTTCCCCCCTTCCAAATCAACGATAGCTAAACGATTATTTCCAATGGCCCAGGTGTCGCCTTGTTCTATAGTCTGACTATCAGGTCCTCCCTGTATTTGTAACATTGAAACATTACTTAATACTTTCTCATTTATTCTCTCATTGCCTAAAAAACCGAAAATTCTACACATAGGTTTACTTCTCTCCTATTCCATATTTTTAAAAAAGAAAAATATTTACCTTTTCATTGTAGAATTGAATTAAAAATTAAAATAGACGTAAAGTATGTTAAGTATTTTATTATCCCCTGTAAAAAACATATTAAATGAAAGTCAAAAGGTAACTTACTCTCCCTCATTGTGTTAAAATAAGGATAAGCATATTACTAAATAATGGAGGAACAATCAGTGATTGGAAAAAAAATTAAAGAGGTCCGAACCGATCTCGGACTATCACAAAGACAGCTAGCTGGGAATGAAATAACCAGAGCATACATCAGTATTATTGAAAAAGGTCACGCTGTCCCTTCCGAAAAAACTTTAAAAATTATTGCTCAAAGGCTGGAAAAGCCTATAGAGTATTTCTTAGGGGAAACTCAAGAAGAAAGCTTAGAAATATGTGATGCTATACTAGAGAGAGCTAAACTAAAAATATCAAATAATGATCTAGATGCTTCCCTTAAAATTATTAATAAAGTTTTTGCAATGACTCAGGATAAACAATTATTAGGAGATGCATACATACTATTAATGCAAGTTAATACAGAATTAGAATGTTTTGAAGCTGTTCTAGAAAAAGGAGAAGAGGCTCTACCAATATTGCTTGAATTAAAAGATAGGGAATACTTGGTCAAATTCTACTTGTACATGGGGAAAGCAGCATTCCGAACAGAAAGCTTTTCTACAGCAAAAAAGTACTACAAATTTGCTATTAAATATAGTAATCAATTAAAAAAACTTCAATTAGAAAGAATTCAAGCTTTAACTTATTTAGGAACAACTAATTTACGTCTAGGTGTTTGTTTAGAAGCTATAGAAGCATATCGTACAGCCGCTGAAGAGGCATCTTTAACAGACGATTTTTCACTAAGAGCAGATGTATATCTAGGCTTGGGAAAAGCATATTTTTTAAATGATATGAAAGAAATGGGCATAGATTGGACTAAACAAGCAATTGAAAACTATCATGAAATTAATTCAGAACAAGAAGTTTTAGCATTGCATAATTTAGCTATCATGGAAGCAGATATGGGGAATAAAGAAGAAGTTTTCACTCTTTTAAGTTCTTGTCTTGATAAATATAAACAAAAGTCACAATACCGACAACAAGCACTAGTCTTAGAAGAACTGTCTGTTCTTTATTTAGAAAAAGGTAAAATAAAACAAGCACGAGAAAACTGCAGCCTAGGAATCAAACTCCTTGAAGAAGAGGAGAATGGTATTTTAAGAGCACGTCTTTATAGGTTAATGGGAGTAATTCTTCATTGTGAAGATCAATCTGAACAATCTTATTATTTTTTTAGAATGAGTTATGATTTGTTAATTCGATTGAAGTCTACTGACGAAGCATCAATTAGTTTAACTTTATTGAAAGCTAATAATGAGCAGGATATTAAAACTATTTTCTTTAAAAATTATAAACACTATTAAAAACTTTTCCTTAATTTGATTTTGGGAGACTGACCCCATTTTTAGGGATAGAGTTTAAACCACCTTTTAAACAACTAGTTTCAGATATTATATCGATAACTGGTTGTTTATTTTGGTCATCAACTAGTTGTTCCTCTCGTTTTATGTTCATTATTCTCGCTGTTTCCCTCTACTTCTTTCAATTTTAACTTCCATCATTAAAATTTCTGATACACATTCTTTTTAAAATATTAACCTGTTGTCTTAAATAGCTATCTTCTAATTGAAGTCTAATAGTTTAGTTTTCAAAACAGAGTTTTTTTCTGAATGAAAATCCCTTTTACACTGGCTGTTCGAGCCGATTAACCTCTTCCTTTTTTATATAATTTCATCATATGTATGGTTATGAATTTTCAAGTGTAATAACACTTCTTTGAAGTTCTACCGGCTAATCTCATTTCAATTACCTTTCTTTTTATTTCTACTGAAAAACCTATTTCTTTGCCACGTAAAAACACCTTCAAGCGATGGTTAGGTACTCCCTACCTAGTTTTCAACTTAAAGGTGTTTTTATGTTTCGCAATATTAAGGATTATTTTCCTAACAGTGCGTTTTTTATTTCATTATGTAAAATTACTCCCCTACTTGACCATTGACCATCACATATTTCAAACTTGGATCGAATTGTTTAAATCTCTCTTATGGATTAGGATCATTTAATGCTACTTTGTCCATTACAATAATTGGATTAGGGTCATTCAATGCTACTTTATCCGTTCCAATAATTGAATTTAAATTGTTTAAGCCCCATACTCCACCTATGATTGCCACCCCTAATCCTACTTTAATAATTAAACTTTTACCTGATAATTTCATTCAAACCATCCCCTTTGTTTATCTTTAATTAAATTATCCAACATTTCACACAAATGAATAATCCGTTAAGTTTTATTTACCTCATGTAAATAAAATTAATTTTGATTGTGGTATTACTTAAGGTTTAAAAACAGGTATATTAAAGGTTTTCAGACTTTAGTCGTAGATATAAATTATAAAATTACTTTTGTAGATGGATCATAATTAAATGGATTTTTTATACAGTAAAGGAAACGAATAAGAAATGCGTTAATAGTAAAATAAAGTTAAAGGAACCTTTAGAATAAAAAAATAATAACTACACGAAGACTTTAAATAATAAAAAACAGGATTTTAAATACTATTGGAATCAGATAATTAAATCATTAATTATAACTAAGTAAGAAAGCAAAAACCTTTGAGGCTTCTTTCTTCTTCAATAAAAGGATTAAAACGCATTTTAAACAACCATTTTTCCGTATTATATCGGTAACTGGTTGTTTATTCTGTTTAAATTCACTCATCCGACATTTTTACAGTAATCATCATATATATTGATTTGTAGAAAAAGCGTATTTCAGACTCCGGTAACTCATGACAATAATATTGAAATAAGAACTTTATTTATTCTCTACTGGTCGGTTAACTTTTACCTTTATAAAAAGCTTATGTTCGGGAGTATACATCCCGTTTTTAACTTAAAAGTATTTTATTTGTCTTACTTTAAAACCCCACCTATGGTTAATATAAGAGTATCTACAGATATTTTTGCTAACAATTCATCAAAACAAAAAAAGTTTCTTTGTAATACATTAAGGTACTCATCTTTTAAGGCCGCCCTCAAAATTTGCTATTCAATTAATTTAAGTGCAGTTCATCGTAATCCATCTAACGAACGAATTCATTCGAAATACAAACTGAATATTACCTATATTTCGAATTTTTCGTAAAATATATTGTTACTTCATAATATCAATTGTTGTTTGTTTCACATTTTTTTGATATTATATCGTTTAGTACGATAAAAAAATCAGAAAGGAAAAAATTATGAACATAAATGATATTAACGAAGCATGGACAGATTTATATTATTACTTGCACTACCATCATGAAGATTCCTTAACCCACCAGAATATTAGATGCATGCAAACTGTTAAAAAAAATGATAAAGTGACTGTACAATACCTTTCAGAAGTACTGAATATCCGACATCATACAACTTCTGAACATGTTAAGAGGCTTATACAAAAAGGGTTTTTACAAAAAAGACGTTCTTCTCAAGATAAAAGGGTTGTCTACGTAACATTAACACCTCGCGGAGAAGAGGTACTTAAGAGAAATACAGAGTTAGATGAAGCAAAATTACAGACTTTCTTGAACACCCTTAGTCCTGAAAAACAGAAACAGATTTTTGAATTGTTTTCTCTATTAAGGAAAGAAGTTAAAAATACATTTTCACCTTAAATCTATTCTAGTTACTAGTAAATTCTTTAATTTATATACAAGGAAGGAGTGTCCTATATATAGTAGTTAACAGTTACTTAAAACAAGGGTTTACAATGAATACTTTAAAGAAGAGATAGTGCATACCTAGGTCAAGTTAAATACTTCATCATCTATAGTAAGTAATTTAAAATTTGATGATATTAAGAGGATTTAAAGCCACATCAATAAAATGATAAAGTATGGATACTTAAATATAATAAAACTTACAAAAACAACCCGATCTAATATCTAGACGCAGATTAGAAACAGGTTGTTTTGTTCTTAGATCAATTTAACTTTCAAAATATAATAGCATTTTACTTAAAAAGCATTCCTTTCAAAACAAAAGCGACATTGGCTGGTCGTTCAGCCAAACGCCTCATAAAATAACCATACCAATCGTCACCATAAGGTACATACACCCTTACTTTATAACCTTCTTTTACTAGTTTTACTTGATATTCTTTTCTCATCCCATATAGCATTTGAAACTCAAATTGATCAGTGGGGATACCATGTTTTTTGACTAAATGCTTAGTATAGTCAATAATACGCTCATCATGAGAAGCTATAGCTGTATAACTTCCATTTAAGAGATGCATTTTAATAATTCTTTTATAGTTCTTATCTACATCTTCTTTATTAGGAAAGGCGACATTAGCACTTTCTTTATAAGCTCCTTTTACCAATCTTAACGAAACACCCTTCAACTTTTTTATATCACTAGTGGATCTATATAGATAAGCCTGTATAACTGTGCCAATATTATCATATTTTGTTCTCAATTTACCTAATAAATTAATAGTCTTTTCACAATTTTTGTAGTCTTCCATATCTATCCTTACAAAAATATTATATTTTTTTGCAACTTCTAAAATACGTATCATGTTACTTTCACATAAATCAAGGTCCATATTCAAGCCAATTTGTGTTAATTTAAGTGATAAATTACTATCTACTTTCATAACATTAATAGCTTCCAAAGTGTTAATACAAGATTCAGTTGCTTCAATAGCTTCTTGCTCATTTGAAACAAATTCTCCTAAATGATCTAGTGTACAAACTAAACCCTTTTCATTTAAACTTTTCACCTTATTAACAGCTTCTATTATTGTTTCACCAGCAATAAACTTTTTAGCCCCTAGACTTAATCCCCATCTCTTGGCTATCGTATTTAAGCTATTATTTCGGGAAATAAAAAGAAAAAATTTTTTCATGGGTGCATCTAAGATCGTCATCTTTTAGTACCTTCCTATACATCGCATCATTATTTATTTTGAATATTTCGATATTTATATTTGAACTTCATACTGAAGTAAATCTACAGCAATCTTTGCTGAAGTAGCAGCCTCTATAGCAGAAATCCCCTCGCTTATTACATATCCTAGTCTATGATAGCTACTAGAAACCTTTTCTACCTTAAATGGAAAATTAATTGTATGAATTTTAACTACGCCAGAAATATTTTTTGCCTCCTCAATATTATCTACATCGACATAATTACCTAATTGTTCAGGCATACAAAACTGTATAGCTGCAAATTTAGATTTTGTGAATTCCAATTTCGAATTTTTTCCTATAGCTTGATTTAAAACAGCTTCAACCATATTTATACCTGTAGCCATTTCAACTAAATCTGGAATACAGTCACCAGCTAGCCTTGGATTAATTTCAACTAAATATGATTCATTATTCTTAATAATAAATTCAATATGTGCTGCACCATACTGTAAATTAAATGTAGACAATAATTGAATACAAGATTCTTCCAAATTTACTATTGGTCTAAGATTATTTGATGTTACATGGCCACTTTCCACTGCGTGATTACCATAAATATCTTTTTTTGTAACAGAAATAAGTTTCCATCCCTCTGAGGTATATAACATTTCTGCAGAGTACTCTGATCCTTTTATATACTCTTCTATAAGCCATCTTTTTTCCAAACTATATCCACGTTCATTTTTATCCCTAGTTCTTTCCTCTTGTAAAGCTACTTCCAATTCATCTCGATTATTACAGATAGATACGCCATTACTACCACTATCATCAACTGGCTTTAAAACACAAGGGAAATTAATAGGTAAATTCCCAACATCTGTACTAATGTCTACTATAAGAAAATTAGGCTGCTTAAATAAGGACTTTCCAGATTCTCTATCAAAGTGTTCTCTCATTAAATGCTTATATCGTACTAATTTTAAAGCTTCTAAATTTGGGGCTTTAAGGTTTAAATTTTCAGCAATTTGTGCGGCAGGAATTAAATGATAATCGTCGAATGCTAATATACCATCAAATACGTAATCAAGATTGTTAATTTTTAACATCATCTTTTCGATATTATATGTATCTATAGTTAAAATTTCATCTGCAATATCTAAAGGGTTGTTTACCTTTATTGAATTATATTGTGTAATATCGCTAGTCCAGAAGTGTACTTTATAGCCTTTCTCTTTTGCTATACCCATTGCTTTTGCACCTGTTCCCGTTGTATTTGTCTCAATAAAAAGTATATGTTTCATCTTTTTTCTTCCTCTCTTAAATTCTTTATTAATTATATTTAGGCATACATTAGATTGTTAGTTTCTTTATTAGCCACCTTTTTGACAACATCTTTAATAATCTTAGCAGCCACAATTATATCTAATTCACTAATATGTTGATGTACAACTACACGAACTATGTGTGGGAGCCATGAAAAAACTAATAAACCCTGTTCTTTACAAATGTCTGCAAATCTTTGCGAATCAATGCCCAATTCACTTATATCGATAAATAATATATTTGTTTCAACTTCACTCTCATTGATATTTATTCCGTCGCTATCATTTAAGCTATTGGCTAATAACTTTGTTAATCTATGATCCTCTTGTAATCTCTGTAAGTTATTCTCTAAAGCAAATTGGGCTGCTCTTGCATACATTCCTATCTGGTGTAATCCACCACCAAATTGTTTACGATACTTTTTAGCTGTATTGATAATTTCACCATTACCCATCAACATAGATCCAAACGGAGCTCCCAGTCCTTTTGCAAAGCATACAGAAAAAGTATCCACATTTTGTGCATATAAATCTAAAGGAATACCAGTTGCCACATGGGCATTAAATAACCTTGCACCATCCATATGTAAATTTAAATTATTATCTTTAGTAAAATCTCTTAGCTCTTTAATTGTATCTAATGGGAAAACCTTACCCTGATAATAATTAATAGTATTTTCTATACTTACTAGTTGAGGCCGTGCATATAAGTAACCACGCGGCTTTGCATTAATTAACTCTTCAACAATCTCGGCTCTTAACAAACCATCTCCTGTTTTAGTTGTATTAGGTACTACCCTATTTAACATTACAGTAGAAGCACTTTCATAAAATGAAATATGATAATTAACTTCAGTAATAATTTCATTACCTTCATCTACTTGACTTTTTATGGCTAATTGATTTGACATAGTACCACTTGGAACAAATAATGCACCTTCAACTTGAAATAATTCTTTACAGTATTCTTCAAGCATATTTACACTCTCATCTTCACCATAGCAATCATCACCAACTTGAGCATCATACATAACTTTTTTCATCATCTCTGACGGTGTAGTTAGAGTATCACTTCTTAAATCTATCATTTAATTCACTCTCCATAGTTGTTATTTTTCTTACCTTCATAATATTCAGACAAAAATGTATTTTGTAATACAAATAAGTTATATTACAAAATGATTTATTTAAGAAATTGTTATTTACTTACTACTATTATTTTTTTTTGTTTCTTAAAAAATAACAAGCTAAATATTGTTAGTAGTATAGGTATTAATAAGGTTATACCTATTATGTAATAAGCTTGTCGTATACTATATTCACCGATATATCCAATAGTTATCGATGTTGCTATACCAAGTATTAAACCTAACATGGAAATTAATGTCATAACCCTGCCTACAAACATACTCTCTACATACTTATAGACAAGAGATTTGGATAGTACCTTTACGTTCCCTATAAAAAAGCCTATCACTATATATAGAAAAAAGGCATTTAAGTAATGGGTAGACATACTAAATAAAACAGTTATTCCTCCAAGCATAAAAAAGGATAATATTAGATAATATGCATCTCCTTTTCTCGTGGCTATCCACAAGCAAAAAGCCACAGAAATAAAACTTCCTACTCCAGCTGCACTATCTATAAGTCCAAGCGTAAATTCATTTCCTTTTAATATATTAGAATTAAATGGAGCAATTAAAATATTAATTGCGCTGAAGAAAGGAGTTGCAACACAAGCAACGATACCGATACATAGCAGTCCTTTATTTTGACTAAAATATTTCCACCCTACTTTTATTTCATTAAAATAAGCTTTGTAACTTTCTTCTCCTTTAGAAATGTGATTTTCTTCAGAGTATACTCGTAATAGTTTAAGGTATAACAATGCTCCAATTAAATATACAAAACTAGTCAACAATAGAGTCATATTAATCCCAAAATATTTGAGTAATAGTCCAGCTAGAATTGCTGAACTTAAAAGACCTACTTGCCAAGCGGCTTGTGTAAGAGATGCACCTTGGATATACTCATCTTTTCCTAACATTACTTTAATCATACTTTCAGCTGTAGGGCTTAATATGTACCATGCAATATAACTTAAGAAAATAGATGTATAAACAACAAATAAAGATGATATACCTAAGTAACTAAAAATAGGCACCATTCCAATGAATAATAGTCTAGCTACGTTACAGCTTAATGCAATCTTCGCTTTATTGAACCGGTCAATAAAAACTCCTATTATTGGTGATAAAAATATAGAAGGTAGCATTGTCAATATAAGCATATATCCAATTGACATAACGGATCCTGTATTTTTAGAAACAATTACAATAATAGCAAGGCTAAATATTCCTTCTCCAAACATAGTTACAAGTGAAGCAATAAAAAAAGATAAAAATGTTTTGTTTTTTAAAATAGATAAGTTACTCATTTCCCCCTCCTTACTAATAATACATCTTACAAAGCGATATATATGGGATAAAAAAAAGAAATTAATCCCAAAAAACATCTTTACATACGATATAATATCGTAATGGTTGCTCTCTGTCAAAGGGAATTTATTTATTTTTCATACAATTTATTTTATTTAGAAATAATGAGAGCCCTTATTATTTCATTCCAATAATACCAAAAATCTTTTTTAACAATTTTGGGTTTATTTTTTTCCTGAAACATATTTTTTCCTCCTATACATTGTAAAATATCGTATTATACGATATTTTAACAAAAAGTATTACAGTAATCAAGAG
Source organism: Priestia sp. JNUCC 25 (assembly GCF_053667915.1). Taxonomy (NCBI): domain Bacteria; kingdom Bacillati; phylum Bacillota; class Bacilli; order Caryophanales; family Bacillaceae; genus Priestia; species Priestia sp. JNUCC 25. Next base: position 24,749 of record NZ_JBSJYE010000007.1, read on the forward strand.
TATTAATAGTTATACTTAAACTTTATTAAATAGCTTTTCAATGTCTGTATTATACATTTTTGTGTATTCCTAGCCTACATATTTCTCCTATTGCTAGATCCCGTATCATTTCTAACTTTACCTCGTAGAAATAAGAAAGTTTACTATAGTATTTGTTAATGATGTCAAATCATGATTCGCTGCTTTACTTTCTGCTTCGACCCTCCTTCTACCTTCCTAGTTTGAAAAAAGAAGACTCCTTAGCCTTCAATTCTCCTTCAAACTTTTTCTTTTTTTAACGTTCCATTTCTTGTGTTGTATTTCTTTTTTTGTAGAATATACTCCATTATTCCGTGCAAAAAATTACGTAAATCCATCTTATAATTTCTATTTTTTTAACGACAATTGGATCAATATTTCGTAAGGACAGATCCATGATATTCGTTTCTCTCCTGTAAAGTGTAGTTCCCTACTCCAAAAAAGAGAAGAGCATAAGGGTTTTTTGCTATCACAGGGTGTGATAGGCTAGGCAAAGCCTAGCAAAACCGTGATATCACGGAAACCCTCAAAGTGGCGACTCTCTGGCGACTCAAAAACGGTATCCGGCGACTCTCTGGCGACACATTGGCGAGTCAGTGGCGACACCTCTTGTTTCATTTCATGGCTAAATCTTGTTTCATCTCATTCAAATTTTGGAGTTTCTCTTATAAACTTTTTCGTTCATCTTCATAGAGCTGAATGTTTTCATCACTGGATTGAATCGCAACTTTTTTTATTGCGATTCTTGATTCTGTATTAGCTTTTCTGTAGTTTTTCATTTTCTTTTTCACAAGATTTTCTTCTAACTCATATGAACCTGATGTAAAAATCAAAAAGATAAATATTGATGGCATGTGAACTTGCATTCTTATAAAACAATCATCGTTTATAGAATAAAAATTGATTCATAAATGATAAAAAAGCACGCGTAAATCACCTGTATTGCAAGCAAAAATAAATGGCCTTTTTGATCATGAATGTGCGAAAAAAACACTTAAAATGAGGTGACCCTTGAGGGTACATTTATCAACTATGAAGGGTCGGTGAAGGGGTTCCTGACACAAATGTTGCAATCACTGAAGGTGCGGTGAAGGGACTGCCCTTTAATTTGAGGGTGCGCTGAGGGGGTTCTTGTAGACATTTCCTTGTACCCAAGGTTTTGTTAGGCTCTGCCTAACCCCACACAGCCTGTGGGGGCAAAAACCCCTTATGCTCTTCTCTCTATTTTTAAAAGAGCACCACTATTTTGAGAAGTTTGAATAAAATATTGAACTTAAAATAAGAAATGCTGATGCTATTATTGTAAAAAAATTTGATGAGTAGATAAAGAAACATGATCAATCATGACAGCAGTTTTCAAAAAAACTAGTTCACACATTAGCTATTTTCAGTCAACAATCTGGTTGGAAGGAACATCTTAAAAACTTAATTGAAGCTCACATTAAGGCGATAAAATGTTGTGCGACTTCACTGAGAAACTTAAATGATACGGTAAAAAAATTAATCGGAGAATATAGAGATGATGACTAAAAACGCCAAATGATTTCACTCAATGAGGATATCTACCGATCCATTCAGGACAACCCATAATTGAGCACGAAATGAGATATCTTGGTGAAGCTATATCTGCCATTTGTATCAGATTCAGTTATGAGTGAAAGAAAAAATAGAATGCAACAACCATTACAGGAACTGTCTCCATTGAATTGAAAAACAATTTAAAAAAGAACTTAAAAAGTTACAACTTGGCGTTAACAATACCCATAAGCATGTACAAATTGCCAAAGATATAGGAAAATTACTCCCCTTACAATTCAACAAAAAAGTAGCTTCTACATGAAGTAGAAGTTGCTCTTATCATATTTTCAACATGCTGCATAGGGTGATCTTTTCTCACCCTCTTCACGAAAAAGGACTACAAAAAATCACCCTACCCAGAATAGATAATTACCGTTATCATTGAAAGTATACTGATTACCCAATCTTTAATGTTATTAAAAATGTAGAATTATAACATACTTTAGAATGCTTGAGGAGGGGAAACTTTTTTCCCCTCCCCTACTCTAAAAAACTCATATATGATAAAGGTGATTCCTACAGTAATATAGGGTCACTCGTAGCTAAATATACTTGTTTTGATATATTTTGCTAATTTTTATTGAATTATGAGACGACTTAACGCTATAATATAACTAACAAAAACGTGCGGATAGAAAAAAGACTTCAACTGTTTAAGTAGTGCGATCACACTCTTAAACCGTTCCTCCTAGTTACGGTAGGAAAAACACTTGTCGAAGTCTCTTGTTAATAGAGTTAGTTTTGTTTAATTTAAAACTTATGGTTTTATTTTATATGAAATTGACATCTATTTCAAGGGCTTAGTTCATCAAAATCACGGCATTGTTTTCCTTTCTTCAGGGAGACAGTGTCTTTTTTGTGTTCCTTAAAGGAGAAGATGAACAAATGACAAAGCTCTTTACCTGCTATTTACAAGATGTAAATACCTTCAACGGACGATTCACATGGTTATGGAAAGAAAAACCGACCCTTCGTAAAAAGAAAGAAGCGTTTTTAGAAACACTTCGTACATACTTTAAACAACAACAAGTAGCCTTACATAAAGTATTCCCTAAAAAACGGATGGAAATGTTAGATTACGTGATTTATAACCTTGTTGCTACAGGCATTCAAGCAATCCAATCAAAAACACTTATGCAAAAATTTGATGTATCCCAAAGTACCGTTTCTCGTTTTGTGAAATCATTAAAGGCAACACCGTTTATGATCGTGGCCCGTTATATCAAAGAAGATACGACAGGTGCTCATCCTGATAGCTATGTGTTTATCCTTAAAAGCCATACGAATTTTGATCAAATTTGTGAGGAGATCTTTTTTGACCATGACACAACAGACATCCAAACGCTTCAGCAAGAAGAAATGACAAGTCCTGTGACAACTCCTGTGACAAGTCCAGAACGTGCTGAAAACGTTGATACACCAAGCTTTGAGGACGAAAAAACATCGTCCCCCTTTATTAACCTTGATTTACCTAAAAATCATTTAAGTAATCATTTAATATCTGCTTCTCAGTCATTTGCGTATATCGTAGGTGTGCCTAAAAAAGTAAATAATGTGTACGCAAGTAAATATGGTCATCAACTAAAAGACTTTTATGCGCGTATTCAAAATGCAGCTAAAGCAGTAAAACGAGATACAGAGATTGAGATTGTGAAAGAACAAGTTCATGAAGTCGCTTATACAACCATTGTTGGCTTAGATAAATATGTCCATGAGGCGAATCATAAGGGTACTCCCCTATCACTAGATGAGATGTGTCGTCTTGTTTATCAAATTGCTTACAATCAATTTACGAATCTACTAAAAGGGAATGCTGAAGAACCATCATCTGAGTCAGACATACATACTAAAGCTGAAACAGCAGCATTATTTACGCCTAAACATATCATCCGTAAGGAAATGGTTCCTGCTTGGTTAAAAGCTGAACAGGAGCAAAAAGAGTCTACACAAGAAACAGCTATTTCTCTGGATCAACAGCTTGAAATGATTCAAGTAAAGCAAGATTTAGGGCAAGAACTAACGCCAGAAGAAGAAAACGTACTCCAAGAGCACAGTTCTACGTACAGTTCGTTCGAAATGGCGCAGCTGAAACAAGATCTAGGACAAGCCTTAACACCAGAAGAACAAGCTTTATTGCACCAACAGGACCAGTTAAAAGGTTCAGTTTCCTAATCAAAAAGTGAAGAAATCCCTTAGAAGCCGATGTTTAGTAAGAGTATTATTATTTAGAACATAGTTCTAAATAATTAATATATAAATCTATGTAGGAGGAGATCACGATGCCACATAAAATGACAATAACAGGATCTGCGACAGGACCATTACGAGAATATGACCGTTACGTTGCCTTTGATATGCGAGAAAAAGGTTCCCCTTCTGCGCCTAAAGGGTTAAAGAAGAGTACGTTTATTTCGTATACCGTGTTTGTTGCCAAGAAAGCCTTTAATAAAACCGGACTGACAAAAAAGAGTATTATGCATGAAAAAATCTTAATTCAAGGGGAACCAACGTTAGATATTCCCATTGACGAGTGCCCTGGGGAAATTGGTATCATCTGCTTCCAGATTACCGTTCTCCCGAATAAAAACCATAAAGAAGCCAGTGAGTCAAAAGATAAGAAAGAGGCCCAACAAGAGGTTTCTAAGGCTCAACAAGAGGTTGCAGCTACCAAGCAGGATGAAAAACAAGAGCCCGTAGCAAAAGAAGCGAAAACTGTACAGCCAGAAGCGAAAAAAACACCTGTACAAGAGCAAAAGGCTGCGCCACAAAAGAAGCAGCAACCTATTCAGCCCAAAGGGACAAAGGATGTCGTGAGTTTTGAGGACATTATCGTTCCTGAAGCCTTCTTAAAGACACGCCCTAACCCTGTGAAAACAGAAGAAGTCATTGAATTTGTGAAGCGTACAGGACACCTTGACAAGCCGTTAACGATTGAGAAAGACTCTAAGGTCTTAAAAGATGGCTATCGTCGTTATATTGTGGCCAAAACTGTGAAGATGGATAAAGTACCAGTTGTATATGCGTAAGAGAAATAATTTGCTTCTTTACCGTTTATGACTACGTAGCAGTGTCTATATGTGTTGCTGCATCCAAGGCAGAAGAAACACTATCAATATTGAAAAATTTATAAACTGACAGAATGAGTAACTTGTGCTGTTAGGGGTCCCAACAACAAAACGCGGAAAATATACGATAATACATTTTTCGGAATAAAAAAAGCCGATTTCTTTAGCGTATAAAAAATCGGCTTTTTTTATATTGAACCTTATAGGATATCAAGTACATATTTTATTATCATGTCTCCATATACATCGATATAATTTAGTAACTCTTCCATGTAATCCCTCCTTTTGGTTTATAATTCCATTCTACAATATCATAGTTTTTCAATTTTAGGAGGGCATTTTTTGTTTAGCTTTTTTTGTGTCGCTTTAATTCACAAAAAATATAGATGATGTTAAATGCTCTATTGAGTTGAACCTACATTGAACTAAAAATGGTCACTAGTTGAACTTAAGGTAATCTAATGATAGATTCTCTTAATCTTTTAAACTCATGTGGAAGAATGATAGAATTAAGTTTATCTTTAATTGAACTTAAAGGATAAGATTATTGTATTTTTTTATAAAACGCACGATCTGATATATCAGATGGAATTATCTGATATGTTATAAATAGATGAAGTATCTGATACAATCTGATACATAGCGTGCGGATTTATTACAGAGCTGTTTTTGGTGTGTTTAAATAAATAAATGCGTTGAAATCATCCGATACATAAAGGATAGACTATCTGATACCTGTAAAAAATAAGAAAAATTGATTCCTTTTAAATAAGGTTAAAAAATTATCGATTATTGAAGGATATCAGATGCGTGTCAGATAATTTTATGAAACGCACGATCTGATATATCAGATGAAAGTATCTGGTGCGTTATAAGTGGATGAAGCATCTGGTGAGATCTGATACATAGCGTGCGGATTGATTGCAGAGCTGTTTTTAATGTGTTTAAATATACAAATGCGTTGAAATTATCTGATACATAAACGACACACTATCTGATACCTGTAAAAAATAAGAAGATATGACTCCTATTAAATAAAGGTTAAAAAATTATCGATTATTGAAGGGTATCAGATGCGCGTCAGATAATATTAAAGGAGAGAGAGGTGGTTTTTATGGACAATGCCTTTGAAGTTGAGATAGGTAAGAGTAAATATAAGAAACCCTCAGAGGTAGCGAAAATATTTGATATGCCAGAAAGTACGTTAAGAAAATACTCAAGGGTATTAGAGGAAGCTGGTTATGTTTTCAGAAAAGGCGAGAAAAGAATGCGCCTATATAGTCCTGCGGATGAATTAGTTCTGTACAAGATGCTTAAGAGGATTAAAGAAGAGGATGAGGGTTTAGCGAAGGCGGCTGCATTTGCAATAGATGGTCAAGACTCAAAGGTAACTGATACGGATCTGATACATGGTGTATCAGAAGAAGTTGCGGCAACGGTTCAAGAAGAATCCTTTACAACCTTTTCTCGAACAGGTTATTAACAAACTGACATATATCCAAGAGAATACAGTGAGCAAACAGGAATTTAATGAGCTAGTAAAACTAACACAAAAAGCATTGGATGAGAATGTAGAATTAAGACGCCAAAACAAAGAAAAAGAAGACCAACTAGACTTTATGTCTGAAAAATTTGATCGTGTTATAAATCTCGTAGAACGTAATGAACGTGAAAAGGACACAAAGAAAAAAGGTTTTATGTCACGTTGGTTTAGTAGTTAAGTAAACATCTAACTGGTTCATGTTTTTTATCGTTGTAAAGAAGAAGATCCTGTTTGAAAACAGGATCTTCTTCTTTTTATATAAAATGTTTAAAAGCATAGTATATTCATAACAAAGACCGCCCATTATGTATTAGTGTATAAGGCGGTCTTAACTGTATTCATGCTATATGATTATGACAAAAATATCGACATTATTCTAATTCTTACATGAGCGATATTTATATACTGTTTGTTTTATAGTTTATTATATGCTGTAAATTAAATTTTTTGCTTTTTTTTTCCCACAAAAACGAATAGTTTTTTTGAATGTGTCAATCCTTTATAAAAAGGAGTGTGTTCATATGCCTAAGATAACTAAAAAGAGTAAATTAGGAAAATACTTAATTGAAAAGGGCTATACTCAAACGGAAACAGTTAAAGTAACTAATTTAGATAGAAGTACAGTTCATAAGATTTATAACGATTCCAATTATACGCCATCAGGTTCTACGATCAAAAAAGTTATGAAACTCCTAAAGAAACTTGATCCTAAGGTTAAAATAGAGGACTTTTTTAATTTTTAAAAAGGCACAACCATTGTGCCTTTACTTAATCTTGAAAGTCTTCCTCATCTTCAAATTCAAAGCCTTCTTCAATTTCTTCTATTCTCAATTCTAAGTATCCTTCAATTTCATTAAGAACATCTGAAAAATCTCTGATTATTGGAACTTCTGATAATATATTCTTCTTGTAAAATTCCATATAAGAGTTTTTTTGTCTTTCCTTTGTTATCCTTTTAGGAATTAAATACCTTGTAATGCTGTTCTCTAAATCAGCTAACAAATCATCTGAGTACAATATTAAATGATAATTTTGAAACCAGTATTTCTCATCAACTTGTTCTTTTAATTTATCAATTTCCTCTGTTTCGAAATATCTATCTTTTAGGTAATATGAAATTAATATCTGATTGTTCGTAGCGATTACATTACTTTTATTTTCTACCAAAATATCCGTAAACCCAAATGTCTTTATTGCATAATAAAAATATAATTGTTCTTCATTAAATGCAGTTTTAAGTGATTCTCTATATCTAACATGGAAAAATTTATGTAACTTGGCGTTATTAAAACTACCCATATTACTAAATTTATCAACTGTATATAGCAAAGTCTCAGGAGATAAAGTAAGAAGAAAACATAATTGGTGATAGTCATAATCCTTAACTTGATATTTTTCAAGTTTTAACTCTCTAAAGTATCTTGTTTTAAAAAAATTATTTATAAAGACTTTCTTAAGCTTATCATCATTTAACTTTGACACTCTAAAAACAAGTTGATTAATAAAATAAAGCTTGTTATTATCCCTTTCTTTATCAAATTTCTCTTTAGAATGGGCAATTAACTTCTTCCAGTACCTCTCAACTAAGTTGTAGTTATTAAAAGATTCATATGTCCAAACCTCTTTTTTGTTATCATTCCTTTCTAATTCATATTCTTCTAGGACTTTATCAAAAATCCTTATTACTTCACCTGTATCATTCTTATTACAGAAAAAGTAAAAGTCATCAGAGAAATAGGAAAACTCACATTCAATTCCTGACTTTCTAATTTCTTCTTCAATATCATTACTGATGTTCTTCAAGTTTCTTTCTGCAAAATATAATGACAAGTAATTACCCAGTATTAGTCCGTTTGTTTTTCCTGCATTCATATTTGTTAAAAACTGTTCGTTATGTTCATCAAAATCTATTAAATGCGTATATATCCTTCCGTAATACTCCTTTATATCCAATTTAAGTAGTTGGTCATACACGCATAGCCTGTTAAAGTCTTCTTCTAGTTGTCTATCGTATTCCCCTGATACAAAGTCCCCAGTTTCAAGATTTGTAGATAGGCGTTTATGTACACGATCTAAGTTTTGAACATTATCAAAGTTGGATAGATCCTTAAAATGCTTATACGCGACTAGAAAGTTTAATATATTAGGCATTTTTAAGGTGCGATACTTATCTTCTTGCTTTTTAACCCTAAAATTAAATGGATCAACCCAAGCTAAATCTCTGATATCATACGCAGATAAATCTTTTGGTATTTCAAGGGTATCAATATCAAGAAAATGCTTAACCGCATTTTTAAAATTATATAAATTATTAAGTTTCATCTTCTCCTCCTACCAGTATAAAGCGTTACTTCTACTAAACCTTTATATAATATCATTTTACTGGTATTAAGGTCTTTTACATAGCATTTTCCATCTGAAAATAAGGTTGTCCATCATATTCAATTAAAATCTGTGGTTTTTCCACTAAACAGCTGCCTTCTCACATTAAAGAACCGGAATTATAATAATTCCGGTTAATCTCGTTTATAAAAATTAGAACTTTATTTTACAGTCTTAATCTAAGTTAGGTTGATTTTAATCTCACCAGAAAAGGACTGCGTCTTTGATTTTGTTTCTCTTTGGTTTTTATTATGACTTTTATATTTCTCCATAAGTTCATGAATACTTGATACCTGTATAATGCGGATATGCTCTGAAGACACCGCATAGCGAACAGGTGTAATCAAAATAACGGAAGGGAAGATGGCTGATCGGTCCTCTGGCTGCCAATGTAATGCTTTCCATTCATCCGAAAAGAAAAACTCCTCATAGAGATTGATCTTGGCTTGCATTTTCTGTTCTGAATACTGATTTCTCTGAATTTCAATCCAAAAGGGAGAGCCTTTAAAAATACAAAAGAGATCCGGTTCAATTCCTCCTTTTCGTCCGGTGGGCTTATCTTCGACAATGACCTGTTTAGGTGTGCTATACGTACACATTTGTTTATAGACATCCAAGATCGAAAGGAAATGTAATATTTTTTGAGAGTTCTTTTTAATTTTGGCATCCACAGGTAAATAGACGGTAGGAGAATACTGCTGTGTGCGTTCAATGAGTCCTAATCGATACAAACGTACCATCACACTATTGCATGCATTTATAGGCGATTTAAGCTGTTTAAAGAATAGGTCAACTAAAGAGTCTCGATCCACGGCTCTAAATTGATTAATAAACGCTATGATGTCTTTATCACGCTGAGATAACCGGAAACTCATCGCTGCTCCTCCTTCTCTAATAACCCAAAGATGGACTGTGATACCACTTCTAGTTCTGGTTCAGGATCTTTCACGAGCGTTTTATAAGGTGAAAGTATTTCCTTACAAGCTCCTTCATCTAAGAAATAGGCTTGAAACTCTTTGACCTCATCAATTTTAATTTTCATGCGTCCCCTGGCTGCGGCATCGATTTCTTCTGCTCCAAGTACACCTGCCACCTTTGCATTCGTGGCATCGGCTTGCCTTCCAGAGATCCGAACTCGTAAGTTTGCTTTTAATGCTGAATTCAACAAATCGGCATCGGGACGCTGCATCGCAATAATCGTGTGCACACCTAGCGCACGACCTTGACTTGCGAACTGTTGAATCATCTCTACGAGATCCGTTTCTCTCTTTATGATGGACATTTCATCGATGACTACCACGATGCGAGGCAGCTTAAAGGGGAGCCTGCTGATATGTGTCACGCCATGCTCTAAAAGTAAATCACCTCGTCGATACATTTCAGCTCGTAACAATGCAAAAGGTTTTCTCATATCCTTAGCCTCAAAGCAAAGCGCATCCACATGGTCAATCCCATGAAATAAGCCCAAATCGGCTCGTTTAAGGTCCACTAAGACTAAGCGTAAGTCTTCGGGAGAAGTATACTTCACCCATGTGGTCAGAATCACGCGCATTAAGCTGCTTTTTCCCGCCTTAATTTCGCCAGAAATCAATAAGGTTTCTAACTCCGCAAAGTCCCATGAGACAGGGTTTCCATAGATATCTTGACCAATGCAGACTGGGAGCTCCATTTTTTTTTATATGATTATGGATGGCTCCATAGTTGTATTCAAGCATCTTAGGCAGGTTTTTGTGATGGACCGTGATACTGAAATTCTTCAGACTGCCGTATATTTCGATGTTGCTGCCTAATACTTGCCGTAATGCCCACCTTTTTTTCGTTAAAAGCTCAGGGTCGATCCCATTCAGTAAGGAAAAGGCGTACCGAGTGTACGTATGATGATGATCAATCTGATGAATTTTCGGAAACAGATAGGATGTACGGTCTCCTCGTTTAACCGTCCGGTAAATCTCTGCCGTACGAAACGCTTTAATCAACTGGCCACGTAATTTCAATTTTTCAAACATCCACATTCCTCCTCAAAACATAAAAGTCACAAAAAAGTAAATCAAGGCGCTATAGAAGGTAACTGGCAAGATAAAGCGCATGACCTTAGCGAACTGATCAACAAGATCGATGACACCCCATCGCTCTAATATTCGTTCGATGATCGCAATTCCTAAGACAATGCCTCCTATAGTAAGAATGGTGGGGTCAAGCATGGCTAGTGGACTAAATGGAACAAAAGAATAAGCCTTGAAGGGACGAGGTCTCGTAAGAGATAGTTTGTGAGGTGGAGAGAAGATTTTCCGAAAGGTAAATCCTTTTGTTTTTCTCATGTGCTACCTTCTTTCATTCGTTTAATTTTTTTGCCTTTCAAATACTAATTATTTCAGCTCGACGCATCCGGTCGCCCCCTTCGCCTCTTCGGCTCAGCTCCCTTACAGATTCCACAAAGGGCTTCACTAGGTGTATAAAACTTGTATTAACGCGGTAAAGATACTGAACTAGCTACTGATTAGGTAACGAAGTAATAATTCTTTAGATACTATGTAGCTACTGCAGTAAGCTTGCCTGTCCAATCGAAAAATAACAAAGACCCCTTACCGAAGTAGGTAAGGGGTAGCTAATTATGTAAGAAGGATTGGGTTTCATATGGTGGAAATTATCCTAAAGATGTTGTTGCATTTGTATGTTTACTATCTAAAACTAATAAGCAAAAACGTGACTACCAATTCTCTTGTATGCTTTACGTGTAAATATCCACTTATTTGTTGCAGTTGTAGGATTATAATAGTAGACTGCTCCATCAGTAGGATCCCAGCCTTTAAACGCATCTATTGTTGCTCGATACGCAGATTGGTTTGGTGTCAAAGAGTATTGTCCATCATTTACGGCTGTGAACGCATTTTTTTGACTAATAACATTAGATACACTCTGTGGAAAGCCTGGACTTTTAGCTCGATTTAGAACGACAGCTGCTACAGCTACTTGTCCCTCATAGATTTCTCCTCGTGCCTCTCCGTAAACTACATGAGCCATTTTTTCTACATTATTTATTTGTGTATACGTACCCGGTCCGACAACTCCATCTTGCATAAGACCCGTATCGCGTTGGAAATTCTTAACGGCTTCTTGAGTTAACAGACCGTACTGTCCTGTTGGTTGTACGTGCAGATATCCCATATTGACTAGTTGCTGTTGCAATGAAGTTATTTCTTGTTTATGACTAGTTGTTTGTAATGAAACAGAAGCATATGTAGGAGACTGAGTATATAAGGTACCTGCTAGGAAAATACCAAAAGTTCCTACTGTTAGTTTTTTTAGAAAGTGCATGTAATTTCTCCTTTATCTAAATATTTATGAAAAACCAGCCTTCATCCCATAAGATATAAATATTTGTACTACTTTATATAGTACTGTTTATATTTTAGAGGCAGATAAATCCAGAATGAAAGCTAGAAGTATATGTACTAACCTAAATCGAAAAAGCTAAATTTAGTTTTTTATAGAATTAAATCCAATATTAGGAACATGTTGATTAATTTTAACGCTAATATGGGATTCGACCAGTGTTAAAAGTCCTAGTTAGTAAACCATACGAAAGACAGTCCGTTGTTTTAAAAAGCTAAATTACATCCAAAACAAAAAAAGGAACAGTATATATTTATACCGTTCCTTTTCACAAAGGAAAAAATGAATTTTTCGCTTTGTATACCAGGAATATTATAACACAACTATAAGTACCGTTTCTATCTAAAATATACAAAAAGATGATTCTTATATCTTATTTTTTTTACGTTTTTGAGTTTCCTTCGTTAAGCCTAATATTACTAGCCTTACCTTTTTACATCATTGGTATATATTATTTTAAACTCAGCAACAGATTTTAATTGTGAAAAAACTTCTTTGTATAGGAGATTCCCTATTTTACTTAATACTTATTGTCACAAATCATTAAAAATACGGGTATAATTGTCAAGGTCGGCTTTTAAATTAGAATATATTGTACTAATTCGGTTGTTATATTCATTTAATAACTCCCTGGTGTATAAAACACCTTCCATTGCATCCATGAAGAGATCCGAATTAATAATATCTAAAGCACTTATAGTATAAGTTTTAAATTCATCATGAGTATCGCATTTTATTAGACTTTGCTCTTGAATATCATATATATAAACAAATTGCTTTTCTTTTGTTAAGCCTAAAATTGGACCCTTTGTAGACTTTAGATCACCCAATGCTGGATGAATAAAATAATAATTATGTTTTCGTAACCATTCCAGTTCAGGTTGCAACTTTTTTATTGTTTTAATCAGAAGCTGTTGTTGTTCTGCTTTTAATTTCTCTATTTCCTTTTGAGTTTCGTTATAAAAAAACCTTAATCCTTCGTATTCTTGAATAATTCCTTTAGATCCAAGAATTCTTTCTGTTTTATTCATACGTTTACCTCTGCCTCATTTTCTAGAATTATTAGACATATAGACTTCAGTGCTTTCATCACCTATATGACGACGATAGAACCCATAATTATAAAGGCAGAAGCTAGAACAGTTGTGCTTAAGTAACGTTTCCAACTATTTTTTCCTTCTTGTACATCAAGATAATTTTTCATGCAAGGCTACTCCTTCATGATCATCATGGGAAACATGAGTTTCTTTAGCTTTTCTACGTGTAAATGTCATATACATACCTACAACACCAACAACTATCAGAATTCCCATTAGAATTTCTGTAACGGTTTGTTTTTGCTTTTTCTGCCCTAATACATAATATTTTTCATACATCTGAATAGCAGATTTATTATGTTTGAGCTTAGATGGAATGTTCATCGTATTGCCTAATTTCCAACCTTCTTCATATGCGTCTTTTCTCAACTGATTCGCCACTTTATTAGATTGAAATCCTTCTTTATAAGATTCTATTAACCTTGTATTGGTACGGTACGCAGAAGGACTATGGTAAGTTGTATATGTAAAGGCTGCGTTAAAACCTTCTTGTTCTACATCTTTATGGCGTTGTTTATTACCTTCGGTGTATCCTTTTTCATAAGATGCTGCTAACTCAGAGGATAAATCTGTAGGAACAGATAGATCTTTTAAAGCATATCCTTGTTTATATCCTTCTTGCTCAAATTGCTTATTCTCTTTTTTCATTTGCTCTTGGTGACCATTTTGAAATCCTTCTTCATATGCTTTTCTTGTAATTTCATCTGCATTATAAAGAACTGGAATATTCAAAGTTTCTTGTTCTCTTCCTTGTATTTGTCCATCTTTTTTAGCTTTGACGGACAAGTTCATAATATCAATACCTTTGGTATAGCCAATTGAAAATCCTTCGTTCCACTCCTTTGACTTTGCAGGGGTTTGAGGAGGAGAATAGGCAACCGTAGCATTTTTATAATCTTCTAGCCCTTGTTTATATCCTTCTTGTTCCCCTGAACTCTTTTCTTTTGCATTCAAGGTTAGAGCCTCTTCTTGTTTCTTTCTTCTTCCGTTTTCATACCCTATTGTGTAACCTAACGTGAGCCATTCTGTTTCCTCAGAAGTATGATTAGAAAATTGATTATCGCTAAGGTTCTGATAGCGCTTTTCGTTGTATCCATCTTCTTCACCTAATTGAACTCCTTGTTCATAAAGGCGATTAAAAATAACTTTTAAATCTTCTGATGAAAGAGTAGAAGTACCCTCTAGAGTACTTATCTCACTTTCAGCAGTTACGACCTGACTATTTTGGGGAGAAACAAATTGAAAAATAAATGCAAAAAATCCAACAATTCCCCCAAAAAATATTTTTTTCCTCATTTTTCTCACCTTTTTATTTCCTTTTTTAGACGTTCTTATCCCAATGATTATAGGATTTAATGGTGATTTTATTACCATTTTTAAATCCATTCTTTTCGTTGAGCATATACATAGTACTACAAAAACATGTTGAAGTGTTAAAAATATTACATTATCATTACAAAATGGGTGAATTTTGTTGGAGTATGTAATATAAGGAAATGCATAGTGGGCTAAAAAAGGAGTGGTTTATAAGAAACGAAATATCTAATTTTGAAGATTTTTGAGAATTTAAGAATCACGAATGTTTCTCAAGGTCTAATTTAAAAGAGAAATTCTATCTTATTATTTGCATTTAAAAAGTTTAATCAGCGATTTGCTACGAAAGAAATTATAAAAAATCCCCTTTGATATTTCTTAATTGTGGAAGCAACCTTCAACACTATTACCTAAGCAAAAAATGAAATAAGAGGGTAACGATATGAGCCTACGAATTTCTACGTTTAATTCTTTATTGTGTTATCTCTTTTTATGTCTAATTTTTATTTTAGTATCTAACCCTTTAGAAGCAAAAGCAGATATAACAACTAAAACTGAAACGTGGACGAGCACTGATCAAGATTTAGAAGATTCATTTATTAGTAGCCAGTACCCATCTGATAATTATTCTTCTAGTAAATATTTAGTTAATGGCAAGCATGAAAATTTTGGTGCTACACGCTCATTTCTAAAGTTTAAACTGCCTAACCTTCCTGAAGGCGCAATTGTAACTTCAGCAAAGCTTAGTCTTTACCAGTATTACAACACGACAACTCAGGCTGTGGTAGATATCAGACCAGTGACAGGAACTTGGAATGCTTCTTCACTTAATTGGGGCAATAAGCCTACAGTAGGAAGCAGTGTATCAAATGCAACAGTGCAAAAGCCGTCTTGGTATGAATTTTATATGACAAATCAAGTTAAAAACTGGTATAACGGTACTGCTAATAATGGGATTAGTGTTCAATTTCGTGATGAGACTCAAGCAACTAAAATCTTTTATTCAAATGACTACACATCAGCAGATTTAAAACCTAAGTTGACTATTACATATTCTGTTCCTAATGACTCTAAAAGAGAATATCGGGCACTTTGGGTAGATATGTTTCACGACGGTGCAAAAACATCTGATCAGGTAGACCAACTAATAAAAGATGCGCAAAAAGGCAATATCAATACTATTTTTCTTCAAGTGAGACGACGTGGAGATGCTTTTTACAGTAAATCTTTAGAGCCAAAGACTGAAGATTCTACCTTACAAAGCAACTATGACCCATTGGAAGATTTAATTCAAAAGGCTCATGCAGCTCATCCTAGAATCCAAGTACATGCATGGTTTGCTATGACCCCAATATGGAATAAATCAACACCACCTAAGGATCCAAAACATATATTTAATGCACACGGTATGAGTCAACCTAGTGAAGAGAACTGGCTAAGTAAGACCTATACAGGAAGTTATCAAAATGGCTCTGAATACGTAATAGATCCTGGACATCCTGAAGCTGTGAATTTTACAAGAGATGTCATCACGAATGTAGTAAAAAACTATGACGTAGATGGCGTTCAAATGGATCTTATAAGGTATATGGGGCAAGAGTGGGGTTATAACGATGTAAGTGTTCAACGTTTTAATAAAGCGTATGGAAAATCAGGTTTACCTCAACCAAATGATGCTTTATGGAAACAATGGCGCCGGGAACAAGTTAATAACATGGTTCGAAAAGTTTACGTATCTGTCCAAAGTATAAAACCTTCTGTCACTGTTTCTGCTGCAACCATTGCCTGGGGAAATGGCCCGAGGACAATGGACGAATGGAATAGTTCTTCAACAATGAATGATGCATTACAAGATTGGAGAAGTTGGCTAGAAGAAGGATCAATCGATTTGGCAGTACCTATGAATTATTTTAGAGAATATGACTCAACTCAAAAAACTTCTTATGAAAACTGGATTGAATGGGAGAAGAACAATCAAGGGAAAAGAATGACTTTATCCGGAGTAGGGAATTATCTAAATTCCATTGGGGATAGTATGGCTCAAATTCAAAAGGCAGAATCACCTTCTTTGTCTGGAAATATATTAGGTGGAACAAGTCTTTATAGTTATGCTGTTACCAATAAAGATGATATTGCGAATGATGAGTTTTACAATTCATTAAGCAAAATTTCTAGCTACAGTTCAAATTCACCATTTTCAAACTATGCTTCTCCACCAGACTTACAATGGAAGCTTTCTCCCACTACGGGTCATCTTTATGGTAGTTTACCTAATTCAGACCATCAATTAATAGAAATTAATGGGTCCAGGACCTATCAGGTATATACCGATGGAAGTGGAGATTTTGAGGTAACAAACTTAAATCCAGGAACTTATAACATTGAAGTAAATTCAAAATTATATCCAGTTTCAATCAAAGCAGGAGAAGTAACAAAAATTTTACTAGATTAAGTGGAGGTTTTATTATTGCTTATCAAAAGTAGTATAAAAGGAAAACTATTTAAATCTATAGTGTGGTCGATAGTTTTCACTTTGTTTATTACCGTTCTTCCTATCTTAAATGTACACGCAGAAACAAAGAAAGAAAATGAAGAACCAATTAAAAATACACAAGAATTAGAAGAACTACCTCAATTAAGGACTGAAAACTCAAAGACTTACCTAGATAATGAAAAGAACCAATATATATATGAGGAATATACGGAACCAATTCATTATAAACAGGGAAATGAATGGGAAGATATTAATAATACAATTGTTAATGGAAAATCAGAATCCGACGATCAAGACCTTTCTTTAGAAAACAAATCAAATCGATTTAAAGTAAAGTTCTCAAAAAAGAGTAAAGATAACCGAACTCTTAGAATTAAGTTAAAGGATCAACAACTTTCATTTGGGATTGTTGGTGCTAACAAGGTTCAAGGGGTAGCAAAAGACAACAGTATGACTTATCCTGGAGTTTTTCAAGATACAGATTTAAATTTCCAAGTGGATAATAATGCTGTTAAAGAAGCACTTATCCTTAACAAGAATACCGAGAAAAATAAATTCACATATGAGTTTAAATTAAAGAATCTAGTAGCAAAAAAAGATAAAGAAGGCAATATTGTTTTTGAAAATAAAAAAGGTAAAACATTTTATATTCTCTCAAAGCCTTTCATGTATGATTCTGCAGAGGCTATTTCTCATGATGTTTCAATGGAACTTCGTGAAGAAAAAGGTAAAACATATGTAGATGTAATAGCCAATGAAAAGTGGCTGAACTCTTCAGAACGTAAATATCCTGTTGTTATTGACCCAACTGTTGATGTACAAGATGGAAATACAGCTGATACATTTATTTCATCTACGTATCCTAATAGTAATTATTATACAGATCCTTCTCTAATTACAGGTAAACAAGTTTATTATGGAACAACACGTTCATTAGTTAAATTTAATTTAAAAAACTTGTTAAGTGGGGCTAAGATAACATCAGCCAAAGTTACAGTAAGTTCACATTCAAATACAAGTGGTTTTGAGAAACAAGCAAATGTTAGTGTGTATCCAATTACGAAGTCTTGGAACTCTAATAGTGTCAACTGGAGTAACCAACCAACTACTGATGCTGTAATATCCAATCAAAACGTTTCTACAGATGGAGATTACACTTTTTACACTACTAATCTCGTAAAGGATTGGTATAGTGGTAAAAAAGCCAACTATGGTATTATGTTAAAAAATACAGATGAAACATCAGATCGTAAAATGTTCCGTTCAAGTGACTATTCTGCGGATACATCTAAAAAACCAAAGCTAACAGTTGCTTATACAATTGATCCAATTGGAGTAGAAAGCTACTGGACAACATCTAATTCAAATGTAAACACCTACAATGGGAACTTTTTCACCCAAGAAACGGATATTAATATTGAGGGACATGGTTTACCGTTAACAGTAAACAGAACATATAATAGTCGCTCTACTTCAAGTGGGATTTTTGGGTATGGATGGAGTTCAAACTTAGATCAAAACCTTACCTTTAATACAGATGATCTGATTTTATATCGGGACGAAGATGGAACAGAACATTATTTTACTAAAAACTCGTCTGGTGGATATGATTCACCCGGAGGTGTTTACCTGGAGTTAGAAAAAAATTCAGATGGTACCTTTATGCTTACAGATAGTGACAACTCTTCTATTACCTTTGATACAACAGGAAAAATGATTGCTGAAACAGACTCAAATAGCAATAAGACTACTTACACATATAGTGGTGGACGATTAATCACAGTTGTAAACTCTTCTGGTAGAGAGTTAGACATTGATTATGGGACCAATGGAAAAATAAATTCTATTTCAGATCCATCAAACAGAAAATATAAATACTCTTATGACACTAACGGAAACTTAACGGAATTTTCTAAATTCGATAAATTAGGTAGTAACGTATTTACTATCTCATATGGATATAACAGTAGTCATCAAATGACCTCTTTTACAGATGAAAGAGGCAAAAAAATGGCAATGACTTACGACACAGACAATCGACTTGTAAAGCAAGAGATGCCTGTTACAGTTCAGGGATCCATGGTAAATGATTATTTTACGCTATCTTATAATGGATCTACTAGTGTAACGACAGTAACTGATTCAAAAGGTGTAAAAACCGATTATACTCATAATGCATATGGAAATGTAATTAAGTCTGTTGAAGATGTAGGAGGATTTAATTATACAAAAACATATAATTATGATGACCAAAATAATTTAATTCAAGAAAAAGATGAAAACGCAAATAAAAATGGCAATAATGCAACATATGATTATACGTATGATAATAAAGGGAATGTTTTGACATTTTCTAACCCTCTTAATGAGAAAGAAACTTATTCATATGATGAAAATAATAATCCAATTGAGTATCAGGATGCAAAAGGAAATGTATCATTGGAAGAATATGATGACCAAGATAACAATACTGCTTCTATTGATGCAGCAACTAAATCCTCAGCTGCTAAATATGACAACAAGGGAAATCTGATAGAAGATACAACTTCAGTGAGTATCGGCGACAATCTTCTCTTTAATGGAAGTTTTGAACAGGACTCAAATAATGACAATTGGCCTGATGGATGGAAGAAAATAGGTTCAGGTACTTTTACTTATGATAGTAATGGAGCATCTGTTCAAAATGCTAATTTAGGATCAAAACAGTTAAAAATTTCCAACCCATCAACGGCTGTAGCTGTAGAAAGTGATTCTGTTTCATATAACCCTCAGAAAAAATATGTTGTCAGTGGTTATATGAAAACAACAAACGCAAAGTCTAATGCAAAGTTAACAATTACTGGTGGAGATTCTACGGGGAAGATGACAGGAACCGTGAGTAGTCCGGTACTCTCAGGAACAAGTAACGTTGAACGCATTCACTTTGTTATTAATCCAGGAGATCTACCAGCTACTACAACCCGTATGACCTTGAAAGCATATGTCAATCAAGGTGCTGGGGATTTCTATTTTGATGGACTTCAAATTGAAGAAGAATATTATGGAGCTTTTAATTTAATTGATAATGGTAATTTTGAAATTGATTCGAATAATGATGGAGTACCCGATAATTGGTATTTCCCAGGTACTTTGACGTCAGCTGATGGTATTGATAAAACAACAGCTTATTCAGGCAACCAATCTATTAAATTGACAGGTAAACGTGGAGTAGATAAATTTGTTCGCCAAGAATTAAATGTTAAAGGTAAATCAGGGCAAGAAGTTACAGTATCTGGTTACTCAAAAGTTGATTCACCAACTAAATCTGCTGGTGTATATCAAATGGACGTAGCTATTAATTACACAGATGGTACAACCCAGTGGGTAAATGGAGATTTTGATAATAGTAAATCACATGATTGGCAACATAATTCTTTACGCTTTGCTACTACAAAAGATTTTAAATCATTAACTGTCTATTACCAGTATAAAGACCAAACCGGTACAGCATGGTTTGACGCTGCAAAAGCCCAACTTGGTTCTATTCGTACAAAATATAGTTACGATGTGGGCGGTAATAATGTTATAAATCAAACTGATGCTACTGGAAATACAGTTTGGAAATCTTATGACGAGGTCGGTAACGTAACAGGGCAAACAATTGGAAACGATACTCGCGCATATAAATATGATGCAAATGATCAACTTACAGAAGTTACGGATGAAAATGGAAAAACAACTACTTACGAATATGATAAGGGAGGCAATCATACAGCGACTATTGATGCAAATGGAAACAAGACATCTTCTATGTATGATGAGAGAAGTAATATTACATCACTAAAAGATGCGCTAGGTCAAAGTATTACTTATGATTATGATATCTTAGGAAATCTAATTAAAACTCAATCTCCAAATGGAAGTGTAGTTGAAAATGCTTATGATAATGTAAACCGTAAGACGGCCACTTCTTATAATGGAGTAAAACGCTATGAATATACGTATGATGCAAATGGAAATCTTACAAGTGAAAAAGATATCTTATCTGGAGTAACGACCAACTACGTATATGATGCGGATGATAAATTAAAGGAAAAAACAGATTCAACAGGTAGAAAATATACCTACAATTATGATACAAATGGAAATCTGATTACTAGTATATTTTTATCAGGAACTATTTCAAATACAACTAGCCGTGTAGTAGATAAAAACAATCAATTAACACGTATTACTAGTGGGAATACGGATACTTCCTTTACATTTACAGAAGAGGATCGATTAGCAAGCCAAAAAAATAAAAATGGAACTTCTACCCTTTATGATTATGATGGAGCTGGTCAACTTTTACATTTGTTAACAACAAATGCAAGTGGTTCATCAATTGAATCGTATGACTATACTTATGACGACAAAGGAAATCAGTTGACAGAAGAAACACCTAATGGAACAACTCAATTCACATATGACAAAAGTGGCCAGTTGATTAAAGAGATTCAGCCAAATGGAGATACTTATAACTATACCTATGATGCAGTGGGAAATCGCCTTACGAGAAAGGTAACAAAGGGCTCAAATGTTCAAACTGATACGTATTCATATAATGCAGCGAATCAGCTTACAAAAGTTAATGGAACAGCCATTGAAAATGATAAAAGTGGAAACTTAATAAATGATGGTAAAAGGCAGTATATTTATGATGCTGAAGATCGTCTTATTGAAGTTAAAGATGGAAATGTTTCAATTGCTAAGTACAATTATAATTCAGCTGGCCTTCGAGTTAGCAAAACCATTGGTTCAACAACTATTTATTATGCCTATGATCAGGACAATAATGTTATATCCGAAACAGATAATTCAAATAACGTCCTAGCTTATTATGTATACGATGAAAACAATCATCCTTTGACAATGACAAAGAACGGGAAAACATATACTTTTCATTCGAACGCTCGTGGGGATATTACTTCAGTTACGGATGAAAGTGGAGCAGTAGTTGCTTCGTTTACCTACGACTCTTGGGGCAACACTACAAAAGAATCGGGTACATTTGCATCTGAAGTTCCTTTTCGATATGCTGGTTATCGTTATGATTCAGAAACAAATTTTTATTATTTACAGCATCGTTACTATAATCCTCAAACTGGGAGATTTTTAACTCTTGATCCTTTGCTAGGAGATAAAAGTAATCCTATTTCTCAGAATGGATATGTATACGCTGATAATAATCCTATTATGATGACTGATCCTGATGGAGAAAGCGCTAGATTTCGTTATGCTTTAAAGAAGGGAATTGAATCTGTGCTTGCTGGGTATATAGGTTGGCAAAATGCTTATTCACTTGTGGAAAAAATAATGGGGGCAGTAGGTGGGGGTCTTACCCTAGCTAATTTTGCTCAAAAACATTATCAAAAATCCCTAATACCTGGACGTCACCAAATTTACAAAACTGGTTCTTCCAAAGCTTTAATTAAAAGTGCAAAAAGACAAGCCATTAAAGCACTGGCTAGAAAAGGAGTTTCACTGGCCTTAGGAGGAGTTGCGGCCTCAATACCAGATATAATTGCGTTTGGTACGGGTTTTGCAAAAGGCTGGAATAGTTATAACAAGAAAAAGAAAAAGAAATAATTATTAAGAAATTGCGATTGTGATTATTTTGAAAGGGGGGGAGACTAAATGTTATTGATTTTAATGATTCTGCTATTCTTATATCTTCCTGTGGTGCTTTTTAAAGAAGTTAAGAAATATAATTTAATTGTATACTCCATTCTCTGTAGCATACCTTTGATAGTTTGTTACCCAATATATTTTGTAATGAGTTTCTACAAAATGGAAATCGGGGAATGTTATTCTTTGCTTATACTATTAACGGCAATATATTATTTTTTAATTAACTCTTTTGTAGGAAAAAAATTAAATAGTCAAGAGTTTAATAAGCTTTCTTTAAGTAATTATAAAAGAGTCGTTGACGTAGAAGAAGTATATAAAGAACAAGCTAAGATTATGGAAAATGTATACAATGAAAAGCTTGAAAAAATAAATATTAAGATTGAGCTTGGGCGAAGAATTGGAATGAAGGAGTTTAGTTTGTATAATTTAGAGCAATTAGAATCCATAATTCTAACAAAAGATTATTCTTCTTTGCTGCATATTATGCTTATATATGATGGAAAAGTTCTTGATTTTGAGAATATTATATTATGTAAAGTAGCGAAACATAGTTTCAAAAGATCCATTTATGTTACAAAGATATTAGAACCACAAAGTATTCAAAAGGAGATTGACAAAATCGTTAATAGACTAAAGCTTAATAATAAATCAATAGCTGGCCTATAGACCTAAATTGTTTTAATAAAAGAATCAAATCCGAAAAGCACCCCAAATATTTACAGATTATAATATTTGGAGTGCTTTTTCTTTTGTTATGATTAAAACCATTATGTATCTATTCCCATCCAGCATATCTTCATATTGTGTTACTAATTAAAAAAACTTGCCTTTTTCACAATTACTTTTTTCATCGCCTGCACATCTGTAATTCCTTCTCGTTTCAAGCTTCAATTCTCTTCGTTAGCCACTTGCGAATCTGATCACACTCTTCTTAAGCAATCCACGAAAGAATTTACACAGATAAATCTGCAATAAATATTTCAAGATTATTTTTATGCTGAGTTGTATCTAACAACAGGATGTCTAAAACTAACATGTGGACTTCACTCTTTTTTATGGTGGCATTGCCTTCCTGAAAAATTTTTTCCTTATTACAACCGACAAAGCTCTAACAAATAATATTTAACAATTGATACTGTTGACGACTTTGGCTTTGATTTCGGCTGCTTATACGTATATGTCTTAATATCTTAATGTCATATTTTTCATTTTTATACCACTTTTGTTTTTTTTTATTCTTCTTATTCTACCAAAAGTGTTCGTAAAAGTGTAAGTATTTAATAGGACGCTCGTAATTTGTTTTAAAACTTAAACGAACGGTAAAAATGATTGATTTCTTATATGAAAGAAAAGTTTGTAAACGTATACTTTTACGGACTGTGTGTGCTGTAATCTTAATAAATTGATATTAAGGTAGCCCTTAAAATAATTAAGAACAAAAAAGCTAAGTTTCTTATTCATAGGATTAAGAAACTTAGCTTTATTTTTTTATCTAGATACTTTTATAACTGTACCATTTACATTGATTGCTTTGATTTTTGATAAATCCAAAGGAGAAGAAGATAGAAATTTAGTTTTAACGCTTTTATTATCACTAAAGTTTTGTAACGAATCGAGTGATTGACTGCTGCCATTATTCATTTTAACACTCACTTTTATGTTATCAGTGTCTTTAAAATGCCCTTTTCCGTATAGCGTTACACCTAGTGATGAAAGAGTCATTTTAGTTGCTTTCCAACTGCCGAAGTCCTCATTAAGGCTCAGACTCTTTTCATTTTCTACAGAATGCAGCTTAAATGTAGTGCTCCAATCACCTTTTGTAAAATTACCGTTAGATACAAGGTCTCCCATCAATTTTAACTTACTAAAATCTTCATTATTTGCATTAAAAATATACTCCACATAGTTATTTCCGTAAACAGTTTTTCCTGATTTATCTACTCCATAAGAGATGTTAGAAGAAGCATTTATCTTCTTTCCCGAAGGATCAACTAAATAAAAATCTCCATGGCTATCTATATCTTCGTCGGACCACTTTGTTTGAACGTGAAGTTGACCATTCACAAATCCAATATTTGATACATGCATAAATTTTATTTTTGGCAGAGAAAGAATGGTTTCGTTAGGCTTTAAGATTTCTATACTTTCTCCCGTGTCGAGTTGGTCAGTAATTTCCCCACCTCCTCCCGATGTACTATCTGTGCTAAGAGAGATTGTATCTACATTTTTATTCTTTAGCTCCGACAGATCAGTATCTATCTTGATTCCCTCATACTTATGCTTTTGGCTAAGGAAAGAGCTTATTCGCAATTTGTTTTTTTTATTATTAAAGTTTGTGCCTCCATTTGCTTGAATTCGTAATGTGGCTGTATTTGTATCTTTATCGTAGTCAACAATTTGGCTATTAAACATATGCCCGTCAGTTAATGTGTAATCATAAAGATCCAGCGTTTTATCAAGGCGATTACCTGTTAAATCTTGCATCGTAACGTAAATAACAGCCATTTCGTCATCGTTCATGGCACCTATAACTTTCATTTTTATTCCTTTATCTTCACTAGTGGTTTCAATAGGTTGAAGAAACAAGGCAATGTCGGGACTAACAAGAGATAGTAAGTGGTTGAAGCTTGGAAATGTCGCTGCTCCTACACCTGCGGAACCTATAAGGAATAAAGCTGCGGCAGCCGGAAATACAATTGCTTTTTTAAACGTTCTTCTTGGTTGCTCTGATTTAGCCTTTTCTACACCGAGTTTGGCTCTCATATGTAATTCTTTTGGAATTTCAATTTGTTCAAGTTCTTGTTTTAGTTTATTCTTCATAAATACCAACGCCTTTCACTTGTTTACGAAGTTTAGCTAAAGCACGATATAAAATAGATTTGGCCGTGCCTAAAGGAATAGTCAACGTCTCAGCTATTTCCCTAAAAGAATAGCCTTCATAAAATCGTAAAATAACAACACTTTTTTCATCTTCATTTAATTCTTCCACTAATTGATGAAGGGATAATGTAAGGGGAATATCTTCAATATCTGAACCGATAATTTCCTCATGTTCTGGATGTAATTGAACGACCTTGCTATTCTTTCTTAGATGATTGATTGCACACCTAATGGTAATTTTGATTAACCATGTCTTAAAGTATTCGGGCTTTTTTAATGTATCTATGTTTTTAAAAGAACGGTATGCTACCTCTTGAACCACATCTAAAGCATCGTCCTTATTTTTGACATAGACATAAGCCATTCGATAAATATCTTGTTCATATGTCTGAAAAAGCTTCAAAAAAGCTTTATCGTTACCTTTTTGAGCTTTTTTAACGATCCTAATAATTGAAATTCATCCTTTCTACTTTTTCCTTTTATACCTTATTAGACAACGTTACTTGGTATTTGGCTTAAATTTTCTATAAAAAAGAAAAGTATAAACAATTAGTAGTTTCTTTTTCTTCCATATATTAATTAGTTTTATAGATGACACAATATTTATTGGTAAAATTTTAAAATATTTTAAAATTTTAGGTGATTATCTTTTTAAATCATGATAACTTTTTCATTGTAGTCAATATCGATAAAGAAGGAGTTAGATTAGATGAACATTAAAGTTGATCATTTACCAAATTACCGGATTGCGTATGTGAGACAAGTGGGTCCATATGGTCCTCACAATGTTAAAGTAATGGAAAAATTAAAGAGTTGGGCTAAAAAGAAAGGATTGTTTAATAAAGATTCAACAATCTTAAGTATTCCACGAGATAATCCTGAAGTAACATCTCCTGAAAACTGTCGCTATGATGCTGGTATTGTCATTTCTAATGGGTATCGAATTAACAATGAGGTTAGTGAAGATAGATTAATAGGCGGTCAGTACGCGATTTATCGAGTGAGGCATACTGCGGAGGAAATTCAAAAAGCTTGGGATCTAATCTTTGTTGAATTGTTAAACGAGGGTTACCTGGTTGATTCTAGGCCAATGTTTGAAAGATATTACGGTGAAGAAGATGACGTTGATTATTGTGATATTTGTATACCGATAATATTAAAACAGCAATAAGTGATAGTTTTTTGTCCAAAGAGTCTAAAAATCCAGTTTCCTTCAATTTTTAGACTCTTTTCCTACCCATAACACCCAGTATGTTAACTACCTCTGAATATGGCCTACAAAATTTTTTAGTTTAAGAAATCCTTCTTATATCGAACAGCAAGATATATACCTGCAGCAAGGAATGCGAGGGAATATTTAAATAAGAAGAAAATTTGCCACATATATTCTTTGGGGAAGATTAGGTCGCACAAGATGATTCCAATTAACATAACAAGGGCACTTTTTAAGCTTATTTGACTTGTTCTTTCATCAGACACACTCATACCCATCTTCTTTTGAAGTACGTATACCAATATCATTGCAATTATAAGCGATAAAAGTCCAATACCAATCAGCATATTCCAGTTACTATTTGATTGTTCTGTCCAGGTTTTTAAAGGGGTAAAAATAGCATTTTCTATTTTATCAGTTATCATTTCAGTCACGTCCTCCCACATAATTAAAAATATCGTTAACGTCTACGTCGAAGAAATTAGCTATTCGAAAAGCTAAAACGAGAGAAGGAGAATAATTATTTTTCTCCATTACATATATGGTTTGTTTGGACACCCCTACAGCGTCTGCCAATTCTTTTTGAGACATTCTTTTTAAAACTCGGTGCTCATACACTTTATTTTCAACGTAGTCACCATTTTTTTCTTTCAATGTAATCACCTTCCTTTTTTGACTACAAATAAATAATACAACAAACTTATATAAAGGTAAAGTAAACTTATACAAAAGATAAATATTATTATACAATTTATGATAATAAAAAGGGTTAGACTCTTAGCGAGGAGTCTATCCCTTTTTACATTTTTAATAAACAATATAAATTCTTTCTCACTGTCTATAGCATATTATGTTAACTAAATTTGTTTGCGATATACATAAAAAAGTAGATATTTTGTAAAAGATGTTTGACATAATGAAAATATTACCATATACTATAAATGTAAAATGTTTTTTACATTTTAGAGGTGGGTTGATAAGTATGGATAATCGAATCAAAGAAATAAGGAAATCTAAAAAGTTATCTCAAGAAGCGCTAGCTAATGCTTGCAGTGTATCGAGACAAACGATTAATGCGATTGAAAATAACAAGTACGATCCGAGCTTAGAGCTAGCATTTCAGTTAGCAGGAAATTTAAATGTTAGTGTAGACGAATTATTTTTATACAAAAACAGGGGGAATTTATAATGAGAAATGTAAAAAACAATTATGTATGGGCTGCTATTATTTTACTAAGCTGCGCTTTTGCATTATATACGATTTATATAACAGATTTTAAAGATGGAGTTAGATTAGGTGTAACGGGAGTTATAGCAATAGTTTTGGTTATCACTACTTTATGTCAACTTGCTACGTGGGGATTTGATCGAGAAATTCAAAAAGATGAAATGGGTAAGAAAATTGCTACGATGAGTGCTAAAAGAAGCTATCATATCTTAACTATAGGTCTTTTCATTCTTTGGATTTTAGATCGTATTATTTTCGTAAGAAAAAATGATTTTGGAAATATCTCTTTGTTTGCAGCTTTATGTCTGGCATTGGTTATCTTTCCAGTTGTTCAATTCTTTTCTGCCAGACGTTATAGATAATGTTTAAAAAGCCTAGAAACACTATGTTTCTAGGCTTTTTAGTTCTTATAGACAGTTTTATGCTAACTGTAAATATATGTAATGTAAATAAAAAAAGCCTTTAAACCTTAAGAGATATATTTAAGGCTTAAAGCAAAGTAAATAGTAAATGAAATAACTAAGTAACAACTGATAATTCCTATTCTTACAGGCTTAGAATATCCTTTTAGCCATCCCCATCTTTTATCGTCGTAATCGAAAATAAAATAGTCTGCAACGACTGACAAAATAATAATGATCCCTACTATTAGCAAACTCATTTTTTATCCTCCATTCTTACATCCATTAAATAATATAACAAAATTAACAATAAATAACAAAACCATATAAAATATATGCTATTTTAAATTCAATTACCAATATATAAATGAAATATATGAAAATATATGGAACTTTTATACATATGAATCGTATAAGTATAGATAGGGGAGGGGATTTAGATGTTTGGGTTATTTAGAAAAAAGAAAATTGTCATTGATTTTGAAGAAAGATACTACAACCTAACTGATTTAAAGAAAGCTGTCGTAAAACATTTTCAGAACAAAGGAACGACCTGTGAAGTTATTGATACTTATACCTTATTAGTTGATCATCAGAAATATACGTTATCTGAAAAGACGATAAGCATGGGTGGTGTTCCTTTACAACGAGTTATTTTAAAAGAAGCGTAGATAGCTAGATGTTTCTACATAATGTATTTGTCATTAAATCTATTGGAGGTGTACGTCTTACTTAGGTAAGACAACTAATTGGACATAATTAACTTGTTATTGGTAGCAGTATTAATTGGATTGACTGGTTTCTTTGTAGCCACAGAATTTGCGATTGTAAAAGTACGAAGCTCTAAGATTGATCAACTTGTAGCTGAAGGTAAAAAGGGTGCTGTCTCTGCTAAAAAAGTCATTACGCACTTAGACGAATATTTATCTGCTTGTCAACTAGGTATTACAGTAACAGCGATGGGATTAGGTGTGCTTGGTGAACCTACGGTAGAAAGATTGCTAAGTCCTGTTTTTATGAGATTCGATTTAAATGAGTCAATTACGCACCTTTTATCATTTGGTATTGCCTTTATTGTGATGACCTACCTTCATGTTGTGGTAGGTGAATTAGCACCTAAGACATTTTCAATACAGAAAGCAGAAGCTGTCACATTGTTATTTTCAGCGCCCATCATCTGGTTTTATAAAATCATGTATCCGTTTATCTGGATTTTAAATGGTTCTGCACGAATACTGGTTGGAATGTCTGGGTTAAAACCTGCTTCAGAGCACGAATTGGCCCATTCAGAAGAGGAACTTCGTCTCCTGCTGGCTGAGAGCTATAAGAGTGGTGCTATTAATCAAAGTGAGTTAAAGTACGTAAGCAATATTTTCGAATTTGATGAACGTCTGGCCAAAGAAATCATGATTCCACGAACTGAGATGATAACAATCTCTGAACATGACACGATTGGTGCATTTTTAGAAATGGCTGCATTGGAGCAGTATACTCGTTACCCAGTAACAACTGACGGAGATAAAGATCAAATCGTAGGGATGGTAAATATAAAAGAAATCTTAAGCGATGTTGCATTTGATGACACATTACGGGACCAACTCATTAGCCATTACGTTAAACCAGTGATACAAGTCATTGAATCGTACCCTATCAATAAGCTATTGAGAAAAATGCAAAAGGAACGTATCCACATAGCAATCTTACTTGATGAATATGGAGGGACAGCTGGTTTAGTAACCGTTGAAGATATTTTAGAAGAAATCGTAGGAGAAATCCATGATGAATTTGATTCTGATGAAGTTCTCGACAGGCAAAAAATTGGTGAACGTCACTATGTTTTTAATGGAAAAGTATTAGTAAGAGACGTAAACACACTAATGGGAACGAACATTGAAACTGATGAGGTCGATACGATAGGTGGATGGATCTTATCTCAGAAAATAAACGTTAAGTTAAATGAAGTCCTTGTGTATAATGATTTTGAGTTTACTGTGAGAAAACTTGATGGGCGAAATATTCAAATCATCGAGGTAGCAAATAAACAGCATTCTTTGAGCTTAGCTAAATAGGAAATAAAAAGACCTTTATAATGCATAAGGGTCTTTTTATTTCTAATAACATGTCTTATGTTAACTATAAAAGTATACCTTTACGGACTGTCTGTTTTTAAATAAAGCAGGTTTAATATTTAAGGCACATACTGGATATGGAGAAGCTTATTAAAGTAAAAGGAGATTGTTTTACATGTTTAGTAAGAAAAGAACCTATCGAATATTAATAGCTATTGTTGGAATTTCATTCGTCATCTATAACTACACATTAAAAGCTAGTGTAAGTAAAGCGACAGACTCTTATATTATTTTTCCTATTAGCATTACATTACTTTTGTTGTTTGCCTTTATATACATTAAATTAGATAAAAAAAATGAATAAATACTTTACTTTTTTATGCATTATCAGAGCATTTATCTTCACCATAAACCTTATGAAATCAAGAATGCATAAAAAGCTGCATAATAAAGAAACGTTACCCTCATGGAAACCCCTCTACGCCAAGGGGTTTCTTTTCCCATGTGTTCCGGAAAGAGTCATTATGTTAACTACCTTTGTATATCGTATACAATGTAAAACAGAAAAAAACTCCTGGCGCTAAATCAGGAGTTTTTTTCAAAAATTATTATCGATGGGATGATGTTAATCATCATGAGTAGTTTGCTCAATATCTAAAAAATTAATCATTTACATAAAAAGAGAAAAAACTATTTATTACATATATACAAACTAGTCATCATATATTTTCAAAGGATTTTTCCTTAGAAGATGATGGGAGGTATTTAGATGTGCGAACATGATTTTATATTTAAAACGGTGTACGATTTAAACATCAATAAAATTTAACTTTCCAAACAAAAAAGCTATTAGAATCATAATTCTAATAGCTTTTTTGTTCCTGTAATGATGATTATGTTAACTAAAGATGTATACACACGCATGTAGCCAAACTTCATATTAATCCTCTCCTCTACCGAATATTGTTACAAATATTATTGTTGTTATAGCTACTATGCAAGTTTACTAAGTTAAAAGCATATCATTAATCACCCTAACAAAAACGCACATTTTTGTTAAGGCAGTTATAAAAAAGTCTACTTTATAAAAATTAGCAATTATTTATGGTGTCATTTGAATTAAAAATAAAGAAAGGGAGTGTAAACATATGCCAAATTATATTTGTACTACATGCGGTGTCCAATATCCTCAAAGACAAGAAGCTCCAGTAGATTGTCTGATTTGTAATGAGGAGAGACAATACGTAAATCCTTTAGGACAATCATGGACAACATTAGAAGCTATGCAACAAGGTAACTCTTTTAAAAATGAAATTCTTCAGGAAGAGGAAAATTTATATAGTATTATAACAAATCCTGAATTTGCAATTGGTCAAACAGCTTTTCTCATCCAAAATCAAGGCTTTAATATGTTATGGGACTGTATTACATATTTAGATGAGAAAACTATCGAGAAAATTAATAATTTGGGTGGAATCCAAGCAATTGCTCTTTCTCATCCACATTATTACTCTACACAAGTTGAATGGGCAGAGACATTTAATGCCCCTATCTACATCCATGAGGATGATAAAGAGTGGATAGTACGACAAAGTGATAAAATTAAATTTTGGTCAGGCGAATCCCTTGAATTAACAAATGGTATAACCCTATACCGACTGGGCGGTCATTT
The DNA here is from genome assembly GCF_053667915.1 of Priestia sp. JNUCC 25. Lineage (NCBI taxonomy): Bacteria > Bacillati > Bacillota > Bacilli > Caryophanales > Bacillaceae > Priestia > Priestia sp. JNUCC 25. Next base: position 56,745 of record NZ_JBSJYE010000007.1, read on the forward strand.
TAAAGGAGGAGCTGTCTTACATTGGAAAAATGGAGACAATAATAAAGGAATTTTATTTACTGGTGATATTATGCAAGTAGCTGCCGACCGTCAGTGGGTAAGCTTTATGTATAGTTACCCAAATTTCATTCCACTTCCAGCAAGCAAAGTAAGAGAGATGGCAGATAAAGTTAAAGATTTATCGTTTAACCGTATTTATAATGCATTTAATAGAGTAGTAATGGAAAATGCAGAACAAGCTGTTCAGAAATCAGCAGATCGGTATATCAAAGCAATAGAGGGGACACTGTTTAATACATGAGATATAAATGTTCTAGATTCTTTATCAGTAATTGGAGTTATTTACTTGATGATGATGAGTGTTTTCAGTAACGTTGCAACGCTAATTACCATTATTGCCGGTGTTTTATTCTTAAACGAGGCGTTTCATTTTTATCACTTAATTGGTGGAATTATGATTATCATTGGTGTAATTGGGACAAACTTCGCCGGTAGAAAAAGTAAAAAGGATTCAAAAGAAGACCTATAAAAGTTGCACAAGTAATGATTGAAGAGATAAGCATCAATCATTTCAGTGGCGGTGAGACGCTACTTAACAACAAGTAAATTAATGTAAAAAAGTAATCAAATTAGACTATAATTATTTGATTGCTTTTTTCTTTTTTTGTTATTAGTCAAATAAAACCGAAGATGTTGTTCTTTTATAAACCGTTCTTATACATAAAAAATTTTAAAATAAATATTGTAATTGATTCTACTCATGAAAAATATAACTTACTCATAATTCCTATAATTTAATAGGTAAATGATAAAGTACTTTATATATTATTAAAATTTTATTATTTACACTAAGTGACGACAAATGGATCATTTTTCTTCAAAATAAATAGTAGTTAAAGGGTTTTATCATTCAATTAATGATATAGATTCTCCATATCTTCTTCTTTTTGCTATCTATAAAATGACTCCATCTCTCTCCTTGGCTAATATAATCATTAAACGTAGCATTCTTCATTACAATATGACCTCCACATTTATCTGCTAATTGTTTAGCAGACTCTTCATCAATAGGAAATGCTAACGATTCATCATTAGTAAATTCGTAACTGGATACCTCTTTCTTTTTTACGTTCTTATACGAATGATATACGTAATATAATTTACCTAACTTTATAAAATAGTATGGATACTCTCTGTTAGGCAACTTACTTCCCTCCATTTCTGCATCCTTCAATTGCTTTATAAGTCACTATTACTATCTTACTTGGACTTACAAAGGTAAAATCCTTCTACGCAAAGGGTTTTCTTTTTCATGTGTTCCGGAAAGCTCTATTATGTTAACTAACTTTGCTCGTCTTATAAAAGACTTCCTTGACAGGAATCTAATTATTTTATAACGAATTACTAAAAAGATTTTATATAAAGAAAGGGAGGAATTTATTTGATCGTAAAAATCAAAGAATACGAACTGCCTCAGGTAGATTCAGGGCCTTATGGGATTACTTCAGGAAAAGACGGCGCACTTTGGTTTACCCAACACAAAACCAATCAAATTGGGCATATGACTGTAGAAGGTAAGGTGAAACATTTTAATGTCCCTACTAGTGATGCAGGGGTGCTATCCATCACTTCTACAACTCAGGGGGACATTTGGTTTGCGGAAAATAAAGCCAATAAAATTGGAAAACTAACAATAACAGAAGGGATTATGGAATATGTCCTACCTAACCCAGATTCAGCACCTTTTGGAATAACTGAAGGACATAACGGAGACATTTGGTTTACAGAAATGAATGGAAATAGAATAGGACGAATTTTACCATCAGGTGAAATAATCGAGTATGATCTACCCCAGCCTGGTTCCTACCCTTCTTTTATTGTGGCAGGTTCTGATCATGCTCTATGGTTTACTCTAAATCAAAGTAATCAAATAGGGCGTATTACGCTAGAAGGAGGAGTAACTACGTATCAGTTACCTACAGCACAAGCTGGTCCTGTAGGGATTACAAATGGGCCGGATGATGCACTTTGGTTTGTAGAAATTAACGGCAATAATATTGGGAGAATTACCACTTCTGGAGTTATAAATGAGTATTCTATTCCTACCCCGAATGCTCGTCCACATGCAATTGTAACAGGTCCCGATAATGCTTTATGGTTTACTGAATGGGGAAGCAATCAAATAGGGCGTATTACAGTGAACGGAGAAATTACGGAATATCCTATTCCTACAAAGAATGCGGAACCACATGGTATTGTAGTAGGATCTGATCAAGCCTTATGGTTCGCAGAGGAATGTAATAAGTTAGGTCGATTGAGTTTTGTCCAAAAACCATGAGAGGCAGTGAATACTTATGAAATCGAATAAAGCACACGGTCCAGATCCTACAGATAAGTATCCGATTAAAGAAAATGATGTTGTACAATTCATTAAAAATACAATTACTAGGCCAAATATTATCGTAGGCGACTATTCCTATTACGATGCAAGAAGAGGAGAATCCTTTGAAGATCAGGTATTGTATCATTATGAGTTCTTTGGTGATCGACTTGTTATAGGGAAGTTTTGTGCCATTTCCCCCGGCGTAACATTTATTATGAATGGAGCAAATCATAGAATGGATGGCTTCTCAACGTATCCGTTCAATATCTTTGGGCAGGGGTGGGAAAAACATACACCAACGCTAGATCAATTGCCGTTTAAAGGGGATACGATAATTGGAAATGATGTTTGGATTGGAATGGACACGGTCATTATGCCCGGAATTAATATAGGTGACGGTGCCATTGTAGCAGCCAAGTCAGTTATTACAAAGGATGTGGAACCCTACACGATTGTTGGAGGAAATCCTGCACAAAAAATCAGAGAACGTTTCCCAGAACAAATCATTAATAAATTATTAGAAATTAAATGGTGGGATTTAACTATTGATATTATTTCTTCCCACATTGATGTAATAGTTGATGGAGACATAGAAAAGCTAGAAAAATTGAAAAATCACAATTAAGAAAGGACAATTATCTATAATGTCTATTAGGTTAACTAAAAATGTGTAGGGTACACGAATGAAAAAACACGAAGGTCTTTTTGATAAATAGAGAGAATTATACCATGAGGAGGAGATTGAATTGAAGCTGCTACAAATTAGACTATTAGTTAATGATTTTAAAAGGAGTACGGCATTTTATAAAGATTTATTAGGAATTCCAATAAGTTGGTATGAAGAAGAAATGGAGTATGCACTTTTCAATAATGGGGAAACGAAAATTGAGCTTTTATCTCAGAAGGCCATGACAGAAGTAATTGGAAAGGAAAACAAGTCTTCAGATGGAGAATCCCCATCAAATTTTTTGCTTCAATTTGAAGTCGAAGACGTTGATAAGACCTATGATTATTTGAGAGAAAATGGGATTGAATTTGTTACTGAACCACACGATCGTAAAGAATGGAGATCACGTATTGCACATTTTCGGGATCCAGATAAGAATCTTATTGAAATATATAAAATGCTGTAATTAATTAAGAAATTTTAATACTCATTGTAGCTCTGTTTCGATTTATTTGAACAGAGTTATTTGTGCTACTACCGATAAGGTACATTATGGTAACTAGAAGTAAGTGTTCTATACATATAAAATATACGTAACTAAGTACATTAAAAGGAGATGTTTATATATTGTTGGATTATATAAGGTTAGACTGGGATTTACCTATCTTATCTCAATTACCTAATGGCTTTAAGTCTGCTGCTATTCTATTACATCCTTTTATTCAAATGCCCTCTGGTTGGGAGAAATCAAAAAGGGAAAATCCTTATCAGCATATATATCCTAGTGACGAAGAAATGTTTAACCTTGGGGAACCAATATCATGGAAAGAAGTAATGTCCAAAAGTAATTTAAGATCCTACAAGGAATTATCAGTAGCGTTGCAAACTCTGACTAATACGTCGAGCGATGAATATAAAAAGTTAGCTTCCTATCTTAAGGCTAATCCTGATTTTTATTACCCTGAAGAAGATCGTACATCGTTGTTTATATTAAATAGTTTATTAAAGATCCTCTGTTCGAAAGGGGCAAATACTTTATATTTTTCTGAACCTATTCATGACACAAATGGTTCATTTAAAGTCAACGATATGTCATCTTTAGAAATAGCTAACTTATCTCCTAATGAGTCAATTATTACAGATGAAAATATGGATTTTGCGTTTATGGGAATTTATGATTCGTTCATAACATTGCTTCTAGCTAAAGACACAAATATCGAGGATACAATTAAATCTCTTAACCTTGAAGCTTTAATATGTGACAAAGAAACATATCTTAATTCGTTTATTTAATAAGTACCGATAAGCCGTTTTATGTTAACTTTAAAAAGCAAAATTGTGGTAAAATATAATAATAAAGTAACTTATTAGGAGTGTTTATTTGAATAAAAGGGCCGCAGGTTGCTTATTCATCTTCTTGGCAGCCTTATTTATATGTACAAAGTTTATTAGTGCAGCAATTTATTCTTCTAGTGAAGCATCTTGGAGTTCAGGAACTTTTAAAGATCAATTGCATGAAATAGGCACAACGTTAAATATTTTAAGTATCATATCTTTAATCATTGGTATTGTTTATCTATATTTTGCAGAGCGTAATAAGCAATAAAGGTAAAAGATCTTATTGGTACTAATAAGGTCTTTTTAATTATGTGCCCTATAAATTCCACAAAAAAGGAGTATTT